>CBDBPM010000002.1:0-4800000 GCA_965208735.1 Candidatus Poribacteria bacterium
AATCGCGGTCCATATCGGTCGCGCCATAGGTGGATTTTAACCGATCGTGTCGATCAGAACCGAGGCAGATGACGAGCGGTCCATTTTCCAGACCGATGTCCGTCAGTGCACTCCACATCGTGTACCGGTTCTGTGTACCGCGCCCAACGTAAACGCTATCGTAGTGAAAATGGTTGTGTCCACCTTCCGCCATGCAGCGAAGCCATCGTTTGTCAAACGTAATGACTGGACCCCCGAGAAATTTTTCGTAGAACCGCATCGTCCGCTGGCTATCCACAACATCAAGAATCGGTTCGGCATGCGCCACCTCAGTTTGCCGAAAGAAGCTAAATGTCCGGTTCGCTTCGCCGATGATACCCGCTTCAACAGAGGTATCCGGCTTTAACCCACCGCTTTGTGCAATAGCCTGCAATGTCCAGTGTGCAGCTTTCTCCGCATGCGCCCGCGGATGGAAACCGCGAATAAAGAGGTAGCCATCCTCATACATCTTTCTGTGCAACGCACCGGGATCATTGAGAAGTGAGGAGGAATCTGCTAATTCGATGATCTCCTCACCAAAATGAAAACGATGCTCACCGAATTCAAACGGTGTTCCCGTTGCGATTTTTTTCGGTTTGTTCAATGTCGTCATATCCTTATAAAGTTGAGCTCACCTCAATCAACAGATCATTAAGATACCGACCACCACTACACTCCAGAATCACTTTGACATTTCAAATCGCCCTATAGATTTCAGAGCGGTCTAAAGTCTTTCCTACACACCACATCACGGCTTCTCAGACAGCATCCTACCTTACAGATTCCAGGGCCATTCAATTTTAAGAAATTATTCGATTTTACGTTTTTTTCCAGGATCCGCTGCGAAATGCTGCGAAATGCTGCGAAAATTTCTGCGATTTGTTTTAAAACATAACATATATGAAGTATTAACACCTACGAAAAATACAACACCAAACACCTACAATTGAATAACTCTGTTACAGATTCTTATTATACTTAATAAAAATCGCTTTAACCTGTAATGTGCTTTTGGTGTCCGTGTTGACGATCTCTACATCCCCTATGTCATTGACTATAGTTTGTTCTCCGGTCTTTACCCGATCTAATCCTTCAAATATGATTCCATCAGTACCGTTCTCGCGTGCCTTCTCTATTAACTTTTCTTGTAACTCTTCTGCGTCTCCTCCGTCTACAGTAGCATGCCCCATCACCAGATAGTTTTCGGTTACATCATCCTCTGAAAAGTAAACATCCACATAGGAAGTCGGCGTATAGGAATCCCCAAGATAATCGACATCAACATCATCACCACAAGCGGTAAAACATAATATCATCGATAGTATCAACACGCTGATTTTTCCATTTACACTTACGCACAACATGAGAAAACTCCTTAGGACTTACACATTTGTTCTTAAAGTCCCCCTGATAAGGGGCGGGGAATGCCCATAAGGCATTCATACCCGGGGAATGCCCATAAGGCATTCATACCGTTGATTCTGATTCTTTAGGGGGTTAAAAACACCAAAATTACTGCTTTTTAGGTCCACAGGTCCCATATTTACTTAATTTGCGTAAATCCTGCTCCTGATATTTGGTTTTCGATTTAAGACTGATTTGACAGTGTGCTACCGTTTCGATACGAGAAAACCAATGGTAGATGTTCATCATCTTGCAATACGTCGCCGGTCTTCAACTTCGCAACCACTTCATCGGGCAACGCGCTCTTTTTTCCGTTGAATGTGGCATTCTCCGGCATGAAGAGCATCGCAAACGCACGGCGTGGGTGCGTCGTCATATTCGGCCCCGCTGCATGTGCGACCATCCCACTGATGAACACACCGGCTCCGGCTTTCATCTCAGCAGCGTACGGTTCAATCGCCGCCCACTGCGGATATTCGCGGAACAGTTCGCCGACACCAGCCTCTCCGAGACTGCCACCCACCTCAAAACCGCTCGTCTTATGCGTACCCGGCAGAAAATACAGACAGCCGTTCTGAATTGTCGTATCGTCAAGTGCTACCCAGAACATGATCGCCTGATGTGAATAAAACGGGTCATACGGATTATCGACATGGAAATTCGTTGGATTTGCCCACGGTTGCTTAACCATGGCATGGTCGTGATATAATCGCACACCCGAAGTACCAGCGAGATCTGTCGCCAACTGACCCAACTGGGGATTGAGAATCAGTTGTTTAACCTTCTCGCTCGTCTTCCACAAATTGACGCATTGAACGAAGACATTCCCGTAGTAACTGTCTCCTCCGCTCTGATTATGATACGCATCATCACGGCTTACATGCTGCTCGATAGCCTCGTCAACAGCATCCTGCCACAACGACAACTCGGTACCTTGCAGGAAATCGTCAATAATCAGAAACCCATTCTCACGGTAAAATTCAATCTGATCGCTCGTAACTTGTGTATTCATAGCATCTTAGGTGCTCGGAAATATGTGCCCTCAATCATAGTTGCTCGGTCCCCTAACCCGGTAGGTGCGGTTTTGTGGTGTACTCACCCAAATGCGATCTGCATTCCTAACCGCACCGGAACTGAGCCAAAAACTTTGCATCTTCAGCACCCTCTTTGGTTTCCCCTTAGGAGCCGTATCTGTGTAGGAAACTTATGGTGCTGTCTTCAATCATAGTTGCTCGGTCGATGATCGCCGAGGAGCCGTCTCTGTTGAGGGTTCGCCTGCGCGAGGATTGATTCATCAAACTGAAATTTATTCAGATAGGGCGGGTATTTCTGCGTAATCATCCGCTGCGCATAGTGTACCTGTAAAAGATAGCGGGTCTCGTCACTCGTATTGGCAGAGCCGCGATGCCAGACTTCGCTGCGGAAAAGCACCACGTCCCCCGCATTGCACAAGATACTCTCTTCTGTGCGGTTCTTCCACTCGGTCGCGCCATTTGGAGAACACCCGGAGAAATGGCTGCCCGGAACAAACTTCGTCGGGCCCAATTCCTCATACATATCGTTAAGATAGTAATGCGCAGTCGTAATGAAGATTGGGACTTTAACGCGTGGATCAGAACGCACATCTGCCGGTAGACTAATTGGCAACCAATCCGTGTGTAACCCCTGATCTGGACGACCCGGCCCTGTTACCCACGATTGCATACCGATACAATGACAATCCTCACCGTGCGTCGCCTCAGCAACTTCAATAATCGGTGATTTATCAAGGAATTGGAGATACAGTGAATCGCGATTAAACGAGTTGTTGATAATTTTGTTGAGGAATCCGTCGCCATTTTGAGGCGTTTGGTGCCGATCCAAACACTCAGGGATCGTCTCTAATCGGTCCATAGTGGCTCGCAATTCAGCGACTTCCTCAGCATCAAGCACACTGGGGAAATAGACATAACCATCCGTTTCAAGTGCTTCAACTTGGCTTTCTAAATCGTTATAAGCAACAAGTGAGAGAGCTTTCGCCATTTTCAGTACTCCTTGAGGATTTTAAAAATTGTCCAAAGTTTAGTAATTTAAGGCGCACTACCCGTCCGAATCCAGCGAAGAAACACTTCAAATTATGTGCTGCCCTCAATCATAATTACTGGGTCGATGATCGCCGAGGAGCCTCCTCTGTCGAGGGGTCGCTTGAGCGAGAATCGATGCATCAAACTGAAATTTATTCAGATAGGGCGGGTATTTCTGGGTAATCATCCGTTGTGCATAGTGTACCTGCATGAGGTAACGGGTCTCGTCACTCGTATTGGCAGCCCCACGATGCCAAACTTCACTGCGGAAAAGCACTACATCCCCTGCCTTGCACAAGATACTCTCTTCCGCACGGTTATTCCACTCGGTCGCGCCGTTTGGAGAACACCCGGAGAAATGGCTGCCCGGCACAAACTTCGTCGGTCCCAATTCCTCGGACATATCATTGAGATAGTAATGGGCAGTGGTGATAAAGATTGGGACTTTAACGCGTGGATCGGAACGAATGTCTGCCGGTAGGCTAATTGGCAGCCAATCGGTATGTAATCCCTGATCTGGCCGTCCCGGTCCTGTCAACCACGAATGCATACCGATGCAATGACAATCCTCACCATGCGCTGCCTCAGCGACTTCAATAACGGGTGATCTGTCAAGGAATTGGAGATACAGAGGGTCGCGATTAAACGAGTTGCTGATGAGTTTGTGAAGGAATGCGTCGCCATTTTCAAGTGTTTCGTCTCGATCATGAGACGCTGGGATTGCCGGTAACCGATCCATGGTTGCACGCAATACAGCGATTTCATCGGCATCAAGCACACTGGGAAAATAGACATAACCATCCCTTTCCAATGCCTCAACTTGGCTCTCTAAATCGTTATAAGCAACGAGTGATAAGGCTTTCGCCATTTTCGGTACTCCTTTCGGACGACAGCAGTGGGTCAACGCTTATCGCTATGATATGTTAACCACAACGAAGTTGTCAATCAAAAAATGTGTCGGCGTTGGATTTCAAGCGTCCGGATTCCTTCTAAGGTCCACCACAAAGCAATTGCCCGATACTTCAACAACTATAGTAAAACCGAAAAATAAATAGACATCTTTGTAGCATAACCTGTTAGGTTGTGCCTGTCTGAATGCCTGTCATAGGCATTCAGACAGTTTGAGAGTGCCCAATTAATTATGGGTTTTACTATAAATGATCCTGCTGATTCGTTGTGTAGGACTTAAACAAATCTCACAAATATGGTAAAATGTATTAGAAACTATACATTTATTCGTTTGCGGACCCAAAAGCACAGACCAACAGTCTATGCTACAACAACTACCACATTTCAGGAGGATCAAAAAATGAGCCGTTATCTTGAACACGCCAATATGACCGTGAACGACCTTGAAAAAGCGATCGATTTTCTAACAACTGCCTTTCCAGATTTTCGAGTCCGGGGCGGTGGTGAGAATGCAAACGGAACGAAATGGTGTCATCTTGGGACTGACGATTTTTACATCGCCTTGTCAGACCGCACGCATCCCTTCACGGATGACCGTAAGGGGAGCTACGTAAACCATCTCGGTTTTGCTGTTGATGACGCTGAAGGTATCAGGGAACGTATGCTGGCTGCTGGATACAAGGAAGGTTTTAAAGTTGAACCGCATCCCCACCGAAAGCGAATCTATTTCATTGATGCGGACGGTTTTGAATGGGAGTTCGTCGAATACTTCACGGATGATCCAACGAAGCGGAACGATTATTCACAGTGAAAATATAGTAAAGCCTATAATTATTCCCACACGCCGTGGGAGCCGTAGGGGCTGGGTAACCCAGCCCCTACGAGCATGTAATGTAGGGTCCCTATCGCGTAGTGCCCATATATCGAGACGCAATGCTTGATAAAACTTGTAGGGTTAAGGCATGGTGCTTGCCCTACAAGTTTTTTGGTGCCCGTGTTTACTCTTGGTTTACTCCAACATTTTCAAATCCCTCTATTGGGCATTAAATTTGTTGTGCATAACCCAAAATCCAAATTAACCCTAATCCACACCCTGCAGCAGCTCCGATTATTGTTGATGATCCCTTAAGTCGTCGGGCTTTTGCTCTGTAAGCATTGATATAAAAATCAACATATTCAGGTGATTTTCCGATGAGACGCTCGGGTGGAGGAGTTGACGGCAGTGTTATACCTATAGCAGTCAGTAAGGATAAGCCGCAACCTAATCCAATACCCGTATACACAGCAGGTTGTGATAATAATTTTGCTACTAAGGCATTAGTCCAACTCGATGCCGCTTCATCACCAATCAGTTCACTGCCCCTCGCGCTAATCCGGCTGATTTCAAAAGTAGCAAATCCAACCAAACCCCAAAAAGCCGCAACAGAAAGACCGGCACTGCCCCATAACAACTTATTCACATCAGTTTCAGCATCTCGCTCAGCAGCGATTTTGGCTTGACTTTCTACTGAATTTTGTTGGGCAAGAATAACAGAAGGCTGAGTAAAAATAAGCATCACCATTATCAGTGCCATAAACAGTGATAGGAACTTTAAATTCATTCTCATAAAAACCGCCTTGTTGGTAAATATTTGAAACGTTAAACTCCATTTCAAACGGTTCTAAAATCAAAACGAGAAGCCACCAGTGATGCCTAATGTTATCGGCATCACATCTTGGCTTGGCAACTTAAAAAAGGGTCTGTCTACTCGTAATTCAAGCTTCAAGCCGTATCGAGAATAACGTCCGAACTCTATTCCGAGGACCCCATAGGCACCTATGCCCCGATTTTCTTCTGGATATTCACCGGCATCATCACACCGCTTACCGCCAAAGAGTTCCCCTATGAGGCCGCTTTCGGGTTGTACCCAGGTCGTATATTTCGCATGCAGCGCAGCGAGCCCGCCGCCTACATAAGGTGATACGTTCTGTTTGTTGAAGAAGTAACGTCCACCGATCGACATTGACATAAAGTAAAAACTGGCTTTTTCCGTACAATTAGCACCACGCGAACTAGGCCGAACCCCGGTCTCCCACCCTGCAATCTGCCCCCCTACATCCACTGTATAGGATAATCTGTCAACAGAAAAACCGATCCGCACGCCAGGAGCCAACACCTCTTTGACACGGACTATCGCTGTAAAAACGCCTGCATTCACAAGAGAGGGAGAAGAGGAGATTGTCTCCTGGTGGATAATCGCGTAAACCAATCTCGGCACTGCTGAGGCTATTTCTTTGATATCCGTCAACAACATTTCGCGTTCAATAAAGATTGTTCCTATGGAGTCTTCTTTGCTTAAGCGGAACAAAATCTTTTCATCTGAACGACGTAAAACAACACAATAAGCAGTCGCTGAGACAGGCATTTTATGAACAGGATCGCTAACAGGGATCCCCTGTGCGCGCAATTCCTCAGCAATCAACAGTGCTGCGTTCTGAGCATCGGTCTCATCAATACCCTCATGATCACCAATCAATAAGACAGCACTTTGCTTTGTCTCAACTTCAGGCTTTGTTGCACGCGGGCCTCTCCCAAAGACAGAGTGACTGCTGAAGGTTAGCAACACCACGAGAAGCACTAAAATATGAAACGTTGAACCTATTTTCATTCTATTCCCTTTCATTGGTTTTCTATGACAATGTAGAATAGAGATGTTGAAGGGTAGGTTGGAAACTTGTTTTTTCTCCTTCCAACCTACCAAGTTTCGTGATATTGCTTATACCATTTCTAATTGAACACCTTTCAATGTGAACCCGTAGCATAATTTAGTTTGTGCCAGACGACTTGTAGCAACACAAACGCAACACTGGATTTATAAATTCGGATACTGACACCGTAACATAGACTGTTAGTCTCTGCCACCGTGGATCCCTTCAGAAAAGTTGGGAATGCAATATTACTTTCAGAAATAGTATTACTTCCGTATCAACGCCTTCCGCGTAGCAGTAAAATCGCCTGCAGTAAGCGTATAGAAATACACACCGCTTGCGACAGGTTCACCGAACTCGTTTTTACCATCCCAATACGCCGCGCGACTGCGGTTCTGATACATACCCGCAGCTTGATGCCCAAGCGTCAACATCCGTACCAATGTGCCGTTCACAGCATAGATGTGCAGTGTCACCTCCGCATCCTTCGCCAACTGATACGGTATCCACGTCTCAGGATTGAACGGATTCGGGTAATTCGCAAGCAGTGCCGTCTCTTTCGGAGTCAATGCTATAAGGAGTTGTTGTAAGAACAGGATACCGCGCTGTGACGTTGTATCGGTGAGGTCGAATTGCTGTGCAGCGGATAGCCACTGTTTGACCTCTGTTGCGGTGAGTATTTCTAAGGTGTCCGGATGTAGAGAAGGTGCGGCGGCATTTGTTCCCAACGCGCCAGCGACCAAGACGAGATCTGTGATGTTAACTGTCCCATCACCATTGATATCCGCAGCATTCTGTCCCGTTTTCCCAAGATTTGAGGCGACCAAGACGAGATCTGTGATGTTAACTGTCCCATCACCGTTCACATCCTCTTTAAACTCGGCGGTTGATGCTTCTTCTGCTGGCATAACACGCCACAACAGCACCGTGCCATCACTACTGCCACTTGCTATCGTCTCACCATCCGGACTGAAACTCACGCTCTCGACAGCCCACCTATGCCCTATAAGTTGCTGATTTTCAACACCCGTCTGAACATCCCACAAACGCACAGTCTCATCCCAACTGCCACTTGCCAGCGTTTCACCATCCGGACTAAAACTCACGCTATTGACCCGATCCGTATGCCTTGTGAATCTCTGCTTTTCAACACCCGTCTGAACATCCCACAGACGGACAATCTCATCCACACCGCCACTTGCCAGGGTCTGACCATCCGGACTGAATACCACGCTATAGACCCAACCTCTATGTCCTATGAGCCGCTGCTTTTCAACACCCGTCTGAACATCCCACAAACGCACAGTCTCATCAAAACTACCACTTGCCAGCGTTTCACCATCCGGACTAAAAGCAACGCTAAAGACCCCATCTGTATGCCCTATGAGTCTCTGCTTTTCAACACCCGTCTGAACATCCCACAAACGGATAGTCTCATCAAAACTGCCACTTGCTATCGTCTCACCATTTGGACTGAATACCACGCTATAGACCCAACCCGTATGCCCTACGATCAGGTTAAGTTCTTGCCCACTGTGTGCATCATACAACCAAATGCCGATACCACTCCCAACAGCAAGTAATTTACCATCGGGAGAATATGCTATATCTGATATACTGCCTTTGCCGAGGCGCGCCACGGCACCTTCCGGCAAACCCCATTTTGTAATGTCTGCCGTAGCTGTGTGCGGCAGGAAAGTGAAAAGTGAAACTGCTAATAGAAATAAACGAAAAATTAAAGTCGTTTTCATCATTATGCTCCTTATCTTCGGTTATCAAACTCACGTTTGCAAAAACTGTGCCAACGCTTCCAATCTTCTGATGTGTCATTGTGTGTTGGACGGGCTCACGTTCGATATCCCTTTGTAAAATTAGGGTTTCTAACATCGTCCTGATGCTAAACCGAATGCGCTCCCGTTTCGCGAAGCCGTGTAAAGTCGAAAAATTTTTAGGATGCTTGCCAAAAATTTTGGCTTCACAAAAAATTTTGGTTTTGCCAAAGGTGGAGTGCTATGTAAAGATACCTGCGTCGGGCATAAATATGTTTTTTCGCACCTTAGGTTTCCGACATCCAAAACTCGCCAAAAAAATAAAAAACGTTGAAAAACGCAACCCGACATAAATTGTCCAAACTCTATTAAGTTATAATAAGCCTTATTTTATAGTTTTCACAATAAAAAATAATAAAGTCTATGAACAACTATCAATATACAGTATTTTCAGGGAAAAAACAAATTATTTCCACAAAGTCCGACATAGACTTTAACCCAGACGGATACCTCCGTTTTGACGATGCAGTCGTGGCAAAACCGTCTGTGAAAGCGGTTCAACCCGTTTATTGATAGACAATGGAGTGGTTCGGAGAAGGGTGTTGAAGGGATGGGTAGTGCCGCGTGCGTCTATCTTTAATCCAAAGACGTATGCCTATTGGATTGTCGATGACCGTCCTTATGATGTTGACCGAGGTGGGAAAACTGAACTTCAGCTTGCTAACAGCCTGCTATTTCAGTCTTCATCAATAGACCAGGTGCAGTTGATGTTACTGTCCTTGTAAAATTGCTTCAGTGCCGGTTTATCAAACCAGAGCTGCATCTCTTTGCTAACAATATGTCCGACGCTGCTTACCTTGAGATAAAGACCACCCGCTGTCCATTCGGGCATGATGTTGTATTGTCCGGTTTGTGCAGCGTAGAGGCTGAGTAGTGCAAGCGGCACCATCGCATCAAGGTTTGTGGTTCTATGTTTGTCCTGCAGAAGTTCAGCCACGCTTTTCCCCTCATGCCCCTCCTGTAGCTCCGGCTTATCCATGACCTTGCTGTGGAGGATAAAGTCGTCTTCAAGCGTAAAAAGACCGCTATCAGGGTGTTGTCTACCTTGCAGCAGGTTGTCACCTATCCGTTCCGCCATCGCCAGAAATTCTGCTTTTGGTTCGACCCGATACAGATCCACCAACGCAAAAATATAAGCGGGTTCCAAGGCAGTTGTGTCAAAATTCAAGGACGGTGGGGAGTCTTTATCGGCACCGATGTCTCCGATGCCGAAGGCTCTAAACATCGTGCGTAGGTAGTCCCTGAACTCAGTTCTGCCCCCAGAAACCCGATATCCACGCGCACAAACGGAGGTAAAGAGCGGCGTAATGTTCTGCGGTAAGAACGCGCCGCCTTCTTTTGCACCAAAGTATAACTTCGCATCTCTGAAAGGTCCCTGTATCCGAAAACCTGTGAGATCCGTCCCATCAATAACGATACTTTTCAGCGTGTTGTTTTCCGGATCGTAGGAAGCGTTGAGGAAACCGATGATGTGTTGTTCAACCGCTTCTTTGATATGCGCCATTTCACCGATGCGTCCATACTTTTGAGCGTTTTCTACGATTGTCAGCATCCCCATCATCTGGGTGATCGTGTGGTTCAACTGATTGCCGACATAGACCCTCGGTTCGGTCGCCTGTGGATATTTTCTGCCGAAAACGTTCAGCCCGCGTTTACCACTTTGCGGATGCACCAGATTCGGCCAGATACCGGTCTCTGGGTCTCGCTGCCTTATAATCAGATTTAAGAGACGTTCCGCCCACATCCGCGGTGCCTCCTCCTGTTTTTGATAGCCTAAACTGTAAGCGGCATAGGCAAGATCCAGTGCCACACTGATAAACGAGAGGTCTCCACTGATTTCGGGTGCTTTGTATCCATCCCAAGGTCTGTTCCAGGTATTGGCGTGATCAACCTGCTTCTTGAAATCACCGTGTCGGTTGTAGTGTAAGGCATCCCAATCCTTGATATTTGCCTCCCAGATCCCTTTCATCAGCATCTCGCCACGGTCTGGGTTCACAGTTCTCAGCAATTCCCAATACGGATATACGTCCTCTATTTCGTGGACAACGCCCTTCATCCCGTACCGATTACCGGTTACCAAATCCACATAACCGTGTCCGCCCCAATGTAGCACGCCACTCTCTGGGTACCAGTAATTGTTGAACATGTAATCGGCGGCTGCGCCCGCGGCATAGACGTATTTGCTGTTTCCAGTGAATTGGCTTAAAGAAGCCAACAACCGCATCAAATTCTGCTGATTCTGAAAGAAACTCCAGACCGCTGGCTTCGGCTCGGTGCCTGTGCGGTGGGATGTCATAGACCTGGGTGCCTTCAAATGGTCAATATGAAGACAATCAGCAAAAAGCGGCATCTCTTTACCGCTGTATCTATCTCTCCCGTATGCTATGGCTGTCCCCGCGAAGAGGCTGGCAGCTTTTAAGAAACGGTTACCCACTATTTCGTTGGTATTCAATCGGTTTCTGCCAATCCATGGATCCAATAGGTTAGTGTTCATGCAACCTCCGTGCGACTACTTTACTTGTTTTCTTTTTTATTTTCAAACTCACGTTAGTTAATACTTGGATTCGGAGTGTTCCGTGTTATTTTGTGCACAAAGAGGCACAACCTAACAGGTTATGCTACAAGGTGGTAACTTGGGTTATGTTATCACGACTCTTTCCATTTTACAATCTTTTTGATGTGGATGTGGTCCTGACATTTTTTTTTCACGTGATGTAACGTTTTGCAAAAAAAATGTGTCTTTAATACTTAGGACTTACGCAAATTGGTAAATATGGGACATTTGGACGCAAAAAGCAGTAATTTCGATGTATGTACTGCCTAAATCCGCCTTATCAGGGGGACTTTAAAAAGAGATGCGTAAGTCCTGTAACTTATAAACTTGTTCAAACGCACGTTATTATAATCCAAATTGCCATTTGTAAATCCATGGGCTATTCGATGTCGTCTGCGTCGGATATTTCAACGCTTTCAAGTGTTTTTTGAATCCCTTGCAGAAAGCATTTTTGTTTGTCATTGCAACAAGTATAAAGCAGCACTTTGGATAATGGGATAAAGGTAGCAACTTGGGTTTAAATAAAGGAGATAAAACGGTAATGTTTTACCGATTTTCATTTTTTTCGCTATTTATCTTTTGTGGTGTTGTTTTTTTTCTATTTTCTTGTGAGGAACCCGCAAGGATGATTATTGAGCCGGACTGCCCTGAGGTGGAACCGGAGATTATTGAAGTGCCTGTGCATATTCTACCGGAGGAGCCGGAGGGATTTCGCCCTGACTTCACTGTCATTACTCTATACACTGACTTTCAGGACTTCTTTCGAGGCTTGCGACAGCGGAAAATCTTTATCAGCGATTGGACACATGACGCAATGACCAGTGGCTTTTTTGTCTTCTCCGGAGAGAGGAGAACATACCATATCGTGGTTGTCTCTATGCTGGATATGGGATTTACGGAACCTGCCACTTATGATGCCATTCTTTGGCGAGCAGATGAGATGGGTCTTGAACCTATGTCATTTGAGATTGCAATAATGCTGCGGGAGCAGTTTCTCGCACAGCCGGACTATTCAACCGGGCACCGCCTAGGGGAATTTTTTGCGGCAATAGATCCTCCGATTACATTCCCTAATGTCGGAGAGGGAACTCCTAAGATTCCGAGTATTGTCCGTGATGATGAGTACCCAGATGAGGAAACTGGTATTGGTCTTTGGATAATCTTGAACGAATTGGAATTTATTGGTGGTGATATTCGTCTTTTTGACCCCTTTGACCCTGAAGGTGTAGACCTTGGCGGGCGATTTGCATTTATTGTCCCTGACCACCTCAATCTTGATTTGATTGAGGCGTTGGAACGGCAGCAGGAAGAAGAACAAAAGCAAGATGAGTAGGACGCTACACGCAACAAGGAGATTTGTTATTGAACACTTGCGGAAGTCCTATCCTTAAACTTATATACGGAGGTATATAAAAAACATGAAATTGACGACACAAACCTTTATGTTACTTGTTACGCTGTTTTATTGTACTATTCTCTGTTTCTTCGGATGCGGTGCTGATGAAGATCTATCCGGTGATGAAAATCTATCCGGTGATAAAACGTTGACCCTTGTGGATAGAGATCGACTTCTTGCTGAAGCGATAGACTGGAATAATTTGCAGATTCGCGGTCCAGAAAATGAAGAACTTATCTATGAACCTAATAAGGAAACGCCTTATACAGGCTGGGTTGTGAGAAGATGGCTACGGGTGCGGGACTTGGAGATTGTAGACCTTGGTGAAGAGTGGCAATACGAAGAAATCTTCCAAGTACGCAATGGTGAGGTAGATGGTGTGGTTACCGGTTGGCATAAAAATGGACAGAAAGGGTCGGAAGGCACATACAAAGGTGGTTACCCAGAGGGTATGTGGACCCGCTGGTATGAAAACGGGCAGAAAGAGTCAGAAGGCACATATAAAAGAAACCTAACACAAAATCCCGAGAGTCCTTATTACAAAGAGAGACTTCTTGCCCCCCTATGGTGGCTTCTTGACGGCTTAGCACATGGTATGTGGACAGATTGGTATAGCAACGGGCAGAAATGGTCGGAAGGCACATACGAAAACGATAAAAGCGTGGGTATATGGACACACTGGTATGAAAGCGGGCAGAAACGGTCGGAAGGCACATACGAAAACGGAAAAAGAAAGGGTATGTGGACAACATGGTATGAAAACGGGCAGAAAGAGTCAGAAGGCACATACGAAAACGGAAACAAAGACGGTATGTGGACAGAATGGTATGAAAACGGGCAGAAATGGTTTGAAGTCACATACAAAGACGATGAAACAGAGGGGGGCTGGACAGAATGGTATGAAAACGGGCAGAAAGCGTCAGAAGGCACATACTCCGAAAACTATAGAAGAGAGGGGGCGTGGACATTCTGGTACGAAAATGGGCAGAAAGAGTCAGAAGGCACATACGAAAACGGTCTAAGAAAGGGCACATGGCTGTTCTGGACAAAGGATGGAAAACAAACTGAAAAGTCGTTCTGAAAAGTCGTTTGGATTCTTTGGGGCCCTTTTCGTAGAAAAAGAGAGATTCATAACTATCACCTTTCACTTTACAAGTAAGGTGTCATTCTTCTTCAACGCAACCTAACTTTGTTTTGATACGGCCTTTTTCGCCCGTGCTATAACGGCAGATCCGAACACGGCGAAGCCGAAGAGTGTAAACGGCATCTGCCAGAGCAGAAAACTCATGTGTGTATGAATATATGAGTGTGCTTTGAAGATAATAAACCACGATAACGGTGCCAGAATTGAGAACCACGTCGTCCAGATTAAGGCGATGAAGTGTCGTTGTCGCTCTGTCTGCCTTACTTTGTTGCTACGCCAAAACAGCAGCGCAGATGTCAGTATAAAGAGAACGATCAGGTAATAATAGCGGATTTTCAATAGGAAGTTAGAAACGAAATCATTTGGGATGGATAGATAATTGTTGAGGTCAAAGAAAATACCGTTCATGTAGGTAATGATCACGCCTATCGTCCCGGCTTCAAGGCTGGCAGCATATACCGGTGGATAGTCTTCTGCATTTGCATACGTGCGCTTGCCAAAAGACCAGATCACATGTTCAACGCCGTCCATGAACCCGTCCTTCGCAGCACCAATCTGGAAACATAACATGATGAGACTGAAAAAAATTGCGACACCCGATCCGAGTCCAGCTGCAAGCACCCACTTCGCGCATTCGCGACCGCTCCACTTGTCGAGGATGACATAGTAGACGAGCGGCACCAGCATCATTACCAGCGTAGTGGTAATATACTCATAGCCGTTGATGAAACACTTAATAGAAACTGCAATGAAGATAACAATTCCAAACCTGATGAGTTGTCGGTCCAAGGTTTCTCTGTAGCGTTTAAGGAAGTACATGACAGCGATCATCGGTAGGTAGAATGCCCATAGGCTCCACCAAAGATTCTTACCAAAGACTGTCAACCATTGAGACAACACAGCCGAACCTATGACGAACATCGCCGTCCACCCGCCAAATTCCTCATAAAACCAGCCTACGATGAATGTTAATGCGGCTGCTGAAAGTAAAGCTGTCAATATATAGAATAACGTTAATTTAGTTTGAGGCGAAAATGGAATGAGTCTATCCAATAGACTAAAAATCATGCCTTGGCCGCCAGGTTGTGAATTGTAGGTTGAAAATTGTTCAAAGGAGAGCTTGTAAAGGTAGGCTGTATACTGGGGGCCCAGTGCTGTTGAAGGTATCCATTCTGCATCAGGACTTTCCGCTGTTCCCCAACCGTTCAGACCACCCGCTGAGAAGATACCATCTTGGCGAGATTTGACCATTCTTCCCATGACATGCGCTTCGGTGTCTTTCTGATGTGTCGTAAACCAATTCTGATCAGCCACTCGCCATGTGTTAGAGAAAAACCCGAAAAACAAGAGTCCGATTGATAGTGTCCATAAGGATATCTTCCTTACGAGTTCTGATTGACCCAGATGTTTAAATTGCATATTGACAGACCCCGGCTGCTTCAGCAGGCGGAATACGTTAAAGTATCCGCTCTTTCTTGGGCACAAGAGAGTTCGGATACCAGTGAGAATCGGAAGGTGGTTCTGGTTCAGGGGGTTGCATGGAAGCAAACTCAGCCAACTATTGCAAAATCATCATACTGAATGCTTCCGTCCTAAGACTCCGGAAGTCTATACACACCCCGTCGAACCTTTACAATTTCGCCGATCCCCACAAGGCGCGTGAGTTCTGTGTTTATTGCTTTTGGGTGTCCCTGAATCGCCGCCACGAATTCCGGCGTTTTTTTCTCTCCATCGGCGAGAAATGTGAGAATTTGCTCGCGGAAAGTGACACGTACGATTTTCCCACCCCTCATTCTCTCCAACACTCGGTTCGCCTGCCTTGTCGAACATCCCAGAACCCGCTCTACCTCTTTTCTGCTGGTTTCAGAGGTCAAGTTGTCTCGCTCCGTTTCAAAACGTTGGCGGGTCGCTATCACGTCAGCGAGGTTATCTAACCCACCGGCGACATCGAAATCTTCCCAGTCAAAAAGGAGTGTTTCAGGTCTGTCGGTGATATCGGGAATTCGCAAACCGGTAATCAACATAACTTTCTTGTTCGCCAAACGGTTCAGCTGCGCGAGCTCGATAATCTTTCTGAATATACGGAAGACCGCTATTTCGTAAACGCTTTGGACGCGCTCGTCTTTGTAACGGTAGAGTTCAGGCTCCATTTCATAAGAGAGGGGTTCCTCGTCATTTCCGAACAAAATCTGAGAGCGTTTCAAAATATCGCGTGGTCCCATATCTGGCATGCCGACTGCCCAAATGACCTGCGCCTCTTGAAAAGCGGTTTCCAAGCCTTCCGTCTCGCGAAAGATCGTCAAGAAACAGACGTTCTCATTCTTCTCAATATCCTTGAGTTGTTCAATCGCGTGAGGATGGACTATAATCCCATGTTTAAGAGTCGGGTCTCTTTGAATTTCAGCTTGGATTCTCCAAAAAAGGTGCTGCCCGGTTTCAGATATCCCGAAAATATCCCAAGTGTTGTTGGTGTCTACAACTGTCTTCCGTGAATAGACATCGGTGCGAATCTGAAAAACGCGGTTTCCGGGAACCCACACCATCGGTTGGCTGCGAAGCATCTCAGTTTCTTCATTTAAAAACGCCCGGCGTAGATGCTCGTCGTAGAGAACTGGAGCGGTTACCAAAAGGTGTTTGATGCTCTGGTGTAGTACCGGCGGTACCGAGAACCGTAGTTCCTCGTTCTCCCATCGCATCGGCGCATCAGCGTCCCGCGTGTAATGTGCAAAGAAACGTTTGAGTTGATGCCAAAACGTCCACTGTGGATCCCGACACACTGTTGGAAACTCCTGAATGTTTTCAACAGTCGCCGCATCCAAGATACCGAGCCTGACGGCATCCGCTATTGGCATCGGAATTCTGATGTCTTCGTTAGGTGCGAAAGCGTGGAGTTGAAAAAAGGGCAACTCTGCTGCCGCCAGCCTGTCCGCAGCCATAGCGTCCAAAGGAATATAGACAGAGATTCCTCGCTCAAACTCGATGGTATAGCGTGCTAATTCCTCTCCGGTCTCCGTATCAAGAACCTGTCGTGGGACCACTGTGCCTGGTACATTGACGTGGCACATCTGTTCGATGAGTTCTTCTTTCAACCATTCAAACGTTTGCATCACTGTCCGGACGCGTCTGATGGCGTTGGCATGCGATTTGTCTCTGATTTCTGATGCGTTGCGTAAGGCTATGGCAAAGTTTCCTAAGGCACAGCCTTGCCAATTGACACACCACTCTTCCAATACGGTTTTTGAGAGCTGACATTCAACAAACAGGTAACGAAACGGGTGATTATCTATCGTGGTATTGATGGTACAAAGCGGCTGCGTTCCATCGCCTGCTTCGATAAGTTGTTCTACCATTTTTGCGTAGTGTGGATCCAAAAACAGTTGAAGGCTTTCTACGATTTGTACTTTGGCAGTTTTTAATGCAGAGGGTTGGGATAGATAGCCACGTTCCTGACAGGCTGTATAAACGGGGCACTGTGGACAGATAATCTCGCTCGGATTCCCACCCTTTTTCTCAAGTGCTTCGCATCGCTCAGGGTCCTCACAGACGTTTCCACGTTCAAACGGAGTCGCCATGCGCACGTCAACGGGGACATCTTTGACCTGATCCCACAGATACATCCGATCCCGCCAGCGTGCGACCGATGCCACGTTTCGCTTTTGAAAAAATTGTTCTGCTTCTGCGGCATGCACAGCATTTGGTACGTTTAAACAGATGGCCTCACGATTGCGCAGAAAGGATTCGACTTCACGGTTTTTCTCTGAGGCTATCTGCGGCACCAATCCAAGGACGCTCACGTTCCTATCGAAAGCACGCTCCCCCTGAACGCTAATGTCTTCGTGTGTTTCAGAAGTTTTTTCGGGGGGTTCGGATTTGTGTAATATCGGTGTCGGACGTTTTATTGATAGTGGACTCAGTTTCCCTTCCCGTATAGTGCTCACCTTATCGTCTATAGGCAGCCCCGTCGCAGGGATCGGCGGCAGAATGCCGGTATCGTTCCAAACATCTGTTATGAACGTTGCCTCCATAGGCAGCCCGGTATCGGATGTAGACGCACGTAACCATACACCATTTTCATTTTCCCACAATAATACCTCTGTGTTGTCAATCTCACCATCTTGCCGGTTCCAATAATGAAATCCATCTGCTTGTCTGACATAAGAAAACCCGCGCTTGAAAAATGCCTCTTTGGCGAGGTCAAGTTTACTCGATCCCAGAGAGTATGGTGCGTCAAGCATGCTCTCCTTGTGTTGCATGTCTTGGGGAACAAGTTCGTATAGCGCGGCGCGAAGTGCATCGACAGCCGCAAAGAAAACCTCCTTAGGAATTACAGGCGGATCTAACAGGTTTCCAAGCAGAATTTCATACCGCGCATCCCAGCAGTTGTATCCCTTCTCACCCGAAATTTCAATATATGCTTTGTGTTGGTGCCGATTCTCTGCTGCCGACATCTGTTTATTAACATACAACAGTGTTTGCTCGGTATTGGGATGCAAGTACCCCGGTATCCTACAAGAAAAACGCAGCCCACCTGACTTTGACATCGTCAACAACGGGTTCGCAACGGAGTCAACAAGCGCTTGAACACAAGCAAGAATAGCATCAGGCGCGGTACAGATGGCTTCATATTTAAAGTCGATGTCATGCCATGGCGCGCCATCGCGCGCCGAGGGCATCCCCGTATACACTTGAATCCCCCATGACTTGTGCCATCGGCTGGCATCCCAGTCTGTCGCCTGCTGGCGTTCCAAGAACCGTTCCCCTCCAAAATGACGCGGCGGACAGTCAGTCCCAGGGGAACGTCCGCTCGGCATAAAGGAAATACCTGCCGTCTCCAGGTCTTGAAGCAGTACAGGGTATCTATGCGCACAATAGACTGTGAAATGGTAAAGAAGCCCTTTGTAAATCGGAGGCGCTGAGGCCGTCTTCCGCTGCTTAAGTGGATTCTCGTGCCGGCGGTGGCAATGGGCAATCATATCTTGCAAGACATTGGTCGTCATCAACACACTTCCTTACAGCAAAGTGATTACTTATTTTTAACTGGATAAATTCCAGATACCTACGGACCACCCGTCGCTGTCGAGGTTTCAAACCGCGCCAGCAAAGAACGCTGCGTGAGTCCTATTTTACATAAGTTAGGAGTATATATTATCAAAAATCTCATTTTGGGTCAAATTTTAAATTGATATAAAGTCAATAGTAATAAGGATTTAAGTTCCAGTTATATTGAGACCTATTTTTTAAAATAAAATAAAAACATAGTAATATCCCAATAAAACTTTTTGTAATTCACCTCTATTTTTCGGAAGACCTATCCGAAAATCTGTTAAAAATCCCCGCGGTATTTATAGTAAAACCGAGAGATAATGCAACACTCTAAAAAATAACATACCCCGCCTTCTGTAGATGTCTCGTTAATTGTAGGTTTTACTATAGAAAGTGGCTTTTCTTTTAAGAAGCCGGATAAAATTCTAAAGTATTACGCACTTTCCAAACAAAATTAGCAATTTTTATAGACATAATTTGCTTTTTCTCTAAAAACACCGTATAATTAAGTTATATAGGCTTTAAATATATTGCATTTTAAATATTTTATAAAATTGACTTACCATTACTTAACAGTGCACTCAACTGACTCGCAATCGGTCGTGAGGACATGCGCGAAGCGTATATCAAACGTTCACTCCATAGGCTAACAGTTGACTACGATTTTTGCAAATGCCATACGCGTATTTGCTAAGAATGCATTATGTCAGAACAGTCAGTATTCATTGAATTGCCATCGGTATCCATGCAAAGGATTTACAAGATAATCCGAGAGGTTGGAAGGTCAAAAATTCCTTTTTTTATTACCGGTGAAACCGGTGTTGGTAAAGAAGGGATGGCAAGATATATTCACGAAAACGGTCCACGACGCGACCAACCTTTTATTCCTATCAACTGTGGCAGATTCCCCGCTGAACTCCTACAAAGTGAACTCTTTGGGCATGAGGCAGGGGCATTTACAAGCGCAATCCATCAGCGACAGGGTGCGTTTGAAGTCGCTAACAATGGCATTCTCTTCTTAGATGAGGTACTTGAAATGTCGTTGGATGCACAGAAAATGCTGCTTCGCGTTTTGGACACAGCAACATTCACTCGTCTGGGTGGAAATAAGGTTTTGACGGTGGATATCCACATTGTTGCATCAACCAACAGAGATATTACAAAAGCCGTTGCGGAAAAGGTCTTTCGGGAGGATCTCTACTATCGCCTAAAGGGCATAATGCTTCATCTACCACCACTACGAGAACGTCCAGATGACATCGCGCCATTAGTAGAGGCATTCATTAGCGAATCCAGTACCGAATATGGGAAAAATGTTACAGGAATTACGCAAGAGACACTCACATATTTGGAACAAGCAGCGTGGCCTGGGAATATCCGTCAACTGAAAAGCACAGTCCAGACAGCTGTTGCTCTCGCAACAACTCACGAATTGGAACCCAAAGATTTTCCTGATATCTACTCAGAACTCTCTCAGGCACTTATCCTTGTATGGCAAAAACTTCCCTCGGAGATGCAGGACGCAATATGGCAAAAACTATCCCTGGAGACACAGCACACAATTATGCACGAACCCTCAAAACAGATAGCAGAATTTTGGCGTAACCTGTCCGCTTCCAACATGCCGAAAACGATGGAAGAAAGGGAATTTCTTGATATAAATGATATGAATCAGAATCAAATCCTGCGTGCGGTTGCACAGAAACGTATACAGCGATACTCAACTCTACAGAAAGCCGCAGCATCGTTGGGTATTGATACGCGGACACTTCAGAAATACGCAGAATGGCAGGAATGAAAGCATTAATGACCACTATCACCTTTTGGATAGTTAAGTTGAGAGGAGATATACGCATTGGCAGGTTGCTTCGGGAACATCCTGCAGCGAAACTTGGTGAAGAAAAGTGAGTCGCTACGATTACATATCTTGATGATATCTCGCATACATTGATAAAGCGTTCTATGATAACTTCTACGAAAAGGAAATGCGGGCCTACAACAGTCATACTTGGTAGGTTAGTGGCACATCCCATTGAGACTACCGTAATAGTGCTATGGTATAGTATCCGATTTATCTCTGACGACTATATCATAGCATTTTATATGAAAAACTTGCGATTTTATCAGCTCTGTGTGCCAAAACTCCATGCTTTAACTTCCGGGTTCAGGCGCGCCACAGGTCTATTATAGATACAGATAAGGCACATCTGAAGGAAAATTAGAAGCAATGGATACCAACCTAATCTATTTACGAAAGGAACGCTATGAAAATCCGTCTTGGTCGCAAAACGATAGACCCTGAAGAGGTGAACCACTTCAAACAGATCGGGTCAAGAGTTTGCATACTCGAATTCGTAACCGGAGAATCCATAACCGTGGTATGTGGTGTAAAAATACCAGACAACACCATATCATTTGCTGGAACTCCTGAAGACCTAAAAGCACTCTTGGCAGAATATATCGAAGCCAACAAGTCAACTAAAGCCAACAAGTCAACTAACAGGAAATCGATTAAAAAGAATCCTATGCTTACGATAACGAGAAGTATCCTAAATTGACACGTATGGAGGTTGCAAACGCAACCCATTTGCGATGCAGAAATGGCTCACGGTTGGTGATGAAAATTAGGAGGGATTTATGAAACTTCAACTCGGTGGTAAGCAGATCCAACTCAGCAGGGTCCATCGCGTCCGTAGAGTCCGGCAGTACATCGCCCAAATTGACTTTAAAACCGGTGAATCCATACGTGTAAGATGCGGTGTCCATTTCCCAGATCGCATGATAATCTCCTATCACGGTACATTTGAAGAACTCAAAACGTTGATTGATAAGTTTAAGTGAATTTATCAAAGAGAATTTGAGGATTAGGTCTTCATATCATACAACACACATTATAGTAAATCCCGAAAATATATTCACACCCCTGGTAGGCGCAGTTCCAAACCGCGCAGACTAAAGTGTAAAGTTAATTATGGATGCTACTATAAACAGCCCGCACGCTGATTTAACGGACATATTCTCTTCAGAGACCGTTTTGGTTCTGTTTCACATGGTCCGCCAAGCGGTCCGTCGGGCGGTCTTATCCATCTATGTTATCACTTACCGTTCGCGGATTTGGTAACGGAACGGTAAGTGATAACGTATCCTTCATTACTCGCGTTTTTCACCGGGCTTTCGTCGATGCTTTGATGCATAACTATCCCCTTCTGGATCGTAGGTAACGGACACCTGTCCATCTTCCACAACCAGTCGCGGTACAGTTCGGTGACGACCATCGCGTTCAGGTCCCCGCATGACAGCGAATTGTTCCTCGGTCATATCTTCAACCATATCGCCCCACCGATCTTTCGGGTCAATCACACCACCGCCCCAGTTGACATTTTTCGATTGATATTTAATCAAAACCCCGCGTCTGGGGATCGGATTCTTCCATGCTAAGGCACCGTGTGTGCAACCACCATCCATAAAGAAGAGCACGTCCCCCGCCTTCATAACAGGTTGAACCACTAAACCCATGGTGTCATCGCAGGTCCGAATCCCGCCCGGCATGGAGTACTGTGTCTTGTGAGACCCCGGCACACACGCAAAACCACCCAATCCCGGCTCAACATCCCGCAATTGCCATGTAATCGTGACAGTCTCAGCATAGCTGCGTCCGTTTTTGAAAGCATAACCGCGTGATGGTGTCATCGGTTCATTGCCATCGTGCAGTGAGTGCCCCGATGTGCCTTGAACGGCACAGAATACGGTCGCGCCACCCATGCGATAGCCGCTACCGCCCATCCAATTCATTCGCTGCACCACAGCAGGGTGCGCAATCATACGTCGAAATGGCGCGTTATAAGGGTCGGGTAAGTCTAACAAACCCGACAGGAGCGGACGACCTGTGCCAGCCTGACTTATCGACCCGCGAGCTAATTCCTCGCCTACAACGATCCGATCTTGGAATTTATCCACCGCCTCATTTGCCTCTGCCAACCACTGCTCATCCATCAGTCCACGCACTACCAGATACCCGTTCAGATCCCAAAAGTAAAATTCCTTCTCATCAATCCCCGAATCTGGGTCGCGCATATAAATTGACGGATGAACGACGGGCGAGCCTTCCTCTACCCACGTCTCTTCGCCGTCTGTATTTAGCACCGGTGGTGGACTTGAACCCTTGTACCCAGGGACATACATGACCGCCTTTTGCGCAGGCGTTGCCTCATCCGCCCATCTCGGCAAAGATTCAGTTTCCGAGTAAGGTCCAACTGGATTGGACTGGATTGCTGCACGCGCCGCATACCAATAGCTCAACAACCTTTTCGGCTCGTCTTTCCACGGTCGAACGCCTTGGAGCGTAGGTACCGCGACTAAAAAGAGATCCCCTGCCTTGAGTGCCGGCTGCACGACTAATCCCATATCATCAACGCCGGTTGCCAAGTCGTCAGGTGTTTCGACATTGCTCTTATGGCTTGCCTGAACAACAACCAGTCCACCATCCCCTTCTCCAACATCGTCCAATACCCAGACTGCTTTCACGCCGTAACAACGCCTCAGACCGTTTTGTTGGCGGTATGCCAAGGACGGATTCCTCGGTTCATCGCCGCCTTCGAGGGGTGCGCCGACTTCACCTTCTCGCTGCCCTAACAATTGCGGAGCTTGATCGAGTCGGAAGCCGTGTCCGACAATCTGGTTCAAATACCACACCAATTTAGGGTGTACCAATAGGTCGCGGAACAATTCGCGGTGCGGATCCGCCCCACCTAACAGCATCTCACTATCTTCAGCTGCATCCAATGCATCGTTGAGTGCCGCCACCTCTTCTTGACTCAGGACACCGGGAATATGTAGGTAGCCTGCCACATCAAAAGCATAATTCTCTTCATTCGTCATGACTTCGTTATCCATCTGTCCCTCCTGTTACTGTGAACGGTCAATGGGATGTTGCCGATTTGTAATATTAACACATACTTGCTATGGCGTGTGTCCCCTTGCGACCAACGCAATAGCATTTCTCAGTGGTATTATTATGGCACAGTTTCCGTGCTTAATCAACAGCCAATTTTCAAGGTAAGGTCAAAATCCCAATAACCCTTTAGTAGACAAAAAACGAAAAAAATAGCGGTATGGGACACCGCCAGATGAGAGATGGACGCAACTAACCCTTGGTGAGATTGTGGCTACAAGCACCACGCATAAGGACCGGGACCTGTCCGGCGAACCATCTCAGCGATCTGCTGGCGCATCCGCGCAATACGGTTCTGGTGTTCTGGAAGATCGGTAAGGTTTCGCATTTCGCCTGGGTCGGTCTTTAGATCGTACAGCTCATCAATATCAAAGCGGTTGCGAACATATTTCCAGTGCCCATCTTTTACCATAACATGCGCTGCGAGTTCCTCTGGTTCGTCGGCGTTGTGATAGATCGCATTAAGACTGGCGATTTCGGCGAAGACCGGTTGACCTTCTGGCTCTTGTCCATTCAAAATCGCCTCCGCAACGGACCGCCCATCAATTGGTGTTTCTGGAGCTTGCCCCGCAAAACCCAATAAGGTCGGCATCAGATCCACGCCCGCCAGAGGCGTTGTAACCCGAAAGCCGGACGGCAAATGGTTCTGCCATGAGAGCAGGCACGGCACCCGCACTGAACCTTCATACATCAAACACTTCTCGGTGAAGCCGTGGTCGCCGAGCAACTCACCGTGATCACTCATAAAAGCGACAACCGTATTTGTTCCCTCAAGCGCGTTCAGTAGGCGACCGACTTGATCGTCGATATGTGTAATCAAGGCATAATAGTAAGTCATCATGCGGCGGAATTCAGCGTCAGTGACCGTTGGCGGGATACGAAATTTTCCTCGTTTTTGGAATTCAGGCTTTCCATCAAGCGGGTCGCGCAACGAGAGAGGCAGCGGCATATCTTCTTCGCGATAGCGTCCCGGTAGGTCCGGCGGCACCAAAACAAGAGGGTGTGGGTCTTTGACACTCGCAAATAGGAAGAACGGAACATTATCATCCTGTTGCTGAATAAATTCGAGCGAACGGTCAATTGTCCACGTTGTGCGTTGTTGTCGAGGGTCCGTAATCGTTCCAAATTCCAAGATGTTTCCGTACTGCGTCATTCCCGGTGCCTTCGAGCGATATAGGTTTTCGACCCCTTCCGTTTCAAAATAATCAAACAGTGGGTCTGGATGGTCTCCGAGATAACGATAGGTACACCAGAAATCGGAAAACCCGTGTTGTGGGCGATGGTCGTCTCCCAAATGCCACGGTCCAACGATACCACAGCGATAGCCAGTAGATTTGAGCAGATCCCCGATAGTGGTCCGGTCATGCGGTAGGTAGCCGCCGAACTCGCCCATCCTTTGGGGACCATAATTCCGCATCTGTAAATGAGCATGCGGATAGAGTCCAGTCAACCAACTTGCCCGTGCGGGTGAGCAGACCGGTGATGCACAGTAGGCGTTTTCAAAGCAGACACCGCTCGCCGCCAACCGATCCAAATGCGGCGTTTGAACGAACGGGCTACCAGCGAATCCAGCAGCGTCCCACCGCATCTGATCACACATAATAAGTACGATATTAGGTCGAGATGTCGTGCTATCCATCTTTGGCTAAATTTTCCTTAGTTGTATTTTCTACCAATAATGTGGTAGCATTATACTATATTTTCACATCCAAGCCAACAGAAAAGAGGTAGGGCTCCAGCCCAAGATTCATGAACATCGTCTTCCTATTTTCAGATGAACACGCAGGAGCTGTGATGGGGAACAGTGGACATCCGGTTGTCCAGACACCGCATCTTGACCGTCTCGCCGAGCAGAGTTACACATTCGACAACGCGTATTGCAATTATCCAATCTGTACACCCTCACGCCTGTCCATGCTCACCGGACGCTACCCGCATCAGATTGAGGCATGGGATTTAGGGGCAATTGCGGATCGGCAGCACCAAACGTGGGGAGACCATTTCACGGAGGCGGATTATGAAACTGTGTTGTGCGGACGGACGCATTTCAACGGGACTGATCGCCATCTCGGTTTTTCGGAGCGTCTACTTGATGATCTACCTCGGTGGCGCCATACAACCGGTCGTCCACCGAAACGTACGCCGGATGCACGGCGAGGCTCCAATTCGCACGTCGCCGAATGCGGACCGGGGGACCATGAGCACACGAGATATGACCGAAACGTCACAGATTTGGCAGTTAATTTCCTTCGTGAAAAATCGGTTTCACCAGACAATAAACCGTTCCTGCTCTATTGCGGATTCATGCACCCACACTTTCCACTGATTGCACCGCCAGAATTCTACGCACTATACGACCCAGATACGCTTGAACTACCCGCTACATGGAATGAACCGCTTGAATCTCAACACCCGATAATCCAACACCACCGTTGGGCGTGGCGGAACGACATTCCACCACCAGAAGCCACTGTCCGTTGTGCATTAGCCTCCTATTACGCGCTTGTTTCTGCGCTTGATGCACAGATTGGAAGAATACTTGAGGCAATTGATACGTCGCCATTACGCGAAGATACGGTTGTCATCTATACCAGCGATCACGGCGAAATGGCAGGACACCACGGTATCTGGCAAAAACAGTGCTTCTATGAACCCGCAGTGAAAGTACCATTAATGCTGCGTCTGCCTTCCGGTAAGACCAGTCGCGTGGCGCAGAACGTCTCCTTGGTAGATGTACTGCCGACTTTGCTGGAAATCGCTGGTCTGGAAACGCCACCTGATTTACCGGGCGACAGTTTGCTGGGGATAGCCAGACACCAAACGAACGAAACGACACGCGCTGTCTTTTCAGAGTACCATCACATGGGTATGCGCAACGCCGGTTTCATGCTCAAGCAAGGGGATTACAAATTGTGTCATTACGTCGGAAGCGAACCGCAATTGTTCAATGTAGCAGTTGACCCGTTAGAGAACGACAATTTGGCACCAAAGCCTGAATATATGCCAAAACACAATGAGTTGGAAGTTGCCCTGCGTGCGGTTGTGGATCCGGATTTGGAAGATGCGCGGGCAAAAGAGAACCAGCAAATGCGTAGATCAAAATAGAACTTACGAATTTCTTCTTAAAGTCCCCCTGATAAGGGGGATTTAGAGGGTTAAAAATACGGAAATTATCGCTTTTTGCGTCTAAACGTCCGATGTTTGCTCAATTTGCGTAAGTCCTACAAAAGTTAGAGATGCCTAAACCATTAGACCTCGCCGTCCCAATAACTGAGACTCGGATCTTTACGGTAAATCTTCCCAACGACATACGGCAACACCTTGTTGGAATCAGGATACTCGCTGACATCATGCGGCGTGGTTGTCCCCAGAATAAAGAACACAACCGGAGCCTCCGTATTATTCACGAACTTATGCGCACCGACCGTGCCGGGCGGAAACGCAATGAAATCCCCTTCCCGGACTTCCACATCGCCGCGTGGCGTTTTAAGCGTACAGGCACCTTCCATCACGTAGCACATCTCTTCACCGAAATTGTGAAAATGCATCGGGAAACTCATCTTACCGGGTTGGAGGCGTATAATTCGATACCCCAAATTCTTTCCACCGATGAGCGGGTCAATATCTTTGTCCTCAAAATCATAAGGATGCGGTGCGTTTTTATAGTGCCACTCTATCTCATCAATATGAATACGGTTGATATAAATATCGCGTCGCGCTTGCAGGCAATCAATGAGGTATTGACGCGCATCTTTAAAGATAGAATGCCCATCACCGACGAGGATCGTACTGAATCGGAGTTCCAAGATTTTGCGCAGTTCAAGTGCTGCTTTAGGTGGGTCGCTCAACTTACTATCGGCAAGTAAAGTCAGCGCACCCATCGGTTCACCTACCACTAAATCCCCAAACAGGACAGCCTGTTTCTCTGGGAAGTAGAGCGCAATTTCACCCGGGCTTTTGCCATGACTGAGATGGATGGCATGTAAACCCTGCACAATTGCTTCGCGATCCTGTACTGTCCTCGCTGGTGTTATATTCAGTACGTCCGCATCGGCTGCATGCACAATCACGTCGGCACCGGTCCACTCTTGAAAGACAGCGGCTTCGCGTTCGTGATCGGCATTCGTCAGCACAATTGATTTCGCGCCGCCGAGTGCCATCAGGTGTTCTCGGTCAGCATCGGACATAGCGACCGGGTCTATCAGAACATTTCCGTCAGGACGTACCCACAAATGCCCGTTAAAATCTATCTGCCGTTCCGGACTAAAGACACTCCAACTGTATATATCTTCAAAAATTAAACGTTTCATTACTGCTTTTCCTTTGATACAAATCCGTAGACCTCAATTTCGTGCGCGAAGGGTCTACCTAACTTTATCTGCGGTACGACTTCACCACGCCTCGGATCATACTGACTGGCTTTCTTTTCATCATCAGTAGTGCCACTGATGTAGATACGGATCGCTTCTGTCACAACGCCATTGACGCGTGTTTGAATAACTGGGCTCTCGTTATTTTGTACCTGCAGAATTGCCTTCCAACGCCCCTCACCGTCTAACTTCTGGTATATCATGGCGTTTATAATATTGGTCCCGCGTATAGTGATCCGGTGAATTGCCTTTCGGGTCGGCAAATTCAGATAAATCCAGCGCCCATCAGCGTATCCTCTCGTCTTCACATCACCATCTATCATCTCTGGTGCCGTACAGGTGACCCCTTCCGTGACAGCATAGTTATAATATTCCTGCGGCTCAATCAACATCTGCATCACTTTGGATTGGCATCCTGAAAAGAGTACTACCGCGCAGAACGCTGTGAAAATAAAAAAATAACGATGCATCTTTTCCTCCACATTTATGTGCTTTGCCTTTGCAAAACATTATACCATATTTCTACGCTTCTTTGAACCAGAATTTTCCGAAAAGCGTTGTTTTAAATCCACAACTGAGATATAATGCCGCGTGAAAATAAACTTTTAAGTTCCGCCGACAATAACGCGGTTCTCACCGCGTCTATTGAATCAGATTCACACAGGAGAAAACTATGTACAAAAGTGCGATTTTGGGATGTCGGGGACGTGCCCGTGGGCATGCCCGCGCATATCAACACGTCAAAGGCGGTAAACTTGCCGCTATCTGCGATATGCAAGAAGATCTGCTCAACGATTTCGGCGACGAATTCGGGATTGATGCGCGTTATATGGATCTTGATGAAATGCTTTCTAAAGAAAAACCGGACCTGTTACATATCGTCACCGCGCCAGTGTTACGCGGCAGCAATGAACGTATTCGCTACCCACTGATGAACCAAGCATCCGAACACGGTGTGCCTGCGGCAATCGTCGAAAAACCGATCGCCGTTGAAAGCGAAGACTGGCGGCAAATCTCTGAACTCGCCGAACGCACCCAAACGAAGTTCGTCGTCAACACACAACTCAATTTCCACCCAGAAAACCTTGCCCTCAAGCAGGACGTCGCTGAAGGCAAAATCGGTGCCATCAAATTTATTGAGGCAAGTGCACGCAATCCACCCGTAGACCAAGCACCGCACGTCCTACAACTCGTGTCCTCTTATATTGATAACTCGCGTCCAGTGAAGGTGCAAGGACAAATATCAGGAGCAGGGCAGCTTGATTCCGCACAGCCTTCACCCGCAAACGCTACGGCACTCGTAACCTACGCAAATGGAGTGCAAGCCTCGGTCGCATTCGGCCCTGAAATGGCACCACGCGTGCTTCCCGATACAGGAAACAACCGCCACAAACGCGTCTGTGTGTTCGGTGAAACAGGGTTTGTCCACTGGCGGTTTGAGAGTTGGGAACGGAACTTACCCGGTAGTGGTTATGAAGGCGGTGATATGAGCTACGGCGGACAAGATGTCATCGCCCAAGGCGGACTGACCGATGCAGTATTCGAGTGGCTTGACGACGAGAGTAAAGTTCACCCGACACATCTCAAGCAATCCCTCGCCGAATTCAACCTGCTTTTGGGGATTTATTATAGCGGTCTGACAAATACCGTCGTTGAATTACCGTTCAACCCACCGGACGGTATGATTGACATGTTCCGCGAACGGCTTTAATTGAACGGTTTTGCGCGCTGGCGAGGTTTTGCGGCGTACACGCCCAAATGCGATCTGCATTCTAACCTCGCCCATTTTCACAAACATTCAGGATCTTGTTTTGGTAGCACAGGCACTCGGACTGATTAACGAAGAATAAACTTTAGGAATTATCCTCGTGAATAACATCATCTACATGGACAACCATGCCACAACGCCAATTGCCCCAGAAGTGTTAGAAGCAATGATGCCTTATTTGACGACGCATTTCGGCAACGCTTCCAGCACACATCCGTTTGGCACTACGACGAAAGATGCCATGGATAAGGCACGCCATCAAGTCGCTGAATTGCTCGGTTGTTCAGCAGAAGAGGTTATCTTCACCAGTGGCGCGACCGAATCGGACAATCTCGCTATTAGAGGCATCGCTTACGCTTGTAGAGAAAAGGGCAACCACATCATCACAAGCACAGCAGAACATCACGCAATCCTTGATACCTGCCACGCCTTAGCAGCAGAAGGATTTGAGACCACGTATCTCCCAGTAGACAAATATGGAATGGTGAGTCCTGACGATATAGAGGCTGCCATTACCCCCAAGACCATTTTGATGAGTTTTATGTATGCAAATAACGAAGTCGGCACAATAAATCCGATCACTGATATTGCCACTGTCGCTGCGAAACACGGTGTCCTGTTCCATTCGGATGCCGTGCAAGGGATCGGGCAGCTGCCCTCAAACATGGAGATGCTCGGTGTGGACCTTGCGTCTCTGACTGCACATAAGATTTACGGTCCAAAGGGGATCGGCGCGCTTTACATCCAGCGTAACTGTTCTAAACCGCATTCGCTATTCTACGGAGGCGGTCAGGAGGCAGGGGTTCGACCCGGGACATTAAATGTTGCGGGGATTGTGGGATTAGGCGCAGCATGCGAACTTTCTAAAAAGTACATGGAGGCGGGGAAAAGCAGCGTATCAACTTTACGCGATACCCTTCATCAGAAGTTAAACGCACACTTGGATGACATTCATCTCAACGGACATCTTGAACAACGGCTACCGGGCAACCTGAATCTCTGCTTTGCCGGTGTGCAAAGTCACGCACATTTGGCGGGACTTCAAAGCGTCGCCGTGTCAACTGGATCGGCATGCGATTCGGAGTCGGTGAAGGCATCCCATGTCTTGGTCGCGATGGGGGTTCCGAATGAACTGGCGTTGACTGCTGTCCGTTTCGGCTTGGGACGCTACAACACCGCTGACGAGGTTGATGTTGTCGCTGATGAAGTCATAAAGGTCGTCAACCGGTTAAGGGCATTAGCACCCGAATCGTAGGGCATTAGGATGCTCCGCTTGTGGGTGATTTTTTAGCTGCGTGTGTTAATCACTGACAGTTATTCCTGCTGATTGCTCAAAACTGAAGACCTTTCATATTCGTAGAACTGTTGCAATTTCCACCGATACTATGTTACACTTTCATCGTGAAGTTTAAACGTATAGTGAGGAGATACGCATGTCATCTATTGCAGCCCGAACCCATCTAACCCCTGAAGAATATATCGCTGCCGAACGCAAAGCAACGCTCAAAAGCGAATACCTGAGCGGCGAGATCGTCGCGATGTCCGGGGCAAGTGACACACATAATCTTATCACGATGAATACATCAACTGCTCTTTACAATCAATTGGTAGAACGAGGATGCAGAGTCTACGCCAGCGATATGCGCGTCGGAATTAGCGCAGGAGTTTCCTACTTCTACCCAGATATTGCCGTTACCTGTGATAAACCCCGCTTCGAGGATGATGTTTTCGATACACTCATCAACCCACAGGTTATTATTGAAGTGCTTTCTGATTCAACCGCAGGCTATGACCGAGGCGAGAAGTTTATACGCTATCGGCAATTAGAATCACTGCAAGAATACATCCTCATCTCTCAGGATCAGGTGCTCGTTGAACACTATCTGCGTCAAGGTGAACGATGGATACTCAGCGAATTTAGCGTGCTTGAAGACGTACCGCCACTCACTTCAATTAAAGCAGAACTCCCCTTACACCAAATTTACAGATTCGTTGAGTTTGAAACTGATGCCTCCGTTCAAACTGCTCGTAGCGTTTAACACTCCCCCGTCAAATCCCCATGCTTTAGCTTGCGGGATGTAGACGGGCGTTGCGTTTGAAAGTCAAAAAAGATTTGACATTCGCTATAGAATATAGTATAATGATAATATCAGGTTGGAAACCAGCAGTTTCAGCGTTACCGCTCGGTAATGTGCTGGTTCCTCTCACTGAAATGGAGATAAACGCCTGATACCTAATGTTCCATGAGAAAAGCAAGCAAGTTCAAACTTCAAAACCAATCTAATATCATCAAGATTGGCAATATGCTTGACGATATGTGGCAGATACACCTGCATATCATGCTTTTGCAGCGTAGGTATTATCGCATGTTCGGTAAAAACCTGTCCGCATCTCGGATCAACACACATATTGCGAAACTCAAAAAGCGGACAAAACCGCATTGGGCAGACTTGCCGAGTCAAGTTGTGCAAGACGTTGTTCTGCGATATGGCACATCTCGGGACGCATTTTTTCAGAACATAGAAGACCGCAAAGCAGGTTTGACGACCCGTAAAGTGGGTAGACCGAAAATCAAACCGCGTCATAAATATAGTTCTATGACGTTTACACAAGCGGGCTACACACTTGAAAAAAATCGTATCAAAATCAACTGCATAGATACATGGTTCTCCTTCCACAAACACCGTGAACTCAAAGGGACAATCAAGACGATCACAATTAAACGTGATAAGTGCGGTGACTATTGGCTCTGCTTTTCGTGTGAGCATGTTGACGATTCTGAACCGAAACCCAAGACGGGTAAGAGCGCAGGGTTTGATTACGGAAACAAAACATTCCTCACAAGCGACGAAGGCGATAAGATAGAATCCCCACAGTTTCTCAAACAATCACTGAAAAAGTTGCGGGCATTGAGTAAAGTCCTCAGTCGTAAAGTTGTAGGTTCTAATAATTGGTGGCGTTGCGTCCGTGCTTTGGCGAGGCACCACAGAAAAGTTGCCCGCCAAAGAGCAGATTGGCAGTGGAAACTTGCCACCCAACTTTGCACGGAGTTTGATATACTCTGTTTTGAAACTTTGAACCTTGACGGTATGAAACGGCTTTGGGGACGCAAAGTCTCTGACCACGCCTTCTATCAGTTCATAGAGATATTGGAACAGAAGTGTGCAAAGCACGGTAAAAAACTTGAGCGAATCAGTCAGTGGACAGCAACAACAAAACCATGCAGTGATTGTGAATACCATAATCAAGAACTCTCTCTTTCAGATAGACAGTGGACATGTCCCGAATGTGGTTCACACCACGATAGAGACGTAAACGCTGCTATCAATATCAAACGGGCGGGCTTGGCCGCCTAAAGTGGAGCGACAGTCAGACGGTGGACTCTCAGAGAAAACCGCAGTCGCGAGGAAACACAAGCCCCTACCTTTAGGTAGTGGGTACCTATGACAAGAGGAAACTTGTCTCATGCTGACCGTTGAACAACTCATCGCTTGTGGATTAGAAAAAGCGGAGGCATCGAAGATAACCGAAGCCGTTAATCGGATCTTGCCAACACAGTCTCCGACAGCCTGCTGGTACGAAATTTCACGCTATATCCTCACGCCACAGCACCCCTTTGCTCTCCATCAATTCCTATATCAGACAGTATATGCCGACTTTGACCGTGCAAAGTACGGACCACCCCCCGCATGGTTTCCCACGGACGAAGACATCACCGAAGCGAATATCACCCGTTTAATGGCAGAATTACACACCAAAACCTATTCCGAACTCCACGCTTGGTCGGTCGCCAATCGCGATACATTTTGGCAGATGATGATTGATATATTGGGCATTAAGTCCATAGAGACAACTTCCGAACCAGAAAAAGACGCGACAGGCATCGCAACAAAACTCGCTAAACTTAACATCGTCGAAAGCTGCTTTAACGCACCTGATGATGCCATCGCGATTGTTACGCAACGCGAAAACGACGAAAACCTAAAAACGCTCACCTATCACGAACTCGAATCCCTCACAAATCGAGTCGCAAATGGACTTGTGAACATCGGACTGAAACAGGGGGACGCAGTGGCAATCGACATGCCGATGAATGCTGAATCCGTCGCCATCTATCTCGGCATTGTCAAAGCGGGGTGTGTCGTTGTTGGCATCGCTGATAGTTTCGCACCAGATGAGATAGCCACGCGCCTCCGCATCGGCAATGCAAAAGCCATCTTCACGCAGGATTATATCAACAGAGCAGGTAAACGTTTGCCGTTGTACGAGAAAGTGATTGCTGCAAATGCACCAAAAGCCATCGTTTTTGCTTCTGAGGGGAGTGAACGCGTCGCACAAACCCGACGCGAAGAAGATATGACATGGCAAGACTTTTTGAGCAATAAAGAAACATTTACCGCCGTTCCCTGCCATCCCGATGCCAATACTAACATTCTCTTCTCCTCCGGCACTACTGGTGAACCGAAGGCGATTCCGTGGACCCACACCACACCGATTAAAGCCGCTGCTGATGCCTACCTACACCACGACATCCATCCCGGCGACGTACTGGCATGGTACACAAACCTCGGTTGGATGATGGGACCGTGGCTCATCTACGCCAGTCTCATCAACAAAGCCACTATTGCCCTCTATGAGGGTATACCAACAGGGCGTGACTTCGGCGTTTTCGTCCAGAAAGCGAAGGTTAGTATGCTCGGCGTTGTACCGACGCTTGTGCGCGCGTGGAAAAACAAGGACTGCATGCACGGACTCGACTGGCAAGCGATCCGAGCCTTCAGTTCAACGGGCGAATGCTCTAACCCAGAGGAAATGCTGTTTCTCATGTCGTTGGCTGGCTATAAACCTGTGATAGAGTATTGCGGTGGCACTGAAATCGGAGGCGGTTATATCACCGGAACGCGAGTTCAACCCGCTGCACCTTCAACATTCACAACACCAGCACTCGGTTTAAATTTTCTACTCCTTGATGAAGATGGAAACCTCTCTGACAACGGTGAAGTTTTCATCGTTTCGCCATCTCTCGGTCTCTCAACAAGCCTGCTCAATGCTGACCATAATGAAGTCTACTTTGCGGGGACACCGCAACCAAACCTACGCCGTCACGGTGATGCCATTGAACGATTAGGCAACGGTTTTGAAACCGAACCTTGGCTTGTGGGCGCTAAATACCGCGTTCACGGTCGCGTTGACGATACAATGAACCTGAGCGGTATCAAGGTAAGTTCCGCTGAGATTGAAGAGGTGCTTAACGTTGTTGATGGCATTCAAGAAACGGCAGCGGTCGCTGTCTCACCGAAAGACGGCGGTCCCAGCCAACTCGTCATCTATGCCGTGCTGACAGCACCAGCACCCACGAAACAGGCACTTCACGCGACATTGCAAACAGCACTCTCCGAACATATCAATCCACTATTCAGAGTTCACGATGTCGTCATCGTAGAGGCGTTGCCGCGAACTGCTTCCAACAAAGTGATGCGCCGTCTTCTCCGCAATCAGTTGTAGTGAAAAACTGAGTTTCACGCCCGTTCAACTCAACCTACTATCAAACCCTAAATCCAGAGGCATTCAATTGTCCATTTCTCGATCGAATTTTCGCCCCCAGGCCCGGTAGGTTCGGTTTCCTAACCGAACCGGATCTTTCAAAAAAAGACGTGAAACCCAATAATTTCTTAAAATTGAATGGCTCTGCTCTAAATCTTATCGTATTTGACAATTTTCTAATAAGATGCTACTATTTTAGAAATTTACCCTTTCCAATGGAGCATAAAATGGAAAAACAGTTCAAAGTTAGAGCAGCACACTGCGACCACCGTGCAACCGAAGAAGAGATATATCAGACACTCCGGCGCATCACCGACCCACTGACGCGTGCTTGGGAACCGATTGAAAAGGCTAAAAAAGTGGTTATGAAATTCAATATGATGAAGCCACCTGAGCGGATTATCTACTATGAGGGGCGCCGCAGAGAATTAGTAGATGATGCCACCTGCCGTGCCGTACTGCGGTTGATTAAGGAACACACCACAGCGCAGCTTGTCGCTACCGACACGAATCCGTATACCCATGGACACCGGATGCCGCCCGATTTCAATTACCTACACCATCTGAAAGAATTTGATGTACAGTTCGTCGATTCCAATCTGCCACCCTTCAAGGATTACGATGTCCCCGGCGGCGGTTCCATGTTCGATCGCTACACATTGAGTGCCTGTTTCGACGATGCAGACGCAGTCATCTCCGTGGCGAAGATGAAGAATCACGCTTTCATGGGGATCACCTTATGCACAAAAAACCTGTTCGGGTTGCCGCCGATGTTGCTCCCTGAAGGCAGGACACGCAGTTATTATCACCACCTCATCCGTCTCTCTTATGTGCTTCCAGACTTGGCACTCATTACAAAGCCGTGTCTCAACATCATTGATGCACTGACCGGACAGTGGGGACGTGAATGGGGCGGCGTTGGTAGAATCTGTAACGCCCTCATCGCAGGCGATCACCCGATCTCCACGGACACCGTCGGTATGCACTTGATGGGACACGATCCAGCATCTGACTGGCCCACACCGCCGTTTAAACGCGATCGGAACCATATCCTCATCGCCGCCCAACGTGGATACGGCACCGTCAACTTAGATGAAATTGACTGGGAAAGCGAAGTCACTGCCCCCTTAGCAGAATTTGATTCTGTGGAAACGGACACTTCAGAAACGGTTGCTAACTGGCGAAAAACCACGTGTGAGCAGGGACTCATCTATCAAGAGAACCAGAAAAATCTGATTGACCAATACCGTGATAATTTCATTTATATGCAAGGCGGCGAAGTCGTCTGGAGCGGAGCAGATCCGTCGAATCTCGGCAGCCGTCGGCAACTGAGTGGAGAAAAGAAGGATAGTGCACTCTGGCTCAAACTCGTCGATGCTGAGGAACACGAAGGTGAACGCTTTGATGTCTATGAAGAGTGCCTGAAAGACTTTGCTGCGTAGTTTAAGCCACTGGGTGAGGCCCTATGCCTGCCCTTCTCCACATCCACTGGCGAGGTTTCCGATCTCTCAGCTAATTATTAGCTCGTACAAACAAGTGGACGAGCACGGGTACATTACCGTCTTAGTCCCAGATGAAGTTTAATAAAATATTTGGGTAATTCTATGTTCCTTCAAACCCGGTAGGTGCGGTTTCCTAACCGCACCGGACATCGGAAAAATTACCCGATTAAATTCTTAATCTTCATGAGGGACGACCTCTGTGTAGAAAAATTGGAAATAATAGAAGAAAGCCCCGTAGGGGCGGCATCTGTATCGTCTTTGAATTAAGGAGAATCCAAAATGGGTATCACTGACGCACAAAAGAAGCAATTAGACGAACAAGGTTGCATCGTCATCCCAGACGTGCTTTCTGATGAGGAAATTGAGGTATACAGAGCCGATATACTGAGGTTAGCAGAAGAAGAGAAACAGAACGGATTGGCACGTCAACACTCCAACGGACATGGACAGCACGTCCGCTGGCTGGTGAACAAAGGACAGATGTACGAGAGTCTCGTCGCCCGACCAAAGGTGATGCCGTTCTTTGAACATCTGCTCGGCCCCGACTATACCCTCAGCACACTCACCTCAAACATCATTGATCCCGGCGCACCGGATGGTGGCTACCACGTTGATAGCGTGTTGGGAGGGATGCCAGAACCGCTGCCCAGTTTCCCACTGGTCGCCAACAGTCTCTGGCTACTCGACGATTTCACACCGGAGAACGGCGGCACACGCCACGTTCCCGGCATCCACCTCCAACGGATCAAACCGCCTCCAGGTACCACTCACCATCCTGATGAAGTTCGACTCTCTGCCCCGAAAGGCTCCGTATTCCTATTTAACGGTGCGATCTGGCATTCCGCTGGTGCTAACAAGACCGATCGGCAGCGCATTGCGTTGATCTGTTTCTGTTGTCGTTCCTTCGTCAAACCGATGTTCGACTTCGTGCATCATCTCAAACCGGAAGTCGTCGAACGCGCTACCCCAACCATGCGCCGTATCTACGGCTTCGACTCCCAACCCCAACCTCCGGATCAACCTAAGCAGTAATTGCATTTCACAGACAGGATTTCCCAACTTTTCCCTTCATAATGTAGGTTTTCTTCGTTGGCAAGTGCTTCAGAAGAAATCACACACGGTTCCTCCGAACCCCGCCAACAAAATTGTACCGTTAAGGGTAGATCTCACGTTCCAATTACTATCTATTATCTATCCAGATAAATGGCGTGAAAAAAGAATTATTTACTAAGGGGCGGTTGCTTCCAGAAAGAGAAACAAGAGGAAATCCCACCATTATGACTATGATAACCCTTCATTGGCAAAGATGTATCAAGAATTCTCTCTGGTGCCAATTCAGCGAGAAACTCTTAAACAATAGCCGTCTTGAGACCCGTTTCGGTGACTATAGTATTGGTATCAGTGGTGTCTACATCATCTGGACAGAGGCTGAAAACCTCGCCAGTAGAAAAGCAGAAACGGACAGAAATCTCCAAAATTAGTTCCGTTCAGCCACTGACTGCTTGAGCACTCCCCAAGTTACCGCCAATTTTCCTGTGGGTTCAACCGCCAACGCCAGCGTATGCAATCGCCGCACATCTGCATCACTTAACGCCCCTTCAAAAATAGCAACCTCGTCAATAGCACCCGCGTACCAGATACCCCCCAAATGCTGTGTGTAGGCGATTGTCGGCTTTTGCGCCGCACCGTAAGCGATGCTGATAGGGTCAGGTGCCGGAGTCGTCTTTTTTAACTCACCGTCCAAATAGATTCGGACGGACTTTTTGTTCTCAACAACCCCAACGACATGATGCCATTCACCATCAGCCGGAAACGGTACATAAGCGGAGGGCCAATGCTTTGCGGCGTTTGCCGTATCCGCTCGAATCCAGATGCCAACATTATTGTTATCAAGCAGTTGGATGCCGTAGTTGTATTTGTCATAGATGGGATTTCGGGTGCCAAGGGTCGGCTTAATAATCGCCTCCATCGTCACAGATGGAAAGAAAATGTCGTCACCCATTCGTATCAAATCAACAGCACCGTCGAAATCGAGGGCTTCACTGCGAAACCCGTCGATCTGGTTGGGTTTGCCGATAATAGTTCCGCCGTTCTTCCCGAAAACATCTTCAACGTCTTTCCCTTGAACAGTGTCTTTGTCAAGCGTCCAAAGTGCCGCAAGCCCCATTTTTACCCTTGGGTCCTCGGCTTCTGCGGACTGAATCGTTGTGATAGCAATTACGAAACCGACGAAAAGCAGAACAGAGAGAGAGACAATTTCGTTTTCATGAATCGTTCCTCCTTGGGTTCTGAACCTTATCAGTCACACCTTACAAAACAGTGTTAATTGGACTCGGAAACCGGTAGAACATCACGTTCGACTTCATGGACCTTGTCTGGAAAGGTCTCACCACGAATCCACATGACAGGTTGCCGCTTCCTATTATTGAATGCACCGGGACGTGCCCATTCCGCCTGCGCACTGAGGTAGTGGATAACATAACTACGGCGGAAGCGTAGACTGTGGTTATCCATACTCTTATGCAAAAGATGGCTGTGGAACCAGATGACCGCACCGGGTGGCACCTCTACGGCAACGCCATCTTCATCACGGACACCGCGCGCCAACTTGAACTCCTGTTGTTGTGAACCTTCAAGGTCGTCATGCTCAAAAATATCCCACTTATGGCTGCCGGGGACAACATACAGACAACCGTTCTCACGATCTGCAGCGTCAATAGCCGTCCACGTCCCAACAGTCGTCTCCGTATTAAAACGATTGCGGAAATAGAACTTGTCCTGATGCCACGGGAAACCGAGACCAATCTTCGGCGCTTTCCAAATAAACAAATTATTGATGCCGAGGATGTCTGGACCGAGAATATCAACAAGCGGGTCGGTTAAACGCGGATCCCGAACGCGTGCAAGAAATTCTGGGCAGTAGCAGCTTGGATGATGAATCTTGTGCATCGCATAGATGCCTTGTTCCTCTATTTTTCCATCTCTGACGAGTGCATTCTGATTGACGTTTGTGGACGGAAACGGACGTTTTCCATCAACAACGGCTTCAGCGACTTGACGGAGTACATCATTCTCTTCAGCAGAAAATACGTTCAAACGAACGAGGTAACCGTTCTCATTCCAATACGCCAACTCGTCCGCGCTCAAACTGAAACGTCTGTCTTGTGATGTTGACTCTGTGGGCATTGCTGTCTCCTGTTAACTTTACGCCGATTCGGACATTGGGAGAACTTCGCGTTCAACTTCATGGACCTTGTCCGGAAAGGTTTCGCCGCGAACCCACATGACGGGCTGCCCTCTTCTACCATTCGGTGCCGGTTGCGTCCATTCCGCTTGGGCACTGAGGTAATGCGCAACGAAACTACGACGGAACCGCAGGCTATGATTATCCATACTTTTATGCAAGAGATGACTGTGAAACCAGATAACCGCACCGGGCGGCACCTCTACCGCAACGCCATCTTCGTCGCGAACACCGCGCGCCAACTTGAACTCCCGTTGTTGTGAACCCTCAAGATCGTCATGCTGAAAAATATCCCATTTGTGGCTCCCCGGAATAACGTAGAGACAGCCGTTCTCACGATCTGCTGGGTCAATAGCCGTCCATGTCCCAACAGTTGTTTCCGTCCTAAACCGAGTCCGAAAATAGAACTTGTCCTGATGCCACGGGAAACCGAGACCAATCTTCGGTGCTTTCCAGATAAACAGCGTGTTGATACCGAGAATATCTGGACCGAGGATGTCAACAAGCGGGTCGGTTAGACGAGGATCACGCACACGGGCGAGGAACGCTGGGTCGTAGCAGCTCGGAAAATGGATTTTGTGCATCGCATAGATACCTTGCTGCTCTGTTTTCCCGTCTTTGACGAGGGCGTTCTGATCAATATGTTCAGGCGGAAACGGACGTTTTCCGTCAACAATGTCTTCAGCAACTTGACGGAAGGCATCATTCTCCTCAGCAGTGAATACACCCAAACGGACAAAGTAGCCGTTTTCATTCCAATAGGAAAGTTCGTCCGCAGTTAATCTAAAACGCCGATCCTGCGGCGTTGATCCTGTGTTCATTGCTATCTCCTGTTATCTTTTAGTTCGCGGGACGCTGTAGAATTTCCGAACCGCGATAAAAATAGTAGCACGTTTAGCGAAAAAGTCAAGAAAAATCAATTGGCACAATAATTGCTACTATAAACGCATGTTGACATGTTCTCAGTATAAGGACTTTCAGTTTATCTAAAACCGGTGTCCCACACTGTCAACGCTCAAGCGCAGGTGGAAGGAATCCGAAAACTAAACTGTCTTGATTGCATAACGTTAGAAAAACAGACACATTAGAAAAATAAACACAAAATAGCAGACATGTGGCTAACTTTCACTTCAAAAAAATTAAATGGGAAGGCAGAGGTTAGCGACACCAACATTCTTTCCGAAAATAAGACAGAGTTCAGTGCTAAAATACGGAGGACCTAAAAATGAAAAACCTAACCCCGATCCTTTACGGATTAGTCCTTTGCGCATTCCTCATTTCTGTTATAAAGTTTAGCACACCCAATGAACCAGAAAGCATGGTGCTAATCCCCGCTGGTGATGGTATTGACGCATTCTACATGGACGTATATGAAGTCACCAACGCACAATATAGAAAATTTATTGATGCCAACCCGCAGTGGCAAAAAGACAGAGCCTTAATCTCAGTCGTAGGGGATGGTTACTTATCTGGGTGGAAGGGTAATATGTATCCGAAGGGTAAAGCGAATCATCCTGTGGTGAATATCGGTTGGTTTGCCGCCAAAGCCTACGCAGAGTGGGCAGGCAAAGAATTACCAACAGCAGCACAATGGGAAAAAGCAGCGCGCGGTACCTTGGCAGATAAAAAATACCCATGGGGTAACGCTGAACCTCACAAGAGAGCCAACTACGATCGTTACACACCTCTGACGAGCTTTAGAAATCCACCTACGAAAGCAGTCGGCAGCTATACCCCTAACCAATATGGTCTATACGACATGGCGGGTAACGTTGAAGAATGGTGCTTAGATCCGTTAGATGTTGACGACATCCACGGTAGGTATCACAGAACGCGTGGCGGCTCTTGGTTTGATAGTGCGGAAGAGATCCAGATCACAACCCAAAGCCAACACCCAGTAAATGATGGTATGGGGACCCTCGGTTTCCGTTGCGTCTTGCCAAAAACAGAGACCAAATCAACGACGGTCACAACCGATATAGCTGCTTGGCTATCTGATGAGATGTGTGGTCAGTTTGATAGCGTATTCTATAGTGTGTCAAAAGGTTATACCGCACACGTTAACCTCGATGCCAAACTCGCTGACATTGTGATGTACAATACCGGATATCCCCGAGTGTTCGAGAAGGAGCTTATCCGTGTGCTCCGTGAGGTCGGTCCTGAGGGAATTGAAGATATGCCCTACGAAGATCCGACTATCTACCACGATCTGACGCTTCGACTGTGGCGGCTTTATCTTGAAGTTCATTTCAAGCATAGCGATGAAAATGTCTATGAGAAGTTGCGTCTCTTCAAAGCGCGCGTTACAGAAAACATAGACGACATCATTTTGTCAGATGGCTGCTGATAGTAACACCCGAATGGGACGGAGTGAAAATTACGCGCCGTCCCACTCTAAAAAATCCCTTAACTTCCGTATTATCAACCACCTCTCTTTGTCTCATTCGAGAAACCCACCAATTTTTTCTTGACAGATGCCATTGAAAGCGGTATCTTATGAAAACCGACCTAATCTCATATAGAGGCACTCGGTGCTTCTGTAAGGCGAATTTCCGAATTCTGATTGCTGATTTCCATGCACTAAAATTTTGAGAAATATGCGAAGTGTGTTAGAATAGTTTACAGATTCAAAATAACTGCCTGACAGGGAGGAATGACAATGAGCACGAATGAAGCACAAACCAAGGAGACTTACCGCGCGACTGCATTCGCAGATTTCGAACCTGAACTTTCAGCTCCAGGTGCCACACCTGAAAGACTGGCGTATCTGAAGGAACACGGTTTTGTCATCATCAACGACTTTGTTGATAACCCTTGGATCCCCGTTCTTCGAGAAGCAGGACGACGTGTTACCGAGGCGTGCGCGCCAGAACACGTTTACGATAAAATCGACTGCTCAAAGGGCTACGTCCATCGCGCTGCGCACAACGAACCGTGGGCAATCCGAGGACTCATCCATCCCGCTTTCGACGAATCGAGTTTCGCCGAGTTCCACGGTTCCTCAGATTTTCTCGATTTCGTCAGTTCATGGTGTCACGGGCTTCAACCTGAGGATATGTCGTTTAGTGGTATGCTGCTTTGGGCAAATCCACGGAAGCAGGGGAACGGACCCAGTTGGCACCGAGATGTAACGTGGTGGGGGAGTGGGAAAAGCTACTTCTCACAGCGCGAAGTCCGCGGAGACACCCCTGAAGATTATTCCGAAGAGGTAGAGCAGATCCGCTGGAAAGAAATTCAGGAAAGCAATGAGAAGCGAATTACCGAACGCAACGGCGTAAGCATGTTCTTGGCTCTCACAGACGACGAATGCCATGAACTCATTCCAGGTAGCCACCACCGGTGGCGCACACCCTTTGAGCATGACGTGCTACTTCCACAGGCGATGAAGGATCAGGGAGTTCCGCATACACCGAGTTGGAACAGAAGCGATCCATTGCCCGATCAGGTTGCCATTCGGCTCAAACCCGGAGAGGCACTCATCCGCAACGGCAACAACATCCACACAGGGCACACCGTGCCTGAACGTGAACGCAACACATTGTCAATCGGCTGGTCGAAATGGTCGGGTGAGTTCACCGGCGAACCCTCAGTCGCAGACGCGCGAAGCGCGTGGCAACTCGACCCGGCAGTCCGAGAGGCTCTACCAAACGCGTGGATGCAGACAGCATGGGATCGATGGGCAGAAACGCAGAAACTCGGAGAGACGCTTGAGGATCGATATGCTGGATTTGATATTCAGCAGATCAAATCAGGAAAAGTCGCCGGATGGCGCACCGAGTTGGAACGTCAAGCTGCAGCAGCAGGCGAGGCGTGGGAAGCCTTTCAAACCGTTGGCTAATATCACAACTCAGTTGACCATAATAATCGTAAATTGTTGTAGGGCAGGTCTCGTACCTGCCCCTTATCCATAATAGCAGGGGCACGTCTTGTGCCTGTTTTCAGAACTATTTACCTCTCAGCAACCTCTTTGCTCCAGATGAGGTTAAAAAAATAAATTAGGTAATTTACACCAGGCCCGGTAGGTGCGGTTTCCTAACCGAACCGGACTTTGAGTAGAAACTTTGGATCCTTCAAAGCCGCTCTTTAGTCCCGTAGGGTTTATTTGCTTGGGTGTTTCTTCAGTATCTATGTAGTACGCGTATGAACCTAAACCTTCGGTTTCCCCGTAGGGGCGGCATCTGTATAATAGCGAAGTTTCTATAGATGTCACCCCTACGGGGTTCAAGACTTCTGGCAATATGTGTCTACACAGATGCCGTCCCTACGGGACTAAAAAACATGTCTGTTTCTCTTAAATTGACACCTATGGTTCGGTTTCCTAACCGAACCGGATACGACGCGGAAACCTTGATGACTTCAAAAACCTCTTCAGTCCCGTAGGGTTTATTTGCTTGGGTGTTTCTTCAGCATCTATGTAGTACGTGTATGAGCCAAAGTTCCAGCCCCGTAGGGGCGGCATCTATAGAGAATCTTCAAAAAAATGCCGCGAAAATCCCTAAATTGACACCTATGGTGCGGTTTCCTAACCGAACCGGACATGACAAGATAGCCGTGAATTACCCGATTAAATTCTTAATCTTCATGCGGAGCAGTATATCTATAGAAAAAGATTCGCATTTTCTCTTGCACTCCAGCGGAGTGCTATGTAAATAAACCTGTCTTATTGAAAAAATTAATACTGTGACAAAAACTTTACACACCCTACACGGACCCAATTTTTTTACTTGACTTTACATCCCAAGTATGGCATCATAAATTTAGATGCCTTTCCTGCTCAAAACACAAATCAACCGGTGCATCATAATTAGACAGCCACTGACCGCATTGCCTAAAACATCAGCATACAATTGGCAGATATTTAACTCGCTTTTATACGTCTATACAACACCCGAAGCCTGTTATATCGTGCATACAATTAAAACAGGTCATCGATTTTCTGTACGAATCAACATTGGCATAAGTATTGCATCACACCTTGTATTGGACTTATACAATTCCTAAAATTGTTGCCCTTTAGCGTTTTGCATCCTCGCTGTAGCATCAGCGATCAATACGGAGGCGCATTGCCATGACAGGATTTGATGGATACAACACCGACGGATTTTTTGATGAAATGTTCGCACCAGACGGAGGCGCGCGTCCCGCCGTTCAGATGTTGGTGGAGCGGATTGAGGACTTCCCTGAAGGTGAGTTTACGCGTCGCCAGATTGCCGCTGAACACGCGTTACTCCGAATGGGTATCACCTTCAACGTCTACGCAGACGAACAGGGTGTCGAGAAGATCTTTCCATTCGATCTCATTCCGCGAATTATTGATGCCGATGAATGGAACTGGATAGAACGCGGACTCAAACAGCGCATTCACGCGCTGAACCTATTCATTGACGACGTTTACCACGACCAGAAAATTTTGAAAGACGGCATTGTGCCAGCAGACGTCGTGCTTTCCTCGGAACGATACTTACAGCAATGTATCGGTTTGGACCCACCGCGCGGTATCTGGTGCCACATCACTGGTACAGACTTGGTTCGTGATAGTGATGGACAGGTCTATGTTTTGGAAGACAACCTTGGGTGCCCATCCGGAGTCTCCTATGTAGTGGAAAACCGGCAAGTCATGAAGCGTACCTTTCCGCAACTTTTCGGGATGTCGCAAATTCAGCCGGTGGAGGACTATCCAAGCCACCTGTTGAATATGCTCCGTTATCTCGCAACGGACAGAGTCGTTTCGCCTGAAGTCGCTGTCCTCACGCCGGGGATTTACAATTCAGCCTACTTTGAACACTCCTTCCTCGCACAACAGATGGGGGCGGAATTAGTTGAAGGACGCGATCTCGTGGTAATGGACGGATTTGTGCACATGCGAACGACAAAAGGTTTTGAACGCGTTGATGTCCTTTACCGCCGAATTAACGACGATTTTCTTGACCCGAAAGCGTTCAAATCCCAATCAATGCTCGGTGTTCCTGGACTCATGGATGTTTACAAAGCTGGACGCATCGCACTTGTCAATGCCCCCGGCACGTGTGTCGCCGACGACAAAGTTGTCTGCTCGTTCGTGCCGCAGATTATTAAGTATTATCTTGATGAAGATATTATCGTCCCAAACGTCCCGACATACATGTGTTGGGAAGACACAGATCGAAAATACGTTCTTGAGCATCTCGACGAACTCGTTGTGAAAGAAGCGAATCAGTCGGGGGGGTACGGAATGCTGATCGGCCCGCACGCAACGAAAGCAGAACACGAAGAGTTTGCCCGTCGTATCAAAGACAATCCGCGCAACTATATCGCACAACCGACACTTGCACTTTCACGGGTACCGGTGCTCATTGACGATCATTTTGAAGGACGACACGTTGATCTGCGTCCGTTTATCCTCTATGGCGAAGATATTTACGTCCTACCGGGCGGATTGACAAGGGTCGCCCTGAAAAAAGGATCGCTGGTTGTCAACTCGTCCCAAGGCGGTGGTAGTAAGGATACTTGGGTCTTGTCAGGTCCGGGGGCCTCGCCTGTTACGGGGAAGGAGACATAGGAGGGAGTCATGCTAAGTCGCGTTGCAGAATCAATTTACTGGATGAGCCGTTACATTGAACGCGCCGAAAACGTCGCCCGTTTTGTCGATGTCAACCTGCACCTTATTCTTGACATGCCTGTTGGCATGCAAGCACAGTGGGAACCGTTAGTCGCAACAACAGGCGATGATGAGGTATTTGCCGAACAATACGGTGAGGCATCGCGCGAAGCAGTGATCCGGTTTTTAGCATTCGACCCTGAAAACCCGAATTCCATTATCTCTTGCTTGCGGGCGGGTCGTGAAAACGCCAGATCCATACGCGAAAATATCTCATCAGAGATGTGGGAACAACTCAACGATGCCTACTTACTGGTAACAAACACCTCCGAAAAATGGGCGATGGCAGAACCACATGAATTCTTTAGGGAAATCAAACTCGCCTCACACCTCTTCATGGGACTCACAGATAACATCATGTCGCACAGCGAAGGGTGGCATTTCTCCCAGTTGGGACGGCTCATCGAACGTGCCGATAAAACATCAAGGATCGTTGATGTCAAATACTTTATCCTACTCCCTTCTATCTGGGATGTCAATACGCCATTTGACGATATTCAGTGGGGGGCGCTGCTCCACTCTGCCAGTGGTTTTGAAATGTATCGTCGCACTTACGGACTCATCTCCCCAAACGATGTCGTCGCTTTTCTACTGTTAGACCGTGAATTTCCACGCTCCGTTCTCTACTGCCTCTCCAAAGCGGAAGAGTCATTGCACGCGATATCTGGCACCCCTTTAGAGACATTCTCCAATACAGCAGAACAACGTTTGGGGCAGCTTCGCGCCGAATTCGCGTACGCCCAAGTCAAACAGATTCTCTCAAGTGGTTTACACGAGTTTCTTGACGCATTCCAGACCAAACTCAACTTAGTCGGCGCGGATATTCACAAGACATTTTTCGCATTGCGACCTGTCAATGGAGAACCCGTTGAGGAACAGGAACAGACGCAGAAGATGTAAAAGTTATAAGTTATAAGTTATAAGTTCAGAGGGTTATTGGAGGAATGGTTGTTGGTTCTTGGTTATGAGTTGTTGGTTAAGAGGTTTCTGAGAATATATTGTTCTCCTGTGAAGTTGAGCGTCACCCTCTTACCAATAACCATTAACTATTAACCATTAACCACTAAGACAGATATGGCAATTCGTGTAGCAATCAATCACAAATCCCTTTACCAATACGACCGGCTCGTCAACTTGTCGCCACACGTTTTTCGGTTGAGACCCGCAGTCCACTGTCGAACACCGATTGAAGCGTATTCGCTGAAAATTGAACCTGAAAACCACTTCATTAATTGGCAGCAAGACCCGTTCGGCAACTATCAAGCCCGCGTCGTCTTTCTCGAACCTACACGCGCCTTATCTATTGAAGTAGACCTCGTCGCGGACATGACCATCATCAACCCGTTTGATTTCTTCCTTGAAGCGAGTGCCGAACACTATCCATTTGCTTACGAAGCGCAGCTCAGAAAAGAATTAGCCCCATTCCTCGAAATAAAAGAGAACGGTCCACTGCTAACAGCGTGGTTAGCAAATATCCCACGAACAAAGAAGGAAATGAACGACTTTCTTGTTGATGTCAACCGGACACTGTGGGAAAATGTAAAATACACGATTCGGATGGAACCCGGGGTACAGTCCTGCGAGGAGACTTTAGAGAAGCAGATCGGCTCATGCAGGGACACCGGATGGTTGCTTGTTCAGATTATGAGACATCTCGGTTTGGCCGCCCGTTTCGTTTCCGGCTATCTTGTACAACTTGTCGCCGACCAGAAACCTGTAGACGGACCCGCTGGTCCCGCTCAGGATTTCACTGACTTGCATGCGTGGTGTGAAGTCTACGCACCCGGAGCAGGGTGGATAGGCTTGGACCCAACATCCGGCTTATTTGCAGGTGAAGGACATATTCCGTTGGCGTGTGTACCGGATCCAGTGAGCGCAGCGCCCGTCACCGGCTATATGGATCAGTGCGAAACAGAATTTACCTATAGCAACACTGTTCAACGTATCCACGAAGACCCGCGCGTGACGAAGCCTTACACAGAAACACAGTGGACTGCTATTAACACCCTCGGCCAGCAGGTTGATCAAGATATAATTCAGAACGACATTCGATTGACGATGGGCGGCGAACCGACTTTCGTATCAATTGATGACACAGACAGTCCAGAATGGGATACAGAAGCGGACAGCCCCAGAAAACGAGAGTTAGCAGCAGGGCTTCTACGGCGTTTACGGGACAGTTTCGGACCCGGTGGTGCACTCTATTACGGACAAGGAAAATGGTACCCCGGTGAACCGCTACCGCGTTGGAAGTTCGGTTGCTTGTGGCGTAAGGACGGGGTACCCGTTTGGCAGAACGATAAACTCTTCGCTGAACCTCACAAAGATTACGGTTTCGGTGCTGAAGATGCTCAACGATTTACGCGTCATCTCGCGGGAGAGCTGCACATCGCGCCTGATAGGATAATACCGACTTACGAAGACGCACTCTATTTCCTCTGGACGGAGGATAGGCTGCCTGTCAACATCAATCCACTCGATTTTAACTTCAAAGAGGCACCCGAACGTCAGCGGCTCGCACAACTCCTACAAACAGATACCGTTGGGGAGCCGACCGGCTACACACTACCGCTACGTTGGAATCGCGTAGACGATGGATGGGAGAGTTGTGAATGGCGTTTCAAAGATGGACGTATGTACTTAATCCCCGGCGATTCGCCGATGGGGTTCCGTCTACCATTAGAATCCATACAATGGGTGCCACCTGAACAGCGAGAAACAGGTTACGAGCGTGATCCACTTGAACCGCGCGAGGAGAACTTAGACGCGTCAGCACAAACGAACTTACAAAACGCGTCTACTCCGAATAATGAAGACAGCACACCAACTACAGAAAACGGAGAAGAACAGACGACTTTTCAGACGGCACTCTGCGTTGAAGCGCGTGAGGGCAGATTGCACATCTTTATACCACCGCTAACGCATCTTGAGCACTATCTCTCGCTCCTTAAAGCCATCGAAGCGACCGCTGAAGCCTTAGATACGCCGATAATCCTTGAAGGGTATGAAGTTCCGCATGACTGGCGCATTCAATCGTTGAATGTGACACCCGATCCCGGCGTGATTGAGGTAAATATCCACCCAGCAGAAAACTGGGATGAGTTAGTACACAATACGACAACCCTTTACGCACAAGCACGGTTAGCCGGATTGAGTGCCGAAAAATTTATGTTAGACGGTAGGCACACCGGTACCGGAGGCGGTAATCACGTTATCCTCGGTGGTCGCACACCCGCGGATAGTCCGCTGTTACGACAGCCTCACCTCCTACGCAGCCTCATTACTTATTGGCAGCATCACCCCAGCTTGTCGTACCTCTTTTCCGGGACCTTCATCGGGCCGACAAGTCAGGCACCGCGCGTAGACGAAGGGCGCGGTGAACAACTCTATGAACTTGAAGTCGCTTTCGCGCAGATACCGGGGACCTCATCCGCTACTCGGAAGACGGATGGCGATGCAGAGGACGTACCGCCTTGGTTAATTGACCGGCTACTGCGTCACTTGTTAGTAGACCTCACGGGTAATACACACCGTGCAGAGTTTTGTATCGACAAACTCTACTCCCCCGATTCAGCAAGTGGGAGGCTTGGGCTACTGGAGATGCGCGCCTTCGAGATGCCGCCCCATGCACAGATGAGCATTGTGCAAATGCTCCTCATTCGTGCCTTAGTCGCTAAATTCTGGGATACGCCCTACAAAGGTAAACTGGTACGTTGGGGGACAGAATTACACGACAGATTCATGCTCCATCACTACGTTCGGTCTGACATAGAGGAAGTTGTTAACGAACTCCAAGAAGTAGGTTATCCGTTTGAGATGGCGTGGCTTGAACCTTTCTTTGAATTCCGGTTCCCGAAATTGGGGACTGTAAATGTACAAAATATCGAAATCGAATTGCGAATGGCAATCGAACCGTGGCACGTGTTAGGTGAGGAGGTAACGCGCGCAGGCACCTCACGTTTTGTCGATTCTTCCGTGGAGCGATTGCAGGTGAAGGTGAGCGGATTGACGGATTCCCGATATGTTGTTACATGCAACGGGAGGCAATTGATTCTCCACAATACAGGAACACACGGAGAATATGTCGGCGGGGTGCGTTATCGCGCGTGGCAACCACCATCAGCATTGCATCCGACGATCGGTGTACACTCTCCACTCATATTTGACATCGTTGATACATGGAACGGACGTGCAATTGGCGGTTGCACCTATCACGTCTCTCACCCCGGTGGGAGACATTACGACACTTTCCCCGTCAACGCTTACGAAGCAGAGGCACGTCGTACAACTCGCTTCGGCACAGACAGGCATACGCCGGGTGTTATCGAATCGCAACCCGCGGGACCTACGACTGGACATTTCCTCGCTGAAGGAACAACCCCTGGTCCTATGGACGTTCCACCAGAGGAAACAAACGCTGAGTATCCGTATACACTGGATCTCCGCCGAATTCTTTAGGGGTCATCGGTTATCGGTTATCGGTTTGCCTTGCAGTGAGAGTTATCGGTTATGGGTTAAGAGGGAAACTTGATATAAAGCCTTCCTCTTTACTGACAACTGAAAGATTTTTTGAAAAAAATCGTACTGACAACTATAGTGAATCGTAAAAATAAATAGACACACTCGTAGCATAAACTTCCAGTTTGTGCCAGTCTGAATGCCTGTTATAGGGATTCAGACTGTTTGAGAGTGTCCAATTAATTCTAAACTTTACTATAAATGGGTACAAACAAGAGATGCAACGCGCAGATACAAAAAATTGGAACGTAATTGGCGATAGTTATCACAACGCTAAATCTGCTGATCTCGGCGAACAGATCGATGAGATGCTAAGTCGGGATAGGCAAATCAACCCGCACTGGCACGGCTTCATGCAAGCCCTCGACACGCTCGGACTCGCAGAGATGGAATCGCGCCACAAAGAAGTCCAGCGTTTGCTGCGTGAAAACGGGGTCACCTACGTCGTACACGGGGAACAGCAAGAACATCGACCATGGGAATTGGATCCCATCCCGCTGATTATCTCAAACACAGATTGGGAGATTATCTCCACAGGGCTTACGCAGCGTGCGACGCTCCTAAATCTAATCTTGGAAGATCTCTATGGAGAACGGCGTTTAATCAAAGAGGGGTTGATACCACCGGAAGTGGTTTATGCACACGCAGGATTTTTGCGAGCCTGTGTCGGAATTATCCCTTCTGGATTCCCGTTTCTTTTGAACTATGCCGCGGATTTAGCGCGAGGATCGGACGGCAGAATGTGGGTACTCGGCGACAGAACACAGGCACCATCGGGGGCTGGCTATGCACTCGAAAATCGCACCGCTCTTGCGCGCGCACTGCCTAACCTTTTTGGCGAAGTCGGCGTTCACCGACTCTCTTTCTTCTTTCGTTCACTACAGAACAGCGTGTTGGATCTGCCCCTGCAATATGAATTTGGGCAACTCGGGCAACTCGAAAATGCCTCCCGTATTGCCCCACATCAAAGAGACACCCCACATGTCGTTGTGCTAACGCCGGGTCCCCTCAACGAAACTTACTTTGAACACGCCTATATCGCAAATTACCTCGGTTACACCTTGGTGCAGGGGGACGACTTAACTGTATGGGACGGGCGGGTCTGGTTGAAATCGCTTGGCGGTTTACGTCCCGTTGACATTATTCTGCGTCGAGTAGACGACATTTTCTGCGATCCATTGGAACTCCGACAAGACTCACAACTCGGTGTTGCAGGCTTGCTCGAAGTAATTCGACAAGGAAACGTAACCGTAGTAAATCCACTGGGCAGTGGTGTTTTGGAAAACCCGAGCCTGATGCCATTCCTACCGAATATCGCAAAGTATCTCATAGGTGAAGACCTCCGTCTCCCTTCTGTCGCGACGTGGTGGTGTGGGGAACCGAAACAGCGAGACTATGTACTGGCAAACCTTAGGCAGTTGGTTATCAAACCCATTTATCGTCAACCCGGTGGGCGACCCCTGTTTGGCAGCGAACTGAGCAATGCTGAACTCGATACACTCCGCGCCCAGATCAATGCCGAACCACATCTCTATGTCGGGCAGGAGTATATTCATTTTTCCACAACACCTTCGCTCGTTGAAGGTAAACTTGAACCGCGTCGCACGATTCTACGAACTTTCTTATTTGCAGAAAAAAACGGATATACTGTGATGCCGGGCGGGCTGACCCGTTGTGAAGGCGAGAGAGGCAAATTGACAGTTTCAATCCAAGGTGGCGGCGTTAGTAAAGACACATGGATCCTCGCGCCCGAACCGGAACCGCACATCAGTTTATGGCAACAACGAACAGAGCGGATACAAACTGCTGCTGCTTCAGAGGGCTTGTCAAGCCGGGCAGCTGAAAATCTATTTTGGGTCGGACGCTATGCGGAACGCGCGGAAGGAGAAGCGCGCCTACTCCGAATTATGCTGGATAAAGCCAAAATGGGCAAGATGGGATTAGAGACATCGCGCTTAGGGCAGGTAGCACCTTCTACACTCTTCACAGAAACCTTCGGCGAAGAAGCGAGGGAAGTCTCCGAACTCACCTATCTCCGCAGTATGCTCCGCTCTCTGACCGGTTTAACCTCCTCACACCCAGGATTTGCGAATAAAGGCGAGCAATCGTTAGAAAGCGAACTTCTCTCAATCATGCTCGACACAGAAAACAGCGGGAGTTTAGTATCAACGCTTCAGGCTCTTCTAAGTGCAGCGTATGCAGTTCGGGACCGCTGGTCTACGGACACTTGGCGTGTGATGAATAATATTGAGAATCTATGTACCACGCTCGAAAATAGCGTTCCTAAAGATGCTAACACAAACGCACAGATATTGACAGATCTTGTGTTGCAAGAGGCGGAATTGGCTTCACTCGATCAACTCATGATTTTTCTCTCGGCATTGAGTGGGCTTAACGCTGAAAGCATGACCCAGACGATCGGTTGGATCAGTTTGGATATGGGACGACGTATCGAACGCGCACTCCTTCTCATTGTACTATGTCGTTCAAGCCTTGTCGCTGTGCAAGACGAATGGATCGAAGATCTGCTGCTTGAATCTATCCTCGCTGCTGCTGAAAGCCTCATCACCTACCGAAGTCGCTATCGTGCAGCGCTGCACTTTCCGACAGTACTTGAGCTCCTACTTCTTGATGAGGATAACCCGCGTTCGCTCCTCTATCAACTTAAACGGCTTCAGGAGCAAATCCAGGCACTGCCAAGAGAAAAACTCGGCTACCGACTCAGTGAAGAAGAACAACTGATTTTGGAGGCACTCACGCAGCTCCAACTTTCCAATACCATTGATCTCGCCGAGCGTTCGGAGCACACAACACAACGCAACGGATTAGAAAAACTTCTCGTCCGTCTTGCACAGATACTCATTGATATTTCTGATGTCCTCACACACACCTATTTCAGCCACGTCCAGAGACCTCAACAATTAACGACAACAAATAACCTCTAACATACGCACGCCTCGCATCACTCATGAACTACAAGATTATCCATAAAACTGAATATAGTTACAACCATCCGGTGAACCTCTGCTATAACGAAGCGCGCCTTACGCCACGGAATTATGCGTATCAGCACTGTAGTGATAGCCAATTCACTGTCGAACCTGAACCGAAGGAATGCCGAGAACGTCAAGACTTTTTCGGAAACACCGTCTACTATTTCACCATCCAGCAGCCCCACAACCAACTCACCGTTACCGCTACAAGCCGTGTAGAGATCAAAGGTAGAGAACTGCAACTCAATTTTGCTGAGCATTTATCTTGGGAAGAAGCACGCCTGCAGCTACACACAGATTCGGATCCAGAAATCCTGGAGATGCGGCAGTACGTTCTCAATTCCCCAATGATTCCAGCAATGCCTGAACTCCATACTTATGCTGAGCAGTCGTTTACCAACGGACGCCCCTTACTCGAAGCCGTTGAAGATTTAAGCACTCGCCTCTACACTGACTTCATCTTCGATCCAGATTTCACAACAGTCGCGACACCACTTGATGATGTGATAAAGCACCGGCGAGGGGTCTGTCAAGATTTTGCGCATCTCGGCATCGGCTGCCTACGCGCCTTAGGATTCGCTGCCCGTTACGTCAGCGGTTATATTGAAACCGATCCACCACCAGGCAAAGAACCGTTAGCCGGTGCCGACGCTTCCCATGCATGGTTCTCTGTCTATCTCCCGCAACTTGGCTGGGTAGACTTCGATCCGACGAATAACCAGATACCAACCGATCGGCATATTACTATTGCCTGGGGCAGAGACTACGCAGATGTAACCCCATTGAAAGGGGTCGTCTTCGGGAGCGGCACCCACGAATTATCTGTCTCAGTAGATTGCCAACGGGAGATGGAAGAATAACTATACATCCCCTCACCGCAAGGAAAATTAAAAAAATGACAATTGAAACGTTTCAGAAGCAGATTGAAGCCATCTATTATACACGCGATGCTGAGCGCGGCGTGCCACTGACCTTCACATGGTTTGTTGAGGAAGTCGGTGAATTGGCAAAAGAGATCCGCAAACAGCCACAGGACATGGAACGCCTGCGTGAGGAATTCGCTGATGTCTTTGCATGGCTCGCCACATTAGCAAGCCTACTCGGTATTTCCTTAGAAAATGCAGCGCAGATTTATGCCGAAGGCTGCCCGAAATGCAATGACACACCCTGTCACTGCTGATGCACAAAACAACCTAATTGCCATTCAAAAATTGATCAAAGTTACCGCCGAATAGGTTGTTGACATCCCGTTCAATTTCTGATGAACTCAGCGTCCACCCGACATCAAGAAGCGTCTGGTATTTCTCCACCAGAACGTCCGCGATAATCCGACGTGAGTGCTTCCATTTGTAGACGAGCTGATCCAAGATTCGGGCATCAGAATGTTGTGGGATAACACTCAAACCGAGCAACTCGATCCGTTCGCGCGTGATCTCCTCTATCACACTCGGATTATTCATAAACCACCAGCACCCAAATATCATTAGGTTCTTGAACTTCCGTCCGATGACGCATAACTCATGTTGGTTCTCTCGTGATAGGAGCGTTACAAGGAATTTGTTCTCAGGATTTTCACGGAGTAGCGTTTCCAAGCTCGTCAGATCCGCCTTTCCACTGCCATCGCCTGCCATCTGAAGCTGCGGGTTAACAGCGCGTTTCACACCAATCATTAGCGCGAACGGGACGTTAAATTCACGAGAAATCGGTAATATGCAGTTGTCAAACAACCGTCCAAGGATACCATCATCTGGATACTGGAAATCCGGTGGGAGCGAGACCGCCATATACTTCGGGTTCATCCGTTGAATCCACGTCTCCAAAAATCTACGGACTTCCTTGTAAGTTTTCTCCGTTGATAGATTCGGATCTACATCGTAACCGAGACCTCGAAGGTGTTCGTAACCCGTTTCCTGATAGGTATTGATCAGGACATCCATCCGAAGTGCCGCTTCAAAACGGGGGTCTCCAGTATCTCCCGATTCCCACACCGGTGCCTCCGCCGAATCAAACGGATCGTTGGTCATCACGACTTTAGAGACTTTCGCACGTTCAAAGACCGTATCAATAAATGCTTCAACGGTCGTCCCCGCAAAGTAGTCGCGATAGTCCTGTAGATTGCGCGAACCGACATCTAATCCTAATTCATTTAAAGTCGTCACAACGCCGCGGCACGCTTCACTTACCGGTGAGTTCTCAATAAAGAGTGTCTGCCAGATGAGGTCCGCCTGTTCCGTCTTTGTCATTGCCCAAAATTGATCATAAGAGACATCCGATTTACGGAAGACTTCAGCGATGAGGTAGTGATACGTCAGCAATTCATCTATCCCCCATAGTAACAAATCACCAAAGGGCGGACTAAAGAGATGCGTGTGAATATCTGTGACGCTTTGGGTGTCAACCGCATCTAAAACGGTGGTTTTCAATTCTTCTGCGGTAGCAATTGTCTGTGTGTGGTTTGTATTCATTTAATCCTCCAGACTCTAAAAAAAATTAATTAGAAAAAACGGAGCCAAACGTTGGATATTTCAATCCCCACTGCTCTCTAACTGTATCCATAGTTTTGACAATAGATAGCGACTCATCTAACGGCATCACATCGCTTTCGAGTTTACCCGCTCGCAGACAGTTCATAACCTCAAGTACTTGGTATTCAAAACCGTTATCAGTGAATGGGATTTCGATCTGTAGTGGCTCTTCTCCAAGAACCTCAAGTGTTGCGGATGTCGCTCGTGAGAAGTTCGGGATATGTATCGCGCCTTTTGTACCGAAGATACGTGCATCCTGTGAGGTGCGTGTCGTGATTGCACAGGACAAACTCGCGATTTGACCAGCGTCATAGCCGAGTAGGACAGCGGCTTGTTCATCGACACCCGTTTCGCCGATATGTGCCAAGCTGGTTATCTTCGTTGGGACTCCAAACACCATGGACGCTAAAGAGACAGTATAGACCCCAATGTCCAACATTGCACCGCCTGCGAGTTCCAGCGCAAATAATCTACCTTTCATATTCTCAGCGGTCAGTGCGACCTGATTCCCGAAATTTGCTGTTAGCATGCGCGGTTCACCGATAACGCCATCTGCCAGCCACTCCCGCACCTTAACCATTACTGGAATGAAACGTGTCCACATGGCTTCCATGAGGAATTGCTTATGTTCGCGTGCACACGCTACCAACGCCTCAGCCTGCTCTGCATCTACTGTGAACGGTTTCTCACATAAAACCGCTTTCCCCGCTTCCAAACACAGCATCGCGCACGCTTTATGGAAAGGATGCGGCGTAGCAACATAGACAACATCTACTTCAGGATTGTTCGCCAGTTCACTATAACTGCCGTGTCTATATAGCACATTAAACGTATCTGCGAATGCGTCGGCTCTCTGGCGGTCGCGTGAACCGACAGCAACGATTTTCGCATCAGGAATCACTTTCAATCCAGCGGCGAACTTATGTGCAATACCACCAGGACCGAGTATCCCCCACCTTATCTTTTTCGGCATTCGGATTTCCTTTTTCCATCAGAGAATTCGGATTTAACAGGGATCAGTAATTTTTGATAAATAACTCGTCTCCTTTTGCAGCACGCGTTTTCTTATAATTATTCATCCCGTATTGCAATGTCCATTCCTGAATTTCAGCGAATGCGAAAAGCTCCCTAATAATAGGTGAGTCGTCATAGGTAATTAACCATTTGTGTGGGCACTTCCTCATGTTTTCAGCGAATTGCGCGTGATCAAATGTGGTATGAAGGGTGCCTCTCACGCCGTATAACTTTGACTCCGTCGCTTTCCAATAGGGTGGATCAAGAAATATAAACACATTGTCGCCATCTTGGCAAAGTGCCTCGGTATAATTGCCGTTGGTGATTTTGGTGCCAGCAAGATAAGGCGATATGTTTTTGACGCGTTCGATAGACGAATCCGTAAACCGCTTCTCGTAAGCAGATTGTGAATATCCGCCGGAATCCACGGTACCGGAGAAGGTAATTCGGTTGAGTACGAAGAATCGCACTGCACGCTGAAATTCACAGAGCGCGTTTCGGTTCTGGTTCAGTTGATCTTTTGCCTGTGCCAATTCCTCAAACAGCGCGCGCCCATCGGTAGTGGTTGTGTGTGTTTCCCTCAGCGTCGCAACCAAGTCTGGTGCATTATCTCTGACCTCTTTCCAGAAACAGTAGAGATCATAATTGAGATCGTTAATCCAATAGGATTTGATACGATCTTGAAAGAGACCTCGGATAGCAAAAAAGACAGAGCCACCCCCAACGAAAGGCTCGCGAAATTCTGACATATTCAACGGAACATGCGGCAGAATCTGTTTGAGTGCCCTTGACTTACCACCCGGATAGCGCAATGGACTTTTCGGTAATTTAGCCATGACGACCTGTTATCCATATCTGTAGTTTGTTATTTTCGCGTGCTTCTTGGTTGAGTAGAAATATCCTTTTCTGGTGTACTTGCGATAAGCGATTTTCCGCGCAGAAGCCAAATATATCGTCTATTTCACATGGTAAGAATAGATTTCCAACGAGATCACCCGTTAGTTTCAGTCGGGTGGCAAACTGGATGTTTTCCTTCTCATCAATGCTCACCTGTTCCATATTTGCAAAAAGGATCAGCTTGAACAAACCATCTTTGATATCGTCCTCGGACGGCAGTTTCCCTTTACTGCTGTTTTTGGATTCTTGTATGATTAGCTGATCATCTTCCCAATAAACTTCATCAGCGGTTAAATAATACTGTCCACCAAGATAATTTGAAATACGAAAAATTCCCTTAGCGTTCTCCTCAAGAGATTCCAAGATGTGTGTTGTTACAGATTCCCTATGGGCAGCCTCGTACGAACGCGGGAGGGTTGCCTCTTTGAAAGATGTTAGACTGAAATGACCATCCACCTTAAATTTGTCGAGGGTCTGTAGGTGGTTTGTGGGGCTATGAACAGCGACGTTTTTCTCGCGAGAGATTTTTTTATACCCAGCAACCGCATTCAGATAAATTGACTCAAAATCGTTTTCAAAATGTGTTGTGTTCCAATGTAGTGCTGTCATCTGATAACGGCTCACCTCAAGCAACTTTTCACGCACATTTTCAGCGTTCAGAATCTGGTTGGTAATTCGGTCAGTTGTGTTAGGTTTTCTTTCCGCATCTTCATACCATGCCAAGATAATGTAAATGTTGAGGAGGTTCATCCATGAAAAAGTTATAAAGTTAATTCGGTCATTGTTTTGTGTTCCTGCCCCTTCATCTTTAATGATCGGAATAATTGTGACCTTTTTTGTGTTGAGGTGGAACATGTTATAAATCCGTGCGAAAGGATAGGATCGCGTTCGTTTCGGTGTCACCCATTTTGAGAAGGCGAGATTGTTTCCGGACGCACCCAAATTAATTAGACCACACGCTTGTGCTTGGTTCACGTCAAATTGCGATATATTGTATTCTGAAAATTGACTTGGATTCAGATGCGGTGTATATGTTGCATCTCTTATGAAACCTGTTAAATAGAGGGTCGGCAATTGATACCTCCACGCGGAATAGTTACAGAACTACAAGGTTACAAGCCTCAACGATGAACGAACCCACACTTCAAAAGTCTGCTGGAATATTATATGGATTATCTAAATTTTAGTCTTTAATTTTGTTGGTAATAAAATTAACGATTTCTTCAGGGGAGTGTTTGCCAAATCGGACGTAAACACCACGGAAGTTTTCGAGGCGTGTTGGATGGGCGAACGGACTGAGCAGCACCCCGTTCGCGTCGGTGTAAAAACTGCGAAATGCTTCCCAAGGTCGTTCCAGCTTGTAGAAGCAGCAACTTGTGATGACAAGTTTGTCCGCTTCAAACTGATGATGAAACGGCAGAAAATATTTATAAAGCGATCCGATTAAAAAAATAGCAGACAGGACAGCGACATAAATTAATTGGAAACCCAGATAGATGATAAACAAGAGAAGTGCCAGAAAAAGCCCTAACAGTACAGACTTACGCCAATTCTCAACGAGCGGATGCACTGTCCATGAAAGCGTTGTAGGCGCGCCCGACATATCAGAACTCTTTTCTATAGGAATGATTTCCTGTCTGCTTGTGGATACAAGCGAGGTTATTCCGTACTATCCGTGGTACCGCCGTCAATCTCTGTTTTTGACGAATCAGAGGCATCGTCCGCGGTATCTCCATCTGTCGGTGTTTCAACTGTCCCTTCACCTGTAGTATCAGCAGGTTCGGTTGTGCCTTCTTGCGTCGTCTCCTGCTCGATCGGTGTGAGTTCACCACCGCCGCCTTCACCATAGAAACGCATCAGGAAAAGCGAGATAACCATGAAAGCGATTGCCAGCCATGTTGTCAGTTTACCCAAGAAGGTCGCCGCACCGCGTCCTCCGAGAACAGATTGCATCTCCGCACCGCCAAACGCGCTTGACGAAAGACCTTCCCCTTTACTGTCCTGTAACAAAATAATCAGCGTCAAGACAACACAGACAGGTACGAAGAGGAATAATACAAAACCCATGATAATTCCCATTTAATAATTCCCTCCTATTGATCAAACTTCACGATTTGCGCGAACGATTCCGCCTCAAGGCTCGCGCCCCCAACGAGTGCGCCGTCCACATCCGGTTGACTCATCAGTTCCGAGGCATTTTCCGGTTTAACACTCCCACCGTATTGGATACATATCTGCGATGCGACTTCCGCCGAGTAAGCCTTCGTCAGCAACCCACGAATGAAGCCGTGAACCTCCTGCGCTTGGGCAGGCGTAGCGGTTTTTCCAGTGCCGATTGCCCAAACAGGTTCATAAGCGATAACACAAGATAACAACTCAGCAGCGGATAAACCCACAATGCCACCTGTGACGTGGTCTTCAATCACCGCTTCTGTCCGTCCAGATTCCCGTTCTTCAAGTTGTTCACCGACACAGATAATCGGTTTTAATCCGTGTGCTAATGCCGCTTTCACCTTCTGATTAACGCTCTCATTCGTTTCGCCGAAGTATTGCCGACGTTCCGAATGACCGATAATGACGTAATCACACCCGACATCCTTGAGCATAGGTGCGGAGACCTCACCGGTAAACGCTCCGCTATCTTCTGAGTAGACATCTTGTGCAGAGAGGTGAATGTTACTGCCAGCGAGCGCATCACGAACCGCGGCGAGCACTGTAAAAGGTGGCGCGACGATGATATCAACGTCCGTAACCTCGGCAACCAACGCCTTTAGTGCCGTTGTGAGCGCGACTGCTTCCGAGATCGTTTTGTTCAGTTTCCAGTTTCCCGCAATAATAGGTGTTCGCATAGTCCTTTCCATTAAAGTGTCTGTGCAACGAGTTCGACAAGGCGGTTCGAGTATCCCCACTCATTGTCATACCATGAAAGGACTTTAATCAACCCATCTTCAATCACTTTAGTAAACGGCGCGTCAAGAACAGAGGAAAGTTTGTTCCCATTGAAATCTGACGAGACGAGATCAAGTTCGGAATAACCCAAGATTCCGTCCAAATCGCCTTCTGCCGCTTCTTTCAGCGCAGCATTGACATCTTCGGCATCCGGTCTATTCTTAAGATCAACGGTGAGGTCAACCACAGAGACGTTCGGTGTCGGTACACGGATTGCGAACCCATCAAGTTTACCGTTCAATTCGGGTAGGACTTTCCCTACGGCGACAGCTGCACCAGTTGTCGTCGGAATCATCGAGAGTGTAGCGGCACGCGCACGGCGCATATCGGAATGCGGGAAATCGTGAACCCGTTGGTCCCCCGTGTAGGCATGAATAGTCGTCATTAATCCGCTCTCGACCCCGAATGTTTCGTGCAAGACCTTCGCGACCGGTGCAAGGCAGTTCGTCGTGCATGAGGCGTTAGAGATGACATGATGCTCTGACTTATCGTATTTATCGTCGTTCACACCGATAACAATCGTGATGTCCTCACCCTTCGCAGGTGCGGAGATGACCACTTTTTTCGCACCGCCAGATGTGATATGTTTCTCAGCGTCTTCCCGTGCTGTAAAGAAACCGGTGGACTCAATAACGACATCCGCACCGAGGTTACCCCACGGTAGGCTGCCGGGGTCGCGTTCAGCGAGAACCTGTATCTCTTTCCCGTTGACCACCAAACCGTTATCTGTCGCAGTGATGTCATCCGACAAGATACCGTGGACAGAGTCATACTGTAGAAGATGTGCAAGCGTTTCCGGGTTCGTCAAATCATTGATCGCCACGAATTCTATATCTAACGCAGGGTTCTGCAACGCCGCTCGAAAGGCGTTCCGACCAATCCGACCAAAACCATTTATACCTACTTTAGTTGACATAAGATAGATAGATCCCTCTATTATTATAAATATTTTGCCGTTACAGGGCTTTCTCTCAACAGCAAGTTCTATAAGCCTGCAAGCCTAAAACACTCAGAACTCAGAGAAACAAACATACGGGCTTTTCACAAATATCGGCTTGCAAACGATACCTCTTGATATGCTATTATCCAAGTTTCACGATTTAAAATCTCTTTAATTATACCCCAAAATGAAGTAAATTGCAAGTGCCGTGTAAGCCAGAGGTATTCAATTGTCGAATTGTTCTAAATGCACGTCCTTTAGGAGCGCGGATGCTGCAAATCGCGGATGACACGGATTTTTAGGTTTTGTTATCCCAAACCGGTTTGAAATTTGGAGAATTTTTCAGAGAATTGAATGGCTCTGAATCCATCTAATTCTCATTGACATTTTCAGGGGCATCTGTTATACTTTTGGCGGAAGTGATCAAATGCGATATGTCAAGCGTAAGAAAGAATTCGTCTTATCACTATTTAACAACGAAAAACCCTCAACTTTAGTATACTTCATAACAACTACGATCCATCTGTGAAAGACAAAATATGTCAAGCTCAAATGCCCCGCTCAACGCCTTGGCTCCATGGGCGAAGCAAATTTCAATTTATCTACTATGCCTCCTGCTCGCGCTTTGTATATTCACATCCATTGGTCATGCACAACCACACCTCGTCTTCGTTGTAGGTGAAAATGAGTACCGTTCTGAAGTAACGATGCCCGCATTGGCTCAGGTGTTAGCAGACCACTACGGCTTCCGCACGACAATTCTCATAGACGACGTACTTGGAGCAGGCGAGGCGAACAACATCAAGGGTCTTGATGCGTTAGAGACCGCAGACCTCCTTGTTTTGTATCTGCGATTTCGTCAACTTCCTGAAGCCCAACTTGCGTTGTTACAAAAGTACATCGACCGAGGCGGTCCCATCGTTGCTTTCCGCACAACAACGCACGCATTTGCCTACCAAGAGGAAGATCCGCGTGCGACATGGTGGAATAATTTCGGTGCGCGTGAGCTCGGCGCACCGTGGATTTACCACTATGGACACGGGGCAAGCACCGATGCTACAATCATTGGCAGTCATCCGATCCTTAAAGGTGTGAGTCCAGCGTTTCACGTCCGCTCCTGGACTTACCATGTGCGCCCCGACTATCCGCCGAAAGATGCCCAGGTCTTAGTACAGGGTCGCCCTGTATTTCCCGAAGGCGAGCGTGGCGATGCAGAGACAGTCAACCCAATCGCATGGACGCACACGCACTCCGGCGGTGGGCGTGTATTTACAACGACAATGGGACACCCAGAGGACTTCAGCGTGAGCGACTTTCGCCGCCTTGTCGTCAACGGTGTCTACTGGTGCCTCAACCGCGAAGCCCCGCGCCGCTATCCACCCGGTTGGCGTACTAAAACCGGACAACCGTGGCGGGATATGGATTATGGTCCCTACCTTTCTACAGCTGTCGCCGCGAATGCTAATAACCTTACTTACAAAGGTCTTGTTATCCCGCTCACCCCGGATCTCGCGAGTGGTGCAGTCGTGTTCGACACAGACTTGTTGCGCTACTCTGCAGGTTGGATAGATGGGCTAATCGACTTTGCCGATGTTGCCTATAACGGTTGGCATCAGAGTTTTCCATCAATTGAGGGCAAACTGCTGTGGGAAAACTGGGTGGGACCCGGTTGGGCGAAGGATGACAGTTTTGAGGATACACGCCCTGTTCCTTTTGGTCCCTTACCCAGGGATTGGGCGCATTGGAAAGGATTGTATCTTCACGGTAACTGGGTTGTTTTATCATATACAGTCGGTACTCGCTCGGTACTGGAAACCCCGTCGCTTGAAAACGAAGAAAATGGGTTCGCTTTTGCCCGGACGTTCCATCTCGGACCATCTGCATCGAGTGCACTTGTCCGTATTGCAACAATCGCTGGCGGTGAAGCATCCACTTCACCTGAATTTTCACGCGGCACCGGGGTCGCCCTATGTCCGCCAGATGTAGAACCTGGGGCTCCAGGCAGCCTCCTCGCTGCTTTAATTGACGCGCCGGAGGGCACACAGTGGGAGACGGTGAAAGACGAACTCCGTGTTCGGTTCCCGCCATCTGAACAAGCAATCTCCGCCAAAGTTCTGATCACTCCAACGATTCAGGATACACTCGAGTTGGATGTGTGGACACAATTCGTTAAAACCTCACCGCCTGTGGTGGATATGACGAAACTGATCCGAGGCGGCCCACAGCGTTGGCCGGAAAAACTCGTCACGGCTGGAGACATTGATATACAGCAACAACTCAAGGTGAAAACGTTGAAAATCGACGCGGAGACAGCGACTTGGCACTTGGAGAAAGATGGATACCTTCCTACAGTGCTTTCGATAGATAATCTGTCGCCGGTCCTTGGCGGTGCCGGTAGCGCAGATCAGCATATAGCTGTCCTGCGCCCACCCACCACTACACAGTCCGCGTCAACAGATGAACAGAACACGGACGCTACTTTGATCGGACACTGGCGTTTCGACGAGGGCAACGGTTCGCATACCGTAAGCGCACCACCCGGGGAGACAGCAATTGCGCTTGATGGGGTTCGCTGGGAAGCCGGACGGTGGGGCGATAGCCTTGCATTCGACAGCGGAGCGGAAGCCCAGTTTGACGAAAACCTCGCCCTCGATTTCGACACCACCGACCTAACTTTCGCTGCGTGGATTGCCACCGAGAACGACGGTACAATCTTCGCTGAATCGCTTGAGGCATCGGAGTGGGTCCCCAACGGCAAAACCTTTTTTATCCAGGATGGAAATTTAACATTTGATGTCGGCTGGATCGGCGCCATCGGCGGTGGACGATCAGTCGATGATGGCGTTTGGCATCATGTGGGGTTGACGTGGCAACATCAAAGTGGCGCAGTGACGCTGTTTTTGGATGGCGAGATTGCTGCCAAAGGTACCCTTAAGCCAGAAGCACCATTGGAGGATGACGTTTGGAGGCTCGGGTTCACCGCACCAGATTTTCCAGAAGAATCTCCCTGGTTTAATGGCAAGTTTGATGACCTGCATCTATACAACCGCGCCCTCTCACCCGATGAGATGTACACGCTCTACCAACGCCGCCAAGAGCCGCCTCTGATGGCCGCAGCCCTGGTCGAACCGATCGCAGGTGCGAAATGGCGCGTCGACACCGAGCGTGTTTCCCTTGACCGGCCTGCAGACACAACCGCAGCGGTGCTGATATGGGAGGGCAGCGAATCGAAACTCTCAGATTTCGCTCGGTTAGCGGCAAATGATGGAATCGATCCCAGCCAACCCTTCGCGATTGACAAGATTGATTGGCCCGCGCAAAATCCCTGGGCTTCGTGGCTACGTTTCGGCGGGTTCGACTTCTTTCCAGACGGCAATCGGGCCGCGCTTTCCACCTGGAACGGCGATGTCTGGACAGTCACTGGGCTCAATGATACCCTGGACACACTCGTCTGGCAACGCATCGCCACTGGACTGAACCAACCCCTCGGACTTAAAATTGTCGGACAGCAGATTTACGTCCTCGGACGCGACCAGATCACCCGCCTCGTTGATCTCAACGCTGACGGCGAAACCGACTTCTACGAGAATTTTAACAATGACACCTACAACAGTGAACACTTCCACGAGCAGAGCATGGATCTGCAGACCGATGCGGCGGGCAACTTCTACTACATGAAAGGCGCACGGCATGCATTGCCTGCGCAACACCCGCACCACGGCACACTTATCCGAGTGTCGCCCGATGGGGAACAGTCTACTGTGATCGCTTACGGATTTCGCGTATCAAATGGGCTTGGGATTGGGCCGGGACCCACATTCTACGGTACTGATCAGGAAGGCTACTGGATGCCTGCCAACCGCCTGAACCGTATCACTGTTCCAGGCAGATTCTACGGTAACCGCTGGGGCTGGTACCCGCCGAGCGAACTCCCAGACACTTATGAGCTGCCCCTCTGCTGGATCGCGCCCTTCGTTGACCGATCCCCGGCGGCACCGATTTGGATTCCTGCCGGTACCTGGGGGAAAATGGGCGATTCTCTACTCTCGCTGAGTTACGGGACTGGAAAAGTATACGCTGTCCTTCAGCACCAGACAGAAGCAACTGTACAAGGTGCACTCACCGAACTTGGTGTGGAGCTGCCTACCGGACTGATGCGTGGGCGATTCCATCGGACCAGTGGAAACCTCTATCTTGTCGGTCTATTCGGCTGGTCGTCCGACAAACAAGAAGATACCGGTTTCTACCGGATCCGCAGGACCGGTGCCCCCCTCCGAACCCCTAAAGCGTTCCGTGCTGTCAGCGGTGGATTAATCATCGATTTCTACGCACCGCTTGCCCAGAAGTCCGCCCAAAATCCAGAGAATTGGCGGGTGCAAAGTTGGGAGTACCGCTGGACTGAAAACTACGGTTCGCCACAGCTTAAGCGTTCCGGTGAGGAGGGTAGAGACATCCACCCCGTCCAATCTGCAGTGCTATCTGCGGATGGCAAAACCGTTTTCCTCAAAATCCCAAGCCTAACACCCACAATGCAGTTCCACATCAACATCAAGGGCAGCTTCGCAGACGGTATCCCCTTGGATTGCTATCTGCACGGCACAATACACACCCTTGAAGATGGACATAGCACGGAGACTCCGTAGGAGCTGGGTTACCCAGTCCCTACCACATTTTGGTTTGACAATTTGAGAGATTTCGGATACCCTATTGATATGCCAATAAACACCGACGAGAAAACGACTCAACCGACTGGAAATTTTCGCGCCATCCCTGTTGAAACACCGGAGAACCTCACCAACATCCGAGTCATCCTCTTTGAACCACGTGAGCCGGGAAATATCGGTTCTGTTGCGAGAGTTGTCAAGGGTATGGGACTGTCGCAGCTGTATCTGGTAAATCCTGTGCCATTTCAAGATGTGGATGCAGCGTGGTATATGGCACACGGTGCGAAGGATATTCTCGAAAATTGCCACGTCGTTCCCGAACTGAAAGACGCGCTTGAGGGTATCCAATATCTGGTAGGGACAACACATCGTCGCAGGGATATACGTCTACCACAACCTGTACCTGCGAAAGATGCAGCCCAGACTATTGCCACAATTTCACAAGATAAGCAGGTCGCACTGCTATTCGGACGTGAAGATTTCGGTTTGTCTACCGATCAGATAAGCCTCTGCCAATTGACAACAAGCGTACCGATGGCAACCAAAAACCCGTCCCTGAATCTCGCACAAGCCGTCCAAATCTTCGCGTATGAGGTCTTCGTTGCGAGTCTGAATGAGTACCCGCCTTCCGAGATCGACTACGCCGAAGTAAACGCCTTGGAAGAGTTCTACGGGCGCGTTACACGCCTGTTAGATAAGGTAGGCATGTCGCCGTATAATCGGGAATGGGAAACGTATCTGAAATCGCTACGGCGCGTCTTCTCACGTGCCCCATTAGAATCACGAGACATCGCCACACTGGACATGATTTTCTCTACAACGTTTCGATACATTGAGCGACTTGAGAAGAAAATAGTAGAGGACAAATAGCTTTCGTTGCATCTGCTGCTAAAACAGATACAGCCAAAATCCTACGGTAAAGATTCATGAAAACATTCAGTACCTACGGTCCCGTGAATCCTAAAGAACATTATGTTGTCTCGCGCGAGGTGGAACTCGCCGATTTCATCAATCGCGTCAAACTCGGACGGTATATTGTCATCTTCGCACCACGACAGACAGGTAAGACCACATTCTTCCAATGGGCACTTGAAGCACTCGCAGCCGATGCCACCGCAACCTATTTTCCTATTGAACTCAATTTTGAGGTGTATGAAGAGTATAACGCAACCGATTTCTACCCTTCACTTTATCAAAGAATTTGCAGGGAAATTGCACGCGTCTACCAGAAACGTCAGGATGTGCCTTCTGAAGCTTTGAAACAACTTTTGGAGGGCACAAAGTTAACCGATCACGTTGCAATGATGGAATTTTTTGAACAACTTGGGGAGTTTCTCGGAGATGAGAGGCTTGTCCTCATCATTGACGAGTTTGATGGCATTCCTCAAGATGCTGTGACTGGTTTCCTTCGCGCGCTCCGTAATATCTATGTTCACAGTTCTATGCGTCAATGTCCGTACAGTGCTGGCATTGTAGGCGTTAAGAATATCGCGCAGCTCAACTTAGACCGTTCTATCTCGCCCTTCAATATCCAAGACGAGTTTACTTTACCCAACTTCACGCTTGAACAAGTCCGCGAGCTGCTGGCACAATATACCAAAGAAGTTAGCCAAGCCTTCGCGCCTGAAGTCATTGAGAATATTCACAGACAAACTGCTGGACAGCCGTTCCTCGTCAATCGGTTCGCGCAAATCCTTACCGAGGAGATGGACGTTCCGAAAACTGAGACGATTACAATGACGCACTTTTCAAAAGCACACGCAGAAATTCTTGAAGAAAATAACACCAATCTTACACATTTGGTGACGAATATTCGTAGAGACCCGCGCTTTAAAAACATCTTGATGGAAATCGTTTCTTACGAGAGAGGAGTCCGTTTCAGCTTACGCCAAGAAATCATCAGCGAACTCGCTACTTACGGCGTAATCGCGAGAGGGGCTGACGACCGCTGTGAGATCATCAATCCGATTTATCACTACTGCATCCTACAAACATTCAGACCTATAGTGAACGGGTTAGAAAAAGATTACTTCCCCGAAGATACCGATTTTCCCGACTACCTCACGCCCACGGAACAGATTAATATGGAGCTGCTCCTCGACAACTTCCGCGATTTCATCGCACGCGTAGGATTTCGGATACTCCAAGTCCCAGAGACACCCAAAGAGTACGTCGGGCAAGACCTTCTCTACGCCTATCTCGACCAGTTTGTGAGTCTGATCCGTGGGGTAATGTACCTTGAGGTTCAAACCGGACGTGGTAGAATGGACCTCGTCATCTTCCACAACGCGCAAAAATATATCGTTGAAACAAAGATTTGGGAGGGTCAGCGTCGCTATGAAGCAGCAAAGAAACAACTCGCAGCATATCTCAAACTCGAGGGAGTAAGCGAAGGATACTACGTCGTCTTTGATCATCGTGCCGAGCCAGAACCCCGCGTAGAAACAGAAACAATAGACGGTTTAACAATCCGAAGTTACGTCATCCCCGTCGTTCAAGAAGCCCCTTCACAACAAACATAGGACTTACCAACTAATATGTCTATTGAAGGCTATAGAAGAAAACCAAGCCTTTCTGAGAGGATAAAGGATTCTACTTGAAATTCTTGTGTGTACTAACGTATCATATATGTATAGAAATTGAATAGTCCTAATAAGTGCGAAATGTTAAAATAGACGAAAAATGCGATACATCAAACCCATCGTTTGGCTCATCTTTATTTTTTCCGGTGCCAGCGGTCTCATCTATCAAGTCATCTGGATGCGGCAACTGACGCTCATCTTCGGTAGCACCGTTTTCGCGACGAGTACCGTCCTCACAGCGTTTATGGGTGGACTCGCGCTCGGCAGCTTCTACTTCGGTCGGAAGATTGACGAAAGCACGCAGTCACCGTTGCGAATTTACGCGCTCTTGGAAGCCGGTATCGGTGCGTTTTGCCTTGTCTGGCCCCTCATTTTAGCGGCATTGAGTGCCATCTATGTCCTGATTCATCGCAATATCACATCAGAATTCTATACACTCTCACTTATTCGATTCGTGTTGACATTCGGTGTCCTGTTAATTCCGTCCACGTTGATGGGCGGCACGTTGCCAGTGCTAACCCGCTTCTTTGTGAAAAGGCTTGAACAACTCGGCACAAACATCGGGATCCTGTACGCATTGAACACATTCGGCGCAGTCATCGGCACAGTAGCAGCAGGCTTTTTCCTAATTGAGGCGTTAGGTATCCGATGGACGCTCGGTATTGGCATCGCTATCAATTTCGCTGTCGCAGCGATTGCGTTAGTATTAGCACGAAAGGCGTTAACAATAGAAGATGCCAGCAGTCAGCCAGAGATCGTTGTGGAGGACAAAACACTCTCGCCTGCCACGCAATCTACTGAAAGCCGAAAGCCGAAAGCCGAAAGCCACTTGGCCCTGTGGGCAATAGGTATCTCAGGTTTCTGTGCGCTGGCTTATGAGGTGTTGTGGACCCGTATCATGGTCTTTTTCCTCGGCAGTACGACTTACGCCTTTGCGACGATGCTTGCGGCGTTCCTGTTCGGCATCGCTTTAGGAAGCATGCTGCTTGCGCGCTGGGTTGATCGGATCAAACAACCTGTCGCAATTTTCGGGATCATCCAACTCGGTATCGGGCTGTTCGCGCTGATCCTAATGCCAGCGTTTGAAGGATTATACGGAATGAGCAGTGCGCTCCAATCTACCTTCGGAGCAAGCAGATTCTGGACTTTTTTCTCGTGTTTCCTCGTGATGTGTCTGCCGACATTTCTGATGGGTGCGAGCTTTCCACTGGTAACGAAAATCTACACGGGCAGCGCACGTCAACTCGGTAAAAGCATCGGAAACGTCTACGCCGTTAACACAGTCGGAAGCATTTTAGGGGCCTTCTGTGCAGGGTTTATTCTGATTCCGATCTTGGGTATCCGTCCGAGTATTGTCTTAACGGTAGCCTTGAACTCAGGTATCGGATGCCTGCTTATCTTGAAAAGTAGGGGGCAGACCGAAACCGGAAAAGCATTCCTACAAGGGATAGGTATCGGGATGCCGATCCTCAACGCTGGGTTAGCAGTAATCCTACTGCTCACAGTGAATCAACCGCTTTTTCTGAAAAGCGCGATTTTCAAGACCCAACGTCCCGGCGATACGCTGGTTGATTACAATGAAGAGGTGGATGCCACGGTAACAACCTTAAAAGATGATGAAGGGGTCTACCGTCTCTATGTGGATACAAATCAGGCGGCTGATGCCTCACGTTGGGATTCGCCATCGCATCGCGTCATCGCGCATCTGCCGTTGTTATTACACCCGCGTCCGAAACGCGCACTCGTCGTCGGATTCGGTATGGGACTCACCTCACATTCGATAACACAACACGGTGTAAAGGTCAACGCGATAGAACTGTCCAGCGGTGTACTCTCCGCAGCCCGAAAACATTTCGCGCATGTCAACGAAAATGTGTTTGATAACCCGCAGTTTAATTACAAACTCAATGACGGACGCAACCACATCCTGATGACAAAGACGAAATACGACATGATCTCGACAGGTATCATCCACCCGCTTGTCAGTGCTGGGAGTTCCAACATCTACACTGCGGATTTTTACCGTTTGTGCCGCAGAATTCTTACAGAAGACGGTATCATGTGCCAATGGGTGCCGTTACATCGGCTGCCAGAGGAACACTACAAAATGATTGTCCGCACGTTCATTGAGGTGTTCCCTGAGACAACGCTCTGGTATAAATATACACCCGATTTCGTGATTCTCATCGGCACGCGTGAACCGCTCCGAATCAATTACAAGAACTTCATTGACCGTGCCCGGATAGCGAGTATCCGAGAAGGTCTCGCCGCAGATGATTTGGACGGCATGTCGCTACTCGATTCATTTATGATGGGACCGGAAACGGTGCACAAATATGTCGGTGTTGGACCTATCCATACAGACAATCGTCCGCGGTTGGAATTCTTCCGTGGCGCAGACCTTGTAGGTACGACAACGCAAAATGTTAAAGGCATGGCTAAATACCGGGAACGGGTACTGCCGTATCTCACAAACTATGGCGCAACGCTAACAGAGCAAAGAGCAACTCGTGAGAAATTGGATATCTACTTTAGAGCCACAGAGAAATTAATCCTTGGACAGATCGCTTACGCGAGTAGACAATATCAAAATGCCGCTACCCTCATGAATGAAGCGGTGTCACTCAATCCTGCCGACGAAACAATTCGCTATAATTTCGGGGTTGTCGCAGGATTGATTCGGGAAGGCGATCAGGAAGAACTTCAGCGCATGCAGCAAGAGATCCAGCGGACAATGGCGCAAAATCCCGACGATATCGAGGGGCACCTGCATCTCGGAATCTTATATGAGAAACAAGGTGAACTCGCAAAAGCAGCAAGCGAACTTGAAGAATTTCTCAGACATGAGCCGAGTAGATCGGATATCTACTTAATCCTGGGACCGCTTTATCAACGTCAAGGACGCTACAAAGAAGCACTTCGCACATACAAACGGTTAGAACAACAAGAATCTGAATTACCTATACCGATACTCGCTGCGATGTCTCAACTCCACTTGATATTAGAAGATACGGATGAAGCCGAAAAATACGGGCAGAAAGCCGTTGCGGTAGACCCGAATTCGTGGCGCGCCCATTATTTTCTTGGAAACGTTTACGCCGCCACGGATCAGCAGCAAAAACAGATAGAACACTATGACTACGCCTTAAACGCACTTGATGAAATCATCCAGAATACCCCAAATTCAAGTGATTTACAGAACTTACAGAGTGAAAGAGAACAGATCCAAAATGAACTGGATAAGTTGAAAAATAAGTAGGGCGAGGTCACCTTGCCCCTACTATCGGCTGTCAGAAAGGAAATCTCTTTTACTGACTGCTGATGACTGATGGCTGAAAGCCATTCCTGAGGAGAACACAGAACACACCATGTCTCAAGAATCTTCCTTAAAACGGACTCACTATTGTGGTGACCTGCGTTTAACCGACGCGGGGACTACCGCACAACTCAACGGTTGGGTCAAACGGCGTCGCGACCACGGCGGTGTCATTTTTGCCGATTTACGCGACAGAACAGGCATCACACAGGTCGTTTTTGACCCGCAGATCGACGAAAAAGCACACGCCCTCGCCGATGCTATCAGAAGTGAATTTGTGCTAAACGTCAGCGGCACTGTCCGCGAACGCGAACCCGGTGAATTGCTTTTCCACGCCGACGCCGCTTACCAAACAGACCTCGCCGAAGGCACGCTGTCTCCGGCATTCCGAACCCTGTTCTCAGATACAGACACCAAATACACGCTCTCCGAAGCAATTCAGGTAGCAACCCGAGTCGAAGGCGAGCGGTGGTTGGTCACCGATGTCGAAAATAATCGGACATATCATATTGAGAACCAAGAAGTCGGTCTTATCGTCTATCAAGGCACTGTCAACCCCGAACTCGATACAGGCGAGATTGAGATTGCTGTAGATTCTCTGCACATTTTGAATACTGCTAAAACGCCGCCGTTCCCTGTTGAAGACGATATTGATGTCGCCGAAGATATTCGGATGCGCTACCGGTTCATTGATCTGCGTAGACCTGAGATGCAGAAAACGTTGGCGATGCGGCATAAAGCAGCCCTCGCAGCACGCAACTATATGAATGAAGAGGGCTTCCTTGAGATTGAGACACCTATCTTGATGAACAGTACGCCTGAAGGCGCGCGCGACGTGCTTGTTCCGAGCCGCCACTATCCGGGTCGGTTTTACGCGCTCCCGCAATCACCACAGCAGTTCAAACAGATCCTCATGATGAGCGGTGTTGACCGGTATTTCCAGATCGCGCGATGCTTCCGTGATGAGGATACCCGTTCCGATAGGCAGCTGGAGTTCACGCAGCTGGATATTGAGATGTCCTTCGCAGATACAAACGATGTACTTGCGGTAACCGAAGGACTCATGAAACGGATATTTGAGGAGGCAGGCGGTATCCCCGTCCAAACCCCGTTTCTAAGGCTCCCCTACCACGAATCGATGGCACGGTTCGGAAACGACAAACCCGATACACGGTTCGGTATGGAACTCACAGACCTCTCCGATGTCATGGCAGATTGCGAATTCCAAGTATTCGCACGGACATTAGCCAGCGGTGGGCAGGTCAAAGCGATCGCTGTACCGGGTGGCGAGGACTTCTCACGCAAAGACATCGACGACTTAACCGCGTTTGTCGCCACCTATCGCGCGAAAGGGTTGGCATGGGTCAAAGTCACGGCAGAGGGATTCTCATCAGGAATTGTGAAGTTTTTTACAACGGAGCAACTCGAAACGGCACAAGAGCGAACAGGTGCGCAACCCGGCGACATCATGTTCTTTGTCGCTGACAAGCCGAAAGTCGTCGCTGATGCGCTCGGTTATCTTCGCCTCCATCTCGGAAAAAACTCAATCTTATCGACGAAACCCAATACAACTTCCTCTGGATTGTCGATTATCCACTGTTTGAGTGGAACGAGGAAGAGAACCGCTACGAACCTTTTCACCATCTGTTCACTGGCGCAACAGAGGCGACACTGCCCCTGTTAGATACGGATCCGGGGAAGGTTCAGAGCCAACACTACGACCTCGTATGCAACGGATATGAAATCTGTAGCGGGAGCGTCAGAATCCATCAATGGGACATCCAACAGAAGGTCTTTGACATTCTGAACATTACACCGGAAGAGGTCGAAAGCCGGTTCGGTTATTTCATAGACGCGTTGTCGTACGGTACACCGCCGCATGCTGGCATCGCACCCGGACTTGACCGGATGGTAATGCTAATGCGGAACGAGGAGAACATTCGAGAGGTCATCGCGTTCCCGAAATCGCAACAGGGACTTTGCCCACTGACGCAGGCACCCTCCCTCGTATCGGATGACCAGTTAGAAGAACTTTCGATCCGTGTTGATGCAGATGACTAAGAGAAGAGAAAATTATTATACCATTTCTGAATAGCCGGTTCTTATTACAGAAAAACAGGTTCGTAGTAGCGCAATTCATTGCGCACCGCACACAGAGACCTCAGCATCCGTTTCAAATCTCTGAAATGTGAATTTATTTTTCAGATTTGGTATTAGTTGTCGGTTATCAATTAAAAGGTTTTAGGTTAATTTAACGCCGTCTTTACTGACAACTGAAATCGGTTATAAGTGGTTGGTTAAGAACGATTTTCACTTTATCGTTTCCCCTCTTTCTGATAATTTCTTAACTTATAACTTATAACCTATAACTTATAACTAATTTAGGAGATAGCACGATGCAAGAGAAAATACACGCTGCCCCGACACTCGTCTATCCCGAATCAGACGGAGAACCGATGGCAGAAACGCCGAGACATCAGCAAGTGATGATAGATTGCATGGATATCCTACGCAGCCATTTCCACGGGTTTGCAGATGTGTTTATCGGTGGGAACATGCTACTGTATTACGAAGAGGGGAATCCTCGGAAAAGCATCTCCCCGGATGTATTCATGGTTCGCGGGCTGTCGAAAAAAGAACTCCGAACGTATAAAACTTGGGAACAACCCTCGACCCTTGATTTTGTGTTAGAAGTTGCCAGCCCGAGTACGTATACGAGAGACTTCAACGAGAAAATGGAGATTTACGCCAAGATTCTGAAAGTCAAAGAGTATTGCATCTATGACCCATATCACGAGATTGATCCCTATTTTATCGGTTTCCGACTTGTCGGTGAGGCGTATGAGGAGATACCCTTTGTGAATGACCGACTCCCGTTTGTAGTGTTGGGCTTGGAGTTCGGTGAGCGTGATGGCGCGCTGCGTTTATATGATCCTGTCAAGTCGACGTGGTTATTTACTTCTCAAGAACGCGTAGCACAAGAAGCCCTGGCACGACAAGAGGCGGAGTCTCGTGCGGAACAAGAAGCCCGCGTACGACAGGCGGCGGAATCTCGGGCTCAGCACGCCGAAGCCGAACTCGAAAAACTACGCGCTGCACTTGAACGTTTGGAACCAACTGAATAGGAGATTGATCGTGAAAATTGGCAAATACCTCTCCATAGTCATCCTAATATGCGTCGGATTCGGGTTTGCAACAGCAGATGCCCAAGAAAACCTCGCGCAACAAGCATCCGCTATTTTTCAGCAAAACTGCTTGAATTGTCATGGACCATCGGGATCCCATAAGGAGGCACTCCTGATTGACCGCAACGCGCTTGTTGATACCAAAGTCGTCATTCCAGGAAACCCAGAAAACTCAGAGTTCTATAAACGACTCCTTGGACCTACTGAAAATGGGCCACAAATGCCGCTCAACCTACCACCACTCTCACCAGAAGCCGTTGAAACGATTGTGCGTTGGATTACCGTAGGCGCGCCTGATTGGGACGTGCCGCATGACATCAATTTCATAACTACGGATGCAATACTTGATACCATTCGGAACCATCTGGAATCACTGGATCCCTTTGACCGTCCTTCCGCACGGTACTTCACAATGACGCATCTCTATAATGCGGGTGAAAGTCCTGAAACACTCAGCGACTATCGGATCGCGCTCTCTAAATTGATAAATAGTCTCTCGTGGAAGTTTGAGATTACCAACCCAACACCCATTGATGCAGCACAAACAATCTTCTATATTGATCTACGGCGTTATGAATGGAATACCACAACCGAGGTCTGGCCACAAATTGAACAAGCATATCCCTACAACATTGCGTTTGATCCAGAAACACAAGCCGGTCTCCTTGACAAACTGACGCAACTGCAGACGGAAACGGGCAGCACAGTGCCGTTTGTCCATGCCGATTGGTTCCTTGCGACCGCTTCGCTGCCACCCCTCTATCACGACATTTTAGACCTTCCACAAACAGACCGTGTGTTAGAGGCACAACTGGCGGTGAATGTCGCGAGTAATATCACGGATGCCCCGGGGATAGATGTTTGGCGTGCGGGTTTCAACGATTCGGGTGTCTCACGGCACAATCGCGTTGTTGAGCGTCACACATCCCGATATGGCGCGTATTGGAAAAGTTATGACTTCGCGGGCAGTGCTGATTCGCAAAGTATCTTTACACATCCGCTTGATTTCACACACGATGGTGGTGAAATTATCTTTAATCTCCCTAACGGATTGCAGGCGTACTTGCTGGTTGATGCTAATGGTATTCGACTCAACGATGCCCCCATTGAGATTGTTTCTGACCCAAAAGCGAGCGATCCTACAGTGCGGAACGGTCTCTCGTGTATCGGGTGCCATACCCAAGGCATGAAAACGTTTAAAGATAGTGTACGCGCGGCGATTGAACAGGATGGCAACCCACCGTATAACAAAGCACAAGCACTACGTCTCTATCCTGAGCAGTCAGTGCTTGATGAACTGCTGCAAAAAGATACGGAAAGGTTCCAGCAGGCACTGGAAAAGATTGGCGGTCCATTTGCGGACGACGCATCCAGGCAACGCTTCTTCAAGCAACATGAAAATGAACCAGTCCAACGGCTTCATGAGTTGTTTCAAGCACCGCTAAATGCATCGGACGCTGCTGCCGCTGTCGGATTAGAGACAGAGGCGTTCCTCACACAGATCCGTGAGAAACAGAGCCTGAAAAATTTAGGACTACAAACACTCATAGATGTGAACGGCACGGTAAAACGAGATGCATGGACATCTAACTTTGACAATGTGATTTCTGCACTGAACACACCTGATAACGTCCTTTCACCAATTGTCCAGCGTCCGGAACTTATCCCGGGACAGTCTGTTAACATTCCGGATCCAAACCTCCGCACCGCAATCGCAGAAGCACTCGCCAAAGCACCCGGTGATGTAATTACAGCAGAGGACATGGCAACGCTGGAACATCTCAAGGCGGATAACAAAGGCATCAGTGATTTGACGGGACTTGAGTACGCAATAAATGCTACGCATTTTGTGCTTCCCAGAAATAGGATATCCGATTTATCACCGTTAACACATTTAAAAAACCTCAGTGTCCTCTCATTGAATGATAACCAATTCTCTGATCTTTCGCCTCTGTCTGGACTAATCAACCTTCAACATTTAGCTATCTGCTGTAATCCAGAGATTGAAGGTTTATCACCTCTCGCGGGTTTAAAAAACTTACAATACATAGCACTTGTCAATAGCAGCAAAATCTCGGATCTATCCCCACTCGCTGGGCATACTAATCTAAAAGAGATTGTAATATGGGGTAGTCCAATCTCGGACATATCTTTTCTTGCAGATTTAACACAATTGGAGAGATTAGATATTTGCGGTGCAGACACGCCGAATATTTCAGTACTAACAAAGTTAACAGGGTTAAAGGAATTGTATCTTGCTTCAAATGGGATCTCGGATGTATCGCATTTGTCAAGTTTAACAAATTTAACACGTCTGAACCTTGAAGATAACAACATATCAAATGTATCACCTTTAACAGGCTTAACCAATCTGAAATGGCTGAAACTTACCAACAACCCGATTTCTGACTTTTCCCCTTTAGAGCCACTTTCCGAAAATACAAATATACTTACCGGAGAAATTGCCATCCGTGATCCGAACCTGCGTGCTGCGATTGCTGAAGCACTTGGCAAAAACAATACTGCGATTGTCTCAATTACGGCGGAGGAGATGACAACGTTAACAACCCTCAGAGCAAGTAATAGAGGTATTAAAGATTTAACAGGCATTGAGCACGCGATAAATCTGGAAAATTTATGGATTTCGGGGAATCCTATAACGGATTTATCACCACTTGCTGCATTGAAAAACCTTATCGGTTTAGCTGCTTGGGATATGGATATAGAAGATTTCTCACCTCTTGCAGAATTAACAAACCTTAAATGGTTAGAATTGTTTAATACGCCGATATCGGACCTTTCACCACTGGCACGCCTTACAAGTTTGAAAAGAATGAGTCTCTATGGAACCGGAACAAAAAACCTTTCACCACTGGCAGGATTAACCAGCCTAACACAACTGCAGATCGCTAACAATGAGACGCTATCAGATATTTCACCATTGGCAGGGTTAATTAATTTAGAATGGCTTGACCTTCATCGCTGCGATTCACTGTCTGATTTATCACCGTTGGCAGGGTTAACCAAATTGGAATATCTAAACCTTAACCACACCCGAAGAGTGTCCGATTATTCTTTAGCACCATTATCGAGTTTAACAGGATTAAGACGTTTACGGCTTTCCGAGAACAGGCTATCAGATGTATCTCCACTTTCAGAGCTAATCAACTTGGTAAGGTTAGATTTACCCCGCAATGAAATAGTTGACTTATCACCATTATCGGGGTTAGCAGGATTAACAGAGTTGTACCTTAACGCAAACATGATTTCAGACGTATCTCCACTTGCCGGCCTAATCAACTTGGAATGGTTAGATTTACGTGTAAATCAAATCGCTGACCTATCCGCTTTGGATGGGTTAGCTGCACAGACATATATAAGTTGGCTAAAAAACCCCGGTGCACCTATAGAGGGCCCCAAAATAGAGGGTCCTTGGTTATGGATGCCGATCCCAGAAAAACAACTTGACAACAGTACAGATTTGTTGTCAGAAGTGAGTGGCGGTTCTGTAACAGAACATCAGATCGCTACGAAAGGTGCAACGGAAGGAGAAGAAGTCGGAAATTATGAATGGACAGCTCATAAAATTTCTCCTATAGGTCTTGATAATGGGATTATAAATAATATGCAGGAAATAGTCCGTGATTTTGGCTTACCCGAAGAATATGAATGGTCTACGGAAGTTATTGTTGTCTACGGTTCCGTAATCTTAGATTCACCGCGGGAACAAAAAACAAGAATATTTGTGGGAAGTGAAGGGCGCAACAAGGTTTGGCTAAATGGTGAGTTAATCTACGAACAGTTAATCAGACCTACTGAATATGATTATTGGTGGGACGATAGTGACGGTTGCCATCAGTATTTTCCTGTCACCCTGAAACCGGGAGCAAACGTCTTATTAGTCGCAGTTGGCAACGGGGGAACAATTACGGGACACTTCGGTTTTGAAGAAGGCACAGAGTATACAGTGATGCCTCCAGGTGTCGGCTTTACATTTTCCGCAACCGAAACAAATCTTCTCGCTGGTGATACGTTTATGCTTAACCTAAATGCAGAAAAGGTTTCTGATTTAGCAGGATGGCAAGCGGATATTGCTTACGACCCTAATGTGCTTGAGGCAGTAGAAGTCATCGAAGGCGATTTCCTGAAGGCGGAAGGTGGAGATACCTTCTTCCAGGATGGTACGATTGATAACATAACAGGGAAAATCACTGATCTGTTTTCAGCGCGGATATCTGAAAGTGGCGTTAGCGGAACAGGCACATTACTGTCGGTGACATTCAAAGCAAAAGCAGGCGGAGAAACACAAGTGACACTGGAAAATTTTGAGTTCAGTTCTATCAGTGGTGCGGTCATTCCTTCTGTTCCGCCCAACATTACCATGGCTATCGGAGAATATCCCACTTGGGATGTGAATCAGGATGGACGTGTAAGTGTTGCGGATCTGGTTCTTGTAGCAAAAGATTTGGGCTCCGACGCTCCCGCTAACCTGCGAACCGACGTAAATCGGGACGGAACTATCAACATCCAAGACCTCATCCTCGTCGCACAACACCTCGGTGAATCAACTGCTGCTGCAGCACCTTCCCTTATTGCAACCATAAACAACGGAGAACTAACGCCTGCGATGCTCCAAGCATGGATCACACAAGCACAAATCGAAGATGATGGCTCCATCGCCTTCCAACAAGGCATCGCCACGCTTGAACGGCTGCTAACACTGTTCATCCCAGAAGAAACCGCTTTACTCCACAACTATCCAAACCCGTTCAATCCAGAGACATGGATACCCTATCAACTCGCTGAACCCGCAGAAGTTACCTTAACCATCCATTCCGTAAATGGGACCTTGGTCCGCACGTTAGCATTAGGTCATCAACCCGCTGGCATCTACCAAACCCGCAGCCGTACCGCGTATTGGGACGGGAAAAACGAGGTTGGCGAATCAGTCGCAAGCGGTATCTATTTTTACACGCTCACAGCAGACGATTTCAACGCCACGAGAAAAATGTTAATAAGGAAATAATATATTCTGTCGGACAAATTCTCCATGTCTCAATAGACAATCAGCAATCAGAAAGAAACCTACTTTTAACGAAGACCTCTTTCTGAAAGCCGATCGCTGAGAGCCGACAGCCAATAAAGGAGTCAACTATGAATGAAAATGAAAACGAACAAAAACCCAAAGTTAGCCTCGGGCTGCTTTACGGAATTATCATCGCGATTGTCGCCGGTGCAATTATCGGTGGTTATGCACCAGATTTCGCAGTCCACACGACAATACTCGGTGAAGTATTCTTAAATCTCCTGAAGATGATCGTTGTCCCGCTTGTTATTTTATCTATGATTGTCGGGATAACAAATTTAGGCGACATCCGCAACATCGGTTCCATCGGTGGACGAACCGTCCTGTACTACATGGCAACAACCGCCATCTCCGTTGTTATCGGGATGATCCTCGTGAATATCATCTCACCGGGGAAAGGACTATCGCAAGGCGAAGAACGTGCCGATCTGAGTTACACACTCTCCGGTGCTGATATGCTCACTGTTGAGTTGAGCGGAGAATTCAATCGGACCTATAACAATAAATATGTTATAACGCTCGCTGACCAGAACGTGAGTGGTGAAGTCGAATCAATTGCCGGAACAACAGCCACAGTGAAATCATGGCAACCGCTGTCCGCAGATGCTCGTTACGTAACAACAGATAGTGGTGAACGCCTATTATTCATTGAGGGTCGCCTTGAGACCGTAGAACCGCGCAATACTGGCACTGGTGTTAATATCGGCTTGCCGATTGCCACAAGCGTGTCCGGCAAAATGGAAAAGACGATGGGCAGTACCATCAAAGAGGTGTTCCTCGGAAACCATGAAACCGGCAAAGAAGGGATGATCCCCTCAAACGTCTTTAAAGCGATGGTGCACACTGACATTCTGCCCTTAATCTTTTTCTCGCTTCTCATCGGTGCTGCCTTGTCCATGCTCGGTGATATTGGCAAACCGGTCGTCGCTGTGATTTCGGGACTAAATGAGGCGGTGATGAAACTCGTCCACTGGATAATGTACGTCGCACCGCTCGGTATCTTCGGCTTAATCGCAGGTAGGATCGGCGAAGCAAAAGGCTTTGCAGGCTTCTGGCCCGAACTCGTCGCCGTGGGTAAGTATAGCGCGACAGTCGTGTTAGGACTCGGCGTACACGGAGCCATCGCTTTACCGATACTCTTACTGCTCCTCGGACGCAGAAATCCGCTTAACTACTTCAAAGGCATGGCAACCGCCCTACTCAACGCATTTTCGACTGCCAGTTCAAGTGCAACCTTGCCGCTAACAATGGAAGGCGTTGAGAATCAGAACGGTGTCTCACGACGTACTTCCAGTTTCGTACTCCCGTTAGGGGCGACCATTAACATGGATGGCACCGCACTTTATGAAGCGGTCGCTGTCATGTTCATCGCACAGGTCTACGCGATTTCCATGGATCCAGCGCAACAGGTTGTCGTCGTGCTTACCGCAACCTTGGCAGCAATTGGCGCAGCAGGGATTCCAGAAGCAGGACTTGTTACGATGGTTATCGTGCTCAGAGCCGTAGATCTCCCAGTAGAGGGTATCACGCTCATTCTCTCTATCGATTGGCTCCTCGACCGGTTCCGCACCACAGTTAACGTCTGGGGCGACAGCATCGGTGCAGGCGTAATTGAGGCGTTTGAATCCAAAGACAGAGATGCAACCGAAGCCGCAGCAACATCGTAATTAGTTTTCAGGACGATTTTTTTTCAAAAAATCTTTCGGTTTTCAGTCGTCAGTTAAGAGAGGTCTTGGGACCTTCACGAATACTTGTGAAGCAACAGTAACCCTCTTTAACTGACAACTGACAACTGACAACTGACAACTGACAACTGACAACCATAACACAATGAACACACAAAACGAACCGAACCCACAAAAACCGGCACTCAGCGGTGCAACAATCCTCGCAATCATCAGCGTCGTACTTGCTGCTGTATGGATCGCTTTCGCTTACTACAGAGGCAACAGTCCCAATGGTAGTCGAACGATGCTACTCCATCCGGTAGTTCCGATACTGATAATTGTGTTGCTCACGCGTATCTATCGCTGGATTGATATAAGAAGCATCGTTATACTGGAAATAATAATGATAAGCGTCTGGGTTTTTATACGCTTGTTGGGTGTACTGATGCCTTTCATTTTGGGGTTCTGCTTCGCTTACATCTTCCGGTTCCTCTGGAATGCACTTCCCTTTAAAAAGCAATACCAACGCGGCATCGCAACCACCGTGATTGTGCTTGTCTGTGGAGGTGTGCTATTTTACACCGGCAAACAGGTGAGTAGGCAAGCCAGCCAGATGGGTGTCGGATTGCTGAAGTTTTACTATGAAACTGTTCTGCCTTATGCTATCGGTGAGACCTTTACAGCAGTCACTATCAGTGTTAATCCACGTGTTGATCAAGACAACGGTGCCGAAAGCAACGAGGAAGATTCTCCAGTAGAAACCTTCTATCTCGGCACCAACCACGGGATCTACGAAATACGACAAGACGCTAAAGGCAAACCGTTCCCTTTCGGTATCACCAACGGCGGGATCCTCGGTAAACCGATACAAGTACTCACAGCGAGTGAAAACATTATCTACGCTGGCACGCAAAGCGGGTTATATTGCTACGATAAGACACCCCCAACTGATGACGAAAAAGACGCAAAACCAACACAGGTATGGCGCAAAGTGGAAGACACCCCCTTTGATACGCTTGCCATCCAAGCCATCAACATTCCACACTGGGATGACACACAGATTTACGTCGGAACACAGAAAGGACTTTACGCAAGTAACGACGCAGGCGAAACATGGAACCCAGTCGCACCTAACATTTACAGCGACAGGTCTGTTGTGAGTATCATCTCTACTACAGATACCACCAATGGTAATCGCGTAACTTACGTCGCCAGTACAAGGCAGATTGATGCCGAAATTCCCTTAGAACAGAAAGAAATCGAAACGACAGCAGCAGAAATTGATGCGGTACCTTCAGAGCAGCCAGAGTCGACAGACACCACCCCTACAGCGAAGAAAACCGAAGCGGAAACCGCTTCACAACAGACGAACGCCTCATCTATAAGCACAACAGTGCATTGGTACCTGGAAGGCTCTTCTCTCGGATGGGAAGAACTCTCTTCAATACCACAAGCGGTTTATGCACTTGCAGGTGGCGATGAAACAACAAGTGACACAAATGGCACCTCACAAACCTCCGAATTATATGCGAATACCCCGGAGGGGCTCTATGAATGGAATCGTTTTAATAACTGGCGAAAAACGGAAAGGGCACCTGTAATTTCTGGGACACCAGCAACCCCACTGTTAGCCTCTGCACCTTCGGGGGTATACGTCGGTAACAGCACTGCTATCTATCATCGCACCGCCTCCACCGCCAGATGGCGATCGTTTACGACATACAGGGAAGGCATCAGCCACGCCTATGAGGACCAACCTATCGTCGAACAGGCAAAATCGTATTTGACGGAAAGAATACCGACAATTGCGCAAACCGGGGGCGAGGCTGTCAAAGAAATATTTCAGTTTACAAGTTCAATCGCTTTCGGCTTTGGCGGGTTTTTAGCGACAGTATCCCTCGCACTCATCGTGTTTGTGTACGCCAACCAATCGTTCGATAACTATTTCAGGAGTTTCCTCACGCTCGTCCCTGAAACGCATCGCGACGCTGCCAAAGCATATCTGCGTGAAATTGACAAGAATCTACAAGAATTTCTAAGAGGACTTGTCACAGTCATCGCAATTGTCTCAATAATTTCCTCCATTGCTTACAGTGTCATCGGTGTTCCCTTCGCTTTAGTTATCGGTATACTTGCCGGCATCTGTAATGCTATACCGACTTTCGGGCCCTTTATCGGTGGGGCTTTCGCGTTTGTAGCGATGCTCATGGGCTTGGCAGCCGGAGATTTCGGGGAGCTCGATTTCCTCGTTCGCTGCGCATTTGTGTTGGGTGCCATCCTCGGTATTCAGGCAATTGACAATTCGCTCATCTCCCCAAAAATTATGAGCGATGCCATTGATGTAGATCCCTTGCTGATTATGTTCGCCGTTATTGTCGGTGCAGCCGTACTCGGTTTTTGGGGAGTATTGCTTGCAATTCCTACCATTGTTGTGATAAAATCTGTTATTGCCGTTTCCGGTGACAGAACGACGCTTGGAAAACAGACCTAATTGCGGCTTCTGCAGAAGCACGCCATCACGATGATCGTGATCGCGTGACTTCCGAGCTGGCGATGGTGCGGTCCCCACCTGTTACTGGAAAGAGGCTAAAACCGCGCCAACAGATTTTTGAATATTGGGTTTTCGCTCCGATTTTTCCGAATCGGGTTTTCTCTTAGAACAAGAACCAAACCCGTGATGTAATGGAGGGTGACTCGAACGCGAAAACTGTCCAGTAACCAACAGTGGAACTTATCCGCAAGGAAATACAAAAAATTCGCTCCGATTTTTCCGAATCGGGTTTTCTCTTAGAACAAGAACCAAACCCGTAATGTAATGGAGGATGACTCGAACGCGAAAACTGTCCAGTAACCAACAGTGGAACTTATCCGCAAGGAAATACAAAAAAATGGAAACCAGACTGCCCATTGTTGCGATTGTCGGTAGACCCAACGTCGGGAAATCCTCGCTCTTCAACAGAATCACTGCATCGGCACCCTTAACTGTGCCTTACACATACGATGATGTTGAAGTTGAAACGAGCGACAAATCGCGCAATATAAGAAAACCGAGAACGCCGCGTAAATTCGCCGTCGTCCACGACACACCCGGTGTAACCCGCGATAGGAATTACGCAGACGTGGAATGGGCAGACCGCGCCTTCACCATCGTCGATACCGGCGGGTTGGACATCGACCCAGACGATAGGCTTATTGATAACGTCCAAGCACAAGTGGATACCGCTTTGGATGAAGCAAGTCTTATACTATTCGTCGTCGACGCTCGTACCGGTATTATGCCACACGATAGGACCGTCGCTGATAAACTCAGAGCAACCGATAAACCCATCTTCCTCATTGTCAACAAGGTAGATACTGAACGGTTCCGCAATGAAGCCGCCGAGTTCTACACGCTCGGATTTCCAGAACCGATATGGACATCGTGCGTTCAAAACAACGGCATTCGAGAACTCCTTGACAATGTCGTAGACACTCTACCGGAGACCGATGAAACGCTACATGATACATCTGGCACCATAAAGATTGCGATTGTCGGTAGACCCAACGTCGGGAAATCATCGCTTATCAACAATCTATTAGGTGAAGAGCGAATGATTGTTGATGATCGACCCGGCACGACGCGCGACGCCGTGAACATCCAAATCGTTCACGATAATATCCCATTTGAGATCGTTGACACAGCCGGAATGCGACGCAAATCTGCCATCAACGACGAACTTGAATCCGCAACTGTCAAACGCGCCATACACAGCATCCGCCAAAGCGATATTGCTGTCCTCGTACTCGATGTCACCCAAGAGGCAGCGCAACAAGATAAGACTATCGCCAAGTTTATTGAACGACAGGGAAAAGCCTCCGTTTTAGCCTTGAATAAATGGGATCTGATTGAAAAGGATAACACAACGCACCCGGCGTTTATGGATAAACTTGACGTGCAGATCCCACAACTTGATTATGTGCCGCGCGTCTTCGTCTCTGCCGCTACTGGACAACGCGTTACCCAAATATTAGCGACAGCCTTAGAGGTACATCGTGAGTATTGCACGCATATCCCAACACCAGCACTCAACGAATTGCTGCTGGAATTACGCAACGCGCATCCGCCACCACGTGTTAAAGGTGTACGTCCCGCACTCAAATATATCACGCAGGTCGAGACGAAACCACCTACCTTCCTCATCTTCGGACGGAATGTAAACCGAGTCAATCAACCCTATGAGTCGTACCTTGTCAATAACATAAGAGAAGAATTTGGATTCCACGGCACACCGATACGTATCTTTTACCGCAGATCATAACCCACAAAAGGAGGAATGCTTTGTCAGGATTTAAAGTTTTTATCACACGTCCTGTTCCCGATGAGATTGTTGAAAAGTTAGCGGAAGAATGCGACATCGACATGTGGCATACGAGTGCGATTTTACCACCCATCGCCGAAAAAATTCCGCCGCTTGATGGATTAATGACCTACGGACACGAACCTGTCTCTCCAGAGATGATCTCAACTGCGCCGAATCTCAAAGCGATTTCCGTCGTCGGGGTCGGTTATGATCACGTCCATGTTGAGGCTTGCAGAGAACGCGGCATCGCAGTTGGACATACACCCGGTGTCCTCAGCGATACCACCGCCGATATGACGATGGCACTCCTCCTCGCCACCGCACGAAATATTGTTCCCGCATATAACCACGTCCAAGTCTCCAAGGAATGGAAATACTACGACCCGAATATCCTTTGGGGGACCGATGTACATCACGCAACGTTAGGAATTGTAGGTATGGGTAGAATTGGCCATGCCGTTGCCAAACGCGCAAAAGCCTTTGATATGCGTGTGCTATACTACAAACGTGAACGGCGACCCGACTGGGAACAGGAACTCGGCGTAGAATACGTAACATTTGAAGAACTTCTGCAAACCTCAGATTTCGTGACGCTCCACGTCCCACTGACAGACGAAACGACACACCTTATCGGCAAAGCAGAACTCGCGCTGATGAAAAACACTGCTATTTTAGTTAACATCGCGAGAGGTCCTGTTGTTGACCACTACGCCTTATACGATGCGCTCAAACAAGGGCAGATTGCCGGTGCTGCCGTTGACGTAACCGAACCGGAACCGATCAATACCGATCATCCACTCCTCAGCTTAGACAACGTCCTTATCGCACCACATCTTGGCAGTGCGACTATCCAAACACGGATGAAAATGGCAACAATGGCGATGGAGAATTTGATCGCAGGGTTAAAGGGAGAGCAATTGCCTTACGGCGTGCTCCAACCAAACTTTCCATAGTAGGAGCGAGCTGTGCTCGCGATTCTTGTAGTAGGCGCGAGTGTTTTTGCTTGGGTATTTCTTGTCGCTCGCGATTCTTGTCGCTCGCGATTCTTCTGGTAGAATTGGACTCCGAATCACCACATTATTCGCATATACTAAATTATCCGAAACAAGGAGGAAAAATGCTAGAAAAGCTATTTGAACTAAAGAACCACAACACTTCGGTGAGACGTGAACTGATTGCGGGTTTCACGAATTTCATGACGATTTCATACATTATTTTCGTGCAACCGAATTTTCTTTCAGCCGCTGGCATGAATCCCGGCGCTGTCATGGTGGCGACCTGCGTATCGAGTGCAATCGCAACATTCCTCATGGCGTTCCTAACGAACTATCCGGTCGTATTAGCACCCGGTATGGGGCTTAACGCCTATTTTGCCTTTGAAGTTTGTAGTAACAGCGGTTTAGGTCTACCGTGGCAGGAAGGATTAGGCATCGTTTTTATCGCAGGTATGCTGTTCCTTATACTCTCATTTGTAGGAATACGAGAAGCCGTCATGAATGCGCTGCCGCGCTCGCTTCAAAACGCGATTGCGATCGGGATCGGGCTGTTCATTGCCTTTATCGGCCTGCAGATGAGTGGGATCATCACAAAAGATCCCGCCACGTTTATAACACGAGGAGAACTCGACTCTAAACATATTCTCCTCTCACTCTTTGGTATCGCCATAATACTCGGACTCATGGCACGCAAGGTGCGGGGCGCGATTCCAATCGGTATCCTTGTCGCAACCGCCGCTAACCTTGTTTTCGGATTCGTTAGTTACGAGGGCATCGCTGCACCTCCACCGGATCCAACGCCAACACTCTTTAAGTTGCAACTCCCCAACATCTTTGCAAACCTGGAACTTATCCCGGTCATCTTCGTGTTCTTTGCCATTGATATGTTTGATAGCATCGGCACACTCACGGCTATCGGCTATAGAGCGGAACTCATGGAAGAGGGGAAACTCACCAAAGCCCGGCGCGCACTTATGGTGGACGCAGCCAGCACCGTCGGTGGCGCCTGCCTCGGTACTTCTACGGTGACATGCTACATCGAAAGTGCAACAGGCATCGCTGAAGGTGGACGCACCGGTCTCACTGCTGTCTTTACCGGGATTTTCATGTTGGGTTCGCTCTTGTTCATACCGCTCATCAAGATTATCGGCGGCAGCTATCCCATTAATCCGATTATCGCACCAGCACTTATCGTTGTCGGTGGGTTGATGCTCAGAAACGTTAACCAGATTGATTGGGAAGACATCACAGAATCGATCCCAGCGTTCCTCACGATGATCATGATGCCGCTCTCCTTCAGCATCACAGACGGCATCGGCTTCGGGTTGATCTCGTTAGCGTTCCTCAAGTTGGTAACCGGACGCAGTAAAGAGATCCATCCGGTCATATACTATTTCGCACTCTTCTTCATCGCCTGCTACATCGGCGGTCTGTAGAAGCGAGTTGTAATCCTTATCCTTCGTCGGCGGGGTTTGATAAAGTTTAAGAAAATATTTCGGTAATTCCACATCTTCCCCAGGCCCGGTAGGTGCGGTTTCCTAACCGCACCGGGCATCTCTAAGAAATTACCGAATTAAATTGTTAATCTTCATGTAACCCCGCTGGTGATTGATAGTTATAGTATCACTGTAAATTTCTCTGCGCAATACCTTTGCGCGCATTTTCAACTTCTGTTAAAATAATATGCAATAAGCATTCTAAACGGTTTTGCGCAAACCATAACACTGTACTGCCACCGGAAATTCGGGCCACTCCCTAAGACAAGATTGTGGTATAATATCCATCTACTTGAAAGGAGTATCCGATGGCAAAACGAAAACGAAGAAACTTCACGCCCGAGTTTAAAGCCGAAGTTGTTCTTGAGGCACTCAGCGGTGAAAGTTCACAAGCAGAAGTGTGTCGGCGACACAATCTCAGCGATGAACAACTTTCAAAGTGGAAGCGACAGCTTCTTGAAAATGCGGCGACCCTCTTTGAACCCGCTGATAAACACTCTGATGCCGATGCGGAGCGGATTGCCCAACTTGAGCAACTTGTTGGACGGTTGACCCTGGCACTTGACATCGAAAAAAAAGCCTCAACTTACTTGAGTTGACCCCGATGGAGCAGCGAGACATGGTTGAGGCATTACGGACAGACTTTTCGGTTCGGCAGATATGTGAGACACTCGGTTTCAATCGAAGCAATCTCTATTATCAACCGAAAAGCGATCCCTATGAAGAAGTCCTCCGGGAGGACATAGAGCGGTTATCTCTGCGGTATCCGACTTATGGATATAGGCGTATCACGCAATTACTGGTGCGTTGCGGACACACCGTCGGATATAAACGTGTCGCCCGATTGATGAAATCCGCCAATCTCTCGATTTCCGTCAAACGTGTCTGTCAAACCACCAATTCTGTTGAAGGTGTGCGTCCCTGGGAAAATCGCCTTGAAAACCTTGAGGTCTCCCGATGTGATCAGGTCTGGGTGGGCGATATTACTTACGTCCGTCTTAAAGGACACTTCATCTATGTTGCTCTGCTCATGGATGTCTTCACGCGCAGGATCAGAGGGTGGCATATCAGTCAACACTTGACGCAATCTCTGACGTTGAAATCCTTAGAGACAGCATTATGTCAAAGTATCCCAGAGATCCATCATTCGGATCAAGGTGTTCAGTATCTTTCAAATGCGTATATCTCACGGCTGAGGCATCATGACATTGAGATTTCAGTCGCCCGGCGAGGGTGCCCTTGGGAGAACGGATATGCTGAAAGGCTTATCCGCACGCTCAAGGAAGAAGAAGTTCATCTCAACGCTTATGAGGACATCCATGAAGCGAGAACCCGCATTGGGCATTTTATTACACAGGTGTATAATCACAAACGCCCTCACTCAGCGTTAGGGTATTTGACCCCTGTCGAATTTGAGGAAAAAAACTTGTCTTAACTTTGCTAATTTTTGGTCTGAATAAACGGTAGCACTACAACATGAAGAACTTAGGGATATGACGGATAAAAGTTTATTAGATGTGAAAGGCAAGAGCAGAGCACCAAGTACGTGCGAAAAGTGTACGATTAGGTAGGCGATTAAGAAAAAATAGGTGCAACATGTCAGAAAAAAACATCTCAGGTATCACCAAAATAGCGGTTAAAGGCTTCAAATCCATCGCGGAGGAATGTGAGATCGACATCCGTCCGTTGACGATTCTTGCTGGTGCGAACAGTTCCGGGAAATCTAGCATTATGCAACCGCTCCTAATGCTGAAGCAGACGCTGGAGGCACCCTACGATCCGGGACCGTTGTTGATTAATGGACCGAACGTTCAATTTACTGAAGCATCACAATTTCTATCTACATTAACTAACGAAAATGGAACAGATCGTTTTCAAGTTCGGATTGAGACTCAGGTGCATGATTCTTCTCGCTCAGTGACGACGACTTTCAGAAAAGGGGAAGATAGAATTGAACTTATTGAAATGACAGCGGAAGAGAGAACAAAAAACAACCATGCCTCATCTCCTGAGTGTTTGACCTTGTATCCTGAGATGGCATCTGAAGAAATCAAATCAGCAATTAAAGGACTCTCAATTCCCAAAAATTTTGAGGTAGTGAAGCGTTTCCGATGTTTTTTAGTGCTTGAATTCAAAGATGGTTATGCGTTTTTCACCGTTACCCCCGACTTTGAGTCCAATATTCTCAACAGCATCCATCTCAGAGGTTTACGAGGCAGCCCAGAACGTGTCTACCAACTAAGCAGTACCGGACCGCGGTATCCCGGCACGTTTGAATATTATACTGCGAGTTTGATTCATGAATGGCAGGAGATGAAAGACAAACGCCTGGAAATAGTAGCTGATGCGCTCTATATGCTTGGATTAACAGGAAAAGTCAGCACCCAAAAGATTGGTGATGTCGGTATTGAACTTCAAGTCGGTCGTCTCCCTCATGATCGAAATAACGAGACAGATACGGTCAATATAGCTGATGTGGGCTTCGGAGTGTCCCAAATTCTACCCGTTTTAGTCGCTGTGATTGTCGCGGAACCGGGGCAGTTAGTCTATCTTGAACAACCTGAGCTGCACCTCCACCCCCGTGCACAAATCGCGTTGGCGCGAGTATTGGCAGATGCAGCGAAACGCGGTGTGCGCGTCGTTGCTGAAACGCATAGTTCACTGCTGCTTTTGGCAGTTCAAACGCTTGTTGCAGAAGGAGACCTCTCACCGGAATTGGTGAAGTTCCACTGGTTCACACGTCGGGAAGATGGCGTAACCGAAGTTAACAGTGTGGATTTAGACGAAGCAGGCGCTTATGGTGATTGGCCCGTAGATTTCGATGATGTAGACCTCACAATACAGAGTCGTTATCTCAATGCTGTAGATAGACTTCACTTTGGCAAAGAGGAGGCATCTTGAGAGTAAGAAATTCAAAACGATTAGTTATTGATGCTGATGTCGCCCGAGCCTCCGGCAGTGAAACAGCAACCCACCCACGAGCCGAACATTGTCGTGATTTTCTAAATGCAGTTTTGTCGCTAAGTCACCGTATGGTAATGACAGAGCAAATCAACAACGAATGGAAAAACCATCAATCCCGTTTTGCCCGCCGGTGGCGAGTGTCAATGGATGCACGCAAGAAAATAGATCGAATTGATCCACCAGAAAATGCGGAACTTCAAGCCAAGGTTACAACTACAACAAATAACGAAAATGAAATTGAAGCACTGCAAAAAGATTTTCATCTCCTCCAAGCAGCACTCCTAACTGACCAGACTATCATTTCGCTTGATGAAACCGTTCGGCAGCTTTTCAAACGAGCATCTCAACAGGTTGGCGAAATTCGGCGTATCATCTGGGTCAATCCAGATAGGACAGCAGAAGAACAACCGACCGCTTGGTTGCAAAACGGTGCACCATCTGAACCCCATCGTCAACTTTCCGCTTGATACAGCATTTGTTATGAGTATCGCGAGCACAGCGACAAATCGAGATCGCAGCTCGCTCCTACAGAAGAGACTGGAACGACTGAAAACTCTTAAAATCCGCGTAATCTGTGTAATCTGTGATAATCCGCGATTCTGACAACTATCCCCGCCAACCCACATCAATGCTCGTGTAACCGTGTGTATATTGCTGAAAATGCGGCGGTAAATCCGCTAAGAACTGCCTACCATCCTCTGGAATCTCCCACGGAATATCAATGTGATGGGCGCGATTCCGAAAACCGATCGCACACGACAACCGAATCTCATCAATCTGGTTCGGGAACGCACCGTGATACGTCCGATGCGCAAACACAATCATATCCCCCGGATTCGTGAAAAGCGGCACCAACCCCGGAATATCAAAACCGACGTACGCCTTTTCTTCTTCACCCTCCTTATAGAAAGAACGCCTGTCTGCTGTCATGTTGAACCCTTCCGGTCCCTCCCAGTCCTCCACATGAGAATCCTCAATCACGCACAACCCACCGTGTTCCGGACGAGAACCCGTCAGATAGAACCATTTGCCTGAGGGCCACAGTCCGCGGTTCAACACGTCCCCCGAATTTTTCGGTGCAGCTGTCGAAAACCCGCACCAATCCGTATGCCATGCAACAGGCTGAGATCCGGGCATCCGAATGATAGCAGCAGAGCGGTGAACGGTCATCTCCTCTGTACCAATGAGGTAGCGATGGATTTTCATGAAAGGGTCGTATCCGAGCAACTGCCACGCTCCTGGTCCAGACTCAACCCAAGCGTGTCGGGTTCGACTCTGCCCATGTTCTAATTCTCTGTTCGGATCTGTGCCATCAAAGACCGCCTGTTTGAGACTGTCAACCAACTCAGGCGGTAGGACATCTTTAACAATCGCAAAACCGTGTGCCTCCAAGCATTCGGACATCTGAACGAGTTGATCCACCTCAAACTCGTAAGTATACCCAAGTTCGGGTTTTTGAATTTCCAAATATTCTTTCATAAGTAACACCCCAAGCATTTCGTCAGTTCTAATCGCCTACTGTAAATGTTGCGTGTTAGCATCTTAGCAAACATTCCTTATCACGTCAATTTCAAATTTTTCGCCGTAGGTTATATCCTTGCACTAATTACCAACTTTTGTTAAAATACGATACTATCGTAGATGCGTTCAGATGAACATTTTAAAGTTCCCTGATAAGATGGATTTAGGGAATTAAATAACTAAAATATTGACTTTTTCAATGAATATATTGCTTTTGGAGACAATACAAACTATGAACCGTAAAATGAACAAGATAGGAGACTTTCAATGCGTGGACTGAATAAAAACAAAATACTACAGGAAATTACAAGATTTTACCTGGAATCCCCAGATTTCAATGGAATATCATCCGTAGAATTGTGTCGTAAGTTTGAAGTGGAATTTAGTGACCTCGTTGATTTTCTTGGGGAACTCATTTCGGAGGGAAAAGTTGGTGCCCTTTATATTCCACCATTCATAAATCCGCATGTCATACGAAGAGGCTTTGAATCTACAGATATGCAAATTGAAAGGCTTACTGATCCAGAAACAGAGGTTATTTGTTTATATCCACTTCCAATACATCTTCAGGAAGTTGTAGTGCTACCGTTTATTCAGACCAAAAATTAGCAAAGTTAAGACAAGTTTTTTTCCTCAAATTCGACAGGGGTCAAATACCCTAACGCTGAGTGAGGGCGTTTGTGATTATACACCTGTGTAATAAAATGCCCAATGCGGGTTCTCGCTTCATGGATGTCCTCATAAGCGTTGAGATGAACTTCTTCTTCCTTGAGCGTGCGGATAAGCCTTTCAGCATATCCGTTCTCCCAAGGGCACCCTCGCCGGGCGACTGAAATCTCAATGTCATGATGCCTCAGCCGTGAGATATACGCATTTGAAAGATACTGAACACCTTGATCCGAATGATGGATCTCTGGGATACTTTGACATAATGCTGTCTCTAAGGATTTCAACGTCAGAGATTGCGTCAAGTGTTGACTGATATGCCACCCTCTGATCCTGCGCGTGAAGACATCCATGAGCAGAGCAACATAGATGAAGTGTCCTTTAAGACGGACGTAAGTAATATCGCCCACCCAGACCTGATCACATCGGGAGACCTCAAGGTTTTCAAGGCGATTTTCCCAGGGACGCACACCTTCAACAGAATTGGTGGTTTGACAGACACGTTTGACGGAAATCGAGAGATTGGCGGATTTCATCAATCGGGCGACACGTTTATATCCGACGGTGTGTCCGCAACGCACCAGTAATTGCGTGATACGCCTATATCCATAAGTCGGATACCGCAGAGATAACCGCTCTATGTCCTCCCGGAGGACTTCTTCATAGGGATCGCTTTTCGGTTGATAATAGAGATTGCTTCGATTGAAACCGAGTGTCTCACATATCTGCCGAACCGAAAAGTCTGTCCGTAATGCCTCAACCATGTCTCGCTGCTCCATCGGGGTCAACTCAAGTAAGTTGAGGCTTTTTTTTCGATGTCAAGTGCCAGGGTCAACCGTCCAACAAGTTGCTCAAGTTGGGCAATCCGCTCCGCATCGGCATCAGAGTGTTTATCAGCGGGTTCAAAGAGGGTCGCCGCATTTTCAAGAAGCTGTCGCTTCCACTTTGAAAGTTGTTCATCGCTGAGATTGTGTCGCCGACACACTTCTGCTTGTGAACTTTCACCGCTGAGTGCCTCAAGAACAACTTCGGCTTTAAACTCGGGCGTGAAGTTTCTTCGTTTTCGTTTTGCCATCGGATACTCCTTTCAAGTAGATGGATATTATACCACAATCTTGTCTTAGGGAGTGGCCCGAATTTCCGGTGGCAGTACAAATCGTTACAATCTAAGCAAAACACTGGATAAACCGCAAAAAATTATATAGAAGTAAAGATATACCTAATAAATTACGCTCATGTAAAAAGTATGTGCGATTGTTTCTAACAAAGGCAGTCACCACGCGAGTTTGACATCTTCATTAGCACAAAGTCTTTAGATGAGCCATAAATTATTATATCATAATGCCTTTATATAACGAATTTACCGGAATTTAACTTATAAGTCAAACTAAACTCACAGAAAAACTCTGAATTTGCTTGAAAGAACTTTTAAAAAATAGAGAGACGGGTATGGGGACCCGCCTCCGGGGAAAAAATAGAATAGAAAGTTAAACAGCGGCAGGTCCTCTTTCACCTGTACGGATACGGATGGTTTCATCGATGGGCAGCACGAAGATTTTGCCGTCACCGATTTTGCCGGTGGCAGCAGCCTGTTGCACGGCTTCGACAACTTTGTCAACATTTTCTTCCGCTACAACGATTTCGATTTTTAATTTCGGGACAAATTCGATGGTGTATTCGCTACCGCGGTACAATTCGGTATGCCCACGGCTGCGGCCGAATCCACGAACTTCGCTGACTGTCATGCCCCGAACACCAACACTGCTGAGTGCCTCTTTGACCTCCTCCAACTTGAAGGGGCGGATAATACATTCTAGCTTTTTCATGTGATACTCCTTGCTAAAAGTGAATAGGGTTGTTTGGCAGCTTGCCTTTCAATCAGGGCTTACAATCCTTGCCCTCAAGGTTTATATAATAATACAAGTAGGGTGGGCGGATACGAGGATCCGCCCTATAGAGCGTTTTCAAAGCCTCGTTCACACGATCTAAATATCGTGATAGAGGAAGAATTCATACGGATGCGGTCGCATGTTTACTGCATCGACCTCATTTTCACGTTTGTAATCAATCCAGACATCTAAAACATCTTGGGTGAACACGTCGCCCTTGAGGAGATATTCGTGGTCTTCCTCTAAGGCATCTAAGGAATCGCCGAGAGAGACTGGTGTTGATTCGATGTCTGCAAGTTCTTCCGGCTCAAGGTCGTAAAGGTCTTTGTCGAGCGGATCGCCTGGATGGATGCGGTTCTGTATACCGTCAAGCCCTGCCATGAGCAGTGCGCTGAAGGCGAGGTAAGGATTACAAGACGGATCTGGTGTCCGGAACTCGACGCGTTTCGCTTTCTCACTCTTCGAATAGACAGGAATACGGACGCACGCACTACGGTTGCGTTGCGAGTAGGCGATGTTCACAGGCGCTTCATACCCTGGCACCAACCGTTTGTAGGAGTTGGTTGTCGGAGCAATGATTGCACAGAGCGAACGGGCATGCGCGAGCAAACCGCCGATGTAATAGAGCGCGTCCTCACTGAGAAGTGAATATCCCTGTGGGTCGTAGAAGACGTTCTTGCCATCTTTCCAGAGGCTCTGGTGGACGTGCATCCCGGAACCGTTGTCTTGGAAGAGCGGTTTCGGCATAAAGGTGGCGACCAAATTGTTCTCACGCGCCATATTTTTGATGATGTACTTATACAGGGCAATCTTATCGCCTGTCTCCGTGAGCGGACCATAACGAATATCAATCTCACCTTGACCTGCGGTTCCCACTTCGTGGTGGTGAACTTCCACATCAATGCCTGCTTCCATCAGTTTTAGACAGATCTCGGAACGGAGGTCTTGAAGCGTGTCAGAAGGCGGCACGGGGAAGTACCCTTCTTTGTAGCGCGGTTTATAACCGAGGTTCGGATTCTCTTCGCGACCTGAATTCCAACTGCCTTCAACGGAATCCACATGATAAAAACCAGAATTCTGGCTCTGTCCGTAGCGAATATCGTTCAGGAGATAGAATTCTGCTTCAGGTCCCCAGAAACTCTCATCAGCAATGCCTGTGGACTGTAGATAGGCTTCTGCCTTCTGTGCGATATGCCGTACATCGCGTGTGTAACTCTCCAAAGTGATTGGGTCTTTGATGTTACACGTCATACTGAGTGTCGGCACCTTGCAGACAGGATCAATAAGAGCTGTTGTAGGATCCGGAAAGAGCAACATATCGCTCTCGTTAATCGCCTGGAAACCACGGATACTGGAGCCGTCAAAACCGCAACCTTCCTCAAACATATCTTCGCTCAACTCTTCTGCCATAAGGGAAAAGTGTTGCCACATGCCCGGCAGATCCATAAATTTGAGGTCGATGATCTTTACATCATTCTCTTTCGCAAGTGCAACCACCTCACTTGGTGTCATTCACATATCCTCCTATTTCGGCGTAACTTGCGCGCCGAAACTTGCTATCAAAACTCAAAAATGGTTGTTGGTTATTAGTTGTTGGTTATTGGTAAGAGGTCTCCTGTAAACTTGACAGTCGCCCTCTTCACCTCTGAACTATAAACCATAAACCGAGATTAAAATCTGATGAAACGGCACCGAGAAACGCGGCGTAAAAGCCCAGCGGTTCCCTAAAATCCCGTTCCAATAACTCAGAAAAATGTCCTTGATTCGTCAATTGAATGCGCAACTCATACCACTTGACGAGTGTCTTACTCAATAGGTAAGCAAAATTTATGCCAATCAACGTTGATTAAGCAGAATCGGCATTAATTTGACGAAAACAGGTAAATTTTCGTGTAAAACCACGAATTACAGCGACCCAAGACGGAAAGTTGGCGTGAAATGGTCTGCTGTTACGATTTTTTGTCACGCCGCATATCAAAAACTCCGAAACCTTGCCAAATTATTAGGCATAGCATTGCATGTTTTTTGCGCATAGCAGCGCACTTCTATCAAAACCGCGACTTTGAGGTTATTCTTCCGAGAATTCAACATCTTTGGCATATCGACTCGTTTCCGGACCGTCCTGTCCAGCATATTTGTTTGCCGGTTTAAGTTGATATGGCACACGTGCGGGTGAAGAAAGCTGCGCAAAGGTAAATGCACAGATCCGCATACCGGGGTATAATTTGACTGGCATGCGCCCAAGATTCCCTAACTCCAAAGTGGGAATACCGATCCAGCCTGGGTCAAAGAGGCCAGCAGTACTATGGACGATAATGCCGAGCCTTCCCAAACTACTTCTGCCCTCAAGCCGTGCCATCACATCGTTTGCCAACTCAAGTTTTTCCTGCGTTGCCGCTAAGACAAACTCACCCGGTTGCATTGTGAAAGCATCACCATCAGGCACATCAACTCGCCGCATCAAATCGTCGGTATCAATTTCTGCACCCAGGTCAATATACGGGTACTTGCTATGCTCAAACACACGGAAAGTATTGCTCAATCTGAAATCAAGGGAACAACTCCCGAGTTGTGTTTCCAAGTCGGGCGCGGGGGAGATTTTGATTTTCCCTTTGTCCATATACCCGATAATATCTGTATCTGATAAAAACATTCTTTTTAAATTACTTTGCAGTTCGGTCAGGTGAATTTGAAATTTGAAGTGTCTCTTCTATATATCCGCCCGCGCCGTTGTTGCGGGCTACGTTTTCGCGGCCAATTTTGACACAAAACAACTTATATTGACGTTCCCTTACATAGGACACTTCTTGAGTTACTGCTCAGGCAAAAAATCCTCTGGGGCAATACCACGGTAGGCGTAGTCTAAAAGATTCACAGGATGCATCGCCTTCATAGGCAAGCCATGTTTCTGGATACCGAGTTGAATCTGGAGCAAGCAGCCTGGATTTCCTGTTGCGATGATATCCGCATCGGTTTCAGCGATGTGCGCCATCTTACGTTCCAGAATCTCTTGCGAAAGTTCCGGCTGTGTGATGTTATAGATCCCTGCACTCCCACAGCACCATTCGGATTCGGTTAACTCAATCAACTCAAGCCCGGGTATCGACTGAAGTACTTTGCGAGGTTGCTCCTTTACGCTTTGTCCGTGCAGGAGATGACACGGTTCATCATAAGTAACCCGCTTTGCGATTTCTCCTGTCGGCGGTATCATCTCAATTTCGGCTAAAAATTCACTGATGTCGCGCATCTTATGACTGAATTGTTCCGCTTTCGCGGCGTAGGCGGTGTCGTTTTCTAAGAGTGCTTCGTACTCTTTAAGCGTCGCACCGCAGCCTGCAGAATTAATAATGACAGCATCCAAGTCCTGAAAGCCTGCTCTCGGCAGGCGAGAATTACTGACCGCCTCAAATGCATCAATATTCTGTTTCGCAAGATCTGAAGCGACATCTCGCACGCCGTTATGAAGGTGCAGCGCGCCACAACAGGTCTGTTGTCGCGGGGTAATGACTTCGCAACCGTTCTGTGCTAAGACTCGGATCGTTGCGACATTCGTCTCCGTGAAAACCTGATTCATAATACACCCGGGTATGAATCCGACACGATAGCGGGTTTCGCCTTCAGCGGGTGTAATGTCGCGTATTGTATATTTCAGTTGCGGCGGTGGGATCTTCGGCAGTAACGATTCCATTTGTCCGAGTTGTCCCATCAGTTTCAGGATACCCGTTTTCTGGACAAGCCACCGGATACCGAGCCGCTGATAGAGCCACATCAACTCAAAGATTAGGTCCAACCGCTCTTTATTGGGCAGAAGTTGTTTGAAGACGAGGTTCGTCCAGAATCGATAAGCTGCTGAGCGGGGTGCATTCTGTTCATAGATAGCACGTGCTTGTTCAAGGAGTTCTCCAAAATGGACACCGGAAGGACAAGCAGTTTCGCATGCGCGGCAATCTAAACACCGGTAGATGTATTCTGACCATTCTTCGCTGAGTGGAGTGGCATCCTCATCTTTGAAGGCACTCCCCATGAGGTAGAGTCTACCCCGTGGTGAGTCTGTTTCTAAACCTAATTCTCGATAGGTTGGACAGGTGGGTAGACAAAGTCCACAGTGCGTGCAAGCGTCCCACTTTTTCCAACTGAAAGAGTCTACGCCGATAAGTTGTTGTGTTTGTTGGTTGGACATAAGTTAATGTTATTTTGCAGGCACTTTAGTACGGATCAAACCTTTGTGATATAGCATGCAAAAGCCAGAGTAAAACTATCAGAATCAAGCCGATTGTTGCAAATATCATACCTTTAGAGCTATCTTCACCTGCGAAACTTTTCTTAAGATTATTAGTTCTGGTTTCCCGAATCTTTTGTGCGAGTGTTTGTCTGTCGTGTTGTGTCAAATTACGCTTTTGAGAACGCGACAGCCCTGGTGGTGTAGGATTATAACGTTGACTCTTCCACTTCGTATACAAAAACCGAAAAAGAATGACCACACCGACGGTTCCGACTAAAACCGTTATACCAATGAATATATCCGTGTAAGGGAGCGACGGTGGTTCAATGGGGCTGGGTTTGGCGTATGAAGCATCACTGCTGATAAAAATCTCGTAAATAGGTTTCATTGTGCCATGCCCTATAATAATTCCCTTTACAATTCAGGTAGCACCTAAACACCACACAGGAAAAGAGAACAATCAAACCGATCACAATTAAGAAATGGCAACCCCTTCATTTAGGCTCCCGGAACGGTATCCCTGCAAGTCAAGTGTGACGTGTGCGTATCCGAGTGTTTTAAAGTGTGTGCTGATATCGCGCCGCACAGTTTTTGAAAGTATCCGTGAAATTTCCTCTGCTTCAAGTTCAATTCGCGCAAGCTCACCGTGGTGCCGGACACGGAATTGCCGAATCCCTAAATCGTAGAGAAATTGCTCGGCGGCATCTACCTGCCGTAGCAATTCACGGGTGATACGCATGCCGTAAGGGAACCGAGAAGAGAGACAGGCGAACGCAGGTTTATCCCATGTCGGGAGTTCCCACGCCTTTGAAATCTCGCGAATCTCTGCCTTCGTCAAATTAACATCAATCAAAGGTGCTTGGATACCCATCTTTTTTGCAGCATCCATTCCGGGACGGTGATCGCCGACATCGTCTGGAATTGCGCCGTAGACAATCGTTCCTACGTCGTATTTTTCAGCGATGGGACGCAGTTTATCGAACAGTTCGGTCTTGCAGAAAAAGCATCGATTGGTCGGGTTACTTGCGTAACCCTCCAGGTCTAATTCCTGTGTGTTGACGGTTTCAAGGCGGATCCCGATCTGTTTGGCGATAGCCTGCGCAGCTTTCATTTCTCGGATCGGATAAGAATCCGAGATAGCCGTCACAGCAAGCGCATTATCGCCTAATGCGTGTTGTGCTGCCTCCGCGAGAAATGTACTGTCAACGCCGCCAGAAAAAGCGACGATAACCTTTTCGTAACCGTGCAGACAGGCATAGAGCCGGTCAAGTTTTGTCTGTAGGATAGGTTCAAGTTTCTGTTTTGACATATATTGCTCAATGTGTAACAGCATGACAGAGCATGCCTACCACTTTTAAGATGGTCGTTCAGCTTGTTGTATTCTCAACAATTCGTCTCTCAGTAATTGCCGTTTTAATCCGCTAATCCGGTCAATAAAAAGCACACCGTTGAGATGATCAACTTCGTGTAGGAGCACACGTGCCAATAAGCCATCGGTTTCAATGTGAACAGATTCGCCCTGGACATCAATTCCCTCAACGACAATCTTCTCTGGACGTTTCACCTCCGCCGTCACATCAGGGATGCTGAGACATCCTTCGTCAGCGAACACTTCTCCCTCGGCACTGAGAATTTCTGGGTTGAATAGTACTAAGGGTTCGTACGTTTCATCATCGTCTTCGCCTATGTCGATAATGATAAGCCGCTTCAAAACACCGACTTGCGTTGCCGCGAGTCCGATACCGTTGCCTGTCGCGTACAGCGTCTCTAACATCTGTACAGCGAGGTGGCGTTCTGCCTCCGTGACCTCTGTGACCGGTTCGGCTCTTTTGCGGAGGACCGGGTCACCGTAATAGCACAGCTGCAAAGGTGCTGTTTCGCGCAGCACGACATCATCTTCGCCGCCCACGTCCGAAGCGGGTGTATTCTTGGGCTTTCTTTTTCGTTTTGACATGTATCAGGAATTTCTCCGATTTCTGGCAATATTTCTGGCGAAAATTAACTTTTAATATGGTATCACTTATTGCAAATTCTGTCAAGTAAAAGTTTGTGTTCCAGAGGTATACAGTTGTTAGTTTCTATTAGCAGTCAGCCATCAGCGGTCAGCGGTCAGCAAATAGGCGAAGCGTCGTGACCCGGTGGGCACTCCTACAGGGAGAGAATCGGGTTCCAAACTCCTCCTACAAAAGCGGCTACCAGAAGCATCAGTATCACGGGGCAGGCATTAGATAGAGATGGAAACCTTCGTTTTGAACGGTTGAACCGGTAAATTTGACTAAGGAAGTGAGATTGTGCTTTTCACACAATTGCGTACTTAAAGCACTATTCAAGATAATTAGCACCTCTTGAGTATTCTGACTGCTCAACTTCAGTGCTTCTTCAACGACACGCCTCTTAGAGACCGAATGGTCGCGGGTCTTGTCCCATCTGACAAAAGAGCCGAGTCGGCTCCCGCGTGGATAGTAAACCTGTCGTTTCGGTAGATAGCCTACAACAGTGCTGGTAGCGGAATCCTTCTCAGCAACTATTAGATGGTCTTGCATACCTTGTGACTTGATATATTCGGCTGTGAGTTTACCGTAAGAGAAAATATGGCGGTGCTCCATCCTGACGGCTGTAATACCACCGATAACATGGCAGATAAGTAGCACCGTTACAAGCACTGTCCCTGCCATATTTAGAACCCGATCTATTGTAGAATCCGTATCCTGTTGCTCAGCTTTACCGAGATAGATTGTTGGACAGTCTCGGTAAATCCAACAACACATCAAAAACGTAAGGAACAGGAAGCCGTGATGGCGGATACTGCCGTGATATTTGACATAGAAAAACGCCAAAAGCCCAAATGTTGAGATAAAATAGGTCAGTAGCGCAGTCGGTCGTTTGAGGAATAACAGCACGCTCAAAAGCATCAGGAAATAGCAGAGCGGAACTTGGATAGTTTGGAAGAGGGGGTAGGTTGTGAGTAGATTTGAACCCCAAAACCCAAGTGCGGGTCTCGTGACTGGGAGGTACGCACGGGAAATTAGTTTGACAACATCGTTCACACGTTTTGCATTATAGTTAAAATTCCATGCAACGGCAAAACCTGTATCTGGCGGTGGATTGAGTTGCAAAACCGCTGTAAGAATGCCAACACCGATAAGTGTAAACCCGATCCAGATGGGTCTTTTATTCTCTATAGCCTCAATCTCTTTGTTGAGAGACTTAAGGAACTGACCCCCAAAAACATATTCGCAACAAAGCGCGATGCCTATTCCTATGGTGACGATCAACGCATGGACACTCGTATGCGCAAGCAGAAATAGCACACCACCGATCCAGATAAAACGTTTGTAACGTTCCTTGAAAAGCACGCAAAAAACGGTTATCAGCAGAAGTCCAAGGGCGTAGTTTCGGGCGACAATCGCATATTCATAGACTACGAAGTAGCCGAAACAGAAGAGCAGTTTTTGGAACCAGTTGAACGGCGCGTAGCGAACGAAAAGGTAGACGGTAATACCCGTAATTAGGAGATGGAACATCTGCATCATGACTGGGGAATGGCTGATGCGACTCAGTGGCATTAGGCAGAGATGCCATAAACCAGGATGTCCCTCGTATTTGAGATTTGCAAAGAGATTAAAGACCGAGGTGCTGTCCCGCGCCAGAAGCCATGCCTGAATTTCATCTCGCCACATCTCATGATGGCTCGCCGTAAACGCACCGACTGCGAGAAAAAGGAACGTCAAACCGAGGGCGTAGTGTTTATCCTTTTTGCCCATTGTTTACACTGTGACCTTTCACCTTTCAATCGAGTGAGGTGCTCCATCGGGTTACTGGATCGTGAGGCTTGAAATCGGCAGCCATAAACCACCGGTACTCTTTGCTATGAATTTCTGGAAGGGTTCATCACGACCGATAACATCTACTTTGATTCTGGAAGTCTTCATCTTCATCACCACATCCATAGAGGAATATGCCCCGCTTACATACTCATCAGTGACGAAAATAAAGTGGACTTCAGCGGCGCGTCGGAATGTTATCTCATCAGCGGCGCGAATCAGGGCATCTAAGCCGTTCTCATCTCCTCGGAATTTCAATTGCGATAAGACTTTTTTTATTTGAGAAATAGAACGCGTCTGCGGAATCACCTCAAAGTCCAACCCGAGGAGACCATAGCCAGTACCCGCGCGAAAGGCAACGACACCGATAGTGAAGTCCATCCCGGCACTATCAAAGAGATCCGTCATATTATTGAGATGTTCTCGGACGGCATCAATGTCGTTTTTCATACTGCCACTCCCATCAACAACAAAAACGACATCAACGAGATCGGTGCTACGGTTTGCGACAATATGTTTGCCCACCTTGGTCAGCGCTAAGTCTGGAAGTGTAAGTCCTTCAAGGTCGGAAAATTCATCACCTGTTCCGTCTAAGAAACCGCGCCCAACGCCTCCGAGCCTTCCATTTCCTGATATGCGTGAACTTAATCCGCTCCCAGTGCCACCTGTACCGGATCCACCTACGGGTTTAGCCTGTAAACCTTTCTCATGGATGCCTTCTTCTGAACGGAGGGGTGAGGCGAGTTCGGGTGTCTGTAATTCGACTGTGGTATCTGGATACGATACAGGTGCTGCTGATCTCTCAAGTGATGGGGGTTCAACCTTAACTGTTTTCATCTGCTGCATATTCTCCGCGGATGCCGAGGGTTGAAAGGAAAAACGGGGGAGTTTTCTGTCTATATGCACGGACTTTCGCGAGCGGATCCTGAAGACTTCAATCTCAGTTACCGGCTTAACGTGCCAGTCATATCTTTGTCGATACAAGGTCCCAAGCACGAGAAGTAGAAGGATATGAAGCCCAATGGAAATAATTAGAGCATTCGGGATATTTTTTTTCAAGAGGGTTTTCATTTCGATATATTCCCCAACTCGATAATGCGCTTACATGCCGCTTGTCCGTCCGTAGTAAGAATTATTATACCACTATGACCATGTTCATTTCAAGTATAGAAAAAAAGTTGACGAAAATGTAAAAATCTGGTATCCTATAGAATTAGGATGGGTGGAGGCTAATTTAAAAAATCGCTCCATTCAAAAAAGCATAATGTTTTGTTACGATTACCCACGTCCTGCCGTTACTGTTGACATCGTTGTTTTCAGTGACGATGTCTTGGATGTGGTATTAATTCAACGTAAGCATCCCCCGTTTGAAGGACACTGGGCACTGCCAGGTGGCTTTATTGAGATGGAAGAATCCCTTGAAGCATCGGCACTCCGCGAGTTAGAAGAAGAAACAGGTGTCACCGATGTAACATTAACCGAGGTAGGTGCTTTTGGGGCACCGTTCCGCGATCCACGTGGACGGGTGATTACCATCGCCTACGCTACAGTCGTTGAAAAATCCACATTAAACCTTGAAGCCGGTTCTGATGCCTCAGAAGTTGCATGGTTCTCAAAGACGGATCTGCCGCAACTCGCGTTTGATCACAGTGAAATTATCCAAAAGGCACTGAAAACATTAGAATGAACACTACGGTCTAACACTATGTGAACGGCATGGCGGAGCATGCCTACTACTTTTCTGAAAACATTAAAATGAAGCACTACGGTCTAACACTGAATCTAAAAAACGATCCATCTGTTATAGAAAAATACAAAGCGTATCATCGAGATGCCTGGCCTGAGGTCGTCACTGCGCTGAAATCCGTCGGCATCACAAAGATGAACATTTACCTGCTCGGGTGCCGTCTGTTTATGGCGATGGAGACAGTTGATACATTTGATATAGAACGCGACTTTCCACGCTATCTTGAAGAAAACCCAAAATGTAAGGCTTGGGATGAATTAATGCGAACTTTCCAAGAACCGGTGACAGAAGCACAACCAGACGAATGGTGGGCACGCATGGAACCCGTTTTTGAATTATAACTAAAATGAATACATCCCCCCAAAAGCCCACAATTTTTCTGTCAATTGGTCACTTCTGTTACGATGTCTCGCCAAATGGTTACATTCTTGGTGGATCCGCCTCATACTCGACATTGACTGCGCGGAATCTTGGACACCACGCTCGGGCGGTTACAGCAGTCGGCGCGAACTTTGATCAACAAAATTCGCTGTTAGAAGGCATAGAAACGGTTTATCATGAATCTCATGACACAACAATTTTTGACAACCAATACGACGAAAAGGGACATAGACAACAATTTATCTTAGGGATTGCCCAACAGCTCAAAGAGCACGATATTCCTGCTGAATGGCGTACAAGCAATATCGCGTACTTGTGTCCGATTGCTGATGAAGTTTCTGCTGAAGTCGTCCACTGTTTCAGCGAGGACACATTAATAGGGGCAACACCGCAAGGCTGGCTTCGCCGATGGGATGCCAACGGTAGAGTTACAGCAAAGCGATGGGAAACAGCGAAAGAGATTTTGCCTTATATTGATGTGCTAATCCTCAGTGATGAAGACCTCCGAACTTATCCGGACGAATTAGAGAAATATATTGGATTAGCACCTATTGTTGTGCTAACACGGGGTGCGCGAGGCGCAACGCTTTTTCAAAACGGCACACAGTGCAAATCCGATGCATACCCCGTTACGGAGGTAGACCCGACTGGAGCGGGTGATGTTTTCGCCGCTGCTTTTTTAATCTATTATTATCAAAACCGTTCGGTAGAAGCTGCACTTAACTTTGCACATTGTGTCGCATCCTTCGCTGTAGAAGGCCCCGGTACCTCTCGTATCCCAAAATTCACAGAGGTTCTGTCAAGATTACAAACATAGTTTGTGAAAGTCAGCGCGCGGTGCTCCTACTGAAAAAACGCACTCCCGGGAAAAGAAATTATGGCAATTAACTACGACTTCATAGCATACTGCATTAAAACATCATCGACAAATTGGATCATCGGGATGAAAGCCATTCAGGGAGAAGTACCACTCGACATAGTGATACCTGAAGAACAGGCACTTCCAGATCCCGATAACCCCGAAATCGTCGGTGTGTTGACAACAGAGGGATTAGAGCGAGAGAGTACCGATGGATTGGAACTCTACCGATACCTCCGGCAGTTAAACCCGAAAAAAAGCGATGCATTCGGCTACAACGAAGTCGTGATTCGAAATATCCACAGCCGTATACGCGCCCTGCGGGTTGATGAAGAGCTCCGAGTGCAAATTACATACAGTGAGCAGAAAGAACCGTATCGGTCGCTTTCGTACCATATTAAATTAATCGGTACTTTTGCGAACTCGGATGCCGAACCACCTACTCATGATGCAGCTGAAATCAACACGCCACACATTCCAGACCAAAACACGCAACCCAAAGAACAAATAAGTCCCGATAACCGTTCAGAAGAACAGACTTACAAAACGACCAATACCTTAGAGAAACTCATCGCCTTCACCCAAAACCTACAACAAGAATTAAAACAGACCAAAAGATATCTCGCGGTAATGGTAGATAAGGTTGAACAATTCGAGAACGAGTGGCAAAGTTTCCACCAAATGCAAGATCTTATGCAAGAGATGCTTGATCGGCTCACTCGGTTAGAAACTATGGATTCGCGAATTCAGTATCTTGAGGCGGACCGAGATCGGCTCCAAGACTTTCAACAAACCTTGCGCAAACTTCTTGTAGCCTTGAACCAGCAGACCAACACACTACTTCAAAAACATGACGATCAAGACTCAAGTCAGTAAATAGGCAGACTTGAAAAACGCCAGCAGATGATTTCGTCCGCCACTCGACGAAAAGGAGATATTTTTATGATGAAATTGGGGACCATGTCTCTGAATGTGAGAAATACGACTGCCACTGCTTTTGCGCAAATAGTCTACGATCTCGGTTTTGACGTTATCGAATTGCATTCAAGCGCGTTTGAATCCACCGACGCTGACTACCTACGTAACCTGAAGATGAATCTCATGCGGAAAGGGTTGCCGTTGGGTTACATCGGTGTCAGCAATAACTTCGGCAAACCTGTTGCTGAGCATCCGGAACAAATTGCGCTCATCAAGCAATGGATCGACGTTGCGGCTTTTATGAGCTGCCCGATCGTCCGGGTATTTGCTGCTTACGTCCCTGAAGATTGCGAAGACGAGGAAACCTTGTGGCCACCCATGATTGCAGCCTTTAAGGAAGTTGCTGAGTACGGCTATGAATCGGGGATCCTTGTCGGGCTTCAGAATCACAACCACAACAACGTGACACGCGACGGAGATGCTGTTCTGCGTGCTTTGAACGGAACGGATCACCCCTATTTCACACATATCTTGGATACGGGGCAGTACGCTGGGTCTCCCGGTGCAAGTGGACATCGCGGGTCTTCACATCCGGGCTACGACTGTTACGCAAGTATTGAGCAGACTGCACCGCATGCAGTTTATGTTCGAACCAAGTTTTATCAAATTGATAGCGGAGTCGAGGAATGGCTGGACTACCCCCGCGTCTTAGACATCCTGCGCGGTGTTGGTTATAACGGATGCCTCTCGATTGTCTATGAAGGCGAATCTGATCCAATTGAATCGATGCGAAAGGCAAGAAGTTATCTGGAATCTATACTATAAACAGGCTACGGCGTAGAGGGAGTGAGAAATGAAAACGCGTGCTGCTGTTATGTATGAACATAACGAACCGGTCGTCGTTGAGGAACTTGAGTTAGATGAACCGAAGGCAAACGAAGTCCTCGTCCGTACTGCCGCGAGTGGGGTCTGCCACTCTGACCTTTCAGTCGTCACGGGTGCTATCTATTACGATGCCGCTGTCGTACTTGGACATGAAGGTGCAGGGATTATTGAACGGGTTGGCGCGGATGTAGCAGATTTTCAGCCCGGTGACCATGTAATCTTGTCTTTCGTCAGCTATTGCGGCGGTTGTCGCATGTGCCAGATGGAAAAAGTCTGTTTGTGTGAAAGTTACGATGTGCCGCGCGGGTTTCAATTGGACGGCACGTATCGTCTGCATAACAAATCCGGGGACGCTATCCTCCAGATGGCACGGATTGCGACGATGTCGGAATACATGGTTGTCCCCCAACAAAATCTCGTGAAAATTGACAAGGATTACGCGTTAGAAAAAGCAGCACTTGTCGGATGCGGCGTGACAACCGGTGTTGGTGCAGTGCTCAATACTGCAAAAGTGGAACCCGGCAGCTCGGTAGCAGTTATCGGGACAGGTGGGGTGGGGCTGAACGCTATCCAAGGTGCGGTGCTCGCGCAAGCGGAACAGATTATCGCTGTCGATATTGCTGAGAAGAAACTCGACTTTGCTAAAAGTTTTGGTGCGACGGATGCTGTCAACGCGGCGACGTGTGATCCGGTTGAAGCGGTTCGCGAATTGACCAACGGTCTCGGGGTAGACTATGCCTTTGAGGTAATCGGGAATCCGAAGACGATTGTGCAAGCCTATAGAATGGTGCGAGCGGCTGGGACTGCTGTTATCGTCGGCATGGCACACCACGAGATGGATGTTAGCATTCCGGCACAACACCTTGTCTCAACGGAGCGACAGCTGATCGGTTCGTTCTACGGTTCGTGCCACCCGCGGGTGGATATGCCAAAACTTTTGAGATTATATACGGAAGGCAAACTGAAGTTAGATGAACTGATTACACGACACTATCGGCTTGAACAGATCAACGAGGCATTTGCCGATATGGAAGCCGGTGAAAATGCGCGTGGGGTTATTGTTTTCAATTAAAGGAAGTCTCTTTAACCGAAAACTGAAAATCGAGAACTAATATATGAAGTCCATACACACGGCGGTTCGAGAACAGTTTAGTCAGCACGCAGATTATTATGCACAGAGCATCGCGCATGCTAAAGGGGACACGTTAGACGTAATCCTCGACTTTGCGGAGCCGAAAGGTACAGAACGGACATTGGATATTGCGACAGGTACAGGCTTTACAGCGTTTGCGCTCGCCCCGAAGGTTGCATACGTAGTCGCCACGGACCTGACCGCGGAAATGGTGGTAAAAGCAGCTGAGTTGGCACAGGAACAAGCAATAGACAACGTTACATTTTCTCTCGCTGCTGCGGAGTCTTTACCGTTTGCGACGGCTTCGTTAGATTTGGTGACGTGTCGGCTTGCCCCGCACCATTTTCAAGATGTCCCGAAATTTTTGAGCGAGGTCCATCGGGTTCTCCGAACAGGCGGACTTTTTTGCTTCGTAGATTCCGTTTCCCCTGAATCAGAAAAGTTAATAGCGTGGCAGAACCGTGTAGAGGCACTTCGGGACGACTCGCACGTTTACGGCCGTCCGCCATCCGAGTGGGATGCGATGATTACGGATGCCGGATTCTCACTCGAACGGACTGCACACGCCCGCAACGCCCAGATGTCGTTTTTGTGGTGGGTGCGTCCAGAGCAAAACTCACCAGAGATCGTGCAAGAAATCCGTGATGCGTTTGCCCAACTCTCCCCTGATGAGGCACAGAAGCACTACACAGTTAAACCCGCAGGCGACGATTTCTATTTCTCCTGGCCCATGTATGCCGTTAAAGCGCGGCGAAGATAGAACGTTATATAACCTGAGTTTGGTATAAGAATTGTTAGGTTCTCTCCGACACAAAACACGAAACACATTACATCCAAGTAGCCTTCCCCACAAAGTACCCTCCTCTTATAAACAGTGCATCTGCTCCAATTATATCAATTCCCAAAATTGATCATAGTAGCAATTTTTGTGTCGCGCTACTACAATTTTTGCGCGCTCGCAATTGTTTTGGTTTGCAAACGGATGCTATTGTAACTTCTTGAGAAAAAAAGAGAAGTCATCCGTTCATCTCTATATGCCTTGTGTACGCCTATGTTTAGACAAGTTTAAATAAAAATCTCCCTCGAAATTTTCAGCAATTTTGACCCAAATATCACGCCTTCGTAGAGAGATTGGCACGAAACTTGCTTCTAACGCTGTAATTCGGTTTTGTAGCAAAATCTTAAAATATATACGCATACTAAAGGTATCAATCCTTCAGGAGAAAAACAGTGTTTCATCAAGACGTCTCGCAAAAAAGAATTGCTGCTGGCACCGCGGTAATTACACTTAACAATCTCTGGAAAACGATAAAATTCATCTCAATCCCTTGTATGATACTCACGCTATTCATCGGTTGCAGAACGCCCAATTCTAACGCCACCGGTGAACCGAACATGGTCTTCATTCCAGCAGGCGAGTTTAAGATGGGAAACAGTGCGACTGTTGAATACGGTCCATACGGTCCTCAGAAAGATGAAAGCCCGGTGCATACCGTCTATGTAGATGCATTTTATATGGACACATACGAAGTAACAAATGCTGAGTTTAAAAAGTTCCTTGATGCGAATCCAGAGTGGCAAAAGGGCAATGTTAAATTTCGAGACGACGAAACTTACCTGGGCAATTGGGAAGGGAATACCTATCCAGAAGGACGGGGTAATCATCCTGTTAAAGTAAACTGGTATGCAGCGATGGCTTATGCAAAATGGGCAGGGAAGCGTTTGCCGACAGAAGCGGAATGGGAGAAAGCGGCACGCGGCGGCTTGAAAAATCAAGAATACCCGTGGGGCAATTCCATTAATCCGAGTATGGCAAACTATGAAGTGAATCTTTCCACAGTATCTGTAGGGTCATACCTTCCTAACAACTATGGGTTGTATGATATGGCAGGTAACGTAGAGGAGTGGTGTCTTGATGAATATCAAGCCGATTTTTATAAAGATTCACCGAAGCGAAATCCGATTGCGGGGGCGGATAACATTACGGATATCGTAAATAATCATAAAAATGTTAAAAGCCCTCGTGTGTTGCGTGGTGGTGGATGGGTCTTTGGACCTGATCACGTGAGAGTTTCCAATCGTTGGAAGTTGTCTCCAGGAGATAGCAGTCATACCACCGGTTTTCGGTGTGTGAAGCCAGTAACGCCTTAGTCCAGGAAGATTCAGTCTATGTCCTTTCTCTAAAACTTGAAGCAAGCATTCTGAGGTAGGATGGAGGCAAATTTAGATTTTCAGATTGGCACCTTCTGAAGAGGCCGATGCAGCCGATTCAGAAAGTGCCAACAGATGTTCATCTTGCTAATTTTCTCGACTACTGAACTTAGAAAGTTTGAGTCAAGCGCACCATCGACAAACGTCCGATTTCGGGGGCACCGATAAATTGCCGATGTCTGCGGTTCAGGAGATTTTGTACAGTAAAGGAAAGACGCGGTCTGGGAGCGACCGGTATTTCATAACCAGCGTTTAAATCAACTGTATAATACCACTCGATATCACCGACGTAAACCCCTGCTCTCACAGGGAAACCTGCCACAAAACGCGTCCGTAGTCCTACGCCTAATCCGAGATCCGTATTAACGTATTGAACGCTCCCACCAAACTTATTTTTCGGTGCATTGAGCGCAATATCGCCGAGGCCGTCAACGTCTTCAAAAAGGTCTTTACTGACAAACGAATAATTCGCACCAAAACTCAAACTCGGATTGAGGTGAAAAGTAAAACTCAAATCCAACCCGTTGAGCGAGATATCGCCATAGTTCCGATAGGTCAACATAATGGCATTTGGGTCTGCCGCCTGTTCCGGGGTCACCGTGCCAAAGGGTATGAAAGCGGCACCGTTGTTTTCAGTCCCCGCCACGAACAACGCTACCAGTTCATCAACAGGTGAACCGTTGTCGTTACCGCCTTGCGCAGGTGCATCAAACGCGAGCAGTGCCTGCTTTAGACCTGCGTTTGCCGGGTCGGCTAAGGCAACGGTAATTTGTTCACCGAGGGAAGCAGCTAATGTTTCCGCATCTAAGAAAACATTCGGCGTTTCAACCACCAACGGGCCGACGAAATCGTTAATTCTGGAGTGATAGACATCGGCGGAAAACGCTAACTTGTTCATGAGAATCCCTTTGTATCCGACCTCATAGGTCTGTGTAATCGTCGGTTTAAGCGGATTAACGTCGTTTACATCTTCAACGTCAACAAAATCGCCTGCCTGTGGATCAAGCGAGCGTAAAACATTTTTCACGCCCGCTACCTGTTTTGGAATAAGGTTATCAAAACCATCGGAGAGAGCTGCGATTACAGGTTCTTGAAACCCTCCTGCGGTTAAACCTGCTTTAAAAACTGGGAGTGCTGCACTCATAACAGCACTTCTCCCCACGCCCCACATAACGTTGGTGAAAACAGGATCATCAAGCGGAATGTACGTCTCTGCTGGAAGCTTCGCCAACGGTGAGAAAGGAGAGCGAAATTCAGGACGACCATCCGCACTTCTTTTGAAGGTGAATCCTGTTTCGGAACGGACACCCTGTGCGCGTATATCGATATTCGGACTGAAACCCAACACCGGTTCAAAGTTAGCACCTAACTGAAATGCATCTTTTGCCGACAAAATATCGAGAAATAGGTCTGAAGTTCTCGGCGTATTGAAGGCACGGTTATAGGTGGCTCTCAAGTTATGGTCGTCGTTGGGTTGGAAGGAAAGTGCAACACGCGGTGAAAGGACATAATCTTCAAGTTGATTGTGGTCATCAACCCGCCCGGCAGCAATGAGCTTTAACTGCGGAAGGATCTTGGTCTCTGACTGTAAATATGCACCAATCTCGTTGACGCTGTCATCCTCCTCGTTGATACCGTTGATTGTCCCTTCTGTATCCGGACGGGTCAGCAACACATCCAGACCGTAAGTTAAGCGTTGCCGCTCGCCAAAACTATAGCCGTGTTGAATCTGCCCGACATACAGATTGGAATTGTCAATGGTCGGATCACCGCTCCGCACGACGTAAGTATCTCCGGCATTGCTCCGATTCCAAAAGGCTTGTGCGAAGAGATCTTTGTGAATGAACCGTCCTTGGAGGTAACCGTACGTCCAGTTTTGGGCTTGGCCTGCACCAATCCCCGTTAGTTCAATACCGGTGGCTTGCGTGAAACCACTGGCAATAATAGCGGTCGTGTCATTGCTCGGACTATAATCAACACGAAATTCGCCACTGGCTCTGTAAGCATCGAATATCAGTCCGCCTTCACCTTCAACATCCTCTTTTGATCGTCCTTCTTCCCAATCATTGCCTCGGAAATAATTGCCCGAAAACTTATAGCCGATCGTCTCATTGACAACGCCTGCATGTCGGAGTGAACCGGCAAGTACACTACGCTCACCGCCCGCAAGGCTGACGGTTGTGCCTTGAGATGTGAACGGTGAGCGGGTAATAATATGCATGACACCGTTGGCACTGTTTGGACCGTAGAGTGCCGCACCGGGGCCCGAGACGACTTCAATCTGTTCAATATCTTCGCTCGCGGTAGGGATGAGGCTGTAACTGTTCACCCGCAGCGACGGAACACTCGCAATTCGATTATCAACGAGTGACAAAAGCGAACCGGAAAAAACGTTGTTAAAACCGCGAACGACAACATACGATGCACCGAGTCCAACACTGACAACATCCACCGCACGCACCGATTTTAAGTGCTCCGTAATGCTCGGCGCGATGCGGTCTTTGATTTCCGAAGCACCCACAAGCGCAACCGATGCCGGCGCCTCAAGCACCTTTTCTCGACGGCGAGATGCAGTAACGGAGACCTGCTCAAGTTGGATCACCTCTGAAGAGAGGTCAATTTCTATAGACTTTGTTTCGTCGGCAGCAAGCGCGACATCTGCTATAACTTTATCCGCATAACCCGTTGAAGACGCGGTAATCGTATAGCCCCCTGCAGCTAAATCCGTAATCTCAAGCGTGCCGGTTGTACCACTAACACCTGTAGTGGCATCACCGGTTTTAGGTGTGACGGTAATGGAGACACCGTTCAATCTATTACCCGTTTGGGTATCTGCCACAGTGATATTCAAGGTAGCGGCTTCCGCCGATACCACAGCAAACCCTATAATAATGAATAAGAATAATGATAAGCCATGAAGTAGGCTTAATGATTTCATAATATGATCTCCTTGATTTAAGAAATGTTATTATAATATGAGTTCAATAATAAAAATCTGAATGTACACGTAGTCCGTTTCTGAGTTATGGGTGGAAGCCTCCTTTCTCAGTAAGGGGTAGGGATCCCGGTTGCAAAAAAGGTCTACCGGGCTTATGGACCCGGATGAGACGGTCTTTGGAAACGATCCGGCGCGGTTACAAACCGCGAAGAAATCCGCAAAAACCCTACCGGGTTTGGAAATTATCAGGCCAGCGGAAAATCCGCTTGGATCCTTGCTTACAGGAAGCTTTCAATCTCCGAAGGCGTTGGCAGTGAAGGAATCACACCGACTTTCTGCGTTGCCAATGCGCCTGCTGCATTCGCATATCGCATGATAGGATCCAGCTGCTTTTTTTCAAGCGCGGTAAGGTCCATATACTGCCTTAATTGTGTGAGCATGGCAGCGACGAAGGCATCTCCCGCCCCAAGTGTATCTACGACATCAACTATAAAACCGTCGACAAAACCGTCAGCAAAACCGTTTGTGTAATAACATCCGCGCTCGCCCAATGTAACAACGAGCAGCTTCACACCGAGTCCAAGAATGCGTTCAATGCCTTGTTCCAAATCTGAATCACCTGTAACAAATTCCCATTCCTCATCTGAAATCTTGACGACATCTGCGTAGGGCATTACCTCCCATATCCATCGTTTGGCATTAGCAGCATTATCCCAGAGCATTAATCGTAAGTTCGGGTCGTAAGAGAGGCGCGCACCACCCGCTTTTGCAGACCGGATTGCATGGAGTGTCGCTTCTCGGCTCGGTGAATGGCTCAGGCTGACAGAACCGTAATGGAATAGTTCCGCTGATTGAATGTAGTGAGTGTCAATCTCGTCGGGAGAGAGTTGGATATCGGCACCCGGGTGGCGATAGAAGGTAATGTCTTTCATGCCATCCGAACGTGTGGCGACGAAGGCTAAGGTCGTCCGAGAGGTTTCGCCTGCGATGAGGTAGGCAGTGTCAACACTGTTCTGTTGAAGCACTTCGCGCAGAAAATCGCCGAACGCATCCGCGCCGACTTTGCCGATGAACCCGGCATCGATACCGAGTTTGGCTAAGCCGACGGCAACATTGGCAGGCGCACCACCGGGTGCTTTAACAAATCCTGGAGCTTCAGCGAGCGTCACATCAGGCGTTGTGGAGACAAAATCAATCAGGAGTTCACCGATACATAAAGCTTCTGGCATAGATTGTTATTCCTCAATAAAATCAAAATGTAGTTCGCAAGTTTTGTGCCTGTCCTGTCTCTGCGGATCGGTATCCGGCATCGAAAATCTCTATGACATGCCGTGCATGCTCCGCCGTGACAATCGTCGGTTTATCCTCTCGGATCCAGTCTACGAGCTGCATAATATCCTCATAGACGTGCGATTCCTGAATGTTACGATGCGGTCCCACGACGTGCGGTAACTCCCTTTTCGGTGCGTCAATCGGTTCGCCGTTAAGGGTGCTGCCCTCAATTGCTCCGGCTGTTCCATGAATCGCCAATCCGCCTTTGATGGCGTGTCCTGCCGCTGCCCCGTAGATAAAGCCGAAGAATGCATCACCGAAGTCAAGCAGGATAAAAGTGTTATCGTCCATATCGCAGGGGAGCATCTCGCCTCGGAATTCACGTTCCTTGACACGCACGCCAGAGAAAGCGGTTACGCGCTTCACAGGTCCAAGGATACCGGTCATTGTGTGCAGACCGTAGACGGTCATATCGTAGAGCGGACCGCCGCCGGGTTTGCGGAAATACCATGCCGGGTTGATGTTAGAGAGCATATCGTCGCCGTGTCTAACGGATTCATTTTCATGGTAACGTCCGAAAGAGGAACCCGTTGCTGCCCACGTCAACGTTCCGATGGCACCGTCATTGATGAGTCTGCGAATTTCTTGGTGAATCGGACGCAGCATCTGTCCGGGGGAAGCCACCAATTTCACGCCTTTACGTGCTGCTGACGCAATCAGATCGTCCGCTTCATCAACGGTCGTTGTCATGGTTTTGTTGAAATGTGCGTGTAGACCGTGTTCAATCGCGAGTTTGCCCTGCTCATAATGCAAACCGATAGGCGATGCGATGCTAACGGCATCTACATGCCCATCTGCCAAAAGTTCGTCGTAGGTTTGGTATGCGTGCGGGACATTGAATTTTTCAGAGGCGGCTTGTGCCCGACCGGGAACAGGGTCACAGACAGCGGTTACCTGTAGCCTATCTTGGACATCGTTCTGTGTGAGATGCGGAAGGATGCCGCGCACTGAGATACTCCCGACACCGATAACACCGATGCGTACTCTGTTACTGGTGGTTGCCATGCTATTTCCTCCAAACGGTAAGAGACTATGTTATTATCGCCATGATGTTTCGTGTTGCCATCCGACAGCATTTTTGAGTTTATCACAATTGATGAACGACTGATGTCCCTGAAGTGTTCTCACTTTTGGCAGGAATTCGGGTTTAAAACGCTCCACCAGCTCTTGAGAGGCTTCCAACGCGGACGTATCATCGGCATTGAGAAAATAGACATCATGCGAGGGCAGTGTGTCTGCCTTTTCCATAATCAGGCGGTGCGCGCTGGCGACATCTTCACTCCCTACCCAGCACCAGAGCCACGGTGTCCAAGCGGTTGTCGGTTTGGCGTTTTCTGCCATCTGATTTCTACGCTCTTCCGGACTGATACCTGCTGGACGTGTAATATAGGTTCGGATGCCATAGGCGCGGGTATAGCTTGCTAACAGGTCTTCACCACAGCGTTTAGAGAAGCTATAGGAATCTTCAGGGTAACACGGGTGTTCTTCATCTATCGGCAAGTAATCTATCGGGATGTGGGTTTTGCTGATCCGAAAGCCGTGTCCTAACGCGCAATTACTACCGGACACCACGACTGTTTGGACATCTGACTCAATCGCGGCTTGCATGAGGTAGTAGGTACCGAGCATATTCGTTTTGAAGGTCGCATCGAAGGGGATGCCTCTCTCTTCAGCATTTGCCCGTAAATCTGGATGATCAACGGGACCTGGCTGTGCGCCGAGGTGCTGGATTGCATCCACACCTTCAACAGCACGTTGGCAGTCCTCAAAATTGTTCAGGTCGCCTTGAACAAAGGGTAGGTGTGAGAATTCATCGGGCGGCGTTCTACGCGACATCAGCACCAGCGAATGTTCCGCCGCCAATTCTCGGATTACATACGTGCCGAGCCTACCACTCGCGCCAGTTATCAATATTTTCATTTAAAAACCTTTCACAGAAGCATTCAGTTTTCAGTAATCAGTTGTCAGTAGTTATTCGCGGATGATAAACGCAGCGACAAATCGCACCTACCTTAGGTCGGTACGACCACGACCATCATCAAACCCCACAAAGGTGTCGCGATCACCTACAATACAATAATCTTGATCGGAAAATCAAAATTAGCGGAGAACTGAATGGATCTGAACCTTTCAAAAATTGAGTTGACAGGGACAGATGCGTCATCTATGATTATATATATTTAGGACTTACGCAAAGTTGACGACAATAGAAGGCTTTTTGATCTCTCGTCGCAGATAGTCCTCGTATAAACTTTCTTTCAGGCGGTAAATCGTTTGACCCGTCGTGCGCGCAGCACGCGTCAAACTGACCCAGACCCACAAACAACAGGCAATATGATTGCGTTGTCCACGATGTTGACGACTTTGGCACTTGCTGATACCTGTCGTTTGCTTGAGCTCACGATGAAGTTGCTCAATCTTCCAACGAACGCGACATTCTTGCTGCGTCGCAGTCACATCCGATTGAGATAAATCGTTGGTGGCAATATATTCCGTGCGTCTGGTGCCGGACGCTATCCGAAACAACTTCACTTGGTGGCCTTTCGGAAACTTGTAGATATGAACACGTTTACCCTGTCGCAACTCTGATTCTGTCCACGTCAGATCATCTATCCGTTTGTGCGGGTCAACACCCTCAGTGTCATTGACGAGACGATTGCGTTTCAAGGGAGCATAATAGATTTTTGAGAGACTCTGAATCGTTTTTAGCACTGCCATTGAAGCATACCAAGAATCTACTAACACGACCCGAAACGGGAGATTTTTCACGAAGTAGGCGTTCTGCAACATCTCCTGAAGGTGTTGAAGTTTGGTTTTCGCGTCTCGGTCTGGATCATAGATACGGTAATCAATAATCCAATACTGATGCGTCTTCGGATTGACATAGACACATGTCACGAGACCGATGCCTTGGATGACACGTTTTTCGGAGCCACTCCACTGCCGGCGAACAGGTTCTATCTGTTTCGCATAAGGTTTTGGCATGACGGTATCATCAAAAAGAACGTATCCGTCTTCATCAAACTCAATATCGTTTCGCACCGAACGCCAGAGTTCACGGGCAGGGATACGTTCGGTATTCAGGAGACGATTGAGTTGATCATGGCTCCATTTCTCCGTATGATTGGCAAAGTGTGTCTGTGTGAAGTTCTGAAAACCGGCTAACAAAAATTGGCAATAATCCGAGAACAGCGGTTGTCTCTTTTCAGAAAGATTCATGCTTATCATAATTAAAAACTATAACACATTTTAATTCATTGCGTAAGTCCTATATATTATAACAACGCCACACATTTTGTCAAGTAAAGTGAATCTGTGGAGGAAACCGCAATGTATAACGCTGAAACACATTTCAAAACCTTATATGACACCGTTCCGAGGCAGTACGAATTTCATGCAACTACACGGGAAGAGTTGGTGGCATGGCAAGCCAACTTTCGTCCTGAATTGAAAAAGATTCTCGGGTTAGATAACATGGAAGCCGATCTGGCAGGCTACGTCCCGAAAGCCGAGCAGCTCGAAGTCTTGGATATGGATAACCATTTTCGGGAGAGTTGGTATCTGTGGGTGGAGCCGACGGTGCCGCTGCCCTTTTACCTACTTCGTCCGAAAACGATTGAAGGCAAACTTCCGCTGATCCTCGCACCGCACGGGCATAACCATCCGCATCTCTACGCTGGTATCGCTCACTCTGAAACAGAAGAAGAACACATGCTGGAAGGTGAGCGCGACATCGCACGGCAGGCAGTCGTTGAGGAAGGTTACATCGCCATTGCGCCAACGACGCGCGCTTTCGGTGAAACACGCACGGATGCGGATAAAGAGGCAAATAATACGCACTCCTGTCGGCATCAGCTGGTTCATAGCATACTTGTTGGGCGCACACCGATTGGTGAGCGGGTGTGGGATATGTCGCGCCTTATCGATTGGGCGATAGGAAACTTACCCGTGGATGCCGAACGCATCGCGATTACCGGCAATTCTGGTGGCGGCACAGTTTCGCTTTTTGCAGCGGCGTGTGAAACCCGTATCGCTGTTGCGGTGCCGAGCTGCTACTTCTGTACGTTTGAAGGCAGCATCGGCATGATTCGACATTGTGAATGTAACTATGTACCGGGTGTCATGCGGCTTGGGGAGATGTACGATGTCGCTGGCTTAATCGCGCCGCGGCCATTCTGTGCGATTGCCGGACGCGATGACGGCATTTTTCCGATAGACCACGTTGAGTTCGCTTACGAACGGTTGAAGGAGATCTATACGGTGGCAGGTGTTCATGATAGATGCGAACTCTTTATTGGTGATGGTGGACATCGCTATTACAAAGCAGGTGCGTGGCCCTTCGTACGGCGTTATTTCTCGGAATAGGGTGGATTCTCGCTAACCTTTTTTGATTGCCCACAACGTTTTAAGAATGATTTTGATGTCTAAGGCAAGCGACCAATTTTCGATATAGTATCGGTCATAAGAAATCCGTTCTTCAAGCGAAGTATTGCCCCGCAAACCGTTGACCTGTGCCCAACCGGTCATACCCGACTTGACGCGCTGCCGTGCAAGATAGTGCGGAATAGATTCACTGAATGTGTCAATAAGACCTGACATCTCTGGCCTCGGTCCGACGAGGCTCATATCGCCTTTGAGGACATTGAAAAATTGGGGCAATTCGTCTAAACTCCAGCGTCTGAGAAACTTTCCGAGCGAGGTTTGCCGCGGATCATCGGTTTCTGCCCAGACATGCCCGACGTTGTACTCAGCATCAGCACGCATGGAACGGAATTTGTAGATGTTGAACGGCTTTCCGGCTCTGCCAACCCGTTCCTGACGGAAAATCGCTTTGCCGGGTGATGTCAGTCGGATCACAATCGTTATTGCTAACATCAGCGGACTTAACACTATCAAGCCAAACAGGCTGAAAACGATGTCTATCAGACGCTTGACGATACCACTCACGCCCTGCATCGGTGTCTCCCGCAATTGTAACACCGGTATACCGTCGAAAAAAGTGATAGCTGTGCCACCTTTGATAAATTCGGAAAGTTCGGGGAGTAGGTTGATTTGGACGGGTACACCTTCGCAGGCATGGAGAATTTGGAGGATAGTTTCATTCGGCACCGTCGGCGATGAGATGAAGAGCGTGTCAAGTTGATGCTTTTGTACAAGTTCCAGTATATCTTGACTTTCACCAAGGGACGGCACCGCCGAATCATTGACATTTACCGTTTGGGCGACTATACCGACCAGTTCGTATCCGCTATTCGATCTCGCTTTCAAAACATCAATAAACTGTTCCGCACGAGCGTCATAACCGATGAGCGCGACTCGACTCACCCCGACACCTTGGGCGTGAATCGCCTGACGGAAACGATGCAGAACGAATCTTCCCAAAAACAACCAAACGAGGCTGAACCCAGAGGCAAGAAGCATCACCCAGCGAGAGTACGCGTCGTGATGATAGATAAAAAAGAGGGCAGCTAACGTGGCAATGAGCGCGATACCGGAGGCTTTGCAAAGCGTCCAGAACGCCGAAAGGGTGGCATTGCTTTCTGGTCGGTAGAGTTTCAATGCCTTCAGCGTCATCAACCAGATAATCGCCATCAGCGGGATGAGTCGGAAATAGTCGTCAAGCGGTGGGGTGCCGCCTTTGTGTAACGCCAGAGATTCAGGTGTCCACCCGGATTCAAACCGAACCCAATAAGCGACAACAATTGCGGTGGCAACGAAACAGAAATCAAATAAAACTGTAAGCGCGATTAGCAAGTGATCGAGCGTTTTCTTGTTCATTGACAGAATATAGACTGGAACTTGCAAACCCACATTGAAGCATGAGCTGCATCAAGTTACCTCTCGTATTTATTGGAATTGGCTCTCTGAAAACTGGTTGAAGTCCGCAACAGTGGCATGCCGGTAGACAGGTTAAAGTATAGCAGATTTGTGTCGTGCCTGCAAATTAAAATAGTTGACACAATGTCCGTTGTAAGTGTGATTTGAAAGTTGTGCCAGCAGAAACTTTGATGATAAATTACGCACAACGTGTTATGCTATCTCTACAGACTTTTGCAGTGTAAATTTCGGAAACTCGCAAGTTACGCCGAAATCAGAGGAGATACACAATGACGAATCAACTGAAAGTTGGAATCGTTGGTGCCCACCGTGGGAGTTCTTACTTCCAACCGTTTCAAACAATAGCAGAAACAACCGTTACAGCGGTTTGTGACCTCAATGAAGAGACGCTCCAAAGTGTCGCTGAACGGTTTGATGTCCCCCAGCAGTTTACGGATTATGAAACGATGCTGGATACAGTGGATATTGTGGTGCTTGCCACACCTGAGAACCTCCACGTGCCGCAGTCGATTATGGCGTTAGAAGCCGGGAAACACGTCATCAGTGAGGTAACCGCCGCTGTCAATTTAGAAGAGTGCTACGACTTGGTTCGGGCAGTCCGGAAGGCATCTGCAAAATATACGATGGCTGAAAATACGTGCTATTCCAAATCTAATGTGCTCATCCGCAGTATGGTAGAGGCAGGCATGTTTGGGGATGTCTATTTCGGGGAAGGCGAATACCTCCACAACATCAAGTCGCTCCACCACGATGCTGATGGCAATCCAACGTGGCGATATTATTGGCAGGTCGGTATTAATCGGTGCAACTATGCGACGCATAGCCTCGGACCCGTGCTTCAGTGGTTTGGGGGACGCGTTGCGAGTGTCTGTTGCCTCGGCACCGGCGTTAACACGGATCCCGAACATGCGATGGAAGATACAGTGATGATGCTGTGTAAAACAGATTGCGGCGGGTTAATCAAGATTCGGATTGATATGCTCTCGAACCGTCCAGCAAATTCCTATTTCAGTCTACAAGGAACAGATGGCTGTTATGAGAGTTCGCGTGGGCTCGGCGCGGCACCGAAGATTTGGTTGAGCGAGTTCGGAATAAGTGAACAGTGGAGACCGCTCTCGCAATTTGAGGACTGCCTACCCGAACGGTGGAAAAATCCGCCTGCTGAAGCAGAAAACGCGGGCGACCTTGGCGAGTATTTCAAGGTACGGGATTTTGTGGATAGTATCCTCACCGATACAGATCCGCCAATTGATGTGTATACGGCGATGGATTACACAGTACCGGGTTTGGTATCGGAGCAATCCATTGCAAACGATGGGACACCGATAGAAGTTCCAGACTTCAGGAAAATTGAATAGAAGAATGGCAATAGAGGTAGATTAGATTCGGGAGCAGCGTGCGCTACTCCTCTTCTACGGGTGAAAAGACGAGTCCGCAGCTGCTGCATCGGTATCCACTTTCCGGTTTCGATTCAACCGCAGGGAAGAGCATTCCACAACAGATCGGACACGGCTCGTCAATTTCCATTTCGGCTTGTTCCATTTCGCCGGAGCGATTTTCAAATTCAACGATCACGAGTATCCTCCTCTTGCTCAGCAACTGCAACGCGCGTATAGATGTCCCGCAAGGATATCTTGCAGCCAATTGAAATGAGTGACATCACATCTTCAGGGGCACAAAATTCTATGCGTTCCCAGTGTTGATCTTGCCGCCGATAATGTTCAACGCAGAATCTATGCTGTGAGACAAGAATGTAGTCTCGCAACGATGCAAGTTGCTGATAGTGTTCAAATTTTTCCGCTCGGTCGTATGCTGCAGTGGAAGGTGAAAGCACCTCTACGATAACAACTGGATTCAGAAGTGTATCGTACACATCATCTTCAAAGCGAGGTTCATCGCATGCAACAACGACATCTGGATAGAAGTAGGCTATTGGACTCGGCTGCACGCGCATATCGCTGGAATGGACTTCACAATCTGATGCCACTAACTGGTTGTAAAGTCTATTGGATATGTTGCTTGTGATAAGACTATGTGCGCGACTTGCCCCAGACATTGCAAATATCTGCCCGTTGAGGTATTCACTCTTGTGCAGTGCCTTTCGTTCTTGGGTAATGTATTCCTCAGGGGTGAAGAGGGTTTGTGCCGGAAGAGATGCCATACGTATTTCCTCGAATAGCAGTAATGTTAACAACATAATACCGCATTTTTAGGAAAAAGTCAATTTTTTCTCTATGCTGTTCAGGACAATTTAATATCTTCTCAAGGTCGAATCTATTTCGGCTGCCCACTGGTCAATGCCGCCGATGAGGTTCTTTGCTTCATTAAACCCGTTTTGTTGCAGATAGGCGACGGCATAGAGGCTACGTTGTCCATGATGGCAGTAGACGATAATTTCTTGGTCTGATGGGAGAGTGTCTACGTGGTGCGGTAGGGTATTGAGCGGTATTAACTGCGCGTCTTCCAGATGCACGAGGTCGTACTCGCTCTGCTCACGGACATCCAACAACAGCACAGATTCATTTGCGTCGAGTTTCTGTTTCAATTCTTGTGGTGAGATTTCAGGGAGTGACGATGTTGTTTGCATTGTTTAGCTGTTTTCCTCAGTTTGAATAGGCAACTTTTCATGAAGGGGCGCGCATTCTGAACACGGACACGTCTCACGCAAAACTTCAAACGGATAGATACCGGCGTCGTGGCCATCACTCCAACTGAACTGGAGCGCGTAACGACCGACTAACTGGACATCAAGGGGTTGGATATCGTCCGAGACCTCAATGAGCGTTACATCTCCGTCGCCTTGCGGTGCAAAGAGGGAATGGACATCCCTACCTTTATGCCGGACGATGGCACATTCGGCACACGGACACATCTGCCGGAGATAGGTGTACGGATACCAACTGACATGGCCATCTTTCCATTCTACCTGAAAGGCGGTGTCATGTTTCTTGAGGAGTTTCGGTTGTTTTGCCAACCTGTCCATGAAGTCACTCAGATTTATAACTTACAAGTTACGGCACACGGCGTGTGCCTACTACTTTTAAAAGAGGCCGAGTTCATCCTTTGCGTCGTCGCTCATCATTTCCATGCTCCAAGGCGGGCTCCAGACGACATTGACGTTAACTTCGTCAATCCCATCTATTTGCTGCGTGACCTGCTGTGTACCGTTGATAATCTGTCCACCAGCGGGACATCCCATGCTCGTCAAGGTCATCGTAATATCTACAGTTGCGTCATTGATATCCACGCCGTAGATCAGACCCATATCAACGATGTTAATTCCAATTTCGGGGTCAATAATTTGTTTGATAGTCTCTAATACAGTTTCTTCAGATATCATTGGGGTTTCCTCCTATCAGGTAGCGAGGTTGCAAACCTCATAAACAAACGGTTTATTCATCAACGCTAATCAAAATATCATCATCTTCAATTTTGACGGTGTAACATTCAATGGCTTCGACAGCAGGCATACAGAGCGGTTCTCCGGTTTTCACGCAAAAGCGTGCGCCGTGCCGTGGGCATTCTATCTCGTCGCCGTTGAGAAAACCTTCGGCTAAAGGACCACCATCATGCGTGCAAACGTCCTCCATTGCGTAGAACTGACCATCAATATTGAAGAGTAGCACGGGGACGAAATCAACCTCAACCAAATGTTTCGTGCCGGGTGGCACTTCACTAACCTTCGCAACTTTATAGAATTCTGGCATAGTTTCCTTTTTCTAAGTAAAGAGATCTAACCTATAGGAAAACAGATGGCACATCTGCTATTTGTCTTCTTCGCCGGGCCAACTTGTGATGCCATAAGCACCCGCTTTGAGGACTTTGAGAGCTAATAATGCACACTTGAGGCGAACCGGTCCCAAAGGGATGCCGATCATATCCAAAATATCGTCTTTTGAAAGCTGCTTGACTTCATCAAGACTTTTGCCTTCAATCTCCTCAGTTAACATAGAGGCAGCCGCCAGGCTAATGGTGCAACCGTGTCCAGAAAAACGCACCTCTTTGATCTTATCGTCTTCAACAAGTAGGTCGATGCGAATCTGATCACCACAAAGCGGATTGTCTTCCTCATGTGAAATATCAGGGTCCGGCAACGTCCCGTAGTTGCTCGGATTTTCGTAGTGATCAAGCAGTTCTTCCTGATATATGTTCATTATTATTTTCTCCGAGTCATGAGTTTTTGTGTTCTACAGAGTCCCTCATACAATCGGTCCACGTCTTCAACTGTATTATAGAGGTAAAAACTGGCACGGGCCGTGGCAATAACATCCAACCGTTTCATGAGCGGTTGTGCGCAGTGATGTCCTGCCCGGATAGCGACACCGTGCGTATCCAAAATTCCTGCTATATCATGCGGATGGACACCCTCCAAATTAAAGGAAATAACACCCGTTTTTTGATGGGGGGCAGACGGTCCGTAGAGGGTAATGCCTTCGATTTCTTTTAAACGTTGGTGTGCATATTTTAAGAGTTCTTGTTCATGAACGTGAATTGCTGCTAAATTTGCCTGTGTGATGTAGTCCACGGCGTGCCCAAGTCCGATTGCCTCAGCAATACTTGGGGTACCCGCCTCAAATTTCGCTGGGAGCTCTGCATAACTTGATACGTCTTGCTCGACACTCCGAATCATCGAACCACCACCGAGGAACGGTGGCATCTCTTCAAGCAATTCTAACTTACCGTATAACACGCCGATGCCCGTCGGACCGCACATTTTATGTCCTGAAAACGCGAGAAAATCACAATCGAGCTGTTGAACATCAACGTGAAAATGTGGCACCGATTGCGCCGCATCAACGACGACTTTTGCGCCGACAGCGTGTGCAGCGTCAATGACGGACTGGATCGGATTGATGGTACCGAGTACATTAGAAACGTGCCCCATAGCGACAAGTTTCGTTTTTTCGGTGAGACAGTCGCTGAGTTGTGCGAAATCAAGCAACCCTTCATCGGTAATCTCAAGGAACCGTAGCACTGCACCTGTCCGTTGTGCGAGCAGCTGCCACGGCACGAGGTTGCTATGGTGTTCCATAACGGTCAGGACGATTTCATCGCCCTCCCGGATATTCGTACTTCCCCAACTATAAGCGACAAGATTAATGGATTCCGTTGTATTCCGCGTGAAGATGATCTGGCGCGAGCGCGGTGCGTTAATCAGTTGCGCTACCTTCTCGCGTGCGCGCTCGTATTGCTCCGTTGCCTCTTCAGAGATACGATATATGCCGCGATGGATATTGGAACGATAGGTATCGTAATAGGCATCCATCGCGTCAACAACAGGACGCGGTGTTTGTGTTGACGCGGCATTATCAAGGAAAGCCAGTGGGGGGTCTGTCGCGAAGATCGGAAAATCTTTGCGAATACCTTCCACATCGAGCGGTCGAAAGTGCGCCGTATGCATTATGTTTATCACCTTATGCGGAGCAAGCACACTCTTGTGAGCATGCTTGCTATCGGAGATTTATTCAATACACTATCGACTTGGGAAACCAATATTGACGGCAGATGGTCCGTGGTCTTCACATGCCTGATCCGTTGGAACATCGGTTTCAGCGTCGTTGGAGTTGACAATCCCTTCCGAAACCAAATAGTGTTCCACTTCATCGCCACTGACATCAGCAAGCATTATGTCGTCGATTTGAACACACGGCTGGTAAGGCTGTCGCGTCTTCTGAACCATTTCACGATAGTTGTTTTCGTTGTTAATGATGTCTCTATCTTCATAATCCAAACCGTATTTGGCGAAGATGGCACGGACACCATTGCTCCATCCACAGACGGGCTTCATGTAAGCGATAATTTTCGGTTGACTCATTGTGAGTTTCTCCTTTTTTTGCGGTTGTCGGTTGTCAGTTGTCGGTAGGCATTTATAACCTCAAAGCCCATCGTCCTGACAACTACTCTAATTTGCGCGTAACGGATGTACGCAATTCTTCACGCACAGATTCTAATGGGATACGTTCCATGACAGGTTCAAAAAATCCATCAATAATCAGTTTTTCTGCTTGAGCGTAAGACACACCACGACTCATAAGGTAAAAAACCTGCTCGGCATCAATCTTTCCAGCGGTTGCGCCGTGTGTACAACGCACCTCATGCGCCTGAATCTCTAATCCGGGCAAAGTATCGGCATGTGCACGTTCACTGAGCAGGAGGTTATCGTTTTTCTGGTACGCATCAGTATGGTTCGCCGACGGATAGACGTAGATGTTTCCACCCCACGCAGACTGCGCTCTGTCTTTGAGGACAGTCCGATACAATAGATCGCTGAAGGTATGCGGTGAAACATGCTCCTGTGCAGTGCTAATATCTAAGTGTTGACGTGCATCCGTAAAAGCGAGTCCTAACATTTTGGCGTTACCGCCTGCACCCTCTAAGACAACGGCTTGGTTTATCTTGTTGAGTCTACCACCAAACGTAGCGGTCACCCAGCAGAGATGTGCATCTCTGCCAACCATCGCACGATGCGAGGCAAAGTTCCAAACTTGCCGGCTCCAACGTTGTGCTTGCACGTACGTCACGTTCGCATTCTGTCCAGTGAAAATTTCAACCGCGCCGCTATGGAATCCGCTTGCATCTGGCGTGGTAGATAAATTATCTTCCAAAACGACGACCTGACTGCCTTCTTCAGCAATGATCAGCGTATGCGATAAGTCGGCTTGCTCGGCTTCGGACATCCTGATATAGACGCGTAGCGGCACTTCAACTCTTACACCTTTCGGAACATGCAGTAAGTAACCGCCTCGCCAAAATGCGCCGTGAAGTGCATCAAACTTATTATATTGAGCGATATTCCCACTTTTTAACGTTGTCTCCAAGGTCACTGCCCTGTTCATGAAGTAGGTACGGAGGAGTTCCGGCTGCTCCTGCAGTGCCGTGTGGAGGTCCGCAAAGTAGACCCCTTTTTCTTTTAGCATTTCGGAATCGGAAACGTATTGGCGTTGTCCATCAACTTGCACAAGCACACCCGCCGTTTCCGCTTCATTGTAGTCAACGTCTTTAGAAGATACTGCGCCGTTAGGTACACTCGGATGATACTTTTCAACAGCGAAACCGCGGAGATAACGCCGGGTACGTCGCCAATAATCTTGGGTACGCATATCAACGGTACGTCGCCACACATCATCCTTAGTCGTATGTGGCATCGGCAAAGATTCGTAAAATTCGTAAGCCTCCAACCGTTTTTCACGCATCCACTGTGGCTCAGCTGCTGCTATTTTTTGAAGAAATTCTTTTGAAAAATCACCTTTTTGCAATTTTCTTTTATCCTTTATTGGTTATCAGTACTCAGTTGTCAGTTGCCAGTTAAAAGGTCTTGACGCAACAACTCACTACTTCGTGGCATATCGCAAGTCCGAGCGGATTGTTACAATCGTCTCTTAACCAACGACTGACGACTGACAACTGAAAACCATCTTAACCGACTGAACCTTCCATCTGGAGTTGGATGAGACGGTTCATTTCCACAGCATATTCCATTGGGAGTTCTTTAACGAGAGGTTCAATAAACCCGTTGACAATCATTGTGGAGGCTTCTTCTTCCGAAAGCCCACGGCTCATCAAGTAGAAGAGTTGTTCCTCTCCAATTTTACTGACCCGTGCCTCGTGTTCAATGTTCGTATCGTTCTCACCGATCTCAATAACCGGATAGGTGTCCGAACGGGAGTCCTTGTCAAGGATAAGTGCGTCACAAACGACGTGCGATTTGCAACCTTTCGCGCCTTTCGCAACATCCACCCACCCGCGATAACTCGATCTCCCTCCATCTTTACTGATACTCTTAGAGGTTATCTGCGAGGTCGTGTGCGGTGCGCAATGATAGACTTTCGCGCCTGCGTCTTGGTGCTGTCCCTTGCTCGCAAATGCAATTGAGAGGATGTCGCCACGCGCGCCCGGTTCCATCATATAAACGCTCGGATACTTCATCGTCAACTTGCTACCGAGGTTACCATCAACCCATTCCATCTGCGCGTCTTCATAAGCAAATGCCCGCTTGGTGACGAGATTATATACATTGTTCGCCCAATTCTGGATAGTGGTATAACGGACCCGCGAACCTTTCATGCAAACAATCTCAACGACTGCGCTGTGCAGGGATGAGCTGCTGAATGTCGGTGCGGTGCACCCTTCAACGTAATGTACCTGTGAACCTTCGTCAGCGATAATGAGCGTACGTTCAAACTGCCCCATGTTTTCGCTGTTGATACGGAAATAGGCTTGCAATGGGTACTCAACCTTTACACCCGGCGGAACATAAACGAAACTGCCACCACTCCAGACAGCACTATTGAGTGCCGCAAACTGGTTATCCGCAGACGGGATGATGCTACCGAAGTATTTCTTGACCAGATCGGGGTGCTCTTTAATAGCAGTATCTGTATCAAGAAATATAACACCGATTTTGTCCAATTCTTCAACGATGTTATGGTAAACGACTTCGGAGTCGTACTGTGCCCCGACACCAGCGAGGAATTTCCGTTCAGCTTCGGGGATGCCGAGCCGATCGAAGGTCTTCTTGATATCGTCGGGTACATCGTCCCAGCTGCGTTCACTCTGGTCAGAGGCTTTGACGTAGTAGTAAATGTCGTCAAAATCGAGTTGAGAGAGGTCGCCGCCCCATCTGGTCATCGGTTTCTGCCTGAAAATCTTGTAAGCCTCAAGCCGATACTGACGCATCCAGTCGGGTTCGCCTTTGATGTCGCACATCTGGTTGATGACTTCCTCATCTAACCCCTTACGTGACTTGAACGTCGGTGTAATATCATCGTGGAACCCGTATTGATAGTCTTTACTAATCCCGAGTTCTTCCATCGCATTCTTTTCAGAAGTTGCCATTTTACTTCCTCCTTCAGTCGTTGCCGGTATACAGTTAGCGGTTTCCAGTCAGAAGGTTGTCTTTCTGATAACTCACAACCGTAACCTGACAACTATTCATCAATACCGTGTTTTTCACGAATCGGATCGTAGCCCTCTGCTTCTAACACTTGTGTCAATTCCCATCCGCCGGATTCGACGACTCTACCATCAAGTAGAATATGTACGAACTGTGGTCGGATATAGTCCAATAAACGTGGATAGTGGGTGATAATCAGTACCCCTAAATCGGGTCCGATCAACTGACTAACGCTTTCACCGACAATTCGCACCGCATCAATATCGAGTCCGGAATCGGTTTCATCGAGAATAGCGATTTTCGGTTCAAGCATTGCGAGTTGTAAGATCTCAGCGCGCTTCATTTCGCCGCCAGAGAATCCATCGTTGAGATACCGTCTTGCGAAGGAATCGTCAACGCCGAGTTGTTTCATTTTCTCGCGAAGTTCACGCCGGAATTCGCGCATCGGAATTAGTCCGTCTTTCTCGGAACCGTTTGCCTCTTTGCCACGGATGGCACTGACAGCGAGTCTTAGGAAATTTGCCAAACTGACACCTGGGATCGACGTTGGATACTGAAACGCGAGGAAAAGTCCGAGTTTAGCACGTTCGTTGGGTTCCAATCCAAGGACATCGACACCATCGAAAATCACCTGACCGGAATCAACCTCGTAAAGTGGATGCCCCATCAAACCTTTAGCGAGGGTACTCTTACCAGAACCGTTTGGTCCCATAAGCGCGTGGATCTCACCCTGTTTTACACTTAAATTTAATCCTTTGATAATTGGATTCCCTTGCACGCTGATGTGCAAGTCTTTAATCGCCAAATCTTTGCTCACCGTTAGTTTGAACTCCTTAGTTTATTAATAGATATTTTCCCAATCTTGCTCTTTTTTAGTAGTCCGCGTCGCTATAAACACCCGTCCATGTACATCAACCGCCGATTCTTGACATATTTCTTTCCGGTTTAACAAAGTCGGCTGCGTTAATCTTATGCCCCGCCTCTTTCTGTTCAACCGCGCTAAGAATTAATTCAGCAATCGCTTCATCTGCTGCGCCTTCGCGGAGCGGCGTCAGCAGATCCGTTTCCGTTAACGAGAAAAGACAGGTCCGAAATTTCCCGTCAGCAGTAATACGAACCCGATTGCAATTTTCGCAAAAAGGATCACTCACAGAGGGAATAACACCCACTTCGTTCCCATTATCCGAAAAGCGATAACGTTTAGCAGTATCACTTTTTGCCTCGCCGTTTAAGACTACGGGTGTGAGCGGATAGAGCGCGTTGATTTTTTCGATAATTTCTTTTCCCGGAATGTACATGTTGCGTCCCCAGACATCATCAGCATCCAGCGGCATAAATTCGATAAATCGGAGTTGATAATTGTTTTTCCGTGCGAAGGTCGCCAAATCAACAATCTCGTCGTCGGTGAAACCTCGCATTGCTACAGCGTTAACTTTAATCGGATGAAAGCCGCATTCGTGTGCTGTTTTCAACCCCTTAAGTACGCGAGAAAGGACTTTCCGGCGGGTCATCTGCTCGAATTTCTCTTCGTTAAGCGTGTCCAAACTCACATTAATCCGGCGGAGCCCAGCATCGTAGAGTGCCTGCGCTTGGCTAATGAGTCCGATGCCGTTCGTTGTCAAACTAATGTCTTTGAGTCCTTCTAACTGTGTTAATCGCTTTATGAGTGCTGGCACGCCGGGACGCACAAGCGGTTCACCACCGGTAACGCGTACTTTGTTAACACCCAACCCGACGAAAATGCGAGCGAGATGTAGAATCTCGTCGTAAGTCATGAGTGATGAATCTGGCATGAAGGTCATGTCTTCCGGCATACAGTAGATGCATCGGAAGTTGCAGACATCCGTAATCGAGATTCTAAGATTCGTATGGATCCGCCCAAAGCGGTCAAGCATCTGTTGTTTCATCATTAATTTAGACAAACTCAAATTTATTAAATAGTATATCACATCAACATTCTTTTTGCAAGTATTTTTTATAGTAAATACTTTAAAAAAGATTTTGAGGAATAGGCAAAAAATTGTAAACCCACGCCGCAAAAGTGTTTTGTTGACATATTTGTAACTTTGATGTATAATATATTTATACTTTTGTAAACTGGAGGCAAAATTGATGAAAGAAAAAGTGTTTGATGTAGGCGGGGTTGAACTCCACGTCGACGAACGCAATTTTGGAGCAGACGGTGGTCCCTCTGTGCGTGTTTACGGCGAAGCGGACGGCGAAAATATTCAACTGCTCCGTTTCGACTGCTTTCGCAAGGACCCACATTATCACTACGATCCCTCCGGGAAGAACGATCAGCGGCACCTCGATAAAGCGAGCGTGCCAGATTCAGTCGCATGGACGATTGAACAATTAGGAGAAAACCTCGTGGAGATGATTCACACAGCAGGTTATAGCAGCGTCGCTGACAACGTTGATCAGACGGCGGTCTCGCAAGTCCTGCCTGAAGTGGAATCCCTTATGCGCGGTGATGCCTAATTTTATAAATATGTTTATTAAATACACGAAGGAGAAAATAACGTGACAAAATCTATTATTATAAGTGTCATGCTGTTGACGCTGCTTGTAGGCTTGAGTGTATTTGCAGGCACACCCCAGGACTGGGGGAAATGGAAAGAAGGTGAACTCCTTCTCGAAAACCACAGTTTTGAAGAGGATTTAGCAGGTTGGGATTTAGAGGACGGCGCATGTTGCGATCGTGGCGGATTGTACACAATGGAGATCGACAAGAAAAACCCGCAACACGGAAACCAGTCGCTCAAAGTTATCGGGCATAAATCAACCGGTACCGCTTGGCATGCAAAAGTTAAACAGTTAGATACCTCAATGAAGTCGGGTGAAACGTACACCGTGATTTTTTGGGCGCGTTCCGAAAAGCCGCGCGAGGTGACCCTGAGTATCCAGATGCAACACGATCCTTGGACTTTCTACCAAGGTGGTGCCATCAATCTATTAGGACCGGAGTGGATGGAATATCACATCACCTTCAATTCAACTGCCGACGTTGAAAGAGACATGTGGGTAGGACTGTCAATTGCCCAATCCGATGAAGATTTTTGGCTTGATAACTTCCGATATTTTGAAGGCGAACCCGAAGACGACCTGAACCGTGATATTCCTTTCCCTGTCGATGCCAAAGAAAAATTGGCGACGAAATGGGGTGAGGTTAAGACAGAACGGTTCTAACTAAAAAAGAAATTGTCAAAATATTATAGCCGTCACGCGCTTCATTCTATAGGCGTGACGGCTATGTCTTTTTATAATATAACCCATCATTATTACATTAAATCAATCTTCTAAAACTGAGTGATACCCGTCGCTGACGTGCATACTTGCGATTATCCCACACATCCGTTTTTCTGGCGGGAATCCCGTGCATCCATCTATTTTTTGCATCCGCGCTTAGGACAGTTAAACTCCCGGGCGCAAGCCAGATTGGAACTTTTTGGGTCTTATCAGATGTGAGTGTTAGATTCATCACACAACTTGAACTCAAACTCAAAATGCAAATCGTATCCATGAAACAAGCTTCTTGATCGGTATGATCTCCAATACCTTGACCGGATTGGTACTCACTAATTAGCACTTGATTTGCGATTTTTGGCATGTATCCATCATTGTGTAATTTGCGACTGAGCCTTTTCAACCATTCTGGGAATTCACTCGCCTCCGGTTCATCGCTTTTTTTCTGTTCATTGTAATCATACCTTTGCCCATAATGTTGAACGCGTCGTTTGCCAAAGTAACTCCATTGTTGTTTGTCAATTGTATCTAACAACCAATCATGTTGTTCTTCGGTGAGATAGCCAGCAATATACCGCAATCCGGGAATGGCCTCAATCGCGTGCTGATTTTCCGGCGGCGATTGAGGCTGAGGAAATTGCTGATTTGATGCGGAAAATAGCGATAATTGTTCCATTGGCAGTTGTTGTTGTTGTGTGGAAACTTAATTTATTTTTAGTATAACATAATTATACTGTTTTTTTGTGCGGGTGTCAAATCTTTTTTTGTTGAATTTAAGGGCAAAACTGAATGACTTTGTGTCTTATACTGACACAGATGCCGGACGCGCTTCTAATTCACCGCGGTATGCGAGCAGGATCGCAACGGCAATGCATGCCCCGACAATACCTACTGGCGAGAAGTTACCCACCGAATCCACCAATAACCCAAGCAGCGGCGCAAGGGCAATTGTCGCGAGCGATTTCGATTGCGCCTCAATAGATAGGATCGTCGCACCCATCTCAGGTGTGGACTGCGCATTGAAACGACTAATCAGACCGGGTCGCCAGAAATTCTGGAGGATTGCCAATCCGACGAAAAGCACGATTATCGCTGGATACCAACTGAACCACAATGCCGGAATCAACAAGGCAAAGAGTGCTAAATCTATCCACCACATGAACCGTGCAGCCCCTTCATCGCTTCCTCGCCAATTTGAGACCTGATGCGAATTCCGAGAGGCGAAAGATGATAGCAAATAGAGCACAAAGTAGGCACCTGTTACAAGTAACGCTGCCCGCTTCGAGTCATCCAAAGCTAAAAGTAACGGAAGTGCGATCGCTGTCTGTTTGAGGATCGGTTGGAGATAGTCTTTACTGGATTTATACATCCCTTCAAAACCCATACCCTCGAAAACCAAGCGGCGGAGCGGCGCGAAATGTACTGCCTGTTTGAACGCGCTGCTGAGTAGACGCGCAACCGCTTTGAGCGAAAACTCACTCTGTCTATCGCCATCCAATTGTGCGGGGTAGCCGAGAAAGTTGACGATATTCAACGCATACGGGATAATCGAGAACCAGAAGATGTCTGTGAAATTACCGCGGTAAAAAACCAGAGCACCTGCGATAAGAACAGAGACAGCGGACCCCATCTGCGACCAAGAACGCGTAAAGCCGTATATTTTCGTTTTCTCGTCCGACCTTCCTTGCAAGCGGAGCCAATCGAAAATCATCGCCTTATGGGTGCCGCTACGAAATGCATCGCCTAAGCCGAAGAAAAACATAGCAGCGAAAAGCAGGAACAACGACGTACTCTCAGCAAATATAGCGAAAGAGATGATATAGGCACAGAACGAAAAGATCATGGCGCGTCGTCTGCCGTAAAGGTCGGCGACAGCACCGGAGGGAATCTCAAAGAGGTTGGTGCAAATCTCCCGAAATCCGATCAAGATGCCAATTTCAAAGTAAGACAAACCTTTCTCAAGAAACACCAAATACAGAAACGGGTCATAGTAACGTTGGTTCTTCAGGAATCCATAGAGCGAAAAGCGGAATAGCATCAATATATTCCTGTCTTAAGAGGTTAGGGATAGCAATAGAACTTACGCAGACAGGCGATAAATCGCCTTACTACAAACAAATACATCTTTGAAAATACGGGTGTTTCTCAAAAGCAGTGTGGTTCGTAGTAGCGCAATTCATTGCGCTTTGCGTAAGTCCTAAGCAATTGGCATTACGTTCAATCGCGATTCAGGAGCAAGTAGCAATTCTTCTACGCAATTGGTTCAGATAATAGCATATTTGGGGAAAAAAGCAAGGAAAAGTAGAATGGAAGGCAAAAGTATTTAAATGTTCCGGTGTTTAGATTGATGGCGCGGTATCAATAAGGAGGTTAAGCCTATAGACTGGCGACTAATTCTTCTTGATATGCGAAGAGTGCGGGAGTGCCGCCTGTGTGGAGGAAAATGACGGTGTCGTCGCGTCCGAGTTTACCCTGTTGGATATGGTCAATGAGGCACGCCATCGCCTTAGCGGTATAGACAGGATCGAGAAAGATTCCCTCGGTTTTGACAACGAGTTTGAGGGCATCAATACATTCTGGGGTGAGGTAGCCGTAAGCCTGCCCGATATAATCATCTGTATTCTGGATATCTGCATCGGTGACTTGGGTATCTAATTCCAAAATTTCGGCGGCACTGTTTGCTGCACCGCGTAGCCGATCAAATTTCCCTTCCCAAACAATAGGTGCGATGCCAAACGGTTTCATTTTCAGTTCAAGTGTTTTGGTGCCGAGGATAAGTCCTGCTTGTGTCCCACCAACGGAACATGTATAAATCCAATCTGCGTCAATTCCCAACTGCTGTTGCTGTTGCGCTATTTCAGCGATACACCATGTAAAAGCAACGGCGGCAAGTGCAGTCGAACGCGGTGCTGCAAGGACATAAGGTTTCAGTCCTTGCGTCTTTAGTTTTTCCGCGAGTTCGTACTTCACGACATCTAACTCGGGTCCGAACGGTACATCAACAATTTCGACATCCGCGCCTGCGATATTATCTAACAGTAGATTCCCTTGGAGGATACTCTTGTGATCACGGGCGAGGCGAAGATAACACTTGAGTCCGAGTTTACCGCAGGCAGCAGCGGCTTGTCGGCAGTGATTGGATTGCGAAGCTGCGCCCTGTATAATTGTATCAGCGCCTTCTGCGACAGCGTCGCCGATGGTGAAAGTCAGTTGCCGTACTTTGTTGCCACCAAACGCTAAACCTGAACAATCTTCACGTTTTATAAAGATGCGGGGGCCGCCGAGTGCTTCGGAAAGTCGCGGGCATTCCTCCAAGGGTGTTGGGAAATGGCCGAGGTTCACCTGTGGCATTTGCGCGATCTTTTGAACTAAGCGTTCGCTTGTCTCCATCGGTTCTACTCCGCTTCAATGACAACAGCCATTTGACTGACGCGTTTTCCATCCTTGGACTGCAATCCAGCCTTGACAACTTCAACAATCGTTCCCGTTTCAAACTCGCAAGAACGTGCGTCTTTGACCTTGTGATGCTTAGGTGAAACCTTCGTTTCTCCGACTTCAATCGGGATCACTTCAGAATCAACGAGTTCCAGGAACCAATTAAGGCGTTCCGGTAACTCATTCCCTTGCGTACTCTCTACCACCTCAACAAAGAGGAAATCTCGGATAAATTCAATGAGGAATTTCTTAAAGATAGGCACCTCAATTTTCTCTGCGTGTTCTTTTTCCTGCTCGACCAACTTACTGGTGAAGCGTTGAAGATAAGCATCGCATTCATTCTGAATTTTCTCCACATCGCGTTCGCTTTCGGCGAGAAGGTCTGGAAACAACGTCGGGGACGGTGTAGAGACACCGCGGGTCTGCTTGAGCGTCCGTCTGAGACGTGTATCTACTTCATCAAGCGTTTGGACAAGCTGCTCGGTTTCAGGTGTAGCACGTCCAGTTTCTTTTCGCCATACAATCACTTCATCCCCCATGAGGTTCAGGAGCAAAATTGCGATTTCCGCCTCGGTGAGCGTATCCATATCCCAATCAAGGAGATTGAGGCCATATCCCTCGTTGTAATCGCGTTCCAACTTAGCAAGTTGGTCTTGAAATGTGTTCTGAACCGTTTCGCCTTTTTGTTGATAATAAGCCTTGCCACGTCTACCACCGGCAGCAAGTCCCAACGCTTGGGCAAGCTGCCCAAAAACACCTTTTTCTTTCCGTTTTAAAAGCGTCGAACCCGCTTTAGCAGTAGTCGTACCGAGCTGCGCTGCTGCTTCTGCCTTTCGTTGTGCTGCGAGCGCACTCGGTGGAAGAGACGGCACTGCGATTCTAAATTCCAAATTAGAATCCACAATCGACGACACAGACACGGTTTCCTGAGTTACAGGTAGTTTCAGAGCCATAGGTCCAGGCGCAGGTTTTCTTTCAGGTTTCTGTTCGTGTTTTGGTCGCACCGATTTCGGGGCGCGTCCCCCCAATAGGTCCGATAGCCCTACTTTTTCCTTTAACTGTTGCATCGTTTCGATATCGGGTACATCATGTTCATCCTCGTCGATGCTTGTTTCTATCGGTTCCGAGGTCTCTACCGCTGGTGCATCTATTGCTGTTTCCTCTACCTGTTGCGTTGCATCTACCTCAGCAATGGAAGGTTCACCGCCATTACTCTGGATTTCTAAAGGTGGCGTAGTAGCGACAGCTGCAATGTCTTCTGGACTCCCTAAGATGGGTTTGTGAACTTCGTCATGATTTTCTCTTAACGATTCAGGCTCGAGCGGATCCAATTCAGCGAGGGTGTCCAGAGCATCCTTCGCCGGTTGCTTCGGTTTAGGTGCCTCCAATTCAGTTAATATCTTTTCAATGCGGGCAGAAACGGGGTCAGCATCATCAATAAAAAAGGTTAAACGATGTGCTTCAAGAATCTCTGTAGGGAGGTGGCGCGAGACGGGCGCGTCGGTTAACTGAAACTGCGCCCAATTGGCGAGTCCACTCATCGAAAGCTTCTGATACATCACGCGCACTCGTCTTTCGTTGTTAACCAGATTTCGTACACTCATCATGGTGGCATCACCATCAATACTAAACAGGATTTCAATATCCCGGAAACGCCCTGTTACGCTGTTCCTTGCCATGTTATCCTTCTCCTTGAAAATCTCTCTATATGTATTGACTAAGCGTGAACATAAGTTTGATAAACTCTATTGGACTAATTCTATCAACGTCTTTTTCTCAATTTGCGTTACAAAGTTTTTGCTCTCCAGTTTTTATCTTAATCAAGAACCTGCTGAAACAGTTTTGATGAAACATTGGAGGCGCGGAGCGCGGATAAAAATTCACCGTCGGATGAGCATTTTTCGGGTCGCGTGGAAATCTCCAGCTTGAATCGAATAAAAATAGATCCCGCTTGCGACAGGTTCGCCTACAACATTCCGTCCATCCCAATAAGCGGTATGCGAACCCGCCTTGCGGTAGCCAAGCGTCTTAGCATGAACACGTTTTCCTTGCGCATCGTAGATATAGAGTGACACATTCACATCTGAAGCGAGTTGATACGGAATCCATGTTTCCGGATTAAAGGGGTTTGGAAAATTTTGATTTAAACGGTTGACGGGAATAGATTTAACGACATCCGGTATCCAATCAGACGGTATCTTCTCCTCAACAGCAAGCGAGTAACCGTCTGGATGCACGCGAAAAATACGGAGTTGATATAGATCAGCGATATAGAGGGCGGTGTCTGTTAATTTTAATTCAGACGGAAACTGAAGTTCACGAAACCGTGAGGTAACTGTCAGCGTGCGTGTATCAATCAACTGAACGCTTTCACTATCCAATAGATAGAGATAGTTCCCTGCGACCTGTGCATCAATAGGAAGTGTATCATTTTCATACACGCCATGCAACCTCGGTTCGCGCGGGTCAGAGACATCAAGGACCGTAACGCCAACGCCACTATCGAGTAGATATGCGCGTTTTGCCGCAAGCGTAACGCCTGTTGCATTTCCTTGTGTAGCGTAACCCGCAACAGGACGCGGCACTGAAGGCGCTGTAATGTCAAAAACGTGCATTCCACCCTCAAGCGCAGCAACATAGATGTATGAAGGCGAAGCTGCGTCAATGACAACACGGTAAGCACTCCCATCTAAATCACGTTTGAAAACGATTCTGCTCTGTTGAGGGACTCGGCTATCGACGACAATTAGAGATTCAGCACAAAGATAGGCGTAGCCTTCGTGCAACGTAATATCCGAAACAGGTGCAGCTGTCGGTATATGTGTCATGATCGTATTCGCTGCGAGATCAACAACAAACATGCCTGTCTCGGAAGCAACAAACCCGTACCCATCCTGTACACGAATTTTGGTGCAGCGTGTCGTCCCGAATTGTTCGTTAAAAGTAAGGGTATCCGCAGACAATGACAGATTTCGGGTCAAAGTGCCGTGATAAGGGGTCGTAAATTCAAGAGTCCGCAACCCACCCACGCCGTTTGCAACATAGACAGTCCGCTCACCTTCCGTTGTTTCCACGACATCAAGACCATAAACAGTCCCCCCAAAAGCGTGGTGGTGTAACCATTTCGGCGATTCAGGCTTGCTGACATCAAGGGTCTGGATACCCCCTTTTCCATCGGCGATATAAGCCAGGGTGTCGCGGATGACGACATCAGTTGCATTGCCAAACGTAGGTTGTAAGGAAATTCGCCGTGGCTGCTGCGGGTTACGTACATTAATAATATGCAGCCCTGTCTGTTGATCTGTGAGATAGACGGTATCGTTGCGAAGTTGAATGCCGGTTGCGAACCCGGGCGTATTTAGTCGGAAACCTGTTTCAGGGTTTTGGTTATCCGTAATATCAACCAAGGTGAGGTTCCCTGAAGCGACATAAGCATACGCAGCATCTGCTGTCTCCTGAATCTCATAAGCAGCAGCGAGAATAGGCACAATGCTGTGGAAGTCGAAATTGCCGAACGGACTCGGTTCGAGGATGTACACGCCGTGCCTATCATCGCTCAAGTAGACGGTATCGTCATGGATAACAACATTGAGGGGTGTGCCGCCAGTGCGAAAGAAACGTCGAGGTCGAGGCGTTTGCGTGTTGCGGATATGGTCTTGATTGTAAACGAGCATCCCTCGTTCTCTGTCAAGCGCGTATAGATTGCCATCGGCAACCTGGACCTTGCGTGCGTCTGTGAATCCGCCAAGTGTCTTTAGAACTTTTGGCGCGGTGGGTACCGCAATATCAATAACGTGTACACCTGCAGCGCCATCGGCAACATAAGCCGTCCCGTCGTCAACGACTACAGATTGCGCCTGTCCGGGTGTAGCGATTTCACCGATACGGACAGGTTTCGTCGGTTCGGCAAGCGAAAAGATCTCAAATCCCCAATGACTCGCCGCATAAAGATACGCAACATCTATGTCGCTCATTACAATATCGGTGTAGTCGCTGGCGAGATGGATTTGTGTCATCGGTTCCAGCTGCGTTTCCGGTGTGAGATTTATGGGGAACATACTCGGCTGGGTGCGATTGGCAAGGGCATTCGTTACAACATCAGGCATAGCATCCGATGTCCACTCACGGGGTGCGCCTACTTCAAAATCTTCATGCCTATTCACAGCGATATAACTGAACGTCTGTGGCGCGTCTGCTGTCACCATCAGTACAATCTCACCATTTCGTTGAAGCCCTTCGCGTCGAATGCGCCCCCTATTTTCAGTGTCAAACGGGATAGGCGCGACAACTGCGCGTCCATTAGGTGGCAGGTAAAGCGTTGTGGCGTAGAGGTTTCCCGAACCCGTACCGGTCACCGATATGTCAAGCGTTTCAGGCAGATTTTCAAAGCGAATATAGTGTGCACCCCACTGGTCGATTCCGATATTATTCATCTCGTTCGGATAGCTGAAAACGCGCGGGACTGTAGCCGTCACTTTTCGGTTGCGCAAGCCAGCATAACCGAGTTGTTGACCTCTCGCCTGTGCGTTCACCCAATTCGCGAGTCCCCAGTTCAGAAAGACTTCAGGAAAGCGTTCACGGCTTCCACTACCTGCTAAAGCCGCGTCAATCCCTTGTTCACCGAGAGCATCCGCTCCTATGATACCGCGGATAAGTTCGGGGCCGCCATACTGTTCATAGAGATAGAGCATGAGCATGAAGGCACCACCGTAATAGACATCCCGCGTGTTTGCATACGAAAGCGAAGCACGGGGATCCGCGAGATAACCGTCAACAAAAATGGTGTGCACATTGCCGTAAACCGCCCATTCCACGAAAGAGGCTGTGCCTTCTTCTAACCACCGTTGATCGGTTGTCCCACCATTTTGAAACCAATTGACGAGATGTGCGAATTCATGCGCGAGACTGCTATAAAAGGTGTGTCGGGAGCGTTCCTTGAACTGGAAAATGTCCATATAGAGCATTTCACGACGGTTGCTGTTCGGTGCTGTCGGCAACTGATCCGCGGATGAGAAATAACCGCCGTATTCGAGTCCTGAGCCGTTCATACCGACATCGTGCATCAACAGCGTTATGTGATTGTCTCTGTCGAGTCCGGGTTTCCATTCTGTTCCCATCCATTTTCGGACGTTCGGGTAGATGCGTGTGTCAAACTCCCTTGCAATTGTGACCGCTTCGGCATCGGTGAGCATATCACGCACCGAATTTTCGATATAGACGTAGAGATGTTCGCTTTTAGCGATACAGGTGGCTGTTACCTCTGCTTCAGGAATATGAATAAAAAACCGCTCTATCTGTCCGATTTGAACGGGTGCAGCAGGTGCAGCGGCAACTGCTTCAGGCGGGTGTTGCGCGAGGTGTTCTTGATGCAGGAGTGGTGTCCCGCACAGCCACGAATCCGCGAATGCGAAGCTGCTAACAAGATAAAAAATAAGATGGATTGATATTAAAAACCGCATGGAATATAGTTACTCTCCAATGGATGCGTTGCGTTATATAACGGGTAGGTCAAATAAATCTCAATATTTATTTTACAACGATTTCAGCGCAAATTCAAATCAATACAACAACGCATTCAGAACTATAACCTTCAAATTATGGACAGCGATACCCATAATTTGACAGAACAACGGCTTACGGGACTGAAAACCAAAGATGTAGCCCGCCGTTTACGTTGATTCGGAATTGGCATCATATTTGCTACACTTTTTTCATCAATTTCCTAACTATAGCAGGCTAATTTTTTGGAGGAATTCGTAAATGAAGACAAAATATGCACACTTAGCGTTTGGAATCGCGTTGGCGTTCGGTGCGAAATGCTGCGAAAATTTCAGCGAATTGTCTTAAAGCATAACATATATTAAGTGTTAACGCCTGCGAAAAATATAACACCAAACACCTACAATTGAATGACTCTGGCTATTTGCTAACTTCACCTTGCCAATTTACCGCGTTTATGCTATCCTCTTATGCAACCCTCGGAAAAGGAGAAATGCCAATGTATCGTGTCGGTATTATCGGGTTAGGCAGTATCGCCGCCCGTTATTCAACGCCTGATGACGCTTACCCATATTGCCATGCAGGCGGCATCCGTTTTTGCGAGACAACCGAATTGGTCGCAGTCGCAGATATGTCCACGGAACGCCAATCAGAATTCCAGCAGACATGGGGACCTGGCTTCCCAGATAACTCCATCAACTACTATGAAACAGATGTGCAAATGCTTGAGAGTGAAGACTTAGACATCGTTGCCGTCTGTGTCCGCGGACCGCATCATTTTCAGGTGATGCAGAATGTCTTGAGAGCAGACATTAAAGCCATCTTCCTCGAAAAACCTGCCGGATGTTCCCTCGAAGAAGTCGACACAATGACCGCCGGTGCCGACTTGAAAGGAATTCCTATTGTTGTGGACTATACACGACACTGGGGACCGCATCTCATCCGCCTCCAGTCGCTTATCAAAGACGGACTTATCGGCGATGTGCAAACTGTCATCGGCTATTGCGGCGGTGGCGTGCTCTCCTTCGCTATCCACACAACGGACATGATCTGCCAGTTCGCAGGCTACGACCCAATCTCCGTAAGCGGTTTTGTCTCTGGTGGCGGGGATGTGCCAGAGTCTTACGAACCTGAGCCAGCGGTTGTCAGTGCAACCATCCAATTTGAAAGCGGTGTTATGGGATTCCATATCGGAAACCACGGGACACGCGGCGGATTCTCCGTTGATGTTCTCGGCAGCGAAGGCACCGTTCAAACAGGATTTTATAGCGGTGCAACTGTCCATAGGGCGGGCAAATTGGTCGATAACGACACGCTTGATCTCCCTGAAAACGCCAGCCCGTTTAAGGTTGCGTACAAACAGATTACAGATTATCTTGATGGCGGTCCGCTTCCGCATTGTGCCCGCGACGATTATACCGCTGTCAACGAAATCGGTTTCGCCACGATTGAGAGTGCCATCACCGGACAGACGGTCCGACTGCCGTGCCAGAACCGGAAACGGCTTATCTTCGCGAACGGCTAATACGAGGCGTGTATGGCACCCTTACGTAAACTTGATCATCTATCCCGATTCTTTATAAAGTTTTACGGCGGTAAGCACTATAAAACATCTCCTCACACGCCGCTGCGTTTGCCGTTGGACGAATGTCGCGTTGCGCTCATTACAACCGCCGGTTTTTTTCTCGATGGGCAGGATCCTTTTGCGAAAGGAGACTGTTCGTACCGCGAGATTCCGAATGCCATTCAGACACAAGCACTCATAAATGGACATCAAAGTGCGGCTTACGATGAACGCGGTCTCGAAACAGATCCGAACCTTGCGTTTCCACTTGACAGATTCAGGGAGTTGGAGACCGAAGGTAAAATCGGATCGCTAAATCGTAGACACTTCAGTTTTATGGGATCCATTACAAAACCGCACGCTCTCATCACGCAATCCGCGCCTGAGGTTGGACAGATGCTTAAAGCCGATGGGGTAGACGTTGCTTTCTTAACGCCTGTCTGACCGATGTGCAATCAGTCTGTAGGATTGATACAACGTGCTGTTGAAGCGGCTGGAATTTCGACAGTTTCAATTACGCTTATTGAAAGTATGACGAAGAAGGTAAAACCGCCGCGCGCCTTAGTAGTGCCGTACGGTTTCGGACACCCGCTCGGTGAACCGAACAACCCAGAATTGCAGCACGCGATTATCGCTGAGGCACTTGAACTCTTAGCGGACGATACACCACCGCCTATCCTTAAAGTAGTAGGCACACTCCGTGTGCCGTAGCCAAAAACCATTACTATACCGTTTGTAGTGACGCAAAGCATTGCGCGTTGGAAAGGGCGATGAATCGCCCTACTACGAACGCGGTTTTGTAGTTTTGAAGGAGAAATTCAATGGACAGAATCAGAGTCGGTATTATCGGATGTGGTGGTATCTTTCGTAACCTCCACGCGCCGTATTACCAAGAACCGACGCGCCGTGCTGACATCGTCGCCATCGCTGACATCAACGAAGCATCCGCGAACGAACAGGCTGATAGATTTGGTGCAGATGTTTACACAGATTATCGCGCACTCCTTGACAGATCGGACATAGACGCGGTTGATGTGTGCGTCCATCCGCGTCCACACCTCGAAATCACGCGTGCCGCTGCCGATGCTGGCAAACACATCTTGATGGAGAAACCGATGTGTTGTAATGTCGCCGAGGGTGACGAGATGGTCGCCGCCGCTGAAAATGCGGGTGTCCTTCTGATGGTCGCCTATATGATGCGGTTCGATCCGGGATATATGAAACTGAAATCGCTATTAGATGACGGAACACTCGGCACACTGCAGATGGCGTATTCTAATCAGGTCGGTTGGTTTTCACCGGAACGGCATCCGTGGCTCTTTGTGAAAGCAGAATCCGGCGGTATGCTGGTAGAGCAAGCCATCCATAACCTCGACATCTGGTTGTGGTTATACGGTTCCGCCTCCACTGTCTACGGGTTCGCAAGCCATGTTCCGCTGGGTGGCACCTATCCACCCGCCGATGAAGCCGTAGAAAACAACGCCGTACTAACCGTGCATTTCAAAAACGGCGGCGTTGGGATGATGATTAAGAGTTGGGCAGCGGAGATCGGGAATAGTGGGAACGGTCTCGTCACAAGTAAAGGTTCTGCGACACTGATTCGGCACGGACTCCGTTGGAAAACGCACGACATGGCATCTGCGGAAGAATTCTCTGCCTCCGCACCGGATGACGATACCTATCGCAACGTGCCAGATGCGCAGCGCGAACAGCGGTATTGGGGTATGGCAGCGAAAGGCGCGAGCATTGATCACTGGCTCCAGTGCATCGCGGGTGAAGCGGAACCGACGACGCATGGGCGCATCGGCAGAGACGGTATTGAGTTGGCAGAGGCGACGTATCGGTCCTCGCAAATCGGGGCACCTATTTCGCTACCACTATAGGTGTACTTGTCATTACCGAAATATTTTATTCCATAGGTTTTTGTAAGAACAAGCCGCGCTCGCGATACTGCGAAAAATTTTAATGGTTGAATAAATGTGGAAACCCTGATAGAATACTACAGAACAAGTTAGAAACAGAACAAATTAGAAACGGGTATACCCGCAATTTGAAACTGGCTGAACACTACTTTTGAAGGGATGTGGCGAAGATTACAAGAGAAGAATTTTTAAAATACTACGATTCAGCAGCTTACTCAGCCAAGCTACGGGTACCGAGGTCGGGCCTCAACTTAGCTGTCATAAATACTGCACGCATTAATGACGCTGTTTCTTATGGGCGGAACGTTTATGCGATTGCCCTGGATCTTTTAGTGGATCGGCGTGCCGCGAATAGGGTGCAGCATGAGGTGTTCTGTCGGACTGTAGAACAGACGCACAATTTTTCTGTGGCTGATGTGTGGCGAGGGAACTCGCGTTGGGAAGGCCTTCAAAACCTCACGATAGCTGCCGCAGTTGATATTTTGTGTTTACCTAAAGAAAATAACCCACTCTCGCGCCCATTGATTGGCGGTGCACAATTAATGAGTGAGGTGAACAGTAAATGGTGGGGGATGCTGGCACTGACTTTGCGACTCAGAGGTTTGCTTGAATTTCAGGTAGGGTGTCTGACTGTTCTAAAAAAGCCGCTCCCAGAGATAGCGGAACGCCTTTCTAAGACAGAGCCTGAAATTCAAGCCTTGTACCAGACAACTATCACGAGAATAAAGAACGCTATTGACCGGTGGGCGCAAACCGAGATTTCGGCAGCAAACGAACACGTCACTGAAGTAGAGGAAATCAAAAGGCATTACGATTACGGAGGGGCATTATGAGGATTGGTGTCGTTTACTCTGGAGAACAGGTACAACCGTGGCTTTTTCGGGCCTTGTACCCTGTTCAATTGCGTGTAAACTGCATTGCAGATTCCAGTGTCATTCCCGAAAACCGCGTCCGTGTTGAAAAGTTTGCATCATTCTTTGATTGTGCTTTCTTTGAGAACCCTGAAGAAATGTTCAATACAACGAAGCCGAAATTAGATGGTGTTATCATTATCTCAGGCGAGACGGCAAGCGTGCCGCGTGTCCAACTTATTGAATCTGCCCTTGCTGCGGGTATCAATGTCTTGGCTCCGGCAGCACTTGGCTCTTTAGAAGACGGGCTCCGTCTTGCTGCAGTATCTGAAAAATATAAACGGCTTGTCATGACAGGAACAAGGTTCATATTTGGCAGGTGTATTCAGGAAATCTTACGGATTGTCAGTAGTTCCGGGTTCGGAATCATTCAGGACATGCGGTTCTTGCTCGGCATCGGACGCGTGCCGTATTTAAACGACCTGTTGAAGTTTGGAGACGCGCATTTTCAGATTGCCTTTGAGATAGCTCGCCGGCTCTTTGTAGAATATACCGTCCTCCCGGAAGAAGTGACCGTAATGGCTTCGCGGAATGGAGCACCGAACATCGCCTGCACTCTCAGATTCCCGCAGGGCGCACTTTGCACTTTCTGCCAAACCTCTAATCGTCAATGGGGCAACGATTCTTATCATAAAATTGAAATTACCGGCGGTGCCTCTCACATCTGGAGCGACCTGCAGACTTGGAAATGCTTCTCTACGGAGAACACTTTCAGGATGGGTGGCGGAGATGAGGAAATTTCGGCGAATATACAAGGCTCTTCCGGTCAACTTAACGAGTTTTGTTTAGCTATTGAAGGCCACCGCGAATCTTATGCTGGCACGCTTCGGAGTACTTTGCCCGCGCTGTGGTTCCGAGAAAGATTACAAGATTGTATTGAACACGGACAGACGAGTCTAAAGCTGAGTGAGATTCGTGCGAACGTAGATACTGAGATTCAACGGCTGACTTCTCAGTTCAATGCTGATCCAGAGAATAGAAAATACCGACATCAGAAGGCACTGCTCTTAGGTAAACGCGGTGATTTCTCCTTAGCACTTGCCGAGTATCACCAAATTTTGTGAATTCGCCCAGGGACCTATACAGGCGAGAGATTTCTGTAACCTAATGTTTGTAACAGTGATTTTCATCAAAAAGCAAGGAAAACAAAATGAATGGGAAAACTGCGACTCAGATACAGAATGTTACCAGGAATATTATCGGTGAATCCGTGCAGATGCAAGAAGTTTTTCGATCCGTAGAGCTCGTCGCTCCGACAGAAGCAACTGTTCTCATTACGGGTGAAACAGGCGTTGGCAAAGAGGTTATCGCGCAAGCCATTCATGACAATAGTCCCCGTAAAAATGAGCCTTTCAAAGTCATCAACTGTGGGGCGTTTGCACCAGAACTCATTCAAAGCGAACTCTTTGGACATGAAGAAGGGGCTTTTACCACCGCTATTCGGAAGCATCGCGGGATATTTGAACAGGCAAACGGTGGTACCTTGTTCTTGGATGAAGTCAGCGAGATGTCGCCTGAAGTCCAAGTGAAATTTCTGCGGGTACTGGAACAGCAAGAATTTTCACCGGTCGGTGGCGAAGAAATCATCGAGGTCGATGTCCGAGTCGTCGCGGCAACAAACAGGAACCTTAAAACCGCGGTGACAAGAAAAAGATTTAGGGAAGATCTCTACTATCGACTCAACCTCTTTCGTATTCAGATCCCGCCGCTCCGTAACAGGCGTTCGGATATCGCACCCTTGGCGCATGATTTTGTCTCTCAATTAAGCGAAAATTACGATAAATCAATCACCGGTATCGCTCAGGAAGCGGTTAAATATCTTCAAAATATTAATTGGTACGGGAATGTGCGAGAACTCAGAAACGTAATCGAAACCGCGCTTATCTTTGCTGAAGGCGAAGAATTGCAAAAAGAGGATGTCGAAATAGCCGTAGAAAACCTAAATGAACCTCACGAACACCCAGATACTGACTCCGAAGCGTTTAGAGATTCATTCTCTGACGAAGTAGGTCCTTCACAAGAACCTGAAGTAGGTCCTTCACAAGAACCGAATGGGGACCTGCACATAACACCTGAAGATATCAGAGGTAGGTTATTGGAACTCGTCCGGACCGGAACTATGTCCGAGATAACCTCTTATATTAGCTTTATGAGATATGAGGCTGAAATTCCGCACCACTCCAAACGGGACATTGCCAAACGGCTCCAAATATCTGTGCCGACCTTGGATAAGTATCGGGCATTGGCTGAGGAAAACACCTAAAAAGTCGATGCCTTTCCTGCAAACTCACCATCTGCCTTCCTCCTACTTATCAATTCTGTAGAACCCTCCGAATTCACATATTCGTTGATCAATATAGTTACCTGAGAACCCAATTTCTTCTGAATAGGTGCTCACTTTGGCAAACCCAAAATTTTTTGTGAAACGAAAAAATTTGGCATGCATCACAAAAATTTTTTGCGTCTTTACACAACTGAGTGAAACGGGATCTCGTTGGATTTAGCATCCATACGATGTTAGAAACCTTGATTTTACAAGGCTGTATCGTCTATGAACCCATAGCACACACAAGGACAAACCAGAAAATTGCGAGCGTTGGCACAGTTTTTGCGTATTACGCTTGCCAATAGGAAAGGTAGGGACCTCACCAAACAAAATCGCATCGCAGGAAACGCGCGAATGATATCGGCTCCCCTTCAAAATTTGCTGGTTCGCGATGTGGACTTGCACAAAAATTGGGTTGAACTAAAAATATTGTTGTAATTTATTTTCCTTTTTGCTATAATACCTTTTGGCATCCGTAAAATCCAATATGGTGGTTCGGCGAGTGTGCAAGACTCCCGAACCGCGGCACTGCCAAGGGTAAGTTGCCAGTGCGTGTTTAAGTATATCACATATCTCGTTTGATGTCTCTGATATTTTAAACAACGTCGTAATTTTTACGTGTCTTTTTTCGGAAAATCACGTATGATTGCGAATGGACGTTGGAGACGGATTACCGAGGTGGTTCCCGCTACCTCCCGTCTCCACCCAACTGGCAATTGGGTATGCGTCTGAGAAGACAACGTCCAAACCCCCCAATTCTTCTGGCTTCCTGATAGTGGACTCTATACCTCACATGAAGTTTAACAAATAAATTGAGTAAGTGTGTTGACGCGGCGTGCGATGAATCGCACGTCTTAGCATTACCCGATTAAATTCTTAATCTTCATCAAAGGTATTTTCAAGTGAAATTAGTGATTTTTATGGATATAATTTGCTTTTTGTCTTAAGATATTGCATAATGCATAGTTAGGTGTAGACTTAAGTGTTTTTAAGTTAAATAATATTGTAAATTGACCTATTATAACATGATTATAACATGAGTTTATAAATACTTAGGATAGAAGTATTTCGTCTTAAAGTCCTCTACCGCCCGATAAAGCGCGACATAGGGTGTTTTTGCTGGCTGGCAAAACCAAAATTTTTTGTGAAACGAAAAAATTTGGCAAACACTACAAAAATTTTTGCGTTTTTATACGGCTTCGCGAAACGGGACCGCATTCGGTTTAGAATCAATACGATGTCAGAAACCCTAATTTTACAAGGGTGTATCGGATGTGAACCCGTAAAACACACAATGACACATCAGAAAATTGCAAGCGTTGGCACGGTTTTTGCGCTACGCTAACAAAATAAACCGAAAGAAAAAAGAGGCACAACTTCCGCTTCTGCGAAAGCAGGCGGGAAATTGCGAACATTCAGATGAAAATTAACTTTATATTTCCAAAACGTATAATATTCGCCACCACAGAGAGCCGTGTTGCGTCACACAACAATCTTTGGAGGTTTGACATGATGTTATATCAAGGAAAAAAATGTTACACAATCTATGGCATTCCATTTGCCTGAAGAGAGAAAGGAAGTTTCTAATGAAAATTCTTAGATGTCTTTTTACACTTTTTCAAATCTGCGTTCTTTCCATAATTCTCAGCGGCGTATCGGGTGATTGTAATACTTCTTTTAATGACGAACCGCCCACAGATGCAGTGTTCGTGGAGGCGGATCCCGCAAGTGGGAAGCTCGTAGCAAACGACTCTATCGTCATTAATTTTGACAGTAACCCAGGTGAGGTAACAACGAGTGCCGGGACTGTCTTGGGTTCTGGTAAAACACGGACCATTGAGGGACCTTTTGAAGTTGGTAAACTTACCCTCGTCATTGAGTGGACAAATGGCAGTGGGAAACATGAACTTGAATACACTGTTGTCACCGCAGCAGATGCCGACGTAGTAGCAGATGCCGACGAAGTAGCAGATACCGACGAAGTAGAAGGTGCAGTGTTCGTGGAGGCGGATCCCGCAAGTGGGAAGCTCGTAGCAAACGACTCTATCGTCATTAATTTTGACAGTAACCCAGGTGAGGTAACAACGAGTGCCGGGACCGCCTTGGGTTCTGGTAAAACGCGGATCATTGAGGGACCTTTTGAAGTCGGTGAACTGTCCCTCGTCATTGAGTGGACAAATGGCAATGGGAAACATGAACTTGAATATACTGTTGTACCAGCAGCAGCGTTCGTGGAGGCGGATCCCGCAAGTGGAGAACTCGTAGCAAACGACTCTATCGTCATTAATTTTGACAGTAACCCAGGTGAGGTAACAACGAGTGCCGGGACCATCTTGGGTTCTGGTAAAACGCGGATCATTGAGGGACCTTTTGAAGTTGGTGAGCTGACCCTCGTGATTAAGTGGACAAATGGCAGTGGGAAACATAAACTTGAATATACTGTTGTCGCAGCAGATGAAAAAGAACAGTAGGGCCAGCGGTATACTGAAGACGGTAAGAAACCGCTTGTGCTAATTGTTTTCTCCGATTTGACAATCAGCGTTTGGGGTGTCCCTGATGAAATTCAAATATCTCGTTCTTGCATAAGGGAAACTCTATAAAAACGAAATTAACTGGCACAAGTCGTTAATTAAAATTGTACATGCACCTTAGATCTGCTGTGTCTACAGAGAATCCTGTTAACTTGCAAAAAAGTAGCACTCGGCTTATTTTTTCGTGAAGATCCTGTAATGCCTGCACCACTGTTTATCCAAAATTCGTTTTTTTTGGTCATTTCAGCCTTCATGCTATAGGGAATACTAATATTGGCATCGTTGAAATCAAAGGAGTTCATGATGAAATCACTCGTCAGAAATCATAAATGTGTCGTATCCATTTTGTTGGCATTGTTAATAGTTTTTGGTGCGATCAACATTGTGTATGCACAAGGTACGTTCGTGACTAATTTCGGTCAACCGTATAGGTGGGAGAATCAACTTGGAAACAACGATTTCTTACTGCTACCATACGCAATTTGGGTTGATGGCGGTTTGGCTCAGAAATTCAGAACAGGTTCACGCCAGTATGGTTACCAGATGAGTTCTGTTACGTTCCTAGTTCGGCCCAGTGCTGATCCTATAGGTTACCCTTCTTCTGTAAGTCTTTGGTCGAGTTCAAATGGTGTTCCAGGTACACTCCTATATCCTTTGATAAAGAGGCGAGGGCAGGACGATTTTCTGGGGTGGCCAGTGACTTTTCAGGCAACTACGCATGCAATACTCGAACCAAATACGGACTATTTCATCGTTATTCGATCTTCTATCGACCAATCGAGGGTGGAAATTACACCATCAGAGCATGAGGATTCTGGTGCTCTGTCGGGATGGTCCATTGGAAATAACCTTCTGACAAAAAGTGGAGACACTTGGCGTTCCGTAACCCCAGAAGATGCTGGTAGAAAGATATTTCCTGCAGATAAATCCCCCATACTCAGAACTAAACTTGAAGGGATAGTCCTCAATTCCCAGACCATCATCATTTCGTTGACACAAGTTAGCGAGGGGGAGTTCAAAGCCACGGCGACCGCGAGTTCACCCTCGGATATCGTCCTCCCCATCACCGTTATCAACGGCACGATAGCAGACGGTTCAACAACCGTCACAATTCCGGCAGGTAGTACAGAAAGCAACGTTATCAACGTATCCCGTACCCCCGGCACAACATTTCCAGTTATCGTTGATATCGGAAACCTACCAAGTCCACCTGCAGGCTACAACTTGTACAAAACGCCCTCACGCCTTCCAATACAAGTGCTTGATGTCTTGCAGGGAGAGATTACCCCGGTCAGTCAACGCACTCCACAAGTACGCGATGCTATTGTCGCTGCAGCAGGTGTTAGTTCTGCAAACTACGTGACCGAAACACATCTCGCTGCAATAACTACTCTCAGCGTTAACCACCCACAGGGCCAGCCGAGCAGAACTATTAATTTTCAAATAGATGAATCTCAACAATCAACTCGCGTATGACTTCTCTTACCTCGCGGATCGTTTAGACGCTGCCCCGGATACGGCTGCGATGTTCCCGACGTATGATCCGCCGCAGCGGGGCATGCGTAAACTAAAGCGACATCTCAACCGACCCGAAAGGCTCCGCAATGGAGACATTAGCACAGCAAGAGTGATCATGGAGCAGTTATTCGGTACCAACAGCGAGATGCTGCGATATGTCTACGGCGATGATGAGATACCGGTCTTCGCGTACCCGCACATCGCTATTAACATATTCAGATCAAATTCCGAGGCACTTCAAAGAAGCCTTGATTTTTATGAATCAAACAACCGTATCTTCCTCGGTGATGAGTTGATGTTCGGTATCCTTACGAACGCGGGTGTTTTAGACCTCTATCCGTTAGACGACATTTTTCCGATAACATGGGACGCATCGCTAAAAAGTGGTATAGCGGAAGATTTCTCAATCGGGTTCGGGCATTTCCCTTCAGATTTCTTTGGCGTGGATCTCGAAGTTTTAGCGACAAGTTTCGAGCAAATCTATCAACACTTTATAGCGGCTGTAGATGCTTTGAGGTAAAAAGATGGAACATATTTTATGGGAACGCGCATCCGGCACGAAGTTATTGACCGAAGATGAGATCGGAACGGTTACAAAGATGACGCTTTATCCGTATCCTGTGTTGAAGGAAGATATAGGGCATCTTTTCCAATACCCGATGGATACCGAGATGGCGTTTATCTGTCCACTGTTTGCTCCTAAGAGGGGACAAGTCAACAATGAGCATGCTGCGCATATCCTGACAGAACTGCTCACGAAATCTGCGATGTATTTGGCAAAGACCTTGCTGACGCACACGGACATGCGTGCATCGGGTGTGCCGTTTTATTTCGTTGTCAGCGAGGAACACTACGCAGCATACAAACTCTATTTTGATTTTGCGGGTATCCCTGAAACGGCTATCCTAAAATTCAAGCAGAGCGTCTACGAGAAGCAGATGGAGGAGAAAAGGTTAGCGCGATCAATGAAGTTTGAGTGTCTCTATCACGCAGGACTTCGAGAGTTTGAAAAGATTGTCTGGTGGGATGCCGACATCCATGTGTTTCGACTCGAAGATCAAGAACCCCGACCGATATGCCAACAGCTCTTAGACGCATGGGGCGAAGAAGCATGGGCGATCCCGAACCACTTACAATCCCCTTCGCCGATGCGAGATTACCACCCATCGGTGCATCGGATGTTAGGGCGTATCGTGCGTCGGGAATCCGAAAAGATAGATACCGTTTTTCAACAACTCTCTGAACTTACAGGCTATTCGCCCGAATTTCTGATAGATCACCAGAAAAAACCGCCCTACGATATAGCGGGCTTCGCTCAAGGGTTTTCACGGTCAATCATTGATAATCCTGAATTCATTGAATTTACACGAAACTGTTATGAGATTGAAGGTCCCTCGGATTGCGATGAGACGATTTGTGAACTTTATTTATTGAAGCATTTTTACGAAGCGTACCACCCTGTTGAAACTTTCGTGCTGGATGCGACCGATATATTCGGGGTGCTTTACAATACACCGGGGTATCTACAACGACTGAAAACTTCAGAATATGCTGTGCCTATGCACATGAAAAAATAATGACATACAATAAAGATTTAGATAGACATGTTCAATGGCGCGTCAAGCGTCGAACGCAACCCTGCCGTTTACTGGTATCAGAGCCACGTTCAGGGACACATTACCTGCGTGATCTGATACACAAGAACCTCGGTGATGTCCGCTATAGACATCTGAGTGCTTGGGATTTGAGTATGTCGGTGCAATACTATGGGGATTTGACCGCTGAAAATATAGTTTTCTTATCGAGGGAAGACAAAATCAGGCAGAGTTTATCGTTTTTGAGAGCCGACCAGACAGACATTTGGGACTTACAGGAGGAGACAGAGATACCTGAAGCTACTTATGACTTTTCGAGGATCCTTGATCTTCTCATAAAGTACCGGTGTTGCTTCAATACAGTGAAACGGGCATTGTCAGAGACAGATGTGCCTGTGCTTTTCGTCTCATACGAAGGCTTGTCTGAGAATCCTGAAAACGTCATCGAAGCTGTGAGTTCGTTTTGGGGGAAGCCCCTGCTTTCAGAAAAGGTGGATTCCGATACGATCTATAAAAAAATGGCAGATAGTCACACAGAAACGTTGTATAAGCGTTTCATTGAAGCATTAAAACTTTCTGAATCGAGGCACGATTAAAACTATGGAACTTGTTCAATGGGAACGCATCGACGGCACAGACATAATAGATGTTTCAGATTTCGGGCAGGCAAAAGTATCTTTGATCCCTTTACCTGTCATCCGTGAGGACTTGTCACATCTCTTTGATTACAAGATAGAAAACAGACTTGCGGTTATCTGTAATCTGTATCCTTTCAGTCGGTCGGATCACTGTGAAATCCTTACAAAATCTGCGATCTATTCTGCCAAGTCGTTTCTGACGCATACGGACATGCGGGATCAGGGCGTGCCGTTTTATTTCGTTGTCAGCGAAACGCATTTTCAAACATATCGCGCGTACTTCGAGATAGCGAACATCCCGGAAACGCATATTTTACGCTTCGATGAAACACAATTCGCAACGGCTATCGAAAAAGGGCTTGTCAATCCGATCCGGTATTACTGTGTGCGTCATGACGGACTTCGGGACTTTCAAAGAGTGATCTGGACGGATGCCGATACACATGCTTTGCGGCTTCGGCATCAAGATAAATACCCAATGTGTGAACGCCTCTTTGACGCTTGGCAGACACCGTTGCTCACACCGCGGTATGTGTATGGGTTCTCGCCTGAACATTTCCATTCAGCTGTTGACAGACGTATGCGGGTTGTAGAGCGCAACGCTGAAGAAAAAGCACTTGCGATATGGAAACAGATCGGCGAAGTTGTTGACGAAGACCCTGTATTCTTGCGTAACTACTGGCTGAATGACACAATCTACGATATGCGAGGCTATTGTGTCGGGTTTGACGATTTTCGGTACGATGCGGACTTTATCGCGCACACATTGAAATGTTGTCAAGGCACCCACTGCCTAAAGGCAGGGGCTTGTGCTTCGTAGCAGTTCGCATTTCCGAGGAAACGTCTTACATCTGCTCCACAGAGGGACCACAAGCAGCCCTCAAAATGTTTATCGCAGCGTTGACATCTCTATCGTGGTGTGAACCACATTCAGGACATGTCCACTGCCTATCAGAGAGAGAAAGATTTTTGTTGTGATACCCACAATCCGAACACGGTTTCGTTGTAGGGGTCCATTGTCCGACTTGACGGAACTCACGATTATGTTTGAAACACTTGAACTTCAAAATCTCAACAAACTGCCCGAAGGAAAGGTCGGAAACTTTGCGGCCCCAGAGGCGTTTCATGCCCTTAAGGTTCAGCGTTTCAGTGGCGATAAGGTCAAATCGCCTACACAGGTCCGTGGCAAGTTTCCAATGCCAATCTTTGCGTTGATTAGAAACTTTGCGATACAACCGCACAAGTTCTCCGACAGCACGCCACCAATTGTTAGAACCTTTGACTTTGTGCGAAAGGCTTTTGTAGAGTTTGCGAAGTTCGGTCAAGGACTGTTTCAAGAATTGTGGCGATTGTATCTTTTCGCCCGTGTTCAATGTCAAAAATGCGTCTTTCATACCGAAGTCTGCACCTACACTTTCACCCGTAGCAGGCAGCACTTCTTTAGAGGTATCATCGGTCACGACATAGAGCCAATATGTTCCGACAGCATCACGAAGGATTTGGATATAGCGAACATTCCCTTTCCAATCGCGATGCTGATGAAAAGAAAACCAGCGTTTGTGGAATTTAAAGGATTGCGAAGGTGCGTCCCAGGCTTTAAAAGAAAGACGGATACGACCTTCTTTAAGGAGATAACCACTTTGAAACTTCGCAGAACGGTATTTTCCACGTTTCTTGTATTTCGGACGACCAACACCTACGATGTCGAAAAACCTTTCAAAAGAAATGTGGATACGTATGATTACCGCGTCAAGTGTGTCACGAGGTATCCAAGCCCAATGTTTCTTGGTGCGTTTCAGCAAGTTCGTCAAGTGCGGTTGCAAGCGGTAACGCCCCGCATATTTACCATATCTGCGATAATAGCGGTTCTCAAGTCGCAAAAAATGGTTGTGGACATCAGCAAGATCATCCAGCATATTGCCGAGTCGCACATTTTGTGGATGCTCACGTATCTGATATTTATACGTCCGACGCACGCGCTTTAGTTTTCGCTTTCGTTTTTTCGCCATTGGTTTTCACGTATCACGCCTTTAACCCCTACGAAGTGGGTAGGCAGACCCATCACCGGGGTCCCACCCGTTACTGGGAAGGGGGCGGTAACGCTTCGTATGTCTGCCAACGTGATACTATTATCATACAACATTTTTCATAGAATTTCAAATACTTTTTCTACATAATACAGGAGCGGGCATTCCTCCCCGAGCTAAAGCAGCGGGGTCTCCTGCCCGAAGATTAGATGATAGAGCAAAGGAAAATCGTGATGATGGAGATGCTATGAAACCTTATGAGTATCTTGAACATACGGCTGATATGGGGTTGCTGGTTAGAGGCAAAAATCTGCCCGAACTCTTGATGCACGCGGCACAAGGGCTCTTTGAGACAATCGCGGTCGTGGATACTGTCGATGAAACAGTATCGGTTGAGATTCATCTCACGGCTGAGTCTGTGGAGGAGTTATTTGTCGGATGGCTTGATGAACTCATCTTTCGGCACGAAACGGAAGAGGTCTTCTTTAAACGCGCAGAGATTCGACAGTGCTGCGAAACGGAAATGTCGGCAAAAGTTTACGGTGAACCGGTCAATTTTGATAAACACGAGGTTTATACGGAAATCAAGAGTGTCACGTACCACCAATTGCAGGTCGTGCAAAAGAACGATGGCAGTTGGTTTGCCCAGGTAATTTTTGATTTGTGATAGGATAGTTGTCAGGGAAGCATGGATCTCTGGACGTTGTTCCTACGGATAGAACTGATACATTGTGGTGTTCAGGAGGACGTTGAGGAGGCTCCACGTACTGCCCATCAGGTAATCACCGAGGACAAGTCCTAAGAAGAAGGGAATGACCCGCCGATAACTCTGAATCCCGCCATGCCGAAGGATGAGCCATTTTAGGGTCAATGCGATGAGCAACGGAATCCAGAGATCCGACATCTCTTGGTTACTTGCCATGACATAGCCGAGCGGATGTAACGGTAGCCAGAAGAATTTCACCCGCAGGTAGGTGAGTACCATCATCACAGAGAAGCCGATGCCCATGAATATCACGCCGAGCCAGTCCGTGCCGATCGGATAGGATATCCAGTTTGTCAAGCGTTGGAAGTATTGTCTACCGTAGCCGAGTGCCCACGGTCCGAAGTAGCCGGAATCGGCACCGAACTGGTAATAGAGGTGGAGTTGTACCCAGAAAGCGACAAGTCCACCGAAAATAGTGGCGATGACGATGGTCAGGAGCATCCGACGCTGGTTAATATTGGCGAGTTCGGCGATTTTAAATGCCTCTAATTGGTGCGGCATCTGTTGTGGACGGTAATCACGGTTGAAAAAGCAGACCGAGAGCGCGGTGAGGTTCTGTGCACCGAGACGGTGCGTCCCTAAGATCGTGCTTAATATGTATCGCGGTGCCTGCCAGTGGTAGGCGTGGACGAAGATACCGGACTCTGCTCGGATACGCGTCGTTACCAGCGGTGTTATGAGGAATAGGACCGCGAAGGTCAACGCCAACCAAGGTTCCATGCCTGCTTTGTAAAGCAGAAACGCGAAGAGTAGGATACCGATAACAAACCCCCAGACAGCGACGCGATACGGCATCGGCTCGTCGTGCTGCACTGGTGGTGGTTCTCGTCCACGAGACGGCAGCGCGCTTTGCAGAACAGCCTTGAAATGGCGTTTGCCGGTCCAACCGAAGAAGAAACAGAGTCCGACAAAAGCACCCACCGTCTGTTCGTTAAGGTAGGGGAAGCGTGGAATAGCATTCCACCCGACTGCTTGCGCTAAAGCGACTTCGTTCCGATAGAGGAAATAGAAGAAAGTTGTCGAAAAGAGGACATCCAGCGGCATCAGGAACATAATGCCGATAGCGAACGGATAAAAGGCGGTGATGATGGTACCGTAGTAACTGAAGGGTGGATCGTGGAATCTGAAGAAACGGCGTGTCACAGGGATATTTGGCATTACCGGATGAAGATGGCTTAATCCGTTGAATAGACTGATACCGGCAGCAATGGCGAAACCGATCCACATTCGCTTATTTCGGAAGAACCGTGAAGTCGGATTCGTCATCGCAAGTGGGAGTTGGATGACGGGGAAGGTGAGGCGTTCGCGCTGTGCCCACTGTCGGCGGAGGATCGTGTTGAGGCAGAGAAAGATGAACGCTATCGCTGCAAAGAGCAACAACCACGCGCCGACCACCGGCAGCCAAACCTGTAAGTGTAGTGGCAGATATAGGCTTGACTCGCCTTGGTAGTAGCCGCGGAGCGCGTCTCGATCTGAAACGGTGAGCCATTGCGGAATGTGGTGCCAAAATAGGGTACGCCATTCATTTTCTTCCGTTGCGAACCAGAACCCGTGTCCAAGTACGGAGAGGATCGCTTGTAAGACATCACATCCGGCAAGTGTCGTGGCGAAACTCAGTGTCACATAGAGGAGTAGGAGTTCTCCTTGTCTGAGTGCGAAACTGCTTTTTAGGAGTCGGATGACGGCGTTGATGATCATCACTGCCGTGAGGATGAAAATGACATTGGAAAGCGGGACGACCCATGTCGGAAAGGTATAGCGTACCAATTCCATCTGGATGAGGAAGTAGCAGTTAATGGGTGCGGTGATAGCGAAGATGCACAAGACACGCCATGTGAGGGCGCGCTGTTGCTGCGGAGAAGTCAATGTCGTTTTGCCTCTGCCAAATCTATAGGATGTTCCTTGATTGTAGCAGATAGGCTGATTCCATTCAAGAGAATTTATGTATGTTAAGTGTATACCTTAATCTCTTCTGGATTCACCGCAACGATACGGGAAACGCGTTGCGTTTCTTCTTCAGAGAGTGCCTTGACAATATGGTTCCAGATCAGATCATCGCGTTCTGAGGATTTATAGTGATGGATATCAAATTTTCGGCTGATGATAAGAACACGAATGTGTTCGTCGCCATCATCAAAAACATCAATGAAGTAGTCGGGATCACTGAGCGAAGCTGCTTCAAGTGCATCGTAGATTTTCTGTTTTATAATTTCACGTTCCATGTCTACTCCTTGATTACCAGATCGCGACCTCTTCAGGCAGCATACCAATGGATAGGGACACGTGTCCCCACTCTTCGTTTGAAAGATGCTTGAAGAGTTCATTCCAGATGATCTCGCCTCTGCCTCCCATAGTGTAACCGTCGAATTTTCTACTGACGATGACAATATGGACAAGGTCATCAAAACCATCGGAGACATCAACGAAGTCTTTAGCATCGCGGAAATAACCTGTTTTGAGCATATTGTGGATTTTATGCTTTAACACTTCACACGCCATCTATAAATCCTCCGTAAATCCTCCGTTACAGATTATTGTTTATCCAGTGTATAATTCGTTCAACAGACGTTATGAATTCAGTCGCCTCGGTACGAGCTGCTGGCTTGGGGCGGAGAATGAAGGAAACTATACCCACTGTTTCTTGGTGTGGTAAAACTTCTACCACTGCCCATGCACAGGGGTTTCGCGTGCCTTCTCAAAGAGGTCTGCCCATTCGTCAGAACCGTCGTCGAAGGTTAACTCTAAGCGCGCGCCTTCCACTTGTGCCTCGCCGTTGCCGGCGTTGAAATAACTCAACCCGTCGCCCGCCATGTGGATGCAGCTGCCATCAGGATAAACAGCCGTTTTGATGATACGCGGCACAGGATGGATCGTGTAGCCGTCAGCGTCTAATTCCTCAGCAGGCACGCGGCAGCGTTCAACTGCATCTTCGTCAACTTCAACACCTAATCCGGGCGCGTCAGGGATCTTATGACATCCATTTGACACTTGTATCGGTTGTGTGAGTAGATGATCGCTGTAAAGGTTAATACAGGTAATTGCGGGCCATGTCGCATGCGTGAGTACGCTTCCGAGATGTCCTGCCCAGGTCGTTGTTAAACCGTTACCGACAATTTGGAGCCAGAACGGCATATCCGCCGCCGCACTGAGTTGCCCTTCATGCATCACTTGAGACTTACCACCACCGATGACAAACCCACTGCATACGTCCTCCTGTATACAGGTGGTATAAGGTGGTGAACCGAAGTGCATCGCGACTTGGCAACCAACCTCTTGACGTATCTGCTTGTTTCCGTCAACATCGCTCTGGGGAATAGGGGTTTCAAACATCGCTACATTTGGGTGTGTCGCGAGTTTTTGTAGGATAGGGATAGCCGTTTCCGCATCGCGCCAAGAACCGTTTGGATCAAGATCGAGTTTAAAATCTGCTGGCACGGCTTCTGCAACCGTTTCTACTTGCGCGACGATATCCCACCACGGACGCGGCTTGTTTTTGAAACTCGTATAGCCGTTTTCCACAGCGTCTGCAGCTTCCGCTGCCCAATTTTCTGGCGAAGCATCGATATTCCACCACGAGATCGGGACTGCATCTCGACATTGATTGCTGAGGAGTCGGTAAACGGGCACCTCCAAAATCTTGCCGACGACATCAAAGAGTGCCATTTGTAAACCGGCACCGAGTGAATCGTCGTTCATCAATTCAGCGGGACTTTGTCCTACGACGCGTTCAACACTTGCATCACTGACACGGGAATAGGTGTAGTGAACGACGGTCTCGCCCCAACCGATGTGTCCGGTATCCGTGGTGACCTTGCACAATTCGAGGATTGACCAGTTGTAAACGGTTGAGACGCTCTGGGTGGTAATCTGTTGTTGACGCGGGGTAAAGGGGACATCTACAAGTACACGTTCAACGTTTGTGACTTTCATAGATAAACTCCTTGCGTGATAATGAGGGTGCGAAGCACGAAGACCTTGCATTATAGTTATAAGGTTGAGAAAGGTTTTAATTCCTTCATTATACCACAAGGAGTCCTTTTCTACTACATTTCCGTTCAAGCGAACCTATGATGTGGTAAAGTTGAAAATTTCACCATAGGTGTCAATTTAAGAAAAGAGTTATGCGCTAAACACTCCAGACCGGTAGATGCGGTTTTGCGGTGTACTCACCCAAATGCGACCTGCATTCCAACCGCATCGGATCCTCCGCGAAAACCTTCAGCTGCAGCATTTGCTAAACAGGGTTTTCCACTAAAAAAACTAAGGGCTCAGTTTGGATAAGCCCGGTTCGGTTAGGAAACCGAACCTACCGGGCCTGGAGGATCGCTAAATTGACGCTTATGGTAAAGTTGGAAATCTCACCAACGCGAAATCAATAGATAGGGTTTAATACGTCGTTTTAATTTCGCCCCATAGAGTTGTGAGTTTGTCTTTGACATCAACATCAAATCCGGCGGCACTTGTGACGAGGATACTGTCGATCCGACCCATTCCCCAACTCTCATGCCAGACCCCGACGGCACCGGCACTTTTGTTAGTGGCTTTATTGGATTCAAGGACAGGATCACCGAGCGTACTGGAATCTGCGAAAAGGTCTTTGACGTCCGCAAGCTCCATATACCAGACTTTGACGTTGTCGCCTTTGACTTCAACGCGTCCGAGATAGGCGACAGCGTTGGTCTGATCGAGTCCAGCACCAAGACCGTGATCCACACCGAGTATTTCTTTACCACCGTTCTCACAACCGCATTGGTCAAGGCACTGTCCGGAGGGGCAACATCCGTCTGCAAGATCGCCGAGAATGACTTTGGATGTTTCGTTATAGCCAAAGACAACAAGATAGCCTTTATCGTCGCCTTTTCTGCGGAATTGAACACCGAAGCTATCATCATCACCGAAAGAGAAGACGACTTGGATAATACCGTCGGTAAAATCGTCCACGCCTGGGAGCGGTATGTTGCCGGAGATGCCGCACCCTTCAGCGGTTTGCGCCATTGCCCCTTTACCGCCGATGTTTCCGCCGTTGAAATCTCCCTCAGCCCAGATAGTTCCGGCGTTCTCCGGTTTATATTTCTTGACATCGTTCACACCGGCGTTCGGTTTTGCCTCCTTAGAGCCGGGTTCAAAGTCGGCGTAAAACACAATATTCCCGACAGCGTGAAGGGAGATGGATAGCGTAAGGACAAGAATTGAGAGAAAGAGACGCGTTTTCATCATACTATACCTCCGTTTTCAAAGGGATTGTGTTGCTCTTGACTCGCACGCAGCAACAGAGTAACAAGGCCAAGTGTCTAAAAAGAGACCTTGCTATAGAACTATATCGGGATGGGTGAGACAAGTGCCTCACCCTATAAAGACAGGTAGTGCAGTGCGGGGTACCGAGGTTTGAGAACCTCACCCCGCAATGCGAATTGATTTGGTAGTATTAGTCTACACAGGGATGAAGACTAACGTGAACTCGGTAAACAGTTATTGTAGGCTCCAGTGTCAACTGGCATTCCGCACAAACTGAAAGTTTATGCTACAAAAGATTCAGGTATCTGTTTCATAATCTCTCGCGGAACTCTGATTCCGAGCTGACGTAAGACTAATAACTACTTTTGACTTCGCCCCATGTCGTGGAAAGTTTAGCATGTGGGTCAACTGCAGTGGTGCCGCCAGGACCGGTGACGAGGACACTACCGACTCTTCCGTTGCCCCAACTTTCGTGCCAAAGACCGACGCTGCCGGGTCCAAGGTCATCAGCGCCGTCGTATTCTGCGACTGGGTCACCGAATTCACTCGAATCCGCAAAGAGACCCGGTGCATCAGCGAGCGGCATATACCAGACTTGAATGAGGGTGTCGGTGACCTGAACACGTGCGAGATAGGCGACAGAGTTGTCTTGTGTGAGATCTGCGCCTAAACCGTGATCGACACCGAGGAGTTCGTTACCACCGTTTTCGCATGAACATTGGTCGAGGCATTGACCGGATGGGCAGCATCCGTCTGCGAGGCTTCCGATGACGACCTGTGGCGTTTCGATATAGCCAAACGCGACGAGGTAGCCTCGATCCTCACCGACGCGGCGGAACTGGAAGCCGACACCGTCATCGTCTTGCCAAGAGAAGACCGCTTGAATGATGCCGTCGGAGAAGTCGTCAACACCGGGCAGTGGTGTATTGCCGGAGATGCCGCATCCCTCTTGGGTTTGATGCAATGCACCTTCACCGCCGGGGAATTCTGTTGCCTCTGCCCAAACGGTTCCTTCGTTTTCCGATACCCAGTTTGCTGGATCGTTGACGCTCGCATCTGGGACGGCTTCTGAGGAAGATGTTTCAAAGTCAGCAAAGAAAATTACCTGTGCGCTCGCGTGGCTAATTAAGATAACCGAAAACACCGCGATAAGCATCATAAGGTGGGTTCGTTTCATAATGTCGCTCCTTGTATTGATTGTTTGTGTGCAAGCATCGCAACAAAATTATAATACGCGCTTGTGAACTCGCGCGAAACTACTTTCATAGCAAAAATTTGGGTAATCTGCACAAAGTTGTTTGCGTTGCCAAGGGCAAACTTTACAGATGAGGTGGTTCCGAGTGAAACCGTTACTGAAAAACATAACAAAAAGGCGAATTTTTGTCAATAAAAAAATTTTCAGTTGTCAGTTTTCGGCATCGGAAAATGACTATACGCGGTAGATGCCTCTTCTTGAAATAACGAAGGGATGAGGTTCCTGGTTGCACACTGTGCTTACCGAGTGTGGTAGGGAGTTTGGAAGTTTCGCCAGCGATGCGGGGAGCTGAATTATAGTAAAACCCGAAAATAAGTTTACAGTTCGCCCCATCGTAGGGGAACCGGGTTACCCAGCCCCTACGAGCTGCCGTGTGTGCAAATAATTATGGGATTTACTATAAGATGGTGGGATCATAGAAAGAGGCGAGGTTGGGGACCTCGCCTGCAAAAACGATTCAGGACGGCAAGAAAAATCGGATGCTTACCGATCATCACGTTGGAAGCGGAGTACGCCGTTTTGTTTTGTGCCGATGTAAAACGTGTCGCCATCAATAGCGAATGAGGTTGCTGTGTGTGGGAGTTCTGAGGCAATCTGTTCCCATGTACCTGTCTGATGATCTACCTGATAGACTCCGCTATCACGCACGCCGTAAGCCGTTGTGCCATTGATTGTAATTCGATCCATGATAAGTCTATTGATCTATTAGCGTTCATACAGCGGCAAGCTTAAGATGCCATGGTGTTCTGTGCTTATATAGAGGACATTCCTCGCAACAACAATGGAAGTTACGCGTCCAAGGACTTCTGAGGTAATCTGTTCCCAGATGCCTGTCCTGTTATTCAATTGATAAACACCTGTTTGGGAAACGCCGTAGAGGGTTGTATCATTGAATGTTAATTGATGCATGGCAATCGGTGTATATTTTGAATCGGTGAGTGTGTGCCAGTTCTTTCCATCGTTTGACATGGCAACGCCGTCTTTTGTTGAAACGTACACCGTGTTATCGAGAAAGAATATCTCTCTGAAGTGCGGTAATTTCTTTAGGAGTTGGTCCTGCGGTTCTGCTTTATTAAGGCGGAAGGGAAAATCTGCGCTCATATCTTTCCAAGTGTCCCCGCCATCCAAGGATTGGAAGAGACTGCCGTCACTTTTTCCGAGATAGATGACCTTTCCTGAGACAGCGAATTGGAAACCGTTAGTCGCATAGAAGTTCCCGAATACAGGTGCGTCGTGCATACCGGTGTCGTGCCATTTGTGTTCACCACGGGTCCATCGGTAGAGGTGTCGCTCGTATTCAATGTAGAAGGTGTCTTTGTTAGTAGCGAATTCACCCGTTGTTCGGACAACGGCTTCCTCAATGCCAAGTTGATAGCGAAACAGATCGGGTTGATTTGCCTTACTAAGACCAATAGCAGCTGTAGTTCGGATGTTGCTTTCTAACCATTTGCCGTGGCTCGGATCCACATAAACCGGCATTTCTTCAATATGCCGCAGTGTATCGGCATCCGGGGGTAAATGGAGCAGGCAGTTTGTACTTCCGCCCTGATTCGCTCTGACGTAAAGCGAATCGCCCACGACTGTCATATTCGACAATTTCAACGCACCGAGCGATTTATTTGGTGGGAGCGGTAGATTTGTGTCGAGCTGTGTCCATTGATTCCCACCGTCGATGGATTTAGCGACACCTTTATTGGTTACAGCGTAGAGCACGTTGTTAACCTGAGCGAGATCAAGAATGCGAGATTCTGCTATACCTGCTGTGAACTGATGCCAGCTACGACCGCCATCGGTTGAACGTCCGAGTTTATCCGCTCCTGCGATAAAAAAAGTATTCTCATCTAAAGCGACTGCTGAGAAAATGCCGACTGCAAGCGCGTCTCTGTGAAAACCGAGGTATTCCCATGTATCTCCAGCATCTCGTGAACCTAACACACCCGCACCGAGCACTAAGAGCATTTCACCTGCCGCGATAAGCTTGACAGACCCGATTTTGAGTGGTGACATTCCTGTTTTTAGATTCGTGGGGGTTATGTCAATCCAAGACGCTCCGAAGTCACTTGAGGCAAAGAGCGCACCGGATTTCTGATCTTTCTGCTTTGGGGCACTGATGTAAATTGTGTCGCTAGTGACTGCTAACGAGTCAATAGATTGTGACTGTGCGACGGGTAATTTCTCCCATACCCCTGAATTGCGTCGATAGAGTCCGTGCTTTGTCCCTAAAAAGAGGGCGTTTTCAACGGCAGCAGCAGTATGTATCTTTGGTGCGGTCAAACCATCGTTAAAGGCGTGCCAAGTTTTACCAGTATCTGTTGAACGAAACACACCGTCTGCGAGGACGAGGTACATTTCGATCTGTGCATCCTTCGACCAGCGTAATCTGCTGGGGATAAGCAGGGCGATGGCGTGCCCGCGTGGCCGTGGACCGAGGAAATGCAACGTTAGGCCACGATCCGTTGATGCGAGCAGGTCAGTCTCAGTAACAATATAGAGGGTATCTTTCCCTTCTGCCATCGGCGTGCTATCAGGTGTAAAGGGGAGTGCGGCGTTAATGAGTGTCCATCCAGTATCGTCATCTGCTAACTGGTAGAGCCGAGTGTCTCCAATCGCGTAGACCTCTTTTTGAGATGTGGCAAACAGGTTCTTGACACCGCCGCCCTCCGGTCCCCTTGTTGGCATCCATTGCGGTTCTGTCTCCTGTCTCTCTACGGTATCTGCCTGTGCTGCTGCCAACAATCCGGCATCGGTTCTCGGACCTGCACCACTGCCTTTTCCCGGCGTATTACGCTTTCCGAACTGATTTTTTATATCCGGTTCTCGTTTCAATTCAAACACAACGGGTGCGTCAACCAACTCAACTGTCATCTCCGATGTTGCGTCCAAACTGTAAGGCTGTTGAAAGCGGGACAACGCACGCGGACCCGCCCCCATCATCAGGATAACCAAAAAGGTTGCAGAGAAAGAGAGTCCCCACGGTATCCAAGGTTTGCTCGTGGAAGGGGAGGTGGGTTTGATACGTGCGATTTCGCGCATGATGTTCTCGGTGAGATTCGTAGGTATTTGGAAATTGCCCAGCACCTCTCGAATCATGAATTCTTCCTTTTCTAAGCGTTCACGGGCGCGGCGGAGTCGGCTTCTAATCGTGTTTGACGATACCCCTAAAAACAGGCTAATCTCTTCGCTCTTCATTTCTGCGAGATAATAGAGCGTTACAACGGTGCGTTCACTCTCCGGCAGCTTTTGGAGGAGGCGTTTGACGAATTCGCGCTGATGTTCAATCGCTGCTTCTTCACCACGGTTCGTTTTATATTGCGCGTAGCAGGCTTCTTCGAGTTCAACTGTGGACATCGCATCTAAGGATTTCGTCGGTAGTTCTTTCTTTCGCAGCCATGAAACACAGTCCCGCGTGGCAATGACGTAGAGCCATCCGGGAAAAAGCTCAGGACGTTTCAGCGTTGAGAGTCTCTTGTAGACCTTCAGAAAGACATCCTGTGTGAGTTCTTCGGCGATATGGAAATCGCCTATCTTTCGCCAGACCAGGGCATGGACGGATTTCTGATATTTATTGACGAGCACGGTAAATGCGCCTTGATCCCCATCTAAAATACGTTGAATGAGTTCTACATCATTTGTTTTCATTATATCTCCTGAGAAAGAATAGTGGCTTCATGATATAGTGACGCATATAGAAATCAAAATGGTGCATAAAATGCAATTTTTCGGAAGATTGTGTGTTTTAATGATGCAAAGGCGAGGTTATAAACCTCGCCAGCAAAAGGAAAATCAAGGAGATATAAATGGAAGACGGAGAGAATATTTATTGACCGTCACGTTGAAAACGGAGTACACCGTTTTGCTTTGTGCCGATGTAAAACGTGTCGCCATCAATGGCAAGGGAGATTGCCGTATGTGGCAGTTCTGGAATAATATGTTCCCATGTGTTTGTCGGGTTATCTACCTGATAGATCCCACTATCACACACACCGTAAGCCATCGTGCCATTGACCGTAATCCGGTCCATGATAAGTCTGTTTCCGTCAGCATCAGTGAGTACGTGCCATGTCTCACCATCGTTTGAATACATAACTCCCATATCTGTTGAGACATAGACGGTTAGTCCTGCGAAAAGTATCTCTTTGAAGTACCCAAACGGAAAGGTGAGGTTGGTGGTAACATCACGCCAGGTGTCCCCGTCATCTAAGGAGAGAAAAAGCTCTCCTTCCCGTTTCCCGGCATAAACTGTGTTCCCAGAAGCAGCGAGGGTGAACCCCTTTCGGTAGATAGGCGAGATTCCTTCGTGGTCTTCTAAACCCGTGTCATACCATGTAGTTTCGCCGCGTCGCCATCTGAAAAGTTTACGCTTGTATTCCATGAAGATGGTATCGTCAGTGAATGTAAAAGTTCCATTTGTCTTCAGTTCTTCAAGTACACGGTCATAGTTGGCTTTTAATATCTCCGCTACTTTATTCATTTCAACACCGTTCTCTATCGCCGCCTTCGCTTTTTTTGAGCGTTCCACGTATAACGTGTCTTCCTCAAAATCTGGTACACCTTCAACGAATAAAAGCGTATTCCCGGCATTAGAGAGACGGAAAAGCTTAACACCATCAAGTTCACTGTCGGTTGCATAGAGGGTCCCGTCGGCTGTTACAACCTTCGCTCTTGCCCTTTCCAGTGAAGCATTTTCGTCAGTACTCAAACCTACAGATTCCCACGACTCGCCACCATCTGGGGACTTAAACATTTTTGTGTCTGTTAGTGCGTAGAGTACATTTTCGACTGTAACCAGACTCGCAACTGCGGAATTCACCATTCCAATCATAAAGGGGTCCCACGTGATACCGCCATCCGTTGATCGCGTTATGCCATTGTGATCAGTTTTGTAAAAATTGTTTTCGTCCAAGGCGACAATAGGAGAGGTACCAGATGTCCGTCGGTGATCTGTCCATGTTTCACCCCCATCATAAGAGAGTAAAGCACCTGCAGCACCAACTACCATAAGCGTTTCTCCGACAGCAACGACTTCAACAGCGTGTAGTATCTTACTTGCATATAGGTTAACATCTGGCGTAATATTGATCCAAGAATCGCCGAGGTCTGTTGAATAGAAAACTGCTGCATACGGGCTCCAACCGGGGGCACTTGAAGGTCCAACGACGGTACCGACATAAAGCCTGCTTCCGTCAAATGTCAACGATTTGATACCGTGTGAAGTTGGCACCGGCAATTTTTTCCACGCGTCAGTAAACCGGAAAAGCCCTTGACTAGTTCCGATAAATAGCGTGTTATCAATCGCGAGTGCGTCCCGAATGAAGAATTTGGGATCAACCGCTTCTGGTACGTCATCGGCTGGCAAAGTTTGTCCTATGGATTCCCACTGATTACCGACATCCTCAGAACGAAAGATTTCTGTGCTGAGAACGAGGTACATCGCAGTCTCTGTGATAACCAATTCAATTGCCCGTCCTTCCGGGCGCGCGCCGAGGCTGTTCCAGGTTTTACCGGCATCAATCGAGGCTAAGAGTTCATTCGGTGTGAGAAGATAGAGAGTGTTGCCGTATTCTGCCATAATTGGATCAAACTCGCGATTTGGACCGCTGTCACTGACAAATGTCCACGTATCCGCTGTTTCTGTGAGTCGATAGAGGCCCGTTTCCGCAACAGCGTAGAGGGTTTGGTCGGATGCGAGAAAGAGTCCAGCACTTGAAACGCCGCCCGGTCCCTTCGTCTGAATCCATTCAGGTTTTGCTGCTGGCAGGTCGGGTGCTTCGGCATTTGCAGCTGCAACGAGAAGTGATTTCGCTTGGAATCCAGATTCACTTTTTTTACCGGATGTATCAGTGTTCCCGAAACGGGTCAGCGCGTCAGATTTACGTTCCAGTTCAAAGACAACAGGTGCGTTAACGAGTTCAATCGTCATCTTCGATGTTGCGTCTAAGTTGTAGGGTTGCTGAAAACGGGACAACGCACGCGGACCCGCTCCCATCATCAGGATAACCAGAAAGGTTGCAGAGAAGGAGAGTCCCCACGGTATCCAAGGTTTGCTCGCGGGTGGAGATGTCGGCTTGATGCGCGCAATTTCGCGCATGATGTTCTCGGTGAGATTCGTAGGTATTTGGAAGTTCCCAAGGACCTCTTGAATTATAGATTCCTCTTTTTCCAATCGCTGTCGGGCGCGGTGGAGTCGACTCCGGACTGTGTTCGGCGATACACCTAAAAACGCGCTAATCTCTTCACCGGTCATTTCTGCGAGATAATACAGCGTTACAACGGTGCGTTCGCTTTCAGGCAGCTTTTGCAGAAGACGTTTAACGAGTTCTCGCCGGTGTGTGATCGCTGCTTCTTCGACGCGGTTCGGTTCGTATTGTGTATAGTATAACTCCTCTAACTGTGCTGCGGACATGGCATCCAAAGATTTCGTTGACAGTCGATTCTTTCGAAGCCATGCGATACAGCGACGTGTCGCAATTACGTAAAGCCACCCCGGAAAATGATCGGGACGTTTCAGCGTCGATAGTCTTTTGTAAACCTTCAGAAAGACATCCTGTGTAATTTCCTCGGCGATGTGAAAATCGCCTATTTTCCGCCAGGCAAGGGTGTGAACCCATTTCTGGTATTTCTTGACGAGCGTGGTAAACGCGCCTTGATCGCCATCTAAAACACGTTGGATGAGATCAACATCATTGGTATTCATCATGTCTCCTCTTAAATAATAGGGGATTCATGATATTATAGACGCGTAGAGGGGTCGAAATGTTGCATAAAATGCAATTTCGGAGAATTTAGGATTTATAGTAAAACCTACAATTAACGAGACATCTACAGAAGGCGGGGTATGTTATTTTTTATAGTGTTGCATTATCTCTCGGTTTTACTATAAATGGGGTCAGAGAGGCAGAAAATTTAGCTAACGAAAGACACACAGCGCAGGAAAAGGGCAAGAACGGAAACTTGCCCTACGCCGCAGAGGAACCATTTTCTGATATTTCATAGTCTTTCAATCTATTCTGCAAGGTCCGGATGCTTATTCCGAGTATCTCCGCGGTTTTCGTTCGATTGCCACCGAGCCATGCTAACGTGTCACGAATAAAGGCTTCTTCTACGGTTTTTAGGTTTGCGCCGAGCGGAACAGTCACCGTATGTCGGTTTTCAGGCACGTGAACTTCTTCTGACATGTTGACGCGCGGTTTTTGAAAGGCAAGAATTTCTTCGGGGAGGTCGGTCGGTAAGATGCCGTTGCCTTCAGCAAAAAGGAGCGCGTGGATTAGCACATTTTCCAACTCTCGCACGTTGCCGGGCCATGGATAGTTTTGGAGGCATGTAAGTGTTTCGGGGAGTATTTTACGCACGGCGCGCGCGTAGCTTCTGCCATGTTTCTCTACAAAGTGTTCTGCCAAGACACGGATGTCTTCCTGTCGTTCACGCAACGGTGGTAGAGAAATAGAAACGGCATTTAATCGGTAATAGAGGTCTTTGCGAAAAGTGCCATCTTCAACGGCTTGTGCGAGGTTACAGTGTGTAGCCGCTACGATGCGGATGTCCACTGGAATTGGCTTTGTGCCACCGAGACGTTCAATCTTGCCTGTCTCAACTGCGCGTAATAGTTTGACTTGCAGGGATAGGGGCATATCGCCGATTTCATCAAGGAATAGCGTATTGTTATGTGCTCTTTCAAATTTGCCGATATGTTGTGTTCTCGCTCCAGTAAAGGAACCGCGTTCGTGTCCAAACAGTTCACTTTCCAGAAGAGGTCCTGGAATGGCTGAGCAATTGAGAGAAATCATTTCGTTTGCCGAACGGTCGCTATTTTCGTGTAACGCTTGTGCTATTAACTCTTTTCCGGTCCCTGTTTCACCACAAATCAGCACTTTTGCCACTGTGTTGGCAACCCTATCAACTTGTCTGAGAATTTCAATAACCTGAGGACTTCTTCCAATGATACCTGCGTAATTCCCTTGTAATTCACTCCTTGAAAGCGTCTGAGAAGTTTTAAATTGCACGGTTCCTGCTTTTTTAATTTTCCGTGTATCTTCTATCGGCTGTGGTGTCGGGTGACCATTTCCGTTCTCAGAAACCAATAGGACTGCCGCGGAATCAACATTCGCGAGTTGTGCAGCGCTGTCCTTCGCCACAATAGCAGGGTCATAACCGTCTTTTTCAAGGAGATCTTCCAAATTTCTCACTGTGTCATTGGACACATCACCGAGAATGAAAACATTCGCTTTATCATGGGATTTACCATTATTTCTGCTGTGAATCATCTCTTTCACCCTCTCCTTTAGTTGTTATCTTGCTATCATTTTTGTGGTGGGACGCGCGGGTTCATTAGAAATCGTCACGAAAAAACCAACTGCATTTAATCACTAATAGGCTGTTTTTCGTATAACGCCTCGTAAAATAAAAATAGAGGCTTCATATTACTATAACGCGTATGTCAAGACCCAAGGTTGCATAAAATGTAAAATTTAACAAAAAAATCTGAAATTTCCAGATTTTGGCAGGCATTATCATCAGCGGCTATCATGTCCGTTTACTTTTCTGGTGTTGTAGCAAGATATTCGGGATTTGATTGGATGTCAGAAGGGTAATGAATCTCCCAGACCTTAACCTCTGCCGCTGCGAAGTTTTGCGTCGGATAGACGGGAACAAACGCATTGCCTAACTGCCCGTGCAGAAATGTATCGGAGGGTTCTCTTGCTGTCGTTAGCATGATGTGCGTGGCGTTGTGCGTCTTCAGGAACTCTAAAGCCTCGCGTTCGGATTCAGCAAAGTAGACATGTCGGTTATAGAGGTGTATCCAGTATTGTATGTAATGATCTTGGTCAATGATGGTTTTGACATTGGACAAGACATTGAGTAGACTGCCGTAACTCCAGTTTGCAGCAACGACAGCGGTGTCAGGAATATTATTTTTTATCCAATCAAAGGCGCGGGCTTCTGCACTATCCCCCGGTATCGCCTGCCGGAAATAGGTCGCGGCGAGCAGCGTACGCGTTGCGTGCCCACCGACGGGTGTCCAGAAAAGTATGATCCCAAGCATGATTGTGATAATAGCGGTCTTTAGGAGGCGTTGTGGGATGCGTTTTTTGATCTGATTGCCATAAAAATCGGCGAGGAAACAGATAAGGTCTGAGGCGAAAAAAGCGACAGACATCCCGATAAAGAAGTCGTAGCGTTTCGCGTCACGGGTGAGCGCGGCCCAGAAAAGGAACCACAGAACGAAAGTGATATAGGTAGACTCGTTTTCAGGTGTACGCTGCCGTCGCCAAGCAAGTACAATAAACCCAATGATGCAGGTAACAACTGCGGCACCAAAGAGCAGATTACCTGTAGCGGTGCCCCATAAACTGTCAAGTCGGCTGCGATAAAAGGTGGTGATCGTGAACAGTGTCAGTGGCACAGCCAGTAGCACACCGCGTGTTTTCCAAAAACGGATGGCTGCCATGACGATACCGCAATACCCCAAAACAAAAACGCTGCCGTAGCGGAACATCCAATATTCAAGAAAAGGGTTCTTAAGTTCTGCTACCGTTTGCATCAATTCGTTTTGGCTCATCGGGACGGTAGTACTGGCAAAGGTGTTGCGTTGTATCAACACATATCCGAGCGCGAGTGCGATGCTGGTAAGCACTAAACCGAGTGCAACGCTTCGACTGTGCGGTTTGAATTTTTCTGCCCAAGGGGTCTTTGTTATCAGGATGTATCGGAGCGTACGAATGCCTAAAAATGCAAGTGGCAGTATCAGCATAAATGCGAAGAGATGTTTTGCAAAACCGTATCCGCTGCGATAGGCGGGAGACGCGATGTAAAGCGTTGGAACGAAGGTACAGACCCATATTAGATAATACCGCAGGTCTGCTTCTGTTTCTGACGTGATAAATCTCCATATTTCGACACAAAGAATAATACTCAGGAAAACGCCGAAACCTTCCCAACTGATACCCCCAAGAAATATGATAAAGCCACTTGCAAGTGTCCACCGCATGCGTGAAGCAGGACGTTCTACCTTCAAGGATGTAAGATAGGTTATAACAGCAAGTAGACCAAGCATGAGGCACCAGCTGTCTCTATCTCCAACACCGGCGCAGCTGCGTTCAATGCAGGCAGGGAGCGTTGCTAAAAAGATTCCTACGATGCCAGCAGTGCGTAGGTCGAAAGTGTGCGCCAGAAAAAGGCAAAGCGCACCGAGTCCAATACAAAAACAGATAACGGGCATGTAGAACACGACGTGATAAAGTGAGATATTAGAAAACACTCGCGAGAGTGCTTTGTGGGTGTAGGCGAGGACGTAGGGATAGAGGTTTAGGGTTTGTCCTAAATCTCTGCCGAGGGGTAACCAGCGGCGCATATCACGTGCCGGGAGTTGCCCGTTTTCTGCGATGAGTTGTGCCTGCCAGTAGTAAAAATAGCCATCGGGGTCCGTCAATTGTCCTGCTGGGATATTCGCTGAGCTTTGAATACGGATTAAAAAAGAACCAAACAGAACAACGATAAGGAGGGCAGCAGTGCCGAGTGTTCGTATCTCCATAGGATTCTCTTTCGCGAAACTTAGTGCCTTCTTTATTGGGATGCCATTTGCTGTGCTGTAGTGGCAGCCTTCCGACGTTCACGACGTTTTTTAATCATCTCTTCATACTTTGCCCTGCGTTCCGCGCAACATCCACAATCCTTCTCTTTCGGTGCCGTGACGCTTTTGGATGTCCGTGTGGCTACTGTGTCCGGCTGTATAGTATTTGTAGTGTCGGATGTCGTTGGTGTGATGGTGTTTTGCTTATGCAGTGGGAGTATATCGGTCGCGTATCCAATGCTGACCGCAGCGATCGCAAGGGCAGCGATGATGCAGACACCGTAAAAGACATGCGTATCTTTCATATTAATCACGCTCCTTATCGGGTTGAATGAGGCGTTCAAGGCGTGCAGCGACTTCGGGATCAGATGTTTTAAGTCGATGCAGTCCTTCTTTGGATCCATATCGGTTCAATGTCTCCAGCGCACGGTTTAAACGTTCCGGTGGAAAGTGCTGACGCAGTGTGTTTTGAAACTGAGTTTTAGTTGGAAATTCCGGTATATCTGGGATGTGTTGTTCCGCGAGTTCCACTTCAGTTTGCTGGATAGTTTGTGGCATCTGCGCTAAGTCTTTAAATACGGGAAGCACTTCGGTGTTTGTGGTAAGTGGTGATGCGGTATCACCGGTTTCTTCCACAACATGCGTTGTGTTTGGCGTGGAGACGGATTCGGTCAGTAGTGGTGATGTATCAACATGCACCGGTGTTAATTCAGTAACGATACTTTCGGCGTTCTGCCGGATATTGTCTGCCCAAGCGACATCACCATCATAGCCGTTAAAATATCCGCGCATCCAAATCTTATGGCTCCAGTCGCTTCTAAACTCGTTTAAGACAGCAAGCGTATACTCGCGTATAGTTTGCTGACTCATTCCATCTACAAGGAGGTCCAACTCCAAAAAGAGTTCAGCGAGTTTCTTTCGCATGGTCGGTTCATAATCGGCGTAGTCGCCAGTCGGAAAATATTCGCGGAAGTTTTTTTCCTGCAGTTCCCTCGCAGAAGATTTAATACCTTGCGATTCAAGGAAGTCCCACCAAAGCGCAAGGTTAAATCCAGGAAAAATCGCATCCTGTTTTCGTTTATATTCCAGATATTCAGGAGATTGCATGGCTTTCTTGAGTGCTTGCATATTAGGATCATCATTTCCGCTCTCAAGCATGTATTCTGTATCACGCGCTGCGCTTTCTTTTAAGGTTGCTTCATACCTTTCCTCAGCAGATTGTGGGGTCTCCGCAGTGCGTGGTTCAGGCGCGACAGACTTATATGTGACAACTGGTGCCATCTGTTTCGGTTGAAACACCAGCCATCCGGTCACACAGAGTCCGAGAACGATGGCAAGAATGCTAATGCTATAGAAGGGTCTTATCTTCATTGTTCTAAACTCCTATATATCCAGTGTTGCTCCAGTTGGAAGCAACACTGGGATAAGTTAGAGGTAAAAGCCTAACATTCGTTCATAGCGGCGTTACAAGCCTTGTTAGCATCTTTCCAAGCATCTTTACACCAATTGGAGTCGCTGCCATACTTTTCGCATGTGGCAGTAGCATAATTCGCTTCTTGACGACAGATTTCCGCCAAATCTGCACACAGATTATTCCTATCAGATGGGGAGGCATCCAAGTTGTTGAACATGGTGAAACCGATAGTGAGTACAAAGAGTACCGCCAGAAGTGGGAGGCTGTTCATCCAAAATTTTTTCATGGTTGTTCTATTCCTTTTTGTTCTGTCCGTCTTGATGAAAATCGGGAGTTTACCGACATCATCTAAGCGGACAATTAAGTTTAGTTCTGATGTTTTCTCAGGATAATTGATTATAGACGCGTCGGATACGACCGCCTTTAGTGGGTTTCCTTCGCAGTGAGTCTACGGAAACTAAGGGTTTTCGGACTTCTGTCATCCATGCTAACATTCTCGCGAACTGCCAGTATTTCCACATTATGTGCGTTATGTTTTATAGGTGTTCCGACGTAACTACACATCGGTGTCGATTGAGCAGACGCAGTAGGAACACTGCGGATGGAGATGAAACAGATAACAGAACTTCATCATCGCGTTTTGAGTTTTTCTGGACGATATATTCAAAACACACATACATGTATCAAAGCAATTATCGTGCCAATTAGAAAAACCTACACTGATACGGATACCAGCAAAATGCAGTTATGTAAATCCTGCATACTTGGCAAATCCTGCATATACTGCTCTGCATATTCTGCATAATTCCAAGATCCATGGACTTAGCACACAGTATTCTAAACTCCTTGACAACAATCCGACACAGGCAAGACGGTGAACTACATCAGATTAACATAACCGCGATCAAACATCTCTTTATTGATGTACAAACCGTCCGATTCTCGCCAGACATGCGCGACTACGCGACGGTAAAAATCGGTAGCCACTGATTTGATTCTGACCTGTTTTCCGTCTATGAGCCATCTCAAATACGCCGTAGACCTTTGTGCTTCCAAGGTGCCGCTTTCGGGGGCATTTATATTCGCCATGCGGATTGTTTGGTTGGAGGTCTTAAAGGTGTCACCATCAATTATGGTCGTTACGTACGCCGAATATTCGTTCATTTTTCTACCTCTTCCTAAAAATGAGTTGTAGTTTTATGTTGCTAACTGCTTGCATCACTAACAAGGTTCGCCGTTCTGCAAAAAATAGAAAGTCTCGGTGCTCTATATTTGCCAACTGTCTTTTATTCTCCTACATCAAGTTTTAGAATCTCAATTATAGTAAAGTTCAGAATTAATAGGACACTCTATTCCGGTTCGGTTGGAATGCAGATCGCATTTGGGTGAGTACACCGCAAAACCGAACCTACCGGGTGATGAAAGTGTCTCTTTATTTTTAGGGTTCACTATAATCAAGGGGTTCATAAATCATTTTTATTGAAAAACAGTTTTGATGTGAGTTACATGAGGGTCATGCATTTAACAATCTGTGTTGAAGCATCCTAAATCAGTTTAAGCCACGCGATTTCCTAACAAAATTAATTTGCAATTATCGTGCCAATAGGCGGAATCTATACCGTTAGCGGATTTTAAGAAAATATAACTATGCAAATCCTGAGCACTCGGCAAATTGTGCCTACCTAAATCTGTAAATTTTGCATAATTCTATAAGGTATAGGGAATGTCGCGCAGCATTGGGAAGGGACATACGGAGGCGTTCAACTTCAGATTTCTTGTTGATTTTAGAGGAAGAGGTATTCCTACACGGACGGGATTTTTTGGTGTAGATAGATATAGCGAAACCCAACACCCTAAACGCTGGTGGATGCGAAGGTGTTGGGTTTGCCTCGTGTTTTTGACGAAATCCGATATGTGCGACTACAACGGTGTATTTGTAGTGAAAATGCGTCAAAGCACACTCACGAAATAGAGTGCCTACCGATTGTCACGCTGAAACCGGAGCACGCCGTTCTGTGCGGTGCCGATGTAGAAGGTATCGTCAGCAGCGGCAAAGGCGGTTGCCGTGTACGGCAGTTCTGAGGTAATCGGTTCCCATGTGTTTGTGTAGTGATTTACCTGATAGACACCGTTATCACATACCCCATAAGCCGTTATACCATCAATCGCAATTCGGTCCATGACGAGTCTCTGCCCGTCAGCATCGGTAAGGACGTGCCACGTCTCACCATCGCGTGAACATATAACTCCCATATCCGTTGAGATGTAGACGGTTGAACCTCCGAACCGTATGTCCTTGAAATATCCAAACGGAAAAGCGAGGAACGCGGTGATGTCCTGCCACGTGTCGCCGTTGTCTGTGGATCGGAAAAGATCTCCGTCTCGTTTACCGGCATAGACTGTGCTCCCAGAAACGGCAAGCGTCAATCCCCTCGCGGAGTGATTAGGAGAGGATGAATGACCAGAGTTTTCCAAACCTGTGTCGTACCACGCCGTTTCGCCGCGCTGCCATCTGAAAAGTTTACGTTTGTATTCAATAAAAACGGTATCGTCGGTGAGCGCGAACGTTCCATTCGGTCTATATTCTTCAGTAATCGGCTGTTCATCGGATATCCACTGTCCGTGTGCTATCATAACATTGCTACTATTTTTCCACATCTCTCTACGCTTTTTTGACCGGTCTATGTGCAAGGTGTCTGCTCCAAAATCTGGAACACCTTCAACCGGTAGGAACACATCACCGGCATCGGAGAGGCGAGAAAGTGTAACGCCATTGCTTTGTCTATTGCTTGCATAAAGCACGCCGTCGGCTGTTGCGATTTTCGCGCCTTCCAGTGGAACACTTTCGTCGGCACACAAGCAGACAGATTCCCACGACTCACCGCCATCTAAGGATTTGAGCATTTCTTTAGGTGTTAGCGCGTAGAGAACGTTGTTGAGCGTAACCAGATTTGGAACATGAGAGTCCACCAGTCCGGTCGTAAACGGATGCCATGTAATGCCACCATCCGTGGAGCGAGCGACTCCAAAGACATCAGATTTGTAAAAATTATCTTTGTCCAACGCCACGATAAGGGAAATACCGAGCGCAAACGCATGAGGATCATTTCCATGATCTGTCCATGTTTCGCCGCTGTTATAAGAGAGTAGCATCCCGCTTGGACCTGTTACCATCAGCATTTTTTCATCTGTAACGATTTGGAGTGTAGTCATTATCTTATTTGGATGTTTATAGACACTTGGTGTAATATCTGTCCATGAATTGCCAAAGTCGGTTGAATAGAATTAGGACTTACGCAATGAATTAAAATGTGTTATAGTTTTTAATTATGATGAGCATGAATCTTTCTGAAAAGAGACAACCGCTGTTCTCGGATTATTGCCAATTTTTGTTAGCCGGTTTTCAGAACTTCACACAGACACACTTTGCCAATCATACGGAGAAATGGAGCCATGATCAACTCAATCGTCTCCTGAATACCGAACGTATCCCTGCCCGTGAACTCTGGCGTTCGGTGCGAAACGATATTGAGTTTGATGAAGACGGATACGTTCTTTTTGATGATACCGTCATGCCAAAACCTTATGCGAAACAGATAGAACCTGTTCGCCGGCAGTGGAGTGGCTCCGAAAAACGTGTCATCCAAGGCATCGGTCTCGTGACATGTGTCTATGTCAATCCGAAGACGCATCAGTATTGGATTATTGATTACCGTATCTATGATCCAGACCGAGACGCGAAAACCAAACTTCAACACCTTCAGGAGATGTTGCAGAACGCCTACTTCGTGAAAAATCTCCCGTTTCGGGTCGTGTTAGTAGATTCTTGGTATGCTTCAATGGCAGTGCTAAAAACGATTCAGAGTCTCTCAAAAATCTATTATGCTCCCTTGAAACGCAATCGTCTCGTCAATGACACTGAGGGTGTTGACCCGCACAAACGGATAGATGATCTGACGTGGACAGAATCAGAGTTGCGACAGGGTAAACGTGTTCATATCTACAAGTTTCCGAAAGGCCACCAAGTGAAGTTGTTTCGGATAGCGTCCGGCACCAGACGCACGGAATATATTGCCACCAACGATTTATCTCAATCGGATGTGACTGCGACGCAGCAAGAATGTCGCGTTCGTTGGAAGATTGAGCAACTTCATCGTGAGCTCAAGCAAACGACAGGTATCAGCAAGTGCCAAAGTCGTCAACATCGTGGACAACGCAATCATATTGCCTGTTGTTTGTGGGTCTGGGTCAGTTTGACGCGTGCTGCGCGCACGACGGGTCAAACGATTTACCGCCTGAAAGAAAGTTTATACGAGGACTATCTGCGACGAGAGATCAAAAAGCCTTCTATTGTCGTCAACTTTGCGTAAGTCCTAAGAATATTGCACATGTGAGGTTTCGACTCAACGCATCCTGCGGACCGGCGATTGTCCCGACGTAGAGTCTATTCTCAGCAACTGCCAACGAGTTAATGCCTTGCGGAGTCGGCACTGGCAATTTTTCCCAATCCTCGGTGAACTGGAACAGTCCTCGACTTGTGCCCACAAACAGATTGTTGTCAATGGCAAGCGCGTCCCAAATACGGAAACCGGGGCTGCCGACATCGGGTGCGCTATCGGTTCGTAGTCCCTCACCTATAGAGATCCACTCTTTACCGGTATCTTCAGAACGAAATATCGCTGTTCTGAGAACGAGGTACATCGTTATGTCTGTAGGCTCTAAGTCGCGATCTTGAACGTTGTCCGTGATGACCAATGCAACTGCACGTCCTTGGGGTCGCGCGCCGAGTACATCCAACGTCTTACCGCCATCAGTTGATGTTAAGAGTTCATCCGGTGTCAGGAGATAGAGGGTATCGCCGTGTTCTGCCATCACAGAATCAAACTCTCGATTCGGACCGCTGGTACTGACAAACGTCCACGCGTCTTCTTTTTCGGTGAGTTGATAGAGACCCGTTTTCGCAATAGCGTAGAGGGTTCGGTCGGCTGCGAGAAAGAGTCCAGGTTTTGACACCTCTCCAGGTCCTTTGGTCTGAATCCACTTCGGTTTTGTTGTTGAAGTGTCCTCGCCATCTGATTGTGGGGTTGTGGTAATAGGTGATTCCGTTTGGCGTCCAGATTCACTGTTCTTACCGAGCGTATCGGCTCTCCCGAATCGGGTCAGCGCGTCAGATTTGCGTTTCAAGTCTCGGATAATAGGTGTGTCAATCAATTCCACTGTCATCTCTGATGTCGCTGCTAAGTCGTAAGGTTGTTGAAAGCGTGATAACGAGAGCGTACCTTGTCCGATCATCAGAATGATCAGAAAGGTCGCTGCGAAAGAGAATCCCCACGGCACCCACGGTTTGACCACGGAAGGGGTCGCGGGTTTGATCTGTGCGATTTCGCGCATGATGTTCTCGGTTAGCGTTGGGGGAACTTGGAAAATACCGGAGACATCATGGAGTATCTGTTCTTGTTTCTTCAATCGCGCTCGGGCACGGTGGAGCCGACTTTTAATAGTATTCGGCGATACACCCAAGAATTCACTAATCTTTTCACACGACATTTCTGCCAGATAATGGAGAGTTACGACAGTCCGCTCACTCTCCGGCAGCTTTTGGAGGAGACGTTTGATGATGTTACGTTGGCGTTCAAGAGAGGTTTGTTCGCCAAGCTTTGTCTCATATTGCGTATAGCAAAACTCCTCTAACTCTGATACTGGCATTGCGTCCAGCGAAGTTGTTGGGAGCCGTTTCTTTCGGAACCATGCTATACACTGTCGTGTTGCAATTACATAGAGCCACCCCGTAAAATGATCCGATGGCTTCAACGTTGATAATTTTTTGTAAACTTTCAGGAAAACATCTTGCGTGATCTCCTCTGCAATGTGAAAATCACCTGTCTTCCGCCAGACAAGCGTGTGCACCCATTTCTGGTATTTGTTCACGAGTGTCGTAAATGCGTTCTGATCACCGTCTAAGGTGCACTGAATCAGCGCAAAATCGCTGGTTTTCATATATCTTCCCCCAAAAAATAACATCTCCACAACTTATAAACGCGTACAAAAGACGGAAAGGTTGCATAAAATGTTAAAAAAGCACTTAATCTACATCGGACTGCGGCAAATTTCGTGCCAATTTGCCTAAAAAGATGCAGTATTTGGATGAAAATCTTGAAATTTTAATCGGATTTTGCTGTTTCAACCGCTTAAAACGTAGGTACACACTGAGTTTATAAAAAATATCTCGGGGTGCACCTTTAGTAAAAAAATGTGTCTCATTGGACGGATGAAAATTAATTTGTAATCCTGCTTCTACTCCGAAAACGCAAAATTTGTATGATACAACGCAAAATTTGTGTGTATCCTGCAAAAATTGCGTCATTAAACATTGGCATTTTATCCAACTCCCCCGACTCTAAAACTCCTACCTTTAGGTTGGGGATACAGAGTCGGACTAAAACCGTTATTAAATAAAAAAGGAATATTGTTATGTTTACCTATTTCTATAACCATTACTTAGATCAATATGAACAAGGGGCAAGCACCGAAGCAACTGTTTGGCTGATGTGGTATTGTGAACAAAAATGGTCTAAAATAGATTCTGACCCATTTTTATGGGCGGAAAGAATACTTAAACCTTCAACCCCAGAAAATTAATTGTAAAAAGTAATAAAATATGTTATATTTTTACTAAGTAAATACCTTGACTAAGGGAAAATAGTCATAAGGAGTTTTTATTATGAACATAGAAAGACTTGAAAAAGTCGAACTAAAAGTTGAAGAAATTGAAAGTAGGATTAAAACAATTGAAACAAACGATTATTTGCTTAGTGAAAGTCATAAGCGATTAATTGATGTGAATAAAACATTGCTTGAAAGTATTAATGGATTAGTTAAAAGCCATAATAAATTGGCTGATAATATAAATATATTCTTCGCAAAACAAAATCCATAGTTTACTGAAGTTTTTCTAATATAATTGTTAATGCAATGGAGGAGGCGGGACTTGCACCCGCGTTTCTTGACTCCTAATCAAGCGTGTTAACTTGTGGAACTACTCCCCCATTGCATATAATATAACACAAAACTATACTTAAAACCAACCCGATTCTTAGTAGTTTATGTTGGGGATGGCGTACTCGTTTCACGAAGTATGATGTATTCATCTCACAGAGTATACAGAGTCGGACTGAGGGGCAAAAACTACAGCGCATGCCATAATTTCTGCCCTATAACTATTACATGTTGTTCAGATAAAATTCTACAACGCATTTAACATTTTCGTTGCTTGCGATGAAGAAGTATTGACCGTTTGGGAGCGTGCCGATATGCAACATCTGGATAACCTCCTATTGCAAAATAGTATTTGCATACAGGATAACACAGATGCCCGCCTTAAGTCAAGCCAATTTTGTCTCAAGGCGGGTTGTGTTAAAAAATTAAATACCTGATATTTCGATTCTTATGCGACCAATTTATATTTTAGGTTGGGGATGATGTATTCATCTCACAGAGTATACAGAGTCGGACTGAAACATTGATTTAATAAAGGGGCTATTCTAATGAGCGATTTCGTTTCAACTCTTCTAAACACTTTTCCCAATCGTGATTTAGTTGTAGTATTTGTTCCGAAAGATCAAGATAAATATTCAATTTCTGAACGTAATTCTGAAACTGAGAAAAAACCTGAACAACTTTCTGGGGGTGCAAAGGCTCTTCAAGCATACCTTGATATAGTCTCGAAACGGACTCCGTAATTTCTATAACAGTTTTTAAATCTTTGGAAAACTCATCACTATCAAATACCGGCATAATAAAATCTCCGATTGAGTAAAATAATTTTAGTACATATTACCATACCAAAAATATTAAATCAATCGGGGATACAGAGTCGGACTAAAACCGTTATTAAATAAAAAGGATTATTCTAATGAATAGAAAAACGATATATGAAGAATTTGAAAAAGACCCGATTGATTTTATGGAACAAAAAAATAATCTTTCACACAAATCAGGAGATATGCTATTTTCACTTTCTGAAGGATTAAAACCTGAAAAAATAACTTTCCGGCAAATAATTAAGTCTCGCTGGTTTGTATTCTCTACTAAACTAAGAAATCTATTTAATAAAAAGGATAGTGATTGGCATTACTAATAAATTAAAATACTGGGTTTCTCAAAACAGTTCTTATATAATTAAAAGGCAAGGATCGCATATTGCAATCCTTGCACGGCTAATTACTTAGTCGCCCTGTTCAAAGATTTGGAAGCACGTTTAAACTCAAGAATAAAATAATTTTTCTTGTGCCTAATCGGCTTCTTTTTTCTATGAACAACCTTTTTAAGGAAACGTTTTCTTTTCATAGCCTAACGCTCCTTTCTTACAGTAGCATAATTTTGAATTATAGATTTTGACTATAATCCAAACTACTGCAAGGCTTTTAGTCGATACTCACGCACGTTAACTTTGATGGGTTTCATGTGTGAGTATTGACTTTTTTAGTACATCATAACATTTTTCTGAACAGGTCAAGCGTAATTTTACCAGCACTGTATTAATAAAGCGGAACCCCGCCAGAAGGCGAGGTTCAACTTTATTAAGGTGGAGTGGTGAAATGGAAACACGCTTGACCGGCAATCAAGTATGAACAGGTTCGATTCCTGTCTCCACCTTTTTATTGACTCAAGCAACGCTGAATTTCAGAAAAATTAACGTCGCATTTTCAGTTATATACGATACTAAATAGTAACCTATAATATTTTTTCTTGACTTGAAACAATTAATTTTGTATAATTAGACTTGAGATGTGCAGGCACGGGCTGCAACCCATACCTGCGTATTTTGGAAATTAGACAGTTTTGATCTGACGTTAATAGATTATTCTGCCTAAGTTTTTAAAGAGGGGCTATTCGCCCCTCCCTAACATTTTTAATTTAGCAGAATTAACCTTTTTCGTCAAGTAATTTAATTTTTTTGACTTACGAGAGGTTAAAAATGAAAGTTGAAATTACCGCGAAAATTGCGAAAGTTTTTCTATTTCTGTTTGTGTTCTTTGTCCCTATATTTGCCCATTCAGATTCACAGGAATATCTTGTAAAGGTTATTTACTTCAAAACTCACAACGCTGAAGATATAGACCGTGATAAATACGAGAAAATCTTTAGACAAATTCAAACGTTTTTCCGAGATGAAATGCTTAAACATGGCTATGGTGCTAAAACGATTAAGTATGAAACCGATGCTGAAGATTTTGTTAAAGTTAACACTATTATAGGAAGTCATGATGGGAAATATTATTCAGGTGCTACATTTCAAGCGTTCTACGATAAAATAAGTAAAGAAATCCCATTTAACCTTAATTCGGCAACAAACTTTGATGAACAACTACATCACTATATCATAATTCTTGCTGGGATACCGATAATAGATGATGGTAAAAATGGTAGTCCTATAGGAAATGCTTGGTGGTATGATAGCGATGATCCATCCGGTGGAACAAGCATAGCAAATGCCCAATATGAACTACAGATGCCGGATCACTACAAATCGTTAATCATACACGAACTTGCTCATACTTTTGGATTAGAACATAATGAATTAACTAATGAATTGATGTGTACTGCCACCGGAAATTCGGGCCACTCCCTAAGACAAGATTGTGGTATAATATCCATCTACTTGAAAGGAGTATCCGATGGCAAAACGAAAACGAAGAAACTTCACGCCCGAGTTTAAAGCCGAAGTTGTTCTTGAGGCACTCAGCGGTGAAAGTTCACAAGCAGAAGTGTGTCGGCGACACAATCTCAGCGATGAACAACTTTCAAAGTGGAAGCGACAGCTTCTTGAAAATGCGGCGACCCTCTTTGAACCCGCTGATAAACACTCTGATGCCGATGCGGAGCGGATTGCCCAACTTGAGCAACTTGTTGGACGGTTGACCCTGGCACTTGACATCGAAAAAAAAGCCTCAACTTACTTGAGTTGACCCCGATGGAGCAGCGAGACATGGTTGAGGCATTACGGACAGACTTTTCGGTTCGGCAGATATGTGAGACACTCGGTTTCAATCGAAGCAATCTCTATTATCAACCGAAAAGCGATCCCTATGAAGAAGTCCTCCGGGAGGACATAGAGCGGTTATCTCTGCGGTATCCGACTTATGGATATAGGCGTATCACGCAATTACTGGTGCGTTGCGGACACACCGTCGGATATAAACGTGTCGCCCGATTGATGAAATCCGCCAATCTCTCGATTTCCGTCAAACGTGTCTGTCAAACCACCAATTCTGTTGAAGGTGTGCGTCCCTGGGAAAATCGCCTTGAAAACCTTGAGGTCTCCCGATGTGATCAGGTCTGGGTGGGCGATATTACTTACGTCCGTCTTAAAGGACACTTCATCTATGTTGCTCTGCTCATGGATGTCTTCACGCGCAGGATCAGAGGGTGGCATATCAGTCAACACTTGACGCAATCTCTGACGTTGAAATCCTTAGAGACAGCATTATGTCAAAGTATCCCAGAGATCCATCATTCGGATCAAGGTGTTCAGTATCTTTCAAATGCGTATATCTCACGGCTGAGGCATCATGACATTGAGATTTCAGTCGCCCGGCGAGGGTGCCCTTGGGAGAACGGATATGCTGAAAGGCTTATCCGCACGCTCAAGGAAGAAGAAGTTCATCTCAACGCTTATGAGGACATCCATGAAGCGAGAACCCGCATTGGGCATTTTATTACACAGGTGTATAATCACAAACGCCCTCACTCAGCGTTAGGGTATTTGACCCCTGTCGAATTTGAGGAAAAAAACTTGTCTTAACTTTGCTAATTTTTGGTCTGAATAAACGGTAGCACTACAATGAGTAGGTTACCTTTTGATTTTCCAAAGTTTATTTCAGAGGAAAACGCTGCTATACTTGATAAGCATCACGCTTTTTCTGTTGTTCCTATTCCTGAACTCATATCCGAAAAACCTGTTTCAGAAACAGTTGAAGACTCAAATTCTATAGATGCAGACGTTAACGATGATGGCTATGTTGACTTATATGATGTGCTTATTGTCCGTAGTGCAATGACTAAACCTAATAAGTATGATACTGATATTAACAACGATGGCGTAACTGATGAGATAGATTTGTTAATAGTGAAAGCCAAAGCATTCGAAGCGATTGCTGCAGCATCACCACACAAACGAAAAACAAAACTGACTACATGGGCTGATATAAAACGAGCAAGATAACAAAAAGCGATAGGCGGGATTACGTTAGTAATTTCGCCTATCGCTTTGACAATAAGGAGATATTTTTTATGTCTGATAAATCCGTTTATAGCATTGTTTCTGATGCTTTCAATCTTGCGACTATTAGCAACAAAGAACGCGTAGAAATTGCGTTTGCCTTAATTGAAGATTCTATTATAAACGAACTATCTAATGGAAAAAATCAAAGATATTTTCTCACGCATGATGAGATTACCGATAGGCTCAATATTCCTTACTTAGGGAATAAGAATATGCTTGTGCGAGAAACTATTTACAAACTTGAACAAAAGGGAATTGTAATAACTCAAGGTAGGAAATGCTGGCTTGCGAAGGAGAATAACAATGGGAACAAATGAAAATGATGCTAAAGGCTTAGATAAATTTCTTGGGGAACTTTCTGAATATAAAGCGTTTGCTATAAAATTTGTTGCTCTGATATTCCACGATGATATAATGCCCGAACCTAACGGCATAAACACCTATCACCCCTTTGAGGAATTTTTGTTTTATGCTTTGCTCATTGCATTGTCTCTAAGTTATATCAGAATTGTAATATCTGCAATAAGAAAGCTGAAATGGTGGTAAGTCTAATACTATGTATTTCCTTTTTCAGATTTTTTTATCTCGGCAAAAGCCATGAGTCCTGCCATTGCTGGGAATATAAACAGCATTGCACCATACATTTTGTCAAATATAATCAAAAGCAGGAGTGCCAATGTGATAAAAAAAACTAAAAACCCTATCAAAATAGCTTTCATTTTTAACCTCACTAAATTGAATCCCCACATCTTTAGATTTGAAATTCATCACTGAAAATTGTATAATGTACTCAAATTCAAGAAAGGAGTAAAATCATGAGAACCCTAAAGAAATTCATGATACTGCTACCTAACGGGCAATGGTGTCTTGATATTAAAAAGTTGGTTTCATTGAACAAGCGTTGATGAAATCAACTTCAGCGCAGGGGGAATCCAAATTTCTCCCTGCTCCATTATACAACTTTCAGCCATGAATCCCCTACCTTTAGGTTGGGGAGAATGTCAATCGATAAAAGCAACAAGAAACAGGCAGTTTTGAGCGAATTTTAGGAGAATAGAGATGTAAGGCGCGTAACAGATGCGCCTTACAGAAAAATAGTGCAGATGCTGACAATCAGAGGCATTCAGGTTTCCCGTAATGTTGATTTTCCAATCGCGGGCTTTTCTTGTAGGAGCGACCTCTGGGTCGCGACATACACCAATCGCTGATGGCTAATTGCTAACCACTGATAGAAACCTAAAACTGGATACCTCTGTTTTCGTCTTGACACAGGAGGGGAGGAATGGTATGCTATGCGAAACCTTAGTTATTTTCGGCACCTTCATCGATCCAGTCAATGAAGAGTTGGATTTGGTCGCCATCCAACGGTGGTCCGCCAGGGGGCATGCCTCCGCCATCAATACGTTTGACCACAAGACTGCCTTCGCCATCACCCGCGACGAATGCAGCGCCGCCGTTTCCGCCTTTTTTGAAGGTATCGTATTTACTGAGGTCTAAATTCGTAAAATGCCCGGCGACATGGCATCCTGGAGTAGCACATCTGTCGGCAAGGATAGGTTGAATGTTCTCTTTAAAAGAGACCTTCGGTTCTTCTTCAATGACAACAGGTTCCTCAATAACCACTGGCTCTTCTGGAGTAGCAGGCGGCTGCGTTTCAGGCATCATGCCGGTCGGCTCTTCAGTGATATCGCCTTCGTCGCCACAACTTGCGATGAAGATTGCACTAAGAAGTATGCTAAATGCCAAAATAGGAATAGAAATAGTTTGTGCCCGGCGGTTACGCGGACGTATAGAAGATGAATCAATCACAATAGAATTCTCCTTTTCTGAGAAATGTGTTTTTTGCAGGAACTTCACTTATTTTGTATGGGACTTACGCAATTTTCTTATAGGTCGTTACGACTACACGCCGCTGTCGAGGTTTGAAACCTCGACAGCGAGGCAGCTGCGTAAGCCCTACTGTATATAGAATACCACGATATACCGGAGGTGTCAATATGAAAATCTTGATTAACACCGATATTACCTCGGAACAGCAACAGCAGATCGAAGCAGTTTCCAATGACCTTTTACTCGTGAAACCACAGAATTCGGAAGAAGCGTTGCGTGAAATTGTGGACACCGATATCGTGTTCGGTGGCTTCAACCGCTCGCTTTTTGAGAATGCAAAGCGGCTGAAGTGGGTGCAAGTGCTTTCAGCAGGTGTTGACGGTTTGCTCTTTCCCGAATTTGTCAAGAGCGATGTTATTCTGACGAGCGCGAAAGGCTTCGTTGGACCGCATTTGGCAGACCAGACGTGGGCATTAATCCTTGGATTACTACGCGGCATCGGACGCTCGGTACGCGAGCGGACGTGGGATAACCGGATGTCGATCCGCCACGCGACTTGGGAATTAAGTGAAAGCACACTCGGCATTGTTGGACTCGGCGGAACGGGCATTGACGTTGCGCGCCGGGCACAAGGGTTTGATATGCGCGTTATTGCTGTCGATCCCGAAGCGGTGGAAGCCCCCTCATTTGTCCATGAAGTTTGGAAGATGGATCGGTTCCATGAACTTCTCTCGGAATCAGATGTCGTCTCTATTTGCGCGCCACTGACACCGGAAACGCACGGTATGTTTGACGATGCCGCGTTTGAACAGATGAAATCGCACGCGTTGCTCATCAACGTCACGCGCGGCAAGATTGTAGACGGGCCGGCACTGCTCCGGGCACTTACTTCGGGAAGTATCGGAGGCGCGGGATTGGATGTCACACCGGAAGAACCGCTGCCTGCCGACAGCCCGTTATGGGATCTGCCGAATGTAATTATTACACCACACGTCGCTGGTGGCTCGCCAATTCGCTTGGATCGGTCGGTTGGACTGTTCTGTGATAACTTAGAACGACGGCTTGTTGGCAAACCGCTTCTCAGCGTGATTGATAAAGAGAAGGGATATTAGCAACGAATTTGGACTGTGTGCGCGGGCGTAACTGGATAGGATTAATTCTTTGAGCGTTTGATTGCGCCCCACACCACAGCCATCTTATTTAACGGTTGTACTGGCAAAGAACCACCAATCCAGCGCGGCAGAATAGGGAGACTATCCCGCAAAAGGACTAAACGCCGCGCTTCTTCGGAGGCAAACGAATAAATGTAGAGACCGTAGACACCCGCAAGCGTCTCAGCAGAAAACACAAGCTGTTTGCCATTCGGTGACCAATCTACCTGAAAGAACTGCCGCAAGCCGTGGTTGACGAATACTTGGATATCTATCCCCACAACATCCGCCAATACGTTTTCATGAACGCGATCGGTTACTTTTCGGTGGTTCTTCCCTTCAACATCTGTAACAAATACGCCTTCATGCAGGGATGTGTAGGCAATCTCTTTGCCGTTTGGCGAGAAACTATAGAACGGGTAACGGTTTAAGAAACCCGCACCTTCATGGAACAGCAAATGTTTCTTCGGGTTTTCCTGACCATTGATTTTCGACTCCCAGATTTCCTGCCGCCGGTCTATTGCAGCGAGATTGTAGAACACAGATTGCGCATCTGGTGCCCAAACAAAACCTATGGGTCTTTCGCCGATGGGATGGCGTAACTTTCGCTTCCGTCGTCCATCCGGTGAAATTAGAAAAATTTCGGTGCCCAGGTCACGCCCTGCTCTTAATCTTTCTATATTGCCAGCATAGACAATCCAACGTCCATCTGGCGACCAAGAAATATCGACGTAAGAATGGACTTGCAATATGATGGAACGAATTTTCTTACCGGTGCGCAGGTCTCGGATATGGAGAATGTTTCGGCGATCTGGGTCGCGGTCTACCGCTGCCAAAAAGCGACCATCCGGTGAAGGTGTAGAAATACCTTCTTCCGCAATCCGCGTAGGTATGGTATCGTTTGGATGCATCATGTAGGTGGTCCCACGATAGGCGTAGACGATCATACCTTCTGCCCAACTGAAGGGATGTAGGCAAAAAACTGATAGTATTAGCAGCGAAAGCAGAAAAGCTAAGCGACGCGTGTTCATGGAAAATCCTCGTTTTAGCACGGCTGCCGGGTTTTAACGTGAGCAGCTAAGGAGCGTTTGCAATCCTGTACCACCAATAAGGAACGGAAAAATAAATTAATCAGTCTCTGATGTACGTTTGATACTACCCCACGTCACAGCCATCTTATTTAAGGGTTGTACTGGCAATGAATTACCAACCCAGCGCGGCAAAATAGGAAGGCTATCCGGCAAAGAAATTAAACGCCGAGTTTTCTGAGACGCAAACGAATAGATGTAGAGCCCGTAATTACTAAAACCTATATCAACAGAGAATACAAGATATTTGCTATTCGGTGACCAATCCACTTGAAAGAACTGCCGCAAGCGGCGATTGGCCATTTCTTCGAGGAGGTTTATCCCATTAGCATTCACAACAAATATGCCTTCATGAATGTGCTCGACTACTTTTTGGTGGTTTCTCCCTTCAACATCCGCAACAAATACCCCTTCATGAAGGGGTGTGTAGGCAATCTTTGTACCGTCCGGGGAGAATGCATAGAACGGGTAACGGCTTAAGAAACCCGCACGTTCAGGGAATGGTAAATGTTTCTTGGGTTTCTCTTGTCCATTGACATGCGACTCCCAGATCTCCTGAAGCCTGTCTGTTGAAGCGAGATTGTAGAACACGGATTGCGCATCTGGTGCCCAGACAAAACCTATAGGTCTTTCGCCAATGGGGTGGGGTAACTTCCGTTTCTGTCGTCCATCCGGCGAAATTAGAAAAATTTCTGTGTCCAGATCGCGTCCGCCTCTTATCCTTTGTGGACTACCGGCGTAGACAATCCAACGTCCGTCCGGCGACCAAGAAATATCGACGTAAGAATGGACTTGCAATATGATGGAACGAATTTTCGCACCGGTGTGAAGGTCTCGGATATGGAGAATGTTTCGGCGATCCGGGTCGCTGTCTACCGCTGCCAAAAAGCGACCATCCGGCGAAGGTGTAGAAATACCTTCTTCCGTGATCTGCGTAGGTGTAGGTACGGTATCATTCGGATGTATCATGTAGGTCGTCCCGCGATAGGCGTAAACGATCATACCTTCTGCCCAACAGAGCAGATTCGGGCAAATACCTAATAGAAGAATTATTACCGAAAACAGAAAAATCAAGCGATGCGTGTGCATTAGGAACTCCTCGTTTTAGCACGGCTGTCGGGTTCTAACGTGAGCAGCTAAGGGGCGTTGGTTTATAGGTAATGGGGCATTAAAAACCGCGCCTCTGAAAAATAGGCGAGGCTCAGAAACCGCGTCCTAATTGACCGTGGTCTTCAATCTAATTCAGCGATCTTGACGAGTTGTTTCCCGATATTGCCACCTTTTAGCATGCTAATGAACGCCGCTGGCGCACTCTCAATCCCACCTTCTTCGATCGTTTCCCGATATTTCAACTTGCCCTGCCGCAACCATTCTGCCATCTCAACGAGTGCCTCTGCGTGCCGGTCAGCGTACTCAAAGACGAGGAAGCCTTCGATTCTCGCCCGTTTGGTAATCATGTGCCAGAGGAACCGCGGTCCCATTTCCGGTTTTTCTAAATTATACTGAGAAATTTGTCCGCATATAACGACACGTCCCTTGATTCTTAGGTTGGGAAAGACAGCATCCGTGATCTCGCCACCAACGTTGTCAAAATAGACATCAATACCATCAGGCAGAAGTGTCTGGAGTTCCGTGTGATAATCGGAGACCTCTTTATAATTAAAAGCCGCATCAAAACCGAGTTCGTTGACGATATAATCGACCTTCTCATCGGTACCGGCGGAACCGACAACCCGGCAGCCTTTAATTTTCGCAATCTGTCCGACGACAGAACCGACTGCCCCTGCTGCACCAGAGACAAATACCGTCTCGCGTGCTTGCAGTTGTCCAACTTCGAGCAGCCCAAAATATGCTGTTAATCCGGGCATACCGAGAATTCCTGCGCCGGTTGAGATAGGCGCGATTGTCGGATCAATTTTCCGCAACTCATCCGCCGCAGTGACCCCGTATTCCTGCCACCCGATATTCGCATTGACAATGTCACCCACCTCAAAATTAGGATGCTTTGATTCAATAACCTGCGCGATAACGCCACCGACCATCACTTCATCAATTTCGACGTTGGCAGCATAAGATTTTGATGCATTAATCCGCCCCCGCATGTACGGATCAACGGAAAGATAGATAGTTTTCACCAATACTTGATCGTCTTCCGGTTTCGGAATTGGGACTTCCACCAAATTGAAATCTGATGCTTTCGGGTACCCTGCGGGCCGAGAGGCGAGGGTAATTTGACGATTCATTAATAGTACTCCTTGTTAATTAATAATTAACCTCTCTTATTGAATTGAACAGGATCTTCACCATGTATGACGATAAGTTCGTGTTGAGGCGCGTCCCAATCGAAAACTTTAACAATAGGCAGGATGACGCGAACAGCCAAGCCGATGCGCCGTTTATCAGAGCGATTCGCCTCTGAGTGATGCAAGGTGCGTTCATTAAAGAGCACAAATTCGCCGGGCTGCATCTCCAAGTTAACGACATCGCTTGTATCAACGAACCCGAGGTCTCCCATCTGATTGAACGCCATGTCGGAGGTCGCTTTCACGTGCGGTATAACTTTGCGGTGCGAACCGGGGACGATCTGGAGGCAGCTATTTTCCAAGGTTGCTGAATCGACAGCAATCCATGCCGAAATAATAATTGGTGGCTCAAGGGGCCAATAGTTGAAGTCTTGGTGCCATGGAATCTCCTTTGCTCCGGGTTCTTTGACGAAAAAGTTCGTCCGCCAGAGTAGGAGGTCTGGTCCGTATAGGGATGCCATCCGTTTGATAATAGCCGAGTGCGTGGCAAGATTATGGATTACCGGAGAATCAAGATGGCGGTTATGCACCCTATTTTTGTGATCAGGCGCATCGGTTTCAAGCACCTTTTCGATTTCTGGTTGCATAGCGAGCATCTCTTCGGAACTACAGAGCGTGTAAGGACCGAGGTAACCCTGCCGCCAAAACTGTTCCCTCTCTTCAGTACACAATATATGGTTTCCGTTTTGCATTGTATAAAATCCTTATATTATACCAATTCTGATTGACAGTTTTCCTGAAAGCGTTTATCGCTTTTGGTTATACTCGGTGCGGTTAGGAAACCGCGCCTACCGGGGTCTGGGGTGCGGTTAATGCGATATAAACTTTTGTGTAACGCTACTCCTGACGGACATGTACCTTAATCGCACCGGAAGTCTTATCGGCAGACACGCGGAAGGCTTCGCTGATCTCGTCAAGCGGATAGTAGTGCGTCACTAATTTCGTGGCATCAACCTTACCTGAATCTATTAACTCAATCGCTGCTTCGAAATCTGTCTCCATCCCGCTATAACCGTAGCAGTTAGAGCCTGTAATGAATGCCTCCGACCAGACGATTGTAGAGAGATTCACCTCAAGCGGTTTATAGTACCCAGCGACGAGGACAACAGCCCCTTGTTTCCGAACGATAGTTGTTGCAGTGTTGAAGTTCTCCGCACCACCCACCGTTTCGATGACTGCGTCAAAACCGATGCCGTTTGTGACATCATTGACGTATTCCCGAACATTGGTATCGCCAACGTTGACGATGTGATCTGCACCGAGTGCTTTTGCTAACTCTGCCTGCTGTTCATATTTAACGGTAATCAAAGTTTCCTTAATACCTGCCGCAACCGCATCTGCCAAGCAGAACTGCCCGATCGTGCCGCCCCCGATAATAGCGATTGTGTCTCGAGAATTGGCACCCGAACGCGCGACGGCACGGTGTGAGACAGCCAGTGGTTCAACGAGTGCTCCCTGTTCAAACGTCATTCGTTTCGGTAATTTAAAGAGTCCTGAATGGTGCGTCGCTGTGTATTCTGAGAACCCACCGTGCATGTTCGGAGAAATCCATGCTCTATTGAAGCAGAGATTATACTGTCCGGTCTCACAATACTTGCAGGTGCCGCAGTGCGAGAAACATTCTACGGCGACCTTGTCTCCAATATCAAATTCAGTTACGCCATCGCCGAGAGCTATGACGATCCCGCATGTTTCGTGTCCTGCGGCGTTTTCGTGCGATTGTCCCCAATGACCGAAATAGCTGTGCAGATCGCTACCACAAATGCCGGTCTGCTTGGTGTCAACGAGGACAAAACCCGGCGGCGGTTCGTTACGTTCAACCTCATGAATAGCGATTTGTTCGATTCCTGTATAGATGGCAGCTTTCATTTTCATGAGAATCTCCCTTTTTAACGATTGGATTTTCGCTCTGATTTCCTGTTTTCAAAATCGGATTTCGACAAGTTTCAGCAACGTAAAGAGTCGGGGTTCCAAAATCCTCCCACAGTTGTTTTACAGCACACGGTGTGCTCCTACTACTTTTCACGTGTAGGTGCGAACATTTACAACCCATCTCACAAATAATCAGAGTAATATGTTGCGATTTCAATCGATAGGCTGCGGCACATTAAAATAAAATTTCTCACCTTTGATGGATACAGTATACGACCCCTCAGAGAACGTCCCAATATCTATTTCAGTCTTCATAGGACTATACTGTAGAAGCGATGGAAGTTTCCCCCGATCTATTAAACAACCGGCCTCAGCATGTCGCACCAGACGCCATATATCAAGATTGATAACGTCCTCCGTGCGTTCTATGTCTGTCTTGTAGATGGCTTCACAACCGGGTACTTTATTTTGCTCCAAGAATGTTGTCATATCATAATAGAATTCTACTATATCAACCACAATTTTCACATGGTAAAAAGTGTTCTCCACCTCACCATCTTCGGGAACTATCGGAGAAAGAATAATATCCAATTTGGTGAGGGGTTCATCCGTTTTAGCATACATTTCGGCGGGTCTAATCTCCATATAAGCCGCATCCGGTTCAACACGAAACCGCCCCAACTCGTAATATTTGCCGGGGACATTTCCCATTATTATGTATTCATCTACTTCAAGGTTCTTCACAGTAACCTCGCCATACACAGCCGATACTGCGGATCCACAACCACCGGGACCAAGAGGTATTTCCTTCTTTGCTGTTAGATAGATTTTGTTGCCATCCTGATTAGCATATACTTTCGCCTCTGAATTTACACACGTGTTATTATGCTCCCCGTAAACACCAATCACCACTTCGGCAGGTCTATCATTAGAAACAGAAGAGATAACTGCAGCATATATCCCCATGTCCTCGTCTTTGTGTCCATCAAGATAATCACATCCTATGAAAAAAATAACGAACACCGTTGAAATTATGATACTGCTAATGCGATACAAATGTCAGATTCCTTTCTTTTTACAAAACTACAGTGTATCTCATAAATACTTAATCAACATACGCATGCAGGCGAGATGAAGAGAACCGAGATAGTTCGCAGCATGATGCTCCCAGCGAACCACCAAACGATGGAAATCCTCTATCTAATTAAAAAACGCTCTACCTTCCTTCAAGCAAGTTTTCGCTTGCAAGCTGCGCCAAAAGGGAACGCTTATCGGATTTTCCGACACCCGTTTTTGGGATTTCATCAACAAAGACAAACCGGTCCGGAATCCAGAACTTAGGGAATTCAGAGGCGAGTTGCTGTCTGAGGATATCTGAGATATTCTCGTCTGTCTGGTCTGTGAGTACAACGACAGCCAACGGACGTTCGCCCCATTTCTCATCAGGTATGCCGATAACCGCAACCTCATGCACATAAGGATGTTTCAGCAGTACAGCTTCTAAAGCGATACTTGAAATAGACTCTCCACCGCTTCGGATGAGTGCCTTCGCGCGGTCAACAATTTGCATGTAGCCATCGGCGTCAATCGTAGCCATATCGCCTGTGCGTAACCATTTGTCGGTTGTGAAGTGTTCCGCAGTCGGTTCAACTTTATAGTAGCTATTTGCTGTCCAAGGACTTCGCACCTGTAGTTCCCCGATTGTTTCGCCATCCCAAGGAAGTTCCGTGAAACCGTTAGATGTTTCCGCTGCGAGACGGAGTTCAACGCCCGGTATAGGTCGCCCCTGCTTTGCCTTAATTCGCCATTTTTCAGCATCCGACAAACTTCGGTGGGCACCGCGTAGTTTCGAGAACGTTCCAGTGGGGGACATCTCTGTCATTCCCCAGGCGTGGCAGATCTCAACACCGAGTTCCTTTTCATAGGCTTCTATGAGTGGCAGCGGCATTGCTTCTCCACCGACAATCAATCGCCGCAATCCATGGATATCCCTTCGCCTTTTGTGTAATTCGGGATACACCTTTGCCCAGACCGTTGGAACGCCTGCAGCGACAGTGACACCCGTCTCGGCAATAAGTTTGGCTATACATGAAGGTTTGGCACCCGGTAGTACCATATCTGCACCAGCAAACATGCTCGCGTAGGGCAACCCCCACGCCATCGCATGGAACATTGGTACAATCGGCAAGACGACATCTGCCTCCGTCAACCCGAAAACATCTGCTTGGTTCGCTGCCAACGTGTGGAGAAACATGGAGCGGTGTGTGTAGAGAACGCCTCGCGGTTCGCCTTGTGTTCCGCTGGTATAACAGAGTCCCATCGCCCAATTCTCATCTTGGATATCCCATGTGTATGCAGGCGTGGCTTCAGAGAGTAGCCGTTCATAAGGAACATCGGCATCAGCAGATATCGGGTCAAAGTAGATAGCCTGTTTACATGCCATCTGGTTCTGGAACGCCTTAAATTGCTTGCTAAACCCGCTATCAACAAAGATGAGTTTGTCTTCCGCCTCGTCCACAATTTGTGCCAATTGCACAGGCGAGAGACGGACATTGAGCGGATGGAGCACGGCACCGATGCACGGAATCGCATAGTAGAGTTCTAAATGTTGATAGGTATTGGAAGCATACGTTGCGACTCTATCGCCGCGCTGAATCCCTAATTGGGTGATAGCGTTTGCCAATCGCTTCACGCGCGTGTATAACGCAGTATAGGTATAACGATGCAGTGTTCCATCAGGCAGCAGTGTGGTAACCTGTTTATCCCCGTGTATACGGTGTGCATGTTCTAAAATCTGCGCGAGCGTCAATGGATAGTTCATCGTTAAGCCAGGCGTTTTTCTCCTGTTTCTTTTCCCAGTAACACGTGGGACACTGCCAAAAATGGTTTTCGACGCGTATCAAGGGCACAAAAATTCTGCTTGTTAAAGTCCTAAATTGTGGCGACTTACCTCTATTTTAGCACAAAAACCGAGTTTGTTGTTAAAAAAAGTGATTCCCTATGTTATTTCTGACTTTAATTTGCATTTTATGAGAAAAATAATGCATAATTAAAGCGTATTTTAAACGGAAACAGTCGTAGATGTTACAGACCGTTATAATCTGCAATCTATTTTTATACAACACAAAGGGAATAAATTATAATGTCAATTTCAGATAATAAGCGGTATTTCTGGTGCATTGTCGCAATTTTATTAGGACTCGTATCAGTAATGCCGATGACTGCCAATGCTGAGACACTGAAGGTAGTCGTTCAAGATCAAAATGGGAACGCTATCCCAGAAGCAAAAGTACAAATCGGAAACCAAGAACAGACAACAGATGAATCTGGAAACGCTATGTTTAGCGACGTGACGGGGGCACAATCGCTGACGGTAATAGCAATCGGATTTTCGAGTAAACGACTTAATACGACTGCTGGACAGACTGAAGTGACAGTGGTGCTTGCCCCGATCCAAACTGTTGATGCGGTTGTAGTAGTAGGTACCCGGAGTATAGGCAGAAGAGCACTGCAGGCACCTGTACCGATAGAAGTCGTTAACAGAGAGCAACTGAACCTTACCGGTCAATCCGAAACCGGTCGTGTGCTTCAGATGTTAGTCCCGTCCTTCAATTTCTCAAGTTCAACGATTAGTGACGGTACAGATGCCCTACGCCCCGCAACGCTGCGAGGCTTGGGACCCGATCAGACACTTGTGCTGGTTAACGGCAAACGTCGGCACAAGAGTGCGTTGCTACACGTTAACACCTCGGTCGGTCGTGGTACTGCCGGAACAGATTTCAATGCGATTCCGTCAGCGGCGATTGAGCGGATTGAAGTCCTACGCGATGGTGCAGCGGCGCAATACGGCTCCGATGCTATTGCTGGTGTTATCAATATCGTGCTCAAAGACGATGTTGATACAGGCAGTGCCGACGTTTATTGGGGACAAACCTACGAAGGTGATGGCGATACATGGAACGGTAACGCTAACTACGGTATGAAAGTCGGTGAATCCGGCTTCCTGAATCTCACCGCCGAATGGCGCGACCGATACCGCACGAACCGCGCAGGACTTACAGGCGAACGTCAATATGACTGGGTGGATGTGGATCCAGGTAGACCGGCAGACGAGATATTTGAAATCGAAAATGATGACGGCACAGTGAGTGAGAAACCGGTCTGGTTTGACCCGCGCGAATACACTTTTGAACGGCAAAACTTCCGAATCGGCGATGCCGATTCATCACAGAAAATAGGATTTTACAACTTCGGACTCCCGCTTGCTGAGGGTTTAGAACTCTACTCTTTTGGTGGACACTCCGCACGCCAAAACAACAGTGCGGGTTTCTATCGCAGAGCAAATCAGGCTTCGCGAACCGTCACCGAAATTTACCCAGACGGATTCTTGCCAGAGATTAATACCGATATCGCGGATACCTCTCTCGCCTTAGGTATGGCATGGACACATGAATCGACTGACCTCAATGTTGATGTCAGCGTCAATCACGGATTGAACACATTCGACTTTCTCATTTCCAACTCCCTGAATGCCTCTTACGGTGCCAGCAGCCCAACCTCCGCAGATGCGGGTGGCTTTGAACTCTCGCAAACAGCGTTCAACTTAGATGTCACCTATCCGCTCGACTATCAATCCTCGCTCATCAACCTTGCAGGAGGTGTTGAATTCCGTAGGGAAGGTTACGGCATCCATGCAGGCGAGCCGCTTTCATGGATTAACGCCGGACTCGGTGTAGACGGTGCATCTGGTGGTATCCAAGTTTTTCCCGGCTTCCGACCCGACAACGAAGTGGACGAAAGCCGAACCAATATCGCGGGATACGCCGACTTTGAATCTTATCTGAGTGGGCAACCTGGAAGCGGACTCCTCGTCGGCGCAGCGGTGCGTGGTGAGCAATATAGCGACTTTGGCGCCACTGTTACAGGAAAAGCGACGGCTCGCTACGACCTGACGAAACAGGTCGCAGTTCGTGCTGCCAGTAGCACAGGCTTCCGAGCACCTTCACTGCAACAACTCTACTTCAACAATATTAGCACACAATTCAAAGTAGATGCTGACGATATTGATAAGGACGGAAATACTGATGAACTGATAGCACTTGAAGTTGGCACTTTCCGAAATGACAGCGATGCCGCAGATGCGCTCGGTGTTCCTGACCTCAAAGAAGAGACCGCATTCAACGTCTCTGGCGGGGTTGTGTTGAAACCGATTGAAAAGATGTGGCTCACGGTCGATGGGTTCCTCATTCAAATTGATGATCGCATTGTTCTCAGTGGCAGTTTCAGTGCTGATGACATAGCAGAGTTAGCTGCAGCGGGCGCGAGTAGTGCACAGGTGTTCACGAACGTCGCACAGACACGCACCCAAGGCGTTGATGTCGCAGCAGGCTACCTGTTTGCTTTCGATAACGAATCCCTGCTCAATTTAAAGGTCGCGTTGACATGGGCAGATACTGAAGTTATCGGTGACGTAGATGCACCGGAAATCCTCATTGGGCTTGAGGACACTCTTTTCCCTTCACAGGAACGCTCTATGATTGAGGAGTGGCAGCCGAACACTCGCGTTAATATCAGCGCGGATTACATTGTTGGTGATCTCACTATTGGCGGTGCTTTGCGCTATTTCGGAAGTTACACCGTCCAAGAGGGAAGTGGCGACGATCCAGCGCGACAAACTTACGGCGGAAAATGGCTCACCGACCTCCAGAGCAACTATCAGTTGAATGAAGGGCTTTCGCTGACTATCGGTGCAAACAACCTGTTCGATCAGATGCCTGACCTGAATGAGATTGGCCAGTCGCGCGCTGGAACTTTGACGGACGGTGCGGGACATGTCATTGTTGACACTCCGGGTGTCTTCACGTATTCGAGAAGGTCGGCACCTTTCGGTTTCAACGGTGGACTTTACTACGCGAAGTTATCCTATCGTTTTTAGGTGATTTTGTAGACCCGTGAGTTAGTGTAAGAATTTAGAAAACGACGGTTTTCGATAAAAAATTGCCTCGCAAATATCACAGAAAAGAGGTTACTGTTCATAGAGGACTCCTTTTGGTAAAGGTTGTTTACTTCCTTATACCGCAAGGAGTTCTCTTTATTAATTTTGTATTCTTGATTATCATTTGTCTATCATTTTTATTGAACTCATACATATTACAGAGAGACTAACAAAATGTTAATTTCAAATAATAAGCGATATTTCTGGTGCGTTGTCGCGGTTTTATTAGGATTCGCATCAGTAATGCCGATGATTGCTAGTGCAGAAACGCTTAAAGTCGTCGTTCAAGATCAAAACGAGAACGCTATTCCAGAAGCAAAAGTGCACATCGGCAATCAAGAACAGGCAACAGACGATTCCGGAGTCACCACGTTTAGCGACGTGACAGGTGCGGAGTCGCTGACGGTAACAGCAATCGGATTTTCGAGTAAGCGGATTAGTATCACTACAGGTCAGACTGAAGTGACAGTGATACTTGCTTCGATCCAAACTGTTGACGCAGTTGTGGTAGTAGGGACCCGCAGCATAGGTAGAAGGGCTTTAGAAGCACCGGTGCCGATAGAAGTCGTCAACAGAGAGCAGCTGAGCCTTACCGGTCAATCCGAAACCGGTCGCGCGCTTCAGATGTTGGTTCCGTCCTTCAATTTTCCAAGTTCGACGATCAGCGACGGTACAGATGCGTTGAGACCGGCGACCTTGCGCGGCTTGGGACCCGATCAAGTGTTGGTGTTGGTCAACGGTAAACGTCGCCACAAAAGTGCATTGCTTCACGTAAATAGTTCTGTGGGGCGCGGTACTGCTGGCACAGACTTCAACGCGATTCCGTCCGCTGCAATAGAGCGTATTGAGGTGCTCCGGGATGGTGCGGCGGCACAGTACGGCTCCGATGCTATCGCTGGCGTTATCAACATCGTGCTGAAAGACGATGTGAAGGCAGGTGATGCCGACGTTTATTGGGGGCAAACTTACGAAGGGGACGGAGGTACATGGTTCGGAAATGGGAATTACGGCGTAAATGTGGGTGATTCTGGTTTCCTTAACCTAACGCTGGAGTGGCGGGAACGAGACCGCGCGAACCGCGCCGGACTCACAGGTACGCGACAATACGATTGGGTAGAAGTGGACCCAGGCAGACCGCCGGATGCTATGCTTGAAGTAAAAGACGTAAACGGAGATGTAACAGGCGAAAAACCTGTCTGGTTTGATCCGCGTGAATATCATTTTAATCGGAAAAACTTCCGGGTCGGGGATGCGGATGCTTCGCAAAAAGTCGGCGTTTACAATTTTGGCTTGCCGCTGACGGAAGAAGTAGAACTATATTCATTCGGAGGATATTCCACGCGCCGAAACAATAGCTCCGGTTTCTACCGCAATGCTAAGGATGTCAGCCGCAACGTGAAGGCGATTTATCCAGATGGATTTCTTCCCGAAATTAACACCGCTATTGAAGATGTATCTATCGCATTGGGAATGGCTTGGAAACACGCCGAAACAGATGCCGGTGTTGATGTTAGTATCAATCACGGATTGAATACATTTGACTTTTTCGTTTCCAACTCCTTGAATGCGTCATACGGCCCCGGCAGCCCAACCAACGCTGATTCTGGTGGATTTCGACTTGATCAAACTGTTTTTAATGTAGATGTTACCTATCCGCTTCTGTATCAATCCTCGCTGGTGAACCTTGCGGGTGGCATTGAGTTCCGTAGGGAAGGCTACGGTATCCGCGCTGGTGAACCCGTCTCTTGGTTCAACGCTGGACTCGGTGCAGCAGGTGCCGCTGGCGGTATCCAAGTTTTTCCCGGTTTCCGACCCGACAACGAAGTGGACGAAAGCCGAACCAACGTTGCAGGATACGCAGACTTTGAATCGCATCTCAGTGGAAAGTCAGGAGCGGGTTTGCTCGTCGGCGCAGCCGTCCGTGGCGAACAGTATAGCGATTTCGGTGCCACTATCACCGGTAAAGCGACAACTCGCTACGACTTGACAGAACAAATTGCAGTCCGTGCAGCCGGCAGCACCGGTTTCCGCGCGCCACTACTCCAACAACTCTACTTCAACAACATTAGCACACAATTCAAAGCAGATAATAACGACTTTGATGGTGACGGCGACACGACAGAGCTGCTCCCTTTTGAAGTGGGAACATTTCGCAATGACAGTGATACCGCCCGTGCACTCAACATTCCAGAGCTTAAAGAAGAGACCTCAATCAATGTCTCTGGCGGTATTGTCGTTAAACCGATCCAGAATTTGTGGCTGACGCTTGATGCATTCCAGATTGACATCAATGATCGGATTGTTCTCAGTGGAAGTTTTAAGGCTGATGCCTTACCTACCTTAGCAGAAACCGGGGTTAATCAAGCACAAGTCTTTACAAATGTCGCACAAACGCGCACGCGCGGTATTGATATAGCCGCAGGTTACCTACACGCCTTTGAAAATGAATCCCTCTTGAATTTCAAGGTCGCGGCAACATGGACTGATACTGAAGTTATCGGCGATGTGGAAGCACCCGGTCCTATTCTGATCGGTTTTGAGGAGGTCCTTTTCCCCGAACGAGAACGTTCTATCATTGAGGAGTGGCAACCGAACACGCGTGTAAACCTCACAGCAGATTATATTATTGGTGCCCTCAAGATCGGATCCGCTTTACGTTACTTCGGCAGCTACACCGTTCAAGAAGGCAGCGGAGAGAGTGCGCAGCGACAAACTTACGGCGGAAAGTGGCTCGCTGATATCCAAGGAATATATCAGCTCAACGCATCTTTAGCATTGACGCTGGGGATAAACAATTTCCTTAACCAAGTGCCTGACCTGAACGAAGTAGGTCAAGCACGCGGCGGCACCCTAATAGACGGTACCGGAACAGTCATTGCGGATTCACCAGGCGTTTTCACGTATGACCGGCGCGCTGCGCCTTTCGGTTTCAACGGCGGACTTTACTACGCGAAGTTATCCTATCGTTTTTAATTTTAGATAGTTGTGATCTCACTTAAAAAATTGCAATGTAGGCGCGGTTTAAAACCGCGCCTTTTTTTGATAATTCTATTGCATCTATTTGCAGAATGTGCTAAATTTTGTCCCAGATTTGAATCTAAAGGAGAACTATTGAATGCATCGAAATCTTTTAATCTTTTGTGTGGTGGCACTTTTTATCGGTGCCATTGTTGCGCTGAGCATCCGCTCAGTCGAGAGCCAGAGTGATAGGGTCCAGCGCGGCAAATATCTTGTAGACGCAGTCGCTGCATGTGGGTATTGTCATACACCGCGTGCCGGTGCCGATTATAACATGAATATGTACCTTGCTGGACATCCTGCTGGGCAGCCTTCCGCGCGCTATAATTTCCGTATGATCCAACAGGGCATTTTTATGGTAACTGCCCCTCAACTAAGTGCCTTCTCAGGCGCGTTTGGAACCAGCTTCGCCTCAAATCTGACCCCTGATAAAGAAACCGGATTAGGCGAATGGACAGAGGAGATGTTCATCGGCGCATTGCGGACTGGACACCATCAAGGTGTCGAAAGCAACCGGAAGATCTTCCCGCCAATGCCGACGAAACACTACGCGCAAATGAATGATGAAGATTTGAAGGCGATTTGGGCGTATCTACGGACGATTAAGCCCGTCAAAAACGAAGTTAACCCAGCCTTGGATCACCAAGGGAGACCAAAATAATAATAGATTTAGAATCTGGAGACACTCTTTATGGCATCAGGAAAAAAACAGGCTCGCATCTGTGTCGTTGGTATGGGGATTGGTAAACCCAACGGCGCGGCACTCGCCAGAAACCCACGTGGTAATGTTGTCGCACTCTGTGATCTCGCCGAAGATCGGATGAAAGCCTTCGCCAAAGAATTACCCGGCACAGTTAAATTCTACACAGATTACAAAGAGATGTGCAAAGCCTCCGATATTGACGCAGTCTTCGTCGGCACACCGAATCAGTGGCATGTCCCGATCGCGTTGGAAGCCGTGCGGAACGGCAAACACGTCATGGTAACGAAACCGCTCGCTGATTCTGAGGAAGCGGCAGAAAAGTTGGTTACAGAAGCAGAGGCAGCGGGTGTCGTCAATATGATGTCACTCTCTACGCGCTTTGGGAAAGACTGCCAATACCTCGGCAATCTTGCACGTGATGATTACTTTGGTGAACTCTATTACGCACGGGCACGGAGCGTGCGTAGGAACGGTATTCCCGCATGGAATCTCGGTTTCATACAAAAAGGCGGCGGCGCATTTCGCGACATGGGTGTCCATGTGCTTGACTCGGCGTGGTGGATTCTTGGATTACCAAAGCCGATTGCGGTACTCGGTGCTGCTGGCGCGAAGTTCGGACCGCGTGGACGCGGCTACTGGAATCGGATGAAACCGCCGAAAGAGACCTACGAGAAATATGATTCCGACGACTACGCTGGCGGGTTCATCACTTTTGAAGGTGGAATCGGCTTGCAAGTCGAAAGTTTCTGGGCATCACACCAACCCGACGAATTCCAAATCGAACTCTTCGGAACGGAAGCAGGCGCGACACTGAGTCCACTGCGGATTTTTCGGACAGACGAATCCGGCACCTCTGAGGATATAAACGTTAACCCCGGACCGAGCAAATACAACGAGGCGTGGGACGCTATTGCCGATCACTTCATCGAATGTATCTTAGATGACGTATCCTGTAAGGCACCGCTCCGACATGGACTGATTGTCCAGCAGATGATGGAAGGGCTGCTCAGAAGTGCTGAAACAGGACGAGAAGTCAAGATTGACGCAGCTGTATAGGCTTAAAAAATGGTATTTGAACTGACAACACTACGCAACGACTTTGAAAAGGACGGTTTCGCTATCGCACCGAACCTGTTTACGCGAAACGAAGTGGAAGACGGGTGTTTTGAAAGGACTGTCTTTCACACAACCTCTTTGAACAATTGCAAGGAAAATTAAAAAATGGCAGCAGGAAAAGGTTCTGTTCGTATCGCTGTCGTTGGGATGGGTATCGGTAGACCTAACGGCGCAGCACTCGCTGGAAATCCACGCGGCAATGTCGTCGCACTCTGCGATCTACTTGAAGATCGAATGAAGGACTTTGCCAATGCGTTACCGGGTGAAGTCCAATTTTATACAGATTACAAAAAGATGTGCAAAGCCTCCGATATTGACGCGGTTTTCGTTGGCACACCGAACCAGTGGCATGTCCCGATTGCGTTAGAAGCCGTGCGGAACGGTAAGCACGTTATGGTAACAAAGCCGCTCGCTGATTCTGAGGAAGCGGCGCAAAAATTGGTCGCAGAAGCCGAGGCAGCCGGTGTCGTCAATATGATGTCGCTCTCTAAGCGTTTTGGGGATGGCTGCCAATACCTCGGCAATCTTGCCCACGACGACTATTTCGGAGAACTCTATTACGCACGGGCACGGAGCGTTCGGAGGAGCGGTATCCCCAACTGGAATCTCGGTTTCATCCAGAAAGGCGGCGGTGCCTTCCGTGATATGGGTGTCCATGTACTTGATTCAGCGTGGTGGATCCTCGGATTACCGAAGCCAATCGCAGTGTTAGGCACTGCTGGCGCGAAGTTCGGACCCCGAGGACTCGGCTATTGGAAGGGGACAAAAGCTCCTAAAGAGATCTACGAGAAATATGATTCCGATGATTACGCGGGTGGGTTCATTACCTTTGAAGGTGGTGTCGGCTTGCAGGTCGAAAGTTTCTGGGCATCACATCAACCCGACGAATTTCAGATCGAACTCTTCGGCACAGAAGCAGGAGCAACGCTGAAACCGCTACGACTCTATCGAACCGATAAAGAAGGTAAATTCGAGGACATAAAAGGGAAGCCTCCAAAGAGTGAGTATAGAAAATCATGGGATGCTATTGCTGATCACTTCATTGAATGTATTTTAGATGGCGCAACCTGTAAGGCACCGCTCCGACACGGGTTGATCGTACAGCAGATGATGGAAGGGCTGCTCAGAAGTGCTGAAACAGGACGAGAAGTCAAGATTGACGCAGCTGTAGAGGGGTAAAAAATGGTATTTGAACTGACAACGCTACGCAACGACTTTGAAAAGGACGGTTTCGCTATCGCACCGAACTTGTTTGCGCGAAGTGAAGTCCAACGGCTCAAGTCAGAATGCATCGACATCCTGAAAGCCGTTAAAGCGGAGACAGGTTCAGTCGCTGGACACGGCGTGCATGTCGGTTTAGCGACGCGGAGTCCGGTCTTCCAAAAAGCGATCGGTGATGAGCGATTACTCGACATCTTAGAAGGCATTCTCGCTCCAGATATCGAGTTCCTGAGCGACAAAGTCGTTTTCAAGAGTGATGCGATGACGTTCGCAAGTCCTTGGCATCAGGATTGGCACTACTGGCACGGCGCACACAAAGTCTCGATTTGGGTCGCTCTTGACGATGCCACCGTTGAAAATGGATGCCTCAAGTTATTTCCGGGTTCCCATAAATCCGCCATTCTACACGATGGCGATGCCGGTGACGGACACGGCTTCGGTAATCGGCTGCGTCCCGGTGCAGTTGATGAAAACCTCGCTGTTACAGCGGAGATCGAAGCGGGCGGCGCTGTCTTTTTTCACGATTTGACACTTCACTCCAGCCATCCGAACCGTTCTGGGGAAGAACGCTGGGTCTGGATTCCGACATACCGCGATGCAAAAGCAGAGGACGAGGATTATCCGTGGGCTGTCGCTGCGAAAGTCTTACGTGGGGAAAAGTTGTCTGAATCAGGATTGGCAGGATAAAAGGATTTGCAGGATTAGGAGTGACAACGAAGAATTTTTGTTTATTTTTCAAGAATAACAAAAGGAGTAAATATGTTTAAAAACTTGAGTACGGGTGCAATCGGCATCCGGGCGAACATGAAGGAAGGCTTAGGCCTCGCGAAAAACGCCGGTTTTGAAGGTCTCGATCTGAACATCGATGAAGCCGGTCAAATTGCCCAAGAACACTCTGTCCAACACGTCAAAGACCTCTGGTCAGAGGCGGGGATTGCCATGGGGGGCTGGGGTTTCGGTGTTAATTGGCGCGGTCCTGATGCTGATTACTACGCCGGTTTGGCGCAGTTACCAGAACGTGCAGCACTCGCTGCCGAGCTCGGTTGCTTTCGGACGACTACCGTTGTCGGTCCCGCCTCAAACGATATGACGTATCAGGAGAACTGGGATTTCTCCGTCAAACGACTTCGCTCTGTCGCCGAGATTCTCAAAGATCACGGGCACTCCATCGGGCTTGAGTTCATTGGACCCGCAACGAGCCGCAAAGGTTCCAAGTACCTCTTCGCCTACTCAATGGATGCGATGTTAGGACTCGCCGCCGCTGTCGGCACCGGAAACGTTGGATTGCTCTTTGATACGTGGCACTGGTACACCTGCCGTTCCACAGTAGACGATGTGCGGAAACTTTCTGCATCGGATGTTGTTTATGTCCACATCAACGATGCACCTGCCGGAATTGATCCAGACGAGCAGATTGATAACATCAGATGCCTTCCTGCGGAGACTGGCGTAATCCCGCTCACCGAATTGATGCAAATTTTGACAGAGCTTGGTTACGACGGACCTGTGACACCCGAACCCTTCAGCAAAAAAGTAGCCAGCATGGAACCCGCAGACGCGGCAAAAGCCACCGGGGAATCACTTGATCAAGTGTGGGAAAACGCGGGACTGTAGGCACTGCTTTTCTCCTTCAGAAAGAGACTTAATATGCGACTTATTGATAAAGAGAGCATCCTCGCAATGACGCATCTGTGGGAAGGCGAGCGGTTTCCTGATGGACGACCGCGCGTCTCCGATGATATTATTCGGCGAATGAAGGCGATCAGTATTGAGCAGGCGTGGGGTGTTCTCAACGGCAACAATTATAAGTTCCAATTCGCTGGCGATTGGATGAATCTCCATCCAGATCGGATTCTCGTCGGCAGAGCCGTAACATGCGCGTTTGTACCGATCCGTCCGGATTTCAACGATGCTATCTCTGCACAAGGCGAAAAAGAGGAACGCGTCGGCGGTCAAAACTCGTGGGTAATTGATACGCTCGTTCAAGATGATGTTATCGTCGTAGACCTCTTCGGTAAAGTGAAGGATGGCACCTTCGCCGGTGACAACCTCGGCAACTCCATTTACGCGAAAACAGGAACAGGTATGGTCATCGACGGTGGCATCCGAGATTTGGACGGCATCTACGAGTTACCTGATTTCGCCACGTTCGTGCGCGGTGTGGATCCGACAGGAATTGCGAACGTCACGTTGACCGGTATTAACATCCCCATCCGGATTGCGGAGGCGACCGTTCTACCGGGAGATGTCGTTTTAGGCAGACGCGGTGGCGTTATCTTTATCCCACCGCATTTCGCGCAGCAGGTCGTCGAACAAGGCGAACAGGTTGCCCTCCGAGACCGGTTTGGGCATCAACGCCTACGCGAAGGGGTCTATACGCCCGGTGAGATAGACCGCAAATGGTCGGAGGAAATCGAAGCAGACTTTGCGAAATGGCGCGGGAATCAAGAATGAGGTATACCTGAATCAGGATTTGCGGGATTCGCAGGATGAGCGGTACGCCTCAAGATGGGAAGACGATATGGGTCGCTCCATGTCAAAAATCTCACACGTCCATCCTTGACTTTTCATCTATCTACTGTTAGAAGAGTTTTGCTTTTTTATTTCCCCATTTTGGATCAACTGAAGGTGCACAAAGACAGTCGCGATTGTGTTCTAAAGCTGCTGCCTCACGGTAATGACCGCTATTTTCTAACTCGCGTATTTTCTGATTATAGTGCTCAATCACGCGTTTGTACACTTCTTCTGCAGTCAAACCGTCAGCAAATGCCCGATCTATTTCAGAGTCACAGTCAAAAAAAGCATCAGAAATACGCATCAAAACGATAAAGTCGTCATTGTATCCAAAGTAGGCAAGGCATCCATGGGTTACAAAGTCAGGACCGAGTCCGGCAGCCGTTTGACAGGCAAAAAAATGAACCATCTTGCCATCAGCCTCCTCGGGTTGATAATTCCCTATATCAAAAATAGGGTTGTCATGTTCTCCCATATAGGTTGTATTCGTCCCATGTCCTACACCTGTTATATAAATGATGTCTTGTTGACATGCTTTCAGTTTAACGTGAAAACGACACGCCAATTCGCCCTGACAACGTACAATTTCAAACCCTCTGGCTTCCAGATACGGATAAACATACCGATTTCGATAGTCGTAGGAGGCTTGTGTAATCCTATCGTGACTGGAATCAATAGCGAGAATTTTCAAATCAGGTTCAATTCAACGCGTCGTTTTTGCTTGAGACAACGTTTTACCTTTTGTTATTTTTTGTTATTTAAAGGGTTCCGGCAAGTGCACGTTTGATTAACATTCTAATCATGCGCTGCTCAACGTCAATTAAGGCGCGTCCTATAGATGTTCGTTTCTGCACTTCCTCAATGGCGTGCTTTTTGTCCACTATCCCCTGCCCCAAGATACCTACGTCAAATTCGGGGCTTTGCCGAATGCGTTCCGCGACCAATTCTGACTGTTTTTCAGGGGACAAGCGGTTAAATGGAACCTGTGTTGATTCTTCTTCTACCACTTCTCGTAAAGAAATCCATTGACCATCGGGGGTCATAGCCACTGGACGACTCCAGTGGTCTTCGTGAGTCATTGGTACGTTATTCGCCATGAGTGTCTCCTTAAGGACTCAGAACCAAAGTTATCTCTACTTTAAACAGGTTAATAGTATTATACGATAAAACGAAATAAAAGTCAAAAAAAGCGAAAAATGGTAAATTTTACTGCGTGTCCCGAGTCGCGACAACACTCAAATTTATCCAATTATTTTTTCGCAACAGTATTGCTATACTAATAGGATTTACGCATGAGCATGATAATTTCAGAAAGAAGTTGTAATTCAGACTTGCATTTAGTATAATGTGATATGATATTAGATCAATTTGGACACCAACGCCTACGCGAAGGTATCTACACTCCCGGCGAGATAGACCGAAAATGGTCAGAGGAAATCGAGACGGATTTTGCGAAATGGCGCGAGGATCAGAAATAACGGAATATGAAAAACTCAGCATGTTCGGCGCGAAAACCTTCCGACAGCATGGAAATGCCAAACCCGTGTACATTTATGAAAGGAACTTTATGGGAAGCGTTTATATCCTGACAAACAAGGGTATGCCGAACTTAGTAAAAATCGGCTATACGACAAGAACGGCTAAAGAACGAGCAGAGGAACTTTATAGAGACAGAAACGGTAGGGCTATAACTGGTGTGCCAACGCGTTTTGATGTCGCTCACGAGGAATTCTGTGACAATCCAAAAGAACTTGAAACCTTGATTCATCAAGAACTTGATGAATTGCGTTTTAACAAAGATCGTGAGTTTTTCACGTTTCGAGAACCAGCAGAAGCGATACAAAGACTTAAAGAAGTCCATAAACGTCAGCCATCACATGCTAATTGCGTTAGTTCTGAAAGTCTTTGGAGAAAATGGACATCACAATTTTTGACACGTTTCAGTAAGTTTTCCAATAGGAAAAAAACAGCACCTAAGGAGGGGGAACATCTTTGAACGGTAAACCTTATTATAGTGCGGACAGTGGTTTTGCTTCCGCGGCTGCAGGCAAAGGGGTAACAGAGGCACTACAAGAACATCTTAATGTTATTGTCCGTGATGAGAATCTTGAAATCGCATTTAACGACAATTATTATCAAGCAGAAATAGAGAGTTTAGTTGAGGATAAACAGGAACTTGAGGCACAGAAGGCTCAGCGGCAAAATTCTATCAAAGAATCAACTAAAGAGCTTGAGGCAAAAAATATAAAATTAGCCGAATTGAAAGTAGAATTGGAGTCGCCAGTAGAAATCTTGGAGACATCGGAAGGTTCACGGATTGCAGAACTAAACGAGAAAATTGAAGAGAAGATTTCAGATATCGAATCCAAGAAATCAGAAAAAGCTAAGGTCGAAATCGAGTTAGAATCACCAACCCGGGTTGAATTAGATGCTTTAAACACTGAAGGAGCAATTCATCAATCTTCAGAACATTGGTTCCCTAAATTACGACACAGGTTTTCTGAATTTTTACAAGGCCTCCCTAAATTGATTTTCGCGATTCTTGCGACAGCAGCGGTTCTCGCGCTATTCTTTTATCTCTATCTTTTTTATGTGTCCGCGGGGGAAAAAATTGTCAAATCAAGTGATGATATGGATTTGACTACTCTTATTGACTACAAAGCGTTAGATAGATCATGGCAATCCAGTGCCGAGGACCCACGTAAATGGTTGATTCTTATGTTTCCCTCTATTTTTATATTTCTCGCAATAGTAACACATCTTAGTCTAGAATCTGAAACGTGGAGAAAATGGGTATATTTTATAAGTTTTTTGGCAGCGACCTTATTCGTTGAAGGAATAATTGGATGGAGTATTGCACAGAAGATAATTGATGCCCAGGCAGCAGCATCTACAAACGGAGAGAATAAAGACAGTTTTTTACTATTATTCTTACTATTTCTTTCTTTAGGTTTTGGTCCTTCAGTCCTGTTAGGATTAGGTTTACATTGGATATTAGGGTTATGGGAAAACATCCACCCACAAACCGATCCATCTAAGCAGATGGAAATACAGATTAGAGCAGAGAAGACGGATAAATTGGTTGAACTATCTACTCTAAACACTGAAATCCAAAATTTAGAAGAAGGTTTGAGTAGACTCCGTGAAGACAAACAAGCCTATTCAGATTCGCTTATGAAAACATATAGGCATCCGATTGAAACTCAAATTGCTGGCTTAGATGCCGAAATCCAAAGTATTCAAGACGAAATTCAATTGCTCAATGAGCAGGTTGACAGCCTTCAAATGGAGATTGATCGTTGTGAATCTGAGATTGGTACACACTTAAAGGGACAACGTGAAAGGGTTATTGACATAAAGAAGATGGAAGCACAGGCTAATGAATTCGTGACAGGATGGTGTCGGTATGTAGCACAATGTAGAACCGATCTTCAACCGCAGGAAGTCTCGAGCCAAATCATTGAGATCCAAGAACTTGCCAAGCAGACACTTGAGGATTTCAAAACAACTCTTAAAACAGTTTAGAGGTTTTTATATGAAAAGAATTAATGTTGTGGTAGTAGTGTATATCCTATTTCTTATTTTTCTAAATGTGAGTCATTCGGATAGTAACGCATCTGATGCACCCGTAAACATCATTGTTATTATCGATACGTCGGATCGTGTTTGTAAAGAAAGACATCCCGACCAAAGAGAAAGGGATATTGACATTCTAAAAAAGATAGTCAATCAGTTTCACGAATTTTTTGAAGAGGAGATCAAAACAGGAAAAATAAAGAACCATAAGCTTAATTTGGTAGTTCCACGTCAATCCAAAACAAAAAATCCCTCGAATGACATCATAGGTAAACTGACAATTACGGCACCAAAGAAACGGAGTGGATATCGTGAATTTCTAAAAAAGAAACAGGAATTAATTGATGCTATTCCAGAGTTATACGACCATGTTCAACAACATCCACAAACCGGTTCAGATATTTGGGATTGGTTTAGGTCGCAAGCCAGGTCTCCCCTTTCAACAGATCACCAGAACCGCATAATCTGTCTTTCAGATGGCTATCTCAATTTTGATATTGAAATTGAACGGAAGCGTCCCAAAGGAACGTATATGAGGGTTGGGGCATTGCGTGATGATCCAGAAGCTGTGAATAAAATAAAAAACGGAAGTGAGGGATTACGGACAGTCGGCCCCTTCAGTGATTTCAATATAAAATTCTTGATGCTTGAAGTACGACTGCGTGAAGAAGATGGAGTGAGACATTTCCAAGATTCTGACATTATCGAAGCGTATTGGGAGACATGGTTAAATACTATGGGCATTAAGGACACGGAATTCTTTGAACAATTGGATCCAGGCGGCTTGAAAAATATGATTGAAAATTTCATTCAGTCAAAATAGCTAACGCCTTGTCCAGCGGAAGCATTTACAATATCCGTGACAAAAATACGTATCACTACATGTTCTGTGCAGAAACGAAAAACCGATTGAATGCCATACACGCACTTGGCGTTGATTCACTCCGACAAGAGTGTTCGCGGCAATTGAATGACTCTGGTCGCATATATGAAAATTTGACTTTTTGCGGTGTTTATGGTATACTTTAAGTGGCAATTGTCTAAAGTACACAAGCAGAACGAAAATGAAAATCGCCAAAAATCTGACAGACCTCATCGGGAATACACCAACGATTCGCCTGAATACTTTGCCCGGTAAGGACGATGCAACGATCTTCGCAAAGTTGGAGGCTTACAACCCCGGCGGCAGTATCAAGGATCGAATTAGTTATGCGATGGTCGTTGACGCTGAAGAACGCGGCATCCTCAGAAAAGGGGATACCATCGTCGAACCTACCGCTGGCAATACGGGTTTAGGGCTCTCTATTGTCGGCATCGCAAGAGGCTATCCTGTCACCTTGACGATGCCGGAAAACGTGAGCCGCGAGAAATATGAACTCCTCTCCGCTTTCGGTGCGAAAATCGTACTAACGCCGGAACACGGTGGCATGGCAAGTGCTATCTGGGAGGCAGAAGCGATTGTCAGGCAAAACCCACGCCACTATATGCCGAACCAGTTCACGAACCCCGCAAACCCCGAAATTCATCGACGCACGACAGCAGTGGAAATTCTCAAAGCAATCGGCACCGACATCGATTTTTGCGTTATAGGCGTCGGCACAGGCGGCACACTAACAGGTGTCGGAGAAGTACTGAAAACGGAGTGTCCGAATGTGAAAGTGGTTGCCGTGGAGCCGCGTGTCTCAGCCGTGCTTTCTGGGGGTCAACCGAGTCCTACTCGCATTGATGGGATCGGTGCAGGGATGATTCCTGAGGTGCTCAACGTTGATATCATCGACAAAGTCATTACAGTCGGCGAAAAAGAGGCTTACGAAATGATGAAGTCAATTTCAACAGCCGAGGGTTTGTTAGTCGGGATGTCGTCCGGCGCGAATGTCTATGCCGCATTACAGGTTGCAAAGGCACAGGGACCCGATAAAACGGTTGTTACCATTCTCCCCGACACTGGGGAACGCTATTTCAGTTTGAGTCGTTATTTTGAAATCGAATCGGATATCATGGACACGCTTCCGTAAGTTTTTTAACTAAGGGAACACGATTAAAAAATTGAACTATCCAGTAGATCAGAGGCTCTGCCAAGAAGTTCTATTGACGGAGAGTCCCCAAGAAATTCTTTTCTCTCTCTTTAAACGGTTCAAAGAACGCGCCGCAATTGTCACAAGTGGGCAACTTTCGGGTATGGTGATGATCCACATGGCTGCTGAAAATGGGTTGCCGTTCAGGGTCTGCACACTCGACACGCTGCGTCTCTTCCCAGAGACATACGCCTTTCTTGAGCAGGTGGAAGCGCGTTATGGTATCCAAATCGAACAGATTCAGCCTGATCCGCAAGAAGTTGAGGAGATGGTCACACAACATGGCGAATACCTGTTTTTCGACAGTAAAACGAAGCAGGAATTCTGTTGTAACATCCGAAAAGTCCGCCCAATGCAACGACTGCTGGAAACCTTAGATGTCTGGATAACCGGTATACGACATGACCAGTCCGATGCCAGAAAACAACACCGAAAGGCAGAAATCATCTCATCCACGACACACCCGGTGCTAAAGGTGAGTCCATTGCTTCAGTGGAGCACTGATGACGTATGGCAGTTTGTCCGTGAAAACGAAATTCCTGTGAATCCGCTGCTTGAAGCGGACGCACAAGGCCACTATTATGAATCCATCGGATGTATCATTTGCACAACACCCATAAAACCGGGAGAACCGAATCGCGCGGGACGGTGGCGCTGGCAAAACGCAACCCCCGCATTAGAAAATGACGACGCAGATGAAAACGCTAAAGAGTGTGGATTACACTATTCGATTTAATGGTTATCAGTTGTCGGTACGGTTTTTCTACGAAAAACCTTTCAGTTGTCGGAAAAAGATTTTAAGATTATCAAAAACCTCTTGTAACCGATAACTACTAAAAAAGGAGAAATATATTCTATGGCTGTAATAGTCCGTATTCCAACTCCGCTGAGACGCTTGACGCAGAACCTGGCGGAAGTTGAAACAGAAGGTGCCAATATTGAAGGCATTATTGAAAATCTTGAAGCGAACTATCCGGGGATGAAAGAACGTCTCTGTGATGAAGGCGGAAATATCCGTCGGTTTGTAAATATTTATCTTAATGATGAAGACATCCGCTTCCTTGATGGAAAAGAGACTGCTGTCTCAGACGGTGCTGAAATCTCCATTATTCCGGCGATTGCTGGCGGAAGCGATCTGTCTTAATGGCTGTCCGTTATCAGTTATCAGTCGTCAGTTAAAGAAGTCCGTAAAGTCCGTGAAGTGTTTCTAAAGTCCGTAAAGTTATCAACTTCGCAATTTTAGCACACTTTGGAACTTTTTTCGCTTTCTAAGATTGATAACTGATAACTAACAAAAACTGATGACTGTAAAACCAGAAACCCTCAGCCAGATTTTTGAGCACGCCGAATCAGAGTTTCCGTATGAATGCTGCGGTGCCATTTTGAGTGATGGGACGCAGGAATTTGTCTGGAAATGCCGGAATATACAGAATAAATTGCATCAGGAAGATCCTGATACGTACCCGCGTGATGCCCGTACGGCGTACGTGATACACCCTGATGATTTATTCAAGGTTACCAAAGCGTCTGAGACACAGGATATTAAGGCGTTCTACCACTCACACCCGAACCACGAAGCATATTTCTCGGAAAAAGACAAAGCAGACGCGATGATGTGGGATGAACCCACCTATCCAGGGACGACTTATTTGGTGATCTCTGTCTACGGCAGTGAGATACGCGCTGTGAAGGCTTTCGCGTGGGATGAAACGACGCAAGATTTTATTGAGGTTGAAAGTTCGTTTGTGGAGACCTAAGGCGGCAATATTGATTCTCGATCGCGACATCAATTGAGGCAAAACCATGCAGCACTTGCGAGCCTTTTGGCGTAGCTTGCAAGCCAAAACTTGCTTGAAAAAAGTGGTGCAGCTTGCAAACCAAAACTTGCTCTACAAATGTCAGCAATTTATGCCGGACATGCGCGTTGTCAAAACCCCTATCCTCAAACCCTACGTCGGGCTCCTCACCTTTTCCGCTGCCTCCCTTGCAGTCGCCTTAGGGATAACGCTCCAAAAACACATCACTTTTGAATACCACTCAAACGCCGGTGTCGTCGGCTGGCTCAGTGCTAACGCGTATCCGAAACAGCAGGAATACTTTTTCTATCTGCTGGCACTGCTCGGTATCCCAATAACAATATGTCTATATTGGCTCGGATGGTGGGTCTATTCACGCTGGTGTGCTAAGTTCGCCGAACAACCGATCGCGCGTGTGCTTAAAGCAAACGCATTGGCATCAATACCGTTGTGGCTCTGTTGGCTACAGGTTTACCATATCGGGCAACAGACGCTAATAGGCTTACTTTTACCGATTGCCGTGTCGGTTCTGCTGAAGTTGGTACTGCTGTATAAACGGTACTTCCCAGATCTGTGGAATTCTAACACGAGCGAGGTTACGTACCTCGCCAGCGAAGATGGGGACAACCTCGTTAGTGAAAACGGGGAGAACCCAACCGACGAAGAGAGTGGAAAAACCACTTTCGGTGATTACAGACTCCTAAAGTTTGGGCGTATTGGACTTGAATACGTTATTCTCCCCATTTTTATCTATCTTCTGACCTACTCAGGGAATATTCACGGCAATATAGACTTATTCCACGAAGGTGAGCGACTCGCGCCTCTCAACGAAATGCTACACGGTGGGGTGCCGTTTCGGGATGTCTATGTCCAACACGGACTCTTTCAAAACGCCTACTTGGCGTGGTTTGGTGCTCAATTCTTTGAACCGACTCTGTTCGGTTTACGTACAATGGAGCGTGTCCTAAATCCGCTCGGCTATGTCGCGCTCTACTTGCTGGGTTTACAAGTATTTCGTGGCAGATTCTTGACCGCTTTTATCTGTATGCTTATCGCATCTGGCACAGCGTTCTCGGTATCCGCACGGCATAGCCTCGGTTTAATGAGTTTCGCCTTCGCTGCCGCTTTTCTGACCAGTCCACAAGCCACATCAAAGGATTACAGATTTTCGTGGAAGCTGCTCCTCGCCGGTCTCTTCACGAGTTTAGCCTTCTGGTACAGCACTGAAATCGGGCTTTATACGTTAGGTGGTATTGGGTTATTTCTACTCATATACGGGTTACAAAGCGGCATAGCAGCAAGGAAACGTCCATTACCCTTAATCAATTATAGCTGCGGGGTGATGTTAGGCTTTCTTCCAGTGGGTACTTACTTTTTGTTCCATGGTGCTTTGGACGATGCGATCTGGAATTCCTATATTCAGTGTCGTTATCAACTCGCAACATGGGGACTCGCTTTTCCATCCTTATCGAAAACACTTGCTTTATTATCAACGGATGGATGGAGTGCCTTCATCTTCAGCGAAGGATTTCGGTGGTATCTACCGATCGGCATCTTTTTGATTATCGCGGCTTACCTGACATATCGCAAGCTCTCTGGCACTTACTCCGCCAACACAATGAAACTTCTTCTCTTACTCCTCGGCGGCGTTGCATTCTTCAGGACTGCCCTGGGACGTTCGGATGGCGGACATCTAACTTTCGGGGCAACCTTCTTATGGCTCCTCTGCCTACTTCCGTTAGAAGGCGGTATCTTCAGCATGTTCCGTGTCGGTTTATTGTCCCTCAGAGGTAAAACCCCTTGGCACGCCGCATTGAAGGCGGTATGGATATTAATTCCGACAGTCATATTCTGTTGGTATGTTGGAGAGGTACATCATCCGTTGGCGGGTTTCAACCAGAAATGGGAGCGGTTCCGTCAGAATCCGTTCAAGCAGCGCGTTGTATCGGAGGAATTGGCACGCGCAGGAGCCGTGGACATCCCAGATGACCAAGTTGAACAAATTCAAAAGGTAGTGGCTTATATTCAGGAAAATACAGAACTGAATGAAAATATCTTCGACTTTACAAGTCAAGGTGCCTATTATTTTTTCGCGAATCGACCAGGGGTTTCCCGTTTCCATCAGGTCTCGTACGCATCGACACCTTCAATGCAGCAAGAGGTTATTGAAGCCCTTGAACAAGACAAAACGCGTCTGGTGATCTTTAAAACCGGAGGTTGGTTTGATGCGGTTGATGCCATCCGTGTTGAGGAACGACATCCGTTAATTGCGGCATACTTGCAGGATAACTACGAACTCGCAGTGAACATTAATAACACAGAGATATTGATGCGAAAATAGTTTATTGGTTGGCAGTCTTCAGTAAAAGGTGATTGGCAAACAAAAATTGTCATCGTTTATAGTAAAACCCGTAATTACCTACACACCAGTACAAGAGCGAGGATACAATCCTCGCCAGCGGCGGTGGGTGTTTGTTTCCTGACGAACTGTAAACATATTTTCGGATTTCACTACAACCGAAACCTCTTTAACTGACAACTATTTCTGCTGTTCGATAAAGATGCGGTAGATGTCTTCAAAAAGTCTGACATCTGTGAGCGTATCTTCGGCTGAAGATCTGAAGGGTTCATCGTTGCGGACATTCGCGACAAAGTATTCCGCCTCTCTGTGATATGCCCATGTCCAACTCGGTCTCGGAATTGGGCGCGTGATTTCCTGTTCTTCTCCAGCGCGATAGATTTCAACCTCTGCGGGTGTGTTTTTCAAGAGCAACGGCGGTGCCCATGTGTGAATCCATCCGTTCTGGAAATAGAGTTGGCTATGCTCGTCCCAACGATAGTGTGAAACATGTCCGGTTTCCAGCGTTACACGGATGCCGTCCATATCGAAGATCACAATACCGGAATAGCCGTTCGCATCTAAATCGACGGCTTTGACAGTAACTTTGTCACCCGCATCAAGGAACCAACGCATCAGGTTGATGTTGTGTGTATACTGCTGGAGGTATCCCAAATATGAGCCTTTATACTGCTCAGGTATCCATTCTGGGGTTTTGACAGGCGCGCTCGGCTTTGGTTCATTAGTACCGTCCATGTGGGTATCAAGATTGCAGACCCAATCCCCGCCGAAGCCGTGATTTCTGGCATAAGTCAAACGTCCGAGTTCACCCGTCTCTCGGAATTGCGTTACCTTCGCCTTGACAATCTCGTTTCCGGCATCGTAGCGTTTCATATAGCCGACCATCAACTTTTTGCCAGACTTTTGGGATGCCGCCACAATAGCCTCAGCCTGTTCAGTGGAGACAGCCATCGGTTTTTCCATGAAGACGTGCTTACCCGCCAAAAGGAGGTCTTTGGCGATTTCGCCCTGTAAGGCGAAGTCAGCGGAGACTGCCACCGCTTCAATATCGGCGTTTTGTGCAAGTTCGCCGTGGTCACTGTAAAGTTGGGGGATCCCGAAACGATTTTGGACGACTTTCCCAAGTTCAGAACGCACCTCTGCGAGTCCGATGAGTTCACAGTCCGGGATACTCGTAAAGTTCGGAATATGGACCTTCTGTGCCATGAATCCACAGCCGATATAACCGAGTCGAACTTTTTCCATATTTTTAATTTTCCTTGCGGTTCGGTTAGGTGGGTTGTATCAATAACGATCCCTTCCGTATATCCAACCCGGCCCGTTGGTTGGGTTTCCGCATTTTGGCAAAGAACGGATAACCAATGGCTCTGCTTTCGCGTTTTTCTTGTTTCTAATTTTCCTTGCGGTTCGGGTGGGTTGGGTCAAGAACAACCGGTTCCGTATATCTAACCCGTCCATTTGTTGGGCTTCCGCGCGCTAAGCCGAGTGATGCGATTCTATCTGTTCAACTGCCGATTTAGCACCTTCGCGAACGAGTGCGGAGGCATCATCTCGGGCAAGCTGCTTGAGTTTGCCGAGGCTAAGGCTTGCTTCCAGTTTGCCGAGGGCGACAGCGACGAAGTAACGCACATCAGCATCCTCGTCATCTAAGGCTTCGAGTAGCGCGTTTGAATCCATCACGGTAGCGAGGTGCCGGTCAGCATCACCGATATTAATCAATGCTTGCGCGGCGATCCGCCGCGAATGGACATCTCCGTGCCGAAGAGACGTAAGAAGTTCGTCATTGCCTTTCGGAATAATGCTGAGGTTATCCCAGTCACAATCCAAGCAGAACCATGAATTTCCATCCAATTGTCGGAGATTCGTATTTCCACACGAGGGGCATCCGCCAAAGTCCTGTTGTTGACTCATGATTTTGTTTATTGTCCTTAGTTGCGGCACACGGCGTGTGCCTACTACTTTAAGTCGGAACTTCATCAATCGTAGGATTGCCTTCCATTTCCGGTAGTTCGCGCCAGATTTCGGGTCCCTCTGGCTTGAAATTAATCGTCGAGATGAACTGCATGCCGTGATAAAAGTTGATTTTGAATTTGCCGCCCCCGAAATGCTGCTTGAGATATTCCAACGGGGCTTCAATCAACGGACCCATTTCGTCTGCATGATAGAACGCGAGTGCTTTAAACCGCACTGTATTGCCTACTGGTTCCTGCACAAGAAGCTGCGCTGAAGTCGCAGGGAAGAGGACCTGAAAGGCTTGCCAAAGATCGGCAACGGTGGGGTTCGGAGTCCCGATCCGCTTTTTGAAGTCGTTCTCAAGATATTCTGAGAAGGTATTGAAAACCCAGTCCATAGTAAAGTAGTTGTCAGTTCTCAGTACGGTTTTTCTACGAAAAACCTTTCAGTTATCAGAAAAAGATTTAGGACTATCAAAAACCTCTTGTAACCGATAACTGATAACTATTACAGCGGTGCCTTTAAGAAGTCCTTCCAATCGAAATTAGGCAGAGGGAACTCCTCTGTGGCTTTACATTGTCAAAATGTTGCGGCTTTCTCGAAAAAGTCAATATCTACGCGTTCAATCCCAGCTTCCCGCGCATTTTCAGCGACACGTTGGACGACCATCTCGCGAACAAAGGGGATCGGTATCCGTTTAACGCGATGCTCAACTTCTTCTGTACACGGCACTGTGGTATTGTCAAGATAGGGACCGTCGTGAAGCACGGCTTCGTCGGGATGGTCGCACGTCTCTGGCACGAGTTGCTGTAACCGCATTGAGACGTAATCGGTCACCCACTGCTGGAACGCTTCGGTTTTCTCGATATCTACCTCACCAACAGGGGAATGCTGGTCTAACTTTTCGTTGATGCTGACGAGTAGGTTTTCGACTCGCGTTAAGCGTTCTTCTACATCGGTAAGCCGTTCGTTTGCACTATTTTGTTCGTTCATGTGTTTCTCCTTAAATTGCCCAATACTTCCAGAGATCTTCCGGAATTTCGTATTTAATCTCCTCCCGCTTTTGATGTGAGTAGCGCGCAAAAATACCAAAACGGGGAATTTCTCTTATGTTCGCTGATCCTGTATGGCACAGAAACGCGTGCCACAGGACAACGTCACCAGCGGCACCTACAAATTCGCGAGGTCCTTCCGGCGATAAATCCGAAAGTACATGCCAACCCCAATCCTTGATATCGTAGAAACTGCCATCAATCTGCTCTGGATATTCAAGGAAGTATTTATGTGTTGACTGGTGGCTTCCGGGCCAAAAGACAAACCCACCACCATTGGGTTCGACATCGTAGAGATAAGTCGTCGCACCCAGCATAAACGGACTCCAACCGCCGGGACCATAAGCATCAATGTGTCCGCTGCCCGGCATCGCCCATTTTTCTTCGGGGTTGGGCCATTTGACAAGCGGTGAACCGCCACCGCCGCTAAATTGTCCACCGCCGAGTTGCTGAGTGATCTCTTGCATCACAGGCAACTGTCCGAAGAGTGGCGAAAAACTGAAGTTTTGGACCACATAGTCGTTGGGCCATGTCTCCTGTGTCTCTAAACTGGAATCCAAGTGCTTCCAGATCTGTTCTCGCCATCCATCAATTATCTCTGAATCAATAAAATTTTCAAGGATAAGATATCCGTGTTCCTGAAAAAATGCAATCTGTTCCGTTGTTAGCATACAAGTTTCCTCTACGGTTATTGCTACGGCACAACGGCGTGTGCCTACTACTTTGCATTAGCGTTTTGGTCGGAAAGATGGGATGCCAGTTTCATCAAACCGTTTCTTGACGGCTTGCATTAATTCGGGAGTAATCTCCCGATAGCCGTGTTCGCGTGCGTATTTTTCAACGCTTTTGATAACCATACCCCGCGCAAATGATGGTACGCGTTTTAATCTTTTTTCTGCTGCTTCCGTCCACTGCAATTCGTAATCGGTTTCTGTTGCAAAAGCAATCTTTTTCTCTATTTGAACGGGAGGTGCGTTGTGTTGTCCGGGTTGATACTCACACGATGCATCTTCAGCGAGGTAGTTGTCGGTCGTCGCATAAGCGCGCGCTCTACAACCGCCACATACTTCCTTGAACTCACACGCGCCGCACTTGCCTTCAAGCATATCTCGATTCCGTAAATCTTGAAAAGTCTTTGATTCATTCCAGAGTTTAACGAAACTTTCGTCTTTGAGGTTTCCAACGCTAACAGGTAGGTAGGGGCAAGGGGTCAGTTCCCCCTCAGGCGTGATGCGACAGTAGTAGATACCACACGGACATGTCCCGCTCGGATACCCTTGGAGGAAGTCGGAGTCGGATTGTTGCCCATAGATAACGCGCTTGTAATGCGGGGCACATTTCGCAGCGATGAGCATTTTTCCTGTATAAGCTGCCTGTAACTCGAACATCGTCTCAAGCATCTTTTCATATTGTGTAGGTGTGAGGTCCATCACCGTCTTGCCTCTTCCGGTTCGGACCAGAAAATAGAGATTTAGCACCTTCGCACCGAGTTGATAAGCGAACTCTACGATTCTTGGAATTTCGTCGTAATTCCACTGCGTCACGGAGGTCTGAACAAGGAAGTCCATTTGTGCGCGTTTGAGTGCCTCAACACCGTTCATCGTCGCTTTCCACGCGCCTTCCATACCCCGGAACTTGTCGTGGTCTGTAGGTTGGATAGAGTCGAGGCTCACACCTGCACCGGTGACACCATGCTGTTGCATCTTCTCAACAACTGCGTCGTTGAGCAGGACACCGTTTGTACCCATGACAACAAGAAACCCGGTATCGGAGGCATACTTTGATATCTCCAAGATATCCGGGCGTAATAGCGGTTCTCCACCGGTGAGAATGAGGAGGATATGCGGGTTGATTTCGGCGATCTCATCAATGACGCGGAAACATTGCGATTGACTTAGTTCCGCATCCCGTGCGTATTCCGTAGAATCTTGAATATCAGATAATTGAAAGTTTCCATTTCCTAATTCGCTTGTGTCTACGAATCCTGCCGGGAGGTAGCAGTGTGTACATTTCAGATTACACAATCGGGTGATATTCCATGAGACTGCCTGAACTTTGGTATTTTGCATGTTTCTTAGATGATCGAGAAGAGACGGAAGGACGGAAGGAACATTTTTTATCTACCAATCTTCCAACCTTCCAAAAAGATATGATGTTTTAAAATTAGTGCTTTACCAGCAATGCGAGTACGAAAACGATTAAGCCTGCAACCAGCGTTAGCCACTTCCACACATTGATGATATACGGACTCTGGTTGTGATGCGCTTCGCTGTCCGGTGGCATAACTTCAAGGTATCGCCGATAGAGAGAGCTATATAGTCCCCAAAAGAGTGCCATGAGTCCAAACGCCGCAAGTTTAGCGACGAACGTTAACATATAGACTTTGAAATCGCTACCACTCTGCTGCGCAAAAAATCCGTTATTCCATGCAACGATAAAGAACACCATCGCGCCCGTTGTCAGGAGGACATGAATCATCAATCGTATCCAAGTCCGAAAACGGTTGTGAACTGCTAATAGGTCTTCCGTTGACAAGTTTCGCTGCAGGATTGGCGTTGCAATGAAGGTAGAAAAGAGTACGCCTCCGAACCAGATGATTGCCGCTATCAAGTGAACGCTTCGGATGACAAGTTCTACACTTTCCCGCATGCTTCTTCAGAACTCCTATTTTCCATAAATGATACCACATTTCGCGCCCAAAGTCAAATTTGTCTCTGCTTATACTTATTGCAAATTACGGCTTCAAATTAACAAAAATTAATGCAACGGTTGCGAGCAATGCACCGATAAGAGAGGTCCGACTCAGCCGTTCATGGAGGAACACCATACCCACAAACATCGTGAACAATACGCCACCGGAACTTGACATCGGAAAAGCGATTAATGCACTGACTTGATCCAAAGCGATGAGCAGTGCCCAACTTCCACCCACATTACAGACCCCTATCAACACGCCGTAGAAGGTTTCCCACCAATTCGGCCATATTCTCTGATAGAGGCATATACCCAAATAGATGACTGTGGCGACACCGAAAAGCAGACTCATGTAGAGCGATTTCTCATCAATAGGACACATTTCGTTGAAGGCTTTCATGGTGAGCCGCGAGATACCGGTGACCAGCAGAATTGTAATAGCAATAGCGAATCCCAAACCTTGAGGCACTTCCGGTTTGTCAGGTGTGAATGTATAAGTTGGCTCTTTCTCTCGCTGGCTGAGGAGTGGAATTGCTACGAAGGTTAAGAGAAGTCCTATGGTTTGCCAGAGGTTTGGAATCTCTTGCCAGAATATCATCGCCACCAGAATCGGTAGCACGATCGACAGTCTGACGAGTGCAGCCGTGACGACAATCCCACTGAGCCGGATACCGATAGTGAACAGTTCAAATCCGAGAGCATACGTCACACCGTTTGATATACCTAACGCGAACGTCAGCTTTGAGAATTCAAAATCCTGTTCCTGAGAGAGTACCCAGATACTGATGAAGAACGCGGTGAGGTAGTTGACAAAACCTATAGGGTTTAGGCGTTGTTGGTTGTTCTTGGCATGCTTGAGAAAGAGTCCGAACCCGGACAGCAGGATGATGTTGAGAACAAGGAAGAGCATTTTTAAATAGTTGTCAGTCACCAGTTGTCAGTTACCAGTTAAAGAAGGGGTTGATGCGTGCTAAGCCTTCTTCTTAACTGACAACTGATAACCGATAACTATTATTGGGAAACAAAATCTCCGATGATAGAATGCTGATAGCCGATAGCCGATTGCTGATAGCCATTATTCCATCGGCAGTGCGACCTTGGTTTTCTCTTTCGCCGATTGATACGTTGCCAAAACAATTTCCACGGCGTGCTTGCCACCTCTACCATCAATCATGGGTGTTCTATCTTCTCGGACACAGTCAACAAAATGGGTTAATTCGCCGACGACACCGTGCGGTCCCTCACGATTGGGAACGATTTCCTCCCAGTCGCCACCGCGTTTTTTGAGATAAGCGAGATCCGCTGACATATTCAGACGGAGTGATCCTTCGGTTCCGTCGATAATTGTATCGTTGGTGCCGCGCGCGCCGAGGAAACCGCCCCACCTTAAAATACCGACCGCGCCCGAATCGTAACGGATGAGTGAGATCGTGTAATCCTCCCAATCGTCGTGTCCAGAGAAACTCCCTACTTCGGCGGCGACGGTCAACGCCGTGCCACCGAACCAGTTAATCAAGTCGGATTTGTGGATGCCGTTTTCCAAGAGTCCACCGACAGTGCCGTACCAACTTTCGGGTCTACTGCGCGGGGCGTTATATGGACCCGAATAGTCGGTTTCGATGTAGGTGATGTCTCCGATGTCGCCATTGTCCACCATCTGTCTACCGAGTTCATGGACGGGATAGAAGCGTAGCACCTGCCCGACCATCAGATGCGTGCCTGCCTTATCCGATGCTTCAATCATAGCATCTGCCTCGGTGAGCGTCAAGGAGAGCGGTTTTTCGCAGAAGGCATGCACCCCCGCTTCCGCCGCATCAACGATGACCTGTGTATGCGCTATGGGGGGTGTCGCTACGACGACAGCATCTACGACAGCAAATAACTCTTGATAGTCTTGGAAGGCGCGAATTTGATGCCGTTCAGCAACGGCTTCCGCTGCTTCTAAGCGGAGATCCGCCACGCCTACAAATTCACAATTTTCAACGTTAGGGAGGGCGTTGCAATGGCCGTTTCCCATGCCGCCGACTCCAACTACACCGATACGAACCATTTTGAATTCTCCATTTTAGTAGTTGTTGGTTGTTAGTACGGTTTTTCTACGAAAAACCTTTTAGTTAACAGTTAAAGAGGTTTTCTGTGGAAATTTTCACAGAGAACGGAACTGTTCCAAGAACCCTCTTAACTTATAACTTATAACCTATAACTTATAACCATTCCTCTGAAAACTGATACACACCCTGCCGATTTACAGAGATCTTCGGCAGTTTCCGAGACTTTTCAAACCAATTATATCCGATTTTCAGATTTTTCCAAAAGTTTATCAGCGTGTCGTTATTTGGAAAAGTGCTTTTTAAGCGCGTCATTGTCCGATCGTCCAATTTTGTTGGAAAAATGTGCACAGGAATTTTTGCGTGTCCGTTTGATTTTGCTTGAACTGCCAACCAATAGACTTCCTTAATATATTCATCAGTGATTGGAACACAGCCGATCGTAACACATCCACCGTGTATGAATATATCGCCCCCTAAGTTGCCTTTTGTGCCCAGAACCCGATCCGCTTGGTTCGGATAATTAATGCCAAGCGATAGATAAAAGTTGCTTTTGGGGTTAAATCTATCGATATAATAAAACCCCTCCGGAATTTGCAAGTCGCCCTCACGTCTTTTGGGTCCCAAATTTCCTGACGTGCGGCAGATAGCATAGCGTTTCACAAGTTTGAAAACGGTGTCAGCTGCTGAAAACCCCCAAACTTCCAAGATTTTCTCTTGTTTGAAAATGCGGATAAAGAGTTTCTGGGGTGGATAGAGGATGCCTTTGTCGGCGAACAGGTTACGAAGTGGCCCGTCTTTTTCTTCAAACGCTGTCCGAACGCGAGGGTGTCTTCGCTGTTTGTCCGCGAAATTTTGTGGGTCCGTTGGTTGACAAGCGCAGACCATCGTAAAGGTGAGGGAAAGGACAATGTGTAGTTTCATAACCTCATATTGTGTGAAGGGTTTCTAACCGCGATGCCTATTTTAATAAATCGGGCTTACAAGGTTTCCCTCCCACGGGTTCGAGTTTTCACGAGCCATATTATAATTGATAACGAAATTAAAATACAGAAACTCCACAATATCAGTTTAGTGTGTGCAGAAATTCTGTCCCCAAGGTAGGAATAAACCAAGGTCGCTGGCAGTTGGCCGATGCCAGTGGCAATCCAAAAACCGAGAAACCGCATCCGAGTCGCACCAGCAAAATAACTAACGACATCAAAAGAGATAAACGGCATCAAGCGAGCAACAAGGATAGCATAAGTGCCATATTTTTCAAAGAAATCATTCGTTTTGTCAACTACCGGCTGGCTAATGAACCGTGTCACGCGTTGGATACCGAGGTAGCGGGCAATATAGAAGCAAAGTGCCGCGCCGACCATTGAACTGCTCCAAGACAGGAGCGAACCCCACCAGAATCCAAAAAGTGTGCCGTTTGCAAAGGTAATCAGGAACGCTGGCAGCGGCGCAATCACACTCTGAAAGATCATGAGTATCGCTGATACAACAGGCGCAAGTGCACCATAACCGGCTATGTATGCGCGGGCAGTTTCAATACTCTGAAAAGCAGCAGTGAGTTCAAGGAGATATGCCCAAACCCGTTTATGGTAGACTCCGAGCAGGATTAAACCCATTAGTATCACAAATAGTAATATAATGTGACGCTTGGTCTGGACGATAGAACGGAGTTTGTCTAATACCTTACGTTGCATGTGTGAACGGCAGAGCGGAGTCTGCCTACTACTTTATATATCTTTTGCTTGCTGTATTAATGCGCGATTCATCCGGTCTCGAAGTTCTTGTATTTTGTCATCTGTCCAATTGTAGAAACCTTCTTTAGACTTTACACCGAGTTTACCGGATTCAACCATTTGTCGAAGGAGTGGATTAATGTCAGACGAACTGTTGAGATCTTTATAAAGTTCTTCAAAGGCGGCAAGCACAAGGTCCCATCCTGCAAGTTCAAATACCTCAAAGGGACCGGCGACGCTGAGCCTTCGTCCGAAACTATTCCGGACGACAAGATCAACGGTTTCTGCACTGGCAATGCCCTGTTCTACAATAGCGAACGCTTCCCGAATGAGAGCAGCTTGCAATCTCGGTCCGACGAAACCGAGTGCTTCTTTTTCAATAATCGCGGGTGTTTTCCCGATAGCCGTCAAGAGATCAAACGTCACCGCAACCGTTTCATCAGAGGTATCAGGGCTGCGAATAAGTTCGACCAATGGAATCAGGTAGGGCGGATTAAAATAGTGGGTGTTGAGTATCTTATCCGTGCGCTTTACCTTCACACCGATCTGGCTCGGCATCAATGCGGTCGTATTACTCGCCAAAATTGTATGGGATGGACAGATTGCGTCTAATTCCGCAAATATCTGCTGTTTTAATGCCAAGTTCTCGGTGACGGCTTCGACAACAAAATCGGCGTTTTCGGCGACTGCAGACAGTTCGGTGGCAGTCTGAATTCGCTGTAGCGTCGGCGCGATATTCTCTTTTGTGATAACCCCGTTTTCAGCAAGCACACCGAGGTTGCTCTCAATCTGAGTGCGTGCTGTTTCAAGATTTTCGTCGGTGACATCGTGCATACGTACGTGGTAGCCTGCGCAGGCAAACTCCTGCGCGATGCCGTGTCCCATCAGTCCTGCACCGATAACGGAAATTTGTGAGATTGTATCAACTGTCATCTTTTTTCCTTCTTCCAGCAATAAGGATCGTAAACTCCCCGCGCGGTGCGGTATCTTGAAATTTCTCCAATGCTTCGCTAACATTCCCACGGAATATCTCTTCAAATTTTTTCGTCAACTCGCGTGTAACGACAATGTCGCGTTCACCCATCACCTCAAAGACATCTTCAAGGAAGCGACAGAGACGGTGCGGAGATTCAAAAAAAATTAACGTTCTTTCTTCATCGGTGAGTACACTTAATTGACGCTTTCTTTTTCCAGATTTTGGGGAGAGGAAGCCTTCAAAGGTAAAGTTGTGCAAGGGTAACCCAGAAACGGATGCTGCTGTGACAACTGCTGACGCACCGGGAATCGGGACAATCGGGATTTCTGAGGTGATACAGCCGCGCAGGAGCGGATACCCTGGGTCTGAAATGATAGGCGTACCCGCATCTGAGACGAGGGCAATCGCCTCACCTGTTTTCATACGATCAATCAGTTTGTCGCACTTTGCTTGCTGGTTGCCTTCGAAGTAGCTTGTGAGGGGAGTCTGAATGTTGTAGCGCGTTAGGAGACGGCGTGTTTGACGTGTGTCCTCAGCAGCGATGAGATCGACCTCTTTGAGGATGCGGAGCGCGCGCAGGGTAATGTCCTCTAAATTCCCGATCGGTGTGCTAACGAGGTAAAGCGTGCCAGGTGGCGTGTTTTGCATGTTTATTGGTTATAAGTTATAAGTTAAGAGGGTTCTTGGAACAGTTCCGTTCTCTGTGAAGGTTTCCACAGAAAACCTCTTTAACTGTTAACTGAAAGGTTTTTCGTAGAAAAACCGCACTGATAACTGATAACCATTCCCTTGCTATATTGGGCGTTTCGTGCTAAATTACCAACGATGAAAACTACCTACGCTATCTTATGTTTCCTATGGTTGGTAACACCGGTATGGGCAAAAACAACTCCTGATAAAAGACCGTTTGAATCGGCGCGTCCGCTCTATGTCGGTGCGCGTGCGTTAGGAATGGGAAACGCCTTTACCGCTGTCGCTGACGATGCCACTGCCGGTTTTTGGAACCCTGCCGGACTCATCCAGTGGCAAGGTGTGAAACTTTTCGGTGTCAATAAATTTTACAACCGAGAAGATTACCGGTTTGACCCGAAAGGTGTCGGTTATAGCTACCGCGGTTACAGTCTTTTCTGGGGCAACAAAATCGCTATCGGCGTTGACAGCGGTGTTCCCGATTTCAACTATTATGGCATCGCGCGTCAACTCGGTCCGTATGCCGCTGTAGGCTTAAGCTTCAAATTTAAGCGAAGACACCCTTCCGATGTCTACCAATTCTTCGGGTATCAGACAAACTACGACATCGGGTTGCTATTCAAACCGCGCCCGAATCTCAAATTCGGATGCCTTGCACAAAACCTGGAAGGTTATGGTATCCAATGGTTGACGCTCGGCACCGCCTACCGCTACGACGCATACCAATTCTCAGCAGATATCGCATTCCCTACCGACCGAACAATGCCAGAGTTGTACATCGGTGCCGAGTGGGATCGGTTCCCTATTGTCCCTATCCGACTCGGCTTTTCAAACGGCGCATTGACAGTCGGAATTGGAGTCGCGTGGAAAGGTGTCCATATCGACTATTCCCGAATTTTTGAAAAGCCTTCTGCATCGGATTTCATTGGGTTAACCATCAGCCTTCAGTAGAGAATAGCCAATCAACTGACAACTATTCATCGCCTATTTCTTTCCAATCCAATGCCTCTTGACTCCACTCAAACTGTTGCAATGGACCGAATTTGAGGTTGACAGTCAGACTCTTTGGTGTTGGCGAACTGTCGAACAGATTGAAATCACGGACGACAACATAAGTGTGCTGCCCATCCGTAATTGTTTTGCACGCCTCAATGAAGTCGTCGAGGTTGCGGATCTGTTTTCCGTTTATATCAAGGATGACTATCTTAGAATTCCCATTCCGTTCTTGCACACCGACACGCGAAAAACTACTCCCCCTCTCGGCGTAGGGTAAATAGACACCATCGGCTTCAAGGAAGAGGATACGGCGGAGTTGTGGTGTAATATCGTGTAAAATTGCACCACCGAACCTAACAAACCGAGTCACCTTCTTCGCCTCCAAATCCTCAACAGGCACGTCAATACTCAAGTTTTCTCCGTTCCGATAGATGTCCAAATTGACGCTTTTCCCTACGTTTTGATTCAGGACAGCATCAAAGGTATAGAGATCGTCCTTGATGGGTTCGTTATTGATGCGATAGATAATATCGGATGCACGCAGGTCGGTTTCACCGGTTGTTCTCGGGACAATGGATTCAATTTGGATGACCTTGGGTGTCCCGGCTTTGGAAGGACCAATCTCTTTCCGCAACTCCGCGGGGAAATTAAAGTGTTTGATCGCTTCGCCAATAGAGACGAGTTCCAGATCTACCCCGATTTCACCGCGTTGGATCGTCACCTTGTTCCGAATCAACTCAAGGGCATCAAAGAGGTAATCAATAGGGAGTTCAAAACTGGAGGTATCCGTACCGCGCGCATGGATAGCGATAACTTGGCCTGCGGTATTCCACACCGGACTTCCGCTGGAGCCGCCTGTCCGATCGAATGTTGTGTGAATATAACTGGAGTGTCTATCACCTTTGTTAACATTCAGGTTCGTAATCCGTCCGAATTTGATTGTATATTCCTCTTTTTCGTTATTACCGATGAGCAGGAGTTCATCGCCAAGGGAGAGTGAATCCCATTCGCCGAGTTCAACGGCTTGCAGCTCAAAATCAACCTCGGCAGGATCAATCTGATAAAACCCGAAGTCGTGTGTTGGATCGTAGTAAAGAATTTGTGCTTCCGTGAAACTACCGTCGTGGAAGTTAATTTTGACGTAAGAGGGGCTGCTGCCCGTGACATGGCGGTTCGTGGCGATAATGCCGTGTTCCGCATCTACAACAAAACCGGTAGCAAAATTCGTGCCTTTCACCTCTGTTTCAAAGACAACCTCTGAGGAGGTTTCGACATTTACCACCATCGGTTTATAGGCGGCAATCTGTTCTGTCCAGTCGTGTTCGGCACTGGCGTTCGCAATCAAAGCAAAAAGTGCTAAAACCGCCAAGACCACACCGCTTGTGTGTTTAAAGATTTGTTTCATGCTAAATCCTTTTCCGTTTGGATTATTTTAATTTTTTAAGAGTTTAGCACAGAGGCTTCGGGATGTCAAATGTTTTTTGGAAAGCCAAAACCCCAAAGCCGAATGTTCCTATCTTGACAGCGCCTCTCAAACGTGGTATATTATTCACACTTTCGCATAGCAAGATTTAGCAACGACACACCACATCGAAAAGCTTCAAGCAGGAGAGAAATATAACATGGCAACACACCACTTTGAACCGACAGTCTACTATACAGCGATTGGCGCACACGAACCGGTGCTATATATTGAGAGCGGTGACACCGTTTTCACGACCACGGTGGATAACGCTGGCTACGATGCCACGGATACACAGGTTACCCCCGGTGGCAACCCCCAAACAGGTCCTTTTTATATCGAATCAGCAGAACCCGGCGATACGCTATCAGTCCATTTTGATCGGATCGTTCCGAACCGTCCGATTGGACGAACGGCTATGGTCGTTGCGCCGAATGTACTGGATCCGCACTATGTAGCGTCCGAGATGCCGGAAAACGGTCATGCAGAGTGGCATGTAGATGTAGAGAAGTGGACAGCGACGCTGATGACACCAGAGACGCAGTTGGGTAAACTGACATTGCCGTTGGAACCGATGGTTGGGTGTTTCGGTGTTGCGCCACCGCGTGGACAAGCGATCTCGACGGCGACCTCCTCTACGCACGGCGGCAATATGGACTATCGCGGTTTTCAGGAGGGTGTTACCGTCTATTTTCCGGTCTCTGTCCCCGGCGCGCTTTTCCATCTCGGCGATGGACATGCCGTGCAAGGTGATGGTGAGATCGTCGGGACCGGTATCGAAATCTCGTTTGATGTGCAGTTTACGGTTGAGGTGCTGAAAGGCAAGAGCATCAACTGGCCTCGCGCTGAAAATAGTGAGTATATCCTCGTAGCGGGCAATGCACGTCCATTAGATCAGGCGGTGCAACACGCGACTACGGAACTCCTGCGGTGGTTGGGTGAACTTGGTTTGGAGAAACAGGCAGCACACATCCTATTAGGGCAAGCCGTAGAGTACGACATGGGTAACGTGTTCGATCCTGCGTATACAATGGTTTGCAAAATCAAAAAGTCAATACTGCGTGAGATTGGGGTTATTTCTTTTTGAAGACGAGGATATCGCCGTCATCGCTGAAGATGCTGAGGGTACTCCCTTCTCTAGACCATGTGCCGGTGTCCGTATCTGCATCTTCCGCTGTAAAGCTTTCAGCTTCTGTGCCTTCCGGTGTGGTTATGATCGTTGTGCCCGATGTGATGGTGAGTGTATAGTTGGCCTCAGATAGACTGTAGGTGCCCGTTGCTTCAGAGGAAATATTCACTGAAGCATCGACACCATCTATTTCTCCTGTAAATTTCATAGCGACTTCCAGTTCCATGGTTCCATCGCTATTAAAAGTCCAGTTGTTGGTAACGAGGGAAGCATTTATGTCTTCTTCTCCAAAATCCTCTGCAAAAAGTTGTTCGTAACTCTGACCATCAACAGTTTCGAGGCTCCATGTACCGACCCAATTATCGTCATCACGACCACAACCGAGGGTTCCGATAATAAGCACTGCATAAAGGGTAACTATCCACAAAAACGAGCGGAGGTTTACGTGTTGAAACATTTTTTATTTTCCTTTTAAACAAGTTTCAATATTAAATAGGCACATTGTATGTTGATGGCGGGCGGAGAAACCGTGAAGAAACACCCAACCAAAAATCCCTACGGGTCATAAATCGGGGTTAGAAACCCCTCCTACTCTACGATTTATTCATGTCTAATCCTATCATAGACCTAAGGTTCAACAGCGGTGTCATCACACCACCAGCGGCAGGAAGGACGACACCCGTATCGTAAAGTTTCATCGCAGAGATCGTGGCGTGTGCGACATCTTCAGGGGCACCGGCGCGAACCATAAAGATATACCCTTTCTCCGCCGCCTCCTCATAATCCGGGATACGGACGCGTGAGAGGTCAGTATCAATCACCCCTGCAGCGATGCCGTTCACTTTAATGCCGTGCGGTGCTAAGCGGCCAGCGTAGGCGCGCATACTCATCTCTAATCCTGCTTTCGAGATACAATAGGCGGTGCGGTTGTCGGAAGCCACTGTATCGGAGATCGAGAGCGTATAGATAATACATCCACGAACCTCATTTGTTACCATGTAATTCGCAACGCGTTGCGTGAGAAAGTGGGTCGCCTTGAGATTGGTGTTGACAATTAGATCGAATTGCTCCGGTGTCTCCTCAAGAATATCAGCAATGCGGGTGATACCGGCGTTGTTGATGAGGATGTCTACCTTCCCGAAAGCATCGTGTGCTGTGTTAAGCAGTTTTTCGTGTGAATCGAGGTCGCTGATGTCGGCTTGGATAATAACCGCTTTTCTGCCGAGTGCTTCTACCTCTTGCTGCACGGATTCGGCGGCATCGCGGTTTTGGTTGTAGTTGATAAGCACGTCAGCACCTTGGCGCGCCAATTCAATGGCAATTGCGCGTCCGATACCACGGCTGGAACCCGTTACGATTGCGGACTTGTCTGTGAATGAAACGTCTGTTGCGAAAAATCCGAGGTCTGTATCTGTCGGCATTTTTTAATTTTTCCTTGCGGTTCGGTCAGGTTAGTTGGATGAATGAAGTACCTTTGCGTATATCCGCCCTCTATTACATTACGGGCTACGGGTTTTGATGCTATCTCAAACAGATGGATCTCTACAGGATCCAAGTAGGTAAACCCAGTTGAGACTTACCCGGGAATCTGCATTCTTATTGTGAAGCAAACGGATGCAGCAGTCCATGAGCGATTAATTAATCTGAATACGGGTCTGCGGCATCGCGGAGGGCATCTCCTAAGAAGTTAAAAGCGATGACGACGATGAGCACCGGCGCCGCTGGGAAAATGAGCCATGGGTAGTGAAGCAGAACGGTAACGCGTTGTGCTTCTTCTAATAGGACACCCCAACTCGTCATCGGCGGACGAATGCCCAACCCTAAGAAACTGAGCGCTGTCTCCCCTAAAATCATGCCGGGGATCGCGAGCGTGGCGATAACGATGATATGGCTATAGCATCCGGGTAACAGATGCTTTGTGATGATGTGCCAATGTCCTGCGCCTGCAGCACGCGCCGCCATCACGAAATCGCTCTCCCGATACGCTAAGACCTTTCCACGCACCTGCCGTGCCAATCCGCCCCAACGGATAATCGACAAAATAATCGTAATCCCGAAATAGATTTGAATACTTGACCAGCCCGGTGGGAGTGCCGCACCGAGTGCCATCCACAATGGGATGTCAGGGAATGCCGATAGGATCTCAATAACACGTTGGATCAGATTATCGACCCATCCACCCCAGTATCCAGATACAGTGCCGAGGATAGAACCGAGAACGATGCTCAAAAGGACACCGACCAAACCGAGTGTCATTGACACACGCGCCCCGAACATAATCCGTGAAAGTAGATCGCGCCCCATCCGGTCAGTGCCCAATAGGAACATGGGACCCGCGGAACTGAACAGATGCCGCCTACCTTTTGCATCCTTGAAGAGGAACTCAACGCGGTGCCGTTGCTCCATATTTTTCGTGAACTCCAACTCAAGGCTCTCTGGATTGCGGACCGATTTCAAGCCGTGGACATAGAACCCGTCTTGGACTGAGAAATGGAGGCGTTGGGGCGGCACGTGCCGCAGCCGCATATTGATTTCGTTGTAGTGGTAGGGTGCGAAGAAGTCTGCACCGATCGCAAGCATGTAAAAAAGAAGCAAAAGGGCACCCGCAATAACACCCATTCGGTTCTTGCGGAACCGCCGCCAGATGAGTTGGCGATAACTTAGCTGCCCCCCATCTATGTGAAAGTCGCCTGCGGTTTCTATTTCTTGGACAATCTCAATTGCCTGATCGGGATTACTTTGCATATCATTCATAACGGATCCTCGGATCTACCCACGCTAAAGCTATATCTGCGATCAGATTGCCGATAACTAACAGGAGACTCAACATCATAATTAACGTTCCCGCAAGGTAGATGTCCTCGTTCAGCAGGCTATTCAGGAGAATCGGACCGACTGTCGGTAATCCCAATACAATGGAGACAATCGCTGAACCGGAGAGAATGCCCGGCAGACTCATGCCTAAAATACTGATGAGTGGATTGATCGCAATCCGCACCGCATGCTTATTTACCACGACGATCTCTTTCAGCCCTTTCGCCCGCGCTGTTTGCACAAACGGCTGCCCTAACACATCAAGCAAGTTACCGCGCATGATCCGCATTAGGCTTGCTGTTCCATTAATACCGACGACAATCACTGGAATCCAGAGATGTTTGATCAGATCGCTCAGCTTACCCCATGTCCACGGCGCGCCCTCATAGTAAGCCGAGAATAGTCCAAATAGGGGAACACCAAAGATTTCAAACGCAAATACCATCAACGAAAGTGCTAAGAGAAACGCCGGTATCGACATGCCGACGAAGCTGAGGAAGGTGAGAAAGTGATCTGACCATTTGTATTGATGCGTTGCGGAATAAATCCCGAGCGGGATCGCAACAACATAGGTAAAGATGAGCGATCCGACAGAGATAACGAGCGTAAAGGCGATCCGATCCCATATCAGTTCATCGACTTCGCGTTTATACTCAAACGACTCACCGAAATTACCGCGAACAAACCCGCTGATCCAGATGAGGTAACGCTTCCACAGCGGCGCATTCAACCCGTAGCGTTCGCGCAATTCCTCGACTTGTGCGAGTGAACTGCTATCGCCGAACTCCTCCTCTAACCGTTGAATTTCGCGGTCGAGGTAATCGCCTTGCGGAAGTTGGATAATAATGAAAGAGATGATAGAAATCGCCAGAAGTGTCGGAATAGCGATAAGACATCGGCGAATAATATAGGTAATTATGGGTGCATCTCCTTGTTATTGGCTGTCAGCATTCAGCAATCGGCTATCAGCAAGAATGGCTACTCCTTAGATATCCAACACTGTTCAGGATAGTGGGTCGCGGGTGTGACAATCGCCCACGGACCCAAAATGCCGTCATTTGGCACGTTGTGGAAATGGTCAGCGACGACCAAAAGCGACGGTGAACGCGCTGCGGAACCGAGATGAAACGGTCCCTCATCAATGTGAATCCTGACGGCATCCCGAACGTATTGATGCCGTTGTTTCTCATCGGGTTCGCGTTTAATCGCATCGTATAAATCAAGCAGTTTCTTCAGGGGTCCGGTCGGAGGTTCTCCTTTTTCACCGCCGGTTTCATACCACTTCCCGACCTTCGGGTGCCAGTACTTCGCGAGTGTCGGAAACACCCAGTCTGGATAGGTAAAGAGATCCATCTCGGCTTCACCGTGCATACTGATTGTAAATTTGCCGAGTGTGCGGCGGAGACTCAATTCGGCACCGGGTGGCGTATAGAGCAAGGTTTCTAAACCGAGCTGCTCCCATCCCTCTTGAATAATCAACCCGATGTCGTTCTCTTGGCTATTGAGATTGGAACTTGGAACATCCATGAGTATCTCAATCCGTTCACCATCCGGACGCAGTCTATAACCGTCTTTATCCCGCGCTGTGAGTCCCATGTCATCAAGAAGTCGATTTCCCGCAGCAATATCGAAATCCGCATCGGCACGTTTCCACTCTTCAAATAGGGTTTGCCCGTCTTCATCGGCGAAGTGCCATCCCTCTTGGCTAACTGTCGCTGCCTGTGGTTCTAACAAACCACGCCATGCGATTTCATTACATTTCACGCGGTCAACACCATAAGCGAGTGCCTTACGGAATCGCTGGTCGCGGATGAGTTTTCTTAACTCTGGGTCGGGCGCGGTCCAGTTAATCAGGATAGCGGGTTGTGCACCAGACGTGCTTTTCCATCGCCGGACCTTATAGCCACCTTTCTCCTGTCCCTTTAGATAGAGCGCAAGATCCCGGAGTTCCATCCCGCGGTATTGGCAGTCAATCTCGCCCGCGAGGATTTTGAGCACACGTACTTGGGGTTCGGGGACCAAACTCGTCTTGACTTTGTCGATATAAGGGAGTTGTCTGCCGAGTGTATCGACGACGTGGTAATACGGATTGCGTTCCAGTTCAACGCGAAAGCCACCCTTTTCGTATTTTGTCACCCGCCAGGGCCACAGTGTTGGACGCTCCGGGTTTTGATGTGGGATATTTTCTTTCTCGAATCGGATAAAATCGGTATATTCTGGGTTGCTATCCGGATGGAACTGCTGCATGTAGTGCCCTGGGATGTTATATTGATTACACCACCAAAAACCGGTTGCTAACCAGAGCGGTACGAGCCAGTTGGGACCGGCGAATTTCATCACAATTGTATAGTCATCGGGGGTTTCAACTTCCATCGGGATCCCGTTGACCTTACACCAGACAGGTGCCCCGTACTTGTGCCGCTCATCAAGACAGAGTTGATAATAGTAGGCAAACGAGGCGGAAGTATAAGGATGTCCATCCGACCATTTGACACCTTTGCGCAGATGCAACGTCAGCATACTGCCGTCTTCATTAAATTCCCATGATTCTGCTAAACCTGGTTCCAAACCAGAAGCATCAAATTTCCAGCGGATGAGCGGCGCGTAGCCTGCTGTCATCTTCCACGTCCCTAAATCTGGGTGTGTATGGAACCTGTGCCACGTCCCGCCATAGGGACCCGGACCTTCATATCCATCGAAATCCGTTTTGGCGACGAGCGGTTTTTCTGGCAGCCGTTCTGAGAGTGGCGGAAGTTCACCTTCAGCGACCTGTTTTGCCCACATCGGTGCCTCTTTCGCCTCAACCCCACGGGGGAAATCGGAAGTATCTTCTAACTGGCTTCCTGAGCATCCAGTGATGAAAATTAGCAAGATGAACGCTCCTTTAATGAGATGCCAAATTGCGATCTGAGATGTTTTTGTTGACTTTCGCATTTTAAGCGTCCTCTTCACGCTTTTTGAGAGCGTCAGTGAAAGTATTTAGGTCTTGAGATACGCTTGCAAATAGGGCGTTGATGGACTTTGCATGCGGTTCGATTTTTTCATAAACCAATTCTTCGCCATAGATATTATTGAACGCATGACGGAATTTCAAGAGAGTTTCTAATCGGGGAAAGGTCTTTTCAGAAATCACGGGCGGACGTTCTGGTCGCTGTTCTGTCATTTGTGTCAGTAAATCTTTATGCCAACTATCGCCAGTCGGCACGTGCATATCCACCTCATTGGCGACCCTCTTAAAAATGTTCTCTATCCCATTATAGACATCGGCAAGTTTGTTTGCAATTGACTCTTGTATATAGGGGCTGGCGGCAATGGGAAGTGTTTCAATATCTTCCAACGCTTTGGCGATTCCGTTAATAGTAGATTCTATTTTTGTCTGTTCGTCGTTAATGCGTTGCGTCAACCTTTTTCGGTTCATTTCGTAAATTTCTCCCTCTTCGGTGGGGAAAACTTGTTGCTGTAAGTGTTCATAAAGCGTCTGCCATACATCTGGCACACTATTGGGGGGTTGCACGCCTCGTTCGATAGGGATCGCTTGGTGTTTGACTCGTTCTCGGAAAAGCCCTTCTAACCTATCAAAATTGAGGAAGTCTATTTTGAACGGAGCATCGAAATATATAACCTTTCTGTACGCTTTATCGTAGGCATCGTTGGAGAGTCCTGACACAGCGATATCGATATCTGATCCCTTCGTGAACCCCATCGGTTCTGTGAGTGAACCGAAGACGAAGACTTGGGTTGCACCGAACTGTTCGTAAAGGAGTGCCGCTATCTCGTGCGCGGTGTGCCACGCCTGATGAAGCAATCCTTCGTCCACGATTCGGTTTTTCCATACCTGTTCCAACCGTTTTCTGCATGCTGAGAGTTCATCTGGAGACATTTTCTGCTTTGGCATCGTTATACCCCCTGCAATTCCAATGTATCACTGTGGTGACATGCGACCTGAACCCCCGGTGCTACCTGACGGAGTTCCGGTGTCTCTTGTTTGCATAGATCCGTTGCATAACGGCATCGCGGGTGAAAGTAGCAGCCAGTCGGTGGCTGCGAAGGATCAGGCACATCCCCCTCAAGACGAATATGCTCTCGTTTCCGTTGCGCATTCGGATCCGGGAGCGGCACAGCGGATATTAACGCTTCTGTATACGGATGCTTCGGCGATCCATAGAGCGTTTCGGCATCGCTAATTTCTACAATTTTGCCAAGATACATGACTGCGACACGGTCACTGATATGTTCTACAACGCTCAAATCGTGTGCGATAAAAATATAAGAGAGATTGAATTTTTCACGGAGTTCTGCCAGTAAGTTGAGAATTTGTGCTTGCACCGAGACATCTAACGCCGAGACAGGCTCATCTGCGACGATGAGTTCCGGTTGGAGTGCTAACGCCCGCGCGATGCCGATACGTTGACGTTGACCACCGCTAAAGGCGTGTGGATACCGGCGCATATCTTGTGATCGTAAGCCAACAGATTCAAGCAATTCCACGATCCGATCCTGAAGTGCTGTCCCTTTTTCGGTGCGATTGACACGCATCGGTTCCCCGACGATATCGGCTACCGTCATCCGCGGGTTGAGCGACGCATGCGGGTCTTGGAAGATCATCTGGATCCGCCTACGAAAAGGTTGCATCTCGCGGTGCGTCAGTTTCGCCAAGTCCACCTGTTCCTCACCGAAAATGAAACTGCCGCTCGTAGCGGGTATTAATCGGAGGAGACATCGTCCGGCAGTCGTCTTTCCACAGCCACTCTCACCAACGAGACCAAGCGTTTCGCCGCGTTGCACGTCGAAACTAATCCCGTCCACCGCTTTTACATGGCCGATGGTGCGTTGAAAGATCCCTTTCTGTATGGGAAAGAATTTTCGGAGGTCGTTCACCTCAAGCAGTTTCGTCATCTTTTTTAACTATCGAGTTTTCTCGCCACTTTTTCTGTTATCAAAAGCAGGTTTTTGATAAATTTGAAGCCTTTTAGGTCTAAGTGTGGTTTATAATTGGTTCAGAGAACTCTTATCCTTGTAGGTCAGTGTGAAGCCAGCATCGTACAGCGTGTGTGCTATCATCTGTTATCTCAAGTTCGGGCATCTGCTCACATTCTGGCATCCGTTCAGGACACCGCGGTTGAAAGGAACACCCCGTTGGCAGTGCTAACGGATGTGGCACTGTCCCCGGTATAGAGGGTAAGGTTTTCTGCACTGTCCTACCGAGAACCGGAATAGATCTGAGCAAGCCTTGTGTGTACGGATGCAGCGGGTTATAGAAGATGTCATCAACACTCCCACTTTCAACGACACGTCCTGAGTACATGACGACCACTTCATCAGCGAGGTCAGCGATCACGCCGAGGTCGTGAGTTATGAGCATAATTGCCATTCCCATTTCCGCTTGGAGTTCTTGCATGAGACCGAGTACTTGTGCTTGGATCGTCACATCAAGGGCAGTTGTCGGCTCATCTGCGATGAGCAACGCTGGTGAACAGCAGAGTGCCATTGCGATCATGACGCGTTGGCGCATACCACCTGAGAGTTGATGTGGATATTCATCGACGCGTTGTGTTGGGGCGGGGATACCGACGCGTACGAGCATCTCAATTGCACGTTCGCGCGCAGTTTTTCTATCAACCTGTTCGTGTAGCGCAACCGCTTCGGCAATCTGGTCGCCAACAGTGTAAACCGGATTGAGCGAAGTCATCGGTTCTTGGAAAATGATGGCGATTTCGTTGCCTCGGATCTGGCGTATCAACTCGCTTTTCGGCGGCACCTGTGCGATATCCAACGGTTCATTATCACCATTGCGATAAAATAGAATTTCACCATCTTCAATTCTGCCCGGCGATGGTACAAGTTGGAGGAGTGAGAGTCCGGTGATACTTTTTCCACAACCACTTTCGCCGACAACGCCTACGGTCTGCCCGCGTGCAATAGAGAAACTGACATCGTTCACGGCGTTTACGATGCCGTCGTCTGTTGGGAAGACTGTCTTTAATCCAGAAATTTCCAGAAGCGGTTTTTGGTAAGATGTTTCTTGTGTTGAAGCCATTCTCTTGCGTTACTTTCCAGCATGCCAGATTTTGCGCTATTATACATGAAAAATGGTTATCTGTCAATCTTTTTTCAGAGATTGTCATTTGCGCAAAGCCTGTAAAAATGATGAAGGGCGAGGCACGGAACCTCGCCCAACGTATTATATTTAGGAGATGCGCTACAATTAACAATATGTCAGCAGGGGTTCAAACCTCGCCAGCAAAGGAAAAGGGAAGTTTAGGAGAACCCATCCCTCCTCGCATTCCTACAGTTCCGTTTTAATATTATCCCAAAACACGGTTAACTTTTCGTTCGCCTTGTTTTGTAAATAATTAGCAACGCTCGTTTCACCCGTGTGTCCGTTAGTATCTGTAGTATCCGTGTGCCATACCTTCGATGAATTTCGCGTTGGACTAAAGAAGTGATTCTGCTCACCTTCGATAGCCATTACCGATTGCTGCGATGTCCGTCCATCTTCCGTGTTTGTCTCGGTATCTTTAAGCACCGCCCACGGAGACGTGGAGATTCTTATGTTGTTGAGCATTGTCTTTTTCATCGCTATCAAGCCAGAATCTGGTTCGGGTGGGTTTGTAAAAAACGCAAGTTTCGCGGTAAAACCGGAGGCCATGAGAAAAAGAATTAATGCAGTGGCGTTAACAACCCGCGGAGAGAAATCCAGCTTCAGCCGATCAAGACACCACACCAATGGATTCGCAAAAAATGATAGTTGCTTCCGTTGATGGAGTTCTCGGACGCGCGTCTGAATATTACCCGCCAATTCCGGCGGTGGGACAGGTTCATCTGTGCTTTCCAGTACACTGGCAGTGTGCCACAAGGCTTCGTATGCCATCTGACATTCTGGACAGCTCCGAAGATGTTCCAATACAGCACGTTGCGATGTCCCCGCAGAAACTCGATCCTTCGTCTCTGGACTTTCTTCTACGACGAAATGAGGCAAATTGTTAAGAGTCTGTTCGCAATTCATTGTGATACCCCTCCTTGGAGATAATATTTGCTCAGCTTCCGCTTAAGATTTTTCAGTGCCTGGTTCAACCGAGAGGCGACCGTGCCTTCTGAACATTTCAATATCTCCGCAATTTCCCGATACTTGAGGTGTTGCATGTAATAGAGTGTGACGACCTCGCGTTGCTTTGGCGGTAACTGACCGATGGCATCTTGAACGACCTCATTCTGCTCGGTTTGAATCGCCACGCGTTCAGGCGAGTCGTTCTCAGAAGCGGGACCATGGATTTCCGCCTCTCTGGTGTAAGCGGTGAGCTTCCGCGCGTTTGATTGCGATTTACGGATATACTGCTGGCATGTGTTGATGCCGATACGATATAACCAAGTTCCGAACTGCGACTGAAATTGGAACGTTTTAACGGACTTGTATGCTTCTAAAAATGTTTCTTGTGTCGCATCGGCGGCATCATCGGGATTGCCGAGCATCCGATATGCAAGCCCATAAATCTTTGAATGATGCCGATTCACGAGCTCGTTGAACGCCTCAGCATCACCCTCTACCGTTTGGTGTACGTACACATCATCTGGTATCATGTAAAACTCACTTTGTCAGGGTGTTGTATAATTTGTTGCTTCAAGATCGGTTCTTCTTCAATTTATTTTTCGTTCCTGGTTTTAGATGTCGAAAAAGAAAATCGTGAACTCAATTTTCGTATTATGACTGGCTCTTCGGCGAACGCCACGGATTACAATGTCCGGCAAAGCGTTTTAGCGCGCCACTCTTAATGATAATCGCCTCCGGACGTAGCACAGTGGCATACGACGTAAGAAGTGCAATTGTGTCAAGCAGCGAGTTGTAGCCTGATATGCCAGACATATCAATGTAAATTTTGCTGAACGGTTCGCCAAGTTCTAATGCTGCTCTGACATCGAAGCCGTCAAGTACCTCAAAATGGAGGTCGGGGTGTTTTTCCCTTGCGCGTTCAATACATTTAAGACTGATGTCCGTGCCTATAATTTTCTTACAATGCGGCGCGATCAAGGTTGTCGTTGATCCCCACTCACAACCGATTTCTAACACAACGTCATCCGCATTTACCCAGACCGGAATGGTCTCGCGATATTCCCTAACGCCGCGAGTCGCGATGAAATCGCTGTATCCTTCAAATAATTGGTTTTGGGTTGCCATAAAACCTTTCACAAACTCTGTTTTTTACAAATCGCGCGTGAATCTAACCGCCAGAGGTCTATACGGTTTCACATGCCTCACAGACCAAGGCGAAACGTTTGGTACCGCTCGTTTCAAATTCGGTCTCGTAATCATAACTGACGGGAACGTTTGAGGCACCACACCAATCGCAGCGTCCAGAGAAAGTGTGTGTTTTCTGTGCCAACAACATCTCTTTCTGATCTTCTACCTTCCGAGTTGCGGCGATGAGATCAAGTGCGCGCTGACGTAACTTGGGATCGGTTTCATCCTTAGCGATTTTTTCGAGGAGCGGTTGGAGTCTCGGATCGTTCGGGTTTCCGCCGTCATCGAGTGTGTGCCATGCGGCTTTGCGGACGCGCAGATCTGGGTCGACCATGCCTTTATAGAGTGCCACCCAAACTTTGTCAATGCTTTTCCGAACATGACACGGACAGAGATTGTCCATCGCCTTGACGCGATCATCCGCGTTGGGAGAATAGGCAAGTTCAAGATAGTATTCAACTTCGTTGCCACGCAAGCGATCTTCACCCCGACGATGTACTTTCCTCTGATACTTGTTCATCCCCAATTTTTTGCGCTTCGCCATCTGCTGCCTCCAATTTTAGAATTATAGCATAGGATTCTCGGCTTTTTCCAGTTAATCAACAAATATGAAAGGACATAGATATCTAACCTCACAAGCGTTTATAATTGCGGGGTACTCATGTCATGTGTTATTGTCCATCGGGTGTTTCCTCTTCAAGGTCCTTAAGAATTTGCCCAATGATAGGTTGCAGCGAGGGAATCCGGTTTTCAACAGTTTTCCAAACTACGGAATAGTCAACCGCAAAGTATTCACGGATGAGTTTGTCTCGAATTCCTATCAGCTGCCGCCAAGGCACCTGTGGATATTGCTGTCGAATCTCCTCTGAGACGTTTTTTGCCGCTTCACCGATACTTTCAAGTTTGTAGATAACAGCAGAAGCGGTTTTATCATCCGCGATAAAGGTCTCAAAATCCATTTCTTCAACGAATGCTTGTACGGCAATCATTGCTGCCAAGATGTCCCTTAGATAAAGTAAATGGTCTTTCATAAACCTATCATGTTGTTGAAAACAGAGGCATGAAGTTCTTTTTTTCTCTGCATGAACGTTGTGATACCACATCAACCTTGCACTCCAATCTATCCTCTAAAAATCGTTGGAGATTGACATAATCCATCAGATCGGCACCGTCATCGAAATCCACCAAGAGATCCAGATCGCTGTCTGCGTGAAAATCACTCCGAACATACGAACCGAAGATGCCCCTAATCTCGGCTTTGTATTTCTGGCGGATTACGTCCTTCATCTCTACGATTGTCGTTCTCAAGTTTTCAATCATGCTAAGACCCCTTCAAGTGTAGTTTTCTATAAATATGCTGTTCTTATGGAACTAAAGATTGGTTTTCGGATAGACAAGGTCTATGTCTAAAACCCGGTGCGGTTAGAAACCGCACTTACCAGGGCCCGGATCCATGGGCATGCCTACTACTTTGTGCTTTGGACGAGTGCTTCGATTTCATCAATCTCTTTCGGGACACCATCTGTTAGGACTTCGCAACCGGATTCCGTGACGAGGATATCGTCCTCTATGCGGATACCGATGCCTAAATAGGCAGGCGGCACATCCTTTGTATCGTCGGCGACATAGAGTCCCGGTTCAATGGTCATCACCATCCCGGGTTGGAAGGTTTTGAAATCACCGTTCGCTTCGCGGACACAATTGACATCGTGGACATCTAAGCCGAGCATGTGTCCGACCCGATACATGTAAAACTGCCGATATTTCTCTTTTTTTATCAGTTTCTGCGTTTTCCCCTTGAGAAGCCCAAGACTGAGCATGCTTTCCGTTAACAACTCAACCGATTTTTGGTGCGGTTCGTCAATAGAGACACCCGGACGGATACCGTCAATAATCGCGTAGTGTGCTTCAAGGACAAGCTGATAGATTTCCCTTTGCGCCTCAGTGAAGGTGCCGTTTGCCGGGAAGGTCCGGGTCACATCGCCTGCGTAGCGACCGTACTCCGCGCCTGCGTCAATAAGTACGAGTGTTTCGTTTTCAATTTGGCGATCATTTGTTGTGTAGTGGAGCGTCGTCGCGTTGCCACCACTCGCCACGATCGTCGGGAAAGCGGGTCCCCCAGCACCGTTCATACGGAACGTGGATTCAACAAGTGCCTCTAAATCGTATTCATACATCCCCGGTTGAACTGCCTTCATCGCTGCCACATGACCCGCTACAGTAATCTCTGTTGCTTGTCGGATGCGCTGCAGTTCCGTCTCATTTTTGATTAAGCGCAATTCGCTAAGAATAGGACTCGGGTCAACAAGCGTATCAAACCCTTTTCCTGAGCGAATACGTGACCTGACAGACTGTGTGAAGAGCGCAAGAATTTCGCTATCAACATCCTCATTGGAACCGAGGGTATAGTAAAGCCTTTTGGCACCCTGTAGGTATTTCCCGATTTTTTCACTGAATTTCTCTATCGGATAGACTTTATCTGCGCCATAGTGTTTACGTGCATCCTTAACGCCGACGCGCTTACCGTTCCAGATTTCTGCCTGCTTGTCTTTCGGGCGCACAAACAAAATGTATTGGTACTTCGGATGTTCGGGTGCGATGACACAAATTGAATCTGGTTCTTCAAACCCCGTAAGGTAATAAAAATTCGGATCCGGACGATAAAGATATTCGGTGTCATGGTTCCACTTCGCGGGTGGTGCGCTGGCGAAGATAGCGACACCGCCACGTTCCATTTGCTTAATAAAGGCTTTGCGATTCTGTTTGTGCAAGCCGTGTCCTCCTTCTGAATATTAGAGATACCCAATAGGCGTGCCTATTTTGCCAACCATACCGCCACTTGCAACCATCGGATAGATAGGTTTCGCCCAGAAAACACCGTCAACGGGTGAGGATATGGATTCCCGGACATTGCCAAAGACATCGCAAATATCAGCAACCGGTTGAGACGCTGTAAGGTGCTCATATAATTCCGCTCTATAATAGACAAAACCGCCTTCATTACTGACGAGCGGCACGAATTTTTTGACAACGATTTGCTGCTCAGGAATCTCTGGCGTTCCGGGGATAAATTGATAGTATTGTAGCACATTGCGCACGCCGCGTACGCCTTTTTCAATGCTTTCCGCATCCCATCCGTGCGTTCCACCCAATTCAGGATCGATCGTTGGGATACCGACCTCTGGTGCTGCTTGCGCAAGTTGCCCGTTCGGTCCCTTCTGATCGAGAATGTGTCCGATACCGAAAACGCGAGCAAGTTCAAGACACGCCTTGTGCAGTGTATGTTTTTTATCAACGCGGACGCGAACTTCATCAATCATCGGCTGTACACCGCCTTGGTGTAGATCGAGGCAGTAGTCGGCTTGCTCTACAGCGTGATGGAAAAGGTGATAAGCGATCCGTTCACTTGACGTGCCATCGCGTCTACCCGGAAAACAGCGGTTCATTTTACGATTATCCACAGGACTGAATGCCTGTTTGGCATGAAACGCGTGAAAGTTAACAATCGGTACGGCGATGATCTTACCGTGCAACTGCTCTGGTGCGATTGTTCGGAGAATTTTGTGAACAACGGCGATGCCGTTGAGTTCATCTCCGTCGCTAATTGCTTGGATATAAAGTGTTTTGCCGGGGTGCCTCCCGTTGATGAGTACAACAGGCAGTCGGACAGCAGTTCCGTCAGGCATTGTGCCAACTTTAAGGTGACCTTCCATCCGGGTTGCGGGTTCAGCAACCAATTGTCCAACCACCAAGCTGCTATGGCTAATATTATTCCTCATAATGGGTATTTTAGCACAGCTAAGAAAAAGAATCAACTGTTTTGTCAGAGATAAAAACTTGATTTCAAGACAATCTTCTGATAAACTTATATGTATCATGAACACTGAAAACCAGAAAAAATTAGCTGCAGAAAAAGCGACAGAAGATGTCCGGTCCGGTATGGTCGTAGGATTGGGGACAGGTTCCACCGTCTATTACGCGCTCTTGAAACTCGGCACGATGGTGCAGGAGGGACTTGACATTATCGGAATCCCCACCTCCGAGGGAACCGAGAAAATTGCGTCAGCACAAAAGATACCCCTTACAACGCTCGCCACACATCCTATCATTGACCTAACGATTGACGGTGCCGATGAGGTAGACGCATATCTTAATCTGATTAAAGGCGGCGGTGCCGCGCTCGTTAGAGAGAAGATCATCGCTAACGCGTCTAAAGAGATATTGATTGTCGTTGATGAAAGCAAGGTATCACGTGTCCTCGGCACTAACTTTCCGCTCCCTGTGGAAATCGTGCGGTTCGGATGGGAAGCCACCCAAACTGCTGTCAATCGGATCTGTGGGAAATCAACACTACGACAGAACACGACACAAGATGGAGACGCATCCCCACTCATCACCGACAACGGCAATTATATCCTCGACTGCCATTTTGACGGTATTCCTGCGCCGGGAGAGGTAGAGACGCAGCTAAACAACATTCCGGGTGTTGTAGAGAACGGAATTTTTGTGAATCGTGCTGACAAAATCATCATCGGCACGGCTTCCGGTATCGGGTATATGGGGTGAGATCTATGGGAAAATACCTGTTTTTATTTTTGCTGCTCGTTTTTGCATCGCCAACAGCATTCGGTTCTGCTAAAGGTCAAATATTTACAGGGAGTGGATTGGTGAATATCCCAACCGGTGCCGTGCTGGAACACGGCGTATTCGCGACAGGTGCCTATGTTGCTGCCCGACTTGATGAGACACAAGTTTCGTATGATGTCATTGTAGAACAGCTCGCGGCTACCAGCTGCGTCTACCTTAACTTCGGATTATTCGATAGGGTTGAGGTAGGGTGGGGGCACGTGTGGAACGAGTATGGATGGAACAAGTATGGGGGCGAGCTTTCCACTGAGCAGGCTGCGAGTTTGAAGGTGCAACTCTTAAAAGAGCAAGAAGTTGGGGCAGTTCCGAGTATCGCAATCGGTGTTGAATATCTTGGTGATGGGATTCTCACCACGGACTCAGTGGACAGTCGGAGTCCATCACCGTTTCTTGCTGTCAGTAAAACTTTTAATCTGCCGCGGATTCACCAATTTTCTGGACATATCGGTATCGGCACGCAGCGTTTCGCACCTGAGGAAAACCTTATAGGTCTGTTTGTTGGGTTGAGCAAGGAATTTCGACCGGCTTTCGCGAGAGGCGACATTACGACAAGTTTGGAATTTGATGGTGCGGGTGTGAACGCGGGCATGCGATATATCACTTCAAGCGGACTTCAGGTTGCCCTCGGTGCTGAGACCTTGAACAACCCAGATAAACTACGTTACCTTGCCTCTGTTTCATGGACAAACGCGCAGATACTCGAACAGATTGATGAAACGAGACGACTCATCAAACGTGCGACAGAACTTGCGGTGGAAGCAAAACGCGCGATTAGAAACAAAAAATAGATAGATAACGCTACTGAGATGCCTTCACCTCAATAGATGCCATCACATTTTGGAGCGATGCCAGCAGTTCAGCCAAAAAATCTTGCGGCGGCACGAGTATAATTTCGATCCTCCGATTTTTAGCTTTCGCTTCCGGTGTTTCTGCCGTATCTATCGGTTGGTAGAAAGCGTATCCTGTCGCTGCCAACCGTTCTGCACCCACATTCGCATGCTCCTGCAAGTATTTCACCGCCGCAATTGCGCGTTCAGTTGAGAGGTTCCAGTTCCGCAATGCATCGCCGCCGATAGGTATATTATCCGTATGTCCCTCAATCCGAATGGCGTAATCCGAATAGTCTGCGTTGAGCAACACCTCTTCCGAGATCGCGTTGAGAAGTGTTTTTCCTTCAGTACTCAGAATCGCACTACCCGTTTCAAATAGAATCTTTCCCTTGACATCGAGTTTCAACTGTCCTGCCTCATCTAACACCGCCCCAACCGTATCTTTAAACCTCTCTTGGATAGCCGCAATTGAACGTTGCGATTGCTCTCGGATCCGCTGTAATTCGGATTCAATCTCGGTGAGTTTTGCGCGGAGACTCTCTTTTTCGCGTTCAAGGTCGCTCTTGTTTTGTTGAAGTGTATTCCGTTCCGCTGCGATCTTCCGGGCTGCCTCGCTTGCGTTTTGTAATATCTCTTGCGTCTGACTGAGTTCCGAACGTGTCTTCTCCAGCGTGCTTTGGGTTTCGGCTAACTTCTTTTCCACATCGGTTTTGGCGGTTTCAGTCGTCTGCAATGTGGTTTTGGTTGTCGCCAATTCGACTTGGGTCTGTTTGAGTTTGCCTGAGGTTGAATGGAGCAGAAACGCCAAAACAATCGCAGCAATAGCGACAACACAGATTGATAAGATTGAGAGTATTCCTTTTTTAGTCATTTATTTCTCCTTGTAGGCGAAGGATCGTTTCAAAGTTGTCATTTTTTGAGGTTTTGTTCTTTTTTTCTATACCGCATGTTCTGCAGCGGTGGGTAAGGATATAATTGCCGTGCTTTACGGTAAACCCTACCGGTTCCATCATGCCTTGACAGAACGCGGATCGGTCGCCGGGGTTGACATCGACGTGTCGGCTCCAGAGACATTCTGGACAGTGATTGGTGTAGCCATCTCCTTTGACAGAGGCACCACAATGTGTGCAGGTGAAATCTTCAATGTGGCGTTGGAATTTTTTGTTCATTGGTCAGTGCTTATATTCTTGCCATGTGCGAGTCTGTCTAATGTCCGTTTTAGGCTGGGGGAGCACGTCTAATGAAACTTTAAACGTCTATGAAGGGTTCCACATCCCACAATAGGATTGTGCCGTCAAAACCGCCACTCGCCAGCATCGTGCCATCGGGTGAAAACGCTAAGGATTGCACGTCTGAAGTATGTCCCCAGAAAGTATGGATATTCTCGCCGGTGGCAACGTCCCATAAACGGATTGCCATCTTTTCCATCCCCTTCTGCCACCATGTGCCAGAAGCCAGGTATCTTCCACACGGCGAAAAAGCAAGCATGTATGTTCGATGGTTGTTCTCAGGTTGTGGGATTGTGCGTAACGTTATCAGTTGTTCAGCGCACCATAAGCGAATTTCGTTGTCCATTCCGCCAGCGATTATCTTGCCACACGGTGAGAACGCTACTCCCATACTCGTGCGAGGTTCATCCAAGGGTAGTGTGGCAATTTGCTCGCCTGTTTCAATATTCCACAAGCGAGTGGTGTCATCGCGCGCCCCGCTCACTAACCGCTTTCCATCTGGTGAAAATGTCAGTGAATGAATATAATCTGTATGTCCGGTGAGCAGTATTGGTACTTCGGGGTGCTGAAAGTTCCATACGTAAACTGTGCCTTCTCTGCTCCCCGCTGCAATCTGATCACCGGTGGGAGCAAACACCTCGTGACGCACCCAATCCGAAGGTTCCTTGGGTGCTGTGAACTCAGCGACAGGTTCGTCCGGATTGCTGACATCCCATACCTTTGTTTCATTGTGGAGATGGGTGCCCAGTATCTTTCCACAAGGCAAAACAGTGAAAGAATGGATAATTTTATCTGCAACCAATGTCTCTTGTATCCGTTTACGTCTAATATCCCATAGAGCGATACCTACCCCCCACGTACCCCTTCCTATTCGTGTGCTCGCGAGGGTTTGATTGTCCAGCCAAACCACCTTCGGATCGGGCCAGGGAAAATTAGGCTCATGAAGTGTCGGGAATGTTTGCGTCTTGCCATCCGATCGGTTGCTGGACAGCGCGTAGGCGATAGCCAGCTGCGGACATTTGAAAAACCAGTCTGCCCCAATGCTCCCTACCGAAAATTCAAGCACTTGTAGTTTTTCACAACGTTCAACATCCCAGATTTCGATGGTCTGGGTTGCACCAGTGCCACCGAACACAGCCGTTAACAGTGTGCCTTCCGGCGAGTAGAACGGTTGCTTCCATGCGCTTCCAAAGTTGGTATAAACTTCCTTTTGCACGCCCTCTGCGATATCCCAGACGCGCAGGCTCTTATCTCTACTACTTGACAGAAGAAATTCGCTGCACGGCGAAAAGGTTACAACGTCTACCGCATCGCTATGCCCTGAGAAGTGTGAGATGCGTTCACCGGTTGTTACATCCCATACTGAAACGCAGCGATCAACACGATCGGAATTACTCAAAGTCTCATCAGCAGCCGCACCCGCCAGCAGACGACTGTCGGGAGAAAAGGCAAAATTTCTACCCGCAAACTTGACAATTGTCTCACCGATCTCTGGGTGCCACACGTAAGTTTGATAACCTTCTCTGTCAGGATTCAGAACCTGTCCGTCGCGCGAAATTTTAGGATTTTGTGCTGTCGCGGCGAGGGTGAGGCGTTTACCATCTGGTGAAAATTCGAGTTGGGTAATATCATTCGATTGGATTTCGTGTGTCCCTCGATCCATCTGTGAGATGCACGCACCGCTCTGAACATCCAATACTTTAACAACACCATTTGAGGCAGCAACAGCAATCCATTTACCGTTTGATGAGCAGGCAAGCCTCGCAGAAGCATCGTACCCTTCTATCTGCGTGACGCATTCTTTGCTTTGAACATCCAGCATTTTAATGATGCCATCTGAAGTAATGATAATCCATTTGCCATCATGGGAAAAATCGATGGACTTAACCATTCCTCTTTCCGTTTCCCACAACGAAATCGGGGACATTGACGATACGTCATACCACCAGAGTCCCATGGCGGTCCCCACAGCGAAATACGTACCATCTGGAGATACTTTAACATTACGGTGATTTACTTCCCCTTTTCCAAACCGGGCAGTTGCTCCCTCTGGCAATGCCCATGTTGTTCCTATAGTGTCTTCTGGTACTATATTGAATGGTGCTGGTCTTCGATTTTGCATTGTATTAACCTCTTTTATGTTTTATGGAAATGCCCTGAGGCAGGGAGCCCTTGCGCTACAGTGTGTTTTAGTGTATTTTAGAGTTCAGCGCGGGTCATGAAGGTTGCGTAGATGGCGGAAGTCCGCACGAGGTCGGGGATATGTACGCGCTCATTGATGGCATGTCCGCCCTCACCACTGGGTCCGTACCCGATGCCCGGCAAGCCTGAATTGACAAAATAGTGCAAGTCTGTAAATCCTGTAGTGCCTTTAAATCGGGGTTGATTGAAGCGGACGATACGCACTGCATCAGCGAACGCCTGCGCTATTGGTGAGGCGGTATCCGTCAAGCACGGTTCAATTCGCAGGATAGCCCGCGCTTCTGCTTCCAAATCGGGATAGTATTGGCATGCCCCAGAGATCGCTTCCCGCAATTCCAATTCAGCAAACTCAAGTTCCTCATTCGGCGTAATCCGACGGTCAATTGAGAACGTGAGGCTTGCCGGGACAGTGTTGATTTTATCGCCGTCGGTGCCACGAAACGTCCCACCGATGTTCAATGTTGGATAGCGATCGCTGCCATCAGGGAGTTTAAAGGCACGCTCCGGCGATTTCAAGTTCCGTTTAACCCGTTGTAACGCTGTCACAAGTTCGGCAGTCTTCTCAAAGGCGTTTATGCCCTTATCCGGCTGTGCGCCGTGCGCCGCTTTGCCCTTAACTTCAATTTCTAACCAGAGTACGCCGTTGTGTCCGTTGCCGATGTTCATCTCCGCACCGCCTTCACAATTAACAACGTAGTCCGCGTCAACCAAACCTTCTTCAACGACGTATCCGGCACCCAACTGCCCACCGGTCTCTTCATCGCAGGTGAATGAGCATTCAACATTGAACTTCGGTTGTGTATTGGTTTCTTGGACAGCCTTAATCGCAAACAGGAGTGCAGCAATGGAATCCTTCATATCATCAGCACCGCGCCCATAAAGCCACTCGCCATCAATTTCACCGCTGAACGGATCGCCGAACCGCCAGTCTCCTGCAACGGGAACCACATCGTAGTGTGCGTTGAAGTGCACCGTCTTTTCTGCGCCGACATCCCAACGCGCGATGAGGTTTAGCCGTTGATGGCTATCGGCGTTTGGGATAATCTGTTCTGCCCGACGTTTCGGAACTTTGGCAATTCGGGTCCGCATCCCCAACGCTTTGCATTTTGCCGCAAGTAGCCCAACAATCTCGGCATAATTTTCACCCGGCGGATTGACAGTAGGAATCCTGACGAGTTCCTGCAGCAACGCACAAAGCGCGGCTTGATTGTCCTTGATATAGGCTTGTACGGACATTTTAGGTCTCCTCAGTCGCTGTTAGGTAACGACTGCCTGATCCCCAGTTGACAAGTGCCCTACTGTTTCGCCGGTCTCCGTGAAGGTACGGGTCACGGTGACAGAGGCGTACGTCCACAAAATTTTCATCTGCGCATCGCTATCATTCCAGAACCGATGCGGGATGCCCGCGGGGACAAATGTCGTATCGTATGCCTTCATTGTAAAGACATCGCCATCAACCTCACAAGAGGCTTCACCTTCGAGAATCGTAACAGATTCATCACAGTTGTGATAGTGGCGTGCGATCGCTGCACCGGGTTCAAACGTCGTTACACCGTTGGTAAGTGAAGTGGAGTCGATCCATTTACCGGCTAACGGGACGGTTTTCACGCCGGTCCCGCGGTCAATAGGGTTCTGTTTACCAAAATCAATTACATGTGCTTTCGTAGACATCTCTGATCCGTCGCTTTTTCTTAAGATTTGCCTCAGTCTACCACGAAGACGGAAAAAAATCAAGGGTAAAGGGGAAATGGTTATCAGTAATCGGTTTTCAGTTGTCAGAGGCGTGGCTGGCGACTTATCCATCTAAATCAGGATTTGTAGGATTGCTGGATTCTTAGGAATATGAACTGCTAACGGAATCTTGGGAAACCGTTGCAAATGCATCAATCGCCTGCTGTATTTCTGCTTCGGTGTGGGTTGCCATGACGGTCAGCCTTAAACGGCTCGTATCCGGTGGCACAGCTGGCGGACGGATTGCTGGCGCGAACACCCCTTCGGTGAGCAATGCATCCGCTACACTTGTTGCCCGTTGTGGACTCCCCAATACTACCGGAAGTATCTGTGTTTCACTCGGCAATAGCGTATAGCCTAAATCAGTCAAAGCGGTTTTGAGGCATTTCGCATGTGAGGATAGACGTTGCCGTAATTCAGGCGAAGAACGCATCACATCAAGTGCAGCATTCGCCGCTGCTAAAGTCGCAGGAGGCAATCCTGTCGTAAAGATGAAACCGCGCGCCTTGTTGATGAGTAATTCAATTAACGCATGGCTCCCCGCAATATACCCACCGAGTGCACCGATAGCCTTGCTAAGCGTGCCCATCTGAATGATACTTTCACCATCCAATCCAAAATGCGCAACGGTACCCGTTCCATTTCTCCCTAACACGCCAAACCCGTGTGCGTCATCTACGAGTAACATCGCATCGTAGTGTGTAGCGATTTCGTAAATATCCGGTAGTGGAGCGATATCACCGTCCATACTGAAAACGCCATCTGTCACGATGAGTCGTCGTCGAAACGCCGCGGATTCCGAGAGTAAGGTCTTAAGGTGTTCCACATCGCAGTGTCGATAAACCTTGGTTGTGGCGCGACTGAGGCGACATCCGTCTATGATACTGGCGTGGTTAAGCGCATCGCTTAAGATGAGATCACCTTCACCTGCAAGCACAGGGATGGTACCTGTATTAGCAGCATATCCCGAACTAAAAACGAGCGCGGCTTCGGTGTTTTTCGTTTTGGCGAGGTTGGCTTCCAAAGTCGTGTAGAGTTCACTGTTCCCAGAGATGAGACGCGAACTGCTTGCACCTGTACCGAAAACTTGCGTCGCCTCAACAGCAGCGGCGATCACCTGTGGATGCGTGCTTAAGCCTAAATAGTTGTTTGAACCGAGCAGCACAACATCGCGACCATCAAGATTGATTGTTCCGGTCGGCGCGCTCATAACAGTGCGGAGGTGGCGACGTAAACCTGCTTGTTCCAGTGCTGCGCATTCTGCGTCCAACCAATCGTGGCTATCCATCAAAACCTACCCCATGAACTGTCTCAGGAAGATATGACTTTGGCTTAAAGCACGCTGCCGTGTCTCTAACGTCTCTTCATAAGCCCGATCCTCTACTTCGACACAGACCGCACCATTGTAACCCGTATCACTCAGAACGGAGAAGAAACTACCCCAATCGACATCGCCAAGTCCCGGCAGTTTCGGTGTATGATACGACAAAGGAGTCGCGAGGATACCGACTTCATCAAGTTTTGCCCTGTCTAACCGGACATCTTTCGCATGCACATGGAAGATTCGGTCGGCGAAGGTAACAAGCGGTTTCAGATAGTCCATCTGGAGCCATATAAAGTGGGACGGGTCGAAATTGAGTCCGAAGTTCGGGGACGGGATCTCTTCAAACATACGCTCCCAAACGGCGGGACAGTAGGCGAGATTTTGACCAGCGGGCCATTCGTCCTCGGTAAAAAACATCGGGCAATTCTCAATCCCAATACGGATGCCGTGGTCGGCAGCAAATTGAATGAGCGGCTCCCATACCTGCTTAAAGCGGTGCCAATTCTCATCTATCGTGCGCGTCTGATCTCTGCCAATAAACGTATTCACAATGTCCAGCGACAGACGTTCTGCTGCCAGAATCAGTTTCTTGAGATGTTCGCTATAGACAGCCGCTTCGGTCTCATCGGGAGTTAGTGGGTTTGGATAGTAGCCTAAGCCGCTGATCGTTATTCCCGCATCCGAGACGCATTGTAGGATTTCATCTGCTTCCGCATCTGAAAGATCCGCGACATCAACATGCGTAACACCAGCGTAACGCCGTTCCGCTTTCCCTTTGGGCCAGCACATCAATTCAACGCAATCAAAGCCGGTATCCGCAGCGAATTGGACAACTTCTGTCAACGACTGTTCCGGCAAAATCGCGCTCACAAATCCGAGTTTCATTATGTACCCTCTGTTTCGTTTTTTAACATTTTATTAGGATTTACGCATTCCGTCTTAAAGTCCCCCTGATAAGGGGGATTTAGGGGGTTTCTTCCATACGAAATCCTCATCTAACAATACGCTCAAACTATTTATGAGACGCGCTATTGATACTGACAAAATGCTATACCCGATGGCTCTCTCTGACATACGCTCGCAAATGTTCCAACGCGCGCCCACTCTCCATCACTGATCGTGTTCGAGCAAGTGCCTCCGCAGGATCCGGACAAATCCCTAACAGATAATCTACCATCGCCGTGTTCAGCAGAATCCTATCGTAGATATGTCCTTTTTCGCCGGATAGAGCCGCCACGCCTAATTCCACAAACGCTTCTGCACTCGCTACCTCTGGGCGCGGACTCCGCGTATAGTCAAATCCATAAGATGCTGGATCTATATCCATCGCAAAGTCTTCGCGCACATCATCCACACGCCGAAACCCTTGCGAATAGTTGACTGCCAACCTGGCGTTTTCATTTCTCGCGGGAGCGGGTGTAGAAGGTTTTCCGAGACGCAGCGCATAGTGGCTTGTGCCTTCCTCACCCTTGATAGCAACCGCTGCATCACAACCACGTTCCCACGCCAATTGCAGCAGCGGTTTTTCATAACCGATATGGTAATAACCGAGTACCATATAATTCGACTCCCGCGCCGAAAAGAACTGCTGTGCCTTTTCCGTCGCTGCCCAAGGCGGACGTTTCTTGATATGCACCCGCAATTCACGCAGATCGTATGCGGCGCGACAATACTCACGCTGGCTAATATATCCAAACCCTACCGATGTCTCTGTAATCAGTGAGGCGGTCTGTGAAAGCGAGAGTTGTGTATTAGCACCGAGTGCCTTCAAGAGTGTCTCCTCTGTCACACCATTTTTCGGCGGCATTGCGTCCACGCTATGGAGGAGCGAAGCCTCACCGAGCGCGGCGCGCACCGCTGCCACAAACAGCGTTGGACGAAAATAGCGCGTCGCGCCATCGTAAGGTTGCCCGAAATGTGTTAACGCCGCAACATCGATTGGCTGAACCGCTTCCGGTCCGAAGAACGCATCAAGATAGCCTCGAACCTCTTGGTATGTCTCACGGTTCATCCGTTGCCCGATAAGTGCGGCACCTTTGAGCGCGGGGTTGACAGTGTCGCTGAGGATTGCTTCGCACATCTCACGTGTTTCGGCGTAACTTAAATGTTTTGCCCGTAAGATCTTTTCCAACGCCTTCGCGACAACTGCCTCTGTCGCGTTTGCGGGGACATAACCGTGTTCTGGGTTCATGATATATTGAAGTTCCGGTGGAAGTTGTTCCGTCAATGCCGAGCGGTATTTACGAAACGCTGCTGCTTCTGCTGGACTCCACTGTGTCGCTTCTGGGAAATAGGCGCGGAGTGTCATCGCCGCAAAGAACGCACCCATCTGTGCCGCCGATGCAGCATCCGATGTTGGGAGTTCACCCGTTATCGATTTTAAAACTATTTCAAGAATCGGTGCCGGTTGCGGAAAATCCGAGGGGTTTACACCCAGCGGACGTGTCTGATGCGGTCCTGTGCAAACGCGTGCCTGTGCTTCAAGCACATCATTATTCGGACCCGGATATGCCGGTGTATATGAAAGAGAATCAGAATCTGCCATTTTGCAATATTCTCCGAGGATGGTTTTAATCGTATTTTTTCGTGCAGTATGCTGAACAAGAAAGATTGGTTCTATTATACTGCTTTTTAGGGTTTAAAACAAATTTTGCTGTGCTATGGATGTGTACAGTTTTGGCATTAGATGTTCTTTTTTTCTGGGAGGGGTTTGTAACCCCGATTTTGGAACGCTGAATATCCCCGGCCGGTAGATGTGGTTTTGCGGTGTACGCACCCAAATGCGATCTGCATTCCTAACCGCATCGGATCCTCCGCGAAAACCTTCTTAAATAAATTTGTCCTACTGACAACTAATAACTGCCTGCCTCTAAAAAAGACTTGACACTCGCGCGAAAAAACAGTATAATTATACTATACTCAAAATAAGTTTGAAAATATCTTGCATAAAATCCGCAGCAACCCCAATATTACATTTCCTTGGTATCTTTTTTCGCAGCGAGAGATGATACAAAAAACGCTCGGAAACCCATACAATGACTGGGTTTAAGGCACAAATCCGAAAATTACCAAAAAACAAAAAAAGATACCATATGGTATCTTTTCGGCGCAAAAACCCTGTTTTTGGTATCTTTTAAGACACAAGATAAAACACCCAGCAAAAACCAAATAGAGTGGATAAGTCTTAGTCCGAGAAAAAAACGAAAATTACGTCACATTCCGGCGTGTCACTTGGTATCTGCACGTCACAATTTACCAAACACTGCTGGCAGGGTTCTTAATTCCACCTTCAAGGTCTCTTTACTGTCAGAACAACCACCGATTGCTACACAAGGGAATCTTGCTGATGGCTGACCGCTAATTGCTATGCTATTGACAATATCAACCACATATTCTCCCGCAACAGACCTCGGTTATCTGTTACATAAACACCCTGCGCGAATGCAATCCTTTGAACTCGCCTTTGGGCAAGCACACGTCTTCTATCCAGAGGCACGCACCGAAAAATGCACCGCAGCACTACTGCTTGATGTCGATCCAGTGGGACTTGTCCGTCGTCCGCACGGGCAATTCGCAGAAAATTTCGCATTGGCACAATATGTTAGCGACCGTCCGTACGTTGCTTCGTCGTTCTTGAGCGTGGCAATCGCGCGGGTATTTGGGAGTGCGTTATCTGGCAAGTGCAAAGATCGTCCACAACTGGTAGAGACTGCGATCCCTTTAAAAGCACAATTATCCATCTTACCCTGTCGCGGCGGAGAGAAATTACTGCGACGACTTTTCGAGCCGCTCGGTTATACAGTAACTGGGGAACAACACGAATTAGACCCACAATTCCCAGATTGGGGTGAAAGTCGTTATTTTACAGTAACGCTCGAAAACACCTGTTGCTTAAGCGAACTCCTCACGCACCTCTACGTTTTGATGCCTGTGCTTGACGACGAGAAACACTACTGGGTCGGTGATGCAGAGATCGAAAAACTCTTAAAGCATGGTGAGGATTGGCTCGTTGAGCATCCAGAACAAGAATCCATTGCCCGCCGCTACTTGAAACATCAACGACACCTTACACGTGAGGCACTCGCCCAATTGCGCGAAGAAGATGCCCAAGAAATTGACGAGACGGTTCAAGTAGAAAAAGAGGCACAAGTTGAAGAACGGCTCGGTCTGAACGAACTCCGTTTGACTAAGGTGACTGAGGTGCTCAAGCAGTCTGGCGCGAGACGCGTTCTTGATTTGGGGTGTGGCGAAGGGAAACTTCTCCGTAAATTGTTAGCTGAAAAGCAGTTTGAAGAGATCGTCGGCATGGACGTTTCGCATCGCGCACTGAAGATCGCACAAGAACGCCTTCATCATGACCGGTTACCGGAGAAACAGAAGGAACGGCTCCACTTGTTCCAAGGATCGCTCGGATATAGAGATAAACGCTTAACTGGATACGATGCTGCCGCGGTGGTGGAAGTCATTGAACACTTAGATTTACCGAGACTCGCGGCGTTTGAGCGGATTCTTTTCGAGTTTGCCTGTCCAGAGACAGTCGTGGTGACAACACCAAACATAGAATACAACGTTAAATTTGAGAATCTACAGGCAGGGAATTTTCGGCACAAAGACCACCGTTTCGAGTGGACACGCGACGAATTTCAGTCTTGGGCAGCAGGTGTTACCAAACGCTTCGGTTACACTGTTGTATTTCACCCGATCGGACCGGAGGCTGAGGATGTTGGCTCTCCGACACAGATGGCGATCTTTACCCGCGAAGATTCTGAGGAACGGATAACATGAGAAAACAGGTGTTTATGGCGGTAAAAACAGAGAGTGAAGGTGCTGAGAATGCTTATTAGGATTCCTGAACCTTCGCTGATCCTCCTCATTGGACCCTCCGGTTCAGGCAAGTCCACCTTTGCACATAAGCATTTTAAGCTGACCGAAATCCTTTCATCGGATTTCTGCCGTGGGCTTGTCTCAGACGATGAGACCGACCAAACCGCAACGAACGATGCGTTTGAGGTGCTACATTTCATCGCCGCAAAACGACTCGCCGCTGGAAAATTGACGGTTATTGACGCAACGAATGTCCAAGCGGAGGCACGGAAATCTTTGGTTACACTGGCGCGCAAATACCATTACTTAACCGCTGCCATTGTGTTTAATATGCCTGTGAAACTCTGCCAGGAAAGAAACGAAGCACGTCCTGACCGCAATTTTAAACCGCATGTCGTCCGCCAGCAGAGCCAACAACTCCGCCGCTCACTACGAAATCTCAAACGCGAAGGTTTTCGGAACTTCCTCTATGTAATGTCCACACCCGAAGCCGTTGAAGCTGTTCGTATAGAACGCCAACCGTTATGGACGAACCGCACGGACGAACACGGACCGTTTGACATCATTGGTGATATTCACGGCTGTTTCGATGAACTTGTTGAATTGTTCAAAGCACTCGGTTATACCATCTCAACGCAGCCCGACGGTAACACCGTCGTTGAGCCACCACATGGCAGGAAAGCCGTCTTCGTCGGGGATTTTGTTGACCGGGGTCCAAAGGTCGCCGAAGTGTTACGTTTGGTCATGCAGATGCAAAAGGCTGACGCAGCGATCTGTGTGCCGGGGAATCACGATGTAAAACTGGTGCGTGCGCTTCGCGGCAGAAACGTGAAGCCGACACACGGGTTGGCTGAATCACTCGCGCAATTGGAGCAAGAATCAACCGAATTCAAGACAGAAGTCGCAGAATTCTTAGATAGTTTGGTGAGCCACTACGTCCTTGATAACGGAGATCTGGTCGTTGCGCATGCTGGAATGAAGGCAGAATTACAAGGCAGGGCATCCGGACACGTCCGTGAATTCGCGCTCTATGGCGAAAGCACAGGAGAAACCGATGAGTTTGGCTTACCGATTCGGCTCAATTGGGCTGACGAGTATCGCGGTACTGCAATGGTCGTTTATGGGCACACGCCAGTCGCCGAAGCGCAATGGATAAACCGCACAATCAACATTGATACAGGATGTGTTTTCGGCGGCAAACTCACGGCACTACGATACCCTGAAAAAGAACTCGTATCTGTTCCCGCACACCAGACGTATTATCAACCGATCAAACCGCTTCTTGATGAAACGGACGAACGATCTGCTGCCAAAACACACGCGTATGACGATATTCTAAACATTGATGATGTACTCGGAAAACGCGTTATCAGCACGCGGTTACATCACAGCGTGACAATCCGTGAAGAGAATACAATAAACGCATTGGAAGTGATGAGTCGTTTTGCTGTAGATCCGAAATGGCTTATATATCTTCCACCGACAATGTCTCCGACTGAAACAACAAACAGCCCCGGTTTACTTGAACATCCGGCAGAAGCGTTCACTTATTATCGCAAACAGGGTGTATCCAATGTCGTCTGGGAAGAAAAACATATGGGGTCGCGTGCTATCGTCATCGTTTGCCGGGATCCAGAAACTACAAAAAAGCGATTTGGCGTTACGGACGACACCCTCGGCATCTGTTATACACGGACAGGTAGACGCTTCTTTGACGATACCGCAATTGAAGCCGAACTGTTGGAACAGGTGAAAACGGCAATGGACAAAGCCGATTATTGGGAGACCTTCAATACAGATTGGATCTGCCTCGATTGTGAGTTGATGCCTTGGTCGGTTAAGGCGCAGGAATTGTTACGGCAACAATACGCGCCAGTAGGTACCTCGGCGCGTGTCGCTTTGGGAGAAGCAGTTGCCGCCTTGGAAACTGCTGCCGAGCAAGGCATTGATGTAAATCCTATATTGGATAACTATCGGCAACGCGCAGCGGCAGTGACCGAATATGTCAAGGCTTATCAGCAATACTGTTGGCGTGTCCAATCTATTGCAGACCTGAAATTAGCACCGTTCCACCTACTCGCAACGGAAGGTGCGGTGTACTTCGACAAAGACCATCTGTGGCACATGGAAACGCTTAGCAAACTCTGCCAAAGTTCTGAGGACGATCTGTTGTTCGCAACTTCCTACGGGAGGGCTGATCTGACTGACGATACAAGCCAAACTGAAGCGATCCATCGATGGGAAGAACTCACCGGACATGGTGGGGAAGGCACAGTCATCAAACCTCTCGATTTTATCGTTCAAGGCAAGCGAGGCTTGGCCCAACCCGCCGTGAAGTGCCGAGGTCGTGAATACCTGCGGATCATCTATGGACCTGAATATACGTTGCCTCAAAACTTAGAACGTCTCCGGTCCCGAGGGCTTTCTCACAAGCGTTCCCTCGCGCTTCGAGAGTTTGCATTGGGGGTTGAGGCACTTGAGCGTTTTGTTCAACGAGAACCGTTGTCACATGTTCATGAATGTATTTTTGGAATACTCGCACTCGAAAGTGAGGCGGTTGATCCAAGACTCTGAAGTTTTTTGATGAAAATCTTCGAGGATTGCAACAAATCCTACAAAATACGGACTGTATTGGAACAACATATACAAAAAATGGAAATTCGATTCATATATTGTCTATTAATTTTTTGCCTTAGTTTAGTAGTAGGTACGGGGTGTACGACGCGAGAGACTTCCAATCCTGTCACACCCGAAAATAACGCTGAGGTCGTACTTGAAAACTATCGACTGACCGAAGATGAAACGTGGGAACCTGAGAAGACGTACATTGTAAATAATACGTTGGAAATTCCGCGAGATATAACCCTCAACATTCCACCCGGCACCACCGTTAAATTTGGACGAAACGCCCTCGTTACCGTAAAGGGTATCCTAAAGATTGGGACACCTTTAGCGGAAGAGCAGGTAACCCAACTCGTACATCTTACATCTGACAATATCGGACCTGCCTCCGGTGATTGGAACGGTATCTTCTTCGACCATACACACGGTTTGGAAAGTTTTATCAGAGGCACAGTTATAGAGTATGCCACAATCGCTTTGGATGTCAAAACAACATCACCGACGATAGCAGAATGCACGTTCCGCCTGAATGAAACCGCTATCGCTTTAGATGGTAGCGATGCACACGTTCGGTATAACGATATTGTTGACAATAATATCGGGATTAGCACCATTGGGCGACAAACACTTCCGCGCATTGAGAAGAACAATATTGCTAAAAATGAAACCGGTATCTTCTGTGAAAATGTTCAGTCTACTATGCAACACAACAACCTGAATGCAAATGTCTTCGCGCTCCGTTTGAATGTGAAGTTTGACCTTATTGTAGCCAATAATTGGTGGGGAAGTACAGATCCTGTTGAAATAATCAAGGTCATTATAGATGGTGGTGATCCCGGGCTAATCGCTAAACAGATAGGCACGGTCACTTATGAACCCTTTGCCGATGCCCGAATTGCCGATGCGGGTTTTCCATATACAACACTTCTCACTGAATTGGCGAAATAATCATGTTTAAAAGATGTGAGTTTAAGACCTGCTAACACCCTTGGATTCTACGCGATAGTGGGGAATCTAACTGATGCGTGATTTTCTGAAAAATATGGTGGCAACCCTCATCTGTCTGTCAGGCGTACACATTCTCATTCGGGAATTCCTCTGCCGGAATCGGGTCGCTATCCTCATGTATCACGACCCGAAACCGACGGTTTTCGCGAAACATATCGCTTATCTTTCGCGCCATTGGACGGTTATCTCACTGGATACTTTAGTTGCTGCTATCTACCAGAAGGATTTTTCACGGATTCCGGCAAAGAGTGTTGTAATTACAATCGACGACGGTCACGCCGGTAATATCGAACTTTTGCCCCTTTTTAAGCAGTACCGTATTCGTCCGACACTCTTTGTCTGTACACAGATTATCAATACGCATCGGCATTTCTGGTTCAAAATAGAAGGACAGTCCAAAACGGAAAGGGAAAAACTCAAAAGACTGCCGAATGTAGAAAGGTTAGTGAACCTCAAGCATACTGCTGACTTTGAACCTGAAAAGGTTTATCCAAACAGGCAGGCACTGAATATCACTGAAATGGAAGAGATGGGAGAGGATGTTGACTTTCAGCCGCATACACAGTTCCATCCGATTCTGCCGCACTGCACAGAAACCGAATGTAGCCAGGAAATTCTTGGGAGCAAGGTGGATTTAGAGAAGCTTTTGGGGGTTGAATGCTCCCATTTCAGTTATCCCAACGGCGATTATACTGAACGCGAAATTGAGATTGTGAAAACAGCAGGGTTCCGATCGGCGCGCACGACGGTTATAGGCTGGAATACGCTGGAGACTGCACCCTATCAACTGAAAACTATTCCGATTGCCGATGATGCTGGATTCGCTCTTTTCCGCGCCCAACTCACAACAATACCGCAACGATTGGGTAAATGGGTAGATTCTTTATACTATAGAGTGCCGCCGAGATAACTTGTCGCTTGACATTTTATGCGCGGAATGCTATGGTATTGGCATATTGGACGTGTTTTCCGTGATTTCTGAGAGGTTATCCGTCCCGTATCTAAAAACCAAATCAACATTATTGGCTATAACAGAATGCACACTATTCTGAATGTATCACAAAACCACTATATCCGCGGCGGTTCTGATCGGTACTTTTTTACGCTCGCCGAACTGCTACAAAAGCATGGGCACCAAGTTATACCATTTACAGCCGCAAGCCCTAAGAACGAACCGTCTGAATGGGAGCGCTATTTCCCACGTGGCGCAGATTTCGAGCATCCAGGGGCAGGCGACTTGCTCCGCTTTTTATATTCTCGCGATGCTGTTAAATCAATTCGACAGTTGTTAAATGATACGGACATTGACCTTGCACATTTTCACATCTACTACGGAAAACTGACTGCCTCAATTTTAGGTGGACTCAAGGAAGCGGGCATCCCGCTCATTCAGACATTACATGAGTATAAGTTGACGTGTCCGGTCTATAATTATCTCTCAAACGATGAGATTTGCGAGGCATGTGCAGGCAAACATTTTTGGCGCGCACTCCCAAAACGGTGCAATAGAGGATCACTCGCTCGCACGGCGTTGAGTGTTACTGAGTCTTATGTCTCTAAGATGCTCGGTGCCGTTGAGAAATTTGACCATTTCATCTCTGTCTCTCATTTCCTCCGAAAAAAAATGATCTCACACGGTATCCCCAAAAATAAAATCTCGACCGTTCACAATTTTGTTGATGTGTCGGACATCACGCCGAATTTCTCGGTTGGAGAATATGTGCTCTACTTCGGCAGGGTACATCAGAGTAAAGGGATTTTGACGCTCATAGAGGCTGCCGCACCTCTGAAGCAGGTGCCGCTCTATATCGTCGGCGATGGCGAAGCGATGCCGGAAGTCCAGCGCATCGTTGAACAAAACGGATCTGAACATATCCACCTCCTCGGCTTTAAACAGGGCGATGAACTCCGTGAACTAATCCTTAATAGTGTCTGTACAGTCTTACCCTCCGAATGGTATGAAAACTGTCCGATGTCTGTTTTAGAATCCTATGCTTACGGGAAACCCGTCATCGGTGCCGATATTGGCGGTATTCCAGAACTTATCGTGGATGGTGTTGATGGATTTCTTGTGCCATCAGGTGGGCAAGAAGCACTGCAAGAACGTCTCTTGTGGATGTTTGAACACAGAAACGAGGCAGTAGAGATGGGACGCACTGGTCGCCGCAAGATGGAAACAGAGTTTAACGCCGATATTCACTATGAAAAGATTATGAATGTCTATCAACAATTTTTGTAAACGCTAATGCTTAGTGAAATTGCTAATAAGCACAGAATTTTTTGAAAATTGAGACAAAATATGGTATAATTTTTTACGTAAAGTTCTATACTGAAGGCTATACCCTAAAGTGTACAAAAATTATCGCTTTAGAATCTTAGAACAGATATTGAACCCTTCATTAACTTTTTAATTTACAATGTAAAGTAAAGGACATTAACTATGTTAAAATTTCAAATATGTCTGGTTGCTATTTTGATGAGTTGCATTACTTTTGTGTCTTGCGAACGGGCACAGCAAATGGCAGGACCAATGATGCCAAGTGAAGAGACCACGGATGCCACTGATATGACGGATGCCACTGACATGATGGATGCCACTGACATGACGGATGCCACTGACATGATGACAGGGCCCTCCGTCGTTATAAACGAGTTGATGGCAGATAACGACAATACCATCACTGACCCGCAAGGAGACTATGACGATTGGCTTGAGTTGTACAACCGCACTGATACGGCTGTGCTGCTCACTGGAATGTATCTTTCTGACAAAGAAGATGAACCTACAAAGTGGGCATTTCCTGAAAACACCGAAATTCCAGCGAATGGATATTTGATTGTCTGGTTAGATGAAGACATAGATGATTCAGAAGGGCTGCATGCTGATTTCAAACTGTCTAAAGGTGGGGAAGTTGCCCTGTTCGTGGATACCGATGCAAATGGCAATCAAGTGCTGGATAGCGTTACATTTGCGGAGCAGGAGACAGATGTTGCTTTGGGACGCTTGCCTGATGGTACCGGTGATTTTCAAATTGTACAGGCAACTCCTGAGGCGCAAAACATGGCACAATAATCTACCAAAGTAATAGATAACCGCGTGAGTTGTAGATGGGTGATTTATGACCCATTCCGATGAAAAATAAATGCACTATTATAATTCTCGCGGCATCTAAAATTTATATAACAATTGGGGGGACCGTTCTCATCTCAGGCAGCGATGTTTGTTAATTCAAACAGAGGAGTTTAAATTTCTTGAGATTTTTCGCATATACCGCATCAACGCACGTTGCGTCTAAACCACGAAATCACAGACTTACCCAAGTCATCATTCTGATTTTTACCACCAGTATGTTCTTTTTCGGACATCTCCAAATCGCAACTGCTCAGACCGTCCATATTCCGGACCCCAGTCTTCGCACTGTTATTGAGGTAGCATTGGGTAAAGCGGCGGGTGAAGACATCACTCAGGCAGATATGGCGAGTTTGAAAGCACTTCAAGCTAGTAAATGCCGCTTTGTGAAACTGCAGGATACAGGAAATTGGGGGGTGCCAACGCGGTGGACATGTTTACCAATCTATGATACGTATGGGGCAGCCATTGAAGATCTGACAGGTCTTGAATTCGCTATCAATTTGACTGAGCTGCATCTGGGGCGTAATCAGATATCGGATGTATCCGCGCTCGAAAATTTAACAAAATTGACATACTTAGATCTTGGTATGAACCTGCGGATATCGGACCTGACACCGCTCAAGAATTTGACAAACTTAACGTTCTTAAATCTTCGAGGTAATCGCATATCGGATGTGTCCGCTCTCAGTGGTTTAACAAAACTCGTTGATCTGGACCTTCACCTCAATCGACTTTCTGATATAGCACCCCTCAGAAATTTGACAAACCTAATATTCCTAGCTTTTCGCTTCAACAAGTTATCGGATGTGTCTCCACTTGAGAATTTGACGAACTTAACCCACCTAAGTCTTAGAGATAACCAGGTATTAGATGTGTCTCCGCTCGAAAACTTGACAAATCTGAGGGCATTAGATCTTCAATCCAATCAGATATCGGATGTATCTCCCCTCGAAAACTTGATAAACTTAGTATTTCTTGATATTGACAGCAACGCAATATCCGATATATCGCCACTCAGAAATTTGACAAAAATGACACGCATGGATGTTTCCGACAACGAAATTTCGGATGTGACACCACTTAGGAACCTGACAAGGCTCGGACGCTTGGACCTTGACGACAACCCTTTATCCGATATATCGCCACTCGGAAATTTGACAAACCTCACATTTTTGGATATGGATGACAATGAAATATTAGATGTATCACCTCTCAGAAATTTGATAAGACTCAGATGGTTAGATATTGACGACAATCAAATATCAGATATATCACCACTTAGCGGGTTGACAAATCTAACATACCTGGATCTTGATGGCAACGGAATCTCAGATGTGTCTCCTCTGGTGGGTTTGACAAAATTAAGGGAATTGGATCTTGATGGCAATGAAATCTCAGATGTGTCTCCGCTCAAGACGTTGATAAGTCTAATGCTCCTTGATCTTCACGACAACGAGATACCGGATGTATCTCCACTCAGCGATTTGGTAAACCTGACAGTGTTAGACCTTGATGATAATCAGATATCAGATATATCTCCACTGAAGAATATGACGGAATTAACAGAACTGGATCTTGATGGCAATCAGGTATCAGATGTGACACCCCTTAAAGATTTGATAAACTTGACGTTCCTTGATCTTCATGATAATAAAATATCTGATGTGTCTGCGCTCGGTAGTTTGGTGAACCTGCTGGTGTTAGATCTCAGCGATAACCAGATATCAGATTTCTCGCCGATCGCTGGGTTAATAGAAAATCTGGTAGAATATGATAACAGCAACCAAACAATACCATCTCACAAACCAGCTGATGTCAACCGTGATGGGGTCGTAAATATTTTAGATCTTGTTTTAGTGGCATCTAACTTTGACGACCCCGATTTGGCTGCACTTGCACAGATGAATATCTATCCCGATGTTAATAGTGATGGCGTTGTTGATATAAGGGACTTGGTCGCCATTGCTGCGGAAATAGGGGCAGCTGCTTCCCCAACGCTCAGCGGAACTCCCGTTGAAACAGTTAATCTCACTGTCGAAAATCTCAAGCAGTGGATCCATCTCGCTAACCAGCTTGATACCCGCGATCCGCAGACGCTAAGAGGGATTGCTGTCTTAGAGCAGCTTTTAGCACTTCTCAGTCTTGCAGAGGGACTCCCGAAACAGACCGCACTCCTGGCGAACTATCCGAATCCGTTCAATCCTGAAACATGGATACCATATCAGTTGGCAAAATCTGCGGATGTTAATATCACCATCCATTCTGTGGATGGTAAACTTATTCGCAAGTTGGAGTTCGGACAATTGCCTGCTGGCATTTACGACACCAAAACCCGGGCTGCCTATTGGGACGGTCGGAATGCGTTTGGTGAATCTGTAGCAAGTGGAATCTATTTCTATACGCTCACTGCTGGTGATTTCACAGCTACGAGTAAAATGCTCATCCAGAAGTAATATCCAATGATACTTGACTCCGTGAGATCTCTCAAAGATGAAGGTCGGGTAGAAACTAAGGAGTACCTCTCTTGCCCCTTTTCACATATACTGGCACACGGTTCTTATGTTATAACTTGAGGGTTACATTTGTCCTTAACCTGATTTTCACTGCGTGTCTTCTCTTTTTGGTACTGCATCGTCCAGCGACTGCAGAGAGTGTCCATATTCCTGACCCCAATCTTCGCGCGGTTCTTGAATCAGCACTCGGCAAAGAAGCAGGTGCGAATATCACCCAGTCTGACATGGAGAGTTTGGAATCCCTTCACGTCAACGGATGCCGCTATTTGACGCTGTCGGAAAAAGGATGGTGGACTCCAGTCGCGGAACGGTGGATATGCGAATCTACCGATAATAGGTTTGTATCCAACATCAAAGATCTAACAGGTCTTGAGTTTGCTACGAATCTGATAAAGTTGGAACTTGGCCGTAACCAGATATCGGATGTAGCATCCCTTAAAGGTTTAATAAACTTAACACGCCTCTCTCTTGGAATGAATCGAATATCGGATATAACACCTCTCAAAAACTTAACAAATCTGACGCACCTCTCTCTCATAAACAACCAGATATTGGATATTTCTGCTTTCAATAATTTGACAGAACTAATCGAACTGGATCTTGACGACAACCAGATATCGGATTTATCACCTCTCAAAGATTTAACAAAATTGACCCATCTATCTCTTAAAAGTAATAAAATATCGGATTTATCACCTCTCAAAGATTTAACAAAACTAACATATATCTTTCTTAGAGATAATAAGATATCGGATTTGTCATCTATCAAAGATATGACAAATTTGGAATACTTGAATAGTGGCTTGAACTACAGACTATCGGATATATCTCCGCTCAAAAACTTAAGAAAATTGAAAGTTCTGGATCTTGACGACAACCAGATAACAGATGCAACACCTGTCAAAGATATGACAGATATGAGGGATCTGGATATTTCCAGCAATCGGATATCAGATGTGACATCCCTCAAAAACTTGACAAAACTAACAGGGTTAGATCTCGACAGCAACGAAATATCGGATATATCCGCCCTCAAAGATATGACAAATCTGATATATCTGGATCTCCACAACAACAGGATATCGGATGCTACATCACTGAAAAATATGACTAAACTGGGAAAACTGGAACTTGATCACAATACCATATTGGATCTGACTGTACTCAAAGGTCTGACAAATCTGACAAAGTTATATCTTGATAACAATCGAATATCAGATGTGGCACCCCTCAAAAACTTGACAAATCTGACAGTGTTGGATCTGAGCGATAATCACATCTCGGATTTCTCTCCAATCACCGAATTAATAGATAATCTGATAAGATACAATTTCAACAATCAAACAGCACCTCCTTTCAGTTTTGCAGATGTAAACCGAGATGGCACTGTAAATATTGCGGACCTTGTTGCAATCGCATCCAACTTTACCGATCCTGATTTGGAGGCTCTGGCAGAAATGAACATCTATCCGGATGTCAATGGCGATGGACTCGTCAATTTGATAGATTTACTGATTGCTGCTTCGGAAATAGATGGTGCTGCCGCTGCGCCAACACTTAGCGAAAATCAGATTGAAAAATATAATCTCACTGCTAAAGACCTCGCTGCGTGGATTCGACTTGCCAAACAACTTGATCTGGCAGAACCAAATCTACAGCAAGGGGTAGATGTCTTGGAGCAGCTTTTGGCGATTATTAGTACCCAAGACGCGCTTCCAAGATCCACGGCACTCTTACCAAACTACCCGAATCCATTCAACCCTGAGACATGGATACCGTATCAGTTGGCAGAACCAGCGAACGTTAACGTCTCAATTCATTCTGCGGACGGGAAACTCGTTCGATTGTTAGCATTGGGACAATTGCCAGCAGGTGTATATAAACATAAATCGCGTGCAGCGTATTGGGATGGGCGGAATGAGTTGGGTGAATCTGTAGCAAGTGGTGTCTATTTTATTACATTCACTGCAAATGATTTTAAGGCTACGCGCAAAATGCTCATACGCAAGTAATACTAAACTATGTAATGTAAGGAGCATAATTTCTTGAGACTTTTCACATATACCGGCACACAACACGCAGTCCAAAACATGAGACGTGCTTGTATTGTGTGTCTGATTCTCACTGCGTACATGTTTGTTTGGGGGCCACGCCAGATAGCAACAGCAGAGACTGTTCATATTCCGGACCCTACTCTTCGTGTTGCTCTTGAATTGGCGTTGGAAAAAAAATCAGGTGATCCTATAACGCAAGCAGATATGGCAAGTTTACAAGTGCTTCAAGCAAGTGCGTACCGCTTTTTACCGTTGTCGGAAACAGTGCCAGATGTGCCAAGTAGATGGGTCCGTCAGTCTACGAGTAACGCGTTGGAAACTCCTATCCGAAATCTAAAAGGTCTTGAATTTGCTATCAATTTGAGAGCGTTACATCTTGCCCGTAATAGAATAATAGATTTAACCCCACTCAAAAAGCTGACGAAACTGACATATCTTGATGTTGGGTTTAACTGGCATGATTCGGACTTATCCCCACTTAAAGATTTGACGAACTTGACCCATCTGTATCTTAGATTAAACCGGATATCCGATATATCCGCACTCAGCAATTTGACAAATTTGATAGAACTTGATCTATTCTGGAACAAGATTTCAGACGCATCTCCACTCAAAGATTTGACAAAACTGACATCTTTAGATCTTGGTCACAATAGACTGGCTGAAGTATCCATACTCAGAAATTTGACAAAACTGACAATTCTGAATCTTCGCGAAAATGAAATATCGGACGTGTCGCCACTCAAAGATTTGACGAATTTAGTACAACTCTATCTCAGAATTAACCAGCTATTTGATGTCTCTCCCCTCAAAAACTTGACAAAACTGGAACACTTGGATTTTGAAGAAAACCAGTTATCAGAGGTGACATTACTTAGAAATATGATAAATCTGAAATGGTTAGATCTTGACACCAACCAAATAACCGACCTCTCTCCACTTGAAAACTTGACAAAGTTGCATACTCTGGATGTTTCGGACAATCTGGTGTCGGATGTGATGCCCCTTAAAAATATGATAAACCTGACACGGTTAGATCTTGATGACAACCCCATATCGGATGTGTCCGCACTCAAAGATTTGACAAAATTGATACAGTTGGATCTGGATGACAACGAAATATTAGATATATCACCACTTAAAGATTTGATAAGACTAACATGGCTGGATCTTGATGATAATGAAATATCGGATGTGACACCCCTCAAAAGTTTGACAAGATTGACTTATTTGGATCTTGATGGCAACCAGATATCGGATCTGTCTCCGCTGACGGCTTTGACGAGGTTGAGGGAACTGGATCTTGATGGCAACCAGATATCAGATGTATCTCCGCTCAGCGTTTTAAGAAATCTAATGTTCCTTGATCTTCACAACAACCAGATATCAGATGTGACACCGCTCACGGACTTAATAAAACTGACATTTCTGGATCTTGACGACAATAGGCTATCGGATGTCTCCGCACTCATTGGGTTGGTAAACCTAATGGAACTCGATCTTGATGGCAATGAGATATCGGATGTGGCATCCCTCGGAAATTTGACAAATTTAACAATACTGGATCTCCACGACAACCAGATATCGGATGTGTCCGCACTCGGAGGTCTCGTAAACCTTACAGTATTAGATCTTAGCGGTAACCATATATCTGATTTCTCTCCACTTGTCGGATTAATGGAGAATTTTGTAGAATATGATAACAGCAACCAAACACCTTCAACCTACAAGCTGGAGGATGTGAACCGCGATGGCGTTGTAGATGTGTCAGATCTCGCTTTAGTTGCGGAAAATTTTCACAATCAGGACTTGGAGGCATTCGGAGAAATAAATATCTATCCAGATGTCAACAGTGATGGTGTTGTTGATCTGATAGACTTGCTCACAGTTGCGGTAGAGATGGGTTCAGGAGCAGGCGCGCCAACCCTCAGTCAAAGTGAGATTGAATCGTCGAATCTCACTGCCGATAAACTGACCCAATGGATTCAGCGTGCGAAACAACTTGATGTCGAGATGCCAAACCTACAAAAGGGGGTTGCTACTTTGGAGCAACTTTTAGCGGCTCTAACCCTCGTAGAGGTGCTACCAAAGGAGACAGCACTGCTGGCGAACTATCCGAATCCGTTCAATCCAGAGACGTGGATACCGTATCAATTGTCAAAACCGGCGAAGGTTATTATTTCCATCCATTCCACGGATGGGAAGCTTGTTCGGACGTTGAATTTCGGGCACTTGTCTGCGGGTGTGTATCATAGCAAATCTCGTGCTGCCTATTGGGATGGTCGGAATGCGTTGGGGGAATCTGTGGCGAGTGGTATCTATTTCTATACGTTCACTGCTGATGAATTCACGGCTTCCGGTAAAATGACTATCCGGAAGTAACCTAAATTAATTGGAACATTAGCACGCATTACGACGAAAACTATAAAGGCAAAAGACTTTTGCGCCTTTTATGAAAAGGTTGAAGAAATACAAGGTGACTCTACACAAACAGGATTGGTAGCGCAATTTTTTTATTTTTTTCTATGGTTTTATGAATCAAGAAGTGGAAGAAAGAGGAGCATAATACAATACTACAAGCAAGTCGACAACGGAGGCTTGCGGACCTTAAACAAAACTGTGAAATCACTAATGGTGTCATTTCACGCTTGACGTATAATTAAAAATATGAAAAAAAAAGCATTAGTCACAGGTGGCGCGGGCTTTATGGGCGCGCACGTCGTTGACGAACTTCTTCGTAGTGGTGATACAGATGTTGTCGCACTCGACGATCTAAGCGGCGGCTTCCAAGAGAACCTCAATCCCACTACAACTTTTGTTGAAGGAAGTATCCTTGATGTTCAGTTGATAAATCAACTTTGTGAGCAATACCAATTCGACTACATCTATCATCTCGCCGCTTATGCAGCGGAGGGGCTCAGCCATTTCATCAAACGGTTTAACTATCAGAACAACCTCATTGGAAGTGTAAACCTCATCAATGCAGCAATAAACCACAATGTCAAGCGGTTTGTGTTCACTTCTTCTATCGCTGTTTATGGGGAAAACCAACTCCCGATGCATGAAGAACTCGTCCCAATACCGGAGGATTCTTACGGTATTGCGAAGTATGCTGTGGAACAGGAACTCGCTGTCTCCAAACGGCTCTTCGGTTTGGATTATACTATTTTCCGTCCACACAACGTCTATGGTGAACTCCAGAATATCAGCGACAAGTATCGAAACGTTATCGGCATTTTCATGAATAACATTATGCAAGATAAGCCGTTGCGCATTTTTGGAGATGGAGAGCAGACGCGCGCCTTCACACATATCGCAGATGTCGCGCCACACATTGCCCGTGCTGTGGATATACCCGAAGCATCGGGCCACATTTTTAATGTCGGTTCAGATGAACATGTCTCCGTGAACCAGCTGGCAGATTTAGTGATGACAGCAATGGATAAGGAAGTACCTGTCATTAATGTTCACGCCAGGGAAGAAGTTAAACACGCCTATTGTTCCCATGAGAGATTTCAGCAGGTTTTCGGAAAGACATCCCAAGTTGCATTAGATGACGGGCTTTGTCGCATGGCAATGTGGGCTAAATCGGTTGGGCCACGCCCTGCTACCGAATTTACTGACATTGAGATTCGCAAAAATCTACCCGATGGCTGGAAATAAGTCTATCCATCCTTAACTCGTAATTGTTATGCTCAAAAAACTCCTGCAGCACAAAACTTTTTGGGTAATGGTAATTACTTGTGCTGGAATGGGGTTGAGTCTCCTCGTCCGTGCCATTTTGATTCCAAGACGGTTTGGTTTTACCGTTACAGCGGATGAACTTACTGCCGCATTGACGATTGTGTTGGTCGCTGATACGATTGTCCGAGAAGGTGCTAAATTTAGTCTGGTGCCGCTCTTCATCACACGCGAAAAGGAGATGACTCGCACAGAATACAGGCGTTTCACGAATAGCTTGCTGTGTTTTTTGATCGGTGTCGGCTTCGGGATTTTCGTTCTAATTGAACTGCTCGCACCATGGATAGCAGGTGGATTGTTGCGGAAGTCAACGATTGATGTTCAAAAAGGGACGACACTGCTGCGCTTGTGTGCCCCACTGATTATATTTGGGTGTGGTAGCACAGTCCTCGGGGCGTTCCTGAACAGTCAACAGCATTTTAAAACAGTCGCACTCCGAAATGCCCTACCTGCGGGTATCGCAGCTGTTATATTTTTGTTCCTATGGAATACACAAAATCTTGAAAACTATGTGGCAGTCGCTTATACAGGCGGCTTTATCGCATATTTTGGTTGGTTGTGTATTGGGGCATATCGGACGGGGCACCGGTATGAGATTACGAGAATCTCACTGGATATGCTGCGTGCTTTGAAAAGTACTGTTACCTTACCGACACTTGGTTTCGCGGTCCGACAAATCACGAACCGTTTGTTGGTTGAGATTTATCTCGTCTCGCAACTTGGCGAAGGCGTTGTTACACTCTATAAATCTGCCTTCCAGATCTTCTCCGCGTTACAGACACTTATCGGTATCAGCATTGCAACAACCGGTTTGCCCGATATGGCAGCCGACGACGCGGTAAACGACAAACGAAAATTGGCACAAACCCTCAAGCTAAACGCACGCACCGCTATAATCATCGGATTTCCAGTGGCACTGCTCTTATTGATATTCCACGGAAAAATTAGTTGGCTGTTATATGGGCGTGGCGACTTTGATAATGCGTCAATTGAACTTATAGGACAACTCCTCTTTTGGCTCAGCACTGGCATGTTATTCTCATGTCTGATACCTGTGTTGAACGCTGGGCTTTACGCACAAAAGGCGTACCGGCTTGTTTTCGCAAATATGGTGACGATGGCTGTTCTTAATTTTTTGATCGCTTACGGCTTGATCGAAACGTGGTGGATTCTCGGTGTCGCACTGTCCATATCAATCACCGCACTCCTTGCTGTCGTAAACCTGACGTACCTCCTTCGAAAGACGCGGGTCTCGTGGTTTTAATTAAGCAGCCAACATGGAGAAACTTATCGTAATGCCGGTAGCAAACCGACAACGGAGGTTTGCGGACCTTAAACAGAAATTGTGAAGTCACAAATAGTATCACTTTACGCTTGGCGTATAATTAAAATATGAAGAATGTTGCGGATTACAATTATCTTATTGTAGGTGGCACTACAAAAGCAGCGACAACATCACTGTTTAGCTATCTGGCTGACCATCCCGCTATTTGCGCCGCTACCTATAAGGAAACTCGGTTCTTTCTCAGCAATGATTATCCGCTCCCTTCAAAATATCGATATAACGGTGATCTTGAAGCGTATGTTTCTCTGTTTCCTAACTGCGATGAAACGCAATTACGGATGGAGTCAACGCCGGACTACCTATATTGTGAAAAGGCGTGTGTGAGAATCGCGGAGTTCCTGCCACATGCAAAATTAGTCTTCAGTCTACGTGAACCGATTTCGAGGTTGATTTCATGGTATCGATTCGCAAAGCAGATTGGTAAATTACCAGAAACGCTAAGTTTTGATGCCTATGTTGAATTATTATTCGCTGCCTTGAACGGCAACGGAAGCGACGAAGCGCAGCACTTGCAAACACTCCGACAGGGATGTTATGCTATCTATCTGAAACGCTATTTTAACCAATTCGGGCCAGCGCGCATCCACATTCTCTTTTATGAGGAATTAGCGGCACAACCCGTAAGGGTCATGGCGAGTTTATGCAACTTCGCCGGTATAGATGCCGATTTTTATGCCGACTACACTTTTAAAGTGACAAATCGCACCGAAAAAATGCGAAATTCCGAATTGCATCGGAAATATAGAGACTTTCGATTTCGATTGCGACGGTGGACCCATGACAAACCGATCATTCATAATCCATTGCGTATGATTAGACAGACAATTGAACCGCTCTATCTCCGCTTGAACACGCAGCCTGATAAAGAAATTCAGTTGTCAAAAGAAATGCAACATCGTTTAGCCGATTATTACCAGCACGATATTGATGCACTTGCCGAATTGATTGGAAGACCGTTACCATGGAAACCTCTACAAAAATCCAACTCATGATTGTAGGCGCGCAAAAATGTGGAACATCCTCGCTGCTCCGCTACTTAGAACAACATCCGGATATCCACACGCATGCGCAGCCAGAGATGACGTTTTTCTTACAAGCGCGTGAATATACACGTGGATATGAGTGGGCTTTCGCCAAGTACTTTGCTGGAGAACAGACTGACAGTGAAATTGCGGAGAAACAACTTATCGCTAAAAATGTGATGGTGATGCATTCGCCAGAAATCATGCAGCGGATTTATGAACACAATACTGACATACACCTTGTCGTCCTGCTGCGGGAACCGGTGGCACGTGCGTACTCCGCCTATTGGTGGGCTCGACGGAGAGGGTGGGAGAACATCAAAACCTATGAAGAGGCACTTGCCGCTGAAGAAGCACGCTTAAACGAAGATTGGTTTAAGTGGCGACAGTGCGCCTATCAGTACAACGGTATCTATTATCCACATGTCAAAAATTTGATAACCCAATTTGGTTCAAACCGTGTGCATTGCATTCTGACGGACGATCTGAAGGAAAATGCCCAAGCAGTCTGTGAGCAGCTTTTTGAGCATATCGGTGTTCGCACTGACTTCAAGACCGTCATCCATGAAAGGCATAACCAAGCCACTATGCCATATTCCGAACGATTTAATTATCTGTTTACACAATTTCTGGCATCTCACAACCCGATCAGAAGAGCCATTCGGAAACTCGTGCCAGATGCCACCGCTTACAAGTTGAGGAAAACCATTCTGCATTGGAACGACAAACCTCAGAAAAACTTGGATTCAACCCCGCCACTGCTCAATCCAGAGACACGCGAACAGCAAATGACATATTTTAAACCCTTTAACGAACAATTATCTGAATTGTTAGACAGAGACCTTTCGTCTTGGGATAGCGTTCAGCAGTCAGAGAGTGTGTCACGTAAAGAAAGCCGTTAACAGATGATGTGAAACGATGTGAAACAGGAACAACTTCTAATTGCTGATTGCTGACTGCTGATAACTATAGAAAATGATTTACTTTTTGACAGGATACGTCGCTTTTGAAGAGTTTGTACTCAAGTTTCTGCCTGTTAGCGATGCTGCCTACTCTTATTTACGATTCTGCGGCGAAATTCTCATCTATATCGCTTTTGGGAAACTCGTCATCCATAAACTTCATAGAGGCATCCCCTTCGTCAAAACAGCGATTGATTTACCAATTATCGGGTTTTATACTGTCGTCCTTTTCTCAATATTGGTAAACGGGTCCCCCTTGGTAGGAAGTCTTTATAACATCCGACCCTTTGCGCGGTATATCGTGCTTTTCTATCTTGTCGCGAACTCTTCGCTGTCGGATAGACGCATTACAACGCTTCTGCGCATAATTCTGGGTGTCGGGATCTTCCAACTCGCCGCTGGGGTTATTCAGTGGGTGGGCGGAGCCGCCGCTTTCGATTTCTTCCTACCGCGAGAATCGACACTCAGCATCGGCGGGTTTACAAAAGAATATAGGCTGCTTGAACTCGGCAGGGAAATTGGCAGTATTTACGGGACTTTAGGGGATACCGTGATTTATGGTGTCTTTATGATTCTTGTGCTCATCGTCTATCTATCTCGTATCCGACGATTGGAGTATCTGAATCTACTCGGTGCAGCGGTGCTATTTTTCTTTATCGCACGTTCATATTCGCGCGCTGCGACCTTTTCTGCACTCCTCGCTGGTGGCGCGTGGTATTATTTCCATTTCGGATGGAAAAAGACACTCCAGTTAGCATGTGCGACTGTGTTGGTCTTCGGCCTTTTACTGGCAGTCGTAAACCCGTTCAACCTTGAATACATAAATCCACGCAAGGCGAGGGTTGGTCTTGTTGGTAATGTGACAGGCGTATTCTCCGGTTCTTACGTGCGTGTCGCGCAAAAACAACGACTCGGAGCCTTAATTGGGAATGTCCCAACGGTTCTCGTGAACAAACCGATCTTGGGCTATGGCGCAGACCAGAACACTACGATTGAAAGGCTGAATATGAGCAAGCGGTCATTCCTTCTGAAAGTTCTCAGTAAGAACGGGTTCAAGGATGTATATTGGGTAGCGATCCTCTGTTTCTATGGCGTATTGGGACTCGTTTTTTTCGCTTTAATATTTTATCAACTCTTTCGTGCCGCTCTCAAACTTTACAAACAGTCCATTAGTAGATCATTTACTATGGCGCGAGATATGATTTCGTCGCGCCTGACACAGCGGATTGCAATCATCATGCTCTGTCTGGTTGCTGTTACGGTATTCCTGCTTTTTTTTAATCGAACGCTTGAGTTCCGGGGCTACGGCTTCTATTTCTGGCTCTGCGCGGGGCTCATGTTCGCAAGCGATAGGTCGCTTCCAACTTATAGACCTTTGAAGATAACGCTATGAAGTTTTGACGCTTATGTTAATTGTAGATACACGTTTCCAATTTACTAATGCTTATCAAGTTCAAGGCTTACGCAGTTCCCTTTGCTGGCGAGATTTGAAACCTCGCCAGCGGCGTGAGGGATGTAAGTACTTGTCAGAAAATTGCGTAAGTCCTAAAGTTTTTAACAAGTTTTGCCGAAAGTTTTTTATACTATCATCGGTCTTAATAATACTGTTTCTGAACATCGGGTGTGAAAAAGAAAAACCGTTACCGGATGCCCTGTCTTTAGAAATTAACACACACAACGCACACCCCCTCCGTCAAGCACTTTACGGCTTCAACACGAACATGATAAGCGGTGATTATGGTTACCTTGATGCTGATTTCGTTGAACTAACGAAGGCACTTGCTCCGCAGACTTTGCGGTTTCCGGGGGGCACAGTTGGAAACTTCTATCACTGGGAGCCCGGCGGCTTTTTTGAAGAGGAGATGACATCAACCCTGAACCCAAAACTGAATCAACGAAATAAAGGAAATTACGTCAAACTCCAAAAACGGCGGAACGGCAAAATTCTTTTCGACGATTTTATGCAGTTGTGCGACCTGTTAAGCATAACGCCTGTTGTCGTTGTGAACTTATGGACAGGCAGCCCGGAAGAAAGTGCAGCATGGGTGCGTTATGCTAAAGATAAAGGGTATGACGTTAAGCATTGGGAGCTCGGTAACGAGTACTATCTACCACATTACCTCAACAAATACCCGACTGTTGAATCCTACATAGCGGCAGCGAAAGCACACGCGACGGCGATGAAAGCCGTTAACCGAGATATAAAGGTATCTGTCTGTGCCACACCAATTGCATTCCACAAAGAGGGTTGGTTGGTAAAAACACAACAACGTAAATGGGATCAAGGACTCGCAGCCGATACTGGTTTCTTCGATGCCTATACTGTTCATGTCTACGCCTACAAAGCCGTCCAGAAAAAAAGTATTGAAGAGATGCGAGGGTACCTGATGGGGTGGATTCACTTTGCGGTCCCAGAAGCACTTGATTACTATGAAAAATTATTTCCCGATAAGGAGATGTGGATCACCGAGTGGAACATCGCTAATCCTGCCAATCGCGTCGCAAACACACAACTCCATGCAATGTATGTGGGTGATTTTTTTCTTAAAATGCTAAAGATGCCGAACGTTACACAAGCGAACTTTCATGTCATCACCGGTCCCGGCAAAGGATTTCCAGCGTTTTCGCCGGTAACGCCTGTAACACCGAACACCTTTTGGAAATATGGCGGTGAACCAGAGGCAGACTTCGGAAACACGATTCGCCGTGCTGTCTATCCGACTTTTCAACTGATCGGTGAAGCGTTCGCGCAAGCGGATACACAGTTTGATCTCTCAATCGAAAACCAACCCGTTCTCATGGGGGCTATGGCGTACATGGGGAAACAGATGTCCGGTATTCAGGCGCAAGTCATTGGCGACAAAGCGGCAAAGCACCTTGTTATCCTCATCAGTAATCGCACAAGTGAGCAACACACGCCGCAACTTTTCATTGATGGTAAACACTACAAAGGCGGCCTCACCTATCGTTATGTTGCCAATGAGAGACTCAATGCAACCAACGGTGGCAATGCCGAAATGGAGGGCTCCGGTAAAATCGAAATCCGTATCCAAGAATGGGTTGGGAAGGCAACGGAGTTCGCTATCCCTAAAAACAGTTTCGGAATAGTAAAAATAATGAAGTAGGGGCTGGATTACCCAGCCCGTAGCGGCTTAAAAATTAGATATATTTCTCTTTCCATTGGAATTAACCAAAAAACCACTGCGAAACGTAGTGGAGCAGTGAGCAGAGGCCGATAGTTAAAAGGATGATTTTTGTTGTAGGGAATAGCCGCAGTGGAACAACGATGATGGGACGTATATTAGGGAAACACCCAAGTGTTTACACCTTTGGTGAGCTCCACTTTTTTGGTCAATTATGCGCGCCACCATTTTCATCGGAATTGAGTCAGAAAATGGCAGAAGAACTCGCTGCCGAGTTACACTGTATTCAACGCGAGGGGTATCGTACACATGGAGACTCACATCGGTTCCTTGGGGAGGCACAGGCGTTTCTTGAGCGTATAACTACATATCCTGGAACATCAGCATCTCTCTTTGAAGCCTTTCTCTATCATGAGGCTGCTGAAAACGATAGAACTATCCCTTGCGACCAAACGCCACGTAACGTTTTTTACATTACGGATATCCTTGAACTTTACCCAGAGGCACGGGTTATTAACATGATTCGGGACCCGCGTGACGTACTACTATCCCAGAAAAGGAAGTGGAAACGCCGATTCCTCGGTGGAAGCGATCTGCCTATAAAAGAGATGCTTCGGGATTGGGTGAACTATCATCCGATAACCATCAGCCATATCTGGCGGACGGCTGTTAACGCAGCAGATGGATTTGCGAAGCATGACCGAGTTATTTCTGTCTACTTTGAGGAACTTCTCAGATGCCCTGAAACGACAGTCAAATCTCTCTGTGATTTTGTAGGTATTACTTACACCGATGAGATGCTCCAAGTACCGCAAGTCGGCTCTTCCGTCGCCGAGGATCGACCTCAGCAACTCGGTATCAATCCGCATCGAGCACACAGTTGGCACAGTGGCACAAATGGCGGTGAACTCAGTTCTGCTGAAATTTACCTCAACCAAACTATAACTGCGGTCCTGATGAAGAAACATAACTATACGCCTGTATCCATAAAACCTAATATCGTGAGTTTAGGACTTCATCTACTCACGTTCCCTGTAAAAATAGCAGGTGCATTTTTCTTTAATCTTGACCGCGTGAAAAACATACGTGAAACCCTAAAAAGACGTTTGTGAGGAGTTGTCAGTCATCAGTTATCAGTTATCAGTTAAAGAGATATGTTGTGGCAGTCAGCAGAAAAGCAACCGCCACAGGAGGGTAACTGGCAACCGATAACTGAAAACTATTCCCTATGATTGCTCAGATTAATCCAAATTATATCAAAACGCGCCCGATGAAAGCACTAACCCGCCTTATTAGTTATGCCCTCTTTGAAGGTCGTCCTGTAACCACAAAAGGCCGCTGGATCAATCCACTCGTTTTTTCTATTTTGAAGGCGGTCTCTACGAATAACAGCAGATATAGACCTGTTGAGAAACCTATCTTTATCTTAGGCACCGGACGCAGCGGCACCACGATACTCGGCATCGTACTTTCCATGCACAGAGAAGTCGGCTACCTCAACGAACCGAAGGCAGTGTGGCATCTCATTCATCCACATGAAGACATCATCGGAAACTACAGTCAATCCGACGCAAAGTATCGTCTCGCTGCCGAAGATGCAACAGACGAAATGCGTCAACGCGCTGTTCAAATGTTCGGTGCTTATTTGACAACGACCCGTTCAGAACGTCTTGTTGATAAATATCCGGAACTTATCTTCAGGGTAGATTTCGTGCGCGCGCTCTTTCCCGATGCGCGGTTTATTTTTCTCGTGCGAAACGGTTGGGATACGTGCCATTCAATCGCTAACTGGTCAAAGCGGCTCGGTGGTGAAGTCAATAGCGAAAAACACGACTGGTGGGGTGTCAACGATCGAAAATGGCAACTCTTAGTCGAACAACTCGTTAAAACAGCCCCAGTTTTTTCTGAAATCGCTGATGAGATTAAGTGTTTTGAGCGACATCTTGATAGGGCAGCCGTAGAATGGATACTCACCATGCAGGAGGGGCTACGTTTAATGCAAGCAGCATCTGATTGTGTTCACCTCGTCCGTTTCGAGGATTTAACAGCGAAACCAGATGAGACACTCACCGCGTTGTGCGAATTTTGCGAACTGTCGGTGGACAATAAATTCAGTGAGTACGCTCTACAGACGCTGCATCCAGTACCCGCCAGAGAGCCGTTTGATGTTCACCCGAAAATCGCCCCAATTTTCCATGACACAATGGGGAAATTAAGGTATAATAGTTAGGTGTGCTTTTTAACAGGAGTGAACCGTCAAAATAGGATAAGCATAGGGCTGTTTAGTTTTCTATTTTATGCCCTAAATAACCCTATAAATTCATAGTTTATTTGAAAAGGAGTTAAGATGAGACTACTGACATTGTTGATTACATTGGTGCTTTGCGTATCTGTATTGCTGATGGGATGCGATCAAGAGATGACGCAGCCAATCATGGAGATTGTTAAGCCTCCACAAGATTCTTTAGAAATGGATTCTTTAGAAATGGCGCAAGCGGCAATGGAAAGCGTCAATGAAAGACGAACGGAGGCATACCAAAAAGCAGAAGAAGCGGGTGATTTTTCTACTGTATTCACCGCCTCTGAGGTCATCTTCAAAGAAGAACTCGGTTTTAGAAAGGGACTTTGGGTTGATTTAGTGGATATATATCGCCAAGAGAATCTTGAAAATCCTGAACTGTTGGAAGGGCTTGAGAATCTTGAAGATGCCTTTGTTGAGAAACTACAAGCGGATACATTTGGAATGTTTTACTTTGAGTATATCAGAACCTTTGATGTGCTAATCGTTGAATATCTCCGGTTATCGTTTGAATTTCCTGAGAAAAGTGAGGAAGAACGCCTTACCCTATTCAAAGCATCTGTGAGAGCCGGAGAAATAGCCATAATATTTCCTTAGGAGTCGTTATACATTATGCCGAAAACGTCAGTTCTGCAAGCGTCTGAACACCTATCCATGAAACGTCCATTTACTCGGCGCGATTTCCTCTCAACGAGTTTGAAAGCTGGCGCAGCTGCCTTTACAACAGGACTTTTTCCCAAACGCCATGCTGATGCTGATGGGCAATACAACGTGTTGTTTATTATGGTTGATGACCTGAGACCGATGCTTGGGTGTTATGGTCATACTGAAATGCACACTCCCAACATTGACCGATTAGCCCAACGAGGCACACTCTTCAACCGTGCTTATTGCCAATTCCCTGTCTGTAATCCATCAAGAGCTTCCATACTGACAGGGTTGCGCCCAGAAACAAATGGTGTTTTAAATAATCGTACATTTTTTCGTGATGCAATGCCTGATGTGGTTACTTTCCCACACCATTTCAAAAACCATGGTTATTATACGCGTGCTATTGGTAAGATTGAACATGAACGGACAGCTTTGGACGATGAACTTTTATGGAGTACTCCAGCGTGGTTGCCACAACGAACGCCTTTAAACACTAATCTTTCTTGGCAAGCGCTTGACGTTGACGATGATGAACTCAGAGATGGTAAAGCAGCAAAGCGCACAGTAGAAGTGTTAGAAGAAATTAAGGATTTACAGTTTTTGCTTGCTGTCGGGTTCCGTAAACCGCACTTACCCTTCAACGCACCGATAAAGTATTTTGAATTGTATGACACACAATTCACTGAAAATGTTCCGGATATAATTATAAGTCCTGTAAATGAAGGTAGATTCTATTCAGATATTCCTTCTGAAGGGGGGCCAATTTCAAAAGAAAAAGCGTTAGGGTTGATTCGGGCTTATGCAGCATCAACAAGTTACATGGATGCACAAGTAGGACGCGTCTTAGATCAACTGGATGCACTTGGACTCACCGAAAATACAGTTATCGTTTTGGCAGGTGACCATGGATTTCATCTTGGAGAGCATGGAAAATTTGCCAAGAGAACCATTTTTGAGGTTGCACTCCGTTCACCTTTGATTGTTAGTGTCCCTGGCCAGTCTCTACGTGGTGTTGAAACAAATGCTCTTGTTGAGCTTGTTGATATTTATCCAACGTTATGCGATCTGTGTCAATTGCCTATTCCGTCAGAACTTGAAGGCATAAGTATGGTCCCTGTCATCGAAGAACCAGCCCGTTCTTGGAAAACGGCTGCTTTTAGCCAAGTTGACGTTAATCCTGCGCACTCTATCCGCACAGAACGATATCGATACACGGAAGGGAGAAGAACAAGAGAACTTTACGATTATCACACTGACCCAGATGGAACTATAAACATTGCTAATCTGCCAGAAAACGCTGAACTTGTAGAACAGCTTAGCGAACGGCTTCATGCCGGGTGGCAAGCGGCTTTACCTAATAGTCAAGAGCAAATTCCTGTCGCCCTAAAATTACCGTGGGATGTAAACAACGATGGCATTGTCAATCTCCAAGACCTTTTGGTAATATCAGATAGTTTTGGTATAGGCAATCCAGAACATCCGAAAGTCGATATAAACAAAGATGGTAATGTTGATATCATTGACTTACTCCTCGTTGCCGTACATCTTGGTGAATCGAGTAATCCGGCGGCACCCGGAACAGGAAATCAGGTTTTGCCAAAACACTTTGAGCGCGTGAATAAATGGATCGCAGATGCTCGTTTAGTGGATGATGGTTCCAATGTTTTTAGGCGCGGTATTGCTGCCTTGGAAGGACTGATTAGTGACTTCACTCCAGAAAAAACTACACTTCTACCGAACTATCCGAATCCGTTTAACCCTGAGACGTGGATCCCTTACGATTTGGCGGAAGCAGCTGATGTGCTTATCACTATATCCAATCTAAAAGGTGAATCTGTTAAGCGACTTAAAGTGGGTTTTCAAGCTGCTGGAACCTATAGAACACAATCGCGGGCAGCGTATTGGGATGGATGTAACGCTATTGGTGAACCTGTTGCGAGTGGTGTTTATTTTTATACACTTCAAGTTGGACAAATGAGAATATCACGCAAAATGGTGATTAAAAAATAAGGAAATCAGTTAATGCAAAAGTCGAAGCAACAGAAGACACTCTCACAACAGCTGACTCGGCGAGACTTCCTTTCAACGAGTTTGAAAGCAGGCGCAGCCACACTTTCAACAACTCTCTTACCTAAATTGCAAGTGAGTGCTGAGGCACAACAAAATGTGTTGTTCATAGGGGTAGATGATTTGCGACCTTTGCTCGGATGCTATGGGCATTCAGAAATGCACACGCCAAATATTGACAGACTCGCCAAACGGGGTACATTGTTTAACCGCGCCTATTGTCAATTTCCAGTGTGCAATCCTTCCAGAGTTTCGGTGCTTACGGGGTTGCGCCCAGATACGACTGGCATCTATGACAACCCCACAGATTTTCGTGAGGTACTCCCAGGCGTTGTGACCTTACCCCAACATTTCAAAGACCACGGCTACCATACTCGGTCTGTTGGTAAAAACGCACACGGCGATGCTGCATGGAGGGACGAACTCTCTTGGAGCGAACCAATTTGGAGGGAACCCTGGAGATACGTTAATAAAACAACATCTCCTTCTTGGCAGGCTCTTGATGTTGATGATGATGAACTTGAAGATGTCAGAATTGCAAACGCTGCTGTAGAAGTCCTAACTGAGATTAAGGACAAACGATTTTTCCTTGCAGTCGGCTTTAACAAACCACACCTGCCCTTCTATGCGCCAAGCAGATACTTCGATTTATACACTATGCAGGACTTCAAACTGCCGGTTGATTCAAGGCTCCCAAGAAATGCACCCGGTATAGCCTCTAATCCTAAAGGCATGAAGGCGTACCAAGATATTTCAGATTATCCGCCATTCTCTGAAGAAAAAACTTTGGAATTGACGCTAGCATACGCTGCAAATGTGAGTTATATCGATGACTTGGTCGGACGTGTCTTAGATCAATTGGATGTGCTAAACCTCACCGAAAATACGATCATCCTTTTCTGGGGGGACCACGGCTTTCATCTCGGTGAACATGGGCTCTGGAGAAAAAACACGCTTTTTGAAGATTCTGTTCGCTCACCGTTGATAGTCAGTATGCCTGAACAAATCCATACAGGGACTACAACAGATGCCTTGGTTGAACTGATTGATATCTATCCTACCTTATGTGATGCCTGTCAACTTCCTATTCCAACAGAAGTTGAAGGGATTAGTATGGTACCTGTTATAGAAGAACCGACACGGCAATGGAAAGCAGCCGCCTTTAGCCAATTGGTAAGAGTATTGAATAACACTTTTGTGGATGGTTACTCCATGCGTACCGGACAATACCGATATACCGAGTGGGGCAACAACGGTGAACGTGGCCGGGAACTCTACGATTATGACGCTGACCCTAATGAGACCGTTAATATTGTAGATCTCCCAGAAAACGCCGAACTCGTCTCACATCTCAGGGAACGGCTTCATGCCGGATGGCAAGCGGCTTTACCTGAGTTTCCTGAACAAATCCCTCTTCCACAAACGTTACCTTGGGATATAAATAACGATGGGACTGTTGATATCCAAGACCTACTTTCGGTTTCCAACAGTTTTGGGACCGACGATCCGATGTATCCGAAAGCTGACGTGAACAATGATGGCAGCATTGACATCATCGACCTGCTTCTCGTTGCCGTACATTTTGGTGAATCCAGTAATCCAGCTGCACCGACAACGGATGCCGAGATTCTTCCGGAACATCTTAATCAAATGAGTGAGTGGCTTGCGGGGGCGCGCTTAGCGGATGACGGCTCTCATGTTTTTAAGCAGGGCATCGCTATCTTAGAAGGATTACTTAAGGGTATTATTCCTGGAAAAACGGTGCTTTTACCGAATTACCCGAATCCCTTTAATCCTGAGACGTGGATCCCTTATGATTTGGCGGAAGGCACAGAGGTCCATATTCATATTTATAATCTCAAGGGCGAATCTGTTCGGGAGCTATCTCTCGGTTTCCAAACTGCGGGTACCTATCGGGCTCAGGCGCGAGCCGCATATTGGGATGGACGGAATTTCGCGGGGGAGCCTGTAGCAAGTGGTGTTTATTTCTATACACTTCACGCCGGGCAAGTGAAAGCTACACGCAAAATGGTAATTACAAAATAAGGACAATCATTCATGAAAGATACTAAGCAACAAAGTCTATTTTCGCAATCGTTTACGCGGCGCGACTTCCTATCAACGAGTTTCAAGGTAGGTGCTGCCGCTTTCACGACAGGACTGTTACCCAAACTCCCTGTGGATGCTGGAGGACAATACAATGTTTTGTTCATTATTGCAGACGATTTGCGTCCTCTGATTGGATGTTACGGTCATCCGGAGATCCATACACCGAACATTGATAGAATCGCTGATCGCGGCACCCTCTTTAACCGCGCATATTGTCAATATCCGCTCTGTAGTCCGTCGCGGATTTCGATGATGACCGGTATGCGGGTTGAAACAACCCAGATCCGGAATAATAGAACTGATTTGCGGGAAACATTACCAAATGTTGTAACCCTGCCACAACACTACAAAGCAAACGGTTACCACACACAATCTCTTGGTAGAGTCTTCACGCTTCCAAAGCTCCAAGATGATAAATATTCATGGAGTGTTCCATCATGGAGACCTGTTTGGATTCCTTATGATAAAACAACTAACCCTTCGTGGCGGGTCCTGGATGTTAAAGACGATGAATTACAGGATGGAAAAATCGCAAAACGGGCGGTTGAAGTGTTGCAACAGATTAAAGACCAACAATTTTTTCTAACCCTCGGGTTTTACCAGCCTCATTTGCCTCATGAGATACCAAAGAAATATTTTGAATTATACGATGATCAAACCTTTAACTTACCCGTTTCTTCTACGCCACCTAAGGATGTTCCGAGTAGAGCCATCAACAATTGGAACTCAATAAGAGAATATCAAGATCTCCCTTCTGGAAAGGAACCGCTTTCTGATGCGAAAACCTTAGAATTGATTCGAGCGTATGCCGCAGGGACAAGTTATATGGATGCACAAGTTGGGCGTGTTTTATCACAATTGGATTCGTTGGGACTCACTGAGAATACTGTCATCGTTTTCTGTGGCGACCACGGCTATCATCTTGGGGATCATGGAATGTGGGGCAAGCAGAGCCTTTTTGAGGTTTCACTCAGATCCCCTTTGATTATCAGTGTTCCAGGACAACAGTCTAACCGAACCGAGGCTCTCAGTGAACTTGTTGATATCTATCCTACAGTGTGTGATGCGTGCCAACTCCCGGTACCTTCACAGTTGGAAGGTTCAAGTCTGATGCCGGTCATTGAGCAACCTACACACCCATGGAAAACTGCTGCTTTTAGCCGATTCGGTGGGACTGCGAATGGTGGTGTCTCTATTCGGACGGACCGATACCGATACACTGAATGGGGAGAAAACGCGAGATATGGTCGGGAACTCTACGATTATGACGCTGACCCTAATGAGACCGTTAATATTGTAGATCTCCCAGAAAATGCTGAACTCGTCGCTCACCTCAGCGAGCGGCTTCACGCTGGCTGGCAAGCGGCTTTACCGGATGTGCAAGAACGAGTACCTATACCGCAAACGTTACCGTGGGATATAAATAACGACGGTATTGTTGATATTCAAGATCTGATCACGGTTTCAAACAGTTTTGGGATTGAGACTCCAGAGCATCCGAAAGTTGATGTAAATAATGATGGGCACGTTGACATCATCGACCTGCTTCTTGTTGCCGCACATTTCGGTGAATCTGTCAATCCTGCAGCACCATCGGTGTCAACGCATCTTCACGCCGAACATGTTACACTTGCCGATGAATGGCTTACAGAGGCGCGTTTGGTAGATGACGGTTCTGATGTTTTTCGACAAGGGATCGTTATTTTAGAACGCCTCATTGATACAACCCTGCCCACAGAAACTGTGCTCTTGCCGAACTATCCAAACCCATTCAACCCGGAGACGTGGATTCCTTATGATTTGGCAGAAGATGCGGACGTTCATATCCACATCTACAACCTCAAAGGTGAGTCTATTCGGCGGTTATCCATCGGATTCCAAGTCGCTGGCACCTATCGCACACGACCTCGTGCTGCCTATTGGGATGGTCGGAATGCTGTGGGCGAACTTGTTGCAAGTGGCGTTTATTTTTATTCGCTTCAAGCAGGTCAATTCAAAGCCACACGCAAAATGGTAATTACAAAATAAGGGCAATTATTCATGAAAGATACTAAGCAACAAAGTATATTTTCACAATCGTTTACCCGGCGCGACTTCTTATCAACGAGTTTCAAGGCAAGTGCCGCCGCTTTCACGACAGGGCTTTTGCCCAAGCTCAAGGTAGGTGCTACTTGTCAATACAATGTCCTGTTCATGATTGCCGATGATCTCCGTCCTCTACTTGGATGCTATGGACATCCAGAGATGCACACACCTAACATTGATAGACTGGCACAGCGAGGGACACTCTTCAACCGTGCCTATTGTCAATATCCTTTGTGTAACGCGTCCCGCACATCAATACTTACAGGATTAAGACCTGAGACAACAAGGGTGTTTTCCAACTCAACGATATTTCGGGAAAAGTTACCAAACGCTTTGACACTCCCACAGCATTTTAAAACATCCGGCTATCACACGCAATCCATTGGTAAAGTGGCACATAAACTGGAAATGCAAGATGATACCTACTCGTGGAGTGTTCCTTCATCGGAACAGAAGACTGACTATTACCCACCAGCACTTTCTTCTTGGCGCGCCCTTGACGTTGAAGACGATGATCTCGACGATGGAGAAAACGCGAAGCGCGCAGTAGAAGTTTTGGCGAGCATTCAAAGCACAAGGTTCTTTCTTGCTGTTGGCTTTCGTAAACCCCATTTACCTTTCTATGCCCCAAAAAAGTATTACGAATTATACGAAGGTGAAAACTTCAATTTCCTATCCTCTAACTTTCCGAGTAGTGTCCCTGTTGTTTTCGATGAAAGTTTAGGGGAGGTCTCAGACTTCCGAGATGTACCGAATAAAGGTCCCCTCTCAGATGCAAAGACGTTAGAGTTGATTCGAGCGTATGCTGCCTCAACAAGTTATATGGATGCACAAGTCGGACGTATTCTGGACGAGTTAGACGCGTTGAGCTTAACTGAAAGGACAGTTATCGTGTTTGCAGGAGACCACGGTTTTCATCTTGGAGAACATGGAAAATGGGGAAAGAATACACTTTTTGAAGTTTCCACTCGTTCACCCCTGATTGTCAGTGTACCTGGACGGGTTTATCAAGGTGTTAAAACGGATGCCCTTGCAGAGCTTGTTGACATCTATCCAACGCTATGTGATGCCTGCCAATTGCCTGTGCCTTCACAATTAGAAGGGTTGAGCCTGATGCCGGTTATTGAACAACCGACGCGTTCATGGAAAACGGCTGCCTTTAGTCAAAGAGGACGAAGCACTGGAAACTCTATACGGACAGATCGGTACAGATACACCGAATGGGGACGGAATGGTAGCCGTGGTGTGGAACTTTACGATTATGACGCGGATCCAAATGAAACCGTCAATATAGCGAATCTCCCAGAAAATGCTCAACTCGTCTCACATCTCAGTGCGCAGCTTCATGCTGGCTGGCAAGCGGCTTTGCCTGATGTGCAAGAACGAGTACCTATACCCCAAACGTTACCGTGGGATATAAACAGCGATGGTGTTGTTGATATCCAAGACCTACTTTCGGTTTCCAACAGTTTTGGAACCGACGATCCGATGTATCCGAAAGCTGACGTGAACAATGATGGCAGCATTGACATCATTGATCTGCTTCTCGTTGCTGCACACTTCGGTGAATCTTGCAATGCTGCAGCACCATTAATATCCGCTCTCGCTCCACCTGAACACGCTGCTCTTGTGAATGAATGGCTCACAGAGGCACATTTAGCGGATGACGGTTCTGACGTTTTTCGACAAGGGATTGCGGCTTTAGAACATCTAATCCATACAACATTACCGACGAAAACAGTGCTTTTGCCGAATTATCCGAATCCATTTAATCCTGAGACGTGGATACCTTACGATTTGGCAGAAGACGCGAATGTTCATATTGATATTTATAACCTAAAAGGGGAATCTGTTCGGCGGTTATCTCTTGGCTTCCAAATGGCTGGCACTTATCGCACACAATCTCGCGCTGCCTTTTGGGATGGTCGAAATGCAGTCGGTGAACCTGTTGCGAGTGGTATCTATTTTTACACGTTTCAGGCAGGTCAATTCAAAGCCACACGCCAAATGGTGATTCTCAAATAGATTGGGCAGAAAAATATGATAGCTTTACGTAACCTATTAATTACTTATCTCGCAATGTTGCTACTAACTTCCCCGTTAACAGAAGCCTCTTCGCTGATTAACGTTCCCCTTAATCCAGATCTTTCTGATTTTAATCGTGAAACCTACCGCTTTGTGCATCGTTTACTTAATAAGCGAGTTTTACCAGGTATACGACGCGGCTCCTTACCACTTACCCGGAAACAGGTGGTATCCTACCTATTGGAGGTACATCGGAAACAGGAAAACGGTGAAATCGAATTGAGTACGATTGATCAAGCACGCTTAAACGCCTTGTTAACGTTTTACCGTGAAGTTCGCGAGTTTCCGAAAATTGCTACGGAAAACGGTGCTACGGCTATAACCCAAAACCAGTCTAACGGGCGGTTGCACGTGATGACAATGGCAGGTGAAGACTATCGTTTCTCCTTCGATCTGAGAGCCTCTCAACGTACGATCACGCACCTTGTCGATAATATATCGGAGGAGCAGCCGGTTGAAGGCAACATGTTCGTTACCACCATCTACCCGCACCTTTATGGACAGGTGGCGGAAACATTCGCCTTTACCACTGATATAGCGCATAGGTTCGTATACGGTGAAATCTTTGAAGATTTCTTTCCTGATGAAACGAAAATTAGACAGTTGGAAGGAGACCTCAAAAATCGGACTGCCATTAACGGTTATATGAAGTTCGACTTGCCGTGGTTTGAGGTGCAGCTCGGACAAGAGACGCTCCAGTGGGGACCGGGCTATCATGACAGCCTACTCATCTCTAAAAACCCGTTGGCGATGGATATGATCAAATTGCAAGCTACGTACGATCCTGTTACCTTCACCGCATTTACCGGCGTATTAGAGGATATGGCAGAGGACATCAATGATAAGTATATTTCGGGGCATAGGGTAGAAGGATATTTCTGGAATAGATTCGGCTTGGGTCTCTCTGAAGTCGTCGTCTACGGCGACCGTTTTGAACCCGGCTATCTGAACCCAGTCAATATCTACCTGATTAACGAGCAACCAATTTCACGGGCAGATGGGCGCGTCCCTGGCAGTGGCGATAACGTTCTTATGAGCGTTGATATGCGGCTTCGCCCTATAGACAATTTTGAAATTTATGGCGAACTGATGGTTGACGATGGGAATCCTGCCGCTAATTTTAAGCATTGGGATACCAAGTTCGGTATCTTAGGCGGCATATACCTCACAGATCCTTTTGGCATCCCAGATACCGATTTCCATGCTGAGTACGCCTTTATCAACCAATACGCATATACGCATGTGAATCCGGTAAATGTCTATAAGCACTTTACGACTCCTATTGGACATCAGATCGGTGCCGATGCTGATAACTTGTGGCTGGAATTACGTCGTCGGTGGACAGATAGACTTGAGACTGTTTTCGGGTATGAATTAGAGCGTCACGGGACAGGCAATATTGATAAGGAACATCCGCCTGACGCGCCAAAAGATGACGTATGGACCCCTTTATCTGGGATTACACAAAGCGAGCATCGTCTCTCAGTAGGTGCTAACTGGGTTGTTATAGGACGTTATTCAATCTATGCGGAGTGGACACGCGTATGGCGGCGGAACTTAGGGAATCGCTTAGATGTACACGAAAATGCAAATGAAATCGAAGCCAAAGTCCTTTCCCGAATTCCGTGGTAAAAATAACGAAGGTTTGCAGCCTTTCAGTCATCAAAGTCTATGAAGTGATGCTTAGAAGTTTTAGATAAAAAATGAAGATTTATCACCTTCTTGTCATCAAAGGTAGTATAGCAGTGGTTCGAGGGGTCTGGTCGTCAAAAGAAATTGGACTTTTTCGCCTAAAATGGGTATAATATATACAGGACCCTTTGATGACCAACGTGTATTGGGACGAGGTAAGAAAAAAGGATGAGAATTCGGGTATTAGGCATACGCGGGCTTCCCGCCACTTATAGTGGATTGGAAACAATCATGGGAGAACTCGCACCGCGCTGGGTTGACGCTGGGCATGAAGTCATCGTCTACTGTCGGAAAGCACTTTTTGAAGAGAGACCGGCAGAATGGAAAGGCATCAAGCTCGTTTACTTACCGAGCATAGAGCATAAGATGTTTAGTACCCTCAGCCACAGTTTTCTTGCAACAGTACACGCTTCCGTTACAGCATCTGATGTTATTCTGGCGTGGAACGCTGGTAACGGACCTTTTGGATGGTTCTTCCGTATTGCAGGTAAAACTGCTGTTATCAATGTTGATGGGATGGAATGGCTCCGTCCAAAATGGAAGGGGCTGGGCGCAATTTACTTCAAGTGGGCGGCAAAGATGGCGACCGCAGCGTTTCCTATCGTCATTACCGATGCTTCTGAAATGAAGCGACTCTATCTTGAGGAATTGGGCGCGGAAACCACCTATATCGCTTACGGCGCAAACATTGAGCCTTCGGAGCATCCAGAAGTTCTCGAAGCTTATGGACTTGAACCTCGGAATTATTACCTCATTGCCAGTCGGCTTGTTCCCGATAACAATGCAGATCTCATTTTGGAGGCGTTCGTTGCTTCAAACAGCCAAAAACAACTCGCTATAGCAGGTGGGGCTGATTACAAAGGCAATAAACTCGAAAACGAATTTTTGGCGAAGTTAAAAAATATCGCCAACGGAAACGTCAAATTCCTCGGGCATATTGATAGTTCTGAACACATTAAAGAACTTCACCATCACTGTTTCGCCTATATCCACGGACATCAGTTTGGTGGTATTAACCCTTCTATTCTGAAGGCGTTAGGGTTTTCCAACTGCATTCTCGCATTGAATACCCCTTTCAACGATGAAGTTTTGGAAGGCGGGCATTACGGCGTACTCTTTGACAAAAACGTCGCATCGCTCACGGAGAAAATCCAAATGTTGGAACAACATCCGGAGCAGGTTGAAGGTTTCCGACAGCGTGCCCCAGACCAGATTCGAAATCGGTTCAATTGGGAAAATATAGCGCAGCAATATCTTGATGTTTTTGAGAAACTCCAGTAGAACTCATAACGTTAATTAATTATAAATGCAAATGCCCTGAGAATTTCGTCAAGATGGCGAATAGTTGTGTAAACCTACGCCTAAGGTTGGGATGCAATCAGAGGAATTAACCATGCCATTCCTATCAAGAAATATAGACCAGATAGGAAAAGATGCGGACGAAACGCGCCAGCATCACGATGAAAGTCTAACAGCAAGTTTTAACTTGCAGGCTTCGCCAAAAATACCAAAAATAGGGACTCTAGTGGAACGACTCTCCTCTTTCTACGCAAAGCGTGGCAAACATTTGTTTGATGCGATCGCTGCATTTTTCCTTATCATTATTTTTGCCCCGCTGATGGGACTCATTGCTATTCTTATTAAACTCACCTCGTCCGGTTCTGTTTTTTTCTCCCACAAGCGGGTTGGATTAAACAACGAACTGTTTATCATGCACAAATTTCGGAGCCTCCATGTTGATACGCCGTCCTATTCAGAGAAACCTGATTCGACGGCCGATGAACGCATTACGTTCGTCGGCAAATGGCTCCGTAAAACGAGTTTAGACGAATTACCGCAGCTTTTCAATGTACTCAAAGGGGAAATGAGCCTTGTAGGTCCACGACCGGAAATGCCGTTTCTCGCTAAACATTATGAATCGTGGGAAAACCAACGTCACCTCGTCCGTCCAGGGATGACCGGACTCTGGCAGCTCAGTCCTCGCCGGCAAGGCACAATCCGAGACGGTATTGCTGTTGATCTTGAGTATATTGAAAATATATCTTTTTGGAACGATTTCAAAATACTCCTCCGCACCTTCAAGGTTTTTTGGGATAGCAACACCTACTAATCCGATGAAAGTAACGTTTGAAAACCTCAGTAGAGTACTGCGATATGGTTTTCAATTGAAATGTCCACGATGTGGTGAAGGCACGTTATTTCAAACCTTTTTCAGGATGTTTACGCATTGCACAGCATGTGATTTGAAGTTTGAACGGGAATCCGGCTATTTTATCGGTGCTATGTACCTCAACTATGGGGTAACCGTCCTCATCGCTTTTCCGAGTTATTTCCTCCTTGAAACCTTCACCCCTATCCCTTTCCTTATCAATTTAGGCGTTTGGGCACTCTTTTCCGCTGTTTTCCCTATCCTCTTCTATCGTTATTCAAAAGGTTTGTGGCTAAACTTTGACTATATCTTTTCATCTTAGTGTCCATTAATGAAAATTTTTAAAGCCAGCCAATTTCTATTGAGATCATTCAAACGCATCAAAACCCAATAGTTAAAATATTATCTTGTGAAGATCTGTCCGCGCGTGTATGAACCCGCATCAGAGGCAAGGAACGTTAGTACGCGTGCGACACCGGCTGGGTCCCCGAGCGAATTGCGGGCATTTGCAACAGCCGCATTTGGATCTTGCCCATCACGCTTCGCTGATTCCGCGATTTGCCCTAATTTAAGCGGTGTCGCTAATCCGCCGGGGCAAATGGTGTGCAGACGGATACCCATTGACCCGACTTGGTTTTCTACTGTCATTACAAGTCCATTGACCCCACCTTTGCTGGAAGCGTAAGCAACCGAGGAACTCCCGCCGCGGACACCTGCTCCTGATGCAATACACAAGATAACACCGCCGTTCTCTCGTCCCATTATCGGCACAGCGTGTTTAAGCGCGAAAAAAGTGCCTTTGAGGTTCACGTCGATAACCGAGTCAAAAGTCGCCGCTTCAAAGTCATCAATGCGAACGCTCGGTCCGCGCAGGACACCTGCTGAAGTTACCAACGTGTCAATCCCACCGAATGCCGTATCAGCAGTTTCCATCAAATCCGCTACTTCAGTTTCGACAGTGACATCCGCGCGTTGGAACTTCGCAACACCACCGTTTTTAGTGATCGTGCTGAGCGTTTTTTCAGCATCTTCCTCATTAATATCACCGAAGACGACCTTCGCACCTGCTTTCGCATATTCAATCGCCGTTGCTGCACCAATCCCCGTAGCACCACCAGTAATCACAGCTACTTTATTATTAAGATGAACATCCATATTATTTATTTCCTTCCTTATTCTCTCGTGAAACGATTTTCGACGCAAGGTCGCGATAACCGTATACGTTCAGTAGCAAAGATTATATGTGGAATGCGGTGATAGTGCAAGTCTTTTTCTCTTGACACTAAATGGAAGTTCGGATTGTGCTACGATGTTAGATAGAGGGTGTTTAGCTTTTAAACTGGAAACGATAAGGAATACGGAGGCGTTGGCTAACAGCAACTTTGCCCTGTTTCGCTGGCACGAATTGGGACGCTCTGAGTGCCACAACAGCCGCTTCTTCACACCCTAAACCGCTAACTTCAACAACTTTGACAACTTTGATATTTCTCGCTATGCCGTCCACGCCTATTGTTGCTTCAAGGACAACGAGGCCCTGTTTATGAGAGAGACGAGCAGATTCGGGATATATCGGATCAACTTTGCGGAAGAATTTGGCGTTTTGTGTCGGTTCGTTTAGAAGTGCGGGAATTGATGGGAGTTCCCCAGCTTGTGTGCTCGCAATAGCAAGTGGTGTGGATGTCCACTGTGGACGTGGCATCCGTTTAGGTGTAGAACGTGTTGGTTGTGAAGCACTGCCTGTTATATGCGGAGGTAAATGGTACTGAAGGACGCTCTCATCTTCTGTTCCGATTTCTGCCGGAGTCGTCTGGTGAACAGTGGAAATTGGAAGTGTATCAACAACGAATTGCAGTTCCTTTTGCTGGATATGCGTAACTTCCGTAAGTGCCTGGATACGCGGCGGTTGTGAGCGCAGCATATCTGGTCGTGTTCGTTCCGGTGTCTTGATCCGACGTGGGGTGTGCAAAGTTTTTTGAGCCTTCGGGAGCGAGACAAACTCCGCGATGATCGCATCGCCATACTTGTCGGGTGTGCCAATGATGGATAGCGAAGCAATCCCTACACCTATCAAATGAAGGCAGATGGATAAAACTACAGATTTGTTCAGAAATTGGATAGCGTTGTTCATAATTTAAACACCTGCTTGCTAACTTCGCATCGGTAATCCATACACAACACAGTGGGGACGTATGCTTTGACTCTGTTTCTACCGGTCAAACGAGTATCTACACTAAATATAGTAGCAAGATTCGTGCCAATCTTCTGGAACATTTAAAGATCGCGAAAAAACTTGCAATTTCCCAACATTAATGGTAAAATTTTAAAATGACATGGTCGGATTCACGCAAAATTTCAATGAGGAGGGAAATATCCTATGGAAGTGAGAATTGAATACTGCACCTCTTGAAACTACAAACCACGGGCAGCCAGTTTGGCAGATGCCTTGAAAGAAAAGTATGGTGCGGAAGTTAAGACAGTCGATCTGATTCCAGGCAGTGGTGGGGCTTTTGAAGTCTCATTAAACGGCACATTGCTCTACTCGAAGTTAGAGACTCGGCAGTTTCCAACGACGGAGCAGATAACAACTGCAATAGACGCGGCATAATCTGAATCGTATCTTTGGAAGGGCGGAGGTTGTTGTTATAGTGCCTCCGCCTCTCTCTTTAAATACTGAGCCTTAAAACATTACTCGACAGCGACAATCGCGATCTTCCATCGGTCTGCTTGCTGAATGAGTACATCGGCATCCATAACAAAAGTGCGCTGCGCTTCTACTGCCAGCACGCTTGCGTTAACTTGATACAACACCTCTAATGTTTGCATGCCTACCGTCGGTACATCAATACGGAAATCGTGATTCTCGGCAGATGCTTTTGCAACAACCACCCCTTTCCTTCCCAAACTTCCTCCCCTTTTAATAGTGGCATCTGTCCCTTCAATAGCCTCAATAGCAAGGACAATCTGATTTTTAACGACAACAGTTTGCCCAATATCCATATTTGCGATTTGGCGTGCAGTGGTGATACCGAGTTCAATATCTGCCTGTTGGTTTGCGGTAGGCTGTCGCGTCGTTAAAACACCCGGTTGTGGGAGAAGATCATGGAGGTACCGGTCTTGAGTGAGGATAGTAAGTCCGGCGGATTCAAGATAGTTGAGGGCTGCATTGACAATTACGGCGGGTTTTTCACGTCGGTTCTGGACTAAAATTTTAATGGTAGTCGCGTCAATTTGGAATGGACGAAGCAGGATATTTTTTTCGACTTTACCGATAATCACGACCTCTTTTACACCTGAGTTGAGGAGCGTTCGCGCAATCTTTTGAATCTGTCCGACACCATAGGTATGAATTTCGTATGTAATCCCGGCAAATCGTTCTGCGTCGGACTTTGTAATTTGGATGACAACCGGTTCCCGATCATGAGCGACAGCGGCACGAGCCAATAGCACCGGCAGCTCACCTGCCCCCGCAATAATTCCTAATTTTTCCAAAGCTTTCGCTCCGCATATTTAGAAGTGGCAAATCTTTAAACGCCAAATGCTGATGGAGAAATTAGCCGTTCAGGATGCGATTCGGTTGGCTAAATCCGATGCCACGTTTAGAGGTTTCAATAAATTCAAGTAGGTATTCAACTTCTGGAGTCGCTTTGAGTTCTTCCTTGACTCTGGCAACCGCATGTTTGAGGGGTAGACCGGAACGGAACAAGATACGGAATGCTTTCTTTAATTCTGCAAGCGTTTCAGAGGTCAGCTGGGACAACGGATTAATCCGAGATGTTCGGATACCAATACGGTTGAGACTCCGCACACGCGCCGGTTGTCCGGCAGACAGCATAAACGGTGGAATATCCTGTACAATCTTTGAGAACCCACCTGCCATTGCCATCTTGCCGACACGTACATATTGGTGTAGTGCAGCGTGCGCACCCAATCGAACGTCATCTTCAATCACAACATGCCCCGCAAGCGAGACAAAATTTGCCATGATCGTTCTATTACCGACGATGCTGTCATGCGCAATATTAACCCAATTCATCAGCAGGTTGTTGTCGCCAACGATAGTTGACCCTTCTTCAAATGTTGACCTGGAGATAGAAACGTACTCGCGTAAAATATTGCGATTACCGATTTTCACATAACTCCGCCAGCCGTCGTACTTTAAGTCTTTAGATTCGTTCCCGATGGTAGCACCGAAGAAAATCTCACATTCTTCACCAATTGTTGTCCATTTCTCAATCTGAACATGCGGACCTATCACGGTGCCACGTCCGATATGAACGTCTTCACCGATAAGGCTATAGGGTCCGACCTTGACTCCTTCTTCCAGCATCGCTTTTGGAGAGATAATGGCCGTTGGGTGAATATTAGTTTCTAACATAGATGTCCCTCTCTAATCCTGCCATCTTGTACGAAAGGGGCCTGCCAGTTAATGTTGAAAGGATCGCAATTCAGACAGATGCCAGGACGATTGATAGTTCAGCCTCAGTCGCAAGCTCGTCTCCTACATAAACACGACCTTCGATCCGGGCAAGCCTGCTCCGCAATTGTGCAACCTCTATTTCTAATCGAAGTTGGTCTCCGGGGATGACGGCGCGCCGGAATGTCGCCTTACTTATTGAACGAAAGTAACCGAGTTCACCCTCCTTACCGATGTCCCGAAGAACGAGCCATGCAGCGAGTTGTGCCAGTGCTTCAATCTGTAGCACGCCCGGCATCACAGGCTGCGTCGGGAAGTGTCCCTCAAAAATCGGTTCGTTGTAGGTCACGTTCTTAATGCCAACCGCCCGTTTTTTACTCTCGTATTCAATGACTCTATCAACCATACACATCGGATGCCGATGCGGTAACACTTCATAGATCTCCATTACCTCAATCGGTTCTTGAACGGGTGGTTGTTGAAGGTGCCCCGCCTCAGCGAGGGCTTTCACAAATTCGGCATGGAATGTATGTCCAGTCCGCATCGCAATAACATGTGCCTTCGGAAGGTGTCCAGATAGATAAAGATCACCAATCAGATCCAAGATTTTATGTCGGACAAACTCATCGTCAAAGCGGAGCGGTGTACTGGGTTCGCCTGCTGCGTTGATAACAAGCACATTATCATAACTCGCACCTTTCCCGATGCCGAGTGCCTGTAGTGCTTCAATTTCATTCTCAAAACAGAAGCTACGCGCCGGTGCTATATCACGGGCGTATGATTCTGGCGTTATTTTGAATGTCGCTATTTGTGGAGTCGTTTGTGGGTGAGCGTAAACGAATGTTACCTCTAACGCGTCAGCAGGCAGTAAAACGAGTTGTCTGTCTCCTGAGGAAAGTGAAAACGGTTCTGATACCTCGATAGAATTCCGGGGTGCGTCTTGCGAGACAAGTCCTACCGTTTGAATATTTTCGACATAGGGCACCGCACTCCCATCAAGCCCAGGCGGTTCCGGGGCATCCAGTTCCACCACAACGTTGTCAACACCGAGCCCCCCTAAAGCGGAAAGGATGTGTTCAACGCTACTCACTGTTGTATCACCACTGCGTAAACTGGTGCATCGTGGCAAAATCTCTGCCCAGTTTTCCTGACATACCTTCACTTCTGGCGTGTCTACCATATCTACACGCCGAAAGACGATACCGGAATTCGCTGGTGCCGGTTTTAAGGTTAATGTCACAGGTTCCCCTAACATTAACCCTTTTCCTGTAATTGTTATCTCGTTTTGAATTGTTTGCTGTGAATCTGCCTTTTCCATGTTTTATGAGTTATCGGCTATCGGCTGACAGCTATTAGACAACTATCCCTTCGGTTTGTTGTAAAGCGTGCCTAACGTTCACGAGAGGCACGTCGAATTTTTCGTATCATTCTGTTATGTTCTGAAAGCGTCTTTGAAAAGTGATGTTTTCCTTTGCCTATTGCCACGAAATAGAGATAATCTGTTTTTTCGGGGCGCAGTGCCGCTATGATTGAATCGATACCCGGATTGGCAATAGGCCCCGGTGGTAACCCCCTATGTTTGTATGTGTTATAAGGTGAGTCAACACTTAAATCTGCTCTCGTTAAGAGCCGCTTTGGATTTCCTAAAGCGTACAGCACTGTCGGGTCTGCCTGAAGCCGCCATTTTCGTTTAAGTCGATTATGGAAAACGCTCGAGATCCGAGGACGTTCCGATTTAGATTGCGCCTCTTTTTCAATCACGGAGGCAAGCGTTACGATTTCGTGCCGTGTAAGCCCTAAATTTCGCGCCTCTTCATCAAACGTTTCAGTCCACCGCTGCTTGAGTTCGTTAAGCATCATCTCAACTGCCTTTTCAGCCGTTGTTCCTTTCGCTAACTTGTAGGTATTCGGGAAAAGGTAGCCCTCTACCGTCTTACCTTCAAGTCCGTACTTTTTCAACAAGTAAGGCGATTCAGTGGCTTTCCGAAATGCCGCAGCTGAGCCGAAACCTGTTGTTTCCCAAAGTTGAGCGATGGCAGATGTCGTTAAACCCTCTGGAACTGTCAAACTAACAAGCCTAACCTGTCCTTTTTCAAATTCATCAACAATGTGCCACAACGCCATATCCCGTCGCAACGCATAAATTCCTGCCCGTAAACGTCTACCAGTTCCCCTATGTCGGACCATTATACGGAAGGCGTATTCGCTCCGAATTAACTGCTGTTCAACGAGTCGTTTGGCTATCGCTCGCGAACTACTTCCTATTGGCACCTCGAAATTAACAATCTCTTCCGAAGCGGTAGGAGGTAACATTAAGAATACTCCAATTGATAAGCCAATAAGGCAGAGCGTGCCGAAACCGCAGAATGTCAATATGCTTATTTTAATTATTCGCTTTTTTTGTGTTGACCCCATGCGTTTTAATCGTAATTATTGAAGGCGCTTCAGTCGTGATATTTTCACCTTCTGACGAGCAATCAGGCATTATTATTCGTGGATGCTGTAGATGTAGTCTCACGCGCCTGATTCAAATAGTCAGTGAGAATGATCACTGCAGCGACCTCGTCAATCAGTTCTTTCTGTTCTTTTGTGTCTTTGTTCAGTTCTCGTAAAATATCTTCAGCTTCAGCAGTTGTAAAGCGTTCATCCTGAAATTCAATTGGGATATTGATCACACCCTCTAAACGCTGCGCAAACTTTTGAACTTTTTCCGCTTGTGGACCTATCGAACCATCGAGCGAGATAGGTAACCCGATAATAACACGTTCTACCTTGTGGATGGAAATGAGATCTGAAATAGCAATCAGATCGACTTTCCGATTTTTCCGAGTCAGCGTACACAACGGATGTGCCGCAACACCGAGTTCATCGCTCAGGGCAACCCCGATGCGTATATCGCCAATGTCTAATCCGAGTAAAATTGCCATAACGGTTCCTTGTTTATTGCCTATCGACTGAATCAGAAGCGACCCGAACGTAAAATAGAGACTACCAATCCGAATCCGAAGAATGTTGCAGTTAAATAACCCATAATACCGAGAAAAAACTTCCATTCCCAAAGCTCTACACCTTGTAGGATAATCGACGAGCCAATAATCAGCGAGGCGATAATCATGCTAAAGGCGATTCGATTGATAACACGGTCAAATGCCTTAATCACCGCTTCAAGACTCAGATGCTCTAACTCAAATTTGAGAGATCCGCGCTGTAATTTTTGTAGGATACGCCGTAATTGGAGTGGCATATCACGTGCGAGTTCCGTGAAATCTTCCACAGATTCCACGAGCTGCCGTTCCCAGCGTTTGGTGCCAACATTTTCGATGACGAATTGTGTGATATACGGTTGACTGAATTTCAAAATATCAAAATCCGGATTGAGTTTCATCACAACCGATTCCACTGTCGCTACCGTTTTGCCGAGCATTAAGAAGGCTGGCGGTGTATGAATTTGGTGACGTAGGGACGCATTAAAAACTTCGTGAATCAGTTCACCGAGGCGAAGTCGACTCGGCGGCATATTGAAGTAGCGTTCTAAAAAGTCATTCATTTCCAACTTCAAGGCAGCTATATCTGTTTCATCACCAAGAATTCCCATCCGAATGTAACTTCTGACGACAGCATCTGCATCTTTAGTTAGCACGGCACTGAGCCAATTGCAGATATGCCGCAACGTATCATCGCTTATCCTACCCACCATGCCAAAGTCTACTAAACCAATCCTGCCATCCTCTAAAACGAAGACGTTCCCCGGATGCGGATCCGCGTGGAAAAACCCATCGCTCAGTACTTGTGTATAAAACAGTTCTACAAGCGTTTCAGCGAGTTCTACTCGATTGAATCCCATCTCGTCCAATTCGGCAATCGCATCAATCGGTACACCATCAATCTGTTCCAACGTCAGGACACGCCGATTCGTGAATTCCCAATATACTTTCGGGACCTTCACTTTGGTCGATTCTGAAAACCTTTGATGAAAAGCATCAGTGTTTGCGGCTTCAATCGTAAAATCGATCTCTTTCCGGACGGAGCGCGAGAATTCGCGGACAAGTTCAGTCGGCTTGAAGAGATGCATCTCCGGGTCACGATTCTCAAGTTGTTCTGCTAATCCCATCAAGAGATTGAGATCTGTCTGAATAATTGTTGCTACGCGCGGACGTTGGACTTTAACAACTACCGGTTCGCCTGTCTTTAATGTTGCCGCATGCACTTGGGCAATTGAAGCCGCCGCAAACGGATGTTGTTCGTATGTCGGGAAAACCTCCTCAAGCGGTCGTTTAAATTCTGTCTCAATAGTGGTACGAACCTCTGAGAAATCAAAGGGTTGCGCTTGTCGCTGCAGTTTCTGAAACTCTGTAATCCAAGTCAATGCTTCCTCTTGCCCAACGAGTTCAGAGAGAATGTCCACGCGTGTACTAAGGACTTGCCCTAATTTGATAAATGTTGGGCCTAACTCTTCAAACGCAAGCCTTAGCCGCTCTGGAACGGATAGCAGTGTCGCTGAAGAACTTTGGTCTGCCCCTTTTTTTCTCTTTCTTAAGTGCCACCATTTCGATTTCTTTTGGGAATGCGCATCCTCTCTCGCCTTCCTTACAAACATATTTTTGAACCTAAACCGGGTCGTCCGACCCCGCTCAAAAATTTGAGAGATAATGTGTCCAAAGCCGTGTCTCGCGAAGACGCTGACAATCTCAGGCAAGCGCTTTGCACTTTTGAGCTTACGGTTCAGATTCAGAATGCGCATGAGGTTTTGTCTCTTTATAGATTTTACAATTCCACTTTTAAATTTTACACGAAAAGTTGTGTGGAGTCAAGGAAAATCTCGTGAACGCAAAAATTCCGATAGAGGCTTGATAAATTGTCCCTAAGTATGCTATAATTTGGCTATAAAAAACAGAAGAAAGGTGGCAAGCGGTGTCGAAAACCTGGATAGACCGCCCTTTTACTTTCCAAAAAAGGTCATCGCGCACGCGCTATCATAGCCAAAACAGGGAATTAAATGCTTAACCATCGTCTCTATTATGGCGATAACCTTGCGATTCTTCAGGAGTATATTCCTGATGAAAATGTCAACCTGATCTATATTGATCCGCCGTTTAATACAGGAAAACACCAGCAACGTACAGAGATTGAAGTCAGGCGGGATGTCCAGGGCGACCGTGTGGGTTTTCAAGGCAAGACATACCGCACCCGCAAAGGCAAAACCACACACTACACCGATAAATTTGAGAGTTCGGATGTCTATTTGCAGTTCTTGCGTCCTCGTTTTGAAGAGGCGTATCGGGTGCTACATCCACACGGCAGCTTTTTCCTTCATATTGATTATCGGGAGGTGCATTATTGTAAGGTGATGCTTGATGAAATTTTCGGGCGAGCGTCATTTATGAACGAGATTATCTGGGCTTACGATTACGGAGGACGCGCCAAATCATGGTGGTCCCCTAAGCACAACAACATCTTATGGTACGCTAAAAATCCTAAGCACTATACCTTCAATTTTGAAGAGATGGATAGGATTCCATATATGGCACCCGGTTTAGTTGGTAAAGCCAAGGCTGCGCGAGGTAAAACACCAACCGATGTCTGGTGGCATACCATTGTCAGTACCAGTGGAAGCGAAAAAACTGGGTATCCGACACAAAAACCACTCGGGGTTCTTAATCGCATCGTTAAGGTACATTCATCACCGAATGACACGCTTTTAGACTTCTTTGCCGGTAGTGGTACATTGGGCGAAGCCGCTGCACTACACAATCGATCCTCAATTTTAATGGATAACAATATCCCCGCAATCAGGTGTATCATGGATAGGTTAGAGGCTTACGGTATTGAACTTGTTAACGCGGATTACAAGGCACTCAGCACGGACGCAATAGAATAGACGTATTTGCTCACTCATGCCATATTGGCGCGTTAAAAACTGCTTTTTGGCTATCTTTTTCAAAACAGATGTTTCTAATGAGTGTGGATACCGAACTGTAGTTGTTGGTAAAAGGGTTCGCTTGATATTTATCGAAAACGAGTATGATGGGCGTACGGAGGTATACATAGTGAAAGGGCTTAAGGAAATTTCGGAACAGATTCGAGAGGGGATAACCCAATTTATAGAGGCAGCAGACGGTGCCGAATCCCTTGTTGGTAGAACTATCCTTGATATGAAAAAACGGCTCGCCGAGGCAAAAGATCTCGTTGCTACAGCCATCGCAGAGGAGCAGAGACTCAAACGCGCCTATCAAGACGCTATTGATACCGCGGAAATATGGGGTAAAAAAGCAGACGACGCTTTGCAGGAAAATAATCACGTACGCGCAAACGAAGCACAGCAACATAAACAACAACACCTCCGCCTCGCAGACGACTATAAACGCCAGATTGATGCTCAAAAGGCGGTTGTTGTCCGTCTCAAGACTGCCCTTCACGAATTTTATCACCAGTTCCAAGACGCTGTGAAACGCGCTGAAACCCTGTGTCAACGTCAGAAACAGGCGGATACGCGTGCGAAACTCTATAAATTGCTGTTTGATGAAATACGGAACGATGTGTCTAAAATTTTCAAACAGGCGGAGCAGAAGTTAAAAGCAACAGAAGCCGAAGCAGAAATGTGGGAAGGCAAGCGTCGCCAAACGACTACCGAAGCGGAAACAACAGGAGACAACTCCAACCTGGACCAAGCACTCGCAGAACTCAAAGATGATTTCTTGGGCAGTGGTCGAAAATGATTAACCTCTTGGAACTGACGAAATATTTCGGCAAATTATGCGCCGTTGATGCGCTGACATTGCAAGTGGATGCCGGTGAGATTTTTGGGTTTCTTGGACCCAATGGCGCGGGGAAAACGACGACAATCAATATGCTCACGGGCTTACTCCGTCCGACATCTGGTACTGCAACACTTGGCGGGTACGATATTCAGAAGCAGAGTCTACAGGCAAAGGCGATTCTCGGACTGATGCCGGATACACCGCAACTCTACGAGGCGTTAACGGGTAAGCAGTTTGTCCGTATGATCGCTGATTTATATGAGGTACCGCCGCGACAAGCCGAAAATGAGATGAGGCTCCTACTTGAGCAACTTGAACTCGCTGATGCCGCTGATGATCAGATTAAAGGGTATTCCTACGGTATGCAGAAGAAGATTCTGCTTATCTCGCTCCTTGTGCATCACCCCAGAATCCTTTTTCTTGATGAGCCTACCAGTGGGCTGGATCCGAGAAGTGCTCGCACCGTCAGGGAAATTTTGCGCGAACGCTGTGAGCAGGGTTGTACCGTCTTTATGACAACACATATACTTGAAATTGCCGAGCGAATCTGCGACCGGGTCGGCATTATTAGTAAAGGGCAGCTTATCGCTGTCGGAACGCTCTCGGAATTGCAGCAGAAGCAGCGAGATCTCCAAACACAGTCCACCGGTGTCAATCAGCAGACAGAGACATTAGAGGATATTTTTCTCGATCTAACGGCTGATGCTTAAACATTTGTGCCAAACAGAGACTGAACATATCCGTAATAAGTAGGACTTCCGCTGTTGCTTCATAAGTCTCCCTGATAAGCGGGATTTAGGGGGTTAAAGAACAATAAATTTCATGGTGCCTGCTAAATTTACGGGCATTCGGTCGTAAAGCCCAATGCTTTAGCTTTGGGATATAAGACCGCAAACACCTTAATTCCCCCAAGAAAGATTTGACAAAGGTATAAAATGTGGTATACTTATAGTATCAAGTTGGCAGACATATTCAGCGTTACCGCCCCCTTCCCAGTAACGGGCGGGGACCCCGGTAGCGTGTCTGCCTATCCACTGAATAGGGGTTAAAGACTTGGTACTTGATGATCCATGAAAACGTATAAATATCCGCTTGGTAAACAATCTAATACGATTCGTATTGGCAATCTGCTTGATGATATGTGGCAGGTGCATTTCTATTTTCATACGTGGCAGCGTGAGCGTCATAAAGAGGGGCTGCCGTATGTGGGTTTTGAGGGCATGTGTGACCACGTGAAAGTTTTGAAAGGGACGACGCACCCGCATTGGCAAGCGTTGCCGTCTCAAGCGATCCAGCAGGAACTGAGACGTATTGATAAAGCATACGACAGGTTTTTCAAAAAACTTGGGGGTAGACCGAAAATCAAGAAGCGTCATAAGTTTAAGTCTATCACCTACCCCGGAGAAGCGGGGTGGTCTCTGAAAAACAATCGTATCACGTTGACTTTTCGTAAATGGAATCCGAAAACGCGTAAGTGGCAGTTTGATAAAGTGGCGTATACCTTTCATAAACACCGCCAATGGCACGGAAACCCTATTAGTACGATTACAGTCAAACGCGACAACTGTGGTGATTATTGGGTTTGTATCACAACGACCTATACAGATTTTAGACCGCTGCCGACAACAGGTAAAAGCGTTGGGGCAGACTTCGGCATGAAAGACGCATACTTGACCCTTAGCACGGGTAAGAAAATCCAACACCCGCAACCTTTGAAAACGAACTTGAACAAACTCCGCAATCTTAACAAGGCTCTTAGCCGCAAGCAAAAAGGTTCTAACGGCTGGTGGCAGTGTGTGAGAGCAATCGCACGCCTTTATCGGAAAATCACGAACCAACGCAAAGACTTTCATTGGCAACTCGCCTCTAAACTTTGTAAAAAGTTTGATAGAATTTTCCTTGAGACGTTGAACCTTGACGGTATGAAACGCCTGTGGGGGCGTAAGGTTTCTGACCTCGCCTTCTACCAGTTTGTTGAGATATTGGCATATAAGTGTCAAAAACATAAGCGTCATTTTGAAAAAGTCGGACAATGGACGGCTACAACGAAACCTTGTAGCGATTGCGGTTTTCACAACGAAAATCTAACATTGAACGACAGGCAGTGGACATGTCCTGAATGTGGTTCTCACCACGACAGAGACATCAACGCTGCGATAAACATTTTGCGGGCAGGGATAGCCGTCACCTGACGATATGCCTGTAGTATAGGAGACTATAGGGAAACGCCCGCGGGTGGAGCGACAGTTAGACGGTGAACTCTCTGAGAAAACCGCAGTCGCTATGAAACCGAAGCCCACGCCTTTAGGCGTTGGGTGCTATCACGTAAGTTCTGAATGTATTAGGCTAACATGTTAAGAAATATCAAAATTCTACTAAAAGCGGATTGGCACGGATGGGTGAATGGTTTTAAACACGGTGGAGAGACATGGCGGAAAGGCGTTTTAAAAGGCATCGGTTATCTCATTTTCATCGTCGCATTGGCAGTGTTAGGCAACACTGTTTTCAGCCATTTGCGGTTCATTGAGGCGAAACCTACGCTGTTGTTGGGCGTTATTAACGGGTTCATGACGTTCGGACTTATTGTCATTGCAAAGGAGTTGATGGAGAGTTCACTGAAAGCTCTGTATGAGACACCGGATGCCGCGCTCTTACACGCTGTGCCGATGCGTCCGGTGACAATTTTCGGATATAAGTTTGTTCATCTTACGACGATCCGCTTTCCGAGCATACTCTGTTTTTTGGGACCCCCGTGGGTGGTATTCGGTCTGATATTTGAACTGCCTTGGTTTTTTTACGCGGTACTATTTCCGACATGCTTGTGTCTTCTCGTAATGCTCGCGAGTTATGTCACCATCAGCGTCATGGTGATCGCTCGTTTCTTTTCATCGGGGTGGCTCCTCGCGACACTCAAGGTATTCGGCACGGTAATCGGTGTCACCGTAGGTTTTCTGTTATCATTGACACTGTTTACGACATCTGATTTAATACCAGTGAAACAATTTTTGCTGGATTGGGCGTCCTCGGAAACAGCAGGTGCAGCTGCTAAACGGTACCCGCACGAATGGATTGGCGAATTTATGCTGATCTGGACAACTGAACCCACAATAGGAGGACGATTAAAATGGGTGCTGTGGGGGATTGGCGGATGTCTTACCTCTGTGGGAGTCGCAATCCTCGTTGCACAGTTGATTTATCAGCGCGGTTGGGAAAATATCCGTCAATTGAAAGCCAAGCGGAAACCCATACGGAGCAATGGTGATCCTAAAGCATCGTACCTAAAAGGTATTGCCATAGCACTCGGGCGCGGTAAAATCAGAACGATGATGCTAAAAGATTTTCTGGTCTTTGCCAGACATAGTGGACGGCTTATTGCGATTGTAATGCTTACGCTCTTTCTGGCAGTCCACATCGGCGTATTACTCACACGTGGGGGCAGTGCCGATGCGAACGCCGCTGAAATTCTTACTGTACAGATCGTACTTTATAGCATTCTTATTACCTTTGGTATCAGTTGTAACGGGCTGCGAGATGAGGCGAAGACATGGTGGATGCTGAAATCTGCGCCTGTCACACCAGATATGGTGTTTACAAGCAAATTCCTAACAACGTTTCTCTGTGCGTTGGTTTATGCCGAATTTTGGTCCTTGGTTGCTGTTTATCTACTCCGAATGCCAGGAGATGTTTGGTTGCCGATGTTGCTAACACCTGTTATAGTGCTTCCCGCAGGGTGTGCATTGAATACGACAATTGGAACACTACCGTGGATGGCGGAGTTGACACATCAACCGAAACCGCTTTTACGGGTTGTTACCTTTGCTGTGATACTTGTTGTTGATATGGGACTTGTGATCGCGCCAATAATAGCGTGGTATACAGAAAGCATCGTTCTGTTTGTAGGATTGATAACCATCCTCGCGGGCGTATTTGTGGTGTCTTATAAGTGGGGAATAGTGAACCTACGCAAATTACTGGTCGCGCAGCAATAAAGTTTATAATTGGCACCAAATTTTGCTGCCGAGGTTTGATGAGGTTTAACAATTTAATCAGGTAATTCAGCAGCAAGGATTCCTTGTAGGAGCGAGTTTTGCTCGCGATTCCTAAGCAACTTAATCTTCAGGCAACCTCGCCTATTTCCGACACACAGAAAAGAGGGAAGATGTTAATAGAATACGAGGGCATAACACCAAACGTAGATCCGTCGGTCTTCGTCGCACAAGGGGCGATGCTTATTGGTGATGTGACAATCGGTGAAGAATCGAGCATCTGGTTTAACAGCGTACTCCGCGGAGATTTAGAACCGATCCGAATTGGATGTCGTACCAACGTTCAAGACGGTGCGGTGATACACATGGACAAAGAGATTCCGTGCCTTATCGGTGATGACGTTACAATCGGTCACGGTGCTATTCTCCATAGTTGTACTATCGGTAACGAGGCACTAATTGGGATGGGCGCGATTCTTTTGACAGGTTCAGTCATCGGGGAACGTGCTATCGTCGCCGCTGGCACGCTTGTGCGCGAGGGACAGGAAATCCCACCGGGAACCGTCGCAATGGGAGTGCCTGCAAAAGTGCGACGCGAGGCTACCGAAGCCGAACTTGAACGCGTCCGACTTGGTAAGGACGATTACGTTCTGCGTGGCAAACTGATGCAAAAGTCTACTCCAACATCTCAATAGGTGTGACTTATCAACGCAGCGTTTTTATTTTTCTTTTAACCTAAAAGTTAGTTCGCGCGCGTAAGCTCAAGCATCGCGCCGAGAAACCGGATATACGGAGAAGATCGTTCTGGTAGAACTGGTCTTATCGAACTGCAAGGAAAGTTAAAAATATGGCAAAACGAACATGTTTGATGATTGGTGGAAGTGGTATGGCGGGTGGCTGGATCCACAACTTCACCAGTAATTTCAGCGATCGAATTGAAATCATTGGATTAGCAGACGTGAATACAGACGTTCTCGCAGCGCAAGGCGAAACGTTGGGACTCAGTACCTCACAACTTTTCACAGATTTTAACGAAGCGTGTGCAGAGGTCAAGGCTGACTTTTGTGGTATTGCTGTCCCACCGCAATTCCACAGTCCTGCAGCAATCGCTGCTATGGAAAATGGGATGCCCGTTATCTGCGAAAAACCGATCGCGGATACCTTGGATGCAGCAAAAGCGATGGTACGCACCGCACAAAAAACCGGATTGCCGTGTGCTATTATCCAAAACTATCGTTATGCGAACAATAAACAGGAATTAATTCGCATCCGTGATGAAGGCAGATTGGGGCGACTCCAGCACATTGTGGGTAGATACGCTTGTGATTACCGTCGCTATCTCTCATGGGGAAGGGATTGGCGGCACGATATGGATTTCGGGCTACTTTTTGAAGGTTCCGTACACCATCTTGACATGCTTCGATTCCTCTCTGGCGGCGATTGTGAAACGCTGATCGGATTCGGTTGGAATCCCGAATGGTCGAGTTTTAAACATTATTCAAGCGGCTTCTACATGATGCGAATGGATAATGGTGTCCACACCTCTTATGAGGGAAACAGTTCCTCCGCGGGCATCATTAATTGTTGGAATTCTGAACACTACCGCGCCGAGTTTGAAGAGGGTGCCGTCGAAATCGCAGGCGGAAACCAGATGACGATCCACCGCGTCGGTGGTGAAGCGGAGGTCTATGAGGCACCACCAATTCCGTATCACGCACACCAGCATCTGTTTGATGAGTTCCTGAATTGGATTGATGGCGGTGAACCGTCTGATACGCGGATTGAGGACAATATCAAAAGTTTCGTGCTTGTCATCGCCGCAATGGAAACGACCGTTGATGGACAACCGAAACAGATTGCCGATTACCTCGGCGACTTGGATCTCTAATAGCAATTTGCATTCGTAAAGCGATGCGCGTCGGATAGGTGTTAACTATGCTCAATCCAAATGACGAACTAAACTCTGAAATACCGGAGGTCCTTGAGGATATTCCAGAATCGGAGCAGCACGCTTTACTTGAAAAAGCGGCAACGTGGATTGTACGGCGCGGTCTGGCCACGCCAGCAATTATCGTTTTAGAAACCTGCAAACCACTGAACTTTTTGGGCAGTCAATTTTTGATTGCTTTTAGTCCTTTTGTGCAGGCAATTTTCAAAGGCGAGGAATACCACAAATTCGCGCTCGTTTTGGAAAAAGATGCGAATGTTGAGCTACTGATTGAATTGATTGAGACACAGGCATGACCACAGAGGATAATTAAAATATGGCAGTTGAATTAAAAATGCTTCAGATGGATCAGACGATGACCAAGGGGAAAATCGGGAAATGGCTTGTTAAGGAAGGTGATACCGTCACCGAGGGGCAACCTCTGCTGGAGATTGAAACCGATAAGGTTGTTCATGAACAAGAATCCCCTACCGATGGTGTTATTGCCCAGATCCTTGCTGAAGAAGGCACCAATGTTCCCGTCAACGCGCTACTTGCTGTTATCGGGGCACCCGGTGAGGAAGTCGAACGTGTCGAAGCGGATTCCGAGGCGGCGCAACAAAAACCGGTAGAGCCTGCACAACCGAAGGCAACCCCGTCTTCTACGACGGCTGTTGAGCCAAAAGCCTCCCCGGCAGCGCGTCAGCTCGCTGAGAAACTCGCTATCGACTTGACCGAAGTCACTGCCTCTGGACCTGGCGGGCGTATCCTTGAGGACGATGTCCAGCGATATATCGACTTGAGGGGACCGGCTCCAACCGAAACGGCGCGCCTTAAGGCATCTCCACTTGCACGGCGACTCGCAAAGGAGCATGGTGTCAATCTCAGTGCAATTGCCGGTTCCGGTCCTGATGGCAGAATCGTTCGGGACGATGTGTTACAAGCAGCAAGCACAGCACCAGAAATCCCTGTTGTAGAGACTCCCGCACTTCAGCAGCCAGCAGAAGTTATTACTATGGACGGCATCCGTGGAATTATCGCAGAACGGATGACTTTGAGTGTTCAAACGAATGCCAGCGTCACGCTCCATACTGAAGTTGATGCGACAGGCTTTGTTGAATTACGTGGGATGCTCAACGATAAACTACAGGCGAGAGAGGTGAGTATCACCTACACCGATCTGCTTGTGAAAGTCGTAGCAAATGCTTTGCGGGAACATCCACGACTCAATGCAACACTCACAGATGAAGGGATACACCTATTACCAGAAATTAATATTGGAGTAGCAGTTGCATTGGAAGATGGGTTGGTAGTTCCGGTCGTCCGAAATGCTGACAAGGAGCGGTTATCGGAGATTTCAGGGCAGGTAAAAGATTTCGCTGAACGGGCACGGAATAACCAATTATCACCGGGAGAACTTCAAGGTGGGACCTTTACGGTTACAAATCTCGGAAACTTTGGGATTGATGCGTTCACGCCTATCATCAACCCACCGGAGAGTGCGATTCTTGGGGTGGGACGGATTCTGAAGAAGCCAGTTGTTCACGAAGATGAGATTGTTATCCGAAGCATGCTAACACTGAGCCTAACGTTTGACCATCGTGTGGTAGACGGCGCGCCTGCAGCGCAATTCTTGCAAACAGTCTCTGGTTACATTCAAGATCCGTATCTGTTGTTAGTGTAGTATCTACCAATATTCTGTCTGTAGAGATTCGACTTCATCAAAGTGTGCGTCTCGTGTGACGAGGATCAAATCGTGTTGCACGGCAATTGCTGCGATCCAGATGTCGTTATTTGGAATAGGGCGACCTTCCCTTTGCAGTTGGTACTTGATAATTCCGTACCACTGCGCCGTTTCCAAATCACAAGGGAGAAAAGTATGCTCTTCTACGAATACGTTGATTCTGTGAAGATTTTCCGTAACCTTATTCGATTTCTGCGCTCCATAGTAAAGTTCACCAACTACTGGTGCTGCCAAGAACAAGTTATTACGATCTTGCATTTTTTCTTGGATTGCCATATCACCAGTAAGCATCCCAATAACGATGTTGGTATCTAAAAGGTAGTTACCATTTTGATTCATCAATCCGTTCACAATCTTCCTCAATCGCCTGTTTCATGATTTCCAAATCTTCTTTTGAAATGGTGCCTACAAATTTAAGCAGTTCCTTACCTGGGGTGCCTCTTATTGGTTCGCCTAAAAAAGATAGAACAGAATTCAGAATCTGTTTCTGTTGCCAGGGTGTGAGTTTGTCCAACCGCTCTACAATTTCTTGGATAGTTGTTGGGTTTTCCATTGTGGTGTCTCCTTTTTGCATAAATCCAAAGGAATAATAGCCTTTTACAATCTTCGGTTGAAACTCTCTCGCTTCTTTTGCAATCTGAGCAACAAGCTCGGAAAGTTCGCGACCGAATTGTTCAAAAGCCGGATCAGAAACCTGAGTAGTTGTTTCCTGTTGCATTTGAAATACCTCTAACTAATTTGACTTGTAGCACGCCTCTGTAAGATACAGGGGGCGTGTATTTTAAACCGTGATACTCTATCTCTGTATTTACTCTACATAATATAATTATGGATAGGTAATTACCAAAAGAAATTTCGCTTGACAATGGCATGTGAGGGTGCTATAATATCTTCAGTCTTTTTACAGAATCTCACGTCCAAAATTACTTATTGCGTAAAACTAACTTAGCTAATCCTATACTAATTGCTTATGATTATTGCCAGTGTGAAAGGGCCTGAAGCTCTCTTAGCAGATATGTCGTGGTGGACTATGATAAAAAACGCCCCACTTGAAATATATCAAAACTATAAACTCTTATGTCCTACCATTTTTTACTCCGAAAATTATCATGACATTAAAGCTGCTAATAAGAGGTTTAAAACTCCCTATGAAGTTAGTGGTATTTTACCATGGCAATTATTAGCTAAAAACGAACTTGAAGGCAAAGAGATTCTTCATGATAGTATTATTCCATTTCTCTTAAAAACAGAACAGGACATGGATAGTGAAGAAAAAAAGATAACGCAAGATGCTAAAAAGATAATAAAAACCTTTGATGAGAATGACCAACAGACATTTGAATCAGAAAAAGCATCGCTAAAACATTTAAACCGTCTTGGAGATTTTGGGAATACTCCCTATAAAAACCTCACGGATGATCAATTTTTTAGGAAATTCAAAGAAGCCAGTCGCGGGTCTTTTTTGGAAAAACTTGTTCCTCTTTTAGAACAACACTCAAATAGAAATAAAGCCAGAGGAGTGATTGAGGGTATATTAGATAAATGCAGTAAACAGTATCCTATAAACACTTTTAAAAAAGCATACAAAATGTCGCAATCTATATTGGAAGACCGATTCATAGAGAATTGTAATCTTACACTAATTTCTGAATTTGAGAGAATGGGGATAGAATTTGATAAAACATATTGGAATAATAACCGAAACTATTTACTATCCAATCGCAAATCGTATTCTTCCCGTTTTCCTTATACTTCGTATACTTTACACCTTAATATTGCCTTCACAATATACCGAATGGAAAACAGCCATAACCAGAAAATTATATCAAGAGTTAGCTTAAGAGACTTTGAGTATTTATACTATACTTATTTTTCTAACGTTCTATTCGTTTCTATGGATAAACAACACCGAACATACATTGAAGAATCAGAAATACTCAAATCAAGACTTCGTGGCTCATTTGTCTACATACCCCATAAAAATGATAACCCTGAGAAATATGATATAGGCATGAGATATATCCAATACGGAAGTCTATATTAAATTCTGTAAGTTGTTATACGAAATTTGACCAATCCCCACATGACTGATTGTGAAAATTTCCGCAAGTCCAAACTGACTGGACTGCCATCGGAAACTCTGAAGTGCATACGCTTATTTAGACCACAATTTTGCAAAGTTAAGATAAGGTTTATTGTTGAAATTCCATAGGTGTCAAATAGCCTAACGCCGAATGCGGGCGTTTCTGGTGATACACTTGTGTGATAAACTGCCCGATGCGCTTTTGCGTAAATCCAGAGGAATAATAGCCATTACTATTATACAATAGGAAAATGGCGATTTTCAACGTTAAAACTACCGAATTCCAGCTTTCTCAAACATCAAATCCAAATACGATTTTTCATTGTTGAAAAGATGACTGGTGGAACCGTCCTCTGTCTTTTCGTGCCAATCCAAACGGAGAATGTTATACGGTAACATATCATTTTCAATAAACTCAACAGATTCTCCATCTCCTAACTCGGAGCTATCCCGCAACAGTAGAAACGAATTAAGACAGAATTTTCGACCCTGTTCGGTCTCTAACCGTTTTTCGAGTGTGATGAGCGTCTCGTCCTCAGATTTTCGAGCAAGTTTAACTTTCGGATTGCTCTTGTAAGTACCCTTTGTTCCGCCAATGATCTCGCGCTCACCCTTTGGATCAATAAAAAGAATGTGTGTTGTATTCTGTGGTGTATCAAGCACCCATAACACAAAGTCGGGATAATAACTCCCTGCGTCACTTTCCAAATAGATACCGATCTTCTGCGCGTTCCGCATCAGATAGAATTTGTATCTGTCATTCCGTTGGTAATTTAACTTGATGTATTCAGTCAGGTTTTCAACAAATTTCTTTTCACCCACGTTTAATCTATCAGGCGATACTTTAACATCTCGATACTCACTTTCTACATCTTCTTCTGGGCGCATAAGAGGTTCATAAATGTGTTGATGTCGTCGGGGTAGGTGTAATTGCAGTTTGTTTTTGATTTGAGAGTGCGGATTTTCTTGAAGTGCATCTGATTCTGCGTTTTCAACCTGCTCCAAAAACGTGTCTAATTCATCTTGTGTCGGAAATTCTTTCGTCACCGTATACTCGTAAATAAAATTTTCCCGTTTCAACGGTTCATAAACATAGTTTGATCGATTGATATGAGCGTTTATACGGTTTCGCAAATTACGGGCAACATCAATTACAATTTGGCGATTGAGCCGATCTGTCCAAGCAATTGGATCTTGACCCGAATTCCGATAACGAATTTCCTTGATGAGTGATAGGAAATCAATGATGGTCGGGGCATAATTTTTTTTGCTATAGAGTTGCAGCTGGTTTTTCTCCGCCTCACGATGAATAACGGTAGCAAGTTTTGCCCTGTTTAGATAACAAGCGTACTTTTCGTTATTTTGCTGTAGGTCTTCATAGACGTTTGGCGCATTTTTCCCTTTATCTGTTCGGTAATCTAACATCAGCTTCCGCCAGTTATTGATGGTACCAGACTTTTCGGTGCCACTATCAAAATAGGTATAATGTATTTCACCACCGTTGAACGTTACTCTCTTTATACCGCTACCAACCGTCTTATTCTGCTTAAAAATGGGTAATTTGTGGCGATATTTCTCAAAGTCAACTGATGTGCCACTATCTATTTTAAAAAGCATGGGGTTTACTTGAATTTTAAAGACGTGTTGAAGCGAGACGCCTCCGGCATGAACTTCATCAAGAAACCGCTTAAGGTAACTTTGCTTCAAACTGTAGACAGTTAAAGTTTCCAATCGCCGGATATTAGATTCCACATCTTGATAAGGAAAACGATAATCCGGCTTATGGTCAATATACTGACGTTTTCCGTCTCCACCTTTCCCTTTTAACCGAACACCGCGCCCAAAAATCTGTATAATCAGGTTACCTTTGGCGCTTCCCAAGTTAATCAGATCAATCACAGAAAGCCGATAGGAGTTCCATCCCTCTGCGAATTTGCGACTTCCTATCAACACATTTATCGGGCTTGTTTCATTATCAAGATTTTCAAAATGAAGATTTGGATCTTCAATTTCCTCAACGCGCGTTACAATGCTATTGTTTTCTATACTATTGTAAAAACTTGTAGCATCCCCGACGTTTATCATCCCCCACTTTTCGCCTTCCCCGTAAGACAAGAGTAGTTCGCTATTATTGTCTGGTTTGCGTGCAATGGTCAAGGGGCCGATAATGTCACCACCAAAAATAGATCTGAATTTCTGGCGTTCTGAATCACTCAGTGCCGCAAAATAATCAAGGACTTTCTGGATGTCAGAGACTTCATCATCTTTGCCTTCGTCCTTCGGTTTTTCGACTGTGTGCCCCATAAATGCCATCAAAGGACGATGTGCAGTCAGGTCATTGTCATATTGCTTGTCCTTTTGGACGCTATTGAAGATCTGTAACTTTTCGTCCATTATTCGGAGGCACTCGTCTAGATTATCTTTAATTTTTTCCTCGGATTCGTCAACTACCGTATCTTCTGCTATCGGCTTGAAGAAGTGGTCTTTGCCGTATCCATCGCTATAGAAGCGAGCATAATCGTATCGGTAGATAATTGCACTATCATATTCGTCCTCTAATTCCTTAGCAATATTATGGAATGTGGCGGAGTATTCAAATAGGAAGGCATTTCGTACGTTGAGGCGATTCCGAAGTTCTCTGAATTTGCCAGATTGCTGGCTTGTTAAGCCGATGTGTGCTTCATCTACTAAAATGAGACGACGAATCTCCCCTTCATCTGGCAAATGGAAATAGTCATCCTCTTTCTGCAAAAGTCCTTGGGTCGTGTCAATTATGAACTCAATCCGATTATGATAGATTTCATTGAGTTTACGAACATAGGGTTCTAACTCGCGTTCATGCTGTTTGATCAAGTTTGCCAAGGGCGTTGTTAGGAAGATTTGTAGACGGGCATTGTCATCTTTACAGAAATGGTGCAGATACTGCAGGATATTGAGATGCATGACAAGCGTTTTCCCACTGCCTGTCGCCATCCAATACGCTAGCATTCGTTGTCTCTCTTGTCTGCTACTTTGATCGTATCCATCCGATTGCTGGTCGTTAAAAAAGCACTCGGTGAAAAGTAGAGCCAACACCTGATAATAACGAAGTTTAAAAGTCTGCCCTGTCAGATAATTGTAATCGTCTAAGAAATCCTGAATCCGTTCTAACGGTTCAACGGGCAGTTGTAACATCTGATCTGGGTCGTACAACTCAATATCTCGTTTGATCCCGTCATTTCGGATATCAATTCCCTTTTCGATTAGGATTTTTGCTTCGTAATCTTGATAAAGTGCCATAAGTCTTTCTATTTTAGTTTTGGCTGAAGTTCTATAAATTTGCAATCAAATGTCAGCATCAAGGAAGCGCGCTATCGCATTTTCTTCCCACTCGCGATAATTTTCTGGGTCATCTTGAAATTTTTGCCATGCCGCGTTCAACAACGCGACTGGCGAGGTAAAAGTTGATCCCGATTCCTGATTTGAAACTTCTGACTCCTGAAATTCACGTGGTGAGGTTTCTGTGATCATATCATCCAGTTTCTGCTGAATCACCGGAAGAAAGGTCTGGTCGTAAAAACCATCGTAATCTCTAATGACTCCCAACGCGTCGGCAACCTCATTCCATTTTTCTTCCAAATCGTTGGCGACTTCCTCGCAGCCGATCCGTCGCGCGCGATCAGCAAGAAGTTGTATGCGGATCCAAGTGACAGGATGGGTACTATTTACGAGATCCTCTTTCGGCATATAGTATTGTCTACGTCCAAGTATTCTGAGATGCATTGAAAACGCGTAGGCGAATGAGGGACCACCCATCATGAAACCAATAGCGTCACAGAAGCATTCTTGTGCCCATTCATACCATCTGTCAACAATAACTTCCCGATTTTGCTCTTGTGCCTCTGCATACTTGTCATCTCGCTCCACAGCCGGCCGAAGCAAATCTTCAATTTCTGCTTGCAATTCTTCTACCAAATCGTCCATTTCCAGTTGATGGCATCCGAAAAGTAAATGTCCAAACTCATGAAAAAAAATAGACAAGTTGAGCAATCCTTGTTGTGCAGCGCAGGGCGTGAAGTAAATGCTAGGTTTAATCGGCCAAATGCTGAATACTCCATCGCCTATTGCCACCGGAATACTTTTCGTCCGGCGATGTGTCGCGTGTAGCCATAATAACAATTTTAAGGGCAAGCAATCTGAAGTGCGAACTCGGAGAATAGGTGTAGCCTGATATTGATTAAGGATAGAGAAATCGTTGGATATACTTTGTGTCTCGCTTAATATGTCTTTGAGGAGACTTTCCTGTCCAAGCCCAAGATACCTGATATTTTGAAGGACCCTTTGATAAATATTGTCACACTCGTTGGTGACCCAATCTGTGTAAGGTTTGAGTTCCTCAGGGATATCAGTTCTTGCATTGCTTAGACTGTGCTGTAATTTCTCAATCTCATAACACAAAGCAACGTTGTTTTGTTTAAGGAGGTCTTGCAATTAGATTCCTCCCAAAAGAACTTCTGTATCGCTAGCTATATGTTCCTCAAGAAGCATTCGGAGTTCTTCCAAAGCGAGTAGAATGTCTTGCTGATCTGCGTCCTTGTCAGAATAGATCAGCTGAGTAACATCGGAAAGTTTACCACAAAGCGAGGGAGACTGAATTCGGTAGTTACGTTTTGCAGTAATGAAGTTCTTAACAAACTCCCGTCGGCGCGCATCGATCCCCAGCAGAGGCTTGGTTTCTGCATTCTCGGCGCGCTGTACTATAATATCTAATTCTGTGAAAAAGGAGTTCAGTACTTCCTTCGCTTCGGCTACTACCTTTGCACTTTTCAAATCAGCATGCCCCGCCATTTCTAATTTAATATGAATAGACACAGTATTAACAGCGGAAAGCAGTTTTTGATTTTCGTGAAAACTTTGAACGGCTAGCTCTTGTGGTTTCATGGTTTTCACTCCTGCGTTATCTTTCCAACATTCCTGTGGAGTTCCACTTATTAAATCCGTGAAATTTCTTGTGAAGTGCCAATCTGCTTAAGTTCAAGTGGAGATTCTCCGTGGAATTTCCTGTGCATCACGACTTTTAAGTGCATCGTCGGTCCTTTTAAGTTCAAGTGGAAGTTTCTGGGCGACATTGGGATTGGAAAAGTTGAAATGAGTAGAGGCGTACACCGCCTTAGTCACGCGAACCATATCAATGCCATCACTCTGACCTACGAGCATAACAGGGGCAGCTGTTCCTTGGTACCGTGTGGGTGCTCCAGTCGTTGTAAGCACTACTCTGCGATTGTCCAAAACAACGGCTTCACCTTCAAGTATTTGTTCAACTCTATTTTCCTTTATTCTTGCCCATAGGCGGATTCCTTTCTTGATACTTTTATGGAAATCTACGACATCTACCTCCGCCGTTTTCGCAAGGAGTCTTTTTTTATTTAACTCCTCTTTTGCTTTGTTGATGCCTTCTAATTCACGGCCACATTCGCGTCCGTCACGTAGGATCAGAAGAGAACGAGGCATTTGAAAATCGCGCCGTTCTGCCGTCTTTTTGAAAATCTTTACAATTTCTTCGCGCAGAACAAGTTCGTTGATTGTCTCATGTTTCGAGTCAATTTTTCGTTGGACGACCGTTCTGATGGAAAGAGATGGATAAAGGGTCAAGAGAGACAACGCAAAATCCCGTTTATTTCTTCCGACATCGATTGCAAGATGAGCGTCATAGTAAGGTTCATCCCCAAACCCCCAAGGAATGCAGTCCACCTGTTGTAGCACATCCAGAGTTATCATTTCAATAAATGAGTTCCAGCCTCGTTCTGCTTTAGAAGGTTGGCTGCCTCCGCGATTACCTGTTAATTTGAGTTGATCAAACTTGTTTTCCAGTTCTCTGGATGTGATTCGCTTGACTCGCCAGTTAGGAAGTTCAAAGGTAACTTTGTAGTAGGTTTCTGGAGACTGGTTGTCAAACACAAATACTATAATTCCAGGTTTTGAGTGTCGGTTAAGCTCTAAAAAAACCTCATCCAGCGTGTCATAAAGCACGATTTCAGGAGTAATCTGCTTTTTTGTCAGTTGCTTCAGATGCTCGGTGACATTCATAATGAGGCGGCTGCGCGTTTCTTCCTTTATCTTTTTCGGTATGGCGAAATAGGCAATACGGTCCATTAAAACAGGCACATTCAAACTGCCAACTTTGTGTAACAGATGGAGACGTTGACGATAATTTTCTTGGAACTCGATGTAATCTCGTTTCTGTGGAGCGGGTAAAGTCATCCCATTAGAAAATTGTAATGTTGGAGGCAAAAGGTTAATAACTTTTTTGCCACACGGTTGCCAGAAATATCGTGAGATACGAGGCTTTCCGTTACCCAATACATCATTTCCAAGGCATCGCCAAAAACTGTTAATAAGCTTAAGTCTTTCCCATGGTGTGATTTTATCTTCCCTTTTGAGTGCCCTTGGGAGCGAATCGTTCATCACTCGTAAGCGGAGTAATTTCGCAGCAACAGGTTGTGGTTGGTTCATACCGATGAATGATACCATTGCCACACTGTCGTCAGGATCAATCTGTAATTGAGGTTGATTGTGTTGATAGTACTCAAGCAATGAACTATAAGTCTGTCCGTTGACAAATAACGTCCGGGTTGTTGCACAAGTGATCCCCGGTAAGAATTTGTCAAAATAGCATTTCCTCTGTTTGTTCTCTAAATCGTACAGCAGTGTCCCTTTTTGCCCCTCTTGGCGTTTGCTTAAAAATTTAAAATCTTTTCGCAGACGTTGCTGCTCGTGAACTGGGATATCATCTCGAAAAATATCCGCTATTGTCCTGCAAGAAAAAAACGCCGTGCTGATCTCCACAGAAATCCCAACCCCCATACCTTGGATCGGAACTGCTGAAATTTCAAATCGTCTGTAAGCATCAATCCCTCCGACGGTTTTGAACGGTTTAGGCTCCTGGAAAATGCGTGGACTGTCAAAAGTTTGCATCTTTGAACGACGTTTTATTTGAATTAGGAGATGCCGCTCAATAAGTTGAGCAAGTAGCAACGCGTCTTTTTCGGAGTGTGAAAATTGGAGTCTTTGATTCCTACCTCCGTCCGCTACTTGGATAATCCAGTTTTCCTCCTTGACTTCCAAGGGAAAAATAGAGCGTTGTGTAAGTACAAGAAATTGTTTGCGTATTGGACAGTAAACAGCCGCTAAACCTTGACCGGCAAACTTATTGCGAATCTTTTCCCTCATTTCTGCCGATGGGTCCTGTGTCGTAATTTTTGCACATCTTGTCCAAAGATATAGATTAGTCCCTGGCTCTACAATGCGTATATTAGTTTCTATCATGGTATTACTCCTTTGGGCAGATTTCTTGAAATGAACACAGCATACAAACCTTCGGTTGGGCACAAGGTGTGAAAGCCTCTACAAGTCCCTGTTTCCCATAGTTGTCTGCTGTCTGCATCCGCTCTAAATCTTGAAGAATTCGCCCCTCAACTCGCGTTAGTGCTTTTTCGCTCACATTAAACGTTGACACGGTATTATCAGCTAAATGCACCCGGTGAGGTATTATCCGATCAACCGGGAGCTCAAATTCCTGTCTTGCCCACCATGCGTAAGCGAGCATTTGCAAACTATCATCACTGCTACTGGCACTTCCGATTTTCCAATCAACTATCACAATCCTATCGTTTTCCCAGTAGGCGAGATCTATTGTTCCTCTCAAAGTAAAATGGACTTCTTTCAAATAAATAGGCTTCTCAATCATTGTTGAAGTATCGCCTGCGCCTCCACGGAATTGTTCAAGATTCTGGTTTTTAACGAAATTTATCAATGCTTCAATAAGACGTTCTTCTGCTTTGATACAAAGGGATTCAGTATCCGGCAATCCATAGTAAAACTCAAGCAATAATGCTGGAGGATACTTTTCGTCCGGCAGTGGTTTTCCATGTTCATATCTTCGCGAGTACTCCAGATCTGCGTGGTATATCTTTTGAGCCCAATGCAGTAATCGATCAAGTGACCATTTCTCTCCTCGTCGAAGTTTGTTCAAATACGTCTTGATAACAAGATGCAGTATGCTCCCTGTTCGCAAGTGTCGACTCTGCAATCTTTTCAAGAAATGAAGTTTCTCCTTCTGCGGGTCGTTCTTGGCTATCTGTAAGTTTGATCCGTAATATTCATAATAGTACTGGCGGGCACATCGATCCAATGTTTCGCGCCGGGAGTAAGACCACTCCGAGAAGATAGACTTGTGGGACTCATTACTCCACTCGCTCTCACTTTCTCCAAATAAAGTCATCTGTTCCCCAACCATATATCACCTCTCTTTACTATCGCAGCTTCTTGAGTTGCTGTGTGAGAGTTCCCCACTCATCCTCTGTTAGCGTCATAGTTTGTGCTTCACGCAGGAATTGTTGTGCAGCCGGGTTCTCACTGATCGCTTCCTTTACCGGTGTCGGCATTTTCCCTGTCATCGCTAATAGTTTATCGGGCGGTACATCGAGTTTCTCACAAATTTTGACGATAGTATCTGCAGCAGGCGGTGGCATTCGGTCGTTCTCAACCTTGCTGATATAAGAAAAGTCCACACCGACTGCAGACGCTAGCTGACGCTGGGTTACGCCTTTGCTGCGCCTCATTTCCTTGAGTGTTTGTCCAAATGTCTTGGTTTCCATTGTTTCTCTCCACTCATAATTATAACATAAAGTTGAGTTGAGTGTCAACACATTTTAAATTATAACATAAGGTTGTATCAATTGTCAAAAAAAATTATGCTGTGGCAGAAGTACTTAGTTTTCAACACATTTTTCATGAAAATGCGTAGTTCAGAGATCCTTCTGACCACCCTCTTATGTTTCTATGGTATCCCACACTGCGCCTGTGTCAAAGTCCGATGTAGTGACAACATGGATCTGCCGCAAATCAGCACCTTCCCGTAATGCGCTTTGATTTACATTGTAGTTAATATCTAACTGCGTGACACCCTCTAACCGTTCGTCTGCGAAAATTTCTAATAACTGTTGTGTATCGTCTACACCTTCGGTAATGTTGCGGAATACAACTGCTCGCTTGCCGCTCAAAATAACCCGATAGATTTGATCAGCAAAATCAAACCGCAGCCAACGGTGAATTGGGAGTCCCTTGAGATAGCAATAGGTTTCCAAAACGTCTACAAAACCTTCTGTGCTATCTTTGCCGTAAGTGATACGATTGGAAAACGGGAAACGCATATCCATTTTCAGGCGGATCTGCTGTTCCTCGGGACGGTAGAGATATTTAACGGAGAGTTCTGTTTTAGTGTCGTAATCTGGAGGCGAAGTTATAAGGTTGTTGAGGACATCTTCATACTGTTCCAACCGTTGATACTTCACAATCCCGGCGGTGCCGTCTTTATCTTTAGGTTTCCCGGCTCTCCAATTTTGCGAGAACATGACGCGGCGGATCCGTTCCTTCAAGGTACTATGAAAATAATCACCCATTTCAACAAGGATAAATTTACGGTTACCATTGTCAGTTTTGTTGAGATTGAGAACGGAGTGTCCTGTTGTACCACTGCCTGCAAAAAAGTCAAGCGTAATTCCCTTACCCTCTGGCGTAACTGCCCAGACTAATTTGTCATATAGCCCAACAGGATGGCAATAGGGAAAATCTAATCCAAGAGCATCCATCTGATGTTTACCTTTTTCTCCTGATGGTATAAGTGAAGACAATTCAGTGACAAGACGCTCTTTCAAATACCACTTCCTTCGGGGTTGTGTTGCTTCATCAGGACCGAAAAGAATCTCACCTTTTGCTAACAGTTTTTGCATAAATTCTGGTGTTCCTGAAAAACCGTTTCCTGGTACAGGACATGGTTTACCAGTAACAGGATGTTTTAACGGTTGGAAGAATTTTAGATCGGTACGTCTTTCTGGAGCTCCCATGTGAACACTTGTATAAACCGCTCCCTCATTATCAATTTCTGAATAAGCACGCTCTCCACCGCTCAAATCTGTATTTTTCTTTATCCATTTTCTGAACTCCTTGCGGAGTTCTGATGTGACACCACCATGCTTTTCTATCAATGAAACGGATTTTCTGAGTATTGCTTCACGGTTGAGAGGTTGTACGTAAAGTTTGACATTTCCTTTAGAATTACAAACAATATATTCGTGTTGTGTGGCAATCGTATTCGTGCCGCCAACCGGATTTCTTTTATCCCAAACAATAGTCCCTTGGTTCTGCATCGACAGAGTATTGAACACATGAAACAGGTTTTCATATTCATTTTCGTCAATGTGACAAAGAATACAACTATCCGGTGCCATTAACTGCTCCGCAAGGGACAACCGATTTTCCATCATGGTTAGCCAACTGGAATGTTGATAATTGTTTTTGTAGAGGAAACCGCTCGTGTTTGTATTATAGGGTGGATCGATGTGGACACACCTTATGGCGTTTCGATATTTCTCCATCAATAGGTCTAACGCCTGATAGTTTTCGCTGTTGAGTAACACACCATCAATTTGAGATTCTAAATCGTCAAACAGCGCGAGGAGTTCATCAACAAACTTTTCGTCAAAAAACCGCGTGTCCAATGGCAGTGTCGGATATACACCTTCAAGCAGTGGCATTTGCTTTGTAATGTCAATACCGAAAGTTTCACGCCAATCGGCAAGTTGCGTCTCGTTTTCCAGAATCTGAGAGATGATTGCTTCACGTTCGGTAGTATTATCTTTTGTCGCTTCCAAAATTTTACCGATGGAAATAAAATAATCAGTGGAGACAACCTTTTTCTTCATTAGAAATAGCTGCTTCTGGAAAGTCTCAACAGCAACGAGCAGTGCAATCACTTCATTCGTGACGCTGCGAAATGCTGTTGCTATCGCGAACGCGGGATTTTCAGGACTGAGATTTAAAAGTGTGTCCAGATCGCCGAGAATGGTGTTTTGGATATAACGGCGTTGCTCGGTTTTCAGGAATCTATCCAAATCCTTGTGGATAAAGTAGTCGGAATCCATACCGACGAAGAAGGTGTTCAGATTTTTATCAAGAGTGTAGAATCGATGGACTCTTGGACGTTTTTCGAGTGCTGCTTGCCTTTCTTTATTGTTTTTGCCAAGTTCCTTGAAATCGAGACGGCTTGCCAACTTCCCCGCATAACTTTCTAAGTTGATACGCAACGCTTTGATACCTTGCAATCTGCCATCGTTTACCTTATCGTAAGTGTTGGCGAGCTCCTTAAAGATCGGTTTACCCAGTTCCTCACCTCTCTTGGGGGATTCGCGGAGGTAAATGTCTACATCATCCGCTTCATTGAAAATCTGTGAACTTATTTCACGGTATATCTCAATTTTCGGCGTTGAAGTTTCTGCCAAGTGCAAGATAACACGCCACGTCTGTTCGCGGTCGTCGGGTTTGGGAGGATCAATCCTATCAAAGCGATAGTGTTTGAAATCGTCGCGGTTACTGTTCTGTGAGATACTGGAATTTGCCTTTCCCTCTAACCGATACTCAATCCGTTTCCCTTCAATCTCAAAGATGACACTATTAAAACCGGTGGCTGTTTTGACGTAGTAACTGTCGCGACATTTCCAGTGAAAGAGGGTGTCTGTCCCGTTATAGTCTGCTTCGTCCGGATAATTTACCTTGTAAGACGCGGTACTTCTATCGTTATAGCCGAAGTCACCATCTCGGTAGTAGCCTTCAAAAAAACTGTGGATGTGGTTATAGACGCTGAAGGCGAGCTTGGATTTAAGATCTTCTGGATCGGTTTGGAGTGGAGGGATGAGTTCATCTTGCTGTTTATATTCGAGAAAATCGATGAGGAGTTGAAGATTACCGGATACATCATTCAGATAACCCTGCTCTGTTGTTCCTCCTTCCTTTTTAACGTATTCTTTTACTGCAGTAAGTTGACTATCGTAAAGCGTGTCGGTGACTTCTGAAAGTGCTTCGTCTACTATGCTGGGCAACTTTTCATCAATGAATTGATTGACCTCATCGCGCTTAATTTTTAGGATACGGAAGATACCGAAATCGAGGTCGTTATGTGCGAAATGAAACATATCGCGGAGTTTTTCGCGGAGGGTGTTAAGGGCTTCGGTTGTTGGGTTTGATTCAGGCATTAATGTATTGTCCTTTTACCATTCAGATTTATAGATTTTTCCACAGTCTTCCTCAATTGCTTGCTTTATTTTTTCAAGATCTTCTATAAATACAGTAGTTTGGACATCATGTCGCATTTCAGTTGCGTTCTCAAAGGTTGAAAGGATTTCTTTCGTGTTTCGTCTGCCACAGAACTCGCTGGAAAATAACGGTAATTGCGAATTTGCCACAGGAGACCAACGGTTTCCTATGCTACAAAAAATTGTCCAAACTTTAGTATAAATAGTTTACCATCAATTGTATCAAAAATCAACTGTTTTCGGTGTGCCATTTGAGGGCATTTAGCGTTAAACAAATTGTCGGATTGTCTCAATTTTTGAATCTTCTTTTTCAGGTTTCCCGGCGCGGTTTCAAACCGCACCTACCGGGCCTGGGAGCCCAAAATCGGTTAAGAGGTGCTCTGATTAATCAAATGTCTCTTTAACTGAAAACCGATAACTGATAACTGACAACCATACCCTATATGTATCCAGCAAGTTTCAGTCCTTCTTGATCTGCCCATCTTCGTAAGAGTTCTTTCTCCCTTGGAGTCGGTAGCCGATTTCGTCTGCCACGCACTTGACGGATAATTTTTTCGCGTGGCGCGACTTCAATCGTCAAAATCTTGCGTCGTCCATTCTCATCTTCAATCTCCATACTCCAAATCGATGACCGTCCGGTATGACAGGATCTTGCATAAGTTGAGACGCAATGCCGCAGTGCCTGTCCCTCGTCGATAAGTTCGTCGCTGCTGAGCAGTTCTCGAATAGACCAGAATTTCATATTACGTGCCGTCTCACTCCCTTCTAAAAGATGAAATTCACCGATCTCTGAACCGTGCCACTCAAGTTCTCTGCCTTTCGATTCTCTACCGAGTTCGCCGTGCCATTCATCAACGTGGCGGAGCAGCGTTTCAGGCGTTCTCCCTCGCATGCTGAAGTTCGGTTGCGCCGGTCCAATTTCCCTCGCAACCCCTCTTTCGACAAAGACGCGACGGTTCTCGTATTTCTGATGCCAAATGTAGTCGATAATCGGGTGTACATGACTGACGTCCAACATGGGATTCGCGATAAAAAAGCGGATCACATTCAGCCAGAAATCGTCGTTACTAAGAGTTCCAGTCAGTTGTGTTCCACGAAGTGCATCCGCCAAATACCGGTCGCCACCGAGGGCGTGTACTTGCCCCCACCGGAGTGCTTCCTCAATTGTGTAATGCCTCGGTGCTTTAAGAAAATAGTGTGCCATCTTTTTCGTGAGCAGTATAGGGATGTCGGGTGTGGTTCGGATATTTTGACCGGTGCCGATGTGTTTGAACCAGTTTTGGTGCGTTACGTTTCCATCAAACCAGACGCAATCCATGAAAAGCGGAACTTCATAAGCAGCGAGTAGGTGGCGAGCGAGTTCGGAGAACTGGCGGTCGCGGTTATGTTTTTTCACTTTCCATGTCTCAACGGATCGAATCCAACTTTCATGATGATTTGCGAGTGCTGCGATGCCTCGAACATAGGTGGTCTCCTTTAACAAGTCTGAATTGGCTTCGAGATGTAACAGGAGTTTCAAGAGGACTTTCGGGGCTATGCTGCTTTCAAAAGTTTCCGAAATGGCTCTGGTAACCGAATTCTGTAGTTTTTCTGACCGTAGTTCTTGATTGTATATCTTCGGAAGAATCTCTCTCAGGTTGCTATCTTTCTTCTTTTTCGCCATCATTTTGGTGGCTTGTGTGCGGGTCATGACGTATAGTTCGTCTTGACGTTGGCGCGGATTTTTATCCAAACCCTGACTAAAATTGTGGGCGCGGCACCATTCCTTATACGCCTCAACCGAAGATATACCGAGCTGCTGGATATGCTCCTGCATTGCCAACGAGCATTCCTCTATTCGCATTTTTTTCTGGGATTTTTTTCGCTTTTGAGCCATCGGGTAAGTCCTATAGTTACACCATGGGTTGAGCCTTTATCCACCTGTTCAGATACGTCACGATGGTTTTCTGTCGCTGTTCAATTCCGTGTAATATGTTTAACCCGACCCACACGGTATATATTCCAATTTTCTGATGTGTTCGATTATGAATGGCAAGTATTGGGGACGTATACTGGTAGAAAAAAAGAGTGTTTTTCGTCTTTTGTATTTCTACCTCCGTATGGGTTTGAGCGCATGGTAAAACGCAGACCATTCTATCAAAAGACAGTTGCCCTGTCAACCAAGTTATTCGGAAAAGCCATTCGGTTCTCCATTCTACGGTTTCACATTTTTTCCAAGAAAACCAAAGCAATTGGCAACTAAAACGAAAACTAAGTCTTCCACGTTTCTGTTGACATGCGCGCAGTATGGGTGGTATACTATAAGATAGAAAATATTTCACGGTTATGTGGCTAAAGTGGTGAATTGGGAACGATTTTGTTTTGTATCTAAGGAGGAAGCTTGATGTTTCTATCTAAAAGTGTACGGATAACGCTTGCAAGTTTTGTAGCAGTCTTTTTGTTAATAGCACTGCCGAGTTTTGCTAAGATTGATCCTGCGAATATTATGGGGATGTGGCTCTTTAACGAAGGGAAAGGTGGTACCGCTACCGATTCATCAGAACAGGGAAACGATGGTGAAATCCACGGAGCGAAGTGGGTAGATGGAAAATTTGGCAAAGCACTTGAATTTGATGGTGCAAGTAACTGGGTTGAAGTTCCACACTCAAACACTGTCGGGTTTAAAGCAGGTGTCTCATTTACAATCACCCTCCATTTCAAAGGCACCAAGGTCGCAGGCGCGCTTGTTGGCAAAAACTACGAGGATACATCACAGGCTGTCCCATGGTACCTGCTCTGGAACGGAGGTGCCGATAATAAGGTGACCCTCTATCTGCGCGACAGTGCATCAACAAGTTTCCGAGCAGACGGCACCACCGAAATTGGAGACGACAAATGGCACTTCGTCGTCGGCAGAGCCGACGCGAGTACAGGTAAGGCTTCAATATGGATAGATGGCAAAATGGAAGCAGAGACTGATTTCAACGAAAAAGACGGGTACGGCACCAGTGAAGGCGTATTTCATATTGGGCGGCACTACGACCGCTATACTGCAGGTATCATTGACGATGTTGCACTTTTCAATGTTGCTTTGGAAGAAGAAGACATGGATGCGCTCATGGACAATGGCGTTGAAACCGCTGCCGCAGTTGACCCTGTGAATAAACTCACAACGACGTGGGGCAGGATCAAACGGCAAATAGGTAAATAGAGGAAACTATGAGACGTATACAGACACTTCTCGCGTTCGCGCTCCTGTTATTTGCAGGATTGAACTGTGGGACAGAAAATCCCATTGAAGAAACCGTGGATACCACCGCGATTGAAACCACGGCAACAGGATCTTTTTATGGTGATGTTGAATTAATCGACGGTGTAACTATCTACATGCGCTTGTTAAAAGCCGATCAAATCCTCGCGCAAATTGAATTTGAAATGCACGGCGTGAAGACAACAAGTACGAACGCGAACATCCACTCCTCTACACAACGGGGGATCGGAAAATATCACGTTAAAGAAGCTGAACCGGGAGACTACACTGTTCAGATTTCAGCTAAGGGATACCAAGCAACAGAGTTGAACGTTACCGTCATCCCAGACCAGAGCATTTCGCTTGATAAAATTGCGCTTGCCGTGTTAGAAACGCCTGTCTCGCATCTGACGGGTGTTTTAACGAGCGAAGTGACCGGTGAACCCATCGGTGGTGTCAACCTCCAACTCAAGGATGACACTGGGAAAATTTACGAAACGTTGACGACAGTGACAGGGGTTTTCTCTTTAGAGAACCTTCCTGTGCAGCAACCCTTTACGTTGACAATTGCGCACGCAGGCTACGAAGATAAAGAAGTCTCAGTGGATCCGATACCCGCGGCTGAGACATCTGAACTAACAGTCGAACTCGTGCCACGCCAGGAACCCGAAAGGTTGGATCCGGGTCAAGGGTTGAGTATTGGAAGCCAGGCACCAGTCTTTGAGTTACCAGATAGTAACAACAAGTTGCACGCACTCGCTGATTATACCGCTGATAAAAACGTTGTCCTTATTTTTTATCGCGGTGGCTGGTGACCGTTCTGCAGAGGGCAACTCGGTGAGTTGCAAAAGAACTATGCGAAGATTCAAGCTGTAGGCGCGGAGCTTATCGCTATCAGTTCCGATAACGAAGGCGATACGAGACAGACCGTTCAAAATCACGGGCTCAAATTTCCGGTGCTTTCTGATGTGGACAAAGAGGCGATCACTGCTTACAACGTCGTTGATCCGGGCAACAATAGGATCGCGCGTCCCGCCGCTTATATCGTTCGGAAGGATGGAACAGTCGCTTGGAAATCCTTGGATGCCGTAGGTGTCCGGGTACCAACGGGGGAGATCCTTACAGAATTGGGTAAACTTTAATGAAACCTAACGACAAGGTCATAGCAAACATTATCGCCGATAGCCAAGAGACGGCGCACTATCGAGACACACTCAACCGACGACAGTTCTTAACGCAACTTGCTGCTGGGGTCGGAGGTATCGGTGGTGCGCTTAGCACGCTTCCAGCGTTCGCACAACTGAGTAGTGGACAATTACAACCCGACGCTACTACAGAGGCAGTGTCCCTTACGCTTGTCGTTGAGGCTATTGGTAAAAAAGTTTGGGTAAACGATCAGCTCGATGAAGATGCCGTGAGTGAACTGATGGATCAGGCGATGATGAAGTTGACTGGACGTTCCTCCGCGAAAGAGGCGTGGCGAGACATTGTACTACCCGACGATATTGTCGGTATAAAGATCAACCCGCTCGCTGGACCAGAACTCAGCACACATTCTATCATCGTTGATAAAATCGTTGAGGGGTTATATGGTGCAGGTGTACTTCGGAAACAGATTATTATCTGGGATCGATTTGAGGAGCATCTCTTGAATGCCGGTTATCCAATCAAGCAAGATGAGGCAGATGTGCGAACTTTTGCCTCTGACACGGAAGGCATCGGGTATGACGATGAGGTGTTTTATGAGAGCGAGAAGGATAGTGTCGCGCGTCGAGAGAACGAAAGTACCCTCTCCCGGTATTCCCGAATCGTTACGCAGCAGGTTGATGTACTCATCAATGTCCCTGTTTTGAAGCACCATGCGATGGCGGGTGTAAGCGGATGTCTAAAGAATCTTGCGTTCGGAAGTGTCGATAACACACGCCGGTTCCATGGAAAACCGATCTATTGCAATCCGGCTATCGCTGAAATTCTGGAGCATAAGGTGCTGAAGGAGAAACTGGTTCTCAATATCGTTGATGGATTAGTCGCCTCGTTCGATAGAGGACCGACATATCACGCCGAAAGCACGTGGAAATACGGGAGTCTCTTTATCAGTGCCGATCCGGTTATTCTTGATGTATTGGTGCTTCAGACAGTCAACCAGAAACGCGAGGAGATGGAATTAGATTCTGTCTCTAAACTCGCGAACCATATCAATACAGCGGGTAAGCTTGATTTAGGCACGAATACGCTGGATCAAGCGGATCTCCGGCAAGTTGAGGTTTAATTGTGATACACAAACGCTTTTTTCTTTTTATGCTGCTCGGATTCTTCTGTATAGTGGCTATCACGTTTTCAGGATGCACCCTGACTTTTACGCAGAGTGACACGCTCCAACTCAGTCTATCAGAACCCACAGATAAGGCAATGTCGTTGGTCGCTGAATTTGAAGCAGGCGAAGCGGACAATGTTGCGGGTGATGTTACACAGAAGGCAGGAAGTGCTTGTGCCGGTGGGGCGTGCATCATCTATTAGCCGATTTTTGACTGTGCTTCCGTGCTTGCTTTGAAGACAGCATCAATTGCACCGAAGAGGACAGGCAAGTTATCCATGGTTACGCTTGTTCTGTTTCGGATGAAAGTGTTACCAACAAGCTGTCCAAATTGCCACAACGTCCCATCGCTCACGATGCCGTAGACCGGAAAATCGGTATCCTCATTTATTCTTTGGGCGGCTACCAATGCGGATAAACACTGTCCCCAGCCTTGATCGAAATCGTTCTTTTTCGCTTCGACGAGGATTATCAAGGGCGTTCCGACAACGGGGAGTCCCAATTCGGATCTTGTTGAGATAAGATAGTCAGGCGTTCCGTTGAGGGTTTCATCGTAAGAGATGGCTTTCTTTATCCAGAGGGCGTAGTTGTCGGCATACGGTTTGTATATTTCCTTTAAAATCGGAAAGATGATTGCCTCACAACGTGCTGCCTCGGATGCGAAAACATCAATGTTCTGTGTACAAAACTCGAATTCTTGCACAAACTGTTCGGAAGGAGTGCCTGGGATCTCCTCAATGTGGACGAAATCCTTTGTCGTGTAGGTGATCCTGAATTTCTCTAAGACTTCAGGAATTGTCTTGAAATCGCTAAATGCCATGAGTGCTACCTCCTTCTTATAGTAGATTCCGAAGATATTTTCACACTTTTGTTTCAACGGGCGAGGGGACCTCGCCCCTACGAGCCGCCTTGTACAAGGACGGGTGTATAATTAATTACGAGTTTTACTATAAATTATAGCGTACGCTGGCGAATATTTCAATCCAATCTCCGACTGTTCGGTCCCACCACTATTTGTTATCTGGCACCCTCTTAGCTGTGATTGCCTCCCAATCCCAGAGAAGGACTGTGCCATCCTTACTACCACTGGCGAAGATTTTGCCATCGTGTGAAAATACCAACGTTTCTATCCGTTCCGTGTGTCCAGACAGAGTTCCGAGGTCGCTTCCGGTATCTACATCCCATAACTGGATTAGATTTTGCCAACCTGGTGATTTAAGATTAAGAAGGATTTTTCCGTTGGGAGAGAATATTAACATATCGTTTAAATCGCCCCCACTGTTAGGGATTTTGCTGTGTTCTTTAATGCTTGTTGGTGTCACATGCCAAAAAACAGTACCATCCCGGTGATGCCTATGGGCAAGGATAATACCGCCAGGTGAGAAAGCCAATGCACTGGCTTCTTGGATATTGGGTGGCGTGAGTTCGGCCTGCGTGTCAATATCCCAGACGTGTGTTTGAACATGCGTGCCATTGGTAGCGAGTAAGGTTCCAGTGAGTGAGAACGCAAACTTCCTTCCAAACGGTTCTACTGTGTTAAAGTGGAACAATTCAAGCTGGGTGTTTAGGTCCCACGCACGAATACCTTGACGACCAAAACCAGCGACGAGTATCTTCTTATCCGGTGAAAATGCAAGCGCATTCGCGTTGTTTCCAACATCCTGCCAAGGCCCGGGAATCTGTTCACCGGTGGTTATATCCCACAATTGAATGTTACCGTCACCGGGTCCGCTCACATAACCTCTAAGCCCAAATGAATCGAACGCAATTGCGCCGCTTCCACCTCGACAGGCAAAGCGTGTGGCATCGTGTGAAAACGCGACTGCAGCGGTTAAATCGCTCTCCGCTTTAGTGAAAGTAGCCAATTCCTGTGCTGTTTTTAGGTTCCATACCTCAACAGTGCCGTTGAAAGCTGCACTTGCGAGCGTAGTTCCATTTTCTGAAAACGCGACGGCTTTCACCCATTCTGTATGTCTTGTAGTGAAGGTGAGGAGTTCTTGCCCAGTGTCAGGATTCCAGAATCGAATTGTACCGTCGTAGCTGCCACTGACAAGGCACCCCGCATAAAGTGGCGCGTTATCAGGAGTGAAGGTTAGCGCATTGATAGTGTTTTTATGCCCTCTAAGCGTCACACGTTTACGTCCGGTGCGGACATCCCATAACTTGATGACCTTACCCGCGTCTCCACTGGCAACGGTTTCACTGTCATTGGAGAACGCCACAGCGGTAATCCATTCTTTATGTCCCTTGAGTGTGACATGTTTAGCGCGTTTCTCTGTATCCCACAACTGAACAGTCTTATCTTCGCTGCCACTTGCGAGTATTTTTCCATCTGCCGAGAATGCTAACTCCCAGATCTCCTCATCTTGGGGCGGTTTGTTCCAACCTAAAATGGACTTCAGAGATGCCAAAAACTGGGTATGTCCTCTGATGGATGCCAATAATCTACCTGTGGTTGAATCCCATAAATAGATTTTGCCCTGTCGGTTTCCAGTAGCAAAGGTCATACCGTCCTGAGAGACTGTCACTGCATCGTATGCATTCACTTTTCTACTTCTGTTTGTCAATCTCTTACCGGTTGCAACATTCCAATGGGTAATTTTACCAAGTTTATCCAAGCTTATAAGCCGCGTGTTATCTTCCGAGAATGTCAATACTGTTATAGACTCGTATTTCTCGACTAATTTAAGGGTTGAAAGTTTACTGTCAGTTTCCAAATTCCAAAGTTGTATGACAGGGTTCGCAAATCCACCGCTTGCGAGCATTTTTCCATCTGTTGAGAATGCAATTGCATTGACTTGTCCGGGGTGTTCTGTGAACAGTGCTGTCTCTTTTCCATCAGGCACGTCGTATAACCACACGCCGACATCTGTTCCTACGGCGAGGTGGGTGCCGTCGGGTGAAAACCGCATCAGATTGATACCACCTTTTCCGAGGCGTGCGATTGCGCCTTCGGGTAACCCGACTTTTGTATTATCTTGCGCGAAACTGGTCAGAAGCAGTACAGCATTCAACAAAATGGCGGTGAAAAATAGACGTTTCATTTTCAATCTCCTTCGGTTTTGCGGCGTGCTGGATCAGTTTTCTTCATATCAGTCGCTTGTATCATAGAGTCTGTGATGGCAAAAGAGGATAGTAGAATTTTAAGTTTAGTGCTGTTCGTCTGCTGGAGGTAGGTCGGCAAAAGGCGGGCTGAGAAGCCCGCCTGTGATGGAATTCGGTTTGAACAACCCCGTTGTTAATCGGTCTTGATCTCACCCCAAGTTGTGGTTAAATTCCCCTCTGGGTCTACGGGCAGCTGCCCTTCTTCAAGGAAAATCGTCCACATAAGGACTGGGTCTCCAATGACCTCGTCAATACCGAGCAATTCCACTTCTCCTTTCGGATACGGTTCGTTGGATTTGTAGATGAAATACTCGGTCGGTGCATGGGGTGCGTCGAGCATCAGCGTTTCATCAGTATTGGTATATCCATCTGTAAACCAACCCTTTGGGTCTTGCCCACGGTCTTCAGGAGATTTATGTCGGCTGTCCCATGCTTGGTAGACATAAGCCGATCGATCAATTTCAAACGTGAGGCGATACTCTTGTCCACCTGGGCAATCCGCGGAGGTGGATACCTGTGTGAGTCCAAGAAAATCTTTCGGGATATTCGTAATCGTATAGTCCCTATCGTGGAAGAATTTTCCACCTTCTTCCATTTCTGTGGCTTTATAGACACCACCCTTATTGTCTTCTATATTGGTGACTACCACCTTCTCAGCGAAAGCGATTACGGGAGCAAAAAGGAACAGTGAAGCCATGAAAAAATAAATCAGTCTCATTTTGACTCTCCTTTGTAGTTTGCTTTTCAAACTTCGCAGAAAACTTGAAAAAAAACACTATTTGTGTAATACTTAGATTATACAACACTTTTCTTAAATTTTCCAGAGCAAATTTTCGCGGTCGTGAATCTGGAAAGGGAGCATCCCGTTTTTTCAGGTTCTTTTCTTTACACTTAAGATGTACGAGACCAGTCGCGAATTAACCGAAAACCTGCCTGAAACGTAGTGGAAGGCAGCTCAGGAGGCCATAGTAAAAAAAATGGTTGAACATATCGTCCTACTCAAATTGAAGTCAGAAGTTACCGATGTACAACTGGAGACCTTGTCCGATGCTCTTATGGGAATGGCTGATGAGATCTCCGGCATTGAATCTATAACTGCTGGCACGAACAACAGTCCTGAAGGTAAAAGTCAGGGTTACGCGTACGGTTTTATCGTCCGTTTCACAGACGAGGCGGCGCGCGACGCATATCTCCCGCATCCTTTTCACCGTCAGGTAGCAGGTGATCACATCCGTCCGCTTGTTGAGGATGTCCTCGTTTTCGATTATTCCGCTTAAATCAACACAATAACCTTGGTATTACTATAGCCTTACCAGTGCCAATATCCCCAAACCTTTGTATTTTTATGCGAAGTCTCTTTTTTCTACAAAAGCGTCTCTCTTAGCCCTTGGAGGTCGAATAGATGAGTTGGAACATAGTCGTCGTTGTTTCAGATACCTTACGAACCGCATATCTCAGTCCTTACGGCAACGATTGGGTTCGGACACCGAATTTAGCACGGTTTGCCGAACAGAGCGTCAGATTTACAAACGCACACCCGGAATGCCTACCTACGATTCCGACGCGCCGCACCCTACATACCGGTAGACGTGCCTATCCGTTTAGTACCTATAACCCCGTGCCGTGGGACAACGTCTATACCCCCGGTTGGCAACCGATGTCTTCCGATGAACCCGCAATCGCTGAATCTCTTGTCCAAAATGGGTATCACACCGGTTTCTTCGCCGATGTTCCGCACTATTTCGTTCCGGGGATGAACTTCACACGAGGGTTCCGACAGTGGCAGTTTGTCCGAGGTCAAGCCGAGGACAGATACCGCGGCGGTGCACACGCTGATCCTGCGTTAATCTCTCGATACCGAGGGAATCCAGGACGTATCCGTTCGCATATCGTGAACGTCCAACCTGAGCGTCCAGAGGAGACATGGCCCACTGCCCGATTGTTCCGCTCCGCAATCGAATTCGTTGAGCACAACCATGAAAACACACCGTTTTACCTCTATGTTGATGGGTTCACACCGCACGAAACATGGGAAGCACCGATCCACTATTATGACCTCTACGGGAGCCGAGAAGATCGGGAACCTATCTGTCTCAACTTACCCTACGGCTCACTCAAGGATGAGGAACTTGAACAGCGATTGCCGAGCGTTAAAGCCAACTACGCTGGCTTGGTAACCCTCGTGGATACCTGGTTCGGAAGGTTAGTGGATACGATTGATCATCTCGGACTTCGGGAAAATACACTCATCATCTTCCTCGCAGATCACGGCACAAACTTCGCAGAGAATCCGGACAAAGCCACCGGGAAACCTGCGAACTTTATGTACCCCGGCACGATGGACATTCCTATGATGGTTAGCCACCCGTCGGGTGTTAACGGCGGCACAACGTGCGATGAGTTCGTCTATACGCTGGATGTACCTGCTACTGTCATGGCAGCGAGCCAAGTGGAACCCGCTGGTGAGATTCAAGGTCAGAGTCTGCTTCCACTCGTTGAAGGCAAAGACGGTTTCACGTCACGTGAATACCTGACGTGTCGTTATGTCAACTCTGTCTGGTATAAAGACGCGAAGAGTTGGTATTTCTCCAGCGTCGATTTTAATGACGGTATCCGGTTGTTCGACCTTGAAGCAGACATCGACTGCCAGCACAACATCGCTGATCAAGGCGCAGAGCGGATCGCGCTTGCCCAAGAACGCATCTTAGCTGACGCAGGTGGACATCTGCCCCATTATAAACGCCAAGGCAGGACGGATGCACTGGGTAGACCTCAATTCGCTGAGGCATAGTCTTTAGGGAAAGCCTAAGTTCGAGAATAAAAGTAATCGTAGACGTAGGTTGGGTTGAACGGCGTTGAGAAGTTGGATATAGGTGCTCCAAACATACGCCAGATCCAATATGTTGTATATACTTAAGAGTGGAGTGAACCCAACTTCATACCGTCATAGTCTCGGAAACTTCACAACAAAAGCGTTGGGTTTCACTCGGTATCTGTTTGCCGCGGCATGTGTAGAGAAGTTTCATTTCTCTATTGTTTCCACGGATTTGATGGTCTCCGTTCAACCCAACCTACGAACTGCAACGTAATCTTGTGTAAGTAGTGGCGGAAAATGGCAAACATGAGTGTTATTTCAGAAGAAATTCAGGTGCACTGGCGCGTCGTTCAACCCCTCTTTTCAATTCGTGACGAGAAAGAATATGATAAAGCTATTACGACTTTAAACACGTTGATTGATGAAGTGGGTAACGACGAACAACACCCGCTTTATGAACTCCTTGATACGCTCGGTACAGTCATACATGCTTACGAGGAAAAAAATCATTCGATCCCCGAATGTAGTGGTGTTGAGGTGCTTAGGTTGTTAATGGAAGAACATCAGCTTGAACCGTCAGATCTGACAGAGCTCGGTCCGCCCAACATCGTCTTGGAAATCCTTAGCGGTGATCGGGATTTGACGGTCACGCACATTCGCGCTTTAGCAGAAACGTTTCAGGTTTCACCTGCAGTGTTTGTGTGAAGTACGAAGTAGTAAACTATCTTTCTGGAGTTAAGGGAGTTTAAGTTATGCGCCTTTCACACTTCAGCATGTCCTATATCGCTATCGCTATTCTCATTGGCATTGTTACTTTCACCCTTGCAGTCTCTTGGAACGGCATTGCACAAGATGATAAATCAAGCCTTTCCGGTCGAGTCATAGATACAGATGGAAACCCAGTCGCAAGGCTTACGCTTGCTGTTAAACCGGTCGAAATTAACATGGGACAGGAGATAGGACCGCTCGCGCCGCTTGCCTCTTGGCCAGGAGCGGTAACGGATGCGGATGGACGTTTCTCTATCTCTGACATTGACCCGGTTTCATCACGGTTGGTGATGTTTCCTGAACATGGTTCGCGTTTTGAGATCATATCCGTTCAAATCGGAGACTTAACCTTCCGTTATTATGAAGTAAGTGGTGTGGGTTTTCCGAATTGGTTAGGTCAACTGACTTTTGCGATTGAACCCGGCACGTCCGTTGAAGATGTAGTTGTCAAAGTAGAACCACCTGGTATGCGAATCCGAGGACGGGTGCTCTTAAAGGACAGAACGCCGCTTGCCTATGCGGAGATTGATCTCACTATCCGACGGCGACGGCGACGGTATGAAGGTTTCTTCCCTTTCCGCCGCATGACTGGTGCAAGTGGTGGTGCTTCAAGAAGCCATACTTGGACGGATGCCCAAGGTTACTTTGTAACATATAATATAAGAGGTGCTCAAGAATACTCGGTGGTGGTGAGATCTGAAGGGGTATCCGCGGAGTCAAGATGGGTTCATCTTGAGAAGGGGGAGCGGTACGATAAATTCGTCTTGAGACTCAATGACTTGGAGGAACACCGTAAGAACCGAAGTAAAAGAGAAAAAGCGCGGCACGCAGTATGGACAGTGAACCCCGAAAATGATCACGCTTACAGAAGAATTCAGTGCGACAGTTGGGAAGCCGCGAAAGCTGAAGCAGAAGCCGAAGGTGCATATCTTGTCGCTATCAACGACGAAGCGGAGCAGAAATGGTTGGAATCGCTTTACCCAGAAAAAGTGTTCTTTTGGATCGGGCTGCGTGTGCCAGAAGAAGGTGCATCATGGCAGTGGGACAGTGGTGAACCGATCACTTATGCCAATTGGGGAGCCGCGGGCAGACCTGATAGCGCAACCAAGGGTGTAGAAGAAATTCCTATCGCCCTAATTTTTGCCTCAAAGAGATGGATGGCAATTGACACCAATAGCCGATTACTGTCCGCTGTTAAATACGCAATTCTCGAAAAAGAACATTACTAACTACGCCTATGCTATAAGGGGGTGTTCACTATGACGGGTTTTCGTTTTACACAACACACCTTTACATTGCTAACAATACTCATTGTGCTGAGTTTCGCATTCGTATCCTATATCACTGCAGAGGAAAAAGACGCAACGTTATCCGGACGTGTTATCACTGCGGAAGGCGAGCCAGTTGTTGGTGCAACTATAATGCTCCAAATATCAACAGCGGAAACTGATTCGGAAGGACAGTTCGCTTTCACCAAGATCACACCAAGCCAAACCGGATTGAGGGTACTCCGTAATCCGATGATGGCAAAGGGTTCGTTTCGGTCAAACCACACTAAGGTCCGAGCGATTAAGTTCGGGAGTGTGATATTCTACCCCCATGACTTTCATGATTTATCAAGGAGTGCTACTTTTGCTTTTGAACCGGGAACGGATATTAAGGACGTAGAAGTCGTTATGGAACGTCAATTGATTGTTCGAGGCAGTATCGTTTTCAAAAACGGTGAACCGGTTGCTAATACGTCCCTTAAAATTAACATTGATCATTTGGGATTGGACGGAACAGGTGGTGACTTTGGCTTCAGCCATCCCGTTCAGACAGATGCAGATGGAAACTTCGTACACGCGACATATACCCCCGGAATCTACGTGATGACTCTCAGCCATCGCGGGCTTTCCGCAGCATCGGAGCCTGTTATCGTTGAAGTCGGTCAACCGGATGAGAGAATGGTGTTGACCCTTGATGGCAACGCCACAGATCTTTCCGTCCCACCGCCTGAGGAACCCCAAAAACAGCGTCGGCATTACCCATCAAATATTGCATACGTTCCAGGCATGTGGATCATAAATCCAGCGAATGGACATGCGTACAAATGGATTGACTGCGAAGACCGAGAGGATGCCCAGGCACAAGCCGCTGTTGAAAATGCACATCTGGTTACAATCACGAGTGAACCAGAACAGATATGGATCGAAGCCGTTTTTGGACCCGGTCCGTATTGGATCGGTCTGACCGATGTTGCAAAAGAGGGTGAGTGGCAGTGGGAAACCGGCGAACCTGTTACTTATACCAATTGGAAAGAACCTGATGAAGGTCACCAGTTTTTGCATGAGCCGCCTGCTTTTCTGAAGTTCTTGGGTGTCAAAGGTGAGAAACAGTTTCGAGTGGAAGATCGGAGAGACCTTGAAGAAGATGAGAAAGACCTTGTTATTATGTCTGATTGGGGTTGGGACGGGGAGATAGGGAAATGGCAGACAGCCCATCTGAAAACCGCACGCATGGCAATTATTGAGAAGGACGGCTTGCGATTCAAGATACACGGTTTGTCTTTACCCGATGCTACACCAGAGGATCAGTAATGTATTTATACTTTTCGGTGGCACGGTTTTACTAAATGTGTCTACGAGCCTAAAAACGATACTGACGAAATACCGAAGCAAATAAACCCTACGGGACTAAAGAGAACACTATGTCGGTGGAACCGAGATCCAAAGCGCGCAGCCTGAAACGAAGTGGAAGGGTTTTGCTTGGGTGTTTCTTCAACGCAACGAAAAGGAACCTGAAGGACCCAACCCACCTGACCGAACCGCAAGGTAAATTAAAAAAATGGAAACCCAATTTTCTCAACTCAGCGAACACCTATACGTTCACCACGGACATGTCAATACTGGAATTCTCTGTGATGGCGATCGTGCCCTCCTCATTGATCCGAGTGGTCCTACTTTCAATACGACACTCACTGCACTCGGTATCACAAACGCTAAGCAGCTTCTCTTTACCCACCACCATCGCGATAACATACTTGGTTTTCCGATAGCTGATAATGTCCGTGTTGGAGTGCCAGCAAAAGAGGCATCGTGGTTTGCTGAGGTCGAAACCTTTTGGAACGATCCACAGTACCGATGGCACCTCTACAACTACCACCCGCACAATCTCATGCTTGCCAATGCTATCCGCGTGACAGATACGTATACCGAGGGTGCACAGATTGCGTGGGGTTCAGCGTCGCTGACAGTCCTCGAAACACCGGGACATACCGATGGCAGTGTTACCTACCTAATTGATGTTGATGGCAAACGCTTCGCTTTTACCGGTGACCTCATCTACGATGAAGGTAAGATATGGGAACTCTATAGCCTACAGAAGGGACAGCAAACCAGCGACTATCACGGATTCCTCGGTGCGCGAGATGAACTGAAGGAGAGCCTTGAAAAGGTCCGTCAGGCATCACCGACCGCGCTTGTTCCAACACACGGCGTTGTGATGAACGACCCTGCTAAGGCAATTGATACACTTTTAGAGCGGTTGGCATACTGCTACGATAAATATGTGGCGATCTCCGCGCTCCGGCACTACTTTCCGCAGCTTTTCGAGGAGTTTGAAGGACATCCCGGACACATGCGGATCCGAGAGGGTAAACCGCCACCTGAATGCTTACGTCACTTCGGCACAACATGGCTTATTATCTCTGAGACAGATGAAGCGTTCGTCATGGATTGCGGTTCACCGAATGTAATCAAACAGGTTCAACAGTTACAAGCGGACAACGAAGTTTCGGAAGTCACGCAATTCTGGGTGACACACTACCACGATGACCACGTTAACGCTATCCCTGAATTTCAAGAGACTTTCCCGTGTGAGACGATAACGGATACGGTTGTCGCGCAGGTTATCACAAATCCGATTGGTTTTCGGCTGCCTTGTATTTCGCCTGCTGTTACGCGGGTGGATCGTATCACGCAGGACGGCGATTCTTGGCAGTGGAATGAGTTCACAATGACCGCCTACCATTTTCCAGGGCAAACCTATTATCACGGTGGGCTGCTCGTCGAGGGACACGGCGTACGGATGTTCTTTGGGGGTGACTCCTTCACGATGGCAGGGATTGACGACTACTGCTCCGGCAATCGGAACCTGTTCGGTGCGGATGTTGGCTACGAAAAATGTCTACGTCTAATTCAGGAACTCAAGCCGACGCATATTTTTAACTGCCATGTTGATCCAGCGTTTGATTTTACCGATGCCGAGATTGTGTGCATGCTCGACACACTCGCTGAACGTGAAAAATGCTATACCGAACTTTTTCCTTGGGACCACGCCAACTATGGAATGGATGAACACTGGGTACGCTGTTATCCTTATGAGCAGGAGGTCGCACCAGGGGAAACTGCACAGTTACGCGTAGAGATAACGAACCATTCGCATGAGCCACGCACAGCAATTGCTCATCCAATTCTTCCCGCATCGTGGGGTATGGAAATTGCCTCTGCAGAAACAACGATTCCACCGAGAACAGATGGACACATCGATTTTTCTGTTCCAATTCCACAGCACTGCACAGCATCAGGACGAATTGTTATACCTGTAGACATCACCTATAACGCACGTCCGCTTGGTCAATTTCGAGAAGCGATCTTCGTTCTCACTGTCTGAAGCACGCGATCCCGATTATCGCGTGCTTCAGCCGAGGTTAAAAACTTATGCTAAACTTATCACATTCCACTGTTGACATCGCTATTACCTGTAGCAACTTTGCAGCGTCGCTGGACTTCTATCACAACAAGTTGGGTTTTGAGATTGTATTGGATCTGGAGATTCCAGGTGATCTTGCCCGCGATGTAGGGCTTGCACCTACAGGTTTTCGACAGGTCCGTCTCAAGGCAGGCAATACACTCATCAAGCTGATGGAAATCGAATCGCCACCACCGAAACCAACAGATGAATTCTCGGCAGGTGTCCGCTGGCTCACCTTTTTTGTAGAAGATATTCAGCAGACCGTCAAAGACTTAAAACAGAACGGGGTCGAATTTCTATCGGAGCCAATAAGTGCCCCGGATGCCGGAGGTGTTGTGTGTGCGCCGGATCCCGATGGTATTCTGATTGAACTCGTCCAGATATGAGAGGTATTATGAAAGCATTAAGCGATTCCCAAATCCATGATTTTAACGAAAACGGCTATCTATTAGTTGAAGATGCGCTTTCTCCGGACGATCTAAACCCGCTTGTTGCTGAGTTTGAAGAAATTGTTGACACGGGTGCATCACAACTTTACGCAGAAGATGAGTTGGATTCCGAATTCAAGACGGAAGGGTTTGACACCCGTTTGGCAAAAATTACAGAGCAATCGCAGGTCGTATTTCAGAAGGTGTTTAGCGGCGCGCACACGGGACCAGCACTCTTCGATCTGCTCGTCAATCCGAAACTTCTTGACATCGCCGAGTCGCTCGTCGGACCGGAAATTATGTGTCACCCCGCATACCGAGTCCGTCCAAAACTTCCTGAACATGATCGTACCCTCGTTCCGTGGCATCAAGACGCGGGCTATATGGAGCCTAAATGCGATTCGGTTTTACAACTCACGATATGGATTCCGTTGATAGATGCTACCGTTGAGAACGGCTGCATGGAAGTTATCCCGCATGCGCATCGAGATGGTGTTTTCCGACATCGGCACTCTGAACGTTTCTATCTTGAAATTCCGCCAGAGGCATTGCCCGAAGTTGAACCGGTGGTCGTTCCTGTCAAGTTTGGCAGCGTTCTCCTGTTTACCAATCTGACCCCGCACCGTTCTATCCCGAATGTCAGCAACCAAGTCAGATGGAGCGTTGATTCACGCTATCAGGACGCGGCGAAACCGACCGGCTATCAACCGGAAGCCGGCTTCCTCGCGCGGAGCCAACTGCATCCTGATGATGTTATTACGACACCCGAAGCATTCAAGCGGGCTCGCGATGAACATCAACCCGGTCCGGGTCCTAATCGGTGGGCAAAGGAGAACAACAATGCGTAATTTCAAACAGTTATCACCGCTGTTCGTTATTCTGGTCTTACTGATGATCGGTGCGAAACCCCCAACCGAAAAACCTGAACCGAAAAATGTGGAACTCCACGGCAAGATTGTCTGTTTAGCCGAGGAGATGCACACACACTATAAAGTTGAACTCTTCAATAAACATGATCACCTATACGGTGTCAAAACCGAGGAAAGCGAATACTACACGCTCCTAAGGACATCGTTAGCCGAGGCACTCTTTGTGGACGATCGGTTGCATGAAAAGGACTTGGTCATCAAGGGACGTGTCTTTCCTAAAACGCAATTGTTAGAGGTAACCCGCTTTTTGTCTATCCGCGACGGTGTTCTCCATGATCTCTACTACTACTGTGATACATGCTATATCCGTACGGTTGCACCGGGGAATTGTGATTGCTGTCAGGCACCGGTTGTGCTTATTGAGAGACCGTTAAACAAGGACTCCTTAATCCCATCGCCATAGAGTAGTTTTTTATCAAACTCACGTTAAAGGAGGAAGGATGGAAAAACGACCAAAAATCGCTGCGATTGCGACGATTTATCATAAATACTCACACACGCAGCACATTGTTGATCGGTTCTTAGAAGGTTACGGCTGGAATAGCCGACATCATCATCCGCCAATGGATCTCGTCTCCCTTTTCGTTGAACAGGTTAAAGACAACGATCTCAGTCAAGACCGTCTGGAACGTTTCCCGACAATGAAGGGGTATCCCACTATTGCCGAAGCACTCACCCTCGGCGGCGAGGAACTTGCCGTTGACGGGGTCTTGATTATTGGGGAGCACGGTGAGTATCCGTCCAATGAGAAAGGGCAACGCCTCTATCCGCGCTATGAGCACTTCATGCAGATTGCTGAGGTGTTTGAAAAGAGTGGGCGCGGTGTACCAACCTTTAACGATAAACATCTTTCATGGAACTGGGAGTGGGCGCGTGAAATGTATGACATCTCCCAAAACATGGATTTCGCATTTATGGCAGGTTCATCGCTGCCCGTTACGTGGCGCACGCCTTCAATTGACATGCCACTCGGTGTTCCGGTCTCTGAAGGGGTATGTGTCGGCTACGGCGGTGTAGATAGTTACGATTTCCACGCCTTAGAAACTTTGCAGTGTATGGTGGAACGGCGCGCAGGTGGCGAAAGCGGTGTGAAATGGCTACAGGCATATCGCGGCGACGCTTTTTGGGAAGCACATCACTCCGAACTCTGGTCGCGTGCACTCTTTGAAGCTGCGCTTTGTCGAAGTCATACGCTAACACCCTCACGTCCGGGGTTTAACAATCCGTTTCCAACTTTGGACGAGTTGAAGGAGATCGTGAAAGATCCGATAGCGTATCAATATGAACACAATGACGGGTTGAAGTCTACGATGATTCTGATGAATGGATTAGTGCAGGATTTCAACTTCGCTGCTTACATCGGTTCAAGCGACGAAATTCTTTCAACACAGATGTATCTCCCGATGCCACCCGCGCGGACGACGTTAGCAAATTTCTTTTCACCGTTGGTCAACAATATTGAGCAAATGTTCCTAACAGGTGAGGCAACCTATCCGGTTGAACGCACGCTTTTAACGACAGGACTCGTTGCGGCGGGTGTTGATAGCCTCTTCGCCGAAAGTACGAGACAGGAGACACCGCATTTAGATATCGCCTATCAACCTACTGAGGCATCAACTTTCTGGAGGACATAAGATTATGAAACGAATTGCTGTTATCGCTACTATCTATCGTTATCTATCACATGCACAGCACTTCGCTGACCGGTTTCTCGTCGGCTATCCGACTGAAGGAAGATGGCATCGTCCGAATATGAAAGTCGTTTCACTCTATGTTGACCAGAAACCAGAAGGGGACCAGAGTATTGATCGTGCCAGAGAATTCGGGTTTTCTGTCTATCCGACTATTGCTGAAGCACTCCGATGTGGCGGCGATAAACTCGCTGTTGATGCGGTATTGTTGATCGGTGAACACGGTGATTATCCACACAATGAGATGAGCCAGGTCCTGTATCCACGCCATGAATTTTTCAAAGAGTGCGTTAAAGTCTTTGAAGCGGATGGACGTGCCGTTCCTATCTACAACGACAAACACCTCTCCTACAGTTTTGAGAAAGCGAAGGAGATGGTGGATGACGGACACCGCCTCGGTTTTGGGGTACTTGCGGGATCGTCGTTACCCGTCACGTGGCGGTTACCGGATGTTGAATTGCCGTTGGAGTGTGAAATAGAAGAGGCACTCATGGTAGGTGTTGGCGGTTCGGATCCGATGGATTATCACGCCTTAGAAGCGATGCAGTGTATGATAGAACGCCGAAAAGATGGTGAGACTGGGGTCGCTGCTGTCCAATTAATAGATGGTGAGGAAGTCTGGAAGGCAGGCAAAGACGGACGCTGGTCTCTGGAATTGTTAGAAGCGGCACTTTCGAGAAGTGATACGCCGTGCGGTTTAACGGATGAAGACGGTCGAACGCAAGATATGATTGGGAACGGTGAAATCTACCGGCTCGTTGAAAACCCATCCGCCTATTTCATTGAATATAATGACGGATTGCGGGCGACGCTTCTGATGCTCAACGGCGCAGTCCGAGATTACTGTTTCGCCGCGAAACTGAAGAACGAACCGGTCCCGGTGTCAACCCAGTTTTTCTTAACGCCGACGCCGAACGTCACCTATTCGGCATGCCTGATTGCCAAGATTGAGGAACTTTTTGAAACAGGTATCGCTCCATATCCAGCAGAACGAACCTTGTTGGTGAGTGGTGCGTTGGAGAGTTGCCTAACCTCGCGTCTTCAAGGACATGTGCGTTTAGAAACACCACATCTTAATGTTGAATACCGCGCACCAGCAGAATCGCAGCATGCGCGGCGTTAAAATGTAGGGCAGGGCCCCGTGCCCATCCGCTTCAATTTTCCAGAGACGGTTTACTTCCTTATCAGCATTTTCCGCGTAGCAGTGAATTTCCCTGCTAAAAACGTATAGAAATAGATGCCGCTGGCAACAGGTTCCCCAAGTGCATTTCTGCCATCCCAATACGCTGCATGACTACGATGGCTATATATGCCGGCAGGCTGGTGCCCTAAGTTGAGCATCCGAACCAACTTACCATCAGCAGTATAGATCGAGATACGAACATCCGCGGGCGTTGCCAGTTGATAGGGTATCCATGTCTCTGGGTTGAACGGATTCGGATAATTCGGCAAGAGTGCCGTCTCTTTTTGCGGCGTTAACGTTGCGAGTAATTGTTGTAAGAGCAGGATACCACGTTGCGATGCTGCATCCGTGAGTTCTAATTGCGATGCCTCGGATAGCCATTTCTGCACATCCGCGGCGGTAAGCATTTCGATAGATTGGCGTTGGATATCAGGGGCAGCGGCACCATCGTTAAATGCCCCCGCAACAAGGACAAGGTCCTGAATATTGACAAATCCGTCACCATTCACATCCGCAACATTTTCACCTGTCAGTCCAAATTGGGATGCGACTAATATTACATCAAAAATATTTACGGTGCCATCACCATTGACATCCGCTTTGAGTTGCACAGATTCAGTTCTCGTGGTTGAGATTTCCCACTGCTGCATCGTGTTGTCATTGTTGCATATGATCAGCATGTTGCCACCTGCAGTGAAAGCAACGCTCTTGAGAGGATTCTCATGTTTGAGTGTGACTAAAACTTCCTTTGTCGTCAAGTCCCACAATCGCGCGATACCATCTTCAGTACCTGCAGCGAGCATTAATCCATCAGGACTAAAGGCAATCGCGCGAAGATGGAACTCATTGTCAAGTGTTGCAAGGAGCTGTTCTGTTAGAGGATTCCATATACGGGCGGTGCCATCTGCGCCTGCGCTGGCAAGCATTGATCCATCCGGACTAAAAAGAATACGCGGAACGGAGCGCGTATGCCCTTTGAGTGTTGTGATGAGTTCCTGTGTTTCTGTATCCCATAATCGGATAGTTTTATCTACACTTGAAGAAGCGAGTATTGATCCATCCGGGCTGAAAGCTACGCTTTTGACGCGTTCTGTATGTCCTTTGAGTGTTGTGATGAGTTTCTGTGTTTCTATATTCCATAATCGGACAGTTTTATCTCTGCCACCAGAAGCGAGCATTAATCCATCCGGACTAAAGCCAACAGTCAAAATTTCATCTGTATGTCCTTTGAGTGTTGTGATGAGTTTCTGTGTTTCTGTGTTCCACAATTGGACTGTCTTATCTATGCTCCCACTGGCAAGCGTCAGTCCATCTAAACTAACGGCGATGTCATTGATAGTGGCATCGTAGTTGAATGTAGCTACAACTTTTTTTGTAATTGGGTCCCACAGGTGAATTTGGTCTAATAGGTTGACACCAATTAAATCGGCATCAAAAGAGCTGGTTACTATATTTGTGAGTTGACCTGTTTTCCATTTTATCGTGGAATCAATTTCAACGGTAAGCTCAGCGGCATCGGAGACTATTTCAACAACACCAGTGATAACATCATCAATAACGTTTTCAACTATATCGAATGCATCCACGACATCATCAATAGTATTATCAATAACGTTTTCAGTTTCATCAATAACATCCTCGGCAGTATCTTCTATATCCTCAATAACGTCTTCAGTTTCATCAATAACATCTTCCACGACATCTTCTACATCCTCAATAACATCTTCCACGACATCGATAATATCATCAAAGAAACCGGAACTGGTGCCTTGGATACCCCAAATTAATAGGATAGTGAGTAGTGTTAATGCGATAGTTTTTGAATTCATAATTTTTTTTTAATTTTTAACTCCTTATAAGTTAAAAGTGCCTTGTAGGTTCGGAGGCGTTTAGTGGTTCAACGCCGAATGCACGTGTAGCGTTCGGCGTGGTTGAATGTGGATTTATTGATAATCGCACAAAGAAATGAGTTTGAAGTTCATCCAGAAACTTGTAAAATAAGTCATATTATGCTTACTTATCCAGATCAATTTTCGTGCCAATGACTATACCAAAGCATGATATTTATGTTAGTTCCGTGAAATCTTGTGCATATTGCACCTATTATCCGCCTGAAATATAGACTTGTGCTACATTTATCAGGGTGAGCAGACGTTCAACTTATATGAAAAAAATTGCTAATGGAATTCATTGGTGCCCCGTTGCTTCTTGTAAATACGCAAAATATGCGTGATGTACGCAAAATATGCGTCACGAATATTAGGGTATATGTCACAAAATTATTGTATTATAGTGACATGTAAAAATAATAGAACACGCTTTGAAAGATGGGCGAGGAAACCTCGCTCCTATGAAAGGAAAAGTGTCTACTTAATTGTAGGTTTTACTATAAATAGTCCTGAACATTAGCAACTTGTGGATGCGGAGCGGATGCGAAAAATTGGTGACATAACTCTAATATCTTGCTATAATTCCTACAGGCACTTCTACCAATAACTAAAAAGGAAAGAGAATATGAAATTTAGACGCGAAGACATTTTAGCGCAGTTGCGCAACAACATTGACGCAGGCAAACCCATCATCGGGGCAGGTGCTGGCACAGGTATTTCTGCCAAATGTGAGGCAGCCGGTGGTATTGACCTGATTATCATCTACAACTCCGGCAGGTTCAGAATGGCGGGCAGAGGGTCGCTCGCTGGCATGATGCCTTACGGCGACGCGAACCAAATCGTCGTTGAGATGGCGAGCGAAGTACTCCCCGTTGTTCCAGATACGCCTGTTCTGGCAGGAGTCTGTGGCACGGATCCATTTCGGTTAATGGATGTCTTCTTAAAGCAGATCGATGCAATCGGGTTCTCCGGTGTGCAGAACTTCCCGACAGTGGGTTTGATTGACGGCACATTCCGTCAACTGCTTGAAGAGACCGATATGGGATACGGACCCGAAGTAGAGATGATTCGGACAGCAAGTCAGTTGGGGATGCTCACTACGCCGTATGCGTTCAACGAAACTGAGGCAGAACAGATGGCAGATGCCGGTGCGGATATCCTCGTCGCGCACATGGGACTCACGACGAAGGGGTCTATCGGTGCAAAGACGGCTTTCACGCTTGAAGATGCTGCCAAACAGGTGCAAGCCATCCACGACGCTGCGAAAGGGGTCAGCTCAGAGATTCTTGTGATCTGTCATGGTGGTCCCATCGCTGAACCCGAAGACGCGACCTACGTTCTGGAGAATACCAAAGGAGTCGTCGGCTTCTACGGTGCGTCGAGTGCAGAACGTCTCCCAACGGAGCGCGCGATTACGGCACAGATTGAGGCATTTAAGAAGATTCGGTTGTAATTCTGCCTCTCCATCTGGTGGGCGCGGTTTCCCAACCGCGCCGGTTCATCACCAACAAATGCTTACAGCGGCACAACTCCGGCGTATTTAACACCGGTCAAGTAGGCAATGTCTCGCTCCCACGTTGTCAGGTCATCGGCGTTGAACTGATTCAGATGTGTATGTCCGCAGGCACGCGCCAACACCTGCATGAGAGAAACAGAAGCACCGAGAAACCGGTTCAGCCGCTCTGCGGAGGCTTCTACTTTGAGTCGGGAGCGCAGATGCGCTTTCTGGGTCGCGATGCCGACGGGACAGTTGTTTGTGTGGCATGCGCGCATCCCGATACAACCGATCGCCTGCATCGCCGAGTTCGCAATCGCAACACCGTCTGCGCCGAGTGCCAACGCTTTCGCAAAGTCAGCAGGCGTTCTCAAGCCACCGGTGATGATAAGCGTGACATCACTGTTTCCGGTTTCATCAAGATATTTTCTGGCACGTGCTAAGGCTGGCATTGTCGGGACTGAGATGTTGTCTCGGAATAACAGAGGTGCAGCACCGGTGCCACCGCCTCTGCCGTCAAGGATTATATAGTCCACGCCGACGTGAAGTGCGGCTTCAATGTCTTTCTCAATGTGCTGTGCAGAGAGTTTGAAGCCGATCGGGATGCCACCAGTTTCCTTCCGCACCAGTTCCGAAAATTTTGCAAAATCGTCGAGCGTTTCCCAATCGGGAAACCGCGCGGGTGAAATCGCGGGTTCTCCGGCACGCAGCCCACGCACCGCCGCGATCTCCTCTGTTACCTTGTTGCCGGGGAGGTGTCCACCTGTTCCTGTTTTTGCCCCTTGACCACCCTTGAAGTGGAAGGCTTGCGCGTGTTCCAGTTTGTCATAAGAGAAACCGAACCGTGCGGAAGCGAGTTCATAGAAGTAGCGGCTGTTTGATTCTGCCTCAGCCAATAGCATCCCACCTTCACCGGAACAGATGCCTGTTCCTGCCATCTCTGCGCCTTTCGCCAATGCTATCTTCGCTTCAGCAGACAGCGCGCCGAAACTCATATCAGAGACAAAAATGGGGATTTCCAGCCGTAAAGGCTTTTTGGCTCGCGGACCGACAATCCACTCAGTTTCGACTGGTATTTCATCGAGATGCGGTGTTTTGTGCAGCTGCGCAACGACAAACTGGAGTGCATCCCAATTCGGTAAGTTCTCGCGTAGTACACCCATCGCCTCGGTTTGACCGTGGTGCCCCACTTTGCTCAGTCCGTTGCGTGCTAATTCCTGAATTTGGGTGACGTAAGGTTCTTCTGGGGTGCCGTGGATGTCTTGGTAGTTCCCCTGATATTCGTCACGATGGTAAGGTTGTGGGTTCTGGCATTCCCACTCCCGAATTTCGTCCTCATCAACGTAGACGGTATCATCCTCTATCCACGCCTTAAATTTGGCGAGACGTTCCGTGTTCTGATATTCGCTAACACCGGTATCGTAGCGGTAATCCCAGTAGTGAACGCCACAGATTAGGTTTTCGCCATCAATGTAACCGTCTGCAAGCAGGGCACCACGGTGATGGCATCTGCCGTAAAGCACAGAAACCTCGTTATCATACCGGATAACGACAAGATCCACATTTGCAATGAGCGCGTAAACCGGCTCGCGGTCATTCAATTCGCTGAAGTCAGCGATCTTTATTTTTCTCATTTTTACTGGACTAATTCAAGACTCTCCACGCCAATGAATAGATAGTATGATTAATAAGAAGCCAGTCTATCAGTAGCTTTGTCAGGAAAGGCGACGGACAGTTCTTAAGTAGTCCGTCCTCCTATTCACTGTCCAGATAGTTTTCGTTAATATAGCGTGCAATCAGTTCAATCTCTTCTTCTTCAAGATAAAGCCCGATATCTATCATCCGTGTTATGAGTTCGGTCGTCTCCTCTTCAGAACGAGGCGGATAGTCTTCTACATCCGTGATAGGATGACATTGTGAGCATCTGTCCTCAAAGAGTTCTTTCACTTCCGCTTCATTGTAAGCGACGGTTACTGTATCCGTTGCAGCTTCTGCTTCCATAGCGACTGTTGCGATTTGTGCAGCCTCCTTCGCTTCATCCGATCGCATCTGTTCTTGTCGCTGCTCCCGCACCGAAACCTGGATATCCGGGGTAATCGCGATGAGATACGCCGAGACCGTCCACTCTTCTTCTTGGTGAATGGGTTCACCGATCATCGGCTTTATCGCCATCCGATTGACGAGGCGGACCCAGTCGGTCGGAATACGTGGTTTCACGAGAATGGTACGTAAGTCGTGACAGACAACACACTTGTGTTGTAAGACATGCTGCCCTTCCCGCAATTTCCGCTTTGATGCCAACTCGTCGAGCGGTGCTTCTGCTGGCAATCCGGCATTCTCAAGCAACTTGCGGGTGCGAGCGATACCTTCGTCGCTGAAGGCACTCGTTTGTGTGCGTAACGCCGCTTCGCGGAATGTGAACGGTACGGACAACCCAATCAATAGGTATGTGCAGATCAGCAGGCAGGTACCGATATACGGCATCGATTCCTCAAAATGCCGGAAAAACCGGAGGATAGCAATCTTGACGAGAATCAGCACACCGATCGTGATACCGAGCATCAGATGTGCGACAGTTCGCGGTGGGAGTTCGACTTGATAGTTCCACAAGCGCGGCACCATGTGCCACATCATGAATACATAGAGAATCGCATACGCGTAACCGATGAACCGATGGAGCAGCATCAAAGAGGGTGGTGCTTCACTCTTATGTGTCTCTTTGTCAAATGGGTAGCCCCATAACTTGAACATTAAGAAAACAGAGGCATTCGCGAGGCCTAAAAAGATTAAGCCAAGAATTGCACTCATTGAAGTAGACATGTCCGATTTTCCTTCCTACGTCTCCAATACGGGACGATTCAATCGAGAGTGATACGGAGGCTCCATCACAGCGCGTTGGCGTTCATTTGCCCATTCCGGTATCGGATATGCAGGGACGTACGCCATATTGCCTGCAGTGTAGCGCGTCAGAATTGAACGGCGCGGGTGGTCCTCAGTCCATGGCAGCGTGCCGTGCGTCACCGCCTCCGTGAAAATCATCACATCGCCTGCCTCGCAGACAAGCTGCCGGATGTGTTCTTGGTGTTTCTGGTAGAGTCGCATCTCTTGGGGACACGGATAGTTGCTCTTATGGCTTCCCGGAATGACGATTAACCCACCTGCTCCGGGGGGTACGTCCGTCAATTGGAACGCGACGACGGTCAAGCCGTTGTGCATCCGCCCATCACGAAAAATATAGTATTGGTTGGGATCAAATCCGGGACCAGAGGATCCGTGAAAAATAAAGCCTTCTGCCCCTTTGTCCATCGAAAGCAGGAACATTTGGTGATCCATACGGAAGCCTCTCCCTAATATCTCGTTGAGATATGGGACAAGCGTCGGATGCGCGAGCATGTGTCGGAACGGGTTACACCAAGGTTCTTCCCAGTTGAGCATACCGCCGAGTTCGCCTCTACCCTGTTCGCCTTTCAGTTCAGGAGAACCACCATCAAGTGCTTGATCGCGTGGACGGATGCGTGCTTGGTCGCTATGTTTATCAATCGCTTCGTTCGCGAGGGTTACCTCTTCGGGGGTTAGCACGTTCTTGATAACAAGGTAACCGTTGAGATCGAATAGATATTTTTCGTCAGCATTCATTTTTTAATTTTCCTTATGTTAAACACTGTGAAATTGGGCTTTCACGTGCTTTTCTCACATCTGAAGAAACACCGCATGGACTCTCACTGCGAGGCAACACGCGCGAATGTAATACAAGGAATGGGTTTAGTCTAACCCGAGACTAAATCCCGTGTTGATTTGCAAAAGCCCTGCGCCGTTGTCGCAGGCTTGGTTTTTTGGTGCTATGCCGTACAGATCCTTATTTCAGTTGCGACCTCACCAGAAACCTGCGCGTAAGCGGAGTGCAGTCCAGTATCCGATAAATTAAAAACCTTCCTACGTTTCCAAGGTGGGACGATTTAATCGCGAATGATAAGGTGGTTCCATGACAGCACGCTGGCGCTCATTCGCCCATTCCGGTATTTCATAGGCAGGGACATACGCCATATTGCCTGCGGTGTAACGTGTCAGAATTGAACGGCGCGGATGGTCCGCAGTCCAGGGCAGCGTGCCGTGCGTCACCGCCTCCGTGAAAATCATCACATCACCCGCCTCGCAGACAAGCTGCCGGATGTGTTCTTGGTGTTTCTGGTAGAGCCGCATCTCTTTCGGACACGGGTAGTTGCTCTTATGGCTTCCCGGAATGACGATTAAGCCACCTGCTCCGGGAGGCACGTCCGTCAATTGGAACGCGACGACGGTCAAACCGTTGTGCATACGCCCATCTCGGAAGATATAGTACTGATTCGGGTCGAAGCCGGGACCAGAGGATCCATGAAACGTATGTCCCTCCGCGCCCTTGTCCATTGAAAGCAGGAACATCTGGTGATCCATACGGAAGCCTTTTCCCAATATTACATTCAAATAGGGGACAAGTGTCGGGTGTGCGAGCATGTGTCGGAACGGGTTACACCACGGTTCTTCCCAGTGAAGCATACCGCCGAGTTCACCTCTACCTTGTTCACCTTTTAGGTCTGGTGAACCACCGTCGAGTGCCTGATCGCGTGGACGGACGCGTCCCTTGTCGCTATGTTTGTCAATGGCTTCGTTCGCAAGTGCGACTTCCTCAGGCGTTAGCACGTTCTTGATAACAAGGTAACCGTTGAGATCGAATAGATATTTTTCGTCAGCGTTCATGTTCGATTTCCTCCACCTTTTGTTACACCGCGTAAGCGACAGAGCCGTCTTCACGCAGGGGGGTCGTGCCGGTGTTCATCGGTTGATAAGGGTTCTGCTCGATTAAACTATCGTCAAGTTCAATGCCCAAACCTGGGGCTTCAGGGATCGGAATGTAGCCACCTTCCCGCTGATACGCCACTTTATAGACAGAGAAGGCTTCGGATTCATCGCCTTTCGTATATTCCTGCGTGATGAAGTTCGGGATACTCGTATCTAAATGCAGCGATGCAGCAGTAATGAGCGGTCCGAGGAAGTTATGCGTGACAACTGCGCTGTGATATGCCTCAGCGAGTGCCGCGATTTTCTTACAGTGCGTTATACCGCCTGCCAAACCGACATCTGGGCGCACGTATTGCGGTCCGCCTGCCTCCAGGATTTCACGGAATTCCCAGATGCTTACATTGCGTTCGCCGATAGCGAGGGGAGTTGTCATCCGTTTCGCTAATTCCGCTTGTGTTGTGATGGTGTCTATCTGGATCGGGTCTTCAATAAAATAGAGATTAAACGGTGCCAAAGCGGATTCCAATACGATGCTGTTCATCGGTGTCAGTTTCCGATGCACTTCAACAATCAGATCAAGATCGGGTCCACCGCCTTCTCGTGCCGCTGCGACGAGATCGCGCGCAGTCTTGACGAGCCGATCAACTGCCATATCTTGGAAGTTCCCGACCACCGGATCGAACTTGAGTGCCGTGAAGCCTTCTTCGACGGCTGCTTTTGCCGCTTCATACATCGTTTCCGGGGTGCCGCCGCCGCCGAGAAGATGCAACCGGATTTTATCACGACAGTTACCGCCTAACAGTTCCCAGATCGGGACACCGAGATGTTTTCCCTTGATGTCCCACAAAGCGATGTCTACCGCACTGATAGCACCGCTCAGTGCCGTCCCACGAAACGGACCCATGCGGTAGAGGTATTGCCAATGATGCTCAATCCGCAACGGGTTCTGCCCAATAAGATATTTCTTAAACGTGTTGATGATGTTATCAACGGCTTCTGGGTAGCCCCAGCAAGCGGTCTGTCCTACACCGCTGATACCCGTATCCGTATGAATCCGGATCACATAGCCGTTCCGAATAAAAAACGACTCAATTTTATCAATCTTCATATAATCCTCCCACAAAAGGTGGTTTTACTTGCTATGTTGAATTGTACCACAAGCACGCGAATTTAACAATATAGAACTGAAAAAACATCAGAACCGTTCAGTTGTCAGCAGACAGCACAGAATTTTAAAGATTGCGTACTCGGTGCCTCTATGATATAATTTGATTAACCAATTTAGGACAGCCCTGTTATGAATTGGAATTTCGACCATAACAGATGGACGCTTTACAATCAAAATCTGGCTTACTTAGGGGAAAAACATGGAAAAAATAAAAACTGTCGAAATTCAGGATAAGGTCTTTGAGGAGACCTATACCGCTCACATCCAAAAAAACGGCACGAGTTGGTTGGGGTGGTTTCCAGAGGTTCCAAAAGTCAAATGCGAGGAACCTACAGAAGAAGTGCTGCTGAAGACCCTTGAAAAGAGACTTCATGAAGCCTTAGTCGCTGAAGAAGAAGCATGGGAAAAGCAGTTTGAAAAAGATGTGAAAGCCGGAAAGTTGGATCATCTTGCTAAAAAAGCAGTTAAGGATTATCGAGACGGTAAGTGCCGTAGCATAGACGAACTTCGGAAGTTCTTGTAGTATGGAACATATTCTCAATGAAGATTTTTGGGAATCTTGCGAGAAACTTCCGCGAAGTATCCAAAGACGTGTCCCTCAGAAATTTCAACTCCTCCAGCAAAATCCCAGGCACCCCTCCCTCCGTCTAAAGAAAGTCGGCGAACTATGGGCAATCAGAGTCAATAAAGGCTACAGAGCTTTAGCTCGCGAAGAAGATGGAACTTTTATCTGGTTTTGGATCGGAACACACGACGAATACGAGCGGCGGATTTGACACTATCACCAGCATTTCCAAGAGTAGAGCCACCGCCATATGCCCCGACCGGGGTACCTCTTACTGGAAAGGAGACAACCCACACACCAGCACTAACACTGAGGTATTGGTAACCCGCACACCTGTCTGGCTGAGTCCATACCTGTCGAGCCACTTGGCATACATCTCATAATGGACTTCTCGGATGATCGGCTTCTTTTTCACATTGGATTACCTTTTTAATCTTCTGAGTACACTACGGAAATTCTCTAATCTACTTTTATCAAAATGTCCAACATGATTTATACAAAACTCATGTAGCGAGTCTCTTGGATAATACGCTACACCCAGTTTTCCAACGCTAGTTGCTTGGAAAAATTTGTAACTCTCAGGATTTTTATACATATCTTTGGGCAAGCGGGTTGCGGTATATGTAGCAATTGCGAAACTCCCTGTTTTCGTCCCATCTTTCCACTCCATTGCCATAACGTAAATATAAAGAATCTCTCCCCAGTCATCAGTTTTTCCAACAACATCAACATCGCCTAATAGACGGAGCTCTCTTTTCAGATGGCTTTCAATGGTATTGACTGACTGTTCATCATCTCCACTGACTGCTACATACACTTTGAACCGATGCTGTGTATCGGATGCAAGTGTCAAGGGTAGCATAACAAGGCAGAAGATCAGAACTAATTTCTTCATGGGCTTACCTCACATTTTCTTTCTGATACATTTTTTCATATTCTCATATCATACAATGCTGTCATCTTTAGTCAAGAAAAAAGTGCATGGGTGCTGCGCGCTTTATCAGATACGCAGGCATGTAAAGTAAACCTCTAAAACTGAATGACCCTACTACTCCGAAATCCAGGACGATTTAGTTTTCGGTTTTGACTTTGGTTTTTGGACAGATGTTAACGTTTTTTCGCAATATCGCGAGCGCAGCTCGCTCCTACACGCAATATCGCGAGCACAACTCGCTCCTATAGAGGAAAATATACGCACATATATCAAAGTGAATCTGTAAAACTATAGTAAGTTTAGAATTAATAGGACACCCTGTGCCGGTTCGGTTAGGAAACCGAACCTACCAGCGGATGCAAGTGTCTCTTTATTTTTACGGTCCACTATAAATGTCCCTGCTCCGAAATCAAACAGTTGACACAAATTCGTGGGCGTGTTAATATAATGGCACGTTTCGGGAATCTGCGAGTTGCACGCTTCAATGAGGAGGCAATTATGGCGATGTATCGGACCGCAATTGTCGGGGGTAGACGCGGTGTACACCATGCCCGATGCTATGCTGGCATCGAAAATATGAAGGTAATAGCCATCTGTGAGATTGACGAGGAACGTTTAAAGGTGGCAGCGGACGAACTCGGCATTCCGGGGTATACAGACTACGTTGAGATGTTGGAGAAAGAAAAACCTGACATCGTCCACGCCGTAACAGAGCCGACAGTCCCACGGCATATTTGGGTAGAGCCTGCCGCCGAAGCAGGGGTTAAGGCGTTGGTGATAGAGAAACCGCTCGCGCTTAGACCCAGCGAAGCAGAGGCACTCGCCGCCGCTCACAAGAAAACAGGACTGAAGATTGTTGTCAATCACCAACGGCGGTATCTACCGTTTGCTGAGAAGCTGCTGGAATTTTTTGCCGACGACAGTCTCGGAGACATACACTTCATTCGTGCCTGCACTGAAGGCGATATTACCGATATGGATACCCACTTGATGGATGTTGTATTATTTGCGCTTAAAGACATCTCGATTACACACGTCTGGGGTGCCGTTGAGGGTGCCGAAATCTATGACGTTCCGCATCGGCAATGCCCTGAAGACTTGATGGCGATTTACACGTTTGAGAATGGGGCGCGCGTCTTTTTTGAATCCGCACGGACAGCATTTGGAACTATCGATTTTCCCGGCAGCAATCCGCGATGCAACCTCGATTTCTGGGGTACAAAAGGTAGGATGTGGTGGCGAGAAAACGGTTCGTGGGGCTATCAGTTTGACGGTATGGCAGAGCACTTCGTTGAGAAAACCCACTTCGGTGAAGATGACAAGTTCGGACAACGAGCGTTTACGGAAGCGATTGCGACATGGCTTGATGACGAAAACCGACCGCATCGGAATAGATTGGAGTTTGCACTGCTCGGTTTTGATCTGATTATGGCGGCGTATCGCTCCGCACTCATCGGTAAACGAATACCTTGGCCCCCAAAACTCTCTGATGAAGAGTGGGTTGAACTGAAAAATAGGGTAACGGGTGGGTAAAATAAAACATGATAGTTTAGAAAACAATGAAATCTTGCAGTACTAAAAAATAGATGTTATAGGAGGCGATAGATATGCTCAACCAAACACAGGTTGACACATTCCGTGAAAAAGGCTTTCTCCTCGGCAACCGGGTGCTAAGCGATGAGCAGGTTGACGAATTGCGGTCAGAATTGGCACGCGTCATTGACAATTACGAGAAACCTGAGGTTCCGCAGCCCGTGCGTATCGCTAACCTCGGCGGTAAAGAAGAGAGTCCGGTCTGGCAGATCGTTAATATTTGGGAAGCGAGTTCCGCCTACTATCGACTGGTTCACAATCCGGTCATCGTGGAAGAGATAGGGCAGCTCATGTCGGCGACAGAGTTGCGGGTCTGGCACGACCAGATCCAGTACAAACCGCCAAAGGTCGGTGGTGTCAATCGTTGGCATCAAGATTCGCCGTTGTGGGGGATTCTCATGCCGAAAACGAGTCAGGTTAGTGCGTGGGTTGCGTTGGACGATGTTGATGAAAGCAACGGGTGTATGCGCATGGTGCGCGGTTCCTATCATTGGGGCAGCCAGATGCCGTTTCTGCGCGAAATCCCGGACATCCATACAATGCCGGATCGCTTTGAAGATAACGAATTAGAAGTTGAACTCTGTCCTGTCCCGAAGGGGCATGTCCATTACCATCACGCCTTGACGTGGCACGGGTCGCATGACAATACCAGTGAAGATCCGCGTCGCGCAATTGCGGTGCATTACATGACGGGCGAAACTATCTATGATGCGGATGGGAATCATATCATGAAACGTTTTGTCACTGTCGATGGCGGCAATAAATTGGCAGGTCACCATTTCCCGCTTGTGATGGATGCCGGGACACCGACAAAGCCGAATATATAAGTCTTTTCTATTGGAGGGAAGTATGCTCAGCCAAACACAGGTTGACACATTTCGAGAAAAAGGTTTTCTCCTCGGAAGCCGTGCGTTAACTGATGGACAGGTTGACGAATTGCGTGCGGAATTGGCGCGCGTTATTGATGACTACGAAAAAACCGATGTCCCGCAGCCGGTGCACATCGTCAATCTCGGTGGCAGAGAGGAGAGTCCGGTCTGGCAAGTTGTTAATATTTGGGAAGCGAGTGCTGCCTACCATCGACTCGTTTACAACCCGATTATTGTGGAGGAGATTGGACAGCTTATGTCGGCGACAGAGTTGCGGGTCTGGCATGATCAGATCCAATACAAACCGCCGAAAGTTGGTGGTGTCAACATGTGGCATCAGGATTCGCCCTATTGGCCCATTCTCACACCGAAAACGAGTCAAGTAAGTGCTTGGGTTGCGCTGGATGATGTTGATGAGAGTAATGGATGTATGCGCATGGTCCCCGGTTCTTACCATTGGGGCAATCAGATTCCGTTTCTGCATTCCATCAAGGACATCCATTCAATGCCGGATCGTTTTGAAGATCACGCCTTGGAAGAAGAGTTCTGCCCTGTGCCGAAAGGATATGTTCACTATCATCACTCCTTAACATGGCACGGTTCACATGACAACATGAGTGAGAATCCACGCCGTGCGATTGCGGTGCATTACATGACCGGTGAGACCCTCTATGATGAAAGTGGCACTCACGTCATGAAGTCTTTTGTTACCGTTAAGGATGGCGATAAGTTGGAAGGCGATAGTTTTCCACTCGTGATGGATGCCGGAAAGCCAACGCGTTCCAGTGTATAACCCTTTTTTATTAGATGAAAAACCAAAAACAGAGTCCGTAGTGTAATGGAGGACGGATATACGGAGAGGCGTTTGAAAACACTGGGGAAACACCCAAGCAAAACACCCGCCTCACCTAACCGCAAGGAAAGTTAAAAATATGAAAGTTGTTGATGCAATAGCAAAAGTCCTTAAAGCGGAAGGCGTGGAATACCTATTTGCGTATCCTGTTAATCATATAATTGAGGCAGCGGCAAAATTAGACATCCGTCCGATTATCGTCAGACAGGAGCGGATTGGGCTTCACATGGCGGATGCGATGAGCCGAATGACCTCTGGGGAAAAGATTGGTGTGTTCTGTATGCAAAGCGGTCCCGGTTCCGAAAACGCGTTCGGTGGTGTCGCCCAAGCGTATGGTGATTCCGCACCGATTGTGGTCTTGCCGGGTGGTTATTCCCGAAATTTAACACAAATCCAACCGAATTTCAATTCTGCTCTGAACTATCGACACGTAACAAAGTCGTCTGAACAGGTTACATTGCCTGAAGCTGTCCCGGAAGCGATGCGTCGCGCCTTTACGCAAGTTCGGAATGGTAGACCGCGTCCCGCGCTCGTTGAATTCCCGTCGGATTTGTTTAATGAAGAGATTCCTGATTCCTTTGATCCGACACCTGTCCCTACCGTGCGCTATGGACCTGACAGCGCGTCGATTGAAGCCGCTGCGGAGGCTTTACTTGATGCCGAGTGTCCGGTCATCTACGCTGGACAGGGTGTGCATTATGCCCAAGCATGGGATTCTTTGAAAGAATTGGCGGAACTCCTCGCTGCACCTGTAACGACGAGTTTAGGCGGAAAAAGTGCGTTTCCAGAGGATCATCCGTTAGCACTCGGTTCCGGCGGACGCGCCATCCCTAAACCGGTGCATCACTATCTCCAAAAAGCCGATCTTATTTTTGGTATCGGGTGTAGTTTCACACGAACCGCCTTCGGTGTTAGGATTCCTGAGGGAAAACGGGTTATTCATGCGACATTAGATCCAGCGGACATCAACAAGGACGTTCCTGTTGAAAGCGCCCTCGTTGGCGATGCCGGTTTAATTTTAGATGGATTGGTGGAAGCCGTCCGTGACCGTTCCAACGGCGCGTCCGAGGAACGCACGGCTGCTGTCACCGGAGAAATAGGTGGAATTAAAGCAGAATGGCTCGGAGAATGGAACTCTAAACTCACTTCTGATGAAGTACCGATGACTCCGTATCGTGTCATCTGGGATTTGCTGCATACTGTTGATGTTAAAAACACGATTATCACGCACGATGCGGGGAGTCCACGCGACCAAATGTCGCCCTTCTGGCAATCTGTCGCACCGCTCACCTATATCGGTTGGGGGAAGACGACGCAGCTTGGTTACGGTCTCGGACTCGCCATGGGTGCGAAACTCGCAAGACCGGACCATCTTTGTGTTAATGTCTGGGGTGATGCTGCCATCGGCTTTACTGGCATGGATTTCGAGACTGCAGTGCGTGAAAGAATTCCGATTCTCTCTGTTCTTTTCAACAACTTCTCTATGGCGATTGAGATTCCAATTATGCCCGTGTCTACCGAAAAGTTCAGATCTACAGACATTTCGGGCAACTATGCAGATATGGCGAAGGCGTTCGGTGGCTACGGCGAACGCGTCGAGACACCGGACCAGATTATTCCGGCGATCCAGCGCGGTATCCAAAAAACTCAGGAAGGCGTACCTGCCCTCCTTGAGTTTATCACCGCGAAGGAAATTCAGATTTCCAGTTTCTAATTGGCTATCGGCTGTCAGTAAGAATGGCTTTCAGCTGTCAGCCATCAGCCGAAGGAGTCCGCTGTTATGAAACCGATTATCACAGTTTTTACCGTCATTGCCCTAAGTTTCTGTGTGAGTGCTTGGGGAATAAATGATGACGACGCGCTTATGTTGTACTTCACCTTTGACCAAGACGACGGTGGCAAAGTTAAAGACGTGAGTGGAAATAACCTTGAAGGCACCCTTGAGGGCGCGGTTTGGTCGAAAGATGGCAAATTTGGCGGTGCTGTCCATCTTGAAGACACCGAAAAGTTTGTGGAGGTGGACGCAGTCCCTGAGCTTGACATCACCGATGAACTGACGATCCAAGCCTGGTTTTTCCCAGAGGAATCCCAAGGGGACTCTAACTTGATGGGACGCAGGAGCGGAGTGAATGTCGGAGGCTATTGTCTCCAATGGAGCGCGCAGTTTACGGGTTCCCCACAAATTGAGACGTGGATTAACATAGGTGGGTGGCAAGGTTCTCGAAATAAACAGACCATTAAACCTGCGTTAGAGGAGTGGCACCATGTCTCCTCTACTTACGATGGCGATATGATTCGCCAATACATTGATGGCGAGTTGGATGTGGAATACGAACCGCCAGCGGGTAAGATAAACAGCATTGATGTTGTTTTCCGTATCGGTAAGGCGCAAACGGGACTAAAGGGTATGATCGGCTTAGTTGATGAGGTGGCGATCTACAACCGCGCCCTCACCGTTGAGGAAATTAACCAAGATATGGAAAATGGGGTCTTCTTTGCTGTGTCTCCGAAGGACAAACTTGCCACCACATGGGGCAAGTTAAAAATGTAAAGTAGATAAATAGCGGCAGTGTCAAAATGCCTGCTCGTTGTCAAGTACGGGAAACCGGGTTACCCAGCCCCTACAAAAGGGCGGGTGCTTGTACCCGCCCTTCTGTTCATTCTAAAAGGAGGAACCACCAATGAGAACCCAGATGCTGATGATGCTATGCGTTTTTCTAAGTCTATCGTTCTGCTTTGCGGGTTACACTGCAGGCGGAAAGGGCAATGTGAAACAACTCGGTAAGCAACTATATGTCTGGCATTTCGACGAAGGCAACGGGAAAAAGAGTGAGGAGGCGACTGCCGGCTTAGTTGGTGAATTCACTGGAAATATCAAATGGGAGGAAGGGATCCTCGGTAAAGCTGTGCAGATGGCTGGTCAGGTCGGTAAAGCCGATTTCATAGAGGTCGCACACTCCGATGAGATTGATATAGATGAGGCAATCACGATGATGGCGTGGGTTTATCCTGACGAACTTCCAGCCGGTGATCAGGCGAACAAATTTACTATCTTCTACAAGAACACGTACTATCTACAAATTGAACCCGGAGAGGGGAAACTCGCTTACTATTTCTACGAGACCAGTGTCCCTGGCTACCATATTTCTGACGGCAAGATCAAAGCGAAAGAGTGGAGTCATGTTGCCGTTGTCTGGGATGGGAAGAAAGCCGGTTTCTATATCAACGGCGAATCTGATGGCACCGCTATAGCGCAGAAGGGACCGGGTCTAAGCAGGGCTGATAAACCCTTACGGTTCGGTGGCGAGAACAACGGATGTTGTCCCCGTTTCTTTCAGGGACGTATTGATGAGTTGATGTTAGCCAACTATGCGCTGACTGAAGCAGAACTTCTGAAGATCGTCAACGATACGCTTGATGTCTCCGCTCGTGGTAAACTGGCGACAATGTGGGGCAATTTGAAGCGGTAGTACTGATGCCTGTTCTAACTGAGATGGGCGGGATTCGTTCTCGCCCATTTTCGTTGCAAATAGACGGAAGGTCGCGTATAATTCGCTTGGACAAAACGCGCATTAGGGCAGTTCAGGCACAATCCCTTTAAGTGCTCCCTCTTGTTCCGCAAGTGTTTTGAGATCCGGGTTGAGGTTCACTGCTTGTATGAGTGAGTCTACTGCTTTCTGAGATTCACCGTCTAAAGCGTGAGCGCAGGCGAGGTTGTAGTGGAGTAGAGCAGTCTTTGGAAATGTCTGCAAGGCGCGTAGACACGCCTCGCGCGCTTCGGCTGCTAAGTTCTGCCGAAGATAGGCGGTTGTTAGATTGACGTAGCCTTCGGCGATATCGGGTGCCATCTCAATCACTTTTTTGAAGTTCTCAATAGCAGCGGCGTATTCCTCGGCATATAGATGTGCTTGTCCGAGGTTGTTGTAAGCCGATGGTTCTTGCGTGAAGAAAAATGTGCGTCTCTTATTTTTTATCGCCTTCTGATACGCTTCGATTGCCTGTTGCGCGTCACCGTTACGCATCAAGAAAGTTGCCTTCCGATAGTAGTCGTTGAATTGGGTTTGGTGGTGCCAGACCCAGATAAACAGCACCGTTACTGCGAGGCAAAACGTCATACAGACGATTCTAAAGGCTTTATTGGTAGGTGCCTGCTCAGCGTCTTGCGCCTCTGTAGGCGGCTGCTCTGGAACTTGATTTTCATTAGAAGTCATAATTTTTTGTAAACTCGTTGTCGTAAATTTTCGCTTTCACTAAAGGAACGGATAAAACATGAAAACATACGGATTTGGTATTATTGGGTGCGGAATGATTTCCGATTTCCATTCCGCCGCAATCTCTGAATTAGAACACGGTCAGCTTGTCGCAGTCAGTTCACGAAACGCTGAGAACGCCAAACGCCTCACCGATCGATACGACGTTGACAGTTACACCGATTACACGGAGATGCTCAAACGAGACGATCTTGATATCGTTTGCGTCTGTACGCCGAGCGGTGCGCATTTAGAACCCGCGGTCGCCGCAGCACAAGCCGGTAAACACGTTATCGTCGAAAAACCCTTGGAAATCACTTTACAACGGTGTGATCAGATCATTGAAGCCTGTGACGCAGCAGACGTTCGACTCTGCGCTATCTTTAATTCACGTTTCACTGAAAGCACACAACTCGTGAAATCCACGATTGAGAGCGGACGATTCGGCAAGCTAACTTTAGGCGATGCCTACATCAAATGGTACCGTTCTCAAGAGTATTACGATAGCGGCGGTTGGCGCGGCACGTGGGACCTTGATGGCGGCGGCGCGCTCATGAACCAGTCTATCCACGCCATCGATCTGCTCCAGTATTTTATGGGTCCCGTCCAAGCCGTCCAAGCGTTTACGGATACCTTAGCGCATGAGCGGATAGAAGTCGAAGATGCCGCGGTCGCCGCGCTCCGTTTTGAAAACGGTGCGCTCGGTGTCATTGAAGGCACAACTGCCACTTACCCGGGTATGCTCAAGAAAACCGAAATCTCTGGCACAAAAGGCACCGTCGTTTTAGCCGAAGAGGACATCGTGACGTGGGAATTCGATCCTGAACTCCCTGAAGATGCCGAAATCCGAGAGAAATTCGCGCAAAAAACGGCCACCGGTGGCGGCGCATCCGACCCGCGTGCGATTAACCATGCCAATCACCGGCGGCAGATGGAAAATCTTATTAACGGACTTGAGAGCGATGCCTCACATCTCGTTGACGGGCGCGAGGGACGCAAAGCTGTTGAGATTATCCTCGCCATCTACCAATCCAGCCGTGAAGGACGGATTGTTGAACTGCCGCTTTAATAGTTTTGACCAGCAACTCGCGCCTTAGCACGCATATTTGTAGACGAGTTGTTGGTCAAAGTTATCGGTTGTCAGTTAAGAGACTTTGATTTAGATTGACGCATTTTTTCTTATAGTAGATCCAGTAATTACTTGGACACTCGTATCGTTATGTGAGCTTGTGAAGGTCAATCTGATGGAGGCACAGGAGACCAACGGTTTCCTATGCTACAAGTGTAAACATATTTTTGAATTTTACTATATATTTGTGTCTCGGAATGTCGTTCGCTTTAATTACGAATTTCAAAATCTGATGGGTCTACGGATTGGAGTGTCCCGTGCTTGTCAAAGATGAAATTGCCTGTTCCAACATGTTTGATACTCAACCGAAAATAGCCTTTTCCATAATGCGTGATGCGAACATCTCCACTTCCTGTGCTCCCCATGCCATCTGTGCCGATGGATCCCTCGTTTCCCTCGGTATCACGTAGAATGTATCTACCCCGTTCTGGCTTAAATTGATAGTTATGCTGCTGTAGATAGTTTTTCACGGTTTCAGGATTGTTTTTCCACGAGATTTTCTCGCCTTTTTCTTTTCCTTGTTGGGCAACGATTTTCTGATAGTCCCATAAGAGGACAGTTCCATCTTGACTGCCGCTTGCAAGCGTTTTACCGTCTGGGGAAAAACTTAATGTGCGAATCGGTTCGGCATGTCCAGCGACAGTTTCTAAGCTGCTCCCGGTTTCCACTTCCGAAATCTGTATTCCATATCCTGTACTTTTTCGTTTTGGAGAGATCAGGAATTTTCCATCCGGTGAAAATCGTAAAACATCATCGATGCCAGTTATATTAGCAGCGACGCTCGATACATTGTCCGAGTGAATTATGTGTTTTTCTGCGATATTTGTTGATGTTATTTCTGATAAAACAATGCCGAACGAGTGTTTTGTCGCGAGGGATGTACCGTCTGGTGAAAACGCCAAGGAATGTGTCCAATCCGTTCCGGTTGTGAAGGGTGTGAGTTCTCGTTGTGCGGCGATGTCCCATACTTGTGTTGGTACAAAATCGCCGTACGTAGCAAGCAGGGAACCGTTGGGTGAGAAGTGTAACTTCCTTTCTGGAAAAGTGCCCCTGGTCTTCAGGCTCAATAATTTTTCCTGTGTGCGTGTGTCCCAAATTTGTATTTCCTGAAAATTGTGATAAGCCATTGCGACTTTTCCATCAGCAGAGAAAGCGACAGCTATGTGCCCTATTTTTTCTTCTGATTGAGAAGTAAAAAGCTGCTCTCCGGTGACTATATCCCAAAACTGAATAGGTCTTCTTTTTATGAATTCCGAGCGGCTGCGTGTATCATAGGTGTTAAATGCGAGTCTACGCGTTTGTCCACGATTCGCGAGCAGGCGCCCGTTGGGAGATAATACCAATACCTCTGCTATATCGCTTTGGGCATTCGTGAAGTTAATCAATTCTTGGTGCGTCTGTAGGCTCCATATACCTACCGTGCCGTTAAAGGACGCGCTTGTGAGCGTTGCCCCGTCTTCGGAAAACGCTACAGTTTTAATGGATTCGGTGTGTCCTGCTGTAAGAATCCCGATGTCTTGCCCGTTTTCTTGATTATAGAATCGGATTGTGCCGTCGTAGCTGCTACTTGCAAGCGTTTTTCCATCCGGTGAAAAGGTTAGTGTAGCAATGCCGTGCGTATGTCCGCTAAGCGTGGCGCGTTGCTGTTGTGTATCTATATCCCAAAGTTTTATGACTTTATCTGTATCGCCGGTTGCTAAGGTTTTTCCATCCTCAGAGACTGCGACAGCCGTAATCCATCCGTTATGTCCTTCGATGTCCCCCAATTTTTTTTGTTTCTCGGTATCCCACACCTGTACTGTTTTGTCGATACTCCCGGTTGCAAGGATTTTTGCATCTGGTGAGAAGGCTAATGCGGAAATTGCGCGTGCTTTAGGTTTACCAACGAGGTTCTCTATGAATTTTTCGAGGAAACCGGGCTGTTTGCCCAGGGTTGCGTACTTTTCGCCGGAGGCAGCTACCCATAGATGAATTGTCCCATTATGGTCTGCACTTGCGAATATATTTCCTTTTTTCGCGAATGCGACTGCTGTGCCAAAAGCCGTAAATCTATTCACTATTTCCATGTTTCTGTCGGTATTTAGGTTCCAATGGATAATTCTATCAAATGTATCTATGCCGATGAGTTTATCCTTATGAAATGCTAAGGCTTTGACGGAATTACTAAGGTCTGTAAATGGAATTGTTGTTAGTTGGGTGCTGGTCTCCATCTCCCATAATTTAATAACAGGGTTGTTATACCCGCCGCTTGCAAGTGTCTTTCCATCTGCCGAAAAAGCGAGAGCATTGATGCGTCCGGTATATCCAGTAGATAGAGATGTTTCTGTGCTATCTGTGAGGTTGTATACCCATAAACCGACATCTGTGCCGACAACGAGCCGGGTTCCGTCTGGTGAAAACCGCATGATGTTAACGCCGCCTTTCCCGAGGCGTGCGATTGTGTTTTCAGGTAAGCCGTCGTGTCGGTTATCTTCTGCAGCACTATTTGAAAGTATTGTGGCAATCAATAGCAACGTTGTGAAAAAAAAGAGCCTAATTTTCATGATGTTTTCCTCGATAAGCTGAGGTTTTTAACGAAATAATGGTGGAAAAAATAAGGCTACGTTCAAGCGATTGTGCTGTTCATGTCGGTTTCCAACGTGATACTATCATTATACTCCATTTTTGACAGAATATCAACAGGACTTACGCAATTTTGGCTGCAGCCCGTTCTGTTAGATGAGGTTCCTCGGAAAATTCGGCGTTCTGTTGGAAAACACAACCTAACAGGTTTTTAGAGGAGGATTTAATGGCACACAGCATATCGCAGGGCTTGCCAGGATGCCACCGGATTGATTTGTTTTGATGATATGATATTGTGACAGGGGAGAGATTTAGAAATGCGCCACTGCAAAGAGTTGCGCCCCAAAAAGGGCGCAACTCACTATCAGAAAAGGCAAACGGCAACATGCTGCTTGCTATTAGTCAGATACATCTTGAACTTCAAACCTAACCACAATTTCATCAGAATGGTTTCTACGACGACTATTCTGCCGCACAGTAACAGTATATTCGTGAACTTGTTGCGTTTCATAGTCAAAAGTATTACGGTTACCGGGTGGACCTTTCATAAATAATTGTAGTGCTACCGTTTATTCAGACCAAAAATTAGCAAAGTTAAGACAAGTTTTTTTCCTCAAATTCGACAGGGGTCAAATACCCTAACGCTGAGTGAGGGCGTTTGTGATTATACACCTGTGTAATAAAATGCCCAATGCGGGTTCTCGCTTCATGGATGTCCTCATAAGCGTTGAGATGAACTTCTTCTTCCTTGAGCGTGCGGATAAGCCTTTCAGCATATCCGTTCTCCCAAGGGCACCCTCGCCGGGCGACTGAAATCTCAATGTCATGATGCCTCAGCCGTGAGATATACGCATTTGAAAGATACTGAACACCTTGATCCGAATGATGGATCTCTGGGATACTTTGACATAATGCTGTCTCTAAGGATTTCAACGTCAGAGATTGCGTCAAGTGTTGACTGATATGCCACCCTCTGATCCTGCGCGTGAAGACATCCATGAGCAGAGCAACATAGATGAAGTGTCCTTTAAGACGGACGTAAGTAATATCGCCCACCCAGACCTGATCACATCGGGAGACCTCAAGGTTTTCAAGGCGATTTTCCCAGGGACGCACACCTTCAACAGAATTGGTGGTTTGACAGACACGTTTGACGGAAATCGAGAGATTGGCGGATTTCATCAATCGGGCGACACGTTTATATCCGACGGTGTGTCCGCAACGCACCAGTAATTGCGTGATACGCCTATATCCATAAGTCGGATACCGCAGAGATAACCGCTCTATGTCCTCCCGGAGGACTTCTTCATAGGGATCGCTTTTCGGTTGATAATAGAGATTGCTTCGATTGAAACCGAGTGTCTCACATATCTGCCGAACCGAAAAGTCTGTCCGTAATGCCTCAACCATGTCTCGCTGCTCCATCGGGGTCAACTCAAGTAAGTTGAGGCTTTTTTTTCGATGTCAAGTGCCAGGGTCAACCGTCCAACAAGTTGCTCAAGTTGGGCAATCCGCTCCGCATCGGCATCAGAGTGTTTATCAGCGGGTTCAAAGAGGGTCGCCGCATTTTCAAGAAGCTGTCGCTTCCACTTTGAAAGTTGTTCATCGCTGAGATTGTGTCGCCGACACACTTCTGCTTGTGAACTTTCACCGCTGAGTGCCTCAAGAACAACTTCGGCTTTAAACTCGGGCGTGAAGTTTCTTCGTTTTCGTTTTGCCATCGGATACTCCTTTCAAGTAGATGGATATTATACCACAATCTTGTCTTAGGGAGTGGCCCGAATTTCCGGTGGCAGTACACCTCATTGTATAGTAGGTTAACTTTTCACGAGGAAATGTAAGGATTCTCGGCGGTTTTTGACCAATTCTGTAGCGGGAACAGCCTCTGCTTGACCCAGAAGTTCCAAGACTGCAGGCGCGATGTCTGTAGGGTGCTGTGCTATTTTGACCTTTTTCTGTTCAGAAAATTGCGCATCGGGTGCTGCGATAAGTACACTCCCATCATTCCATATTATTTCAGGAGCGGCGTGATCAACATTATCAGGACCCTCAAAAACAGTAATGATCGGATGTGGCAGTTTTAGCAGTTCCAATTCGGTTTTCTGAATAACGTGCGCACAGGCTAATGACGTTCTACGTTGTATCGCCGCGATATGCGTGACAGGCAGATCCCACAAAAGGATAGGCTTTTTGAGACGATGTGCGAGTGCGGTTAGGCGTAGTAAACATCGCCATTCAGCGGCATTGTTTAGGCTATGCGCGTCCCCTTGGACGAGTATGACCTTCGTGTGCTGTATCCACGCGAAGCCAGCAAATTTAAAAGCCCCTTTACTTCCAGCTCTATCGCCATAAAGTTCAATCGCCTGAGTGAAGGGGGGTTGAGGGTATTTAGCAGTATTTGATGACATATACCCAAGACCTTTTATCGATAGTGCTGATGGAGTTCAACCCGTATCAACGCACTGGCAAATCGTATAAAAAAAGCAGGGAAGTGCCTTAAAACACCTTCCCTGCCTAAAAGGTGATGCGTTCCGATTATTCGCCGCTACGCCCACCGATACTACTCATCACAAACCAGCCGATGCCAGCCGCGGCTGTAGTCAGGAACACCAACGCACGTTTGGATGTGGAAGGTGTCTCGTGTATGCCTTTGGCATCCTCAAGTATCATCTTAACTTCGTTGATCGCCTTTTGGTTGGTCTCAACCTGCGTCAAAAGCGTCTTCGCGTCCGCTTGAATAGACTCAATGGCTGCGTGTGTTGCTTCCGCCTTCATTTTATGCTCTTTGAGCATCTCATCTACCCCTTTGAGACGCCCATCAAGATGAGCGATGTCTTTAAGGATAGAGGTTTTAGTGGCTTCAAGTGCTTTTTTGACCCCAGAAGCGATTTCGTTTCCGGAGTCCGTGACAGCCATCATCAATTCTTTTTGTGATTTCAGGCTGTCCTCAAGGTCTTTGAGTTGTCCCTTGAGTTTTGCCATACTTTCATTGAGACTGCTAATATCTGCCTCAAGCTTATCCCGCGTTGCTTCAGATTCGGCTAATTCTGCCCTGAGGTTTTGAAGTTCTTGCTGCTGCTTAAGCAGGTCTTCTTCAGCAATTTCGACGACATCTTCCATCATATCGACCGGAATACGCAATTTTTCGCCGGGATAGATGAGGTGTGGATTGCTGAAGTCGTTGTACTTACTTAGCTCGCGCCACCGGAGTGGATCTTTGAGATGCTCTTGGCAGAGATCCCAGAGTGTATCGCCTTTTTCAATCTCAATGAGCACGGTGCCATCATCGTCTGGGTGCGGTGTAATTCGCGCCGAGGCGGACAAGACATAAACGCCGCTGAGCGCTGCGCAGATGTAAAGAATCAGTGCCAACTTCAGAGTGCCTCTTATCATTTTCATAAGTTTTCTCCTTTAATATCTATAAGAGAGGGAAGCAAAGTGAGTTGATCCAACACCGTTGATTTCACTCGCCATACCATCTTGGATAGCATAGTCAATCTGCAGCCCACCTATGTTCACACCAAACCCACCGAAGAGGCTCTGCACGTCGCGTGAAGCTTTGACACCACCACGGATGGACAAGGCAGTGGATTTGTAAGTGACAATCGTGTATTCAGCGCCGAGTCGTAGGCTCGTAGCACTCTCGTCAAGATTGACGAATTCCTGTTCGAGGTCGGCTGCGAATGTGACAACATTGCCCATATAGAGGTTGTAAGCTAAGCCAACATTGACGACCATCGGGACGATGTCATCACCGAGGGATGCGCCGAGATATTTAGCAACAACGCCGTAATGGAAAGTCGGTACCATCTCTTCGCCGACATCTATGTGTAAGGCATGTCCCATCAATCCGACATCTACGCCGCCAAACCCGCTCTGGTTTTCAACGGTGTCCAAACCGAAGTTATCGGCGAGCATACGACCGGTTAGGCCTACGCTGAAATTTCCGATGCCGATGCCGTAAGAGAGGGAATAGGCGTTCGCACTATAGTCGAACTCGCCTCCGTAATTTTCCTTGTTATCATACTGTTGGATACCACTGACACCCGCGTTTGTGACTGCGATCCCGATAGATCCGGCGGAACCGAGTGCTTTCGTCAATGCGATGAAGTTGTGGCTTCTATCCAAGTCGAGCCGTTGGGTCGAGAAATTGAGACTTAAATCGGCTGCGGATCCGAGACCTGCTGGGTTCCAGACGGTTGCGGTGGCATCATCGGCGATTGCTGTGAATGCCCCGCCTAAACCGATTGAGCGTGCACCGGCACCAAGCCGCAAGTGCGGCATGGCATCCACTCCGGCAAAACTGACCGGCGACACCGCTAGGATAAGAAAGAAAAGTGGTATTAAACCGCATAAGAATTTCGGGCATTTTCTGGAAGCCCATTTAGCGATTTGTTTTGTCATTAACATTATATCCTCCTTCAGTGTCCACATCGGGAACTGGACGGTTGTCCAATTCCCGATATGCGGACTGCCATTTACTTAGCGCGTCAGTGCGAGTTTGAGAATGGCGTATTCTGGCTCGAAACCGTCTGCTACTATAATTTCACAGAAGTAAATGCCTCGAGCTAAATCCTCGCCACTGCTTGATGTTCCATCCCAACCGATTGCATCAGAACCGTTTTCCTTAAGGGTATAGTTCCCAGCATCGAATACACGGTTATCTACAAGCACGCGAACGGGTCGCAACGTTGTGTCATAAATGACAATCGAAACAGTTGCTTGCCGTGCGAGTGAGAATGAGATACGCGTGCTATCCTTGAACGGATTGGGGTAGTTAAGCGGTCGCGCTGCCATTATTGGACCTTCCGCAGCCTCAAGGAAGAAACTGAAGGTGTGGACTGTCCTATTCGCCTCACGTGCACCTTCACTCTTCTCAGAGACATTGCCTTCCATGTGCGCGTTGTCAGTAACCTCAAACCTAACCACATATTCCCCAGCCCAAGTTTCAGGCTTAGCGTTTGTATCCACCAAGAGCGGATGCATAACTTGGCTTGCCGACTTCTGTCCAGGCTGAAGCGTGATCTTTGTCCCACTTGGGGTAGCCTTGTAGTCGCTATCAACGCCTTCTATAACCAAGGTGATAGATTCAACGTTTATGCCAGATTCAGCATCGGCATAAGCGATTGAAACTGTCGGTGCCTTCTCGCCTGGTTTCAAAATGAAGCGTGCATTCTGGTGTGGCGATGCCATCGTGATAATCGGTGCGGCGGTATCGAAGTCGATTGTGAAAGTACCCCTTGCTGAAGCGGCATTTCCGTATGAATCAACTGCTAGGACCTCAATCGTGTATGTTCCCTCTTCGAGAGGTTCCTCAGGATTGAAATCTACACGGGTAATACCTTCGACGAGCTTGCTTTCGCCATCGGATTTGCCATCGTTTTCGGTGTTACCTTCTACCTCTTCACCATCACTGTCCAAGACAAGAATCGTCATTTTATCAACGCCTGATTCATCGCTGGCACTCGCGGAAATGGCTGGAAGTCCAGCACGAATCGTTCCAGAAGGCGTAATTGAGGTGATTGTCGGTTTGACATTATCAACAATAAGTGTGAAGGTCCACGTATGTTCGGTAGTACCGCCTTGACTGGTTGCTCTGAGCGACACAGTCTGCGTTCCTGGCGTGAGACTTCCACTATCCACCCTAACGCGACCTTCAGCAATCTCTGTGGAAGGCACGGAGCGGAACGGTTCGTCGTTTATACTGAACCGTACGCTTACGACACTGGACTGCTCGTCGGTAACAACTGCTGAGAGCGTTACCCAACTATCACCCTTAATGACTCCTGTCGGAGCAACTGAGGAGATAACTGGGGGCGTTGTGTCTTTCGGTGGTTCTGGTATATCCACCGCGAAGACGACAGATGTCTTCGCCGGATTGTCATCACCGTCAGTGCCTGCGACAACGACCTTGTAATCACCATTGGCTAATGCTTTGTCAGGGGTATAGGAGAATTGATTTTCGTCCACCTCTGATGTAGCTACAACATCTGGTGTGGTTTCATTACCGTCGCTGATGGTAATCGTTACCTCATCAATGCCTACACCAGAAAATTCACCACTGATAAGCGGTTCGCCGTGCTCGAAGGTTTGACCTGGAGCCGGTGAATGAATCGCGACCGTAGGTGCAGTACCATTGACTGCAAACTCAGCGGATCCTTCACCAACGTTGCCGAGATTATCGATAACTTGAACAGTTACACGATAGGCACCACCAGCGAGTGGTTCTGTGCGGGTGTAAACCAAACTTGCGGCATCTTTTTCAAGATCCGCTTGCTCAACACCCATTTCGTCTTCGTCAGGTGGCTGGAGACGTGCCAATGCAAGGCTTCCAGTTTTCCCGTCAACACCCGATCCGGCACCGTCATGATAGGTTGCACGGATAGTTGGCAGGCTCTCTACCGTTTCATCTTCCGTAGGAGATTCGATGGTAACCATCGGACCGGTGTTATCCACATTAACTGTTGTTATTGGGAATGCGACCGAACCGTTGCGTTTCGTGACCACGCCATCAGGTGTATAGACACCGTCTACGAGTGCGCCAACCTCTACCATAAGTGAGAAGGTATTTTCTGGATCTTCAGCACTCTCACTTGGCACGGCACTACCGTCTACTGAACCACTAAGTTCTTCAGCAGCTAACGAACCGTTTGCAACCATGAAACTCACAGTGACGGATTCGCGAAGTGGAATCGGTTCTGCGGGTGGTTCTGGTACGTCTGTACCATCAACGGCTATAACTGTTATGTCAGTGACATCAGAGACTCGGAAGTTTAGGACGTGCACCGTTATCATTGGTGATTCATCGGTTTGGACGTTACCAAATTCATCAACGGCTAAAGCGTGGAACATATAAGTTCCATTCTCAAGGAGTCCAACATCAATCGTGATGTCAAGAACACCGGCTTCGCCTTCGGTAATGGTTTCAGTGTCATCTACGGTTTGCACCAAGTTGACCGACGCATAGGTCGTAGGATCAGCAGTCGGCTCAGTGGTAAACGTTGCTATCGGTGAAGGAACTGTATCATCAACAATTCCGCCAACGGTGTAGCTGCCATCTTCATTTGCTTCAATCATACCAGCAACGTCAGCAACAGCGACAATGTTCGTCGGACCTACCGGCGAGACATCGTCAACGTTATCAACCGAGAAATGTGCTGTAATGCCATCTGCGGATAGAGTTTCGCTTCCGTCTGCTTCAGCGATTGCGGTTACACGCACCATATATTGGTTATCGTCTTTAGAAGCATCGCGTGCGGCAGGACTCTCAGCAGTAATGGTGTCTTCAAGCGTTGTTGTATCGACCTCAAGCATCCATTCTTGATAGGTCTGGCTGCGATCAATCGGCACAACAGTGGCTTCAGAACCGTCGCTTGCTTCTGTTGCATTGGCAGTTAGAACGGCTACGTCGCCAACGAAATCGGTAAGTTCTGCGTCCGAAACATCGCTGACCATCATACTTTCAGTAGCAGTACCAACATCAGTCCACTCTTCGTCACTCGGACGTTTGACTTCAAATTTCATGCCTGAAATAGGCGGTGATGTTATGTCATAAGAGCGGGTGTTAAGCGTGATCGTACCTTGCGGTGCGCCACTATCTGGGTTTGTCTGTGTAATGCTTTCAGGATCTACAGCGATCACCAAAACTTCAGGTGCCGGACGGTAAGTATTTGCAACCGTTACCGAGGCTTTGGAGCCGTCGTTAGTTCCGTCTTCCTTATTGTCAAACGCATCAACGGCAAGTGCTTGGAACGTATAGGTTCCGTTTTCAAGGTATGTCATACCGTCAGCGAGTGTGCCGACATCAACAGTTACCGTGAAAACACCACTGCCTTCGGCGGTTTCGGTGATCTCACCGACAGGCGCACCTTCAGGATACATTTCGAGTACGACTTTTTCATAAGTCGTCCGCGCTGCGACCGGTTCAATCGTAAAGGTAGCCACAGGAGAGGCGACAGCGTCGTCATATTTATCAACGAGTCCACCAACGGTGTAGCTGCCATCTTCAGCGGTTTCAAAGACGCTATCAGTTGCCTCAACACTTGTTACACTAACACTTGTCGGTGCAAGTGGTGCGACATCGTCAACGTTGTCAAGTGAGAACATTACCGTGGCATCAGAGGACCACTCTACTCCACTTCCGTCAACAGCAAAAGCACGAACTGTATACTGGTTGTCATCCTTGGAGACATCCCGTGCACCGGGACTATCCTTCGTGATGGTATCTTCCAGCATTAATTCTACTGTATCTACGGAAACAACCCACTGTTTACTGGTTGCATCAATGGCGACAACTGATCTATTACCTGCCGTAGTGCCTTCATCAGCGATACCGACAAGGTGATCAAGAACACCGGGTAGTGCTGCGTCTTTAATGTCAACAGAAGTGCCGGCATCGGCAGTGCCGATTGTTGCCCAGTCTGTATCGTTTGCGCGTTTTGCCTCGAAGCGAACGGACACGATTGGCGGCGAATTCTGCTCAATAGTGTAGCCGGTGATCATAAACGTTCCTTGCGGGCCACCACTATCTGCGTTCTTCTCTGTGCCAACATCTACCTCGTCTATCTTAAAGACAGCGGGATCTGGACGCTCATAATTTTTGACGTGAACTGTGCTTTCCGGAGAGTCACCGTCCTGCCCATTATTGGGTTCGTCATCAATCAAGGCGTGGAACGTATAGGTACCATTTCCTTCAATACCCAAGGCCCCTATGTTAACGGTTACCATGAACTCGCCACTGCCTTCAGCAGTTTCGGTTATGTCACCGATGAGAGCAGCATCAATTTCAGGATCACTGACCAACATCACCGATGTGTAAGTTTTCCGAACAGCCCTGTCCGGTTTAATGGTCAGCGTAATACTCTGTGGAACGACTGACGGATCATTTTCGTCAACGAGTCCCCGATGCGTATCGGCTTCAACCATACCACCAGTGTTAACTATAGCGGTGATGCGCGTTGGTCCGAGGGGACCGACATCATCAACATTGTCAACGGAGAGCATTGTTGTGGCATCAGAGTCCCAATCATTTTTTCCATCTGCGGTGACAGCATAAGCACGAATGGTATACTGGTTATCATCCTTGGAGGCATCCCGTGCGGCGAGGCTATCCTTCGTGATGGTATCTGGCAGCAGCGTCGCCGTATCTACGGGAAGCGACCATACCGTTTCGCCCGTATTGATCGGAGCCTCAGCACCCGCAACAGCAGCATCAACAGCAGCATCAACAGCAGCAACGAGACCTGGCGTATCATTTTGCGTAGCAGTACCGAGTTCTATCGGTTCTCCATCGCCTTGTGTAGCGACAAACCGAACGCCGACAGTCCGTGGACCGGTCAGCGGCAGCGTGTATGCGTTAATAGTGACCATGCCCTGTGGGGCATCACTATCAGGATTGCGCATCATGATGGACGCTTCATCGACTTCAAGTCTCAACACTTCAGGCGGGTAAACACCAGCATCCAACTTGATGGAGAATGCCATGGGTTCAGCGTCTGTAAGTTGGAGTGCGTTGGTTGCCACGGCACGCACGTTGACAGTTTCACCTGTGCCAATCAATGCGTCAAAATCAGTGACGTTCCAAGTGCCCTCAAAATCTGTACCCATGACGGTTGCTTCACCGATGTTTGCCCAGTTCCCACTTGCATCCATATATTGAAGCATAATGGATACGATCGGGTGTTTGTTCTCAACAGTACCGGTTATCATCACATTTTTGGTATTTGCGTAGATAATTCCGGTTTCGTACATTGGGTGAACCATACCATCATTGTTGAAGTCGCCGATATTCGCATTCATAATGCTTGCGCTATCAACACTGATACTTGGATCAACGATTCTGAGATGTTTAGGCGCAGCATAAGCACCGACGTTGAAGAGGGTATCAATTCCCATTGCGCGAATACCGTAGTCTCCGACCAAGAGCGGCATATTCTCACCTTGGATAGGCATCACAAGGTGAGCGGACGCATCAAAGGTTACCGGTACAAGGTGATCAACGATGTCTATTGTAGCACCGAGTGCATCAATAATCAATTGATACTGGCTATCACTTAGGCTGCTGAACCCTATATAGGGTTCCAAACCCTTTAGGAATGGACCTGCAAATTGCTGTAGCAAATCAGCGTTCAGGATACCCAGCACACCACTCAGAGGCAACGCCAAGGCTGCCTGAAGGATTGGATCGGACGGTGCGTTCTGTCCTTCTGCGACTGCCTCTCGAACTGAGTCCCAAATATTGGAAACCAACATAGTAGAATCAATAGTCAACGGCATCCAAGTGTTGGGACGTTGGGTCGGGTCTCCGAGGAATGGTGTTCCATCTTCATTCAATCCAATCATTTGATAGAACAGGTAACCCGCACCTGGACCTACGTCAGCCACCTTCGGCATGCCCATAATATTGAGCATTGCGGCAGTCCCGGCAGTAGGTGCTGTAGCAACAAAGATATCATCATCGTTCAAATAACCGGTAGTGTTTGCGTCACTTGGGCTAATGCCTATATCTGCTTCCGGCGCACTCGTGTCAACAGTGATATTCTCTTGAATCCGATCAAGAACGGTTCCCTCAGCATCAAGTACATCAGCTTTCAACTGATAATTACCGTCATTCTTAATAGGAATGTGTGCTGTCCAGAGTGAATGCGTTTCCAAATCAACGTTCGGAACGGTGAAAACGGAAGCCAACATCGGATCAAATTCATTCTCAAATGTCGTTGTCAGTGCGTTCGTGTTCCGGATTAATATGTTCTGGATCCTGCGCAGTTGCATTGGTGTCGCAACACTCAGAATCTCATTTATATTCACCTGTTCACCGGCGATAGCTCTTACGGCTATATCAATGACTTGCGGTGAAGTCAATATATTTTCAAATTCAGTTGCCAAATCAGGTGTGAAGAGCTGCTCAAGAATACCGCGGTCCGCTAATTGGAGGTTACGCGGATCTGGCATTGCCCAACCGTCAATTCTAATTTGATGTAGATTCGCTGGGTTAAAAATATCTGCTAACGTAACGGTGGTCGGATCCAGAGCTGCAATAGCATCGCGATCCAATGCGGTGAACGTCAACGGCTCAGCGAGTACCACTTCAAAGTAGTAATAGACGCTACCACCGGCGGGTATCCCTAACGGTTTTTCCCAGACGACACCCCTATTATTCCCCGCGCCTGCGACCATCTCATCAGACAGGTAGGGACCGTCAAGTCCATCAGTTGAATACCGGAGCGTAACGCTGGAGAACAACTGCGTATTTAGACTGGGCCATGCTGGTAAGTTCGTAGCGGCAAGCGTTTCTTCTAAGCGGAAGGTATATGGGATGGTATCGGCTTGGAATTCATCCGGTGTAACCTCTGTGCCTAGAACGGTTGTACCACCTGAGAGGCTAAACTCAACACGATCAACCTTCGCTGGCACCCGTGTATAAACGTGCAAGCCATCGCTGGTTAGGTATTTTTGGTTTGCTGCTTCGCCAAAATCGGTATAGAGAAAATCAGCAAAATTCGGCGTTATAGCATTTCCGAAGTTCTCGGAATCTAAATAATCTGCTTCTAAAGGGAAAGCAGTGAGACGCTTTGAGAGTAAAATTTGGCGAACCTGCTTTTTGGGAAGATACCCTTTTGGAACCACATCAAGGACTGCATCCACGAGGACCTCTGCTTCAAGCGTTATTCCGGCGGGTGCCAGTGCAGCGATAAAATCCTCTATGAATTTCCTTGAAGAAGCACTGTTTAGGGACAGACCCCCAAGTCGTGATTTGCCCGAAAGATTTGTCGGTGCTACAGACTCAAATGGGTCTGCTATTGGAACCTCCACTATTGGCGGAGGCGTGACTTCTGGGTCAGGTGTGACCTCTGGGTCAGGTGTGACCTCTGGATCAGGTGTGACTTCTGGGTCAGGTGTGACTTCTGGATCAGGTGTTGTTTCACTGGCTGCCAGCAATTCTGCGAGTTTGTCAATCTCTTCTGAATCCGTGAGCAACTGATGCACCAGCGGATCGCTGAGCATCGCTTTAAGTTCCTCGTCTTCCTTTAGCAGCTCTACGAAGGCTGGATCTATACCCGGGACAAAATTGGTTAGTAGATCCGGATTATCAACCACAAGACCAATGGTCGCAGCAGTCAAGAGCGGCTGAATTGCTGGATCTTTCAAGCCTTCCAAAACCTGTGGCAAAACCTCTTGAATATCCTCACGTTGAAGCAACTCGCTGTATTTTTCGTGCACCTGTTTGGCGAGAGAAGCTTCCTCTTCTTGCCCGAAAACTGTGTTCGGAATTGCGGTGTAAAAAACACACAATGTAAAAATCAAAAAACAAACGAGTGTTCGTTTTTTCATTAACTCATCCTCCTCGTTAAGTCTGCGCGCTCGCAAGACTAAGTACTGAGTTTCTTAGATGGGCAAGCGAGAATACGACAAAGACGACCGGGGTATGATGTTTGCCCATCCAATTAACATCTTACCAACGAGCATTAAAATTTCCCGATACCGATGTAGCCATAGGATAGGGTTCGTATAACCTAAGGCACAGGTCAAAACGTAAGGAAAGGGGCATCTAACTTCCATGTTTGACTCTGCGGGAATTTTTCTATTATTTATTTTAGCAAAAAGTAGCAAAATTAAGCAAGCATTTAATCGTTACGTGCCAGAGACATTAGCGTTACAAGCGCGAAACCTGTAACCAGAATCGTTCTGCAGTTATGTGATGTTTTATGCAATCGGTAAAAAGTTATTCCCGCCGCATCGGTATATCATCGATTAAATTGCAGTCCGCTTATATATGATACCACAATTAACAAAACATGTCAAACCAAAATCTGAATTTTGGATGAAGAATTCTGACGATTTTAATCAGAAATCAACAATCTGTTTGACATATTACCAGAAAACACTTAAACTGTCAAGAAAAAAGCACAGGACTTACGCAAAATTGAAAATTATATCTATCTATGGTAAAGTCGGAACGCCGATTGACACAAAACCGGTGCGGTTAAAAACCACACCTACCGGGTGAATTGCGTAAGTCCTATTGTATTTGAGGAAAAAGCCTATGTTAACTGAATCTGAAAAAGCGCAATTGGATCAACACGGTTTTCTGCTGCTCGAAAGCCTGATACCGTCCAAAACAACGGAACAACTTCGGGAACACGCTTTGGCACTCGCTGCAGCAGAACAAGAAGCCGGTAAAAACCATAGGTATCTCGCGAACGACAGTGCGCAACGCGTCTGGAACCTCGTTGGCAAAGGCGAGATTTTTGAAGAAGCGATCCAACAGCCGAAGATGCTCGCAGCGATGGCGTATCTACTCGGTGCCGATTGCACATTGAGTTCCTTTACAGTGAATGTGCTTTATCCGGGGGCACCGGATGCCGGTCTGCATATTGATTATCCGCTGTCTGCGTTGCCGACACCACGCCCGAGTTTTCCACTGGTTGCCAATAGCGTCTGGTTTTTAGATGACTGGACGCTTGAAAATGGTGCCACCCGTTGTGTGCCAGGGAGCCATCAACGGCTTGAGGCACAGCCTGAAGCGGGTGTTGAATACACCGACGCGTTGCAAATCTGTGCACCGCGCGGATCCGTCCTAATTGTCAACGGTGCGATATGGCACGGTTCTTCAAAAAATATAACGAATGAACCGCGCGTCGGGTTACTCGGTTTTTTCTGTCGTTCTATTTTGAAACCGCAACAAGCGCACCTCAAATTGGTATCCGACGAGGTTATCTCGCGCGCGACACCGACACTCAAGCGGTTGCTCGGTTTTGATTCGCTGCCGAATATGAATGCTTAGCACTTTATGAATTTTGAGTTTTGATGGGTTCGTAGTAGAGAGATTTATCGCGCGTCCGCAGGTCAACAACGGGCAATGAATGGTTTCCCTACTACGAACCAAGACTACTGTTCAATCAACTTTGACTTTTAAACAACGGGCAATGAATTGCCCTACTACGAACTAAGTCTACTCTCAAGTTCAAGGTGGATGAAACAGTAAATCCATCTTCAGCAGTCAAGGGATCATAAGCATTTTTTCTGCCATCAATATCCGCTTGGATTTCGGTGTCTCTGGTGTCAATTGATATACTAAGCGCGCGCGGATTGTGTCACCGGTTGTGGCAGATGCCATATCGAAAGCGTAAGTTCTGTTTTCGTTTGGAAGCAGTCGGTTCTCATTCTTGGCAGAAATTGAGATTTGCTGCTTTTGACGTTCGGTACCATCTGGTGCGAGAAGTGTTACCTCAAGCACGATGATGCGTAATGTCCCACCGGGTAAGATATGTCCCGTCTTACTCCGAAGTTTCACATCCGCCTTTCCGTCTGCATATCCAAGTTGAAGGGTTGCTGCACGTTTGAGTTGTGCGACGCTGCGACTGCCGCGCCACGTATGCTTTCTGCCTTTGATGCTTTCATGGCTTGTTGTGCTTTGTAGCCGCGTTATAACTGGCATGTGACATGTCGCGCAACTCGCGTCCCCTTCGGCGAATTTGCTATTTAAGAAACTGGAAACTTGGTCATGCTCAGGAACGCTTTGTTGACCGTGACAGGTGCCACAGAGCGTTGTCGGTTTGGTATAGATAGGATTGGTAACGTTAGCGTGAAAATAGGTTTCCGCACTTGCCACCGGTCCGTTCATCGCACCGTGTGCGTCGATGTGGCAGACGAGACATGAAACCCCTGCCTCGCGTTGTTTGTCCCGCAGTTTCGGCATTTTCCCAACACCTGTGATGAGAATCGGTTGGGGTGCGTGGCACTGATCGCATTTCGTTTCCCTGTCGGCGACCTGCTTTGCGGCAGCCTGATAGATTTCATCAACCCATGCCTTCGCGTGCATCGAATTTTCCCATTCCCTCCAGATCGCGGGGTGGCAGCTTTTACATTTTCCATCCTGAAACCCTTGATATGCTTCTGTCACGTGATCTGTATTGTCTTCGGCACGCAGCGTCCGGTTAACAGTTACTATAATTAACGCACATGCGAACAATCCGAAACTTACGCCGACGACACGCCAACATACTGCCTTAAGATTCATCACGCTGCCTCGCAAAGCGTATCTAAGAGTGAAATCGCTGCGGTCTCCCCGCTTCGGATACAGTCGGGGATGCCTATACCGTGGTAACCATTTCCTGCGAGCGCGAGTCCTTGCAATTCGCTCGCGAGGCGTTCTATATCATCAACAACGCCTTGGTGACCTACCTGATATTGCGCCATTGCCTGTGTGTGTTTGTTAACAGTGGCAAACAGCGGCGCGCCTTTGATTCCGAGGAGCGGTGTTAAATCTGTTTGACACAATTGAATAAGGTCGGCTTCGGTGTTTTTAGAAGTGGGTTCACCGATGAAGGCGCGTAACAAGATGTGTTCTTCCGGGGCGCGGTTCTCAAATTTGACGCTACTGAACGAGCATCCGATCAGCGATAGGTTTTCCGTAGCAGGTACAACGAATCCCATGCCGTCTAACAGGTGAGTAATATCCGTACGGCGGAATGCTAAATTAACCGTTGCAGAAGAGGCGTATGGAATCTCATCGAGTTTGGTAGCGAGCGGATTTAATACGCTCCGGACGAGCGTGCTTGTTTGCACGGCTGGAAGTGCGATACAGAGAAGTTCCGATTTTAGGGTTTCTCCAGTGGAAAGAGCAACATGCCACCCTGTACCATCAACATCTTGCTGGATATGTTCCACACGCGTATTTAATCTAATACTATCGGATAAGATGTCGGCAAGCGTATCAATTAACGTCTGCATTCCTGATTTGAACGACAGAAAGAGACTATAACGGGGACCGCTGGTGTCTCGGCTGGTTTCGGCTGCCTGCTTTTTTTGAGAACGGAGTGCTTTGATAATACTTCCGTGTGCTTTCTCCATCTCCAAAAATCTTGGAAAGGTCGCCTTTAGGCTCAAATTTTCGGCATCCGAGGTATAGATACCGCCTATCATCGGTTGCGCCATCCGTGTAAAGGCTTCGGTACCGAGTCGGCGTCTGACGAAATGTGCTACGGCTTCATCTATATCTCTTTCTCGGCGCGGGATAAAGAGGTCAAGTGCCATCCGCAATTTACCACGCCAACTGAAGAGCGGGGTTTTTAGAAACGGCTTTAAGGAACCCGGCGCCATCATGTAAAAGCCTTCAGGGACAGGGTGCAGTGTACCTTTTCGTACCACAAAACTCCGACGGACTTTCGGGTTAGTGCCTATGAATTGATCTGCGATGCCGAGTTCTTCACACAAGGTCTTTGCCGCCGGTTTTGTAGAGATAAAGGCATCGGGCCCGTGTTCAATGAGGAATCCGTCTCGGTGTTCGGTCTGGATAACACCACCAACGCGTCCGGTCGCTTCAAGGAGCGTGACATCAAGCGGGATATTGCGCTGTGCTGCTTCGCGTTGCAAGCGATAGCACGCGGCTAACCCTGTGATGCCGCCGCCGATAACGATGGCGCGTTTTTTATTCTCGGTTTCCATAGACATGGCATCCCTCATGAAGATTAAGGATTTAATTGGGAAATGTGCGATGTTAATTGTTAGAATCAGGATTAGACACATTTCTTGAGTGAAAATTGTCCTTTATAAAATTACCGAGATATTTTCGGACTTCATTAAACCCCGCTTACCTTGGCTTGAGGCAAAATTCGGATTACCGATTTAAACACTTAATCCACATGAAACCTCACCAGCAAATATGTGGGATTTGCGTAGGTCCCATTCACTTGATTGCAATAGACTTTAGATTATTCCTCAGATTTTTCAGAGACGAAATCTGCTAACATGTTAATGAATTTGGGGTGGCCACCGACAGTTCCTGCCCGAATAAATTCAATTCCGCAGGCTTCCGCCGTCTCGGCCGCTTCTATGTCAAGGTCGTAGAGTACTTCAACATGATCACAAAGAAAACCGATAGGTGAGGCGACAACGGTGTCAACGCCTTCTTCTTTTCGGGCTTTAATCCAATCGTTGATGTCAGGCTGTGTCCACGGGATAGGACTGTTTTCTACCTCGCTTTGGTATGCCAAGCCGAACTGAGTTTTTCGGAGTTCCTGGGCGACCGCTTCGCCGGTCTTTCCAAGCTGCTGTATGTACGGTGAATTATCCGCTGCTGCCTGAGGAATCGCGTGTGCTGTAAAAACAAGTTCGGCATGTTCTAACTTGTCACCACATGCCGTTTTGATAATCTCAGCGATGGCACCAATGTAGCCTTTACGTGTATACCACGGGTCAAGATAGTCAATCGTCGGTTTTTCACCCTCAACTGCGTCAATTCCTTTTTTCACTGTCTGTTGATACCACTCCCAACTGAATTTAGACTGGTGGGGTGCCATGATAATGCCGAGTATTTTACGGTGTCCTTTTTGCGCCATTTCAGCGATGACTTCTTTTAAGTAAGGTGTCCAATGCCTGAATCCAGCATAAACAGGAAGCGAAAGATTGCGTGCTTGTAATGCGTTTTCTAAAGCGTCGGCTTGCCTGAAAGTCAATTCATTGAATGGCGAAAACCCGCCTAATTTTATGTAATGTGTTGAGATGTCTTTTACACGTTCTCTTTGCGATTCAGTTGTCCCAGCAATTCCTTCAACAAAGCAGTAAGCCTCACCTGGACATGCGTCGCTATCGTATTTCTGACAGCATCCGGGTGTGGGTCCCCCAAATGCGACGAGTAAGACACTGTCGTATCTCATTATTAATATCCCTCCTACGCCATACTGGCTAATTGTGCTGGCATGAACCGAGCATCGGCAGCGATCGCCTTCGCGAAAGCTTCACGTGCCAACGTTTCGTCTCCATTCGTGCGATGTGCAAGTCCGATGGAAAAGTATGCTTGTGCAAGTTGTGTGCCGTGTAGTCCGTTGACAAGGGCTTTATAAATGGATGCCAACCCTGTTTTTGTTTCATCGCCGTTGCGGTAAGCAGAGAGGATGTGGTTGTACCCGCGTAAAAGGTGCGCGGATGCGTAATCGGGGTCCAATTCAAGTGCGGTATTGAGTGCTTTTTTCGCTTCGGCGAAGAAGTCTCCTTTTTCAAGGACGCTTGACACGGTGCGGGACGTTTGCGTGAGTAAATCCGCGTATGCTGTCCATGCGTCCGGAAGATCAGAAAATTTTTCGGTTGCAGTTTTCAAAATAGCAATTGCTAAACCGAAATCATTACCCTCCGCAACCTCTTCGGCGGTTTCTCGGTACGCTTCAAATTTTTCAAGTGCGTGTATTTTTTTCTGAAGTTTTTCAGCATCCGCAGTCGGAATAGCCGAAGGCTTCAGGTGTTGCCAGCCGGGTTCCGGGTCGTCAATCAATCCACGGTACACCCTTAAAATCGCATAGCGAGGTGTTCCCCACACTTCGGCGATAGACCGAATCCAGTCAGGAAAGTTAGCCTCCATCTCAGCGAGCAGTTCGGTTAAAGACATGCCTTGTTCGACGCATTTTCGGACCTCTGTTAGGAAATAAGACTCTATCTGGAGTAACAGATCTATTTCAGCGTCCTGTGCTAAAGGACCGTGTCCCGGTAACACACATTTGGGTGTATATGTCCGTAGTTCTTTAATTGTATTAATCCAATTGTGGTTCGCCATGAGTCCTTCATCCATGACAGGTTGCCCGAAGATCGGAAAGCTCCCTGTCATAACGGTGTCGCCAGAGACGATACAATCTTCTGCGGGGATCCTGATAGCAGTGGCATCGTCAGTTTCTGCCTTCCCTAAGTGAACGAGGTGTAAGGGTTGATTGCCTAAATTGAGTTCGGTTTCGTGTGTGAATGTCTGCTGCGGAAGGAAAGGTGGGTCACCGAGTGTAAAGCCGCGAGAACGCAGGAATGCTTCCTGTCGTGGAGCTCTATTGACCATGAAGTCTTTCGTCATCTCGCGTGCGACGACGGTTGCGCCTGCCTGATGAAAAATAGTGTTTCCGTTCGTATGGTCCCAGTGATAGTGTGTGTTAATGGCATACAGAATTGGCTTGTCTGTGACAGTACGGACAGCGTTGTACAGCCGTCGTGCCATCATTTGGTTGACTTGTGTATCAATTACCGCGACACCGTTATCTCCAATGATAATAGAGGAGTTGACGATATTGCGAAACAGATACACCCGCTCTGTGACTTTAACGAGCTGTCCGTATTGTCGTGGTGCAAAAGGGTTTTCTGTCATGTTTCTCATTGTATCCTAAAGTGTTTTTGCGATATTTACAAAATGTTTAACATTTTCAAAAGGCGTGTCTCTGTGGAGTCCATGACTTAAATTCAATATATGTCCCGTCTTTCCGCCCTGTTCTAAGCAGATTTTGACGGCTGCAGTGATGTCATCGGGTGTCCCATCCCGGAGCATATCGTTATCCACGTTTCCCTGAAAAGCGACAGTGCCGTCAGTCTCGGCTTTGGCTTTACCGAGGTCTACACATTTCCCGACACTCAGTACACCTGCGCCGCTTTGGTGCATTAAATCGAGATAGTTGCACTCTTTTGCGAAAAGTATCCCCGATGCTTCTGGATTGAGTTCAGCGAAAATTTGTTGGTGATACGGAAATGCGAATGCCTCGTATATGTGTCTCGGTAAGACATCCGCGATGGACTCGAAAAGTTGTACAACTTGAACACCCTCGCTGATTTGGTAGTTCAAATAATTAACGGTCATCTCTGTCAATTTGTTTAGCAAACGATGCAAGAGCTCAGGAGATTCTTCAATCATTTGGAAAATAGGTGTCGCTTTTTCCGATACGCCTGCCCCGCGTTTGATAGGACTCTCTCCTGCAATAAGGAAAAATGCGAGTGTCAAAGGTGCCCCAGCAAAACCGATGAGCGGTAGTTCTCCGTTCAGGGTCTCGCGTAGTTTACGAATGACTTTCCCTGTGAATGCCAACTGTGAAGCGGGTTCATTGACCGGTTGGAGAGCGTCTATCTGTGCTTGCGTCCGAATCGGTGGGCTTAAAATGGGACCTGGATCAAACCGAAAATGTGCGCCCATCGGTGCAAGGGGGGTGAGAATATCTTTGTAGACGATAATAGCGTCAACACCGATACGTTTTGGGAGAAGCGAAATCTTGACTGCCGATTCGACATCAGTGTCTGATATCGGTGCGGGACAGGTTCGGAAGAGCTGTTCTAAAGGGACGTTCAATTCTTGTCGAATCTGACGATAAAGGGGATCCGACCTGCCTGCCTGTCGCATCATCCATACAGGTACACGTTCCACCGGCAGACATCGCGCTGCGCGAAGAAGTAAGTCGTTTTTTAATTGCTGTTCCATGCTGAGAAAGATTACTCCTTCAATGCCCTTTCAATTTCCCTTTTTGACGCCGTTCCAGGAACTGCCGTAATTTAGTGAAACTTTTAACGTTTTTCATAATCCTACCGCTCTCTCGCTCCTCAAGATAGAGGAGAAAACCCATAACATAAAGGCTGACGAGAAATAGTAGAAACCCTGAAACGCACCGTCCGACTGCCGAATAATTGGCTTGCAAACTGAGGTAGGGGGTGACCGCCTCCGATGAGTCCTGTTGAGGCCACTCCACCGAGACAAAGTCACCCAACCCCGTTATCCCAAGCGATAGAAAAGCGATCGAAAGGACAAAAACGATAAAAAATGGGATACCCATGTTAGATACCGGTTAGTCAGAGACCTTTATCAATCCCTTAGTGCAACCATCTTCGCGGTTTCGGACCTTTGTTATCCCTTCAACAAGTGAATCAAGAGGGAACTCATGACTGATGATTTTGTCCATGTTGACATCACCGCTCGAAATGAGTTGTACTGCCTCTTCCCATGTATCGGGTGCAAGCCAAGAGAACCGAATCGTTTTATCATCAAGGATAGTATCAAGGATTGGTACCTCCATCACGTCTTTGTCGCCGGGGAGTCCAAAGATAACGACGGTTGCGTGTCGTCCGGTCACTTTGAGTGCAGTGTGTATTGCGTCGAGTGAACTGGTAGCCGTAATTGCGCGGTCTGCTAATTCACCGTTATTGAGTTCCGCAATTGTAGCACCCAAATCTTCGACGTAGTGTGGAGAGCTGGTATCGCTGACATTGACGACGACATCTGCACCGAGTTCTTTACCGCACTCCAAGCGATAATCACGTGTGCCAACAAGCAGCACATTTTTCAAGCCGCGGCTCTTCAATACCTGCACCATCATTAAACCGATGGGTCCCGGTCCGAAGACAACGGCGGTTTGTCCTTCTTCGGCGTTGAGGTTGTTGACAGCATAGAGTCCACAGGCAAGTGGTTCTGTTAACGCGCCTTGATCATAAGTAACATTATCGGGTAATTTGACGGTCCAGCGATAATCAGAGACTGCGTACTCGGCGAATCCGCCATCCACACCTACGCCTAAAACACGTTTTTCAGGACACAGGTTGGACAACCCTTTCTGGCTCCAAAAGGAGTCCGGGTTTGATTGGACGGGATTGACGACAACTCGGTCCCCGATTTTAAATCCACCTGTTGCTCCAGCTTCACTGCCGACTTCGACGACTTCGCCGGTAAATTCGTGTCCGAGGATCAGGGGTCCTTTTCCGTCATCTGTTTCAAGCGAACTGTTACCAAAATAATATGCGACATCCGAACCGCAGATGCCTACCGAACGGACTTGAACCAACAGGTCGTTATCACTGGGTTCTGGTACGGGTCGGTCTTCGAGGCTCATTGATTCGGGTTCATAAAAGATTTGGGATTTCATTATTTTTTCTACCTCCTTAAGTCTTAACGGATGCATCTATTTTAGCATGTCTACATTATATTTTGCAATCAAATTTAAATCAATACGGTGCGTGTAAATATTTTGTCAATTGTTGTCTAAATGCAGGTCGCAAATGTAAAACTAAGACAAATTTGGTCTCCGCGTGCGGGAACCAAATTTGGGCGCGTACGCCGCGTCAAACTTTACACACTCATCAATACAGGTTATCAGTTGTCCAAGACGATTTATGGTGGATTTTAGAATTACTTATGTCAGTCCAAGGACGTGGTGTGAAATTTCACAGTTTTCATAGCAAATCGGAGTACTATGAAATTTTGAAAATGCCGTGAACCTAATCCACGACTATGTTTTTGTCGGTTTTGGTGAAGCGTGCTATGAAAGTTGCTATGAAAGTTGCTATGAAAGTTGCTATGAAAGTTGCTATGAAATTCCACATCAACGGAGGGCAGGATGGTGAGACATCCGTCTACGCTTCCTATCTTCCCATTTTCCCTTTCTGAAAGTAAATGAACGGATTTTGCGTAAGTCCAGTTTTAGAAAATAAACCGCATCTCCAAAAGCAAAAATCGGCTGCAAAACTCACCGAGGAAAACTGTAATAATGGCAATAAAAAGAAAACCGGTTGCAGCGCGTGTTGCCCCAAGCACATCAAGCGCAACAGACTTAGGGCGTAAGCAGTCCCATGTAATAAAATAGAGGAGCAACGTGCCAGCGATGCCTATGAGCAGCCGCATGCTGAAGATGATTTGGTAGAAAAGATTAAAAGGGACAACATCCGTGGAGTGCTGCCTAAAAAAGATGTTCAGGCAGAGCAGGAGTGCCATCCCTGACAGGGTATAGAGTAATACGGTATTAAACCGTTTTAGGTAATTCACCGGTAAATCGGGTGTCACGAGGTACCAGTGCCCAAACCACATGCCGCTGTGGACAGCACCGAGTAACACAGCAGCTGCCAAGAATTGAAGGGGGAGTAGAAACATTTCACCAGGGAGTTGCACAATTTCGGAATAACGCTGAGCACTCAAAACGATCCACGTAGCCCCACAAATGACCCCAGCAAAAAAAAGGAGTTGCGTGAACAGCGGGACTTTGAACCACCAACTCAGTGTATAGATGAGAAGGATAAGGACAAAAGAGATGACCAAAACAGACTCGGGGTTCTGCCAGAATCCGAAAAAATTGAGAAAAGTGACGGGTTGCCGATGGAGCGCCAAATCCGCACAGCGCGATAAACCACTTACAAGCAAGTAGATGCTTCCCATCAAACGATAGAAGTTCGCGCCAACTAATCCTTTTGGGACTAAAAAGAGCAGAACAAATCCGCCGACGGCGAGTTGACTGAAAACGAGATAAAAAACGTCGAGAATACTAAACATTGGTGGGACTTGGTAATTTTCAATAGGCACAGTTTCAATCCGCACCTACCATTGTGGGCTCACTTTTCACAAAAAGCAGAAACCCATTATAGTTCGTCGTAGCAAATCGCTATACTCAAAACCATAATGGGCTTCCTGTTCATCACGCGGTGTCTTGGGTGTAAACGGTGTTTACCACCTAAATAATTTCGACGACTGCGCCAAGTTCTTCGAGCTGCTCTTTCGCCTTATCAGCATCCTCTTTAGAGACACCTTCTTGAATGACAACTGGTGCGGATTCGACTTTTTCTTTTGCTTCTTTCAAGCCGAGTCCGGTAAGGGAGCGAACTTCTTTGATCACCGGAATCTTCTGGGCACCGAACTCTTTGAGTTGTACATCAAATTCGGTTTTCTCTTCAGCTGCGGCTTCTTCTTCCGCTGCGGCTGCGCCATCTGCAGCGGGCATCATACCCGGCATAACCATTGCGGGTGCGGCTGATGCACTGACTCCGAATTTATCCTCTAATGCTTTGACCAGTTCGGAGAGTTCCAGAACGGTCATATTGCTAATTTCCTCAATCATTTTTTCCATATCTGCGGCCATGTTTGTATCCTCTCTATAAGTAGTATGCAATTGACTTGATTAGAATTTTCCGATCAAGTGATGTAGGAAAATAGAGACACAGTGCCTCGGTTTCCCTGTGATATTTAGTATAAGCGTTAGGCGTTTTCTGCCTCTTTCTTCTGCTCGGTAACCTGTGTTAATACGGAGGTTACCTGACGTATTGTTCCACTCAGTACATTCACTATCCCGTTAGCGGGTGACCCTTGATGTAGGGTTCGCACGAGTCCAGTGAGGGGTGCGCTGATAAGTCCGACGGTTTTAGCGAGAAGGACTTCCCGTGAGGGCATATCCTTAAGTGCTTCAACACCGGCAGCGTCAATCACCTGTGTCCCGAGAATCCCGCCTTTGATTTTAAAATTTTCGTGTGCCTCGCCAAATGCGAGCAAGATTTTTGAAGAGGCCGCTGGATCTGTGCCGGTAGCGAGGGCTGTATTTCCCTTGAGATAAGGTGTCAACCCTTCAATGCCTTTCTCCTCAGCGACGACATTTACTAAAGTGTTCTTACAGACTTTATAGCGGATATCCGCGGCTCGGAGTTGATTCCGAAGCTCGTTAATTTCTGCGACGGTAAGTCCTTGAAAGTCTGTTAGCAGAACAACGTCAGCACTGTCGAAAATCTCACGAATTTGCTCTGTTTGCTGAACATTCGCCTGATTGGGCATGTGTCAGCTCCTTTCTGCGTGGGTTGTATAGAAATTGTATCACGTCGCTTTGGTTTCTATACAAACAGGTTAATAGGGTATACGATTGCATGCAAAAAGCCTCCAGGTGCCTGGAGGCTTACATAAATAGAGAAAACAGCAGCGGGCAATAAGATCGGATATGCGCTTTGAGACGCACGCCCTTTGTTTCATTCCATTCAAGCCTCGGTAGGCAATTAAGCCAATGGCACCTACGTTCTACGACTCTATTGACATCCTCCCACAGATAAATCAGTGGGATTCCTCCGTTCCTGCTTCAACGTCCACAGCCTCCAAAGTGAGGTCTTACACGGACTCCACAAGCGTTTAGACTCTCCGCCTGCCCGACGGCGAGGATAATATCAGTTTGTTATAAAACAAACCTTCTGTAAGTGTATAATATGTATGATAACGATACTTACTGGATCGTCAGTGTCAGTATCCCTGCTTATTAGGGGTGGTGGGACGGCTATTGAGTGATAGCCGATAAGCATTCCGCCACAACTGACACTATAATTATACAATATTTTTTTATAGTAAATCTCAATCCTTTTTTGACCTTTAGCACGAGCGTTACGGGGTTAAACCCGAAGCCTAAAGGAAACCTGAGATTGTTAGACAATGCCCTTCAGTTGTAAAGGCTATTTCCATATCGTATCCGGTGTCGTTTATAAAAACTGTTGAGGGTCTATCCTGATACCGACTCCCATCGTTGCCGAGATAGCCACAGTCCGGAGGTATCTACCTTTTACGGAAGATGGTCGAGCGGCGACAAGTGCACTCATCACAGCATTGAGGTTCTCTTTGATGCTATTTTCCTCAAACGAGGTTTTGCCGATCGGAACGTGAACGATACCGGATGCGCGTTCCACCCGATATTCGATTTGACCCGCTTTGATATTCTGTATTGCATCAGCGACATCCATTGTGACGGTGCCAGCCTTGGCGTTAGGCATCAAACCTCTCGGTCCGAGGACTCGTCCAAGTTTCGGCATAATACTCCGCATCAAGTCCGGGGTCGCGATTGTTGCGTCGAAATCGAGCCATCCATCAACGATTTTATCAACGAGATCATCTGTTCCGACAAAATCCGCGCCAGCTTCCTCAGCTTGTCGTGCTGGGTCGCCTTCGGCGAAGACGACGACACGGACTGATTTCCCTGTGCCGTGTGGCAGTGTAACGGTGCCTCGGATATTCTGCTCGGCATGTTGTGCATCTACGCCGAGACGTGATGCGAGATCAACTGTCTCGTCAAACTTTGCCCCGCTCGTTTTTTTCACAAGCGAGACGGCTTCATCTACTGTGTAGAGTTGGAGTCTATCCACATGCTCGCTGCTCTCGGTGTATCGCTTTCCTCTTTTCGCCATGTTGTTCTCCAATAGTTAGTGCGTGTATCTCTGTAGCCTTTTTCCAAAGCGAGTTTATGTGTATACGGGGCATCGGGTCTCGCTATCCAATCGTAAGCCCCATACTGCGAGCGGTGCCTTCTACCATCCGCATCGCGGCATCTAAATCTGTTGTATTTAAGTCAGGTAATTTCGTCTCGGCAATCTCGCGGATTTGATCCTTTGTGACGGAGGCAACCTTGTTTCGGTTGGGTTCACCTGAACCTTTCGCGATCTTCGCTGCGGCTTTGAGTAAAATTGCCGCGGGCGGCGATTTTACGGCAAACGTAAATGACCTGTCGCTATAACAGGTGATGACGGTTGTTACCACCATGCCGGGTTGATGCTGCGTCTGGGCGTTAAAGGATTTGATAAACTCCTGTAGATTGATCATATACGGAGCGAGACTTGGACCCACAGGCGGCTGTGGCGTTGCCTGTCCGGATACCAATTGGAGTTTAACTTCACCTGCTACTTTTTTTGCCATTGTTTTTCCCTATTTTAGTTCAGTTCTTCGACTTCAAGCAAGCCCAAGTCAACAGACGTTGAGCGACCAAAAAGCGAAATGCTGAGGCGTAACCGTTGGTGTTCCATATCAATTTCTTCAATTTCGCCAGGGAACCCACTAAACGGTCCGTTGATGACTTTAACCTTATCGCCTATCTCGTATTCCATTGCTGGAACAGGTACAACTTCCTCTTCCTCTGTTGACATCTGGAGCATTACCTCAACGTCATCAGGACTCAAGGGCGATGGGTGTGAGGGCGGTCCCAAGAAATTCATGACTCCTGGCGTTTCTTGTATAAGTGCCCAACTTCTTTGTCCAATCGTGCTCTCAACATGCGGACCGAGTTCACGGGTGGTATTAACAAGTACATACCCCGGATAGGAAGGTCGGACACTCACTTTGCGTTGGCTGTCCTTAACCTCGACAATTTCGGTCTCCGGGACATTAACCTGCAAGATCTCGTCCTGCAACTCTTCCCGTGCGATCATGTTGTCGAGGGTAAGTTTAACCTTTTTTTCATGTCCGGTATATATCTGAACAACGTACCAGTATCCATCCATATTCTGATTCACCCATGCTGTTGGAGCACAAAAACGTTAACTACGAATAAAAAGAGTTCTGAGAAAAGCCATACCGAACCCCTCAAGCGAGGTGTTCAAGACATATTGGCTTACAAGTACAGCGATTAGAGGGATGCTGGCCACCGCAGCGGCGATCACCTTCCGGTTTCTGTCAATGGAATCCTCGGCATCTCTATCACTTTGGTTTTCCCAACTTTTTACGATAAGAAAGACAACGATTGGAAGCGCTACCAGAAAAATCCAAGATAAAGGGCTTTTCCATTTTGGGAAGGCGGAATTTCCATCAATTATCCCGATGTAAAGCCCTAATAGGGCGGAGGCGACAATGACGGTAATGGTACTTCCCTGTACCTCTTTCATGTCGGGTTTAGTCACCTTCTGCCATTCCAGATGGATTCCCTGAAGATATTTTTTTAAGCGAGTTATCATAATAAAATTATATAAAAGGCAGGCCAGGAGGGATTTGAACCCCCAACATTCGGTTTTGGAGACCGACGCTCTACCGTTGGAGCTACTGGCCTGCAAGATTTCCGTAGCGTGCCACAGATTCACTGTGATCCGTAGCACGGACTAAAAAGTTACCGCGTTTCTTTATGGACTGTATGTTTTCGGCAGAACCGGCAGTATTTTTTTCGCTCATATCGATTTTGCTGCGTTCGGCGGTTCCGGGTTGTCACATAATTCCGCTGACTGCATACATCACATGCTAATGTTACAATGTCTCTTGGCATAATAGAACCCTACTTTCGGTTAGTGGAGCCGACGACCGGGATTGAACCGGTGACCTCGTCCTTACCAAGGACGCGCTCTACCGACTGAGCTACGTCGGCAAAAATTAAAACACATCAACAAACAAGCGGGAGACGGGAATCGAACCCGCGACACATGGCTTGGAAGGCCAATGCTCTACCAGCTGAGCTACTCCCGCATAACATAGGTGGTAATGTGGTATATCACTGGGGCACGTCCATCTGGGATTGTTTGTGGGTGGCCTGCTCTCTCGGCTGATTCCGCTACAATACTGCCCAGCATAAAAGCAGATGGGGGCAGATGGATTCGAACCACCGTAGGCATAGCCAACAGATTTACAGTCTGCCCTATTTGACCGCTCTAGCATACCCCCATGATTAAAAGCTGACGAGAGGAATCGAACCTCCAACCTAGTGATTACAAATCACTTGCTCTACCATTGAGCCACGTCAGCAACACTCTATAATTATACTCACTTTACTCAGGATTGTCAAGTGATTTTCATTTTTGGTACGAGGTTCTCTGATCGGAACGATTTACCGATCTCAACATTACGGTTAATCGGTGCTACAGTCCCTCTTCGCGTTCTGTTACCTCCGTATCGGTTTCTTGTTCAAGGAGCTCTTCATTGAATATATCGCTCCCGTCTCCAGGTGCCTCGGCATCCGTAAAAATCGAAGGTGTCTTCGAATCAGAAACTTTTGCTTCGCTCTTTTCAAAGTGGAGTTTCGCGTCGATTAATTCTTGTGTTGCGATGGCAACGGGTTTCTTTTTTTTGTCTGCCGCGTTTGCGGGGGCGAGCGGTAAGCCGCTTGCATTTATATCTCTGGCTCGCTTCGCAGCAATATTCACGGCAAGATACTTGTTTTTTACTGTCTTCACCAAGTCTTCATTGTAAACGACTTCATTCATCTTTAAATCCTCCACATTATAAACACATTATAAATAGGACTTACGCATGATGAGCGTATTATAATTATACCGAATTTCTTCCAAAAGTCAAATTAAAACGACAGAAAAGTTGACAAATTGGCTTATAAATGTTAAAATTGAAGTATTAGTTTTAGAAACTCAAGGAACGCCTAAATGGATACAAACATCCAGCCTATCCTGGAAAAATCGCTTGCGGGGGAACGGTTAGACTTTGACGACTGTCTCACGCTTTTCAAGAGCCATGATCTCCTTGCTTTAGGGCATGCAGCGGACGTTATCCGGCAACAGAAGCATCCCGAAGGCTATGTTACATACATCGTTGACCGGAACATCAATTATACCAATTGGTGCTATGTTGATTGCGATTTCTGCGCTTTTTACCGGCATCGTCAGGATCCTGATGCTTATGTCATGGAACGCGACGCGTTAGGAAAAAAGATACAGGAGACGCTCGACCTCGGTGGTGAGTTGATTCTGATGCAGGGCGGACTACACCCGAAACTCAAACTTGACTGGTACGAGGACTTACTTCGTTGGATTAAGGCGAATTATCGCATTCATATCCACGGTTTTTCGCCACCGGAATTGGATTGGTTCGCGAAAATAAACCGTATGTCGTTGCGCGAAACGCTCACCCGTTTGCGAGATGCTGGACTGGATTCGATTCCAGGCGGCGGTGCGGAGATCCTCACCGACCATGCCCGTAATGAGATTAGTCCGAAAAAATGCACCGCTGATGAATGGCTGGAAGTCATGCGCCAAGGACATCTCGTTGGACTCAAGTCGAGCGCGACGATGATGTATGGGCATGTAGAAAGCTACGCGGAACGTGTTGAACACCTCGTCCGCCTGCGTGATTTGCAAGATGAGACGGGTGGCTTTACCGCTTTTATCTGCTGGTCCCTGCAACCTGCCAACACCCGTATGGAACACATTCCACCTGCTGGGAGTTTTGAGTACCTCAAAACGCTTGCGATTTCCCGATTATTCTTAGACAACTTCGATAACTTCCAGTCTTCGTGGGTAACGCAAGGTCCAAAAATTGGGCAGCTATCACTGAAGTTCGGTGCGAATGATATGGGTGGCACGATGATAGAAGAGAATGTTGTCAGCAAAGCAGGCACGGTCTACTGCATGCCGATTGAGGAGATTGAGCGGACAATATCAGAACTCGGATATATCCCTAAACGGCGCAACTTCTTTTACGAACCCCTCAATTAATCACCGTTTGGACCTTTACCCTACTAAAGTTTAGACGATTTATGTCTATTAAGTAAGGGATATAAATCTTTTGCAGTTTTTCACATCATATCAGAAATTAGCGAACACACATTTCTCACACCGGAATTTAAGATTCATTCGCGTTGGCATTCTTATTTCGATAGTGTGCCTATTTTTCGGAGTGCCATACCGGATAGCAACTGCCCAGATTGTCCATGTTCCGGATCCTGGGCTTCGTGCTGTACTTGAATCAGCGTTGGATAAAGATGCCGGTGCTGACATCACTCAAGCGGATATGGCGAGTTTGCAGTCGCTTCAAGCCAGCAGATGTCGCTTACCCATAATAAGCAGGTTTATATGTCGTCCGGCTCCTGTTGGTACGTTTGGGCCTGCCATTCGAGATCTAACAGGTCTTGAACATGCTATCAATCTGACAGAGCTGCGTCTTGCCCGTAATGCGATATCAGATGTGTCGCCCCTCAAAAATCTGACCAAACTGACATATTTAGATCTTAGAGTCAATAGATTGTCGGATGTGTCGCCCCTAAAGGATATGATAAATCTGAAACAACTGGATCTTGAATCCAACAGAATAGTTGATGTGTCGTCCTTAAAAAATTTGACGAATTTAACATATCTGGATCTTGATGCTAATGACATATCGGATGTATCACCCTTAAAAGATATGATAAATCTCACATTATTAGACATTTCCGACAATAGGATATTGGATGTGTCGCCCCTGAAAAATATGACATATCTGATAGAATTAGATATTGACAGTAACCTGGTAACAGAAATTTCCTCTGTTGAAGATATGACAAGGCTATTGTATTTAGATTGTCACGACAATCAAATATCGGATGTTTCACCGCTCAACCATTTAATAAGTTTGTTTTACCTGGATCTTGACGACAATGAGATTTCCAATATATCTACACTCAGCGTTTTAACGAATCTAATATATCTGGATCTTGATGGTAATCAGATATCAGATGTGTCGTCTCTTAGAACTTTGACAGAGTTGAGGGAATTGGATCTTGATGACAATCAAGTATCGGATGTTTCACCGCTCAGTACCTTGAGAAATCTACAATTGCTTGATCTTCACGACAATGAGATATCGGATGTGTCACCCCTCAAAGACTTGACAAGACTGACATTTCTGGATCTTGACGACAATAAGATATCGGATATATCTCCGCTTTCAATTTTGACAGAGTTGAGGGAATTGGATCTTGATGGCAATCAAGTATCGGATGTTTTACCGCTCAGTACCTTGAGAAACCTAACGCTTCTTGATCTTCACGACAATGAAATATCAGATGTGTCTGTGCTCAGTAGTTTGGTGAAGCTGACAGTGTTAGATCTTGATGACAACGAGATATCAGATATATCTGCCCTTAAAGGTTTGATACATTTGACGGAATTGGACCTTAATGGCAATCAGGTATCAGATGTGACACCTCTTAAGGGTTTGATAAACTTGACGGTGTTAGATCTTCGGGACAATCAGATATCAGATGTGTCTGCCCTTAGCGGTTTAGTAAATCTCATGGTGTTAGATCTGAGTGATAACGGTATATCAGATTTTACGCCGATTACTGGAATAATAGCGAATTTGTTAGAATATGATAACAGCAACCAAACGGCACCTCCTATCAACACAGCGGATGTCAACCGCGACGGTGTTGTGAATATTATAGATATTATTTTAATTAGTACCCATTTTCACACTCCAGACCTTTCGATGCTCGCCAGTTCTGGCGTTTACCCGGATGTCAATGGAGATGGAGTTGTGAATGTGAAAGATCTCGTCGCGATTGCAGCGGAAATAGATACTTCTGTAGGTGCGCCTACACTTTGGAAAAACCCATCTGAGTTATATGGTCTGATGCCGGAAAATCTCAAGCGATGGATCGCTCTTGCCAAGGAACTTGATCCACAAGACCCTCGGACGCAAAAAGGGATTGCTGTCTTAGAGCAGCTTTTAGGAGTTCTCAATCGGGGAGAAATTCTACCGCGAGAGACGGCACTGCTATCGAACTATCCAAACCCATTCAATCCAGAAACGTGGATACCGTATCAGTTAGAGAAGTCGGCAGAGGTAAACATTTCTATTCATTCTTCGGATGGGCAACTTATTCGGGAATTAGCGTTTGGACATTTGCCAGCAGGTATATATCACAGCAAATCGAGATCGGCATATTGGGATGGTCGGAATGCGTTAGGAGAACCTGTAGCGAGTGGCGTATATTTCTATACGCTGACCGCGGATGACTTTATTGCTACGGGCAAAATGCTTATCCGAAAGTAAGATGGATTACGCCGAGACCATTCAGTTAGCAGTTTTCAACAGTTTTCACTGCTTGATAGTTGAGATAGCTTTTTAGAGTTTCCGTTAGTCTAACTAAAGGGGTAAAAAGAGGTAAAAGACCAGTTGACATTCCCAACCAAGGACTTGAGATGCCTAATAACCGTCCGAACATTCTGTTAATTACGACCGACCAACAACGCGGCGATTGTCTCGGCTTGGATCCAGACGGACCGAGCTGCCTACAGACACCAAACTTGGACTGGATCGGTCATACCGGTACGCATTTTCGCCGCGGATATGCTGAATGTCCGAGTTGTATTCCGGCACGCCGCAGTCTTATGACAGGGACCGCGCCAGCTGCCAATGGTGGTGTAGGGTTTAGAGGGGCACAATGGAACCCGCCGCATACCCTTGCAGGTGAATTGTCCGCAGCCGGTTATCAGACCGAAATGATTGGCAAACTGCATCTGATGCCAGCGCGTAAGCGTTACGGTTTCGATCATCTTCAGTTGGCGGATGCCACCCGCGGAGATGACAACGACTACGTCGATTGGTTGCAGCAATACTACCATCGGAACGACGTTGATCCGGGTATGGCTCACGGTGTCTCTGCCAACGGATGGGTTGGTCGTCCGCATCATCTTCCCGAAGAGCAGATGCACACCTTCTGGTGTATTGACCGCTCTCTCAATTTTCTGCGAAAACGCGACCCGACGGTCCCCTGTTTTCTAAATATCTCTTTCATAGACCCACACCCACCGCTGACACCACCAGCGCACTATTACCAGCGTTACATTCAGCGGGATTTGCCGCCACCCGTGGTCGGCGATTGGGCACCGGAATTTGAAGGTGCTCAAAAAGGACTGAATCCAAACGCTTGGGAAATCTGTCTTGACGAATACGATATGCGCTGCGCCCGTGCTGCCTATTATGGGATGATCAATTTCATTGACGATCAGATTGGTCGTTTGATTCAGTACACTGGCGGGATGAGAGACTGGTTAGTCATTTTCACTTCTGACCACGGTGAGATGCTCGGCGATCACAACCTGTACCGCAAAACCTGGCCTTATGAAGCCTCGGCACGAGTGCCTTTCCTAATGCGGGCACCGGCGAAATGGGGTTACCCGCAAGAATCCGTCTGTCAAAGTCCGGTCGGTCTACAAGACATCATGCCGACCATTTTGGATGCGGCTGGCGTTGAGATACCGAGTACCTGCACGGGTAAAAGCCTGCTGCCCATCATGCAAGGCGATACTGACCGGGTACGGGACTGCCTACACGGTGAACACTCCGGGTGTTACGATTACAGTCACGGTAACCACTATGTGACCGACGGACATTATAAGTACATCTGGTATTCCCAAACGGGTCGAGAACACCTCTTCAATCTGCAGGACGATCCACACGAAACATGCGATTTGGCGAGGGTGAGCGAGGCGGAAACCCTTCTAACACCTTGGCGGAACCATCTGATTGAATTTCTCCGGCACCGTCCTGAAGGCTTTACCGATGGGACACGCCTCATTGCGGGGCAACCGCATAATGCGTTGCTGCCTGATTATCAACCTGATGCTACCTACTCATATCTGTGATATAAAGCGAAACCCAACACACCAAACGCCATTTGTGCGTCGGGCTGTTGGGTTTCATTCATGTTTTGGCGATTCCAAGTTGCTAAGTGCGTCTTAAAAGTCAGCTGCGCATCTAACGATAATCTTGATGTATCCAGAGTTCGCTCGCCTCTTTGCGTGCGGCGAACCAGGTATCAAATGCCGCCCGCTTTTTGGCTTGGATGAGTGCTTGGCGATGCCGTGCTTTTTCCGCTGGATCCGTTCTGAACGCTTCAACGTCCGGCAGTTCGCGTTCAACGAGCTGAATAATGTAAACACCGTTGCTACCTTTAAAGGGACCAGCGATATCATTGACTTCCATTTGAAACGCTGCAAACATAGTTTCCGCTGAATTTCCGACACCGGCGATGTAATCACTCGTCGGGCTGAGCGAGAACGGATTGCTCTCTTGGACGGAAAGCCGCTCTGCCGTTAAACCTTCAGGGGCTTTATACTTTTCGAGTAAGGCATCCAAAGATGCGGCATCCTCGCGTTGATTCAACAAGTTTTGTGCATCCGCCAAGGCACGTTCTTTGGCCTTCTCTTTTTTTAGTCCTTCAACCTTGCTTGTTCCCTCAATTACGCCTGTCTTTATCTCCTCAAAGGGTGGAATAGCCGCAGGTTTTTTATCAAGAAGGGTAGCGACAAAATAGGCTTCCACCTCCTGTCCAGTTCGTTTCTTCGCTTCAATCACCTTGCTTACGTTGACTTCCATATCAAAAAGTTCATCCACTAAACCTTGATAGCCCCATGTCGCACCAATCTGCGGGATATTCGCGACATCTCGGCTGAAAAATCCTGTTTCCAGTGCGGCGAGAGAAAGTTGCGTATACTCTTCAAGTGCAAGTGCCTCCTCATAGTCCCGAATTTCGATATCAAACAACAGGTCCTCAGCGATTTTTTTCGCCTTGTCAACGCCATTCACTTGAACAAGCTTCTGTTGAATTTCGTATTGAGCACTGGCGAAAGGTTGAATTTCTGGTGTCTTTTTTTCCTCCAATTTGATGATATGATATCCGTAGCTGGTTTCGACCAAACCACTAACTTCTCCGGGGTTTAGGGTATCAAAAGCTGCTTCTTCAAAAGGTTTTACCATATCGCCACGTGCGAAATAGTCGCCTGGTGGGAGTTTTGGATTTCTGCCTCTCAAAGCACCACCTTGTGTTGCAGATGGTCCCTCAGAATGCTTTTTCGCGAGTTCGGCAAAATCTGCGCCAGCAGTGAGTTCTGCGTTGACAGTTTTGAGCAGTTCTTCCGCAGCAGTCTTGGTTTCTGCCTTCTGTTCGTCCGTTGCGTTGTCAGGGAACTTTTTCAAAATGTGGCGTGCTTTAACGGCTTCCGGCATCGTAAATTCCTCTTGATTCTCCTTATAATATACCTCAACCTCTTCACGCGTAACGAGATCCGCAGGATTCACCTTGATAAACTTGACATTTACCTGCTCTTCAGCTTTATAGTTATTCCGATTTTCCTCAAAATAGGCTTTCGCTTCAGCGTCATCAACCTCAATAATTGAGGTGTAGTCGTTGTATTTAAATTCGATAAACTTGATTTTCGCTTTATCAGCTTCAAGTTGGTAGGCTCGCTCCGCTTCAGCGTCGGTTACCAGCTCCAAAGCCTGAATACTATTTTGGAGCGCATCGGTACTGAGTTGCAAACGGATATCCTCAGTATAGAGGTCTGATACTCCCCACTGTTGATAGAGGTTGTACTGCTCAACTCGACTTGCGTCACTTCGGATATAGTTTTTTACTTCGGTGTCGCCAATATCCACGCTCCCGAGGATAGTTCGTTGTACCCAACGATCAATTACGCTTTTTTGTACCTGTTCTCTGTTGGGCGCGCCTCCGAATCGCTGGCTTCGCCTTTGAGATTCCATAGCGTTGGCAACAGCACTTTCAAACGCTCCGCGCTTGATTTCTGCGTTATTGATTTTGAGAACGACCTCTCCCTCGGGGTCGCCATCTCCGCCGCGCGTGTTACTGTAGAGGAAGACTGTCCCGACCAAAAACACGATGGCGATTATCCACATAAAGAGTTGTGCAATAAATTTTTCGCGTAGAAAGATAATCATCTTGTAAAGGTGTCTCCTGTTTGATTCTGCTAACAGATGCTCATATTTTTTATTGAGAGATGTTAATATTATACGCGTAAACGGGGTGAATGTCAAATTATAGAAACCACCCACCTTTGGAAGGCGAAACCTACGCAACCCAATAAAAATTTGCTAATTTTTGTAATTTACTATATACTTAATATAAATAACATCAATGGCATTGCCTGCAAACCTTCATTAAAATTCAGCAAGACGTACGATGCAGATTCAGAACGCAACAGATTTCAGTCTGAAATATACCTTAGAATCGGGACAATCATTTCGATGGAACCGAATAGATAATGCCTACTACGGTGTTGTGGAAGGACGCATCCTCAAAATCTCACAAGAAGGAATCACTTTGTGTGTTGAGAGTTCAGCCGACGAAGATGAGACCTGTTTCGTGTCATATCTCCGCCATTATCTCGACATTGGGCGCGATGTCCCGAAAATTCTTGCTGAAGTCAACAAAGATGCTTATATGCACCGGACGATTGAGAAACTTTGGGGAATGCGCATTCTGAACCAAGAACTCTGGGAAACGGTGGCATCGTTCATTTTATCGCAGAACAACAACGTCCCTCGGATTCGTGGCATTATCCATCGGTTGTCTGAACGCTTCGGCGAACACTTGACGCTTGCTGGATATGTAGATTACAGTTTTCCGAGTCCGGACGCACTCGCAACAGCAACAAACGATGAACTTCTGGCATGCGGCACTGGCTATCGAGCCAGTTATCTTCGAGATGCTGCACAAGCGGTCGTTAGTGGCGAACTTTCGCTCACAGCAATGAAACAGATGCCGTATCCTGAAGCGAAGCAGGAATTAATGCGTCAAAATGGCATCGGCGAAAAGGTCGCCGACTGTATCTGCCTGTTTTCGCTTGGGCATCTCGCGGCATTACCGATTGATGTCTGGATAAAGCGGATTTTTGAGACACTTTATCTTCGCCGAGGCGCGACCCATCGCGAAATACGCGAGTTCGCTCACAGTTATTTCAAAGGTGGTGTCGGGTATGCCCAGCAGTATTTGTTTCACTACGTTCATGAATGTTCAAATTGGGCAGATGCCGAGCATTTATCGCTTATTGAACCGACTGTTCCGGCCGTGGCGGAAAAGTGTGAATCCACTACGAATTAATAAAGATAACTAAGTTTCCACCTAAAGCTTTGTAGGTACGCAACGGCTGTCTCGCTTGAAAATCATTAGTAAAGTTTAGAATTAATAGGACACTCTATACCGGTTCGGTTGGAATGCAGATCGCATTTGGGTGAGTACACCGCAAAACCGAACCTACCGGGTGATGAAAGTGTCTCTTTATTTTAAGATTCACTAATGATACATTGATATAATATAATTACATGCGTTATTTTGATTTAGGTAGCAACTTAGGTTAAAAACACTCAAATGACCTTGGAGGAGACCACAAATATGTCTGAATCATTTGAACAAAGTATTGTATCGCATTTGGAAGAACACGTTGAACTTGCGATTTCCATTGTTCAGGAGTTGAGGGCAGAGAAACTGGAACTTGAAGCCGAAATCGCGCGTCTCAATAACGATGTACTACAACGCGACACAAAGATTCAAGAGCTTGAAACTCATAATAGCGAACTTGAGGGAGAACTCAACTTAGAACGGTTAGGCACTTCTCAAGAACGTTCCGAAATCAAAGAGAGGCTCGAAGGTTTAATGGATGTCCTCGCTGCATCAAATGAAACAGAGGAACCAGACATAGGTGATGAGATCGCCTTTACGGCGCAGGACGATGAGTCAGACGAAACATCACCATCATCAGTAGTAGATTCAGGACACTCTGAGTAAACCGAATATAATTAGCACCTTGCGTGTCTTAGTCCTTTCTCATTCTTACATTATGAAGCCGTACCGTCGAAAGTTCGCGCTCATTGCGGAACGTCCGGAGGTCGCGCTGCGTGTTGTCACACCAACGCGTTGGTATGAAAGCTTCCAAGATATTGTCTTTGAACCGGAACCAGATACACCGTGTGAGGAATTTCCATGCCCGATCCGATTCTCCGGTTATGGTAGTCGTTTTTACTATCATCGTGGCATTAAGTCCCACTTTAGGGACTTCCAACCGGATATTATTCACTTAGAGGAAGAAGCGTGGAGTCTTAACGCGCTACAAACAGTTCGCTTGAAACGGAAATATTGTCCGAATAGCCGCTTCATTTTTCGTACGTCCCTGAGCATACCAACGAAGCAGCGGTTTGGCGTATTGCCTGTATGGATTGAACGCACTGTCTTTCGAGAGACGGATAAAGCCTTTCCACTGAGTGAAAACGCTGGCAAAATTCTAACTGAACGCGGCTACACCGGCGAACAGACTCCATTTCCGAATGGTGTTGATACGCGCCATTTCTATAAAATGGATGTCAGTGCGCTGCGAGATTCACTCGGACTCAGTGGCTGTTTTGTAGTCGGTTATGTCGGTAGACTTCTTCAGATGAAGGGCATAGAGACGCTTCTTGCAGCCTTGGCGCGCCTTGTAAGCCGCGAGAACTCACAGACCTACAAACTTTTAATCGTTGGGCAAGGCGAAGATAAACCGGATTTCCAAAAAAGTGCGGAGATTTTCGGCATTTCTGAACGGATTGTGTGGATAGATGCGGTGCCACCGGAAGAGGTAGCCGCTTATATTAATTGTATGGATACGCTCATCCTACCTTCCCTGACGACACCAGGATGGGTTGAATTCTTTGGTAGAGTGCTTATTGAGGGAATGGCGTGCGAAGTCCCAGTCATCGGTTCAGATTCTGGCGAAATTCCGCACGTAATTGATGACGCGGGGCTTGTCTTTCCTGAAGCAGATACGGATGCTTTAGCGGAACGGATACATCAAATTGCACACAATGTACGCCTCCGAAATGATCTGGTTGCGCGCGGGCTTGACCGTATCAAAAATTTTACGTGGGAGACAATTGCAGAACGGACGTATCAAGTGTATCAAGAACTGCTTGGGGAGGTCAAGGCATAAGAAAGATGCCCCCGACTGGACTCGAACCAGCATGCCAATTAAGGCACAGGCCCTCAACCTGCTATGTATACCAATTCCATCACAGGGGCATTGTGTGATTAATTATACTTTATTTACGTGTCAATGTCAAATTTTTTAGATTTTTTTAGAAACTTATAGCAGTCATGCACACGACGGCTTTGGATAGCTACATGAACACCCCTACATCGGAAAATCTTGAACAACAGTTATCGGAAACACTTGCAGGTGAGGTGCGTTTTGACCTCTATTCCAAAGCACTCTACAGCACAGATGCAAGCCTCTACCAAATACAACCGATAGGTGTTGTACTCCCGCAAGACAGCGAAGACATTATCAAGACGGTGCAAATTGCAGTAGAGCATAACGTCCCGATTCTTCCGCGCGGTGGTGGTACGAGCCTCGCTGGGCAGAGCGTCGGTGAGGCAATTGTGTTGGACATGTCCAAGTACATGAATCAACTGCTTGAGATAAACGTCGCTGAACGTTGGGCACGTGTGCAGCCGGGTATTGTCTTAGACGAGTTGAACCATAAGTTAAAACCGCACGGTTTGATGTATGCCCCGGATGTTGCTACGAGCAGTCGCGCGAACGTCGGTGGCACTATCGGCAATAACTCCGCAGGTTCACATTCTCTCATCTACGGGAAAACCATCGATCACGTCATGTCGCTTGACTTAGTGCTTTCCAACGCTGACGAAATCACAGCATCCCCTATCTCACTTGAGAAATTAGAGACTAAAAAACAGGACAACACGTTAGAGGCGAATATCTATCGCGAATTGTGCCGTATCTGTGAGGACAACGCAGCAGAGATTCGTAAACGTTACCCGCGTATTCTGCGTCGTGTTGCAGGCTATAATCTTGATGAATTTGTTACAGATGCGGGTTCAAAAGAGGTTACACCGTATCGCCGCGACGGATGCGATGAAAATCACCCGTTTAGCTTGACCAAAATTCTCGTCGGTTCCGAGGGAACACTCGCAACAACTGTTGAAGCGACAGTAAATCTCGTTCCGATTCCCAACCTGACTGCCCTGTGTGTCGTCCATTTTGAAACCCTCATTGCATCTATGGAAGCGATGCAACCCATCCTGGAATGTGGTCCAACTGCTGTAGAACTCATAGACAAAACGATCCTTGATATGGCACGAGGTTCATTAGAATTTTCACGACTTACCACCTTCATACAAGGTAAACCCGCTGCGCTCCTCGCTGTCGAATTTTACGGTGAGACCCAAGCAGAATTAGAATCACAGTTAGAGAAACTGGAAAAGACCTTGAGAAGTGCCGGTTTTGGTTATGCGTTCGTGCGCTGTTTCACCGCCGAAGCGAAATCGCGTGTCTGGGAGACCCGGAAAGCTGGACTCGGTTTGCTCATGGGAATGAAAGGTGATGCCAAACCGGTGGGTTTCGTTGAAGATGCCGCGGTGCCGATCGCGCACCTGCCAGAATATGTTCGCCGATTCGATGAAATTGTCACGGCACACGATACCACCGCCGCCTACTACGCGCATGCGAGCGTCGGGTTATTGCATAACCGTCCTATCGTCAATCTCAAATCCGAAACGGATATTCAGAAGATGCACGACATCGCTCGTGAAGTTCGAGACCTACTCATGGAATTGGACGGTGCTATGAGCGGAGAACACGGCGATGGACTCGTCCGGAGTGAATGGATAGAAAGCATGTTCGGTTCAGAGATATATCAGGCACTCACTGAGGTGAAAAGAGCGTTTGACCCGAACGGTATCATGAATCCGGGCAAAATTGTCGATGCACCGCCGATGACAGAAAATCTCCGTTTCGGTGCGGATTACAACACTATTAAAATTGACACCTACTTCGATTTTTCGAGCCAAGATGGATTCGGTAGGGCAATTGAGATGTGCAACGGTGTCGGAGCATGTAGAAAAACGCTGACTGGTACCATGTGTCCCTCTTTTATTGGCACGCGTGAAGAAGAGCATTCAACGCGTGGACGTGCGAACGCGCTGCGCTCCATTATTTCGGGAGCGTTGCCACACACGGAATTCACGAACGAACGGCTACAAGAGGTCCTGGATTTATGTCTCGGATGCAAAGCGTGCAAAGCAGAGTGTCCATCCAATGTAGACATGGCGAAGATTAAATATGAGGTCATGGCACACTATCACAAAGCGAACGGTCTGCCCTTGCATCGGCGGCTGTTTGGTGAAATCGGTGCGCTCGCGCCGCTCGGTTCAATGTTTTCTCCATTCTCCAATTGGGCAGTCAACAACGGGCTTTCAAAATGGATCGCAGAAAAATTAATTGGCGTTGATCGGCGGCGGGATATGCCTACCTTCGTGCGTCCGACTTATGAACAGTGGTTCCAAAAACGTCGTCCTCAACGAACATCAGGTAAAAAGGTTGTGCTCTTCTCAGATACGTTCATGAACTACAGCGAGCCTTCTATCGGTAAAGCTGCGGTGGAGCTGCTCGAAGCGTGCGGCTTTGAAGTGCTGCTCCCTGAGAAGCGGTGCTGTGGGCGGCCACTTATCTCAGAAGGGATGCTTGACCGAGCAATTGAGAATGCGAGGTATAACATTGACGCACTTCGGGGGTATGCTGACGAAGGCATCCCGATTATAGGATGTGAGCCGAGCTGTACCTCTGCCATCACTGATGATTACGTTGACTTGATCGGTACGCCTGATGCGAAACGTGTCGCTGAAGCGACTTATTCGTTTGAGGAATTTTTTGCGCAGCTGGCTGAAAAGGACGAATTGTCGTTAGAATTCTCGGCAGAACCCCATGACATATTGCTGCACGGACATTGCCATCAGCGCGCACTTGTCGGTATCCAACCGACTGTCCAGATGCTAAGTCTACCTGTACAACACAACGTCTCAGTGATCGATTCGAGTTGTTGTGGTATGGCAGGCGCGTTCGGGTATGAGAAGGCACATTATGATCTCTCTATGAAAATCGGCGAGTTACGACTTTTTGATGCCGTTCGTGAGAAGCCACCGGATAGTTTCACACTTAGTGCCGCTGGATTTTCTTGCAGACACCAACTCGAACACGGAACAGGTGTGCAACCGAAGCATCCGATTGAAGTCTTACGCCAATCAATGATAGAAGATTAAAAGTTATGCACCGGAGGAAGACATAATGGCTAAAATTTATCAACCGATTGACGATTTTAAGGTCGTTGAATTGCCAGAAAAACAGTTGCCATTTTGGAAGATTGCGGGTCCCGGTGCTATCTTGGTTGGTTTGTCGATCGGTGCGGGTGAGAGCGTGATTTGGCCCCGCATCGTCGCTGAATATGGTGGGAGCATGATCTGGGCGGCGGTTTTCGGTGTATTCCTTCAACTGTGGATTAATTTTGAAATAGGACGCTGGACAATCGCTACAGGTGAAACGGTGTATACTGGCTACAGCCGTATCTGGCGAGGGTTCGCACCGTTGTTCATTCTCCTCACAGTAGTGGGTTGGATAGCACCCGGATGGGCACGGACATCGGGACTTGCCCTCAAAGCACTTGTGCTTGGACCCGGTGGTTGGGGTTCCGATACCTTTTGGACGATAGTGACGTTCGCAGCGGTCGCGCTTATCCTCTTCGGACCGAAAATGATCTACCAATCTGTCGAAAACACGGTTGAGGTGTTAGTCGCTATTGTAACTATTGGATTGATTTTAGTTGCAGTCATGGTCGGTTCGATGGATACGTGGAAAGAACTCGGTGCGGGTTTGATAAACGTTGGTTACAAAGACCCAGGGATGTCCGTGAAACAGCTGTTTATTGCCTTAGTTTTCGCGGGTGCCGGGGGGACGGCAAACCTTTTTTACACTTTCTATCTACGCGACAAAAACATCGGAATGGGAGCGCAGCTGCCAGGGTTGCAGAACCCTCTTCGGGGCAGGAGCGAAAAGGTACCCGCAACAGGGTTTCTCTTTGAAGCGACAGAAGAAAACCGTAAACGTTTCACGGAATGGTGGCAATATGTGAAAAACGACCAGATGCTTTTCTTCTGGGCACTCAACACGCTTACGATTCTGCTCTTTATTTTTGGCGCGCTTGCGGTTTTACACCCCAACGGGATTGTCCCCGAGCAAGGCAGACTCATCTACGATGAAGCACAGATATTAGGTGAAATCTGGGGTGTGGCGGGACAAAAGATTTTTTTATTGGTCGGTGTAGCGACGCTTTTCGGAACGCAACTCGCGTTGGTTGACGGTGTATCACGCTCCATCTCCGATATTATCTACACCAACTTCCGAGGCGCGCAAAAGCGGGATTTGAGTTGGTGGTATCTCCTCATCGCAGGTGTCTGGATCGTCGGTGGATGTGTGATTACCTTTGTGATGGAGCAGTTAAATGTTAGTGAATTAGGGTTTCTCTTTAATGCAGCATACATGGGCGGTTTCGCGATGGCGATTTATGTACCGCTCACGCTCTATATGAACTACCGATTTCTGCCTGACTTCGCAAAGCCGAAACGACTTTCTACTGTCATGATGGTCATCGCTTCATGTGTCTATGTAGGGTTCGCGATCTCAAGCATCATTTGGGAAGTTAAACAATTGATTGGAGGCTAACATGGAATTGAAGGCGCGAAAGGCGTTTTTTGAAAAGGAAGGTTATCTTATCGTTGAAAATCTGTTGTCGGTAGAAGAGGTTGAGGCGTGCCAAGCAGAAATTCACAGATTGCATGAGTTCGCTGGGGGCCAGGAATCCGAGACAGAAAAAGAACGGGCAGAGGTTGCACGCCGCCACGTACAGCGTGAACCGTTTGCAAAAGACGAAACCCAAGGAAACGACCTACCGGTGTTACGGAAAGCAGAAAATACACGGGAGTACTCCGAAGTGTTTCGGAACCTCGCACAGCATCCGCAACTCATCTCGGTCATCCAAGAACTCACTGGCTCCGATGATCTATTGCTTTTTAGAAGCACGCTAATGTTCAAACCTGCGTTCCACGGTTCGTCACATGGATTACATCAGGACTCGGCATATTGGCCGATGGAACCGCCGAACCTTGTTACCGTGAGTATTGCGCTTAACGACGCTACGCCGGAGAACGGTTGTTTCAAAGTGATTCCGAAAAGCCATCTGTGGGGGATACAGTCTTGGGGACACATTGCACGCGAGCAGGGTGAGGAACTCACCGATCGGAAAGAGGTCGCGGCGCAACAGACGGACGTGCCACTTTCGGCAGGAAGTGCGCTGTTCTTCCATAGCCTGATGGTGCACGGTTCCGGGCCCAATACCACGTCGACACCTCGGAATACGGCACTGTATGCCTACTTCTCGCCGCAAGTCAGATATGTCCCGAAAGACGGGAAACCCGGGGAGAAAACATTTCCTGTCGTTGCTGGCCTCGGTGGTCAAACGGAACTGACACTCGTTGCCCAGACTTAATGGTAAATCTTAACTCAAGTTGCCATTTGTAAATCCATAGAATTTTCTACTGAAATCAGATTTGAGTTGCGTTAAAAATTGAATTCGAGTATAATTTGCTATGTTACGACATAATAAAAAATAAACAACAATTTTATTCATTATGTCTTAACATAACTCAAGTGACTATGGACAAGATTTTAAACCTGCAGCTCTCGTGCTTCACTAATTAGACGTTGTGAACGCTGCGTTTGCCGGCAACAGCAAGGGGAGGAAACACCCAAACAAAACCGCCCATAAGATGTATACTGATTTTTAGGTTTCACCGTAGTTCTCAATAGGAAGGCATTCACAAAATTCTGGATTTCAGGGATCTAAACTATGAACGAGATTACCAAACCTCCTCCGGAAAAAAAAGAGAGTCCCATGCCTGTCGTTAGAAAACCGGACATCGGGAAAATAGAATTAGTTACGCCGAGGCCGCTTGTTGCGTATGATGGACAGGCAGCCAAGCCCCGGAAAAAGGGGCGATTAGGGAAATCGGGACGGCAGACAACACCATCTCGCGAACAGCTCATCCAGTTACTTCTGGAAAATATTAAGGCGTTTTCGGACCCCGAAGCGCAATTACTCAGTGCAATTTTTGAGTTGCAAACGCTAACGGCACAGGAAGTGATGTTGCCATTATCAGAAACAGCCGCGCTGATAGTACGGGCATCATCCTCTGAAGTTGTAGCGCTCTGTAGTGCTTCCAACTATCATTACATCCCTATCTATAACGAACGCGTTGACCAATTGCTCGGAGTCGTTGATGCAATGGAGGTACTTGCAAGCGAGCACAGCGACAACGATTTATCGTCATTCGTGAGGGATGTGAATTACGTACCTGCCCTGAAGCCTGCTACGGATTTATTGGATGAACTGCGGCAATCTGAGATACCGATCGCGATTGTGGTTAACGAGCACGGCAGTTGTATCGGGATCGTAGAGTTGATAGATATTTTAGAGCGGATTATAGGCAAGGTCGCGGCTAATGGCAAACGGACTACACCTCACATCGAAAAACTTGGAGCAAGCGACTGGCGTATCGATGCACGCATGTTAATTGCTGATGTTAATAAAGTCTTAGGCATCCGAATCCCGACAGATCAGTGTGATACGATTGGTGGCTTTGTCCTGATGTTGTTCGGACACTTACCCCAAAAAGGTGAGAAAGTTGTGTATGAAGACGTTGAATTTAATATAGAGGCAGCTTTCAAGTACGGGATCTCCCAAATTCGGGTTACGCAAAAAACGTAAAAAAGGTTAAGTGAGTCAATTGAAACGTCCGCGCCGTCACATTTTCAAGAGAACCCGCGTCCGGATGTTGATGGTGTGGTATCTCATCCTGCTTGGTGCCATCCTCATCCTGATCTGGAAAATGCCAGCGATCGTTTCGCACTTGTGAAACGGTTGGTTCTTGTCGGATGAATTAGGCAGCTATAAGTCTCCAATTCTTGTAAGCAAACGCTGATGTTTTACCTAAGCTTTATTGGAAAGGAGAATCTGTTGAATGTATACATTTATTATCATGTCATCTCATAAAGATTCTGTCCGCCAGCACGTAATCGGTCGAGGATTTCTATTGCTGCTCTCCTGCGTTATCCTTGGTCTCTTCTTTGCGGCAATTGGCGGCTTCAGCTATGGTTTCTTCCAAAAACGGCAGAGAGTCAGTACTGAAAACGAATTACAGACGCGCATGACCCAAGAAATTCAACAATTAACGCAGGCAAAACACCAAGTTGAATCGGAACTTGCTGCTGTTAATAAGGAGATGAACGACATTCGGCAGATGGCAGAAAAGATCCGCGAGGTTTTAGGGATCCTCGGGCAAGGCGGCGAGCTTAATATTACTACGTCCCCCGGAGAATCCGAGCCACAACAGACGGATATATCAGCGTTCACTGATGCGGCACCTGATACTCACAAGCAGCAGAAGCTGACACCGAGTATCCTGAAAGAGGAGTTGCGGACTCTCTATGACTATATCAACGCATATCAAAAACAGCTTTTCGGATATCCTTTGATTCTCCCAGTGAAACTCCAACAGGAAAACGGGGAGCAATACGCTTTTTGGTATTCTTCCGGCTTCGGATGGCGGAACCACCCGTTAACGAAAAGCCGTGAATTTCACCAAGGGTTGGATATTAAAACCCGCGCCGGCATTCCTGTGATCGCTGCTGCGGATGGCACAGTTGTACAGGTTGGAAAGAAGGGCTATTTGGGAAATACAATTGAGATTGTCCATGAAGCATCCGGGTATAAAACGTTGTACGCGCATTTGCAAGGCTATGCTGAGGGGCTCAAAGTTAAGCAAGAAGTGGTACGTGGTCAGATTATTGGCTACGTCGGCAATACTGGCCGTAGCACAGGGGCTCATCTCCACTACGGTATTTATGATATGGAAAAAGAACAGTGGAGGAACCCGTCCCTGTTTATCTTTCATCAAGAACCAACGCTCTCACCATAACTGACTATGAATCAAGGTTAACTGCGTATTACTAAACATATCGCAAAAGGAGTATGAAAAAATGTCCGACTTTAAGCCCGTGGTACTGGCGATAATATTATGTCTTTTAGCACTACCGGTGCTCTCACTCGCTCAAGACGAACTCATCATTATCTCCCCACATCCAGAGGGCACTGAAACAGAATTTGGCAAAAATTTCGAGAAATGGTACGAGACACAGACAGGTAGGATCGTCAAAACGGATTGGCGAGATGTCGGTGGCACTTCTTCTAACTATCGGTTTATTGAATCGGAATTTAAGCGCGTGCCGGATGGCATCGGTATCGACATCTTTTTTGGTGGCGGTACTGACAACTACCTCCGTCTGTCAAATATGGGATGGTTGCATGCTTACAAACTACCCGAAACACAACTTGAGCAAATAGCCCAATCGTTTCAAGGGATTCCACTCTATGATACTGAATATCAGTGGTATGGTGCGGCATTATCGAATTTCGGTATCATGTACAATGAGGAACTTCGTGAACTGCTGAAACTTCCGAAAGCCACAGCATGGGAAGATCTGGGGAACTTAGAATTGCTCGGTAGAATTGGCGCCGCGGATCCGAGAGAGAGCGGTTCTGCACACATGATATATGAGATCATCCTTCAAACCGTCGGATGGGAAGAAGGGTTCGCGCTCTTAACAAAAATCGGTGGTAATGTTCGCGGTTTCTCCGCGGGTGCTAATGCGATTCCGACAGATGTAGTCGCAGGGCAGGTCATTTACGGACTCGCCATCGACTTTTATGCGTATGGTCAGATCGCGATCGTCGGGGCGGATAAGATTAAATACATCGTTCCAACAGAAGGTACAGTTGTTACTGCTGATCCAATTGCGATCCTTAAAGGTGCTCCAAACCTACCGGTCGCGCAAAAGTTTCTTGAATTCGTTTTATCGGAAGATGCGCAGAAGCTCTGGATGCTCCGTGATACAGATCCTGAGGGCCCTAAGTGGAAAGGCGGTTTAAACCGCGCGAGCGTATTGCCAGTACTCTATGATAAACTTGGAGAACGATGCATCGTTCCAAACCCATTTGCCATGGAAGTATCTCCATTCCAATACGACTCAAATAAAGGCAGCATTCGATGGGATATCGTCAACGAACTCTTCGGGGTTCTGATTATCAATTCGCATAAGGATCTGGTCAATGCGTGGAAAGCCATTGAGAAGTGTAAAGACCCGGCAAAACGCGACGCGGCGATTGCAATTTTAACGAAGATGCCGATAACCGAAGAAGAGACGATGCAACTGGCAAGCGGTGCTTGGAACGACCCAACAGTCCGCAACGAAAAAATCAAGGAATGGGGACAATTCGCGAAAGAAAAGTTCAAAGAGGCACGGAATTTGGCAAGATAGCACCTATTTACGCGGATCCGTTATGCTTATGGATTGGCGGGGTTGCAAACCCCGCCTGCGCGAACCGAACTTCAGCACTTAAACAGCGTCAAAAGCACCGCTTTTAACGAGACTCGCAATAACCCGTTCACCGACTTCGTCTACCCGTTCACGGAAATCTTCCAGCGATGCGAACACGCCACCAGATTCTCTCGCCGCTAAAATCTTATCTATTACCTCATTTCCAACCCGTTCAGCAGCAATAAACCCCTCCCGGATAGTGTTACCCTCGACTGTGTACCCCTTCTCACTCTTGTTAATATCCAACGGGAGCAGATCAATTTCTACACTGAGGAAATCAGCGAGTTTTCCACATTCGGCTCGGTAGCGGGCATTTTTCATTGAATCACCCGACTCCCCAGTCATCATTGCTGCCATGAATTCGTGTGGATAGTGCACTTTCAGGTATGCCATACGGTACGCTAACATCGAATACGCGACGGTGTGCGATTTGTTGAAGGCGTAGTGTGCAGTCGGTTCAAGCAGCGCAAATATCGTTTCTGCCTCCGCTTTAGCGATCCCTTTTTGCCCCGCACCCTCAACGAATTTTTCACGCTGTTCCTCAATCAATACTTCATTTCGTTTCCCTATTACACTGCGGAAGACATCCGCTTCAGCGAATGTAAAGCCTGCCACATCGTGTGCGATTTGCATCACCTGCTCCTGATAGATACACACGCCGTAGGTGCTTCTGAGTGCTTCCTCAAACGCAGGATGTCCGTACATTATCGGTTGGGTCCCATTCTTCCGGTCTATGTAGTCTTGGAGGTCTCCATTTTCTATTGGACCCGGACGATAGAGCGCGGCGATCGCTGAGAATTCTTCAAAATTGTCGGGTCTGAGTTCGGTAACAACCCGATACATACCAGAAGACCCTTCCAATTGGAACAAACCGGCGATGCGTCCGTTGCCGATTAGAGAATAGGTTTCTTTGTCATCAAACGGAATCTCTTCGAGTTTAATCTCGGTGCCGTGGTTCGCCTTAATCATCTGGAGGCAATCGTGTACTTCACTTAGACTCCGTAGACCGAGGGAATCAAATTTGGCGATACCGATATCTTCAACGGTTTTACCTTCAAACTGTGTTGCCACTTGGTCGTGTTTATCCTTGAAGAGTGGAACATAATTTGTCAGGGGACCGTCTGAAACCACGATTGCGGATGCATGACAAGAGACGTGTCGTTTCATACCTTCAACGGCTTTGCTCATCTCAATCAACTCCCTATTCTCAGGGAGTTCAGCGAGTGCTTGGAATTCCGGCACCTGGTCCAAAGCCTCATCAAGTCTGATTCCGGGAAAGGGAGGAATCAAATCTGCTAACTTTTGAACCTTTTCACGAGGCATTTCAAGTGCGCGGCCGACATCCTTAATAGCGGCTTTCGCACCCAGTGTCGCAAAGGTTGCAACCTTGCCGACAGAATCCGCACCGTATTTTTTCGCCAGATACTCAATTATAGACTCACGGGCGCGGTCGGCAAAATCGATATCAATATCAGGTGGTGCGAGACGTTCAAGGTTTAAGAATCGTTCAAACAGACAACCGTGATCCATCGGATTGAAACCAATCACATCGAGCGCGTACAGCACGAGGCTACTGGCGGCAGAACCGCGGGCAGAGAGCGGATACCCTTGTTTGTGGGCGTGGTTGACATAATCGCCGACAATCAGGAAATAGTTGGCGTGTCCGGTCTGTTTGATAATATCCAACTCGTAATTAATCCGCTGCTGTATCGGCTCAGAGAGTTCGCCATATTTCTCGCGCAAGCCTCTGTAGCACAATTCCTGAAGATAACTGTCGTGCGTGTACCCTTCCGGGAGCTTATATTTCGGCATCGGGTCGCGTTGATAGTCGAGTTCAAGATTACACCGATTCGTAATTTCAAGGGTGTTGCTGATAGCCTCCGTCGGGTAATCCTTCAGTGCTTCCCGCATCTCGTCAACGTTTTTAAAGTAGAAATGGTTGTCGAACCGCACTCGGTCTCGGTCATTGACGGTCTTCTTCGTCTGGATACAGAGAAGGACATCGTGCATTCCGTGGTCGGACTTGCGGAGGTAGTGGCAGTCGTTTGTACCGACGAGCGGAAGATTGAACTCTTTCGCCAGCTGCACCATCACCGGATATGCCTCAAGTTCCCTGTCGTTGTAGTGGTTCTGCACCTCAACATAGAGGTTGTGTTGTCCCATGATCTCCATAAGCACTTTGAAGTTTTGGATCGCTTCGTCGCGTCGATTTGTGCAGAGGAGTTGTGGCACCTGTGCCTGAATACACCCCGTCAATGCGATGATACCATCCCGGTGTTCGCGGAGGACCTCCATATCAATACGTGGCTTGCGATAGAATCCCTCTGTGTACCCGATCGATACCAATTCCAGTAGGTTCTGGTAGCCTGTTGCATCCTCGGCGAGCAGCGTTAGGTGATAGGGACCGTCCTGGTCCTGCCCACGTGTTTTTCGGCTACCGGGTGCGACATAGACCTCACACCCAATGATCGGCTTGATACCTGCATCCGTCGCTTTGTTGTAGAGTTCCCATGCGCCGAACATGTTGCCGTGATCGGTAAGTGCGACAGCAGGTACGCTATTTTCAACTGCCCAATCCACCATATCTGGGATGCGGCACGCGCCATCAAGCATGCTATACTCACTATGGTTGTGTAGATGAACAAACTCGGAACCGGTTTTGGACGGAATATAAGTCCCCCCTTCAGGAGAAGTGTCGTCCTGCTGTGTAGAAAGTGGCGTGGTGGGTTCACTTTGCGTCCCAATACCTGTTGCGAGGACAGTAACATCAACAGTATCTTCAGGTTTAGGCTCGCCATCCTTATAGACCAACCCAAAGAGAATCATTGCTTCGGGAGCAACATCTTTGAGTACCGTCATCGCCGCATCCAATTCATTCATCATGAAGTCTGGCGGTGCGGTGATTGTGGTAATCAATCCAGGGGCATCGTCGAGTTTGCTTCCATCTAAGAGTGGCGACGAGACGGCATGTTTCATAGCCGTTTGTGCCCGATTTTCGCCCTGTGCCTGCCCTATGCCTATCAACACCCGACCAGTATCCTGCATGATACTTTGTATATCGGTGAAGTCAATGTTAATCTCACCTGATCCCGTAATAATTTCAGTAATAACTTTGATGCCGCGTAGCACAGTCTCATCGCTCATACGGAACGCTTCGCTCGGTGAGGGTTGCACATCAACAGTGTCAAGGAGTCGCTGATTTGGGACCACAATAACGGCATCTGTGTACGCTTGAAGTTCTTGGCATCCGTATTCTGCGTGTTCGGCGCGGCGTTGATCCTCAAAATCAAACGGCAGCGTCACAACACCTATTGTTAAGGCACCATGCTCTCGTGCAAGGGATGCGATCACAGGTGTGGCACCTGTCCCCGTTCTGCCGCCCATGCCTGCTACAATGAAAACCAGCCTCGCGTCTGCGAGCGCAGTGTCAAGTGTCTCCAGATTTTCCTCAGCTGCGCTTCTACCTATCTCTGGATTTGCATCTGCGCCAAATCCTTGTGTGGTATCAACTCCGATCTGTATCTGTGTCGCTCCATCGCACGTGCGGAGTGCTTCCACGTCTGTATTCACAGCATAAAATTCCACTTCTTCCCAATTAGATGCCATCATCCGTTTGATGACGTTACCACCAGCGTTGCCGACACCGAAAACCTTAATTTTGTATCCTGACGGCTTTGCGACTTCTTTTTCATGTGTCATAGGTGTTCCCCTCTTAACTTCCTCAACACCAAATTCCTCACGCAGGAGTGCCCGAATTTGGCTGAGTCTTGTCTTGACGGTACCCGCCGCCAAACCAAGTTCTTCTGCAATTTCGTTGACAGTCCACATCTCTAAGTAGTACAATACTGCGACAGCGCGGACCCTCTCTGGAAGATGGTGTACGGCTTCCGTTACAGCAGCGCGAAGCTCCGTCTCTCGAAAACGGGCAAGCACATCCCGATCAATCGTCTCTGCGAGTTGCTCTGCACTCTGAAGGATTTCGCCTCTGTTGTGTGACTTCGCGGCGTAGTACCTTCTGCAAGTTGTCCAGGCTATCTTTCGGAGCCAAGCACCGAAACTACTGACTTCGCGTAAGCCGCCGATGTTTTCCCAGACTGCCACCCAAATGTCTTGAAAGATCTCTTCAGCATCGCGGATCTGGCGGGAGTTAAAGACAACCAGTTGCCAAATTCTGGAACTGTGGCGGGCTGCAAGCTGCGCAAAAGCCGCCTCATCCCCATTTTGCACGTGCTGAATGAGTTCTTCGTCTGTCAAGTCTGTGTATGTCGATGAATCATATCGCATAGACATATTCCCAATTAAATTTCGTCAATTAGACTGTAGTTATAAGGAGGGGAATTTTGGTGAAAAGGGTTTAAAAAAAACAGAAACAGTCGATTTTTACACTATCGTCGTCGTGATGCCATGTCAAAACCGACTGCTGCGACGAGTACCACACCTTTGATAATATCTTGCCATGAAGCATCCATATTTGCCATACTCATTCCGTTGTTGAGACTTTCCATGACGAACGCGCCTAAAATCGCACCGAAGATGCTTCCGCGCCCCCCCATTAGACTGGCACCCCCGATAACGCATGCAGCAATAGCGTCTAACTCCAGCAGCCGCCCGGCTTCTGGGCTTGCACTCCCGACACGCGCCGTCATGACGACACCGGCGATCGCCATCAACGCCCCCATTGTCGCAAACACCCGCAACGTAATGCCACGGACATTGACCCCGGAAAGATACGCCGCTTCCGCGTTCCCGCCGACTGCATAGACATAACGTCCAAAACGGGTATGATTCGCGATGAAATGAAACACGAACGCCAGTCCGAAAAGGATGCACACCGGAAACGGAACGCCTTTGTGGGTATTCATCACAGCGATGAACGCGACAATCAGTGCCGATACCCCCACTATCTTCAATAGGAACATGGGCAGAGAGGTTTGTTCCGAGTTTCCATATTGTAACCGGGCGATGCGCTGCCGGTAAAATCGGTAACCAATAATGCCAAGCCCTATAACCATAAGTCCCCATCCGAGTGTCGGTGAAAGGTAAGCGTTGCCAATCGCTTTGAGCCAATTGTCTGGGAGGAGGATGGTCTCACCTTTGGTAAATGCCAGCATCAAGCCGCGATACGCCAGAAACCCGCCGAGTGTGACGATAAACGCCGGGATTCGCTGATACGCGACGAGGTAACCCTGCATCAGTCCCATCAAGATGCCGATGCAGATAACGATGAAGAGCGTGACGAGAATCGGTTGTCCCCACCGGACGTGCACAATCGCTGCGATCGCTCCGAGTAAACCGGCACCGTAGCCGACAGAAAGATCAATGTTAGCAGAGACGATGACTAACGTCATACCTACAGCAAGAATAGCTGTGACGGCGGCTTGGCGGGAGAGATTCGATAGGTTCCGAGTGCTGAGAAAGGTGCCGCTGGTCAGTAGTGTGAAAATCACCCAGACACAGACAAGTGCAAGCACCATCGCATACATACGGAGATTAAAATGTTTCATGCTGTTTTGAACAGGGTTCCGAAATTTTGGGTTGTAATTTCACCGATTGTTTCTATGGAGGTATTACGAAGATCCGCGATCTTTTCTGCCACGGCACGGACGTACGCCGGTTCATTGCGTTTGCCACGCCGAAATTGCGGTGCCAACCACGGGCAATCTGTCTCTATCAGGAGTCGATCTTCAGGTACCTCCCGCGCTACGGCTTGAACATCTGCTGCGTTTTTATAGGTTACGATGCCACCAATACCGATGTGGAATCCGATCTCAAGACCTCTGTGCATCAATTCAACATCGCCGGTAAAACAGTGTAAGACCCCTCGGATTCCTCCCTGCCGCGCCTCTAAGATGGGTAGAATATCCATGTAGGCATCGCGATTGTGGATAACAATCGGCATCTGCAGCTCTTCGGCAAGGTCCAATTGTTCTTCAAACGCTTCTTTTTGTATTGGACGCGGTGAGAGGTCGCGGTAGTAATCCAATCCTATTTCACCGAGTGCAATCACCTTCGGGTGTGCGGCAAGTTCGCGAAAGGTTTTTAGGACATCGGAGGTCAGATCCTTTGCGTCGTGCGGATGCATGCCGACAGTGGCGTAGATGTGCGGCTGTTTCTCTGCTAATTCCACTGCGCCGAGGCTGGTTTCCATATCAAACCCGATAACTAAGATATTGGAAACCTCGGCTTCGTGTGCGCGCTTTAGGACTGCGTCTCGATCACGATTGAATTCGGAGAGTTGGATATGTGCATGTGAATCAATAAACATTTCGGTCCTAATTCCGGTAGGTGCGGTTTGGAACCGCACCATAAGTCAATTTAGGGATTTTCGCGGCATTTTTTTGACGATTCTCTATAGATGCCGCCCCTACGGGGCTGGAACTTTGGCTCATACACGTACTACATAGATGCTGAAGAAACACCCAAGCAAATAAACCCTACGGGACTGAAGAGGTTTTTGAAGTCATCAAGGTTTCCGCGTCGTATCCGGTTCGGTTAGGAAACCGAACCTACCAGACCTGGGTCTGAGACGGTTGTTTTTTCTTAAATTGACACCTATGGTGCGGTTTGGAACCGCACCGGATTTGAAACGGAAGCTGACAAAAAATCACATTAATGGCGTTCGGATAACGGTTTCAAGGGTATGTGCGCGGGGTGGCTGCGTCACGAGAAACAGGATCAGATCCGCAACATCCTCTGGAAGCGTCAGATGCTCAATCACATCGTCTGGGTGGTTATCACGGCGCATCTTGGTATCCACGGGACCAGGGCAGACAACCGAAGCTTTCACACCATGTGCTCTCCCCTCATTGTTCGTCGTCTCAGTGAACCCAATAACGGCGAATTTGGAGGCGCAGTACGCACCGCCGTTGACGTGTCCAAATTTGCCTGAAACCGAGGAGACGTTGACGATATGTCCGTACTTCTGCTCGCACATGTGGCTGAAAACGGCTTGTGTGCCGAGAAACACACCTTTGAGGTTAACTGCCATTGTCAAATCCCAGTCCTCTTCTCGAATTTTTGGAATCGGATTGTGGATTGCTATGCCTGCGTTGTTAACGAGAATGTCCACCTTGCCGAAGGTGTCAAGTGTTCGGGCAACCATTGCATCGACATCGGTTTTCAGTTGGATATCGGTTGTGATAGCGAGTGCGCGCCTGCCGAGTTGCGTCACCTCTTTGGCAACAGCCGCTATCTCGGTATCCGTCCGTGCGGCAAGAACAATGTCGGCACCTTCTCTGGCAAATGCAAGAGCGGTTGACCGACCGATGCCGCGCCCGCCACCTGTAATAATAGCGATACGGTTTTCAAGTTTCATGGGTTTTCCTCAAAATAGTATGGCACAGCCGTCAGCCATCAACTATCGGCTGTCAGTAAGTGTTGCTAGCGACAAGAAATCCGCAGAAACACCCTATCAAATACCCCAAGCAATACGCAGAAACACCCAAGCAAAAACACCCCAAGCAAAAACACTCGTTCCTACAGCAAGAGCATTCATTACATCTCGCGAGCACAGTTCATTCCTAAAATAATAGCAATCACTACGGATCGCGAGCACAGCTCGCTCCTACAGTAAGAGCATTCATTACATCTCGCGAGCACAGTTCATTCCTGAAATAATAGCAATCACTATGGATCGCGAGCACAGCTCGCTCCTACAGTAAGAGCATTACCGAACTTTATGTGCCGCGAGTTTTTGCTTGTCGAACAGAATGCCGTGTCCCGGACGTTCCGGCGGTGAAAAGTGCCCATCCCTGAGCGTCAAGGTATCCTCAAGTACCGGATCAAGTGACGGTATATATTCGACAAAGAGCGAATGTGGCACCGCGGCAGAGAGATGCACATGCAAGTCCATTAAGAAGTGTGGGGAGACAGAGAGTCCAAAACATTCCGCTGTGTGCGCAACCTTCATCCATTCAGAGATACCACCGACACGGACAGCATCGGGTTGTAGAATGTCCGCTGCGCCTTGTGCGATGTACTCCTTAAAGACGTACTTATTGTAAATCGTCTCGCCGATAGCAATAGGGATCGTGGTTTTCTCGCGCAGCGTCACATGGCTCTCCACGTCATCTGCCTCAATAGGTTCTTCAAACCAGAAAAGGTCTGCCGCTTCAACCCGACATGCAAGTTGGATGGCTTCGCGTGCGTTCCACTTCATGTTGGCATCAATCATGAGATAGGGTTCTTGTCCAATCGCTTTCCTAACAGCGAAGATACGCGCCACGTCTTCGTAGAGACTGTCGCGCCCGACTTTAATTTTGATACCTTTGAAGCCTTGCTCCACAAATTCCACGGATTGCCTGACGAGTTCGGCCTCGGAAAGGTGGAGCCAACCGCCATCTGTGTTGTAGACGGGAACTTCGGACCTCGCGCCGCCAAGGAGTTGGTAGAGCGGCAACTCGGCACGCTTTGCCATGAGATCCCAGAGTGCGATGTCTACCGCCGCCATGCCTAAACCGACGATACCGCCTCTGCCGACCCAGTGTGTGTCCATCCACATCCGATTCCAAATCCGGTCGATGTTGGCGGCATCCTCCTCAAGGAGGATAGGCGTGAGATAGGCATCCATCGTCTGTTTGATTGCTTCTCCGCCTTTGCCGATCGTGTAGGAGAACCCAGTACCTACGACACCATCTGCATCTTCAATCTCGATGAAAGGGAATTCCATAGAGACAAAAGCTTGGATAGCGTCAACGCGTTCGACTTGCGGCGGGATGTCATACAAAGATGTGCGAACTGCTTTTATTTTCATTTTTTAAATTTTCCTTGCGGTTAAACAAGGTGAGATTACTATTTCACGGGCTCTTCTTAAATCCTGCTTCTCAGTGAGAACCATTTCATTACGGACTACTGTTTTGTCAACATTACATTATTTAGACGATGGGACTTCTGCATCTAATCTTCGGATGGAAAAACTATTGCTTTAAGTTCTCAATCATCGCCATCAATTTTTCGATACAGATGCGCGAGGCTTCCTCACCGGCTTCAGAGAATGCCTGTCCACCGGGTCTATTGAGGATGGCATCATCAATTTTGAGTGAAGGTCGCCAGTGTGTTTCAAGGCAGAGATGTCCCTCATACCCGTCATCAATAAAGGCTTGCAGCTGCCCTTGCCAGTCAATAACGCCATCACCGACAGGAACGGATTCCATTTCACCGGTATCGGGGTTTGCACCTGCATCTTTGAGGTGCGCGTGGATCATGGTCGGTTTCATACGATTGTAGGCATCGGGGTACGGGGTTTCGCCACCCTTTGCATGCGCTTCATTGGCGGGATCCCAGATACCTCGGATATTCGGGGAATCAATCTGCTCAATAAATTCCGCTGTGAGTTTAGCAGTGCTGAGCGAAGTGGTAGATTCGTTTTCCATACCGAGTACGATGCCTTCGCCGTCTATCATCCTGCGCGGCTCATCGTAAGAGGCGATAATGTCGTCCCAACGTTCTTCGGTTTCGCCGGTGTCCCAAAAGACGAAGGTACGGATGAGATTGGTATCAAACGCCTTTGCTGTGTGGATACACCCTTTCAGTATATCAAGGTGCTCTTTCCGTTCTGCTGCGTTGTCCATATCGCATTTAAAAAACGGGGATGCAACGCCGATAATCTCGATGTCGGTGCCGTCAAGTAGACGTTTCATCTCATTGATGTCGGCTTCGGTGAGTTCGTGCGGGAGTTTATCCCAGACGGAGCGAATTTCGATGGAGTGTAGGTTGAAATCTTTCACAAAATTGACAACGGTGGCGAAGTCCTGTGAAACTTCGTCGCCGATAACGCCAAGTTTAAACATAACTGTGTATCTCCTTTGAGATTTTTACGACATATTAACACAGCACAATGTTAATAGCAAGCGGGATTTTCGTCGTTTCGATTTTCCGTTGATCATTTTGGTCAATGTGTTATTATGTTGGTGAAGGGAAGATGTATGACTGGTCCCAAAAGTTAACGCGATATGCAACCTTTTTGTCTCTATAGTGTGTTAGTATCAACAGCATAGTAAATTCCGACAGCCAACACGGTTTTGGCACTCTGCTAATTCAAGCATAGTAAACATCTAAATACACTTGATTCCCGGACAGATTACGCGTCCGAACCTTGGAGGTTATCATGCAACAGCATTGGATAATAACATTACTGAGTGCCCTGACAATACTCAGCATGTCCAGCGGCACCGCCTTTTCAGAGACCTTGCAACCTATAACTTCCATGGAACAAGAGGTTACACAAGGGGCATTGCGCGTTGAGGTTGACGAAGAGATCGTCGAATGTCCACTAAAACACACCGATGTCAAGGCAAACATTTCAGGCTTCATTGCACGCGTCACTGTAACTCAAACTTTCCACAACCCCTACGACGAAAAAATTGAAGCGGTCTACGTCTTTCCGCTGCCACATACCGCAGCGATCGATGATATGACGATGACTGTTGGCGACCGTCGGATTGTCGGACTCATCAAACGCCGTGCTGAGGCGCAAGCCATTTACCAAGAAGCAATTAAGCAGGGAAAGACAGCGAGTCTGTTGGAACAGGAACGTCCGAATATCTTTACACAGTCGGTTGGTAATATTCAACCAAACGATGAGGTTCGCATCGAAATCTCCTACGTTGATGTGCTTGATTACGATATGGGTACCTATGAATTCCACTTTCCAATGGTGGTAGGTCCTCGATACATTCCCGGCACCCCGACCACCAAGATGCCTGAGTTGCCAGATGAATTAGAAGGGAAAGTTGGCGAATTAGAGGGAACTTTAGACGGAGTCCGAGACGGTGCGAATCCATCAGGGACAGGCGTAGCACCAGACACAGACCGTGTGCCGGATGCATCGCGTATTACACCACCGGTGCTCAAACCCGGCTACCGCACAGCACACGACATCAGCCTCGCGGTATCGCTTGATGCTGGTGTGCCGATTCAGGACATCAAGATTGTCAATCACAAGGCGGAGGTAGATCGTGTTGACGCGTCGGGTGCTACCACAGTACTTTCGCCCGCTGATTCGATACCGAACAAGGATTTTGTGATGAAGTACGCCGTTGTCGGTGAAAAGCCGGAGATGGCAGTTTTAGCACATTCCAACGGACCCGAGCAGGGCTACTTCATGCTTATGATCCAGCCTAAACTTGATGCCGAACTTGCCGAAGCACCACCTCGTGAAATTGTCTTTCTCGTTGACGTTTCAGGTTCAATGCGCGGAGAACCGACGCAAAAAGTGAAAGAGACGATGCACCATTTCCTTCGACGCACCAAACCGAACGACACCGTGCAAGTAATCACCTTCTCAAATCGCGCAGATAAACTTTTTGAAAAACCGGCACCAGCGATCCAAGCAAACATTGAACATGCGCTCAACTTTACACAACAGATACGGGGCGGTGGCGGGACGGAGATGCTGAAAGCCATTAAGTTGGTGCTCAACGAACCTGTTGACCCGGAACGGGTCCGCATCGTCGTCATGCTCACCGATGGCTATATCGGCAACGAAGCGGAAATTATCGCTGAGATTGACAGACGGGCGGGGGATCAGATCCGTTTTTCGGCGCTCGGCATCGGCACATCGCCGAACCGCTATCTGATTGACGGCGTGGCAAAACACGGCGGCGGGTTGGCAGACGTGATAGAACTTAATACCGACCCCGGACCACTTGTAGCGCAGATCGCTGAGCGCATTCATCGGGCGCAACTCGCCAAAATCCAGATTGATTGGAACGGACTCTCTGTCTACGAGACCTATCCGAGACGAATTCCTGAACTCTGGGCGGGTCGTCCGGTCATTATGTTTGGACGTTATGGTGCAGGCGGCAGTAAAGAAATTCGCCTCTCTGGCAGTGCAGAGGGGAAACCGTTGAAATATAAACTACATGTGACACTTCGCGACGTGCAACCGGCACACGATGTTTTGTCAAAAGTGTGGGCGCGCAAGAAAATCGAAGACATTTCTGCACGGTTATATACTGCTAATGCGCCGGAAATTATTGAGGAAATCACGAACATTGCGCTCACCCATCGGTTGATGACGCAATACACGAGTTTCGTCGCTGTAGACGAGAATGACATGCAGCCGATAAATCAAGAAGCGAAAGCACCTCGGCAGGTTGTGGTACCTGTTCCTTTGCCGGAAGGCACTGATTTTCGAGGATTCTACAATGCTCGGAAAGCAAGTGCTGCTTCCAGCATGCGGCGAATGGCAAGAAGTGCCCCTATAACCTCTTCTGCTCCAGCTGCACAGCAGAGTGTTGTCGAGAGAAGTCCTGCTATTGAGGCGTTACAGGTAGATGCAAGCCCTCAAGCAACTGGAATACTCTCCGAAGTAGAGAGAAATTCTGTGCAACCGGAATTTCTAAAAGCGTCTTTGATCGTCCCGTCTTGGCAGCTTTTGGCAGATGCAATTGATGGTAAAGTTGACAAAGAGGCACTCGCGACACTCCAAAAGGCTTGGGAAGATCCGATGCTCAATACAGTTATCACAGGTGGAAATCAGTACATTGTCGTCCGCTCTGCATGGTGTATCCACACGGCAGCCCAAGCAGTACCAACCGATGTTGAACTGACAGCACTCTCTGAACGCGTCCTTTCAAAGGTAAGCAAGATCAAACTGCTGAAGCTGCGAGATAATTCCTTATTCGCTTACCTTAGTACACTGTACGCGGTACTCGCGCATCACGAAGGCACCGACACAGATCTGGCGAAGTCGCTGTTGATGAAAATAGATAAAAATGCGGATATAAGCATGAAAACAGCGCGTCTGATTGCTGAAGGCTTGCTTAAACCGTCTGCACGAAACGATAAGGCACTACAAGCAGCACTCTCAACACGCGATATTTACGGAGATGATCTTGTACTTCTTACCTGTCTGCTTGCCAAAAGGCGAGGCGGGGAGTTGTGGCAAACCTTCCGTGAGGAATTTCCTTATATAGCACGGCAAAGTCGATTGAACGGACATGTCGCAGTTACCATCAGTCGTATTGAGGCATCGCCAAGGGATATTCAGTTGCTGCCCAAACCATAAAAAGGTTTGTGATATGATTCCGTTTTTATGGTATTCTTATATAACCCAAGTTGCTACTAACGGATTTTGAGCGTTTCAACACAGGTTTTCAGACACTTCTCCCACCCCAGAGGGGTAATATTGCTTCGCAGTGAGAATAGAAAAAGGTAGATCAACGTCCCGCACCTTCTTCGGCTTGCTATGTAAGTAAATAGGTGGTAACTTGGGTTTATATAGTAAAGTCCAAAATATGCGGACATTTGGTAAACGGTAGTTCTTCAAACACTCCCCTTCGCTGACGGGATTTGAAACCCCGCCAATCTTTTGTGTCCAAGCAATTGTGGACTTTACAAGGAGCTGCGACTATGAAAATCACAGGCTTTGAATACCGAACGGTTTCCATCCCATTTATTCCTGCAATAGAAGAACATTGGTCCATGGAGTATCCGACGACGTTGGTCTGGGTACACACAGATGAAGGGTTGACAGGGTTGGGTGAAAGCAATTCTCTACACAGCGATATTACGGATCAAGCCGACAGCATCACTGAAAGGTACGTCGGCAAAAATCTTTGGGATATTGACCTTTCGTCGGAGTCGTTTACCTTCCAGTCCGCCTTTTATGATCTGGCAGGACAGGCGTTGGGGGTGCCTGCTCATAAGCTCATCGGCGAGAAACATCGGGATCGCGTTGAACTCGCCTACTGGTCGCCACCGATGCCGCCGGAAGTGACAGCAGCAGAAGCGGAACGCGCCGCAGATTTAGGTTTTCGCGTGCATAAACTCAAGGCACGGAAGGCGACTATCGTCGAAACGGCGCGCTTAACGAAAGAAGCATGCGGACCGGATTTCCAGATTCGTGTCGATCCGAACACAGAATTCGGAGACTTGGAGACCGGACTCCGACTCGCGGAGGAACTGCTCCCGTATAATATTGAAGTCTATGAAGACCCGATTCGGTTTGAGGACTTGTCTTGGTATCGTGAGATGCGGGAAAAGGTGGAGGTCCCCGTTGCGCGGCATATTGGGGGACCGCAGGAGATTTTGAAGAACATCCGCGCAGACGCTGTGGATGCTATCAATACGGCAGGAAACGTCGCTGGACTCCGGAAGAGTGCCGCCGTTGCTGAAGCTGCCGATTTGCCGATTTGGGTGCAGATCTTCGCCTTCGGTTCATGTGTCGCCTCGACCTTCGCTGCACACATGGTGTGTACGATACCGAACTGCACGATGCCAATTGACGAACTTCCGCACATTCGTGTCGATGATCTCTCTGGCGGTAGTATGGACCTCTCTAACGGCGCAATTAACCTGACAGACGCACCGGGATTGGGTATCAGTCTTGATATGGATGCCGTTGAACGGTATCGCATCCGTTAGGGACAAACGTCAAGAATTTACAATGCTGGCATTCCGTTAATAATCTCCACCGTTTTCAGGCTGACGGTGATGACGCGGGCGATGAGGTCAACAATATATTGCGGTTGATCGGCACGGTTCGGGTCGTTGACGATTCCGCTCCGTTTGTCTGTCTTGACGCGATACTGATCCACGACCCACTCCAATGCGGAACGGTTGCCTAACCGATATTCAAACGCTGCTGTGGGGATACCGTCGAGTGTGAGGAAGTCGTTGTATTTCAGCTGCGTTTTGTCTTTGGAGAATTTCATTTTCTCAACGCGCCAGTCTATCGGCAGTCCGGGTGTTTCGATGTGTTTGAGTCCATCATATTTCGGAACGGATTCGTAGTTGACGTGGAGATCTGCCAATTCTCTGCCCGCGTTGGCGAAATCCCAGAAATCCTCTGCAAACGGGATATGTGGCAGGTCGCGCTTGAGGTTCGCTTGATACTTCTCACGATAGTCGGAGTGGTGTAAGAGTCCGTAGTTATAGTGGAAGATGTCCCACTTAGCAATAGTGTCATCGCCGTAGTGGTTTCGGAATTCTGTCAGTGCCCAATCGGTGATGTTTTCTTGGCGATTTGTGCCGTCTTCGTCATAGGTGTAGAACGGGAAGGATTGTTGTGGATCGCCATAGAGGTTCGTATCCGGAATACATTGGCTCATTAAAACGGCAAACTCCTTCCGACCATAACCTCCAACACAAATTACCCTATTTTCTTTTTCGGTTTTCGGTATCGGAAAAACGGATGGAAACACAAAAACGCGATGATTCAGAATTCTGTCAAAAAACAGATGGGTCTCTGTAAATGGTCGGTAAAGCGCGCGTCGGATTTTAACATCTGAAAACTCCGCTATTTGTCCACCTCTCAGCTTCTGTTTCAAACCGGAACTCCAACTGATTTTTGTCTCGTCATACGCTACGAAATCATCAATGTTCAGAGATGATTTCTCTGGCGCGCCCAACCACTTCAGCACTTGTGTATTGTAAAACTCTATCATTCGCTGAACGTTCTCTGTGAGTGTACTTGCCCTGAAATTATAAACCCACGCATCCCGACTTGTCCCAACCCCCAGACTATACTGATCAAACAACACATCTATACTTTCTGCTTTCCCTGCCTTCACTTCCTTCGTTCCCATCGGGATAAAGGTGTCAAATTCGGCATGGAGACCCTCCGTCAGCCATGTATAGCGACTGTCAGGTGTTATCTGCTGCCACTCAACCGCTTGGTAATGCTCTTTTGAATTGAGATAGTGATACTTCTCTTCTTTCCGCCAAAATTCATCAACACACGCATAAAAGATTTTGGGAGGTTTTACGTCAGATTCTGAATCGACACTACCAGCATTCTTTTTGATGAACAAGTTGATGCTCACACCGACCTGAATCCCAAAAACGTTGTGTGTTGTGCCTGACAATTTCGGATTCTTGCGGACGTTACCGCCCAAATCCAGAATGTAAATCGTATCAAAATCCTGTGCAAGATGTTTTCGCATCCCGTCAAATGCTGTCCCATCCAGAAAGCCATTGTTTGTTACAAATGCAACAACGCCTTCTTTGCCAATCCGTTTCGATGCCCAGAGAATCGCTTTCACGTAGGGATCCGAGAGCGCGTTTTTATTGCTCGCTTTTGAGTCTTGCGAATACGTCTCCCGCAGTAGTGTGTCCATCGCCTTATACTTCCGATTCCTGTTATTGTCATTTTCGTTAACTTGATGGATATTATAAGGTGGGTTGCCGATGACGACGAACATATCCGCTGCCTTCTGGCGTTCTACGCGTTCCGTGTTCTCCTCAGTGAAAAGCCTCGCCTGCTGTTCCTCAAGCAGCTCGAAGGTGTCCGCAAGCGCAATTCCTTCAAAGGGACGATACGTCTGCGTCCGTTGAAAGAATTCGTGTTCAATGTTCAGACTTGCGATGTAGTAGGGCAGCAGTAGGATCTCGTTGCAGTGGAGTTTGGTCTGATATTTTTCTGCCAATGTCGCCGCTCGAAGGTCCTGCATCAGACGGACGATAAAGTTGCCGGTGCCGACAAACGGATCGATGATATGAACGCCGGTATCCGACAGCGACCGATTGAATTCGGTTTCGAGAATTTGTTCGACGCTTTTTACCATGAAATCGACGATCGGTTGTGGTGTATAGACGATGCCGTGTGTATCTGCGACCTCAACGGAGAACCCCTGAAAAAACTGCTCGTAGACGGTATTGAGGAACTGCTGTTTTTGGGAGAAGTCTTTGCAGAGCGTTGCGGCGTTCTCAATAGCGACGTAGAACGGGTTTAGTGGACTGAGAAACTCGTCGCGACTGAATGCGTTTCGGATAAGCACCTCAATGACGTTTTCAATCTCGCGTGCGATGATATTTCGGCGGGTGAAGTCGGGGTTATCGAAGACGGTTCGGAAGATGCGTTCTGTGAGTAGGTGTTGGATGAGCATCTCTTCAACGGCAGCTGCGGAGAGATTCGGGTTGATTGCGGCGCGGCATTGTTGGTAGAAGTCTGTAAACGCGGTTACAAATTGTGGGTTCGTTTCGTGCTGTTCATCTATCAGTTCTGCAAGCCTCTTGCCGAGTGCGGGGACCATCTCCTTAAATTCTGCGACGGCGGCGTGCCAATTTTCCAGTGCAGCAGGCGGCGCAGCGAAGAGGTGTTGGAGTGCCGTAATCAGGCGTGTCGGGTCGGTGATGTCTACGTCAAAGACCTGCTCCCCGTTTTGATAGAGGATACCGCGCTGTGGGGTCTGGAAGAAAATGTTGTCAAATGGGTAGCCTGCGTCCCGTTTCTCCTGCACTGCTCTGTGGAGATCGTCGTCCATATCTTTCGCTTCCCAATAAGCGAACGGGATTCGGTATGCGTCGAGGATCACGCCGTCAAGGACGATGCGATTGCCCGCTGGGGTACGCATTGGGTATTGCGGGACGAGCGTGGCATCTGCCTGTTTCGCGCAGGCATTGAGTAAAAAAGCAAAGGGATTGCTAACTGCACCTTCGTGTGTGATGTCGTGCTGCTCGTATTGTTGCAGCGTGGCGTAGTAGTCGCGGATCGCTTTGTGATTGGGCTTGAGATTGAGTTGCGGCATGCGGATATAGTAGCAGGATTGTGGGTACAAATCAAGGGAAAATGGATGAGTAAAACCCGGTTCAGTTAGCGATGCAGATCGCATGAATCAACGGTATGAAGGTTCTCCGTATGGCATTCCCCGGGGCGTGTACGCCGCAAAACCGAACCTATCGGCATAGGAACCGCGACGGTTGCTGTTTTTAAATTGGTTTGCAATGGAGACAAAAAATGTGCTAAAATAGCATTAATTGTAGCGTTGCTTATGGAGGAAAAAAATGATGAATTACACCGAATTGCCGCTTCCAGAACAACAGAAAGAAGAAATTCATCGGATTTTATTAGATGCTGTTGATCGTGCTGGTGGCATAGATAACGATGCCATACTGCGAAGCCTACAAGAACTCGCCACTGACGATGCGGACATTCAAAACTGCTTCTCAGATATCGTGATCCGGTTGTTGGAAGCCTCCCTCAATTCACCGAACCCAGAATCCGCTTTAAACCGTTTCTCACGCTTTGTACAAGTCACGTTTAGCCGTAGATGGCTTTATCAATTGTTGCGAGATGCACCCTTTCTTATACATACTGTTATCTGGGGGTTCGGTGCGTCCACGTATTTATCCGAAATCCTAATTCGTAAGCCTGAATATTTCTATGACATCATCGACGCGAATGTGATGGGGACACCGAAGACTTCCGAGAGGATGTACCAAGAACTCGCGCGATCGCTCTCGCAATTCGATCCAGTGGAGCAGAAACTCCGTATCCTACGGCGATACAAACGGCGAGAGACACTCCGTATAGGGCTACGCGACCTGCTCAAAGCGGCAGATGTTGAGACGACAACATTGGAGTTGAGCAATCTCGCAGAGGCAGCGTTGCAACATTGCTATGAGATCGGACGGGATGAGATCATGCAACCGAAGTTCGGCACGCCGCTCAATGAAGAAGGCACCGCGCCGTGCTGCTTCGCTATCATCGGGATGGGGAAATTAGGTGGTTATGAACTAAATTTCAGTTCCGACATCGATCTCATTTTCGTATATTCAGATGACGCACAGACTGATACTGGGAACGATAATAGCGAGTACTTCGCACGCCTCTGTGAATTCATCATCAAGGCGATGAGTGAAATTACACCTGATGGTTATGTCTTTCGGGTTGACATCCGCTTACGTCCTGAAAGTAGTGCAGGCGTTATTATCCGTTCTATGGAGAGTTACGAAAGTTACTATGAAGGTTGGGGAGATCTGTGGGAACGTCAGGCGTTAATCAAAGCACGGACTGTCGCGGGGGATATGGCGTTTGGCGACGAGTTCATCCGAATGATTCAGCCGTTTGTGTATCAACGTTATTTAGACGGTGTCACACTTAGCGAGATTAAGGCGGACATCCGGCGTACTAAAGCGCGGATAGAGGAACGACTCGTTGGTGAAGGTGCGAATCTTGAAAAGCATGTGAAACTCGGTCCGGGTGCGATCCGTGATATTGAGTTCACCGTGCAGTGTCTCCAGATGATCCACGGTGCTAAACGGAAATCATTGTGCACACACAATACGTTAGAAGCCCTCGCCGCGCTGAAAGAGAACAAACTACTTAACCCCGAGGATGCGGACGCGCTCACAGCTGCCTATCGGTTTTTACGCACCGTTGAGAACGCTATTCAAATTGAGGGAGACCAGCAGCGTTACTCGATCCCTGAGAAAGAGACAGAAGAACGGGAACTTGCGCGACGCGTCGGTTACCAAAACACAGCAGAGACCGATGCGCTTGAAGCATTTTGGAAAGATTACCGCGCTCATACCGAACAAGTTCGCGCTATTTTTCAGAAAATTACCACAACTTCAATTGAATCTGAAGACGGGATCGACATCGCTGTTCTGCTTTCAGAAGAGGATCCACACCAATTGGAGAGTTTTTTAAACACATTTCGTTTTGAAAATGTGAGAGACGCGCAACGTCTATTGAGACAACTCGCGAACGGTGGCGACGGTATCCAATTCTCGCCGAGTGTGCGGCGTACCTTCTTCAAACTCGCACCAATGCTCTTAAACGTCTTACGTGATTCTCCGAACCCAGACATGGCACTCCGCTATCTCTCAGCATTCACAGATAAAGTCGGTGCACGCAGCAGTTATTACACGATGTTCGCTGAAAAGCCGTCAACACTTGAGGCACTTACGCGGGTCTGCGGTACCAGTCTGTACCTTGCGGATATGCTTATCGCAAGTCCTGAACTCTTTGATCTGTTGACGGTGCCTACGTTGATAGAGCGTTCCAAAACGCTTGTCGAGAAACAGGAGGAGGTGTTACAAATTGTAGCGGAGGCACCAGAAGAGCGGATGTTGTCCATGTTGCGGCAGTATAAGAACGACGAGATTTGGCGTATCGCGCTACGGAACATTCTCGGTAATGCGACACTCCCGACGACGACTGAAGAACTCTCCGATGTAGCAGAGGCTGTCTTGCAAGCGATTTATCCAGAAATTGACGCGGAAATGCGTGAGGCACACGGTACACCGCTTGCCCCGGATGGTACTCCGGTGACATTCGCAATCGTTGCGATGGGTAAGTTTGGCGGGCGCGAACTGAACTTCAGTTCAGACTTAGATGTTATGTACGTCTATTCGGCAGATGGTGAGACGACTCAAGGTATGCCGAATGTAGAGTATTTCGCGGCTGTCGGTTTGGCTTTAGTAAATCGGCTTGCTGGAAATCAGGGGATGGGTATCTATGAAATTGATCTACGGCTCCGTCCACACGGCGCAGGTGGAGCGATTGCGCTAACCTTGTCGGGGTATCAGCATTATTACGATAACACTGCTGAGGTCTGGGAACGTCAGGCGTTAACACGCGCACGCGTTGTGGCTGGAGATACAGAAGTCCTCGGAAATCAGTTTTTAGAAATTGCTCACGCTTTCTGCTATAGCGATGCGCTGACATCTGAGGAGATCGCCGAGATTGTGCATACCCGCAAACGGAAGGAAGCGCAAGCCACGCGTAGAACATCTACACGCCGCAGAGGACGCGGTAAAACACAGGCACCTATTGCGAATGTCAAATCAGGTTATGGCGGGCTTGTCGATATTGAATTCGCCGTGCAAACGCTCCAACTTGTACACGGTGGAGAAGCACCGTCTATCCGAGTCCAAAACACACCGCTCGCGATTGCGAGACTGCACGACATCGGCGTGCTGACTGCAGTGCAGCGTGACGAACTGTCGGAGGCGTATCTGTACCTTCGGCGCGTCGAGAATGCGTTGCGAATTGTCCACGATCGTCCGTTGGATGCGCTCCCGAAAAACCGAACAGAATTGGCGCAGTTGGCACGACGGCTCGGATACGTGGAAACTGAAGGGACACCTATTGCAGATGCGTTTTTGCAGGATTACGGTAAGTGGACGGAGACGACGCGTGCCCTTTTTAATCAGATTCTTGTTGATTGAAATTAGCCATCAGCCGTCAGCCATCAGCCAAAACCCGTAGGGCAATATCCGCGCAGAAACTGATAACTGATTGCCTACACTCCCAAAATTTCCCTTGAGAAATCGCGATAAACCTGTTAGAATAGATGCCAATTCTTTATTGGAGTAGGGAGAAATCTATGGTTTTTGGACAAGGAACACATCAGTATACGGTAGAAGAAGATTGGTGGACACTTCCAGAAGGTTGGGAATTCGGATGGATTCCGGCTGTCGCGGTTGACTCACAGGATAGAGTCTATGTCTATAGTCGAAGCGAACACCCGATGGTCGTCTTCGATCGAGACGGTAATTTTATTGACTCTTGGGGTGATGACATCCTCAAGGACGCACACGGAATTTTCCTTGATGCCGACGATAACATCTATTGTACGGAACGCGAAACGCACGTCATACGTAAGTTCACTACAGATGGTGAACTGTTGATGACGCTCGGCACTCCGGATGTCCCCGGTGGGGAGGGTGAACCGTTCAACCTACCGACAGATTTCGCACTCGGTCCCGATGGCGAGATGTATATCAGCGACGGATATGGAAACGCTCGCGTCCATAAATACTCACCCGATGGCGAATTGATTAAATCGTGGGGACAACCCGGCACGGGTCCCAGCGAATTCGATCTGCCACACTGCGTTAGGGTCGATCCACGCAATAGGCTCATGGTTGCTGACCGAGAGAACAACCGTATCCAGTTCTTTACGCTTGATGGCGAGTATATTGAGGAATGGGGTGACCTATTGCAACCCGACACGATCTATATCGACGATGACGATCTGGTCTATATTGCTGAGTTAGGGCAGCGGATTAGTATCATGACGCTTGATGGCGAGGTCGTTTCACAGTGGGGTAGCGAACCTGGGAGCACTGTCCCGGGCGAGTTCTTCGCAGGTCCACACGGTATCTGGTTAGATTCACACGGTGATATATACGTCGGCGAAGTTCAAGCAGATGCACGACTGCAGAAATTTATCCGACAACGATAGTGTAGATTTGATGAGGCGAAGTTCTTATGCCTCGCGATGGTAGTTCTATATTGTAGGGCGAGGTCCTCATGCCTCGCCCATTACTACATTAAGGTTGAACACTATGGCAGAAAATTTCTCGTTTTTCCAGAAGGTGAATACGGATTTTGACAAAGCTGCGCGGTTCACCGACTACCCGCCTGGGTTATTAGAACAGATACAGATCTGTAATAGTTCCTGTCATTTCACGTTTCCGATAAAACGCGACGATGGGACTATTCAAACAATTCACGGTTGGCGCGCGGAGCACAGCCACCACAAACTTCCGACGAAAGGTGGCATCCGTTACAGCACCCTCGTCAACGAAGATGAGATCATCGCGCTCGCGGCGTTAATGACCTACAAGTGCGCGATTGTCGATGTCCCGTTTGGTGGCGCGAAGGGTGGTATCCAACTCGATAGGAACCAGTATTCGGAAAGCGAGTTGGAACGCATTACCCGTCGCTATACCTACGAACTCATCCAGAAAAATTACATCGGACCCGGGGTAGACGTGCCAGCACCCGATTTCGGGACCAGCGAAACGGAAATGGCGTGGATCTTCGATACCTACCTAACAATGGCACCCGATAAGTTGAATGCGCTTGCATGCGTCACGGGTAAACCGATTGAACAGAACGGGATTCACGGACGGAGAGGTGCGACCGGACGTGGGGTCGTCTACGGTTTGGAAGAGGCGTGCAGTATTGAAGAGGATATGAAGCCACTCGGATTGACAGCCGGTCTACACGGAAAAAACGTGGTCGTCCAAGGGTTTGGAAATGTCGGGTATCATGCGGCGAAGTTTCTGATGGAGGCGGATGCCCGCGTTATCGGGATCATCGAGATAGACGGTGCAATCTATAACCCGAAGGGTCTTGATGTTGAGAAAGTTGTCGTGCATCGTGCGGAAACCGGGTCCATTTGTGGTTATCCAGATGCAGAACTTATTGAGAATCCGAGTGATGGCTTAGCGTTAGCATGCGATATCCTCATGCCAGCTGCGCTTGAAAACCAACTCACAGCGGAGAACGCGCCTCAGGTTAAAGCCGCTATTGTCGCAGAAGCAGCGAACGGTCCAACGACACCAACCGCCGATGCGATCCTTCAAGAACGCGGGATTATGATTATACCGGATACCTACCTCAATGCGGGTGGTGTCACCGTCTCCTATTTCGAGTGGCTTCGGAATCTTTCACACGTGCAACTCGGACGACTCGGAAAACGGTTTGAAGACAGCACGCAGCACGCGATGCTCCACGCTGTTGAAAAAGCGACCGGTTATCAGTTCTCGGACGATGAGCGTCAGTTAATACACGGTGCCGATGAGGAAGATTTGGTAAATTCTGGACTTCAGGATACAATGATAAGAGCCTATCACGAACTACGTGAAACCCGCATGGCGCACAGAAGCAAAAACGATGATGTGGATTGCCGAACCGCGGCGTTTATCAATGCGATCCATAGAATCGCGCAATCGTATATGCAGCTCGGAATTTTCCCTTAAATAATGGTAACCCAAAAAGCGTGAGATGCTCACGCAACCCTTATGGAGAAAAAATGACAGCCTTAAGTGTAAACGTTAATAAAATCGCAACATTACGAAACTCACGGGGTGGTGATATTCCAGATATGCTCACCGCTGTTGATACCTGTGTCGCTGCTGGCGCGCAAGGTATCACCGTACATCCGCGTGAAGATGAACGCCATATCAGACCTGCAGATGTGAAAGACATCGCCGAACGATTAATAGAAATCAATACACAAAAAACACCGACCATTGAATATAACATTGAAGGCGATCCGAGACCAGACCTCATTGAAATGGTACTCCACACGAAACCGACGCAATGCACCCTCGTTCCTGTTGTGGCAGGCGAGATAACAAGCCATACCGTCTGGGATATTCGTAAAGACGGTGATACATTGAAACCGATCATCGCAGCGTTGAACGATGCTGATATTCGTGTCAGTCTATTCAGTGGAACGGATGTTGAACAGATAGCGAGGACACGCGACATCGGTGCGGATAGGATCGAACTCTACACCGCCCCTTACGCGATGGCAGAAACAGAATCAGAAATTACCCGCGAATTCGCGTTGTTGGAAACCGCAGCGGCAAAAGCAGTAGATTTAGGGCTTGGTGTCAACGCTGGACACGATCTGAACCTTGATAACCTACCACTGATGCAGAAGTTACCAGGGCTCCTTGAAGTCTCTATCGGGCACCATCTCATGGCAGACGCGCTCTATATCGGAATGGAGGCTGCCGTCAAAGCGTATCGACGCGCATTGGGGCAGCAGGTAACATGACTTCTTTAAAGCAAGTTTCGGTTTGCGAGCTGCGCCGAAAATCTAAAACATGTGCCATCTTCGATTTAGATGGCACGATTATCCGTACCTCTTCAGAACAAGTTTTTCTGTCATTTCTGCTGAGCCACGGTGAGATCCCCATACCGAATCTGCTTGCATGGGCAGCCAATTTCCTGAAGGTTAAGTCGCTGCCAGTGGCGAAGTCTAACAAAGTCTACCTTCGCGGTTTGGCGCAGCAACGGCTCCATGAGATTGCGCGACGCTGCTTTGTTGATACACTCCGTCCGAGTATCGCACCTCATATCTCCGACTTGATACACGCACACCGTGCCGATGGACGCACGGTTATTCTAATGTCGGGTTCCTTGTCGCTTCTCGTTCAGCCGTTCCACGAACACTTTCAAACCGATTTGATGGTTTCGCACGAACTGGAGGTGGTTGATGGAACATTGACAGGCAAGCGTGTCGGGTTGCACCCTTTTGCGGAGAACAAAGCGAAACTCGCGCAGCAGCTCGCGACTGAACACGGGTTCGACCTCAGTAACTCTTACGCGTATGGAAATCACCATACAGATGCCTACAAATTGGCGTTGTTTGGACATCCAGTCGCCGTGAATCCTGATCGGAAGTTGCGGCGGATAGCGATGGAAAAGGGTTGGGAAATGGAAGAATAGCCGTCAGCAGTCAGGGCGGTTTTTTCTACGAAAAAACCTATCAGTTATCAGATTTCGGTGTCAATGTTTTTGTAAAGTGCCAAGGGGTACCTCTTATAGTAAAACTTATAATTAATTGGGCACTCTCAAACAGTCTGAATACCTATAACAGGCATTCAGACTGGCACAAACTGGAAGTTTATGCTACAAAGATGTCCACTTATTTATGGGCTTCACTATAACTGACAGAGTCATTCTGTTTTAAGAAATTATAGAGTTTCTCGTCCTTTTTTCAGGATCCGGTGCGGTTGGAATGCAGGTCGCATTTGGGCGAGTCCGCCGCAAAACTGCCCCTACCGGACCTGGGGATCCAAAATTGGACTAAAAAACCGAGAACTGAATGGCTCTGCTTAACTGACGGCTGATGGCTATTCTTGCTGACAACCAACTAACATGCGACTTGAAAAATATATTGCTACCTCAGGCATCGCCTCTCGACGGGCGGTGAAAAAGAGCATCCAAGCCGGGCTGGTCACTGTGAACGGGGAACCCGTTTTTGTTCCCGGACATCGGATTAATGTGGAGACCGATACGGTTGAATTTGAGGGAAAACGGGTCGAACCGCTAACAGAACGCATCTATTTGATGCTGAACAAACCCGCGGGTTACTTAACGACACGCAGCGATGAACGTGGACGACCTACTGTCATGAATCTCGTCGCGAACCTGCCTGATAGTATTTATCCCGTTGGACGCTTGGATTTGGAGACCGAGGGGCTTCTCCTCTTTACGAATGATGGAGATTTTGCCTATCGGTTGCTACATCCGAGCCATGAGATAGAGAAAACCTATCTCGCGTGGGTGAAGGGAGCACCAAACGCTGCCGCGGTTCAACGGTTGCGTGAAGGTGTTACGCTTCCGAGCGGTACAACAGCACCGGCGAAAGTTGAGCGTTTAAAAATCAGCAGAGATGGTGCCTCAACGAAGTTCGAGGTGGTCATTCACGAAGGGAAGAAACGGCAGGTGCGCTTGATGTTTAAAGCCGTGAGGCATCCGGTAATCCGTTTGCAGCGGATTCGGATTGGTAATTTGCGATTGGGCAACCTCCCACAGGGGCAGTATCGATTTCTGACCCAGCAGGAGATTACGGCGTTAATGGCATTGTAGATGCAGTCGAAAACCGCACCTATCAGAGATTTCTATTTGGAACTCGCCAAATCTTTCACCCGTTCCAGCATAATTTCAGCGTTCTGTTTGAGAGTCGCATCGTTGGTATGATGGACCAACTTCTCAAGCACTGAGATTGCGTCATCAAACTCGCCTTTGATAGCGTACGTCACACCGAGATAATATTGAGCAGATCCATTGGCCTCGCTCTTCGGGTACTCATCTATCACAGTTCTGAAGTGAGAAACCGCTTTTTCAAAGTACATCTCGGCTTTTTCAGGTGCTCCAACCATAGCCGCTTCAACCTTTGTGGCGTAAGTGACTGCAAGTTGGTTGTGTAAGTTTGGCAGAAGACCTGTCTTATTCTTCGGGTCGTGTTCAAACGCCTTCTTACTGAACGGGAGTGCTTTTTCAAGCTGCATCCGTTCGAGATAGGTGCCTGCGACTTGGGCGTTCAACTTAGCATCGTCCGGCGTTTTTTCAAGCTTGGCAAGTTGTTCGACGAAGGCTTGCTCTTTTTCCAATGCAGCTTCTATCACTGGTGCGAAGTCGTTCGGATAGATGAATCCTACCTGCTTGGCAATCATACCGCCATCTGAACTTGCAAAGACGATCGTCGGAAATCCACTAACTTGATACTGCCTAACGGCTTCTATATTCTCAGGGTGTTCTTTGTTTTCTGGGTTTACCTTAATCGGGATGAACTTTTTGGACAACTCAATGATGCGATCATCCGTAAATGTTTCGGCATCCAGCCGATCACAGAACCCTCATGTATCAGTATAGAAATCGAGCATAATGGGTTTGCCGGTCTTCTCGGCTTCCTTCATACCGTCCTCAAGCGATTTTTCCCAGCTGATTTCTGCGCTCGCGACGAGTGCTGACATTGTGCTTACCATCATCAGTAAAACGCCGAGTGAGATACGGCGAAAAACGGAATTAAACATGGGTTTCTCCTTTGTTGGTTTTCAGTTTTCAGTCGTCAGTTTTCAGTAAATTTCATAAGGTCCCGGCGCGGTTCCAAACCGCCCCTATCGGGATTGGGAAATGCGTTATTCTTCCGTTGAATCACCGTCGTTTTGCTCAAGCGCAGCTGCACTGGTTGTTTTGCTCGATAGCGTTGTGCAACACTTGAAACAGGTGATAGTAATTCTAACGAGTTCTTTCTGTCTGCCGATACTGGACTGTTTCTGTTCTGTTTGGACGTGCCTTTTGCAGCGCGGGCACCACTGTTGTTTTGCGGCTAACATAATGAATTACTCCTTTGTGAGATTGTGCCTCGCGCTTACACGCAGAAATAGACACACCTCATCACGATAAAAGTTCCCTTTTTGTAAACATCATTTTCCGACACAGAACTGTGAGAAAATTCTATCGAGAATATCTTCAGTCGTTGTTTTACCGACAATGTCGCCGAGACCGTCAAGACTGATTCGTAGATCGACAGCGATGAGGTCAGGGGGCATCCCGTTTTCGAGGCTCTCTATCGCATAATTGAGTCCTTCATTTGCGCGTCGGAGTGCTTCTTGGTGGCGAGCATTTGTTACGATCGGCGATTCACCGATGACCGATTCACCACCGAGCAGTTCCTCAGAGACGATGGCTTTTAGTTTGTCAAGACCTTTACCTTCAGGAATCACTGTCTCAACGACCCGTTTTTTCGGACAGTGTGCAAGCAGTACTGTTGGTGACGTTACAACCGGTAGGTCCATCTTATTGAGAATAAGAATTGCCATAGATGATTGTGCTGTCTTCAAGAGTTCGAGATCAGCATCATTGAGCGGTTGCGAGGCATCGAACATCATCAGTAGCAATTCTGCTCTATCCCGTACGGCTTTGCTCCGTTCAACGCCTTGTTGTTCTACAATGTCATCTGTGTGTCGGATCCCAGCAGTATCAATGAGTTTCAAGGGGATACCGTCAATGTTCATCATCTCCTCAATAGTATCGCGCGTTGTGCCGGGTATATCAGTGACAATTGCGCGTGTCGTTCCGACCAGAGCATTGAGCAAACTCGATTTTCCGACGTTCGGTTTACCGAGTATAGCGACGTTAACGCCTTCCGTGATAAGTCTGCCTTCGGCGGCGGTTTCAAGCAGTATCTTCAGATCGGTCTGAACTGCGCGTGCGGTTTCGAGCTGCGTCTCCACCTTCATGAAATCCAAGTCTTCCTCCGGGAAGTCAATGGAAGCCTCGATTTCTGCAAGTAAGGTTGCGAGCCGGTCGTTCAATCCGTTGACGGTATCAGAGAGTTTTCCGGCGAGTGCCTCTACAGCGATTTTTCGGCTCAGGTCTGTTTTTGAGGCAATGAGTTCCGCGACGGCTTCGGCTTGTGCGAGGTCAAGCCTTCCGTTTAGGAAAGCGCGTTTTGTAAATTCACCGGGTTCTGCAATGCGTGCACCGTTCTTCACCACTACGTCTAACACCGCCGTGAGGGGGATTGTCCCGCCGTGGCAGTTAAACTCAACGATGTCTTCGCCGGTATAAGTCTTCGGTGCGTGCATGATGCCGAGTAGGACTTCATCAATAATCTCATCGGATTCGGTTGCATCGACGACATGCCCGTAAGTAAGTGTATGTGTTGGCAGTTGTGTCGGAGAAACATTGCGCGGGGATCGAAAGACTTCAGCGGCAATGGTCAGTGCGAGTGCCCCGCTGACTCGGACGATACCGATACCGGCTTCACCCCGTGCTGTTGCGATGGCTGCAATCGTATCGTGAAATTTCATTTAAGGCTGTTGTGTGGTGACGACGACGCGTCGCATTTCGCCTTCGCCTTGGCTGTAAGTGGAGACAACATCGTCCGCTTTTAAGGTAACATGAATGATCCGCCGGTCGCGTGCGGACATCGGTGCGAGGACAACTTCTCGGTCGGTATACTTGACTTTTTCTGCGACTTGATGCGCCATTTCGACGAGTCGATCTTCTCGACGTTTGCGGTAGCCTTCGGTATCAACAAAGACGCGTCTTTTGACGAGCGAGGCTTTATTGATGATACAATTAAGTAACCGTTCAATAGCATCAAGGGTCTGTCCGTGTTTCCCAATCAGTAAAGCCGGACTGTCTGTGGCGATATTGAGATGCGTGCTCCCGTCAATGAAGTTCGATTCAATTTCTGCGTCAACCCCCATCCGGTTGAGAATTTCACTTAGGATTGCGTCTGGTGCAGAAGTCACATCTTGTTTGAGCGTCGCGCGGACTTTCGCCTGTTTTGCGCCGAAGTTCAAAATTCCCTTCGTCGGCTCAGTGACAATATCGATTGTAACCTGTTCCCGAGTTGCCTCAAGTTCGTCGAGTGCCTGTTCAATGGCTTCCTCCACTGTATCGCCTTCGGTCTCAATATAGTGTTGCACAGGTTCATGTCCTCCTATTTAATAGTTATCAGTTATCAGTTGTCAGTTTGCCTCGCAGTGAGAGTTAAAGAGGGATATTATCCTATCAATGTTTGCTGTCAAGTTACAAGGGTAACCTCTTAACTGACTGCTGATTGCTGAGTGCTATTCTTTCTGATGGCTGAAAGGTTTTTCGCAGAAAAACCGAACTGAAGACTGATAACTACTTCTGTTTGGCGTTGTTCCGTTTTCTGGTATCTACTACTGCGACTTGCTCCTCGTCGGTTGCGCTTCGGTTCTGTATGTATTGTTGTGCGATGGTGAATACATTGTTGCACAGCCAATATAACACAAACCCGGATGCCCAGTTGTAAAAGATAAAGATAAAGATGAGCGGCATAAACTGCATCAATTTCGCTTGCATGTTGTCGGTCGTTGGTGTCATATTCCCGACGAATTTCTGTTGGAGCCAAGTTGTCAACCCGTTTATGATAGGCAATAGGCGTATCGCATCTATCTGCGTGACGATCAAAGGAATTGTGAAAGGCAGATCGATTAGCGTATCGGGTGCAGAGAGGTCATCAATCCAGAGGAAGAAGGGTGCGCCGCGTAGCTCGACTGCACTGCCGAGGAGTGCGAAAAGTGCCCAAAAAATGGGGATTTGTGGGAGCCAAGGGATACAACCGCCTAACGGATTGACCCCGTTTTCCTTATAGAGGCGCATTGTTGCGCGATTGAGTTTCTGTGGATCGTCTCTGTATTTCTCCTTCATTTCGAGCAGTTGCGGTTGAAGTTTCTGCATCTTCTTCATGGAATTATGCGCTTTGCGCGTGAACGGATAAGAGATTATCTTGACGAAAGCCGTCAAGAGGATAATCGAGACACCGTAGTTCCCGAAGACCCCGTGTACACCTTTGAATATCCAGAGCATCCCCCATGCGATGAACCAGAAAAATCCGAAGTCGATAATTTTAGACAGACGGACAGGGTCCTCTGGTGAATTCGGTGCTTCAATGCCCTTAAGAATCGTATCGTCTTTCGGTCCGACGTACAGCCGGAAAGTTTGCATCTCCGTATGTTCAGATTTGAGATAAAAACTTGGCATGACGAGTGATGCAGTATCCGTTGCCGCTGTGACATTGATATCTGTTAGTGTATTTGCCTGTGGTGTCTCTGTTAATTTATATGTTGCTGCGAGTTGCGGGTCGGGTATCATGAGTGCGCTGAAGTACTGGCTATCCATCCCTGCCCAGAGGACAGGAGCCAAGGCTTGTTCAGACTTGAGTTGACGTCCAGGTTTCCCCTCACCGATATAGGCTTTCGCGCCTTCCTGGATGCGCCGTCCGCGTTTACCGCTCCTTTTTTCGTGAGGTAGCAGATCGGCATTGATACCGCGTCCCCACTGCAGTTCATATCCATTTATGGGTTCAGTTCCACCCATGAGCAGCGGTTCACCGGAGACATTTTGGAAGGTTACCGCCATATCCACAAAATAGGTGTCGGGGCTGAAGGTAAACTGCTTTGCTACACGTAGTTCTTCTCCAATTGTTGTCGTGAACGTGAGCGTTTCTTTACCTTGTCCGTTTGTAATGTCGATCTCGGACTTATCTGCCCTCCATGTCGCCCGAAGTGCGTCAAGTTGTAGCTGCGAATTCGCAAACCGTAGCGCGAGACAATTCAGGGCATTCTCAGGAATCAGATTCAAAGGCGTATTCGCCGGATCCGAGCGGTCTGGAAAATGGTTGAGTCGCCACTGCTTGGCGATTGCGAGTTTTTCGTTAAAGATGATGTTATAGTTATCGGTTCGGACGTTGACCATTGCATCGTCCGGGCTTTCCTCAACGGCAGTCCAGAGATCCGGACTGATGGGTGCATCGGTCTCCTCAGATGTTGCTTGCATCGTAGGGTCCATTGGCGTTTCGCCTGTATCTGATGCTACAGGTGTCTCTTCGGTAGATGGAATTTCGTTGGGTTTCGGTGCGAGAAACAGGCTCCATGCGATCATGACAGCAATCATTAGAACCAATGCGAGAATATAACGTGCGCCCATTGAGATTAGGTGCTCCTCATTTTATGTATATTTTAGCGATTAATTTCCGAAGTCCGTATCCGTTATTTCAACGGATCAAAGCCACCCGGGTGATATGGGTGGCATTTTGAGAGTCGTTTCAGTATTAGCCAGCACCCTCTGAGCATTCCGTAACGTTCTAAAGCTTCAAGTGCATATTGTGAGCATGTCGGGTAGAAACGGCATGTGCGCGGCAAGATCGGTGAAATAAAGCGTCTATAAAAACGGATCAGGGATGTAAGTATCATCCTTCCACCTGATGGTTCATCATTCCAGATTTTACTATAAGAATTATGCGGTATCATTTTTAGTCAAAACGCTTCATCAATTATTCCGATTTCCGTCGTGCCGGTGCGAATTGTTCAAGATCGCTGCTTTGTGGAACAGGTGCGCCAACGCATTCTGTGTTTCTTGACATGTGAGCCGACATGCGGGTGTCCTACCGACAACGACAATATCGTATCCTACTTTTACTCCTGTGCGTAATTGTCGAAATGATTCACGAATTAAGCGCTTGACTCGATTCCTTTGTACACTCTTCCCGACTTTCTTGCTAACGGTTATCCCGAGCCGGAGATGGTCGAAGTGGTTATGAAGCACGTATATCACAAAATAGCGATTCCAATACTTATTTCCCTTCTGATAAGCGCGCTGGAACTCCCAAGACTTTTTCAGTTTTTCGGGATCTTGCATGATTTAGTTGATATACAGATATTTTCTCCACGACGGGTGGCACCCGCGAAAATGACGGTTGAGCTGCAAATATGTTAAGATTGAAGGTGTTTTGGGTTGGCGTGCGAGTTTTAGGCGCGTCTCGTAGAGCATCTGATTCCCTTTTTTGTTATTACATTTTTTGCAGGCTGTCACGACGTTTTCCCACGTCGTCTCGCCGCCGCGAGAAATCGGGACCACGTGGTCAAGTGTAAGCTGCACAGTCGGCAACTCCTTATAACAGTATTGACATGTATACTGATCGCGGACGAGGACGTTCCTTCGTGAAAATTTGACGACACTCCGCGGAACGTGAACATATCTTACTAAACGGATGACATGCGGTACTTTTATCGCAGCACTTGGCGAATTAATCTCGATATCTGAGACTTCTTCCGTCTGTGCGGTGCCTTTGAAAACCATTTTCATAGCGCGCCGGAGGTTGCAAACGTTGATCGCTTCGTAACTTGCGTTGAGTACCAAGACAGACATTTCCACTTGCAGTTCCTCTAACTTAACGATTGGCTCTACAACATTATCTCCTATGTATTTTAACATATTTTTAGGCGAATTGCAACTAAAAGTAGTTATCAGTTGTCGGTTATCAGTTGTCAGTTGTCGGCTATCAGAATAGCTCTTTCCTCTCGCTGTGAGGCAAACTGAAAGATTCTTCGCAGAAAATCGTACTGAGAACTGAAAACTATTCCACTGACAACTGACAAGCCATAATTAAGATGCAATCGACTCACGGTTTTGTGTATAATATGTGATTACAAACACACTCAGGCGCGTGGAGAGAGTTTTGAATGCAGCATAGGCTACGAAATATTATCTTAATTTTCAGTTGGGCGTTTATATTCAACAGTTATGCATCCGACATCCAATTCGTGGATGTTACTGACCAAGCCGGCATCCATTTTGTGCATGCTGGCGGTATTGATCTGCGCGTGGTGCCAGCACTTGTCGGTTCGGGTGCAGCATGGCGGGACTACGACAATGATGGTAGGTTGGATTTTTATATCGTCAACGGTGCCTTAGTACGTCCTGCGCCGGATGCGGTGTTCCCAAAAAACGCGCTATATAGGAATAACGGCGATGGCACTTTCACCGATGTAACCGATGCAGCTGGCGTCGGTGACACTGGATGGGGTATGGGCTGCGCCTTCGCAGATTATGATAACGACGCCGATGCCGACCTATACGTCACGAACTACAAGGCAAATATGTTCTATCGGAACAACGGCGATGGCACTTTCAAACGCTTTTCATCTGGTGCAGGCGGGATTGGCCACAACGGCTTCGGTGCCGGCATCGCATGGGGTGATTACGATACTGACGGATACTTAGACCTCTATATCGGTAATTACATTGAATATACGAAAGTTCCGCAAGGCGATGAGGTTTTCTTTCCTTACGATTTCTTCGGGCAGACGAACATCCTCTATTTAAATAAAGGGGACGGGGGCTTCATCAATATTACGGATGCTGCGAAGGTGAACGGCGGGTTTCATCTGACGCTTGGGGTCGCCGCGGCGGATTACGATGCTGACGGCGATCTGGACCTCTATCTCGCCAATGATACCGACCAGAATATCCTCTATCGGAACGATGGTGAGTTAACTTTCACGAATACGAACCGTCCAGAGGCGAGGAGCCGTACCGGCGACATTCGAAGTGGGATGGGGGTTACTTGGGGTGATTATGATACCGATGGCGACTTGGATCTCTTCGTTACGAATTGGCTCGATGAGAACAATGTACTCTATAGAAATAACGGTGACGGCACCTTTAGCGATGTCTCTGCGCGGAGCGGCGTTTTTGAGTCCGGGTTGGATAAGACGTGTTGGGGGACGGCATTTTTTGATGCTGACAACGACGGTGATCTGGATATATTTTTTGCGGCGGGTCACATTGATCCCGCTGCGTGGGAAGCACACGGGCAAGCGGATGTCTTTCTCCAGAACAACGGCGACGGTACTTTCACGGATATTTCTGAGGCTGTCGGTCTCCGAGAATCTGATGCTTATGGTGTCGGCAGAGGCGTAGCAGTCGCGGATTACGATGCCGACGGCGATTTGGATCTGCTCATTGTCAACAGCGGTGCGAAACCGACTTTGCTCCGAAACGACGGTGGCAATCGACAGCACTGGCTCCAGATTCGTACGGTTGGTACGGTCAGCAACCGGGATGGTGTCGGGGCACTTGTTAAAGTGAGTGCGGGGGATCTTCATCAGGTCCAGCAGGTGACGGCGGGGGATAGCTACCTCTCACAGAGCAGCCTTGATGTCGAATTTGGGCTTGCACATCACAAGGTAGTGGATCGGATTGTTATCCAGTGGCCGAGCGGCATTGTGCAGACATTGACGGATATAGCGGCGAATCAACGGCTTGTTGTGGTTGAGGGGGAATAGTTTGCAGTTTTCAGTACGATTTTCCTATGGTATAATAACTGAATACCTTTCAAAAAAAGTTTGAAATTGTAAAATAGATGTGTTATTTTAAAAAGATTATGTGTATTTTTATACACAATTAAACAAGGAGGAAATATGCGACTTAGTTCATTTTTAATTATCATGCTTGCCGTGTTTGTTGCGGTAACGCTTGTCTACGATGCTCGTTCTGCCGAAGAGATTCGGGTTTGGGGCGGTAAAGTGGATGATTTCAAGGATTCCGACGGACGGGTCTGGCACGGTGGACAGAATGAGAAGGAAGCGTGGGGCGGCTGGATTGAGAAGCTGCCACGCATAGCAGAAGTCCAAGCCCTTACAAAAGATGCCGAAAAACTGGCGGAAAAGGAAGGCTACGACGTGGATCTCTTTTATGCGGTCAGTTGGGCACAGTTTCCTGATACCGTTAAGTATCAGTTCAAAACAGGTGACGGTACTTTTGATGTGACGTATCTCGTTGGTGAGCACTGGTCGCCAGAAAACCGTGGCTTCGATATTTTCATTGAAGAGGAAAACGTTGAGCCGCTTTACGTGACACCGGGTAGACATGAGATCGACATCAAGACCTATCCAGGGATTGAAGTGAGCGATGGTACGCTTGATCTCAACTTCGCTGGGAACGAAGATACCGGTGCTGGTGATCTCAATGCAATGTTTAGTGCTTTGGAGGTTGTCCCCGCTGTGAGCACTGCTGTGGACCCGAAGCAGAAACTCACGACGACGTGGGGTGCGTTGAAAGCGGATCGTCGATAAGCGTACGTGTTGAATATAAAAAAGCCCACGGTATTTTTGGTGCCGTGGGCTTTTTGTTTGTGGATAGTTATCAGTTATCAGTTTTTGGGGTTGTTAGATCGCCGCTGAGAATTGTGGGACACCAGAACTTCTCAATGTATTCAATGATTAGCTGTGTGCCTTCCTCGTGGCTGACGTACGGCGGTTTAAACGGGTTGTACATGGCATCAGTGAGGTCGCGTGCGAGCACAGCATTGAAGTCCCAGCGTACCATCTGTTTAATCGCAAAAGAGCGTCCGAGTACACACATATTCGTGTGAACCCCCATAAAAATGAGGTTTTTGATGCCTTTGTGATGGAGCAGGTTGTAAACCTCCTGACCGTTGTCGCTGATGGCATCTGTATCATCGATTTCAATGACTGGATGCTGACGGTGCCAGGCTTTGTAGCTTTCGGCTTCGCCGGTATCTGAGCCGCCGTCGGATGCATCAACAGGTTGCGGCGGATCGGGCATCTCGCGTTCAGCGGGTGTGTCGGCATGTGGGAGTTCCAGTACCGCGAGGCGCGCTGGATGTGCTTCGTAGAAATCCATCGTGTCGGAGGGTGCGTGGATAATCTGTACGCCGTTTTGCCTTGCGCGTCCAAGCACGATGTTCATCCGAGGTGCCATTACGTTTACGCGTTCTGTCGCGCCCCAGGACCAGTGTTCGTTCCACATATCAACGACAATGATAGCCGTTTCAGCGGGACTCCAGTGTACCTCTTCTTCGATGACGCGCCAACCGTTTCTGCCAACGGTTCGTGCCTCTTGTCGGCGGGTTGAGAGCGATAAGGTTGGAGTCGCTGAGATTGTATGGCTTAAGAGGTTAAGTAGCATCGGTGTCTGCTCCTTTGCGAAAGACGTAAGCGTCTTTATAGCGTCCATAGTAGTTTTTTCGGATGCCACAGATGCGGAACCCGAATTGACGGTAAAGATATTGCGCCGGTAGATTGCTGACAGCGACTTCCAAGAACACCTCGCGTCCGTCATCTGCCTGTATCATCTCTAAGGCTGAAGCGAGCAGATATTTGCCGATGCCTTGCCGCTGATTGGCAGGTGGTACCGCGATGTTCAGGAGGTGTGCTTCTTCGTGAAGGATGTTAAAAATGATGTAGCCGACGACAGCACCCTCGCGCCGTGCGACGTAAAAATGCTCATAGGACCTGGGTCGTTTCAGGGACACTGTGAAATAGGTCTTGCTCCACGGATCCTCAAAACACTGGTTTTCGATTTCTAAGACCTGTTGGAGATCGTCGAGATGCATCGGTTCAAATGTGAGATTCGGGAGCGGGTTTTCGGCTGTCATTTTGGTAACTGCGTGTCGGGTGCTATGTATAAAAAGATAGCGAAAGTATAGCAGAATGTGGGATTGTAGTCAAGGATTAGCGGTCAGCCGACAACTCATTGATTTTTTTCGGGAAGTTTGTTATAATTAGATGCTAAGAGGCATCTGTCTACAAGAAGGAGCATTTTATGAAAGATTTTGCTTTTACAGGCGGTCGTCCGGATCCGTACACGTTCCCGACAGAGGGACTGATTGCGGCAAGTGAGAAGGCACTCCGAAAATTGGGCGGCGATTTAGTCAACTATCCGGGTGAATCCGGCTATAGCGGTTTGCGTGAACTGGCATCCATGCGGTTTGAACGGCGTGAAGGTATCCCATTACCGATAGATAACATCTCAATTACCTCCGGTTCGATGCAAGCACTGGAATTAGTGCTTGGCACGTTTATCAACCCGGGTGATACGGTGCTAACAGAAGAATATACTTATAGCGGTACCTTGGGCATCATGCGGCATTTCAAGGCGAATATCGAAGGCGTGTCGATGGACTATACCGACGGTATGGATATGGACGCGCTGGCATCTAAACTGAAGGAACTCAAACAGAAAAACATCCGTCCGTCGTTGATCTATACGACATCGAACCATCAGAATCCGACAGGTGCGATTCTCTCGCTTGAACGCCGAAAGCGGATGCTGGCACTGGCAGAAGAATATGATACACTGATTGTTGAAGACGATTGCTACGGCGACATCGACTTTACATCAACACCGACTCCAGACTCGCTTTTTAAGTTAGACACTTCAAATCGGGTGATCTTTATTGCGACTTTCTCCAAGATTTTAGGGGCAGGTGTTCGGCAGGGTTACTTTGTGGCGAGGCAACCGCATTACGGTCAAATCCACCAGAACCGCTGGGATGGTGGGACGAGCGCGTTGGCGAGTGCAATCGTTGCTGAATTTTTCACGGAGCATCTTGAAGCGCACCTTGTGAAGACGAACGCTGCGGTCGGTGCAAAGTGTCGTGCAGTGGTAGATACACTTGACGCGCATGTTAGTGATCTCTGCACATGGACGCGACCGCGCGGCGGGCTGTTCCTCTGGATAGATTTGCCGGAAACGACAGATATGCAGAAGTTGCAACAGTTGGCATCTGAAAAAGGGGTCGGTTATAGCAATGGGAGTGCTTTCCACTATGCGAACGCCCCAGTGAAGTCAATTCGGCTGGCGTACGCATACTGCCACGTTGATGATGTTCCTGAAGGAATTACGTATCTGTGTGAGGCGATCCGTGCGGCACAGAGTTCAGCGGCGGATGTTGCAGCGGGAGATTAGTTGTTAGTGGATTAGCCGTTAGTTATCAGCCATCAGTTGTCAGTTATAAAATTCGTGTCATCTGTGTGTCTGATAAAAGCGTTGAAATAGTAGTCAGAGGAATAGTTATCAGTACGGTTTTCTGCGAAAACCTTTCAGTTATCAGTTGTCAGTACAGCTTCTCTGATAACTGATAACTGAGTACCGACAACTAACAAAGGAGTATAAGTTTGCGCAATATTATCCTTATATCATTGGATACACTCCGAGCATCAAGTATGAGTTGTTACGGACATTACAATCTAACAACTCCACACCTTGATGCGCTGGTAGAAAAATCGACGCTTTTTGAGAAATGTATTAGTCCACATATCCCGACGCATCCTGCGCATACCACGATGTTCACCGGTAAGGACGTTTTGTCTCACCAAATCATCACACAAGGTGGGACGCTAAACTTGGCGGAAAATGTTAAAACTGCGCCGGAATTGCTGAACGAAGCGGGCTATTTCACTGTCGCTGCGGACAACTTGGGTCGCTGGTTCCAACGCGGTTTTCCTGAAGGTCAGTACCGAGGCTATCAATGGGAGAGCGGTTACCGGAGAGCGCGAAAAGCGGAAGCGGTCAACGAGACAGCGATGGCACTTTTAGACCTTGCGCAGTCGCAAGATAAGCCGTGGTTCGCCTTTCTTCACTACTGGGATCCACATACACCGTATCACCCGCCGCTCCCGTTTGAACGGATGTTTTATAGTGGGGATGAATGCGATCCGAACAATCGGAGTATGGATGCCGTTTATGCCTGCGATCCCTTCACGGACTATTTCCGACAGTGGATGTGTACACCAGATCCTGCGGATCCCGAAAACATTGCGAAGAAACGGCTCTGGCGAGATAGGAAGTATGTGAATTCGCAATACGATGCCTCAATCGCCTATATGGACGCATGCCTCGCGCAGCTTTTTCGGTATCTACAAGATTCTGGGCAGCTTGAAGAGACACTCCTGATTATTACGGCGGATCACGGTGAAGAACTTGATGAGCACGAACTCTGGTATGACCATCACGGGCTTTACGAAACGAACTGCCACGTGCCGTTGATCGTTCACTGTCCAGCACTTGTTCCAACAGGGCAGCGACTTGATGGTCTCGTGCGTCTCACCGATATTGCGCCGACGCTCCTCGATTATGCGGGGCTGCCTGCGGTGGTAGATCGTGAAAAGATGGAAGGGGCAAGTCTACGTGGACTGATGGAGAACGGTGCACACGACGGCACGACGGCGGGGGTCTATCTTACGGAGTGTGGCTGGATGAAAAAGCGCGGGTGGCAGACACAGAAATGGAAGTTGATTGTTGAAACCGGTGGCACACCTGCCGTTTACAACACACCGGATTTGGAGCTTTACGATCTTGAAGAGGATCCGGATGAGGTCTACAATCTCGCTGAGGAGGCGGACGATATCGTTGCGCGTTTGAAAGCGGAAATGGATACGTTTTTGCAACGTCGCCTCGCTGAGACAGGGCTGCCCGATCCGACGATTGAGCAAGAGATTACCATGCGGCGCATCGGCGATAAATCGAGGGCGGTGCCGCTCTAAGAGGTTTATCATGAAATACAGAAGTCAATTACGCTTTGTTGCCACTTTTCGGTGCGTGCTGCCGATACTACTTGTTGCAGCACTCGTTTTCAGCAGCTGCACTGCCCTGAAAGAGGCGCAGCAGCGCCGTGAGAAACGGTTACTTGAGAAACGGAACGCGAGTTCCCTGATGCTTAAACCGTCGAACACAGCAATTGATATCCGAGAAGATGCATTGTTCGGTGAGAGCGATCACTATACGCTCAAATTTGCTGAAGATTTGCCCGGGCTTCCAGCATTTGATGAGGTTCCTGAACGAAAAGAATTCACCCACAGCGCGCTCCTGTATATGGAGAGCCTTTATGATGCGATGAGCGAACTCTTCGGGTTTCACCCGGAACATAAAATTCACGTAACGCTGCACGATGCTTATAGAGGCGATAGACTCTCAGCATTTACGAGTACGCAGTATCGCTTTGGCACGCAAAACGGACGATATACGAAGTTTATTAGCGGCATACAGATGGACTTTCCGATGCAGATGTATGAGAAACACGGGGTGCGGGTCCATGAATTGACACACGCGTTCACGAATATCTATTACATACCGGTCTGGTTTTCAGAAGGTATCGCTGTTCTGATTCAGTCGGAGTATGCAAAAGGTGGATTGCACCCTAAACTTGATAGCCTCAAGGCGGATGTCCGCGTCGATCTCAATGGTGTGAATCAACTGGAGAATTGGAGAGGTCATACAGAAAGCAGTCCACTCACACAGTGGCGGTATCGATACGCGTACACACTGGTGGCGGAGTTGTGGGAACGCTACGGCAACGATTTTTACATTAAAGTCTTTGAATTGATGGAAAAGGATGGACTTCACCAACAATTGGAGTCCTTGATGCCAACGAGTGTTCTCGTTTACTATTTCAGTCAAGCGGCGGGTGAAGATCTCGTGCCGTTCTTTCGGAAACTGTATTTTAACGTGCGTCCTGTGACAAAAGCGGACATCATTAAGCAGATTGAGGAATTGAACCGAAATCGGAGGTGAAGATGCGTATCAAATTCAACGTAGCCGGTATTTACATATTGCTGCTGTTCGGACTGACGTGCTTATATTCCGGTTGTGTTATCGGGCAACAGTGGAGCGAGAACTACACGCTTCAACCCGGTGTAACAGCCAGTGACCCTGCTCTCATTGACGGTAAACCTGAAACTGTTGGGCAGTCCCAACGCAAGAAGGGTTCCGGCAGTGCACTAACGGACCTCGATATCCCATCAGAGGCGATTATCCATCTGCCGGAGAAGCGGTCGATTTATCGTATCGTCATCCATTCCGCGAATCTGGAGGAGTTTGAGTTGCAAGCGTTTGACTCGCTCGGTGAATGGCAGAAGATCTATGACCGGCGGACGAATAAGGATCGGGTCATTGACATCCGTCTGAACAAGGTAGTCACAACAACAGGTATTAAACTGCTGGTGCGAGGGACGACAGATGATGCGGCACAGCGGCGTGAGAACCTGAAACTCAAGCGTGAGAATGTAGAAACTTCTGATGGAAAGCGGCGGCGCGGGCGGTATCTGTACCATCTCACAGGTCCGACGACGGCGTTGGCAAAGATCGCGGAGATTGAGTTGTATGGGTATGCGGATTAGTTATCAGTTATCAGTTATCAGTTATCAGTTACAAGAGGTTTTGGATAATTCTGAAGTCTCTTTCCGAAAACTGAAAGGTTTTCGTAGAAAACCGCACTGACGACTGAAAACTACTGACAACTGAAAGATTTTTCGCAGAAAAATCGTACCGAAAACTGAAGACTATCCCACTGACAACTATTATGCAATCCAACCGTTTTCAACAGTACTTAGACCGTTATTTGGGCATACCGCTTTGTGGTATGCTCAGTCTATTTTGTAGGCGTGCTCGGGCACCTTATACACCGAAAAAAATTATCTTCATCCAACTCTCCGCATTGGGTGATACCATTCTGGCTGTTCCGACGATCCGTGCGATACGGCACACCTTCCCTAATGCGGAATTCACAATGTTAGCCTCCCCGACGAATCTTAACTATTTGGCAAACTGTCCGTACATCGACAAGCATATCTCTTTTAGAATGCCGATGCATCGCTTGTTTGCGCTGCTGCGTCGCGAACAATTTGATTGGACAATTGATCTGGAGCATTGGCCCCGGTTGAGTGCGCTGCTTGCATATATTAGCGGGGCACCGGTACGTATCGGGTTTCGGACAAAAGGGCAGTACCGTCACTTTCTTTTCACAGAGACAGTGCCACACATCCAAGGGCGACACGAAGTGCGAAATTTCTTGGATCTTGCGACGCGATTGGAATGCCCAACACAGGAATTTACGCTTGAAGCGTGGTGCGGTCCGGCTGCGCGGACGTGGGTGCGCGAAGTCTTGGTTCAAGAACAGGTTTCGCCGGACGTACCGTTTGTGGTACTACACCCAGAAGCGGGGAGACGGGGTGAACCGCGCAGACGGTGGCCCCAAGCACGTTACGTCGCGTTAGCAGATACGCTTATTGCACGCTACGGGGTACAGATTGTCTTGACGGGCGCGCCTGATGAGGTCAACGTCTCTGAAGAAATTGCGGCGCGGACGAAGCATCGGACAGTGGTACTTGCGGGGCGGACAGATGTTAATCAGCTTGCTGCACTCTTTTCGGATGCGGCGTTAGTGGTGAGTGGTAACTGTGGTCCGATGCATCTTGCGGCTGCGACTGGCACACCGGTTATCGGGTTGCACGGTCCGACGAACACTGTCCAATGGGGACCTTGGAACCGTGATGCGGGTGTCGTCCGTTCAGCACTGCCGTGTAGTCCATGCTTGAATTTAGGATTTGAATATGGGTGTCAGGCGTTATCTGATGGGACTTCGCCGTGTATGCATACTATCGAGGTTACGGCTGTACTTCAGGAATGTGATCGGTTTTTAGCAAACAATCAACCATCGGTTTCTGTCAGTAATCATGGGTGCGGCGGACACCTCGTTTAAAAAGGAAAGGCGGGGTTTGGAACCCCGCCTACCACAGTCTCAGCGTTCGATGCGGTTAGAATACAGATCGCAAATGTAAGCATTCTCACTGCGAAACAAAACCGCACCTACTGACTCGGATACAGTGGTCTAATACATGTCACCACCTGGAGGCATCGGCGGTGCCGGTGCTTCCGCTTCAGGCAGTTCTGCGATGAGCGTTTCGGTGGTAATCATCAACGCTGCGATACTGGCTGCGTTCTGCAGTGCGACCCGTACGACTTTGGTCGGATCGGGAATGCCAGCTTCAAACATGTCAATGAAACGATCTTGATGTGCATCATAGCCGACGTTCCCACCCTCGTCTTTGACCTTAGCAATGACGACGGAGTCTTCTTGTCCGGCGTTTCTCGCGATTTGACGGAGCGGATCTTCGAGCGCACGGGTAACGATGGAGACACCAACGGCTTCGGTCGGATCGTCGAGTTCGAGCGAATCGAGAGCGGCTTGGCATCTCACGAGTGCGACACCACCACCAACAACAACGCCTTCTTCAACAGCGGCACGTGTGGCGTGCATTGCGTCTTCAACGCGTGCTTTCTTCTCTTTCATCTCGACTTCCGTTGCGGCACCGACGTTAATGACAGCGACACCACCGGCGAGTTTCGCGAGGCGTTCTTGCAATTTCTCGCGATCGTAGTCGGAGGTTGTGTCTTCAATCTGTCTGCGGATCTGGTCGATGCGTCCTTGAATCGATTCGGTTGTGCCTTCGCCTTCAACAACAGTCGTGTTGTCTTTGTCAATAACGATGCGTTTGGCATTGCCGAGGTCGTTCGGAGTAACGTTTTCGAGATTAATACCGAGGTCCTCGGAGATGACGCGTCCGTTTGTCAAGACTGCGATGTCTTCGAGCATAGCTTTACGACGGTCACCGTAGCCGGGTGCCTTAACGGCGGCACAACGGAGTACGCCGCGAATCTTGTTGACGACGACGGTTGCGAGCGCTTCGCCTTCGACATCTTCAGCGATAATCAATAGCGGTTTGCCCTGCTGTGCGATGAGTTCGAGCAAAGGTCTAAGGTCTTGAAGACTGCTGATTTTCTTTTCATGGATGAGGATAGCAACATCTTCAAGAACGGCTTCCATCCGATCGGCATCTGTGACGAAGTAGGGTGAAAGATAGCCGCGATCGAACTGCATCCCTTCAACGACATCAAGCGTCGTTTCAAGGCTTTTGGCTTCCTCTACGGTGATAACGCCGTCTTTGCCGACTTTTTCCATAGCGTCAGCAATAAGATTTCCGATATCGTCGTCGTTATTTGCGGAGATAGCGGCAACTTGTGCAATCTCAGCTTTTTCAGAGACTTCTTTACTCAAGTTGTGGATCTCATCGACAACAACGTTGACGGCTTTTTCAATACCGCGCTTAAGAGCCATAGGGTTATGCCCGGCGGCGACGTTTTTCAAGCCTTCACGATAGATAGACTGTGCAAGAATGGTGGCTGTAGTGGTGCCATCGCCAGCGACATCGCTGGTTTTGGATGAGACCTCTTTGACCATCTGCGCGCCCATATTTTCGTAAGCATCTTCAAGTTCGACTTCTTTTGCGACGGTAACACCATCCTTGGTGATCGTCGGTGCGCCGAATTTCTTATCAAGTACGACGTTGCGGCCTTTGGGTCCCAACGTGACCTTAACAGCGTCCGCGAGTTTGTCAACGCCTTGTTTAATAGCGCTCCTTGCCTCTTCATCAAACGCTAGTTGTTTTGCTGCCATGTGTTTAACTCCTTTCCTAGTTAACTTTGGCTAAGATATCATCTTCGCGCAAGATGAGATATTCAGCATTATCATACGTAACTTCAGTTCCGCCGTATTTGGCGAAAAGTACCAAGTCGCCTACCGCTACATCAACAGGCTGCCGGTCACCGCTGTCGAGCAGTCTACCACTGCCAACGGCAACGACTTCGCCTTCCTGCGGTTTTTCTTTTGCGGTATCCGGGATGATAATCCCACCGCTGGTCATTTGTTCATCGTTGTCTGAACGTTTGACGAGAATTCTATCGCCAAGGGGTACAAGTGCCATGTCGTTGAATTCCTCCTTGAGTTTGGCGTAAAAAAAATTGTAAGGAGAGGCTCGAATGCCTCTTTGTCATGAGACGGCAAAAATAGAGACCGTCTTCATCTATATCTTAGCAATTTTCGTGCCAATCTCTAAAACCGCCAGAGCATCAGTGTTCCCGTAGAAGCCGTGACATTTTGGCAGGTTTTCAACTGCGACAAATTGACACTCTAAAATTAAGGTTGGGTATATTGCGCCATTTTGGCACGGATGGATGCGCGCTGTAGCGCGAGGTTGAAAACCTCGCTAGCGAAGAAAATAGTAGTGCACTCGCTGAACAATGACTGATGGCTATTCTGTAGCGGGACACGGTTCTACTTGACCGGTTTCGCCTGCGCGATAGGCAGCGGCGAGAATCTCGTTCGTCCTCAACCCATCAAACCCTGTCGTGAGTGGCGACGCTCCCTGTTGCACGCAGTCTGCGAAATGTTCAAACTGGCACTGATACAAATCCTCGTATTGTGAGGGGATTAACTGCTTTTCGTCTCCGAAGTAGGCTTTCATTTTCCAACCGTCGTCGTTGTAAACCCAAACAGTGCCTTCTGTCCCATAGAGTTCCAATACAATGTCGCACTGGGGGACTGAGAAGCTGAGGTCTGTGAAGGCTTGCGCGCCGTTATCGAAACGTATGAAGATACCCCCGGTTTCTTCAACACGGGTGCCTTGGGTTACGCTGTTATAAAACGCGCTGACAGCGTTCACCTCGCCGATGAGATAACGGAGTAGGTCCACGCTGTGCGGACCGAGGTCCATGAAGCATCCACCGCCGCTTTTTTCAGGTTGGGCGCGCCATTCATCCGGTGCAAGTTGGTACTGTTTCAGGAACGGCATGCGTCCATGAACGATTTGCCCGAAACGTCCTTCGTCTACCCAAGCTCGGATCTGCTGGAAACAAGAGTGGAACCGGAAGAGGAAACAGAGCTGCAAATGTACGTCGTTGGCATTGCAGGCAGCGATCATCTCTTTGCATTCCTGTGGCGTGAGTGCCATCGGTTTATCGCAAAGCACGTGTAGACCGCGTTCGGCTGCGGCGATGACCTGTTTGCAGTGTAAGTGGACGGGGGTTGAGACGTAAATCGCATGGAGTGCGTCGTCTGCGAGAAGTGCGTCAACGGTGGTATAGGCGTGGGTTGCACCGTGTTCGCGTGCGAGTCGTTTTGCGCGTTCGGTATCGCGTGAGAGCAGCGCGTGGAGTTCCGCGCCGTCCGCTTTCTGGATGGCTGGCATCGCTCGACGTTGGGCGACGCTCCCCGCGCCCAGCACGCCCCATTTTAAGCTCATTATTTTTCGACCTCATCTATTTTGTTGTGGGTTGTATTATACAGGATCTTTGGAAATATATCAACCAAAAAGTAGATGCAAGCCTGTGGCGAATAGAAAAAACAAAACGATCCTTGAAAAGAGACGCTCCGGTACACGGTTGTTTAGCGAGATACCCGTTAGCACGCCGAGTCCGATGAATGGCAGGAGCGCGACGGCTTCAACTAAAATCTCGAAAGAGAAAAGATCGAGTTGATAATAGAACGGGATTTTGATGAGGTTGAGAGAGAAATAGGTAACGGTTGTGGTCGCGACGAAGGCGTTGTTACTTAAGCGTTGCGGGAGGAGATACATAACAACGACAAGTCCACCCATGTGCGCAAGTGTTGAAAATACCCCAGCGAGCAGTCCAGCAAGTAGCCCCTGCCACAATTTGAATTGGAGTGCTGTGCCGGTCGGATGTTCTGAGTTACCAAGCAAAGGCTGCCAGTACGGACGTAAGGATTCCAGTACGGCAAATAAACACGCGATGCCACCGATCGATTTCTTGAGGTGAACGTCGGAGATGTCTTTTAAAATCAAACTTGCGAGGACGATACCGAGAACGGAACCGAGAATCAACCGCGTGACACTTTGGCGGTGCCACCGTTTCCAGTAGTGCCGGAGCGAGAAGACATCCGTTGAGAAGAGCAGCAGGAGCATGAGTCCGATGACGTTTCGCGCGCTGCGGAAATGCGTGAACATGGGGACGACGACCATACCGATGCCACCGCCGAACCCGGCTTTGCTGACACCGGTGAGCCATGCCCCGAAGCAGAGGATAAGGATTTCTGTGATAGGGTCGCCTCCTTTTTTCGTGAGATGAGTATAGCGGATTGTTGATAAATTGTCAAGGAAATGGTTATCGGCTGTCAGCAATCAGCCGTCAGATCGTAGATTGGGTTAAACAGAGTCTCCCCAAAACTATGAAGGCACAGAAAGGTGAATCTTCTTCAGGCACGATGTTTCAAGCAAAAACAGCGCGAAACCCAACGCTTTTGTTGCCAGGTATCGGTGCGCTTGACAGTGTGAAGTTGGGTTTCACTATATTCTTGTGTGTATCGGATGCTTTGTAGCATTCAGTCGTCCTTGTAACATCGACATGGACCTTTCAATACCGTTCAACCCAACCTACAAGACTGAGTTGAGAATTATTTGACATCTCCGCTGAAATGTGATACAATTTATAGGTAATGTTTTCAAAATTTTAAATTCCAATGGAGGCTTAAAGCAATGGTTCAAGTAGAAGTGAGTGTAGACTCAGGCGAAGCGTTTGATCGCGCCCTGGCACGTTTTAAAAAGATGTGCGGTAAAGCAGGTATTGTTACGGAGATTAAAAAGCGGAGTTTCTATGAGAAACCGAGCGAGAAACGGCGTAGGATTGAAATGAAACGGCAGCGGAAAGTCAAACCCCGCAGAACGGGTGAGCGTCCGCAGTATTATAACGGCAGTGGCGGCGGTTCCGGTGGTAGCGGCGGCGGTTCCGGTGGTAGCGGCGGTGGTGGTCGCTCCCGATAAGAAGGTTTTAAGGAGAGATATATGGCAGATGTGGTGCTTGACGAGGCTTCAGAAAATTACAAAGGACTGTTGATTCAATATTGCCAAGAACGGGGATTGCAGCAACCGACATATACAGAGTCACAGCAGGGACCGGCGGATGCACCGCGCTGGCAGGTGACCGTGTCTTACGGGGACCACGTCCATGAGACACCGGAACCCGTCCCCGGCTCAAAAAAGTTTGCACACCAAATTGCCTCGCAGCAAGTATTAGCCGAAATCAATTCGCGGCGCGAAAGTTTTTTAGCAGGCGATACGGCGGGAGCGATACCCATTCCTGCGCCTCAAGAAAATGGCGCACCTGCGTCGGCACTGCTCGAAGTGCCTATGCCGCTCGTGTCAAGTGCGTTGGCAATTGCGAATGAACGGCTTACGAGATCACAACCTTCACGATATCGAACGCTCACAGATGCCGAGTTTTCGGAAAAACTCTCTAAATTGACATTACAAATTGTCCGAAGCCTGCTTGAGAGAGCAGAGAAGGATAAGATTACATTGCGGTAATATAGTTATTAGTCTTTTCATCTATAGTCTACTTTTTTGCTGGCGAGGTTAAAACCCTCGCCGTTTTTTTTGTGAACCTCGAATCCCCCTCAAGAGTTGATTGTCTACAGCCATATTTTTTTTGACACCGCATCACAAAATGCTATATAATATGGATATGAAGGACAGACGGAAGAAATGGGATCGGTTCTCGGGCGAGGTTAAAACCCTCGCCAGCGATGTCGGAGGCGGTTGTTCTCCATGAAGGACGCGGTTGAAAACTGATTACCGATTATTCCTTTTTCCCGAAAAAATAGACGGCTGATGCCAAGATATGGGCATCCTTGTGTCGGGATAACAAGGCATCTAAGAGTAGAAATGGAAATGTTAACCATCCGATAAGCAGTGAAACCGCCTTCGCGACGAGAAGACTCCCAAAAGAACAAAGAAGCCCGACGTATTCTCGGAAGATCCAATGTAAAGCGGTCGTGGGACCTGCACACGCGCCGCTCTCGATTTCGGTGAAGGCGGCACACAGTTGCAGAATACCAGATGCTGTCCACCGCTGGTAATCGTGCGGGGAGGCGTGGTAGCCTTGTAGAAAGGGTACCGCGATGCTGATATAGCCGCCGGGCTTCAGGACCCGATAGATCTCCGAGACAACGATGTCCGGGGAATGAACATGCTCCAGCACGGCTTCAGAGATCACGGCATCAAAGGTATCGTCTTTGAAGGGTAAAAGATGCCCGTCCGCGATGATGTCAACTTCCGGGGTCGCTTCGATCTCAAGGTTGATGACGTTCGGGGCGCGCCGCCTGTTCCCGGCACCGAGATCTAAGACATTTGTGTCAGGACCGAGTTGGTGGAGGAGCCGTTTGACACATCGGTTCCAGCGCGGTGCGGGATACGGGCACCCGATGAGGTAAGATAAGAACGAGTTTTGTCTGAGTCTGAGTTTTATACGTGAAATCAGATCCGGTTGCGAGTCTGGCATAGGAATAGCTATCAGTCGTTAGTACGATTTTTCTGCGAAAAATCTTTCAGTTGTCAGAAGAAGAGTTATCAGTCGTCAGTACTACTATTATGAACAACCTTGCGGATAAATATAGGAATCCTTCCGGCGATTTCCGGATGTTAGTGGCGCGTCTGGGTGCAAACGTCTGGCATCAATTCCGGGAACACAACTGCATGCAGCAAGCGTCAGCGTTGGCGTTTAACACGTTGTTGTGTCTCGTGCCGTTGTCAGCTGTCGCGCTGTTCCTGTTAAAAACATTTGGTGCAGTTGAAGACGGTAATTCACCCCTGATCGCCGCGCTGGATAATTTCCTACCGCGTTACGGTGCTGAAGAGATTGTATCAGAACTCTCGGCATTTGCCAATAGAAATCTTGGAGGCCTCGGTGTCGGCGGGTTTTTGCTGTTCCTCCTCGTCTCGACGATGCTGTTTATGTCTGTCGAGCGACATATTAATGACATCTGGGGTGCGCGGCGGCGGTTGCCAGTGATACGAGCGTTCCAGAAGTACGCCGTCTTCTATACGTTGCTAACGGTGGGACCGCTGCTTATTTTCTTCTTTTTTTCAACAGCGCAGCATTGGGTGTTTGCACACGTGTTCCCATCAATGCTGGTCTACTGCCTCTTTTTCCTGATGTACATTGCGATGCCGAATACTGACGTGAAGTGGCGCGCGGCACTGCTCGGAACGCTCGTGGCAGGGACACTGTTCCAGACTGCGCGGCTCGCGTTTGGACGTTATTTTGAACTGGTGTGGAAGAATTATAGCAACATCTACGGCGCATTGGCGATGCTGATCATCCTCGCGATCTGGACGTATGCGACTTGGGTGATCATCTTGCTCGGTGTGGAGGTCTCGCATGCATTTCAGCATTTAGGCTCGCGGAGGACCGCGCATCGGAAGCTGCGACAGAGTAGCAACGGTTATCTGAACAGTGTAGGCGTTATCGCGCTGTTCCTTGTTGTGGCGGAGCGGTTCGCGAAGGGTGAGGGGGCATGTACGACGGAGCAGGTGGCGATGTATGCAGGTGTTTCGGAGGAGGTTGTGCAGGCGAGTTTTGAGCGGTTCAAGGCGGCAGGGTTAATCTATGAGATTCAAGGGGATACTGATGGGTATTTCCCGGCGCGGGCATTGACAGAGATTACGTTGGATCAGATCGTTGCAGCAGTTGAACGTGAGATGACGGCACATTTTGTGGAGGGTCTATCGTCTGAGACAGGGGCGCGCGTGTTAGATAGGCTGGGGGCATCGCAGCGGGAGTGTTTGGCGGACGTTACGGTTGCGTCTTTGTTGTGAGATAGTTGTCAGTTATCAGTACTCAGTTGTCAGTGGGCGCGGTTTGAAACCGCGCCTACCTTATTGGGATACCTTATTGAGATGCAGGCGGCGAAAATTCGCTCGCTTTTACGTAATACAAGAACCCGATACACATCTCATCTGTTGTTTTTTCGCCCCAGCCGACAGGGATCGGTGGGTCGTGCGGATTTGCTGGGTTCTCTGCCGAATTGTCAAAATGCGCGACGAGCTTCACACGCGTCCCCGCCGGTAAAAATAACGGTTCACGATAGTGATAAACATCCTGCCAATTGAAATCCCAATCTTGGATCCATATCAAGTCGTGCGCTTCGCCTGTTGGAGTCGTCGCGATGAGTCGCATATCGCGTCCGAGAAGATGCATGTGCGGCATCGTCGCTAAGAGATAGACATCTTCCTTGATTTTCCGAGAGGCTAATACCTCATGCCACGCTGCGTCGGGTGGGATGACAAAGTCGGAGTTGATGGCTTCACCGATGTGGAGTTTCGCGGTGTCAGGTGTCTCGGAGAAATAGAGCCCTAACCGTGAGCGGTCGTATTCGACGTGTCCGGTGCGGTAATAATGTACCTGCATGACGATATCTGCGCCTTTCGGTAAGAGATAGCCGACACCCTCCGGTAAGACGAGCGGTGTAACACCCGGCGCCCAACCGCCGACGGTGCCAATTGTATCAAATCCGGGACCTGTGCCTTCTGTGACATAGCCGGGTTTTGGGTCCTGTGCGTCGAGTTCGCGCGCTTCACCGTTGACATCCAAGTAGGCGATGACGTGGTGGACAGTCTTCCGGTTACCGGGCTGCACATCAACGGCTTGGACGTACATATCCGTCTCGAAGTTCGTGGGTATGATGAACTGCCGATATTCGTCTTCGCCTTCGGGTTCGATCTCATATTCGACAGGCATTTCAGCAATCCAGTCGGGTTCACCGAGTGCCCAACCGTCATGGAATTTGGGAGCAGGTGGGACGGCGTTGAGGTCGCCGGAAGGCGCGCCTGCGTCTACCCAATGCGCGATCATCTCGATTTCGGTGTCTGTGAGCTGCCGCTCGTTCTTGAAGTGTCCATAGCCGATTGCGGGTTTCCACGGCGGCATGAGACGCGCCTGTGTGTATTCAGCGATCTCGGTTGCCCACGCCTTCGCGTCGCTGTAGTCGATGAGTGTGAAGGGGGCAACTTCGCCGTGCCGATGACACGTCTGGCAATTTTTTTGGAGTATCGGCGCGATGTGTTGGCTATAGGTGACCTCAGCGGGGAACGCCGAGTCCGAGAGATGGAGCGTGCAGCCGAACGCTGGTGTCTCTTCTACAGGAACAGGGTCCCCAGCGTGTGTAGAAAGGAGCGCGTCGTGTAGGTAGTGGTGTTTGACGCGGGTCTCGTAGCGGTTATCGTCAATGGGACCGCGGTAGCGGAGCGTACCGGTTGTGTCAATGACGACGGCTTGCGGAGTCATCGTCGCACCGAGGCTGCGTGCAAGGCGACCGTCTGTATCTTTGACGATCGGGAACGTGTATGCTGCCTTGGCGACATAAGCCTCGACATCCGCAACGGCATCGTTTTCGTTGGCGTAGACTGCGACGAAGGTGGTCTGCTTTTCTGTTGTGAATTCGGTGTGTAGCCGTTTCAGGCGCATCGTGTAGCGTTGGGCGACGGGACATTCGGTTGCGAGGAATACGAAGACTACGGGACCCTGTTCGGTGAGGGTGTCTAAGGTGTATCTATCGCCGTTGAGCGTCGTGAAATTGAGACGTGAGAGTTGCGTACCAATCAGGACGCGGTTCTCGTTTAGAGATACTTCTTCGATGACGCGATGTTTGTTCGTGATGGTGTAGTCAGGCCCCGCGTGTAGGATGAACGGCAGCGTGAGTATTAATAATAACATTGCTATATACGTTTTCATAGAGTCCTCCATTTATGGGTTTGTTGTCTATCTTTAGTATAGCAGATTTTTGGGGAGAAGTCAAGGGGATTACTGAAACCGACACCCATAAAAACCCGCAGGCGATGAACCAAAGTCCGCCGCCTGCGGGTTGGGGTAGGTTAGTTAGAATATCCCTGAGTTAATCTTGTGATTTCAGTTCGCCTCAAATTGCGATCAACTTGCCAGCTGCCGTGACATTACCTCTCAGGTGCGTGGTCGTCAAGGTGGAGACCTGACCCCTAAGGAGCCATCTTGGATCTGGTAGTAGACGACATTGGGTTTCGCAGATGTATCGGCAGACTCGTAAGCCGTACGCTCACTCGTGGCACCTTGACCTGCGATCAATTTCGTGTTAAATTTCGTGAATTTACCATATCGGGTTTCACTACGCAGAATTTGGTAGGTTGGTCTCGTCGCGACCTCGAGGTGCAGCAATCTGGAAAGGACGTTTATCTTCAATATTAGGTGTCGGTCGATTACCTTTAAACACAAAATCGGCACCAGCAAGAGCAGCTATCGAAATTTCCTGACCAGTGTTATTGTAAACCTCAATCCACTGGTGGTCGGTTGCTGTACCTGCGGTAGCCTTATGAATGCCCTACATGATTTCAGTAATAACGAGATCATTTACTTGCAGGTCTCCCATCCCGCCTGCAGAAGACCAATCGAAATAAAACAACTAAACTTGGTAAGGAAAATGCCAATTTCATTGACAAAACCGTTACGTATTCTCCTCCTTAAAAAACAAAAACAATTAATTTCTCATTTGGGAACGCCGCTGTGGAAGTTCCCACTCTAACCAGCAGGAATGCAGTTGTAGCGGGGTTCCCATCAAAATCGAAATATCAAGAACAGATTCAGGGATGAAATCTATTCTGAACTAACCTTAAATAATGTTGGGTTTGGGTGTTATGTTTGTGTTATGGATTCTAACAAAAATAGCCAAACCACCTATATAAACGTTGTAGATTGTAAAATAGTTACGGAAGTGTGTCAACTATTTTTTGTGTGCGGTGCGTTTAGGTGGTTTCCGTCACCGGTATTCGCGCCGCTGTGGGTTCGGATTGTCCGCCTTGTTGTTCAGGTCGTGAGTGAAACTCGTTTTTACAATCGCGAGTAAAACTCGCTCCTACCAATATAAGCGGTTTTCGTACCCTATCCTTCCTGCAATATCTTGTAAGAGGGTTTTGGACTTGGAGTGTTTGTCCAACAACTTGAATCTCTTATGTATTATATTATACCACATCAGTTATATGATGTCAAGATTTTCTTCAAGAAAAACTTTGTGTTTGGTGCGAAGTTTATACGAAAATCGGCAAAATCTATGCAATTTTGCGTCCTTCCGCTTAAACATAAGTTAATTATACCTTTAGTTGCGTTTTTTGTCAAATTTTTTTAAAAATTTTTGGGAATGGAGCCTTACACTTTCCGGGTCGCCGATTTCTGGTATCGGCACGTCGGTATGTATTCCTCCGTATTCTACTTAACACCGTTAGTACATAAAAGGTTACAAAAAAAATTGTGACTGTCATCAGGTCAAATTTGACACCATTTTTAATTGTACAACAAAAGCGTTTTATTGTCAAATACTTTTTTATGGCTGTCAGCCTTCAGTGGGAATTGTACGGTCAATGTGGTTTTTGTCAACTCTTTCAGTCAGAATACGGAGATTTGACTGACAACTGATAACGAATAACCAATTTGCGCAATGCGACAGAACTGTGCTATAATTAATGTATATAGGAGGCTTTCCCATTATGACAGCGAATCTCGCAATCGCACAATTAGTGCTTAGCGCGCTCCTCGTGAGTGTTACCTTCATCTGGGGTATCTTGCGGTACCGACGCGGTAACTACTACCGGCGGGATCGGTACAACAAACTGCAAGCATACCTCCTCTGGGGTTTGAGCGGTCTCATCGGGATTAGCACTTTTTACCCGTTGGCGTGGCTCTATACAGAGCATCTCTGGTACGAAAACCTCGGTTACGCCAACGTGTTCTGGGGACTCCACAAGATTCGCTGGGGGTTCTTCGCGCTCTGCTTCATCGTTGCGGCAGGTTTCATGAACATCAACGCAGCGATTGCGAATATGCTGTGTCCAGAATCGCGTGAGTTTCGACGCTGGACGCATACCCGGACGTTCTCTTTCCATCGAACGGTTATCGGCATCACCATCGTGCTGGGGCTGCTGATGGCGACACCGATGCTCCTGCTCGACGACATGGCACTCCGGTATCTGCATCAACCCGAGAAAGCTGTCGCAGCGGTCGCAGCCGAAACGGGAGTGGAAAACCCGAACGGTGAACCGGCGACAGCGGCGGTACCCGCGGAAGATGGACTTCACTTTGAGAAAGACCGGAATTTCTATCTGTTCAGTTACCCGATGCACAGATGGATGAGCCTCTGGATACAAGTCTTGCTGTGGGTGACGTGCATCGTTGTCGGATTGCTGTATAATTTCTACTACCGTCGGGATGCGCACACGATGTCGCGTGTGAAACGGCATATTATCTTCCACGGGACAGTGCTGTGGCTGTTGTTGCTACTCGTCAGTGGCTGGGGGAGTTATGTGAATTTGTGGGACAAGGTTTACTCAAAACCGTTGACAGAGGGGCTGCGGACGCTCCACGGCATGTTTTATGTAGACTTTCACCTTGCGGGTGCGACGAAGATTTATTGTGGCGTGCTGATAGGCGTTGCAGTGGTTATCGTGTTTAACGTTTTCTGGCGGCGACGGTTGCTGTGGTACGTGACCGCAGGTGTTTGGGTATTGAGTTACGTGTTGCTGATTCACATCTACCCGTTAGGTCTCCACGTGGCGCGGATGCGCGTAGAGCCGATTACGCGAGAGAGGCCGTACCTCCAGCGACACATTGAGGAGACGCGCCGTGCCTTTGAACTCGATAAGATCGTCAGCGTGGCGTACGAACCGGGTGTCGCAGCATTGGAGATGATCACAGAAAACGAGGCGATTAAAAAGAACATCCAAATCTGGGACCGACGTGTACTTCACGAGGCACTCCGTGAGCAACAGATTAAACCGCACTACAACTTCCATCCGTACACCGATGTGGACCGGTACACCGTCAACGGTGAATATCGACAAGTCCTGATAGCCGCCCGCGAGATTGACCCGGAACCCGATATTACAGGCTGGGACCGGTTGAAAACTGATCTCGGCACGTTTGTCTATGGTTACGGTGTCTGTGTCGCGCCCGTGAACGAATTCGTCGGCGAAGGTTTGCCGAAACTCTGGGTCAAGGATACACCGCTCAACAGCGACTACAGTGAACTGGATGTCGAATATCCACAGATTTACTACGGTGAGATGATCCGAAACTACATGATTGTCAAAACCGACCGAGCTGCGACCGGTGGTGACCGTAGTGCGCCGCCCGAAAGTGCCGACGATGCCGCAGGTGCCGAAATACCAGAATGGAAGCAGCACGTCTATGACGGTGACGGAGGTGTCCCGTTAGGCGGTTGGTTCCGCCGCCTCTGTTTCGCACTCCGATTCGATTTCTTCCCGATACTCATCTCAGAGAAATTGACACCAGAAAGCCGAATCATGTTCCGACGGAAAATCGGAACCCGACGCGACAAACGGCTCGTCTGGGACCGCGTCTCTCACATCGCGCCTTTTCTTAACTACGACCCCGACCCGTACATCGTGATTAATGCCGGAAAATTATATTGGATCATCGACTTCTACGTGACGAGCCGATACCACCCGAATTCGCAAATGTATATCGACGATCGGACGCAACTGCGGGACACTGAACCGTATGACGAGCCGGATTTTGATGAGTTCAACTACATTCGTAACTCAGGTGTCGCGGTTGTTGATGCTTACACCGGCGCGGTCAATTTTTATGCTGTCAAGGAAGATGAAGCGGTAATGCAGGCGTATCAAAAAGCGTTCCCAGACCTCTTCAAATCGCTATCCGAAATGCCGGAGGGTTTGCCAGCGCATCTGCGGTATCCCGACTATCTGACGCGGATCCAAGCGCAACTCTATGGCGATTATTACCAGCAGGCGAGCGGTTTTTTTGACAAAACAAGCCGTTGGTCGATCCCGAAAGAAACATACTATTCCGCGGATCCGGATCAGGAGATGATGCCGTACTACACCATGCTTCAACTGCCCGGTGAGGAGAAGATCGAATTTGTCAACGTCATTCCATTCGCGCCGCGAGATCGAGAGAAACAGTTGAAGGCGTGGATGGTCACACGCTGCGATCCGCCGCACTACGGTGAACGTATCGTTTATGTGCTACCGGAGAACGCAGGCATCGCGGGTCCCACACAGGTCGAGGATGACATTAATAAAAAAATCGGAGATCTGCAGCGCGGTTGGCGAGAAACGAACGATGTGATTCGCGGGAATCTGTTGATTATCCCTGTTGAAGACGCGCTCTTTTACCTTGAGGCGATCTATCTGCAAGCGAAGAAACCGAAACCGAAGAAGGGTGAGAAAGCGGAAGCCGATGCGGACAAGGCGCGGCGTCCGAAATTAGAGATGGTGGTCTTGAAAACAGGCGCGAATGAACTTGCAGCCGTGGAGGCGAAGACATTTGACGAGGCGTTGAATTACTTGGTGTTGGGGCTACCGATGAACGGTGAGAAGGCAGCAAACGGTGAGGAACAATTGACAGTGAAAGAGGTCTTGCAGCAGATCCGCAACGCGAGCGAGAAGAATGGCGCGGAGATGGATCAGCTCTTCAAGCAGCTTGGCAATTTAATCGGGGACGAGGATCGGTAGAAGCGAGTTGTCAGCACCGTAGGTTCGGACGAATTGCATCGCGGTAGAGGACTTTATAATGCGGCGAACACGCTGCTAACACCTTTTCTAACTCCATAGGAAACGGTTCTGATTTTGGACGGTAGGGCGCGAATCCCGTACTTCGATGTACGTTGCCATACCAATACGGTGCCCAGACCCCGTCCGCAGGATTACCACCCGCCTCCCACGACAGCATTGATGCTTCAAAACGTAAACCGAGCCGTTCACAGAGCTGGCACAAGACACTCCGCGGGTCCTCTAAAAGCAATCGCGCATCAAGGATCGGCGGCGATTGTCCGGCAGCACGCAACGAGATGAGCAGATCGTGCTGTGTTTTGAATCCGGTGTCAGCGAGCGTTGGGGTGCCGATGACCTTCGTAAGGGACGGAAGCATCTCTTTCGGGTCACGGATGAGAAAGATGTTTATGGTCTGTTCGAGGAAGCCGAGATCTATCTCGATGAGATGGTGCGCCATCTGTTTCATGAACAGCACAGGTTTATCGCAGGGACCGAGGATGACATCACGGACCACTTCCGTTGCGTCTGTTGCCATCGATGCTATGACTTCAGCGGGAACCGGATGTGTGCTTTCGGCAGCGTCTGCGCCGTATTTTGTGTAGAGGTAATGTGCGTAGAGCGGTTCGTCAATGACCTGCGTATCGCTGCGTTGTGCAAAGGCGTACATGAGTGCAGTGGAGACGTTCCGTGGTCCCGACCAGAGGCAGATCCGTTTTGTTTGCACGTTTCTTCGGGTTCCTCTCTTTATATAAGGTATATATATAATGGCTGTCGGCTGTCAGCAAGAATATCAATCGGCAATAGGAACCCTTCAGTAATCAGTAAAGAAGCGTTTGATTTTATCAAGGGAACGCCCTATCAAAAACACTACTTTTACTGACGACTGATGACTGACCGCTAACTATCTTCTTCTGCGGCGTTTGCCGGATGGCGATGCCTGTTTTGCGGGTTCCGCTGCAACGGTTTCTGCCACTGCCTCAACAGGCGGACGGGAACGCGCCCAGAAAATCAAAACGATGCCAACGATGAATGCGACAATACTGAAAAGCTGCGCCCCTGTCATCCATCCCAATACGCGTGGTGTGATACGCCAGAACTCCGCAAAAATCGTTCCACACCTAATAGGATTAGACTCACACCGAACAATACGCCGGGGATGTCCTCCAACTTGCGGCGCTGCGACCAGAGGATACCGAAAAATGTAACGGATATGAGCGTCTCATAGATAGGTGTCGGATGGACAGGGACATCTGTCGGGACAGTGCCGTTCGGGAACGCCATCGCCCAAGGGAGATCGGACGGCGGTCCATAGTCGCCATCGCCAGCCAAGAAACAACCGATACGACCAATCCCATAGCCGAGGAGGAGCGTCGGACCAATAATATCAATGGTGGCGAGTGTCGGATTCGGGGAACGGATGACGACGATGAGGACACCGAAACAGCCGCCGATGAAGCCACCGTACCAGACCAATCCGCTCGTTGAAAAAAGTTCGGTGAGTGTGATCCTGCCGTCTAAGAGCGCAGCATAAATTTTCGCACCGATAATTCCACCGATAGCCGCTGCAACGACGATAGTTGCTGCGACATCTGGCACAAAACCGCGCCGTTTCAGTTCGTGTTGCATGACAAAGACAGATGTAATAAAGGCAGTCGCTAACATCAGTCCGTAGCTATGGATGCCGACGAAACCGAAATCAACGATTGTTGGATACATGGCAATTATTCTCCGAGGTAAGCCTGCCGTACGCGTTCATCGGCTAAGAGGTCGGCAGAGGTGCCTTCGATTGTAATTTCGCCGGTCTCCATGACGTAGCCTCTGTCGGTCACTTGCAACGCGATTTGCGCGTTCTGTTCGACGAGGAGGATCGTCGTGCCGTCGGCGTTGATCTGCTGGATGATCTCGAAAATCTGTTTAACGATAAGAGGTGCAAGCCCTAAGGAGGGCTCATCAAGCAAAAGCAGCCGTGGATGCGACATGAGTGCGCGTCCGATTGCCAACATCTGTTGTTCACCGCCGCTGAGGCTACCACCACGCTGTTTCTGTCGTTCTTGGAGGACCGGGAAGAATTGGAAGATTTTGTCAATATCTTCTTTGATGCCCTGCTTATCGTTTCGCGAGTAAGCACCGAGTTCAATGTTTTCGAGGACGGTCATATCCGAGAAGATGAGCCGTCCCTCCGGCACTTGGGAGATACCGAGTTCGACCCGCTCTTCTGCGGAGGTATATGTGATGTCCCGGTCCTCGAAATGGATACTGCCTTCGACGGGTGTATGGATACCGGAAGTCGTCATCAGGGTCGTCGATTTTCCAGCACCGTTTGCCCCGATGAGGCAGACCATTTCACCGCTGTTGACGGTGATGGAGATGCCGCGTACGGCTCGGATGTTGCCGTAGTAGGTGTGAATGTCTCTGAGTTCAAGCACTGCTAACTACTCCTCCGCTGTTCCTAAATACGCCTCAATGACGCGTTCATCGTTTTGCACATCTGCCGGTTCACCCTCACTGATCTTTTCGCCGTGGTCAAGGACTGTAACCCAATCAGAGATTTGCATCACGAGTTTCACATCGTGTTCAATGAGGAGCACGGTGACACCTTGTTCGCGTATCGCATAGATGAGATCAATGAGTTCTTGTGTCTCCTGTGGGTTCATTCCGGCGGCGGGTTCGTCAAGGAGTAGGAGTCTGGGTTCTGTCGCCAACGCTCTGGCGATTTCGACGCGTCGCTGATCCCCGTAGGAGAGGTTGCCAGCTGTCTGGTCGCTGATGTCGTCCAATCCGACGAATTCCAGCATTTCGTGTGCGCGTGCGGTGATGGCTGCTTCTTCGCTTCTCTGCGGTCCGGTGTGAAAAACTGCACCGATAAATGTGCTTTTCGTACGCGGGTGCCGACCGATCTTGACGTTATCAAGGACGGTCAACTCGGCGAAGAGTCGTATATTCTGGAAAGTTCTACTGATACCGAGCACCGTGACCTCGTCGGGTCGGAATCCGGTGATCGGTTCGCCTAAGAATTGGACATCTCCGAGTGTCGGTTTATCCAATCCAGTGACGCAGTTAAAGAGCGTTGTTTTCCCAGCACCGTTGGGTCCGATTAGGCTGAAAATTTGTCCAGGGTGCACCGCCATCGTCACTCCGGACAATGCGATGACCCCGCCATAGTGCCGACTGAGTTCGTTCGTCGAGAGCAGGCGTATACGGGTGTTTTCCATTTTTGTCTCCTCGTGAGAGTGTCTGCTCTTATAGTATACCTTAATGAAAAGAAAGGCGCAAGTCAATTGATTTTTTTAGCCGACAACCATCAGCCATCGGAAACCTTCAGCAAAGAAAGTAGACAGCATACTGACTGCTGACCCCTGATGGCTGACAACTAATTTGACATCTACCCGCATTTGTGTTATCATATTTCGGTGTCAAACCCCCCGCAATTCATTCGGGGGATGTAGACACCGCCCTATTGAATTAGACCATGGGTCTATGTTAAAAAAAGATTTGAGAGACCTATCAAAATGTAGTATAATATTATTAGAAACTTAATAATGGAGTTAGAAAATGGAAATCAAGTTAGATACTCCCGAACACCAATATGTTTCTAATGGTAAAACAGTTTTCGGTTGTGAATATCACATTGTTTGGTGTGTCAAATATAGACGCTCTGTGCTATCACCTGAAATGCAGGAACGCCTCAAAGAGATATTATTAGAATACCAAAATCCTGATATTTACGTTGTCCGTGCGTTAGAGGCTATGCCTGACCATGTTCACGTTTTGGTATCAATACCGCCAACTAAATCTGTTGCTCAAGGCGTAAAATACATGAAAGGTGTAACCTCAAGGTTGCTTCGTCAAGAGTTCCCGGAATTAGAGAAACGGCTCCCTACATTGTGGACACGTGGTAAGTTTGTTGCGACAACAGGTGGTGTTACACTTGAACCCCTCAAGAGATATATTGAGAGCCAAAAGGGTGTCTAAATGCCAAGTTTCTACCGCACCCAAACCCTGAAAATAGAAGCACAACCGATATTCTCTGAAGCCACTGCTGCGTCTGCTGTTGTTTGGAACGACTGTTGCTATCAAATGAATATGTACCAATGGCACCGTGGGTATTCTCATGCTCACAGAGACTTCTATTTCGGTAAAGACTGCGAAGGCTGGATAGACCGAAAACTATCTAATCCACTCTTGCATTCACAGAGTAGGCAAGCGGTTCGGGAGCGTTACTTCAAGTCTTGGAAATCCTATTCCGCCTTGAAAAAGAGCGGTGGTATTCAGAAACCGAAACCTCCTAACAGACGCAAAAACTATATGACGACACGTTGGAAAAAGGCGGCTATCCGATTTGTAGAAGGAAACAGTCCTTTTGGTAAACGCGTTGAACTCTCTATGGCAGAAGGTCAACCGAAAATAGAGATACCTTTGCCAAACAACTTTGATATGTCTAAAGCAGCACATATCGCAACGATTGATTTGTGCTATAACTACGGTCAATGGACGCTCCATTTCTCGTATAAATACGCGACCGAAACAACCGAAACAGGTAAAGAAGTTGTAGGCGTTGATATAGGCGAAATACACCCGATTGTCTCTCACGATGGGCAAGCTACTCATATCTACAATGGACGGTATATCCGCTCACTATACCGCTATAGAAACAAAGTGCTTGCCGAGTTCAGTCAGACGATCAGTCGGTGTAAACGCCATTCTAAACGCTGGTGGAGACTCACACGTCGGAAGTGGAAGCGTATTAGAAAGATTGATAACCAAATCAAAGACGCGCTCCACAAACAGACTACCAAGTTCGTCAAATACTGCCAAGCGAAAGGTATTGGCACAATTGTGCTTGGAGACCTTACAGGTATTCGAAACACCATAGACTACAGCAAAAAGGCGAACCAAAAACTCCACCAATGGGCTTTTGGTAAGATTGCGGAGTTGATAACCTATAAAGCGAAAGCGTTAGGTATCAAAGTCAAAGTCATTGACGAATCCTATACCTCTCAAACGTGCCCGAAATGTTGCAACCGCAAGAAACCTAACAACCGAAACTATACCTGCAAATGTGGTTTCAAGTATCACCGCGATGGTGTAGGTGCGATCAATATCAGAGAAAAGTATCTGGGTCACTTCGGTGTCCCCGTAGTGGCGGAAATGGGTTTTTCCCGCATGACACCGCCCTTGGGCTTTAAGCTTGAAGTCCGTGTTGCCTCGTCTTAGACACGAGGAATGTTCCTAAAAGGAACAAAAGAACCTGCCGTAATTCATTCGGCAGAGTATGTCAGACTGTATCAAGTATCCCATTCACTTTTAAGTAACTCGCTTATATACCTTATATATAATTAGCATGACCGACTCAGAAAAAAAAACGCCTCTCGAATACTGGTTAGCCCTCGCTTCCGTTGAAGGGCTTGGCAGTGTGCGGATCAGACGCTTAATAACACGTTTCGGGAGTGCGCAGGCGATCTTTGAAGCAGAACTCCCCGAAATTGCGCGGTTGCCCTCCTTCAACCCAGTGCTCGCCTCACGGATACTCACGGTATCGGGTAATTTTCCAACGTTTCGCGAAAGACTCGACGCACTCAAAGCTCAGGAAGTCCAGGTGATGTGTCCCGAAGATACCTGCTACCCGTCACAACTGAAGGAGCTCCCCGACGCACCGAGCATCTTGTGCAGCGTCGGTACATTAGCTGAACTCGACGAACGATGCGTGGCGATTGTCGGAAGCAAGGCACCGAGTATTGAAGGAATTCAGTTGACGCTCTCGCTGGCGACGCAGCTTGTACTTGCTGGGTTCACGGTTGTCAGTGGACTCGCTGCCGGAATTGATACGTATGCGCATTCCGGCGCGTTGGCGGGGATGGGAAAAACTGTCGGGGTCATCGGCACAGATTTGTCTGCGATCTATCCAGCGCAGAACAACCCACTCGCGATGAAGGTCTATGAGCACGGTTGTCTGTTTTCGGAACACCCATTCCCGACAACACCGTCACCGGGCAATCTGATTCAACGGAACCGTATTATTAGTGGGCTTTCTATGGCGACAATCATCGTCGAAGCACCGAAAACGGGTGGAGCGATGCATACGGCGCGGTATGCCCAGCGTCAGGACAGAGCCGTGCTCGCGTGTCGGTGGGATACACAGTCCCCACTGAGCGAGGGGCCGCGGGAACTCATCAGGACCGGTGCGTTTCCGTTCGCACCCACTGAGGTTGATAAGGTCGTCGATGTCCTGACACACCCAGAACATCTTGAGACGTACGCAAGCGGTACCGACAGTGAACAGATGGGGCTGTTTGAGGCGGAGTAGCAGTCAGTTAAAACCGTTGGGATTACCGAAAATTGTTGGCTGAATCTAACTCCTCTTTGCTGATGGCTGACTGCTGACAGCCGACAGCCATTAAAATATTTATTGCTTTTTTTCGGGATTTGTGGTATACTATATACGTCCTTAAACTTGATTGTCATAAGCGTGTATCTTTTTTTTTCTTGACAACGTTTAGATTTAAGGTAAAATTTGCGTAATAATGAAGTTTCTCTTGACAAAAGAGACTAATTTTTGTATAATTTCGGGAAAATCCGTATTTTATCTTTACAAAGTTTGCAATTTTTGCTAAACTTTAAGGTACTCGTTTAGATATTGACTTTCGGGCGAGGCATTTAACATTCCAATGGAATTTTTTTACGGTTAACTGTCCTCGCGAAATTCTGTTCTCAACGTGTCGGTTTGTTCTTGACGTACATCGGCGAGAACAACAAACGAAATAGCCCTACGTTACTTGACTTAACGAGAATATGATCGTGGGTTCCAGATGGTGTTGAATTGTACACTCAACACCAACAGCGGGACCAGGAATTTCCTAAGGCACAATTTCCTAAGTGTCCATGGAAAGGACCGAAAGTTTTAGGACGCCCTCTCCGAAGGGTGTATTTTGATAAACTTACAATTTAAGGAGTTAACTCTAATGGCAAAAATGTTTAGAACCTTCGCTTTAGTATTGGCAGCACTGTTTGCTCTCTCGCTTATAGTTGGTTGCGGCGGTGAAGATGACACAGAAGACGAAGTCGCAGCAGCTGAATTCTCGTCAGCAGCACCAGCAGGCGGCTCTGAGATTGCCGCGAATGCTTCCATCACACTTACCTTTAGCAGCGACCCCGGCGATGTAACGTCAAGTGCGGGTACCGTTGCAGGTGGTGGTAAAACGCGTACAATTACCGGCCCATTCACAGAAGGTGCACTCACGCTTGCTATCAGCTGGACAAATGGTGACGGTAGCACTTCCCTTAGCTACACAGTCGCTGCCGCTGATAACACAGCTCCGACAGTCACTGGCGGAACCGTCTCAGACGGCGACGAAGATGTTGATCCTGAAGCGATCAACGGTGACGCGATGATCGAAGTTACCTTCAGTGAAGAGGTCTCTGGTAACATTGCACTGCAGACTGAAGGCGGCGACGATGTTGGTTGGCTCGGCAAAGTCGAAGGCACCACAGGCACACTCGAGCTCGTCAAGGGCAAAGAGATCGGCAACGAAACTACCTATGTTATCGCAGGTAAAGTCTCTGATGCTGCCGGTAACGAAACTGAAGTTAGTGTAACCTTTACAACTAAGGGTAAAGAGTAAGATCGAGGCTATTTCGATAACTAAGGGCAGCGTATTTTTAATGCGCTGCCCTTTTTTGTGGTGTGGCATTCAGCCATCGGCTTTCAGCTTTCAGAAAAAGACAGCATCTGCTGAAAACCATTTTTTTCTTTACACTATTTCAGCATTAATGCTATAATGCAATGGAAAGTGCGCTTGTCAAAATATACTGAAAACCGAGAACCAAAATTTTTTGAACGGTTTTTGAAAAAGTGTTGTCTAACCCATGAATCAGTTAGAAATCTTGAGGAGAAAGTTCGGTGGATAGAACGGAAGCTTTGCTCATTGCCGATCTGTGTGAAGGCGACGAGACAGCATTAGCACCATTGGTGGAAAGATATAAACGGATGGTGTACCGCCTCGCCGTGCAGATTACCAAGAACCACGCTGATGCTGACGATGTGATGCAGGAAACCTTTATAAAGGTTTATCGCTTAATTCACACGTTCCGGCGGGATGCTGCTTTCGAGACGTGGCTCTACCGGATAGCCGTGAACGAGGCACTCAACTTCGTCAGGCGTAGGGAACGGCAGCGCGAATCCACAATTGAGGCAACACCAGAAGCGGCATACGAGGTGTCCACCCGCTACCGTGCGCAGCTTGCTAATGATCCGCACACACAGGCAGAGAAAGCAGAACTCCGGCAATACGTTACAGAGGCGGTCAACAGTTTGCCGCTTAAGCATCGGACAGTGGTAATCCTCCATGAATTTGAAGGGTTAACGCACGCGGAGATCGCTGCAATCCTTAACTGCTCTGAGGGCACAGTCCGTTCTCGGTTACACTATGCACGCAAGAAACTCCGAACTTTACTCAAACCCTACATGGAAGCCAGTGCAATTTAGCACTACGGTTTCAGATCGCTACGACGACACACCGCCAGCGAGGAAGCAGTTTCAGTTCGACACCGCTGAAGGTGTTTCAAACACCACCACCCATTAATTGGATGCACGCAATGTCGCGGAGAATATCAATGAGAACGAAGTGTCACAAAATAGAACACCGTATCTCTGACTATATAGACGGGACGCTATCTGAACGGCAGACAGCCGCTGTCGCATCACACATCCGTTCCTGTCAGTTGTGTCAACGAGAAGTCGCCGACCTAAAAAAGGCGCAGCATCTCTTGAAAAACTTCTACGTTGAACCGGATGCGTCCGATGCCTATTATGCTCAGTTTACAGTGAAACTCCAGCAACGTATCGAACAGAGTGCGCCGACTGCGCCTCATCAACGGCTCGCTACAGCCGTGACGCGTCTCGGTTGGCAGCTGCGAACCCAGATCCACCGATACATGGATCATTTCCGTCCAAGCAGGTTTATCTCCATAAGACGACATGCTTTACCGTACTACGTTCTCGCGTTAGCGACGACGCTGTTGATTGCAGCACCGTTCCTTTTAACACAAGTTTCGCTGCACAATAACGGGGAACATGTACACTTGCCATCCACTGCCATACAGCCCGCCGTACCTGTTGCCATCCAGCAAGACAAGACTACGGCACATCCCATCGGTATCCGTCGAAATATGAATAGTGAACGTACAACGGAGACACCGGCTGTAGACTCCGGCTCCGAGGTCTGGAAATTCACCGATGAACGGATGGTAGATGGCTATATCTTTGCTAAACACCGTAAGGATAGTTCGGAAGCGGTTCCGAGCGTCGCCTTAGGCATCGATTCGGAATTGCTCGCTTATGCTGAATTTCCCCCGCAAGGTACGATTTCGGCACGTCTGAGGAGCCGAGATGTATTAACAGAGGGTCGGTATGCCCTGCTGTTATTGCGAGGTATCAATACAGGACGGCACGCGCTCCAACAGTATGAACGCAAACGGAGTGAATCGAAAGGTTTTTCACAAATTTCAGAAAAATTGTTAGATGTACCGCTGGAGATGTTGTCTGTCGCAGCGGTTTACGATCCAATAGAATTGTAGCCATTCGCAGTCAGCAGTCAGCAGTCAGTTAAAAGGCTTACGGAAAACCAAGCATCTTTTGCTGACAGCCGACAGAAACTGATAACCATTCTTGCTGAAGGCTGATAGTCATTTTTACTAATAGCCATTTACTGATTGCTGACAGCCGATGGCTGACAGCCATTTACTGATAACTAATTAGTTTTTAATCTCATCTGCGTGCTTTCAGTGCGCGGGTGTCAACAAGGAGAATATGAATGAACCCAAGGATTTTGGGCATTATTGGTGGCCTCGCTTTAGTGGTTGCACTCCTTTCACCTTTCATGATGGGTAGCTCCAAAAAGGTGGAACAGCTCTATAATTCCGCTGAAGACCTTTATGGTCAAGCGGATTATGAAGGCGCAATTGCTAAGTATCACGAGGCACTCGAAGAATCAACGAAGCGTGGTGTGAAGACCGAAGTGATTGATAAAGATTTTCCCACACTCGCCAATTATAAGATCGGAGTCTGTTATGCACGCCTCGCCGAACAGTCTGGCGATGTGAATCACTACGATACGGCGATTGGGTTTATTGAAAAGGTCGCGCCGACAGCAACGATTCCGAAACACCAAGAGGGATTAACATACCTCTGGGGACACATCCTCTACCGGACTGAGCAGTTCGAACTCGCTGAACCGAAGTTCATGCAGCTGATTGAGAACTTCCCGAACAGTCTCTTCGTTGAGAATGCTTGGTATACTATCGGGCAGCTGAACTATAAACTGCAGAATTATGAAGACTCGCGACAGGCATTCAAATTCGTCCTTGACGGTTTCCCGAATTCCGATTTTAAGGATGACGCACAATACTTCATTGCGCAGTCGTTCCTCAACGAGTCCAACTACGAGCAGTCCTATCAGGAGTTTGACAAGATCGCCACAGAAGAATACAAGAATTATCCCGAGCTGCAAGCCGAAGCGATGTATAAAGCTGCTTTCAGTTTGAACCAACTCGGTCGGGATGATGAGGCGATCGGTCGGTATACCAACTTCATTACGCAGTTCCCAGAGAGCCAATACGTCACAGCAGCGTATTTTGACCAAGGCGCGATTTATGCACGTCAGAAAGACTATGACAACGCACGCGTCAACTATGAATTGGCACTCCAAAACACTGCTGATCGCGGACTCCAAGCGGAAATCCAGTCTGCCATCGGGCGGACTTACTACGATCAGGGCGACTATGAAAACGCTATCGTCTCCTACAGCCTGCTCCTCGAACAATATCCGGAGAGTGAATTCATCGCTGATGCGAAAATCGGTATCGCTGATAGCCATTTCGAGTTAGCGAACTGGAGCGAAGCAACTGTCGCTTATGAACGCGTGATCACCGAACACCCAGACGAGGGCGATTTCATCCCCTACTGCTCCTTCCAAATCGGTGAGGCGTACTACAAGCTCGGTACCAATCAACGGAATGCTGGAGAGACCGAAGCCGCCATGGCAACGCTCGAACTCTCCTTGCAGTGGTATCAGAAAACGATTGACGACTACCCGCAAGATCCCGTTGCGCCCCACGCGCTCTACGGCGCGATTTGGGCACTTAACGACTTGGGACGGCAGGAAGAACTCGAAACGGTCGCGCGTGAGTTCATCGAAAAGAACAAAAATGATAACGAGTTCGACATCCTCGCAGCAGAGGTACAACTCCGGTTCGCTGACATCAAACGGACGGAATTCAAACAGTACATTGAAGCTGCCCAAGAATATGCGAAATTGTGGGAGTATCGCGATCTACCGAAATTCCATCGCGTCAAGTTGATGGGTAAATTCTTTGAAGGTCGTTCCTATTATGAAGCCGCCAAACCTGAAGGCCATCAGGAAGGCGATGCTGGTGAAGACTTCAATCAAGAATATCTCCAGAAGTCTGTGGCAGCGTATCAACAAGCGGTGGCTATGTTTAATGACGATGCCTTCCTCCCCGGTATTGCTGAGGAACGTTATGACGACTTCAGTGAACGCGGTGCGCAGGTAGAAGCCTGCTTCATGAACGAAGCACTCTCGCACGAGATGCTTGGTGACTGGCTGCAAGCGCGCGAACGGTACGCGGCTATCCCTGAAACGAGTGAATACTACGAACGCGCACTGCTCCTTATCGCTAACAGCCATGTTAAAGAAGGCGACCAAGAGGGCGCGATTAACTACTACAACTCTATTTTAGACAAACTCGCAGATGCTGACAACCGCTCGTTGGCAGAAATCAAACTTGCGGATCTGCTCCGTGCGGAGAAACGGTTTGAAGAAGCCGCTGTTCAGTATCAAGCCGTGGTTGATGGCAATCCAACCGGTGAATATGCCGACGATGCGCTTTATCTCGTCGGGCTTTGCTACTACCAAGTGGCTTCCGAAAATCTGGAATTCTTGGCATCCTCCGAAACCGCGTTCAAACGCGTGATTACGGACTATCCGGATAGCCCGAACGCTGTTGAAGCTTACTACGGGTTGGCACTCGCCTATCGTGATGCCGCACAAAAACAGAACGATACGGAAAAATGGTCGCTCGTCCTCTCGCTTGTTGACGAAGCGCACGAGAAGTTTGGTTCAAGCGACAATGAACTCGTTCTTAAAGCACTCGGCCAAATTGAGTTGATTAAAGCGACTGCGATTGAAAACACGGGCGGAGAGGTTGACCTTGCTATGCTCGTGGCTTCTCTGAAACGTGTTGTTGACAACACTGGCGCGCCCGAAGAGGTACGCAGCCGTTCACAATTGAAGATCGGGCACACCTACTACGGTGAAAAACGCTACGACGAAGCACTCGCGGAGTATCTCTTCTTTGTGCAAACCTTCCCAAATAGCGAATTGGCACCGAACGCACAATACCAAGCAGCGGTGTGTCACTATCAAATCGCACAAGAGGCAACAGATGCTGGTAGCAAGAAGCTGAGCCTCCAGAACGCCGTTAGTGCTGCTGAAAAAGTACCGACCCTGACGAACGACGCGAACAACCTGATCAGTGCTAATTACACTGCCGGTTTAGCCTTGTTAGGGTTAGAGGACCCCAAAGGCGCAGCGGATGCATTCCGCCGGGTTACGGCACAGGAAGGTAAGACCGAGGATGAAGCGCGGAAGACACTCGTTTTCCAAGCACACTCACGGCTCGCTGAACTTAACGGCACCCTCGGCGATCACGCCGCCGCGGTGCAAGAGTATCAGTATATTATTGAAAACTCTGAAGATGTTGACCTGAAGGGACGTTCCTACTTCGCAATGGCATTCGCGCAAGAGGAACAACTCCAAGCCAATCAGGAAGCGTTGATGAGTTACCAGAACGCTATTGAATTGGTCACAGATCCGCTCACAAAAGCGCAATCCTACTACCGGATGGGCCTGATTTATCAGGACAAACTGAAACAGTCTGATAACGCGTTAGAAGTCTTCCAAACCCTTATCGGTGACTACAGCGGTTCAGAAAATACGAGTATCGCCTCAATGGTCGCTGATGCTGGCATCCGTCGCTCGACGCTTTATGTTGAATTGGGACGCTTAGATGAAGCCATCGCGGAAGCAGAGGAAGCACTGAATCGGACGAAGTCGAACCCGAACGCGAGTGTGGCAGAAAAGGCCGCCGCGCAATATAACCTCGGTTTCCTCTATTCCGACAAAGCGCGGTCCCTGTTCTCAACCGAAGCCGGAACCGAGCTCCAGCCCTACATTGATACGAGCCGCCAAGCTGCAAACGCCTTCTTTGAAGTGAATACAATTGCAGCACCGGTTGAAAAAGCCGATAAGAAGACGGTGATTCCGTACGTGCAGAACTCACTGTTCCAAGCTGGGCAGATTGCCTACTCTGTCGGTATCGGTCTGAAACGTCCAGAAGAATTGACGAGTGCCCTGGCACCGCTAACTACGTTTGTCAGTTACGTCGATAAAGGCTTGTTCCCGAAATCGGATTCGCTCAGTAAGAACACAGAGACTTCTCTGAACTACCTTGCCGCCGCGAACTTTGAACTGGGTCGGATGCAGGTAGGTATGGATGGTGAGATGTCTGAGAAAGCGGTCAGTTTTTTCGTCGCCGCTGCAGACGTGTTCCGTGATATGGTGCGTCGCTATCCGAACGCCAAAGATGCGGCTTACTGGCAATATCACGTCGGTGAATCCTACTTCGCTTCGCAACAATTTGAGAACGCGATCGCAGAATACGAGAAGGTTCGCCAAGTGGATAAAAACCACACAAGCGCGCCCGAATCGTTGTATGCGATTTCAACGTGTGCGCAGCTGCTCAGTGAAGCCGCCGAAGAGGCAGGCGATGCCGAGGCACAGCAGCGTTGGTATGATCGATTATTTGCCGCCAACGAAGCACTCGCTGCGGAGTATCCAGATAGCAAGTACACTGCTGATGCGCTTATCAATATCGGTAACAAGTACTTCAACGCCGGTTCAGAGGAAGGTATCGAGCAAGCCGCACGTATCAGCCTCTATCAACAGGCAATTGATCACTACCAGAGAGCGATTAATACGCCGGGCATCGGTGCTGAATCGAAATCGACATCGCAGGGCTATCTCAACGATACCGCGAACGCGCTCGCCTACTATGAATACGATGTAGCAGATAAAATGCTGAATGAGGCGAAACTCGCGAGCGGAGACGAACAGAAAACGAAGATTGAAGCCACTGTCGCAGGATTCAAGAAAATTATTGAAGCGTATCCGACCAGCAAATATGCGGATCTCGGTCTCGTGCAGATCGGTGAAGCCTACATGGTGTTGGCGGAGGACGATGATAAGTATTTCAACGACGCTCTCGAACACTTCAACCGTCTGTGGGCAAAATACGAGGTCAACCCGCCCGCGGATCCAAAAGTCAACAGTGCTCTCTCGTATGCTCAGAACCAGGTCCAAGTCATTCTGAGCTACATGCGAGCAAACAATCTGGAAATTCGCGAAGGTGCTGACCGCGCCGGCGGTGGCGAGTAATCGCCAGAATTTCCGGTTTCTTGCAGCCCCGCTCTCCTGAGCGTGGTTTCTCTAAAGGAGGATGCCGTCAGGCATCCTCCCTTCTTATGAACTCCCCTTAACCTTGAAAACCCCTAATTCTGAAAATTAGCGATTTAGACGATGTCTGAGGAGCCTACTGAACAGTGTATGATGAATTAATAGTGCCACCGCGCGTGCTACTCGGTCCGGGACCGAGTGAAGCCAATGCGCGGGTTCTTAAAGCGATGACAACCCCGATGTTGGGGTACTTAGATACCAAATTTGTCGAAGTGATGGACGACACGGTGGCGCTGCTCCGCCAAGTCTTTGGAACTGAAAATAGATTGACTTTGCCAGTCTCTGGGACGGGTACCGCAGGTATGGAAGCAGCACTTGCCAACGTTGTTGAGCCTGGTGATGGTGTCGTTGTAGGTATCAACGGCTACTTTGGTGAGAGGGTCGCCAATATCGCCGCACGGTGCGGCGGTGTCGTTACGACTGTAGAAGCCGAGTGGGGCACACACATCTCCACCGAAAAAATTGCCGAAGCCGTTGCCAAGATTTCTGCCCCGAAACTGGTTGCATTGGTGCATGGAGAAACCTCTACCGGTATCCTTCAACCTTTGACAGATGCGATTGAGATTGCCCACAGCAGCGGCGCGCTCTTTCTCGCCGATTGCGTGACATCGCTCGGTGGACAACCTGTGGACATGGATGCACGCGGCATTGATATTGCCTATAGCTGCACACAAAAGTGCCTCGCCGGTCCGCCCGGACTCTCACCTATCAGTTTCAGTGAACGCGCTGTTGATGTGATTCGGAATCGAAAAACACCCATCCAAAGTTTCTATCTTGATATGACGCTCCTTGAAAACTATTGGCACGGCGAGAAACGGAGTTATCATCACACCGTTTCGATGTCAATGATTTATGCGTTACGCGAAGCACTACGTGTCGTCTTAGAAGAAGGATTGGCGGTGCGTTATGAACGGCATGAACTGAATGCCCGCGCGCTGCTTGCAGGTGCAAAAGCCATCGGACTGCAGCCCGCAGCCGAGGAAGGTTACCGCGCACCTATGCTAACGACGCTGCGCATCCCCGACGGTATTGACGATGCGACTATTCGGAAACGTTTAATTAGCGACTATGGTATAGAGATCGGTGCCGGTTTGGGTATCTTTGCTGGAAAGGCGTGGCGAATCGGGCTGATGGGTGAATCTGCGAACGAACGGAATGTCATGCTTGTCCTCAATGCATTAGAGAAATTGCTGATTGAGTTCGGGCATAACACGGCACCCGGTACGGCTGTTCATGCGGCATCACAGGTGTATTAGCTAACCGCTATTCCCACTCAATGGTGCTTGGCGGTTTTGAACTAATATCGTAAACGACACGGTTGATGCCTTGCACTTCATTGATGATCCTATTCGAGATTCTCGCAAGCACATCTGGCGGTATGCGCGCCCAATCCGCTGTCATTGCATCGCTGCTGGTGACAGCACGGAGTGCCACAGCGTTTTCGTAAGTGCGCGCATCTCCCATCACCCCGACACTCTTGACAGGTAAAAGCACAACTAATGCCTGCCAAATCTCGTCGTACAAGCCTGCCGCTTTAATCTCAGAAATAAAGATCGCATCCGCTGCTCGGAGTACCTCTAAACGCTCATAGGTTACCTCACCTAAAACACGGACAGCGAGTCCTGGTCCCGGAAATGGGTGTCGTCCGAGCACATGTGCTGGAACATTTAGTTCGGCACCGACTGCCCGTACCTCGTCCTTAAAAAGTTCCCTGAACGGTTCGAGCAATTCAAACGGCATATCGGATGGCAATCCGCCAACGTTATGGTGCGTCTTAATGGTAGCAGATGGCCCCTTTACAGAGACGCTTTCTATAACATCAGGGTAGAGTGTGCCTTGTGCCAGAAAGCGAAAATTATGCGCCATCTCTGCCACCGCCCCCTTGAAGGTTTCAATGAACTGTGCCCCGATGACCTTTCGCTTCTGCTCTGGGTCTGTAACTCCTGCTAATCCATCAAGAAATGGTTTTACTGCATCAACAGCAACAAGCGGAATTCCGATCTGTTTGCAAGTTTCGACGACCTCGGCGACTTCGTTTTTTCGGAGGAGTCCATTATCCACAAAAACGGATACGAGCGCGTCGCCTATCGCCTGATGGAGTAGCGTCGCCAACACCATTGAATCAATGCCACCGCTGACGGCACAAAGGACGCGTTCATCACCGACCTGTTCCTGTATTTGCGCTGTCGCGCGTGCGATGAAAGCACGCATCGTCCAAGTGTTGCGACATCGACATATCTCTCTCGTGAAGTTCGCCAAAATCCGGTCAGCATCTTGTGTATGCTCGACTTCAGGGTGGAATTGTAAACCGTAAAAAGCGCGCTCGGTATCTACCATAGCGGCAATAGGCGCGTTCTCCGTCTGGGCAATTGTTTGGAAACCGATAGGGGGTGCCTCAATCCGATCGCCATGGCTCATCCAAGCAGAAAAGCAGGAAGAGAGTCCTTCAAAAAGCGGATCTGCTTTGCTGAGAACTTGAAGCGGTGCGTGCCCGTATTCGCGTTCGGTGGCTGGATGTACCTTCCCGCCTGCTAACAGTGCCGCCATGAGTTGCATGCCGTAGCAGATGCCTAATACAGGTATTCCGAGGTCAAAGAGTTTCGCATCAATTTTCGGGGCATCCGTTTCATAGACGCTTGCGGGCCCGCCACTGAGAATGATCCCTCTTGGCGCGAGCACCTCTATTTGAGGCAACGTTAGGGTATATGGATGAATTTCACAATAGACGTTTTGCTCGCGGACGCGCCGGGCAATCAGCTGCGTGTATTGCGAACCGAAATCCAAAATGAGGATAGTCTCTTGTTGTCGTGATGCCGTGTTGTCAGTGTAGTCCATATGCTTAATAAATTAGGTGTCTGTTTATATATCGCCACCATCTTTTAGTGCACACCCGATGGTAGGCTCGGTTTGTAACCGCGCCTACTGAAGTGTAAAGGTAATCATAGATTCCACTATATATCGCTACCATCTTTTAGGGGTTAGGTGTTATTTCGCAATCAATAATATCACCGGTCTGAGGCTCGAAAATTACACCATAAGCTCCGGGGGGTGCGAAATCAACATCGTTTAACATAGCCAAGCCGGTATTCGCGTCCTCTAAGTAATAGTACCCCCGATGCGTGTGTTCTGGTGTGTCGATACACCGCACGTGGTAGCAGTGGTTGTGGAACTGAATTGTATTTTCGTAAATGATAATATATCTGTCCCCAAACAGATTCATCGCGATCTGATGGACGACATAAGGGTTTACGTGTTGCACAATTCTTCAGTTAGTCTTGATGATAACATCAATTCTGCGGTTCTTTTCTTCTTTGTCCGCCCCATCCTTAACAATAGGTCGAGTCTCCCCGAAGCCAACTGCGGTAATCCGTTCTGCGTCTACCCGCCCGTCCGTAGTGAGGAATCTCTTAATTGAATCCGCGCGCCCCATACTTACAGTTTGATTGCCCTTTGCATCTCCCAAAGAACTGGTGTGCGCCTCAATTCGGACGGGATAGTTACTGAACCCAGCCGTTCGTAGGACTTTTGCAAGCTGCGTGAACGTCCCAATAAATTCTGGTCGGATCTGTTTGCTCCCGTAGGCAAACGCATTGCCACTAATACGGATTAGCACACTATCCTTTTGTTCCGTGACGGTAGCATTCGGAACCTGCTTTGATGCAAGCAGCAAATCCGATCTCGCCGATGTTACCTGCCTCGCGTTTGCAATGGCGCGTTGTAGATAGTCGTCTGCCTCCGCAGACGCTTGAATCGCGTTGTCATATTCCTTAGCAGCGAATGCGGATTGCGATTTTTCATACGCTGAATTTGCGAGTTCATAAAGTTTTGCTTCCAGCTGCGGCACCTGTGTCTTAGCCTGCGCGGCGATCTTCTCACCTAAATCCACAACAGCCCGTCGTGCGCGTGCTATCAGCGCATTTAATTCCTGCTGTGCGCGTTGTCTATATTCCTTTGCCTCCGCAGTTACAACAGCCTTGTCAGCGGATTGTTGTGACTGTTGTGCGGACTGTTGTGACTGTTCATAGCGACTCGTATCCAATGCCTGTTTCGCGCTTCGCAGTTGTGAACTCGCCTCTTGCAGCTGCTTCGGCGCATGCAGATTGGCGTTGAGGATTTGCGCACGTTGGATAATAACTTCCGCCTGCGCGATTGCGATCTGCGCGTTCGTCTTTGCCGCCATCTCTGCTTCTCGGTTTCGCACCGCCAATTGGTACAGATTGTTTACGAGCGTCTGTGCATCAGTAGTAGCATGCTCGGCATCAGAAAATGTCTCTTGCGCAATGAGGTTCGTAATCGAGGCAATCGCTGCCTGAACGCGTTCATAGTCAGCGGTATCTTTAATGGCGGGATAGATATCTATCGAAATATTCACGAACAATTCTAAACCCACAATAGGGGCACGAAGCTCCGCTTGACGCAGTTTTGTTTGTAAATCAGTGATTTTGGCAGAGAGTTGTTCTGTCTGTTGTTGTCCTTCATCACCTACTCTTAAAGCACGAGCGAGCTGCTCTTCAGTGATTGCTTGACGGATACGTTCGATTTCGAGTTCATGCGCCTGTGCCTTTATGGACTGCTGATATATCTGTTCTTGGATGGAGATGACATTCTGCTTTGCGCGGTGTTGTCGTGCTTTCGCGATAGCGATCTGTGCCACCAATTCCGCCTGAGATGCGAACTCCACACTTTGCGGAATATCCGCCTTTTCTTGCGAATCGCGAGCGAAATTCATGAGCTTCACTGCCCGTCCATATTCCTCTGGCACCAAAGATTCGGCTTCCAATTCTGCTGCATCATTAATGGCTTGTTGTGCGTTTTGGAACTGCGTCGCGAGCATAACTTCATCAATCTCTGGCTTGGTACATCCAAAAACAACGAGGCAGGTGCATAAGAGTAGCGATCCGTAGAATTTCATCGGTTCATCCTCAACGATTATAGCTTGACGTTCTTAGTCGTCTCGCAATGCCTCAAATTCTAATTTTATCGTCTGAAGCCTCTGGAAAACCTCGGCGATGTTCTGTTCACCGAGCGCGAGTTGTGCTTGTGCTTCTTGAACGAGTGCTTCCTCGCGCACAGCGATAGCGGTCTCAGTTGCGATGCGCGCGTAGAGGTATGCGCGTAGTGCCAACCGATATGCGCGCTCCGCATCGCCGGTGTTCATTGCTTCTTCAGCAGTCATAATCAGTTCTTGAGCGGTGTTAAGAGGTGTTCCCGCTGTTTCTTGTGCTCCCACCGCTTCAGCGGAGGAGAGTGCGACTTGCGCGTTTTGCATTGTTTCCACGGCGAGTTGTTGCAATTGCACGCCGCACCCCAGGATTCCGAGCATTGCTATTACGGTGATGAGGCAGATTATCCATCTCATGTCGATTTTTCCTGTCTATCTTGCAGCGATGAACTGCTTTAAAGTCGTGCGAACATTCGGGAGTTTTGGAGTAAAAAAGCCTCGCTTGGGTGGCGCGCGATGCAGCACCCTAAGGCGAGGCTTCTGGTCGTTCGTTCCTGGTGCAGAGGTCTTCGCTAAAATTCAGGACGCTCTGTATAGACACTCACCTTCCGGCGATACTTGTCTTTCCGCTCAAACCAAACATATCCATCAATTCTTGAGTAGAGCGTATAATCATTTCCAACACCGACGTTGTTGCCAGGGTGTATATGAGTCCCACGTTGTCGGGCGAGAATACTCCCTGCGGTGACATAACTTCCAGAAAATCTCTTGACACCGAGTCGTTTCCCGATACTGTCGCGTCCGTTCCGAGTACTTCCGCCGCCTTTCTTATGAGCCATCAGATTCTTCCTCCACCGCGCCGATTGCGGTAATTTTCACGCGTGTAAACGATTGACGGTGCCCTAATTTGCGTTTGTACCCCTTACGTCGTTTCGATTTGAACACAATCATCTTTTTCGCGCGTGCCTGTTCAACGACCTCACCTGTAACGGAGGTGTTTTCAAGGTAGGGCGAGCCAGCTTGCAACTGACCATCATCACCAACGATAGCCAAGACGGATGGGAAAGTAACGCTTTCTCCAACATCCACGTCAAGTTTTTCAATATCGATCAAGTTCCCCACTTCTACGCGATGCTGTTTCCCACCGCTCGCAAATACTGCATACATTTTTGAATATTACTCCTTTCTACTTAAATTATACTCCAAAAACGCACCAATGTCAATTTAGATTCACATTTTGTGTAACGGCAGTCAGTTATCAGTTAGAGGGTTGACGATACATTATAGTAAAGCACACAATTAACTATACACTAAGTGTAAACATATTTTCGGGTTTTACTATAAAATAAATTACCGGACCGCCTAAACTTTGAATCCTCTTTTTCAAGCCCAGCGCGGTTAGAGACCGTGAAGAAATCCGCAGAAAAACGCTACCTGACCTGGTGGTCCAAAAACTGATAACCCTTTGTGTTAATCCAAAAACAGTTCCTCACCCCTGCCGACGAAGATCCGATAATCTTCAAGGTGCAGATCAGCATCCGCTTCCAGCGTTAAATCTAATTTCAACGACTTCTTGAGATCTCGCAATTTATTCGCCATTTGCGACTTGATATGCGAGACGACATAGTCGTTGGCGATAACGCGTAACTCTGAGTGCTTCGACTGGTTATGCGCCAGCTTAATCGCACGAAGCAGCTGAATGACGACAGTTTCAATCGATAGGACAGTGCCATGTCCATCGCAGTAGGGGCACTCCTCCATAAGTAGCGTAGAGAGACTCGGTCGGGTACGTTGGCGCGTCATCTCGACGAGTCCTAAGTCTGAGAAATGGAGGATGTTGGTGCGAGCGCGGTCCTTGCGGAGTGCGTCTTGTAACATCTTGAAGACGCGTTTGCGATGTGATACCTCTTCCATATCAATGAAATCAACGACAATAATCCCGCCGAGATCCCGTAACTGAATTTGGCGGACGACCTCCTCAACCGCCTCAAGGTTGGCACTGAGAATCGTGTTGTCAGGATCAGATTTCCCGACGAAGCGTCCAGTGTTAACATCAATGGAGACCATAGCTTCGGTCTGTTGGATGATAATATGTCCACCACACTTGAGCCAAATTTTCTCGCTGAGTGCTTCCTTGAGTGCCCGTTCAACACCGTAGGCATTAAAGAGGGTTGTATCGTCTTTATAGAGCGATACCCGCGGCTTCAAAGTAGGCATCACAGAAGAAACATAGTCGATCGTCTCTTGATAGCCAGCCGTTGAGTCAATAAGCAGTTGTTTGACATCTTTGGTTAGCATATCCCGGACGATCCTGTTCGTAAAACTCAGATCTTTACTGACGAGACTCGGAGCAGATTTCTGCTTGGCACGTTTACTGACCTGTTTCCACTGGTTGATGAGGTACCGGATTTCGGATGCGAATTCGGATTCGTTTAAGCCCTCTGCGGCAGTTCGTATGATAAAACCGCCCTCAACATCCGCCTTAATCGTCTTTGCCATATTGCGTAGCCTGTCTCGCTCGGTGGCAGACTCAATTCGACGTGACACACCAATATTAGAGGAATTTGGCATATAGACGACATAGCGTCCCGGGAGTGTAATGTTACTGGTAACGCGTGCGCCCTTTGTCCCGATAGGTTCTTTTCCAACTTGCACGAGAAGCTCTTGCCGCTTTGAAATGAGGTCACTAATGAGAAACGGGAACCCGCGCCCTCCCCGGGATTGTTTAGCAGGCTTTGCCTTCAAATCCAATGTATCAACATTCTTATCGGGTTTCCGGTTTCCGTTCACGTTTTCATTTTCGGTCTCATCTCCGTTAGCACTCTCGTATTTGAGGTCAGAAATATGTAGGAAGGCGTGCCGATCCAACCCGATATCAACGAAGGCTACCTGCATGCCGGGTAAAACGTTCTCGACTCTTCCTTTGTAAAGATTTCCCAATGTCTGCGCCGCTGCTTTCCGTTCGATATAAATTTCATTCAGCACCCCCTCTTCAAGTACCGCACAGCGTGTTTCATACTCATCATCAGAAATAAGTATCTCCTTTTCCATTATTACCTCCTATCGTGCCTTTTTTAAGAGGCACCTCGGTTTAATTGTCATGTCAAAAATCGGCAGCGTTGCCAAAAGTAATGCGGGCGACAAAATAGCGTCCATGTGCGGTTGCTCCGGTGGGAGTAGTACCAAATTCCCGTGTAATGAAACGCTCCTTACGTGTCTCAGTGCTCCGCTATTTTCAGTGAATTTGGCATAGATTATAGCATTGTATGTATACGACTATAATTTGATCTGCGCTTGCGAGCTGCGCCTTACAGCCTGGGTGTCAGTGTTATAACAGGTGTTATGAGTTCACCCATTGAAATGCCACCGTGCTGGAACCCTCCTTGAAACTGCCGTTTATATTTATAAAAATCGTTTGGATAGACGAAATAGTAATCGTCTTTCGCGAGAATGTAATCCTTACTTGGGATTTCCGCGGGAAGCCGATATTCTTCTGGATTATGGAGATGTACGGCTTCGTTTTCGTCACAGCCGAGGTTCGTGCCAATTTTAAACCGGAGGCTGGTAGTGGTCTCGCGATTCCCTCGCGCGCGGGTAGCGCGGTTGCAGAAGACCGATCCGTGGTCGCTGGTAAGAATTACGGTTGCGTTCTGCGCTGCAACCATGCGCAAAATATCAAAAAGTACGGAATGTGAAAACCAAGAACGCGCGAGTGCCCGGAAAGCGGATACATCAGGGGCGAGCTGTTGGAGAACATCTGACTGTGAACGCTGATGCGTCAGGATATCGATGAAGTTGACGACCAATGTCGAAAGTCCGACACGCGTATTCGCAGCGACCCGCTTTTTATAGGTGTTTCCACCTCGGGCGTCAAAAATCTTGAAATATTGAGGGGCTGATTTTAGTTTGATGCCTCTGCGCTTAAGATGTTCTCCAAGGAGCTGCCGTTCGTAGCGATTCGTGCTCGTATCGCCATCAGATTCCTCTTGCCAGTACTGTGGATAGCGTTCTGCGATCTCGGCGGGGAATAACCCACTAAACAGCGCATTCCGTGAATACATCGTTGCACTCGGTAGGATTGAAAAACTATACTCACGTTCAATAGAAAAATAGGGGTACAGGAGTGATTCCACTGCCAGCCAATGGTCCAAACGAAAACAGTCAACCACAATAAAATAGACAGATTTTCCGGCTTGAAGTTGGGGTATGACATGCCGATCTAAAACATTAACGGAGAGTGGGGGTGCCTCTGAGCTGCCAGCGACCCAGTCTGGATAATTCGCTGCCACAAAATCGGAAAACTCGGTATTGCACTCCTTCTTTTGACCAAGATGTGTCTCCTCTAACCCACCTTCGGCGAGTTTTTCAGAAACTAAATCCCACTGTAACAGTTTGACGTAGATATCCACCCATTCCTGCCAACTGGGTGCTGAATCTTTCAGAGTGCGGATTGCATTGAAATCCGCGGTGTATTGGCTTGGGATCTGATCTACGACGATTTGCGTCTGATCAAGGACACGTTTTAGTGTTGAGACGATCTGGGCAACGCCGATCGGTTTTACAAGAAAATCTGTTACCTGTTTACCGAGCGCTACCTCAATAAATTGCTCATCGCTGGATTGCGTGACGAGAATGACCGGAATTTGGGAGTTAATATTACGGATTGCATCAAGCGTTGCCATCCCATCTTTACCGGGCATAACTTGATCAAGGAGAACAGCATTGTACTGTGTATCGCTATCCCTTAAAAGCGCGATGCCGTCCTCGCCATTTGTGACAGGCGTGACGGTGTAACCTCGTTCGTGTAGCACACGAATATGCGGTTGCAAGGCTTCTATTTCATCGTCAATCCATAAGATGTGGTGTGCTTGTGCCATACTCAAGTTGTAAAAATGCGCAGCCGCGGTTTAGAAAGCAGGACAGAGCCGTTACCTCTGTTATCTCTACAATACGCGTTAACTGATGCTCACGCGACCGGCAATCGAATTTCAAAAATCGTACCTTCAGGGCTCGTTTTAACCATGCGGATACTACCGTGATGATATTCATGAATGATACGTTGGACCACTGTCAATCCGAGTCCCCATCCGTGTGTCTTAGTAGACATCCCCGGTTCAAAGATTTTTCGCTGATTCTCACGGTCTATGCCGCTTCCGTTGTCGGCATACCGTATAACAATATCGTTGTGTCGTTTGTCGTGCGTCGGTTCAATCTGAATCCACCCATCTGCTTTATCCATAGCATCCAGCGAATTGCGTATCAAGTTTTCAAAAACCCAGTGCAACAGTTGTGCATTTGCGAGGACAGGTGGTACCTCGTGTAGCATCAGTTGAATTTCAACGCGTCGGCTAATATGCGGCAGTCGTTTCTCAAAGTATGCTTGAACTTCTTCAAAGACTTCAGCTATGTTCGCTTCGGTCAATGGCGGTTGCGTGCCAATCATACCGAAGCGCGCAGTTGTTTTCTGTAAACGCTCCAGATCGTTTTGCATGCTTTCGGAGAGTTCAGCGAGTGTTGCATCGCCTGTTTCTCTGCTCCGTTCATGCAAGAGTTCTGCCCATGCCAATAACGACGAAATCGGTGTTCCGAGTTGATGCGCTGTCTCTTTCGCTAAGCCGCCCCAAATTGCCGAGTGTTCATAAGACTTGATCCGTTGGTAAACGAGGAAACAGATATTTCCGAATACTAATAAAACGAAAGGGACTATGAAAGGTACCACCAACCCATAGTACGCTTTGCTTTCATAGTAGAAGTACCCATTGTGCCTCTCTGGAGTTGTTACAATCATCGAGGATGCAGGAGCATTCTGAACGAAAATTTCCGCCCGTTCTCGTTCCTGCGCGGTAGCGTTATCCGCGATGACAACATCGCCCCATATTTGCCATTTTTGTGGCACGCCAGCCGTATCGGTTATCACAAAGGGTAGGTGTACCATCTCGCTGGGGTCAGCATCACCGTAGTAAACGTATCCCTTTAGCTGCCTATCTTCAAGGAGCATAGGTATCTTGCGCGGCGGATTCTTCTCCTTCATGCGCGCCAATGTCGATTGTAACAATACCTTTTCATCTTCTGTTAACGAAATCCGCTCATTTTCGTTGACATCAGCATCAAAACTGTCGATTTTTGCGTCCAATTCCGGGTCAACACCGCGTGTGATTACGGGGTTTCCTTCTGCATCCATGATAATAAATGAAAATGCGCGTGCTCTATCTTTAGCAGATGACTCCTGCCTTACGATCTCTGTTAGTTTCTGTTGTAAATCCCGATCTTCAACACTCGGGAGTACCTCTGCAAGATTAGCGAAGAGGTCTATCTGTGCATCTATATCCGCGTTCAGCTGCGAGATCTGCCGCGTGTAATAAGCAAACCCAAATATGAGCGTCCCCAGTCCAACAATGAAATAGACGAATATTAAACGGGTGGTCGTATACCTTGGAACAATTCGACGATTCAACCGCAATTTCGTATTCCTCCATATAGATCGGACGCGAATCTACCATAATTAATAATATCATCTTTAAAAGGAAATTGCAAACCTATTTTAATCAGAGGCACTCAATTTTCGGTTTCCATCATCTGTCAAAAGATTCTGAATTTTAATGCTTACGCATCGCTTTCGCTGTTAGAATACTTTTCACAGACACCCTTTTAGTGGTTAGGAGACAACATATTATTTGACTTTTTTCGACAAATAGGGTAAAATAAAATTAGGAATTATAAAGTGTGTGTTTTTATGTTTACTGTTGCGTTAGCATTCGGAAACGTTGTGCTATACCATTCGGAATAAATTCGCAATAATTATATAGAATGCAATGCAACTTAAAAGCGAGAATCCTTGATGCTTAAAGCGATTACATTCGATTTTTGGCAAACCCTTTACGAAGATCCTGAGGAGACTTGGCAAAAACGTCAAGCGATCCGTGTTAAACGGTGCCACGCTTATCTGAACAGCCGTGGCTATGCTTGCACGTTAACTGACGTGGAATTCGGACTTGAAGAAGCATACAATTTGGTGATGTCCTTATGGCATCAACATAAAGGGATCTCCGTCAAGCGATGCATGCAGCGATTTGCGGAAGTCCTTGAGCTTCGGCTTGAAGAGGTAGATCTTGATCAATTAATCGAGTGCCTTGGTGCCGCTTTCTTGGAGGCACCGCCGCGTATGGTAGCACATGTCAAACCCGTCGTTTCTCGGTTGAGTGAAAACTATCCGCTCGGAATCATTTCAGACTCGGCACTCACTCCGGGGAGTTTTGCCCGGAAGCTGATGGCGCGCGATGGTATTTTGCAATTTTTTACAGCTTTCACCTTCTCCGATGAAACAGATTATACAAAGCCTCAAATTGTGCAATTCCATTCGACATTGACAGAGCTGCATGCCAAACCTGCGGAAGCCGTACATATAGGCGATATTTTCCGAACAGATATCGTCGGCGCAAAAAACGCAGGAATGAAGGCAATTCGCTTTTCAGGGTTCAACAAAGGCGATGGAGATGACACACTCAGTGATGCCGTTGTTGATGACTATAGAAAATTGGAAACCGCCATCGCTGAGCTGTCAACATAGGGAACATTACGGAGAAAAAATGACAAATGTGTTGGTCACCGGTGGTACGGGATTCATCGGTAGTCGAGTCTGTACTGCCCTCCACGAACAAGGCGATGCAGTGCATGTGTTATCCCGAAGTCCGGCACGTGCACAGAGTAAATTGAAATCAGCAAGAGCCGTCTACGGTTGGAACCCTGAAACCGAAAAACTGCCTTCGGAAGCCATATCCGACGTGGCATCGGTCATTCATCTGGCAGGTGAAACGATCGCGGGCAGGTGGAACGCCGAAAAAAAACGGCGAATACGGGATAGCCGAATCCTTTCGACGCGGAACTTGGTTGAATCGTTAGCGGCAGCAGACACAAAGCCTGATGTGCTCGTCTGTGCTTCCGCAATTGGATACTACGGTGACAGCGGTGACGAGCGTTTTACGGAGGTTTCGCCAGCTGGCACCGATTTCCTCGCTGAGGTCTGTCAAGAATGGGAATCGGAAGCCCAAAAAGCGATTGCGCTTGGGATTCGGGTCGTCATGGTGCGCATCGGGCTTGTGCTTGGGTTAGGCGGTGGATTGTTGACACAGGTACTTCCACCCTTTAAAATCGGAGTCGGCGGTATACTCGGCAGTGGTCGGCAGTGGATGTCTTGGATTCATGTTGACGATGTGGTAGGTATTATGCTACACGCTTTAGAGAATCGCGAGATTCGGGGTCCACTGAACGCAACTGCTCCTACACCTGTCAGAAACATAGAGTTCACAAAAACGCTCGGCAGTGTTCTGCGGCGCCCAACGCTGCTTCCGGTCCCGACGTTTGGCTTGAAACTCATGATGGGCGAATTCGCGGACTTTGTCGTACTCAGCCAGAACGTGGTTCCAGAGAAAACGGAAGTCAGCGGCTACGAATTTCGCCACCCGACACTTGAATCTGCGTTGAGGAATTTGCTATAGACGCGTAATTTATGAAGATTCGCGATGTCCTCCTCTCTGAATACGGAAAAGCTTCAAGTATCCCTTCCGCGGTTAATCAATTGATGACCGATTTTGCTGTCGGGTTTCGAGATGGATGCGACATCAACCTCGGTGTCGGATATGTCAATGAACGGACAATTCCGCACCAACAGATTCAACTCGCCTGCGAGAAAGTGCTGGCTTACCCTGAAAAATATCGCGCTTCCCTTAATTACGGTGGCGCGCAGGGTTCCCCGAACCTAATTGCGTCTCTCAGACGGTTCCACATTGCGAACCAGATTGGCGGTATCACTGAACAGACCCTAAACAGTCGCGACATTGTCATCGGCGCGAACGGGGCAACAAGTTTATTAGAAAGCATTACGCACCTGCTCCCTGCCGGCATCATATTTACTGCGGATCCGATGTATTATATCTACTGCAACGACTTGGAGAGGAAAGGTTTCAAAGTTGTTGCGATACCCGAAGATGACGAAGGTCTTGACACCGAACTTCTGAAGGCAAAACTTGCGAAACTTGGTAATGAAAAAGAGGCTATCCGTTTTTTCTACATTGTGACGGTAAATAATCCCACCTGCACAATCCTATCCAACACGCGTAAGCAAGAACTGGTTGATATTGTTACTCAACTCTCCTACGAAACTGGAAGTAAAATCCCGCTTTTTTTTGATAACGCCTATAGCGACCTCGTACATGACAGCACCATCGAACCTTTGGCATCTGCGTTATGCTACGACGCACTCGGCATTGTTTATGAAGTCGGCACGTTGTCAAAAATTCTTGCCCCAGGGCTGCGTATCGGCTACCTCATAGGTTCTAAAGGTCCCTTCCTCAACAGCATCATCCAACGTACAAGCGACATCGGTTTCAGTGCGCCGTTAATCAATCAGGAGATTGCAAGCTACTTGCTCGACCACGGTATTGAAGCGCAAATTGAGAAGGTTAATAACGGGTATCAACAGAAGGCGAAACAGGTTGAAGAGTGGATAGCGGAACTGCTTGGTGATAATATTCAGGAATGCCGCGGTGGGAGTGCTGGATTCTACTTCTATTTGACGCTGGCAAATGTCGCAACAGGCGCAAACTCTGATTTTTTCAAATTTTTAACCCGAACAACTGGACAGGAAGCCGTTGATGGTCCTTGGGACTCTCAACATCCAAAGGTAATCTACATTCCGGGTGAACACTGCGTCCATCCAAACGGCGATATGGTTGAGGTTGGAAAGCGGCAGCTCCGTATATCTTACGGGTTTGAAGAACTTCCTCAAATTTACACAGCGTTGAAACTCATGAAATCTGCGATAGATTATCAATCTTCTTCTTGATCATTCTTTTCGTCAAAATGTTCCAGAATTTTGTCCAAACGTCCCTTAATATCTTTGAGTTCCCAAGCTATTAGAATCAGAATAGTTGTAATTATAATAGACGACCATAATCCCATACTAAACAGACTCCGCTGTACCGTACTGCCTTCATTTGACCGGAGGTAGTTCACACATTTCAACTTTTCAGGCTTTGGGAAAATCTGGAAACAGACAGCGGTATTAGCAGCGTTTTTACTTGCTGATCTCCGCTTATTTATTAATCTTTATCTTTCTCATCTTCCTCAAAATGTTTCTCAATTTTGGACAAATTTTCGCCATTATCCTTGAGCGTTTTCGCTATTCGGTTCAGCATAAGCAGGATGCAGCACATCATTAGGACAAGGCAGCATCACATTGTCGCCACATCAGACGGCAGTGAATCATCTCTCTGATTAAAGCAGTTTCAAATCAGCACCTACCACTGCACTTGACAGAATTCTTCGTAATCAATGAGTTCGTGGATCGTGGGATTTTCACCACACATTGGGCATCCGCTATCTTGACGGAGTTTCAACCGATTGAAATTCATCGTTAGCGCGTCAAAAAGCAGAAGCGTTCCGATTAAGGAATCGCCGATGTCTAAAAGAATCTTGATCGCTTCAACAGCCTGGATCGTGCCGATGATACCGGGCAGGACACCAAAGACCCCTGCTTCTTGACAACTCGGTACCATTCCCGCTGGCGGCGGTTCGGGATAGAGGCATCGGTAGCACGGTCCCTTGCCCGGATAAAGCACGGTAACTTGCCCTTCAAACTGGAAGATGCTGCCGTGTACAATCGGTTTGCCTAACATAACAGATGCGTCGTTGAGGAGGTAACGCGTTGGTAGGTTGTCACACCCATCCACAATCAGATCGTATTGTTCCAAAATCTGGAAAGCGTTTTCCGAGGTAATCCGTTCATTGTAAGAGACCACTTTGACATCGGGGTTCATCTCTGCGATAGTGGCTTCTGCAGATTTTGTTTTTGGGATACCGATGTCGCTGGTGCCGTGCAAGATTTGGCGTTGTAAATTACTGAGATCCACCACATCGTCGTCAATGATGCCGAGTGTACCGACCCCTGCCGCGGCAAGGTAGACACCAACAGGCGAACCAAGTCCGCCTGCCCCGATAAGCAGTACTTTTGATTCCAGCAGCTTCGTCTGCCCCATCCCGCCGACCTCTTTGAGGATAATATGTCGGCTGTAGCGTTCAATCTGTTCGTTGCTGAAGTTAAACATCTTAGCCTCCGAGATTGGAGAGGAGTTCCGAAATCGGTTTATCCGAAATCGCTGAGATTCGTAGCGCGAACCGTTCGCGTGCGTCTTCGGAAGTACGTTCTACCGTGAAGTCATCTCCGCCATACATCTGTTCAAGGACAGGTGTGAGTTCTGCCTGAATGGACGCTGCAGTTTCAGGTGTATTCGGTGCAATGTGGCGGTTGTTTATCATGAACAAAAGCTCTCCGCCATTGAAATGCACAGCATTTTCCAATTCCGCAGACGCTTCGAGTTGTTCGCATTTGGAGAGCACCTCTGTGAGTGCTTGGCGAATTTTATCGGCATTATCGCCTTCGACTGCATGTTTCCGATTGTAGAGGAATCCGGACTGATGATAAGCGTCATCAATGCTATAGTTAGCTTGCTTCAAAATCAATAGCACACTCGGTCCTGCATCGACATGCGAATAGTCGGCATAGTTCAGGTAGTCGTCTGAATCAGCCTCCTCCATCCAGCGGTTGAAGACTTTGATGAAGTTGGTGTAGTTGACTTTGCTATCTTCGGTTGTGAAAACCTTGATGTTAATCTGCTGTAAATCCATTCTGCTAAAAAAAGTTCCTTTCGTTAAGTGAGTAACAAGGCAGTTTTGGGGTTGCAACCCCGGATGAAGATCACTGAGACATATCTATTCGGTTGCCAATTCTTGGATGTTCTGTCCATCAATACTGACAACGGTAACTTGTGTCGCCTCTAACCAGAGAATCTCTCCTTTGCCATTACAGACGCACACTAATGCGTATTCTCCCTCTTCCACATCAGCCATTAGACTTCCGAGAAAAACATTCGGTTTCGAGGATTGAAAGACTCCAAACCCCGCGCCGAGCAGACAGTAACGTTTGCCCGTCTGGTTATGTTTAACGATTGTCGCCATCTATTTCTCCGTAGGTATATTGTGTTCCAACATTGCCAACCGAGCTTTCTGCTTTTCTATTATACCGTAAGTTCGGTGGAAAGTCAATTTTTATATTTTCCGGTCAGAGAGTTTACCGTGATACCAACTCGTGCATCAATAGAAAATAAGTCTTCCAAGTAGTGCATCCAGAACCACATTTGTATCCAATAAAGCGTGAATCATCCATATTTTTTCATCCGCTCCTCTTCAAGGATTTTTTTGCACTCTTCGTCAGTAGGAGGCAGTTTATCTGTTTTCATAATCGCCTGGACTTCTTCCAGTGTCATGGTCTGTGCAGAAAGTAATGGTCGTGGCGACACGATAGTTTCCAAAACCCGACGCGCCAAGTCAATGCGCATTTCTGGTTTCCAAGTTTTCACGCGCTGCAACACTTCAAACATCTCTTTAGAATCCATAATGTGAAACTCCTATAACCCTCTGATGCATAAAAAAGCGATTGCCTAACCCGCCCGTTTCGGGCGCGGGCGGCAATCGCCTTTGTATGAACTCAGTTCCGATGAACCGCGATCTTAGACTTTACTCACCCTTCCGAACGGTAAGGGGATAGTGTTTGTTTTCTGACCTTCTTCGTATCAACGACCTCATGACTATCGTTTTGGGACAGAAACCACTATGATTTTTTATTTTCTTTCTGAGCCTCTTCAATTCGACGTACTTCGTTCAGAAACGTTTCTTTATCAAGTGTTTCCATCCACTTATGTCGTTCAACAGAGTAATCACCTTTTCCATCTTTGTGCTGAAATATCTTTTCTAAAAGCGCGTGAACATCTGGATTTCGATGCCGGAATTCTTCCATCTCATCTTTCAGTAGAGTTTGTATGTTCATGTTTACTAATCTCCTCCAACCATGTATAAGGATTTTCAACACGGACACGAAGTTGTAAACGGAAACCTTTCACCCTTTTAAGCATCCGATCATCTGTTGTTAGAAGGATATCCGCTCTACCACTTTCAGCACAAGCGATATGCAAAGCATCCAGCCACTTAAATCCCAATGATTCTAATTGTGTTCCGCGTGCTATTTCCGCGATTCCAACTGTAACATTTTGGTCTGCAAGATCCAACAAATCCGCCATTTCAGCACGTAACGTTTTATTGGGCGTTTTGCTAATCTCATTCATTAGGATTGTGCTGGTAAGCCATTGCCACTGCGCTGTGAAAAACCGAGCAAGGATGACCTTAACAGCTTCAGTTTCTTGACGAATCCTTGCTTGTGTTTGATCGTTAAAAAGACGGTTCAAACAACACGTATCAAGATATATCTTCCAGCTTTCAAGATGGGTTTGCACACATTCACTCAGTTAGACAAATCCGATCCTGGTAAGCTTACTATCGCTACGTACCTATCGTTTTCGCTGCAGCAACAATTTGTAGGAGTAGGTTACAAACCCACCCCTACAACGAAAAAACACATTGCGGTTTACTCACCTTTCCGGACAGTAAGGCGGTAGTGTTTTCCGACCTTCTTCGTATCAACGATCTCATGTCCATCGTTGGTGAGACTCACCGGTACGTTCTCAAACGGTTCACCATCATCAATGGTAACCTCAAGAAGTTGACCGATGTCCATCGTCTCCAAGCGGACTTTTGCTTGGACATAGTTGAACGGGCAAGCGACCCCTTTGAGATCAAGGCTATCGGTGATTTCCTCAACGGGTTTCGTCTCCTTGACGATTCTCGGTTTCCGTGCCGGTCGCGAGCGACGTGTTTTGCGACGGCTATCTTCCTCTTCCTCTTGTTTAATGCGCATACGATTATACACGTTATGCGATTCTTCTATAAAGAGGGTGGCTTCCTCAACACGGCGGTGTGCCAATTCGTGGTCGAAAGTAGCACTATCCTCTTCCGTAGCCTTAAACAGATGCGCCCCGAATCCGGCAAAGAAATTCCCGGGATCAAAGAAATGAGTGCGGAACTCATTAACAGTCGTTGCATCGTCAATATATTGCAAACCGACCGTTGTCAAGAGTCCATCGGTGGCTCTAATCATTGCATCAAAAGCCAGTCGGGCGGAATCCTGATATTCACCCTTTTCCAAGTTCAAACCGGATTCATAGATGAGTCGATCTGCTTCTTCCAATTTCATGGAGACAAGTGCGATGACCTCTCCAGCACACTCACCGACACCGGTTTTGAGTTGGTAATCTTTCGTGTCACCTGTGTCTATATAGAATTCCGGTGCTTCCTCGTAGGAAGGAATCTTATCGTACTGGGACAGAATCGTCTTGATTTCCGCTTTACCGAGCCGTCCGACGTAATCGGTAAAGGATTCTTCCTCATTTCGTTCCGCCGTGTACTTACCGGTTAACTCCTCAATGAACGCCGGAATATATCTGCCGTGGATTTTTCCAGTGGCAAGTCCGTAAGAACTCGCGTTTTCCACCATGTGTCCACCAAGGAGTACCAGGTAGACGGGTGCGATATGTCCACCCATTCGTTTTGAAGAGCCAAAGAAGCCGATATTCGCAATGTGATGCTGTCCGCATGAGTTCGGGCATCCGCTAATCTTAATCCGAAAGTCCTTGATTTCATTCTGCACACCGGTTTCAATGAAATAGTTTCGCAGGTGCGCTGCCAGACCCCGTGAAGAAGAAACACCGAGTTTGCAGGAATCAGTACCCGGGCAAGCGGTAATATCAACCATGGATTCAGCACCTGGGTCGCCGAGACCGATCTCTTTCAGTTCGCGATAGAGTGCGGGGAGATCTGTCATCGTTACCCAGCGGAGAACGATGTTCTGTTCGACTGTGGCGCGGATAGTGTCTTTAACGTATTTCCGAGAAATATCTGCCAAAGCACGCGTCTGATCTGCGGTAATATCACCAAGCGGTAGCGTAATGGTCACATAAGCGTAGCCGGGTTGACTCTGTAACTGCACATTAGATTGATACCACTCTTCAAACCCATCAGGTTTCGTGGTGCCGTTGAGCTGCGTCGGTGCCTTGAGAGGACTTTCGTTGTAAGCGTCGAGATCCTCCAGATAGTCCGTCCATGCGGGGTCATGCCGTAGCGTTTCGCGATCTTCAAGCACCAGTCTACGGAATTCTTCAATACCGTATTTAGCGATAACAAACTTTAGACGCGCTTTATTCCGATTTCTGCGTTCACCCAGACGGGTGAAGACCCTGCAAATTGATTGTGAAATCGGGAGGAGTTCCTCTGCGGAGACGAAATCATCAAGGATCTTCGCTTGATGCGGGACTGCACCGAGTCCACCGCCGACATAAAGTTTAAAACCGCGTTTGACTTCACCGTCTACCTCTTTAACGGCAGCAACCGCACCGATGTCGTGCATGTTTGCCAAACCACAAGCGTGTTCTTCACATCCAGAAAATGCGATTTTGAACTTACGCCCAAAGTCCTGTGCATCTGGATGTCCCAAGAGGAACGCTGACAACGCCTTAGAATAGGGTGTTACGTCAAACGTCTCATCTTGGCAGACACCGCTGAGGGGGCATGCTGTGACGTTTCGCACGACATTCCCACACGCTTCTTTTGTTGTGATGTCAACACTTGCGAGGCGACGCATCAACTCAGGGGTGGTGTTAATGTCTACGTAATGATATTGTACATCTTGACGCGTGGTGATGTGAATGATGTTATCCGAAAATTCTTCGGCAACATCTGCGAGCATCTCGAGTTGTGCCGCTGTAAGCCCCCCGAAAGGGATCTTGACACGGATCATCTGGGACCGATCATCGCGCTGTCCGTAAACCCCGCGCCGAAGCCTAAATTCAGTAAAAGTTGCCTCTTCTACCTGACCGGCTTGGAACCGATCAAGTTGAATCTCGTAAATCTCAATGTCGCGGGCAACATCCGGCAGGATTGCCGATGCATCGTAAGCTCCCGCGTATTCAATAGCCATCCTATACTCCTTATAATAACCTCAAGTTCATAGTCTGCATTAATTGATGTCTGCTGCTTTCTATTTAGGCGAAACTTGCAAGCCGATATTGCATAGGATCCCCGTAGAAACCTTTTAAACAGTATAGTATACTGTAAAATGCACTAAAAAGCAAACCTAATTTTCAATGCAAGGTGGGCACCCTGTGTAGATGCCCACATCTTGGAAACGATAGGAATTGGGAAGCAGCTCAATCGGCTTTAATAGCAGCCCAAGTCGTTGTGAGCTTACCTGAAGGTTCAACATCAGTTGTTGTTCCTAATCCGTCAGTCATAAGCATTCCAATATCATCACCGGTCAACGCCGTATTGAAGATGGCAACATCGTCAATGATTGCGCCGAGAAACTCGCCCCACTGACCATGCTGTCCAGTTTCTAAATAGATACCTATTAAAAGGGGTTTGTCAGTTAGCGGGTTCCTTCCTATGTTTGCGCCATTTACACCAGAACCAATCTCGTCAGCGTCCAGATATACGCCAAACGCTTCACCGTCCCAAGTAACAGCAACATGATGCCAGTCTGTATCTGGCTCCCAAGCGGCATCTACATAATGAAGCGTAGCCGCCGGGTCATGCGTGTGATGTCGGATGATATTCGCATCCCACCAAAATCCAGGTGCCCAATCATCTTTGGTTATAACGCCCATGCCGCCACCGGGGACCGCATTTAATTTAAACCAAAGCGCAATCGTGTGTCCACCGCCAACATTTAAAGTATCATCGTGCGCAATTTCGACGTAATCATCTGAACCGTCAAAACTCAAAGCGCTACCAAACATGCCATCAACCCATTCTGCCCCCCCCTGGATTGTGCCGTTATTGCCCTTCCCAGAGGAATCTTCGGCGACATCACCACTCCCCTCATTAAAGAGCCATACGCCGACAGCAGTTTCAAAGTCAATTTCAGCAGAACTGGTACCTACAAACATCAGGCTCATAACCATGAAACTGACACATAATAGTTTTAATCTTGCAACCGTAGTTTTCATATTTATTTTCTCCTTCATTATTTTCAAAACGATATTCAGTGAACTATCAACTAACTATAGTTTGAGGTAAAGTATACACAAAAAATCAAAATTGTCAAAACAGATTTAAAGTTAAATGTCCGTCTCTGGTGCATCCCCCCAATCCGGGACTGGAAGCAATTCACCATCTCGTAGGGCGGATTCGTGTGCGACCAATCCGGGTGCGCAGTATCGAACCGCTTCCCAAACATTGACACGCGGTAACCGCTGGCGATTGACAGAATCCACAAACTCATGTACGAGATAGGCATGTGAACCGCCGTGCCCACCAAGATCCGCTGCAAGTGCTTCCGGTAGGTATTCGTGCGTTTGTGAAGGTTGGACAATTTCCCTTTCGCGTTTGCCTGCCCACACGCTGCCTGCGAGACTCTGCTCGTAACTCCCCTCTGTTCCATAGATACCGCTGATGCGTTCGGATCCAGGGTGCCCAATCCGCCGGAACTCACAGATCTGCATCGTCGCGCCATTGCTCATTGTGAAAAGCCCGACTTCATTGGAGAACGGGTTCTTGTGAATGGTATCTGTCCGAAACCAGTCATCGTTTGGATAGATATACCCCTGTGCAGAAACCGATGTTGCATGCGCTTTCATCACAGAGATCGGGAAACAGGTTGAATGCGTCGGATAGTACATCGGAATCCCACCCATCTTGTCGGGTCCCCATTGCGCGCCCCACCGGTTTTTCGCCACATCGTAGAGTCCGTGGTCCATATCGTGAAAGTACTCGGCGCGACAGTGGACAAATTCTCCAAACGCACCCTCCGCCGCCTTCTGACGACAGAAAACTGCCTCTGGTCGGAAATAACTCGTCTCACCGTTCATGTAGATCATGCCGGTCCGCTCAACGGTTCTGACAAGTTGTTCGCATTCATCTAACGATACAGCAGCAGGGACTGCAGTATAGACGTGCTTTCCGGCTTCCATGGCTTGAATCGCTTGGGGTGCGTGTATCCAATGTTGTGTAATGATCACAAGCGCATCTAAATCAGATTTGCAGATCTCATCAAGGCTTGAATACGTCTCGGAAATCTCAAACTGTTTTGCCCATTTCGACAATCTGTCTTCACGCAAATCGCATAGCGCAAGCCGATGCACATCTGGATGCGCCTTATACGACTGGATAAACGACGGTCCAAACATCCCTAACCCTACCATCCCGACACTAATACTCATCCGTTATTCCCTCCTGCAACACTGTTTATAATATGAGAAAATAGCATGTATTGGGAATACTGTCAAGTATATTTTGAAGATATGTGTTGACAAAACCGTGAACAACCTTATAATAAATGTAAAGTCGCTGTAGGGTGCTATGAACAAAGGTACATCTAAACTTACAAGTATCTCCTATAAGCGAGATCATATTTCATCTATTGGAAGGAATAACATAATGGCATTAAAAGTTGGCGTTGTCGGCATGAGTGGTATCGGTAATAACCACGCAAATTGCCACGCGAATAACGACTTAGCAGAATTGGTTGCGGTGTGCGATATTGTGAAAGAGCGTGCGGACAGCGCGGCGGAACGTCTCGGTGTTAAGGCGTACTATAGCCTTGCTAATATGATCGATGGCGAACCTGATTTGGACATTGTTGATGTTGGCACTGGCGGGAATGAGAACGGGAGTTGGCACTACGAACCGACAATGGAGGCTCTCGATAAAGGGAAGCATGTTCTCGTCGAAAAACCGATTTCCAACGACATCGGACAGGCACGCGAGATGGTCGCGAAAGCCAAGGAAGAAGACCTATATCTTGGCTGTAATCTGAACCACTATTTCACACCGCCCGCGGAGCAAGCAAAGAAATATATCGACGATGGACATATCGGGGAGCAGGTCTATTGTCTCCACAAAATGGGATTTGCTGGTGGTGAATTCAACTATAGCCACTCAAAAGCCCCACGTTCTGATGGATTTCCTTATTTCCATGTGAAAGCGTTTCTGTCGCACCCGTTCAGTGTGATGCGCCATTTCTGTGGCGACGTGACACATGTACAAGCCTTTATGGAACGTCCACATTTCAGGCGCGGTGCAGGCGACCTAATGGTCTCCATTAACGGCATCCATCTCCGGTTTGAGAACGGATGTATCGGTTACCTGCTCAGCCAACGCGGTGATGCGACGTTCGGTCTCGGCGGCTGGTGGAGCGTCGAACTCGCTGGCACGCGCGGCACGTTCTGCATTGAGAATTGCATTGAGAAAGTAACATATTGGCCCTCCCCTGGTGCCCCTGATTTCTCCGGTGAACCCGTTGTCAGCGAATCCGGCATCAGCGACTTCGGTCAGACGTTCCCGTTGCGGATTCACGCGTTCTTAGAAGACATCACGAACGGTATACCGAAAGAGCAGCTGCGCGCTTCCGGCAGAGACGCGCTCGCTGCACTTGAGTACACTTGGGCAGCGATAGAATCTTATGAACAAGGTGGTATTCTCGTGCGTCCACATCCGCTTCCGACATTGAACGGATAATTGTAGAACAGGTAGCACAACAGCTGCCGCTACAGAAGGAGAAATTACATTTGAAGTTAGGAGCAAATTCGGTGCTGTTCGGCGGTTATGACATGGAAACCGCTTTCAAGCACATCGCCATGGCTGGTTATGATGGTGTTGAACTCTCTGCAATTGATGGGATGAGCCAGCATCTCGTCCTCGCAAACTGGCAAGACCTTGCTGACGACATTAAGGGGTTCGCGAAAACGTACGAACTGGAGTTGTTAGCGATGGAACAGCCCTCACGCGATCCAGAGAAAATGGAACTCGCATTCCAAGCAGCGGTTGAGATCGGTGTCCCAATTATCAACTGCGGTCCCGGCGGTGCGTCAGACGACGAATCCAAATGGTCCGAAGTTATCGACTCGTTGGGTAATCTCTCCGCACGTGCGGAACACTACGGTGTAACGCTCTGCGTCAAGGCACACGTCGGCGCGAGCATCTATAATACACCGACAACCCTTCGTGCGATGGAAGAGATCTCGTCGCCAGCATTCGGAATTGACATGGACCCTTCACATATCCATCGGGCAGGTGAAAACCCTGTAGAGGCAATTGCTGCTGTGGTTTCGCGCGTCAAACACGTCCATATCCGAGATTGCAAGGGGATGGAACGCGGTCCCGGTACCCCTGAATTGCAGGCGAACGGACGTGGCGACATCGACCTCGTCGGCTATATTCGTGTCCTGCATGAGAACGGCTATACCGGTCCGCTGAATCTTGAGGTCATCGGTGCGAAAGAGTACAGTTTAGAGCAGTGCTGTACAATCGCTGCGGAATCGCGCGGACACATGCAGGCGTGTTTACAAGCGTGCGGGGCGCGTTAAGATTTCCTATATAGGCTGTATAGGCGGGCATTTCTGTCCCGCCTATCTGACTTAAAGGGCAGTTGCCTCTAACACAACTATCACTTTATCAATTTCTTGCTACTGAAGCTGAATCTCTGACAAGGGGATTCCGCTGTTAAACATCTGCACCGGTGGAATCGGCTCCTCGACCTCTGCCAACCCACATAACCAGTTCCATGTCAATTCACCCCTGCGTCGGTCGCGATAAGATTCTATCTCCGTTACATAGGGATGCCTTCCTTGGTGTTGGTAAGTCGGAATCTCATCGGAATCGCGCACCCAATCCCGCTGGGGTGTTGCCGTTCGGTAATAGGAGAACTTAATCATCCCACGTCGGTCGGCATTGAGTTTCGGACCCGCCTTATGCCAGATCCCGTAGCGCGTCATCGCGACAGTACCAGCGGGGACGGTAAGTGAGAGTTGCCCGAGAATGTCGCCATAATGCGCGATTGCCTCTCTGTCGACAAGTCGCTGGTGGGAACCCGGCAATATCATCGTCGGTCCATCCTCGATTTTCACCGCTTTCGGGTAATAGTAGCACTGGAGGTGTGTGATACCGTATCCGTACTCGGTGATCCCATCGGAGTGCCATGTTTGCCCACGATGTGGTGCTTCAAAGAGATGGTGGTGTGCACTTGTCGGCACGAGGAAATTTGCACCCAATAGCGAACGTGCGACTCCCGCAACTTCTGGATGGAGCAACAGGTTCCGACGAAATTCGTCTGTGTGAACAAAATCGTTGAGACGTCCACCGTCCACAGACTCACATTCTTCATTGAAATCTGGATCAATGACGTTCTCTAAGGTGATATAACCGTTATGGATAAACTGCATGACTTGGCGGTCATTTAGCGTCGGTTCAACGTTAATCATTTTCTTATTCCTTTAGACATATTTCTCTAAAATGAACTCATAAGTAAGATAGGCGTTATCGACATCTGTAAAGTTATAGAGTTCCGGACGCGGAAATTGGACGATCCGCCACCCATCGTTAACCGCATCAAGCACTGAGGCATAAGGCGCATCTTGCGAGGGTAACACGGGTTCGTCCGGGGCTGTTGCATCATATAATGCCCATGCCCCAAGTGGTGAACGTAAGTTCGTTGATTTAGAATAGAGATAGAGGAGCAGCTGCTTCTCTGGATTTAAGACAGTGGTTACACCGCGCAGGTCCGCCTCAGTTAACTCACCTGCGTTAAGTTTTTCGACACAATCGTTGAGCCATTCTTTTATTGTTGATTTCACTCAAGTTCCCCCTTCATTACGATTATTATCATTGTAGCATAAAAATGAAAAATATGGTATAATAGTCGGTAGATTATAGTATCATAAGGAAAGGGATTTATTATGAGACTGGAAGGAAAAGTCGCGATTGTCGCCGGTGCTGCTTGGGGTGGTATTGGCGCGGCAACGGCTTACAAATTTGCTTGCGAAGGTGCGAAAGTCGTTGTGAACACGCGCCGCCGAGAAGAAAAACTCGCTGAGACCGTCCAGCGCATCCAAGATGCTGGTGGACAAGCGGTCGCAGTTATGGGTGATGTCGCCGATGAATCAACTTGGCAGGCACTCGTCGAAACCGCTTTGTCAAACTACGGGAAAATAACAACACTCGTTCATAACGCGGCGCACTCTTACACCAAAAAAGCAATTGAATTCACAATGGAAGAATGGAACGAAAGCCTCGGTGTGACACTCGGTGGACCGTGGCTCGGTGCAAAGTATTGTATCCCAGAAATGATTCAAAACGGTGGCGGTGCTTTGGTCTTTATCTCTACTGTTAATGCCACGATCACAAATCCCGGATTTGGACTTTATGGTGCTGGAAAAGGTGGCTTGAACGCCTTGACACGGAGCATTGCGCTCGATTACGGTAGGGAAGGCATCCGTGCAAACGCTATCGCTCCTGGACAGATTGTCGGGGAACGCGGCGAAGTCTCTCTCGCTGAAGATGCTTTGGAAGAACAAGCCTCGCGTGACTGCTATCCGGTTGGACGTTACGGAAAACCTGAAGATATCGCCAACGCTGCACTCTTCTTAGCATCCGATGAAGCAGATTTCGTTACCGGCATTGTGCTAACTGCAGACGGTGGCTTGACGCTCCAATCACCAGAAGCACTCGTGCGCCCATCCTTCCGCCTCCGCTGGAGAGACGATATTCTGGTACCACAACCGAAAGGGGATGCATAGGACAAATTCCCATCTTTTTCAGGAGATAAAACAATGTGTGGACGATTTACCCTTGCGAGTGACACCGAAACCATGAGCCAAACCTTCCTCGATTTCGCGATGCCGATGAACCTGTCTCCGCGCTATAATGTCTCACCCACACAAGACGTGGCTGTTATAGCAAATACACCGACTGATACGGAGATAGATCCAGAAATGGGGCAGGTAGAGTTTTTTCACTGGGGACTCATTCCGTCTTGGGCGAAAGACCCGAAGATCGGAAACCGGATGATCAATGCGCGTTCGGAAACCCTCGCGGAGAAACCGTCTTTCCGAAACGCTTACAAACGTAGGCGATGCCTCATTTTAGCAGACGGTTACTACGAATGGAAACAGGTCTCTGGTGACAGGCTCAAACAACCGGTCTATATCCGTCTTAAATCGCAAAAACCGTTCGCGCTGGCGGGATTATGGGAGATATGGCAGGTGGAAGGGATGGATAAACCGCTCCGTTCTTGCACTATCATTACATGCCCTCCAAACGCTTTTTTGGAGAAAATTCACCACAGGATGCCTGTGATTCTACCGAAAGACGCTTATGCAGAATGGCTTTCACCAGAAGCAAAGTCAGCGGACGCACTTCAACGGCTTCTCGTCCCATATCTCAATGAAGAGATAGAGGCATATCCAGTATCACGGTTTGTCAATCGTCCTACGAATGATTCGCCGGAGTGTATCGCGCCATCCGAAGTCACACAGTCCTTGAACTGAACATCTATGGAACTGGTAAAACGTCTTAAACGTTTATACCAAGTTAGAAAATAGGAAAGGAATTATGTCAAAACCGAGTAAAGATCAGATGCTTTACATGTATCGCAAAATGATAGAAATCCGCCAATTTGAGGAAGCTGCTGGCACCCTTTATCAGAGTGGTCAACTCCCGGGTTTCCTGCATCTCTATATAGGTGAAGAAGCCACAGCCGTAGGCGTTTGCGCCCACTTGCAAGATGATGATTACATCACGAGTACACACCGCGGACACGGTCACCTGATCGCTAAAGGCGGCAAACGCGACCGGATGATGGCAGAATTGTTCGCACGTACAACCGGCTATTGTAAAGGCAAGGGCGGTTCGATGCACATCGCCGATAAGGAGACAGGGATTCTCGGTGCTAACGGTGTTGTCGGTGCAGGGATTCCGCTCGCCGCTGGTGCTGCACTCTCTGCTAAACTCCGTGGCACGCAGCAGGTCGCCGTGTCTTTCTTCGGCGACGGCGCGACGAACCAAGGTGTATTCCATGAGACGCTTAATCTCGCTGCCGTGTGGGAACTCCCTGTCGTCTTTGTTTGTGAAAACAACCGATTCGGTATGGGAACACCGCAACACGAGCATCAACGCGTAGAGGATATCGCTGTCCGTGCACCATCCTACGATATACCGGGTGTTACCGTTGATGGCAACGATGTGCTGAAGGTTTACGCTGCAGCAGATGAAGCCATTAAACGTGCCCGCGACGGTGGTGGTCCAACGCTTCTCAACTGCGATACCTACAGATTCCGCGGGCATCACATCGGCGATCCGGGGACATCCTACCGCGACCGTGAAGAAGTTCAAGAGCAAGAGCGGCAACGCGATCCTATCCGAAGGCTTGCCGAAGTCCTCACGGAAGAAGAGGGTGTAACGCAAGATGAACTCACAGCACTTGAAACGGAACTCGCAAACGAGCTCGAAGAGGCACTTGAATTTGCGAAGAACAGTCCAGAACCGCTTCCAGAAGATGCTCTGAATGATGTCTATGCCGGATCCATACAGCCATAAATAACCGATTCTGGGTAAATGTAGGCGCGGTTTTCAACCGCGCCGGAATCAAACCAGATAACACGGAGGTTGAAACATGGGGAGCGCAACTACGACAAGTGGTATGTCTCCATCAGAACTCGCGGAATGCAGGGAAAACCTTAAACGCCAGTGGGAAAATCGTCAAGTTGACGAAGAGCTGCTTCAACGCGCTTGGGAGACCGCGCATCGTCTCGCCATCGTACTCTACCGGGACTTTGGCGCGACAAAAGTTGCCGCCTTCGGATCCATCACTGAACCGGAACGGTTCACCCAAAATTCAGACATCGATATTCTTGTTTGGGGGGTCTCATATAACAAATGCCTTGACGCACTTTGGGAAACAAAAGGCCTGAATCCTGAGTTTAAAATAGATATTATCAATTTTAAATCCGTTGACCGTTTATTCCGTGAGCGGGTTCTCAGCGAAGCTATTCCTATCGACAAAGTAGGAACGGACGTTCTTACACTGGTAAACGCATCTGCCCCAGAAAATGGAGAAACTTACATAGTGAATCGGAACAAACTCATTCAACGCATCGCTGATGAACGCACAAAAATAGAACGAACTGTCGGCAGGGTTGAGAGGGCCTTAGAAAAAATTGATATACTTCCAGTTGATGCAAGAGAATTTATTGAAAGAGCACTTGCCGCAGATCTTGCCGAAGTTTACACAGGTTTTGAAAAAATTTTTGAACGGATTGCTAATGAAATTGATAAACAGTTGCCTAAAGGTGAGCGGTGGCATACCGATTTGCTCACACAGATGGCGGAACGTCGTCCGGAACGTCCGCCTATCATTACCAAAGGTATCCAGCGGAAATTAGGGCAACTTCTCAGATTCCGTCATAAGGTTAACAACATCTATGGCGATGGATTGATTTACGAAAAAGCCGAAGAACATGCGAAGCCAATCACGGAATTATTCACAGCGGTTTCTGAAGAATTAGACACGTTCATTGATTATTTAACCGAAACCCACGAGTCAGATGAGAAACCATGAACCCCCAAAATCACACGGTGTCACATGGAAATCTATTGTCATTACGCTCGTACTGATTCCATTTAATTTCTATTGGATCATCGCGGGCGAAGTCGGACTCGTCGGCTATGCATTAAATACTTATGCCGTTCCATTCTATAATGTTGTTTTTGTAGTATTCACTTTTACCCTCCTCAATCTCGCCGTTCGCCGCCGTCTATTCACCAATGCGGAACTTCTCACGATATACATCCTGCTGAGCACTGCCTGTGCTTTCCCGTCCATTACCTTGATGACGATTCTCGTCACAACCGTCGGACACGCCTTCTGGTTCGCGACTCCTGAAAATGAGTGGAAGCAGCTTTTCTGGGATTATCTACCGAAATGGCTGCTCGTAGACGATCCGAAGGTCTTGGCAGGCTACTATATCGGTGAAACCAACCTCTCTACATTGGACATCCTCAGCACGTGGATAGTGCCAATCCTCTCTTGGGCAGGGTTCATGACGGTTTTGGTCCTCGTGATGTTGTGTATCAATGTCATTTTGCGGAAGCAGTGGGTCGAACGCGAACGCCTCGCCTATCCAATCACTCAGATTGCATTTCACGTCACACACAACACAAAATCGCTATTTTCACACCGTATCACGTGGCTCGGCTTCGGGATCGCCGCATCCATAGCAATCCTCAACGGTTTCAGTTTTCTGTATCCGACACTCCCGACTTTACCAATTAAGCGAATTGGAGGCTGGCGCGGGTTTGGACACCTTTTCACAGAAAAACCGTGGAACGCCGTTGGCGGTATCAGTATGTCTTATTACCCGTTTGTCATTGGACTTGGACTGCTGATGCCGCTTGATCTCTCGTTCTCCAGTTGGTTTTTCTTTATTTTCTACAAGGCACAATTAGTATTCACAAGTGCCGTTGGACTGTCCAGCTTACCCGGATTTCCATACATAGACAGACAATGCTTCGGTGCTGCGATCGGGATTTTCATCTCCGTTTTAGTCTTGAACCTCCGTCATTTCCGAGGTGTGTTCCGTATCGCGCGTCACCGCACAGGCGAGGATGCCAATGAACCTGTTTCCTATAGGTTCGCATTGTGGGGTATTATTGTTGGGCTCGCGCTGCTCTTTATCTTCTCCAAGCGTATCGGCATGTCGCTCTGGCTAATTCCGATCTTTTTCGGAATCTATTTCATCATCGTTTTGGTGCTAACGCGGATGCGCGCGGAGCAGGGATTCCCTGTGCACGCGATGGAAAACATGCCGAACCATCATATCCTCGTTGACGGTTTCGGCACGCGGGCGTTAGGCACAAACAACCTCGTCGCCTTGACGCTCTATCGTTGGTTCAACCGAAGTTACACGAGCAACCCGATGCCACACCAATTAGAGGGTTTCAAACTCTCAGAACGTTCTGGAATCTCAACAAGACGTTTGTTCTTCGCACTATTAGGGGTCTCAGCGTTCGCCGCCGTGATGGTATTTGGCGTGATACTCTATCTCTTTTATACCTACGGTGCTTTGAATATGAGTGGTAGCAGCAGTTGGTCAACAGGTTTCGGTGGACGTGTTTTCAACGGACTCCAACGTTGGCTCTATTACCCCACCGAACCGAATTTCTATGCTACCGGCGGCATTCTTTTCGGTCTGCTTTTTTCGACGCTTCTGATGTTTATGCGGGCACGTTTCTTTTGGTGGCCCTTCCATCCGATTGGGTTCGTCGTCTCCAGCGATTGGGGGATGCGGTACTTGTGGAGTTGTATGTTGGTGAGTTCGATTATCAAGTGGAGCGTCTTGAAGATCGGAGGACCACGGGCATCGCAGCAGTTGGTGATGTTTGCGATTGGGTTGATGTTAGGCGATTTTACCGTGGGAGGCATCTGGAGTCTCGTCAGCGTCGTAACACAGCAACCGATGTATAATTTCTGGCCGTAAAGGTAAATACTGTCTTACATACACCGCTCAAACAAAGGAGAAATCATCTCTTTTTTCTTGCATACTAAGCCGTTTTATGCTATCCTACTCTCTAAGGAGATAGTAGTATGGACACCCCCCATCGTACAGCGAAAGACCTATCGCCAGAAGAGTTAGCGGAATACCGTCAGCGACTCGATCAGCACTTTCAAAATCGGAAGGTGGATGAAGCATTGCTGCAACGCGCGTGGCAAACGGCACATCGGGTTGCTGCCATGCTCTATGAAGACTTTGGTGCAACACAAGTCGCTGTCTTTGGGTCACTCGCGGGACAGAAATGGTTCTCAAAAGGATCAGATATTGATATTGCTGTTTGGGGTCTTCCTGATGACACATATCTCGACGCGCTGTGGGAAACCAGAAATTTTAGTCCAGAGTTCAAAATCGATCTCGTCAACTTCCATAGCGCAAAAGGACGATTTCGCGAGCGGATTCAAAGCCAAGCTATCCGGGTTCAACGCGGAGAAACGGACTGCAGCAGTCAGACAATCCCCACAGAAAGGGAAAAAATGGACGATGAAATGAACAACCGAGAACTCATTGAGCGAATCGCCGATGAGCGCAGTAAAACGGAACGAACTGTGGAAGAAATCAAGGTCCGTCTGGGAAAAATGGAATCGGCATCCCCTGAAGAGTTGATAGATCTCAAAGACCTGGTTGCCATGCGTCTTCCTGTTTTCTACATGGGAATAGAGAACATTTTCAAACGGGTCGCTCAAGAAATTGACATGGATGAACCTCAAGGGAAAAATTGGCACACAGACTTATTACAACAAATGTCAACGTCACACGCCTCGCGTCCGTCTGTGATTTCAGAAAAAACAGCTGCTGCTTTAACTCGTATTTTAAAGTTTCGCCACCGTTTTAGAAACATATACATATTTGAATTGGAACTCGAAAAAATCGTTGAAAACGCACAAGAGGTCTGCGATATATTTGACGGTTTATCTACAGAACTCGACGTGTTCATAGTATGGCTAAAGAATCCAGATGCGTAATTCATGGGACAAGGATATGCAGCAACCCACAGATACTCATCGCACAGCGAAAGACCTATCGCCAGAAGAATTAGCGCAATACCGTCAGCGGCTCGATCAGCACTTTCAAAATCGGAAAGTAGATGAGGCATTGCTACAACGCGCGTGGCAGACCGCGTATCGGATCGCTGCTACACTCTATGAAGACTTTGGCGCGACACAAGTCGCTGTTTTCGGGTCGCTTGCCGAATCAAAGGCATTCTCAAAATGGTCGGATATTGATATTGCGGTTTGGGGCATCCCCTCTGATAAATACTTCCGTGCAGTATGGGAAGCTGAGGCTATCAGCAGATTGTTCAAGCTGGATCTGATTGATTTTGAAAGTTGTAAAGGGTTGTTTCGGGAGAGAATTGAGAGTCAAGCCATTAGCATCGGAAAAGGCGAAACCTATCCTGTGGACCGGAGCCAATTGATACAAGACATCTCCGATGAACGCCCGAAAATAGAAAGATCCATTAGAGGAATTCAAAAAGCGTTAGGGAAAATCAAGACCGCTCCGCTGAAATATAGAAGAGCCATAGAGGTTACAATTGCCAAATATCTCTCGGATTGCTATATGGGTATGGAGAACATTTTTAGGCAAATTGCCTTTGAGGTTGATCTATGCCTGCCCGATGGAAATCGAGAGCATAAGGCATTATTAGTACAGATGGCAGCACCTTACGGTGAACGATCACCCGTGATTTCCGAAATAACTTTTGGGCACTTGCAGGAGTTTTTAGAGTTTCGCTACCTTTTCCTTCGTCGTTCCATGGATGAACTCAATTATGAAAAAACCGAGCAGAAGGCACAGCAAGTTAGCACGGTGTTTGACATCATTTTTACAGAATTGGATGTCTTCGTTGCTTATCTAAAGAAACAGGAAAACGATTGAACGATCCAGCCATAAAATAGATGCTGAAACCTTAGGAGAACTACGATGCCATATTCAGATTATACACCTGAAACTATCGTCGCCCGCGGTGATGCCATATATCAGCAACACCGGAACGAAGTTGAGCCGCATCATAACGGAAAATTTTGGGTGGTTGATATTGACACAGGTGACTATGAAATTGACGATAAGGACTTTGTCGCGGCCTCTCGACTCCGTACGAAGCACCCCAATCCCGTGATTTACTGCACGCGAGTTGGGTGTCGTACCGCGAATCCACTCGGTTTTAGGCTTTCGGTTCTCACAGACTATGATTCTGAAATTGTTGTTACACGAGGCAAAACGATCTATAAACGACTCCAAAACGAAATTGAACCACATCACAAAGGAAAATTCTTGGCAATTGATATCAAGACAGAAGACTATGAAATCAATGCCAGGAGCACGGTGGCACTGAATTGCCTTCTCATAAAGCACCCTGATGCTGTGATTTACATGATGCGTATTGGGCACCGAGCCGCGCACCGACTCGGCTTTAGGAGTACATACGGGACTCTGGCAAACAAAGTCGGAACAGACACCAAACCTCTGAAATGATAACAGGAAAAATTGTTGATAATCAAGAAGCCATTATTGAACTGGAAGTAATTGGCATAAATCGCCCGGAGAAAATTGAAGTCGTTATTGATACGGGCTTCACTGGTGAACTAACGCTACCAGGCGATTTGATTGACCGCCTTGGTCTTCCACGAGTCGGTGATCTGCCTGTAATTCTCGGCGATGGAAATGAGGTAGATGTAGATTTATATCTTGGGATAGTGCTATGGCAGGGCGAAGAACGCATTGCGGAAGTGTTCCGAACAGATGGTAAGCCTTTGATAGGTATGCCTCTGCTTTACGGAAACCGCCTGATATTAGATGTCGTAACAGATGGCGAAGTAACAATTGAGACTTTAACGTAGGAAAATTACAGTGCCATATAAATTCTGAAATTCCTATTATTCTGATTTTTTAAGATTTTAAGAAATGACTGAACAGACCCTCCTCCAACAAATCACAGATTTCTGCCGATTGCTCCGACAGATGGATATTAACGTCACAACAACCAACCAACTGAGTTGGTGCAAAAGCGTTGAACTCATTGACATCGGTGAACGGGACGCGTTTTATCACACAGCGCGGACGAACCTCATCACGAAGGAAGCAGATCTGAAGACGTTTGACCTCGCTTTCAACCTGTTCTGGCGATACCCACGCACGGAATTTGAGGCAGTTGATACGGGCAATGAGACACCCGAACCGTCCAGCCTCCAAGACCTCTCGGATGCTACTGATGAGCAGGACATGATAGAACAGTGGTTGGATGCCGAGACAGAAGACGATGAGGAAGAAGGCGAAGAAGACGATCCGCTCGCTTATAGTGTGGAAGAAGTGCTAACCCGAAAGGATTTCAGCGAGTTCACACGCGAGGATATGGAGAAAGCACGGGAGATCGTTGCGAAATTGGCGGCGGTGTTGGCAACAAAGTTGAGCCGTCGAAAGGTTGTCGGCAAAAAGGGAAAAATCATTGATTTTCGACGGAGTTGGCGGAAAAGCCTCGTCCACGGCGGCGAACCTCTCGAATTAATCCGGAAACAGCAGAAGATTAAAAAGACTAAGATTCTGCTCCTTTGTGATGTGAGCGGGTCTATGGACTGTTATGCCAAGTTCCTCATCCAATTTATCTACGGCATGCAACAAGAGTTGAGAGAAATAGAGGTAGCAGTCTTCAGCACACATTTAACGGACATCACCGGACTCCTCCAGCGGAAAGGATTAGCAGAAGGCTTGAACGAAGTAGCGAATGTTGTGCCGGACTGGTCGGGCGGAACCAAGATTGGTGAAAGCCTATTGGAATTCTATCGGCAGTTTGCGCCATCTTTCTCGGCGTACCGTACGGTAGTCATCCTCATCAGTGACGGTTGGGACCGTGGTGATGTAGATATCCTGCGCCGCTCTATGGAGATGTTGCACCGGCATGCGTATCGGTTAATTTGGCTCAACCCGTTGCTCGGCAGCGACGGCTATCAGCCAATCTGTCGAGGGATCCGCACGGCGTTGCCATACGTAGACTATTTCCTTCCAGCCCATAATTTGGAGAGTTTGGCAGAGTTAACAAAGGTATTAATTCCGCTCTGGTCAAAATGAAATAAAGTAAAAATAAGACAAGGATTCTAACTATGCAAGTACAAGCGGCAGTGATGCTCCAACCGGGGCAGATAGAGATCCGCGAATTTGAGAAACCGACCCCCGCAGATGACGCACTTCTCCTGCAAGTGGACAGCGTTGGCATTTGTGGCAGTGATAAACACATGTACCTCGGGCACACTGCCCTCAAATTTCCAGTCATCCCAGGACACGAAGTCGTCGGTACAGTTGCTGAGATCGGCAAAAATGCGAATCAGGTGATGAATGTGATGGGCGGTCCCATCAAAGCAGGCGATAGCGTGACGGTGGTCCCGGGTTCAAAGAACTGTGGTAGATGCTACTACTGCTTGCACGTACCGGGTCGTCCGACGCTGTGTTCTGGACGAACTATCTATGGGTTTAGCAACAGCGAAACGCCCCCGTATCTGAACGGTGAATTCTCGGAGTATACCTATATCCACGGCAATTCGTGGGTTTACAAGATGCCAGCAGGTGTCCCAGATGAGATTGGGGTGTTGACAGAACCAGTAGCGGTTGCGACGCGTGCCGTTGAACGGGCGTGTGCCCCAGGACTGCCGCAAGTCGGAGATGGATACAGCATTGGGAGCAGCGTGGCAGTACTTGGCTGTGGTCCTATCGGTCTGCTCGTTGTCGCTGTGTTACGCGATAGCGGTGCCGGTACTATTATTGCCACAGATCTCGTTGATAGTCGGTTGGACATGGCAAAGCAGATGGGCGCGGATGTGGTTATCAATGTCGGAGACACAACGCCTGAAGAACGAGTCGAACAGATTCAGGAATTCACAAACGGTGTTGGCGTGGACATCGCGATTGAGTGTGCTGGGATACCGATGGTTTTTGCCGAAGCGTTGGACGTGGTACGACGTGGCGGGAAAGTTATCGAAGTCGGACACTATACAGATTCCGGGGATACACGGGTACGGCCTCACCAAATTTGTAACAAAGATTTGGATGTCTGTGGCGTATGGGCATATCCACAAATACAATTTCAGACAGCGTTAGATTTTCTCCAGATTACACGCGCGCCGTTGCACGAATTGATAACGCATCATCTGCCGTTACACCAGTTGGAAAAAGGCATTGATATGCTTGGACAAGAAGGCGTTTACAAAGTTGTGATTGAGCCACAGTCGTAGTGTAGTAAAGTTATCAATGAGGTGGGTGGAAAGATAAAACCGCTTTAATTCAGCTATAGCGAGATCTATGATAATCAATGCGCTTGTAAGAAGAGAGATCCGTTTGAAAAACGCGCGTAACTCCACAAATCTTCAGGTGTTTTAAAACTAACAATAGCACAAATGGAGGTACGTTAATGAAAAACCACAAAAGCGTTTTCATGGTAATCTGTTGTTATATCCTGTTGAACTTCGTTATCGGGATTAGAGGCAGTGCTGCTGCGGATACCGAAATCGCCACTTCAAATAAAATACCAGAGGGCCCTCCGCTCTTCAAAACCATAGAGGGCGCGAAAACCTATATTGTGCAGCATCAAAATCCAGATTGGGGTTGGCCCCTTGTGCCTGGCGGAGACAGCAATGTGGAAAACACCGCGTTCTCAATTTGGGCATTGGTTGATGCGGGGTGGGGTACCGGTTCAGAAGTAATTCGGACAGGTGTTGCGTATCTGCGAAATACGCAAATGGATAACGGGAGTTGGAACAATAATACCGCACATACCATCTTTGCACTTATCGCTCTAACGACAGCGGAAACCGATCCCGAAGCTCGTTTCAAAGGACTGCAGTGGTTAAAAAAAGTCCAGAATCGGAGCGGGGGTTGGGGTAAAAAGGAGCGAAGCTCAGACAACGTTCTGTACACGGCTGCTGTTTTAGCAGGATTCAGGAGGCTCGGTTTCAAACAGAGTTTTGAACCTGTCTCTAAAGGCGCGGATTGGTTGGCGGCAGCCATTAATTATGATGGTGGTTGGGCATTGCAACGCGGCATGCAATCCGACGTTTTTTTGACATCTTGGGTGATACAAGGTTTAGAACCTGTTTACGATATTGACGTACAAATCGCATGGTTAAAGCAGTTACAGAACACTGATGGTGGGTTCGGAAGATATAAAAATAGCCCCAGCGATCCAGAAATCACTGCAATTGCGATTATGGCACTTGCTGCTGGAAACGATCCGCTCAATACGCGCCGTGTTGCGATCAACTATTTGGCAGAAACACGGCAAGAAGATGGCAGCTTCACCAGCAATACCCCGATCGAGCTGACGGAACCGACCGCGAATTTGCAGTCCACCTGTTTCGTGCTCATAGCGATACACGCCAAAACGGCAGATGAACTTGCTGTAGAGCGATCGGCAAAATAACCTTTAAGTGAAGGTGGCATACTTACCGTCGCTGGTCAGGTCCACCTGTAGTGTTCAGAGACATAGAAGCACCCGGCATAATATAGTGCTCGCCTTTGGTAAGTTGAGCAACTTGCCGCTGGAAGCTATCCCCAAAAGACCCACTCCGCATAGAGGTTACACCACCGATGACGTAAACGCGCGCCCGTGCCCCACGGCACACCGAAATCGCTTTACCTGCTGTATACCCTTTTTCGGCGCGCCTGCTCGTTGATTCATCCGTGACAATGACGAGAACAAGGTCGCGTTCCTGTTCTGTCCGAAGTTTCGGCACGCCTTCAATCACGGCATCCAGCAGATGCTCATCACCCGATTTTGGGAGCCGAAACATCGCCTTCACCTGCTCAGGTTCCAACGGAGGCTTGGTTATGACGATAGTGCTTTCTCCACCACCAAGAGCCGCCCAAAACCGAATAATCCCGAATCGATAATCCAAGCCAGCTTCCCTAAACACAGCCACCATCTGATCCAAACCGTCACACGCCCCCTCCGTTTTGGTATCCATACTTAGACTGTAATCAAAGATGAACACAACATCTACTTTGCCGGGTTCACTCCGCACTAAATTTTCAGCAATGCGTTTAAAGAGTCCGTCCACTCGAAGTAGTGCTTTATCGGCGACTGTTTCACCACTCTGGATGCGTTGTCCATCCATCCGCCGCTGATATGAATCAATCGGGTACCACTTACCGTTCGTTTGGTCAGTAAGTTCCGCCTGGACCTTCTCGCTTGTACCGATAAAGTTGAGCTGCACGTTGTTTTGTCGGCATAGGTTGACGATCTGTTCACTAACTCTGCTTTTCGCATCTGCTTCTGTCCACGCAGTGCGCATCCGAGAATTACTAACCACAACAAATTGTGTCGTAACCCCTTCGCGGAAATCCAACTCATTCAAACCTTTTACGACTGCGTCAAGTCCATATCCAGACTCAGCGTTGTCGGCCTCAACGCGCGTCTCTCGCAAAGCGTTCTCAATACTGATGTAGTCAAATGTCCATTGATGAAATATGTATCTCGGTTCTCCGCGTACGGATTGAAAACTTATGAACGCGAACCGATAGTCCATCGTTTTCGCCTCTATAACGGTGAGCATATCAATAAGTCTCTTTTCAAGGGTAGCAACGGGTGCCAACATCCGCTTACTGACATCAACAATAAACACGACATCTGCTTTCGGGGGTTGAGTGTGTTGCGTTGCGCGTTGCGCAATGTCTTTGAGGCTCGCCCCTATATCCGCCTTGAGGGTATCTTTCTTCTTCACACTCGGATCTACCAATATTCTATGTTTTCGCCGCGGCGGACGAACCTGTGCTGCCGCTTGCAGTGTACCTACTAATACACACATCACGCACAAGCAACATATCCAGATTTTTCGGTGCAGCTTGCCAACTAAAACTTTCTTAACAAAAGCCATATCATCTCCAAGTCAAATTCAACCAAAAGTTATAGCACTCACAGTTAATATGTGTCCAAGTCAATTTCTTCTTCGCTAAATCGGAGGTGTGCCTGATTGATTAATTCAACAATAGCGTTCCATTGCTCACGCGTTCCATCAGAAATACCTTCCTTTTCAAGTGCTTCAGCAAATTTAAGGAGTGTGTCGCTAAATTTGTCTTGCAGATAGACATATTCCTCCGTCTGATCCGCATTCTTTGGCGGTTCAAAACCTGAGATGCTTTTTGCGTATTGAGCGAGTTGTTTAGCCGCCTCAACGGCATCCGATTTGTTCCCTTTGTCATCAAAATAATCAAGGACTACGAAATAGTCATCTATCATCAACATCATGAGGGCTTTCAAGTCTTCGACCTCAGGCATCTCCTCATCTTCAGGCATATCTTCTGGCGTATCAGGTGCTGGCGTTTTCGCTTCGGGTGCAGGTTTCAGTTCCCGCTTGAGGAAGAGGGCATAACTGATCTCCAACGTCTTTTTTGGAAGCAGAGCAACAGCGTTTGAAGCATCTTCATGTCCATTGGCAGCTTTAATGTCCTCCCCGACCTTAAAAGCGTTGTCTATACCCATACCGACGAACTGTTTGAGAAACTCAGTGCTTGCAATCGCGTCTGATTCTTTGTGCGCATAGACCTCCACTTTCACGACTTTTCCCCGCATGTTCAGTCCAACAGCACCTTCAATAATACCACTCGGACCCTCTACATCCAGGAACAGGATCAGCCCTATCGGTTTATTCGCATCATTGACCGGGATGTAAAAAATTGGTTTCAGGTCCGCCGTTCGGAGTTTATCCCCGATCTCTTTTTCAATTGACGCAATTTTATCCGGTGTAAGCACACCATTCTTCTGAACAAATTTCTTCGCATTCGGGAAGATAAGTGCCAGTCTCTGCCCCGGAAATTCTGCATCTTGAGCGTTACTGAACAGCGGCGTACATACTATTAAAAACACAAGTGTTAATAGAACACTTACTCGCCGATAGCAATAGATTCGGAAAAACATCTACAATCTCCTTATCCGTTTTTTGGCATCCGTATAAGTGTACCATAAATTCTTATTTTTACAAGGATTTTTACAACCCCAATAGAGCGATTTAATTTAGGGATTTCTAACCATTTTGATCAGAAGATCGCGAGCACAACTCGCTCCTACAAGAAGAACTAAATGATCCTACAACCCCAAAATCTCCAATCGGAAGGTGATGCTATGGCGGTTTAACGACAACACTTCAACGTCCGGTCTGGCGGGTACGCTCACCTTCGGTCTTAAAAAACTGAACTGATAGCCAAATGATCCATTCAACCGAGCCACCTCAAAGATGCTATCAATAAGTCTTACACTGAGTCCAGTAGATGCCTCGGCACCAAAAGTATTCTGAATATTCGCTGGCGTAGTGAATTGTTCAGTAAAGGAATAGAAATTGGCTCCGAGTCCAATGAAGGGTGCCCATTTTCCACGTCCACTCAGTGTCAGCATCGTGCCAACAGTCTCAACACCCAACATCCCGAAGGGCAAGACATCCGCGCTACTTCCGCGAGTATCCACAACGGAACTACCAAACGGAACTGAGAACCGAAGGGCAGGTGTCAAGTGAAACCCAATAGAGAATTCTTCGGTGAGTGCGGTTTCCAGTTCGTCATTTGTGACTGCTAATCCGCGCCCCGTGCTTACGACACCGCCTTTTGCGATATGTAAGTACTTTTCAAGTTCAAATGCAGTACTAACAGTTGGTAATCCCACAAGACCGACAAATATACAGATGCTGAATGTAGTTAGAAGTTTCATGATTCCTCCATTGACTTTGCAGTGCGATCAGAAATCCTTCTACCGCTGGCGAATCCAGCGTTCAACAGGATAGAAGAGAGAGAATAACACAGGTGCTAAGATAAGGTTAGCCACCGTTGCCGTGACCATGCCACCGAAGGTAGGGACCGCGATAGGCTTCATTAACTCCGCGCCAGTAGTGGTGCTGATTTCTGCCAACATGATAGGTAATAACGCCAAAATCGTAGTTGCTGTGGTCATGATGATAGGTCGAACGCGCAATAATCCAGCATTGACCACGGCTTCGTCAATAGGTTCACCGCCGCGGACGCGTTCGAGTAGGTATTCAATTAAGACTATTCCATCTTCAACGGCTATACCAAATAAGGCTATATACCCTACCCACACGGCTGTACTGTATTTAATGGCGTAACCGCCGCCGAGTGTCTCCGGCACGTATGCCATTAACCACTGCATCCACATGCCGCCGATGAATGCAAAAGGGATCGCAAGAAAAATTGAAAACATCGCAGAAGGCGACTTGAACTGGAGATATAGTAATATAAAAATAGCGGCGATACATACGGGTACGACAATCGTTAATCGATCGCGGGCTTCTAATTCAGCTTCGTACTGTCCGCTAAAAGCGTAGAAGTAGCCTTGCGGTAACGTCGGTTTAATCTTTTCGTCAAGTGTCTTTTGGGCTAACGTGACAAAGTCAACCAACCCAATGGTGTCAACATCCACATCACAAAAGACGCGGGAAAAGAGTAACGTATTTTCGCTGGCGATCTTCGCCGGACCCGGTCGTCTCTCAATTCTCACGAGTTGCTCAAGCGGAATATGCAGTCCTTTTGGGGCTGGCACAAGGACACGCTTAAGTGCTTCAATATTATCCCTTAATTCTCTCATGTAACGGATACGAATTGGAAATCGTTCTCGTCCCTCAACAGTATAAGTTAGATTCATGCCACCGATCGCTGTCATGATGATTTGTTGTACTGTTTTGATTTGGATGCCATAGCGCGCGGCTTCTTCTCTGTTAATGTGAAATTCAAGGTACGGCTTATTTCCAATGCGCTCAGCATAGGGACCCTTTGCGCCATCAAGTTTAAGGAGTTCCTGTTCAATTCGGACCGCAATCTCTTCAATTTTCGCAAGGTCTTTACCAAACACTTTAATGCCGATTGGGGTTTGTATACCTGTTGCGAGCATATCAACGCGATTGCGTATGGGCTGCGTCATAATAGGTGAAACGCCCGGCATTCGGGTAGCTTCTGTCAGTTCGGTGATGAGTTCATTGCGGTTTTTGGTCTGAAAATAGGTCTTATGTTTGAGGGTAGGCTCAATTTCCTCGGCGATCTGATGCAGTTTCACTTCAGTCTCAGATTCGCCAATTTTGACGTGCGCCAACCCTATTTCCCCCGCCCGCTCTTCAGAGAGAAGCTCTTCCAACAAAATTCGCAATAACCAGACCCGGTAAAGTTTCTCGCGTTCGTCAACTGACAGATAAGAATTGTGGTATGTTGTCGCTAAAGTATCAAATCGTTTTATAGTCGCAGCGACAATGTCATCCAGAAAATCTGTGGTAATATGGGTTGCATGTTCCTCACTCATAAGCCTGTCGTGTCTCAAGCGTTGAATGAGTTGGCGTACAAGTTCCGTTGTGGAATTGCGTTTAATTGCCCGTCGGGGCCACTCCGCTGGATCAACTATATTGACAATAGTTTCAAACATGCCAATAGGGGCAGGGTCAGTTGCGGTTGTCGCGCGCCCCAATTTTCCCACCACAAGAGAAACTTCTGGAAACCGATTCATAATCAAATCCTGTTTCGCCATCACATCTTTTGCTTGCGTAATCGAGGCACCCGGAAGCAGCACCGGCATAAACAGCAGTGCCCCTTCGTTAAGTGGTGGCATGAATTCTTGTCCAATATTTTTATAGAAAGGGGTCAACGGTATACTTGCCAGAAAAATCAGTAGTGCCAAAACAACAACAGCGAGTTTCGTCCAAATATTCTTTACAGCCAACCGAATAATCGGACGATAACTGGTTCTGAGTACCCACGTAATCCCATCGGCTAACTTTCTCAGGGGCCAACTCAGTATCGCAAAGAACTGTGCTACTATTTTGGAAACCATACCTGTCCGTGTACGGGTTGGGTCCGCGAGTAGAAATGACGCTAAAACTGGCACCAGACTAATCGCTATGAGGGCTGCACCAAGCATCGCGAAAGTTTTTGTATAAGCAAGCGGTTTGAAGAGTTTACCTGCTTGACCGGTAAGAGAAAAGACAGGTATAAAGGCAACGATAACAATGAGCATTGCAAAGAAAATGGGGGGTCCCACCTCTTTAGCAGCACGGGTTACAACTTGAAGTTTGCTTTCATCTCCGTGTGGTTCCCGTAAATGTCGCGTGATATTTTCTGTCATCACAATACCGGCATCCACCATCACCCCAATCGCGATGGCGATGCCACCCATAGACATAATGTTCGAGGGCAAGCCAATAATCCGCATGCCCACAAACGAAAGCAGAACCCCCATCGGTAAGACGAGTGCTATTATCAAACTACCTGAAACTTTCCCCAAGAAAAGCAGGATAACAACTGCTGCAACGATAATTTCCTCTGTCAGCGTTTCCTTCAGCGTGTCTGTTGCACGATGAATGAGATGACTCCGATCATAGAACGGAACAATTCGGACACCAGACGGAAGCCCAGGCGTGAGTTCCGCTATTTTCGCTTTGACATTCTCAATTACACGCAACGGATTATCACCGTACCGCATTAGCACGACCCCGCCGGTTGCCGGGATGCCTGCTTTGTCCAAGGCACCGCGCCGAAAGTCGGGACCTTCGCTGACTGTTCCAAGGTTTTTGACGTAGATAGGTACGCCGTTATGCGCCTTGACGACGATGTTTTCTATGTCCGCGATGCTTTTGATGAACCCCAAACCCCGAATCAGGAATTCCATTCCGCCTTCCTCAATCACCTTGGCACCAACATCAAGGTTGCTCCCACGGACAGCGTTGTAAACCATTGATAACGGCACGTTATACGCCAATAAAGTGTTCGGATCAATGTCGATTTGATACTGTTTGACGTATCCCCCGACCGAAGCAACCTCAGAAACGCCATCAGCAGAGGCGAGATAGTAACGAACCGTCCAGTCTTGGAGTGTCCGAAGTTCATGAAGCTCCAGATTCGAGGCAATAAGTGGCTCTCCATCTTCCGGACAGGTGCCCGGCTCGGCATAACGTTCCGTCGGATGATTCGGACAATAATATCCATTCTCAACGGTATACCAAAATACCTGTCCGACACCCGTTGCATCGGGACCGAGGACCGGCACAACACCCTCCGGCATGTCTTTTTGTGCGAGATTCATACGCTCCAGTACGCGTGTGCGTGCCCAATAGAAATCAACATCATCCTCGAAGATAATGTTAATGTAACCAAAACTAAACATTGAGGTTGAGCGAACATCTTTGACATCGGGAATCCCAAGCATGGTAATGCTCAACGGATAGATAACTTGATCCTCAATATCTCGTGGGCTTCGCCCGGGCCAATCCGCGAAGACAATAACCTGGTTTTCGCCGATGTCCGGCATAGCATCAATGGGTGTTCGGTTTAATGCCCACCAACCCGTCATTGTGACAAAGACAAAGATAACTAACACCAACAGGCGGTTCTTCATACAGATTTCAATAATTCGGTTAATCATGTTCTCTCGCCTCTCAGAAGTGCGTCTTGTCAGCTCAATTTTCCGTTAGAAGTCACTTGTCCCATAATTCCAAACCAAGCAGACAGTCCTCAGGTTAATGTTGATGGACAGGGGGTTTTGATGCTTCCTCACCACCGAGTGACCCGCCATAAGCACCGGACGCAGAACCTGTTAATTGCGTCTGCGAATCTATTAGGAAGTTGCCATGCGTAACAACCCTATCGCCAAGCGTAAGTCCACTCACAATAGGATAGTATCGGCGTTTAGTTTCTGAGTCGCCCGATGTTCCCCAAGCTTCGGGACCCACCACAACTTCAATCTGTTCGTAACCGGATTCACCGCGATCCACGAAGACTATTTTTCGTAAACCTGTGTCAATAACCGCACTCTTGGGGACAGTTAAGACTTCGCCTGTCATGTGGAGGGGCTTCCCATCACGTGGACATAGTCCCGGTACGGTCGCATACTCATCTGGATGATCAGGACACACGTACTTGAAAATCAATGGCGGCTGATCCGCGTGGACGGAAGGCGAGGGCGCGTGCTGATGAACGTGAGAGTGTGTGCCAGTTTCAGTTGTCGGCTGTTTTTCGACGAGATCCATGCCACAGATAGAACACTCTCCAAATTCGTCAGACTGCTCTTCAGGATGCATCGGGCAGACCCACACGGATGCCGTCGTCTCTGCCGGTGTAGATGCCTCTGCTTTTTCGACGAGATCCATACCACAGATAGAACACTCATTGAATTCGTCAGACTGCTCTTCAGGATGCATCGGGCAAACCCACTTCCCCTCTGTGTCAGATACCGATTCAGCCCCAATGCTATCGGAATGTGTCGGTTCCAGATCCATGCCACATATCTCACATTCAGTGGGATGTTCAGACGTAACCCATGGATGCATTGGGCATGCATACGGTGCTTTTGAGATAGCTCCCTGGGTATAAATTTCTGCAAGCGTCGGTTTTATTTGAAGTGTCACATACATCCCCGGTCGGAGTCTCCCGGTCAGATTGGGGACTTCTATCTGGACTTTCTGCGTTCGCGTTTGCGTATCAAAGAACGGATAAATATAGGTAACTTTGCCAGAAAATGCTGACCCGGGCATCGATTGCGTAGTAATTTCAACCGCCTGTCCCATGTAAATCCACGGCAGCTCATATTCGTAAACATCCGCCATAATCCATAAACTATTAAGGTCGGCAATGTGGTAAAGATTCATACCCTTATTCACGTGTTGACCTTGCGTGACGTTCATGTGAACCACAGTCCCAGCCCTCGGCGCGAAGAGCGGTAAGGTCGTACTGGCTTCTCCACGGTTGCGAATCTCTTCAATCTGATTTAAGGTTAATCCATACAATTCAAGTTTAGATTTCGCAGCGATAAGGGTCTGTTCAACCGATCTGCGCAGTTCCGCGTATTCTGTGTTTTGAAGTTCCTCAATGCTTTTAAGTGCTGTTAAATATTCCTCTTGTGCTGTGACTAATTCTGGGCTATAGATGGACAAGAGTTCATCGCCCTTACGCACTTTGATACCTGTGAAATCAATGTGTAAGTCCTCAATCCACCCAGAAATTCGTGTTGAAGCATAAGCCATACGCGTCTCGTTATAATCGAGAACACCGACAGCTCGGATTTCACGCGAAACTTCGCGGAAAACTACAGGTTCCGTACGCACTGGAATCAGTGCCTTCTGTTGCTCAGTGAGTTCGAGTCCTGAACCTTCGTAAATAGGAATCAGATCCATTTTACAAACTGGACAACTGCCAGGTTCTTGCATTTTAACTGTCGGGTGCATAACACACGTCCAAAACCGAATCGTTTTTCCTTCATCTGAGGATGCCACCATCGGTGCTTGGTCGTGGTCAGCGTGTTCATCCATGCCGGATGTTGTTTCACTTTTTTCAGTTGGCGTATGAGCGGCGTGTTCATCCATGCCGGATGTCTTCTCTGGTATTGTTTCACGCTTTTCACTAACAGAATGCTCCATTTTAGCCTTCTCTTGCTGACCACAACCAAAAATAAATAGCACAGTAATCATCAATGTAATTGCGAGGCAGAAATTCTTAAGCATTTTGTGATCTCCTTGTAAGGAAAGACTACTCTTGGATCAGTGGTTGTTTGGGCAATATCATGCCAACTGCCTGTTCTAACTGCGTGAGATGTTGGTGATAATCGCGCAATGCTCGCTGCTCTTCAATTCTCAAATTTAATAAAGTGCGCTGGGTATCAAGAAAACTCAAAAAGTCGATTTGCGCTGCTTGATAGGCTGTATTCGCGGCATCCAACGCCTGCCGCGCTTGTGGAAGCAGCGTCTGCCGATAGAGGCGAATACTCCGATTTGCTGTCTCCATTCCAAAATGATGTTTTTTCACGACAAAACGGAGCTTGCTCTCAAGTTCTTCAATGCCATGCGCCATCGCTTCAATTTTTACATTCACTTCATGGATGTACGAATTTCGGTGGCCGAACCACGCTGTATTTGCCGGATTTAATGTGCGTTGCGTCATAAAAGTCATCGGCATTTTTTGTGTGTGTTTCAAGTCCGTCATGCTCCGGTTTTCAAAGTAACTCGCCCCGAGGGTCGGGTCAGGATATGTCATCTGTTTCGCCATTTTCACAACCAAACCCATTTTACTAATCACCAACTTCTGTTTCTGGATTTCTTGACGTTTCTGAACTGCCAACTCGTACAACTCAGCCAAAGTAGATATAACATGTTCCTCTTCAACGGGTACAGGGATTCCTAACGGCAAATCCGCTGAAGCGTTCAATAACGTATTAAGACGCGCAATGATAGTTTCCCGTTGTTGTTCAAGCGTAATAATCACATTCGCCAACTTCGATAACTCCACCTGTGCCATAATGACGTTTGAATATTTGCCTTGCCCGACACGAAACTTCGCCTGAGCAATAGCAATCATCTGCTGGAGTAATTTCTGATTCTCTTCGTTAATCCGAGTTGCCTCAACGACAAAAAGATAATCGTAGTAAGCCAACTTGATTTCGGTCACCAGATCACGCAAGGCGATTTCAAATTCTTTTTGGGCAATTAGCACATCTTCGGTGATGACCTGTCCTTTCAACGCTAAGGTATCTGGAAACGGAAACTCCATTGCCATCATCTCTTTATGGCGCATCGGTCCAACTTTGGTATCAAGTTGTTTCGTGAAAGCGTTATACTGACGTAACACATTCTCTAAGTAGACGGCTTGTGGATATTGCTCCAGTATCGCCCGAATTTTTTCACGGGCAGATTTCAATCCCGGACTCCATTCGTATCCAAGCGCTACAAGGAGTTCCAACGTAATAGGTTCAGCAAGTCGAGCTCTTGCCGTTTCAGGCGATGCTGCCAATTGCCGATAAGATTTCATGGTGTCTGTTGAAAGATTGTAAAACAGATTTGGCATCGGTGTTTCACTTTCTAATTGCGCTTGCCACTGTTTCTGGTATTTCAGTACTTTCGCTTCAATTTCACTGAGAAACTGATCTGATTTCACGATCGGATCACTTTCAATATTGGAAACTTTTTTTTCTATTTCCGTATGGTAATATGCAGGTTGTTGTATTTTAGTATCACGCAATTCTTGGTACGTTTCCAGTCGATGACTTGCACACCCGCTTATCAGAACAGTGAGCATTATGAGACCGATTTTAATGGTTGTCGGTACGAAAATTTGCTGACGCAGATTTTCTTTCAGTCGTCGGTTGCTGGTTAAAGAGCGATCTGGTTTAACAAAACCTTCTTGTGACTGAAAACTGAAAACTGAAAACTGGAAACTATTCAATGTGTGAATCATCAATCTTTCCCCCAACCAACTGTTCTAACCGAGCTACATTCTGTTGATAGTCCGCAATCGCACGCAGCCGAGCGAGATTAAAATTCAACCAAACGCTCTGCGTCTCAAGAAATCCCACAATGCTTTTGGGACCTTCCTGATGCCATGTCTCAGCGACCTCAATAGCAGCACCTGCTTGTGGAATGAGTGTAGTTTCATAGAGTTCAATAAGCCGCCGCGCGTTTTCAAGGCGAAAATAAATTTTCTGGAGAGCAACCTTCGTTTGATCTTCTAAGGCGCGCTTGTTCGCTGTGACAGCCTCACGATTTTGCTGAGCCTCGCGAACTTTGCTGCTGTTCTTCAAACTTGACCACGGAATTGTCACACCAACACCGATGCTAAACGGGTTTTTACCGCTGTCCGGCGCGCCTAACATCAAGGCTTTACCCGTTTCTATTGTCATTAAGTCAAACTTAAGCATGGGCTTGGTTTGGAGTTCGGCAAGCGCAATCCCGTCGGTGGCTTTTTTGATGCTCAACGCCGCAATTTGCAACTCTTGTCGTTTGGCTAACGCCTGTTTTTCTATATCAGCCAATCCTACATCAAGCGGCTCGTAAGGAACAGGCACTGTCATACCCAACGACGTTGCTGAAGGCATCGACAGCATCCCCTTGATATTCGCCTGTTCAACGCGCTGCAATTCCTCTAATAGGACAAGATCATATTCCAACTGCGCGAGTTGACTTTGTGCCTTCAGTACATCATTGAGTGTGATTTTCCCTTCGGCATAGCGTGTGGTCGCAATCGCGAGAATGGAGGCTACCAGCTCGTGATTTTGCAGCGTCAGTTCGACCGCCCGTTGGAGATACGCCAACTCATGATAACTCAGTTTCAGTTCAACAATGAGATCTCGTATTACCAGCTCGTGCTTCACACGTTCAATCTCAATCGCCTTTTTGACGACCTCCCCAGCTGCATCAAGGGTACCGGGATATGGAAACGCTTGTGAAAAACTAACCCGATGGCGTTGCGGTCCAACTCTCGTCTCTACGCTTCGCATGTAATAGCCGTACATGAACATCGGATCGGGCAATGCTGTTACTTGTGGGTACTGTTCAATCGTCGCCTGCCACCGTGCCTTTGCGGCACTAACTTTCGGGCTCCGCTCAATGGCAACCTGAATGAGACGTGGCAGCTCAAGCGTTTCGGCAAATAGAGTTTCCACATCGGTAGTTTGCTTTGGCGTTGACACCTCTTGGGTCACCCCTTGTGCTGCTCTCGGCACCAAAACATTCAACACGATCATGCTCCCGATAACAACTAACGCTATTTGGTATAGTAAACTAACTCCACGCATTGTCGTCTCCTTGTTAATGGTTATCAGTTATCAGTACGGTTTTTCTGCGAAAAACCTTTCGGTTGTTAGTTAAGAGGCGGTTTGACTGAATCAGAACCCTCTTTAACGGATAACCGATAACCATTATGCTGATAGCCACATTAAAGTGAAATCTTGACAGCTGGGGTCGTCACGCGAACGCGGACCTCATGTTCCGTGCCTTTTGGCATAGTAATGAACCCTTCATAGGTGCGCATCATTTTGCTATATTTCAGTAGTGCCATCCTCGTCTCCCCTTCAGTATTGGTAACCTGAACGGCGAGTTTAACATCACCTAACGCAATCTCCCCATGATCTTGCGTCGGGTATATACTGAAATAGTGCGTTTTTCCCTTAATCTCATCGGCTTTTATCATGCCCTCCATTCCCATGTGAGACATCATCATCTTGTACGCATCTGTCGTTAACACATTGAGATCAAATGTCAAATTTCCGACTGAAATTGTTTGGAGGAACTTATCTGGATTTGCCTTGAACATCTCTGCCTGCATGTTGTTGCAGAAATAGTAGGCTTTTCCGTCCTGTTCGACTTTGGTCATTGCCGAAGCCTTCATCATCATGCCGTCAACCGCGCAACGCACTTTTCCATCATCAGCTGCCTGATCACCATGCTGATGACCTTCATGCTTCTTGTGAGCGTCCTCTGCACTAAGCGAAAAGATTAAGAATAGTAGCACGGTTGGGATTGCTAAGAAAGATGCGACGAATCGCCGCGTCAATTTCATTTTCATGTTTTTCTCCTTTTTTATTGAGTATTACGTGTAAAGTCTTCTGAACCAGATTCGCCGAATATCCTGAAGACAAATACAACACACCACACAACATAACTCAAATGACACCTGTTAGTTAGCACTGTATGCCAACGATTATCGCCCTTACACAATATAAGTAGGCGAACTTTTTCATACAACGAAAAACCGAAAACACGTGAATTTCCTATTCCATCTTTATTCCGCTATTAAAATGAATAGGATGTAGTCAAAGAAACTAAAGTGCCAAATTCTATCGCATCGCCTTCAGCATAAAGCGTCTCTTGCGTCAACGGAAACATGACATTAGCAGACACGGAAATATCGTTTAGCGTTGCCAAAGACATACCCAGTGCTGCCATGCTATAACGCATCCCAGTATTGATATCGCGTTCCCCAGACCACGCGGCAGCGGATTGATAAAATCCGAGATAGTTTCCATTAAATGAGAGCCAATCAAAGAGGCGATACGTAAAACCTGCTGTATAGCTCAACTCTGCTGAACCTCGATAAGCCTTGCTATTTTCGTAGAAAGGCAACATTCCACGTGCAGAAGCAGTAATCATCAAACCTCGGTAGAGCGGTAAACTGTATCGCAAATTGGCAAGCGGGTTAAAGGTGCCGGTACCGAACTGAATATGAAGATGTTCGACACCTGCATCTCCAAGTTTCCAAGGATTTTCTTCGGTTCTGCCGGTTGGAACTGTCGTGCCTAACCCAGCAAATAATACGTCACCCGTTTTAAAGAGCCCGCGAATTTTATAGCCTAAGAACAAATCTGAATCCGATAGTCCGGTATAGGTCTCATCTCGATGATGGATATCCCTACTCCGTAGAATCGCATCCGTATCCTCAGAACTCACAGGATCAAGCCACTCAATACTTGCTTTTTGGTTTTTGACTGCATACGGAATGTTTGCTTGTAATGTCCATCGATCATTAAGCAAGTATTGTAATCCTACATCAACCCGGTAAGTACTCAAAGCGACATGGTGCCTATGTGAAGGAACGGGTATTACTTTTCCTGTTTCTGAAAGTCCTTCTGATGAAAGATGACCACCTTGTGCATCAGGGGACATTAACATATTGACATTTACTTGAAATTGATCTATCTCTTTTGAAGCCAAACTGACTTCACTCATCATACCGCTGGGCGGTAAGACGGGGTTGCTTCAAGCGGGGCAACTTTCTTGTGCAAATCCGAAAGAAAGAAACACCGAATTGAGCAGCATCGTGTAGAAAAACAAACGCATTTTCATAATCTGTAATTTATACCATCCAAAAAGTATTGTAACGCAGCGAGAGATAAGACCTCGCGTTACAGATTTATTGACAGTTCCCAACACAAACCTTCATCAAAAAAGCTTGAGAAACGATATGTAACACCAAATCTGAAAAATCAATTCGTGTTTCAGAGATTTTGAAACTCTATGAGGTTTCCGCATGTAAGAGACACAATTTATTGCGCCACTACGAACCAGTTTTTCGTTAATGAAAAACGGTTATCCAGAAATGGTATAAGTAAAAGTGTGAAAGTAAAGGATAGACGAGTGCTTAAAGAACTCCTCGCGGAATTTATTTAGCACTGGATAAACGGGGGACCTCTACGGGTTAGAGGATGGTCAGGGAAAAGTGTAGAAACTAAAGGGATGGAAACAGTCTTGAACGATTCTTGTGGGGCAACGGGTAAAGTCGCCGAGATAGGAAGAATCGAGACCAGAGACTGCCCAACTAATTCACGGAATTCGGGGATGTTGTCTCTGATGTCTGGAAGCACAAGTTCCAAATCAGTTGCACAGCACGACTTACTACTTTCCGATGGAGTTTCGGTTTCACCCGCTGCGCCTGTTCGAGTGCTTTGACAGCAAGTTACGCGGGTTTCGGTCTCTGTGCTGAGAACTTCTTGAGGTACATCATGGCAGAACTTTTGTTCAAAAGCCGCACAGAGGAATGGGCACACCGAATAGATGTACAATAGCCCCACGAGTAAGATGAGAACCTGCCGATGTTTTTGCAACATTGTCCAATAAACTCCGTTGTTTCGTCAGAAAGTGGAAATGAAATAAAACACTTTAGGATATTATACACCAAAATCTCAAAAAGTTGCAAGAAAATATATATTTTTTTATGCTATACACCCCCAAAATTTTAAAAAGTTCCAAGAAAAAGCAGGCAGCTCAAGGTATTTGGCTTTTATAAGATCGCGATGGTCAACCCAGTTAAGGTAAATATCGTTTCTTATGATAACTCAAATTGCTACTAACGGATTTTGGTGTTTTGGCTTGGGCATTTCTGCGTATTGCTGGAGTGTTTCTGCATATTTCAACACGGTTTTCAGGAATTTTCCCACCTCGGAGGGGTGCTATGTGTATAAATGAGTGGCAACTTGCGTTAGGATACGAGGCTGATATATTTCCCTGGACTATTGTTTTTGATGAAAAATGGAACGAATCACAACAAACTTATCTAAAAATAAAAGAACGGGTGACATTTTTAAGTGAACACCCTAAAATCGTGTCAAACACACAAAAGATTTAGCGTTAGCAGGTGCCGTGATGGGTGTACCGGAAAATTTGGAGCTTCGGTTGATTTTCAACTCCGAATGATATATACTACTTGACAAGCTCCACGCTAAACCCGTAATATTCTGAGGCATCGCTCTCCATCTTCTCAGAGAAATGAAGAAAGATAACCAAATCAAATTGCAACGGAGGAAAATCTCATGGCGTACATTAAGATTCCAAAAGGATGGGAAATCCCCGAAAATCAGGTAACATCTGAATCAGACTACATCAATCGCCGGAAATTCATCAAAGATTTAGGATTGGCAAGCGCAGGGACACTGTTGTTTTCTACTTCAAACGCTTGCGCACAAGGTAGTGGACTTGAAAGACAGTTAGAACCTTTCCGCGCGCAAACACTTGCCGCAGAAAACAACGCAAACTTCACTGTGGAACGACAGATGACTGACGAAGTTGTCGCTGCCACCTACAATAATTACTACGAATTTACCACCTCCAAAAGCACTGTTTGGAAAAAAGTGGAAAAATTCAAAACGCGCCCTTGGGAGATCGAAATATCTGGACTTGTTGAAAAGCCGATGACGGTAGATGTGGACGACTTGATCAAACAGATGCCACTTGAAGAACGGATTTATCGGTTCCGTTGCGTCGAAGCGTGGGCGATGGTGGTCCCTTGGATCGGTTTCCCGATGAAAGCGTTGCTTGAAAAAGTGCAGCCGAAAGCTGAAGCGAAATACGTGCGAATGCTCACATTTTTGGATGCTGACATGGCACCACAGCAACGCGATCCATATCTGCCGTGGCCCTATTTTGAAGGGCTGACCCTTGCCGAGGCGATGAATGACTTGACGCTACTCACTGCCGGCATCTATGGACATATTTTACCACCACAGCACGGTGCACCTATCCGGCTCATCGCGCCTTGGAAGTACGGGTTCAAAAGTATCAAATCCATTGTCAGCATCGAGTTGACGGACAAGAAGCCGCGCACTTTTTGGAACACGCTTGCACCGAGGGAGTACGGCTTTGAAGCAAACGTTAACCCCAACGTCCCACATCCACGTTGGTCTCAAGCCAGTGAACGGATGATCGGAACTGGAGAGAGACTCCCGACGTTGATTTACAACGGTTATGGCGATGCTGTCGCGCACCTTTACGAAAGGTAAAACGGTCTCTTGAAACTTGGAACGGAGAAAAAATACATGCATAAGAAACAGACAAGCGGGAAATCTTTCCTATGTTTGATGTGCCTGGTTTCGCTAATATTTGCTGGATGTAATAATCTTGGTGCTATCTTTGGTGATGAGGGACGAGACGACCCTGAAACTGTCTCTATTGATACAAACGTCGTCACGGCAAATACGCAATTTGGTTTTGATCTGTTCAATGAAATTCGTAAAATTGAGCAAGATAAAAATATTTTTATCTCACCGCTCAGTATTTCTATTGCTTTGGCAATGACGTTAAATGGGGCATCCGGTGAAACCGAGCAGGCGATGACCAACACCTTGCAACTACAAGGATTAGGTCCCGAATCGATAAACACCGGTTATGCCGGATTGCGCCATGCACTTCAAACATCAGACCCAAAAGTGGTGCTTACGATTGCAAATTCACTCTGGGCGCGTCAAGATGTTCCGTTCAAGCAGGATTTCCTGCAGCGAAACACCGAATTTTTCGGAGCGAAGGTCTCAACATTAGATTTCACGGACCCAAACACACTAACAACAATTAATCAATGGGTAAGCACCAACACCAACGGCAAAATTACAAAAATCCTTGATGAGATCAGTGCGGATATGGTGTTATTTCTGATTAACGCCATCTATTTCAAAGGAACGTGGCAGACAGAATTTGATCCCTCACACACGCGCGACGGAACCTTTTATCTCGCAACCGGTGCCGAAAAGCAGGTCCCGATGATGACACGGACAGGTGATTACTCGTACTATGAAAACCATGAAGAAAAGTTCCAAGCGATTAGCCTTCCTTACGGCGATGGACGGATGAGCATGTACATCTTCCTTCCCTATCGTGAATCCGACCTCGACACCTTTTTAGATGGTTTAAACACTGAGAATTGGGAGAATTGGGTGTCGCAGTTTCACGAACAAGAAATATTCCTCAGCATGCCCAAATTTAAGTTGGAATATGAAAAAACGCTTAACAATCCGCTGCAATCACTCGGTATGGGTATCGCGTTTGCACCAGGGCTTGCAGATTTCAGTCGGATGGCAGATTTAGAGGTTTTGGGTCAAAACTTGTATATAGGAGAAGTGCTCCATAAAGCCGTCGTTGAAGTCAATGAAGAAGGCACTGAAGCCGCAGCAGTCACCAGTGTCGGAATTCGCGCAACCAGTGCGCCACCGGCGTTCATGGCAAACCGACCATTTTTCTTCGCGATTCGTGATAATGAGACAAAAACTGTACTATTTATGGGCACCGTCATAGATCCTTAGATAGATAAAAAAGGGGTATTTCCGATGAAAGCGAAATTTAAAATCTTTTACAACTTAAGTGCTGTCCTCATGATGTGCGGACTGATGTTCTTTATCTACACGGGCTGCGGCGGCAGTGAGGATGAGGCTGAGGAATTTGCAGCGGCATCTGCTTTTGGATATATTCCACCAGGTTTAAACCCGCCAAACGGTGCTGCCTATGACGATGTCTTTTTTAAGGAGTATGGCACGAACCCCTTTATTGATACGGAAGACGATCACCTTTCGACGTTTGGTATGGATGTGGATACCGCCTCCTATTCCATCACGCGACGTTATCTCCGAGATGGGCACCTTCCTCCAACAGAAGCCGTTCGCGTTGAAGAATTCGTCAATGCGTTTGATTACAACTACGTCCCACCGTCGCAAGACGCATTTGCTGTTCATATTGAGGGCGCGCCGTCCCGATTTGGTGAAGGCAAGCGATTGCAATTGTTGCAAATCGGTATCCAAGGCCGCGTTGTTCCCGACGAAAATCGTAAAGACGCGACGTTGACCTTCGTGATTGATGTCTCCGGTTCAATGGCTATGGAAAATCGGTTGGAATTGGTGAAACGCGCGCTAACGCTTCTGGTTGAACAACTCCGTCCGGGCGACGAGATTGCTATTGTTGTTTATGGGTCTAAAGCACGCACTGTCCTCCGGCACACCGGAATTGAAAATAGCGAGGAGATTTTGGCGGCGATCCACTCCCTCACACCTGAGGGTGTAACGAATGCCGAAGAAGGACTTCGGCTTGGATACGAGCATGCCTTGCGCAATGCGAGGGTTGGTAACATCAACCGCGTGATTCTCTGTTCGGATGGTGTTGCTAATGTCGGGGAAACCGGACCTGATGCCATCCTGAAAACAATTCGCTCCCACGTTGAGGAAGGAATTACATTAACAACCATCGGATTCGGAATGGGGAATTACAACGATGTCCTCATGGAGCAACTCGCCAACAAAGGCAACGGCAGCTACGCTTATGTTGATACCCTCAGCGAGGCAAAACGTATCTTTGTTGAGAATCTGACACGGACATTACAAGTCATCGCTAAAGATGCCAAAGTTCAGGTCGATTTTAATCCTGAAGTCGTCAGTCGCTTCCGTCTGCTCGGCTATGAAAACCGTCGGCTTGATCACGAAGATTTCCGTGATGACGATGCTGATGGCGGGGAAATTGGTTCAGGACACAGTGTCACAGCCCTCTATGAGATTAAACTTCATGAAGATGCCACCGGACAAATGGCGACGGTCTTTATCCGTCACGAAGATCCAGATACGCATCGGGTGTCGGAAATTAACGAGGAGATTTTCACAACAGAACTAAATGGCATATTTGAAGAAGCATCGCCTGAATTTCAACTCGCTGCGACTGTAGCGGAATTCGCAGAAATCCTGCGTGAGAGTTTTTGGGCTCAAGAAGGCAGCTTGGAAGTAGTCTCGCAAAGTCTCAAAGGTATCGCGCCTCAAATCCCGAATGCGTCGGTGGATGAACTCATGAATCTGGTGAGTCAAGCCAATCGTTTTAAAGCATTAGATAACGAAGCGTTTTAGGATTTACGCAAGCTCACTCTATTTGCTGGCGAGGTTTCAAGCCTCGCCAATCTGTATCAGTGCAGTGTACGTCCCAATTTGTGTAAATTCTATAACTTGTAAGCGTTAAAGATTATGAAGAACCTTGTGTTCCTTTTATTGATACTGCCGATACTTTCAGCATCCGCTACGTGGGAGTCGGTGGAAAGCAAACATTTCCGGGTCTACTATCAAGAAGGCACAGCAGATCCAACGTCAATTCTTCAGATTGCGGAGGATTTCTATGCCGAAATGCCACAATTAACAGACCGCATTCCAGCAGGAATGATTGACATTTGGGTCTGCGATACACAAGAAGAATTTCAGGCTTCCGTTCACGCTCCGATTCAGGATTGGGCAGTCGGGTGCGCCTTTCCGCTGAGTCGACGTATCGTTATTCAAAACCCGACACATATCGCACTGGCGAAACTGCAGTTAGTCCAGGTACTCCGTCACGAGATTGCGCATGTCCTCTTTGGGCAGTGTACACGCAAAGCTGTTAAAGAAATTCCGCTGTGGTTTATAGAAGGCATCGCGATCTACTTTGCCGAGGAATGGGTGCCGAGTCGTCACGGAACACTGCTAAAACATATTTTCTCTAAATCCATCTTACCGCTTCAAGAACTAACGCGAGGTTTCCCGCGTTCGCAAGCCGGTGCGAATTTGGCATACGCGCAGAGCCAAGATGCCGTCCGTTGGCTGGTTGAAGTCAAAGGTAGGGATGCGCTGTTTGCACTTATAGCGGAACTCCACGCAGGCAATAACTTCGATACAGCTTTTAAAACCGTAGTTGGATGGGATCTTACTACTTTTGATGTTCGCTGGCGTGAATCATTGACAGAACGTTACCGATGGGCATCCCTTTTCTCCAATTCCTACTTTTTGTGGGGAGGTCTCGGTGGGTTGGCACTCCTCGGTTACCTGGTTCGCCGGAATCGTAGGCAACGACACCTCAATAAACTCGCACAACAAGAAGATACTGTGGATACATTCTTCAGGATTTTAAATTAATGAATACCTCGCTAATTTACGTCGCTCTCTGTTTTACCTGTCTCGCTGCTGTAGCGATAGCAGAACCTAAACACCTTGCACAGTACCCTGATCAACTCACGCGCGACGGGCATATCGTTGTTTTGCCCGACCACGGCACCGTCTACATCGTTTCCGATCTGCATGCCCATTGGGACGACTTTAATCAATGGTTACGGCTCACAAAACTTGTTGAACGGATTCAAGCGGATGAAGATGTCTACGGATTGATACTCGGTGACGCGGTTGACTATAAGCCAGATGAACCGAGACACCCGCCTTTTGGTGATACTTTAATTATTGACCGGGTTATGGAACTCCGAAGACAACTTGGCGATAAAGGCAAAAGACTCATCTATCTCCGAGGGAACCACGAATTTGCCGCCGCAGATGCATACGCGATGCTGAAGAAACAGGGAATGACAGCACAAAGCCAAGCACAATTCATTCGTTTATTGTACGATAGCCCACTCGGTTCTTATTACGAGCAATTCAATTTCATTGAGAGAATGACGGACGCTCACTATGAATTTCTTTTGAATCTACCAACGGTTGTTATCGCAAAAAACGGTTTTGTCGGTATTCATGCCGGTCCCCCGCGTTTCATCACCAGCCTTACGGATCTCGTTAATCCGAGTCCTAAAACTCTTGAAGAACTCCTCTGGCATCGTCCAACTATCGCATATAGTGGTGGATACACTTTAACACATATCAAAAATTTTCTTGAAACCATCCACGCCAATCTCCTTATTGTTGGACATACACCGATTCATTATTTTCCCTCGCAAAACGTCAGAGACGGTATAGCAACATTCGGTGAAAACCAACTCATCTTTTCGACAGGCTATAGTGGCTTGCCGGGTGTTCCAACCTATATCGAAATTGACCTCTCAGAGACATACACCTCCGTCCACGCGCTGAAGTTAGGGGTGAATATTCATCATCTATACGACAAAACGGGAAAACCGAAATCGGACTAACAGACCCACATTATGCGACCACTCATTTACATCATGACCCCCGTACTGATTTTCACGATCCTCCTCGCCTCTCGCTTTGTAACATGGGATGCGATAAAAGGCGAGAATCAGCAAGCACAGATATACGTTCAAGAAGGAACAACAGCACTCAGGGCATGGAAACTTCCACAAGCAATAGCAGCATTTACGCGGGCGATTGAGATTGAGCCAAAGTATGCTGAAGCGTACGTGAAACGTGGACTCGCTTATTACCGTTCTGCACAGTACAAAACCGCTATCGCAGATTACACCCAAACCTTAGAACTCAACAGGTATCATGCCGATGCTTACGCAAGTCGTGGCGATACCTATCGCGCGTTAGAGAACACACAACGCGCGATTGAAGACTACTCTGCCTCACTGAAAAGGAGATGGAACGCCTACGTCATGCAGAAACGTGCGGAAACCTACTTTGAGGGAGGCAATGTTCAGAATGCACTCGCCGATTACGATACTGTAATTAAGCGACAACCAACGATGACAGCGTACTACGCCCGTGGCAACGTCTATCTTCAACTTTCCATTCAAGGTGATAAGAGCCGTTTAAAGCTTGCATTGGCGGATCTAAACCGAGCCATTGATTTGGAACCGCGTTTCGCCAATGCCTATATCAGTCGCGCACAGACTTACACACACTTGGGAGAACACGCATCAGCAACTCAGGATTATACATACACGATAGAACTCCTCACCGACGCAATTCAGACCTGGCAAGGCGAACCGAATGCCCTCATACAGGTCTACTACTGGCGCGCCTTTGCTCACCAAAAATTGGGTGAAGTTGACAAAGCGGAAAAAGATGTTAATAAAGGACATAATCACGTCTTTAGTTTTTTACTTGAAAAAATCGGAAAATTGTGATATACTTTAAGGGTGTGGTGTTTAGCATTTCGCTTGACTGCCCTCGGTTTTTGCGCGAAAATTTGCTTTTATTTGTTACTGGATTTTCAATAGGAGGCTGTAGGAATTAATATGACTGGAGATGCATTGGGTTTAGTTGAAACGAGAGGTTTGGTTGGGAGTATTGAAGCCGCTGATGCAATGGTGAAAGCAGCGAACGTCCAACTTATCGGTTACGAACAAGTCGGCGGTGGTTATGTGACCGTCATAGTGCGTGGCGATGTTGGTGCGGTGAAAGCCGCAACGGATGTCGGAGCTGAAGCAGCGGCACGCGTCGGCGAAGTTGTTTCTGTTCACGTAATTCCACGTCCACATGCTGAAGTCGAAACGATCTTAAAGAAAGCGTAAACTATTCGTAAATGGATTAACCACACGTTGCCTAAAAGCGTTTGGAACATCCTAACAGAAAAGGCGAATCATAGATGCCAGACCGCGCCCTTGTTGAGTTGATTACCCGCCGTGTCGTGAATAGACTAACGACGGACCAAGCATGTAGTGGTTGTGCTTTGAGAAGTTGTGATGCCGGAAATCGCGCATGTGATGCCGTCACACAGCAGCAGCAAATTCCGGTGGGTGTTTCCGCACGACATGCCCATGTAACACAAGAGCACCTTGAGATTCTCTACGGTGCCGGACACCAACTCACTGTCTATGCTCCTCTATATCAACCCGAAGCGTTCGCTGCGAACGAGACACTAACCATCGTCGGAAAACGAATGCGGGCTATTGAAGCCGTTCGTATCCTTGGACCCGTCCGAGACTACTCCCAAGTAGAAGTCGCCCAAACCGAAGCAATTCGGCTCGGATTAAGCCCTCCTATTCGAGACTCAGGCGATCTTGCGGGTGCAGAACCTATTACCCTCATTGGGCCCGCAGGAAGTGTCTATTTAGAGGAAGGGGCTATTTGCGCTGCACGGCATATCCACATGACACCAAGCGATGCAGACGCACTCAATATCCGCGAAGAAGATCTTCTGAAGGTACACTTTCCGGGTGAACGCGCTTTGACGCTTGAAAATGTTCGTCCGAAAATTCATGAAAGTTATGTGCTTCAGATGCACTTAGATACCGATGATTCCAATGCCGCAGGTTTGAAGGGTGGCGAACCTGTTAAAATCGTCCGTTAGGCACTCCGTATACTTTGAAGCAACATGAACCAAGAACTGATTGACCAAATTCGGAAAATCGTAGAGAAGGTACTGGCGGAGCAAGCATCTACCACTACGCAAACTGCAAACGAGAAGAAACTACTCGCTATTTTTGGGGCGACGCAACTTAAATTGGATGAACCACTTCAGCAGCTTCATGCCTGTATACAAGACGGATGGAAAATTACAATAATTCTATCCGATCTCGCAACTAAAGTTATAAATCCGGAACCGATTCATGGGATATTTGGCGAAGAGAACGTTCTGCGGGAAGACACACTCACCGATATAGCAACTTTTACGGATACTTATCAGCAGATTGTGCTCCCTGTTTTCTCGCATCCGATGGCTGCAAAACTCGCATTAAGGTTAGTAGATACACCGTGTACCTATCTTGTGTATGAAGCACTCTCTAAAGGAAAAACAGTCATAGCAGTCCCCGATGCCCTTAACAATCAAAATGAGGCATCCGTAAAAATTAATGCTATTGAGGTTGAATATGTAAACGTTTTATCCGAACTTGGCGTTCAATGGGTACCTACGATGCAGATTGCCGAGTCGATTCAGAAGCGAACAGACGACTCACCCACCAGTTCGGACAAACCTCTAATTAGCGCAACGACTATTTCAAATCTGGACGCGAACGTGCAAGAGTTGGTTTATGCAAAACAAGCGATCATTACACCCCTTGCCCGTGAGCATGCGAAAAAGAGAGGTATTAAACTAATACCTAAAAGTTAAGAAGTGCCGAAACTATTAGTTTTCGTTGGCATTAAATAGTAAGTCTGTCCATCTTAAACTGGGAATTGCGATCAGGTCATCGGCGGCAGAAAAGAATCAGTTAATTTTGATTATCCTTGACAATTTTTGGAGAAAATTGTATCATTTCCATAATAGTTTGGCAATTAAGATAATTAGGGAGTTTTGACATTCACGCGGCACCGCGCGCAATAGGAATAAAACCTATTGGCAATGCCAAATGAAGGACACGAACACAGGAGGAAAATGCCATGAAGACCCGGATTTCGATTTTAAGCGCAGTATGCCTCATCAGCTGTTTTGTAATCGCTGGGTTGTCAACCCCTGCGAATGCAGATTACGATTATTACGCAGACAGGCTGAGTCGCGAGCATCGCATTGCCAGCGATGTTGATGAATGGATAGAGCGCGGGAATGCGACGATTACCGCCAGTCCACGCTTTGAGGACGGTGTTCGGCTCACCGCTTGGGCAGACGACGCTCAGAACACAGATGAATACGAATTCGCAATTGCCAGCGCGGTATATCTCTTTGAAATTCCAACAGGGACACAGTATATTGAAGTTTTAGTGCGATACCGAGGGGAACCGCATAGATTAGAAATTGAAGATTATGAAGAACCTATTGCAGGTCGCGCTTGGATCCGTAATACCAAACGCGAGACAACACGCAGCGGTTACTACGACGAAAATGCTAAAGAGACACGTTACGGCGACACTTTTGTTCTCCGAGCAAAAAACCGCTCAGAACACATTAAAATCCCCGCAGTCGGTCATGTCAAAGACGGATGGATGGAACTTCATATTGTCGCCGAAGGCGGCGAGCAGCTTGATGTAGAATATCTTGAGGTTTCCACCTATCGCAGACAGCCAAAAGTTAGAGTCGTTCAACGCTACACACCAACCTACCGTTGGCGTCCGTGGCATCGTTACACCTATCTCTACTTTTACGATGGTCCCATCTATTACGCGACGGATTACGACTACTATCTCCGATGGAACTATCCGGTTTACGACCACCACTATCTGTCAATTCGTTCGTATTACGGTGGGTATCTCGGACGCTACCGCGGTCACCATCCAAGTGCTTACTACCGCTACTATTCGCCGTATTACGGTTCCTACAACAGTTACTACCGTGGCACGCCTAAAGTTTATCAGCGACGGACGCAGTTGAATCGCTGGAGTGCACAGCACGAAACGACACGCCGGCAGTACAGTCGTAGCCGATTATCAGCGAACAGTCGAGGAGAAAGTCGGATTGCAGTGCGGAGGAGCGTTCGCACCACGCTCGAAAACCACAGGAGACAGACTCCAGCGACGACGGAACGGGTTGCGCGCCAATCAATTATTACGCAGAAACTGCGCACCCGTGCTTCTACTGCCTCGACACTCCGCCAAAGCAACGTCCGAAAAAGTGCTTACACTTCAGCGAATACAGGGAGTACACTTAGTAAGCAGCGGCGTTATTCTACTGCTACAACGCAGAACGTAAATCGCTACAGAAGGTCTACGGAGACACAGCGAACTACGCCGCTTTACAGACGTTCTACTTCTTCATCGAACCGGTCGTTCTCGTCAAGCACAAGCAGCAACTCGCGCCCGCAGTATAGAACCACGACATCAAATTCAAGTTCGTCGCGTTCACGCTCAAACGTCAGGCGCTCAACGACAAGTTCATCGCGTGAGAGATCAAGCGTGAGCCGTTCAAGCTCGAGTTCAAGTTCGTCGCGTTCACGCTCAAGCGTCAGCCGCTCTTCTTCTACAAAAACCCGAACGCGTCCAACGACATCAAGTTCGAGTTCATCGCGTAGCAGTTCGAGTAGTAGCAGTAATGATGACGATGATGATCGAAGCAAGACAACGCAACGAACGAAACGGCGACGTTAATAGGAGTACTGGCTTCGCATCACCGTTCGGACGTGTGAAGTCTATATACCAAATGCGGTTTTTGTTAATTATTTCACTCTTATTTTTCAGCCTCCACACCAGTTTTGCGCAGGAGGCTGAAAATAGCATAAACACCGAACAGCAAACATCTGAAACGGCGGAACAAGTTAAACTCGTTTCGCCGATCGGTGCTATAGTGCGTTCTGCTATTTTTCCGGGATGGGGACAATTTCACAGTCGCAGTTACTTCCGAGGGAGCCTAACTGCCTTGGGAATAGGCGGTTCTATCGTCGGTGCCTTTTTAGCACAAAATTCCTTTAATAATCGCTATAACACTTATGAAAAGTTGGTGTGGGACGGCTTTTCTGACGAAAAAACGATAATAGAGAGTTACGAATACGCAAACCAGAGGTACAAACTCAGGACATTTTTCCTGTATACCGGCATCGGTATTTGGCTGTATAGCCTTATCGATTCTTACGTGAGTGCTAACTTTTACAACGCGACTACCCTGATTCAATCTATTGAACGGGACGCACAAGATATTGAAAAATTGGGGATCGAAATCGGTGCGACCCCTTCACGTTTTTATTTTGGTATTGTTAAAACCTTTTAATTAAATTAATTAAAAAAGGAGGATGCTTATTATGTTCAGGAATTTCGCCAAAGTCAGCGGCGTACTCATCTTACTCCTACTCGCAAACTTTATGGGGTGTGGAGACGCTGATAAGGTCGGAGAAATTCCGGCTGAAGAACTCCTTCAAATCAGTAGCGTCTTAGACCGGTGGCGAGAAGGTTACGAAACAGAAGATGTTAACACCTACATTAACACCTTCTGGGAAGATGGTTTTCTTTATGTCTCTGATATGGGAACAGACGGCGATAAAACAGACGACGTTGAGTTTGATGATATCCGAGAGGAACGCGCCTCTGCCACTCGCGTCTTTGAGCGGTTCCAAGATATTGAGATAGAACTCTCTTCACCGCCGGAGATTACCATGAATGATGACAACACAGAGGCTGAGGTTCGCAATCATTACAGAATCCAATTCTTTGTGTCGGACGGTCAGACGCTTGAAGGTGGATTTACCGGTGCATACGCCGAAGGTGATAACGTTTTTATTTTTGAAAAAAGAAATGAGGAATGGCGTATAGCCGAGTGGCATGACGAAGCCTTTAACGAGGAAGAAATTCGCAGTGCCAATAACTTATAGGTTCAAAGAAGGAGGCGCAATTTCTAACCCAAAGGGCGGGTAGAAATATCGTACATTCATGCCGCAACAGGAGGAACACCTACGCGATTATTTTCAACTTATTCAAAAGCATGGCTTTACGCTCTGCCTAACCATTCTATTAGTGTTAGGAACCGCCCTAATTATCTCGCTCCGTTTGCCCAAAACTTACGCCGCTTCCACCTTAATATTACTCGTCCAACCGAGTGCCACCTCTTCCCTTCCTTCAGCAAATCTGTTTCAAAATGTGCTCTCCGGCGGTGTTGATCGACGGGAGATGGAAACAATCAGCACCCGATTTTCTACGGAATCCATGCTAAACACAGCGATAGAAAACCTTGAGGAGAATGGGTACGCGGATGCCGTTGCGCTTTTCCCACCGGTCGGTAAACTCAAACAAGTGCTGAGGGCACAGGTAAACCCAGATTCTGATTACATCATTCTTTCAGTTGAATTAACCGAGGCAGAAGGGGGTGAACGGAATGCAGCACTCCTCGTCAACCAACTTGCAAAAGATATGCAAATGTTGCGGCGTGGAGATGAAGAAACGAAACTCAGCAAACTTATGGAGTTCCTCGAAAATAAACAACGCAAAATCGAAACGGAAACAGATGAAGGTTTAGACGGCCTCCTCACATTTGTTCATGATAATGGAAGCCCAGAAACATGGGTGCCGACGCTCACGAATCTGCTTGACCGCCTTGCCCGTGTTCGGGAAGGTCTTGAGACAAATCAACAGCAACTCTACGCAACGAACGCCCACATTACATACCTAAAAGAACAACTCCAAAACTCACCTCAGCAGACGCAACTATCAGAAACCACCTCTTATAACCCAGTTTGGCTCTTTCAGGCGGAAAAACTTTTCGACCTTGAATCACAACGCATCGCTGCTGAAAAAAAAGTTGGTACAACTTCATCAGCGTTGGAAGGATTTGACGCACAAATCGCTGAAATCGAGAAAAAAAACAAGGAAACCTCATCAATAACGCCAACGGTTACCTCCGGGCTCTCTGCACATTACACTTATATGCAGAATCAATTAATAACACTTGTTCCGGATCTCTCGCGATACGAAAACGCCGTGGCACGTCTCAAACGGGAGCAGAGCACACTCGAAACTGAATTGGCGAAATTAATAGAACAGATCCCGGAAAATCAGATTATTTTCACAGAAAAGGGCACCAAGATTCAGCGAACCAACGCGATGGCTGAAGAAATTGCCAAACGTTCGCTTGAAGCTGAAATATTATACGCTGAATCTAAGATGCCAACCTCGCGCAACCAGATAGGCGGCATTGAAATCGTTGACCGTGCCACACCGAGAAAAATTCCTGTGAGTCCACAGCTTCGGTTCATTCTTGTTATCGCGGGAATTACCGGCTTAGTTTTGGGTGTTACAGCTGCCTTATTTATTGAATATTTTAATAGTACCGTTGCGAACCTTAAAAAATGAACATATTGTATCTTGTTTAGAAATATTTTCGACCTCGAATTCCGGTTCGAGGTTTCACTATTTTGATAACTTTGTAAAAAAAATGTCAATTTTTCTTAAATTGTAGTATAATTATATTATGTCCAATGCGCAACCGGGTATTTATACATCCGTTGGCATTGTGAAGACTTACATAATTTTTGGGGCTTGTCGATATTTTCGACGTGTGCCTAAGAGTGCCCGATTCCCATTGAGTTACCGGTTTTGCTGTCTTCAGGGAGACGGTAAGCAAGCGGGCATTAGTCCTATATTTAGGGATAACCTTCGTTGTGTAGCGTTCATTGGTGTAATTTCGCTGAAAATGTTTAAGTGGGCAATTTCCAAATTACAACCTACCCCTAAAACGGGCGAGAAATCAAAAATGAATAGTACTGATATTTAAAGTTGTAAATATATTACGTTTGTGGTATGCTTACCGGAAATTCCACCCCAGTGCGTACGTTTTTTCTGTTAAAAATAAAAGTTGACAGAAATTTGAATCAGTGCTATTTTAAGACTAAGAACAGTTTTGCAGGCATTTTATGTACGTGTTTATTGAAAATGTACGTGTTTATTGAAAATTCCGCAAAACAAACCCTTAATTTGTTGGAAGGAGACTCGCTTTCATCCGCTTCGCGCGGTATTCGCGATTTACGGATATTCTATCCGGCAGCGACGAAAAGCAAAAAATTGAATAAGTGTTATTCTCAACTAACGCAATTTTGACACTTTTCGTTACACGCAAAGCAGTTTTCATCCATTTCCTAAGGTTTTTGTCGGAAACCGGGGTATGGAGCGCGAATGACGAAATATTCATATCGCAGTTCCGTTACCCAAACATCCGATTCATTATCTCCAAGGAGGAAAAACAAAGTAATGAACAGGCTAAAACACTCACTTGATGTTTTACTTGTAGCGACCTGTATTCTGAGTGCTTTCGTGCTCTATGGTTGTGGCGCACAGAGCCTTGGTCCACAAGAACCCCTATTACCAACGATTGAGGGGAGTTCTAAATTCTCAGCGCGTTTCCAATTAGAAGAAGAACCGCAATTCTTCTATGACCTGTTTGGAAAAGAGCTGCTTGAAGGTAACGAGGTCTACAACTATCGTGAGCAGAAAGAATTTGACCAAAACGGTGAATTGTTCGTAGGTTGGACCGGTCAGCTGGATAGTGAAAGATTCTCGGCACAGCTGGATAGAACGGTCTTAACTGAAGATAGCTATCGTGGCAGATACACCGAGTTTGCTATCGGTGATAGCATGCGTTTTAAGCCATCTACCCTATTCCCAAACCGCTACATTCTCTATAAAACAGAGTTTGATGGGCTTCGATGGGACATCTCTTTTGCACAGGAACGACACCTTTTCACACTCATCAATTCTCGTATCTCAAACCCTGTCCAATTGACGGACGCAGCGGCAAACCTCGCACCGACGCTCGGTCGTCGGAACGGTCTCAACGAAGACGCTGGAGTGCGGCACCTTGAAAACGCACGCCTTGTCGGTTTCCGGGCACAAGGGCTTTTAGGCGACATCTTCCGTATCGGGTTCACTTATGTCAATCTTCATAAAGAACACCCGGAACGCGTTGAAAACCCACTCATGGGTACCGTGGCAAATACACCCCCAGAATCAATTTCTGTTATCTTCCGAGATGACTCACCCGAAGACAACCATGGAGTTGTCACCCAATTTTCTGGCTTTGATGAAGTTCTACATAGCGAGAATATTCAGGGCGGGGTCGGTGCAGCTTTCAGAGAAATGAAGGTCACTGTTGTCACGCAAGCCTTGGAAGAATTAACGCCCGAAGAAATTGAAGAAGGTGCTGAACCGACAACGTTACCTGTAGAAACCATATCAGAAACACTTGACATCAGTAACGTCATCCCAATGCCTGTTGGAGGGCTGCCTTCTGAAGTTCGCGATTCTGTTGACGGCGCGTGGAAGATTGTAGATGGGTTCAATAAGATGAAAGTTGTTATCGTTTTCGTCGATCCAGACGGGGCACCTTCTCCCGATGTATCACAACTCCTTTCAGAAGGCGCACTTCAAATTGATGCTGACCCACGCACTGTTCAATCCGTTAACTTTGAGATGGTTGTAGCAGGTGATTACAACATCGCCATTATCGGATCCAGTGCTGCCAACAAAGCCGAGTCAGATCCTGAAATTCAAGAATGGATTAAAACTGAAGATGGTCACATCCAGATGCCCTACCGTGATGTTATTGAAGCACCCGGTAACTACGGGCAGTCCTCAGATTATACCAATAACCGGGCAACACTCTTAGACAATCCGAGTGCTTGGGAGGGTGAGGGCAGACCGCGTAAAGTCAGTTACCGTTACGGTGCTGCACGCGCAGCTCTTCTCTACGGGCTTGACTTAGAAGGTACCATCGGCAACGTTTTCGTCCGAGCACACTACTCTATCAACGGTAAATATAAGCAGTATCCGACCATCCCGAAAGATCAGATCGGATTCAGCCGACTCAAAACAACCATCCAAGGCGAAGATGGTGAGGAAGAGACCGGTATCTCCGTTGATCCGGCAACTGGCTTACCGTTAGACGCAAATGGAATACCGACTTACTCTGAGACCGAAGGTGAAAGATTTGAAGCCATGTTAGGTGGCGACGGAACCGATGAAAGCGGCGACGGAGCATTGGGAAGAGAAACCGCATGGTTCGTCCAACTCAAATCTCGTTTCGGGAAGTTGTACCTTGAAGGGGTCTACTATCATATTGATCCTGGTTACACGACAACTTATCTCAACTTCGGTTCTAACTCCGACAGGGATCAACCCTACTCACTACCACGGACACCTGAATCACAGTCTGAAAAAGATCCGTGGGATGAAACCAATTATGCCCTCATTGAAGATGACGATGATGACGATGACTGGCCGGATGACATCGACTTCGATGGAGTTCTACCACGCGCCGATGATAGAGATCAGAACGGCGTTTTGGACTTCCAAGAAGATTTCCTCATCTTTGATGCTGATCCACCGGTCTTCACTGACCTCGTTGATCTGAATAACAACGGCACCATCGATTCACTTGAGGACGATTTTGAACCACAGTATGAGTATGGAGTAGACAGGGAAGGCTACCATGTTTTCGCCGAATATGACCTCCTTGATAACCTTTCACTCAAACTCGGATGGCTCAACGAAAATGAAGTCTCAAGTCGACGGAAGAATGACTCCAAATACTTACATGTTACCTATCAACGTGACATCCCTGACTTCGGAACCGTGCTCTTCCAAAATCGTTTCGTCCGAGTCCAAGACGATATTCCAGATTATACCATTACGCTGCGTGTTGGTGAATTGGAACCCGTTCAAATTTCCGATGAGCTTGATTTCTATAACGCTCGTGTGAATACGACAACGCTCCAGTTCCTTTATACCGCTGTTCCGAACCTCACATTGGAAGCAAAATTCCTTGTTGTGCTGCAAAAACAGTTTGAACAGGATGAAGCAGATGCAATTTTCAAAGAAATTGAGGCAGCGGACCCCGACGACGATAGCGATCCACTCACCGCCGATCAACGCGTTGACTTTATGGTACCCGTTGAACAGGTTCGTGCTGGTGGTGAAAGGCGCGAATACCCGTTCTATCCTGACCATGGAATTAACGCACTTGATCCCGAGGATCCAGGCTTAATCTATGACCCTGAAAACTGGAAAACGCGGCGCTATCCAGAACGCGATATTCGCAACCAGCAGACGATTCTCAAAGCGAGATACGAGATTCCGCTCGGCGAACTTCCATTTGTCGATAGAATCGGTGAAGATTTGACGCTTACACCGATGGTGAAGTACATCTGGGATCGAGCGTTTGACCGGGGTGCCGAGGAAATTCCTGACGCGCTTAACCCACGTCAGTTCGTTCCTACTGATAACGAACCTGTCGAATACTTGCGCTTCAATCGCAGAAGCCGTGAAGATGTACTCGGTGTCCGGCTTGACTATCAGTTCTCGCAAAGGATGAACATTCTTGGCGGTTTCCAATACCGGAAATTCACCAACCGGGATAATAACTTCAAAAACTATTTGACAAACTTCCCGGAAGATGAAGATGTACCGGTACTCTACAGACCGGATTTGCGAACCCGAATCTTTGAAGTCCAAGCGATCAATCGCGGTGAATGGCTTGGGTTCAACATCGTCATCCTCGCGGGTTATCGACGAACGACTATCTTGCTCGACCACACGACGAGTAACACGACCTTCGTGCGAGCAATGATGGGCTTCTAAATGTTTTGTGTATCGCTGGACACAATTTCGTGTCCAGCGATACCGCGTCTATCAATATCATCGCCAACACCGTTTTCAGCAACACTCAAATAAGCACGTAACTTTTTAAGCACTCGGGTGTTCTTAATGAGAACGGCATTGTAAATAGTAGGGATGATCTACAAATATTGATTCCTAACCTGAAGATTTGTGTAGATGGAACGCTCACGCGTTAAGAAATAAAACTGAGCTGTTAAGGTGCGGGTCCCGTGCCTTACCCATACAGCACTTTATGAGATAACTTGTAGAGACTTGCCACAACACAATCGGCAAGCTCCCTAAGGAGGATCAGAACGAATGATTCGTTTTAGTTTTGTTTTAATGTTAATCGCTTGTGTCGGTATGTCTGCTGGCCTCGTTTTTGCACAAGGCGACGCTGGAGGCAGCGGTGGAACCGTCCGCGGTCAAATTGTGGATACAACCACAGCACATAACCCAATTGAAGGCGTTGATGTCAGAATCGTTGCTACAGGTGGAGACGAGCATACCGCAACAACTGATGTTAATGGCGATTATGAAAAATCAGGCATCCCCGCAGGCCGCTACCTCATCAGTATCTACAGAGAGGGATACGGCGACCGGGTTGGAAAAGCTGTAACAGTCGTTAATGGCGGCGACCACTTTGTCCCACTCAAGATGACCAAAAAGGACAACATCGTCACCTTCTTCCAGAAGTTCGGATTCGTTTTCTGGCCGCTCGCCCTTTGCTCCATCACGGCATTAACCTTCATTATTGAAAGACTTTTCACCTTCGTGCGGAGTCGTTCTCGAATCGGAACCGAACAGTTCATCGCCAGTATCGCCGACTCATTGCGGAAAGAGAACATTATGGAAGCCGTCTCGACTTGTGAAGAAGCCGGTGGACCGCTTGCAAATGTTCTGAAAGCAGGATTGCTGCGATATAGCCAAGCCCAAATCGAAGAACGCGATATTAGCAAAGAAGAAATTCAGGAAGCCATTGAGGAAGCAAGCCTCCTTGAAATTCCTGAACTGGAAAGAAACCTACCAGTTCTCGGTACGGTCGCAGTTGTTTCTCCGTTGTTCGGATTGCTTGGAACAGTTACAGGTATGATTAGTGCGTTTACCACAATCGCACTTGAAGGTACCGGTGACCCACAGCAGCTTGCAGGTGGTATCTCACAGGCACTTCTCACAACTGCTGCTGGCTTGACAGTCGCTATTCCGTGCTTGATTTTCTTCCAACTTTTCGATAGCTGGGTTAACAGACACATGGTTGAAATTTCACAGGTTTCTACCGAAATTGTCAACCAGTTGATTGTTGGTGAATCCAGCGGTGCCTAATCTTGGAACAGAAAGGGCGGGTGATCCTACTCGCCCTTTCCAGATAGGCTTTGTAGGGTATTAGGTTCTTAAACCTCAACCCCTAGTCTCATTAACGAGAAAGGAGACTTTGAAATGCAACAAGTTGGTGAAGCCAAATTGAGCATGCTTGCAAACAAACTTAGGGAACGTAAGCCTCCAACGCTCAGTATGGCACCTATGATTGATTGCGTGTTCCTGCTCCTGATCTTCTTCATGGTGTCAACAACCTTCTCGCCCATTCCGGGACTTCGCGTGCAGCTTCCCCCACCGGGGAAACCCTCACCCGACAAACCGAAAGGTTTGACTGTCCGGATCGCGAACCCAGAACCCGGTGAGGATAAAGGCACTATGGTGTTAAATGATGTGGTCGTCCAGATTGAAGAAATGTTCAACCAATTCATCAACGCACCAGATGAATCCAAGAACATGCTGATTATCCAATCTGAGCGGGACGTACTGCATGAACAGATCGTGCAGGTGATGGATATTGCGAAACAGTCAGGTATAGACAAAATCGGATTTGCTATTGTCGCGAGAGACTGACAACCTTCAAGCGATAGCAATAGTAATCCTCTTTCTATAGAAGGAGAATTCAGATGGCTTTAAACTTAGCGCAACGGCGAAAAACAACTGAAGAAGACGACATTCCGATGGCTCCAATGATCGATTGTGTCTTCTTGTTGCTCATCTTTTTCATGGTATCTGCTGTCATGAAGGTTCCTCCGCCTTTCACCGTCACCTTACCTGATTCTGCAACGAAACACGAATTCACTCGGAAGAAATTCAATCTCTTCGTTAACAGTGACGGACGTATTTCGATTGATGACCAAGAGATGTTGACACTGGAAGATATGGAACTTTTCATCGCGGCTCATGAAAACCAGATCAGCACTCTGATTATCAAGGCGGACAAACGTGCCAAGCACGGTGATGTCATTGACGTGGTAGAGCGAGCGAAAATGCGCTCCAGTAAAACAGAGGGGCTCGAAATCGCTTTCGCGGTATCGGAAGAAAACTGAGGAACACAACGGAATTAAAAAAGGCAGCATTTGCTGCCTTTTTTTTTTGCACTATTGATATGCTATTTTATAGTAAATTCCAAAAATAAATACACACTTTCAACCCCCCGGTAGGTGCGGTTTCCTAACCGCACTGATGCTGAGTGTATAAGTAATTACAGAATCTACTATAATCAAAAGAGGAACACGCGTAACTTCACAAACTCTCAGGTGTTCTAAAGCTAACAATGAATGAACGGAGGGACGTCAGCATGAAACATCTGAAAAGACACAAACCCCCTAAACTTAGTATGGCACCTATGATTGATTGCGTATTTCTGCTCCTGATCTTCTTCATGGTGTCAACAACCTTTGCCCCTATCCAAGGACTTCGGGTGCAACTTCCGCCGCCTATTTCTCAGCCCACGCCTCACGACTCTGGCATTGACGTTAGGATCTCCGATCCTGCACCGGGTGAAATTGAAGGCACAATCATCATGCGCGAGGATGACAGAGAAGAAATTGTACAAACAGGTGATATGTTTAACTGGCTTATCAACGCGCCTGAAGAAACGAAAAGAATGGTGATTATCCGAGCGGGTAATGAGGTTTTTCATGAACAAATCATTCATGTCATGGACATTGCCAAACAAGCAGGTGTCAATAGAATAGGGTTCATCCGCAATGTCAAGGCTACGGTCAGGATTGCTGATTAAGATTCATTCCATCGAACCCCGAAATGAATCAAGAATGTGAATAAAACAGATACGCCGTGCTTGCGGGACTTCACAAGCACGGCGTTATTTATTTTTTACGCTAAGCTGTTGATTAATCAGGCATCTATCGCTTCCGCTTTCTCCGAGTTGCAGCTCTCCTTTTAAGTTGAACGGGTGCCGGCAGTGGTGGCGGTGGTGGTGTTATAACCTTCCAAAAGTGCGGAAGGAACGCCTCCCAATTGGTGAGAATATTCTCAGCATGTTCACTACCAGTGTAGGTTGCATGATTTTGTATAAGTGCCATCAGACTCTTAATATCTGCCTCACCTGTTACCTTTTCTATTTTCACCCAATCCGAATTGTACTTCTTCTCAAACTGCTCTTTTTCGTCCAAGACATAGACGGTGCCGCCTGTCATCCCGGCTCCAAAGTTTCTACCCGTTTCACCGAGAATTACGACTGTCCCCGCAGTCATGTATTCACAACCGTGGTCCCCGACACTTTCAACGACAGCAGTTGCACCACTATTTCGGACACAGAACCGTTCACCGACACCACCCGCTGCGTAGAGTGTTCCACCCGTCGCGCCGTACAAGACCGTATTTCCAATGATCGTATTTTCATAAGTTTGGAACGGCACTGTTGGAGCGGGTTTGATAATAAGCTCTCCACCCGCCATGCCTTTGCCAACATAGTCATTGGCTTCCCCTGTCAATACGAACTGCACACCACTGATACAGAAAGCACCGAAACTCTGTCCTGCACTGCCCTCAAAGTGGCACTGAATTGTTCTATCAGGCAAACCCGCGTCGCCATAACGCCTCGCGATTTGACCGGATAACTTCGCTCCTACCGTCCGGTGTGTGTTCCGAATAGAATAGGAGAGTTGGACTGATGTTTTTCGCTCTATTGCTTCCTCTGCATCCACCAGAATCCGATCGTCAAGCGGAATGTCATCTCGGTTGTTCCGTTCCTGCAAGTGATAACGAGGCTGTGTGCCGGTTGGGTCAGCAGGTGTCAGAATTTCACTCAAATCGAGCATTGCAGCCTTCGGGTAATCTTCTAAGTCAATGGGTTGCAGCAATTCGGGACGACCGATAATGTCGTTCAAGGATCTATGCCCGAGATTCGCGAGCATCGCTCGAACCTCGTTTGCTACACCGAGCATGAAGTTAACAACCATCTCTGGGGTACCCGGATACTTCGCACGGAGCGCGGGATCTTGCGTGGCTACACCGACAGGACATGTATTTAGGTGACATTGGCGCGCCATCACACACCCTGTTGCCACCATCGCTATTGTGCCGAAACCATATTCTTCCGCACCCAACATAGCGGCAATCACAATATCGCGACCGGAACGCATCCCGCCGTCTGCCCGCAAAACAACACGATCTCGCAATTCATTCTCCACCAGTGCGCGCTGCGTTTCTGCAAGTCCGAGTTCCCAAGGTGTCCCTGCATTTTTAATAGAACTCAACGGCGATGCCCCGGTACCACCTTCATGTCCACTCACTTGGATGACATCAGCGTAGCCTTTTGCTACCCCTGATGCAATAGTCCCTACCAGAAATTCGGACACAAGTTTCACGGCGACCTTTGCCTGCGGATTCGCCTGCTTCAAATCATAGATGAGCTGCGCCAAGTCTTCAATAGAATAGATGTCGTGGTGTGGTGGCGGCGAAATTAGCGGAACTCCCGGCACGGAGTGTCGGATAGAGGCAATTTCAGCGGTTACTTTGTGCCCTGGTATTTGTCCGCCTTCTCCAGGCTTAGACCCCTGTGCCATCTTAATTTCCAATTCTCTCGCAGAAATTAAGTATGTTGGTGTCACACCGAAACGTCCGGAGGCTACCTGTTTGATGGCACTCGAAGCGAGATCACCATTCGGCTGCCGCTTGAACCGTGTAGGGCTTTCACCACCTTCTCCACTTCCAGATTTCGCGCCGAGGCGGTTCATTGCGATCGCCAAAGTCTCGTGTGTTTCACGGCTTAACGCTCCGAAAGACATACTACCTGTTGTAAAACGACGAACGATATCCTCTGCGGGTTCAACCTCTTCAATAGGAATAGGCGTGCTCGGCTTGAATGCAAGCAGATCACGTAAACTGGACGGCTCACCGGTCTCAACAGCGTCAACATATTTCTCATAATCTTCCGATTCACCAGCCTTGACGAACTTGTGGAGCGATTTAAACACCGTTGGATTGTACGCATGGAATTCGCCGTTTCGACGGAATCGGAAATAGCCTGCCTCTTCAAGCGACGTGTCGTCTTCGCTTCCAGAAAACGCCTTTGCGTGGAAATGGAGTGTCTCCGCAGCGATTTCAGCAAACCCGATGCCATTTAAGCGTGACGTGGTACCTGTAAAACACTTATCAATAACTGTGGCATTGACACCGAGTGCCTCGAAAATCTGAGCACCGCGGTAACTGGAAACTGTCGAAATCCCCATCTTCGCCATAATCTTCAAAATGCCTTTTTCGACGGTTGCCTTATAGATTTCAACGGCTTTCGTTGCTGTGAGTCCTGCGAGTTCGTCATCCTCAGCGAGCTGAACGATCGTTGAAAACGCGAGATAAGGATTGACTGCCGCTGCGCCATAACCGATCAGAACAGCAAAATGGTGTTCTTCCCTGGCATCTCCGGTTTCAGCGATAAGACTGACCCGCATCCGCTTTCCTTCTCGAATCAGATGGTGATGAACGGCACCAACAGCAAGTGCCATCGGAATCGGCGCGAAATCAGGGTTAACATCTTTATCGCTTAGCACGAGCAGTGTCGCTCCTGCATCAATCGCCTCAGAGGCGCGTTGGCATAACGTTCCCAGTGCGGTTTCCAACCCTTGTTTACCGGAAGATACAGGGAAACAGACAGAAAGTGTCTCTATCTGAAAATCGGGTATATCCAGTTCCCATAACGCTTGTAAATCTGCATTTGTCAGAATCGGTGAAGGTAACCGGATAAGTCGAGCGTGTGCTTCAGTTTCCGTGAGCAGACTATGCCGCCGCCCGAGGTAAGTTGTGAGAGACATCACCAAACGTTCTCGGATCGAGTCGATAGGTGGGTTCGTTACCTGCGCAAAACGTTGTTTGAAGTAACTGTAAAGTAACCTGGGGTGCCGAGAAATCACAGCAGGTGGTGTATCATCACCCATCGAACCGACTGCTTCCTTCGCTTCCGTTACCATGGGTTTGATAAATCGTTCCACATCCTCGGTCATATAGCCGAAGGCTTTCTGGTACATCGGTAGCTGCTCAGGAACAGTTTCCGTCGTAACAGAAGCACCGTCCTTTTCAGTGGGAAGCGTTACAATGCCTTTCTGTACCCACTCGGCGTAAGGTTTCCGCTCGGCAATCCTATGCTTAATCTCCGAATCTTTCAGCAGTTCCGCTTGTGCTGTATCCACAGCAATCATCTGTCCAGGTCCCAAACGTCCTTTTTCCACAACGCAGCTGTCATCAAGTTCAACAATGCCGACTTCGGAACCCATGACAACGGTTCCGTCTTCTGTGACTTTATAGCGTGCCGGTCGTAACCCGTTTCTATCCAGACTCGCCCCAACGACAACGCCATCTGTAAATGCAACCGCTGCGGGTCCATCCCAAGGTTCACTGACACATGAGAGATACTCATAACAGGCTTTGAGCACATCCGGCATATCTGTAATCTGTTCATACGCTTCCGGGATCAGACACATCATGGCATGTAGGATATCGCGGTCAGAATGTGTTAACAACTCTAACACATTATCCAAGCTCATTGAATCGCTACCGTGTTGGTTGATAATGGGGACCAGTTTCTGGATATATTCGTTCCAGAGAGGTGACTGCAAGTCGGCTTCGCGCGCCCGCATCCAGTTTCGATTGCCCATCAAAGTGTTAATTTCACCGTTGTGTGCAAGTGTATGGAAGGGCTGAGCGAGCATCCATGTAGAAGAGGTGTTTGTACTGTAGCGTTGGTGGAAAACAGCAAGTGCTGCCTCAAAATCTGGATCTTCTAAGTCCGGATAAAATTGCGAGAGTTGCGGTGCTACCAGCAACCCTTTATAGACAATTGTTCGATGCGAAAAGGATGCGATATGGAATTCATCAAGTCCCGCTGCTGTGATACGATGTTCTAACTCTTTGCATATCAAGTACAAGCGTCTCTCAAAAGCGTCGTCTGCGAGTTGCTCTGGCCTTCCTACCAACACCTGTTGAATTTCCGGCACCGTTTCTAAAGCCTTAGTCCCCAGGGCAGAAAGGTCAAGAGGCACCGAGCGCCAGCCGAGGAGCGGAGCACCGTATTGTTGTAACGTCTTCTCAACGAGGGCGCGTCCCTGTGCTTGTGCACTCTGGTCGTGTCGTGGCAGGAAAATCATCCCGACACCCATATCGTTTATCGACGCTAAGTGGACTCCAAGCTTCTCAAGTTCTTTTTGAAATAGTTTTTCGGGGATTTGTGTTAAGATACCTGCCCCGTCACCCGTCTTTGCGTCAGCCGCCACTGCGCCCCGGTGCGTCAAATTTGTTACCGCTTGCGTCGCCATCTTGATAATCTCATGGCTTCGGGTTCCAAAGCGATTCGCGATAAAACCAACGCCACAAGCATCTTTTTCGTTTAAATCCTTGTACATTTGTAAACTAACTCTCCATACATTCTTCTATGTTTCTTTTTCATTGGCATTGTAGAGCGAGTTCTTTATGCCTCGCCGTTTCGTATTTAATTTGTAGGGCGATGTTCGCGTGCCTCAGCCATACCGTTTTTATTATGGATACAAACAAATCGGAAAACGGACTTCGCTTTCAGGGTTGGATAGGTCTGTTGTACGGCTTAAGTCGGACGCTAACTACTCGTATTTTGCTGAAAATAGCGCGCCCCAAGGCAAGAGAGAGCCTCTCGAATCAACAGCGATCCACGGTCACATCAACGGTGATTCGCGACCGGCCTGGCGGGCTTACATGCTTCGGTTTAGTCCCCAATCCTTGAGTCAAAACCGACTGTTAGTCTTAATATTATACCCTAATTTGAGCCAAAAGTCAAGTAAATTGTCTCCTCAATAGCCGACTGCACACCCATCACGCCTCGGATCTGAACCTGCGACAAGCGTGTCAAAAGACGGGTTGATAAAAATCGCTTGCCCGCCCCCAAAAAAAGTGTTCCCTGGTATGATATGATGTCCCTTCTGTGCTAACTCGGCTTGCACATTCATCGGAATACCTGTCTCCAGCATTATCCGAGAATCATCCATCACTCGAAACCGAGGCGCATCTAATGCATTTTGAACATCCATATTGAAGTCTATGAGATTACATACAAACTGTAAATGTCCCTGTGTTTGCATCTGCCCGCCCATAACCCCAAAGGTAACCAACGGCACCCCATTTTGGGCAATCATACCGGGGATAATCGTATGTAACGTCCGTTTATGCGGCGCGATGCAATTCGCATGATTGGGGTTAAGCGAGAAACCCGCGCCCCGATTTTGTAACATAATACCTGTATCACCAGCAGTCAAACCTGAGCCAAATCCAGCAAAAAGGCTGTTAATGAAAGAGACAACGTTTCGATCACTGTCAACGGCACAGAGGTATACCGTATCGCTCCCGACAGGCAGAACACCGGCACTCGGTTCCGTATTCGCACGCTCTGGTGAGATACGCGCCCGTTGACTTTCCGTATAGCCGTCAGAGAGCAGTCCCGCTACGGGTACATCTACAAATGTCGGGTCTGTCACGTATTTGTAGAGATCCGCGAATCCCAATTTCATTGCCTCAATTGCGTAGTGTAGATGTTCAGAACTGTTATGCCCTATCGCCCCAAGGTCGAATCCCTCAACGATATTGAGTGCAAGTAGTGCAGCGATGCCTTGTCCATTCGGCGGGATTTCATAGACATCATAACCGCGGTAATTCGTAGAAATCGGTTCAACCCAATCGGATCTGTGGTCAGCGAAGTCTTGCCGTGTGAACAACCCTCCATTTTCATCGGAGAATCGGACGATTTTGTCAGCAATCTCGCCTTGATAAAAGGCATCGCGTCCGCCTTCTGCAATCAACCGTAACGTCCGTGCGAAGTTAGGTTGACGAAACATTTCACCCGGCAGCGGTGCTTTGCCATTCGTAAGATATGTCTTTGCCGTATCCGGATGCTGTGCCAACATCGCCGCGCTGTCTTGCCATGCGAGACTAATCTGTGGACTGACTGGAAATCCGTTCTCAGCGTAATCAATGGCAGGTTGAAGCACCTCTGCCAATGACATCGTTCCGCATTCGTCAAGGAGGGTTGCCCACCCGTCAATTGTGCCAGGCACCGTAACCGGATACATACTCCCAAAAGACGGAATGCTACGCAATCCCTGCTTGGTGAAGAATTCCAGTTCTGCAGCGTAAGGTGCTCTACCGCTTGCATTTAAGCCGCGAATCGTGCCATCTTTAGGTTGATAAACCAACATAAAGGCATCGCCACCGATACCCGTTGACATCGGCTCAACGACGTTGAGTATCGCAGCAGTCGCGACCGCTGCATCAATAGCATTTCCACCGTCGCGTAGAATCTGTAATCCAGCCTGCGCGGCAAGTGGCTGACTTGTTGCAACTGCACCATGTTGGCAGATCACAGCAGAACGTCCAGGTCCAAATCGGTTTGGGGAGTACCCGTCAAACATTTCCATTCTCCTACTTCAAGACTGCTACCACTATAGCACACAGCGGGTTTTTTGTCAAATTTAGCACTGATACGCCTTCAAAAGAAAAAGGGTTTCGACCTATCCATAGATCAAAACCCTATAGCAGAAACCCATGTGTTTGCAGTCTGCATCTCATACGATTAAGTTACCACTTCAACAACCAGCATCGTTTTTATCACTGAGTTTGCCACTACGCACCACAGAAGTAAGAAAATCAATGGTATCCAAAGCCTGTTTAAGAATTTCAGCGAATGCTTCTTGATGTCCAAGACTATCAACACCGAAGTAATTAGCGATTTTTTGATAGCCGCGACCTTTTCGATGGCTGCTACCCTCAGAGCGCAATGCCTGAAGTTTTTGTAAAAAAGAAACTCGGTGATCGGCATCCTCGACTGAATGGAAATTCAGGGCAGCCTTAAGAATTTCAATACTCCCTTTACATTTAAGATCCGCCTTCTTTGCTGCGGGTAAAGGCCTCTTTAGTGGTTTTACATTTATTGATTCAACTAATATCGTTTGGAGATCCTGAACCAAATCATCAAAATGAGACTGCTCGTTATTAACCGGAACTCTCAAGCGTTGAAAGCGGTACTCATCTTCAGGACTCAGTGGTTTCAACAACTGCCAATCCAGACATTCATCACATACCTTTTGTAATTGTTCATAACTTTGTTTGAACAAAATATCCGGTTGACTTGAATTCACCCACTCTCCCTGAACCATCCGCCTATAGAAACTTTCACTGACACCTCCTCCTGGCGGAATATTGTATGATTTCCAATAGATTTGTTCGCTGTAAGGCAAATTACACAATTCTTTTAGGAATACACAGACTTTATCACGATGATCATCGTCAATCTTCATACTCCACATCTTACAACCTACCATTGAATTTTTAACATAGTATTTGCTCGGTTCAATAGTAGAGTACTTTTCTAAGACCTGCTTGCGGAAATGCACAATGTTGTACTTCCAAGCAGCATCCGAATTTTCACCAAGATGATCATCTAATTTATATGGATCGCATGTGTGATAAACTTCATCTCCGTTCTCATCAACGTCAACGATGAATTCGGCATACTTGGGATCCTCGGCGAAATCCCCAAAACCGCTCTTAGATTTAGGCAGAGGTTCAATAAGTTTTCTTCCTCTAAGTCTGCTAATTGACTGAAAATTTTGAACTGGAATATCCCAACAATCATAAGACCAGCACATAGCCCCTTTGCGCCTGAAGTCATATCGTTCAAATTCGCCGGGTCCAAGTTCCTCAAGAGAATATTCCGAATACTCATTGAATTCAAATAGCAGCGAGAGCCACATCTCTTTGATAGCTAAGAACTGCCGGATTTCCTTGAGTCTTATCTGAACCTCGTCAGGCTTAACAATACCAACTGTCGTTTCATTTCCAGCGTCATCAATTTTGATGTATGTATTTGTTTCTTTATCATGATAGAGGTTATGGAAAAGACGGAATTCTTCGGAAATCTCAAGGTAATCTTCTTTCATTTTACTAAACTGACGATCAATAACAAGCGGCTCGGATCCATACTCATCTTGATTAACACCCCAGCGAAAGTATTTAATAGGACTTTCTCGATCAGAACGGTAAGCCGTGGGTTCTGGCCACACATTTTCTATCACATCAGAAATATGATCTCCAGAAAGGACTTCTTCAGCTAGATTGTATGGAATCACCCCCCCAAGAATAAAGTAGTCTGACCTAATCTTTCCCAGATTCGGCCTGCATACGATTACCATGTCAGTTGCTTTCAAATCGCGCTGAATCCACTCCAGATTATGTTTTTGTAATAACCGTTCCCTGTCTGATTCAATGCTCATAATTTCATCTTCTCCTCATTTCTACCAATGATAGGGACATTCAAATAAACTTCAAATTCTACCGCTTTAATTTATTTCTACCATTAATTATAACATCTGAAACCCTGTTCAGCAAAGGAAAAGCGAGTCTTCTCACCACGGCTACTTCACACCTTCATAGACTTGCTGAGTCAACTTAATTTTCGCATTTCTCAACCTATATAATTCATACACTAATATATGTCAGAAATGAACACATCGCGCACTGCCGGGCTTCAAGGACTGAAGTGCATACGCTTATTTAGACCACAATTTCGCAAAGTTAAGATAAGGTTTTTCGTTGAAATTCGAGAGGTGTCAAATACCCTAACGCCGAATGTGGGCGTTTCTGATGATACACCTGTGTGATAAAATGTCCGATGCGATCTCTTGCCTCGGTGATGCTTTGATAGTCATTGATACGGTGTATCCCTGACGCTGTAGCAACTGCGTGATACGCCTATACCCGTATCTCAGATACCGTCCGGCGAGTTTCTCTATTTCAGCGCGCAGGACGGAAACCTCGGACAGATCTGCTTTGGGTTGATAATAGAAACTGCTGCGGTTCACACCGAGGATGCCACAAATATCTCGCACGGAATACTCCTGCTGCAATGCCGAAATGAAGCATCGCTTTTCAGATAACGTTAGTCCAACTCTGTCAATAGTTTTTTTTAGATGTCTAAGGCTACAGCCATTCTCCCAACGAGCTGCTCAAGGTGAGCGATACGCTTCTCGGCATCGCTCGACTGCTTATCCGTAGACGCAAACAGCGAGGGCGCATTTTCAATGAGCTGGTGCTTCCACTGTGAGAGTTGATTTTCGTTGATATTATGTCGTCGACACACTTCTGCTTGGAAACTGTCACCGCTAAGGACTTCAAAAACAAGTTCGGCTTTAAACTCAGGGGTGAATCTTCTGCGTTTCGCCATTGGATACTCCTTTCAATGAGATTGTATTATATCACAATCTTCCTTTAGGGAGTGGTCTAAAAAACCGTAGGCAGTACACCAAAAACTGTTTGGATCTTTTTCTTATAGGAGGGGTTTGTAACCCCGATGATGACCTTCTTAAGTTTTTGACAAAATATTTACACACCTCTTAAAAAAAAAGGGTTCGCAATTAAAAACGGAGGCGTTACTCCGGACTTCTTAATTGTAAACCCAGTATTTTAATTATAAAATATTAGTATTCAACTGTTAAGTTAGGAATGCTTAAAGATCAGAGCCAATGCCTCTTCCTGAGGTAAATTCGCAAGTTTTACCATATACTCAGTGTATCCAGATAACTTGTCCGGGTTCAATCTAAGATGATGTTCTATGCCATATAGCATATCATATTTGTTAACTGAGTTATCTATTTTTCTCATCTCATTAAGCCAGATTAAGAATAAGTCGAGATGCATATGAGCCATCTCATTCATGATAGCCACGCGATAGCCGTCGTCATCAAATTTCTCAAGTTCAATGCTGGCAAGCTTCTTAGCATGGGGGAAATTACCATTTACCCGCGCCTGTTTTATTTCTTCAATTTTGTTCTCGGAGTTCATAAACTAACCCTCGCTTCTTAGCCACTTAGATTTAGTGGCATCTTAAGATTTAACTATAGATCAATACATTACAATTTACACTGCATATCCTAATTATATCACGGTAGATTAGTTCTGTCAAATTAAAAAAGATGCCTTGCGATAGTTACCCTTAAGTATATTTGGATTTCACATATTCATTCTTCTCTTATATTTCCATGCCTGCATCCCGATATGTTTGCTTAATCAGTTCAACTTCTGCATCGGTTAATCCATACAACTGATATACCAGTTCGTCTATCTCCTTCTCTATTTTACGTACGCTATCGCTTTGTGGGTCTGCTAATATCTGTTCAACGAGAAGCACCAAATCCGCTTTCTGTGCATCAGTCCGATCTGCTATTGGAACCTTCTCCATGTATTGAGCGAAAAATTGCAATCTACCACCCTCCCATGGATCATTGAGGTTATAAAACTTGTGTCGTGCCGACCAATCAAAGAGTCGACTATTCAGTATAGCGAGTAAGGAGAGATCACGAGTAGGTATGAAGTATATGTTGTTTAATCCAAATGTCCCTACTGTATCATAGCAGCCGTAGAGAGACTTTGCTGTTTGAGGATAGATAATTTTTGGTTTTTCAAATTCCGCGTAATAAGCAGTAACATCTTGAATTTCATACCACTTATAACGCCCCATTTTTCTCCCAGATTTCTGCTCTGGACTTTTCTTGGGTTCAAGTTTTGTTCGGTATCGATTCAGATATCGCTTGACTGCCGGATATTGTTCAATGTCAATACCATGAAGCGTGAAAATCAGATAACATCCGCTACTTTCCGTCTTCCATTTTTTAAGGTTACGTCCTCTCAATACCGGTTTTATAAGTTCACCGCTCCGTGCGTCCTCAGCAATCAACTTCTGGCGCACAGACTCATCAATGATAAAGGCATCGTTACACCCAGTTACCACACCTCGATAGAAATTTTCATCCACACACTTCGCTAGTGACATTCCAATCTTTTGCAGTTTTTCGAGTAGTTTTAGGACCTCCGGTGATGTCAATGTCCAACCGTCTACGGACAAGTTGCAGGTATGCATGGAAAAAGACCTTTCTTGAAACGCTTCTGAAAGACGAGGAATGTCGGCTTTATCACGAAAGGTTGCAGCGAAAAAAGTCTTGTCCGCTGGCGGTGCGCTTTCAGCAAGGAGGATACAAGTATCAACGTGCGCCTTAAAAACCGGAACATTTCCAAAATCAAGCAATCTATGAAGGTTCACCTTGTTAGTAAAGAAGGATCGGAGTTTCTTGCCGTATGCTACCCGTAGGAAATTATTAGAAGAGATGTAACTGAGGACCCCACCTGTCCGCAGTAATTCAGTCCCGCGCTTGTAGAAGTAGACATATAGGTCCGCAGTACCTGTAAAAACATCAGGAAATAATTGTTCTAAAACCGGCTTAATCGGTCTAATAAGTTCCTGTCGCACATAAGGCGGATTGCCGATGACGATATCAAAACCGCCCTCTTGGAAGACCTCTGGAAACTCAACTTGCCAGACAAATTCATCATCGCTTGCTTGCCATTCCTGAAGATTTTCTTTGAGTTCAGCGATCTCATCTCGGAGTCTCTGTTTCTCAGGATCGGTGTGGGTAACCAGAAATTCTGCTTGATGTTCCTGAATCTGATCAATCAAGTGACTGGCGAGACTGATTTGTTCGGGTGCGGGACCGGTCAAACTATCCCCCGTTGCTACTTTATAGTCGAGGTTGGGCAATGGTTCTGGGGTATCGTCTTCGTAATCGACTGCAAGGCTGAGCCACAAGCGGAGCATGGCGATGTTGACAGCAAATTCGTCCTTATCCACACCGTAGAGGTTTTTCTGAATGATGTCAAGTTTGCGTTGGTAGGTTGTTCTGGAGTCAACGTTCTTACTCTTGAAAAGCGCGTCTCGCAAGCGGAGCAATTCGCCCATCATACCGAGTAGATAGGCACCACTTCCGCATGCTGGGTCGCAGATACGGAGCGTTTGTAGAACTTTTAACACTTTTTCTGGGTCGCGTATTGCTTCCGCATCCCCATCATCAACGAACGCCTTGAGGGTTTCCGGTGTCTCACTGGTTTTATTTTGGAGGCAGATTTTTAGACTCTCGCGGCACATGAAGGAAACGACTGGACGCGGTGTGTAGTAGCTGCCGGTGTCGTGTCTACCGGTAACGAGTTCTTCAAATACCTTTCCGAGCATCTCTGGATCCACTGCTACTTCAATGTCAAGGGGTGTGGATTCGGTTACGGTGAAGTTGTATCGTTCAAAAAGTTTCAGGATTTCGGCAAATTTTTCGTTAGGAATATGGACAGCGTTGCGGTTGTCATATTCCTGCATTTCAAAGAGTCCGCCGTTGAGAAAAGGGACATCTCCGCGGCGTTCTTTAATAACTTCAGCAACTTCAGCGGAATCGTACGGTAAATCTGCCGCAGTGCCGAGTCCATGAAAGAAAACCCAATAGAGTCGGTCGTTGAGAAAGTTTTCGTCTGTTTGCGCCTCTGTTGCATCAAAGAGGGAACGCAAATAATCAGGGTCGCCGTTATAGATGAGCCACCCTTTCTTTTCAATGAAGCGGAGGAACATCAGTCGGTTAAAGAGGCGTTGCGTGTAGAGTCGGCGTGTTTCTGTTTCATCTTCTGGAATACCTTCGACAGCGGCTTCCAGCTGTGAAAAGACGCGCTGGTAGTCGGCGAAGAATTTATCGGTGACCTCTTCTACATCAAACGCTTTTTGCCACGCTTGGAGCCACTCTTGATCGGTTGAAAAGCCGTCGCTTGGAAATGTAAGCGCGGGTAGGTTATATTCACAGAGCGTGCGGATGTGCGTATCACCCTGTTCCCAAGAGAAGATCGAAAGCACGGCGCGTCGCCAGTTTTCGTTGGATGCGAAGTGTGCAAAAGCGAAACGTTGAAAGTCGGTTGTGGTACAGATAAAGAGGAGGTGATCGTGTTCCCAAGTGGGGAGACTTGAATTTCGGTCTCGTCTTTCAACAAGTCCGCGAAGCACACGGCGCAGTGCGGTTCGATAGATGTCCTCGCTGTTGAATTGAAGAAAAAAGATACCCCACGGCTGCGTATCCTCAAAAATTCCAAGCGTGGGTTGACTGGGTGGGAATGGCGGTAATTGCCAATAGTCAGCGATCCGGCCTTGTGTCAGTTCATCGAGATCAAGGTCTTCAGCAGATAAAGGATAGGCTACATCTTCAAATTCAACGTCTTCGGGGATGTGCCAACCGAGTTTTTCGCGTAGAAAATCTAAAAGCGTGTCAAAGTTACGGATACTGTGGATATCGTTTGGTGTTATGTCGGGCATTCGGTTGTTTCTATAGCAGGGTAATGCACTGGTTACAATTTCTAACAGGTTAGGGGCTCATGACCATGACAGGAACAGATATTCTTTCCGGTGCAGCGTCGCTGTTCTGTGCCAGCGTATCAAGTTGGTCGAGCGTAGCTGCGGCATAATATCGCTGTCCACATTCTTGGCAGACCCCCACTGGTACATCTTTAATAATTACCAATTTGCCTTCATAAGAATGATTGACAGTAACCTTTTTGGAGCGAATTTCGCCATTACAATATTCACACTCAAAAGCGTTCATTTTTATATTTCCTCCGTTGCGTAAACCGTTATAATTCGCAATACCCCGGAATCCAAAATACGACAGATCACATTGGTTTTCCGTCCATCACGAGCAGGACCCGTGAGTCTATATCGTATACCTCTCGGATCGCGAGTGAACCGCTGAACTATTTTACCTCTCCGAATTGCATGTTTTACATCAGCTGTCGATAGTGTATCCTTCCGCATTTCATCTAACGCATGTTGGGTTATTTGATAGGAATTTCTAACCACCTTCTGCTGAATCGATTGGAGAACTCGACTTCTTCTCACCTGACCACCTTTCGTGGTAATTGCAATCAGTTGGATGTCTATTTCCAAATTAGGAATTCATGCCATGTTCTCAGTTTTTTCGTCGTTGTGTCTCATGGTATATTTCTAAAGTATATCACGAATCCGACGAAAAGTCAAGACTCTGGATTCGGTGGATTCGGTGCGGGTGTGTAAATATTTTGTCTATTGTCTGTCTATGCAAGAGGCGAGGTTCCAAACCTCGCCAGCAAGGAATTGGTGTAATTCCTATAGAATACTCAGGAAATCTCCATCCATGCTATGAGTTTAGGTTTTGCGTCCATCGGTGCCTGTATACGCATGAGATACTTACGTATATAGCGTTCAATTTGTTTGCGTGCATCCACGAGTCCACCCGGACCGTTTTCAGTCCAGCGCGTCGCATTATCACCACACCGCACTTCGGGCCAGATCTCCTCAACGTTCTCAATCACTTCATCTTCGTCAGCGTCGTAAAAGTACCATTTAATTTCACCATTTGGCATCTCATAACAACAGAAAACCCCGGTGTCCTGAACACGATTAAGCGGTATCGGTCCACCATCGCGATTGAGAAAAAGTGGCGGTTCCTCGGTTACATCTTTGCCGGAAAAGAGACGCATTGGCAGATCGGGCAGTTGCCGCCACAACTCTGGATTTGATTCAGAGATACGTTGACGCTCAAGGTTCATCAGTTCCTCAATGCTTTCTCTACCTTCATACCGTTCGTTGAAAAGGCGAAGCGTTTCATTGTCGTCATCAGGCGAAACAAACTTCCCTTCAATACCGAGGGTACGGCTGATACGGAGGATTTTACCATCAACTCGTTTTCGGAGTTTGAGGATATCATCAAGTTCCGCGGGGGGCAGGAAATTCCAGACATGAACGGTGGGGTCTGTCCGGTTGAGTTGCGCCTCAATTTCTGGGTCAAGCCGTCGGTCTAATCTACCGATGCGTTGCATGAGGCGGACCGGATTCCAGTGCAAGTCGTAATTGATGATAATAGACGCGTCCTGCAGGTTGAGACCTTCAGCGAGGACATCCGTTGTGATGAGCGTTTGAACCGGTACAATACTTTCAGGAGAACCCCCGTTGTAACACGGTGAAAATCGCTCAATAATCTCCTCACGGTTTACCTTCCGTCGGCTATCAATTTGTTCTACATTCCTGAAACCGGCTTGCTGTAACTGGATATAAAGATAACGAGCGGTATCACAGAATTCCGTAAAAATAAGTAACTTCTCATTCGGATGCTTTTTCAATAGGTTTAGCAGCTGCTGGAGTTTATCATCTTGCTGTGTATCGGGTTCGTTAGCCAACTCGTCAGCATAGAAGAGTCTGTAGATTCGGCTGAGGAGACCGGTCAAGAAGTTCATATCGTCCACAACATCGTCAAATAACATATCTACATCATGGTCGTTCAGAATGAAATCGTCTTCGGTTTCGACTGAAGCGAGGTCGTCCTCCTCTTCGGCAAAATTGGAAGCAACAGATTGTTGCAGATTTTCCGGGGTATTTTGTGACAGAATTCCATCCTCTTGAAGTCGATCTAAGATGTGTTCCTGCACAACGCGCCACCATCTCCGATTTGTACCTTCCCACATTCCAAAGCGTTCAGGTGCATGCTTTTTGAGCCACTCCGCCATCTTGAGGAGCAAATTTTCAACAGTCGCCTCAAATGCTCGCCATGAACTTTCCAAACGTTTGAGGACAAGCGTACGGATAAGACCAACGATTTGTTTTTGGCGTTGCTGTATCCGTTCCTCCGGGTTTTTGTGATATTTGACAGTATTATAGATAGCCAAATTGAGAAATGGATTATGTCGATCAAAAGCCCTTTGCAGCTCGTCGTAGAGCGTTCGATAGACTCGACGCAGGGAATACTCGATCGTAGGTTCAACAACGCGTTCAGGAAAAAGGATATGTGTTCCAGCTGCCATCTCAGCATCTTTTATGTATTTGCGACTCCGTTGAATCAATACCTGTTTCAGGAGTGGGTCATGTCGCAAAAAGTCGTCTTCTTCAACTTGTTCGGCAATTTCGGTGGTTTCATCCTCAAGCCGTCTTTCAATGCTGCGAAAGTGTCTACGGAAATCATGCACGCCGATTTTAGCGAAGTGTGTCCTTTGGTTCTGTCCGAAATAGTTAATCAGGTGATAGATATCGTCAAGGCTATTATTGATTGGCGTGGCGGTGAGAAGATAGAGTTTTTTGTTCTGCGCCAGTTCCATTAAGAGTCGGCCGCGGTTGGAGTTCGGATTCCGAAAATGGTGTGCTTCGTCTATAATAATAACATCCTTGTATTCCCGAAAGTACTCAAGATCATCATCGCTTATTCCGCCTCTGCGACCGAGGTCGGTATGCAGCTTGATATCATAATGTTCTCGGAGCAGTCGGCCGTATTTCGATTGGAGTTGACGACTCACTTGGCTATTCCAAACGCTCTCTGCTATCGATTTAGGCGTGATGAGCAGGGCGCGTTTGTTGTCTCTGAGATAGCGTTCAAGTAACATCAAGCCTATATAGGTTTTACCGCTACCGACACCGTCACAGATCAGCGCGCCATTCCATGTATCGGCTATCTGAAGTGCGGCGTGGTACCCGTCTTTTTGGTACTGCGAAAGCGTTCGGTAAATCACCGATTCCTTTTCTTCCCACTCATCGGCAGGTTTTTCGCGTCCCCTAAAGTAGGCGTGGAGTGCTTTGGCATAAACTGTAAACGGTGGATATTCTCTAAGATGCCGTTCAATTGTCCGAAGCAGTTCCTCCTTCACCTCAGAGCCTTCCTTCCAACGAGCATCGTACCACTCACCAAGTTTTTCAATATGCGTTGCGTCAGTAATGAAGGAATTTAATTCAACGTTTTGGGTGAGACCTGGGCAGGTGAAGTTAGAACTGCCTACAGTAGCAAAGTCAACGGGACTTGAATTTTGGGCGTGCATTAAGTTGAGTTTCGCATGAAACTTCGCTTTATCATAGACGCGCACCACAATTTTCCCCTTGCGAATTGCTTCGCGGACAGCAGTCAGTCCGTGGAGGGTGTCGTCCTGTTCTTTTACGGATTCAATATTGGCATCAGTGGTTTCTTGCAGTGCCTTGATAAGATGATCTTTTGTACGCTTTGTAGTCTCGTCGCCCATCAGGAGGCGGATACCATCCAAGTGTTGCCATGTCTTTCCGAGTGATAGAAATGCACCAATTTCAAACGTGCCGGTGGCTATATCTAAATTGACACTTTTCACGAGAAGGCTTTCAAGAACTTTTTGGAGGGTGTTACCTTCTATATTGTCGATGAGTGTCGGAATCTGCATACTTATCTAAACTTTCTTTCTATAGAGTTTATTGGAGTATACCATATAAACGATAAATTTTCAATTTTTTCTGCTGTTGGCTCAACTTGACAACCCCTAATCTTTGTGATATAATTCAATCCATCTTACAAAACAGGAGCGGTTATGTCTACGTATGATGTTGGAATTATCGGTGGCGGACCCGGAGGATATGTTGCTGCTATTAAGGCGGCACAACTCGGTGGTAGCGTCTGCCTTATAGAAAAAGGAGAGTGGGGCGGCACCTGCCTGAACCGAGGCTGTATCCCGACGAAAACCCTTTTTGCTGTTGCTAACCTCGCTACCCAAGTTCAGGAAGCACCTGACTTCGGTGTGCATATCAGTGGTGAGGCGACAATTGACTATCCACAGGTATTAACCCACAAAAACGCAGTTATCCAGCAGCTAACAGGCGGTATCGCACAACTGCTAAAAGCAAACAAGGTTGACACTTTCAACGGAACAGCAACACTTAACGATAGAAACACCATTATCGTCAGTAAATCCGACGGTACAACTGAGCAGTTGCAGGCGAAAAATGTCGTCATCGCCACAGGGTCCGAACCCGCAGAACCACCTGTTTTTGAAATTGATGAGACCCAAGTCTTGACGACAACAGGCATTCTCAATCTCACAGAACTCCCTGAAAGCCTGCTGATTGTCGGTGGTGGGGTTTCAGGATGCGAATTCGCTTCAATCTTTAACGCGCTCGGTTGCAAGGTAACCGTGTTAGAACTCCTTCCCACAATTTTGGCGACTGAGGATGTCCAAGTGATCCGCCATATCCAACTTTTCATGAAGCGGAAAGGTATCACCATCCACACCGGTGCGAAACTCACCCACGTCAAAAAATCGGATGCAAGTGTAACGGCAACACTTGAATCCGGTGAAGAAATCACAGCAGAAAAGATGCTCGTCTCAATTGGGAGACGCTATAACACTGAAGGTGTAGGGTTAGAAAAGGTTGGCGTTCGCACAGAAAGCGGAAAAATCGTCGTGGATGCAAGGATGCAGACGAACATTCCCGGTATTTATGCCGTTGGGGATGTCGCCAGTCGGTATCTGCTGGCACATGTAGCGTCGGCAGAGGGAAAGGTCGCGGCACAAAACTGTCTCGGCAATACTACAGAGATGGACTACCAAGTAATCCCGTGGTGCGTTTTCACCTTACCCGAAATTGGACACGTCGGCATGACAGAAAAAGAGGCGACAGATGAAGGTTACGAAGTGAAGATAGGTCGATTTCCTTACGCTGCAAACGGGAAAGCGTTGGGATTACGCGAGACAGACGGGTTCGTTAAGACCGTTTCGGATGCGGATAGCGGGGATATTCTTGGCGTTCATATTGTCGGTGCCCAGGCTTCAACGCTTATCCATGAAGCCGCGGTCGCGGTCCGTTTGGGAGCATCTGCAGCGGATATAGCCCACACTGTTCATGCGCATCCGACCCTCTCAGAAATGGTAATGGAATCGGCTGAAGCGGCGTACGATAGAGCAATTCACAGTCTACACTAAAAACGGACTGCGTTTTGCAGTTCACGATATCGAGATGAAATTTCGGAGAACGCCACACGCTTTTGCCGGTTGATGCTAAAATCTTCAATGTTAAAAGAGGCGACAACCGCGCCATACACCATAGCACTCCGTATCGTTTCCTCCGATGTATCCTCAACAGAAGCAAGGTAACCCATCATCCCACCCGCGAAGCTATCACCTGCCCCCGTTGGGTCGGCGACTTGCCTGATCGGATATGCCGGTGCATTGAAGTAGGATGATTCCGTGATACTGATTGCCCCGTGTTCACCCTTCTTGATAATAACCCGTTCTGGACCATAGCGTAGGATCATCTCTGCCGCGCGCACTAAGTTGGAATCACCTGTTAGCAGTCGCGCCTCACTATCGTTCAAGATGAGGACATCCACACGTGCTAAGAGTGCCTCCAACGCCTCCCGTTCTTCATTAATCCAAAAATCCATGGTATCACAAACGATCAGTTTCGGGTTCGTTGTCTGTTCAATGATACTCAGCTGCAATACCGGCGAGTTATTCGCCAAAAAAAGATAGGGGACATCTTTATACGTTTCAGGCAAAACGGGTTGAAAATCCTCAATAACATTTAATTCTGTAAAGAGGGTATCGCGTACGTTGAAATCTTCAGCATAACGGCCGCCCCATCGAAACGATTTTCCATTTTCAACCTGTTCTAATCCTTGGAGATCAATTCCGTGGGTTTCGAGGATATCTGTGTAGGTCTGCGGAAAATCAGCACCGACGACTCCGACAAGTTGAACAGTGTTGCCAAAAAAACTCGCGGCGACGGCAGCATAGACACCAGAACCCCCAAGCACGTCCTCAACCCGTTCACTCGGCGTTTCTACTGTGTCTAAAGTTACCGTTCCAACGACCAAAACCCCCATATTGTGAATCCTTTTATGACATGTCTTGAATTATCAACTATCTTCGTTTTTTCGCATCATGATTCTGGGTAGAAAATTGGCTAACTGTCGGCGTTTGCCTCAACGTATTCCCGAAGGACTGTGTTAATCTGCGTTTCATAGTCAGGTGCATGTGTCTTAAACCACTCCAAAAGGTCTATATCAATAGTGATAACATTTTCTGGCATTACCACGGTCGCATCTTCCCAGAAGGTTGCATCCGTTTTAGGGTCGTCCGGATCAGACGCTGCAGCAGTATCAATGTCCGCGTCCGTTAGAGCATCAAAGCGGCTCCATTTGGTCTCATCTGCCTGCGTGTCTATCTCAGAACGACTGTATTCGACGTATGTATTCTGCTCTTTCATGGGTATTCGCCTTTCTGGCTGAAATGATATGGATGCATGCGTTGCGCCGTGTATAGACGACGCGAAGAATTCTTCCTTCACTTCGTCCCAATGCAAGCATCCGTTTTTCGCCATAGTCTCTACGAGTGTCTTCTTTTTCCAAGCGCGGACCATCAAAGATTTTCGCTGCTCTGGAAAAACTGATGTGGTGTTTTACAATGTTGGTCCGGTTTTTTCTTGGATCCCAAGAAAATCGTTGGTGTATCAACATATTCCCAAGTGCACAAACACATTTTCAACCTATTTAGTCGGGGTTTCTACCGTCCCACCGACCAAAATTCCCATGTTCTAAACTTTTGTCTTCCAAATGTATAGATAGAATCCTCTTATGAAAATCAAAAAGGACCGGGTTTATTTTTATTTTCTTGGAACGCGCGGATAATCCGTCGCAGTCGGCGCACGAAAATTACACCCAGTACGACGACTAATGGATACTGCGAAAAACTCAGGACTTTTACCAACGCTGGTGGAAGTTCCATCGCCTGAGAAGATGCCACCCAGATCAGTAACAATAGTACTGCCGAAAGGAGTAATATCACGCCTTCCAAAATTTCTGATTTCTTCATACGTATCCCTCACAAAGAGAAAAACGATGCTAAGTTCCCATTTCCCACGAGTTGAGATACTTCTCCTGCTCCGCCGTGAGTGTGTCAATTTCGACCCCGAACGCCTCTAATTTCAGTTCGGCAACACTTTCGTCAATAGATTCAGGAACATCGTACACGCGATTCTCAAATTGATCATGATTTTTAGCAATGTATTCAAGAGAGAGTGCCTGGTTGGCAAAACTCATATCCATAACACTCGCTGGATGTCCCTCGGCAGCAGCAAGGTTCACTAACCTGCCTTCACCGACAAGATAGAGTTTCCTACCATCTTCAAGCGTATATGCGTCTACATAGGGACGTGCGTTCTGTTTATCAACGCTCAACTTTTCGAGCGCAGGAATGTCAATCTCAACGTTGAAATGACCGGAATTCGCAATAATAGCACCATCTTTCATCGCCTCAAAATGTTCCTTACGTAAGACATGAATATCGCCTGTAAGCGTTATAATGAGGTCGCCTTCCTGAGCCGCCTTCTGCATCGGCATCACTCGAAACCCATCCATCACTGCTTCCAACGCTTTCAAAGCAGTAACCTCGGTTACGATTACATTTGCACCTAAGCCGCGGGCACGACTCGCGACACCTCTGCCGCACCACCCATAACCCGCAACGACAACTGTCGTTCCAGCAATTAACAGGTTCGTCGCCCTGATGATACCGTCCAATGTGCTTTGTCCGGTCCCGTATCGGTTATCAAAAAAATGCTTCGTCTGTGCGTCGTTTACAGCAATAATCGGATATTTCAGTACGCCTTCAGCCGCCATACTCTTGAGTCGGATAACACCAGTTGTTGTCTCTTCCGTCCCTGCAACGACTTGCTCAACTAAAGCAGGGTTTGTCTCTTCAGAGTGGAGCCTGGAAACAAGGTCGGCACCATCATCCATAGTAATAGTGGGTTGTAAATCAAGCGTAGCATCAATGTGTTTGTAATAGGTTTCTGTATCTTCACCGTTAATGGCAAAAACGCTGATCTCTTCGTCAACGACAAGAGATGCGGCGACATCATCCTGCGTGCTGAGTGGATTTGACGCACAGAGAACGGTTTCCGCGCCACCTGCCTTTAGTGTTTTCATCAAGTTCGCGGTTTCAGTGGTGACATGCAAACATGCGGCGACTTTCAACCCATCTAAAGGACGTTCATTTTCAAAGCGTGCACGAATGGACTCTAAAACAGGCATGAACCGGTTTGCCCAATCAATGCGTTGTTTGCCTGCCACTGCGAGTTCCGTTGTTTTAATATCGTAGTTCATTAATTTCCTTTTGTTCACCGGTATTCTCGAATACGCTCAATCTACCGGAGTTTTTCTATATAATCGGTCTCTTCCCAAGTAAAACCGGGTTCCTCGCGCCCAAAATGTCCATACGCGGCAGTGTTCTGATAGATAGGCTGGCGCAATTTCAACCGTTCAATAATACCCGCCGGGGTCAAGTCGAAGTGCGCGTTGACCAGTTTCGTGAGTGCTTCTTCATCACCCGTACCAAACGTATCTACCATAATAGAAATAGGGTCTCTTCTGCCAATTGCATAGGAGATCTGAATTTCACACCGTTCTGCGAGTCCCGCTGCAACAAGATTTTTGGCGACGTGCCGTGCTGCATAAGTTGCACTCCGGTCTACTTTAGTAGGATCTTTACCTGAGAGCGCGCCTCCTCCGTGGCGTCCCATACCGCCATACGTATCAACTATAATCTTCCGACCTGTTAACCCGGCATCCCCTTGTGGTCCGCCAGTCACAAAACGTCCGGTTGGGTTGATATGATATTTGATGTCTGGAGCTTGGAGGCTTTTAGGAATAATTTTTTCGATGACCTCTTCAATAATTGCTTCTCGCAACTCGGTATCCGCAACATCTGGATCGTGTTGAGAGGAGATAACAACTGTGGTCACTGCTTTAGGTTTATTGTCAACATACTCAACAGTTACCTGAGATTTTCCATCCGGACGGATAAAGGGAAGGGTGCCATCTTTACGAACTTTTGCCAACCGCCGTACCAATTGATGGGCAAGGGTAATCGGTAGCGGCATCAATTCAGGGGTTTCGGTGCACGCGTATCCAAACATTAATCCTTGGTCTCCTGCACCACCGGGGTTCACTCCCATTGCAATATCTGGAGACTGCTTATCAATAATGCTCAACACAGCACTTCGTTCGGCATCAAAACCGTATTCAATATCAGTATAACCTATATCGGTAAGCACTTTCCGTGCGATTTGTTGTGCATCATAGTCTGCGGTAGTCGTGATTTCACCCGTGATGACAGCGAGTCCGGTTGTAACCAAGGTTTCACAAGCAACTCTACCCATCGGGTCTGTTGTAAATATGGTATCAAGTACCGCGTCAGAGATCTGGTCTGCAATTTTATCTGGGTGTCCTTCAGTGACAGATTCGGACGTAAACAGAAAATTTTTGCTCAATTCCGCCTCTCCTACTTTACGTATCTATTCCATCCTGTTTTTTTTAGGGCAAGGCCTCTGTGGATTGTCAAGTCTTCCCGTAAGAGACAATGGGTGGGTACATGTACCCACCCGTACAGTTGAAATAGCGAAAAGTGGAGACATACAAAACCTATCCCGACATTTTGAATGTAGATACACTCTGTAGTAAGGCTTTGGTTTTGTATCCCACCACTATTTCGAAGTATGGATCTGAGATTACGGCGTAAAAACCTAATTCTCAGAGTTTTCCGTGTTATCGGGATCTTCCGTGCTTTCGGAATTTTCCGCATCTTCAGTGCTTTCAACGCTCTCAGCACCTTCAGCATTCTCAACGTCTTCGACGAGCTCAGCACCTTCAGCATTCTCAACGTCTTCGACGAGCTCAATGCTCTCAATGCTCTCGGCACTCTCAGCGTCTTCGACGAACTCAATGCTCTCAATGCTCTCGGCACTCTCAGCGTCTTCGACGACCTCAACGCTTTCAACGCTCTCAGCACTCTCAACGTTTTCAACGCTCTCAGCACCTTCAGCACTCTCAACGTCTTCGACGATCTCAACGTTTTCAACGCTCTCAGCACTCTCAACGTTCTGAGCATTCTCAGCGTTCTGAGCATTCTCAGCGTTTGACTTGCCCATTTCCTCCTTAAGCAAGGCACCCAATGTGGTGACAGTCTCTTCGCGTGCCGGCAATTGGCGTCGCGGTTCCCGTTCTCGCCGTGAGCGAGATGGGCGCTCGGGACGTGTTCTTGCCGGTTTTTCCTCTTCATCAGGTGCTGCGGCGCGTTCTTGCTCAGCAAGGAGTGCCTTTAAACTCAGGCCGATGCGTCGATCTTTCGGTGATAGGTTAATCACTTTTAAGTCTAACTCATCACCTACGGAGACAATTTCCTCTGGCTTTTCAATGCGCCGGTCAGCAAGTTCAGAGATGTGAATCAGCCCTTCGATGCCTTCTTCAAGCTTGGTAAACGCTCCAAAACTCGTGAGATTGACAACTTTACCGCGGACCACAGAACCGACCTTATACTTCTCGGGTACTTCTTCCCACGGGTCAGGCTGTGTCTGCTTGAGTCCTAATGAAACTCGGCGTTCAGCCGCGTCAATCTGTAGGACAATGACCTCAATCTCACTACCTTCCTTAAGTGCCTCATTCGCTGCGGCACCGCGTTTGGTCCACGAGAGATCAGAAGTATGAATTAACCCGTCAATTCCGGGTTCAATCTCAACAAACGCACCAAAACTTGTCAAGTTTCGGATACGACCGATGATCTTGCTACCGACAGGCGATCTTTGTTCCAAGAGTTCCCATGGGTTCTGTTGCAGCTGCTTGAGTCCGAGTGAAATGCGTTTGTCCTCACGTGAGATTTCAAGCACAATGGCTTCAATCTCGTCTCCTTTATTGACAATCCGTGAAGGGGCGACATTACGACGCGTCCATGCCATCTCAGAGACATGAATTAGCCCTTCAACGCCTTCTTCAAGTTGTAAGAACGCACCGTAGTTGACAATGTTGACAACAACCCCGCTAACCGAAGCGCCGACAGGATACTTCTCCTCAATGTTTGCCCAGGGGTCTGGCGTCTTCTGTTTCAAGCCCAACGAAATTTTCTCGTTTTCTTGGCTGATACCGATAACTTGGACTTCAATCTCTTCGCCAACCGAAACGACATCAGACGGATGATGGATCCGCTTCCATGCCATATCTGTTTTATGGAGCAAACCATCAACACCGCCGAGGTCAACAAACGCACCAAAAGCGGTAATATTTTTCACGACACCTGTTATCAGTTGACCAACTTCAAGTGTTTCGAGAACCTCTGAGCGTTTTTGGACAAGCTCAGCTTCCAACCATGCGCGACGAGATAAAACGATGTTATGCCGCCGCTTGCTCAGGCTGATAACTTTCATTTCCAACGTCTGCCCGACATATTGCTCAAGGTTCTGGATAGGACGTAACTCAACCTGTGAAGCCGGTAAAAAGCCGCGTAGGGATCCGACGCTGACTCGCAATCCACCCTTAATCCGCTCAGTGACACGTCCCTGCACCGGTGCGCCGCTCTCATGTGCGGTCGCTATTTCGTCCCAAATGAGAGTTTGGTCGGCTATTTTCTTCGAAAGGACTATTTGCCCTTCGGAGTCCTCGCGCCGCACGATATAGACATCGATTTCATCACCAGCCTGTACAGCAGGCACCCCCTCTTGCCCAGGCTCAAATTCCGCTGCGGGGATATAGCCTTCAGATTTAAAGCCGATATCAATCATTACCTCATCACGATTGACATCCACGACAACACCTTTAACAATCTCTCCATCCGTAAACGCCTTTATCGAATTATCATACGCTTCCTCAAGAGATTCCGGACTCATCGGCTCTGGCGGATCTTCCGCTGCAGCCGCTGCCTCTTCAGGCAGGGATGTTTCATCAGTGGGCGTTGGTGCTTCCTCAGAATCAGCATCCACCTCAGTAACAGCGACTTCCGCTGCTTCCTCAGGTGGGGCGGCCTCATCGGTAAGCGTTGGCACTTCCTCAGAATCAGCATCGCTAACGACTACTTCTACCGCTTCTTCGGAGTCAGTCTCATCAGCTTGCTTGGGATCAGTATCGTCAGCAGTCGCTTCCTCTTCACTACTCGTGACTTCCTCTTGTCCCTCAACATCTGCATCAGTTGTTGAAGCTGCTTGCACAGCCTCTGGCGTCTCTGTCTCGCTCACTACTTCCTGATTCACGTCAGCCGATCCCTCAGCTGAGTGTTTTTCTTCTTCCACATCAACAGTGGACACATTTATATTTGCCTGTTCGTTGTTCATTAAGATACCTGGTCCATTTAAAAACGCGTAACCGCGTTAATCCGCCAGTTCCTCCTTATATTCAAAGTGCTTTTAACACTTTCAAATCGGTTACGCAATAGTATATCATAAATACATAAGAAAAGCAACAAGAATTTTCTTCATCGGTACAATTTAACCTTTCAATAGACTTTCTACCGAGCAAAACCCGTCTAATTCGCGAATCAACTGAAAAATTTTGTTTGACTTTTTTATTGATTTGGGATAATATTAGAAATGTTCCCAATACCGTAACCCAAGTTGCTACCTTTAAAAGTTATGCAGGGCTATTTAGTTTTCGGTTTTAATTTGGGTTTTCGTTTATAGATGTTAACGTTTTTTCTCAAATATCGCGAGCGACAAGAAATACCCAAGCAAAAACACTCGCTCCTACAGAGAAAAATATACACACATATAAAGCGAATTTATAAAACTAAATGACCCTGAAAAGTTATGACTTCATCTTGGATTATTTTTTAGATTATGCTATCATTACTGTATAAGGATATTATTATCAAACAGATTACGATGTGAATAATATTGTCTTTCTACGGTTTTAGCAATTGAATTAACACGGGTTGCTAAGATGGCAACTTAGGTTACCAGAACTATAGTAGAATATGAACATACTTGGGCATTTCAAGAAACAAACAGCAGAACCACTTTACCCTTCGCTGACAAACGGACCTACGTACTCGTCCCGGGCAATGGGCTTGTAACGCCGCTAATCTTCTGATGTATAAGTAAGTGTATATTTTCCCATAGTTTCGATCTACGAGAGGTGATTTCTATGGATTCAACAAAATTAATGCAACTCCGAGAGGAGTCTGGAATCAAAATTCTTGAAATAAAAACAGACTTGAGTAGTTATGCAGCGTCTGATTTACGGAAGGCACTTGAGGATCTCTTAGCAGAAAAAGTCGAGAGAGTTGTTGTTAATCTCAGTCAGGTGAGCCATATTAACAGTACCGCTGTGGGTGCCTTGGTGGGTGTCGCAAAACGGCTTCGCCAAAACGGTGGAGACCTTAAGATTTGCGCGCTCGCTGATAATCTAACACGCACTTTTAATCTCATCGGTGCTTCGAGTGTCGTCGAAATCTATGAGTCAGAAAACAGTGCACTTGCCGCATTTTAAAACGCAAAAAATTTTAGCACATGGCAAAAGCAGACATTAAACTTAAAATTCCGAGTGCTGTCTTCTATATAGAACCTATTCGGGCATTTATTGGTAATCTTGCACAAAACCTTGGATTTTCCAGAAAACGTGTGGCAGACATCCAACTTGTGATCGATGAAATCTGCAGCAACGCAATACGTCACGGATCGGTCAATGCCACGGTTGGTGTTAAATTACGAATCAGGATTGACACGCACTCTCTTGAGATTTTAGTGAGAGATACCGGTTCACCGGATACCGCGGAAAAAAGTTGGTTAACGCACGAAAGGCTCTCGGAAATTGAAAAGAGTCGTTCGCCAAGCAGTGAAAGTGGACACGGTATCTTCATCGCTAAATCGCTTGCGGATACCCACGAGATGCACACCAACTCGACAGGTGGAACCGATGTCCGAGTCGTTTTTGGTCTCCTAAAACCCAACGATCTTAAACTTTAGACTTCCCCTGCAACCTCAATAGCAATGAGCGTTAGGTCGTCTTCTTTAGGACAGGTATCCGTGAAGACATCAATAGCCTCTGATATGTTAACGATGAGTTCCGCAGCAGACTGTTCTGTACAAGAAGATACCAATTTTTGGAGGCGTTCTACCGTAAATTCTTCACCTTGCGGATTTTTCGCTTCATAAACGCCGTCTGTATAGAGAAACATTTTACTCGACAGGTCAATTGGATAATGCATGGTTTCATAAACCGATTCCTGCCAAATTCCCAACCCGTTTCCAGTATTCTTATCACCAATAATGTCGTACGTCTGTCGGTCTGTGTTGTACAAAAATGGGAATGAATGTCCGGCATTTGCACAGATGAGTTCGCCTTTGTCGAGATCAATGATACCGCAGAAAGCCGTTGCGAACATAAATAACCGTGAACTAATCAAATCATTAAAACGCGTATTTAGTATTTCAAGCAGGTATCCTGGATTATCCGCAATCTGCTGCTGGAATTCCGCCAAAACCGTTTTAATAAAAACTGTTACGAACGCAGCTGAAACGCCGTGTCCCATAACATCAGAAATAAAAACGCCGAGACGGTTCGGCGCAACTTCCCATACATCAAAAAAATCTCCACCGACTGCCATTTCTGGACAGCAACGCGAAGCAATACGGAACCTCGATAATTCCAACACGCCATTCTGCGGAATTAGTATTTCCTGAATGCTCCGCGCCATTTGGAGTTCTTCTTCTAAACGAGCGTTATATTTTGCGAGCGTATCCTGGTAGTGTTTAATTCGTAATAGAGATCGGACCCGTGCCAACACTTCCAAACTATCAAAAGGCTTCTCAATAAAATCGTCAGCACCTGCTTCAATGGACTTAATTCGATTTTCACGTGTATCGCGCAGCGCGGTTATCATCACAATCGGGATAAACTCTGTCGCTTCATTTGTTCGAATTTGTTTAACAACTTCAAAACCGTCCATCTTCGGCATATTGATATCCAATAAGATGAGATCTGGCATCTCTTTCTCGACAACATCAAGTGCCTCAAGTCCATCTGCGGCTGTGTAAACTGCATACCCGCGCGCCTTGAGTTGAATTTGGAGAATTTTGACATTTCTCGGTTCATCATCAACAACAAGGATTTTAGCGGCTTCTTGCGGTTCAGAAGTCATTTTATCGTTCATGTCTACGTCCCTCTGAGATGGGTTTCTACACGTTCGACGAGCACCTTAATATCAATCGGCTTACTGAGATAATCATCGCAACCTGCTTTGAGGATACGTTCTCTATCGCCAGACATCGCTGCAGCGGTTAGCGCTATAATCGGTATATCTACCCACGCCAGATTCGCTTTGATCCGTTTCGTTAAATCTTCGCCGCTTTGTCCGGGTAAGGCAATATCCATGAGAATCAACTGTGGTATCGCGTCTTCTAAACTGGCGAGTGCCTCAATAGCATCCGTCGCTTCTACAACTGTGTAGCCTTTTGACTGTAGGACAATCCGCACAACTTTTCGGTTCAACTCTTGGTCTTCAATTAGCAAGATCCGCTTCGGCGTTTCTGTCTGTCCTTCAGCGGGAGGTGGGTTTTCAGTTTTCACAAGTTATCCTCTGTTCAAACCAGCAGTAGTGTATGTAGTCCGAAATTACCATCCGTTTTATCATTGTGCCTAAGTGCCGGTTCGGTTAGGAAACCGAACCTACCGGGCCTGAAATTTGCCTAAGTGCCGGTTCGGTTAGGAAACCGAACCTACCGGGCCTGGAGCCGAGGATGTAGCGTCAGTGTCGCTCTCTAATTGTTGCAGAGGGATTCTGAAAGTAAAATTGCTTCCTTTCCCTTCTCCGCTTTTGACGCTGATCTCACCGCCGTGCAACACGATCAGCCGGTGCGTCAATGCCAAACCAAGGCCTGTCCCTCCGTACCGCCGAGATTTCGAGGTATCAATCTGTGTAAAGGGTGCAAAGAGCTTTGCTTGATCTGCCTCGGAAATGCCTATACCTGTGTCAATCACCTCGGCGCACAGTTCTGTCTCAGTGATTTTCAACTGGGTCTCAACCTTTCCGCCTTCTGGGGTAAATTTTACTGCATTGGATAACAAATTGTAGAAGATTTGCTTAAATTTAACTCGATCCGCTTCAATCGGACAATTCCGGTTATAGTTCAAGGTGAGATTCAGATTTTTCTTCACGGCGAGCGCGGTAATAATCGCGTTCACCTCTTCAACGGCTTCTACAATAGAAAATGTTTCCAATTGCAGCACCATTTTTCCGGCTTCAATTTTTGAAAGATCGAGAATGTCGTTAATCATCTCCAGGAGATGTTGCCCACTCATATGAATATCATTGACGCATTCCTTCTGCTCGGCGTTGATACTTCCGACAAGTTCATCTCGCAGGATCTCGGCGAACCCGATAATAGCGTTCAAAGGTGTCCGCAATTCATGGCTCATGTTCGCGAGGAAATCACTCTTCGCGCGACTTGCGTATTCGGCAGTCTCCTTAGCTTGTTGCATCGCTTCTTGGGTCTTTATCCGCTCTGTAATATTCAGTGCCATACTAATGCCAAGTTGTCTTTTATCCGGAAGTGCGCCAAGCAATGACGAACTAAATTCCCAAATCTGCCTTTTATCGGATTTGGTAAAAATTACGTACTCACCCTCCGCGACGCGCTCTGTGGAACGGTATAACTGTGCCAGATGTGCTTTGATTTCCTCAGCCTCTTGGCGATGCGCCTGTCCGAGCCATTTTGAGATTGTCGGTATATCTTCAAGCGTATAGCCTGTTAATTCTGTCCACGCCCGACTAATTTGCAGGACTTCACCATCCTCGGCATGAATCATAATAGGCAGTGGTGCATTCAGGACTGCTCGACGGAAACGTTCTTCACTATGCTGTAACTCAATTTCCGCTTGCTTTCGATCTGTGATATTCACTGATGCCATCACGAATCCTACAAGCTCTCCATCTTGCTGAATTGGTCCGATACCGGAAGCATACCAATACCCACTCATCAGTCCTTGAACTTCATAGGTCGCCAGTTCGCCGGTTTCGATGACCGTTGCGCAAGCTTCCTTGATGCGTTGGTGATGTTCTTCAGGCAGAAAATCAAAAACGCTTTTTCCAACGAGGTCTTCAGGTTTTAATTCGAGGGTAGATGGCAGTCGGTTGACAAATTGAAAGCGATAATCGAGGTCGAGCGTTGAGATAATATCCGGTACGCTTTCAACAAGTGATCGCCAGTTGGCTTCAGAATCACGAACTGCCTGTTGTGCGCGATAGTATTCGGTTATGTCTCGTGAAATGCCGCATGTTCCTTTAATACGTCCCTCTCTATCGCGAATCGGCACTTTCGTCGTTGAGGCCCACGTATCTTGTTCATCGGGCCATGTCTCTTTTTCCTGTTTTCCTTCCATCGGTTTCCCGGACTCAATAACGTTTTGCTCGTCTTGGTATGCTTGTTGCGCATGTTCACGCGTAAAGAAATCAAAATCTGTTTTATGGACCGCGTCTGCAGGATTATCTAAACCGAACCGATCTGCCAAAGAACGGTTAATTCGGATGAACCGACTCTCCGTGTCTTTAAAGTAGATGTGGTCGGGGGTATTTTCCATCAGTGTATGTAACAGGTCCCCCTCTTGGACATGTTTGGCTGCCAATTGCTGGAAGCGAGTTTCACTCTCTTTCAATCTCGCTTCCAATCGCTTTTCCCGGTTAATATCTGTTGCCACGAGGTAACAGAGCTGCTTTTCTGGGGCTTTTGTTAGGTGCCACCTTAACCACTTGTAAGCCGCATCTTTTGCCTGAAAACGGTTTTCAAAGGTAACGTGCTCGCGTTCGCCTGTTTCAACCTTCTCAACCCTGGCGAGCGTCTGTTGTCTGTCATCCGGATGAATAAACATCCACCATTGCTGATTTTGGAGTTCCACCTCGGTGAATCCAAGAGTATCTTCCCACGCCGAGTTGAGTGGCACGAAGCTGCCGTCACAACTGATACATGCAAACATATCTGTGGAAATCTCCAAAAGACAGTGAGAATCAATGGACTCTCCTGATAATATGTGCTTGTGGGTTGCGTCTTTAAGCTTCATATCTGCCTCCAAGAGATACGAGGTAGGTGCACTACGCGAGTTGCGTTAAATCTAACGTGAGTTTGATAAATGTTGGACTTATGCAATTTTGACTGCAGCCCGTTCTGTTAGATGAGAATTTTCGGAAAACACAGCGTTCTGGTGACACAAACTGGGAAGTTTGTGGTACAAAAGAGCAGCATGCGTAAGTCCTATAAATGTTGGACTTATGTAGCGTCGACTGTTAATGGACGTCATATACTGCACAAACTGGGAAGTTTGTGCTACAATTGACATCTCTGTGATGCGAAAATAGAATCGCAACACATCCGAAATGATTAATCAAACTGGCGTTAAATCTATCTCGTTACTAAAACCGCACGGTTCGCGAGTTTGACGACGGTTTGGGTGGTGCTTTGGAAAACAAGTTCGTACAACCGACCGTGATGGCTTGCACTCAAAGCGATGAGATCGCAATCATTTTCCTCAGCGTTTTCCAAGATATTTGCTACCGTAAAACCCCGAGCGGTAAGGAAATCGGTTTGGACATCATAGTATTTCAAGTATGCTTCCATCTGTTGCTTAATCTGTGTGGCTTCGGGTTGTGTACTTGAAAGTGCGAGTCCAACGATGCCAGCCTTAGTTAATTCTCCAATCTCCGCGACAAGCCCCAAAGCGTGGTCAGAATAGGTGTCTCCGTGATGGACAGCGAGAATTTTCCGTAAAAGTGTGCATTGTTCGTGTACGACGATGATCGGGCGTGTGATATGCTGTAGGACATCGTCAATTTGGTTCTGAATAAGTTTGAGTCGACGCTTTCTGACATCTTCAGGAAGTCCGACAACAACAAGGTCAGCGGAGTGCGCCTGTTCACATATCATCTGTCGCGGATTACCGGCGATAGCCTCAACGTGATAATCGAGAAAATCGTAGAGGGAGCATTCCGCTTCTGTTCGCCGGAGCACAGTCGCTGCGACATCAGCGTTTCCGCCATGACTGCTGTCTTGAAAGAAAACGCACGATAGATGTGTCCCTAAAAGTACTGCCAATTGACCCGCGTACTCAAAGGCATTTTTTTCGTAATCCGTATCGCCAATAGCAACAAGGATATTTTTTATCATGAGGCATCCCCTTATCGGTGCGAGGCAGCGGCGTGTTACTTAGAAAGCATCTGCGTTAGCTGAACACAAGTTGCCTCGCGAACGCGCTATAGTCAAACCTGAACTACGGCTGGCGCATCAAGCCGGTAACAGCGTCATCTTCATTCTCAAAACTTTTGAAGACGGTGATTAATCGCGCCATGACAATGAGGTTTTTGACATGTTTGTTCACGTTAATCACCGCAATCGTTCCGCCGTGCGGACGAATATCGGAATAAACTTTCATGAGTGCGCCAAGCCCAGAACTATCCATCCCGCTTACCTCTTTAAAGTCAAACACCAACCTCGGTGGTGAGGGGCACCCTGTAAGTGCCTCCGCCACGGTTTCCGAGATTTCTTTGATACCTGGGGTGATAATTCTACCGCTGAGTTTAAATATAACGACCCCTTCTCTCTGAGACACGGTGATTGCCATAATTCACTCCTAAATACTATAGTCAGTTAGGGTTGTAGGCACGTTCTCCCAATTGTGCTAATTACCCTTCGCTCGATAGCCCAGAAACTGCAGCATCCTCGTCGTCAAAATGTTCAAAGATACTGACCAATCGGCTTCGGACAATCAGGTTTTTGATGTTTTTTCCGACATGAATGACACCAATGCGACCGTTCTTCCGCGTTGCAGCGACATGCGCACCCATGAGGGTACCGAGACCTGAACTGTCCATCATCGTAACGCGCTCGAAGTTGATGAGGATACGGGGTTCATCGGAGGCATCTATTTGGGATGTGATAACGTCTCGTAATTCCGAGACGGAGGATCCCATTATTTTGCCGTTCGGTTCCAAAATTGCAACGCCATCTTGTTGGCGAATCGTAGTTGCCATGAATTCTCTCCTTCTTGATTTTCTGAAAAACTGAACATACCCATTCACTTCTCTAATTTTACACTATTTTCAAATTGTTTGTCAACCTTCAATTGTTAAGTAGGTGTAATATTTCGAAAGCGGGTCGTCAAAACCGAGATTTACAGACAGTGTTAAGGGCTTACGCAAACACCATTTGGGAAGAAAGCGGACGCAAGCGAAACCGTGAAAAGAGAGTTCGCCGAGGCACGGGGACCTCGGCGAACAGGTGCTTGCTGCGTAAGTCCTATAGGTAAAACATTGCGGTGGGACGGTAGAAAGTGGTATACTATTGGTTAGGACGGACGCAATTTTGACTGCAGCCCGTTCTGTTAGATGAGAATTTTCGGAAAACACAGCACTCTGGTGGCACAAACTGGGAAGTTTGTGCTACAAAAGAGCAGCATGCGTAAGTCCTAATTGGTTAAGTATTCCTTAGTTTTAGGAGGTTCTTATGAACAACCCTAACACTGGTAATCCGTTTCCGGACGGAACACCTGATAGTGATCAATTGCCGAACGAGACAGCCTTGGCATACGCGTATTATAAACTGTACCGTGATACACCGGCAGCGGAGCGTTCTTTGCGGTCGCTATGTGAACGCGAAGTGAACGGTAAAAAAAGATCTATTTCGTTACTTGGTCGTTGGTCGAGTGACCACAGTTGGCAAGAACGGATTGCAGCTTATGATGCTGAAGTTGAAAGCGCTGCATATCAAGAACAGTTGGCTCAGCGGCAGGCAGAGGTTGAAGCATTTATAGAAGAAGATATGGCGATTTCTATTAGATTTCAAAAACTCTGCAAAGCACGGCTTGTAGAATTGGAAAAAGCCGGGGAGACGATGGATTGCAAAGAACTTCGCCAATTAGCGTTGACGTATAAAGAGTGTCGGGAATGGTTAAAGAATTTGATAGGGATTATGCAGGAGGAAGCAGACGATGACGAAGAAACGGAAACGTAGGAAGAAGGTTAATTTCAGTGAGGTCCGTTATCCAAAACGGTTAAAGGGAGCCTCAGATTCTGCGTTGTCTGATGAGGTTTTCTGGCCAGTTTATTACGGGATATGTAGTGGTGGTATCCTCACTCAATTCGACCCTGCCGTTCGGTGGCACGCTATTCAATGTTTAGAGGGTGGTTTTGAGGGAAACGATGCGAGTCTGCTTGAATCGAGGCAGGTTTTGAGGGGGATGTTGGATGAAGTTCTTCTTTTTGTGTATCGGTATAACTCCGTGATGGAGAGTGCTGCCTTTACAGAAAGGGCAATATCGCTAAACGCGCTGTCTATAGGCAAAAAAATTGGGTCGCGATGTGCTTGGACAGCTCGGGCTGGTCGTGCAGATATGGAATTTCTATGTGGTATTGGAAAGGCATTTCAAGAGTTCTATATCCGAATGGGTTTTTCATCGGATTTTGAAAACGATGCAACACTGTGGGTGGGACTGCTCATGAACTATGTAGATCATGTTTCTATAGATAGAGCATTCCGACGGCGTACGGATTTTTCTACGGGTTCCTTGCGTGCGCAAAGTTTGCAGAAAAATAGACACATCGTTGAAATACAACGCGCACGAAACAAGGATTGTCCAAACTTTAGTAAAAATAAAAATGGCGATAAGAAGGGGCTTCGCGATATAATTCCTGTTCAAAGTCTTGCCTTAGTTGAGGATTGTGTTAAATCGGAGTTGAAGGCAATAGATAAGTTCACAGAAGCCTTGGATCCAGAATGTCTATCTAAATTTCGGTTATATCTTGCGAGACGTCGGGCTGTGTATGTCGCAGAGAACCCAGAGTTTGCAGCGTTAGATGAAAAAAACGGGCATAGCAATTTTGGGCTTGATATTGATGTGTGCCAGCTGAAAGCGGAAATTATCTGAGGTAGGACTTACGCAATTTTGATTGTTTCCCGTTCTGTTAGATGATCATTTTCGGAAACACAGCGGTTTCTTTGCACAAACTATGAAGTTTGTGCTACAAAAGAGCAGCATGCGTAAGTCCTACCTCTGTCAAACAAGGCGCGAGTCGGTTCTATAGGTAGCTCTGCGCGTTTCAGCGTTTTTCAGAGTTTTTCAGAGTCAACGCTGAAGTTCGTTTGGCTTTGCAAAGGTTGTAAAGTACTGCTATGACTGGTTTTGGTGCGTTTTCCGCATACGGTGATTAGAAGTTTACTCTGAAAATTTTGTGTTTAGTGGATGCATGTTTTTTCTGTGCAACGTGAACGCAAAGTGAACGCGAAAAAAGATCTATGCTTTCAAAATGGGTTCCTCTGATGCAGATTTAGAAGTGGTATCCTTTATTGTAAGCCAAGTTGCCACTTATTGTAGCGCCCGTAATTATTTTCACACATTTTGAAGAGACGGGCAATAATGCACTTCGCATGAATCAACGGTATGAATGCCTTATGGCATTCCCCGGGGTGAGCACACCGCAGAATGGTTTCCCTACTACAAACGCTGCTCTGGTAAGGAACATTGGCATTACGAGTGCGCGTTGCTTGCACCAAAACTGCATCGGTGATGTCGATTGCTAAGGTGTCGGCAATCGACATTGCAACAAGGGTTATCGGCAAATCTACTTCAACAATCTCAATAGGTCCTGCGGAAAATTGGGAAAGTTGTTGTGAGGTAAGATTGGTCTCTACAGCATAAACCTTTGTGAGAATCGCCTTCGCTTCGAGCAACGTGAGTGTTGTTGTCAGCCAATCGGTACGCTCTCTAATGAACGACTCGCAAACGGACGAGGCGGGATGGTCATCAAGTAGGGAATAAACAATCAGCATCGCGTCCAGACCGCGCGGCGCGGGTTGATCAAAAGATAAGGTCATCACCACTCACCTCGGACAAGTCAAGTGCCGAGGTATTCCCTATTTTAAGTTTCTCGGCATAAATCTCGTCCCATGTCTGTGCAAGGGATGGACGGATTAGGATGCCATCATCTGTTCTTTCAAGCATAACACCCGATTCCAACCCGAATTCTTTCACCCAGTCAAGAGGCAATTTGATTTTATAGTAAAACCTATAGTTAATTGGGCACTCTCAAACAGTCTGAATACCTATAACAGGCATTCAGACTGGCACAAACTGGAAGTTTATGCTACAAAGATGTCCATTTATTTATGGGCTTCACTATATAATCAGTTTCCAACGCAAGCGTTTTCATGGTATCCACCTTTTCCTACAAATAGTTAAGAAAGTATACCGCAACTCGCGTCGGTTATCAACGGTTTTAGTGGGAAATTTTTAATTCGTGGGTGAGAGGTTGGCGTTTTCTTATTATCTGAATGCAGGTCGCATTTGGGCGAGTACGCCGCAAATCGCGGATGACACGGATTTCGCGGATTGGCACTCTTTTCTGAATCTCGGATTAGACGGATGACACAGATTGCGCGGATTATTGCCTTTTGTGTCACCAAGTTGTATTCTCATGTTTGCTAATACAGGGTGTTGGCGCGCTTGTAGGTGATGCCGATGCTCTTAAAATCCGTGGGTAGGTTGTGTGAGAATCAGCCTCTTGATTTTTAGACTTTACGATCCGAAATTAAGTAATACGCCTATTTCAAACCTACATAGTATTCATTTTCATCTCAGTAATGTAGCCACCGTTTGCCCATTTTGGCTCCATTATATGGCTGATGGCTTGAATTGCAGGTTTAGGGATTATAGGTTCTACTTCTCGAATAGCATCCCAATCAATCACGGCTGTCCACAATTTTTCTTCTTCTGAGTAGTGAACGATTCCCTCAACCTCCAGCTCTTCGCTATAGATGATAAGCGATTGTCCCTCTCGCAGCACAATTCCCTGACGTTTGAGATCTACTGTCGTCCCAACGCAGCTCAATCGCAACCTGCCTTTTACATCTGCATTATGGAAGTCTGCGAAAACTCTTGGTTTGTTCATCTTCTTTTCCTCCCAGGATTTGAAACCGTTGGTGTAAACAATTTACTAACTTGTTCGGGGGCAAGTCCAGTCAATGTTGCGTGATAAGGACTCCGTCCAGCAGTTCGTATCACATCACCACCTGCTTTTCGTACCTCCGCAACAGTTGTGATGCCAATTTGCCTATGTGGAATGGTTTGTGCTAATTTCGCAACAGGAACACCTTCGGCACTTTCTAGCAATACATCGGTGATTCCATCCGGATGAGTGCCAATCCCTCGTTGAATGTCGATCACATGGTTTTTACCACCCCGAATAACAAGAGCATGGTCCGGAATTCTTAAACTACTAATTTCCAATTTATATTATCCAGTTCGTCGTATTAAGGTGACGGTTTTTGTTTTATGCTATGCCTGCGGGGGAGTTAGCAGTGCGGCGATGTCTGCTGGTAGTTTAATATCATATTTCTGCTCAAAATCGGCAACGTTTTCGTATTCTTTGCGAAACTGTTCAACGATGATATTTTCCTGTTTGTCTTTGGCAGTCTTAAGATCTTCTGTGGCTTTTTCCCATTCCTCCAAGCGTACAAATATCATGCCGCGATTGTAGTATGGCTCTGCTAAATCAGTATTGCGTTCTATTGCTGTGTCATAATCTTTGATGGCGCGTTCATACTCGCCTTTTTTATTGTAAACATTACCACGATTGTTATACGGATGGACAAGGTCGGGTCTCAGTTCTATTGACTTCGTATAGTCTTTGATAGCAAGATCAAAATCGTCTTTTTCGTGGTAGACAATACCGCGATTGTAATAGGCATAAGCAAAGCTTGAATCAAGTTCTATAGCGGTGTTATATTCTTCAATAGCCCGATCTATTTCACCTGTAAGTTTATAAACTATCCCGCGATTGTTATAGGCTTCTGGCAAATTTGGGTCAAGTCTTATCGCGGTGTTACAATCTTTGATGGCGCGATCGTAGTCTCCTTTAATACGGTATGCACCACCGCGATTGCTATAGGCTTCGGCATAGTTTTCCTTGAGTCTTATCGCTTTGTTAAAGTCTTCAATGGCGCGATCAATTTCGCCTATATTACCGTAAGCGACTCCACGATAATTATATGCCTGGGCAAAGGTGGGTAACTCTTTAATTGCTTTGTTATACTGTTGAATATCGGTTTCATAAGATGCCCGATGTGTTTGTGCCTGCATGTTTTACATCTCCTTTTTGTTGCTCGGTTGAGATGGAGCGATTTGGAAGACATCCTCCTTCGGCTGCGTTCCGACTCTGAAACCTTCTATATATGTTTTCTGGTGGATGCTCTGGTTTCTAATAAATCCATGGAGATCGTTATAGACGGTTTTTGTTGAAATACCGTGCTGTTTTTGAAGATGATTTAACATCGGTTCTTTGAGTAATCCGGGAATATCTATTACAGTGAAGTGTTCAGGTTCAATAAAGCCCTTCGGTGGCCGAACAAATATACTTTTCTGTGCTATAACACGGTTTCTTGGATTTTGTGGTTCCCTAATTTTGTACTCTTCATTTGTCTTTTCAGTTTTTTGAAATAAAATTATCCTGCCGCGTTTTTCAGGGAAGCCGTCGCATGCGAAGAAAAGGGCTATATGGTTGTCGATTGTAAAGTCTATAAGATTGGTATGACCACCATAGTGTTGGAGTTCAGTTAAGATTTCAAAGTTTTCTTCTTCATAGGTATAGTCTTTAGCCACTGTCAGCATTCGTTGTTGAATGGTTTCTATATCAAATTGCTCTGCTCCAAATACTTTATCGCATTCACGCCATAGGCTTGAGGATACCTTCTCATAGTGTTGAGGTTCGCCGCGATAGATATAGTCGCCATCGGTGGTTGTTTCTGCGATCCTACCGATTATCTCTAAAATCCTGTTGAGTTCGGTTTCTGGTGTGTTCAAACGCTGTTCTCCACAATACGGATTCTCCCTGATGTTAAATCATACTATTTTCACGCTCACTTGTCAATCTCAATTTTGCGGAACTGTCAGAATCGCGGATTTTCGCGGATGACACGGATGACGCGGATTGACACTCTGTAACATCAAGTAATCTTCTAAGAGGACAGTTTTTGCTTTACTGCTATGCCTGCAAGGGAGTTAACAGTGCGGCGATGTCTGCTGGTAACTGAATACCCGTTTTCTGCTCAAAATCTTCGACGCTTTTGTAGTCGTTATGGAATGTATTGATGATATCTTTTCCCATGTCTTTGGCAGCAGTGAGGTCGGATTTGGCTTTTTCCCATTCTTGCAGGTGTAACCACGCTTCGCCCCGATTGTAATATGCCATAGCATCATTTGGTTTTAGTTTTATGGCGGTGTTATAGTCTCTGATGGCGTTATCAAAATCGCCTTTTTTGTAGTAAGTAGCGCCTCGATTGTTATAGGTCTCGGCAAAATCAGGTTTCAGTTTTATAGCGGTGTTATAGTCTCTGATGGCGTTATCAAAATCGCCTTTTTTTGCGTAAGTATTGCCCCGATTGTTGTAAGCCTCGGCCTCATCTGGGTTGAGTTTTATAGCGGTGTTATAGTCTCTGATGGCGTTATCAAAATCGCCTTTTTTTGCGTAAGTATTGCCCCGATTGTTGTAAGCCTCGGCAAGATCGGGTTTCAATTTTATTGCCTCGGTATAGTGCTTGATGGATTCTGCATATTCCTGCTGTTTTTCTTCAGGTTTTGATGCTTTATCTGCTCTATTGTAGCAGGCAAGACCTCTATAAAAGTGTGTATACGCATCCCCGTGAATATTTTGGTTTCTAATAAACCCATGAAGGTCATTGTAGATAACTTCTGTAGATATGCCGTGATAATCCCGCAGGTGTTGGAGCAGGTGTTCTTTGAGATTTGCGGGAATAGTGACTATATCGTTCTCGTCTGGTTCAATAAAACCCTGTGGCGGTCTGATGAATACACTTTTTTGGACAATGACACGGTGCCGTGGATTCCGAGGGTGCCTGATCATATCGCGTATCGCATCTGTTTTTTGAAGGATAACCCGACCGTCTTCGGTATAACGACCATCGCACGCGAAGAAAAGGGCGATGAAGTAGTCCGTTGCGAAATCAATCAGATTCGTTTTACCACCGTAGTGTTGGATTTCGGTGAGAATTTCAAAATCTATTGCTTCCTCTGTCAACTCTTCTCCTGCTTCCAGTGATGCTATCACATCTACACGAAAGTCATGGGGGAGGTCCCCTGTATGTTTTTTAGCAGCTGCCAACATCTCTTTTTGGACAAGTTCTATATTAAATCCAGTTTCAATCTCAAAATCACGATAGAGTTTTGAGGAAACTTTTGGATTGCATTTACGTTCACCGCGATAGATATAACCGCCCCCTTTCGATTTCTGCTCTATCTCGCGGATAATGTCCTGAACTGTCCGTGGTTTATCGTTCGACGTGTTAGATTGATTTGACATTTTCGTTTACCTCCGTAATAGCTGCTTCTTTGTAGATAAGACCTTGCAACTTTCCGAATCGTGGATTTCACGGATGACGCGGATTATTTATTTTCGTATCAGCAAGCTGTTTGCTTGAATGACAGAATGTTTTTCCGTGTTAATCTCTGATGTTTTTTTCATTGCGCTTCTGATGGCAGAAACTCTTAAAATCCGCGTCATCCGCGCAAATCCGCGACTCAGACATTCCCCTCCGCAATCGCAATCTCATCTTCCGTTAAATTATACAATTCATACACCAGTTTATCAATCTCATCTTCAAGGTCAGAAGTGTCTGCTTCGGGGTCGGTGTGCTTAGCGTCAAGGATCTTGTCAATCCGTATTTCAATCCGCTCGACAATGGGTTGGTTTGCTTCTGTGATAGGTGGGACGAGAAGCGGTTCTAAAGCCTGAACGCTTACAATCAAGTCACCAGTACCTGTTTTCGGAGCAAGGTCGAACAGTTGATAGTGAGAAACACGAGAATTTAACACAGCAGTCAGAAACTTAACCTTTTCACCCGTAGCAATACATGTGCTGTCAAGACAATACATCGGATATTGAATATATGCGAAACGCAATATTGAACCTATCCGTTTCCATACAATCTTTTTTTTCTCAAATTCAGTATAGTAAGCACAAGCCCTGAGATTCCACCAATTTTCACCTTGATCGTCTCGATTGAAAACTCCTTTACCTCTCACTTTTATTTCTCCCGATTCTATCTGTTCCCCTATAGTCTCAAGGTGCACATGGATAGCAGGATACCTTTTTGGGATATTGAGATCATAATTAGTTGCTAATAAATAAGATTTCACTGATTGGGCATGATAGCGTTCAATATCACGTCCACGCAGGAGTGGTTTGATGATTTCTGCTGACTTTGGGTCTTGCTTTATGAGTTGCTGGCGTTTTGCTTCGTCTATGATGAATGCTTCGTTACAACCCGTTTTAATGCCCATGTAAATGTTTATATCCCAATCTTTAAGCGGTTTGCCGATATGCTCTATTTTGCGTTTCAGGTTGAGTTCGGCAGATGAGAGTATCGCCCACGGTTCACCTTTAGGGGGTATCTCCATCGTTGCGCCATTATCAATCAGATACCGGGCAACGTTACCGGTCTGTCTGTCAAAGTCTGTTCCGAGGGATACACCTCTGAAGGTTGTGGTGGCATCGGAAGCAATCTTTTGGAAAAGTAAAATGTTTGTGTCAACGGTGGCATCAAACACATCTGGTCCCATATCCAGCAGTTGAATCGGTTGCGTAAGCGTTGCAAAATAATCCCTCAACTTTTTACCGTAACCAGCGCGCATCCATTTATTGGAAGTAATCAAACAGGCATGTCCTTTGGTTTTCAAAAGTTGATTCGCTTTTTCATAAAACAAACAGTAAATATCGCCTGTGCGGGCAAAGGTTTCAAAACCTGCATCTTGATAAAGTTTCCCAAGTCTCCCATTTTCCTTTTGCAATTGGACATAGGGCGGATTTCCAAGTACCGCATCAACCCCGTCTCTGATGCCAAACATCCGTTCCGGCTCAAACCAATCTGTCTTTGCGTTCTGGTCGTAGGGTTTCCAGCGAACGATTTTGCGAGCGTTTTCAAATTCGGCATCAAATGCTTTCTTACGCGTTTCAAACGTTTTCTGTTCCTTCTCTCGCAACTTGTCACGTAGCGCAGCGGTGGGAAGTTGGTTTACTTTTTGTTCTATTTCTCGTTGTCGGCTCTCTATCCATTTCGTTCGCTGCCGCTCCAATTCTTTCTCTAATTGTTTGCGACAATCTTCCTCCTGCTCTTCAAGTTTACGTTTTTGTGTTCGATTGTTCGCGAGAAAAAACTTTTCACGAATTCCGTCAATTTCTTTTAGCAATTGCTGGACAGTATCATCTTGGAACAATCCCCTTGTTTCGGATAAATCTATGCCTATCAGTGTATCCGCAGCAACAAAACGTGTCTCCAAATTCGGCAACGGTTTGATACCGAAGTTCTCTGCGTTCTGCTCGGGTGCCTGCTCAATTGCAAGGGAGATGAAAAAGCGGAGTTTAGCGATTTGGCACGCAATCGGTTGGATATCCACGCCGAAGATGCTGTTTTGTATCAGATACAATTTCCGTCCGAAATCCGAATCACGGTAACGCTCAAAAGTTTCGCTGATTTCGGTGAGTTCAGCGTCGCGTTCCTGTTGGTCTTGAGTATTGAATGCCGCTGCAGCGCGTTCGCCAGCGAGTTGCTTCTGCAATGCTTCCCATCGGGTGTTATCAGGGTCAAGTCGTTTAAGAGCAAGCGTCAGTTTGTGCAGTATACCCATCGGGAACGCGCCGGAACCGACGGCTGGGTCCAATATCTTGAGTTCAGAAATTGTTTTCACAATCGCGTCGGTTTCGCGGTCGTCAAACCATTCGCTTGCATCGTCAAACATTTTGGCATAGTCAAACAGATAGCGCAGGCGTTCATCCCAAGGTATTTCATTGCCATCAGTCGGTTGGCACTTCTCGGAGAGCGTAGCGATGAGTGTTTCCTCTACCATATAGTCTACAATGGCGCGCGGTGTATAATAGGAACCAGTTTGTCTTCGTGCCGTTTCTCCCGTTTCCGGGTTGATAGCAGCGAGTAGGTTTTCAAACACCCTGCCGAGCAATTCAGGGTCCAGGGCAACCTCCTGATCTACCGGCGTGTTCTCCTCAACGGTAAATTTGTAGTGTTCAAGTAGTGGAATCAGTCCTTGTTGTGCCTCAAAAAAGAGGCGGTTGGGGATGGATAACTTGTGGTACTGATTATCAGAAAAGCAGTCTATTCGGTAACCGCCTTCACCTGTTGCCTTGAAACTATCCAGACAGTCAAACAAGCCACCGTTGATGAACGGCGTTTTGTCAAAAAATTCTAATAGTTTATGAGGTGCGCGCATCTGCTTCTCGTAGCGATACCGTGAGAAATTGCGGTGATTAGAATTGCCGCCCTTGCTAAACGTCCGTTTGTCTATCTCTGTGTTCAACGTTGCGAAAAAGAGGTTTTGTAGCACAGCTCGGTAATAGGAATCGCCACTATCAAAGTCATCTTCTTTCAGTAGGTCTTGGATTTGCGATTTATTGAACAACGCATCTGCCACCAATCCTTTTTCCTTGATAAACCAGATAAAGAGCAAGCGTGTGATAAGGCGGATAACATGCTCCTCCGGTTTTATCACACGATTCTCATCTGTGGGGAACGTTGCCTCTTTAACTGCCCATTCATACCACGCGAACAGTTTCCGGTAGAATTGCTTGTTGAGCTCCTCTGTATTGAGGATACCTTCCCACGCGTCGTGGAGTGTATCGAAGTTACGAACACCTTCATTTTCAATGAGTCGATGGAGATGGAGCTCCGATACAATGTCGATATGCGCGCGTTTCGGGGAATCAAGGTTAATGTCCTTGATAAGCGTCACTTTTTCCAAAACCTGTTTTGCCGTGTTACGGAGGTTTGGTCTACGGTTGATAATGGCGAGGGAGAGCACAGTGCCGTATCGGAACATCACCATGATAGATTTTTCAAATGCTTTGTTGATAAAACGGGTGATATCAGCGAGTTGTGTACGTGTGTAGGTGTCTTTAGTCAGTCGAACTGTGACGAACATATAAGAGGTTCTGAGTGCCTCGTCTATTTGGGTGCTTTCAAACAACGAACCCTGCTCTGGGTCTACCTGCTGGTTAATCTCCTCATCTGCCACTTGCATGATTTGGAAAAAGGATTGCCACTCTTCAATGCGGAGTTTATCAGATGGATTGGCAGCGTCAAGGGCGGATTCGAGGAGACGGTCAAACCTATTGCTGTCGATTGCATCATTTCCGACTCGCTTGCTGTAGTAACCGAGGGTGTTCAGGAGGGTTGTGGCGGCTTCCCTTAGCGATTGATTATCAAAGTTCTTTAGGGTGTTCTCAATGTTTTTCTTGATTGTTATGTCTGAATTCATAGGGTGCCTTTCGCAGTTATCGATTACTTCTATATCGTAGCACATACTTCCAGTTTGTGCTACGAAGAAAACACAGCGGTCTGGTGACACAAAACAGAAGACACAATCTGGAAGATTGTGCTACAACAGACACAATTATAGAAGACACAATCTGGAAGATTATGCTACAGAAGACACAATCTGGAAGATTGTGCTACAACAGACGCTATTATAGAAGACACAATCTGGAAGATTGTGGTACGAAGAAAACACAGGGTTCTGGTGACACAAACTAAGAAGTTTGTGGTACGAAGATTTCAGATATTGCTACAAGCCGCATGTTTTGGATAGGTAGTTCCATTTCCATTCTTTCCATTCTTTGACTAAACCTATTTTTACCGGATTATTGAGGACATACCTAATAATCCGATGTAGTTCATCTGGATTACGGATACAATGGTCGTAACTTTCGTGTTGCCAGAGTGCACCACTACGTCCTAATATTTGATTTGCTTTTTGTGCTGTATAACTTTTGAGTGTATGCATGATGGAAGCTAACGCATGGTAACGCATATTGTGAGTCTGTTTATCGTCTGTTACAGAAGGTTGGATTTCCAGGGGTGTAAATACGACATGGACATGGTTTGCCATGATGCAGTATGAAATTAAAGAATATACTTTCCCATTTAGGTGGTGAAGACTCTCAGTTACCAATTTAGCTATCTGTTCGTTTTTGAGCCATACGGGTCCGTTATTTGCTTGGTCTAATGTTTCTTCAAATTTTCGGAACCACTCACGTTTCTTGTCTGGGATATCTTGCTTCTGTTTGGAGGTTATCTGTTCTGCTGCTTCAAGTTTTCTCTTTTCTGTGATGTACTGTTGTAAGATATGTTTCGGTATTGATCCTGTCAGGTTAAATGTTATGAAGAAGGTTGCCCCTGGAGGTTGTATATGTGGTAAGTTACGACGATAGTATGGTTTGTAGTTATATTGATTCATTTTTAGCTTTTCCGTTTTACATCTATATTTTTTGTAGTGTCCACTTCCGAATTGGCGCATCCATTATCTGTGTAGCGTCCATTTCCATTTGGCGAAAAACAGAATTCTACAGCAGACACAATCTGGAAGATTGTGGTACAACATGCTGATAGCATGGTTATCTCTCCTCAAACCTACACGGGACACAATCTGGAGGATTGTGGTACAACATGGGCTAATGTCTAATGACTAACCACGTAACGAGTTCAAACTGGACGCTACAGAAGACACAATCTGGAAGATGGTGGTACACCATGTGGTAATGTCTAATGACCAACCACGTGACGAGTTCAAACTGGACTCTACAGTAGACACAATCTGGAAGATTGTGGTACACCTTGGGCTAATGTCTAATGACCAACCACGTGACGAGTTCAAACTGGACTCTACAGAAGACACAATCTGGAAGATGGTGGTACAGCATGGGCTAATGTCTAATGACTAACCACGTAACGAGTTCAAATTCAGTTTTTTCTGTAATCTGACTATCGGCGGTTGGGAGCAGTGCATCAGGATTCGCGTCGAGTTGATCGTTGACCTTTCGATTGTATGCCTCGCGAATTGAATTCAGCGCGGCATCGAGTAACATCTCATAGATCGTCATATCGTTGCCGTTGTCGGTCTCTTCGTTAAAATAGTTGCAGAGAGCTTGATCGTGGTTTGTCTTTTTAATACAGAGCGCGCTGAATTGGACCAAAATCTGTTTCGGGTTGGTGAATCCGATAGAGACTTCGCCATTATCGCTGATATACACGAGGTAGTACGGGTGAATCGGGTTGAGTTTTTTCCCCTCTTCACTATCTTCTACTGCACCGCTCTGCTTTAGACAGAAGATAACCCCCGGTTTAATATTTATAGGCGTGCCGTCGTGTGTGAGCGGTGCGGTAACGGCGTATAAACCGAGTGGCGCGTCTCGGAGTTTTGCTTCGTTTTCACGTAGATAGTTGAGTAATTGCGCGCGGAAATCGTCAAGCGTAAATTGGTTGAGATTCAACTGCTCCTCGATGTCCTCGAAGTCAAGGATATCGGTTTGCATGCGGCGGAGTTGCTCGTCGCGATGCGACCAGACCTGTGCCATACTCTCTTTTTCCGTCAATGAGAGCAGATCGTCATCACCTGTAGCAGTAAGGTTGACAAGTGCCATGCGTGCTTCAACACGAGGTTTCAAGTTGATGTATGCGTCGAGTTCAGGCGTGGGCCAGAAGTTGATAAGATGGATTTTCTTGTTCTTGCTGCCGATACGGTCAATTCGTCCGAAACGCTGGATAATCCGGACAGGGTTCCAGTGGATGTCGTAATTGATGAGGTAATCGCAATCTTGTAGGTTTTGTCCTTCGGAGATGCAATCGGTAGCGATGAGCAGATCAATTTCTGGGAGTTCATCTTCCCTCTCTTTGGAAATCGGTGAAAAATTGGTAAGAATCTCGTCAAAATCGTTCCTGACGAGTTCGCTTCTGCTTGCACCGCCGGTAACGACAGCGGATTCAATATTAAGCGTCTCCTTTGCCCAATCGTATAAGTTATCGTAGAGATAGTTAGCAGTATCGGCGAAAGCGGTAAAGACGAGGACTTTGCGGTTCTCTTTCCCGTCTCGGTTTTTTGCGGGGTTTTGCACCTTGATGGTGATCAGCTGCTTGAGTTGCTCCAATTTGGCATCCCGATCGGACGTGATATTTTGTGCGATTTTGTAAATTTTATCCAATTGTGTTCTATCGTCGCGAAGGTCGGCAAGCCAAGCGTCAAGGTTGATGTGTTTATAGAGATAGGTCTGGTTTTTTCCTGCTTGTACACCGGTTTGTAGTTCGTCATCCTCTCCGTATTCTTCCGTTGTTTCGGCAAACGGATCGAACCCGCTTTCGCTTACAGTACTTACGGTTGTACTCATAAAGTCCTGAATTTCAGATTCACGCGCTTTGATATTTTCAATGGTGCGCTCAAGGGTTGATGCGAAGGAGTGGACGCTGCTCTCAAGCCGTTTGAGGAAGTTCACCTTCATCATACCGATAAGGTTGAACTCGCGCTGCTGGAGAAGTCTCTCGCCGTAATGGTGACGGCATTCTTGGCGGATGTATCTTGACGGATTGAAGATTGCGAGTCGATACCCATCAATTCGGTTGCTAATCGTTTGGTAGGTCGGGAATTTGCCTTGCATATCAATTTCAGGAAATATAGACTGCGGAGGCTCGCGATCTGGGAATTGGCCGACCTCTTCAATTGCGTTGTCATAGAAGTTTATGACATGGGTCCGAGAACGGGCGATGGTGAGTCTATCCAACAGTGCAAAAAAGTCAGCGTTTAGGCTTTCCGCAAGGCTTTCCTGTTTTTGAGACTTTTCAGGCATCTGATCGGTTTCTGCTATCCACGTATCAAAACGACTTTGTGCGGCGTTGAGCGTTCCCCTAATGCTTGGGATGCCGGTTTTCCTGAAAGCGTCGTCCCTGTCCTCAGTGATTAAGCAGATCTGATTCGCAAGGTCGGTAAGCCGATTGTTGACCGGTGTAGCAGAGAGCATTAAGACTTGGGTTTTGCCGCCACTCTGGATGACCTCTTCCATCAATTTCTCGTAACGGGCACCGCGATTTCGGAAGTTGTGAGATTCATCAATAACAATGAGATCATATCCATCCCATTCGTGTTGCGCCAAGTCAATACCGTTGGATTCTCCACTGTCTCGACTTAAGTCCGTGTGTGCAAGCACGTTGTAGCGAAAGCGATCGGCTTTCAGTGGATTACGTCTTCTGCGAAAGTGTATTGGATAAAGCGTCCAGTTTTTTTCTAATTTTTTAGGGCATAAGACTAAAACATTCGCATTTCGCAGTTCAAAGTATTTGATAATCGCGAGTGCTTCGTAGGTTTTACCCAATCCGACGCTATCAGCGATAATACAGCCGTTGTACGCCTTGAGTTTCTGGAGGCACGCCTGCACACCGTGTTTTTGAAAAGCGTAGAGTTTCTGCCAGATTTCTGTTTCCAAGAATGAAGGATTCGCTTCGGCAAATTCGGTGTCGCCTACATCTGCCAATATGTTTTCAAAGAGATGGTAAAGCGTTTTGTAGTAGATGAATTCGGGGTCTTTGTCCTGATAGGCATTTTTGAGGGTTTGCAGCACTTGTGCCTTTACATTTTCTACCTGATCCGATTCCCAGAGGTTATCAAACCACGTTTTCAGATCAGTACAATCGCTTTTACTGTCAACTTCAAGGTTGAGTTCAATGTTGTTTACGGTTTCGCTGAGTCCCAAGCCACGGACGGTGAAGTTGGAGCTCCCGATAATTGCATCTTCGCTATTACCGTTCTCTATATAATACATCTTGCCGTGCAGGAAATTTGATTTACGGACGGATCGGATCTCGACCTTTTTTTCAATCCACTCGGCACAGGCTTTGGCAACCTCTTTTTGCGGGAGATAGTTTTGGAGTTTTAACCCTGATTCGGTGAGTTCAAACGCCTTGCTTTCGGTTTTGTCTGGATCAATGTGAATAAAACTGGGTTCACCGAACAGGAAACGGAGTCCGTTGATGCCGGTTAATTCGTCTCTGAGTTTGTCGAAGGCGTAAATGGTGAAATAAGCGGAGACAATGGAGAGATCAGAACCGTCTTGGATTTTATCTCGCAGAAAATCGGCGACGGTATCGTACATGCTGTTGTCTCGGATGCGGGAGGTTTTTGACATTGCGTAATCTTCAGGAGGGACGCAATTTTGATTGCAGCCCGTTCTGTTAGATGAGAATTTTCGGAAAACACAGCGGTTTCTTTGCACAAACTATGAAGTTTGTGCTACAAAAGAGCAGCATGCGTAAGTCCTAATTTTTCTGGATACCGTTAGAGATGTTGCTGTTTGCTGTATCTCGACTACAATAATTAGCCTTTATGATACCAATTCTGTTAAAAATAAGCAAGGAAAAAAAATCTGGGATGTGCTATACTACGGTAGATATTAGATAGGACTTACGCATTTCCGACTGATAATTTTGCCAAATTCTCTATTAGCCTGAAAGGAATCCAATGTCTGACGAATACCGCCCGCTGCGAATCAAGGACCTGCCTGAAAATGAACGCCCGCGTGAGAGACTTCACAAATACGGACCAGAAAGCCTGAAAGACTCCGAATTATTAGCGATCATCCTCAAAAGTGGCTTCAAAGGAACAACTGCCGTTCAACTCGGTGAACAGATCCTTACAGCACTTGAAGGTGACCTCAAACGGATGGCTGATTACAAATCTAAGCAATTTGAGAAAATCAAAGGTGTCGGTGAAGCGAAAGCCGCACAGATCGTTGCTGCGCTTGAACTCGGAAAGCGATTGGCACGTTTCCACGCCGAGCGAGATAAGATTACCTCACCGAGCGATGTCGCCGACTTAATGATGTCTAAAATGCGTTACCTACAAAAGGAAATTGTCTGCGTCTTATGCCTTGATACGAAAGGCGGCGTGACAACTAAAGGTATCGCAGGCGACCTTGATAGTGACTTAACTTGGGGTAAAAAATTATCAGAAGCGACAGTCTTTGAAGGGACACTCAACGCCAGCGTCTTTCACCCACGCGAAATTTTTCGATTCGCAATTGAGGAATCCGCAAATTCAATCGTCCTCACCCATAATCATCCATCTGGTGATCCACAGCCAAGCCAAGAAGACATTCGGGCAACAAAACAATTGATTGAGGCTGGCAACCAAATCGGGATTAAAGTATTAGATCACATCATCATCGGGGACGGAATCTTTGTGAGTCTGAAGGAAGAGGGATTCATTTGAACAGCTCACTTTGCCGCACGTTGCCGAAGCACCTCGTATAGTAGCACACCGGCTGCGACTGAAACGTTGAGCGATTCAATTTTTCCAAACATCGGTAGATGCACGAGATAGTCACATTTCTCTTTGACGAGCCGTCGGATGCCTTCTCCCTCGCTGCCTAACACGAGACATAATGGGCCGTTAAAATCTGCATCGGTGTATAGGAACGACGCATCTCCAGTAGCACCTGCGACCCAGACCCCTGCTTTTTTAAGCGTTTCTACAGTGCGCGCAAGATTCGTTACTTTGACAATAGGAATATAGGCAGATGCGCCTGCTGATGCTTTGTGGACAGCGGCTGTGATACCGACAGCACGGTTCTTTGGAATGATGACAGCGTCGGCATTCGCAGCGTCGGCAGTTCGGAGGATCGCCCCCAGATTCCTCGGATCCTGAACCCCGTCTAACATAACCAACAGCGCATCGCGCTTACCTTGTTGCACCTTTGCGAGTATTGATGATAGGTCACTATAATGCGGTGCGCTAACAAAAGCAATAACACCTTGATGTGGCACTGAGGGTTCGAGTTTATCTAATTCGCGCCGCGTGCAGCGTTTTATGGGGATACCTGCCCGTTCCGCCATTGTGACAATTTGGTGGACGCGCGAGTGCGTGCTGCCTTCAGCGATACAGATTCTTTCTACATCTTGAGACGCACGCTGTAGGCGTTCTATGACTGGGTTTCTGCCGACGAGGTATTCAGGCATAATTTAACAGGATTTACGCAATTTTGATTGTTGCCCGTTCTGTTAGAGGGAAGTTTGTGCTACAAAAGCCACAAACTGGAAGTTTGTGCTACAAAAGAGAACTTTGTGCTACAAAAGCCACAAACTGGAAGTTTGTGCTACAAAAGAGCAGCATGCGTAAATCCTAATTAAGTTAGTCACCACGGACGAATTTAACATCGGGACCACGCGGTGTGATTTTGATATCTGGGTCTGCTTCTTGACATTGGACGCAGGTTATATCACCAACGTTTGCATTTTCCATCCGTGGCGCGAGTTTCCCCAATTTAAACGCGAAACTTAAAATGTCGTCGGCTGGGATTTTCCCATCACATCCACCGCAAGGGATCGCTTCCCCCAACTTGACTTTTGCTAAAAGTTCTGAAGCCTTCATAATCTCCTTTCCTCTCAGAGCAACCCTATTGTCTACAGGAAATAACGTTCCTTCTGCTTATCCGATTCGTACTCTTTGTACGCCTCCTGTGCTGTATCTACTTCGGAGACTTCGGCAATAGGCACATCCCACCAAGATTCATAACCCGGAACTTGCTCGTAGTAATCTACATCAATTTTTACGACTGTTGTTTGCGGTGCCTCGCGGGCTTCATGCAAGGCAGCTTTTAGGCTTTGCAAGGTCGTCGCTTCAATGACTTTAGCACCGAGGCTCGCGGCATTCGCTGCGAGATCCACCGGCAAAAAGTCACCTGAGAGTTCGCCACTCTCCTCGTCTCGGTAGCGGAAACGGGTGGCAAACCCTTGCACACCGGTTGAGCGAGATAGACCACCAATGCTGCTATGTCCGTCATTATTGACGAGTACAATAATAAGTTTATAGCCTTCCTGAATCGACGTAATAATTTCCTGTGCCAACATCAGATAGGAACCATCACCGACCATGACGTAGACATCACGACTCGGGTCCGCCATTTTGATGCCTAACCCACCAGCGATTTCATATCCCATACACGAGTAACCGTACTCCAAATGATACTGCTTTGGATTACGGGTACGCCATAATTTATGTAGATCACCCGGTAAGCTGCCCGCCGCGCAAACCATGACATCTTCTGGACGCGAGAATTCATTAACCACGCCAATCACTTCGCTTTGGCTCGGCAAGGGACCGTGACCGAGATGGTAAAGCCGATCTACCTCTTCCTCCCACTCGGCACGATATTTCTCAATCTGTGCAGCATACGCCGCGTCGACGTGATAGTTTCCTACAGCGGTAGCAAGTTCCGCAAGTGTGACACGTGCGTCTGCAACGAGCGGTAGTGCAGCATGTTTATAGGCATCGAATTCAGCGACATTGATATTGATGAAACGGACATTCGGGTTCTGGAAAGCCGTTTTGGAAGCCGTCGTAAAATCACTGAGTCGTGTGCCGATAGCAATAACCAAGTCTGCCTCGCGCGCGGTGATATTCGCACCCGGTGTACCGGTCACGCCTATTGCACCGAGATTCTGTGGATGATTATACGGCAGCGAACCTTTACCAGCAAAGGTTTCACCAACAGGAATACCTGTCTGCTCTACAAATTGCGCGAGTTGCGTTGTCGCTTCACTATAGATAACACCACCACCAGCGATAATTAACGGACGTTTGCTCTCACGAATCCACGTTATTGCTCGATTCAACAGACCTTCGTCTGCGCGAGGACGCGGGATCGTATAGACGCGCTTATCAAAGAGCTGCGACGGATAATCGTACGCCTCTGCCTGTACGTCTTGTGGAAGTGCTAAAGTTACGGCACCTGTTTCCGCCTGAGATGTTAGCACCCGCATCGCCTCTGGCAACGCTGTGATGATTTGCTCTGGACGGTTAATGCGGTCCCAATAACGTGAAATCGGTTTGAAACAATCGTTCACCGAATAATCTTGTGAACTCGGGGATTCGAGCTGCTGTAAAACTGGGGCAACTAAACGGGTCGAAAAGATGTCACCCGGTAGCAAGAGAACAGGTAACCGATTAATTGTCGCGCCCGCGGCACCTGTAATCATGTTTGTCGCGCCCGGTCCAATTGAACTTGTGCAAGCAAAGGCGCGCAAACGGTTGTTCATCTTAGTGAATGCAGCAGCAGTATGCACCATTGACTGTTCATTCCGAGTCTGATAAAAACGAAAGGTATCCGAATACTGGTGCAACGCTTGTCCGATCCCGGCAACATTGCCATGACCGAAGATACCGAACATTCCAGCGAAAAACTGGATTTCGTTCCCATCTCTTTCAACGTATTGTTGTTGAAGGAATTGAACGATGGCTTGTCCCATCGTAAGTTTTCGTGTTTCCATAAAAATTACTCCGCATTTTCAGTATAAGAAAATGTTTTCCTATGATAGAGTAGTGTATAGACTAAAGCACAAGCATATAGCCATACAAGTTCCGGTAATCGCGTTACCATCCGCCGCGTTCGGCGACAAATTCATCAACTTCCGGCATCGTTGGCATAAAATTAGCACACCCGTGCCGTGTTACAACAATCGCACCAGTTGCATTGCCGAGGCGTGCAGATTTTTCCCAATCCCAGCCGCTGAGGTTACCGTAAATGAAACCGCTCGCGAAGGCATCGCCGGCACCGAGCGTGTTGTACACTTCAACAGGAAAGGGTGCGCCGTGAATGACTTCACCGCTCACCAGATGGACATCTGCCCCTTCAATACCACGTTTTACTATCAGCGCATCTGGACCAGCACTTAAAAGCGTTTCAATCGCAACCGCCATATCGCCTTCAATTGTTGGGTTGGAAATTTGGGAGTGCTCAATCGTGAGTTGCGAAAGGTCTGTCAGTGTGGCAGCTTTGATCTCCTCTTCCGTGCCGATAGCAATATCAATATAACGTAACGCAGATCGGACAACAACCCCGAACGCTCTCGGATCATGCCACTGATCCGCCCGAAAATCGAGGTCCAAAAAGACTTGGCAACCGACGGATTGTGCCTTCTCAGCAGCATAGAGCGTTGCGCTGCGGCTCGGTTCCTTGCTCAAACCCGTACCCGATATCAATACTGCTCGACTTTCAGCGATTGGCGCAGCGAGGACATCATCAATAGTGAGTTCAATGTCCGCACAGTTATCACGGTAATAGATGAGTGGAAACCGGTCTGGCGGTTCAATACCGAGTACAACAGCACTCGTTCGGTGCTTAGGCTTGTAGGGGATAAACTCGGTCTCTACGCCTTCGTTCTTCAAAAACTTGAGTAGGAACTCTCCAACCGGATCCTCGCCGATAGCCGTCAACAAGGCAGCCTGAAGCCCAAGTCGCTGAACACCGACACTTATGTTGGTCGGACATCCTCCGACGAAAGCACCGAAACTCTCAATGTCTGGAAATGCGGCACCGATGTCATTTGCGTAGAGATCTAAAGAACTCCGTCCAATTGTGAGAATATCGTAAGATTTCATTTTGAATCCGCCGCGTCTTTGAATTTTTGATGCTCTTCGGCAAATTTACGGGTTAAAAGGAACGCATCATTTCCGCATGCGATGAGTTGAACCCCCAAGTTCAACCACTGTTCACCGCTCTCAAAGTCATTGACATAACACCCTAAAGCGACATTGTGGGTCTGTGTAAGCCTGATAATTTGTTTGATAGCGTCTAAAAGTAGTGGATGGTCGAGTTCGCCGGAGATGCCCATAGATGTTGATAGATCATAGGGACCGATGAATATAACATCTAACTCGCCAGTGGTGAGAATGTCGTTTAGGTTTTCGACAGCTTTGACGGTTTCGATTTGCCCGATGGTGAGGATTTCCTGATTTGCGTTGCGCACGTATGCTCGGGTATCAAGTTTTGTGAAATCTCCATAATCGGTGTGTCCGATTCCGAAAGCGACTCCTCGGTCACCTTCGGGCGCGTATTTTGTCCACTGTTTTATCTTTTCGATATCTTCGCGGGATTCAACCCGCGGAATCATCACGCCAGTCGCACCGGCATCAAGCACCCGAGAGATAAAATGACGTTCGAGTGCCGGAACACGCACAATACACGGAAGATTTGCGCCGCGGGCGTTCCGAATGATGCGTCCAACGGCTTCTATGGAAAAGGAACTGTGTTCCAAATCTGCGATCATAAAATCCGCGCCAGCACTTGCAAGGAGTGTCGCAATCGCGGAACCCCCAAATTCCAGTACAAAGGTCCCGACGAGTACCTCTCCACGTTTTAAAGATGTTTTCACGTATGACTGTCCCTTCAATCGACAACCGGAATTTCCGAAATCAATTTTTGCGCTTCGTTGACCATTTTTGTGGGTGTAGACATTTTCTCACCGATTGCCAAGATCAACATGTAAAAGTCGTAAGCGGTTTGTAACTCGTTATTGAGATGCGCACTTTCAGCAGCGTTGAAATAACAGACAGTTGCCATTCTGTGGCACTCTTCAACGAGCATGGGCATACTCACATAGCCGTGGTTGTAGGCAGCAAGGATATAAGATTTCCCTGCTTCTTCCCATGAACGCTGGAGTTCAAATTGCCGCGCGAGGCGCGTGTAGTAAACGGCACCCTTTTTGGCGTTTCTTCTCGCGAGGTGCTGTTTCTCCGCAACTGTGTAAGCGAATCGAGCGCGCGTGTAGCAGTTGGCAACGAGTTCTAAGTCGTCTTTCTTAACAAAATTGCCCGCCTGTTTTTGATAGAACTTGCCTAATTTATTATATAGCGCGAGCCATTGTCGGGTGCGTCCCTGTTGTTCAAAAATCTGAATTTGTTGGAAGAGACGAAGTGCTTCTTCTTCATGTGGATACTGGATATCACTATGAACTTGATCAAGTAGGTATTCCGGGGATGCTTCCTCAATTACGAGTCGATAACTGCCGGATGCCTTGACACGCGGTTGTATCGGCGTTATACCCGTCGGTTCTTCGGGGACCAATTTTTGATGCTCAAGCCATGTGCGGAGGTCAGTGCTCTCACCGTCCGGCAATTTCTGAATGAGTAAGACGACCTCCTCCACAGTCGGATTTGCTGAGAGTGGCACATTCACCGTATTAAGTGTATGAAACAAGCTATCAACGATTTTGCTTAGCCCCTGATTATCAAGACAAAGGTGGCTCGCCTTGTGGAGTTCAGCAAGTACGCTCGGATAATCTCGGTTCTCCGCGTGGCGTACAGCGCGTGTATAATACCTTTCGACTTGCGCTAACAGTTTTTCGCGTTTGGTATTTTCCTCTTTTTGGCGCCGCTGGAAAAATAGGTTTTGATTCATCCGTTCTGCGTCCGCGAGCGGCAGGCGGAACGTTTTTCGGTAGCGTTCAAGTGCTTCTGCTAATCTCGGATTACTGGAATTGACGCTTGCATCAATAAGCTCGGAAGCCTGTTTGACGTACTCATCTTGCCGGATACGATCTAATTCTTCGTACATCTCGGTAGCACTTTGATGGCGTTCTGAAAGCTGTCGATGGAGCGCTTTTTGTAAAAAGTTGCGGAGAACCTCCGGACATCTGTCAATTTCTTCTATCTCTCCGGCAGCTTTCTTTTTATCTATTTCCTTATTTTCCCCTGAGAACGGAAAGCGTCCGGTTACGGCTTGATATAGGATGAGTGCTGTGGAATAGAGGTCGGCTCGATAGTCATAAGATCCATAGGTTTGTTCGGGTGCCATGTAGCGTCGCGTGCCTGCCATGGTTTCAGCGAATTCCGTCGTCTCACCAAAGATCCGAGCGATGCTGAAGTCGGCAACTTTTGCCTCTTTTTCAGTCGTGAGCAAGATATTTTGCGGTTTGATGTCGCGGTGCATAATCTTGTGAGCATGCGCTTCTCTCAGACCCCGACAGATATCCAAACCGATGTTGAGCGCATCCGTTAGCACGAGTGCACCTTCTTGCATGAGATCGTGAAGACTTTTCCCTTCAACAAATTCCATCACGATCCAGGCGACGTAGTCGTCTTCGCCGGGTTCGACGGTGTGAATGGAGACTATGTTACGATGCCCCCAAATTTTTGACATCGCTTGAAACTCGTTTAGCAAAAATTTCATTCTGCTCGCAGGATAGGCAGTTTTTGCTAAGGCTTTAATCGCAACTTCACGGTTTGTCATCTCTTCGCGGGCGCGAAAAACTGAGGAGAAGCCTCCTGAATTGAGAAATTCAAGCAATCTATATTTACCTAAGATTAATTGATCAATCTGCATAGCGGTATCTTACAAGCGAACAGGCTACAATCCTTGGTAACAAGGTTAACAAAATTAACACGAATTGTCAACACAAAAACACATTTTCAGCGGGTTTAAGCGCAATTAGTGTCTTAACGGGCGCGTTGTACCTCCTTAACAAGCTTCTCGGCTCTTTCTGTGAGGAGTGCAAATTCCCCAGCGGCAATCAATTGATTATTCACCAATGCGCTACCAACTCCCAAAGCGGTAGCACCAGCAGTAATAAACTCAGCGGCGTTTTCAGCGTTGATACCACCGGTTGGCACGAGCGGAATCTGCGGGAGCGGTGCTTTCACATCTTTTATATAGGCGGGACCGACACCACTCGATGGAAACACTTTAACATAATCTGCCCCAGTTTCCCACGCTGTCAAAATTTCTGTCGGCGTAAAGGCACCAGGGATAACGACTTTCCCATAGCGGTTACAGATCTCAATGACATCCGGCTTTGTAACCGGGCTGACGATGAACTCCGCACCAGCCAGCATCACCGCGCGGGCTGTCTCGGCATCTAACACCGATCCTGCACCCACCAAAACGGCATCACCATACGCTGATGAAACATCGCTAATGACCTGTAACGCATTCGGTGTCGTCATCGTGACTTCAATCACGTTAACGCCACCGGCATGAATTGCTGCCGCCGTCTCAATTAATTCATCAGCACTGTTGGCACGAATAATAGCGACAATACCACATGTTTCGATCCGTTGCATCTGTTCTAATTTCGTCATAGACTTCCTCAAAATCAGCACCGCACATCAACTCTCACGCTCGTACTTGAGGCGAAAGGCACACGGTTTATAGATAATACCTCAAAAGTGGTGATATTTTTGTTGCGATTTGTCTGTTAATATGTTATAATTAAAGCAGTAAAGCGAGCAGAATCACAGACTATCGCTAATTCAGTATCATTAATAGCAACTTTCGGTGCGCACGTGTATCCAAAATTGCTTTCTAAAAAAGAATGGAAGTTGTTCCACTACTCCCCTATCTGATTGGCTTGACAGGTTTACTTGTCCTCTCCGGCTTTTTCTCCGGTTCCGAGACGGCATTATGCGCACTTACCCAAGTCCAAATTGAGCGAATCCGTATTGAAAAGGGCAGCGCGTCTGCAATCATCAATTTCGTTGACAATCCGCGCAAGCTATTCATTACCGTTCTGCTCGGTAATAACCTTGTCAATGTCGCGTTCGCAATCCTCATGCTCTCATTTATCGGGCGAGTGCTTCCCCAACACCCGGAATCCATCCGCTTTGTCATAGCCTTAGTTCTCAATGTTTTCCTCATGCTGATTTTTGGCGAAATGACACCAAAGACGCATGCTATTAAACATGCAGAGGCTTTTGCGAAAATAACGGCACCGCTGTTATGGGTGTTTTCCATTTTCATCGCTCCATTACGCGGGTTGCTGCGCAGAATCATTGACTTCCTCGTCCCGATATTTGGTGGACACCTACCGGCTACCGAACACCTCACATCAGCGGACTTTATAGAAATTCTCAATACTTACCACGAAGAAGCACTCCCTTCTGATGAACGCGAAATTGTTAGTAATATCCTTCAACTGCGTGACATCGAAGCAAGAGAGATTATGGTGCCGCGAACCGAAGTCGTCGCAGTCCCTACATCAAACACGATCCAAGCAACCTTAAAGCAAGCAAAAGAATCCGGTTTCTCACGGATTCCAGTTTATCAGGAGCAGATTGATAATATCTGTGGTATCTTCTATGTCAAAGATCTTGCCTTGTGGCGACACGCGGATGTGAATGTGCTTACGATTGATGCTTTTCTCGAAAAACGGGACCGGATTTCTGAAGACCCATCCAGTGCTTCCCTTATTCGAGCACCTATCTTCGTTCTTGAGACCCGTGAAATCGGGATGCTGTTACTACAACTCACACGCGAAAAAACCAAAATGGCGATTCTCCGAGATGAGTATGGCGGCGTTTCAGGAATTGTTACGACCGAAGACATCATTGAGCAGGTCGTCGGCAATATCGTTGACGAACATGACAGAGATGACGCGCCACCCGATTTTGTTAAACACTCTGAAGCACCCTTATTACTTGAAACTTCCGGACGCATGAGCATCAGGAAACTCAATCAGCAATTTGAACTAAAACTCAGCGAAGATGACGTGGACACTATTGGCGGCTATGTCTTTGGACTTTTCGGACGAATTCCTTCCGTCGGTGAATTCTATACAGATGAAAACGGCATTGAATTTGAAATTACGGCTACAGAAGGAAATGTTATCACTGGTTTGTTTATCAAAGTACCGGATACCGATGAAACTGAAAAAGAAGCCTAACAACAGATACCAGATATAAAACAATTGAGAATTTTTTTACTATCCCTCTTTTTAATCGGGGCAAGTAGTACAGGACAGATTATCGTACTCATTTCACTTGTCCTCGCGGTGCTTGTCTGTCTCGTACTTTCAGCCTTCTACTCCGGTTCGGAAACAGCACTCGTATCTGTCAATAAAATTCGGATTAACCAACTTGTTGAATCTCAAGATGCTAAAGCAAAAATTATTCACCGCTTGGTTGAATCTCCCGATAGGATGCTCGCGCTGACCTTGGCTGGAACAAATCTTGCGAATGTTCTGATTTCACAATTCGGCGACCGATTGACTGCGAGAGTCTTCCCTAACGCAGAGCATCTGCAAGGACCGATCGCTATCATCTGGGTAACCACGCTGCTCCTCATCTTCGGTGAAATTTTGCCGAAAACGATTTTTCGTGTTAAAGCAGATAGCCTCGCGCTGCGCTATGCCTATCCGTTACGGTTCTCTGAATCGGTATTAGCACCTTTAATTTATCTTGTACAAACCTTGACAAAACTCATTGTCAGGATTGTAGACAGAGGTGACAGTACCCCGAGTCCCGATGCCCAACGTGAAGAGTTACGGCTACTCGCCACTATGGGTGAACGCTCAGGTAACCTACTTACAGACCAACGCCGGATGATTCACAGTCTACTCAACTTGCAAGATCGCACCGTCGAACAAGTTATGGTACCGCTTGTTGATATCGTCGCAATTGAAAGAAATACCAACCGCGAAGACTTTTTGCAAATCGCCACTGACGCTGGTTTTTCAAGAATCCCAGTCTACGAAGAACAGATTTATAACATCGTCGGGATTGTCAATCTCTTGGATGTCATTTATGATGACGTTGACTCAGGAACCGATGCAGATAAAGAGAATAAAGAGGGCACCCCGTCTGCATCAATTGAGCCGTTCATCCGGACAGACTTGCACTTTGTGCCTGAATCGAAAAATATTAACGCGCTCCTCAAAGAAATTCAAAATACCCGACACACGATGGTATTCGCTGTCGATGAATATCGAGGGACTGTCGGACTCGTTACCATCGAGGACCTTGTTGAAGAAATTGTCGGCGAATTCGCCGATGAACGTGATGTTCCCGACCTCATCCGTTTAATCGCACCTCACATCCTTGAATGCGACGCGAGAACCGAAGTCGATCTGCTTGAAGAATACTACGGACTCCCGATTCCCGAAGGTGACTATGAGACAGTGGCTGGCTATATCCTTGATCGGACTGGAACGATTCCAGAAACCGGCACTGAACTCAATTTAGGCGATGCCATCATCACAGTCATAGATGCCGATGAACGTGGTATCCGTAAAGTTCGCATTCGGCGAAGACTCGGACGTTTCACGTCTTGATCACGCTTGTAGACACAGCGACCCGTCCGTATATATCCCAACACACATAAACGCTATCAGAGAATTCCGAGTGGTGGCATCACGACAATCTCTTCTGTTACCATGCCAAGCGGTTGCTGGCAGACAGAAACAACTGTCCCCGCCACATGTTCAGGTTTAAGCATCTGTTCAAAGTCTGGGTGTTGTGGAACGTCATCCCAAAACGGGGTATGCACCGACCCCGGTAGGACCGCGGTAACTCGAATATTCTGTTGACGGACTTCGGCGGCTAAAACTTTCGTTAGTGCTAACGCACCTGCCTTCGCTGCGCAGTAAGCCGCTGAGGCTTCAAACGCAACCTTCGCAGCGATCGAAAGCACATTAATAATCTGTCCACTGCCCTGTGCTAACATCGGTGGAAGTGTGTACTTTGCGCAGAGGTAAACCGCTTTCAAATTGGAATTGAGTACCGTATCCCAGTCGTCAGGTGCGAAATCGACAACCGGTCCGAAATGACCAATCCCGGCGTTGTTGACCAAGATATCCACGTGTTGATAGGCATCAAGTGTCTGTTCAATTAAGCGCTGCACGGCATCTACATCAGTGACATCCGTCGGAACAGTTAGTATGGAATCGGGGTTAGAAACCCCTCCTACGCTGAGATCCGTTGCAACCTGTTCAAGCGTCTCGCGGGTTCGGGCAGCGAGTACAACCTTCGCGCCTGCTGCTGCGAAAGCGGATGCGATTGCCTTACCGATCCCCTTTGACGCGCCGGTAACCACAACGACCTTTCCATCAAGTTTCACAATTTCTGGTGCATTCGGACGGCTCGAAGAAACCATGCTCACCTCTACGTTCTATCATGTATCTGAATCTGTCTACAATGACAAAAAAGTTAGGACTTGCGCAAACCTACTCCAGTTGCCAGCGCGGTCGGGAACCCCGCCGTTCGTCAAAGGCACCAGTAGGAGATTAAGTTGCGTAAGTCCTAAAAAGATGTATTAGGATATTTGGACGCACCTCAAAAACTCCGCACGCGTTGAACTATCCTCGCGGAACGCCCCACGCATGACATTTGTTGCCATCTTGGGTGCCTGTTTCTCCACGCCGCGTGCCATCATGCACAAGTGTTGACCCTCCATGACGACCGCAACGCCGCGCGGGTCAAGGGCAGTTTCGAGTGCCTCGGCGATTTCACGCGTGAGCCGTTCTTGGACTTGCAACCGCCGGGAAAACATATCAACGATACGCGGGATCTTGCTCAAACCGATAATCTGGTTCCGTGGAAGATATCCGACGTGACATTTGCCCCAAAAGGGCAGGATATGATGTTCACAGAGACTGTAAAATTCGATCTCCTTCACGATCACCATTTCGTCGTAATCTTCATCAAAGATCGCTCCATTTAAGATTTTATCGATGTCTTGATGATAGCCGCTCGTCAAAAATTCCATCGCTTTCGCGGCACGAAGCGGCGTTTTCATTAAGCCTTCACGACTCGGATCTTCACCTAAATTTTCAATGATTTTGGTGAAGAGATCCTCTAATTCTGGGTTCGGAGGCTCCTGTTCAAGCTTCATTGTATTAAAGTTTGTCTCCATTGCGCTGTTTAGCCGCACTTCTCAGATAAAATAGATTAAGCACCGTAGTAATCAAAGTGATTTTTCGGCGTTTCTCTTAAGCGAAGGCGATGTAAAGTTACCGGACGTAAATTCGGCTCTAATACATCCCAAAGTACTTTGACGAAATTTTCCGAGGTTGGGTTAAGCATCTCAAATTCAGGCGTATCAATATTGAGATGCTTGTAATCAAAGCGCGCATAGACCTGTTTTTGAACGATTTCATCAAGAAAATTCAGACCTGCTACCAACCCGGTTCTCTCATCTACGTCTCCCTTTACGGTAACTTCAAGGACATAGTTATGCCCATGTCCAGCCGGGTTATTGCATTTTCCGAAGATGTCCTGATTTTCCTCGTCACTGAGCGCGTGGCTATGTAAGCGGTGGGCTGCACTAAATTCGTAAACCTTGGTCAGATAAACCATCGGTCCATCCCCATAATAGTCGGCAAAATTAGATGTGCTTTCGTAGAGTCGAACTCTGTGCAACATCCCATCTGGCAGAGAAGGCACGAGTCGTTGCCAAATCTCCATAGTGATGTTCTCACACGTCGGTTGCAGGTACGGATTTTTCGCGAAAGTCGGGTGCTGACGGTTCAGATGTTTGTGATCGTAATTAGCAAGCACTTCTGACTTCAACAAGGCATCCAACGTTACCAGATTTATAACCATACCATCGTCCACATCTACATCCCCTTTCACCATCACTTCAAGCACATAGTTATGTCCGTGGCTATTTGGATTTGCGGCGGCACCGAACAACGCAAAATTCTCTGCATCGCTCAATTCAGGGATACGATTGTAATGTGATGCTTCAAACGCGGTCTGCCGGGTTAAATAATACATCGGTTTTTGCGTCGCTATTTTGCATACCTGCGTATTTACGGGTTATCCCGCTGAGGTGTCACGAGTTCATCGTCTACAGATTCATATTGGACTGCCATGAGCCATTCGCCTGTTCCGCGTATCTGGACGTTGCACTTCTTCAGCCATTCGACTAAGACAACGCGATCCCGTGCTTCCCACTCGCAAACCATTCTGCCGGACAGCGTATCACACAAGACTCGGATATTACGAACATCGGCGTTTTCTTCTTCTCTGAACCGCTTCAGCAGTCGCGCCACATCTTGGCGGGTCATGCAGGCAATAGCATGGGCAGTAACGAATTTAGGCATATTTTTTTATAGCGATCAGCCATCAGAGAGTGAGGTTACCAATCTCGCGAGCGAGGGTTACCAATAATTCTCACTACGAAGCAAACCGAAGGCTGACCGCTATTCCTTTAGTCGCGTGCGATGGGCGCGCCGACAAGATTGCCCCATTCCGTCCAACTGCCATCGTAGTTGCGAACCTTCTCATATCCGAGTAGATACTTCAGTACAAACCACGTATGAGATGAACGCTCACCGATACGGCAATAGGCGATTGTCTCTTTACTATTGTCAACACCTGCACCACCGTAGATCTCCTGCAGTTCATCGTGCGATTTAAAGGTGCCGTCTTCAGCGACCGCGGTTGCCCATGGGATATTCGCTGCGCCGGGGATATGACCACCGCGTTGCGCCGTCTCGCTCATACCAGGAGGTGCGATGACCTCGCCGGAGAATTCGGCAGGTGAACGGACATCAACGAGGTTAACAACGCCTTGGCCGAGCGTGTCGCGAACGTTAACCGCCGTAGAGCGAACGTTGTCATCAGGAAACTTCGCCTGATACCCGGTGCTGGGATAATCCGGCACATCAGTGACAAAATCTCTGCCTTCGTCGATCCATTTTTGGCGACCCCCGTTCATCACCTTCAACAGACTTTCATCGTGTCCGTAGTAACGGAATTGCCACAATGCGTAAGTTGCGAACCAGTTGTTATTATCGCCGTAGAAAATAACGGTGGTATCGTTAGCAATACCGCTGTCGTTGCAGAGTGCTTCAAATTGATCTCTTGTAAGAATATCGCGGCGAATCTGGTCGCAGAGTTGTGTCTGCCAATTCAGTCCGACCGCGCCAGCGATATGCCCTTCAGCATAAGCAGACGTATCAACATCAACCTCAAGGAGCCGGATACCGGCATCACCGCCGTGTGCGGCGACCCATTCTGTAGTTACCAAAACATCAGGATTAGCGTAATCAGCCATTTTTATTTTAATCTCCCTTGTTCTTTTTCTGGCTTGCAACGTTACGAAACTTGCAAGCTGCGTCCTATTGACAAAATGAAATAGTACTTCCATATATTATACATTTCTAAGGGTAATTTGTCAAATGGAGATGCGGTTTTACGACTATCTTGCCCGTTTTTACGCAATTTGTCAAGTTTTTTCCGGCACAGTAGGTACTGCGAGAAGATGATTAGGAAAATTGCGCCATCCTATCGGACGTGATCATAGAACGGAAACATTTTTCTATATAGAGATCGTCTTTATGGAAAATTAAAGCGGGAGTATGGTCATTGAGAATGCACCAGTGAGTGCAGTCGGAACTACACTCACTGGATATAGAGATGGTTTCTGGATAGGATTAATCACAAACGATTCGCATCATACGGTGCGGATTTCGGGACACTTTCTGCATCGCCATCGATGCGTGCGTCTTCGGGAATATATTTGCTGTAATCTGAGATACTCCCGTGTGTTACCGCATAGACAACGATATTGGTGAGTTGTCTCGCAGCAGCAGGTGCGAATTCATCTAAAATTTTATTTCGGTCTTGGTAGTGACCGAAGAACGGTTTCTGCACTGCGCCATCCATCACATGCATCATTGCCTCCGTATCAACGAGAACAGCAAGTCGGCCATCAACGAAAACGCCCTGCAACTGTCCGTAGGGACCGTGATGGAGAATAGTGTTCCCCATTTTCCGAACTGGAAACCGGAGGGGCCCATTCAACTCATAGAAACTATTGTAAATCTCGTGATCTTGAGGGATAGTGGTGAGATGGTATTCAGGAAGAATTTGACGCAGGACGCGCATCGCAGGACGCATCGCATCCTCTGTGTTCCCGTGCGTGGGCATATAGATAAACCCACCGCGGTTTATGACATATTCGCGAATCTGCTGTGCCTCGCGATCAGTGTATCCCAAAGCAGGACGACTCCCTTTGGTTTGCCAGATAGCCTTACCAGACAACAATCCATTCTGGAGTTTTCCTGAGGAACCGGAAATCGGTTCCATAAAGATGATCGGTGACTCAAAAAACGCCGCATCTGTAATTTGGACTGCGTCGACCATTTGGGTTTGGATGCCAGTGTGTTCATTCAGCGACTTGACTAAAAAGGGCAGACCTGCCCCGAATCGGAGATGTCCGATGCCGCTGCCTCAGAAATCAAGGTTCGGATGCAACGGGTCATCAAGACGCACAAGGTTGAGTTGTCCAATAATTTTTTTGCCGCGACCTTGAATAATAGCACCCGGGCTCCCTTTCGGGAGCGGTGGCACACCGTTACCCAACACAATATTCGCTGTTACATCTGACAACGATGCGTTGACATTCGCGGCACCGTCACCTTTGACCAACGAATCTATCCCGGTCCGGTTTTCGCCTCGACCTTGTGTGACACCTACCTCGGAACCGAAACCACCACGTCCGGCGGCGGTGCCTAACCCATCACCGATGCCGGTTCCGATGCCGTCTGTTGTTAGGCCGCTGCTGCGCAATCCTGCGGTAGGCAATCCATCGGATGTTGTCGGCAGCACTGCGGCGGTTGATAGCGGTTCTGTGGTGTGCTGGAGCACGGAAGAACTATTTGAAACGTTAACCTGTTGTGTCCTTAGCGCAGCGGGTGAACCTGCGGACACTGGTGCAGCAGGTGCTGCAGTCATGGATGTTTTCACAGTACGCGTTGTGCGACGTGGTGTCGCTTCGGTTTGAGGAACTACCTTCAAATCTGGAACTGGCGTTGCCACAACAACGGGTTTAGAGATAGGATCCCTTTGCGCTGCTTGTGGTGGTGTAACGATGAAAAAACTCACATCAATGGCATCTTGTGCCATCTGCTGATTCGACGAGATAGCGACGTACCCTACAACGATTGCGAGGCAGACGTGTAGGACAAACGACACCATCCATGCCAGAGGTATCCGACGCGATTTCATAAGACGCACCCCCTATGCAGTTGAATATTCGCGTGTTAACATTCTGTCCATTTAACTTATCTCATGCTTGTTCTTGATACTAACACTTCCGACATTATTTGTCAAGAAATTTAACTTTTCTTTCCCTTTCCGTGAAAAAGCGGCGTTTTCCAAGATACTATCATTTATAGCGTAGCAATTTTCATGCCAAAGTCAATTCAAACGCAAAATCACCTAAAAACGGACATTTCGCTAATTTTGTCTGACAAAGCGATCCTTTGCAGTCCAATCTTTGGACAGTTTTGTTCAAAACTCAAGTTTCAAATGACACCGAACGGTTATATCCCAAACCAATACCGGCATTTAATCAGGAAAATGTTCTTGCCTTCATCGGTGAAACTGCTTCGCAACCGGTGGAACGGGCGAAACTCCAAGTCTTCTGCTCCCACTTCTTCTAACGCAACCGCACGCGACTGAGACCACACCAAAAACAGGGTGCTGCCGGGACGGAATTCCCAGCGAAGGACGGTATTGCCTCGCAGTGAACGTATGTGGAAATCAGGATTCTTCTTCAGTGGATACGGTTTGAACTGATAGGATCTCGGTTCAACCAACTCCTTGAAGTTGGCATAGTCGCCGATGGTAATGAAGGGTTGCACGTAGAACTGGAGACTCAATGTTGGGGTAAAACTAATGTTCGCACGGGTAGTGAAGTCCAGCGTTTGACTCGTTAATTCGCCATAAACGTAGTGTTTCTTGATGTGACCGTCAATATTTTCTTCAACGAGCTCGACCCACTGTGCATCGTCAACCCGATAACGATACATGGGTCCAATACTCAGTTCAATGTTCGACGCAGGACGAATGTTCAGACGGAGACTAACTTCCTTTTCAGAACTCTTGTTATCGTCGTCCCATGCGAAAATCGGATTCAGTTCCAGCTGAACCATTTTACGGCTATCAGTTCTAAGCTGCGTAAAAATCCACCAACCTGCGGGATTCTTAATCAGCGTTCCGCCGCGCCGGACATCGGCATCGTTAAACGACTCCAAATTCCGTCCGATCCAAAGGTCATAGTCCCAATAATTTTTTAGTTTACCATCTATCCATATCTCGGAGTAGCGACCGATGCTGACACCGTCATAATTCCATTCTCGCCATCCAAAGAATCCCAAAGTCACTTCTCGGAAAATACTGAAAGGTTGTTCTTTCTTGAACATGAGGTCATGGAACCATCGCATCATATCGCCGCGCTGCGTGTACCCTATGTCGTTTATGTCTAAGTTTGGGGACCGCACATTAAAATTGGTATCAAGCCGCCACCACCCACCCTGTTTATCCAATTCAATATGTGCGAAGTAGCCCGACTTGCGCGCCTCAAGTTTTCCGGCTTCGCTTGCCGCTACCATTCCGCTTATCTTGTACCGCTCCTTCGCAAACCTCAAGTCCCAATCAAGTCCACCGACATAAGCAGGATTAGAGGCACGTCGATTTACTGTTGTTGTTACCAGCCCGACGCGAGAATTCCCTTCCAAAATGTCTTGTGTCACTCGCCCCACAAAGTAGTTTGTCAACGGCTCAATGCGGTAATCGCTGCTCTTGCCTTTTTCCTTAATCTGTGCATACTCCGGTGCCGTGACAGCCTCCATGATACCGAAGGAGGTGCCGCTACTGGTTCTTCCAACGATTTTGGCAGCACCGAGAATCGTTGTCGCTTCTGGACGACTCAGTTCAGTTGCATTCTCTGGAATCTCAAAATGCCCGGGTTGTCGTCCGATCCGCCGCGAGTAAAAGAATTGATTTTCGCCGCCTCCGAAGTTAAAAATGGATGATCCTTTGACAAAAAAGGGCCTGCGTTCCTCAAAATACTCTTCATAGGCGGAGAGATTCAAAGTAGCAGGGTCTGCCTCTACCTGTCCAAAATCAGGGTTGACTGTGGCGTTGAGCGTAATTCCAGAAGTGATGCCGTATTGGACATCGCCGCCAATATTGCCCCATAAATCAGCATTATTATTGAGGGTTGTCCTACCCATTGTATACGGTATTAATTCCAAATGACGAGAGGGGTGAATGTTCTCAATCCCTACCAGGTCCCCAAAACGCGATATCCAACCCGGTTCACTCTTCTTAATTAAACGCCAATGCGCACGCTCTTTTCTACGGCTAATTTCCCGTTCTACCTGCAGTCCCCAGATGTATTTGTCCTTCGGCGAAAAGCGGAACATGTAGAATGGGATTTTACATTCTACTGCCCATCCGTTTTTGTGGATGTAAGTCTTTGCTTCCCACACGCCGTCCCACCTGTTATTCCAGCCGTTCGGACCGCCACCGCCAACAATACCATCTATGACGGAGCCAGAGGGATAGACAGTAAAGGAGAAACCGCGTTGTCGGTTGTAGTGCGGATCAAGGATAATCTGGATTTTATCGGATTCAACGTATTCGTCACGTCTGACGAGGCGGGAAACAATCTTATCGGGTTCACTGTCATAGCACATAATCCCAAAATAGATCGCCTCGTCATCGTAGGCAACTTGGAACGAGGTGCGTTCAGAGACGGGTTTTCCTTCGTCGGGGTCGCGTTGACGAAAACCTTCGTGGAGGGGCGCGGTCTGCCAGATGTCGTCATCCAAAACACCGTCTAAATTCGGTGGCGCGCCTTTAAGGCGGGCGGCAGTTGCAACCCTGTGAGCGGATTCGGTTTCTGCCTTTATTATGCTTGGGAATTGTAAAACAAAAAACGCCGTCAACAATACCAAAGCGCACCAAAACTCTGCGTCAATTTTCAATTATTTTCCTCGACTTTTTGCAGGCTTGTTTATTTACCCACTAAAACCCGATTCTGATAAAAAACTTCGGAATTCTTGAGGATTAGTCGGAAATCTCTGCTCCGCATTGTGGGCAGCTATCGCGCCACGTTGAACGTCTGCCTTCACCGCAAACATCGCATTCGCCGAACGGATGCTCATCCGGTTTCGCGCGAGCACCGCCTTTTTTGTAGGTGATGATGCGCCATACTGTCTCGCCGTCTTCTTCATAACAGAGCCAGACCCCTTCTTTTCTGCCATCGGCGGAGCCGCCATCATGTTTCCGGTAGGGACCGCCCCATTTGCGGTTGCCGTTCTCATAATAGCATATATAGTCGCCTTCGTTCTTACCATCGCGGAAGGAGGCTTCGCTCGCTTTGTTGCCATTTTTATGGTACTGAATCCAGGGACCATCTTTCTTACCGTGAATATAGTTCCCTTCGCTTCGTTTTAACCCACTCGCGTAATAGGTAATCCAATACCCATGCTTCTTGCCATCAACCATTTCGCCTGTATCTCGTGAATTTGCCATTTTTCTAATTTTCCTTGTGGTTAAACAACATGGGTGTTTTTGCTTGGGTGTTTCCCCTAGAACTTTGATGTTCCGTTCTTAAGTCCGTCCTCCATTTTGCCGCGTACGCGAAGAAACACCTCAGCAAAAACCGCATAAGCGATCTGCTTCATTACGAGCACGCACTTTGATTTACTTTTTTTCACCAAACCCGTGATGTCTTGCCCCAATTTGCTCCTGTTAGTTTTAAGATTAAGTCGCGATTCGGAGATCGCACCTACTGTTTGATATTACCCCACGTCGTTGTCAATCTGCCGACAGGTGAAACAGCAAGTGCTTTCTCAAGTCCGTCCTCCATGACAGTATTCAGGTCATCTTCACTGAGTGCTGTATTGAAGATCGCAATTTCGTCAAGGACTCCGCTGAAATCCCAACCTGCTCCGCCTTTCCAGCGGGTTAACCAGATGGAACCGCCATCGTGTTGCTGACTAAAATCCGGGTTGCCCACCTTCAAATCCGCGACAATCTCGCCATCAACAAAGAGCGCAAGTATATCGCCGTCGTGGGTTAAGGCGACAAAACTCCATTCGTCCATCTCCCATGTCCCGCCCCGGACTTGGCTGTTATCTATCGCACCATTGAACACGAAACTACCGTAGAAGTCATTTGGGCCGATAAGAATGTTTGGATTGTGCCAATCCCGTTCCATCAATCGAACGTGTGGGCCCGCAGGTGCACCAAGCGGTTTCACCCAGAGCAGATACGTAAATCCGTCAAGAAAATCATCTGTAGTCTTGCTCGCGGGGATAACGACATGGTTGCTTCCATCGAATTCGATGCCCATGCCTTCCTTGCCTTCGACCCGTTCGGCATCAACGATTTTCCCATCATTACCGTTCGGAGAGGAATCTTTAACTGTCCCCCCTTTCCCGTGATCAAAGTGCCACATGCCCATCAGAGATTCTGGGTCGATTTCCGATATGCTTTCCTGAACCCATATCCCTGAAATAAAGAGAACCGTCATAGCGATCAAAGTACTTATAACCTTCATCGTTTTTACCTCCTATTCAAATCATGCATTCAGTTCAGATTTACCATCTTTTCCGCTGTCAAGATTATACTCTAAAACTACCTACAAGGCAATACTTTCTTCCGAGGTAATCAGTGCCATTCAATTTTAAGAAATTATTGGATTTTAGGTCTTTTTTTCCAAGATCCGGTGTGAAATGCTGCGAAATGCTGCGACAGGCTGCGAAAATTTCGGCAGTTTGTCTTAAAGCATAACATATATTAAGTGTTAACACCTGCGAAAAGGACAACACTAAAAACGGACAATTGAATGATCTGCCGAGATAATCTGTAATATTCTCAATTTCAAAACGATGGGAAACACCGTGTGAAGTGATTGAATTACGTCCGAGGGTATAAATCTCGCCGGTGAGGTGGCTACACAGCATGGAATGCCAGCTTTGCCGTAAGACACTGCCCAAAACCATCTACAAAGTGAAGCGACCAGAACTCAATGCTGGAAGCACGTAGCAGGTTTCCCGCCGTAGCGGTGGAGGTTCTGGTACCCTTTACACGAGAGACCGCCAGCGACCGACAGCATTTGCACACTGCAGGAGTTGTGGGTGGGTATACTCAGAGACGTTGTGTGTCAAGACACGCTGTTAAAGATATGGGGTGGATTCTACCACAAGGGTATTATTTCAAAGGTGTTCTGTGGACAATTATGAAAGAGACTTGTAGGCGTTTCTGTGCGTTTTTTCTCGGGTTCGTAATGAGTTAAAAAACGGTTACCGTTTAGTATGGCGATAACCCTTTTCAAGTGCCCGCTTACTTCTTATTTTTTGAAGTCTCTTTAGGTGTTTTCGGGGGCTTATTACTTGCCCCGTCTTGTTGTCCTTGTTGTCCTTGTTGTCTATTGTTACGTGCAGACGGCAATCTTTGAAAAGACTGCGCTCTTTGCAGTTCGTCAACCTTGGACGATTGCTTTTTCTGAGTGCTTTGACTGGATTGAGTTTTTGGCTTTGTCATTATTGAACCCCTTTGATAATTATGGTGTTAGCGAAAAATCCGAATATGAGAAGAGACACAACAACAGTAAATAATATCACTGACAAACACTCTAAGAAAAACGATGCAGTGCTTGTCCAGTGCTGTTTATGCCTGTAACTGTGATCACGTTGAAGGAAGTAATATTCAGCATATACTCTGTGTTTTTTCAAAGAGCATTGTGAAAACGGATATGCCAACAGATTACTAACGAATGTTAGAAAACCGAGTATAAAGACTGCTTTAAAAAATGTAGGGTTTGAATCTTGAAAATTAATCCCTGTAAACAGAAGTACTAATAAGGTCGCCGAAAAATATCGGATTGCTTTGTTGAAATCAGAGCTGTTTAGTGAAATTAGATTGGAATCGTTGTCGTATGCTTTCTCATAAAGTCTATAACGCTCTTGATATTCAGTTTCTTCAAGAAAGTTTTCAGAGTTCTGTTCTACCATAGACTGAGTCCTTTGATTCATAGGAGAGCTCATGCAAAACAACTACATTAGACGTGAAATAAGAAACAGAGATTAATAAGATATTCTAATTCCTGTCGGGCATCAACAGATTACCCGATTTTGACGATTTCTGCCGTCTTATCGTCTTTTACTCGTAAGATAGAGAAATCATCCCATTAATTTGATTTCAGTTTCTTCTGAAGATACTTATGCCACTGTTGCGGATCATTTGTCTGAGGTGCCAGTCTTAATGCTTCCTTGAAATCTTGCTGCGCCTCGTCAATGCTGCCCGACTTCATCTTCACATTTCCTCTATTGATGTGCAGCAACAGAAGGTCAGAGGCGACATCCTTTGTTTTTTTCTCTTCCGCCGCCTTATGGTAGAGGATATTCAACTGATCTCTTGTAAGATCAATAGCCTTGTTGAAATCGTTTATAGCATCATCAAATTTCTCTGCTTCCGTCCTCGCTAATCCACGTGATCTATAGACGTGAGCATCATCAGGCTTTAGGCGGAGTGCCTCATCAAAATCGTCTATGGCATCCATAAGTAATCCCAATTCCTTCTTCACATATCCACGGCAATAATAGATGTTGGCATCATCAGGATTTAGGCGGAGTGCCATGTCAAAGTCGGTACATGCTGATTCATATTGTTTGAGTTTACATTTTGCATATCCCCGCCATATATAAGCATCTGCATCATCAGGTCTTTGGGTAATTGCTTGGGTATAATCGTAAATCGCTGACTTATGCTGCTTTAATTCACCCTTTGCTTTTCCGCGCCAGAGATAAACATCCGGAAAATCTGTTTGGGACAGAAGTGCTTGATCAAAGCGTTTAATAGCCGACTCATACACGCCTCGCCTATACCGATTTTTCCCGCTACGGAAATAGCGTTGCGCCAATTTGTTCATTGGTTCACTTTTTCCATTGAATACGGGCGAAGTATCAATAAGATGAGGTACAAAAAACGAAAACGGATCTTTGGCATCTCCATAGTGCGTGTCAAAAACGTTTTTTAGTTCTTTTAACTGGTTCTCAATATTGGGATCATCGGGTAGAAATCCGCGAATATTTGTTCGCAGTTCCTTGCCTTTCAAGAGCGCATGGCAATTTCCGCAAAGCGTGACCCCGTTCGGCAATAAATTCGCAAACTCGGGGTATTTGCCTTGAGGCAGGATATGATGTCCTTCAAGGTTTTTGTCAAACCCACATCGGCGACAAACCTTGCCATCACGGTTTTTGATACGGTTTTTCCAATCAATATCTGTCGAAGCGAATATTTGTTTCATTTCGGGCATTGTGTTACACCTCTTTTTGCGATAGAGAGATTGCGGATAGAGATGTCGCACCCGCGGAGTGCGAGTTCGAGGAACAGGATTTCGTCTGCCTCTTTTTTCAGTGAACCCGACAAAAATGTGATTCTGGTAGACATCCCGATCTGCAGGCTAAGCAATTCGCTGATGCGTCCGCCTGTACCCACACCGAACATGAAAAGTGCGTGCTTCAAAAACACTATCGAAACATGCGGATACGCGTCGGATCTCGTTGTTGTTGAGTGGTCTTGTGCCTTTCATAGTGTACTCACTTCCATGATGCGTGGGAGGAATACCTCGTTGAATTTTTCAAGTTTGGCGGCTAACCATTCATGTTGACTTGTCCAGTCTGTCTCGTCGGCAGGGTTCACGTCCGCTTTTTTTAAGCCCAAGCGTTGTTCACCGCGGTGTACTTCTCCCCACCATTTAAGTGATTCACCAAATTCTTCTTCAATCTCCGCCTGTTGTTCCATCAATGCATCAAAGAAAGTTATCGCGTTGGAACCTCGCATGTAAAACACAGCACTGAGCTCTCCAGGTTTAGGTTTGATGACTTGTCTGACCGCCACCCCACACTTTCTTCCCATACCGAACTCGATATAGTGTGCTTCTCTATATGTCGGGAATTGGAGCTGGCTGCCTCGTGACTTCAACTCGTCACAAAAATCATTCCAATATCTTACATTCTGTCTTCTCCTGTCAGTCATCAGGCATTACCTCCATGAAAATAAGCAGCGTTTGCACAAATTAGGCAAGTTGCTATTGCTAAGACTTAAAACGGATTGGGTCCGATACGGAAGTCTGCACATCGGTGTAGAGTATCCGCGACGCGTAGGTTGAGCAATTCGGAGATACGTCCACTTGTGCTAACGCCGAGCATGAATAAACCGCGATTGCGAACTTCAAAAGTGCCGGTGAATGCTGCAAATACGCGTCTGATTTCGTCGTTGTCAAGGGGACGTGTGCCTTTCATGACGTAATCATTTTACGCGATCGTCTATGGCTTGATCCAATATCGCGGCAACGAGTTCAGAGAGACTCATGCCTTCTGCCGCTGCACGTTTGGAGAGGTGTATATGAACATCGGTGGGTACCTGTTGAACCCACGTTGGCGATGAACCCGGCTCAGGTATTTCCTGTCCATCTGCTGCTGCAGCTTCAATCCAGCACTGCAGGGCATCCTTTCCATTTTCAATGGCTTCTTCAAGTGTCTCGCCATCGGACATACAACCCGGAAGGTCGGGAAACTCGATTAAATACCCGCCCCCTTCTTCTGGTAGTAAGACGCGTGTCATGAATGGATACATCCGTTTTTCCATTAGATTCTTCTCCTTTCTACGAATTATCGGCTCAGAGCCCTTCAATCATCCGCACAAGTTTCCGAATATAGACCGACTTTATCGGACGGCGGGCGGGAATGCTCAAATTCTGATGCGATGCGTGCAGGAGGGTGACATGACTGCCGCCCCTCGCGGGCGGCGTATTGAAAACCCATATCGTTTTGCCAACGTCTCAACATCCGACAGTTTCCAGTCGCCACGCGGATTGTTCATCATCCTTTCGAGGAGTTTATCGGAGCGTCGGCACGGACTGGAAGCCAAGCGATCGCAGAAAAGAGTATCGAGAAAAGCAAAATCGTTTTCATGGGGTGTTCCAGCGCGAGTTGGGTTTATCCCCTGCTACGGTAGGAGGGTGGCAGAACAGCGTGTGCTGCTCGTAGCAGTGCCACCCAAGACTGGACATTAATAGCATAACATATAGCGGAAGGTAAAATCAACGGAGAATATTTACACAAAAATAGATAAAACAACCTATTGTTCTATCAAGTTCCAAATTGTGAGTAAATACAGTTTGTAGTAGAGAAACCCTTTATTGCCCGTTGTTGACCGTGGAACGTGCGATGAATCGCACTACTACGAACCGACCCTTTATTACCCGTTGTTGACCGTGGAACGTGCGATGAATCGCACTACTACGAACCGACCCTTTATTGCCCGTTGTTGACCGTGGAACGTGCGATGAATCGCACTACTACGAACCGATCCTCAAAGTCAAAGTTGATGAAGCACTATATCATCCAGAACCACTGCCCGGCAACTGTTAACTTGTCCGTGAAACCATCTACAAGGCAATACTCTCCAGTTCGTTGCCGCACTTTGGACAGGTATCCTTCCATGCCAAACGCCTGACCTCACTGCAAACGTCACAGACACCGAGCGGGTATTCATCCGGTTTCGCACGGCTCCCACCTCTTTTGTAGGTGATGATGAGCCACATCGTTTTGCCGTCCTCTTCGTAATTGTAAAACGGACCTTCCTTTTTGCCGTCGTAGGATTTGCCGACATGCTTTGGATAGGCTCCACTGGATCTGAGGTTCCCGTTCTCATGATAGGTGATACAAGGACCTTCGTATTTTCCATCGCGGAAGGAGGCTTCGCCTGCCTTGTTGCCGTTCTTGTAGTAGGTGATCCAAGGTCCGTCCTTCTTACCGTGGATATAGCCACCTTCGCTCCGTTTATGTCCGTTCGCGTAATAGGTAACCCAATACCCGTGCTTCTTGCCATCAACCATTTCACCAGTTGTTAATGAATTTGCCATTTTTCTAATTTTCCTTGCGGTTAAACAAAGTGGGTGTTTTTGCTTGGGTGTTTTCCCCTAGAACTTTGATGCCCCCTTCTCAAGTCCGCTCTCCATTTCATTACGAGCTACGTACTTTGATTTACTTTTTCCACCAAAGCTGCATCAAGATATGCCTCAAATTTCTCTAAAGTTTTCTTGCCGATGCCTTTGAAACCCTTGAGTTTCCCTTCATCAATTGCTGCCCGAAGTGCAGCGAGGCTATCCACACCGACCTCTTCGTAGAGCCGCTTAATCGTCTTCGCACCGAGTCCGGGTACAGGCACCAACTCAGCAATTGTGCGCGGCGTATCGCCGAGGCACTCTTCCAATTTCGCACTCGTGCCAGTTTCGAGAAATTCGGTGATGATGGTCGAAACTATACCGCCAACGCCGCCAATCTCTTCTACCAATCGTCCTTGAGCAACTAAATCCGACATCGGTTCTGGAAAACGAGAGATAGAATGTGCCAGACGCGGGTATCGCGACGCGTGATCTTCGGGGTAGCCTGAAATAATCAGGAAAGTATGGAGTTCCAATAACCGTAGCGCGACTTCATCGTTTTCATGCCAGCGCGTGCGTCCTTTTTCATCAATGTAAGACCCCTCTTCTAAACTTTTCTCGTCGTTCACTGTTTGTTCCTCCAGTGTAATATCCGAATTGTGGCATCCCAAAGTGCAACAGCGAGATATTCATCGCTCGGCGAGAATGCTAATGCTTGAATACCGGTCGGATAGGTCTCCCAAATAACCGATTCGCCTTCGGAGATGTCCCACACCCGAAGATTACCCGCTTCATCACCCGAAGCGAGATAATCTGAAGTCGGCGAAAAGGCGAGTGCACGCGTCCAATACGCTTCAAAACCGCTCTTCGCAAGGCGTTGCCTGCCTGTCCCAACTTCCCAGACCCGGATTCCGGATTGATAATTCTTCTGTGTATCAACGGCTACCAGCGTTCCATCGGGTGAAAATAAGACGTTCCAAATTCCCAAAATCTCGCCGGTATTAAGAACCTGGATCGGGTGTTCATCGGCTGTGTTCCAAACTTCAATGACTGTCCGATGCCCCTCACCGTCTCGGTAACTTCCCTCGGCTGCAGCGATAAATCGACCGTTATCAGAAAGTGTGAGACCGTTTCTAACAGGGAAATCTGTCTGAAGCGTTTTTAACTTTTGGGCAGATCCCTCACTTTTCACAGTCGTTGGACTTTGCTCAGCGAGTTGCCAAACCTCGATTTCATTATTACCTTTCGATAGCACCGCGAGCCTGCCATCCGTAGACAGGCCGCCGCTTTCATACTGCCCATCCGTCAGTAGCGTTTCATCACCACTTCCTACGGAGAGGACGGTAATGTTATCATCCGCTTTTTGGATTAACAGTTGATTCGCTCCAACGGAATAGGCAAACCACCGCTTGGCGTGGATGTTGCCGATCTCTCGTTTCTGTCGGCTCTGGATATCCCACTCTACTATAGTACCACCCATCGCTTTTGTTATCAACTTTGTACTATGTTTGTTAAATGCCATCTGTCGTGCGACATCGGGGAGCAATTCGTCGAGGCGTGGCTGTTGCTTCTCGCCAAGCTGAAAAGCGAACTCCAACGCTGCTCCTTGGACTGATAAACATAACACATTAAACAGAAGAAAAACAAGCAAATTTTTCATCTACAAGCAAGCTCCGTTTGTAGTAGGGCAATTGTATTCCGCGCCTTTTTTCAGGAGTAAGTGCGGTTAGGAAACCACACCATAGGTGTCAATTTAGCGGTTTTTGATAGCGTTTTAGGAACTATGGATATAAACATGCCGCCCTTACAGGGCTAAGGTTTTTGATTGAAAATGCTGCTATAAACATACCGTCCCTACGGGACTAAAGAAGGTTTTAGAGTATGCAAGGTTCCGGTGTCGTATCCGGTTCGGTTGGGAAACCGAACCTACCGGGCCTGGGTCTGAGACGGGATTCAAGAGGGTTTGAAGTCATCAAGGTTTCCTCTTAGAACTCGGTTCGGTTGGAATGCAGATCGCATTTGGGTGTGTACACCGCAAAACCGAACCTACCGGGTCCGGGTGGACAGTGCGGTTAACGCGATATAAAATTTTCGAAATGGTATAACAAAAAAGAGTAGGGCTGAGGCATAGAGACCTCGCCCTACTATACCCTTAAATTGCGTTATTCATAGAGTTCCGTCGCGGTTTCACCGCGTGCGAAACGGTGCGCAGTTTGCACGGCGGAATCGTTGCCAGCGTTTCTGCGGATATCTGTCGCCCAACGTGCCAACCCAACGATCAACTGATTTCTGGCAGGATGCGACTCGCACGTTTTCCATTCCTCAGACACTATGTTAATTGAACTGAGGAGATTGTCGCCCCTATCATCCTTGAGAATGCATAACCCCATTTCAGCCATTAACCGCTCAGCGGAGCATCCTGCATTAAGATACTCGCGGGTCCGTCGTCCAATTTCTTGGATACGGACAGACTCAATACCGTCTAAAATTTCGGCGATCGCTGCGTCTTCATCAAGCTTTTTAGGCGTTGTAGATGTTCTCGATTCTGTGATCGGTTGATGCCGAATGTTGAGCCATCGGTTGTTGAAGAATCGCCATGCGGCATGGTAGAGTGCCTTCGCAGCGACTTTGGTGCCACCGTACCGAAGTACCTTTCTCACCGTATATCCCAACTCCATCTCTTCCTGTAGATCCCACCACCCCGGACTCATGTTCACTGGTGTGCGTGCCATCCTATCGCCAGCGGTCATGACCATAGTTGTTGCGAGCGTGTTAATAGGGACACCAGCGGTGAGCATTTCGGTTACAGCATCAAAGACCTCGTCGAGATCACCACTCACGAGCGCTGCTGAGAATTTGTCTTCGTCGTAATCAGCAGCACTCTCGGCGGATGTGCCTTGCGGAAGTTCATCAAAGATATGATCAATTTCTTCCATTTTTTGGATGGCTTCACGGTGAAGCTCACCCGGTCTACCACGTCCTTGCCCAAGAATCTTTGCGCCGAGGCTGCAGACTAATTCTCCAGTGAGTTCCCATCCAAATTGTTCTTGCAATTCTGCCAAGTGTGAAAGATGGATGAGGTTGTCAGAATGGCTGAGGAAGAAGGATTCAACCGCACATTCAAAGAAAAGCGGGATAATCTTCTCATCATGTCCACCCAATTGTCTTGCGGTGATCAGACATTTTTCGATGCCTTCCCACTCTTTATCAGCGGTGAACACCCGCATCCAGTTTTCGAGTTTTTCCCAGTCAACAGGCGGTGGTAAGGGTTGGCGGTCCGGTCGATCACCGAGCCTACCCGCTGCGCCTGTTGCAGACATCATCAGCGGAATGAGACGGTCTTCGGGTTCATACATGTGCGCGACCTTAAGTCCGTTCATCATCATTGCCAGACCTCTTCCACCGTCGCCTGCATCGCCACTTGTAGAAATTTGTCGCACCATGTGCTTAACCATTATCTCTAACGTCTCATCTTCGGAAACGCCTTTTGCTAACATAATGGCAATCGCTTTAGAAAGCGTCCAGCTGTCATGGGACAGTAAGCCCTCTTTCAATAACAGAAAATGGGCATCATCCCGTTTCTTTCCGCCACTGGCGACATTTACATAGATATCGCCATCGCGAACTTCAACAGGGAACGTGGCAAGGTCATCACAACCGCCGGTGAAACATCCGCCACCTTCCATGTCGTAACTCCAACCGTGCCAATCGCACGATAAAACACCTTTCCTGACGCGTCCTCTCACCAACGGATACCCCATGTGCGGACACTGGTTATCTGTAGCGTAGACAGCACCTTCATGCTGAAAGAGCGCGATGCTATGTCCTTCAACTCTGACTGCCCGCGGTTTCCCGTCTGCGACTTCACTGAGGGCAGCGACTTTGACGAAATTTCCATTCTCGGATAACACTATATTTTCTCCTATTATGTCATCGATTAGTTGTGAAATCGGGGTTACAAACCCCTCCTACAAGAAAAACTATTCCATCTGTGCTAATTCTGTTAGAAATGTTGCAATCGTTTTCCGTTTTGCTTTCTTGGCGTAATCCAACGGAGTCTGCCCGGCATCATCTCGTGCGTTTAGATCAGCCCCGTGTTCAATCAACAATTTCGCTTGGTTTTTACCGACACCCTTCTGAGCAATGAAGTGTAGCGGTGTTTGCCCTTTATCATCGGTTACATTCGGGTCAGCACCGTTTGCCAATAAACAGGTGACACCATTCGTCAAACCGCGTTGTGCAACCCAATGTAAGGGTGTCCACATCCCACGCCGATGCTTCTGAAGTGCGTTGATGTCCCGACCTTTGGCAATAAATCCTTTCACCAATGTATCAAACCGCTCAGGTCCCTGTCCAACAAGCATATACCAATCTCGCAAGTTGATCTCATAACCTAAGTCAATGAGCAGATCAACGATTGCTATCTGCTTGGATTGCAGTGCTATCTCAAGGAGCGGCATGGTGGGTCCAACCTGATAGGCATAGACATGCCCACCCGGCACTTCCTGAACTTGAGGTGACTCCAACGTTGGTATAACATAACCTTTAGGCGATTTCACATTGATCCGGAGATTGAGGAGTTCCAGATTCCTTTGGAATTCCGCCTTTGCGCGTTCAGTATCACCCATCGCACAATAGAGAACGACATCTGCTTCAGCACCCTGTTCAAGGAGATAGCGACACACTTCAGGTCGTCTTCGCATTGTCCATTGCGCTGCAGTTCCCCAGTGATCTCGATCGCGTAGATTTATGTCAGCACCGTGCTTGAGTAGCAGTTCAGCAATTCGGGGTGTCGCTGCGAAATGGAGCGGAGACATACCATCGCTCCCGGGAGCGTTGACAACATCCGGATTTTCACGTATCAACGTCCCAAGCGCGTCGGACATATCCAAACCCGCAGCGGCGTGTGCGTCAATTGTTGCGCCCTGTTCGATGAGGTATTCAGCGAGTTCTCTGTTGTAGCTTAGCATCGAACCTGCTGCGTGCTGGAGTGCGGAAGTGCCACCTGCCCACCAAGAACTCTTAGCATCAATACTTGCGCCAGCATCAAGCAGCACTTGAATGAGTTCTCGGTTGCCAGATGCAGCGGCAAACACAATCGCCGGAGCATCGAAGGCAAACCAAGGCGCATCAATGAACTCAAGAAGTTCATCATTATCTGCTAACAAGGATTTGACGCGGTTCGCGTCCCCTTTATTCACAGCCTCAATATATTCTGCCCGTGGGAAGTGCCAAGCGTTTTGCTCCATTGGATACTACTCCTCAAAGACCTCAATTGTTGTTCTACCTTCAGCAAAACGCATTGCGGTCGTCGCCGCAGATTTATTATCCGTGTTCGATCGGATATCTGTAACATAGCGCGCCAACCCAACCAACAGTTGGTACTGTGCAGGGTGTCCATCCGCATGCTTCCATTCTTCAAACACGGTGCGCAGTGTCGGCAGGACTTCACTTCCGGTATCATCCCAGAGCACTGTATGACCGATCTCTTCCATCAGTCGGTCAGTAGAATAACCCGCATTTAGGTAACCTAGCACTTTTGGTCCGACACCTTGAACATCGAGCGTCTCAATTGTCCCAATAATATCCTTGAGTCCCTCTGCTTCATTCTCGACATCAAGTTTTTCTTGACACAAGGGTTCGCTGAGAGGTCGTGATGGAATGTTTATCCAGCGATCTGCGAAGATTTGCCACGCAACGTGGAAAACACCTTTTGCAGCGACAAGGTCGCCACCAATCTGTTGTGCACTCCGTAATGATGCCGCGAGGTTGAGTTCCGTCGTTAAGTTTTCCCAACCCGCATCTACATTGACAGGTGTGCTTGCCATACGATCTGCTGAAAGCAAGACCAATGTTGTAATAATTCTGTCTAACTTGACACCATCAACCAAAACTGCTTGCACTGCCTCAAACGATCGCTGGAGATTGACACTCGTGAGTGCTTCGACGAAATCATCTTCGTCAAATTTAACGGTTCGCTCTAAGGCAACCCCTTCAACGGTAGGAAGCATCTCTCTCATTATCTGAATTGCATCTCTCCGATACCGTTCAGGATCATCCGGACGATGTCCGACGAGTTGGGCTCCGAGATAGAAGAACAACTCCGCCGCGTGTTCCCACCCAAATTCATCAACGACTTCAGCGAGATAACTCACATAGAGCGGAATATGCGGCGCGTCAATAAAATGCGGTTCGACTGCACACTCAAAGAGGAGCGCGGACAACTTATCTGCATCACCCTTGTGATATGCCGTGAACAAACACCGTTCAATGCGTCCCGACTGCCCTTCGTACGAGAAATTACGCACCCATCGACTGATCTTCTCCCACGCAACAGGTTCCGGCAACGGTACCACCTCAAGTCGTTCTGAAGCGGGCCCTGCAGCAGAGCAAGCCGCAGTTGTAACGGCGATAAGCCTATCAGCACCATTGTATTTACGTCCCACCTTAAGCCCATTGATAAGTCTGGAAACATCGCTGCCACCTTCTGCGCCGTGAGAGGTCGCAATGTGCCGACTGACGTGTTCCAGAATCGAACCCATGACCTCTTCTTCCGGCACACCGCCCTTGAGTAATAGGGCAATCGCCTTGGACATCGTCCATCGGTCTTCGCTCAAGAGACCTTCTCGGAGCAGCTGCTTATGCTCCTCTGCGCGGCGGTAGGTCATATCGCCGGGTTCAATCCAAATTTCATCATCCCGAATTTCTACCGGAAAGACGCGCAGATCGTCGCATTCAACGTGGAAACAACCGCCACCTTCCAAATCGAAACTGCGCCGGTGCCAATCACAGGTTAGGATACCGTTTCGGACCGTGCCTCGTGTGAGTGGATAGCCCATGTGCGGACACTGGTTATCCGTCGCGTAAATCTTTCCATCAACATTGAAAAGCGCTATGCTGCGTCCTTTTCCCATCTCAATCGCTTTCGGTTGTCCTTCAGGAACCTCACTTAACTCGGCGACTTTCACCCAGTTTTGTGTTTGATGTCCCATAATTTTATGTTCCTCCAAATTGTGTTTCGATCGTCAAAACTTAACTACTACAAAGTAGTATACCATAATAACATTAAAATTTCAATAGTAAATAAACAATAATTAAAAAAGTAGTATTTGAAAAGCGAATTTTGGGGTGGCACTTTCTATTGAAATACACGAAAAAATTAGGCAAGTGTTACAAAATATTCCGTTAGAATTTGTATCCTAAGACCGCTAATCTATTTGTCACAAATATCTTCTTTTCAGCATACATATTTTTGCTAAATTTGTATTAATTATTATACTATATATATTATTAAATGTCAAGTAAAATTAAGTTGCCACATAGACGTTTAATTTTTAGTTTTTTATAAATTTCGTTCGCTTTTTTGCAGAATTATGCATCTATTTTTCTCGTAAGTCGCGTCACTATATGTTTGATTACGAAATCACGAAATTATCCTTTTCTGGAGACGACTGATGAAAAATGACGATGTTGAACTGATCCAGCGCGTCCTTGCAGGTGACGAAAATGCCTTCTCTGCACTTGTGAGAAAATACCAAAAGCCGGTTCACGCCCTTGTGTGGCGGAAAATCGGAGATTTCCATATTGCTGAAGAGATTACGCAGGATACCTTCCTGAAAGCATATAAGGAGTTGGCAACGTTGAAGAAACCACACCGCTTTGCCCGTTGGCTATCTGTGATCGCGAGGCGCGGCTGCATTGCATGGCTACGTAAAAAACGTTTGGCGACACAGTCTTTGGAAGACACGAGTCACGCCCAATTAGAGAAAGCAACGTATTCAGGGTATATGATTCAGGAGAACGAGCAGATGACAGCAGAAACACAGCGCGAGGTTGTTCAAAAGTTGCTTGCGAAACTACGGGAGAATGAACGTACCGTCATCACGCTCCATTACTTTGGAGAAATGACGCATGAAGAGATCAGTGAGTTCTTAGGGACATCGGTGGGTACGATTAAAAGTCGGCTCCGTCGTGCGCAGCAGCGTTTGAAGCAGGAGGCACCGATGGTTCGAGAGGCTTTAAGCGGTTTCCAAATTGCGCCGAATTTTACGGAGAACGTCATGCGTGAGGTTTCGCGTATCACGCCTACGCCTTCTACTGGTGGAAGTCAAAAATTCGTGCCGTGGGCAATCGCTACATCTATTCTGACTGGGGTGTTATTGGTGTTAGGTATCGGATATCACTATTTGAACCGTTTCGGGCTGTCGCCTGATTCCGAAGGTCCTGCTGAGATGACAGTACGGAGAGCTGGGAAAATTGCATTTGCCTCCAATCGAGACGGTAGTTGGGATATCTGGACGATGAACCCCGATGGCAGCGATCCTGTGAACCTTACGCGGGATGTGGCAAGTGACTTTAAGCCAACTTGGTCTCCAACCGGCGAACAGATTCTGTTCGTCTCCTTCCGAGAAGGCGGTGAAAGTCTATATCTCATGGATGCCGATGGAAGCAATATAAAGCGTGTGTTTGATAATTGGCACAGCCGATCTACCGCAGCGTGGGCCCCTGATGGCAAACGGATTGCGTCTGTGCGCGACGGTATGCTTTATATTCTAACGTTAGATGACAAATCCGTCGTGCCTGTGGCACAGACCGGCTTTGGAAGTGTTGGAGATCCCGCTTGGTCTCCTAACGGAAAGGAAATTGCCTTCATCCACTATAAGCCGAAACAGGGCTATGAACTCCGTCTTCTCAACGTTGAAACGCTCAAACAAACTGTCCTTCTCGGTGAATTAGAGAAGTATCCAGTTAAGTTTGATCCAGCATGGTCTCCCAACGGAGAACAAATTGCCTTCGTTCTACACAAATTCAGACCGATATTAAGCCACACAGACGCATTTGCTTGGCAGGACGAGGAAACGATTTACATTATTAACCGCGATGGGCGTAATTTGCGCCAACTTGTTTCAGAGAAGGGACCGGATGCACTCCATCCGACCTGGTCTCCAGATGGAACGGAAATTATTTACCAGCAGGGAATCCATCTACCAGAAGTTGGAGATATCAGGCAGTTTTTCAAGATTGATGTGAATAGCAGTGCCAAGACCCAACTTACACACGAGGGAGCCAATAGGGACCCAAACTGGTTTGTGCCTCCGGCATCGCCGGACGAACCTTAAGTAAGTTTGCGGGCACCCACAAGGCGGTTTCCGCTACAAGATGTTTACTTATTTTCATAATTCACTATAGTTACGAATACTGAATTGAGAAATTGAACGAAGCCAATGAAGAATTCCAAATCCGAAAGGAGAAAAACTATGAGCATTAGATTTTTTGTCATGTCTTGTTGTATCGGCTTTTTGTTGTTCAACAGCGCGGCACCTATATGGGCGAAGGCACCATCAACTGCCAAAATTGTATTTTCATCGAACCGAGATGGAAATTGGGATATCTGGACCATGAACCCCGATGGAAGTGAGCCAGTAAATCTTACACGAGAGGCATCAGCAGATTTTTCGCCAGTCTGGTCTCCAACCGGCGAACAGATTCTCTTTGTCTCCTTCCGAAAAGGAGGAGAAAGTTTATATATCATGGATGCTGATGGGGACAATATACAGCGAGTGCTTGATAATTGGCACAGTAGATCCAGTGCAACATGGTCTCCAGATGGAAAGCGAATTGCGTCTGTGAACGACGCGGTGCTTTACATCGCAACAATAGATGGTAAATCAATTGAACCTGTAGCACAGACTGGCTTTGGAAGTGTTGGGTATCCGGCTTGGTCTCCTAACGGAAAGGAAATTGCCTTCATAAACTATAAACCCAAGCAAGGTTATGAACTTCGCCTTCTTAATGTCCAAACGCGCAGACAAAAAGTCCTTCTCGGTGAACTGGAGAAGTACCCACATAAGAGCCATCCGGCTTGGTCTCCAGATGGAAATCAAATTGCTTTCGTTCTACACAAATTTAGGGCAATACTAAACCAGGCAGACGCAGACGCTTGGCAGGATGAAGAAACAATCTACCTTATCAGCCGTGATGGGAAAGGACTGCGACAACTTGTTTCAGAGAAGGGACCGGACGCACTCCGTCCTACCTGGTCCCCGTCTGGAGATAAAATCATCTATCAACAAGAAGTGAAGGGATTCACACAACTTTTCAAAATTGATGTGGGCAGCCTTGTAAAGACGCAGCTCACACACAAAGGGAGCAATAGAAGGGCAGATTGGTTTGATCCTGCAGCATTGCCTGTCCAACCTAATGTAAAGTTGTTAACAACAATATGGGGAAAATTGAAACAGAAATAGCAGATTTTAGAAGTGAAGTAAACCGACAAAGCAGATGGATCCCAATCGTTTTATGGTGAAGTATAGCAGATGCAGCGTGAAAAGTCACGCTGCATTTGTTTATCTGAAAATATTACAAAAAATACAGAAAACCAAATAGCCCTGACTAATTTTTGTCTCCTCTTGACAACCAATCTCCTGTGACATCTTCAAACGGTGCAACAGGTTCAAACGCCTCATCATAATCCCCACCATTATGACTCACCTTACAGGAGTGGAGCCATTGACGCAGGGACTCGCGGGTTTGATCTAATCGCTCGCGTTGTTCATCTGCCAAGTTGATGGTTTCTGCGCGGTCTTCTATCATATCAAAACACAAATCTTCGCTGCCATCATTTGATAGATTGGTCAAGCATTTATATCGGTTATCCATCATAGCGATGGTCGGTGCGTGAAACATCGCGTCTTTTCCACTATTGAACCGATACGGAATCGGGGTCGGACGTTCTGTCATGTTTCCTTCAATGGTCGGTAGCAGACTGATACCGTCAATGGAGCGATTATCGGGCATTTCAAATTGCAGGGTTTCGGCGATTGTCGGGAAGTAATCCAGGGTGCTGCACGGCATTTCCACCACACGTCCGGGGTCTGCATGACCCGGCCAGTGTAAGAATGCAGGCACGCCGACACCACCGTCAAACAAAGAACGTTTGCGTCCACGCAAACCACCTGTTGAGCCACGGTTACGACCCTCCTGACCTGTGCGCCCTTCGGGTCCGTTGTCCGAACAGAACCAGATCATCGTGTCTTGGGATACGCCCCATGCTGCCAAAGCGTGATACAACCGTCCGACCTGATCGTCTATTGCGGTAATACAGCCGTAATAGTGTTGCTCATTTTCGCTGTATTCGGCGTACATTTTGCGATATTCCGGTCCGGCAAAGACCGGGGTATGCGGGGCGTGAAACCAGATAGTCGTAAAGAACGGTTCGCCCTTTTCAAGCGTTTGTTCAATAAATGCAATTGCGCGATCCATCAACACCCGGGAATCGCATCCTTTTAGATTCTCCGTAGATAGTTTTCCATTCTCGTAGTAAGGCGATGCCCACGGGCTGTCCGAACGTCTACCACCACCTTGGACACCGACTGCGGGATCCCAAGTTGGCACGGCATACTCCGTAGCAAAAGACGCATCGTAATCCCGCTCCCACGGTGGTGCGTAATTACGCGCCGGATTACGATTCGGCTTCCCCGAATAATTCGGGTCCAGCGTTCCAAGATGCCATTTTCCAAAATGTCCGGTCGCATAGCCAAACGATTTTAGCATTCGCGCCAGTGTCATTTCCTGTGCGGGTAAGTGCCCACGATTGGCATGTGTTATGCCGTATCGGAAATAGTGTCTCCCGGTCAAACACGTCCCCCGCGTCGGAGAACAGACCGGTCCGCCCGCATAAAACCGCGTAAATCGGATTCCATGATTCGCCAGCTTGTCCAAGTTCGGAGTTTTGATAATTTCATTTCCGTTAAATCCCACATCGCCATATCCAAGGTCGTCGCACATGATTAAAATTATATTGGATGAACGCATTTTTCCCTCCATTCTGTTCCATCGTTCTATTTAATCGACACTGAACTGGATGGTATCGAAACGACGCGCGACTTCTGCGACTTGTGGCTTGAGTTCCTCAGGAGTCCCACCAGAAAGTGCTGAGACAATACATTCCGCGATGTCCGGTGCATCCGCCGGTGTCATCCCCCATCGGGTGACCTCCTGAACGCCGATACGTACCCCTGATGTCCCGACTTCCGGTGATAAGCCTGCCGCACCCGTAATAATATGACACGCTTCGAGATGATTCGCGAGTGCACTACCCTCTCCATATTTATCTACAATCAATATCAACGTATGCGACTCCGTGAAGCCGAGATCGGCACCCAACATCGGAACACCGCGTTCCGCTAACGCTTGTCCGAGTGCTTTGGCGTTCGCAACAATCGCATCCGCTTGTGCCTCACCGCACTCCATCCACTCTATAAACGTTCCTGCCAACGCCGGCAGCCGGTTCAAGTGGTGATTGCTCATTAGTAATGGATAGACCCCTCTCGCAACCCGCTCAGCAATAGATGCATCATTGGTCAAAACCATCCCGCCTTGGGGTCCAGCGAGCGTCTTATGCGTGCTGGAAATGATGACATCGGCACCTTCTTCAAAGGGGGATTGAAATCGCTGACCGGCGATGAGTCCAATAACGTGTGAGGCATCGTAGATGAGGTAGGAGTCTGGATTCGCTTGGCGCATCGCCTGCTTCAACTCCTGTACAGGTTGCGGAAAGAGAAACACACCGGAGCCGACGTTGACGATGCTGGGTTTGTGCTTTGCAATCAGCGCGAGGGTTGCATCCAGATCAATGTTTGAACGTTGTCCGTCCCACGGAATTGGGATTGACTGGAGGTTTATCTTCAGCGGCGAAGAGAGTAGTTTTTCGGCATAGTGGTGTCCGTTATGAACCTCTAATGCCGTATCACCCGGCTTTGCTAATGCGAACGTTGTTGCAATCCCTGCGATGTTCCCAGATAATGGGCGGAAATCGACGTGTGCAGCACCGAAGAGATCCTTTGCTAACGCCTGCGCGTACGCCTCTATCTCCGCAATATAGCGGTTGCCTTTGTAATTCCGTTGGTAAAGGTCAACGCCAGAATAATTCCCATACCGCCGCGCCAACCGTTCGTCAAACAGTTCTTCTACCAACGGCGAAGGTGTATTCTCGGAAGCGATGAGATTGAGACAGGTGTCCCGATACGTTTGATGTTTATCGAGAAGTGAGGTGAGTTTTTGGACTTTTGCGTTATGCGTCATTGAAAGAACCTCCGTTGACAAAGTAGTAGGCACACGCCGTGTGCCGTCCACAAAAAGAGAAATTGCTTGACGTGCCACAAGAAATCGGTTACGATGAAAGAAAACACACATTAGCAATGAGGGAACCATGTCAAAACCGACAGATATCCGCATCCTTGACGTTCATTACGACTTTGAAGAGCACCAATACCGAACCCCGCTCAAGTTCGGAGGCGTCCCCACAGATCACTGCGTTCTCTTTAACGTCCGCATGCAAGTTCAGACGCGCGACGGAAAAGAGGCAGAAGGTAAAGGTTCTATGCCGCTCGGTAACGTCTGGGCATTTCCGCCACGCTACGCGCCTTTCGATCAGAGCCTCGCAGCGATGAAAAAACTTGCCGAATTAGCGGTATCAGCGACACAAGATTGCACGCTATGCGCGCACCCACTCGAACTTTCCGAAGTGCTTGAACCCGAATTTTTACGCATCGCGGACGAATTGTCTCACGACATGCAACTCGCCTCACCGATGCCGAAACTTTGCACCGTCGTTACAACGAGTCCGATTGACGCAGCAATTCACGATGCGTTCGGAAAGGCAAACGGCATCAATAGCTACGACGGCTTAAGTGAAGACTTCATTCAGGCGGATATATCACACTTTTTGGTGCCGCTTGCAAACCAAAACTTGCTTGACAAAAGTGTGAATGAACGGTTCACCGGAAAATATCTCGACCAGTACACTTCACGCCAACCGAAGCCTAACATGCCGCTCTATCATCTCGTTGGTGCATTGGATCCACTTACCGATGCAGATATCGCAGAACGCCTCAATGACGGACTACCGGAGACGCTCCCCGAATGGATTATCGCCGACGGACTAACACACCTGAAAATCAAACTCAACGGCGATGATCTGGATTGGGATGTCGCACGCGTCCTCGCGATTGATAAAGTCACCGCGGAAACACAAGCAAAGCGTGGCGTTGATACTTGGCACTATTCTGCTGATTTCAATGAAACCTGTCAAGATGTTGAATATCTATTGGAATTTCTCAACCAGATTCAAGCGGCAGATAGTAAAGCCTTCCAACGTCTTGCTTATATCGAGCAACCGACAGATAGAGATTTAAAAGCACACCCGGAAAATAAGATGCACAAAGCCGCCGAAATAAAACCCGTGGTGATCGACGAATCGCTCACCGACTTTGAGACTTTTCTCCTTGCACGCGAGCAAGGCTATTCCGGTGTCGCGCTCAAGGCGTGTAAAGGGCAGTCTCAGGCGTTGTTGATGGGTGCCGCTGCTGCAGAATACGGCATGTTCCTTGCTGTACAGGACCTGACATGTCCGGGGGCATCGTTTTTACATTCCGCTGGACTCGCTGCACGCATTCCGGGTGTGACGGCTATCGAAGGCAACTCCCGTCAATTCTGTCCAAGTGCAAACGACGGTTGGTGCGACGAATTTCCGTCAATTTTCAATATCACCGATGGTACTGTCGGAACAGAGGTCCTCACCGCACCCGGACTTGGACACTGATACGCCGTGTTCTTTATCTTTACTTCAACCAACGTTGCCTAAGGTTCAGAGCCATTCAGTTTTAAGAAATTATGGGGTTTTTCGCCTTTTTTTGCGAATCCGGTGCGGTTAGGGATGCAGATCGCATCTGGGCGTGTACGCCGCAAAACCGCACCTACCGGACCTGGGGTAAAAACCGAGAGTGAAAAATGGACAACAGAATGACGGTGCCTAAGGTTAAGGATCACTTTCGGTTCGGCGTACCTTTTTTGATCTGACCCCATTGTGTTGACATCTTACCCTTTGAGGAGACTGGCAGCGTATAACCGCTAATCCAATCGACCTCATAATCAGTTCCGGGGTGATCCGTCAATCGGGTTATCTTCTTTGTTGCAATATTATACTTATAGATATTATAGTGGTGGTAATCGTTTGATACCAGTTTGTTTAGCTTAAGCTCTGCCGCACTCAAAAGTACGGATTCACCGTTACCCATCCAATCAATATCTCTTGACTTCCACTTCTTTGAGATGCTCAACTGAAGTATGTGTTCGCCGTTTTGATCACAAATTAAATAGCGATTCGCCTTCAGAAAACGGAATTTCAAATTTAATATATTGCCTCTGTTCTCAAATGTATACTCGGTTTCGGTATAAAGTATCTGTTTCCCATCCGGCGACCACCTGGGGGTCCTACGATCAATTACTCTCCCCTCAACAGCCGGGGGTGGCAACAGTTTCCGGAGGTTTTCGCCATCGGCATCCATCATCCAGATATCCGCAGCAGGACCACCGGCATGTGCAAATGAGGGGCTTGCAAAAACAATTTGCCTACCATCCGGCGACCAATCGGACGAGTTAGCGACGATGTCGGGAAGTTGAATAATCTCACCGCTCTCTAAATCCAGTATGTTTGTGCAGTGCTTTTTGAATGTAGATCTTGTAAAAAGAACCCGCTTTCCATCTGGTGAAATTGAAGGTTGGTCATCTATCCCAGTGTGTCTCTCAGTGAGCGGACGCGCATTTGTGCCACCAGCACTCATCACGAAAAGATGATACTCACGATTTTCAGGCGGATTCACTTGCATCCGAAATATAATTTGCGTTCCGTCCGGCGACCACCGCGGATGCTGCGGACCATTGCGCATCAGTTTATTGGTCAGTAGCGTTGCGTTACTGCCATCGTCGTTCATGACGTAGACTCCAGAACCACTATCGCGTCTAGAACCAAAGACGATTTTGGCATTTGCAACGGTTGAAAAAAGGAATAGAATGAGGCAAAAAGTCGTTAAAATAATTCGCATGACTGGCTCCTTTGAAGTAGAAGATAAATGACCAAATCAAGAAAATTTTTGCGGCGATTCGGAATCCATCAGTTTACTGCCCTCTGAATCAGCAACAGTGATATTGGTGACGACATTTCGCTGCTCAGGGAGTCGGACTGGGAAATCTTTAATCACATCATCAATCAATTGTTTAATGACCGCTTTGACTGAATCAAACGGTATACACTCAAGGACAATAATGGCACGGTGTTTTGATGGCGCGATATCATACGTCAGCCCATACCGGAGTCCGAATTGCATCAGTTCCGGTTCGACGCTGATAGAAATCTGTCGGCGTTCCTGGTCCGTGATGTAAAAACTATCAAGGATGAAGTGCGTGTGGATCCACGCTTCTCTCTCTTCAACAATCTTCATAATTGGTTACGGGTATTTAGCTTAAGAAATTATTGGGTTTTATGTCTTCTGTTACAAATCCGGTGCGGTTAGAAACACGCACCTACCGAGTTGGTTACCCAAAAACGAAATAAAAATGGAAACTAAATAGCTCTGATAATTGGTAGTATAACATTGACAAGGGGTTGTGTCAATACTGTGAAAATGTTATAGACTGGCGAATCGGTACTTCATCTAATTGCTGAACCTCTCCGTTGTGCCAACGAATTTTGAAACTATCTATGCGTGAGGCACTGCCTAACCCAAAGGTGAGGCGGAGGTCATTGCCTGAGAGATAACTCGCACCACAGACGATCTCTCTTAAAAACGTCGTCCCATCTGCCTCCAATTGAACCCGTGCGCCGATCGCATCCGTGTTGCCATCTGTGCCTACCAATTTCACCGTTAGCCACGCGTTCGTATTCCCGACTTCGTTGCTCAAGATGACTGCCGGACGGTTGGACTGGCACAGCACGACATCCACATCCCCATCCATATCTATATCACCGAAGAGCATGCCGCGCACGACGTAAGGCGTTTCATTTAAACCCGCTTCAGCAGTGATTTCAGTGAAGACCACACCCTCCTCTGAGGTGCCACCTCGGTTATGAAATAGTTGTAAAGGTTGTGCGTAACGCATCTTCGCGTCAATCTGCTCCACGTTGTCCCAGATATGTCCATTCCCGACGAGTATATCTAACCAGCCGTCGTTATCAAAGTCGATGAAACGGGTACCAAAGCCGAGAGAATAGAAAGATGGATCAGCGAGATCGGTGTCAAACGTCACATCCTCGAAATAGCCGTCGCCATCGTTTTGCATGAGGCAGTTCGCCTCCAACGAAAAATTAGATACCCAGAGATCAATATCACCATCATTGTCGTAGTCACCTGCGTCTATCCCCATAGAACCGTTTGCCAAGCCATCGCCGTTGTAGGCAACCCCGCGAAGGACACCTTCTTCTCGAAAAGTTCCGTCGCCTTGATTCATAAAAAGCGTATTTGGAGACATATCGTTCGCAACGTAGATGTCCAACCACCCATCGCTATTCACGTCTGTAAAGACAACACCTAACCCACGCGTCGTCGGTTCATAGACTCCGGCGGCTTCAGTAATATCTGTAAATGTGCCATCGCCATTATTACGGTAAAGCACATCGGCGATGCCGTGATATTCGTTGGGACCGCAGTAGATACGCAAGGTGTTCTTGTAATAGCACGGAATATCGGTTTCGAGCGCGTATTTGACGTAGTTGCAGACATAGAGATCCAGATCTCCGTCCCTATCAATGTCAGCGAACGCCGCACTCGCGCTCAACAGTGGACAGTCAACTCCCGCCTGTTCAGTTACATCAGTAAACGTGCCATCACCGTTGTTGCGATAAAGCACGTTTTTTCCTAAATTCGTTACATACAGGTCGCGGTACCCGTCAGAATTGTAATCCGCAGCGACAGCACCGAGTCCGTAACCCATATCGCCGACATCTGCAGACGCTGTGACATCAACGAAAACACCTTCATCGTTTCGATAGAGCCGGTTTGTGGGCAGAAGTTCTGTTGATGGAGAAAGAGAATTGCCTTGAACGAGGTAGAGATCCAAGTCTTCGTCGTTATCAAAGTCAAAGAGCGCGCCGCCGCTGCCCATCGTTTCAACGAGTCGGCGTTCCGCAGAAAAGCCGTTGATATGCTTGAAGTCAAGTCCCATAGCAGCGGTTACATCGCGAAAATAGGTTTCAGTACTACCGAACAGTGGAAACATGAAAAGGAGAAGCGGTACCAACAGACAGAACAGGTAGTGTTTTCGTTGGGACATAGTGATAGGCAGGTTAGTCTTTGATTTCTGGGCGCGGACGCACGACCCGAAACCCGATTGTATGTGTTGAATCAAGCGGATAAAATTTGAACCGCAGACTTGAACGGAGGAACGCTCTGCCGACATCCCACGCGCCGCCTCGAATAACTCTTGAGCGAAGCACATCGCGGAAACGGAGATGGATCGGATTTTGAGGTACGTCTTTCCCGTTTCGTTGGTAGGCAGTCGGACTGTATTCATCAAGACACCATTCCCAAACGTTTCCAGCGAGATCTGCGATGCCGTCTGGCGACTCGCCTTTAGGGAATTGACCCACCGGTATCGGACGATTGTAACGGCGTGCGAAGTTGGCATGCTGACGCGCCTTCGGCGGCGTATTTCCCCACGGGTATACTCGTGCCTCAGTGCCACGCGCGGCACGCTCCCACTGCGCTTCAGTCGGTAGGCTTCCACCGATCCACTCCGCGAACGCTTGCGCATCAAACCACGTCACACCGATAACGGGTTGCGTATCGTCATTAAGCGTCTCATCTTCCCACGTCTTTTCACCGTTGTGTCCGCGCGGTGTAGGGCGGTTCGTTGCTTCAATGAAGGCGCGATACTGCGCGTTGGTAATCTCATACCGTGAGATTTCGTAGGCACTCAGGTAGACTTGATGTTGTGGTAGTTCAGCATCAAAAGTATGCTGCTCAAGCATGGAGCTGCGCAACTTTGCATCCTCATAAGCAGCTTTCGCTTCTTCGGTTGTCGAACCCATCAAGAACTCACCTTCAGGGATAGCAACCCATTCGATAGTGGCGAGGACTTGCTGTGCTGCTTTGTCAATCTCGGCGACAGCGAAATTGTTATGAATAATAAGAATGAGTATGACAATTTTAAAACAGACGCATTTCATTTAGGCTTGGCTTTTGGAAAATCTAATTTTCTTAAAGAAAATCGGGTCCAGACTTCATCAAGATTATCCCCAGTGCTGGAGGATCCCCCGTATACTACTATATAACTCTCGCCGGTAGCACTGCGTAATCTGCGTTCTATCTCAAAAATATCTTCTGCCTGACGTGGAGTTTTTGGATCCGCAACACGACATTTCAAAACATCTGGCGGTTTAGAATAGAGCTCATCATATTTCAGGTAAGGGTAATCCTGTAAGATACCCTCAAGAGTACTTTCAGATTTTTCGCCCAGTTTCGCTGCAGAACAATCCTTATCATACATTGGATCGTCATAATCAGGCAGAAACGTCTTCATATTTGAATTTTTCCGAACAGTTTCAATGATCTTTACCGCTGCCTCTTGTAAAGTTTTTTCTAACGCTTCCCGCGGAATATCTCCTAATTGGTCATCCCTGAGAGTCGCGATGAAAATTCCTTTGCCCAAATCCATAGGCAAACTTTCATCTTGCTCAACACCATTGAGAGCATACCGAACGTGCCCGAAAAAAGTGGGACCATATCCCTGCACATCAAGTATTTCCACCCGAAGGAATTCAATGAAATTACTGACTGATAGTCTTTAGGACTTACGCAATGAATTAAAATGTGTTATAGTTTTTAATTATGATGAGCATGAATCTTTCTGAAAAGAGACAACCGCTGTTCTCGGATTATTGCCAATTTTTGTTAGCCGGTTTTCAGAACTTCACACAGACACACTTTGCCAATCATACGGAGAAATGGAGCCATGATCAACTCAATCGTCTCCTGAATACCGAACGTATCCCTGCCCGTGAACTCTGGCGTTCGGTGCGAAACGATATTGAGTTTGATGAAGACGGATACGTTCTTTTTGATGATACCGTCATGCCAAAACCTTATGCGAAACAGATAGAACCTGTTCGCCGGCAGTGGAGTGGCTCCGAAAAACGTGTCATCCAAGGCATCGGTCTCGTGACATGTGTCTATGTCAATCCGAAGACGCATCAGTATTGGATTATTGATTACCGTATCTATGATCCAGACCGAGACGCGAAAACCAAACTTCAACACCTTCAGGAGATGTTGCAGAACGCCTACTTCGTGAAAAATCTCCCGTTTCGGGTCGTGTTAGTAGATTCTTGGTATGCTTCAATGGCAGTGCTAAAAACGATTCAGAGTCTCTCAAAAATCTATTATGCTCCCTTGAAACGCAATCGTCTCGTCAATGACACTGAGGGTGTTGACCCGCACAAACGGATAGATGATCTGACGTGGACAGAATCAGAGTTGCGACAGGGTAAACGTGTTCATATCTACAAGTTTCCGAAAGGCCACCAAGTGAAGTTGTTTCGGATAGCGTCCGGCACCAGACGCACGGAATATATTGCCACCAACGATTTATCTCAATCGGATGTGACTGCGACGCAGCAAGAATGTCGCGTTCGTTGGAAGATTGAGCAACTTCATCGTGAGCTCAAGCAAACGACAGGTATCAGCAAGTGCCAAAGTCGTCAACATCGTGGACAACGCAATCATATTGCCTGTTGTTTGTGGGTCTGGGTCAGTTTGACGCGTGCTGCGCGCACGACGGGTCAAACGATTTACCGCCTGAAAGAAAGTTTATACGAGGACTATCTGCGACGAGAGATCAAAAAGCCTTCTATTGTCGTCAACTTTGCGTAAGTCCTAAGTCTTCCCAAATCAATGACGCGAATTTCAAACGTACTCATTGTAACGCCTCCTCATCTAATGCGGTAAACTGCACTTCAAAACGATTTTTGACACAAGATGGAGGTATGTGTCTGTGGAACAAAATCTCGGCATCTCGTAGGGCATTCACAAGTGCCTCCAACTGAGGTGTCAGATTAGGCGGACATGGTAAACCTGGTCCTGGCGGTTGCGGTTGCCTTCCTACCTGAAAATGCGACATATCCCCCGGACTCACCACCCCTAACAAAAAAGTCGGAAGTCCATTGTGTTGGTAAAATGGATATTCTCCTTCAGAGTCAACATCAATAGGACTTGGTAAACTCATTGCAACTTCTTTGACCGGATCAAAGAGTTTGAGACCAGAAGGTAATGGAATATCAACTTCTATCTCGTAAACGCAGCCTCGCCTCTCCAGTGTATGTATATCGGTACCACCCCTCACCGCATAATTCCACGCTACTGCGTAGGAACGGGTTAGTGAAATATAAACAGGGAAGATAAAAACCTATTTTCTAAAATACCGCAGTAACGTTAACGATCGCCGGGCACACTATGTCTACGTTTCAAATCACCCCAAGCGATTGGCAATTTGGCACGCGGCGAAACATCAAACGGCACGAGAAGGTCTTCAAAATACTCATACTGCACAATCTGCTTGCCTTTGCTATCACAGATACCGACGTAAATGCCGACCTCAAGCGGTTCATCAAACTCCTGTTCGGTTTCGCCGATGTCGATCCATGCATCGTTGGCTTTCCGCTTCCACCACGCTGTGAAGGCATCACCCTCACGGCGAAGTCGCATGTAGAGATCCATTTCACCTGCGGGATCCTGGAAGCCTGGAACGACCCCGACAAGACCTTCACCTCCATCGAACTGCCGTTTCTGATATTGGATAACGGCATTGTTGTCGTTTGCGGGACCGCGTCCCCAGAGTTTGATCGTCACCCATTCGCCGTCGCGACCTTGACGATCCTTCGTTGTCGGCGAGTAAGCGGCGATACCCGCAACCACGCAAGCATCTTCGTAATCCATGTAAAGATGCGTCTCCACATCAAAATCACCTTCATGTTCCTGATAGAGGCGGTTCGTTGTGTCCGCGGGCCAGAGATTGCGATTCAGTTCACCCGTGACATGAAGCCATCCGGCTTTCGTTTTACCCATGTCCCAATCTTTGGGTTCAACGCCTGCTTCGTCAGAAGTTTTCCACTTCCAATTCGGATTCTTCAAGGCGTTTCCATCAAATGGATCGCCGAGAGAAGGTGCCGCGCCTGCGGAGAAAACACCCAAAAGCATTGCAATGCCGATAAGCGATAAAGTAGCTGCTATTTTCAAATTCTGCCTCCATAAAAGAACTGGCGGCATCAGAACCGCCAGTAATTTCGGAAAATTGCAACAGTGTTCACTGTTACCGTTTTTTCAATTCACCCCACGTGACGGCAAGCCGATCGCGCGGATCAACGGGAGTTGCGGGACTTGAGGCTTCCCGGAAATAGTCGAACATGACCGTCATCCTGCCAGCTTCGCTTTCACCTTCACAGATACCGACATAAATGCCAACTTCAAGGGGATCTGCGAGTTCGTTGGTTACTGTACCCACGGAGACCCAGTCGCCTTCTGCATTCGGCTTGAACCATGACTCATATTCGTCGCCATCGCGCTTGACACGAAATTCAACAGGAATAACACCTTGCGGTGGATTGTAGTCGGGTTGTGTACCGACATATCCTAAAGCAGCATCATCATTTTGACGGCGTTGGTATTGGAGCACTGCATTATTGTCTTGCGCAGCACCGCGTCCCCACAATTTCAGTGTCACCCACTGACCATCACGGTCCTGGTGATCCTTTGTTGTCGCAGAATACACGATGATGCCAGCAACAGTGCAAGCATCCCCATAATCGACAGTCATTGCTGTTTCGATATCAAATTGGGCTTGATCGGTGATCTGATAGAAACGTGTGCTGGTATCATCCCCCCACACGTTCTGATCGAAACCTGCCTCAGAAACGAGCATGCCACCTTTCAATTCCCACGGGCTTTTGTCGCCATCCTTGACTTGCCAGAAGGATTGAAGGTCTTGACCGCTGCCAGCGAATTCATCGCTCATCAATGTTTGCGCGAAAACACCGGGGATAAGGCACGCTGACAGAAGCAAAATTGCAACTATACACGTAATCTGTTTCATTATATATCCTCTCTATTTTTTGGTACGGAACGATTTCTGTTCAAATAGTTTTGGGTTACGTCCGCACAAGTTTCAATAATATAGGGCTTACGCAATTTTTTCACGAACCTTTACATATTACACACATCTGGCGAAGTTGGAAACCTCGTCAGCGAAAGGGCTGCATAAATCCCAATATATACATTAGCACATTGTTTAGAAAAATTCAACTTTTTTCCTGCAATTCCGTACTTAACAATAAGTCGAAAAAAGATTGCAGATCGCCTTGCAATTTGTGTTATGACTATGTTAAAATTCAGAATTGACCGAGATTCAGTCACAATTACATGTTATTTTCTTTAGGAGGCAGGCTATGAAGGTAGGTATTCGGGACGGAATGTTGCCCGTTTCGTTTGAAGAATCGTTTCAGAAAGCAAAAGATATTGGGTTTGATGGCATCGAACTTTGCATGGGTGTTAATTACCGTGAACACGCGCTCTGGCAGGATGGTGGGATAGATAAAGTGAACGGTTTGGCAGAAGCTGCCGGCATTGAGGTCTCCTCACTATCGCCGGGCGGTTTCACAGCCTTTTCGTTTATGCATCCGACTGACAGCGCTCGCAGCGAGGGGATTGCGAAGCTGCAATATCTCTCAGAGACCGCTCCGCAACTCAATGCGAAGGTGATTCTGGTACCCTTTTTCGGAGGCGGCCAGATCCAAGATGAGCACATCAATGCACCGCGGTTCATTGATGGACTGAAAACTGCTGCAGAAACCGCTGAAAAACATGGGGTCTTTCTCGCAATCGAATCGACACTCAGCGCGGAACAACACCAACAGATTATTGATAATGTCGGTTCATCAGCCGTTGGTGTCTATTACGATATGGGGAACGCGACCGGGTTCGGCTACGATTCGCCATCTGAGATTCGGAGTTTAGGGGCCGCAATCACGCAGATGCACATCAAGGACACGGGTGGCAATCACGCTGGCGAGGGTGATGTCGATTTTCCCGCAGTCTTTGATGCCGCGCATGCCGTAGGCTACGATAGTTGGTTTGTACTCGAAACACCCGGCAAAGACGATCCGGTTGCGTCCGCTGAAAAGAACCTCAATTTCGTGAGGAACAATTTTTGAGGCAATCGCAAAAATGCCATCTGTTATTGGAGGTTCGTAGTTTCAATATCGGAACGTCTTATATGGAGGAGTGGGCATTCCTCCCCAACCTAAAGGATGGGGTCTCCTGCCCGAAGATTAGATGAACAGTCCAAAAACGATAATCCCACGCGCTGAAAGCGAGAAACTGCTGGCCTTACCGATGCGCGAAGCAGAACAACTCTTTCAAAGTTACGGAAAGCAACAGCAATTGGAGATTCTCAGCGCAACCCGTAACCCGAGAGCACGGGAGCAAATCTATTACCTTGTGCCCGATTGCACGGAACTTATTCAGGAAAGTCCTACTGAGGATGTACTCCAAGTTTTGGATACAATGCTCGGCACAGGTCTCGCCTCAGCACTATTGCCCTGCCTCTCAAACGATCAATTTGAGGAACTGTTAGACATTGCCGTCTGGCGCGATGGAAAACTTGATGAAGAATCATTGAACCTCTGGCTATTTGAGCTTTCTGAATGTGACCGAGATGACCTCGGAAGGCTCCTCAGAGAGTTAGACATTCGTCTACTCGCGGCCCTCCTCCACGGACGCATCAAACTTCAAGACCAACACGCCGCATTGTTTCTTGAAAGCGGACTTCTCGATCCAACTTCTAAGGCGATTGATTATACCGACGAACGCGCCCGAGCAATTTCGGACGCTATCTGGGAAGCGGATCATGAGATCTTTGAAATACTCATCAGCGAACTCTTCGCTATCGATACCGAGGGCAATGTTGAGGAAGAGATTGCCGCTATTTTCAATGCCGCGCAGGCTGATAGAGCCGAACGCGTTGCCGAACGTGACAAGGCAGCAGGTATTGATGTCACTGAAGCCGACCTCATGGAAAAAGTTGACCTCGATTTAATTTCATTTGATGAGGATGAGGAAGACGATGGCGACAAATAAGTTTTCCCTCGTCGCTGAGGCAAGTCTTGACGGACGGTTATTCCTTGCGCGAGCACTCGCGCACGGTGATACCTTCGGTCGTATTCCACATGAGCAGGCAGATGCACTCTACCAAAGTATTGCTGCCATTGCGCATAAACTCATCACGATGAAGACAGCAGACCTCTCCGACGAATCAGCACTCCGAACACACATCCAAACTGCCTTCACGCTCACCAGTCTTGGATTGGAATACGGCAGCAAAGGCAATCTGGATAAAGCGGCGCAACTCCTTCGCAAAACCCGGATCGTTAAGTTTTTCCAAATCGGTAACACGTTAATGGAGAAATTGCTGGATAGAGCGCGCCATCTTTTAGAGCATGCCGTGATTCTACCACCGAGCAGAGATGAGGAACGCTCGCTTGGCACCACTTATACCGACTTAGAGACTGAAGGCATCCAAATCTATACACAGGCAGAACTCGAATTTCTAAAGGCGTTGCTGATATATCGGACCTCCATTCGGATGCTCCAGGTAACAATCAGAGATACTGATACACCACGTCCACTCCTCCACTTCGCTGAAGTCGAGATGATCGACCGACAATTGGCATGCATAGAGAACCGATGCGATTACGTGAAAGCCCTGCCGTTAGATAATCTGTTCGCATTGGATCCGCCGCTTAGTATTTTTCCGAATCCAATTGAACACCTCACAATCGGATTGATAACGAACCTTGTGCTTTATCGTCAAGTTGATTTCCAGTTAGACGAGGACGCTCGGCAGGATTTTCATCAATTGGCTTATGTTGAGGGTGAGATCCGAGCATCATTCCGGCAACAGCTGCTCGACTGGATTGCAAAGTACCTCGAACAGACACAGCAACCGGAACCTGTGAAAACGTACGCTGTCGCCTATTGGGATGAGTGTCTCCGCATTGAGGGACAAGCAGTTTCGTCTCAATAGTCTCAGCGATCGGACGGAATTTGTCGCTTCGCTTCAGCGATTGCCCGGCGCGCTTGTGGGGTACCAATGTCGCTTAAAGCGCGTTCTGCCATACGACGCAGGTCAGGATCATCCGAATTAAGTGCCTGGATTAAAGAATCAAGTGCGGGAGTCCCGATCGTAACCAAAGCTCGCACAACAAGGCGACGAACGTTCCACTCTCGGTCCGTCAGTGTGCTAATGAGTGCCGGAAGAATTGTATCAAGCGGTGTGCCGATTTCACCCAACGCGTAAGCGGCATTCAGTCGAATCTCCATTGACTCGGCTTTTAAGGCATCAATGAGATACGGCACAGCAGGTTCACCCAAATTCTGTAGCGCGACAGAACCGACGACGCGAATATTTTCATCTGGATCGGCGAGGGTTGAAATAAGGGCAGGTGCGACGCGGGCAGTAGGGACCCCGATTTCGCTGAGTGTCCACGCCGACATCTCCCGAACCTGTAGGTTTTCATTGGATAATCCTCGGATGAGGGCATCAATCGCCTCGGGACCTATGGCGATTAAGGCTTTGGACGCTTCGGTACGGCGAGCAGCATCCGTTGCACCAAACTGGGCAACAAATGTTTTTGCCCGTTGTTCCTCTGATTGACATGCTATCAGGCAGAGAAATATGGGGATGAAGAGAAGGCGTTTCATAGAACCAAATATACCACAGCTGCCTGCTTTTTGCAAGTTACAGTGCCATTTATGGTAAATTCTAAAAATAAATAGACACTTTCAATGATCCTTACCGCCGTCCATAGTGACTGTAGGAGCGAGCTGAACTTGCGACTCTTAAGGCGAGATCAGAAACCTCGCCAGCAAATCCACGTTACAAGACACAAAAGGAGAAGTACGGGTTCGCCACGGTGCGAAAACCCGTTAACAAAAAGATGCAATTAGAAACAGCGACATTCGGTGCGGGTTGTTTTTGGTGTGTTGAGGCAGTCTTTCAGCAATTGGAAGGCGTTCACGAGGTCGTCTCAGGCTACACTGGTGGCACTACTGTCAATCCAAACTATCAAGCCGTGTGTATGGGGATGACTGGACATGCTGAAGTCGTTCAGATACAATTCGATCCGACGGTTATCTCTTACGAAGAATTGTTGGAAGTCCTTTGGCATACGCACGACGCGACAACGTTAAATCAACAGGGGGCTGATGTCGGTACCCAGTACCGTTCCGCAATTTTCTATCACTCAGAAGAACAACAGCGCATCGCCGAACAATCTAAAGCAGAGATGGATACATCCGATATGTGGGACGATCCGATTGTCACAGAGATCACGCCAATTGACACCTTCTATCCCGCTGAAGATTATCACCAAAACTATTTTCTATTAAATTCAAGGCAGCCGTATTGTCAATTTGTAATCCATCCGAAGATGCGAAAATTCACAAAGGATTTTAAGGAAAAACTTAAAGATGAGCAGTAAAAATGTTTCAAAAACACAGTTGCTATGGCTCCTCAGCACCATCTGTTGCTTCAGCATTAGCACCGTAGTGGCGCAAAACACAGCATCACCGTTAACTGTGTCCGTTACAACACCGAGACGCGGCACATTCGTCTCTGCAAAGGATTACACCGGACATTTACAACCCAACGCCGAAGTTAAAGTATTTGCCAACGTTTCGGGCAAACTTGTTTCAATTGAGGCTAAAGTAGGACAAAGTGTAGCGAAAGGCGATGGGCTTGCACAGAGCAGCTCAAAAGAAGCTGCACTTGCTGTTATACGCGCCGAATCCGCATTAAGCAGTGCACAATCCCGACTGACAACGACGCAAGCCAGTGCACAGGCACGTGTTGAATCGCAATTAGCCGTTGCACAAGAGTCGTTGATGGCAGCACACGCGACACTTGTGGAAACAAACTCTCTTGCTGAAATGCGCATCCGCAATCAACTCACACAGGCAGAGATCGCATATCAAGCAGCCAAAGAAACAATTGAAAAATCTAAAATAAATGCAGAACAAGCGTTGGAACGCGCGAAAGTGGAGCGTGATGACGCTAAAGCGAATCTCGATCGAAATAAGTCGCTTCACGAAAAACAACTCATCAGTGATAGCAATTTTGAAGCAGTAGACAAACGTTTGAAATTGGCGGAAACCCGTTTAGAGGAAGCGAAGGTTACAGCAGCGCAGTTTGCGGCAGATTCAACACACCCTTCCGTGGAAAAAGCGAAAGCAGAATTAGCAGTCGCTCAGAAGATTGTAGAAAGCCGAGGTTGGGAACGTGAGATCGCTTCAGCAGAATCGAAGGTTACCCAAGCACAAGCCAGTCTTAACACGGCACAGAAACTTGTCGAAGCAAAGTCCTGGGAACACGAAATCGATATCGCCAAAGCCGCAGTAACACAAGCCATGGAACAACTGAAGTTGGCGCACGAGCAGTTAAGCGATGCGACTATCAAATCCCCGATTGATGGCGTTGTCGCAATGCAACACCTAAGCACCGGAGATTATGCGCAACTCGCCTCGTCAGCTATAGGGAAACCGGTGTTTACAGTCGTTGCAGTAGATGTGCTCAAAGCGGTTTGGAATATGCCCACTGGAGACGCACAGCGCATCAATAACGGCGACCTCGTCTTGATCTCTACGGATGCCGGTATCCTAAATATCGTCGGCACGGTTGCTTTCATCAGCCCAACAGTTAGTGACAACACTGTGCTCGTTCATGCAACAGTAACGAATTCTAAAAAGAGCCTCAAACCTGGCACTGCTATTACAGTCTCTCTCAAGACTGGTGAACGGAAGAATGTTCAACTGCTTCCGTTGCGCTCGGTCTTGAATATCCAGAACGGCAGTGGCACTATTTTCGTTGTTGAGGGGAACGTGGCACGCACGAAACAGGTAAATGTCGGAGGCGTTTACAGCGGTGAAATCGAGGTTACCTCGCAACTCGCCAGAGGGACACAAGTTATTGTAGATAACCAACACCAATTACGGGACGGAACGCGGATTTCAATTGCTCAGGATTAGCACGTAGGTTAGGTTGAACGGGAACGGACAGAAACCACACAGAGAAAACAATTCTCAATCTATTGAAAAACCTGAATTCATCAAAACACGAGTGAAACCCAACATATTCTTGCACCTTGAACACTTGGTTTGTTGGGTTTCGCTATTTTTAACGAACAGGTCATCGAAAATTCGCATCCTCCGTTTGATTACTACTCCACATCTTTCCATGTATTTCGCAAGACGATATTCCGGATTCCAGCAGGCGAGAGGTCGAATTCTTTTGCAAGTTTACTGTAGGACTCACCCACCGCGCTCCGAGATCGGATTTCCCTAACCTGTTCCTCAGTCACTTTAGCGTTAGCGCGCGCGGATTTGGATGCCTGACTCGCTTCAGTATCCCCCTCATCCACTCCGCTGCCGTTTTCAACTGTTTCCTTAGGTTGCTGACCATTCTCCACTTCCGAAACGCTTGCGTACATCTCATCAGTGTTAACTTCGCGTAATATCTGTTCACTGTCCACGTCCAGTTTTTCTTGTATTTCTCCCCAAATCTGTTCAATCGGCTGCTTAAGTTGAAATGCCTGAGTCTCTGCTATTCCCTGTTTTAGCTCCTCACCGCCACAATAAATCTCTGACTCGTCCAAACCTCGCTTCTCTGGATCAGGTAAGACTTTCACACCTCTTTCATTTCGCTCAAGAAATTGTAATTCCTCAAAAATAGCAAGACCCGTTTCAATACCCAGTTCTGTGATTTCCAATTCTGCTATATCCTTGTTATAAACCTTTTCAGGCTTAATAAAATCACCGTTTACTTCTACAAGCCCCTCCAATTCCCGGTACATCTTTACCAATACTTCTCTATCTGGATACTTTTGAACTAACCACTGATTTAGCGTTTCAATATCTTTTTTGCCATTGTAAATGAGATGCAGATACGCATTTTTTCCTGATGTAAAAACCGGTTCACACTGATTGAAAAATTCATCCAAACTCGGAACAAGGTGACAAAAAACAAAATGCTCAATGCAATGCGATGATGCCAACGCGGAAAACGTTGTATTTGAAACAACAGCAATTAATTCCCCGTTCTCAAGCTTCTCCAAAATCTCTGCTTCTTCTGTCTCAGAGGTTCGCTCATTACACTTTCCGATAACATCTGCTTTCTCTGGGACAACACGTTCCAATAACAAATCAACCATCTTTTCACTTTGGACATAGATGATAGTAGGCTGCTTTTGCTCCAGCAATTCTAAAAGGTAATTTTTCTTGTCTACACCGCGTCGGTCAAGTATTCGGACAGCAGAATCAGTTTCAATAGGTGGATATACGCTTTGAAATACTTCCTGAACTTTCTGCGCTCCGATTGCTGCTACCGTGAATAGGTTTTGCACGGCTCTGAGACGCGCCGCAACGACCTTTTCACCTGCTTGGGCAGCAGCAAGGTGTTCTTTGGTCTCCTTCCATTCTGCATGAGTTCGCTTTAGTTCTTTTGATTTAGTTTCAAGACGGTTTTTATACTCAGCTTGTGCTGTTTCGGATGCTTCTAAACGTTGTTTCGTGCCAGCAATATCTTTCTTATATTTATCGGTCAGTTTTTTTTCTCTCTTGAGTTGCTTCTCTAATTTTTTACGTCGATTCTCTTTGTCATCTACCTGTTTTAAAAGCACTGCGTTTTTTTGCTCATATTTCTTCTTTTCTGGCTCCATATCTGCCAAGCGTTTTTCCGCTTCTGACTTCTCTGATTCCAAATCTTTCAAGCGTTTCTTCGCCGCCGAGAGGTGCTCCGCCGTATCAGGAAAGAGCTCGTCTCGGATAACTTCAACCTCACGTTGTTCGTCCAGTCTGTTGATTTTACCGAGCACATCAGCAATGAGAAACAAGTTCATCCGAACAAATTCTGAGTCTAAATCTTTTTTACCGCGATGCTCACAAGAATTCCGCCCTTCCTTTATCAGCCATAACATACTCTGGACAGTCATATCCTCATTGAATCGCTGCGCGAAACCATAATTTCGTCTATTTCGGATAATTAACCAATTTTTTTTGACGATTAGTGGAAAATAACTAAAGTCAATTGCAGATTCAATATCATTATCCTCATCCAATTTTTCCCAAAATTTGTCTGCTTGCTCATCTGCCAATGCACTCCCAATTAAATCTTCAACTGTTTCCCCCGGAACCTGCTTCAAATAATGACTAATAAAAAGACGCATAGTATCTAAGTATATATCATTTGCTTGACGGAGCGCATCTCGGTTAGGGTATTTTTTTTCTCTGCTCAAGTTTACAACCTCCACAGATAAATTTTTCTCAGCATACCATTTTCCCGGTTGTTTGTCAACCAAAAAGGCAATATTTGGGCAAGGCATAAAAACCGTTTTCCACAAGGTCAAATGGGAAGTTTACTGCCTCTATGTCCGACGTAAAACGGACACCCGAATCTGCTCCCACTTCCGCTTCGACCGATGCGTCGCTACCCGTCTCTTAAAGACCGCATCCTCCGTAAAACCAGCCTCCGCAATGATCGCCTCCAGATTCTCAATCGCCTTAGGACCGGAAGCATCTGCATAACCCAATAAAAGGGTACCATCAGGCTTCAGGAAATTTGAGACCTGTGCAAAAAAACGTTTCACCGTTCCTTGTTTTTCATCGTGAATAGCAAGTTCAGCACGGTTGCGCACGCGAGCAACAACCCACGGCGCATTGAAGATAATTACATCAAACTGATGGGAAGCAAAGGGATCAAACAGATCCCCAGCAGGCATGACTTCTATAGCATCTGAATCTGGCAGGAGGCATTGAATGTTCAGTTTCGTTGTCGCCACCGCTTCGGGGAGTAGGTCGGATGCATACACTTCAGCCTGATCGCCTAATTCTTGACGTGCTAACAGCGTCAAACACCCACTGCCACACCCAATGTCGGCAACTATTGTAGGAGGATTGGATTGGCGGACGTGTTGCAACGCCTCTTGGAAACACGCAACCGTCTCTTGCGAGCGCGGCGCGAGAACATTTTCCGAAGCGACAAGCGAGGCATCAAGCGCACGAATAGGATAAGTCTCCGCAAGCGCGCTTTGAATCTGTTGTATCTTTATGAGAGGTAGGAGAAAAGGTTTTCCTTGATTCGCTGCCGCCGGTTCACCAGCAAATTCCAATAAATAAGGAAGGACAGGCGCGGGTTCAACTTGTAAGACACCCTCAGCATCTGCCCAACACATCAGTCGCGCTAAGGCTTCTTTCAAGGCATGGCTCGCTGATTTTCCACGCGAATCTCTCTGATCCCGTTTTTTAGAATTCCGATGCGACGCTTCTTGGATCAAATCCTGTTTGTGGCGTTGAATATAATCCATAACAGTGGTAATTTGTTCCCACTGCCCCTCCACAACCGCAACGCCACCGTGCCGAATGTGCGTGAAAATCCGGTTGAGATGCCTTAACTCCTGATGCGCGAACAACTTGACGCGTGCGCGCGCAAAGACAGCATCTCGACATTCAACGGGAACATAGAGTTCGCCAATATTACTAACGGAGTAGAAAGCGTTCATTGTGTAGGAGGAAATTTCGGACTATTGGACTAACGAATAGGGACAATCTCACCCGTTTTAACGGATTCCGTCTCTTTATAGCAGAGCAGCAGTGCGTCTCTCGCGCCAATACCAGATAACGCCGTCGGTTCGCTCTCCCAATCAATCGCCTCAACAGCGTATTGGAGTTCACCCACGAAGGCATCAATCGGATCAACATCTCCCAAATCGACCTGCGCCACCTCACCTTCGTCGTTCAGAAGTGTCAGCGGCACTGCTGTAGACGCTTCACCGGCTAATGTCGAAAAGTCATAGAGGAGTGTGGCTTTTTCAAGGAAGATTTCAAACCCGTGTGAGAACGCGCGTCCACGTTGCGAGACCCCACCAGAAGAACAACTGACAGCGATCTCCTTATCGTTGTAGATATACTGTGTTGTCAGGTAATCGACATAGTTCTCACCAGCGCGTTTACCCTGTGAGAACACGGCATCAGGAACACCGCAGAGGAGTTGAATGAAATGCGTATCGTGGATATGTAAATCGATACCCGGACCGCCGCTCCTCTCAAGACCAGCAAGATCTCGCGACTGACTCGGTCTGGAGATAATCCGCTTAAAATGCGCGCCGAGAAGTTCACCGTACTCCCCAGATTCAACGATCCGTTTCGCATAAGCGTATTCCGCAAAGAAAGGAAGCACATGTGCTACCATCAGATAACACGGACTTTGATTTGCTGCCGCTCGTTCAACACCGATACGCTTCTCAAGCGCAACGAGTTCATTCGCATCATCAATAGAGATGGAAATCGGTTTTTCGACGAGGGTATGTTTTCCCGCTTTCAGGGATGCCATGCTAACGGACTTGTGTAGATGTGTCGGCAGGCAGATATCGACGAGTTCAACCTCTTCATCGGCAAGAAGTTCGTCGATTTCACTATATTTTCGGACATTTGAGAGATCTTCCATGCCGCCTCGGGGTCCAAAATTACCTTGAATGCCGGTCCAGTCCCCAGCAAGTTTCTTCGGATCTCGTGTGCAAATGGCAACGACCTCGGCACCCGCAATACGCTGAATCGCGTAGTAGTGAATCATACCCATAAACCCGATACCGACAATTCCGATTTTTGTCATTTCGCTCCCCCTTCATATTAAGAAGGCACAGATGTCAAAGTAACATCTGTGCCATTGAACGTTTGCGCTGGACAACATTTAGTGCAAGCCAGTCCTCGATTTAAGACTGCCCCAAGTCGTTGCGGTTTTATCAAGCGGTGAAACAGCGAGGAATCCTTCATTTGCTATTTCTTGGATCTCATCTTCGCTGAGTGCCCGCCGCCAGACAGCCGCTTCGTCAATAGAACCGTTCTCAAAGGTGTAATTCGGACGGTCCTTGGAACATCCGATCCGCAAATCTTGATCATTAGTGCCCGTGAAGTTAAATTTTTGCGCTTGTTCAACTGCAAGTTCACCATCAACGTAGACTTTCATGGTTGCCCCGTCATAAGTGCCAACGACGTGATGCCACGTTTTCGCATCCAGCGCGTGCGGTTTGTTCAAGGTCTGACGATTAGCGTCCGAGCCTAAAAACATATTGAAACTCGCGCCGTCGCCGAAAACACCGATGCCGTAGGAGGTGTGCTCGCCTCCGTTATGGCAGTTTTTGTCGAACCACTGCGCATTACTGTTCCAAGCGTCCTGATTGATCCAAGCCGCCATCGTGATTTCACCCTCAACTTTCAGTTCCTCAGCGGCTGGTACATTCACGCAATCCGCCCCTTCTTTTGTAATGCGAATCGCATCCCCATATTTACCTTTCACAATATCGGTATTGGCAATAATATCCGCGTCAAGCCCGTTACCGGAGTCATCAACAATCGTCTTCCCGTTAACATTGTCAAACGTAAAGTAAACAACAAGTCCTTCAGCGAGATCTGCCGTGGCATAACCTGCTATGATAAGCATCAGAGCAATAAGCACAGCACAACTAAATAGCTGTTTCATCTATATGTCCTCCTGTAGAAATTCTTGACTTGCTACGTAACATGAGAAACCATTTTCAAATTTCACTGGATTAGATTGTATCAGAAACCCGCGGAGAAATCAATATTTTTATTTTTCAACGTGAAGGGGTACAACTTTCCATACCATCCGTTATTTTCGGCTTCGGAGGGTCGCTCCTATACATCAGCAGCAAGCACAGCGTTCATTAACTCTTCCCATCTACCCTCAAACTTCTCGCCGAACTCGGTTTCGCCACCCGTGGCAAGCGGGCCCCGGAGCATCGGTTTGGTAGTGTTGTTCCGCTCCCAGAGTTCCTTACCGCCGAAATCGTTGTGGAGGAAATGAAGTGCCACCCCCGCGCGTTCCTTATCAGTGAGGTTCGACTTTGTACAGTGTGCAACGCCGTAGCAGAAGAAAAGCACGCCACCTGCCTTTAACTCAATCGGAACGGCGCGTTCTTCCGGTGGGTCGCACCGAATGTGATGATCGCTCAGCGGGTCGCGATAGTGCTCATAACTCTCCCGATGGCTACCCGGAATCACGTGCATACATCCGTTCTCAATGTTTGCGTCGTGGATAGCGATCCACATGGCTGTACCGCGCAACGGGTCCGCGATTTTGAAATAGGCGTTGTCTTGATGCCAACTCGTACCAACACCGACTTTCGGCGGTTTCCAGAACGCCTGATCCAATTCCAACATAAATTCATCACCGATGAGTTGCTGGACAGCAGAAACAACCCTCGGATGAAAGGGCAACGCTTTGTGCAAATCACTACGGTTATTGAGCGGAATTACCTGAAGGTTTTGCATTTCGCCTGCGTTATCTCGCTTTGTGCCATCGGATTGCACAGCACAATTAATACCGGTCCCGTTTTCGAGTTCAGTGTCGTAAATCCGTTGCAATTCAATTCGGAGGGCTTCTGCTTCAGTCGGATTAAAAAACCCCTCAATAGCAAGATACCCATTACTACGGAACTGAGCCAGCTGCTTCTCACTTAATCGCATTATCAATCACCTTCCTATATGTATTCGCATAAGGCGTGTGCCTATTACTTTGATTGCATCTCTGCGCACGGCACGATAATAGAATCCACCATACCGTGTATAATTTTCTTGTCAGCAGGACAGACTGCTGCCTGCATACCGCCAAGCTTAACCGTATCTCCGGCAACAAAATAATATGGACGGAGCAGTGGACGACACGCCATCTCTTGCATATCGCCTGCGTCAAAATCGTAATACTGCATGCGCACCCGTTTCGCAGTATGAAACCGCTGTAAAACGTGTGGTGTTCTTTCAAAATTCTCAAGACTTTTTTCAATAACCGCTTCCCACTCTTCTGTCGGGAGATCGTGTCCAATCGCTACGCCGCGGCTCCCCCACGCGAGTTCAGAAAAACCCGACGGTTTGATAACCAACTCCCGTTGCCGTTGCGTCACAGAGCCGAGCTGCCGCCAGTCTGTTACAGCACCTCCTTCTACCTCCAAATTCGGAATAACCGCATGTGGTGGTAAGGGACGTGCATCAATGATCCATGTTTCCGGGATCGTTTCTTGCAAGAACGGGTATGTTTTCTTACCAAGTTGGCGTTTCCAAAACGGTTGGAGTGTCGGGTGGTGGAATAGGGCAAGGCATAACTTCTCTTCCAGATAGGCTTTCGGCGGCGGTGTCATCACGATAGTGCGTTTCTTCGCACTATAAAACATCAATTCTGATTTCGGGATATTCGGCAGATCAAATAATTCATAAAAGCGGTATAGCACATCGACTGATAGTTCATCGTCGCCGTGTTCAACAAGGAGTCTGTCTTCAGTAAAAATGACTTCGTGCGGTTTAACAGCACGAGTCTCCACCCCAACTTCACACAACGCATCAGCGAGCCATACCATCTCCGCCCGATAATCTTCTGATTCATCTGAGACAACAATAGCAAGCGTCGGGTCATCTTTCTTCGCTAAATTACGAATCATCTCGGCATATCCGTTTACCATCCCGTCGCGCCCGCCGATGATAGAATAACCGAGTTGTGCATAAAGCCGTGCCAGACAACCTGTCGCGCCGATGAAACCCGGAATCGAATCAAGTTCCGTAATTGCCATACCGTCAGCAGTCGGTAGGATGTCCGGACGTAGCACACCCGGTACTTGCGTCTTAAAACGGTTCATCCGACCATACTGGATGACTGTCTCCGGCTTCCCGATTTCCAGGTACTCAGCGACCCAAGCGGGCTGAATGCCGCGTACACTCTGCGAATAGAGCAGATTACACGCCCGATAGAAATTTAAAAGGTGCGGACCGAGTTCTTCAAACCATCTCAAGTCTGTTTCGGAAACCCAGAACGGTTCCGGTGAAATACGCCACGAGGTATTGCTATCGGGATGGACATCCCGTTTCTCGCCTTCAAATAACTTTGCCTTCGGAATCTCATCATTGATAAATAGGCTTTTCTGTTTAGCATCCAAATTTCTTGTCCTTTTTCCCGTAGGATTATCCGTACCGACAGCGGTTCTAACCTCGCGTTTCCATGTCATCGTTAGCGAAGTCTTCAATTTCGCCTGCCTGTCCCGGAAGGAAAACCTGCTTAACGAAGTCAATTTTCTTTTGCGAAGCAATCGTTTGCAAAACGTGCCGAGGCACAGGACTATCCACGTTGATAAGCGTCACGGCGAGTTCCGATAAGCGTGAACGCCCGACAGTCATATCGGCGATGTTAATATTATGTTCCCCCAAAATCGTCCCCATTAATCCTATCATCCCCGGCTGGTCGCTGTTATAGATGAGGAGGATATACCCCGTCGGTCTCACGTTTATGTGAAGTTGATCAATACGGACAATGCGAATGTCTTTTTTCCCGAAAGCGGTGCCTTCTATTACTACGTCGCCCTTATCGGTTGTAACGGTAATCGCAACGGAGTTCGCAAAATTTGCGTCCGATTCGCTCTTTGTTTCTGTAACGGAAATCCCGCGTTGCTTAATCAGAAATGGCGCGTTTACATAGTTCACATTCGCGAGTACCGGGGTCAAAAGCCCTTTCTGTAACGCTACAGTTACCGGCGTGACATCCTCTTTCTGGAAAAGTGTCCCGTTATAATGGATCTTAATCGCTGATATTTGACCCTCAACAATCTGCGCGTGAAAACCACCAATTTTTTCGGCAAGCTCCAGATAGGGACCTAAAATATCAAGTGTCCGCGGATCAATTTTCGGTTGATTAACAGCGTTAGCGACCGGTTCACCACGGAGTGCATTTCTTACCTGTTGTGCAACCTCAATAGCAACGTGTTCCTGTGCTTCCGATGTTGACGCACCGAGGTGCGGGAGTGCTAAGACATTTTCTAAGTCTAACAGTGGTGTATCCGTCGCAGGTTCATTTTCAAAGACATCCAGCGCAGCACCGGCGAGTTCTCCAGTTTTCAAGGCGTGATAGAGCGCATCTTCGTCAATGATACCACCACGAGCGCAGTTAATCAAGCGGCAACGCGGTTTCATCAGCGCAAACTCCGATTTACCGATGCTATGATAGGTTTCAGCGTTGAGATGCATATGGACGGAGATATAATCCGACTCCTGAAAAAGCGTCTCTCGGTCAACAAGCCGGATACCAATCTTTTCTGCCGCACTCGCTGAAATATATGGATCGTAGGCGATCATCTGCATACCAAACGCTTGCACGCGTTGCGTCACCTCGCGTCCGATGCGTCCTAACCCAATCGTCCCAAAAACTTTTCCGTATAGCTCAACGCCGATGAAGTCGTTGCGCTGCCATGTTTTGTTTCTCAGCGAAATACCTGCAGGCACTATATTGCGCGCCAATGCTAATAACATAGCGATTGTATGCTCCGCCGCCGCAATCGTATTACCCGTTGGCGTGTTGACGACCAAGATACCGTTGCGTGTTGCTGCTTGCACGTCAATGTTATCGACACCAACGCCAGCACGTCCAATGACCTTTAGTTGCGTCGCTGCGTCAATAACCGCCGCGGTTACCTTCGTTGCACTTCTGATCAGCAGCGCGTTGTAGTCAGCAATTCGGTCCAACAGTTTCTCAGGCGAGAGATCGAGGATGACATCCACCTCAAAATCGCCACTTTCCGTCAGAACATCTAAACCTTGCTGTGACAGCAAATCGCTGACCAGCACCCTATTCATAATCCAACTCCTTCGCGGTTATCGTGTCAAAACGATCCGTTATTAGCTTCATCTGCAAGGCACCCTTAAATTATAGCATGTCTGAAGCCGCCTGTCAATTACATTTTATTTCGGATAGGTCATTTATGGTAGATTTCAGTTCCCAGTTATCAGGTGAAATTGCCGAAGTCATCAAAACTTGACTTTGCGGCGAATTTGTAATATAATGATTTCTTGACCTATATTTATTACAATAGGTTCAGATCACTAACAATGCCCTGAAATTTTACTTGTCTAAACTTTGGTCAATAGTAAGTAAATAACCATGAATACCCTAATAGATATTATTCAACGTTGTCATCAACGACACAAAAAGCCGCTTCGGCAGAAAAAGACAGTTGTAACGCCTGCGACCTATAAGGGGCTTCTTTACCACTTCACGGTCTATTGCGCGCACAGATATCCGGTAAGACTCCACGACTTGGAGCAAGCGGATATCTCCTTTATGCCGGTCGGAGGTGCCCCTGATTACGATCGCGTCCCACGCGCTTTCGGCGGTGAACGTTTCCTAAGCCGCCAAGGGATAGAAGACTGGGAGATCAGACACTGGCGTACATCGTGGGGTATTCAGGTGTATACGGGTATCCCGTCCGAAAGAAACGGTACCCGCTGGCACGATATAGAATTCAAATACGAAGCTATCTGTGCCGCACCCGATGCAGTCCTTGCTTGTATTGAGACGCTCGTCAGCGTTGTTGCGAATCCGCTGTTGGTGCTGACAAAATCCGGCGGGTTGCGATTCTCTTGCCGAGTTCCACATTATCTCCATCCAAATACTGAAGACGCGCGACTGTATATCTATAAGCAGACTCCCACGCCAGAAAATCCACACCAGCGAAACGTTTATCTCGAAATCCTCGGGGAAGACGGACACAGTCCTTGGGATGCACGCTATGAAACCCTGCTTGGGGATCTGTTAAATCCGCCTGTCATTTCAAAGGAGATTCTCCTTGCATCTATTGATGCGCTCCGCGAAGAACTCCACGACCCTGAACCGATTGAAACGGAAAACCTGAAACCCAGTCCGCAAACGGTTATTACTTCACCACCGTTCCTCGGTTCGCATAAGTTGGATCTCGCAAAAGAGGCGTTTTTGAAGCGTGGGTTTTCTTATCTCCGAGAAGACAATGATCAGCATCACTGGACTCAGGATACTAATACGGATGGTGTCACAAACGTGTCGCTGTGGGAGCGCCATGACACTGTGTGGATGCGTGCGTCTACATCCGATGTCGGGCTGCCCACTGAAGATACACTCGTCACAGATGTCTGGGACGATACCGGTATTCTGCCACCGATCCCGACGACGGGCTTGTCTGTGTCCGAGGAAATGCTTGCAGTGCGGGAAGGAAAACTCAGTCCATTAACGATAAAACGTCAATCCCCAGTGCTGCAAAAATCGGAAGACACTGAGAAAGTTTATGAACCCTTGGAAAAGAATATCGCTCAGATACAGCGAGTCTTTGAGACCGATAAGCGCATTATTGGACTTGTTGCCGAAACGGACACAAGGAGCAACTATGAAGTGGAATCACATCTCCTGAAAAGCGGCGCAGTCGCTTTTAGCGCAGCGTACCCAATCGTGGAAGAAGCGGTAGAACACTTCCAAAGGCAAAACTTACCACCGGTCGCCCGTTGGAGACATGTGAGTTTTCGATGGGGTCAGGTGAAAGAGATACCCGTTGCGGAACGCATGGCGAACCCTTTTCAACACGGGAATGTCTGTGAGGATCCAGAGCGGTTCTTAGCATTGGTAGCGAAAGGGGTAAATGCAAGTGAAACCCTCTGTCCAGAGTGTCCTGTTTATACAGAATGCCAAGAGCGGGGTTATCTCTCGCAGCCTGCTACGCTCCAACGCGCCAAGACACAACTATTTGGGTTCGAGCGAACGTTTGTGGATCCTCAAGAATTGGCAGTCTCAGAAAAAATCCTTGAACCCATCAGTGAAAGGGAACGCCTTTGTGTTGTCAGTTCGATAAGAATGGACGGATTGTTTTTGGATTGTAGTATGTCGCGGAAAAAATTAGAAGAATGGTGTGTAAACTGGCAAGGAAACGCGTTAGGGAACTTCGCACACGCCTTACTGAACGCATTAGAAACCGAAAGCGAACCTGATGATATTATTGTCAAACGGCTCCGCATCGTGATGCAGGCGTTTCAACAGCATGAAACAGAAATCGTTAGACAGATGCGCCAAGTGAACGTGCCGGGCAAAGTCATTGCGCGAGGTGTTGTTGATGACAAGACTGGTGAAGAATTAGCACGTTTTGCGATTGCATTTGAAGGTGATGTTTCGGCACACATACCTCTCAACAGGGACGCTGCGGATAGGCTCACAGCGAAGGGACTGCCGGTTTTTGAACTCAAATTCTTTGAGCTTGACCAAGACATGGAAATACCGATGTCAATTGAACAAGCTATCGGATTAGGTATCCTGGATATGCAGACAATAGAGAAGATCCAAGAATTCCCGAGCGTCTATCGGAATCCAGACTGGACGTTTTGGCATCAACTCAAGCGGTTCTTAGCACATTACACGCGGAATGCCGACGCACCGTTGACATGGTATGACCAGGTCCTACAATTCTGGGTGCCACCGGTGCTGCATCCGAGCATAAAACGGCTTTTGTTTATGTCAGCAACGGTGTCCGCGCAAGACCTCCATAAAGCGTTTCCAAGTGAAGAGAGCGAATTTATTCATATCAACCCGACACCGTGGATCGAAGGAAATCAGGCATTTCAGATTAGGACGGGTATCCACACACAAAAAACACTGTTAGACTACGACAGCACCTGGGACGTTATTGGACTGTCTAAAATGGGAGAACGCTTTTTTCTCGGTATCTGCGCAGAAATTGAGAGGGACCCGAATGTTCAACATGCTATTATTACTTATAACCCAGCGATTGAACAACTGAAAGATGTCGCCGAAAAAGAGAACGTCTGTTTGCTGGCGGAATTCAAAGACCTATACAATTTGGAGTCCGCTCTTGAAGCGGCAGACATCGTTTGGATCGTCGGTACGCCACACTGGGAACCGGGTATTATATGGCTGCGTGCACAAATCTCGTTCGGAAACGATGAGGAACCGCTCTCTTATGAAGCAGACACCGAGTTCCAACACTATAAAGATAAACGGGTCCAGAGAATTTATACACAGACCGTTGCAGAATTAATCACAGCGACTATAGGACGTGCAGGATTGAACCGCTGGCGCGGTAAAAAGGTTGTGCTAATTAGTAGTCTCAAAATCCCAGACTTCACCGATAGACCTGAAACCCTTCTCTTTGATTGGGAAGATTTTGAGGTCGCTGGTGGACTCGACAAACTTCCTGAGGTTATAGCGACACGCCAACGTTTTGAAACAGAGCGGGACCAACTCACCGTTGATTCCAGCAGGGAAGAGGTAGAACGCATTTTGGGATGCTCGTCAAGGCAAGCGAACCGTGTGTTGCAAAAGCTTAGAGGTGGGATGCCACGTGTAACCTTCCGCGAACAGATCCTGTCTCTCCTCGCTGACGGTGAGAAAAAAGCCGCTGAAGTGATTGCATCTATTGACGGAAACCCCGCAGCGATACATCACGAACTTAGAAGGCTTGCTAAAATTGGTGAGATCGTGAAAGTCCGCTGGGGTGTCTATGCCCTCCCAAAAGTATCTCCATCTGAGCAGTAGGTCCCACCCTTAATGCGGAAACCCACAGGATAAAAGCCAAATCCTCACTCGTTCAATCTGCTCTCTTCCGTGTACGTCTTAAGTGTCCGGCGATCTATACCTAAGGAAGCCGCTGCCTTCGTAGGGGAACCACATTCTTCTATCCGTCGCCGAGCAACTTCTGCTAAAATTTGGTTCCGATCCATACCCTCTATCCGAATTGTATCCCGATGTCCACCTAAAAGCATTGATAATTGAAACGATGCTTCGCGAATAACGGCGCGCTGTGTCTTCTCCGGTAGCATACACCAGGCAGCACTCGACATTCCCGTAAAAATCAAGATAAACTCCGTCACAGAGATTTGCGTAAGGATTTGATAAAGCTTTGCTGGAACAGGAACATGTACGTCGAAGTCTAATGGTGCTGAGGATAGTGCCGCCTTCGACGCGATTGCAACATCTGCTGGCAAATCCTCAAGTGTCAGTTCATCGGTTTTGGTGGCGATGATCGCTCTATCTATTGCATTTTTGAGTTGACGGACGTTGCCGGGTAACGCCGCATGTTTCAACAAATTGCGCGCTTCAGAGGTTATTCCGGTAATGTATTTGCCATGTTCAGCACTGAATTCGGTAATAAAAGTATCTACCAAAGGCAGAATATCATCGCGACGCTCTCGTAAAGGCGGTATATGAATATGAAAGCGGTTGAGACGATAGTAAAGATCTTCCCTGAATCCGTCATTTTTAAGGGCTGTTTCAAGACATTTGTTTGTGGCTGTGATAACGCGGACATCTACTTTGACCGTCCTGTTTCCACCGAGTCTCGTGAATTCTTGGGTCTCTAACACCCGAAGGAGCATTGCTTGCACCTCCGGATTCATATCACCTATTTCATCAAGAAACAACGTTCCAGCATCTGCCTGTTCAAACAGACCTATGCGCCGATACATTGCCCCCGTAAACGCGCCCTTCTCGTGGCCAAAGAGTTCGCTTCGCAAAAGCCCACTGTCAGGCAACGCGCTGCAGTTGATGGCTTTAAACGGCTTGTCCTTTCGAGGACTGGAATCATGGATCTTACAGGCAATAATTTCTTTGCCAACTCCGGTCTCCCCGGTTATAAGAACAGCCCCTTTTGTCGGCGCGACCTGCTCCACCAACCGATAAATTTCCTGCATCGGTGCTGATTTCAGAATAATAGGTGGGGACACATTCTCCATAATTGTAAGGTCATAGGTACCCACTACCTAAAGGTAGGGGCTTGTGCTTCATAGCGACTGCGGTTTTCTCTGAGAGTCCACCGTCTTACTGTCGCTCCACTTTAGGCAGCCAAGCCTGCCCGTTTGATGTTGATAGCAGCGTTTATGTCTCTGTCGTGATGTGAGCCACATTCGGGACATGTCCACTGTCTATCTGAAAGAGAGAGGTCTTGATTATGGTATCCACAATCACTGCAAGGTTTTGTTGTTGCTGTCCATTGACTGATTTTCACAAGTTTTTTACCGTGCTTTGCACACTTCTGTTCCAATATCCGCAGAAATTGGTAGAAGACATGGTCAGAAACTTTGCGTCCCCAAAGGCGTTTCATGCCGTCAAGGTTCAGGGTTTCTAAACAGAGTATATCAAACTCCGTGCAAAGTTGGGTGGCAAGTTTCCATTGCCAATCTGCTCTTTGGCGGGCGACTTTTCTGTGGTGCCTTGCTAAAGCACGACACGCACGATAATAGTTGTTAGAACCTTTGACTTTACGACTCAGGGCTTTGCTCAGGGATCACAACGTTTTCAGTGATTGTTTGAAAAACTGCGGGGATTCTATCTCAGTGCCTTCGTCGCTTGTAAGGAATGTTTTGTTCCCGTAATCAAACCCTGCGCTCTTACCCGTCTTGGGTTTCGGTTCGCAATCATCAACATTCTCGCACGAAAAGCATATCCAATAGTCACCGCACCTGTCACGTTTGAGTGTGATCGTCTTGATTGTCCCGTTGATTTCACGGTGTTTGTGGAAGGAGAACCACGTATCTATGCAGTTGATTTTGATACGATTATCTTCAAGTGTGTAACCCGCTTGTGTGAACGTCATAGAGTTATACTTATGCCGCGGTTTGATTTTCGGTCTACCCACTTTACGGGTCGTCAAACCTGCTTTGCGGTCTTCTATATTTTCAAAGAAAGCGTCCTGTGATTTACCATAACGTAATACAACGTCTTGCACAACTTGACTCGGCAAGTCTGCCCAATGTGGTTTTGTCCGCTTCTTGAGTTTCGCAATATGTTTGTTGATCCGAGATGCGGACAGGTTTTTACCGAACATCCGATAATACCTACGCTGTAAAAGCATGATATGCAGGTGTATCTGCCACATATCGTCAAGCATATTGCCGATTTTGACGATGTTAGATTGATTCTGAAGTTTGAACTTGCTGGCTTTTCTCATTGTCCGCTTTGACTCTCAATATAGTCCTTCATAACTTGGAGCGTTACACCTCCACAAGAACTTACAAATTTTGAACGTGTCCACAGAGAGGGTAAACGACTTTTCAATGAAGGATATTCTTCTCGCAAAACTTTAGCGGTATAGGCTTTGATTTTGCCAACGATTTTATCAATAGAATGTATTGGCGGTATTTCTATTAGCAAATGGACATGTTCAGGTTGAGTTTCAACCTCGCAGATTTGATATTCATACGCGTCCTGTTTTTCTCGTATGAGTTGTTTTAGGCGACCTTGTATCTGTGTATCTAAAACCTTACGACGATACTTGGTACACCAAATCACGTGATATTGACAACTATAGATTGTCTTGTTGCTTGTTTTGTAATTACGTTTCTTATTAGCGATTTCGAGAGGCATAATATCTTACCTTTATATTATAGTGTATAGTATATTATACCACATTATGATTAGATTTTCAAATATATTTTCTATCAGGGTCTTCGCCGTCTACATCCCGCAAGTTAAAGCATGGGGATTTGACGGGGGAGCGTCAAAATTTACAAAAAAAATAGAGACATGCTTGAATTCACAACGCGAAATCGGCAAAAATTGTCCAAATTTCATAAATTAAGTATTAAGACAAAAAAATTAAATATAATAAATTATATATTAATTTACTTATTACTTATAATTATACCGTTTTCAAGTTATAAAAGTCAAATTAAATATGCAAAAAGTTTTCTACAGACATAGCACCTCACTGGCGTATCTGCAACATGAAGCAGTAAATGTATAATCACCACAATATATCGTGTCAGATGCTTCTAAATTATCAATAGGACTTACGCAGCTGCCTCGCTGTCGAGGTTTTAAACCTCGACAGCGGCGTGTAGTCGTAGCGACCTGTAAGAAAATTGCGTAAGTCCTAATCAAGTAGAACTCACGTTGGGTTACTATGAATGCGACACGCCTTGAAGGTTCCAACTTAGATCATAAATTAGGGCGTTTTTTGAGCAGTTTGAGCGGAAGATCGCGAGCGCGGGGAAACACCCAAGCAAAAACACTCGCGCCTACAGGGAAATTATATTCACATAGCTAAAGTAAATATTTAAAACTGATGGCTCTGAGTCATAAATCACATACACTTGAATAAGAGAAATATTTGTGGTATTATGTATCACACAATTTTTCGCGCCAGATAAAACACATACTTGACAATGCTTCCGAAATATCACCTAAATTGTCCGAACTATAGCGAAAACAGACTAAACGATGAATTCATTAAAAGATATTATTCAACGCTGCCATCAACGACACAAGAACCCACTTCAACAGAAAAAAACGGTCATAACCCCTTCAGTCTACAAGGGGCTCTTTCACCATTTCACCGTCTATTGTGCCCAGCGGTATCCCGTGACGCTCTACGACTTAGAGACAGCGGGAATCTCCTTTATGCCGCTCGGAGGTAAACCTGGACACGAGCGTGTTCCACAATCTTTTGGCGGTGAACGTTTTTTAAACCGTCAAAGAATGATGGACTGGAACATGAGATTGTGGCATACATCGTGGGGAATCCATGTGTATACCGGTGTCCCCTCCGAACGCGATGGTGCGCGATGGCACGACCTTGAGTTTAAATATGAAGCGATCTGTGCGGCACCGGATGCCGTCCTTGCTTGTATTGAGACGCTCGTCAATATTGTTGCCAACCCACTATTGACGATGACGGCAACAGGCGGGTTACGCCTCTCCTGCAGAATCCCGGATTATCTCCATCCAAATACCGAGGCATCAAGGTTGTATATCTACAAGGACACGCTGATGTCGGAAAACCTATATCGGCGAGACGTGTATCTTGAAATCCTTGGAGAAGCCGGACACAGTCCATGGGATGCGCGCTGTGAGATTTTATTGGGCGACCTGTTAAACCCGCCAGTGATTGCTAAAGAGATCCTCTTTACCGCTATTGATACCCTCCGAACGGAACTGCACGCCCCTAATCCACTTGGAGAAGAAAGCTTGAAACCTACCGCCCCAACTGTTATCACTTCCCTACCGTCCTTGGGTTCGCATAAGTTGGATCTCGCAAAAGAGGCGTTTTTGAAGCGCGGGTTTTCTTATATTGGTGGAGAAAACGATACGCATTATTGGAGGCAGCGTGATCGTGAGGGTAGCGACAGAGACGTGGCGTTATGGGAGCACGATGAAACGGCGTGGATACGTGCGTCTACGTCGGATCTTGGGCTCCCGACGGAAGACACGCTAATCACAGATGTCTGGAACGACACGGGCATTCTGCCACCGATCAATACGGAACCCCCTGTTTCTGATACAGTGATTGCGGTGCAAGAAGGCACACTCAGTCCATTGGCGATAAAACGTCCATCGCCAGTGCTGCAAAAGATAGAAGCCTCTGAGAAAGTTTATGAACCTCTCGAAAAGAGCATCGGTCAGATAAAGCGGGTCTTTGAGACCGACAAGCGCGTTGTTGGACTTCTTGCCGAGACGGACACAAGGAGCAACTATGAAATAGAATCACAGCTCCTGAAAAACGGCGTAGTCGCTTACAGCACGAGTTTTCCAATCGTAACAGAAGCGGTAGAGCACTTCCAAAGGCAAAACCTACCATCGCTTGCCCGCTGGCGACATGTCCGTTTCTTATGGGATCAGGTCAAAGAGATACCCGTTGAAGAACGCATGGCAAATCCTTTTCAACTCGGGAACGTCTGTGAGGATCCAGAGCGGTTCTTAGCATTGGTAGCGAAGGGGGTAAATGCAAGTGAAACCCTCTGTCCAGAGTGTCCCGTCTATACAACGTGCCAAGAGCGGGGTTATCTCTCGCAGCCTGCTACGCTCCAACGCGCCAAGACACAACTATTTGGGTTCGAGCGAACGTTTGTGGATCCACAACAATTGGCAGTCTCAGAAAAAATCCTTGAACCCCTTAATGACACGGAACGTCTTTGTATTGTCAGTTCAGTGAAAACGGACGGATTGTTTCTGGATTGTAGTATGTCGCGGAAAAAATTAGAAGAATGGTGTGTAAACTGGCAAGGGCATGCGTTAGGAAACTTCGCACGTGCCTTACTGAACACATTGGAAATCGAAAGTGAAATTGGCGATTTTGTTGTTAGGCGCATTCGCACAGTCGTTCGGGCATTTCAACAACATGAAGCAGAAATTGTTAACCAGATGTGCCAAGTCAATTTACCGGGTAAGATCGTCAAGCAAGGGGTTATTGATGAGGAGACTGGAGAAAAATTGGCACGTTTTGCGATTGCGTTTGAAGGCGGTGCTTCGGCTTATATCCCTCTTGACAGCAAGGCTGCGGACAAACTTACAGCATTGGGACTCCCCATTTTTCAATTCGATTCCTTTCTGCTTGATGAAGACACAAGCATACCAATGTCGATTCAACAAGCAATTGAATTAGGTATCTTGGATATGGGAACAGTCGAGAAGATTCAGGAATTTCCGAGCGTCTACCCGAACCCGAACTGGACCTTCTGGCATCAACTCAAGCGTTTCTTAGCACATTACACGCGGGATGCCGACGCACCCTTGATATGGTATGACCAGGTTCTACAATTCTGGGTGCCACCGGTGCTACATCCGAGTATAAAACGGTTTGTGTGTATGTCGGCAACTTTGTCTGAGCAACAACTCCCGAAAGCGTTTCCGACGGAAGAGATCGAATTCATTCATATCAACTCGGCACCTTGGGTCGCGGGCAATCAGCTCTTTCAGATTCGGTCAGGGGTCCATACGCTAAGAACACTGTTGGACTACGATAATACGTGGGACGTGATAGGACTCACTAAAATGGGGGAACGCTTTTTTCTCGGTATCTGTGCGGAAATTCTGAGAGATCCGAGTGTTAAACATGCCATCATTACCCATGAGCCAATTATCCCACAACTGAAAGAGGTCGCAAAAAAAGAGAATGTCTGTTTGGTAACAGAATTTCGTAAACTCGGCAATTCAGAGACGGCTTTTGAAACCGCAGACATCGTCTGGATTGTCGGAACGCCACACTGGGAACCCGGTGTCATGTGGTGGCGGGCACAAGTGTTATATGGAAGCGACGAGGAACCGCTCTCTTATGAAGCAGACACGGAGTTCCAACACTATAAAGATGAACGGGTCCAGAGAGGATATATACAGACCGTTGCAGAGTTAATCACATACATTGTGGGACTTGCAGGATTGAACCGCTTGAGCAACAAAAAAATTGTATTGGTGAGTAGCCTCGAAATCCCCGACATCACCGATAGACCTGAAACGCTGCTTTTTGATTGGGAAGATTTTGAGGTCGCTGGCGGACTCGACAAACTCGCTGAAACGATCGCCGTCCGTGAACGTTTTGAAACTGAACGCGAACAGCTTACCGTAGAATCCCCCAGAGAGGAAGTCGAGCGGATTCTCGGATGCTCCGCAAGGCAGGCGAACCGTGTGTTGCAGAAACTCAGGGGCGGCGCACCCCGTGTAACCTTCCGCGAGCAAACCCTCTCCCTCTTGGCTGATGGTGAAAAAAAAGCAGCTGAAATCACAGCAGCAATTGACGGACACCCGCAGGCGATACATAAGGAACTCCAGCGACTTACCAAAATCGGCGAGATTGTGAAGATCCGCTGGGGGGTCTATGCACTCCCGAAAGTATCTCCATCTAAACAGTAGAACCCTTATCCAACTGCCCACCCTTAATGTGGAAACCGAAGAGTAACCACGCCGCTCTTCTCTCAAATCAATATCTATGGCATGGCGCGGTTTCAAACCGCGCCTACCGCGTGCGGTTAACTGCTGATGGCTGACCGCCAAATACTATTGGACATATTTTTTTTTCTGTGATAATATATACGCTAATATGTATCGTGCATCACTTCAGTGCACGAATTATGTCAAATGGAGGCACACACAATGGGTATGCCTGGACTCCCAGAATTACTTATAATCTTAGTCATCGTCTTCTTCTTGTTTGGCGCGAAGCGACTCCCTGACTTGGCGAAAGGGCTCGGCAAAAGTATTACTAACTTTAAAGCCGGACTCAATGAAGAACAGCCGGATGAAACCGAAACGACAGCACAACAAGAAACAGAGCCGCCACAAAAAGAAAAAGAAAAAAACGGATAACAAACTGACGCGGAGAATTTTTGATGAATGATAAATTACCAGATTTTCTTCAAGATGTCATTGAAGAATACCCCGAAGTCTGGAAAGCGTATCAGGCGCTGGGGGAAGCGTGCGGCACCGCCGGACCCCTTGAACCTAAAACAGTGAGGCTTGCCAAACTCGCATTGGCGATCGGTGCAAAGTCTGAAGGTGCGGTGCATTCGCATACACGGCGCGCACTCCGAGAAGGGATCACGCCAGAAGAATTGCAACAGGTCGCTCTGCTCGCGGTGACTTCTATCGGCTGGTCGTCGAGCATGGCGGCACTGTCTTGGATTCAGGACATAGTGCACAAACAACCGCAATCTGATTGAGGAAAATCAGCATGGACGCAGGTCGTAAACACCATCAGATGTTTGCAAAGCGCGTCTGTGGGGTTTTAATTCTCACGGTGCTTTTATCGCTTATCCCGTCTGTGAGTAGCACTGAAACGACTTCGGCATTCCAAGAAGGCGTGGAATACGTCAAATTGCGACTCTATCCACAGGCGGTAGATACCTTTAAGTCGATTCTATCACAGCAACCGACAAACGTAGACGCACTTTTCCAACTCGCAAACGTCTATAAATTGCAAGATGAATTAGAATTAGCCATTGAGACGTTTAACCAGATTTTTACAGCATCCGCAGACTTAAAAAATGTCCCGACCGCAGCAAAGGAAAGGATTCACGGATTAACACACCTCGCGCTGGCAGAAATCTATTGTAAACAGAGCAAATTAGACATCGCAGAACAGCACGCGAAAGAAGCCGTTGAGAGATCCCCGGCAGACGCGGATACACACTACCGGCTCGGCTACATCTACACACATCAGGCAAAATTCGACGCAGCTCTCGCCGCATTCAAGCGGACCCTCGCGCGGAACCCCGATTTCCCAGAAGTTTATGAATGGCTCGGCTTAATTGCACTCATGCGGAACGAACCGCAGCAAGCTGTGGCATACTATCAGACTGCCATTGAGAAAAAACCTTACGTTCAGAGTGCCTACTATAACCTTGCCAAGGCATACCGACTGCTTGGCGACACGTCAGCAGCAACGGAACACCTTAAACTATTCCATCAGATGAAAGCCTACTATGACCGAACCTACGCCATTGAAAGTGCTTTGGCAGAAGAGCCACTGAACACGACCCTCCGGTTGGAATTAGCAGACATCCATCTGGCGCATAAGCATATCTCCGCAGCCGTTGCGACTTATCAAGCACTGATTCGGTTGCATCCGCACCTGACAGTCGGGTATGATAAGTTGGGGCGGCTTTACATGAATCTCAATCTGTCCGAGCGCGCGATTCCTTTCTTCCAGAAAGTCCTTGAACTCAACCCAAACGCTGTAGAAGCACACGTTCGATTGGGGTGGCTCTATACCCAATCAAAGGCGTTTGACAAAGCAGAATCGCATCTGCAAACCGCTATAAAGCAGATGCCACAACTGAGCTTGGCATATCACGGTTTAGCCGAAATTTACACGCAGCAAGGGCACATTCAAAAGGCAATTGATGTCTATCAACAGATCACAAAAATTGAACCTAACGATAACGAGGCTCGGAAAGCTTTACACGACTTGGAACGTCTAAAACGATCGTCGCAAACAACGCGATAAACTTACCTCTATGCCAAAAAACATCCGCAATCACAATTTCTATCGCCTTTTCAGATTCGCACTTATAGCAACGGTTATAAGCCCCCTATATTACACTGCCGTATTCGCAGACCCAATTTTCATTGATGTTACGGAATCTGCGGGGTTAACCTTTGAACACACCGATGGTAGGAGCGGTTTAAGACTTTTCAATGAATTCCTCGGATCCGGTGGCGGGTTTTTCGATTATGATGGCGACGGTGACCTCGACATCTACCTCGTCAACGGCGCAATCCAGACAGGCAACGCCCAAAACAAGACTCCGTCTAACGTCCTCTACCGAAACAACGGGGATAACACTTTTACAGATGTCACAGAAGCGGCAGGCGTTGGGAGTACCGCCTACGGCACCGGCGCCACCGTCGGCGATTATGACAATGATGGCGACTTGGATCTCTACGTCACCAACTTCGGTACAGACCAGCTCTACCAAAACAACGGGGATGGGACTTTTACTGATGTAACGACACACGCCAAAGTCGGTAACCCAAACTGGGGGACCAGTTGCGCCTTCGCTGATGTCAATAACGATGGACATTTAGATTTGTATGTGGCGAACTATGCCGAATATGCCACAGAGAACGACATCCGTTGCGAAGAACGTGGTGTCCATGTCTATTGCGGACCGCACGCATATCCCGCGGTTCACGATACTTTTTACAAGAATAATGGAGACGGCACATTCACTGATGCCTCAACGTTATACCGTCCGACAGACCTGATCCCTCAACACGCGTTAGGCGTAACCTTTGGTGATTATGATGCCGATGGGAACATTGACCTCTACGTCGCCAACGACCAAGACCCGAACTTCCTATTCCAAAACACCGGTGCCGGTAATTTTTTAGAGGTTGCATTAATCTCAGGTGTATGCTATAATGATATGGGGAAAGAAGAAAGCGGTATGGGGACGGACTTCGGTGACTATGACAATGACGGGAAGCTCGACCTCACCGTCAGCAATTACCAGACAGAGACCAATACCGTTTATCGCAATCACGATAACTCCTTCTTTACCGACAATACCATTACTTCAGGCATAGCAGAAGTAACACACGGCTATTTAGGATGGGGCATTCGGTTCTTTGATTACGATAACGATGGATACCAAGACATCTTTGTCGCCAACGGACACCTGATGGATAACATCAATGTCCTTGAGAAACATGTAACCTATCCGCAAAGGAATCTGTTATTTAGAAATTTGGGCGACGGCACGTTCGCCAATATCACGTCTGCTGAAGCACGCCATCCCGATGATCATGATCGCATGACTTCAGTGGAGACCGACGGTTTAGCACTGAAAAAAGTCAGTCGTGGTGCTGCTATCGGCGATTACGATAACGATGGGGACCTGGATATCCTCGTTACCAATTGCAACCAGCGTCCAGACTTGCTTCAAAATGCAGTCGGTAACCGAAACAATTGGATACAAGTTCAGGCTGTTGGACAAAAAAGCAACCGCTCTGGGATTGGTGCAAGAATTAAGGTCGTAACTGGCACACATGTTCAATATCGGGAGGTGCAAAGTGGCGGGAGTTATCTCTCCTTCCACGATCTACGCGCCCATTTTGGCGTTGGCAAAGCGGAACAGATTGATCTCCTTGAGATTCGCTGGACCAACGGACACATTGACCGAGGAACACTTCTCCCTGTCAACCGGAGGTTTATCGCAGTTGAAGGCGGAGAAATTGTTCCAATAGATTAACGTAATATAAATACTGCACAGGCTAACAGCCTATGCTACATAGATAAGGCACAGGAAACCAACGGTCTCCTATACTACGTGGATAAGGCACAGGAAACCAACGGTCTCCTATGCTACATGGAGGTAAAAATGAGGAACCTATTTATCATACTAACCCTAATCACGTTTGCTGCATCTTTTGCTTATGGCGCAAACGAACCAGAGGATTCACTCGTCCTCTACTTCTCTTTTGATGAACTTGACGGTAAAAACGCCATCGACCATTCACAATATGAAAACCACGGTGAGTTGGTCGGGGACGCTAAACTTGCTGAAGGTAAATTCGGCAACGCCCTCGAACTCAACGGTACAAGCGACTGGGTTACAGTCCCCCACGAGGATATCCTCACTGTTGATGAAAGCGTTACCGTCATGGCTTGGATTAATACCGAACGCCATCAGGGACCCGGTGGACAGCGGTGGCAAGGTATTGTTGCGAAAAGCAACAACCCGCGCTCCTACAGTTTCTACACCGAATCTCCAAGCGAATGTTTACATCTCAGTGTTAACGGTAGCGGTAGTGTTTGTAACAAGAAGGTTCCATTAAACGAATGGGCGCATGTTGTTGCACAGGTTGATGATGGCACAACACACCGATATTGGGTAAACGGCGAATTGGCTGGCGAATTCGGTGGCAAAAACGCACCTCCGGGTAAAGCAGACACTGCTGAGCTCTTCGTTGGAAAAACACATGAAGGCAATCGAGAATTCCTCGGACTTATTGACGAAGTTCGGATCTGGAACCGCGCCCTCAGCGAGGAAGAGATTATCGAGCAGATGGAAAGCGGCCATTTCGAGCTTTTCCCAGTGGACCCAGAACAGAAACTCGCCACGACCTGGGGACATCTGAAGAAAACTTCACGATAAAACCTGTCCGTATGCGCGCTTCTGATACTTGTGGATGTTCAAATCCTATGGTGTTCAAGCGCGCATACACCTATTTATAGCAAAAAGGAGAATCCATAACGTCATGAATGGAAAATTTATTGCATCAGCCACCGTAGAACGAGACGAACTCGACTGGGGCACAATCGGTTGGCTCAGCCGACCAGAGAGCACCGGTGCGAAAGACATCGTCGCTATGGAAGTTAGCCTTTCTCCCGGTTATGGACACGACTTCCATAAACATCCCGACCAAGAAGAGGTTATCTACGTTATAGAGGGCAGCGTTGAGCAGTGGCTCGAAGATAAGAAACAGACGCTAAATGCAGGCGACTCCGTTTTTATCCCAGCGGACATGGTTCACGCCTCGTTCAACGTCTCTTCGGAGTCCGCAAAGTTGTTTGTAACCTTGAGTCCTTCTAAAGGCTCAGAGGGATACCAACTCATTGATGTTTATGACGAAGCACCGTGGAATACGCTCCGCTCGTAACGGATATTCTTGTCACCGTGCCACCAAACGTATATAATATCCTTGGAAACTGGACGATATGATGGAAACGTCGATGCCTGAAACATCATCGCCAATCCGCCAACGGATGCGCGAATTCTACGAAACATCGGAAACCTATAAAAACCTTTTGGCTGCACACGATGAAGCCTACCTCCGACACTACGTAGAATTGGTAATCCGTTACGCACCTCCGCGTTCTAAGATACTCGACCTCGGATGCGGGAACGGTATCTCCGCGCGGCTCCTTAATCAGGCAGATTTCGATGTCGTCGGCACCGATATTTCTCCGCTCTTTCTTGAAGAAGCACAAGACTGGGAAAATCCGCGGCTCCGATACCAAGTCTGTGACGTGATGGAACTCCCTTTTGAAAGTGAGTCTTTCGATATTATCTGTTCAAACGAACTCGTCGAACATCTGCCCGATGTCGAGACAGCCTTAAACGAGATGATACGCGTGGTGTGCAAAGGCGGGCGCATTGTGATCTCTGGACCGAACCTCTGTTCACCCCTAATCCCGCTGCTGGATTGGCTCAGCCTGATGTCCGGCAAACCCGGTAGACCTGTTTGGGGCGAGACGAAGCGGCAAGCGTTGCAGCAATTCACGCGAAACTGTCGGCTCTATCTAACAAAACGGTTCTCCACCAAATCGCCACATTTCATTTACCGCGAACCCGATTTACAAGCAGATGCTATCGGTGGTGATTCAGACAGCGCATACTACGCCAGCCCGATCGATCTCGCTCAATTTTTCCGATCACACGGGTTCACGATAATCAAAAAGGCTGTCGGATTTGGCATAAAGGGCAGAATCATCGCTGGCACGTTTCCGTATCTGAGTCCTTATATTACGATGGTTGTAGAGAAATGAACATCTGTCCGAACGATTTTGTCTTAGAGATAGGGAGCGGTCACAACCCGAAGGCACGTTCGGATGTCTTGTGCGATAAATTCATAGGCGATGACGAACAACGCGGCGGCGCAATCATTACCGACCGTCCGATGGTGGAAGCGGATGGAGAGTTCCTACCGTTCGCAGATCAGGCATTTGATTATGTCATCTGCTCGCATGTATTGGAACACGTCAAAGATCCGAAGCGATTCATCGCCGAATTAACGCGTGTCGCATCTCGTGGCTACATCGAAACGCCGTCTGAAATAGGGGAGCGAATCTACGGGTGGCACTATCACAACTGGGTCGTCAACTTGGTCGATGACTGTTTGATGCTACGAAAAAATGAGAAAAATCCCCAATTTGGGCAACTTTTCCACAGATTGGCGGTAACAGATAAACATTGGAAGCGGTTTCATATTACGCATCATCACCTCTTCTTGGTCCAATACGAATGGGAAGACGAAATAAACTATAAAATACTGCTCGACCATGAGTCAGCACTCGATTTGGAATGCCACGAGACGCTGGATAGGCTTCTCGCATCAGACGGTAATGTTCCGAGACATAATGCGTGGTTACTGCTTCTTAAAAGCGCAGTGCCGCGAGGCATCGTTTCCCGTACAAAATCGCTTTTGGCGCGGCTTGCGAGCCAAAACTTGCTGTCAAAAGCAACAAAAAGTAAAAGCCGCCAGACGAAAACATTGCAAGAAATTCTCGTCTGTCCGCAGTGTAAAGGTGAGATTGCGTGGGAAGAACACAGTCTCCACTGCAAAATGTGCGAAAAGACCTATCGGATCGTTGACGGAATTCCGCGCTTTAGTAAGTTATAAGTTAAATGTTGAACAATAGCACCAAAAACGTAGCCTGTAATGGAATGGAAGGCGGTATCTACGTAATAGCATTCCAAAGTATCAAACCCGCCTAATCGCTCCGCAAGGAAAAATAAAAAACTCGTAACGAAGTGGAGAGCGGATTTAAGGAAGGCACGTCAATGAGCCAAATCAACGTTGTTTCTCCGCAAGGAAAGTAAAAAAAATGAATGTAGTACCGAAAGAATTTATCCGCGTGATGCCAGATGTAATGCGAGGCTTCGTCAGTGAGGCTTTCCAGAAGGCAGGGACCTCGGCAGAGGACGCTGCGCATATAGCGCATCTGCTCGTTCTCACGGATCTGCGCGGCGTGTTCAGTCATGGCACGCAGCAAACACCGGGATATGTAGGGATGATGCTTGACGGTAAAGTCAATCCACGTCCAAACGTCCACTGTATTGATGAATCCCCGACGACGGCGGTCTACGACGGCGATGGCGGTATGGGACATTTTGCGGCGTATCATGCTGCACGGGCAGCGGTCGAAAAAGCCAAAGAGATGGGACTCGGTGCCGCAACGAGTCGAAATCACTTCCACTTTGGGAGTGCTGGCAAATATACACGACTCGCGCTGGAAGCAGATTGCGCCGGGTTTGCGGTCTCTTGCCACCGTTTTCGACACAGTCCCGGTGGTGCAATTGTTACCGCAACGGGTGCCTCGCCGATGAGTTTTGCGATTCCGGCGGGCAACCAGCCACCGATAGTCGTCGATATGGCAACCGGCATTGATGCCAAGCTTCCCTTGGAACAGGCGTTTGAACAGAGTCCTGCTGCGTTCTTCAAGATGTTGGGTCTGAGTCATGTGAGTCATGCCCTCGGTGGGTTTATGGCAGGCATCTGGCTATTTGATAAGCCGCCGGATCCGCCAACAATCTGGGAAGGTGCCAACCAAGGTGCTTTCATCGCAGCGATTGATATTTCCCGATTCCGACCCATTGACGATTACAAAGCGGAGATTGACCAACATATCCACGATGCACGACAGATGCAACCCGCACCCGGTTATGACCGATCCGATCTGCCCGGCGGCTTAGAATGGGAGCGCGAACGGGAATGGGCTGAAATCGGTATCCCGATTGGGGAAGGGCATCAGGCACAATTGAAAAGTGTCGCTGAACGCGTCGGCATTCCTCTGCCATTCTAAATGCCGACTTCAATTTTATCAGATATTATTAGAACCCGACCTTTTTCGATAGTCTAAGGAGCTAATATTGTTAACAGCTGTTTTAGTTTTACAAGTGTTACTGATTGTCTGTTTCCTAGTGTTGTCAATTGTAGGTTGGCGAAAGTTAGTAGGTTGGCGAAAATTGACCGAAAAGTTAGTCGAAAAAACCGAAAAGTTAATCGAAAAAAAGGTCTCGGTTTCATATGAACATGTAATATATCATAAAGATGGTCTCTTCAAGAATGTGGTGGTAGCAAGTTCTCGAGTGCAGTTTCTCTATGATGGACTTCCGATTGGTGAACCAACAGAAAAAATAGTGTATTCCTCAAACAAAGTTGACAAAGAGGCTGTCCAAGCAGCTCTCACAGGAGCATTGCAAACTCTACAAATTGCCATTGACGCATCTGGTATACCCCTTACAGTCCTTAACAAGATTGAAGATGTTATCAAGACTCTATCCAAGTAGTCATTTGCGAAACTCAAGATGTAGAACCTCTTTTTAAATGTGGGCAGAGGAGTACCACAGCAGATAATACTATTTCTGAATAAATCCATCTCAGTATCAAAACCCAGTTCGTAGTAGCGCAATTCATTGCGCTCTTGTGTAAGGAAACCTTGATGAATTTCAAAACCTCTGAAATATGCGTTTATTTTTCAGATGTGGTATAAATAAAAGATATGAATACGAATACAAACAACAACATAGAAGATCGAAATATTGTAATTATTGGCGGTGGCACCGCTGGATTCGCCGCGGGGGTCTATACATCTCGCGCAATGCTTGAACCTATCCTGATTACAGGGGACGCACTCGGCGGACAGCTCTCTTTGACGCTTGACTTGGAGAACTATCCCGGTTTCTTCGGGAACGAGGCAGGAGTCTTTATACAAGGCATGCAGGAACAAGCGGAACGGTTCGGCACCGAAGTGAAATTTGATACCGTAACCGCCGTCGATTTCTCGCAACACCCGTTTGCGGTCACGACTTATGAGAAAGAATACCGTGCGAAATCTGTGATTATATGCACGGGTGCCTCACCGCGTACACTCAACATCCCCGGCGAAGAGGAATATGGCGGACGCGGGGTCTCTTACTGTGCAACTTGCGACGGATTTTTCTTCCAAGATCAACGGCTCGTTGTCGTTGGTGGTGGCGATGCAGCACTGGAGGAAGGCATCTTCTTAACCAAATACGCCTCCGAGGTTTACATCGTCCATCGCCGCGATCAACTCCGTGCAAGCCAGATTATGCAGGAGCGTGCCTTCAAAAACGATAAAATCAAATTTATCTGGGACACCGTTGTTGAAGAGATAAACGGCGATGCGGACAAAGTGACCGGTGTAACTCTCAAAAACGTCAAGACTGGTGAGACGCAACCTTTCCCGATTGACGGTGTATTTATCTTTATTGGACATATTCCGAACACAGAACTCTTCACAGATGTCATAAATATGGACGAACAGGGATACATCATCGTAGACGAGATGCAGCGCACGAATATCAACGGGGTTTATGCAGCGGGTGATGTTCACGACCACGTATTCCGTCAAGCGATTACCGCTGCAGGCGCAGGCGCAGCGGCGGCTATCGCTTCCGAAAAATTCATCGCAGAACTGGAGAACCGCGCCTATCCGGGGAATTGATTCGCCGAATAGGTGAAGTGTAAAGCAGGTTGATATTCATCGGTAGATTCGCGTAAAATGTTAATATGGTCTACATAAGGGAGCAGCCCGATCCAGATTTTGCGTCACTACCGCACGGTAGATACGATATTGTGACCAAAGATGCCTTGCAGAAATTCCCTGAAGACATCTTGCGAGCAGTCTTGGAACGCGCCGATTTTAGGTTTATAGAATTTGTAGAAGGTGAATTCACGACTGTTGAAATTCGCCGGACAGATAGCCTCATAAAGGTCCTCCTCGGTGATGAACTGGTCTTGGTGCACATTGAGTTTCAAGTAGGCGATAGCACCGATGTCGAAATGGTGCGTCGCAATGTGGGCTATCTCGGCAGATGCTATGAAAGATACGGTTTGCCAATCCTTTCTCATGTTATCTATTTGCGTCCCAATACGGGGCGGAATGATCCGGGCGGTTACAGGCAAGATGTACCGAACCACCGATTCATCGTTGAGTATAAAGTGATTCGTCTTATTGAACTTGATGGGCAATCTGTTTTTGAGACACAAAATACTGGGCTGATGCCATTCGCGCCGTTGATGCAGCCACCGATTGGCACAGAGGGACTCCAATGGGCAATTCAATGTAACGAAAAGACAAAGACGCTGACGCTGCCCACGGATGTTCGGAGTAACCTTCTCGTATCACAGTGGGTCATGAGTGGGTTGATTCATCCGCATCAAGCAATTAGCGGCTTTTTATCGGAGGAAGTCATGCAAGAATCTTCAGTCTACGAACATCTCGTAGAGACAGCTGACGAAGAGCGTTACCAACGCGGACTCCAACACGGGACTGAGCTCGGGGCAAGACAAAATGCCCTTGAATTTCTTTTTGGTGTCCTTGAGTATAAGTTTGATCCTAACGCGGTGCGTTTGTTACGGCCTACGCTGGAAAACATTAATGATATTAGTCGCCTTACAGAGTTGCATGACGCGGCACTACGGGTACAAAGCCTTGAGGCATTCGTCCAAAATTTAGAAATTGAGGACCGCTAACCCTGGATTATGAGGAAAATATGAAGACACGAATCAGTTTTTCTGTGAGTGGAATTTTAATACTTCTGCTGGCTTGTAATGTGCCAGTCGCTAATAGTCAATAGAATTTCATTGGACTATGAAAGAGGGATCATTTCAGTGACTAAACACAAAAATCAACGTCTCGCCCTCGGTTTAGATTCAAGCACACAAAGTCTATCTGCTGTTGTCATTGACATAGATACAGCGGAAAAATGCTTTGAGCACTCGCTCGATTATCGCGCCGATGCACGACTGAACCGATTCGGTATCGGAGCGGACTATATCCTACCACCGAGAGAAGAAGGCGAAGCCGAACAGCCACCGCTGATGTACCTCGCCTCGCTCGATGCCATGTTCGCTGATATACGCGAGGCAGGCGTGCCACTTGAATCTATTCGCCTCATCAACACGTCAGGACAACAACATGGACACGTCTATCTGAACAGCGATGCTGATGCGCTTTTGGCACAGCTGGCGAGTTTCCAAAACTTCAAAGAAGATGACCGCGACTTGCAAACCCTACTGAAGGACGCGTTCTCATATCCGAACGCGCCAATCTGGATGACCGCGAATACCGTCTCACAAACCGATTCCGTCCGAAACGGAGTCGGCGGGAAAGCGGAGATGATTAACCTTTCAGGTTCCGATGCACCGCTTCGGTTCACGGGTACCGTCATGCGACGTGTCGGAGAACAGTTCCCAGAACACTATGCCGCGACAGCAAAAGTCCAGTTGATTAGCAGTTTTATCCCCGCCGTGCTAACCGGCAACGCAAACGTCCCTATCGACTACGGTAACGCCTGCGGAATGTCGCTTATGAACTACCGCTCAAAGATGTGGGATCCTGCCCTGTTGACAGCAACAGCACACGGATTACCGGGCGACGTGGAAGAATTCCAGTCGAAATTGCCGACACTCGTGCGTCCAGATTCCATCGTTGGCAGCCTCGCCGCGTATTACATAGAGAAATACGGTTTTGAGGGTCGCTGCGCAGTCATCGCGGGTTCCGGCGACAATCCACAAGCGAAAGTACCTGTCGCCGGAGACCTGCTGAGCCTCGGCACCAGTTTCGTTAACATGGTCTCAACGGATGGCGATACACTCGATCCAGAGGGATTCGCCAACGCCATGTATGACGGCATCAATCGTCCGTTCATGTTCGGATGCCGTACAAACGGTGCTATGGTCTGGGATGCCGTGCGAAACAATTACGGTTTAGCAAAAGAAGAATACGCACCCGCAGAGGCAGCATTGCAGGAAGTCGCGCCCGGGCAATTTATGACGTTTTGGCAACCCAAGACCGAATCCTTCCCTGTCTCCGGGGCATTTGACTTGATCCGTGCGGCTGCGCAACCGACACTATCAGAAGATTATACCGGTATCATTGAGACAAGCCTCGCCGCCGTTTACGTCTACTCTGCTGTTTTCACGAAGCAGACGCAAGCACCGCTGTTTGTAACGGGGGGCGCAACCGATAGTCCTGAGATTATGCGACGCGTTGCTGGCATTTGGAACAGACCTACACTCCCAGTGGAAAAGGGTGGCGCAGCACTCGGTGCTGCTGTCGCGGGAGTCAAGGCACTCCATGACGCAGCAAACCAATCTTTTGACATTGAAACATTTAGTGCTTCTGTTCTGAAACGCGGCGAACCGATTCAGCCACACCCTGAAGATGTCCAAGCATATCACGGTGAAGGGAAATACCTTGAAAGGTTCCGTGAAAAATACGAAAAAATCATGGTAAATTTTTAACGATTCGCAAGGTACTAAATGCATAAGTTCTAACCAAATTTCACATAACCATAGCCCGTAATGAAATTATGTCTTAAATGGCATAATTTGTCTTTGCTTTACATTTGGAGGGCGGATTTAAGGGACGCACGTCAAAGATTCAAATGAACGTCATTCCTCCGCAAGGTAAAATTAAAAATCTAACGCACTTCGACGAAAAAGGCAATACACGGATGGTAGATGTCGGTGGCAAGGAAGAGACATTACGCATCGCCATCGCCCGCGGGCATATTACTGCCCGTCCCGAAACACTCCGATTAATTGCTGAGCAAAAGATGAAGAAGGGTGATGTTTTAGAGGTCGCACGCCTTGCGGGCATCATGGCAGCGAAACGCACAGGCGAGTTAATTCCACTATGCCATCCCCTTGCATTGACTTCAATTCGCGTCGAACTCGCAATTGCAGATGACGATAGATCACGAATAGAGATTGAAGCAGAAATCCAAACAATTGGCCGCACAGGCGTGGAGATGGAAGCACTTACCGCTGTATCAGTCGCAGCGTTGACCGTCTACGATATGTGTAAAGCGGTAGATAGGGAAATGGTCATCGCCGATGTTAGGCTCGTCAAAAAGACCGGTGGTAAAAGTGGTGATTTCACATCCGTTTCCGATCCGCAGCTACCTTAAATAGGACACATCAATGGAGAAGCAGAAAATGCGCCAAACACTCATTGTCATTCTCACGGTTATTCTGATTTCTACAACAGCGTTCGCAGCAGATCATGTACTGATCATCGGCGGTGCTGCCGGTGAGAAATCCTTTTATGATGCGTTCTGGAATGCCACCTCCCGATTCCACCAATTGCTCACCGAGGAATACAGTTATACACCGGAGCAAATTACCTTTCTCTTTGAGGATATGGGTGGGTCTGAAGAATTAGGGATCGTCGATACCGAATCAAAACGCGAGCAGGTCTTAGCAGCATTCGCCGAACTCGCTGAAACCGTTCAACCTTCAGATCGGTTCCTGCTCTTCATGCTTGGACATGCCTCTCGCACCGGTAGAGGAGACCTGAAGTTTAATCTGCGCGGACGCGATATTACGGAAGCAGAATACATAAGGCTTCTTAACACCATACCCGCCGAACGCCAGATTTTAATCTTCGGTTTCCCTTATAGCGGCAAACTTGTGCCGCAACTGAGTAAATCCGGACGAATTATCCTCACCTCAAGTTCACCAAATGAAGGCTACTCACTACAGGCAGGATTCGGTAATGTCTTCGTTGATGCCTTTTCCTCCGCAGCGAATGATACCGACAGAAACGGCGACATCTCTCTGTTAGAAGCGTTTCTATCACTGCAAGCACAGACGAAGGGTTTCTATGAAAAAGACGGCAAGGTCCAATCTGAACACCCGCATCTCGACGATAATGGCGACAGGGACGCTACTCGAAACCTAACAGCCGTAGGAGAAGGTACAGATGACGGCGCGCTCGCTAAAAAAACGTTCTTGGGAACACGCCGCTCAGCCTTACAAAGTCCACCGCCCGAACCAGAGGTTTTAACTGACGCACAAAGTCCAGAATCCCGCACGCCTCCTTCTTTCACCGATGCATTGCCCACTGTGCCATCCGAAACCGACGAGCAGAGTCATGAACTTGCAGAATCGGATGGTTCTACCGCTCCACCGAGTCGTGAGAATCGTAGATCATCACTACCGTATAACTTCATTAGCAAAACAGACGAACAAGCAATCCAAGACGCTATTGACAAACTGCCCTCTCAAGAAGCATATCTAAACGATGGTGCTGTCATCCTTTGGGATAGCGTTGATATCAACATCGATGAAAAAAGTCGCTACATCTACTCGACACGGCGGGTCGCTAAAATCTTTAACGAAGATGGCAAAGGTCTCGCTGAGATCAGCATCCCTTATATGCGTGGCAGAGATGATGTCACCATCCATCATGCCCGAACATTGACCCCCGATGGCAAGGTCGTTGAACTCAATACAAACGAAATCATACGCGATGTCCCCCCACCGAGTGCTGTGGACGCAGGGTTGAAAGTTGATGCCCGCTTGATGTACTTCACGCTCCCGAAAGTTAGCGACGGCTGTATCATAGACTACGCCTATTCCACGAATAACCTCGGACACATCATGCAAGGCGAATTTTGGCGGCAAGTCTATTTTCAAGGACAGCATCCGGTTCAATATTATCGCTTCACCGTACATATCCCAAAGAAAAAGCAGCTCTATTATCAGGTTTCCGGGGCACCCGCGGCCTCCGAAGACTTCCAATCAGGGGGTTCTTTCCTTGATATTAAACCGACGACGACAGAGGATAACTACACCCGCACTTATACCTTTGAGGCGCGAGATGTGCCAGCATTAAAAGATGAATACTTAATGCCCGCACCTCAAGACCTCGCTTATAATATCAGTATCTCCTCCCTCGATTCTTGGGATGAACTCGCCACGTGGTATGCAACACTGATCCGCGAACAGGATGAGATTACACCGAAAATCGAAGAAAAAACAAAGCAACTCCTCAGTGGCGCTTGGACCCGAAAGGAAAAAGTAAAACGGCTTTATGAATACGTCGCAACGAACATCCAGTACTATGGCTATGAACTCGGCATTTGGGCGATCAAACCCTATCCAGCGGACTTTGTTTTGAAAGTAGGGGCAGGGGATTGTAAAGACAAAACAACACTCCTCTCCACAATGCTTTCATCTGTGGGTATTGATTCCTATCCCGTTCTCATCTCCGCTGGGGACATGCGCGGTGTCAATGCCCATCTTTTCGATGGCGGTTCAGAGGTTGAAGCCGTCCCGTCGCTCGCCTATTTCAATCACATGATCCTTGTCGTCAAAGGCGATAAAGACGACGAACTCATCTGGTTGGATCCGACAGCCGAGACGTGTGCATTCGGGGATCTACCCGCCGGTGACCAAGACAGATGGACACTGATTATTAATCCACGTTTTTTAACAGAGGATAAAGCCCCTGAACAGGAAACTGGCGATATACAGAACGAACTCTATCGCTTTCAGAAAAGCCCATCTCTGGATGCAACATCGAATCTCAAACGCGTTCACACTGATGTCAAGGTGAAAAAAGACCTAAGTGTCTCTGTCCGTCAAGAATTAACGGTTACTGGGAGTTACAACATGAGACTCCGTAGCCAACTCAGACACCTTCAGACCGCCGAGGAGAAATCGGAGTTCCTACACAAAGCATTCGAGTTGGACGCTCGTGCCAAAGTAGAGGATTTCAAAATCTCCAAGCTTTCGGAATTGGAAGGCGAATTGAAGATTGAACTTACGTGGAGCTGCAAGGAATATCTCTATGCGATCGGCAGCCAGTTTGTGCTTGAGTTACCGCTCGTCAAGCATCCTTACGCGGAACTCCTGAGCGAGGAACGCCGAATGTATCCCGCCGCTATTGGCAAGGCTCTCACACTTGAGGACAAAATCACTGTCAGCACAGAAGCACCCTTTAAGATAGATATTGTTCCCGAGGAGAAGGCACTCAAAACCGATGTTGCGGAAATTCAACTCCGGTACTCCAAATCCAAACGCAAAGCCGAAATGCATCAGACAATCCGTTTCCTGACCCCAAGGGTCACACCGGACTATATCCTGCATCTCAAAGATGTCGTCAGAATCGCTTCAAACCGAGGCACAAAACGGTTCATACTAACGCAAGAGTTTTAATAGTTGTCAGTCGCCAGTTGTCAGTCGCCAGTTAGGAGAAAGACTTGATGAATCAGATCGCCCTCTTAACTGATAACTGATAACTGAAAGATTTTTCGCAGAAAAATCGCACTGAAAACTGTTCCTCTGATAACCACAAATGAGGTAAATAAGTAAAAAGATGCCAGCAACAGAAGAAGTTCAAGCGATAGAAGAATTGATGGAGAGCCAAGAACTGATCTTGGCGCAACTCAAAAAGGTTATAGTTGGGCAAGAGGAAGTCGTCAGTCAGATGTTGATGGCACTTTTTGCTGGGGGGCACTGCCTGTTAGAAGGTGTCCCAGGGCTCGCCAAAACCCTTATGATTCGGACTTTGGCGCAAATTCTGAACTTGAAGTTCAAACGGATCCAGTTCACCCCGGATCTGATGCCTGCCGACATCACCGGCACTGATGTACTCGAAGAAGATCGAACGACTGGACACCGCTCGATTCGGTTTATTCAGGGACCGATTTTCGCGAATATCCTCCTCGCTGACGAGATTAACCGGACCCCACCGAAAACGCAAGCCGCACTTTTGGAAGCCATGCAGGAATATCACGTCACCGCGGGTGGCAATGAATTCCAATTGGAACAGCCTTTCTTTGTGCTCGCCACACAGAACCCGATTGAGCAGGAGGGGACATACCCACTCCCAGAGGCACAGTTAGACAGGTTTATGTTCAAAATTGTCATCGACTACCCGACAGAAGCAGAAGAGACAGACATCGTTTCGGCAACGACGGGAGCGGAGATTCCCGAACTTGAAACCGCACTGTCTGGGTCCGCTATCGTCGCACTCCATAATATTGTCAGGCGTGTACCCGCCGCTGACAACGTCGTGCAATATGCCGTGAAAATCGCACGCGCGACCCGTCCGAAAGAGGAAGATGCCCCTGACTTCATCCAACAGTGGGTACGCTGGGGCGCGGGTCCCCGTGCTGGACAGTATCTCATCTTAGGTGCCAAAGCCAGAGCGATTCTACGCGGACGCTACAACGCCTCTTGTGAAGACGTGAAATCGGTCGCACCCTCAGTCTTACGCCACCGTGTTTTAACCAATTTCCATGCCGAGGCTGAAGGCGTTGATTCAGACACCGTCATCCAACGCCTACTTGATACGGTGAAAGAACCCGCTGCAAGGTTTTAGCATTCACAGTGAACTATATGTTAGTAGGCGCGGTTTGCAACCGGGGTCCCACCCGTTACCGGGAAGAGGCACCCGATTCTATTCACAAACCGCGTAGACTCCAAAACCCTCTTGAGTTCCGTAGGAACGGCATCTGGATAGAAAAAGGCACCGAGTTCTACCTACAAACTGCGCAGACTTCAAAACCCTCTTGAGTTCCGTAGGAACGGCATCTGGACAGAAAAAGGCACCGGGTTCTATTCACAAACCGAGCAGACTTCAAAACCCTCTTGAGTTCCGTAGGAACGGCATCTGTATAAAAAAAGGCACCGGGTTCTATCCACAAACTGCGCAGACTTCAAAACCCTCTTGAGTTCCGTAGGAACGGCATCTGTGTAGAAAATCGTGGCACCTAACCTCTTGAACCCCGTAGGGGTGACATCTGTATAACCCATAAACTTATTATAGTCCGCCCTCCTATAACCCTGAACTCGCCAATCAAGGACATCATGCCAACAGTCTCAGTCATCATCCCAGTCCTCAACGAAGAAGATGCCATAGCCAAAGTCATCAACGACATTCCCAAAACAGGGTACAACGAGGAGACCACAATCCAAGAAATTATCGTCGTTGATAACGGCTGCACCGACAACACCGCTACAATCGCCGAACGAAATGGCGCGCGGGTTGTAACCGAACCGCGGCGCGGATACGGATACGCCTGTCTCGCAGGTATCGCCGCGCTTACGACCAAACCACCAGACATCGTCGTCTTTCTCGATGGCGACTACAGCGACTATCCAACCGACATGCCACGACTCTTACAACCCATACACAACGGCGAAGCCGCACTCGTCATCGGCGCAAGGACACAAGGCAGTGCAAAAGAGGCGTTATTACCGCAAGCGCGCTTCGGCAATTGGCTCGCCTGTTTCCTGATACGCCGCTTCTTTGGGGTGCATTATACAGACTTAGGTCCATTCCGCGCTATCCGATACGCGGATCTACTTGTCCTAAACATGCAAGACAAAACCTTTGGATGGACAGTCGAGATGCAGCTCAAAGCCGCGAAACTGGGAATCGCTGCGTGTGAAGTTCCTGTCCGGTATCGCAAGCGCATCGGCACCTCTAAAATCACAGGCACTCTCACAGGCACCCTCAAAGCAGGCTATAAAATCCTCACAACCCTCTTTTATCACCGTTTTTTGACATAGGACCATTATGTGTTAATTTTAGAAAAAATAACCGCCTCGGTACCAGGTCCGGTAGGTTCGGTTTCCTAACCGAACCGGATTCCACGCGGAAAACTTCAAAACTATCTTCAGTCCCGTAGGGGACGACATGTTTATAGAAACACGTCGCAAAGAAGCATTCAACCCTGTAAGGGTGGCATGTTTATGCCAATAAACACATAAAACGCCGCCGAAAACCCTAAATTATAGTAAATTTTGTAATTACTTACGGAATTAGTCGTTTTGGACTTAAAGAAAGTTGCTAAAATCGATCTAAACCCTTATATAGTAGGGGTTTTCCTTGATCTAACCCTCACAAAAACGGTGGAATAATGAAAAATAAAATAAGGTGATAGAACCGCTATCGGTCCTCAAAAAGCAAGGAAAAATAAAAATTTGCAAGTCCAAAACGACTAATTCCGTTCTAAAAACAAAGATGGAGACTAAAAAATGAAGAAATTATACGTATTAATTCTCACTGTATTCCTATTAATCCTTGCTCTATTTTTGACGTTCTTAACGTTCCTTAAGAAGGAGGCCCCCAGGCGTGTCAAAGATGATACGTTAATGAGTCTACCCGAGGGAGCGATAAGACGTATTGGTAAAGGCTCGATAAATAAAATTGCCTATTCTCCAGACGGACAGAAACTGGCAGTTGCAAGTTCCATTGGGATATGGATTTACGACGCACACACCACTGAAGCACTTCAACTACTCACGAAACCTACAGGCATGATGAGGGTCTTGAGTGTGAGTTTCTCCCCGGATGGCGACACGCTCGCGAGTGCGAATTACGGTAATACAGTAGAGATGTGGGATGTACACACGGGGCACCTCCTCAATACACTCACAGATTATGCAAATTTGACATGGTGTGTGAGTTTCTCCCCGGATGGAAAGACGCTCGCCATGGGGAATGTGGACCAACTGGCGCATACCAAGAACACGCAGCATATCCAGGACACAGTACAAATTCGGAATGCACAGACGGGAGACCTCATCAGCACATTCATAGGACATACAGCTTCAGTCGAGAGTATCTCTTTTTCTCCAGACGGAAACACTATCGTCAGCGGAAGCGCAGACAAAACCGCACGGGTATGGGATGTACAAACCGGAGAGCTCATCAGCACATTCACAACGGGCAACAGCATATCCACAGAATTAGAAAGTCGGATCAACGATGTCTGTTTTTCTCCAGATGGGAAATCCGTCGTCTGTGCGTTGGTAGACAATACGGTGCGCTCATTCGACCCCAACACGGGACAACACCTCAAAACTTTCATGAGAGGGGGTGTCGGGGAAGCTATGAGTGTCAGTTTTTCACCCGATGGTCAGACCCTCGCCATAGGTATAGGTATGGCATACGGAAATACATACAACACTGTGCAATTTTACGATGTCAATACAATGAGGCTTCTCAATACAATTGCAGGGCATACAGGTTCAATTAACGGTGTCTGTTTTTCTTCAGACAGCCAAATGATCGTGAGTGGATCGAGTATTTGGAATGGGAGTGAGGAGCAAACGGTACGGGTATGGGACAGACACACCGGAAACCTTATCAGAACTATCGCGACACATACAGTCGGCGAGATTACCTTTTCGCCTAATGGCGACACGGTCATTAGCGCAAAAGCACGGGCACCGATGGAAGTATGGAACGTTCACACGGGAAATCTTATCACAACGCCGATAGGACATATAGATAGGGTCAGCAGTCGTTTCACTCTTTCTCCAGACGAGAAAACAATCGCAACCAGCCATTTTTGGAACAATACTGTCCAAGTGTGGGATGCAAACACCGGAGACCTTATTAGAACGCTCACAGGACATGCAGATCACGTCTGGAGTATCGCTTTTTCTCCAGACAGAAACACTATCGCGACTGGAAGTTCGGACGATACAATAAAAATATGGGATGTAAACACCGGAGACCTTATTAGAACACTCATAGGACATATAGATAGGGTCAGTAGTCTCACTTTTTCTCCCAATGGAAAAATGATTGTCAGTGGAAGTTGGGATGAGACTATAAAAATATGGGATGCAGATACCGGAACCCTTTTTAGAACCCTTACAGAGCATACCAGTGCTGTGATAAGTCTCAGTTTTTCTCCGGACGGAAAAACAATCGTTAGCGGAGGCTCGGGGAAAAACGGTGATGACTACGCGGTCCGGGTGTGGGACACCGACACCGGAAAATTGATTCAGACATTTACCGGACATGTCGAGCGGGTCAAAGTTGTGCGTTTTTCGCCGGATGGAAAGATGATCGTGAGCGGGAGTGCCGACGGTACAATTCTCTTGTGGGAGGCACGCTTTTAGCGGAGTCATCCTATACGGCACCGGATTTACGCGAAAACCTTCTTCAGTCCCGTAGGGGACGACATGTTTATAGAAACACGTCGCAAAGAAGCATTCAACCCTGTAAGGGTGGCATGTTTATGCCAATAAACACATAAAACGCCGCCGAACGATTTCCCAATTGTGCATTTTCCACTTGAAACCCCTCTGAATTAACGCTATACTCATTCTAAAAACAAAGATGGAGGTTTGCAAACAATGAAGAGAAAAAAGATAAAAGCAACATACAGAAACGGCGTGATTGAACCTTTGGATAGGATTGACCTGCCCGAAGGACAAGAACTTGAGGTCGAATTCAGCGTTCTCCAAAAAACGCCTCGTGAACTTACGCCTGAAGAAGCAATGCAAACCTACACCGCTCTTATCCGACAAAGCGAGGGATGGTGGATTGGGTGGATATTGGAAGTCCGTGGTGTTACATGCCAAGAACGCACGAGAAGCGAATTGTTAGATACGCTGCAAATCACGCTTCGCGAAGTATTAGAATTTGACGCACCGGAAGCGTCTCTCCGAACTGAAAGTGAGATTGAGGAGGTAAAGGCTTCTGACATCTTAGAGTTCGGTGTAGAAGGAGCATCAAATCAAATTGAAAGCGGATTTGAGGAAGTAAGTATCGCTATATGAAACGTAGGCAGTTGATTAAGCATCTTAGAGAAAATGGATGTGAATTTATTCGAGAAGGTGGCAGTACAAACACTCGTGGTGGCGGAACCCGAAACGAGGCATCCACGCCGCAGTACCAAGACACAACGAGATCAATAATATTACCGCCTTGTACCATAGGCTGTTAGCCTGTGGCAAGTATTTCCCAATCCGTGATTTTCGGTGTACTCCCCCAAATGCGACCTACATTTAGACAAAAATTGACAAAATATTTACACACCCTTTCTCGATTTTTAACTTGAAACCTTCAAAACTTAATGCTATACTTGTTTTAAGTCTTACCGAAGACAAAATCAACCCAAAATAACTTTAACGCTGATGAAAAATTGGTGGGCATCATATAACACAGTTCATGAAAATACCAAATGCTGAATGTGCTGTTGTAGACATTCGCAAGTTGCGAGAGTATTGTCTCAATCCACAGCATCACAGAGGGAAACATAAAGCCCGCCTATTTACTTCCTTGCTGGGTATGAATTCTAATGATGCAGAAGAATTACGTAATGCCATATTAGAAGCAGTAAGAAAACAAGACGCACAATTAGCGGAAAAGGACGCGTACGGACAGCGTTATACGCTTGATTTCACGCTGAATTGGCGCGATAAACAGGCGACAATTCGGAGTGCTTGGATTATTGAAACCAATACTGACATCCCAAAATTCACAACCGCGTTTCCGTTGAAAAATCAAGACAAATCATGAAAGACAAATTTTCCGACAACACTTCAAACATAGATAATTCGCCTGAACGCAATCAAGAACCGACAGAAAAAGGCGAAATCAAGCTTCTGGATGTCGTCGCGCTCACACAAGATGTCCCTGAGCATAATCTCAAGTGTGGAGAAGTCGGCACAGTTGTTGAAATCCTTTCAAATGGCGAAGCGTTCGAGGTTGAATTCAGCGATGACAATGGGCAAATGTATAAGTGTCTTAGTTTCCCCGCATCTCAATTAGAGGTGTTTCATCAAGCACCGATAAAAGCAGATTCCAAACGTCAAGCAACCGATTCCATAGAAGGATATCGCTATCAGATCTTGCACAGTGTGAATGCTTGGCTGGACCTTGCTGATAACGATATTCTCTATCTTGAAGTTGCGGAAGATTTTGATATAGAGTCAGATGGAACGTTTAAGGCAACGCAAGTCAAACATACGCAAGACAATATAACACTCAGGTCTCAGCAGGTGATTGACGGAATCAACAATTATTGGGAACTGCGGACTAACAATCCAGATCGCCGTGTGAAATTCCGTCTTCTCACAAAATCCAAGATAGGTAAAGAACACGGGAATCTGCTTGAAACGGATAAACCGGGGATCGAAGTATGGAGCCGTTGTTCCGGTGATGAAGCAGCTATTAAAAAAATATCTGACTTTTTACGAACTGACGGAAAAATATCAGAGGAAGTAAATGATTTTCTGAAGGTATCATCACCTCAAGAGATTTATGAACAACTCATTGAACCCATTACTTGGGACACAGATTGCAAACCGTCCAGTTTTGTTGAGCAATCCATACATGAAAAACTAGTTTACCATGGTGATTGGCACCGTATTTCACCCTCTGCAGCGAAGAAAGTTTTTTACCCTCTTATTAATAAAGCTTGGAAAGTAGCAGGACAACCAGAAAACCGTGAACTTACCCGACTACATTTTCTGGAAATTTTCGAGGAAGAAACAAAGCGATTAGTTTCTGAACAGTATTTGCAGCACATGGAAATGTTAGCCGCAATGAAAGGTGCTGCTGGGACGGGATTCGCTGGAGGTTCATCCGATACCACGATTGAATCTTACCCGCACATACAAACCGGTATACCCCGGCTCTATCTTGATGTTGTTGTTCCAAGAACTGAATTACTCACAAGAATCCAAACTAAACTCCAATCAGACGGTATAACCATAATCCAAGGCGGAGTGGACAAAGGGAAAACAACACTAGCAAATTTGACCGCAAACGCTATAGAAGGCAAATGGTTTTGGCTAAAATTGACAAATATAGATTCCTTCCAAGTTCCCGTAATTTTAAAGAAACTTGCTAATACAGTAAGTCATGAATCTGCACAAGTGAACGTCGTCATTGATGACTTGAACTTACAACCGCAACAGTTGCAAGTGTATGAGGAAGACTTGGGTATTGTAGCTTATAGGGTCCTGGAACGTGGGGCAAAATTGTTAATAACAAGCCAACATGAACCCCCCAACGATCTCATCCGCCAACTCGGCGTATCATCAACTGTTGTAATTGACATCCTCAACTTTACCATACCTGAAATTGAACAATTTGCAATACAAATGGGGTGTCCAAATAGTGATTTGAAAACACGGACAACGTTTATTCAAGCACATACGCGGGGACATCCAAGGCTTGTACATGCTCGAGTCGCTCAATTACGTGAGGAAGGATGGAAACAACCAGATTCAATCGAAAGTATAATACAAACACCCGAAGAAGTGAAAAAAGAACGTGAAGCAGCACGACAATTACTCGCTGACTATCCAAAAGATAAACGTGAATTTCTCTATAGACTCAGCTTGCTAACTGAATTTAGAAAAGATTATGCAATTAACATTGGTGAGATACCTGTACCTATACCATACCCAGGAGATGTTTTTAGTCAACTAGTCGGTCCTTGGATAGATCAAGTCGGTGAAACTTACTACACAATCTCACCTTTGTTGAAAAACGCAGCAAAAGAAGTTTGGCCCGATACCAAGATAAAAGACCTTCATGCTCATATTGCAGATGCTATTCGCAAAACAAAGAACCTGACTCCAACAGAGGCATGGACTGTGTTCACACATAGTATGGCTGGAGAAAACAAAGAAGGGATTATTGCTTTCATTTATTCATTGATGAACGCTCCACAGGATGATTGGAAAAATGTCTGCCAAGAATTCTCGTTGTTAGCACACATTAAAATTGATCCGCCCGAAGAATTATTCCCTGGTGATGCCTTTCTAAATCAAATGTTTCGGTTATTGCAATATCGTATTGCAGTCGAGGTGAAACCAGAGAACGCACCGAAGATACTTGAAATCTCAGATAAAGAAACTAAACCATACGAACCACATAAGTCATATTTACTATATCGTCTAATGTTGGCGACGCAAGCATTGATGTATTATCAAGTGTTACTTCCAGCCAAGCAGATGGTAGCCTATCTTAAAGAAATAATTGACATCACAAACAATCTCGAAGAAGTTCAAAAAATACATGATAATTCCGTGGAAGAATTAAAAAAATATAAAACTGAGAAATCCAACTATTTCAGTATCTTATTTGGCTTTATCTATGCGCGACGACCCATGTACGCACCGTTCCTCAATGAGCTCATTGAGGCCCTGGATGAACTTAATCCAAACATCAGGGCATTATTACTAGCCGATTTTGAGGATGATACCATTGACTCTCGCGTTCTGATAGATGGCATTTGGGGATCAGAAGCGGACCGTGAAAATCCCGATTGGACAAGATGCCTTCAAGTATTTGACAAAGTAATTGAAAAAACTATTGCGTGGGGTTATCCTCACCTTGCCGCAGCAGCAGCAAGAGGTAAAGCAACGATCTATGATGAATACTTAAATGAACCTGATACTGCCCACGAAGTTATTCAAAATTTTGTATTAAAAGCGCGGCCATCACCGATAATAGAGGAACAACAAGCAGTTATATATTTACATCAGAAACGCTATAAGGAAGCACTCAGTATTTACGAAGGTATTCTTCCGAAGTGGGATCCACCCGCAGGACAATTAGATGTTATGCCCTCAGTGGCATGTCGCCGAGCTGCTATATGTGCCGCACATTTAGGGGATTGGAAGAAAGCAGCCGCCTTTTTTGAAGATGGAGCAGAAAGAACCCACAAGACTGTGAACGTAGAAAGGTATGTCAGTTTTTGTGCAGACGCAGGATTTGCCCACTTTAAAGCAGGTAATATGTTGAACAGCATAAAGCTGCTGCATCTGGCGTTGGGGAATTTTGAGAAATCCCATCAAGATAATACAAATGTCAAGTATTTCACTTTAAAGAAGCGATTAGAATACATTATAAAATGGATATGGGTGATATGGTGCGGGCTTGAAAATAACCCTTCAGAATTTTCCGAACCCGCTGCAGGTTTTTGTAGTAATCCGGAGACTAACGAAAAAGTTTTAGACTTACCTAATTCTCCGATAGGATACTCTTGGCTCTTTTTAGCACAAATTGAATACAGATTTGGGCATGAGACGACAGTTTTCCAACACGCCCTGCAAACCACAGACCGAGAAGAATATCCAATATTGAACTTTTTTCTTTCTATCCTTGAAGCACAATATGATTTTAGAAACAAAATTTTCGATACGCTGCCACAACGTATACATCAACTGGCAGATGCGTGTAACTCAATACAGAAATATCATCAAAATGAGACGGGAATTGGAGATCAAGAAATTAATTCTATCTCTATTCCCAATCCACCCGATTTTACTTCTGTTGCAAACATTACTGTTATGTTGGTATCATCTCTCCTTGTCCAATCATTACCAGAGGCAAATACACATGAAATGCTAGCTATATGGCGTACAAATTCTTCTGAACTCCCTATAAAAGAAAAAGTGTTTGCTACTCTTGATTTGATTGAAACAACTTTATTAAGAAAGCAAAACAACGTTCTAACAATGATAGAAGCACAAGATACCGAACCTATGGAACGGCTTGTAGCAGCATTAAAAATCGTTTATAATAGCAAAAGGGATCCAAAACACCTTTTTTATGCACATGCATTCATTGCGCAAACTGTCATTAATAATTTAACATGGCTAGACCCTGCTGTGACAGATTTAGCAAAACTTCTTTCTGTACAATGGCTTGAAAAAATAAAATTTCGTGCGGCATTGAAAATGCCTATGGTTACAGTGCCCGAAATTGAACAAGCCTGTAAGAGTAGTGAAACCGGTAAGAAAAAAATCGGTCAGATTCTACTTGCAGCACATCCCGCTGTTTCAGTCAGAGTGGCACCTGAAATTTTACAGGAGTTTCGCAGTTGGACAGAATCAGATCAGAAACATGCAGTAAGAAAAAACCCCGCTGCACAACGCCTTATCAAAGCGATGGAAAAACCACCACACCTCACTGAGGAAGACATTGAAGCACTGAATCAGTCAATAAAAGAGGGGGAAATACCTATAAAGTTTGATTCGCCCTTTGATTCGGATGAAAGTAATAAATAATGAATAAGTATCTCTTGGATACATCAACATGTAGTTTGTTGATGCAGGACAATTCCAGAGTAAAAGGGCGTTTAGATTCTCTTACCGAGTCGGACTACCATTTTACTTGTCCTATCGTTAAGGGGGAAATTATGTTCGGAATTGTTCGTCTCCCTGATGGAAAAAGACGACAAGACCTTGAACAAAGAGCAAATGAACTATTTGCTACAGTCCCGTGTGACCCAATTCCAAACACGGTTGGCGAGGTCTATGCGCAGATAAAAATTGCGTCGCAAGAACAAGGAACATCTTTAGGCGAATGCGACCTTTGGATTGCTGCTACAGCTTTAGCACTTGATGCAATTCTGGTCGCTTCCGATTCTGATTATGAAAGAATAATTGGATTAGGGATCCGTTTGGAAGATTGGAAAAATTAACGAAAGAGATACTTCACGTCAATAACACAGATAAACCGAAAAGGAATTGCCGATGCCCACACTCGAATTCAACGGAAAACATCACATCTACACCCACCACCTCACCGTCCCCTACCGCCCACTTGAAACTGACGAATCCCGCTCCTGCAACCCAGCCGGTGAACACGATAACCTCATCATTCACGGCGACAATCTGCACGCCTTAAAAGCATTACTGCCGCGCTACACCAACCGTATCAAGTGCATCTATATCGACCCACCCTACAACACCGGCAACGAAGGATGGATTTACAGCGATAACGTAAACAGCCCACTGATGCAAGAATGGTTAAAAGAAAATGGGCCCGTTGACGGCGAAGACCTTGAACGGCACGAAAAATGGCTCTGTATGATGTGGCCAAGGCTCCATCTACTAAAAGAGCTGCTTGCCGAGGATGGCATAATCTTTATCTCTATTGATGACAACGAACAACACCATTTGCGAATGCTGATGGACGAAATATTTGGAGAGAACAATTTTATAGGTACATTCCTCTGGAAGAAAAAAGGCACATCAACTAATACTGAAGGGGCTACCGTAAGTCCTGTTGCTGATTACCAAGTATGCTACCGAAAATCAGACGTTGGATCAATTACTCCAAGAGTAACTCCCAAAGAAACTAGGAAATATCCGAATGAAGATGAAGAAGGAAAATACAGAATGGAGGTAATTGAAAAGAAAAATACCGGTACCTATGCGAGAAAGACAATGCAATTCCAAATTTTGGGGCAGTACCCTCGTGAGGGAAAGAGATGGCAGATCGGTGAGAAAACAGCAAGAAAATTGGAAGCGAATAATCGCTTTATTATACACAATGGACTTGTTAAGAAAAAAATTTACGATTTTGAGGACAAGGATACTACTTCTGCTCATCCAACTTATTTACCTGAATGTTGCGGTCGTAGTGATAGTGCGGAAAAAGACCTTACTAATATATTAGGCGATAGTGGATTTGAAACTTCTAAACCTGTTGAACTTGTTTCATACCTACTTAAATTGTCAAGTAATTCAAATGATATTATTCTTGACTCATTTGCTGGCAGCGGCACCACCGCCCACGCCATTCTTGACCTCAACAAAGAAGATGGCGGCAATCGCAAGTTTATTCTCATTGAATGCGAAGACTATGCCGATACTATCACTGCCGAGCGGGTTCGTCGCGTTATCAACGGTGTTCCCGATGCGACAGACGAGGCATTGTGCGAAGGCTTAGGAGGCTCTTTTACCTACTGCACCTTGGGCGAACCACTTGATATTGAGGCGATGCTTACCGGAAAGAAGTTACCAACATACACAGCACTGGCTACTAATCTGTTGTTTACTTCTGCAGGTGTTTCTGTTGAGGAAGTTACATTGGATGAAAAAAATGATGAGGGACTTTTTTATAGTGATGACAAAAACGATTACTATCTGATTTACAAACCCGACCTTGCGTTTTTACGCAGCAACGAAGCAATACTAAACATGGAGCATGCAAAACGTATCCGAGATTCCAGCCAAGATAACGGCAAAAAAGCGATTGTCTACGCGGCAGGCAATTACATCGGACAGCGCGAACTCACAAAGATGGGAATTGCTTTTTGCCAACTTCCATACTCCATACATGAAAGATAGGGGATAGAAGATGCTGGAATTAAAAACGTATCAGCGCGACACACTTGACGCATTTAGCAATTGGTTAGAGGTCCTTGAAGAGGCTCAAAATACCTTAGAAACACAGCTTGAGAAGCTTAAAGAGGTAGGAATTGATATTGATGCGGATCTTGAGGAGGATATCCGCAATTATCCCAAAAAAGCATGGGAAAAATTAGCAAAGAACAATGATGTTGCAGCAACTGCCGGTGAATACGTGGATCGTAAGGACGGCGCACATCGACCCATCCCACATATCTGTTTCAAGGTGCCGACAGGTGGCGGTAAAACTTTACTTGCTGCATCTGCTTTAGAACGGCTGCATCGGCAGCGCGGACTGACGTTGTGGGTTGTACCAACACAGGCTATCTTCGATCAAACCAAGGCTGCATTGTGGAACAAAGAACACCCCTATCGTAAAGTGTTGGAGCGTGCAAGTGGTGGACACGTCAAAATGCTGGAGAGGGAGGATGCCTTTAATAGGGACGATATTACCAATTACCTCTGCGTCATGCTGCTCATGTTGCCAGCAGCAAACAAACCCCCCGATAAAAAACTAAAAGACAAAGCGTACTACCGTATGTACCGAAACTCGGGACGCTATTCAAGTTTCTTCCCCGACCATGATGATAATGAGGGCAATGCGCTTATGCGAAAGGAATACCCCGATCTTGATTTTAACGCTGAAGGAGACATCCCTATGCAAAGTCTGTTTAACGTAATCAAGATACTGCGTCCGGTGGTTGTTCTTGACGAGGCACATAAAGCGTATGGCACCAGAAACGGAAAGGAATTTGCCAGTTCTATTAACCGCCTTGACCCACAAATGGTTATTGAACTCTCTGCTACACCAAACAGCGGCATTAGCAATCTGCTTGTCGATATTGCAGGCCCCGATCTAAAAAAAGAGGAAATGATCAAATCACCCGTGCAAGTATCATCCTACTCGGACATGAAGTGGCAAGATACGCTGCGAGAGGCTTCCAAAGAACTTGAGAGACTTGGGACCGAAGCAAAATTGCTTGAAAGCAGTACAGACCGGTATATCCGTCCAATTGCTGTTGTACGTGTCGAACGGACGGGTAAGGATCAGCAAGATAATAACTATGTCCATGCCGAGGATGTCCGAGATTATCTTACACAGCACTTAAAGGTGCCTCCGGATGCAATACGCGTTAAATCTGCCACACAGAACGAACTTCAAGGCGAAGACTTGCTATCCAAGAATTCGCAGGTAAAATGGATCATTACAAAAGCAGCACTCATGGAGGGGTGGGACTGTTCATTTGCCTATTTGTTAGTGGTATTGGACAGGACACGCTCACAGAATGCAATTACGCAACTTATGGGGCGGGTCATGCGGCAACCACACGCGCAACTCACCGGTAGAGAATCACTCGATCAATGCTATGTTTTTTGCAATGACACCGACGTTGATGACGCTGTCAAACAGGTCAAAAAGGGATTAGAATCACAAGGTCTCACTGGCTTAGAAGATAAAATCTTCGGTAAGGGAAATACCCAAGATGAAGCAGATTTCCAAACGGAGACAGTCCGCCGCCGCAAGTCATTTCGGGGTCAAGAGATTTATCTACCAGTGGTACGCCATAAAGACGGTCAAGAATGGATTCAACTCAATTATCAGGCGCATATTTTACCACATATAGACTGGTCCGAAATTAAGCCTCTCGATCCGAATGCATCGACACCCGATAGCGCAACATTGCGGACAGCAACAGTTAATGTTGGCGATGCGCCACCCGTTTTCCATGAAGACCAAAAACCACACGTTGAGAAAAATATTAGTGTATCCGAATTTGCCCTCTGCCTTTCGGATATTGTACCAAATCCGTGGCAAGCGGCTCGGATTGCAGAAGAATTAATCGAAAGTCTCAAAACGAGCGGAGAAAACGACGAGAAAATCTACGATAGACGTTCCTACCTCATACCAACGCTGCAGGAGCATGTAGCAAATGAAGTAGAAGATCAAGCCGAGCAGATATTTCGTAAAAAATTGGATAGCGGAGACATCCAATTTGACTTGGAGGTAGGTGAACCCAACTATAAACTGCGGCAAAGTTACAAAATTGAGGTTCACGCCAATCAAAATCTACTAACCAAATACGGTAAACCCGTCCAGCTCAGTCTGTTTGAACCGATGTATGAGTATCCTTCCGATAATGAATTGGAAAAGAATTTTGCACATTTTCTTGATGGTGAGAAGGCACTGCAATGGTGGCATCGGGTCGTGGCGCGTCAACAAGGCGAGTATTACGTGCAAGGCTGGAATAAACAACGCATCTATCCAGACTTTGTTGCGATGGCAAAAGAAGTTGAAGGCATGACTCGCGTCTTAATTTTTGAGACAAAGGGACCACAATTTGAACATAACCGTGACACCGAGTACAAGCGAAAAGTCTTGAAAACACTTGAAAAAGCATTCAACGCCACCAACGATCCGAACATGCGTGAAATTCCAACACAGACGGGTATTTTTCGATTGGTTTTCAACGCGCAAGAATTTCAAGAGATTTCCGCACAGTTGAATGAGGGTAGGTATTCTACGGAAAGTTAGCATAGCGAGATACGAGGACCGCACGTTAGGATATTCTACCAGTTAACGCTTTGCCTTTTCAGGTCAAATGTGCTATCATTTTAACAATCAGTTGAGGGGTATAGATTCTAAGAGGGAGCCGAATCATGAGTAGTTATTTCATTGAATCTTTCAAAATAGAAAAACTATGGGGCTATCGGGATATCGACCTAACTTTTAACAACGATGTGAATGTCCTGATAGGTCCAAATGGTTCAGGCAAAACCACTATTTTGAATCTTCTTCATGCTATCTTATCGGGTGATTTACGAAGTCTCGCAAACATTAATTTCGAGCAAGCAAAGATCAGATTAAGAAGTTTTAAGGGTAGATCGGTCCGCACTATTAAGGTTGATATTGCAGATGGGTTCTTGAAATTCAAGGTAGGACAGAAAGTACATAGGATCCATACAGATATTCTTTTTAACCGAAAGACCTTCCAACACCACGTTTTCTATTTTCATGAACCAGCGGACGTTGTTAGGAACATGCTATTAGAGGAAATTGATGGCGAATTAACTGCCTTAGTTTCTCTGGTTTGGCTCCCTGTAAGTCGTCGTTTACCTGTGACAGAGGACGAGGAAGAGCAGTATACAGGGAAAGGACCTTTGGAATCGGTAGAGTTGCGGCTTGAGAAATTATTAGAAGGTCTCTTCCACTATCACTCTCGTTTAAACACACTACTTTCTAAGCATTACAAGGAGTTTGAGCATCAGGTTTTATCGGTGATTCTTTATAGTAAAGACCTTGACCAGCTTGATTTGACTCCTTCATTACCAACAGAAGTTGAAAAAAATCAATTACTTGGTGCATTTGAAGCATCTGGGCTTTTAAACAGTAAGATACATAGTAGAATTGATGACCACTTCGCTGCTGCGGAAAAAGTAGTGAAACGGATCAGCGAAAACCCTGGTGTTTTTGAAGAAGAAGACATTCTTGTACTTCCGCTAATTAGTCGGACAAAAACTATGGTAAAATATGCTAGGAAGCTTGAAGAGGATAGAGAGAAAATCTTCGCCCCTTTACGACATTATGAAGACACTGTTAATTCATTTCTGAATGACAAGTCCATTAAGGTTGATGAAAGTGGGAATTTAAAAATTGAATCGCCTTTGCAATCACATTTGAACACGCACCACCTGTCTTCAGGTGAAAAACAGATCCTGATTTTACTTACCCAAGCTCTTCTTAGAGTTGATGAACCAGTCGTTTATATTGCAGATGAACCGGAGTTATCATTGCATGTCACTTGGCAGGAAAAACTTTTGGAATCTTTAGTAACGCTTGGTGGGCAAAAACAGATAATCGTCGCAACACACTCTCCCGATATTGTTGGAAAATTTAGGGATAACGTTATAACTTTGGGAAAGGAAAGTTAATGGAGTTTATCCGATCCGATTCGGGAAGAGAAAATAGAGACCTCTTTTATTTTCCAAAAATACTTGTTTACGTTGAAGGTTATGAAGATATCCCTTTCTATGAGGAAGTACTTCAAAACTACGATTACCATCTAAAAGCACAGGGCGGAAGAGAAGAATGCAAGAAATTAGTGACGGACCTTGAAAAAAAAGACCTTCCTTATGTTGTTGTTCTTGATGGAGATTATAAGATTTTGGAACGCACTCGAAGTCAACATAGGCGAGTAGTCTGGTTGCACAGGTATTCATTTGAAAACTATCTTTTTGAGGAGGAGCCAATAAAACAGTTTTGTAGGGACCATGCTCATTTAGAAGATAGTTTAGAAGAACCATTAGCAAGCAGTGAGTTCACGGATTTTATTCAGAATATTGAAATAAAATTTAAGGACTTAATCATATTGGATATAGCACATCAGCAAACAGGAACAGGCTACGACGTGCTTCCTGATAAGTCGGATCGATTTTTTAAACCACAGACAAGGGTAGATTTTCTAGATAACCAAATCCAGCAATCATACACAGAAGCAGCTAATCGCATTGATAGCCAAAATGTTGGTAAAGCAAGAATTTTGGTTGAACAATTTTCAAAGAAGCATCGTTTCATTGACTTACTTCCCGGACACTTCGCATTTGGTATCATAAAACGTTTGATAATTGACACTATAAGTAGAAGACTCCGAAGAACTCCAAAGATTTCAAACGATACGATTAGAATATATCTCTCAAGAGAAGTATGGCGATTAGTAAACACCCGCGACCATAATAGCCTGAAAAGGCGATTGCGTAGTGCGGTCCGGGAAGCAGAAAAAATACGTCACGCACAATCAAGCACCGGTTCGTAGTAGGGCGATTTATCGCACGTCCACCGCTCAGAAACGGGCAATAATGCACTTCGCATTTGGGTGAGTACACCGCAGAATTGCCCTACTACGAATGGGGTTACTCCCAATTTTAGACTGGACAGACCAATAGATAAAATAAATTTGCTTTTATAAACCAATCATGTTATCACATATAATGTATACTAAAATTAGTAAAAATCACCCTATAACCGTGGTAATCCTATAATCTCGTAAATCCCGATTCAGACAAACAAAACCGCTATTTTGCTTGATTTATCACCAATATATTTGGTATAATTAAGGACAAAGCAGGCTGAAATTTTCGGCAAGTAGTCGCAGTCCATAACCCCAAAAGTACACACGCTCAACCAGTAACCGACAGGACAACCACAGCATGGCGGTACGAGAAGGAACTCCAGAGAGATTCTGGTGTGTTAAACAGATAGATATCTTCCAAGATCTCTCCGAGTCAGATGCAAACGCGCTCGAACGGATAACGACCTTCAAACAACTGAAATATAGCGACACCATTTCTACCGAAGGTGTCTATCTGCTGAAAGAGGGACGCGTCAAAATCTATGAAACACCGGCTGAAGGAGAACCTGTCACCTTAGAGGTGCTGGAACCGGGTGAAATCCTTGGGGCAATCAAATGGGACGACAACGAAGCAAGTCGGAACGTCACCGCTGAAACACTTACAGAAGCCGTCATCGGTATCGTTAGTGCGAAGAACTTCCAATTCTTTCTGAAACGAAAACCGCATTTAGCGATGCCGTTCAAACGTCCACTGCTTCAGCGTATCCGATCTGCTATAGATGCTGTCCGATGTCGTTTACGGATTCCCGATATTGCAAAATCCAAGTGGGCATCAACTAAAGCATCAAACGCTATCGATTTAACCAAGATACGAGGACAATCGCGAAGTGGAACAACCAACCCGTTTCCAAACATTGCGTTTCGGAGTCCAGCCTCGCGGCTCGCGCTGTTATTACACAACTACGCCGATGCACCGACGCGAAATAACACAACTATCGGGTACGGTTCACAATGCACCTTACGCAAACTGTCAACAAAAAAAATAGCACAATTAATCGGTTGCTCTGTCGAAAACACAGAAGCACTCCTAAATCAGTTTAAAGCGCACAAAATCCTTGAGAAACGGTATCGACGCATTCAACTATTAGATCCGTGGCATCTAAAAAAGATTGCCAACGTAAGAATGGAATCGCTACCGTTAAAAACTATCAACAATCAAGAGAACACAGAAACTTATGAGCAAAACGAACCCTTACTTGCAGCTCGACCAACAGATGGTGGGTGATATCTACACTTCGCAAGAGGTGATGGACAACTTGACCGTCTTATGTGATGAATACGGTTCCAGGTTCGCCGGAACGCCTGAAGAATATGCAGCCGCGACTTTCATTGCAGACTGCTTCAAACGCTACGGACTCCAGAACGTCAGATTTGAAGATTATCCTTATGCCGGTTGGACGCGTGGCACGGCGACCCTTGAGGTCCTGGAACCCATCCGCCGAACACTGCACTGCATCTCGCTCCCTTACTGTCCTGCTGACGACATCACGACCAAATTGGTCTCTGCCGGACATGGAAGCCCCGCGGAATATGAAGCACTCGGTGATACCGCCGCCAATACGCTTGTCATGGCGAAGAGTTCTTCACCGCCTGACCTCGGAAGATGGGTACACCGCAAAGAGAAGTTTGAACGCGCGGTCCTCGCTGGCGCGAGCGGATTCATTTTCGTCAGTGAACACTCTGGTGTCGGTCCCGAAACCGGAAGCCTTCAAAACAATAGACCCGCACCAATCCCGGGTATCTCCGTTTGCAAAGAGGACGGCGAATTCTTGACGCGGCTTTTGGAACGGAAACAAGGGAAAGTGACGCTAAAGCTTCAAACCACGGACATTAACGAACCGCGTACGTCATGGAACGTTGTCGCGGATTTGCCGGGTTCTGAAAACAGTGAGGAGATGGTGGTTGTCGGTTGCCATTATGACGGACACGATATTTCGCAAGGCGCGCACGACCCTGCCTCCGGCATGGTATCCGTAATAGAAGCCGCCCGTGTCCTATCCGCGTATGCGGGTGACTCGCTCAAACGCACCATCAGGTTCATCGCCTTTGGCACAGAGGAGATCGGACTCACTGGCGCGTTTCGGTATGTCGATGCACACGACTCAGAGTTGGATAACATCCGGTTCATGCTGAATATGGATGCCGCGGGTGGGGCAAGCCGTAAAGGTATAGTCCTACACTGTTGGGACGCACTGGGACCGTTCTTTAACACCGCACGTGAACAGATGCATGCCGAAATGCCAATCGGACAGAAAGTGCATTCCTACTCTGACCACTTTCCATTTTTCCTAAAAGGTGTCCCTTCCAGCCATATCGGCGACCCGGAGGCACTACCCTCTGGCAGGGGTTTCGGTCATACGGCTTATGATACACTGGAAAAGATAAAACTGGAAAATCTACGTGCCGCCAGCGCAGTCGGGGCAAGGATAGCATTGCGATGTGCGAATGCCGACGATTTTCCCGCGAAACGGCGGACACAAGAAGCCGTCCAAGAAATCGTTGATACCGATCCAGGGTTAGAAGGATATCGTATCTCTCTGAAGTTGACGCACTAAGTTTTGGAAATCAACACGTTGCAATAAAAAACGGATTATGATACGTTTATGTCGTTATTATAGTTGTAAGATCCTGCTGTTCCTGTGTCTGTCTGCTATATGCGTAGGCACGCTTTGTAACAGTGCTGACAGTGCGGAATTCAGCAAAGCGACTGCACAAGATGCAATAACCGCATCACGGCGTACCGCAATCGTTACGGCAGTCGCAAAAGCCAGTCCGGCAGTCGTCAACATCAGTGCTGTCCGGAGTATTGAACAGCGAACATCGTTTGACGATTGGTTTTGGGGTGAAATTCCGACGACGCGCAGGCGTTCATTTCGAGAAGTCGGTTCCGGGGTTGTTGTTGACAAAAATGGACACATCCTCACAAACCATCACGTCATTGCAGGCGCAAATGAAATCACTGTCACTGTCCCCGATGGGCGGGAATTTACAGCGCACGTCGTCGGATACGACTATCTTTCAGATCTCGCGCTTTTGGAGACAGACACAGACACAAATCTACCGGCGATTCAGTGGGGAGATTCGGAATCCCTTTTGATAGGAGAATGGGTGGTCGCCATCGGAAATCCATTCGGGTTATCAATAGGCAACGCACAACCGACCGTTACGGCTGGCATCGTGAGTGCAACGCAACGCGCACTGACTGTCGAAAACCGCTATCATGAAGACCTGATTCAGACAGATGCCTCCATCAACCCGGGTAATAGTGGCGGTGCTTTAGTAAACATACACGGTGAACTCATCGGTATAAACACCGTCCTCCGCTCAACGAGTGGCGGTTCACAAGGTGTCGGTTTCGCTATCCCTGTCAATAAGGCGAAAAAAGTCGTTCAACAGATTACCGAATATGGCAGCGTTATACCGCCTTATCTCGCTATGGAAGTGCAAACCATCACCGAGGAATTGGCAGAAAAATTGTCAACATCGCTTAGTATTGGGGTCTTGGTCTCAGAAATAGAGAAACGGAGTCCTATCGCAAATGCCGGTATTAAACGCGGCGATGTCATTGAAAGCATTTCAGGACACCGAATCAAGAGCGAAGAGGACTTTTACGCACTCACACGTCTGCTCCCGCTCAATCAACCTATAAAGTGTGAGTTTAACCGTCGCGGCAAAAAACGACAAACTGAATTCAAGCTAAAAACCAGACAATGGAATTATACACCCGCAGGATGGGGTATCACATTTGCCCAACCTGACAAGGCGATGGCGCGCAAATATCAGATGCCCGGCATCATTGTCACGCATGTTGATAAAGAGAGTGGATTGACGAACGCGCTTAAGCGCGGGGACCTCATCTATCAAATCGACGACACTCAAATTCATTCGCTCGAAATTTTTAAAATCGTTGATGAAAACATCCGGTCCCAATACAGGACGCTACTCTATTTTGAGCGAGACGGTGTCCATGAAGCCATCCCTGTCACTTTTAATAGAAACAATCGGCGGAGATAAGTGTTATTATAGTCTTAACCATCAACTCGTGCTTTAACACTTATAACGGAGGCGAGTTGATGATTAAAGTTAACAGTTTTCAGTTTTCAGTTAAGAGGTTTTGATGTAGCAATTTACCAGTTCTTAACAAATCATCAGGGAAATGATTATCAGTCATCGATTATTGGTTGAAGAGGTGTTTTCGTTTAACCAAGGTCTGTAGCCTGTAATGTAATGGAAGGGTTTTTGATTGGGTATTTCTTCAGATCTACGGAAAAGGTGCTTAAACATCTAATCCACCTCACCGAACCGCAAGGAAAATTAAAAAGATGAAATTGCAACTACCAACACTTATTGCTGTCTGCCTTGCTATTCTCCTCATTGGCGGCATCTACTTTTTCTTCGGAGACAAGTCGGAGTTGGGCATCGCTGTCAATTTGGAAAGTGAAGAGTTCAAACAGATTCGCACGCATGCCACAGATGCCTTCAACGCTGGACAATATCAACAAGCCATTGAGCTTTACACCCAAGCAATGAAGATGCGTCCTGAAAACGCCGAAATCTTTAACGACCTTGGAGCCGTGTACTACAAACAAGGGATTCAATATGCTGGACCGAATTGGCCCTCATGGGAAAAGGAATTGATAGACGAAACACCTGACGCAGCGGTGGCAGAACTCAAAATCGCTATTGATAAAACAGCATCCGGCGCAATCGTGTTCAAAACACGCGATGAAGCCGTCGCTGACGCTATCGAAGATGAGGCGAAACAATTCGGCGGTCAAGTGTACAGGCAGCGTTGGGAAAATGAAATCACGCTTAATATTCTCATTGGAGAAACAAAAACCTATCTGTTGCGAGCCAGAGATAACTATCTCTATGCCTTAGATTTGAAACCGACACATAGCGTTGCCTATCGCAACCTCGGTTCGTTCTTTATGAAGGTCGGTAAAACCGATACGGCAATCGATTACCTTCAAGAAGCACACAAATTAGATCCACGTGATGCCGAGTTGGAAGAATACCTTAACCAATTCAGGAAATAAAGCACAAAAATTCTCTCTCTACATCACAGTTTGAGGGAGGAAATCGCTTATGCAGCACAAACTCTGCGCAAATTGTGGGTTTTTGAACCCATCATTCAAATTTTGCGGTGAATGCGGCATGCCGCTCGACGGCACCTCGCGTTCCGCTGAACTCCCAACAGCAGATACAGTTTCTATCGAACAGGCTTTGCCACACGGGGCAGAACGTCGCCAGCTAACCGTCCTTTTTTGTGATATTGTTGACTCCACCGCATTCACCGAAAAACTGGATCCTGAAGAACTCCGAAATCTCTTAGAAATATACCGGACCTGTATCATGGAGGTGGTTTTAGCACAAAACGGGCACGTCGCGCGCTACTTCGGGGATGGCATCCTCGTTTATTTTGGCTATCCGATCGCACATGAAGACACAGCACATCGTGCTGTAAGAGCCGCATTAGGTATTGTCGCTGCTATAGAAACCCTGAATCCGTATCTCCACAAAACCTTCGGCGTAGAGATTAAAGTTCGGATCAGCATCGATACAGGACGTGTTGTCATTTGGCACATCTCAGAGCAGGAATCTCCCGAAGCGATTGACATCGTTGGTAAAACACCGAATCTCGCCGCGAGAATGGAGAAACTGGCAGCACCGAATAACATTGTAATTGGCGATACGACACATCAATTGGTCGAAGGCTTTTTTAACTGCGAGGCACTCGGTACTGCCGAATTCCGTGGTATTTCCCAGCCTGTGAACATCTACCAAGTGGCAGGTGAAATCCCCGCGCAAAGCCGACTCGATATCGCCAGTGAGAGCGGATTGACACCGCTTATCGGACGGGAGCGAGAGGTGGAACGCCTCAAACAAGGATGGGCACAAGCACTTGCAGCCAAGGGACAAGCACTCCTTATTGAAGGAGAAGCCGGTATCGGAAAATCGAGATGTGTGCAGCTCATTCAGGAACATGTTGAGAGCCACTCGGAGGCCGTCACCTTAGAAGGGAGATGTTCACCCTATTACCAGAACAGTCCACTGTATCCTATCCTTTCACTGTTTCAAGAACACGTTGTACAGTTTACAAGCACTGATACGGCACAAACAAGACTCGAAAAACTTGAAAATTTGCTGCGGGACTATAACGTTTCGACTGTCGGGCAAGATGCCGAAGCGCATATACCGGAAACACTGCCACTCCTCGCTGAATTATTGGAAATACCTTTTGAAATACAGCGGCGAACGGAAACCGGCACCGGTGCGCGTTTATATGGCACACCGGTCAAACAGGATACATATCCATCCGGATGGCGGCGAAGACAACGACGGCAACAGACGTTAGAAGTACTCGTCCAAGTATTGCTGAAGATGTCAGAACAGAAACCCATACTCTTCGTCGTGGAGGACCTCCACTGGGTGGATCCGTCCAGTATAGAATTTCTCACACTCTTAATCGAAAAAATCGAAAACGCCAGAATTTTCACAATCTTGTCCTGGCGATCCGACACACACCCCTCAATAGTATACAAAAACCGGTACAACGTACAATCCAACGAAAATGGAAACTCACAGACTGCTCCTGATGCGAACCTTATAAATTCTGCTATAGATAGAGAAATTTTGGAGAAACTCCTGCGACCCGCATGGGCAAATACACTGCCGTTGGAGGCACTCACACCGCCGCAAGTCGAAACAATGATTCAGCACGTCGCAGGCGATACGCAACTGCCACCAAACCTCTTCACACAAATCGTTGAAATGACTGAGGGAGTCCCACTGTTTGTTGAGGAACTCACACAGACGATGCTTGAAGGCGATGCGATGGCACTTTCTTCTGACGCATTGGAGGCAACGAGTTCACGGTTTCCCCAAACAATGCAAGTGCCTGTGACGCTACAAGATTTGTTGACAGCACGTCTCGACGAACTCGGTACAGCGAAGGAGATCGTTCAACTCGGCGCAACGCTCGGTAGAGAGTGGACAGCAGAGCTGCTTCACAAAATTGCAGCCGGAGTCGATATCGGGAATAACATCTTCACCAATTTCGCATCCTTGAAAGATGAATTGGACAAATTAGTAAACGCATTCATCCTCAATCGCAATGAAACGGCTGGCAACCAATTCCGCTATACCTTTAGGCATCCGCTTCTGCGTGAGACCGCTTATCAATCGCTGTTAAAAAGCAAACGTCAGCAGTATCATCATCAGATTGCAGAGGTCCTCGAGAACGCGGACGGCTTCCAGCCGGAACTCGTCGCGTATCATTACACCGAAGCCGGACTTCCCGAAAAAGCCGTTGACTATTGGCACAGCGCGGCGCACCGTGCCTTAGAACGCTCCGCAAACGTGGAGGGTGTTCGCCATATCATGCAAGGACTCACGGCACTTGAAACACTTTCAACGCATATTAACACACCGGAACCGCGGACGGACGCACACCATCACGATGATCCTGATCGCGTGATGTCCGCAGAAGCCGCCGAACAGCGTGAATTGGAGCTGCAAACGACACTCGGTACCGCACTGATTGCGACCAAAGGATATGCATCGCCGGAAGTAGAAGTCGCCTATACACGCGCACGCGAACTGCTGGAAACACTTGAAAAAAGGGAGGAAACCGCCTTAGCAGATGGATCCGATGCCTTGCTGGATCGGATAAAAGATCTCCGATTCCCTGTGCTGTTCGGGTTGTGGCTCTCCCATCTCGTCCGCGGACGACTCCTCTCTGCCCGCGAACTCGGTGAAGCCTGCGTTGCGATTGCCAAGCAAGCGGAAAATCAAGCGTTTGAAGTCGAGGCACACCGCGCCCTCGGGGCCACACTCTACTATTTGAGCGAATTCAACAGTGCATTGGCACACTTGGAGGCAGGCATTGAACGTTATCAACCACAGCACCATCCGGTTCCAGCATTTCTCCACTATGTGGCAGAACCCGGCATGACGCTCCTCGCCTATTCTTCACCACTCTTGTGGTGCATCGGCTATCCGAGCCAAGCGGAAGAACGGATCCATCAGGCTGTGAGCATCGGAAAGGACTCGAACCATCCGTTTAGTGAGGCAGTATCACTCCACTTCAAAACCGTGCTTTATCAGTACCGAGGTGAAGCGGAGGAAGTGAACACATCAGCAACGCAGATGCTACAGATATGTCAAGAGCACGGGTTTTCTGCATGGGAAGCCGCAGCAACCGTGTTGAAGGGTTGGGCATTCGCAGCGCAGAACTGCCCTGAAGAAGGCATCGCGATGATTCGTGAAGGCATCGACGCTTGGAAAGAGACAAGGGGTGAGTTACTGATGCCTCTCTTTCTCGCGCTTCTTGGACAGGCACACCAACGTGCAGGGCAATATAGTTTAGCCTTACAGACACTTGACGCTGCATTGCGTGTCATCACACGGACAGGAGAACGCACTTACGCTGCAGAACTCGCGCGACAGAAGGGTGAACTCTGTCTTATCCTTGCCGAGGAAACTGAGACTGGCAGCAAAGAGAATACGCAATCAACCGTTGCCGAAGCGGAATCCTATTTTCAAGAAGCATTAGCGATCGCACGGCAACAAGACGCAAAATCGTGGGAACTCCGAGCTGCGTTGAGCTTAAGCGAATTATGGCGGACGCAAAATCGTGGTAAAGACGCATACAATTTACTTCAACCGATATATGCGTGGTTCTCAGAAGGGTTGGATACAAACGACCTTGTGCGTGCCAAAAATCTCTTAAAAAGGTTATAAGTTATAAGTTATAAGTTATAAGTTAAGAGCGAAAACCGTCTTTGTGAAGTTTACCTCTTAACCAACCACTTATAACTTCTTAACCAACAACTACTAAAAAGGAAAAATTATGAGACTTGGCGTCGTTGGACTCTGTAGCGACTTCCGCACACTTACATCAGATGAAATTGCAAACATCAAGGCTTTGGAATTTACTGGATTAAGCTTCCATTTCCGCAGCGCGGAAATCCCGTCTGTCCCACCAGATGCTTGTAACCGCTGTGTGCAAATGTTAGAAGCAGCAAAACTCGACCTCGTGCAATTCGGCATAACTTACGACGAATGCCTCTTTCATCCAGATGCCGCTGTCCGAGAAGCCGCTATTGAAAGCGCCCAACGTGGTATGGCAACCGCTGTCTCGCTCAACGCACACCACTATCTGTTCCGTCCCGGCAGTCTCAATCCCGATGGTGCTTGGACTTCTCACCGGGATAACCATCTCCCAGAATCGATGGAACGGTTGATTGAGACCTTGAAACCGATAGCAGCACACGCCGAACGACAGGAACTAACGCTTGTTATGGAGACGCACGCCGTTTCCATTATGGGTTCACCAGAAATCTGCCGCGAAATCGTAGAGCGGGTCGGTTCCGATCGGCTCCGCATCGTCATGGATTTTGTCAACCACTTTCAAACGCTCCGGCAGGTCTATGACAGCGAAGACCGCCTGAACCACATTTTTGACGTAATGGGACCCGTCGCACCGATGGCGCATATTAAAGACATCAGCGTTCAGAACGGTTTGGTACTCCACCTCAATGAAGAGGTCCCCGGCGAGGGTGAATTGGCACTCGGTATAGCACTAAAACGTTTCGACGCACTCTATCCGGACGGCTACGGATTAATAGAACATCTACCGGCGGAGAAAATTCCGCTCGCGAATCGTAATGTTCGGCAAATCGCCGCCGAAAACGGAGTTCATATCTACTAATTTCTTTTCGGAATAGTTATTGGCGTATCAGCAGTAAAAAAGGCATCTGGTGAACTAATATTTTTTACTGAAGGTTTCCGACAACTGACTGCTGATAGTTTCCAACACGAAAAGGGGGATTGACACATGCTTAAAAACATTAGGATAGCACACCTTCTAAGACATCTCTTCCGATCCTATATGCTGACCGTTATTTTTCTGACGTTCACGCTTTTGTCTGTAGCGTTTGGACAAGACGATACGATTACTGAGACGGTCACAGAAGGGACACGTAATATTTGGACGCAGGTCAAACTCTACGGTGGCGTGGTCTTAATCATCTTTCTTTTTAGTGCTTTCTTTTATCTCCTAAGACTCTTTCAGAAAGACAAACTCTTGAAGACACTCCTTAACAAATATGTCGTCTTTCAGATGAAGGAGGAGAACAGACGTTACCGAGGCACAATGCGGCTTGAGATCTCAGGCATGGAAATTATCTCCGAGGAATCCCGACAGCGCGGGCATGCCCCGAGTTATATCTTTAATTCCAAAGAACGTGAAGAACAAATTGTCGCATACATCCGCTACCACGATACGATGAACGAGCGCGAACTACGGGAACGTTCGTGGGAACTTGAGCGGGTCTACCATCCGCCATTTATCTACAAAATACGGCGGAAAATCCGAAATATGTTCGTCGCCCTCAGAGAAGCCTCAGCAAATGCTATCCGTATGGTGATGCAAAGCGTCAAAAGTGGTATCGGTGGACGATTTGAAGACTACAATAGAGTATACCAACAAACGGTCGACGCAAAGAAAGGCGAAGGAGATATAACAGGCATCGATAGGTTAGACGATTCTACCGCCCACTTGCAGGAACAGGAAACCTATGAACGTCTAATTGAACGCTTGGTCGGTACCCGGATCAAAGTCCGCACGGAGACCGGAGAATACACCGCTATCCTCAAAGACTATAATCACAAGCATATCGCATTGATGGATGTGAAAGATGGCGACAACAACGGTTACAGAGATCATTGGAACTATGAACTTGAGTATAAGCAAGATATTAATGCACTGAACCGCCGCGATGACCGCGGCTTACGTGTACTAACAGAAGGCAACGATGAAAACGGCTACTCTCTCGTTTTTGAAAACAATACGCCTTACCAAATTCAACTTGGGCATGTCGTGCTGCACGACGGTGCCCCCCAATGGGCAAAGAACTTTGAATTCAAATACCATATTCAAGCCTTCAGTGTTCAAAAACTTTCAATTGAACCGATAGCGCAACACAACGTAGGCCCGTTTCAACGGATTAGAGCGCGTGAGCGACTTACGATCAGAAATTATAAAAAGATTAAACTCGATTTCCGCTCTTTCAGGGATGCTGATATCATTTTCCCGCGAAAATATTGCACTATTGTCGAAAGCGCAGAGAGATATCAACCCGAACTTTTCAGTTTAAGCGGCTTGACCGACACAATTCTGGACATGAGCGATACCGAGGACATCGCCATCGCAGACAAAGAGGGTAATCCGATCCACGGTATCAATGTTGTTCACGGATACGTGACGAACGTCAACGAAGAACGCATCGATTTGAAGACGATCGACACCAGCTACGGTCGGCGATGGGATGTTGAAAATGCCTTCCGCCATTTTGATAATAAATTCCGTCATGGATTTCCGCTCCATAAAAGGCTCCTACCCATAAATCGCGCCAAGATTACAGCACACGCTTCTATCGTTGAACAGATACACAAGAACGCCGTTCGACACGAGGCGTTAGCACCGGTCGTTTATCCGGCACGCAGCTTAAATACAGCAGAACAGCGCGCACGCCGCCGAAAGTTGATACGTAATCGCATCGTCGGCGGTATAAATGCTACCTTTAACACCAAGTTTTGGAAACCGAATGCTGGAGTTCCCAAGACACCCGGTGTCACGCGCGCAGAAGTCAAGATGGCAATGCCAATCAAACTTATGGCATTTACGGGTAATACCTCTACAGTCGAATTTCCGATCCTACAACGTTTTGAATATATTCAGGAACATCACATGATTTATAGGGAGGTCCCGGATCTACGCACCGATCGACTTCCGAAAACCGATATTTTGTGGATCGGCAACGGTGAAATTTACAAATCTGGCTATCGACTGAACATTGATGCTGAACACCGGATTAAAAATTTCGTTAGCCAAGGTGGCGTTGCCATCGTTTCCGGACAAGATATCAAAACCAGCACCAAACAGCGCCGTGGCACTGGATGGATACCGGAACCGCTCACCGGCATTGAATGTGACGAAACTTATGAGTTATTTCCCACATCACGAGGGAAACGTTCGCGTATCTTCCAATACCCGAATCCACTGAATGGAAACCACCACACCGATCCAGAGGCAATGGAGCAGCCTCTTATTCGACTCGATGATATGTGGCTCGATCCACTCGGGAAATGGACATCTCTCGCTAAAACCAATATCCCTGTAGCCGGACTGCCAAGTGACAGGTCTGAAAACGCATCCGCGCTGCTCCTCCTCCCCTTCCAAAAAGGGTTATACATCGTTACCAGTTTGAAGAATGAGACAGAAGAGGATGTACGCATCAACGACAAAATCATGGAAAATCTGCTCCATTTTTCCGTCAAATGGCTGGATAAACAACGTTCCCCGCGCAAGTTGGGAATAGTTAATAGTTATAAGTTATAAGTTATAAGTTAAGAGTGCTACTGTCAAATGAAGTGCCTCTCTTAACTTATAACCAACAACTAACAACCTATAACTATAAATCCAACCACTCTAAAATTTTCTCAACGCCTTCTGTGATAACCAACGCGACCTCAAGCACAAATATCGGCGGAAGCACGCCATCACGATGAGCGTGATCGCGGGACTTCCGAGGAAGCCCCCGGTTTCCCACAAACGCTTCCAATTTTTGCGCATCTTTTTGCGTTGTGACAATCAGATCCGCATGTACGGCTTGAAATACAGTGGCAATCCGCACGAAGTCCGCCTCGGTATAAACGTGATGATCGGGATACGCCAACAATTCCACACTTTCTGCGGAACACCGCATGAGCGTCGTGACAAACGCATCTGGATTTCCGATCGCACAAACTGCGAGAAGCCGTTTTCCCTTAACCGCTTCTGAAGTCGAGAGGAAATCTGTTCCTTCCGAGTTTTCGGGGGATGCTATCGGAAGCACGCCATCACGATGAGCGTGATCGCGTGACTTCCGCAAAGGATAGAAATGGACCGGCTGGTGGACGCTCTCCAGAATCAGCGCATTCGGTGCCAATTGCCGCAATGCCGCTTTAGCGTCTCGTAACATGTCAACTGTATCTGTATGTGTTAATAGGATAACGTCCGCGCGTCGGAGCGCAGTAGGCGGTTCGCGCAAGCTCCCTACGGGTAAGAGTCGTTCTCTCGCAGCTTGCAGACCGATGGCTGAATGCGCGGGAACGGTGAGAATATCAACATCACGCGCAAGCTGCCGGTGTTGATATCCGTCATCCAGAAGTAGGACATCTACCCCAAAACGCTCAAGCGCGACCTGTCCTGCCTGATAGCGTTGACTGCTGACAACAATCGGAATACCGCTGAGATGTTTCGCCATCATATATGCTTCATCGCCGCTCTCTTTTAAGGAAGCACATACCCTCTCACCGTCTGAGACAATAGTTACCTTTTCACGCGACTGGCGTTTATACCCGCGTAGCAAAATAGCGACGCGCACCTTCTCTTTTTCAAGGTGTTTCGCAAGCGCAATAACAGCAGGTGTTTTCCCCGTCCCACCCACAACGATATTACCTACACTGATGACGCGACACGGCAATCTTCGCGCTTTAAACAGACCGAGTTCATAAAACCGATTGCGTATCCAAACACTCGCGCCATAAAGCCAACTCAGCGGGATTAATGAGAAGCGTAGGGGGCTGGCAAGAAGCCTTTTCTGGAACGAGGCAAGATCGAAAGGGTCCGTGAGTTTCATAGCGTATAAAGTTTGCGAGTGTACTAAAGTCGCGAAATCTGTAAAGTTGAAAGAAGGTTTCTTAACAACTTTAGGCACTTTAGAGCACTTTACAGACTTTCTGCAGCATCTAACACCAATTCGGCAGTACGTTCAGCTGCACCGGCTGTGCCGAGCTGCGCATAAACAGCTTGAAGTGCCTCTCGTTGTGTTTCCCGTTTTTGTGGATGCTTCAGAAAATCAAGTGCCAACGTTGTCAAGGCAGTCGGTGTCAGTTCCGTCTGTAGCAATTCCGGGACAATGTCACCGCCAGCAATGAGATTGGGAAGTCCGCTTCGGTTTAAAGGGGTCAACGCCTTGATGATGTGCCAGTTGAGTGCTGCCGTACGAAAGAGTATAATCATCGGCGCACCGATACAGGTCGCCTCAAGCGTCGCTGTGCCGGAAGTAACCAGCAGCAGGGTTGAAGCACGCATCGCTGGATAGGTCTGATCTTCCACAATTTTAATGGACGGGATCTCAATACCCAACAATTCCTGCTGGTGTTCCGCAATGAGATCGCGTGAAATTCCGGGGGCTAACGGGAGAATCCACTGTGCGTTCGGATAGACCTGAGCGATGTTCGCAGCGGCTTTTAGCATGACCGGAAAAATGTGGTGGATCTCGGAACGACGACTCCCCGGCATCAATCCAATAACAGGTGCCTCCGGATCATCTTTCGTTTCAGATATGTTAAGGCTTTCGCGTGCTTCGTGTACCGTTAAGGATGTCTGCGCGAAATCGACGAGCGGATGTCCTACGAATTCCGCGTTCGCACCTGAGGTTCGGTAAAATTCTGCTTCAAAAGGGAAGATCGCCGCGACGATGTTTGTCCACTTTGCCAGTTTCCGGGCACGGTTCGCACGCCACGCCCACGCCTTTGGTGGAATGTAATAGACAACTGAGACACCCTGCCGCTGCGCAAATTTCGCTAACGGCATATTAAACTCAGCAAAATCTACAAGGAGGAGCACATCAGGGTGTTCCTCACGGATACGTCGTTTCAGATATGCCTGTTTCCGTAGGAACATCGGTAGGACAGTGATGACATCGGCAAACCCCATGACAGCGGAATCTCGGATGTGAAGGTCAACCTTCACTGATACCGCTTCCATCTGGTCGCCACCCATGCCGAAGAGAGTTATATCGGGACACAGTGCCTTGAGTTGCCGGGCAACATGAGAAGCATGCAGGTCACCAGAGGGCTCTCCAGCAACAATCATAACGTTTGGCTTTCGGTCTTCGGCTTTCGGCTTTCGGTAAAAAGATGTTTGTGGCATCAGCAAATATTGTAACTCCCTAAGAATCTACTGACTGCCGATGGCTGACGGCTGACAACTATCCTACGGCATCATCCCCGGCACCTTCAGCCCATCGGTTTCATTGAAACCGAACATCAGATTCAGATTCTGCACAACAGCACCGGCAGCACCTTTACCGAGGTTATCAATCGCTGCCATCGCGACAACACGGCGGGTCCGCGTATCAACTTCAAGTCCAACATCACAATAATTACTGCCGAGCACTGCCTTCGTCTCCGGGTATGTATTTGACGGAAGCACCCGAACAAACGGTTCATTCTCGTAAAAATCTGAATATATGTTGAGGGTTTCTGCAGTGGACATCTCTTCGGTGAGACGCATATAGACAGTGCTGAGAATGCCCCGCGTCATTGGAACAAGGTGTGGTGTGAACGTCACGCGAATTGGTTCCGATGCTACAGCACTTAATTCCTGTTCAATTTCTGGGGTATGCCGATGTACACCGATGTTATAGGCGACAACGTTAGACTCTCGATTCGGATAGTGGGTATTTCCGCTCGGTTTTGGACCGGCACCCGAAATGCCGGATTTGGAATCAACAATAATGGAGTCCAACTCCACGACACCTTGAGCGACCAAAGGCATCGCCGCAAGTATAGCACTCGTCGGATAACACCCCGGATTCGCCACAAGTTGGGCATCCCGAATCTTGGCACGATACCGCTCCGGTAACCCATATATCGCTTGCGGCATGAGTTCCGCGCTTGTATGTTCAGCATGGTACCACGCTTCATAAGTATCAGCATCTCCAAGTCGATAGTCAGCACTGAAATCCACGACGCGTAAACCTTGTGCCAGAATTTGCGGCACGAACGACATCGCGACTTTGTGCGGAACTGCAAGCACAACGACATCTACTCTCTCTTTAAGGGAGTCAAGATCTAAGGGTTCAAATGCGGACGAGAGAAAACCGCGAAGGTTCGGCAGGACACTCTCAATACACTGCCCCGCGTAGGTTTCAGACGTACAGAGTGCGACCTGTAACCCGCCAGAATGGTTAGCGAGAAAACGCAACAATTCGCTACCACTATATCCTGATGCACCAACAATACCGATTTTTATCATTTATGTTTCACCGTGTATTTTTTATTTTGAGGCTACAAATCATGCAGGAATTTTAGCACATTTCGAGGGTAATGTCAAATTAGCATGCCCTGAGTACATCAGATTGGCAGACTTCATGAGAATTTTGAAGGCGAGAAAAAATAAAAAAGGCGATTATAGCCCAGCCCCACTACTGATACCTACAATCGCCGCTACGGTTGAAGTGTGGTTATTTCCAAGAATGACCTCCAAAAAAGTTATCCTGCCAAACCGAGCCTTTGCCCTGCCTTCCTCAGTTTCTGCGTGACTTGTGTCACCAGTTGGCTGACGCGAGGTGCAGAGAGATTCAATATTTCGGCAATCTTGCAATTTTGCCGATTCTCACAAAGGTAGGCAAAGATTTCGCGTTCGCGCGGTGTCAGCGTTTTCAGGAGTTCCGGCAAGGCAGATGCAAAACTGATGTTCTGGACGAGTTCAGTCTCAAATTCAGCGTGAGGGTCTGGAAACTCCAAAAGGGATCCGCTCTTCGGATCGCACACTGCGTTGGACATTCCGTGATCATCGCACGCCTCATCAGAGACAAGTACTTCGCACACGTTGTGTCTATCTTCTTTCTTTTTTTCATCCATTAGCGCACCGCAGATACGCACGCGGATAAAACTCCTGAAACTGGCACCACTTTCATGTTCTGGCTCGAACTTCGGTCCCTTATCAATGAGCGTTAGGGCGGCGACTTGCAACAAATCGTCATGGAGGGCCGAGCGTTGCGGCGTAGCGTTCGTTATACATGCTGCGCAGTAAGTCAAATCCGGCAAAAGGGATTTCACGGCTTCATCGTCTGGTTGGAAAATTCCGTCATGTTTATAGGGCGGACATTTTATACCTCTCAATTGACATCTTAAAGTCATCGGTTTGTCCTCCATCTTCGGAAGTATACAGGTTTCTGGACATTTGACAAAAATCAATTGTGCGCGCACCCGTTACCATTGTTCGTTATTATAACTACTTTTGCCGGAAAAGTCAACTCTTATTCGGCGTTACTCCATCTGTTTGATACGTCCCCATAACCCTGTGAGTTTCCCTTTTGGCGAAACATAGAGATTACCCGGCCGCCAGTCCGATACATTATAGCTGTCACGCGGGTCAGTCAGAGGGATCAGTTCCCGGGTGTCAAGCGGATACCGATAGATCACATTCACCCTATTCACATTCCTATCGGCAGCGGAGAAAAGCACCTCCCGACCATCAGCCATCCAACACAGATACGAGACGAGAAATCCTTTCGGGAGCGTGTGTATCTCTCGTCTCCCTGTCAGCACGTTTTGAATGATTAAACGCATACCAACAAGATCGAGCTTGCCTGGGAGCCGCCTATATTCCGCCTCGGGATACAAGATATGGACTCCATCCGGGGACCAACAGGGTCGGTATCTGAGCATAAGCACATTAACATCCTTGTTGGGTGGGCTGCGGCGTTTATTATGTTTGCCATCGGCAGTCATCGTCCAGATGTTGCGTCCAAATTCATCGCTGTGTTCAAAAACAATCTGCCTGCCGTTCGGGGACCAATCAGGGCTCTCCGAAAGCCCCCCTTCTGGATTGTTTATCAGTCGTTTCACCTTTCCGGTTTGCAGGTTCATCACAGCGATATCCCTTGTCCCCGCTTCGCGGACGGAAAACGCAATACGGTTTCCATCGGGGTGCCAGGCGGGTTTTTCGTAGTTTGCAGGTATATCAGTGAGCAGGTGTTCATTGCGTCCATCCGCATCCATGACAAAAATGTTAGAAATTATATGGTCTGGATCTACTGGACCTGTAAACATCGGTTCTCGGGTAAAAACAATCTTTCTACCATCGGGTGACCAGCGCGGGAGTATGTCTGCTAACGGATTGTCCGTTAACCTCTGAATACGGCTTCCGTCATCGTTCATCGTGTAAATCTCATGGTTACCCGTGCGAGACGAAAAAAACAAGATTTCCGCAGCGGCAAACGTTGAAACGAGCAGTGTGAGGCTGCAGATAACGGATAACATCGGTAAAAAACGTCTCGAAATCATAAAGCACCGCCTTGATTGGAAAGCGTGGGGATAGCGAATATCCCCACGGTTATGAACAAAAAAGACACGTTCCGTTAGTTCCGAGGCATCCTCCACTCGATGCTGTCGGATACGGACCATTTGCTCTGTATCACTTGGTTGGCATCGTCAAGTGCGTGAACCGTCACTTCGGTTGAGGCTTCAGCTTTCACCTCTATGCCGTCGGGCAAAACGCTGGCATCGTAGGATGCACTGTTATGTCCATGGAACGTTTCACCGGAGCCTATAGTTCCGTTTTCCCAATTCGTATTGCTATAAAACAACTGCTTTACGTCACCGTTTTGCTGCGGTTCAAAAACCGAGATACGGTATTTCGCCTCATAATTAATCGTCATCGCGTCCTCACCAAGGTAGCCGTTCCAGACTTGTGCCTGATACCGAACAGACACCTCGTAATCCACTGAGATGCTAAAATTGAACACGACAACTTGTCCCGATGTGGAAGGGAGTTCATTGGGGTTGGGTGTTGTACTTTCCTTCCAGGTGCCTGATACTGCATCGGGGGGAATCGGCAGCAGGACATAAGTTAGAGCTATGAGGACTGCTGCTGTTAGACGCAACAAGCGTTTCATGATGGACTCCTTTGACACCTCGTACTGGGTGTCGGTTGTGAAGGAAATTGCTGGTGCCTCTAATCCGTCTGTAAGGAATCACGCCGGAGGCATGAAATTCACATGAACAATGAATCGTTCTTGTATATACTATAGATATGACACTGAAAAAGTTAAGGCCTAATTTCACTTTTTTGCAGAATTTTTAGAAATTTGATATCGTAATCCCCATTTATAGTAAAGTTCAGAATTAATAGGACACTCTATTCCGGTTCGGTTAGGAAACCGAACCTACCGGGTGATAAAAGTGTCTCTTTATTTTTAGGGTTCACTATAATTGTAGATTTTACAATAAATGATCGTAATAGCATACCGCAGTCCAATTCCACTGGTGCGACTTCTAATTACTGAAAACCATTCTTACTGACAGCCCTCCCAAAGAAATCAATTGACAACACGTCGTATGCACGTTAGAATATTAGAACTCTCGGCTTACATGCTGCGATGTAGGAACTCGCCGGAAAATTAAAAAGGAGATATTATGAAATTTGTACGATATGAATTAAATGGCACAATCGGTTACGGCACTGTTTCAGGAGAAAATCTGAACGTACTATCGGGATGCCCGTTTGGTGAACATAGCGAAACTGGCGATACTGTAGCATTAGGCGATGTCAAACTCCTCGCACCGACAACACCGACGAAGGTATTGGCTGTCGGATTGAATTATCGGAGCCACTTAGGCGGTGCTCCAGAACCACAAAACCCCGAGATCTTCATCAAAACGCCTTCCTGTATCAACGACCCAGAGGGCAACATTGAGCTGCCAGACGGCGATGACGAAGTACACGCCGAAGGCGAACTCGTTGTCATAATGAAGAAACAGACACGAAAAGCGACACCAGAAGAAGCCGCCGCCAATATTTTGGGCGTGACCTGCGGCAACGATGTCAGCGCACGCACATGGCAGAGCAACGACTTACAGTGGTGGCGCGCCAAAGCATCAGATACCTTTGGCCCCATAGGTCCCGTCATCGTCACTGACCTTGATTACACCGACGCGCAATTGGAGACCCGTATCAACGGTGAAGTCGTTCAGAAACAGACCACTGCTGACCTTATTTTCCCAGTGACGACCATTGTCAGTTTCATTTCACAGGCAATAACCCTTGAACCCGGAGATGCAATCTTTACCGGTACCCCCGGCACAACCACGGCACTGAAAGCCGGTGATGTCGTCGAAATTGAGATTGAAGGCATTGGCGTTCTGAAAAACCCAGTCGTAGCACAGTAATTTCAGTACAACTTGCCGACAGAAACCTCTTTTGGTAGGAGCGAGTGTTTTTGCTTGGGTGTTTTTTGTCGCTCGCGATCTTCTGCTGTACGCACAACTATGCTCGTGACAGAAACCTCTTCTGGTAGGAACGAGTGTTTTTGCTTGGGGTGTTTGCTTGGGTATTTCTGCTGATTTTTTGTCGCTCACGACCTTCTGTTGTACGAACACACTGTGCTCGTGATTTGTAATGACCACAGCAAGGAGAAGAAAATGCGTTTTACATATCTATCCGTTTTTCGATACAACCAGATCTCTCTAAAGACAAAATTTGCTCTTAAAATTGTCGTCTCCTTGCTGTGCCTCGGCATAGCGACGCAAGCATCAGCAGAACTGCTGTTTCACGACGATTTTGAGAAAGATAATATCGGGGATGAACCGAGCAAATGGGAAGTCGGATTCGACGGTGCAACAACCGCTAAAGTCGTCGCTGATCCGAAAAAAGCGAGCAACAAAGTTCTGCTAACCTCTGACAAAGGTTCAAACGCTTCACGGCACGATGTCGGCGGCTCCATCTATGTCGTCGGTGACGCAGGGTGGGACGATTACGTCGCTGAATGGGATATGATGTTCCCCGACGATTTCTACATGGGTGTTGTTTTCCGTTTTCAAGAGGGCGAAAAATTCTATCTCAGCGACCGGCGGCAAGGCGGTAGAGATTACCATTTCTACAAACGCCAAGGCGGTTGGGCACAAGTCCAAGCTGGACTGGTGGAAAACGAACCCGAAGTCTGGTATCGCGCACAACTGATCCTTGATGGAGACAAATTCACCTTCAAATTAAAAGAGCGAAAGGACAATCGTTCGTTTAACAAAATCGATCCGGCGACCGAAGGTGGAGACGGAAACTTCAAAACCGGTCAGTTCGGCAACTACGGACTCGTCTATATCGACAACCTCTTTATCGGCGATTCCGTTGAAGACCTCGTTCTACCTGTCGAACCACAGGATAAACTAAGCACGACATGGGGCACCCTCAAAGCCTCTTATTAATTCAGATAAAGTAGTAGGCACGCTCCGCGTGCCGTGAACAATTTAAAACAGTACACGAAGCGCGCCACTACCTATGCTGCCACGCTAAACAATCACGTAAATCCTTCACGTCAACAGACAACGGGAACCACAATTATGGCGACCTATACTGCCCGCGGTGGCAAAGACACCGTCATCACATCCGAAGAAAAACGCGCACTGCTACACGAAGCACTCCTCAAATTGGGCGGCATCCCGAAAAAGATTCTGGTCATCCCGCCGGATATAACACGTCTCCACTCAAACGCTGGCGAACTCACCCAAATTCTCTACGAGTTATGGGACACCGCAAACGGCACCACCTTCGACATACTGCCCGCTATCGGCACGCATGCGCCCATGACCGAATCGCAGATTGCCGAAATGTACGGCGATCTGCCCAAAGCGACATATCACGTCCACAACTGGCGGACCGGATTACACCACTTCGGCGAAGTGCCATCTGAATTCGTGCAAGAAGTTTCGGGCGGCAAACTCGATTATAGCATTCCTGTCGCCGTAAACCGTCGCCTTGTGGAGGGCGACTACGAACTTATCATCTCTGTCGGACAGGTAATCCCGCATGAGGTTATCGGCATCGCGAACGGATTTAAGAATGTCCTCGTCGGTACTGGCGGCGTTGAGATGATTAACAAATCGCATTTCCTCGGTGCTGTAGACGGCATGGAACGCCTCATGGGCCGCACGGATACCTCTGTCAGGAGAGTCCTAAATTACGCGCATGCAAACTACTTGAAACAACTCGGTATTTTGTATGTCATGAGCGTCATGGATGCCGATGCCTCTGGAGAACGCGTGATGCGCGGGCTTTACGTCGGCGATGATGCCCAGACCTTTGAAACCGCTGCGGAATTAAGCAGAGCCGTCAATATGACCTTCTTGGATGAACCGTTATCGAAAGTGGTCGTCTACTTGGATCCGAGGGAGTTTAAAAGTACGTGGCTCGGTAACAAAGCAATCTATCGCACCCGGATGGCAATGGCAGACGACGGTGAACTGATTATCATCGCACCCGGACTCCGCGAATTCGGTGAGGACGCTGAAATCGATCGCCTCATCCGAAAGTACGGCTACAGCGGCACACCTACAACACTCAACGCTGTCTCGGAAAATCCAGAGTTGCAAGAAAACCTCTCAGCGGCTGCGCACCTGATTCACGGCAGCACCGAAGGACGCTTCAAGGTCACCTACGCGACAGAACACCTCACCCAAACCGAAATCGAATCTGTTGGCTACCAATGGGCACCTGTAGACCAAGTGATTGCCGAATACAACCCCGAAACCCTCACCGACGGCTTCAACGACGGCGGTTTCTTCTACATCAGCGAACCCGGACAAGGGTTGTGGGCACTCCGCTCGCGGTTCAGTTCATAGAAAAACACGACTTTCTCCAGATACACTACATCCATCAGAGACCGAGTGAAACCCAACGCTTTGGCTTTGAAGTTTCTCGAACTTTGGGTGCGTAAAGTTGGGTTTCACTCCACTCGTAGATAGGTATGCTCGGCTATTGACTTTCAGGCGTATATGACATATCAACGTCCGACTTCTCAACGCCGTTCAACCCAACCTACAGGACTACTCGCCTTTACCTTTTCTCCCTGAAAATACGATACATTTCATTTATAGTTATACACAAATTTTATCATTTTTTTATTGAAAAATAATAAAATTAGGCTTATTATAACTTAATGCGGACGTGTGCCTGAAAACTGCATTGAAATGTTCAATATTATTCGTAGCAACTTGGGTTAGATATTACTTTCCTTCTGACAGTCGAGAAAAGGATTTTAATTTTAATGAAAAAGATATATCTTTTAACTTTTACACTTCTATTGACTTCTGTCCTATTCCTACCCATAGGAACCGCAACCGCCAAACTCAAAGCCACGCTTGAAGGGCACACAGATATTGTCTGGAGTGTTGCATTTAGTCCTAACGGTAAGACCCTCGCCAGTGGGAGTTGGGACCAAACCGTCCGCCTCTGGGATGTGGATACAGAACAACTCCTACACACCTTCAGAGACCATACAGATACTGTCAATAGCGTGGCGTTCAGTTTGGATGGACAGACCCTCGCCAGCGGAAGTTGGGACGGAACGATCCGCTTATGGAACCCACGCACCGGTCAACTCAAAAGGACTCTCACAGACCATAGAGGTGGTGTTTCATCCATTGCCTTCAGTCCAGATGGTCAAACCCTTGCCAGTGGAAGTGCGGACCAGACGATCCACTTGTGGAACACAACCACATGGCAACTCAAAAGAACTCTCACTGGACACACGCATGTTGTTGATTCTGTGGCGTTCTCTCCAGACAGCAACATGCTTGCGAGTGGGAGTCGGGATCAAACGATTCGCTTGTGGAATCCAAACAACGGGAACCTTAAAAGAACTCTCACTGGACATACCGGTGACATCTCACGCATGATGTTCAGTCCCGATGGGTCAACCCTTGCCAGTGCGAGCCCAGACGGGACTGTCAGGTTATGGAATCCACACAACAGGAAACTCAAAAGGACACTTGCTGTGCAAACAGGTTGGACACGCCCAGTGGCATTCAGTCCCGATGGTGCAACACTTCTCATAGGAGGGCACGGGATTTCCGTTTGGGATACAGAAACTGATCAATACAAAATACCCTTAACTACAGATGTAGGGGATGCCGTATCCATTGTCTTCAGTCCGGATGGACAGATGGTTGCAAGTGGAAGCGCAGACAATAAGATTCGCTTGTGGGAATTCACTGCCTCCGATTATGAGATTCCTTCTGTCACTACAAAGGGCATGGTCCGACTGGTCTACTTTCTTCCCAATGACCGGATGCCTGACCCGAAGATAGACGTAAAAATGGATACGTTGATAAAGGAAGTACAGCAGCATTACGCTGAATTAATGGAAAACTATGGTTCCGGCGGAAAAACTTTTCCGATTGAAACCGACACGCTTGGAAACGCGGTGGTACATCATATTGATGGTGAGTTTGCAGACGCATATTATTTCGATGAAACTGTTGGCAAAGTCCTAAAAGAAGTTCGTAAGCAATTTGATACATCAAAGAGTATCTACTTTATCGCTATAAATAGTGACTACCACCTAACTCAGCGCACGGCGTGGGGTAATTTCGATGGGATTGGAGGATGGACCCTCGTCCCTACTACAGGGATCGGTTTTGGCGTTGGCGTGGCTGCACATGAACTCGGTCACGCTTTTGGATTGAGCCATGATTACCGTCAAGATGCTAAATTAATCCCATCTTCATATAGTTCGGATCAAATGATTACATCTTTTTGTGCTGCCGAGTGGTTAGATGTCCATCGCTACTTTAACGCTGGGCAGCAAAACCAAGATGTTTCCAGAACACAGGTTGAGATGCTCCCCCCAACCTTTGTATCTGAACCAAACACGGTTCGCTTCCGTTTTGAGGTCACTGATCTTGATGGTCTGCATCAGGCACAGTTACTCATACCGGAAGGAACCTATAGTGGTGGATTAATTGCTTGTAAGTCACTAAATGGCACAAGCAGTGTTGTTGAATTTACCACAACTGAATTAGCACCGGAAATTGATTGGGTAACGCTGCGGGTCATAGATGTGCACGGAAACTTCACATCACACAGGTTTCCGATTGATATTATCTCCCTCCTACCGCCGTCTAAAGTTATATCAATACCAGACGTGAATTTAGCAGCTGCAGTACGAGAAACTCTCAACCTTGATCCAGGCACTGTCCTCACATCGCATAAGATGCTGGAATTAACACACCTTAATGCTCCTGATCGCCAGATAACAGATCTCACCGGTCTTGAACATGCACTTAATCTGAGGGAGTTATGGCTTGGTATTGCGTCATTCCAACCTGATCCGAACAAATACATTAGTAGTAATGCAATATCAGATTTATCACCGATTGAAAGATTGCCAAAACTTTACTGGATGATGCTTGCTAACCCCTCTGAGGCTGCTGTTGCTACGCTGCCGAGGTTAACACAACTGAGGTACCTACAAATTTACAATCCCCCAATCCCGAATGTATCTGTAATTTCAAAATTAACACAATTGAGAGTACTGCAGATTTACAATTCCTCTACTCCAGATGTATCTGCGTTTGTATCGGCCCTTGCAGGATTAACACAATTGAGAACACTGGCCCTTACGGGTATCTCCATGTCAAATGTAGATGTATCTGTCCTTGCGGGGCTAACACAGCTGAAAAGCCTGCATATTGAAGGGAACTCCATCTCGGATGTGTCTCCTCTCTCAAAACTCATACAATTGGAACAGTTAGATATATGGAACACCTCTGTTTCAGATGTATCCGCCCTCTCAGAACTCACACAATTGAGAGTACTACAGCTACATAACAGTCCTATTTCGGATATATCTGGGCTTGCGGGACTGACACAACTGGGATATCTGCAGATTTTGGATACTTCTGTCTCGGATATATCTCCGCTTGGAGAATTAACACAATTAGGTGGACTAAAACTGGGGAATTCTCCTATCTCGGATGTATCTCCCCTTACGGGATTCACACAACTTGTTGAGCTTGGGCTTTGGAACACTTTTGTTTCAGATATCTCCTCTCTTGTGGAGTTGACACAACTGACATGGTTAAATCTTAACGGTAGTCCACTGAGTTACCCCTCCATTCATACATATATTCCTGCTATTCAAGCAAGGGTGGAGTGGGTCCACTTTGACAATGTTGCGCATCCAGCACTCCTTAAAGTATCAGGCGATGCCCAAGAAGATGCTTCTGGTGCTGTCTTAGCTATCCCGTTCGTTGTGGAAGCGATTGATGCCAACGGTAAACCGATGCAAGGCGTGCTTGTGACATTTGCTGTCACTGAAGGTAGTGGAAAACTCAGTGCTACGACGACTACAACCGATTCTGCTGGTAAAGCACAGACGACCCTTCAGTTGGGACGGAACCCCGGCAAGCATATCGTCACAGCAACTGCAACAGAAATAACACCTTCAGTACTCACTTTCACCGCTGTTGCTGTGGGAGAAACCGTGCGCATTGCCGAGGATGTCAACGGCGATGGGACAGTGAACATCCAAGATTTAGTGTTCGTCGCTTCAAATCTCGGTGAGACAGGAGAAAATATCGCTGATGTCAATGGTGATGGAATCGTCAATATCATCGATCTTCTCAAAGTCGCTAGCGAGATAGGGGCTGGCGCAGCCGCACCTTCAGCGTATCCACAAGCACTGGAGATACTCACTGCAACAGACGTGCGACAGTGGCTCACACAAGCACAGCAATTAGATCTCACAGACGCAACATTTCAACGAGGTATTTTGCTGCTTGAACAACTCTTAGCAGTGTTAATACCAAAAGAAACGTCGCTATTGCCTAATTATCCAAATCCATTCAATCCGGAGACGTGGATACCTTACCAGTTGTCAGAGCCTGCAGAAGTGACGTTACACATCTATGTGGTAGACGGCAGATTGATTCGGACATTGGCGTTAGGGCACCAACTTGCGGGAATGTATCATAGTAAAAGCCGCGCGGCATATTGGGATGGGAAAAATACGGTAGGTGAACCTGTGGCAAGTGGCATCTATTTTTATAGATTAATAGCAGGGGATTTCTCCGCTACGCGGAAAATGTTGATCCAGAAGTAGAAAATTTTCATCTAAGAACATTATACAAGTGGCTTCTTCTACATCAGTGAACCCTGACAAGGGTTGTGGGCACTTCGCTCGCGGTTTAGCGATTAGATTGCCAAAATCCCTATTTTATGGTACACTATATCAACTAACAACCCTCTGTACACCTGAGGCGTTGATGGAGGAGATACAGATGAAAGAGCAATTTGAACCACAGACAGATCCTATCCTTGAAGAGTGTTATCGAAGGAAAGCAGAGTTTGCTTCCCAATTTAATTCTATAGAGGAACTCTACGATTACTTGAAGGCAGTAGAGAAAAAGCGCAGAGCTCAAGGTAAAATATATATAGATCCACCTCCACCTCCTACAAAACGGAGCACGCAGGACTGAGGAAGTTTACGCTATATCCGCAAGCACTCTCGGTTCAGTGAGTAGATAAATTTGCATAGTAAGGAGAGGAAACAAAATGCAACCATTCAAAATTATTGTGGAAAAACATACAGATGGCTATGTCGCCTACCCACTTGGCTTGAAAGGGGTCGTCATAGGACAAGGCGATACATACAAAGAAAGTGTTGAGGACGTAACCTCTGCAATTCGGTTTTATATTCAGACTTTTGGAAAAGAAGAACTTGAAATTGAAGAACCTGCCTTAGACGTTTTCGTAACTGAAGTGAGTATCTGATGCCGCGTTTTCCAACAGATGCCCCAAAAAACAGAGTTATTCGTGCGTTGGAGCGATTAGGATACCGTATAATTCGGGAACGGAATCATATTTGTATGGCACGTGAAAATCCGGATGGGAGTCGAAGTGTATTAGTCCTACCGAATCATCGGCGCATCAAAGGCTCAACTTTGCGCCGAATTTGTACCCAGGCAGGAATTTCCAGAGATGCTTTTCTAGAAGCTTACCAACTGATATAAAAGGACAGACCCTCATGAGACTAACTGAATTTATGGCAGTACCGAAGGACGCTTCAAGGTCACCTACGCAACCGGACATCTCACCCAAACCGAAATTGAATCGGTCAGGCTACCAATGGGCACCAGCGAACCCCGACAAGGATTGTGGGCACTCCGCTCACGGTTTGGTAGGAGGGGTTTGCAACCCCGAAGTAAATTTCCATAGAAAGTAAGGAGAACAGCATGCAACTCTTCAGAATTATCGTCAACTGGACACCCAAAATATGGTTTCCGTTGGCAATTGTTCTGTTGAATGGTGTAATCAACTTTTTGGCGAGGCAATATCTTTTTGCATATTTGGATTTAGATTTATTTGAAATCTCTCCTAACTTTCAGGTTATCGGTGGATTTTTCGCTATCGCTGGGGCATTGATCAATTGGACCCTGATAAGCGTTCTCCTCTTTTTTGGGTGTCGGTTACTTTACAAAAGCGAAGGTATTTTCCGAAATTTCTTTAAGGTTATAGGTCTGTGCCATCTCGTTCTGTTGGTAGCCACACTAAGTCATTTCATTTTTCTTTTCATCAGTTTGCCGCCTGATCTCACGACATCTGAAGTGAATACTGAGCGGTTGGCTTCACTCGAACTACCAATTCAAGTGATTAACATTGCATGTCACATCTGTTTCGCGCTTATCCTCGTAGTAGTGGTTCAAACTTTTTTTGAAATTAGATGGGTCCAAGCACTTTGTAACCTATGTATCTCTTATGCCATCTACTGGACTTTGAACAAAGCCTTATGGTTCGTTTTTCCGCACGTTTTTTTCTTTTTTTTTCCAGATTTTTTGGGTCCGAGTTGGCAGCCGGGCGACCCGATTCGACCATAACCTAATGTGGTCCCAGCATTTCAGGCAATTCGGATAGGTTCTGAATCGTCTCATCCCATCTACCCGTTTGTGTACCATCGCGGTCAAGCAATATCGGACGAATGCCAACATCTTGTGCTCCGACGATGTCCGCTTCGTATGTATCCCCGATATGTACGGCTTCCGCTGCCGAAACCTCAACTGCTGCAAGCGCGTAGTTGAAGATATGGGAATCCGGTTTTTCAGATCGGACGCGCGCATCATGCGAGGCGACGATGGCATCAAAATACTCGGCGATTCCCAACCGCTCAGTGAGCGGATCTAACGGTGTATCCCAATTGGAAACAATCGCTAATTTGAAGCCCGCGTCTCGCAAACGCTGAAGGGTCGGAACGGCATCGTCGTAGAGTACAGCGTTGGTAACACCAAAAAGTGGGTGTCCAGATTGCAAGAGTTCCCACGCCATCTGCTCCACATGTTCCTGAACGCCGAGTTCTCTTATAAACTCGCATTCTCGCGTTATTACAGCCATCGACCATTCCAGTAAAGAATGGTTAACAGGACTGGATGCCGATGTATCAGTAAAGAGATTCCTTACTGCTGCTTCATAGCGTTCCGAATTGATTTCAACGCGATACCGTTCTGCGATTTTTTGAAGGCTTGCTTCAAACGACTGCTCCCCGTGAGCAGACAACGTTTTGTAAAAATCAAAGAAAACAGCTTTTACCAATTTTTAATTTTCCTTGCGGGGGAACGACGGGCGTTAAGATTTTTCCGTGCGTTTCCGAAATCCGCCTGCGCCGTTGTTGCAGGCTACAGGTTTTGTTTGCGACATTAGTCGCGACCAGAAAACAGTTTTGGTAATTCAGACAAGCTTTGGATTGTTTCATCCCATCTGCCGGTTTGGGTGCCGTCTCGGTCGATGAGTATTGGACGAATGTCAGCGTTTTTTGCGCCGATGATATCTGCTTCGTAGGTATCCCCTACATGCACGGCTTCCTCCGCCGAAACACCGACGGCTGCGAGCGTGTAGTTGAAGATATGTGGATCCGGCTTTGCAGATAGGACACGCATATCGTGTGAGGCAACAATTATGTCGAAATAGTCGGCAATACCGAGTCGTTCGGTAAGTGGGTCTAATGGGGTATCCCAATTGGACACAATCGCTAACTTGAAGCCAGCATCTCGCAAATGCGCAAGGGTCGGGACAGTGTCATCGTAGAGCGTAGCGGCACTTGCAGCAAAGAGTGAATGTTCGGATTGCAACAGTTCCCACGTCACCTGTTCTACATGTTCCTGAACACCGAGTTCTCGGACAAATTCGCAATAACTCTCAACGATCTCTTGCATCGTTCCAAGAAGAGTATGCTTGGTAGGATCGGAACCTGACGCGTCGGCATAGAGATTCTCGCGCGCTGTGTCATAGCGTTCCCAATCAATTTCACACCCATACCGGTCTGTGATTCTCTGAAGTCTGGGTCTAAGTGATTCTCCCCAAACGCCCAACGTTTGGTAAAAATCAAAGAAAACTGCCTTTATCATTCTTTTATGTACCACAAACTTTTAGTTTGTGACCCTGTCTCAACGGCTGCGACATTATATTCATTTTATGTACCACAAACTTTTAGTTTGTGACCTTCTGGAGAGAATAGAGAGTTGGATCGGGGATACCCGCCTCTTTAAAGCCCTTTTTTCGGTGCAAGCAACTATCACAGCCACCACACGCTCTGCCTTTCGCGTCAGGATCGTAGCAACTTAAAGTGAGGCTATAATCGACACCGAGTGCCGTACCGATTTGGATAATTTCCGCCTTCGTTTTATCCATCAGTGGCACCTGGATTGTCAACTTCGTTTTACCTTCAACACCGGCTTGTGTCGCAAGGTTCGCCAGCGTCTGATACGCCTCTATATATTCAGGACGACAATCTGGATAACCACTGTAATCAACAGCAGTCGCCCCGATAAAAATGGTATCGGAACCGAGTACCTCAGTCCATGCAAGCGCGTATGAGAGAAATATTGTGTTTCGGGCAGGAACGTAAGTTATTGGTATGCTATCGCTCATCTCCGCATCAGATCTATCCTTTGGAACTTCAATATCCGCTGTCAATGCAGATCTCCCAAAGGTACGAAGGTCAATGTCAACGACTGTATGCTGCTTCACGCCTAAAGCATTCGCGACCTTCTCAGCACACTGCAGCTCCACTGTATGTCGTTGACCATACCGGAAACTCATCGCATAGGTCTCGTAACCTTCATCACGCGCGATAGCGAGGGTTGTTGTTGAATCTAAGCCGCCACTCAGTAAGACGACCGCTTTTTTAGACACCGATTTCCTTCCTAAAAGAAGCGAAAAGTTGACAAGTTTGGAAGTGTTCTAAAGTTTCACAAGTTATGTTCAATGTCACAACCTAACTTTAGTTCACTTTAGCTACACCTTACAACTTTCCGCTTTTTTAATCTTCCCTACTGCCCTTCAAATTCTAATTTGGCAAAACGGAGAAAGATACCGCCACCCGGTCTGGCAAGAGGACCGTTAATAGCCAAGCAAGCGATGACATGTTTCGCACCCGGTTCCGCGCTTTCGGTAACAACGACGCGTTGCGGTGCATTAAAACCAGACGCAGCACCACGTCCCGACTCCCCAAATGCCAAGTCGATCTCACCATCAACCCAGACTTCGCCATAGTCGTCAATACACGTGTGGAACCACACCTGCGAACCGGCAACCGAAACCCCATCGACCTCTTCAGGAATAGTGACAGTGATCCGATACCAGCCGAAGCAGAGTCCTTCAGAGACGACTTCTTGGATGTTCTCACAAATTCCCCAACCTGAATCGTCATAATCAGCGAAGCGGGCAGGGGACTCTTTCATCAGATTAACCAAACCCCCATTCGGTTCACCGGGAACGAGTCCATCGGCATAACGCCACTCGGAATTGGTGAGTTCACGATGATCAGCATTTTCTAAATCAAGTTCTGCAATAATCATTAGCATTCCTTTCTTAGTTTGAAAGTAGCACACACAGTTAGTTTGTGCTACCAATATTGGTATACCAGAGTCTATAAGCAATACCTGTCGAAAAAATCAGTGAAATTCCTGCGACAATAAATGGAACATGAACAGAGATGTTAACCAGAAAACCGCTTGCAACGTAACCGAGAAGAAATCCGGTGCTCCACGCCAAATGCGTAAGTCCCACGCCGTGTCCCTTCTCATCAGGTTCAGTAAATTCATTGATAAACCGTGGGATCGTCGTCGAAAGTGCCCACGCCGCGCCCGAACCGAGTATCCAGAAAACCCCCAGCGCGATAGAAGAAGTATGAAAAAACGCCATACCGAAAGCGAGAAGTGTAACAATTGCATTCGCTACGAGAGCCGGCGCACGGTGTCCAACAGCATCACATATCCGTCCGACAACCAGTTGGCATCCGAAAGCAAACAGTAGGCTGATCGCACTGTAATAGCCTGTCGCTTTCACGCCGACGAAACGTTCAATTAAGATCGGCATCAGCAGACTCACAGATCCCCAATAGTAAGTCGGAAAAACACGCAAACCGATCAGCATCCGCATTTCCCGCCGCCGACTCAGACTTAGATACGCTGCAACGTTAAGCGTTGATTTCCATATGCCACGGCGTTCCCGTTCCGTATCGGAAGACCATTGTCCTGCCAACCGCGGCAAAAAGAGACACGCCGCCACAAACAGCACGCCTGCCAGCACCACAGCACCCGTCCCGAAAACGCTATATCCCGTCCGGCTAATGACTTCGCCAGCGATGGCACTACCCACTGCGCTCCCAACAGTCATATTGATAAAGTACAGCCCCGTCGCTAACCCCAATCGGTTTGATGGCACAACACTGATGAGATAGGTTTGTCCACCCGCAGTTTTAAACCCGGATGCGATGCCCTCGTAGCAGAGGATGCCCCAGATGAACAGCGGCGTTCCGGTCGTGAAAAGTGCACCTACGGCGATCGCCCCTGTCATCCCGATGAGTATCGTCGGTTTTCGTCCGAACCGATCACTGAGTGTGCCACCGATTAGTGCCGAAATACCGCCGAGTCCGATGGGCAAGGCACGTAACAACGCTGCGAATAGCGCGGTCTCTTCTAAAACCGATTCCGCGTAGACCGGAAACAGCATATGTACCGGTCCTGTTACCAAACCGACAACAAATACAATGGCGCAAAGAAGAATAAACCCGCGAGTCCACATGCTTTGTTAAAAGTAGCGCATCAGACTGTCCGTAATATTCGGTGCAGCGGTGCCGAGTCCACAAGCACTCGTCGCCCGCATCACTGCCCCGATTTCTGAAATAAGTGCTTCCGAACCCGGCTCCAATGGTGCAGACAAAAGTTCCGTCAACCGATGGGTGCCGATCCGACATGGAAAACATTTCCCGCAAGATTCCTCAGCAAAAAATTCCATTGCGTTGCGGGCGACATCCAACATATCTCGCGTATCATCAAACACCATAATCCCTGCCGCTCCAAGCATCGCACCGACCTTCTGAAAACTCGGTTCATCCATAGTAATATCTAAGTCGTCTCCAGCGATAAACCCACCAGAGAGTCCCGCCGTTGTAATCGCTTGAATCTCGCGTCCCTCCGGCGCACCACCTGCCCACTCGTAAAGAAACGTTTTTAAGGGAAGCCCGAACGGGACCTCGTAATTCCCCGGTCTCTGAATGTCGCCAGACAGGCTAATAATCTTTGTACCCGCTAAGTTTTCGTCATAACTAAGGTTCTTATACCATGCTGCACCGTGTCGTAGAATCTGAACAGCAGCAGCAAGTGTCTCCACATTGTTCACGGCAGTGGGCAAGTCCTCAAACCCATGCGTCACCGGGTAAGGCGGACGGTTCCTCGGAAACGGATGTTTCCCCTCCAGACTATTCAACAGCGACCCTTCCTCACCACAGACATAAGCACCCGCACCGCGTCGGATATAGATGTGGAAGTTAAAGTCTTCACCCGCATGCTTATTTCCAAGGATAGCATCACCAAGTAATCCCGCTGCCTCGGCTTCCGCAAGTGCCTGCTCAAGTATTTTTAAGGTCTCTGGGTACTCATATCGGAGATAGATAAAACCGCGCGTCGCACCTGTTGCGTAAGCCGCAAGCGTCATCCCTTCAATCACAGCGTGTGGCGCATAATCAAGAATAACCCGATCTTTGAAACAGCCCGGTTCGCCTTCATCTGCGTTGCAGACGATCGTTTTCGGTTCACCCGGGGCATTCAAAACCGATTCCCATTTCATGCCTGTTGGAAATCCTGCACCACCCCTACCTGCAAGTTGACTCTCCTTAAGCGTGTCAATTACATCTGCTGGTGTGAGCGTTGTTACTGCACGCGTCAACGCTTCATAGCCACCGGTGCGCTGATAACCTGTCAACGTCTTGCGTTCGGGTTCGCGAATTTCAGCGAAGATACATTCTTCGCCATCGCCCGGATATGGTGGGGGTAAAGGGGAGGATTGTACAGAAAGGGAGTCTGCTTGCTTCCCAACGAATACCTGATGTCCTCTCAGCACCGGCACACAATCGTCGCATCTGCCAGCGCACGGCATCGGGATCGCGCCTTCGTTTTTAAGTGCCTCAAGGATTTCCAAACCGCCTTGCAACCGACAGACGGGTCCAGTACAGACACGCGGTGCGTCCTGTCCCGGAGCTTCGCGCGCGAAATGGTGATAAAACGTTACAGTGCCAAAAAGTTCAGCAAGCGGGATCCGAAGTCCGACTGCGATGTCGCGAAGAACTGCCTCCGAAATAAATCCGTCTCGGTCATGGAATACGTGTAACAATGCAAGCAGCGGGGCGGGTTCATCACGCCACTGGGCAATCACTTCTCGATTTGTCGGGGCTGCCATCATCTCTCCAATACTAACACAAAACGTAATTTCTGCGTGCATCTTATCAATTTTCCGACTTCGCGTCAACGTTTTTCTGAAATCCTCTATGGGTACGGTCTTCAATCAGGAACATCTACTTTAAACGGATCTATGAGTTCATCTAACGCCTTCCGCTGTCCATGGTCACGGCTTTCAAGCTCATGAAGTGCCTCTGGAATTTCGTCCTTATGCGCATCAAACGGAAGCCACCGAGTCGAATCGACGTGATGAAATTGTTTGGCATAGACCCAACGTAAAAACACCGTCATCCGCGGATAGGCTTCGTGGGTCCAGCGTCGTCCGGCATGCCGCGTGTTCGGCAGAAACACAATGAAGTCACCAGCGTTCACCGGAATATTGTGAACTGTCGGTGGTGGATCATCCATCGTGATATGTTCTGGATACTGGAAGTTGGATTTATGACTCCCCGGAATACAAGCAAATCCGTTGCCGGGTGGCACATCCACTAACGAAACGGAGAGATTGAAGAAACTTGCGAAGATCTCGTCGTTGGCGACTTGGTATTGGTGATACGGACCTCGGAACCACCCCTTATGCCCACCATGCAGTTCCAAACCGTCTGCATTAGGATGACAGATATTCGCCACAACATCGAAAACTCGCGGATGGTTCCATGTCAACGCAGTCGCTACGCGCAGGATTTCTGGGTTCAAGATAAGCCGTTGGAACGCCTCATGCCCGTAATGCATGTTATAGACCCACCACGGTTTTCCCTCCGGCGTGTTGATTCGCATCGGTGGCTTGAAATCTGCCTCATCCCATTCGGACCACTCGAACATCTGCGCCTTCATCAGCTCAACGTCTGCTTTCGGTACGGCATTACGCACCACAAAATAACCGAGCAGATCGAGGTACCACTTTTCTTCCTGTGTTAGCATAGTTCCTCTCCGTTATCAAGTTTTTTGAGGATCCGCTTGGCAAATTCCTTCTCGCTCCGTTGGACCGACTCTAATTCGTATTGATCGTCAGAGATGCAGTGCCGGTGTGCTTCTATGGGTAGGTTATAGTTCTCATTAAAATAAAAACTGAATTGATACCGATTGAAGACAACGCGACGCGGATAATCTTCTTTCCAAAACTTTGCGCCGTGCATCAGTCGTGATGAGAAAATAAGGCAATCCCCTGCCTTCAACTCAAAAGTAATTGCAGGTGCCAACTCGTTATCAATGTCAAGCGTTGTGGGTAGTTTAATTTGCGATTTATGTGTGCCGGGGATGCCCATGAAACCGTTATCCTTCGGCACATCAACGAGTGTTATCGCCGTGTTGACATAATTGCTGTAGATCTGTCCGTTTCCGGCTTTGTAATCGTTATGCGGGTTGTGAAATCCATCAGGGAAGTCAAAACCGCTCGTATCCCGATGAAGCCTCTCCTTTTCGCCTTCACGGATAGGACGTTGCTTCTGCAAGACAAGGGCGCAATTGAAAAGTCTCGGACGGTTCCACATCAAACCCATCACAATCCGTAAGGCTTTCTCGTTGAGCGATAACCGCTCGAAAATCCGATCACCGTACTGAACATTATTCAGCACGCCGCTATATTCGTCTTGGGTGACGTTCACAGGTTCAGGCACGGTTTCAGGGTTCGCAAACCACTCGTTTGCAATCTCAAGCATCTGTTCTACTTCTGCTGGTGACACCACCTGCCGAAGCACAAGATAACCAAATAGATCGTAGTGCCATTTCTCCGCTTCTGTTAGCGTAGACGGAAGATCGATGGCACTGTCTTCACCGCGAATTAGCATACTATCTCCTACTTCTCCAATTCAAACCATATTCCTAAAAATGAAAGGTTATATTGGCATTTTCCCCACCCGATGTGGCCGCAGTGGAAATCCTCGATTCAGCGACAACTTTATCTTTAACTATATCAACGAGCTCACATTGGAAGCCGAGCTCGCTATCAGTGTCATGCGAAAATTCGCCGCGCAAAAGGTAGACACCCCCGGCTTTCACATCCGCAGACAATATTGATAGAATTTCCCTGTCTCTCAGCTTATGCTCATGAAAAGCTTCGTATACAACCTTGAGTGATATGTCACGTTTTCCAGGGGCAACCAAAATCTCGTCAATGGCGAGATCTCTACCCAACTCGATTTTCTCACTTAAGGCTAACCTACCATCAATTCGCAACACGATAAGATCAGGCCGTTGCGTCCATTCACCCTCTGTATCAACTTTGATAGCGGCGAGTTCAGATTTCGGCAACTCTGGTGCTTTATATGCACTTTCTCGCATCAAAAACGTGCTACAACCCATAAACGGCAGAGACAAGAGTATACCTGCAAGTAGAATAAAGATGCTCAATTTTGGTTTTATCTGCTGAGTTCTGGTGTTATTGATGTGATGGTGTATCCACTTATCGCGTCTCATTCTCTTTTCCTCCTAAATCTTGCTTGTTCATACCGTCTCGTTAATTGTAAAATCTACTACAAATCGCCTGAGTGCTGCCTTCACTTCATCGGGCTTTTCTATCCAAGGATAGTGACCTGATTCGGGAATCGATGCAAAGATACCACGAGGTAATTTAGCGGCAAGCGTCTCTATAAAGTGACTGGGACGAGGGTCACAAACCCCATGAAGGAAAAGAACAGGTATAGGTAGTTTGTAAACGGATTCCTGAAATCTTGCATCCGTGGTGTACACCTTCCAGTCTGCACCGACTTTTTCGTTCGCTTCGCTGCTCACAGATTGTTCATCAAAGGTTGGAAGATTGTCAACTTGATTTGGGTCAAACACATCCGTCTTTCGACTTAAAGTGCGAAGTCTGTCTAATATCCGTTCCCCTTCAATACCTTTAGCATGTTCCTTTCGCGCACGCAGCCGTTGATATTCTTCACGCTCTGATTCATTTAGCGCATTTAACCGATTTTCGCGATATTCGTCGTGCCATCGCGCATCAATACCCGTGCCTGCAATGTGAAGAACCGCTATCGTCCGAGCCGGAAACCTAACCGCATAAGCCAAAGCCAATCCGGCACCCCACGAATGGCCTCCAACAACCCAACGTTCAAAGTTGAAATGTCTTCTCAATCCTTCCAAATCATCAACAAACGTGGATACATCGTAGGGACCTACCGGTTGTGAACGTCCACTCCCACGTTGGTCATATCGGATAACTTAACACCAATCAGAAACCATGTCGGCAACTGGAGCAAGATAGTCGTAACCACCAGGACCGCCATGGCAAAGCACCATCGGGTGTCCTTTGCCTTGAACGGCTGTCCAAAGCCGAACACCATTAATCTGAAGTAATTGCTCTTGGGACACTTTCATTCCCCGTATTTAATGATATTAATGAGTTGTTATGAGGATACAAGTTTTAGACGCACAAGTCAACAAAAAAATCAGTTTGATTTTTCTATTGACAATCCTCGTCAAATTTGCCATTATAGCGATAATTAAAGTGTGATAAAAGCGATTCAGAGGATATCTGTTAATTTTTCACATCGTATCGCTGAACTGGAAAACTGGAGGCGATTATGAAACCGAAATGTTTAAATTGGCGCGCTATTCAAACCTGTTTTATCTTTCTCTGTACTTTCACCTTAATTATTCCGGTGGAGGCTCAAGTCGTCACGGACGGCTTAGTGAGTTACTACACATTTGACAAAAACGACACCGCCGGCGATACGGTTAAAGATATTGTTGGCGGTAAGGATGGAACAATTATCGGTCAGCCGAAGTCCATCGAGGGGCATCTCGGTGACGCGCTCGATTTTGGTGGACAGCCGGATTGTGTGGAATTGCCGAGCATTTTTAAAATCGGGGAGAATCCAGCGTCCTATGAGGCTTGGTTTTTGAAAACCCCTGATAGTCGCGTCGGTTGGCAATATATCCTGACAAACAAAACGAATTTCTTTGATCATTTCTTTCGACTCGGCTTTAATGAGAATACCGGGCAACTTCGATACTATACCGAACAAGCCAACAACATCAAAAAAGCATGGGTAACCGATGAGGATTACGCCGATGGCAAATGGCACCATGTGGTGGCGACCCGCGAAGACGATAGTGCAAAACTATATGTCGATAGCGTGCTCGTCAAAGAGGATGAGGCAATGTCCGGCGATATAGGCGGCGGTGAAACGAACTGGAACATCGCTCAAGATGGCAATACCGATGGGTACTTGATAGGCGCGGTGGACGAAGTGCGCATCTATAAGAAGGTGCTGACACTGGAAGAGATTAAGCAGAACTTTGAGTCACAGGGCTTGGCAGTACAGCCCACCGGGAAGTTGAGTCTCACCTGGGGGCGGATTAAAGCCACACAATCTGATCGTTAGCGATTGTCGAATTCAGACAACATAATAGGAGTTAACCATTGACAGAAAATCGAAGTGTAATCATCAAAATTGAGGCAGGTTCCCTCAAGCGGCACAACGACCTCGTCCGCTTGTGCTTTAAGCCGAAACATTATTTTCCCGATTGGCAAGAAGGGATTTCAGGGCTTGCAATGTCTATAACTGATGCAGACGGTCATGTCTCTGGCGAGGGTGTCCCATGTCAATTCGAGCCGACGCTACGTGAACTTGCATGGCAGACCAGCGAACTTCCGGCGGGGACATCGGCACATTACGCGATCCGACAGACCAATGAGCCGCCCCCGAAAACCCGTTATCAAATCGAACAGAAACCCGCGCATCTGCTCATTTCTGCTGATGACGCGTTATTCGCACGATACAACTTTCTCGGTGTCTGGAAGCCTTACTTTTGGCCCCTCAACGGGAATCACGGGACTCTGGTTCGCGGGGCTGGCGGCGAGGACCATCCGCATCACACAGGACTTTACCTTGCCTACGGAGGGCACGGTGAAGGCGGGTCTGCGAACATCTGGTCTGATTGGGATGAGCCACCTTACGGTCCCTGCGGAAAGACGTTGCATCAACGCTTTGTCCGAATCACTGAAGGGAACGTCTACGCTGAATTCGTCGAAGATCTAATCCATGTCAAAGGGAATGGGGACGTTATCATGACAGAAACGCGGACCGCTCGGGTATGGTATGCGGACGATACGCGACGGTTTCTGGAAATTACGCACGAAACGACACCGCCACTGGACATCGGTGATCGGCAATTCCTTTGTGTAGCACGTTTGAATCCGTCAATGGGTATCCCACAGGAAGGGCATGTTGAAAATTCTGAAGGGCAGATTGGCAGAACAGCGGTGCATCATCAACGCGCACGGTGGTGCGATCTCGGAGGCACAGTGGGAGACGGAGTAGCTGGTATCGCGCTGTTTGATCACCCAGAAAACGCTGAGCATCCCGGCTTTTTTGGGGAAATCGCTGTACCGGAACAGATGAGCATTCTCCACCATCCGCCTGATGAACTCGAAGGTGACCGTTTTCGTCTGCAATTTGGGGTCTATGTCCACGAAGGTGTTACGCCAGCGGCAGATGTCGAACGGCATTATCAGTGCTACGCAAATCCGGTGCAGGCGGAGGTATTGACGGACTCAGCGTTTTAGGCGACAACAGCACCAAACCGCAACCAAAGCGGTCTGTGCCCTTATTAGGATTTACACATGCCACCTTAAAGTCCCCCTGATAAGGGGGATTTAGAGGGTTTCTCACTATTCTTCACTCCGGCCGCTTGCGGTGCTTGACGTCCAGTTCGCGAAGGAGTGCCAAAGTGTCCTCAAACGACAGTTCACCCGTTGAAGCTGTATGTTCGAGGTAATCGCGCGTCTTATCGTTGAGCACACCATAAAAGGCACGCGCCTCAGGATCGGGATGGTCTCGCCAAAGTTCAACAGGTATGATCGAATCCTCGCTCAAGTACTGACGGTCCGGATGCCCGTAATAGACTTGCACCGTCTTCCGTTCTGCCTGAGTCGGACGGGTCGTAGCGGTGTGTAAAACACCGATGTTGAATAGCACGGCTGTCCCAGCGGGACCGTACAAATCGACAATGCCGCCACGTTCCAACTGCGCGTCTGTTTCGAGAATCTCTGCATCCACCGATTCCGGTGATAGGGAGAAACAGTGCGTCGTTTCATCAACATCGGTCAGATACAGCATCAACTGGACGAACCCGATACGCAACGGATGTTCAAGCCAGTGCCTCGGGCCATCTCGATGCCAGCCGCGATTCAGTTCACCATCGTACGGTGCCATGTGCCGGATGCAGATTTCTGAAAAGCAAGGGGCATTGCCCATCAGTGTGTGTAGGCAATCCATGACGATCGGATGCCGAATCACAGTGTCGAATTCAGGTGAAGTCAGAAGTGCATCGCAATTCGCGGTCTGGTAATATCCAATACGATACCAGTGATCTTCAACTTCAGTGCGGTCCCGGTCAAAGAGATGAACAAAATGCGCAACCTCGGCATCGCTCAGAATCTTACCAAGTGAAATATAGCCATTTTCTTTAAAAAACGCATAATCTGCTGGCTTCATGTGATTTTCCTCGCCTCAATTCGCTGCGGTCGCGATCGGGAGACCGCTCCTATAGCAGTCTGTCGGTTCATTTTCTTGAAGTTTTGTAGCACATCCACAGGTTTCACTAACGCGACTGCATACGCCGGACGCGGGCAGGTGTGTCGTCACCCTGAATCTCTGAGGAGAGAATCTGGAGACTCCGGTCTTCAATCGGCAGTTCAACTTTTACACCGCCACGACGATGCGATTCTCGGAGCGCAACCGCTACTTCTAACGCTTCGCGTCCGTCTTCGCCTGAACACTTCGGTGAACCCCCGTTCTCAATGGCGTTAATAAGATCTTCAACGATTGTGAGTCCCATACCTTGCATCCGCACGGGCCACGGGAACGGACACTGTGCAGGCACGCCGCGTCCACGTCGTCCACCGGGGACCATGCGAATCAACTCAAACGTCTCGGCATTGTTGACAGAACGAATACGTCCGGTTGTACCGATGACATCAACCTCCCACGGTGCAGCACCACAAGCCGTACTCCGCAGATACGCACGCACACCGTTATCAAAAACGAGGTAGCCGTTTCCCTGTAGGTCGCCTTCACCCGCGGCGGCTTCATCGGACTGCATCTCACCAAAAACCCATTCCACATTGCCGCCTGCCATATAACGTAAAATATCAATCGCATGGCTACCATTATGTGAAAGTCCGCATTGCGCATAGACTGTCACCTGAAGTACATCACCGATTTCGCCTTCGTCAATGAGTTTTCGGGCTTCGCTAAAGAACGGATTCCAGCGTCGCGCACAATTGATCGCCATCGCGACCCCTTCCGCTTGACAAGTCTCCACCATCTCATCCGCCTCAGCGAGACTCAGCGAAATCGGCTTTTCTGCCCAGATCGCCTTAACACTGGAGCGCGCCACATCTTGCACGATAGTCGAGCGCACCCGTGCTGTTGTGCAGACGCTGACGATATCCAAGCTTTCCTTCTCCAGCATTTCACGATAATCGCTGTAGATATGTTCCGAACCCAGTCCCCACCGTTCGCCAAAGATCGCCCCTTGTTCGGTATGCAGATCAGCCCCGGCGACCAGTTCTACATTCGGTGCAGCGTGATATGTCGGACCGTGACAATACGGCAGAAAGAGCGAACCACCTTGTGTGATTTCGTCATCAAAGGTACTTCCCATACGTCCTAAACCGATTACGCCTGCTCGATAAGTTGTCATCTTTTTCTCCTCCAAGAATGTTCGGCTAAATAAGTGTTGGTATGTCTATGGAACAGTATCAGCGTTCAATATAGAGTCTGGCCCACGGATACCATTTTGCGCCAATATCTGAAGATATTTACCTCTCTTCACGCTTGATGCTGTTTTTCCGGTAGAAATCCAATGGTAACTACTCTGACCTTCCAAATCTTCAAGGCTCCTCGCTGAATGTTTACGCCACCGCTTTAACCACTGCGATTTCGCTGTGACTTCCCTTACCTTACGCGTATTATCTGCCGGATGAACTTCAACATAGTGATAGCACCCAAAGCCTAAAGGCTTGGGCTTCGGTTTCATAGCGACTGCGGTTTTCTCAGAGAGTCCACCGTCTTATTTTCGCTCCACCCGCGGGCGTTTCCCTGTAGTCTCCTATACTACAGGCATATCGTCAGGTGACGGCTATCCCCGCCCGCAAAATGTTGATCGCAGCGTTGATGTCTCTATCGTGGTCTGAACCACATTCGCGGCATATCCACTGCCTGTCGTTCAATGTTAGGTTTTCGTTATGGAAACCACAATCCGAACACGGCTTCGTTGTAGGTGTCCATTGTCCGACTTGTTTGAAACGACGCTTATGTTTTTGACACTTATATTCCAATATCTGAACAAACTGGTAGAAGGAGAGGTCAGAAACTTTACGCCCCCACAGGCGTTTCATGCCATCAAGGTTCAACGTCTCAAGGAAAATGCTATCAAACTTTTTACAAAGTTTAGAGGCAAGTTGCCAATGAAAGTCTTTGCGTTGATTCGTGATTTTCCGATAAAGGCGTGCGATTGCTCTCACACAACGCCACCAGCCATTAGAACCTTTGACTTTACGAGAAAGTTCTTTATTGAGAGACCGAAGTTTGTTCAAGGTGTGTTTCAAGGGTTGTGGGTGTTGTATTTTCTCACCCGTGCTCAGTGTCAAATAAGCGTCTTTCATGCCGAAGTCTGCCCCAACGCTTTTACCTGTTGTCGGCAGCGGTTTGAAATCTGTATAGGTTGTCGTTATGCACAGCCAATAAGTCCCACAGTTGTCGCGTTTGATGGTGATATAACTGATAGTTCCAGGTTTCCACTGGCGGTGTTTATGAAACGTATACGGCACTTTATCAAACTGCCATTTACGCGTCTTCGGATTCCATTTACGAAAAGTCAGCGTGATACGATTATTTTTCAGAGACCATCCCGATTCTCCGGGGTAGGTGATAGACTTAAACTTGTGGCACTTTTTGATTTTCGGTCTGCCGCCAAGTTTTTTGAAAAATCTGTCGTATGCTTTATGAATCCGTTTAAGTTCCTGCTGGATCGCTTGAGACGGCAATGCTTTCCAATGCGGGTGCGTAGTATCTTTCAAAACTTTCACGTGGTCGCACATACCCTCAAAGTTGACGGACGGCAACCCGTCTTTATGGCGTTGACGCTGCCACTCATGGAAGTAGACATGCACCTGCCACATATCGTCAAGCAGATTACCAATGCGAATTATGTTAGATTGTTTACCCAATGGATATTTATACGTTTTCATGGACTATCAAGTATCAAGTCTTTAACCCCTAACGAGTGCGTAGGTAGACACGTAACCTTGCGATTACGCTCGTTATGTCTGCCAACTTGATACTACACTTATACTACATTTTCAATCAAACGTCACGTTCATTACAGATATACACACTTAGCGGGAAACCTATATCCCACAGCTAAAGCAGTGGGCTTTACGCCCGAATGCCCGTAAAATTCAAAGTTTACTCTCCCACACAGCTTCTGTAACAACATCAGCAGATTTAGTACTAAATAGTGTCAACCCTCCCCAATCCGATATTGCTTCATCTGAATCTTCAACATCTAAGGTTGAAATGTCTTTGACGCTCACAACACCATCCTGACGAGAGAAATAATAGGTTTTGAAAGTTTTTCCATCCAAGATTGTCTCTGTGAGATCATAGGAATAGGCATTTGCTTTCAAATCCAACAACTGTCTTAACCGTGCTGGTGCTTTTTTTGATTTAGCAATGAGTCGAATTGCCCAGATGAGTTCTAAAATTTGGGCCGAATGCGTAGAAACAATAACTTTGTAGCCTCGCCTTAGAAGTTCTAAAAAAATAAGAAGCAGTGCTGAGATCGCTTGGGGATGTAACCCCATTTCCGGTTCCTCAATAATAACCCAGTCAATGCTATCTTTTTTCCGTACTTTCCCTGAAGGCATTAACCAATACAACCCCAATAGGAGCGGAGTGAATTCTCTCTGTCCAGTTGACCAGGTCATGAATGGGAGTTGAGTGCCTGCAACATCTAAGACAATACGTTTACGTAATCCGGACCTATCCAACCTAATTTCAGCGTCTCCAAAGATGCTTTTTCCGATCGCGTCTCGGAGTGTTTTATTCATGCGACCCTCCTGCGGAAATATAGCCCCTGCACCTGACCCCAACCCTTTTTCCATCAACAACCGCAATTCCTCACTAAATTTCTTAACTACATACGGATCACTTGTCGAATAGTCTGTAAACGCGCGGGGCCACCCATCCTTAAGTGTCACAACCCGGTGTGCTGGCATCAGAAAGAGGGTTTCCTTTGTCTTTCGCCTCAATAACGCCCTTTGAGGCGTAAAATCTACTTTACTATCAACGGTGACTTTCGTCTCATCCTTGTCCCAGATTTTCTGCATCCCTTCACCCAAATAAAGGTACAAAAAATTCTCAGTATTTTTCTGCCAATCAAAACCGTGTTTTTTCAGCGTTTGCGTAATGTCGCCTGCATCTAAAATTAACTTCATGAGTTGGAGCAGAATGCTTTTTCCACTCGCTTGTTCCCCGACAAACACTGTTAGATCGCCAAAGGTGATGTCGGCTTCCGGAATTTGTCCGAGTGAAGTTAGTTTAAGATTTTTCATAATTTTTCTACTCCATTTTCCAATATACTAACTGAAAAGTTAGTCCCGCAATCTATTCTAATGTTCATTTTACTACAATTCAGATTTTTTTATAGACAAAATCCAGCCACTTGTCTTGTGGCGGTATAATTTCGGGTTTCGGCGAAAGCGGTGTCCAGTACGGCTTGAAAATGTGCCCCAGATCACTCTTCAATTCCCATGCATCCGCTGTTTCCTCTTGTGTGCTTAACAGAAAAAAATGCCTCGTTTTCTGTGCACTTAGGTTTTTATTTGGTACCCATCCCGAAATGTTAGCGTCAATGCATATGGGCTTGTGGAATTTGTCATATTCATATTCAATGTACGAAATGTGTGTGAAATCCTCCTGTGTGGAATGGTAATCAACAGTAAGTCCTTTGGGCAGCTTTCGCTTGTAGGGAATTGCATTTAAGTTGGGTTCAATATAAACCCGCGTCGTTTCCGCTATGATTCTTTGGTTATTTTCCAATTCATTTTCAAAACAACCCAGATAGTTTTCAATTTCTACAAGTTGTAAGCCTGTCTCTTCATAAACTTCCCTCTTTACAGCAGTTTCAATATCCTCACCACTCTCAACAGTGCCTGCAGGAATCTGGACACCCGCAGTGGGATGTTTGAAAACAAGCAATTCTTTAACACCACACCTCTCACGTACTATAAAGGCAGTAACTTTTTGGATAATTTCATTCACTCTGATTTCTCCTCAGTCTCCACTAACAAAGGCACGCCCGGGTTTTTCCTCAGCACGGAATACAGCGAGGTTACGTCCGTTCACGTCTTTGATGAGCCAGATATGTCCCGCAAACGTGTGCTGGTTCACAAAAGTATCAACAGCAATCTTACCATAGAATTTCTCTTCACCGCTACCATCTACCCAATAATAGGCGATCTCGGTTTCCTTGCCGCCATTCACGAAAATGATCGCGGTTTCGGTGTCGCTGCTGCCTGACCTTAGATTTGGAAGTAGACTCGGATCGTGTCCCTTCAAGTCTACCCATTTGCCACCACCATCGCTGTCTGGGTTTTTTAATTGCTGATGGAATTCCGTCAACTCTATTAACTCACGGGGCCATTCAAACTTCGGAGACTTTTCAGGATCAAACCCTTGGAGGTGTGAGAGAGGCAAACGAGTTACCGCCTGTGTGTACCGCCAGTCTTTATCGCCATATACCTCAGTCAGCAGTGCTGCAAGTGCCGGATCGTATTCCTTCAATTTGTCGCGGGTATCAACATGGTTATGTTGGTCGTCGTTTGCGCGGTTCGTGTCAAACCAAGACTGCGTACCTTCAGCCCAATACTCCGCTCTGTTCGTAATAGCGTAGGTATTTTCCCACAACCCTTTTTCAACCGCAGCATCATATAGTATCTTAAGACGGTCATCGAAACTCGGATCCACTGTATTCAATCCCATCTGATGAATCGCATGTGCGAATTCGTGAACCAGAATGTTCTCAGTCGAATACGGGTCGCCTGTGTAATTAAGAAGGTTTTCCTCACCACAACTGACAGCGGGTCTTGATGGCGTGGAACCCAAACCGCGTGCGCGTCGGTCCCAATAGTAGTCCGGTTGCAGATCGCTATGTTCGGGAATCTGTGTTGTCAGTTCGTTATACGCCATCACAGCAAAACGCACGTTATTTTTTGCAAGTGCCTGTAACACATCCTGACGATGTCCAACCATCTGTCGAATAAGCCATGCTGCCTCTTTCACGGCATAAGGATTCACCTTCGCTGATGCGACAACGGGCAATCCTTCCACATCAATCCACTGCACATAAAACGGATCCAAGTCAAAAGTTTTACGAACATCATCCGGTAGAGGTATAGGTTCGGAAATATTGACGTTCTGCGCCATTGCAGTTAGTTGGATTGAGGAAAATAGTATGTAGATCGCGAAAATAGCAGTTAAATAGAGCATAGGATAGTCCCACTTAGTATCAGAAACTGTTTTATTTTGATTCTCGAAATAGAAGCATCTGAACAGATTCCTGGTTGATTGGATTTAAGGTGTCTCCCTTTTCGGAAATGTAGGTGCTGATGCAACGTGCAATGTACTCTGCCTGTTTCACGGGTACAGCATTCCCAATCATCTGCTCCAAATTGGTTTTCGATCCAGTGAAACGAAAGCCTTTTGGAAAGGTCTGGAGATAACTTCGTTCTAAAGTTGTGAGCGGACGCACTTTTTCTGAAATTGGAGCAGTATCCTTTGGATGTATTTTATACGTTTTGGGAATTGGACGGTTAACCCCTCTCACTGTTGGACTTGGTTCATCAATGCTAAAGACTGCACGGCGACTATAATTGCGTGGATGTCGATAATAGTGGGCAACGTCGAGACTATCCCCCAAGTAATCACGCACACTCATCGGTTTGGTAGTCAGATTGTTATCCAGATAACTCGCGAGAGATCTGCTATCCACAGAGATAGATAGTCCCAATTCACCAACAAGAAAAAGCCGTTTCCGTCTTTGTGGAACACCACACTGATTTGCGTCTAAAATTCGCTGTGTTAGTGAATATCCTGCGCTTCTTAAAATTTCACCAGCACTACGATATCGCTGACTTTTCACAGTTCTATCCACATTTTCCATGACAAACCACTTCGGTTTTGTCTGTGCGACAATCTGTGCGAAACTCACGGTCAGATCCGCTCTTCCTAAATTTTCGTCCCGTTTACCGGCATGCGAAAAATCTTGACACGGAGGTCCACCAATAATCATATCAAATTGATATGCGTTTAATATTTCTAAACTTTCTTGCCAATTGCCGAGATCTATTTTGTGTATGCTATGCCCAAAATTAGCACGATAGACATCAATAGCCGGTTCCCAATTATCAAAAGCGGCTACTGCTTCAAAGCCAGCATTTTGGAATCCGAGTGTCATACCACCACACCCGGCAAAGAGATCAATGAATTTCATAGACATTTGTGTTTTTACCTTTTACATGAAAAGTTCAGGAGAATTAGCCAGAATCGCATCAAATCGTCTTTCTGGACTAAGCATCTTTTCGCCCTGCCCTAAGATAATGTTTTTGATTTCAGTTTTTTTGATTCTTGGATGTGTGAGTTCTACACAGGACATATAACGATGAGTCTTTCTTCCACTCAAGGCAAAGGCTTTGTCTGTTTGTCTCGTAAATCCAACACTAACGGTCTGTGGGTCAATTTTTCCATCTGTGGCAAAGTCAGAAAGCATTTTCATGACCCACAAAACTGACCGTTTTGCTCGTGAGAATTCTTTAGAACGCCCTTGCTCAACTGTATCTAATAGCAGCTTCGCAAAAGCGAACGTACTCCAGACAAAAACATCCAAACAATTTTCATGAAGTTGAGCAGATTTCCCAACAGTCTTCCAAATAGGCTGTATCACTAATGGAATCTGATTGTCCATTTCCGCGACTAACAAATGCTTGATAATTTGGATAATATCGGGTATTCTTTCCAACATGCTATTTTCCGAACGCCAGTCAAAGTTACTTTGAAAAATCGGGCGTAGAGCCTCAGAAAGTTCGTTTTGACGTTCAGCGTACCGCTTAGCAATTTCGAGTGTTAAATGGATAATCGTATTCGGACGCACTACAAGTTCACAACTGTACTCTTCTTCAGGAAAGTTGCAAGTCGAATTATCAGGCAAAGCCGTTAACTTAATCTCTAACGCCCGTAACCAAGGATTTTCAGAGTCAGAATTATCCATTACCACTAAATCAATACGAGGTAAAGTTCCTTTGACAAATTGCTGATTTTGTCCATAAGTATACTCAAAAGCAAAGTAAATATCTTCAGAGTCATACGCATGTCCAAATATAGAGTTTACATCAATCTTCTCAGGAACGATATTCCAATTCTGACCTAAAGCCAAGTAAACAGGAGCGATATTTTGGCTTTGCATATAACATAATAAGGCGATAGGGAAACAGTTATTAAAGCTGTTCTTTCCCCATGCTTTTGCTTGACTGAAGTCTTTGTTTGTGTTCGATTGGTTCAACCCAAACAAAGCAGGCGTATTACTTGTTGATGTGAATTTCATCGAAACTGTCCTTCCAGATATCTCAATTCCTGACAGACTAAACGCATCTGCTATATCAGATCATCCATTATCAGAATCTCTCCTATAAGTCTTTGATTTTGCGTGGCGGGATTTGCTTCTTAAACTCCATACACTGCCAATAAAATTGCTGTCAATAAGTTGTTTAAAAATTCCATGGCGTGCCGATGGTTTGATTTCAAACCTATCTGTTTCGGATGAAAACGGATAAATGTCGGCTTCACCCGCCAGCACAGCGAAAAATTTACCGCGGTTATTCGGAAGAAAAATGGGGCCTTCCCATTCCAAATATTCAACTACTGGTGGTGTGCTCGGGATAGACATTCTCGCGTCAAGGAGAACTTCCCTCCTGTCCTGTAGTTTGATAGAAGCAGGAAGTTTGTTTTCGAGTCGGATGTCACCTTGAAAATATGGGGTCCGAAAGAATACCCTTTCCGAGAAAGCCAAGAGTCTGGACGAGTTAAATGCGTATGGCAAATAGTAGCCGTCCAGACTCGCTCCGTTTTCATCAAGGCAAACGCCAACAGCGATAACAAACTCCCTAAACTTGAATCCCCTCCACTTCGTATCTATCGCACTGAGTAGGAGAATTGCCTTATCCGCTTCGTGGTATGGGAAAAGACCCTCCTCGCGTAATACGGCTTCCCAGAACGATAAATCCGCTGTGCCGTGGAGGGTTACCTCTTTGACATTATAAAGATCCGCGACGTATTGGATAGAGGTGTTTGCAACTGTACTTTTAGGCATAGATGTCCTGCATCTGCCAAGCATCTAAGGATTTGAGTTCACAGGATTGTCCTTGTGAGCGCAACGACACACCGACACTCTCCGCTTTGTCAGGATAGACCCGCATCGCCACACACTGCTTCCCGTTAGCGAAGACCTCTACCACACTCTTGTCAACGAATACGCGTAATTTGAGGGTTTCGCCTTGTGCAACAGAGATCGCTCCAGTTTCAGGGGCGCGTGAAAGGACATCCGGGGCAACTGACGCATACGACGAATCAATCGTTAGCAGGCTATCGCGCACGTTAACATCGGAATTTAGGTTGCGCATGCCGCGTTCTCTAAAGAACGCAATGCGGGTGAATTCCTCTTTCTGCGGTGAACGGAGCACATTCAATTCAACCATCGGTGCGGACTTCGTATCGATTTCGAGTTCAAGCTCCATCGCATTGCCATTTATGCCTTCCAGTACAACCTCTTCGTTCGCGGGGAGTGTCATCGCATTGACATGCTGATGTTCATACCGCAACGATTCAATATCACCAGCAGGCTCAATTCCGATCTCATCTCTGGAAAGGAGCGTCAAGCGGCGCGGCAATGTCATGATCTGATTCCAACCCTTAGTAGGTTTCGCCGGGTTCATATTATAGATAACGATCAGTCCACCGTTGCCATCAGGTGTTGCAGAAGGCGCGTGGACACCCGCAGGCGACGCAGCCCCGAAATTGTTTTTCGCACCCGCCGTCACGACGAACTTGTCGCGTTCAGTGTCATAATCACCAAGTAGATACTGTCCACCGCTCATGTGACTGAAGAAAAGGAGCATGTGCCTGTCGCCGATGGGCCAGAAATACGGACACGCACCATCGTCGCCGACCAATGTGAACATATCGTCTTCAACGAACGGGTGTAGATAGACCCAATTCGCTAAATCCGCTGAACGGAGCAGAAAGTTGGCGCGAATTGGCTTACCGCCGGGACCGTGCGGGAGTGTGCCACCGGAAAGCGAATAATACATATCGTCTTTCTTCCAGATACACGGATCAAAGACGCGGTAGACCGGGGTCGTACCGTCGGCGTGCTGCGACGGGATGACCGCTTTGCCGGACACCTTCTCCCAATTCAGGAGCAACGGATCACTCGACACTGCCACCATATTGCCGACAACCGTGCCATGATACATCGCTATCACACGGTCTTCTTCTACAAGCGTTGCACCGGAAAAACAGCATCTTTCCGGATTCGGGTAAATTGCATACGGCAAATCGCGCCAATGGATGAGGTCATCACTGATTGCGTGCCCCCAATGCTGTCGTGTATCTTCAGGTGGATACGCCTGATAAAAAAGATGCCAGCGTCCCTGCCAGAAACAGAGACCATTCGGATCATTAAGCATCGCTTCGGGGTTTATATAGTGATAAATCGGACGGTGCGGATCGCTTTCATACGTTTTCCGATAAGCGTTAAGCCGTTGCATCAGCGGATTCGTTTCTAACTCTGCCTCTTGCGCTTCCAGCGTTTCCGCAAACGTGTAGTACGGCACACGCGAGGTATAATCTTCGTTTGCCATCATTTCTCCTCTGCTACGTAATCTCTATGAAATTTTCGTGGTTTCAGCATAGCATAGAAGCGATCACCTGTCCAGAAAATTTTCTGCTAACATTTTTGAATTGACACGATTTTTAAGGCATGCTATAATGCACAAATCTTTTTTCAGTCAAAAGTCAATATACGATATTGTTATCCTCGAAGGAGCGCGGAGTGATGAATAAAACTGAGAAACAACCCACCAAAAAAGCGGAGATGCACGTCGGTGTTCAAGGTATCGGGACATCTTCCAAAGAGTTGGCATTCCTCGTTCGCCACGGGGTAACACACATGGACGCTTCCGCTAAAGACACTGAAACCGAAACATTAATTCGGCATAAAGAAGAGGCAGCGGAAGCGGGTGTTAGCCTTGAGATGATTCATATCGGGCTTCCGAGGAGCATCACGCTTGCGCAAGATCCGCAGCGCGACAGAGATCTTGACGCTGTTTGCAAAATGATTGAGAATGCCGCTGCCGCAGGGTTACGAGGTTTGAATTATAACTTCTGCATCCTGAACCATCAGCGAACCGAGAGCACACCTGGGCGCGGGGGCTCAAACTACAGTACCTTCGACTTTTCCAAGTATGATAACGAAACGCTTTCAGAGGCGGGTGAGGTGAGTCGTGAAGAGGCGTTTGATCGGCTTGCATACTTTCTCGAACGGGTAATTCCCGTCGCGGAAGAAAACAAGGTCCAGATGGCGTGTCACCCGAACGATCCGCCCGCGCCTATTTTAAGAGGCGTTGAGCGGTGGAATTACCCTATCTTTGACGGCTTGAAACGCTTCGCCGAGATCGCAGAGAGCCCGTATCACGGCTTTAACTTCTGCTGCGGCACAGTATCAGAAGGTTTAGAAGATCCGAGTACCGAATTCTATGAGATTCTTGAATATTTCGGTGAGCGAAAGAAAATTTTCAACATCCACTTCCGTAACATTCGCGGTGGATTGCACAACTTCCAAGAGGTCTGGCCCGACGAGGGACACCTCGACATGCACAGAGTCGCGCAAGTTCTCCGAGATGTGGAATATCCGTACATGCTGATGCCAGACCATGCGCCGTCACACCCAGATGACGCATCGCCGCCTGGTGTTTCAGGCAGAGTCCGACAGGCATGGGCATTCCAGTTCGGATATATTATCGCCCTGATTCAGGCGGTAAATTCGGTAGAGTAGGTTAGTTTGGTTTCAATTAGAACAACACACTACACCAAAACGTATTTTAATGGTAAATTCAACCTTTGGGAGGTAAAAATGAAATCCATTATAACTCGATTAGCGATCATCACTATCAGTCTGAGTCTGATCTTCACAGTACATACTTATGCGGAGATCGATTTTAGCACCGCAAGAGGCATTTGGCTACTTGACGAAGGTGACGGCACTGTTATCAACGATATGTCTGGAAACCAGAATCACGGTGAACTTCAGGGCGGAGAATGGGTTGACGGACCGGACGGACCCGCCCTCAGTCTAAACGGGCAAGATGACCGCGTTATCATCGCAGACTCCGATACTATGTATCTCGAAGAGGCATGGACGATCACTGCTTGGGCTTTTGTGAATACAACCGAGAACGGTTTTGGACATATTCTCGGCAAAAGACCCGCATCTGGAACCGTAGCCAATTACGCATTCAGAACAAGCGGCGCTGGTACCGGCTGGGAGGCTTACTTCGCACGAGACGGTTGGAAAGGGGCTTGGAATCAAGGAACCGTAAAGAAAGGTGAATGGTTGTATATGACCGCAACTTATGACGCAAAGGATACCATTAAGATCTACGAAAATGGAGTCGAAATCGGGTCTGTTGGCGGGATGGGTAAACCGGGACCTCAGAATGACACTGAGGTCAACATCGGCGGCTGGACCAATAACACCTCAGAGACACTTGACGGTATGCTCTATGAGGTCGCAATCTTTGCTTCCGTACTGGAAGAAGACGATATAAACGATCTGATGGAGAAGGGACTCGTAACGCTAATGCCCGTTGAGCCTTCTGACAAACTTGCCACTACATGGGCAAGTATCAAATCTCGGCAATAGATTCGGCAAATCAAGTGCAGCTGGTGTGTTAACTGAACGACTGGCTGCACACATTTGATAGTTGCTTTTCTGTCAATCGTCAGAACTCCAGACTTCGCCAATCGGCGCGCCAGTCGGTGTCCCCGCTGCATGGTGTGAATTCGTGAATTGAAAAACTAACACTATATTACCACACGCCTCGCGCGACAATATATTTATGGAAAAACTATGACACAACTGCCTAACGTCCTCCTTATCCTCGCTGACGACCACGGTTATGGCGATATTTCGGCACACAACGGTCCCTCAATCCAGACACCAAACATTGACAGAATTGCTGAACAGGGAACACGGTTCACCAGATTTTACGCGAACTCCTCTGTCTGTTCGCCAAGCCGTGCATCTCTCATGACCGGACGCTATCCCGATAGAGCCGGGGTGCCGGGTGTGATTCGCACGCATCCAGAAAACAGTTGGGGGTACCTTCGACAGGATGCCGTCACGCTCCCTTCAGCCTTGAAACAGAAAGACTATCGTACTGCACTCATAGGTAAGTGGCACCTTGGACTCGAACCGGAGAATCACCCTTGCAAACGCGGGTTTGACCATTTTCACGGTTTCCTCGGCGATATGATGGACGACTATTACACACACCGCAGACACGATATAAACTACATGCAGCACGGTTTTGATACCATTGATCCGAGGGGACACGCCACAGATCTCTTTACAGAATGGAGCATGGACTTCATTCGCGCACAAGCACAGTCGTTTGAACCTTTTTTCCTCTATCTCGCCTACAACGCGCCCCATACGCCAATCCAACCGCCTGATGAATGGATCGCGCGAGTCCAAGAACGCGAACCCGATATTTCACCACAACGCGCAAAATACATCGCGCTCGTCGAGCACATGGACGCTGGTATTGGACGCGTACTTGATACGCTTGAGGACACCGATCAACTGTCCAATACGCTCGTTATCTACACATCTGACAACGGCGGTGCAGTGAATGTCGGGGCTCACAACGGTCCGCTACGCGGGCAAAAAGGGCAGATGTACGAAGGCGGCATCCGAGTCCCTACCTGCGCGATGTGGCCTGGATACATCCAAAACGGATATGTTACAGATCAAGTGGCGTTGCTCATGGACCTGTTCCCGACAATATGTGAAGTGGCTGGCGCATCAATTCCCGAAGGCATCGAAGGACGCTCAATTTGGCAGAGGCTTCAAGGCGAACAGCAGGACTTCTCGGAACGTATACTCTATTGGTTGCGGAGAGAAGGGGGGCAACAGTTTCTCGGACAGTGCCAACATGCCATCCGACGTGGAGACACCAAATTGTTGCACAACAGCCCCTTTGAACCCTTGGAACTCTACAATCTGTCAAACGATCCATTGGAAACGACGGACAACGCGCAGACAGAGTCGGCACTCTTCAGAGAAATGCGCCAACTATTTCAAGCAGAAACACAGAAGGCTGGAAGTGTGCCTTGGCAACGATGACCCTAATCAATTCCTTTGCCCAATCCTATAGAGTTAGTTCTCATTGGCAAGGTTTCAACCGCGTCCATCCTTGAAGATATATGGATTTCAAACCGCTTGAGCAATAGCATCAATATATGTTATACTTAAGCACAATATCTGAGACAAAATTAGGGGATATTATTTTGAAACAACAAAACGGACCTGATGTATTAGAACCTGACGACACTTTTAGCACGCGCATCAATCCCCAGAGAGAAAATAACGACGATACTATTAAACCAGTGCAACACGGCTATACCACCCTCCACGATGCAGCGCGAGACAATGCTCATGAAGCAGTGGCAGCGTTGGTAGAAAACGGAGCAGATGTCAACGCAAAAGACCGATATGGCTATCCACCTTTGCACTGGGCAGCATGGCACAATGCTTATGAAGCAGCATCAGTGTTAGTCGAAAATGGGGCAGATGTCAACGCAACAAATGATAAGAATTTTACCCCCTTACACTGGGCAGCATGGAATAATGGACACGAAACAGCAGCGGTGTTGATGAACAGTGAAGCAGATGTTAACGCGAGAAACGAAGATGGGGATACACCACTGCACTGGGCAGTATGGCGCAATGTCTACGAGGCTGAGGCAGTATCGCTCGAAAGCAACGTAAATATCAACCCAAGGGACAAATCTGGTTATACCCTTCTACACTGGGCAGCATGGCGCAACGCTTATAAAACAGCGGAAATCCTAATCGAAAATGGTGCTGATACGAACGCAGCAAATAACAAAGGATTCACACCGCTGCACATCGCAGCAGAGGACGATACCTCCGAAGTCGCGACAGTATTGTTAAAAAATAGTGCAAAGGTCAACGTAAAGGACAAAAACGGCGATACACCCCTGCACATCGCAGCAGCATACAATGCATACGAAACAGCAGGAATCCTACTTGAAAACGGTGCAGATACCGCCGCAGTGAACGACAACGATCATACGCCTTTACATATTGCAGCAGAAAAGAAAGCACACGAAACAGTCAAAGTACTCTGCGACCACCGAGAGCGAAAGGGATGGTCATGGTAATTGTCTTTCTATCCAGCAAAAGCACCACACCCTCAGCGTGAAAAAAATTGACCTAAATGCTGTCAGCAAAAACAGTACCTGTAAGTGAAACCACAGCAGCCTCGCTTATCAGCACCCACTGCCCTTTATAGTATGTCGTTGCGTGCCACCAAACATACCTGAAACTGACTCAGCCTCAATACCTTCAGTAAACACATTGCAGCATTCAGAGCCGATAGCTCCAGCGACACCTGAGATCATCTCCGCACCAACACTTTCATGGGTGGTTCGTAGTAGGGCAATTCTGCGGCGTACTCGCCCAAATTTTGTCCACACGCGGCAAAATTTGTCTTTGCTTTACATTTGCGAAGTGCATTATTGCCCGTTCCGACGTGCGATGAATCGCACTACTACGAACCGGGTTTACCTTTCATTTCAATGTTGACAGACTACTAGTATCCTCGCCCTTGTGTTGGTGTATAAGTAATTACGGGTTTTACTATAAAATGTGTGATTGCAGAGGAAAATTAGCCATCAACTGTTTTGACAGCGTAATCTTTATCTGATATAATAGTTCAGCATAAATACCCAATACGTATTATTTTGAGAAATCATTTTAGGGAATTCATATTCTGCACAAAACTTCCATCAGCAGATTCAAACTATTAAAGGGATTTATTGATAATGATAAACACAGATAATCTTGTTTTATGGTATCAGAAACCAGCCGAAGCATGGACAGACGCACTACCCCTCGGAAATGGGAGACTCGGTGCTATGGTGTTCGGCGGCGTGGAACGCGAACGTATCCAACTCAACGAAGAAACCCTTTGGGATGGCGGTCCCCGAGATACCAATAATCCAAAGGCTCTGGAAGCACTCCCGAAGGTGCAACAGCTCCTCTTTGAGGATAAAAATGAAGAAGCAACGAAACTCGCCGGTGAAACGATGCTCGGAGTCCCCGAACGCATCAAATCCTACCAATCTCTCGGAGATCTGTTTCTGGAATTCTCACACGAGGGTGCGACCCATTACCGCCGCGAACTCGATTTAAACACCGGTATTACAAAAACAACCTATCGCTGCGACGATACCGACTTTACAAGAGAAGCCTTTGCAACAGCCGTAGACGACCTCATCGTCATCAGAATCGAATCTGACGCGACCGGACAAATCGCTTTTGATATAACGATGACACGTGAACAAGATGCCAGCGTTGAAGCAGTTGCCGCCAATATCCTTCGGCTTGACGGACAATGTGGTGATAACGGCATACAATTTTCAGCATATCTACAAGTGCACATTGAAGGCGGAAAAGTTGAATCAAAAGGAGATAGCCTGTCTGTCAATGGAGCGGATGCTGTTACGCTCTTTCTCTCCGCCGCGACCAGCTACGTCCATCAGACGGATACAAGCGGAAACCCACACGCACTCTGTGCAGATTATCTGACAAATATTGATACAAGACCTTATGCAGATATTCGAGATGATCACGTCGCTGAGCATCAATACTTCTTCCAACGGGTTGATTTAGGCCTCGGTTCCACGGATGCAGTAAATCTCCCTACCGATGAACGGTTAAATGCAGTAAAAGCAGGTGCGTCAGATCCAGGACTCATCGCACTTTATTTTCAGTATGGACGCTATCTGCTGATGGGAAGCTCTCGACCCGGGTGCCTCCCTGCCAATCTGCAAGGCATCTGGAACGAGCACATGAACGCACCCTGGAACAGTGATTTTCATACCAATATCAACCTTCAAATGAACTATTGGGTCCCCGAAATTTGTAACCTGCAGGAATGCCATACACCTCTATTTGACTACATGGACACACTCGTTGAACCCGGAAATCGAACAGCGAAAATCCATTACGGTGCTGACGGTTGGGTCGTTCACCATCTCTCCGACATTTGGGGGTTCACAACGCCTGCTGACGGTATTTGGGGTATCTCGCCTGTCGGTGCCGCATGGTTATGTGAACACGTATGGGAACACTACCTTTTCGGTGGTGATAAGGATTTTCTTATTGAACAAGGCTACCCGTTGATGAAAGGTGCTGCCCGCTTCATGCTCGACTTCCTCGTTGAAGCACCCGAAGGCACACCTTTTGCTGGAAAACTCGTCACGAATCCGTCCCACTCACCCGAAAATAGCTTTCTGAAACCAGACGGCACACGCTCCCTCTTCACCTACGCCGCAACAATCGATCTGGAAATTATACATGAACTCTTCACCAACTGCATCGCTTGCATTGATGTCCTCGGAGAAGATACAGAATTCCGCGCTGAGTTGGTCTCTGCTTTAGAACGGCTTGCACCGCTCCAGATTAGCGAAAAAACGGGACGACTGCAGGAATGGGTGTTCGACTATGACGAACCCGAGCCAGGGCATCGACACATGTCGCACATGTATGGACTCCATCCGAGTTGTCAGATTACACTGCGCGGGACACCAGAACTGGCAGCGGCTGCTAAGAAATCGTTGGAATATCGCTTGGCACACGGCGGTGGACACACGGGTTGGAGCCGCGCGTGGCTCGTCAATTTCTGGGCACGGCTTGAAGACGCTGAAGAGGCATACACCCATCTCCAAGCACTTCTCGCGAAATGCACATTGACGAACCTGTTTGATACACATCCACCCTTCCAGATTGACGGCAATTTCGGGGGAGTCTCTGGTATCGCGGAGATGTTACTACACAGCCACGCCGGTGAAATTCATCTACTGCCCGCACTTCCGAAAGCATGGAGCACCGGACACGTCAAAGGCTTGCGCGCCCGTGGCGGATTTGAAGTGGATATGGCATGGGAGAATGGACAACTCACTGAAGCGCGACTTTATTCCACATTGGGAAATGACTGCACCGTCCGAACAACAGCAGCCGTTAGGGTGACCTGTGAGGGACAATCGGTTGACACAGAGCAATCGGATTCAGTCATAACGTTTGGAACTGAGGCAGAGAAAACATATATCTTAGCGTAAGTCGGGTAATTCATTATTCGCGAAGGTTTCGTACCGTAAACTGTTAGTTTGCGGGCTGCTACAGGTAACTTGCAGTGTGCAATTGTTATGAACCGAAACACTGATCGTTGTCACTGCAGCTGCAACGATTTATGAACCGCCCATTTATATTGATAAACGCGGTTGATCGGTATACTGTTTAATCCGTTCCTCCGCCAGCGCAACATACTTCTCCTCAATATCGTAACCGATATAATGTCGTCCCGACTTCAACGCACTCAAACACGTCGTGCCGCTACCACAAAACGGATCCAAGACAACATCGCCGATGAAAGTATAAAGCTGAATGAGTCGATGCGGTAACTCCTCTGGAAAAGGCGCGGGATGTCCGATACGTTTCGCTGAGACAGACGGAAAACTCCAGACACTTTTCGTCCATGCTAAGAAATCTTCTTTGCAAATTGAGTTTTCTTTACCGTTGCGCTGCCGTGAAAAGGAATCTTTGGAGAAAACGAGGATGTACTCATGAACGTCCCTCAGCACCGGATTCGCCGCCGATAACCAACTGCCCCACGCCGTTGAACTCCCGGCACTTGAGGCTTTGTCCCAGATGATTTCACCCCGCATGTGGTAACCGATCGCTAACATATCCTCTATGATGTAACTATGCAATGGGATGTAGGGTTTCCGACCTAAGTTGGCGATATTAATGCATGCTCTGCCACCCGTGACCAATTTCTTATAGGTCTCGGCGAAGACAGCGTATAGGAGTTCCCTATATTCTGCAAGCGATAGATCCTCGTCGTATTCCTTTTTGGCATTGTAAGGCGGGGACGTAACCATCAGATGGATACTATCATCGGGAATCGCGGACATGTCCGTGCTGGACGCACAATAGAGTTGATCGAGATTTTCAACGGGAATCGGGTTCTCTATCCAGTTATCAGGTTCCGGCAGTTCCTGATCCGCATAGAGTTTGCTCCCATAAAACGCACTGGCATCGTGATTGATTCTCCCAGCGGTTCCGAACGCACTGGTCTGGGTCCCCTGCCTTTGAGATTCCGAATTGGTTTTGCTCATACTTCCATCTAATAGTCATATTTGTTGCGCAGAGTCCCCGTGCCCTGCACTTTTATTTTTCAATATTGATCTGACACCCAAAAGATGACATCGCGTTTCGGGAACAGCGTCGCCAAGAACGCCGAGATTTCTGGGGATACCGAAGCGTCAGAACTTATCTGCTCCCACCCTATTTCACCGAACAGAAGTTGCCAGAAATCCGCTTCGGTCAGGTCCACGCCTAAGTCAACCGCGTCAGCATCTTCAGAGACGATTTGTAGCGTGCCATCTGCGTTGTGTCGTATCACCATCTGCTGGTTGCGAAAAGCGGGAAGCTTGACAGCAAGCCGTGCAAACGTCTCTTCGGCATCCGCAATTTGCGATTCCCATCCGACAACAAGGCGACGTAAAAGCACGGGTAGGTTCACAGCATAGAGCATCATGCTCGTGTATTCTGTTGGGGTTACCGGACTGTCACCCGCCGCTATCAGGCGTTCCGCAAACGGATGCTGAGACGGAAATCTGCCGTTTATTTTTTCAACCCTTTGTGATTCACACGCTTGTAAAAAATGGGATGCAAGCGCGTCCAAAACCGCAGGGTTATCGGGTGCGTATCCCACTTCACACACCTCCGCACGGTTTCCGCCTATCCCATAGTTAAGATACCCGCCGACATATCCATTTTGATGTGCAATGACGGTCGGAAGAACACCGCGGATGCGTGAGGGTGCCATATCCCAATAGGCGCGCGTCCGCGCAATAGTTCCGCTCTGTTCGGCGTTGGTAAGATCGTATAGTGCTGCGACTGCGTCTAAATGCGTCTCTGGGTTAAAGTCGGTTATTTGCCACTTCGATGAATCTGTCTCGCGCGTTGAGGCGTTGCACGTTATATTGAAACCGTGTAGCGGCAAAGAGATCCATCCCAATCGCTGGTAAAACGCCTCTGGAATGATAGTGAAAAGCACGCCGAGATCACATCCGATTGTCCGTAGATAGCCAACAGTATCCCGCATGAGCGCAGACGCATATCCGACCCCACGGTAATTCGGATGTGTACAGACACCACCGATGCCACCCACTGTTACGAGGGACGCACCGACCCACATCCGCCGTTCCCAAACGCGCAAGGTTGACACCACCCTATCGTTCACGACAACTACCCTTGTTTGTGAAGGACGATAACTGCTGTCGCCTTTTATATACTGCCAATAGCGTTCATGACCATCGGGATTAAACGCTGTGCAGCTAAGTTCAACAACCTGCTCTAATTCTGATTCACGAGCCGCTCTAATTTCCATATTTTTAATGATTAAGTTTCTGCTCCGATTTGGAGTCCACGCTGACATTGAGGGGATATAGTGAATCCTAAAAATAAATAGACATCTTTGTAGCACAAACTGTTAGTTTGTGCCAGTCTGAATGCCTGTTATAGGCATTCAGACTGTTTGAGAGTGCCCAATTAATTCTAAACTTTACTATATTACCGAAGAACGCGCAATGAATTGCGCTACTACAAACGAAAGACTCCACAAAAACTGGTAAATTGCATAAGTGCCAATTGGTTACTGCATTGAAAAGATAACGCCTAACGCCTCATTTGGCGTTTGAATCAACTTTTCACACGCCTCAGAGGCTTCGTCAATCGGTACAACATCTGTAATCAACGGTTGTACCTGGATTTTGCCTTCGGACATCAATCGTAGCGATAACTCCAAGTTGCGTTGTGTCGGCCACGGGACAAACACCGGCGGATAATCCGCACCGTGCTCATAATCTTCGTCGTGGTAGCCAGGACCCGTACGCGCCGCACTGATAACATCCACATTGCCGAGTCCAGCCGCGAAGCCGTGCGTAATGCTCGCACCACCAACAATGACGATCCGACCAACTTTGTGTGTATCGGGTGCGGTCTTCAACATCGCGCGAATCTGCTGAAACGCACTCGTCGCATCACCACCAAAAGCGATAATCCCGCAATCCATGCCGTAACCGTTAGTGAATTCCTCTGCGATGGGAATCGGATCTGTCTCCGAAACGTTTATCGCTTGATGTACGCCAGCGTTCTCAGCAATCCCGATCCGCAAAGACAATTGGTCTAAACCGATAACGTAGGCACCCGCTGTTTTGGCGATCTGACACGCAAATTGCCCAACGATACCGAGTCCAGCAACGGCAACGTTCTCACCAATGCGAACACGTCCGCGCTGCACTGCATGCAACGCCGTTGCCGCCAGATGAATAGATGCGGCATCTTCGCTGGTGACATCGTCCGGAACCTTCGCACATAAGTTGTGCGGTATACAAGCGGATGTAGCGTGGAGCGCGTAGCCACCCCCCATACCTGCCACCCTATCGCCGATCTCAAATTCGTCGCAATCGCCTTCCATACCGACAACAACTCCAGCATTCGTATATCCAAACGGACGCTGCCGCGCTTCAGAGCCTGGGTTCTCGCGTCGCCGTTTGACACCACCGAGTTCCGTACCAGGACTGACCATCGAGGCATGGACTTCAATTAACAGCTGCCCGGGTTTCGGTGCTGGTGTCTCCTGTTCCTCTGTCCAGATACGTCCGGCTTCATTCATCATCACAACTTTTCTCGTTTTACTCATAAATAGTCCTCCATGCCTTTGATTTAGATAACACCCTGTTCCTTCAATTTAGCCAGCAATTCTGCTTGTGCCCCTATGCCTTTGGTTGAATTACAAGCCCCACAAAGCAGCTGCAAATTATCAAGAGCGTCGGTACCCCCATGCTTACGCGGAACGATATGATCAACTGTCATATTTCTAAAAGGGAATTGCGTTTGGCAGCCATTACACAAGCCTTCTTGTTTGCCATACAACGTATGTTTATGTGTTTGATAATTCGGCAGTTTTTCACTGCGTTTGGGGATATCAGTGCGATGAATGACGGTGCCAAAAAGTCCTATCTCCTTTTCCAGACGCATCCGTACCAAGTCAACTGCCTTCTCTGAAATATCAATACCGATCCACTGTCGTTTAAGACGTTCTGCTGCGACACACGTCGTCGCACACCCACAGAACGGATCAAGCACAACATCTTCTTTATTACTGCTCGCCTTGATGATACGCTCAAGCAAAGCAATCGGCTTTTGTGTTGGATAGCCAGTGCGCTCCTCTTTGGCGGGTGGAAGCACGTCATCCCAGATATTGCCGTAGGACGCGCCTTTGTAGTCTTTGAGGTATTTCCGCCGCTCCAGTTTTCCATCAGCCCGAATAACGATATTCCCTTTTTGATACTCCTCCTCCAAGCGTTCCTTGCTTAACCGCCAGCCGGAGGGATGCGGATTCACAAAGCCGCGCCATTCATAGCAAAGATTTGGACGAGCACCCATACTTGGCGAGGACCAAATATGGGCGGAGTCGTTGTAATATCGCTGTCCATTTTCATCAATGTGTTTAAATTTCTTTAAGATTTCAGATTCTGTTAGTTCTCTTTCTGGACGTAATGATGTTAATCGCGATGCTGCATAATATAAAAGTATATCAGCGTTGTTACCCCATCGTGTACTACGATGCTGAGATCCTTTCTGCGTAGATGTTGCACGCCTCCACGTGATTTCAGACCTGAAGCTGTTCTTTCCGAAGATGCTGTCCATAATTACCTTCAGATAGTGACTGGCAGTCGGATCGCAATGTAGATAAATACTGCCCGTTTTCTTCAAAACGCGTTTCATCTCCAGCAACCGGATCGCCATCATAATCAGGTAAGACTTCATACCTTTCCCGTGTGTCAACTCAACGGTGTGAATGGATTGATACAACGCGGGCTCGCGGTCAGCAATCTCACCGTGCCACGCGTTATCTACATCGGACAGGGTCCACGTGTCTTTAAACGCTGCACCTGCTGCCTGACTTCCGATAGGCGCGGCGTAGTTCCGATTGGAATTGAAAGGCGGGTCCAGATAGATCAAATCTATTGACTCGCTATCCATACCCCGTAGCACAAATAGGTTGTCATTCTCAAATATCGTTCGGTTCTTAATGTTCATTTCAAAATCTGCTTTGTAATATGTCATCGAGTTGTGGAACGCCTATAAAAGTGTCTCCAGTCTGTTCCGGCGTTCCAATATAATGGTTATTTAGGGAAAAATCTTTGAAAAAAGTGACTCGAACCAAGCCTTAACGTTTAAATCTGAAAAAAGTGACTGGAAGAAAGCCGTGGCAATGGCTAAAAAGGTAAAACCTATTCCTACTCGTATCCACTCGCTTCCTCGTATAGATCGGCGAATTTTGCTCCAACATTTACACAAATTTTCCCAAAACCATTTTGGTATATTTTTAATAAATGATATAAAATTGCCAAGTAAATTATATATTTTGGCTGTTAGTCGCCTGCTTCTGAAAGAGAAACTGTTTTTACTTGACGATATGAAAATTTCATTATCATACCAATCACCAGAAAAACGTATGAGTTCACTAGAAATTAACTGTTCTGCATTTTTAATACTGTCTTTGTCTGCTTCTTCTTCCCTATATTGACTAAGCATTTGAGAATTAAATCTACTATAGAGTACACGATCTCCCCATTGTAAATATAAACAGGCATCCGCCCTAACATATTCATTGATTGCTCTTATTAAGTCCATAGTGTAGTGCTACCGTTTATTCAGACCAAAAATTAGCAAAGTTAAGACAAGTTTTTTTCCTCAAATTCGACAGGGGTCAAATACCCTAACGCTGAGTGAGGGCGTTTGTGATTATACACCTGTGTAATAAAATGCCCAATGCGGGTTCTCGCTTCATGGATGTCCTCATAAGCGTTGAGATGAACTTCTTCTTCCTTGAGCGTGCGGATAAGCCTTTCAGCATATCCGTTCTCCCAAGGGCACCCTCGCCGGGCGACTGAAATCTCAATGTCATGATGCCTCAGCCGTGAGATATACGCATTTGAAAGATACTGAACACCTTGATCCGAATGATGGATCTCTGGGATACTTTGACATAATGCTGTCTCTAAGGATTTCAACGTCAGAGATTGCGTCAAGTGTTGACTGATATGCCACCCTCTGATCCTGCGCGTGAAGACATCCATGAGCAGAGCAACATAGATGAAGTGTCCTTTAAGACGGACGTAAGTAATATCGCCCACCCAGACCTGATCACATCGGGAGACCTCAAGGTTTTCAAGGCGATTTTCCCAGGGACGCACACCTTCAACAGAATTGGTGGTTTGACAGACACGTTTGACGGAAATCGAGAGATTGGCGGATTTCATCAATCGGGCGACACGTTTATATCCGACGGTGTGTCCGCAACGCACCAGTAATTGCGTGATACGCCTATATCCATAAGTCGGATACCGCAGAGATAACCGCTCTATGTCCTCCCGGAGGACTTCTTCATAGGGATCGCTTTTCGGTTGATAATAGAGATTGCTTCGATTGAAACCGAGTGTCTCACATATCTGCCGAACCGAAAAGTCTGTCCGTAATGCCTCAACCATGTCTCGCTGCTCCATCGGGGTCAACTCAAGTAAGTTGAGGCTTTTTTTTCGATGTCAAGTGCCAGGGTCAACCGTCCAACAAGTTGCTCAAGTTGGGCAATCCGCTCCGCATCGGCATCAGAGTGTTTATCAGCGGGTTCAAAGAGGGTCGCCGCATTTTCAAGAAGCTGTCGCTTCCACTTTGAAAGTTGTTCATCGCTGAGATTGTGTCGCCGACACACTTCTGCTTGTGAACTTTCACCGCTGAGTGCCTCAAGAACAACTTCGGCTTTAAACTCGGGCGTGAAGTTTCTTCGTTTTCGTTTTGCCATCGGATACTCCTTTCAAGTAGATGGATATTATACCACAATCTTGTCTTAGGGAGTGGCCCGAATTTCCGGTGGCAGTACATAGTCCTTATTTCCATATTAATAAGTGATATGATGTCTTCATTTTTGTATGGTCTAAAGAAAACTTCTTTGATGTTGATATCCATAATGTCCTTCAAAGTATGTAATTTTTCTGCTACGACGTTCTTGTGTTCTTGAAATTGTTTCAGATCAACATTGTATGTGACAAAAAATGGATTTTTATGTTCTGTAGGACTATTATTCTGTTTGACTCGATTTTGTATCCTTCCAAATTCATAGGGAAAAAAATCAGTAAAAAACTTTATCAGAACCTGTTTCATATTATTTACCAAGTAATTGTTGATTTGCGTTTGATTTGTTAATCTATCGAAAACATATTTTTGTATCTCTATTATATCCTCTGAGTTCGTGTTTGTTTTATAAACAGTAACGCTTTTTTGCCTATCCATAGCATCGTTGGATTCTGATACATCAGGAATTCCTATCTTATAAGTAGAGCTGTTTTCATAATCAATCAAACTAAAGTACTTATATCCAGATAGTCTACTATAGGAAAAAAAATGAGACATCTCAAAATTTTCGGATTCTTTCTGATATACTCTTTCAGGCTTATCACTGATAAAAACCCATTTATCAGAAATTTCATAAGGTAAATTATCAAATAATTTCTGTAATTCGCCTATGTTTAATTTATCAAAATTTTCTTCCAATAGTAAATTAAACAGTTTTTCATCAACAGAGTAAGCTTTTCTTTCCATTTTCAAGTTTGTTCCTTATGATTAAGCCAAGTTCTACCTAAAAGTATTCAAACACCATTCCTGATTGAAAATCCACCAGAGTTTCCACGGATACAACCATAGGTGTTAATTTAGCGATTTTCTGATGGCATTTTAACATAAACGATATAAACACGCCGCCCTTACAGGGAAACCGAAGAGACCGAGGCAGTTTCTATAAACATTCGGTCCCTAGGGGACTGAAGAGGTTTTTGAAGTCTTCAAGGTTTCCATGTAGTATCCGGTTCGGTTGGGAAACCGAACCTACCGGGCCTGGGTCTGAGACGGTTACTATTTCTAAAATTGACACTTATGGAGTTTCCACGGATACAACCTGTCGTACCACTGGTGCTAACAATAAAACCACGCCTGCAAGAAGAGTGTCTATCGGTATGGTTCCAAATCAATCCCCGGATATGCCTGCGCAAGACGTGCAAGGGCTTCCGGCGTATAATACGCATCCCCAGGCGCGGGCCACCCTAAAACACGTCGCACAGCAGGGGTCGTTTGCGTGACAAATTTCATATAGTTTGGGCTGCCCCAACCCGGCACCGGACGCGTCGTTTTGCACCAATCGTCATTGTCGGCACGATGGAAGTGATACCCCATCCACCCGCGTTGTCTGTTTTTGTTCTCAAACGGTTGTGCAGCGTGAACCAAGTAACTCGAACGGAACGAAACACTCCCGGCTTTCGCCGTAAGCGGAACCGGATCCGCGACTTCTCCTTTAAACTCACGCAAATCAGGAATACCCATTCCGCCCCCTCTACCTGGATACTTCGCCCATATCTTATCCAACTGGTTCTGTGAACCTGGGCAGACAAGCATCGGCGCGCCGTCCAATTCAATGTCATGTGGAAAGATAGCGGTCAAAATATATCCGTACCGCTGCCAATCCGGGTGCGGTGGTAAAGGTGAGTTCGTCGCATTATCAATGTGGTAACCCTGCCACGGATGTTCACTATGACGGCTATCGGTGAGACCTTCTCGAAAGAAGATTTGCCCATAACCGAGTCGAATTTCTTCCGTACCTAACAATTGCTGTGCGATTGCCAAATATGCTTCGTTTTCGATGAGTCTATCCACGGCTTCCAAGCCTGTCGGGAAATGTACCGCTTTTCCAAAGGGACCCGCGAGTCGTTGCATATCACTGTTCTTCTCGTATGCACTTTTTAACGCTTCGGGTTGCGCGCTCCATTTCGCGTGATATTCGGTGTAAGTCAAACCATCGTAGGCATTTCGTTCAATCGCTTCAAGCGCGGGTGCGATCACTTCCGATGGAAACACATTGGGCACCACGATGATTCCATCGCGTTTCCATGTTGCCAGTTGTTCCGTCGTTAGTTGCATGAGGTTACCTCCGTGTAAATGTTTCCCATTTATCCTCTTGAACCACTTCACCATCCGCTCTCTGTTGAATCGTCTGCCACCATTCCTGATTTTCGACGTACCACTGGATCGTCTCGCGCATGCCATCTTCAAACGCAATCGCTGGCTTCCAACCGACATCTTCAGTAATCTTCCGTGAATCCAACAGATACCGACAATCGTGTCCGGGTCGGTCTGGAACATAAGTTTTCAGAGCCTGCGGCTTATTAAGCACATCTAAAATGAAATCGCTAATCTCCTCAATGCTCTTCTCCACACCGCTGCCGACGTTGTAGGTTTCACCGATTTTGCCATGCTTAATCACTGCTGCGACTGCTCGGCAGTGGTCTTCAACATGCAACCATTCCCGTCGGTTATGGCTGCTGCGATAGAGCGTTAAGGGTAAATTTTGAATCGCATTCGTTGTGAAGAGCGGAATGAGTTTTTCTGGATGCTGGTAGGGACCGTAGTTGTTCGCACAATTAGAGATCGTTATCGGCATACTGAAACTGTGAAAATAGGCGTTCACGAGATGATCCGCTGCCGCTTTAGAGGCGTTATACGGCGTTTGCGGACGATACGGCGAGTGCTCACTAAATGCATCGGGTGAATCCAGTGCCAGTTCACCGTACACCTCACAGGTAGAGATATGATGGAACCGCTGTACGCCATATTTCCGAGCCGCATCTAATAATACCTGCGTCCCCATCACGTTCGTCTCAAAGAAACGCCGCGGATGTAGAATTGCCCGGCTATTGTGCGACTCCGCAGCAAAATTGACGATGACATCCGGAGTCTCTTTTTGCAAAACGCTTTCCACAAACACGGAGTCATGAATGTCGCCATGGGCAAACGTGTAACGTTTCGGGTAATGCGCCGCTATATCCGTCAGATTGCTGATATTCCCAGCGTATGTCAGCAGATCAAGGTTAACAATAACATCGTCTGAGTGGTGCCGTAGCCAATATCGGATGAAATTGGTGCCGATAAATCCCGCACCCCCAGTGACCAGTAATTTCATGAATTATATCCCTTCCGTGAAGTCAAACGCATGACTATATCTTATCAGAAACAGAGCGAGTCTGTCAATCTAATTCCGTCCTCAGACCAGAGCCATTCAGTTCTCGGTTTTTTCGTCCAATTTTGGACCCCCAGGCCCGGTAGATGCGGTTTGGAAACCCGACCATAAGCGTCAATTTAGCGGTATTCCAGGTCCGGTAGGTTCGGTTTTTGCGGCGTACACGCCCCGGGGAATGCCATACGGCATTCATACCGTTGATTCATGCGACGTGCATCGCGGTGTACTCACCCCGGGGAATGCCATACGGCATTCATACCGTTGATTCATGCGATCTGCATTCAAACCACCCCCTCCTCCAGGCCGGTAGGTGCGGTTTTGCGGTGTACTCACCCAAATGCGATCTGCATTCTAACCGCACCGGAACTCAGGCAGAAACCGTGAATACCCAAAAACCCTCTTCAGTCGCGTAGCGACGGTATCTATGTAGTACGCATATGAACCTAAACCCTCGGTTTCCCCGTAGGGGCGGCATCTGGATAATAGCGAAGGTTCTATAGATGTCACCCCTACGAGGTTCAAGGCTTCTGGTAATATGTATCTACACAGATGCTGAAGAAACACCCAAGCAAATAAACCCTACGGGACTAAAAAATATGTCTGTTTCTCTTAAATTGACACCTATGGGGCGGTTTTGCGGCGTACACGCCCCGGGGAATGCCATACGGCATTCATACCGTTGATTCATGCGATCTGCATCCCTAACCGCACCGGCTCCTAAAAAAAAGACGTGAAATCCAATAATTTCTTAAAATTGAATGGCTCCGCCCCCAAAATAAAATACCCTTGACAAACAATTGTAAATATTATAAGATAACAAGCAAATTCAAATCACAGCACTTTCTACAGGGTCCCGTGTCTCATGACCTTGCGAAGGAATAACAATGCGCCAACGTCAATTAGGAAACACAGGACTAACCGTCTCCGAAATCGGTATGGGAACATGGGAACTCGGAGGACGTGAATGGGGCGACATCGGTGAAGCGGATGCCATAGATCTCCTCCGATACGCCTTTGAAAATGGTGTCACCTACTACGATACGGCAGACCAGTACGGCGGTGGACGCGCAGAACGCCTACTCGGCGAGGCGTTCTCAGCACTCGGCAATAGAGTCGTCATCGCCACGAAACTCGGCTATGAATTGGACTCCGACGGCTGGATTAGCCACGGGTGGGAACACCCAGCGTTCAATGTTTCACCCGATTATATCCGATCCGCTGTTGAAGGAAGTCTTACGCGGTTAAAACGGGATGTCATAGATATTTACCAATTCCACTCGCCACCCCCTGCTCCCGAATGGGATGACGCGTTCGGCACGATGGAAAACCTCAAAACCGAAGGTAAAATCCGATGCTATGGGATGGGTCTCGGCAGTGAGGCGGACGCACTGAAAGCGATCACAGAGACCGGCATCTCTTCACTGATGCTAACCTACAATATCCTCACCCAAGGGATGGCAACCCCGGTGATGGAGACCGCCGCTGAAAAGGGCATCGCCATTGCCGTCCGGCAACCCCTGTCGTCAGGACTGCTTTCTGGACACCTCGGACCCGATACTGTGTTCGCAGAAAACGATTATCGAAAAACCTGGAACCGTGAGAAATTTCTCGCCGATCTGGAACGCGTGGAACAGATAAAGTCGATCATCGGAGATAAGGCGCGAAGTCTTCCGCAAGCTGCCCTCAAATTTATCTTGGCACACCCGGCTGTCTCTTGTGTTGTTCCGGGAATGATGACACCCGCGCAAGTTGACGACGGCGTAGCAACTTCAGGTGCAGCACCCTTACCTACCGCAGTCTTGGACCAATTACGAAACAATTAAGGAAAATAGAAAATATATGAAAGTCATTGCGGATCTTTGCGTCGTGCCGATGGGTGTCGGCGTTTCGGTCTCAGAATACGTCACCGCGTGTGAGAAGGTGCTAAAAGAAGCAGGATTGGAAACGAAACTACACGCCTACGGCACGAATATCGAAGGCGATTGGGATGTCGTGTTCGCAGCGATTCGGCGGTGCCATGAAGTCGTTCATGAGATGGGCGCGCCGCGAATCACAACGACACTCAAATTTGGCACGCGGGTTGACAGAACACAAACGATGGAGGACAAGGTTACCAGCGTTCAAAAGCAATTATAGTAAAGTCAATAATTAAGGAGACACTTTCCATTGACAAAAACGTTTCGTAGAGGGTTTTTGCTTGAGGGTGTTTTTGCTTGGGGTATTTCTGCGTATTGCTTGGGTGTTTCTGCGGATTTCTTCAAGGTTGCCTCGTCCCTCTTTCAAGAAGTGTCTTATTATTAGGACTTACGCATGCTGCTCTTTTGTAGCACAAACTTCATAGTTTGTGCCACCAGAACGCTGTGTTTTCCGAAAATTCTCATCTAACAGAACGGGCTGCAGTCAAAATTGCGTAAGTCCTAATTATTTTTAGAGGGCACTATAAAAAGCACTTCGCAATAATATAAAGAGGTTATGCTACTCAAATGTACAAAAAAATTTTCCTGATAGGGTTGGCATGTCTGCTAAACCTTGCGGTTGTAACTAACTCAAGCCACGCACAAGAACGTATCAGCGGTCCTTGGCTCTGGATGATCGCACTCACCGAACTCAACCAAGGCGGACAGGCTTCTACTGATATTGATTCCCTCAATGAAGCCAGCAAAGGCAGAACCAACGAAAAACAAATCGCAGAAAACGGCGCGAACGAAGGGGATACCGTCAGCGGTTATAGATGGACACCCGGCGAACTTCCGGCAGACGGCAACATCAACACCATGCTCGTCGATATTGGGATGACAGAGATCGCTGATTTCAACGATGTCACGTCTTATGCCATTATCATAATCGAATCCGACAGCGAGCAACGTAATGTGACGATGGGAGCCAGCAGCGACGACTCTATCAAAGTCTGGCTCAACGGTGAAGTCGTTCATAAGAACGCAGTTAACCGCGGGCGCGGAGGCCCCAACGAATTCCAAGATGAGTTTCAGGTTAATCTCAAAGAAGGGGCGAATCTTTTGATGGTCAAAGTCAGTGAGCGCGGCGGTGGTTGGGGCATGAACGTCGGCATCGATGCTGATTTCGAGCACAGTCTAAACTTTGATGACTACGAACACGTTGAATTTGACGCTAAGGGTGACCCCATCCCCGTACAAGAAAATGAATGGGGCGCAAACAAACGCATTACCGGTCCATGGCTCTGGATGATCGCACCCACTAAAGCCAACCAAGGCGGACAGGCTTCTACCGATGTTGATTCGCTCGATGAGGAAAGTAACGGAAAGGTCACCGAAGAGGACATCGCAAAGAATGGCGCGAAGAAAGGCGACAAGGTCGGTGATTATGAATGGACTCCCGGTACATTGCCAGCAGACGGCAACATCAACGCCATGCTCGTTGACATCGGTATGACGAATGTCGCTGATTTCAACGATGTTACGTCCTACGCTCTGATTACGCTTAAAACGACGAAAGCACAGCGCGACGTTACGATGGGCGTTAACAGTGATGACTCTATCAAGGTCTGGCTCAACGGTGAAGTCGTTCATACCAACGCCGTGAACCGCGGGCGCGGCAATGCAAACACCTTCCAAGATACCTTCGAGGTTGACCTCAAATCCGGTAGTAACTTGTTGATGGTCAAGGTCAGTGAACGTGGTGGCGGATGGGGACAGTACGTCGGCATTGATGCCGAATTCGCCCTCACAAACACGCCAGGTCTCTTGTCCGTTGAACCCACAAGTAAACTTCTAACGAAGTGGGGAGAAATAAAGCGAGCCCGTTAGTGCAATCAGTTTCAACTATGGTGAATTCTAAAAATAAATAGACACTTTCGCCCCCGGTAGGTGCGGTTTCCTAACCGAACCATAGGTGTCAATTTAGCGATCCTCCAGGCCCGGTAGGTTCGGTTTCCTAACCGAACCGGACTTTGAGTAGAAACTTTGGATCCTTCAAAGCCGCTCTTTAGTCCCGTAGGGACGGTATCTATGTAGTACGCGTATGAACCTAAACCTTCGGTTTCCCCGTAGGGGCGGCATCTGTATAATAGCGAAGGTTCTATAGATGTCACCCCTACGGGGTTCAAGACTTCTGGCAATATGTGTCTACAGAGATGCTGAAGAAATACCCAAGCAAATAAACCCTACGGGACTAAAAAACATGTCTGTTTCTCTTAAATTGACACTTATGGTGCGGTTTTGCGGTGTACACACCCAAATTTTGCCCACACGCGGCAAAATTTGTCTTTGCTTTACATTTGCGATCTGCATTCCTAACCGCACTGATTTAGAGTGTCTCATTAATTCTAAGATCCACTATAAACAGTTCAAAATTTAAGCAATATTAAATAATAATTTTTGGGTTTTCGGATTTCCAAGAAGTGCTGAACCCGCGTAGGGGGTTTTTGCTTGAGGGTGTTTTTGCTTGGGGTATTTCTGCGTATTGCTTGGGGTGATAGGGTGTTTCTGCGGATTTCTTCAGGGTTTCCCCGCCCGCCAGCGATGGATAATCGGCATATTTAATACTGAAACCTGCTTAATTGAAAAATTAATTTGACATTTTTGGTAACTTGTGCTAATCTGTTCCGTTAGTTGAATAAACGGGACAACACAATAATGAAAGGAGATTTCACGTAAATAAATGCACAAAAAATTATGGATAATAGGACTGGCATGTCTCATGAGTCTTTCGGTTATAACACACATCGCTGATGCCGAAGAACCCATCGCGGGTCCATGGCTGTGGATGATCGCACCCACCGATGCCGGTATAGGCGGTCAGGCTTCTACCGATACTGATTCGCTTAGTGAGGAAAGTAAAGGCAAAGTCACCGAAGAGATGGTCGCAAAAAACGGTGCCAAAGAAGGTGATGAAGTCGGTGATTATGAGTGGACCCCAGGTGAACTCCCCGCGAACGGGGACATTAACGCTATGCTTGTCTCAATTAAGATGACAAAAGTCGCTGATTTTAATGATGTTACGTCTTATGGACTTCTCATACTTGAATCCAGCAAAAAGCAGTCCGGTGTGACAATGGGTACCAGCAGCGATGACTCTATCAAAGTCTGGCTTAATGGTGAAGAGGTCCATAAGATGGCTGTGAACCGTGGGCGCGGTGGTTTGCCCGCCAATATAAATGGCTACCAAGATAGATTTGAAGTTGACCTGAAAAAAGGTGCTAATCTGTTGATGGTCAAGGTTAGTGAACGCGGCGGCGGCTGGGGACAGTACGTCGGTGTTGATGCCGATGTCGAACCCCACATAGATTTTGACAAGTTTCAACCCGTTGAACCCGCTGGGAAATTGGCGACGCAATGGGCAAAAGTCAAAAGTTCTTACTAAGTTCGTTCTCTGTAAAGCCTCAATCTGAAATTTGAGGCGCAATTTTTTCTTCTTGATTTAATTGTGGTATATTTGTTATACTACGCTAAAGTGGTTGTCCCGTCTTTAGTAACCGATGACGTAACGTTGTAACCGGATACACAAGGACAAACAACCCAGATTTCACTAAAAAAAAATGAAAATTAATTTGGAGGTTTTCATGTATAAGAAACTCTTTGTAGGTTTAACGTGTCTCATGGCGATTTTCTTCATGACGCACATCGCTGATGCACAAGATGTGATTAAAGGTCCATGGCTCTGGATGATCGCACCCACCGAAGCCAACCAAGGTGGACAGGCTTCTACCGATATCGATTCTCTCTCAGTCGCCAGTGGTGGTGATGTCACGGAAGATATGGTCGCAGCAAACGGCGCAACCGAAGGCGCCGAAGTCGGTGATTACGCATGGACGATCGGAACGCTCCCTGATAACGGCGACACTAACGCCATGCTCGTCGAACTCGGTGTCACAGAAGTTGCCGATTTCAACGACGTGAGTTCTTATGGGCTTATCTACCTTGTATCCGCGACTGCTCAGTCCGGCGTAACGCTCGGCGCCAGCAGTGATGATTCTATCAAAATCTGGCTCAACGGCGAAGTCGTTCATACAAACGCTGTAAACCGCGGACGCGGCGGCACACCCGCTGATATAGATGGCTACCAAGATAAAATTGAAGTAAACCTTGTAGAAGGGGCTAATCTGTTGCTCGTGAAGGTGAGCGAACGCGGTGGTGGATGGGGACAATACGTCGGTATCGATGCCGATGTCACGACCTCACCTACGCCACCTATCTCTCACATTACAGGCGAATGGCTCTGGATGATCGCTCCTACCGAAGCCAACCAAGGCGGACAAGCTTCTACTGATATCGATTCTCTCGCTGTTGCCAGTAACGACGATGTTACCGAAGAAATGGTCGCAATGGACGGCGCAACCGAAGGCGACGAAGTCGGTGATTACGCATGGACGCTCGGTGAACTTCCCGATAATGGGGACATCAACGCAATGCTCGTCGAACTCGGTGTGACAGAAAACGCTGATTTCAACGACGTTACCTCTTACGCACTCATCACACTCGTATCCGATGACGATATGGAAGGCGTGATGCTCGGTGTCAGCAGCGATGACTCCGTCAAAGTCTGGCTCAACGGCGAAGTCGTCCATAATAACCCCGTCAACCGCGGACGCGGCGGCGCAGACTCCTTCCAAGATACGGTCGCAGTTAACCTTGTAAAAGGTGACAACCTACTGATGATAAAAGTCAGTGAACGTGGCGGCGGATGGGGAATGTATGCAGGTATTAGCGCCCCTGTCGAAGCTATGTATAAGGCACCTGCTGAAGCAGGAACGGCTGTTGAAGCCGCTGGTAAACTGCCGACAACTTGGGGAAGCTTGAAAATCAAGTAACTTCTCAGTTTCTACATAAAATAAAAAAAGGACGCAGCTGAAGTATTCGGCTGCGTCCTTTTCTTTTTTTACGTATCTATCGTCCCATGAGTTCCATAAAGACCGGTAGTGATTCCCTAAATCCATCCTCGCGCGTTCCACCCACCGGTGTATAAACACTCTCCAAAGAGATTGCGCCTTCGTAACCATCCCGTTTCAAAGCACCCACGATGTCATTGTAATAAGGATCCATCTGTCCTTGACGCATCGCACAGAAATCAAATGTTGCCGCGGGTAGGTTGACAACGCCATCTTTAAGATGAACATGCACAATATGCTCGCGAATCGCTTCATAGCCATCGGGATACGGGACCTCTGTACAATAGAGCGAACTGCACGGGTCCCAGAGGACTTTCAGATGCGGCACGTCTAATGCGTCTATTAACTTTCTCGCAAGGAGCGCCGATGTCACGTTCCCAGAGATCGCAGTCTCCATGACAAGCGTGATGCCCGCCGCGTCAGCGATTTGCAACGGTTCTTCCAATCGGTTCATGAGCGTCGTCCACGCGCCTTCGGAGATAACCGGTTCCGCCCCGAAAAGCACCATCTCTTTTCGGAAACTGAAAATCCGAACGAGGTTTGTGCCGAGTGCTTGTGCAACATTAATACACCGTTGTAACGTCGTAATGTGCTCACGATAAGCAGGCGTGACCACTGCCGTATCAACAGGGAGTGCCGACAAATTGTGATGCGAGATACACGATACCTTTAAATCCCGAGCCTCAATTAACCCTTTAACCCGTTCAATGTCAGCGTCCGTTAAATCTCCAACCTGTTTTTCCCAAAGATACTGCAATTCAACATATTCCAAGCCGGTCTCTACCATAGTGTCCAGCGCATATTCAAAATCCCGACTGATGCCATCCGTAATAGTTCCCAGTTTGAACATTCAATACCCTCTCAATTTTGTCTTTGTCCTCATAGAGTCCCAAAGTGCTAAACAACACACCCATAAAACCCTATCCTTTTATTTATCACTCTTCCGTTTTCTTGATTTCGACACCCGCGATATTTTCCAAAATTTTGATAATCGTCCAGTTATCCTCATCCGGATTCACCGCTTTCCCCGCCTGAAACAGTTCAAAAGCGGCACTCGCTGCGAAGAGCGGCACACCACAATCGTTTGCCATACTTTTCGCCAGACTCAGGTCTTTATACATTGTACCGATATTACTCTGTCCTTTGAAATTACGTGATAAGATGTTTTCCGTTGTATCTCTGAAAAGGAAATTCCCAGCGACACTTGTGCTAACAACGTCGCGAAGCGTCTCCGGTGCTACACCCGCCTTCACAGCAAGCGTCAAAGCTTCAAAGATACCCGCATAAGTTGTACCTATCAGCACCGCGAGGGCAGATTTCACAGTTTGACCCATACCGATCTCTTCTCCAACATGATAGATGTCCTTGCCAACCGCTGTAAGCACCGACTCCGCTGCCGCAAAGGTCTCGCTTTGTGCCGCTACCATCATCGTAAGCGTTCCTGCGGCGGCACCCGGGGCACCACCACTCACAGGCGCGTCAACGATGTTAATCCCTTCTGCTGTCACGAGTTCGGCAACCTCGATCACCTGTGAACGTCCGATAGTCGCCGTACAGATGACTGTAGCACCCGGGTTCAGTCCTGCCAGCAGCCCATCTTCACCCAAGAGTGATGCCTTAACCTGTTCAACATTCAGCACCATGATAAAAACCGTATCCGCGGCGGCACCGAGTTCTCGCGGCGATGCAGCAGCATGCGCCCCCTCTTCTACCAACGTCTCCATCGCTTCAGGACGAACATCATACACCGTCAATTCGTGTCCGGCTTTCAAGATATTCCTTGACATGCCCGCCCCCATGTTACCTACCCCGATGAGTCCAACTTTTGCCATAAATTACCTCAAAAAATATTGCCCAGAATTAATGCACACGCTGCCTCTACGAACACGCCTAAGGTTCACACTTCTTTGCCGTTGTGCCTTGCAAATGCCCACAGAAACAAACCGTGCTAACTGAAAATCGGTAGAGTTTACCATAAATTTTGAGAAACGTCAATCTATTTTCCACACACGGATTTTCTACACAATTTTTTCGCTTTTATGCTATAATAACGCATTCATATACGAAAAAAAGGAGCCAGAATAAATGGCAGATACCATCAAAGGTGCCGTCCTCGGATATGGCGCAGCATTTAATATGGGCAGAGCCCACGCAAATATGATGCAGAATACCGACGGTATTGAATGCGTCGCTATCTGCGACATAGACCCAGAACGAACAGATGCCGCAAAAAAGGATTTTCCCGGCATTCGCACCTACAATTCAGTTGAAGAACTCAACGCTGACGACGGTGTCGATCTCGTCGCGAACGTTCTACCACACAGCTTGCACTGCGGACCATCGGTGGCAAGCCTCAAGGCTGGCAAGCACGTTGTCGTTGAAAAACCGATGTGCGTCACAATCGCAGAAGCCACAGAAATGATTACGACCGCTAAAGAGAACGATGTTATGTTGTCTGTTCATCACAACCGACGGTGGGATGCTGATTTCTGGACGCTGCGTGAACTCGTCCAATCCGGTATCATCGGCAAGGTCTTTAGCGTTGAGATGTGGGGCGGCGGTTACGGAAGACCGAATCCCGATTGGTGGCGCAGCGTCAAAGCCATCTCCGGCGGACAATTTTACGATTGGGGGGCTCACTACCTCGATTGGCTACTCAATGTCCTTGAAGCACCGATGATTAACGTCACCGGTTTCTATCAACCGAACCTCGTTTGGGATGATATTACCAACGAAGACCACGTCCAAGCAGTTATTCGCTTCGCGGGCGGAAAGGTCGTCGCCGATGGCGCATCGGCAAACATCCAGATGTCTAATATCGCTAAAATCGGTGGAGAGCGCTGGAAACTGCTCGGCTCACACGGCGCAATTACCTCCGAAGGCGGCGGGTTTAAGGTCCTATCCGAAGTCGAAGGACACCCCAAAGAACAGGAAGTCGGTCATCACGGTAGACCCGGACCGAGTTACTATCAGAATATCGTCGCTCATTTAAACGACGGCACGCCGTTACTCGTAACACCAGAATCCGCTCGCCGCGTCATTGCTATCATGGATTTAGCAGAAAAGTCCGCTAAAACACATCAGGCAGAAACGGTGCCTTACGAGTTTGAATAACTGCCGAGAAATAATCGTCAGAGGGAATGGTTATCAGTTATCAGAGGATTATAGTGAACCGTAAAAATAAAGAGACACTTGCCTCCCCCGGTAGGTTCGGTTTCCTAACCGAACCGGCACAAGGTGTCCTATTAATTCTAAACTTTACTATAGTTGTCAGTTGCCAGTTAAGAGGTTTTGGGATTATCCCAATTCTCTTTCTGATAACTGAAAGATTTTTCGCAGAAAAATCGTACTGACGACTGATAACTATTAAAACTGAAAGATTTTTCGCAGAAAAATCGTATTCTCACTGCGAAGCAAACTGATAACTGATAACCCAAAAATATATGAAAGCTATTGTTTTTGAGAAAATTCAGCAATTAAGCGTCCAAGAAAAACCTATCCCCGCACTCACTGACGGAGACGTACTCATTCAGACGGAACTCTGCGGTATCTGTGCTTCCGACCTCGCCGCGCTGCGTGGAGATGTCTCAGATTACGCACCGCCCGTCGTGATGGGACACGAACTCGCAGGTGTGATTGTAGAGAGCCGACACCCTGATATCAAAGTCGGTGAACGGGTCACTGTCAATCCCATGCTCTCTTGCGGGGCATGTGCTGAATGCCAGAACGACCTCGATAAATACTGCAATACCGTTGAAGGTATCGGGCACGATATTGATGGCGGCTACGCCGAATACATGCGGATGCCAAAGCACGGTGTGGATACCGGCAAACTCATCCGGGTCCCAGACAGTATACCACACGAAGAATTGCTATTTCTGGAACCCTTGGGCTGCTGCCTGAATGCCATGCGAGAAACGCTTTTTAAGGATTCCGTCGCTATCTTGGGTGCAGGTCCTATCGGATTGATGTTCACACAATTGGCGAAACAAGCAGGTTTAGCCACCTACGTGGTGGAACCGCTGCCACACCGTAGAAATGCCGCAGAAACACTCGGTGCCGAACTCACACTTGATACGTCCCCTGAGTCGGTAGCGCACCTCCGAGACATTACCAACGGCGGCGTTGATACCGTCATCTCCGCAACGACAAACAACGCTTCGGCAATAGCATTGGCTTTTGAGATTGTCCGCAGAGGCGGGTGCCTCAACTTCTTTGGACTCGCGCCGGAAGGTGAAGAACTCCACATCAACCTTGAAGAACTTCACTATGCCGGTCACAAACTGATGGCTTCATGGGCATTCTCTCGTGCCAGCCTTGAAGCATCTAAACAACTTCTCATAGAGAAAATACTCAATTTTGAACCCTTGTTAACCGATCGGTTCCCGATTTCACACGGTTTAGATGCATTCGATAACGCCGCGGCTCAGCGAGGGGTCAAAACAGCCGTACACCCATAATTATCACCGATTTGAGATGCCATTGAGACCAGTAAAATAGTTCGCATATTCCATTTCACTATTAAATATTGAAAATTTTGCATACAAACCCCCAATAACGTACATTAAACGTTTTTTATTTGATTTTGGCACGGTTTTGTGGTATTTTTAATTAACAATAGACACAGAAAGATATACGTTTTTATTACCCCGTATAAGGAGATGTCAATTTCGGTACAATTCACAGATTCTCGAAATTCCCCACACAAAACACAGTGAGCTGGCAAACCGAAATTTGTTATAACAAAATATGGTTCTTGGTGCACACGTATCCACGGCAGGTGGAATACACAATGCCATCAAAAATGGCACCGACCTTGAGTGCGACACAATACAAATTTTCTTGCGAAATCCAAACCAGTGGCAAGGAAAACCTCCCACCTCAGAAATCACCGAAAAATTTAACACAGCATGGTCAGAAGTCAGCATTGGTGAGGTAATTGTTCACGACATCCACTTGAGTAATCTCGCTTCTCCGAAACCAGATGTACTGGCAAAATCACGCCAAGCGTTCCGTGAACAGATGGAACTCGCGCAGCTGCTCGGTATTCGCTACATCGTCACTCACCTCGGCGCACACCTCGGCGAAGGGGAAACATTCGGTTTAAAGCAGTTAACCGACAGTTTTGATTTCCTGTTTGAAAATACTGAGGCTCCCGATGTCATGCCGCTCCTCGAAACAACTGCCGGGCAAGGTACAAATCTTGGCTACTGTTTTGAACACCTGCGTGATGTGATCAGCACGTCAAAATACCCCGATCGGTTCGGGGTCTGTTTAGATACCTGCCACGTCTTTGCTGCTGGCTATGACATGCGAACCGAATCGGATTGCGAAGCGACTTTTAACCAGTTTGATGACATCATCGGACTTGAGCGACTAAAAGCTTTTCACCTCAATGACGCAAAATCGGAATATCAAAGCCGCGTGGATCGCCACGAGCATATTGGTGAGGGCAATATCGGCGCAACCGCATTTACATATATCCTCAACGATCCCCGATTTGACGAAACGCCACTCATCATTGAAACACCACAGATGAAAACGATGCACGCGGTAAACCTCTCTACTTTACGGGACTTGAAGGTGTAACTCGCATAGGACTTACACACTTCTTCTTAAAGTCCCCCTGATAAGGGGCGGGGAATGCCCATAAGGCATTCATACCGTTGATTCTGATTCTTTAGGGGGTTAAATGGCTAAAATATCAACTTATCCAGTGGAATACATCGCTTTTGGAGACAATTTGCGTAAGTCCTGTTGCAGATTTTCATATTGAAGTGCAGAAAGCACCGGAGGTTGAAAGCGTGTCTATCGGTTTTTGGGAGGTAACATTTCTCATCACGCTCTTTTTGGGAATTGTCATCGTGTCTCGTCTCGTCGAACGCTTTCGGACGAAACGCATTTGTCCAGAGTGCGGCTTGGCAATCCACACTGAAACACCAACTTGCCCTTCATGCAGTTACAATTTCTTGGTAAAAGGTAAAAGGAATACCCGATAAAAGATAACATAAAAAACTGGATGACCCCATCTACACGGCCAACATAACCTTCAACCACCATACAACTTAACAATTTTTTGCATCTAATACTGCAATTTTTGCACGTATCACACAATTTTTGCCGAAAATCATATAACTCTTCCAGAAAGATGAGCAATTCCTGCAATACTCACGATCAAAAAACGGATTTCAAATAGTCGGTGTTCTCCAGTAAAGATCGTTCTTTAGAAATAACTAAAATCTCTCAATTACCTTCGATAAACCCAGTATACGCCTGTGTTTTAGACGCAATACATTGAAAATATATCCGGATCTCAACGACGATTTTAACGCAAGTATGGATTTATTAAAGTATTGGCATAAAACTTGCTCAATACATTATCATACCAGGATCAAGACTTATGCAGCTGCCTCGCTCGCTATTATAGTAAAGTCAATAATTAAGGAGACACTTTCCATTGACAAAAAACGTTTCGTAGGGGGTTTTTGCTTGAGGGTGTTTTTGCTTGGGGTATTTCTGCGTATTGCTTGGGGTATTTGATAGGGTGTTTCTGCGGATTTCTGCGGATTTCTTCAAGGTTGCCTCGTCCCTCTTTCAAGAAGCGTCTTATTATTTTTACAGGGCACTATAAAGCCTGCTTTTGGTCTATTTACAACTTAAGTCTTAAATTGCACCCTGCGAAATTAAAAATCTGCTGGGAGTTTCCAAGGCGTGAAATGAACCTGCCCTTCGTGCGGGCACAGTTCTCTAACAAAGGAATTACACAATGGCGAAAACAAAATTAGAAGTAAAGGGTATGTCCTGTCAACACTGCGTCAAAACGGTCACAGACGTGTTGACAGAACTCGAAGGCGTTCGGCGCGCAAAAGTCAATCTCCGCAAAGGTGAAGCAATTGTACATTTTGATGCCTCTCACATCACCACCGACAACCTCACACAAGCAATAATGGAAGCCGGTTTTGAAGCCGTAGCGAAGACCAAACCTCTATCGTTAAAATTAATCGGCATAATCGGAGTTGTACTTTTCAGCCTAATCGGCTGCACCGATGTCCCTTACACCGGTCCTATGCTGACAGTTGACTACGTAGACCGATACCTTAACTCGCTTGGTGAAGATACCATCTGTTTACAAGACGGTTTTGATTCTATCTGCATAAAAGTCGTACCAGAAAAAGGAGATGGCGAAGGCAACAACATTCCCATCGTTCACGTTCACCCAACAAGTCTCATTTATATGTTCTACTATGAAGACAAACCCATTTTGCGGGCAGAACGGGTCATGGACACTGCACAAATCACACACGAGTTAACAGGCGAACCTATAGCAAACGGCAGCACACAAGGTATTGACATCAATATCCTCAAAAACTGGACGATCCAGATATACTACCCCAAAGCATTCCCTGAAGCAGACCGAGGAACAACACCCGAAACCAGTGGGCTTGACATCAGAATTGTAGAAGGAATGAAGATAGGAACCGACAAGCAAAAAGACTTGGAGATAATGAACTTTACACAAATCGACGGACTTGACGGCAGTCGTATCGTTCAATTCGCCATTGAAACCGAAGCACAAGAGATAACAATTCAAGTAGACGCGTTAGTCGCCGACCATACCGCAACATTTTACATCAACGCAGATAGCGTGGCATCAAATGAAGGTACCAGTTCTCTTCAATTAAAACATCTACGATAGTCTCTATGAAGGAACAACGTCATGGCAAAAACAAAATTAGAAATAAACGGTATGTCCTGCCAACACTGTGTCAAAACAGTCACAGATGCATTGACATCGCTTGAAGCGGTACAGCGTGTAAAAGTAAACCTGCGTAAAGGCGAGGCAACCATCCGATTTGATGCATCGCGTATTACTGACACCAATCTCGTGAAGGCAATCACAGAAGTCGGTTTCAAAGCGGTAACGAAAACCACACCTTTATCGTTAATATTAATAGGTGGCATTCTAATTACACTCTTCAGCATAATCGGTTGTTCCGAAACGCCTTATATGGGTTCAATGCTGACAGCTGAAGATGTTGACCGGTATATTACGATAGGTGAAGATTCTGCCTGCCTCTTGAGTGGACAGGAGTCAGCTTGCATAACACTTATACCGGAAACGGAAGACGACAGTAGACCCATCATCCACATCCATCCAAGGAAAATCATTTATGTGTTCTATTATGAAGGCGTGAAAATTATACAAGCAGAGATAGTGATGGACACTACTGAGATTATGACACAAGTGAGAGGTCCCGGAGAAGACGATCAACCCCCAAAGGGCGATAGCGGTGGAACTCCCGGTGATGGCGGCACACAGCAACGTGATGATGGAACACAACAACCCGGTGGTGGCACCGACCAAAACGGCGGACAGAATGGTGGACAGAATGGCGGACAGAATGGCGGACAGAACGGTGGACAGAACGGTGGAAACAACAACGGCAGCAATGGAAACAACAACGGCGGCAATGGCAACACCAATGGTGACAATGGCAACACCAATGGTGACAATGGCAACACCCAGCAGCCGCCACCACCGGCACCACTGCCACCACCACCGCCTCCGCCACCGCCTCCGCCTCCAACTGACGACAATGGCGACAATGATAACGATGAACACACCAAGATTAAAGTTCAACGCGAAACGGAGGAGAAACTTCTTGGGACAGGTAGTCTTATAGATTTAAGACTACGCACAGGACCGCACGAGACTTTTGAGTGCTCAGTAGGTCTTCAAACACTAAATGTAACCGCCTACTTCGATACTGGACTGAATTATGTGAGGGACTATCAACATTGGTCCGCATGCAAGGACAACACCAATAATATCATTACTGTTTTTTTGTATATGCATCCAGGATTAACCTGCAATGTAGGACCCAATACTCATTATCTTAAGATTGACGGGGTAGATGAAACCATTAAGATTATAGAATTTGACGGAATCACGAATTTAGATTGTCCATAAAAGGAAGATGTCCGATGTCCAACACCCGCTTAACTGGCAACATTTTCCAATCGCGCCTTTTATCTAATCTTCCGTTACAAAATCTCCGCGAATAATCAAGCACCTTCAATTAAACCCTTAGTCTCCAAAGCGTGAAGTCTATGGACACAGCAAGAATTCAGGTCAAAGCAGGAAACGGTGGCAACGGATGTATCAGTTTCCGTCGCGAGAAATTCGTCCCGCGTGGCGGTCCCGATGGCGGGGATGGCGGGAACGGTGGAAATGTCATCTTCATTGCAACTTTAGGAATGAGCACGCTCATCGACCTGCACCATAACCCGCGCCAAGTCGCCGACAATGGCGGACACGGCATCGGCAAAAAACGCGACGGTGCTGATGGCGCGGATTGCATTGTTAAAGTCCCTGCTGGCACCATCGTCAGAGACTCCGACACAGCGGAAATGCTTGCAGATCTAACAGCACCTGACCAAACCGTTATCGTAGCACACGGCGGTATCGGGGGCAAAGGAAATGCTCGCTTTAAAAGCAGCACCTTCCAAGCACCGCGCGTTGCCGAAAAGGGTGAACCCGGAGAAGAACGCGAGATTAGACTCGAAGTCAAACTCATCGCTGATATCGGGTTAGTCGGTTATCCGAACGCCGGTAAATCAACACTATTGGCGCGGACCTCCGCAGCGACACCGAAAATCGCCGCCTACCCGTTCACGACACTCCGCCCTAATCTCGGTGTTGTTCGCATCAATCGAGAACAAAATTTCGTCCTTGCAGACATCCCCGGACTGATAGAAGGCGCGCATAAAGGCGTAGGCTTAGGACATCAATTTCTGCGGCACATTGAGCGTACCAAAATGCTCATTCATGTCATTGATTTAAGTGCCACGGATGGACGCGACCCGATTGAAGATTACGAACAACTCAACCTTGAATTGGACCATTACGACGCACTGCTAACGAAACTGCCACAAATTATTGCCGTAAATAAGATAGATATGCCTGAAGCGAAGTCAAACCTGACGCGTATACAGGAATACTTCGGTAACCGAAAAATCTTTCCTATCTCCGCAATTACCGGCGACGGCGTGAACCCACTCATGCAGCAAGCATACCGCTCCTTGCAATACTTGGAAACACGCGCCCGAAAGGAAGCAGAGACAACGATCACGTTAGAACCAGAACTACCACCGGAACCGTCAGCACGGTTTGAACTCATTGAAACCGAAGAAGGTTTTTTAGTCACGGGTGCAGAACCGCGCCGCGCCGTCCTCATGACCGATATGGAAAACGAACAGGCAATAATACTATTGTATCGGAAATTGAAAAATATCGGAGTGATCAACGCACTCGCCCGCGCAGGTGCAGTGGAAGGAGACACAGTCCAGATCGATGAATTCGAGTTCACCTATAGCCCAAAAACGATGCAATCCAGCTGAGCAGCGCGCCTGTTTGGCGGACGTGCGACGCATCGTTGTGAAGGTCGGCAGCAGCACCATTTCAGAAGGCGCACACCTCAACGAAGCCGCTCTTGATGGGTTAGTCCACGATTTAGCACTCGTAAAACAGGACGGCGTGGAAGTCATCCTTGTCACATCTGGCGCAATCGCTGCAGGGTGGCCCCAACTCGGTCTGAAACAGCGTCCGAATACGCTACCACACCTACAAGCCGCTGCTGCCGTAGGTCAGATACGATTGATGGCAGCTTATGAGGATCGGTTTTCAAACTACGGACAACGCGCCGCGAGCATGCTCCTCACGCGCGACGATTTTTCCAATCGCGAACGCTACACCCGCATGAACGACACGATGCGCGCCCTCCTCCACTTCGGCGTGATTCCTATCATCAACGAAAACGATACCGTCGCAGTTGACGAAATCAAGGTCGGTGATAACGATACCCTCTCTGCTTATGTGACCAACCTCGCCCAAGCAGAACTCCTCGTTATCCTCTCCGATCAAGCAGGCTTCTATACCGCAGACCCACGACACGACCCTAACTCGGCATTAATTCATACTGTCAATACTATTTCAGAGGAGATATGGCAAGCCGCAGGAACAGCTGGCACAACAAGCGGGACTGGCGGGATGGTAACAAAGTTGCGAGCCGCAGAAATCGTTACCAGTTCCGGAGAGATGATGGTCATGGCACACGGAAGAGAACCGCTCGTTGTTACAAGACTTTTAAAAGGCGAATTGCTCGGAACGCTCTTCCTACCGCAATCCCGTATCTCTGGAAGAAAGCGGTGGATTGCCTATTCTCGCCCACCAAAAGGCAGGCTCATTGTAGATAGTGGCGCCCGCGACGCACTCGTGCAAGGCGGTAAAAGCCTGCTCCCCGCGGGTATCCGACGCGTTGAAGGCAACTTCGACTATAGCGATACCGTCTCATGCCTCACCGAAAACGGCGTAGAATTCGCACGCGGTTTAGTAAACTACAGTGCCGTAGATACTGCTAAACTCGTTGGCAAACATACCAAAGACATTGAAAACATCCTCGGCTACCGCGATTACGACGAAATCATACATCGGGATAATTTGGTATTACTTGACTGATAGGTTTCAGCTGCCAAGCATTGAAAACTGGAGGGTCCCACCTAAATAACGGTATTCGGTTGTGTTTTCCACGCTCTGTTTTCAAGACTCATCTGGAATCAGGCGTTTGTTGGACTTTATCGGTGAGAAGCGATTCTATATTAGCAAGCCTTGCGTTTATTTCATCAAGCGTTGGGTTTGAATTTTCTATTTTTTCGCCCAAAGCTTTTCTAATATCTCTCAGTTCATCAAGAATCATCTGTTCTAAACTCGTTAGTGTTTTGATATCTATCATACGTACCTCCGCGGCATCAACCAATCGTATTATCTTCTTGTATTCTATCATATTTGACCTAAAAATGTCAAATATTCGCCCTTGAAAATTTCCAAACGACATGCTATAATACTCATGTTTATTTTCATCTACAATTCACTTATCGCAAGCCTCAAAGGAATATTATGAGCGAAAACATCCAAGAAATGATCCAATCACAAGCGAAAAAAGCAAAATCGGCGATGCGCGTTTTATCACGCAGTTCCGCCGACATCCGAAATAATGCCCTCTTAGCAATGGCTGAAAGCCTGCAGGACTCCAAAGATAAAATTCAGGCAGCAAATCGTATAGACCTCGAAAACGGCGAAAAAACGGGTGTCCCCGCACCTCTCATGGAACGCCTCTTGATAGACGACAAAAAAATCGAAAGAATGGTGGACAACCTCCGCCAAGTCGCTGCACTCCCCGACCCGATCGGCGCAATCATTAGTATGGGGGAACGTCCGAACGGTCTCAAGATCGGCACAGTCCGCGTGCCTATCGGGGTCGTCGCCGTGGTATATGAATCTCGACCCGATGTGACTGTTGAAGTCTCGGCACTCTGTATCAAATCCGGGAACGGCGTTATCCTCCGAGGCGGTTCCGAGGCAATCCACTCCAACGCAACGCTTGCGCGCATACTCAGCGACACCGCCGCCGCAGAAGGCGTGCCAGACGCAATCCAATTCGTTGATACCACCGACCGACAAGCAGTCTACGAACTCATCCGCCTACCAGACTCTATTGACCTCGTCATTCCGCGCGGCAGTAACGAATTCGTCCAATTTTTGATGAAAGAATCTGATGTCCCGGTACTCGGACATGCCGACGGCATCTGCCATATCTATGTTGACAAAGCCGCCGACCTCAAAATGGCAAACAACATCTGTATGAATGCGAAGGTTGGGTACAAAGTCGCCGTCTGCAACGCACTGGAAACGCTCCTTGTCCACGCCGATACTGCCGAGAAATTCCTTCCCACTTTCTGTGAGACGCTACAGGACTCGGATGTTGAAATCCGCGGATGCGAACGGACGCAGCAGCTTTGTCCCGCCGCAAAACCAGCAACTGAAGAAGATTGGCGCACAGAATACCTTGACTACATCCTCTCCATCCGCATAGTGGACGACATCGAAACAGCGATTGACCACATAGAAACCTACGGTTCACACCACTCCGACGCGATTATCACCGAAAGCTACAGCACAGCACAACGCTTCCTCAAAGAGGTGGATTCCGCAGCCGTCTACGTCAACGCCAGCACCGTCTTCACCGACGGTTATGAATTCGGCTTAGGTGCCGAAGTCGGCATCAGCACGCAGAAACTTCACTCCCGCGGTCCCATGGGACTCGAAGGTTTGACAACCTACAAATATATCGTCTACGGAGACGGTCAAATCCGTGAATAGGGCACACTATACGCTCCTAACTCAGCCCATTACCGGAGGAAAATCATGGCAGCCCGTGCAGCACAAACCCATCTCACACCTGAGGAATATATTGCTTTAGAACGTAAAGCAATACCTGATGCCGACACTGTCAGAAGTGAATACGTCAGAGGCGAAATAATCGCAATGTCTGGCGCGAGTCGAGAGCACAATCTCATCACTAATAATATATCTGGCGAGCTCCGCAATCTATTAAAAAGTAGCGGATGTGAAACCTACGCGAACGATATGCGGGTGAGTTCTCCCCTCACTTCGTCCTACTTCTACCCTGATGTCGTTGTCGTTTGTGAAGAACCCCGTTTTGAAGACGATGTTTTTGATATACTCCTTAACCCCAGTATCCTTGTAGAAGTCCTCTCTGCTTCAACCGAGGCTTATGATCGCGGCGAAAAATTCGGGCACTACCGACACCTCGCGTCCTTGCAGGAATATATCCTCGTTTCCCAAGACAAAGTCCTTGTTGAACGTTACCGCCGCGAAAAAAAACATGATGCCACACCGGTTACTGCAAAAGACTGGATTTTCACTGCTTTCCAAGCACTTGAGGACATTTTGCCACTCACCGCCATCCAATGCGAACTGCCCTTGCAAGAAATCTACGAACGCGTTACGTTTTCTGATGAGTAGTTCTTCGCGGAAAAATTGACACTGTAAAACAGTTGGATTGGCAGAGATATACCAGATTCACTGTCCCCAACAGATTTAAAAAAGGGGACCAACACCGTCCGCATTCAACCGCGAGAAGCCGCTGCTGGCCTCGAGCCTTTATTTGATGTCTTTATGATTTCAAGCAAGGCATTTCAACCTACAGATGAAGATTACGAGAAAGCGAAAGAAGGATTACCAGTTGAACCGGCAGATAAACTCGCAACTATGTGGGGGACTCTCAAAAGTCGCTTTTAGGTAGCTACTGAACTGACAGAGTTGGCTACGGGTACCCAGTATCTCCAACTCTGTCGCCTTCAAGCCCGCTTTTCAGTCACTTCATGCCGAATAACGCTTCCCAAACAGAACCTTCTATCCTCAAAAATGTCCTTCTTATTACCCCGCTTAGCCTGATCGGACATGCCAGCACACTTCTCATCTACATCGTTCTCGCCAATTGGTTCGGCGACCCAGCAGAGATGGATTTTATCTACTACTATTGGGGCATCGCTGTATTCGTTATTCAGCTGCTCAGTGCCGCCTCCGCTTATTCCGTCCTTGTCCCCCTGTTAGCCGAAGCCCGTGCGAAAGGCGAAACTGAAGCACAACACTGTGTACAATCCATCTTTTTCCGTTATCTCACAATAATGCCGTGGCTTTGCTGTCTCCTTGTCGGCATCTCGTGGGCAGTTTCGCAACGCTTTTTACCAAATGCCGGACTCCCGCCCGCTACTGCAATCGGCATCGTGTGTGGATTCCTCTGCTTCGCGGTTATCGCATCCGTCCGTTGGATGCTCAAGGCGATATTAGATACCTATCAAGCGTTTCACGTACCCGTTATTGTGCAAGGACTCTGTGGAGTCCTTGTCATTGGGACTATTTATCTGTTCAAATCATCTCTAACTTGGTTCAGTATACCGCTTGCCCTCATCCTCGGTGAGCTGTTTCAAGTGATTGTCCTGTTTCCGCGATGCTGTGCCGTCCTGAACCTGCAAGCGCGTCACCTGAAACCGGATTTACAGAAAACACCCTACACGAAACGGTTCCTGCACCAATGTCTACTCATGATGGGCGCGGCGATTGCCGATGGAATAAATCCGGTCGTTGACAGGGGAATGGCAAGCACATTAGGGGCAAGCTCCGTCTCGAAACTGGATTACGCACTCCGTTTGTGTGCAATTCCTGAAAGACTTACAGGTGTAACACTTCCTGTCCTATTGTCGCATTGGGCAAAAATCTCCGCATCCGAGTCGCAATCAGAAAACGGTTCAACCACCAACAGCACACAACTACAACGCAGCGTCTGGCAAGGAGTCGTCGCACTATTGGTACTGATGGTGCCGTTCTTGACAGGTTTTTATCTGCTTCGGGAGAACATCGTATCGGTTTTGTACGGACACGGCGAATTGTCTGAGGCTGGGCAGTTTCATATTGCTTCATTGCTCGGCATCTATCTGTTAGGAACGCTTCCGCGTTTAATTAGCAGGCTACTCATCCGAGCACACCTCGCGCGTCAAGCACATAAAACCGTTGTCACGGCAACCCTCATCAGGCTTCTTCTAAATCCGCTTCTCAATTGGTTATTTATGCAGTATTGGGGATTAGAGGGGGTCGCTTGGTCAACAACCTTGTTGTCTTATCCGATTCTGGCATACATCGCGATTGCGTTTTGGCGGGGTCAAAGGAGGCAAGCTAAACCGTAGCGAAGCGTTCCGGGTAATTTGACGTGATACCTTGCACACCGAACGTCTGCATCTCGCGCATGCGAGCAATGTCATCTACAGTCCAACACCACAAGGCGATGCCGCGTCGGCGAATCTCATAAGCAAATTCCGCTGTGATTAACAGATGATTAACGTTTAGTAGACTGCTACCGAGCTCCCCTAATTGCTGGCATAACGCAATAGGAGATAAGTGCTTGTTGCCTCCCCCGATGAGCCAGCCAGTTGCAATGCGAGGTTCTAATGCCCGGATAGTTTGTAAAACACCGGTATGAAAGGAGATAACAACGGTAAGTTCCAGCGTATCCGTTTCATGAATTTTCGCGACAACTGCCTCGGCTATCAGCGGATCTTTGATCTCCAGAACAGCAATTGTCCCTTTTCCGATGCATGCTAACGCCTCTGTCAGCGTCGGCACCGGTTCACCCGCAAATTCAGCATCAAACCACCCACCAGCATCGGCACTTTGAATCGTTTCTAAAGTGGTTTCGTTGATATGCCCATGGCGGTCGGTCGTCCGATCCAAGGTAGAGTCGTGTATCACGACAATCTCACCGTCAGCGGTGCCGTGTAGGTCCAGTTCAACGGCGTCAACGCCGATTTCGAGTGCTTTCTTGAACGCCGCAAGCGTATTTTCTGGCGCGATGCCTGATGCTCCACGGTGCGCAATCCGAATCCACGATCCCATGATAGCTCATCTCCTGCCGTGCTTATTCAACATCGGTACGACTACTCTGTTTAATTTTCTTCAAAAGTGTAGTTCGACTCATTCCAAGTAATTCGGCTGTTTTGCTATGATTGCCTGAAAATTCATCAAGGACGAGTTCAATTAATGTTTTATCTAATACAGCAACAACATCTTCGTAAAGCCCTTGTTTCCCCTGCGCGATTGCTTCTTTTGTCGTATCCTGTAAAATGGATTTCAGAGAAATCTCTAATTGTGAACCATCGGTAGGACTTATCTCGCTGCCTATGCGAATTTCTGGCGGTAGGTCGTCCGGAAGAATCACATCCGATCGACAGAGTGCCACCGCGCTTCTGAGACAATTCTCTAATTCTCGAACGTTGCCGGGCCATGTGTAATCTTGTAGCAGTTTCATTCCATCTTCAGATATACCGCGAATCAACTTGCCAAACTCCTCTTGGATAAGTTGTAGAAAGTGCGTAACAAGCAGCGGAATATCCTCTTGCCGTTCCCGCAAGGGCGGAAGGTGAAGCGCGATGCGTCTAAAACGGTAATAGAGATCCTCGCGGAACTGCCCGCGTTTTACCATTTCACTAAGTTCCTGATTTGTAGCGGCGATAACGCGGACATCTACTTTAAGCGTACGCGTGCCGCCTAACCGCTCAATCTCTTGCGTCTGCAAAGCACGGAGCAGCTTCACCTGTAGTGCCGGGGTCATGTTGCCGACTTCATCAAGGAAAAGGGTACCACTATCTGCCAACTCAAATCGTCCGGGTTTCCCTTCTGTTTTGGCACCAGTGAACGCGCCAGCTTCATACCCAAACAGTTCACTCTCCAACAATTCATCGGGGAGCGCCCCACAATCCACAGGAATAAAAGGCTTCTCTTTGCGTTCACTTCCCGCGTGGATTGCGCGGGCAACAAGGTCCTTCCCTGTCCCTGTTTCACCCTCAATCAGGACTGTTACCGTATTGCTTGCCATTAGCCCGATGAGTTTGTATATCTCGCGCATCTGATTGCTTTTCCCGACCAGACGGTGCCCGCCAATCTGGGTTTCCGCTGACGACTCGTCCGCTGTCTCTACAGGCAAGGTGCTACGGACGGATTGTGTTCGGAACGCACGCTCCAGTACACCCTTGACAATATCCAGATCAATCGGTTTCGGAACAAAATCGAACGCCTGTAAGCGCATCGCTTCTATTGTTGTTTCTACATCGTCATAAGCCGTGATGATAATCACAATCACCCACGGGTGATTCGCTTTTATCTCACCTAACGCCTCCAAACCACTCATACCGGGTAAGTTCACATCGAGTAAAACGACATCTGGCTTGTCAGCAGCGATGCGGCGCAAACCCTCCTCAGCACTGTTCGCAATACCGGCGGAGTAACCTTCGCTTTCTAAGAACTGCTCAAATGCCCAACAGATTTTCTCATCGTCGTCAACGACCAAAACATTCTTCATTTCGAACCCCATATAAGTATGCTTTGCAAGCGCGCCAGCGTCTACGTGTTCTTCTCGGTCCGCTTTCCACCTTCTATAGACAACAGAAACTTTTCGCCATCATCACTCATCTCAGTCGCTTCGGTTTCTTCCGGTTTTTCTTCCAACTTCCGTTTGAGGACCGGATAGGCATCCACAACGGGTGCTTCGCTGAGAGAAGTCAATGCCGGTTTTTGTTTTTCTGCGCGTGCAATTGCCTCGGCAAGTCTTTTATTTTTTCCTTCAACCTGTGCTGCGTCCCGTGCCTTGAAATCTGGGAGCACGCGTTCTGCAAACAACTCCAACGACTCACATATATCTTCATGTCGGTTCGCGCCAGCCTGCTGAATGAAAACGACTTGGTCTACCCCAGCATCCTCCATCACCTCAAGATGTTCACGCACCTGGTCTGGTGTCCCAATACCCGCTCTACCCTCAGCCGGTTCCTGCGTTGTCTGTCTATATAACTGCCAAATATCCGTCTGTCCCGGTATCTGTGAACCATTATGATAATAGTGCGCGAGCGCAAATCGGAAGAAACGCAACCCATCTAACCCACGAGCAACAGCAGTCTCCTCATTATTATGGCATGAAAATCCCGACACCATGGCGATGTTAGGGTTCACCCGCTGCGTCAGCGGTTCGCATTCCTTCTCAAAAATCTCGTAATACTCTTCCACCCAAAATTTGGCTTCGCTCGCATCAATAAATGCGAAGGTTAACGCACCGAGTCCATATTTGGCAGCGTAACGCAGGCTATCACGACTCGAACACGCCACCCACGGTGGCGGATGTGGGGTCTGTAGCGGTTTTGGAACGACATTGCGCGTCGGCATCGAAAAGTACTCTCCCTCATATCCGGCATAAGGCGATTGCGTCATCATTTTCGCCGTCTCGCGTGTGCATTCTGCCCACATCTCGCGTTTATGTTTCGGATCAACATTGAATCCACCAAGCTCTATATGCGAGGCTGACTCTCCGGTCCCCCATTCTACACGTCCATTTGATACCAAATCGAGTGTCGAAATCCGTTCAGCGACGCGTGCTGGATGGTTATACGCTGGCGGCATCAGCACAATCCCGTGCCCTAACCGAATCTGCGTCGTCCGCTGGCTACAAGCTGCAAGGAATACTTCCGGCGCAGAAGAGTGTGAATACTCTTCAAGGAAATGGTGTTCTACCTCCCAGATATAGTCAAATCCGAGTGCGTCAGCGAGTTCTACCTGCGCCAACGCATCTTGAAAAAGTTGATGTTCCGCCCCCTCACGCCACGGACGCGGAATCTGATGTTCATAAAACAGTCCAAATTTCATGCGATTTTATCGTTTCCTTATTAATAACCCAAGTTGCTACCTAACATGTTATAGACGTTTGAATGAGTTTTCAAAACTTTCTTCACCCCGTATGAAGTTTAATAAAATATTTGGGTAATTCTATGTTCCTTCAAACCCGGTAGGTGCGGTTTCCTAACCGCACCGGACATCGGAAAAAATTACCCGATTAAATTCTTAATCCTCATTAGGGGTGAGGAAAATGCCTAAGCCCCTTCGTTGAAATACGCAGAAATACCCAAGCAAAACATCAAAATTTGTTAGTAGCAACTTGGGTTATTATAGTAGAGCCTGTAATTACTTACACACTCACATGGTTATGCAAACTTGTGAATGTCCATCTCACGGAACCACAGGAGCTAACGATTTCCTATGCTACGAGTGTAAACATATTTTCGGATTTTACTATAATCATGATGTCCTACGTTACAGTATCAAGTGTTCGCATCTCTGCCTCGGTTAACTCCCACGCGAAGACATCCAAATTCTCTTGTAAATGCGGCACCGAACCCGATTTCGGAATTGTGATGATACCTTGCTGTATTAACCATCTTAAGGCAACCTGTGCTGCAGTCTTTCCGTGCTTCTCACCGATCTCGCCCAATACCACGTCCCCGGCAAGGTCCCCAACAGCAAGAGGACGATGCGCTGTCATCACAACGTCGCGCGCATGGCAATAGTCTCGTAATTCTGAGCGGTTTCTCCGAACATGATACTCCACCTGATTCGTGCAAATCGGAAGTTCTGAGACCTCACACGCCTCTTCAACCTGAGCGATGCTAAAGTTACTGATACCGATGCTCTTTACCTGACCCGCGTCGTAAAGCTTTTGGAATGCATCAAAAGTTTCAGCAACCGGAACGGAGCCACTAGGATGGTGAATCAATAACAGATCAACGTAATCCATTTGCAAATCGCTGAGGCACTCCTCAAACTGAGCGAGGACTTCGGCATGCTTGAGATGGGTGTGCCAAATTTTAGTGGTAAGGAAAATAGCTTCGCGGTCAAGGTGAACGTCACGAAGTGCTTTCCCAATCTCGCGCTGGTTTTGGTACATCCACGCTGTGTCAATGTGGGTATAGCCTAACCCAATAGCTTCTTTGACGATACGTTCGCACTGCTTGCCTTTGAGCTGCCAAGTTCCCAAACCCAGTATCGGTATTTCGTGTCCTGATGCAAGTTTAACGTTTTTCATAATATCCTATGATATGCGATTTAGGAAAAAAAGTCAAGTGCTAAGAAAAACCCGCCAGCTTCCCGATTAGACCTTGATATCGCCAGAAAAACAACATACAATAGCCACAGAAACACAGTAAAATCAGCACTTTTTGGAAAATAAAATTAAAAAAAGTTGACAAACACCTATGAATGGTATATACTATTAACACTATTTGCGGTCGAGTGGTGGAATCGGTAGACACAACGGACTTAAAATCCGTCGCCCGTAAAAAGGTGTGAGGGTTCAAGTCCCTCCTCGACCATGATTTAGGATAATAATTCTTGCCGCAGGGTAGAGCAGCCAGGTAGCTCGTCGGGCTCATAACCCGGAGGACGGGGGTTCAAATCCCCCCCCTGCAATCCCTTAAACCTTCCTCCTAAAATCCTCTTGAACTTTTTTGTGTCTTTTGATAAGGTAATAGCCAGTATCCAGAAACACAATTAAAGGAACCTGTTTTTCCAACGAACACTTTTCAAAAACGCTTTTAACTTGTTGATGCTGTCGCCAAATCAGCAATAACATGTGCAGACATCAAACTGTCTACATTAACAAAGCGATAGACAGGAGGAACCCATGCGTTATCCAAAGGCAGTATCCATTATATTTCTTGTTGCCATATTAACTTCCACGGCTTCAGCAGGAACATGGCAGGAAAACTTTGACAATGGGCTTCCCGACGGTTGGAATGCTGTCAAAGGTGAATGGAAGATTGTGAAAGATGCTTACGCCGAAACCTCTGGCGGACAGTACACCAAGACCATGTTCGGTGATGAAGATTGGACGGATTACACCCTTGAAGTGGACGTAACATTGGTGAAAAACGTGAACGTGAATGCGGCGGGTGTGTTAATTCGTGCCGATGCAGACGGAGATAACGGCATGCGATACTGGATTCGCACAGACCAGCATAAATGCCAGTTCTCCCGATGGCGAGAGAATCAATTCGAGCATATCGTAACGCCCTTACCTGCTGAACCGGAAATCGGCAAAACCCTTCGTCTTAAAGTCATCGCAAAAGGACAAAATTATCAGTGTTTCGTCGATGATGAACTCCTGTTCGAGGGAGATGATGATGCGAAATTCCGAGACAGTGGACGCATCGGCTTTATTACGTATGAGGCAAACGTCCATTTCGACAATCTGGTCATTGACGGAGCAGATATCCCTTCCTTCGCCGTTGAACTAAATGGCAAACTCACAACTCTTTGGGGACAGTTGAAAACAGACGTTCGGGTTCAGTAACGGACAGGAGGCAACGATGGTAAGTGTTGAACGCCCATCTGAAATAGGCACACCGCAATGGAACGGTCCACAGCAACGACAACTCCATTTCGCACTTGATACCGCTGAAGTTGAGGCATATCGCGAGAAAGGATTCCTCATTCTTCGCGATGTGTTTCAGCCTCAAGAGATTGAGATCTACCGCCAAGAAGCAGAACAGATTGTTGCGCGTGCGCTTGCGCTGAGCCGCGAACTTCAACTCGAACCGAAATACAATCTCCGCTTTGAGATGTTAGCAGATGAGCAGCCATGGAAAATCGATCCGTTTGTAAGTATCTCGCCGCTATTTTCCGCACTCACCCGTGATAGACGCATTCTGGATCGGTTGGCATCCCTATATGATGGTTACGAAGCCGTATTGTTCAAAGATAAACTCATCTTCAAACCACCCGACAGCCACGGCAACGGACTGCATCAGGATTACAATTGGTGGCAAGGATTTCCACATAGTCTCCTTACGGTTTCAGTCGCACTTGACGCAAGCACGAAAGAGAACGGTTGCACAGAACTCTGGACGGGACATCATCAAGGGTTTTTGCATGAACCCGGTTCGCTTGACAAAACCCAGATTGACTCCGAACGCCTTGCGAACGAGGAACACATCTACGTGGACTTAGCACCGGGAGACATGGCAATTTTCACCTGTTTTACGCCACACGCGGCGGCATCCAATACATCGAATAGTGCGCGGCGGATGTTATTCCTCAGCTACAACGATAGCCGAGATGGCGAACACTACACCGCCCACTATGAACACTTCCGCTGGTATCGAACCCGCCCGGATCACATGCCAGAAGCGGAACGGTCAAAGTATTATTTTCTTTAATTAACATCTTTGTCAACCTTGTTCAACTCCCATCGAAGTAGCGATTATGGCGGGTAGATATGATAAAAACATTTGACTTTTTTCCTCTTGTGTGTTATACTTAAAACAAAATATTAGGGTAGGGTCCACAAGCCCAGCCAGACACGCGCCGGTGTAGCTCAGTGGTTTAGAGCACACGACTCATAATCGTGCTGTCCGGAGTTCGACTCTCCGCACCGGCATTGTGCTTTTTAACGCACTTTGCAGCCCAGTTAATATTCAAACGGTAAACTTGCTGTTAAAAATTGGCGCACCTCATGACAACCGACTTTGTGCGACAGATGCACCGCTTCATTTCACAGCATCAGATGATTGAAGACGGTGAGACTGTACTTGTGGCGGTCTCAGGCGGCGCGGATTCGCTTGCACTTCTGTACGGGCTGCACGCTTTACGCTCGCAACTCAACTGCAAACTTCACGTTGTGCATTTAAATCATTGCCTCCGTCCAGAAGCAGACGCAGACGTTGAATTCGTTCAACAGCACGCAGCACACTTGGAGTTGCCTTGTACTATTCAACGTGCGGAAGTGAAGCATTTGCTAAAACAGTGGAAACTTTCTGTAGAGGCAGCAGGTCGAAAGGCGCGCTATCAATTTTACGAATCTGTTTGTACGGAAGTGAGTGCCACTAAAGTAGCCTTAGGGCACCATCAGGACGATATCGCTGAGACGGTTTTGATGAATCTCATTCGCGGGAGCGGTGCCACAGGTCTGAAAGGTATTCCACCTGTCAGGGATATAAAATTTATTAGGCCACTTTCGGGGTTCACACGTCAAAAAATTGAAACGTTTCTTACGTCTATTAGCGTTGTACCGCGACATGATGCAACTAACACGGATACATACTATCTTCGTAACCGCATCCGCGGCGAGCTGATACCGCAACTTGCGCGGGACTATAATCCGAATATCAAAACTGGGTTAAGTCGTACTGCCGACGTGTTGGGTGCTGAATCGGAATACCTTGATACAATCGCACGAAAAGCATTTGAGACGTGTCGGATACAAGGCTCTCACAAGAACGTTGTACTGGATAGAGTAAAATTCAGACAATATCACATCGCATTACAGAGGCGGATGCTCCGGCAGAGCGTCTTTGAAATGTTGGGTGATATGAACGATTTTTATTTCGCACATTGTGAAGCGATGCTAAACCTTGTTGAAGGGGATGCCCCGAACACTGTGTTGGCACTTCCGAACGATTTGCGATTTCGACGCGCATATCAGCAGCTCATCTTTGAAAGAAAACCGGTCGAAATCGAAAGTTTCGCTTATCCGGTAACTACTGTTGGTAAAACGTCTATAGCAATTTTAAATACAGAAATTACTGCTGAATTGGGTGACGTTGCGTCACATCGGACGCTCACATTACCTGATGGCAAGTTTGAAGCAATATTTGACTATGACAAATTAAGGAAGGTGTTTGCAAAACCGTCTTCAGAAATAGTTCCGCTTACGGTGCGTAATCGGCAGCAAGGCGACCGGTTTCAACCTTATGGTATGCGGGGAACGAAAAAGATTAAGGATTTTTTTATAGATGCCAAAGTGCCTCGCTCCGAACGCGATAGCATTCCATTGCTCGTTTGTGGCGACGAGATTTTGTGGATCATTGGTTACACTACCAGCGAATCTTTCAAGATCGAACCTGACACACGGCAATATCTTTACCTACGTTATGTCAGTGACCAAACCTCTTCCTGAATCCGTTCTCATCTCTGAATCCTGTCTTCAGAACCGCATTCGTGAACTTGGAACGCAGATTTCCACCGATTACGAAAATCAAGAGTTAGTCCTCCTTGGTGTACTCAGGGGGAGTGTACTATTTTTCGCGGATCTCGCACGCGCCATCTTTAGCGCGCAGCTGACAGATTCGGGTAGAGAAGTCCAGGTCCGCTTTGAATTCGTGCAACTCACGAGTTACCATAACAGCGCAAAACCATCAAGGGTCCAACTCATCCGCGGTGGCAGCGACTATCTTGAACAGCGGCAGGTCCTCATCGTTGAGGATATTGTTGATACTGGACACACGCTGAAGTTTCTCCGTGAACATCTCCGAACGTTGAACCCGAAAACCGTTAAGGTTTGTACACTACTTGACAAACCCTCTCAACGCCAAGTACCTGTCGCTATCGACTATATCGGTTTTGAGATCCCAGATGCGTTCGTGGTCGGATATGGACTTGATTATGCACAGCAGTATCGAAATCTACCCTACATCGCTCTGTTGGAAGAGACTTAAGTCTCGCCAATCAACGATATAAACTATAAAGTATCTCAATATTCAGGGCAAAACACCGTTTTCATTTTTTTATTGACAATAAATAGCATTATTTAGTATAATATTTGAATAATACAGCATTAAAAGGAGATTTATGATGCATAAATTCGTTTCGTTTGCCCTATGTGGCGTTTTGATCACGGCATTCATCTTTTTTACACAAGCGCAAATGTCGGACAAATCGCAACTGGGGCGCGAACTTTTCCACGATCCAACCTTTAAAGGCACAATTGACCCTTCCAAAGCAACTGGGCTTACCTGCGCAAATTGCCACGCGGATTTCGATGAAACCGAAAACCCAGATGGTGTCATCCGTGCAGGGCATAGCGTCGTTGGGGTACCACACCGTGGAGAAGCAAAAGGTGGAATGATCACAGGCGCAGACTTTGCACGTGCAGCAGGCGGCGGCGGCTTCTGTTATGAGCATTTCTTACAGAGGGTACCGGGAGATAAAGTTAATCCTACTGCAATTCCAGCAGAACATGCCGAAGCACTCATGGCTTATTTTGAAGCTATCTCCGGCGACAACAAAGGTCCCGAATTTGAAATTGCCATGCTCGATGACGATGCCAAAAAGGCAGCCGGTGAAAAAATCGTCGCTATGAGCGGTGATGCGAGCAAAGGCTGGCAACTTTTCGGACGCGCATGCGTTACTTGTCACCCATCGGCTAAAAAAGCGGGTATCGGTCCTCAACTCGTTCGCTCCAGAGCACCACGCAATATCGACGCAACAATGACGCGCTGGGCTACCAAAATTCGAGGCGGCGGTTCTCTTATGCCGTTTTATGCCCCGGATATTCTCAGCGACCAAGATATTGCCGACATCATTGCTTTCTTGCGCGATCAGATAGAAAACACAGGAAAATAACTTGTAGTTCTGGCTGGGATTAACCTCCCAGCCGAACGCTTTACTGTTGAATTTATTGATTTCGTAACCAACTCTCTTCGCTGTCCGTTATTTATCAACAAATCCATGATGTGAACGATTAGGGCATAATTTGCAAACTCGTTCGGTTTCTAATATTGAAGGCTTTGGAACACGTTCCTATTGAATAAGAACCGCGAGAAAATACAGACCGTTATTTGTCCCAGTTTGAAGCCTCTTTGTTGATAAAAATAGCATTTCAATCACGTTGATATGAAGAGAGGGTGGTGCCATGCAAGTATCTCGAATTGACATGTTTTTCTACATGTCCCTAATAGGTATTTATATTCTCCTAATAGGTCTTGTCCTAAGTTTAACAGGCTGCGGTGGTAGCAATTTAAAAAATCCTGTCTCAGAAGAGGATACCACGACAGAAAGTATTGAAGCCACAGATGATGTTGTTGAACTTACACAAACTCCAGATGTCGCGGAGCCAAAACTGGTTTCCGATCTGGACGTTAAAGTCACTGTTACGAAGAAAACAGTGCAACCCGGTGAAGCAGTAGAACTCACTGCTTCAGTAAAAGAGGTTAGAGGTACAAGTGTCACGCTAAACTGGCTGAACATTACCCAGTTTGGGGAACTTTCCGCCTCTACTGAAAATCCTGTCACTTGGACGGCTCCTCAAACCCTTAATGGAGAGAACGTTCGAGTTGAAGTCATTCAACTTGTTGTGACTGTCATCAGTGAAGTTGTTTCAGTCGGATCTTCTGGGATTGAAACCGATACGCAAATTTTTACAGACACGAAAAATGTCTTGCTGACCGTCAGAAATTAGTTAATAGTCGCAGATGCTGTCTAAATGAGCAATACCCACTCTGCTCAGACTTAAACAGGGTTTGCCTCTGTTTTGTTTTATCAGGGTACCAAATGAAGATAAGGTTAATTTACATTCTTATAACTGTTTTGTTAGCAGTAGCACCTTTCGGAACAGCACTCGCTGCTGGTGTTCAGAAACATCTCGTCCAGAAAGGTGAAACATTGTCGGAAATCGCGCAGAAGTACAAAGTACCCCTCAGATCGATTATCCAAGCGAACAGTATTAAATCAGTACACCGCATACAGACTGGGAAAACACTACGTATACCTGGAAACGCCTTCGTCAAGGAAATCTTGTATCAAGTTAAACCCGGTGATACTTTGATCGGTATCGCCCGTCTCCATAACGTCGAGTGGAAGGACCTGCAGATACTCAACGGTATCTCTTCGCCTCGCAGCCTACAGATTGGCACAGAAATTCGGATCCCGCACGATGGTAGTTTCGGTTTTAGAAACCCGCTTCGGGTTCCTTTAGTGCTTACATCAAAGTACGGCTATCGACCGCATCCTGTAACTGGTCGTTACCAGTTTCATGAAGGTATAGACTTGCGTGCCGCTGTAGGGACACGCGTTTACGCTTCCAAGGCAGGTAGAGTCATCTTTGCGGGACGGAAAGGCGGTTACGGGAAAATCGTCGGTATAGAACACGAAGGCAATTTTAGCACTTGGTATGGACATTTGTCACGCATCAGAGTAAAAGTCGGGCAAACTGTAAGCCAAGGCAAGGTAATAGGCTTATCTGGAAACACCGGTATATCCACCGGACCCCATTTACATTTTGAAATTAGGTACAAAGGCAGAAGTGAAAAACCAACTAAGTACATTACCATACCGTAAACGGGGTCTGCTACTCGTAGCGACTGTTTTTCTCTTATTCTCGTATTTTCTCGGTCAAAAAAGCACACTATCGGATCCGATTAACCTCAGACCCGAAGTTGGCACGCGTGGCATCGGATTGGGGGGCGCGTTTATCAGCGGTGCAGATGATGCTACAAGCCCCCTCTGGAATCCTGCGGGGCTTGCAACGCTGCAGCGTGGAAACTTAATTTACGATCTGTCTCAAGGTGCTGTCTCCCTCGCTTATCCTATCAAATCTATCGGGACATTCGGTGTAAATTTCCTCGATTTAAATGGCGGTGATCGTTTTCTAATAGATCACGTTGCAAACCCGATTGGTAGTTTTGAACTCGGCAATAATCAGGCACTTTTCTCTTATGCAAGGAAATTCGGTCCTTTGCAACTTGGTGCCAGCACAGGGTATAGTCGCGCACCTTATTACGGCAGCCTCTGGGCACAAAATTATGATGTCGGTGTGTTGACAGAACTTAACGCTCACTTTGCAGTCGGCGTGCGGTTACGCGATATTTCTGGCGTTACCATTCGGCATAGAAACGGGCAAATTTTACAAACCTTTGATCAGCAACTGGCTCTCGGTGCTGTGCTTACACCCCATCCAATTATCCGGTGGCACAACCGGTTAGATATTACACCGCCATGCCTCGGTACAAGCTTAGAAATCGGCAGCGATACAATTGCTGCTCGCGTCGGGTCGACACTTACCTTTGGCGACGAAGCACCCTCTCAATCATGGAGTCTCGGGCTTTCACTTAACCAATTGGGAAAGCAGCTCCATTACACTTACCTCAATCAAGAGAACCTTGAGCACAAACATCTCGTTTCAATAGGCATGTCTTTTGGAGGAACACAACCTCTCTCACATAAACCAGATGGCACCGCCTTAAGTGCACCGCAAACACCAATATCCAAATCGACACCTGAAACAGAAAAAATAGAACAGCCGAAGTCCGCGGGCAAGGCGGTCCAAATAGCGAAGCAATACGATATTGATGTAGAACTCATGCTCGCTATTATTTACGCTGAATCTAACTTTAATCCGATCGCCGTGTCTAAGAACGGCGCTGGTGGATTGATGCAGATGATGCCCGAAACCGCACGCGAACTGGGACTCACAGTACCAAAGTATCAGGATAGACGGAATCCGAAACTTGATTCACAGATAGATGAACGATTCGATCCACACAAAAACTTGCACGCCGGTTTAACTTATTTTAAAATGCTTATCGGGAAATATAGAGGTAATCTGACCTTGGCACTTGGTGCCTATAACGTTGGGCCCGGTAAGGTGAGAGTTGCTGCTCCCCTTATCAGCAGTGGAAAAAAATACGCCAATAAGGTGCTTAGCCGTTCGCAATACTACCGTGACAACGTAGCGCAAATGCAAACGGATCTCAAGCGGTTAGAAGCACTCCTGAACTAAAAAACGGACGTGCTTCCAAAATGCATCAGGGGGTAACATGGATAAAATTAGATTGGCAATCGTTGGATGTGGCGGGATGGGACACCGGCACATGTATGGGTTAGCAGAACTCCATCGGGCAGGGTGGACCCAATTTAGCCTTGTCGGCGCATGCGATCCAGTTCTTGCCAATGCCGAGTCACTTGCTGCGCAAGCAGAAGAACGCTTTGGTGAAAAACCGGCTGTCGTTGGAAACTTGGAAGAACTCGCTGAAGTCGGTGTTGATGCCGTGGATGTGACAACTACACCCCCTTATCACCACACCGTCGCTATTGAAACCCTTGAACGCGGTTGGCATACCATGGTCGAGAAACCGATGGGATTAACTGTCCGTGCGTGTAATCTCATTCGGCGTGCCGCTGACGCATCTGACGCGATCCTCAGCGTCGCAGAGAACTATCGGCGGGATCCGATCAACCGACTTGCAAAAGCACTCCTTGAGGCTGAAGTTATCGGCACACCGCGCTTTCTCATCCATCATGCAATCGGTGGAACAAACCGCATGCTTATCTCCGTCTGGCGACATCAGAAAGACCAGAGTGGTGTGCTCCTCGACGTCGGCGTTCACTATGCTGACATGATGGAGTATCTACTCGGTGACATTGACACTGTCTATGCGCAAACCCGTCTTCATGAACCCATCCGACATAATTCTGCCGCAGTAACCGGTGAATCTAGATCTAACCCTGCCGGTGTTTATACCAAATGGCAGCGCGAGATGCCTGCTGAATTTGCGGCAACAGCGGAGGACGCGGCTTATGCAACGCTGACTTTCAAAAACGGCGTTGTCGGGCAATATATTGAGGATCACGGGGCGTGGGGACAAGGCAACTGGCTCCGAAAAATTCACGGCTCCCAAGGTTCTATGACGCTCCCGGGCGACCGAGGCGGCGGAATTATTACCCTCAATATTGACGGACAGGAAACGATTGATGACCAACGGATTTTGGACCTCGTCCCAGACTTTCACTTAGATGCCGTCACAGCAGACCTTTTCGGTGGCGACCGATTGTGGAAGTACACGTTTAAGCAAGGTGACGCAAAAAATATCGCCATGGAATATGGTGAATTTGCTGAAGTTATTGCCGGAAACAGGGAAGTTGAAGTCGATGGTTATCAAGGCACACGTTCCGTCGCTGTCTCTTACGCAATGCTTGAATCCGGTGCAACAGGGCAAATCGTCCAGATAGATCAGATGCTCAATGAATCCATTAACACCTATCAACGCGAGATTGACGAAGGATTAGGCATCTGATTTCAAAGGACACCCTACACAATGGCAGACAAGCGAGAATTTGGGATCGGCTTAATCGGGTTGGGTATCGGGCAACAGCACCTACTCGGTTACCAGCGACAAAACTTACGCGTTGCTGCGATCTGCGACAAAGACACTACACGCCTTAACGAGATCGGTAACACGTTTGGTGTTGATAAACGATACACCCGTATCGCCGATCTGATTGCTGATACCGATGTCGATGTCGTGGACATGGCGGTGCAACCGTGGATCCGCTCTCCTATCGTTAAAGCCGCTGCCGAAGCCGGTAAACACATCCTCTGCCAAAAACCCTTCTCTATGTCAATGCAACAAGCCGTTGAAATGGTCAACATCTCTGAGCGACACAATGTGCAGCTTATGGTGAACCAAAACTCCTGCTTTGTTCCCGGTTTCCTTGCCATTGAACCCTACATCAACGCTGAACACCTCGGAGAAATCTACCACGTCTCCATAACCTGCAACGGATTTTACACTGAATTCCCCGAACGCCACCTGATCCCTGCGATGCAGGTGCACCACATTGGGCTTATCCATAAATGGTTCGGCGAGTATGAGAGCGTTTACTGTCAAGCACACGGACATAACCGCTCAATTGAGGAAGGAGAAACCCTTTCCATCGCGCTTTTCAAAAGTCGGGACGGTATACAGGGTTTGCTTTCGTGTAACTGGGCATTCCTTGCCAATCCCGGACGCAACTTACAGCACCCGCACGAGGAAATCCGCATCCAAGGCACGAAAGGGGCTATCTACGGAAACAGTGATGACATGACGGTTCACCTCACGCAGCCGGAAACCCACGAGATTAAACCGTCAATAGAGGGAACGTGGTTCCCCGATGCCTTTGGAAACGCGATGGCTCACTTCTTGGAGTGCTTGCAAACGAGTGAAAAACCGATCACGAATGGGCACAGCAACTTGCATGTTGTGCAGACATTTTTCGCTATGCACCAATCCGCGCGTTCAGGAAAGGTTGTCCTGATTGACGATATTTCACCGGACGGCGACTACAATCTGAGTCCAAATCCTGTTCATAGTGCAGATGATACAAGTATTTTGCAGTGACGGATCCCCATCTCGTAGATAAATATAGATTAATAACACTCAAGAATGATATAATATCAGATGGAGGAACTGGAGATGGACTACACAGACATTATTACCATTGAACCCGGTAAACGCAGCGGAAAGCCGTGCATCCGGGGAATGCGAATCACAGTTTACGAAGTGCTTGAGTACCTCGCCTCAGGCATGACAGTCGCAGAAATTCTTGACGATTTCCCATATTTAACTGAAACAGACATCCGGGCATGCTTGGCATACGCGGCGGACAGAGAAAAAGCACAGATGGTTATCTACGCCAATGAAACTCCTATTCGATCAGAATAGGTCAAAGTTGAGGAAGCCGGACAGCACCATTCGGTAAAATCTCAAATTCGCCTGCCTTTACCAGTTTGTTCAACAGTAGACGTAGATGTTTGGTCATAGTTGTTCCGGCAGCTTTGTAACCAAAAAATCTTACAGATTCAGTTATGAGCGCGTTCTGTGAAATAGCACCCTGTGCCGTAATAACGCGTTTCATGACTGCAGCGATCTCCTCATCGCATATCCACTCAATGTTGGAGGGTTTGCGCTGACGCACTTTAATTTCTTGTTCATCAGCAGTCCATAGGAAATTGCCCTTCTGGCGAATTTGACCGCTTTGTTGCGCGCTGAACACAGCATTTTTAATCGCAGCTCTAATCCGATTCCCCGCACGTCCCAGTCCCCAGAGACTACGAATCCGTAACACCACTTCGTCAATATGAACGGGGCTCTCAATTTTCACCACTTGTACGACTCCTTGAGCAAGTCGGTGGGGTGACTGCTGAGCCAAATCACCGACCATCGGGATACCAAGGTTTGTACACTCAACGTAGTCGGACACTGGTTGATTCGACTCAGATGGTGGCACTACTTCAAACTCAGGCACTTCCAAATCAACTTCAATAGGTTCAGGTACTGAATCCATCAACATCTTTTCAGGCGCAGCCGTTTTGGCGTGTTCGATTGCCTTCAACAGTCGTCCTGTTGTCGCCGCACGATCGCGATACCAATCCATTGACCAGACACGGTGAAGTGTCCATCCCAATCCTTTAAGAACCTGTTGCCGTAATCGATCTCTATCCCGTGCCACTGGCGCATTATAATACTGCGCGCCATCGCACTCAATTCCGATCATGTAACGGTTCGACGAACGCGGATCAACCACAGCGAGATCAATTCTATAGCCTGCACACCCAACCTGCTTCCTGACACTGTAACCACTACTCTCCAAAAATTCGTAGACAGTCCTCTCAAATGGAGATTCATTATCAGCTCCTACAGATTCATGAACTTGTAAATTTCTGTTTTCAGCATAATCAAGAAATACCTTTAACGCCCTTGTACCAAAGGGAGCACCACTATCTAACTGGAGATCGCTCGCGCGGAAGTTAGAAAAGACAACACATCGCTCACGCGCTCGTGTGATAAGTACATTTAAGCGCCGTTCACCCCCTTCATGGTTAAGCGGTCCGAAATTGCGATAGAGCTGTCCGGTTTCATTTTTCCCATAACCGATGCTCAGGAAAATGGTATCCCGCTCATCGCCCTGAATTGTTTCAAGGTTTTTGACGAAAAAGTGCTCATCCCGCGTGCTTGTGAAGAACTCGTTCATATCCGGCTGATGGTACAACTGACGCTCAACCTCGTCGAGAATCGCTTGCTGCTGTTTCATGTTAAACGTACCAATACCAAGACTCTTATCTGGATATTCCCGATAATGTGCAAACGCAGCTCTAACGACTGCTTCCGCCTCTTTTTTATTGGTAGCACTTCCTCCGCGGTCGTAGACAGCATCAGGGATATGAACAAACTTTAAACCGAGATGTTCTGCCTTATCAACAGGTGACGGAAATATCAACAGATTATTTGCATAAAACTCCTGATTGGAAATTGCGATAAGTGATTCATGCCGACTCCGGTAGTGCCACTTCAGTTCCTTCACCGGAAAACTTTGCCGACACTGATGTAAAATGCTCTCCACATCAACAATAGAAGTGGTAAAATCATTCTCACTTTCCTCTCCTGTACTTTCAACGATACCGTCAAAGAAACGTGTCGGCGGGAGTTGTCGTGTATCACCGATAACGACAGCTTGTTCCGCACGCAGCAGTGCTCCAAGCGCATCTTCTGGACGGATTTGGCTTGCCTCATCAAACACAATAACGTCAAATTGGATCATCTCCGGGTCGCAAAATTGCGCGACGGAGAGTGGACTCATCATAAAACACGGTTTGATCCGCTGAATTAATCCGCCAGCAGCTGATAACAGTCTTCGGATAGGCATATGCCCGCGTTTTCGGTTGAATTGTCCTTGAAGGATTCCGGTCTCTGATTCGCGCGACGCACCACCCAGCAGGTGCGGTCGATGTTTATGCAACTCAGCAGCGAGGCGATACTGATTTAATGCTATACTCTTACTATCAAACTTGTTGAAATCAGCTATCTTCTTTTCATGCAGACTACTGACAAAGTTACCCAATGCAGCACGATTCACATAAACTTCGTGAAGCAGTGCTTCGGCAAGATTCCCTTCAAAACATGGGACGAGATCCTCAGGCATAAGATCTTCAATATGTTCGAGAAGTGAACGGGCAATTGTCCTGCGACACGCCTCACTCCGCGCTGAAAATTGACCCCAAGTGTGGAGTTGTGTTCTTTCCTTCTGCCACAATTCAAGACGAGAACGGAAGTCATCAAAAAACACTTTTTCCGCCGGTACCTTAAAGAGCGTGTTGCAATCAGCACCGAGAGACTTCAAAAGAGCATCGCGCTTCTTTTCAAAATCTTTTAGCACAGCACCCAGCTGCGTCTGGAAAGATTTCAACCGGTCTTTAGAAACACCGCGACTTGCTATCTCTACCGCATCTTGCGTAAACGTCCCAGCACGGAGGTGCTGTCGAAATAGGACAATCCGCTCGGCAAACTTATGTAGCTGGTTCGGGTCGCTATCTTCACCTTGCCAATGTTTACCAAAAAGAGAAGGACCGGTTTGTGTGGCAGCCATAACCCATTCCATATTCTCTTTCATAATGATGCAATCGGCTAATTCCTTAAGGTCAGCGCGAACTACCTCTGGATCTTTAGGCAAACTGCTTTTATAATATTCCCGAATTGGCTTTTTGACCTTACGTTGATATTGCCAATTGAACATCCGCCACCACCATGGTTCTACCGAGAAGTCTTCATATTCATCGCGAAGCTGCATAATGTCCTTCGGGTCCAATTTCAGTACTGGATCTGACGTAAGTGCCCATCTTTTAAATTTAGTATGCGCCTTGGCAATTATCTTAACCTGCTCAATTAGTGCCTTAGCCTCGTCATTGAAAGAATCCCATTTCCGATTCAGTAAAACCGTGGACTCAACCGGAATCACATTCGCTATCACGTCTCCTGCTCTCAAATGGTGCCCCATCTCTTCTAACGTTTTCGGTATACAAACTCCAAATTCAGCAACAAAGCGACTGAACACCTTTTGCATCGCATCCAATGAGGTTTCAAATTCTTCAATCCGTTTATAAATTTCTTCTTCAACGAGTTGTGTTACAATACCGATAGCGCACCCGCGCCAAGGGTGCTCAGCGATGGGTGTTACGAGCGGTAAGATCGCTGCGACCTCCTCCAGTTGTTGTTTCGCGGTACTCCATGCTGTTAAGTCGCCCTCACTTGAATTGACAAACGAAACGCGAGGCATTTCGCGTCCATTCCGTTCAAAGTGTTGGCGTGCACTTTCCCGAATAGTGAACAACATAAAAGGGGATTTTTGCGTTTGAGCGATAGGTTCGTGGATAGCGTTGACATATCCGTTAAGATCCGCTTTGAGAGAATCAACACGCGCGAAAGTGTCTGTCTCTGCAACTCGAGGTGGTGGCTGTGCAGAAATCGTCCGCTTCAGCTCTTGCAGCACCTCACGTTTATTAGATTTGCGACTGTGCAATTCCAAGCAGAAATCACCCAACCCAACCCGATCTAATCGGTTTTTTACCACCTCAAGTGCAGCCATTTTCTCACTAACGAAAAGCACCTTTTTGCCACCAGCGAGAAGTTCAGCAATAATATTCGTGATTGTTTGGGATTTCCCGGTCCCAGGCGGTCCCTCAACAACAAGATTCTTACCCTTTTTAATATCCTCAATAACTGCAATCTGTGAAGAATCTGCATCCATTACATGATACACGCTCCGACTCAATAATTTCAAATCAACTTCTTCCGGTTTAAAACCATTTTCATTAGACGCGTCCGCAGCCTCTCCAAGAACTAAACCAAGCAAGGGGTGGTTATCAACATTCCATGCCTCCGGTTCCAAATCCTTATACATCACAAATTTGGTAAAACTAAAAAAATCGAGATAAATGTCTGGAACAACATGCCAACCTTCTTGCGTTGATACTGCCCTGCCAACCTCTTGAAAATAGGCATCAATACCATCTTTATTTTCAGGTGTTTCGAGGGGTGGAAGTGTGATACCTTGCTCTGCAAGTTTTACCTCAAGGGAGAGATTCTGAAAGAGTTCCGCCCCACTCCAGCAGAGTTTGAATTCGGTGCGCACCTTTTGACGTTCTAATTCAACAGGGATAAGAATTAGGGGAGCAAGGTAGAACTTCTCAGTATTTCCGTTGTCGCGCCATTTGAGAAAACCGAGGGCGAGATGCAGTACCGAATAGCCCTGCTCCTCAAAGACAGAACGCGCTTGATGGTGGACGTAATACAACCGTTTCTGAAGCTCTTCGCTCGCCAAATTTGTTTGTAAAAGCCGGTCGGTGTGATGATATGCGGTTTCAGTGTCTTGTAACCAAGGTAATAGTTCCGTTTCCGCATCTTCCTCCAAGAATGAAAGTGTTGCTTCTATAGGCTGTTCAAATGGCTTAAATTGCATCATCCGCTCTTTGAGAACAAGGAGGTTAAAAATCTCTTTCGGTATTTCATCAACTACTTGAATAGTACGTCGTTTGCTTGGCCGGAAATTAAGCAGTCGGTTTCGCAACGTTGGATCAAGCAGACGTTCTCGTGCTGACTGTAGTTGTTTTTCAATTTGCATAGTGTGTGTAAAGGAGCATCCTCTGCAATTCGCAAGACACTCTTATCGATTTGGTTGCTAATCAGGAAGTGAACCGAGTAACGGAAAATCGGGTTAACCCTGATATCACATCGGGTATAAGCAGCAGTAGCACCGTGGCGACGTTTGTTTCTACGAAAGGTTCCACAGGCGGATTCTGCGGACCCCACTTTCACTCGCTAGTAGTCTTTCAACTTTGAACTTGAGGTGCGGTTCGTAGTAGTGCGATTTATCGCACGTCAAGAACGGTCAATGAATTGCCCTACCACGAACAGGATCATCTATAAACTCAACATTGAAGAACTACTAGGTTCGGTAAAGCACGCCACGTCGCGCCTTCTTTGGTTATTCAAAGCACTGTAGAGAGAAAGTGCTTGCACTTTTCAGGGTTTCCAACATAGACGTTTCGGCAGTCTCTGAGGAACGGTAAGATGCTATTCCAGGCGGCATCACTTAGCTGCTTTGGCAGTTCTTGAGGGGCAGCTCTGTTTTGAGTTTCCATGAATAATAGGATACTAAAATCCTTACGAAATGTCAATGACTTTCAAATGTAAACACTACCTATCTGAAAGGATACCCTCTTTTCTGCTTATTGTCAGCTTAATTCATAATATTGTCCAAACTATAGTAGGGACAACCATTATAGGTTTTATAAAAAAACCACCAATATCCATAGAATTCCTAAAATACTGAGTCCAAAAAGACAGCCAGTTTTTTCACTAATAGTACCATTTTTCTTATTTATTGCGTTGACATCTGCACTGTGTTCCAATAACACATTCGCTACCTCAGGCCTATCATAAGAAACTGCCATGGATAGAGGGGTATCGCCCTCGTTATTCATTATGTTGGCATCCGCGCCCTGTTCCAACAGCACCTTCGCTGTCTCAGGCATATCATGCGATGCCGCCACATGCAGAGGGGTAGCACCTTCGTTATTCATTATGTTGGCATCCGCGCCCTGTTCCAACAGCACCTTCGCTGTCTCAGGCGAATCAGAAAACGTCGCCATCACTATGTGCAAAGGGGTATCGCCTTTGTTATTCCTCGCGTTAGCATCTGCGCCCTGTTCCAATAACACGTTTGCTATCTCAGGCATATTATGCAACGCCGCCTCATGCAGAGGGGTATCGCCTTCGTTATCCCTCGCGTTGACATCTGCACCGCATGCCAATAGCGTATTTACTATTCCAGACGAATCATACACCAGTGCCATGTGCAGAGGGGTAGTCCCGTTGCTATTACGTGTGTTAACATCCGCGCTGTATTCCAACAACAACAGACATACTGTCACAAGCGAACCTTTATCCACCGCCACATGCAGGGAGGTAATTCCATCGTTATCTTGTGCGTTGACATCTGCACCGTGTTCCAACAATACATTTGCTGTCACACGTGAATCCTTCACCATTGCCTCATGCAGAGGGGTAGCCCCATTATCATCCTGTGCGTTGACATCTGCACCGTGTTCCAACAGCATCCTCGCTGCCTCAGGCGTGCCAGAAAATGCCGCCATGTGCAGTGGGGTAGCCCTATTATTATCCTGTGCGTTGACATCTGCACCACGGTCTAATAGCATGGCTAACTCTTGGTATGCCTTTTCAGTTACGGCACGGTGCAATAGGGTTTTACCCTCTGCATCCTTGGCGTTAACATCCATATCAAAATCTTTCATTTTCTTCCCTAATATGCTATTCTGTCACATCTAAAGTGATGGATAAAACGTATTTCGCGCACCCATGTATGTCGTGTTGTCTACGAATCTTGCTGTAGGAGCGAGCTGTGCTCGCGATCTTTCTACCCATCAACTTTGGAGTGACAAAGCAGTAGTGGCTCATGTCAATAATAAGTGCAAATGAAAATTTAACTCCCACGGTTATTGACTTCATGAGCCAGTTTTTTAGTTTGATACGTGCGTCGTCAGTCGTAAACTGCCACTTTACAGTCGCACATTGCTCATTTCCTCGGGTTTGCCATGTCTGGATCTCATGAGGACTGAACCCCAGCCTGGATACAAATGATGTATGCCCTTTCAGCGTTGTACAAGAAATATCCTTAGCAACTCTTCTGCTCATGGATAAACCTTCTTTAGGTCAACTTTCCAACCAGTCAATGATTTCACAACTCCTTAAAAAGATGTGCATGAAAGTCCGTTCTATCAAACCACTTCGTCTTGAACTCACAAAACACCAAACCCGATCTACCAATCGCCCCGCCGATTATCCCAGAGATGTGCTTTGATTGCCTCTTCATTCAACTCAGTTCCCCATCCGAGACGTGTCGGGGTTTTCATGTAGCCGTCCACAATTTCTGGGACGTATGTCGTTAAGTCGTCTTTCCATGGAACATCATCAATATCAATCTCCATGATCCGCACATTCGGTAACACAGCACAGAGACTTGCACTCATATAGGTCGCGAGGTGGCTGTAGTAGTTATGCGGCGCAACATTGAGGTGGAACACATTCGCCAAGTCACCAATCTTCTTTGAGGGTGCGAATCCGTTCCACGGCACATCTATCATAAAGACATCGGCAGCACGACACTCAAAATAGGGTAGATATTCGCGCATGTAATAGAGGTTTTCGCCGGTACATATCTTCGTCGTCGTGGAATCCTTGATTTGACGGAGTGCTGCATGGTCGTACATATCAATCTCTAACCATAACATGTCGAACGGTTCAAGCACCTTGGCGATACGCATACACGCTTCCGGTTTGAAGTTGAAGTTCAGATCAAGATTGATACCGACATCGGGACCAACTGCCTCTCTAAAGGTACCGATTAATGTCTCAATGTGTCGTAGGAGTTGAGGCGTTACATTTCCGTCAGTAGTACCGGGTCCATTGCTGAAACCTGGGAAATAGACGGTAGCAGGGTCTCCGGGAATAACAATGTTGGTTTTGAGAGCGGTAAACCCCTTCTCAACAACTTCTCGCCCTAATGCGGCGATGTCATCCATCGTTCTTAAAGGTGGCACGCCAATGAGTTCAAAGTTGCGGGCACGAGAGGAACCGCAGTGCGACCAATAGACGCGCACATCGTCGCGTGTCGGTCCACCGAACAGTTCCACAACCGAGACTCCCAACGCTTTCGCCTTAATATCCACCAATGCACACTCAATACCAGCAATCCCTTTTGCAGCGATGCCGCCAGGACTTTGCCGAGAACCGCGAATCATGTCCCAAAATCGCATCTCATAAGCACGCGGATCGCGCCCGATAAGCAGCGGTGTGAGGTCTTTGATAGTCCCCGCCACACCGTTAGGGTTCCTGCCATCGCTACATTCACCGTAGCCGGTGATACCCTCATCGGTCTCCACCTTCACAAAAATCCAAGGCCGCCACCCCGCATCCACAATAAACGTCTCAATGTTTGTAATCTTCATGCAAACCTCCTACAGTTTAACAACCTCTTTTCGCCGATCTGATTCAAGGAGCGCATCACAGACACGCATTGTGTTGACTGCAACATCGGACCACTGTGCCTCAAGGTTCCCAGATTGCACGATCCGAGAGAAACGCTCTATCATCCTGACTTCTTGAATGCACCCACCAACGGTGTTTTGCGCGTTCCCATCCGAACCGTGAACCCAAAACCGAGCGGTATCTTCGGAGGTTGGGACAGTGAAATCATCACAGACAATTGAGGCACGCGTACCTGCTACCTCAAACCACTTTCGGAGTCCTGTGTCGAACCCACAATCCAGAGTGGCGATGCGCTCATCGTCAAACCAGAGGATACCCGCAAGGTTGAAATCGACACCGACCTTATAACGCGCCGTTGCGAAAACCTGGGTGGGCATTTGATCATAAGCCCAGAGAACCGCGCGGACACAATAATAGCCTAAATCGCCGAGGCTTCCACCCGCGAATTCCTTCATCGCGCGGATATTCCCAACAGGAATTGTATCCCAATTAAAAGTGAACGCCGCTGTCACTCGACGTAGTTTTCCGAGCGTGCCGTCTGTTATTTTCTCTTTCATCACCGCGGTGCGATCATGGTGTACCCACATGACACCGTCCATCAGTTGCACACCGTTTTGATGACACGCATCCGCCATCGCAAAGGCTTCATCTGCATTTGCAGCGAGCGGTTTCTCACAAAGAACATGTTTACCGTGTTCCGCTGCCTTGATTGTCCATTCAGCGTGGAGTGAAGGGGGTAAAGGGATGTAGATAGCATCTATCGAATCATCGGCGAGGAGTGCCTCGTAAGTGCCGTAAGCCGTGGGAACATTGTGGTCTTCTGCCCATGTTGCAGCGCGTTCTTCTGTCCGACTCGCAACTGCAATTAAATCAGTGTTCTGAGCAAGATGGATCGCTTGTGCAACCTTCGTGGCGATATTCGCGGTGCTGAGAATGCCCCAGCGGACCCTTGGTTTTACTTCTGTTGTCATATAACTCCATGTAATCTTCTGACGCTTGGGTTTTCTATAATATACCCGATAATAGAAAATTGGTCAAGGGCAGAGAAGCCCAAGAAAAAATTGCTTTTACCTTGATTTTCATAGGAAAAATGATATAATAAGTACAACTAAAATGGAAAGCACACACCACGTGCTATTCCTCTGATAAACACACAAATAGACACACGTTGTGTGTCATAAAAGGAGCTTATGAACATTAAAAAAATCATAACATTCACATTTTTATCCGTGATGATCGTGTTGATTGCAGGACTTGCTGCCTGTGAACGCGTCTCACAAATTACCCAACCGACCACACCTCCGATGGCAGAATCTGCCGGAGAAATTTCGATCGGTGTTGTCTTACCTTTAACAGGACGGCTCGCTGACACGTTTGGCATCCTAAACTCACAAGGCTTTGAATTGGCACTCAGCGAAATTAACGCTGCGCATCCGAGTGGAATAAAACTCAAGTTTATTATCGAAGACGATCAGAGCACTATAGACAAAGCAGTTGAAGCCTTCAATAAACTGATTCACCAAGAAGACGTGTCTATCATTCTCGGACCTGCTACCTCAGGTCAAACTGAGATGGCTTTTCCGGTAGCGCAAGAAAATCAGGTTGTGGCGATTAGCCCGACATCCGCTGCCCGCGGTCTCAGTGCGATCGGAGATTACGTTTTTCGCGTCTCGCTGACGACAGATAGACTTATTCCGCCTGGCATTGAAGTCACACAGACAAAACTCGGCTATCAACGCGCCGCGACAATGTATGATGAAACCGATCTTTTCTCCATCGATGGAGACGCGTCCGTGCAGGAAGTCCTTGCTGCGAAAGGCGTTAAAGTGATAACGACTGAAACCTTCCAAGGTGGGGATACCGACTTTTCTGAACAATTAACCCGAATTCAGACCCTGAATCCCGATGTCATTTTTGTTTCATCAAAGTTTACGGATTGGAAACCCCTGACTTTAGTCGGGGGAGGAAAATCCGCCCTCGTGTGTTAGACCACAATGTGTGGCGTGAAAATAATTGACTTTTCCTATTGACAAAAAGCGTCAAAAATGTTAGCATTATACTATCGCTTGGTGGGGACTTATCACCTGTACGCAAGTGCAGTCTCCCCACCGACCGACTGTGATAAGCGGTTAAAGAGCGATAAGCGATAGTCCAATGAAACGCACATTTAAGTTTCGTGCCAACCCCACGAAAACACAAGAACAGTGGTTGTTTTCGGAGTTGCGTCACCAGAAGCAGTTGCAGAACTACATGCTCCAAATGCGTTCGCAGATGTGGGAGTATGGCGGTATCTCTGTATCTCGCTATGACCAGCAGGCACATCTGAAAAAACTCCGTGAAAACTCGCATTATGGAAAGCACCCACAGGATATGCAGGTGTCTACCCTCAAACGTGTGGACACGTCCATTGACAACTTCTTTGACAGATGCAAAGATCCTAAAGCAAAAAAGAAAGGCTACCCAAAGTTCAAGCGTTCTGTCCGCTCGTTGACGTGGAGTCTGCGTAAAACCAAACTTAAGACAGGTGAACGTGTCCGTCAAAAACCTATCCGTGAAACAGGCACACGGCATAATATGCTGAAAGTGCCGAAACTCGGTGAAGTCAAAATCCGCCAACACCGTCGAATCATCGGAGACCCGAAAGAGGTCACGCTGAAAAAGACGGCACGCGGTTGGTATTGCTTTATCGTTTGCGAAGTGCCTGACACGATGCCTTGTGTTCCGAAGTCCGCTTGTGGTGTGGATGTCGGTACACAAGACTTTCTGACAACCTCTGACGGCGAAACGATACCGAACCCCCGCTTTTACCGAACCGCTGAACGCAAACTTGCCAAACTTCAACGCGACCTGTCTCGCAAAAAGTATCAGAGCAAGCGTTGGTATAAAGCGAAAGATGCACTTGCCAAAGAAGCCGATATTGTTGCTTGTCAGCGTCTTGACTTTATTGCGAAAACAGCGTATAAACTTTTTCACCATAACGGCTTTGACGTTGTGGTCTCCGAGAAACTAAAACCGAGCAACATGGTAAAGAACCGATACCTTGCCAAGTCTATCTCCGACGCGGCGTGGGGCATGTTCTTTGACTGGTGTCATTGGGTTGCCAAACGCGACGGCAAACATTTCCATCAAGTGCCTCCACACAACACAAGCCAAACCTGTTCGGAGTGTTGCCAAAAGCCTAAAACTAAACTGAAGTTGTCTGAACGCATGTTCCATTGTAAATCGTGTGGCTTGAAACTTGACCGCGACCACAACGCGGCTCTAAATATCTTACATAGGGCGGCTTGCGCCCTTCGTGGAGAGGTTTGGGATACCATCCTCTATGAAACGAGAAATCAGTTGCTACAACTGGCTTGTTGGGGTTAACTCTCTAACAAGCCCCCGACTTTAGTCGGGGGTACTTGACGTTTATCGCCGGAAAAGCCTGGGATCCTGAAGCAGGCACATCAACTCGGTATATCCGCTCCCCTTATCGTGCGGACATTGACTGCAGCAGATGTGAAGGCCGCAGGTGCAGCTGCTGAGGGTGCAATAACTTTTGTAGGGTGGGGAACTGCCCTTGACACACCAGGAAATCAAGCCTTTGTGGAAGATTATAGCACCAAATTCGGCACAGAACCAACCAACTACGCCGCGCGTTCGTATGCGACACTTCATATTTTAGCGGAGGCGATCGCGAATGCAAAATCAACCGATGCTGCAGCGATTCGAGACGCACTCGCAAGTATCAGAGATTTTGACACAATTTTCGGCAAATTCTCTTTTGATGCTAACGGCGACGCTGTTTACGAAGAGAAGGTCTTGATTGTCAAAGATGGTAAGTTGGTACGCTTTGAGTAATCCTTGGCTGAATGTATTGAGACGCGCTGCCTTGACAAGTATCGAGATACTATAGTAAATTTCAAAAATATATTCACACCCACTGGTAGGCGCGGTTTGGAACCGCGCCTACTAAAGTGTAAAGTTAATTATGGATTCTACAATAAAAGGTGGAAGGTTTGGAGAATCTATTAGGTCAGTTTTACACTAAATCAGAGGTCGCGGGAGCGTGCTGGGCACATTTCACAAACACGCTCTCGACGCTAAACCGGAATCTCAACGACCTCTTTTTTGTCGAACCCGCCGCCGGCACCGGAGCATTTTACCAACTCTTACCGGCACAGAAACGATTCGGCATCGACCTTGTACCGAAATGCGATGCCGTGAAACTTCAAGACTTTTTTGATCTTACCGATTTACCAGTCGCCCCACAAGACACTGTGGTCATCGGGAATCCACCTTTCGGTAAACGCGGCAAATTAGCAATAGCCTTCTTTAATCATGCAGCCCATTTAGCAGACATCATCGCCTTTATTGTCCCCGTCAATTTCCGCAAATTCACCACCCACAAGCAGCTTGATCCGAGCATGCGCTTTATCAGCAAATTGACGCTCCCAAGAGATGCCTTCCACCTCAACACAGGCAAGTCTTATGCAGTAAACACCGAATTTCAGATATGGACTCGCTTGGCAAGCAACCACCAAGATCTGCGTCAATATAAACCCTTACCGATCCAGCACCCAGATTTTCAGATGTGGCAGTACAACAACACATCAGATGCTTTGAAGGTCTTCCTAAACACTTTTGATTTTGCTGTGCCGTGTCAAGGCTGGCAGGATTATTCCCGTAGAGAGACAGACCAGAAACAGTGTGAGCGCACCAAGCAGTGGATACTTTTAAAAGCCAAGAATCCTACTGTCTTAGCACGCCTGATGAAAATTGATTACGAACATCTGGCACAGGAGTGCGCTACGGCTGTCCCCGGTTTTCGGAAGGGTGACCTTGTGAAGGTATATACGGAACACTACGGAAAATAGGATTTACTTCAGAGACAACTTCCAAATCCTAATGTGTGACTATTCATTATAACAACGCGAAACTTAACTTCTTCATCATCGTTTACTTTATTACCAGAAGAACGCGCGGTCCCAAAGTAATAGCAGGGCAATAGTACACAGCCAACTCTCCTGATTATGTTATCACTTTCTTTTTAATTTTGACAAACCGCTCGATTTATGTTAACATATTGTTCAAAATTTGGGTTCACAGTTTTGGTAAATTTGCGACTACAGCGGAATTTTTATGAAACCTCAATTTTTTCACATGAAAGGTTGATTGGTGCCCATGTATAAGGTTCATCCCAATACACATCAAGATTACCGTTCACTTCTTCAAAAGGCCGTGCGCCGTAGCGACAACACCATTGTTGCTAAGGTTGTTGACTGTCTTCATGAGATTGGTGATGCAGCATGGCTAAAAAGGAGAACCGGCGTAATTATTGCTGAAGAATGCTGGCCACTTATGGCAAAATGGAAATTGCCTAAAAAATCGGAGACACAGCAGAAAGCAATAAAAGATATTCTCATCCAAGTTGCTTCATCGAAGAAGTTTAAAGATGCTGCCGGATTAGGGTCTCTGGCATATGCCCTATCGGAAGGTGATAATTCAGTCTTAACTGGTTCTGACGAAGATCATTACATCAAGTCCCTTAGTACCGCTATCAAGGACGCTAAAAAATACTGGGAATGGGCTATTTCCCAATGTTCAAGCGATCCTATGTTCAGACTGGTTACACAAGCGGAAAAGGCTTATCGAAAAGGTGGATGGCCCTGGGATAGAGCTTTTATCCAAGCAACGGCGTACTTGGCAATTAAGAATGGTATTCCTAAGCAGCAACCGGTTCTTGATGCTATTAAGGTGAAATTCCCATTTTGGGTCGCATTGGATAAACATACCCCACAAGGAAAAGCTGTCCTTCGCGAAGTTTCAAAGCGGACTGGATTTTCTTGGAGGCAGCTGAATTGGGTTAGTTTTTACTGCGAAAGCGGACACGTTGATGATGCCATATCCTCCCAATGGTGGAATAGAGAAGTAGAATGGCGACTGGGTAAAGTGGGATTATCATTTGACGCTGCAAAGACAATGTGGACCAAAGCACAACCTGAATTTATTAAATTGCTACAAGATGAATCGGCACGTCTTGAAAAGATTTTTGGAGAGAGCATTTCTTATCCGACTGATGAGAATGGACAGCTCTATTTTTTATTTTAAGCCCTTGGGAGAAAAATTCCATGATAACCGGCAACAGCATTCAATCTTTGGTGGATCTATTTGAGGAACGCCAAGTGTTTCTCTACCACGCTTGTCAATTGATTGATTTCCAATCGTACCTGCGCCTCGGTGGAATCCCTTCACGAGCTTTACTTGAAACAAGTAAATTGCCATTTACGCCTTTTGAGACAGATACCATTGACCGCGAAAACAATGTATGGGATAAAGTATTTGTAAATTTGTCGGACTTTGGAGGTTTTTTTGCCCGAGGAGCAAAGAACGTCCCAAACCCTTACGGACCTGTCCTATTCAAAATCCGCCCATCTGCTTTATTGCAAGCATCTGATGTTGCTGTATGTCTGCGGTCGGCAGGTGCTATGGGATTCAATCGGGAACACGAGGCTCTTGATACACTTGAGGAGATTGAAAATTTATTTTCGTATCCAAGTAATGTGGGGCCGCCTCAAAGCACTTATGTTAAGTATCGAGATCAGTTAGTAAAAGAGTTTGGAAGACAAAAGGCTCAAGCTCCAGAAATTAGCTGCACGGTGCTAGACGGTGTATTGTCAATCCAATATGTCAATTTTGTAGGTGTGGATCCATACATTATAAACAATCGAAAACTGCTAGATTGGGTTAATGAAATCAAGCAAAGAGAGCTAGTTCAGTTTCCTATTCGCGAGCGTAGCCACTTTCCAGACAGGGCACGGAACGGTTTTTATAACCAAATTGCTGATCGAATTGATGAAAAGATTCCATCGCTACATACTCTCGCGCAAGATGACACGTGTAGTCAATCCCTACGAGAGTGGGCAGAACAAATTTCTCATTTAGAATGGCAATTCACAAGGTATGCTACATATTTACGTGATGGAACACTTAAGTTAATGAGAACGGCACCTATGCCTAGCGAACATTAACAACCTACTCAAACCGCTCCGGACGATAAGGAGCGAACCAATCCACCTACACACTGTCTGCGATTTCTAATGTCGCCATTTCACCCACCAAAGGTGCCAACGTCACATCACTGTGCATTAGTGCAATACATAGATTCGGTAACCATGCAGCCCATTTAGCAGACATCATCGCCTTTATTGTCCCCGTCAATTTCCGAAAATTTACCACTCACAAACGGCTTGACCCCAGCATGCGCTTTATCAGCAAATTGACGCTCCCAAGAGATGCCTTCCACCTCAACACAGGCAAGTCCTACTCAGTAAACACCGAATTTCAGATATGGACTCGCTTGGCAAGCAACCACCAAGATCTGCGTCAATATAAACCCTTACCGATCCAGCACCCAGATTTTCAGATGTGGCAGTACAACAACACATCAGATGCTTTGAAGGTCTTCCTAAACACTTTTGATTTTGCTGTGCCGTGTCAAGGCTGGCAGGATTATTCCCGTAGAGAGACAGACCAGAAACAGTGTGAGCGCACCAAGCAGTGGATACTTTTAAAAGCCAAGAATCCTACTGTCTTAGCACGCCTGATGAAAATTGATTACGAGCATCTGGCACAGGAGTGCGCTACGGCTGTCCCCGGCTTTCGGAAAGGTGACCTTGTGAAGGTATATACGGAACACTATGGAAATAGCGTCTAAAACGACGACTTTATCTGCCCCCAAGTTATCGTCAATTTATTTTCTGGTTCGACAGCACTCGCATTTAAGTTTGGAATATCGGGACCTGTGATGCGGACGTTATCGTAATCCACAATTTTGTCCTGATTACCCAGTGCTACCGTTCCGCTTTTGTACTGATTGTCCTTCGCTTCAATCATCATCTCCCCGTCATAGAAAACCTTGATGGTGGAACCTGAAAAGCTCAATTTGACCTTGTGCCATTTATCCACCTCTGGCTTATAAGGAGCTTCACCGTGGTTTTGCAAGCCGGTATTAATGTCCCAACCCGGATTGCTAAACAAATTCATTTTTGCCGATCCCGGATATAGCCAGACAACATAATGTGAGCCTGTCTCAAGGTCAACGCGCCCACGGACACCCCCAGGGAAATTGGCGACCTCTTTGTGCCGCAAATCAACCTCCACCTCATAGTCTGTCCATTTGGTCGGATCACCAACCTTTAACCCTTCACCGGTAAAATTGAACTGCGAGATTGCCTCGCTCCACACGAGACCCTTTGGATCAAAAGTGACGAAAGTGTTCCCTTTCTCTATACCCCAGAAGGACTTGCTATCTTCATTCTGTGGCGAGCGTTCCCAACCTTCTGTATCGCCATCATCAAAGTCATCGAGGATTTCCCCGCCAAAACTAAGGAGAACTGATACAAACATCAAGATGGAAACAGAAATAGCAATTCGCGTAAAAAGTTGAATCGGCGAAAATTTTCTTGCACTTAACATCTTTATCTCCTTCGTTGTTTTAATCTTAAAGGGTTTTGCCTAAATAATGGCATTGCAATCGTGCAAAAACCCTCCCAACTGGGTACTTCTGCAATTTACTGATGACTTAGCACTTGCAGCAAGAGTCGTATTCTCTACCAACACTACGAAGAAGAGTATACCACAACCTACAAAAAATGTTACAGTTATTTTTTATGCCCTGACCTGACATATAAGAACTCGACTACATCCATTACTCGGAAGGCAGAAGGGCAAGCTAAAGAATTGGATTTTGGCGGGTAAATCTGTCTGGAAGTATCCACTATTGTTAGGTATTGTGACTGATTGCAACCCAACAGCCTACCCAAACCGCTCTGGTCGATAGGGTGCGAACCAATCCACCTGCACACCGTCTGCTATTTCCAACATCGCCATTTCACCTACTAAAGGTGCCAACGTCACACCGCTATGCATTAAGGTAATATACAGGTTCGGCACTGCTTCAGTAAATCCGAGGACTGGAAACCCGTCAAGCGGCATCGGACGATACCCAACAGGTGTTGGAATCGCCTTCGCGCCCGCTATTCTCGGCAAATAGGCTTTCGCACGATCAAGCAGTGCGTCGGCATGCTGTTGCGAGTCATCACGGTTTATCCCTTCTTGGGTTCCCTGCCCGATTCTGAGACTCCCGTCAGCCAATTGCCGGAGGTGGAGATGTTGATGGTGTTCATCCGTTGACGGGGCGTGAACGATTACTACGTTGTGTAAAACCTCAGCGCACGGCGTTGTCTTAATAACAATACCAGGACTCCGTTGTTGCGGAATATTGACCTGTGCCAGAGAAGCCAACTCAGTCGTCTGAACACCGCTCGCCAGGACAACGACATCACACGGAAACTCTCCATGGGTCGTTTTCACAGCAGCGATATTGCCGTTACGAATGACAAAACCTGTGACGCTGGTTTGTGCCTGCACAACCGCACCTGCTTCGCGCGCATGACAGAGACAAACGTCAATAAATGTGTCGGTTTCGATATGAATATCTGCTTCGGAGAGGGATGCAGCTAACACAGTACCGGGGTGTAGGTTTGGTTCAAGTGCTAACATTTCGTCAGAGGTAATCAGACGACACGGATACCCCCACGCTTGGATCTGTTGGATACGTTCACGCAGCTGCGTGGCACGTTGCGGGTTGTTCTCCCACCGCATTTCACCGCCGTAGTGGATACCAATATCCGCATCAAGTTGATGTGCCAACCGATACCACATATCCAGCGAACGCCGATTGAGTGTGTGATAATCGCGTGGGTCTTTTCCAAAAGCATTTGCCCAAGCAAAAGAGTGACCAGACGCACCTGCACCGGGAACATCTCGCTCCAGAAGGGTCACAGTAATACCGTTTCGCCGGGACAGATGATAGCCGAGCGTAGCACCGATGATACCGGCACCCACTATCACAACTTTTTTCGTCTTGGGACTATGGGTTCTGTTTGGCATTATAGTTTTCAGTTATCAGTCTGGTTTTTTGATGAAGGGCATTTTCTTCTAACCGTCTTCACCCAAGTCAGATATAACGGTTACCAAAGAATATTATCGTTTCGCAAACCTCTTAACTGACGACTGACGACTGATAACTACTAACGGTGTGCTGCGACAATAAATCCCGTTAAACCCGTAAGCAACAACTGAAAGCCGGTTTGATAAAACAACATGAAAAACGGTTGGCAGAGTGCAATCAAACCCAATGCGATTAAACCAATAGAGAGGCGTTCACACAAGGTTTTCTGTGAAAAGACAATCGAAAAAACGATGATACTGGGTAGAAGGAGATGTAGGGCGGTACCACCGAGCGATGGAAAAGAGGGTTGGTAAAGGAAGACGAACCCGATACACGCCAAGAGTGCTGCACCGATAGTTGCGATCCGCTTCGCAGTTGTCGTCATACCGAATGCAATCGCAGAGGCGAATAGTATATGGAACGCCGAACCGCGTAGCACTGATGGAATAGGCAAATAGAGAAATCCGAATCCAATGACCAAACCAACACCGGATATAAGGGCTATTCGCTGTTTGTTCTCAAAGGCAGTCCCACCAAGGATAGCAGCGATACTTAACAGCACCAGCGCGATGCCCTTAAGCAAAACAACATTTTGCGTAATAATCGCCGGTAGTCGTGAGATACCCTCTATATAGAGAAAAATAATACCTACTACGAAGAAGCCAATTGCGATTAACTGATTTCGTCTTTCTTTTGTCATAACGATCTTTCAGGAATCTGTACCCACCTAAATTTACTCAATCTTTCCCTTTCAACAGGCGAGTTACCCAACTTTTAGATTGTTCCAGCGTTAATTGGCTTGTTAAATTCTCAACTTGTGCTGACCAATCGCCTCTTTCGGTTTGGAAAGATTCAATCACCTCTCGAAGCTGCGTATTTTCAGCGATAAGTGCTTGATTCTCCTCTTCCAATTTGTCGCAAGTTTCCCGTAGATAAGTAATATCAATAATCTGGCAGCTGAGATTTTCAATAATATCATCTGTTGGAATATTATAGGTAAGTTTTTTTATTAGCGGCGCGAGTCCATCAACGCGTAGTTGCATCTGTGGCTTTGTAGAGCTTCCCGGTTTATCAGAGGGAGCAGAGACGACATGTAGATACGGTTCAATCTCCACATCTCGTCGTTCTAATGTGCGGTTGATAATTTCCTCTTCCACACCTATTATTTCTGAGATTTCGGAAGGGTTCATATAGAGGTCCATTCCCAAGTTTCCTAATATAGTACCTTAGAAAGTGCAATAATTCCAATAATTATAATGTTGTTTTCGTAAAAAACAGACTAATAATAGCATACCATATATCAATTTGTTTGACCAATTAATATTCGGATGTCGCTATGGTAGAAGTAAGTCCTACGAAATCCCGTCCCAATATTTCCACATATCATCGGGAGTTTCAAACTTAATCTCGTCGAGATCTTTCCGTCGATACCTACTGATGAGTGCAATTCTGACGTTGTGACCGCAGTTCGGACCCGCAGTATGACTCATCTGATGATGCCAGAAACAGACATCGCCAGCACCACCTGTGAATTCATAACTCGGTCCTAAATCAAACGGGGCACCACCGCCGGGGAGGCTATCCAAATCATGGTGTCTGAAATATTCTGCCCAAATGCGATGGCTCCCGGGCCAGACGGTAAACCCACCACCCTGTTTTTCAACCGTGTCAAGATAAACCGTCGCACCGAGGGTGAACGAACCGACGACACCTTTCGGCACACCGTTCGTAGGGGTGTGGTAACCGTCAAGATGTCCCCCGGGTTCGCGCCATTCCCTGTCTGGATCCGGAAAATTGATATGCGGACCGGCACCACCACTCGGATGTAATTTATCTTTCCCGACGAGTTCTTCCGCCATAGCGAAAACGCGGTTGTTGTATGTTGTGCCAGCAATAACGTCTTCACCACCGACAGGCACCGTACGATAACCTTTACGAATCCAAGACTCAGGATCATCCCTATCTTCGTCGAGTGCTTCCCAGAGTCTGTCAAGTGCAGCATCAATCGCTTCTTGTGCCAGCGCGCTGCGCACAACCAGATAGCCGTTTTCTTTAAAGAATGTTTTGTCTGCTTCTGTTAAATACGCCATAATTTTGTTTCCCTTGTAGTCTTTTGAAATCTACCACGTTTAGAGAAAATTTATCCAGCCAGAATCAACACTGCTTAATCAGAATCACCACTGCTGTCGCACCCGTAAAAAATATAAGGGTTTCCACCGGGAACTCCGAAAAAATCTCGAAATTGCGCCAACCAAACACCGTTTTAAAAAATGCCTTCCAGCGCATCAGTCTTACCTCCAACTTCCGAAATTCACTCCGACTCGGCAGTGTGAAAAGCAAGATGCTTGTTCCACTGTGAAGGTATCAACTACCACTACGCCCGAACCTCAAACCCATTCTCTTCACGCGCTTTTTGGTAAGGGCCTTCCTCTATATTCAAGCCGAAACCAGGACTTTGCGGCACATTCACATAACCGTTGGATACGGAATAACCCGAGTCATCTATACCCGGAGTCGTCGCATGATCCCACTCGGTGAACTCAAATCGCTCCACCCTCGCTGCAAGGTGACAGGTGACGAAATTGCCGTAGTAACCGCCATAGTGATGCGGTGCCGTGCCAACGCCGGAGGCATCCAATTCGGGGCCCAACTCAAGCCAGCGTGAGAAACCGGGGTGGAAAATATCGTATTGAACGATGTCAATAAGTCCATCTTTTGCCCAATTCACAAGGTGTGGTGATGCCCCACCTTCGCCATCCGCAATACGGGTTTCCAACCCTTCGGCATTTAGCCATTCCTTCAAGAGACTATAAACGCGGGCATCCTCGTGGAACGCCTCTTCCATCCAATAGACTTTTGCATCCGCAGCTCCAGCTAATACCTGCTTGGTAAGGTTGAGGTTATAACCGTTGTTTGCGTCTATCAAAATCGTAGCATCGGGTCCAACCGCCTCACGTACAGCACGGATAACATCAATATCCCGCTGTGTACCCTTGTCGAGGGGCATGTGCATTGCGCCGCGTCCTACTTTGATCTTATAGGCGTTATGTCCGCGTGCCTTCCCTTCTAATGCCTCGGAAGCAATAAGTGCAGCGGCTTCAGCGTTGTCCTCAAGGTGTAAGTCATCAATATAGAGCGAGGTGTCATAGCACGGTGTGCGAAACGCACCGTTCTGTCCAGAAAGCATCGCATAGACCGGTTTTTGCGCTAACTGTCCGACCAAATCCCAGAGCGGGTACTCCAGCATCCTGAATGCTTCGGCGACACCACTCTCGGCATCAAACGCATCGCCGAGCTGAAACCCAACAATAGCATCCGCTTTTTCACGTGAAATCGATGAAAACCCAAAGCCGCTAACACCATCCGTCGTCGTTAGACGCGCAATCGGCGGACGGACATGCAGCCCGTGTTCACCGAGCCGCGAATTACAACCGGCTTTGCGCGGACGCTCGCCTGTTAAGCGTGCCCATTCAATACGTTCAATTCTTACGTTCTCCATACTTCTCCTCATTGGCAGTATATTTACAATTGGGTCTCAAGCAGCGCAAGGCTTTTCGGGTCCAACTTATGGTAGTTCTCAATTTCATACCGGTTACCATCGGCATCCTTAATCAGGACGCGTCCGTTCTCAAGCGTGACAATATCGTATCGGGTACGCAAACCGAACTCTACGTTTCCTTGTGAAGTTTCAACCACCCATTGCGTAATCCCGAATTGTCCATCCAACTCGTGGATCTTGGTAATCTTCGGCATAAAGTAGCGTTTCTGTAATTCCTCAACGAGCACCTCGCCGGACGCGCGAGGCAGCTGCTTTATATCCTCAATAATCCCGATTTCATTAGATTCTTCATCTACGAGCGAAATATATCGACCCGTCTCGCTTACAGGAAAAGCACAGATCGGTTCAACCTTAGTGTGGGTTGTTCCATCCGGAAGTTGGACAACGAGCTCCTCAAATGCGTTCCGCTCAATTCTCACATGGCTCGCATCAAGAAACTCTAATTCATCCGTTACCTTAATCGCTTCCTTCATCAACATGCCTCCTTCTGCAATGGTCAAATCACCATGCGCGAATTTTCGATAACTCAGTCTGCTTCTCACACAGTCCGGCGTAAGTACCTTCTTTGGCAAGAAGCTCCTCATGCGTCCCGATTTCGTCAACTCTTCCCTCTTTCAGCACAATAAGACGATCAGCATATTTAAGGGTTGACAGTCTGTGCGCAATAGCAAACACAGTTCTGCCTTGAACGAGTCGCTCCAACGCCTCTTGGATTTTGGATTCCGTTTCCGTATCAACAGAGGAGGTGGCTTCATCTAAGATAAGAACGCGCGGATTTTTCAAAATTGCGCGTGCGACAGAGATACGCTGCCGTTCGCCACCAGAGACTCTCGCCCCTCTTTCGCCTACCATCGTGTCGTAACCATCAGGGAACTTGATAATAAAATCGTGGGCATTTGCAGCCCTCGCAGCCGCAATAATTTCCCGCCGAGATGCCCCCGGTTTTGAGTAACCGATATTGTCGGCTATCGTCCCTTGGAACAGGAACGGATCCTGCAACACGACACCCACCTGTTGACGCAAAGCCTTAACCTGAATGTCGCGGCTGTCGTGACCATCAATCATTATTGTCCCATCGTTCGGGTCATAGAAGCGGGTAATCAGATTGATGAGCGTGCTTTTTCCCGCACCGCTGTGCCCAACTAATCCTATCATCTCACCGGGTTCCACTGTAAAACTGACACCGTTGAGCGCATTTTTTTCATCATCGTAAGAGAAATAGACATCCCTAAATTCCACAGCACCGCGAATATGCCCAAGAGCTATCGCATCATTCTTATCAGCAACACTCGGGGGTGTGTCCATAATTTCAAACACCCGCTCAGCGGAGGTGCCCGCTCGGATAAACCGTTCGTTCATCTGACAGAGCGTATGCACAGGTCTGATGAATCCCATCATATAGCTCTGAAACATGAATAGCGTACCGAGTTCCAAATCGCCTTGGAAAATCTGCCATCCACCGACTAACCAAATGATGGTCCGACCGGAAAAGACGATAAACTCCATAATCGGACGGTAAAGGGTGCCAAGCTTCGCCGCGTTCATCTCGCCACTAAATACTTGGTGTGTCAAATCACTAAACCGATTGATCTCATAGCGTTCGCGGGCAAATGCCTTAACAACGCGGACCCCTGGAATCGTGCTTGCAAGAATCGTGCTAATGTTCGCATACCGTTTCCATAAGACATGGTACACCTTGCTCATCTTTTTCCCAAAAAAGATTGTGAAGAAGATAAGACACGGGATAGGTATCAACGTCCAGAGCGCAAGTTTCCAATTGTAATGTACCATGATCGCGCACATAAAGATGATCGTGAGAGAATCACCAACTATATCTTGCAATCCATTTGCGATGAAATCGCGAAGTCTTGATACATCGTGCGTAATCCGCGACATTAGGTTCCCGGTATCCCGTTCATGAAAGAAATCAATGGAGAGCGCGTTCAAATGCTCATACGTCTCGTTTTGGAGCCGTCTCGTGATATTCTGACCCACCCAGGCCATCATATATCCACGCACGGATGAGGTTATCATGGTAAACACCGAAACACCCACCATGATCAGCACAAGCCCTATTAGATGCCCAAAACTGCCAGCAGCCGGTATGTTGTCAAACCACCCACTCAAAAAATTGACTGTCCCTTGGAGGTGCCCCCACGTCGCTTCCGGAAGCAGCTGCCCGGCAGCAACAGCACTGTCAACCCGTTTTAGAACACTGTCAATCAACTCTTTACCAAGAATCGGTGGGTAGACCGCGACAAACCGGACGACCATCATCAACAGGAATGCCGGCACAATAACGTGCAAAAGCGGAGTAGAGTACTTAATAAGCCGAAAAATGAGTTTCCGTTTTTGAACGCAATTAACACACACACCCGACCAACTTGGAATAGGTTGATCACACTTTTCACACCGACCTTTATCCTTTCCACCGCGTCCACGCCTGCCGCGCGGCCTTCCATCCGCATCTCTTTCCTTTTGCGGAATTAATTCTTCCAACTCTGAAACAGCAAGATTGAACTTCGGGGTTAACCGCTTTGAGTAACGGGACACTTCAAAAGCATTGTCCGCGGTACTCACCTTGAGAATGTTATTGCCATACATCTCAATGATTTCGATATCTTCAACGGATGTAAGAGGCACTTCGCGCATGTGGTGCCCGATAGTACCATTCTGATTGAAAGCGATGAGCCGCTTATTTGTAACTAACAGCCAATCCTTGCCGTAAGTGCCGTCAAAGCGCAGATCTGTTGAAACAGCAATCTTGATTTCTTCGCCTGTTTCAAACACTGCCTCCGCCTGTTCTTTCAGGAGTTCAGGCACATCTTCCATTGTCGTTAGTGGTTCATGGTTTAGTTTCCGGAGCTTCGATCCCCCACTAAAGGAACTCATCCGCTTTCGGGATCCCCGCCCGCGACTTGAACCTGGCATCGAGTCGTGCATAAATCAACCCCCCACAGTTTAAAAGTGCCGTTTCTAAACACTTATAGATACTTTATTTAACGAAAATGTGGCGAAAAAGTTGAATTAAAAATGCAAAATGCCTGTGAGAGGCACAATTAACCTCAAATCAGGCATTTGATCCTTCAAAATAACGTTTTTCAGACTCAATTTATGGGTTCGGCGGTGAAGTACAGATTAAGACCTCCATCGATTCATCACCCGTGTTTTCAATCCCGTGCTCACACCACGGCGGAAGATGAATGAACATCCCCGCTTCAACAGGCACTTTTTCACCAGCAAGCGTCATCACGCCTTTACCTTTTAGAATGACGTAGCACTCCTCCGTGTGGTGGCTCCCCGGCTCAAGCACAACATGTGGCGGCACAAAAAATACGACGAGTCCCAAGTTCTCTGCGGGCGCGTTCGGGTTCGCCGGATGCACAACACGCACACCGATGCCATCACAACCCGAGTACCTTACAGGCACACCGTCTTGAACTGTGACGACATTCGCTTTTACCTGATGCGCCGGTTTTGGAATAGGGGGTTCGCCTTGATACCCTTTAAACGTAGTAATCTTTGCCATTTTCCATCTCCTTTCACCGTAGGAGCGAGCTCTGCTCGCGATTTATATCCTTTTCATTACTTTCACCGTAGGAACGAACTGTGCTCGCGATTTATATCCCTTTCATTACTTTCACCGTAGGAGCGAGCTGTGCTCGCGATTTATATCCTTTTCATTTACCAATCCCGCGTATAGCCTGCAGTCCATCCACCGTCTACCGCAAGAACGCTACCGTTGATATAACTCGCATCCGGCGAGACAAAAAAGAGCACCGCTGCTGCGATTTCCGTCGTCTTTCCGGGTCTCCCAAGCGGAATGTGCGATAACAGACTCGCCGCGTTTTCTGTATATGCGCCGTCATCTCCATAGAAGAGTGCCTCCGTGCCGCGGGTCAACGTCGAACCGGGTGCGACAGCATTTACCAGAATTCCCTCTGGTCCGAGTTCTAACGCCATTGAACGCGTTAGATTCGCAACGCCTGCTTTCGCCGCGACGTAAGCACTCTGCAAACGCAACGGCACCAACCCCGCAATAGAACTGATGTTCACAATCCGTCCAGTAGCATTCTCGGAGCCAGACCTGCTATGAGATTTAAGGATATAAGGGATAACCGCACGACTCGTTGTGAAAACACCTGTCAAATCTATCTGTAAAATACGGTGCCAATCCTCTAAGGTGTATTGATGAATCGGTACCCTATCGCTCTTAGTATTTATTCCGGCATTGTTCACCAAAATCTCAATTTTGCCAAAGTGTCCCGCAATCCGATCTGCAACAACCTCCATCTGTGCCGCATCTGATACATCACCTTCTACAAACAGACACACGCCTCCGCTTTGCTGAATTTCTTTGACAGTCTCCTTACCTGCCTGCGCATCAATATCAACAATTGCCACATAAGCACCGTTATCAATCAGCGCATCCACAATAGCGCGACCGATGCCTTGGGCACCACCTGTCACAACTGCCACCCGTCCTTCAAGTGCAACCTTCATATCATTCTCCTTTCTTGAACCTTACGGAAACCTGCAATCCCATACGTTTATGTAGCAAGTTTTGGCTTGCGAGCTACGCCAAAAAGTAGCAAGACTATCACCGCTGTTCCACACGCAATCCCTATTGCCGAAGATATACCAAGCGCAGCAGGAAGATAACCACAAAACAGCGCGATACTTGCAACCGTAAGGCTATACGGCAATTGCGTTCTCACATGGTGCAGCGGGTCGCAACTGCTGGCGATAGAACTGAGAATCGTTGTATCCGAAAGCGGCGAGCAATGGTCACCGAAGATGGCACCATCCAGCACCGCACCGAGGCAAATGATTGTCGTAAGTCCGTAACTATCGCCATCAAGCGAAAACGCCACCGGAATCGCAGTCGGAATCAAGATCGCCATCGTGCCCCAACTCGTGCCGGTCGCAAAAGAGGTCACAGATGCACAAATAAAGACGAAGATCGGGAACCAGAGTGGCGATACAACATCACTGAGCATCGTAGAAAGGAATTGACCCGTCTCCAGTCTATCGCAACTCGCTTTTAATCCCCATGCCAATAACAGAATGCACAACGGTGTGAGGCTCCCCTTTATACCGTTCCAAACAACCGGAGCAATCTCTGAGAATCGCAGTTTTGAGAGCAAACGCGCACAGATGATTGCGACGACAACCGCGCTTGCTGCCGCACTCGCAAGCACCATCACATTGTTCGCCTCCGAAAGCGCGTTCCGCCAAGATGTTAGCGACAGAATAGACCCCGTGCCGTTGCCATCAATCCAGAACCCTCCCAATAGCAATCCGAAAAGTGTTAAGAGCGGCAAAACTGCCGAAAAGGGTTGGACAACGGCGTTGGGTAAACTGGTAAAAGAAGCAGCGTGTCCGAGCGCCTGTGCATCTGAGGCAGCAACGTCTCCGGTCTCTCGCGCACGCGTCTCAGCGTCATGCATCGGTCCGTAATCCTTACCACTCACGGCGTTGACGATAACGAAAATAATCGCAAGTACGCAGTAAAACCGAAAACTCAGCGCATCGAAAAACATGGAATACCCGTCACGTCCAAGTCCAAGTGTCCCCGATATATCTTCAAAGAGTCCTACCTCATAACCGATCCAGGTGCTAACAAACGCGAGACCGGCAATCGGTGCGCTTGTGGAATCCACAAGGAACGCCAACTTTTCACGGCTGACGCGATGGTGATCGGTCAGTGGACGCATTGTCGGTCCGACGAGCATCGCATTAGAATAATCCCCGATAAAAATGAGTATCCCCATCAAACCCGTGATAAATTGTGCTGAACGCGGACCCTTCGCAAACTGAGAGAGCCAAACAACCACACCGCCAATGCCACCCGAGGCTACCACCACGGAGATCGTCGCCATGATAAGGCAAACGAACAAGACTACCCAGACATTGAAGAGATCTATCCCATCATTGCCGACACTCACGGCACGGACGAACCAGACGGCTTCTGCCAAGAAGCCGCTCGGCGTCCCACCTTTTTGATACCATGACAGCACAAGACCAACACCCACTGCTATACAGAGACTCGGAAACAGTCGAGTCGTTACGATCGCCAATGTGACAGCAAGCAGCGGTGGGATGATGCTGTACCATACAAGCGTTTCAGCATCACTAACCTGCCCGGCACGCCACTGGAAGATAAAGCAAAGTCCGATAAAAATTAAAAAGCCAATCCCATATTTTAATTTAGAATTCATCAGCGTCCTCGGCATATCCCGTTGGATTCGTAAGATTTATCCCTTCTCGCTTATGTGCATCATAACAGTTCCGAGTGCAGCTTGCAACCCAAAATTGCCATAAACCCTTGACAATGGCACTTCATGTCAACTATAATTGTCAAAAATCGTTAAAAAAATTAGGAGTCAGTTGCGATGAACCGTGCAACACCGAAAGTTACCGTCGTCGGCAGCCTGAACATCGATCTGGTGTGCCACGCATCTCGGAGACCCGATAAAGGCGAAACGCTCATCGGCGATGCCTTCAATATTTTCACAGGTGGGAAAGGATTCAATCAGGCAACCGCTGCCGCACGGTTAGGTGCCGAAGTTACGCTTGTCGGAAGTGTCGGTGCGGATCCTTTCGGAGAGATGCTACTCGCCGCGGCAGAAAATGAACATATTAACAGCAGGTTTGTCACAAGACGTACAGACATCGGCACAGGCGTAGCAACAATCGTTATTGAACCGGATGGCGATAATAGTATTATCGTCGTGCCACGCGCCAATATGGCACTCACGACAGCAGATATCGATGCTGCCGCCGACTGTATCGCAGACGCGGATGTGCTCCTCCTCCAATTGGAGACACCGATTACCACATCCGAACACGCAGCAGCAATTGCCAAAAAACACAGCACAACGGTCGTCCTAAATCCAGCACCCGCACAACCACTGCCGGATAGCCTTTTGAAATACGTCGATATTCTCACCCCGAACCAATCCGAAACGGAATTGCTGTCGGGGCTGCCAGTCAGCAGTAACGAAGAAGCGCACCGCGCAGCAGAAGTCCTACGCACTCGTATGGTGGCTACCGAAAATGCTGCTGTCGTGCTAACCCTCGGCAAACAAGGGGCGTTGATGTTGACAGAAACGACATCTGAACGTGTCTCCGCACTGTCTGTTGACCCTATAGATACCACAGGCGCAGGAGATGCGTTTTGTGGCGCGCTCGCAACCGCCTTAGCAAGCGGTGAGACCTTACACTCAGCAGTTGCGTTTGCAAATGCCGCTGGCGCAGCAGCAGTCACTGTCGTTGGCGCAACACCTTCCATGCCGACACGCGTGAAAATTGATCGTTTATTAGCATCTGGAAAATAACAATATCAAAGTAGAAAGAAACGCACCTCACAATCCATCAAAGGGAAATAAAATGAAGAAAATACGGCTAAATCCCATACTTATCGTGCTAATCATAAACTTAATAATTACTATACCTTTTTTACAGGTTTCCACCGCTGCGGAAAAATGGGAAACGAATATCAGAAAAGACTTTGCAAAGGTCCTGCGAGAAAAAAAGAAACCTACCGAGAAACACCGCGAACTTATCCTGAAATGGCAGAAACAGGGACGACTCTCCACACTTCTAACGCTTTATGAAACAGAAAAAGAGAATTCTCAGGGACAGCAGCCTTCCTCTCCTGCAATGAACGCCGCATTTTACTACGGTTTAGGATACGTACACGCCCTTGAAGCCACGAAAACCGATGAGAATTTTGACACAGCACTTACCTATCTACAACGTGCCCTCGCAATTGAGCCAGATCTGTTTTGGGCACGCTTCAACCTGGGTGGCATCTATCAACAACAAAACGAAAGCGAATTGGCACTTACGGAATTTGAGGCGTGCGTCCGTTTAAACCCCAACTACTACCCAGTTTACTATCGTATCGGCGAAATCCGCTTGAAACAGCAGGATTACATAGCAGCACTCCAAGCCTTTGAGACAGCGCGAAAACTAAATCGGAAATGGGAATACCCACAATACGGCATCGGTTTGGTCTACCTTGCACAAGGTGAAACAGACCGCGCTCGCGAAGCGTTTGAAAACATTACGCATCAAAAGAAAAAATTCGCACCCGCCTACATCAAACTCGGGCAAGTCCTCGCCACACAAGGATTTTTCGATGACGCACTAACAGAATACGCCAAAGCCGCACAACATCAACCTTACGCCGCACAAGACCTTTACGAACTCGCGGTTATCTTTAACGAAAAAGGCAATACCGACGGCGCGATTCAACTCTATCAACGCACAATTGAGACCCAGCCAACCCACGCACAATCGCATTTCGCACTCGGAGAAATCTTCTACACCAGCAGTAATACCGAGGCAGCACTACACCACTACCAACAAGCCTTATCCGTCATGCCGAGCATTAAGGACACTTTCTATGAACCGCTGGAACCTTACTTCGCAGGTTTGATGACCCCAGATCAAGCAATGCCAATGATAGAGAAAGCGATGTTCGTCCTTCCCGACGATCCGCGCGCCTCCTTTTATGCTGGCATGGTTGAAACCGATGCAGGCAACACCGAAAACGCCATCCAACATTATGAGAAAACGATTAAAATAATTGAGGCGGACACACAAGGGCGCAGCTTGCAAGCCCATATTGAAAGCCTGCAAGTTGAACTCCCGTTGGGCAATTTCATCGATGCTTATTTTAAACTTGGTGAACTCCACCACCAACAGGGTGATATAGACACAGCAGTAGGTTACTTTAAACGCGCATTGGCACTGAATCCAGAGTTAGCGGACAGATTCATCGTGCAGGGACAGCGTGCTTTCGATGAAGAAAACTATCAAGATGCCATTGAGCCTCTAAATATTCACCTTCTGCTATTTCCTGAAGATGTGAGTGCCACCTATCTCCTTGGGCAAAGCTACGAAGCAAGCGGCGATGCAGACAGCGCGATTACTTTTTATGAACGCACGCTGGTATTAGACCCACAACGACCGGATGTGCTTTTCAAAATGGTGCACATCTACCGTGGACGCGAGGCACATCAGCAGGCAGTTGATACCCTAAAGCGACTTATTGAGATCGCGCCTGAAACCACTGAAGCACACTATCTTCTCGCACTGTCCTACCTTTCGCTAAAGCAGCCCAACGATGCCTTACCAGCATTCCTCGAAACTATTCGGTTGAGTCCTGATGATGTCGCAGCACATTACCACGCAGCAATTCTGTTTGAAGAAAACGGTGAGATAGACAACGCCATCGTCCATTACGAGAAAACAATCACGCTTGATACGACCTTAATTGAAAGCGACATCGGGCGTAGCCTACAAACCCCGATGCAAGGGATTAAGGCAACAGAAGTTGAACCCTTTTTCCGTCTCGGGGCAATCTATCGTCAACGCAACGATGAGGATAACATTCTGCGCGTCTATCAACCCGCATTGGAAATTGAACCCGAACACCCTGAAATCCACCATCTCCTCGCCGTTATCTTTGAAAAGCGCAGCTTGCAACCCGAGATAGAAAATAAACGGGATGAACGCGAGAATGCACTCCGATACTACGGATTGGCAAATCATTACAATCCTGATAACTTCGATTGGCACTACAGTTACGCACGCCTGCTCGACCGGCACGCTGAAACGCTCGGAGAGGACTATCATAAACACGCTGAAATGGCTGTTACGGAATACACCACAACGATTGCCCTGAACCCAGACTATGTAGATGCCTACTTCTACCGTGGAATGCTCACACTTCGCTATAGACAGATTGGCAAAACGCTTTATCGCTACAGCCAAATCTTAGAGGATTTCAAACAGGTGGCTCTCTTCCAACCCAAAAACCGTGAGGCGAACTATAAGATCGGTATCATTTACCTCGAAATCGACAGACACAATCTCGCAAAAGAGGCATTTAAAAATATGCGCTCTTACGCGCCAAAATATAGAGGCGTCCACCTACATCTCGGAAAAATCGCAGAATGGGAGCAGGCATGGAAGGAGGCAATCAAATACTACGAAGCGGAAGCCGCCCTCATTCAACAACCCGCTGAAAAAGGGGACGACATCGCTGCCAAGACGTACCAACGCCTCGGCGACCTTTACTATGCGCATACCTTGGATTACAATAGGGCAAAAGAGACTTTAGAGAAAGCGATCGATTTAGACGACACGCATGTACCAACGCTGCTGAGTTATGCAAATAACCTCTTCAGTATGGATCTACTCGGCGCAGCTGCGGAACAGTTTGAACGTGTGATACAACTCGAACCGGACAACTTGACTGCCAACTATAACCTCGCCTTGATGTATGAATATACGGAAAAAAGCGAGCAGGCGAAGGCACAGTGGAAACGCTTCCTCGAACTCAATCCGCCAGAGCAGTGGAAAATTGAGGCAGAAAAACATCTGCGCCAGTAGTGCCTATGGATATTAAGTGTTTCGGTGCAACGCTTCAGACTAATTTTATCGGATGCCAGATTGAGCATCACCATCAAGTTGCCTCTACCAATGATATTGCTATTGCACGTGGAAAAGCAGGCGCAGCGGAGGGAACACTCGTAATTGCGGAACATCAAACCGCAGGTCGTGGCAGATATGGCAGAAAATGGGAGGCACCACTCGGAAAGTGTCTTCTCGTATCAGTTGTGCTGAAACACCGACTCCTACGCGACCAAGTCGCACTTCCGAATCTCGTTGGGGCAATCGCGATTGCACGCGCACTTCAGACAACACACGGACTTGATGCACGGATTAAGCCGCCCAACGATGTCCGTATTAAAAAGAAAAAGGTGGCAGGGGTACTAACAGAACTCACCTATGACGATCAGCAGCACCCATTTTTTGTTTTAGGTTTCGGCGTGAATGTCAATATCGCTTTGGAGGATTTTCCGCCTGAACTGCGTGAAATCGCAACCTCTGTGCGGATAGCGTCTGCACGTTCCGAAGATCAAAATCCCGAAGTCTGCCGTGCTTCGCTGCTACATGCGATACTCAACCAGTTAGAGGATACCTATTTGCAGCTGAAAGCCGGTGAGATTAAATTAATCATGAATCAGTTTGAGGGATTACGGGAAATTGTGCCATTAAGGCACAATTTGTCTTAGCTTTACATTATGAAAGTAGTGATTAGTGCTTGTCTTTTAGGCGTTCGCTGCCGATACGACGGTGGCGACAGCCGAAACGAATTAGCCATAAAGCAAAAAGAGACGGACGAACTGATCCCAGTCTGTCCGGAAGAGGCAGGTGGGTTGCCAACGCCGCGTCCTCCCGCAGAGATTGTCGGCGGCGATGGGGATGATGTCCTAAACGGTAAGGCGAAAGTCATGACTGTTGATGGGACAGATGTGACTGCGGCATATTTAAAGGGTGCACATCACGCCTTACACGTTGCGCAATCGCATGGGGCAACACATGTGATTCTCAAAGCAAGGAGTCCGTCCTGCGGATGCGGAAACATCTACGACGGCACTTTCTCAGGCACACTCACAACCGGCGACGGCGTAACCACTGCCCTCCTAAAACGCCACGGTATTACTGTTACTTCTCTATAATTCCCACAAGCAACATTCATTCACAAAACAGCCATCAGCGGACCCGCTGAAAGCCAACTGCTGACGGCTAACAGCCACTTTAATAGTTTAAAAGGTGTCGAACCTGTTCTCCAATGTCAGGACTCCGCATCAACGACTCACCAACAAGCATCGCATGGATACCCGCTTCCTGCAGCTGCATTACGTCTTCACGCGAATAAATACCACTTTCACTCACCACAACCCTATCCGCGGGGATCTCTTCGCGTAACTGAAATGTTGTCGCAATGTCCGTGTGAAATGTGCGCAAATCGCGGTTGTTGATACCGATAATCTGCGCCTCTACGTCCAACGCAATCGCCAATTCTTCACGCGTATGTACTTCCACCAGACACGCCAGCGACAACGACGCTGCGACCTCCATGAACGTCTGTAACTGTGATGCAGTCAACGCCGCTACAATCAACAGGATAGCATCTGCACCGGCGACACGCGCTTGGTAGATGTGATACGGATCAATCGTGAAATCTTTCCTTAACAACGGCACATCAACAGTGTCGCGAATCGCGCGCAGATAGTCGAGTTCACCCGCAAAAAAATGTTTATCTGTAAGCACAGAAATAGCAGCCGCCCCATTTTTCACGTAGGTTTCGGCGATCGACACCGGATGGAAATCTTCGCGGATAATACCTTTACTGGGCGACTTTTTCTTTACCTCTGCGATAAGTTTAACGGTCCCGCGACCTGTGATAGCACCCCGAAAATCCCGCGTCGGTGGAAGGCTTGAAATCTGATCTTCCAACTTCGCGAGCGGTACCTGTTCCTGGTCTGCTGCAAGTTCCTTCTGTTTATGTGCGATGATCGTATCTAATATCAATCCGTTATCCCTCATCCGTAATAGGCTAATTATTCGACGCTGACTTGAGTCCCTCTAACTTCGCCAATGCTGTACCTGAATCAATGGATCTGTTTGCAAGTTCAATACCGGTTCCAAGATTATCCGCTTTCCCACCCGCAACAATCGCGGCACCAGCGTTCAGCACAACAATATCGCGCTTGGGTCCCTTTTCACCTTTCAAGAGATTGACCGTAATCTCAGCATTCTCTTCGGGACTACCCCCTAAGAGCGCGGCAGATGCCGCGTTCGGAATTCCGAACGCCGTTGCATCAAGCGTGTAAGTCTTGACAGTGCCGTTCTGCAGCTCCGAGACGCGCGTGGCCGTGGTCGTCGTGATTTCGTCTAAACCGTCATCCCCGTGTACGACAAAGGCGTGTTTGCATCCAAGGTTGTTCAGCACATTGGCGTGAGTCTCCGTGAGTTCCGGTGCATAAACGCCAAGCACCTGTGCCTGCGCGCCTGCCGGATTCGTCAGCGGACCCAACGCATTAAAAATAGTTCGGATACCGATCTCACGCCGCGGTCCGATGGCATATTTCATGGCACCGTGCAGTGCCGGGGCAAATAGAAAACCGATACCGACTTCGTCAATACATTGCCCAACGTGTTCAGGACTAATTTCAATATTCACGCCTAACGCCATCAGTACATTCGCGCTGCCGCTCTGCCGTGTTACACCTCGGTTTCCATGTTTCGCGACTGGCACACCGGCTCCTGCAACAACGAAAGCGGAAGTGGTTGAGATGTTGAAAAGACTCAGACCTGTACCACCAGTGCTACACGTGTCAACAACCAACGGATGCTTCGTCGGAACAGGCGTGGCTTTGTCACGCATAACGCGTGCCGCCCCCGTAATCTCCTCTATCGTCTCACCTTTAAGCCGCAGCGCAGTTAGAAAACAGGCGATCTGCGCGTCTGTCGTCTCACCTTCCATGATCTCGTTCATCGTTTCAATCATCTCTGCTTCGGTTAAGGCTTTCCCCGCCATAACCTGCTGAATTGCTTCACGAATCATCCAATTTTCTCCTTTGCTTTAAAATAAGAACCGGTACATCGGTTGGTTCGTCGTAATCCCTATCAGGCTCCATACGCTGCCGACAATAAATTCACCCAAGATTAGACCGAGAAAAAACGGAATAAGTTTTCGGTGCGCACTCACACCACCGTGCCGAAGAATAATCCATTTGATGACAGAACTCACCAAAATCGAGAACCAAAATACATTCATCGACCAACTGCTGGAGATCGCAAACCCCGCTGGGTGAAAAGGCCACCAAAAAAGTCGCATCCGCATCACCATCAAAAAGCCGGTAATCAGGAAACCGATACACATCGCTACAATCGCTGGTACATCTGGAGCCCTCGGCGAAGTCAGCCAACTTTGCAGTCGGTTGAAAGGTCTCCCCGCAAACCAATCGCGCGCGCCTTCAATGTAAGAGATATGATAGAATGCCCAGAAAGAAGCAAATGTGCCAATAACAATCGCAATGCACATCGCGATTAACAACCTTCTATTAGAAATTCCAGTCCGTTCCGCTAACTTAAATCCCTCCAAGATGTGTGGCATCGGATGGCCACGGTAAGCACGGTTGAAAAAGAACAGATACGCCATTATCGTCAAATTGTGTGGACCGAGCAGACGCGTTCCAAAGATACGCGGCATCATCTCATCGGGCCCAATGAAATGTAGGTCGTGGACCGGCGAACCGAGTTCTGCGCGCATCCGAGTTACCGCGGTAGAGATCGCATAATAGATGCCGAAAAACACAAGAATTGCCCAGATAGACATACCCGCCGTTTTACAGAACCCGACGATAAAGATGATACTTGCGATAAGTCCTAACACCGTCACCCGATAGGACATCGGTTCGTCAGAATCGTCAACGCGTGGGTCATTTCTAAATAACTTACGTCCAACTTGTGCGAGGTGCTTCCGCGTCGCTACAATCGCGATAACAAACAAACCGAGATACGCACCGAAAGATTGCTCATCCGTGAACGGGAAATTCGGCATACCCCGCACCCCTAAAGCATCTCCAAAGACGCGTTCTACCTTCCAAAAAAGATAGAAAAACCAGCATGAAAATGACAGATCCAGCGGTATAAAGAAAGCGATACCCACTGCGAACGGAAACACAGCGACAGGTGTCCAACCCACCGCACTCCACGGTTTCTGTGTAAAGAACGGACGCAAATCGTAGAGTCTCCCACCCAAACTCGGCACATTCGGATAAAGATAGTGAAGCCCGTTGAGGATATCAATTGCACCTGCGATCCCAAACCCAAGCCACATCATCTTGTTCGTTAACAGGTTCGTTCTACCGCCGCTTGTCAATTCAAGCGGCAACTGAATGATCGGATAACTCAGTTTCTCGTGCTCTGTCCACTGTTTCCGAACAAGACTATTAATACACACCATGAGGAATACCATCACGCATAGGAAGCCGCCCCAAGCGACCGTTGTCGTCAGCCAACCTTGTAGGGTTTCCCATTCGTAAAGGGTCGTCTCACCGCGATAATACTCTGTTAAAAAAAGCCTCTCCTTGACAGCCATCCAATCCGGGATATACCGATGAAACAGGTCTGCCCAGTCATTTTCTGGTGTTGCGTACCAGAACGCATACGGAATCATCGGAATCAGGACGCGAAGTACATCGTGCCCTGCCAGCGAAGAAGCGATCGCCAGCATGACATAAACCGTCAGCAATTCACCCTGCTGCATAGCGATCCCAGGAGCAACCCGGACCAAGACGAGGTTAACACCTGTGATAACAAAAACGCAGAAAATGACGTTAAAATAGAGAGAAATAGTCGTAGGATACCCTTGCCCGGCAGAGTCCAGAATCCAGTACATGTTCGGGATGATAAGGAGCGTGCCGAGTAGAATCGCTCGCCATGACGCGCCAAACTTAATGCTTCGACTATTTTGTTCGGAAGGTTTTCTGAATCTATAAGGTTCTGAAGTCAGTTCGCTTTTCAAATTGCGGGGTGCTTCCTCTCCATGACACGTTTATGGGCTCGAAAATAAAAATCAAATCGGAGCTTTCGTTAAAGATTATCTCAATGACTGTTGAGAAAAACTCTGCATCGTTACGGCTCGACCCCGCCGCCATTTTCCAACATTTGAGCGAAGGTCTTAAGGCTGTACGTTCGTAAAACTTCACGACGCAATTCTTTGAGACGTTGCAGGGTTTCAACACTTTCAAGCATTGGCTTCAACTTTTCCACATCTTTGGCAGAAAATCGAACCTCCAGTGCTTCAAGAATACCTTCAATGATGCTTTCCCGCGCGCCTTGTTCAATGCCTTGTTCAATGCCCAGTTTTTTGAAGTATTGGACAACATCTGATTGCATCAGGATTTCCTCCGGTATAATTTCACGAATGTCATCAAAGTTAAAGATGACATTACATAAGATAGCCATGGAGGCGAGATAATTAGGTTTATCTGCCGCATCCATAGGGATAGTCTCGGCAACTTCAACACAGTGCCGCAACCATTCTTTTGAACCCATCTCTTCCGGCGGTTTCATCAACGGTGCAAACGGGATGAGTCCTTTTAACTTCGCATCCAGAATGTCTTGCCCCTCTATTTCACAGAGTCTGATAACCTTGTATTTGATGGTAATCTCATACTCCGGCCCGTCTTGGACGTATTCTCCCGGATCATTGAGACCCGCATTCGGATGGAAATAGATGATATGCGAATAGATAGGCATTCCAAATGTACGAATACCTAAACCAACATAGCCTGCTACGCGGCGCGGCATTGGTATCTCTGTACTATCGTACGTCTGAAGCTCAAGATGCACGATAACTTCTTTACCACGGACGTTGGCGTGTATGAAACTATCGGCACGATACCAATTCACTGTCGGCTGTTCTGTTTCGAGAATCCGGATAACCTCAGCATCCGGTGTGCCGAGGCTAAATCTGATTAAGTCGTTCGGCTCCCTTTGAATGACGCTTTTTGCCGCCGTATCATATCCCCCACTTGGAAAGTGGGGTGCACCGGATTCAGGTTGCCTTGCATTTTCTGTCATATTTGAATATTTCGTTTTGCGCCTACAAAAAAATAAAATTGATTTGAAATTTTTTCGGCATGTCTTGTATAATACATAAAATGATTTGAATCTCAACAGCAGATCAAGGTTATTTTCAGCACATTAAAGGATAAACTCTATGGATACGACAACAGATCTTAAGGAAGCAGCAGCAGTCTTTACACCACAAGACAAGGAATTTGTCGAAAACAACGGCTATCTCTTAATTAGAAACGCCTTGCCCGCCGATGTCGTCGCGGAAATTGATGCCGCTGTTGACGAAGTTTACGCCAAAGAAGAAGCCGCGGGGAATCTTGAAGCAGGCGGTAAGTTGAATCTTCGTAACTGCATCACGCACCACGAAGCGTTCCTCCAACTCCTTGATTGGCAGAAGACCGTGCCGCTCGCCTACGGCGTACTGAATTGGAACGTCCAGATGATCACGTCCCATCTGATTGTGCTACCTTCTAAAGAAGAACCGCCTGACGAGGTAAAGAACCGAATCGGCTTGCACCGAGACGGTGGCACGTCACATAGTGAGATGCAGGAACCCCACCCTCGCATCATGCTTAAGATCGCCTACGCCATCAGCGACCAATCCGATCCGGCTTCTGGCGCAACAGTCCTTGTACCCGGAAGTAATCGGTTGTCAGGCAGACCGGCAACTGACCCAGATACAGGTTCGGCACGCGGTGCTATTTCTATGAACGTCAACGCCGGAGACGCGTTCCTCTTTGAACAACGCACATGGCACGGGATCGGACACAACTGGTCCGGCATGCCACGCAAAACCATCTTCATGGGATACGCCTATCGTTGGGTCAAACCGATGGATTATATCACGATGCCTGACGAACTTGTTGCCAAATGCAACCCGATTCAGAAGCAATTAATCGGAGTTGTCAGTGACCCGCTCAGTTACTATATACCGAAGGACCAAGATGTACCACTGCGCGCCACACTCAACTCGGAGGCATAACAACAGACAGACCCGTACAGCGCGGATGTGCCTTATTCACTATTCAAGCTTGCTCTTGAGTGAAAGACTATAATCAAGGAGCGCATTCGCGTATGGCATATTGTGAAGCCCATACCCGCTATCGCCTTTAACCATGTCGTAGTTCAGTTTTGCGTCCAGATAGTCCTGCGAAGTTTTGTCGGGCGCAGCGTCAAGCATCGTTTTGACGGCTTGCATCTTCGCCTCTATCTCCGCACGGTATTGCGGTAACTTCGTCTCCATGCTGTTATCCACACTATCGTGACAACCCGCAGTACTGCATACCGACAACTCGGCGACAAATGTATGTCCACCGTGTTTCGCAACCGCCTCAGGATCCTCTTTTGCCATGTGGCATTGTACACACCGCTTCTTCATGACGCGCACGTGCGGCGACGGCATCCGTTTCACACCAGCACCCTCTCGTCCAAGGAACATCTCCGATTGGGATTGGTGAACGATGCCAGCACCCGCACAACCGCAGTCCATTTTATGGCAGCTGACACACAATTTTTTCGCGGGTTGCACCAATAAGTGTTCCAATTTGCTCGTGTGGGAATGGCACGTAGAACAAGAAACAGCATTCACCGCTGTCTCTATGTTATAGGTATGTCCCGGATAGACCCGCTCGCTAAAGGTTTCGTAACCAGCGGAATGGCAGCTCAGGCAGGATGTCTGCACCTCATACGGACCTTCAATCAGGTTCACAAGAGCATGTGAGTGTCCGGCGTGTTGCCACTCTTGGTAGGCAGGTTCACTCCCATGACACTTATTGCAGCCTTCAGCAAAGGGTGTTATTGTATCAGATGTGTCATTCTCTACAGGTGCTGCATGGAGTGTCCCGACCGTATCGTAGCCATAGAGCGCAAAAAGGGCAATCGTTCCCATCAGTACGGATAACCCTAAAAATAAGAAAACCTGTTTCATGAATTTTTATTGTCCTTGTACAATTTCTTTTTTAAGTCGTTGGGCTATGTCGCTCACTAAACAGCCCTTGATAGTAAATATCATACCTTATCTGCCCAAATATGTCAACACCTTTTAGCGCAGAAAACCTGTGAACTATTCTCTTAACATTTTGCAAGACTCGCTAAAAAATTGGAGGGATCTTGATGTCTCAATCCGAAAATGGAATAAACCTTTTCAATGGCAAAAACATGGACGGCTGGCTCGCACGAGGCGGTGCACCACAGCATGAATGGGATGCCGCTGGCAGTGTTACCCTCAATCCAGATGATCCGAAACTGCTCGCAACAACAACCGGCGAAGGGATTTTTTACAACGGTCCGACAGGACGTACCGCCGACATCTACACCGAAGCAGAATACGGCGATTGTGAACTCCACGTGGAATTTCTGGTTTCACAAGGCTCCAACTCCGGCGTTTATCTTATGGGCAGATACGAAATCCAAATATTGGACAGTTGGGGTGCGACAGAACTTAATTATGGCACCTGTGGCGGCGTATATTGTCGTTGGATCAACAATCAACCGGTAGACGGCGTACCACCACGTGTCAATGCCAGTAAACCCGCAGGGGAGTGGCAGACCTACGACATCACCTTCCGCACACCAAAATTTGATGCCGATGGTAATAAGACTGCCAACGCTACCTTCGTCAAAATCGTCTGGAATGGACAGATCATCCATGAAGACGTTGAGGTAGTAGGCTGCACGCGCGGTGCCATGGTCGAAGATGAAGCCGCTACTGGTCCATTGTTGCTGCAAGGTGACCATGGTCCTGTTGCCTATCGCAACGTTTCCTTGAAACGTTTGCCACCGCTCCGTTCCTGATGTCGGCAAAAACGGGGTTCCCATGTAGTCCATAAGTTTTTGAAGGTCTAACCGTTCAAAAGAAAACGTAGTCCGTAATGAAATGGACGGTGTTTTTGCTTGGGTGTTTCTTCAGATATACGGAAGGCAACGTTATTAATCATTTATTCTAACCGAACCGCAAGGAAAATTAAAAAAATGCAGAAATTCAAACTTGGCGTTATCGGTGCAGGCGGCATTGTCTGCCGAATGCATCTCCCCGATCTCGCACAAGGCACCGATTTTGAAATTAGTGTCATCGGCGGTAGACGCGAACACCGACTCAAACATCAATGTCAAGAATTCGACATACCCCGCTGGACACAGGATTACGACGCAATCATTGCTGATGATGCACTTGATGCTATTCTTGTCGGTACCCCACACCCCTTGCACGTCTCGTGGGGTGTCAAGGCGTTGGAAGCAGGTAAGCATGTACTCATGCAAAAACCGCTCTGCGGCGAGATGGACGAAGCAAATCAATTCGTCGAAGCAGCCGAAGCCAGCGGTAAAACAGTTATGTGTCTCCCGCATTTCAACGCCGCTATCTACAAAATTCGCCAATTAATCGCTGAAGAAGCGATCGGACGCGTGTCCGGGGCGAGAATGCGGAGCAGCCACGGCGGACCTGAAATCTATTACGCAGAGATTCGAGACATCTTCGGTGAAACCGGCGACGATCTATGGTTCTTTGATGCGAAACAGGCAAGTGTCGGCGCGCTTTTTGATATGGGTGTTTATGCTGTCTCCGGCCTCGTCGCGATGCTCGGCACCTTCAAACGGGTAACCGGCTTCGTTTCTACCTTCGACAAACCGACCGAATTAGAGGATGTCGCTACGCTTGTGCTTGAGATGCAATCCGGTGGAATTGTCACAGCGGAGACGAGTTGGTGTGATCCAGCACGCACCGGTGAAGCGAGTGTACACGGCACAGCAGGCAAGTTCACAATGCCCGGTAAAGATGGCGCGACACTCAGCCAATTGACACCAACTTCTTACACGCGTGAGCACGCGCCAGTAGATGTCAAAGCCATTGACTGTTCAGATGCTGCACCGAGTGGTATGCATGCACACTTCGCAGAACATATCCGTGAAGGCACACAACCGCCACTCTCAAATGTGTATACGGCGCGGCATGTCACTGAAATCCTACTTGCAGGACTTGAATCTTCTGCAACAGGTAAAGCAATTGAATTGACAACGGAGGCTGATAGATAGTGTTTGTGAAACGGAAGGAATTATAGAGAGAATCTTCATGTAGGCAGGCTTGGAAATAGCACCTACATGAAGATTTTTAAAAGTCTAACCCAAACTGGCGTGAAGTTCATACCAGTCATCAAGGTTGTTGAGATTAACAGCATCTAAAATAGAACCGTCGTCGTCAATACCGCTTGCACCGAGGATGCCTCCGCGGGTATCGTCATCGTGATCATAGCCCGCAATTGCACCGTTCAGTTTATCAACTGCCGCTTGGTCAAAACTTCCGTTTTCCGAAACCCACGCTTCAAACTGTGGATAAGTCGGTGAATTGTCGCTGATATACGCCAGCGTAGCATCTTTGTCCAGTCCGAGTCCATCTAATACCATCTGATCAAAACCCGCGCCGCATGCCGGGTAGTCTTCATGCAGTTGACCTTTAGAATCCATCAACACTTTCGACCAGAATCGGGGGAGATGTAACACACCGAGCGGTCCTGAAACCCCGGAACTAATTGTCGGAATCATTCCTGCCATTCTCTTTTCTCCTTCTTTTGAATGTTTAATAAAATAAGTTGAATAATAGGTGGGCATTATCAACACAACAAGTGCTGTTGCCTGCCATGCAAAATTCGGTTCCATTATAGCAGCGTAGACAAAAAAAGCAAGAAAAATTTAAGGGCAGTAACGAATTACTCAACAGCGTCAGGCTTAACCACTTTAAACTTGTGTTCACCAGATCGAATGTAGCCGAGCCGTTTTCTGGCGAGCCGTTCCTTTGTTAGTTCGTCATTCTTCAGCATCTCGACACGCTGCTTTAGCTGATCGCGCTTAGCCTCCAATTCCCGTATCTCAGCGCGATAGGCTTCCTCAGCGATCTGTGCTTCCTGCCAATCGTTATAACCTTTCATAAATTGCCTGACGCTGACCACGAGTAAAGCGACAGCAATCAGGAATAGGATAGGGCGCAAAACGCGCATAAGGTGTCCTCTTTTTCCTAAGCCCGGTAGGTGCGGTTTGCAACCGCACCGGGTATCTTCAGAAAATTACCGAATTAATTTTTTATCTTCATCAAACCGCACCTACTGGTGGGGTCCGTAAATCCTATGAATGCAAGCATTTAACGGAGAGCTGCCAAATTATAGAAAACTTTCTCCCCAGCAAAAATGGCACTATCTCCAAGTTCTTCCTCAATGCGGAGAAGTTGGTTATATTTACAGACCCGATCGGTACGGGAGAGCGACCCCGTCTTTATCTGTCCAGAGTTCGTCGCAACAACCAGATCAGAAATAGTCGTATCCTCCGTTTCACCCGACCGATGTGAAACAACAGCCGTGTAGTTGAAACGTCGTGCGAGTTCAATGGCATCAAGCGTCTCTGTCAAGGTGCCAATCTGATTGACTTTGATTAGGATAGAATTGCCGATCTGTTCCTCAATCCCTCGTTCCAAACGAGTCGTATTGGTGACAAAAAGGTCATCGCCGACGAGTTGAACTTTATCGCCGATCGCCTCGGTCAGATGCTTCCAACCTTCCCAATCGTTTTCATCCATGCCGTCTTCAATCGAGATGATCGGGTATTTCTCACAGAGTTCGGTGTAAAAAGCAACCATCTCTTGAGGCGATTTAGTCGGCTGTGCCTCCGCTTTTAATTCATAGGTGCCAGCATCTCGATTGTAAAATTCACTTGAGGCGGCATCCAACGCTAAGAGCACATCATCACCCGGCGCATAACCCGCGCGTTCAACAGCTTCAATGATCACCGCGATGGCTTCTTCGTTAGAGCCTAAATCCGGTGCGAACCCGCCTTCGTCGCCGACTGCGGTGTTGCAATTCCGTGCCTGTAAGACTGCCTTGAGACTATGAAAGATTTCCGCACCCATGCGGAGTGCCTCGGCAAAACTCTTTGCGCCTGCGGGCATCACCATAAACTCTTGGATGTCAACGTTGTTGTCGGCGTGAGAACCACCGTTCAGGATATTCATCATCGGCAAAGGAAGCTCTTTCGCATTTGCACCACCAATGTAACGATAAAGCGGGAGTGCCAATTCATCTGCAGCCGCTTTCGCAACAGCCAAGGAGACACCTAAAATAGCATTCGCACCGAGACGGTTTTTGTTTTCTGTGCCATCAAGTTCGCACATAGCGGTGTCAATCTCGTTTTGTGCAAAGACCTCTTCGCCCACGAGGGCAGCCGCAATAACAGTATTGACGTTTTCAACCGCTTTCTGAACACCCTTTCCCAAATAACGGTCAGCATCCTTATCGCGCAGTTCAACCGCTTCGTGTTCACCTGTAGATGCACCAGAAGGAACAGCGGCGCGTCCGAAGGCACCTGATGCTAAATTAACGTCAACCTCGACTGTCGGGTTACCACGCGAGTCCAATATCTCGCGTGCATGGATATGGATAATTTCTGACAAAACATTTCTCCTTTTGAAGGTAAAAGTTGGTTTCTGGGTCTAAATTTCACTGCGTCTAACACAATCAAGTCGATCTTAACCGACAACTGACAACTGACGACTGATGATTGACACGCTATTCTTCAATAACAGCACCCGCAAGTAGGTACGCGGATGCAAAAAAGACTAAACTATATCCGATAAGCAAATTGAACCAAAATCCGTTATCTAACTCACCGGTCACCAAAAGCGAAACGGTGCATTTCGCACCACCCATAATAATTGGAATAACAACCGGGAGTAGAATGACGGAGAGTAGGCTTTCGCCGCCGCTTGTACTTGTGGACATGCCCGCTAACAGTACACCAACAGCGCAAAATCCGAGCGTACCGATACCCAGTACGCCGAAAAGTTTCAGTAATATGCCCAGCGTCACTACATCAAGCAAATCTAAGAATTGCAGTGCGATGGGGGTTATGACAATTTCCAATAGGAAAAGAAAAATGACATTGCTAACAACTTTGGAAATATAGAGGTTGCTCGCATCGACACCCGTAAGCCGAACGCCGTGCAAAGCACCGTGCAAACGTTCTGCTGTGAATGAGCGGTTCAAGGTAATAATCCCCGCGAAAACGAATGCTGCCCAAAGAACACTCGCAGTTAGTTTGCCACGTTCTCCCTTTTCAGGGAAAATCGGACCAAACGCAAAGGCGAAAATGAGAACAACTAATATGCTGAAGACAAAGACTAATACAAGTGTCTCCTTTGAACGGAATTGAAACCTAAGATCCTTGCGAATCAACGCACCAATTTGACGAAGTGCCTTCATGTTTGCCTCAATTCAGAAGATAGCGTCCATTACTGCTTCGGAGCAGCACCCAGCAATCTCTCCTCATACATAAGCAGTAATGTCTCTGCCGCAACCTCATCTTTTTCTGCGATCTCCGCCAATTCCCCATTTATCATAAAGAAGAACCTTGTGCCTACGAGATAGCCCAACTCCGTATTATGTGTCGTAATCACAATACCTTTGCCGCTTTGTTGTTCTTGGGCAATGCGGTCTAAGACAAACTGCTTGGCAGAAGCATCTAATCCTGAGAAGGGTTCGTCGAGTAGTAACACTGAAGGATGATGCAGCAGCGCTCGGGCAATCATAAAACGTTGCGTCATGCCGCGTGAGAAGATATGGAGAGGTTCGTGGGCAAAACGTTGCAAACCGACTTCGGTAAGAAGCCTTATACAGCGGTGCTCTAACTGCTCAACGCCGTACATCCGTCCAAAAAACTTGAGATTCTCGTACGGGCTGAACGCCGGATAAGCAAGCACCTCATGGATAACGACCCCCAGCGTGCTACGCACATCTGAATAATCCGCAATTGCGTCCCTGCCTTCAATCTCAAGTGCCCCCGATGTCGGCTTCAGGAGGGTAGCGAGAATTTTGATGAGCGTCGTTTTACCAGCACCGTTGGGTCCAAAAATCGTAACCACCTCTCCAGGGTTAACCGAAAGCGTGGCGTTTTTGACAATTGAGCGATGCCCGAAGTTTTTGGTGAGTTGGGAAGCACGAAGACGCATGGTGTGAACGACCCCGTAGTAGGCAATAAAAAAGGCAGTGGGCGGGATAAAACCCGCCCCGACAGCCAATATCACAGATCAAACGGATAGACGAGCACAATGACCCATCGCCTCCGTTCATCTTTACATCATTTTCTCGATAATCGCATTGCCTTGTTCTGTGCTGATGCCAAGCGGTTGATGTGCTATAGGTCCGTTTTTTAAAACAGGTTCCATTTCATCCAATGACTGGCGGCTTGTATCGTGGTAGAACAATCCAAGCTGCGTTTCATGACCCGTCTTGACCGCTTGCGCAAGTGCAGCGGCTCTGTCACTTGTGTCATGATCTTCAAGACCCTGAACGCGCTCCTTCCAATAATCGAAAATCTTCATTTTCTCCTTCTTCCAGGTCACACAAGGACTGATAACATCAATGAACGCAAATCCTTTGTGTTGCATCCCGTTATACATCAATTCCGCGAGTTCCGCGCGTTCCGAACTAAACGCTCTTGCAATATAAGTCGCGCCAGAGACAATCGCCATTGCAACCGGATTCAAAGGAGACTCTAAATTACCGAACGGAGTGCTTTTCGTCTGTTCGCCTATCACAGTGGTCGGTGAGGCTTGTCCGACAGTCAAGCCATACGTCTCGTTATTCATGACAACGTAGAGGAGATCAATATTTTTGCGCATCGTATGAATGAAATGATTACCGCCGATGCCGTAACCATCACCATCACCACCGGTGACAACAACATTCAACTCGTGATTCGCAAATTTAGCACCCGTCGCCACAGCAAGTGAACGACCATGCAGGGTATGCATGCCATAAGTTCTTATATAGCCAGGGAGGTTAGAAGAACACCCGATCCCGCTTACAGTCAGGTGATCATGAGTACCACGACCGACTTTCGCATAAGCGTTTTGTAGCGCACTAAGGACACTGAAATCGCCACAACCGGGACACCAATCGGGATTAACATCACCTTTAAAATCTCTCGCTGTCGGCGCGCCTTGAATAGGTTTTTCTCGTCTTGCTCGTTTCGCCATCTGATTCTTCCTCCTTTATTAAACAACAATTTCTTGGTAGGGGACATAGATGTCTGTCTTACTTGTTAAAAGCTCACGGGTCCCGTCAACAATATGATGTGGCATAAACGGTTCGCCGTCGTATTTGCGGATCTGACCATCTGCCTTAAAGCCAGTCTCACCGCGTAAGAATCGAGCAAATTGACCCGTGTAGTTGCACTCAACGATAATGGCGTGTGCCGATTTCGCAAGCACTGCATTGACAGCATCTTCATCCATCGGATAGAGCCACTTGAAGTGGATATGGTTCGTGGCAATACCCGCTTCGGTTAACAATTGCACCGCTTCACTGATGACACTATGCGTGGATCCCCAACCAATCAGGGTGACTTCGGCATTTTCCGCTCCTTCAAGCGTCGGAGGTGGGAGAAGTTCAGTGATACCGTCCATTTTCCGCTGCCGTTTTTCCATAATATCACGACGTTTGTGCGGATTCGTGAATTCATCACTAATCAGACCACCATCTTCATCGTGATCGTCAGTAGCAACAACGTGCACGTGGCCAGGCGTGCCAGGAATAGCACGCGGCGAAATCCCGCTGTCTGTGATTTGGTAACGCAGATATTCACCATCTGGCTGCCCGGGTTCGGTGATTAATTCCCCGCGGTCAATTTCCGGCTGCCAGTTGATAGCATCCGGCACGAATGTAGTGTGACCTTCCGCCAGCGACAAATCCGTGAGTACCATGCCGGGGCACTGAAACTTGTCAACGAGGTTAAAGAGTTCAGGTATCGTATTAAATCCGTCCATAATACTGGTAGGTGAAACAACAATTTTCGGAAAATCACCTTGGCTCGCGCCGAGAACTTGCCATAAATCTCCCTGCTCGGTTTTGGTCGGTAAACCTGTCGAGGGACCTCCGCGTTGAACATTAACAACAACAATCGGAATTTCCATCATGCCCGCACTGCCAATCGCTTCCGACATGAGCGCGAAACCGCCACCCGACGTCGCACACATCGCACGACACCCCGCGTGTGCAGCACCGATGACCATGTTGATAACGCTGATTTCATCTTCACATTGCCGGACGATAATACCCAGATCGCGAGCGTTCGGGGCCATCCAGTGGAGAATACCTGTTGATGGACTCATCGGATAGGCAGCATAAAATTTGACACCGGCCGCCGCACCTCCCATTGCCATCATGGTATTACCGCTACCGAATGCCAATGGAGTCTCTTGTTTCTCAAATTGGGTTTCAAACGGGGTGAAGTGTTCAGCAGCGTAATTGTAACTCGCACGAGCAGCGGCGATGTTCGCATCCACTACTGCCTGCCCCTTACGTTTGAGCAGTGACAGAACAATGATGTCCTCAAGCACTGCTAAATCTATCCCTACCAATTGTAAAGCCACACTGGATGCACACACATTCAGCATGATCTTTTTTCTATCCGGATCATTCGTCAACTCTTTATAAGAGATAGGACACAACTGGATGTCATCACGTTCCGGTTCTTGTTTGACATCATCGCTGTTATAGATGAGTGCACCACCGGGTGAGACATGCGGTAGATGCTTCTCTACACTATTGGCATCCAGAGCAATAATCAGGTCAATCTTGTCGCCGTGGTTCGCAATAGGTTCAGAACTGATTCGGATAGTCAGGAAGGAGTGACCGCCGCGGATGAGGGATTGATAGGCGGTGTAAGTAAAAACGTTCAGCCCATACCGGGCACAAATTTGGCTGATGCTCTTGCCAGCAGTTTCTATACCCTGTCCGGGTGCCCCTCCTACAGCGATTACAAAGTCGTATTTTGCCATCTTGGCTCCCTTCTAATAATTCGTATTCCATTCTGATACCGCACAATTCACCGAAGACACACCACAGTTCGGTCCAATAAACGTAGCGACATCAGATGGGTGGACAAATAAGCACATTGATTCGTTTGTTAGTTACATTGCGATATTTGCACCTTTTTTTTTAATCATCATGAACACGTATAACATTCTACTTCTTTAAATTATACTACATTTTGTTCATTTTTTCAAGTTTTTTAAGCCTCAACGAACGCATTATACAGCAAATTTTACAAACCTGCACCTCCGATCATAGTGTGTCTATTTAGATGACGAGTCGCCATCTCCCATTCCGCCACAATCACCTGCCTCGGCATCTTTCCGGGTTCCCAATGATATTCCAGCACATCGCGCCGCTGATATTCTTGAAGCAAAGAAACAAGTGATGGGGAAAAACCTACCGGGGAAATTAGAAACGAATACATGGGTCGAGCAATACGGCTATATCCCAGAAGTTGTGAAAGGTGTGCCAGCGTAAGTTTGGTGTTTTTACACTCTACAAAAACCAGATCGGTCAGTTTATCGGCGTGATGTACAAATCCAACAACATCAACTTTTATATTCCACGTGACCCACTCTCCGGGAAAGCTGCCACGATTATATGTACTGAGAAAACGGGAGATTGGGGTATGGGGAAGGGTATAAACATCAACTTCAGCCTGTCGGAAGCGGTCCTTTAGAAAATCCTCTAACCATTGACACACATCAGGATACATATCCTTTTCAGATTTATATTTCATCTTCTGGGACTTCCTCTAATGCACTTTGCTGATCAACCTGCCACCCTTCTTCTTGGAGAATTTTTGGTGTTCGCGGACAACCGAGTTTTTTGCAAATTTGCCAATAGGCGTTAAAGTGTTGTCCTTTTAATTTCGGGTCGAGTCTATCGTCATTTTCCCTGCTGTCCTTTGGCTTTCGTTTTCGCTTGCCCAATAATTTCTTACCGAGACACGGATTATAAACTTTCTTCGGATAATGTTCCTTATTATGTTCTATAAATTCTTGAAGTAACGCTTGTTTGTGCGGAAATGAAAAACCGATTTCTCCAAAAGGAACAGCAAAAATGTTGATTTGATGTTCTCTAAAGTTTCTTCCCATGTTTGGATGTCCCCAAGTAATCAATTGAATAGGTATTTTTAAATGCTCCTCTAATAAAGTGCAGAGCAGAACAGGCATTTCCCAATTGGTTTGATAGTTCAAGACATCCAAACGAACACGGTCAGAACCGTCAACATAACGATTAGCCCGCCTGATATTGCCTGCAACATCTGCGAAACCTCTAAGATACTCTCGTTTCCAATCTGTGGGGATATTTGAGGAAAAGAATATATCTGGAACTCGAAAATGTTCGTATCCAGTATCTTCCCGCGTGTGCATCAAAATGTTTCGCCATACCATCGTATTCCTGAAAAAGCGTAGTACAAGCGTAATGCTGCTATCTGTACTACTGATATTTACATCAGCACCTGTTACATCCAAGATACGCTCTTGGATTTTTTGTAAGCCAAGTTTTATCGAGTTATCAGTATCAAAATGCGCGGAGATTCCTTCAATTTCAAGAGACTTATAGGGGAATTCTATGATAATTCGTCGGACATCAGAATCTTCTGAGATTTTTCCTCTTGCTGTGATCAATCCAAGGAGGTAGGCAACATCTGCATCAATATAGTCTATGTCCTCAATTAAGCTCACTGGATAAGCCCCCATCCTGCGGTTTTTGAAAGATTAAGATAAATTCATGGACCTTATTAACTCGGAATACACTCGGGTACCCAAGAGGACGCAAATTGTTGTACTCTTGCCCTCGATTCCATATTATAAGGTCGTCGAAAATGAAACCGACTTCCTGCATAAACTGGGAAATATCAATGTGGTAGGGGTAAAAACGGTTCTTTTTCCGTAAATCCATAACAATGACACAACAGTAACTGTTGGGTCTCATCACGTTGTAAACTTGCTCGAAAATCTTGCGAAGTTCTAATAAGAATTTCTCATAATTCTGAATCTTTCCTAAATCCGCTGAAGCTTCTCCATAATCCCGTTGTTCCTTGTTATCCGCAGTCCGTTTTTGCAGCAAAATATCCCAATACGGAGGCGATGTCACTACCATATCCACACTGTTTGGAGAAACATACTGATAAAGTTCTCGACTATCGCCAGTATGGATTTGGACCTTGGTTTCTCCTGCAAATGGTAGCATCTGGTCTACGCGTTTTTCAGCGAGCTGTGCAAATTCTGGAGAAATTTCTAAACCGATAGCATCCTTACCCAACTCCTTCGCGGCAAGCAACGTAGATCCTACCCCGGCAAAGGGATCTAATATTAAAGAGGCTTCGGGAGGTGTAAAGCACTCAATAAGACGCTTGGCAAGCATACCGGGGAACATAGCAGGATGTTTTAGTTCAATCTCCTCCTTTGTTTTCCTAATATCACTCCATACTGAGACCGAGTATCGCAGCCACGTTTTGCCATCGAGTTTATTCGCATGTTTTCGAGCGTCTTTTTTCTTATTTGCCATAGAAACTCCTCCGCTACGCTTGGATTAACGCTTCGACTGCCTGTTTCGCTTCCGCGGTTCCAATCTTACCCAATGCAAAAGCCGCATGATTTTGGACCTCTCCGGATTCATCATCAAGCGCATTGATAAGCGCAGGCACTGCATCCGCTGCTGCGGCTTCCATTTTGGCAAGTGCGTAAGCAGCATAAGACCGAACGTCATCTGACGGATCCGCCAAAGCCTGAATCAACGCAGGTATCGCACTAATTGCCGTGCTTCCCATCAGGTTAAGCGCACGAACCGCATATTCTCGGAAATCTTCATTGAGCGTGTCAGATAACGCTTCAACCAAAGCCGGTATTGCGGGTTCACCGATACGGTTCAGCGTATTACCGAGAGCCAGTGCGTAGTACCTCTCAGCTACCGCCATCTGATCAACAAGCGCAGGTACTGCCGGTTCACCGATGACAGCCAAGATATCCGTAACTTGATCAACCACATCACCAAAATTATCAGCGAGTGCCTCAACGAGTTGCGGAATCGCTGGTTCACCTATAGCAACTAATTCTTCCTTCGCAGCCCCACGGATATCGTCATCCAACTCTGACAAATCATCTATCAAGTCAACTATAATGCTTTCGTTGTCCATTACTCGCCTTTTTTAACATACGCCAACATCGTGATAAGACGGTCAGTCTGTTCGGGTCGTAAGTACTTATAAAACCATTCCGAAAACTCGCGTTCGGCTCTCGTGAGCTCTGCCGTCAGCTTAGGGACTGTGGACTCTCCGATTTCTGCCAAAATCTCCGAAGCGTTATTCGCCATCTGTTCCATATAAACAGGGATAGCGGATTCTTCGATATGGGTATAAAATTCGGCACCATACCCAGATATATGCCAGCACTCTTGGGTAAGAACATCGATGAGCTGCGGAATCGCCGGTTTACCTATGGCAATCAATTCTGCCTTCGCGGTATCCCGAACATTTTCGTCTACGTGCCCCAACATGACTATCAAATCAGCAATGTGGTGTTTGCTATGCATTGTTTCCCCTTTTTTGTTGTTCTAAGAGTGTGGTGAGGCGTTCCGTTTGCTCTCGGCGCAAGCGTTTGTAGACGCGCTCTGAGATTTCTTGCCTCTCATACTTATCATCAAGATGCGTAATAAATTCAAGCCTTGCGAGACGCACATGTTCGCGGTCGTCAGGGTCCAGTTTAAGAAGCCATCCTGCATCCAGAGGTGTTGACGTATCATCCGTATCAGGTTCCGCAGTATTGCTGGCTGCGCGGAGTTTGAAAAGTGCCGCTACAAAAAATCCGCCAGTCAACGCCGCTGCGACAGCAATAAGAATCAACTGTCCCAGATTGGATGTCTGTCCAGGTAAGGTGCCCGGAGCAGCACCCATATTTATATTAAGTGCTAAGTCAATATTTTTAGCCGCCGCAAACGTCTCGTCCTTATTGCTTTCATATATTAGATATACGTTGTTATGGATTTGTTCGCGTCTCGGTGCACCGAAAAACCTGCCACGCGGCACTATACCAATACCTTCAGGAACAAAAACAAAGAATCGGTCCGTGTTAAAATTCAAACGACGAGATAAATCCAACCCACCTTTTTCAATGTGAAAGATGTACTCGTAACCTAAGTGCGATTCTCCTGGCGGTAATGCCGTTTTGAGCAGGATTTGATTGGTGTTAGGGTCCATCGTGAGGTTTGGCGAATGCGGTTGAAGCCCTTCAACACCTTTTGGCAACGTTAAATTTATCCCGACTTTTTGCGTACCGTGCGTTGTTCTAAAAGGGAGTGTACTCAGATTTTCAATCCCAATTGCTTCAGCGACTGTGACAGCACCATCTGGCGCGTGATCTGCAGGCGGAGGTCCAATGATGAAACTATGCGACCTAACATGGATTTGCGCTTTGTCATTCGCAAACGCCCCAATGTCAAAGTCAATCTTGAGATTCGGAACCCAAGTTGACAGAACCAAATCTTTCTCGGTGTAGTCGGTATCTTCATGGACAGTTGAAACCGTATAGTAGACGCTCGGATCAAGTGGTAATTCCGCAAAGCGGTAGTTTCCATTTTCATCTGTCGTTGTTTCTTGCGTCTCAACGGTGTCGGTCTTATGAATCGTGAGGGTTACAAGATGCGAAGCGAGCGGTTTTTCGAGTTTCTTGTCAATAACTGTGCCTTGAATGTCCCCAGATTCTCCCGTTTGCGCATGGGGCACAGAGAGCACGGTGAAAAAAATCAGGGCAATCGCTAACAGGCTGCTCAAACACCGGACAGTGATAGAGCCAAATTGCGAGTTGCCCCTCTGAGTCAGTACGGTTTTCAACCGCATATCAAATTTGTTCGTGTACATGTTATATTCCGCGTTGTTGTTGCTCTTTAAATCGTTCAATCTCTGCTTCTACATCCGACAAAGACTCATTTTCGAGTTGCATGATGACGCGCGCTGTCTCTTGTAAAAGTTCTTCGCGTAGTTCCTGATAATCGGCTTCTGAGAGTTTCCCCGTCTCATAGTCCTCATCAAGATCCGCCAACGCTGCGTAGCTGCTTTCACGCTCGTGAAAAAGGGTACGTCGTCGTTCTTCAATAATTTCGTCTGACGACACAATGGACTGCCCACCCGTTTTTGAGAAAATCGGAAATCCCAAATAAATGAGTAGCAGGACTCCAAAGATTACCATCCATAAAAGGAGAAGAAAAGACATAAAAACCCCTTTTTGAAGTACACGCGTGAAAATCAATTCCGTTACGAAAAATTGCCGAGTCTAACTTTACCGCTTATATCTTTCCAGTTCAGCTTCAACATGTTTCACAGTCTCATCAGAAACCTGTGATACCGACGTTTCACCCGCATCCGCTGTTGCAGACCGCTGCATCAACCTTCGGAGCACAACGAAGGCAAAACCGCCAATGACGACAAGGATGATAACCGGCATAGCGTAGGCAAGTAGGTTAATACCTTCTACAGGCATGACTGCATAATATTGCGGTCCGTATGTGTCAAGATAATCGGTGCGAATCTGTTCAACCGTTTCGCCAGCGAGTAGCCGATCGCGAAAACTGTTCTCAATATTCATTGCCGTGCCGCACGTACACACTTCAATTGTCTCTCTTACACACCCACAGTAACAGTAGACCGTAGTGAGCAGCTCATCTAAATCGGACGCAACTGCGGCATCCTTTACGCCCTCCGATTCTGCAACTTGAGACGCTCCGGTCTGCGCGCACACCGTGACCGTAAAACTACATACGACGAGAAGCACAACAATCGAAATAAAATTAAGAATTAAAACTTCATTAGATGTTGTAATGCGCTTAAATCTTTCAGTTTTCATCGTCTGAGCCTCGCTTATCAGGAATCTCTACTGCGTTCAGATTTCTCGGCTATCGCAACGATTCCACCCAACACCATCACAGCAACACCAATCCAAACGACACTAATCAGCGGGTTGTAATATCCTTGGACGTTCACAACACCTCCTGTCTTAATGTTATGTGGAACGTTGGCAAGGGCAATATAAAGGTCATTCATACCTACATGATGGATGGCTGATTCCTTGGTAGGTTCATCATCTGGCTTCGCCCTGTAATAGGCGTGAATCGCGGGTTTCATCGTCCCTATCCGTTTTCCGTTCTTTTCAACATCGAAAATAACACCACTTCGGAGATAGTTCGCGTATTCCTTCTCAAATGAGTCTATCATTGTAAGTTTATACTTACCTACTTCCATGGATTCCCCGAGGGTCATACTTTTGGATTCAAGCAGAAAATAGCCTTTGGACCCCATAATGCCTATATAGAGAATAACGATGCCGATATGGATGATATAACCGCCATATCGCCGTTTGTTACGCTGGATCAGGAGATTCAAACCGTTGACAAAGGAGGTCTCTTGCCGTTTCGCGCGGAGTTTCGCACCCCGATAAAATTCAGCAAAAATTGCGGCAAGCACAAAAACAGCAGCAAAACTACAGAGCACTGAGTACAGCGGAAAAGTATATCCGATGAGTGCAAGGAATCCCCATGTCAGCCCACCACCGACTAAACCGATAACCAGCGGCATCAAAAACATACGTTGGAAATTGTTAGCTGTAATCTTTTTCCATGAGATGATTGGACCTGCCCCCGTTAAGAACAGCAGCAATAATCCCGGAATGATAACAACTCTATTGAAGAAGGCTTCAGGAACAGAAGACTTTTCACCGTTAATCGCCTCGGAGACAATAGGCCACAACGTACCCCAGAGGATAATTAGGGTTAACCCGACAAGGAGCCAGTTATTCAGAAGAAAGGCACTTTCACGGGAGAGAAGTGATTCTAAACGATTCGCACTCTTAAGCCGGTTCCAACGATAGATGATGAGTCCGATGACACCGGCGGTTGAAGCGAAAATAAAACTCAGGAAATACCCACCAATACCCGATCCGCCGAAAGCATGCACCGATGTAATAATTCCGCTACGCGTAATGAAAGTCCCCAAGAGTGTAAATTGGAAAGCAAGGGTAATAAGGAGGATGTTCCAAAGTTTGAGCATATTCCGCTTCTCTTGAATCATCACAGAGTGTAGATAAGCGGTGCCGAGGAGCCACGGCATAAAAGAGGCGTTCTCGACAGGATCCCATGCCCAATAACCGCCCCAGCCGAGTTCTTGATATGCCCAATTGCCACCAAGCGTGATACCGATCGTCAGTATAATCCATGAAAATAGCATCCATCTGCGCGAACGGAGTATCCAGCCGCTGCCGATTCTACCAGATGTAAGTGCACCAACTGCGAACGCAAACGGGATCGTCAGGCTAATCCAACCGATATATAACGTCGGTGGATGGATCGCCATGAGCGGGGTCTGGAGAAGCGGGTTCATTCCTTGACCATCGGCAGCAACCTGTCCAACCGGAAACCGAGCCAGTGGATTGTAAATGCCGTCGATTAAACCTGTTACAAGGATGGTGAAGAAAAGCTGAACAATAGCGATCGGAATCAGGGAGTAGTCTGCTAAGATATCTTGCGTCTGTTTGTTACGCTGGTAGTTCTGCCAGACGACAATAACACCGCCGACTGTAAGCAGCCAGAGCCAGAACAAGAGCGAACCAGACATAGCACCCCAAAGTGCAGTAATTTTATAAAGAACAGGCTGTGCTGCGCTTGAGACCTCAAATACATAGCGCATTGAGAAGTCATCAGTCACAAAACCGTAGATTAACGCACCAGTCGCAATACTAATAAGGATGAAGGTGGCAACAACGGCGTTTCTGCCGCTCTGAATAGCACGGGCATTTCGTATCCATAGCCCGAAACCGAGGAAACCCATTGCCCATAAACATGAAAGCACAGAGAGGTATATAGCGGCTTGTCCGATTTCCGCAGTCATTCGCTTCTGCGCCTCCTTAAAAGGGTGTCGTTGAACATACTGCTAAAACGTTGTGTATTCCTTACTCTGAAGTGTATGAAATTTCATCTGTAGGTGCAGCACTATCCGCCTCTTCGTATTTCGAGGCACATTTCGTCATGAGTTTCGTCGCAACAACGAGGTTCTGAGTTGCGTCGTATCTACCCTCAACGAAAACACTACCGCCATCCTTGAAGTTATCCGGTTTAAGCCGATCTTCGTAAATCACGTTGACCGTTGCTTCGGTTTCGCGGTCGCGTACAGCAAAGGTGAGTTTAAAATTCGCTGCGTCCCACTTGGAACTATCTTCCGCGATGAGACCATCAACTTGAACCAGTTGATCATCCGCGCTGCTGGCATCTGCCACAAGCGCAGCCGGTGTGAAATGCCGCATACTCGTGCTTCTCGTCATCGCTACTACCAAAAACGCCATACCTCCGAGCAAAATTGCACTGGCAGCCACGATTTTAAGTCTGCTCTGTTTTCTCACCTTCACATCCTCCATTAATACAATCAGTAGACGCTATTTGGCGCAACTTGAAAGCCAAATCTTGCTGTTATAAAGTCGACCTATACCCACAAGATGAATTCTTCTACTTAAAATAATACTTGATTTTACATGCAAAATCAAGTTAAAATAGAATTAAATCAGAAAATCGTTTGGAATTCTGAATAAAAAGCAGTCAGGAGAATAGGTATCAGTTATCGGTTATCGGTAAATTAAATTAGACTTCTCCTTACTGATGGCTGATAGCCAATAGCCGATAGGAAATAAAATATGAAACTGAATTGGCAGCACCATCCATGGGCGGGTGTATTTCCGGCAACGCTCTGCCCTTTTCATGAAGATGAATCAATCGACGAAGCCGGATTGCGTCAATACATGCAGGAACTCGCGAGTGTTCCGGGGATAAAAGGCGTTGTCTGTAACGGACACACCGGCGAGATCATGTCTCTTCGTCTCCACGAAAGACAGCAAGTTACGCGGATTACCGCTGAAGCCGTCGGTGATCAGGTTAAAGTCGTCTCAGGTGTTAGCGCGGAAGGGAGCCTACCGGCAATTGACGACGCGCTCGCAGCGAAGGAAGCCGGTGCAGATGCCATCCTCTTAATGCCCGCACATCACTGGCTGCGTTTCGGTAGAACACCTGAAACCGCAGTCGGTTACTTCCAAGATGTTGCCGAAGGCGCGGATATACCGATTATCGTTCATCAATATCCCGCGTGGACAAAAGCGGGATACAGTCTTGAAGAGATGCTGGAGATGGTGAAAATCCCACAAGTTATCTGCATCAAAATGGGCACCCGCGACATGGCACGCTGGCGGTGGGACTACGAACAACTCAGAGAGGCTGCACCGGATGTTCCTATCTTAACTTGCCATGACGAGTATCTGCTCGCTTCGCTGCTCGAAGGTAGCGATGGAGCACTCATCGGGTTTGCTGGCTTTGTACCGGAACTTATGGTAGATGTCGTCCACGCCGCACTCAATGACGATCTTATCGGGGCACGTAAGGCACGCAGTCAGGTGGATTCATTGGCACGGATCGTCTACAACTTCGGTGAACCGAGCAGTGATGCACACCAACGGATGAAGTGTGCTCGCTGGTTGATGGGCAGATTCCCCTCAATGACAATGCGCCGACCACTCCGCCAATTGTCCACAGCCGAAATAGATAAAATCCGAGCAAGTCTTGAGGCAACCGGCTATCAGTGCGTTCATTAACTTTTCGGTGCAGCTCGCAAACCGAAAACTTGCTGTTAAAACCCCGGTGCAGCTCGCAAACCGAAAACTTGCTGTTAAAACCCCGGTGCAGCTCGCAAACCGAAAACTTGCTGTTAAAAGTTAATGCACCTTCACTGCCCAGTGTGAGTGCTATAAGAGTTGGAGGGTCGGAATGTCACGTTTAAAATACGCTTTGATCGGTCACGGTAGACGCGGCGCAGGACATCTGTCAACAGCCGCTACATTAAAGGACACCTTTGATGTAGTTGCCGTGTGTGACGCACACCCGGAATCCGCAGAAGCGGGTGCAGCAAAAGCCAACACTAAAGCCTATACGGATGTTCAGAAAATGCTTGATGAAACCTCGCCAGATGTCTGCGATGTGGTTGTGCCTATGCCACTGCATCATGTTGTCTCCTGTTACCTCTCACGGCGCGGTATCTCGCACAACGTAGAGACCGGACTCGCACCGACACTCGGTTTGATGGATATGATGATCGCCGACGCTGCCGAAAATGGTGTGAAACTCCAGACCTCAGAAAACTTTCCTTTTATTCCTCTGGAACAGTTCGTCTGCAAACTCATCAAGGAAGGCGTCATCGGAAACATCCATAAGTGCTATCGACTCTTCTCTACAACCGGTTATCATGGACTTGCCGCAATACGGTACCGGATGGATGCCGTTCCTACAAAAGTCAGTAGCATTGGACATACAATGCCTGTTGCCCCCTACGTTGACAGGGCGAAACGGGATCACAATCGAGAAAATCTTGAGTTTTACGCCGTTGATTTTGACAACGGCGGACTCGGCATCGCGATGGTAGGGAACAAGAATAGTTGTCTCGGACGCAACAAACTCGTCGGTTTCGAGACCTGTGGCGAGCGTGGCACAATTATCACCAACGGAAATCAGGGTGCCACCGGCGGCGAAACAGTCAACGTTTGCACAGATGAAGACCTGCTAAACGGCGGAAGAGCACAGACTTATGAATTTCAACGAGAATACAATGAAGATAAGACTTTAAGTCGTATTTTTGTAGAACTGCCAGCATCCCTGGGCGGCACCGTTGAGTGGGTGAACCCTTACCAGCGGACGACTATATCAGAGACCGGTATCTCATTGGCAACGATGCTTGACGGTATCGCACGCGCCGTTCGAGAAGATACACAACCGCTGTGGACAGGCAAAATGGGTAGAGCCGATCAAGAGATGGTGATTGCTGCGCACCGATCCATCGGGGCGAATCGACAACCGATCCAACTGCCACTTGAACCCGATCCGGCAGAAGAGGACGCTTTCGATCGAGATTTTGAGGCACAGTTCGGTGTGCACCCACGTGAAGATATCGAAAAGGCGTTACAGGTTAATTTCAAGGCACGTTAGTTAAAGTGCAGATTGCAATAATTTTACATACTTATTGAGGGAAAAATGAAAGAAGTCAAAATCGGATTTATCGGATGTGGTGGCAATGCCAATGGACACATGAACCAATTGTCGGGCATTGAAGGCGCAAGAATAGTCGCCGTGTGCGACGTTCAACCTGAACGCGCACAAAGCGCAGCTGAACGACATAGCGCGGCACCTTACACCGCACACCAAGATCTGCTTGAACGTGATGATTTAGATGCAGTCTATCTCAGTCTCCCCGTTTTTGTTCATGGGCAGCCAGAACGTGACGTTATCGCGCGCGGCTTACCGTTTCTCGTTGAGAAACCTGTCGCTATTAATATTGATATCGCCCGTGAACTTGAAGCGGCAGTCACAAAAGCAGGACTGATAACTTGCGTCGGTTACCAACTCCGTTACCTCGGTTCAACACGCATAACACAGCAAATCCTGCGAGAAAGAACAATTAACATGATTGCCGGTAAATACTGGTGCAGCACCGGACATGGTGACCCGAACGCATGGCTCCGCCAAATGAACAAATCCGGCGGTCAACTTGTCGAACAAGCAACACACACGATCGACATGATGCGTTACATGGGCGGCGAAGTGGAGGCTGTCTACGCTATGCAGGCGAATCGGTTTCTTAAAGAGACAGATTGTCCTGATGCCAATAGCGTCTCACTCCAATTTGCGAGCGGTGCCATCGGTGCGTTGACGGCTACCTGGGCGTATGCAGGCGACTGGTCAAACGCCAATGTCTTAGATATCCTATATGAACAAGAACTATTGAATTGGAATCCATCAAAAGTCTCAGTACAGGAAGACGGTGAATGGGTAGATAAAACAGAACCGGGACCAACAATCGATGAAGTTTTTGTGAATGCTGTCCGTAACGGCGATTCCTCGCAGATTTTGAGTCCCTACAGCGATGCTGTCAAAACACTTGAAATATCTCTCGCGGCAAATCTCTCAGCGCAAGAGAAACGGTTGGTGGAAATATCCTCGCTATAATCTATTGTAGGAGGGATTTGCAATCCCGAACCATCAATTGTTGGAGGGGTTTGTAACCCCCAATCCTTTTTCCTGATAGATGCAAGGTAAAAATCATGGCGAAAAAATACCGAGTCGCAATCGTCGGGTGTGGCGGTATATCTAACGCGCACGGCAACGCGTGGCGAAATTTGCCGGAGATTGAAATTGTAGGCGCGTGCGACGAGAAATTTGAATCGTTGGCACGCTTCGCTACTGAATATAAGGTTCAGAACACCTACAACGATCTCCGACAGATGTTGGAAAAACAGGAACCTGACGTTTTAGTAGTCGCCACATGGCCCTCAAGCCACCTGAAAAATGTGCTGGAGGCAGTGCGGTGTGGTGTCAAAGGTATCCTCGTTGAAAAGCCAATCGCTGTTAACACTACGCAGCTGGAGCAGATGATCCAAGTTACAGAGCGCGCCAATATCTTATTGATGGAAGCGTTCATGTATCGGCATCACCCTCTAACGCTTGCCGTGAAGCAGAAAGTTGAGGAAGGCGCGATCGGGGAAGTCCGTTATGCGCGCTCTACTTTCTCGACTGGTCTCGTGGATCGACAGAACTGGCGATTGAGAGGCGACCTCGGCGGCGGCGCGGTCATGGATTTAGGATGTTACTGCATCAACATTATCCGTTATCTCGTCGGACGGGAACCGCAATCGGTCTGGGCAACAGGTAAATTTGAACCACTTAACAACGTCTGGGAAACGTTGATCGGAACCTTAGACTTTGGCGATGGTATTACTGGGCAATTGGACTGCAGTTTCGGTTGGACATGGCGTGAATCTTATGAAGTCGCTGGCACAGACGGCACACTCTTTGTTCAGAGCGCGTGGGGCAACTCAGAAGGCGAGTCACACTTTACAGTGAACGGTGAAACCTTTAGTGTTAGCGGAGTGAATCCCTACGCCGCTGAAATTTTGGATCTCTGTCAAGCGATAGAAACCGGTGATCCGCTCCGTTTGCCAATAGAGGACGCACTCGGAAACATGCGTGTCATTGATGCATTACACCAATCCGCACACACAGGTCAGGGCATCAAGATCCCTGTGCAAAGACTTGAGAACAGTTGACAGCAATCAAGCGTTAATCACTAACCATCGGCGGACAGCACTCGGTGAAAGGATATTGTGTTCGTCCTGGAGTGTTAAGAAGCTTACGCGATTTTAAGAAGAATGTGCAGAATTAACAGGAAACCTGCGCGGAACGTAGTGGAGCGCAGCCCAGGAGGCCATAAATTAAAAAATGTTTGAAAAAATAATGAGGTACCCCATTGACGTTTTTCGAGAGGGAAACTTCTCGTTTGGGATACCGTTACCAGGGCTTCTAATTGCCGTTCTGCTTGTCGCGCTTGTTGTCGCTACAATATGGGCATATCGTAGCACACAAGGACGTATCAGACGTGGGTTTCGCGGTTTTCTTATTTTTCTCCGGACAGTCGCACTCTGTCTGCTCGCCTTCTGCCTACTCAAACCGTTCCTAACGATTTATCAGTCAAACCCTGACGATTCTTACCTACTGGTAATGGTTGATCGCTCCAAGAGTATGCAAATTACCGATGCCATCGATTCAGCACCACGATTGGCTCGCGTCAATGACCTGCTCTTTGCCGAGAATGAAGGACTCCTTGAAAAACTGAATACCAAATTCAAAGTGCGACTCTTCGCATTTGACACTGCAGCAAAACGTATCTCTGATGAGGCATTGACAAGTGCAGAAGGTGAAAGTACAGACATCCCGCAAGCATTAAACGAAGCACTTGACGACCTACAAGGCATCCCTCTCTCTGGTGCCGTCCTTTTAACTGATGGTGTAGATAGAAGCGGCACTGACATCGCGAAATTCGCGATGCAAATCCGGGAACGGAAACTGCCTGTCCACACTGTCGGCATCGGTTCTGAAGAAGGCAACCCAGACCTTGAGATCGTCAAACTCGATGTGCCTCGCACGGCAGAAGAAGATTTTCCTGTCGAAATATGGGCTACCGTCCAACGGAAAGGATTTAGTGGTAAAAAGGTGAGTCTCCAATTAACAAGCAATGGGCGGATTCTGAAAACAGAGCCTGTTGATTTGGATGAAGGATCTTCTTGGATACCACAAATCGGTCCAACAGACACAACCACTGACGTAAAAACAAAACGCGTGTTGCTTAAGTTCACACCCCGCCAAGCTGGCACCCAAAAATTTGAGGTGCATGCAACTTTGGAAGAAACAGAACCGGTCCCACAAAACAACACAAAAACATTTCTGCTGAAGGTCGCCCCGACCAAACGTGTGAAAATTCTGTTTGTTGACGGCAAGCCGCGCGCTGAATTTGCGTTTATCAAACGGACGCTGAAAAAGGACCCCAATATCCAATTAACGGATCGATTTTTGAGAAGCATCTCTAATAACGGTCAGAATTACGGCGGGACTCGCACCGATGTATCACATGATTTCGGTTTTTACCCAGATGATAAGGAAACGCTCTTCGACTTTGATGCCATCATTTTAGGAAACGTAGATGCTTCTCAATTTACAGCCGCACAACTTGAAAATACGCTTGAATTCGTCCGCACCCGTGGCGGTGGATTGCTGATGTTAGGCGGTTCAAGCTCTTTAGGGAACCATGAACTCACTGGATCCTATATCAATACCTCTATTGCACAATGCCTCCCCGTAGAAATAGAACTCGGATCCCCGCCAACGCCAACACCGAGACGACGGTCCAGATTAACCACAGGTTCTCGGTTCTCCGCCGAAAGCAAAGGATATAAGTTGCAACTCACACCAGAGGGAAAGATCGAAAATTTGATGGCGTTGGCGGATACCCCTACTGACAATCTGGAACGTTGGAAGATCTTACCCACGCTGAAAGGGTATAGCAAAGTAAAACGCGCGAAGGCAGGCGCACTGGTCCTGGCAGAGCATCCAACCGACCGCAATGAACACGGAAATCGAATCCTTATCGCAATACATAATTACAACGCAGGACGGGTCATGGCATTTACGCCGCATACTTCTTGGCGGTGGCAGATGATACCCTCCCATGAACAGGGAAATCAACGATTCTGGCATCAAGAGGATAGTCCCGAACGGTTTTGGCGACAGGTCGCCAGGTGGTTAACAACCGCACCGAAAGAACATATTAAACTTGATATTGCAAAAACAGCTTACACTTTAAAAGAACCCGTCGTCATTGAGGTTACCGCTACAGATCAACAATTCCAATTGACGAATAACGCAAAAATCCGAGCCATCGTCGTTGACGAAGCAGGCAAGCGCAAAGAATTAAAGCTTGATCAAGTCCTCGGTGAAGATGGACTCTACACGGCACGTTTTATCCCGAACCAATATGGCGAATACACCGTCACCGCTACTGGTGCCCTCGCCGGCGAAAGCCTCGGCGAACAACAGACTCTTTTCGAAGTGAAAGCGTCTTATGCTGAATTCAGTAACGCTGAACTCAACGTCGCGCTTCTCAAAACACTCGCGGAAGTCAGTGGCGGAAAGTACTACGCCATGGAAGAGGCAGCCCAACTCGTGAACCAGATCCCACTCGTCGAAAGCGCAACCTCAAAAATTACGGATGTTGACATCTGGGATATTCCGCTCATTTTTGGTGCTGTAATCGCACTACTCGGATTTGAATGGTTCCTAAGAAAACGGAGCGGTCTTGTGTAAAGTCTGATTATTTCTGAATTAAATATTACAATGATTCATATCAGAAATTCGCTATAAGACATCAAAAGAGGAGTGGAAAGCATGACACAACAAGAACGCCACGAAGTCGCGCAAGGTATTCGCGCACCGGAAGAAGTCTCCATGACGTTGGCAGAATTTCTTGAGAACGATATAGACGGATATGAATACGTTAAAGGAGAATTAGTGCCGATGTCGCCACCAACAAGAATACATAGTAAGATTAGTGTTAACGTTATCCGGCATTTGGACCGGCATGTACGTGAGAATCAGTTAGGGGAGGTACATGTAGAGGCAACTTTTCAGGTGGACGAACGGGGCCTGAAGCCAGATGTTGCGTTCGTGTCAACTTCCCGGTTGGATGGAGACGAAAACACAGGTTTCCCGATACCGCCCGATTTGGCGATTGAGGTGGTTTCGCCGACAGACGTTCAGTGGCGTGTCGCCGACAAAGCGTTTACCTATCTGAACGCAGGAACGCGCCTTGTCTGGGTCCTGGATCCCCGCGCCAAAACGGTGATGGTCTATCGTTCCGAAAGAGACATCGCGCTGCTCACATTTGAAGACACACTCACCGGTGAGGATGTCGTGCCAGGGTTTACCTGTCCGGTCTCACAACTTTTTGAGTAGTTAAGTCTTTTCTATTAGCGTGTAGGTTGTGTTGAACGAAAATGAAAAACCTTTATAATATAGGAAAATCATGAACAATTCATACAAAAACGTAATGTTCGTCATCGCTGACGATTGGAGCCGTATCGCAAAGTGTTACGGAAATGACGTTATCCGAACACCAAACATTGATGCATTTGCCGAACGCGGTGTCGTCTTTGACCACGCATTCTGTACAAGTCCCTCGTGCGCTGTGAGTCGTGCGTGTATACTCACTGGACAACATAGCCACACGCACGGGCAATACGGACACTGCCACGGCATACACGGGTTTCGTACGCATGAATATATGCAATCCGTACCAAAAATCCTGAAAGCACACGGATTCGCTACGGCGTGTCTCGGGAAAAAACACGTCGAACCAAAGAGTGTTTATCCCTTCGATTTTGAACCGAAAATCAATCCCCGAAGTCCCGTAGATATGGCTGCAAAGGTCACAGAATTCCTCAATGAGAACCTTGATACACCCTTTTATCTTCATATCGGCAGCTCCTATCCCCATCGTGCCGGTAAGGGGTTCGGAAACGATCGGACACACCCGGGTATTGAATCCTCTCCCTATACGCCGGATGAAATTATCGTGCCGAATTTTCTGCCAGACGTACCGGCTGTCCGTGAAGATCTCGCAGACTATTACGAGAGCGTTTCACGATGGGATGCCGTCGTCGGCGCAGTTTTAGACGCGCTTGACAACTCTGGACGTGCAGACGAAACTCTCGTTTTTGTCACAACCGACCACGCGATGCCGTTTCCCGGCGCAAAAGCATCAAGCTTTGACAGCGGACACCACTGCCCACTGCTGATTGCCAGTCCTACACAACAGAAACGCGGTTTCCACAATCAGGCACTCGTCAATTGGGTAGATTTTTGCCCAACGATGTTAGATTGGTGTGGTGTTACACACCCCGACGGAAATGACGCACTTCCGGGCAGGTCAATCCTCTCCATCCTTGAAGATGACAGCGCACATCCGGGTAACAGAGAATGGGAAGAAACCTACTTCTCCCACTGCTTCCATGAGGTGACAAACTACTACCCGTATCGCGTGTTACGCGGCAGACGATATAAATACGTCCGTAATCTGGCGTATCAATTAGAGACACCGCTCCCCAGCGACCTATTCCGCTCAATTTCATGGACAGCCGTACGTGACGACAACGTCCAGCAACTCGGTGAACGCCAGCGCACCGATTTTCTACAACAGAGCCGCGAGGTGCTGTTTGATATCCAGAACGATCCTGCAGAGTCGCAGAACCTCATTGACGTACCAGAATTACAAGACATTGCCAACGAGATGCGCCGAAAAGTGATCGAGTTCAGGCAGAAAACCAAGGATCCGTGGCTTGAGCAATCCTTCCAAGAAGGCGAAACACAACCTTTTTTCACGTAATAGCCGTCAAGCACCCAAATTCACGCTGTTTTCCCGCAAGGTAAAATTATAGTGAAGCATAAAAATAAATAGACACATTCGTAGCATAAACTTCCAGTTTGTGCCAGTCTGAATGCCTGTTATAGGGATTCAGACTGTTTGAGAGGGCACAATTAATTCTAAACTTTACTATAAAACAGGTTTGTATGCTTGGCAATACCAAAATAGCAGCCTGCAACAACGGCGCAGGCAGATTTAAGGAAGGCACGTCAAGCACCCAAATTCACGCTGTTCTCCCGCAAGGTAAAATTAAAAATTGCAAAACTACGATTTAGAAGCCATGAACGCCCGTATCCAAGCAGATAGCGGGTTAGTTCAGCAGATACTCACAGAGACGGGAAAAGTTATCGTCGGGCAGACAGCATTATTAGAGGGGTTGATTATCGGGCTGCTCTGCAACGGACACATTCTACTTGAAGGGGTGCCCGGACTCGCAAAAACAACCGCTGTCAGTGCACTCGCACAGACCATTGATGCCTCTTTCAGCCGTCTCCAGTTTACCCCAGATCTGCTCCCAGCAGACCTCGTCGGCACGCTCATCTACGACCAGCAGAAAGGCGACTTTTACACGAAAAAGGGACCGATTTTCGCCAACGTCATCCTCGCAGACGAGATAAACCGCGCACCCGCAAAAGTGCAAAGCGCGCTCCTTGAAGCGATGCAAGAACGACAAGTAACCATCGGCGGCACGACCTATCCACTTGATGACCCATTCCTCGTTTTGGCAACGCAAAACCCGATTGAGCACGAAGGCACCTATCCGCTACCAGAAGCACAAGTGGATAGGTTCATGCTAAAGATTAAGGTTGACTACCCCTCGCATTCAGAGGAGTTACACATCCTTCGACGGATGACAACCGAAGAGATTGCCACAATTCAATCGGTGATTTCCCCTGAAGACATTATCCGGTTCCGAGAGGTCGTCCGAAACATCTATATGGCGGAACAGTTGGAGAATTATATTGTCGATTTAGTGTGTGCGACACGGGCACCAGAAGCATATCAGTTAGACGAACTCAGCACACTCATTGAATACGGCGCATCACCGCGCGCGACCATCTTTCTCGCTTTCGCTGCAAGGGCGAGGGCATTCCTCTCGCAGCGCGGCTATGTTACCCCTGAAGATATTCACGCCGTCGGCATGGATGTACTAAGGCACAGGGTCATCATTAGTTACGAAGCAGAGGCAGATGGACGGGACGTTGAAAGTATTATCACACAAGTGTTCGCAAAACTTGAGGTGCCTTAAACGCTACTCCTGCGTCTGTCCAACAACCGCCGAAGCGCGCGCCCCTACGCCAAGCACCGCTAAAAATCCTTCTGAATCCGCATGATCAAAGTCACCAATCGCCTCCATAGACGCGGTCTCCTCGGAATAGAGCGAATGCTGTGCACCACCTGCGGCGTGGAACGCAACATTCCCTTTATAAAGCGCTACCGTAATAGTCCCACTCGCCAAATCGGTCAATGGTTGAATTGAGGACAGCAACGCCTGCGTCGCAGCATCGAACCAGTAGCCTTGATAAATCTGTTCTGCGATTGTCGGTGCGACGCTATCAAAGTGTCGGCGCGCACGTCTGTCTAAAATCAGTTGGAGCAGATACTCGTAACACTTCCCAAGCAATTCCATCCCCGGAGATTCATAAACGCCGCGGCTCTTAATCCCGACAAACCGATTTTCAACGGTGTGAATGCCGATACCGATACCGTTCCGTCCACCGATACGATTCGCCTCTGTCAGACTCTGAAGGGGTGTGACGGGGCTTCCGTTAACCTCAACAGGTGTTCCACGCGCAAAGGTAACGGTAAAGTGTTCTACGTCATCAGGAGCATCTTTTGGATGGACTCCCATACCCGGACTAATAAAACCTGCTGGGGTCTTTAACGATTCAAGTCGTCCAGCCTCATGCGTAAGTCCAAGGAGGTTTGCATCAGTGGAGTAGGGCTTCTCGTGTGTCGCGGTAATCGGTAAGTTGTGTGCTTCGCAGAAGTCTATCATCTCTGTCCTGCCGCCAAACTTTTTCAGAAATTCAGGATCTCGCCACGGCGCATAAACCTCAAAATGCGGGTTGAGCATATTCGTAGCGAGTTGAAACCGGACCTGATCGTTGCCTCTACCGGTTGCGCCGTGTGTTAAGATGGAAACACCGCGTTTCTCCATCTCCGGCAAAAGTGCTTTTACCGTGACGTGCCGCGCAATGCCTGTCGTATTCCAATAGCCTCCTTCATACATCGCTTGGCACTGGATAAGGCGGATACCGTCTTCCGCAAGCGCGTCTTTCGCATCTATAATAACAGACGCTTCAGCACCGCATGCCAACATCCGTTCCTTGATTTCAGAAACGTCCCGTTCGTCGGGTTGACCGAGGTCCGCCGTAAAACAGACAACCTTGACACCATTATCGACTAACCACTTAGTAATAGTACAACTATCCAAGCCACCTGAAACAGCAGCTCCAACTGTTTTCCCTTTTAATGCATCAATATTCAAAAGCAATCTCCAAAGTATTGTGTTGAGTTATGGCGGAATTATACCACTTATCGGTGTTGCTTGCAAATCAATATTGTGTTGATAGTCTCATTATACCAGAAGGGTTCTCTTGATACAAAAACTTTGACTTATTTATCAAACTCACACTATATAAGACTTCCATTGAAAACCCGGCATTTTTCCCGAAATAATATCGTTTTTTGTATAAATCAGACATTTTTTGTGGATTTAATTTGACATGAAAGGCAAATTTATGTATAATTTAGCCACATTTTACCTATTATATAATTATAAATAAAATTATTATAATGTAATTTATTATGACTATATGTTGAAGGCGTTCCATTATCTACAGAGGTAGCAGGTTCAGGTTAATTAGATAGCATAGATTCGACCAAAGTCCCATTGATACAGTTTCAATCTTTATTATCAAACTCACATTTGACAATTTATCGCGCTTATGGCATAATAATCCAAACGGTGCGACAACACCTGCTCCATCTGGCGCAACGAATCTGAGAGGGAAAGGTAGCCAGACCTTCTCCGCTCAACTCTTTAACAAACAGTGTTAGATTCGCAATTTTCACATGATACTCTCAAGTCGTTTCTAAGTTTCGTAAAAACCCGATAACGTCCATTTTCTGTGGAGACTTCCGCACATGGAATCTGTGAAGGATATTATCCAACAGTGCCATGAACGGCGACAAAAGAAACTGCAGCAGCGCGAGACAATTGTCTCACCCACGCTGCACGGTGAGTACCCCTATCACTATATTGTTTATTGTGCACGTCGGCACCCGTTGCTTTTGCATGACCTTGAACAGGCAGATATTTCGTTTATGCCGATCGGACAGGCACCCTTCGATCGAGGTCCAGCGCATTGTGGTGGCAGTCGTCTCTTAAGACGACAAGGCACACGCAACTGGGAGCCGAGAAGATGGTTCTCGTCGTGGGGAATTCAGGTCTATACAGGAACACCATCCGCACGCAATGGGGCTAACTGGCACGACATCGAGTTCCCCTATAGAGCAATCCAAGATGCACCCGATGCCGTTGTCGCATGTATGGACGCACTCGTCAACGCTGTTATGAACCCACTACTCACCTTACTTAAGGGTGAAGGCTTGCGGTTTTCGTGCCGAGTGCCGGACTATCTTCACCCCAACACAACCGACGCAAGACAGTATGTTCATAAGCATCTACCCACAGATCACCCTCGCGATCGAGATGTCTATGTACGCATCCTTGGGGATAAAGGCTACAGCCGCTGGGATGCCCGCTACGAAATCCTTAAGGGCAGCCTATTAAACCCGCCTACCATTTCTAAAGACGTGCTTTTTGCGTTTCTCGATGTCTTACGAGAACTGCTACATGACACGGCTCCAGCATCGGAATTAGACTTGACAGATGAAACACTCGTGGATACACAGGATTTCGACGATTTCGATGTCATAGAATCGTTAGAGACAGAACAAGTTGTGAATGAAAGTATACTCGCAATGCAACGCGGTGAGCTTTCGCCGATTGGCATCAAACGTCCGAAATCACTCCTTGAAAAAGTGGAACGCACTGAGACGGCGGATGAGAGGAGTCTCTCTGAAGGCGAGGAACGCATCCTTGGACTTGTCACAGGTGCCATAAGCACTGAAAAGAAACGTGAGATTGAACGGACCTTTCTCAATACCGCTCCTATATGGATCAACGCTAATACCGCACACGATGCTGAAGACGCAGCGCAGTATTATGAAGAGCAGGATGTTTCAGTAGGACGTTGGAAACTGAGAAACCATCGCTGGGAACAGGCAAAGTGGATACCCATCGCTGAACGGACGCAGAATCCTTTCGCGCGCGGAAACGTCTGCGAAGATGCCGAGAGATGCGATGCCTTAGAGCAGAAGGGCGGTGATCCGAATAGGAGTATCTGTCCGAGTTGTCCGGTTTATGACACGTGCCAAGCGCGTGGGTATCTTTCTCAATTCGAGACACTCAAGCAGAAGCAGGTCATTGTATCAGAGATTCCGAACCTTTTTCTCGATCGGCGGTATGCGGCGTTTGTTGATGCGTTGAGTGCTCCTGATCGGATCTGTATTATAAATGATTCTGAATCCCAGCTCACGAAACTCTTTTCAAGGCATCATTTGTCAACCGAAATTCTTGAAGGCTGGCTCATTAATTGGAGTGGTGCGGTGTTGGGGCAATTCGCAAAAACAATGCTCAACGCGATTCGGATTACAGACAGTCAACATGGCGATATTGCTAAGCGGATTCGCACTGTTGTTCAGGCGTTTGAAGGGTTAGAAGATAGCATCGTTCAGCAGATGGGTCAGGTCAATTGTACATATAAAGATGGCAGCAGAGTTACAACAGATATTGGTAGTGCAATCCAGCTTCGGCTTTTGGATATATCGACCTTAGAAAACATAGAGAAGATCCCAAATATGTATCGCGACTCAGAGTGGACGTTATGGCATCAGTTGAAAACCTTCTTCGCGGATTACACGCGCGATATGGATGCACCGATGTTTGCCGATGACGGAGTTTTGAGGTTCTGGTTACCCCCAAGAATTCATCCAGAGATTCAGAAACTTGTGTTCATATCACCAGGGTTCTCCGAAATTTGTTTCAAAGAAGTGTTTCCTGAAGAGACTGTTTCGGTCAGGCGGGTTGAATCGCAGGAGACCTCGCTTTCAGGAAACAAGGCTTTTCAGCTGCGGAGCGCGCCGCATATCTTCTACGCAATCTCAAACTACGAGGTTAATTGGGATGTGTTTAGCCTTTCTGAAATTGCGAACCGCTTTTTTCGCGGTATCTATCAAGAAATGAAGCGGCATCCGGACCGCAATCATGTCGTTATTTCGAGCACAAGCGCGAGGCTGATGTTGAAAAATGTCTTTGATAACATCATCACCTACCACGATTTTATTAAAGACACCCCAGCACACCCTGAAGATTTGCGATCCACTTTTGAAACCGATGACGCTTACTACGACCGCATTAATATTCTACAATCCCTCTTTGAGGCTGCTGATGTTGTTTGGATCGTTGGTACGCCTTATTGGCCCCCAAAATTCATCTGGGAACAAGCGAAAATATTATTTGGTAACCAAGACGATCCCTTAAATTATAATTTGACCATGAATCCTTATCAATTTGAAGATGAACGGATACAAGAACTCTACGAACAGAATGCTATCGGTGCCCTGACACAGATCGTCCGGATCACTGGATTCAATGAGGCATCAGGCAAAACGCTGATTCTCAATACACCCTTGCGGATACCCGCTGTCACCAATGCACCAGAGACAGACTTGTTCGATTGGGAAGACTTTGAACTCGCTGGCGGGTTGGATGAACTTTCAGAAACGATTCAGATACGCGAGAATTACGAGGCAGAATACGCGAATATGGATGCGTCGTGGAACCGAAAACGCGTTGAATATTTGCTCGGTGTTTCTAAGGCGCAAGCCAATCGTATCTTGATGAGATTGCGCGGCGGTAAACTTGAGCGCACCCCATTTCATGTGCAGATTTTTGAACTGCTCTCAGAAGGTAAGAAAACAACATCTGAAATCCTTGAATCAATTGAGGGAAATCCCGGCGCTATTAAAAACGAACTCACCCATCTTGTAGAAACAGGCGAGATTGTGAGGGTCCGCCGGGGTGTTTATGCACTCACATAGGCAACTATCTACCTTCCTAAAACGCATTTTTTGCAAAAAATTCATCAAAATAAGATTTTTTCATACAAAAATTGTATTTTTTTTTTGCAAAATTGAATCAATTGATGTATAATTTATTTAGCATGACTAAAATCCATTCATACATCATACGTCATCATGATTTCAGTCATGCAGAACTCAAATTGTATTTTTTTGCGAAACTGAATTAATTTGCGTATAATTTGACTAAAATCCATTCATACATCATACATCATCATGATTTCAGTCATGCAGAACTCAAAAGGAGGTTTGGTAGAGCGCAGAGAGAAAATTTTGGCAGGCTTTCTCTCTGCTGCTCGCCAACTCCTTTTTCTTTTCCAAGCCACTCCGGCGAATATCCCCACACTTACCTGCGGAATTGAAAGATCGGAAGTTGGAAGCGTAGACGGATGTTCCACCATCCTTTCTTATTTCCCTCATTTATCGCAAACTTTCATAGCAACTTTCATAGCAACTTTCATAGCAACTTTCATAGCACACTCCACCGGAATTGACAAAAACCCAATCGTGGTCTGGGTTCAGGGAATTTCAGAAAATTCACAGTTTTCCGATTTGCTATGAAAACTGTGAAATTTCACACCACATCCTCAATGACTCTCTAAACGTTTGACAAGCACTTTCACAGATGCTATAATTGTGAACAAGTATATAACTCTGTTTATTCGTTTTTTGGTAGAAGTCCTCGTACTTAAGTCTTTCAAAGCATTTATGAGATGTGTCATAAATGCACAGAGCAGAAAACATGAACGTTATGGAAATCACCACGGAAATTCGAGTGCTAATTTCTTTAAGTTCGTAGTAAGACAATTTATTGCCTGTTTCAATGCACAATGAATCGCCCTACTACAAACTCAAGATGAAGACAATTTATTGCCTATGCTAATGCGCAATGAATTGCGCTACTACGAACAAGAGGAAATTGGAACATGTACCGCTATCGGGAACTAACCCCCGAAGAGAAAACTGAAATCCTGCAGCAGCGACAGTTGAATCGCTTCCCACCGCATGCACCGCCTCACTTTCACCGTTCCGAGGGTTGGTTTCTCATTACTGCCGCTACCTACGAACATAAACGGTATTTCCACACCGACGAAGAACGAATATGGATATTGAGCGAGTTACGAAAAGAACTTCAAGTCGCCAACATCTCCATTAGCGGTTGGGTCGTCCTACCAAATCATTATCATCTATTGGTTAAGTGTCAACCGCTTTCGGCTATCAGCCAGCCCTTGCGTCGTGTGCATGCCCGCACAGCACGTGAATTGAATCGCCGTGAAGGATTAACTGGACGACAAATTTGGTATCGTTTCAGTGATCGACAGATTCGCAATGAAAGACACTATTACACAACCCTGAATTACATCCACTACAATCCGACAAAGCATAACTACGCGCAAAAACCGAAAGACTGGACCTGTTCAAGTTTACATTGGTACAAAAAACACTTTGGAATTGAATGGCTACGAGATCTCTGGCGGACACATCCCGTCCGGGATTATGGAAAGGGATGGGATTGGCAAGGTTCAGGTTCGTAGTAAGGCGATTTATCACTTTTCTGAATAGACGTTTCACATAAACAAAAAACTGGCTCGTAGTTGCGCAATTCATTGCGCCTCTTTGATTACGCATCAAGAGCACCGGTTCGTAGTAGCGCAATTTTGCGGCGTACTCGCCCAAATGCGACGTGCATTATTGCGCCCCTTGTAAGTAGAACTGGAGACTAAACACACAAGGTCATTATACCATTTCTGAATAAACGACTCTCATAAACAAAAAACTGGCTCGTAGTTGCGCAATTCATTGCGCTTCTTGTATAAGGATAATTGCTTACTCTGAATCATTTCCTTTAGGACCACTGTAAAAAATTCTTGACACCCTTCCCAAAACCGCGTACAATAAAACCTCAATACAATATATCGCATACGGAGGTTTCCCATGCCCACAATCGAAAAAGTTTTTGACGCCCCAGGTCCACAACCCAACGGAATGCAAGCCACCGAAGATGGACTCTGGATTCTCGACCAGCAGACGAATGAAGTACACCTCGTCTCTTACGACGGCGATGTAAAGAAGACACTCGCCACTGACTCCGATAAAGGCAGCGGTGTTACGGATACAGGCGATACCCTCTGGCTGGCATCCACTTATAGTTGCGAAATTCTTGCAACCGATCCAGAAAGCGGCAAAACACTCGCCTCTTTTGAGACACCCGGTGCAGGTCAGACCGGCGCGCACGGCTTGGAATGGCGCGACAATAAACTCTGGTTGGCAGTACCACCTTCCGCCACCGTTTATCAGGTAGACGTTGAAGACGGTTTCAAGGTGATTCACACGCTCCCCGCTCCCGGCGATCGACCACACGGCATCGCATGGGTCGGCGATGATCTCTGGTGTGTTGAGACGAACCATCGCGCAATCTTCCATCTTGACCCAGAAGACGGCAGCCATCTCAACAAAATTGAGATACCCGAACCGCATCCTGAACCACACGGAATGACCTATTGGGATGGGTATTTCTGGTATTGCGATGCACATACGACAGCCGTGTGCCGCGTCCCATTATCATAACCCATGAAAACTATCGGTCGACTTCTGAATATGGGAAAAAATAGTGCGGCGATGAACATGGCAATTGATGAAGCCATCCTCGCCGCACAGAAAGAACAACCGAACCCAACACTTCGGTTTTACGGTTGGACGCAGCCCGCATTCAGTTTTGGCTACTTCCAAAATATCGCCTCAGAAGTAGATGTGGACGCGTGCCGTGCAGAAGGCATTGAACTGGTGAAACGGATAACCGGCGGTGGTACCGTCGTGCATGGGTGGGAGCTAACCTATACACTAATTCTCCCACGAAATGCCGGAGAAATGAATATTTCCGATGCCTATCACATCATCGGACAATCCCTCGTCAAAGCGTTTCAGCAGCTCTGTATTCCTACACAGTGCTACGACGAATGCCCCAAATCCTCCCAAACCGCCCAAAATATCTGCCTGACGAACCCCGCCGAACACGATGTGATGTCAGATAACAAGAAACTCGCAGGTGTCTCTGTCAGGCGCAACCGAAGCGGGATAATGTTTCAAGGGTATATTTCCTTGGATATGCCGTCTTCTTCCATTCTCGCGCGCGTCTCAAAAGATCCTGAGATCCAGCAGATGCTGCGTGAAAAATCGACCGCTATCAACACAGATGGACGCTCAATACCTCGAAGTGCGCTCATCCAAGCAATATCTGAAACATTTAATCTCGGAATTGCGTTTAAGTCAGGAAAACTATCTCCGCAGGAACGGGCACAGGCAGAAACTCTCGTCGAAACTAAGTATGCTACATCAGCATGGAACTTCGGATGAATCAAGACCAAAAACCTACTAACGCTATTCTTATCCCGCAGGGCGCGTTTATCATGGGCACCGATATTGAACCCTTCTATGGAACCGCATTACTCAATTCGGAGCACGCTAAACTCGATGAAGCACCGATGCACGTCCGATTTCTGGAGGCATTTCTCATTGAGCAGTATCCCGTGACGAACGCCGAATACGCTGCTTTTGTAAAGGCGACGAATCATTCACCGCCAGCACATTGGAAAAAGGGGAACTTCGTACCTGAGGATGCGAATCTCCCCGTTGTCCATGTGAATTGGCACGATAGCAACGCGTATGCACAATGGGCAGGCAAACGACTACCAACAGAAGCGGAATGGGAAAAAGCATGCCGCGGTCCCGACGGACGCATCTATCCATGGGGCAATATCTTCGTTCCTGACGCATCAGATTCCACAGAAACGCAGCCAGAAATCTCACAAATCCTGACAGCACATCTCACACCAGTCGGCACCCGTCCTGCCACAATAAGCCCTTACGGTGTTGGCGAAGCTGCGGGGAATGTGTGGGAATGGACTGCCGATTGGTATCAACTTTATCCTGACTCGAAACGCAAGGAGTCTAAACAGGCAACCGATGAAAACCAGAAAGCCTTACGGGGCGGCTCATGGTTAGAAGTACGCGATGGCACAGCAGAACGCTATTTCCGATGTGCCAATCGTCTACATGCACCGCCAGACTACAGTTCCGGGAATATTGGATTCCGCTGTGTCCGAGAGGCACCACCTGGGAAAGCCGAGTCGGTACATGTTCCCATAAAACCACTTATTGACTATATAAAACAAAAGAAACTTGCCAATCTACAACTCCTTCAAAAACGGACACAGAATAACAGTCTTAAAGATGTCCTAATTGCTTTCGTTCTCATCGGCGGCGCAGTTTATAGCGTTGTGGTAAACCCTGAATTGGCGTTGGGCGGCACGATCGTCGGTATGATCGGTGTCGGATTCCTTTTTAGTGCAAGCGTGAATTTTTGGCGGAGATGGCGCGCCGTCCAGCGAGCAAAACAGGTGGAGTCCGAAAATTTTCTGTCTTCTCAGTAACGCCTTTGCTCGCTGCTGATAGTTTCCATTTTATACCGACAACCGATAACCAGCAACTGAACACTCCTATCATATATACTTTTCAAGTTGACCAGAATTCAAATTCAATGTAAAATTTCCGCAAACCAAAGTATTGCGACACTGAGTCGCTCTTACGGGAGAAAACGATGAACCCGCTATGTTTAGAACACTGTTTGACCGAAACAGAAAAACAGCATTTTGAAGAAAACGGCTTTTTGGTCGTCGAAGATGCCATCCCGCAAGAAATGGTCGAGAAGTTGATTGCCGCTGTCGATCGCGTGGGCGCGGAGCATCTGGGCAAAGACGAGCTCCCACCCGACGCAAGTTTCAACCTCCTCGACTTCGTTGGTAGAGACGACAGTTTTATCGAATTGCTCGATTGGCACACAACGTTCCCGAAAGTGTGGGGCATTTTGGGATGGAACATCAAACTCTACCATTCACACCTGATTGTGCTGCCGCCGCTGCCACCCGAAGAACATGATAAACAGAAAAGACTCGGATGGCACCAAGACAGCGGAAGACTCAACATCGAATTGGAAGGTAACCCGCGCCCGCGTGTATCGCTGAAGGTCGCTTACTTCCTGACGGATACCTCAGTGCCCGGACGTGGCAATTTCTCCGCAATACCCGGCAGTCATCTACTAAACAAGGTAGAAATGCCAGAGGACAACACAGCCGACCCTGAAAACGCCACACCTATATTCGCGAAACCAGGAACTGCCGTCTTTTTCGATCGAAGACTCTGGCACGCAGCCGGACGTAATACCTCGGATATTATGCGCAAGGTGCTCTTCTACGGCTATAGTTACCGCTGGCTCCAACCGCGCGATAATATGACTGTGGAACACGTCATGGAACACGCCGACCCAGTTCGACAACAGATTCTGGGTAAAAGCACGGGCGGTATGGGATATACCTCTCCAGGTGAAAAAGATGTGCCACTCCGCTCGTGGATTCAGGAAAACCTCGGTTCTGAAGCGATCGCACGCTAATATCAAAGCATAACCCATGGGCAATGTTGACCACCTTTACATCTGGATTTAACGATACCACAATACGGCGATTAAAAAGATACTACCTCTGAAACAAATAAGAGGTAGTATCTTTTTTGGCAATCTCGGAAAGAAAATTGTATACTTTATATTAAACAAAATACATACGATTTCGCAATATACACAGAATAGGAGTTGCCGACTTTTATGAAAAGCTTGTTTTGTCTGCTGATGCTTCTTGTCGTTCCCACAATTGCCCTTTCACAAACAGGAACAATTGAAGGCACCGTCTATAACAACGACACAAAAACACCATTGGCAGGCGCAGAGGTCCAGATTCTCCAAACCGATGAACGTCAAAAAACCGACGAAAATGGAAAATTCGTGTTCAGTGCCATTCCTGAAGGCACTTATACCTTAATTACCAGGGCACCTGAAACTGAGCTGATCCAACGAACCTCAGTGATTGTTGCAGCGGGAGAAAATCAAGAAACCGAAATCTATGTCGCAACGGAACCAGTTCTTCTTGAAGGTGTCGAGATCATCGACAAACGCGTTCCTAAGACCGTCAATAAAAAAAGCATTCAAGCCGATGAAATTACACGTTTACCCGGCACAGCAGGCGACGCACTCCGCGCCCTACCCGCCATTCCAGGCATTGGTGTCGCAAACGACTTTAGCGGGGCACTCTATATCCGCGGCGGTTCCGATGAGGATAATCTCTACTACTTTGATAGGGTCCCTTTCGGTTATCCATACCACTTTGGCGGGATTGTCTCGTCCTTGAGCTCCGAAATTATCGACGACATTGATGTCTACCCGGGTGGTTACGGTGTCGAGTATGGCGTGGATTCCCAAGCTGTAATTGATATATCCTCAAAGAACGACAGTCCAACAAACTTCGGCGGAAAATTTAATCTCAATCTTCTCTACTCGGAGGGACTATTTCAAGGGAAAATCGGCGAAAAAGGGTTTTGGTACGCAGCCGGACGCAGAAGTTACATCGACCTTTTCATCGGAACCATCTCATTCGAGGCAGGCGAGACCACCGCCTTTCCTCGGTTCTGGGATTACCAACTTAAGGCAGGGTACGATCTCAGTGAAAAAAATCAACTCTTTTTTAATCTCTTCGCCTCTGGCGACCGTTTTGCCCTAAAGTTGGACGGCGAAAATGTAGACGCAGATTTCAGGGGGAACACCAGCTTTGAAAGCGGCTTTGAAGGGGCAGGAATCCATCTTCGCTCATTCCTCACGGAACGGCTCACCTCCTTTTTATCGTTAACCCGTTCCAAGTTTCTATTCGATGTCAATTTCGGACCAGAGCTCGCTCTTAACGTAGATGCACCGAGTTACACCCTCCGCGAAGATCTCACTTATGAACTCAACCCGAAACACCGTTTAGAATCCGGGTTAATCCTCGGGCTTGAACCCGGTCAGGTTACAGGCACTTTCACACGGATACCCGATGAAGGTGAGGTTGACTACGACATCCGATTCGAGGAAAAGGTCGCCTTAGACGAATACGTCCGTGGACAACGTATTGAAGGTTATCTGCAAGACAGGTACACACTACTGCCCTTCCTATCCGTAGCTTTTGGACTCCGTTTCGATTATTTCAACCGTACCGATGAACTCTCTATCCAGCCGCGCGGTAGCCTATTTGTGGAACTTCCTAATAAATCCGAACTCCAGTTTGCGTATGGAATTTACAACCAGACACCAATACCCGCACTCCTCTCTCCTACCATCGGTAATCCGGCGTTGAAGTCGAGTCGCGCGAGTCACTACATTCTTGAACTTAAACGGCAGCTTTCACAAAACACAGAAATCAAAATGGCAGCCTATTATAAAGATCTCGCAGACTTGGCAACAGCTGATGAAGAAGCCGCTTATCTCAATCAAGGGGTCGGCTATGCACAAGGTGCCGAGATATTTCTCCGGCATCAGCGCGGCAACCGGTTTTTTGGCTGGATTTCCTACGCCTACGCCCTATCTAAACGCCAAGATCGTGCTGGCGAACCGTATCGTCCCTACTCCTTTGATCAGACCCACGTTGCGACACTCGCCGCAAGCTACAATCTCACCCCGACATGGGAATTCGGCGCGAAATGGCAATATCGGACGGGGAACCCATATACCCCAGTTGAAGACGCGAGAATTCAGCTCGATCCAAGAAATGGAAGACCCATCTACATCCCGATTTATGCTGAAACGAATTCCGCCCGGTTACCGGCTTATCACAGATTGGACCTGCGCGTCAGTAAAATATTCCAATTTTCCAACTGGAAACTCGGAATATTCTTGGAACTCCTGAATACTTATGACCGAAAAAATTTGCTCGATTACAACTATAGCGACGATTACAAAACGCGAGACGACATCAACCAACTGCCTATTCTTCCTTATTTGGGAATTACAGCGGAATTTTAACCCAATTTCCTTGCAAAAGAATCTATCTGCTCACCCTTTCAGGAGACAAAGCCTTGAAAAAGATACTGATCCTTTTAATTTCCATAGTCTCGTTTAGTGCCTTCGCACAAACCGATGATACCAACCCATCAGATCCCGCAGAGGATGAAACATCACATCCTATCGTTAAGTTAGACCCAGTAACGGTTGAAGCAGAGCGGATCGAAATAAAACCGCGACATACTTTAGGTGGCAGATTTATCAGAAGTACTACAGGAAGTGGAGGCGATCCACTGCGGGTTCTAAATCATCTCCCCAGCATCGGTGTACTGAACGATTTTGTCGGCGTCCTCTCTGTCCGAGGCGGCGGTCCTGAGGATAACCTCTATTATTTCGATCGACTGCCATTAGGCTATCCCTACCATCTACACGGAATCGTCTCAACTATCAACGCTGACGTGATTGAAAATATTGAGGTTTACCCGGGTGGCTACGGGGCAGAGTTCGGCGCGGACTCACAGGCAGTGATTGACATCCACTCGCGCACGAAGACTGATACTCGGTTAGGTGGAACCGTTAACGTTAATCCGGTGTATTCGCAAGCCTTCCTTGAAGGAAATATAGGTGAACGTGGATATTGGTACGCCTTCGGGCGGCGGAGTTATATGGGTCCCCTTTTTGAATTGTTACCACAGTTGTTAGAGATTGAGAATGATCTGGTGACTGAAGTGCCGAGTTTCTGGAGTTATCAGGGAAAAGGGGTCTACCAATTAAATAATACACACAAGTTCGTTATCAATGCCACAGCAGCCTACGATTCCGCCGAATTGAACTTCACTGAGGATGAAGTGTCCGATAGCGACTTGCCAGGTCCACTGAAATCTGATAGTCCTTTCGATTCACAAGGGATTCATCTCTATTCTGAAGAACAGGATGTATTCGAGTCAATTGTATCGCTCACACGTTCCTTTTCTCGCACGGAACTTAGTTATGGGGACGGCTACTTCTATCGGGATGCACAGAGTGTCTATGCCTTACGAAGCGACCTCAAGTATTGGATCAACCATCCGAAGACCCTTCTGGAATCCGGGTTTTCACTTTCAAGTGTGCCTACATCCCTCATTAGCGTCGGCGCGCGTCCGTTTGAAGAAGGGGATCCAGACTATGACTTCAGGCTTAAGCAAGATGGAGAGAAAGTTCACACCAACATATCCAAGAGCCTCCACCGCCTGGAAGGCTACCTGCAAGCAACACAAGACTTGCCTTCGCCTCGCTACGCCGATTTTTATGCCACTGTCGGGATACGCGCAAACTACTTTAATCTTATAGACGACTTTTCACTGCAGCCCCGCGGACTTCTCGGTGTGACGCTTGGCCCCAATTTTGAGAATACGGACCAACTCCATCTTTTACCGATAAACCTCCGTTTTATGTACGGGAATTACGTTCAAAACCCACAGTCCTACCAAGTCGTACTGGGGAAAGAGAATCCAGAACTTACGTCGAGTCTGGCAAGGCATTATGTTGTTGCCTTGGAAAAAGATTTAACCCCCCTTACAACGAAAATCGAAATAGCAGGTTATTACAAAGACCTTCGCGATATGATTACTTATAACATATCCGAAAGACGCTATCAAAACCAACGGACAGGATACGTGAAAGGCGTTGAGATTTCATTAGATCATAGAATAGGCGACGCGCTTCAGAGTTGGATCTCTTATGCCTATACCATCTCTAAACGCCAAGATTCCCCAAGGGATGACGAGCGTTTCTATATGTACAACACACCGCACGTTGTGACGATCGGTCTCAATTATCTATTAGAATCTTTCGAATTTGGCGCAAATTGGCAATACAAAAGCGGTGTACTCTATTCGCCGTTAGTAGACCGAGAACCGTATACTAATCCCTTTACGAAAAATAAAACGTGGCTACCAATTCACGGTGAGCCGGCGCGCACAGCTCCGTATCACCGCCTGAATTTACGGTTTCATTGGTCTTTCTTAACCTATGACAGATGGAAGGGTGGATTCACACTTGAACTCTGGAACGCTTATAACCGCACTAATTATCTTCAAGTTCGCTACGGTGACAACTATACAAAAGAAGTATGGATCGCCCAATTGCCTATAGTCCCATTCCTCGCAGTAACAGCAGAATTTTGATAATCTCGTCTAACTGAAATTTATATAGCCCAATTCGCCTCCTTTTTCGTCTATATATCAACAATGAGATCCTTTTCACTAAAGGAGGCAACGTTTTTGGACGAGTATCTATCTTCTTCAGCCAAATTCCCAAATTTTACAATTTGTTTGTTCGTCATTACACTATTTCACGCCGCTATTATTAATGTCCACGCCGAGCCACACAATAGCCAAATTAAGGCATATCGCACCTATGAGAGCATCGAAATTGACGGCGATTTAACGGAAGCGGATTGGCAGCACGCGGAACCCATGGACCAGTTTGTGCAGGTCGAGCCACACGTCGGCGAAAATATGACGGAACCTATGGAACTTCGGATTCTCTATGATGATGAGAACATTTACTTCGGTTTCACCTGCTTCGATTCAGACATGTCCAAACTCATCGCAAACGAAATGCGGCGGGATTCCCGCGACCTACACGAAAACGACAATGTTTTCGTGCTATTGGATACATATAACGACAAACGGAGCGGGTTTTTCTTTCGGATGAATCCACTTGGCGCAATACAGGACAGAGTCATCACCAACAGCGGCGACACGATGAACACAGATTGGGATGCCGTTGTCGCATGCAAGTCGAAAATCAATGATTCCTACTGGACCGCTGAACTCAGCGTTCCGTTTAGTCAACTCCGCTTTGAAAAAAACGACCCCATGACATGGGGAATCAATGCCGGACGTGGGATCGCGCGCTTACGAGAAGAGGCGATATGGATGCCGGTTCCATCCTCTTACGGTGGTAGGGCAAAATACCGAACAGCATACGTCGGGAACCTTGTCGGATTGGAAGGGATCGCACCCTCCCGAAACTTAGAAGTCCTGCCGTACATTCTGCCCGGAATCGCACAAGTCCGTGATGACAATGAGATACTCCAGACGACGCGCGAATTTAAACTCGGATTTGATGCCAAATATGGTATCACTTCAAACCTTACCGCTGATATTACCTATAATACTGACTTCGCACAAGTTGAAGCAGATGAGGAACAGGTAAATCTTACCCGATTCAGCCTCTTTTTTCCTGAGAAGCGACCCTTCTTTCTCGAAGGCGCAGGGCTTTTCGATTTTGGTATCCCACGCACGAGCTTCCGACGACCGCCACCAATGCTCCTTTTCTACAGCCGACAGATCGGGCTTGCAGAAGGGAACGCGATTCCGATTATTTTTGGCGGAAAAACGACCGGTAAGATTGGATCTTACGGTGTAGGCTTTCTCAATGTACTCGCCGATGAATTTTACGATGACAATACCGATGATGACCCCATCGATATTCCGCACACAAACTATTCCGTGATGCGGATTACAAAGGATATTGCCGCAGGCTCACGTATCGGGATTATTGCTGTCAATAAAGACGAAATCGGGGATTACAATCGCGCCGGTGGTTTCGATTTTGAGTACCGACCCAAGGACAGTCTGAACGTCCGAGGTATGTGGGCACGCACTTTTGAACCCGGTATGTCTGGACAGAATAACGCTTGGTATCTCGGTTCGCAATGGCAGAACAACCGCTTTCGCGCCGAGGGTTCATATACAGACATTGATAATGACTTCAATCCCGGTGTCGGATATGTACGGCGTAAAGGCATCCGGCATCTCCGGAGTGAATTGCGTTGGACCCCGATGCCCCACAAATTTGGGGTTCGGCAGGTTTGGACCGGTCCAGAGATAGATTATATTATCAATCACGACAACGAATTGGAAGAATGGGACCTCTCCTACACCAACTTCTTTGAACTCAACACCGGAGATTATATCTTTTTCGGTGCCAGTCGCAGTTTTGAACAACTCGACGAGGTTTTCGATTTTAGAGATGATGTCGAAATTCCGATAGGCGACTACCAGTCTAACTCATATAACATCCGTCTCTCCGGCAATGATAGTCGCCCAATTAGTGCAACCGTCGGCGGCGGCATTGAGGATTTCTACAACGGCACAGTTCGCAGAGCATACCTACAAACCACGCTTAAACCAAATGGACATATAAGTCTCAGCGCACAATACCAATTTAATCAGGTAGTGAACCTACCAGAAGCATATTTTACCGACGGGCAGCCCCGTCCTGTTTACGTCAATCTTTTCAGAGGCAGACTCGACTATTCTTTTTCTACAGGGCTTTTTGCAAAATTCTTTGCCCAATGGAATGCTGATACAAACGTCGTGTCTACCAACTTCCTTATCAACTACATCTATCGCCCAGGAAGTGACTTCTATTTCGTTTTCAATCAGACCTATGATACCAATGGGACTACGAAATCCCGCCTGTTAGATTCAACCGTGGTTGCAAAGATGACGTACTGGTGGAACCGGTAGTTGGCTGCCAAAAAAATTGACACAGAAGCCAAAATATGTTATAATTAGGATATATTTACACTAAAATTGACGATTTTACCACATTTTGTGTATCATATTAAACATTTTGGCAGTACTTGACGTTTAAATAAGTACTTGTGAATAGTTTTTAAAGTATTTTGCAACGCCGGTTTCGGTCAACTACACACGATAACGGCATCTTGAAACCGAAACTACCCCTCTTCTGTCTATAGGAGGAAAAGCGAATGAGTAACAGAACTTCCGGTCTGCTCGGTCAAATGCAAGCACGTCGCATTGAACGTAAGAAACCGAAGCGTTTTGTCGCATTGAAAAAGGTTACGCTGGATTCGAACCAGCAGAGCCACATTTCCACGGCACAGGCAAACTTGCCGAAACACCCTATCACGCAAAAACACATTAAACAGAGTTCCACCGCGTTTTCAGTCGCAATGGCACTTCATATCCTTATCGCCATATTCATTGCGACTTACGTTATCGTTGATCGGATTGAACAGGAAGGTGAAACTTTTGATGTCAGTATAGTCACAGAAGAGTCAAAAGCGAAACGCCGGTTCATACGCCGGGAAGCACCGAAGTTCAACCAGGCAAAACAGGATCAACAGAAAGTCGTTATCAAACAGCCGGTAAGGACTAACACCGCCCTACTCCCAAAGGATGGGTTCACAATCCCTCAAGGCCCGGACACAGGACTTGATCTCACAACACCTGACGTTAGTGAAAGCCTCACATCCATAAATGTTGATCGGAATTTTGTAAAACCGGTAACGACAATCGAACCCGAGCCAACGACACAAGGCTTTCAGATAGAACGTGAAACAACAACATTGCTTGATAAACTCGATACGCCTGCACCTGAGGAATCACTTAGCGTGGGCAACGTTGACTTCACTCCTGAACCCGGAGTTACTGACCCCGCGTTCAAGATTAGAGTAGAACCGAAGTATCCAGAGAATGCCAAAAAGGCGAATAAGACAGGCAACGTTATTTTGCAAGCAACTATCGATGAAAAAGGCATTCCAAAAGACATTGTAGCATTGACAAACCTCGGATTTGGGCTCGAAGAGGCGGCAATCGCGGCGTTCAAAAAATCCTCTTTCCGTCCAGCAATGAAGGGGGATACACCTATCAGCAAACAGGTTCAAATAACCTATGAATTTGAACTTGATGACTAAGCACACCGCTTGTTATCCATCCTTTTTCTTTCATAGGTGAGAAATAGAGAGGTGGGAGTTCAGCCGATTTTTAGCAAACCTTTCGCCGCGAAGTTACGCACCAAACTGACAACGGATTGCCGAGCCGTGTCGGCGATCTGTGTCTGTTCAAACGTCAATTGCGCAATTTCTGCTTCAACAGCTTCTGCTTGTGATGCTGACATATTTTCAAGGAACCGGTCGTGTATTGTTGGTGGGGCATTGTGTAGGGCAAGAGCTAACGTCGGCTTGTCTAATACCTGTAGGATAGTTTTGATCGCTTCATTCTCCAAATTACTTAAGTCTTCAAAGGTAAACAGTTTATCAGAGACACTCTCTACTACCTCCGGTTGTTTTTCTGCCAACCTCTCTAACAACCGATTCTGTCCTGCTATATCCATATAGGACAAGAGTTTAGCAAGATTTACCGCGCCTTCACCCAAGAAGGTCGTTTTTTGGAGTGCCGCCTTAATCTTGGCAACCTGTTCGTCCCAGATTTGTGCCGCGCGTTCGGCATCAACCGTCTCTGTTGTTGTCACCTTCTCAGCGATGCATACCTGTTTATCAAAGGGTAACATCGCGAAAATTTTTCCAGCATGCGCGGCGAGAGCATCTCCCTTATGTTCATTTTTCAGCTGCGCACACATCACAAAAAAGAGCGCAGCGTCGTTATCATCTACATCTTGGAACGCTGCCAAAACAACCTGTGGGTGTGTTTCATCAAGCAAAACCGTCAAAGCTTGCAGCGCATCCGCATCTAAAAATGCAGGAGTCATCTGTGCCTCCGTATTAGGAACCGACACCTTGCACCCCTTTTTCGCCTGCAACGACTTCACCAATGAGGAAAGTAGACTCGCCGGAGGCATTAAGTGACGCTAAGGCAGCATCAACAGCATCAGGAGCAAGTGCAACGACCATACCAACTCCCATATTGAAGACCCTATACATCTCTGTCTCTTCAACATCGCCTTTCGCTTGTAAAAACGGGAAAATAGGCGGAATCTCCCATGTCCCTTTCCGAATGTCCGCAATACACCCATCCGGCAGAATTCGTAGCACGTTCGCAGGCAACCCACCGCCAGTGATATGAGCAATCCCTTTTATTTCACAGACCTTGCGAAGTTCCAGAATAGATCTCACATAACTTTTATGGGATACCAGCAGTGCCTCCCCAACTGTAGCAGAGAGATCAGAGATGTAGGTGTCAACATCGTAGCCACACCTATCAAATAGAATGCGGCGGACCAGTGAAAAGCCGTTGGTATGCAAACCCGCCGAGCCTAACCCGATGAGTTGATCGCCAGGGGCAATCTTTTCACCTGTAATCACGTCCGCTTTCTCAACAGCACCCACAATCGTCCCTACCAAATCGTACTCACCCAAGGTATAAATATCTGAAAGTTCTGCGATTTCACCGCCGATTAATGCACAACCGATCTCTCGACATCCCGCTGCCAGACCTGTCATAATACCCTCAATCACCGCTGGCTCTACCTTACTGATGCCGATGTAATCCAAAAAGAAAAGCGGTTCCGCCCCTTGGACAACAATATCGTTACCACAATGCGCAACAATATCAAAGCCAACGGTGTCGTGTCGCCCCACTTTAAACGCGACCTTTAACTTTGTACCAACACTATCCGTACTCGAAACAAGCACCGGTTCTTGATACGATTTGAGTGCAAAAAGCCCCCCGAAACTCCCAATATCGCTGAGTACCTCAGAGCGGTAGGTCGTCTGGACGAGAGGTTTAAGCCGAGATATTGATTCAGACTCCGCTTCAAACGAGACCCCGGCGTTAGCATACGTCAACTGCTTTTTATCTGCCATCTGATTTTTCTTGTTCCTTCAATAATTGTCTGCGAAGCGGGGAGATGCTTTTCCTCGGTCTTAACAAACTAATGACTAACACAACACCACTAATACCTAAAGCAACGAGAACACCGATTTCCTGCGCTTTTTCAGAGTTTATATTCGGCTGCAACTTCTCAAGTAGTATAGGAAGCACCCAACTCAACACCATACCGAGAATCGCACAAATCAGCAGAGATATAAGCGTATTGCGTCCTTGCGGTGTGCCTATCGGATTCGGTCTTTTCTGGTTACCACTTTTTTTATTTCCCCCAAAAATTAGCATAGAAATTTTCCTTGTAGTCGCCAAACCGATATTAAAACATCAGTGAATCTACATAATCAAGGGCAATTGTTCTGAAGATTCTTCTACAACCGAAATCGGATACGCGCCGTCAAAACAGGTGGTGCAAAAATCCTGAGGCGCTTTCACCGAATTTAGCAACCCTTCAATACTCAGATAACCGAGGCTATCGGCGCGGATATACTTACGTATCTCCTCAATCGTGTGCGAACTCGCAATTAATTCACGACGTGTCGGTGTGTCTACGCCGTAGAAGCACGGGAATTTATTCGGAGGTGATGCAATTCGGAGGTGTACCGCTGTCGCACCGCCCTGCCGAACGATTTTAATAAGTTTTCTGCTATTTGTCCCACGCATAATCGAATCGTCTACAAGCACAACCCGTTTGCCCCGCAACACATCGCGCACCGGGTTCAACTTCACTTTCACCATCAGCTCACGGATATCTTGCGTCGGGTTCATGAAAGAGCGACCCACGAAAGTGTTCCGAGATAATCCTAAATCGAACGGAATGCCAGACTCTTCAGCGTATCCAAGCGCAGCAATCGTTGCGGAATCAGGCACCGGGATAACGACATCTGCTTTGACCGGATGTTCGCGAGCCAATTGTCTACCGAATTCACGACGTGTGTTATTCACGCTGTGTCCGAACATCATGCTATCCGGCCGTGCCAGATAGATATATTCAAAGATACACTGCGATAACTCCGACTGTTGCTTATGAAAGCGCAACGACTCTAAACCGAGATGCGCAGAGCGTATAAATACTAATTCTCCCGGTTCTACTTCGCGTATCGGTTCTGCTTCAACGACATCAAACGCACACGTCTCAGAGGCTAACACATACGCATCACCGAGTTTACCGATCCACAGAGGCCGGAACCCGTGTGCATCGCGAGCACCCATCATTGTCATCGTATCCATGCATACGAACGAGTATGCCCCTTCAACACTTCGGAGCGCATCAACAATTCTATGCTCTAAAGCCTGCTTCCGCGAATGTGCTATCAAGTGGAAAATGACTTCTGTGTCCAAACTTGTGCTGAAGATGGAACCCGCGTTCTCCAAATGATTCCGAATTTGCACAGCGTTGACCAGATTGCCGTTGTGACCAAGCGCGAGCGGTCCCTGTTTGTAATTTCGGACCAGAGGCTGCGCGTTCTCAAGCGTGCTTTCACCTGCTGTCGAATATCGGTTGTGCCCAATAGCGATATGACCTTCGAGTTGCCCTAAAGCCTCAGCACTAAACACAGAGTGAACGAGACCCATGCCGTGGTGATATGTAAATTTCTCACCATCTGATGCGACAATGCCGCTGCTCTCCTGTCCTCGATGCTGAAGCGCACGTAACCCTAAATAGGTCAACTCTACCGCTCTTGGATGGCCGAAAACACCGAAGACACCACACTCATCCTTTGGTTTATCATCATACTGCATTTTGATGGGTAAACCCTCCAGTATGTGCTCTTAAATTTTCGAAACTGTTCATCAAAGAAGCCTTTCGCAAATCTATGCGTGTTCTGCACTCGCCTCAGTCTCTTCCACGCTCGCTAACCCATATCAATCCCAATATCGCGCACCGATACGGACAACTCTAACCCACCAGCACAATCTCATACCCTGATAGGGACTCTAACCTATATCCCACTATCGCACCGATAGGGACAGCAAGGATATACCAAATCTCAACAGGCAAACCCACGGACACCCACCCGCGCATCGGTAACGAAACAATATACGCGACGGTTTTAAGCACAGGAATTAGCAACGCCAGAATTAGATTCGGTTTACCAAATATCTCCCACGGTACGTTAAGCAGGGCAAGCAAGCCAACAACAGCAGGTGGACCCAAAAATGCACCGGAACAGAGCGATTTCAACGGAATATCAACACCGAACTTCTGACTCACAAACCGCATCCCTACGCCCGCTCCCACAATTACGACACCATACGTGACAACCAGCGAGATGAGCAGAAATAAACCTACCCAGAAACCGTGATTGACTCGATCTCCAAGTAGCACCTGCCAAATAAAATTCTCAAACACAAACAGGCAAACCCAACCACCGGCCAGTCCAATGATACCCCCGGTAGCAATTTGACCAAGGGTTAACGTGATATTATTTTTTTTCATACCTTCCGTCCGATTCTCTCTTAAATATATTAACTCTATTGTATCACGATGACACATTATTGTCAAAACAATCTTTCTTCAGAATTGGTTTGACACAATTTAGATTTTGCATTAAACTGTTGCCACAAAGTGCAATTCTTATATTCAATTACGCATCGTGAACGGCGGCTTTAGTGCCGTTCCTAAGGAGACTCTCATGTCGAAAATCCTTGTACTGTCAGGTGAAAACCACCGTTTTAATGCAAGTGCCAGCGTTATCCACGATTTTCTTGCCGAAGATGCTGACATCTCAGCAACGTTAGCCGATGATAAAGGGATATTAGCATCATCCGAGTTAAATACCTATGATGCGTGTGTCTTTGGCACCGGCTTCACGCGCACAGAACGCCAAGAAGACGGATCTGTCGCACGTGTCTCCGATTTAACCCAAACTGAAGAAGACGGTTTATTCCAGTTTGTAAGCGAAGGCAAAGGGTTAATCGGTATTCACGGCACCGCATGGTGGATCGGCGGTCGTGCCATGGACCTTATCGGCGGGGCAGCCAATTGGCATCCACCGGGGTCAACCTTTACCGTCCATATTGAAGATAACGAGCACCCGACAACCCAAGGCATCGAAGATTTTGATGTAGAAGATGAAATCTATATCTCTGCACACGATCCGCACATCCATGTCTTGGCATCCGCCGAATGGTTCGGCAAAGCACACCCGATGGCATGGGTAAAGCCTTACGGTTCTGGACGCGTCTTCTACACCACTTTAGGACACGGACCAGGTACCTTTGAGCGCGCAGGCATGCAGAAATTCCTCACCCAAGGCGTGAAATGGGCAGCCGCATCCTAACCAAGATTCTTGAGGCGAGGCATAAACGCCTCGCCACGCTACATTATCGCACACGCAAATGCAGACACTAAAAATAACAGACATAGAGACTCAGGTCGTTCAGGTAAACCACCGCGGCAACTGGCTCTTTGTCAAGGTACATGCTGATAACGGCACCATCGGTGTCGGTGAGGCTTCACACGGTAGGGATGATAACCAAGTTCAACATATCGTTGAAACCCTCAAACCCGCACTCGTCGGATGGAATCCGTTTCAACTCGAAACATTTCGCCAACGTTTCTACCGAGACACCGAAAGCCATACCTATCATACCGCACTCAGCGGAATTGAGCAGGCGATGTTCGATCTCGCTGGCAAGGCATTAGACGTACCAAGTTATCAACTGTTAGGCGGCAAGTGTCGAGAAAAAATTCGCCTCTACGCAAATATCAACCGCGCAACCGTGGATCGCAGCCCTTTCGGGTTCGCTAACAATGCCGAACGCGCCGTTGCTGAAGGTTTTACCGCTATAAAATGCGCTCCCTTCGACGATGTTTCAGTCGCTAATATTTCGCGTGGGAGTCTAACACCCGCTATCTGCCTCGGTATTGACCGCATCCGCACAATTCGCGCAGCAATCGGTGGCGATATTGATCTGATGGTGGATTGCCACAGCCGTTTTAATCCCGGCATTATCATCCAAGTCGCAAAAGAACTGGAGGACTTACACCTCTTCTGGATTGAAGATGCCGTCTCACTGGACAATTTGGATGCCTTCGCGCACATAAGCCGTTCCATCGGGATCCCAATTGCGACCGGTGAACGTCTACGGACTCTCACGGACTTTGATAGATTGCTCACCAAAACACACGTCGATTACATCTTGCCAGATGTCAAACACGTCGGTGGACTTTCTGGACTGAAAAAAATAGCCACGCTCGCCGCTGCGCGAAACGTTTCGGTAACACCTCACAATCCGAGCGGTCCTGTCGCAACCGCTGCCAGCGTGCAATGCATGGCAAGTGTACCGAATTTCGCAATCCTTGAATACGCGTGGGGAGAAGTCGAATGGCGTGCCTCGCTTACTGAACCACCAGAAAAAATCGTTGGCGGGTTTATTGAAGTACCTGAACAATCAGGATTAGGTATTACATTATAACATTATTAGGACTTACGCAATGAATTAAAATGTGTTATAGTTTTTAATTATGATGAGCATGAATCTTTCTGAAAAGAGACAACCGCTGTTCTCGGATTATTGCCAATTTTTGTTAGCCGGTTTTCAGAACTTCACACAGACACACTTTGCCAATCATACGGAGAAATGGAGCCATGATCAACTCAATCGTCTCCTGAATACCGAACGTATCCCTGCCCGTGAACTCTGGCGTTCGGTGCGAAACGATATTGAGTTTGATGAAGACGGATACGTTCTTTTTGATGATACCGTCATGCCAAAACCTTATGCGAAACAGATAGAACCTGTTCGCCGGCAGTGGAGTGGCTCCGAAAAACGTGTCATCCAAGGCATCGGTCTCGTGACATGTGTCTATGTCAATCCGAAGACGCATCAGTATTGGATTATTGATTACCGTATCTATGATCCAGACCGAGACGCGAAAACCAAACTTCAACACCTTCAGGAGATGTTGCAGAACGCCTACTTCGTGAAAAATCTCCCGTTTCGGGTCGTGTTAGTAGATTCTTGGTATGCTTCAATGGCAGTGCTAAAAACGATTCAGAGTCTCTCAAAAATCTATTATGCTCCCTTGAAACGCAATCGTCTCGTCAATGACACTGAGGGTGTTGACCCGCACAAACGGATAGATGATCTGACGTGGACAGAATCAGAGTTGCGACAGGGTAAACGTGTTCATATCTACAAGTTTCCGAAAGGCCACCAAGTGAAGTTGTTTCGGATAGCGTCCGGCACCAGACGCACGGAATATATTGCCACCAACGATTTATCTCAATCGGATGTGACTGCGACGCAGCAAGAATGTCGCGTTCGTTGGAAGATTGAGCAACTTCATCGTGAGCTCAAGCAAACGACAGGTATCAGCAAGTGCCAAAGTCGTCAACATCGTGGACAACGCAATCATATTGCCTGTTGTTTGTGGGTCTGGGTCAGTTTGACGCGTGCTGCGCGCACGACGGGTCAAACGATTTACCGCCTGAAAGAAAGTTTATACGAGGACTATCTGCGACGAGAGATCAAAAAGCCTTCTATTGTCGTCAACTTTGCGTAAGTCCTAATTATAACTTACGCATTTCCTCTTAAAGTCCCCCTGATAAGGGGGATTTAGGGGGTTTAAAGTCTCCCTGATAAGGGGATTTAGGGGTTAAATCACTGAAATACTCTCACTGCAAGGCATTTTTTCTGAAATATATTGCTTTTCGCCCCAATTTGCGTAAGTCCTGAACATAACAAACCTATAACACATTAGGAGGAATAAAATGATATTTAACGATATTGGAAACCTGAAAATCACATCAAAGTATATGCCGCTTTTGCTTTTATTGAGCGTTGTCACAATTATTGGATGTCTCGGAAGTCTACAAACAACGACAACCCAATCAGAAACCGCTGAAACCGAATCGGCTGCAGAAACGGAAACCCCAACTGCCCTCGCAGAACTCCAACTTTCAACACCTAAAACGAACTATGCTGCGAAGGAAGCCATTCCCCTTGAACTCAACATTCAGAACGGGAAATTTGATCTGCTCGTGCCATCTTTCAGCGTCGCAACGAAGGGCGCATTTACGCAAATAACTGTGAACGATGCGAACGGACAGATTGTTAATCCGAAGCACCCAATTACGCAAGAAAACCCGCAAAAATACGTGCAGAGCGACGGAAAATCGGTCCGGTGTATTCACGGGTTTGAACTCAAAGCATCCGCGAATCAAGAACTAAAATTGAAAGACATTCAAAGATACTACCTGTTGCAGCCCGGAACTTACACCGTAACGCTTACGATTGAACTCGAAGTTTACACAGAATCTATAACCGAAGAACACCCTGAAATCCGAGAATTAAAACAAGATATGGCGCGCATCCAGAACGACCCGAACCTTCAAGGTGCTGCGAAACAGGATGCCCTCAGTTACTACCAAGAACAGGTTAAGTTTATTCAGGAACGGCAGAAGGATGCGGTGAAAGATATTTACCTACCCGTCAAATCGCTGCGTGGAAAGGCATCGCTTGTATCAAACAATATTACCCTGACAATAGAATAGAGCCTCTTATGCTAACATTCAAAAACACAATTCTACTCTATCTACTACTAAGCTTTAGCGTGATCGGATGCGTCGCGGGTTTACAAAAGCAATCTTCGCCAACGGATGTGACAACAGCCACTTCAGGGGTAATTCTCACTCTCTCAACACCCGAAGCGACTTATACATCTAAAGATACCATACCGATCAAACTCAGCATTCAGAACGGAAAATTTGACCTTCTTGTGCCTTATGCCAACGTCTCAACATCGGGTGCGTTTGCACAGTTAAGGATTACAGATACCGACAGCAATATTGTCAAACCTAAACGCGCAGTTACTGCACCGAGTTCCGAAGAAATCTTTATCGAAAAAGATGGGAAATCTATTCAGTGTATCCGGGGGTTGAAATTGGAAGCCGCGGCAACACAGATCGTCTCCTTGGAAGATTTACAGAAATATTATCAGCTCCCAAAAGGCAACTACACGGTTGAACTCACAATGGAATCGCCGATTTACAAAGATTTTTTGAAAAAACGACACCCAGAGGTCATAGAGTTGGAAGAGGAGATTAAACGGATTCAGAAAGTGGCAGATGCGCACGTCTCTGCTGCAGACAAGCGTTCCGCAGTTAACGATCTCCAACAACAGATTGAGTTTCTTAAAAAGAAGGACAAAAACATTTATCTGCCTGTCAAATCGCTACTCGGCAAGGCAGTGCTTACCTCCAACAGTATCACTCTCATGATAGAATAACAGAGATCCTGGAAAACTCCTATAGCATCCATTGCAAGGCATATTGCATATTCTTTGGAGAACCCACCATGAAAACTATGAGACTTTATCTCCTATTCAGCACCAGCTTAGTATTGATTTTCTCAAATCCGTTTAATATTTGCGCAGAAGCACCGAGGCGCGCGAAAATTGTGTTTACCTCTGCCCGTAATCTCAATGCTGAAATTTATATAATGAATACTGACGGAAGCCAACAGATCAGATTGACACACCACCCTGGGGAGGATTTCGATCCGACATGGTCACCAACCGGAGAACACATCGCCTTTGCCTCAGAACGGGCTCACGAAGGGCTTTATGACATCTATCTCATGGATCCTGATGGAAAAAATATACGTCCAGCGTTTGATGACTTGGAATATAGAACCGCGCCCACTTGGTCACCCGATGGAACACAAATCGCCTACCATACCTACTCGCCCGTCCCAGATTGGGCAGTGTACACCAAGACACCCGGTGGCGGTGAAGCGGAACGAATTGCCGAATCAGGAATGTACCCTGGAGGCTTTCCCGATTGGTCGCCTGACGGAACCGAGATCGCTTTCACCGGCGGTAAATGGCCGGGAGAATGGCATATTCAGATTATTAATCTACAAACGCGCAAGCAAGAAACACTGCTCCCGGAAATTCAAGGAAGGCACATGCGTTATCCCGCATGGTCACCTGATGGAAAGGAAATTGCCTTTGCGATGTGGGAAGGCGGCGGGGAACCCAGTATCTATATTGCCGATCGCGATGGTAAAAATCTTGATAAGATCGTTGAAAACGCATACAAAGCACCGACGTGGTCGCCGGATGGGAAAGCACTCCTTTATCGAAGAATAGTTGACGGCCAAAGACTGTTGTTGAAAATAGACTTAGATTCTCGCATCGAGACACCGCTCGCTCGCTTCGGGCCACTCAATAGTAACGCGCGGAACGCAGGTTGGGACTGGTTTGATCCCAAAGCCTTACCAGTTTCCCCGCAGCCACAGTTGCTGACTACCGTGTGGGGTAAAATGAAAATCCAAGACTAAATCTTATAGTAAATTCGGAAAATATGTTTACACTTCGCACCTTCGTAGGGGAACCGGGTTACCCGGTTCCCCTACGGTCCCGTATGTGCAAATAATTACGGTATCTACTATAATACCAAGAGAGTTTGTTATGAAATGTCTACACTTCTGCTTTTTGAGTTGGATTGCTTTTACGCTATTATGCCTCAGCGTTTATCCCGTTTCTGCAGAAGCACCGAAGCGCGCCAAGATTGTGTTTGCCTCCACCCGAAACGGCAATCATGGCAATGCTGAAATTTATGTGATGAATACTGACGGAAGCCAACAGATCAGATTAACCCATTACCCCGGAGACGACACCGATCCCGCTTGGTCACCAAACGGAGAACACATCGCTTTTGTCTCGGATCGAGAGCATAAGGGGCTTTACGACATCTATCTCATGGATCCCGATGGGAAAAATATACGCCGAGCGTTTGATGACTTGGAGGTTAGAACCGATCCCGCTTGGTCACCCGATGGAACACAAATCGCCTACCTTACGTATTCACCCGTGCCGGATTGGGCAGTATACACCAAGACGCTCGGTGGCGGTGAAGCAGAACGAATTGCCCAATCAGGAAGGGGATGGAGCGGTTATCCCGCTTGGTCACCCGACGGAACCGAAATCGCCTTCGTTAGTGGTAAATCGCCGGAATGGTTTATTCGGATTATTAACCTAAAAACGCGTGAAGAGGATACTCTCCTACCAAAGGTCCAAGGCGATAATATACTCTATCCCGCTTGGTCTTCTGACGGGAAAAAACTCGCCTTTTCCGTGTGGAGATGGGATGGAGAACCGAGTATCTACATTGTCGGGCGCGATGGTGAAGAACGTGAAGAGATCGTTAAAAACACGTTCGGAACACTCGCATGGTCACCCGACGGAAAAAAACTTCTTTATCCAAAGACAGTTGACGGTTCAGATCTGTTGTTTAAAATAGATATCAACACTCGCACCGAAACACTACTCACCCGCATCGGTTCAAGCAAACATCGTAATGGAAATATAGGTTGGGACTGGTTTGACCCCAATATTCTACCGGTTTCCCCACAACCACAATTGCTGACCACTATCTGGGGCCAAATGAAAATTCAAGATTAAATCTTACGGAGTCTGTTATGAAACGTCCATATATCTACCTTTTGTCCTGCGTTGGCTTCGTTCTGCTCTGTTTCAGCATCTGTCAAGTTTCGGCGCAAGCGCCAACACGCCCTAAAATTGTATTCACCTCTACCCGAAATAGTAATGCCGAAATCTATATAATGAATGCTGATGGGAGTGAAGAGATAAGACTAACCCACCACCCTGGAGACGATTTTGACCCCACTTGGTCACCAACCGGAGAACACATCGCCTTTGTCTCAGAACGGGACCACAAAGGACTTTACGACATCTATCTCATGGATGCCGATGGAAAAAACATACGTCGGGCTTTTGACGATCTGGATTATAGGACCGCACCGACTTGGTCACCCGATGGTGAAAAAATCGCTTACCATACGTACTCACCCGTGCCGGACTGGGCAGTATACGCCAATACACTCGGCGGCGGTGAGGCGGAGCGAATTGCCAAATCAGAAATACATCCGGGCGGTTTTCCTGCTTGGTCACCTGATGGGAACGAGGTCGCCTTCATCAATGGCAATCCAGCAGAATGGCGTCTTCGGATTATCAACCTACAAACGCGCAAGCAAGAGATACTCCTTCCGAAAATTGAGGGAAGTGATATGCATTACCCTGCTTGGTCACCTGATGGGAAAAAACTCGCATTCGCTATGTGGAGACGGGGCAAGGAACCCGGTATCTATATTATTCACCGTGATGGGAAAAAATGTGAGGAGATCGTCGAAAATGCGTTCGGAACACTTGCGTGGTCACCTGATGGAAAAGAACTGCTTTATCGAAAGACAGTCGCGGGAGATAAACTTTTGTTTAAAATAGACCTTGACGCTCACACTGAAACACCACTCGCACGCCTGGGGCCAACCATACGTCATGGACAGAATACCGGTTGGGACTGGTTTGATCCTAAAGTTTTACCTGTTTCCCCCAAACCCCATCTACTCACCACAGTCTGGGCAAAAGTCAAAACAACCAATTGACATTCCAACCTGAAACAGCCTTCTCACAAAACTGATAACTGACTCCTGATGACTAATCGCTGATAGCCGACTGCTGATGGCTAAAATTTTACTTGCAAATCGGTGTAAAATGATATATAATTTTAACAATAAAATCGTATAAACGCAAAGTTTCCCAACATCTCGGTTCTCAAGGATAATCCAGAATGCTTTTTAACTTCGCAAATGTGCTAATCTTCTTGATTGTTGGCTGTCTATTTGTCGTTCTAAACCTTACGATCTCTCGCCTCCTGCATACCAAACTGTTCTCAAGCGAAAAGTATATCCCTTATGAATGCGGCGAAGACCCGATCGGTGATACGCGGATTAAGTTTAACACCCGCTTTTACGTCATCGCGCTCATCTTCCTAATCTTTGACGTGGAAACTGTGTTCCTTTTCCCGTGGGCAGTTGTTTTTCGAGATTTCGGTCTCTTCGCGTTTCTGGAGATGCTCGTCTTCATCACTATCCTGTTAGTCGGGTTTGCCTATGTCTGGGCAAAAGGTGATCTGGAATGGATCCGATCCACGCAGCTGGAAGTACAATCCGTCCAGCGGGAGGAACGTTATGATAATTGATGAAAAACTCGACAAAAACGTTATTGTCACTTCGGTTGACGCTGTCGCTAACTGGGCACGTTCTTCAGCGCTCTGGCCCATGACATTCGGACTCGCCTGCTGCGCTATTGAATTTATGGCAACCGCAGCTTCTAACTATGACCTCGACCGCTTCGGGGCAGGCGTACCACGCGCAACACCGCGCCAATCCGACCTTATGGTCATCTCCGGCACCGTCACACTCAAAATGGCAACACGGATCAGACGGCTTTATGAACAGATGCCGGAACCGAAATACGTCATCTCTATGGGCAGCTGTGCCACCAGCGGCGGACCCTATTGGCAACACGGATATCACGTCCTCAAAGGCGTTGATCGGATTATCCCTGTTGACGTTTATGTACCCGGATGCCCACCGCGCCCGGAGGCACTCATTGAAGGGCTCCTCAAACTACAAGAGAAGATTAAAACGCAAACCGTTGCTAAACGTGAACATGTCCCCTTCTTGAAAAGGCTCTTTACCAAAACTGAATGGTACGAGCAAGAAGAAATCGAAGCGGTGGCTGAAGCAGACGCTCCAACCGCAGAAAGCGACAGTCCCGAAAACACCGCCTAAAATATCAACCCATTCAAAGGTAAAAGCGATTTGTAGTCGCGATCATTGTAGGAGCGACTTGTAGTCGCGATCATTGTAGGAGCGACTTGTAGTCGCGACCATGGAGTAAGAATTTACGTGAAACCCCAAGAAATCTATGAAGCACTAACAGCGCAGTTCGGAGAAGCCATCCTCGGTTTTGATACCGAACTCGCTGGCGACCCGAGCGTTAGCGTTGCGCCCTCAACAATCGCCGATGTGTGCCAATATCTCGCGGAAACTGACACATTGGCGTTTGATTCCTTGATGTGTCTCAGTGGAGTAGATTTAAGTGCCAAGGACGAAGATTTTGCTGTCATTTATCATCTCTATGCAATGAAACACCGGCATAGCGTGGTTCTGAAAACGGCAGTCCCGAAAACCGACCCGCACCTCCCAAGCGTCTCACATATCTGGAAAACCGCAGATTGGCACGAGCGTGAGGCTTATGACCTCTACGGAATTTTCTTTGAGGGACACGACGATCTCCGCCGCATCTTACTCCCCGATGATTGGGACGGATACCCCCTCCGCAAAGATTATAAGGAGCCTGAATTCTATCGCGGGATGCGGGTGCCATATTAGGTATTGGGATAGCGAATTTTTTTACCCTATGTGGTATCATCAAAAACCGAAAACGTTACACTTTTAACTTTTTTTTCGCAGCTGAGCACCGAAATGAAAACACCTCTAAACTTAGGTAGGACGCTGGTTTGTAGACGCAAATGCTGAACATGAAATGTTACACTGGTGTAACATTTTTTCGTCTGAAAAAACAGGCTAAGATTTGACATTACACAGCAAAAATGGTATCATATATATAGTCGCAAAGTCTAAAAATAGAAGGAAACGCGTAAGTCCTATCTAAAAAGAAACGCAGCTTGGAACGAAGTGGAAAGCGGATTTAAGAGATGAGCGTGAAAGTTTGGATCCCGTTGTTTAACCGCAAGGTAAGTTAGAAAAACGTTGCAGCACCTACATTATGGAAAGCACACAACAGACCGAAAGCAAAATTATTGAACTAAAACCGTTCGCCGATGAAATGGTCGTCAACATGGGACCTCAGCATCCAAGTACACACGGCGTGTTACGCTTGGAATTGAGATTGGATGGTGAGATCGTTCGGGAAGCAATTCCCCACATCGGTTACCTGCATCGCTGTTTTGAAAAACATTCGGAGAACCTCTCTTATCCCCAAATCATTCCGTTCACTGACCGGATGGATTACGTGGCGGCGATGAACCAAAATTGGGGGTTCTGCCTCGCTGTCGAGAAGTTGATGGCAGCGGATGAAAGCAAGGAATTTGAAGTGCCGGAACGGGCAGAATACTTGCGCGTACTTATCTGTGAGCTAAACCGTATCGCAAGCCATCTCCTCTCTTTTGGAACCTACGGGATGGACCTCGGCGCATTCACCCCTTTCCTTTACGCCTTTCGCGACCGAGAACGCCTGCTCCTGCTTTTTGAGAAGGTTTGCGGGGCACGTCTCACGTATAATTATATCCGTATCGGCGGTGTCTCTGAAATCATTCCGCTGGAACCCGGATCTATTGCCGAACAGAACTTCTTGGACGAAATCGAACAGTTTTTAGACTATTTTGAACCGTTGATCGACGTATACAACGAACTTTTGACAAAAAACAGTATCTTCACAGAACGCACAACGCGGGTCGCTATTATGCCAGCGGAGATGGCACTCAGCTACGGCGCAACAGGTCCGAACCTTCGCGGTTCTGGTGTGGATTGGGATCTCCGGCGAGATGAACCCTACTCTATCTATGACAGGTTTGACTTTGATGTCCCCGTCGCTGTAGATGTCCCAGAGTTAGGCGCGGTTGTCGGTGACTGCTGGAGTCGATACAAAATCCGTATGGATGAAATGAAAGAGTCTGTCCGGATTGTCCGACAGATTTTAGCGGAAGGACTTCCTGATGGTCCCGTTATGGCAGATTTAAAAGCAGTCCGTCCGCCAAAAGGCGAAATCTATTTCCGTAGTGAAGCTCCACGCGGAGAACTTGGATTCTATATTGTCAGTGATGGCACACCGAAGCCGGTACGTCTCAAAGGACGATCACCCTGCTTCAGTGCTTTGAGCGCGCTACAAGAACTCAGCCGAGGTTTGATGGTAGCGGATATTATCGCAATTATCGGAAGCATTGATATTGTAATGGGAGAAGTCGATCGGTAGAGGAATAAATGATGAGAATTACAACGAAAACGCAGGTGAACACTTTAGTATGGGCCATCGCTATAATCCTTTTGGGCTGTACCATAGTTCATTTTTTGACCGATACTGAAATTATATCTGCAATAGTTGGCTTAGTTTTCATCGGTTCTTTGTGTTTATTTGAGATCGTACGCCGTTCTGAACCGGGACAACAAGTGCTTTCAAACATGCCATTATTACTGCCGCAGAACAGATTTTTGCGATGGACCTTCCTATTAGCAGGGGGCATTGTGACTGTAGGCTGGATTTTGGAAATTGGCGAATTTTCGCTTACCCAGATAAGGAGATTGAATGTCGGATTTTAGGGCGATATTTGCAGGTTTCCCAAATTTCAATGCATCTGAGAATTTCTTTCCCAATATAAACCTACAAGATAAACTCAATTGGGCAGAGGAATTCATACAGAATGTTTTAATCCCACGCCTGCCAGAAGCCGTCGCTGCACATTTTCCTGCTGAGTTAGGCACTGTTCTCGTCATGTTCGCATGTGCAGGCATCTTCGTTGGAGTTGTTCCACTCCTCCCTCTCGTATTGGTACTTGCTGAGCGAAAAGTCGCCGCCCGTTTTCAGAATCGGACAGGGCCTATGCGTGTTGGACCGTGGGGGACACTTCAGACTTTAGCCGACGGTATAAAACTCATCTTCAAAGAAGATTTTATCCCGCCACAAGGCGATAAACTCCTTTTTCTGCTTGCCCCATATATCATTTTCGCATGCTCGTTCGCTGTTTTCGCCGCCATTCCATTTGGTCAAAGTATCTTGGTTAGCCCCTTTAATATCGGAATATTCTATATCATGGCGATCTCCTCTGTGATTGTCATGGGTGTGATTATGGCAGGTTGGTCCTCAAACAGCAAATGGTCATTGTTGGGGTCTTTACGTTCCGCCGCCCAAATCGTTAGTTATGAAATACCGCTCGGCCTCTCTATCCTGACCGTCGTCATGCTCGTGGAAAGCTTGAGCATGGTGGCTATTGTAGAAAGTCAATCTAACGGCGTTTTCAGTTGGCTCATTTTCAGGACACCTTTTACCTTTATCGCATTCTTTATCTTCTTTATTTCTTCTATTGCCGAGGTAAACCGAACCCCGTTTGATTTGCCAGAAGCCGAGTCCGAAATCGTCGCAGGTTTTCATACCGAGTATAGCGGAATGCGGTTCGCACTCTTCTTTATCGCTGAATACGCAAATATGTTCGCCGTAAGCGCAATCGCTGTAACACTTTTCCTCGGCGGCTGGGAAGGCGTTCTACCGGGGTACGATATTCTCGGTGGACTCCCCGGCTTCGTTATCAAAACTCTCGCGCTCGTTTTCTTGATGATGTGGCTACGATGGACGTTGCCGCGTCTACGAGTCGATCAACTCATGAATCTCTGCTGGAAGTACTTTATCCCGATCGCCTTCTTTAACATCTTAGGGACTGGCATTTGGGGTCTCATTTTCCCAGAAGATACGCTTGTTAGCATTATTATCAGCTGTGCGATTATCTACATTGGACTTATTGTCGCATATACAATTGCTGGACGGACGCTCGCGCAAAAGCCGCAACCACAACCGAGTTAGGTTTAAGTAAAACCGAGGGATGGATTGCCTACATAGTTAGGGTTCATTGTCAGACGGAGGTGAGGTGATGAATGCTGTCATGGGAATTTTGCGAAGCACGAAACAGAAAAAAATCGCATGGGTCGGAAAACAATTACCTATCATCCTTATAATTCTGCTTGTCACGGCAGACAATATGGTTACGCACAGTATCAGTGGGCATTGGGTGCCTATCTTGGGATTCGTTCTCGGAGCAGGTCTAATGTGCTTCGGTTTCTTCCAAGTATTCCCACTGTTCAGTGAAATAAGAATTAAGGAAGTAGTCGGACGGGAAAAAATCGCATGGATCTCTGGGATTTTGCTATTAATTGCCGGAGGTGTAGTCGTGACGCTGAACAATTCGATAGCCTTGATCTTTAAGGTTCAGTGGCTGTACGCCTCGTGGGGATCTATTATTTTCGGTTCAGGCTTGATATGTCTCGGTTACTGGACGTTGACCCTGTTCAGTGAACTATTCAAAGGCAATCATAAATGGAAATTTATTGGGATATTTTTTCACAGTCTGCTGCTCGTTGAGTTGCTCTTTAAATTCGGGCTCGGCTGGTAATCCACACCTCTCGCGTGCGGAAACCACAGACTTATAAGGAACATTCGTTATGGACAGATATCTAAGAAACATCTACAGAGGCGTTTATACCGTACTCATCGGAATGCGGGTGACAATCAAACAGTTCTTTGAACCGAATGTCACACACCAATATCCGTATGAACACGACTATGAAAAGAAGCAGAATGTCCGAGAAATTCCGAAAGGGTATCGTGGGCAGCTTTACAACCGCACTGAGGACTGTATCGGATGTAAAAAGTGTGAAATGATCTGTCCAGTCGATTGTATTATGATTGATGCCACTAAACTCCCGAAAGGTGAACAACTCTGGGATAGCATGAACGTCGTTCATCTCAAAGACAGACGAGAAATCATCGGTCTCATTGAAGGCGATGACAAAAAGATAAAATCGGAAGATTCAATAACCCTCACGAATATTACCTCTCGCCAAGGTCCACAGGAAGTTATTGATCGCCTTGAAGCATCGGCGGATGATACCCGAACCCAGACCTTTTCAAGCGACGAGATATCGCGGGTTGTTACGCGAAACCCTGTCGTCTTTTATCTCGACAAATTTGATATTGACATGTCCCTCTGTATGTATTGCGGACTTTGCACCGAAGTCTGTCCAACAGAATGCCTTACCATGAAGGATTCACTCGAAGGTATCGAGTACTCCAAATTCGACCGGTCAGACCTCATCTTCAGTTTCGACAAGCAGGAAATGTACGACAAAGAGGATGTTCAAGACGTGGAAGCCGCGGATTAGAAGGAGCGTCATAAGCCAAACCACCGTGCTTTGCCGCAAGGTAAGTTAAAAAAATGGAATTTACACTTACAAACACTATTTTTTACAGCTTCGCGCTTCTGACAGTTGGCTCGGCACTCCTTGTCGTGACGGTGCGAAATATCGTCCACGCGGCGTTTTCACTCATGGTAACGCTCTTCGGCGTTGCAGGGCTTTACGTCTTTTTACAGGCTGATTTTCTCGCCGCAACCCAAGTGATTGTCTACGTCGGTGGTATCCTCGTCCTCATCTTATTCGGTGTCATGATGACAAGTGGACGCTTGGAGATGCGTATCCACATTGAGCGCGGGCAACTTTTACTCGGTGGAATTGTTGCACTGGCACTCCTTATGCTCCTCTTGACTGTTATTGCCAACACGCCTGCGTGGAAAAATCTCACCGACGACGGTACAGAACTTCCACCGACAACTGCGAAAATTGGCGAACTAATTCTCGCGGGACCGTTCCTCCTTCCGTTTGAGGTTGTCTCCGTGTTGCTGTTAGTCGCACTAATCGGTGCCGCCCTGATTTCCCGAAAGGAGGTTAGGGACTAAAAATGACCTTACAACATTATCTCGTTATCAGTGCAATTCTATTCACACTCGGCATTTTCGCTGTCTTGACCCGACGGAACGCCATCAGTATTTTAATGGGCATTGAACTTATTCTCAATTCGTGTAACCTGAACTTCGCCGCGTTTTCGCGTTTTATGACACCGCCAGAGGACATCAGCGGCCAGATTATCGCAATTTTTGGGATTGTGCTCGCTGCAGCAGAAGCCGCTGTCTTTTTGGCGATTATCCTCGCAATCTACCGCGAATTCGGTAGCATACGTCCCGACGAAGTGGATACCTTGAGAGGATAAAACAGTTTTCGGTTATCAGTCTTCAGTCTGGTTTTTGATGAAGGAACATTTTCTGGTAACCGTCGTTACCCAAATCAGATATAACGGTTACCCAAAAACGTTATTGTTTCGCAAACCTCTTAACTGACAACTGAAAGGTTTTTCGCAGAAAAACCGAACTGACAACTAATAACTAACTAATAAAAAAATATGGTTGTTTCTTTAATAAGTATTATTTTGCTTTGCCCTCTTGCCGCCTTCGCGGTTTTCGGGCTTTTGGGTTTGGCAAACCGGCGTTTTCCCCGACAGGATTATTTGTCCACCGCAGCGATGCTCATAGCACTCGCCTGCTCGTTCCTGCTCTTACGAGAGGTAGTCCCCAGTCCAGAAGCACACACAGTCGATTGGCTTTCACTCGGTGGTGTTACCTTCTCTATGGGCTTCTACTTGGACAGCGTGACCGTTATCATGCTGATTGTTGTCACACTCGTCAGCAGCCTCGTCCATATCTTCTCTATGGGCTACATGTACGGTGATCCAAGATATCCGCGGTTTTTTGCCTACCTATCGCTCTTCTCCTTCTCAATGCTCTTTCTGGTTGTGTCGGACAACCTTCTCGGCATCTATATCGGTTGGGAACTCGTCGGACTCTGCTCCTATCTGCTCATCGGCTTCTGGTTTGAAAAGGACTCCGCTGCGAATGCGTGTAAAAAGGCGTTTTTGACAACGCGCGTCGGTGATGTCGGCATGTTCATCGGCATGATGATGCTGTTCACTAAGTTTCAGACGCTTTCGCTCTATGGAGAAGGCGGTATTTTTGCCCTCGCCGCTAACCTAAACACCGGTGATATGATGTGGCTCTCCATTGCGGGGGTGCTCATCTTTTGTGGTGCTATCGGCAAATCCGCACAGATGCCACTACACACATGGCTGCCAGATGCAATGGAAGGTCCCACACCTGTTAGCGCGCTAATTCACGCTGCCACGATGGTCGCCGCTGGAGTCTACCTCACCGCTCGGATGTTCCCGATCTTGACAGAAACCTCGTCTCTGGTCATCGCCTACGTCGGTGGTATTACTGCGTTGGTCGCCGCAACGATCGCTATCGTTCGGTTTGACATCAAGCGCGTTCTGGCATATTCTACGATTAGCCAATTGGGGTACATGATGCTGGCGATTGGTGCCGGTAGTTATGTCGCTGGACTATTTCACCTGACAACGCACGCCTTTTTCAAAGCACTACTCTTTCTCGGTTCAGGAAGCGTCATTCACGCCTTCCACGCTATGCACGCACACGCACATGACGATGAGCACGAACATGAACATGAACACGATGAGGAACATATTCTCGGTTCTGAGATTCCACCTGACCAAGATATGCGGAATATGGGTGGACTCCGCCACAAAATGCCGATTACTTTCATCACGATGCTCATCGCTACACTGTCTATCTCCGGCGTGCCGTTCATCTTCTCCGGGTTCTGGAGCAAAGATGCCATCTTAGGCGGCGTGCTCGGACGCGCAATGGAATGGAACTCTGCCCATCACTATATCCTGTTCGGGATGGCACTCTGTGCCGCAGGAATTACTGCCTTCTACATGTTCCGTCTGGTCTTCATGACCTTTTTCGGTGAACCGCGCAATCAAGAGATGCACGACATGGCACACGAGTCTCCAAGATCAATGACTGTGCCGCTCCTTATTCTGGCTGCGCTGAGTCTGCCTGTCGTTAATATACTCTGGTTTAACGACACCTACGTTAAACCGCCACCCCAACCCCATCTGCATGCACCACAACACGCTTATATTTCCCCCGACAGTAATATAGGCGGAAAGGGGTACACAGTATCACTCTTTGGCGTGTCTGAAGCAGTCGCAGCTGAAGAAGAAGGAGGACACGGCACTGATGGCACACACGCAGACGACGGACATCACGGACACGGTCCCGCACATACCATTGCAATGGTGCTATCCATCTTGGTCGCTGGCTTAGGTATATTCCTCTCATGGCTGTTCTACCATAGGCGAACCTTGTCTGCTGAATCCGTCGCAACGACTTGCCGACCGCTCTACAACCTGTTCTGGCACAAATACTACTTTGACGAATTTTACGACGGTGTACTGGTAGCGCTGACGGTGTGGAAAGCACGGCTTTTTGCCCAATTCGATGCAAGTGTCGTTGACGGCATCGTTAACGGTGTCGGGGTTGTAACACGAGATATCCTCGCCGCTTTCACCGGAGCTTTTGACAATCGCGTCGTTGACGGGATCGTCAACCGCGTCGCCCAAGTTACATGGGCAGTCGGCGGCAGAATCCGCCGTATTCAGACCGGTGCGATTCAAACCTATCTTTTCGTCGTGTTGGCAGGGATTGTGTTGTTAATCTTAATTTTCCGGGCTTTATAAGGATGGACTTGTCATGGTACTGTTTAAATTTCTCCCGCTTTTTGCACCACTGTTTGTTTGGCTCGTCCTTCGCCATCCAGACTTTGAAACGCGGCGTAAGAGGGTAGAGATGTTGCTTGTACTTATGCCATTTGTGGTCCCAGTACTTTTGCTTATAGTCCATTTGATTTCCCGATAACGGGACAAGGAGGATCCCCACGAGATGTTACTGTCGCTAATGATTTTTATCCCGTTGCTCGGGATGGTTACTGTTTTACTTCTGCCGCGCGAATCGGAGGAACTGGTTAAGCGCGTTACGCTCCTTTTTACGCTCATTCCGCTTGCCCTCGCAGTGTACTTATTCATCACCTACGACCGCACAACCGCAGGAACGCAGTACGTCACCAACTTTCCTTGGATTGATGCCTTCAATATCCAATACCACGTCGGCATTGACGGTCTCAGCGTGACGTTGTTGCTCCTCACAGCACTCCTTGGTCCAATCTGTGTGATCGCCTCGTGGCGTAACATCGAAAAGGGCATCAAGGCGTATATGGCACTGTTCCTGCTGCTTGAGACAGGGATGCTCGGCTTTTTCGCTGCGTTAGACCTGTTCCTATTCTACGTCTTCTTTGAACTCACACTGTTGCCGATGTATTTCCTCATCGGTGTCTGGGGCGGACCGCGCCGAGAATATGCTGCCATTAAGTTCTTCCTCTACACCCTTTTCGGCAGTGTACTGATGCTGGTTGCAATGATAGCAGTCTACCTCAATAGTAATATCGTTAACGGGGTGGCTGAAGGTGCCCGAACCTTTGATATTCCAACACTCATTACGTTAGCCGCTACACAAGGACACGCACTCGCCAATTCAGATTTCCAGACGTGGGTATTTGTCGGTTTCTTTATCGGGTTCGCCGTTAAGGTACCGATCTTCCCTTTCCATACATGGCTCCCCGATGCACACGTCGAAGCACCGACTGCCATTAGCGTTATCCTTGCAGGTATCCTCCTAAAGATGGGGACTTACGGATTGGTCAGGGTGAACATGGCAATGTTCCCACAAGGTTTAGCCCATTTTACCGACGGGATAGGTTTCTGGGGTAATAGTCTCGCACTGCTTGGCTTTATTAATATCGTCTACGGTTCTTTCTGCGCATTAGCACAAACCGACTTTAAGAAGTTGGTCGCTTATTCCAGTATCGGACACATGGGATTCGTTATCTTGGGGCTTGCCGCTCGAAATTCAGAGGGGATCACAGGCGCGATCCTCCAGATGTTCAACCACGGTGTCATCAGTGCAATGCTCTTCCTACTCGTCGGCGTTCTCTACGATAGGGCACACCACCGTGAGATCAACGGCTTCGGCGGTCTCGGAACCAGGATGCCCATCTATACCGGCATCACGACGCTCGCGTTCATGGCTTCTTTAGGGTTGCCCGGCTTGAGCGGGTTTGTCGGAGAGGCACTCTCCCTGCTCGGTGCTTATGATGAATTCAAGTTCTTGACCATCTTGTCTACAATAGGTATTGTTGTCGGTGCCGCATATTTCCTCTGGACACTTCAAAGGGTCTTCTTGGGGACACTTAACCCCAAATATGAAGCACTCCCTGAAATCAACGGTCGTGAAATTCTGACACTTGTACCACTCGGCATCTTAACCATCGTGCTCGGTGTCTGGCCCAACTTCGCCATTGATATGTTCAGAGAATCCGTTACCAATCTCATAGATGTCCTGCACGCAATATAGGAGGTTTGAGGAAAGAAAGTATGCAACCTTTAAGCAATATTGAAAGCCTCCTCTATTTCAGTCCAGAGATCCTATTGGTAATTTTTGCCGTTGCCGTCATACTCCTTGATCTCGTTGTGAAAAATAGAGAAAGCACCGCTGTCGCACATCTTTCGCTCGTAGGATGTATTTGTACTTTTGCTGCGGTTCTATTCATACACTTCTCTTTCGGCGATGAAGGTGCTGTCTCCCTCTTTCTGGGGATGGTACGACTCGATGTATTTGCCAGCTTTTTCAAGATTTTGCTGCTACTCGCAACTGCCGCAACGATTCTCTTTTCACTCCGCTCTGAGGAACTCGACGCGCGGTTGAAGGGCGAATACTATGCCCTCTTATTAGCCATCACTCTCGGCATGTTCCTCATGGCATCGTCAACCAACCTGTTGATGATATTCATCTCGTTGGAGACAGTAAGCCTTACCTCCTATATTCTCGCTGGGTTCTTGACCCACAATCCCCGTTCAAGTGAAGCCGCTTTTAAATACATCACCTACGGCGCAGTCGCCTCTGGAACAATGCTTTTCGGGCTTTCCTTCCTATTCGGGATGACAGGCACAGGGGATCTGGCGCAAATTGCCGGACGACTCACGGAACTTCTCGCAGCCGGAGATATAGCACCGCTCGCCGTGCTAATTGCGATAACTTTTGTCCTCGCCGGTGTCGGCTATAAGATAGCATCCGTACCCTTTCACATGTGGTCTCCCGATGTTTATGAAGGCGCACCTATCCCGATAACGGCTTTCTTATCCGTCGCCTCAAAGTCCGCAGGTTTCGCGCTGTTCATCAGATTCTTCTATACAGGATTTGGCACCTCCGGTCTAATGGAAGCCGTTGATTGGACATTCATGCTGGCGATAGTTTCCGCATTGACGATGACTGTCGGTAATCTCGCAGCACTCCCACAACAAAACGTGAAACGTCTGTTGGCATATTCAAGCATTGCACACGGTGGTTACCTTTTGATGGGGGGTGTCCTCCTCACCTCTGAAGGTATCGGTGCAATCCTCTTCTACCTCGTCGTCTACCTCTTTATGAACCTGGGGGCGTTTTACGTCGTTGTTCTCATCGCGAATGAGGCAGGAAGTGAAATGGTTGACGGGTACCGCGGGCTCTCCTCACGTGCCCCCTTAGTTGCTGTTGCAATGATGATCTTCCTCGTTTCTCTGGCTGGAATTCCGCCGTTTGCTGGCTTCTTTGGGAAATGGCTACTTTTTACCGCTGTCATCGAGCAAGGGTATTACTGGCTCGCATTTGTCGGTTTACTGAATAGCGTCATCTCGCTCTACTACTATGCGCGTATTATCAAAGCAATGTTTTTTGAAGACGCTGATGAAGAATCTACACCCTTCTCTTTTTCGACCGGTACCTTTGCCCTATTAAGCGTATTTGTAATCCCAACGATTTTCATTGGATTCCTGAATATCTTCTACACCTTCTCCAATATCTCAGTCTCTGTGATACCGATGCAGTAGGTTGCTGAAAAAATTGACAAACGCGATTTATTAAGGTATACTTAAAATATAGCGCACCCACAAATGCGCGTTGATGCCCGGTCGTCTAATGGTAGGACGCATGGCTCTGGACCATGTAGTGAAGGTTCGAGTCCTTCCCGGGCAGTCCTTTTGTTAAAAGTGTTATAGTAGATCCGGTAATTACCTATACAGCCATCGATTCACAGAAGACAAACCGTAGGGGGTTTTTGCTTGGGTGTTTCTTCAAGGTCCCCTCGCCCGTCTGAAAAAGTGTAAAAGTACTTTCAAAATCTACTATAAAAGATCCTTCTGCAACCAAACAGGAGACACAGTGGAACGGGTAGAATCCTCACCTGATGATTATATAGCAAGCCAAGATCCAGATATTCGGACCACTTTAGCGGAACTTCACACGCTGATTAAGACAGCGTTACCGGATCGTTATTCCTGTATGTGGGAAGGTGTTTTCTGGGGCGGCAGCGAACAGCAGATCATCGGCTATGGCAATTATTCCTACCAACGTTCTGATAAGAAGCAAGTCGAATGGTTTATCATTGGGTTGGCACGGCAAAAAAATTACTTCAGTGTGTATGTCAACGCTGTCAAAGGGAAAAAGTATCTCGCTGAGATTTACCGATCTCGACTCGGTAAAGTCAAAACAGGAAAAAGCAGCATCAGTTTTCGCAATCTGTCAGACGTGAATCTTGATGTGTTAACCGAAATGATCAAACACGCAGGAAAACTAACTGCCAACAGCGAATCATGAGCATCAGGTAATAGAATTGCACCTATAAGAAATTCAATATAATAATAATAAGCCGCTATCGTCTAGGGGTCAGGACGGATGGTTCTCAGCCATCAAACCGGGGTTCGAATCCCCGTAGCGGTATCTCTTCACTTGTAAGGGCGGGCGTGCATAGTACCCGCCCTTTATCTTAAGCGCGCAAATGCCTTCTGAGTTAGAAGCCTACATATTGGAGACATACACAAATGCACGATACCCCCGCACACACCAACCGCCTTATCCATGAAACAAGTCCTTACCTACTCCAGCACGCACATAACCCCGTTGACTGGTATCCGTGGGGTGAAGAAGCAATCACGCGCGCCAAACAGGAGCAGAAGCCTATTCTCCTGAGTATCGGCTACTCCGCATGCCATTGGTGCCACGTCATGGAGCGCGAATCCTTTGAAAACGAGGACATTGCTGCAGTCATGAACGAACTTTTCATCAACATCAAGGTCGATAGAGAAGAACGTCCCGATTTAGACGAAATCTATATGAACGCCGTCCAAGCTATGACCCGTCAAGGCGGCTGGCCCATGACCGTTTTTCTCACACCGGATCTCAAACCCTTTTACGGCGGCACCTATTATCCACCCACTGACCGATACGGCAGACCCGGATTTCCGAAGGTGATGGAAGCCGTAGCAGAGGCATTCAACGATAAGAGAGTACAGGTACAGCAACAGGCTGATCAACTCACAGAGCAGCTCAACCAGATAAGCAATGTCGTCGATCCGCACGAGCGTGAACTCACAGAAGAACTGATGACCCACGCGTTCCAACAATACCGTTCGCAATTCGATGCACAGCACGGCGGATTCGGCAACGCCCCCAAATTTCCACCCAGCATGGGACTGCCTTTCCTCCTACGCTATTGGCACCACACCGGTACCACCAATGCTTTAGAGATGGTCGAACTCACCTTAGAAAAAATGGCACGCGGCGGGCTGTACGACCAACTCGGTGGCGGTTTCCACCGATACTCTACCGATGCACACTGGCTCGTCCCACATTTTGAGAAGATGTTGTATGACAACGCGCAACTCGTCGTCGCCTATTTCGAGGCGTACCAAGCTACGCAAAAACCGTTTTATCGCCACATAGCCACCGAAACCCTTGATTACGTCCTCCGCGAGATGTACGACGCAGAGAACGGCGGTTTCTATTCCACACAAGACGCAGATAGTGAAGGCGTAGAAGGTAAATTTTTCGTCTGGGAACCGAACGATGTGGAAGATGCCATCGGCGAAGAGAATGCCGAAGTCTTCTGTGAATATTACGACATCACGCCACACGGCAATTTTGAGGGTGAAAATATCCTCCACGTCCAAGTACCATCTGACATCTTTGCTCGGAAACTGCAAATGGATGCCGCGGAGCTGGAGACGCTCCTCGCGGACGGGAGGCAGAAACTCTTTGAAGAGAGAGAGAAACGGATCAAACCCGGACTCGACGACAAAATCCTCACCAGTTGGAACGGTATCATGATCCGCGCCATGGCGATGGGTTACCAACTCACCGGTAAACCGGAATACCTTGAGGCATGCGAAAAGTCCGCCGAATTCGTCTTGACAACGCTATCCCAAGACAACGGACTTCTCTTGCGTACCTACCGGGCAGGTAAAAGCCACCTCAACGCCTATCTTGAGGACTACGCCTACTTCATCGCCGGGTTAATCGCGCTCTATGAAGCCAGTTTTGAACCGCGATGGCTCACCGAAGCCGAACGCCTCGCACAGATCATGATTGAGCAATTCGGAGACGACGCAGGCGACGGATTCTTCTTCACAGGTAAAGCACACGAAGTGCTTATCGTCCAATCCAAATCCGCTTACGACGGTGCCACGCCTTCCGGTGCATCCATGGCGATTCACAGCCTCTTACGGCTTGCCAAACACCTTGACAACCCCGAATTCCACGACAAAGCCGTCGAAACCTTGAAACTCTACTTCCATCAGATGGAAGGGATGCCAACGGGGTCAGGGCAGCTCCTCTGTGAATTAGCATTCCTGCTATCAACTCCCAAAGAGGTTGCCATCGTCGGCAAGAAAGACAACGCAAAAACAGAGGCGATGCTAACAGCATTACACGGCATTTATCAACCCAACAAGATCGTCGCCTTAAGCGAATCAGCAGACGGACAGACATCGCCACTTCTCGCTGGCAAAACCCAAGTTGACAACACCGCAACAGCATACGTCTGCGAAAACTACACCTGCCAAGCCCCAACGACAGATGTCAAAGCATTCGTGGAGCTGCTACAATAACCCAAGTTGCTACTAACGGATTTTGGGGTTTTTGCTTGGGTATTTCTGCGTATTTCAACACAGTTTTTCGGACACTTTCCCCACCCCAGAGGGGTGATATGTCTATAGAAAACAGTATATTCAAGCGATAGCACCCCGTAGGGGTGCTATGTAAATAAATAAGTGGCAACCTGTGTTACAATAACGTATCACCCATCCGAAAACACAATGCTGGCGAGGTTTCCCAACCTCGCCTCTTTTGCTTACTCGGTTCCATCAACACCGATGGCAATATCACAGAGCCATTCAGTTTTAAATATTTACTTCAGCTATGTGAATATAATTTCCCTGTAGGAGCGAGTATTTTTGCTTGGGGTATTTGCTTGGGTGTTTCTGCGCATTTCTGCGTATTTCTTGTCGCTCGCGATCTTTCGGAAAAAACGTTAACGTCTGTAAACGAAAATCAGAATCAAAACCGAAAACTGAATAGCCCTGGGCAATATCACTTTCATGCTTGAATTTTTGGGATTTTTGTTTTACAATATTAGTCAATGGTCAATTTCCCGCACAGTGGAAAAGTTTCTCAGCAACCGTGTAGTTGACAGCGAATGAGCGCACAATCACCAACCAATCAAAATAGGATTGGGTATGAAAATATGTGAGCTGATCTAGCCCGAGGTGAGAATTGAACACATTGCACAACATGATGTCACACCTGATGAAGTCAGAGAAGTTTGCCAAGGAAAACCATTTGTTCAACGTGCGAAATCTCGAGGCATGAATCCAGTCTACTATGTCTTAGGACAGACAAACGCAGGACGTTATCTCTTTTGTGTTATCATTCAATCTCCTGATGGTAGGGGATACCTGTCACCGCAAGATCAATGACTGATAAGGAAAAACGACGGTATAGACAATGGAAGAACCAATGAATCGTACAAAAATGCCACAGACCGACTCAATTCAGAAACTCGCTCATTTCTGGGATACACATGATTTAACCGATTTCGAGGACGAATTCGAGGAAGTGAATGAACCTGTTTTTGAACTTTCGCCTCAACTTAATGTAGAGAAATAACAAAACATGAAAGAAAAAGCAATGGCACACACAAACGAAGCAGCAATCAACCTCGACTGGCACCCACTCTCTGACGACGAGATCCGCCACTTTGACGATCACGGCTATCTCATCGTACGGAATGTATTGGACGCGGATACCATCGGCGTACTCATCGAAGCAAGCGATCGGCTCATAGCGAGCGATCGGAGCGAAAACCGTCAAAAAAATGCCAACGGACTATACGACGGTTTCCGAAATAGCATCTCCATTGACGATGCCTTCATCCCCCTACTCACGCAGAAAACCATCCTCCCTGTCGTCGTCCAGTTGCTCGGCGCGCACTTGCAACTCATGACTTCACACCTGATATACAAACACCCAGATCCACCGGAGACACCCGCTACCACTCGCAGACCCGGTTGGCATCGCGACTACGCCATGGCAACGACAACACACGGCAACAAGGTGCCACGCATCTTGCTAAAATGTGCATACTATTTCACCGACCTGAGTGAACCCAATTCCGGCGTAACCCTTGTCGCACCCGGTAGCAACCACCTACTGGAACGGGTTCCCATACCAAAAGGACAGGCGGATCCCGATGGCGCACTTGAAGCAAGTTTACAACCCGGGGATTGTCTGCTGTTTGAAAACCGTACTTTTCACGCAGGCGCTGCAAACTTAACTGACCAGATCCGTAAAGGTATAATGTTCGGCTACGGTTACCGATGGGTGACACCAATGGATTATCGGACACAGGAACAGACGTTCTTAGATAAACTTTCGCCACTTGAGCAGTATTTGGTGGGTGAACCCTTCACGAAAACGAAAGAATTTATTCCCAGTGGCAGCGAAAGTCCACTCGCCGCGTGGTGCGAACAACATGGCGCGCCAGCAGTAAGACCCGTCCAATAGCCAAAAGTTTGTGGAGGGGTTTTCAACCCCGATTACGTCAACGTGACAACATCCTTTTTAACAATCTCTTTCGTGTGGTAATGATCTGCACGAGAGATGAGTTCCAACGTTTCCGGTGAAAGCCGTCCCCTCACCTCTTCAGACACGCGACTCTCGCCACGATGTTGCGGTCTGTAGCGTAAGGTCAGGATGCAACGATACCGATCCTTCGGTTTCCAAGGCAGCGCACCGTGCGTCAGGAGTTCAGAGATAATCACTACATCCCCTGCTTTGGGTGTGATATTAAGAACCCCCGGCGGAATCTCATCGGCATCTTCGATCTTTCCGTTGTTGAAGAGGTGTTCCGGTCGATCAAAAAAAGTCTTGTGTGTACCGGGAACGACAAGCAACCCCCCATCCCCAGGATGCACATCATACAGGTACGGAAAGACGACAAAATCATCGCAAAAGATGCGACCATCCCGGACCTCATAACGATTGCAGTGCCATCCAAAATCTTCGCGTGCGCAATGCAAGCGCAGTCCTTCCGCCGACTCCGACACACCCGCCCGATCCGCAATCATCGTGCCGCGAAAGAGTTGCGGTTTATCCCTTGTCAACTCTTTAATGATAGGCCACGTCGATCGGTGCAGTGTGAGTGCTTCTAAGGATTTCGCGAAGGCAAAGCCGTTTGGGAGGTTTTTATTGCTGGAGTCAAATCCGGGTGGGAGTTCTTCGGTGGGCGTATTGATATATTCATTTGCCGCTGCTTGCGCCGCTTTTAGTTCTTCGTCAGTTAGGACATTCTTTAGGTGGAGGTATCCAGTGACATCAAATAGATACCGTTGTTCCGGGGTCATCATAATGTCTTTCTCCTTGTCTCACAAATAGAATAAATAATACGTAGGTTGGGTTGAACGGAAATCACCGAAAACGCACAAAAAAGGATTGATCTTCGACTTTTCATGCCACTGGAGGTCATGGGAATCGTAGTGAAACCCAACGTTAAACCGATATGTCCCACACGGGCCAATCATGCTCCTGTAGCCGCTTGAACAACTTATCAAACGCTTCACTACCGTCATCTTCCCACTCATCCAGACGCACACCCGGCGCATACGATTCATCCACACCTTCTTTCATGAGACGTTCCGCCTGTTGCAGGTTTCGGTAGTAGTGCTTTATACCGCCCGGCAAAGTGACAACAGAGATATACCGCTCCCATTGCGGATCAGGCGTTTGGGAATACCGTTCTACAGCATCTTCATCTAACACCACCCCTAAACCAACACCTTCTGGCACCTGCATAAATCCGCGTTGGACTTTGTGCGGCGTAAGAATCAAATCGTCTTCGTAAGCGTGACTGGCAGTAACACCGGGCAGTGTCGCAGTCGGCATCACCGCGCCCAGATGACACGCAAATGCTGCCGTGATACCGGTGCCAACATATTGTAGCAGAATCGGTGTGTTCGCGGCGGCAAATGCCCAACCCGATGCCAGCGCACTTTTGACACTCTCGTGGCTACACAGTGCACCGTCAAAATCTCCGGCACGGAGTCCAATCCAAGGCCCCGAAGGTTGACGCGACGCGCCTTCCCGGATAACACCGACACCGTGCAAATAAAACGGAATCCGAATCTCTTGATGCAACCTGCGCCAACCCTCCACATCATACGCGAAAATCGGCTCTTCAAGACCTTTGACAACAGGGATCTTCTCTAACTCTCGCAGGATAGGCAGTGCCTTCTCAACATTGATCAACGAACCGTTGAAGTCAAATTCCACGCGAAAGTCCGGCGGGGCAACCTCTTGAATTGCCTCTGACTGCTCAACGACATCATAGAAGGCGCGCGCTTTGCATTTGAGACCGCGGTATCCGCGTTCAGCGGCAACCCGAATCTCGTCGGCAGTATCTTCGGGAGACATACACGGCATCCACCACCCCATCGCAACCCACTGACGAACCTGCTGCCCCATCAGCTTCCATGCCGGTAAGCCGAGATGTTTACCCATCAAGTCGTAGCACGCCATATCAAGGTTAAAACGTCCCTCACCCATGACGTGATCAAACGGGTTTGTGCCGAGATAGGTGTCCAGAACGTCTTGATCAAAAGGCGGTCCCGGGTTTTCTCCGAGACCGATGAGACCGGTATCGGTAAAGAATTTGTAGACCGTGACCAACTCGGTCATCGCAAAGTGATAGTATCTCTTACGAATCCGTTCTTCGTAAGGCACACGCAACGGAATCGCTTCAATCTCAGTAATTTTCATTTATCACCATCCTCACGGCACCAGCTGCACCTTAATCGAATCCGAACCTTTCTGAACCATCTCAAATCCAGCGAGATAGTCTTCCAACGGCAATTGATGCGTTACAATATGACTCACATCAATCAAACCGCGGTGGATATAGTCAATTGCCAACGGATAAGCATACGGACCTAAATGCGAACCGTGGATGTTCAACTCTTTCGTGTCGCCAATAATCGTCCAATCCACAGTCACCGGCTCCCGCATCACACTGAATTCGACAAAGGTGCCCGCCTTCCGAATCATGTGAAGTCCCTGTTCAACCGCCTTCGGATGCCCCGTCGCCTCAATATAGACATCACACCCGTAACCTTCCGTCAAATCTAACACAGCTTGGACAGCATCCGTTTCCGATGGGTTGATTCCAATGTCCGCGCCCAACTTCTTCGCAACCTCTAACCGGTTCGGCATCAGGTCAATAGCGATAAGCACACCCGGATTTTTCAACTTCGCCGCACCAATCATACCGAGACCAAGCGTCCCTGCCCCCGCAACCACAACCACATCACCAAACTCAATGTTTCCGCGTTGCACGGCGTGAATTGAACAAGCGAGCGGTTCAATGACTGCTGCATTCGCTATCGGAATATCGGAAGGGACTTTGTAGACAAGCGAACGTGCCGGAAACTTCATATAGTCCGCCATACCACCATTGACAACAGGTTGAAACCCATAGATGTTGTGGACTTGGCAAAGCCAATACTTTCCAGTCCGGCAGTACCGACACTCCCAACACGGAACGATCTGCTCAGCGATGGCACGGTCACCTATTTCGATCTTGTATTTCTCACCTGCTCCGGGACCGAGTGCTACGACTTCACCGATAAATTCGTGACCGGCGATAACGGGTGCCTCCACATACGGCTTTCGGTGTGCGTCACCCCAAAAAAGTGGCGCGCCTGTGTAGCACTTGATATCGCTCGCGCAAACGCCACACGCGTCTACCTTAATAACCACTTCACCGGGACCCGCCTCCGGCATCGGTACCTCTTCAAGACGATAATCCCACGGTTCGCGGCACATAATCGCGCGCATCATTTTCGACATTTTTTAACTGTAGACCTCTTTACGATTGACTCGTTGGGTTAACTGTCGTTCTTTGATTAAATAGGCATCTCTTTATGGTTGTCAGTCGTCAGTTATCGGTTAAAAGTCACTTTGTAAAAATCTATCCCAATTTGGAGTACCCCAAGAAGTGGTGAATTGTTACACCAAGACCTCTTAACTGATAACTGAAAACCGATAACTGATAACTATTAAAATTGGTGTAAGATATGGTAGGCGGCGATACCCAATGAGACATGAACGTTCAACGATGCTCCCGCCCCATACATCGGAAGGAAAATTGCCATATCGCAGGCTGCAAGCGTTCTCTTCGTTACCCCGTGGTCCTCGTGTCCAACGATGAGGCAGACTTTATCCGGATAGTCTACTTCATCGTAGCGGATTGACTGTGCAGTAACTTCCAAAGCACAACTTGTGTAGCCATCCGCTTTGAGCGATACGATAGCGTCTGCCGCCTGCTCTACATACCGCCATTTCACTCGTCGATGCTTTCCCCGTCCAACCTTGCGGACAAGCGGATGGGGAGGTTGGGCACTGATACCTGTCAGGATGAGTTCTTTCACGCCGCAGGCATCCGCTATCCGAAATGCAGACCCAACATTGATTGGGTCCTGCACGTCTTGTAGGATAAAAACCAGTTCTCTCTTAGGTGGTTCGGTCTGCTTCAGAAAATCTTTGAGCGGTTTGCCGCGTAGTTGCTTCATATCCGGGAAAAATATCGGGGTTACAAACCCATCCCACAAAAAATGCGTTATGCAGCCTTGTGTTGTATCAAACGTCGCCTTGCGCTCGCACGTGCAAGCCCAACATCTAACGTAATATGCGGATAATCCGTCATACCGAGATTGATCGCATGCGCCGTCTCGAGGTTGAAACCCCATTCAATCCATTCTGGCATATCTGCCTCTGGAATACCACCGGCTACGACAACCTTCATGATACTAATGCCTTTGCCAACGTCATACGCACGTTGGATGTATTCCAGATGCCGGTCAATAGAACCGCCCTCTAACATCCGACCTTGTTTATTCGCTGTCGTCAGGATAACCTCAATTTCAGGATGGTCTATCACCGCATCCATCACAGGACCGGTATAGGTATGCGTTGAGCAGCCAATGACTCGGACTTTCCCAGCAGCTTTCGCCTCTCGGAACGCATCAAACACCCCCTCACGCTCCCGCATAGCCAAGTCCTCCGGTGAAGAGATTGCGTGCAACAACATAACATCTACGTACTTAGTCTGCAGCTCGCGCAGTGCCTTCTCAATGCTATTAGAGGCACTATCGTAATCCTTCATGGAAGTTTTCGTCTGGATGACAACTTCTTCTCTGTTAATCTGTCGGACTGCCTCTCCAAGATGCGGTTGCGTTCCATATCCCTCAGCGGTATCCCAAAAGGTAACCCCTTCGTCAAGAGCCTTCAATATCAGTTTGCTACCCGCTTCATAGGTATTACAAGTATCCTTAATCCGTCCCGCACCGAAGCAGAGCCGTGAGATTTCTAAACCCGTTTTCCCGTATGCTAAATATTCCATTGTACCCTCCACATCCAATCTTTGGCTTCTTCAATAGATGTTTGTGTAACTATGATTCCGTAAACTGGTTCAGATGTCCTTTGATATACTTTAACAGAATTCCATCAAAAAATGCAACTTTTTTCTTACTGCTATTTCGTCTTGGCAATAAATCCGTTTTCGGGTATCATAGACTATTAGTAATCAGTTATCGATTACCTGTGATTAAAATCTCTCATCACGGAAACCATATAAATCCCAGAAATCAAAGTTCAGATGCCAAATATGAAATTCAGTGGACAGACACTTTTCAATAACACGCCTATCGAAATCATTTTTGCTGACGCTCGTGTTGAATCAATTCAAGAAGTAAACGCCGCCGAGAGCAACATACAGATCGCACCTGCTCCGATAGACATTCAGGTGAACGGCTTCGCAGGCTTTGATCTTAATGTTGCTACCGTTACACCAGAAGATGTCTGTGCGATGGTACGTGCCCTCTGGCGAGTCGGTACCGGTTTCTTATGTCCGACGGTCGTGACCGCTTCTTTTGACGCGATTCGCAATTCGCTGCGTGCCATCGTAGACGCCTGTAAAACAGACGCTTTAATCGCTCACGCTGTCCTGGGGATTCATCTTGAGGGACCCTATATCTCTGCTGAAGACGGTCCGCGCGGCGCGCACCCATTGGAACACGTCAGAGAACCGGATTGGGACGAATTTCGGCGGTGGCAGGACATCGCCGAAGGGAAAATCTCTATTGTAACCCTCGCACCTGAGAAAAAGAACGCTATCCCATTTATTGAAAAGCTGGTGTCAGAGGGGATCGTAGTCGCTTTAGGGCACACGAATGCCTCAGCGGACGATATTCAAGCGGCGATTGACGCTGGCGCGAAACTTTCTACACATCTCGGCAACGGGGCACACGCACGCATCCGGCGGCACCCTAACTACATCTGGGAACAACTCGGTGCCGATGAACTCTCGGCGAGCCTTATCGTTGATGGACATCATCTACCGCCTTCTGTCGCCAAGTCAATGATGCGTGCAAAAACACTTGACCGATGCATTCTCGTTAGCGACGCGGTGGCTTTAGCAGGCATGAAACCCGGTATCTATCAGTTTGCAGGGAAATCGGTGGAGTTAACAAAGGAGCGGTGCGTTCGTTTAGTCGGTACTGAATATCTCGCCGGTTCCGCTATCGAGTTGGCACGCGGCATCGAAAATAGTGTAAGATTCGCAGGCATTTCGCTTAAAGAAGCAGTGTCACTCGCCACATTACAACCGATGCATCTGCTCAACGCGAAAGCACACGTAGAAACAGAAACGAACCTGATTCTCTTTGAGTGGGACGCAGCAGAATGCGAAATCAACCTCATAGCAACAATCGTCGGCGGTGAGTTAGTGTATCATGCGGAGACCCCACAATAACACAGTATCGGAGGGAACACACGATGGAAGGCTACTACGGCATTGGAGAAGTTTTCGTTAAAGTCGCAGACCTTGAACGTGCAGCGGAATTCTACCGAGACCTGCTCGGATTTGAAGTGATCGAACGGAACAATCGGCAGCTTTATATCTATTTAGAAAATGGACACCTTGTCCTCAAGGAAGCCGGAAGTCCAGGACACGATGCCGGGGGACCGATGCACTTCGCCTTTGTAACAAGCACCGAACGAATTGAACAACTCGCGGAACAATTCGCAGCCTTACCTTACCGCACTCGCGGTCCTTTTGATTTTGATGACCCACGCGGTAAATGTCGGGCTTTCTTCATCTTTGATCCCGATGAAAATGAAATTGAGTTCAACGATCTCTACTATCCAGACAACTCCCTCTAAAAAAACGCCATTATATTGCGAGGAAACTGAAATGCTAACGCCATCAGAAATCAACGCCTTTGTTGAAGACGGCTATATCATCCGTAAAAGCGCGCTTTCCTCAACAGACATCCAGTCTTATCAGAGTGCTATTGATCGTATCCTCTACAAATGCCGTGTCGAAGGGTTACACGCCGATCACCTGCGTTACATAGATGGAGAACGCGACGACATCTGGGGTGTCAATAACATCTTCCACCCAAGCATCCGTGAGCAAGCACTCGTGGACGCGCTCGCACACCCGCAGATATTGGATGTCATCGAAGCACTGATTGGCGAAAGGTTAAAGTATCACCTCTGTACCCTTCTCGTCAGTTCCGAACAGAAACCGTATCACATCAATTGGCATCGGGATGCCTCACCCGATGGAGAAGTGCCGCTTGAAACCCTTCTCAATAGGCTCCGAAGCCACGTTCAACTCAACGGTGCCCTCTATGACGACGTAACCCTCTACATCGTACCCGGCAGCCACCGACGTGAACTCACGGATGCTGAACGCGCTGTTCTACAGCAAACACCGAAAGCAGCAATGCCTAACCAACTCGTCGTCGAACTGAACGCCGGGGACATCGTCTTTTACAACTCAAGTTTGCTTCACAAAGGCTACAACCTTGACGGGTCAAAACGGCAGACACTACATTATGCTGTTCTCACAGCACCACCAGAGAACGAACCGCCGAATCCGAAGAGTCCAACCAGTCAAGAATGGCTCAATGAACCCGTTTTCCTAAACAGCCTTCCCGATCGACTCAAACCACTCTTTGACAACTGGTTAAAATACGGATAATCACCGGATAGCATCATAGGTGTCAATAACTGGAGGCTGATGGCTGATGGCTAATGGCTTAATCTTTGTGACAGATCATTGCTGTGATCCAGCATAGCCGTCTAAGGAAAGGAAGACATTTAAGGAGAGAAGTATCAATCACTTTGAGAAAACGGAGGGTCAATCGATAAAATGCTGGCACAGAGATGCACTTCTGCCAGAACAGCGCGCTCACCGCGGAGAGATGAAACTCACGATGCTCCAACTTCTCAAATTCAGCACCGACTGTCTCAATATCGCCGACTGAGAAATAGCGCAACTTACCAGAATACTTCAGAAACACTTTGCGATAGAGCCATACCGCAGGGTGATGGCGCATATTTTCAATGAAAATCGCCTTACCACCCGGCTTGAGAACGCGGTAACACTCTTTAGCCGTCCGCGCATGCTCTGTAAACACCAACACAGATTTGGAGATAATAAAGTCAAAGGTATTGTCTGGAAAAGCGAGGTGCATCGCATTCATCAGCGCAAAATCAACGGACTCGCCAACGTTGTGTTCCGATGCTCGCGCCTGCGCTTCAGTAAGTCGAAAAGGCAATAGATCAATCCCGACGACAGAGGCACCCCGCTTCGCTAACAACGCCGCCGTACCACCCGTGCCAGTACCTAATTCCAGTACCTTTTTCCCTTCCAAAGTCCCCATCTTCGGAAGCACATACTCGAAAACGGGGACATAGAAGTCTTCCCACCAGAGCAAAAGATCTGATTCAACACTATCGGAACGACTGGTAGGTCGCTGTCCTTTAAGTGTCAACATATTTTTGAATTTTAGCATAAAAAGCGCGCAGCTTGAAACGAAGTGGAAAGCGGGTCTACGGGAAGGCACTTTCAATCCTCAACCCACCTCAACGAACCGCAAGGAAAATTAAAAAATTTTCCCCATTTTCCGTAGATTTTCGATGCAGCGTTCTGCACATTCAATAGGCGGGTAGGCGTAACTTTCCTGCTCAACAATGTACCACTCGGTACCACCAACGGTTTCACAGGCATGGAACACAGCATCCCACGGAATTTCACCTTCACCGACGTTTGCCTTGTCATTCGTCGCGGAATACTCTTTAAGGTGCACCAGTTTCGATCTGCCCGGGTAGCGTTCAATAAACGATACAGGATCAGCACCCGCGCGAAGCGCATGACCGATGTCAATTTGCATGACAACATCGTCGCGGGTGTTACTACCGAATATATCCCACGGGATTTTGCCGTCCATCGGTGTGAATTCACCCGTGTGGTTGTGGTAACCAGTAAACATCCCCTGATCAGCGATTTTCCCAGCAATCTCGTTGAAGAGCTTTGCTGTGTCAAGCCATGCTTGTTGTGAACCCTGGTACTCTCCCGGTAGTCCCGGCACAATCAGATACGGGTTGCCGAGTCCCTTGTTAAACGCAACCGTTTTGGCGAGTTCGTCACCGAGAAAGGTGTTCAATCCTGTATGCGTCCCGGCAACTTTCAACCCGAGGTCATCGCACATCCCGCGCAATTCTTCGGCAGTCCGGTCATAGTAACCCGCAAACTCAACACCTTCATAACCCATCTGTGCGACTGCTTGGAGCGTTAAAGATAGGTCGCCAGCACAATCATCTCTGACGGAATACAACTGTAATGCAATCGGAATTCTATCACTCATTACGTCTTGTTTCTCCACTGTTGTAGGGGCGGTTTTCAGCCCACTCATATTGACCTAAGACATCGGTAAGTTAACAACCTGCCCACTATCTGCTGATACCAATCCTGCTTCAAGGATTTCTTGAGCATCACGACTCACTTTCGGACTACACAAACCTTCAATAGGTTTACCTGCTTCCAAGCAGTGGATAAAATATTCCGCAGCGTTACGCTTACCTTCTGGAAGCTGCTCAGGCGTTACCACCTCGGCATCACTGCCTGCAGGATGCAGATGAACTTCGTTGCCACTGACCATCAACGCACCCTCAGTGCCATAAACCACCGGATTCGGTGTAACATAACCGACCTTTTGTGTCCAAGACGCTTCTGTAATTCCGAAAGCGTTCCCGTATTTCATGACAATGACAGCATTATCATCAGGAATCGGATAGTCTTTGACAAAGGTGCCACGGAAAGCCGTCACCTGCTGAGGTGTACCGAGGAGGTAGGCGCACATATCAGCACAATAACAGCAATAGTCCATCAACGCACCAGCACCATTTTTCTCCTCATCGTAGAGCCATTCATAGAAGTAGCGAGAGCAGCCGATTTCTTTCGGTCCGTTGTGCGCAGAACGCCATTTAAAGTAGAAAACGTCACCGATTGCGCCCTCTTGGATGAGATTCATCGCCGTATTGAGCGCGGGGCTCCACGCCGTGGGCCAATTCACCATCAGTAAAATCCCAGCTTCCTCCGCAGCAGCAACCATTTGCTCCGCTTGCGACAGACGCGCAGCCATCGGCTTTTCAGATACGACGTGGATACCCTTCGCTGCTGCAGCTTCAACGATGTCAGCACCCGCACTATTCTCTGCCGAGGCTTGGACGATGTCCAATTCCTCTTTCTCTATCATCTCTTGCCAAGAGTTATAGATGTTCTCAACACCCGTTTCGTTACTAAATTGTGTGCGTAATTCCGCATTGACATCACCCGCTGCAACGATTTCAACGTTTGGATGTGCTTTCCAATGGCGAAGTTCGCCCCAAACATGATCATGTACAAGGGACGCAAAGCCAATGCGATATGTCTTTGACATCAATTATGCCTCCTATAGGCGCGCTGTACCAGCGCGCAGTGTGTGCACGCTTAAAAGCGCGCCATTTTCCAATATTCCTCTATTCTTCAGCCCGAACCGCAATTTTAATGGCTGTTTCGCCGTTAATACGGTAACCACCATCAAGTGCTTTAAAGCCATCTCCGACCTGTGACAATGGCAACTGGTGGCTAATCATATCGGCAAAAGGCAGTCCACTCTGTTCAAGGAGTGGTAAGCCGCGAACGAAGTGTTCGTAACTGCTCCCCCAGATGGCCTCGACCCGAAGGTTTTTGCGCATCAGCAACTGGTTAATGTTGAAGTCAATTGATCCCATATCCACGAAATGACCGACCTCAACAAAAGTGCCGCTGCGGCGGGTGTATCCCAACCCTTCTGGCGTAGCAGGGAGAAAACCAGCACATTCAAAAACAACGTCCGCCCCTTCTTTGCGCGGCGTTTCCGCTTTCACAAGTTCCGTCCGTTCCTCAACAGAGGTGACCTCTTCAATATCTATTGTTACGTCCGCACCGAGCCGTTTCGCGAGTTCCAGTCGTCCAGCGGGTCCACCTACCATGATCGCTTTCGCAGCACCGCTCAATTTCGCACACGCAAGCGTTACAAGTCCAATAGCACCCGAACCTTGCACAACGACGGTATCACCAAGTTTTATTTCACCCCGCATTGCCGCATGAACACCAACAGTGAACGGTTCCGTGAGCACTGCAACCTCAGGAGAAGTTTCAGTCTTCATAAAACAGGTATTTGGATAGTTGAGATACATATAATCCGCAAACCCACCGCGAAAGTGTGGACCCTCGTCTGGGTTCCACTGGAAACCGTAAGCACCATAGTTTGTTCCGGGTGCAAAAATAACCCGGTCACCTTCTTTCACCGGTTTACCGACATAATCCGTCTCTACACCTTCACCGAGTGCCTCAATAATGCCGACGTTTTCGTGTCCCAATAGAATTTCCTGTTGGAAACCGTTCTGCCAGTTATGCAGATCCGTTCCACAGATACCCGCTAACTCTTGACGGAGCAGCAGGGTGTTAGGTTCAGGTTCGGGAACCGGATATTCGCGAATTTCAAAATCCTGACCGTGTGCAACCACGGCTCTCCCTGTCCGACTCATATCTGTCTCCTTAGGTTGATTTTGTCGGGCACACTTTCTAAGGGCACCCCTGTTCAATTACATTCAGACATATTTCCGCTTCTTCCGCGAGATAAGCACAATAGCAATAATAGCAATGACCACAATTGGCAACCAAAACGCTTTAACGAATCCCCAGAAAAGGGTAAATCCGATCCAAAGCAGGACCTCTATCCCGACGATAGCAGCGGTTTTATTCCACGGGAAGTCCGTGCTGTACTGCTTTTTCAACCGATGCGCATATATCCACGAAACACCTATAGTCCCAACGATAGCGATAAAAAACAGTAAATTAACAAGATTTTGGATGCCCTCTAAAATGAAATTTACCATGATAATTTTGCTCCTTTGTAGGAAGGCTTTGTAAGCCCGAATTCCTTTTACCCTTATAGAGACACATCCGCGCAAAAAGATAGCAAAAACTTGTCTACACACCTATTTTGTTTCTTCACACTTCGCGCTGAATTCGCTCCGGACAACTATAGACCGCCATGCTCTGTCCCCGCATGAAACCGATTAACGTCAGGTTTCCTTCCTCCGCAAGGTCAACAGCAAGTGTAGATCCAGCAGAAACAGCAACGACAACCGGAATGCGCGCAAAGAGTGCCTTCTGGACAATCTCAAAACTCGCGCGACCGCTGACCATCAAAATGTGTCGCTCAAGTGGCACCAAGTCAGACAGTAAGGCTTGACCGATAACCTTATCGACAGCGTTATGCCTGCCGATGTCCTCTCTCACAATCAGCAGCTCACCTGTTTCACTAAATAACCCAGCGGCGTGAAGTCCACCCGTCTTTTCAAAAACCGATTGTGCCGTCCTTAAGCGGTCATTGAGCCGATAGAGCACGCCTTGATTTACACAAAACCCCGAATCCAGTGGAGACACCTGCTGTCTAACAGATTCAATCGTCATCTTACCACAGAGTCCACAGCTCGCATTCGCGTGAAAGTTGCGCTGCCAGCCCGATTGCGCAAGATCCAGTTCTTCCGTGAGTTGAACATTGACAATGTTCTCAAGGGACGATAAACCGGTATCCTGCGTCTCAGCAACATCTTCATCGCAATATGCAATGATTTCAATGTCATCGCCGGAAGTTATGAGGCTTTCCGTATAAAGAAAACCCGCTGCGAGTTCAAAATCGTGCCCCGGAGTCCGCATCACAACGATTACACTTTGCTGTCCCACCCGGATCTCAAGCGGTTCTTCGACAACTAATTCATCTTTAACCTTAGTAGGTTCGGCACCAGTCCAGCGCGTAATAAGTTTTGTAGATGTCGCTTCCATGATTTTTAAGTCCGTACACGCCTATGAATAGATCTTACCGGATGTCCATAGATGCCAAACCGTTACTCGTCGCTATCCATACCCTGTTGTTTGCTACAATGAGAGCATGTATTATCAATTCACCTGATACTATTTGTGGGGTCGTTGTATCCTCCCATTCATCAGGACGGGTGTGATGCGTATAAAAGAGATCATTCGTCGCTATCCACAGCACTAAAGGCGTAGGTGGCGGCAGTGGTGGAGCTTCCACTTCTAATGCGTCGGTTTCCGAAGAAGCTTCAGATGTTAGCGGATCCGGTGTTTCTACAGGCAGTATCTCATTTACTGCCGGGACTATCGGTGAATTGTCTAAAATCCCTCTGATATAAATGTGCCGTAAGTTTTTCTCATCCTCTATGCCTGTGTGGAGCGTCGTTGATTTACCGTTCAATCCATCCAAATCTGCCCGAAAATAACCGTTGGTCTTTTCAGCAGCATTATACCATGTAAGAAGTATCTGATCCTCTGCAGTATCAAAGCCAACAATCATCGTGCCTTCTTTGATTTCAGTTGAACGATAGGAACCCCATTCCTCGGTTTCACGGTCGAATGTTATAATCTCACCTTTTGCCGAGGCACCCCAAACGGTTGTAGGCATCAACAACAAGGTCTCAATGTCATCCGCGGGAATGAAACTTTGGCGTCTGGTGTAAACAAACAACTGATCAACCGTACCCCGATTTTTACGAACAACGCCATCATCGGTAGCAAACCATATCTCAGTGTCATCCATCTTGATGTCCTTGACCCAAGCAGGGAATTCATCGGCTATCGGGTACTGGATTTCGCCCGTTAACTTGTTGTAGTGGATTGCCCCTTGTGAACGGGTGCCAATCCACACCTCTTCTGAGTTCACCGCGATCGCTTGCACATCTGGAACCTTTGCCGTCACACTGTTAATCCGTTGCGGCACCTCTGCAATCGGGATCCAATTATTGAAGACAGTCTCAAAAAGCATTACACCGTTCGGCGTCCCCACCCACAACCGCGTATCATCAGTAGCAATAGATTGAACATAGTTGTCAGGGAGATCATTTGCCACTGTGTAGACCGTCCATCGGGTCTGATCCAAAATCTGTTTTGCGCGCTCCTTTATCGTCTCATCTACGCTCATATCGTGGACCTGAGACGCCTCATTCCCAGCTTCCATTGTTCTGCCCAATTTCAAGTTGACTTCAGCACGAGTAAGGCGTGTCTCAGAAACCCACTCGCTCACAGGATAACGCATAACAAACCCTTGTAAGGTATGGAGCGCATTTTCCAACTGACCGGTTTTCGCTTGCAGTTTTCCAATGAGGAAAAGTGCCTTTTCATGGGACAACGTGTTCGGGTACTGTTGAATTGCCGATTCAAGGAGCGGCAACCCTGCGTCATAATCCTCTAATTCCTCAACAAGCAGGAATCCGGTGATATAGCTCAACTCCGGGACAGAAACGTGTTCAGGATAATACGCCAAGATCAGTTGATAATTATCCACGGCTTCCGCATAAGTCTCGTTGGCGAGGGCAGTGTTTCCAAGCTCCTGAAGATGTGGCACCAAATCAAAATTCGCCGCATCAAGGATTGCCACAGAACGGAAACGCTCCAACGCGTTGGCATTGTCGCCATTTGCCTTGTGAAGTAAACCGAGTTGATAATGCGCAGCCGGATATCTCGGAAACTCTGCAATAGCAGCTTCAAACCGCCGTTGTGCTAATTCAGGGAGTTCTAATTCAAGCAGTGTGAGTCCGTTGCGATAATGCTTCGCAGCCGTTTGATCCTGGACATTCGCTATGTTCGATACAAAACTAAGGGTATGTCCCGTCAAGGGGAGCCTTAAAACTTGTCCTTGGTATTCAATTTCAAAGTGAGTTTCAGTACCATCGCGCCAAACACCGGTGAGTCTGTCGCCGTTTTCGCTGTCAACGATGACGTATTGCTGACTATGTGCCAAGTGTTGGTAGAAAAACAACCCAGTAAACGCTATTAAGGCAAATAGGTAGTGCGTCTTTTGTATTTTTGTTTCTGTCTGTTTTACGAACTTCTGATACAACATAATTACCTTCAAAATACGAGTTTTAGATATGTGGATTATAATATCAGAAACACGGGGAAATGTCAAGAGTGTTTGGCAATTCTTCTGTAGGCGCGCCTCCTGTCTTGATACCAATATCACTATCCGCTATAATACCTACTATGAACGAAACCCATCTTCCGATTAATGAATTAAAAACAACATTTCATGACGCGATCGCAACGGGTCCGGTCGTGATTGTGGCACCAACTGGCAGCGGGAAATCAACACAAATTCCACCGTGGTGCGCCGCACTATCAGACGCACCTGTACTCGTCGTGGAACCGAGGCGCGTCGCATGCCGTTCACTCGCACGATGGGTGGCACAACAACTCGGCGAACCGTTGGGGCATTCAGTCGGTTACACGGTGCGCTTTGAAGATGTCAGCTCTGATACCTTAACCCGTATCCGTTTCGTCACACCCGGCATCGCTTTAAGATATGCCGCAGGACCGGAATTAGACCAGTATGACACCATCATTTTGGATGAATTCCACGAACGCGGCGTGGAAACAGATCTCTTTCTCGCTATCTGCCAAAAGAAACGACCCGACGCGAGACTTATCATCATGTCTGCTACGATAGCAGCACAACAACTTGCCCGGTTCATTGGCGGACAGGTGCTACGCGCGGAAGGGCGCGTCTATCCAGTCGAAGTCCGATACCTTGGTGGGGCAGTGGTACCTACATCTCATAACTTAGTAGAACGCGTCGAAAAAGGGGTTAACCGCGCAGTGAAAGAGACCGAAGGGAATATCTTGGTATTTCTACCCGGAAAGGGTGAGATTAACGCATGCCATGACGCACTACGCAAAATGCGACACATCGATGCTATCCCCCTACACGGGGATCTACCACCTCAGGCACAGGACAAAGCATTCGACGCGCAATCCCAACGCCGACGCGTCATTCTTGCGACCAACGTCGCAGAAACATCAATCACGCTCCCCGGTATCACTGCCATCGTAGATACAGGTTTAGTCCGCCAACGTATTCATCAAAACCGACGTATCGTCCTTGCGCTATGCCCCATTTCGCAAGCCTCAGCCGAACAACGCCGCGGACGCGCAGGTCGCCTCGGACCCGGAATCTGCTACAGACTCTGGGAGGAACACGGTCAACTTGAACAGGAAACCTCACCGGAGATTCGGCGAGAGGATCTGACGCAATTCGTGCTTACTGTCGCTTCAACCGGCTATCTTCCACAAGATTTGGCATTTCTTGATGCGCCTCCCGATTTCGCTGTAGAACGGGCACAAACTGCCCTAAAAAGCTGGGGGGTTCTTTCAGACGATGGCATGCTCACAGCAGAAGGTGCGAAAATCTGTGCGCTACCTGTTAATCCGCTTCACGCACGATTGTTGGTAAAAGCACCGCCACCCCTCCGACGCGATCTCATTGATCTGATTGCGACGTTGGAGCGTCCTGCTCCGTTATGGCAGCGCATTGACCGCCTATCAACTGAACAACAAGACACAGTTCGCGAAGCCCGCCAAAAAGAACTTTTTCGCGATAGTTGCGATGCTACAACAGCCATCAGAACGCTGCGACATGGTGACGAAAAACGGCATCATCTCCATAAAAATGCACTTGCCGAATGCCGCAGAATCGCAACGCAGCTCAGAGATTTCTTCGAGTTACCGTCTGTGATGAAAGATAAAGCACGCGCACAACCCGACCGCAATGCCTTGATCACGTATCTCTTACGTGAATGGGACACTTGTGCTTACGTCCGGAGACGGAAAGGTAAAGGATGGGGAAATGGACAGGAAGAGGTCCTACTCGACTCCGATTCGCTGCTTCCTGAAGAGCGGCACGCTGCCCTGATTTTGGAGACCGTCGGTATTGCGAAAGGCACGCGCGTGCAGTTAATGGGACGCACGGCTATGCCCTGCACTTTTGACGATTTAATCAACGCGCGGATCGGAACGGCTCAACTCACTGCTCCGAGACTGGAAGGTGAAGACATTGTTGCAGAGGTGGTAACTGAATACGCAGGACGCGAGATCGGACGCAGCCGCCAACTGCTGAGTGGCACGCTGTTGAAAGAAGCGTTGGCATCCCTCACTCTCTCTGGTTCAGTATTCCCAGAAGTCGGTGAGCAACTCACCCGTGCGATTGACGCTTGGATACTTCACTCTGCGCTTAACTCTGATATGGAGACATCGGAAATGGCGGATTTAACGCCGCATACATGGTTGGCTTCACGGCTCGATGCCTTGGGGGTAGAGGTCGCCGAGGACTGGCAACTCCTTTCGCCAAAAGATCTGGTCTTTACAGAGATAGACACCAACACTATCGCTGAAATTGAGGCGCAGTATCCCAAAGAATTTTCTGTCAACGGTGCTAAATTCGATGTGGAATACGATCCTGCCCAAAAATTGGTCACGCTGCGGTGGCAGCGCGGCATCCGGCAACCAACATTGAGTACAGTACTACTACCGCGCTGGAATAATTGGAAGGTGCAACTTGATCTCCGCGGACAGGTGCGGACGGTGCGGACCTAATTCGCTTTGATTTTTCCCCACACCGTTGTGAGCAAGTGGGATTGCGGCTGGACAGGCAAGGCTGTCGGGTCAAACCAATCTGCACCAAAATTATCGCCATCATGTGTAAGTTGCACCGGACTATTGTCGGTCATATCAGTTCTGAAAAGCTGAGAAAACGCCTCATCCGGTTGCATGATTACATCCGTGTAAATAAGTTCATCGCCATGTGGGGACCACGTCGGTTCCATAGCGACTAATGCTTCATCTTTGGCAATCTGATGAAGTCCCGTGCCATCGCGATTCACAATATAAATATTTGCCTTCGCCCACGAAAGGATCCCTTGAATGAATTCTCCATCTATTTGCGAAAAGGCGATTTTGTTACCCCGCGGGGACCATACTGGATATATTATCCACGGCATTTTATTTGAGAGCAGCATCTTTTTGGTACGGTTCTTGAGACTAAAAACGCCGAGCGGTGAGCGGTTAACACTGACAGCAGAAAAGACTATCTCGCGCCCATCAGGCGACCAACTCGGCATAAACCCATCTGTCACCCGATTAACAAATCTGCCCCTTATCGTTGCCGTGTAGATAGTAGCATGCCTCTCGTCCCCCTCTACGTAAGTGACCTTTCTACCATCAGGCGACCAACTTGGATTGGACCTATATTCCCTGCTTCCGAATACCCTTCGGACACCGCTGCCATCTGAATCCATAACATACAAATCAGGGGGGCCATCTCGATCAGAGACGAACAGAATCTGCTCTCCATCGGGTGACCATACCGGATCAGAGTCGTCTGCATTGTCCCGACTCAAGTTAATCTGATCGCTTCCATCAGGATTCATAATATAGATTTCAGAATTGCCATCCCGGGTTGATGTAAAGACAATTTTCCCGCTCGTCGGTGCTTTTGCCCAGACAACAGAAATGCTACTGAACAAAAGTAGCATGCTGATGGCGTAACTGAATATAGCAAACTTTGTGTAACTTCGCTCTCTTGAACAAAAAAGAATAGATCTCCGTTTCATCGGTTATGCCTCCATTATACGTTAGTTTTGGTTTTTAATTTTGCCCCACATTAGAATACGCAACTGAGGGTGAGGTTCAACAGGTAGAACCGCTGGATCAAACCAATCTGAACTATAGTTGCTCCCAGCCTGTGTGATTTGTTCCGAAACAAGACTCCCTAAAGAGATTTTAAAGAGATGGCGTTCCTTTCCAGAAAGTTGACTGTAGATCAAAGCATCGCTTTGTGGCGACCATGCCGGGCTCGAAACTTGGACTCCGTCAACAACGATCGCCTCTATCTCGGTGCCATCGCTATTAACAATATCAATGGTCTGTATAGGCGGATTATCCTTAGCATTGAACAACACCTTAAGAATAAACAATAAGAAATTGCTGCGATTGAAAGCGATTTTGGTTCCATCTGGCGACCATACAGGTTCGTGAAGTAGTGACTGTTCCATCGGGACAAGGACTCTTTCCAAACGGGTTTTTAAGTCGATGACACGAATATCAAGCCCCTCCGCAAGCGAAACAAAAGCAATTTCGGTGCCGTCGGGTGACCATGTCGGGTGCCAACCGTTGACCAGACGCTTCTCATTTGCACCGTCAATGTCGGCGATATAGATAGCCTCCTCGTCTTCACGGAAGTACGCAATCTGTCGACCATCCGGGGCCCACGCCGGATTTGATCGTTTTGCCCATTTCTTGAAAATCCGCCTGACATTCGTGCCATCCGCATTCATGCGGTAAAGGTCATTGCCGCCATCTCGGTCCGATGTAAAAAGAATATGCCTCCCTGAAGGCGACCACGTCGGTTCCGAATCCTCTGCATCATGACGCGTCAAATTGATCCGGTCACTCCCATCGGGATTCATGATGTAGATATCACTACCACCTTTCGCTTTCACATTCAAACTTGAGGCAAGTGCGATTTTGGCAGTGGCTGGTGCAGCTGCCAAAACACCAGAGATACCGCTGAATATTAGGAGTAGGCTGAGAAGATAAAGCATCGGTTTGTGTTTCATACAAAAGACCTCCACGATGTATTAGAGACAAGGAACACTTTTTTTATATACATCACTTATCTTTTAATTTTTCCCCAGACTGTTGTTAACAGGTGCGGTTGTGGCGCGACAGGTAAGTTGTTTGGATTGAACCAAGCAGCCGTTATGTTTGAGCCTTGGCGCGTCAACTGTTTTTTTGTTCCGGTGCGTATATTAACAATGACGATTTGCCTATTACCATTGTCGGCAAGTTCTGTACCAATAAGTCTATCCTCTTCCGGTGACCATGCAGCAGGACCAAGGGATACCTGTGCAGATTTACCAATCTGTTTCAAACCCCTTTCATCGCGATCCGCAACGAAAAAAGCATTTCCATTCCCTATACCCCATCTGTACCAGATGAAGGCAAGTCTGTTACCTGTCGGAGACCACGTTGGTGTGTACATCCACGGTGCTTCGTCGGACAAGAATGTGCGTACCCTGCCTGAACTGAGTTCGACAATATAGATACGACGGATGTCATTAACATCGTCAACAAAGGCGATCTCCTTTCCATCCGGAGACCAAGAGGGATTACCCCCCGCTGAACCCGCTTGGACGACCTTCACGACATCCGTACCATTTGTCGTAGCCGTTTGGATACTCCACCGGGGCTCTTGAGCATGGAACGCTATCCTCTCGCCATCCGGAGACCATGTCGGTTCTGTCCTATGCGCCGACTTCCTAAAAACCCGACGGACATCGCGGCCATCCGCATCCATTACATAGAGATCGTCATCACCACCGCGATCAGAGACAAACAGAATCTGCTCTCCATTCGGAGACCAAACGGGACTGTAATCGTTTGCTTGATGCTGAGTGAGCCTCACCTGACCGTTCCCATCGGGGTCCATAACATGGATATCCCAATTCCCATCACGGTTCGATGAAAACGCGATTTTTGCGGTCGTCGGTGCTTTTGCCCAAACCTGCAGCACTGGACTAAACACCAGTCCTAAGCCGAAGCATAGAAAAACAAAAAGGCGGATATCTTTCACTATATTTCCCCTGTTTTTAGTCCACTAAAATTTCATTTATCCACAGTTCTGAACATTGCCACAAACTACTCAATCCGTTGAAACGAACAGCGAATATTCCCACGACGTAACCAACCGTCGGGGCTTAATACCATGCCAAGATCTAACGCCAAATCCAATCTTGCCTCCTTCACAGAGACCATCATACTTTTTGTTGCTATCTGCATGGTACGAACCTCTCCATCACCGAAGACCACCTGCCTATGTACGCCCTTTGTGAAATTGAATATCAAATCCGATATATGTGAGCCAGAAATCGGATAAAACCGAAGCGATGCAGTCTGAGGTTCGTCTCCTCTATAGACACTCCGCGTTGCGTATGTCCCATAAGACTTACTAATCAGGTTTTCAACACGGTAATAGTAAAGGTCACCGCTTCTCCAAAATCGGAGTCTAAACCCTTCAAGTTTGGACGCGGCGAGTGCGGCTTTGGCTTTCAAAATGTCTTCGCTCCCGTCCCTTTCTTCAACAACGAGTTCAAGAAATCGCCATTTACCGAGCATGTCATCCGATAAAAAGTCTCGGCTGCGTTTGCGAAATTCTTTTCGTCGGACATCTTCATACACCTCACGATGGGTATCGCGCTCGTTCTGCATCTGCTGGTACTCTACAGAAGTACAACCCGTGAATGTCAGAATCAGAATGCTAAATGCTATTAAAATTTTCATGCGTTTCTCCTGAAGCTGCTTGCAAAGCGAAACCCTTACTCAATTCGTTTGAAAGTACATCTCAATCCACCGGTTCGCATCCACCCTGTCGGTGTTAATTGCATATCCCCGTAGAGAACTAAATAAAGCGTATCATCCGTTACCGTAATACTTGGCATCGAAGATATTGAGCGCGATGTCGCCCTTAAAGCACCTTTTCGATTGAAATTTTGTGTCATCGCAGCCCGTCTCAGTTTTTGTTTCGCGGTTATCTGTTTTATGGCTTCGGAACCGAAAAGGAATTCGAGCAATTCTGGTCCTGTCCGCTGATTAAAACGGATAAATGCCATCGGATCATCTCCGTATCGCTTCGTAGTAACATAACACTGTCCTGTGACGTTCGTGCCGCGATTGCTACCGCTGTAATAGTAAGAACTACGATCCTCTGTAAATTCGAGTATGAGATTTTTGCGAGTAGACGCAACGAGTGCCGCTTTCGCACCCAATATCCGTTGATTTGATTTCTCATCTCTAACCTCAATAGATGGCAGGCGCGTTGCATCTCCTTGTGGGTTCTGTTGGTTTACCTCTGATTGCTGTTTGCCTTCTCCTGGCGTGGTGGCGTTTGAATTTGGTGATGCCACCTGTTCAGGCGCGTTAGGTGCCGCTGCTTGTTCACCGGCAACACCTTTAGAAAGTCCTTCTATAGCAGTATTTAGCGAATCCATCACCTGTTGCGGCATCGGCTTCGTCCGATTTGCATAAACATTCCCCTCTGCAACCTCTAACTCAACATACTGCCACTTACCGACGAGAAGATCCTTTACCACCTGTTTAACGCTTTCCGGGTTGTGTCTTTCGCGTGCAGCGTCACGCATCGCGAGCAAGCGCCGCCGCTCTTCCTGCGTTTCTTGCGGTGTAAAGACCGCACAACTCGTAAAAATCATCACTACAATACTGAACATTATTAACGTTTTCATCACAATGCTCCTCCTCTACTTTCTGATTTTTTATTTTACCCGTTCAAAGGAATATCTGATGCCATCGCTCTGGACCCACCCCTCAGGAGTCGGAGTCGCTGATACACCGGCTCCTAACGTCAGATGAAGTTGATTCCCCTGGACAAAAATTAAAACATTGGACGTTCCGGGCAGACCACCGAATACCCCCGGACGATTAAATAAAAATTCCCCAGGCTTAATGCCTGAGCGCTGATTCATGCCAAGCTCTGGGTATAGCACCTCAGCGATCCGTTCAACGTAGATCGAGAATCCACCGGTGACCTTGATACTACCGTTGTTACCCTCGTAAAAACGCATGCCGTTCTGTTCAAAAAATCGGATCGTCAAGTTTTTACGACTCGCTTCAGCAAGTGCAGCCCCCGCACTTTCAATTTCATTACTCAAATCGCTTTCTAAAACTTCTATACCAAGAAACTGCCATGTTCCCAACATTTCGCGCGCAAGCGTGTCCTTAGGGGTCCGTATGTCGTTTTTTAGCCGCGCCTCCTCGTAAACCGCACGGAGTCGTTCCCGTTCATTCTGCCTCTGCTGGTATTCTGCCGAAGTGCAACCCGCAAAAACTAATGTGATCAAACCAAAGGTAACTAATATTTTCATTCCTCAACCCTCTCAAAATAACAACGCACGCCACCACTCTGTACCCAGCCATCGGGACCTGATTGCATCTTACCGTGCATTGTAAGGTAGAGCCTGTCAGGCGTAACGGAAATACTAATATCTCTGGCTGTGTCAAACCCTGGTGCGCTCGACAACCCAAGTGCCCTTCCATCCTCAGTCGCTGCGAAGAGGAGTTGCGCCATCTCCGGCCCGGTGCGTCTGACGAACCGGATGAACGGGAACGGTTCATCACCGTACCGAATCGTAATCACAGTCCATTGACCGAAAACCTCCGTCCCACCCCTTCTACCTCGGTAATGGTAAATACCTTTCTCCTCAAAGAATTCAAGTGTGAGATTTTTCAGTTCAAGGGCGTAGAGTGCGGCTTTTGCCTCCGCAACCTCTTGAGGGACACTGCTCTCCGCCATTTCAAGGCTCAGGAATCTCCACTTCCCAAGAACTGTATCGGTGATGCTGTTTTTTATCTTCAGTTCACTGTTCTCCTCGCGGAGGCCCTCATAATTCTGGAGCAGTTGATCGCGTTCTGCCCGCATTTTTTGGGATTCAACAGTTGTGCAACCAGCAAGCATTAGAATACAGATGCCAAAGATAATCCAGATTTTCATAAGTGTTTTCCTTGTAATAGTAAATTCGTGCCACCCCTCAGTACCGCAACGGTATTATACCAAACGGACATCTAAATGTCAAACGTTTGGCTTCAAAATTCAAGCGTTAGTCCGAGATAAATAATACGCGGAAGTTGCGAAATTTCCTCAGATTCCCATTCTTCAATTACAACTTCTTCACCTTGCACCTCAATCGTTGCCTCTTTAAAAGAGAACTTTATCGTATTTTTGCGGTTATATACGTTCAAAATATCAAGGAATCCACCTATCTTCATGCCTCGCACATTCCATTTATGACTTATTCTGAAATCTAACTTGTGATATGGGGTCAACTCGGCAGTTAATTCCTCGTCAACACTCGCCAACAACGGATTCAATCCGCGTGTGAGCGGATCTTGAATGAGTACCAGAGAACTGATAGGTACTGCAGAGGTGCCACTCAAATACTGCCATTTTGCCCCAATCTCAAAATTTGGGGTGAAATTATAGTTGGCGACAATGCTAAGAATATGTGTGTTGTCAAAAAGATAGGGTTGATAAACCGCCTCCGGAGAGTCGCGCTGTTCAGCATGCGTATAGGCATAAGAGATCCATCCGAAAAATTTATCAGGAATACGGTGCCGCAGGAACGCCTCTACACCGCCAACATACGCAGAACCTTGGTTGAGGTAATTTGAAACCTGTGCCTCCGTTGCCAATCTCCCACCCGTAGAAGCAGGTTGCCCGTCGGAGGTCGTTGAAACTTCATCTTTTGTCACCAATTTCTGGCTGTCTTTGTAATAGGTAGCAAATTTAAATTCTGTCTGATCGGTGAGTTTATGTTCTATTTCCATGATATAGTGGCGCGCGAGGCTGGATTTCAAATCTGCGTTCCCGTTCTCCGATAATATCTGATACGGTTTAGGACTCTGTTCATAATGTCCGTAAGCAAAACGGATATTAAAATCACTTGGAAGTTTGAGACTTACACTCGCCCGCGGTTGAACAGAAAGCTGCTCAGTTAAATTAAGGTAATCTAACCGAGCGCCAAGTGCTATTGAAAGGGCAGGTAATGGATCATATCGTGCTTGTAGATAACCTTCGGTACGGTAAAAATCGTGTCCCAACTCGTAGTGTGTCTCTTCCAATTCTGTTACATTGTAGCGCGCGGGTCGCGTTGTCACGCTTTCGCCAACCACCTCTCCATTCTCAACAATTGGGACCCTGTCTATCTCAATCTCCTCGCCGACAGGTTCATATTCATAAAAATTGCCATCCTCAAAACTATTGGCGGGACTAAATAATAAAAGGGAACCCACTTCAAGCTGAAGCGTAGATGTAAACTTATAAGATACATCTTCACGCAGTGTGTAGACCGGTACCTTAACCTTCACGTCATAGGAATTGTAAAGTATTTCTTCCGCTACTAATTTACCGTCCTCCAGTTTAAAATTACCGTTCTCCAATTCATAAGACACTACAAATGGATCTTCAAGGTCTATATTCAGGAAATTGAAGGTGCGGGTAAATGAAAAATCGGATGTAAAATTGTCGGTAAAATTCGAATGGAGATGGATGCCTTGTCCGTTAAAACCGTTTTTGAAATAGAAAGTCCCTCTTTCAAGATGTTGGTCTATATCATCTTCTATTTCTCCCTCCTTAAAGTTGAAATGATCTGTTGCGGCAAATGCGTTAAGTGTGAGATGATGCTTTTCAGTAAGTGGATAAGCAAACTTCAACTGATAATCTGAAAAATAAGGGAATTGTTGCTCTGATCCTGTCTGACTTTCAACAATCGGTCCTACGATGAAATCAAAGTAACTTCGCCGTCCAGAAACAGAAATATAGCCGCTATCTCCGATCCTACCTTCAAGCAACCCTTCAGAATAGAGGATATTCAGGTTGAACTTTCCATCGAACCGCTCCTTGATGCTGTCGCGTGTGTGGATGTCAAGCACCGCTTGCGAATCCAATCCGAATTCCGCACCGTATCCACCCGCATAGATGTCAATTGTTTCAATCGTTTCTGAACTGATCGTTGACAGTAAACCGCCCCAGTGAAACGGGTATCCGAGCGGCGTTCGATCAAGATAGTAAAGGTTTGATCCGGGTTCACTGCCACGGATGTAAAGTACGCCAAAATAATCGTTCGGAATGCCGATGCTCGGAAGCGTCGTCAACCCTTTAAGTGCGTCGTTGGCAGCACCGGGGATACGTAGGAGTTCACTGCCACGGATTTCTGTACGACTGATCGTCGGTGGGAGACGTTTCCCCTCTACAACAACGGTTTCTAATTTAACTGTCTCGCCTAAGTATATTTTGATTTCGGTAGTATCCCCGCTGCTGATGGCAACCGAGATTGAGGTAGGTGTGGTTTCAAGTGGATGCGTAACAACAAAAGTATAGGTGCCTTCAGGGAGTTCAATAAAGCGGAAGACACCGTTTTTATCGGTTTTTTGGGTCTGGTCAGTTTCGGTGATACGGACATCCGCCCCCACAACGGGCTTCTCCGTGCTTCGCTGATAGACCGTCCCTTCAACATCACCCGTTTGCGCAAACGCAGATATCGGAAACATTAGGGCAAACAACAAACAAACGAAATATCTACTCAACTTCAAACTCCTTACGTAGATAGTGAGAGTTCCATCTACCGATAGTCTTCGTTGGGAACTGTACAGTTCATTCCCTCAGAAGGTCAAACTAAAATTCATAGATAACGCCAACGGAGAAAAAAAAAGGAATTTGGGGGATTTTTATTGACTCTAAGGTTGCTGGATCGAAATCTTCGGGCAAATCTTCAGGCGCGATATTTTCAATAACATCTAAAACCCGACTGGAAACACCTAATCTCATACTGTTTTGGTGCAAAAAGAAATAGGCGTTCCATATTTCAATAAATTCGGTGACAGGCAAGCCAAAATACCGACTCTGGCGACTCCACCTTAAATCTAATCGGTGATAGGGAGGTAATTCAGCCTCGAGAATAGCGTCCAGGTTATCAGGGATAACCTTGTTCATGCCAAGCGTAACAGGATCTTGAATTTGGAGAAGCGCACCTATTGGAGCTGCAGACGTTCCACTTAAATATTGCCATTTCACCCCGATTTCGGAATTATGACTAAGGTTATAGTTTCCGACAACACTTACAATCTGGCTTTGATTAAAGAGATAAGGTTTGTAGACATCGTTGGGATGGTCGCGCCGTTCTGCGTGCGTATACGCATACGAAATCCAGCCAAAGAATCTATCTTTGATGCGATGCCGCAAGAAAATCTCTACGCCACCAACGAAACCGTCACCTTGGTTGAGATAGTTAACAAAAGGAACATCTACAGTTGCATCTTCAAGGGAATCAATAAGCGCGTCCAGATCAATATTTCGTGATACCAATTTTCGGAGGTCTTTGTAATAGGTGGCAAACTTGAATTCTGTTTGCGGGGCAAATTTATGTTCCAATTCCATAATATAATGCCTGGCTACACTGGATTTTAATGATCGGTTTCCTCCATCCTTCAGCACCTGATATGCTAACGGACTTTGCTCGTACTGACCGTAGGCGAGGCGGATGTTAGAACCGATCGGTAGTTTGAGGCTCATGCTTGCTCTCGGCTGCGTTGAGAGTTCGTCTGTCATATTCAGATAGTCGAACCGCACGCCAAGCGCGAGTGATAAAAATGAAAATGGATCATAGCGTCCTTGAAGATAACCTTCAGCACGGCGAAACGGGTAACTGAATTCATTAAACGATCTACTCCCAACCAGTTCACCATCATCAGAATTTTCATCCACGAATGCGCGGGTGGAATATGAAGAGCTATCGGCTGGACTGTAGGATAAAAGAAAACCTGGCTCAAACTGGAAAGTGTCTGTTAATTTGTAGGCAACATCTGTCCGAAGTTGATACGCTGGCACCTGGGTCTTTATGTCAGAGAATACGCCTTCTTGCGTTGGACCTTCATCAATATCAAAAGGAGAGCCAAACTGCACATTGAGAAAATTGAAAGAACGGGTTAAGGACAGATGGGATATGAATTTGTCTGTAAATTCTGACCGGAAATGAATGCCTGCACTATCAAAACCGTTTTTGTAATAGGCAGAAAAATTACGATCTTCCTCTGTATCATCAAATATGAAATTAGAGAAATCAAAATGATCTGTTGCCCCTAAAGCGTTGAGTGTCAACTGATGTTTGTCGGTGAGTCGATAAACAAACTTGAGTTGATAATCAGAAAACTGAGGAAGTGTAAAGTTAAAAAAGCGGTTAAAGATGAGATTTGAGAGGTCGCGTCGGGCAGCGGCGGAGGCGTAACCTTTCTTACCAATCTTGGTTTGAATGTAAGCTTGAGGATATAGCAGGTTAATATCAATGACACCAGCCCTCTTTTTCTCTATCCAATCTGGTGAATGAATATCAATAACCGATTGCGAATCCAATCCGAATTCCGCACCGTAACCACCCGCATAAATGTGAATATCATCAATCGCACCCGAATAAATTGTTGAAAAAAGTCCGCCAAAATGAAACGGATATCCCAACGGTGTACGGTCAAAATAGTGGAGTGTAGACCCCGGTTCACTGCCACGAATATAGAGAATCCCAAAGATATCGTTCGGAATACCGATGCCCGGAAGCGTTGTCAATGCTTTGAGGGCATCAGCACCTGTGCCTGTGATACGTCTAATTTCTGATCCGCGTATCTCTTTTCGACTGATAGTTGGCGAAAGACGCTTCCCTTCTACAATAACTGTTTCCAACTTGAAAACTGGACCTAAGTATATTTTGATTTGGGTTGTATCTCCCGCGCTAATCTCAACAGTCGTTTCCGTTGGTGTGTCAAAAGCAGTGTGCTTTATTGAGATAGTATAAGTTCCAGGAGCAATGTCGGTGAACCGAAACTTGCCATCTCTTTTAGTTTCCTGACGGACCTCAATTTCAACAATATAGACCTCTGCACCTGCTAATAGCGCACCGGTATTACGATCATAGACAGTACCTTCAATATCTCCGGTCGCAGTAGATTTTTCCAATTGGAACGCGGGTCCAAGGTAGATTTTGCCTTGAATAGTCCTACCTGCGCTTATCTCAATCGTGATTTCTTCTGGTGTTTTGTAGTTTGGATGTGAAACCGATAGCGTATAAGTTCCTATAGGAATTCCGGTGAATCGAAACTTCCCATTTTCATTAGTCTTTTGGTGGTGGTCCGTCTTGAGGACATGAACATCTGCTCCTTCAAGTGGTTTTCCTGTACTTCGCTGATAGACCGTCCCTTCAACATCACCCGTTTGCGCAAACGCAAATGCCGGCATGATGAACGCAAACACAACTATGACGAATTGTATCTTCATGCAGTCGTTTAGACCTCCGCTTAATATATCAGCGTTACGGTTTAACGCAAACTTCATATTTTTAGTTGACTTAAACAATCAATTTCATCGCGTAGTCCGCAAAAAAGCCAAGCGTATAGCATATACACTTGGCTTTTTCTAAGTTTCTGTCTTCACTGGCGAGGTCTTATTCCTGATGCAATGTAACCGATCTACGAGGTGGGCTGAATTCCTGCTCTGTCAACGGCACTGCCATATTCTGATAAACCTGAACCCGATAGGATCCAAAGTCCGGCACGAACATCAATCCATCGTCGCTGACTGCCACAGACTTCGGTTGGCGCAAATATTTCTGCGGCTCCAGATCTGCCATGTCCCGCATCCGATTTGGACTGGCGTTCGTCATCATGTAAGCCAGCGACACTTTCGACAAGGTGGCATCACCGAGGAACTTCTGCACATACCGCCCTTCAGCATTGAAGAGTTGAATGCGGTCATTACCTCGGTCAGCAATGTAGATGTCTCCATGCAGATCAACATCAATCCCAGCAGGACGGTTGAATTCGCCGTTACCGCTCCCAGACTTGCCGAATGCAAAGAGAAATTCACCTTCAGCATTGAACTTTTGCACCCTATCGTTCCGCCAATCAACAACGTAGACATCGCCGAGTTCATCTACAGCGACACCCCACGGCATGTTAAATTCACCGTCACCGTCACCATAACTACCCCACCCAAAGAGGAATTTGCCATCTTTCGTGAATTTCTGTACCCGGTGGCTTAGACTGTCAACGACATAGAGATTCTCATCCGAATCGAAAGCGATCCCAGCAGGTCCGTTGAGTTGTCCTGGATCGGTACCGCGTTCACCCCATGTACCGATGTGTTCACCTTCACTGTTAAAGGCAACAATCCGATGCAGGTATTCATCAGAGACATAGATGTTCTCTTCACTATCGGCGATGATTGTTACGGGCCATGTAAATTGCCCCTCACCTTGTCCATAACGCCCCATTGTACCGAGGTCTTCATCCTCAACAGTATATTTCCGAATCATCGCCGTGCCATCGCTCCGGCACATAATATATATACGTCCCTCTTTTCCGATTGCGATGTCGATTGGAAAGTTTGTCGTGCGCCGCATGCTCAAGCATTTGAGGTATGGAAACCCGGCACGCAGCAAACCGTAAGGTCTACCCATGATATGTCTCCTTCCATTGTCCTACGTCATTAGAATAGCAAGTTTCAGTTTGCAAGCTACGCTGAAAAGGGATGAATCTGTTCAAAATTCCCGCCGACGATGTGGGTCGGGTCAACACCCATCCACTGCTCTAAAAGTGTTCCGTATATGCCGCGGAAGTCGATGGTGTGTTCAAGGTCTTCGCCGTGCACCCATCGGGACGGATCAAGAGACGGATATTCCGAGTAGAGTCCGCCTTTCACCCGATCGCCGATAATGAACGCGCCGCCACCGGTGCCATGGTCTGTGCCGCTGGCGTTATCCCGGATGCGCCTGCCGAATTCTGTGAAAACATACATCATAATTTCTTCGGAGGCATTCTGCGCTCGTAAATCGGTGAAAAACGCTTGGATCGCTTCTGTCAAATCTTTCAGCAGCTTCGGGTGCGCTGGGACTTCGTTAGCATGGTTGTCGTAACCGCCGTGCTGCGTATAAAAAACGCGCGTGCCGAGATCAGCGAGGTGGACGCGTGCAACATCCCGTAGACTTTTCGCGATGGAACTTTGTGGGTACGCCACTTCAGACGTATACATCTCCGGTGCCTTCTTAAGCTCGTCCGCGCCTTTGATAACATCCAGTCCAGTTTGGCTGAGGTAGTCCATCACGATTCCGCTGCCGACCGTGCTGCTATACATCTTCTTGAATACGTCAAGTGCTTGTGTGCGCTGTGCTTCATCACCGATGCTGGTCATCAAACCGTAGTTGTCCAAATCACCGACAGAGGTAACAGGGACACCAGCAAGTGCACACGCGCGTGGGAGCCCCTGTCCGAAACTGACACCCGTTAAGACGTTCTGACTCTGCGGGTCGAGTTCTCGGACGAGTCTGCCGACCCAACCTTCATCGCCGATTTTCAGGGGTTCACAGGTGTGCCAGATGTCCATCGCCCGGAAATGCGAACGGTTTGCATCCGGATAGCCGATTCCCTGCACAACGGCGACATCACCAGCATCAAACATCTCTTTGAGTGGCGCGGCGTGCGGGTTCCAGCCCAAAGTATCGTCTACATCTAAGGGTATCACATCTTCCGCTTTAATGCCCACCACCGGACGAGAATCGTGATAGATCCCGGCTGTGTACGGAATGAGCGTATTCATGAAGTCGTTGCCACCTGAGAGTTGTACAACGACGAGGACCGGATCTTTCTTGGTAGTACTCATATCGATGTCTCCTACGTCTAAAGCCGCGATCACAGGACCGAGGCCAAAAAAAGTTAGCCGAGTTGATACTCTCTTGAAGCCACGATTAACTGGAGCATACTGACGACCCGTGCTTGCGTATCATCATCTTCAAGGTTGAGTTCACCATCCGCTTCCGCAAATTGGGTTAAATACTCACGGGTGGTATCTCCTACCGTCAATGGACCGGTGAGTTCAAGGCATTTGTCCACAAATGCCTCTGGTGAGAGCAAGCTCCCATTACTCTTTAAGCGTGCGATGATGTCCTGAATACCGGGTTTCGACGCATCGCTGACTTCGCGAACAGCGAAGTTAACGCGAGCAGTAAGCAACCCACCGTCAATCCACTCTTTACCGGTATGCCAGCCTTCTACAGTAGGTGGATCGAGAAGTTTCTGCCCCATCAATTGCGTGGCACTCCCATATTGCGCCATCCCCGGTTGTGGACCTTGGCAGCTCCCTACCAGTTTCACGATTCCTGTGACGAGTTCTGTTGGACTCTTTACCTTCTTGAATTGGGCTTCCTTGAAAAAGTCGGCATTGAAGAGGACACCGAGAACATGGGATATATGTCCATCGGATGCCATGAATGCGTCCGCGAGTGTTTCAATAGCATCCGGATCCTGTGGTGGTGTTACATTCCAGGACGGTACCTGTGGTTCATCCGCGACAAAGAAATTGTAGAGGTGTCTGGAGATGAATCTGGCACAAGCAGGTTGCTCAGCAATGATGTCAATAATGTCATCGCCGTTGAGATTCCCGGTGTGCCCCAAGAAGGTTTTCTCCCCATCGTCATGTTCCTCTTCAACGAACAAGAACGGGGGCGCGTAATAACCGTGCGGATACAACGGAATCGGCTGCCCGAATGTCCAGCCTGTAAAGGCGAGCGCGCAGTTCTTAATATCATCTTCTGTGTAGTTGCCAACACCTAATGAAAAGAGTTCAAGGAGTTCTCTCCCATAATTCTCGTTCGGTTCACCTTTGCGATTTTCGTTATTGTCGAGCCAGAAGATCATCGCCGGGTCTTTGGAGAGTTCGAGTAGAATGTCTCGTATTTTTCCCATACCGACGCGCCGCAACATATCAATCTGGTCTGTGGACGCGAGGATATGCTGGTTCTTGCCCAGCCCCGTTGCAAAGACATGATGCCAGAAGAGTGCCATCTTCTCTTGGAGCGGACATCGACTGTTCAGCATCCGATAAATCCAAGTTCCGACATAACCGCCTTCACTACCGAAATAGCGTTCTAAAATATCTTCATCAATGGGGGTCCCGCGTTCGGGATGGACGAGGTCGTCAACTACGTTCTCATAGCCTTTTTCGACGTAGGCTTCCAGTTCGGTGCGGGTTGTGCCAAACCCTGCGCGGCGCATGAGGTGCGCCATCAACGCAACATCGTTCTGTGACATGTTCACCTCCGATACGTTCACTGTGAGGAGGGACCTCACGTTAGTAACTTTCGATGGAATACCATTCTCACATTTCGGTTTCGTTGGATTGAGAGAAACCGCTATAAGACTGCCTATATCTTATAATGAAAGTGAAAAAAATGTCAAATGTTTTTGTACTTTGTCTACCAGAGAACTGTGGATACAATTTCTTAACAGAGTTGAATGATAAGGTCGGATTTTTTATTTTTTCAAATTATGCACGTTTTTCATCGTGATGTTGCGTCTTTAATTTATAAAGGGTATAATATTAACGACATTTAAGATAACCTCAATTACGATCTTCTGTAACTCTTCAGGCTTTGTGTCCTTTGCCTGTTTAGAAGATGCGCTTTAGGTATTCTTACTTACGAGGAGACATCAGATGAGAGATAAAGGTCTGTTTATGCTTAGTGTATTCACTATAGCCGTGTTATATGCGAATGTTCCTTCCGTTTTTGCCGCTGCACCTACCACACCGAAAATAGTGTTTACTTCAAACCGAGATGGCAACGCTGAAATCTACGTCATGAATCCTGACGGAAGTGGGCAAGTCAACTTAACCCATCACCGAGCGGCCGATTTCGATCCAGTATGGTCGCCATCGGGTGAACAAATTCTGTTCGTCTCTGATCGAAATAAAACTTTGGATCTCTACTTAATGGATGCCGACGGGCGGAACGTGCGACAACTTTTTCTTAAAACATTGCGTAGACAACATCCAACGTGGTCACCCAATGGAAAAAAGATTGCTTACACTCATGTTGATGTACTACGCGGTGATGTGGGTATCTACGTAACTTCAATTAACGACAGGGTTGAAAAACGAATTGCAAGTGGCATGAGTCCAATGTGGGCACCCGACACTTCTGAGATTGCTTATATTTATTCTGACCTGTTTATTCCTCTAAATGATGGTTTTGGGGGAATAGAGTTACAGAAAACCAATATTCAAATTGTTGACTCGCGAACCCATGCCAAAAAGGAGCTTGCGCTGCCGGACTTTCCCTTCGTTTTTAATCCGGCGTGGTCGCCAGATAGCACAAAAATTGCCTTCTCCGGCATAGACATAAGTGCTATCCCGCTGCCTGTACTATTACAAGACGATCACAACATATTTGATGAAAAGGCTATCTATCTTATGAACCGAGATGGAACAGCGGTTAAACAGATTATTGAAGCAGATGGTGAAAATCCTTCTGATCCGACTTGGTCACCGTCGGGCGATGCCCTCGTTTACCAACGGCAAGTCGGCAAGGATACGCAACTCTTCAAGGTCACCTTAGCTAATAATATATCAGAGCAGATCACGCACAACGGCAGTAATACGGGTGCGGATTGGTTTGATCCGGCGGCTTTGTCAGTTTCACCGCAACCTAAGTTCCTAACAACGATGTGGAGCCAACTGAAAAAGTAACATCTTCGATCCCTATTGTTTTGATGGAAAATTATTAAACTCGTGTTGCGAAGAGTTCCCAGCAGATGGGGAGTTAGACCTCATTGATAGTAAGAATGTGAGCACAATCGGATATGTTGGCTCATTGTGGAGGGCTCTAATGGAGAGAGACGATGTTCGGCTGATTCACGAAATTTTAGCTGGCGACGACGCTGCCTTCAATACTTTAGTTCAAAAGTATCAAAAGAGGGTTCACGCGCTTGCATGGCGGAAGATTGGGGATTTCCACTATGCTGAAGAAATTACGCAAGACACCTTTCTCCAAGTATACAAAAAACTCCCGACGCTCAAGAATCCCAAGCAGTTTGCAGGATGGTTGTATGTCATTGCGAATCGGGTTTGTATTAGTTGGCTGCGAAAAAGAAAACCTGCGATGCAATCGCTGGCGGACACACCTGAGGAAGAAATAGAAGAGTCGTCTCATACGCATTATGTATCGGAACAAAGCGAGACAGCAGTTGTTGAACACAACTCTGAACTCGTCAAAAAACTTCTGAAAAAACTACCGGAGAGTGAACGGACGGTAATGACCCTCTATTATCTCGGTGAAATGACAACGAAGGAGATTGGCAATTTTTTAGGTGTGTCGGCGAACACGATTACGAGTCGGCTTCAGCGAGCGCGAAAGCGTTTACAAAAGGAACAAGAACTCTTGGTTCATGAAGTTCTCAGCGGCGTGCAGATATCGGCAAATTTAAGTCAGAACATCATGCAACAAATTACCGATATAAAACCAACATCGCCTTTGGCTCCGAAGCCATTCCTCCCGTGGACTGCCTTGGGTGCGGCTGCGATTTTGATTCTGCTGCTGCTGGGTATGAGCAATCGTTACCTTGTTCGTTTTCAGAAACCTTATAGTTTTGAGGCAGCATCTGAGCCCACAATTGAGATCGTTGATACCGCTCTCATTCTTGATATGGATTCAAAACCGGATGTGCGAAATCAACCCGGGCATGCTGGAGCCATTGGTAAAAAAAATAATACCGGTTTGCAGGCTTCTGAGACACTTCTGACATCTGATGCACAGAGGGATTCTCACATACTTGCTACGTCACAGTGGACGCAGACAACGGGTCCGCAGGGTAGCGATGTCTTCAATATTTTTGCGACATCAGAAGGGATACTTTATGCTGCTGCACCCACGGGTATCTATAGATTGTCAGTGGGTGCGTCTGCGTGGACACTTATTGATACCGACATTCCAATAGGAAATTTTCACGTACCTATAGCAGAGCATAAGGAAACCCTCTATATTGTTTCTACTGATGAAATCTTCGCTTCAACCGATACTGGTGAGACATGGAATATTTTTTGTTCTCGTCCAAAGGGACATACTGTTGTTGGATTCATTATCACGGATGAAACGCGGGGCATCAGTTCACAAGCAGATATTACGATGTATCTCGCGTTTCAAGATAAAGGCGTTTTCCGATCTACGGCTGTAGATGGACAGTGGGACCCTCTTAACGAGGGATTGACAGGCAAACGCATTTACGCGGTGGCTGCGGTTGAAAACAAAGTGTTTATTGGTACAAATGAGGGCCTTTACCAGCTTAACTCTGGTGTTTGGGAGGCAGTGCCAGTAACTACCCAATCCCTTGAGAATAAGGTGATTGCTAACACGAACAGTGATTTCCATCGTGTCAATTCTGGTGTTTGGGAGCAGAGACCCGTGGCAACCTTCTATGCTGTTCTTTTTTTAGCAGCCTTTGAAAACAGTCTCTATGTTGGAATGGGGCCAGACCTGTTTGCTGGGAAATCGCCTGAACCGGGACTATCGAGAGTAGGGATGGGTGGAAGCCTACCACGAGGCAGGATCTTCCGCTCAACCGACTTCGGTGAATCATGGACTGAGATCACGCCTAAGAATGAATCTCTCTCTTTTATTGCACCGTTTGGAATAAAGTTTTCGGTTGCTGGTAAAACGCTTTTAGCACAAGGTATCCAACCATTTCGCTCAACAGATGCCGGAGAAACCTGGACCAATCTTGGAATCGATACAAATTTGCTTCCGCATGATAATTTGCGAAGCGTAGCAGTGAATGAAAAGACTTTTTACACAGTCGGGACACTCGGTGTTTATCAAACAACTGATGCAGGTGACTCGTGGCACCTATTTATGAATGGGATGGTAGGAACGAAAATAAAGAATTTGGTAGCGTTCAACGACAGGCTCTATGTGCATACCGACCGTAATGTTGTCCAATCGACCGACGGTGGTGAGTCGTGTCATCCGAAAAAGATAACCTACGTATTTTCCGTCTATCTACAGACGGTAACGCCCTCGTTCCGGTGCAAGAAATGCCCCCTTTTGGTCGAGACATGCTGTCTATAGAACTAGTGCCTGCTGTTGCGAAGGCGGAAGGAATTCACTTACCTGATGATATGGGAAAGGACCCTCAGCTGACGAAGAGATTACGCGGTATTACAACCGCTGCGAGAGTAGGTGGATTTGCTGCCAGTGCCGAAATATTTTATGTGGAGCACCTGCGTGGGCTTTTCAAATGGAAATTTGGCGATTCAAAATGGACAAATACTGGATTAATAGATCTCGGTAAACAGGCGACTCGGGGCTTGAAAAATGGGTTTGAATTAGCCACTTCGGGGGAAATTGTCTACGTGGGAAAGCGGGATGGTAAACTGTTTCAATCGCTTGATAAGGGGGACAGTTGGAGAGACATTACACCGAATCTTCCATTTCGCTTTACCCGTTTCAAGGAGATAGTTTTTGCGGGTTCAACGGTTTACGTCGCAACGGACAAAGGTGTCTTGAGTTCGCGAACCGGCGAACATTGGCGCGTGCTAACCGACGAGGTAGAGGCACATATCGTGATAGATAGGTTTGCTGTTAATCATACGAATGTTTATGGTGCTGGTGATACGGGGATCTATCGCTTGGATGATCGCGGCAAGTGGAAACAGATTGCGCCAGGTGTTCCGAGTGTAGTTGTTTCCCTTGCCGTTAGTGACGATAGGCTTTACATTTCCACCAGACGACACGGGATGTTTCATATCCCACTTGAAGAAGAGTGGTAGATGGGGTTTGCAACTGCACCGGGGTATTCAAACCCTCTCATTCCGTGCTGATGAGGTTTCATAAAATCTGTTACGGCACGCGGAGCGTGCCTACTACTTTTAACCACACACTCAATATTAGATTACTTATAACCATCCCTCAGCTTAAATGACCCATATAGCGTTTGGTTTCACTTCCTATCCTCCCTAAAAAACCTTCACAATTTCAAGTAGTTTTACCAATCTTTAGATTATAGTGAATTCCAAAAATAAGTTTACACTTGTAGCATAAGCTGTTAGCCTGTGCCGTAGGGGTTTCGGAGTTCAAACGATGTATAAGGAATTAGGGAATCCACTATAAAATCTAATTTTTCCCCTTTTTTTGAAAATTATGCAAGCATTCCGCGAAAAATTGTGTCTTTAATGATTGAAGGACATAATATACTACATTTGGGGTAGATTTAATCCCTGAATATTATGTGCTATAATGGTGCGAATGAAAATAATTACCAACCAAAGAAGAGGAAACTATGAATTACTGGAAACTCCTCGGTACCACAGCCACTTTGATGACCGCGCTTTGTGTCGGGATTTATTTTTACGCCAAGTGGGATGTCCAACGTTTCGCGGAATCCCTTGGCGAACCCTATACACCTGCGCCACAAAAAATTGCGCCAACAGTAAATCTTACTAAACAGGCACTCCCTGAAACACCAACGATATCTGAAACTGAAACGGGATATGACCTTGAAAGACAACAAAAAACCGAATCCGAAATAAATGACACAGCAGGAAAAGACGTATCGCTTGATGAGGTCTCGAAGTTCCTTGACGGACTTGGAGACGAGGAACTTACCGCACTGCTTGAGAACCCTGACACGGCAGATACTGATACTGAGACTTTCGCGGATTTTTTACAGGAACAGATCGGTAATTCTTGGGCAAAGGATTCAAGTCTTATCGTGATTGACGAGTTGGATGCTACGCAGTCATCAGACTGGATTGAAATCTTCAATAAAGGAGATCTTCGCTCAGGCGACATAATTGATATTAAAGGTCTCGGGGACAGCAACTACGTGATCATAGACAAAACCGGTGTCATTCAGCGAACAGAATAGTTGCTTGCTAAATCCGTTTAGAAACTTTTCACTGCGAGTGGTGTATAATTGAAAAAAGAACCGAAGTTCCACCTTATACCAATCTACCAGCGTTACACGATCATTTTGCTTTAAATTTTACAATATTTTCCACGAAATGAGGGTGCCGTAATGTTACTGACCTTAATTCAGAAAGAGATTATGCATCACATCCTGAGTGCGCGATTTGTCGCGCTTCTGCTGATGTGTGTCCTGCTCATCCCGCTCAATTTGCATATCAATTACCATCATTATCTCAAACGTCAAACCGACTATCAAGAACAAGAAATTCTCAAAGGCGAAAACACTCCCAAAGACGAAAACGGTAAGGAAGCGACAGGGATGAGTTTCAAATTTACGACAAAGGCAACAGATACGAATTTTGAAGTTTCCAAACTGATTCTTAAACCGACCCCTTTAAGTGTGTTTGCGACAGGTTTAGAATCCGCGCTTCCGAGTTATCTCGGTATGACCCGCAACGGAATAACGCGGGGAGAAACGTCACTGTCTACCGCGCCGATCGCCTTTCTTTTGGGGCATCTCGACTTCGTGTTTGTCGTCAGCACTGTCTTTAGCCTACTTGCATTATTGTTTACGTTTGATGCCGTTGCAGGCGAAAGAGAAGCCGGCACACTTCGGATAACGCTCGCCAATGCGCTGCCCCGCGATATCTTTTTGTGGAGCAAACTCATCGGTGGATACTTCGTCTTCATCCTTCCATTCTTAATCTCGGTAATCATCGGTTTACTCGTGCTCGTCTTGCAAGGCTTCCCACTATCTGAATCGGACATCTTTCTGCGCATCCTCTGCCTTATCTGCGCCTCGCTGCTCTACATTGCCGTCTTTTTTGCGGTAGGAGCGGTAATCTCAATCTATTTCGACAGTGCCAAGACAGCACTTATCGTTGCATTTACCGTCTGGGTGTTCGTTGTCCTCATCTTACCGCGTGTAGGGTTTCTCGCGGCACAAATCGTCGCGCCGACTTCAACAGCGCAGAGCGTCTACAGGGAAAAAACAGCGAAGCGAGCAGAATTGCGGGCCGGCCTTGACGCGGAAAGAGGCAAAATGATGAGTGAAGTGATATCTGAAATGATGAAATCTAACCCGACAGAGGGAGGGACTGCCGTCTTTACAATAGGGCCGGAATACAACAAGAAAATGAATGAGAAGATGGCACCGCTTGAAGAAGAGGCTCGGGTAAAATACCGGGACCTCGCCACACAACTCGATAGACGTTATCAGCGAGAAAGAAAACACCAAGATACAATCGGCGTGAACTTCTCCCGAATCACACCTACGGCTTCCTTCATTTTTCTCGCCACAGATGCAACGCAAACCGGTCAGGCGAAAAAAAACACCTACTTTCAAACAGGAACTCGCTACTATGAAACACTTGATACGGAAATATTCAGCAAAATATCAGAGGGCGGTTTTGGTCACCACCACATGGAGGAAATCCCGTCTACGATGCCGCCTCCACCGCTCGTAGAGCCGACCTTAGGAGAGACGCTCCAGCATGCTGCCCTGGATCTGCTGCTGCTCTGTTTCTTCGCAATCGTGCTAACAACCGTGGCGTTTCTGAAATTCTTTCGTATGGATATTTAAGGAAAACTTTAAGGTTTTACCACTATGTGTGAATTTAATTCCTGCAAACTGTACAGCGCACAGAAAAACGGAGGGCACCAAAAGGTATGAAATTGATAATTATTGGACTGAGTATTTTTCTGCTCTCCTTCTCTGTATGGGCAGGTAGGTTTTTAGAGAAATTTGATCGCGGAGATTTAGAAGCGTGGCAAGAATTAATTTGGCTTGATTCGGATATCGGGCAAACTTCTTGGGAAGTCGTTGAGGGGACCCTTGAAGGTGCCACGCGTTCGGCACTGATCCGTTTACTCACGATGGGTGACGAGAGATGGAGCAATTATGATTTTGAATTTGATGTCAAGCCCCTTAAAAAACACGAACAAGGTAATATTACGATTGCAGCACGGGTTAAGGGAAACCGGACAGTCGTCTGTATCATTGGCGACGGTCCCCAATTCGTTAAAGTGGGAGAAGCAATCCCACCTGAGCCTGAATCAATGGCGACATGTATGGGCGGGAATTTTCATATCGTCCAAGGCATGCGGATTTTCGCGCAGGAACCGAGTCCACTTTTGAAATTGAATAAGTGGTCAAATCTGAAGGTGAGCGTTCATGACGATACCCTAACTTTCTGGATTAACGGAAAGGCAGTTTTGGGACCGGTAGTGATGGAGCCGAAGGAAGGCACACCGCCTCTTCTTAGAGGTAAAATCGGCGTAGGTCTCGCAAATTATACAGCAAGATTCGACAACCTTGCCATTACTGGTGATAGCGTCAAAGATAACGGAGGATTCTCCGTATCGCCAAGCGCGAAACTCGCAACGACATGGGCAAGTTTAAAGCAGTTCTAATACCATTTCTAAAAGTTTATATCGCATTAACCGCACCGTCCACCGAGGCCCGGTAGGTGCGGTTTCCTAACCGGGGTCCCCACCCGTTACTGGGAAGGGGCACCGGGCATGCCCAAAAATATGAACCTCTTTTATCACAATTGGCATAAAATGCCCTAACGGAGAAGAGAGAAAATCTTCATGAAATCATTACTCACCGGCAGTGTTATTTTTTTCTTCACCTTCTCTGCATGGGCTGGCACGCTTCTTGAAACCTTCGATGCGGTTGACTTGGACGAATGGCAAGAATTGATCATGCTTGATGCCGAACCCGGTTCGTGGGAAGTCCTCGACGGTGAACTTCAGGCAACAAGTCATGGCGGACTCACCCGTTTGCTCATAACAGGGGATAAAACGTGGAAAGATTACACGATTACAGTCGATATAAAGCCTCTGAAAAAACACGGGCCGGGAAATATCGCGATTGCAGCGCGGGTTATGGAAAACTGGGCGGTGTGGTGTACGATTGGCAACCTGCCTATCCTCGCACCTGATTCAAGAGCAATCTGTGTCTACGGCAATTTTCACGCCGATAATTTTCGGCTCCTTAAAAGCAAATTCAGTCCATTTTTGAAATTAAATAAATGGGCTACTATGAAGTTACGTATTTCTGGAAATATTCTCACCTTCTCGGTTAACGGCAAGCAAATTCTGGGGGGCATGGAAATTCCAGAGCCTATAGTAGCCCCTGGACGCTTAGAAGAATTTCCTGAATTTCTGACAGGTGGCACCGGTTTCGGTCTCACGAATTATACGGCACGCTTTGATAACATTACTGTCACCGGCGATACGATTCCAAACAGAGGTGGATTCGCCGTAACGCTCCAAGGAAAACTCGCAACAACATGGGGACAGTTGAAGCGGTTCTAAATAGAGGTGTGAATTTACTTGTCTGCAAACGCTACATATTGTATAAAGGAAGGTTGAACGGAGGAAAAGGTATAACACCATTCAACCAAATGTACGTGAAATCCAACGCTTTATCAATCATCCCGCATCGATTCATGCTGATAAAACGGACATGTATTACATAACTACTGAGCCTATTATCTATTATGGAGAATCCTAATGGAAAGAGATGACGTTCAACTGATTCGTAGCATCTTGTCAGGCAACGATGAAGCATTCAGTACCTTAGTCCATAAATACAAAAAGGGCGTGCACGCGCTTGCATGGCGGAAGATCGGTGATTTTCACCACGCCGAAGAAATTACGCAAGACACTTTCCTCCAAGTCTACAAAAAACTCCCAACACTCAAGAACCCCAACCAGTTTGCTGGATGGCTCTATGTTATTGCAAATCGGCTTTGCCTGAATTGGATGCGTAAGAAAAAACCTGCGATGCAATCTTTGGAGGGCACATCCGCTGTAGAAACAGAAAGATTCTCCTATACCCATTATGTATCAGAGCAGCGCGAGACAGAAGCCTCCGAACATCGGAGCGAAATCGTCCGAAAACTTCTGACAAGACTCCCAGAGAGCGAACGGACAGTAATGACACTCTACTATCTCGGCGAAATGCCAGCGAAGGAAATTGGCAAATTCTTAGGGGTGTCTGTGAAGACGGTGCATAGTCGGCTTCACCGGGCACGAAAACGTCTGCAAGAGAAAAACGAACTCTTGATTAGCGAAGTCCTTGGCGGTGTTCAATTACCCGCCAGTCTAATGGAGAACATCACAAGACAGGTTGCGAATATAAAACCTGCATCATCTCCCGTTGGAAAACCGACGCTACCGTGGGCGGCTTTTGGTACAGCGACGGTTTTGATTATGCTACTGTTGGGTGCGACCAATCAATATCTCGCTCGGTTTCAGCAGCCCTACAGTTTCGAGGCACAATCTGAACCCACGATTGAAATCGTTGACGTGCCTATCGTCCTTGATATTAATGCCAAACCGGCTGTGCGAAATCAGATTGGACGTGCCGCTACCCCCGGTAAAAGCAGCAGTGCCGGTCTGCAAAGCACCGAGATCGCTTCAACATCTAATGCACAGGACGATCTCGCTAAGTTCTCTACTTCGCAGTGGAACCCGACAAATGGACCCTATGGGGGTACTGTCCGTGATATTTTCGTTACATCTGAAAAAACCGTCTACGCAGCAGCACCAACAGGGATCTATAGACTCACACCGGACGCAACGGCGTGGACACTTATCAACACGAATGTCCGAAACGGCTTGTATAGAACGCCAATGGCTGAACATGACAACGCTCTCTATATAGTTTCCACTGATAATATATTCACTTCAACCGATAATGGCGAGACGTGGAATATCCTTTGCTCCCGCCCAAAAGGACATCCTGTTGGACTCATTGTCATGGAGGAAGCACAAGAACATAATTCGCACTCACATATTGTAATGTATCTTGCCCTTCAAGATAAAGGTATTTTTCGGTCTACGGATGCTGGCGCACAATGGAATCTCCTAAAGAATGGGTTACCAAGCAAACGCATTTATGCAATGGCTGCCATCGAAAACACAGTGTTTGCTTCCACAAACGGGGGAGTTTACCGCCTTAATTCAGATGTTTGGCAACAATTGCAAGTGAATACGTCCGAACCCGTCTACTGGATGTCAGGTTTTGAGGACAACCTGTATATAGAAATAGGTCATGATTCTTTGCTACCAGAATGGCTTGAGTTTAAGCCAAAGCAACAGCATATAGAACAATTTAAGCCAAAGCAACAGCATATAGAACAATTAGTATTTGAGAGCAACGTAAGGTCAAACAGAATTTTCCACTCAACCGACTTAGGAGCGTCGTGGACTGAGATAACACACAAGAATGAATCCCAGTTCATGAGTCCATCACTTGGAATGAGGTTTCTCGCCAATACGGGTGAAACACTTTTACCACAGGGAATTGTAGCAGCGGAAAAAAATACTTTTTACAGAGCCAATCCATTCGGGATCCATCGAACAACTGATGGCGGTAAATCATGGCATCCATTTATGAACGGGATAATGGGAACGGCAATACATGATCTGGTGGCAATGAATGATACACTTTACGTCAACACCAGTCGGGATATGTTACAATCTGTTAACGGCGGTGAGACGTGGGAAACTGTTGGGATTGACGCTAACAATCAAATGCTTGAAACTATACAGAAGATATTTCCTCATCTTAATTTTGATTCGCGGTTAGTGGTCGCTAACGACATTCTCTACGGAATTGTTCCTGAAAAAGATGACCTGAGCGGTTCCCAATTATCCATAGACGAAACTACGGCTATAAAAGATTACCAGCGCATTTTCCAGCTATCTGCGGGGGATAATGTACTTGTTCCAGTTCAGGGGGCTCCCACTTTTGAACGAGAATCTTCGTTCGTTGAGGTGTGGACAGCGGATCATTTGCCTAATAATCAGAAAAGTAATACATCTATCGTTAAATACGAGGAAATTGGTGGGTTTGCAGTTACTGGACAGACGTTCTATGCCGAATGGAAGCGACGGCTTTTCAAGTGGAAATACGGCGACCCAGAATGGACAGACACAGGTTTAATAGATAACAGCGAACCTCTTAAGGGGTTTGATAAAGGTTTAAAGTTAGCAGTTTCAGCAGATGCCGTCTACGTCGGCAAGCGGAACGGTAAACTCTTTCAGTCGCTTGATAGCGGAAAGAGTTGGAAAAATATTACACCCACCCTTCCTCTTCAATTTACGCGCTTCAAGGAGATAGTGTTTGCCAATTCTACGGTTTACGTCGCCACTGACGAGGGGGTTTTGGTCTCACAGAACGGCGAACACTGGCGCGTGCTAACTGATGGGACGGGGGCGCGGATCGTGATAGACAGATTCGCTGTTAATCATACCCACGTTTACGGTGCTGATGATGCGGGTGTCTATCGCTTGGATGCTCATGGCAAGTGGGAGCAAATTTCGCAAAGTGTTCCAGATAAAATTGTCTCCCTGGTCGTCAGTAACAATAGACTTTACATCGCTACGCAACAACGCGGGATATTTCATATCCCACTTGAAGCGCAGCTATAAAGTTTATCGTCTAAAACAATTTGCTGGCGAGATTTCTTGGGGAACACCCAAGCAAATCCCTCGCTTTTTTTTCACCCAAGACTGCACGCATTGCGCGCTTTCTCACGCAAGAGCGATCTCCCAATCGCGTTCCTCTCTTTTCTTATAGTAGATCCCGTAATTACTTGCACACACAAGGGAACCGTAGGGGTTGGGTTACCCAACCCCTACAAGCGTGTAATGTGGATCCCTATCGCGCGGTGTAAACATATTTTCGGATTCTACTATAATTCCAATTCGCTCCAGACCCGGTAGGTGCAGTTTGGAACCGAACCATAGGTGTCAATTTAGGGATCCTCCAGGCCCGGTAGGTTCGGTTAGGAAACCGAACCTACCGGCCTGGGGGTCGCGTCGGTTATTTTTTCTTAAATTGACACTTATGGTTTCGCTCTATTCTCCACGAGAATTTATTGGAAAAACAATGTTTGTATTGCTATAATACTATCAATGCGTAGGTCCTAATACTGTTGAAAAAGGAGACCTTGCCTTGTAGGCGCGTATAGTGAGCTCAAACCAGAGGGGATAGAAAAATGACACGTCTGTATTTCGGAAAGAGAATCCTCACGTTTTTTATTGGAATTGTCGCGCTTTTCCTTTTAAGTACGTCTGAGAGCGGCGCACAGAACGATGCGTTGACCACACTCTCCGGTCGCGTTATTGATGAAACAGGACAGCCAATTGCCCGACTTACGGTAGTTATTGTTCCTGTCCAAGACGGTCATGGCGCATGGTTTCCAATTGAGTTTGAGGTCGAAGAACGTGGACGGCAAGGCGATCCGATAGCGTTCCAAGCGGAAACTGATTCAGAGGGACGTTTCGTTATTACTGATGCCATTACCGGTCCGGTATTGTTAGGATTGTTTCCGTATAATAGTCCGGAGGCGGAAATTTTGAAGGTCCAAATCGGCGACATGTTTCTCTATGCACCTGAAGCATCCTGGGGACGTGGCGTTGTATTTTCTGCGGAGCCAGGTGACCGCATTGAAGACATTGAGGTCACGGTACAGCATTTTCTACAACTCCGAGGAAAAGTTCTGAGGATGGATGGAAGTCCACTCGCTAATGCACGACGTATCAAGTTCAGGATAAGGAAACTCAGTTTAGATGGAGAATACGATCGTAGTGGTTCACAGAGCATTGAAACAGATATTGAGGGGAATTTTGTACAGGATATGCATAGGTATATGGGTGGCCCCGCATTTTACATTATGTCTGTGACGTATCAGGAGCATCAAGCACAATTGGATCCAATTGTAGTTAAACCTGAAGATCTAATACACGAGGTAGTCTTCACGTTCGATGTCCCACTGCCCCCTGATATGCCCCGGAACGCTCCGCCTCATTTCCATGCTGGCGCTTCAGCGTGGGTTGGTAGTGGACTTGGTGCGAAAGATGTATGGGTTATCAATCCAACAAATGGTCACGCCTACAAAAAAATCCGCTTTAGTAGTGTGGAAGATGCTATAGCGCAAGCAGCGAAAGAAAATGCTTATCTTGTCGCAATTAACGATGAGGCGGAACAAAACTGGTTGGATCAAGTTTTCGTCGCGCATCTCGCCTTAATTGGGCTTAGCGATGTTCAGGTGGAGGGGCAATGGCAATGGCACAGCGGAGAACCCGTCACATATACAAATTGGGCAAGGGATAAACCACAGGATACTGGCAAAGGTGATGACGATTATGTCATCTTGTTTGCCGACCAATGGGTGGACATTGGTCCCAGAGATGTCCGATGGCTTTTTATTCAGTCCGTTCTCCTTGAAAAGGAAGAACTGCCTGTGAGGGAATGAACGTTACGCGTTATTCTATAGGGGCTGTTTCCAACAGTGCTTTGTGAGGAGAAAACTATGAAATGTTCGGATTCTAAAAGGCAAACTTTGTTATGCCTAATGATGATAGTTGCGTCTCTCGTAGGTTTTGTTTCGTCCGCTATTGCTCAGAAAAATACGGGGACCGTTACCGGACGCGTTGTTGATCTCAATGGAAACCCAGTTGTCGAGTTACCGATATTTATTGCGCCTCTTGATGTTGATGGCACTGGATACATGCGGACAGTAGTTTTACCGTATGAGCACGCACGGTTACGCCGTACACGCACAGACCGAGAAGGTCAATTTTCCATAACGGATGTCCCCTCGGGACCCGTGTACATCGGTGCCCTTCCGTACGATATAGATAAACGCCTGCCCGAAGACTTTGAAAAGATTGTAGATGCGTTCACATCCGGCAGAGATTGGGGGGAGACCACAGCAGACGAGATAGAGGCATTCGATTCCAGTAACTTCGGCATGGGTCAAGAAGATTTTGAGCCAGACGTTGAAATTTTGTTCATTCGCGTCCAAGGATTAACCCTATACCCGCGCACCGATTCTGCTGAAATCGCGTTCGGTCTCAAACCCGGCGCGCTTATGAAGGATGTGGAAGTCACAGTGAAACCCCGAATGCGAGTTCGGGGACGCGTCCTTTTCAAAGACGGAACACCACTTGCCAATACGCGCGTCGGCCTCTACACTCATGCTCGTACTGTAGGAGGCGGATCCATCGGTTCTGGTGGAAACTTGTGGACAGACACTGAAGGCCATTTTGTTTTTTATATAGATGAGAAGGATGATCCTGCGTTCTACACGTTTTCAGTGGAATACCAAGGTCTTACTGTGGAAGCAGAGCCGATTCGCCTTGATCCGGGCGACCGATTCGACGGGTTGACGTTGACGTTGACGTTTGATAGCGAACCGATTCCCCCCAAACGACCGCCTCAAAACATCGAAACTGACGAGTTGGAACCGCTTTCACCCGCATGGGAAGTACCTTCAGTACCAGCAGCATCTCATGACGTATGGGTCGTCAATCCCGAAAATGGACACGCCTATAAAAGGATCCACTGTGAAACTCGCGACGATGCGATTGCCCAAGCAACCAAAGAAAAAGCACATCTCGTCGCGATTAACGATGCAGCAGAGCAGGCGTGGTTGGAAGCAGTTTTTGGACACAAATTCTATTGGATCGGACTCAACCGCGTCCCCACAACAGGTGCACTTTCTAAGCGCGCAAAAAAATGGTGGCAGTGGGATAACGGGGACCCTATCACCTATGCGAACTGGTTACCCAACGAGTTCTTTTCTGAAGCTTCGGATACCAATGAAAGAGATTATGTCGTCATGACGCTCTCTGATGGGAAATGGTATGCGGTGAGTCCTGACAGTGTTATCTGGCGTATGACGGAGATGGCGATCCTCGAAAAAGCAGACGCGCTCGACAATCCGTCCGCCGCAGAAAAATAATAGTTCTGAATCTATCTCCTCCGATCGCGTTCCTCTCTTTCCTTAATTCCAATTCGCCCCAGACCCGGTAGGTGCAGTTTGCAACCGCACCGGACGGATGCCCGAACGCCACAGTTCTCCAAATCAAATTATCCAATTACTTTTTGAAACTTCATCAAACCGCGCCTACTGAGGCGTAAAATTAATCTCGAATTCTACTATAAAATTTAATTTTTTTCAAATTATGCACAATTTTTTTTCAAAAATTGTGTCTTTAATTATAGAAAGTACAATACACAACAACATTTGAGACAATTGCAATCGTCCCCTGCTCGGACCGAAAGACATTTTGCTGCCCTTGACCGACACAAACAATACCGCTGTCCAAGCTTCGCATAGGTTCAAAGTCGTCTGAACAGAAACCGACCTATAAGGCATATCAGAAGTCTGACCTATGGACTGAATTATCAAGCGTTAAATCGAGGTAAACCGTGAAAGAACGTTGGACGTTAGGTACTTTGATTACCTGTACACTCTTGGTTATCAATGTGGCGAAACTTGTCGCTGAAGGAAATTGGACGCGGAAAGCGGACATGCCGATTGCGAAATAGGATCATACAGTTGAGACAGTAAGGAGAAATTACGCGTGAAAACCACACTATTTTCGATTTTAGTTGTACTTTTGGCAATGTTTACTATTATGACAAACACCTTTGCTCAAGACTACACAACCTTGGAATTACCCGAAGGTGCTAAAGCACGCCTCGGCAAAGGTAAGATAAATGAAATAAAGTATTCCCCAGACGGCACACGTCTGGCAGTAGTAAGTGTTATAGGTATTTGGATCTACGACGCACAGACAGGCGAAGAACTTGAACTGATCAGAGGGCATACGGATGCAGTCAACAGCGTAGCGTTTAGTCCAGATGGTAGCATCATGGCAAGCGGGAGTGAGGATGCCACCATCCGGCTCTGGAATGCAAACACAGGTTCACACCTCCGCACGCTCACCGGACACACGGCTGGGGTCAACAGTGTAGTGTTTAGCCCGGATAGCATGACCCTCACAAGCGGGAGTGAGGATGCCACCGTCCGGCTCTGGGATGTTAACACAGGTAGCGAGCACCGCACGCTCACCGGACATACAAAGATGTTCAATAGGGTTAGAAATGGGGTCACCAGCGTAGCGTTGAGTCCAGATGGAAACACTCTCGCAAGCGGGGCTGCGGACAAAACTATCCGGCTCTGGAATGCAAACACAGGTTCACACCTCCGCACGCTCGCCGAGCATAGGTCTGGAGTCAACAGCGTAGCGTTTAGCCCAGATGGAAACACTCTCGCAAGTGGAAGTTGGGACAGCACCGCCCAGCTCTGGGATACAAACACAGGTTCACACCTCCGCACGCTCACCGGACATTGGGCTGCGGTCTTCAGCGTAGCGTTTAGCCCAGATGGAAACACTCTCGCAACCGCGAGTTATAACAACACCATTCGGCTCTGGGATACAAACACAGGTTCACACCTCCGCACGCTCACTGACCATACGGGTTGGGTCATCGGCGTAGCGTTTAGTCCAGATGGCACAACCCTCGCAAGTGGAAGTGAGGACGGTACCGCCCGGCTCTGGAATGCGAACACGGGTAGCCAGCTCCGCACGTTCACTGGGTATACGTCTGCGGTCATCGGCGTAGCGTTTAGTCCAGATGGGAGCACCGTCGCAAGCGGGAATGAGGACCGTACTGTCCGTCTATGGGAGGCGAACACGGGGAACCTTCTACACACGCTCACTGGGCATACGAATTGGGTCAACAGCATAACGTTTAGTCCAGATGGTAATACCCTCGCAACCGGGAGTTATGACGACACCGCCCGTCTATGGGAGGCGAACACGGGGAACCTTCTACACACGCTCACCGAGCATACGGATTGGATCAGAGACGTAGCGTTTAGCCCAGATGGCACGATCCTCGCAACCGCGAGTGGTGACAACACCGCCCGTCTATGGGATGTCAACACAGGTAACCCTCTCCGCACAATCACCGGGCATACGAATTGGCTCAGAAGCGTAGCGTTTAGTCCAGATGGAAACACACTCGCAACTGGGAGTTATGACAACACCGCCCGTCTATGGGATGTCAATACAGGCTCACATCTCCGCACGTTCACCGGGCATACGCTTGGGGTCACCAAGGTCGTGTTTAGTCCAGATGGAAACACACTCGCAACTGGGAGTTATGACGACACCGCCCGTCTATGGGATGTCAACACAGGTAACTCTCTACACAGGCTCACCGGGCATACGGATGCAATCGTCAGCATAGCGTTGAGTCCAGATGGAAACACACTCGCAACCGCGAGTTGGGACGGCACCGCCCGTCTCTGGGATACGAACACGGGTTCACATCTCCGCACGCTCACTGGGCATGCGGATGCGGTCGACGGCGTAGCGTTTAGTCCGGATGGCAATACCATCGCAACCGCGAGTCAGGATGGCACCATATTCTTATGGGAACTCAATCCCTCCGCTACACCAGATGCCACTGAACCTATATCAGATGCCACTGAATCTACAAGACGCAGAGAGGATGTCAACGCGGATAATATTGTTAACATCCAAGACCTTGTATTGGTCGCATCAAATCTTGGGCAATCCGGAAGCAATCCAGCAGATGTCAACGGGGATGGGATTGTCAATATACAGGACCTTGTCCGCGTTGCAGCTGCTTTAGACTCGCGTTAGGCACCCAAGGGGTCGGAATCTATGAATCGCGTAGCCGTGCGGCGTATCAGAACTGAAACCAATCTTAAAACTCACAGACCTTCTTCTGACACGAGAACGGAGAAAAAAAATGGGACATCGACAAATCCTGACATGCCTCTTTTTACTTACATTCATTCCGCTAAGTGCTAAAGCGTTGCCCCCGCCATCACCCGCAGGTGGAAACTATTTAGTCCTTGACGGGGTCGATGACTACGCCGTTTTAGATTTTGAAACCTTTGGTATGCTTTTACCGGATGGCACAGACGAATTCACCTTTGAAGCATGGATATATCCGACTGCACCGCCCGACAAGAATACGGTATTGATGATACTCCATCAACAGGTAGGTATGGTCATCGTGAATAATGAAGGTCAATTCAATGAGCTGGCGAATGTGCTAAATACCGATCCGCCGAAGGGGGACCTCATCTTGCAAATGAGTTCCTATCTTGATGGAAAGTTCGGTCGGACGCTATCTTTCCCGATCTCGCTTGAGCTGAACGAGTGGTACCACATCGCTTATCAGGTAAATGGGAATCAGGTAACGGCGATCGTCAATGATTTCGGGGGAATACATCAACACGGGCAACCGCTCGGACATGATCGTGATCCTCGTAATTTGCGCCCAAAGGACTTCGTGCTTGGCGGGTTTGGAAAAATAATTGTGGTGCCTGGTCGTCCACCAGCCAAATCGTTTATTGATTCCTTCACAGGATATATTGATGAGGTCCGCATCTCGAAGGATGTCCGCTATGATGTCAACAAAAAAGGCTTTATGCCAGACGAAAAGTTTGAAAAAGACGCAAAGACGGTTGCCTTATGGCATTTTGATGAACCCGGTGGCACCCAGCAATTTTTAGATGCATCGGGCAATGCACATCATCTGGCAGGTAAAAATGGCGCAAAGATTGGGAACGCGCTTGCTATCAAAGCAGAAGGAAAACTCGCAATAACATGGGGAAGACTTAAGCAATGAAAACGCTCTCACTCTTTACAACGAAATCCACAGATTTTCTTTTTCGACGAAAAAGGAGATAAGAATGGGACACAGACAAATCCTGATATGCCTCTTTTTGATTGCTATGATTCCGCTGAGTGCGAAAGCGTTGCCACCGCCATCACCGGCAGGTGGAAACTATTTAGCCCTTGATGGAGTTGATGACTACGCCGTTTTAGATTTTGAAACCTTTGGTATGCTTTTACCGGATGGCACAGACGAATTCACCTTTGAAGCATGGATATATCCCACCACACCGCCCGACAACAAAGACACGTTATTGACGATACTCCATCAACAGGTGCGTATGGTCATCGTGAACGATGAATTTCAACCGTACCTAAATGATCTGGCTAATCTGCACAATATCGAGCCCCTGAAAGGTGACCTAATTTTACTGATAAATGCCTATCGTTTTGGAGGAGCCAACGCTGGCAGGACCATACCTTTCCCATTTCCACTTGCGCTGAACCAATGGCACCATATCGCTTACCAGTCAAAGGGGGATCAGAAAATAACAATCGTCAATGATCTCGTAGGGATATGGCAAGACGGGGCACCTCTTGGACGCGTTGTTTTCTTGCGTCCACAAGACTTCGTGCTTGGAGGGTTTGGAAAAATAATTGAGATACCTGGTCGTCCACCAGCCAAATCGTTTTGGGGTTCCTTCACTGGATATATTGATGAGGTCCGCATCTCAACGGAGGCTCGTTACGATGTCGACAAAAAAGGCTTTATGCCAGACGGAAAGTTCAAAAAAGACGCAAAGACAGCTGCATTGTGGCATTTTGATGAACTCAGTGGTACTCAGCAATTTTCAGATGCATCGGGCAATGCACATCATCTGGAGGGTAAAAATGGTGCGCAGATCGGTGATGCACTGGCAGTCGAACCACAACGGAAACTCGCTATAACATGGGGACGACTTAAGCAATGAAACCTCTAAAATGATTTCTATCAGCGAATCGTTGTATTCACAAAACATGGAGGAATTTTCAATGAGAACGTTTTATCGGTTCGTGCTCGTTATAGGGATTATGTTCGCGCTGTTTGTCAACATCTCCCATTTTGCATTCACGCAAGGGGAGGTTAACATGAACGGTGGTCCTTTAAAAGAGGCGGATTGGTTCAAAAGCCCAGCCGAAGCCGCGTTGAACGAAGACCATTCAAAGAACAAAAACTGGATCAGGAAGTATTACGGACCTAATGGAAACTACGAGAATAGTAGATTCCCTGGCTCCGCCCGGAAAGATTTTATTCAGGAAGGCACCAAGGGTAAACTGACGCAGCCCAAACTTTCGACTATTGAAGGTTTAAAACTGACGCAAAATGTTCTGCTCCGATGGGACAAGGAGCATGGTGGAATTAGACGTTGGGAAGTCTTTGAAATTAATCCTGCGAACTCTCACAACATGAACAGGGGGGTCCCGTAAATCACATTGATACCTACGGTATTATTGTTATTAAGGCTCCCGAGGACATGAAAGCCGTGATGTCTCCTGCCCATGACGACCACGCACAGATTTGGATTAACGGCGAAAAGTGGTACAATAATCCTCACTGGACGGGGGCCGCGCGGCAAGTTGACTATAATATTGAAATTGAATTGCAAGAAGGTGGGAATGTCCTCGTTTACCGATGTAGTGAAAATTCTGATAAGGCATATATGAACCTGCATTTCGACGATAAAACGCATGCCACTGTTGACATCTATCCCAACAAAGCAATAGATCAGAGAAGTTTCTTTGAGGAAGTCGCTGATGCCTTTGCCATTGATCCCATCGGAAAATTAGCAACAACTTGGGGCGATATTAAACGCAAATAGAACATGCCACGGTTTCTATAACTGAAGTAATAAAATGCAACTGACTTCTCTGATTCTGTGTGCTATTTTTATTCTATTGTAAGTCTCGCGCCTATCCAGTTTATAAAATAAAAAATAGAAATGTGATATACTTTTTCATAACATGGAAAACATCGATTGTATCGTAAATGACTTGATTTTCATTTCTTATCTACCTAAGCGTATTGATTAAATTATTTCTGAGATAACCTATCATGGCAATGTAGGTCCGACTAAATCTGCTCGCGCACCATGGGAGATTGTAACAGTGGAAAACGATGCTCAACTGATTCGCAGAATTCTGTCAGGCGACGATGACGCCTTCGATACTTTAGTCCGAAGGCACCAAAGGGGTGTTCACGCCCTTGCATGGCGGAAGGTTAGCGATTTTCACTATGCTGAAGAAATTACGCAAGATACCTTCCTTCAAGCATACAAGAAACTCTCAACACTCAAAAATCCTAATCAATTTGCTGGGTGGCTCTACGTCATCGCAAATCGACTTTGCATTAATTGGATCCAGAGACACAAACCTGCGATGCAATCGCTGGAGGACACACCCGTGGAAGAAATAGAAGAATCTTCTTATATCCATTATGCCGCGGAACAGCGCGAAGCAGAAGACACCGAACACCGTTATGAAATCGCAGAAAAACTTCTGTCGAAACTGCCGGAGAGTGAGCGCACCGTCATGACACTCCACTATCTCGGTGAAATGACAGCAAAGGAGATAAGCAAATTCTTAGGTGTCTCCATAAACACGATTACAAACCGCCTCTGGCGGGCGCGAAAGCGTTTGCGGGAGGACCAAGAACTCTTGGTTCAGGAAGTTCTCGGCGGCGTGCAGTTCCCCACCAACCTAACGGAGAACATCATGCGGCAAGTCGCTGACCTGAAACCGACACCGACACCGGTCGCAAAGCCACTGCTCCCGTGGGGGGCTGTTGGTGTAGCGACCCTTCTATTTGCCATGCTATTAGGCGCGACCAACCAATATCTCGCCCACTTTCAGAAACCGTACAGTTTCGAGGCAGTCGCCGAACCTACGGTTGAAATTGTTGATACCGCTATCCTTCTTGATATGGATTCAAAACCCGATTTGCGCAACCAAGTCGGACAACCAGTTTCCACCAATAAAAACACACGGGCAGGACTGCAGGCTGCTGAAACGCTTCTTGTGTCCGATACCGAGCGGAATTCTCTCGCCCCTGCTACGTTGCAGTGGACACGGAAAGCCGACATGCCAACAGCGCGAACGGGTTTTGCTACATCTGTCGTGAATGGAAAAGTGTTCGTGATAGGCGGGAACATACAACTCAAAAGGGGCGAATTTGGGGATATATCGGCTTCAACAGTAGAAATGTACGACCCTGAAACCGATACATGGGAACAAAAGGCGAATATGCCGACAGCGCGCTCCGGCGTATCTGTCTCAGTTGTGGATAGAAAAATCTACGCCATTGGGGGGTCAAAACTAAAGACAATTCAGATGCCTCGCGGTTTCAGTTCCGAGAGTGAAGAACTCGCAACCGTAGAAATGTATGATCCGGTTACGGACACATGGACGCAGAAAGCAGATATGCCGACACCAAAGAAAACCATGACTTGTGTTGTGAACGGGAAAATCTACGCCATTGGTGGGTGGTTAACGACTCATGAAAAACCGCACTTAGAAACTGTGGAGGTATATGATCCAGGGACGGACACTTGGGCAAAAGCCGAGAATATGAACTGTGCGCGTTGTTCCGCAGCAATTAGTGTTGTGAATGGAGAAATCTATGCCATCGGTGGGTTAGGTTCGCCTCCTGATCAGGACGAGTCATATCTTTACCTTTCCAACGTTGAAGTGTTCAACCCAAAAACGAATCAATGGCAGGAAAGAACAGAGATGTCTGCGCCGAAAGCGTTGCACACAGCAAGCGTAATTGATGGAAAAATCTATGTCATAGGGGGTTATTTTAGCAAAGATGGGGAATTTAAAAAACTTTCAACGATTGAAATCTACGATCCCACAACCGACCATTGGACCCAAAAGTCGGACCTCCCCATCGGTAAATGGGGACATAAAACTGAGGTGATAGATGGACAAATCTATATTTTTGGGGGAGGCCCCGCTACGAGTGTCCAAGTTTACGACCCAAGAGGAGCTCCTTAGCGTGTTAACCTAAGTGGAAACGCACAAACAATTAAAAAAATCGGTAACTGAATTTTCAATATTGTTTTTTTCAGATGTGTCTCCTTCTCCATTGGCAGGGTTTCTAACCTTGCCTTTTTCTTTTGCACCCAAGGTTGCCTTCCGTCATCCTCTTCTGTAGAAACAACCTCCTAATCCCGACTCCTGATCACCAACTGCCGACTACTCCTCTGTAGGAGCAAGTGTTTTTGCTTGGGGTATTTGCTTGGGTGTTTCTGCGGATTTCTTGTCGCTCGCGATCATACCGACTCACTCCTCTGTAAGAGCAAGCTGTGCTCGCGATTATACCGGACCGCGACTACTAATGGTTTCGATTTATACCCCTGATCACATTCCATTTTTCCTGCAAAAAATGTGGCGATTGTGATAGAATAGATAGAAATCGTGAATCCCAATACGATAGCACAAGACTAAGACTTGAAATCGAACACAAACGCCGAAATCATGAAAATTACCGACGTTAAAACTTACAACTTACGCTATCCACTCGTTGAACCCTTCGCGAATTCGCGCGGTTGGACGAGCACGCGAACCGCTATTGTTGTCGAAATTCGCACGGATGCCGGGATTACCGGCTGGGGTGAAGGCATAAGCGTTCCATCCGCTTCAGCCATTGAAGCGCACCTAATCGGACAATCGCCTTTTGAAACGGAGCGGATCTGGGAAGCGATGCGCGGAAACATCGGTGCGCTGAGCGGTATTGACATCGCACTATGGGACATCATGGGCAAAGCACTCAATATGCCAATTTACCAACTCCTCGGGGGCGCGTTCCGCTTGAAGATTCCTGCTTACGCCAGCGGACTCTTCAAGAAAGACAAACCCGACATAACCCAAGCGTTGATGGATGAAGCGAAAGGCTACGTTGATGCAGGATTCCCCGCGGTTAAAATGAAGATCGGCTTTGGCGAGGCTTACGATGTAAAGAACGTCGCCGCAGTCAGGCGCGCCATTGGTGATAATACGCTCTTTGCAGTAGATGCAAATTGCGGCTACGATGTCGGCACCGCAATTGATGTTGGGCAAAAGATTTTAGACTACGACCTCTTCTGGTATGAGGAACCAATTACCAGCGACGATGTGATAGGCTATCAAGAAATCCGAAAGGCTCTGATGGTGAGAATTGCTGGCGGTGAGATGCTGCAAGGACGCTGGGCATTCCGAGACCTACTGCAGAAACGCGGATTGGATATTGTGCAACCGGATATTAGCATCGCTGGTGGCTTCACGGAATGCCGAAAAATCGCTGCTATGGCGAGTGCAAATTACGTTCGGGTGTTGCCCCACATGTGGGGTGGTAGCATCCGTCTCGCAGCGACGCTACACTGGCAAGCCACGCTTCCTGATGCACCGCAGGCACTTAACCCAATCCCTTCACTGTTGGAGTTTGATATGACCGAAAATCGTCTCCGAACAGCGTTGGCACAGCAACCGATAAACGCTGTTGATGGATACGTTGACGTTCCACAAGCACCCGGACTCGGGATTGAAATTAACCGAGACGTATTAGAACAGTACGCATGAGGGCATCACGCAATGAAAAATCGAATCCTAATTATATGTCTTTTGCTCTTATCTGTATTGGGGATCCTCTTTCTCTATCATTTCCGCGTCGAAGTCGATGCGCGGACACAGCAGCCTGCAAACGGTGTCTCTTTTTCACACGACCTATTTGATCAGGTTTTGCAAGAACATGTCGATAAAGAGGGACAGGTTAACTATACAAAACTGAAGGCTAATCCCGAAAAACTGGAGAAATATTTGGATCTGTTGGCTGTTGCAAATCCCACGGAATTGTCCTATAATGCACAACTGGCGTTCTGGGTCAACGCCTACAACGCGCTTGTCATTAAAGGCGTTATCGACCACTATCCCACAACGAGCGTCCGAAAGGTTAAACTTTTCAGAGGGTTTTTCTATCGACTTAAGTTCCAAGTTGCGGGTAAAACTTACACACCCAATCAAATTGAACACGGCATTATCCGCACGGAATTTGTAGATCCGCGCATTCACTTCGTCCTTGTGTGCGCCTCAACCAGCTGCCCACCCATCGAAAACAGTGCGTTTTCTGCCGAAACAATTGAGGAACACCTTGAGACCGCAACATTCAACTTTGTTCAGAATCCTGAACAGGTTAGGATTGACCGCGCGAAACGTCGCGTCTACCTCTCGAAAATTTTTAAGTGGTACGACGATGATTTTACGGAAGGCTACGACGGTGTAGTGGATTTTCTCACCGATTACCTGTCCCCTGAAGACGCAGAATTTCTGGCATCAACGGATATTGAGTTCCACTACTTGGACTACGATTGGACCCTGAACGATCAACATTAGACCTTAGACATTATAAATTGTGCAAATTAACTTTTATAGTGAATCCTAAAAATAAATAGACACATTCGTAGCACAAACTTCCAGTTTGTGCCAGTCTGAATGCCTGTTATAGGTATTCAGACTGTTTGAGAGTGCCCAATTAATTCTAAACTTTACTCTAAATAAAGGAGTCGTCAGTCATCAGTCATCGGTTTTCAGTCAGAGATACCTTGTGGCGGTAACAGATAAAGTGCCTGTCACAAGAAAGCAACTGAAAACTGAAAACTGAAAACTGAAAACTAATTATGGTAAACACTGCCGTTATCGGTTACGGATACGCTGGACGCGCCTTTCATTCATACCTCGTCGGCTTGGCAGATGGATTGAACCTTTACGCCATCGCCACACGGAATGCTGAACGCCGCGAGGCTGCACGTGAGGCATATCCAAACACGCAAATCTATCAGACGATTGACGAAGTCATCGCAGATGATGCCGTTGATCTCGTCGTATTAGCCACACCACACGATACGCACGCCGAACTTTCCATCAAAGCGATGGACGCAGGTAAGCACGTTGTCACAGACAAAATTATGGCGATGAATACACCCGAAGCGGACGCGATGATCGCCGCCAGCAAACGGAACGATGTTTTGCTCAGTGTCTTTCACAACCGCAGATGGGATTGGGACTATAACACCGTCAGAAAGATTATTGACGACGGTTTGCTCGGAACACCTTATCTCTATCAGGTTGCAATTATGCGTTACGGTGCACCCGGGGGTTGGCGTGGCATCAAAAGCCAGAGTGGTGGTATCCTTTACGACTGGCCCGCACACTTCGTCGATCAGGCACTGCAGCTCGTAACGGCACCCGTTGAATCTGTCTTCTGTGATATTCACTACAATACAAGATGGGACACAGATATCGGCAACTATGGGAACCTTATCATTAAGTTTGAGAACGATGTCCGGTATCAGATTGAAATCGGAAACCTCTCTAAAGCAGAGAAACCGCGCTGGTATATCGTCGGAGATTTGGGCGGACTCATCAAATACGGACTCGACCCACAAGAGGGACCGATGCGCGACGGAAACATTGATGCCGCGCAGCAAGATCCTGCAAACTACGCCAAAGTCTGGACTGAAGCGGGTGGCGAGAACCGTGAAATTGTCGTTGAAAGTGTCCAGACAACATGGAAATCCTACTATCAGAACATCGCAGATGTGCTGAATAAAGGCGAAGAACTGGTCGTCAAACCTGAAGAAATCCGCAAACTGATGCAGGTCTACGACGCAGCAATGCAGTCTTCAGAGACAGGCGAAACCGTGCGAATCTCGTAGGAATAACCCCTTAAATCCCCTTAGCGGGGGATTTAAGAGGAAGTGCGTAAATCCTAAAGTGTTGGAAAATGAAGACGATGAAGCATAAAGCAATAGCAGTCAGGCAAGAGCGAATGGTGTTACATTCTTACCCCCCTGATAAGGGGGGCAAGGGGGGTTATATTCCCTACAACAAAGCCCTAACCCAAAAGGCGCGCGAAAACCGTAAAAATCCAACCCCAGCAGAAAAGAAACTCTGGTATGAAGTGTTGGGGAACAAACGATTGGACAATCTAAAATTCACCCGTCAAAAGCCCTTGGATGAATATATTGTTGATTTTTATTCTGCTGAACTCATGATCGCTATTGAGATTGATGGGAATACGCATGCAGATCAAGAACAATATGATAAACGCAGAACTGAAAATTTAAACAAATATGGTGTTGAAGTGATTCGATACACCAACGCTGAAGTGCTAAATAATCTTGAAGGGGTATATCAGAATTTATGCGAACGTATATCCGCGATAAAATCGGCTAAACCCAAAACCCCCTAAATCCCCCTTATCAGGGGGACTTTATAGTAAATCCCGAAAATATATTCACACCCCCTGGTAGGCGCGGTTACAAACCGCGCTTACTAAAGTGTAAAGTTAATTATGGATTCTACTATAAGAGAGGGATCTAACCTCTTAAATCCCTCTTATCAGACGGACTTTAAGAGGTAAATTGTTCAGATTATGGACAGCAGTGTTCAGTTATTGACGGAATTCTCCTTTGAATTCCGAGAATTAGCGCAGTAAGAGTCTTTCTAAATTGGCATCGTATTTGCTACACAGTATCACACAAACAACCGGTCATAAGGGAGAAACAAAATGAAAACGAAAACACAGTATGGATTCATACTGATATTGCTCCTCGTATTCGCCGTTGTACAGAGCGGTCCAGCCGATCACCACGCAGCAGACACGTCAACATATACAGAATTAAACAAGCAGGTTGTCGAAAGCATTGACAAAGGGCTGGAATGGCTAAAGGGACAACAAGCCGAGGATGGACTCTTCGCCAATCATCCCGGAATAACGGCTCTTGCACTCACCGCTTTTTTACGACATCCAGAAAAGAAATACGCAGAGGCAGACCATCCTTTTATCCAGAAGGGCATTCAACGATTGGTCGCAATGCAACAGCCCAACGGTGCAATCTATGATCTCGAGATGCAACCCGCACTGCCGAACTACAACACCGCTATCTCTGTGATGGCACTTTCCTCAACAGGAAATCCAGAATATGCCTTCGTTATTGAAAAAGCGCAAGGTTTCCTGAAAAGCCTGCAAGTCCAAGATGAAGAGAGCGTCTATTACGGCGGAATCGGCTACGGTAGCCGCGAAGACGTGAAAGACCTGTCTAACCTGAACCTTGCTATCCAAGCACTCAAAGAGAGCGGTTCCGATGACCAAGAAGTCTGGGACAAGGCGATTAAATTTCTCGAACGCACCCAGAATCGGAGTGAAAGCAACGATCAGTCGTGGTCTGGTAATGATGGCGGTTTCATCTACTCGCCTGACGGTGAAAGCAAAGCCGGGACAGATGCCGCCGGGAGTCCGCGCTCTTATGCCAGCATGACGTATGCCGGGTTGTTGAGTTTTATCTACGCGAATGTTGATAAAGATGATGAGCGCGTGCAAGCTGCTTTCAAGTGGATACAAGAGCATTTCACACTTGAAGAAAACTACGGTATGGGTTCACAGGGTTTATACTATCACTATCATACAGTGGCGAAGGCGTTGAGGCTTTATGGCCAATCCACCTTTGTAGACGCAAAAGGCATTACACACGATTGGTACCGAGAATTCGCAGAAAAGATGATCGAATTGCAGAAACCGGACGGATTCTGGGTGAATGAGCAGAGTCGCTGGATGGAAGCAGATCCGAGACTCGTGACCGCTTATGTAGTTCTCGCCCTCGACACAGCCTATCCGAAATAAAACTGACCTATTTCATATTTTCCCGCTGGCGAGGTTTGAAACCTCGCCTACATTTTCCCGCTGGCGAGGTTTGAAACCTCGCCTAACATCATGTATCAATCAGTCAAAGTCTCCGCAATCTCGCTGAAACCTATCAAATGGGATAAAGCCTCCAACGCTGATAAATTGGCGGCTTTCTGCGTTGAAGCCGCCAAGGATACGCCACAGTTAATTTTAGCGACCGAAGGCGTATTGGAAGGCTATGTCGTCATGGATGTCATTGAAGGTAAAGCCACACCGGAGGCAATGCTTGACATTGCCGAGCCGATTGATGGTACTTATATCCACCGATTCCAACGGCTCGCACGCCAACTTAAGACCTGTCTCTGTTTCGGCTTCGCTGAACGATATGGTAACTCTGTTTATAATTCTGCTGTGTTTATTGATAGCAACGGTGAAATATGCGGCACCTATCATAAAACACAATTCGCCGAAGGCACACATCCATCGTGGAACTTCAATTGTATCGGCGAGACGATTCGTGCGTTCGATACCCCCTTCGGACGCGCCGGTATCCTAATCTGTAACGATCGATGGAATCCATTGATTGCGCGGACGCTCGTCTTAGATGGCGCGCAATTCCTTCTGATCCCTTCTTACGGTTCAAAAGGTAAATCACAAAATCAAACCGTCCTTGCCAGAGCGCGCGAAAACGGCGTGCCGATTGTAGAGGCGAACGTCGGCATGAATCTCATCATCAGCAAAGGTGAAATCGTCGCATATAAATGGGGAAACGACCAGATTAGCACGGCATTCATTGATATTCCACACCTCCCTTCAACCGAGGCAGCACGCCGTTCAGAACAAGAATACCTACAGGCACAAGGACCTGAGATGGAAACCCGCTATCAGAAAACCATCACCCGTCTACAATAACAAAGTTTCGCCAACTTACCTCTCTTCTCTCGTCAATCCATCTAATTTCTGCCTCATATCAAATCTCCATATCCACCCAGAACAACCCCTGATGACTCCTCCAATGAAACTTGTATAAACTTATTTCCGTTAATTCAGTCAAATACCCCTGTGTTCTTAATAACATATCAAAAAATACACCAATAGATCCGTTAAAACACTTAGGAGAAAACATGCGTTTAATTGAAGGAATATCTATTGGGGTCGCTGCAATGCGCGCAAACAAAATGCGTTCATTATTGACGATGTTAGGAATTATCATCGGTATTGCGGCGGTCCTGGCAATGATAGCCATCGGTGACGGTGCTAAGGAAATTGTGATGAATGATGTCGAAAAATTAGGCGGCGCGACACGCATCACACTTTATCACACATCCTACAAACGGGAAAATAATAGGTGGATTCGCATCCGTAGCAACGAATACATGAAATATGAAGACGCGCAGGCAATTGAGGCAGAATGCCCATCCGTGAGCGCAGTCGCACCGAGAATCCCTGATTGGAGACACGTTTTGATTCAGGGTCCAGGCGGCACTGAAACCCGCGCAGGCTATAACGGTGTAGATGCCAACTACCAAAACGCAATGAATTGGGACCTTAGCGCGGGACGCTTCATTACTGACGAAGATGTCGAAAAGGCAACAAAAATCTGCGTCCTCGGAGACGAAATAGCAGTCGAACTCTTTGGCAATCAATCACCGTTAAGGCAAGAGATTAAAATCGCACGGGATGTCCGATACCGCGATCAGTGGGGCAGACGCCGCCGAGACCGTTTGACCGAACGGTTCACGGTCGTCGGCACACTCGTACCGAGAGGCAGAAGTTTAAGGTTCGGCATGAGTTATGATAACCTCGCCTTTATCCCGATAACAACTGTACAAGACCGCCTTACGGGTGGCGACAGGGTCTCGGATATTATGGTTTTCGCGAATACCATTGATGACATCCCTAAAGCAATTGAAGAGGTGCAAACAGTCATCCGAAAACGCCACAACGACCAAGACGACTTCATCAAAATCCGAGCGATGCGGTCAGGCATGGCACAGTTAGAAAAAATCAGTAAGATGATCAAAATCGCCTTAGGCAGCATCGCTGGCTTCTCGCTCCTCGTTGGCGGTATCGGTATTATGAATATGATGCTCGTCGCTGTCACTGAGCGTACTCGCGAGATCGGATTACGAAAAGCACTCGGTGCCAAACCTTTGGATATCCTACTTCAATTCTTGATAGAAGCCGTTATCTTATGTGGTGTTGGTGGCGCAATTGGCATCGGATTAGGTATCTTTGCTGGCGAAGGCATGGCGATGCTCGCTGTCAAAATTGCCAAAATTGTCCCGGAATGGCCCTCCGTTGTTTCTATGGAGTGGGTACTTATCTCAGTATCGTTCTCCGCGGCGATTGGTATTTCCTTCGGACTCTATCCAGCCATAAAAGCCTCTATGCTTCCACCTAAGGAAGCACTACGCACAGATTAAACGCAGACCATCCAAATAACACCTGTTCTCGTAGGCGCGCTTTCCGAGCGCGCCTTAATTTTTTCATTCTCCATCCCCAGAAACCACATTATAGTGAATCCTAAAAATAAATAGATATCTTTGTAGCATAAACTGTTAGTTTGTGCCAGTCTGAATGCCTGTTATAGGCATTCAGACTGTTTGAGAGTACCCAATTAATTATAGGTTTTACTATAATCCAGAATCAGAAATTAACAACCATAAACCTATTTCGCTTAACTACGTCTAATTAACCTAAACAACATGATTACAATAAATGTATAATTCAAAGGATTTGGAAACACTATATGCGTCTAATTGAAGGGCTATCCATTGGACTCTCGGCAATCCGAGCGAACAAAATGCGCTCGCTGCTGACAATGCTCGGTATCATCATCGGTGTCGCGGCAGTACTCGCAATGATCGCTATCGGTGACGGAGCAAAGATAATCGTGCTAAAAGACGCACAGAAATTGGGCGGTGCTAACCAGTTTACAATGTACCGCACGTCCTATAAACGAGAAGGCGGACGATGGATTCGCATCCGTAGCAATGAATACTTGGAATATGGAGATGTACTCGCGATTGAAGCCGAATGCCCGTCGGTAAAGGCAGTCACACCTCGAATCCCGGAATGGAGAGGATCGTTAATCCAAACCGCTGACGGTTCCGAAACCCGTGCAGGCTATAACGGCGTAGATGCCGCCTATCCAATCGCAATGGATTGGGATGTTCAAGAGGGGCGTTTTATTACAGACGAAGACGTGGAAAATTCAACGAAAATCTGTGTGCTCGGTGAAGAAGTCGTTACTGAACTCTTCGGCGACAAGTCACCATTGGGACAGGAGATCAAAATCGCAAAAGGGAGTGGTCATTACGATAAATGGGGACGTAGAGACAGCAAACGCTCCACCGAACGGTTCACGGTCGTCGGAACGATGATGCCCCGCGGGCGAAGTCTCCGCTTCGGGTGGAGTTATGATAACCTCGTCTTCATACCCATCTCTACAGTCCAAGAACGTTTCACGGGCGATAACCGAATTCAGGATATCGTCATCTACGCGCATACCGTTGAGGATGTACCGAAGGCGATTGAAGAGGTAAAAGCCGTTATCCGAAAACGGCATAAAGGCGACGACAAATTCGTCGGAATCTTCGAGATGCGGTCAGGCATGGCACAGTTAGAGAAAATCAGTAAAATGATTAAAATCGCCTTAGGCAGCATCGCAGGATTTTCGCTCCTCGTCGGCGGTATCGGTATTATGAACATGATGCTCGTCGCTGTGAGTGAACGCACCCGCGAAATCGGACTCCGAAAAGCACTCGGCGCAAAAAGCGTCGATATTCTCGCGCAGTTCCTCATGGAAGCCGTTATCTTATGTGGTGTCGGCGGCGCAATCGGGATTGGGTTAGGCATGTTTGCTGGCGAAGGCATGGCAATTCTCGCTGTCAAAATCGCTAAAATTGTCCCAGAATGGCCCGCTGTTATCTCCATGCAATGGGTATTGATCTCTGTGTCATTTTCGGCAGTCATCGGTATTTTGTTCGGGTTATATCCTGCGGTAAAAGCGTCGTCGCTCTCCCCAATTGAGGCACTCCGCACGGAATAAAATCGCCTGACACAACGCGAAAACACTAAACTATTTTCACGCAATTGCGTCTAAAAAAATAGCCAATTTTATAAAAGCAGCACCAGAATTCGGAATCGCCGCTAAAAAATTGTTGCCAAAAAAAGCGAACTTCGTATACCATCTCTCTGTCTAAAGGTTAAGCATATAAATATACTTAATGGGGAGGCGTGAAATGCGTATATTTGAAGGGTTATCTGTTGGAGTCTCTGCAATTCGCAGCAACAAACTCCGTTCTTTGCTCACCATGCTCGGAATTATCATCGGTGTCGCCTCGGTCCTCGCGATGATCGCCATCGGTGATGGTGCCAAAGCGATTGTGCTGCAAGACGCACAGAAATTAGGCGGTGTGAATCAATTTACGATGTACCGCAGTTCTCACAAACGGGTCGGAAGTCGTTGGATGCCGAATCGTAGCAACGAATACTTCGAATTTGAAGACGTGTTGGCAATTGAGGCGGAATGTCCATCTGTGAAGGTCGTCGTGCCGCGAATTCCGGAATGGCGAGGCGTTCTCGTCCAAGCCGCGGATGGATCTGAAGCACGAACAGGCTATAACGGTGTAAACTACACGTTCGCAGAAGCGATGGATTGGAACATTCAGCAAGGTAGATTTATTTCTGAAGAAGACATTGTAAACGAAACAAAAGTCTGTGCATTAGGAACAGAGGTCGCGATGACCTTATTCGGTAACGCCTCACCTATAGGAAAAGAAATTAAGATTGGCAGAGGCGGCGATCGGTATAGCCGGTACGGGCGAAAGGAAGAAAATCGATTAACAGAACGGTTTACCGTCGTCGGGACGATGGCACCCCGAGGTCGAAGTTTACGTTTCGGGTGGAACTTGGATGACATGATCTTTCTCCCACTCACAACGACGCAGCAACGTTTCACTGGGAACGATAATATCGTCATGCTTTCAGTCCACGCGAATACTGTTGAAGAGGTACCACAAGCCATTGAAGAGGTGAAAGAGGTCATCAGGAAACGGCATAGAAACCAAGATGATTTCTTTATGGTTAGGGACATGCGCGAAGGGATGGCACAATTGGAGAAAATCGGTAAAGTCATAAAAATCGCACTCGGGAGCATTGCTGGGTTCTCGCTCCTTGTCGGCGGCATCGGTATTATGAATATGATGCTCGTCGCCGTTACCGAACGGACACGTGAGATTGGGCTACGAAAAGCACTCGGCGCAAAGCGACTGGATATTCTGGTACAGTTCTTAATAGAAGCCGTGGTCATGTGTAGTGTCGGTGGTGCCCTCGGTGTGCTGGCAGGCATATTTGCTGGCGAAGGCATGGCACTCCTTGCTGTTAAAATCGTTCAGATTGTTCCCGAATGGCCATCGGTTGTCTCAACGCAGTGGATATTGATTTCAGTATCCTTTTCAGCACTGATCGGTATATCGTTCGGGCTGTATCCTGCAATAAAAGCGTCAGCACTCTCACCGATTGAAGCACTCCGTACCGAATAGGAGAAACTATAAATGAATCTCATTGAATGTATCATTTTAGGCGTTTCCAGCTTGCGACGAAATCCACTCCGCTCCGCCCTAACAATTTTAGGGATTATCGTCGGTGTTGGCTCCGTTGTCAGTATGGTATCTGTCGGCGACGGGTCAAGCGCTATGGTTTTGCGGGAGATTGAGCGGACGGGTGGCACGAAAATTGTTGAAATCTATAAAGACGATTGGGATAAACAATCCGGGACACTGAGCCGTGCCGCTGGCGAAGCTGTGCGTGGCAGGGGACGCTGGAAAAGAAACCGCGCCGAGGATTTGGAAACCGAAGACGCTTTTGAGATCCTGAAGCATGCACGCGGCGTTGTTGATGTCGTCGCTGAGGACGATATGGGTGGCTGGAACGTGAGTTACAAGGGGCGCACGAAAGAATCCCGTATTGTCGCCTCAACTGCTGGATATGACCGGTCTCATAATTGGTACCCCTCAAGCGGTCGATTTTTTAACGCTGAAGAAGTTGAAGCAGCAAGTAGCATCGCTGTCATCGGCTCGAAAATAGCCGAAGAGGTTTTCATTGATGAAGACCCTGTTGGTAAAGAGATTAAAGCCTCGCGCCCCTCTTACTGGCGTGGAAGGAGCGGACTTTATGAGGTACGCCTCAAAGTCATCGGCGTGATGGAAGAAAAAGGCGACGCAATGGATACCTCCGGTTGGGACGATCGGTTCATCATCCCGATAACGACGCTCCAACAACGTTTCAAGGGCCGTCAAGATGTTGAACGCATCCGGGTTGAAGCGGTTGATGTCGATACCATTCCTACCGCCATAGCAGACGCCAAAGATATATTAGGAAGACAGCACAACAACACTGGTGAAGAATATAACTATTGGACAGCGACAGAGGAATTAGCAACCGCTAATAAGGTCGGATTGGTCATGAAAGCCTTGATGGGTGGCATCGCTGCTATAGCGCTCATGGTCGCCGGCATCGGTGTGATGAATATCATGCTTGTCTCTGTTACCGATCGGACACGGGAAATCGGGTTACGCAAAGCGCTCGGGGCTACGCGGAACGATATTTTAGCCCAATTCTTGATTGAGGCATCGGTGCTGACACTCGCTGGCGGTATCCTCGGCGCAATCTTAGGGGTCTTCATGGGGCGCGGCACCGCCGCACTCATCTCTAAGTTCGTCTGGGAAGGGAGCAACTGGCCCTCGGTCATCTCATTTGGAACAATGCTGATCGCCTTGATCGTTTCTGTCGCTATCGGTGTTTTCTTCGGGTTGTATCCTGCCAATAAAGCAGCGAAACTTACACCTGTTGAGGCACTCCGATCCGATTAGCCTATTGGCAAAAATTATTGAACATGCTGGCGGCTACACCCGCCCCTGTGAAGGTACCTCTCGCGAACAAAATTTTGAGGTTCGCAGGCACCATTGAACACCCTATAGGAGGGATTAGCCTTGAAAAATATTATTATTACTGCTGGCGTTGTTTTGGTCCTCGTTGCCACAATCGGGTGGGTTGTACTCGGACGCGGCAAAAACGGACCAGACCCAGCACTATCGAAGAAAGTTGAAGTCGTCGAACGCGGCGATTTCCAAATGCGAATCAGTGCAACCGGCAACCTGGAACCCCTTATCGACGTAGAGGTCAAATCTAACGTCGAAGGTGAGATCGTTGGACTCCATGTTAAAAACGGTGAATACGTGGAAGAAGGTCAAGTCCTGATAGAACTCGATCCCGAACTTTATCAGGAAGAGAAAAAACAGGCGGAAGCGGATGTCCGAGCCGCTAAAGCACAGCTCAAACAGGCAGATCTGAACATCTTACTCAAAAAGGAACGCCTCCAAAGCCAGTTGATTCAGACTGAATCCGACTTTAAAATCGCTCAGGCGAATTACGAGACGACGCAGGCCGCAACCATAACACAAATCAATCAAGCAGAAACAGATATTCTGACCGCGAAAAACTCACTCGACCAAGATAACATCGCTTTGGAACAGGCTCGAATCGCGCTTGAACAGGCAAAAATTACACTGTCTGAACAGGAGACATCCCTGAATTCAGCCAAGATTTCCTTGGATAACGCGAAATCGGAACTCGACCGAAATACCGAGCTTTATAACAAGGAATTGGTTTCCAAAAAAGCGTTAGAAGACGCGCAAGCTGGACACGTGAACGCTAAGGTGCAATATGAAAATGCCCAAAGACGCGTAGAATCACAGAAACAGACCATCACTTCCCAAGACAGAACCATTACAGTGCGTGAAACCTCCATTGCTTCACGCGAGTTAACGTTGGAAAACCAGAAGAAGAATCTTGAAGATCTTAGAAAGATGCGGGAGAACGCTGAGGAAGAAGGGAGACTCCGCGTCGAAAATTCTAAAACCCGCTTAGACGAATTGAATCTCACCCTTGAGAACGAGAAATCTTTGACCGAGCAATCCAGAGTGAGTGCCGACGCAAACCGACTCCGACGCGAGAGTACGCTGAAGAACCAGTCGGAACGGCTCGAGTGGACCATAATCAAGGCTCCCATGTCAGGACTCGTCACACTTCTCGAACTTGAAGTCGGTGAGATTGTGACTTCCGGACGTTCAGCATTCTCGCAAAGTCCACCGCTTATGACCATCGTTGATCCTTCCAAAATGGTCGTCAAAACTTTTATTAATGAAGTTGATATGGAACGGTTGAAAGGTGAGCAAAAGGCGGAAATCAAAGTTGATGCCTACCAAAGTAAAACATACGAGGGCAGAGTGTATGAGATCTCGCCGAGTGGACAGCAACAGGACAATATCATCTCCTTTGAGGTGATGATAGAAGTACTCGGATCCCCAGAAGAACTCCGCCCAGGCATGAGTACAGATGTTGACATCATCACTTACGAGGAAGAAAATGTACTGATGGTGCCGATTGATGCTATTATCAGCGAGAAGAGCGTGACGGTCAATGCACAAGTAGGTAACACATCCCCGTTCAAACAGAATCAACCGATTGTGATGCAGACGATCACCGAGAAGACCTTCAATGGCACGGTTGAGAGTGTCGGAAACGGCAGCGTCACCATCAGCTTGGATAGCAGTCAGCGCGGGATTATGCCGGGTCCCTTGACCGTATCCCTTTTGGTCAAAGGCAAAAAAGAGGCCGACGGTGTCCGCGCACAAGTGAACATCTCAAAAGGGAAGCACGTCATGTTGGATGATGGGAGTGCTAAAGGCACGAGAACACCCGTTGAAACCGGTATGCAAAACGAGACGAAAGTCGTTATCAAAGGCGGCGTAACCGAAGGTGATCGGGTTATTCTGCAAAAAAGAAAACCGCCACAAGGCGGCGGTTGGGGAAAATAGCCTAACTTAACCTATACCATTAGGACTTACGCATTTCCTCTCAAAGTCCCCCTGATAAGGGGGATTTAGGGGGTTAGGAATACCGAAATTGCTGCTTTTTGCGTAAGTCCACCATAAACGGTTATCAGCCATCGGAAACCTTCAGCAAGATGGCTCTCGGCTTTCGGCAAAGAAAACTCTCACTGCAAGACAGTTTTATAACGCTTGCGTCTTTGCTGACGGCTGACGGCTAATGCGCTGACCGCTGATGGCTATTATAATTGGATAACCTGACCATCATAAGCCAGATAAGCGTTATCAGACAATTCAACATCCACTTCTTCACACTGCTCTTTGAAATAACGGTGATCCAACCGGTGCATAATGTGTGTGAAATAGGTTTCCTTTGTTTTCAACGCATCGCTTATCTCTAACGCTTCGCCTACCGAAAGATGCGTCGGATGCCTCGGATTGAAACTCAGCGCATCAATCACCAGCACCTCTATCCCATTTAGCAGATCTTGAGACGCTTTTGGCAACCGTTTTACATCCGGTACATACCCGAAATCGTCAATCCGATAGCCGTAAGTAGGAACGTTTCCGTGTTCAACCGGAATCGGCGTAATATCAAAACCGAGCAACTCGAACCTTTGATCCGGTTCGACTACATTCGGAAGTAGATGCCCAACACCGCCACCTTGGAACGTCTCTTTTGTGAACATATAATCGAAGTTGCGTTGTAAAATGTTCATTGTCTGTTCGGGACCATAGACAGGCATATCCATCTGCTGTTTCCGGCACGGCATCACGATGTCGTTTGTCCCACTGACATGGTCGGCATGAGAATGTGTGAAGATAACAGCATCTATCCGCTCAATCCGGTTCCGGACAATCTGATCCATGAAATTAGGTCCCAAGTCGAATTGAAGATTTTTTCCGTCTTTTTCGATGTGGATTGATGAACGCGTCCGATAATTTTTCGAGTTAACGTCCCGCGCGTCTTCACAGGTCTCGCACTCACATTTATACTCAGGAACACCTGTTGAGGTGCCTGAACCCAAGATCGTAATCTTCATTTATCATCTCTCAATTTTTATAGTTTTCTATCTCGGAGACGTGGTTTGCGGTTGTCGGTTTTCATGTAGAGGCTTGTTTCTTTCTGATAACTGACAACTGATAACTGCCAACTATTAAATGACTAAACTTACATCCCAAGAATGTCTCGTTTTGGCTGATGTCCTCGGTGACACACCGATGTCGGTTATTCCCACGTCCCGCTTGAAACACGGGGTGTGCGATGCTTATATCGCCAGCACGCTACCAGATATCACCGCCGCACTTATCTTTGACCCATTCTGTCCCGACGAGCCGTGTGGTTTCGGCACCGATGCTGATGCTTTATGGCAACTGCTGAAAGCCACTGATGGTTGGAGCTGTATTAACGTGGACGCTGCGTGCGCCGAACCTCTCGGTAAACTTATTGAAGCTGATAAGGGAACACCCATCCGTTATTACGGCGATGTTTGTCACGCGCTCTTAGAGCCTGTCCATCGGTATAAGAACGAGGTAGTCCGCCTTCTAACACCAGAAGATGTCACGCGTCTGGCGAAAGCCCCTGCAGAAGTCCAAGGAAACGGTTACAAAACACACGAAGCAATGTTAACAGATGGCATCGCCGCTGGAGCCGTTGTGGACAATAACATCGTTGCTATTGCACATACCTATGCAGAAACCGACCTGCACGCTGACATCGGGGTCTCTACAATCGAAGCGTGGCGAGAAAAAGGATTCTCTACCGCCGCGGCATCCCTTGTCGCCCAAGAAATTCAAGCGAGAGGTAAAGTGCCAGCTTGGAGCTGCGGTGAAGACAACATCGCTTCACTCAGAGTCGCACAAAAATTGGGTTTCACCGAAGTCGGTCGCCGCACTTATGTCATCCCCGTTTCATCAAAATAGAGACCTTTAGGACTTACGCAGAGCACTCTTTTGTAGCATAACCTGTTAGGTTGTGTCCTGAAACCGACTGCGTTTTTTACGGGGGGCTCCTCTCACAGAGTCTGCAATGAACAAAATTGCGTAAGTCCTGACCTTATTATCCAAGCGCATCGTCCACTTTATTGATAGCGGCTGCCATCAATCGGGCATGCTCCTCTTGCATATTCACGTTGAACCCAAACCGTAGCGCGCGCCCCAAGATCGATAGCGTCTGCGGACACATATCCCGCGAATATTCAACATCACCTTTGTAGCGCGGATCCGCCCACGGATACCCTGATGCGTCGGGTGAATGCTTGAACAGGATGGAATCCCAATAGGTATAAATATGCCGGTCAGGGAAACCGTCGTTGTAAGCAGTGCCAGCGTTGAGTCCCTCCGCTCTGAGCGCATCGGAATATTTTTTCGCAAGTTCCACATCACGCACGATAATCGCTGCACTAATACCGCACTCGCCGGTCGGATCATCTACATGTTGCCGGATATAGCCTTTCGGCACCTCAGCAAGTTCCGCGGTGAACGCCTTTTTGAGTCGGCGTGTATGTCCCAAGATGTCCTCTAACTTGGAAAGTTGCACACGTGCAATCGCACCTAAAATTTCGCTCGTCCGATAGCACTGACGCGAGAAGGGTTTGTTCTGCCATTCAGAATCGCTCATCCACATCGGTAGACCCGGTTCCGCTGCAAACGCTGCGCGTTCATAGACATCATAGTCATTAGTAAAGACAAGTCCACCCTCTCCACAAGAGATTACTTTATAATAATTAAGACTCCATGCACCTGCATCGCCCCACGTTCCAGCATATTTGCCCTTATACTGACCGCCGACACACTGGCAGCAATCCTCAACAACTTTCAGATTGCGCTTCTGTGCAAGTTCGACAATCGCTTCAAGACGACACGGCACGCCTTGCATGTGTACCGGTAAGATCGCTTTGGTATGTGGCGTAATTTTCCGTTCGACATCGGCAACATCTAAACCGAGCGAATCGTCAATTTCCGCGATGACCGGAATCGCACCCACCCCGACGATAGCGGCAGCCGTCGCAATAAAGGTATAGCCGGGTAAAATCACCTCATCACCCGGTCCGATGCCGAGACCGGTGAGCGCGCAGATGATCGCCGATGTCCCTGAATTCACCATCAACGCGTGCTTTGCACCGAGGTATGCGGCACCTTCCTTCTCAAAACTGGCGACATTTGAATCTTCAACGAATCGAAAGAGTTTACCACTGCGTAAAACCTCGGTCACAGCATCAATCTCACGCTGATCTATCACACTGGGCCCGTGCATTCCACCGGGTATAGATTCGGCGATAACGGGTGTTCCACCATCAATTGCTAAACGTGCTGCCATCTTTCTCCTCCACAAATGTTAGGACGTAGTTTGCAAGCCCACCCCAAAAGACACGAAATATGTGATACTTTATCAGATGCCTCCCTTTTTGTCAACAGCGTTTCTTCTCCAAACCTCAACATTCAATCCAATGCTGCTACCTACGCCACCACGCCTTTTTGCCCTGATACGATGCAAGGAGTTTTGAGACCTCCTTCGCCTTGTTATCTAAACCCAACACTGTTTCGCACGCTTCAACGACGCTCTGTTTGGCATCATCGGCTTGCGTGGTTTGATAGACATGGTGATAACTCTGCGCCACAGCGGTGTGGTATGCAATAGGATCTACCCCTTCTGGTACTTCAGTCGGAAGTTGCTCAATAATCTCGACTACCGCATCCCAAGTCTCTGCTTCAGCATAACAGATAACAAGTTGGTAGCGTGGATACGCTTGTCTCGGATCCAGCCAATATGCCTGTTCATAACACATTACCGCTTCCGTCCAAGCAGCGTTGGCGATGTGTAACTGCGCAAGTTCAATATAAAAGTTATACAACCCTTTTTCTGTTATTGTGTAAAGCAACGCGCCGGTATTCACAAGCCAATCCCTTTCCAGCAGGAAATTGATCGCTGAGTTTCGCTCGTCTTCCGTGATTTGGATATCCGTGAGAAGATGCTTCGCCATAGCGGCGTTCGGGAAAATCTTAGTGCGGCTTTTTAGTAACGGGTAGGCTTGTACAGGTTTCTCCATCGTCAGGAGTTTTATCCCAGTAGCGATGCGGAAGAGGGACACAATCTGGTCACTATTCTTGCGGGACATCTCGTCGGCAACTGCTTCCCGATTTTCTGAAAAATGCTGATTGAGTTCAGCGATCGCATCCCGGATGTCGGCATTACTTGAGTCAAGTTGATGTGCTTGTGCGAAAAATCGTTGTGCTGTGAAGAGTTCTCGCCATCCGTGATAGATAGTACCGAGTCGAAAATTAACAAGTGCAAGTGTTGATGTGCCGTCAGTTGTGTTGAGGATGTCCTCGTAAACTTGGATAGCTTCGGCGAGTTTACCTTCCGCTTCTAATGCTTGCGCTTCGGCGATTGGATTTGACATAAGGATTCTGCTTTCCTTGTTGGACATCATCGGGCTGAATGTATCATAAACGTTGACCGCTATTTTAACCCAACAATATCCGTTTGTCAAACAGTTTCCTAAAGTAGTAGGCACACTCCGCGTGCCGGTACAAAACCTATCAAAATACTTTCAGGATAGACATTATTTTATGTCAAACGTAATACATATAATAAACAACATGGAAAAAAACGGGGCCTGTAACTGCCAGTGAATCTATTCTATCTAAAATCCCGCCATGTCCCGGAATTGCACTCCCTGTATCCTTAAGACCTATATCCCTCTTAATAGCAGACACAACGACATCTCCAATGAAACCAATAATGGCAATGCAGCCACAAGTGATCAAAATTTCGATCTCAGAGAATGGTGTCAAAAAACGTAAAAAGTATCCAACAACCACTGTCGTAATTACGCCACCTATCAGCCCTTCCCACGTCTTATTTGGACTCACCTTAGGAACTATCTTGTATCTTCCGAGAAACTTCCCCCAAATAAACTGAAAAACGTCGTTCATCTCTGTAATGAATACAACGAACAACAACAGTGCCCTTCCCCCGGCATCAAACCCATCAATATCCGGTAATGAAATCAAAAAAGCCAAATGGCTAACACCAAACACCGTGAGCATCAATTGCGATGGCAAAATACTCATGGATCGACTGATACCCTCTGTTTCGCCTATCACCACCAACATAAACGCAATCCACAGATACATAACAACAGGAATAAAGATCAGGAACAGACCGAATTGACCGATGTAAGCGAGATAATACTGAACTGGGATGCTCAAAAAACACCAAATCAATACTTTACGGTCAGCCTCTCGGACATTTTTACTAATCGATGATAATTCCCTCAACGCAAAAAAGGAAAGCAAACCCAACGAAATAAAGGTGATAACGGAATGCAAAATGGTCGCCAAAACAAAAACAGTCGCCATTACCCACCAGGACTTGGTTCTCATTACTAATTCCGAGAAATCGCCTTGTGGTTTTATTTTTCCCATTATCCAAAAAAGGACGCTTGCAAAAACAAGAATGCCGAATATTAGACCAATAACTACGGCAAGTTCCTTTTGTTCTACAATATGTTCTATTATGAGTAAATCCATCATCAACCGCCGACTTGCGATAATCCATTTTTTATCCGAATGGCTGAACTTAACAACAGTAAAAGACCCATCCCCGCAAAAATATAATTGAAGGCTACACGTATCTGCGGAAAAAAGAAAAATAGCAAACAGGTTAGTGCCAAAACTAAGGCCCTATCACTCTTCCCCATTGGACCATCATATCTCCTTGTGCCTGTCGCCGCCTTTGTTAATACCCCAATGAACTCGTTCAGCGTAGCAAGGAAGATAAAAAGCAAGACGCACCAAAGATTCACACCTGTCAGTTTTATCAAGGGGAAAAACATTACTGCGTCGGAGATAACGTCTCCGAGTTCATTCAACATTTCTCCCGCAGCACTTGTCATATTATACGTTTTCGCCATCATGCCATCGAGGGCATTCAATACCATTCTCATCAATAAAGCAACAGGAAATATCCAGAGCATGTGACCATTCGGAAAGAACCATAACAGGGACCCAATCACAGCGGAGAAAAGAATAGCCGTCCATGTAATGCCGTTCGCCGTAAAACCGACTTTATAGAACATATTTAGTAACGGTTTCAACAATTGCTGAAACCGCGGTTTTATTTTGTACATCGAAATCATGGGGCACCCTTCCTGAGAATTTTCTACAACGAATCTTTTACACGGTTGGTTCGGATAACGATCACACATTTTATATAACCCAAGTGCCATCTAAGCAGAAATATTGATAGGACTTACGCATATCGCTCTTTTGTAGCATAACCTGTTAGGTTGTACCACCAGAACGTCGTGGAACTCAGAATTAATCCTACATATTTGTAGCACAAACTTTTAGTTTGTGGCACTCTTTTTCCAGCATAGGAACGGTTAGCCTGTGGCACTTTCAAGGACGATGCAGCATTAGGAATTGTTTGAGAGTGCCCTCTTAATTCTAAAATCTACTATAAATCCAGTTACTGGAAAAAGGGGTACCCACCCGTTACTGAGAAGGGAAAAAGGGAAAAATGCAACGGTGAAAGGCAAACTAAATCATGGTCATTTGGGGGAAGGTGTTGAAATTAAACGCTACAAACTCTCTGAATCCCAATCCGCTGTCGCCGCCTCGAATTCCTTCGACAACTCTTCAGAAATCGTCTGCTCCAAGAGTTCAATCAGATCCGCACGGAATTTATCCCAATCATCACCGCGACGGGTAAACCGGTGCCTATCGTCTATTTCAACAAACATCGTATCGTTCGGTTCGGACAAAGATTCAAAATAACGTCTAACGTTCATGTGTATTCTCCTCTGATTTTTAATTAAAAGTGCATACGCTTGATGTTTAGAGCCATTCGTGCATTTCCCAACCAGATTTAAGTGCTTTCTGGCGGAGTACTTTGCTTGGATTCACGACAACAGGGTTTCCAACACATTCCAACATCGGAAGATCGGATTGACTGTCGCCGTAAGCATAACTCTCTTCCAGTGAAATTTCGTGTTGATCCGCGTAGTTTCGCATCGCTTTCGCTTTTTCCTCACCGATGAGTGGCGCGGTTGTGAGTTCACCCGTAAACTTTCCATTCTGTTCGCGTAATTGCGGGGCTAACACAGCATCAACAGCAAGATACTCCGCAATCGGTTGGACAACGAAATCAAGCGACCCGGTTACAAGAACAACAGCTGCGCCTTGTTCCTTATGTTCCTGAATTTGTGACACCGCCTCGGAGAAGATTTTCGGACGAATGTCCGTCTCAAATATCGCCGTAGACAACGCCTTCATCTCCGCAACTTCCAGACCGCGGTAGTTGCGATAAAACACCTCATTAAAGCGGGTTCGACTTATACTGTCCAAAATTAGGTAGTACACAATTTTAGGGAGGAACCCGATTATCCACAAGTATTTTAAAAAGAAAGGCATCTGTGAAGATCGCATCCAGATATAACAATGCACAATTGTGGACTTTAACAACGTACCATCTACATCAAAAAATGCGACTGTCTTTTTGGGGTTCGGAACCGACATCATAGGTTCCCTTTCTCGTGTTTTAGCAGCGTTCCAAGTTCAGCAACCCGGTCTTGTGCCAATTCCAAGAATTCTTGGTATCTCGTTGGATCAATCGGTGCTCCGTCTTGGTCCCTCCAACTTTGCAACGGAAAGGTAAGGGGTTCACCAAAAATAATACGCACTGGATGTTTCTTCGGCAAGTTTTGACCTTTCGGCATAGCGTGATAGGTGCCTTCAATATAAGTCGGTATAACAGGGACGTTAGGTCCATAGATAAGCAGACTAAGCACCCCCGGTTTAAAAGGTTGAAGGTTACCATCAACCGAACGCGTGCCTTCAGGATAGATAAGCAAGCCGTTATGCCGTGCCATAGCTTCGTTTGCTGCTCTCAAGTCCTGTAGAAACTCCGTGAAATTGCCTTCCCGCTCTATCGGAAGCACATTGAGGCATGTCCGAGCGAACCATCCTCGAAAACGGGTCGCAAACCAATAATCTCGTGCGGCGAGTGTCCAGAGTCGGTATGCTTTCGTTCCGAGAGCCGTAATCACCGTCAACGTATCAAGATGACTCGTGTGGTTCGGCATAATAATATACGGTTTACCTTGTGGAATATGCTCAAGTCCGTAGCATTTCAGTGAGAAATAGTTTCTATAGATGCTGGTAAACGCAGCGCGAAAGGCACGGGCGTACCATCGCGGCACCTCTCTGAACTCTGGCATCTCTATTTTCCCGCGTCCATCTGTCGCCGTAGCAGTCTCCGCATGGAACGTCTCGGTTAGTTCGACAACGTCACCCACCGTCTCCAAATTAGCGAGCAGGGCATCCGGGATTGTTGCACCGAGTCTATTTTCAAGAACTAACAACAGATCAAGCCGTGTGAGGGAGTCAAGCCCCAAATCAGTATCCAAACGGCTTTCTGGACGAATCTGGTGTGTCGGCATGCGTGCCAATCTCGCAAAGGTAGAGAGAATTTCTTCGGGTATATCTGTTCTGGGTACATCAGAGGCTTCGCTTTCTACCGCTGCTGCAGAATCTTCCTGCAGACGCTCTATCTCTTTAATACGCGCCTCCAAACTACGCCTTAGATTTTGCCTATCTATCGTTCCATCTGCAGCCTTCGGTAGCGCATCCTCCCACAAATGGAATTTGTGAAATTGTTGATAACTCGGTAACGCCTTCGCACACGCTTGAAGGTGTTCCTGAATCTCTACTTTCGTCTTTTCATCAGGCGTCGCTGGCACAATTACAGCGTGAATGGCAGTATCCGATCCATCTTCGTAGGGGATACCCACAACACATATTTCAGAGATAGCAGGACTACCCCGATAGAGTGCTTCCAATTCAACAGGATAAACGTTCTTTCCGGAAGCAGGAACGATGATGTCTTTGCAATGCCCTGTAAGATAGAGGTAACCATCCGCGTCCATATAACCGAGATCACCCGTGTAGAGCCATCCATCTCGGATAGTCTTTTCTGTCGCATCTGGGTTCTGATAATACCCTTTCATCGTACTCGGTCCCTTAGCGATAATTTCCCCGATGCCGTCGCTGTCTGGATTGTCAATCCGAAGTTCTACACCTTCCACCGCCGGACCGACCGACCCACGTTTACTCTTCAGATAGGGATTAACACTGAGAACGGGAGCGGTCTCTGTCATACCATACCCTTGGTAAAGCACCATACCGAACTTCTGGAATGCGTCGTAAATAGAATCGGAAAGCGACGCACCACCACTAACAAGAACACGAATCTCACCCCCCATAACAGCCTGCGCTTTTTCTACCAAGGTATTACCGGGTGTGTCTGCTCGCGTCGCTTGTCTCTCTATCGTGCCTTGGAGCAGTTGAAATAGACGTGGCACACCAATAAAAGCCGTCGTTTTCGCCTCACGCATCGTTTTCAGAAGTGTTGTCGGACGAAGCGCATTCACGTATGTCGCCGTGGTCCCGCTGTAGAGTGCCATCAACAAACTGCACGAAAAACTTAAAGCGTGATACAGTGGGAGTGCTGACAAAATGTGTTCTTTGTCGGTGGGTGGAAGTGCCTTCGCGACGGCTTGTACATTAGAGATAAAGCCACCGTGCGTAAGCATTGCCCCTTTGGCTTCCACCGTGGTCCCCATCGTAAAAATAATTGAAGCAACGGTATCTGCCGTGACCTCTACATCGGGAAAATCATCTGGAATCTCAGCACTCAAAATACTGCTGACCGTGGTATCGGCACCCACGATTTCGCAGTTTTCGTTGATGTTGTATAGACCCTGTTCCGCCGCCGAGAGTGCCTTACCAGACTGTTCTAATACGCTTTCAGAGGCTAAAATCAATTTGGCATCGGTGAACTCGGTGATTGCTAAGATTTCGTGGGAAGGTGTTTGCGAGTCAAGTGGAACAACAGCAGCGCCGATCTGAACAACGGCGAGATAAGAGATACACCATTCAGGTTGATTTTCAGAGACAAGAACAACACGGTCATCCTTGCGCAAACCGCTTTGCCACAACTGCCACGCAACCTGGCGGGACAGCGCGTAGGTTTCCGCATAGGTATACTGCTCCCATTCACCCTCATTGGCCATCTGCAGGGCAACTCTATCAGGAATTCGCGATGCCTGCGTCTTAATCAAATCTACAATCGTTTTTGGGGCAATCCGTTCAGGTGGCATATCCTACCTATTCCTCCGATCCATCTTTTATGATTGTTGGTTGTTAGTTGTTGGTAAGAGGTTTCCTGTCAACTTAACAGTAGCACTCTTAACTTATAACTTATAACTATTAACCATTAACCATTCGCGCCATCTTCAAGTTTCAACACATGCCGCTTGATACCCGGGATATGTATCTCTTGGAAATACCGCTTCCAATGGATTTGTGAGACATCAAAGTTAAACCGTTGCTGCTCCGTCGGCGAAAGTGCATCGTAAAGTCCTTGCATCTTTTGCGTCTCAAATTCAAAATTCGTTCGCGTGTAGGGCGCGTAAATTCTGATATAGTGTAGGAGTGCCTTAATACCACTCTGCTTCAGGGAAAGTTGACGGCGTTTACGCTTAGCAGCACGAATCGGAAGTTTATCAAGCACCTTAATAGTGAGGTTGAGCAGACCCATTCGGCTATCCAATTTCCGGTGAAATTCCTCTAAACTCGGATACTTCCAGATTGGCACTGCAACCGGCTGACCATTCTCCAGCATTGGGTATTTGACGAAATAGTCATAGGTCGCCTCAAAGATGCCACGAAAGTAGAGAGGGTTTTGCGTCCCAGTCGCCACATGATACACCTCAATACCACCTTGTTTTGCCGTCGCCTCGGCAGCTGCCAACATAGCATTGACAACAAAGTCAACGGGAATAATGTCCAAAATTATATCCGGATCCGCAGGGAAATCTGGAAGGCGACCTTTTCCAAAACCGACTATTAAGGGTTCGGACATCCGAAACTTTCCGAGCCAACCCGGTTCAGGTTCATCAAAACTACTCTCAATGATCGAGGGACGCACAATAGCCGTGGGGAGTTCACCGCGTAATTCCATAATCATCTGTTCAGCAAGGAATTTCATATAGGTGTAGGTGTCGTTCCATCCACGCGAGCGTGCGTGCTTAAGTCCTTCTTCAACCAAGCGGTTCTCAAGCCACTCTGCCTTCAGTTCTTCAACTTGCGCATCAATCGCTTTGCGAGTCCCTTTTTTTTCCTGTTCTGCTTCTTGCTGGAAACGCGCGAGATTTTCAGGTGAATCAACTGCCGCATGAATAGCCGTACTCAGAGACAGAAGCCCTTCAATTTCTTCAGAAAGTGTCTCTGGAATAGATACGCCAGTCTTTTCCTTGTGTGCTACCACATATTTTTCATAGGGAGGTGGTAATTCTTCAGGCACGTGTCCCGGCTTGTCACCGCAGACATAAGCCGTTGAGACATGTAAGAACACTGCATCTTGACACCCCTTCGCGAAGGTGACGACGTGTTTCGCAGCGAGCGCGTTGCCCCATAAAGAGTCATCAAAAGGTGGATCGAAATCCACAAGTCCTGCGACGTTAATAAAGACCTGTACTTCGTCCTGGAGCCGTCGGTAATCGGCATCACTGAATCCGAGGTGTTCGTCGGTGAGTTCCCCTTCAACAGCAGTGAGTTTCTGCAGTGCCCATGCCGTAAAGTTCTCCCCGTGCAGACGACGAAGCGAAGCAAAAACATCCGAGGCGAGCAGTTCGTTTTCTAACCGTTCTTGAGCAGAAATACGCTTCCCAGAGGCATCGGCGCGGCTTCGGATGAGGAGATAAATCTTTTCGACATCTGGAAGCGCAGTCAATATTTTAGCTACTAACGGTTGACCTAAAAATGCAGTGCCACCGGTAATGAGCAGAACTTTCCCTCGAAAAAAATCAGTTATTGACATAATCAGTTATTGACATAAAGTTTGAAAAATATTAGAATATTCGTTAGTAACTTAAGCACACTTCTGTTAAAAATAACACATTTTCCACAAAAAGTCAAAGGCTGAATCAATAATGCTGACAGAAGCAGATAAACTACAGTTTTTACAGAAAACAGAACTCTTTTCGGAACTCCCAGAAACCGAGTTAAAATCAATCTGTCAGATTGCAAATGAAGTCGCTTACCCTGCCGATGCTACGCTATTTGAGGAAGGGGACGAAGGCGATTCACTCTACCTGATCGTCAATGGTGAAGTGAGCATCATCAAGGCAGGAACTGAGGTGTTGTTCTTTAATGAAAAAGGTTACTGCCTCGGTGAAATCGCGCTCATTGATAACAAACCGCGGAGTGCCACCGTCAAAACAGTGAAATCCACACAACTCTTGCGAATTACGAGGCACGATTTTTACAACGCAATGATGCGAGAGCCGAGGATCGGCAGCGGTATGTTCCGCGTCTTAAACGATAAAATTCGACGCGACCTTGAGATTCAGATGAGTGCCATCCGCAAGGAGATCGCACAGGAAGAATCTATGCGACTCGCCGCTGAAGTTCAACAATCTCTTCTCCCCAATCAAGAAATTTCACACCCTTGTGTCTCTTCCGCAGGATATTGCCAACCGGCGAACAGCGTCGGTGGAGATTATTATGACTATTTGCGTCTCGCCGATAACAGCATCGCCATCTTCCTCGGCGATGTTATGGGGCACGGTTACCATTCAGCAATGGTAGCCGCAATGACCAAAAGTTGTTTGCAAACACAAATCCCTTTTGACGCTTCCGTGCCTGAAGTCATGAAAGCCATTACGCGAGTCATAGAAGATTCGCAAACCTTCATCTATATGACCTGCTGTTATCTTATCATTCATCCCGACAACAGGTTCGAGTTCGCTAACGCCGGTCATCCGCAGATGCTCCTCTATCGTGGAGACAGCGGCGATCCACTTGAGTTGGAATCCTCGTTTATGCCGCTCGGTTTCCCAAAATTCGATGAACCCGAACAATATTACAGCACTGAAGTCGAGTGGCACTCTGGCGATTTGCTCGTGCTTTATTCAGATGGCATCACCGAGGCATTCAATCCAGACGCTGAAATGTATGGATTGGAGCGTTTCAAAGCACTCATCGCTGAAAAGCGTCATCTGTCTCCTATGGAGATTAAGGCAGATATTTTGTCCGACCTCCAAGCATATCAACAAGACGAAAGCACTAATGACGACATTACCTTAGTTGTGGCGAAGTTTCTTTAGAAGAAGTAACCAGTTACGAGTTACCAGTTATCAGAAAAGAGAGTGTTTTTGCTTCGGTGTTTCCGCATGACGGAATCTTATTCCTCTTTATCAGTTTCCAGTATCCAGAAAGAGACTTTAGATCTATCCAAGACCTCTTTTAACTGTCCACTGGTGACTGGTAACTTCAACACTGATAACTGATAACTACTTCAGTTGGCTAACAGCATAATGCATGATATTCTGCATGAACGCTTTATTCACTGAAGTCGTATATTGACCATCGTTGCGAAGGCTCGTGATAATGTATAAACCCTTACCGGACCGTCTCGTTCCCACAACCAATTCTTTGGTTTCCTTAGTGGTGGCAAAAACCTCATCTTTCCGATCCCAATCTACCCAAGCATCATCAACAAAAATTTTACCTGACGTGATGGTGTTAGGGGTCGAGAAAAGGGTACTCTCTTTTTTGGTAACAACGAAATCTTGGGTTGGTGGACTTTCAACACCCTTCAACTTGCCACCTTGTAACCACCCAATACCGCACGGCTTTTCAGCACTACTGTCCTGCCCCGCAACGATAACGATACCCCCGTTCTTTACGAACGTCTTAATCTTTTCCTCGGCTTTACTCGGAAGGAGGTAGCGTCCATAACTCGAAATTTCTTCATATCCGATCCACAGAACATCGGCTTTCTCTAATTGCGGCAGCATCCGTTCTTTGGTGAGTTCATAAGCAATAGCACGTTTGCTACTCTCTTTGATCGACCGCAATGCCTGATATCCATACGTCGCAACATTAGCACTCACAGGGGTCTGACTCCATGTCGGATATGTACTATTTCCTGTCAGGACTAAGACTTTCACGGCGTTTTTCGGCGCAGCAACCCACATTTTACCGGCTAACATATCGCTAACAATCTTTTGAAACGCCTTCGTCTTGCCATCAAATGTCCGTGACATCATTGGATCAATGTGTGTGAATGACCACCATGAACCGCCACCGGACCTACCGCGATACACACGCATCTGAAACCATGTATTATCAACAAAGCACATACTATCAATGCCGTAATGCTCACGATAGAAAACGATGATAGGCATTCCCGGTTTGAGCAACTTTACCAACTTTTGTGGCGAAGTGCCTCGTCTGTAATGCCCAGTAGCGAAATTCATCTTGATTTCTTTGAGACCACTTTTACCTTTGACATCTTCTTCGACAGTGACAATACCGCGCAAACGACCCCGATCCACACTCTTCACTTTGCCGAAGACAATGTTCGTACAAGCATTGAGAACTTCACGAATCGTATATTCTCGCTCAATAAAGGCAGATGCGGGTGACGTGAATAGCAAACCGATAAGACAAAACACTAAAAGTGAAGCGACGAGACTGTATGTAAAGCGCATAGTGGTATCCTTTTTATGCATGATGGATTGGCTAAGTTAACAGATATTGTACAATATTCTCCGTATATTTTTCAAGCACTATTTATTTTTTTACGCTTATGTCAAAATTGAAACTTTCGTTCCCTTCACACTTCAGATCTGAAACAGTTTTTAATGCTGCCACCTACATCGGATTTCTGATTTTTGTCCTCGCCTTGCCCTTCGGCTACTCGACAGCATTCCTCAATATTGGACTTTCACTCGTGGCATTCGGATGGGTAGGAAGAATAGTTTCACAACGGAAACTCGGATGGCAACGGACACCGCTTGACATCCCTATCGCCTTATTTTTCGGATTAGCTTTAATAGCCTGCCTCTTGGCACCCCATCCCGCGACAAGTAGCCTCGGCTATTTCTGGAAACTGCTCCGTGCGATTCTGCTTTTTTACGCCGTTACTCATAGCCGCTTGGGTTCCCGTTGGAAACATATAGTCATCGCCTTTATCGCAGCAGCTGGTATATCTTCGGCACTTGGACTCTGGTACTACGCAAACGACACCCGTTTAGCGATTGACTTTATGGGACGGGTCGGGTTACAATTTAAGGAAGAACTTGACGGAAACGAAAGCCCAAATTTACAAATATCGGATGAATTTCGCGCCGAATTGCGAGCATGCAACGTACCGCTCTCCCAAAACGTCTCGATTTTACCTTCAAATCGGTTTCCTGATGAATGGCGGATTAACGATCCCGCGCGGCAGAGACGGTACGTGATTCGTCCGAACGAAACGCATCTGATGGTATACATGATCGAACAACGGCTCACCGGGACCTTTAAGATGCCAAACGACCTTGGGGCGTATCTTGCTCTCAGTCTCCCCTTTGTGATGGGCTACTTTGTGGCAAGTTGGCGGAGACACACAACACAGAAGCCTCCGATATGGACAATCTTGGCACTCGGCACTATCGTAGTCCTGATGAGTGCTAACCTCGTGCTGACCCTTACACGTGCCGCTTGGGTAAGCACTATCATTGCCACAATTTTCCTCGGTGTCTACTTCATTGTGATAGCACTGCGGAAATTTGAACCCGCGCATGGATTATGGAAACGGATACTGTTAGGCACCACTATAATTATCGTACTCCTGAGTCTATCGTTATTTCTCGTGCCGCAACATATTAAGGCGCGCTTCCAAACGATGATTGCGCATCCGATTGGATTCATGGGTGAACGTCCACAGTGGTGGCAAACCTCGCTGGAACTTATTCAGAAATATCCACTCACCGGCATCGGGTTGGGTAGGTTTCGTTATGAATATCAAACCAATGGACCGCCTGAACAATATAACGTCCCCTATCATGCGCATAATATTTATCTGCACATCGCTGTTGAGCACGGCATTCCGTCGCTTTTGCTATTTCTGTGGATAGTGGCGATTATCTGTCAGCAGGTTTTTGCGGGACGGCAAGCAAGTGACTTCTGGGGCAGCGGCACCTTCATCAGCGCAAGCGGGTTTCTAATCTCCGCACTTGTTTATGGACTCGCAGACAACATCCTACACCAACGCACTGTGTTACTATTCTGGTTTATTATCGGCATAATTTTTTATCTAAAACCCACTAAGGACAAAAAACATGAAAAAATCTCGGAAACCGGTTGACATGTCTTCTGTGAGGACGTACCCACTTCAGGAGCGTATCAACAAAACCTCCATTCACGATTTCGCAACGCTGCCGGAATCAGAGATCAACCTATCCCCGTTTTTAGCAAGTCTCCCAAAGATTCTCAAAGCACCAGACTTTCTATCACTCGTTGACGACATTGTCGCCGCGTACCAGAACAAAAAACCGGTCATCGTGATGATGGGCGGGCATGTCATCAAGTGCGGGTTAAGCCCACTTTTAATCGCGTTGGCAAAACTCGGCGTGATTACAGGTTTCGCCTTCAATGGTGCCAGTAGCATCCACGATTTTGAGATTGCCCTCATCGGCGAGACTTCCGAGGATGTATCCGACTACCTCCAGACCGGCAAGTTCGGAATGTGGGAAGAGACTGGACAATTGATGAACGCCGCAATCCAGCGCGCCGCAGACACAGGCATCGGGATGGGTGAAGCATTGGGAAAACAACTGATTGAAATGGACGCGCCCTACAACACATATAGTCTCCTCGCTGCCGGTGTTCAGAACGATGTCCCAATCACGGTACACGTCGCCATCGGTACGGATATTATCCATCAGCATCCGAGTGCGAACGGGGCGGCTATCGGCGCGGCAAGCTTCACGGATTTCCAGTTGTTGACAGCCTTAGTGACAGATTTGGAAGGCGGTGGTGTTGTGCTGAATTTGGGTTCGGCTGTGATTCTACCGGAGGTTTTCCTAAAAGCGTTGACCATCGCACGAAACTTGGGGCATACCGTATCCCACTTCACCGCTGCCAATTTTGATATGAATCAGCAATACCGTCCAGTAGAAAACGTCGTCAAACGCCCGACGGAGATGGGCGGCAAAGGGTACACATTCACAGGACATCATGAATTGATGATCCCGCTTCTGGTGCAAGCAGTCCTTTCTCATCTATAATAACCCAAGTTGCTACTAACAAATTTTGATGTTTTTGCTTGGGTATTTCTGCGTATTTCAACGAAGGTCTTAGGCATTTTCCTCACCCCAGCGGGGTGAAATTGCTTCGCAGTGAGAATAGAAACTGGAGTCCATAACTTCTTGCACTCCAGCGGAGTGCTATGTGCACAAATAGGCAGCAACTTGCGTTTATAATAATCTACTATTCCGCTTTATCTTTTCGCAACAACAACGGAGATGTGAGGTCCCATAAGCGGACTGTGCTATCTTTACTCCCGCTCGCAAGCACTACGCCATCCGGACTGAAGACGACACTCTTGACAGGTGCTGTGTGCCCTGTGAGGGTTGCGATGTGCGCACCTGTCGCAATATTCCAGAGTCGGAGGGTCTTGTCCTGACTCCCACTCGCAAGGGTTAATCCATCTGGACTGAAAGCGACACTCCACACAGTAAGCGTATGTCCAGTAAGCACTTTCAGTTGCTGCCCTGTAGTCGTATCCCATAGACGGATTGTCTTGTCCCAACTCCCGCTTGCGAGGGTCCGTCCATCCGGGCTGAAAGCAACACTAAAGACCCAATTCGTATGCCCAATCAATGTTTTCAATTGCTCACCGGTAGCAACATTCCATAAGCGGATGCTGTTTCCTGCATTGCCACTCGCTAACGTTTTTCCGTCGCTGCTGAAGGCAACGCTGAAGATATTCTCCGTATCTTCGGTAAGAGCTTTCAGCCGCCTACCCGTTTCTACATCCCAGAAATAAAGATTGCCGTCCTCACTGCCACTTGCGAGTATCCTGCTATCAATACTGAATGCTACCGTATTCACCCAATGCAAAGCATTCGGCGCATTTTCCCGCATTGATCTGAGTTGCTCACCGGTAGCAGCGTCCCAAATACAAATAACCTCACTTTTATTGATTCCCCCTGCGATCATCCGTCCATCGGGACTGAACGCGACGCTGTTGATATCGGCAGTGAAATTTCCCTGAAAAGCCACCCAGAAATTTTTCTCCATCTCTATTTCCTGTCCCGTGACGGCATCCCAGAGGCCAACAGTGTTGTTCTTGTCGCTTGCGAGTATTGAGCCATCCGGACTGAACGCGACACTATGGATGCCTCTCTTGATGGCTAAATCAATAGTGATGTGAGAAAAATCTTGGACAGAAGTTGTTTGCATCGTGGATTCCTCTCTTTGGGTTGCACTTTCAGATTTCACCGACAGCTATCTTTGCTGACAGCCAATAAATCATGGGCACACGAACTTTCCCAAAATTTTCCGAACGGATGCCCCTGTCGCTGAAGGAAGGTTTCCAGCGTTTCCATGAAGGGTCTCATTTGCCAGAATCGCGAACGCAATCGCCTCCTTCGCATCCGACGAGATACCAAAACTGTCCACAGATGCAACCTCTGTATCCGATAGGAGTTCACCAAGCCGTCGCATGATTGTCAGATTGTGGACACCACCACCGCTTACATAAAGCACGTCTATCGGGTTCTGTTCCGCCACAAATTTCGCGATGTAGCCAGTAATCGTTTGGACTGTCAGCTCGGTCAGCGTCGCGATGCAATCGTTATCTGAAAGTTCCTGTTCACGGCAAGCCGTCAGACATTCCATCGGGTATGTGTGTCCAAACATCTCACGTCCAGTGGTTTTAGGGGGCGGTAGATCAAAAAACGGGTGTTTTAACCATTCGTCAATAAGCCGTTGATATGGCGTGCCTTGTGAGGCGCGTTTGCCTGCTTTATCGTAGCGTTCTGCACCTTGTGTGATTTCCGTTATGACAGCATCGATGCACATGTTGCCGGGACCCGTATCGGCAGCTGAGACGGAATCAAACGTTCCGTTTGCAGGCAGCACCGTGAGATTCGCAATCCCACCGATATTCAGGAGTCCAACTGTTTTAACGCTGTCTTGGAACAGTAGATAGTCCGGGTATGACACCAACGGCGCGCCTTGCCCGCCTGCCGCCATATCTGCGACGCGAAAATCCGCTATCGTCGGAATCCCAGTTTCGTGTGCGATGACTGCAGGCTCGCCAATCTGTAGTGTTGAGGGATAATGGGAAACAGTGCTATCGGTGTCTGCCTCTTTGGGTAGATGGTGAATCGTTTGACCGTGTGAGCCAATGAGGGCGATGTCGTTGGCGCGCATTCCACTTTTTTGAAGAATATATTTCACCGCTTCTGCAAAGAGGTGTCCAATATAAAAGTTCATCTCACAGATGTCATCAACGCGAGCAGTATCGGGGTGGCAGAGCGTAAGGATGCGTTGTGGCACGCCGGACGGAAAAGGAAAGGTATCAAAAGCGAGTAGGTCTACTGCCGTTTCCAAGCCGTGTCCGGTAATTTCAACGATAGCAGCGTCAATGCCATCAACTGAAGTCCCCGACATTAAACCTATAATAAGTTTCTTATCTTTCTTAAGAAGTTCTATAAACGCTTTCATCATTGTTCCTTAAGCGTAGGCGTGATACTGTGTTGTGTTGTCCCGCCATGTCTGAAGTTCCTGCACCCACCGCGCCTGAATTGTATCCACTGATGTTCCATTTGATAAAGCATCTCGGAGCCAAGTGTTCCCTGCTAACCTATCAAAATGGGCGGGTAAGAATTCAAAATGGTCTCTATACTCGGTGGTTAAAATGGATAACATCTGGAGGGCGGTCTCTATCGGTCGGAATTGCGCTCTGTCGGTGATATGGATTGCAACGCCGCCACAGGTCTGTTTCGCGTGCTTTGTGGTTTCAGTCGCTGGCGCAGGTGTAAAAACAACAGAACGGAACCGAACCCCCGGTAGCTGACAGTTATTCAGAAGTTCTGCCCACCTTTCTCCATCGCACCAAGGCGCGCCAATGTATTCAAACGGCGTTGTCGTTCCGCGTCCCTCGCTCATGTTTGTCCCTTCAAACAGGCATAAACCGGGGTAAAGCACTGCCGTTGTGAGTGTCGGCATATTCGGTGATGGTGGCACCCACGGCAAACCAGTCTCATCGTACCACATGCCGCGTTTGTATCCCCGCATCCACGCCACTTTTAATTGACATGACGGCACGCATTCCGCTTTCAACAACACTGCTAATTCGCCGATTGTCAACCCGTAACGGATAGGTACCGTGTGGATCCCCACGAATGATTCAGAGCCGCTTTCCAACACCGGTCCCTCTACAGCAGTGCCCGTAATTGGATTCGGTCGGTCAGCAACGATGAACTCGACACCACAGTCGCTGGCTGCCTCCATCGCATGTAATAAGGTCGAAATATAGGTATAGTAACGCGCACCGACATCCTGCATATCGTAGACAAGCAGATCTATACCTTCAAGTTGATTCGCTGTCGGGCGCATTGACTGTCCATATAGGCTAAAAACCGGCACGCTTACTGGATTTTCGACTCGTAGGGGCGAGGTTACCTCGCCCCTACTACTAATAGCAATACCATCTTGGACCGCTCCCCAGAGTCCGTGCTCTGGCGAAAAAATGGCAGTAAGTTGACATTCCGGTGCTTCGACGAAAAGTCGATAGTTGCTCCGTAAGGTGGCATCAACACCTGTATGGTTGGTAATAAGCCCGATCGATTTTCCTCGAATCCAATCGCTTTTCTCTCTAAGCAAGATGCTCAGTCCCAATTCAGTTTGTTGTGATTTCACCCTGACATCCATCTTTTCGTTTTTTTATAGTTATCGGTTTTCAGTTACTTTGTTGTGGTTAACACAGTGTATCTGAATGTCACAGCACACTAACTGATGACTGTTCTCACTGCGAAGCATGACAACTGAAAACTATTTCATGGAACATCTTCCGAAATTCTATAATACCGCGCCGATCAGCATCCGGATGTACCCGATTCGTCAGCAGAATAGCCGCGAGTTTTCTTTTTAAACATATCCGTATTGAAGTACCAGTGAACCCAGTATGATAAAGACACCCATCGTCTGTCACCGCCCAACCGATACAACGACGTTCCCCTTCTGCTGAGGCGATTTGACGCATCGTGCTGAGGCTTTCCGGACGTAATAGGGGCCCGTCGTTGTTCATTAACGCCCTGCAAAATTTTCCGAGATCTGTTGACGTAGCGAAAAGTCCCGCATTGCCTGAAACACCACCGAGAAAATGCGCGTTTTCATCGTGGACCTGTCCAATAATTACGCCTTCTCGCCAGTCATAACGTTCATAGTTGACCATCCGGCGTTCAAAACTGTTAGAATCCTCAGTAGCCGCACAATGTTCACGCCACGCTTGGGGCGGATTGAACCGCGTCTGTTTCATACCAAGCGGTGCGAATATCCGATCCTGCGCCAGTTTATCAAGCGGTTGTTTCGTTACTTTTTCAAGAAGCGCGCCCAGCACAATATACCCTAAGCAACTGTATACCGCCTTCTCTCCCGGATGAGATTCCAATTCCACCTCACCGAGATAAGAAGTTACATGCTCGCGCGATCCTGCACGTAGGTAGAGAGGGATCCATGCCGGAAGTCCTGAGGTATGTGTCAGCAGATGGGTAAGCGTTACACCTTTCTGTCTAAACGCCGGCAAGTATTTCTCAGCAGGTGCACTGAGGGAGAGTTCGCCTCTCTCAACAAACTGCATGCAGAGCGTCCCGATGACAATCGGCTTTGTCAGCGATGCCAAATCGAACAGTGTCGTCCGAAGCATCGGCAGTCGTTTCGGCTTTATAGATCGGAAACCGAACGCTTCGTGGTAAAGCACTTTTTCATCAGTAAGGATATAGGCAACTGCCCCAGGAAAAACCTTTTCCGTAACGCTATTCTCAATAAGTGTTGAAATCGAATTGTTAAACATAGTAGTAGGCACACTCCGTGTGCCGCAACATTTTTCTGAGTTAAACTGAATGCCCAGTTTTGGTTGACTACCGGCTCACCTATATGATACACTATCTACTATATTTTTGTAAGCATTTTTAGCGAATGTCTGCCGCAGTTCGGAGAATAAATCATGGAATTATCCCCGCAAGAACTCCAAGAGATAACAACAGTTGAGAAACCTTGGGGCGGCTTCATACAATATGTACTCAATCAACCTGTCACTGTCAAAATCTTAGAAATTCGGGCAGGCGAGCAGGTGAGTTATCAGTACCACCACCACCGGAGTGAGTTATGGATTCCGCTTGATGAAGGTGCCTGCTTGAAACTTGATGGCACTATTCAACGTCCCAAACCTATGGAACCTGTGTTCATTCCACAAGGTGCGAAGCATCAACTCATCGGTGAATCGAAAGACTATCGGATACTCGAAATCTCGTTCGGGCACTTTGATGAAGAAGATATCGTTCGCCTCTCCGACAAGTATGGCAGAATTTAATAAAAAGGAGATTTTGTTGGACAGAAAACTTCATTTTTCGCTTGACGATAGCGGATCAGGCTCAGTTCCACAGGCAGTGCAACAGAAGGTTGATGTCGCTTTGCAGGAAATTCACGCGCTATTTCAGGAAGAGGCATCAGCACCGCTTGCCGACTTAGAACGCGGACTTCGTGCGTGGACCCGCAGTCATCTCCAAGACAAAGATATTGCCAAAATCAAGACGTTAGCCACGCGTGCGCGTGCGGAATTTTCGGTGCTGGTCGTCATCGGTATCGGTGGCTCCGATCTCAGTGCTCGCGTCTTTCACGATTCTTTCAATCATCCATACCATAACTTGCTGTCTATTGAAGAACGCGGCGGTGCTCCAGAGGTCTATTTTACGGGTGATACCTTCGATCCACGCAAACTCGTCGGCTTAATTGAGATGCTCAAGGCGCGGAACCTCCTCCAGAAAACGCTCTTCAACGTCATCAGCAAATCCGGCACAACAACCGAGACGATGGCGACATTGATGGTTATCCGTGAAATGCTTGGTGATGTCAACTGGCAGCAGCAGGTCCTCGCGACGACTGGACTAACCGCTGACAGTGTGCTCTTCCGAATGCATGAACAATCCCCATTTTACGGCGGCACACTACTTCCTGTACCCGATGGTGTCGGCGGACGGTTCTCAGCCTTCTCGCCAGTCGGTCTGTTCTTCCTCGCTATGACAGCCGGAAAAAGCGAAACCCCAGAAACCCGCATCCGTGCCGCGCTGGAGGGTGTGAAACAAGCACACGAGGATTTTTTCCTGCCTTGTGAACATCAAGATAATATCGCCTATCAACTCGCTCGGTGGATTCATCTCGCTGAAGAAGTTGACGGTAAAGGCTCTATTGTTTTCTATAACTATGCCGATAACAGTTGCCTCGGTGAGTGGTTTGTTCAACTTTGTACAGAATCTATTCAAGAACGTGAGACGGGGCCTAACGTCATAAATGCCAAGGGACCCACGAGTAACCATTCAATCCTCAACGGCATCATTGCCGGCCCAAGAGATAAAGTTGTCCTATTTATCCATTGGAAAGCACTTGGACCCGATTTAGTGTTGCCGAAAGACACTCAGATGGACAGGAAATTGACCGACTTTGAAGGGTTATCCATGACGCACCTGCAGACCGCCTCCTATCGCGGCACCGCCTTGGATTTTAGTGAGAATAACGTATCGAATGCAACCTTAACTCTCCCGAAACGGGATATCCAGTCTGTTTGTCAATTGATGCGTGTGCTAATGGATACCATCGCCGTAAAAGGTAAACTCCAAGACTTACACCTTGACACCGATGGTAGAAATGAGTTAACATATCTCCAAGACGGTGTTGAAGGTTATAAACGGAATTTCCGGAAGTTTGCCGTGCCACCCACTGCGAATAGCAAGTAGGCGGTTAAGACATGTGGAATAAACTCTCTACTTTACAGTTTCATGATAAGATATTTATCGCTTACGGCTTCATTTTCCTTGTCATGTTTGGTGTTGTCTTTGGAAGCACCAGCTTCCTGATTCGGCTCGCATTTAAAAGGGACATTGACACCTATGTTGAGACGCTTCGCGCCCAAATTTCAAACAATTACCAAGCTTTCCTTAACAAAGTCGAAAAGGATGTTCGCGCTACAGCTGCTAACGAGAAATTGCTTCGCTCCATAGAAAGAGAGTCTACCTTCGCTTATATACCCACACCAGATTTCGACCTCTTTGAGTATGGCACCGCAGACGGAAAATTGCTATACCCGAACCTAAAGACTCGGAGAAATCCACGCACATATAATCCGGTTGACAACGAGGGCGGACACATACAACTCAGATATATTCCGCAACAGAGCGATCTCGGATTACAGTTTGTGGTTCAAGTAAGGGAATCCGGAAAATGGGGCTTCGTTACAGGCGGCTATCGCTTGCAAACATGGCTGGAGACAACCCAAACGAATATTCAGTCAGACGAGCATCCGATCTTTCTTGTCGGAAAACCACAAACATCCGACACAGCAGGCTTTAATGCTGAATCGGAGGTGATGGAATCCGAGAATTGGCTGCCATTGAATAATGCCGCCCGACTCGTCCCACTTGATAATCGGCTTCAATTGCTCTCCGGTTCTCAACTCCAGCGAAAAGTTATTTTACAGGAATCAGAAGAGACCGAGGGGAGTACTTATACCACTTCTCGAATAACGCCTTTCAACTCAGCCTTCGCGATGACCCGTGAGACACCGCCTGTTGACCTAATCGTCGCATATTCGCATGCACGCCAAACGAAATGGCAGCGGCAGCTTACACTTACACTGCTTTTAAGTGGTGTCGTTGGACTGGTATTGGTTTATCTCATCAGTTACATCATCAGCCGTCGCATCACCCGTCCTATTGCGACGCTACGCGAAGGCGTTAGCCACATCGCTGCGGGTAATCTCGATCATCGTGTTGTTATCCGATCACACAATGAGATAGGGCAGCTCGCGGATGGGTTCAATCGCATGGCACGAGACCTGAAACTGAGTTTAGAAGAGCGGATGGCGGCAGAACGCGCAGCAACATGGCGAGATGTCGCACGGCAGGTGGCACATGAAATCAAAAACCCGCTTTTTCCGATCCGACTTTCTGTTGAAAACCTACAACAAGCGAAATCTAAACCTGAGGTTTTCGAGCAAATATTCACGGAGTGTACGGACACCGTCATTGAAGAAGTTGACCGCATTGGAAAATTAATAGATGAATTCCATCAATTTGCGCGGATGCCGAAACCACAGAAAAAATCCAGTCAACTAAATGATATCGTGAAATCTATTCTGACGTTATACACTGGCGGACGGGTGCCCGATCCTGATCAGGAAAACGAAGACACAGCGATGATTTCAGAACACCAGAACTTGACCCACTCGAATGCTAACGATGAATTTTGGCTTGAAAATATTTCTAAGATTCAGGTCGAAACTGAGTTGGGGCAACTCCCAGAACTGTTGCTTGACCCAGAGCAGATCGCACAAGTGCTCGGTAATCTCCTGAAAAACGCGATTGAAGCGATGCCTGATGGCGGGACGCTTAAGGTGAAAACTGATTTCACGCCAAGTTCACCACAGAACAACGAAAACAGTGGAGATAATGAAACGATAAACACGGACACCCACAGCACGGTTTCACTGGAAATCCACGATACGGGGCACGGTATGTCCGATGAAACCCTGGCAAATCTCTTTGTTCCATATTACACAACCAAGTCAGAAACCGATGGACGGGGGCTTGGAATACCAATCGTCAGACGGATTGTTGCCGAGCACGGTGCTGAGATTGATTTTCAAAGTACCGAGGGCGTAGGCACAACGGTCCGTATCCATTTCTCAGACGATCCAAGTACACGTTCCGAAGAATTAACACCAGAACCAGAAGAATTGACACCACGCATAGGTTTAAGACCTAAACTGGAAACAGAAGAACGGTCAATAGACACTCAAGAGTGAACTTTAAACACAATGTGTTAGGACAAAGATAATGGAAACTATTCTGATTGTAGACGACGAAAAAAATACGCTTAAGATGTTATCCCAAGGGCTTAAAATGCGCGGATATCAAGCACTTACAGCGGCGAGTGGTGAAGAAGCATTGAAACAGGCAACGAAAACTGATGTTGATCTTGTGCTGTTGGATATCCGTATGGAAAACGGCATGGATGGTATCCAGACGCTCGTGAAACTCCGTGAACGCTATCCTGAATTAAACGTCGTGATGATGTCTGCACAGCAGGATATCGAAATCGCTGTTAAGACAATGGAACTCGGCGCGAAACGGTATATCACGAAGCCAATTGGCATCGATAAACTTCTATCGAGTGTCCAGCCGTTTTTGGAAATATCGCGTCTATCGCAAGAAAATGAGATCCTGAAATCGCAAATTACGCCCGGTGATGAAATGGTAGGTGAGAGTGCCGCTATTTCACACCTCCGCTCACAGATTGATCGAGTCGCTGGAAGCGGACTCGGGGTCTTGATCTCTGGTGAGAACGGCACTGGCAAGCAACTCGTCGCTAACGCTATCCATCAAAAAAGCAGCCGTGCCGCGAAAACCTTTATTCCACTCAACTGTGCCGCTTTGCCCGATGAACTCATTGAGAGCGAACTCTTCGGACATGAGCGAGGCGCGTTCACTGGTGCCGACTCCCGAAGGCAAGGACGCTTCGAACTCGCAGACAGCGGAACCCTTTTTCTTGATGAAATTGGAGATATGAGCTTAAAGGCACAAGCAAAGGTACTCCGCGTCATTGAAACCGGCGAAGTTGAACGCCTCGGCGGCAATCAGATTCGGATAGTGGATGTACGGATTATCGCTGCAACTAACAAAAATTTATCTGAAGAGATTGAGAACGGACAGTTCCGACGCGATCTCTTCTATCGGTTGAATGTTGTGCCTATTAAGGTGCCACCGCTTCGGGAACGCGCAGAGGATATTCCGTTGTTAGTCCAGTACTTCGCCGAACACCTGCAACTCGATATGGGGTCTACTCCCAAAGCCATTGATCCCGGTGCTTACGCCGTGTTTCAAAGTTACAACTGGCCCGGAAACATACGAGAACTAAAGAACATCGTTGAACGCCTCCTTATTATGGTGAACAGAGATGTCGTCATGGCACCGGACGTTGCGGAGGCACTTTCCCTAATTCCCCAATTGTCCGCGTCATCTCAGATCACAGATGATGCCTTGGATCCTGGTGCCTTACATTCGCTGCCAAGTGTAGCACTCTACAAACCCGGGACCGCCTTAAGTCAGATGATGGATACCGCTGAGGCGCAGTGCATTCTCGCGGCTTTGGAAGAATTTAACTGGAACATCCGGCGCACAGCCGAGGCGTTAGAAGTTGAGCGAAGCAACTTGTACAAAAAGATGAACAAGTACGGTATTTCTCGTCCAGATTCTGACGCATAAACTAATAGGTGTTTGAACTAACGATGCCACAGAATAACATCATCAAAAACGGTGGGATGACCCGCCTTCAACTGCTTATTCTCATTGCCATAGTTGCTGTGATTGGCGTACTCTCTTTTCCACCGTGGTTAGAACAGCGTAAGGTGAGTACGGCGGATATAGATGTTGAAACCGTCGCTGTTGCTATCAAGAAGTACTATAGACACACGCGGAGTTACCCGGCAAATTTGGACGCACTGGTGACAGATCGCGGTGTTGAGGGATGGCGCGGAAATTACCTGGAATCCGTTCCCGAAACACCTTGGGGCGGTCGTTATGTCCTTCTTCCAGAGAGTTATAAGGTAGGAATAGCGAAAAACCATCCACGCGCACCTGAAAAATATCGAGTCGGCGGTGTCGCAGAAATCAGCAGAGTTTATCATGCCGACGCGCACCTCGGCGAGAAATATTGGTGGTAACCCCGTGTTTGAGATCTGGATACCGGTACTCATCTTCCTCTTCGGTTTAGCAATCGGCAGTTTCCTCAATGTCTGTATCTACCGCATTCCCCGCGCAGATCTATCAATTCATTCGCCGCACCGTTCTTTTTGCCCAGAATGTAATACACCGATAAGTCCTTACGACAATATTCCAGTACTAAGTTACCTGCTATTACGGGGAAAGTGTCGGCATTGCAGCGCGACGATCTCCGTGTTATATCCTTTGGTTGAGCTTGCTACAGCGGGGATATTTCTCTTTCTATATTACTATTTCGGGTTGACCCTCGAATTTCTACTCGCGCTCACTTTCGTCTCGGTGCTACTGCCAATCTCCGTCATTGATGCGCAGCACTATATTATACCGAACACGCTCATCGTGACAGGATTGATTCTCGGTTTCGGTATCGTCTGTGCGATTGCGTATCAACGCGCTGATGTTTGGTATCTTCTGATACGCCTCATCGGTGCTGTTGCCGGTGGTATGGCATTGTGGCTGGTTGCGGTGATTGGAAGCGCAGTCTTACGCAAAACAGCGATGGGCGGTGGGGATATCAAACTGATGGCACTCAATGGACTGTTCCTCGGCGCGTGGCCCGAACTCGCGATGGTCATCGCCTTCTCTGCTCTGAGTGGTGCAATTGTCGGGACGATACTCATCATTTCTGGGATAAAAGATCGGCAAAGCCCAATCCCGTATGGTCCTTTCCTTGCGGGTGCCGCCCTGCTTGTCCTGTTATGGGGTGATAACCTCTGGCATTTTTACTTGCAATCCGTTGGATGGCATTAATGGTAGGAGGGATTTGTAATCCCGATCAGGCACACGCCGTGTGCCGTAGCCGTCGAATATAACCCAAGTTGCTACTAACGGATTTTGAGCGTTTGAACATCGTTTTTTAACGTGAGTTTGATAAATACTTAGGGAAACCGAAGTATGCCGTCTTAAAGTCCCCCTGATAAGGGGGATTTAGGGGGTTAAATGGCTAAAGTATCGACTTTTCCGGTGGAATATATCGTTTTTTTAGACAATTTGCGTCCGCATCGGCTCCTAATACTTTTTTCAAACTGGCGTTTTTTAGACAATTTCCCCAGCCCAGAGGGGTGATATGTCTATAGAAAAAGGTATATCAACGTCTTGCACCTTCTTCGGCTTGCTATGTAAGTAAATAGGTGGCTTGCGTTAAAATATTTTTGGAGAAAACATGAAAACCTTTTGGCTAATCACTTGCCTACTGATATTAATCTTGAGCCAGCACGTTCTATATGCACAACAACCGCAAATTAAAGAAGAATCTGCTGAGGACTTTGTTAAGTTAGGAATGCCGCTCGAAGAAGCACTCACCAAAATTACGTTTGTCGTTGAGTGGTTAAGCGGAGACGGAAGTACTGAAGTAATTTTTCAAGGTGAGAACGTCATCCGCACCCCTGATTACATAGAACTCCGCAGACCGTATGAAGATGATAGCGGCAGGTACAGTTCTTATAAGATTCTCACTAAGTATGCAGCTGAAACGAATCGGTACATTTTTGTCCCTTTAGACGACTGGGGCGGGGGTTCCGGAATCTTTAGGAGTCTCCACGTGGTTGACAAAAAAACGCTCAGAACTGTTGAGGAAATCGCGTTAGGGGCTCGATCCGGTATCTGGGGACTTACTGTCGCCGATCCATCCACGAACACTATCTCTATTACTTATATAAGAAAAGAGGATTGGCGCGGTAACCTTACAGATTCCATCGATAAAGCACTCAAAGGACATCTTAGAATGATAGATGGTAAACTTCGAGATGTGGCAGATCCGCTAAGTCCAATCCCACCGGATATGGCGTTCTTTCGGGCAGGCAGATTTTTTAGTATGGGAAGCGACGATTGGGACAAAGATGCCGAAACTGATGAGAAGCCACAGCACAACGTCCACTTGGATGCGTTCTATATGGACAAATACGAAACGACAAATGCACAATACAAGGAATTTATTGATGCGAACCCACAGTGGCAGAAAAATCGTATCCCCAAAAAATACCACGACGGCGATTATCTGAAGCATTGGAACGGCAACAACTACCCACCCGACAAAGGCAACCACCCCGTTGTTTATGTCAGTTGGTACGCAGCAATGGCTTATGCAGAGTGGCGCGGGAAACGCCTGCCGACAGAAGCAGAATGGGAGAGCGCCGCGCGGGGGGCTTGGGGTACCATGAATGCCGACACAGCAAACTATGGTGAAAATGTCGGCGATACGACACCCGTCGGAACGTATCCCCCGGACAGAAGCGGCTTATACGATATGGCAGGCAACGTCTGGGAATGGTGCCTTGATGAATACAATCCTGACTTTTACGCTATTTCTCCAAGTCATAATCCACTTGCCGGTGGAACTATGGATAATATCGTATCCGATTGGACAAACGTTAAAACCGTCCGTGTGTTGCGCGGCGGTTCTTGGGTGAGTGATGCTAAGTTTGTGCGAGTCTCTGATCGGACAAGGTTCACACCAAAAATCACGAACAAAGCTCGTGGATTTCGCTGTGTCAAGGCTGTAGCACCTTAGTACTAATGGACAGTAAGGGGACGAACCACCCGTTATGACAGAAAAACGTAAAAGTGTTTAAGTTGTGTAAAAAACTGAAAATTTATAGTAAAACTTAGAATTATGTAAGCACCTATCCTTTAACAAATACTCGTTCGTAGTAGGGCAATTCTGCGGCGTACTCGCCCAAATGCGAAGTGCATTATTGCCCGTTCTGACAATTATAGTGAAGTTGATAAATAAGTGGACATCTTTGTAGCATAAACTTCCAGTTTGTGCCAGTCTGAATGCCTGTTATAGGTATTCAGACTGCTTGAGAGTGCCCAATTAATTATAGGTTTTACTATAAGGAGAAGATATGAAAACCTTTGATACAATCGCTTGTCTACTGGTGTTAGCCTTAAGTCAACAAATTGTGTACGCACAACAAGCACTTGAGCAACAGGCGTTCACTATCTTTGAGGAACACTGCCTCGACTGCCACGGCGAGTTCGGTTCGTATACTGACGCGCTTCTCATCAAACGCGCAAATTTAATCGTAGACCGCGCTGTTGTTCGGAAGCAGCCGGATGCCTCCGAACTCTATCTACGTCTACTCGGTGATACAGACACAGGGCCACAGATGCCGTTGGAACAAGACCCGCTGGATGCTAAGGAAATCGCCACGATCCGCCGCTGGATTGAAGCAGGCGCGCCAGATTGGGAGGCGATCCCGAAACCAAAACACCGCTTCATCACCACCGAGGTGATGCTCCAAACTATCCATACCCATGTGACATCACTCGCCGCCTTTGACCGTTCCTTCGCACGCTATTTCACACTGACGCACCTTTATAACGCCGGTGCAAGCGACGACAACCTCCGCGCTTATCGGAACGCCTTGTCGAAATTGGTTAACAGTCTCTCCTGGGGTGCTGAGGTCATCAAGCCGACACCGATTGATAGAGAAGAGACAATTTTTTACATTGATCTACGACACTACGAGTGGGACATCAAAAGCGATAAGTGGTATAAGATTGAGCAGGCATATCCCTACGGAGTGCAGCTAAAATCATCAACCTATACGACTTTATGTCAAGAGACAGACTGTGAGTTGCCATTCGTCCGTGCCGACTGGTTCATCGCCACCGCCTCACTCCCACCGCTCTACCACGAGATTCTTGACCTCCCGAAAACAGATAAGGAGTTGGAGGCCCAGCTTGAGGTGAACGTCGCTGAAAACTTAAAGAACGCTCCGGGGGTTCGCGTCTGGCGGGCAGGTTTTAACGAGTCTGGCGTATCAGTCAACAACCGCATTGTAGAACGCCACAAGTCCCGATATGGCGCATATTGGAAGTCCTACGACTTCGCGGGGAATGTAGGCACACAAAACATCTTCACAAATCCGCTCAATTTCACACATGATGGCGGTGAGATAATCTTCAACTTACCAAACGGACTGCAGGCGTACTATCTCTCCACTGCCACAGGTGATCGGCTTGATGAAGCACCCATTAACATTGTATCAAACGCTGGTGCAAGAGACCCAGTTATCCGCAATGGACTCTCCTGCATGGGCTGCCACACGGAAGGAATGAAAACGTTTGAAGATCAGGTCCGTCCGGTGATTGAGCAGAATCGGAACCCATCTTACGACGAAGCACAAGCGTTGCGTCTCTATGCTGAGAAGTCAGAAATGGAGAGCCTCGTCCGCGAGGATATTGCGCGTTATCGGCAAGCAATTGAAGCCGCTGGCGGTGTCTTCGGTGGTAGCGAACCGATACAGCAGTTGGTCAAGCAGTTTGAGGAACCGCTTGACGCAACGCGCGCTGCAGCGGAAGTCGGATTAGAAACCGCTGATTTTCTGAAAAAGATTCATGGAAATAGGACACTGCGTAAAGCGGGGTTGTTAGGACTAATGGTAAAACGGGTTATTAATCCCGATCCCTGGCAACCACTATATGGAACAATGGAACTACAATATGGAACAGTTAAGCGCGATGCTTGGGAATCAAAATTTAGGGAGATAGTTGCTGCACTGCAAGGACAAGTTATATCTGATAAACTCGGAATAACTAAACCGACTTACAAATTTAGGGTGGATCCAAAGTATCCAGACACTGCTAAAGAGGCAAAGAAGGAAGGCACAGTTATTCTACAACTAACCATTGATGAAAACGGTATCCCTAAAAATATTGTCGCATTGACAAGCCTCGGATTTGGACTCGAAGAAGCAGCGATTGAAGCCATAAAAAAAATGACCTTCAATCCGGCAACGAAGGGAGGTACACCGATCAGCCTTGAGAATGTTCGAATTCCATACGAGTTTAAACTTGACTCAACACCATCAGGTACTGCAAATACAGACATGGTCCTGATTCCTGCAGGCGAGTTCCAGATGGGAAGCAACGACAGCGAAGCAAGCGATGACGAAAAACCGGTCCATACGGTTTATGTTGATGCGTTCTACATAGATAAGTACGAGGTGACCGTTGGCGAGTACAAAGAATTTATTCAGGCTACAGGGTACCCTGACCCTGACTGGCATGAGATCGCTGAGGATTCTCCGACTGATCGTCACCCTATTGTTCGTGTAAGTTGGCACGATGCTATGGCTTATGCACAATGGGCAGGTAAAAGGCTTCCAACAGAAGCAGAATGGGAGAAAGCTGCGCGCGGCGGGTTAGTTGGACAAAAGTACACTTGGGGCAATGCCATCGATCCCAGCAAAGGAAACTATAACCGTAACGCCGGCGGAACAACTGTTGTTGGCAGTTATCCTCCGAATGGCTATGGATTGTACGATATGGCAGGTAATGCGTGGGAGTGGTGTCTTGATGAGTATGATTCGGATTTCTATACGAATTCTCCGCAAAAAAATCCGATTTCTGGTGGGACTATAGAAGATATTATCTCCAATGTCACAGTTGTCAAAACTGATCGTGTGTTGCGTGGTATCGCTTGGACGGATACCGCAGAACCTGTGTTGGTTGCTACCCGTGTTGGAGGAAATCCGGCAAAAACCAGCCGTCTCTACGGCTTCCGATGCGTGAAGCCTGTAACACCTTAGTGAGGAGTTCGCAAATTGCAAGAAAACCCGCACCTTGCAATTAACTGCCCGATAGAGTATAATTCAATTCCATAAGGAGGATGCAACATAATGGATGTTAAAGACGCGATTCTTACACGACGCACAATTTTCAAGTTCAAACCGGAACCCGTACCGAACGATGTCATCGAACAGGTTTTCAGTTTCGGAATATGGGCACCGAACCACCATGTCACAGAACCGTGGCGTTTTACCGTAATTGGCAAGGAAACAAAATTGATCCTTGCAGACCGCTACCGCGAAATTAAGATCGAGGATACACCCGACCACGTTGATGCCGAAAATCTCGCCAAAATCGGTGAACTGGCTTACGAGAAGTTCATGTCTAAGCCGACAATCATCGCTGTGTCCTGCATGCAAGACGGCGACGAACAACGCCAACGCGAAGACTATGCTGCTGCGTGTTGTGCAATGCAGAACGTCCAACTCGCCGCATGGGATGCCGGGGTCGGTATGCAGTGGAGCACGGGCAGAATCACGATGGAAGAACAGACGTATCAACTCTTAGACATCGATTCGTCACAAGAGTACATCATCGGTTTCTTCTACACCGGCTACCCCGCTGACATCACCGAACCGAAACGGCAACCGGCAGGTGAGTTTATACGTTGGGTGGCTTAATAGTTGTCAGTACGTTCGCTACGCTCACTTTCAGTTTTCAGTTTTCAGTTAAATGCGTGGTTTAATAGTTATAGTTGTCAGTGAAAGAGCGGTTTGTGGAATTCACGTAACACGCTACTGCCAGAAGGCTTAACTGACGACTGACAACCGACAACTGACAACTATTTAAGTTGATACGCTGTCTTTGCGTTTTGCCAGAAGTACTTCGCTTTAACGGTATCGCCTTTCGCGCTGAAATAGTCGTCCACAATCTGTTGCACGACTTTATACGGCGCGAAACGTTCCGAGACAGGCCAGTTGCTCCCGTAGATGAGCCGATCCTCGCCAAACGCGTCCCATAGAACATCAATCGTTGGCGTGTAGTAGGCAACATCCGTCGGTGCGGGGGTTTGTCCGGTGTGTTCTACCAACCCTGATACTTTGCAATAGATATTCGGATAGCGCGCCACTTCACGGATGGCAGAAACCCAGCCCGCGTCGGGTGGCTCTTCTGATATACGCACCCCCGCAATATGGTTGATGACGATCCGCATCTCCGGTGTATGCTCAACCAATGCTGGCAGCATTGACAGCATTTCGGTATTAATCAGCAGATCCAAAGTGAGTTCTTTCGCTGCTAACTTCTCAATATTCGCCATGAAGGTGGCGTCACCGATGGCTCGTAAGTGTCCACCGCCGAGGCGTATCCCGCGAAAAAGTGGATTTGCAGAGAACCGGTTCAAATTACTTTCAAAATCAGCGGCGTCCGGTTCCAAGTGTCCAACAAATCCTACAATAAAAGGCTCATCTGCGGCGAGGTCGAGAATCCACTGATTATCCTCAAGCCACTTGCTCGCCTCAACGACAACGGTCCCGGTCGCGCCTTCGGGGACCGCAAGGGCTTTGAAATCGTCTGGCATAACCCGTCTGTAAAGGACTTCATCGTTAGGGTTGGGCCACGGCACACCTTCAGGTCGCGTTGGATCGTAAAAATGTGTATGTGTATCAATTATCATAAATATCTCTCCATATTCTTAATTTTTCTTTTCTTAACCTGCTGTGGTCCTCCGGATTCAGAGCAGCGACAGAAACGTGAGCTGCAACGGGATGCCTTAAAACTGCAAATGGGGCAGGCACTCAACCCGACAGACGCGGAAGGACACCTTGAACTCGGTAAAATCTACCGTGAATTGGGTGAGTCCGAGAAAGCGATAGAATCGTTTCAAAATGCCATCGCGCTTAACGACAAACACGAACATGCCTATAACAATCTCGGTTTAGTTTACACCGATCTCCGTCTATTTGTGCTCGCGATTGAGATGTTCCAAGCCGCGCTGGAGTTGTCACCCGACAACCCCGCGTTCTCCAACAATCTCGGCTATGCTTACAATATGACAGACCAATTTGAGGAAGCACTCACCGCCTACAGCAGCGCAATTGAGGCGGATCCAACCTTTGTTGATGCCTATTACAACCTCGCCGATGCCTACCTTAACCGAGATATGTATGAGGACGCTATTAAGTATTATGAGTCGGCACTTGAAATCGAAGAAGGCGACGCGGATGTCTATTTTAATATTGGACTCGCTTACGAGGAGACCGAACAATTCCTCCGCGCGATCCAATTTTACGAAAAAGGTTTATCTCTTGATGACAGCGACGCAGAGGCTTACTATCGCCTTGCACATGCCTACAAAAAAAATGGAGATCCGCTTATGATGCGTCGCTATCTGGAGACGTTTTTGGAGCGGGCAAAGGGGATTCCTCATCTTGAAGAAGAGGTTCGCGCTGCTGAGATGATGTATGACAGATAGCACTCTTTCTCAAGATTAGCAAATATTCCGACTTCATCCCGTCAGGGTTCTTATTCTTCCGCGCACCGAATAACTTCCGCGTTTTAATCCTATCCTCATAGACTTTTTCAAACGCAAATCCACGTTCCGTGAAATACTCCGCCAATATCCGCCATATTTCGACCGTTATACCGTCAATCCGCGGGTTGCCGACAAAGATACAGGCGGCTGCATTCGGTTTCAGTTGATTCATCGAATTTTCAAGCGCGTTGACCGTGTGGCAAAAGTAGGAATCGAGCCGTTTTTGGAGGTCGTCCCGCGTGAGCATCTCCCGAACTTTATCCAACGTTTCCGTCTGAATTACCCGATCAGCCTTCCGATACGGAATTTCAAGCCGAGATAATTCTTTAACCGCTTCCTCGGTGTGTCCTAACCAGAACAGCTCCATCTTCGTGGAGCGGATATATTCCTGTGCTTGGAGATAAGGCGGTGATGTTATAAGCGCCTCACACACCCGCGGTACAGCGACATAAGACGAATCGACACCACCGTGGAATTCAACCTGTCCCAAATCTTCAAAAATGTGCTGTGTATATCCCACAAAGTCGTTAAGGCTTTTTAGCGTTTTCAGGGAGAGACTATGAACCATCTCGTCTAACTGTTCTCTCCAATTCTCCTTCAGCAATTCCTCTATAGCCTGTAACTTACGCTTGGATCTGGCAAGCTTGGGGGTTCTGTCTTCCGTATAGGAGAAGCGTTTGCCCACCTTCAACAACGCCGCTTTAACGATGGTAGAATAGACCGTGTTATCCGTATTGTGTATGAAACCCCAGTAGTGCGATAGCACCTCTAAAATTTCAGGGGCGTACCAGTAGGCAACATTTGACCAAGCCGGCATAAACCGGTGCTTACGCTCTCGCATGCCCTCCAAAAGTTTATGCAAATCCGCTGCGTGCAGTCTCTCTTTACTGCGGTAAACCTTGAGCGGCATAATGTGATTCAGGAGTAGGTTGAGATCGAAAAGAATAGCGTTGCGTTTGCACAAATACGCCTCAACACCAACCGTTCCCGACCCCGCGAACGGGTCAACAATCCAATCCCCTTCTTTTGTATAGGTGTTAATCGCGTAACGGACAATCTGCGGAATGAATTTCGCTGGATAGGCAAAAATAGCGTGTGTCAGGTAGCCGGTATCGTTGATCTCAGGAACTAAGTCTCGGAAAGAAACCAGTTCTGTACCATCAGAGGTTGTTTCCTCTTTTGAGCCTTCAAATTCGTTATCTATGGGAAAAAGGGTGAATTGTGCTTCCAGATTTCGGCTTTTCATAAAGCCACTACGAGGCTTGTAAAGCTGCAAACGCATCAAGAGGGTTATTGCGATTTTTCCACTGCTTTCGCGCCTTCAATCTCTTCCTCTGTGAGTTGGAAGTCAAACACCTCTTCTCCTGCTTCAACCGCTTCCGTTTCCGGTGTCACGGCTCCTTGGATTGCCTCTGCGGGTTGCGCAGCTTCCTGTACGGTGGCTTCTGTTGTTTCGAGTTTCTTTGAAGTGCCACCGAGGATCGTCAAAATCACAATCGCTGCAACGCTGACACTCGTGACCGTCAACGCAATCGGGCGTTTCCAGAGGACAGCGCGCTCGCTTCTGTCTAAGAACGGCAGGAATAGTAAGAGCAACATGCCGACAGTTGGGATCACAAACGTTCCGATAACTTCAAAGGGACCTTGGAAGTATTTCAGGAGTTGGAATAGGAACAGGAAATACCATTCTGGACGCGGATCGTAATCCGCATTCGTCGGGTCAGCGACATCTTCGAGCGGAACAGGGACAAACAGGGCAACCGCTGCGAGTGCGACAAAAAGAATTAACATGCCGACAACATCTTCAAATACCTGATGCGGATAGAACGGTTTTCCAGCTTTCATCTCTTCGGGCGTGTTTTTTGGCGTACCTGAAGAACCGTAGTACCGAACGAAGAAAAGATGCACACCTACCAAACCAAAGACTAACCACGGCAGCCAGATGGTGTGGAGTGCGTAAAACCTCGCCAACGTCACCGCACCTATTTCCGAACCACCACGCATCACCTTGGCGACAAAATCGCCTAATACAGGTGCTGTGCTGGAGATTTCCACACCCACAACCGTTGCCCAATACGCTTTCTCATCCCACGGGAGCAGGTAGCCTGTGAATCCGAAACCGAGTACAATTAAAAGGAGTAGAACGCCGAAAATCCAAGTGAGTTCACGCGGCGCTTTGTATGAACTGTAGAGCACAACACGAAGCAGATGCAGAACGACGATGATGACCATCGCGCTTGCACCCCAGTGATGCAAGCCGCGCACGAATGCACCAAACGGAACCTCTGTACTGATATAAGTTACCGCGTTATGCGCGTGTTCGGGGGAAGGCGAATAGTAGAACGCGAGAAACGCACCGGTAGCCGCTTGCAGGAGCAGCAGAAACATCGCCAAACTACCGAATGAGAATAGCAAATTGATATGTTTCGGCAGCGGTTTGCGCAAGTGCGCCGAGAACGCCTCTAACGGGAGGCGTTCCTTGAGAAATTGCCGCATCTACGTCTCCTTCACATATAAAATGCCTGCTTCTACTTTAGTATCAAGTTTCTGCAACGGCTCCGGCGGTGGACCAGCAACAACAGCACCCGTCTGATCGAATATCGCACCGTGACAGGGACAGAGGAACGATTCCTTCTCCCCATCCCACCGGACGAGGCAACCCAGATGTGAACAGGTTCGCGAAAAGACACTCCACTCTCCATTACCAGCGTCGGTCACATAGACAGAACGTTTTTTCGTCGCTTTCACCCACCCATCTTTTGCAGTGAAGGTATAGTCCACTTTTTTGAACCGACTGTTTTTAAGCCGGTCAGCAAGACCCAAATCGACCCATTTCGATTCCCCTTTTTTGAAAGCCGGTGAGATCGCGAAGCCGATGAGTGGAATACCAGCGGCGAGGCTTATGATCCCACCAATAAACGCGGTCATGATTTCTAAAAATGAGCGTCTACCCCTCTTTTCCATCTATTCGCTCCTTTTTCAGTTATCAGAGGAAAAGTCGCCAGTTGCCACATCATACACCACATACTGATCCTACTGATAACTGAAAACCGATAACTGAAAACTGCAAATTACCGCTTTCGCGTTTGTCCTTCAAACGGCGCACGCAGATCGTAACGTCCCTCTTCTAAGACCGGCAGCGTGCCGTCGTTGACCATGAGTTCGAGTGGTAACTCTTTCGTTTCCATCGGCATGGTGACGACATCCTTGATGCGCAAAGATTCATAGATAGCCAGCATGATTTCAAGGGTATAACGGGCTTGCACACCACTGCCGCGATGCTCAGAGATGTCACCCTCAATCCACTCAACGAGTTCCTGATATTGGTTCTTCGGCTCTGGTGGCGGTGTAATGGTCTGCCATCCCTGGGCGTCTCCGTTTTGGAGGAGAAGCGTACCGTCAGGTCCGTTGCGAATTTGCCCTTCCGTGCCAGCAATTTTGGGCATTGAGACAGGCGGTTCCGGCAAGTCGCCTTCATAGATACCGCGCGCACCGCCTTCAAAGCAGACTAACCCCATACAAAGGTCTTCACAAATCGTACGGCGTTCCCACCGGTCAGTCGTACGCGATGTCTGTCCGATCACCCACAAAGTTTCAGGATCCGACAAAGTAAATCGCCATCCATCAATCGCGTGCGTGCCAGTATTCAGCAGCCCCGCGTGCTTTTTCGCACTGTGGTGGAGCGTTGTCGGTTCGCCAATCGCACCCGCAGCGACGAGCCTGCGTGCCTCTATATTTGCTGCGGAATATCTGCCTTGGTGACCGATGACAAGTTTGACATCGTTCTCTTGGCAAGCCTCAAGCATAGCGTCGGCTTGTCCGAGCGAGGCAGCCATCGGCTTCTCGCCGATAATCCCTTTTACGCCTGCCTTCGCTGCCGCGACAGTGGCTTCCGCCCGCGGGCCTTGCCATGTTGTGATACTAACGATATCCAAGTCCTCTTTTGCCAACATTTCATCAACGTCGGTGTAGATAGCGGGGACATCGTACTCCTCTGAGACGCGTTGTGCTGCCTCTTCAAAGATGTCCATCGCTGCCACGACTTTCGCTCTGGGGTGGTTACCCCATGATCTGGAATGGTTTCTGCCCATCCCACCACAACCGATGATTCCGACGCGATATGTCTGATCTGCCATCTTGTTAATCTCCTTATCTTGGCGTAATTTGCAAACCAACTACCTAAAATCGTGTTGACTATTTTATCACTTCATCCTGTTTTTGTCAAATCGTTTTCCTTGACAAACCTTCAGAAACGTTGCAAACTATACTATAGTGAATTCTAAAAATAAATAGACATCTTTGTAGCATGATGCACGTCGCATCTGGGCGAGTACGCCGCAAAACTGTTAGTTTGTGCCAGTCTGAATGCCTCTAACGGGCATTCAGACTGCTTGAGAGTGTCCAATTAATTATAGGTTTTACTATAAACTGCTGGAGCCCGCCAAGATAGGAGATTGTGACAATCCAGGCTCTTCACTAACAACTGATAACCGATAACTGATAACTATTAAAAGAGAGGAGTTATCAAATGGCAGATTATGAAGATAAAGGTTCTGAAATTCGGGTGACAAACCTTGAGGCTTATCCGATGGGTGTGAAAGCCTACGTCAAGATTGAAACCAATATGGGTGTCACGGGTTGGGGCGAGATCAACAACATGGAAACAACCGTCACCTGTGCGTTGGCGCGTTCCTTGTCCGAAATGATTATCGGGGAAAACCCGACGCGGATTGAGCATCACTGGCAACGCCTGTTCCGCGCGCATCGCAACATCCGAGGTGGCGGATTGATGGTACATACCATCTCCGCTATTGATATGGCGTTGTGGGATATTGCCGGGAAACTCTGGGGAGTACCGGTCTACCGCTTACTTGGAGGTCCCTGTCGCGATAAGATTTGGAAATATCCGAGTCCGAAGGCGATTAAAACGGGACCGGGCGGCTCCCAACCTTTTGCTGGTACCCCCGATGAGATCGCTGACATGGTTAAACGCGTGCATGATGCGCGCGAGAAGGTCGGTTCCGATGGTGCGGTGATGTTCGATGCGCATAGCTGCTTACCACCACCTATCGTCAAACAGTTCGCAAGCTATCTGAAGCCAGACGATCTACTCTTCCTTGAGGAAGCATGGGTGCCGGGCAATATTGAAGTGATGCGCAAAATTCGGGAGTCCGTTCCTGTACCGCTGGCGACAGGAGAACGCGATCGCACAATATGGGAAGTCCGCGAAATCCTTGAGGCGCAGGTGATTGACATCCTTCAACCCGATTGTGGACACGGTGGTGGTATTACGCAGGTCAAGAAGGTCGCAGCACTCGCAGAAGCACATCACGTCCCAATCGCACCGCACTGCACGATGTCCTACCTCGGTCTCACCGCAAGTTTTCACTTATCCGCTGCCGTACCGTTTTTCCTTATCCATGAAGGCTATGAAAATGTCCTGCCAGCAGGAGTCGCTCATAAGGCATGGGAGATGGATGAAGAGGGCTACGTTTCGCTGCCTGAAGGACCCGGTTTAGGTGTTGAGGTGGATGAAGCAAAAGTTATTGAAGTCGGACAGGATCAAGGCAGACGTTTCACCTGGCCCAATAGTCGATTGGCAGACGGTTCTATCGCCGATTATTAGAAACCTGATTATCACAACAGATGTAGTTGTCAGTCGTCAGTCATCAATCATCAGTTACAAGAGGGCTCAGGAACACCTAAAACTTTTCGGCAATCCTAACCACTCTTAACTGATAACCGATAACTGATAACTGATAACTATTCCCGCGCGCCATCCGCTTTATATACACCCCTATTTTCCCAAGAACAAAAAATTTTGCATAAAAATGTATTTTATGCAACCTTCCCGCCCTTAAAACACGACATAACATTATGAGGCAATTCCAGCGAAACTCTCAGGTTTCCGAAACTTGCTATCAGAAGACTTTGGAGGACAGGCATGAAAAACGAAGATGTTAATCTGATTCAGCGCATCTTGTCGGGTGATGAGGACGCGTGCACGGCACTGGTAGACAGGCATCGAGAGTGGATTCATTCGCTCGCATGGCGTGAAATCGGTGACTTTCACGCGGCACAAGAGATTACACAAGACACCTTCATTCAGGCTTTTAAATCTCTTCCCACCTTGAGGGATTCCAATCGTTTTTTAGGGTGGTTGTATGTGATAGCGAAGCGTCAATGCATTGAGTGGTTGCGGCGAAAGCCGATTACGATGCAGTCACTGGAGGCAATGCCGAAAGCCGAATTGGAGCAACTGTTCTATGCGCAATATCTTGAGGAAAAACAGACACAAGCGTCAACAGATGAATTACGCGAGGTTGTAGAACGTCTCCTCCGAAAACTGCCAGAATCTGAACGTTCTGTGATGATATTGCACTATTTCAACGGCTTGACCTGTGAAGAAGTCGGTGAGCGTTTGGACGTATCGCTGAACACAGTGAAAAGCCGACTCTATCGCGCACGGAAGCGATTGGAGAAAGAGGAGTTAATGCTGCGAGAAAACTTGGGGCCCAATGTATTAAAAAACGAACCGAGATACATTAGCATTCAAGCGACTGCAGCAACAGAGGCAGGAGAACATTTAGCAGAAGGCGGTTTTGAACTCACACAAACCGATAAGGTTTTCACGTCTACCGGTTCTCGCACGATAGGACGCAATGGGGACTATCCGCTACCAATGTACATGTTGCTACATTATGTTAACACTGGTAATGAGAACGACCTCTTTAGATTTCCTTTGGTTGTCGGTAGTCGTTGGGAGCAAAGGGGTCCCCACAAATCAAAAGCAACAATAAGTTTGGAAGGGCATGAAACGATTGAAATCTCCACTGGAACTTTTCAGTCGTGCCTCAAGCATAAAACCGTCTTCGTAGACGCTGACGTAGAAGAACCCGACGCTGAACTGCAAAACGCATACCTAAACGGAACGCGTTATTTATGGTTCGCTCAGGACGTTGGACTCGTGAAGATGCGCTATGAGCATTCCAACGGTATCGTCACAGAAGCAGAACTGCTTGAATATGAGATTTCGATTGGTGGACAAGAATATTTCCCGACCCAAGTAGGCGCACAATGGACCTATAAGTGGCACAACAATTATAACGACGAAGCGATTCTTGAGAAATGGCGTGTCATCCGAAACTTCAGTCACCCCAAGAATCTTGATCACCCGTTAGAACTGGTATCGGCAAGGTACGAAGTCAAAATAGATGCCGACGAACCGCGCGTGGCGCATGTCGAGTGTGTACTCACACCGAAAGTCGGTAGTGGGGTAAGAGGTGAGCGAAAACCGTTGCTGTTATCTATGACGCATTTTGGAACTGAATGGTTGTATGATGGATATGCTCGATATCTTCGAGACTTGACAGTGACTGATACTAACGGAAAAACGTTGCCAGTGGAGGAGATTGGTAAGACGCAGTGGGTGGTTGAAGCAGAGGACACAGCACCGGTGACCCTGCAGTACAAAGTGTTGCTAAATCATGATGAACGGGAGTGGCCCTTCGGTCAGAACGAGGCACCGTACGCCCAAGAGGATTGCATTTTCTGGCCCGGGTATGCACTGTTTATCGTCGGTGAGGTGAAGGATATTGAACTAAAAGTTGACGTGCCTGATAACTGGCATGTTTCAACCCAGTGGGAACAGGTTGAGTCAAATGAACATTGTTTCGTTTGCGAAGATCAGGACGATCTGATGTTCGCGTATCTTGTGCTTGGCGAATACAGTAAACGTCTGGCAAAATTAGGTGATGCGGAGGTTGTAATTGCCACTGGTGGACGTTTTAAAGCGTTTATTGATGAGGTCCAACCTACCATTGACGCACTTCTACACGGGTATTCAGAAGTATTTGAGGGTACCCCGAAAGGCAAGATACTTTTTGTCGCGAACCCTTATGGCGAAAAAGGGCATCTCGGAGGTGGTGTCTCTGGACGCAGCATCACCGTGCAAATCGGTGGTGAATTAGATGAAGCAAGCAGACGTTTTTGGTTGCCGCTTGTAGCATACATGGTTTGCTGTCTCTGGGTTGCTGGAAGGGCTATCAATTTTAGGGAACAGGAATATTGGTTTTTGGCAGGTTTCATGGAGTACTATTCAGAAATCATCCCTGTCCGTCTTGGGCTTGCTTCTGAAAACGATTTTCTCAGAAGTTTTGAACGGACGTGGGAGTCATATCTATCTCGACAGGGTGAGCTTTCTATTCGTGAAGCAGGCGAAGACAAATCCGCTAACCGAGAACTCGTCTATGACGGTGGAAGTCTGATTGCTGCCGCGTTAGACTTACAGATTCGCAATCTCACGCAAAACCAAAGCAGCTTAGATGATGTGATGAAACGAATGTATCGGGAATTCGGTCTTACCGACATCACGTGCACAAGGAACGATGTCGTCAGGATCGTCAATCAAATTACGGGTGAAGATTTTAAACCCTTCTTCAGCAAATATGTGATGGGTACAGAGCGATTGCCTTTAGAAGAATACCTTAAAGATGCCGGTATAGATGTTGAGATAGAATTTGGCGAAAGACTTCCGAGCCTTGGATACATCGTTCACGGAATGCTGGGTATCAATTCATTTGGTGGTCCAACAGGCGGTGGCATCTTCATCCACCAGTCTAAGCAGTATCAGGATGACGACGAGTTGATAGGCATCAACGGCACACCAGTGAAGTTTTTTGATGACATCAGGAAGATCGCCAAAGATTGGAAACCTGGTGATGTGGTGGAGTTGACCCTTAAGCGAGAAGGTGAAGCGGTCATTCTGCCTATTACACTATCAGGTGACGCGTCTAAAAAACCGCCATTGGAAACGGGCATCATCGATGTTACCATCACGAAAAGAACAGACCACACAGAATTACAACGCTCGATCTGGTCGGGTATTGTCGGCAATAAAGGAGGAAATTGATGAAAGAAACCATGAAATCCGAACGCAACATTGTTCTGAGTGCGAGTGCTGCTACAGAAAGCGGTGGACATCTGGCAGAAGGGACTTTCACACTTAAGAAAACCGATACGGTTTTGACCTCTATCGACTTCGGCACTTCAGGACACGGTGCTGGTGATCCGTCGCCGAAGTACATGTTGCTATACTATATGAGCCACAACGAAACCGACCTCTTCAAATTTCCGATGGATATAGGAGAAACTTGGACAGAAGAAGGGCACTGGCATGTGCAGACGAAAAGCAGCTTGGAGGGTTATGAATCTGTAGAAGTCTCGGCAGGCACGTTCTCAGACTGCCTAAAGCATAAAACTGTCTTCACAGATGCCGACGTAAAGGATACGAAGGCTGAGCTGCGAAATGCCCTTTTGAACGGCACCCGTTATCTCTGGTTTGCTAAAGGCGTTGGACTTGTAAAGATGCGATATGAGCATTCCAACGGTGTCGCCACAGAAGCCGAATTGCTCGAATACAAAATTCCTGTTGAAGACCAAGAATGCCTCCCTTTGCAAATTGGCAATGTATGGACCTATAAGTGGCAAAACGATTATCGGGACGAGGCTGCGATTGAAGAGTGGCGCGTCATCCGAAATTTCAGTGAGCCTGAGAATCTTCATAATCCGATGGAACTTGCATCGGCGAAGTATGAAGTCAAAATAGATGCTGATGAACGGCGCGTCGCGCATGTCAAGTGTGTCTTAACGCCGAAAGTAAGCAGTGATGCAAAAGACGACCAAAAACCGTTGATGCTTTTCATGAGCCATTTTGGTACCGATGACACGTACGACGGATATGGTCGGTATCTCCGTGATCTAACAGCCACAGATACTGATGGCGAAAAAATACCCGTCACAGAAATTGGCAAAACACAGTGGATGGTCGAAACCGAGAATGATTTACCTGTGACGTTGCGTTACAAAGTGTTGCTGAATCATGATGAACGGGAGTGGCCCCCCGGTCGAGATGAGGCTCCGTATGTCCAAGAAGACTGTATTTTCTGCCCCGGATATGCGCTGTTTATTGTCAGTGAAGTGGCGGATATTGAACTACGTGTTGATGTTCCCGACGACTGGCACGTCTCGACCCCTTGGAATCGTATCGGAAATGAAAGGCACCGTTTTGCTATAACAGACCATGACGACTTAATGTATGCCTATCTTGTGCTCGGGACACATGCCGAGAAAATGGCAGAATCTGACGGGGCAGAGATTCTGATCGCTTTGGGTGGACACTTCAAAGCATCTATGGATGAAGTCCAAAGAACTGTTAAGTCGCTTCTGCACACATATTCAGAAATCTTTGGGGGTACGCCAAAGGATCGTATGTTATTTGTGACGAATCCTTGTGATACGTACGGCGGCGGCGGTGTATCAGGACACAGCATCAGCGTTCTGATGGACGGAACATTAGATGCAGACAACAGACAATCGTGGACACCCCTCGTAGCACATGAAATTTGCCATATCTGGAATGGAAAATCCATCAATTTTAGTGGACAGGAATACTGGTTTAGCGAAGGATTCACCGAGTACGCTTCAAAAATTAGCTGCACCCGTCTCGGCATAATTTCTGAACAGGATTTCCTCAGAGACCTTGAACGCAAGTGCGAATTGTATCTGTCTAAACAGGGTGAACTCTCTATCCGCGAGGCAGGCGAAAACAAGGGACCCAACCGCGAACTCGTCTATGAGGGGGGGAGCCTAATTGCTGCCGCATTAGACTTGCAGATTCGTAACCTCACGAAAAATCGGAACAGTTTGGATGATGTGATGAAACAGATGTATAAGGAGTTTGGTCTTACCGGAAGCAAATATACGATGGACGATGTCATCAGAATCGTCAGTCAAATCGCAGATGAAGATTTCCAACCGTTCTTCAAAAAGTATGTTTCAGGAACGGAACGCTTGCCGCTGGCGGAATATTTCACAGATGCCGGCATAGATGTTGAAATAGAATTTGGTGAAAAACTTCCGAGCCTTGGATATATACTCTTTCAGATGCTTCATATCTATTCACTTGGCGGTCCAACAGGCGGCGGCATGTTCATCCACCGTTCACCACAGTATCAGGACGACGACAATCTGATAGGTATCAACGGCACACCGGTGAAATTTTTCGATGATATCAGGAAGGTCGCCAAAGATTGGCAACCCGGTGATGTCGTAGAACTAACCGTTGAGCGAGAGGGTGAAAATGTCACTCTACCGATCACATTAGCTGGTGATCCATCTGAAAGTCCGCCACTGGAGCCAGGACCCATTGATATCACGATCACAAAAAAAGCAGATAGCACGGAGTTGCAACGCGCAATTTGGTCGAGAATGTTAGGCAAAGAATGGCACCATTAGAAACTTTGAAGAGATGGTAAGGTATGGGCAGGTTTGTAGCATAAACTTTTAGTTTGTGCCAGTCTGAATGCCTCTAACGGGCATTCAGACTGTTTGAGAGTGCCCAATTAATTATGAGCTCTACTATAAATATACCGGTAGAGACAATTGAGAATTGTCTCTACCGAACACAGTGATCTTGAAAAAAGGAGAAACCCATGATTCAACAAACACTATTCGCAAATCTAATCAGAAACATCATACAAAAAATTGGCCGTATCAGACCTGCTGTTTTCTATAAGCCTGAACCATTGGTGCGATGGATAATCGCCGTTTCAATTGCTATGGCAATACTGATGCCAGGAATAGACAGCAGATTCGCCTTGGAAGTGGATGAGGTTTTATGCACTACTGCACACGCCGATGAATCGGAAGCATCTGCCGCTAATGAAGGGGATCGTTACATCACGTTTAGTGCCAACACTAATGAAGAAAGTGGAGAACCTTTAGCAAGCGGAAATTTCTATCTGACGAAAACGGATGCGGCTTTGGTAAACGCAGGTTTTGGGACGCAAGGGACTGGTAAAGGTGACCCAACTCCGATGTACATGTTGATCGCTTATTTTTTTCACCATAAAACTGATCTTTTCAGGTATCCTTTAGCTGTTGGGGATACTTGGACGCAAACAGGGCGCTGGGAATCACAGGTGGAGACGACCGTGGCGGGTTATGAACAGGTGGATATTGCCGCAGGAACTTTTCCAGACTGCCTGAAGCATAAAACTGTCTTCACAGACGCTGATGTACAGGATACTAAGGCTGAGCTGCGAAATACGCTTGTGAACGGCACACGTTATTTATGGTTCGCCAAAGGGGTTGGCATCGTGAAAATGCGTTATGAACATGCCAATGGTGTCATAACCGAAGCAGAGTTGCTTGAATACGATGTTCCAGTCAAAGGCGAGGCATACCTCCCTTTACAGGTGGATAACGCCTGGACCTACAAATGGCAAAACGACTATCGCAATGAAGCGATTATTGAAAAGTGCCAAGTCGCCGAGAATAGCGATACGCCGCCAGGTCCTGATGGGGGTATAACGATCCCTGAGTCCGAGAAAATGATGCTTACATCCGCGAGATATGAAGTCACAATAAAAGCAGATGAACGGCGTGTGGCACACGTCAAGTGTGTTTTAACGCCGAAAGCGGACACGGGAGAGATACTTCCTTTATACATGAGTCGCTTTGGCACTGAAATGGTACACAACGGCTATGCCGAGTATCTCGAAGATTTGACGGTTACGACTATGGATCAGGAAGAATTACCAATAATGAAACTCGGCAAAACGCGCTGGGCGGTTAAAGTAGGGAATAAATCGTCTGTGGTATTGCGTTACAAAGTATTACTAAACCATGAGAAAGAATATGGCCCCCAGGCAGGTCTGAAACACCTTACGTTCAGGAAGATTGTATCTTCTTACCGGGATATGCGCTATTCGTCATTGGTGAAGCAGACGATGTTGAACTGCGTGTTAATGTTCCTGATAACTGGTACGTCTCAACCCCTTGGCACCGCATCGGAGACGACGGACATCGTTTCGCTGTTAAAGATCAGGACGATTTGATATATGCGTATATGGTACTTGGAACGCATTCTGAGAGAGTGGCAAAGTCTGGCGAAGCGGAGGTTATGGTGGCAGTCGGTGGAAGTTTTAAGGCAGCTGCTGCTGAAATACAAGAAACGGTCGAAGCCTTTCTAAAGGCGTATTCCGGAGTATTCAGTGGCACGCCGAAGGGCAGAATGCTGTTTGTAGCGAACCCCTATGGCGACCCAGGACGTATGGGAGGCGGTGTATCAGGACGCAGCATCAGTGTTCTAATAGGTGGAACACTCGATGAAGAGAGCAGCCGCTTTTGGGTGCCGCTTGTCGGACACGAAGTTTTCCATATCTGGAACGGGCGAACTATCAATTTTAAAGAACAAGAATACTGGTTTAGCGAAGGGTTCACTGAGTATTATGCACACATTACTTCTGCACGACTCGGATTTACTTCTGAAAGCGATTTCCTCAAAAATCTTGAACGGGCATGTGAGTTGTATCTCTCTAAACAGGGCGGACTTTCTATACGTGAGGCAGGGAAAAACAAGGGCAATAATAGTGGTTTAGTCTATCAAGGCGGTAGTCTAATTGCCTTGGCTTTAGATATGCAAATTCGTAAACTCACCCAGAATCAAAAGAGCCTTGATGACGTAATGAAACGGATGTATGGTGAGTTTAGTGTCCCCGGCGAAGCGTATACGATAGATGATGTCGTCCGAATTGCCACTGACATTGCGGGTAAAGATTTCGAGCCGTTCTTCCGCAAGTATGTTTCCGGAACCAAAAGGTTGCCGCTCGCTGAATATTTCGGAAATGCGGGCGTGGATGTTAAGATAAAATTGGGTGAACAAGTTCCCAACGGTAGGTACATAGTTCATACAATGCTGCATATCAGTTCGCTAACACAGACAAATAAAGGGTTGATTATTCATAGGTCTCCAAAAGTTGGCTATCAAGATGAAGACAATCTGATTGGTATTAACGGCACACCCGTGAAAACGTTCAATGACATCAGAGATGCTGCTAAAGATTGGAAGGGCGGTGATGTCATAAAGTTAACCCTCGCGCGAAATGCGGAAGAAATTACCTTACCTGTTACGTTAGGTGGACCATCCGATAAAATACCGACGGAGGCAGCGGATATTGATGTTACTATCACAAAAAAAGCCGATAACACAGAATTACAACGCGCAATTTGGTTAGGGATGTTAGGCAGTAGAAACCTTTCTAAAAAGGTGACTGACGAAGGAAACGATTAAATCTAAGATCAATTCGAGATACACAAATCAGGAAAAAGTAGTCAGCAGCCTTTGTCGGTTTTCTGTCCCCAATTTTTCACCCAAGTTTTCAATAGACAAACACCAAACTTTTAAGGAAGCATCATGTTACGAACACTTATCCGCCAAGAACTTCTAACGCACTTGATGAGCGCGCGTTTTTTTGCCGCTGTTATCATTACGCTCCTACTCGTTGTCGCCAATGCTGTTGTGCTTCTCGAAGATTACGAGCGTCGATTAGTGAAATACAGCCAGCAAGCAAACGCGCATCGTGAGAAGGCACAGGAGGCGAAAACCTATTCCACCTTAAAACTGTCTGTTGAACGCCCGCCGAACCCTTTAAGTCTCTTTAGTGCAGGATTGGATAAGCGGCTTGGAACCACCTTCGAAATTTATTACGGCTCCGTCCCGATGATCTCGGATGGCTCGGCACGAAGTCTCGATAACACGTTTCTTAACCTCTTTTCAAAGATCGATCTCGTCCTCATTTTTCAAGTCGTTTTGAGCCTGATGGCACTGCTTTTCGCTTACGACGCAATTGCAGGAGATTGGGAAAGCGGCACCTTACGTTTGGTGATCTCCCATCCAGTGCGACGCGGTAGCATCCTATTTGCGAAATATATCGGCGCAATGGTCTGTCTGCTGATTCCTGTTTTGATGAGTCTATTGATGGTCCTGATTCTGTTATCCGCCACGAACTCCATTCAACTGGATGGAGAAGATTTTCTTCGGATCGGCGGAATAGTTTTGACGACAAGCATCTACTTGTCTGTATTTTACTTGATAGGACTGCTGATTTCCGCAACAACGCGCCGCACCGCTACATCGTTGATGCTCTGTATGTTTTTGTGGGTGGCGTTGGTACTCGTCTATCCAAATTGGAGCCGATTTACCATCACCCCGGTGGGTGATACGCGCGCAATACATTCATCAGCAGACCAACAGATTGAGCAGATTTGGGAAGAGGTTGACAGAGAAGAACGCGCGTTCTTAGCGAATAGTCCGCTTGAAGGTGAACCTCACAAATTTAATCTGGATGTGCAATCAAGTAATAGTTTCTCGTCGGGGAGGCACTTCAGCAAACGGTATGGAATGAATATGAGCCTGTTGGGAAAGCACTCAGAACCGTTAGTGCCCCATCTTCAACAGTATCATGCAACTATGGGTGCCTTGTACATCCGTTCCGCGGAACAGATCGCTTTAGTCCGAAAACAGACTTTGGATAGCACCTCTCTCCGGCAATCCATAAGGCATGAACGGCTCATGAAACTCAGTCCTGCAAGCCTCTATACGTTTACAGCCGCTGCTTGGGCAGGGAGCGATCTCGACGGCATGTTTGATTTTGTTCAAGATGTTCAAGGTTACCGGCGTACCATCGTTGACTATTTCCACGATAAAGATGCGTTCGGCAGTCGGAAATGGTTCGCCTCTGACAGAGGGGCAGTAGACTGGTGGGATTTGCCCCAGTTCCATTTTGATCGGACAGATGTTTGGGAAAACGCAACGCGAGCCCTGCCTGGATTGCTTTTGCTGCTACTTATCAATCTGGCACTGTTCACGGTAACATTTTCGTTTTTCATCAAAATTGAAGTTTAAATATTGCTTGCGCGCGGTCAAAGTGCTCAAGTAAAAGTGTTTCTTGTTGTGTCTGCAGTCAACGTTGTTATCCGCTACACACATTGGTTAAAGACGGTAAGCCCAAGCAACGCGCCGGGCTGGCTCAACGGAGATCGACTTCAAGGACCAAACGAACCTCATCGAACCGCAAGGAACATTAAAAATATGATTTGGCATATTATCAAACGAGAACTCTTTGACCACATCAATAGCCTGCGTTTTATTCTAACGGTTGTGATACTTTCCGCCTTAATGGTTACCAACGCTGTGGTGCATCTTCGGACGCATCCAAAGCGGGTCCGTAACTATTCCGAGAAAATTACCAAATCCGCTAACGAGTTGAAATCCCGATCGGAGTTGTATGCTCTGGCGCGAAAGGGTCCCGGTGACCTTTACAAACGTCCCTCTTCGCTCGCGTTCATTGCAGACGGCGGCGATGCCTATTTGCCGAAAAATATATCAAACGGGGAATCTTGGTCTACAAGTGGTCAGGGCGGTGAGGTCAAAAGCAACTGGTGGTTGAATTACGGCACCGTGAACCCGGACGCAACAGACCTTCGTCCCTATGCAACAAAAATAGATTGGGTCTTTATTATCACTTACCTGCTCTCCTTCATTCCGCTCCTCTTCACGTTTGATGCGCTCTCCGGCGAGCGAGAACAAGGGACGTTGCGATTGTGTCTCGCAAATCCGATTTCACGACCCATCCTGTTAATCGGTAAATTCTTGGGGACTTTAATAACCGTCCTCATTCCTTTCGTTTTTGCGGTGCTGCTGAATTTGGCTGTGATCTCCGTCGATAGTTGGACACAATTGAGTGCAGCCGGCTGGGGACGTTTAGCGTTGATCCTGCTGATTGCTTTCTGCTACGCCGGTATCTTCGTCGGATTAGGTCTGATGGTTTCTGCTGGCACGCGAGATCCGCGGGTGAGCCTCGTTGTGCTCTTATTGATTTGGGTAGCCGCTGTGATTTTTATGCCATCCACCCTCGGCACACTCTCCACCAAGTGGATGCCACCCGTCCAAACAATGGATCAATTTCGTGATGCAAGAAAAGCAGCTCTCAAGCAGATTAATGACGATTATGGTGCCCGAATGAGAGCCGTTAAAGAAAAAAAGAGCCCGAATCTTCCAAGTCTAAGTGAACTTCAGAAACTTTACGAAACGTCACCTGAAGCTGCCATGGCCGCAGCAGAAAAGTTAAGAGGGACCTGGGAGACAGAAGGCGACGAAGAATTGGCACTTAAAGCAGAACTCATTAAGGGCGATGTAGAAATTCGAGAACGCCTTAATCGCGAGCGTTTAGATGCACAAATCGCGCAGGTGCAGCGCGCAAGGGCGGTAACCCGACTTTCACCAGCAGCGATCGTCCAATACGCACTCGAATCAATGGCAGGCACCGGTTTTAATCGGCACTTGCAATACTTGGAACATGTACATCAGCACACAAAACAATTTCGACAATTCATCGTCGAAACCGATAGAACAGACATCCAAAGTCCTCACTTCATCGGTGTCCCCAAAGGCATGTCTCAGAAACCGGTTGCAAGTGAGGCGATCCCGAAATTTGAGGATAAGATCGCTTTTAGCGATACATTCAACACCGCAACTTTGGACCTGCTGTTACTCGTTTTACTACTCGGCGTATTTATTTCAGGGGCATTCCTTGTCTTTATACGCTCGGAGGTATGAATACCAGCGAAAGATACTGAACGGAATCCAGCACTGTATCTACAACCCAAGTTGCTACTAACAACCTTTGCACGTTTCAACAGCATTTTTTAAGTGTTTTCCTTACCCCGTAGCAGTGCTATTGCTTCGCAGTGAGAATAGAAACGGTGTACTTAAGCGACCGCACTCCGTACGAGTGCTATGTAAGTAAATAAGTGGACCTCTTTGTAGCATGATGCACGTCGCATCTGGGGTTTTTGCTGGGGTGTTTCTTCAAGTACGCCGCAAAACTTTTAGTTTGTGCCAGTCTGAATGCCTGTTATAGGTATTCAGACTGTTGGAGAGTGTCCAACTCATTATAGGTTCTACTATAATCTCAAAAATTGGAGGAACTACTCATGTTGAAAAGTTTTCGCACCTTTTTTACACTTTTACTCGTCTTTGGACTCAGTACAGTGCTGATGGGCGATGCATCGGAAATTACGCAATATTTTCCAGAGACACTCGGAAGTTACTGGGTTTACGAAGACCCAGATGGAAACGAATTAACGCGACGTGTCGTTGAAGGCAAAGAGATTACCGGGGAGATGTATCACGCCTTCAGTTATGAACCCGTGTTGGAGGATTCAGCAAATTATGCCCATCACATCCATCCAAATTTCTACCGGATCGGTGCGGAGAAGGTCACGTTCTGGGTCGGGGATGAGGTAGAGAAAACCGTCAAAGCGAATCTTACCGAAGAGATGCAGGCTTTTCTGAAAATATTGGAGAAAATGGGGGCACCGTTTACTATGCTCTATAAGGTTGAGATAGAGGCACAAGACCCGTTTTATGCGCTGCCAATACCTGTTACCTTCAACGAAAAGTGGAAGGCAACACAGATAAAAGCCAAAATCACGATGCAACCTGTCCCGCCGCAAGATCCTCCAAAAGCCACCATCGAATTCACTATTGTCGAAACAGGAACTGTCGTGGGCACAGAAAACGTTGAGACACCCGCGGGCACTTTTGAAGACTGTTTGAAGATCGAATACCGAACAGAAACAGCGATGGAAGTATCCTCACCGGAATTGGGATTCGGGTCAGAAACGCCCGGCGAATCCTTTACAACACTGTGGGTCGCACCCAACATCGGGATTGTCAAGTTTCATCGAAAAGCTGAGGATATTTTTCTGAAAGTTTTCCCTATGCCTCCTGGCTTTGAGGCTCCGTCTCTGGTCAGGACCCCTGAATTAAACCTTGAATTAAAGAAATATGAAATCAAATCTACTGATTCGGAGGACGAATAAACGCTGTAGATGAGGAAGGTTACCTAAAGGTCAAGGCACCCTAACCTAAAGGATTGGGTCTCCTGCCCGAAGATTAGATAAAATTCAGGCAACCTTTTCCTCTTAAAACGCGTCATAATATTATGAGACAAAACATTTTCCAACGGAAGTTAGGAAAAAACAGAAAATGACAAGCGTGTTACGGCACAACGGAGCGTGCCTACTACTATGAGATGAGGTGAGCTTATGGCTATGCTTTGGCTCGTTATCCAGCGAGAATTCGTCTCAAATGTGCTAACATCCCGATTTATGATTGGGTTTATCGTGTGTCTGCTTTCAACTGCCGTTGCAGTTTTCGTTCAAGTAGACGATTACGAGAAGCGTTTAGCGGGATATAACACGGCTCTCCGAGAGGCAGAGATGGAAGCGAGGGAATGGGATCTCTACTCCAAAATCAAGCCGAAAGCACATCGGAAACCGAATCCGCTGAGTATCTTTAACGTCGGGACAGAGAACTTCGGTGCAAATACAGTCACCGTGGAACTCGGAAAACCCATCTTTGAACTCTCCGTCCCGATATGGTCAGCACCGACGCAGAAGCGGGGTTCAGACAATCCTTTCCTTGCGATGTTCCTGACCATTGATGTGGTTTTCATCTTCAAAATCGTACTCAGTGCATTGGCAATCCTATTTGCTTACAACACAATTTCGGGCGAAAGAGAGGATGGCACGCTCAAACTTGTGTTATCCAATTCGATACCGAGAGATACGATAGTGTTTGGAAAATACCTCGGTGGGATGTTATCACTGTTCCCAATTGTTTTGATGAGTCTAATCGTAGCACTGATAATTGCACTTTCTTCCCGTGTCACCGCTTTTGAGGGAAACGATATCGCACACATTGTGTTAATATTCGGTGTTTCGCTGTTGTACGTGTCAACGTGGTATCTTTTAGGATTACTGCTGTCAGTTTGGACGAAGACGGCTGCGACGACGTTGATCCTTTCGATGTTTATCTGGGTGATTCTAACGAGTGTCCATTCAAATGCAGTGACGTTTTCAGTCGAGAAATTCCCACCGCATAAGTCGAACCCTGAGTCGGCAGCTCTCCAACCTGCCTTTGAGGTCTGGGATCAATTCAGAAAAGAACGGGATGCCTACATCAAACAGAGGGGCTACGAAAATATAAAAAGGTCAATTACTTGGGAACCTGCAACCCGTACAGGAACTTCCACCCGTTCTTGGTCTGGAGGTTATTTTTTCATAGAGAATTATAGCATCAACAGTGTTAGCAAAGCGGATACCACTGTCTTCCAAGAAATTTTAGGGTATCAAGAACAACTTCGGATTGAGTATGCCGACAAAGCGGAAGAAATCCTCAATAAACCTGCCGAAGAACGAGAGCGGAACGCGAAATTTGCAGATACGCTCTCTCGCATCTCCTTCGCCGATACTTACGACTTCGCTGTCGGAACAATAGCCGGGACAGATCGCAGAAGCTATAACGATTACATTCAAAACGCCAGAGCCTATAAACGTGAGATCGTTGAATATTTGAAAGATAAAGAGGCATTTTCTTCTCGGGCGTGGTTTTCTGATGACAAGGGCGCAGCAGAACTGACAGATTTACCTGTTTTCCAACATCGACGACTCTCCCTCTCCGAAAGTCTATCCCGTGCTTCCGTAGATATTTTAATATTATTGGCATGGAATATCGTTCTATTCATGGCGGCTTATGTATCTTTCCTACGATATGATTTGAGTTAAAAAGGAGTTGATACGGATGATTTGGCAGATTATGTTGAAAGAGATACATCATAACCTCACGACCCTCCGGTTTGCTTTGATGATTATTCTTTTACCTGTTTTGTTTATCGTGAATGCCTTGATATATAGCCATGGCGGTGACGGTTATACCATGCAGGTAAATGACTATAATCGACGCCTAACAGAAAATAGGAAGCATATTATAAAATACGCCGATCTAAGTTTGGCGGAGTTAGCACTCGTAGGACCTGGCGAAATGCCTAAGCGTCCCAGTCCCTTGACGTTCTGTGCCGGTGGTGTTGATGAAGTGGTATCCCGTTCTATTCAGATGAAGGTTGAGGGAACCATCAGTCGAAGTAGTGGTGTTCCGGATGAAGATTACAAGTGGCGACCCCCATTGAAATTAGAGTATAAGGTCGAGAGTGCTGGCGGTACACCGACAAGGCGTATCAAAATTAACTGGGTCTTCATCGGTGTTCTCATGAGTTTCTTTGCGATTTTGTTCACTTTCGATGCTATCGCCGGAGAACGCGCACGTGGCACACTGAGCCTGATGATGTCGAACACAATCTCGCGCGGACAGGTGTTGTTGGGGAAATACCTCGGCGCATTTGTGACGCTCATGGTGCCGCTTATCATCAGTATCCTGATGAATCTACTCATCATCCTTATCTCCAAGAATATTTCGTTTGGGTCAGGCGAATGGTTGCGGATTTTGGGGATGGTAGGTCTATTTGCGCTACTCATTTCCACTTTTATCTTTCTCGGACTTTTTTTCTCCAGTCGCGTCTCAAACGCCATTACAAGTTTAGTCTGGCTCTTACTCACTTGGGTTTTCTTAGCATTTGTCTTTCCGAGTCTGCTCGGCACCTTCGTCGGTAATTTGAATCCGATTCCTTCCGTTGACGAAATTTCAATGCGAAGACAAGCACAATTGGACCAAATCGATGATGAATGGAAAGAGGGTACAAACAACAAACTCAAAAAAGCACCCGCTATCGAATATCCGTCGCGGACGCGCACTTGGGCGGAATATTTCACAGCGATTGGAAATACAGAAAAACAGATCGCAGACCAACATATTGATCAGCAGCTGAGACAGGTACAACTCGCTCGTGACCTCACCCAGATCTCACCCATAGCAACTTTCCAATATGCGATGGAAGGACTTGCAAATACAAGTATCGTCGGTTATATGGATTTTGTTAATCAAGCACGCCGGTATCGCGAGACGTTCATAGATTTCGTTAAAACGGAGGATCAGAGTGACTCAGAAAGCCTACATATCTATCCTGTAAAAGAGGGGTTATCTCAGAAGCCAGTGGATCCGGACGCTGTACCGGTCTTTGAGGAGCGGATTTCATATCGGAGCGTGTTATCCCAAGTCGGGTTGCTGGTGCTGTTTAATCTGCTATTCTTTATTCTCGCGCAGGTCTCGTTTCTCATGAGCGAGGTAAAATAGGTGCAGAAGCACCTACACCAACTATCGATCTCCAACGATACAGTCGGATTCAAGTTTCCCTGTACTATGTAAGAAGTTCGTTTTGCAGGTAAGGTCCCAAGATATTTCGGAGCCTTTGACGGGCATGGTGCAGGGACGTTTTAATAGTGCCCTCCGACTTGTCCAAGCGTGAGGCAATCTTTTTTATCGGGAGTTCGTGAAAGTAGCGTAGACGAAACGCGCGGCGTTGCCCAGACGGGAGTTGATGTACGGCTTTGCGGATAATATGCCCGAGTTCCTCCTTCTCAAGGATTTGACAAGGCGACGGCTGCTGCTGGAGCATCGGAAGGACATCGTCTCCGTTTTGCGGCAATTCCTCACACGCAAAAAGGATTTGCTTATCTCGTTTACGCATAAAATCAATACTGCAATTGACAGCAATTTGATAAAGCCATGTATAGAATGCCGATTGCTTTTTGAAACTCGGCAGTGATTGCCATGCCTTTAGAAATACTTCTTGACAAAGGTCTTTCGCTGTTTCACGGTCCCCAACCCGTTGATAAATCAGATTGTAGATTTTTTGCTGATATTTCCGTACGAGAGGATTGAACGCCTCTGTATTGCCATTTTGAACGAGCGTGACCAGTTCTTGCACATCGAAATGGCTGAGTTCAGTGTGTGGTGTCAAAGCACTGCTCATATTTTTTTCTCCTTGCATAATATATTATTCGATCCATTGCATAGTTTCTCGGAGTTGTTCTTTTGCCTCCGCGTAATCTCGGCGTGCTTGATAAAAGACACGTTGCGCCTCTGTAAACTGTGCCTGTGCTTGAAACGCGTCGTTAAAAGTCAGCCCTTGATAACCGGGTATATCAAACCTCACTGCATCAAGCACTCGCTCTATTGTCCGCAGCTGTTCTTCACGGATACTTAATCGCTTCGCCTCAATCTCCATCCGTTCTTTCGCATTCGCTACGGCGCGGTAGTCCCGTCTCACAGCAACCCGAATCAGTTTCGTTTTTTCAGTATATTCCAGTTGGAGTCGTTCCAGTTCTGCGAGTTCTGCAGAGCGAAGGTTCGCAGTCTTGTTCCCATCGTATAGCGGGATATTGAGGTTGAAGCGAACCTCCCACCCATCTTGTGTACGAGGATTCGTCTCAAAAATGCTCGGCACATCTCGTTCCCGATCGAATATTACCGGGTCATAGAGTGCCTTTGCGTCCCAAGTCCTATTCTGTTGATGTTGTTCCAATAGCACGTGGAGATCCTTATAACGGGCTTCGGCAGAGAGTTCAGGGAACCGGTTCCAGATTGTCTCGGCAGCGAGACGTTCTTGTCGGACAATATCACCGCCTAAGTCGCGTAAATCAAGGCTGTTTACGAATGCAAGTTCAACAGCAGTATCAAGCGTTAACGCATCATCAGGAAGGGATTGTGAAAGGGCGACTTGTACGAGCGGGTCAAGTCCAGTGAGCCTGATGAGTTCGGCGGTATCCACATCCAGCCGTCGCTGGAGTTCGTTCAGCGCAAGCTGCTGTTCCGAGAGTTCGAGTTCCGTATTGAGGCGACTCAGGTAGCCGATCCGTTTCTTTTCTTGCTTGCTTTGCATGCCTTTTAATTTTTCCTGCAGTTCAACCTCGATCGCACGACGTTGTTCAATTTCTTCCTGTGTCAGGATGATATTGTGCCATAAATTCCGGACGGCGTGGACGGTACCTTTTTTTGAGCGCTCGTATTCAATTTCCGCCTTGCGTACCTCTTCCTGTGCTGCGTCAAGTCCTTGAGGGATCTCACCGAATTGTGCCAAAAGAACGCTCATCTGTGCGCGCGTGAGATAGTCACTTTCGTCAATATCGCCATCTCTTTGACGTTGATACTCGCTAGTAAGTCCCACCTGTGGTAGGTACACCGCTTTGGACACACGGAGGTTCGCCTTGGCGCGTTCTAATACCTTCTCCGCTTTTCTCACTGCCTCATTATTCTCTAAAGCGAGTTCTATCGCACGTGCGGGCTGAAGTGAGACGAGTCGCTGTGCTGAGACGACACCCGCAATACTCAGAAGCAAACAGACTGAAAGTGCCGTCAACCTTTTGTTCATTCTAAATCTCCATAAATCTTTCGAAATAGCTGCCAACAATCAGCGTCCATTGCTATTTTCTTTCTGATTGCTGATAGCCGACTGCTGACAGCCGGACCTAACGTCGGCTAATGCGGATTGTGACGATGACGATTGCAATCATGAGAAGTATCAACGCACCGAAGAGCAGCGTCGTCACCGACATCTGCGTCTTTGACTCAACTTGCACCGTGATCGAACGGTCGCGCGCCTCAAACTTGCGGTTATCAACGGTGACCTCCGCGTTTAACTTCGCCTGATATTCGCCGACTCCAATGTCTGTAGGCGGACTCAGCGTCAGCTGTATCTCCTTTTCCTCATTCCGCGTGAGTGAACCGATGACTTCGGGGACAACGTTGTATTTCCAATCGGTGTTAACGTCAACGATCATACGGATGTCAACAAGATCGCGGGTACCGATGTTCTTTAGCGTCGCTGTCATATTAACCTCTTCGCCTATTTTGATCGTCTGGAACGCATTCTGCACGAACACTTCAATCTCTGGTACACCCTTCGGTATGAGTTCAAACCGTTCGACACCGCCTTGTATACTCGCAATCTGTTCAGCAGAAAAGTCTAACCGATTATTAACACCGCCAAGTTCTTCTGCTTCAACCTCGTCAAGCACAGCAACATAGAACTCAAGTGTACTATCGAGATAGGAGGCATCCAATTCCTCCGGCAGATAGACAATCAAGGACAAATTTCGCTTCGACTGTTCCTGCGTAAATTTCACCTGAGACTGTCGCGTCTTTGTCTCTGGGTCTTGGAATTCAAAGGAGAGACGGTTCAGCAAGTTAATGACGCGCAGTTGGAACGTATTCTCTGTCTCTGCCAACCGATCCAACGTTAAATCGTATGTCACACTGCTGCCGAGGTTCCCCTCTTGTGAAAAACGTAGCGAACTGACATTGACCACATCCAGCGCGGACTCTTTCTGGAGATAGATCAGTCGTGTTTCTGGTAAATCAAGTTCCGGGTAGTTCAACGATACCTTCAGACTCTCGACATCTTTCTGGAGTTGGAACGTCAATTCCACAGTTTCATTGTAACCAAGAACCGAGATTTTCTCCTCATAAGGTTTGACGATGTTCGTGTCATCGGTGACATCAAGTAAGGAGACATAAATCGAGCGAATCTCATTCGCTGCAGCGATCTCCTCAGGGCTTGCATTGATTGACATCGCTTCGGTTGTAGATGTGTTCTTTAACTGAAGCGTTACCATCATCTGCCCACCTGTATTGCTGGCGACCCGAAACTTCTTCGCACTCAGGATAGAGATGTGGCGCGTGTCCTCCTCAAGGTGGATTTTATACGGAATCTCCTGTTCGAGATATTTGAGGCTAACAGTGACACTGTCCACATTCCGCCGTAACTCAAAATCAAGGGTTTTCTCTTCCCCGTCTTTCAGTGTCGGAATACGATGTTCGTATGGGTAACCGATGATGGCAGCAGTGTCGTCTTTAATAGAAACGTAAATGTTGTTAATCTCTTGTGCTGTGGTGGTGTCTATTTCCTCTGTTTCGTCAGTTAACGCGCCGTAGGTGAGAACGACTTCCAACCGGCGGCGGTCGCCCTCCTTATAACGCCTCGCGGACACAACAGAGATATACGGATCCTCCTGTTTGAGGTGGATGTTTTTCTTTTCCTCACGACCCGAATACTTTAACTCTACGACGACATCTCGTATGTTCTCTTTTATGAGTTCAAATTTCAAAGTGACGGATTCATCCTCTTTAAGCGTCTCAATCCGTCGTTCGTAAGGTTCGGTGATAATCGCACCGCCTGAACCATAACCGTCTTGTTCCCTAATTGTAACAAAGATGTCATCAATCTGTGCACTGATGATAATATCTTGCCCTACCACTTTGGAACTTTCGACGAGTTTGACAGGAGATGAGCTATTCCGCAGGGTAATCGAGAACATCTCCCTGCCATCGGGAGATTCATATAGGCTTGTCTCCTCAACACTGATGTGCCATTCATCTTGTAGCGATTCAAGCTCGACCTGTTGCAGCTTTAGTTTTGCCTGTTCATATTGAGAGACAGCCGTTTCGTAGTCTTCCTCTGCAGTATGCACTTCGGCGACGGTAACGATGTTGTTTTCCTCCGCCATCATCGCCTGGAGTTCTTCGAGCTCAATCTTCTTTTTTGTCATCAGCCTTTTTGCCGATTCCATCAATTCACGCTCGATTTCTATCTTGATATGACGGTCCTGTTCATCTCTGGTTTTCGTACGCTCGCCATTAGGCGATGCGGGTTCTTCCGACTCTTCCGCCAATGCAATCTCAAACAGCGCACTTGGCAACAGTACCCCTATTGCGAGAATGAAAACCAATGTAAAGATATTAATTCGCATTTTTAATGGACTTTCGTGCCGATTTTTTGTATTGACCATCAACTCGTACCTTTCTCTATTATGTTTGGACTCGAATTGTTAGTCAAAAAATCGGGTTTTCGATTAATCCAAACCGAAAGTTGGTTAATTGGTTGGTATTGAATGGTGTAGATACTACTCGGCTGCATCTTCCTCAGGTTCGTATCCGGCAACGTAGTGCAGATACAATGCTTCAAGGTCCTCTGCTAAAATCTCTTCACGCGTCAACTCTCGCTCAAGGTTACCTTGCACCAGAATGCCAATTCTGTCGGCAATCTCCTTGGCACGAAAAATGTCGTGCGTGGACATGAAGATGGCTTTGCCTTCCTCTTTTAGTTCACGGAGTAGGTTCAGAAAATCCGCACCACCCTTCGGGTCCAAACCCGAAGTCGGCTCATCAAGCAGGACAGCTTGCGCGTTCTTCATAATCGCGATCGCGATGCCTAAACGTTGCCGCATCCCTTTGGAGAATGTTTTGACGCGCCGTGTAAAGGCTTCCTCGGGCAGACCGACACGCCCAAGCGTTGCATCGAGCTCCTCATTCGACACTTTTTTGCGTCCACCCAATTTCGCGAAAAAGGAGAGGTTTTGTCGCGCTGTAAAGTTCCGATAGAGTTCAACGTTCTCAGAGACGTAAGCGAGATGCTTCTTCGCCTCCAACGGGAACTTCGGAATCTCAATATCCCCGACCAGCGCGGTGCCGCTTGTCGGCTCAATGAAATTCAGCAGCATAGAGATCGTCGTACTTTTACCGGCACCGTTCGCACCGAGGACGACATAGATTTCACCGTCGTCTACTTTCATGTTCAATTTATTAACGGCTAAAACGCTTTCATTGTAGACTTTCGTAAGTTCACGGGTTTCTAACATCGGGCTTCTCCTGTAGTTGATTGTTCTTATGTATAGGATACCAAAAATCTGAACTGTATTCAAGCAACACCTACACTAACCCTGTTCCTCAACTTTTCCGGGACTCGCGATGGTGTTTCACCAACTTATCAATATAAGCGGCTTTATATGTTTCCCAATCATCCGCCGGTGGAATATCGAAAATCTCCAAATGCCGTAGATCCGGGTTGTCTTCGAGGAATGCCAAAGTATGCCGCTTTAACAGATGGACTGAGTAGTTGTGGAAATTTTCTATCGTGATACCACGATCTAAAAGCAGTTGGAGCCACTCCGCTCGCGGATACCTTGCATCGATCTCGCGCATTGTAAGGTTACTGCTATGGATTGTGATTTTTTTCTCACCAACCTCGCGAAATACGCTCACTTCAGCTTTTAATAGTCCTGAGTTGTAATCACTATCTAACGCATCCATGATTTCTTGCGCATTCTGGGGACCGGTATACTTTTTAGATCCGTGTGGTGCTGTGCGCCAGTTGAATTCAACTGCTTCACGTAACCGCATATCCGACGATCCATTTTCATTACTGAAGGTGTACGAGTAAGTACAGCCTCCTAAAAAAATGGCGATCCCCAAGACTGTGAAAAGTGGGAGTATTAATAGAAGATTTACACCTTGAAAAGTACTATTCATTTTTCGACCTCTCCTTTATTTCTGGATGTTTTAACCTTAGCGTCTTATATCCTTTCAACCTCGTTTTCTCAAATCTAAACTTTAGACGATATACGCTTATGCTATAAAGACGCGTTTTAAGGGTAAAAAGGTTGCAATATTTTTCATAATGCCGGATTTCTCCTATAAAACCTACTTTTGGAGGCATCTTATTGGGTTAACCCGTACTTTAGTGAAAAATTCAGAAAAAGCGAGGCATCAAACAAATTATACAAAAGGTGTAATGATTGGCTATCGGCAGTATAAACAATAGTCAGATATCTGAACGGAAGAATTTCAGAAATGCCGCGGTTGTCAACACCACTGCAAAGAGACAGAGCATCAGGACATTAACAACTGATTGGCGGAATGTTCCGTTAAGGTCCGGATTTCCAAAAGCGGCTGCGTGATTTTGACGATATCAGTCTTTGCAGAACTTACGCATTTTGCCTTAAAGTCCCCCTGATAAGGGGGAGTTAGGGGGTTTATAGTGAAGACCATAAATAAGTGGACATCTTTGTAGCATAAACTTTTAGTTTGGGTTTCCAGTCTGAATGCCTGTTATAGGGATTCAGACTGGTTGAGAGTGTCCAATTAGCCATAGGTTTTACTATAAAGGGCAGAAATATCCAATATTTCCTTAATTTGCGTAAGTCCTACTTTAGATTGAACATCCTCGTAGTAGCACTCTATAAAGCAAGATAGGTGGACCTCTTTATTTTATTCCACTTTAGTTTCTGAGAGTTCTGGAAACGTTCTAAAGCCTCTTGGGCACGTCTGAGTTGTTTTGTCGCCTGCTCAATCTGTTTTCTGGCATGTTCAACTTGCTTAGGATTGGGGCGTTTCTTGGCGTGCACAATCCGTTCCTTAGCACTCTCAATTCGTTTTTTGGCACGCGCAATTTGTTTCGTGTGGTCCTCAATCCGTTTGGCTATCAGCTTATCAATATAGGCGACTTTATAAGCTTCCGGATCATCCGTTAAAGGCATGCCACGAAACCCGATTTCCCGTAAATCTGGATTGTCCTCCAAAAACGCCAAAGTATGTCGTTTCGATACATAGATTCTATAATCGTCGAAGTTCTCTATAGTGATACCTCTCTGCAAAAGCATCTGGAGCCACTCTACGCGTGAATGTCTCGCGTCTATTTCACCCCTAATTGCAAGCTCACTACTATAAACAACACCATCCCAAAGTGCTATCACCTTCGCTTTTGAATACTTTTGGTTGTACGCCGCATCAAAGGCGTTCATCAATCCCTTCACGGTTTGCGGTCCATCATATTCTTCAGGATATTTTTCAGGAGTGGTATTCGGTGTTGACCTGCCTTCTATTGATTCTATGAAGGTATTAGCTTGTGAGTTCACTTGGCTCCCAAAAACAACGGCGATTCCTAAGATTACCAAAAGCGCGATATTTTTATTCCTCATTTTACGTCTCCTTCGTTAGTGCTGCTTGGTTTATAGTGAATCCTAAAAATAAATAGACATCTTTGTAGCATAAACTTTTAGTTTGTGCCAGTCTGAATGCCTATAACAGGCATTCAGACTGTTTGAGTGTGCCCAATTAATTATAGGTTTCACTATAAACATATTTTCCCTTGAAATGGGATCTCTATAATTAATGATCCGATATGTACATAAAAAGGGTGCATAATTTCAGAACCGGCTAATATGCACATCAAATATCCAATCTAAAGAATTTCAGAAACGCTATGGTTGTCAACGTTACCGAAAAGAAACAGAGAAGTAGTACGTCCACCGCCGATTGACGGAACGTTTCTCCTAAGGCTATTGTCGCCAAAGCGGGCGGCTGTGTAATTTTGACAATATCGGTCGCTGGGTTGTACATTCTAAAGCTTGCATGATCTACAATTTTACTGAACAAATCTGTATCAAGATCATCATGGTAGCGCTCACCTGCTTGAAAGTAATTGCTCCTTTTGCGTTTCCCTGTCTGTGTCAAATTCGTGGTGAGATAGATGAGAGAGGAAGTTGGCGTGATTCGGGAAAGCGTCTCACCCACCTGTTCTTGTCGTGCCGTTTCACGTTTGTAATCTCGATCAAGTTTATCCGCCTGCTCTTGGAATTTTTGTCGATATTCTTCTTCCAAAGGCTTCATGCGTTCATCAACTTCGTTTAGGACATCTCCAGCTATTATTCTCGCAACGTGGCCGGCCTCGGACATCTCTTCCGCGGGTGTCTCCATGATAATTTTCATTTTTTCGTCTTGGAGTGCCACGTCAAGATTGTCTCGTATCGCTTTCTTTTCCATATAGATGCTCTGCGAAGTTCGTGTTGGTGCAATAACTTTCGCTGCAAGAAAACCGACGCGTGGCGTAATCAGCACGGCGAACACCCAAACGGTAAAGACGACGATGAGTGCTGTCTTGGCACTATCTAAGTAGGTGGAAATAACCGTTCCTATCGCAAAAAACACGCCGATGTAAAGTAACGAGATCGCTGTCAGACTGAGAACTCGTGGAAAAATGTTAGACTCGCCGAGCGGAAAGCCTTGCCAGACAAGCAGAAGTAAGCCGAATAGAAACGACACCAGAAATGGAACAACGAACACGAGGTACCCACCAATCAACTTACTCCACAAGAAAAGATCGCGCGGCACAGCGTTTGATAGCGTAATCCGAATCGTGCCAGCTTCTCGCTCCCCAGCAACCGCATCAAATGTGAACAGCAGTGCAAGCAGACTGAAAACTGTGCCTACCACAAAAAGAAAGTCGAGGTGTCCTAAAAGTTGGGAGAGCGGGGAGGAAAACGTAGAGGGGGGTCCCTGTGTAATCCCATTGCGTGTCATCCCAAGGTAGCTCGGGAGTGAGTCTCCTAACCCCTTTGCAAAAACGCTCAAAGGTGTCGGTTTGAGAAAGAGTTTGGAAACTTCAATCTCCGGTTCCAATGGCATCTTCGGGTTCACTGTAGTTTCTTCAATGTTCGCCAGTTTAACAGCCTCTTGGTAATCGACGAGGTCTTGTTGATAATTTTGGTAGTTGATCAAAAGCGTCAGCGGAATAAGCAATACGCACATCACAAGGAGCGCGACAAATCGGACACTCAAAATGTGATGCATCATTTCTTTCTGAATTAGCGTTAGGAACATGTTTTCTCCTTAACAGGACTTACGCAGCGTCCTTTGCTGGCGAGGTTTGAAACCTCGCCAGCGGCGTGCAGGGCGTAGGTCCTCATCAGCAATGTGCTAATCCTTGGATTCGATGGACTGTTTAACCTTTTGTGAAAGGATATCTGGATCAAAATCTATGACCATATCTTTGACAATCAATTCCCGATCTAAAAGGAACGTTGTCAACCGCGCTTGAGATTTGGAGCGGGCGTTATCTGAAAAAACCTGTATCTGCATGTTTTTACCCATCCAGATAGGCATCGAAAGCCCGTATTTTTCCTTGAATGTCTCAATCGCCTCAGCGGAATCATCGGTGCCAACACCGACGATTTGTAATTCGGAAGCATCGTAGCTTTCAAGCAATTTTTCCAAGCGTTGCAACTTTGGGCCACAAGTGTCAGACGTGATCGGAAAAATGTTGAGGAGAATAAATTCGCTTTGAAATGTCTCTAATTCGACAGGTTTCCCGGATAGATCGGTCCAACGCATACTTGGCATCGGTTTGCCTATCGGGCTTGTTTGTACCTGCTGAATTGATGCCGTTGAAGGGGGCAGTGATGTGTGGACTTTCTGAAGCAATTCTTTCCCTTCTGGAGACTTGAGGAAATCTTCGCCAAGTTGTGCTTTGAGTTGTGCGTATAAGTCACCCGAGGCACCGGCTCGCGCTACCGCAACTTTCATCTTACCTTTATAAATCTCTCTTTGCGGTCCGTTGCGATAGAGTTTTCCGCCCACGCTCAGGTTAAGCAGATGGTGTTCGCAGCGGACGAAAGGTAACATATCGCCTTCGTTTGCCAATATAATTTTTCGGTTTGATTTCTGGGAGGGACGAAATTCGTAAAGATAACTACACGGCAGTGTCGGATCCTCTGCACCATCTGTTAAAACCCCAGGTGTGCCATGTGTCGCATCCGCAGGACAAAGAAGGTCCTTTTTGTCAAGGTATTCTGGGGAAAGTTCAGAGAGCCATTGTGGATCGTTATTTATCCCATCGCGATATTTTCCGCGCGCCTGTTGTATCCGCCTTAAATTCTCTCTACATTTTTCAATCCCTTCGGAATTTTCAGAAATCTGTTTTTTTGAAGGCGAAGCTAACTCATAAGGATACACATCTGCCAGAAGGAAACGGTTCAAACGGATTAAGTCTTCACCGCTTTGTGGGTTTCGCTCAAGAAGCTCCCGCGTCTGTTCGCTGAGTTCAATATTAGCGAGATGTTGGGTGTCGTAAAGCGGGGCGGCTTGGATCAATCGGTTCAAATCGTAGAACAGTGCTTTCTGAAGATCCGAGGAGGGACTACTTATACCATCATATTCGTCCAACAGCCGCCGGGTCTCGGCAGAAAGTTGGGCAACTATGAGGTTGGATACCACGGCGCGTGTGTCTTGAAATTTCACTGCCAAACTGCCGGGGTCTTTGAGATCTTTGAGGTGAAGCAGAAATTGGTTCTCATCTGCCAAAGCAGCTGAAGTTAAAATCAAAAGGGTTATGATTGTGTAGCGTAGGAGCGATCTGGAATCGCGAATCTTCAATCGTAAGATTGTTTTGGGCATATTAAAATCTCTGTGTGCATAGAATCTTGCAAAATCCAGGCAAATGCAGTGAATAGTCACTGTTTTTCTCCTGAATTTTCGCAGTAAATATCACCTTTCGGGGTCGTGTTGCTGCATTACACACTGTCTGTCCAGAAAAGTTGCAAACGGCGGAGATTTTGTTGAAACTGTGTCTTATGTGCCTAACAATTCAACCTTGTATGCCTCGACAATTGCCTCTAAAACAGATTCGGGAATATCTTCTAACTGCGACGCTAATTCCTCTTCGACATTAACCATCAGGCTATGGTCAAACGTTTCGCGTTCCGCACACGGATCAAGGTATTCACCGTGTGCCTCCAGTAAGACCGCCAGTCGTGCAGGGGTCAGACCTTCGGAAATGCCGTGCAAACCCCATGCTGTGCCACGGTAACCTTTCTCATAATCGGCACCAAGGTAGTTCTGTAGGATCGCTTCTCTTTCAGCACCTTGGGCACTACTATTTTCGAGTGCTTCCGCAGCAGCAACCGCACGCGGATCCAGTTCCACTTGAAACGCTGTTGACGCATCTGCCGCTGCAACAGGATAGATTTTATAAGTTTCCATTTTTTTAATTATACCACCGCGGAGAGTCCGCCATCTATATTAATAGCAGTTCCCGTAACAAACGAGGCACAGTCTGAAACCAGGAAAGCAACGAGATTGCCGACCTCACTCGGTTCACCTAAACGTCCAAGCGGATGTTCCGCGCCGCGCGCTTCCCAGTATTCATCAAGCGTTCCCGGTGAACCCGCTGCTTTCCAGGCGCGTTCCCCTTGCGCGCTCTTAATCGAGGTGAGACAGACCGTATTAACCAATATTCTGTGAGGCAAAAGCTCTTTAGAAAGTGCCTTCGTTAGGGCGATGCCAGCGGCTCGGCTGACGGAAGTCGGACAGGAACCGGCACTCGGCTGTTTGCCACCCGGATGCGTGATATTGATAATCCTACCACCTCCATTGCTTTTCATGTGCGGGATCACCAATCGCGCACAACGAACAGCACCCATTAACTTAAGGTCCAGGTCATCGTACCATGCCTCGTCGCTCATAGTTTCAAAATCACCACCTGCTGAACGACCGGCGTTATTGACTAAAATATCAATTTTCCCAAAGTGAGTCGCAGTTTGTCCTATGAAATCCGCTAACGTCTCCGGTTTCGTTACATCCGCACGGACTGCGAGGACTTCGCCTCCAGTTTGTGTACGGATATCTTCAGCGGCATCTGCTAAGATCGTTTCACGTCTGCCACAGATAGCGACTTTCGCACCCTCTTCACACAGACGGAGGGCGATACCTTTGCCAATCCCCTCGCTGCCACCAGTGATGACAGCAACTTTTCCAGTCAAGCCGAGTTCCATAATTGCTCCCTATGTTTTTGGATACCGCGCGACTCTACCAACGAAGAGATCGCCTGCGGGACTGCCTTTAGCACATCGCTTGCAATGAGTCCGTGCATCCCTAACGCCTCCGCGGCGATGTCCCCCGCTAATCCGTGTAAATAAACCCCAAGGACGGCTGCCGTCTCACTCGAATGTCCTTGTGCCATCAACCCCGCAAGTATTCCGGTTAGCACATCCCCCATACCACCTGTCCCCATACCGGGGTTACCAGTCGAATTGATCCACACATCTCCATTTGGCAATCCAGCGACGGTGGGTGCCCCTTTAAATACAAGCGTCAGATTGTGTTCACTTGCAAACTGTTGTGCTGTACGAATCCGGTCTGCTTCTAAACCAAGGACTGAAGCGTTTGCTAATCGAGACATCTCACCCGGATGTGGTGTGAGGATCGCCTCTTTATCTAATAATGAGATAACTTCTGGGGCTTGCGAGAGGGCGTTCAAACCGTCCGCGTCAACAACCATCCATCTGCCCAACTCCTGTTCCCGATTCTCACGTACCAGTTGCTGAACAAGGGCAACTGTATCGGGGTGTTGGGAAAGCCCAGGTCCTATTGCGAGCACAGATTTCGTCTTTTCCGCGAATTCAAGGATGGCTGAGGTGGCGGATACAGATAGGCTGCCAGCATCCGTTTCTGGCAGTGGGAGTGTCATTACTTCAGGCAAAAGACCTTCTAAGATTGGGTTGAGATGTTTCGGAATTGCGAGGGTCACCAACCCTGCACCGGCGCGCAAAGCCGCTTCACTCGCAAGGGCTGCTGCACCTGTCATACCTGTCGAGCCAGCAACGACAAGAACGCGCCCATAAGTTCCTTTGTGAGACGCTGGCAAACGCGGCGGCACCCATTGTGAGGCTTGTGCCATCGTTGTCCAGTTGACCTTGATACCTTGTGCATCTATAACCTGTTCTGGAAAACCGATGTCAACGACTTCCAGTTTTCCAGCGAATTCAGCACCCGGATGTACCAATAATCCTCTTTTAGGCAAGCCTATTGTTACCGTTCTATCTGCTCTCACACAAGTGCCTAATGGGTGTCCTGTGTCCGCATCCAGACCCGACGGTAAATCAACAGAAAGAATAGGTGTAGCGAGACTATTAATGGCATTGATTACAGTGGCAATTGGATCGCGAACTGTTCCGCGCAGCCCCGTACCGAAAATCGCATCCACAAAGAGTTCACAACTCGCTAAGGTAGTAGGCACAGTCCCTGTGCCGTAAAACCCCGTGTCCGTCAGGATTTCCTCAATTTGTAACCCTAAACGTTTCGCAATCTGAAGATTAATCTCTGCTTCACCAGTGAAGCTATCTGGTGCGGAAACAAGGAAAATAAACACGTCGCGCCCTGCGTGGGCAAGTTGACGCGCAATGACTAACCCATCGCCACCGTTATTGCCTTTGCCAACAAGAATGCCGATCCGTTGCGATGTCGGATAATGCTGTTCAATCGCGCGGACAATGGCACTCCCAGCCGTCTCCATAAGAACAATGCCGGGAATGCCTATAACTCCAATAGTGTCCTGATCAATTTGGCGCATTTCCGCCGCCGTCACGACTTTCATGCGGCATCGCTCTGCAGTTTTTCAGCAAGCACTAACAAGTGTGCTTCTATCCGCTGGGCTGCCTGTCTTAAACTTTCCTGTTCTATCTCTACCTCCTGAACCCGCTCGTCTTGATGGGTTTGGAGACAGAACGTTAGATTTGTGCGGAGATCAAACAGGCTCTGTTGGATATGATCTTGGAACGAGCCTTCTGGATACATCCACCGCCTACCGCGTGTCTGTCGCAAATTAAAGTGGCAATGCCCATTATCACCACCGAAGCAGTCAAAACGCATAATCTCATCGTCGTAGACATACAAGGATGCTGCCGGACCGCGTCCGCCTGCATCATCGCGCCAATATGCCTCTAACCGAACGTTATCCTGAATGGGATATTCAATCAGATCGTGTTTTTGGTTCGCCATCTGTAGTCCCTCCTTGGGTACTTCTGCACAGTGAAAAGCGCATCTACAAGAATAGGTTTTCAGGGTGTATAAAGATTGTCCAAACTTTAGTCTACAGAGGTATTCTACCATAACTTACCAGGCTTTCCTACATTTTTTTCACGCGACACTTTTTACCAAGAATTTTCTAAAAAATGGAATAAGTGACAAATTACTTGACAAAGTTTTGACATTAAAGTAAACTTATCTTTGTAAGGATGCCACGTTTCGCGATTTACCTTTATGTTTCTCGGGATAGTGCGCCAAATTTTTGGTGAACCTCAAACGAGGTATCTAAACGTATACCGAAAGGTAGAAACAAACAAGTCAACGCAATAAAGGAGCGTCTTATGAAAGACCAGCTTTTTAACGGGAAAATTCTTTTTTCTGTATTAGCTATTTTGATATGTCTGACGTTTACAACAGTAAGTTACAGTCAAGATGCTGAAGAGGTGCCTACCGAAGAGGTCGCTGAAGAACCGGCTGCTGAAGAAGCACCTGTTGAAGAAGAACCGGCTGCTGAGGAAGAACCAGCCGCTGAAGAAGAACCAGCCGCTGAGGAAGAACCAGCCGCTGAGGAAGAACCAGCCGCTGAAGAAGAACCAGCCGCTGAAGAAGAACCGGCTGCTGAGGAAGAACCGGCTGCTGAGGAAGAACCGGCTGCTGAGGAAGAACCGGCTGCTGAGGAAGAACCAGCTGTTGAAGAAGAACCAGCTGCCGAAGAAGAACCGGCTGTTGAAGAAGAACCGGCTGTTGAAGAAGAACCGGCTGTTGAAGAAGAACCGGCTGTTGAGGAAGAACCGGCTGTTGAAGAAGAACCAGCTGTTGAGGAAGAACCGGCTGTTGAAGAACCAATGGCACCAGAAGAATACGGTTTTGATGTTACTCTTGAGCCCGGTTTGAACATGATTTCTATTCCGTTGATGCCGGAAGAGCCGTATACCGCGAAATCGTTGGCAGACATGCTCGGTGCAACGGTCGTCATCCAACTGGATAGCACAACGCAGCGTTTCATCGGTTACACCATCGCTGATGAAAGTGATGGCTTTGGCATTGACGGTGGCATGGGTTATATCGTCAATACACCAGCTGGTGGCATGGTGAAGTTCACCGGTAAGGCATGGGATAACCAACCTGTCGTCGAGGAACCCGTTGTCGAGGAACCTGTCGTCGAGGAACCTGCAGCTGAAGAAGAAGTTGTTGAGGAACCCGCAGCCGAGGAAGAACCCGCAGCTGAAGAAGAAGTTGTTGAGGAACCCGCAGCCGAGGAAGAACCCGCAGCTGAAGAAGAAGTTGTTGAGGAACCCGCAGCCAAAGAAGAACCTGCCGAAGTTGAAGTTGCTGCTGCACCTGCCCTCTCCACCTTCAAGAGTGCATGGGCGTTTGTGGTTACCAGCGATATCCAAGGCATGCATACTGGCACGGCTTACACGCTCGTCGCTGAAAACCTTCGCACTGGCATTATCGCCACGGAGAATGTTACAAGCAACGCCAGACGTTCATCCGCTGTTTGGGCAGACCTCAACCGTAAGAGCGTTGTTGAAGCTGGCGATAAACTCGAAGTCGCACTTTACGACGAACGCGGAAATATCGTCTCCGGTCCCTTCCAACGCACCGTTTCAACTGCTGACATTCGTAATGCATTCCTGAGTCTGCAACTGAATGTTGGCGACGTGCAGCCGAAGGACACGATCCTTGCGCAGAACTACCCGAATCCCTTCAACCCTGAAACATGGATTCCGTATCAGCTGAGCAAATCGACTGAAGTGTCGATCCATATTCACAATATTGCGGGTCATCTAATTCGGACGCTGGATTTAGGTCTGAAGCCGACAGGCTCGTACATGACACCTGCGACAGCAGCGTATTGGGATGGTAAGAACTCGGTTGGCGAGCGCGTCGCGAGTGGTATCTACTTCTATACGCTCCAGACACCAGACTTTGCTGCAACCCGACGGATGGTTATCCTGAAGTAGGACACACAGCAAAACGCTTTTTGGCGAAACTCAAAGCCAAAATTTGTTATTCAAAAATAAAACGCCCCGATCTGCTAATTAACCATTGACATTGGGGCGTTTTTTTGTACATGAGTTCAAAAATAAAAATACAAATGTAGGTGTCAATTTTAGGGAAAATAACCGCCTCGACCCCGCACCTACCGAGACTGGGGACCGAGGAAGGAGTTTATGCTGGAGTGTTTCTTCTTGGTTACCTGCTCCGCTGAAAATTATCCAAACTATAGTATATTATAGTGAATCCTAAAAATAAATAGACACATTCGTACCACAAACTTCCAGTTTGTGCCAGTCTGAATGCCTGTTATAGGTATTCAGACTGTTTGAGAGTGCCCAATTAATTCTAAACTTTACTATAGTTAACCTAAATTGCTACTTTGTAGCATAACCTGTTAGGTTGTGCCTGTTCGGGTTCTCCGAAAATGACGCAGAACTCTCCAAATTTTTCGCAAAAACGGTGTTCGTGAGTCTAAAATCACATAAGTAGCAACTTGCGTTATATTAGTTCGTTTAAAGAAATGGAGCAACAACGTGCGTATTTCCGTTGATGGTGCGCGAAAACTCGCAGAGACCTTTTTGACAGAAAGCGGGATGTCCGAAGCCGATGCCGCAATTATCGCCGATATACTATTAGAAGCCGAACTCCGTGGACGAAAAACACACGGCTTTATCCGATTACCTGGAATTAAAAGTCGTTATGAACCGGGCGAACGCACTGACATTCGGGTTGACAAAGAGGCAGGACAATGCATTCGGGTTGATGGAAGGAACCAACCCGGTTACCTCGTCGCGTATCGGGCAATGGAACTTGCCATTGAACACGCAAAACACAACGGAGCAGGTATCGTCGGCGTCTATAACACATCGCATTGTGGCATGGCAGGGTACTATGTCGATATGGCACGGAAAGCAGATGTTATCGGGTTGCTCTTTGCTGATTGTCTGCCCCGTATTACCCCTGAAGGCGGCACGGAAGCCATTTTAGGAACAAATCCGATCGCCGTCGGAATTCCATCCAATACAGTTCCAATCTTATTTGATATGTCTACCGCCGCGATTACCAATGGAGACCTCCTCCTTACTATGCGCCAGGGTGGTACAATTGCTGAAGGCATCGCGTTTGATCCCGTGGGTGAACCGACGACAGATGCCGACGCAGCACTGAAGGGAAGCGTCCGTCCCTTCGGTGGACATAAAGGGTTTGGATTGGCACTCATCACACAAATCCTCGCCGGTGCGTTAGTCAACGCCGCGACAATCCCACTCCCGGGTACAAACTACGGTTTACTCATTATTGCGATTGACCCAACAACTTTTGTGCCATTGACGCAATTCAAAACCGAGGTCGATAAACTCATTGCACGCGTCAAGGAAAATCGACGTGAAACAGGAATTACAGAGATCCTTATCCCCGGTGAGCGCGCTTACCGGCAACGGGAAGCACATCTCGCTAACGGCATCGATTTAGATGACACACTTTTGAGCCAATTGCATTAAACAGCCAATTGTATTAAACAATTGTAGGCACGATCTCCGAATCGCGCCGAAAGGAAATTTATAATGGCAACTTTTAAAGCAGGCATTATCGGTTGTGGAGGGCGTGGACGCTCTCATGCCCGCGGCTATCAGGCATCTCCAGATGTTGAAATCGTCGCGTGCTCAGACCCTGTTGAAAACGCACGAAAAGACTTTGCAGAGCAGTTTGAAGTTCCCAACACCTACGAAAACTATCAAGAGATGTTGGATAAAGAATCGCTCGATTTTGTCAGCGTTTGCACATGGATCGCACTCCACAGGGACATGGTCATCGCTGCCGCCAACAGCGGCATTAAAGCCATCCATTCTGAAAAACCGATGGCACCAACATGGGGCGATGCCAAAGCACTCTATCAGGCGTGTGTGGATAACGATGTCGTGATAACCTTCTGCCATCAACGTCGTTTTGGCGCACAATTCATCAAAGCGAAACAATTGGCAAACGAAGGCGCAATTGGTGAACTGCGCCGACTTGAAGGTTCGTGTCCTAATTTGCTTGACTGGGGAACACACTGGTTTGATATGTTCCTGTTTTACAATAATGACGAACCTGTTGACTGGGTAATCGGTCAAATAGATGTAGCAGCAGAAAGGCTCGTCTTCGGAACGCAAGTTGAGACAAGCGGCCTATCGTGGTTCCGCTGGAAGAACGGTGTGGAAGGTTTATTAACGACCGGCGGCGTCTCTTTAAGCGGGTTCGCAAATCGACTCATCGGCACTGAAGGGATTATTGATGTCGGTGGTGGCGCACCTGTCCGCATGTTGCGTGCAGGGTCTAACGAATGGGAAACCCCTGATTTAAGCGACATTCCGAAAGGTGATGACACCGTTCTCTCTGTCCTTGACCTTGTTGACAGTATTAAGACCGGACGTGAGCCAGAACTCAGTGGACGGAAGGCAATTCAAGGGACAGAACTCATATTCGCAACGTATGAGTCGAGCCGACGACGTGCAAAGATTGATTTGCCGCTCACAGTTGACGACTCGGCTTTGTTGACAATGGTTGCCAATGGCGACATCGGCTAAATCTTATTTCTATAAGCTGCAGGCGCGGCTTACCCCCGCGCTCTGTAGCAGTATCACATGCCTCGCGTTTTTCTGTAATTTTTATCAACCTAATTGAATTTTTTGCGTCTAATGAAGATTAAAGGGGATTCGTCTACGCCCCAAGAGCATAAAGTTAAAGCGTCAGAAACATTTAACAAATACGGAGAAGTTCTCGACACACTCCCTTCAATGCCAAAAGCGTGCCAGTGTAGTCTTTACGTGTGAACACACTGTCGAAATGCCGCGTGTTGCATTGAATAGTGGAGGTGTCAACACCGGAGTAGGGTGTGCCGAACCTGCCCGGAACATTTGTGAATCAACGCGAAGCACCGAACCTTTGCAATCTTTCGGACTCGCAACAAGCAGGGAGAAACGAGTGCCAAAAATAAATAATATGTACGGTGTTACCTACGAGCCGATACACAAAAATCGAAACCGACACAAGTCCGAAAATGAACCACCCACTAAATCGCCAATCCGTTCTATTTTCGTGAATTTTCTCGCCTTCAACGAAACTTGCAGGTTCCCGAAACTTGCTTTCATAACCCAGATTTTCTTATGTCTTTCAGTCTTAATGGTCGCTACCAACGCTTGGGCACAAACTGTCACTGTGTCTGTTGGTGATACCGTAGAAGGTGATGAGTTTTTCAACGGGAACGATCAACAGTTACGCATCGAATTTTCGGTAAGTGATGACGGGGCCAATGGGCCCTATCCGTATACCATTACGGTTGTTGGCCGGGGCGTTTCCATTGCTGCTCGTGATGAAGAGAACGGCGCACCGGGAAATCAGACAATAACTCATATTTGGGATGGTGGTAACCTTCCAGATGGTACCTACACGATTCGGGTTGAACTTACCGGCTACGACGTTTCAACTCAAACATCAGCAACCTTGGACAAAACTGCGCCAGAGATTTCCATTGGTGTAGGTGAAACTGCATTCTCACCGAACCGGGACCGAGTCCTTGATACGGTTGATGTCTTTTATAGCATAAACGAGGATGTTAAAGAGAGTCAGTTAGGATTTTTTCGCAGGGCGGATGGTACCAACACACCATTCGGACAACCCGTGGATCTATCCGAAAACGATGGTAACCATACCTACCGTTGGGACGGCGGCGGTAGAGGTAGAAATATATTTCCAGACGGACAGTATGTCCTACGCCTTTCAGTCGTTGACAAGGCAGGGAATGCCAGCAATCGTGATACAACCCCGATTACGATTGATACAGTAGCACCTATCATATCCAGTATTGTTGCTAATGATAATGATAACCTACGGCTTATTAATGGCAGTTTCGTCAATGTTCCGATCCAATCGATTAAAGTGACCGCAGATGCCGCGGGCGGAACACCACTTGACCTCGCTTCCGATCAAAGCGAGATTAAGCTAAAAAATCAACGAAATGTTACCAGAAATGCGGACATCAGCTACGATGCCTCAACATCTACCCTCGCGTTAGGCAACCCTTTAGACACAGCCTCCGAAAACGGACGGTATACACTCTCAATCGCTGTTGCTGATCGAGCCGGAAACACCGCTGAAAAAATAGTAAATTTCACCTTTGACAATGTCGCACCGAATTTGACGAAGGTCGCCACATCAGATGGCGCGTTTACCCCCGGTGGCGGTGTTAACACAAGGACGAATTATGTTGAGGCAACACTCAGCGATAACCTTCAGGACGGGCTCAGTCTTTCCGATTCCACAATTCAGCTCACTGGACCCGAGGGTACTGATGTCTTAGGACAGCAGACACAACCCGCTGCGGATAAAATCCGTTGGACACTCCTCTCACCGCTCCTGGCGCGGGACGGTCTCATGGACGGTACATATACAATTGAGATTAACGCAAAAGATAAGGCGGGCAACGAGACGGGATCCTTACTGATACCTTTTATTTTTGATAATCTCCCACCGCTTGTCACCTTAGGTTCCGCAGAAGATTCTCCCTTTACACTCAATCAAGATACGATTTACCACGCACAACCGCTTTCGCAGATTGTCGCAACGTTTGATGATGCCGGTGTTGGGGTCGATCTGGACAAAGATATTCGCGTTACTTTCGGAACAACAGCAACCGGTGGACAGATTAACACACTTCCCGGACGCACTATTCGCGTAAGGGAACGCAACCAATTAGCTTACCTTTTAGAAACGCCACTGGTAAACCGAGATGGCAGCCAAGACGGACGCTATGCACTCAACGTTCAATCTGCCGATACGCTCGGCAATACGAAAACCTACAACTACGATTTCGTCTACGATACGCAGATCCCCGCACTCGTCTCTACCGTGCCAGCTGCCAATGCCTCCGTCTCACAACTCTCCGAAGTTCGGGTCGTACTTGATGAAGCAACCAGCGGCATAGATTTCATTCTGAGCGACTTCCAACTCACTCGCGAGGTCGATGGACAGGCAGTACCAGTCCCTGTGAATCTGACGAGTAACGGGACGAATGCAGCAACTTTGACACTCGCCAAACCCGTCGCCTTAGACGGTTCAGATGACGGCACCTACACAATCCAAATCTCCCCGACTGACTTAGCCGGAAACGTCGGTGTTACCGTTCAACGCGAATTCTATCTCGTGAGTCGTAGTTTCCCCGAAATTCAGCTAACAATCCCTGAGACTGACGCTGTCAATGATTTGACAACTGTTACTGCTGAACTCAGTAATTACGTCGGATCCGGTATTAACTTTGATGCCTCAGTGTTGAGTGTTAGAAACCCTCAAGGGCGTCTTATCACACAAACCGGGCTTGAGCATGATGAAGTCAATAATTCGCTAACTTGGAATATAGATGAAGTCCTTCCACGCGATGGCAGTGCTGATGGGCAATACACCATAACTGCACTATTCGTCGATTTTGCTGGACGGCGTTTTGCACGGCAATTCCACCTCCTTTTTGATACACAATTTCCGACAATTGAAAGCATACAGGTCGCAACCGAATCTCAATTGGAACTTTCCACAGATAGCACTACAACCCTTGCCACAGGCTTTTCACAAATCGTCGTAACTTTTGAGAATACGCAAGAAGGTGCCGTTAGTGGGATTGACTTCATTAATACAAATGTTACACTTACCAATCCGGCTGGCGAAAGCATCCTTGTTAATCGGTCTGATGATGGGCAAAGCGTCCTAACACTTGATTTCCAAGACCTGACGCAGCTCGGTGAGTATGCACTCGCAATTACACCGCAAGACTTGGCAGGGAACCAAAGCTCAGTGCCCTTTGTCTACCGGTTACGGGTCGATGTGCCTTTGCCTACAGTCACTTCGGTACTTATTGGCGGTAAACTCGGCACTATCGTTTACGTCAACGGCGATGCCACGAGCATAGTCGCCACCTTCGCAGACTTGAGTGGTGCTGGATTGGACTTGGGCAATGGCGGTTCAACGATCACCGTCACTACTGAATCGGGGCTGCCCGCTCCCGGTATTACGACCTCCAATGGGACAAATCAATTGATGTGGACTCCCATAGTTCTCCCCACTGATGGCAGTGCTGATGGTCGATATACCGTCACCGTTACACCGAAAGACAAAACCGGAAGACAAGGCGATGTCGTCTATCGGCAGTTCGTTTTCGATACACAGGAACCACACATCACTGCTGCTACACCGGTGTCATTAAATCAACCCGCTACCTATATCAGTGACCTCACACAACTTCAGTTCACCGTTGAAGATGTAGGACCCGCCGGTTTAGAGTTATCAGAACAGACGATAGAACTCACCGGTCTCCAAGGCACGTCTATCGATGCCACACTTACGTTTGATGAGATAAATAGTCATTTGTATCTCACGCTTGACACACCGCTCGCTCAAGATAGCAGCGCAGATGGCGAATACACTGTAAAGGTTTCTCTTGTTGACAAAGCAGGGAATATTTTAGATTCCGAGCAAACCTTCGTTTATGATTCTCAAGTCCCTCGATTAACCTCCGTCTCAGTAAACACTGAATCGTCAACCGAACTTGTACCACAGGAAATTACTGAGATTTCGGAACCTATCAGTAGTATTACGCTTCAATTTGAGGAAGCAACAAGAGTTGATTTTACCAACACAGCGGTCGACTTGGTCGGTCCCGATAGCCAACCAATTTCGCTCAATATTTCGGCTGACGGGTCTACGCAACTTACCGCACGCTTTGTTGAACTCACACAAACTGGATTGTACACCTTGTCTGTCACACCACAAGATATAGTTGGCAATGTTGCACAAGGTGCGGTACAATACTCGTTTCGACTCGTGCTCGTTTTACCGAGTGTAAGCACTGTTAAATTAGGCGGACAGACTGGAGATGTCGTATTCCTCAACGGTAGCGATTCTACAATAATCGCCACTTTGGTGGATGCTACCGGCACCGGGCTTGATTTAGGCGAAGGCGGTTCAAACATCGTTGTAACGAGCCCTTCAGGAACAGTTGTCCCAGGTCAAACCCGCACAAATAGCGAAAATCAGTTGATATGGCAACCTATATCACTCCCAACCGATGGCAGTGCTGATGGTCGATATACTGTGGCAATCACACCTATTGATAAAGCAGGTAGACAAGGCGATGTCGTTTATCGACAGTTCATTTACGATACTGAAAACCCGCGTATCACCCAATCGTCTCCCATAGTGTTGAGTCAACCTGTGTCTTATATCGGTGAAGGCTTGAACCAACTCGTATTTACTGTTGAAGATGTCGGACCCGCAGATCTGCTATTGGAAGCACAAACCATTGAGTTGATAGATAGTTCTGGTAGTGCTGTGCCTGCAACGTTGACTTACGACGAGTTGACAAATCAACTTTACTTGACACTGTCCGCCCCGTTCGCTCGAGATGGAAGCGTCGATGGCGCGTATACAGTCAAGTTATCCCTCATTGACAGAGCCGGTAATACTTTGGATTTGGAACACGCCTTAATTTATGACTCGCAAGTGCCACGGCTTTCCGCTGTCATCGTGGACACAGAGTCGCCTTTGGAACTCTTGCCAGAGCAAGTTGCGGAAATTTCTGAGTCTATTAGCAGCATCACGCTCCAATTTGACGAAACGACGAAAGTTGATTTTGCTAATACGGCGATCACGTTAGTAGGTCCAAATGAGGCATCAATTCCACTCACGGTGGAGGATGATGGTATATCTCAACTCACGGTGAGGTTCCTCAACTTACGCCAAGTCGGAACCTATACGCTATCTGTCACGCCACAGGATATAGCAGGAAATGTTGCAACCGGTGCCATTAATTACCAGCTTGTTCTAAGTTTAGGATTACCGAGTGTTAACTCTCTTGTGATAGGTGGTAAAAGTGAAGATGTTGTTTTCATCAATGGTAGTGGTGCTACGATAATCGCCACCCTAATGGATACTACCGGTATTGGCTTGGTTTTAGGCGAAGGCGGCTCCAGCATTGTTGTGACGAGCCCTTCAGGCGCAGTTGTCCCAGGTCAAACCCGCACAGATGGCGAAAATCAGTTGATATGGCAACCTATATCACTCCCAACCGATGGCAGTGCTGATGGTCGGTACACTGTGGCAGTCACCCCAATTGACAAGGCAGGCAGACAAGGCGATGTCGTCTATCGGCAGTTCATTTATGATACTGAAAACCCGCGTATCACTGCCGCTTCCCCGACAGTGTTGAGTCAACCCGCATCTTATATCAGCCAAGGCTTGAACCAGCTCGTATTCACTGTTGAAGATGTCGGACCCGCCGATCTGCTATTGGAAGCACAAACCATTGAGTTGATAGACAGTTCTGGAAGTACTGTGCCTACGACGTTGACTTATGACGAGTTAACAAATCAGCTCTACTTGACACTGTCCGCCCCATTCGCTCGAGATGGAAGTGTCGATGGCACTTATATAGTCAAGTTATCCCTCATTGACAAAGCCGGTAATACCTTAGATTTAGAGCATCTCTTGATTTATGATTCTCAAGTGCCTCAACTCGCCTCAGTCACGGCAAATACCGAAGTGCCAGTAGAACTGGTCCCGCAAGAGGTTGCTGAGATTTTGGAACCTATCAGCAGTATTACCCTCCAATTTGACGAAGCCACAAGAGTTGATTTCGCGAATACCGTGGTTACGCTCCTGAATACTGATGCTACTGATGACGCTGGTGAACCTACAACGGTAGAAATTCCACTGACATTGGAAGATGATGGTACATCTCAGATGACCGCCAGTTTCCTTGAATTGAACCAGATTGGCACGTATGTACTCTCTGTCACACCACGAGATGTCGCTGGTAATGTCCCTACTGCGCCTATCAATTACACCTTCATTCTGGATATACCGCTGCCGAGTGTGAGTTCTATTATTATAGGCGACATCGAGACAGTCGCTGGCGGCGACATCGCTTATGTCAACGCCAGCAACATGATCATTGGAGCGGAACTCCTCGACCCAACAGAGACAGGGTTATCCTTTGGTAGTGACGGGTCGGATATTACCGTGGTAGATGCCAGTAACACAATCGTCGCCGGTGCAACTGGTTCCAATGGGGTAAATCTACTTATTTGGCAACCCATAACGCTCACAACGGATGGCACGACAGATGGACGATACAGCGTATATGTCTACCCCGTTGATAAAGCTGGTCGTCAGGGCAGCACTGCTTATCGTGAATTCATTTATGATACGCAAGAACCAGAGATAATAGGGGCCGACCCAATTGACTTAAGTCAACCAGTCTCTTATATCAGTCAGAGTCTAACGCAGTTTCACTTCACAGTCGCAGATGTCGGTCCTGCAGAACTTGAGTTGTCGGACCAGAAAGTCACCCTACGCGATGCAAGTGGTAATTTAGTACCCGCACAGCTGACTAACGATACTAATAGCCAACTCTTCTTCACACTTGATCAGCCACTACCCCTCGATGGCAGCATGGATGGTGAGTATACCGTCGCTGTTGAATTGACAGATAAAGCTGGAAACGCCTTCACTGTTGAACACCAGATCGTTTATGATACCCAAGCACCAACACTTGTTAGCACAGTCCCTGCTAATGGTTCACTCCTCACCGAGGATATCACACAGGTACAGGTAACACTCAATGATGAAGGCGGTAGCGGTATCGACTGGACAACGACTCTGGTGACATTGGTTAACCCCAGTGGGCAGCAAATATCAGGTGAACTTGTCAGTAACGGCACAACAGCACTAACGCTTAGCACAAATCAACTCGTTGAGGATGGACGATACATCATCCGAGTTCGCGCCGTTGACCGTGCAGGGAACGGAGATGCAACCGTCTTTGAACGGAGTTTCCAGCTGTCAAGATCCTTGCCAGCAATCGTTTCAACAGAACCCGTTACAGCACCAGCAGACGAGGCGTTCACGAATGAAGAAATTGAGCAGATAGAAGTGGAACTTGAAACGGATGATGAAAACCATCTCTCGACGCTACGTCTCTTAAATCCGGGGGACCAAGTTGTTGCTGGACAGCAACAGCGCGCGTCTGGCAGATTAATCTATAATCTGGTTCGTCCCCTCGCCACTGATGGCTCCGAGGACGGTCGCTATACGATTGAGTTTACGCCAATCAGTGCTTCCGGTCGGAGCGGTGAAGTTCAGCGATTGACCTTCATGTATGATACACAAGCACCCGAAATTGACAGCGATGATGTCATTGATCTGGTCGTCGCGCAAGCGGGGGTTAATAATTCGCTGACAGAGATTCGCGTCAACCTCACCGATGATACATCCGGTATTGATTGGGAAAATCTCGACGAGGAGTGGCTAACTTTTGAGCGATTATCGCCGAACGCATCCGAAATCTCAGGGCGAGTTGACGACGATGGACAAGATAACCTTACTTTCCGTCTCACCGTACCACTCGCAGACAACGGCTCCGCTGATGGAGAGTACCGAATTACCATTACCCCCAAAGACCGAGCGGGGAACGACGATGAACCTTATGAAAAAGTCTTCGTTTATGATACCAGTCCGCCAATGATTGATGCTGGCACCCTGCTCATCAATGAGGTACCACTCCTCACTGACATCAACGCAGACAATTACCCGACTGCAGTCTCTACAACCGGTGGTGTCGTCATACAGGCAAATATCTTTGACACAGGCTTGGGGGTCAACCTCGCGCAGTCAAAAATTATTGTGAGGCGACCGGATGGTTCGGAACTTTCTGGGAATACGCAGCAAAACGGGGTCGACACCATCATCTTCAAATCCGATGGGTTATCATTTCAAGGAAGTTATCAGGTCACGGTTATGAGCGTTGGAAACGACTCCGAACTTCTCGGATTCGCACCAACCGATTCCATTACAACGGAATTTCTCTATGAAACAGGTGAACCTACCGCCACTGTAACCAGTGACGGCGGCGAAACCGAGTTAACTGATGAACCTCTACCGTTAGAAGGCACAACCTCTGACCCCGCAGGCACACAGCGAATCGGTGAAGGCGAAATGCCAGTTCCCGCTTCGGGGGTCTGGCTCGTCGAAATTGTAGGTACCGGTCCCGACGATCAGCCAATTGACGCAGTCCCTGCTGTTGATGACAGTAACGCACAAGAAGAACCGTGGAGCCGGTGGTCAATTGACTACTTGCCGACGCGGTCCGGTGAATACGATTTAGATGTCCGCGTCACAGATAATGCAGGCAATTACGCCGTTTATGATATCGGAAAGTACACGATGTCTGTGTCTCTCACCTTCCGCGGTTCAACATTTGGGTGGCCAAATCCGCTCCGCCTTTCACAACGAGATGTCGCTTTCTTCTCCTTTGATGTCAATGTACCACTCGGGGAGACGATCGAACTCACTTTGAGCATCTATGATTGGAGTGGTGACATGGTGCTATCACAAACCTATCCCGACGTTGTTTCGGGACAGCGCAACGATCAATTGGTTAAATGGAATTTGGAGAACCAAGCAGGCACACCTGTCGCAAGAGGACTCTACATCTTCCGTTTAGAAGCCGTCAATGCAGCAGGAAATAGCGCGAACGCTGTCGGTAAGGTACTTGTTGTTGACTAAACCTTGCAGGCGGGGTTTGTAACCCCGCTCACTCAGAAAAAACACAAAAAATACCTACGTCCAAGCAGATATCAAAAAGTTAGGATAAGGAGAATTCATGATGCTGAAAAGGGGAGCCGTTCAAATCGTAATGGCACTTCTCATAATAACCGCAGCTGTCTCAACCGTATACGCAGCTGATATCCACGATGGCGCTGGGACGACGGGTGCCGCTTTCTTGAAAATTGAAAGTGGCAGCCGACCCGCAGGATTAGGCGGCGCTTTCGCTGGACTTGCCAACGATATTAATACCATCTTTTGGAATCCTGCCGGGTTAACCGCTGTTCACGACCGGGAACTGACTGCAATGCAACACTTCTCGTTCGCCGACATTAACAACCAAACCATCGGGTACGCACAACGCATAGAACGGCTCGTCTGGGGCGCAAGTTTCCTCGGAAGTTTCACAGAAATTGAACGCCGGCAAGGACCAACGGAAGATCCGGATAGCACCGTAACGGTTGGTGGGTTCGCTACAGGTTTATCTCTCGCTTATCCACTCGGTGAGGCAATATCAGTCGGAGCTACAGCGAAGATAATTTCAGAGCAGTTGGACATTCAAAACGCCTTCGGGGTCGCTGCCGATGTCGGATTGGTCGCACGCTTGCTTGACAATCGTCTCGGTATTGGGGTCGCTGTCCAAAATGCAGGGGTCTTAGACGGTGGGGAAAACTTGCCCATAGCACTCCGAGCAGGACTCGCTTACAGAATGTGGGAGCAACCTGCTACAGAAACAGAGACAGATGAACCAATGCCAGCACACGAAGTATGGGCGTTGGTCGCAGACGCACATCTCCCGCTTCTTGATGCAAATCCGAGTTTCCATGTCGGCGTAGAGCGCTGGTTTTACCAGAGTATCGCTGCACGCCTCGGATATCGAATCGGTCTAAACGAAAATCCGAGCGATGGGTTATCACTCGGTATCGGCGTACGACGCAGCGGTGAAGACATGTTAGCAAATATCGACTTCCAGTTTGATTACGCTTTCGTACCTGATGCTTATGTCGGCAACGCACACCGCGTCTCGTTCATTACGCGCTTTTAGATAGTTACCAGTTGTCAGTCGTCAGAGAAAACTGTACTGACAACTGACAACTGAAAGATTTTTCGCAGAAAAATCGTACTGATAACTACTACACACTCGCTTCGAGCATTCGCTCAATTGGTATCCGGGCTTTTTCTATAGTCTCAGGGCTCAGCGTAATCTCATACTCATCAAGGGCCTCATCCCTGTCAATCGCCTCTAAGATGTTCGCTATTTTGCCCAAACTCACCTGTGCCATATGTGAACATCGGACAGAGCATGCCGTCCAGAATTGGACTTCTGGAAATTCCTGCGCAAGGTTAGAAGTTAACTCACATTCCGAAGCAACAAAGGCACGTTGCAATTGGTTCGCTGCAACACGTTCCGCTATATCCTTCATAATCTGACTGGTACTGCCGTAAAAATCTGCTTCCTTTAAAACATTCGGACGGCATTCCCAGTGCGCATACAACTTACGATGGGCATGTCCTTTCGGGATTTCAAAGGATTCACGGATGCCGAGAAGATCATCAAGTGTGAACTTCTCATGGACTTCACAAACTGCGCCGCGTGCGGTGTTGTCTTTGCCCGGATAGACGACATTTTTCTCGTCTTTCAGTTCTTCCTCCAAATTCTGTGCGAAGAAGATATCTGGCACAAAGATCAGTGTATCACCGGGCATTGATTTGGCAATGTGTGCCGCATTCGCTGATGTACAGCAGATATCCGATTCTGCTTTCGCGTCCGCATAACTATTAATATAGATCATCACCGGCGCACCCGGATAGAGGGTTTTCAGTTCCCTAACATCTTCAGCACCGAAGTTATCCGCGAGCGAGCACCCCGCTGTTTTGTCGGCAACTAACACCGTTTTGCTTGGATTCAAAATTTTTGCTGTCTCCGCCATAAACGGTACACCGTTAAAAATTAGATACGGAGCTTCTGTTTTCGCAGCGAACATGCTCAAGCCGAGTGAATCACCCTGCTCCTCTTTTTCAGACAATCCAAAAACAAGCGGCTCCATATAGTTATGACCAAGCATCACAACGTTATGTTTCTGTTTCAAGGTCCGTATTTTATGGACAGTCCTCGCGTGAGCCTCTATGTCAAGAAATGTTAAGCTTGGGTGATGCCGCTTGTACAATTCCTGCTTAACCTCTTCAATACTGAGATCTGTTGTACAGTTCGGTACATCTGTTGCCTGGGGAGTTTCTTCCTTAGAATGCATGCTAATCACGCTCCAAGTTGATCACTAATAAAACGCGCTGCTTCTCTACAAACTAAAAATTTGTGAGGCTTGCCTAACTTATACCATCTACCCAGGCCCGGTAGGTGCGGTTTTTGCGGCGTACTCGCCCAGATGCGACGTGCATCGCGGTGTACACACCCAAATGCGATCTGCATTCCTAACCGCACCGGATATAACTAAAAACAGCGGACCCTTTTAATGAGGAATCGTCAATTAGAATTGGTATTAGAAAGACAGAGACGACAAACTGCAGACGCAATTAGCGATTCTTTTTTATTCATTCCTATTAGGATACCCGCAAATCACTGTTTTTGTCAAGTCTAATACAGCAAAATGGTACACAAATGCGAAATCTATCTCAAATTTCTTGTATAAAAAGAAAAATTTGTGCCGCGACACTTATTTTATGCCTAATCTGTGGGGTGACACCGACAGCGGAAAGTCTTTCGGTCAAATTGAGAGGCAAAATTGCCTTGGCTGGAATTCTTTCAGGTCTCGCGTATGCGACACACGTGCTTGTTAAACGCGATAGGCGAGCAACGGAGAAATTGGAATTTCGCCTCGGCCCGCCTGATCGCATTGTTCAGTTTGAACGTGGATTCGACATGTGGCGTATTAACTATTATACGGAGCAGTGCTATCTATTTCAGAACAACCGGTTTGTCAAAACTGTCCATTGCAGCAGCTTACAACCGCGATATCAACGATTTGAGTATCAAATACCTGATCGTCTCAAAACTTCCCAAAGTAAGTTCACGCCACCTTTTCTTATTGATACGCCCGTTTCAAGGAACCCCAAGTGGTTGCAGCTTTCCCTTTTGCCTCCACAGCGAGTCCCTCAATTTGTATCTTCCGATCTTCATCGGTTGGCAGACGGACATTTGCTTGACCCTCTGCCGTGGCTTTCACGTTAGTCGTCACAAAAATTGCGTCCAACATGGTGGCATCTTCGCGTACGCCGATACGTAACACTGTCTCACCTGCTTCTTTGAAATCCCATTCCCGGTCAAACGTTCCTCCATCTAACCAATGATTGATGCGGTCCCAATGCCAAGCGGCACCCGCTCCAACACCCCAACGAAATTCTGTATTCTGGGTTGCTTGTGCATCTTCGTTAGGATCGGCGGGTTGCCAAGTCACCCAAAACGAATCGCTGTTACCGTCCCAGGCGATGACATGTCCCCACAGCGCGTAATCTCCCGGTTCGGGAATATTGATGATAAATTCGGCGTAACCTTTACCACCACCACCCGTTAGTGGTTCCCCATCATCCCAGATGAATTTTCCATCAGATGCCAATCTATCCTCCGCAATTATCATCGGCGCTACAATCTCGTCTGCCAACTCAGCTTCAAGGGCAATTTCAACCTCAGCACGAAGTCCCACAATTCCACATAAGAACACCGTTAGTATAATCAGTGTCAAAAGTATTCCGTATTTCACCACATACCTCCTTCCTGTCTCCTGAAACACGCGGGCAGTTTCGCTGAACCACCCGCCATTAGATTAACGCCAGTTTGATTAATCATTTCGGCTGTGTTGCGGTTCTATTTTCGCATCACAGAGACGTCAATTGTAGCACAAACTTCCCAGTTTGTGGCGTATATGACGTAAAATAACAGTCGACGCTACATAAGTCCAACATTTATCAAACTCACGTTTAGATTAATTTAATTAACTATCTGGCCGCTTTCAGCCTACCCCATGTTGTAGCAAGTTTATCTTGCGGTTCAACAGGCGTTAGTGAATCTTCTGGAATTGGGTCGCGAGGGTTAACATCTGCTTCGTCCTCAGAGAGATTGTCGGTGATGTAGATGACATCCAACATACACGCATCTTCTCGAACCGCAATACGGAGGGTCGTTTCCCCAGCTTCCGCTATCTCCCATTCCCGTTCAAATGTACCACCGTCCAACCAATGGTTAATCCTATCCCAGCTCCACTCGTCGCTTTGCGCGACACCCCAGCGGAACTCTGTGTTCTGAGTTGCCTGTGCATCTTCGTCAGGATCCGCGGGTTGCCAGGTTACCCAGAAAGAATCGCTATTGCCATCCCAAGCGATGACTTTCCCCCACAGTGCGTAGGTGCCGGGTTCCGAAATATGGAGCTTGTATTCTACCCAACCTTCACCACCGCCGCCTGTAAGCGGTTCCCCTTCCACCCACACAAATTGACCTCCAGAAGCCGTATCATCATCAGCGACTACCATCGGTGCTTCAATCGTATCCGCCGCTTCTGCCTCAATTGCCCGTTCATATCCATAACTCATGCCGATTGTGACCAGTAAACCGAAGGTGAAAAGCACACCTAATATAAATGTCTTGAAACGCATAAAAATATCTCCTTTTTGTTCACAGATTTTCCAACGCTTTGAAATGCTTTTGCCCGTTTTCAAAGGTACATTTGTTGACTACCATTCTACGAGGCTCGAATTTTCCCCTCGCATTCGCTGGCGGGGTGTTTTTGCTTAGGTGTTTCCCCTCGGAACCCCGCCTTCGCTATCATTCTACGGAGCGCGAATTTTCCCCCACTGCTGAATTTGTAAAACCTCCGGAATCACCGGAAGTGCGTCCGAACTACTGTTAGACCATTTCGGTTGCGCCGCCCAAGCACCGTTATTAATCAATTCACGCCGTTCACTCCCATCGGCACGCATCAGGTGGATAACCCATCTGCCATCTTTCTCAAATTGAAAAGCGATGGTATCACCATCTGGTGCCCATGCAGGAACTGCCTCATCCGTAGGTGTATCGGTGAGTGCCTTTTTGTTCCCACCATCAACCGCATCCATGATGTACAGGTCAAAGTCAGCAAGTGCTGCCCCAACATGCATCGAAGCATACACAATCCGACTCCCATCGGGCGACCAAGCCGGATAGGTGTCCATCAGCGGTTGATCCGTCAGTCGTTGTTCGACGCCGCTATCTACATTAACAACGTATATATCCCAATTGAGTTCCCGCTTTGAATGAAAAACAAGCCTGCTTCCATCGGGTGACCAACCCGGTGCCTCATCTTCAAATAGGTTTTCAGTGAGATGTTCCACCTCACCACTGTTGAGGTGAAGCAGAAAGATATCGAAGTGCCCACCTCGATTTGATGTAAAGGCAAGACGTGTACCCTCAGGGGACCAAGCAGGTGCTTTATCCGTTGCTGGATGATGCGTTAGACGTTCCTGATGCGTGCCATCAGCCTGCATCATATAAATCTCATGATTCCCGTCTCGACGTGAAAAAAAAGCGATCTGAGTGCCATCAGGCGACCACGTCGGATAATAATCCGCTGCAGGGTTGCGCGTGAGATTTACAGGTCGTTTTCCAGTCGTGTCTGTCAGGTAGATTTCCCAATCGCCGCTCACGTCCGAGGCAAATGCAACAGTCGCTGGTATATGTGGTTGACACAAAGCACTACCGACGACAAAGAAAAATATCAGATAAAAACTACTTTGACATGCTAACAGTATTCGCATTTTTTGTCTATATTTTTTTAGTGATCAGTTAAATGCTTGGGACGGGAACAAAATTTGTCCCTACAATGGGTGGTCTCCTAACTGAAAACTGAAAGGTTTTTCGGAGAAAAACCGTACTGATAACTGACAACTATTAAAATCTTCCGTCGCGCACCTCGAAATGCGTCGGTTTACGGAGCGTTGTGCCACCTACCTGAACCCACGCTGCCACCCATTCAATCATTTGCCCTAAAGAGACGCGTGGATATCCAAACAACAGGTGACACAGAGAGGCATTGCTCAGCAGTGCTGTTGATGCTTCTTCACCTTCAAAGCACAGCAGTTTGTTGAAAAGCGTACCGAAACACGATGCAAGGTATCGGATAGAAACAATCTCCGGTCCCGTCACATTCAGAACCAGTGGTGGACTTTGACAGTGCGCGAAAGCGCGCAGTACGACCGCGTTCGCATCACCTTGCCATATCACATTCACATTGCCCATCTGAAGGGAAATTACTTCTTCGGCATAAACTTTCTCAGCAATGTCCAACAGTATCCCATAACGGAGATCTATCGCGTAGTTGAGTCGCAAGATCGCCATCGGTGTCCCGAATTGAGACGAAAAGTAGGTACATATCCGCTCACGACTCAGACACGACTGGGCATACTCGCCAATCGGCGCAACCGGTGAGTTCTCAGTCGCACCACCGTGGGAAACCGAGGTCAGCGGGTAGACGTTTCCCGTTGAAAAGATGACCAACCGAGAATCCCGAAACTTTTCAGCAACACGTCCGGGCATATAACCGTTCATTGCCCACGTCAGGCTTTCATTATCGGTTGAACCGAACTTCCTACCCGCCATTAAAATTACATTTCGGATGTCAGGTAAGTTTTGCAAGCAGTCTTCCGAGAGCAGATCAGCGGCAATTGTTTCAATACCGGATTCATGCAAATCTTCTCGTATACCAGCCGTCGAAAAACGGGAGACACCTATCACTCTTTTAGCAATACCCGCGCTATCAATTGCGCGTTTCGCCTGTTTGGCGAGTGTCGGACCCATCTTCCCGCCAACACCGAGGATAAGAATATCCCCTTCCAGCGCAGCGATATCCGATATGACTTCGGCTGTCGGTTCGGATAGATGTGATTCTAATTGGACTTCTGTGTGTATCAAGGTGTTACACAAACTTGGCGACGATTGAAAACCTTTCATCGCCTTATCTAAATCAGGTGTGTTTAAGGGCAGATTCTGAAACCTGCCCTCAATGAGTTATCGGGTCATCTTAATATTCGCCCAAGATGTGGCGAGTTTACCTTCCGGTTCGACCGGTGTCAGGAATGACGCGGCATCTTGGTTCATGCTCGCTTTAATCTCGTCTGCGGAGAGTACGCGGTTCCAAAGCCGAACCTCGTCAACGCTCCCGGGCCATGCTTCGCCGCCCCAAGTGCCAATAGTCACCGCACTCGTGTTTTGCGCAGGCGCAACCGGATTGCCCGATTCTTCGGAGTACGTCTCCTCGCCATCCAAATAAATTACCACTAAACCATTATTCTCGTCCGTATGGGTATAGGCGAGATAATACCACTTCCCTATCTCCAGTGCTGTGTCGTTATCGTTGATATCTTTGAATCCACCAGCCGCACCGTTCGTCCAGATTTTGATGCCGTTCGCTGGATTCATCCCGAACCCGAAACCGATATGTCGAGTCGCACCACTCTGCCGGGTACCGCAAATAATAGCGTGTGCGCTCGGCAGCCTGTCCAGTTGTACCCATGCTGCTTGTGTGATCGCACCCTCAATATGAAAAGCGGTATCGTCTTCAACAACGACGTGGTCTGCAGCAGCCGCAAATTGGAGTGCCTGTCCGAATTGTCCATCAACCCATTTCGCATCACCCATCACTTCACCTTCAAAACCGTTCGCGGAGAAGTCCTTTGTTGCGCTACCAGACCCTTCGTCAAGTGGCATGTATAAGACCAGTCCGTCCATTAGGTCGGCATGGGAAAATGTTACACAGATGAGTAAACAGAGTGTGATTATCGAAAAGATCTTCATGTAATCTCCTTTATCGAAAAGTGAAAACAGTCTAACATTACACAAAAAGCAGAAAAGAATGGATATCCTCATCTACTTGAACCATATCGTAGCAAATTTTCATTTTTGCGTCAATTAATTCCACCCTGATAAGGGGGGTTAGGGGGGTTAAATCTTCCATTGTATAATTCCCCCTTGATAAGGGGGGTTAGGGGGGTTGAATCTTCCATTGTATAATTCCCCCTTGATAAGGGGGGTTAGGGGGGTTGAATCTTCCATTGTAGTGTTTAATTAATTCTAAAATCTACCATAAGTGTGTGCTAAGGCACTACACTTTTCGCACAACGGAATCCAAGCGCACCGATACCGCCATACGCAGGACTCGTTCCGTGGCGGTTTGAAGCACGCAACCACCCAGGCTCGCTGTTCCACCCGCCACCCCGAATGACGCGAAAATCTACAATATTCTCGAAATTGTTCACAATATCTTCAACGTTATTCGCACCGGCAGTCGGGTTTCGGCGCGGAGAGTTGGCATAGAAATCGACCTCATATCCGTCAAGGCACCACTCCCACACGTTCCCCGCGATGTCATGCACACCGTAGTCGTTCGCTGGATACTCACCAACAGGCGTTGTCTCACCAAGTTTCTTACCATAGTTTGCCCTATTGAAATTAATGCCATTGCCCCACGGATACTGTTTTTTCTCTAACCCACCCCGCGCCGCTTTTTCCCATTCTGCTTCCGTCGGTAAACGCTTATCTGCCGAGATAGCATAAGCCATCGCAGCGTACCAACTCACATAACGTACCGGGTGGTCGCGCTCACCAAGAGGAAAGTTATTCCCATTCCAGTCCTGTAGGTAATTGTCATCGTGGAATTCCGCAGCAATCCTGTCTTTTTGCCATTCTGGATTTGCAAGAACAAAATCCTTAAATTCGCCGTTGGTTACCTCGTTCGCGTCTATATAAAACGCGTCAAGATGGACAGTATGCACCGGCTGTTCATCCAGATCAGCTGCCCCGTCGTTGCTACCCATCTGAAACTCACCCTCTATAATCAGGACCATTCCATCCGGAATAATGGGTTCAGGTGCAGGCTCAGGTGCAGGCTCCGGTAGAGGTTCAGCGGTTGGTGTGCTATCAGTACTTGGGTCTGCACGCACCAATTCCGTCGGACCGACCTCCTCATCTTCTTCACGTTGCCCACAACTGACCATGTAAACAGTAAAAAAACATATAAATGCCAAACCGAAAAGTCTAAATAACGTTTTCATCAAAATTATTCCTTTCTGCCACTATCATAATCTTGCTGTAGGAGCGAGTGTTTTTGCTTGGGTGTTTCCCCACGCTCGCGATTCTTACTGTAGGAACGAGTGTTTTTGCTTGGGTGTTTTTTGGCGCTCGCGATCCCCAACATCAATAAACCTCCAAATAATTATCAGTTTCCCACTGGCTGACACTCAAGTGATAGTCGCGCCACTCCTGGCGTTTCACCTGAATATAGTAGTCAGCGTACGTTGTTCCAAGTGCGTTCTTGATTACTTCGTCTTGTTCAAGCGCGTCCGCAGCTGCATCAAGTGTTGGGGGTAGAGAATTAATTCCGCGCCGTTGTAGTTCGGCTTCTGACACTTCATAAAGGTTGTCCTCGTTTTGCACACCAGGGTCAATCTGGTTTTCGATGCCATCCAGCCCCGCTGCAAGGAGGACTGTTGATGCAAGATAAGGGTTTGCTGCCCCATCGCCTAAGCGGTTTTCAACGCGTCCCGGCGCAGGAATCCGAATCATCTGCGTCCGATTGTTGGCACCGTAGGTGACATAAACAGGTGCCCACGTAGCACCGGAACGCGGCACGCTACGAACTAAGCGTTTGTAACTATTCACAAGCGGATTCGTGACTGCGGTAACTGCTTTCGCGTGTTTGAGGATCCCGCCTGTGAACCAATAAGCGAGTTGAGACAAACCGTTTTTATCATTCGTATCAAGGAACAGATTGGTCTGATTCTCTTCATCCCAGAGACTCATGTGGAAGTGTGCGCCGTTACCTGTCAGATTCGTGAAAGGTTTAGGCATAAACGTTGCCAACAACCCACGTTCCTCGGCAAGTGTTTTGACCATCCACTTGAAAAAGGTGTGCCGATCGGCTGTCGTGAGTGCGTCTGAATAAGTCCAGTTTGCCTCAAACTGACACGTCCCATCTTCATGGTCGTTTGCGTAAGGTTCCCACTCCAATTCCTGCATGTATTTAATCAAAGTTGTCATCGTATCAAGATTGCGGTGCAATGCCCTTAGATCGTAGCACGGTTTATCCAAAGTATCAAGTTTGTCCCATGGGGAATAGGAGCCTGACTCGTCCTGCTTTAACAGCATAAATTCCGCCTCAATGCCGACATTAAAGATATAGCCTTTCTCCTTCGCTGCATCTAATTGCCGCCGCAGAATCGTTCTCGGACAGTAGTGCCACGCCTCACCTTCAACATACATATCCCCAGCCACCCACGCAATGTTTTTCCGCCACGGCACAATTGTCAATGAATTAAAATCGGGGATGCTCGCCATTTCTGGGTCGTGTGGATATTGTCCTATCTCACCAGCGGCGAAGCCTCCGAAGCCAGCACCCTCTTCTGCCATGTCTTCAAGGTGCGTAGATGGAATCACTTTCGCCTTCGGGGCACCGCTCATCTCTACAAAGGAGCAGAGGAAAAACTCAATGCCGTTTTCTTCAACTAAACGTTTGACCTGTTCTATGGTCATAGAATAATTCTCCCAACGAGGTTCACCTCAAAATCAATGAGGCGAAGTGTCCTCAAAAAGTCGCTTTTACCAGAACGTCACGCGACCGATATGTTTTTATGATATAAAAATGCTTTCTATAAAATGCCAAAGCGTGATAACATTATATCTGAAGACCCAAAAATTTCAAGACCGAATCTGCTACAGCATGATTTGGAGACCTTAGCGTAAGCCAAAAAGCTGAAAGGAAAGACGATGGAATTCTTCTCCCGTTTCTACACAAAAGGGTCGCTTTTGATCGGCGTGCTGATTGTTGCCTATCTGTTGCCGATATGGTTATTTACCTATTTTCCAACACAAGATGGTGTGAGTCACGTCTATAATTCACAAATATTAACAGACTACAACAACCCCGAATATCAGTTTAGCGACTATTACGAAATTAACTGGTACCCTTTTCCCAACTGGCTTTCCCATTTTTCGTTGGCAGTGTTGATGTTTGTCTTTCCAGCTCTCATCGCCGAGAAAATCTTTCTGAGTCTCTATGTCATCCTCTTCCCACTCGCAATCTACTATTTCCTCAACGCCGTACAACGCGGACGACATACCCTCGTCATACTGAGTTTCACCTTTGTTTACAATTATCTCTTTTTGATGGGTTTCTACAATTTCGCTGTTAGTGTGCCACTCTTCTTCCTCGCACTCGGCTATTGGTGGAAACATAAAGATGAGATGAACAGGAACCGTATCATTCTACTCAACCTACTCATCGTCATCACCTATTTTGCACATCTTATTTCTTACGCATTCATCTTGTTTTCTATCGCTTTGCTGGCACTCCTCCATTTCAGACGAGACTTCAAGCGGATTCTTATTACCGGATGCTACCTCTTACCCGCAGCCCTGTTGCTTCTCGTCTACCTCCCCACCTCTGATTTATTGGCGGGAGAACCGCCTGAATTTGGATTCGGACGCGTTGGAGAACTGTTCGCTAACCTGATCGGTATGCACGTACTCGTCCCCTATACCAATCCGCCAAGTTGGATTTCCGGGGTTGTCTCTGCTTTTCTACTCTTTCTCGTCGTCGCAACAATCTGGCAAAATAGGAGAGGTACTACAGCAGAACACGCTGGACAAAAAGCGTTTCTCTACCTCACGGCGGTGCTTCTCGGACTCTATTTTATCCTACCCAATTCTATCGGTCCCGGCGGTTGGGTCAACGACAGACTCGCCATTTTAGCCACCCTTGCTATATTCGCATGGTTTCGTGGATTTGATAACCGCCAATGGAAACGCGCATTTACAGTCGTCGTCACGCTGCTCGCCCTCATCAACCTCGTTTATGTCGGCGTTCTGTTCAAAAACCTCAATGCCGAAATCCGAGAGTTTAACGCTTTTGTCCAACGCGTTGAGAAAAATAGTGTTATCCTCCCGCTTCACTTTGATCCGAGAGGCAGCTCCGAGCGTGTAGGCATCTTTGTTAACGCCGCTAATTACTATTGTCTTGACAACGGTTGTATCAACCTCGGCAACTATGAGATACAATTTGATTATTTTCCAATCCGTTTCAACGCCGATTTTGAAACGCCATTAGCGGAGAAGGAGTGGGTACAGGTCGTCCACTGGGAACCTGAAAGAATTGACCTCTGCGATTATGCTGACAATGTGGATTATCTATTGCTGTGGGACACGCCAGACGAACCTATCGTCGCCGAAGCGATTGAGGCGTGTTATACCTTAATTGCATCGGAAGGGAAATTGAAACTCTACAAAGGGAAACGAACAGCACGCTGAGAACGGAATCTAAACGCCATTTCAATACTCTCCGCGGAGCGTAACAGTCGCGATGGTATGCCTATAATTGAGGAAGTCCAGGAACGGATCTGCTTCGTTCGTTCGGTTTCGCGTAATCTGATAATCGGCGTTCAGTGTTAGATGCGGATTGAACTGCCAGTTCAACTGGACGTATGCACCTATCTGTGTATCCTGACGATCTGGGGCATCTTCCGAGACAATGCCCGACGCGTCCAGAATCTGTCTGCCTTCAAACGCTACCCACAATCTGGAGAAACGAAGCCGAAGCCATCGTCCGGTTTCAAGTCTGTAAAAGGAACTCGCTGCTATCTCAGTACTAACGAAATTAAAGAAATCGACATTGGAACGATTCAGGAATAGGTTAACCTCCTCCTGAAACATGAGGTATTCGGTTGCCGCTTGTATCAGTTTCGCGGAACTGATATGTCGCCAATCATTTCGGCGTTCATCGTCTTCAAGCCCTGTTATACCTAAGATAAGGTTGTTCAAATTGGTCTGGTAGCTGCCATGTTCTATCCCGTATTCCAGTTTACCGAGCATCTGTTCCAGAAACCCAAACTGTAGACGCGTCGTCACTTTATGGTTGTTAGAACCGACAAGTAGGAAGTCTTCTCTACGCGAGTCTTCATCATCAAACCGGTGTAAGCGGAAATTATATTCCAGCACCCGTCCGAAGCGCAGACTGAATTGCTGTTCTATGTTGTTATAGACATCCAAGGTGCGGACGAAACGTTGTAACTGATACGAAGCAACGAGGGGTGGTAAATTTGTAACAGGCTTAAAACTAAGTTCTGTTGAAAGCACGTTACTGAACGCATCAAATTCGTCGAGTTTACCTTCGGCACCGGTGTAGTTTTCAACTTGCGGCGTATATTGTAATTGGACTCGAAGTTTATCGGCTATCGGTAAATCTCCGCCCAAGTTAACACCGAATCGGTTAATCAAACCCGCAAGTTGCGGGTCTTCTTCCCCAGCGAGGCTGCTCGTGTACGGATCTACACTCAAACCGAGTTCAATATGGTTGTTAAACGTATTGGAGAAATAGGCATTGAGTGTCAGTTCTGCGGGATCAACTTCTGACGTTTCGGGTTTCTTTTCAAGAAGACTCCGTCCAAGTTCAGTCTGAAGCTGCGCGTAGAGAGAACTCACTCCGAGATGTATAAAGATGAGGAAACATAATCCGAAAAAGAAGAAATTTTTTCTCATTATTTTTTATAGATTTTGCTGGGCAAAGTTGAATAAGTTTGTGACACTAATCCTATTTGTCCTTTAATCGCTGCGTTTTTCCCCGCTCGCGAGGATATCCTGAAAAACCCGTCCCTTCTCAAGTTTATCCAGCCATGTATGCCGATTGACAGAGCAGTCACCTGTTACAGGGTTACACTGCAAAAAGAAGCCAATCAGCCCACTGGGGGTAAGTTTCTCTGCCAAAATTTCCACTGCAAGTTCATAAAGTTCCGTATCTGTCAGCTTTTGAACCTTTTTTGGCAGCAGTTTTCTCTCTCCAGCAAGAACCTCCTTCGCGACGGATGCGAATTTTCGATCTGACTGGCCCGCCGCGCGCGCGCTTTGAATCTTTTTGATTTCTTTGAGGCCCGTCTCCCTATCAATTTTATCGAGCCATTTATGCCGCTCAACCGTATAATCGCCTGTACCAGGTTCACACTGTCTGAGGAACCGAGACACGCCAGCTGGACCGAGTTTCTCCAAAAGCGTTGCAATACCGAGTTCAAAAAACTCAATATTAGTCATTTCTAGGACGTTCATCTCTAATCTCCTCCTGTAACCAGATATAAGGATTTTCGACGCGAACTTGAAGTAGTGCCCTGATGCGGTTAGCTCTCCTGATCAATCTATCGTCAGTTGTCAGGAAGACATCAACCTTGCTGCTCTCTGCACAGGCAAGATGCAAGGCATCAAACCATTTAAATCCCAAGGCTTCAAGTTCTTGGCCTCTCGTATTTTCAATTGCACCTACCGAAACGTTTTGATACGCACAATCCAACTGAGTTTTCATGTAATCGCGTTGAATTTGATTTGGGGTGTTGTTGACTTCAAAAATCAAGACATCACTCGTAATCCAGAGCCATCGTTCTATGAAACAGTACTTGAGAAGAGTCTGGATAGCTCCAGTTTCCTGACGAATCCGAGCCTGTGTCTGATCATTAAAGGAACGATTCAAACAACACGTATCAAGATAAATTTTCAAGTTGTAAGTGTTTCCTCACTCAGTTACGCGGATATTTTCTTGACAAAAGCGGCTTTCGTTTTTATTCAATCATTCCCGCTTGCGGGCTTGAGGCAGTCGCGTACAATTTTCGAGGAATCCGTCCTGCTAAAAATGCCGCTCTACCGGCTTCAACCGCTTTTTTCATCGCCTCCGCCATCAGCACGGGACGATGTGCCTTTGCAACCGCCGTATTGAGCAAAACGCCGTCACACCCTAACTCCATCGCTATCGCCGCATCTGATGCCGTCCCGACACCCGCATCCACAATCAGCGGCACCTGTACGAGATCTCGGATAATCTGGATGTTATACGGATTTCGAATCCCCATCCCAGAACCGATCGGCGCGCCTAACGGCATCACCGCTGCACAACCGATGTTTTCCAATTTTTTACAGGTAATCGGATCATCATTACAATATGGAAGCACAGTGAAACCGTCTTTGACAAGCGTTTCCGCTGCACTGAGCAGCTGCTCCACATCCGGGAATAGCGTCTGCTCATCCCCAATAACTTCAAGCTTAATAAGCGATGTATCAAGTGCTTCGCGCGCAAGGTTCGCAGTCAAAATCGCGTCCTTCGCTGTAAAACAGCCCGCAGTATTCGGGAGGATCGTCATACCGCGTTCACGGAGGAGCGCGAACAGGTTTTCACCGGCGGTGTCCGTAAATTTCACACGACGCATCGACACCGTCGCGATTTCGGCACCACTCGCGGCGATAGCCTCCGTCATTATATGGAAATTCGGGTATCCCGCTGTTCCAATAAGTAGCCTTGATGTATAAGTTTGGTCTGCGATTTTGAATTCTTGCATATTTTTAACGATTCGGTTTATTCAGTCTTTCCCGAGACCTACCAGCTAAACCCTATTTTTTGTAGAGTGGTACCCCGATACGTTCAATCTGTTCAACCATTTCAGGGTTACGGATATTCTCAAAGATGGACAAATCGATAGTGTAAGGTAGCAGTTGGTCGTCGAGATCGTTTGCGATTCGGGAGAGGATTGTGTGTGTCAGAGCATCTCCACCTCGGAGCGTTAGGTCAATATCGGATCCGTTTTTATAGTCACCTCTGGCGCGCGAACCATACAACACCACCTCTTCTACCTGTGGGTATTGAACGAAAATATCGCGGATTTTTTGGAGCGTCTGGTTAGACAAGCCGTATTTCATTTTTAAAGGCTTCTTACCTCTTTCAATTGTTCTAAGTGAACGAGTAACCTTTCAAATTCAGCAAAATAAGTAGTGCAGATAGCAGTAACAACTTGAGCTGCAGTTTCCTCATCGTAAGTATGCGAGGTTAAGTTCCGTTTATCGACCATATCCATCCAAGCTTCGCCGTTTTCAATCAGACCGTTCCTAAAAGCCTCTCGGGTTGTGTCGCGCGAACCGTACAAGTTCACTGTACCTTGAGCTTCAAGGAAGTTCTTCAACGTCTTCCAAGCAAGTTCATGTGTGTATTCAAAACCTTGTATCAACCCTTGTGCTTCTAAGTCTGAGAGTTCTCGTTGTTCCGCAAGTTTGACAGCTGCCTTGAGTCGGGCAAAAGCCCTCTCAAAACTATTTGCGCGTTGAATCCAGCGAACCTCTTGACTTTGCATAGTATTGTGCCTACAAGTCTACCCTCGTGCTTTTCCAATTATAGTGAAGCCCATAAATAAGTGGACATCTTTGTAGCATAAACTTTTAGTTTGGGTTTCCAGTCTGAATGCCTGTTATAGCGATTCAGACGGGTTGAGAGTGCCCAATTAACTATAGGTTTTACTATAGTATAGCAGATTACAAGACTGGCTATCAAGTGATTTCGGAGTCAATCCATCTATGAGTGAACCCTACAAACGCACTAACCACCTTGGACGGCACGGATAATTTCTACATCACTATTTTCATGCAATGCCGTCGCCTGCCACTCTGTTTTCGGGATTACCTCCCGATCCACGGCAACAGCGATACCCGACTGCACTGGATCCAGTTCTAAAGCAACCAGCAAATCATAAACACTTAAATTGAGGCGAACCTCTGTTTCTTCGCCATTCACGTGTATCTTCATTTTTTTTCAAGTTGGTTACGGCACACGGCGTGTGCCTACTACCTTATAGTGAAGCCCATAAATAAGTGGACATCTTTGTAGCATGATGCACGTCGCATCTGGGCGTGTACGCCGCAAAACTGTTAGTTTGTACCAGTCTGAATGCCTGTTATAGCGATTCAGACTGTTTGAGAGTGCAAAATTAACTATAGGTTTTACTATAAAAACCGGTTTAACTGAAACGGAGCGATTGTCTCTGACGTCTCACCCGTCAAAATTAGTTTGGATATCTCATAAGCCGTAATAGGTGTGAGTAAGATACCATTGCGATAGTGTCCCGTTGCGTATATGAGATTCTCAATAGGCGTTTTGCCGAGTATTGGCGCATTGTCTCGACTACCCGGACGTAAGCCCGTCCAAGTCTCCAAAATCGGCAGTTCATAAACGCCCGGCACCGCTTCCCACGCACCACGAAGCAATTCAAATACACCGCCAACGGTTAGACGCGTGTCAAATCCCATCTCCTCGCTCGTCGCGCCAACGATAAGCCTGCCATCTGTTCTCGGCACCAGATATACCGACATCGGATACCGTGCTCTGACGGTGCGGATAACCGAATTTATAGCGATGCCCTCTTCCATCTGTAGTGCCAACATCTGCCCCTTCACAGGACGCACCGGCGGAAGAATCGTATCTGGTACCCCTGCAATCTGTGACGACCAACATCCCGCTGAAAGGATAACGATGTCGGCGTTCTGGAAACCATCTTGCGTCTGAACACCGGTCATAATTCCGTTCTTTATGACAACCCTTTCAATGGCACTATTTTCACACAACACGCCACCGTACGCCTGGTAGGCACGCTGCAGTGCTGTTACCATAAACCGATTATCGACCTGATAGTCGCTTGCGCAATGAATCGCCGCGGTTACGCGGGGCGAGAGCGCGGATTCAATCTCACGCGCCTCGCGTCCGGTCAACCAATCCACATCAAGTCCTAATTGGCGTTGTGCCTCGTAAAGATGGCGGAGTTGATGCGTATCGTCAGGCTCTAATCCAACAATGAGTGTGCCTTCCACCCGATAGCCGATGGACATCTCCGCGTCTGCCTCTAATTCGGCAGTCCATTGCGGATAGCGGTCTAAACTTTGGCAGCCGAGTTTAAGCAGTTCCGGTTCTTCGCTATGTGCTTCAGCGAGCGGCGCGAGCATACCGGCGGCTGCCCATGAAGCGGCACGCCCGACCTCCGCACGCTCATAGATAGTAACGGCGGCACCCGCTTTCGCAAGCTGCCACCCGATACCCAGTCCAATCACGCCGCCGCCGATGATAATAATCTTCTTGTGTATCATTAATTCAACGGAAAACAGTTATTCTTCTAAGATGTTGACGAAACAATCTTTGGCTTCAACTGTTTTGGGGATTAATCCTTTTTCGTATGCGAATTTTGCAAACGCATCCCATTTTTCCACGGATTGCACCTGTGTTGTCGCGAATACATCAAGCGTATCCCGAAACGCCAATTCTTCTAATTCTTTACTGGCATCAGGGTTCGCCTGAAAAAAGAGTTGAAGCGCAGCATCGGGTTTTTCCTTCGTAAATTTAAGCGCTTCCTGAATCGCCAGCATCAGTTTTTTAGCCCTTTCTTGATGGTTTTCCAAGTAAGCGTCGTTCGTAATAATCACTAATTCATAATAATCCGGAATACCGTATTTCTCAAGTGCGAAATAACCGGCTTCTGCGCCTTCAAGTTTCAACAAGTTAATCTCGTAATTCCGAAAGGGTCCGATCACCGCATCAATTTGACCGCTGAGCATAGGTGCCACAATATTCGCACCTACGTTTATCAGTTCGTAGTCATCTTCGGATAATCCGGCATTCGCGGCGATGGCGTTAAACAGAAGTACATCCAACGGTGCAACTGTGTATCCGATTTTCTTCCCCTTGAAATCCGCGGGCGTTTTAATGCCCGTCTTCTTCAGGAAACTAATCGTGTTAAGCGGATGCTCAACGAGTAAGCCGATTGATTTGACCGGCAAAACTTCTTCACCGCCTCGCGCAATTGTCACGCTCTGTTGGTAACTAACAGCAAATGGATATTTCCCTGCCGCCACCAATTTGAGTGGGGCATCTGGATCGCCACCCCAAAGCAATTCGACTTCCAACCCGTGTTTGGCGAAGATCTTATGCTCTTGCGCAACATAAAGCGGCGCGTGATCTATGTTCGGTGCCCAATCGAGAAGCAACGTAACCTTTTCCATTTCGGTTTTCGGATGGCTGTCCGCATTGCTGTCAATATGTCCAACTAAAAGTATACCACAACTGATGAGAAACATTAAGCAAATTGCTGTTTTCATGAGAATTTCCTTTCTAATTGTCCGATATGCGTGAGGCACGCCTACCGAGTATCTAATGTGTTGTGCTGATGTCGCCACGGCATTGCGTAACGTTCCAATAGCGTCATCAATCCAAAGAGACCTAACCCTAAAAGTGTTAAACAGAAAATAGCGGCAAACACAAGTGAAACCTGGAGCTGCCCGTTGGCATACAACATAAGGTAACCGAGTCCCGCCTTCGCACCCACCCATTCACCGATGACCGCGCCAATCGTGGAGATTGATATACCGATCTTCGCACCGGAAAAGATAAACGGCAATGCCGACGGGATGCGTACTTTCCAAAGGATCTGCCACCGAGTCGCCCGCAAAATCCGAAATAGATTTACCGTGTCAGGATCGGTGGACTTCAAGCCGTCTAATGTGTTCAACACGATCGCGAAAAACACAATCAGTGCCGCCATAACGACTTTTGAGGCAATCCCGAAGCCGAACCACAGTACTAACAACGGCGCAATAGCAAACACCGGCACCGTTTGTGAACCGATGACATACGGATAGAAGGCTTTCTCCAGCATCGGGAACTCGAACATCAGCACCGCTAACGGAATACCGATGCTAACCGCGAGCACAAATCCAAGGAGCATCTCTTCCAAGGTTACAAGCGTATGTTTCAGTAATTGTGAGTGTTCCACAAATAGCGTCACCACAATTTTCGAGGGTGCCGGCAGAATGTAGCGCGGTATCTCAAAAAGATGTACAGCTCCTTCCCATATCCCTAATACCGCGAATAGAATCGCCACAGGCACCGCGAATTTACTGAACATTATGTATCTGCTCCTTAACACAAAAAAACCGTCTTCCGTTTGGGCATATACCAAAAGGAAACGGCTTTGATAGTTATTGACTATCGTTATCAACTAAAAAGGTGCTTGTGACAGCGACACAACTTGCAACCACCACCAAAATATTTTTAACCGATAACTGACAACTACTCTTGCTATTTCCCTACGCTGGCATGACCCAGATCAGGTTCAATGGGTGTTTTCTCAGCTCTTAAGCAGATAAGAGCACCCCATAGTGTCGTCCATATATTATTATACCCATGCAGTGCTTTTAATGTCAAGTGTTTATTTTTCGGCATATAAAACACTTCTTTGCATATTGGCTTTTATTATGGTATACTATAAGAAGTCTCATAAAAATTAAAATACATAGGAACTGAATAATGCGAATTATCCTTTATACGGGTAAAGGTGGGGTAGGCAAAACCACTATCGCCGCTGCCACGGGCATCAAACTCTCTCAACTCGGTTATAAGACGATCGTAATCTCGCTCGATGTCGCACATTCACTCCGTGACGCTTTTGATAACCACGAAAAACTCGTCCACCAGCAAAAAGAAAAACAGATCCAAATCAACAACAACCTCTGGATACAAGAAATTAACGTTCAAGAAGCAATTATCGAATACTGGGACGACGTTTATAACTACATCCGTTCATTACTGAATCGCTCTGGGCTTGAAAGCCTCGTTGCAGAAGAGATAGCGGTATTTCCGGGGATGGAGGAGATTTGCGCGCTGCTCTATATCAACCAATATGTCCGCGAAAAGAGTTACGATGTAATTATTCTCGACTGCGCACCCACCGGGGAGTCGCTCAGGTTCGTCAGTATCCCGACAACATTGGAATGGTACATGAACCATATCTTCAAGTTGGAGCGCAGCTTAGCAAAGATTGCCGGTCCCGTCATTGAAAAGGTGAGCTCGGTTCCGATTCCGCGGGATAACTATTTCCAAAATATCCAAGACCTTTTCGATAAATTGGATGGGATTGACAATGTTCTGACAGATCCCAAGATTACGACAGTGCGCCTGGTGACAAACCCAGAAAAAATTGTGATCAAGGAGACACAGCGGGCGTTCATGTACTTTTGCCTTTACGGACTCTGTATTGACGCTGTGATTATCAATCGCATCTTTCCCGATGGCGTTGATGTCGCCTACTTTGAAGCTTGGAAACAGGCGCAGCAGCATTATATTAAAGAAGCAATGGACTACTTCTCGGATGTGCCTATCTGGAAGGTGAACCTCTTCGCAGAAGAAATTGTCGGAGAAGACGGACTGCACCGATTAGCAGATGCTCTCTATTCCGAGATTAATCCAGCAGATCAGTTTTCTGAAGAAAAACCGTATCAATTCCAAAAAACAGCAAATGCCTATCAATTATCTATGCGTCTGCCTTTTCTGAGTAAAGAGGAAATTGGATTAACAAAACATGGCGATGAATTGATTGTCACAGTCGGAGGTTTCAAGCAACACATTGCCTTACCACGAACCCTCTCCAACAAAAAAACAACAGGCGCGAAATTAACAGGGGACCAACTGCTGATTAAATTTGAGATTTGAGGGAGAAAGTTAACGATAAACACGATTAGTTGAGAGATGTATGGGAACCAAAACGGACAAATCGGTTTTTGCTGTAACAGGTACAACGCTTCTAACGTTCTTAATAGCAAGCCGCATTGAGACTATTTGGATTCTCTATCCGAATGTGTTAATTGCGGTATCTTTATTTATTTACTGTGTCCGACAAACTGATGAAGATGTGGCACTGCTTTCAAGTAGTTCTATCTTTGGACTCGCAACGGTATTAATGTACGCACCGATGGACTGGCTATTTTCGCGGAAGGTGCACCTCATCTTCTATCTGCTTTCTGATTTCTTTGTAAATACAACGACACCGATCGCGATAATTTTGAACTGGGTGGTGTTCGTGACCCTTGCAGCCTACTTTTATCAGAGGCTCGTAGCGATTCTCCAAACCCGTTTTGCTTCTGATCCTGAAAATCCGAGCGGCGGTTTGATAGGGACTTCAATGTTGGCAGCGGGTATCACAGGTATTGGTGCTGCAGTTGGAAGTGTCGTGATTTACGTACTTGGGGCATCACATCTATGGCTATGGAATGCGGCACAGGTTGATCGGATACCTCAGATCGCATCCGTACCGGTTTTTGTGCCGATCGCTTTTCTGATTACCTTTTTGTTGTGTCCCTACTTCTTTGGAGTTGCTAATAGTTTTTTCAGAGAGCAACACGCAGGGGTCGCAGGGATACGGTGCGGCATTTTTATGGGGGCACTGCAGTTTCTCAGTTTTCTTCTATTTTACTTATAAAAATAGAAGTCCCAATTCGCACATAACTTTAATTGTAGGAGAGGAAAATCAAAAGCATGCGAATTCGTTCAACAACGATTTTAGCCGTTCGGCGCGACGCACAAGTCGCTATCGCAGGCGATGGTCAAGTCACTTTAGGCGATACAGCGATTAAACATGGTGCACGCAAAATTCGCAAAATCCATAACGACAAAGTGCTGATCGGTTTCGCAGGTTCCGCATCGGATGCAATCACACTCTATGAAAATTTGGAGAAAAAACTCGAGCAGTACAGAGGAAATCTTCAAAAATCAGCAGTGGAACTCGCACGCGAATGGCGCAGCGATAGAGTACTTAGGCAAGTAGACGCGCTAATGATCGCTGCAGATGCCAACGACAGTTACCTCATCTCTGGAAACGGCGATGTGATCGCACCCGACGACGATGTCCTCGCCATCGGTTCCGGTTCATCTATCGCCCTCGCAGCCGCAAAAGCTATGCTCAAATACTCAGACTTGGCTGCAAAAGAAATCGTTTCGGAGGCACTCCAATTCACAAGTGAAATTTGTATCTATACCAACGGACGCATTGAAATCGACACAATAGATATATAGCGCGGTGCTATCAGAGTCGCATCGCCTAACGTATCTCATATACCTAATTGTAGTGAAAGCTGCCGGACCTTAGCCACACAAAACGGTTATAAGACAACTGATAGGGTTGATAATTTTCGGGAGGTTTAACCTTGGAGAAATCAAATACAACGCGTGAAAAGATTACTTTAGCGGAGGCACTCACGCCGCGGCAAATTGTTGAGGAATTGGATAAGTACATCATCGGGCAGTTTGAGGCAAAACGGTGTGTCGCTATTGCCCTTCGCAATCGCGCACGGCGACAAATGTTAGGTGAAGATATACAAGACGAAGTCTCACCTAAGAACATCATTATGATAGGTTCAACAGGTGTCGGCAAAACTGAAATCGCACGTAGGCTTGCACGTCTCGTTGACGCACCCTTCATCAAAGTAGAAGCGTCAAAATATACCGAAATTGGCTATGTCGGGCGCGACGTTGAATCCATGATTCGCGATCTCACTGAGACAGCCATTAGCCGCGTCAAAGCCGAACAGACCGAGGCTGTTGAGGAAAAAGCACGAGAATTCACTGAAGAACGCCTCCTCGATTGCATCTTTCCTATTCCACGTTCTTTGCAGGAGCGGCCCCGCTTAGAAAAGGATATGCTTGACGAACCGGAGGAAGACGATGATGACCTCGCTCTCCAGCTGCCTTTCGACCTCGGACCCGAAACGGAAACCGAAGCAGAAGAAGACCGAGAGAAAGAACGAGAACGGCACCTCAAAACTCGCGAAAAATTTAGAGAATGGCTACGCGAAGGTAGACTTGAGGATAAACCTGTTGAAATCAATGTCAAGCATCAGAGTATGCCTTTCGTCGAAATCTTCTCGCCCGGCGGCATTGAGGAGATGGATATCAATTTCAAGGATATGTTTAGTAACATCCTCCCGAACCAGACGAAGAAACGACGCGTCCCCGTCTCCGAGGCACGCACCATCCTGATGCAAGAGGAAGCCGAAAAACTCATTGATATGGACGCTGTCATTAGCGAAGCCATTCAACGCGTTGAAAACTCCGGTATCGTCTTCTTGGACGAAATTGACAAAATCGCAGGTAGAGAATCTCGGCACGGACCCGATATCTCGCGGGAAGGTGTACAACGCGATATCCTGCCCATCATTGAAGGTAGCACAGTGACATCAAAATACGGGGCAGTGCGCACACACCACATTCTGTTCATCGCCGCGGGTGCGTTTCATGTTTCAAGCCCATCTGACCTCATCCCAGAACTACAAGGTAGATTCCCGATTCGAGTGGAACTAAAAAGCCTAAATAAGGATGACTTCAAATCTATTCTGACAGAACCGAAAAACGCCTTAGTGAAACAGTACACAGCACTCCTCAAAACTGAAGAAATAGAGGCGATTATCACCGATGACGCGATTGACGCAATCGCCGCGCTCGCTTTCCAAGTTAATGAGTCAGTCGAGGACATCGGTGCACGCCGCTTGCACACTATCATGGAGAAGCTCTTTGAAAATCTCTTTTTCGACGCACCTGACCTCGATAAAGAAGAGATTACCATTGATGCCGACTATGTCCAGTCAGAATTGGCTGAAATCGTCAAAGACCAAGATTTGAGCAGGTACATCCTTTAGATATAGGACTTACGCATCCCTTCTTAAAGTCCCCCTGATAAGGGGCGGGGAATGCCCATAAGGCATTCATACCCGGGGAATGCCCATAAGGCATTCATACCGTTGATTCTGATTCTTTAGAGGGTTTAAAGGATTGCCTAAGTCCTAATTTATTTAAACCTCATGTGAAAAAGCGGTGGGAAACGAAACGTGAGACAATCCTTAATCTTTCCCTTTCTATTCCTATGTTTCGCAGTGCTACCGAGCGGCTTCGCTCAAGAGGTGACGCAATGGCGCGTGCCAGAGGGCGATGTTACACCCTCTGACACAACAGCCATAAATGCCATAGCCTTCTCCCTTGACGGCACACAAATCGCTATTGCTACCGCAAACGGTATTACGGTGTCCGATACCTATACTGGGAAAGAACTGGCACTGTTTTCCGCACCCCTGGATAACGTGACTGCGTTAGCTTTCTCGCCAAATAACCAGACAGTTGCAAGCACGAGCGAAGATGCTACGCTCCACCTCTGGAACACGCGCACCGGCGAACACAGAACACATTTCATAGAGCATACCCACCCCATTGTCGCGTTGGCATTCTCACCCGATGGTAACACCCTCGCCAGCGGAAGTTTCAGAGAAATTCGCCTCTGGGACTTAACAACAGACCCGCCTATCCCTATCTCAGTCCTTAAAGGACACCAAGATATGGTCACCACATTAGCATTCTCACCAGACAGCAAAACACTTGCCAGTACAAGCTTTTATGGCACAATCTTGTTATGGGATGTAGAAACCGGTCACCTCCGACACAACCTCCCCGCACATACAGATTCAATCACAGCACTCGCTTTCTCGCCTGCCGGGGAAACAGGTGTTGGGCAAACATTGGCAAGCGGCGGATATTGGAGTTTAGACGCGGAGAGCACAATCCATCTATGGGATATACACACCGGTCAACTCCTGACAACAGTTGAAGGACATACCGATCCGGTTTTCGCCTTAGCATTTTCGCCGAATAGTGAAACACTCGCAAGCGCAGGTTGGGATAACACAATGCGTCTCTGGAACCCGAAAACAGGGCACTTAAAAGGGGGTTTTGAAAGCGATACCCGTCCAGTCCTCGCTTTAGCATTCCTACCAGATAATTACAACACACTCGCAAGCGTAAGTCTTGACGGCACGATCCAGTTGTGGGCTCTAACTTCTATGCCAAAACCGTGGGATGTCAACGCTGACGGTGTTATAAACGTTTTAGATTTAACTTTTGTTGCCTCACGCCTCGGAGAAAAAACACCAGACCTTAACGGTGACGGCATCGTCAACATATTGGATTTGACACTCGTCGCACAGCACTTTGGAGAATAGGGGATTAAGTTATGAAAACTAAGCGACTATGTATTTCCACAGGCGCACTTTCCACGAGCATTCACCTTTGTAGCCCTATCCAAACGCGATTTTTTAGTTTGGCGGCATTTTCAATTATCGCTTTATTTCTATCGAACGCTTATGCCCAAGAATACACCCAAATGGGTTTGCCTGAAGGTGCAAAATACCGCATAGGCAAAGGGAGACTACACGGCGGTATCGCGTATTCACCGGACGGCACTCGGCTTGCTGTCGCAAGTGGAATTGGTGTCTGGATATACGATGCACACACCAGCGAAGCACTCACATTGTTCACTGGGCACACGGAGCCGGTCCTGTCAGTAGCATTCTCGCCAAACGGAAAGATCGTCGCGAGCGGCGCAGGTAGAAAATGGAATTGGTGGCGGGAAGACAGTGAGATTCGGTTGTGGGATGTAGACACTGGAGAACGCCTTACTACCCTGGCAAGACCTCCCGAAATCGCAGAGGGAGCAGAGATAGGGCAACTTGATGTCTGGGAATTGGTGTTCTCACCCGATGGCAAAACCCTTGCCACTGCCAGTAGTGATGGCGCAGTACGACTCTGGGATATAGAGACCGGACAGTATAGATCTATTCTTGAAGACGGGCCGTTTGTCCCGTCAATAGCGTTCTCTCCGGATGGCAAAACCCTTGTCGGTGGCGGTTGGGACTACAAAATTCAACTATGGGACGTAGCTACAGGACAACACCAAACAACTCTGGAAGGACACATGGACCGCGTCCATTCTGTGGCATTTTCTCCGGATGGCAAAACCCTTGTGAGCGGCGGTTGGGACAAAACGGTTCTGTTATGGGATATAGACAAGCGTTCCGTGCGTGATGTCCTCACTGGACATACATCAATTGTCTTGTCCGTTGCATTTTCCCCGGATGGCAAAACCCTCGCAAGTGCCGGTGTTGACCAGAAAATTCGCTTATGGGAGGCAGATACCGGAAAACCGCGCGCGACCCTTTGGAAACATACAGGTTCAGTTGAGACCATCGCTTTCTCACCAGATGGTGCCACCCTCGCCAGCACAAGTTACGACGATGAGACAATTCGCTTATGGAAGGTAGATACAGGCGAACAACAGATTACTATTACTGGACATTGGCGTTTGGGAAACGCGGCATTCTCGCCGGATAATAGGACTATCGCTATTGAGCATGAACGCAATGAAATCTGGCTATGGGATGCCGTTACAGATCGAAAACTTGCTACGCTTGCTGGGCATACGAAAGATGTTACTGCTTTGGCATTCTCACCTGACGGTAGCACCCTCGCAAGTGGGAGCCGCGACAAAACAGTCCGGTTGTGGGATGTCGCTACTGGAAAACTACGTGTCACCCTTGACGAACATACAGACACAGTTACAGTTATCATCTTCTCCCCAGATGGCAAAACCTTGGCAAGCAGTAGTAATCAAAATACGCGGATTTATTTCTGGGATACAGAAAATGGCACCGAGCGATTAACCCTTGATGCCCACACAACTGGTATATCGCTGGCGTTTTCCCCGAATGGTCAAACGCTTGTGTCAGGAGGACGCGATGGCAATATTCGGTTATGGGATGTCAATATTGGTCAACTCCGTACGACCATTTATGAAGACGATGGCTCAATCCAAAATGTGGCGTTTTCGCCGGATGGCAAAACCCTCGCAAGTATAAACGCACACGGTGTCTATTTGTGGGATGCAAATACCGGACAACACCGCACGACGCTCTGGGGCCGCACCGCGAACCATGGTATGTTGGCGTTTTCAGCGGATGGTACAACCATTGCTGCGTCACGCATAGGTCACGGCATCTATGTATGGGATGTTCACACTGAGGAACTACACACAACCTTAGAAGGACCTACGTTTGAAACCGTTGCCCTCGCGTTCTGGCCCGATAACCAGCACCTTATCAGCGCGGATTATGCAAGCATCCTTTTATGGGACCTCGCTCCGTTCCTCACCGAAATGCCTTGGGATGTCAACAACGACGGAGTTGTGAATATCTTGGATTTGACCTTCGTCGCCTCGCGTTTTGGACAGAGCTCACCAGATCTTAACGGCGACGGCATCGTTAATATCTTAGACCTGGTACTCGTCGCACAGCACATCGGAGAATAGAAGGATGATGATCCAAGGTAGGGGCCTATGCTAATTTTTTTCTAATAAACTTAACAAATAATAATCTATTTTAGTTGAGTTTTCCATTAAAACACAGAAATTTTCGCAGCATTTCGCAGCATTTCGCTAGAAAAACGTCCAATCCAATAATTTCTTAAAATTGAATGGCACTGCCCCGAAAAAACAGAGCCATTCAGTTCTCAGTTTTCTCATCCAATTTTGGCCCCCCAGGCCAGGTAGGTGCGGTTTCCTAACCGCACCGGATCCTGAGAAAAGGACGAGAAACTCTATAATTTCTTAAAACTGAATGATTCTGCCCGAAAGAATTTGCCACTTGACACAATCCCTGTCTTGTGATAAAATAGCAGTGCTAAATCAGATACCAAAAAGAAGGATAGACCCATGAAACTATTACAAAAATGCACGGTTCTGCTGGCGTTGCTTGTCCTCGTTTCGCCGATATTCGCTGAGGAACACCCAGCGGAAGAAACACCACCTCCCGTCAAAAAATATGCTGAATTCACACTCGGTGGCACCTACGCCGATACCAAAACAGTCAGCACCTTTAGCACATCCTCAACAAAGACGCTCCGGGGGCTTTTTAAGAAATTAGATGCACTCAAAACAGATGATGATATTGCTGGAATTATCTTCAAAATAAATGGAGTCAGTTTAGGGTGGGCAGCACTCCAAGAACTCCGTACCGAACTGCATGAATTTCGAGGTACAGAAAAAGAGACCATCGGTTATCTCGAAAGTGGTGGCAATGCCGAATATCTCCTCGCTGCAACAATGGATCGCATTGTCCTAATGCCTACAGGAAGCCTCAATCTAACAGGTTTACGCGCTGAAGTCATCTTCTATAAAGGGCTGCTGGACAAACTGGATATCGAAGCAGATATGTTGGCAATGGGGAAATACAAATCCGGTGTTGAACCTTACATGCGCGATGGCATGTCAGATGAGTTCCGTGAATCTATGACTGCGCTGCTTGATGATCTGTACGCCCAATTGCTGAACCACATCGCTGAGAGTCGAGACGGTATCGCCACAGAAACGGCATCGGATTTGATAAACCGCGGCCCTTTCACAGCAGAAGAGGCGAAGCAGGAAAAATTAGTTGATGCTTTGCAATACTACGATGAATTGGTGACGACGCTGAAAGCTGCTTATGAAGACGAAGAGGTACAGATCGTCAAACCGAGTTTTGAACGTAAGCGGACGGTACCGGATATGAATAGTTTCGCTGGACTTATGCAGCTGTTCAGCATTTTGAACCCACCACAGCGTGCGCGCGCTGCTGGAGAGAATCAGATTGCACTCATCTATGCCAGCGGACCCATTTTACCCGATATTGATTCGCCTTTCATCTCAATGTCGGCAATTACACCAAAAGACCTAAAAAAGGCGTTTGAGAAAGCACGCACGGACGACTCCGTCCAAGCAGTCGTGCTACGTATAGACAGTCCCGGCGGTTCTGCACTCGCTTCAGACTTAATCTGGCGAGAAGTAATGCTCACACAACGCGAGAAACCGGTTGTTGTTTCTATGGGGAATGTCGCTGCCTCCGGTGGCTACTACATAGCCATGGCAGCGGGGACAATCGTCGCGAATCCAAGCACACTCACAGGGTCTATCGGTGTATTCGGTGGTAAACTGAACCTCAAAGGGCTTTACAATAAAGCAGGTTTGACGAAGGAGATCATCGCACACGGTCAGAACGCCACCCTTTATTCGGATTACGGCGGTTTTACACCCACCGAGCGGGAACGCATCGAAAAGATGATGAAAACCGTCTATGAAGATTTTGTCAACAAGGCAGCAGCAGGCAGAAGTAAATCCTTTGACGAAATAGACGAGATCGCACAAGGACGCGTCTGGACAGGCAAACAAGCGCAGGAACTCGGACTCGTTGATGAACTCGGTGGGCTTGATGACGCACTATCTATTGCCAAGGAACAGGCAGGGTTCGCTGAAGATGACAAAGTTAACCTTATTGTTTTGCCGAAGCAGCGCCCCATTTTTGAACAACTTATTGAGCAGATGATCGAAGATACAGAGGGTTCAATCCAGGTGCCGCTACACTTGACATCAAGTCATCCTGTGCTGTCCATGTTAGGTAAGCACTCGCAGCATATTCTCACGTGGTTGAGCCTGTTTGGTTTTGAAGATGGCACACAAATCGTAACAATCTTACCTTATGATATTTTAATTCGGTGATTTTATGAAATCTAAGAGTGAATTTTCGGCGCAGCTTGCAAGCCGAAACTTGCTTGATGAAAGTCGAGTAGACCTAACTGACGAACAGGTCGCTTTTTTTCAAGAGAACGGATACCTGAGCATCCCACGTATCACAACGGATGAAGAGATCGAATGGCTCAAGGGCATCTACGATGAACTCTTCACGGAACGAACCGGAGAAGCGCAAGGACGTTACTTTGATCTCGCCGGTCCACGTGCGCACAACGATAAGGAAACGCTGCCACAAGTATTAGGTCCAGAGGCACAGTTCCCTGAACTCCGAGAGACGATTTACTTCCAAAACGCACAGCGGCTCGCCGCGAAACTACTCAGCGTAGAGACTGAAAAAGTCAGTGGCGGCGGACACATGATTTTGAAACCTGCACACTACGGTAATGAAACGCCATGGCATCAGGACGAAGCGTACTGGAACCCCGAAATCCTACCACGCAGTCTAAGCGTCTGGCTTCCACTCGATAAAGCGACGCTTGAGAGCGGGTGTCTCCAATTTATTCCGCAATCTCACAAAGGTGAGGTGCGTTGGCATCGGCATATTGATAATGACCCGCTCGTACACGGGTTAGTGACTGATGATGTTGATGTATCAGAGGCGGTCGCTTGCCCGATACCCGCGGGCGGTGCAACATTCCATCACTGTCGGACTTTGCACTATTCAGCACCGAATAGCACAGCAGAAGCACGTAGGGCATATATTCTCGTCTTCGGGGCTCCACCGAAAAAATTGGATAAACCCGCACACCGTCCATGGCAAACGGAAGAACAAGAAGCACTCGCGAAACTGGAATCGTTAGCCGCAGATCGAACATAGCAAAGAAGCAATCAGCAATCAGAAAAGTCGATTCGCCTTCATTATACCATTTCTGTTAGTAAATCTCTCTTTATGTAGAATAAACTGTTAGTTTGTTCCGCGACGACTTCTCAGCAAAGTGGGCCTTTTCTCTATTCAATTCGCGTAAGTTCTGAGGACAATATTATGAAAATTATTTGTACCGGGATCAGCTGTTCGGGACGCAAAGAACTAATGACAAATTTTAAAACACTCTGCATGAAACAGAAACTGAACATCGGCTTCTTCAATGTCGGTGATGTTATGCACCGCGCCGCAGCAGAATCCCGGGTCCATTTCACAGACAAGGTGCTTGATTCCGATCCAGCTGTACTCTCATTGGCGAGACGCACCGCTTTCTATGAAATCGCACGCCGCGCCGAATCTTATGAACACGCGATCATCGGACTACACGCCTGCTTTCGATGGCGTGGAAGCCTCATCGAAGGGTTCTCTTTCAAAGATATCGAAATCCTCCTACCCGACCTCCTGATTAATGTCGTTGATAATATCACCGATATAGCAGGACGGATGAAAGAGAGTGGCCAGTGGTCAGGTATGGATAATACAACACTTAATGTCTGGTTAGACGAAGAGGAATTCCTGACGCGACAAATCGCACACTTCACAGAGAAACCACACTACACTGTCGCACGGCAACACGATCTTGAGAATTTTTACGAACTCCTCTTTTCACCGAAGCCGAAATTTTACCTCAGCTATCCAATTACACTTCTAAGAGATACCCCGAAAGAAATTGAGAAAATCCGTGAGATCGGAGAAAAACTGAGCCGTTCGTTTATTGTCTTTGATCCGCTTACGATTAAAGATATGGCACTGGTGACCGCTGGCGGAGACGGGAGTGTCCCTGCTGCGACTATGGGTGAGATGGATGACGGCGTAATAGAACAGATTAAAACGCGGACAATCTCACGAGATTACCAGTTTGTCCACCAAAGCGATTTTGTGGTAGTCATCTACCCGACGGACAAATTATCCCCCGGCGTTCTCAGCGAAATGAACTACGCCACCCGGCATAACAAACCGGTGTACGCAGTCTACACCGGCACGCGGAGTATCTTCTTCGAGAACCTGTGTGATCGGATTTTTGATACCTTTGAGGAGTTAGCAAACTTTCTGACAACCACGTACAAAGCAGATAAAAGTTAACACCAATTATCCATATTACCTTCATCAATCGTGCCATCGTTAGTCATATTGAGCTGTCCTGATTCTAAAACTTCAAGATGTGCCTTACCCAATGCCAAAAGGATTTCTGCTACGAAGAGAACGTTCTAAATTCTGACCGAGTGGTGCGTCGGCGCATCACTCCACTATAGTTGAAAGGTTTTATCCCATGGTTGATGCCTATTACACAACTGACGAATCTCATTATAATGAGTGTATTGAGAAGGGCACTATTGTTCCGACGAAAGATTGGTACGGTAAAAGACTTTGCGTTGAGGATTTTTTAGCAGGCGATCACAGGTATATTTTTATGTTTGTCAATGACCGCTATAGTATCTTTGACGAGGACGGAAAGGATAACACTTTCGGTTTCGTCTTGGATGCCGAAGCGTTGGTCACAGAAAGCGGTGCCCTTGTAGGTCCCGACTTGCTAAACGAATATCGGTCTCTGATCAACGAATGCGCAACGTTCTCTGTTCAACAAAACTCCGCACTAAAAAATAGCCAATTGATTGTTCGAGGCGTGCTCGCCGGGGCTGTTACAGAACCAGGGGTTGCTGAGACAATGCTGCTCTTCAGGACACGCGCATCTGAACTTCAAAACGAACGTCGCTGTCAAGGAGAAGCAGCACTGAAACGTTTGCGAGAATCAACGGAACCGTTGGAGCTGCTTGTCGGCGGGTCTTCACCGTCACCGAGATAGCAAGTACCTTGATGCTATATCCCGACACAACACTATGAAAATCGGTATCCTTTCCCGGGGACCTCAAAACCACTCTACACTTAGACTCACCGAAGCCGCTCTCAATGCCGGACACACCGCAGAAATTTTAGACCCCTTCGGTTTTTACCTCCATGTCGGCGGCGCATCTGATCGTATCACATATCACGGGAAGCCAGTAGATGATTTTGATGTTATCATGCCACGCGTCAGTCGCACAACAGCGCAATACGGCGAAGAGGTCGTTGCGCACTTTGAGTGGATCGGCACGCCTATTATCAACCGCGCCAGACCGATCGCTACAGCACGCCATAAATTTCGCTCCCTACGTATCCTTGCACAGCACGGCTTACCCATCCCACCGAGTCTCACTGTCGGCTCCACTGCCTTTTTAGAAGACACCGTAGCCGAAATGGGAGATTATCCGTTCATTTTAAAACCGTTTTACGGCACGCACGGCAGAGGCATCATGTTGTTAGACACACCTACCTCGCTCACTTCAGCCGTGGATGCCTTGTGTGATCTCCATCATGATTATGTAATTCAGCCTTTTATTCCGGAAGCCGGTGGCGTTGACATCCGCATTCTCGTCGTGGGCGGTGAAGCAGTGGCGGCGATGAAAAGAAGCGCGCTGCCGGGCGAATTCCGCGCAAATATTCACAAAGGCGCGTCAGGAGAAACCGTCACCCTACCGGAGGCGTACGACCGCCTCGCTATAGAAGCGACAGCAGCACTCGAATTAGACATAGCAGGTGTCGATCTATTGGAAACAAACAACGGACCCGTCATTTTGGAAGTCAATCCATCGCCTGGGTTTGAAGAGTTGGAATCGGCAACAGGAATCAATATCGCAAGTCTTATGATTGAATTTGCGGCAAAATTCGCACAAAACCACTGATAGACATTTTTATCGTTATAAGTTAAGAGGTTATAAGTTATAGTGAAGCCCATAAATAGGTGGACATCTTTGTAGCATAAACTGTTAGTTTGGGTTTCCAGTCTGAATGCCTGTTATAGGGATTCAGACGGGTTGAGAGCACCCAACTAACTATAGGTTAGGACTTACGCATTCCCTCTTAAAGTCCCCCTGATAAGGGGCGGTGAATGCCCATAAGGCATTCATACCGTTGATTCTTTAGGGGGTTAAAACACGGAAATTGCCGCTTTTTGCGTCTAAATGTCCGATATTTGTTCAATTTGCGTAAGTCCTATAGGTTTTACTATAAGAGGGGTTGAGATGATGTCTAAACCTCTTAACCAACAACCAACCACTTATAACCAAAAACTCTTATGCTACGGAAGGACACAATTGTCCGTATGGATGATACCCCAAAAAAAATCTTAATGTTCAATCACGAATTTCCACCGATCGGTGGCGGTGGCGGCTGGGTCAGCTACTTTTTAGCCAAACACTTCGCGGCAGCAGGACACGATGTGCATCTGATTACTTCGCAATTTCGCGATTGTCCGAAAGACGAGACGGTGGAAGGCTTTCACGTCCATCGCGTGCGTGCACTTCGGAAAAATCCAGATGTATGCGCCGTACACGAGATGCTAACTTACGCCGTAAGCTCAAGTCTCTACGGATTACGGTTCGCGAAGCAGTTTCAACCCGATATCGTCCAAGTCTTTTTTGGGATTCCCGCGGGTGGCGGTGCTTATCTTCTACAAAAACGTTGCAATGTGCCGTATGTTGTATTTCTGGGGGGACGTGACGTACCGAGCCGTAACCCTGATCCGCCCTACTATCGATGGTTATACCTGTTCCTGAAACCGGTCATCCGAGCGATTTGGCGCAACGCTTCAGTCGTTGTCGCCTGTAGTGATGGCTTACGCGAACTCGCCCAAGAAACGGATGCGGATGTAAAGATGGATGTGATTCCTGACGGTTTAGATTTAGGAAGCTTCAAGCACGTTCAACGCGATGCTTCCCCAGAAAAAATCCGAGTCCTCGCAATCGGGAGGCTCATTCCGCGCAAAGGATTCCAATTTCTAATTCGCGCGCTGCCCCAGATTATTGAAAAAGCAGCACACAACTTTGAAATTGAAATTGTCGGCGATGGTCCCTATCACGGAGAACTCCTGAAATTGGCGAAAAGCCTCGGTGTAGCCTCACACATCCACTTTGCGGGTTCAATACCGTATTCAGAATTACCAGAAAAATACCAAGAGGCGGACCTCTTCATTTTACCTTCACTCGCGGAGGGGATGCCACTCGTCGTTTTAGAGGCGATGGGGACAGGACTTCCAATTGTTGCCAGCCGCGTTCAAGGCATTGATGAACTTGTCGTAGAAGGCACTAACGGCACCCTGTTCGATCCGGGGGATGTTGACGGACTTGCGTGCGCCCTTATCAAACTCATTAACGCCGGTGAAGACCGCGTTGAGATGGGTAAGGCGAGCATTGAACGCGTTGAACCCTACGATTGGAAAAACATCGCCGACACTTATTTAGCACTCTATACTGACATTTTAGCAAAAGGAGAATAATAGACATGATCCCAATCAAAATACTTGCTATCGGTGCGGGCGGCTTACAACGCGCCCTAACCCACGAATTTGTCCATATCCTCAACGAACGAAATCTTTATAACGGCGGTATCTTCGTTGGACAGCCGCGTGGCACTGAGAAAGCCGATGCCTTCAACCAACAAAACGGCACATATCATGTTGTCACGTTTGATCTAAGCGACATCCACGGTATCCGACAAGTTTCAAGCGTCGTTGGCGCGACGACACTCGCTACAGAAACCGGTCGTGAGCAGTTCTACGCACAGACAGAAAACCCACTTGACCTTGTCCTTATCGGTGTAACCGAAGCAGGGATCGCCAAGGGTGAATTGGCGATGGATGTCTTGGATGAAACCCTCTACCGCTATTTTTCCCACCACGGTGCAGACGCGACGCTCTGCGTTATCAATACCGATAACCTCCGAAATAACGGCGATGTCATCCGCGATATTCTCTGCAACGCATATCCAAAACGCAGTGATGATTACGCGGCGTGGTTGGAGACAAATGTCGGCTTTCTTAACGAAATGGGCGACCGACTCGTGCCACAGGTCTATGCTGTCCCTGATGAGATTCAGGCATCCGCACGCGCACAGATCACAAATCAAGATGAATTAATAACTTATGCCGAGGCACTACCTGCAACACCACTCATTTTGGAAGACCTAAACAACATGTTGCGTGTGCCATTTGGTGAACTTGACGATTATGGCGTTATTGTCAGTCAAGAGAGCATTGAATCCTATCACGATTGGAAACTCCTTTTGGTGAATTCTGTGCATGTACCGGGGATTACACACAAAGGCACACTCTCCGACATCGAATATGTCAACGAAGCAGCATCACACCCGACATTTGCCCCACATCTGGAGCGTCTAATGCATGGATATGCTGAGATCGTGGCGGCAGACATCCCGATAGCCGGTAAAAGCGCACATGCATACACGCTGGAATTCGTTGACCGCATCCGTAAAGTCAAAGACGACAATGCTCGGATTAACATCATTGAAACCGTGAAACTCCGCGAACGTGCCGCTGATATCGTCCGCTCACCGAACTATAATGCCAGCACAGAACTTTTCAAATCCGATTTCGCCTACTCTTTCGCGACAGTGCTCCGATTTCTAACACCACACGCAATTTCGTCCCTTGATGACTACAGGGGTATCACCGATACCGGTACAGCGTATGAAATCCGAGACCCCGACCGAACGATACAGGACATTCTGAGGGGGGCATTTGGCGCAAGTGAAATAGACGTGGAAGACCGAATTAAGGCTATTTTCTCAAATGCAGCATTGTGGTCACCTGCCGCTGGAACACCCTTACGAGGCTTGCGCGAAAATCAAGATTTTACCCAGCGCGTCGCAGGCTATTATCATCGACTCGTTAACGGGGAGACATGTCTTGGAGTTTTGGAGTGTATTAATGCGGAGTAGCCGTCAGCCGTCAGAGAAATGGTTATCAGTTAGTTACAAGAGATTTTTGATAATCCCAACGTAGGTACTGATAACTGATTGCTATAGACTAATAACCCCTTTTTTCCGCTGAAGCACGGCATCGTAGAACCGCATTGTACCAACGCAGTCTTGGATACTCGATACCGGTTCCCGACCCTCACGAATAGCATTGACAAACTCAGTAAGGCTAACGCCATCGCCAGTCAACTCACCGTTGCGCTGATCCGAAAAGTTAGAGGTAAAGCTATTCCCAGATTCGGTGAAGTGTTGCGCACCCCACAACCCATCTAAAACAATATATTCGTGCTGTCCAGTAATTTCAATGTAATCGTAGTTGCGCTGCCACAAGCGTTGGCTACTCAGCTGCAGACTGCCCACCGCGCCGTTTGTATATTCTACGCCGACAGCGAATGCACCTTGTCCATCAACTTCATTGTGGAAAACGCTGAGTTCCTTAACATCCGCACCGGCGATGTGTCTCGCTAAGTCGAAATGGTGGATGGCAAAATCAAGCAAGTAACTTTTGACTGTCGGATATTTCCCACTACAGAACGAGCAGAAAAGCTGGGTGAGTTGCCCGAAGGATTCGGTCTGCATGATCCGCCTTGCTTCTCGTACACCAAGGCTGAACCGCCGCTGGAAGTTCACCATGAGTGTCTTACCGTGTTTTTCCGCGGTTTCTGCCAAAGTGAGCGTTTCCTCGAGAGAAGGGGCTGGCGGTTTCGGTGTGAATACATGATACCCCGCCGCAAGCGTTTCAAGCACGAGTGGCTGTCTCGGGTCAGGTCCCATGGAAATGATGACTGCTTCCAATTCTTCTTTTTCAAACATTTCGTGCCGATCAGTGTAATACCTACCTGTACCGAATTTGCCAGCGGCATCCTTTGCACGATTTTCATCGGCATCGCAAACCGCTTGCAATGCAACGGGTGCGAGATGTAATGCCGGATAAATAGTGTGCCGCGCGAAACCGCCAGCACCGAGAAATCCTATCCGAAGAGGTTCCATATCTGTTCCTTTTTTAGCGCTCAGCGGCAATAGCCATCGGTTCCCTCGTCCGCACGGGTCGGTTTCCATCGTAGGGGCGAGGTTCCCTCGTCCGCACGGGCTGCGAAACCCAACCCCTACGACAGCCAACTGCTGACAGTTTCCGATAGCTATTCTTGCTGACAGCCATTAAAAAATAAAAATTTGTACGCAATTTAGCACAACCTCGGCACACTGTAAACAAAATTTTATGCCAGTTCCGACAAACGATGGAAATTTCAATTCAACCTAATTGCGAAAATTATGTCAAAAGATAAAACGAAGAATTTCTCATCGCTACGGTTATAATACAGAAAGTTTGAATAGGAACACAAACAACAATGCCTAAAGAAGCAGGTGACCAACGGCGCAACTTCCGATTTGCGCTGCTCCAAGGCACCTTCATGCGGATTAACCTCGCTTTTGCGGATTCATCGACGGTGCTACCTGCTTTTATCCATAAGTTAAGTGGTTCGGATCTTCTCGTGGGTTTAACCGGGTCAATGATGACGGCAGGCTGGATGTGGCCCCAACTGTTGATGTCCAACCTACTCGAACACCGCCCCCGCAAAATGCCCTTCTACGCCCTCGGTATGAGCGTCCGTGTCTTGGCATGGCTCGGTATCTTTTTTTGCACCGTCGCAATTGGTGAGCAAAACCCCATGTTGCTCGCCGGTTCTTTCCTCGGACTCTATTTCTTATCCTCCTCCGCCATGGGTGTTTCAACGCTCCCTTACATGGACATCGTCTCCAAATCCATAGAACCACAGCGACGCGCCCGTTTCTTTAGTCTACGGCAACTCTACGGCGGTTTTTTCGCTATCGGGGTTGGGTTCCTTGTACGCGCAGTACTTGGGGACGAATCCGACTTTACGGGCATACTCGGCGGTATCACACAAGCTTTCAAAACGTTCACGATGTACTTTATCGGCTCTATCTGTAATATAAAGACAGATCTCGGTTTTCCTTATAATTATGCCTTTCTTTTTATCTGCTCAGTGGCAGCAGCGTTCCTCTCATTTGTCAGTTTCTTAGGCGTACGTGAGCCGATTCATCCGGTTCAAGCGACACGGCAACCGATCTCTGAACATTTAAAACAGGGGCCCCACTTCCTCCGCACAGACGCGAATTACCGACGGTTCATCCTCTTCCGTGTTTTTGCGCACGTCTCAGGAATGGCATCCCCGTTCTACATTCCCTACGCACTGGATCAACTCGGATTTTCTGATGCAACGATCGGCTTTTTTATCGTCAGTTCCGCGCTGAGCGGCGTGGTTTCAAATACAATGTGGGGGCATATCGGCGAAAAATATGGGGTGCGATGGGTCCTGATTATCACCGCAGGCATGATGGGTATCCCCCCTATACTCGCTTTTTCTTCTGGCATCTTGCCGGTTTCATTACAGATGCCTGCCTTTTTTATGATTTTCATAGTCGGTGGTATATTAGGAAACGGCATGATGGTCGGCTTTATGGCATACATGCTTAATATCGCACCACCACGGAACCGTCCAACCTACATCGGCTTTATGAACACGTTACTCATGCCCGTGAGTTTCGCACCGGTATTAGGCGGGCTTCTCGCACCGTATATCGGTTATCGATGGCTTTTCGCTATCTCAATCGGCATCTGTTTCGTCGCCTTCCACATGGCAACAGGGCTACAGGAAATTATGCATGATAACGAAGTAGAAGCAGAAACCGAGGCGTAGCTATTTATTCCTCTCTCCTCTTTGAACTATTACTCAATCCTTACGCCGCTCTTTTCCACAGCACATTTTACAATTTTTGTGGTATACTTAAGAAAGAGAGGATGTTTCATCATCCTGGAAGGTTTCGGGCCGCAAACTGTATGAGGTGTAAAAAAATATTTCGGTAACAAAGGAGACATGACAGATGAAGATCATAATACCGAATTTAATGCTTGCGTGCATCAGTTTAATTGTCCTGAGCTTGGTGCTTACCAACACCAGCACTGCCGAATTGGATCTAAAAACCGCCGTCGGGATATGGCTCTTTGATGAGGGCAAAGGCGACACTGCCGCGGATGCCTCTGAAAATGGCAACGACGGGGAAATTGTGAACAATCCGAAATGGATAAAGAACGGTCAGTTCGGAGCCGCGTTAGAATTTAATGGCAACGAGAGTAAAGGACATGTCCTTGTCGGAAATTTAGGTTTAGCTGGGGAAGTTACATTGGTCTTGTGGGCGAAACCGAGTGATGTCGCCGATGATGATCGATTAATATCGAATCTCAGTGGACCAACGAATCCAGCTTTCGCAATTCGGTTCCAAAGTGGCGCAGTTGACATTTGGGGCAAGGCGTGGAAACCCGTCATCCCAAAATTTGATGAGAATAAATGGGGACACTACGCGTTTGTCTTGGATGATGAGGGAAACGCGACAGGCTATTACAACGGCAAAGAAGAGGTCACAGTTACCGATACCTATATCTTTACAGATATCGGGATTGGGGCAACTTTTTTGCATCAATGGGGACAATATTATTCCGGTCAGTTCGACGAGATTGCATTTTTCGATGTCGCCCTGACCGAAGATGAGATTAAAACCCTCATGACAAGAGGACTCAAATCCGCCTTGGCAGTTTACCCCGCAGGTAAATTAGCCACTACATGGGGTAATATAAAAGTCAACCCGTAAGGATCAGACTAAGTGCAAAGCAACTTTCATCAGCGTTTCCCGCTACAGATAGAATCTATTTTACGCAGAACACTCTGCGTCGTCACGGTAATAGTGGTGGTAGGTCTCTCGGTTTCCCACGCGGAAGACCGTATCACTGGTCATTGGGAAGGACAAATTGATATCCCCGGTCAACCTATTACCGTGAAGGTAGATCTCAGCGTCAAGGACAGTGACTGGAGTGGGACTATTGACATTCCGCCCCAAGGTGCGAAGGACTTGCCACTATCTGATATCCATGTTGTGGAAGAAGATGGCAGCCTGAAGGTCAAGTTCTCAATTCGCGGCGTACCCGGAAATCCAACCTTTGATGGAAAACTACAAGACGGTGCCATCAGCGGCACATTCAGCCAAGGTGTTGCCACCTTCGGTTTCCGACTCTCTCGTGAGAGTGTCAAGGGTCCCGCAAGACCGCAAGAACCGAAACCGCCGTTCCCCTATAAAATCGAAGAAGTCGCATTTCAAAACGGTGCTGTCAACCTCGCGGGCACTCTGACGTTACCAGAAGGTGACAGTCCCTTTCCAGCAGTGCTGCTCATCTCCGGCAGCGGTCTGCAGGATCGAGACGAGACATTGGTCGGGCATAAACCGTTTTGGGTGCTCGCCGACCATCTCAGTCGCGCCGGTATTGCCGTACTCCGTGTCGATGATCCAGGCATCGGTAAATCAACACCGCATCCGAAACCACCAACGACAGCAGATTTCGCAACGGACGTAGAGGCAGGCGTGGCGTTTCTCAAGCAGGATGATCGAATCGGTCGGGTCGGATTGATCGGTCATAGCGAAGGCGGTCTCATCGCAGCTATCGTCGCCAGTCGCAACAACGATGTCGATTTCGCGGTACTGATGGCAGGTCCCGGTGTGCCCGGTACCGAGTTGCTGCGTAAACAGAACGAACGGATTTTCGATGCAGCCGGTATCGCCGGTGAACGTAAACAGAACTTGCTGACGCTCGTTGACCGGTTGTTTACGATCTTGACTTCAGAAGAGATGGCAGAAGATGAGCAGCGACAAGAGGTCAGTGAAATTGTCCGCAAGCAGCTTGAAATTAACGGCACACCTCCAGCACAACAGGATGAGACACAGGTACGGGCACTCGCAGAACAGTCACTTACGCCTTGGATGCACTACTTCTTGACTTACGATCCGCGGCCTGCCCTTGAGAAAATCCGAGTCCCAGTCCTTGCTTTGAACGGTGAACTGGATGTACAGGTTGATGCCGAGCAAAACCTAACCGCCATCGCTGCGGCACTCAATAAAGGTGGAAATCGAAACGTCACCCTGCATCGCTTGCCGGAACACAATCATCTGTTCCAACGTGCTCGTACAGGTCTGATGAATGAGTACGCCTCCATTGAAGAGACGCTCTCACCGAAGGTGCTTGACCTTATCCGAGATTGGGTGCTATCAGTGACGCAATGAAATCTTACTATAAACTTCATATTTTTTCGAGAAAATCAACGCGGTAATCATAATCCCAAATACAAAGAGAATCCGCTATGGAATACCAAGTCCTCATTACAATTTCTGTAGTCGTAGTACTGATGTTAGCCAGTGAACTCAGTAGTACGACAGCAGCTGAACCCGAAGGATTGATCGGTCATTGGGATTTTGACGACGGAACTGGCACTGACCTCTCCGGTAACGGTAACCACGCCGTGCTTGGCGGAACAAAAATCTATTCACTCAGCGAGGGACGTGCCTGTATCGAAATGATGCCAAATGCAGAACCGTTGCGGATTCCCGTGCCTGAGAACTCTACACTCGCAATGTCGCGCGGTACAATCTGTTTCTGGTTAAACACAGCATGGGGGAAGCCCAACATCCTCAATTATGACAACGATGCCGTCGAACTAAACAACTATCGCGGCTGTTTTCAGGTGCGCTTTCAAGGCGAAAACGACTTCCGCTACTGGGACGGGATTCTCGACTACGACTGGCCACAGTACGACATGCGCGAATGGGCGTTCTATCCACATCTGAAAGCCTCAGTCGGCGACTCCGAGTGGCATCTCTTCGCTGTTGCCTACGACGATAAAGCAAAGCAGATCGTAGGATGGCGTGATGGAGAGCAAATTGCAACAATCGACCTATCAAAAGTAAACATGGAGACGCTCCGCCGCGAAGGTCTAACAGAAATTCGTACCGGTGAAGGGTTCGTCGGCTATCTTGACGACCTCCGTATCTACGATAGACCGCTGAGTGACGTTGAGATCAAACAGATTTATAACGCCACCAAACACATCTATGCCGGAAGACTGGACACGAACCCGACTGATAAAGAACAAAACATCTACAGATACCAAGAGATCGACGATACACTTTACAAGACATGGCTGCAGTTCAACCCACCCTCCGAACAATACAATCAGGATTTATTTAAACATATTATTGCTGAAGGCGAAAATTCAACCGTACAGACAGCGGGTACTGAATTGGCACAAGCAATAGAATCAATGTTCAGTTTCAAGCCTTCTGTTTCGGAAACGCATCCGGTTTCTGGATCAACGCGAATTATCCTCGGCACAGTCGAAACCTCAAAATGGATCCACAATTTCGCCGATGAACTCCGACTGGATCGGATTGAACGAGACGGATTCGTCATCAAGACGTTGAAAGAAGGCACAGACGTTGCGATTATTGTCGCTGGGAAAATTCCGGCAGGCGTTATCTTTGGTGTATTTGACTTAATTCGTCGTATCCAACTCGGACAAGATCTGCTCACACTTGATGCCTTAGAAAACCCGAAGGTGCCTATTCGCATGGTGGCACACTGGTCCTACTTCCGTGGATTTTTAGGGGATAAGTGGCGCGGTGGTGGTAGAGACGCTTCAATCTTCTCTTGGGAAGAGTTGCGTACGGGCAATACCAAACGCATTCGCGATTGGGTACGTATGCTGGCATCGTGCGGTTGGAACGCGCTCTGTCCGAGTGAGATTAACTGGCACTACCGAAACAATTTCTTAGCACATCTTGATGAGGTCGAAAAACTTGCCGACATCTGCCGAGATTATGGCATCAAACTTTATTGGAGTCCGAGTTACCTCCTCGCACTCGACCCAGAAACTGCCGACGCGATCTACGCCAGAGTCCCCGACTTCGGCGGATACCTGATGAAGCTCGGTTCGGAGAAACAGAACGGTGACCCGCGACCCCCAATGGTGAACCGAATCGCCGACACATTGAAACCGCACGACGGGACAGTCCTCGTACGGGCATTCGTCTACGGTAACCTCCGATACACACCGGAACCCTACCGAAATCTGATCCCTTACGATCTATTTGCACACGAAGATGGCAACTTCCGAGATAACGTTATTATAGTCCCAAAAGGCAGCCCTCTGGACTGGGACCTTGCTGCACCTATTCCCTCACTGGATGGCGCGATGCAGAAAAACTTATATGGAAGTGAACTTGTTATCGACAAAAGCTGGCCCGTCTCTTGGGTCAAGAAATGGAAATGGTGGTTTCAACAGGACACCTATCGCAACGGACCCGGAAGCCTGAACAAATTCAGCGTCGATTGCATCATGGGTGTGTCTATGATTGAACCTGCACCGGCATGGACAAAATCTCCATTGAACGCTGTGAACTATTACGGACTCGGGCGACTCACTTGGAATCCAGACCTGACAGTAGATGAAATTTACACGGAATGGATTCGACAGACATTCGGCGACGATCCAGAGGTACTCAGGACAATCAAGACCATCTTGATGATGCTCGAAGAAGTCACGCGCAAGACCTATAACTATCGCGGATATCGCGGCATCTGGCTTGATTCCAGCGACCCCGGTATGGCACAAGTCAAGACCCCCTATATCGTCAATGAGGAAGGGGTAGGTGTTATAACACCGGCGTTGCGTGAGCGTGTGTTAGCACAGTACGCTCCAGGGCTTCGTGAGATATATGGAGACCGGTTACGCGCGGAAGCACACCTCACTGCCTTCCACTTCACAGCACACGATCAGCGGCTCTCTATCGGCAGAACCCTCATACAAGACATCTATGCCAACATGGAAGAAGGGGTTGAAATGGCTGTGCAAGCAGCCGAACTCTGGAAAATACTTGAAGGCAAGGTTGATTCACACAGATACGAATACACCCTAAAAACCCTCGTAGATTATGCCGAGTCCGTACGCAGCATGACCCGTAAAAAATGGGTAACTAACTTTGAGGCACATACCGACAGGACACGCCTGGACACGCTCAAAGAACTAACGCAGGAGGCTCTTGCCGAAGTCGCTACATATAACGTGCGGCATTTCGGTGCCGTTGCCGATGGTAAAACGAACGATGCAGACGCGATCAATCAAGCTATTGCTGCGTGCAACACCGCCGGAGGCGGCACGGTCTTTGTCGCATCCGGGGTTTATGCAACCGGCTTTATCCATCTGAAAAGCAACGTCACGCTCGCGCTTGATGCCGGTGCTACACTCAAAAATTTGCCTGATGCGGATGCCGCGTTGCTTGTCGGAGAAAACTTAGAAAATGTGAACATCTACGGTCCCGGTACCCTCGACGGAACAGGCAACAACGGTATTACGCTACGACACTGCAAAAATGTTGAAATCCGAAACTTGAACGTCCATAACGGTGGCGATTCTGCCGTTCTTGCAATAGAGTGCGATGGAGTGCTGGTAGACAACACCAACATCCGAACAAATCAGGATGGACTCGATCTCTCCAAATCCCGTAACGTGACAGTTAGCGACTCTCGCATTGACGCAGTGCAACGCGTGTACGGAAGACCTGTAGCGGGCGGGACCGCAATAAAATTTGATGTCGAAGTCTCCTCGTCCGATAACATCACTGTTCAAAATTGCTTCCTTGCCAATGGTGGGAGTGTGGTTGCAAGCAATACAGAAACAAAGAATAACTCAGGCAATGTTAATTTTAAAAATGTTCGAGTACGCTATATCTTACCTATAGCACCTACACACTAAAGACACAATGCTCCACTGGAATGGAATATCGCAAGCAAAATCCTCAGTGCCTTATAGTGAAGCCCGTAAATAAGTGGACATCTTTGTAGCATAAACTTTTAGTTTGTGCCAGTCTGAATGCCTGTTATAGGGATTCAGACTGTTTGAGAGTGACCAATTAATTATAGGTTTTACTATAAAAGTAGGACTTACGCATTCCGTCTTAAAGTCCCCCTGATAAGGGGCGGGGAATGCCCGTAAGGCATTCATACCGTTGATTTTTTAGGGGGTTTAAAGGTCTAAATGCCCGATATTTGCGTAAGTCCTGAAAAGGTTATAAACAATGTATCTCAAGAAGAAAATTATATTGATGCTCCTGGGCGGTATCATTTTAGCCACAGCTATCAGCTACACCACTGATACCCTTCGCCAACCTAAACACTCCCAAAAAACACTTAACTTGAAGCACACCGACACAAACCAGAGACTGGATCACACCGAGGCATTTACATCAAATTTGCCGATCGTTATTATTGATACATCTGGTGAATGGATTCGTGATGAACCTAAAATCCCTGCATCAATGAAAATTATTTACGATGAATCCGGCGGTAGGAACACCCTAAATAGTCAGCATACCAATTTCATGGGAAAAATCGGTATAGAATTGAGAGGAAAAACTTCGCTCGGATTCCCGAAAAAGCAGTACGGCGTTGAAATTCAGGACGATCAAGGCAACGACAAAGATGTATCGTTATTGCAACTGCCAGCAGAGTCAGACTGGGTTTTGAATGGCCCCTATGCCGACAAGACACTCATGCGGAATTATTTAGCGTACGAGTTCAGCAATCGCATCGGTAGATACGCCAGCAAGACAAAATTTGTTGAAATGTTTCTCAATGATAGCGGTGATACCACAATCGGAGACAAACATTACGTTGGGGTCTATCTATTAATAGAGAAAATTAAGCGAGGAAAAAACCGCGTCGATATTAAACCCCTGAAACCCGCGGACAACACCGGCGGTTATATCCTGAAAATTGACAAAATGGACTGGTATGAAACCTATTTCTCCACGCGTTACGGCACACGACTGTTTCATGTATATCCGAAAGGACACGAGATGTCCGACGCGCAAAAAGCGTGGATCCAGAACTATATGAGCGAATTTGAAGCAGCATTAGCTGGCAAGGATTTTAAGGACCCGGAACGCGGATATGCCAAGTACATTGATATCAACGCTTTTATCGACCATTTCATCATCAACGAACTCTTCAGAAACATAGATGGATTTCGGAACAGCACATACATGTACAAAGACAGAGACGGCAAACTGACAATGGGACCCGTCTGGGATTTCAACTTATCAATGGGCAATGCTTTTTTCAATGAGGGTTGGAAAACGGATGGATGGCTTATTTATACAAACCCTGTCCCCTTTTGGTGGGATAAACTCTTAAAAGACAAGAACTTCAGGCAAAAACTCGCTAAAAGATGGCAGGCACTTCGGAGAGATGAACTCGCCACTTCTAAACTCCTTGACGAGATCAATCGGACTGCTGAATATCTGTCCGAAGCACAAAAACGAAATTTCCAGAGATGGCAAGTGCTCGGTCGCAGCGTTTTTGCTGATCCTGGACCTGGTCCACCCACGTATGAACAAGTGGTCGTAGAGGTGAAAACATGGTTGCAGGCGCGATTGAAATGGATAGACAAGCATATTGAATCGCCACGTCCATCAACTTTCCGCAGGCGAGGACTCAGAAATTTTTGATAAACAAATAGACATATTCGTAGCATAAACTTCCAGTTTGTGCCAGTCTGAATGCCTGTTATAGGCATTCAGACTGTTTGAGAGTGCACAATTGATTATAGGTTTTACTATAATCACCGTCTACTATTCCTAAAATTATGCACCTTTTTCACCTACAAATTGCGTCACTAATAATTGAAGCCTTCAGTCCACCAATACGCTATCGGTGCGTAAATTTTGCCCCATTTCGTGCGATTAGGCATAAATTTGCCCCATTTCGTGCGGCTATTTTTGAACATGTCATAAAGAATCCAATCAATACGGGAGTGTTCAGACCGGCACCGAATTTGCTACCGGGGTATTATAGTGAAGCCCATAAATAAGTGGCATCTTTGTAGCATAAACTGTTAGTTTGCGCCATCTTTGTAGCATAAACTTCCAGTTTGTGCCAGTCTGAATACCTGTTATAGGTATTCAGACTGCTTGAGAGTGCCCAATTAACTATAGGTTTTACTATAAGGCAAAATTGGTCTTCGCTTTACATTTTGTACGGCTATAGGAAAATATAAAATGTATAAACACTTGTGATTAGCGTATTTTGGTAAACACCGATCGGCGGTGTATCGTTTGTAAAATCTACATATCAGTCGCGATTATACCATCTGACCACATAGTTTCGCACCAATAACACGGAAGGAATCTAATGACAACGACACCAAACACTGACACAATGCATGCCGACGATGTCGCTGCAATTGACGAACTGCGTAACGTCTACGACCAATTAAAACAAACACTTGCCAAGATCATCGTCGGTCAGGAGCAGGTTATCGAACACTTAGCAATCTGTCTGTTTTCGCAAGGGCACGCACTCTTGATGGGCGTTCCCGGCTTGGCGAAGACACTGTTAGTGAGCCGATTCGCTGAGACAATGGCGTTGCAGTTCAGCCGAATCCAGTTCACACCCGATCTGATGCCGATGGACATCACTGGCACCGACATCCTTCAGGAGGTACCAGGCGGTAGGCGCGAATTCGAGTTCGTAAAAGGACCCCTGTTCGCCAATCTGATTCTTGCCGACGAGATTAACCGGGCACCCTCAAAAACGCAGGCAGCAATGCTCGAAGCGATGCAGGAATACAAAATCACAGTCATCGGAAGAACATACCAACTGACACCACCGTTCTTCGTGTTAGCAACACAGAATCCGATAGAGCAGGAAGGAACGTATCCGTTGCCAGAGGCACAACTCGATCGTTTCATGTTCAGGATTGAAGTAGACTATCCAGAACGCACTGAGGAGATAGAGATTGCCCGTACCACGACCGGTGCGGCACTCCCAATGCTTGAACACGTCCTTACAGGTGAACGCGTGCTTGCCTTTCAAGACCTCGTGCGACGTGTACCCGTAGCAGAGCATATCTACGAATTCGCAGTTGATTTAGTCCGCAGCACCCGTCCAAAAGGTGACGCATCCCCTGATTGGCTAAAACCGCTTGTCGCTTGGGGTGCCGGTCCACGAGCAGTTCAATACCTAATCTTAGGGGCAAAGGCACGCGCAGCACTTAGCGGCAGTTACATGGCGCGACTTGAGGATGTCGTCGCAGTGGCGAATCCTGTACTGGCGCATCGCGTCATTACATCATTCGCAGCAGAATCCGAAAACATCACCAGCCAAGACATCGTCAACCGTCTCGTTGAAGAGTTGTCGGAACAGGGGTAAACTATGGCATTGCAACTCAAACGGGATTACCTCAATCAGAAAGTCCTGGAACGTCTCTCCACGCTTCAATTGCACGCTCGACTCCCCATGGTAGGCAGTGTATCCGGTAAACACCGAAGCCCTATTCGCGGGTCCAGTCTTGAGTTTGCCGAGTACCGTAAGTACGTCCCAGGTGATGACACACGCCGACTCGATTGGCGTGCTTATGCCCGTAATGATCGCTACTACATCAAGGAGTTTGAAGCCGATACAAACCTACGGCTGTGCTTAGTCGTTGATACCAGCGGTTCAATGGATTTCGCATACAACGGAAACCCGACAGGAACCGATGGAGAATCCGGTTTGAGTAAACTCGATTACGCACGTCGTGTAGCAGGCACCTTAGCCTATATAGCCGCCTTACAAGGTGATGCCGTTGGACTCTACTGTGCTGGTCAAGCATTCCACAAAGAAATCCCGCCAAAGCGCAGTGCAACCCATCTCAGTGTTGTTCTTGATGAATTAGGAACAATGGAGGCTTCCGGTGAAACCGGCCTGGCTGACGTGCTCCACGAAACTGCCGAACGTATCCCACAGAGAGCACTAATCATCGTTATTTCAGATCTGTTTATTGAACCCGAAACGGTGCGGAATTGTTTTGAACACCTCCGGTTCCGTAAGCATGATGTCGCCGTGTTTCATCTCATGGAGCAGAACGAACTCGATTTTGAGTTCGATCGGCCCATGCGATTTGTTGACATGGAAGGCGGCGAACCGATACTCGCAGATCCGACTGTCATCGGCGCACAGTACCGACGCGCAATGGAAATATACCTTGAGAGTATGGACGAGGTCATTCGCGACACCGAGGTTGACTATCATCGTATCCGCATCCACGAAAACTACGGGGATGTATTGGCACGATTCTTGTTGGGACGAACACCTAAAAGACACAAGTGAGGAGTAGTTATCGGTTATCGGTTATCGGTTAACAACTTGTGGCGGTGACCTTTCCTGTCACTGCCACAGAAAACCTCTTTAACTGATAACTGAAAGATTTTTTCATAGAAAAAATCGTACTGAAAACTGACAACTAATAAAAATATGAGTTTCCTACAACCGTTAGCATTAATCGCGCTCCCCTTGATGGCGTTGCCGATCATCATCCATCTAATCAATCAGCAACGGCACCGGACGATCCCTTGGGCTGCGATGATGTTCCTGATGCGTGCGAAGCGTATGAGCAGAGGCATGGCACGCCTTCGGCATCTGCTTATCCTACTCATGCGCGTACTCGCTATCGGGGCTTTGATTTTCGCCATTAGCCGACCACTCTCCGGCGGATGGTTAGGAAGCGTCGGATTGAGTAAGCCTGATGCCACGCTGATTCTCCTCGATCGCTCCGCCAGCATGGAAATGCAAGACCTGCAGGCGGGTGAGTCAAAAAGATCCACGGCACTGAAGAGACTCGCACAATTGCTGGAACAAGGGGATTACGGAACACACCTACTTCTCATCGATAGTGCCAGCGGTCAGATGCAGGAACTGGATTCACCGAAGGCTCTATTGAACCTACCTATGACCAGTGCAAGTGCCACCAGCGCAAATATACCAAGTATGCTCGAAACGGCCTTAGCGTATCTCAACGCAAATGAATCCGGACGCGCCGAAATATGGGTCTGTTCGGACCTGAACGAGAACGATTGGGATGTTCACAGCGGTCGTTGGAACGCGATACGCGAAGAATTTGCCCAATTAGACGGTGTACATCATTTCTTATTGGCATACACAGATCCGCCTTCAAACAACTTGTCCGTAAGAGTGGAAAACGTGCAACGCTGGAAACGTGGCAATGATGCAGAACTCATTCTTGATGTAATGGTGCGGACAAACGGGAATAGCGGTAGCACGCGGCGAGTACCGATTGAGTTTGAAGTCAACAACATCCAGTCTGTCGTTGAAGTGGAGCTGGACACACTCGGTGCCTCTTTACAAGGACATCGTATTCCTATTGATACCAAACTTAGTTCAGGTTGGGGATCCGTGAGTCTACCCGGTGATGCGAACCCTTTGGACAACCGGTTTTTCTTCGTCTTTTCAGAACCACCGGTCCGAAAGACAGTCGTCGTCAGTGATGATAAAAGGATTGGCGAAGCCTTCCGCCGCGCACTTGCGATTCCATTAGACCCCCGACTACAACACCATGCAGATGTGATGCCTGTAAACCGAGTCGCAGAGATTGACTGGGAAAGTACGGGACTTTTGATCTGGCAAGCGGCACTACCGAGTGGGTTAGTAGCCGAGCAGATCGAGCACTTCGTCAACAGCGGGCGTGCGATTATGTTCTTTCCACCAACGCAGAACGCTGGTGAACAACTCTTTGACTCACACTGGGGCGATTGGCAGTCCGCTGACGGTAACGAGGTCGCCAAAATCGCATGGTGGCGTGGCGATGCCGATCTACTGGCACATGTGGAAAGCGGGGATGCCTTGCCCTTGAACGGACTCCGCACCTATCGTTACCGAATCCTTGAGAGTACCGGGACACCCTTGGCAAGGTTTGACGATGAGCCCCCCCTATTAACGCGTGTGCCTACCGATCACGGCGCAATTTATTTCTGTAGCACGCTGCCCACAGCACAATACTCTTCCCTCGAACGGGACGGTATCGTGTTTTATGTCATGCTACAGCGGGCATTGACTCAAGGTTGTCTCACATTGGCTACCGCAGCGCAACGCGATGCCGGCGTTGGTGTGCTTTCAGACCGAGAGCAGTGGGAATCCGTAGGGGCTGGGTTACCCAGCCCCTACAATACAGCGTCCCTCTCACAGCGTGAATTGCATGCGGGTGTTTATCGTGAAGGCGAATATTGGGTAGCCGTGAACCGCAGCCACGCTGAGGACAATGCCAAGACATCGCCTGTTGAAACGGTGGACGCGCTGTTTGATGGACTGTCATACCGAAGAATTGATGTTGATGTCGGAGACACATCCGCCTTAGCGAGCGAACTCTGGCGTATCTTCCTCATCGCAATGGCGTTAGCACTCATTGTGGAGGCAGCCCTAAGTTTACCAAGCCGGAAAACGGAAGATACCCCTCTAATCGACCTCGCAACCGCAGAGGGAAGCACGGAGTAGCCAGAAAGAGGAGACACAAGAATGCAAGAACAACAAGGAAACCTCGAATTTCTCTCAAGCAGTTCCATCATGGTCTTAGGACTGTTTATTGTCGCTGTGACCGGTATCCTGTGCTGGCTGGCATGGCACCGCAGCGGGTATCGCATGCAGACCGGATGGCTTGAATTGCTGCGTTTCGTACTCGTCTGTTTAGTGGTCGTCACGCTGAATCAACCCGAATGGTTAAAGATACAACCGCCGGATCGACGTTCAACGCTCGCGGTGCTTTGGGACCAATCCAAAAGTATGGAGACACGGGATGTCTTTTTCACCAAGAACGCGACTACAGATATTTTTCATAAGGCGCGCGTGCTTGGTCAAGATCAAGACCTCTCCGGCGAACGCAAGAGCCGTGCTGAGGCGATTCAACCGCTGATGTCCGAGGAAGTCTGGAAATCGACAGAGACGAGCGATCTCAATATTGTATTCGAGCCGTTCTCTTCACAATTGGACCCGCCAGAAGAAGCAACAGATTTGAATGCCTGATTGTCACACGTTCTCGACAATCAGGCAAATCTTCGCGGCGTGGTGCTGCTATCGGACGGCGATTGGAATGTCGGTAACTCCCCCGTAGAGGCAGCCACACGGTTTCGGATGAAAGGGATTCCCGTCTTCGCAATAGGGGTCGGTAGTAAGGTACCGTTACCAGATCTCGAATTAGTCAGGATGGATGCTCCGACTTTTGGGGTGACAAATAAGCAGCTGCGCATTCCGTTTGTTGTCCGCAGCACCTTGGGGCAGGACCGAGATGTAAGTGTTACCCTAAGTGTCAATGAGAAGGCAACGGTTACCAAAGTTGTCCGCGTCCCCGCTATGAGCCAGGCGCAAGATAATATCGTCTGGACACCACCAGCGACAGAGAACTATACGTTAAACCTACGTATTGCCAGAGATGCCGAGGAATTGATCCCCGAAAATAATGAGATCTCCGCACCAATATCAATACGCAAGGAACAATTGAGAGTCCTTGTCATCGAATCGTATCCGAGGTGGGAGTACCGATACCTACGGAACGCCTTAGAACGAGATCCCGGCGTTGAAGTAACATGTCTCCTCTTTCATCCCGAGCTGCCAAGTGTCGGTGGCGGTCGCACTTATATTAAACGTTTTCCTGACGCGAGGGAACTGAGTCGTTTTGACGTAGTGTTTCTTGGCGATGTCGGTGTGAAAGATGACCAATTAACAGTCGAACAAACACGGGAATTACGGAAGTTAGTCTCTGCCCAAGCTTCAGGTCTCGTCTTTATGCCGGGACGCTCAGGATCTCACGATACGCTAATTGACGGTCCGCTTGCCGACCTCTATCCGGTGGTCTTAGACCCAGCAACACCGCAAGGTGTCGGCTCGAATATGCAGGGATATTTCGCACTCACTGCATCAGGGCAGCGCAGTTTGCTAACACGCCTCGGAGATACTGACCAAGACAACGGCGAAGTGTGGCGCAAGTTACCGGGGTTTTTCTGGTACACCGGCGTAAAGCGAGCCAAGGCTGGCACCGAGACGCTCGCAGTACACGATCAGGTCGCGACTGCTTCCGGGCGCGTGCCATTAATCGTGACCAAGACGTTTGGTGCCGGTAAAGTTCTTTTCATGGGGACAGACAGTGCTTGGCGTTGGCGACACGGCGTTGAGGATAGGTACCACTATCGTTTCTGGAGTCAAGTCGCACGGTGGATGGCATACCGACGACAGATGGCACAAAGCGAAGCAATACGCTTGTTCTACTCACCCGACCGACCCAACGTTGATGACGTGTTGACGTTAAATGCCAACGCTATTGACAACGTCGGCGGTCCCTTAGATAGCGGTTCGGTTGTGGTACAGGCGATTTCGCCATCCGGCAAAACGCAGACCATCCGACTCCAACCCGGCACAGAGGATTTAGCAGGATTGTTCGTGGGTTCGTTTGTACCGAAAGAACCCGGGAACTATCGCCTCGTTGCGAGTAGTAGTGAAACCGGTGCCTCTGTTCAGACAGATCTGTCAGTGCAAGGCTTAAATCGGGAACAACAAGGACGTTTGGCACGTTTTGATGTATTGGACGAAATCGCTAAGATTACCGAAGGCAAGCTGGTACCGATTTCTGAAGTGCCGAGTCTACTGGAGCACCTCGCCGCCTTACCAGAGCCAGCACCGACTGTCCATCGCACGCGGCTATGGGCGCATCCACTCTGGGCAGGCATCTTAGTCTTTCTACTTGGGGCATTCTGGGTCGCAAGAAAAATGAACGGCACTGTGTAATAACGTGTGTTTCATAAATAGCCCTGGGTTTACCTCAGAGCGATTCAGTTCTCGGTTTTTCGTCCAATTTTGGACCCGCAGGCCCGGTAGGTGCGGTTTCCTAACCGCACCGGATCCTGAGAAAAGGACGAGAAACTCTATAATTTCTTAAAACTGAATGACTCTGGGTTTACCTAAAATCAAATAGACACCTTCGACAAAACGTGATATTATATACCATCAAGAAGCGAATATGGAAGCCAAGCCGATAACCAACGACTAATTCTGAGTCAGAAGGAATTTATTATCATGAATAATAACTATAAAGTGGCAGTAGTCGGTTGCGGTGGTATCTCTCACATGCACACTGGATGGTATTTGAAGGAACCGAGAGCAACACTCACTGCAATTTCCGATATTGACGAAGAACGCGTGAAAGCCTACGGCGAACAATACGAAGTCGAAAAGCAGTATACCGATTACATTGAGATGCTCGAGACAGAAGATATTGATATTGTTTCGGTCTGTACGCGTCCGAAACACCATGCACCGGTCGTGATTGAAGTCGCAAAACACGGCGTGAAAGGGATTCTTTCTGAAAAACCGATGGCAGAAAATCTCGGACAGGCGCGGGAGATGCTTGAGACGTGTTCTCAGCACGGTGTGAAATTAGCGATTGACCATCAGCTGCGGTTTAACGCACCTTATGTCGTCGCAAAACAGATGATTGCCGACGGTCAAATCGGTGAACTCTTCCGAATTCATGCCATCTGTGGCGGAGGCGACCTGAAGGACAATGCTACACATACCGTTGATCTGATGCGATTCATATACGGGGATCGTCCAGTGAGTTGGGTGATAGGTCAAATCGAACGAATCGGCACGCCGACCAAATATGACCTGCACTCCGAGGATTTCGCGATGGGGTACTTCAAATTTGAAGACAATGTACGGGGTATCATTGAATCCGGTAACGATACCGCTCCGGGTTATCACCATATCTACTGCTATGGGACAGAAGGTGAAATTGAACTGGCAGCACCAGGTGGACCGGCACTCCGTATCCGTAACCAACAATCCAGTGGCGCGTGGGTGACAACAGAATTACCTTCGGAAATTAGTCCCGTACAAGACATGATCGCAGCCATTGAGGAGGATCGTGAACACTGTTCAAGTGGTCTTCAAGGATATGCTTCTTTAGAACTCCTTATGGCAATTTATGAATCGTCTCGGAAACGACAGCGGATTCATCTACCCCTTGAAGAGATGGAATCACCGTTGACATTGATGGTCGATGATGGGTGGGTATAAAAGTAACCAGTGTATCAGTCACCAGTGGCCAGTTAAGAGGGAAACCTACGCTTCATCAACATCCTTTTGGAAAGGCAGAACCTCTTTAACTGGTAACTCGAAACTGGTAACTGGTAACTGACTCACTGGAAACTAAAAAAGGAGATTTTTGATGAACCAGACACAAGAAAAAACAAAATCACAAAAAGATACGGTTGGCTTACCGCCGCGCATGCAGGACGCATTGGAACAGTATCGGAAAAGGGTATGGATAATCAAACTCGCCGAAGGGACACTGGCGGCGATCTTCGGTATCATGATTTCGTATCTTGTCGTGTTTGGCTTAGACCGCATCTTTGATACGCCTACACTTTTACGGGTACTTATCCTACTGACGGGTATGGTAGGGATGGTGTTCTTTTTGCCCCTAAAGTACTACAATTGGGTATGGCAGCATCGGAACTTGGAAGGCGTCGCTCGGCTATTGCAGCATAAATTCCCACGTTTCGGTGATCACGTACTCGGCATCGTGGAACTCGCTTCCAATAGGTCAGACCAGTCGTCCAGTCCCGCCTTGGTTGCAGCCGCCATGCGGCAGGTTGATGAAGAAGTAGCCAAACACAATCTGGCAGATGCCGTCCCGAATCCTCGACACCGTCGTTGGGCTTATGCGGCAGGTGTCCCCATAATACTGGTTATCATCGGGATCGTTGTAATTCCTGCAACGAGTCGGAATACACTCGCTCGATGGTTAACGCCGTGGCGGGACGTGGATCGGTATACCTTTGCACAGTTGGAAGGTAACACAGATCGTCGCGTCGTCGCTTATGCGGAATCCTTCGATGTTGAAGCCCGCCTTAAAGACGATTCTCCATGGAAACCTGAGTCGGGTCAGGCACAATACACTGATCAGACACCCATCGTTGCTGAACGCGACGGTGCATCCTACAAATTTCAGTTACCCCCGCAAACCAAGGAGGGGAACGTCGCCCTCCGAGTTGGAGACGCACGGCGTTCCATTCCAGTCGAACCCAAGTTGCGCCCCGCACTCAAAGAACTCACTGCTAAAGTCCAATTGCCCGACTATCTAAAACGCCAAGAACCACGAATAGATGATGTACGCGGTGGAATCGTGAATTTAGTGAAGGGCAGTACTGCCACTTTAGAAGCCACCATTACACGTGAATTATCAGAAGCAACTCTGAACAATCGTCCCCAAAAAGTAGATGGCACACGCGTAATGACCGAACCAATATCCGTAGAGACGACAACAGAAATGCACCTGACATGGCAGGACCGCTTCGGACTCACCGCACGTGAACCACAAGTAGTACGATTCGAGGCACTCAATGATGAAGCACCCATAGTCGCTTTAAGCAAATTAAAGAACAATCAAGTCGTCATTTCTAATGAAGTGCTCGCTTTTGAGATCCAAGCATCAGACGATTTTGGTGTGAAAAGGATCGGCTTAGAATGGTCAGGTATCGCCAATCCGATTCATAATCCCGAACCCACCAGCGGCGAGAAGATAGTATCAGCAGGGACACCCACAGCGGACACCCTGACCGTCGCTGCAACATTTTCGCCGAAACGTGAGAGCGTGAAACCACAGAGTCTCCGATTGCGTGCCTATGCAGAAGACTATCTACCTAACCGCGATCGTATCTATTCATCGCACCTCGTCCTCCATGTGCTCACGCCTTCAGAACACTTCAAGTGGTTAGTCGGACAGATGCAGCTCTGGACAGGTGCCGCAAAGGATGTCCATGACAAAGAATTGCAGCTGCACCAAATCAACCGCGAACTACGCGACCTGCCACCAGAGACACTCGACGATCCAGCACAGCGCAAGAGAATCCAAGAACAAGCTGCCGCAGAACGCGCCAACGCAGCAAGGCTTGACAGTCTGGTTGAAACCGGCATGGAATTGGTTCAAGAAGCTGCAAAGAACGAAGAATTTGATGCAAAACAACTGGAGGCGTGGGGAAATATAATTGAGCAGTTAGATGAAATCGCTGGACAGAGGATGCCTTCTGTCGCAGATTTGCTTTCGCGTGCTGCTGAAGCACAAGGGGCACCTGCTGAACCCGCGTCTGCGGGTGAACCTACCGATAGCCAAGCGCAGGGAGGTCAATCAGCACAAGGACAAGGTCGGTCTACTGCAGGCGAACCCAACGACTCAGCAAAGGTAGAGAAGTATGGACCTGATAGTATTCTACCGCCTGAAGGTTTGGACGAAATCCCAGAGGACCCGAACAAACCCGGCAAGGGGGTCAGCGTAAATCGGAGCAAACAGCCACAAGGTGGTAAACCCGGTTTTACGCCTGCCAATCCAACGCCTACTGTCTCTGACGTTGAATCCGGATTCAACAAGGGTGAAGATGCCGAGGGACAAGCACCGCAGGTCGTCGGTGGTCTCCGTATCCCCACAACTATGCTCAAGGGTAGCGGTAGAGATAACGAAAATGAAGACGCGGAGACTCCAGCACCTCAAGCAGCGGATTTCGTCCTCGAAGCCGTCGAAGAGCAGCAGGAATTGCTGGATGCTTTTGCCAAACTCGCAGATGAGATGAGCAGATTGCTCGTCAGTTTTGAAAACAGCACGTTTGTGAAACGATTGAAAGCCGCCTCGCGAAAGCAGATCGACATCGCCGTAGACCTGAACAATCTCGATAGTTTCGGACTTGAACGCACCGCCGCCCTAAACAATCAGACTGATCGGGAACGTTTAGCAGAACGGGAAACCAACGAGTCTGAAACTGTATCTACTATCATACAAGACATGGTGGCTTATTCCGATCGCCGACCCTCGCCGAACTACTTGCGTGTGCTTTCAGAGATGCAGGACGCGCTTGTGTCAAATCAGATGCAAGACATCGCCAAAACGATCAACAAGAATTTCGTCGGACAATCCACCATTGAGGCAGAATTTTGGGCAGATACACTTGATCGATGGGCAGAACAACTCGTAGATCCGCGTCCTGATGGACCGCCACCAGAGGGTGGCATGATGAACTTGCCGAATCTACCACCAGAAATCGTCTTGGAAGTATTACGTATCATTGACCGCGAGATCCAGTTGCGGGAGGAGACGCGCGAACTTGAACAGACCAAAGAAACGATTACCCTCGACGCATACACAGAGCGCAGTATCGACTTGTACGATACACAGATTACGCTTACCGAGGATACCCGCGAAGTCGCAGCCCAAATCAGCCTCTTACCTACGGTTGAGGAACCCCTAATCCAACAGCAACTCGCGAAAGTGACGGCAGCCGCAGACGTTATGGATGAGGTAGAAGACATCCTCGCAGAACCCGATACAGGCCCCAAGGCGATTGCAGCGATAACCGAAGTCATCGAAATCCTGCTCCAAACATGCCGGCTTCCAAATACGCCTATGGTAATGACAGCACCACCAGCAACGGCTGCCGCCTTGAGGCTCATGGGGATTGGCGATGACACCAACACAGCCTTTATTGAGAATCGTTCACCCAGACAAGCAACAGGCAAAGCAGGACGCGTGCTACCAGAGGAATTCCGTCAGGGATTGGACGCTTATTTCAACGTTTTAGAAGGAAGGTAGAGACACCCTAATCGCGCGGTGAAATATAGTGAAGACGGTAAATAAGTGGACATCTTTGTAGCATAAACTTTTAGTTTGTGCCAGTCTGAATGCCTGTTATAGGGATTCAGACTGTTGGAGTCTGCACAATTAACTATAGATTTTACTATAATGGCGGAATTGATGATGATAGATGCAAACAAAGATATGATCCCATTCGAACTATTCGCCAGTTTCAAGAGGATAGAGACAGGCAATCCGATCATTGCCCTGCCACCGCCTCTCTGGGCAGCAGCGACTCATGCGATCATCGTTGATGGAACAGTACACTATATCTGGTGCAAACGGGACCATGGCGTTCGTTGGTTGATAATGCACGCCACGGCTCCCATTGATGATATTACCAATATCACACAGGATACGCGCAACCCGATTCTTGAGCCTTCAGCCGACGGTTTTGATAACGCAGCCGTCGAGTATCCGTTTCCGTTCCTAAATCCCGCCGATGGCAGATTTTACATGTACTATCGGGGCAAGGGAAAAACGACCCCCGAACAGACGGGGTTGCTTGTGAGCGATGGAGATTTGGGCGAGTGGCGGCGTATTCAGCATACGCCTGTCATTCCGGCAGATACCGAACACGAACGACACGGCGCAACGCACCCTTCAGTAGCAATAGAAGGCGACACAATTCACATCGTTTATACCGGAAAGGCAACACGCTCTTTCGGCGAGGGACTCACGATGTGTCACGCCACCGCGCCGACGAGCGACCCAGCATCAGTCACAAAAAACCCTGCAAATCCTGTTTTCACAGGTAGCGGGGAAGCGTGGGACAGTAAAGCCGTTCGTGAGACCGAATTGTTTAAGGGACCACAGTACTTCCATATCCTCTACGGCGGATTCGATGGCGAAGTCTGGCGGATCGGACATGTACGGACACGCGATTTTCAGACCTTTGAGCCGAATCCGGACAACCCAATATTCACACCCTCGGACGACCCTGAGGCATTTGATTGCGACGGTGTGTTAACAGGTCAAATCTTTGAAGTCAGTGACACCTACGCTATGCTCTACGCAGGTAAAAAGGGACAAGAATGGCAAACAGGCTTGGCTACAATCCAAGAAAACTAAAGGAGGACTCTCTCGCTAGCGTCCAGTTTGAACCTTGTACCACAATCTTCCAGATTGTGTCTGATGTAGCGTCCAGTTTGAACCTTGTACCACAATCTTCCAGATTGTGTCTGCTATGGATGCGCCAATTCGGAAGTGGCCACCACAAAAAATATAGATATAAAACGGAAAAAACTAAAAATGAATCAATATAACTACAAACCATACTATCGTCGTAACTTACCACATATACAACCCCCAGGGGCAACCTTCTTCATAACATTTAACCTGACAGGATCAATACCGAAACACATCTCACAACAGTACATCACAGAAAAGAGAAAACTTGAAGCAGCAGCACAGACAACCTTCAAACAGAAACAAGATATCCCAGAAAAGAAACGTGAGTGGTTCCGAAAATTTGAAGAAACATTAGATCAAGCAAATAATGGACCCGTATGGCTCAAAAACGAACAGATAGCTAAATTGGTAACTGAGAGTCTTCACCACCTAAATGGGAAAGTATATTCTTTAATTTCATACTGCATCATGGCAAACCATGTCCATGTCGTATTTACACCACTGGAAATCCAACCTTCTGTAACAGATAATAAACAGACTCACAGTATGCGTTACCATTCGCTATCTTCCATCATGCATTCACTCAAAAGTTATACAGCACAAAAAGCAAATCAAATATTAGGACGTAGTGGAGCATTCTGGCAACACGAAAGTTACAACCATTGTATCCGTAATCCAGATGAACTGCATCGGATTATTAGGTATATCCTCAATAATCCGGTAAAAATAGGTTTAGTCAAAGAATGGAAAGAATGGAAGTGGAACTACCTATCCAAAACATGCGACTTGTAGCAATACCAGAAATCTTCGGAGCACAAACTTCCCAGTTTGTGTCATCAGAACGCTGTGTTTTCTCCGTAGCACAAACTTCCCAGTTTGTGTCACCAGAACGCTGTGTTTTCTCCGTAGCACAAACTTCCCAGTTTGTGTCACCAGAACGCTGTGTTTTCCGAAAATTCTCATCTAACAGAACGGGCTGTAGTCAAAATTGCGTAAGTTCTAAATATTTGAAATCTTCGTAGCACAAACTGGAAGTATGTGCTACGATACAACGCCTTAAGATGTTAAATCCTTGGCAACGGCGCGAATTTGAGAAGTTGTTCGGTCCACCAGTTAGGAAAGAATAATCACAAGGAAATCAAACAATGAATAAAAAACAGACGCTTCTCCACCAGTCTCCAGTTTCCAGTTTCCAGTTTCCAGTGAAGAGTCCTCTTTTCTGGTTACTGGTTACTGGTTACTGGTTACTTCTCCTCATATTGGAAACATACGCACAGGACCCCACGATCCGCTACGGCACAGGTGTCCCGCCAGCGGTTAGAAGCATCAACGACCGGAGTTTGCGGTATCTCGCGAATACGCAACTCGAAGACGGCAGCTGGCCAAGCGGACAGAACGGCGCAGGAATCACTGGGATTTGTGTCATGGCGTTTATGGCGAGTGGCGAGGACCCGGATTACGGTCCTTATGCCACGCATATCCGTAAAGCCTTACGCAATATGATCATAAATCAGAATCCTAAAACGGGGTATATGACAGGTTACGGTCACGGGTCAATGTACCATCACGGTTTTGCGATGTTAGCACTATCCGAGGCGTACGGTGCAGTAAATGAAGAACTCCTCTGGAAAGGGAGTGAGACACCCGCCAATCGGCGACGCACCATCGGTGAGGCTCTGGAACTCGCAGTACGGTGCGCGTTGACCGCACAAGAGAAAAACCCATGGGGTGCTTGGCGGTACTCCCCGGGATCCCAAGATGCAGACACAACCGTCGCTGGCACCGTGTTGATGGGCATACTCGGCGCGCGAAACGCCGGGATTGAGGTCCCTAACGAAGCCATTGATAAGGCACTAACTTTTTTTCAAACCTGCACGATGCGAGGTGGCAGTGTCTCTTACCAACCGATGAGCAGCCACGGCGATGGACTCACCCGCACTGCGATCGGAACACTCGTTTACGCAATCGGCAAGCGGAAGGACACCCCAGAATACAAATCCGCCTCCGAGTTCATCAAGCGCAGAATGGACCAAAATAATGTACGCAGCGGGTACGCCTTCTACAATCTCTACTACATGGCGCAGGCACTCTTCCAAAGCGATCTCAAAGCATGGCAAGTTTGGAATCAACGGATCATTGAGCGGCTCCAAGGGATGCAGCAAGAAGACGGCAGCTTCACGAGTGGCTACGGCAGTGCCTACGCAACCGGAATGGCTGTTCTCACGCTGGCATTGAATTACCGCCTATTACCCATTTATGAAAGATAAACGGCTATCAACAATTAGCACGTCAGTTATTAGTAACCCAACGTCAGTTTGATTAATCATTTCGGATATGTTGCAGCTCTATTTTCGTATCACACAACCGTGAATTGTAGCACAAACTTTCCAGTTTGTGCAGTATAGGACAGAAATTAACTGGCGCGCGACATAAGTCCAACATTTATCAAACTCATGTTAACCCAAGTTGCTACTAACAAGCATTGAACGTTTTAAGAAGGTTTCTCAGGCGTTTTCCTCACCCCAGAGGGGTGGTATGTCTATAGAAAATGGCGTATTTAAGCGATTGCACTCCAGCGGAGTGCTATGTTTATCAATAGGTGGCAACTTGGGTTATCAGTACACGGTTGCTAATGAGGATTAAGAATTTAATTCGATCCCCAGGTCCGGTAGCTTCGGTTTTTGCGGTGTACGCACCCAAATTTTGCCCAAGGGAAGATAACCGCCTCGACCCCCGGACCCGGTAGGTGCGGTTTCCTAACCGCACCGGATACTCCGCGAAAACCTTCAGAGGCAGTGCTTGTTAAACACGGCTTTTCGCTAAACAAGAAACTCAGACCCCGGTCCGGATAAACTGGATTCGGTTTCCTAACCGAACCGAGTCTGAGACACAAACTGTGCATACTCCAAAACCTTTCTTCAGTCCCGTAGGGTTTATTTCCTTGGGTGTTTCTTCAGCATTTGTGTAGTATGTTTGAACCCCAAAGATTCAAGCCCCGTAGGGGCGGCATCTCTGTAGAGTGCGCCAAGAGCCAAGTATCCAGCCCCATTGGGTTTGTGTAGAAAATTGACCCGACATAAGCTCAGCCCGTACGGGCAGTATCTATATAACATGTAAGGGAAAATATGCCTAACACCTACACCCAAATCTACATACATATCGTCTTTGCCGTCAAAGGTAGACAAAACATTATACCAAAAGAACACAAAACCGAACTCCATGGGTACATCATGGGCATTATAACAAACAAAAAACAAACGGTAATTCAAATCAATTCAATGCCCGACCATATTCACATCCTTGTTGGGATAACGCCGGACACGACTGTATCTGCTTTGGTGAGAGACATCAAAGCAAATTCATCAAAATTTATCAATCAAAAGCGATGGGTTATGGGAAGATTTGAATGGCAAGTCGGGTTTGGTGCGTTTTCCTATTCAAGATCTCAATTAGATGACCTCGTCAAGTATATCAGAAACCAAGAGAAGCATCACATGCGGAAAACGTTTAGAGAGGAATACCTTGAGATCCTAAAACTTTTTAATGTCAATTACGATGAAAAATACATTTTTGATCCGGTTGAAGAGGATACTCGGATTTAATGTAGCGATACAGATATCGCCCCTCTGGGGCTTTCTTCTTATTTAATACACATTTCTACACAGATGCTTAAGAAATACCCAAGCAAATAAACCCTACGGGACTGAGGACATTCTGAGTAAACGATAAAGTGCAGTATTCCTATTGAATCCAGGGACCAATCTATGATGGAATTTTTCTAAAATTGACACCTATGGGCGCGGTTTTTGCGGCGTACACGCCCAGATGCGACGTGCGTCGCGGCGTACTCGCCCAAATTTGGTTTCCCACACGCGGAGACCCAATTTTGCTTCGCAGTGAGAATGCTTTACATTTGCGATCTGCATTCCTAACCGAACCGGGCATATCCAAGAAGTTACCGAAGTATTTTTTTAATCTTCATGAAAAAAACCGTACTGACAACTAACAACTACCAAAAAGGAAAAAAACAATGCAGTGGCATCGAAAAAAGATCCTTGTCGCAATCGTAGCTCTCGGAATATTGTGGCTCCCTTTGACACACGCTGAAGAAACAGAAACCGTCCTGCATTGGAAAAATGGTGACACGCTTCCAGGGCAACTATTAGAAAGCAAACCGACGGAAATCCACTGGTCATCACCACACTTTTCCGATGATTTGATTGTCGATATCAATGTATTGGATTCAATCGTTTTCCCGAAAAAATCTGCTGAAGCACGACATCACGATGATCGCGATCGCGTGACTTCAGAAGTGTCAGCAACACAGGCGTTTCGTGTCGGCACTGTATCGGGCGACATCTGGATGGCGGACCTCATCGGTTCAGACTTGACCATCAACTCGTCTACCGATACTTTTGATAAGGCACGAGTTGATGATCAAACCACGCTCCACTTTTCCAGCAAACGGCACGGCGAGTTTCGAGTGAATCGAGAGCTGATTTATACGCTTGAGAACCGAGAACATTCCAATCTCCTTTTTGACGGTTCCCAACTATCCGCTTGGAAACTACCCGATCAAAATAAAGACGATGGCGCGCGGCTACTATCCCAAGACGTTCAACCAAGTTGGCATGCGGATCGCGGCGGTCGTCCACAGACAAATACCGCTAAAGCGAATATCTTCTACGCGTTCGACTGGCACAAACGTTTTGAGATTGATCTGGAGTTGGCATCCACCGCACGGCCTCCGAGCTTTGTTTTCGCGCTCGGCAAAAACTTGTACGAGACAGTCCGGTTAGAAACCTGGGTCAACGAACTCGTCGTCGTCCAAGGCACACTCTTTGAACCCGTGTTAACAATTCAGCCCGATCGTCGGAACTTCCATTTGCGGATCGCCTATCATGAAAACACGGAGGGTGAAAACAGCGGTGTCCTGAAGGTGCTTGATTTGAACGGCAATGTACTGTTGAAATTAGATGGTGTCAAACCCACTGTCGAGGCATCTGGAATCTACATTTATAACCGCGGGCAGGATCTAACTGTCCGAAGGTTAAGGGTCTATCGGAAACCACCGACCGAGATGACAAACCAGCAAATCGATGCCTCCACACCCCGCGTCTACATGATGAGCGGAGAGATCCTTCCCGGTCAACTATTTGCTGAGAAAAACCGAAGCTACGTTCGCAATACAGATGGAACCCAACGGGATATTGATTTGCAGCAGATTGATCGCGTCGTTCAACCCGGTATCACATTGAAGACAACCCCTCAACCTACGACCTTGACTTATGTTGACGGAACTGTTCTGCGGGGGCAGATTGCACAATTGAATCCTGATAGCATTCAACTACAGACCGCATTCACGGACAAGCCAATAACATCCTCACTTGCAGGTGCTTCACTGCTTAAGTTCGAGTCAACAACCAAAACACAAAAACCCGTTGAAGACTATGACAAGTTGTTCTATGAGTCCGGAAGTCTCCGAGGGCATATTTTCTTTGGTGGTAAAGATGTTACCAGTCTTCAATGGCAGCCTGTAGGCGTATCTGGAACCGTCCGACTCGCAAACATCCGAGGCACACGGGTAGAGAGGGCTTTGCAACGTGTATCAAAGCAGAAACCTTTTGATACGGCACAGTTTCCGCATCTGTTGCACCTGAAGAACGGAGAAGTTATCCCATGTCAAGTTTTGTCATATAATGAAACAAGCATCGGTTTTCAATCGCCGTTTATCAGTGTACAGCACATAGATTCGGTGCATGTGAAAGGGATTGAGTTCTCTGGTAATAAAACACACGCCAGAACAGAAAACCGAAACCCTATTACCATCACTGGTGGGAAAGGTAAACATCGCGTTATACTCGAAGATGGTCGAATCTTGAATGCTATAACGCGTAGAGCTAAAGATGGGAACGTCGAAATCATCATACTTTCGGATAAAAAAGAGGAGCCGCCGAAGTTGGTAAAAGTTGAAGGCGACTTCGCTGTAAATGATGCCGTTGCGCTTAAGCGTGGCGTTGAACTCATCTTTGATCCGCTTGAAACAAGAAGTCGGAAACTCGACGCGAAATTGGAACGGGCGTTAACCACGCCGCGTTTCAACCGTGATGATCCACCCAACCACATTCTTGTCGCCAGTAACGGCGATTTGAAGCGAGGGAAACTCTTGGGCATCAACGGGCAAACAATTCAATTCGATTCAAAGTTACGGAAGTTCTCCCTTCCAATAGACCGTGTAGCACGAGTCGTTGATGTCAGCGATGACAGCAGTCAGCAGTCAGCAGTCAGCAATCAATTACAAAAGGTTATCAGTTCATCAGATCCCTCTTTAACTGAAAACCAACAACTAACAACTAACAACTATTCCGCTGAAATACGTGTTACATTGACTGACAACCCAATTTTAATTTTTGAACCGCTTGAAGTCAAAGACGGCAAACTATTCGGACGCTCGTCAATCTACGACAAAGTATCAGTGCCTGTAGATAGCATCCAATATCTCCATTTTGGTGAAAAGGCAAAATCATTCAAATCTGTCTATGAAGAATGGGTCGTCCGTTCAGCGAAGGAACCCGAATACGAAGACAAGCCTTCACCCAGCCAGAAGCCCATAAATAAATAGACATCTTTGTAGCATAAACTTCCAGTTTGTGCCAGTCTGAATGCCTGTTATAGGTATTCAGACTGCTTGAGAGTTCACAATTAACTATAGGTTTTACTATAATAACCGGTGACAATCCTTAGGAGCAGTAAATGCAGCGAAACATAAAAAAGATACGGATCGCAGTCTTAGCTGTAATGGTGTTATGGTTTCCAACGGTCCAGGCTGAGGAAACGGATATGTTGTTGCGCTGGAAAAATGGCGGAAGCCTTCCCGGTCAACTACAAGAAAGCAGTTCAGGAACAATCCGTTGGACATCACCATACTTCCTGGACGATCTGGTGCTTGATATCAATGTATTGAGTTCAGTGGTTTTCCCAAAAACGTCTAACCCCGCAACGGAGACCTTTCGCATCAGCACTGTATCGGACGATGTCTGGATAGCAGACCTCATCAGTTCAGACGACAATACCTTCCGCTTTTCGAGCAAGCGGCACGGTCAATTTCGAGTCAAGCGTGCGGCGGTTCGTAGCCTTGAACATCGAAACCACTCCAACCATCTGTTTGACGGTTCCCAACTGACGCATTGGAAATTATCTAAACCTAAGAAAGATATAGATGATCCTTCGTTTCTAATTCTCCATAGGCCAAACTATGACTGGCATCCGGATAATAAAGGCTGTCCACAGACACATCGAAACAGAGCAGAACTTTTTCACGCGCTCAAGTGGCCCAAGCACTTTGAGATTGACTTAGAATTGGCATTTACAGAACATCCGCCAAGTTTTGTTTTCGCATTCAGCAAGAACTTGTATCAGGCGTTACGATTGGAAGTCTGGAGTGACAAACTCGTAGCCGTGCAAGGCACACTGTTTCAACCTGTGCTAACAATTCAGCCCGAACAACACAATATCCGTTTGCGACTTACTTATGACGGAAATGCTCGTGTACTAAGGGTGTTTGATTTCACTGGCAATTTGCTACTAAGATTGGACGGAGTTAAGCCGACGCTCAAAGAATCAGGTCTCTACATTCAAAATCGAGGCAAAAATCTGACGGTACGAGAATTAAAGGTGTATCGCCTACCGGTTTCCGAACCAACAACGCAGCAAGTAGATTTTTCCAAACCGCGCGTCTATATGATGAACGGTAAAGTAGTTCAAGGCGAACTATTTGTCCAGAAAGACAACGTCTACGTGCTTGATACAGATGGAACTCGGCAAGATATTGATCTACAGAAAGTCAGTCGCGTCGTTCAACCGGGGATGCCATCAACAGCGTTGGACGTAGGGACTGGGTCACCCAACTCCTACATAAAATATCCTGATGAGGTCGTTTTGCACGGCAAAATTACACAAGTGAACGCAGAGCGTGTGATGCTCCAGACTACATTTGCTGACGAGCCAGTAACTTGTTCGCTCGCCGGTGCCTCACGCCTTCATTTTGATACAAACAGTAAAACCGACCAGACGGTTCAAAATACGGATATGTTGTTTCATGCCAAAGGAAACTTACGCGGACGCGCTTTATTCGGTGAAAACCGAGGTATATCGTCCATACAATGGGAATCCTTGGGGGCGTTGAAACCCGCACAGTTAGCAAACAACCAAGCAGTTCACATCAGACGGTTTTTAGAACCTACATTGAAAGCATTCCAACACTTTGACACTGCACAGTTCCCTCACGCCTTACATCTACAGACTGGAGAGACCTTTCTGTGTCAGATCACAGATCATGATGGAAAGTCCATCAGTTTCCAATCGCCGTTTATCAGTACTCAGCACTTGGATTCGGGAAATATAAAAGCACTTGAATTCTCCGATAGAACATCGGTGTCAAGCATCGACATCACCCAAACTACAAACCGACCGCGCTCGATTAGCTTCATTTTGGAAGAGGTAAACGGGATCCAAAATCACAAAATTGAAGTATTTGAAATTTCAAAAGATGGAAAAAAGCAAGCAATCAAAGGTGATTTTAGGGCAACAAGGTTGGAAAATGGCACGATACGATTAACAATAAATGCCAAAGAACCTGGAAAGGCACCAAACCAAGATTGGATGGAACTCACCACTGCATTACATGAACCCAAAATTAACAAGTTGGACGTGGAATTGGAACGGGCGTTAACCGTGACGCGTTTCAACCGCGATAATCCGCCAAACCACATTCTCGTGGCGAACACCGATGATATAATGCGAGGTAAATTTTTAGGTTTCAACGGACAGATGCTTCAATTTGATTCAAAATTGCGGGAGTTTTCCGTCCCGATAGACCGTGTGGCACGGGTCGTCGATGTCAGTGGTGACGGTTTCCGTCAGTCGTCAGTCACCCAAACTGAGGTTCGCGTCACATTGACCGACGGTTCAATGCTGATTTTCGAGCCGCTCGAAGTTAAAAATGATAGAATGATAGGACGTTCATCCATCTACGGAGAAGTATCAGTACCCGTGAACAGCATCGAATATCTGCACTTTGGAGAGAAAGCGAAATCGTTCAAGGCTGCCTTTGAAAAATGGAGCGTCCGTCCAGCAAAAGAACCGACGTACAGCGACACTCCGTAAGAAACACATCCATCCACTCCGAAAAACACACACCATTCTCATCTTCACAAGGCACATCCCAAAAGGACGTGCCTCTTCTGTAGCATAGACTGTAAAATCTTGGTAAATCTGATCGCATTTGGGTGAGTACACCGCAGAATGGTTTCCCTACTACAAACGCTGCTCTTGTAAGGGACAAGTGTATAAGTAATTCCAGAATCCACTATAAAAAGTTAATCTTCATGAAGTTTGTGATACAAAAGAGCGGCAGGCGTCCGTCCTACCTCTGTCAAACAAGCCTGCCACAAACTGGAAGTTTGTGCTACAAAAGAGCGGCAGGCGTCCGTCCTATATAAAACAAAAAAGGCGTGGCTTCAATCACAAACCACACCCAAATTCTATTGCCTCTTAACCGATAACCAAAAGATTTTTTCAAAGAAAAAATCGTACTAACAACTAACAACTATTAAAATGTGAAAAGCGGTGGACAGGGAATCCACCGCTTTTGCGTTAGGTTAGTTCGGCTATAGAAAATTATCCCTGAATAACCGAGTTGTTGCTTATTGCAACGCTTTTAATTCACCCCATGTCGTTGTGAGTTTACCAGCCGCCGAGACGTTACCCCGAAGGTGTGTGATCGCCAAAGGCGTGACCTGACCCTCTAAGGAGACATCTTGGATCTGATAGTAATAAATGACATTGGGTTTCGCAGATGTATCGGGATACGTGTAAGTCGTACGCTCACTCGTCGTGCCTTGACCTGCGATCAATTTCGTGTTAAGTTTCGTGAATTCACCGTCTCGTTTTTCACTCCGCAGGATATTGAAGCCTGCGTTGTTCAATTCAGATTCGGTGATCCAACGGACAACGATTTCGCCGGTTTCGAGACGTTCCGGACGGAACTTCGACAAGGAGACGGGCAGCGGACCGCCAGCACGGTAGCCGGGAGTTCCCATATCATCTCGACGACCATAGTAAAGATGTATTGGCGAATGCGTGAGCGGTGAGGTAGAAGCGTGTGTCCACGAACTCCCCATCGTGCCGTCGCTTGCTTCACGATCAGTATATTCTCGGAGGATAGAGCCTCTTTCACCCGCTTCAGATGCCGGGAGTTCCCAAGCCTCTGCAGCGTCCAAATTACCAACCATGTCAACAACAGCGCCGCCTTTCTCTATTAAGGTCAGTTTGAAGGCTGTGGTGCTGAGCAACCGGTAATTCCGTCCAGCGTCCGCGGATTCTAACTCGTTCCGTTGGGCTGTGTTCGCCCAGAGATCGATGACTCGATGCCGCGGGAAATTACCTGAATTCTGTCCGGTGCCCGCAGATGTGATAAGCACAGTATCGTTGGGTGGAATATGGACACCTCCGAACTGGATCGTCGGTCTGAAACGAATATCGACATCCGTATCATCGCGATCATTCTCAATTCTGAGTTTCCACTCGTTGAGATTCACACCTTCAGTCTTTGAACTGTTATAGAGTTCGATCCACTGCGGCGCGTTCCCAACTTTCTCATACATAACCTCGCTGATCCTGACCGATCCAGCCGTGAGTACGGAGTCCTTATCTCTAACGAAACCGTTATCGTAACCGGGCGTACCGGGTGCGTTAGCACCTGATGCATTCCGATCATAGCCGACACCGGTAAATCCGCGAGTATTCCAGTCTTTTTCATCGACACCACTACCTCTATCATTCCGCTGATAGGCGCGTCCTGAATTGAAGTCTTCAACATCACCATCAATCACATTGCCGTGTCCGGCACTTGCCGCCCGCAGGGGCCACAAGTTGGTTCTATAGGCATCACTGCTATCCGCGATAAAGAGGTTACCCGCGAGGTCTACAATATGCTCGTGGTTGGTTTTGTCTTTCTCTTTACGCAGAATAAACGTCGATTTGCCTATATCATCGGGCAGTTTCATCCGGGAATCGACGTGATACAGCGAGGATGCATTCGGTCTTACCTGATCAGCAACGGCGAGTTTCCACTCTTTACCTGCAGCAACGGGATGACCCGCAGTGGCAGGATGTGTGCCAAGCACAAGCAGTATTTCGCCCGCCTTGAGTTCCTTCTTCACGAACTGCGCAAGCACGACGATCGTCTTATCAGACTTAACATACTGCAACTCGTATTTTTCGAGGTTGACATTCGCAAGTGCAGTCAGTTCAATCCAATCGTGATCCATACCATTAAGGTTACCGACCTCGGTGATGATGATCGGAGAACGCGGTACACTTGTCGCTCCGTAATCTCCACCGACAACGATGTGCTTCCCACCAGGAGAACCGATACGGTTAGCAAGATAAATGTCAGCGATATTTGAAGTTATCCAACTGCCTTTTGCACGACCGTTGGGGACACCTTTGTTGCGTTCACCGCGGTTTAATTCAACCGTACCTGTAACTTTACCGAGCTCCGTCTCAATCTTATCGTAATTGATATTACGATACATCGAGATGAGATCGACCGCTGCGGCATTCTGACCCGGACTCAAACTGCCGTTCTGACCTTGATCCACCGTCCAACCGGCATGTTCTACATTACTAATCTGATCGACTTTATTATCGTCAGAAGGTAGGGCAAATGACTGATGGAAATTGATCTGAATCTTTGACAGGTCAATCGCGCTGTTTGTGGCGTTGTACAATTCGATCCACTGGTGATCATCCCGCGCGGCGACTGTGGCAGCAGTGACATTGAGTCCCCACATGATTTCACTGATAACAACGTCATTCGCCTTGATTGCCGTATCCGTTGTGTAAAGTGTAATCGACCCACGTTGCGCGAAGAATCGCTGGAGATTCGGCATCATAGCAACCATCGCCACTGGAGACGCAATACCGTCAGTAGCAGCGCGTGTGATAACACCAAACCCTTTTGCCGGTAGACTTCCACTGAGCGCATACGTGCCTGATCCCAACGTAGCTGGTGGCGTGTCAGCTGCATCCTTAACCATAACTGATCCGTCCGTTGCAGCAGGTTCTACGTTGCTACCTGTCACAGTAACCACAATATCAGCAGTATTGGTCTCAAGAAATGATTCAATGATAGCCGTCCACTGCACCTTACCTGTAGGCGGCGAGGCAACTTTTTCAACACTGCCGGGCAGCACACGCGCGCCTCCAGTGACCATAATATCAGTTTCCATGAAAGCTGTCGGTGCATCCATAGCATCAAACGTGAATGTCACCATAAACCGACCACCACCGTGATAGGTATCAGCCTCTACTGAAATAGTCGCAGGTGATTTTTCGGTAGGTGCTGTATACGACTCTGCCACTTGGACCGTTAGTGTTCTTGACTGTAGGTTGAGTTGATTCTGCATCACAGCAGTAGGAACCAATTGGTTTACAGTAATTGCTTCAGCATTCACATATATATCCACGTATAGACCGGCTTTTATCAAAGCAGCGATACCCGCAGCACGCTCTTGTGCTTCGGTGGTGGAAGTATCACCATCATCTGTAACAGTTTCGGTGATAGTGAGTGCCAGCGTTACCATTGTGGGATCAGTAGTATCCGCTGTAGCGATAACCCCAACTGCCCCGTTGGTACCATCTCCTACTGCAGCGAATGCAGCAGTACGGGCGTAAGCAGTAACCTCGGTATCGGCGATCTGCCCAGTACCAGCTGTTGTATCCAGACCAGCAGATGGAAGCGTTACCATCACATCAAACTCAATAGTGGCTTCCAGACCAGTCTCAGTATCTGCTGCTTTATCAACAACCTGGATACCAGCAGTCATAGGATCGTCATCCATTGGGTCCACAATCGTCACCACCGGATGCATGTGAGTATCTGCAGGATTTGCAGGGTTATGAGGATCAGCAGTGTGAGCAATCACAGACACAGGTGCAAACACCAGACCGAGTGCTAAAGTTAAAACTAAACTTGCTAAGGAAAATGTCAATCGATTTGACATACTTTATTTTCCTCCAAAATATAAGTAGAAAATTATGTTAAGTTCGTGCTTTTCAGCACGACTTCCATTCTAACAATACGAATGGATTCAGGGAAATAAACCCATTCTTACAAAATAAACTAACCTGTTTCGCGCGGGTGCATCGTATGCATGCAATCCCTGCGCTTTTGTGTCATTAATGCTTTTACGAAGGGGTTACACTTTCGAGGCTTAAAGCCTGTTGTTTGTATGCATCAATGAGCTCCGCCTCGAATTCTTGCCATACTTCCAACTTACGCCAATTCGATACAGTCGTCTCAGTGAAACCGAGCTCGTCTGCGATTTCGCGATTGCCTTTACCTTCAAACGACATCTGGCAGGCGATTAAAAGTTGCTTCGTACTGACCCGTCTCGGCATGCGAAATTCCCCCTATTTTATAAATTTCGCTTGAAACCTCTCCACATTATCAGAGAACAGCCACAAGGAAATTCTAAGAAATTCTAACGCATCCAAATCTATTAAAATAAAATGGATTAACATTAGTCTGGTCAATATTATAATACCCTGTCTCATATTTGTCAAATTAAAATTCACTTTATTGACTTAATATGATATTTAGCACGGCATTATGGTTTAATTATAACCTAATTCCTCATATTTGTCAAATTAAAATTCTACTTTATTGACTTAATATGATATTTAGCACGACGCTATGGTTTAATTATAACCTAATTCCTCATATTTGTCAAATTAAAATTCATTTTTCTGACGTAATATGATATTTAATACAAATTAAACCATTTTTTGCATAATTTGTCAAGAAAAAATGCAAAAAAACCAGAACAAGCGGGGGAAGTGTTCCATTTCAAGCTTCCCTTTTTGATAGATAACGCTCACACCTGTCTCCGGGTTACCAAAAACTGAAAAAAATCTGACCATCTATCTCCCTGAACGAAGTTTATAGTGAAGCCCATAAATAAATGGACATCTTTGTAGCATAAACTTCCAGTTTGTGCCAGTCTGAATGCCTGTTATAGGTATTCAGACTGTTGGAGTCTGCACAATTAACTATAGGCTTTACTAACATGAGTTTGATAAATGTTGGACTTATGTCGCGTCCACTGTTAATGGACATCATATACGCCACAAACTGGGAAGTTTGTGCTACAAAAGAGCAGCAGGCGTAAGTCCTACCTCTGTCAAACAAGGAGCACAAGTCGCGTTTATAGGTATTCAGACTGTTGGAGTCTGCACAATTAACTATAGGCTTTACTAACATGAGTTTGATAAATGTTGGACTTATGTCGCGTCCACTGTTAATGGACATCATATACGCCACAAACTGGGAAGTTTGTGCTACAATTGATGTCTCTGTGATGCGAAAATAGAACCGCAACACAACCGAAATGATTAATCAAACTGGCGTTTTACTATAAATTAGGACTTACGCATTTTTGACTGCAGTCCGTTCTGTTAGATGAGAGTTTTCGGAAAACATAGGATCTCCTGCCACAAACTGGATGAAGATTAATTTTTTAATTCGGTAATTTTGTGAGAACTCCGGTGCGGTTAGGAAACCGCACCTACCGGGCCTGGGGGATATATGGAATTACCGATTTATTTTTTTAAACTTCATGAAGTTTGTGCTACAAAAGAGAACGCTGCGTAAGTCCTGACTATAAAACAAATATACCACATCTTTGTCAGTGTGACAACCAATTCCCAGATTTTTGTTAATCAAAAAGCCAAGATTTGATAGAATGGTTACAGAAATGCTTAACCGCCAGATTTCAAGGTTACCAACACCAACACAATCATAGGAGAAGTCGTTATGGAATATACCTATCTCGGTCGGATAGGACTACGGGTAAGTCGTCTCTGTCTCGGCACCGTCAGTTTTGGTAGGCATACGCCCGAAGAAGAATCAGTTACCATCCTGGATCGTGCACTGCAAGCCGGAATTAACTTTTTCGATACCGCCAATTCCTACAATGAGGGTTTAACAGAGACGATCGTTGGACACTGGTTGTCGCAGGATAAAAGTCGGCGTGATCAGATTGTTCTGGCGACCAAAGTGTACAGCCAGACAGGTGACGGACCCAATGACGGTCGTCTATCGGCGTATCATATCCGGCGGGCATGCGAAGACAGCCTACGTCGTTTGCAAACCGACCATATAGACTTATACCAGATGCATCATGTTGATCGCCATACGCCGTGGGATGAGATTTGGCAAGCAATGGAGCAGTTGGTGCGTGAAGGTAAGATTTCATACATCGGCAGTAGTAACTTCGCCGCATGGCACATTGCACACGCACAAGGTATTGCCGCCCAACGCAATTTCCTTGGGCTTGTCTCAGAGCAGAGCATATATAGCCTTCGCAGTCGCGCAATCGAACTGGAAGTACTCCCGTGTTGTCGAGAACTCGGTGTGGCGGTGATTCCATATAGTCCCATGGGGAGTGGAGTGCTCTGCGGTATACAGGACAACCCAACCACCGGGCGACGCGGTAGAGAAGTACTCAGGGATGTTATTAAGACACATCGCACACAGTTAGAGGCGTATGAAGCACTCTGCACATCAATAGGACAACCACCGGCTAACGTCGCCTTGGCATGGGTTCTCAACAACCCAGATATTACAACACCGATCATCGGGGTACGGACGGTCGAACAATTTGAGAATATTTTGCCCGCCTTAGCATTAAAATTGGACGATGAATGCCTCGCAAAGCTTGATGAGATCTGGCCGGGACCTGGCGGCGAAGCACCAGAAGCATACGCGTGGTAAGATTCGGTTCAATGAGAACTTGTAGCATAAACTGTATGAAGTTTAAGTATTTATAGTGAATCCTAAAAACAAATAGACACATTCGTAGCATGATGCACGTCGCATCTGGGCGAGTACGCCGCAAAACTGTTAGTTTGTGCCTCTTTGTAGCATAAACTTCCAGTTTGTGCCAGTCTGAATGCCTGTTATAGGGATTCAGACTGTTGGAGAGTGCACAATTAATCCTAAACTTTACCATAATTCTAACGTGAGTTTGATAAATGTTGGACTTATGTAGCGTCCACTATTAATTTACGTCATATACGCCACAAACTGGGAAGTTTGTGCTACAATTGACGTCTTGGTGATGCGAAAATAGAACCGCAACACAACCGAAATGATTAATCAAACTGGCGTTATAATTCTAAAATCTACTATAAATCAAATTCGTATTTAATGATAACCCTATAAAACCCGCAAAAAGGAGCAAAAATGGAAAAACGTCCAAATATCCTATGGTACTGTACAGACCAGCAACGTTTCGATACCATCGGAGCGTTAGGAAACCCACATATCCACACACCGAGGCTCGACGAATTCGTAAAGCAGTCGGTCACATTCACGCACGCCTATTGCCAATCTCCCATCTGTACGCCTTCCCGTGCAAGTTTCATGACCGGTATGTATCCTTCCGCTGTGAGCGTCACCGGCAACGGCAACTCGGTTTTCCCTGAACACTACGAAGACCGATTGATTACGCACGCACTCGCCCAAGACGGGTACGACTGCGGACTAATTGGTAAACTCCATCTCGCAAGTGCTTATGAAGCACAAGAAAACCGGGTCAACGACGGCTACCGCTACTTCCAATACAGCCACGACCACGGCAAACCCAACGCACTCGGGCACGAATACGCTGATTGGCAACGCGCACAAGGTGTTGATCCTGCAGCCTTGATAACCGGAAAGGCTATCTCCCAAAAGTATCCGAATAGAGCCGGACGCGTGCATGCACCGACACCCGATCGCGATAACATCCCGCCAGAACTCCACCAGACCTACTGGTGCACCGAAAAAACGATTGAATTTATTGAGAAAAATCGGCGAGAAAATCAGCCGTGGATGCTGAGCCTCAATCCGTTTGACCCACACCCGCCGTTTGATGCACCTTGGGAATATTACCGGCGATATGACCCTGAAACGCTGCCAGGTCCGCACTTTCAGGAGAGCGACATCGCTTTTCAGTCAAAATTGACGGATGCAGGTATCGATTTCCAATCTAAGCCGAAACCACCCGCTGAATGGGACGACAAACGGATGCACGCGTCTTATTACGCTATGATTGAACAACTCGACCACGAATTCGGACGCACACTTGATTATCTGGATGCTGAAGGACTTCGTGAGGACACTATCATTATCTTCACATCCGATCACGGGGAAGCACTTGGAGACCACGGCTTAGTATACAAAGGGTGTCGTTTTTACGAAGGATCGGTACGGGTGCCGCTCATAATTTCATGGCAAAACCAATTCTTGCAGGATGTCCAAAGCGAAGCACTCGTCGAACTGCTCGATATTGTCCCGACGTTGTATGATGCGCTCGGTGTAGACATCCCATACTATGTGCAGGGCAAATCCCTCGCGCCCCTCTTACGCGGCGATACGCCTGCCAATGAACATCGCGAGGCGGTCCGCTGTGAATTTTTCGATGCAATCTCAATGCCTGACCAGACCCACGCCACGATGTACCGAGACAGACGCTGGAAACTCGTCGTCTACCATCAAAAGGGGATTTGCGAACTCTACGATCTTGACAATGACCCATGGGAACACAACGACCTTTCCGAACACGCCGATTATCAATCTGTCAAATGGGAATTGATGCAAAAAAGTTTCGATGCCGCCGTCTACGCACACCCGCAAATGATACCTCGTGTCGCTTCGCATTAGTGCTGAACCGGGTTCTAAGAGGAAACCTTCATGACTTCAAAGACCTCTTGAAACCCATCGCAGTTCCCAGGCCCGGTAGGTTCGGTTTCCTAACCGAACCGGGTTCTAAGAGGAAACCTTCATGACTTCAAAGACCTCTTGAAACCCAACTCAGTTCCCAGGCCCGGTAGGTTCGGTTTCCTAACCGAACCGGGTTCTAAGAGGAAACCTTCATGACTTCAAAGACCTCTTGAAACCCAACTCAGTTCCCAGGCCCGGTAGGTTCGGTTTCCTAACCGAACCAGATACGAAGATTAAGAATTTAATCACGGAATTTTCAGCTTCCTTGTCGGACCCAGGGCGGTTAGGAAACCGAACCGAATAATGAGAAATCAAACATGACGACCCTTTCCAAATACCGCAGCGGCAATCGATCCAAAGGCAGAGTCTCAATACCGGGGGTATATTACCATATCATTATTTGCACACATCAACGGCAGAAGATTCTCGCGAATAACACAATTGCGTCCATTATCTTTGATACATTTGATTGGTTAGAAACAGAAAACCGCCTTGAATGGATATGCATCATGGTAATGCCGGATCATATACACACCGTCATCAAACTTGGAGAAGCACAGACGCTCTCAAAAGTCTTGCATTCCCTGAAACTCTTCACTGCCCGCCAAATTAACAAGCATCTATCCGGAAAGGGCACTTTCTGGCAGAAAGGTTACACCGACTGGGGGATTCGGAAGCAGGCAACCTTAAACAAAACTATTCACTATTGCTACATGAACCCTGTAAGAGAAAGCATAGTGGCATCATCGCGAGATTATCCGTATTGGCGGTGTAAATTCGAGATAGAATAATTGCGGGTATAGTGGAGATGAAGAAGGTTTCCGCGGAGGATCCGGTTCGGTTAGGAAACCGAACCTACCGGGCCTGGGGAGCACAACGGTTATTTTTTCTAAAATTGACACTTATGGTGCGGTTAGGAAACCGAACCTACCGGGCTTTAGTAACCCTTAAAGCGAGGTGAGAAACAGATGACCGTACGAGCAGTTTTGACCGGTTTGCTACTCGTCATCGTACAAACGGCAATTACCCCTTATAACGACTACTATCTCCAAGGAACAGACATCTCTGGGAATCACTTTCCTTTAGGGGCAGTCTTTACGCTGATTTTTCTCACCTTGGTCATCAACCCTATTTTAAAGAAAGTCGTTCCGCGGGCGGTGCTCAGTCCGGCAGAGTTGATGGTCGTATGGGTAATGATGGGCGTGAGTTCAGCGATTCCATCAAAAGGGATGATCGGGTATTTACTCCCGTATCTGGCAGCACCCGTCTATTTTGCGACACCTGAAAACGAATGGGCAGAAACGCTTCACCCACATTTTTCCGAATGGCTAATTGTCTGGGATAAGCACGCCGTTACCGATTTCTATGAAGGGGAATCGCTTGTGCCTTGGCTACTCTGGGTAAAACCGCTTCTCGTCTGGACGGTTTTTATCCTCCTACTCTACTGTCTGATCATCTGTGTATCAATTGTGATTCGGAAACAGTGGATTGAACGCGAGCGGTTCATATTTCCGCTTGTTACTATACCCGTAGAGATGGTTCAGCAGGCTTCAGCACATCGTTCTCTGGACGGCTTCTTTAGGAATCCACTTGTATGGGTAGGGTTCGGGATCGCCGCCGCATTTCATCTGCTCAACGGACTGCATGAATATGTGCCATCGCTCCCGCGCCTGCCGAATCGGTACGACCTGTACACCCCATTCACGGAACGCCCCTGGATTGTGATGGGGTGGTGGCCCCAATTCCGGTTCTTCCTCTATTTCTCCGTTATCGGTATAACCTATTTCCTCGCGATGGAGGTATCCTTTAGCTGCTGGTTTTTCTTCCTATTCTTCAAGCTGCAATACATCATCATTAACGCTTTTGCGATCCCTATCAGTCCGTGGATCTCAGCGAGAGGACAGACGATGGCTGCCTATGTCGTCATGGTCCTCGCCTTCCTGCTTAACAGTCGCTCACATATCAAAGACCTCCTACGGCGAACATTTCTGGAATCCGCTGCCTCCACAACGATCGACGACTCAGATGAAGCGTTGCCGTACAGATGGGCAGTTCTGGGAACGATCTTCAGTTTCTTACTGCTTGCGGGTCTCTGTGTCTACGCTGGCATGTCCCTTTGGGTCGCTTGTAGCATTATCCTACTTTTCTTGATTGCTTCTACTGCGTTGACGTGGATGGTGGTCAACGGCGGAATGCTACTGATCCAAGCACCGATGTACCCCGTGGAGTACTTTGAAATTATTGCCGGTTCAAGGATCATAGACGCAAGCAGTCTGTCCCTCTTAGGGTTTCAGCGGGTGATGATGCGCGACTGGGGCGGTATTTTGATGCCGAGCGTCCTACACGGGTTAAAAGCGGCGGACCCAGTGCGAGTAAACCGGAGAAGCATACTCGGTGCGATGGCACTCGCCATTGTCGTCGCTATCGGTGTCTCCTACGCGGCATCACTGCCCTTGATTTATGAAAAAGGCGGCTTAAATCTCCAAAGAGGTCCCTTCATCGGATCGCCGAGGTACTTCAATCACATGGTTTCACTGATTCAGTACCCGAAAGACATGAAATTGGACGAGGCATATAGCATGCTCTTAGGTACCGGAATCACCGGATTTCTACTGATTATGCAACGTCAATTCATGTGGTGGCAACTTCACCCGATTGGGTATGTAATGGGTGCAGTCTATTCCTCTTATTTCCTCTGGTCGTGTATGTGTGTCGGTTGGTTTTTGAAGTATCTCGCACTAAAATCAGGCGGCATCGGATACTATCGGAGATTCCGACCCCTCTTTATGGGATTGATTATAGGCGAATTCGGCATCGTCGGATTATGGATGGTGATTGGGATGTTTACCGGTGTAAACTACCAAGGCGCATTACCCGGCTGATTTTTCACAGAGACATCAATTGTAGCACAAACTTCCCAGTTTGTGGCACAGAGACGTCAATTGTAGCACAAACTTTCCAGTTTGTGGCGTATGACGTAAATTAACAGGGGACGCTACATAAGTCCAACATTTATCAAACTCACGTTACTAAACTTTGGACAATATTAAGATGACCAAAAATTCCCGATCAAACACCCTCTTCTGTAGCATAGACTGTGAGTCTGTGGCTCCGTCTTTTGTAGCATAAACTGTTAGTTTGTGCCAGTCTGAATGTCTGTTATAGGTATTCAGACTGTTTGAGAGTGTCCAATTAATTATAGGTTTTACTATAAAATTACCGAGCAAACTCCGGAAAAATCTACTTGTCCTTATAGTGTTGGTTACTTGGATATTGCTGTGGACTTAAAAGTGGCTATAGAACCTGCTTGGGCACCACGGTCGTTAGCAATTTCTCCAAAACGGAAACTGTCAACTTTGTGGGGAACTCTCAAGATCAAGCAATAAAGGCAAAAAATCTAAGATATACCGAAATGATCAGATCCAGGCATTAAATGCTCTCGCGCGACTGCTGCGTTTATTTCAACACCCAATCCCGGCTGCTCCGGTAACACAAATACGTTATCTTGCATAAGCGGTTCCTCAGAAATTGCCAGATCCCAGCGCCAATCCACCTGATCGGCGTGATACGGGAGCTCCATCACAATGAAATTCCGCACCGCAGCACAAACATGCGCCGTCGCTGTCATGCCAATTGGCGATGTGATGTTATGCGCCGCAAACGGCATATAATAAAGGTCTGCCAGATCCGCAATCTTTTTTGCTTCAAGCATCCCACCTGTGCCAGAGACATCAACATGAAGCATATCACAGGATTGTGTCTGGATTAACTCTCTGAAACCGTCGCGACGAAACAGGAATTCACCCGTACAAATCGGAATAGAAGTGGCGGTGCTGACCTTCGCCATCGCTTCAACGTTATCGTTCGGCACGGGGTCTTCCAAGAACATCAAATCAAACGGTTCCAAACGTTCCGCAAGCTTCATCGCCGAGTGAACACTGAATAGACTATGGCAGTCAATGCTAATATCGATTCCATCGCCGACTGCCTCCCGTGCAGCGGCGACCAGTGATGTCATTTTCTGCAATTCCGCTGTGCTGAGTTCTCGGTTGACCGCATCCTGTTTAAGCTCATTTGCGGAGTTGTCGATGTCGAACTTAATCGCTTGGTAGCCATCAGCAACACCTTCTCTCGCTCGCTGTGCCCAACCCTCTGGCGTGTTTCCGCGTCCGTGTCCAACGTCGGCATAAAGCCGAATCCGATCCCGATATTTCCCACCCAGCAACTGATAAACCGGCACGCCAAGACTTTTGCCGAGCAGATCCCATAGAGCAGTTTCAATACCACCGATCGCCGATAAACCCATCGCATAACGATTGCTCGCGGCACCAATCAATCGGTTATAAAGCGGTTCTATGTTTCTCGGATCTGCGCCAACGAGTCTGTTCTTGAATTGCAAAATAATTTCAGCAATCCCTGCGCCAGGATGTGCCTCACCTATTCCTGTCAATCCCGCGTCGGTTTCAATCTGGACGTAGTTCCACTGTTTATATCCCTTTAGCGTCATCGCTTTCACATCAGTTATTTTCATATCTGTTCCCTTTCGTGCATGAAATCCGGTAAAAGTAAATTGATATTGCGTCCACTGAGCATTCATGATAACATACCTTTTGAGATTCCGCAATTGCCATCTTCTGTAGGAGCGAGCTGGGCTCGCGATCCTCTGTAGGAGCGAGCTGGGCTCGCGATCCTCTGTAGGAGCGAGCTGGGCTCACGATCTTATGTAGGAGCGAGCTGGGCTCACGATCTTATGTAGGAGCGAACTGGGCTCGCGATCCTCTGTAGGAGCGAGCTGGGCTCGCGATCTTATGTAGGAGCGAGCTGGGCTCGCGATCCTCTGTAGGAGCGAGCTGGGCTCGCGATCCTCTGTAGGAGCGAGCTGGGCTCGCGATCTTATGTAGGAGCGAACTGGGCTCGCGATCTTCTGCCCCAAATGCCTAAAACTAAATAGCCCTAGGAGATTAGCCAATGACCGACCAAGAAATCAAGACTGCTTATGAACGTGACGGGTATGTGGTGGTCAAAGACATTATTGATAACCGAGATTTAGATCCCATCCGTGACTTCATCAAAGCAAAAGTTGATGCCTATAGCGATGAATTGTATACAGAAGGAAAATTGTCATCACGCTACGAAAACGAATCCTTTGAGAGACGTTATGCTGCGATCTGCGAAGAGTTAGATATCCTACCTCGCAACTGGTCTTTCGGTATGTTCGGACGTGAGTTTTATGATCTCTATAACCTCCCCGGTGTTCTCAATGTGATCCGCCTCCTCTTGGGTCCCGAAGTCTCAAATATCGGCACGCCAGCACTACGGACGAAACTCCCCAGAAGCGTGATTACCTCGTTCCCGTGGCACCAAGACAGCCAATATCTCGACCAGTCAACCATCGGAAAAAAGGAAAAGCACACGGAAGGTCTCCACATGGTTACGGTGTGGGTCCCGCTGGTCGAAGCGACAGTTGAAAATGGATGTTGCTGGGTCATTCCAGGCAGTCATCAGTGGGGTTTACTTGACGGTGCGCGAGGCGATGATTCAAATATCCGAATGGAGGAAGATGTCGAATCCCGTGGTACACCCGTGCCTATTCCGCTTAACCCCGGTGGTGCCTTGTTCATGTCGAACCTCTGCGTACATACCAGCAAAGTGAACACGACACGGAAATCCCGCTGGAGCATCGACTTCCGCTATTTCCCTACACCCGATCGTGCTAATTTGACGACCCAGCAGCGTGCAGCCGCTGAATTCGTGAAAGACAAAGCACTCACAGGCGGTAGAGTGCCACTGGTCGTACTTACTGCTGAAGGGCACAAACCGACTTGGGAAGAATGGGAGACACAGGTCTCGGCACAGCAGGCGCAGAGGGCAGGCTGAACGGAAAAGCAAGCATTATCAATACGAAGAAAATCAATGCTTTTGATATTCCATCCAACCTCAACGAATGAATGTCGTAAAATACCCGTTCCCAAGACACTTGTAGGCAAGTTGCGGTGTACCTATTGTATCTATTGCATTTGAAACATCGTGGTGAACGCTTGTGCAAGTTGCTCAAAGTCCCCGAGTTTAATAAGCAGTTTTGCATCAATGCTATTGTCATGTGCCTTGGCAGCAAAACCAACACTATAGTTCTCTGGTAAATTCATCAATAAACCGGAAAGCAATTGTAGTTGTGCAGTGGTGCGAGGATCAGGATTCTGCCTTGCCATCGATGGTAACAGGGTTTTAACAGCAATTATTGGGGAAATCGCCAGAAGAATATTGTTGTCAGTGCTCAACTTCCCGATAAGTTCCTGATAACTCGAATGGTCAGAAAATTTTAACTCGGTTCCTGCTTTCCGCTCCAGAGCCATCTGAATCATCTCAGGTCCTGCTCCCATCGTAGAAATGAGTCGTCCTTCGGTAAACGCATAATACCAATTCCATTTTTGAGGAATCAACAAATCAGGCACTTTAAGTGCCTCTTTCGCTAAATATGCTTCAAAATCCGGAAAGACGTAACTTTTAATCTCAACACGGTTGTGTAATATCGACTTACCCGGATAAGCCCCTATATATTTGAGCTTTTCGAGAAACACCTCGTCCATATAGGCTTTCGCTTTTTGCTCATCTTCCAGTTCATAAATGAAGATCAGTAACGGGTTATCCCCTAAATTAAAAGAAAGACTCCATCGGTCTCCCAGAGACTCGTAAAAACCCTCCATCTCTTCAAGCAAGGCATCACGCTGGATCTGTTTTTCCGGCGTGTCCCTCGAAAACAACCCAAACCAAATTTTGCTTATCTCAGTTAGCAGCTTCGGGCTATCTTGAAAGGCGGCATTCATAACGGCTCGGTTTGGAAGTTCATCAAGGTACGCCAATTCGCCAGAAACTTCTTCTAACGCTTCCAGAAATTTGTTATGGCTTGTGAATTTCAGAGACGGTTTGATTTGCACATCGGTTCCCTCTGCTTGAAGCCGGACATTTAGAGATTGCAGCTGCTCAATGAACGCCATATCTTCTCCAGGCATATTTTTAAGGACTGGCGCAATTATCTCGAATATCGGGTTTTTATCTTCATCCTCATTTTCAAGGATTAATTCAAATTCTTCCGCAAGGGGTCTATCGAGGGTAGCGATAGCGGTCTCAACGTCAAAGTAAACCGCCAGTTGATCGTCATCTTCTGAAACCTTGGTAAGAAGAGAAAGCGTGTCGGGGTTCTGTGTGATAGCCTGCATCGTTCCGTTATAGGTATCAATAACATCTTCGCAAATCTCACGGTGCTTTGAAAAGACAAGCGTCCTTCCCAAAATAACAAACTTCTCCTCATTTTCTGCGGCATTCCAATAGCGGACACCTTTATATTCCGTGTGCGCGTCTTCTTTGATTACCGTTCCAATCGTCGCTTTCATTGCCGCAGGGTCTGTTAGTGGCACGAATACGCAAAGCTGCAAAGGTTTTAAACCGGTTAAGGCTATTGTGGAACCTCGGTTCAAATCCAATCCGATTGCTTCCAAGCCACTTAAACTCTCAAGTTGAACCTTAAAAGCATCTGACACAATTTTCGCTGATGCTGCCAATCTTCCTACTTCAGGGGAGAGTTCCGTCAGCAACGTGTTAACTCTATCATCAAACTCAGACAAACTCGGGCAGTAAATGAATCCCAAAGCTTTTTGCGGAATTAGGCGTAAGACACTGCCATCTGGAACGACAACCGATGTGCTATCAGATTTTTTCGATACTATATCCAATGCTTGATCCGATTCTGCCACGTTTAAACAGACAAATAGAAGCGTTGTCAGGAGTGTCAATGCAGCGAGGCATGCCTGCACACTTTTCTTAATCATTGTAATTTCTCCTTCGGAGTTTGAGTGTTGTAATTGTCCGATGTTGAAGTGAATTTAGACGATTCTCACATTGATTTCACGTATAGTAAAGCCCATAACTACTGATACACTGGCGGAATGGCGGGATCTGTAACCCCGCCAGCGCAAGAGTGGTATTCCAGTAAGCACTTGTTTACCAAATATCCACATATTTTTCAGCTTTACCATAGGCATTCTAAAAATAGGCATGTATGCCCATCCCGACGTACACGCCAGCGAGGCCCTTCGATTGAAAGTCATCGTCTTCCCTGCCAAATCCTTGACCGACTTCCACATTCAAACCGAGAGGAATCCCGCCAAGTGAAAATACAAGTTCACCGCCAAAGGCGATCCCGCCACCTAACCGCGTTGTGAGAAAATCCCTCTCTTTTTGATACTGCCAAGCACCTTCTAAGGTAAAATAGAGTCGGGATAGGTTCCATCTGCTTTGATGCTCGAAAATGGCATACGAAATGCCAGCACCCAACATGTGGTCGCTATCTTGATCACTGAGGATAAAACGTCCAACGGTTTGAAGATATACGGGTGCCAGTCCGGTATAGCGGAAACTAATTCCACCAAAAGTAGGCGTTGCGCCCTGGAGTCCGATACCGAAATTTTTGGTGAGGTCAGTCCCTTGTGCCTGAACTGAGAAATTTAAGGTTATTCCTAAAAGGATGCAGGTGATGTAAAAAGTCAAGCGTTTCATTGTTGTTCTCCTCGAATAAATGGGTCCCCGTTCTGGGAACCGGGTTTTTATAGTGAATTCTGAAAACAAATAGACATCTTTGTAGCATAAACTTCCAGTTTGTGCCAGTCTGAATGCCTGTTATAGGCATTCAGACTGTTTGAGAGTGCACAATTAATTATAGGTTTTACCACAAAAAATAAACTATCTCTTTTGTTCATCGGGCGATCAGCAGTGCCACCCGATGCGGATCCGTAGTGGATGGATAATATATGAGGAGGTCCTGCTTATTATCCCCGTTGAGGTCCACCAGTCGAGCATTTCGTTCATCGTTAGGCATAGCGACTGCCACCTTTTGAGGTTTCCGTGCTAACAGTTCCGGTCCCGATACGCCGAGAAAAACGTGCAGCTCTCCCCAATTCTCTCCGACCAGCAGGTCCGAGCGTCCGTCACCGTTCACATCGCCAAGCAGTACCACTGGAAAGAGGACCCTATCTGTCTCGAAGAGATCAAGTGCGGGCCTGATTTTACGCTGAGTAACGGGTTTGTTAGGGTAAACACCATCTTCCATGCGATAGAAATCAAGATCAATTGCGATCGACTTGCCGACCATCGCGCGGCCCATTCCAACAAGTCCAATCTTTACATCTTTGAACAGCATGTCAATCTTACCATCACCATCGAGATCTTGGAACCACTGCGACGAATAACCCCAAGGCTGCAATCCTCCAGCGGTCCCGCGCGGTCGAATTGTCATGCTAACATTCCGCGCGAACACGGTCCCGTTGGGCGCTGATGTGCCGAAATGCACCTCATACACACTGCGTTGTTTCCCAAGGCTCCGTCCCTCTAATGAGTGGATTACCAAGTCGGAAACGCCGTCGCCGTTCAGGTCTTGGAACGTGTGCAGTACCCGCCGCTTCGTGTTCCCTCTGAAGCCAAAGATGAGTGCGAACATATTCTCGCCGCTGAAATCAAAAGCAATCGAGTAAGCACCATCAGTGTCGAAAGGGATGTCAACAGTGAAAGTCTCTGCCACCGCGGAAAACATCCCATGAGCATCTTGGCAATAAACATCGAAATGGTCCGCGTTCCAGAACACGAGATCGCTCCGTCCATCTTGGTCGTAGTCCATCTGGTGGACACGACTCAGATACCAATGGACAGTTAAGGGCGTTATTCCGACCTCGCGGTAACTGCGAGTATCGTCCAAGGCAATCTTGTCGAGAAACGGGTCGGGCGGTCCAAGTTTTATCGGGTCAGTAAACGATCCATCGCGCAATTGCGTGGCGATCCAGAAGCCATCAATGTCTGGCACTATCAAGTCGTCGAGATTGTCGCTGTTGATGTCTCGACTGATGTCAACATAAGGGATTCCACTGTCGTTCGTCGCGTTGTAACTCGTAGTGACTTCGACCAGTGCACGCTCTGTTGTTGATTCGGGATCAAACCAATTCAGGCGGCCCCGCTCGTAGGTGATTAAACGATCGCGGCCACCGATGTTTACGACATCAACGAACAGCGCTTCAGGACGCAGCGGTGCCTCAAGTTTAGATACCCAAGTGCCTTCACTGAAAGCGTAAATGTGCAAGCACCGGTTCTTATTTTTCTTCATACTTACCACAGCAAGTTCAGCGAAATCGCCATCAAGAAAAAACCCCGTCAAAACGGTTTGGTGTTTCGCTGTGCCGGTAACAATCTCATGCTGCCCAAAAGCAAATTCCGTAGACGCAGGCATCATTGTCGGAGCAACCCCTTCGTTAGATCGCCCCGAACAACTCGACAGGCATACGCCAAAAAATAGTATGAAAAACAGGTTTCGTCTGGCTACGAAAAAAAAGCGTTTGTGAAATGGATTTCGCTTTTCCATTTTATTCTCCTTATATTAACATAGATAAATAAATTAACAGTGTTAAGTTATAGGCGAAAAAATATATTCGGCTTTCGCCAAATAATTTTGAAGCTATGCCTTTAAACCCTCAATTGTTGTGTGAATTACCGTGTCAATTAATTTGTCTTTCTCGGTCCAAGGGAAATCGGGGAAATCAATTAGGAGCAATGTAACACCGTGAACGGCTGACCATAGCACCTGACCGGTGGTCTCAACATCCATCTGGTGAAACATCTCCTGTTGGATGCATTCAGAGACCATTTCACGCAAATAATCAAACACCTTTTCGCCAACCGATCCTTCGTCCAATCCTAAACCTTTCTGGAACTGTGGACGGATAACAAACGTAAGTTTGTAATCCTGCGGGTATTCTAAACCGAACTCGACGTATGCTTTTCCACTTTTCCTCAGCGTCTCGACGGGGTCGGTGGTATCTCTTTTTAACTGCTCAAGCGTGTTTAGCAGGTTCAGGAGTGTTTCCTTGCAAACAGAATCTAACAGATCTGCCTTGTCTTTGAAATGAAGGTAGATCGTTGTCGGTGAGTATTCTATCTCGTTAGCAATCTTTCGCATCGAAACGTTCTCATAACCTTCATTGACAAACAACTCCCGCGCCGCAGAAAGGATTTGCTGCCGCAACTGGTCTTTTTCTCTTGCTCTCCGCTCTTTAATACCCATTGCTTTAACCTTTGTTTACATAGTAATATAACTTAACAGTGTTAATATTATATCAGATGTTTTCTTTTTTGTCAAATTTTTTTTTCATCCAAGCATTTTTTGATCGGGAATGATAACTTTTCTCACTCGTTACTGTAATGCTTTTATAGTGGAACTCAGAATTAATCCTACATATTGTAGCACAAACTTTTAGTTTGTGGCACTCTTGCTGTAGCATAGGAATTGTTGGCTTCCTGCGGCACTTTCAAGGACGATGAGAGCATTAGGAATTGTTTGAGAGTGCCCTCTTAATTCTAAAATCTACGGTTTCCCCATGTTTAGAATAGGAAACTGCACGGTCATATTGTATCTACAACCAGGGGCATTCAATTGTCCGTTTTTAGTGTTGTCCTTTTCGCAGGTGTTAACACTTAGTATATGTTATGCTTTAAAACAAACCGCAGAAATTTTCGCAGCATTTCGCAGCGTTTCGCAGCATTTCGCACCGGATCCTGGAAAAAAGACCTAAAATCCAATAATTTCTTAAAATTGGATGGTCCTGGTCGGATAGCGGGCTTCACTTGCTTATTTTCGACGATTTTGCTATAATCTGTTTCTGTAAGCCTTTGGTGACTCTATCCACTATATCAAAATGTAGGATTTTAGGTCGGAAACCTAATGATATTAGGACTTACGCATTCCCTCTTAAAGTCCCCCTGATAAGGGGCGGGGAATGCCCATAAGGCATTCATACCCGGGGAATGCCCATAAGGCATTCATACCGTTGATTCTGATTCTTTAGGGGGTTTAAAGGTCTAAATGCCGATATTTGCGTAAGTCCTGAATACCTCTGTATAGGAGGAAATAAAGATGAAAGTTAGAAATCAAGGTAGATTTGTGTTAGTTGGGTGGATTGTTGCCACTTTCGGATTGGTATGGATAAACACCAGCTCTTCTGCTCCGACTGATTCAGCAACTGTTGAGGTTGCCTATCTCTTCAACGAAGGAAAAGGCAACGTTGCCAAAGACATTTCTGGGAATGGTAGAGATGGCGACATTACTGGCGCAAAGCACGTCAAAGGTGTAATTGGAGACGGGTTAGAATACGATGGCGTTGATGATAACCTCATTGTCACAGGTTATAAAGGTATAGGCGGAACAGATCCGCGAACAACTGTCTTCTGGTTTAAAACAACAACAGTCCGCGACCATTCCTGGGTCAAATGGGGTGTGAATTCTCCGAGCCAAAAATACTACATCCGCGCACACGTCCGAGGCGATGAATGCAACTTGCGAGTTGAAGTCAACAGCGGCAATAATTTCGGCACAGACAACGTCTGCGATGGTGAATGGCATCATTGTGCTGTCGTCTTTCCAGAAGGATCAGATGCCGTAAAAGACCACGACCTATATGTGGACGGTAAACTTCAGGAAAAAGAGGGAACCGAATTTGCGATGGACACAAACGTTGATAGCCAAGCAGTTAATATGGGCGCACCTTTGGCGAACCACACCTTTATGATCGGTTCATTTGATGAGGTCGCTATCTTCAACGTGGATTTGACTGAAGATCAGATCAAGGCAATCATGGATAACGGACTACAAGCAGCACTCGGTGTAGACCCACAAGGGAAGTTAACCACAAGTTGGGCGATGATTAAGACGTATTAGTTTTAGGACTTACGCATGCCACTCTTTTGTACCACAAACTGTCAGTTTGTGACACAAGAACGCTGTGTTTTCCGAAAAATTTCATCTAACAGAACAGGCTACTGTCAAAATTGCGTAAGTCCTGAGTTTGTCTTCTGTAGGAGCGATCTCCCGGTCGCGACACTTAGGATTTTCTGGTTATTCCCACAAATCAAGCCCCAATAACTTCCGTCCCAACGGCGTTAATTCCGGTGATCCATAGCTTTTCGCTTCCCACCCCCTCGGATCACCGGGATAGGGTCCACGTCCTAATGCTCTGCGCTCCCGCCATAATGTAATACGTTCCTGCCGCCGTTCTTCATTCATTGGGTCAGGCATACGATAATAGTTCATGTATTGTGCTAACCGCGGCTTATCGGACGTGTTGCGACCGTTCCCGTGCGGAAGTGCCACATGCCAAATAAGCAGTGAACCCGCCTTCGCTGGCACCTGTATAAATTTTTCCCTATATACCTCCGGCGTAAGTTCCGGTACCCACGGGTTTTCTTCATCAATCAAAAACTTATGCGCGCCAGGCCAACAGACAAAAGACCCCTGATTGTCGGCTGTGTCTCTGAGAAACAAAACACCTTGTGTGCTAAATCGAACCGGCAGATTTGAGGTATCCGCATCCCAATGATACATACCCTTATGATCCCACTCAGGGTGGTCGGGATGTTTCGGCGGTTTCATGTTGACCCTATCAATATGAACCCAAATTCGCTCTGTGCCGTATACCTCACTATAAATCTGATGGATCGGTGGGTGTTGGTAGACGTTCCACATCGCTTGATGAAAATACATTTCTACCATACCGGCACCGGGCTTATGCGGGGCGCGGTACCAGCCATTTGGGTCTGAAGGATCCATCTCCAAGTAATCAAAAATCGCGTCAACGACTGCCTCGCAAAGTTCAATCGGAACGGCATCCTCAATGACCATATAGCCATATTCATCGAAATGGTCATGATGTGCTTGTGTTAATATTGCCATTGCTTTTCCTTTGATGTCAAACCTTCTTGTAACGCCAGTTTGATTAATCATTTAGGATATGTTGCAGCTCTATTTTCGCATCACACAACTGTGAATTGTAGCACAAACTTCCCAGTTTGTGCAGTAGAGGACAGAAATTATAGTAAAATCTATAATTAATTGAGCACTCTCAAACAGTCTGAATACCTATAACAGGCATTCAGACTGGCACAAATTGGAAGTTTTGCGGCGTACACGCCCAGATGCGACGTGCATCATGCTACGAAGATGTCCACTTATTTGTGGGCTTCACTATAACAGGCACGCGACATAAGTCTAACATTTATCAAACTCACGTTCTTGTAGTTTTTGTCGAGGAGCTCGAAAAGTGTTTCGATCTTCAACGGTTCACCGCTTTTATTGTGAATAGAGATCTCTTTGTCATTTATTGCTTTGTCTAACTGCTTATGAAGTTTACCGCGTCCGCTTGCAATCCCTGTCACGAGCCCTGTGCTGAAACCTCCACCAAAACCTATAGCGATGCCTACACCTATACCTACAGCGAAACCTTCCATAGTAACGTTCCTTTCTTTCTCTTTGCCACCCTTTTGTTAATCGGACTCAAATAATAACATATTTAACAGGCAATGTCAAATGCGGTAAATGAGCAATTTATAGTGAATCATAAAAATAAATAGACATCTTTGTAGCATAAACTTCCAGTTTGTGCCAGTCTGGATGTCTGTTATAGGCATTCAGACTGTTTGAGAGCGCACAATTAATTATAGGTTTTACCATAAAAAATAAAGTTTGGACAATCCTTGTTTCGTGAGCATTGAGTTTCAAAGGCGTGTCTATTTTTTCGCGAGTTTCACGCTCGCAAGCAACCCATAGAAAACTCCCGCACTCCGTAGGAGTGCTATATCTATAGAAAACGGTTTATCCAAACTCCCGCACTTTCTTCGGCTTGCTATGTATCTTGCGTAGGGGGTTTTGCTTAGGTGTTTTTGCCTGGGTGTTTCTGCGGATTTTCTCTTAGGTTGCCCACCCCGCTGAAAATTGTCCAAAGCTTAGTATAACACTTACCAGAGCCAATTATTAGCGATGGTGAGATATTTGTAGTGAGGCGATTTATCGCTCATCAAAGGTGTAAGAGCGTTCGGTAAGTTATCCAATCTCCGTGCGGAGGAAAGAGAGGAAAGTACCAACGAACAACACCAACAAAAACAGAATCAACAGCAATAAGTCTACGATTGCCGCATCGAAATCCGAACTAAAGTGGTGTTGATCTTCAAATTTCGGGACAGCATCAAAGTTCACCGGTTTTTGCGATGTCCCTTCCGGGATGCCAATAGCATGTGGACTTTCTGGGTCTGCACGGTCGGTGTCAATGAGAAATTGCCGAAACTGCCTTGCATATTGGCGCGTTTGAGAAATGAAGTCTAAATGACGGGGCATGCCCGTGCCTGCAAGTGCCTCAAAAGCGTACTGCACAATGGCTGCTGGTGAGATACGGGTAAGCGACCGAGCGGTTTGAATCTGACGGAGTTCCGCCGAAAGGTAACCTGCATGCAAGCGATCGCGTAATTCAGCGTCTTTATTAACGTATTCCGCACCTAACGATGTCGCTATTGTCGCCGGAGTTTCTCGTTTGGGCGGTTCTTTGATACGAGCAAAGTAGCGCCCCTGCAAATCTTCGCGTGAATCCCGTGCCTGCGCCATAAATTCTCTGGCAGGGGGACGGTCATGCAAACGGTTACCGACGGAACCGAGGGCGTTTGGCAGTAGCACCACCCAGACCGTCCAAATCAATAATAGAATCGCCAAACTCGTTGAGGACTCTCTGACACAGCTGGAAACAAGGATGCCCAAGAAAATAAAAATTGAGGTATAAATCAACGCAACACAGATGATCAAACCCAACCGGACCCAATGGCTGCCATCGAATAGAACGGCTTCCGAAAGGTATATGATGGAGAAATTGACAATCGCCCCAATCAAAAAAGGCATTGCAATCGTAAAGAAAGCACCCAGAAATTTACCACAAATCACGGCATTCCGTGAAACACTATTTGACAGTATCAACCGTAGCGTGCCACGTTCCTGCTCACCGGAGATGGAATCGAACGTAAACAGAATGCCCATGAAACTTAAGAGAACAGCCGTCACGAATCCCCAATCGATTTTGATATAGCTCGGCATGATACTTTTCTCGCTTGGCACTTGCTCTGAAATGAACAATATATCAACATTGGGTGGATAGGTTAACCCCCATATTTCTGTGAATTCGTAGGAATCATCTCCGTTCCACCAGCGACGTATCCGTCTTTCAGTATTGCCACGAACTTCGTCGAGCAGGAGTTTTTCGCCGCCATCCGCACAGAAAGCCAGAGGACTCGGTTTTTTGTAGAGGTGTCCAGGACCCCTTAGAGCCAAATCATACAGCGTTCCACACCGAGATTGCAATCGGTTTTCTGATGCAATAGTCTGCCCTCGGTATATCCCCATTCGCTGCTTGTACTCTCCGAGGTACACAACGGCATTGACAATCATCAGTATTAGAATTAACAGTGTTGTGAGTGCAAAACGGAGACTGCTTAGATGATCATAAAGTTCCCGTATGAAGATGTGGAAAATCATATCTCTCCTAAAGGACTGACAGAGATAGGACGCTGCCCTGAGAACTGAAACTTAAATCTCCTGTCTGACGAAAATAGCGAAGGTCGCCAAGAACAACGCAATATTGAGAAGTATCAACAACTGCAGGTCGGGGAGTGCCCGTGAAGCGTTTATCCAAAGACTGGCACGTTGATAGGAAAATCCCGGCAGATCGTCTAAGTTGATGGCACCTTGATCGCTTGCAAACCACTGTCGACTTGAAAAAGCATCTTCATCATAAAAATAATTAATCAGCGTACGGCGGTAGTGGCGTGCCGCCTCAAAGAAGTCCACAACACCATCAAGGTCTGTTCCCAACCATGCCTGTGTTGCGAGATTATACATCGCTGCCGGGGAGAGTCGCAGTAGATTCTCCGCAATTCTGGCTCGCCGAAACCGGATTTGATCTAAGGCAGGCAGGCGTATTAATCCCATTTTTTCTGCTGCGTCAATATGTAAGGGTGCTAAGAATTGATGGTAGCGGATGACATGTGGAACGTATCTTTCGGATTCCGGGCTGATGGATTGCCAATCGTACGCTCTGAAATCTATACGCATCAGCGTTCTTTGGTTACTAAGACCGACATTTAATCCACCGCGAGAGCCATCTACATTAAAATGATCGCTTTCGCCTTCAATCGCATCGTTCTGAAGATATTCCATCGCTTCTTTATTCGCTGCCCGTCGTATTTCCCACATCGCCTCGTAACTCGAATTTATTAAACTCCTTTGCGGTTTTATCAGCTGATCAACCACCGACACGCTAAGAGAAGGATAGACCAACACCAGTATCACCCAGACAAATAAGGAGAGCATGAGTGCTGTCGCCGTACGGTGCACCGAAGCAGAGATAAAAAATCCGATCAGGTAGATAGCCGAAAGGTAGATAATCGAAGTTACCAGAATGCCTGCAATTCGTAGAAAATCCGCTCCACTAAAAACAATCGAACCCGTTGATACGATCCAAATCAAAGCGATGATAAAACTGATGATGAGTGGCAGGATTAAACACGTCATTGCACCAACGTACTTCGCACCCAAGATGCTTCCCCGTCTCACCGGATGGCTCATGGTCAGGCGCATTGTGCCGCTTTCACGTTCGCCTGCAATCGCATCGTAGGCAAACAGCAGTGCCAGTAGTGAAAGCACAAACTGAAAAACAAAGATGAGGTCAATTCGGTAGAAATGATCGATGAAAAGATTACCAGAACTGTGGGAATGCGAGTCCCACAAGACAGGGACATGTGTGTAATAAATTCGCAACGTATTGCCGATCCGGCTGTCCATACCGGCATTAAAGATGCTCAGCGGATTCGGCGGTCGATCGATCTTTGGCATTAAAAAGGAATAGGTTCGGGTGGATAAAAGTTCGTCGCGGTGCGCATCTCTGGCGGCATTGTAACTCGCTAACCGTTGTTCATAATCGTTAATCCTGATGAACATGGTTGTGGCAACCAACAGCAGACAGGTAATCACCGTAATAGCAAAACGAAATGTGATCAGATGGGCGAGGATCTCGCGCCTCAGTAGCACCCAAAACATTAAACGATTCCTTTTACCACAATATGATGTGTTTTGATAGTAGACACACTTTGATGAAGTTTATGGTGAATTCTAAAAATAAAAAGACACTTTCGCCCCCGGGTAGGTGCGGTTTGATGAAGATTAACTTTTTAATTCGGTAATGTTGAAACGTGCGATAAATCGCACGACTACGAACCCGCCCGTTTGTAGTAGGGCAATCCTGCGGTGTCAAATGCGAAGTGCATTATTGCCCGTCGATTACCGATTTATTTTCTTAAACTTCATGAACCGCACCGGATCCTGAAAAAAGGACGAGAAACTCTATAATTTCTTAAAACTGAATGACTCTGCCCTTTCTTCCTTGATTTCTTCTGATAGACATTATACTCTTATCTCCGAAAAACAGTCAACCCACCGGAGACATACCGTGAACTGTCCAATATGAAGGTAGCTGCAGCAAATCGAAATGTCATTAGGTTGTCAAGGAGTTCTGGATCGATCAGTGTTATCATCATTTCTATTACACCTCAACGCGCACAAATACGAGATACGCGCAATAGTACTAACCCAAGCTGCTATCTACTGATGAGGGTCCGCCTTCATAGATTCACATCCAGGTAGCCTCCTGCATCAAACTGGCTTGAAGATTGAAGAGTTGCGCGTAAAGTCCATCGGATTTCATCAACTGCTCATGCTTACCTTGCTCCGTTATCTTGCCATTGTCTAATACAATAATCCAATCGGCGTTGATGGTTGCCGCTAATCGGTGCGTAACGAAAAGTGTCGTCACGCCGGACATCATTTCCTTCAGTTTCATGAATAACTCATATTCTGCCCTCGGATCAAGCGCAGCCGAGGGTTCGTCAAGCATGAAGAAACTTCCCTGCTTTGCCAGTGCTCTGGCAAGCCCAACTTTTTTCCATTGTCCACCGGAAAGTTCGGTACCACCAAACTCTTTTGATAAAATCTCAGAAAGTGTATTCGCATTAATTTCTGCTGATGGTGCGAAGCCCGCTTCGTCCAAAACTCGCACGACATCCGTATCAGAGCCTTGACCGAGTAGCACATTCTCAGCAAGCGTCAAGGCATATTGGCTCGAATCTTGAAACAAGACTTTCGTATGTTTGAACCATTCTGAGGTGTTAGCTGAAGAAAGCGGAACCCCATTAACGAGGATTTGTCCTTCTGTTGGTGGATATAATCCGATAGCCATCTTCGCTGTTGTGCTTTTACCTGCAGCATTCTCGCCAACAAGTGCTGTCATCTTGCCCGGCTGCAACGCCAAATTGATATCTTTCACAGCGAACACCTCCGATCCCGGATACTTAAACGAAACCCCTTCAAAAGTAATCGTCGGCAGTTTTCCGTTCTTCAGAAGATCGGACATTTGTGAGGGACTGCTTTCGCTCTCTTCCACTGGAACTTCCATTTTCAGAACCCTTCGGATGCTCAATACATACAAGCCATGCTCGAACAGCGAAGAAACCCCAACAAAAACCCGATACGCAGTGCCCTGCGTGCTGTTAACAGCCTGAATGTACATCGCTATCATACCAACGGTCACCGTACCAGCCTCAATCGATTGCAAAGTCATGAACAGCACAAGCACAAAACCCGCTGCCATACACAACCCACCTGCAATTTGGTAAACCATTCGCTTAAGATTTTGACGACACTCTGCGGTGAACCAAGTCCTAAAAACTTGACTGTATTTTTCAAATATCCAATGCATCGCATTCCAAATACGGAGTTCTCTACAAGTGATTCTCCCTGACCAGATGCCAGATAAAAAACCCATTTTTCTCCGGAGGATTGATAATCTCTCGGTCAGTTCCCAACTCTGTCTGACAATGTGTTGATCTAAAAGGATATATGGGAGCGTAATCGCAACGACAGCGACCGCTAACCAAGGACTTAACTGACTCAGTAGCCAGAACATCGATCCAAACATGACTAAATTGCTGCCTAAGTCAATAGTCGCCGTAAAGATTTGTGGGATCCGGTCTTTTGTGCCGTTAGCCATCTCCAAATTATTATAAATCTCCTTAGATTCAAGCAAAATATAGGGCAGCTTTGAGGTTTTTTCCATCAGATCCATCGTAATATCGTTCAGGAGATGGTTCGATAGGACACCGCCAAGCCAACCCCGAAGTGGGCTAATAATCCGTTGCACCGCAAAGAGACCGCCTTGAAGCGCAAACACAAGACCGACTTCTCTAAGTGTTGCTGTTCCTTGGACATAGTCAACAGACCGGTCAACAACTTTACTAAAAATGTAAAGGCTCGCAACGGGTTCAAGACTTAAAATCAAAGCCGTGAAGATCATAGATGTAGCCAAGAAAAAGTGTCTCCGCAACACGATGCCTAATACCCAGAAAATCGCTATGAGTCGCCGGAAGACATTGGTACTTTCCATGCGTACGCTCCTTCTTTTCAGGTTGAAGTGCCAGTTCCTTAATAATTCAGATATTTTTCAAACCAATCAATGATGCGTTCCCAGCAATCAGCACGGTGTTCAGGTCGCCAATACCTCACGAGGTGCCCTTCACCACGATACCACGCAAAAGTCGCTTTCTTTTCGAGTCTGCGTAATCCAGAGAAAAGCTCCCCAGATTGCGTGTAATCAAAACCATCATACCCTTCACCACAATAGACCAAAACAGGGGTTTCAACCTTATCTAAGTAAAATAGCGGTGAATTGTCAATATATCGTTCGCGTTTTTCCCAGAGCGAACCGCCTATATCCATCTGATTCTTGTCTTCTACCCATTTAATACCGAGACTTCTCCCCCGTTTCGTAAGATCACCGTAGATTCTGGTCAAATTATAAAAACCGCCACCGCAAACTGCGGCTTTGAAACGGTTGGTTTGTGTAATCAGCCCAACTGTGCTGTATCCACCGGAACCGTATCCGGTTATTCCCAAACGATCTGCATCGGCGATACCCATTTCAATGACTTTGTCTATTACCGGTAGCACGTTTCTGGGCAATTCTTTCAACGATTTGCTGGATCTTGACGGCACATCAACACCAAGCACAGCAAAACCACGTGCAGCAAGGAGTTGAAAGTTCATGACATATTTATCGAACCCAAAACTATAGATATACATTGATAGGTGACTGCCCGGAGAGACCCACGTAACTAAAGGATACTGTTTGCCTTCCTCATAGTTGGCGGGTAGCATCAAAATACCCCGTAAACGCTCTCCTTCCTTAGTTTGTGTTTCGACGAAACGGGTCTCACCAAATTGTAAGTCGCGCAGATGCGGATTGAGACCGGACATCTGCTGGCGTTCTCCAGAGTCTGTATCAAACATCCAAACTTCCTCTGGCTGTGTTGCATCTTGCGCTCTGTAGACAATCTGTGTGTCGTTACTGACAACCTTTAGATCGTATTCGTCTGCTATCTGACGGGTTATGCTAATGGGTTCTTCAAACAAGCAAGTCGCACGTGCCTCCGCAGTATTTATCAAATAGAAGCCATCTTTCTTTGTTTCTGGGTCATGCGTCTGGACGCAGATAGACTGTGCATCGCTTGACTGCCAGACAACATTTGTATTCACTTTCGCGACAATACCCATGACGTGTTTCTTCAATTCCTCTGTCAGTTTCCGGGCACTGCTGCCATCTGCCGCGAATTCCCATATATTTCCGTCGATGCCGCAGAAAAACGAGACCCCTGATGGTCGCCACAACGGACGTGCGTAAAATCTCAGTTTCTCAGTAAGGTCCGCGGTGAGATCCTTCTGTTCACCATCTTGGACTGAAACAATAAACAAACCCTCCGGTTGAGCATATATGAGGTGCTTACCGTCTGGTGACCAACTCACGAATAGCGCACTTTCCCTGATATTTGTCGCCAAACTTCGGACCGGTGATCCATCTAAAGGGACTAATAACAACTCAAATAGGATTTCTTGAGATGTCGATTCCCCTTCTCGTATTACATTGAGCACAGCAACTGCAGTATTATCTGGAGAAAGTGTAATGTTTCTCGTAAACAAGTCTCGTTTGAGAACTTGCACACCACCTGTGTCAACGTTGAAGACACCTAAATCCCCTTTGACCCATACGAATTGGTCTAATTCTTCATCGACAGAAGACTCTTCATCCGTATCCGTATGCCAAACGTTTATCGCTTGTGGAATCGTTTTAGATGAGATAATTGTGGAAAGGTCCATATCTTCGGGACGTAACTTCGTGATGATATGTTTTCCATCTGAAGTCCACTGCGGTGCTTCAAGACCGTGTGTAGCAGTAATCGGTTTTTCGCTCACTTGGCGTGGTTTATTTTTAACCTTATCCCAAACCCAAAGATGCGGTGCCCCCATTCGGTCAGAGCAGAACGCTAAGTAATTTCCATCTGGAGACCACCGTGGTGCCCAGTCAACCCCCACATCTGCTCCGAGTTTATGCGTTTCCTTCGTTTTGATATTGGTAACCCATACCTCCTGACTATGATTTTCTACCAATGCGCCTGTCAGTTGATGCGGCGAAAATTCAGGGGTCTGTTGTTCAAACGATGATTTTCGGTCAGGATCTATCACGACATAAGCAAGCCATTCTCCATCTGAGGAAAGTTGCATGCGTGATCGGTCTGATAAGGACTTAATTTTCAGTATATCCGTACTCATACTATCTACCATGCTAATTTCTCCTTGTAACGACTGTTGGGAACTGTATCCCTTTCCAATAGAACTATCTATTGTCTCATGGCTCAATAAATCGTATTGTCTTAACCTCTGTTTCGCGCGTCGCAGCCGACTCTTAATCGTATTTTGGGATACGCCTAAATAGCGACTTATCTCAGCAGATGTCATCTCTTCAAAATAGTGGAGTGTGATTAACTGTCGATCGTTTTCCTTTAGTTTTGAAAGCAGCTTTTGTGCCAATGCGCGTTGTGCTTCAACAGTATCCCTCTCGTTCTCTAAAGCCACATGTCGTGAATATGTATCTGTATCTGTTTTTATGATATAGTGCTCACGTAACAATTCGGACGTTGATCGATTTTTTCGGAACCACGCTATACAGAGATGGTTAGCAATTCCAAAAAGCCATGCTGAAAACTTCAGCGGATCCCTTAGATTTTCGAGATTTTGATACGCTTCGAGGAATGTTTCCTGCGTAATGTCTTCAGCAATGTGGAAATCCCCAGTTTTCCGCGAGGCGTACGCGTGAACCGGCTTCTGGTATTTACGAACTAATCTCGCAAAGGCAGCTTCATCCCCCGCAAGCGTAAATTGAATTAATACAACATCGTCCGTTTTCATCTGACATCTCCAGAAAGGTTTATTAGGTGGAATTATAGCAAAATTTGTGAAAAGTACATACACATTACCTTGTAGGCACTGACCGAATACGTGACGCGCATTCGACGTTGATTTGCCATATTGTAGGCGCGCTGTCAATTGTTTTGAAATAATTGTTGGTTTCAATAACTGGGTAGTACGTTTCAGGGTAGGAGTGCTTAAAGGCACGAAGAAATGTCTGATTGACTATTTCACTTTTCGCTATATAATGTCGCGAATGAGTTCAAAAAAGGTGCATAATTTTAATAGGACTTACGCATTTCCTCTTAAAATCCCCCTGATAAGGGGGATTTAGGGGGTTAAAAGTACAGAAATTACCACTTTTTGCGTCTAAATGTCCGATGTTTTCTCAATTTGCGTAAGTCCTGAGTTAATCCTGTGAATGATACTCTTCAGGATTCAGGTAGACGGTAACCATACCGACGAAGTTCAGAAAATAAAAAACAGCGTCGTTTTTAGGTTCGATGAGATTATCGTCCGTGCGCTTCACTAATGCCGCGTCTGCTAAAATTTCCACGGTTTCCTCCATCTCACTTTCGGAAATACCACAGCCGTTCGCCAAATCTGCGACCGATTTCTTGCCCTCCACTAACTGTCTTAAAACAGCGACTACGGTAGGGTTCGTAAAGTATTTCGCAAGTTTCACGATTTCAGCATCCGGTGCCCTTGATAGGAACTTATCGGTACTGGTCGTCCATACTGAGCCGCGACTTGACTGCTGCCCAGAAGCGGCACGATATGCACCCGCGTAGCACCACGTGATTGGATCTTTCGCGTTATGACGGAGTTGGAGTAATGCATTAAGTGCTTCTCTTTTATCTGAACCATTAGAAGCATCCGAGTTCGCTGAGATATCCTTAATTTGCTCTTGTAAATCCGTAATCTGACGTTGCATCTCTTCCAACCTTGCGTCAACCTCGGATTGGTTTCTCACTTCGTCTGCCATGTTAATTTCTCCTTTCGATTGGTGTTGAGAACGGTGTTCCGTTTCAATTGTAATATCCAATGCTTCTTGAATCATGAACCCGTACTTCTTTAATCGCTGTCGTGCCCGGTGGAGCCGACTCTTAATCGTATTTTCAGATACGCCTAAGACTTCGCCTATTTCTGAAGAAGTCATCTCTTCAAAGTAGTGGAGTGTGATGACTTCTCGGTCACTCTCTTTCAACTTGGTAAGCAACCTTTTGACCAAATTTTGTTGCGCTGCAGCAGTTATTTTTGCGTGCTCTGTCGCGATATACCGAGAATACACCTCTGTCTCTATTTCCGAGATATGGATCTCTTGCAGCGACTCGGTTTGTAACCGGTTTTTCCGGTACCACGCGATACACAGATGATTCACAATCGCATAGAGCCATCCTGAAAATTTTGCTGGATCGTTTAATGTCGCGAGTTTCTGATGTACTTGCAGGAAGGTTTCCTGTGTAATATCCTCGGCAGTCTGAAAGTCCCTCACTTTCCGCAATGCGTGCGCGTGAACCTGCTGTTGATATTTCTCAACCAAAGTCGCAAAGGCGTTTTCATCACCTGCAAGGATACGCTGGATCAACTGAACATCGTCACTTCTCATCGGACATCTCCAGAAAGGCTATTTTCACAAAACACATTACACGTTTCTCGAATAGGTGTACAACATGCTATCCATTCACGTCACTATATAATGACGCGATCTGAGAAAAAAGGGTGCATAATTTTGAAAAATGGGTTTGAAAGGGAATATTTGTCGGAAGGTTTGCCTGAGATGCAACGTGGCAGTGGCGAAGGTTAGAAAAACCGGGTTCCAGTTCTTCTAAACCCCCGCCAGCGAAAACTGAGTTTAATTATCAGGTTTGATATGCCCGAGATGGACGATTGTCATGCTCACAAAATTCAAGAAAAAGGAGACAGCATCATTTTTAGGTTCAATGAGATCCTCTTCCGTGCGTTCCACTAATGTCGCGTCCGTTAACGTTTCTACGGCTTTCTCTACCTCACTTTCTGAGAGATCACACCCATTTGCCAAATCCGAGACCGATCTCTTTCCTTCTACCAACTGTCTTAAAACGGCGATGATAGTACGGTCTGTGAACAAGTTCGCGAGATTCGCTATTTCGGCATCCGGTGCTTTAGATAGAAAGTCATCAATGTTATCCGACCAAAATGCGACGCGTCCCGACATCTTTCCCGGAGAAGTGCGATACCCACCCACATAGCCCCATGAGATCGGTCTTTCAGCATCATACGGAACACGGCGTAATGTCTCAAGTGCTTCATTTCTTCGTGACGCAAGAAAAGCATCCGATTCAGCAGCGATAACCTTAATTTGCTGTTGCAGATTAGCAATCTGGCGTTGCGTTTCTTCCGCATTCGCTTCAACTTCGGTGTTATCTCTCACTTCGTCTGTCATGTTAATTGTTCCTTTCAACTGGTTTTGGGAACGGTGTCCCGCCTCGATTGTAATGTCTAACGTCTCTTGAATCATGAATTCATACTTTTTTAACCGTTGTCGCGCACGCCGGAGCCGACTCTTAATCGTATTTTCAGATACGCCTAAATACTCGCCTATTTCTGAAGAGGTCATATCTTCAAAGTAGTGGAGTGTGATAACCTCGCGATCGCTCTCCTTCAACTTCGCCAGCAACTTTTTTACAAGGTCCCGCTGCGCCTCAGCAGTTGTTCTCACATGTTCTTCAGCGACGTATCGGGAATACGCCTCTATCTCTATCTCTGAGATGTCGGTTTCTTCCAGTGGTTGCGTCTGTAACCTGTTTTTGCGGAGCCATGCGATACAGCGTCGATTCACAATGACATAAAGCCACTTTGGAAAGAGTTTCGGGTCTTCCAAGGTTTCCAGCTGCTGATAGACTTGCAGAAAGGTTTCCTGTACAATATCTTCAGCGATCTGAAAATCATTGATTTGTCTCAATGCCTGCGCGTGAACCTGCTTCTGGTATTTTCTGATTAAATTTTCAAAAGCATTCTCATCGCCTGAAAGGATACGTTGGATTAACGCAACATCTTCGTTTTTCACCAAAAGACTCCAGCGTGCATTTTTGTTCACTTATAATTAAAGACGCGCGTTATGGGAAAAGAGGTGCATAATTTTGGCAGGAAGTTAGGTGGGATTGAAAAAGGTAATAGACTCGCTTAGGAACTGTAACAGCATGTCTGAACGCTTCTAACTATACATCTATAGAAGAGCGGGTTCCATGAAGATTTAATAAATATTTCAGTAATCGTTCTCGACTTACCTGACAACCCGCCCGTCAATATACTGTTCCGAGATGTTGTGTCCACACCAGTTTAGCACCGTTGGAAAGACATCAACAGAACGGATGTACTGTTCTGCGATTGGGTAATTCGTGGCAAGCGGGATGTGCATGTGTTCCGCAATTAAGGCACCGTGAGTCGCGTGGTGTTCCGGAATTTCATAACGGGCGCGTAGGTCATAACCGCTCTCAGCACTTAGAACAAGGTCGCCGGTTCGCTCGCTCTCGAAAATCTGCCACAATTGGACGATGCCATCTGGATACGGTGTGTCGTAGGTCTTACGTAAGGCTTCGCGTGAAGACAGATTTTTATAGTGAACCCCGTATCCAAGCGGATCTGTCCCAGTGAATTGGTATGAGAAGCGCAGCGAGTCTGCACATTTAGAAGTAGTCCGTTCACGCCGTGAGTTTTCGGGATCCGTATCCAGTGAGTGACAAGAAATTCTGCCTTGTCCGGTCCGGCTTTGAACGATAATGTCTCCAGTTTCGCTCTGCCCGGCGACGAGTCCCAACCCTTCCAATTCAATCAGGGAACCAATGACACCCGTTTGATAGAGCTTCTCGAAAGGTGTGCGTTCCCCCCATCCCTTTTCAGCCGAACTATCTTTAAAATAGAGGTTCGTCATCCCGTTTCCTGAAACCATACTGGCGGATACGGCACTTTGCCGCCAAACCTTTGGATAATGTAGACATCGCCAACCACTATCATCTAAGTGTTGTGGGATATCAATATGCGTGTGTGTATCACTCATCCCGTGGTCGCTGGTAATCAGAATGAGCGTCTCATCAAAGGTATTCGCCTTCTGCAAAGAGCGGACGAGTTTACCGACTGCAGTGTCTATATCTCGGTAAGTCTGCATGACTTGTGGTGCTTGCGTGCTAAAGTGGTGTGAAAAGGTATCAACCGCAGGAAAGAGGCACGTGATGAACTGGTCACCCGCCTCAACGGCTTTATGTAGTTGGCGTTCTGCAATCTGATTGACGAACCGCCATCGGTGCGAAAAATGGGCATAAGTATAAATCAACAGCTTAAACCAGCGCGTCAAATTTTTGGAGGGTGGACACCCGCGAGCGAGTAGGTTATAGATATTGCTTACCGGTGAAAAAAAGTCGAATAGGGTGGGAAAGTTAGGCGGCAAATCGGCTTCAAAACGCAACCCGTCAATTCCCATATAACTGCAAACGCCAGGACGTTTGAACCGATGTGGAGCCTGGAATTTTGATTTGGACAACCATCTAATACCCGGAATATTCGCTGTGCCGGGATACAATCCCATGAAAAACGGGATGAAGGCAGGACCCGTTGTTGAAGGGAAAACGGAAACGGCTTTATTCAGACTGCCGCGATCTGTCACATATTTCTTGATATTCGGGAGATCCCCATTTTCAATAAGTGTTTTAAAAATTTCATAGGGGGCACCATCAATTATAATAAATACAAAACGTTTGAAATACGGTTCGGTTGGTTCCATTACGCCTCCCTATATCGTAGGCATTTATCGGTAGTCACTATTTGTGAACACATTGAAATATCAATCGTCAAACTGGCGCAAAAGTCCATTCTACGAATTCTTTCTTTCGGTGTAGATTTTCCATAACCGCTGTGGATTTTCAACAGAGAGACCTACATTGCCACATTCACCACAGACAGTCGCTTTTAACGCCTCTCTATGAGCCTGTTTGAAAATCAAAGCATCAGGGTTACCCTGCACTTCAACTTCTAAGTCTTGCCCCATACCTGCATCGTAGCGATCCCGAATCCGTAAATTCGGCATAACCTTCTCGGAACCACATCTGCCACATTTCATTGAAGCCATCTGGATAGGTCTCCTTACTTCAATCTGCTGCTTGCGTTGACTGACTTACACAAACTATTATACCCCAAATTTCAACCGATGTCAATCTTCTAACCGCGGAATCACGAAATAGCGAAGGATGTGTAAATATTTTGTCAAAAGTTGGGTTCGGGGGACCACCAAATATATTTGGTTGTATCTTTTCAGCATTTTTCCATCCACATTGGACATTCTGCACACGGTTTTCCGGACGAAACAAAGAACTGACAACCCACAAATGAAATTTAATTTCACAACCTACTGTGTAATACGGTATAATAATTACGCGTAATTAACTGAACCTGTTGAACAAAACGCAAACGAAACCTCGCAATAATGGAGGAGAAAGTCAATGCGAAAGCCAATGATGGAAATCGTAACTGCTCTCGTCTTGCTCCTGTTTTTTCTTGTCGCTGCTCGGGTTCTGGCGCAACGTCGGGATCCCGCGGCAGCCTCAAAAGTGCTCGAAGGTATAACAGTCCATCGGGATCTTGCTTACGTCACCGACGGACACGAACGCCAGAAACTTGATCTCTATGTGCCCGACAAAGGCGAAAACCTACCGCTCATTATCTGGATACACGGGGGTGCTTGGCGCGGCGGCAGCAAAGCGCATTACAACCCGATGGCATATCTTAAAGCCGGTTATGCGGGGGCAAGTATCAACTATCGCTTAAGCCAACACGCCATCTTCCCCGCACAAATTGAGGATGTGAAAGCCGCTGTCCGGTGGCTCCGCGCGAACGCACAAACCTATCGTCTCAATCCAGATCGCTTTGCAGCGTGGGGTTCATCCGCTGGTGGACATCTCGTCGCTATGCTCGGCACAGCAGGCGATGTGGATGAATTTGAAGTGGGTGAAAACTTGGAAGTATCCAGCAAGGTGCAAGCCGTCGTTGATTACTTCGGTCCCACGGACTTCCTGCAGATGGATGCCCAAAGCCTCCCGGACGGTCTGGTGCATGACGCACCTGATTCTCCAGAGTCTCAATTGGTAGGCGGACCTATTCAGGAACACAAGGACCGTGTAGCGAAAGCGAATCCAATTACCTATGTCTCTAAGGATGATCCGCCTTTCCTGATTATCCACGGCGATCAAGACAAACTTGTTCCGTATCAACAGAGTGTGTTATTGAAAGATGCGTTGGAGACTGTCGGAGCAACAGTGACGTTTTATAAGGTGGAAGGCGGCGGGCACGGCTGGTTTAGGGATCCGAAAGTTCCTGAATTGACGAAGGCATTCCTTGAACAACACTTGAAACCGACAAAACGGAAGTAGGCGCGGGTTATCAACCGCCACCACTTCAATGTAACTTGCGGATCGTCCTCATACGCCGAATCTATTTGAACCAAACGCTGTAAAACGAGACAGAACAGTCCGAATAGAGCCTTTAGTAACGCTGTCTCTTTGATAACACCGACGCATTCAAAGTACAACTCATCAACACCTTCAGGAAAATCAGTACCAAATCTGCCTTCATCGTCCTTAATACTGAGATGAATCCTTGGCTGTGTTTGACACAACTCCTTTATCCTATCATCAGCAAGCAGCAGTTTGATTTTCTCTGGATCGTTGCCTTTGATGACAAACTGCTTATCAAAAAACGGATCTTCTATTTCGATGTCCTGCATACCGAAGAATTTACCAATTGAACTGAAGAATCCTTCACGAGAGATCTTAAAATAGAGGCCGTCCTTGTTTACAAACGGCGCGCGCATCCGAGTGTACACGACAGTAGTTGTTCCAGTTGAAACGGCGTAAGTATCAAGTAGGATCTGCCATTCGCCGTGTTTGTAAGTGAGAACATCCTTGCCCCAGAAACCGCCCTCAATGAAATCGCCGCCTATCTCTGTAGCAATCTGTGTCCAAATTTCATCCTTGGAAGGTCCAAAAATAGATTTGCGTTTACTCATTTTTCCTCATGACGTAGATTTTCGAGAATGGAAGTCTAAAGCAGTCTGGACAGGAGCAACACTAACGCAGTGACGAATTAACGTTTCACTGCAACCGAAACGCCATCGCGGAGCGGAATAATCGTCGTGAAAACATCAGGTGAACTATAGAGGAGTCGTGTCAACTCTTTGACCCCAATTGTCGCGGCGTGGAACCACTGCTCCCGCTCATCGAGTCCTTCTGGAGGATTACCCGGTTCCTGTGTAACGACGCGTCCACCCCAGATCATGTTATCTGTAATGAACAACCCACCACTCCTGAGCCGTGGAATCGCCTTATGGAAGGCTTCGGGATATCCATCTTTGTCGATGTCATTATAGATGATGTCGAACTCGCCTTCGGTTTCGTCAATGATTTCGAGGGCATTGCCGACACGATAGTCGATACGATCCGCGATACCACCGCGAGCGAGATACCCCGCTGCACGATCAGCGTTCTCCTGCGATCCATCGGTACAGATGATAGAGGCTTCCGGTTTTTGCAGTGCCTTCGCCATCCAATACGCTGAATAACCAAAGCCCGACCCCATCTCAAAAATCCGTGTCGGATTGGTTAGCAGTACCAATTGATGCAACACCCGCCCAACGAGAGGCCCTACAATTGGAAATCGGTTTGTGCGTGCGTGCGCTTCCATCTCTGTGAGTACTTCATCGCGTTCAGGGATAATGTCGAGTAGATAATCGTCAATCGACGGGTGAAGAATATCCAAACGTTGCATAAATTGCTCCTTGCTGGCGAGGTATCAGTTCGCCGTTTTCAATTACTTTCTTCTCTTTTCCAGCGTTCGAGGGGGTGTTCGCGTGGCGTGAGCGGCATATAAACACGTGCCTCTTGCCGATGCGATTCCCATGTCGCATGAATCATCTCAAGGCAGTCACGACCGTCCCTGCCGCTCGCAAACGGGTCACGATCTTCCTCAATGGCTTCAATCAGGTCGCGTAGCATGAGGCGTTGCAATAGCAATCGTATGGATCCCTTGTCTCGTGGATTACCTTGCTCGTCAAGGTCTTCGGAGGATAGATGCACGGGCTCCCACGCTTCTGCGGGTGTCTTATGTTGTCCTTTATGAATAAACATCGTTGTGCCGACGCTCTCTCGGACAGCGATCCTGCCTTCGGTGCCGATAATGTCAATACCGTAGGCATCATCGTTGGTCTGTGGTTGCGCAAGGAACTGCACATCCGCATGAATACCGTTCTTGAAGCGGAAGGAGGCATGTCCCCGTTCTCCCAACACAAGTCCAGCATCTCGGTCATGAGGGTGAACCTCTTGGGTATGTTTAATGTCATCAACGGTTGATTGCCGTCCATCCATCTGAACGAGATGTGCGTGTGTCCATTCGACATCACCGCCGAAGAGCCTTAACCAATCATAGAGATGGGTACCCATCTCCATCAGTGAGTTGCCTACCTTGCGTCCACCTTTGTCGGTCGCTTTCAATAGCACGACATCGCCGATCTCGCCTTTTTCAATCAACGACAGCACATGACGGTTGTAAGGACTGGCGCGTTTGATGTGGTTAATGGCAAACTTGACGCGGTGTTGGTCGCAGGTTTCAACCATTTCATCGGCTTCAATCAGGTTGAGGGCAGTCGGCTTTTCACAGAAGACGTGGATGCCGCGTTGCGCCGCCGCGATCGTTGGCGCGTGATGCATCGGCGCCTGCGTTGGAACGATCACAATATCAGGCTGCTGTTCATCAAGCATCTTTTCGTAATCGTCATAGATGGCTTTGACACCGAACCGTTCTCCCCATGCTTTTGCCCGTTCAGGATTGATTTCTGCCCCGGCGATAAGTTCACAGTTTTCTTCTAACTGCACTGCATCGGCATGAGCCCCACCCATGCCACCTAAACCGATAATTGCAATACGATATTTGTCCATGTGTGTTCCCAAATTGTGCTTTAGTTGCTAAAAAGAAATGTGCTTTACTTATACCTATCATAGCAACTTCAAAGTCAGAGTGCAACAAAAAAGTTGAAGAAAGCACTATAGATATAGTTGAATAAAAGAAAGGATCAATTATCATAACATTCAAGCAAAATATAAGGAATGAGCCAATGACAAAAGAACGTATTCGGATTTTAGTTGATACTTCACGCGATACCGACTGGTCAGACGGATTGATACGAATCGAGCCGGACAATATCTATCAAACCACTAATAACCGAGATTATCTCAGTGAAGCGGTGCTGAAAAATTACGATGTATTGACGATTTGCAGCAACACATCGCTAAAATACACCGATGCAGAACTCCAACTGATCCGCGAGTTTGTAGAAAATGGCGGTGGACTGCTTTTAGCCGCCAGCACAAGCCGGTTCGAGCGAGATGTCCGTGAGTCGATCTCGGAATTGGGGATTAATCAGGTTGCCTCTCTTTTCGGTGCACAATTTCTTCCGTTACCTGAAGGGCAAGGCGAAATGGATACCGACGCGAATCCTTTGCGTGGTTATACAAAGAAAGACCTTCGTCTCACTAACCACGCAATTGCCGATGGATTGGGGATTGATGACCTGGGTCTCACGTATTGCGGTATCCTTGATATCCCGATGGAGGGTAGCGTTTTCCTTGAACACGGCGAGACAAAGGAACCTGTTGGGGCATGTCTCCACTTTGGATCAGGACGCGTCCTATTAATCAACACGCAGCTCTTTCAATGGGAGAATCACCCTATATCTGGACGATTTATTGATTGGTTGGGAACCAACCGCGAAGAAACACCCCAGCAAAAACCCTCTCTGACAACAGATACAGAGATAATCCCGGATGAAATTCCGATCGAAGAACAGATCAGAGAGGACGAAAAAATCAAGATTTTCTATACGCAGTTTGTCGAGGACCGTGTAGAAACTTGTATGATGTTTGTTAAAAAACTAACGGAGGAAATGTTCCCGAAATTCCCTGAAAATGAGAAGATTGAATGGAAAATTGATCTGATTCCGTCGTCTGTTCATAAATACGGTGCCGGTTGGGAGGATTCGGTCATGACAATCGGGGCATGTGTCAGTCCTCCAAGACTCGCCTATTCGCTCGGTGTTGAGGCGAGTAGATTGATTGCCGACAAAACGCCGTTTGGGAAGGCGAAGGATGTTCTTTTTGACGGGTTCCAGTTCTTCTTTGGTATCTGGGCAATGAAATTGCTCGGATTTGTGCCAGAAGCAGCGATGATGCTCTCCGAATTGGAGACGCAATTTCGTGAAAACGACGAAACCGAGGCATTGATTGACATCGCGAAGATTTACGAGCAACAATCTCGCAAGCCGATCTGGATACTGAAGGTACTCCTCGATAAATATGGTGAGGACCTGTTTGTCCGACTCACTAAGATATTTTCCGAAAAGCAAATCGACACAGAACAGAATATGCCACACACAACCTTCTCACGGGTGGATAGACAGATCTATTACCTCAGCCGAGCGGTAGGTGAGGACCTGTTTCCATGGTTTGAAGAGATCGGCACGACCGTCCATCCGCTTCCATTGTTCCCGAATGACAGCGACGAATTTGTGGCAGCAGTTCGTGAATACCTCAACGGAATAATTCGGGATACAAGTATAGATACGAGCGACAGAATCGATGCAATCGATAGCCTTCTCGAAATCACTGACGAATCTGAGCATCAGATTTCAGCGTTGGTTGCTAAACTGGACACCGCGAACAGATATGAACGACTGATTACCGCAGCAAAACTAATCCGCAGCTGCGATGACCGGGCGGTGAAAGTGCTTGAAGCACTAACAGTTGAAACGGGTGACGACGGACTTGTGGCGATGGCGGTACTGATGTGGGTTCGTAACGGTGGAAGCGGCGAAGTCGTAGATCGGCTCGTGGAGATCGCGCCCGAGCAGGATCACAGATACCAACTCGAAACTGGATACCTACTTGCCAAAATTGGTCACCCAGCAGCCGAAGCGTTCTCTTATGAAAAACTCACGGACAAAAATGGCGCGCCTCTCCTAACGATGGATGTCAAACGTAATGCGGAATTATATCACTATCCGATCATCGAAGGTGATCGCGTTACCGTTTGCAACATAATTCCCCATACACACCATTTCCCCCACAACACGCACGCTTCGGGAACTTACGTGAGTTGGGTGCATACCACATCTAAATATCGCCGAAAGGGATTGGCACGGTGGGCATTCGGGGTGTCAATGTCTCATAAAATGGTCCGTCAGTCCGCTTGTATCTCTCTTCACACTGACCCCGAGAACAACGCCCATGGCATGTACAGGAGCTTTGGGTTCGTTGATGGACTATTGGTGCGAGAGTTTACTAAAACATTACGGCACGAACAGGCAAAAGTGGTTGAGGGCTTGGTTGTCCGTCCCTACACGCTTGGGGATGAAGTCGCGATGGCAAGCGTACTCAACGCATTTTATGCCGACCGGGTGGAACGCAGACCGAGACGTGCCGAAAGACGCAGAACGTCGAAAACTCGGTTGATTTATCTCGCAGAGAAGGATGGGGAGCTGCTTGGCTATGTGCAAGCGCAGTGTTTTGAGAAGGAAAAGAATGTCTCGATCACCGAATTCTGTCTTAAAACCCAACCGCCCGAAGGTTCCACACACCCGGAAGGTTTCCTTGAGGATGTCGGTGCAGCGATGCTATGCGCGTTACATAACGAATTGGTGAAACGTGAATATAAAAAAATAAAATGGGGATTTGAAGGTGAGGCGGAAAAAAGTTATGCCAAAACGCTGTTCCACAATTTTGGGTACACATCGGAAGATGCAGGTTGGGTATGGATGTTTAAGATCGTCAATCTGCCGATGCTACTTCGCGAACTTTCCCCACTACTTTTGAAACGACTGAACGAGAGCGACACTTACAAAGGGTGGGAAGGCACAATCGGCATCAAAGGGACGGAACATCAGGCAAGTCTTAGCATCAGAGATGGCGAAATTCGCGTATCGGCGGAAGTTTCAGAAGGGACTGGCATCTGCCTCTTTACAGATGATGATACGATTACCCGTTTCATTTTGGGGGTCACCACACCCTACAGAGCACATCTACAGAATCAATTACACATTACGCCGAGCGTTAACGATTCGGTAACGCGTCTGTTGGCAACACTTTTCCCAAAACATTAGAAACCCATCATCGCTCGAACAAACGTTGTATTACTCGTCGTCCTTTGAAACAGATTCGTGGTTCTCCGGTGACCTGAAAGGATAACGATATAGAAGCCGAGCCAGGTGCCTCTGCTGATGGCTTGCATTTCAAAAATACGAGTTCGCAAGTCGGGACGATATAGGTTTGGAATAGCAACGTCAGCTGGGAAGGTCCATAAGTAGTTCTCGAAGTTTTTATCCCGGTTGGAAAATTTCCGGTATTGGAATCCGCCAATGATACTTAATCTCTGTGTGAACTGATAATCGAGACGGACACCGAGAATATCCTCTCGACTTCGACGATTGAATCGCAAATATTCAACCGGTTGATCGTCGGTTGGAAAAAACAGGTCCGGGTTGAGTGTCTTTGGGATCTCTTCGGCAGTTCGGTCAAAAGCGCGGTCCCAGACGTATTTAACCATCGGTGTTAGCGTTAAGCCTTCAATAATTTTGTTGACATAAGGGAGTTCGCCAAGTGGAATCTCGTATTTCGCCTTCAGAATAGTGAGTTGATTACGGATGTTCCGTTCGGGGTAACGGCGTTTTTTCCAATTCGCAGCGTTATAGATTAAACCGGTGTCGGTCGGGTCAAGCGCGTTGATACCGTGATCAGGATAGAACGGATAGTCATGTCTCTCTCCGGAAACCCGGACCTGCTCAATTGGCACCATAAAATCAACGCGTTCATCAGTTTCAAAGTTCTCTGATATCGGGTCGTATTCAATATCCGTAAAAAGTGCCTTTTCTTTATCTTGTTCAAACTGTTTTTGCATGAGAACCAGAAGTTTAGCTTCAACGGTCAAGTTTGGCACTGCGGTATAGAGGCATTGAAGCACTGTTGTATTCGCCCGTGCGTTATAAAAATCAAGTTCGTCATTAATGTGGATTGGCTCCAATTCGCCAACAGGCAATGCGATAGCGTAATCCGGAATATCGTCCTGCACTCGGACAAAACGGTTTTGGAAGTGAAAACTGCCAAAATCCGGGATGTCGCGTTTATAAATAACGTGTATGTATTTCGCGTTATTTTTCCGTCGACTCGAAATTTCCCTTTCGTTTAACCAACCCACTTGAACAGTGAGGTTAGCGAGTAGGTTGTATTTCGCTTTGAGGTGATACCCCTGACGGTCTATACCGTATTCGTATTCTGGTTCAAAATCATCCTCAATCGGATCAACAACACCGTTATTATTTAGATCAATAATGTTGGTAAACAGAGGCGGGTCCGCGTCAAAAATAAGAAAATTTTCTTGAAAATCTAATATCCCGTTCTGATCTCGGTCATCAGCACGTGGAATTACGCCATCGCCGTCAGCGTCATCGGGCTGGTCATCGCCATCATCATCGTCCTCAATCAGTGCATAATTGGTTTCGTCCCAGGGCGTGAGTTCCTCTGCGATTCTATCTTCCAAAGGTATATTTTCTCTGCCCCGTTCAAGCGTGTAAACTTGGTCTCGGTCCGGATTTGCGCCCCAATTCAGGTAGTTGGTTGTGTAGCCTGGGTCAATATGATACAAGACGGCTTCTAAGTGAAGTTTGCTAAAGCGAGACTTAAGTTGGACGAACCATGCTGTTTCTCTACCGAGTTTCCCGGTGCCATCTTCATCTGTGCCGTCCCCGCCTAAAAAAGCTTCAAAACGTTCGCCCTCAGTTTCCGAATATGTCGGGATACCATTTGCATCCACTGGGAGTCTGCTGTTGAAATCAATAGAAACACCTGTTTCTTCCTCACCATCTGGACCTTGAACAGTCGTTTTGGTTCGACTAAATCCTACTTTATCTTTCGGGATAGTGGGGTACTGTTTGTATTTACCATTAATAGAGTAGTGTGCCCTGATGAAAACGTCGCCGACAGTCCCTTCAAGGTCAAGACCGTAGAGCGTCGCGGCACGTGCGGCACCATAGCGGTACTGAATTTTCCGAGGTCTCCCTTCACCTTTCCATTGCGTCGGATTGTCAGCAAGTTTTTTCCTGTTTTTGATGTAATCGGGAGATTGACCGTAATTTCCCGGAGCCTCAATTATGTCGCGATACGGCATCTGAATGCGACCATCTGTGGTTTTAATCCACTCTTGTAGTTCCGGGTCTGACGCTGCTCTGTTTGCTTCACTAAAGCCGATAACCGCTATATTATAATCGCCTGCAACAACCATTTCAAAGACAACGGATTTGACGGTTCGTGGGTCAATGTTAATCTTCTCATCCGTCAGGATAAGATCGTATTTCATTTTATTGAAACCGCTGACAATTCTCCACTTCCCGTCAACGGAATCGCGTATCTCGGAAGACCCACCGGCGTGATCAACCGCAACAAGCTCATCAGCGAAAACATCGAATTGGTGCGTCATTTCAGGTAGAAGGGCGGGTTCAACGCCTTTCGCTGTAGCTGCAAAGGGTAATTCTTCAAATGCTTGTGTAACAATTGTAATCCTCATGCTTTTGAAAGCTGCACCGACACCCGCTTGGATATTATCGCTATGTCCGTCCGGATCATAAGCACGAAAATCTGTGAATGCCCGCGTGTGATTGTCTTCAGGCGAGTCATCACGAAAAACAACGGATATGCTTTCAGGCGGTGTATTGGCAACCGTCCCCATGAGTGAGTTAATGACGCGTTCCGGGTGTTCTTTATACAAATTGACATAAGTAAACCCGACGCGGAAAAGTCCGCCTAAAAGTCCCTGTCCTCGAAAACCGGCGAGCCGTGCGTTTTCAATGTTCCTGACACCCGACGTTGCGTTCAACCCGTTTCGGCGCCCAAGATCCCGTCCGAGTACTTGCCCCGGTGCATCATCTGATAGTTGAATTGGATTAGAAATCCGTGAGTGGATGAAACTAAAAAGATGGTGCTCCTGCGCGAAAGAGATGTCCCACCGAAGGCCATCAAACTCGCTTTTGTATAGAATATATCGGTTTGGAAACAAGGAAGCCGGTTTGAGGCGTAGGTGATCGCCAATAATAAACTCAGTATGTCTACCGAGAAAAGATTCTTCAGCTATGATTGTCCGGTCCAGTTGCGCCGTGAAGCGAAGGCTATCCAGTTGACCGCCCCACCCAACAGCTAATTTACCGTTCTGGTCAAATTCTTTCTGATCCGTGTATTTAGTGAGTTCGCTGCCTTCCATAATCTCTTTACCATAAAGATCATAGAAGAATTGCGGTTCTTCTTCCAATTGAAATCTGCTTGAGAACTTAGCTTCGCTGTCAATGGCGGGCAAGAGCGGTTGGTAGGGTCCGAGACTGTCCGCGCCGCACCCATAGAACACAGACGCACTCAGGACGCAAATCGCTACAAGCATGAAGTTAATCGTTCGTTTTAACGTGTTCATCGGTTGTGTTGCTCCTTACGGACGAATTAACTGAAGATGTTCAAGTTATGCCTCCATCAAACTGTCTCATTTCCGATAGGTTCAATGCCAAAGACAAGGCAAGGGAAACAGAAAATACCGATCAGTGCAATATAGGAAATCCGTAAGTTTTGACCTAAAAGAGAACTAAGCCTTTTCATGAAAACCTCCAAGTCCTTGCATATTGTTAATCCTCTTTATCCGCAGCCGTGTAAAACTGAATTGTCTCAATGCGACTGTCAGCTATTCTTGAGAGTTTTACGATTTTGATAGCATCTGTCTCCGCAGTGAGTGGGATTTCAAACGGAAGCCGCCCGCCGGGTACTTTCTTAACGAGTTCCCATTGTCTGCTCTTATCGCGAACATGGACTTCGAGGTTTTGCAATTGTCCAGAGCCGAGCAGCGCAATTTTCCGAATATCCGCGCTTTCTGGAAGCCAGTAAATTTCGCCGTGGAAAGTTACCTTCCCGTCCACTGGGCGATTGATCAAGATGTAATCCTGATCTGTCAAAAGTGTGGCACAGCCGATATATGATAAACAAGCGAGTATGAGGAGCAGACCTTTCCATCTTTTCATGATTTTTCTCCTTGCATATAGTGTTTCGGATTGATAGGTGGAGCGATGCGGCAAGTGAGATATAGGAAAGCCGATCGCATCGCTCCGTATTTCTCCAAGGAGAAAGGCTCTCCCATGGTTTACTCAGCGTTGTTTAATATGTTAGGACTTACGCATGCTGCTCTTTTGTAGCACAAACTTTCCAGTTTGTGCCACCAGAACGCTGTGTTTTCCGAAAATTCTCATCTAACAGAACGGGCTGCAGTCAAAATTGCGTAAGTCCTATATGTTAGCAATTTTCATGCCAATGCCAAATATGTCAAATATGCCCATAATTCTGGTATTACAACTGTTAATGCACGTCGCATTTGGGCGAGTACGCCGCAAAGTTGCACAAAAAGGTGCGAAATAGTCGAAAAATGCCCGAAGAGGTGCAGCCGTCGCAGTACAAATCATTGAAGTCGAACTTCCCGTATGGGTCGATGGATTATTTTTAATCTCCTTTATCAGCAACCGTGTAAAATTGAACCGTCTCAATGCGACCGGCACCAGTCATTGCGTGTTTTATAATTTTGATAGCGTCTGTCTTGGCGATAAGTGAGATTTCAAACGGGAATTCGATGCCGCCGGGTACTTTTTTGACCGGTTCCCATTGATTTCGCTTGTCACGCACGTGAATTTCAATGTTTCGGATTTTTCCAGAGCCGAGAAGCACAACTTTCCGAATGTTCGCGCTTTCTGGAAGTGAATAAATTTCGCCGTTGAAAGTTGCCTTGCCAGCCACTGGACGATCAATCAAGACATACTCTTGTTCCGTTAAGAGTGCCGCGCAGCTAATCTGTGATAGACATGCGAGAATAAAAAGTAGACTTTTCCATCTCTTCATGATTCTTTCTCCTTTGCACACAGTACAGACAGATAGATAGATGGAGCGATGCAGCAATAGAGATATGGGAAAGCCTTTGCATCGCTCCATATTTTCCCAAGGAGGTAGACTCTCCCAAGTTTACTCAGCGTTGTTAATGCATTAAGCAACTTTCATGCCAAAGGCAATTCAAGCGCAAAACACCTTTAAAAGCGGGTTTTCACTGAATATTAGGCAACCATATTATTTTTACTGTCCAATTTCTGAACAACTTTTTCCAAAAGTCTGGTGTTACGGAAGTCCTTGACATTCCTCGATTTTTCAAATATACTTAGCAATAGATAATTTTCACCTAAACGGATTGGAGACATTGATGAAGGTTTTGATTATTGGTGGCACGGGGTTGATTAGCACTGCAATTACGCGTACTCTCATTGCACGTGGGGATACCGTAACACTCTACAACCGTGGACAGACGGATGCCGATATTCCAGAAGAATATAACACTATTACCGGCAATCGGAAGGACTACTCGGCTTTTGAAGCACAGATGGCGGAAGCGGGCAGTTTCGATGCTGTGATTGACATGATCGGTTTCGGAGCGGCGGATATTGAGAGTGCAATCCGCGCATTTCGTGGCAATATAGGACAGTTCATCTTCTGTAGTACGGTCGATGTCTACACCAAACCCGCACGCCAATATCCAATCCAAGAAAATGCAGAGCGACAGCCAATGCCATCTTTCCCGTATGCCTACAATAAGGCGAAGTGTGAACAACGCTTGGAAGAAGCACACGAACGCGGCGATTTTCCAGTCACTATTATCCGCCCAGCACACACTTACGGTGAGGGACGCGGATTGATCCATTCATTTGGACTCGGCGGTGCTTACTACTTCAACCGCATCCGTCTCGGAAAACCGATTATCACACACGGGGATGGATCTTCGCTCTGGGCAGCGTGCCATCGTGACGACGTGGGACGCGCGTTCGCTGAGGCTGTTGGCAATGAGAAGGCATTCGGAAAAGGCTACCACACGGCGAGCGATGAACCCATGACATGGAATCAGTACCACCAGACAGTCGCACAAGCGATGAACGCTCCAGAACCCGACCTAATTCATATACCTACTGATCTCCTGTCTGAGATTGCGCCAAAAGCAGCAGAATGGTGCAAAGAGAATTTCCAATACAATAACATCTTCGATAACACTGCAGCGAAAACAGATCTGAACTTCCATTATACGGTTCCATTTATTGACGGAGTGCGTCGGATTGTAGCGTGGCTTGATGATCGCCAACGTATTCACGATAGAGATGAACCCGCAATTTACGGCGAAATTATTGAAAGATGGAAGCATCTCAGTACGAAAGAGAGGTTTTTCGGTTCATCCGATAACACAGAGACTTAAATGCAGTATTCTATCTTCCTTTATTTACCGCGAAACTTGAGAGTTTCGTATTTTGCGACAACACTGACCCTTTTTACTATGATAATGATACCACCCAATTCCGTAGCACAAGATACCGAGAAAGTGCTTCCGAAAAAGATAATATTTGAAACAGATATGTGTTTTGACGTAGATGATGTCGGGGCACTGGCTGTGCTGCATACGCTTGCCGACAGTGAAGAAGCAGAAATCCTCGCGATTAGCTTCAACGAAGTGCATCCAAACGGTGCCAACGCTATTCGCGCTATAAACACGTGGTACAATCGTGGTGAAATACCTATTGGTGTCTACAAAGGTGATCTCGCCAACCCTGATAAATCAAAATATCTGGATAGTCTCGCTAATCTCCCGCAAAATCCCTCTCCTATTGAATTACCCAGTTCTCTTGAACTCTATCTGCAAGTATTAACTGAACAACCGGATCATTCGGTAACGATCATTAGTGTCGGGTTTCTTAACAATCTCTATGACCTCTTGAAAGCCGATCCTAAGCTGATTGAGCAAAAAGTTGCTGAACTCGTAGTGATGGCGGGGCTTGTCAACGACAATTTCAACACAGTTCGCCACGACTTAGTTGATCAGACGGAAGAGGTAATCCGCAATTGGCCCACACGGCTTGTTATCAGTCAGCATGGCGGATCTGTCCGCACGGGTACGAAACTGGCAGAAGCACCGACTGAAAATCCGGTACGAGAAGCGTATTATCAGTGGTTCAACGGACAATACAAGGGACGTGCCAGTTGGGATCAGGTTGCTGTTTTATATGGTGTCCGCGGTCTCGGCGACTATTTCACTGAGGTTACAGAAGGCAGCGGGAAACTACTGAATGGTTTTGAGTGGAAGATGAAACCCGGTTTTCGCTCTTATCTGGATGCGAGGTTGTCTGATAGTGAGTTTACCGAAATTATTGAGAACCTGATGCTTAAACCACCGAGAAGATGAAAGGAACATCCGCACAATGGCAGGCTTTTACACAATTGAGAAGCGAGACGGGCGTTGGTGGTTCATTACACCGGACGGCGCGCGGTTCTGGTCCATCGGCATGAACCATATCGACTCGGCTGCGTTGCGGTATCCAGCATCGGACGATGTGTGGAACCGAGAGTTCGGCAACAGCCATGAACATTGGCTGCGCACAGTCGCCAATGACTTGCGGGATTGGGGCTTTAACACGATTGGATGGACCCAGGAAGTCGTAATTATCACGCAAGGCTACCATCGCCATTCGCGGCCCTTCACATACGAAGAATACCAATGGGCGGACATGCCTTACTGCCACCTGCTACCTTTCACCGAGGCACATCAGTGGCAAGTCGAGGTCCGTATGCCCGACCTGATGCGTGCTGACTTCGAAGAGTGGTGCGATTACGTCGCCCGTGATGAATGTGCACGCTTGCGCGACGATCCCAAGCTTATTGGCTACTTCTACTGCGATTGTCCGCAGTGGGTGCACACCTCGCCTGCCACGAAGTGGCGTGGGCCGTTGGTTGATCCAAGCCTGCTCGAATCAGAGGCAGGTCGCCGCGAACTCTCTGCTATTGCCAAACGCTACTACAGGGTCACCCATGACGCTATCCGCCGCTACGACCCGAACCACCTAATCCTCGGAGACCGATGGGAGGCAAACGCAGTGCTACCCGATGAAGTCGTCCGTGCGGCATTGCCCTACGTCGATGTACTCAGTTTTCAATGTTTTGGCACAGTGGAGAATATCGCCACGAAGATGCGGCACTGGGCAGACTTCGCAGACAAACCGGTTCTGCTGGCAGACGCGGCGGGTCACATACGTTCACACGGCGATACCGGCTGGCCCCCGACAGCGGATCGCTTGCACGACGCAGATCACTATCGCCAAGTGATGGACGCGCTCTGGGATATTCCGCAGTGCGTCGGATACCATCTATGTGGTGCTTACATTAAGAACAACGCACGCAAGTACGGATTTCGCGACCACGCAAACAATCAGATTAACGAGACGGTGGCTGGTATTCGCGCCGTCAACACCGAAATGCAGCGGAGACAAAACCGATGACATATACACTTGAGTCGTTATTTCTGTTTGTTGCCTACAACGAACGAAAAGGAGTGCTCTGAATTTATTTATGAACACTCATTAGATTAAATTACAAGTTGCTGGTGAGGTTTGCAACCTCGCTTAATGGAACGTTACAGTCAGTGACCCCTCACTAAAGTAAGGGGCTTGTGCGAAGCCTATGCTAAAGGTTCACTCCACAAGTTAAACCGCTTTCTACACACAATATCGCGGTATCTTAGCGTGGCAGTTAGCACAATGTTTCGGATGCTCCCCAAGTCTGATTCACTTTTGGATACTGTGATGTGGAAGGGGCAATACACACTCCACAGGAGACTTACAAACTATGTTTGTTCCCGTCGTAGATAAGAACCAAAGACCACTTATGCCCACAAAGCCTTCACGGGCAAGGAAGTGGATAAGAGATAAGAAGGCAACACCGTTTAGGAAAAATGGCGTGTTTTGTGTGCGTTTAAATATAGACCCATCCGACAGGTATTTCCAAGAAGTTGTTGTCGGTGTTGACCCGGGTAGCAAGAAAGAAGGCTTTAGCGTTAAATCCGAAGCACACACCTATTTGAATGTGCAGGCAGACGCTCATAGCGGCATTGGTAAGAAAGTCGCCAAGCGTCGTGAGTTGCGGAGAAGCCGGCGTTCCCGAAAGTGTCCGAACCGCAAGAATAGGACGAACCGTCTTGCGAACACAGAACGTGTCCCCGCAGGCACGCGTGCGAGGTGGGACTGGAAACTTCGGATACTCAATTGGCTGTCGAAACTGTATCCCGTCACACATGTCTGTGTTGAAGATATTAGAGCACGCACCATAGAACGTGCCAAGAAATGGAATACCTCTTTTAGTCCACTTGAAGTTGGTAAGCAGTGGTTTTATACCGAAATCCGTAAACGCTGGCAGTTGCGAACCCTTCAAGGGTGGCAGACCCAAGAGATACGCGATCGGTTAGGTCTCAAGAAATCCTCAAAGAAGTTAGCAGAAACCTTTGATGCCCATTGTGTAGATTCTTGGTGTCTGGCGTATCAGACGGTTGGGGGTTCGGGTGTCCCTGATAACACGAACTTACTGTGTGTCTCACCGATACCGATAAAGCGCAGAGAGTTGCATAGGCAACAGGAAGCGAAGGGGGGTAAACGCTCACGGGTGGGTGGCACTGTATTAGGTCCAGGTCTAATCAAAAACACATTGATTCGGCATGTCAAATACGGATTAACCCGACTCGCTGGCGTTAACGCGAAGGGTTTGTTTTCAATATACAGCATGGAAACCCACAAGCGATTAACCACAGGTGCGAAGCGGTCTGATTTCAGAGTGCTAACACGCCTGAACTTTTACTACAGGAGCGGGCAGGAGACCCCTGCCTAAAGACAGGGGTCTCCTGCCCGAAGATTAGATGACAAGATACATCCTACCAATAACAATTTTCACGGTTGCTTTTTTCTTTCCAAGTATGGCAGCTACCGTGAATGCCCAACAAAATTCGGAGGTGAATATGAGTGAACAGTGGGGAATATTTGAATTGACCTTGAATGGACCGGATACCGGTAATCCGTTCACTGAGGTTGAATTAACAGCAGAATTTAAACAAAACAGTCGGACTTTTGAGCCGCACGGGTTCTATGATGGAAACGGGGTTTACAAAATCCGGTTCATGCCCGACGCAATCGGCGAATGGACGTACACAACGAAAAGTAACCGTACCGAACTCGACGGTCAGACGGGGCAGTTTACATGTGTTGAACCGTCCGATGGAAACCACGGACCCGTGCGAGTCTATAAAGATTACTACTTGCAATACGCCGATGGAACGCCATATCATCAGTTTGGGACGACCTGTTATGCGTGGGCGCATCAAAGCGAAGCAATGGAGGAACAGACACTCAAAACCCTCACCGAGGCACCTTTCAACAAGATGCGGATGTGCATCTTTCCAAAAGATTACGTCTACAACAAAAATGAACCCGTCTACTACCCGTTTGAAGGGAAACCCCTAAAAGATTGGGACTTCACAGCATTCAACCCTGAATTCTGGAAGCATTTTGAACAACGCGTTCAGGACCTCTTAGACCTCGGTATTGAGGCGGACATCATCCTATTTCATACTTACGACCGGTGGGATTTTGAGAATATGGACGCTGAAAGCGATGATCGCTATATCCGTTATGCTGTTGCACGGTTAGCGGCTTTTCGGAACGTCTGGTGGTCGCTCGCAAATGAATTTGACATCATGCCTGCGAAAGAAGAATCCGATTGGGATCGGTTCTTTCAGATTATCCAAGCCGAAGACCAGTATCAGCGGTTACGTGGCATTCATAACTGCCGACACTGGTATGATCACAATAAGCCGTGGGTAACGCATACAAGCATCCAAACCTCCAACATGGCACAAGGCATCCGCTATCGCACGCAATACGGGAAGCCTGTTATCTACGACGAGTGCCGCTATGAAGGCGATATTCCCCAAGGGTGGGGAAATATCACTGCGGAAGAGATGGTACAACATTTTTGGGCTGGCACTGTCTCTGGATGCTACGTCGGACACGGAGAGACATACAAACACCCCGAAGACCTCCTCTGGTGGGCAAAAGGCGGTATCCTGCGCGGTGAGAGTCCGCCGCGGATTGCGTTCCTCAAGGACTTCATGGCTGACGCACCAGCATTTGATACGCTTAACCCAATCGGTGACGACAAGGGACAGTATATCCTCGCGAAACATGGAGAATACTACCTGACTTACACAATCGCACCACAGACGATAACATTGGATTTGCAAGGGGAACAGCCGTATAAAGTCGATCGTGTGGATACGTGGAACATGAAAGTCGTCCCAGTCGGCACGGCACAACCCGATGAGTATACGTTCGCTGCACCGCACGGTGGTTTTGCCTATCGCTTTACGCCATACGCACCCGGTGAGAAACTCCGTCCGGAAGCAAAAGCGTCCGCCGATGTGCTACAAGGCAGCGCACCGCTCACAGTGAATTTCTCAGCAGCAGGGGATCTCGCACATCACTGGACTTTCGGAGACGGCACAACGTCCACTGAATCGAATCCGACGCACGTCTACGAAAACCTCGGTCAATACGTTGCAACACTCACAGTGATGGACGAGGAAGGCGACACAGCAACGACATCCCTCGCAATTCATGTATCACCGGAAGCACCGGCTGACATCGGGACGCACACAGAATTTCCCGGCTCACGCGATGGACTCGTTTTTCTCTGGCACGGCACACTTGAAGGCAGCGGCGATGTTGAACCGCGCGGCGCGGCGAAGATCGATGAAAACAGACAGATGGACCTAACGGGTGGTGCGTTTCTCACCGAGGGTGTCAATGCCACGCTTCTCACAGCGTGTCAGGCGAGCAACCAATTGACGCTTGAGTGTCTCGTTACGACGGATAATCTGGACCAGAGTGGTCCCGCTCGAATTATCTCATTCTCAAACGACATTACCCATCGCAATTTCACCTTCGGGCAGGATGGAAACCGTTTTGCCGTAAGGATCCGCACGCCGCGGACCGGAACGAATGCCATGGGTGGTGAGTTTTCTTTCGGTAAGATTGAGATAGGCAAACCAGCGCACATCATCATCAGTTATTTTGACGGAAACGTCTACTGCTATGTTGACGGCGAACTCGCTTACGTTAGCAATGGAATCCAAGGGGATTTCAGCAATTGGGAGCTTTATCCCTTGCTTTTTGGTGATGAAGCGAGTGGCGGTAGAAACTGGGAAGGCAAGCTGAGTCGCATGGCAATCTACAGCCGTTTCATCGGCGTAGAGGAAGCCGCACATAAGTTCAAACTGGTTCAAGGCGAGTGAAAGTTAGAACGCCGTCCTATTGCTGGCGGGGTTTTCAACCTCGCCAGTGATACACTTCGGTGGTAGATTAGAATATCTCGGTATTTCAGAGATACTTTGCGATTTCCGCTGCACCATCGACAGGATCGAAACTATAACCACCTAACCCAATCAAATCAGCGTTGCCTTTCGGCGCGTCGTCAAGACAATTTGGGTTAACAACAAAAACGGGTAGATTTAGATCCAGTGCGACTTTCGCAGTAATAAAGGTCCCGCTCACTTTACCTTGCGTATCCCGTTCAGGTCCAGATTCAATAACGACAACCGCCTTCGAGAGGGCACACACAAGTTGATTTCGCTCCAACGCATCCCAGGCGCTCCACTCGGTATCTGGGTCAAATTGTGAAACCACAAGCACATCTCGGTCCCAATTGAATTTCTTAAAGGCACTTTTCTGACGCAGCTGCTTGATGCCGTCAGATAGAACGATTGTCGTTGTTCCCCCTACTTCTAACGCGCCTAAGTGCGCCTCTAAATCAACACCTTCGGCATATCCAGAGACGATATTTATTCCCTTACCTACAAGTTCGCCAACCAGACTTCTCGTAATACAAACCCCTTTATCCGATACATCCCGCGCTCCAACAATCGTGACGCTGTCTGACGTGAGACGTTTTTGCTGCCCCTTGACAAACAGTACCGGTGCAATATCGAGGAGCTGCTTCGGAAAATTTGGGTGGCCGGGGTAAATAATATTGATCCCGTGCTCTTTAAGTTGCGCGTATGCTGCGAATACCTTTTCGCTATCCTCTTCGTAAATTTTTCCCTTAAGGATTTTCGCCAATTCTGGAAATTGTGCCGAGAGATCGTTGTGGTCGAGTGGCAACGTTTCTGGGTTTAGGTTTTCTGCTTCCAACATTTTGGCAACTGAACCCAGAAGTTTAGGACCTATACCTCGCGTTTTAAAAAGTCGGAACCAGAAATAATCTCTGTTAATGCTCACTTTTCGCTCCTTCCTTTGTGAAGTCTATCACGTTTTGTGATACGGAGCAATCGAATTTCACAGCACTAAGATCCCGCAAATTCAATGCTTCTGTATTAGACATTAAACCGATTTTGTGGTACACTAAGGTATTGAAAAATAACACATACGGAGGACATCATGCCAAACATTACAGAAATGAACCCTACCGAATTCCGCGAGTTACTCCACACCCTTGTTAATGAGGAGTTATTTAAATCTCGCGAACGGCTTGCTGCATTACTTGCTAAAGATAGTCCCCAAGAGGCACTGGAAGCGGAGTTTTTCCATTTCCACGGCGATTATGTGGATTTCGCCTTTTGGTTGGAAAGTTACGAGGAGGACCCGCTGGAAGGGCTCACACCAGATACACCGCTCGCCAAAAAACTCAAACGGCAACGGGAATATGTCCTCGCCAACCGGAAAACAACGCTCAAAGAGCGGAACTTCAGGCGGATGGGACTTTACCTAAACAGTGATCCGATGCCAGAGAAGAAAATCGCTGAACTGCCACCGGACGAATACCGAAATCTGCTTCGTTTCCTCGTCGCCCAAGAACTTTTCCCAGTGCGTGAGAGGCTCGTCGTGTTGCTTAATCAGAACCCGTCAGATCAGGAATTAGACTTGGCGTTTCGGGAACTTTACGTCGCTTATGAACTTTTAGAAGTCGCCTTTGAGGACTACCACTACGATCCGGACGAAGGATTGGAGTTGCGACCAGAAGTTATCAAGAGGATTGATCAAAGCATAGCAGAGATTGAAGCTGGAACAGCAAAAACGTTTACGCTTGAGGAGGTTGCTGAAAAGTTCGGGGTGAAATTGAAATGTACACGTTAGTGCTAAGATCCCGGGCGATATCGGATATGCAGCGTTTGCATCCCAAAATTCGCGCAAGAGTCCTCGAAAAATTGGAAAATTTATGCGAGAATTGGGATGAACACCCGAAAAAGGCACTGAAAGGTATACACAAAGGCAAATTTAGTCTAACAGTTGCCAAAGATTATCGAGTACTTTATTCCTTCAATACAAGTACCGAAGAGGTTTTTGTGCATGAAGTTGGACATCGTAGTGGAGTCTATTAGTTACCTGTTCCAATTGGTGATTTACAGGATTAGGTCTCTCCGCGCTTCCTCAAACCTCTATCCGATATACACCAGTGGCGGTGTCATGGAACAACGCAGAGCGTTCATCGTCTGAATACTCGGATGACAACCGTTTGAAGGCATTATACATCACATGGTAGGAAAACGAAACCTTATCCACTGGAAAATTACTTTCAAACATGCATCGCTCCGGACCGAACTGCTCGATACAGTAATTCATAAAAGGTGCTATAGATTCCGCCAACTCTTCAGAACCGATCGGTTTTTCCCGCTCGTGCCAATCAAACCCAGTACGCGGCATTCCGATACCGCCGAGTTTGATGTTAACGTTCGGGCATTCTGCCACAGCAGCGATACCGCTCCGCCAAGTCGCTAACACTTCGTCATCTCTACCACCGTAGGGACCGACCCGCAGCAAACCGCCGATATGATTAAGAACAATCGTCAAGTCGGGCACTGCTTTTGCGAAATCAGCGAGTTCGGGGAGTTGTGGGAAATACATCCACCCCTCGAAAGACATCCCCATACCTGCCAGTACCCGCGCACCCGCACGGAAATCCTCGCGCGCCAGCTGTCCGGCTGTTCTGTATGCAGAGGCTCCGCCTATCTCTGGATGTGGATCCGAAGTGACGGAATGACGGATACCCCGAAACCGATTCGGACTCGCTGCCTGTAATGCTTCCAAGACAGGTTCGACGCGTTCACCCAAGTTCAGGTTCGCGTGTCCGACAATCGCAGCGGCAGCACGACTCGTACCGTATAGACCGCTTGCACTCGCAGCCGCCAACCCTTGCACAAATTCAACTTCACCCACAGGACGCATCTCCTCCGGCCCGTCAGCGCGATACATTGCTCGTGCCTCAACAAACACAGTAGAACGGACATTGTGTCCGCTGTCAATATCCGCGATCAGTTCGTGGAGCAGATACCGTTGATAAGGAACACGCTCGTTTCGGAAATCCCAAAAGTGGTGATGCGGGTCACAGATCGGGATTTCCGGTTCCAGTGTCGGTTCTTCGGTTAAAGCGAGCCAGTCGTTGCCTCCAAATGGCATAGAAATACCTCCGTCTTTGTAATTTTCAGATGGATCGTTATATCTTTTTGTGTCCACTGTAGGGCATCGGAAAATTTTTGTCAAACACTTTTTAGCACCTTTTTCTTTAGGTAGCGATTTGGGTTTGTATAACTTTTTTAAGGGATGTACCGACGATATACGTCTTATAGTTATACCATTTCTAAATAAACGCCTCTCATTAACGAAAAACCGGTTCGTAGTAGCGCAATTCATTGCGCTTTTACATGCGGAGACCTCATAGAGTCCCAAAATCTCTATAATGCGACTTTATTTTTCAGATTTGGTATTATAACCCGTAGGTTGGTTTGAACCGGATCAAACTGAAAATCACATAGAGAAGACAACTTTCAAGTTCATCACCAACCATTACGCTTTTCTTGCTTATGAAGTCTTTTTGTGGCATAATAGTTGCCAAGTCGTGGATATAGGTCTGATATTACCAAACGCAAGTTTAGGCGAAAAGGAAGTCTATAGAATGACACAGCCATCAGATAAAAACACCCTTCGGATTGAAAGCTCCACGAGCAAATGTGCGTATACTGTCTCAGTTGTGTATGCGTTGTTGTTCTTCCCTCTCCTTGTGATTATAGGGTGTGGACCATTAACAACCGATCCGCAGTCCGGTGTCCCACTTGAGAATTCCGGTGTAGATTCGCGTTCTGAGAAGAGATGGCCCGTGAAACGGACGCTCATTAGCAACGAAGTCAACTGTATTGCCGCCGATTTGCAGAACGTATGGATTGCAACAGCGCACGGGGTTTCGCGTTGGAAACGTCAGCAGGATAGGTGGCTACACTATACCATGGAAAATGGGTTGGCAAACGATATGGTGAATGCTGTCGCAATTGAGGGGCAGTGGGTCTGGTTCGCCACCGATGAAGGTGTAAGTCGCTACGATACACAAACAGATACCTTTGCCACCTTCCGAACAATTGATGGTTTAGCAGGCGACCAAGTCTCCTCTATTGCAGTGGATGGGAATTACGTATGGTTTGGCACATCCGAGGGTTTGAACCGTTATGATAAAACAATTGATAGTTGGGCAGTCCGCACCCGAAAAGACGGTTTAGTCAGCAAAATAATTACAACAATTGCCGTCGAGCCAGAGTACGTTTGGGTCGGCACCGGCAGGGAAATAAACCCTGATCCGCACGGATGGGATGAAGATCCAAGGTTCAGCAAAGGCGGCGTGAGCCGCTACCATCGGGATACCGATTCATGGAATAACTATACGAAATCAGATGGCTTGATAGACAGCGAGATCGCTACGATCGCAGTGGACGATGACAGCGTTTGGTTTGGCACCCAAAAGGAAGGTGTCAGTCAATACAATCAGGTTGATCAGACCTTCATCAAGACGTATACAAAAACCGATCTGCTGAAAAGCAACATGATTACTTCCATCCGTACAGATGGTTTCCAAGTCTGGTTTGGAACTGCCAATGCGGGTGTACATCGGTTCATCAAACCGGTCAATACGTGGGTACATTACACCAAAGCAGATGGGTTGTCAAGCAATCATGTAAGTTGGATTACCACACAAGGCAATGATGTCTGGTTTGCGACCAAAGAGAATGGCGTGAGTCGCTTTGATAAGGTGACCGGTGAATGGACAATTTACAAGCAGGCTGATTTTCTCGCCGACAACGATGTTCGTGCTATAACACGTGATACCGATGGGAACCTCTGGATGGCAACCGTCGCAGGTATCTCTGTTTATTCCCCCCAAACGCGCATCTGGGAAATCATCGCCAAAGAGGATGGACTACCGACTCCATACGTCACATCAATACTTATTAGTGGTCAGTCACCAGTTATCAGTGGTCAGTTAAGAGATGCTAAATCAGAGTCCTCTTTAACTGATAACCGAAAACTGGAAACTGAAAACTATTCTGTTTGGATTGGAAGCGATCGAGGACTCGGCACACGAAAGTATGTAGGCGATGAATGGATATTTCATACCCCACGGAATAGTGGTCAGTCATCAGTTATCAGTGGTCAGGTAAAAGATGGTGCTGTTGAATCAGATACCTCTTTAACTGAAAACCGAAAACTGACAACTGAAAACTATAAACGTGAAGCCTTTGTGACAGCACTTGATACCGACGCAACGCAGCCCAACCCTGTTATCTGGCTCGGCACCAGTTCCGGACCCGCCATGTACGACCCAAAATCTCAAAAATGGAAGCAGCTTGCCGTGCCGGACGCGCCCAAAAATCCGCTTATATTATCCGTCCTTGTTCATGATAAAAGTGTCTGGTTTGGTGGTGTAGAAGGCGTTTGGCGATACTCGATTGCCGATAAGAAAATGCACCCTGCTGCCGACGGACTTCCCAATCCGTACGTGAATATCCTATTGTCCACGGGTGAAAAAGGAAAAGCAGAGACACTTTGGGCAGGAACGCACAAAGGTCTGGCGAGATATGACAGCACTCGGCAGCGGTGGATCCCACTATCCTCCAGTAATATTGAAAAGCATGAACAATTGCCCTCCCCCAATATCACAGCACTCGCTTTTCGGGATGGCATCCTATGGATCGGCACACCACAAGGTCTCGGAAGTTACGCAATCGAAACAAAAAAGTGGAGTTCTCTCAGAAAGACATATAACATTCGCGACATCTTGTGTGAAGAAGATGGAACGCTTTGGCTCGCAACAGACATCGGTCTCGTTGAATACCATAACCCTGAAAAAACTAAAAACGTAGTCCGTAATGTAACATCAACTCACCCCACCGAACCGCAAGGTAATATAAAAATACATCAATCCCGTCCGGTGCGGGAACCCTTCCTTGAAACCAGAGTTTCAGACATCAAATTTGATGGAGATTACATCTGGTTCAATAATTGGAAGGCCTCGCCAAACGGTGGTATTCTGCGGTTTCATCGTCCAACAGAAACGTGGCGGCGTTTCACACGGTTAGATATTCTGCAGTCCACACAGAAAAGATCCATGACCTTTGTGCGTTGGATTTATGTCGATACCGATGCCGTCTGGTTTACCACCGACTACGGTGTGCTGCGTTACGATAAAATGGCGGATACGTGGCAACATTTCACAAAAGAAAACGGACTCTCTACAGACGATGTGGATAAGATTGCTGTCAGTGAACAGAGCGTCTGGGTCATTCCGATGATAGGTTTGGAGCTAAACCATTATAGTAAAGCAACTGGAACATGGGATGTGGTGGAGGAAGAGGGGCAGCGAGAAATTGAGCGTATACGGTCACTTGGCGTTGATGGACCAAACGTCTGGTTTGCATCTGGGCGCGGCCTCACGCGTTACAATGAAATCACCGGTGAATGGAAGAATTTCGGACCCAGGGATGGACTGGCAGGTAGAGGCGCAGAATGGATTACTATCGATGACGATTTCATCTGGGTTGCGCGTTCGGAATGGGACAGAGGCAGCAACCGTCCACTGTCACGATACGATAAGAAAACAAAAAAATGGACAACGTTTTCAACCAATGATGTGCTTGCCGCGAAGACTATTAGACGCATTATCGCAACTGAGAAGGATGTTTGGATACTCTACAGACCCTGGGATGACGCAGGTGTCACTCGATACGACCGGCGCACAAAGGAGTGGACGACAATCAAATCCGGACGCGGGACCCTCGAACTCGCAGCCGATGACGACTATCTCTGGTTGGCCGCACCCAACGAAGGGCTTCGACGATTCCATTTCGCCTCCGGCACATGGACAACGTTTAAAGATATCAAGGGGCTGCTCCATAATCATGTCGGCGAGTATGGGCTTGCTGTCGATGAGGACTATGTATGGGTGGGGACCTTGCGCGGGCTTTCCCGTTATGATAAGCGGAAGGAATCTTGGACCCCTTTGACAGCACTCCCAACCCTTGTTGGACGTACTGTCCGGACAGTCGATGCAGATGAACGCTTCGTTTGGGTCGGGACCGACGAAGGGATGTCCCGCTATGACCAGGTTTTAGGGACCTGGAAAAATTATCGACAGGAGGGCGGCTCTGAAAATATAGAAACCCACGGCGGCCATTGGCACCAGCATGGACGCAAAAAGAAAGGCTCACTCTCCGATAACGTTGTGAGTTCTATTGTCGTCGATGAACAATACGTCTGGATCGGGACACGCGATGGTGTGAACCGCTTTGATAAGATAGCACTACAATGGGATCAGTACAAAACGGAACATGGGGTACCCGCCAATAACGTGACTTCTGTCAGCAGCGACGGTGATAGCATCTGGGTTGGGACTAACTCCGGGATTGGGAAGTACCCCCGCACAGCGGATGACCTCAACGCATGGATTACTTATACATCGGGCACCGAGATTCAACCCTCCGCTGTATCCAAAGAGTTCGCAGAGTCATTGGTCACAGATGAAATTTGGTGTATCACGGCAAGCAAGAAACATGTCTGGGTCGGAACGCGTCGAGGTGTGAGCAAATACGACATCGGTAGAGACATCTGGAAGACAATCACAACAGAAGATGGACTCGCAAGCGATGAAGTCAGTTGTATCGCTATTGATAGGGATAACGTCTGGTTTGGCAGCGATCGCGGTGTGACGCTCTATAACGAAAAGACAAATGTTTGGACTGCCTATACAACAGAAGATGGACTCGCAAGCAACAAGGTTACCACTATCGGGGTTGATGGCACAGAGGTCTGGATCGGCACATATAATGCAGGCGTCAGTCGGTTTGATCAGTTGACAGACACCTGGACAACTTACACCCGAGATGACGGTTTGGCACATAACGGTATCCTTTCCATGGTTAGCGGTCGTACCTACGTTTGGTTCGGCACATATCGTGGATTGAGCCGTTTTGATAAACGCACAGGCACATGGACAGTCTTCACAGAGTCATACGGACCAGAGGATATTTTGCGATAACCGACAGCCAATAAGATATGGACATCAAAACAGGTGCCCGAAAGCGCTTGATTCCCGGCTTCCTCCTTTTACTATTGAACTGTTCTCTTGTGTTCTACGCTGAAGCAGAAGACGTGTACAGTCTATTTGGCAAGTTGTTCCTATCCGGACGTGTTGAATACGATTTTACAAATCGACGAAACTTCCTCGCAGACACAGAAGAAGAGCGAGTCAGGCAAGACAATTTCGATTTCGACCGCCTCTTTCGGCGCGGTTTCCACAGCGTCATGGTGATTGAGGAGACTTCTGGCAGTGTGAAAAACATCCTAAGTCTCGGCGAGGTCCCGACGACCTTCACAAAATTCACCTTCGATCAGATTGACCTAAGCGGTGTCCGTTGGGAGGTCCGCTCCAACCACACCGATTGGACGATCCTCATGGTGCCGGGCCTGCTTAACCGACTCAATGGGCAGGAGGAGCAGACTGAAGGCTCCGGCATCGGTTTGCGTGAGGTCACAAAGTTCGGTAACTCACAATTGGGGCTGTCTTGGTACTTCCGAGAGGTACCCGTATGGGCAGTGGACTTAGAAACTAATTTCACTAACTACGGTATAAAAGCCGAAGTCGCTGTCACACCGAAAAACGCGTTGCAAAAGAACTTAGGTTCACGCTTTGATGCAACGACCACAGTTTTTAAAGCCTTCCGAACCATCGGTGATGCGATTTTTCAAGCAGAAGCATTTCGCGTCGGTCCGCGTTTTGATGCCTCGCGTTCCGTCGGCGACAACGATGACCAAGATCGTTACTCAGATAACACATTTCTTGACCCGCCTTCCCTAATTATTCCCGGCGACTTAGATAAAAACAACAACGGTATCTTTGACTATGAAGATGATATTCTGTTGTTCGATGTTGACGAAGATTTTCTTGATGAAACCGATCGGAACAACAACGGCATCCGAGACGAGGAGGAAAACGACATAGATCCGAACTACGAATTCGATGTCGGGCTCCAAGGGATACGATTGTTCATGAACAGGAAGATAAGTCGTCAGACGCGTGTCATAGATTTAGATCTTGGGATGCAAATCGAAAAAAACATCAAACTCAGAAATACGCCATCCTCAACGAAAGCGTTCGCCAATATTGTTTACCAGAAAGAACTCGCACGCGCTTCTTCGCTCATTTTCGAGAACGAACTCAAACTCGTGAAAGACCGGATTCCTGATGAAACGTGGTATTATGCCGGATTTTTAGGGAGACAAGACGAACGCCTCTATCGATCACAGCCGGAAATCCAGAAAATGGAGAGAGACGGAGATCTGCAATTCTTTTATGTGGATGGTGGGGTCGAGGTCGAAAAACGACGCAGAGATCCGTTGCTGATGCAGAACGACCTTATTAACACCGCCAAAATCACGTATGAATATCTCGGAATTGACCGAATGGTCACGACGGCACGTGCCAAAATTCAGTATGACATCGATTTTGATAGAGACAATGAACATTACGAAGTCGGCATCTTCAAGACGCTGTACCGTCTACGTCCCTCAAAATCGTTAGAAATCAGTCCAATGTTCAAGTATACCATCCGCAACGGTTTCCGAATGGCAGAGGACCGGATCGAATACCTGCCGCTGACAGGTGAAATTGACGGTGATGAGATTTCCCGCGGGCTACGACTCCGCCTCATTGAACGTACACATGTACGTGATATGGCTCCGGCACTTATCCTCAAGGTGGTCTATCAGTTCACGAAAACCATCAAACTCACCGGCGGTGGACAAATTCTCCTCTTCAATGATATGCTTGACAACGATAACGACTTTGTCCGTCAGGCGTTATTGGCTGAGATGGAGAAAAGTTTTACTGCTTATCGGAAGCAGATGTTTCTACATATCGGTGCCAGATACATAGACCAGCGCGCAATCGGAGATGTTAACGATCAGAATTACATGGAAATTTTCGTGCGGGTTTTTGGAAAATTCTAATAAGCTGCTTACTGAATTTTTTCCAAAATTTCGTAAATTATGCTTTTTTTTGTAAATTAACTTGACAAACAGATGTATAGGGTGTATAATACTATTACTACGTATTTTAAAATAGTATTTATTGAGCGTAATTACGAACATTCGCGGCGAAGTATTGTCTTATCAATCGTAGAAACCAATTGGACTTACGCATTTTCTCTTAAAGTCCCCCTGATAAGGGGGATTTAGGGGGTTAGGAATACCGAAATTGCTGCTTTTTGCGTAAGTCCTAACCAATTGAAAACCATTAGATAAGGATCAAATCAGATGGAAACCAAGAGATTGCACCACTTAGAACTTGAAGTGATGAAAGTGGTATGGCAGCTAACGCGTGCCACGGTCAATGATGTCCTTGATAACATTGATCGGAAACTCGCCTATACCACTGTCGCCACCACCATGAAAAGCCTCGAAAAGAAAGGTTTTTTGTCGCATCAAGTGGCTGGTAGGACGTTCGTCTACCAGCCTTTGGTCAAAGAAGCAGAGATTACGCATACGATGCTCAGCGATTTGCTGGAACGTCTTTTTGACAACTCAGCCGAGAAACTGGTGAACACACTCCTCGAAGTGCGACACACCAGCGCAGATGAACATAACCGCTTACAAGCGTTGATTAATAACTATCAGCCTGAAGAGGAAAAAACCCATGACTAAGCAAATTTACCACCTACTCAATCGCGAACTCGTTCGCTTACGAGAACGCATCTGTGACGATTGGGTCATCCAATTGACTGGTGCAAGAAAAAACTACGCGCAATGTTTGCTGGATCTGGTGCGTCACGAAGACCGAGTTATTCCGCTGGCGTTATCACTCAACCAGCCATCGCAATTGGAATCTCGCATTGATTCTATTTTCAAAAACAAGCGGCAGTTAGATGTGCAACTGAAGCCGCGTTTGCGACTGATAGCAGCAACCTTGCTCCTAACTTGCCTACCATTATTGGCAATGGCACAACTGGTGCCGCTGAAAACTTTCCAAGTTTCGCTCTTCGCCCAAACCCCTCAAAACTCAACTCAGAAATCAGAAAAAAGGGTTGATAAGACTGAGAAAAAGCAAGCGATGGAGAAAGCAAAAAATGGAAAGATGGTCGAGAAACAGTATAAAGACGAGTCCCATATCGAAGTAAAAGACCCAACGCTGTTTGGGCAGTCTGAAGAAAACAAAATATTCTCTGGACCGCAACCCGGCGAAAAACTCCCAGCATTGACGGTGACTGGTATTGGTGGTAGAATTGATGGAACAACGTTTGATATTACCACTAAAGCAGATGGGAAACCGCTTGTATTGTTCTTGCAAGATACCAATGGCGTCGGCGTAAAAGGGCTTGTTAACGTGTCCAAGTTGCTCTTTAAAATTGACGCTCTCCAAAAAAGGCATAGCAAGGCAACGGGTGCCGAAAAGTCTAATCAAGGGATCCAGATAGGTGTTGTGTTCCTTGCAGATAATCTTGATGCCTTACCTGAATGGGCGCATGATATGGTAAAAGAAGAAATTCCAAACGCGGTATTAAAAGGGTTATCTCCCGATGGACGTGAAGGACCCGGGAGTTATGGATTGAACCGCAATGTCGCGCAGACCGTTCTTATCGCCAAGGACGGGAAAGTGCTACACAACTTCGCGTTCACACAACCTTTGCTCTATACCAATCCACACCTCCTCGGTGCCATCGCACAAGCGATTGAAGTAGAACCTGCTACACTGGAGAAATGGTTGAACGAAGAGGGAGCATGGTTAACCGGCGATGAAAATACAAATCCAATGTCCGCAACAGTAGAGAAATGGTTGAACAAAGAGCCTGCCGAAGGGACACGTATGGAGCGAGGCGGAGAACAAATGGAACGAGAAGGTGCACGCGATCGTGAGCGAGGCCCCTCGCGGGAAGAATTAGTCAAACGGTTCGATAAAGATGGTAACGGCAAATTGAATGAAGAAGAAGGCATGGCAGCGCGCCGCGCCTTAGCGAATCGGGAAAATCAAAACCGATACCGCAGAGAGAATGTTGAAGTGAAAAATCCTGCTGAGTTCAAGAAGATTCAGGGAGCGACGCTTTTCTCTGGCCCACAACCCGGCGAAAAACTGCCACCATTGAAGGTTAAGGGCATCAACGGTGAAACTAAAGACAAAACATTCGATGTCATCGCCAAAGCAGACGGAAAACCACTCGTTCTCTTCCTGCAAGACGAAAGCGGTCTTGGATTGCGTGGGTTGCTTGGTGTTTCTCGTTTACTTGCGCAAACGGCTGAGAAATCTAAACAGGCACTGCATATAAGTGCTGTGTTTTTAGGAGATACACCCGATACCGTCGAGAATCAAGCCAGTAAATTAGTACCACATATTCCAAGCGATGTCTTACTCAGTATTTCTCCGGACGGTCGGGAAGGTCCAGGCACCTACGGACTCAATCGCAATGTCGCGCAGACAGTCATCATCGCCAAAGATGGAAAAGTACTATACAACTTCGCGTTCACGCAGCCGATGCTCCGTCCCGATCCATACGTGCTTGGGGCTGTTGGAGAGGCAATTGGGGTGAAGCCTACCACGCTTGAAAAATGGTTGAACGAAGCACCTGCTGAAGATAAACGGATGCAGCGTGGAGATGATTCCGAGGAAGCGCAAGCCCTTGGCAGACGGCTTCGAGAGATGGTCAAGAAGGGTGAAATCACTGGTGAAGAAGCCCGCGAGCGATACGAGAAAGCCTTTCCACGGAGTCGAGAACCTCGTCGTAGCGCGGAAGATTAAAATTTAGGTAACTTTTAAGGGCAGGTCTCTGTGCCTGCCCAATACCTATCTAAGCTTTTATAGAACTTACGCAATTCCCTGGTAGGTTCGGTTTGCAACCGCACCATAAGCGTCAATTTTAGGAAAAACCGTATCGTCCCGTAGGTTGGGTTGAGCGGATATTCCCAAGGCGCTGAAAAGTAACATAAGACTCAGACCACACCATAGAAGGCACGTCAAACAGAAAACCGAGAGAAACCCAACACCTTTACAGTTTCCGGGCACCTACGGGTCTCAAGTTGGGTCCACTGCGTTTTTGGATGTATACGACGACAGGTTGGATTTGACGGTATTGGCACCGCGACATATACCTTCTCAACACCGTTCAACCCAACCTACAGTACTCGTACATCTGTTACCTACTACTTAGAAAATTCCAGATGAACCGAATATCACAATGCCAGAAATCTCTTATAGTCAAGCCCATAAATAAGTGGACATCTTTGTAGCACAAACTTCCAGTTTGTGCCAGTCTGAATGCCTGTTATAGGTATTCAGACTGTTGGAGAGGGCACAATTAATTCTAAACTTTACAATAATACAACAAATTTAGACAAAACATTTGGAGAAAACAGCATGACACGGACTAAACACATTTCCACCTTGTTCACACAGACTGAACTCTCCTCTATTGATGAGCGTGCGTTGATAGAGCGATTTCAGAGTGGCGACACGGAGGCTTTTAACCCGCTTGTTCTCAAATATCAACAAAAAATCTATAACCTACTCTATCTACGGATTGGAGATCGGGAAACAGCAAAAGACCTTTCCCAAGACGTTTTTCTAAAGGCGTTTCAGGCACTGCCACACTTTAAACAGGACTCTGCATTTTACAGTTGGCTTTACCGAATTGCCATTAACTGCAGCATCGACTTCATACGGAAACAGAAGCGGACGGAGGCTTTAATGCTTGGCGAATTACCACCTGACGCGGATAATACACTCCAGATGATGTGTATGTATCCATCGCCTGCTGAACTGATTGAAAACGAGGAGCTTGGACGTATTATTCGTAAAGCAGTTCGGCAACTTCCCCCGGGGCAGCGACGTGTTTTTAAGATGCGCTACCGAAGGGAACTCGCCATTAAAGAAATTGCTATCCGTTTGAACAGATCGGAAGGCACTATTAAGGCACACTTGCACCATGCCCATCAAAAACTCCGAGGCATGCTCCTGCCTTATCTGAAAAACGAACCCTTGCACTGGAATGGAGGAGATTAAAATGAAAGCGACCCAACGATGTGACGGAATAAGCCGCCGCGATTTCTTGCGTGTCGGTGGATTGGCAGCACTTGGACTCGGATTAGGCGACTTTTTCCACCTCCAACGCGCCTTTGCTAGCACGAATCCATTGACAGCAAAAGCAAAATCCTGTATCCTGATATGGCTTGATGGCGGTCCCAGTCATCTGGAGACCTTTGACCCCAAACCGGACGCTCCGCAAGAGGTCAGCGGACCGCTGAAAACCATTCCTACAAATGTGACAGGCGTACGCATCAGTGAATGCTTGGAGCGGACAGCGGGCATTATGGATAAAATCGCCGTCATTCGCTCGATGACCTCACCACTTGGGGAACACAACCTCGGCACCCAATACTTGATGACAGGATACAAACCCACACCTGCGTTGGAGTATCCAACCTTTGGGGCAACAGTCACATACATCAAATCTCAAGGTAGTAAAAACGCTTCAGGAGATACACTCACGGCTTTACCGCCAAACATCGCAGTGCCGAACTTCACAGGTCAAGTATCAGGCAACGGATACCTGCCGAGTGCCACCCGTCCATTTTCTGTTGGCGGTGATCCTGAGAGAAGTGAGTTTAAGGTGCGCGACCTTGACTTCTATGAGGGGATTGATTTACAACGCGTTTCTCGGCGTAGGCAGTTTGTCGATGCCCTCAACGCATTCAGTCGTACTAAAGATGCTGGGGTATCAACAGTTTCAGATCCAGAGTTAGAACGTGCCTACAACCTGATTACATCGCCCGAAGCCAAAGCGGCGTTCACGCTTTCTGAGGAGCCGCAAGAGGTTCGTCAGCGATATGGCCCCGGTGGTGTAAACGGAATCGGACAGAGTTGTTTACTGGCACGAAGGTTAGTTGAGCGTGGTGTGCCATTCGTGACTGTCAACCATACCGGGTGGGATACGCATCAAGACATCTTCACACTCAAAGAACGTTACCCTACCGATCAGAATGCACATCTTCCATCCCTTGATCGGGCACTGAGCGCGTTGATTCAAGACCTTACCGATCGTCGCATGTTGGATGAAACCCTCGTGATCGTGATGGGTGAGTTCGGACGTACACCGAAGATTAACTCGCAAGGCGGACGTGATCATTGGCCCAACGTGTTCAGTGTGATGTTGGCAGGTGGCGGCGTACAAGGCGGACAAGTTGTCGGCAGCAGTGATGCGCTCGGTGAGTTTCCCAAGGAGCGTCCCGTGACACCATCGGATCTGTCAGCCACAATCTACACGCTACTCGGTATTGACCCCAGTTTTGAGTTGCATACCAGTGATGGAAGACCTGTTCGCGTTGCCCCTGATGGTGCCAAGGTCGTTTCAGAATTAATTGCTTGAAAGTAGTTTGTTAGAGGAGAAACCATGTTTTTGGCAAAACGGTATCTGAATTACATGCTCACTATAAGCACTATTATCGTGCTGAGTTTCGCGATGCTATTGACAAGTGATGCAAAGATTGATAAAAATGCAATTCAAGGTATGTGGACATTTGAAGAAGGCAAAGGTGAAACCGTTACGGATCTTTCTGGCAACGGCAGCGATGGCATATTTGTCGGCGATGTCAAATGGGCAAAAGCCAAATTCGGCGGTGGTATAGAGTTCAGCGGCGTTGATGCACAAAACCACGTTCGTATCGGAACGAAAGGGGATGCCGATAGTTTAGCAGCCTTGAATTTTAAGGACTCCAAAGGCTTCTCGATCCATGCATGGGTATACCCGACGGTACCCCCCAACGGAAAATGCGTTATATGGAAAGGGCAGGGATGTTCAAGCTGGTCGCAGTATCTACTGGGAACCGGTGCCCATGAAAATGTCGGTGGGAGAATTAACCAGGCTTCGTTTCATTATCGTCTCAAGAGCGCGCCCGAAAGATTCGAAGCACTCGGAGACCCACTTCCCGAAAAAGAGTGGGTTCACCTCGTCGGTGTCTGGGATGGCACGAAAATCCATATCTACGTTAATGGTGAACTACAGAACAGCGCAGACGCTGTAGGACAACCTTGGGATTCCCCTGAAGCCGTCTACATCGGCGCTGATGAAGGTTGTAATAATGGTAAGGGAAGGTGTCATTTCGGTGGAATCATTGATGAAATTGTCATCTTTAATGTGCCACTCTCCAAAAATGACATTCAGTCACTCGGCAGTGGCATTGAAGGTGTTTTTGCGGTTGATGCTGCAGGCAAAGCCACCACCACTTGGGGTAAACTCAAATCAGCAAAATAGGACGCTCTTGATAGGGGAAGGACTTACGATCTCTATTTTCGCCTCCGAGAGGCGCGAGTTTTAGCACAAACTTTATGAAGTTTAATTATTTAAATCGGTAATTTCTTGGGGCAGTCCGGTGCGGTTGCAAACCACACCATAGGTGTCAATTTAGCGATCCTCCAGGCCCGGTAGGTTCGGTTTCCTAACCGAACCGGACTTATCCGAACCTCAATTTTTTGTTTAGCGGAAAGCCGTGTTTAGCAAGCACTGCCTCTGAAGGTTTTCGCGGAGAATCCGATGCGGTTAGGAAACCGCATCTACCGGCCTGGGGTATTTAGGGCGAAACTCTTTTCTTAAATTGACGCTTATGGTGCGGTTGCAAACCACACCTACCGGGTCTGGAGAAGTCATGAAAAACGTATGCATTACAATTCTAATCTTCATTTTTTTATCTGTTTTCATCCTATCCGACACGCATGCAAAGGATCACTGGAACCAGTTCCGCGGTCCAAACGGAGACGGCAAAGCAATTGCGACTGACCTCCCTACCGAATTTAGCGAAACGGAAAACGTCCGTTGGAAAGTACCCATCCACGACAAGGGATATTCATCACCAATCGTTTGGAACAACCAGATTTGGGTAACAACCGCACGTGAAGATGGCAGAGAACTCTTCGCAATCTGTGTGGACTTAGAGAGTGGGGACATCCTACACGACATAAAAGTGTTTGATGTCGCGGAACCGCAACTCGAACACGGGGACCTCAATAGCCATGCATCGCCGACACCTATTATAGAAAAAGGACGCATCTATGTTCACTACGGCACTTATGGCACCGCCTGTCTGGACACAAAAACAGGCGAGAAACTCTGGGAACGTCGAGACCTCAACTGCGACCATCGGGTACGTCCTGCCTCTTCCCCGATTATTGATGAGGAGACACTATTTCTCACTTTCGACGGCGTTGATGTACAGTTCATTGCCGCACTTGACAAGAACACCGGTGACACTTTGTGGCTGCAGCATCGAAAGGTTGACTCCAATTTTGAGGATGTGCTCAAAGCAAAGGGTGTTAAGGATATTGAAGAAACGAAAAAAGAGAAGCCGAACGATAATAGAAAATCTTACGCAACCCCTACAATCATTACGTTCCAAGGAAAGAAGCAGTTAATAAGTCCCGCGGCGGAAGTCACAATTTCTTACGACCCAAAAACAGGCGATGAACTCTGGCGTGTTCGACATGAAGGGTGGGGTTGGAACGTTGCATGTAGACCGATTTTTGCCCACAATCTCGTCTATTTTACAACTGGCGTGGAAAAGTTACTGTTAGCGGTTGATCCCTCTGGCAGCGGTGATGTTACCGATTCACACATTGTTTGGAGCCATCGCAAGGGTGCTCCTGAAATACCATCCCCACTTATTATCGACGATTTGATGTTCATGGTTAACGAGGGCGGTGTGGTCTCTTGTGTAGAAGCAAAGAACGGAAATCCGGTATGGAAAGGTCGTGTCGGTGGAAACCACTGGGCATCCCCGTTATATGCAGGCGGAAATATCTACTTTTTCAGCATGGAGGGGCGCGTGTCCGTTATTTCTGGGGGACGGGAGTTCCAATTGCTCGCACGCAACGAGTTTGATGAAGAATTCATTGCGTCTGGTGCTGTCGCAGGCAATGCACTAATCCTACGCTCACTTACGCATCTTTATTGTATTGAACGTTACTGATACATCGTGTATAATGCACCTAAATCTAATACCTGTACACCTGAGGTTTCAATGAAAAGAACTAAACTGGTCGTGGGACACCTCATGAACGACGAACTGCTCGTCAAGTCTATTCCCACCTCAAAACATTTGGATTGGCTTAAGTGGTTGGAAGCTGAAGAACTTGTTGAATTCTTCGCGGCGTTGTTCAAATTAATAACGCAGATCTCAGAAGGCAAAAAAGACGTTGGCACACTTACAATTTTTCTCTCCGGATGGCGTGAAACCGCCTTGATTAATTCAGAACCCGATGTCTTGGCAGATATTGCTGAGGCGGAACGGGAATTGGATGCTGGCGGCGGAAAACCGTGGTCACAAATCAAAGAGGAGATTGGGCTGTGAATCGTCAGCCATACACCCTTGAGCCGCTGCCGAGAAAAGTCGAAAACTTCATCAAGCGACGAGATCGAGCAACACAGGAACGAATTAATAGTGCTTTTGAACACATTATCCACTCGCCATTTAGGCATGAAAATCCTACGACAATCAAGCCACTCTACGGAAGAAAAAGTGACCGCTATCGCTACCGGATAGGAGATATTCGTCTCATTTACCGAGTTGACAGAGATAACCGACTCATCCGCATCGTACAAATTGACAATCGCGGCGACATTTACTAACCAAGACCGACACAAATTTAACTGTTACATTTTGAAAGCACACCATAGGTGTCAATTTAGTGATCCTCCATAAGCGTCAATTTTAGAAAAAATAACCATCGCAGGCCCCAGAAAAGTAGGGTTTTTGATAGGGGTCTTTGATAGGGTGTTTCTGCGGATTTCTTCACTGTTTTGCGGCGTACACGTCCAGATGCGATCTGCATCGAAACTGCGCTGGAACTTGCACGGAAACCTTGAAGACTTCAAAAACCTCTTGAGTCGCGTAGCGACGGTATCTATGTAGTACGCGTATGAACCTGAACCTTCAGCCCCGTAGGGGCGGCATCTGTATAATAGTGAAGTGTCTATAGATGTCACCCCTACGGGGTTCAAGACTTCTGGCAATACGTGTCTACACAGATGCTGAAGAAACACCCAAGCAAATAAACCCTACGGGACTAAAAAATATGTCTGTTTCTCTTAAATTGACACCTATGGTTACATTTTGAAAGCACACCATAAGTGTCAATTTAAAAAAAATAACGCCTCGGACCTGGGGCGAATTAGAATTACCGATTCTAAAAAATACATGCAGTGCGTTTCAAACAACTTTATTTTTGGAACCCACGTTAAATTAATTATAGTTTGGACAACTTCTGTCAGGGTCATGCCCAGTTTTCAAAGCATTCTGATTTTTCTCAAAGTTTTTTACACAAACGCTACTCGTAAAAAAATAAGATCCCATGCACCTAAACGCAGCCCCAGAGGGGCGGAATGTTTATAGAAACGCCATACCCCCCAAAACACAAGCCCCAGAGGGGCGAAATATGTATCCCGTAAAAAAATTGTCCAAAGCTTAGTAGATTAAACAGAGACAAAATAATGAAAACAACCCAATTCACCCGCATAGCATTGACAGTAGCAGCCCTGCTATTCTTGGGCAGTCACGTCCACGAGAACACATCCTTTGCAAACAACTTTGCTGCATCACAATCGTCTGACGCTGTTGACTTTGAAAACGATTTGATACCGATTTTTACCAAGTTTGGATGCAACGCTGGCGCATGTCACGGTTCAGCCGCGGGGAGAGGCGAGTTCAAGTTGTCCCTTTTCGGCGGTAATCCACAAGCCGACTATAAGGCGATTGTTCGACAACTTGCTGGGCGGCGTATCAATCTGATGCACCCAGAAGAGAGCCTCGTCATTCTAAAACCGACAGCGCAAACCAGCCATGGCGGTGGTCAGGTCCTGGACGAAAATGGGGAAGGTGCGCGATTACTCCGCAACTGGATCCAACAAGGCGCATCCTATGAGACGCTGCGGCGTTTAGAACGCGTTGAAATATCACCACAAAAACAGGTGATAACGAATCTTGAGAACCCCATTCAATTGCAGGCAAAGGCATATTTTTCTGATGCCACATCGGAAGATGTAACGCGATGGACTGTTTTTACACCAGAGGATAGCTCAGCAGTTGAAATTGATGTCTCAACTGCAATTGCCAAAGTGCTTCGCCGCGGTCGGCATATTATTCTTGCGCGCTATCTCACGGAAGTCGTCCCCATCGAGTTCATCGCACCTTTGAATGAGGCTCCTATACAAAACACCTATGAAAGAAGCGAAACATACGCAGCTCCAGAATCGCCGGGTACAAGTATTGATACAGAGATCCTTAAACTACTTTCAACGCTGCGGTTACCAGTGTCCCCAGCTGTCGATGATGCGACCTTCTTACGTAGAGTGACACTTGACCTCACTGGACACCTCCCCACACCAGACGCGGTAACCGCATTTCTCGCAGATGCCGATCCAAATAAACCGGAAACGTTAGTAGATACATTGCTTCAGTCAGACGCATTTAACGCGTATTGGACATTGCAACTGGCGAAGCTGCTACGGATTGGCGCGCGGGAGAGAAACACACAAGGCGCGTTTGTCTACCATCAATGGCTTTCGGAACAGATTCGCGAAGGTGTCGGGTATGACCAGATGGCACGCTCGGTTATTTTGGCAACAGGCAACTCACACGAAGTCGGTCCAGCGAATTTTTACCGCACTGTCGATGGACCGGGTGAACAAGCAGAGTTTATGAGTGAACTTTTCATGGGCGCACGACTCCGATGCGCGAATTGCCATAACCACCCCCTCGACAAATGGACACAGGACGATTACCACGGATTAGCGGCAATCTTTGCGAAAATAGAAAGCGATCAGATCGTGAAAGTAAAATCGTCTGGTGAAGTTATCCATCCAGCAACCCGCGAAAAGGCGGTCCCACGGATCCCCGGCGACCAGTTTCTACCTGCCGATATTGCTGACGGTCGAGTCGAATTGGTAGATTGGCTAACAAGTTCCGACAACCCCTATTTCGCCAAAGCCATCGTCAACAGATTATGGAAGGCGATGATGGGACGCGGCTTAGTCGAACCCGTTGACGATTTCCGATCCACGAATCCTGCCACACATCCTGAATTGTTAACCGAACTTGCAGATGATTTCGTGACATCCGGTTACGATCTGCAACGGACGCTCAAGCGCATCGCACTCAGCGAGTCTTACGCGCGTAGTTCAAATGCGCTCCCGCAAAACAAAGCAGATGATCGTTTCTATTCGCACGCGCTACAAAAACCGCTCGAACCCGAAGTGTTAGCGGATGCCATTTCAGATGTCCTCGGTATACCTGACACCTACGGCAATGAACCCGAAGGCACTCGTGCTGTCTCTTTGTTTGATCCGAACACCGAATCTGACGCGTTGGATATTCTTGGTAGATGTGGACGTGAGACCTCATGTGAAAGTGCTACTGAAACAACGGATGGACTTCAGCGTAAATTGCACCTATTTAACGGCGATCTTCTCAATGCGCGCATCGGTGTACCTGGGAGTCGGCTTGATAAACTCATGTCGGAAGAGAAATCACCGATGGAGATTCTCGACGCGTTCTACCTCGCCGCGCTGAGTCGGCATCCAACGGAGACTGAAAAACAGTTTTGGGCACAACACATTGATGTCAGTGCATCCGCCAATTCGCAACGCGCTATCCTTGAAGATATGGTCTGGAGCTTGTTAACTTGTAATGAATTTGTGACCAACCATTAGACCCCAGGTCCGGTAGGTTCGGTTTGATGAAGTTTATTTTTTAAATTCGGTAATTTCCCGGGTCGGTAGGTTCGGTTTCCTAACCGAACCGGATCCTACGCAGAAACCTTGAAAACTTCAAAAACCTCTTGAAGACCGTCGCTAACCCCAGGCCCGGTAGGTTCGGTTTCCCAACCGAACCGGATACGAAGATTAAGAATTTAATCAGGGAATTTTCAGTTTCCTTGTCGGACTCAGGGCGGTTAGGAAACCGAACCGAATAATGAGAAATCAAACATGACGACTCTTTCCAAATACCGCAGCGGCAATCGATTCAAAGGCAGAGTCTCAATACCGGGGGTATATTACCATATCATTATTTGCACACATCAACGGCAGAAGATTCTCGCGAATACCACAATTGCGTCCATTATCTTTGATACATTTGATTGGTTAGAAACAGAAAACCGCCTTGAATGGATATGCATCATGGTAATGCCGGATCATATACACGCGGTCATCAAACTTGGAGAAGGACAGACGCTCTCAAAAGTCTTGCATTCCCTGAAACTCTTCACTGCCCGCCAAATTAACAAGCATCTATCCCGAAAGGGAGCTCTTTGGCAGAAAGGCTACACCGACTGGGGGCTTCGGAAGGAGGCAACCTTAAACAAAACTATTTACTATTGCTACATGAACCCTGTAAGAGAGGGTATAGTGGCATCATCGCGAGATTATCCGTATTGGCGGTGTAAATTTGAGATAGAATAATTGCGGGTATAGTGGAGATGAAGAAGGTTTCGCAGACGATCCGGTTCGGTTAGGAAACCGAACCTACCGGGCCGGGGGACTGTGACGGGATTTAAGAGGGGTTTGAAGTCGTTGAGGGTGCCGCGTGGTATCCGGTTCGGTTAGGAAACCGAACCTACCGGGTCTGGAGGATCGCTAAATTGACACTTATGGTGAATTTCGTGCTACGCCCCTTTTTTGCGATTTTGCTTGCGCTCAGCTGTGTGGTCTCCATTGCCACCCCACAGGAGAAAATTATGCATAACCAAGGTGCCACCGAGGTAAACAACAAGGCATTGATTGTGGATATGGTGCGCGCAGCAGGCAGCCATTCCGGGGTCAATATAAACCCATTGTCGGATAGTCCAGAAGGGTCCGAATCGACCCTGGCAGGTGAAGTGATTAAGAAATGGATTGATGAAAATGGAGAATCAATCGTTGGTACTCGCAGTGGCCCCTTTAATCCTACCGATCAATATGTAACCACCTACAAGAATAATAAAATCTATGTTCATGTCCTTTCTTGGGGTGGAAAAAACAATATCATACTTCCAGCAATCATTGATCGGGTGGTGAAGAACGCTTGGCTCCTCGAAAATACGGAAGCAGATGGGGCATCGTGGGGAATCGTGCGCCAGCATCCATGGGGGCTTTTGATTGTAGTCCCGGAAGATTATCAAAATGGCGTTGATGACATCATCGTTCTTGATATTGAAGGGGATCCTGCTACCCTTAAGAAGCCACAATTGATTGAGGCAGATCCGTCAAGAATTATTTCTCTTTTCGGGGACAGTGCCAAAGTCGATGGTGATCTTGCGCACTTGCAAGCGCAGGACTGGATTGAAGGTTGGAACAAATCAGCCGCTTCACTTTCATGGAAGGTGAAACTCCCAATGTCTTCTGATTACGAACTTGCGGTTACCTATACTGCGGATGCCGATGCAATAGGCTCGAAGTTCGAGATTGTTGCAGGACAAAACAGAATCACTACGACAATCCGCCGGACGATCGGATGGGCAGGAGATGCGCAGAACTTTGAAAGGATACCGTTTCACGGAACATTGCACCTGCCAATAGGTGAAAGCACAATTACACTCCGTCTCATCGGAGAAGCAAAATCCAAGGCGAACGTGAAAATCCATTCTCTTGAGCTGATTTCGTCCGCAGCGGCAAAGACAATGATTGCCTCAACGGAGAAGGCGCAACAGATGCGTGCAAGTACCGATTGGTTCATTGAAGCAAAGTACGGCGTAATGTTCCACTGGTCAACAACGACGCAGCCGTTGCGCGGTCCCCAAAAACCTTACTCGGAGGCAGTGGAGGCTTTTGATGTCAACGCTTTCGCGGATATGGTGAGTGAAACCGGAGCAGGCTACGTCATTTTCACCGCTGTCCACGGGATTATGCATTTCCCAGCGCCTTTAAAATCCGTTGAAGCCGTTATGTCGGAACGCACGTGTAAACGCGATCTAATTGGAGAGATGGCGGATAAATTGAATGAGCGCGGCATTCCGCTCATTCTTTACTTCCATCACGGTGTTGGAGATTCCGAGTGGGTGAAAGCCGCTGGATTTTTGAGAAAGGATAAATCTCGGTTCTTCAAAATCGAGCGTGATATCCTTACTGAAATCGGGCACCGATACGGTAAAAAGGTTGTCGGGTACTGGTTCGATGATCGGTATCCGCTCCAACCCTTTGAAGAATTGTATGATGCAACCAAAGCCGGGAACCCTAATCGCATCGTCGCTTGGAACAGTTGGATTCTCCCCAAAACAACCGAATTTCAAGAGTACTACGCTGGCGAGTTTGGCGGTGCTCTCGTAATGCCACCAGCAAGTTTCTTTGCTGAAGATGGCAGCGCAAGTGGGCTACAACCGCACGGTTTAATCTTTCTTGACGATCCTTGGCAGCACGGATATCCAGATACCGATATTGCCCCGCCTTTATTTACGACGCAGCAGATTGTCGATTACGTGCAGATGTGTATTGCCCGAAAACTCGTGATTACAATGAATATAGGGATCACTCAGGATGGAAAGGTCTCGCCTGCGACACTTGAACAGATGAAAACCTTGCGGCGAACAATCCGAGCAGAATAGTTTTTAGGCATCAGTTAAGAGTCTGTTGAGAACTACTGACAATGCTCGTAATTTCAGGACGCATTGGAGATTATAGTGACTTGTAAAAATAAAAAGACACTTTCTCCCCCGGTAGGTGCGGTTTCCTAACCGCACCGATTTTGGGATGTCTCATTAATTCTAAAGTCCACTATAAATGATGAAGCGCACACAACACTCAAACTTAGCAGCACTTATCCTTAGTTTCATATTCGTCCTGATGTCTGCGTCACTTGCTATCTCGGCAGATTCTGAGGCTGAAATCAATTTTGAAACACAAATCCTGCCAATCCTCCAAAATCGTTGTTTCAGTTGCCATAGCGCGCCCAGCACCATTACAAAACCAAAGGGAGGGGTGCAACTGGACAACATGAAAGGCATTGAGGCGAGTCTACACGGCGAGGTGATTATCGCTGGCGAACCTGAGAATTCGCTGCTCTACCAACGTACCACCTTACCCGAAGGCGATACCGGTATCATGCCACCGCCAGATGGAGGCGAACCTTTATCAAAACAGGAAACGGATCTAATCCGAAAGTGGATTGAGCAAGGCGCAGACTACGGCGAATGGACAGGAAATCAATCGGCATCCGAACCATCAACGACCAGCACCCATCCGCACCAACCTACCGTCATGCCACCGATTACTGCGCTCGCGTTTTCTCACGATGGAAAATATGTGGTCGCCTGTTCCCAAGCAGGAGTGCACGTTTACGATTTCCCCACACTCAACCTACAGCGGATCATTGAAGTAGAAGCACGTAACATACACGCGCTCGCGTTTTCACCTGATGGCGATCGGCTGGCTGTTGGCGGCGGGAATCCGGCAACCGAAGGCATTATACAAATCTTTTCGTGGCACGACGGAGAATCACTGAGCATTCTCAGAGAGCATCGAGACTCCGTCACGGCTGTCGCTTGGCGGGATGCGTCATCACTCGCATCAGCAAGCTTAGATCGTGACATTATGCTTTGGGATCTACGCATCGGAACCCCAGTTCAACGCCTAAAAGGTCATTCACGCGGTGTATCATCTCTCTGTTTTTTGGAGGATAACGAAACACTCGTGAGCACAGGCGTAGATCAGAATGTCCGCGTCTGGAATTTGACGACTGGTGACCTCATCCGAAGCCTGAACAACCACACGCTGCCCGCGCACGATCTCGCACTGCGTCCTAATGGGACAGGTCTCCCTATGGTGGCTTCTGTGAGCGACGACCGAACCGTCCGGTTCTGGCAGCCGACCATCGGACGCATGGTTAAATTCGCACGACTTGCGGAAGCACCACTGAATGTGGCATGGTTAGACAACGGCGCAAGGATTGTCGCCGCTTGTGCCGATGGTGCGATCCGTTTCGTTGATCCAGATTCCGTAGAAGTTACGGGTGAGATACCTGCCTTAGACGGTTGGGCATACTCGCTTGCTGTTCATCCAACGGATGGCAGTATTGTTGTTGGTGGACCGAACGCACAAGTCAAACGGATTATCCCGGACTAACCGAACCGGTTTGTAGCATAAACTTCCAGTTTGTGCCTTTGTAGCATAAACTTTTAGTTTGTGCCAGTCTGAATACCTGTCAAAGGTGTAGACATCTTTGTAGCATAGGCATTCACACTGTTTGGAAGTGCCCAATTAATTATAGGTTTTACTATAACAGGACTTACGCAATTTTGACTGCAGCCCGTTCTGTTAGATGAGAATTTTCGGAAAATACAGCGGTCTCCTGCCACAAACTATGAAGTTTGTGCTACAAAAGAGCAGCATGCGTAAGTCCTATATAAGTAACCCTGACCGGAAGATAAATTTGACTTGCTTAATGTTCGCCTTTCTGATATACTCTTTAAACCAGTTTGGGTGGCACTACGAAGCGTACCATTTGGTATGTCTGCCACCCTCCCACCTTCGTAGGGGGATAAAACAAACTGGAACTGGAACACCTCATGAAAACGATTTTGCTTTTCTCGATACTCTTCTCTGTTATCGCTATGCCGGCACTTGGTGAGTTAACGGAGGCGGACCTCAACGAGATACGCTTGATTGTCAATGATGCAGAAAAGCGTATTAAAGAGGAAGTCAAAGCAGAGATCACTATAACCCACACAAAAATCGACGGCTTAGACACTCGGCTGCGAAACGTCGAAACGAATATTGCGGAATTACGGGGACGTAACATCGGTTTTTCAGTCCTAAAAGATTGGCTTGTTGTCATCTGTGCGGCAGCTGCGATCATCATCTCAATCATTGCCTTAAGAAAAAAAGAACCCGCTATCTCACCGGCTACACAGGACACCCAAAAGGCAGTGTCTCAATAAAGAAGATTCTCATGTTTTTAATTTCCATCTTATTGATTACATTTATAGGTTTGATCGCCATCTACATCAGGGAATTCGTCCTTGAATGGCAAAAGTATCGCTCACTCGAAAAGCAGATTCAAACCCTCACACAAGAAATCGAAACGCTGAAGCAACAGCAGATTGTCCGACCATGAATCCCATCTCGGTTCCCAGGCTCGGTAGGTGCGGTTCCAAACCGCACCTACTGGTCTGGGGAAAAAACGGTGCCTAATCCTTTGGCTTCTGCTTCTGCCAGTACCACTGCACCTGCAACCGCATCTTGCACCGCCACACCTACCGATTTGAAAAACGTGATTTCATCATCTGACTGCCGTCCCGGTTTGTCACCGTTAAGGATTTCGCCGATTTCAGCATCAACCTCAGCGTTCGGAATAATCAGATCTCCCGCCTCCGCTAAACAGTCTTCCCGCGAATCAACCACAATTCGGTGTGCACGTCTTATTGTCGTCGTATCAACTTCCCGTTTTTCTGGGACAAACGTGCCAACGGCTGTGATGTGTGTACCGGGTTGCAAGGCGTTCCCATCAAAAAGTGGCATTGCCGATGTCGTCGCGCATAGCACAATATCAGCATCCTCCACCACCGCTTGCGGCGTACGGACGAGGTTGACTTCTGGCGCGTCTGTCCACTCCGAAATCTCAGTCGCGAATTTTTCTGCCGAGGCTTGTGTCCGACTGATAAGATTCACTCGCGTTATCTCCCTAACCGCCATCACCGCCTGCAACTGCGCTCTCGCCTGTACACCCGCGCCGAAGAGTCCAACCCTTGTTGCGTCCTTACGCGCAAGCACATCTGCCGCCACGCCGCCACCGGCACCCGTTCGGATAGCCGTCAGACTCGCACCGTCCATGAATGCTTTTGGGGCACCTGTGGATGGGTCAAGAACCAAGACTGTCGCGGTAATGCGAGGTAGGTCAAGGTTCGGATTATCGTCATAAACCGAGACAACTTTGATACCGAATTCGCTGCGTTCGGGGAGATAGGCTGGCATGATGAGCGTAACGCCTTTATCGGTAGAGAGATGTTGCCGTGGCGGCGCAATCGCCTTGTCTGCCGAAAGTTGACTGTAGGCGTGCCGCATCGCATCAATCGCTTTCGGCATCGGTAATGCCGCACGAACATCAGACGCGGAGAGGATTCTAATAGACATACAACTCACGCATTCCCTCTTAAAGTCCCCCTGATAAGGGGGATTTAGGGGGTTAAGTAACTAAAATAGGACTTACGCATTTCCTCTTAAAGTCCCCCTGATAAGGGGGATTTAGGGGGTTAAGTAAATAAAATAGGACTTACGCATTTCCTCTTAAAGTCCCCCTGATAAGGGGGATTTAGGGGGTTAAGTAAATAAAATACCCCAAGTTGCTACCAACGGAGTTTGAGCATTGTAACACGGTTTTTTCAGACACTTTCTTCACCCCGTAGGGGTATGATTGCTTCGCAGTGAGAATAGAAACGGCGTATCTAAGCGACCGCACTCCGTATGAAGATTAACAAATAAATTGGGTAATTTTCTAACCAGACCCGGTGCGGTTAGGAAACCGCACCTACCGGGCCTGGGGAGTGCTGGAATTACCCATTTAAATACTTAATCTTCATTAAGCAAGTTTCAATATTAAATATGCACATTGTCCATTGATAACGGGCGGGGAAACCCCGCCCCTACGGGGGTTCATCACTTCTTGGAAATCCGAAAACCCAAAAATTATTATTTAATATTGCTTAGGAGTGCTATGTAAATAAATAGGTGACAACTTGCGTTAAAATACAACTTACGCATTCCCTCTTAAAGTCCCCCTGATAAGGGGGATTTAGGGGGTTATAGTGAAGCCCATAAATAAGTGGACATCTTTGTAGCATAAACTTCCAGTTTGTGCCTGTCTGAATGCCTGTTATAGGTATTCAGACTGTTGGAGAGGGCACAATTAACTATAGGTTTTACTATAAGTAACCAAAATATCAACTTGTTCGGTGAAACATATTGTTTTTTTAGGGGCAACTTACGTAAGACCTGAGCATACAATCATTCCACGTGAACGACGACTTCCCCCAACACATCCATATTCGGGATAATTCCCAACCCCGGTTGCGGTGCAGCTGCCATCCTGCCATTAACCCGTTCCGGCGCGCCTTCTGCCGTGCTAACAGTAACATAACTGTTAAAATCAGTTGCAGTAAAAAGAAATTCCGTTGGTGTGCTGTGGGCAAGGTGGGCAATCGCAGCGGTTGTGATGTCGCCACCCCAACTATCTTCGATCGTCATCGCAACGCCGAGTTCAACGCAGAGGTCTCTGGCAAGTTTCGCTTTCGTCAACCCGCCGAATTTGCTGATCTTAATGTTAACGACATCCATTGCACGGTCAGCGTGACCGCGTAACAACGCATGGATACTGTCAATCGTCTCGTCGAGAACAAACGGATGATCTGTGCGCTGACGGATCGCGAGACACTCTTCATAAGAGAGGCAGGGTTGTTCAATATAGACATCTACATCACGGACACCTCGGACAACGCGGGCGGCTTGGTGCATCAACCAACCCGTATTCGCATCCGCAATGAGTACGTCCCCCGGTTCCATCAGTTCGGCAACGGCTTGGATACGTTCAATATCGGTGTTTGGGTCGCTACCCACTTTCAACTGAAATTTGCGGTAGCCTTCCGCACGGTAGGTTGCAACCTTCGCCGCCATTTCGTCCGGAGATTGTTGGGAAATCGCACGGTAGAGCATGAAATCCTCGCCATACCTTCCACCGAGAAGCGTGCAGACCGATTGGTTTGAGACCTTGCCGAGAATATCCCAACACGCCATGTCAATGCCTGATTTCACATACGGATGCCCCTTGAGCGTGATATCCATCTGCTGGTTGAGCGGAAGCAGTTGCGTCGGATCTTCACCGATGAGGTGTGGTGCAAGCTCAGCGATACCAATGCGAGTCCCTTTTGCATAAGCAGGGAGATAGAAGGGTCCCAACGGACAAACCTCACCGCAACCGGTAATACCTGCATCCGTTTCAACTGAAACAATCGTACTATCAAAGACAGATACAGATTTCCCACCCGACCAGTTGTAGCTGCCTTCATGCAATGGAAGGTCAACTTGATAAGCCTTGATACCGCTAATTTTCATGAAAACTCCAAACCGAAAGTGTTAAGTTAAAAAAAAATACTAACACGTTTGACCGAAACATTCAAGAAAAATCAATCTAATTTTTATACTGAATCCCATAAATAAATAGACACATTCGTACCACAAACTTCATGAAGTTTAAGAAAATATTTCGGTAATCCTATATTTCCCCAGGCCCGGTAGGTGCGGTTTCCTAACCGCACCGGCTCCTGTAAAGAAACGTGAAACCTAATAATTTCTTAAAATTGAATAGCTCTGGAACAAAACGCAGAGCCATTCAATTCTCCATTTTTCGATCGAATCTTCACCCCCCAGGCCCGGTAGGTGCGGTTTCCTAACCGCACCGGCTCCTGTAAAGAAACGTGAAACCTAATAATTTCTTAAAATTGAATAGCTCTGGAACAAAACGCAGAGCCATTCAATTCTCCATTTTTCGATCGAATCTTCACCACCAGGCCCGGTAGGTGCGGTTTCCTAACCGCACCGGCTCCTGTAAAGAAACGTGAAACCTAATAATTTCTTAAAATTGAATGGCTCTGAACAAAACGCATTTTAATTTGACAAATATATGCAAAAAAGTTAAAATTATCTGAAAGTGGTTATCACGTGGTTAACGTAAAACTACCTTATACCAAGTTCTGCAAAGAAATTTATGCAACCCTCGGAAAAGGATAAAAAAGGCAATTTTGCGAAAAAGTATTACTCAGCAGGTGTAATACTTTCTAGTATTTATATTGTAGGCTATTGGATTTACAGCAAACAACCATTCACGGAAATAGTAAAAACAACAGCATTTTTTATCCTATTATCTACCCTAACTTTAGAATTGTTGGGAATTATAGCAAATACTACTATACCTACAAGGAGTTCCATAATGTATTTCGCAGAAAAAGGCTACAATAAAGCAAGATTATTTTTTGCAAGTCTTGCAGCCTATACCAAAAAAGTTGATAAGCAAAAAAAAGAAAAAGAAAAGGAACAACAGGAAGAACAGATAAAACAAGCATATCAAAAAGGGATAGACGAAGGTATGCGCAGAGCAAATGGGCATAATAATGAAAGTAAATAACGGTTTTTATAGGTTTCATTAAAGTAAACCTATATGAAATAGACTCTAATAAAGCCATTAGCTAACCACACCAGCGGCTTCGTCTTTTTAGTCTTTCATAATCTCCCCCAGGCCCGGTAGGTGCGGTTTTTGCGGCGTACACGCCCAGATGCGAAGTGCATCGCGGCGTACACGCCCAGATGCGATCTGCATCCCTAACCGCACCAGGAAACCTCACCAAGAAATTACCGAATTAAAAAATTAATCTTCATCCAGTTTGTGCCTGTCTGAATGCCTGTTATAGGGATTCAGACTGTTGGAGAGGGCCCAATTAATTCTAAACTTTACTATAAATTGACACCTATGGCGCTGCAAAAATAAAATAATTTGACTTAATTTTGAATTGTATCGTATAATTAAAGCGTGAGGAAGATGTTATTCTCCTCCAAAGAAAACAAAAACACCTGCAAACACGCGCCTGCATGACATTTCAAGGCATAGGGAACCTTGATATGGAATGCGACCGGCGCGTGTTTCGGGTTAAAGCCCTACCTTTCTGCTTCTTCACCCCTTCAAAGTCAGTCCGACGTTTTTGCCCTTCCTTTTATCGTTTTGCCTCCAAAACCCCCGAACGAATTCGCTGGATTGGTCAGGGCGATTTATAGTGAATCCCATAAATAAATAGACATCTTTGTAGCATAAACTTCCAGTTTGTGCATCTTTGTAGCGTAAACTATTAGTTTGTGCATCTTTGTACCATAAACTTCCAGTTTGTGCCAGTCTGAATGCCTGTTATAGGGATTCAGACTGTTGGAGAGGGCCCAATTAATTATAGGTTTTACTATAGTTCTCGGTTTTTTCGTCCAATTTTGAACAGCCAGGCTCGGTAGGTGCGGACGGATAGGTTGTGGGGCTTTGCTCCAGATGAAGATTAAGAATTTAATCGGGTAATTTTTCCGATGTCCGGTGCGGTTAGGAAACCGCACCATAGGTGTCAATTTTAGGGAAAATAACCGCCTCGACCCCGGACCCGGTAGGTGCGGTTTTGCGGCGTACACGCCCAAATGCGATCTGCATTCTAACCGAACCATAAGCGTCAATTTAGCGATCCTCCAGGCCCGGTAGGTGCGGTTTCCCAACCGCACCGGATACTCCGCGAAAACCTTGAAAACTTCAAAAACCTCTTGAGTCGCGTAGCGACGGTATCTATGTAGTACGCGTATGAACCTAAACCTTCGGTTTCCCCGTAGGGGCGGCATCTGTATAATAACGCCAGTTTGATTAATCATTTCGGTTGTGTTGCGGTTCTATTTTCGCATCACAGAGACATCAATTGTAGCACAAACTTTCCAGTTTGTGGCGGATATGACGTAAATTAACAGTCGACGCTACATAAGTCCAACATTTATCAAACTCACGTTACTAACAAATTTTTGTGTTTTTGCTTGGATATTTCTGAGGATTTCAATAATGTTATTCAAACGTCTATAACGCGTTAGGTAGCAACTTGGGTTAAAATTGACACTTATGGTATCCAGCAGTTGACATATTTTGGGCGGTCGGCACAGCGAAAACCCGTTTTTTATTTCTAAAAACTTGTGGCATACTCAACTTATCACAATAAAAACCAAAATAAATTTGACTTAAATCTATAAATTTTGTATAATATTAATATATTAAGATAAAATCAATTTAATTGTCCATTAAGTTGATAAATTGTCCTAATAGATTTAGAGTTGCGGAACCTGATGCCCTATAGTTGACATTTTTAGGTGTAGAAGCCGCAAAAAAAATGTTTTTTATTGGTAAAACTTGTGATACAATCAATTTTTACCAATAAAAATGAAAAATAATTTGACTTAATCCTAATAATTTTGTATAATATTAGTAAATTAAGGCAAATCGTTGTAACTTACGATAAAATTAAACGTCTTAATAGTATATTCGAGGATTAATTCGGGGTGTCTGCTTAAGTGGAAACTCGGGTTAGTACTCATTAGAAACGCTAATGTTTACGAACAAGGGGAATTTCGCATGCCGAAACGCGTAAGTACGAAACAGGTGTTGATGGCTTGCCAGATGTCATTTGACGGTAAAAGCAACCGCGAAATTACCAACACACTCGGTTTCACCGAGACGAACGTATCGAATTAGCGTCCGTTGAAAATCTGGCAGGAATTCGAGGCGGAACGCATTGATGCATACAAACAGCAAGCCTCGAAAGTGCAACGCCTCCGTAATTTTGATACAAAAGACGGGGACTGCACACCCGCAAAAAGGTTAGTTTATTTTGTAAGAATGGGTTTATTTCCCTGAATCCATTCGTATTGTTAGAATGGAAGTCGTGCGGAAAAGCACGAACTTAACACACTATTTTCTACTTATATTTTGGAGGAAAATAAAGTATGTCAAATCGATTGACATTTTCCTTAGCAAGTTTAGTTTTATTTTTAGCCCTCGGTCTGGTGTTTGCACCAGTGTCTGTCATGGCGCACCCAGTGACTGCTACCAATAACGTCTCAGGTCAAATCCATGACGGCGATACTGTTGGTATGTCACACAGTCACCCAATGGTAACCGTTATGATAGATGACGGTGATCCGCTTCTCGATGGTATGCAGATTTTAGATACAAAGGCGGACTCTGCTACTGACACTCAGGGGCTGACGCTTCAGTTTGATTTAAAATACAGCGTTCCGTATAACCATGGTGCTCTCTTGCAAGCTCCCACCCCAGCGACTCTAACTGGTTATGTCACAGCGTCAGGGGTATATGTTCAAGTTTACGATCCCACAACGAATATGTCACCAGTAGGAATGACTGCCTTAGCTCAAAGTCATATTGATTCTACTACTGATCCTGATATAACAGCAGCAGCAGCAAAAATGTGGAAGCAGACCCTGACACTCTCCTTTGATACTGCTGCGAATCGTGATATGGCAATAAAGAATGATATGAAAGTTGCGCTAATGGTAGGTGCGGGTGCCTACACAGTTCCAGATACCATTTTGGGGACACTGGATACAGGTCAGTCGAACTTAGTGGGTTCTCGTCAAGTGTACACGGTTGTCGATGAGGCTTCTGACGCACGCGACGCACCTTCCGATGCGACTGTTACAGTAGCGGCTGACACCTATCACGGTGGCGGGCGGTTTCAGGTAACATTCACGTTTGGTGCTATGGATGCACCGACAGATTTCGGGGTAAATGATATTATGGTCACTGGAGGCGGGCGTGTGCTGCCCGGCAGTGTTGACCCCGTTACCAAGCCGCCTACAGGTAAGAAGCAGTGGACGGCTATCATTGAATCATTTCTTGAGACCAATACTGCTGATATTGTGGTTACTGTGAAACGCGACGCGAACAACGTAATACCTGCTGTAACGAGCGGATCCGTTACGGTTAAGGCTAAAGCTGCAACGACAGTAACGAAAGCCACAACTGGCGCGATGCCACTGAGTGGAATTCTAAAGGCAAAACAATTTGGTATCATCGCACGCACCGCATCAGTTGATGGCATTGGGACTGTAACGGCGATGGTTGATATGCCGGATCTCCAGCGATTCTTAGCAGTACGTGGGTCGATTACACTTTACACGACGGACACCGCAACAATCAAGGCGAATGACGTTGTTATCAGTGAAATCATGTGGGGATTGAATCTCGTAGCGGCAGTAGAAAATCGTCAGGATCACCAGTGGATCGAATTGTACAACGCCACAGACAGCGATATTCTCCTGTCAAAGATTCAGATCGATTTCCATGACTCGTTTGCGCTACCTACTGACACGAATAAAATCGATCAGTTCAGCAATGTAGAACATGCCGGTTGGACGGTGGATCAAGGTCAGAACGGCAGTTTGATTCCAAGTGAAAATGAAAACGCCGCATCATCGGTTGCTCTCATCTCGATGTATCGTAATATCAACTACAATAAAGTTGAGGCGGAACTCGCTAAAGTTAAAGGTGATGTCAAATTAAACTACGGCGAACGCAACAAAGGTATTCCGAACGGTCGCGCAAAAGGCAGTTGGTTAACTTCAAATATCGCTGACATTTATCTTGCTAACCGTATCGGTTCTCCTGGTGGGAAGCACATCGTTGTCGGTGGAGATTACGGAGCGACAAGTGTACCGCGTTCTCCGATCATCATCACCGAGGTCGGTAACCTTAATGGTATGGATCACGATTGGATTGAACTGACTGCACTTGCGAATGTCAACCTCGAAAAATACGAGTTGCAGTATGTTAAGTCTGATAAGACGATCGTCGTGCTTGCGCAGTTCGTGAAGAAGGAACTCAAGGCGGGCGAAATACTGCTTGTGCTTGGCACACATCCTGCCACTGCGGGTCATCCCGTTGCTGCAGGTAAAGAGTGGAAACTCGCCGTTGCTGATCAGGTAAGACCGAAGGCATCCTCGCTGTATCACGTTGATTCTCGGATGCAACTGCCCGATGATATAGGCAAAGCGACGTTTATTCTGCGTAAAGAGAAAGACAAAAAGAACCACGAGCATATTGTAGACCTCGCGGGTAACCTCTTGTCTCGGATTCCAGTGCTGCCTATAGAACCAACGTGTTCCCACTGCGGGCGACTGCTGCGGGACACGGCAATGTGATTGATGGTGATATTGAAGACTTCAATGCCTCTCACAACGTCGCCTTTCAGCGGAACCAGAAGACAGCAGGTGCTGGTAGCGTAGGAGACGGTGGTGCTCATGAAAAAGACTGGAATACTCGCGGCTTTACCGGTGTCGGCTATGATCGGAACGCATCAGGTGCGAACGCACCCGGCACGCCCGGTTACGATAACGGTTTCGTTAGAGATAAGGACTCTGTCCTTACGGCTGGATCGGTCACGATCAGCGAGATTATGTATGAGAAAGTTGGGAACGCCCCGCAGTGGATCGAACTCTATAACAGTTCAAAGACTGAAGGTGTGAATCTCAACGAGTGGAAACTCAGAATTGAGAATGTTCGCGATGATACGGATGTCGATATTCGTTTCAGACCGACGATCCAGTTCGGAGCAATCCATATTCCACCCAACGATACCGTTCTTATCACATCTGCGGCAACTGGACAGAATTCAGGGAATTTCCCGCGGCACCGTGTCGTCGATCTTTGGGGAAACACAGCGCATAGGAACGAGTTAGAAGTCGAGAATCGGAATTACCAGTTTCTCAGCACCACAGCCTTCAAACTGACCTTAATAGAGAAAGGCGGCGCTGTTGTTGAAACGGTTGGTAATTTGGACGCGACAGAGGCTTGGGAACTCCCCGCATCTGAAGCAGGTGAAAGAGGCTCTATCCTCCGAAAATATACCGATAGAGAAGCCGTCGATGGCACGATGGGGGGGTCGTGGACACACGCTTCTACCTCACCGCTCTCGCATGCGCCCATACATCTTTACTATGGTCGTCGAGATGATATGGGAACTCCCGGCTATCGTGCTGGTGGACCGCTACCCGTCTCGTTATCGAAGTTCCGTCCGGAACGTCTCGAAACCGGCGAAATCGTTGTCCGTTGGATCACCGAATCTGAGTTGAACAACGCTGGATTCAATATCCTGCGGAGTGAAAAACGAGACGGTGAATTCACGAAACTGAACACGAAAATGATCGCAGGTCAAGGCACGACGAGTGAGCGTACGACTTACACGTATGCCGATACATCTGCGAAGCCTAATGTCGTCTATTACTATCAGATCCAAGATGTCTCCTTAGAGGGTCAGGTCACAACTTTGCGGACCACACACCTTCGGGGTAACGTCTCGGCGGCTGGTAAACTCACAACGACATGGGGTGAATTAAAAGCGTTGCAATAAGCAACAACTCGGTTATTCAGGGATAATTTTCTTTAGCCGAACTAACCTAAACGTAAAAGCGGTGGATTCCCTGTCCACCGCTTTCACTTTTTAAGGGGTGTTGGTTTAATTGTGATAAATTGTTTTATTTGGGATAAATCAAAAATATATGTCATTTTTATTGACAATATTATCTTAATATCGTAATATTAACGCCAGTTTGATTAATCATTTAGGCTGTGTCGCGGGGTCTATTTTCGCATCCATGAGGCGTGAATTGTAGCACAAACTTCCAGTTTGTGCAGTATATGATGTCGATTAACAGCGGACGCTACATAAGTCCAACATTTATCAAACTCACGTTAATATTATAGTAAAGTTTAGAATTAATTAGACACTCTGCGCCGGTTCGGTTTCCTAACCGAACCATAGGTGTCAATTTTAGAAAAGAGTTATGCGCTAAACACCCCAGGCCGGTAGATGCGGTTTCCTAACCGCATCGGATCCTCAGCGAAAACCTTCAGCTGCAGCATTTGCTAAACAGGGTTTTCCACTAAACAAAAACTGAGAACTCGGTTTGGATAAGCCCGGTTCGGTTTTCTAACCGAACCTACAGGGTCTGGAGGATCGCTAAATTGACGCTTATGGTGTGGTTTCCTAAACGCACCAGCCGTTCAACCTAACGGAAACACCCCAGCAAAAACACCTACGGGACTCAAGAGGTTTCTGCTTAGAACCCGGTTCGATTAGGAATAAGCCATGAAAAATAAATTCTCAAGCCTCAGCCTTCTGTATATGTGCTATCAACTGACGACTCCTACAACTACTACTATAAATACTACTACTACTACTATAAACACCCCCCCCCCGCTTTACAAACATTAAGTATATTTCATCAACTCATAGGCAAAATAGGTACGGTAGGATTCACCTATTTTCGCTGTCTGCTGCCCGCACACGCCCCGTTTCACTACGGAGCAGTCCGTCGCGGGCTATTTTTGTGATGCCAAAGGTTTTGGACTTAGCAGAACCGAGGCGTTCACGACCACTTTTTGCTAACTATGAACATCTTGAAAGATATTATTCAACGCTGTCACCAACGGCGTGAAAAGTCGATCCAGCAGCGGCAAACAGTGATAACCCCGGCACTCTATCAGGGGGTTCCGTATCATTTTACCGTCTATTGCGCGTATAGATACCCCGTGAAACTCTATGAACTTGAGCAGACAGGTGTCTCATTTATGCCGATCGGTCGTGCCCCGGCGTATGAAAACGAGCCAGTGGATTCTGGCGGTGAACGGTTCTTGACACGCCAAGGCATAGCGGATTGGGATATTAGACAATGGCACAACTCGTATGGAATTCAGGTGTATACAGGTGCCCCATCCGCGAGGGAGTGTGCCAGTTGGCACGATCTCAATTTTACATACGCAGCCGTGTGTGCGGCACCGGATGCCGTTTCAGTCTGTATTGAGACTTTGGTTAACATCGTCGCAAACCCGTTACTGACACTCACCAAGTCCGGCGGACTGCGTTTCTCATGCCGAGTTCGAGATTACCTCCACCCGAATACCGAAGCAGCAAGGCAATATATCTATACGCATACACCCGAAAAATCAGATCAACAAGCGGTGTACCTTGAAATCGTTGGTGACAAAGGATACAACCGTTGGGATGCGCGTTACGAGATTCTGTTAGGCAATCTGTTAGCACCCCCTGTAATTTCCAAAGAGGCGCTCTTTGCACCTATTGACGCGCTCCGTGATACGCTTCACCTCCCCGTGGTGCTTGGTAAAAAAGGGCTGCCATCTGTTGTCTTAGATCCCCCTGTGGCACCAGCCTCCTTGGAGTCACATAATTTAGATCTCGCGCCCCCGTTTCTCTCTGACACCCTGCTTGCCGTGCGCGAGGGAAAACTCAGCCCATTAGCGATAAAACGTCCACCGACAGTGCTGCAGAAGTCAGAAGGTGCAAAAAAAGATTACGCGCCACTCGAAAATAACGCCGCTCAGATACAACGCGTTTTCGATAAAAGCGTGCGCGTTCAAGCACTGATTGCTGAGAAAGGTGGCGGGAAAAGTTACGGCGTAGAGACATACCTCCGCAACAGCGGTGCGATAAGCCTAAGGGCGGAAGCGCCTCAAATCTTCTTGAATCCAAGATATAGCCAAACGGTGGAAGAGCTCCTTGGACAGGATGATGAAACAGAACGGCTCTGTATTCTCGACAACGTGCAAAGCCACGAACTGTTTTCTGAATGCAGTGTATCAAAGGATATATTGGAGGCGTGGAGCGTCAATTGGCACGGACACGCCTTGGGACACTTTTCTAAAGCCTTACTAAACGCCGTAGAAAACACAGAGGCTCCAGATGCAAGTGCGGTCAGACGGATTCGTACAACGCTGCACGCCTTTGAAAGGCAGGCAGACGCCCTGATTCAACAGATGCGCCAAGCGAACGTGACCGGCACGGTGTCGGCGCGTGCATCCGTTTCGGATCCAGATTGGACGTTTTGGCACCGGTTGCAGCATTTTTTTGCGTATTATAAGCGGGATGCCGATGCACCGATGATCTGGTATCAGAACGCCCTAAAGTTTTGGGTGCCGCCGGTGTTGCATCGGCGTGTCAAACGGCTGCTGTTAATGTCATCAAGCCTCACCGAACGAGATGTCCGCCAAGCGTTTCCGCATACAGAAATTGAAGTGACGCGCCTGAAACCGACGGCGTGGGTCGCGGGGAACAAGGTTTTTCAGATACGGACAGACACTTATTCGCACGAAACGCTTTTAGAATACTATCACAATTGGAATGTTAGCGGCGTGTCTGAAACAGGGCAGCGCATTTTCTCGGGTATCCGGTCAGAAATTGAACGCGACTCAAGTGTCAAGCATGCGATCGTCACTTATCTGCCGATTGTCAAACAGTTGAAAGATATTTTGGAAATAGAGAATGTCTGTCTTGTATCGCATTTCAAAGAGTTGAACAGGTTCGCGTCCGCTTTTGAAGAAGCACAGGTTGTTTGGATCGTCGGTACGCCGCATTGGGCACCGGGTATCATTTGGCGGCGGTCACAGATACTGTATGGCACCGACGAAAGACCGCTCTCGTATGAGACAGATACGGAGCCTTATCGGTATAAAGATGAACGCGTCCAGCGTGTTTATGAACAGCATACTGTTGGGCATCTTTCAGAAATTGTAGGGCTTACGGGGCTGAACCGCTTGTCGGGTAAAACGGTTGTGTTGGTTACAAGCGTCCGATTGCCGGACATTACCGACAGACCTGAGGTACTTCTCTTCGATTGGGAAGATTTTGAGGTTGCGGGTGGATTAGACAAACTCCCGGAGACGATAGCCATACGCGAACGTTTTGAAATTGAACGTGCTCACATAACCGCGGACACCCATAGAACGGAAGTGGAACGCATTTTAGGGTGTTCCGCAAGACAGGCGTACCGAGTGTTGAATAAACTCAGGGGCGGGAACATTCCACGTGTGCTTTTCCGAGAACAGATTTTCTCTCTGCTGGCGAATGGCGAGAAAAGGGCATCAGAACTCGTTGATGCGATTGAAGGTCATCCGACCTCGATCAGAAACGAACTCACGCGTCTCTTGGATGCCGGTGAAATTGTGAAGGTACGATGGGGTGTCTATAAACTGCCACCATCAACGGATTCAAAGTAGTACAAAAATAAAGAGTATCCTCCCGTAGGTTGGGTTGAACGGAGACTCTCAAAACCCTGAAAACTAACACAAGACGCAACCCACACCAGAGACGGCACGCCAAACAGAAAACACAGAGAAACCCAACGCATTCGCGCTTTACCGACACATCAGGATCTCAAGTTGGGTTTCACTACGTTTTTGGAGGTATATGCCGACAAGTTGGATTTGACGGTCTTGGCATACCGACATATACTTTCTCAACACCGTTCAACCCAACCTACTGGTTACCCATCCTGTGTCGTTCTTGGGATAATGTCGTGAACACCGCCTTCGCGAATACTTGCCGAAGAGACTAACATGAATCTCGCCTTTTGACGAAATTCCGGTAGCGATATCGCCCCGCAATTACACATAAGCGACCGGATCTTTGCGAGCGTCGTTTTCAAATTATCGTTCATCTTTCCTGCATAAGGCACATAAGCATCGGCACCCTCCTCGAACAATAATTCTGTACCGCCGCCTTCGTGGTAACGTTGCCAATTGGCTGCGCGTTTTGTGCCTTCCCCCCAATACTCTTTCACCGTATTCATACCCAATTTTCTGAGCTTACTTGGACTTTCATCAAATCTCGCGAAATATCTGCCCATCATCACGAAATCGGCACCCATAGCAAGTGCCAAACCGATATGATAATCTTGGAAGATACCGCCATCTGAGCAAATTGGCACGTAAACACCGGTCTCCTTCAAATACAAATCCCTTTGCCGGGCGACTTCAATAACGGCAGTCGCTTGCCCACAACCAATCCCTTTCTGTTCCCGTGTTATACAAATCGCACCGCCGCCGATGCCTACCTTTATAAAATCGGCACCGGCTTCTACCAAATACATAAACGCATCCCCATGAACGACATTCCCAGCGCCCACTTTCACAGCATCACCGTACGTATCTTTAATAAATTGAATAGTGTCTGATTGCCATTCTGTATACCCTTCAGAAGAATCAACACAAATAACATCAACGCCTGCTGCTACTAAGGCGGGTACTCTCTCTTTATAATCTCTTGTATTAATTCCGGCACCGACGACAAGTCTTTTCTGTGAATCTACGGATTCAAGCGGATTTTTCTTGTGGTCATCGTAATCTTTCCTAAAGACCAGATGTACCAGTTTACGATCTTCATCAACAATTGGCAGACAATTAATCTTGTGTTTCCAAATGAGATCATTGGCAGCTTCAATCGTAATGCCCTTTTGCCCGACAATCAGTTGCGGAAACGGTGTCATCAATTCGCTGACTTTCGTATTTAAATCCACTCGACTTAATCTATAGTCCTTATCCGTTATGAGTCCGAAAAGTTCTCCTGAAGACGAACCATCTTCGGTTATGGGGATCGTCGAGTGTCCTGTTTCTTCGGTGAGTTTCACAACATCTGCTATCGTGCTATCACACTTTAAATTTGAGTCGCTGACGACAAAGCCTGCTTTGTGACTTTTAACTGTCCGTACCATTGCTGCCTGCTCTTCAATACTTTGGGACCCATAAATAAAGGATATCCCGCCCTGTCTTGCGAGTGCAATTGCTAAATTGTGATCCGAAACGGCTTGCATGATCGCAGAAGCAAACGGGATATTCACTTCCAGAGACGATTGTTGCCCCACTTTAAACTTCACGAGAGGGGTTCTCAGGACAACGTTTTCAGGGATACAATCCTTCGTCGTTAAGTTGGGTAAAAGCAAGTATTCGCTGAAAGTCCGGCTTGCTTCCGAAAAAAAGTGAGCCATTGTTCATTCCTCCTATAAAAAAATAAAAAATGGTTGTCGGTTAAGACCCGGCAGGTGTCAATTTAAGAAAAATAACCATCGCGACCCTCGGACCGGTAGGTGCGGTTTTGCGGTGTACCCATAGGTGTCAATTTAGCAATACCCCAGGCCGGTAGGTTCGGTTTCCCAACCGCACCGGATTCTACGCGGAAACCTTGAAGACTTCAAAAACCTCTTTAGTCCCGTAGGGACGTTATGTTTATAGCAGCGTGTGGTCAAAAAACATCCAAGCCCTGTAAGGGCGGCATGTGTATAATAACCGTTCTAAAAAGTCGTGAAAAATCCCTAAATTGACACTTATGGTGCGGTTTTGCGGTGTGCCCATAGGTGTCAATTTAGCAATACCCCAGGCCCGGTAGGTTCGGTTTCCTAACCGAACCGGATACGGCACCGAAACCTTCTTCATCTCCACTATACCGGCAATTATTCCATCTCGAATTTACAACGCCAATACGGATAATCTCGCGATGATGCCACTATACCCTCTCTTACAGGGTTCATGTAGCAATAGTAAATAGTTTTGTTTAAGGTTGCCTCCTTCCGAAGCCCCCAGTCGGTGTAGCCTTTCTGCCAAAGATCTCCCTTTCGGGATAGATGCTTGTTAATTTGGCGGGCAGTGAAGAGTTTCAGGGAATGCAAGACTTTTGAGAGCGTCTGTCCTTCTCCAAGTTTGATAACCGCGTGTATATGATCCGGCATTACCATGATGCATATCCATTCAAGGCGGTTCTCTGTTTCTAACCAATCAAATGTATCAAAGATAATGGACGCAATTGTGTTGTTCGCGAGAATCTTCTGCCGGTGATGTATGCAAATAATGATATGGTAATATACCCCCGGTATTGAGACTCTGCCTTTGGATCGATTGCCACTGCGGTATTTGGAAAGGGTTGTCATATTTGATTTCTCATTATTCGGTTCGGTTAGGAAACCGAACCTACCAGGATGCTCGGTCGTAGCCGGTTTGGTTAGGAAACCGAACCTACCAGATCCGGGAAACCGAGACGGTATTCAAGAGGTTTTTGAAGTCTTCAAGGTTTCCGCAACATCACTGGATTAAGATGAAAACAGGCACTGTTATGGTTAACCTACAAGTGCCTGGTTTGTTCAAATTTTACTGCTAGCGTCTGGAAAAACTGGAATCTAAAATTCCCGATCCCATGAGTTCCTTTCTGATTGGATATACGCATCAATTTCTTCAACAGTATTTCCCCATGTACCTTTCATTGAGCCGCAAATCTTCTGAATCAATGCTCTCTTTTGATCACGAGAGAGTTCAGATCGGATGGAGGGAAAAGCTTTGATTTCAACCTCAAGTGCTTGCCCTTCGGGGAGACTGATCCTATCCAGCGGTTCAATCACTCCGTTTTTGTAGGTAGCTCTTATTTTTGAATGGTATTCCATCTTTCACCTCCATTTTAATTTTACCACAATTTAGTTTTCAAAATATATCCCATAGATCTCGACCCGAAAACAAAACTATCGGTTTTCATAAGCGGTGATGTCCGCTTCATATTGCAATGTCCAACCGATTTCATCGAGTCCGTTCAGCAAGCAATACTTCTCAAAATCTCCGATCTCAAAAGTGTGCGCCGTGCCATCCGGACATATCACTGATTGCGCTTCCAAGTCTACCATCACCTGGTAGCCTTCGGTGTCGTGCGCCTCTTGACTGAGCGAGGTAATAACGTCTGCAGGCAAGGCTATCGGGAGGATACCGTTTTTGTAGCAGTTGTTACGGAAAATATCCGCAAACGAAGGTGCGAGGATCGCTTTAAAACCGTACTGCTGGAGTGCCCACGGTGCGTGCTCACGCGAGCTTCCGCAACCGAAATTCGCGCCAGCAATGAGGATACTTGCGTTTGCGTAACGCGGATCGTTCAGCACGAATTCTGGGTTTGGATCACCATTTTCAAGGTAACGCCAGTCGTTAAAGAGAAATTCACCGAAACCTGTCCGTTCAATCCGTTTCAGGAACTGCTTCGGGATAATCTGGTCGGTATCAACATTAATCCGGTCGAGTGGGACAACAAATCCAACGTGTTCTTTAAATGCTTCCATTAATCCCTCCAATCTGACGCTTTTTTCTGAAGTTCGAGAGCCGTAAACTGGTCACGATACGCTTTTAATCCGCCAATCCATTCCAAATTTGGCTTTTTCTTCCGTTTAGAACTTTTTTTTGTTCGTAGGAAATCAATGAAATTGATGACTTCTTCTTGGAGTTCCGGAGGAAGCTCCCTGATTTTTTCAATGATGGTAGATTCCATTGTTACCTCCCTATTTTCCTAATATTGGGGTTGGAAAAAAATATCCACCTTCCAATTTTCCAGTCTTCCACGCTCCCTACTGAAACTTTCGGATATCAACAAAACGACCCGTTACAGCAGTCGCAGCTGCCATCTGTGGACTGACGAGATGCGTGCGTCCGCCTTTGCCCTGTCTGCCTTCAAAATTCCGGTTCGATGTACTGGCGCAGCGTTGTCCTGGACTCAGGGTGTCCGGGTTCATGCCGAGGCACATACTACAACCCGCCTCGCGCCATTCAAAGCCTGCTTCACGGAAAACCTTGTCAAGTCCCTCTGCTTCGGCTTGGCGTTTGACTGCCTGCGAACCGGGGACGACCATCGCGCTAATATTCTCTGCGACTTTCCTGCCTTTGGCGACTTCCGCAGCAGCCCGTAAATCACTGATACGGGAGTTGGTGCAGCTACCGATGAAAACCCTGTCCACCGGAATATCCGTTATCGGGGTACCGGGTTGGAGGTCCATATATGCCAAAGCGTGTTCGGTAGCAGTCTTTTCGTCGGCTGTCGCCATGTCTGCTGGATCTGGGACGTGTCCTGTCACATCCGTCACCATACCGGGATTTGTGCCCCATGTTACCTGCGGTGCGATGTCCGCTGCGTCGAGTATGAGCGTTCGGTCGTAAGTTGCACCTCCGTCAGTCGGAAGCTGCTTCCAGTTTTCGACTGCTGCATCAAAGTCTTCGCCTTTCGGTGCAAAACGTTTGCCAGCAATGTATTCGTAGGTGGTATCGTCGGGTGCGATCATACCGGCGCGCGCACCTGCCTCAATTGACATATTGCAGACAGTCATCCGTTCCTCAATGCTAAGGGAGCGAATTGCAGAACCTGTGTACTCAACCACGGCACCGTTGCCGCCGTCAATACCGATATGCCCGATAATTGCGAGGATGATGTCTTTAGCGGTTACACCGTAAGGGAGCGTGCCATCAATCCGAATCTCAAAGGTTTCCGATTTCTGTTGTAAGAGACATTGCGTCGCGAGCACATGCTCAATCTCGCTTGTACCGATACCGAATGCAAGTGCACCGAGTGCGCCGTGCGTTGAGGTATGGCTATCGCCGCAGACGATGGTTGTGCCGGGCAACGTGATACCGAGTTCGGGTCCGATGACGTGGACAATGCCTTGTTCAGGACTATCAATGTCATAGAGCGGGATGTCAAACTCAGCACAGTTTTCCGCCAGCGTCTCCATCTGTTTCGCTGCAATCAGATCCGTAATAGGCAGCGATCTATCCGTTGTCGGGACGTTGTGATCCATCGTCGCGAACGTCAAATCGGGACGGCGTACCTTCCGATTGTTGAGCCGCAACCCCTCAAACGCTTGTGGGGATGTGACTTCATGAACGAGGTGTGTGTCGATATAGAGGATCGGCACCTCGTCTGCGGAGGCGCGTACCAGATGCGCCTCCCATATTTTTTCGTACATTGTCTTTTTTTTCATATTTTTATACGCTTCCAATAGAATTAGACTTGTAGATTTCCAGAACTTATATAGCGAGTTATCCTTTACTCAAAAGGTTGCAATGTACCGTCTTTGACGACCAGTACCCCCGGCGCATACACAGCGTCCCCGTCGGCATTAAAAGAGAACTTACCAAATACTGTGTCAAAGTCCATAATATTCGACAGCGCATCTCGAATCAAGACTGAATCGGTTGATTGCGCGTTCTGAATCGCCTCCGCTAAAATATAGGCAGTGGCATACGACGCAGCAGCAAAGGCGTTTGGCTCCATCCCGTAAATCGCGCTGTAGTTCTGAACAAAGGCTTGATTTCCAGGGGTGTCGTCTGTGGGGAGCCAATCGATAAAAGTGATTGCGCCCTCAGCGGCGGCACCTGCGGCTGCTACCTCAACATTGGTTAATGAGCTCACAATAAACGGAACGGATATGCCGAGTTCGTCCGCTTGAACCAGTATCAACGGTTTTTCCGGTGGCAACGCCGAAACAAAGATTGCATCGGGATTCAACGCCTGTATTCGGGTTAATTGCGCCGAGAAATCGGTAACGCCACTCTGGAAGATTTCAGTGGTGAGTACCTCAATGCCGTTCACAGTAAATGCTTCCTGCAATGCCTTGTCTCTATCTGTGGAGAAGCCATCGGTTTCGTCATACATCGTAGCCACGCGTTGATAGCCGAGTTTCGCGTGTGTTACCGGGATGCCTTTAGCGACCACAACATCTGTCGCGAGCGGGATACGGAAGACAAAGTCACTGATCGCGCCAAGCCCACGTTTCCCCGCTGTTGGGCTAATTGCGACAATCCGATTTTCATGAGCAACGGGGAAAGCCGCCTCCGTCGCGCTTGACGTCGCAGGTCCGAGAATAACAGACACGCCGTCTTCATGAATCAGTTTATTGAAAGCAGCAACCGCACCCTCTGGCGTACTCGCATCGTCTTCAATAATAAACTTGAATTGCGGACTACCGAGTTGTCCGTTATTAATTTCACTGAGAGCGAGGTCGAAGCCTTGTTTCATGAGTTCGCCTGCGGAAGCCAAGTGCCCCGTCAATGGTAAAACAACGCCAATGGAAATTGCATCGCTTTTATCGTCTACCTGCGGTGTGGCTGGTTGCGTAATTTGGGGTATCCGCTCACAGCCGGAGAAACCCACTATCAAGGCGGCAATCGCCACGATACATGTGAATAATTTCAATTTAATCTGTTCCTTTCCTTTTGGAGTTGCAGTTTTCAGTTATCAGTTATCAGTTAAGAGCGGACTGTTAAATCAGAGTCCTCTTTAACCAATGACTGACAACTAATAACCAATAACTATCAAACCCGCATGACGACCGGGAAGATGAGCGGGGTGCGTTGCATCTGTTTGGAGAAGAACCGACGGAGCGCGCCTCGTACTTCATCTTGGACAATCTCCGTTTCGTGCATCTGTTCATCGCTCAGGTTTCCGATGACCTTTCGGGTAATCTCTTTCGCCTCTTCTATGAGCTCCTCCGATTTATCCATGTAGACAAATCCACGTGAGATAATTTCTATCTGTCCGGTGTTTAGTGCTGTTTTAGTGTTATCAGCATCTCCATCAGTAGGCTGCGCTTCCACATTGCTGTCCTCGTCTGTACCCGTAGGGGTATCGCTGTGCAGAACAATAACAGGGACGAGGATACCCTCTTCGGAGAGATGGATACGGTCGCGTAAGACAATATCCTCAAGTTCAATTTCCGGCTTACCATCAACAAGCACACGGCCAGAACGTCCCTCGCGTCCGAAGACTTCACACGTCTCAGGTGTCAGGTAGATGAGTTCCCCATCTTCAGCAACTGTAATGTTCTCACTCGGAATTCCGACAGATTCGGCGAGTTCGGCGTGCCGCACAAGGTTTTGGTATTCACCGTGCATCGGCATAAAAAACTTGGGATGCAAAAGGTTGATCATCAACTTCAGATCTTCGCTTGACCCATGTCCTGAAACGTGAACATCGGCATTGCGTTCGTGGTATATCTTCGCGCCGCGTCTGAGCAGATGATTCCTCACATTCCCGATAGCCTTTTCGTTACCGGGAATAATTCGGGCAGAGATGACGACGGTATCGCCTTGTTCTACCTTTAAAAACGGATGGTTATCGAGTGCCATCAATGCTAAGGCGGAGCGCGGTTCACCTTGACTGCCGGTACTTAAAATCACAACCTCGTGCGGTTGGAACATAGACGCGTCGCGGGCATCAATCAAGTGGTCCGGGTTCAGGTGAAGGTAACCGAGTTCGGAAGCGGTGCGCACATTGTTAATAAGAGAACGTCCGCTGACGGCAACAAGTCGCCGGTGTACATTTGCCAGATCAATGAATTGTTGGATACGGTGCAGACTTGAGGAGAAGGTACAGAGAAATAGTTTCTGCTCGGTCCTCTGAAAGATATGGTCTATCGTATCATAGATAGTCCGTTCAGAGGGTGTCTGTCCGGGTCGTTCTGCGTTTGTGCTGTCGGAGACGAGCATCTGTACACCTTCCGACCCTAAACGCGCCAGCGTCTGAACATCACTCAATTTCCCATCAATAGGTGTCATGTCAAACTTGAAATCGCCTGTATGGACGATCACACCCGTCGGTGTCCGGAGCGCAATTGCTACGGAATCTGGAATGCTGTGCGTGACATGGATGAATTCAGCGGTAAAATCGCCCAATTCAACTGTATCGCCGGGGGCAATCGTCCTGAGTTGTGCCTTACCGAGGACACCATATTCGCGCAGCCGTCCGCTTGCAATCGCGAGCGTGAGTTGCGTGCCGTAAACGGGTACATCCAACTGTCGCAGGACGTAGGCTAAGGCACCTATATGATCTTCGTGTCCATGCGTTAGGAGGATGCCACGAATCTTTTCTTGTCGTTCAATTAGATAGTGGATATCGGGGAATATTAGATCGACACCGGGCATATCTGAATTTGGCAACATGAAACCGGTATCAATGACAATAAGGTCATTCTCGGTTTCGTACACCATTATGTTGAGACCGAATTCACCTAAGCCTCCCAATGGAATAATCGAAACGCTTCCGTTAACGCTCTCTTCATTATTAACAAGTGTAGAATCTGTCATAGAATAATTATTTAGTCGGCTCCTGACTGCCATTTAGGTTTAGTTTGATTTATCGCCAATGTAGATCAAAGTAATCGTAAGTTGTTGAGGTAATCTGCTCCATTTTGCCGGTTCCAACATCTAAGATGAAGATTTCGCTGGTGCGTCGTCCATCCGGATTCTGACCAATAAAGGCAACCCGACTTCCGTCCGGACTCCATGTTGCGTCCCGTCCTGGGTAAAGACTGAGATTCTGATAGTCCTTAAAGCGTCCCTGCTCTACAGTGGCAACGCAGATCTCGCCTGACCCATAAAATAGAAGCTGTTTGCCATCTGGCGACCACTCTTCAATGTTTTGACACGGCGGTTCGTCGCGTTGCAGAAACCATTTCCGACTCATACTGACAACATCCGGTTCTGCAAGCGCGAGAAGCCCCTCGGTTGTAAACGCGATCCATTTGCGGTCTGGTGACCACTCGGGCCATTTCGTTCCCTTCGGCAACACTTCAAGCACTCTCCTTTTCGGTTCTTTAACCTTTTCACCTTTCGCATCCCAATGTAGCCATCCCATTGCCCACCGCTCGCTCCGCCACCGCTTTATTTTGCCATCAACCGTTACTTCCCAATTTTCCAGCCGATCTTTCGGACGGTCAATCTCGACGACAATCAGAAGGGCGTGACTTAACGGAGACCACCAGAAATCGTGAATGTCATACTGTTTCTTGATGAGTCGCTTGTTCTCAGTACCATCTGCCCGCATCACATATAGCGATTCTGCCCCGTCCAGTCCAGATATGTAAGCAATGCGTTCCCTATCTGCTGACCATCGCGGGTTACGCGAAACCGCGTCATTCGTGAGTCGGCGGAAATCTGTGCCATCCGGGTTCATCGTACAGATGTTATACTGATAGAATTCCCACCATTTTTCTCTATCTCTGCCTTTCTCCAGCGACCGTGTTGCAGCTCGGAAACCGTCTTCATTCAGCAGCGGCTCACGGATCGCAAAGACCAACTTACCCGCACTATCGTCTGCTGACACACCACCACCGAACATAACAACCAATATGAACACACTCATCACACACTTGATACGCATACGTCCACCTTTTTAGTACTTAGTAGTCTGTCAACATTCAAATGAAAGGTGAACCTGGTTCGTAGTAGTGCGATTCATCGCACGTCCTAAAGCGCAATAAATTGCGCCACTACGAACCATCTATCGGTTTAGATGTGACAAACTATTAGTTATCAGTTAACAGTTATCAGTTACAAGAGGTTTTTGATAGTTCTAAAGTTTCTCTTTCTGACGACTGAAAGGTTTTTCGCAGAAAAACCGTACTGACGACTGATAACTATTAAACAACGATGTTAATCAGACGGTTCGGCACGACGATGACCTTCCGAATCGGTTTTCCTTCAACAAATCGCTGTACCCGTTCATCGGCAAGTGCGGCTTCTTCAATCTCTTTATCGGTTGCATCGGCAGGGAGTTGGAGCCGATTGCGGAGTTTCCCATTGACTTGAGCAATAATGGTTACAGTCGCACTCGTCAGAACGGATGCGTCGTGCGTGGGCCACTGTTCGTGTGCGATGAAGCCTGTTTCACCGAGACGATGCCACAACTCCTGCGCAACGTGTGGCGCATAAGGCGAAAGCAGATGCAGAAAAATTTTCAAGGTCTCCTTCGATAGCGATTTCGCCTGTGTAGCAGTGTTAACAAAGATCATCATCTGACTAATCGCAGTGTTCATTTTGTCAATGGATTCGGTGTCCTCCGTTACCTGCTTGATGGTCTTATGGAGTTCGCGCCAGAGTTCGGGATCTGTTGTCCCCGCAGTATCGGTCAACTTTTCGCTGAGTTCACCGCTGTCTTCATCAATAACAAGCCGCCAGATGCGTTGCAGGAACCGGTAGACCCCCTCTACACCAGCGTCTTGCCACGGTGTGCTTGCTGTGACGGGTCCGATAAACAGCAGATAGAGACGGAGCGCATCCGCGCCGTAATTGTCAATAACGTCATTCGGATTGATGACGTTAAAGCGCGATTTAGACATCTTCTCCATTTGTGTTTCGAGCGGCACGCCAGAGGTTTTCGCAACGACTCTTTCATCGTTCTGCTCAACTTCGTGCGGATAATAGTATTTGCCCGCAGCGTCTTGGTAAGATTCAGCAAGAATCGTGCCTTGGTTGAGCAAGCCTTGGAAGGGTTCTTGCGTGGAGACCAACTTAGCATCGTAAAGCACTTTATGCCAAAAACGGGCATAGAGCAGGTGCAAGACAGCATGCTCGGCACCCCCCATGTAGAGGTCTACCGGCATCCAGTAGCGTTCAAGTGCTGTGTCGAAAGGTGCCTCGGTATTGTGTGCATCGAGGAAGCGGAGGTAATACCAGCAAGAGCCTGCCCATTGCGGCATAATGTTCGTTTCTCGTGTGGCAACGCTGCCATCGGGGAGTGTTACCTTCAACCATTCCGCATCGGCGCGCGCAAGTGGCGGTTTACCGTCTGCCGTCGGCTTATAGGCATCAATCGGCGGCAGCTCGACTGGCAGTGCTTCGTCTGGCAGTTGAACAATAGTCCCGTCCTCAAGGTGTGCCAGCGGGAAAGGTTCACCCCAATACCGTTGCCGCGAGAAGAGCCAATCCCGCAGACGGTACTGCACCTGACGCGCCCCTTTTTCTTCACTTTCAAGCCAAGCAATCATCTTCTCTTTCGCCTCAGCAACCTGCAAGCCGTTGAGGAAACCGGAATTGACGCAGACACCGTCTCCTTCAAAAGGTGCCTCTGCAATCGGCTTTTCACCGCCCTTGATAACTTCAACGATAGGGATACCAAAAGTTGAAGCGAATTCGTGGTCGCGTTCATCGTGACCCGGCACAGCCATGATTGCACCCGTACCGTAAGTCATGAGCACATAATCCGCAACCCAGATCGGGATAGGCGTGTCGTTACACGGGTGAATCGCATAAGCACCTGTGAAGACTCCTGTTTTCTCTGTAGCGAGATCCGTACGTTGAAGATCAGATTTGTTGACAGCGTCCTTGACATAAGCCTCAACACCAGCCGCGGCATCAGGGTGTGTTATCTCGGAGACGAGTGGGTGTTCAGGTGCCAATACGCAATAGGTCGCGCCGAAGAGTGTATCTGGACGCGTCGTAAAAACGGTGAACGTCTCATCGCTATCTTTGATATTGAAAGTGATGTCCGCGCCTTCTGACTTACCAATCCAGTGGCGTTGCATCTCTTTGAGCCCCTCGGGCCAATCCAATAAATCTAAGTCTTCCAACAGCCGTTCCGCATAAGCCGTAATTTTGAGCATCCACTGGTGCATGAGGCGGCGTTCAACAGGGTCTTCGGTTTCAACGTATTTACCGTCTTTTACCTCTTCATTTGAGAGGACAGTGCCTAACGCTGGACACCAATTGACCGGTACATCGGCGAGATATGCTAAGCCTTTTTCATAGAGTCGGAGGAAAATCCATTGCGTCCATCTATAATATTCAGGTAGAGAGGTGTCAATTTTGCGGGACCAGTCGTAAGAGAGACCGATGCGTTGGATCTGCTGCTGAAATGTTTCTGTGTTCCGTTTTGTAACGTGTGCTGGATGCTCATTTTCTCGCACTGCATACCGCTCCGTGGGAAGTCCGAAGGCATCCCATCCCATTGGGTGCATGACATGATAGCCTTGCATCCGCCGGAAATTTGCGAGCACATCGGTCGGCACGTAGTTTTTGGCATGCCCCATGTGAAGTCCGGCACCTGAAGTGTACGGGAACATACCAAGCACATAAAATTTCGGCTTGGTTTTCAGTATTTCGATGTCGTTTGGAACTTTAAATGCTTCTTTTTTTTGCCACTCGGCTTGCCAATACGGTTCTATTTCCGCCGGGGCATACGGATGGTTCTCCATGTCGCGTTCGTCTCCTGTGTATATTGGATTTACAAAAATAAATTTTAACACAACCCCGTTGTATTGTCAAGATTACTTTCCATCAGTCCCAGAGCAATTCAGTTTTCGGTTTTTTCGTCCAATTTTGACCCCCAGGCCCGGTAGGGTTTTTGCTTGGGGTATTTGATAGGGGTTTTTGCTTGGGTGTTTCTGCGGATTTCTTCACGGTTTGGAACCGCACCATAGGTGTCAATTTAGCGATCTTCCAGGTCCGGTAGGTTCGGTTTTGCGGTGTACACACCCAAATGCGACCTGCATTCCAACCGAACCGGGTTCTAAGAGGAAACCTTGAAGATTTCAAAACCCTCTTGAGTCGCGTAGCGACGGTATCTATGTAGTACGCGTATGAACCTAAACCTTCGGTTTCCCCGTAGGGGCGGCATCTGTATAATAGCGAAGTTTCTATAGATCCTACGGGGTTCAAGGTCTTCTAACAATATGTGTCTACACAGATGCCGTCCCTACGGGACTAAAAAATATGTCTGTTTCTCTAAAATTGACACCTATGGTGCGATAGAGACCGAACGCCATCAAAAACCGCTAAATTGACAGCCACCGGCCTGCGGAAAATCCGTTTAGTCCCGAGTTTGTAATAAACTTTTGAAATAATCTCAAAAGTATTGTAAAATATTAAGATTATACTTTATATGTGAAAAAAAGCATTCCGTCTGCAATATAAACTTCCAATGACCTCTTTAACGTTCGCTCGATGAGGAGCTTTATGAAGAACAAATTATCTCGACGGCAGTTTCTACGCTCCGGCGCGCTCGCGACTACAGCTGCAGCAGTGAGTCTCGGATTTTTAGGGTGTAGCCGTACCCTCATTCAAAAAGTGCCGGGCTTTAGACCTCCACCTCCATTCCAATTCGAGCCGAGTGCCAACCGTCTCTTGGACCTCCCTGAAGGATTTACCGCCCACGCTTTTTCGAGAACAGGTGAACAGATGGATGATGGGCTTTGGGTGCCGGGCGGACACGACGGCATGGCGGCTTTCCCCGGTCCCAACGGCAAAACGATCCTCGTCCGAAATCACGAATTGGTTGCTACTGCCAAAACCGTCGGACCCTTCGGATGGAATAACGAAAAGTTTGAGCGTGCCGCTATCGGCAAATTCTATGACGCTGGATCAGGCGAACTGCCGTGCCTCGGTGGGACAACGACGCTGGTCTATGACACACGGACACAGACGTTGGAGAAACATTTCTTAAGTCTGACAGGAACGATCCGGAATTGTGCTGGCGGGCTCACGCCTTGGAATACCTGGATTACCTGTGAAGAGACTATGCAGAAATTTGAAAAAGAGAACACTTATGAAGTGGACCACGGGTACAATTTTGAGGTGCCAGCCTCTCCTGACATAGGATTAGCCGACCCAATCCCGTTGAAAGCAATGGGACGTTTCAATCATGAGGCTGTCGCCGTTGACCCCAAAACTGGCATCGTCTATCAAACCGAAGACAGAGGAGATAGTTTAATCTATCGTTTTATCCCTGAGAAACCGGGCGAACTCGCTGCAGGCGGCAAGCTGCAAGCACTGAAAATCCGGGACCTCAAGGGAGCAGATACCCGAAACTGGCGAGACCGGAGTCAAAAAGTCTTCTGGTGGACGTATAATCCAGTACCCGTGGGAGAAACGCTTGCTGTTGAATGGATAGATATTGAGAATGTGGAATCACCGGACGATGACCTTCGCTATCAGGGAACCGCAGGTAAAGAAGCAGCGAAGTTCGCACGCGGTGAAGGGATATGGTACGGCGATAATCAACGGAACGGAGAGTTCTACATTGCCTGCACGAATGGCGGTATTGAATACAAAGGGCAAATCTGGAGATATATACCGAGTCCGTACGAAGGCACAAGCCGCGAGGAACAGGAACCAGGGACTATTGAACTCTTTATTGAACCAAACGACAACAATCTCATGGAAAACGCAGATAACCTGACGGTCACACCGTGGGGCGATCTGATTATCTGCGAAGATGGTCCAAATGAGGAGTTTCTAATCGGCGTAACACCAGAGGGTAACCTCTACCGTTTCGCGCGGAACGCTGGTAATCTATCCGAACTCGCAGGTGCGACCTTCTCACCCGATGGAACGACCCTCTTTGTGAATATCCAGAGTCCCGGAATTACACTGGCGGTCACCGGACCTTGGCACCAGATTCGGCAGCGGTCTGACATGCTCTGGAATGCAGCATCAACGGGCACGTCTCTTGGCGGCTAATAATCGGGTCTCTGCTGCTTAAAACCTTCCAAATACGCGTGAAACCCAACACTTCATAATACAAATTTAGGTTTGATTGAGATGTAGGGTTTCACTCTCTATCATTCAATCCAACCTATCCTATTGATCCATCTTCATTGGTGCTTCAGCATCATGTAATACGTAAGTTCTGGTTAAAATCTTTCTGCTTGATTTCCCTTAGCAGGCATGGTATTATATGGGTAGCTGCTTGCAGTAGCGTACGATAGCATTTTGGGGTAAATCTACCATTTATATCGTGAAGTACGATGGGTAAAACGTTATATTCACCGCATAAAGGTAAATCATCGAATGACAGCAATAAAAACAGACTTTTATCTTGGGGATTGTTTAGAGGTCCTGACCAATTTTGATGACGATTCATTTGACCTAATTATGACCTCTCCCCCGTATGCGGACCGGCGATCCAAAACGTATGGCGGAATCAGGCCCGATGAATATGTCAATTGGTTTCTACCGCGTGCCGAAGAATTTTTGAGAGTCCTCAAACCATCTGGTACATTCATTCTGAACATTAAGGAGAAAGCCGTTAACGGGGAACGGCACACTTATGTCATTGAGTTGATACTTGAAATGAAAAGACAAGGGTGGTTGTGGACAGAGGAGTTCGTCTGGCATAAGAAAAACTCCTATCCGGGCAAGTGGCCAAATCGTTTCAGAGATGCTTGGGAGAGATGTTTGCAGTTTAATAAAACCAGAAAATTCAATATGTATCAAGAGGAGGTTATGGTGCCGATGGGAGATTGGGCGGAGAAAAGGTTAAAAAAACTTAGTAAGACAGATCAGAATCGGGATACCTCGAAAGTCGGAAGCGGATTCGGCAAGAACGTCTCAAATTGGTTGGATCGAAAAATGGCGTATCCGACAAATGTTTTGCACTTAGCAACCGAAACGGGGAATCGAAAGCATAGTGCCGTTTTTCCGAAAGCACTACCAGAATGGTTTATCAAGTTGTTTACGAAAGAAGATGATTGGGTGCTTGATCCATTTGCGGGTTCCGGTACGACGTGTCAGGTCGCGCAAACGTTGTTAAGAAATTCCGCTGGTATTGAAATTTTGCCTCAGTATTATCAAGTGGCACAAGAAAGTATTAAGCAGATACCACATCTTAAAAACCAATCCCAAACGCAATCCAGTACATCGCAACCTACATCTCAATAGTTCACCTCTCCTAACAAAATTCACACACTGACAATCCAGCATCAACGCGCGCGTCTCTTGGCAGCTAATAATCGGGTCATTGACGCTTCTGTTGACTGGACAGAGGCTGTGTCTCCTGTAACGCGTTCGGCTGAAGGCGCGGTGTCCATCTGTACATCTACCGACTTGTTCATAGACTGTCCACGCAACCGTCCAAGAAATTCAGCAATATATCTATTCGCTATACTGTAGCGTCGGAGAATCATCTCCAACACAAAGAGGATGGCGGCAATAACCAATAACGCTTGGGCAAGCGGGACGCGGCTTTCGATGGGCGCGCCTGCCGGTGATGCTATCTGGGACGGCGTGGGTTCGTAAATACCAGCAGTCTCCGATGCAAGCGTTTTTAGCAAATTGGTATTGACCTCAAATTCCGTGTATTCCACCGGATAAGGGAGTGACAGGACCTCGGTGCGTTTGCGACCATCACCCTCACGCTGTGCAGTAACGATGTAAGATCCGCTGTTAGGCACCTGAAATGTGCCGTTGTAACGCCTCAACGTCCTCTGTTGCATTTCAATGGGTTCGCTTGTCCCATTCGGGCCAGCAACGCGAACCTCGTAAGTGGAAACCTGTGACGGTGTTTGTGTATCAATGCTAACTTCAGCGGCACCGTGGTGGAGCGATACAGTAAGATCAAAGTCGGCACCTACGTCCGCAGCGGGAAGCACCCAATTGACAGACTGCCCCCAAAATTTCCCAAAATTGTGCCACGGAATCCATTCTTTTGCCCATGCCGGTTTAACGTCCGATGTCCATGCGATCGCTTTCCCCAATCCGATATTCCACCCCGCAAGAATCGGTTCATCTTTATGCGAATGGATGAAGACCTGCGCGATATCCTTCTTCGTTGTTGCGATGTAGCCGTGAAGTCGTGGTAGGGTCCCGATGTCCTGCACAATTGGTTCATTTGGGTCTGCAAGAATAGGTTGGAACGGTTCTTGAACGATGTAACGCTGCGTTTCTCGGACAGCTTCCGTCAAGACTGTCGGCAGTTCTTGTAGGTTTTCAACGGGGACAAAGTGTCCGTTGCTGGCATCTGTAAGCGCCGTGAGAAGTTCCGCATTGGCATCACCTATCCCAATAGCCGTGATGCTGATACGTGCTTCGGCAAATTGCGCTGTTAACTCCAGAAAATCGGATTTTGTATCGTCGGATTTACCGTCCGATAAAAGAATGATGTGCTTGCGTTTTGCGTCGTTTGCTTTGAGCATTTCGCCCGCTTCTTCGATCGCTTCTTTCATCAGCGTTGTGCCACCTGTCGGTTTGAGTTTTCCAATAGTTTGCAGTAGCGTATCGCGATTAGATGTGAGCTTGGAGACGACATGAGCATCCTTGCCTGCGCTGAAACTGATGATCCCGGCAACGTCATCCTCTTCAAGATTGTCAATACCGGCACTGATACCTGCAATGGCAAGATCAATTTTACGCCGTTGTCCATCAACATAATTTGCCATGCTCCCCGACGTATCCAACACAAAGAGGATAGCAACAGTATCCTTCTGTTCGCGTGGTGTCATTTCTACAGGAAGCACGCGTTCCAAGGCGGTATCGGTATAGCCACCAGGCCCGTACGCATGTTCACCACCGATAACGACTAATCCGTGTCCGAGGTCACGAACGTAATTTTCGATGTTTTGCAGCTGCTCGGATGAGAGCACTTCTGCCGAGACGTTACTCAGAATTAGGACATCGCTGCGTTGGAGTTCAATGAGATCCGTCGGCATCTCCGCGGATGTCGCAACTTCCACATCAAAGCCGTTCTCCTCAAGGACAGTTTCCAAGCGGGTAACCTGTGCGTTATCTTCTTCTACATATAGAACGTGCGGTTTTCCCTGAATTTTCACAACCGCATAGCCTTGGTTATTCTCAAGAATTTCATCGGTTACGTTCAGTTTCAGTTCATACCTATGGTTTCCTTCCTCCGAAACAGGGGGTACAGTTATGCGAATGGCGTGTATCCCACGCTGTAATGTCCATTCAAATTCATTAATTAAGGCACCTTTGTGATAGAAGGTAGCATCTAACTTTGGAATGCTGCCATCGGTTTCAATCACTGCGTTCATCTCAAAACGCTGTCCTTTTCGGACTTCGGTAGGTGCCTGCAGCTGCACCACTCGAACTGCGTCTTTAAGCGTGTCAAGTGGTATTGTTGCTACCTCAACATCACTCGCCGAGAGTAAGGGCAGATAGTCTTCCAAGCGTGTACCACCAGCGTTATGAATACCGTCGCTCAACAGCACGATCCGCCGATGAGAATCGTTCGGCAGCACTGCGATTGCGCGCTTAAGTGCGGTGAGAATATCGGTGCCATCCCGTCTAATTGTCTGCTCCGCGAGCGATGCCAGCAGATCTGTAGACACGCTTTCCAAGGGGTGATCTTGCTTCTGTCGAATTCCTATCAGGACAGAGGTTTCACTTGCGAAACCGATGATGCCGAACTGATCGGTAGGTCTCAATTTTGCGACAGCGGCGTTGATCTGTTTAAGTGCTGCTTCGCGCTGGGTACGCTCAACGCTTTCGGAAGTGTCAATTAGAAAAACGACTGCAAGTCGCTGTTCTTTATGCGTCCGATGAAGACTGGCTAAGGCGAGAATTGCACACAGGAGCGCGGCACCTCTAAGGAAGAAGGTTACGCTTTTTCGCCACTTTGCCGTGCTGAGATGTGCCCGGCGTTGCACAAAGATTAGCACAGGAATAACGAGCAGTAGGATTAAAAAGAGAGGGGATCGGAAATTAAACATTTTGAGAAGTTAACAGTTGTCAGTCTTCAGTTAAGACTCGTGGCAGTTTAGCGAAACTTGTACACCACAAACCCTCCTTTGATACCTACTCCACGATGTTATTGGCTGCGGAGTTCCTCAAAATATGCTTCCGCTGCTTGCGTTTCTGCGGCATGCGACATGTTATAACGTTCGCACAGCGCAATATATTCATCAATTAGTACGCGCCGCTTTTGAGGTTCTGTGTCGCCTCCGGCTACGAGCATCGCCTTGTAAGCAGCGATAGAGGCTTTTTCGACCCGTGCCTGAATCTCAGGCTTATCGGCAAGTGCTAACGCCCGCTGGAAATAGTCGAAAATGGTCTGCGAACTCTCGGCATCTAAACCTACATCCTCCGGAGTCGGGAAACACCGCGGGTGGAGACCTCTTGCCTCTACGTTATCGTGGAGAAAGGTGATATATTCGAGAATTACCGGTGCCGCGGTTTCGTAGTGGAGATTTACAAATTCGTTCAAGAGTGTTTCGGCATCAAGGTGCGGATTCCAGATAAGATGTGAGATTAAGTAATTCCGCAGGTCAGAGAATTCACCTGTTAACCCATTGCCGTTTGCTTGCATGAAAACACCTTTGGCATTATTGTTCAGGAAATAACACACATTCGGCGCAATACTTCGCAGATTCGGGAAGGGTAAATCATAGGCACGGAAATTGGTGTTATAGTTCCAAATCCAGATGTCGTCGCAGATTTTTCCCCATTCGTTGGTATCTTGGCAAAAGGCTCGATTCTGTTCGCAATCTGGGTTGTCAATGGCATGGAGGGTACAACACTCAATGCTACAGAGTTGAATCTGCACATTGTGCCGAGGGGTTAGCGTTTTAGGTGGTTTGCGGGTATACCAATACGCCAATGTTCCGACTTTGACGTGCGGGTGTACTTTCTCAATGCGTTCAGCGACAGCATTGACGAAAGTTAACTGCGACCCCATCGGTGTACCTTCTGATTCGTTGAGCGTCTCGCACGCTTCACATCGACAGTATGCCGCCGTATCCGCTTGACTCACACTGATATTGGTAGCTTCCAGACGCTCCGTGAGTTGCTGAATTCCGGATGCAGCAGCAACTTCAATAACATCAGGATTCGTCACGCATAGCTGCGGTCCGCCGCCGTGGGTATTCGTATCCCGTTTTCCGTCTACAAGCGCGTAATATTCCGGATGGCTCTCGCCGTATGTACTGTATGGTACTAACGCGTGGAATGAGTGGTTGATTAGCTGCTGTTGGGTTTTCCCACCGAGGTTTTCTGCGTCTGTGACAGTATTAACTTTCCGCTTTGCAGCGAATGCCGGAACATCTGAGTTTTCACGGTAATAACTCCAACGGAACGAGAAAGGTGGCGAGTACGTATAACTTCCGCACGGTATTTGCAACGCAGATGCATCCGGAATATAGGTATGATCGGCGGTTAAAAATCGGATGCCGACGAGTTCCTCAAGAAACTGATAAACAGCATAGAGCACACCACGCGGTAGACCCCCGTGTATCTGAAACCGTCCACTTTCAACGGTAATTTGGATATCCTCATCACCCAACTTAGTTAATGCACCAATAGCGATCTGTCCGCTATCAGCGTTGGCATTATCCTGTGCAGTAACAAGCCGTAACGTCAACCCTGTTGCTTGATTGAACCAACTTTGGAACTCTTCTGCGGCGTATCGCTCAGAAGCGGTAGCATCATCGGAGACAGTGATATGCCAATCCTGAATCGCCGAGATCGCTAAATCGCCACCAGTGGCGTGAAAGGTGAGTGTTTTCTGAGTTGACATAATTCATCCTCTATTACGTGTTCGCAGTGCTTTGTTCCACTGCCTCCGCATCCGCCTGATATTTCTGTTCGTTGAACAACACAATGAAAGCAATCGCAGCGAGAACTGTTATGACAATGGGAACCATAAAGATTTTTGCCCACGCGTGACCACCGTCTGGATAAGCGAAGTAGTCATGCACGCGCCCACTGACAATATGCCCTACCAGCATGCCGAACCCGTTCGTGACAAAGAGGAGCAACGCTTGAGAACTCGCACGGATGTCCTGTGAACTCAATCGTTCCACAGCAATCATACCACCGACGAAAAAGAAGGAATAGCAAATGCCGTGCAATGTTTGCGCACCGACAACCAACCATACCGGTTCACCTATGGCGAAAATAGCATAACGGACGGGCCACGCAAGGATGCCTAAAAAGATAGTAAACCGCATACCGAACCGGCGCAGACACGGAAATAGGAGGAGCATGAGCAAGACTTCAGCAACCTGTCCGAGACTCATCGCCAAGTTGGCACTACTCCCGGCAAGCCCAATGCCATGTTCTGCCTCGGTCAGGAAGAGGTAGGTTAAGTTGTAATAGAAAGGGAGCTCAATAGCGACAACGAATGAAATAATTAAAAGCACGGCGAAGTTTCGATTTGAGACGAGGGAGAAGGCTTCAAGAAACGCATAAGGGTTCTTTGCCTCTTTACTCGGAGGGGTATTGGGCAGCGTTAAGCAATAGACACCCATCATGAGTGAAAGTACAGCACCGAAGAGGAGGCAGTCGCCGATGTGTGGAAGTGTTGTCTCTTGCCCCTCCCAGAACCGGAGGTATAGGCTCAGAATCCAGTTAATCGCGATCCAACCAAGTGTTCCAAAGACCCGAATATTTCCGAATTTATCTGACTGCCCCATGTGGCGGAAAGCAATAGCGTTGGTCAACGCGATCGTTGGCATATAGAGAACGGCGTGCAGGAAAATCATACCCCACATCATTGGGAAGGAGGTCTGCTTCCATGCGATGAAGAGACAGACACCACCGAGTAGATGAGAGATCGCTGCGAACAGTTGTGCTGGCATTAAGCGATCCGCAATCCACCCTGCGATGATTGGGGAAATTATCGAACCAATAGCAGTGGTACCAAAAACGTAACTAATCTGCTTGCCACTGAATCCGAGGTTTTGCATGTGTCCAGCAATAAGTACCGCCCACGCGCCCCATATAGCGAACTGTAGAAACATCATTCCGGAGAGTCGTGCGAAGGTCCCGAATTCCGTGCGTTTAGCTTCCATAGCAGTCTCCTCTTTTATTCGATGCTAAAATTGATTAACAGACTTCACGATGCTTTGCCTATCCCCACTGTATCATCGGTTCTGTTGACTGCACTATATTCATTCCTGCGTCCGCAGCCTTGGCAAACGTAGCGTCTGCTGGCGCCGTATAATCAACCACCCCCGGTACGACAACGGGTGAAGTCAGATCATCCACCAGATAGATTTTCTTCGCTAATTCGCTATCGCTCCGCTGAATTTCTGCGAGCAGGTCGCTGACAGTCCACGCGACACAATGGCTCTTTGCCTGCCCCGCGATAATCACTCGGTCATATCTGAGCAGCATTTGGAGGAAGGTACTGTTTTTTTCAGCAATCGGTTCCCCATCCGCGTCGTTAAGGACTTCCGGACGTAAGACGGAATAGTTTTCAGTCAACGGATTCTGTCCTTTAATTTCGTAATGGATCTGCGTCTTACGGGCAATCGTATGGAAAAAGCAGGCTTCATCAACAGCAGAAACAACGGCGTGTCCAATCCCGCCGAGCATCGCATGGTAGGGCCATATTGCGAGCGGATATTTTCCATCTTCGGTGAGTCTTTTGACGTAGTGTTCGCTGTATGCCTCAAGCCACGCGTATGGATTGGACGCTGGAACTTGGCTCGGTAAATTTAGACTGCCAACAACAGCAGGATTGACGCGCCATCTGCCTGTCTCAATATCTTCCGGTGTAATCAGCGTCTGTAAAGGTAAAGGATGCTCACCGGCATCATTAATCCAGAAGACTTCGTGGAATATCTGCATTGTCGTGTGCGTATCCAGCGTGCAAGCGATCTTGGTAATCTGTGGTAGGTTCCGATAGATGAATTGACACAGCCGAATATTATCTTCTACCGCACCATTTCCCGACCTACCGCCGACAAACAGTTCATAACCCGGAATACAGAATGTATTTTGGACATCAACAAGAAGTAAGCAGGTCCGAAAATCGTCCTCGGATGCCGGAGGTATTAAGTGTTGCCCTGCCCACGTGAGTGCTTCACGCTGACGTTCTTGATAGGGAATCCGCCAGACCTTGTCTACCCGATTAACATCGAAATGTTGCGGGAGTGGAAGTTGTGGTGCAGACATCGTTCCATCCTTTTTTACAGTCATCAGTTTTCGGTTTTCGGTTTTCAGTCAGAGATATGCTGTGGCAGTTACAACAAAAGCACCTGCCACAAAGCGTTAACTCTCACTGCGAGGTAAACCCATCCATCTCTTTCTGAAAACTGAAAGGTTTTTTGAAAAAAAAAACCGAACTGAATACTGACAACTATTCCACGGTTTTGGTTGTGGAGGGTTTCCAATATTGGGAATTTTATAGAATTTCTCGGTTTTTAGCAACAAAAATCGGTTCGGGGCATTTAGTTCTTCTGTAGGAGCGAGTGTTTTTGCTTGGGTATTTCTTGTCGCTCGCGATCTTCAGATCCAAATGCCTAAAACTAAATAGCCCTGAAAAATCGATTGATATCTGTTATACATATACGGTAGAATAGAGTAACATTCTCCGATTAGCATCTTTTAGCACCACAAAGTTGGCAGGGAAAAAATAAATGAAAAAGTTTTTTAAGCCACTCCCAGATTTAGATGAGAGACTTGATCAGGTCAACGAACGCATGCGACGGGCACGCCGAATTCTGGATTGGCGAGCGAGAGAAGCACGCATTCCCCTTGACATCCAAGAGGATTTCGGTATCTCTGAATTGGAAGGCGATATAATGCTCGTGTCACGTAACGACGATTTACATGATAAGGTGAGAAATCTCGTCCGCTCCGAAGGCTACGGATGCGACATTCCAGAGCGCAGTTCGGAAGCCGTCGGTTTGTTGAAACTGGGCAAATATCAGATGGTAATTGCCGACTACACCCGCCGCTCACGAGGACGGCTCTTTGAATATGTCAGACGGTATCAGCCGCATGTCAAAATTGTCTCAATTGTCCGTAATAACGACGAAGGACAACGCGTCATGAGAGCTGGCAGCTACAGTTATCTGTTAGGACGCGACTTTGACCCAGAGCAGTTACGTACCTGTATAATAAGTGCTGTTAAATTGAATCATCGCGCCTGCTGGTTGTTAACAAACGGCGAACGTTGCAACCGATCCTGTGTTGATGATTTCCAGTCTGATGAAGATTTTGCGGAGATAGAATAAAGGGGAGGAGTTATCAGCCGTCAGTCGTCAGTTACAAGAGGTTTCTGATAGTTCTAAAGTCTCGGACTGAAAACTGAAAGGTTTTTCGCAGAAAAACCGCACTGACAACTGACGACTCCTCCTCGCAAGAACCTAATATTTAAAAATATGGCAAAAAACTTAGAATTCAAGGCGCGTTACCAGTCACTTGAAAGTCTCTACCCCAGATTGACTGATCTAAAAGCGACACATCGTGAAACCGTCCATCAAACGGATACCTATTTTTATCTGACGCAGGTAAAAGACGCTGCAATATTGGAAACCTGCAAACCGCGTCTTAAATTGCGTGAAATTGGTGAGGCAGGCGAAGCGTGGCTCATCTACTATGAGCGTCCAAATCACAGCGAATCCCGCTATAGTCAGTACCAACTCAGCGAAGTTAGCGACCCGTCAACCCTCAAAACGTTGCTAACTGCTGCCTTCGGAGTTGAAACGATTGTCCAAAAACAGCGGGAGGTCTGGATGTTCAAAAATACCCGTATCCATCTCGATAGAGTTGCTGATTTAGGGCAGTTTATCGAATTGGAAACGGTATTCCAAGGACAAACAGAAGCCGAGGCAGCAGACGAACATCAGCACGTTAAAAACACACTTCACTTAAGCACTGCCGACCCAGTTGCCGTCTCCTATAGCGACCTGGTTATTGGATAACTCTACACAACAACAACTCGAAAAACCTTCGATTTTTATTAATATTAACCCAAGTTGCTACTAACGGATTTCGAGGGTTTCAACACAGTTTTTCAAACACTTTCTTCACCCCGTAGGGGTGGCATGTCTATAGAAACGGCATATTTAAGCGTCCGCACTCCGTAGGAGTGCCATTGCTTCGCAGTGAGAATAAATAGGTGGCAACTTGCGTTAATATTAGGCAAGTCCTACATTTTTTTAGCATAAAATCTTAACTTTCCACCCAAACACACGTCTATTTTTGCAGAATTATGCACCCGTTTCACTCCTAAGTAGCGTCACCAGATTTGAAAACAGAATAATGAAACTACCCTTTTTTGGAGGCGACGCATGAAAAATGACGATGTTCAACTCATCCAACGTGTTCTTGAAGGCGACGATAATGCCTTCTCTGTGCTCGTGAGAAAATACCAGAAACAGGTGCACGCGCTCGCATGGCGGAAAATCGGGGATTTCCACACCGCAGAGGAGATTACACAAGACACATTCCTGAAAGCATACAAGAGACTCGCAACCCTCAAGGAACCGCAGCGTTTCGCCAGTTGGCTTTATGTCATCGCTGCAAATCGCTGTAGTTCGTGGCTCCGAAAAAAGCGGTTGTGGACGCAACCGATCGAGGAAATTGAGGAGACAAACAACGAGCACATACAAAATGTCACGTATTCTGGACACATCGCTGCAGAAAACGAACGTACAACCGCAGAAGCACAGCGCGATGTCGTCAAAAAGTTGCTCGAAAAACTACAAGAGAGCGAACGCACCATCATCACGCTCCACTACTTCGGTGAAATGTCCTGCACAGAGATCGGCACATTTTTAGGCGTATCCAAAAATACGATTAAGAGCCGCCTCCGTCGCGCACAGCAGCGCATGAAAAAGGACGAACCGATGATCAGAGAGGCTTTAGATAACTTCAAAATTGCCCCGAACCTCACAGAGAATATTATGCGAGAGGTCGCTCGCATTAAACCCGCCGCACCCTCTGGTGGTAAGCCTTTCGCACCGTGGGCAATCGCTGCTTCCACGGTTGCAGTGGTGTTACTAATACTCGGCATCGGAAATCAGCAATACGCAATCCGTTTTCAACAACCCTATAGTCTCGATGCTGCATCGGAGATGACGATTGAACTGATTGAGGCTCCCATTGTCCTGAACGTCGCATCAAAACCCGATGTCCGAACACAAATAGGAAGCACCAACACACCGAGTAAAAGCAGCAAATCTGAACAACCACCCGACGATACTCCAGCATTCGTCGCGGAAGCACACGCTGATGAACTTGTCGATGATTATACAAAATGGGAACTGCCAAAAGCGGCGAAAGCGAGACTCGGAAAGGGTGGAATTAATGCGCTTCAATTCTCACCAGATGGCACACAAATCGCGGTGGGTAGTAACATCGGTGTGTGGCTTTATGATGTGGAAACTGCTAAAGAAATTACAATGTTCCCCGGTATGTGCCAATCCATCGCATTCTCGCCTGATGGACGACTCCTTGTCAGTGGCGGGGGCAGACTTCGTGGAAAGGAACTCCAGTTGTGGGAGATCGCTACCGGTCAAAAAGTATCACTCACTGATAATCTACCACCTGCCTCAGTATTGCAGTACTCTGAAGATGGCAAAACACTTGTTAGTTTAGGTAGTTGGGGGGACACTATTGACAGGTTGGATATTGAGGTTGGAAAGGGAAATGTGACAACGCTCGAAGGACGATCTGAATCAGGAAACGAGGGCATTCCCGAAGCCTATGCGCTCACGCATGATCAGGTTGCAATTGGAGGTTGGGACGGGAAGATCCATTTGTGGGACATAACGACCAGCAAAAAATCATCTACACTCAGAGGTCATGCTGATTTACCTGTTCAACCCTTAGGCACCCCTTCGCACCTACCTATGCCACAGAATCAGAAATATGTCTTAGCGTTGGCATTTTCACCCGATGGCACGCGGCTCGCCAGCGGAGGTAAGGATAAAACCGTGCGATTATGGAATACCACCAGCAAAGATGAATTGACTCTCCTTCAGAAACACACAGGGTGGACAAACGTGTTAGCATTCTCTCCCGACGGAAAGATGCTTGCCAGCGGTAGTACCGATAAAACGGTGCAATTATGGAACACCACTACGGGTGGACCACTTGCGACATTTACTGGACATCTCAACGGTATTAATGCCTTGGCGTTTTCACCCGATGGCACCACGCTTGCAAGTGGAAGTACGGACGGCACTATCCGGTTCTGGAATATCAAGACAGCGGATACACTCGCTACCCGTATCAACGGACATACGGATTGGGTCAAAGCAGTAGCGTTTTCTAAAGATAGTTCCACACTTGCCAGTGTCGCGTTTAACGGGATAATTACCTTTTGGAATGTAAAAACATCACAAAAAACTACTCGCCAAATTATAGGACATCGGGATTGGTTAGCAACCTTAGCATTTTCACCGGATGGAACAAAGCTCGCCAGCGTCGGCGCAGAAAGCAACATGGTCGTAGGCTTTGGTCGCGTGATAAATCCTGATTCTTTAGTGCGTTTGACTGACGCAAGCACAGGACGCGAGGTGGCAACCTTAAAGGACAAAAAAGGTGCCTCAAATCTGGTCTTTTCACCTGATGGAAAAACGGTAGCCTTCAGCAATCACGGTGAAATTCGTTTGTGGAATACAGAGACTGGATCCGCTCTTAATATCCCACTCGCGGATCCGACAAACAATGTTCCTGAGAGGTTGCACCCTTCAATCAGTGTCTTAATATTCTCACCTGATGGGAAAAAATTGATCAGTGGAACTATGGAAGGAAATATCCAGATGTGGGACACGGAGACTGGAATTGGCTTAATTTCCCTCACAGAACAGGATACAGACAATGTAAAACATGGGGTGAAAGCGGCGGCAGATGCAGATCCGGACACAACTGTAGTGACAACGACGCACCCTGACGCAACTGTAGTGACAACGACGTATCGGGAACCTATCAAAGCGTTGGCATTTTCTTCAAATGGTACCCTGCTTGCTGCGAGAAGTCATAAGCAAATCCGTTTGTGGAATATGGAAACTGGGAATTGGGGAAAGGGAATCACTTCAATTAACAGTTATAAAGAAGGCAGGCAAGTTTTTCACGGTTCTGAAGCGTTGGTGTTTTCGCCAGATAATATTACGCTTGTTAGTAGCGATGGAAACGGCAGAATCCAGTTATGGAACACAAAAACAGGGGACGAACTCACCACACTTGATGGACATACCGCACCAGTCGCCACCTTAGTATTCTCGCCCGATGGCAAAACTCTCGTCAGCACAGGACAAGACGGCACGATTCTCCTCTGGGATTGGGCGGAAGCACTCAAGGGCACTCTTGAGGCAGATAAAAAATAAAAAATCGTCAGCTCCCAGTGTTATGAAAAGGATCTTAACGAACAAAATCTCTTGCTGACTGCTGACTGCTGATGGCTGATAGCCATCTAAAACCTAATCCTAAGAGACATACGATGGCTGCCGCCTAATGCCGGATGGTTCGCAAACGCATAGTCTAATCCGGCACCCGCACCCGTAACAAACCGAAGGTTCAACCCGACACCAGCCGTCAAACGTCGGATCCGTTCAATCCCCTTACGTTCATCAAAGCCAATACGCATTGCAAGCAGATCGAAGAGTGTCCATTCGGCACCGCCATGTAACTCAACCCCGTCTCTGATATAGGTATCCAAAGCGAAGATAAGCGTGCTACGGAAAATGGCAAGTGTGTGTGTCGTCGCAATGCCGATTTTCAGATGCGGCGGTATTGTCTCGGTGTGGGATGTCAGGTCTACTGACGGTGGCGGTGTGTTCCAATAAATTTTTGTCCGAAAAACATCGCTGGCTTGCAGTCCGAGCGTCAGGCGATGGGACTTTTCTGGATTTGTCATCGCAACAAAACCGATGTCTGCACCACCACCGATGGCGTTTGTTGACCGATATCCGCTCATGTAGAGAAGCTTGAGTGTGTTACCAAGATGGAAATCAATACCGTGAAAAGAAGGGAGTCTCCAACCAGACGCGAGGAGGAACGCGTTATCCGTACTATTGAAAGTTCCCACCACTGTCGGACGGTTCGTAGGTCCGACAGGACGCGTGACTATCGGTAGACTGGTGATAGGAATATCGTCAACGCCAACGCGTAGCCAACTGATACCGATCGCACCTCGGTTTTTGAGCGGATGGACATAACTTACAAAGTCATAAGCGTCCTGCCCATTGAGCGTGGAATGCATGAAACTAACTTCGTATCGGGTGAGGTACCCCAATCCAGCAGGATTCCAATAAGCCGCGTAGGCGTTGTCACTCAGCGCAGTCCCCGCACCCCCCATAGCAAGGGCGCGAGCACCGACACCAAGTGTCAGGAAATCCGCGGTATATTTCGCATCCACAGATTGGATACCAACGGACACCGTAATTATAGACACAATGAAGTGTATGATGTATTTCTTTAAAGAAACCTTTGGCATTCGATTCTCGGCTTTCAGTCTTTAGTTGTCGGTTATCGGTTATCAGTTTTCAGTTAATTCTGTGTGGCAGGAAAATATGTTATTCCGACCACAACAAACCTCTTAACTGATAACTGAGTACTGAAAACTGACAACTATTAACGCAACTTCATCATTTTCAGTATCTCGGTAATGTCTTTTTCACCTTCACGTTGGATTTTGAGTTTGGCGTAGTAAACACCATTTGCGACTTCGACCCCATCGGCATCCCTACCATCCCATTCCACCATCAAGAATCCAGGTGTCGCTGGCATAGAGAGTTCCCGAATCAACCTACCACTCAACGTATAGATTTTCACATCAAGCGAGTCAGCAGGTGCCGTTAACTCACACGTGATCGTGGTTTTGCGCGGAAATGGGTTTGGATAGTTCAGAAACGAGAGCAGCTGCAAGTCGTCGTGAACCCGAAATGTGGTGCGTTTTGTGTCAGTATTGCCATGTACATCGCTCGCTGTCAAGCGGAGCTCGTACTCGCGTGGTTCAAGTTCCGGCGATGGATACGTCAAAACGAGTTGGTTGGAACTCGGATGATACGTCAATTGATACGCCTCCGGTGCGATACGTTCATACTCTCCGGAGACTCTCCCTAACTCTAACAGCAACGGTCGTGTCAGGTAATCAAGCCCACTTGGATCCGTTAACGTCGCGCCGATAATCGGTTCGGGATCTGTCGGATCTCCCGGCACGAAGTGCTGCTGGTTACCAACGGTGAGTTGGATATCTGGCGGCACGGTATCGTCGCTATATATGAGTGTGACGGGTCCCAGCCTGTCGGTTGTTGCGCGAATGATACCGATAGGGCGGGTTTCAAAACTAAATCTATCACCGGGGGTGAAAGGACGTTCTCCTTGTGTCAGTTGAAAACCTAAACCGTAAGGTTCGTAGAAAAACGGCTGCCCGACTGTTCCTCGGAGGGGCATATTATCGGATCGGGAGTGCAAGACTCCCGTCCTTTCACCTTCAACTTGGAATTCGGTATCTGTGAGAAAAAAGACAACCCACCGATCTTCAGGTATAGCCGTATCCGGTGTAAGTTCAATGTAACTAATAGTACCGCTACCTCGGTTGGTATCTCTGAATCCAGAGGCATACCAGCGTAATTCCTGTTGTGAAGGATCTTCAGCGTTCGTTGCCCCTTCCAACGGTTGGTTCAGCGCAGTAATATTGAATGCCCAGACATCGCCAAACTCTAAAGGTTGTTCAAAGTCTTGTTCCATGTTAAAGGCGAGGCCGTGCCGCCAGTTCGGATAGTCTAAATTGAAACTGATAAGCTGCTCTGCTGGCGAAATAACTTCCAACGCCTCAAGATCCTCTGAGTCATCGCCGAAAGGTGCGAGCAAGAGTCGATAGGTTTGAGGTCCCGTGAAAAAGAGGACGTATTTGCCAGCCCGTGTGCCTTCCGGTTGGACACGGACATCATTCAGCCGAGCGATGCCAACATTTTCCTCACTCACGTTTGTCACATGTATGCGTTTCTGTAACGCGCCAGTCGTATCAGTCAGCTGCTGAGACGGGAGTTTTACCCAGTTTCCAAGCACCGAACTAAACATATAGATACCGATCTCACGGGCGCGAGCGATAACTGCGGTATCAATTGTGGATGCAACTGCCAATTCATCGGTTACCTCCTCCGAGCTTCCTAACAATTCTTCGGCGAGCTGGGCACGCAGAACCCCGAAATCAAAGCTTAAGTCAATTGCCACAGGGGAAGATAGAAGAAGGTCTGTCGGTTGTCGGAAGCCATTGACTTCTGACTGCTGACTGCTGAGGGTTTCCAATTCGTAACCATACGCGATCTTTCCCGGCAGTGGCGCACGCACACTGGTAATAGGACCTGTAGAAGCATCAGATGGACTCGTGCCTATAGCAGCGAACCTCTGTTTATCCAAAGGACGAATTGAAAGCACGGTTTCCGCGTCCTGAAGTACGCCGGGCGGTGCAGTAACAACACAGTTCCCGTCCAAACTGATAATTTGACCTGCAGCAGTGCCGACCACACCCATATTAACAACAATCCGTCGGTAGGCGATATTATCCTCTTCTTCGTTTTCAAGGACTTCACCGGGCTGATCCGCTTCAGTCTCTGTAGCATCGACATAAACAAATATGTCGTGTGTACCGAGCGGCAACGGATCGGTCAAATTTAAAGTTGCAGTTGCAATTGGCAAAGTATTCAGTGGATCGGGTTCATAGACATCTTTCCGTGTAGATGCGCCTTCCAAGTTTGCTAACGGTGTGCGCTGTATCCAGTCTTCAGGTCTAATCCGAGTAGTTCCGATGGGTCTCGCATTGCTATCAACAAGCATATCTTCGTCAACATCCGGATTGCCGCTAAAAAAAGTGACCTCTACAGGGGTCTGTATATTTGGGCCTTCTACCTGTACATCCGCTGATAGATGCCATTGCTTCCTTTCGGAATCGTAACCGTACCCAATAATATCCTCTCGCTTTACTTGTACAACGGAGAGATTCGGATAGACATAAGGATAATACTCAAGTCTATCGCTTATAGTTATATTTCCATCTGAATCCGTGACTTTAATTTCGTATCGGACGACGGAACCATCTGTAGGTGCATTTAGCGGTTCAGGCGTTGTCCACCAGCCATCCTTGTTCGTCCCTTCAGTAGCGGGCGGGTCTCCCGGAATGAGATGTACTGTCTCCCACTGGCGCGCCGCTAAATTACGCCATTCTAAGACTACCAAGAGCGATTCTTCCTGTTCATCAGAAATTTGAACAGAGATACGAAACTTGTCGTCGCCGACCAATTCGGGACGAACATCAAGAATTTTGGGGACATTGACCGTAAAACCGTCGCCGCCCACTGCGACAGTTGTGTCGCTTTGTGCATAGTACTCGACATGTGCATCTCCACTCGCAATGTTTTGTGGAACGGTGAAAGTCACAGCCGGATAAGCACCGTCACTCACAGTAACCGTCTCTGTCAAAGGCACATCACCGGTGTAGTATTCAACCGGACCGGCGACACCTTGAGAGACAGCCGTTTTTCCCGGAAATAGTGCCTTGACGGTGAGCGTTCCGTCAAAATTAGTGTCCTTAACAAACCGTTTCGTTCGACGCAATGGATCGTAAGTGGCAGCCTGAATGTACCCGGGTGCTATTCGGAGCGTATCTCCTGGAGCAACAGTCTTTGTTTCAATAGCCGGTTGAATCTCACCACTTGCAATAGCGATCTGTAAAGCCGGATCCCCAAAAAGGGTGTATTCCATCATGACATCAATCTGACCGGTACCCTCTGTCATCAAAAGTTCGACCTTTGAGTCAAAACTCAATGGACCGAGTTGTCGCACATTCCGTTTAAAGATCATATCAAAGATGATACGATTCAGTGCATCGTTGCCGCTGCCGTAAGTGAGACGTGTCGCACTCAACATGCCGATGATTCCGCCTCTTTCTTTGCGCAACAACTTTTCTGCCATGCTCGGTTCACCCGGTTTATCAAAATAACCGTTGTAACAACTCAGGACCAACATGAAAGGAATCTTGTCAGTTTCCTCCACCTGATCAACAGATGCATTGTCAAAAATGATTTCGTGTGCCCAGACAGTGTTCCCGCCGTGTCCGGCATACTGTGCCAGCACAGCCCCCTCCCCAAGTGATTCAATTACCATATCCTTAGCGATGCGTTGCGGGTGGAGCCCCGGAAACTCATCAGGCTTTGCTTCAACCTCATCAGTGATATCTTCAAGGAAAATCTCAACGGTTTCGTAGCCTAAGCGGGTATGGTCCTTCGCGATCTCATTAAGGCTTTTCCTAAAAATAAAATCCCCAGAGTTACTGACATCGTCGTCAGCGACAGAAATAATCTTCCGCCGCCAGTCACCATTTGGAGGGGCCTGCTCATAAGCCAAAATTTTATCAACAATACCATCGGCTTGGCTGACGGTTTCGGCACTGAGCCTACCGATATACATGTCAGTGAATTCATCGTGTCCGGAGATAGTAACATACCAGTGATCTGACGCGGTTCGTCCGAAGGAGTCAGTTCGGATGTAATGTGTTGGAATGTAACCATCAAGCTCTGGCGGCTCCGCGTGAATTTCGGTATCAACACCCCGAAAATCGTAGGTACCGTCGCCGAAGAGGACAACGTAAGTGGGTGCGGGGGGTGTCCAAGATTGATAGGCGTGCGTCAAAAAATCCTTGATCGCTTTCGGGCTGACACCGCCATCACTGTAAGTGTTGTAGATATCGTCAGTTGTTACGACTTTGGTTCGGTATCCGCCGCCTCCAGATGTTCCACGCCATCCCGCTAACCGCTCTGCTGCAGCCAGGTATTTGCGATGTGTTATAACCACATAATCTGCACCGTGTGGCGCAGTCGCTAAGTCTGTGGATTCGACGATTTCAATGCGTTCCGGCTGCCGCAATGCGCTATCAGAGACTGCGATAAACTGTGTACTGCGGGTATCAAGCACCTGAAAAAGTGCGTTATATGTCCCTGGACGTGTTATATCTGGTTCTATCGTAATACCGCGCATTCGAGCAGTGAGGTATGTGCCATCTGTTTCAAATATATGAATACCAGGATCTCGGAACGCCTCAATTTTGTACTGGAGTTTACGTCCGCCTGGAAGCTGCGTACGTGAGGTATCATCTTCGGTAGGTGATCTGAACCACAATTCATCTGCAACGGTGCGGAAGAGACGGGTGTACTCGACAGAAAAACGATTGAGATAGACATGATACGGATATCGAGTGGTATCTTCGTCAACATTATCATCAATGCGTGCGAGAGATAAGACGTTCAGCTCGCCTCTCGTGTTATCCTTGAGTATATCCCAAGTTCGTAAGAACCTTTCAACAGTGAGCGTGTCTTGATGTTCCCACTCCGCGACTTCAATGCGAGCACCGTTGACAGAGACTAAAATCTGATGTGGGACCGGGGTGCCGCCTTGCAGGTCAACAGAGATATGTGATGGATCGAAACTTTTTGCGACATCATACAACGGAAATTCGAGACGCATTTCAGCGGCATCGCCACCATTCTTGATACCGTCCCAGTACCAGAAATCATTTTCCCCAAACCACTTGTGTTTATCGTCGTTGTAGACAAACTCGAGGTTATTTGTTAGGTAATCCTCTTCAAAGTTCACCTTAGATCGAAAGGTGGGAACTTGCGTCGCCGTTGGGTCCGTTGGACTGGCATCCGGCTGCGGGACCCGCGTACGGATGCGACTGTCGTCAAGTGTTAGCCAATAGATATTCCAACGGCTATACGGATTTTTCGGCTTATGTCCAAGAAAAAAGATAGCATCTCCCGGATCGAACCGTCTGTCTTCTGCACCGGTGATGTAGATAGGAATATCTGTGTTTCCTTGCGTTACGCGAAACCTTGCTGGGTTTATGCCGGTGAGTTCCACCCCCCAATCGCGCGCGAGGGATTCTGCTGTTACGGCATAGATACCAGTCTCTCCGACGAACAACTTGTAGCGCGGATTTCCATCACTATTGTTAGAAACAAGCGTCGGTGCTGCAGGCACAAGTGGACGTGGTGCCCGAAAAGGAACGGCTTGCTGCGCATTGAGGAGTTGATGCGAGAGGGAGCGTTCAAAAGCCTCTGATTCCAAAGAGTTGTTAGTTGTCGGTTGTTGGTTATTAGTTAAAGAGGACTCTGATTCAGACAAACTACCTCTTAACTGAAAACTGTTAACTGATGACTGATGACTATAGGAAAAACGGATGTTCACTGTGAAGCGTGAATACAGACGCAATTGGCGGGTTTTGGGGAAATACTGTACAGGATATAACGCCAATGCGATGACACGTTGACTGCGAATATATCCCTCTCGGACAACACGCGCAAGCGGTAGTCCCGGATATGAAGGGTTTCCGGTATTCGACTGATATGCACTTCCACTCTCCACCCAACGTTGCGATGCTGAATGCTGTGAGTTGAATTCCTGCACATCGAAAATTGAGACAGGCACAAGGCGCACACCAGAACGGGTCTCGGCGGGAGAAGCCGAAACATCGACCGCCTCAATTGTAGCCGTCGCGGGTATACCCAGCATAAGGCGCGTGACAGGAATTTTCGGATTACCGGGTTCAGTGGTGAAGTGACAGTCGGCGTAATGTGCCTCGTGATAGCGGACATTGTCTCGGACCGCTTCAGAGACAGTGAGTTCAGGTAAGGTGAACTGAAGTGTGATGCCTTCCGCTGATGTAGATTGGGTAACATTCGCAGATACGCTGAAAGACCACAAGAAAAAGAAGAGGACAGGGAGGCAACGTAGGGACTGGGTAACCCAGCCTCTACTAAGCCGCAATCTGGTGCATACCGGTTTGTTCTTCTCTTTGGTGTTTTTTGAGAATAATTGCATTTTTTAAGGGTTGTCAAACGAAAATATTGTGTATTAACTCTATATGTGTTTTATCAGATGTAGTTTCTTCATTTTTTACTATCGGACTTTCAAAAGGATTTTACCGAAATTACGATTCGCTTCCATATATTCATGTGCCTGCTGCGCTTCTGCTAACGGAAAAACGGTGTCAATAATAGGCTGAAGCGTACCCCGTTTTAATTCTGGTAACCATCGCTCAACAAAACGCTGTGTAATAGCAATTTTTTCGTCATTGGATTGCGGTCGCATGACTGAACCGATGATCTTGAGTCGATTGCGCATCACTGTACTGAGATTAATTTCTGTGGTTGAACCGCCGATCAATCCAACTTGTAAGAGTCTACCTTTTGTTTTGAGTATAGAAAGGTTCCGCTCAAGATAGGGAGCACCAATAAAATCTAAGACGACATCAACACCTTGTCCATCTGTCAAACGTGCAATTTCAGCAGTAAAATCGGTTGTTTTGTAGTTGATTCCCTCTACGGCTCCGAGTGCCTTGCATTTCTCAATCTTTTCCGACGTTCCGGCAGTCACAAAGACCTTAGCACCCGCATGATGAGATATTTGAACGCCAGCACTCCCGACACCACTCCCGCCAGCATGGATTAAAATTGTTTCACCGGCTGATAATTCGCCCAAAGTGAAGATGTTTTCGTTTGCGGTAAAAAATACCTCAGGAACCGCAGCAGCTTGCTCAAAACTCCACCCGTCAGGTATCGGCATTGCCATACGGTAATCGATGACAGCCTGCTCAGCATACCCGCCACCACCGACAAGTCCAAAAACGCGATCACCTTGAGTTACGCCCTCTACGGCACTGCCGATCGCTGAAACGGTGCCAGCAATTTCTAAGCCGAGTATCTCGGATTCGCCCGGCGGTGGTGGATACCCACCGCGCCGCTGAATCATGTCGGCTCGATTTAAAGCAGTGGCATGAACATCTACCACAAGCTGTGTTTCAGTCGGTTGCGGCGACGGTGTTTCGCCTAATTGCAGCACCTCCGGTCCTCCATCACCTGTTCTGATAATCGCTTTCACCATCTACCTCACTTTTTATTTCTGAGTGTTTATCCATACGCTCTCAATTCTAACACATTTAGAAATGTTACACCAAGTTTAAAGAGAAAATTTTGAAACCGCGCCGGACGTTACACGGATAGATGATAGGGACCCTCCCATTTCTTCAAATTATGCACCCTTTGCCTTTAAAAATAGTCTCTTTAATAATTGGATAGTAATGCCATTCTGACACGCACGACATAATGGCGGTTTTGAACCATTTCAGAAGTGCGCGACATTCGCAGTCGCCTCTAAAAATTTAGGACTTACGCCCCCGCTTTGCAGACGAGGTTTGCATAGGTCCTAAAATTGCCAATCGGAGAAATACGTATGAGACTGAAGTTGATTTTTTCTCTAATCTTCTTGATGCTGATGTTTGGGGATGTATGTTGGGTTTTTGCGGAAGTCCCGCGGACACCGAAAATCCTGTTTGCGTCTACCCGTGATGGCAATCGGGAGATCTACATGATGAATCCAGATGGCTCCGAACCGGTGAACCTCACGCAGCATCCTGCTACTGATCTGGGTGCGGTGTGGTCGCCGACGGGTGAGCAGATCCTCTTCGTCTCGGATCGCCAGGGAACGCATGCGCGGGACCTGTATTTGATGGAACCTGATGGGTCTAATGTCCGACGCGTCTTCAAGAAAAAAACAACGGATTGGAGAGGTAATGCGACGTGGTCTCCCGATGGAAAACAGTTCGCTTACACGTCTACGGACCGGACGCGTCCAAAGTCCGGTCTCTATCTTGGGACGTTTGGAGAAGCAGATGCCGAACACATCGGGAATGGTGGTTCCCCTGCGTGGTCTCCCGATGGTTCAGAAATCGCTTACCATATAAGTCCTCACCCACAGACATCTCTACTTACATTTATCAACGTCCGCACACGAGAAACGGAACAACCGCTACCGACGAAAGCACTCCGATGGCAATTCGAGCCGTCTTGGTCTGCTTCGGGTGACAAACTTGCGTTTTCAGGGATTGAGCATCCATTACCGGTGATCTTGGACCTGCACAACGCATGGAAGGATAAACAGAGTATTTACATCGTCAACCGCGACGGCACTGGCTTGCGTCAACTTGTTGAGGAAGCGGGGCCCGCTGCGCATCTGCCTGCGTTATCGCCGGATGGATCGGAAGTGCTTTATACGCAGAAGATTAACGGACGGTTCCAAATCTTCAAGATTAATGTAAACAGTGGGCTTCGGACGCAGTTGACCCATGGCGGTATTTTTGTTCAAGCAAATACTGGCGGAGATTGGTTTGATCCGGCGTATGCGTTGCCGGTTTCACCGCAGCCGGAGTTGCTAACAACGACTTGGGGCAAACAAAAATCGGAGGAATAGGTATGAGAGTAGTGTTTATTTTTTTTATGATCCTCTTAATGCTGATATGTGGGCGGGTATATCGTGTTTCTGCCAAAGCACCGACAACGCCGAAAATCCTGTTTGCGTCTACCCGTGATGGCAATCGGGAGATCTACATGATGAATCCAGATGGCTCCGAACCGGTGAACCTCACGCATCATCCTGCTACTGATCTTCTGGCGGTCTGGTCTCCGACAGGTGAGCAGATTCTCTTCGTCTCGGATCGACAAGGTGCACATGTGCGCGACCTGTATGTGATGGACGCGGATGGATCCAATGTCCGTCGCGTCTTTAAGAAAAAGATAACGGCTTGGAGAGATGACCCGACGTGGTCTCCGGATGGCAAACAGTTTGCTTATGAGTACAGAGACCGCGACCGGGGAAAATACAGTCTCTATATTGCGACGCTTGGTGAAGAAGATGCCGAATCCCTCCCGTATGGGAGTGCCCCTGAATGGTCGCCAGATGGTTCAGAGATTGCCTGCTCTGTCTCTCACCGATTCGGGGCTCGACTGACATTTATCAACGTTGACACACGCGATAGGGAACAACCGATCCCCGATAAAACACTCCGCTGGCAATACACGCCATCTTGGTCTGCTGCTGGGAACAGACTGGCGATTTCTGGGACCCGGCATCCAATACCCGCCATCTTGGATAGAGACCTGCACAACGCATGGCTGGATAAATTCGCAGTCTACCTTGTCAATCGCGACGGCACGGGGCTGCGGCAACTTGTTGAGGAAGCCGGTCCCCAGGCATGGAATCCTGCGTTATCGCCGGATGGATCGGAAGTAATTTATACGCAGAAGATTAACGGACGGTTCCAAATCTTCAAGATTAATGTGAACAGCGGCGTTCGGACGCAGTTGACCCATGGCGGTATTTTTGTTCAAGCAAATGCTGGCGGGGATTGGTTTGATCCGGCGTATGCGTTGCCGGTTTCACCGCAGCCGGAGTTGCTAACAACGACTTGGGGCAAACAAAAATCGGAGAAATAGATATGAAATTTCTGTGGGTTTTTTCTCTAATCCTCTTGGTGCCGATGTGTGGGGATATGTTTCAGGTTTTTAGCGAGGCACCGACAACACCGAAAATCCTGTTTACCTCCCTACGGGATGGCAATCGTGAGGTGTACATGATGAATCCGGATGGTTCCCAACAGGTGAACCTGACACAACATCCCGCTACTGATCTTCTGGCAGTCTGGTCTCCGAGTGGTGAGCAGATCCTCTTCGTCTCAGATCGCCAGGGGACGCGTGTCCGAGATCTGTATCTGATGGACCCTGATGGGTCTAATGTCCGTCGCGTCTTCAAGAAAAAAGCAAAAGGTTGGAGAAGTGATCCGACATGGTCCCCCGATGGAAAACACTTCGCTTACAGCTACACCGACTGGGATCGTTTCGAGTTCGGTCTCTATCTTGGGACATTTGGAGAAGAAGATGTTGACCCCATCGGAAATGGCGGTTCGCCTGTGTGGTCTCCCGATGGTTCAGAAATCGCTTACCATATAAGTCCTCACCCACAGACATCTCTACTTACATTTATCAACGTCCGCACACGAGAAACGGAACAACCGCTACTTACGAAAGCACTCCGCTGGCAATTCCAGCCATCCTGGTCTGCTGCGGGGGATAGACTTGCGATTTCTGGGAACAAGCATCCGTTGCCGGTCATCTTGGAGAGGGAGCTGCATGACGCATGGAAAGACAAACAGACGATCTACATCGTCAATCGCGACAGCACGGGTCTCCGGCAGCTTGTTGAGGAAGCGGGCCCCTACGCAGAGTATCCTGCGCTATCGCCGGATGGATCGGAAGTGATTTATACACAGGAGATTAACGGACAACCGCAAATCTTCAAAGTTGATACAAACAGTGGGATTCGGACGCAGTTGACCCATGTTGGGTGGAATACTGGCGGGGATTGGTTTGATCCGGCGTATGCGTTGCCGGTTTCACCGCAGCCGAAGTTGCTAACGACAACATGGGGCAAACAAAAATCGGAGAAATAGATATGAAATTTCTGTGGGTTTTTTCTCTAATCCTCTTGGTGCCGATGTGTGGGGATATGTTTCAGGTTTTAGGCGAAGCCCCAACGACACCGAAAATCCTGTTTACGTCCCAACGTGATGGGAATCGCGAGGTGTACATGATGAACCCAGACGGCTCCGAACAAGTGAACCTCACGCAGCATCCCGCCAGTGATCTGAATGCGGTATGGTCGCCGACAGGTGATAAAATCCTCTTCGTCTCGAACCGACAAGGCACGCGTGTCCGCGATTTGTATCTGATGGACCCTGATGGGTCGAATGTCCGGCGCGTCTTCAAGCAAAAAATAAAGGCGTGGCGCGGAAATGCAACATGGTCTCCGAATGGCAAACAGTTTGCTTACATGTACACAGACCGGATCCGTAGAGAGTCCCGTCTTTATCTTGGGACATTTGGCGAAGAAGATGCCGAACTTCTCCCGCATGGGGATTCCCCTGTGTGGTCTCCTGATGGTTCCGAAATCGCATGCTCTAAACCTCACCCACCACGGGGGTATCAACTTGCATTTATTAACGTTGACACACGGGAGGTGGCGCAACCTCTACCCATGAAAGTAATACAATGGCAATTTGAACCGTCTTGGTCTGCTTCGGGAGATAAACTTGCGTTTTCAGGGATTGAGCATCCATTACCGGTGATCTTGGATAGGGAGCTGCACAACGCATGGAAGGACAAACAGGCAATTTTCATCGTCAACCGCGATGGCACTGGCCTGCGTCAACTTGTTGAGGAAGCGGGGGCCCGCTGCGCATCTGCCTGCGTTATCGCTGGATGGATCGGAAGTGATTTATACACAGGAGATTAACGGACAACCGCAAATCTTCAAAGTTGATGCAAACAGTGGGATTCGGACGCAGTTGACCCATGTTGGGTGGAATACTGGCGGGGATTGGTTTGATCCAGCGTATGCGTTGCCGGTTTCACCGCAACCGGAGTTGCTCACAACGACATGGGGGGAACAGAAAAAGGAATAGCATTTTACGAGTTTTTCAAAGATTTTTAGCAGAAAGGCTCCTGTATATGATTGTTTTTCTTGCTGGCAAGGTGTTTCCCGGCTACGGTTGGGAGGCGTATCCCGCCGGGAGGAGATTCCCGGTAAAAGTGAGGAGGTGAATTTGATGAAAAAGAATCTCCGCAGTAAAATCCGCGAATATATCCAGTCTGAGGACGGCAAAGTGGGCGTGAAATCGCCCTTGACACTCGGTGTTGCAGCAGGTGGTCTTCTGTTGGCACATGCGATTGTCGGAACACCAAAGGCAGAAGCAGGGTGGTGCCAAAATGACGATGAATGTCCTGTGGATTACACCTGTCAGGATCCTTGGATTTGGATAGGTGATCGGTGGATCGGTACATGTACACCAGATTGTTAAAGGAGGCTGTGGTGTGAACCACCGCCCTCTTATTGACCTTTGAGCGTGTGGGGGTTTTCGCTACCATACGCTCATACATGCGGTACACAATGACGGTTTTTGAACTATTTAAGTGGGACTTACGCGATGTGCACGGTCAGATCTGAAAATGAGCATAGGAGAAGCCGATATGAGATTGTTATTTATTTTTTCTATGATCCTCTTAATGCTGATATGTGGCGGGGTATATCGTGTTTTTGCCAAAGCACCGACAACGCCGAAAATCCTGTTTACGTCTACCCAGGATGGCAATCGTGAGGTCTACATGATGAACCCAGACGGCTCCGAACAGATGAACCTCACGCAGCATCGCGCCACTGATCTGGGTGCGGTGTGGTCGCCGACGGGTGAGCAGATTCTTTTTGTCTCGGATCGACAAGGCACGCGTGTCCGAGACCTGTATGTGATGGACCCTGATGGGTCTAATGTCCGTCGCGTCTTCAAGAAAAAAGCAAAAGGTTGGAGAAGTGATCCGACATGGTCCCCCGATGGAAAACACTTCGCTTACAACTACAGCGACCGGGATCGTTTTGAATTCGGTCTCTATCTTGGAACGTTTGGAGAAGCAGATGCCGAACTCCTATCGTCCGGGAGTTCACCAGCATGGTCTCCCGACGGTTCAGAAATCGTTTGCTCTGTAGGCCATGGCAAGGGTACTCGCCTAATCTTTATCAACGTCCGCACACGAGAACGGGAACAACCGCTCCCTGATAAAGCACTCCTGTGGCAATTCGATCCGTCCTGGTCCGCTGGGGGGGACAGACTTGCCTTTGCAGGGAACAAACATCCGTTGCCAGTCATCTTGGATCGGGATCTGCACAACGCATGGAAGGATAAACAGACAGTCTTCATCGTCAACCGTGATGGCACGGGGCTGCGGCAACTTGTTGAGGAAGCCGGTCCCTATGCACAGTATCCCGCGTTATCACCTGATGGATCGGAAGTGCTTTATACACAGGAAATTAACGGACAGCTCCAAATCTTCAAAGTTGATGTAAACAGCCAGATTCGGACGCAGTTGACCCATGGCGGTATTGTTTTTCAAGCGAACACTGGCGGAGATTGGTTTGATCCAGCGTATGCGTTGCCCGTATCCCCGCAGCCCGATTTGCTAACGACGACATGGGGAGAACTCAAAAAGAAGTAGTGGTTTTAAGTTTTCTTGAGACAGGTCCGGTAGAACGGTTGAGAAACGGTTATGGCTGCTGAGATTGTCTTAGTTTTCAAGCATTTCCAGCCGGGAGGTTCTGTATATTTGTAATTGTGTTTCTCGCTGGTAAGGTGTTTCCCGGCTACGGTTGGGAGGCGTATCCCGCCGGGATGAGATTCCCGGTAAAAAGAGAGGAGGTGAATTTGAATGAAAAAGAATCTCCGCGGTAAAATTCGCGAATATATCCAGTCTGAAGAAGGGAAAGTGGGAGTAAATTCCCCGCTGACCCTCGGTATAGCGACTGGTGGAATCCTGCTTGCGCAGACAGTTATTGGACCACCACCAGCTGAAGGAGTGATGGGTTCCTGTTTCGATCACGACGAATGCCCTCCTGGGTATTTCTGTCGTGATTTTATCTGGGATCCCAGGGCGAAGCATTGGATTGGTACATGTATGTAATAACATCAATGGAGATTGTGGCATGAACCACCACGATCTTGTTGACTTTCCAGCGTGTGGTTGGTTCTGCTACCACACGCTATCACACGCTGTGTATATTGCGTCTTTTGAGTGAATTAAGGAGGAAGCCCCTTGAGATTCGTCTCTGTCTTTTGTATCCTTAGCGTTATGCTACTTTGTGCGAACGCATTTTCGGTTTTCGCCAAAGCACCGACGACCGCTAAAATCCTGTTTACTTCCGCGCGAGATGGCAATTATGAGGTCTACATTATGAACCCTGATGGAAGTGAGCAGATAAACCTAACACAGCATCGCGCACAAGATCTGTCGGCTGTTTGGTCCCCAACCGGCGAGAAGATTCTTTTTATTTCCGATCGCGGTGGTAAGCGAGACCTCTATCTGATGGACCCAGACGGTTCGGATGTCCAACGCGTTTTCAAATTCAAGGCAAAAGAGATTAGAGGAAATCCGACGTGGTCTCCTGACGAAAAACAGATCGCTTACGATCAAGGAAACTTCGACATTCCTATGTTTCATACTTACATTGCGACGCTTGGTGGACGAGAAGCAGAACACCTTGTGCGTGGTATTAATCCAGCATGGTCGCCAGATGGAACGGAAATTGTTTGCAATGTAGGGAGTCGACTTACATTTGTCGATGTTCGCACACAAGAACAAAGACTACTCCTACCCAAGAAAGCAATGGCTCATCAACGTGCTCCATCTTGGTCGGCATCCGGTGACAAACTTGCTTTTGCTTGGAATAATAACCCATTACCGCCGCTCTTGCCGGGTGGACATCTTCCTGGGGGATGGCGTGATACACAGACGATCTACCTAATCAACCGAGATGGCACCGGTCTCAAACAACTTGTTGATGAAGCCGGTCCCATGGCAGAGCATCCGGAACTATCACCAAATGGAACAGAAGCCCTCTATACAAAAGTAATTAACGAACGGCACCAGATCTTCAAAATTGATATAAACAGCGGTGTTCAGACGCAATTGACACATGTTGGGATGCCAAGATTCGGAAATTTTGGCGGGGATTGGTTTGATCCGGCGTATGCGTTGCCGGTTTCACCGCAGCCGGAGTTGCTAACGACGACTTGGGGCAAACAAAAATCGGAGGAATAGGTATGAGAGTCGTGTTTATTTTTTTTATGATCCTCTTAATGCTGATATGTGGGCGGGTATATCGTGTTTTTGCCAAAGCACCGAAGACACCGAAAATCCTGTTTACGTCCTCACGGGACGGCAATCGTGAGGTGTATATGATGAATCCTGATGGTTCCGAACAGGTAAACCTCACACGGCATCCGGCTGGTGATCTTCAGGCAGCCTGGTCTCCGACGGGTGAGCAGATTCTCTTCGTCTCGGATCGCGAGGGCACGCGAGACCTGTATCTGATGAACGCCGATGGCGAGAATGTCCGGCGCGTCTTCAAGCGAAAAATAGTGGCTTGGAGAACAGCACCTACCTGGTCGCCCGATAGCAAACAGTTTGCTTACCAGCGCAAAGACTGGAACAATCTTAAGTTCGGGCTCTATCTTGGAGTTTTTGGAGAAGAAGATGACGAATTCATCGCGAATTACGGTGATCCAGCGTGGTCTCCCGACGGTTCAGTAATAGCTGGCTCTGTAGGTCATCAACTGGGGATTATCAACATCCACACACGCGAGGAGGAGCAACCGCTCCCCGATGAAGCACTCCTATTTCAATTCGATCCGTCCTGGTCTGCTGCAGGCGATAGACTTGCCTTTGCAGGGAACAAACATCCGTTGCCAGTCATCTTGGATCGGGATCTGCACAACGCATGGAAGAACAAACAGACCATCTACATCGTCAATCGCGACGGCACCGGTCTCCGGATGCTTGTTGAGGAAGCAGGTCCCCATGCAGAGTTTCCTGCGTTATCGCCGAATGGATCGGAAGTGCTTTATACGCAGGGTCCCCAAATTTTCAAAGTTGATGTCAACAGTGGGGTTCGGACGCTGTTGACGAATTTTGGGCAGAATTCTGGTGGTAATTGGTTTGATCCAGCGTCTGCGTTGCCCGTATCGCCGCAGCCTGATTTGCTAACCACGACCTGGGCAGAACTGAAAAAGGAGTAGTGCCTTTAGTTCTACTTGAGATAGGTTCAGCAGAGCGGTTGGAAAAGGGTTATGGCTGCTGAGGGTGTCTGAGTTTTCAAGCATTTCCAGCAGGACAGTTCCACTCCCATTTGCGAGATAACTCGTGCTGGAAATGGGTTTCCCACGAATAACGAAGAAACCAACCCCGCTGGGTGAGAGCACCGGCAGAAAGGAGAAATCCATAGATGAAGAAGAACATCCGCAGTAAAATTAAGCTGTTCCTTGGGACTGACCTTCAATAAATCGTGCAAGAAACCTGTCGCACTCGTCTCCTTCACTTTTTATTAACTGAGATAGGAGGGATCTGTTGATATGAAACGCACCCGCACTTATGTGGTGTTAGGACTGGCGTTCCTGCTAAATAGTAGCCTGTTCATCAGTAACGGTTGGGTGATTGAAAGGGATGTCCTCTCTTTTGTTACGAAAAAGGACAAGCGTTCTATCCAACTCATAAATACCCGAGGCGAATTCCTTCAAACACTAATGGTAGAGGAATCCATAGGCCACCTCACCTGGTCCCCTGACGGACGCTCGATTGCTTATATGTCCAATCGAAATGGGGATCCTGATATTTACATAATGGATGTGAGAACGAAGACACACCGTCGGTTGACCTTCGATGATAGTACGGATTGGTGGCCCGCTTGGTCGCCGAATGGGAAATGGATCGCCTTCGCCTCAAATCGCGCGGGGGAGATAGACCTCTACAGAATGGATGCGAATGGCGAAAATATCAAGCGACTAACGAACCAAGGGGGATGCAAAAGACCAACTTGGTCCCCAGATAGTCAATGGATTGCCTTCGTTTCAAAATCCTCTCTTTTTGTGATGACTGCTGAGGGAAAAGGAGTACGGCAGCTCGCAGATACATTTTCTACCGGATGCGCGTGGTCACCGGATGGTAAAGAGATTGCTTTTGTCCCACGAGTAGATGCTGTCGGGGGAAAAGCACTTTTCAGTGTTGACAAAGATGGCAAAAACAGGCGACAACTCACCCGTTTGTATAAAGGACTCGTATCCATCTTTGAACCTACGTGGTCGCCGAGTGGAAAATGGATCGCCTATCTTTTAGTTCAACCACCAGAAAAACTTCTTGAGGGGCAAGTGGTTCTGGCAGAAGAGCTTTTTGCTAACTCAGTCATTTGTATCGCGAATACAGCAGACCGTGGCGGTGGGGAACCCTTGAAGCAACGAGAAGATTGGTAGCTAGCCTTAAGTGGGCACCGGAGGGATTTCTCTCAGTATCACCGAGTGCGGAGAAGCAGACAACACTCTGGGGCAAACTCAAGCAATCTGAGAAGTATAGTAAAACCAAAAAATAAGTTACATTTTAGAGAACGACAAACCTTTCCTTCGCTGGCGGGGTTTGGAACCCCGCCTTCTATAGGTGTATCGTTAATTGTAGGTTTTGCTTATAAATAGAAGATGTCTCAATGTTATACAATGATTTTGAAAAGACACTTAAATCACGCCTTGGAACCCATGCAGACCTATATCCACACGCAGCAAAATACCATCGCGTCCGATCGGTTTGACGCGTGGCAGTTGGCGGTTCAATCTCCGTGAATCGAATACAGAACCGTTGCTACGACTCAACGTTGAAACAATTGGAGATGCGGAACTTCTCATTGAGAAAACGATGCAAATCAGTGAGAAACTCGAAAGCATTGGGGGCAGACGAGAAACGAAATTTCGATGGGAATCCGAAAATTCTGTATAGAGCACGAAAATTTGAACTAATTTCTTCAAATTTCTTTATTTTTTTCATATTATACACAAATTCTAAAAAAATGGTCTTTAAGGGCAAATTATTAGTTGTTAGTTAAGGATGAATTTGATTAAACAAACAGAAAATTTCTTAACTGACCATCGAGTACTGATAACTAATACCATTTCTAAATGTTTATATCGCATTAACCACACCATTTACCCAAGCCAGGTAGGTTCGGTTTTGCGGTGTACACACCCAAATGCGATCTGCATTCCTAACCGAACCGGGCATAACCAAAAACGGTAGATTCTTTTAACAGGTATCGTCAATCAGAATTGGTATAACAAACAATAACCAATTTAAGAGTTTCGCTTTGCTACTGTATCTGGTATACACTTTGCAAGAAAAGCAAAATCTGTCTTATACTGATACACCGTCCAACTAAATTGGAAAACATGCCAACACAGCCAAATCTGTTCATTCACGATGGAAAATTCTGATGATAAACGATGATGTTGAACTCATCCACAAAATCCTATCAGGCGACGATGAAGCATTCACTGCTTTAGTCCGAAAATATCAGAAGAGTGTTCACGCCCTTGCATGGCGGAAGGTTGGTGACTTTCATTTTGCCGAAGATATTACGCAAGACGTTTTTCTCCAAGTATACAAGAAGCTCTCAACACTCAAGAATCCCAACCAGTTTGCTGGATGGCTCTATGTCACCGCAAATAGACTTTGTAAGAATTGGAATCAAAAGAACAAATCTGTAATAAAATCGATGGAGGAGGTCTCCGTGGTAGAAATGCAGGCAATGTCTTATGACCGTTATATATCCGATAAAAACGAAAAAGAAGGATGCGAGCGTCGCCATAAAATTGTCAAGAAACTTCTGGAAAAACTGCCGGAGAGCGAGCGCACCGTCATGATACTCTACTATCTCGGAGAAATGACAGCCAAGGAGATTGGAAACTTTTTGGGGGTGTCGGTCAACACGATCACCAGCCGACTCCACCGGGCGCGAAAGCGTTTACAACAGGAAGAAGATCTTTTGGTTCAAGAGATACTTGGGGGTATCCAATTGTCTGATAGTCTCACGGAGAACATCGCTCGGCAAGTTGCAGATGTGAAGTTGACACCTTCTCCGACAGGGAAACCCTTCCTACCGTGGATGGGTTTTGGTGCAGTCGCGGTTCTGGTGACAATACTACTGTTGGGTTTGAGCAATCAATACCTTGTCCGCTTTCAGAAACCGTATAGTTTTGAGGCACAATCTGAACGGACAATTGAAATTATTGACGCACCGATCGTTCTGAATAGTAATGCAAAACCGAAGGTGAAAAATCAGGCAGGGCGTGCTGCGATGACCGATAGAAACGGTGGCGATGGCGTGCAGGTTTCTGAGTCCGTTTTGGTATCTAATGCAGAGGACGAACTGGTCAGACTTTCCGCGGCGCAGTGGACGCAGACCTCTGGACCGCGAGGGGGCCCTGTGTTTGATGTATTTGCTACGTCTGAAGGGGTGCTTTTCGCTTTTTCGCCAACAGGTACCTACAGATTAGCGGCAAACGCGACTGCGTGGGTGCCAATTGAGGTTGACGCTTCAACCCAAGGATCTCGGGTTCCTATGACAGAACATGAAGGAGCACTCTATATTGTCTCTACTGATACGGTGTTTGCCTCAACCGATAACGGTGAGACATGGAGCAGATTCTGCTCCCGACCTGAAGGAAATGCGATTGGATTCATCATCGTGGATGGAATACAAGGTACTGGTTCGGGGACTACGATGTATCTTGCACTTCGAAATAAAGGTGTGTTCTGCCCTACGGATGCTGGTGCACAGTGGACCCTCCTTAACGATGGTTTGAAGGACAGAACGATTTCCACGGTAGCAACAGTTGGAGACACGGTGTTTGCTGGCACAGACCGAGGGCTCTGCCGACTTGAGGCAGGCGCGTGGGAACGCTTGCTTGTGGATGTACCCGGATCTATCTACGCTTTGGCGGTTTCCGAAGACAATCTCTATGTCGGAACGGGGCCTGATTTTTTCACCTTACAACAGATTAGATCTAAGTTGGCACAGGGAAAACAAACAATGTACGATAACAATTTGAGCTTGAGTCGGGTTTTCCATTCGGCTGACTTGGGAGCATCTTGGACTGAGATAACGCCTACAGATGGATCTCGCCCTATAATAGCACCGTTCGGTATAAGTTTGTTGGTCGCTGGTCGGACGATCTTAGCACAGGCGTTTACCCAGTTTCGGTCAAGAGATGGTGGGCAGACGTGGACAGACCTCGGATTTGAGATAGATTCGCTCAAACAAAATGCTTTTCCATCTGCAGCGACAGACGAGAATACATTTTACAAAGTAGGGACATCTGGTATTCATCGCACAACCGATGCTGGTGAGTCGTGGCATCTGTTTATGGACGGGATAGTGGGAACCAAGATGCTGAATCTGGGATCGGTCAATAACAGACTCTATGCACACACTGAGGAAGACATCCTCCAGTCTACAGATGGCGGTGAATCGTGGAAATCTGTTCCAGTTGATGCGAATAAGTTTTCGCGCAAACCGGTCAAAGAGGGGCAATCTCACCGCAATTTCTCTGCCGAGTCACGATTAGCGATTGCTGGTAATATTCTTTACGTAATTTCACCTGAAGAAAGTGATTCGCGTGTCTTTCGTATGTCCGCTGATGCTGATGTGCTTATTTCGGTTCAAGGGGTTCCCGTTTTTGAAATAGATGTCCCGTCTACAAATAACGAGGAAGCGAAACGAGTTCACTTATCTGAAGGGCATGAAAAAGACACGGACTTACAGATATTGCGTCGTAAAAAGCATGAGCGAATTGGGGCGTTTGCGGCCAGTGACGGGATGCTTTACGCAGAATACAAACGGCAGCTTTTCAAATGGAAACCCGGCGATGCAGAGTGGAAAGATACAGGGTTGGTGGATATCAGTGAACAGCCCGAAGCGAACTTGAAATGTGGGTTCCGGTTAGCGGTTTCAGGGGAGACTGTCTACGTCGGGAAACGGAATGGCAGATTGTTCCAATCGCTCGATGCCGGAAACAGTTGGAGAGACATTACGCCCAACCTCCCATTTCACTTTACCTGTTTCAAGGAGATTGTGTTTGTAGGGCCAACAGTTTACATCGCCACAGACAGCGGAGTTTTGGCATCAAAAACCGGAGAACATTGGCGCGTGATCACCGATAAAATCGTTATAGATAGGTTTGCTGTGGACGGTACCACGATTTACGGTGCCAGTGATACCGGGGTCTATCGCTTGGATGTTGATGGCGATTGGAAACAGGTTTCTCAGGGTGTTCCAGGGAAGGTGCTATCGCTGGTTGTTGATCGCGATAGGCTGTATGTTACGACTGAACGCCGCGGGATGTTCCATATCTTGCTTGAAGAGAAAAATTACATGGTGAACCATTAAATTTGACAATTTTGTTGCAAATTGAGGTAATTGAGGATCCTATGAAACACAAAATACGTTCAGATTATTCAAACACGACATCAATGTCGTTAACGCCTGCAAGAAGCAAACAGCTTTGGAGAAAAAAGAAACAGATTACAACTTTTCAGGCGTATTAACGTCTAAATGCATAGGATAGCACACAAAAGAACAAAATTTAACCCAAGAGAGGAACACAAAATGGCAAAAAAAAACACAAGTACGCCGAAAAAATCAGCATCTCGCCGATTCAACCCTGTGAAAGCGAAGTTGGAATCCATAAACGAATGCTTTGAGCAGTTACAGAACGGGCTGCCCGAAAGTCAAGAAGCGTACATTGAGGGGGACAGGATCACACATTCCTACGTTAAAAGCTGCTTCCTCATGATTATCCAACGCGCCGTAGATATCAACAATGTTATCATCGAATTTAAGGGGCAAACACCACCGCAGCAAAAACACCACAGTTTTCTTACACTCCATGAAAACAACGCGATTGACCAAAAGACGCTGGATTTTTTCATGAAAGCCCTAAGTTACTACGAAAACATCATCAACCCTTATCAAGAACTCGCGCCCTCAGAACTGTACGATGTCTCCCAAGATCTTTTGAAGTACGGTGAAGCATACACCGATCAGCTGAAAAATTACTTCGTGAACTTTTCACCTTCATGAAATAGGCGCGGGAGCAACCGCGCCTATTGTTTTAACATAATTCGTTTAGTTACAGACCGCGCCTATACACCCTAATTAAATTCGACGATACCCCCAGTCCCTTTTAGTTCGATATCGGGTTTAAGCAGAATCTGCTGTTCGGGTTCCAATTTTAATCCAGTTGGATGGAGGCTATAAGCGATCCTGAGCGGGAGATATTTCCCCAAATCGGCAAGTCTCTCTTCCGCAGTCTTATAGATTTGCTGTTCGCTCATCTGGGTCTGATACGCGTACCAGTACTTGAGGTACGACCGGATACGGTCATTAAAAATAATCTCACTGGAATTTGTATTGATGACTTTAACTCGGGTACGACCAATCGCAGTCAGACGGGTACGAATATAAGTGGATGTACCGGAAATTCCGCCTTGTCTACCTTGTTTCATGAGATGCTGGTCATAGTCGCGCCGAGTTAGACTCGGCTTTTCAACCATCCCGACGATAACCATATCCGCCTCAAGTGCCTGTCCGAGTTTCGCTGCCAAAGCGGGGTCTTCATAAACCTGCGCCAACGTTAACCCCAATTCTGCGAGTTTGTCGTCAATAGGTTTAAGTTTGCTCGAACGGTCATAAACCCACTCTGCATTCTTGAATATGATCTCGAGGCGGGTCGCAAGGTTCACGCTGATTCTTCCACCTAATTTGCTTACCTCTTCTGCCGCGCCTGCCTCAGCGTAGAGTGGGGTAATTACAATGCGCTTCGCTTCGCTTATCGGTGGTGGAGTGGTAATGCTCGGTTCACCAAAACAACCTACCATTGCAACACAGAGAAGTGGTATAAACAGAATTGTCAAGAAACGTATCACTGAAGTGTGCCTCCTATAATTTTGGGCATAACTTGAAAGCCCAATCTCCCGGATTGAGAAACCGAAAATTTGCGCTAATTGTACATGCTCTAAAAAGTCTTTCCCTCATTCCCATGGGGAAACAAATAACTGGTCTTCGACCAAAAGGCTTAAGCTTCCCAAGTGCGGGTTTGTAATCTCGTTTAACTGTAGGTGAGATATATGAAACGCTCCACCGCATATTGGAAGTTGAATTATTAACAGCATACCATAAATTGCAAAAATAAGTCAAGCCTTATCCAATAGCCAATGCTCGAACTTCGCCAAATTCGTGTGAGAGTTTCGTCCATGAATCGCCAGTATCTATGCTGCGATAGAGTTGCCCGCTCACACTGCAAGCGATGAGCAGGTCATTAATTTTCGGATTATGGGCAAATGTCCAGATTGTGCTGTTCGCAGTTCTACCAATATCTGAACGATCCCATGTTTCTCCCGCATCGCGAGTTGAAAAGATACCGCCTTGGTCGCCCGGGGGACCATTACCCGCACCGATGAACACTCTCCCCGCATCGCCGTTGAGGAAGAACGCCGCACGGCAGTAGGGCCATGGGTAATGTGATTTGACGTTTAACGGCATCCATTGTTTGCCCATATCTGTCGTGACGCAAACATCATTGTTTGTAGCCGCGATGATAGTTTTGGGTGAACCGGGGACTACACAAAGCCCGTGAATGTCCAAACTACTGAGTCCTTCGCTGCGCTCTGTCCATGTTTCGCCCCCATCAGTGCTGAGACGCATCCCATCAATTTCAATCCCGGCATAGAGGGTTTGAGAATCTTCGGGATCAATCACAAAGGTCGTGACGCGCGGAATAATTGGAATACCTTCACATTCTTGCGCCAAGTCAGCGTTGAGTTGTTTCCAATTATCACCACCATCGGTAGATTTGAAAAACGCAGAAGGACACGTTCCAGCATAAAGTGTGTTTGGTGTCCTTGGATCAATCGCTATTGACCACACTTCCCGTCCATCCATCGGGCTTGGTAGGTGGTGCCACGATTCAGCAGCAGTGTTTGTTCGGAAGATACCGTTCTCGGTACCTGCATAGAGGGTGTCTGAGTCACTCGGATTGACAGCTATAGCGCGAATATCGGCCTCCGGGAAGAGCCCGTTACTAACTCTGCGCCATGTGTCTCCGTTGTCAGTACTGTGCCAGACACTTTGTCCAATAGTTCCTGCATAGAGTGTAGCTTGCATCTTTTGCCCCTTTTTTGAAAAGAAGAAAACGAAATTTCTGCGGTGGCACGCCATATCGCGTGACCATCGACTTTTTTACGAATAAAAACCAAAAAATAGTTATAAGGTATAAGTTGTAGGTTAAGAAGGGGTGGGAAAATCCGTCCGCCTCTTTCTTATAACTGTTAACCTCTTAACTTATAACTTTTATATATTACTCGCTTAACGATCCTGTGTCAACAATTCGCGAATCAAGCGAAATCTGGTATATAACAGATTCTGGGGCTATCTCCGGTTCAAGAAGAAACGAGAGTCGGTATAGGTGGCTGCCCCGCACATCCTGTACTATTCGAGACATTGCCTGTGCTTCCCTATAGGGTCGTTCAACTTTGCTATCAAAGAGCATCAGTGTCACAGTTGGCGTTGACCCGACGAGAGATTCACTCGGCTTAGCGAGGATGTCCCAGTACCGCGGATGCACAGGATTCGGAAGTGCCGCCGTGATAAAAGTGATATGTGCACCACGCACCGCACTATATTCATATTCCGTACTATGTGTACCAACGTTGATCGACTCTGTTTGCAAACTCGGCACTAAGATGACCTCTGTAACACTACTCGGCAACACGACAGAACCAGAGTTACCAGTGGACAACTCTATCTCCGACACACGGACATCACCAGTGGTATGAAATTTAATCGCATGCGCAGCACTGCTGGTTCCGCCGGAATTACTTGAAAAACCGAGTGTTAACCCGCCAGCATCCTCAAATCCGATGTAATCTGCAGAAAAGTTACTAAGTTTCCCCTCTTGTGTGCCACTTGGATAGGAATCATGCCAGCGACGCGGTGAAAGAGAAAGCCTAACAGCGCGATAATCAGATAGGTAGTTTGCCAACTTCCAGTCAATAAAAATGTCAGAAACTTTCCGTGTAATACCTCTTAATGCAAGGGCATCCGCAATACCGGTGAGCGATGTCCCACGATTTCGGACAATTTCAGTCAGTGTTTCTGTACCACCGTGCTGTTCATGGAGGTAGAGCATCCATAGGAAAGCAGCACCATAGTGTGGTAACGCGTTTGTATCCGTTTCAGGCCAGGCTATAAGCGAAACAGAAGGCGTTTTCTCGAACGCATTTACATGCTCCAGAACGGAATAACCACAGAGAAATGATGCATACCCCGCACAGCCTTCATCCACCCAAGTTGCTTCGTGTGGATCGTGCCGCCAATGGATCAGATGTAGGAACTCGTGTGCAATGACATTATGAGCGACTTCACTATTTGGGTTAAGTGGTTGTGTGTCAATATACAACATATCCGCTTCGTTACTACGAATTGGAAACCCACGAAACCCTGGGGTCCTGAGGACACCACGACTTTGATCCACCGGATTGAAAAAGCCTGCCGTGTACTGACTGGTATGATTCGCATCTTGAATATTGAGGAGCAGTAAAATAATCCTGCCATTTTCATCAATATCTGGCGGAAGTCCAAAGAACTCTGTCAATGTAGAATAAATTCCTTGCTGCGGATTTGCTGGTGTAGCAACATCAAAAGCATGTACGATTGATGCCACTGCTGCCGCAGTAACTCGTGTGTTCCACTCAGCCTCCTCAACAAAGATATAACAGAAACTGCCGATACCCCGTAGGACTGCAGAGACTGTATATTGCTGCATACTCCTAAAGTCAGGGACAAAGAAGGTCCGTTGTGTACCAATTGGGAGTGCTGGTGCAGCTGGCAACGCAGGTGCAGTCAGGTTGTTGGGCAGATGCGGTGGCATCGTGTTTACATCTGCTGGGAACGGATGCAAATGCACTTTTGTGTCCGCCAATTGTGGTGTCCCACAGAGGTATGCCGAACTTAAACACGGCAACCCTAAAAGCAGTATTACAAGGATGAAAATTCCTATCATATTTTTCATTGGGAATAGTTACCGGCGTATTAAGCACCAGCGATTAGGATGTTCGCTTCGCTTGTTCTCAGCAAAGAGGTTTCAGATACCCCAAAATGTTTTACTAACTGCTGACCGCGATGGCTATTCTACTGACCGCTGACTGCTGAGGATTGATGACTATAAACTATCTGCTGGGTTTTACGGTTTAACCATCAAATCGACTCCGATATTTTATTTAAGGGACGATTTTATGGTTAAAAGTTTCTGCCGGAGCTCAACGTTGTCGGGTTCAATCCGTACTGCCTGCTCCAAGGTCTGCAACGCCTTCTCTTTTAAGCCTTTTTCAAGATATGCATCAGCGAGATGCAAGAGAATTTCAGGTGTATCGGGTAGGTAATGGGTTGCCTGCTCCAAATTTTCTATAGCGGCATCCAATTTTCCCTGCTTGAAGTAGATAAGACCTAAACTATCGAGATATGCGCCGGACGTTGGTGCACTTTTGAGTGCCCGGCGAACAAGCACTGCTGCTTCATCTAATTTAATACCCTGCTCTGCATAGAGATAACCTAAGGCATTATAGGCATCTGGTAATTCGTTCTGGGAGGACAGTTCTATCGCCTTACGCAAGTAGTTTTCTGCACGCGTCACGTCGTCGAGCATTTGATAAGCGATCCCGATACCTGTGAGTGTGGGAACATACTTGTCATCAACAGTCAAAATTTTTGAAAAAGTTTGTACGGCTTTTTGTGGGGCGTTGAATCTAAGGTAAATCTGTGCAAGCGTATAACGGGCATCTCTGATACGAATAGCCAATTCAATACGTTCTGTACTTCTCGCGCGACTGGTACGAGTCCCACTTCGCATGGAACGCGCACGTTCTTCCAATAAGGCAATCGCATTTGTGATGTGATGTTCAGCTTTTTCAAAATTGCCTTGTGCCTGATAGGCAAGACTAATACCACTGTTTGCCTCAATTTCTGTCCAACCGCGGTTACGAGATGGACGGGGTACAGCACCACTTTCAAACGATTCTAAAACGGTCAGAAAGGCGCGTATTGCTGCTGAATCGTCACCCGTCTGAAGGTAAAGTTGACCCAGACGATTCCACACACTTATTTGTTCCGGACGGATGGTTATGACCCGCTCATAGGATTGCAAAGCTTCCGCAAGACGGTTTTGAGATTCATAGAGTTCTCCGAGTTCCCAATGGTATTCGGCTCTAAACGGCAGGATGCGAGTCAGTGCTTTGAAAGATGTAATTGCAAGATCAATCCTGCCGAGATAGGGAGCGATGCTGCCCAGATAGTTATGTGCTTCACTGTGGTCAGGATCTAATTCAATAATTTGCTGCCCGATTAAAAGCATCTTCTCTCCCAATGCCTTGGTATCTCGGTTTCCACGTCCGTTTGGATCTATGGAAGAACGGAACCGTTCTTTTAGTATCTTGGCGAGGATCCATTTCGCCTCTATATTTTCGGGGTTAAGTTCAATGGCTTTTTCCACATCTTCTTCGGCACCGTTAATATTTTGTAATCTCGAAAATCGAAGCGCAGCCCGTTCTGTATAGATGAAACTGAGACCACTTGCAGATAAAACTTTGTCTTCAATGGATTCACTGTCCAGCTCCAATTCCTCAATTAATGCGTCGTAGGCGACTTTGCTTTTGCGAATGTTGCGGTCACCAGTGCTGCAATAGGCAGCCCACATCAGTTTCGCATAGATGTCTGCTGCGCGTGCCATGTCGGCGTTCAACGCTGTGTCAGCATCGGTGAGCGGTACTAACTCAGGTGTCTCATCAGCAAGTACATCTGTTTGAGCGTGCAAACCGCGTCCTAAAACGAAACTCACCATGATAAAGACAACAATCGTGAGCATACCAAGATATTTCATTTTCCTCTTTCCTCCGTGTGTGACAATCCACTATAAATCCTACGTATCCTCAAGCAGAGAAGATGAAAGTTCAATTTTAGCGGCATCCACAAGTTTCTCGTCGGCTTGAAGTGCCATGATGCGCACCCCTTGAGTATTGCGTCCGATACGCCGAATGTCCCCGACAGCTGTTCGGGTAACATACCCACTTGAACTAATGAGAACGAGTTCATCAATATCTGCAACACGTTTTGCAGCGACAACAGCACCGTTCCGGGTTGATTTCCCGATAGCGATGATACCTTTCCCGCCGCGTTTTTGGGAGCGATAAGCAGAGACAGCCGTACGCTTGCCATACCCGTTTTCCGTGACAATCAACAAGGTGTCATCTTCTTTAGCAGTCCCTTGCCCGGTTTCTTCCGCTTCAGTCCCTTCGCCGTTAACAATAACCATTTGTGCGACAAAGTCGTCAGCACCGAGCACTATGCCGCGGACTCCGCGCGTGTTGCGTCCGAGAGGTCTGGCATCTTTCTCATTAAACCGAATAGCAGTCCCTTTGTGTGTAACAAGAATAACGTCGGAATCACCTTCTGTTACTTGCGCACCAATGAGTTTGTCACCATCATCAAGATTAACAGCAATGATCCCGTTCGACAATGTGTTCTCAAAACTGGAAAGTTGTGTCTTTTTGACAATGCCTTGCTGTGTTGCCATGAAGACAAATTTATTCGCTAAAACTTCGCCAGCATCAGCCCCTTCAGTACCCCGACTACCTGCTTTCAGATACACCGTAACGTAAGCGGTGATATTCTCGTTTTGCGCCAATTTGAGTAGATTTACAACAGCACGTCCGGCTGATTGGCGACGCGCTTCAGGGATTTGATGGACTTTTAAAGTATAACATTTGCCCAAATCTGTGAAAAACAAAATGTTTTGATGCGCAGTCGCAACAAAAATATGCTCCAAAAAGTCGCCATCCTTTGTCGTAGCCCCCTTAATCCCAACACCTCCGCGATGCTGTTTACGATAGGTATCCATAGGTAGCCGTTTGATGTAACCGGAATGAGATAGCGTGACAACCATCTCTTCATCAGCAATAAGGTCTTCGACTTCAAATTCTTTGACTTCGCTTGTAATTTCGGTTCGCCGTTCATCGCCGTACTTTTCCCTGAGTGTTCCAAGTTCTGTCCGGATGATATCTGTTATCAGCGTCTCACTGGCAAGGATCGCGCGAAATTCAGCGATACGATCCAATATTTCAGTGTATTCATCGTGAATACGCTGGCGTTCAAGACCTGTCAACTGGCGGAGCGTCATCGTGAGAATTTCTCTCGCTTGCTGCTCGCTGAGTTGGTATGCATCCCGAAGTTCTTGTTCTGCAGCTTGTGGGGATTCAGCAGTTTGGACGAGTTCTATAATCGCCTCAAGGTTTTGCAGAGCTAAGAGATACCCTTCAAGAATGTGATTTCTTCGCTCGGCACGGTCAAGTTCAAATTGCGTCCGTCGGCGAACCACGTCGCGTCGATGCTCAAGATAATGGTGCAGAATCTCCTCAAGCGTTAAAATCTTCGGGAGCCCGTCTACAAGACACAGAAGGCTCGCGCTGAAGTTCGTTTGCATCTGTGTATGCTTATACAACTGATTTAAAATAACCTGCGCGATTTCACCACGTTTGAGTTCTATGACAATGCGGATCTCTTCGTCTGACTCATCCCGTATATCCCTAATGCCAGTGATGGTTTTGTTGACAACCAATTGATACATCCGCTCAAGTAACTGATTTTTCTTTACCTGATAAGGAATTTCAGTTATGATGATCTGTTCCTGCTCAGTTTCCGTTTTACCCGCTGTAGCAATTCTCTCTATGATGGCTTTAGCACGGACAGTCATACTTCCCCGCCCAGTGGCGTACATATCCTTGATGCCCTGCGTCCCTACGATCATTCCCGCAGTTGGGAAATCGGGACCGAGGATGTGTTCCATAAGCACTTCTGAAGTAGCATCGGGATCAGAGAGTTTGCAGAGCACCGCATCAATGACTTCACTTAGATTATGTGGTGGTATACGGGTGAGGTAACCAACACCGATACCTGTCGTGCCATTGACAAGCAAGTTCGGGAGGAGACCCGGAAGGACTGTCGGTTCTTCAAGGGATTCCTTGTAATTCGGTTGAAAATCAACAACCTGTTTTTCAATATCAGTGAGCATCTCCGCAGCAATAGCGGTAAGCCGACATTCCGTGTAGCGCATCGCGCCAGGCGGGTCATCGTCGATACTACCGAAGTTCCCCTGCCCATCTATGAGCAGGTAGCGCATATTAAACGGTTGCGCCATACCGACAAGAGTGCCGTAAATCGGTCCGTCGCCGTGTGGATGAAAATTCTTCATTACCTCCCCAACGACAGCAGCACATTTGTCGTAGGGCCGGTTCGCGGTGAGATTTATCTCTCCCATAGCATAGATAATCCGACGTGTGCTCGGTTTGAGACCGTCACGCACATCAGGTATCGCGCGGTTGGTATTGACACTCATCGCGTAGGTGAGGTACGACGTTTTCAGTTCATTTTCTATGTTGCGTTCTTGGATGTTTTCCATATATTTTTCGGCTACCAGCCATCGGCTATCGGCTTTCCGTGAAGATATTTCTCATTAATTCAAATATCTCTTTTCAGAGAGCCAATGGCTGACGATTTCGTTCAATTACGAACAATAAAGCGTTGATAACTACTTGCAAACAACACTTTATCGGGATGTCCTCCTTTAGGCACCGTACAGATCAAGATTCACCTGAGTGCCGTAGCGTTCTATGAATTCGCGACGAGGTTCGACAGTATCACCCATGAGAAGGGTAAAGGTGCGGTCGGCTTCAACAGCATCTTCAAGTGTTACCCTGAGCAGGATACGTTCATCTTGTCGCATAGTCGTGTCGCGCAACTGCCCAGCGTTCATTTCGGCTAAGCCTTTGTAGCGCGTAATAGTAAGTCCTCGGTGTTCCATTTCAAGGAGATGCTGCACAAGCGATACGACATCTTCTGTGTGATGAATATCACCATTTTCAGACTGGATACTAAACAACTTTTGATTTTCTGAGCTGCTGGGTTCGTCTGTCTTTTCCGGAGGCAAGAAGTCGGTGTCTTGGATGTGAAATTCAGCGAGGTTCTCAAGTTCTTGTCGCAGTTCGCGATGCCAGGTCCGTGGTCGCGGATCAACTATACTTTCAGGTTCTGCCGCTTGTGGTGGGTTGTCAAAAAGCATGGTCTGTGTACTGGTGGATGGTGGTTGTTCGGAAGTCTCTGGCATTGCCGCTGTAGGATCGTCCCTATGGGTCGGAGGAATTTCAAGCAGAGCCAGTAGTAGTTTGTCTATGTTATCAGAGTTATCAGATGTATCGGCTCCATTCGCCTCGTTCTCTTCGTTCTCCTCAAGGTGAGCAGAAGATCGCTCAATGTTGGAAAACTGTGTTGGTGTTATACCACTTCGCTTGATTTGATCGAGGAGCATTTGAACCTTGCGTACAGTGTTAGAGATCGTCTTATACTCGGACGCTGTATAAGGGGCACCTCGGCGAGCATTTGTTATCTGTACCGTGTCAAGAGCAAGGGTCAGGAGATAGTTTTCCATCTGCTCATCGTCTTGCAAATATTGTGAATTTCTGCCCTTTTTGACTTGATAAAGTGGCGGTTGAGCTATGTAGAGATGACCAGTAGCGATAAGTTCTGGCATCTGGCGAAAGAAAAAAGTTAATAGGAGTGTGCGTATATGCGCCCCATCAACATCCGCATCAGCCATAATAATGACTTTGGCATATCGGAGTTTTTCGAGGCTGAATTCCTCAGCACCGATACCTGTTCCCAATGCGGTTACAATATCAATAACTTGGGCATTTCTAAGTATTTTGTCAAGTCTTGACTTGTCTACATTGATACCTTTACCTTTCAGAGGTAGAACGGCTTGATTTCGCCGGTCGCGCCCCTGTTTAGCTGTACCACCAGCGGAATCACCCTCCACAAGGAAAATCTCGGTTCGGGTAGGGTCACGTTCAGAACAGTCGGCAAGTTTTCCGGGCATTGAAGCGGAGTCAAGGACGCTTTTACGGCGGATCACCTCACGGGCACTACGTGCAGCCTCACGCGCTCGCGCCGCATCAATGGCTTTTTGGATAATACGTTTGGAGACACTCGGATTTTCTTCCAAAAGTGTTTTGAGGCGAGAACCGACAAATGTTTGGACAATGCCTTCAACCTCTGTATTTCCGAGCTTAGATTTCGTCTGACCCTCAAATTGCGGATCCGGAACTTTGACACTGATAATAGCGGTTATTCCTTCGCGGATGTCTTCACCGGTAAGGTCTACTTTAACGTTCTTCAGGAGATCATTGGCATTGGCGTAATTTTTAAAAGCGCGGGTAACCGCACTTTTGAAACCACTTTCGTGAAAACCGCCCTCGGCGGTCCGAATGTTGTTAGCGTAAGAACTTATGTTCTCCGAGTAAGCGGTATTAAACTGGAAGGCGATTTCTACTACAACATCTGACTGGATACCTTCTATGTAGATAGGTTCTGGATGGAGCACCTCTTTGTTTTGATTGTAATAGGTAACAAAGGAAGCGATGCCACCATCGTACTGGAAAGTGACTGGTTCAGGATCATCTTCATCGCGCCCATCATGGAACTGAATACGGACACCTTTATTAAGGAAAGCGAGTTCTCTGAGCCGGTCACGAAGCGTGTCGTGTGAGAAATCGAGCGTATCAAATATTTCAGCATCGGGCATGAATGTAGTCCGAGTGCCAGTTTTGTTGCTATTGCCAATTTTGTCTACAGAAGTCTGCGGGATACCACGCGCGTAGCGTTGTTCGTAGATTTCGCCCTTCTGCTGAACTTGCACATGGAGCCACTCAGAGAGCGCGTTGACACAGGAGGCACCGACACCATGTAAGCCACCGGCAGTTTGGTACCCGACCTGATCACGACCGTCGAATTTACCACCAGCGTGCAACGTTGTCATTACTACCTCAAGTGCCGAGACACCCGCCGTCGCATGCATGTCAACTGGAATACCACGACCATCATCGGCGACGGTAACACTACCATCAGTGTGGAGCTCTACGTTGATTTGTGTGCCATAGCCTGCACCGATCTCATCTATGCAGTTGTCAACCAACTCCGTGACAAGGTGATGTAACCCAGCGGGACCAGTGCTGCCGATGTACATGCTCGGGCGTTTTCTAACAGCTTCAAGACCTTCAAGGATTTGTATGTCACTCGCCGTATATGTTCGTTCGTCTTTTGACAATTGTGATACCTCGCTTTGAATTGATCCCTGCATACAATACAGGATGTTATCTCTTTTAAATTGTTGATTTAAAAGCGTAATCCACACTTGTTATTATTGCGCTTGTCTACTTAAAATAGGATACCTTATTTTAACAACTTTGTCAAGGCTTTTCTTTGCTTTGTGTAATGAATAATTGCCGCAAAGAAATTTTTAAATCGGTATCCGTCACATCAGCTATTGCCTGCTCAATTTGCTCTGATTCTTTAAGGGTTGGTGTGCGAATATTACTTGAGCGAGGTGTTGATGCTGTTGTCTTTGAGATTTTTGGGTCGGTGGGGGTAGGTTCTGTCTGATGAGATGTTGCTTTATGCACTTGGCGTAACTCTATCCGGAGATCTGTAAGAACAGGTTGTCCTAATTCCGAATTCAGGTCTGCTATAATCCTCTGTTTATGGAATAATAATTCTCTTATAAACGGAGGATATTCCGTGTAGATTTTCAAAACGCCATCTGTCAGCGATACTGGAACTGTTCTGGTTCCCAGTGGTGTTCCGAGAAGTTTGTGCCAGAGGGCAAAGACTTTCTGCTCAAGCATCTTCGGCTCGAAGTCGCGGGAGCGAGCAAGTTCAGTGAGGAGGTCGCGTAGGTTTTCGGTCTTGCGCATTTTTTAAACTCGTTGGTGCGGCTTTGGAGGCACACGAATGGTGGTGCGTTAAGAAGACTCGTTAGTTTCAGTGGCATAACTTATCTGCGCATTCTCTACCGTCAAAACGTTCGGTTGATTGAGATGATGTACGAGCGGTTCAGCATGTGTAGCCGTAATGAAAGTTTGGGCACTTAAATTTTGGAGAACCTCTAATAAATATCCTATCCGTTTATAATCCAGCTCTGAGGTAACATCATCCAATAAAACTATCGGGTCTCTGCCTGTTAGGTGTCGAATTAACTCTAATTCTGCTAACTTGAGTGCTAAGGCGATAGTCCGCTGTTGCCCTTGCGATCCATAAGACCGCGCTACCTCTCGAAACGTTCCGGTTTCAGGATCTGGGTCTTGTGGATCACTTTCACTATGGCAGTAAGTAGTAGGCTCCTTGGATTCACTCTCCAATTCAATGAGGAAATCGTCTCGGTGTGGACCGACTAAGGATGTTCCTCTCTGTAAATCTGCCTCGCGGGAAGCGTTTAATGATATACCAAAATGTTTAGCTATCTTGTCTTCATCTTCACGGGTAGCCTTGTGCAACGCGTCTGAAGACTCCGCTAACGAGTTAAGACCAGTGGTTTCTGAAATACTGCATCCGATATTGTCTATTGACGTATCGTTCGGCACCGATGCCGAACGATACGTCAATGCTATATCTTCTAAACCGCCGGTGAGTTTTTGGTGGTTTTCGATTGCGTGGTCTTTTAATTGATGAAATATTTCCAACCGTCTTATGATAACTGCAGTACCATGCACAAGAAGCAATTGGTCCCAAGCATCCAATTGCGTTACGTTTGCGAATGTCGCACGAATCTGCTTCAGCAACTCATTGCGTTGTTTGAGAACGAGATTGTACTCTTGCAAATTTTTTAAGTATTTGCTATCAATCTGTGAGATTAGGAGATCTAAGAACCTTCGTCTCTCTGAAGGTCCGCCTTTTACCAATGTCAACGACTCTGGCGAAAAGAACACAGCGTTAAATTGACCAATCCATTCGGAGCGTTTTGTTTGGAGAACCCCGTTTTTCTTCAACCTAAATTGTCCGCGTGCCTGTTTCATCGCCTCAAGAGATGTTACGTCATCACTACCGTTCCGCAATGTCCCTTTTAGGTAGAATCCTGACTCATGATGCCGAATTAATTCGGCATCATGAGTCGCACGATGAGATTCCGCGGTGCAAAGAAAATAGATTGCCTCAAGCAAACTGGTTTTTCCCTGTGCATTCCCGCCGATAATTAAATTAACAGGTTTAGGGAAGTCCACTTCGCAATTAATATAATTACGAAAATTTCGTAGAACGATATGATTTAATAACATCTTATCTCGACTGTAAATATTTTAATTCAATCGGGTGCAAAATCTGATGATTTTTAGCACTTATCAACATCTTCTAATTGTACTACTAAGTACTATATAAATTTATATAGTACCTTAGTAGTAGTAGTAGGGGCTGTTGATAAGTGGATAACTCACCTGAACGCTTGCTGCCATTGACAAGTACCCTGTTGATAACTTGTGCATAAATCAGCGAGTTATGCACAAGTTATCAACAAAACCTTACAACAAGTGAGTTATGCACAAGTTATGCACAAGTTATCAACAATATTTTAACATAGTTATCAACAGGTTATCAACAGGTTTGGAGTGGAACATATCGTTTAAAAATACCTTAAAAACGCGAGATAAACCGCTGAATTTAGCTATCGGAATTGATCAAGTAAGAATACAATTGTTTGCCGTTCCTCATCACTTTTTTCGATTGCGCTTTCTATCTGTTTGCAAGCGTGAATGACAGTTGTATGGTTTTCCCTATTAAATGCTTGGGCAATGTTTGAATATGACATTTGTGTCAATTCTCTGCACATATACATGGCAATTTGACGCGGTTGCACTAACTCTTTTGTTCGTTTCATAGAGATGAGGTCTGCCACCTCAATCCCAAAGTAATCAGCGACGACCATTTGTATCCCTTTTGATGTAGCAGACTTACGATCTCGCATTGGTGACGGGGCACCCACATCGCTTAGCGCCTGTCGGGCGAAATCCAAACTCAAATTTTCCTTGAGTATTGTGGCTTGCGTAACCAACCGCACAAGTGTACCTTCCAGTTCTCGGATATTTGTTTCGATGACTTCAGCAATGTAACTGAGTACATCATCAGGGAGATTTTCAAATCCTTGGTCCTGACATTTTTGCCGAAGGATAGCGATACGCATTTCGTACTGTGGCATCCCGATTTCGGCTACCATACCGGATTGAAATCGGGATCGGAGGCGTACTTCAAGGTTTTCAAGGTTGTTTGGTGTTCGATCACTGGTCATAACGATCTGGTTTGAGTTCATGTGGAGGTCATTAAAGGTGTTAAAGAATTCCTCTTGTGTACCCTCCTTGCGTTCTAAGAACTGTATGTCATCAATTAAAAGCATGTCTGCTGTTCGATATTTTGTGCGGAATCCTTGGGCTGATCCACGGTTGACGATAGACTCAACGTATTCATTCATGAAAGTTTCTGATGTAACATACAGAACTTTCTTATTAGGTTGGTTTGCTGAGAGTCTATTGCCGATTGCATGCAAGAGGTGAGTTTTACCCAATCCGACACCGCCATAAATAAAGAGGGGATTATAGTCGTGTCCAGGATTTTCTGAAACGGCTAATGCTGTTGCATGACAGATCCGGTTAGGGGTATCAACGACAAATGTATCAAACCGGTACCTTGCGTTCAGCCCTGTCTGGTTTTGCGGTACGGGGGTGGGTGGATCGCTAACAGATGCTTCATTTTCATCAAGGGATTGATCAGAAGTATCTTCGCTTTTTGTTAGTTTAGACTTCTCAATGCTGCGAGCCACAGATTCGTCTATAGTAAGAGTAAGTACACATTGTGCGCCGATCAGTGTTGCTAAAACTCGCTGGATGTCAGTTCGGAAACGCTCCTCGATTCGCGCGCGTGTGTACGCTGAAGGTACAGCTATCTTCAACGCGTCTGCTGTGAGTGAAAGCGGAACGGCTTGGTGAAGATAAACATCCTGCTGTGCTGTGTCGTTGAGGTTCTCTAATATTTCTGACCAGATTTCGTTGGGGGTGTGCCGCATGAGCGTGTGTCCTAGCCTAAATGGCACATGAACTTTCAGCCTTAATATCAATTTTAAAGCTTAGCCATTATAATTCCTGAATACTTAATAGATATGTAATAAAAATGAAACTTTGCCGGTTAATTAACCGAGAGGCATAATGATAAATAAAATCGTATCATTTTCTCATGGAAATGTCAACATTTTTATCAAATATCTTTGATAATTTTAGATAATTTTAAAATTTATTACAAATCCACCGAAAATATTTTGGACTAAAGCCGAAATTTTATCAAGTTATTTTTTCAATGACCAGCAAAAGTTCCGATGTCAAAAAATTTGACAAATGCCGAAAAATAGCGTATCATTTTAAAGCAAAACGCAATACCAATCTGGCGAACCGAAGTACTTAATTTGTAATGACCTAACTGGGAAAAGATAACGCCGACAGAAAAAATAAGGAGACACCCATGAAGCGCACATATCAACCACATCGACGGAAACGTAAAAATAAACTTGGCTTCCGTAAACGGATGTCTACACGGCATGGAAGGCAAACCATTGCTCGTCGTCGTGCCAAAGGACGAAAAGTCCTGAGTGCCTAAGAAATTTGAACGAGTGATATATAGGAACTGCCACCACTCCTTTTGCTACAGACGGGAGCGCGCATGCCTCGAACCTTCAAATTGCCTCACTTCTATCATAGCCCGATTATCTCTGTGGTTAAACAAGCGCGCCGTGACACCGATGTTCGGAAACGCGACCTTGCCCCGACATTATTGGACTTCGGACCCGTCCGATTCAAAATAGCGCGCCACTTCGGCTTCTGTTATGGGGTCGAAAACGCTATTGAAATCGCCTATCAGGCACTCGCAGAAAATCCAGACAAGCGTATCTTCCTATTGTCTGAAATTATTCATAACCCACATGTCAATGAAAACCTAAGACAGCGGGGTGTCCAGTTCCTGATGGACACCGCCGGCATGCCACTCCTCCCTTTTGACATTTTGATGCCCGACGATGTCGTTATCGTACCTGCTTTTGGTACCACCCTTGAGGTGGAAGAAGCACTCAAGGCGCGTGGTGTTACACTTACTGCCTATAATACGACCTGTCCGTTCGTCGAAAAAGTTTGGAGACGGAGTGAGGAGATTGGTAAACAGAATTACACCGTTGTTATCCACGGGAAGCGTTACCATGAAGAAACTCGGGCGACATTTTCCCATGCACAGGCGAGTGCTCCCGTTGTTGTTGTTCGTGATCTTGGAGAAGCACGCGATTTGGCAAAGGTTATCTCTGGTGAAGCAGACGCAGCATTCTTCTTTGAAAAGTTCGCAGATCGATACTCTCCCGGTTTCGATCCGATTCTCCATCTGAAGCGCATCGGTGTTGTCAACCAGACGACGATGCTCGCAACAGAAACGGAGGCAATTGCCAATTTATTACAGGATACTATCAGGACAACATATAGTCAAACCGATATGTCCGCACACTTTGCTGATACGAGAGATACACTCTGTTATGCGACTAAGGAAAATCAGGACGCAACACTTGCGCTTATCGCTGGCGGTGGGGATATCGCTGTTGTTGTCGGTGGCTATAACTCTTCTAATACCAGCCACCTCGTGGAACTCTGTCAACAACACCTTCCTACCTATTTTATTCGAGATGCAGATGAGCTCCTCAGTCCAAAACGCATTCGCTATCTCGATTTAGAGACAAAACAGGTCCAAACAACAGAAGATTGGCTTTTTCAGACAACCGAGACAGGACAGAAAACACCTACTGATATCGTTCTCACTGCTGGTGCCTCTTGTCCTGATGTGCTTCTTGATGAAGTGTTGCAAAAGATTGTTAAGTGGTTTCCCGATACTCGCTCAGTAGAAGAAGTGTTAGAACCCTTTCTATAGCGTAAATAGGGCTTCTAAGAGGATGGATGTTTGTGATGGTGTGCCAACACTGATCCGAACGTGATTACGTAGACCTGGTGTATCAAAATATCGGATGAGAATCCCGCGTTTAGCTAATGTTGCTTTCAGTTCTGCTGCATCTCTTCCGATCACTCGCGACAAAATAAAATTCGCCTCGCTTGGATACGGTTCCAAAAAGCCAAACGCCTGCAACGCTGTATAAAGCCTTCCACGCTCTGCCACAATTTTCCGCACATTCTCTTGTAATCGGGACACATCCGACAACGAAGCCAAAGCGGCTGTTCCGCCGGCGACATTTACGTTGTAGGGCTGCTTAATCTTCAAAAGATGTGAGAGTATCCAGTGCGGAAAGATACCGTATCCTACCCGCAATCCAGCTAATCCTGCCCATTTGCTGAACGTCCGAAGCACAATTAAATTCGCGTGTTCTAAAACCCAATTCGCGCGGCTTCCGCCAGCGAATTCAATATATGCTTCATCCAATACGACAATTAACGGTAGCTGAAGCAGCTGCTGAAGGCACGCATCGTCGAGTATACCACCATCAGGGTTGTTTGGACTTGTAATAAAGATGAGTTTGATATTTCTGTTATTGGCTGCGAGATCAACCACCGACTGAGTGTCTAAAGAAAAGTCCGCTTTTCGTTCAATGTCAATTATGCTTCCGCCGTTGAGTTCTGTGTCGAAACGGTACATCCCGAATGTCGGGGGGCAGTTAATGACAGCATCACCGTGGGCGATGAACAATCTAATTATGAGATCAATCAGCTCATCTGCACCGTGACCCGCAACGATATGGGATGCTTCAACACCTATGTATTGACTCAATGCCTGACGTAACGATGAACTGTCGGGGTCTGGATATATGTGATAATAGGTTTCATCCGCCAACGCCTCATATACACGCCGTGAAGGACCGTATGGGTTCTCATTCGCATCGAGTTTAATGATGTCCTCAGCAGGGATACCAAGGCGTTGACTCAACACGTCAAACGGCACAATAGGCGTGTAAGATGCCATGTCTGCGATGTCTGGACGGATAAGGTTTTTATATTCTGTTTTAGGTGACATTTTTTAGTGGTTTTCAGTAATCAGTAATCAGTTAAAGAGGCTTCTTGCGGCGGTTACAAATTGTGTCGCTGCCACAAATGCTCTCTTAACTGACAACTGAAAGATTTTTTCCCAGAAAAAATCGTACTGACAACTGATAACTATTTACTGGCTTGGGTTCGGTGAGGTTCGGACCTCAACTGCTTTCGGGGTCAATGCGCCAAGAGGTGTTTCGCCCTTCAGCACCCGTACGAAGTCATCCACAGTCATATCCGCCACCCGTAGGTTGGCATCTATCGTTCTACCTGCGATATGCGGTGTATGGACAACGTTATCCCGATTCCGTAATTCATCATCGACGTGTACCGGTTCAATATCGTAAACGTCAAATGCGCCTGCGAGTTCATCTTTCACGATCCGTTCTCGCAATGCTTCCATATCAACAGCATGCGCACGTGTAATCACGACAACCAAGCTACCTTTCCGAAGGTGGTAGATCCGTTCTCGATTCAATAAATGTCGCGCGGAAGGTGTCGGCGGGACTGCTATGAACACAATATCAGAAGTATCGGCAAGTGTGTCCATATCAACACGTTGCACATCCCATTCTTGAAGGAGTTCTTCAGAAACGTACGGATCAAATCCGACGACTGTTGCCCCGAAAACCCTGCACCATTTTGCGATTTTTCCGCCAATTTGTCCGAGACCGACAACACCGACGTTTTTAGTGCCAAGGTCGCCATTAACAAAATCTGGATCATCACAGAATTGGTGTGCAACAGGAAGTTTATCGCTTCCCCATATCGGGTTTTCCCAATCCCAGAGTTTTTCACCGTTTGCCATTTTCAAATGCCACTGTGCTGTCCGGCGCAGCGAAGACAGCGCAAGACCGAAGGCGCACTCTGCCACGGATTGCGACCAGGCGCGCGTCGATTCAATGACAGGGATACCACGCGCTTGAAGTGCTTGGTATGGAATACCGTGCCCAGAATTATCTGTCATCGCGCCGAACACTTTGAGTTTCGGAGCTGCTGCGATGCATGCTTCGGTCAGGTTTCCACCAAAATGGGATATGCCGATCGTCTCGCTTAAATCAACCTGTTCGTGGATGGGGTCTCGGCTGCTGGTGTTGAGAACAAGCGTTACGCCGAGTTCTTCTAACCGGCGGACCATCTGTTCATGCACGAAGGGCCAAGAAATTTCTAAATTCGGATGACGTGTGAATACAAATTCAGGGCTTGCCATTTTTTTAATTTTCCTTGCGGTTCGGTTAGGTGTTTTTGCTAAAAAACGGTTATTTCCGTATATCCGTCCTCCATTACATTACGGACTATTTTTGGGTATGTCTGCCTGTAATGGAAGGCAGAGCAGAAACACGATATTAAAAAAACCTTTCTCAGTTGAAGTTGGCAACAAGTGCCAACCTTCGTTACGTTATCGTTATCAGAAACCTCTTTAACCGATAACTGAAAACCGATAACTGAAAACTATTTTTGACGAATAAGCAAATGCGGTCCAGTCGGGTATCTACCTCTGCGTGCACCGTAGAGTGCGAACCCGCCTTTCGCCTCAGCATCCGCTTTCACTTCATAACGGACTGTTAATATGTCTGTCTTACCATTTAGGATAAGTGATGGGTCTACTTTGACATTGTAAAGATAGCCGTAGATGCCGGGTTCGCCGTGAATATAAGAGAGCACACCACGTGCATCCGCAGGACAATCCGGAATACGGATAGTATCAATTTCAACGCCGTTAACTGAGATCGTCACATCAGACGGATATTTCTCTGGCTCCGTTTGACGTGCACCACCATAACAACTGGATGCTTCAAAAATGAGTTCTATGTCTGCAACATCTGCTGTACCAAGTCCTTCTGGCAACGGAACCTTATATTCGACATAGCCACTCCCGACTGCGGAGAAAAGTTGTTCGTTTGTTGTCGGTTCGTCCCAGGAGGATTCAGATATGTTCCCTGGAGCATGTAGGGGCTGGGTAACCCAGCCTCTACTATCTGAACCGTTCGATTCAACTGATGCTGTGGATGTCACGAAATGCTCGAAATTGATGAAGTTACGAGCAACGACGGTCCCTGAGTGATCTGTTACCCAGACATGAAGCGTGCCAACCGCAGGGCGAACATCGGGGATACGCAGCTCAAGTTGATGCACGTGTTGCACCTGATACTGCGGAAATGGTATCTCAACGTTTCCTGAGACGTTCCCACGGGTGACATGCCCGGTTGCTGACATCGTATCGAGTTGCCAGTGAAGGGTTGTTCCGGTAACGGTTTTGTGTGAGAAATGGCTCGCGTAAATATCCGCTTTTATCTCATCACCCGGTGCAACCGTTGTTCCAGGCGGATAGTCGATACCGATAAAGTCAAGCGTGTTGATGTCCAGATAGTCGTATCCAAACTCCTTTACCGATCTATCATAGTTCATGAAGCCGTTGTGTTCCCACTCAATGTCTTGTAGCTCAGTGTAGATGTAGCCACAGATTTTTGGGTGAAGCCGGAGTTCATTCGTCAGGTATTTAAAACACCATGAGACATCCTTATCCCCTGCGCCTGCAGAGATACCACCGTACTCGCTATTAATCAGTGGCGCATCGCTTTGGACGTTGTCACCGGCATAATTGAACGCTGAACCCGGATAGGTCTCTGCCACAACGTTCGCGATATGTTCCTTCGCGCGGTCATAGTCATTAATATAGAAATGCCATGAATTGATGTCCGTTTCTACATGGTCGTACAAACACGGTGAGTTGTCTTCAATTAGGCGGGTCGTATCTAATGATTTAGTGAGATGATACATCTCGCGCACCCATTCTTGTCGATCTGTCATCTCCTTGAACTCGTTACCACCGAGTCCCCAAGTTTCGTTGAAATCGCACCAAGAGATAATCGACGGGTGATTGTAGTCACGCGCAATGTTTCCACGGAGCGTCTGCTCAAACCGTTCCTGTGCTTTCTCCGTATAGGTGCCGAAGTTCGGAATATCGCACATGAAGAGCAACCCTAACTTGTCAGCCCAATAGTAGAGACGCGGTTCATCGACTTTGATATGGAGACGCAGAAAGTTGAAGCCAAATTCCTTTGCGCGTTCGACATCCCTGCGGATCGCCTCGTCTGTTAGGAACGTGTACACACCTTCTGGGGTAAACGACTGGTTGAGTGCGCCAAGGAGATAGACAGGACGGTTGTTAAGATAGATATACTGATAGTCTCCGCCTGGGGCTTTTGCAATGGAAACCTTCCGCATCCCAAAGTAGGTGAAAATTCTGTCAATGACAGTATCCTCCGCTACCAATTCAAGCGTGACATCATAAAGGTTTGGGGTGTCTACATCCCACAAGCGGAGTTGTTCGGGAGGGATATTAACTGTGAATTGGGTGTCATTATTGGAAATTTGGACGGAGCCGCTGAGTTCATCGCAATGCCAGTGTAGGGTTAAAGTATCGGAGTTACAGACCCCTTCTACATTCACAGCAAAGGTAGCCGTAGCATTATCAATATCAGGGGTGATGTGACACTGTGTGATGTGCGTCTCACTTCTCGGTTCGAGGTAAACGGTTTGCCAGATACCGCTGGTACGGGTATACCAACCGATCTGTTTCCCAGCAAGTTGTTCACCGTGATCTTGGGCATCATACGCGCGAACAACGATGATCGTAGATCCTCCTGGTGTAAGTGCGTCTGTAATGTCAAATTCAAAGGGTAGGTACCCGTTTTCGTGCGTGCCTATTTGGTTACCGTTTACCCAGACGGTTGCTTCCCAATCCACAGCACCAAAATTCAAAATAACGCGTCTGTCTCCCCAATTTTCAGGGACTGAGACTACCTTGCGATACCAACCGATTGTATGTCGGGGTTCGTCTCGATAATTGCCTTCGCGGTCTAAGCCGCCGCAGGTGATCTCTTCGGGATTGAGATAGGCATTTTTACTCAGGTAGTTTGCGTTGTCTGCTTGCTCTTCGTTCCCCCATGCCGCAAGGCTTTCCCAAGGATACGGGACCTGTATTTGTAATGTCCATGGAGAAGCATCAGTAGATTCTGATGAATACCATTGGTTTTGCTCGCCAATATCATCTGGATCGAATGCGAATTCCCATGCGCCGTTGAGGCAGATCCAGTCGATACCTTCTGATGTTCCGCGTTGAAAATCTGGACGCGGGTATTCTGGGCGCGGTGTGTCTGTATTATTTTCTCTCATGTCTTTCCTTTTTTATGAGTTATCATTTATCGGTAGTCAGTCACAAGCGGTTGCTTTTAAACAAAACCTCTACAATCGCGAACATGCAGAAATCCGCAGAAATACCCAAGCAAAAACACTCGCTTCTACAAATGACTATCTATACCAATATAGCATATTTTTTTTTTCTTATCAATTTTTTTCTATGTTATGTGGGGGTGATGCGTCAGACATGGTTTCCAGATTTATCTGAGAGCGAAATTACGGGCATTCGGTCGTAAAGTCCAACGCTTTAGCTTTGGGATATAAGACCGCTAAAGGCGTGAACCATGCAAAGAAATTGACATTCGGTAAAAAATGTGGTATAATTAGAGTATCAAGTTGGCAGACATGACAAGCACAGTCGCATGGCTGTGTGTCTGCCTACCCACTTGTCAGGGGTTAAAGACTTGGCACTTGATAAATCCATGAATACCTATAAATACCTGATAGGGAAACAATCAAACACAATACGCATTGGCAACCTACTTGATGATATGTGGCAGGTGCATGAGTATTTCCATAAGTGGCAACGCCAACGCTATAAAGACGGGTTACCTTATGCGAACCATATCGTTATGTCTGCCCACGTCAAGGATTTAAAACGAACCACGCACCCGCATTGGAATGCCCTGCCCAGTCAAGCGATTCAAGCGGAATTGCAGCGTATTGATGATGCGTATGTGCGCTTTTTTAAGAAACTCGGTGGTAGACCGAAAATTAAAAAGAAGCAGAAGTTTAAATCCTTTGTTCTAAAACAAACGGGGTGGTCAATAGAAGGCAATCGTATCACTTTAACATTTCGCAAGTGGAATCCAAGAACGCGTAAATGGCAGTTTGATAAAGTGCGTTATACCTTTCATAAACATCGCGAGTTCTACGGGAAAATGAGTCGAATCACAATCAAGCGTGATAACTGCGGAAGATATTGGATATACATACTCACCGATTTAGTGGAATCTAAACCTTTGCCCACTACAGGTCAAAGCGTAGGGGCGGATTTTGGCATGAAAGACGCGTATTTGACGTTAAGCACGGGTGAGAAAAAACACCACCCGCAACCCTTGAAACAGTCCTTGAACAAACTTCGGTCTCTTAACAAAAGTCTTTCGCGTAAAGTCAAAGGTTCTAACGGTTGGTGGCGGTGTGTTAGGCAGATTGCCCGTCTTTATCGAAAAATAGCGAACCAACGTGAAGATTTTCATTGGCAATTAGCAAGCGAACTTTGCGAGAAGTTTGACACAATCGCTATTGAAACTTTGAACCTTGACGGTATGAAACGCTTGTGGGGGCGTAAAGTTTCCGACCTTGCGTTCTACCAGTTTGTTCAAATACTGACGTATAAGTGCGAAAAACATGGTCGTGAATTGCGTAAGGTGGGACGGTGGACACCCACCACTAAACCCTGTAGTGATTGTAGGTTTCATAACGAAAACCTAACATTGAAGGACAGGCAGTGGACATGTCCCGAATGTGGCTCACATCACGACCGAGATGTAAACGCTGCTATAAACATATTGCAGGCGGGGATAGCCACGACTTAAGCGTGATATGCCCTTAACTCGTTAGAGTTTAGGGGAAACGCCTGCAGGTGGAGTGACAGTGAGACGGTGGACTCTTTGAGAAAACCGCAGTTGCTATGAAACCGAAGCCCACGCCTTTAGGCGTTGGGTGCTATCACTGGATCTCGCCGCGGATGGTGAGTGCGCTTGCGACTGAAAGGAAGTCTCTGCCTTCTTCGACTCTGTCGTGGTGGTAGCTGAGACCGAGGTGGAAGTTTGCTGTGATATGGGTGCTGATTTTGTAACCAACACGCAGCGTCGTCTCGTAACGCTCCGAGCGTTCCTCGCGGTTCGCACCAAAATTTTCTCTACGAATTGCCCAAGAGAGGGTATTTGTCAAATCCAAGTCGTGCTTAAGTGGGATTCTTTTGTTCATAAACGGAATCCGTATGCCGTTTTCTGTGTGATAACGGTAGTCGATACTGAAATTTGGGGTGACGATCAGAGCCTTACTCTGTATACCGCTCCGTTTTTGGTCTCGAAATGTTGTGCGTATCCCCAATGCTGTCCGCGTCTCTTTACCCCAGGTGTGTAGCCAACTCAGTGATGGCGTGTGTGCTGTACTATCACTGAGGGTTGTTTCCAGTGTTGTATTGTCTCGCTTCGTGAAGCTATAGCGAAGTTGAAAACTGGTGGTTTCCTGTGCCTTCAGTTTTAAATCGGCTTCGTACGACTCCGCGTGCGACGTGTACGTGCTACTTGAACTTTTCCGAAAACTTTCGGACGTGCTGAAATTTGTCCCTAAGGATGCCCAATGCCACGGGTCTACCGAGCCGCGGACCGTGTAGCGATTACTGCGCCGCGAATTCGTCCGTTCCGTTGCGTCATCCTCAAGCGACCAGATTTCTAAGGCAGACAGCCCGGATTCCAGCTGCCGATACGATTCGGTAGCCGTAAAGTTGGCGTTGGTGCTAATCGTGAAACTTTTGAGAATTCTCTGCAAGATGCCATCCTGAGCTGCTTGTGAGACCTCGCGAGCGGAGTTCGCTCCTACACTATCTCCTATCTCACCTTTATCGCGTTCAATCCAATCGCCACGGTTTTCTTCTAACTCTTGGATCTGTGCCTCATCGATACCACTTTCTCGCAACTGCGCAATTGTTTCCGAGTTTCCTTTGTTATTTGGCAAGGATTCTGTCGGTGTACTTTCTAAAGACGGTGATGTGCCGTCTTGGAGTCCATCTGTAGGTATCTCAGGCTTTGGTGTTTTTTCAGGATTCAAAAACCAGCCGAACCACTTTTGGACGCGGAGGTTCATGCCAAGGCTAACATTCCCGTTAAGGGATGCGTTTTTTTGCTCTCTGAACCAATTCTCACGAAAACTCATACGGCTTGTCACAGTCGGACGCATGCCGAGCAGATCTCGATTCAATCGTGGTGTCAGGGAAAGTCGATGCTCCCGTTGAGCGATTGAGAAATCTTGTTCAGTCGTTTCTTCAGGCGTTTCCGGTTCCGTTGTTCCGGCACTTGTAGAGGCTGTTCTATAGTTCTGATCTTCACGCCTCTCAAGCGTCCGACGAATATCATAACTTGGATTCAAACTGAAGATGCTTGTTGGACTGATGTTGAATGCTATTGTGCCGCTATCGGTTTTTTCGTCCCTGTTTCTGCCGTAGCCGTAACTATAGTAAGAGGTTGAAGTTGAAGAGGTATCAGTTGCCGTTTCCGGTTTTGCAAGCACATCTTCGTGGCGATACTGCACGTTAACACCGAGTTTAGACCCGAGTTCATATCGGAGGCTGCCGGTGTAGAGGTGACTGATTTGTGTGCCTTGACGTTCGTTCCAAAAGTCTTGAAAGTTGTATGCGAAGCCGAGATTAGGATACGGGTTTCGGTTGAGTCGGACCGAGAAATCTCGGCTACGGGTTTCACTTTTTCCGCTCTGGTAACTGCTGTAACTACCCCGCACATTCTCGGTTTCGGTGTCTTGTTGTCGGATACCATACTGAATCGGCAGCCACGGGAAAATGGTAACATCTGCATCGATGTTGTAGTCGTTGTTTGTGGTACTATACCCGCGTGAAGAGAGCCGTTGTCTGCCAATTTGACCCGCACCGCTTTCAAAGTCTTTGTCTTGGCTGGCGTAACCGCCACGTAATTTCACGATGTTACCGAGTGACATTGACATATTACCGCGACGCGCCCAACCGGCACGTACCAACGGGTCACCAAGGTGAATCTCGTTCACCCAGATGTCCCCGCTTATTTCACGATCTGTGTCGTTGCGGATACCGAGCAGAATACCGCCAATATTTTTAATAGAAAGCCGTGTGCTGTTTCTGCCTCTGATTGTGAAACCATCAGGATGTCCATCTGGGACATCGTCTACATTTTCGGAGTTGGTGACAATCGCGACTTCTCCTTCAACCGTCTCCGCAGAAGTGGTTTCAACCAAATCAGGGTAGGCATTTCTATGTAGGTCGCGTAGATCAATTTCAATTAACTTCCAGCCTTCAAAGTCAACCGGCACTGCGTATTCATAATAATCTGTCAGGTTCTCGAAAACGTTAATGTCTTCTTCCGCTGTCTGGTTAACAAACGGATCTGAGGTATAAAACGAGCTGCGATAGCCAGTGCGGACGGTCGGCGCGAGTTGCAAAACGAAGGTTGTATCGCTTTTGTCACCATAGAGCCAAAAGCGCAATGTGTCGTGCTTGCTGAAATCTTGACCATCACTTTGGGTTAAGCCTTTGAGTTGTTTGGAAGTGACACCGTAAGAACCAGGAAACAGGTAATATTCAAGGCTAAGCGTCTGTTCGCGTTGTTGTTGTGTTTGGAAACCGAGCGAGGTCGCTGTAAATGGATGCAGTTTTTTAAAGAGTTCATTATCTTCAATGTCAAGATATGCGCTCTGATAGGCATCGTAACTGAAGTTATCCTTTGTACCGACGATAAATTTTTCGATTGTGTCTTCCACAATTGTGCTTGTTGAAAGTGTTTCACCCGTAAGCCCAACCTCCGGAGTTGGCTGCAGGGTTGCACGAGTTATAATACCTTGTTGCCATTTATTTCCAACAATTTCGATAGATGCCCACTGCAGTGTGCCTTTCGCACTACCCGGAGCGTTTTTGCTCAACCAGAGTCGGAGGTGTTGCACAAAAACAAGACTCGGCACACGAGAACCTACTGGTGTGAATTTAGAGAGCGGAATACTGAGGAACATCCAGCCGTTAGTATTTTTGCTTTTTATCCATTCATTCGGGATCTCATTCAGCGGAATTGAAACTTCAAAATAGGCATCTATATTATCCAGCACGCCATCGCCGTTCAAGTCTTCGCTGTCTAAAATTTGGTTGCCACTACCGACAGATGTTTTTTCGATGAAACCATCGTAATCCCATCCTACGTCTTCCCCTGTATCAAGGGCACCGTTCCCGCGATAACGGTCTACATCTGATAGATTCTCCAAATCCAAATCCAAGGCATCAATACTGCCATCACCATTTGTGTCCGTGAGTGCGTTAGGAAGGTCTTCGCTGTCCAGTCGTTGGTCGGCATCCGTGTCTTCATTCACCACCCCAAGATTCAGATGTAGCGTTACTTGATCGTCGCCTTGAACGCGCATCCAGATTTCAACGAAGCTGCGTTCGGAATAGTCAACGCCGGACGCTGAGACACCATTTGAGAAGCCGCCCCATTCCGCCACGACATCTGTGAATTCATAGCCGAGCTCCATGATGAGGCGTTCTTCGGTAGAAAGCGAGAGCGGTTGGATTGAAGAGGCAGGTACGTCTCGGTTTCGCATATAATTTCCGACGGCTTCCGACTCGTTTTTGTCTTTAAGAGCAACTTTAAAAATGACTCGGTTCTCACCTGTCGGTAAAACATTGTAAACATCACCGATCGGTACCGGGGCACCCTCCGATATATACGGCACGCTACTCTGCTTCCAGTTGTATTTTAACGTCGGCACCGTTGTCGATTCCTTGGCACCTTCCATGCTATCAATAAGTGCGACACCGATGCTATTTGGGTTGTTGTGTGAATAAGCCGCTTCTCCACTGAAGTCGAGCGAAAGTTGGAGGTTTCTCGTGTTAATAAACGGCAGCAGATTGAAAATGCCTGCAACATTAAATGCTCTTCCGAAACTCGTGTTTATGTTGAACGCTTGCAAACGGTTTGGAACACCGTTCACATCTGGTATTTCTGCCGGCTTTTGCCCAGTGTTCAGGATATAACCTGTTGAAATCATAAACCCTTTTTGGAAAAGCGGGTTGAAATAATTCATCCCACCGCCGTAACCACCGTAATAACTCGCACCTCTCCGTGACCTACCACCCAGGCTACTGTAACTCCCATAACCGCCACCGAAGCCGCCGCCACCAAAACCACCACCGTAACCGCCACCAAAGCTGCTCCTTCCTAACCCGCCGAGACCGCTTCTCCGCCCCGACAATGATTCACCGAATGCATCCCTTGTTCCATCACCGAGCGGACTTGAATCCATTGATTGAAGACCACCGAGGCGATCGAATCTATCTTCAAGGCTCTGTTCTTTCTCCGATTTAGGTTCCGGCTTATGCGTGTACTCTAACCAGATACCGGCTACCGCTTGTTGTGACGAACCCCCAAAAGGTGTTTTCTCAAATTCCACAACAATTTCGTCAAACTCATCAAGTTGCCTAAAAAATCGGATGCTACCGACCTCATAGAGCATCATATAATCCGTATCACGCGTCAGGAGTTGCCCGTTCAATCGAACCTTCTCGCTGTTTGGAATCACAAACAACCCAACGTTATACGTTTCTGATTGGTATGTATAGTCGGCTATGATTGTGTAGATTTTGGCATCTGTCCGGACACCTTCAAGGTAGATGGTACTGTTGTTTATCGCATCGCGGTAGGCGTAATACGGGTGGCCGGGGTCTATGATTTGAAAAGGATTTGTCCGCGGGAAACGCAGTAGACCCCTGTCGTAGTCGATAAACTGGGCATCGACGTTGCCGTCGCCGTTCTGATCCAAACCGAAGATTTCAATGTAAGGGACGGTGCCTTCATTCGTCTGAAAGGTTTCACTTTCGCCTTGGCGAAGGATCGTCAGTTGGAAGTCGCGTGGGTTGATATTTCGGCTGCCGAGTTGGTAGACGTGTGTTGCTTCGGTGCCACGAAACCCTTTTTCTTTCAGCACTATGTAACCTATTTCTTCGCCTTCTTCGTCAATCGTGCCATCGCCATTTTCATCAACAAAGACCTCTTTATTACCAACGGAGCCGCCACCGCTACCACTGTATTCGTAGGCAACGACAATAGTATAGTTCGCGGAGATCGGGGAGAGAAATTCTATTTCGCCCGTGTCGTAGTCGATATTGTAGTCTTGCCCCGCGAATTGTGGGTTAAAATAACCTTGACTCGTCCGTTTACCGCCCTGATTGTTGCCTACAACACCATCATCAATGAAGATTTGTTCACTCCCGTGTCTGGTAGGTAGGTACCCTTCGTGTAGTAAATCGTCTTCACCTTTATGAATGTAGTAGTACCGATTTTTGACGTAGTTGGCATCCGGAATCTGGATACCCGGCGGTCCGTAGCCGTAGCCGCCGCCAGCACGCCGAGATTGGCCACGGAAAGTACGTACCTCACGTATCCCTTTGCTGCGAGAACCGAAAGCGGTCAGGCGCGTATTTTTCCATTCAAAGATACCCTCAAGTCCGAACAGATTTCGGTTGATGTTCAAAAAACGGGTGTTCGGCAAATTGAGTGTAATGTCACCAAACGAGATCGTTTTTATAATGTCCTCGGGTTTACCTTCATACCATATTTTAATCTTCTGTTCCTTTGTACCGCCAAGACCGTATCCACCACCATACCCGCCACCGTAGCCACCGCCATACCCACCGCCTCCAAAACCGCTCCCACCCGCGCTATAATCCACCGCGATATGCGTGCGTTGTCCAACGCGACCGTGTAGCCCAAACTGTTGGACCTGACGTAGATTGAAGCCTGTCGCGCGCGGGATACCACGGCTACCGTATCCGCCGAAACTGCTACCATACCCACTGCCGTAACTACTACCGTAACTACTGCCGTAACTACTGTATCCGCCCCCGCCATAGCCACCACCGTACCCACCGCCTCCAAAGCCGCTCCCAGAGCCGAAATCTTCGTAACCGTAAGAGGAAGTGAGTCCCAAGTCAAGTCCTGATGAATAACTGCCGTAACCGCCGCCGTAACCGTATCCACCATATCGATTCAAATCACCTTCACCGAAATAGTGCGTCTTATTTGCCTCTACGGTCACGGATTGTAAACCAGTGATCCGAAGGTTGGAGTCCATCGGCAGTGCGATACCTTTTTCCTCACGCTTCGGCTTCGGTTTCCAATCATAAAGCTTATTGAGATCTGTCAATTCGGGTGGATTCCGCCATCTGCGGAGACTGTCCAGATAGGGTTGGATGTGCCCACTTTCCTCGTCTTTTTCAGGGTGTTCCATTTCATCTTGCCAGATGAAACGTTTTGGTACGCGATCGGTATCAAAAGGATTACGGTTGAACAACCCGAACCGGCTATCGTTTTCATCTTCCAATGGTGTTTCAGGTGCCTCGGAATCAGGAACTGTGACACTATTGTTGGGTGTTGTGGTTTCTGTTTGCGGTGCATCGTTTTCTTCAGCAATACGACTGACGACAATAGTGGGCGTTGCGGAAAGGACGATGATAAGGAGAAGCACAATTTTAGAAAGCAGCCCCAAGCATCTTAAAAAGTGGTGAACTGCCAATTTCGATAATGGATTTTTCTGCACGTGTATTCTCGTTTGTAGGATATGTTGTTGGTTTCCTGTGCCGGGTTCCGTTAAAAAATGTCCCAATTAACTCGTATTTCGTCAACGCGGTGTATCAACCGCGATTCGGAATCTTGACAAGAAACGAGAAATTGGGACAGTATGTTTACATAAATTTTGCAACGCCACTGTATTACTTGCCGCTCTCTTTAAGATGTCCCCATGTTACCGCTAACTTCTCTGCTGCTTCTACCGCTTGAAATTGCTTTGAGAGCCCTTCCATGACTTCAGCGATCTCATCCTCGTCTAAGGCGGTATCGTAGACGGCAACCTCATCAATGATGCCTTTCAACGGACCACTGTTGCCAGCGGGGCCTTGTGCCCCGATAATCAATGGTGCGTTGTTCGTGGCGGGTTTACCGGCAGCACCCCGTGGATTGAATTGTTCGCCGTCAACATAAGGGATCAGATTCTTTTCATCGTACACACCTGCAACAAAATGCCACTTGTTATCCGTGACCTCTTTGCTACCGACTTGTAGGTCTTGCGCGCCGCCAGGGAGCGTAAACCCAAAAGTCATCACGCCGGGACGGATCCACATCGTATAGTTTCGATCCGGCCACGCCTCTTTGCCAAGAATAACTTGGTATGGATCAACGATCTTAGGGACTTTTACCCAGGCAGTCATTGTCCACTGCCTGAGGTTCATGACATCCGCATGCGGCACGAGGACATAACCACCGTCAAATTCGAGTGCTCCCTCAAATTTTCCATCAGCCCATGCGACCTCGCCAACGGTTTCACCATGGTGTCCGTTGCCCGATACATCCTTAACGATTTCGCCGACACCTTCATCAAATAGCCAGACCCCTATCGCATCAGCATCGGCACTTTCATTCCCAAAATAAGAAAAAATGCTCAGTGAGAGCATAAAAACAATTGTAAGTTTCATGTTTAGTATCCTCCTCATATAAGCCGTTAGTTCTTCTTCCTATTCTATCAGATTTGGTTTGAAGCTGCACATGTTTTTTGTTGACATCTCCTGTACCGTAATATAAGATGATAGTGTACAATAATGAATATGTCAGATAATGAAGGTATCGGAGCATTAGGAACGTTGACACTGGCAGGGTTTATTAACCTCGCCTCACCAATTCTAATTTATCTTTGTTGGTGGGGTTCCGAGCCTCGTCGTTTACTAGGGGAATCTAAATAATGCCAAAATTTCGGAGTGCAATCATCGGCTGTGGTGGTAGAGCCTATGGTCACGCGAATGCCTATCAACTAATATCGCGGGGTGAGTTGGTCGCGTGTGCGAATCGGTCAGATATCGCCCGACGCGAAAAATTTGCTGAAACTTTCGGGATTACCGGTTATGGCAATGCTGAGGAGATGCTCCGAACAGAGAAACCTGATCTTGTTCATCTTATTACTATGCCGGATCAGTGGCGTGAACTTATGCCGATGGTATCAGAACTTGGCGTGCCAGCGTGCCTTGTCGAGAAGCCAATTGCCTGCGGTGTTGAAGATTGGCGTTTGCTGTGCGAATTAGAAGCGCGAACAACTACAAAATTTGGTGTTGGAAAACAATACCGATGGCACCCCGGACTTATCAGTTGCCGAGAGGTAGTGCAGAGTGGTGAATTAGGAAAAATTCATCTTTTAGATTTTTCATGTGGTATGAACCTCTCTGCCCAAGGGACACATATTATTGATTGGGCGATGTCCCTGAATAACGATTCCCCGATTGTCCGAGTCTTCGGCACTGTCAGTGGTACTGAGTCACTTGACAGCACCTATCCAGCACCCGATGCGTCATCATGTCAAGTCCTGTTTGAAAACGGTGTTTACGGCTTCTGGAACACCGGCTTTACCGCTCCACGCATCATGGACGACGATACTATCTACAAACACTGTCGTGTTGCCGCTTATGGCGAAAGCGGTTATATGCGCTTTGAGGAATTCGGTGGATGGGAAATCTTTTCCAAAGAAAAAACAGAAAACCATCAAACGACTCCTGATGAATGGCGTGAAAACAACGACCTCGCGCAAGCCCGTCTGACAGAAGCGATGTTTGACTGGCTTGAAGACGATACCCGCCTTGTCGAAACGAATCTTAAGCTTGCATTACACCAGTTCAATGCAGTTTTGGGCATCTATGAGAGTGCGATTTCTCACAAACCGATTGACATCCCTTTTGATCCTCCCGCAGACCTCGATTCGCAACTTCGCGAGGCTTTGTCTCGTTCGTAATATGGGTGTTCTTGAAGAGGTTTTCAGGCAGAACATCCATTGATACAAAGAAGGCGTGGCCGCTATTCTGAACCCCCAAATTCTCTTTACATATCAATATGCTTTTTTTATAAGTGCTGCCGGTGTTTCATTGGTGAACTTCAAGCGTAATGTTATTGCACAGTTATGCTCGCTAAAATTGAGACCTCTCAAAGGAGGCTATATAAATTTCAGGTGCCTCCATATAGCAGCGCACGATTGCTACATTTCTATACAGGTAACTCTAAAAACTGTCTAATAATCCCAACCTCCGATGATACGGAATTGCAGCATATCCTTGAGCATTCAGTGATGTCAGGATCCCGGAGTATTTCGTAAAAGAGGTGTCCTCTGAAATAATGAAGCAGTAGTATAACACGTTATTTTCTCACTCTGCACGTTTCCGGCTAAGAAATTGCCTCTTTAAGTATAAAAGGGCAGCATATTGATGTGCTAAACAGGTTTAGACACACTCGGTTATGCAATTTATTCAGCATTTAATACAATTTCCTAACATCGATAATTTTTTCATGAAAGTAAGATGAAGATAGGCAAACAGAAGCGGAGGAATATGATGAAACCTTCTAACAAAATTTCGATTAGTCTTGGTAATAACGAAGAAGTATCTGTCAAAGGCTTTATTGCTCCCATTGAGTGTACTGCAGGCAATTTTCATAAGAAATGGGATGCGTTGGCGAATCTACGCGCTGCGGAACCAGAAAAGCAGTATTCTGCTTCTGTTTTCCATGATTTTCTCCCATCTGAAGCCGTTTCGGTGGGTGAGTGTTGGGAAATTAAACAAGCCGCTGTGCAAAAATTGCTGAAACAACTTCATCCAAATCCATCTCTGGAAATGCGTGTGGAGATGTACGGCATAGAAGAAGCTAAAGGTCTTTGGGCATGCCTGCGCGCTTACAACAATCAATTTGCCCACATCGTGTTTCGCATTCATGCGGAATTTGCTTTAACAGATGGTTGGTTTACCCCGTCGCAGCTTGCTGGACATCTCATTGTTGATCGGAGCCGAAAGACTGTCGTCTTTTTTCAGATGTACCTCCCTGCGGGGACACTAAACTTTGATGTTCATTGGGAAACGACATTAGAAGGTTGGGATTCTCCGAGGTGGATTACAGATGGCGGCTACTGTTCGCAAATGGAACTCTGTGCCGGAACACAAGATGTTCTACAAGACACCAAATTCACAGAAGCAATCACACAAGAAGAAGCCAAACGTCTCTTAATCCTGCAATTCTACAAATCGCAGCGCATTAACTGGGTATTGTTAGAGGAAGCATTGGAAATGACACAGGCACAACAGAAGCCTGTTCATGTCATTTCACTCGATGGTCCGCTCACCGATGAGGCGTGCTGAGGGAGCGGTAAAGATTTGAGGGCAGTTGTCCTCGGTAATGAACGCGTCATTAAATTTCTGAACGAAAATTTCATCAATACGTGGGTTTCTAATTTTGAATTAGGCAGAAAGCCGAGTGTGCGAGAATATCTTGCCAAAAGGTACGGGCACGAATCTAAATTGTTTGACACTAACCATCCATTAGCACAAGCGATCAAGAGCGGTTGGCACGAACGCTCACCTGTGGACTGTTTCGTTATATCACCTGATTTTGAATTGAAAGGTAAACTTGCCTTAAATAAATTCCTCTACGGAGGACATGACTGGGATGGCCGCAGAACAAGGGCAGAAAACTACCGACTTTTTCTCATTGAAGCGTTAGAAGGGAAATCCCCTGGATTTGGTACTGATAACTCTTTCGCATATCTATTAGATGAGCAGGAGGATAGTCTTGAGCAGGAGAGTCCTTTCAAGCCTTTCTTAACGGGGTTAGATGTGGTACTCAACTCTGCCCAACCCGAATTAGAAGTATTGGATGTTATACGGACTCAAGAGGGCGGTTATCAGGAGTCTACTATCGTAAGAATTGATGCAACTGCTTTTGAAAAGGGTGGAGTCCTCACGATTGATATACGTGTTGGCAGTACGGAACTCGCGGGTTCCTTCTATTTGTACGAGAGCGACACCGAATTCCCGGCAGAACGCGGGCAGCGTTACGACCAGTCTATTGCCAATGCTATGGATGTTCCTCCCGATGGAACTGCGCAAATCACATATCCTTTCTATCGAGGTCAAGTTTTTAAACTCGCAATCGCAGCTGCCGAACTGGTGGATAAGACAGAATATGTCAATGCTTTTCAGACGCGGATTTCTGTAAAAGAGGGAAATTAAACGTGCTAAGGATACAAGGCACCCCTAAGCAATGTTAAATAATAATCTTCCGATTTTTTTCAGCAGACGATGACACCGAGTTCGTAGGGGGTTTTTGCTTGGGTGTTTCTTCAGGGTTTCCCCGCCCGCTATCAATGGACAATGTGCATATTTTATATTGAAACTTGCTTACAATAGACATGCGTTATTAATTTGGGACAATTTGACTTGATACCGTCAAGCCAAGTACAGGACGCTTGTCTTTGAATATCAGAAGATGAGGAAAAATTAATGCTGACAACACTCATTCGCCGCGAACTCCTCGACAACCTGATGACGTTCCGTTTCGCTGCCACAGTCTTTATTATGTTGATGCTTGTCGTCGCTGCGACCTTTGTGCTCATCATTGATTATGAGCGTCGCTTAGCAAGTTACAATGCCGCTGTTAAAACATATCAGCAAGAAGTGCAAGGTGCAAAAACCTATTCGTTAGGTATAAGGAAATTAAGCATTGACAGACCACCTAACCCAATGAGCATTTTTAATGTGGGTTTAGATAAACGGCTTGGAAACGAGATTGGAATATCTCATGAGTTTGTCCCGTCCCTATGGGATGCCGAAGCACACGGGGCGGATAACTCGTTTCTCAACATCTTCGCTTCAATCGATATTATTTTTATTTTTCAGGTCGTGCTCAGCCTACTTGCACTCGTCTTCGCTTACGATGCAATCGTAGGAGAACGTGAACTTGGCACTTTACGTCTTGTGCTGACGCATCCAGTCAGTCGTGGGCAGATCCTGCTTGCCAAATATGTCAGCACAATGCTCTGTTTGCTTATCCCCTTGCTCATAAGTCTGCTCTTTGCAATGATTCTAATAGCAACATCCACTTCAATTTCACTAAAAACCGATGATTTTCTACGAATTATTGGGATTGTATTTGCATCCATCGCGTACCTGTCAGTATTTTACCTTATCGGAATGTTGATTTCTGCAGTAACTCGCAGGACTAGCACTGCACTCATGATGTCAATGTTCGTTTGGGGATTTTTGGTGCTTGCCTATCCAAACATGGTTATCGCTGTGACTAATCCATCCCAACCCTCGAAAGCACAGACAGCATCTGTTTACAACCATATCAAACAGATATGGGAGGAATTTGACAGAGAACGGAAACACTTTCTTACAACTGATGCCGTACCGGGAGAAGATCCAGCGTTTGGCATGGACGGACCCGCCGGTTGGGGTGGCGGCGATGGGTTTGGCGAAAACCAATTAACACTAATGTATTACTATTGGAGTGTGCTATTTTTTAGCGAATTCTATGACAGGCACCTACCACAGGTACGGCACGCCCAGAATTACTATGAATTTCTCGGACCCCGGATTATCAATACCGCAGATCGAATGTGGCTCATCCGAAAATCCGCACTTGACGACATTTTCGTGCAACCTGCATCAGTTGCTACCAACTTGCTCAAACTTTCTCCTGTCGGATTATACGACGCTGTAACCCAAGCATGGGCAGGTACCGATTTAAATGGGATCCAAGATTTTTTTGAGGCAGCTCGACACTATAGACGTACAGTGATTAACTACTTATACGATAGAAAAGCATTTGGATCTCGAGAATGGTTCGCTGCAGACCAAGCAGAGGCAGACTGGAGTACGTTTCCACAATTCTCCTTTCAGAGAAGTGATGTCGCTACAAATGCAAAGCGCGCCTTCCCGGACCTTTTTTTGCTCATTATAACCAATGTAATTCTGTTCATCATAATATTTCTGATTTTCATCAAAAGTGAGGTATAGAACGGTTGCAGTTAAGGGTTTGTCGGATGTAAAATCCTTCAATTACCACAGAATTTAACTGATGATTCAAAGGCGACCAATCGCCTTACTGACAACTGAAAGCTACAAAATGATTTGGCATATTGCAAAACGTGAACTTTATGATAATCTGAATAACCTACGGTTCGCACTCACCACAGTCCTGTTGTTGGGATTAATGCTTACCAATGCCATTGTGCATCTCCGAGAGCACCCTGAGCGAACACGAAAATATCTCACCGCTATCACCGGGGAGCGCAATACTTTAATAGCATTGGCAGACAACCTTTATGAACTTGCGAGACAGGGACCCGGCAAACTTTACAAAAAGCCTTCCGATCTGTATTTCTGTGCAGAGGGGAGTGACCCTTTTTTATCTAATACCGTTAGGGGAAATTACTACTTTTGGGAAAATGGAAATCTAAAGAGTTTCTGGCGGTTGACATATCCGGCGGCTACGCCTAATCTAACAAATATTCTACCAGACATCACAAAAGTAGATTGGGCATTCATTATCGGCTATGTCTTGAGTTTAGTAGCACTCTTGTTGACCTTTGATTCGGTGTCTGGTGAACGCGAACGTGGGACACTGCGTTTGATTTTGGTGAATCCTATACCACGGCACACCGTCCTCATCGGCAAGTTTTTAGGAGCATTGATAAGTATTAACATCCCTTTTACGTTTGCAGTGTTGGTAAATCTTTTGGTGATTTCCACGTCAAGCACAGTTAATCTCGGCACCGATGCTTGGGGACGTTTGGGTATTATATATTTTATTGCACTTCTGTACACCTGTATTTTTATCGCATTAGGTCTACTCGTCTCGGCGCGTGTGCAACGCAGTGCAGTTGGGTTGGTCATACTTCTGCTCACGTGGGTTACTTTTGTAGTTTTTATGCCTAACCTACTTGCCTCAATTGCCAGTGGCGGGGCACCCCCGATGTCTGCTGATGTACTGCGGGAACGCCAAAAGCAACTTAACGAAAAACACTTGGAGGAATACTGGCGTACATCAAGTATGTCTGAGCAGGAAGATATGCAGGCTGGCAGCGAGTATGTTACCAAAGATGCAGCAGCGCAGGAAGGCTTGATTAAAGAACACTTAACGCAGCAGATCGCTCAGACCCAACGCGTGCGTTCTATCACCCAGATTTCACCAACTGCGGTTCTCCAGCACCTTCTCGAATCGTTTGCAGGAACCGGCTTCGAGCGACATCTGCAGTTTTTGGAGAATGCACAACGTTACGCTCGTGAATACCGAGAATTCATCGTTGATACCGACAGAACGGATCCACAGAGTCCTCACTTTATTGGCGTTCGTAAAGGCATGTCACAGCAACCTGTTATCCCCGAATCGATCCCGATCTTTGAGGACACGCTCCGGCTGACGCAGGATTTCAACACCACAGCGACAGAACTATTACTGTTGGTGTTGTTTCTCATCATGTCTCTGTTGAGTAGTTATTTAGCTTTCGTCAGCGTTGAGGTGTAGTCAAGCATCCGAAGACTCTATCCTTCTATCTCAAAAATGCGATACAGGTGATTTATCTGATAACTAATTTCTACAATTGCTGGTAGGAGTTGAGAACTGAGATTTGCGATGAGCTTACAGACTTTTCTTTTTAGGCGAAACGAAAAGGAGATACAAACAAAATGATACACCGACAAATCCTTACCTACCTCTTTTTGATTCCTTTAATTATGACCCAACCTGTTGAGGCACAAATCGCCTTTACCTCGGGTGGCAGGTTGGAGCCTAATATTTATCTTAAAACTTCTGAGGGTAAGAATAAAAAGAAACTCACTCATCACGACCGAGGGGATTGGGAACCAACAGGGTCGCCAGATGGAAAATGGATTGCCTTTGAATCTGATCGGGTTTCCGCCGATAGAATCATTGAATTTCCTGAAATTTACGTGATGGGTGTAAGGTTTATGCTACAGGTTTCTAATAAAAAAATATTCAATTAGAAATAATATTATTTTTTTTACTTTGCACGTTTTTCGTTAAAAAATTGCCTCTTTAATTATAAAAGGGCATCATACATTGCCGATAATCATAAAAACAACCTGTGATGCGTGCTTTCCCATACACCCAAGGACGGGTGCATGGGTGTTGGAAATCCGCGCCTATTGCATTACTATTTTCGTCTATACCCGGCGGACACAATCACAGTTAGAACCATTCATTATCATGGAATCTTATGATGGAAAGAGAAAACGATGTTCAACTGGTTCGGAGAACCTTATTAGGCGACGATGACGCATTCAGTACCTTGGTCCAAAAACATCAAAAGGGTATTCATGCCATCGTGTGGCGGAGGGTTGGGGATTTCCACATCGCTGAGGAAATTACCCAAGATGCCTTCCTCCAAGCCTATAAAAAACTCTCGACGCTCCAGAATCCAAACCAATTTGCTGGATGGCTCTATGTCATTGCTAATAGAATGTGCTTTAAATGGCTGAAAAAACACAAACTCCCAACGCAGTCACTGGAGGACACACCTATGGAAGTCATTGAAGAGGTGTCGCACACACACCATGAATCCCAGCAACGTGAATCTGAAGCCAACGAGCGTCGATATGAGTTTGTCAGAAAACTGCTCGATAAGCTTCCAGAGAGTGAGCGCACCGTCGTCACACTCTACTATCTCAGTGAAATGACAACCAAAGAGATCGGCAAGTATTTAGGTGTCTCCATAAACACAATCACGAGTCGGCTCCAACGTGGGCGAAAACGTTTACAAGAACAGCAAGAAGAAACTTTGGTTCAAGAAACACTCGGAAGTATCCAAATCCCCGCCGATTTCACTGAGCGTATCATGCGGCAGGTCGCTGATATTAATCCCATACCTCCTCCAACTCCGAAAACCTTCACCCCTTGGATCGCTTTTGGAACTACGATTTTTCTGATTGCCTTGCTGTTAGGCACAAGCAACCATTACTTCACTCGATTCCAGAGGCCTTACAGTTTCGAGGCAATCTCTGAACCCACAATTGAAATCATTGATACCGCTATCATTCTTGACACAGATATTAAACCCGATGAACGGAATCAGGTCGAACAAGATGTGCCCTCTGACAAAGGCGTTAGTGCTGCTCCGGATACAACCGAGGTGCCCAAAGCACCGCAAAGACTAAATCAAAAACGCATTCTCACTAAGGAACAGCAACAGAAAAATATTGAGATATGCACTCAAAACTTACTTGCAATCGGTAAAGCGATTCAAGCCTATCAGAAAGAAAACGAAGATTTTCCTGGATGGCTCTCTGATATTTACCCTAAGTATCTGGCGGATTCAAATGTCCTGATCTGCCCAACTGATACGGCTAAAGGTAAAGCACTCTATGCCCCTAATATAGATCCGAAAATGCCCGTGAGTTACGGGTATCAGTTTCATTCTGCATATCGAGAAAATAGAAGTCGAATGCGATTGATATATGGGGATGTTATACCGTTGGTGCGGTGCCGACATCACGAAAATGAAGATTTTGAGTGTTTAAACCTAAGTTTTTCCTGCAATAATATTTATACGTCAACCTTCAATTGGGAAGACACACCAGAAGATATGTATGATACTGCCGAGGCAGCTATTAACGCTTTGGAAGAAATACTTAAGCAATACCCAGATGACAACTATAACCTGCATCCGAAGCTTGAGCGTCTCTACGCCAAAGTCGAAAAGGAACGATCAAAGAATACACTTATACAAGAATTGATCGGAAAATCTGTCCCTGATTTTTCTGCTATCGACCTCGACGGAAATCCGATCTCGCTGCAAGATTATCGTGGAAAAGTCGTCTTACTCAACTTCTGGGCAGTCTGGTTCGACCCCAGCACAGCGGAAATGACGAACGTTAAAAAAATCTATAATGCCTATAAAGACCAAGACTTCGATGTCATCGGGATCAGTTTTGATACTGAAAAAGCCAAATTACGCCGCTATATTAACGAGAACGACATTCAATGGCGACAGATTTTCGATAGCGCATCGGGTGAGGATGCTATCGTCCGGCGATATGGTATTCGCCGCATTCCAGCATTGTGGCTCGTTGACAGGGAAGGTAAATTAATTAACCGCAATGCGCGCGGAATAGATTTGGAGAGGCTCATCGCAGAGGCTCTGAAGGATGCATCCATGAACGAATAGCAGGTTATAACATATGGTCAAGGCACGCATCACCGTTGACAAGGTTTCTAATAGGGGCATCACCCGGCTCTCTCCTATAACTGGGAAGAGTAAACTGGCTAAAGCATGGGAATTTGATAGGAAGGTGTTAAGCCTTGCGGAAATGCTAATACGTTAATACGGTCATTAGGAGGGAACCCTGTGAAAAAAAGAGACGATATTCAACGGATTTATGACATTTTGTCCGGAGACCACACGGCATTCAACGCCTTAGTCCGAAAGTACCAGAAGGATCTTCACGCATTCATCTGGCGCAAGATCGGCGATTTCCACTACGCTGAAGAAATCATGCAGGACACCTTCCTCTTGGCATACAAAAAGCTCTCAACACTCAGGAATCCCAATCAGTTTGCTGCGTGGCTCTATGCTATTGCGGATCGGCGTTGTATTCATTGGATGCGAAAAAAAGCACCTGTGGTACAGTCGCTGGAGGCAGCGTCTGCGGACCTGGTAGAAAAATACTCTTATGCGCGCTATATCTCGAAGCAGCGAGAAGCGGAAGTCAGCGAACGTCAGAATAAAATCGTCAAAAATCTCCTGAAAAGACTGCCAAAGCGTGAACGTAAGGTAATAACACTCCACTATCTGTATGAAGTGCCTATCAAAGAAATTAGTCAATCCTTGGGTGTGCCAGTGAACACCGTTAAGAGTCAACTTCAGCGCGCGCGGAAGCGATTACAAACCTTAACTTTCAGCGACACCGACAACACGTCCAAAGGAACGTTATAACGCTTTTGTTCAGCGGGCATAGAAAAATTGTAAGCTTCCTCGCTTCCATTGATGCTCAGCGGATCCTATGGGAATATACTGGGGCGTAATTCACAAATTGAAAATAAAAGAAAGCCATTGACTGCAACAAGTAATGGCTTTTTTGCGTTTGCTGTGTGTCCAGTAGAATCCTGATAATTGGTTTGTCTTACATTTCATCGTTGACCTACACAAAGGTATGGGTTTGTCACTCTTCTGCCTTCTGTGGATTCCATAAGGTCCAAATCCAATTAATAATGTGAAGTGATTCTTTCTCTTTCCAACTTCGCGCTCCATGCCAAAATTTGACAAATTCATCATTTTATGCTATACTATTAAAGGTTTTATGTTAGAATAAGCGCGGGAATCTTGACACTACGGAAGTGCTATCTTGTCTACGCCAAATACGGCATCTTCAGAGCCACATATCAACATCGCACCATCGGTGATGTGCGCGGATTTATGCAACTTGGAAACCGATGTTCGAGAATTAGAGGCTGCAGGGATTAATATGCTCCATTTCGACTTGATGGACGCACATTTCGTCCCGAATATGCCGGTTGGACTTGCCCTCATTGAACAATTACGCCCGAAAACAGACGCTGCTTTTGACATTCACCTTATGGTGGAAAACAACGATTTCTTTGTGGATGCAGTCGCAGAGATTGGCGTGCAGCAGATAGCCGTTCACGTTGAATCGGCAACGCATCTTGATCGAACGTTATCTCTCATTCAAGCACACGGCATCAAGGCAGGTGCCGCCCTGAATCCAGCAACACCGCTCTCAGCATTGGATTATGTCCTTGACCGGCTCGATTTTGTGCTGGTTATGACAGTGAATCCGGGGTTTGCGGGGCAGAAAGTGGTCCCGGCGACGCTCCGAAAGATCGCGGAATGTCGCACTTTTTTGGATAAGCACGCTGTTGATCTACCGATTGAAGTTGATGGGAATGTGAGCTTTGAAAATATCCCGAAAATGGTATCCGCAGGCGCGGATATTTTGGTCGGTGGCACGAGTAGCGTTTTCCAAAAATCGGGTTCACGCGCTGAGAACGTCCAACGGACGCAACAGGCTATTGCGCTCGGACTCGCAAAGAGAAAAAACGATAGTTACCAGTTATCGGATGATGTTTAAAAGAGGACGTTGACGCATCAAAACCTCTCTTTAACTGATAACTGACGACTGATAACTGATGACGACTGATAACTGACAACTATTAAAATATGGAAGCACTGGTACTTCATGGCGTTGGAGATTTACGATTAGAGCAGATTCCGATACCATCTCTCGCTGAAGGCAATGTCCGCGTCCGAATTGGGTTCTGTGGTGTCTGCGGCTCCGATATTCCGAGAATTTTCGCCAAAGGGACTTATAGTTTCCCAACGGTTTGTGGACACGAATTCGCTGGTATTGTTGACGCATGCGGTCCGGGTGTTGACGGTTTTGCTCCGGGTGATCCTGTCGTCGTATTCCCCCTGCTTTGGTGTGGGACCTGTGCGGCGTGTGAAAAGGGAAAGTATGTACAATGTCACGACTACGATTATCTCGGTTCACGCAGCGATGGCGCATTTGCTGAGTATATCGTTGCACCGAAAGAGAATTTGATCGCTGTTCCATCGGGAGTAACCTTAGAAGAGGCGGCGATGACAGAACCCGCTGCAGTCGCACTACATGCAATCTGTCGTGCGAATACGTCGCTCGCTGGAAAAACAGTCGCTATCTTCGGCGCGGGACCCATCGGATTAATGACAGCACAATGGGCACGGATTATGGGCGCGGCGATAGTGCTTCTCTTTGATATTGTTGCGGAGAAACTTGAACTCGCGAAACAATTTGGCTTTGATAAAGCGTTTAACACTATAACTCAGGAGCCGGTTGAAGTTGTGAACGCACATACGGATGGAAAAGGCGCGCACGTTTGTATTGAAGCTGCGGGTGTACCTGCTACCTATTGCGATGCTCTCGGGAGTGTGGGACGCGGCGGGAGTGTCGTTTTGCTCGGTAACCCTGCTACAGATGTAACGCTTCCCGCAATGCTTATATCGCAGTTAATGCGGCGTGAAGTGAGCATTTTGGGGACATGGAATTCCGATTATAGTGCCGCAGGCAACGACGACGATTGGCGTACTGTCCTCCAGGCAATGGCTTCTGGTATGTTAACACTCATGCCCCTAATAACGCACAAAGTTCCGTTAGTTGACAGTGCTGACATGTTACATAGGATGCGAGACAAAAGTGAATTTTACGCAAAAGTCTTAATTCATCCATAAGGAAAAATTAAAAAACCGCAACTCTATTCCTCTATAACCAAAACCCGTAGCCTGTAATGAAATTATGCCTTAAATGGCATAATTTGTCTTTGCTTTACATTTGGAAGGGTGTTTTTGCTTGGGGTATTTGATAGGGTGTTTCTGCGGATTTCTGCGTATTGCTTGGGCATTTCTTCAGATATACGCCGAAGAACTTCAAAGTCCAAATCCATTTGCCTTAACCGCAAGGAAAGTTAAAAATATGAAAGCGGCTATACTTGAAAGTCTTGACAACTTAAGTGTGAAAGAAGTACCCGAACCCGAAATCGATGATGATGCCGCTTTAATGCGGATCGAGGCTGTTAGTATCTGCGGTTCTGATGTCCGCATTCTCCATCACGGTAATCCAAGAGTTAAACCCCCCGCCATTATTGGACATGAAAATTCTGGTGTTATCGTTAAGACTGGTAAAAACGTAACGCGCGTTAAAGAAGGCGATCGCGTGTCAATTGGTGCTGATGTTCCGTGTGGACAGTGCCGTTGGTGCCGAGATGGTCTCGGAAATAATTGCCACATTAACTACGCCATCGGTTACCAAATCCCCGGTGCTTTTGCGCAATATATGAAACTTCCGCGCCTCGTTTTGGAAGAAGGACCGGTTACCCCATTCGATGCAACCCTCAGTTTTGATGAGGCTGCCCTCGCTGAACCCCTCGCTTGTGCCATCAACGGGCTTGAGCTCGTCAATATGTCTCTCGGCAAAACCGTTGTTATTATCGGGCTGGGACCGATCGGATGTATGATGATTGACCTTGCGCGGGTTATGGGTGCCACGAAAGTCATCGGTGTACAACGCAGCAAACTCCGAATGGAGATCGCAAAGTTCTACGAGGCGGATGCCTATATCGCTTCTGAAGAGGAAGACGTAATTGAGAGATGTAAGGAAGAAACAGGGGGCGAGGGACCCGATATTGTCGTTACAACATGCGGTTCTGTTGAGGCGCACGAGCAGGCTGTTGAAATGGTGGCACACCGCGGATATGTCAACCTGTTTGGTGGATTGCCAAAGACGATGCGTCCTATGAGTGTTCTCTCAAATATTATCCACTATAAAGAGTGTTTCGTCACCGGTTCGCACGGGTGTGTACCGCGTCACCATGAATTGGCAGTCCGTCTCCTTGAAAAGGGGTTAGTGCGTGTGAAACCGCTCATCACACATCACTTCCCGCTCATTGAAATTGACAAGGCGTTTGAGGCAATGGAATCCCGAATAGGCATGAAGATTATGATACACCCACATCAGGAGGATACAGGAGGATAAAAGGACATAATGCAAGATTTTTCGCGGTTTATTCGAGAAGTACCCGATTTTCCAGAACCAGGAATTTTATTTAAAGACATCACACCTCTTTTAGGGAATCCAACCGCCTTTCATAGGGTAATTGATGAGTTCGCACTCCATTATAAATATGAAGCGATTGATATTGTTGCAGGACCTGAAGCACGCGGCTTCATTTTCTCAACCGTGCTCGCTTATCGGATCGGTGCCGCTTTTGTCCCTATCCGCAAAAAGGGTAAGTTGCCTTATGAGGCGCACGAGGTTACATACCATCTTGAATACGGTCATGATGTGATCGAAATGCATCAAGATGCGTTTCCCAAAGACAGTAGAGTCCTCTTGTGTGATGATCTTTTGGCAACTGGCGGAACACTTGCTGCATCCGTTGAACTTGTCGAAAAACTGGAAGGACACATCGTTGGTATCGCTGTTTTAATTGAGTTATTAGAACTCAACGGCAGGGAAAAAATTCCGAACTACGATATTTTTTCGCTTATTAAATACTAAGGACGCTTGCGCCTGTAGCTCAGGGGACAGAGCAGTGGCTTCCTAAGCCTCGTGTCGGGGGTTCGATTCCTCCCAGGCGCGTCTGGAATGAAAGATTTTTCGGAGAAAAAAATTGTACTCATGTCAAGTTTCGGTCAAGAAAGAACCCCCGACAGACGCTCTATCTTCGTGCGGATTCCCTGAAGAAAAACGGGTTCTACGTGCGATTTTTAGGTGAGATGAAGATGTCAGAACCGTTGCCAGCCAAACCGCAAGGCGCTGGTAAGGTGTCAGAACCAGATACGGATGCGGAAGTCAAGGATTCTCAACTGGTATTTGAAGACGGACGCTATTTGCTGTGTGTTCCATACATTGAGAAGAAAAAGACGCGAGAACCAAGCGGTAGAATAGTAGCCCTTGACCCCGGTGTTCGTGATTTTATGACATTTTTTTCCGAAGATAGTTTTGGATGGTTAGGAAATCAATGTATCAATCGGATACAGAGACTGTGCCAACATTGCGATAATCTTTTATCACGCGCAACCCAAAAGAAACGCCCGCTACGGCGTGCTTTGCGGAAAGCAGCGAATAGAATTAAAGTCAAAATTCGTAATCTAAGCGAACCTCGGCGGTTCTAAAGTTATTGAGTCATCGGAAGGTCATCGTATGGATAGGGATTTGAATGGTGCACGTGGGATATTTATCAAAAATGTCGCTCGTGCTTTGACGGTTCGTCCTTGCACCGCGAACCTTGGTGCAAGCAAGTCGCTTATATCTTCTGCCACGTAGCAGGTTGCGTTGGGTGTAGGCAGGCCAAGACACTGACGGGTGTCGTAACAGGGGATTAAGGACCCTTTAAGGATTCTATGGATTTCTTCAGAAAAACATAGGTTTTTAAGAACAGTAATTTGGATGTACAGATTCAATATCTGGAAAATAGTTTTAATCATCGGGGTTTTGGTATTCGCTGCGTTATACCTCATCCCGACCCCGGATAGCTTCTACAATCCGCTATACGGGAATTTACCGCTTTGGATGCAGGAAAAACTTCCGTCTTTTGAAGTCACTGAAGATAAAGATTTTAAAGTGAGTCTCGCAGAGGTTGAATACCCCGAAGGAATCAGCTTCCAGGATGCAACCAGTGAATTAATGGATGTCTTCCGAGTTCATTTAGGGAAACAAGAGCTTGAGGAGACCACCGATTATGAATTCGATACCACTGAAGCACGTGAATTTTATGTTCGCCTCATCTCAGAGAAAGCGCGTCAGAACCCGCGCGCGACGCTCAACAATTTGCACCTATATGGGAGCCTTCCAGGGTTTGCCAGAAGGATCATACCCGATAACCGATTGAAGTTGGGATTGGATCTCAAAGGTGGTGTCCATCTGGTACTTGAGGTAGATTTAGAAACCTCCAAAACTGAACTTTTCCGCCAACACGCCCTCTCTATCCCTGAGCAGCTCCGCGCGGACGAAATTTTGTGCCGTGAAGTTAAACAGGTAGAAGGACAGGACGCACTCAATGTATTTGTCGGTATCCCCTCTCGACTCCGATCCGATGCGGAGCAAAAAACACAATACTTGGAAAAAGCGCAGCAGCTTCTTAACGAAATCGAATTTTTTGAAGATGCACAGGTCAGTAACGCAACAGAAACGCAATCCGTATACGAGTTGAGACTCAGCCAAAGCGGGATTCAAAAATATAGTGAGCAGGCGATTGAACAGGTTCTTATCGTCTTACGGAATCGCGTGGATGCTTTTGGCGTTTCTGAACCCTCTATCCGACGCGAGGCGAATCATCCAAGGATCATCGTCGAGCTTCCGGGTGCCGAAGACTCTTCTAAACCGTTACAGATCGTTAGAGAGATGGGTAGACTTGAATTTAAACTCGTCAGAAAATCACCTGCTGGCGGAAATTTCTGGAGCGGCACCTCCGATACGCCGCCACCGGACAATATCCCAGAGGATAGTGAGGTTCGCTATCATAGCGAGACCGGCAACTGGTATGTTTTGGAAAGTCCAGTACTCCTAACCGGAGACCGGATTACCGATGCATTTCCGACCACAGGCAGAACCACTTTTGACATTGTCGTTTCATTGAGTTTCGATGGTGCCGGCAGACGTAAGTTCGCACAAGTCACTGGCGACCATATCGGCGAACATCTGGCGATTCTCCTTGATGGGAAAGTTCAATCTGCACCCGTCATCCAAGACCAGATTATCGGAAACGCTGTTATTCAAGGCAGTTTCACTTATGAAGAGGCAAGCTACCTTTCCAATATCTTGAAGGCAGGCGCGTTTCCTGTCGGAGTCCAAATTGCAGAAGAGCGTACCGTCGGGCCCACACTCGGTCAAGAATCTATTGATAACGGTATCCGCGCTGCGCTCATCGGCTTGGGTATAGTCCTGATTTTCATGATAATCTACTATCGTCTTTCTGGGTTAATCGCTATTGTCGCGCTCATCTTTAATATGGTGATTCTTCTCGGTGCTTTGGCAGGTTTCGGTGCCGCATTGACGCTTCCCGGTATCGCTGGGCTTGTCCTCACAATCGGAATAGCTGTTGACGCGAATGTCCTCATCTTTGAGCGAATTCGCGAGGAATTACGGACCAACAAAACCGTCTGGGCGGCTATCACAAGCGGCTATCAGCGCGCATTTATAACGATTTTAGATGCAAACCTTACAACATTCTTTACCGCACTTGTGCTTTATCATTTCGGTACAGGTCCCATTAAAGGGTTCGCCGTAACGCTCGGTATCGGTATCCTCGCGAGTATGTTCACAGCCATCGTTGTTACACGCGAGATTTATGGTTTAGCAATCGGGAACCGAGACGTGCAGAAACTTAGCATTTAATGGCTGTCAAATAAAATAGTTATCAGCAGTCAGTTGTCAGTCGTCAGTCACTTGCTTGGGCGGACAAGACTTTTCCAACGGTCACGCGTCCTACTAAAAACTGATAACTGATGACTCTGATATGGAGGAATGGTTGTCGGATGAATGGTTTTCGGTTATCAGTATTAACTGACAACTGACAACCGAAAACTGACAACTGTTAAAAAATTGGAACTACTTAGAAATACAAACTTCGATTTTATCAGCAAACACCGTACCGGCTTTATTTTTTCAGCCGTGATCATTGGTATTGGCTTGGTTTTCCTCGGAATCCATCAGGGACCGAACTTCGGGATTGACTTTCGCGGCGGCGTTAAAATCCAAGCCAAGTTCAACAGAGTTGTCACAGAAGCTGAGTTGCAAGCCAAACTCACTGAAATCGGCTACGACAGCGCAAAAATTCAGATTGACGCGGCAAAAAGCGAAGCCTCTGTCTCTCTCGGACATCGCCCTGAATTTCAGCAACAACTCATTAATATCCCAATTATAGCGGATCCAGGGGATGCAACTGCTACCAGTCTTCAGGTGAGTAAGACCGCTGAAAAAGCACATCTATTAGCAGAAGGCGACACCGTCCAACTTATTGACGGCACTTCGCAACAGCGTAATGAGATTATCGCACGGACAGACAGTGCCGAAGGCGACGCAATTAACTTGACCTTCGCGAACCCTATCGGAATTGACTTGAGCGAGAATGCCACTGTCCAAATCCAAGCGAGTGTCGGTAGAATCCTCACAGATGCGCTTCTCGGAGGTGGTGATGGTTGGCAAGCACTCGTTGGTGGGGTCAACGTCTCTGAAGTCGGACCGAGTGTCGGACGCGACCTCAAATGGGCTGCGCTTTGGTCTGTACTCTGGTCTATCATCATTTTGTTGGTGTATATCTCTTGGCGGTTTGAGTTTCCTTTCGCCGTTGGCGCGATTGCTGCGCTTGTTCACGATGTACTGATTACCTTAGGTGTCTTTGCTATCTTATCAAAAGAGATTAACCTGCCGACTGTAGCGGCGTTCCTCACAATTATCGGATATTCGCTCAACGATACAATCGTCGTGTTTGACCGGATTCGAGAAAACTCGCAAACCTTACGCGGAACAGACTATATTACGGTCATTAACCGAAGTATCAACCAATCACTGAGCCGGACTGTCATCACATCTTTGACAACGCTTTTTGTTGTTTTGGTTATCTTTATCCTCTCCAGTTCCGGTGAGGAAATTAACACCTTCGCCTTAGCACTTATTGTCGGCGTACTGATAGGCACGTACTCCTCGGTCTTCATCGCAAGTCCAATCTTGTATCTCTGGAATCGGGGACAGCAAACCGCGTCATAGCCATCAGCCATTTATATGAAAATATTGATTTTAACACCTTACACGACTGGGCAAAAGCAGAAACCCGATAACCCTCTCCAAGGTGAGGATTGTACGCCACCTGAACGTCTTGAGGCGCGAATCAAGGAACTCTGTGGCTACAATGTGGAGGGTTGGTATAGTGAAGACAGAGATTACAGTGCCCCCGCTGGAGAAATGTTTTCGGGCCCCATGAACACGCAATTACGGGCTGGATTAAAACAGATTCGGGAACACGATCCGGACGGTGAGACAACCCTTGATCTCTATTTCCCGTGGTATTTTTGCCGTGTTGATGGAAAAAAGAGTCCCGTTAACGAGAAAGACATTATCGTCCCTTTTGATACCGCACCACTTCACGAACTTGAGGTTTTGGAGTACGATGAGAGCGGTGTCCCGGAACGGACCGCAGATTTGATTGATAGTTACGATCTCGTCTTTTCGCTATTGAGACCAGACGATATTCAATCCCTGCAGCGTGTTTTTGAGGTGGAACGGGCGACAACGCTAATTTTCTTGCTTGCGAAAAGCCACAAACATGTCGTTAATGAAGACTTGCCGAACCTCTATGTTGTTGAAACTGGTAGCGATTTGCAGAAAAGCCTTCGTACCACAAATTGGGCTTTAAAGGGAGTTGTGTTGAGGAGATTATGTGAAGCCGCATGTCGGGACGGTTTCCAAGTGTTTGAGCAAGTCAAACAAGATCCTCAACAGTTAGTTGAAATCGCACGTAGTCAGGGCTAAAGTTTGGACGATTTAGGTAATATTCAAGCGTTCCTGTCGAATGTTTGTGTGTTATTTCTCTTGAAAATGGGGTTGGTATTCTGTGATTCCGTTTCCTATAAACACTCTGAATAATCGTCTCTCATTAATGAAAATCTGGTTCGTAGTAGCGCAATTCATTGCGCCTCTTATATTCGGTTTCCGATGTATGCGTTTCAAAATCTCTTAAATGCGAATTTATTCTTTCAGATTTGGTATAACTTTCAACTTTTTTGGCGAAGGTGTTGACATGAAAATATTAGTTTTAAGTTCTTACACAAAGGGGCAACAATATAAATCCGATAATTGCATCCGTTTTGGAGATCTTGAACCCCCCGCACGTTTGGAGAGCCGGATAAAAGAACTGTCTGGTTACAGTGTGCCCGCTGGAGAGATGTTCACTGGGCCCCTACATACGCAATTACGCCAAGGACTAAAACAAATTCGGAAACACGATCAATACGGTGAGAACACGCTTGATTTGTATTTTCCGTGGTATGACTTTCGTGTTGACAGAGAAAAGATTCCCGTTAGTGAAAACGACTCTATTGTTCCTTTTAATATCACTCCACATCAGAACGTTAAGCCTTTAGAATACAATGACACTGGCTTGCTTGAGTCCGTGGTGACTTTAATCGAAGGCTACGATCTTGTTTTCTCGATTTTGAGATGGAACGACATTGTTTTACTGCAGCGCGTTTTTGAGGTGGAGCGGGCGGCAACCCTGATTTTTCTCATCGCGCCAAGCAATAGTCATGTGGTTGATGATAGTTTACCGAATGTGCACATCGTTGAAGCAGGTACCAATTTGAGTAGAGCCATTGGTGCTATGAATGTGGCACTAAATGGAGTTGTGTTGAGGAGATTGTGTGAAGCCGCGTGTCGTGATGGGTTCCAAGTATTTGAGCAAGTTAAGCAAGACCCCCAACGGCTGTTGGAAATCGTACGTAGATAGTAATTACAGATTGGTGCAGTGAATGCTGTAAAGAGACAAGAAAAGATGAATCTCCCAACACCCGTTATCAGCGATAATTCACGACGTATTATCGGTGAATCTGCACCGATGCAGGTTGTTTTGCGCCAAGTTGGACAGGTCGCGCCGACGCATGCGACTGTACTCATCACAGGTGAAACGGGTGTTGGGAAAGATGTCATCGCACAGGCTATCCACGAAGGTAGCCCGCGTAAAAATAGACCCTTCAAAGCAGTCAACTGCGGTGCATTTTACCAAGACCTCCTGCAAAGTGAACTCTTCGGGCATGAAAAAGGTGCCTTCACTGGTGCAACGAATCAAAGACGCGGTGTGTTTGAACAGGCGGATGGGGGGACGCTGTTTCTTGATGAGGTCGCGGAGATGTCGTCCGAAGTACAGGTGAAATTTTTGCGTGTCTTAGAGACACAGGAATTCACCCGACTCGGCGGCGAAAAAAATATTAAAGTTAATGTCCGAATTATCGCTGCCACAAATGTCAATCTTACAAAAACGGTCCGGCAGAAAAAGTTTAGGCAGGATCTCTACTACCGCCTCAATCTCTTTCGCATCCAGATCCCGCCACTCCGCGACCGTCGCGAGGACATCCCACTTTTCGTCTCCGCGTTCATCCCTGAATTAAGCGCGGAACACGGTAAACCCATTACCGGTATAACATCGGACGCACTCAATTATCTCCAGAATGCTGATTGGTATGGCAACGTGCGTGAACTCAGAAACGCCATAGAAACCGCGATTATCTCAGCCACTACCGAAGAACTACAACTGAAAGATTTCCCGATGGACCCTGAATCTCAACAGGTTTCCTTAGTACCTGTACAAACCTCTGGTACGCAGCTCGCACCGACGCAAGTCGTTGATACAACTACTGGCGAAGCAGATCTACTTGATGAACAAGGTGGGGCTTTACAGGTTGTTGATACCTCTGGTGGGGCAATCGCAACGGGAAATATAGCCATTTACAAGACAATTCTCGGACTTATCCTCTCAGCGATCCGTCTACTGGAGCCAGCTGCCACAGCCAATAATGAAGTGCCGTTCCTAATTCCAGATGAAGATACCAGTTGGATGCAAATTAGCGACACAGATGACGCTGCAGATGTCCTCAAAAAAGCGTTGGAAATCCTTTCAACGATCGCTAAAACGCTTGAGCATCGGGCACAAGAAGGGGTTTTGCCGATCGCTGCACAGGGCAGCTCACAGGTGCCAGATGGGTATCTACCTGTGCTTGATGAGGAAGAGGTTATCGGTAGGGTCGGTATGACAATGGCAGAAATTGAAAGAGCAGCGATCCAAAAGACCCTTGCGGAATCAGATGGTAATAAAACAGAGGCGGCAAAGATTCTTGACATCGGCGTGCGAACCTTACACCGAAAATTAGACGCTTACAGACAAGAGGTCAATAACAATGTAGATGCTGAAGAATAGGTGGAGAAGTTTTATTGAGATAGGAGGTTATACAGTGCGCGGATTAATGAAAATTTTGAGATCCACATCCTGCTCGTAGACGTTAATTTTGCTCACTAACAGAGGAAGATAAAAACGTTACACGTCCCTTGGTATCTTTTTTTCGCAACCAGAAATATCAAAAAAACACCTCTAAACCCGCACAGTAAGTGGGTTTACAACCTAAATATAAAAAATACCAAAAAGTTAAAAAAGATACCATATGGTATCTTTTCAGTCAGATTGGTATCTTTTTTAACGCAAAATCACATCCGAATTTTCCAGCAGAAAACATCACGGGTCATCCAGAAAATCAGCGCATCAGACAACCGCAAAAAACCAAATACTTTCCGTGACATTCTTCTTTATATATTATACTTAAAATATGTTATGCTTTAGAGCAATCTGCCGAAATTTTCGCAGCATTTCGCAGCATTTCGCAAGAAAAACGTCCAATCCAATGATTTCTTAAAATTGAATGGCCCTGGTAAACAAATTAAACGGATTTGCGTTTTCAAGGGCAATTGCGTTATTACACAGGACTTACGCAGAATCATGGAATTCTGCTACGAACCACACGCTCGGTGCGGTTAGAAAACCGCGTGCCATTGGATATTGGAGGAGAGTCCTGCATAGGTGTCAATTTTAGAAAAAACAACCGTCTCAGACCCAGGCCCGGTAGGTTCGGTTTCCTAACCGAACCGGATACTCCACGAAACCCTTGAAACCTTCAAACCCCTCTTCAGTCCTGTAAGGTTTATTTGCTTGGGTGTTTCTTCAGTATGTTTATAGCAGCATTTTCAATCAAAAACCTTAGCCTTGTAAGGGGTTTTTGCTTGGGTGTTTCTTCAGCATGTTTATATCGATAGTTGCTAAAACGCTATCAAAAACCGCTAAATTGACACTATGGATATTGGAGGAGAGTCCTGCGGTTCTGCTTATAAAGATTAATTCTCGGTGCGGAGCGCATCAATAGGTGAAAGTTGCGCTGCCCGAATTGCTGGGTAGACACCGAACCCCACGCCCATGACAATCGAAAAAATAACAGAAATCAATATCCACTGTAAGGATAATACGACGGGCCATGCATCCACAACCAACACAATCCGGACCGCGAGCCATGCCATCCCGTGTGCTGCCGCCCAACCACCTACGATGCCGAGCACTCCACCACACAAACAGAGGCAGATCGATTCCGTCAAGAACTGCCAGAAGATGTCGATCCGTTTCGCACCCACCGATTTCCGTAAACCTATTTCTCGCGTCTTTTCACCGACAGAGACGAGACAGATATTCATGATACCGATACCGCTGACGAACAACGAGAAGCTCGCAATACTACCCAAGGCAATCTTTATTACCTTTTGGATGTGCTCCAGTCGATGGAACGTCAGTTGCGGTACATAGTACCCGATAAAGTCATCCTTGCCCCGATGTCTTCTACGCAGCGTATCCTTAGCACAATCGATGACCCTATAAAAATCGCTGCCCTTTTTAAAAAAGACAATCAAGTGTTCAACGTGGTTTATGCCTTCAAGCCGTTGTTGATAGGTTGTGAAGGGCAGACAGATGGCATCATCCAAGCAATAGACCCAAGTGAGACTACGACCTTTAGGTTTCATCACCCCCACAACGCGCATCCGTAAGGGCGTTCGCCAATGATACCGGACCTTTACTTCTTGCCCGATCGGAGAGCCTTCTCCAAATAAATCGGTAGCAGCATCGGATCCTAAGACGCAGACTTGTGCTGCGGTCTCTATATCGTTTTCGGTGAGAAATCTGCCAGCTTGTAGCTCCCATCCCATGCCGCGAGCATAGTCTGCAGTAGAAGCCTCTAAAAGTGCCCTGGTTTGACTCCCATCCTGGCTGGTAACCAAGATTTCATAGTTTTCATGATTCGGTAAGACATATAGAACCTCGGAGCACTTTGCCTCAATCGCGTAAGCGTCCTCAGCAGTGTATCGTTCGGTGGTGCGTCGGGGCCGTCCACGTTTGAAGGTGGACATGCGTGTCCAGAGGGTGAACTGATTTGACCCGCCAAGTTTTTCGATGTCTTCGGCGATGATTTTTTTGCCACCATCGCCGATGGCAACCATGCACAGCACACCCGCAATCCCAATGAAGATGCCGAGAATGGACAATCCAGCACGGAGTCTATTTTGCGTGAGCGGATTTACACCCGCGATGATCGCATCACGAAGTTTCATTGCTTTCTAACTTCTGTCCGAGAGCCTTTAGGAACTCTTTATCACTCTTTACATCCGAAAATTCAGGGGTTTCAAGGAAATTCGAGTAGTACATATCTCGGTTCGGATTTAGCACATAGTCCTGAGTCTCCTTTAAGTGATGTAAAGTCTTTTCTCTGTCCTTCTCAGAAGCCCAAATACTGACTGCGAGAAAGAAGTGGGTACAAGCGTCGTAGCGGCTCAAATCGGCGGCGATCTGTAGGAAATGCCTCGCTTCGCTATACTTCTTCGACCACAACAGGCAACACCCAACATCGTGAGCAGCCCATGTAAGGTCGCTGAGATTCACAGACTGTCCGGCGTTCCGTTTTTCTATCTCTTCTTCGATAAACGCGCGTGCGTCCGTAAGCGCCTGATCAAAGTGTATCCAATCTTCCTGTCTGCTATACACCAGAAGTCGATTTGTTCTTACAGCCAACCAGAACCGGAAATAATGCTCCCAACTGGGTTCACCGTTAGCACGTTCCAACTTTTCCATGCCAAGAAGCGTCTCATCTAACCGACCGTAGGCGCGTAAGATTTCTGATCCGATTTGCAGGAAATCACAACGTGCGTAACGACTCAATTCAGGATTCTCTAAGCGTTCAGAGGCTTCCTCATAAAGTTGAAACCACTCATCAACACGCCCTTCCGCTTTCCAACAGCCAGCATGACTTAAACTATTAACAGTCTCCAACACATCCGCATCTGACAAATGCTCGCATGTCCAACGATAAAGTCGAACCTGTTCCTCAACAGCTTCCCTGTTCCGCCGAAGCCTGGCAAGGTTACCACTTAATTGCTGGTGCGACCAGAAACGCTCCTTAGTGTCTGAAGCGACGTTGAGATATCTGCGGTGCAGAGAGACGCTTTTTTCCATTCCGACGGTGCCTATATACTCGTATATTTCATCTGCGAGATGTGCCAAGTCGGGTGTGATTTCACCCTTAAGCGCATCTTCAACTTGGTTGTGTGCTTCTTTAAGAATATCCTCGCCTGATGTCGGGTCGGATTTTGCCTGTGCTATGAATGAATCAAACTTGCTGCGAATGCTTTCCAACTGACTCATAATGTTCTCCTTCAGATTTTCTGATAACTGTACGTCATCAAGGACTTCTTGAACCAAGAGTTCTTGATCTACCTGTAGACGTTTTCGCGCTCGGTGGAGTCGACTCGCAATTGTGTTCACCGACACCCCCAAGAATTTGCCGATCTCTTTTGTTGTCATTTCGTCGAGATAATAGAGCATCACGACGGTGCGTTCGCTCTCCGGCAGCTTTTCCAATAGTTTTTTCACAAGGGCATGACAATGCTCGGTACGCTCTGTTTTCAATTGTTCCGATACATGATGTGTGTAAGAAGACTGCTCAATTTCTTCCGGACGTGTATTCTCCAGCGATTGCATCACAAACTTTTGCTCTCGCATCCACTTCTGCTTTCGCATCCAATCAATACAAAGCCGATTGGCGATGACATAGAGCCACCCAGCAAATTGATTCGGATCTTTAAGTGTCGAGAGTTTTTTGTATGCCTGAAGGAAGGCATCTTGCATAATGTCTTCGGCATAGTGATAATCGCCAATCTTCCGCCATACAAGGGCGTGAACACTCTTTTGGTACTTTTCGACCAAGATGCCAAACGCAGCGTCGTCGCCCGATAAAATTTTGTGAATCAGCTTGACATCGTTTTCTCTTTCCACGAGACTTCCTCCTAATAAACAGATTAGATCGCGTTTGCATCGGCTAAAGGGCTTAATCAAATACCGTGTTTTCTGAAATTAATGCAGATAGGTTCGTTTACAATTCGCACCCTCTATTATTAAAGACGAAATTTTGGATAGAAAGCTTGCATCGTGGCGGGAAAAAACGAAGAAGCCTGATTTTTTAGGATTTGTTTTGTGAATGTGGAGGATAAAATGCCCATTGCTGGGGGGAGTGTTAATAATACGCAGGGACTGTCTCTGTGGGGTGTTTTAAAGCGTTCTCGCAAGTTTTTTGGAGAGGCACAGAAGCCGTAGACACGGATATAGGTGTGCCGAAGGAACAACGCCAGCATACTGGTGTGCTACCTTCAGTTAAGTTCGGTGGATACCCCGCATCTTTCTTACCATTGGTTCGCCGCCGCCATCTTCCAACCTATTACATCTGCCTTGATGTCCCCACCTCTGCTGTAGAGGCATATTCCAACATCTTCCGGTTGATGCAGTTGACTCTGTACGACTGCCTGACGTTCATTGATGAACACTTCCACGAGTGCCCTGTCGATGAATATCCGTAAATTCAAATCCTCTCCAGCTTTCAACTCGAACGGTGCAACGCCATAAGGTTGTGAACTACCATAAGGTTTTTCTTCTTCGTTGCCATCACCCACCGAAATCGTCTTCTCATCGGCTGAATAGAAGATCTCCATCCCATTCTGGTTGTCTTTGTCACAGAACACCTTTACACCATAGTCTCTCGCTTCGGTAGGTTTGATTGTGACATTCAATTCAACCGTATCGCCTGAGATTTCCTTCAGCCTGTAGTTTTCGCCGTTTTTGACCGTAATATTGTTCTCAACCGTTTCGTTGTAGCGTAGACACTCAAGTTCGCGAACCGGTTTAATACGTACAACTCCATCATCAGGCAGACTCAGCTCCCAAGGCAATGAGAATGCACAACTCCATAAGGTGTTGCCAAGGTTAACCTGTATATTGGTAATGACGACTCTGCGTCCGTCTGGTGTAAGGAAGGTTTTGGGTGCCCAATAGATAGGTATACCGCGATAATTGTTGCTCCAACTCATCTTGGTATGAAACTCCGGTGTGAACTTATTATCCTTCCATTCACCGAGATAGTACCGCGCCCCCCAGCTATGGCTGATAAGTAGCATCATGTGCTTGTTGCCGAGTTTGAAGAAATCGGTGCAGGAATGATCGTGTTGTTCAAGTCCGGGCAACTCTTTCGTCATAAATTCACCCAGAAATTCCCACTTCTTAAAGTCTTTGGAGCGCATAAGGGTTGACCTTTTATACCAAATCCCCAACTCCGGTCGGGTATCCTCCATAGGGTGATCGCCAGAAAATATGTAGTAGTAATCTCCCTCAACCCAGGCTGTCGGATCCCAGAATACCCAATAATCTGCATCCCGTGCCTCTTGCGGCACTTCAATCTCAATCGGTTTAGACCAGTCCTCCAGATGCTCATCCGAAGCCTCGACGTAGGTCGGACGACCACCAAATATGCCGACAAAGATAACTTTCTTGCCATCTTTCGTGATAATCGTGCCACCCGTACCACAACCGCCGCTGCCCAAGGCACAGTCCCCACGCCGCCGCCAGTGAACAAGGTCGGTACTCGTGAAGTGCCCAAAAGCGTGCTCATCGCCTTTGCACATATAGCCGAAATGATACTGACCCTTCCAATAGATCATGAAATTGGGATCGGTTGAATAGTTCCTTTCGTTATCACCTTCGGAATTAACGAGATGATATGTCGGGCGACTCGGGTCATGCATCAGTCGTTGGCGAAAATCACGAGCGATACGGACAGCCTCGTTGTCCAAGGTAAACATGTGTCTGTCGTCTCGATCGAAAACAATATAAGCGTCTTCATCGTTCTCTTTTATCGCCGCCATGTTTCTAAACTCAGGAAATTTTCCGGCACGATCTTCCCACCAACCGTCTATCGAGAAATCATACCAACTGAACGGTTGAATTGCCGAAGGTGTGTTCGGTCTCAACTCCTTAATCTGCTCTTGCGTCAAAGCCTGTGCATAAATCCGAACATCCTTGACCTTTCCCTTGAATGATGTGGTGTAGTTAGGATTTAGGTTGACCGAGCCAATCACGAGTTGTAGATAGGGGCTGTTCAGAAAGTCAAACGGCTCTTCGATGGTATAGCTGGCGTACACTTCCCCATCGCGGTAAATGGTGACCGAGTTGTCTTTGTAAACGGCAGCCATCATCATGAACTGTCCGAGGACAATTTCCTGCGTCGGATTTTGCGCGAGTTGTTCGGGGGTTTGCGTGCGAGTGTTATCATCGCTGGCGGTAGACCACTTACCTTGTGCATCCTGTCCAAAAGCGAGTGCGTCATACTTCTCAGCCGCCTGCACAGTAATCACGCTGCAGTGCTTTGGGGTTTCCTCATCAAAACAGAACCAACTTACGAGTGTTTTGTCCATCGTTGTGAGCATAAGGTACTACCTTTCCCTAACTGATGTTATTTCTAACCTAATAGTCTGTCACATCTAAAGTGAATGGTATAAAATATTTATTTCACAGATTGATTCCGATATACACACGCCTCTTGTTGTAGGAGCGAGCTGTGCTCGCGATCTTTGTACCCTTCAAACTTGGCGTGACAGAACACTAAGTTGCTACTAACAAGATTTTAGGCATGCAGAGACCATGTTTCGTTAAAAGCGGTTGATTCTCCTCAGGATTTTGTAGCGCAAATTTTAATTTCCGTTCTTGCAAGCACAATCTATCAGATTATGCTACAAAGATGGAAACTTGCGTTATTCTAACGGACAGTGCTGTAAAAAATAGCATTAAAAAGCAGTTTAAAAGTTCCATAAGACTGACCTCGATGTTGTGGTTTAAACCCGAAAAGAATCACGCGTCCATCGCCTAACTGTGCTTCCAAAAGTGCTGCCTTCTGCCGAATTCGTTTTTCACCTTCAAGCCAACCGCTCATCAACGGGTTAAACTCAGGATACGTCGCTATAATTTTTGCGCCGCCGCGCTCACCATCAAAAACGGGTCCCGATTTAAAAAAGATTGCCATCTCCGGGTCTAATCCATGTCCGATCGGATGCTTTGTGTTTATCCGAACGCGGAGTAATGAGCCGGGGCAGAAAAACGCGTCTTGGTTCGGTTGATCGTTTTTCTCTACGACATTGACGATACCATTTTCACCAAGTCCAAAGTATTTCAAAGGCAGTTCCGTCGCACGATTCAAACAGATAAGCGTCCCGCGATTCTCCACGAACGTTCGCAAATTCGCCAACCCTTCAGTACCGATGCCACCGGTATATTCCGGTGGTAATTTTCCTGCCGCATGTCCATTGAGAATACCCGAAGCACCAAGATCCGGCAAAATGATAGCATCGTACCGCGTTGCCAAATCCCCTGCACGAATTTCTGCATTTGTGAGGCTGTTATAATTGAATCCATGTGTGTCTAAAACCCAGCGCGTCCACCCTTCATCCATATTCGCTGTCCACGGTTTATAGAGACCGAGGCGCGGTGCTTGCACGCTTGTGAATGTCCGATTGATTGTATCTTCATCGAGAGACGCATCGGTGTGGATATGGATACCATATTCCGAAGCGAGTGCCGCTATCTCTCTGACCTGCTGTAATGGCGGTTCTGTTGTCTTTATCAGAATAGTCCCGCGTGGTAATGTTTTACCGGCAAGTTCTACATCCCGTCGCGCCCAGTGAAGTTTATATTTAGGACTGTTGTCGGCGAGTCTTGCATTGAATAGATGATTGAGGAGAATCGCTTCGACGTTCGTTCGGTTCTCGAACAGGTAGCCTGTCGGTTCAGGGGCACCATCCAGTGTGCCTTGCATCGCTGTCAGTGTCGGCAGCTGCGTTAAATCCGCCTCAAACGGATGTACAACCGCAACCGTCCGCACTCCCATCTGTAACGGCAGTGTCCAACCCGCGATGTCGTAAGGTCGTTCCGGCGGTGATTCAGGAGATGAACGGCGTTCTGGGTAGTGTTGCACCTCAAGCAGATCCTTCGCATGTGCCCGAAACGGTTGAGACATTAAAACAACGTAAGTGTCCGCAGGGTATTCTACACCGTCAGCGATAAACGGCGCGTTTGCCTGATGAATCTGTACGCCACCGCGTTTCAGAATATCCAGCATCTTGAGCGTTGTGTGGATATCGCGTTGTTCAGTCGGGATAAGGAACGCGCGGGGTGGTTCATCTCGTCCTTTTGCTATTGCATCGAGTCCCATCTTATAAAAGTTTGTTTTCAGTGTTACCCGATGCTCAACGACGAAATCAAGAATTGAGAGAGCCGCCGCCTTCTCATAGTCTACAATATTGCGCAATCGCCACCACCCTCCGGGCCACGGTTCAGGAAAATTAGTCCGAAGCGCGTATTGATCCAGCCCACGTCGATAGCCTTTTAAGGTGTGATGCGGTTGGAAAATTGGCGTTGCGATTTCGACTCGCGCCGCTTCCGTCAAGATACCTACCATGTTGTGACGATACGGAACCGTCCGAAACCCGCCGTGCCACCATGTATCGTAGACGGCGCTTGAAAGCACGCCTGTAAACCCGTCACTTGTCAAGTCGAAGGCGAGTTGCGCGCCAATAAGTGAAAGCGTCCGCTGTAAAAGCGGAGGGATATTCGGATTGACCGGTTCAAAATATGGAGGGATCACGAACCGAGGACCGCGGTAGCTCATCTCATGCACGTCATAGACAACTTCTGGAAACCACTCTTCATAAAGCACTCGCGTCAGCAGCTGCGTCTCTATCTGTGTTAACATAAACCAGTCGCGATTGTTATCATGTCCTGTATATTTATGATACAACCACGGGATTTCCGACCCTTCGTGAGGGGTGCTGACGGTGCGGTTATACCAATCTACTACGATGTTTAACCCGTCGGGGTTTGCGGAAGGGATGAGCAGGATTATCACATTTTCAAGAATCTTTTTGATTTCTGGTGTTTCGTCGGTTGCAAATTGGTGTACAAATTCCATTGACATCTGTGAGGAGGCTATCTCTGTGGAATGAAGATTACAATTAATCAACACAACGGCTTTACCTTCTTGCGCGAAGGAATCTAGTGCTTCGCTACCTTTGGTGGGGAGTGCTAACTCTCTCTGGATCTGCTGATAGCGTGCCAAATTCTCCAAGTTCTCCGGTGCGGAAATCAGCAGCATGAGAAGATCATTATCTTCGGTTGTTTTTCCGAGTTCTTCCACCAAAACCCGATCCGAGTTTGCTGCAACGTGACGCATATAATCAGAGACAGTTTTCCAACCTGCTACTTGATAATCCGAACCGACTTGAAATCCGAGCACCTCTTCTGGTGTCATCAGCTGCGCGGAGGTTGGTGCTTGTAGCAAAGCCGTGCAGATGATCAACGCACCGAGTATCCCCCAGAGTTTTGTCGTTCTAATTACCTGAGAGTCTGCTTTTTGTTGGTGAGATGGAGATAGACCATTGACGCAAAGCGCGCGGAGAAAAATCATAGAAATTACCTTCCTATAGGCACGAGATTCTGAATATTTTCAATCTTAGTATAATCAAAATCTGCACGTATGTCAACTGTATTCAATTAGCAGGTGACTGATAACTGAATGTCTCCGCGGTACCCAAAATCTACACTTGACTTTTTTAAAATTTTGTGGTATTGTTATAGTGGCATATTCCAAAGCCACAATATACCGTGGCGCGCAGTTACAATGTGTATTACAAAGCGCACACTCATATCAGGGGATCCGTACTATAAAAGTCAGGAGGAAGTAGATCATAATGAAAAAGATTGTAATCATTCCACTCGTTGTTTTGTTGCTCACGAGTTTTGGATGTGAAACAAAACAGAAGGGACCAAGCAACTTATCTGTAGGTAAGAGCAAATTAATTAACAGCGGAAACGCCTTGGAAGCCGTGGGACATCTTGAGAAAGCAGAAGAGGAAGAAGTTAATAAGCTCGAACCTCGCGCACTACTCGTTATTGCTTATTCATACGGGGTTTCTACGGGAGATGCCGACCGTGCTGGCGAGGGAGCGAAGTTCAAAAACCAACGGAGTCAGCGGATTGAAGCACTTACAGAGGCTGAGATGAAACACATCCTACAAGTGCTCAATGACCAGCGTTCGCAGGTACGAAAAGCCGGTTTACAGGCACTCGTAGAAAAGGGACATGATGCTGCAGTCCTAATTCTCGACAGCCTCGTAAACAAGAGATACCCGTCCCTTCATGTCGATTTTACGGACTGGATGTTGGTTGAGATGGGAGCTGATGAGTTGGATCTCATTTTAACGAGACTTACTGATGAAACGACCTCATCCACTCTCAAAGGTAAATTGGTTCAGGTATTGGCTGAAATCGGCGACGCAAAAGCCGTAGATGCATTGAAATCCGTTCAAACCGGATCAACTATAGACCCCGGACTCGCGATGCAGATTAACACGACGCTTTATCAACTGGGGGAGGAATCGTATAGGAAAGAGATCATCGCTGGCATCAGTCATAGTGATGTCGCGGTACGCCGTGCAGCTTCGAAAACAATGGTGGATATCGACGGGATATCGCCGAAAACACTCATCGCCGGGCTAAAAGATGAGGACTCCGAAGTCGTCACAGCACTTGTAGAGGCACTCGCAGTCCACAAAGATGTCGCTGCTGTTGACGAACTGATGAATATTCTCATTGGTGAATTGAGCAACGACCCGAAGCAGGCAGCGATTGAGACCCTTGACGTTTATGGACAGAACAAACTCGCCAGAGGCTTGGCAAAAAGTGCTACTGCGCTACTTATTGGCGGGACCGTTAGCGACCCAGACAACCGTTATTATCTTGTGCAGCTGCTCCGGAGAGAGCCATTTAAAAAACAGATTAAAGCATTAAAAACGATCGAAGATCTTGGGTCCAAGCTTCATGAGTACCACGAGAAAAAGGAGCAAGAGGATCTCGTCAAAATTCCGCTCGCACAACTCCTTAATGAAGTTCAGTGATCTAACATTCGTCTTGTTCTATGATGGCATTTTCTGGAGAAAGGTATTCAGTTTTCCGTTTCCTGCCTGTATCACAGAAAAACTACGATCCACTATTGGGAAGTTGGCTGCTACGACAGGATGAACGGTCCTTTGATGAGAAAATTGAACTGCTTTGCAAACTACGGCTTAAATTGTTGACATAAAAGTGTATTTATTTTAGAATATTCTTTACATCAGTACTTATCCCGATCTGTAACCACTATTCGGTAGATGTGCAATATAGAAAAGATACGGAGAACCTGTAAGCTGCGTCCTATAATTTGATGGAACCGAGCCAAGCGAAATAGTGTTAGGTTGGCTCTTTTTATCTGCTTACAGGTTTGCAGTTGAATGATGCGTGCCTTTCATGATTTTCTTGACCGATGGACGCGATACGCATCACGGACGGGTGAGTCTAATTGAGATTCCAGGAGGAAAAGAAAAACGGAACATGAAAAAAACTTTGATGATATTACTGCTTATAGGGGTTGTGAGCATCGGTTGTCAGGAACAGGTCATCACCCAACTTGAAGTCGGCAGAAGTAAATTGCTGGACGCAGGGCTCACGCTGGAAGCCGTTGGGCACCTTGAAAGAGCGGAACAGGAGGAGCAAAACAAGGTCGAACCTCGGGCACTTCTCCTGATTGCTTATAGCAATGCGCTCTCATCCGGTGCTGCGAGGGTCCACAAAGCGGAAGCCAGGTACAAAACTGAGCGTGACCGACGCATTGGCGAATTGGGTGAATTTGAGATGAAGAAAATTCTGCAAATCCTCGGTGAACGCCACAGGATACAGAAGGATGCCATGCAAATCCTTGTTGATAAAGGCGCACCAGCCGTGCCTTTCGTTTTGGAAGACCTTGTTAAAGACCGGTATCACAGTGTCCACGGCGCCTTCATTCAAATCTTGAAGGAAATCGGCGGACCAGGTATTAACGACATCCTGGAGGCAGCCGGTGATAGCAAGACACCATCTACTGTAAAAATTCTGTTAGTCCGTATCGTAGCGGATATAGGGGACGCATCCGCCAAGGTGAGGTTAGAAACACTCCAAAATTCAACCACTGATGAAGGGTTGAAGATGGAAATTAACACCGCACTCTACATGCTCGGTGACGAAGGTTCAGAAGGAAAAATTGTTGAGGGTTTGACTGATAGTAACGTGGTTGTCCGACGCGCTGCCGCAAAATCTATGGTATTCCTCAAAGAACACCCCACAACTAAGATGATTGCTGCGCTTGAAGATTCCGATGATGCCGTACGTCGGGACGTTGCTATAGCACTGCGGATGTATCCTGATGCAGGTGCTGTTGACAATCTCCTCGCAATTCTGACCAACGGCTCAAGCCCCGATGCTAAACAAGCCGCTATGGATACCTTGAAACACTATGCCGATGAAGGAATCGTTGACGGGTTAGCTGCCCGTTTAATAGAGTTATTGACAGACCCCAAGGTCGTTGATCACGAGGATAGACTCCGCATCGTGCAACTTCTTAAGAAACCTGCCCTCATTAAGCAGGTTCAAGAAGCAGACCAGTACGACAATCTACCTCATAAGATTTATCTTTACTACGAGGAGAAAGAAACCAACGATATGGTGAAAGACGAACTCAATCAACTGCTCCTTGTACTTGAATAGATTAAAATTGGCGAGTGCCGAAGTGACCAACGCTGGTGAGTGATTGTGTTCAGTCACATGCTAAAACTCTGTGACCGAATAGGGGAAGGTGATTAACGGCTATGCAGAATTATCCCACTGACATTAAGATTACCAAAATTGAGCAGGTTACAGTCGAAATCGACCAGCCCGCAATCGGTTGCAACTCTGGTGCGAAGGAGATAAAACAGCCGGATCCGAATGGGAAATGGCGTGAACGCATTATTCGCATCTATACCAACGATGGTACCCTTGGATGGGGGGTTGGCAGTTGGCAGGCAACGTCCGCTGAAGATGCCGAAGCCGTACTTAACCGAAACCCATTTGACCTATTAAATCCTGAAGTTGGCGTTGTTGAAGAATTCCGCGGACTTGAAAATACGCTATGGGATACTATTGGCAGAATCCTCGGTAAGCCTGCATATCAGCTCATGGGTAGTGATGTCTCTTCAAATAGGTTGCCTGCTTATGATAGCACTATTTACTTCAACGATCTCCTCTATGAGACGAAGGCAGAAGGTCTCAAGCGGATTGAAGACGATGTTAAGAACAGTCTTGCCAATGGGTTTACTGCATGTAAGATGAAAATCGGTCGCGGTAACCATCTGATGGAGCGTAAAGCCGGTTTACAACGGGATATTGAACTCGTCCAACTTGCACGTAGCACAGCGGGTGAAGGTTTCAATATCCTCGTTGATGCAAATAACGCTTATACTTACGACGAAGTTATTACCTTCCTCAATGAAACCAGCAATTGCGATGTCTTTTGGATTGAGGAGATGTTTGAAGAAGACGTTGAATTGTATCGCAACCTAAAAGCCTTTATCCAAGAAAAAGGTCTAAAAACATTGATTGCTGATGGCGAAACCCGCACCCGCGAACCGCTCGAATTCTACGACCCCTTCTTTGAAGCGGGTGTGATTGATGTCATCCAGCACGATATGAAAGGCTTAGGTGTTACCGGTTGGCGACGGTTGGCGGATATGGCAGCTGCGCACGGTGTCCAATGTGCACCACATAACTGGGGTTCGCTGCTCGGTTTCTTTCTCAGTCTCCAATTCGCAAAGACGATCCCACATTTCCTTTACGGCGAAGTCGCAACCCTCACCAGCGATGTAATTGATACCTCAGGCTATGTCTTCACCGATGGCATGTTCACAGTGCCGGATACGCCTGGACTTGGTTTGGAACTCAATCAAGACGTTTACGATGCCCGCTATGCTGGAAAAGAGGATTGGCAGATTTCCTAAGTCTTTATCCACTCTCCTCAGTAGGTGTGGGTTTGTAACGGCACCGGATCCCTTACCCCTGTCTTTCATCGGTTATCTATGCTTTCACCATAGGACTATTTCAGTCTCATAGAAGTGGCAGCTATGTACGGGGACGATTTTTCCCTGAAGAATCTGCTTTTATGTGGTATAATATTAAGTGCAATTGATGGGCCTATTTTGTAGATTGTGTTTGCTAAGTCGGGGCCCAAAAAAGATTATCAGCGCGATGAGCAGAGGCGTAGACGGTTCTGTCACTGCTTGCAGCGAGCGACATATAAAAAGAAAAAAGGAGAGGTATATCGTGTATATCAGAAGATTTGCGTGTTTAATTTTGCCTTGTTTTCTCTTGGTATCTGTTTATGTTCCTAAAGTTCTGGCACAGGATATAATCGTTGAGGATATAGAGGTTATTGATCTCGAATCGAGGAGTGTTGTCGGTGATTACGTTGTGGGCGAGGAGGGGCTTGAGGTAGGCAGCGTTTATCTTATTGACAGGGATTATTTCGTCAAGGATATGTCAAAAGAGTTTGAAGGCGCAACGTTTATCATGACAGCAATGGACGATGAAGGCTCTAAGGGTGTTGATTTCATCACATTTAGCGTTAAAGTGCCTGTAGTCGTTTGGTTAGCGACTGACAAAAGATGGGGGAATCCCCCAAAATGGGCCTCAGATGGTGAAGGATGGACAGAGCAGCCTGATTATCTCGTCCAAACCAATGAAGAGGATACGGATATTTTTGTCCTTTGGAACAAGGCGTTTCCCGCAGGGGACATATCTCTGAGTGGGAACAACGATCCACCTGCAAACTTGGCGCCCATGTACTGGGTGTTCTTGACGCGTGGTGCCGGAGCGGCTGCTGTGGAGGCAACGGACAAGCTCACGACGACATGGAGTAAATTGAAGAGCGATCGCTAAAAAAGATGACTTTTAACCACTGCTTTAGTGCCAAACACACTAAGCGCGCCAAAGTTTGGGTTTCTTATATTCGTTGGCGAAGTTTCCTACTTTGCCACGTTTCTAACTTGACTAGGTGAAGGCAATGAAAAAGATTCTCGTCGCAATGAGCGGTGGCGTAGACAGTTCTGTCACTGCTGCCATGATGGTTGACGCAGGCTATGATGTCACCGGCATCACGATGCGCCTCGGCGCGCCCGATACTATTGAAGTAGACCCGGAGCGTCCGAATTGCTGTTCGCTTGAAGGTATTGAGGATGCACGTCGCGTTGCCACGCAACTCGGTATCCCTTTCTACGGCGTGAATTACGAGGACGCTTTCCGCGAACAGATCATCGACTATTTCGTGGAAGAATACCTCGTCGGCAGAACACCGAGTCCTTGTATGGTATGTAACCGAGAACTCAAGTTTGGTAGACTTCTTGATCTTGCCAAAACATTAGAGTGCGATGCCATCGCCACAGGACACTATGCTCGCGTTGAGCAAGATCCAGAAACAGGACGCTACCTCTTACGCAAAGCACTTGATGTTAGCAAAGATCAGTCCTATTTCCTCGCCGCGCTGACACAGGCGCAATTGCGATGTGCAATGATGCCCCTCGGTGAACACACGAAAGCCGAAGTCCGAGACCTTGCCCGAAAGTACAAATTGCGCACCGCCGAAAAAATTGAGAGCCAAGAACTCTGCTTCGTCGCTGATACTAACTATAGACGTTTCCTCAAAGACAGGGTTCCTGAGAAAATTGAGGGTGGCGATATTGTGGATGGTGAAGGCAATATCCTCGGTAAACATGATGGAGTACCGTTTTATACCGTTGGACAGCGGCGCGGGTTAGGCATTGCTGTCGGCAAACCGCTCTATGTGACGCAGCTCAACGCAGCAGAGAAGACCGTCGTTGTCGGCGAATCGGATGCCCTTCTTGAGGATACGATGCACGTTGAACGCATCAACCTCATCGCCATTGAGAAAATGACGGAACCGATCCGGGCACACGTCAAAATTCGTTCCCGTGATGATGGCGGTCCCGCGACGATCACCCCTATCAGTGACACGGAAGCAGTTGTGAAGTTTGACGAACCGCGCCGCGCAATTACCCCCGGTCAAGCGACTGTCTTTTATGATGGCGAATACGTCCTCGGCGGCGGTTGGATTGTAGATACCCGCGATGCCACTGTAGGAGGGGTTTGTAACTCCGAATAGAATTCAATTCCCAAATGCAAACTACATTTACACCCGAAAACTTCAAAAAGGCGTTCAAACCGTATCTGGTAAAATGGGGTGTTGTTTACACAGTTTTAATCAGTCTCGTAACTATCATTACTACCTGTATTATCATACCCAATTGGGGATTTTCACAGTGGCTCGCCTCCCTGTTTATGGACACAGGCGCGATGTTTGATGGTAGAACGGTAAGTTATGGGATATTCGCCATGGGCATACTTCTCTTCGGCATTATCGTCGTTGGTATAAATGTAATTGGTGTGTTTGCTTTCGGTATGAATGCCTGTGGGATTGTTGCCATCGGTATGAACGCTATTGGCATTATCGCTATTGGTGGAAATGCATTTGGCGTTGTTGCTGTTGGTTACAATGCATTTGGTATCTATGCCCTCTCTTATTCAGAGAGAAGCAGAGGCAAATACCTGTTCGCACCGCATCGACAGAACCCCAAAGCGGTTGCCTTATTTACACAGTGGTTTCCCAGATTGGCTGAATCCGGTCTTCAGGATAAAAGCGATAACATTATTCAATAAATGGAAGCAAGACTCCTCTGCCTCCTCGGTCCCACAGCAGTCGGCAAAACAGAGATAGCGATTCAACTCGCACAACGCCTCAATGCCGAAATCGTTTCCGTCGATTCCCGACAAATCTATAAACAGATGAACATCGGCACTGCCAAACCTACCGCTGAAGAACGGCAGGCAGCACCGCATCACCTCATAGACTGCGTGGACATTTCACAACCCTTTTCTGTTGCCGACTATCAATCCCTTGTAGACACAGCGATCGCCGACATCCAAAACAGAGGCAAGCAGGCGATTCTCGTCGGTGGAGCAGGTCTCTACTTTCGAGCGGTTGTTGACGGTTTGTTTGAGGGACCCGATGCTGATACTGAACTTCGAGAGCGACTTGAGCAGGAAGCAGTACAACACGGTACCGATGTCCTCCACGAAAGGCTCCGCGCCTGCGATCCAGCGTCTGCGGAACGGATTCATCCCAACAACGTCGTCCGGGTCATCCGTGCCTTGGAGGTTTATGAGCTGACAGGTACTCCTATGTTTGAACACCAGCAGCAATGGCATCAAGAGAACCAGCGGTATCCGTTTATCGCCTTCTGCCTGACGATGCCGCGCGCGCTACTCTACCAGCGTATCGAACAACGCGTGGACGTAATGCTTGCGAACGGATTGATTGCCGAAGTGGAATCTCTGTTAGCAGCGGGTTATGCGCGGAATACTGTTGCACTCCGAAGTTTTGGTTATAAAGAGTTGATCGCGTATCTTGATGGGCATTGTACATATCTGGAAGCGGTTGAACAGTTGAAGCAGAACACCCGTCGATTCGCCAAACGGCAGTTAACATGGTTCCGCAAAGATGCGCGTATTGAGTGGGTGGATCGAAACTCAACACCGGATATTGTCGCGCACCTGTTAGAGAGAATTGGGGATATATAAGCAGGTTACAGTTGTTGGTTATTGGATACTGAAACTGAATTCCCTGTTGATTTTGTCAGCCGGATATAATACAATATCTCGTTGATACATTTCACGGAGAGGAGGGAAAAATGAGACGTTTTGGCACACAAGGTCCCGTCAACGCCCAGGAGCACTACGTTGTTTCACGTTCTGACGAGGTCGCCGATTACATCAGACGCGTTGAAGAGGGTAAATATATCGTCTTGTTCGCACCACGTCAAACTGGAAAAACGACCTTCTTTCAAGATGTCTTAGCAGCACTTATAGTTCGTTCAAGGTCAATTGAGCAGATTATAGACTATTTTCCGATTCAACTGAACTTTGATGTCTGTAAAAACCTTACCTTGTCTACTTTCTATGAATATCTCTATGAACAGATGCGTGAAGAGATAGAAGCTGTTTTCCAAGGACGTGGATGTGTCCCGTCTGAGGCTTTACGTGGATTTTTAGAGGGGACAACTTTAACAAATCATCTTTCGATGATGACATTTTTTAAACGGTTCGCACGTTTTCTGGACGCTGAATATGCTGGGCAGCAGGTTATAATCGTCATTGATGAGTTTGATGGTATCCCGCAGGTTGCCCTGAGCGATTTTCTTCATACGCTCCGCCATATCTACATTGCCGGTAAACCCCGATGCCCCCACAGCGTTGGCATCATCGGCGTGAAAAGTATTGCGCAGCTCAACTATGACCGATCAATTTCTCCTTTTAATATCCAAGATGAATTTCAGCTACCCAACTTTACCCTTGAACAGGTACACGAACTGCTTGGACAGTATACCGCCGAAGTCGGACAAGTTTTCGTCCCAGAAGTTATAGCATCTATTCATAAACAGACTGCCGGGCAACCTGTTCTTGTCAACCGTTTCGCACAGATTCTTACCGAAGAATTGGATATTCCGAAAAGTGAACCGATTACTATGGCGCACTTTTCGGAGGCTCATACACAACTTCTACATGATCGAAACACCAATATTGAGCATCTCACAACCAATATCCGTAGGAATCCGCGTTTTGCCAGTGTTCTGATGCGAATTATGGAACGTGATGAAGGCGTAGACTTCAACATGGACGATGACACCATCAATGAACTTGCTACGTATGGGGTCATCAAAAAATCTACTGACGGCATGTGTGAAATTCTCAATCCGATTTATCTCTACCGTATCCTAAGGACCTTTAAACCGATAGTGAATGGTTTAGAAGATCAGTACGTTCCTAGAGGCGGTCCTGAGGAATTTCTCAATTATATCACATCTGCTGGATATATTGAGATGGAATCATTACTTGATAATTTTCGAGATTTCATTGCTCGCGCAGGGTTCAAAATTCTGCAAGTCCCTGATACACCACAAGAATCAGTTGGCAGGCATCTTTTGCTTGCATATCTTGACCAGTTTGTTAAGATCATCGGTGGTTTCATGCACATTGAAGTACAAACCGGTCGCGGCAGAATGGACATCATTATCACCCACAATCAGCAGAAGTACATCATCGAAACAAAAATATGGAGAGGCGACAGTCGTTATCAGGCAGGTAAGAAGCAGCTTGCAACATATCTTAAATCTGAAGGCGTAACGGAAGGGGACTACATTGTCTTTGACCATCGAGAAAAGCCAGAGCCACGCGTAGAAACAGAAACGATAGAGGATTTGACGATTCGGAGTTATATTATTCCTGTAATGCAGGAACCACCCTCAAAGGTTCCAAATACTTCTGAAAGGTAATAAAACAGGCATTCACTCAATACCCTGTTCCTCACAATACATGCGGATAATCGGTAAAAAATCATCAGCGTATTTTTCAGTTTTCGCGGGACCAATACCGCGAATCTGCCCGAACGCTTCTCGTGTTCGTGGAAAATGGGTGCCCATTTCTTTTAAGATCTTGTCAGAAAAAACACGGAATGCCCTTACCTCTTCTTTATCTGCCACAGTTTTACGTTTATCGCGAAGCAGCTCGAAAAGTTCGAGAGCGTGTGGGTTCGGTTCTGCGGAGGTTGGTGGATCAGTATTCAATGCTTCAGTCGAGTGCGCTACCGGCTTCGTTCCATGTTCCTCGCAATAGTCACGGATGATTGGCAGAAAGACATCACCGTATTTTTCGGTTTTTGCGGGTCCCACACTTGGCATCACTCTGAGCGATTCTTCAGATGTCGGAAAATAGGTCGCCATTGCTTGCAGTGCTTTATCGTGAAAAACTGCATTACGGTGTACACCTTCCGCGTCAGCGATTCTGTCTCGTTCAGTCTGGAGCAATTTGAAGAGTTCGGGATCGTATTCAGTCAGCACTTCAGATGTGAGATGGTGTACCGATTCCACCGAAACCCCCAAAAACGGATCGCTGCCATTCAGCACTCTCCAACCGCTCTGAGTCACACGGAGGCTGCCGTGCTGCGCATCTCGTGACAGGAGTTTATGTTGGAGGAATTGATGAGACAAATATCTCCACTGCGTCTTGCTGTATTCCATACCGATGCCATACGTGGAGAGTTGATCGTGTCGGTTATCAAGAATCTTTTTCCGCTTTGACTCCCGTAATATATCAATGATATATGCTTCCCCGAATAGTTCTTCTGTCCGGACGACACAAGAGAGAAATTTTTGCGCGGGTACCGTCAAGTCAACTCGCTCTATTTCTGATTTACGGCAGTTGTCACACATCCCACAATTCTGTTGTTCGTATTGCTCTCCAAAATAAGCTAACAACACTTTTCGACGACACGCTATTGACGTTGCCCACGAAACCAGCGTGTGCGATCGTTCCTGTCGTCCCTGTTTTTGGGATTCTGCCCCTTGATCAATGAAATGATTGATAGTGTCAACATCGCCATAACTGAATAGCAAAAGACACTCTGCTGGGAGGCCGTCGCGACCACTACGACCGATTTCCTGATAGTAAGATTCAGGTTCCTTCGGTAAACCCGCGTGTAGCACAAAACGCACATTCGGTTTGTCGATTCCCATCCCGAAGGCGATTGTGGCGATTATCACTTGGATTTCGTCACTAATGAAAGCCTCCTGATTCTGTTGCCGAGTTGCGTTATCCAGGTCTGCGTGATAAGGACGTACTGAGATGCGTCTGGCGGTTAAATTACGACAGAGCGATTCAACCTGCTTCTTGGTTTGACAATATATAATGCCAGATTCACCGCGGTGCTTATTAAGAAACGCGAGCGTCTGTTCCAGCAATTCCACTTTAGGTTCAACAGCAATGAATAGATTTTCTCGGTCAAAGCTGCCTATGAACTCGTTGCCCTCGTCAAACTTGAGTAATTTTTTGATGTCATTTTGAACCCGCGGGGTCGCGGTAGCTGTTAGAGCGACACAAACGGCTTTTTGGAATCGCTCGCGAATAGAAACCAACTGTCGATATTCCTGCCGAAAATCGTGTCCCCATTCTGAAATGCAGTGTGCTTCATCAATCGCAAGACAGGCGACATCTGAATCATCAAGCATAACAAGTATTTCGGGGCGAACGAGCGTTTCAGGAGCGACATAAAGCAGCTTGATTTCACCCTGTCTGACTTGCTGCATCGTGGCGACGTATTCTTTATTCCCAACAGTATGGTTGAGAAATGCTGCGCGGATACCACGATTTTGCAGTTGCATCACCTGATCCTGCATGAGTGAAATTAGTGGCGAAACAACAACGGTTACACCATCAAACATAAGAGCAGGCAATTGATAACAGAGCGATTTTCCGCCACCTGTCGGTAAAACAACCAGTGCATCCTGACGTTTTAGGATGTGGTTGATAATGGTTTCTTGAAATGGACGAAACTGTTCATGTCCGAAAACGTTTGTGAGAATATCTAACGGAGTTTGTGTCGGAATTGGCAGTGAGGGCTGTTCCTGCTCTCTGGAAGGTTCCGATCGCGCCTGTTCTATTTCTTCAAAAAACCAGCCAGATATCTGTACATAGTGTCGTTCTTCAGCGTCGAGCTGGTCTTTTGGTCTCCACCGATGTGCCAGCGATACACGCAGGAGCATGCCTGCCGGAATTGTCTCAAGCGGTTCTTGAAAACCGACAAAAGTGAGCGTGCCGCCCCCATTTTCGGTGGAGTAGCAATAGCGTATGCGCCTTCCTTCTGTATCACGGGTAAGCGGTTGATCTGGTCGCCAAAACAGAGTACTGTAAGCAGGTAGATCACCCTGCGCAGCGACGTAGAGCGAACCGCTACTTGTACTTTTCAATAAACCTTCATAGAGTTCACGCGGATGTCCTGTTTTTGGCGGCATCAAGAGTTCGATAGCACTCACCAAACTTTTTGTGTCTTTTGCTGTGTGAAGGCGCGACTTTTTGTGCACAACAATGTTTTCGTTATGCGGTGGAATTAGTGAAGTTTCAGGTTCGGCGGAAATCTCCCAAATATCGCCAACGTTGTATTCGTTGTTCGCGCCGTCGTGCGGGTCAGCGTTATACGGAATGAGTCGGACACTTTTTCCTTTCTCTGTAATCGCGCCGATGCACGCCCCCGCACCCATTCGGGTTTTCGCAACAATTAAGACTCTCACGGTAAGATGTCTTCAACCTCCAGATTGAATGGTTTCGCCAGTTTACCCGCTACCAAGGAACGATGACACGCCTCCGGTGCTGTTTCTACACAAAAAAGAGCTACAACTTTCGTGTCCGGTTCCAGCTCGTCAAGTAGACTTTGCGGATCAAATGTATCAAGGCACTCGGTGTGGTAGGCTTCAATGAAAGCCTCTCCAAGTTCTGTGCGTTTGCGTTTAGCCGTTTTCATGGCTTTATCTGCTGCTGCCTGTTTTTCTCGGACTGCTTTTGTCGGTCCAAGGTCTTTGCGATAGATGTATCGGATGCCAAGTTCCGCAAGACGTGCTTGCAATCGCTTGCTATTGGCGAATGCGTAGGTTGCGCCACGTACACCGCGTCGGTTACGAATATCGCAGAACGTATCAACCGCTGCTTTGCATAAAGCATTAAAAAAACCGGCTTCGTCAAAGCCGTATACACCGATGGTGACAATTTTGATTTTCTTCATAATGGATCAAGTTAGGGGTATTTTTTCCGAGAGTGAAATGTATCCTCGCCAAACATCGACAATTGCCCACCCGTCAGGCGATCAACGACTTTTTCCTGCGTCATTTGCTCGCCGTTTTCATCGATATGAATGACTGGAATGTTCTGGGATGTGAGCGTCACACCAATCAATTTACAACGGTGGCACGCCTCCGGTTTCCCTTCACTACACATTAAAACAACGCTCTGTTGCTGCGTAAAAGCGGTATGCAGGCGTTCAATCCCATGCTGATAGAACTCCGTGGCTTTGACCTTTTCGTAGTCAACTTTCCCGTTGACATAACACGTTTCGTCGTCGGGTCTGCCACCGAGTGTGTCTCCCATAAACACGTAGCGGATCCTGTGTTGTTCGAGCTCATTCGCGAGTGCGGCTTTAGAAAATTCCGGTTTATAGCGCGAATACGGTGCTGAGCGGACATCAATGAGGTAGACGATCTCGTGCTGGTGTAGCACTTCGATGAGTTCCGCTATTGATCGGCTACCATAGCCTATTGTGTAAATTGGGATGGCAGGTGATTTTTCCATAATAGATAAATAATACCACACGATCCCGCCAAAAAGCAATCGAATTCTGTTCCACCTATCCCTCCTTCGCTAGCGAGGTTTCCAACCTCGCCTACTGACAACTATGAAAATGTCCTTGCCACACCTATACAAAGTTTGTTATATTAACTTACACGAGAAATAGGTTTTCAAACAATATCTTCCGCGAACCCATATCCACTCATGAAAAACTACAGTGTTAGAATGATCCGTGAGCACATGGAAAATATTCCACAATTCCCTATTCCAGAAGGCTTTGCTATTCGCAATTACCGTCCCGATGAGGGGCATATTTGGACACGGATTCAGAAAGCGGCGGAACCCTACATTGACATTGACGATGGGCTCTTTGATCGCGAGTTTGGACGTCATCTTTTAGTGATGGAGGATCGTAGTTTTTTCCTTACCACGGACACTGGCGAGGAAATCGGGACAATTACGGCGTGGTGGCAACCCGATATGGACGGCAAAACTTGGGGACAGATCCACTGGGTCGCAGTTCATCCTGACTATCAAGGAAATGGACTGTCTAAGCCGATGATGTCTGTGGCGATGGCGCGTCTGAAGCAGTCCCACGAGTGCTGTTTTCTCGGCACGTCAACTCGACGAATTGCGGCTGTCAAAGTCTACCTCGATTTCGGATTCACGCCAGACCTTTCGCGTGAGAATAGCCAAGAGGCTTGGACAGAAGTCGCATCTGTTATAAAACATCCCCTTTTAGCGCAGTTTGAGAGCCAAAACTTGCTGTGAGAAGTGAGAACGTACGCTTTTTAAAATGAAACACAAGTTAGTTCTAATATTTCATCTCATTTTAATGGGGTTCGGATTCATCTGTGAAGCACCCGCGCAAGAGGGTGAACCTGTACCGGTCACGGGTATACGCATTCTGACGTTGGATGCTGTAGAGGCAGGCACCAGTTTGCACGAATCTTGGAAGTACCATCCGGGCGATAACCCGGAATGGGCAAGTCCGGTTTTTGATGATACAGCGTGGGAATCCACTAACTCGCTGTTGTTTCCAAAGGAGTTACCCGAAAGTGGGTGGAAAGGCATCGGTTGGTTCAGACTTCATCTGTCCGTTCCGGATGAACGACTTTGGAATATGCCGTTGGCACTCTATGTGAGGTATCAAGCCGGTGCTTCTGAAATCTATCTTGATGGCGAGTTGATTTATAAATTCGGCACGGTCGGGACACGGAAGGGAGAAGTCGAACCTTATTGGGAGCGAGATCCGCAAGTAATTTCGTTCTCCGGTAAAACCGAGCATGTTATCGCTGTTCGGTATGCGAACTTTTCTTCTCTTCAGTTGCCACCAATCTTCGGTTTTGAGCTTGAACTCTTACCGCTAAATCCTAACATCAAAAAGCGTGTCAATTTTGTTCGAGAAGGCACTACTCTTCAGATGGTGTGGACAGCGATTGCAGTTTTCATGATGCTGCAACACCTATTACTCTTTGTTTTTTATCCACGCGCACGGGAAAACCTCTATTTTGCCATCTCGACTGGGAGTATCGGTGCTTTTGTTTTTCTGACATTTCAATTTATATTGTTAGCGACAAGTAGTATCCAAATTATGTTTCTGCTTCGTTTACTTGTCTGCGTTTATGTACTAATGTTTGTGTCGGGAATGCTATTTCTCTACACCCTTTTTTATCCGAAGCTTCCTAAACTATTTTGGGTCTTTCTGATTGGATGGGTTATAATCCTTTGTGGAAGCCTGTTTGGCATTAATACTATCCCTACGCACTCTGGCATAGATTCAATTGTCACCTTGTCTAACCATACCTACACGGTTCACCTTGACATAGAATTGGCAGGGTTTCTAATCCTACTTCTGTTTACGGCTCTCACGTTTTTAGAGATGGCGCGTGTGATTATCGTCGCCATCTTCAAGAAAAAAGATGGCGCGTGGATCTTTGGACTCGGTTCCCTCTCGCCTTTTATTTTAACGTTCGTACTTGGCGATCTCGTCTCACAAATAGGACATACAGTTAACTGGCAACTCGGCGTACTCCTTACAATTCTTGCCCCGCTGTTTTCGATGTCGGTTTACCTTGCCCGCAACTTCTCGCGAACGAGCCGAAAACTCGAAACAGAGGTACTTGAGCGTCAACTCTTGGAGGTGGAAAATACGCGCAAAACAGAGGAATTGGAAGAAGCGCGTGAACTCCAAATGTCAATGCTACCGCAAGCCGCGCCGCAACTGCCTAACCTTGATATCGCCTTTGAAATGCGCCCCGCAACAGAGGTCGGTGGCGACTATTATGACTATAATCTCACAGAGGACGACCAGCTCACGATCGCAGTTGGAGACGCAACAGGACACGGCACGAACGCAGGACTTGTCGTTTCTGCTGTCAAGAGCCTTTTCAAGACATCGGCACCGGGGGCGGGGAACTTGGAAACGCTTGAACGTATTTCACAGGGTGTTAAAAGCATGAATTTGAAACGGTTGTACATGGCGATGACACTCGTTACATTCGCTGGTAACAGGGTGACGCTCGCGGTCGCTGGGATGCCACCTGCACTCATCTATCGAGCAGACGAAGACCTTGTTGAGGAGATACTCCTTGGAGGGATGCCATTGGGTGGGTTCATTGGAGCTGAGCGAGAAGAAGCATCGTTCGATCTCCAGAGCGGTGATACTATCTTGCTTATGAGTGATGGACTACCGGAGATGTTGAACCCTGAAAACGAAATGTTAGACTATCCAAAGATGAAAGAATTGTTTGAAGAAGTTTCGGATCAACCGCCGAAAGCGATTATTGACCATCTCTTCAAAGCGAGCACGTCGTGGGCGGACGGCGAACCGCAGGCGGATGATATAACGCTTGTTGTTATTAAGGTGAAATAACTTATCTTTCGCCAAACGCACCATAAATTGTGTTATTATTTTTCAAAGGAGCTTCTGTTATGACTACAGCGATAACACCGTCTCTCACCGAACAGCAAATCGCAGACTACCATGAGGACGGTTATATAATCGTGCGCAATGTCTTGTCCGCAAAAGAAGCAGATGAACTGCGGCGCGTTGTCCAACAAGAAGTGAAACGCGATGCGTATCCATCAACCCTTAAGTATCCGCAACCCGCGAAATACACGGTCAGTGGCAATCGACTCGCTGCCCCCGGACTGACTGCGATTGCTGAACACCCAACGGTTATCGGTGCTGTGGAATCTGTGCTCGCTCAACCTGCGTATCTTACTGCTTATGTCGCCTATCTACGGACACCGGGTGATAAAGGTGCTGGCGCGCATTGTGATTACAAACGTTGGCGACCCGTCGGTTCATCAATGAATTGGGTATTCGCTATTATTCCGCTGACCGATTTCGATGCGGCGTACGGTCCCTTTCTCGTGTCGCCCAAATCGCATAAACTGATGCAGATAATCAACCCAGACGCACGTATCTTGGACCTCACCCGTCCGGATGCCAAACAGTTGGCACCTTTCATTGATCCTGAACTCAAGGCAGGCGACTTACTTGTGGTCAACGAGCATGTCTGGCACAAAGCACCTGCTGGAACCACGACTGAAGACCGATGTGGTATTTTCAATAAATACTGCGCGGTGAATGCTCCACCCGCCGCGGGATATTATCCTTACAATCCGACTGCCTTGGATGCCTTAAACGACGACGGTAAACGTCTTGTACCCATCTGTTTCGACAAACCGATTACAACGACACGTCTCCTCGTTGAGGATACATCAACACAGGAATCGAAATTTTTGCTGTGTCATGACGAGAAAACAGCGTCTTGGGGATTACCCGGTGGTGAAGGTTGGGAAGAGGAGAAACTTGTCGGTTGGGATGTCGGTGCACGAATCGGTTCGATGCAAGAACTCGCTAAGACCCAACTCGATTTGGAAGTATCATGGATGTCCTATATTGCGGATGTGGAAGAGGAGAATGGTATCTGCCGCGTCTACGGGTTTTCGGACGAGAACCTTGATCTTGATACACTCGCGGATAGGGGCTGCGGCTGGTTTACAAGGTCCGAGCTGCAAAAACGTCTCGGTGAGAGTGACGCTATCTGCCACACTGTTGATACATGGCATCAGGCAGATATTATTCGTGGCAAAGGCAAGGCGTGCCATCAAAGCCGACATCAGTTTGAATGAATTTCATTTTTCGCCTCTATGGCGTACGAATTCTGACCAAAAACTGGGTCTTTAAGCACATTATTTAAAAAAAACAGAAAAAAATGCATAAGTACCCTAAACTTTTTCCTTTTCAGGTATATATATACAATAGCGAGCAATTGGGTCTGGTTTAGTTATGTAACTTTCAACAACGAGGAGAAAGGAAAATGACTTTTCTCAAACGCGATGCATTTCGCAAGATTTTCACACTTCTCGTTATCAGGATGTTTTCACAGAAATCAATGAAGGCTCCGTCCGGTGAGCCACAAGGAGATTGTAAAATGAAACGCTTTTTTGTTTTCACACTGATGTTGCTTTTCGCGACAACCTGCTTATTCGTTACGAACCCCAACGCTTACGGTTATGATTGGGATTCTAAACATGCCACGAAATTTGATGGGACTGTTTACGGGTCCATCTACATCACGACGGCGTTTGATCACGCAACAGAAACCGCCTCTAGCCATTTCACTTTTTACGTTTCAAATGATGGCCCGGGGGCGGTGAAAATGTATACCACTGCCACAGTGCGGGTGTTTTGGAACGGTGGCTCGGTTTCACCCGCCCCACGCGAAGATAGTGCCATCGTCGAAGCAAATAGTGCGCGGAGTATCTACGAAGACTTCTCGTTCAATCTGAGAAACAAACCAGAAGGATTTGGCAGTATTTCCGCGATAGGTGAATTGGATGTCAGACACATTCCGACGAATGTGAAGCTTTCGTGGCCCACTGCCAGAGCCACTACTACTTTTAGGCTTCAGTGATAATAAGGAGTTACCCTCGAAGGAGGGAATTTCCTTTCACGCCAGCGGCGAGGTCTCTTAAGTATCGTCGCTGGCTTCCTTACTCATAACACCAACTTCGTTGGGTAACTCATTGTAACGCCTTGCAGGAGGTATCAACAGATGAACCATAAAAACAACGCTTTGCGCTCACGAATCCTGCGTTTTTTCTTCGCTGGCTGGCTGCTCTGGCTTGCGGGTGTGACAGTGCCGATTGATGCGAAAATCGTCTTTTGTGTTGATGATGATGTTTATGTGATGAACGATGACGGCTCCCGGAGACGCAGACTTACAAACAGTACCATAGAGACACACAGCGACCCCCGCTGGTCGCCTGATGGGACAAAAATCGCCTTTACCCGATACATGGATAAGACGAAAAGCCAAACCTCGTCAGAGCTGTTCATCATGAACGCAGACGGCACAGACCCGCAACGTCTCACCCATAACAACGTCAGCGATGGGGCCCCGTCTTGGTCCCCTGATGGCACACAGATCGCCTTTACGAGTAGCCGCAGTGGAAACTGGGAGGTGTTCATTATCGACGTGGCAACACTTGCCGTCACACAGTTAACAGATGCTCCTTCCGCTGCTCCCGACTGGTCGCCCGATGGCACACAGATCGTTTTTGAACGGTTCATTGAAATTCAAAACGGGATCAATCCGAAAACGATCTATGTCATGGGTACGGATGGACAGGACGAACGCCGAGTCCTCCCGGATCCGCCGCTGGACGGCCCGCCGACTTTCAGGTACTTTCCGCGGTGGTCTGCCGATGGACAACAAATCCTCTTTTATGAAAGTCAGTGGTTTAAAGAGGGAGATGTCCTGCAGCTCATTGTTCAACGGAGTGGAGGCTTGAAAAAGCAAATAACCGATATAAATGACCGACTCGGTGACAATTTTCTTATTGCCGGTGCGAGTTGGATGGAGAATGACCGTGCGATACTTTTCTCTCTCAAGGTAATGGATAAACTCACCCCGAATTATGACCTCTATCGGTATACGTTTGACACACGAGGACTTCGACGGTTGACGCGCGATTCAAGTGATGAGAAGTGGCCCGACTGGACAGAAGGGGCGTTATCGGTCTCACCGCACGGAAAATTGACGACGCAGTGGGCGAAGATAAAAATCGCAAAGTAGCCAAGAGTTCATAACACTTTTTCATTTTTTTTGCTTTTTGTCATATTTTGCCCGAAAACGGCATAAAAAAATTGCCTATATAAGCGATTCTTGTAAGAGCGATTTCCGAATCGCGACTTTCTTACTAAATTGTTCTATCTCAAGGAGGAACATAGGAAATGAAATTAAGATGCCAAAGCAAGGGAACAAATTGCCCACCTTTCAAGCATAACGGAATTTTCTATCCTGATAATGAGACTTTTAAACGTCTACTCCCGGATCTGAACCGATGTGCAGACTGTATAGCGTACGTCACACCAACACTCTTATCTTTCCGAGACGACTTCCTACAGATCGCCTCTATCGCGCTGCTCGAAAAAGCTCCGGCCTTTGATCCGGCACACGAAAGCTGCGCGAGTTTCGGAACATTCATCCGTCCGCGTATCTGTGTGAGTCTTACGAACGCGAGACGAAAAGAACTCAACCATCAGGGACGTGAAAGACTTCAACCTATCGGAGCATCCGATAGGCATAACGCAGCAGATATCGAAGCCGATACCGATATGGCGTTCGTGCCAAACGTCCCCGATCCCACAACCGAATCCTTCGTCGATGCCCTCATCTGGGACATTTCCGTCACCAACTTTGAACGCGCGCTCCCTCAACTTTTAAACGAGTTAACACCGCGTGAACAACAGGTTTTCAATTGCATTCGCGAGGATATGCGAAACACTGACATCGCCGAAGTCTTACATCTCAGCCCAGGACGTGTCACCCAGCTCGTAAACCAAGTCGAAATCAAACTCAAGCAAGCATGCCAACAGTTTGGATTGATTGAACAGACAGTTTCGGGAGGTGTATAACATTTTGAGAACAACACCAAAACACACGTGATAGCACCCACAACCTAAAGGTTGGGGAAACCTCGGCTTCGTAGCGACTGCGGTTTTCTCAGAGAGTCCACCGTCTTATTTTCGCTCCACCCGTAGGCGATTCCCTATCAGGTGAAAAATCCCGATAGGCATATCAAGGCGAAATCTTGGCTATCCCCGCCTACCTCTCTCTGAAATAGAGAGAAAAGTTGAAAAAGGGGGCAGCAATACAACGTGCAGACTTTCACCTCTGCTCCGATTCAAGCTTTCGCTCAATGACGCGTTAGCTGCCGAAATATATGTTTTCAGTGGTATCACACTTCACACCTTTTGACTTCCTTTGACCGAAGCGGACACCTCCCCAACGAGTGTTGGGGGTCAAAGCGGTGTCCAAAGTGTTAGTATAATTATACTATATTTTTAGGTGTCTGTCAAGTGTTTTTTTTAAGACGAACCCATACGCCGTCTATATCCCCAAGCTAAAGCATGGGGCTTTGACGGGGGAGTGGATAAAGGCGATTGCCCAGGTCTACCAACACCCCGGTTGACGCGCAATCGCCTTTTTTTTGAAAGACCTATCCTGTCGCGAGTCGCTTCTTCTGCGCCTCCAGCATCTTCTTCTGACGCTGAACGCGCTCTGGCACTAAACGTTCCCGCGGGCCTGTCGGCTTGAAATCCAAGCGGTTTTTCCCCAGCCCGTCTAATACCGCTAATTCCACTGGTGAGAAATCGTCCGGGTTCTCACGATTGAAATTCATCGGTTCCGCAAGACCGACGGGTGGATTCGTAATAAAACGGGCGCGGCCAGAAGGGTTCTGTGACGCAGCGTGCAAGACGAACGGGTGCAGCAACACAACATCCCCCGCATTTCCGGTAATCTCTGCAAAGTCCTTACATTTTCCAATGAGTTTCCCAAATCCACTGCTCGGTAACAACCCCTCTGGATGTTCATATAGCCACTGCGCAACATGCTGGACAGAATCACACGCTACAAACGTGCCGCCGCTCTGTGGATAAATATCCGACCAGACAACGATTGTGAGCAATCCCTGTTCTGGGCTATCCAAGAAGTGGCGGAAAAAATCGCCATCTTTATGCCAACCGCTCACCTTTGGAGAAGGTGGCTGCCAAGGTGTGTCTGCCCCCAACGCGAAGTTGATGATAAAACCGTCGCCCCAACCCGGTTTTGAATTGTTTCCCCCAGGATTGATAATCCTGTCTTCACCGCCGAGTAGATCACAAATAGCGTCCCATGCTCGCGGGGCAGCGTCCTCAATTGGCACTCGGTTCATAGAAGGTAAGTGAACGCGCGGTTCCTTCCAAGTCGTCGGATTATCTGGATCATAGCCGAGCCGTTTAAAAGCGAACGCTCGCCACTCTTCTGCTAATTCACGTGGAAAGCAATCCTTTAGGATAACGTGCCCTTTCTCGATGAAGTGGTTAAGATCTGCTTGCGTAAGTGTTCTGTAAGTTCGTGCCATCTTTTTCCTCTCTACTGTATGCTTTCTAACAACGTTTCTACAAGTTTTATCGCGAACGCATCGTCATTGATGTGAGCGTCCATCTCAATAACTGTGACATTGTCGCCGATGTGTGCCTTCAAGTTCTCAATCCATGCGGTTCGGGCTTCGGGCAAATCAAAGGGCTGCCCTGTCTTATCAATCGCCGATACGCCTTGTGTCGGAATGATAACCGTGGTGGGTCCCTGCGCTTTGCTGAGTTTACGTGCCATGATGCGTCCGAGTTCAGCCGTTTCTTCAGCGGTTGTCCGCATCAATGTTACTGTCGGATTGTGCTGATAGAACAGCCTGTCGCTGAATTTCTCTGGTACGGTGTCCGGTGGACCGAAGTTCACCATATCCAATGCGCCGGGCGCGACAACTTGTGGCAGTCCGGATTGACCTGCAGCTTCCAACCGATCGGGACCCGCACTTAGAATTCCGCCTACCAATTCGTCGGCGAGTTCTGTCGTCGTTGCATCTAACACGCCAGCGAGGAAACCACCTTTGACCAAATCTTCCATTGCTTGTCCACCGGTCCCAGTCGCGTGAAACACGAGGACTTCATAGCCAGCATCTTCAAGGATTTCTCTCGCTTTTGTAACGCACGGGGTCGTTACACCGAACATCGTCGCTGCGATTAAAGGTTTGTCCTCTGTCCCTGCTGTGGGTGCTTCTGCATTCACCATCCCTACGATTGCACCGGCGGCGTTGGCGAGGATCTGTCGGGACAAACGGTTGATACCAGCGATGTCTACGACGGAATACATCATACAAATATCTTTTGATTGTACATAAGGACTGGTATCACCCGATGCTAATGTGGATACCATAATTTTCGGAACACCCACTGGGACTGCCTGCATCGCTGTCGTTCCGATAGTCGTCCCTGCGGAGCCACCGAGTGAGATGATCCCGTCAATCTCGCCTGCAGCCTGTTTTTCAGCAACAAGTGCAGCGGCACCTTCCGCCATCACGGTGACGCTATTGCCTCGATCGCCTTCGTCTCGCAACGCCTGTAACGATGAACCGCCTGCTTGTGCGACTTCATCCGCAGAAATGTCCGGTGTTAATTGCGGGTCTCCTAATATACCTGTATTGATTACGCACGTTGAGACTCCAGTTGATTCTATCTGCGTTTTGATGAATGCGAATTCTGTGCCTTTCGTGTCCATTGTTCCGACAATGCATACCGTTTTTGTCATCCCTGACTCCTCCACTTGTTTTATAGATTTAGGATTTGCCTGCAATTCTTTTCTCTAATTGATTATGTGTCATAGTCGTGCTTATCCTCCGCCCGATCTTGTGGTGCAAACCCTACTTTCTGCTGGGCATTTGAGATGTCCACCCAACGTAAGTCGTTGTTCGACATGCCGTAGAAAATCTCAAATCGCAAGCTATCATCAGCATTGATGCACCGCTCGAATATCTGGACGATATCGCGTTGACTCACGTAGATGTCGGCACCCTGTGGTGGACGCGGGCGATCTCGCTCGACTTGACCGATGCGGACACAGATACACGACAACCCATGACGATGTGCGTAGGTTCGCGCCAGAGACTCTGTCCACACTTTGGTTGCAGCGTATAGACTTCTCGGCTCTGCTGGTATATCCGGCGTAATCATCTCAACATTATCAGGTATATCAGCATGTCGGCGTTCCATCATTGCCTTGTACGGCTCTTGTTCGCGATGCCCCTGCGAGACCGTAATGCTGCTGGCAGCGACGATACGCTCAACTCCAGCGACTTTGCACGCTTCAAAGACATTGTAAGTCCCAACGATATTGCTGTTCAGCAAGCTTTCCCAACTCTCGCCGCTCGGATCTGCGGCAAGATGCGCGACAACGTCCATACCTTCAACGGCTTGTCGCACCTGATCAAAATCGGCAATATCGCACAGGATGAATTTCTCATCTGGAATTTCGAGCGTCCATGACCCCGGCACGCGAACAGACGGTTCCCGTTTGTAGTCGAGCGCATAAACATAGTACTTTTCCGGCTGTGCTTTCAGTCGCTTGTAGACCATGTAACCAATCTGGCCAGTCGCGCCTGTAACAAGCACCTTCTTGGGTTTGGATGGAGTCATATTTTTACCTTAGCGAGGTTTTTAACATCTGTCTATGGCATTGATATTATAGTGAACCCTAAAAATAAAGAGACACTTTCATCACCCGGTAGGTTCGGTTTCCTAACCGAACCGGAATAGAGTGTCCTATTAATTCTGAACTTTACTATAGTTCCCTGTTTTCATTCGTGCCCAGACTGTTGTCAATTTATTAGTTGGTTGGACAGACAGTGGAACTGATTCGGTGAAATCGTCGTCGGTTGGTGTAAAGTCAACTGTCGAGATCATCAATGCATCGGAACACATGGTTTGAGCGTTAAGACCACCTTCACGATGATAAATTATCACCGTATTTTCGCCTGCGTCGAGTCGAGTTTTCCAACCGTTTTGGAGACCGCCACCTGCCTGACCCTGTAATGCCTGCGGTTGCGCCGAATCCCCAATCCATGTCCACGGGTTGTTGTCCTCCCACGCATCGAGCCAAGTAGCATCGCCGAGTGTGTTGATATGTCGGTCGAATTTCCCGAGATCAGGAGTTCCATTCACCTGAACAAAGAAAGAGTTGTTCGTACGACCACTTGGAGTTCGATCCCAAGATGTCCTTGCCCAGACAAAGTAAGTACCACCTGAATCAATATCAATTGTATACTTTACAAAAAAGACATCTTCTGCTGGGGGGAGATTGTTGGGTGGGTTGGGTGAATTATGCACAAGGTATCTCTCTCCGGAGGCACCCTGCAAATCATCAACCGCGTGCCCTTTTTCATCATTGAGAAAAAATACGGCATCATCCCGTTCATCGAAGTCCTCGACTTCCCACCAGTACTGAACCCCACCGTTGAGTTGGGAAACCTTCAATTCCTCAACAGCACCAGCCGAGGTCGCGAATAGCACAACAATCAAGAGGATCACTATCTTGTTCGTGATTCGTGTTAGAACATTATGTCTCATATTCTTCCCCTTGTGAGAAGGTGTTGCATTTGTAGTAGATTATTATAGGGTGCGTAGTGGGGCGTGTCAAGCGATTTTTTAAATTGACACAACTTCGGAAATGTGATAGACTAAAAAAGCAATTGTCAGTTGCCTCGCAGTGAGAGTGTTCAGTTATCGGCAGCTACAAGAGTTTTTGACTTCATCTTTTAGGTGGGCATACGCGGATTGTGGAGGAAATGCGTGAAATCAATTGATTCTAAACAAGCAGGATTAACATCTATACAAATTTTAGTTGTCGTTATCGTCCTTGGGATTATTGCCGCTGTGCTTTTCGCACCTCGGTTGCTCGGACAGGCGGGACGTGCATTACAAGCACAAGCCGATGCGGATATTGAAACGCTCGGGATCGCTCTTGATAGATATGCCAAAGATAACGGCGATTATCCGTCAACCGAACAAGGCTTGAAGGCACTTTGGGAGAAACCTGAGGCACCACCAATACCTATAAACTGGCTGGTACCCTACATCCAGATCCCAATTACAAAAGATCCGTGGGGAAACCCTTATATCTATATCCGTCCGGGCATACACGACCGGTACGGGTACGATCTCATCTCGTTCGGAAGTGATGGTGTTGAAGGCGGAACAGGCGAGGCTGAGGATGTCGTCAGTTGGATCCGACGAGATGAATAATTCAGATACGAAACACTGAAGAAACTCGACTAACAGATGCTGGAGTGCTTATGAAGATTACCCATATTGACGTTATCAAAGTAAGAGTACCGTATCATGAAGGCATATACGAGTTGATGACCCGTCGCAATCTTTACCAGATTGACCACGTCTACAAAGTCCATACCGATGTGGGATTTGTCGGGATTGGCGATGGGTCGCATCAGTCGGATGAAGTCGTTCAACGCTATATCGGTAGGAATCCGTTTGAGTTTATGAACGGTTGGGCACCGACACCCCTTCAGCAAGCCTTTTACGATATTATGGGCAAGGCACTCGGTGTTCCAGTGCATCAACTTCTCGGGGAAAAGGTTCACGATAAAACCTCCTTCGGTTATTGGTCGATTGATATGACACCAGAGGAATGGGCAGCTGAAGCGAAACACGCTTACGCGCTCGGTTATCGGCTCCATAAGATCAAAGCGCGTCCATGGTTTGAAGTACTTGAACAGGTCGAGGCGATCGCCTCTGTTGTCCCCGATGATTATCAACTTCGCGTTGACGCGAATGACTCGTTTGAAACACCCGAACGCACACTTGAGGTTGTACGCCACCTTCAAGATTACAATATAGAGTCCTTTGAAACGCCGATCCCACAAGCGGATATCGAAGGCTATCAGGAAATTAAACGCCACACTGACATGCCCATAACAATTCACTTCGGGAACCCGGATCCAATTGAAGCGATTCGCGCAAAGATGAACGACTCATTTATTATTGCCTATCCCGACTCGCGCGCTGCCAATGCCATAAGGGAAGCGACTATCTCAAACGCTGCGCATCTCCCCGTCTGGATACAGATTGTTGGGATCGGTATCACAACCGCTTACGTCATGCATCTTGCCGCGGTGATGCCAAATGCTACGATGCCATCGATGACACTTAACGCCTTACGTGCTTTTGATCTTGTCACGCCATCAACGATTTCGCTTGTTGATGGATACGCAACTGTTCCTGATAAACCTGGATTAGGTGTTGAATTGAATGAGGACGCGCTTGACAATTGCCGCGTCTAAGGAGAAGTAAAATGAAAAAAGTGATTTCTGTTTGTCAAACGCAAACTTTCACAGTCATTTTGAGTTTGCTAATCCTCATGATAGGGTTTGGTGTTACAGCACACGCTGCGAAACTCGGTTTGGCGAGTGCTTGGCTCTTTGAGGATAACGGTGGAAAGACCGTCAAAGATATCGTCAGCGGACACGACGGTGAAATCAAGGGCACCCTTGATTGGGTAAAAGACGGCAAGTTCGGCGGCGCATTGAAATTCCCGGGCAAAGGTGATAGCTACATCCGTGTTGATCACGACGACGTTTTCAATTCTGATCCGTACTCGTTTGTCGCATGGGTGAAGTTGGAAAACGCTTCGTGGCAATATATTGATTGTCTGGCGAAACGGAGATGTCTGGCCCGAACCAGAAGATGTGCGCCATCTTGATATATGGATTCACACTGACGACTATCCTGTCTTTATGTGGCACGTCAACGGAAATGTCGGGCGTATTGACGGTAAAACGATCATTGCTGATGGTAAGTGGCATCATATCGCTAAAATTTATGACGGAAAAAACGTTCAGATGTACGTTGATGGAAAACTGGATGGTGAGGAACCGAGCGGTGGCACACTGGATACGAGTGAATCGCCTATCTGGATAGGTGCGCGACCTGGCAACGTCGCCGCAACCGGACTTTTTGATGAAGTCGGGTTTTTCACTGAAGCACTCTCTAAAGACGAACTCAACGATGTCATGGATAGCGGGTTAGCCGTTTATGCTGCTGTTGATGCCGCTGGAAAAGCCACGACAACTTGGGCATTACTAAAAACAACAAGGTAAAGCAATAGGCACACATGAAGTTTAAGAATTTAATTCGGTAATGTATCAACAGTCTCTTATGTAGGAGTGAGTGTTTTTGCTTGGGCGTTTCTTGTCGCTCGCGATTTTGACAAGTGGCGAACAAAAATAATTACCTAATTTATTTTTTAATCTTCATCTGGGTGTCAAATCAGAAATGGAGAAAATACATTATGCAAATGCACGTAGGTGGCGAATGGATTGACAAGTCCAACAAGATTGACGTACTGAGTCCGTTTGACGGTTCGGTTGTTGATACTGTTCCGAGAGGAGATGCAAGCGACGTTGAAATCGCTATTCAGACAGCAGAACGCGGCGCAAAGATCATGGCAGGGCTGACCGGCTATGAACGCTATGAAATTCTGCGGAAAGTGGCAGATTTGATGGTGGAACGCGCAGGCGAACTCGCCGAGGTAATCACCCGAGAAGAAGGGAAAATCCTCGCCGAAGCAACGGTTGAAGCCACCCGCGCTTCTGAAATTATCGCACTCTCTGCAGAGGAAGCAAAACGATTAACCGGTGAAACGATTCCACTTGAAGGCGCGCCGGGTGTTAAGAACAGACTCGGTTTTACGGTGCGTGTACCGTGCGGCATTGTTGTTGGTATCAGTCCCTTCAACTTTCCACTACACCTCGTCTGCCACAAAGCCGGTCCCGCAATCGCTGGCGGCAACGCAATTATCATCAAGCCCGCGACGGACACACCACTCTCTGCCCTGAAACTCGTTGAGCTCTTTTTGGAAGCAGGTACGCCACCTGAAGCGATCCAGTGTGTAACAGGACCCGGCGGCGAAATCGGTGATACGCTCTGTGCAGATCGTCGTGTCCGAAAGATTACCTTTACCGGCAGCCGTGATGTTGGCGAACATATCTGTAAGGTCGCGGGACTAAAGCGCGTCACCATGGAACTCGGTTCAAATTCACCACTCATCGTTATGCCTGATGCCGACCCGGAAAAAGTAGCACGTGCAGCGGCAGCGTCCGGTTATTCTAACGCAGGACAGGTCTGTATCTCAACGCAGCGCGTCATCGCACACGAGAAAATCTACGGCGATTTCTTAGATGCGTTCCAAGCAGAGGTCGCTCAAATCGGTACCGGCGACCCACTCGCAGAAGGCACACGGATGGGACCGATGATTCGCGAAGGCGATGCTACCCGTGTTGCGGAATGGATTCAGGAAGCCGTTTCGGATGGGGCAGAACTCCTCACCGGTGGTGAGAAGCAGGATCAGTTTGTTACACCCGCTATCCTTGCCAACGTCAAACCGGAGATGAAAATCTCTTGTGACGAGGTATTCGGACCCGCTGTCGGTGTGACGCGGGTCAATGACATTGACGAAGCGATTGCCCTCGCCAACGATACCAACTATGGGCTGAGTGCCGCAATCTTCACCCAGAATGTCGATTGGGCAATGAAATTCGTCCGTGAGGTCGAATCTGGCAACTTGATGGTAAACTGGGGCACACAGTGGCGTGCGGACCTGATGCCGTATGGCGGTGTCAAAGAAAGCGGTATGGGCAAAGAGGGACCCAAGTACGCCATAGAAGAGATGACCGAATTGAAGATGGCGATCTTCCATTTGGATGGTTAGTCACAGGCATTGGATGCCCTAATCTTTAAACGTAAACCCGCTGCTGAAACAAATCGGCAGCGGGTTTATCTTTCGTCTGGATCCGCGTTTTTGCGCATTTTCGTGGACTTACGCTAATCTACTCTTCCTCTTCCGTTTTTGAGGCAGCGATGACCTTCTGCGCAACATCGTCGGGCGCGATCTCGTAGTGCGAGAATTCCATCTCGAAATTGCCGCGAGCACTCGTCATAGACTTAAGATCAATCGAGTACCGGAGCATCTCTGCAAGCGGGACGTTTGCCTGAATTGCCTGCTTTTTCCCCATTTGTTCGACACCCATCACCTGTCCACGCCGTCCGTTCAGATCCCCGATAATGTTACCCATAAACTGTTCCGGCACCGTGATTGTAACGTTCATAATCGGTTCAAGCAAGCCAGGATCAGCTTGTTCAACTGCGGTGGCAAACGCCATGGAACCGGCAATCTGGAACGCCATATCTGAAGAGTCAACAGGGTGGTATTTGCCGTCAAAGAGATCGATTTGGATATCGACGAGCGGGAAACCCGCAAGCAAGCCTCTGCCCATTCTCTCACGGATACCTTTTTCGACAGCCGGGATATAGTTGCGCGGGATCGCACCACCGACGATATTGTTAACAAACTCGAACCCTTCACCACGTGCCAGAGGTGCCATATTAATTGTGACATCCCCGAACTGCCCTCTACCGCCGGATTGTTTCTTGTGTCTACCTTGAACGGATTGGACGCGTCGGCGAATCGTTTCACGGTATGGCACCTTCGGCGGCTCGACAGCCGTCTCTACGCCGAATTTATCTGCCATCCGCTCGCGATTAACAGTGATGTGTTGGTCTCCAAGCCCTGATACGAGAAGCTGTTTGGTAACTTCGTTCCGCTCAATTCTAAATACCGGGTCCTCTTCAGACATGCGAGTGAGGGCTGTCATCAACTTTTCATCGTCACCTTCACGCGTCGGACGAATCGCGTAAGAGAGCACCGAATTCGGGAAATCAATACCGTCAAGTTGAATCGAAGCATCTCTGTCACAGAGCGTATCGCCGGTTTGGGTCGCGGCAAGTTTGGTAAGCGCGCCGATGTCTCCTGCTTCTACCTGTGGTGTGCTAATCGGTTCCTTACCGTTCATGAATGTTGTTTTGCCGAGGCGTTCAATCTGTCCTCGCGTCGAATTGCTAACTTGGGTGTCTGCTTGTAGCGCACCAGAATAGACGCGGAAGAAGCTCAATTGCCCGGCAAACGGGTCGGCAATCGTTTTGAAAACAACTGCGGACATTGGCGCATCTGATGACGGTTCGCGGGTTTCCTCTTCATTCTCAGCACTTTTTACCGCACCAACATCTACGGGAGATGGACATCCGCTCACGAGTGTATCCATCAATTGCTGCACGCCGGTATTGCTCAATGCCGCACCACAGAGTACGGGGGCAAACTGACTCTCAGAAATGCCGAGTTGTAAACCGTTCTGAATTTCTTCGTCGGTGAGTTCGCCTTCAAAAAACTTCTCGATGAGTTCGTCATCGCTTTCTGCGGCGACTTCAACGAGTGCTTCACGGGTTTCTTCAGCCGGTGCTTCCAATTCTCCGGGAATTTCTGCTTTCGCAGCGCGCTTGTTGCCATCAGGTTGTAGATACGCCGCCATCTGTATCACATCAACGACCCCCGCGAAATTATCTTCTTTCCCAATCGGAAGTTGGATAGGGACAGCTCGGGTTTCTAAGATATCTTCAATGCTTGCGAGCGCGTTTTCAAAACTGGCGTTCTCTTTGTCCATCTTATTGATAAAAATGAGACGAGGGAGTCCATACTTGTCCGCTACCTCCCATACCTTTTCGGTACCACCTTCGACACCAGTTGTCGCATCAACAACAACGACAACCGCGTCAACAATTCGGAGTACGCTATAAAGGTCCCCGTAAAAATCTTCGGCACCGGGGGTATCAATCAGATTTAGCTTGTGTCCTTCCCATTCTGCGATACAGACTGAACAGTTGAGAGTGGTTTTGCGTTCTATCTCGTCTGCGGCATAGTCAGCTGCAGAAGTTCCGCTATCGACAGCTCCCATGCGCTCAATCGCACCACCGTTGTAAAGCATCGCTTCAACGAGTGATGTCTTGCCTGCTCCTGAATGCGCTATAATTGCAATGTTCCGGATCTCGTCGGTTCTGTATTGTTTCATACGTCCTAAAATCTCTCCTTTTACTGTTAAGCACACGGAATAGAGCGAGCTATGCCGTTAAAATTACATCTTAACACGGTATAACAAAAATGTCAAGAAAATATTTCTCGAAATCTTATCGCTTCGCGCGTTGCCTTTGAAGCAGATAGAACGGAGTGCCGTGATGAGAAGGATCAAGAGATTCCTGCGGAGTAGCGAATATTTTACGGCTTCAGACGAGAAGGTGATTTTATTATTATTTTATGATGGGAGTTGCTGTCGCGTCTGTAGCACCAACAGCGAAAAGAGCAATATAGCACCAATACCGCAGGCAATCACAGGATACTTTAGATATTTTCTTAAAAAGAAAAAGTTTCCACCTCTCGCCAAAACGGACACAAGGTGGAAACCTTTATATTATTAGAGCAATGAACGGAGGATTATTCACAAGAGGAACATCCTACGCCATTGCACCAATTACAATCTGCATTGGTAAAAGAATCTGAGCTAGCATCGTAGTAATCTACACCGTCGGCACCTGCTCCGCCAATGTTGCAAGCGGCTGAACCGGATTCCGCGAAGCCCGAAAGATATGAAGAATCGCCGCCGTCACCCTGCACCCAACCCTGCTTAGAGTCAGGGTCCCCGGCAGCCATAGCAGCGTAAGTAGACCAGGTGCCGCCGACCATGCCTCCCCAACTTACAGAAGCTGATGCAGTTCCCCAGCCATCATCATACGAAGCACACCAAGCGGTTGCACCGGCCCAGGACCACGTGGCATACGCGACACACGAAAGACCGATGAGGATCAGAATTACGGGAACGCAAACTTTTGCTTTCATTATATTTCTCATGTGTTTCTCCTTTGTGAAAGAGAGCAATGGATAGGGGCCTACAAAGCAGTGCCGTATCCTTGCGTTTTTACATTGATGTTAACGATTAAGTCCGAGATATTCATACGGGTCAATCCCTTCATTGAGGGATCGTATCTCTAACCAATCAGGCGGAGGTTCGCGTCCCTCTCGTGCAGCGATAGAAAGACTTGACATCGCGGACCCAGTCGTATGTGACATATATCGTCTCACTTCTCCATTAGGAAGTGTTGTCTCGCGCCACTCCACGTAGAGAACATCGGGTTCATTCGGGTAAAACAGCCCCGTTTGATGAATGGTGGTTATCCCATTAAAATTCCGACCTTCATTCCAAAGTTTGATTCCTACACGAGCCATGAGCTCGTTTTCTTTCAAGAAATCCGTAAAAGACTTACTGCTCTTCTGAATCATATTTTCGTTCGCTTTTTCGATCATTTTTTCCATCCTAGCGATCTGTTCTTCGCTCCATTCCCAAGGGATGGATTGGGGCAATGGATAACCTGCAGGCACTTCAGGATAAGGACCAAAGCCGTAAGGCGAGACAGGCATATCTTCGGCGGGGGCTTCCTCTGATACGAAATCATCCGGTAAAAAGGCATCCGCCATCTCGAGCATTTCGGAAGTCTCATCTATCGGTGACACCTCCGAGTCGTCAGCCATCTGTGAGTCGTCCGTTTCAAGTAGTGTTCCCGTTTGCTCAAAGTCCACCGTGCTTGTATCAACGGTGTCCTGTTCGGAACGCGTCTCGTGCGGAACTATATCTGTCCGTGTGAACTCAGCAACAGTGGCGCGGCGGGCTTGCCAACTATAGAGCAGGCTCCCACTGACAACCACAACAAAGAAAACGAGTCCAACTTGGATCAATCTGCTTGAGAGTAAACCACGGAACATACAAGACCTCCTTGTGAGTATTGATTACAGGGATTGATGAATACCTTTCAGACAGCACCTGAAAATCATCTATCTCCGTAAGGTGCTTCACTTGTATAATAATACTAAACTTTGGACAATTTTAGTAGATTGGTTCAACACAAGTGAAACCCAACGCATACCGCAGCATCTCATTTGTTTCACAGATGCGGCGTATCCTTTTAGGACACATAGCACTCCGCTGGAGTGCGGGTGTTGAATGGAGCGTTTTCTATACGTTTTGCGTTCTATCTTGTTGAGATTTTAACGGAAAACCCGTTTTCCGTCACTTCCTCTGTGACGCTTATACCCATAGAACGTAATTCGGCGATAGTTTGAGGATTAATGTCACCAATATCTTCGGGAGAATTACCACGTGGATACAACCACTTATAATAAGCAAGCGTTTTTTCGTTAGTAGAACCCGGATAGAGTTTTACAAGTGCTTCTTGATAAACAATCTTTTCGTCCAAAGAGATCGGCGCGTCGCTATCAAACTTTCGGTTAAACTCCATTACCTTATGTACCTCTGGTATATCGCCAAATTTCTCCAGCATTTGGTTTAACTCGGCATTATACAATTCCTCACCTGACATATCCGCAGTAATCAGTGTACCACGCTCAATTGCCTCCTGCAACACCAGATGATCGGAGAACGGATCGCTACTGTCCTTTTCCAAGTTTTCACGTGCTGCCGTGTCGTCCGTCCATTCTAAACCCGTTGGTATCTCATTTTTTACCGCAGCCGTGTCTTTTTCTGTGTTCTCAGTTATATGTTCTGAATCAAACGACGGCATAGGTTTAGCAGTCGCAGCCGTATCACTTGGAACAGCGTTGACTTGAAGCTTATGATTTGCTTTACTGGTAGGAGCCTTCGGAATGCTATCAACAAACTTTTGTGTGCTAACTTCGATATATACACAGAAACCCACCAGCGCCACCAAAAACACGAAAATAAAGATCGTCGTTTTCATTTTCAGTCCCCTTTTCAGTAAAGGTAAGAGACCGATCAGAACATCAGCCTCTTACTTCGTTGGCTGCTAATTACATTCGCCACAATTATTGTATACAAGCCGTGTGCGTCTGACACGCTTTTTTGGTTTATCCACTTGATCATGACCCGCGCGCCCAGGTCTGTGGACAATTTCAATCTCGTTGTTGGCGTTAAGAATTGCCATGTGATCGTCTCCTGACGTGGTATAAGTCGTTTCAGTAAAAGAAATTCGTCTGCACTTAGTACGACTTGGATACCCAATCAAATAACAGGTTTCAATCACATCAAACACTTCTTTGACGTTGTAATGTGAAATAGCCCCTTGAACATGCACCAGTGACAAAATCATAGCACACAATAGCACAAACGTGAAGCCGAAAACCAAACTTTTGCTTTTCATGTGAGAGGTCTCCTTTGTAATTGTGGATTTATTGTAATAAACATTCCTCTTTCTAACGTTCAATTCAAATATACTATAGTTTGGACACTTTTCAAGCGGAGCGGGGGACCCGCCCCCTACGAGGGACACAGGTTCGTAGGGGTTGGGTTACCCAATCCGTCCGAAAGTGTGCGTTTTTCTACGAGGTCCGTGAACGTCCGAAACTCATAGAAAAATAGACAGACCTTTGAAAACGCAACGTCCATGCGACAAGAATTGTCCAAACTACTGTAATAATAGCAAGAATAGCAAGTATCATGCCAATGTGAGAAACCGCACTGTGACGGGAGATACCAATTTTCTAAGTGGTCAAATTTTATCCAATTGGTCAAATTTTATCCATAGAACTGGATAAAATTTGACCAGTGGTGTTCCAAGCGGATCGTTTTGGATGGCACTGCGGGTTTACGCATTAGAGGAGCTAAACTTAGTTCGCAAAGTGGCCCGGGTAATTCCGAGAACATCCGCTGCTTTTGACTTGTTCCCGTTCTCCCGCACCAAAGTTTCTAAGATAGCCGACCTCTCTATTTCCTTTAAGGTTGTTCCAAGCGGGAAGGGCAGCGTGGCACCTCCTGGGGCAGTAGCACTTGTAGAAGATGGTACCGCTGCATCGGGCAAGGACACTGGAGGTGCTTGAGATGTCCTCAATTCTTCCGGTAAGTGAGCAGGCAAGATGACGGTATTCTGTTCCGCGAGAAGCACCGCGCTTTCTATGACTCCTTTCAACTCTCGGATATTCCCTGGCCAGGCATAGGTATGAAATAACGATAGGACTTCTGGATTGAGAATTTTTGTTTCTTGATTGTAGTGTTTCGCCTCTTCCGCTAAAAAGTGTGTCGCTAATACGTGAATGTCTTCCTGCCGCTCGCGCAACGCTGGCAAGTGGATGTGAAGCGGTTTTAATCGCTGATAAAGGTCTTCGCGAAACCTGCCCGCTTTAGCGGATTCCGCAAGGTCTCGGTTGGTAGCCGCCACGACGTGTACATCCACCGGTATCTGTTCTGTTCCGCCGATGCGTCGAATTGTGCCATCTTGAAGTGCCCGCAACAACTTTGGTTGTAGGGACATCGGAAGTTCACCGATTTCGTCAAGGAACAGCGTCCCCCGCGAAGCGGTTTCAAATAGCCCAATATGTTGCCAATCTGCGCCGGTAAATGCGCCCCGCTCATGCCCGAATAGTTCATTTTCCAGCAGGCTCTCCACAAGCCCAGCACAGTTTACTGTAACTATGGGGTACTTCGCGCGAGGACACTGTGTGTGCAAAGCTTTCGCTACCAGTTCTTTGCCTGTTCCTGTCTCGCCAGTAATAAGCACCGTGCTGGAAGATTTTGCGAACAGGTCAACACTTTTCAGGACCTCAAGATGCTTCGCGCTCTCACCGAGAATATCATCGTAATTCCCACGCAACACCTTTCTTGATGGAGGCGTTTTTGAATAAATATCTGGACTTGCTTGGTTTTTCATTTTGCCTTTTTGGGAACAGAATCGGTTGTTTCGGTCGCGTTCGTCGCAATCGTGGAGTATACCAAATTCTGAAAAAAAGTCAAGAGAGATATGACAGGACTTACGCAAACTTGGAACGTGTACTGATGAAATGCTGGCGATGGTAAGGGAGGTAACCGTTATTGCGGAGGAACCCTCGTCAGCGAACTCGGGGAAATATGCATAACGCGTAATATAATACCAAATCTAATTGATGATCCATCTTAAAGGTGCCACCATTTTTGAGTTATGCCGAGTTCGGTTAGGCATGCAGGTTGCTTAGGGGTGAGTGCACCGCGATGCACGTCGCTTATGGACGAGTACGCCGCAAAAACCGAAGATACCGGGCCTGGGTGGTCGGTGTGTGGTTAATGCAATATAAACTTTTAGAAATGGTATAAGTCGGAGCATTTCGTTTGACATTGTGACAGACGTGTGTATAATTAAAGGCGAGTTTATTTCTGAAAGGTGGTATCTATGCAAAATATTTTCTTCGCACTCGGTTCGGGGTTGGGCCTGCTGGGTGTCGCTTTTGGGGCGTTTGGGGCACATGCACTGAAGTCAAAACTCTCACCGGAGATGCTTGAGACGTTTGAGGTCGCAGTGCGGTATCAGATGTATCACAGTCTCGGACTGATTGCTGCAGCGTGGGCGGTCTCGCAATGGCAGAACCAACTCACCGCTGCATCTGGATGGTGTTTTTTCGCTGGCATCTTAATCTTTTCAGGGAGCCTTTACGTGCTGAGTCTCACGGGTATCCGATGGCTCGGTGCGATTACGCCAATCGGTGGCTTGGCATTTATTGTCGGTTGGGGGTGTCTGATGATCGCGGCTATCCGTGGGACATAAGTAGAAGGTTGACAGATTACACGTTTTTGTGTAATATAATTGTACTTTTAGTGTCGTTTATGGGTTCCGAAACTGCTATGTAACTCTTATAATGGGGTGAGTTGAAGAGTAGGTTAGCGTAGGTAAGTCATTGTGCCCCTTTATCTTCACTCCTCCCAGCGATATAATGGAGGCAAAGATGTTAAAGAGACTGAGTATCCTTTTTATTATCGTTCTAAGCTCTGCTCAGGTTGAAGCCGATTTCAATTTCGCACTTCACACCGACTCGCATCCGTGGGCACGCGAAGACGCGAAAGGCGCGCAAAAGGAAATTGATAACCTAATCAAGATTCTTTCTGGAGTGAACCTGGAGGCTTTTGAACCGAAGGACATTGATGGATTAGCAGATTGGGTCGAAGCACATACGGACGGTGGCGGAAATACTTTGATCTTGACAGGTATCACCCCGTCAACAATTTATCCACCCGGCAACGCGAAACCGGATGGCTCAATTCTTGAAGAATTTCTTGATGCGGGTAATACCATTTTTAATACGGGTGAATACACCTTTTATACATCGGAAGGACCCGCGGAAACAAATGAATCCCCCGCGCTACAAAATATAATTGATGTTCCCAACGCTTTTGTGTGGCATGGTAAAGGTGATAATTGGCAGGAAAATCCTGTGGAAATGACACCTACACAGGCTGGTAAAGACTATGTGCCAAGTCTGAAAAAGTATGGGACCTCTTACCCATTCCACACGGAGGATTACGAGAAAACACCCTGGGAGTTAGAAATCGCACTTGCCGAAAATAAGGATGAAGATTATCGGGTTGAACCGGCTGTGATATTCAACGAAGACACCGGCGGCCGCCTCGGTATCTTCGTGCAAGCCTACGTCGGTGATGTACCGCACCCCGGCGTTTCGTGGAGCGATATTATGGGTGAGTTCATCGTTAACTATTATGTACCAGAGATTCTATCCGTTGAACCGACCGGCAAATTAACAACTACTTGGGGAGAACTAAAGTCCCAACATTAAGAAGCGCAGGACCTAAACATATCGTCCTCGCACATAAAGTTAAGAAAATTGCAATCTAATGTTAGATTGCAATTTTCTATAATCAAAAAATTGGAGGAGAAGTGGGTGTTGCACCTGAAAGTATATTCCAAGGTGCCCTCACAGAAAATAGAGATGAAACAATTTGTTTCTTTTTTTGCAGCTGCAGTGTTTTTGATGAGTTGTATGCTCGCGCATGCGGCAGATCCAGACAAAGATTTACTGATGTACTTGCCTTTTGACGAAGGGAAAGGGGACAAGGCTGGTGATACATCCCCCAACGGTTTCACAGGCGACATCAAAAACGGGAAATGGATTGAAGGGGTCGTCGGTCAGGCACTTGAGTTTGACAATGGGTTTGTATCTTTTGATCCGCTTGACATTGATCAACCGGAGGAGATGACGATTGAATTTTGGTTCAAACCGGCAGAGAAAATTGAGGGCGGCAACCGTATTGATCTGCTGTACCGGTTGAACGGTGGTGGACGACCCCATATCACGTTCAATCGTGGCGGTGTTTTGTTTGGATACTACTTCGCAACGCAAGGCGCGGAGTTGGAGGTACGCAGCAATTATATAGGTTTTGAGCCGGAATGGCACTATTTCGTCGGAACGCAGAACAAAAAAACTGCTTGGCTGTATCTTAACGGTGAGCTTGATGATGAAGCACAGTCCGGTGGCGATGCCCGCATGGATTTCGGTACCGAAGGTATGTGTATTGCTGCGAGTCAGGGCCATAGCAATTTCTTCAAAGGTGCTATTGATGAATTTAAGATTTGGAGTGTCGCATTCACTGCTGAGGAGGTCAAAGCCAGTATGGATAGAGCCTTGGCAGTGGAGGCAGATGGAAAATTGGCGACGACTTGGGGCAAACTCAAGTCGGATTTATAGTCATTAGCCGTCAGCGGTCAGCAATCAGAAAGAAAAAAGACGTTCTGTAATGCTTGCGTCTTTACTGACGGTTGATAGCCTTTAAAAAGTTGAAATGTGGAGTGGGCGGCTTGCTGAACGCCCCTCCGCATCCACACAAGTGATTACGTGTTCCCCTTTGATAGGTGTGAGCCAGTACGGCTGCCCTGCATTCCCCTTGAAAATCAATTCACCATCCAGAAACCAAAATAGTTCCTGTGTCCGATTAGACGTTGAGGCGGACAGCTGAATTTTTTGGTGCGCTAACGGTACGCCATCCCGTATATAGTATACTGTGTCTTTTGTCGGAGATAGGATAACCGGTGCGGTTCCGGCAATTGTGCCCGTACACAATGGGTTGTGCTTCGGAAGCACTGGCACAGCAAACCCATTTTTTGCCAACCATGTCGCCGCCTCGGCGGGCCACTCTTCAAATACTTTTTTATAATTCTCGGTTGCCAGTTCTCGGTTATCGGTTAAAGAGATATTTGTGGCAGCCACAGAACGCTCTCTTTGCTGACTGCTGACTGCTGATTGCTGGCTGCTATTGGAAGGAAGATTCCGGCAGTGGGAACAGAGGCTGTATCCGGTAACGTCGTCAACATAAATACTTTTATGAATTGTACAGACTTTAACAGGCGAAATACCGGGGATATATACATCGTTTTTACGCGTAGGGCAGTGTGGTGAGGGAGGCGCACCTGTGAGTGCACACACCTCTCGCATCTTCAGTTGTTCAGGCTGTGTAAACCAACGATGTGTGTCTTGTCCTGTGAGGGCATTGAAGAGTGCGAATAGAACAGGCGTTGCTGCGTCTGCACCGCTCAACATCGGAGCACCTTTTCCATCAAAATTGCCGAGCCACACACCGATTGTTAATTTCGGTGAGTACCCGATACACCACGCGTCCCGATGTCCATAAGAGGTGCCGGTTTTCCAAGCAATCTTCGGTAGGTTCATCGTCACTTCAAAGGCTTCTGGGTTTTTGACAGTATTGACCGGCAATTGTGAGGTCGTTAGCATCTCCGTTATAATGAAACTTGTCTCTTTTCGGAGTAAACGTTGTGAATAGCCTTCGGAGCCTTCGGTTTCCTTCAACCGTCGGAAACCATCAGCAAGAAGGTTTTCTGACGGCTGCTGACCGCTGACGGCTGCTGACTGACGGCTGCTGACTATTTGATAAGGTGCGAATTCTCCCATATTTGCCAGTCCTGCGTAAAGTGTTGTCAACTCAAGTAGGTTTACTTCGCAGCCACCGAGAACCATAGAGAGTCCATACTTTTTCGCAGGTGCAAGTGTGGAGATACCTGCTTGTTTAAGAAAAGCGTGCAGCGTCCTATTTTTCAGGCGTGCATGGAGGTTCACGGCAGGGACATTGAGGGAGTGAGCAAGTGCCTGACGAGCGGTAATATAGCCGTTATACGTGCCATCATAATTCACCGGCTCATATCCACTGTATGTAACAGGGACATCAAAGAGCAGTGTTTCTGGCGTAATCAAACCTTGTTCGATGCCGAGTGCGTAGACGAAAGGTTTAAGTGTGGACCCCGGGGAACGCGGAGCGAGTGTACCGTTTATCTGACCTGATGCACTCCGATCGAAAAAATCGTGGGAACCTACCATTGCCAAGACGTGGCGACTTTGCGTATCCATAACGACGATGGCACCTGTGCTTGCGGTATGCGACTGCAAACGACGGGAATCCGCAATGCTAACAGCGGACGCGTTCAGATATTCGCGAAGGATGCGCACTGCTGTCTCTTGGACTTTCGCATCTATTGTCGTGTATATTTTACCATCTGTTGTAGTCTCCGTGTTCCATCGGTTTCCGTTAGCCAACATACGTGAGAGATGTGGTGCTTTGAATGGGAGTGGGTGACGTTTTGTCGGTATAGGTTCTCGCAGTGCTTCTTGCCACTGCTGTCCGGAAATCTGTCCGCGTGCACGGAGGTGGTTCAGCACTTTCGCTCGCGCGTGCCGGGCATTTTCTGGAAATCTGTCTGGACGCAAACGTTCGGGTGCGTTCGGAATAGCAGCGAGGAGCGCTGCTTCACCAAGACTTATCGCGTGCTGCGGTTTGTTAAAATAAAACCGGGTGGCTGCCCCTGTTCCAACAATATTCCCGCCGTAGGGAAGCATGTTAAAGTAAAGGTTTAGGATCTCAGATTTAGAATATGCCAGTTCGAGTTGGATTGCACGAAACATTTCAATCAGTTTGTTTGGGACATTCCGGGCTTTCGGTTCCATCAGTCGAGCAAGCTGCATAGTGATGGTTGAACCACCGCGTACTACCTCTCCGGCTTTGACATTATCGTAGAGGGCAGTTACCATAGACACCGGATTGATCCCGTAGTGGTAGTAAAACCATCTGTCCTCTGTTGTTAGCATTGCCTCGTGTAATAGTGGGGAGATGCCAAAATAGCCATCGGCTTTCGGCTTTCGGCGTTTGGTTGGAAGATTGGAAGATTGGAAGATTGGAACCTCACCATCCTTCTTTTCTTCCATTCTTCCATTCTCTCTGCTGACTACTGATGCCTGATGACTAAATCGCCACATCCCGTCGTCCGCTAAGAACGCGCGAAGCCATTCCCCGTTTCGATCTAACACAATCCGAGAGGGGGGCGGATGGAGACGAGTTTTGGGCAACGGGAAACACCAGTTCGCTATCGTAAAAAGGACAATAATAAAGAGAGGCAGAATAGCCATCGCTTTCCATCGGTTTTCAACTATCAGTAATAGAAACTGACGAATGATGGTTAACCGTTGACGGCTATTCCCCAGCCCCTTTCTTTCCTGACCGTTTATTGTTGACTGCTGATGGCTATTCCTTTTCATCACTCTGTAACCACTTTGATATTCATACTACCCGTCACAGCAGATTTTGTCGGATCGTACATTGCTTCCGCTGCGATGGGGGGCAAAGTAAATTCACCTTGTGTCACTGCCCTTAGCGCGTAATAGAATTTACGTTCACGTTGGCGCGGGAACGTACCGAAGAAGATGAGTCGATCGTCGCGAATGTCGATATAGTCGGGTTTGAAACCTTGTGCTTTCAGCCATGGAATGCCTGCTCGGGATTCCAAGCGCGGGTTCTCAATCTCAAAGCCTGTTGGTAACATATCGACGACGACGACATTTTCCAGATTAGCTGTCAGTGCTTTGACCGTTATCTCTGAGACGATTAAGTCGCCGTGTACAAACGTGCCAGTGAGTTCCTCACCATTTTTGTTAAAATACCGACGGCGGACCTGTAATTCACGTTCATATTCTTCAATAAACGAATCGCGTTGGATGCCGAACGCACTCCAATAGTAGTAGCAACTCCCTTCGCCTTCAACATTGAGTTGTATACGCGCACCGTCCCATGCGGCATCGGTGTAGCGCGTCTCAGTCGCATCAAAGTCAGCGAAGTGTTCGCCGTTGAGTTTGAAGGTACCAGTATAATTCCTGTCTGCTTGTTTTTTCATAATCTTACCGAGTGCAAGGAACGCGAAGGCATTATCTTGTGTTGTCCGCCACCGCTTTCCGTCGGAGGCGGCTTCACTCAGGTTCTTGACAAGCATCGGAATGGACGGATGGTTTTCATTAACTTCGGCAAGTACATCCAACATAATCGCTTGCGCGCGAATCGGTGAATTAAATGTTCCACCGGTTTCCCATCCTGGGTTGCTCTTACCATTAAAACTTGGCGATACTGATACCGGTAGCATTGAAAGGGCAGTTTCCAATTCGCCACTAAGCGCAAATGCACCGGCAAGTTGAAAGTGACTGTAATCACTGAGACCACTTGCCCCTCTGTTTTTCAGATAGTGCATCGTGCCGCGATCCGGTTGTCCAGCCGCTGCTAAGACATAAGACGCATAGGTCGCGAGCGCGATGTTTGCCTTTACCTTTTTAGCATCATTTTCGCCTTCCATGTCAGGTGAAAATTTTGCTCGTGTTTTTAAACCTTCAAGCATCGCGTCGTAAACACGGTCTGCTACTTCGTAGCCAGCTTTTCGGGCTTCAACAAGAAAGTGAGACGCGTAGATACTGCTCCACGGATTAACATAAGTGCCACCGGGCCAGTACGAAAACTGATCGTTCGACATCAGCATACTTTCAAGTTTTGTGATACCCGACGTAATATAGTAGTCCACCGAATCTTCTGCTGCGAGCATCGGTTCGACGCTCCGTGCCAGATCACTGAAATAGAGCAGCGGGAAAACTTTACTTGTTGTCTGCTCCAGACATCCGTGTGGATAACCGACAAGATAACGGAGACTGTCCGAAAACGCGATATTTGGAAACGGTGATAGTGTCAAACTAAAATCCGACGAATTGGCTATTAAGTTCGCGGGAAGAATAAAATCAACCGGTTCGCCCGCGCGTACCACCCCGTGTCCTGTTTTTGTGACGGGTGGTGCAACAGAGCGCAGCGGCAGCTTCACATCCATTTGCGTTGTTTCAGTATTACCTTCTGCAAATAGATTGAAATTGACTTCTCCGAGCGCATCCTGAGCACGAATGTCAAAAAAGACTTGTGTCTCGCTGCCTGCTTCAACTTGCTTGTCCACACTCAGTTCGTATAGTGAAGACTCTGTTTTTGACGGTTGTGCCGGTTGTTCTGGTGTCTTTTCAGGCGTTGGTTCAGCGGTATTGATGGTACTGGCTGAGAGTAGTTGCACGTCCCCCAATGCTTGCAATTTGACGGTGAATTCTCCATCCTCACCTGTGCCGTTGAAAAGGGTAACTGGAACCCGGACCTTATCGCCGCCTGCGAGGAATCGTGGGAAAGTCGGTGTTAAGACAATAGGTTCACGGATGGTCAGGTACGCTTCCGTGGCACCGTAGTCTGCTCCAGCGAAAGCGACTGCCATCAACCTCAATTTCCCATTGAACTGCGGAATCTTGAATTTTATAGTACCGCGCCCATTTCCATCGGTTTGCACAAATCCTGACCAGAGTGAAACCGGTTTTACACGCCTGATACTGCTCGTATTAAGCCGCTTCCTTCCTAATCTACGTGCGCCTGCTCCATCACCACCTGTGCTTGCGTTGTCGGTGACATCCGCGATTTCAGGTAAAATCCCACTATACAGATCAAAAGAGCGTGTCTTTAACCCGCGTTGTTGATAGAAAAAATCATGAGGGTTAGGTGTTTGGAAGTCGGTTAACGCGAGGATCCCCTCATCAACAGCTGCTATACAGACATCGTATTTCTGCCAAGAGCGTCTACCATGGACCTCGAACGCTATGTTTATCTCGCTGTTTGGACGAACAGCTGCCTCCAATTGGCTATCGGAAACCATCAGTCCTCGGCTATCAGTAAGAGGTGTTTGTTCTTGCTGATCGTTATCAGGCTTGAGCGACATTTCAATTGAGAGTCGTCTTCGCGTCGCATCTATTTTTAAAGGAATCACACCAAACGCGCGGGCTGGGAGAAGCGACTTGTTGCCTGGTTGTGATACCGTATCCATGGGGATGGCTCGTTTCAGCGTTGCTGAGAGGTAGACGTTCGGTTTATACCCCTCACGTACCGGAATTGACACGGTTGCTGTATTTTCTTTCATTACTATTGTCCGGTGACTGAGCACTCGTTCTCGTTCGACAGTGAGCAGGAGTGTACCGGGAAACGGTGCCTTGATATTCAGTTTTGCTGTCTGTCCCGGACGATAGGCTGGCTTGTCAAGCACTAAGTCTAATCGGGTAGGATGTTCCATAGAGACCGGGGTGTTTCGCCATCCACTCACGTAGAATCCTATTTCTGCTGTTGCCGTTGATTCGATGTCCTCAAGGCGAGCGCGGTATTCACCATAGCCTGTAGGTGTGAATGTCGCTGTTTGTTCTGTTTCCGCTGAAGTGAGTGCGTATGTTTTCACCTCTGTCGTTTGTGGTTCGGAGACGTACTCGTAACGTCCTGCCGCGTTCTGCCGAAGTATCGTATTCCAATGGACTTTGTGGAGACTTAGTTTTAAGGCTCTACCCGGTGTAACTGCCATGGTATCGTCAACGGCTATGTAATCGAAGCGAAGCGGTTGGTTAATTTTTACCGCTCCAGTAGTTGCCCGCCGAACCCCGGCGTAATGTGAGTACGGATGGATAACAACTCGGTTTGAAGCAGTGACAGCTCTGCCGCCGACCTCGCTGACAGTTGCTGTTAGAATACCGTTGAGTAAAGAGGGTGCTTTCAATGTTTCAGGAATAGTGAATTGGTAACGTGCTTTACCCTCTGCATCGGTTTTGGCTTCTCCTAATTCAATCCGTTGGCTTTCAAATTGTCTGGTATTGCCAAAGACGAAGGAACGCCATTTTGTAGCATCCATCGCATCATCGGAAACGACAAACGGAACTGCTTGCAGTTGGCATGAAGCCTGAACTTTCCGTCCGACGGCTGCTGGTCCGAACAGATTCATAGCGTTGACTTCAATGCTGAGTTCTTCTCCGAGTTTATAAGAGGATTTATCAACGGTTATCGCGACTTTCATACGGTCTGGCATGAATTCTTCGACCTGAAACTGCACGCTTCCAACGACTCGATCAGCAATTTGCATCTTAGCAATATAGTTGCCTGTTAGCGCGTAGTCAGGAATCGGAATTTTTACCTCACAGCCACCACTTTTGTTCGTCTGCTGCCTTAATTCTCGCATGATTCTGCCGTCTGGTGAGAGGATTTTGATGCGAGTGGGGATCGGTTCGGGTGTCACCTGCTTCGGTCCTCGGACAACGCCAGCGAGTTGAACAGTCTCACCCGGTCGATAGACCCCTCTGCTTGTATAAAGAAACGCTTCATAACCTTTTTGCAGATAGGCAGGTCCTGCGATGTTAAAGTCTGCTGTTGCGATTTCATGCTTGTCTAATTGAATAAAGGCGAGATCGTCACGTTTCGCGACCGTAATCATAAACGGTATGAAGTCTTCTGTCTTCTCTGCGACCTCAGTAAATTCCACAAATCCTGCCCAGTTGGTTGTACCGCTGAGCAGCGTCTGATTATTGTCGCTGATGAGTTGGACACGCGCCGTAGGCACAGGCGCACCCGTCGCAAGGGACTTCACCCAAACATATAAGTTATCCCCGGCGCGTTTAGCACTAATACCCAAATCTGTGATGACCAACCATTGATGCGCGCTGTTCCACTGTCTATCTGCATTTCGCGCGACGACCTTGAAGATACCGACGTGTTCGTCTGAGAGGTAATCTTCTAAAGAGATCGGTGTTGTTACCTCTTCGTTCAATTGCGGGGGGACATCAAGTACTTCCGAGTGAATAGACTTGCCTAAATTCCGGCTCCAGCGACTCCATCGGTCTAATCTCGAAACATAGATGAGATTATTCGCAAAAACTTTTTCAATATCAAGTTCCACGCGTTTGACGTTAATCGTCGCGAGCCCCAGGTTGAGGTGTCCTTTCCTGGCAAGGAAGAAGCCGTCACCGAGGAACCGAAGCTGCGGACGGAGGTCCGGGATTTTCAGCCTTGTCATATAATCCTGTTTTAAGACTGCATCGTTTCGTGATGTCAAACCGCGCCGAATTTTCAGTGAATAGGTGGTACGTCGCTTAAAATCGCCATGGATTTCGATGTTCCGGTAGTCGGATGTCACTTGATAGTCTACTGCGGGTGTAAGTTCGAGATAAGATTCGATAGTATCGCTGAGTACAGGGGCACTAAAACTGACTGAAATATACGGGGTGCCATCGCTTTCCCGGACATCTGAATATGTTACACCGAGTGTCCCTTTACCACGGAGTATTACGGGTGTAACGTTCGCTTTTTCGAGACCGATTTGTCCACCTGTGCATTTGAAACCTTTCTCAATCTTGACTTTTATCTCTCGGTCTGCGTTGCCACGTTTTATCCGTTTCGTCTCGAATGTTACTGTCCGTGCTGTTGCTGTGTTGGTTTCAATCTGATAGGGAATTTCTGTACCATCATCAAGTTCAATAGAGAGATGTGCCTTTAAATCGGCAGTCGTTACGGGGTAATTGAATGCGATTGTCCCGAAGCCTGTCGCGTGTTCACGGGCGTCGTTGGTGCTGAATTCCATGCGTGTTTGCTGAACTGCAAAAGGTTCGGTAGCAAATTTAAATTCTTTTTGTCCAGTGAGTAGGAAGGTCTCAGATGGGTTAAGTTCTGGTGTGAGTTCGACAGTATATTGTGCGGAAGGGGCTAAAGGTGCGTCTAAAAAGAAACCTATTCTATCGGGTGCTATCCAGCGAGCAGTGCCTTGAACGGCAGGTGTGAACCGAAGGGCTTCCGCTGGGACTTCTGTTCCAACACGCGATTTATCAACGATTCCCTCCGAAAAAGTGATCGAAAAATCAGTCCATTGTGGGACTTCTCCTTGTGGCGCGAAAGTGTTAACGCTGTATCGCGTCTTGGCACCCACATTTCCCCGCACAATGTAGAAAAGGCAGGCACCGAGGAGTAGCGTCATCAATCCTATGACCCCGATTAAACTTTTTAATAACAAATTTCGGTTTTCAGGCTCCGCCGAAAGATTTTTGGAAAGTTTGGAAAACACCATGAGAAGTGCCTCCTTTACTTTAGAGTTGTTGGTTATAAGTTATAGTAAAATCCGAAAATATGTTTACAGTCCGTCAGTGAACAAGAGCCCCACCGCCGCTGGCGAGGGAGTTTTTGCTGGGGTGTTTCTTCTACTATCCTCGCCCTTGCATTAGTGTCCAAGTAATTACGAGTTCTACTATAAAGCGCAGCGCACTTATAACTTATAACCTTTTTAACGAATATAGTTAGGAAAAGATACTGGATAGGTTAAGCAATTTTCATGCCAAAGTTTTAGAAGTTTAGTATTGAGTGTTTATAGTAAATCCCGAAAATATATTCACACCCCTGGTAGGAGCGGTTTGGAACCGCGCCTACTAAAGTGTAAAGTTAATTATGGATTCTACTATAAGATAGGTTTAAGATAGGATAGCCAGATTTCGGCGGGATTCAAACGCGTTAAAAAAAGATTAGAAAAGTGTCTTTAGGTGGCATTATGTGTAAATATAAACACATAGGGACGGACATCTGTATCCGTCCCTATAAGTAACATTTTAGTGTGGTTTCAAGGCAAACTGTATTCTATAGTGGACGATCTTCAGAACCAGAACCGTGACATCAAAATAATCTGGTCTGTACCTTGAAGTTGACGTAATGTCCCTTTGTCTCCGATAGTATCATCCTCGCCACGGTCAGCATTCGGGAGGTTTGCCCAGTAAAACAGCGAGATTGCCCCGTTTTCCATGAAATTGTATTGGGCACTGAGTGTCACCCGCTGGCTTGCGTCCCCCTTAACTGTCCTATCTGGATCGAACAATCCGTATCGACCTGCTATAGTGAGTTGGGGCAGGACGCGATATTTTGCACCGACATAGTATCCCTTTGAGTCGGTGTCATCCGATGCGAAGGAGGCAACTTCTCCACTGTTTCCAAAATTGAATTCTCCTTCGACACTCAGACCCGCGTAGGAGGCGGTGAGAAATGCACCAATAAGACGTTCCCAGTCTTCACCGGGTTTTTCGAGTATACCAGAGATACCTGCTCTGACCGGTCCGAGTTGCGCACCAAGTGTGCCGAGTCCGCCTTTCGCTGCAGCATTATCGGCGTTAAAGAAAGCCGCATTGTAAAAAACTTTACCCGCACTGCCGCCGAGTTCAACCCCGACATCTCGTTTGTTAGAACCGAGTCCATAACCTTCTCGGACGAGTATGTTGTGATCCTTCTGTTTAATGGCGAACGGGAGCCGGAATTGCCCCACTTTGACATAGAGGTGTTTCGGGATAGCATCTACCGTTGCGAACGCATTCATCGTTGTTCCCGCATTATTAGAAAGTGTGAGTCTGATGTGTTCTGAGGCTTGTGCGTTGAACGTTACTTCCGCTTGCATCAGCAGAAATCTGTCAATCGAGGAATGGCATGAATTACAGCTGGCTATAGTATTTTGCTCTTCGTCAACATGTGTTGTTTTGATGAATGCAGTCTGGAAGTCAAGCGATGTTGTGAGTTGTTTGACTACCTCCTTGGCTTCTTCCGTCACGGCTTCCATGTCAAAGTCTTCGGGAAATTCAAAATAGTTCTCTTCAAAAATTTCACCGATGCGATTTCGGGGACCACCGCCTGCTGGGTCAAGGTGGCAAAAACTACACTCTTTCTCAAGTTCGGTCGCAAACTCAGGACGCGCCTCTGTATCAGTGGGCAAAAAAAGGCTGAGCGCGATACAGGCTATGAATGCGAACCGTAGGAACGATAGCGAGACACCGGATATATTCAAATGTTTTAATCGTGAGGTAGTGTGGCTAAAGCACCGCACACAGTTATTATAATGTGTGTTCAAATGATCCTCCTTGTGTTTTTATGATATAACGGGAGATGCTGCTGGCGAGGTGTTTTTGCTTGGGTGTTTCCCCTAAGAACCCCGCCAGCATGCGTACTAATCAAGTTCTGTGAAAACATAATCGATGTCTTCAACTCCGGCGTGGCATCTCCAACACACACGGTCTTCGGCGAAGACACGGAACTCAGCATCTGCCGCGTCTCGGACGTATTCAATGAACTCCCAATCGTTGTGATCAGGGTCTACGCCTGCTTTCTTCCGCATAATCGCGATGAGTCCGACGTAGTCCTTACCAGGACGGTTTGCTTCCTTTACAACGATACTGCCATCCGGGTATGGAAACTGCTGTTCACCGTTCGGTGCGATGTCTTCCCGGGTTTTATTGACATAAACATTTTTTGTGCCGTTGTGCGGATCACCGCCAGGTGCAGGCGGTATAGGTTCAGCGTTTAATTTCAGCCACTGGGTATAGCCAGCCACATCTTCGGGTAAGCCAGGAAGGGCGACTACCGGTTCTTCAGGTTGGGTTGGTTCCGCTGTGTCTGTTGTTTTTTCTTCGTCCTGCTGTTCAATGAGTTCTTCCAACTGTTTTTCGGCGCAGGCAGTGAAAATTAAAGTGGCGATCAGTATAAATGTTAGGCTGGATAGCAGCTTTCGTGTTTGCGTTTTCATTATGGATACCTCAATTTTTAGTAGATGATTTCTTTATTTCCTTGGTGAGGTGTCCCTCAACCAATTTCTACAAGGATATGTTTTTAGTAATCCAAAGTGTAATAATAGGACAAACTATCTTTAGGACACAATTTAGTATAAGACAAAATAGCGAACATTTCAAGGTAATTTGTACGATTTCTATTCTTTCTTTTTCATCAAGAAACGACCTGATGGGAATTTGGGTTTACTGGCAACTAATTTTCGTTTGCCTTTCTGACTGCTGTTACAGTATTATATGGGTGTAGAAAATTCAGACGCTGTTGCTACTGAAGCCACTAATACAACTCAATACAAAAAAGGGGAGATAATGCTCAGAAATTTATTTAAAAGTAGTGGTGAAAGCCGCGAAGAATCCGATGCTGAAGGTAACCAGGAGAACTGGTTTAATCGGCTCAAGTCCGGTTTGACGAAAACTCGAAACCAACTGATGTCGCAATTATCAGGACTCCTCCGAATTGGTAGAAAAATTGACGAGGACCTGATGGAGGAAATCGAGGAGATTTTGATCCAAGCAGATGTAGGTGTTGATACGACATTGACGTTAATGGATAATGTGAGGGAGCGGGTAAAGGCAGAGGGGTTGAGTGATTCTTCAGAGTTGGAATCGGTCATAAAATCGGAAATTCTGAAGCTGCTTGGTGAGGATATGCCGTTACAGGTTAATGATGAAAAGCCGTATACCATTTTAGTTCTCGGTGTGAATGGTGCCGGAAAAACAACGACTATTGGTAAACTCGCGAGCCGTTTGACCACAGACGGGCAACGTGTGCTTGTTGCTGCAGGCGATACGTTTCGCGCAGCAGCAGAAGATCAACTCGCGATCTGGTGTGAGCGTGCAGGTGCCGAACTCATTCGTGGTGGCGAGAATGCTGAACCTGCCGCTGTCGTTTTTGATGCAATTCACGCAGCGAAGCATCGCCATGCAGACGTGCTAATTGTAGATACCGCTGGGCGGCTGCATACCAAAAAGCCGCTGATGGATGAACTCGCGAAGATTGGACGTGTGATGGGAGGGGCACATGATGGCGCGCCGCATGAGGTACTACTTGTTGTGGATGGGACAGTGGGTCAGAACGCTTTGATACAGGCGAAGATTTTCAACGAGGCTGTGCCGATTACCGGTGTCGCTGTTACGAAACTCGATGGGACAGCAAAGGGCGGGATCGTGATTGCTGTGAATGCGGAGATAGGTGCGCCTGTCAAACTCATTGGGATCGGTGAGAAACTTGACGATTTAAGGGATTTCGCAGGCACGGATTTCGTTGAAGCACTCTTTGCAGCAGAAGAAACCGCGGACGCATAGCCCACAGCCTTGTTCTTTTATTTCGGCGCGGGGTTTCGTGCTTGTCTACACGACGGGAGTATGCGCGCTTATCCAGCGCGCATACAGAAACTTTTAGGAATCTTCTTCTTGTAGGTAGGGACGTAGATGTTTGCGGAGGTTCCGATGCGCGTGCAGCAGATGTGCCTTGACTGTGCCATCGGATCTACCAACGACTGCCGCAATATCTTTAAGCGAGAGACCGTCCCAATGTCGCAAAATGAAGATTTGCCGTTGCTTTGGTGGGAGTCGGCGGACAGCTTTCCGGATATAGGTTCTCAACTCTTTATTCTCAACCGCTTTTGCTGGTGACTCGGAGCGCGGATCGGCGATGTTTGCCATCGGCAATTCTCCCGATTCATCAGAATCGTACAGGAGCACCTCTGATCTCGCTTTTTTCCTTAAGAAATCGATACAGAGATTGACTGTGATTCGATAAAGCCAGCTATAAAACTGGCACTGGCTCTTAAAATCGCCTAAGCCTTGGTAGGCGCGTATGAAAGCGTCTTGCGTGAGGTCCAAGGCATCTTCGCGGTTTGAGATGAAGCGTTGCACCAAGCGATAGGTGCGTTTCTGATAGCGGGTAAAGAGCGTATCAAATGCGGCGGTATCGCCTTGTTGAAATCGCTCAATCAGTTCGGTATCATTGTAACACTCTGGAGGAAGGCTTTCGGGGCTTTGGGACTGCATGTTCTCCTCTTAAGCGTCATTAGCCGGAAGATCGGTTTCTGGCTCTTTTGGAAACCAAAAACCAGAAACTCTGGTGGCCATTGACAAAATAGTAGTCACTGATTCGTTTGTTTATAAACACTACAAAACCAACGTTTATATCTTTGGCTATCTTGAACCATCTGTTGTAAAAGTATTAATTCTTCGTCTTCCTCAGCATGCGGAGTGGTCTCAAGCAAGGCGACCAGTTCCTCATAGACTACATTGTCTTCATGGGCGAGTGCTGAGAGTAGCACCTCCATATTTTCACCACGGCCGAGTAGACTCAACAGTTGGTTCGTATGACGGATTTCCTCGGAGGCGGCTTGGTTCAAGTACGCTGCGAGTTCATGTTCATTCTGCTTTTCCGCGATTTGCGCGAGAATCAATCGCATCCCGACAAGTTTCAGTTTTGCTTGTGCGAGTTCGTCCAAGTCGGCTTCAAACCGTTTTTGGAGATGATTCGCATCGCGGGGGTGTAATTGCGCATAACTTGGCCACACCGGCTTCGCCATTACCTGTTTCAACCGTTTCAGGCTTTCAATCAGGCTTTCGCGTTCTTGGGTGGATAACTGCCCAAAAGTGCTTTGCCAAAAATCTGCCGCGTGTTCTACACCCTTTCGGAAAAGTTTTTCAGACTGCGGCGTGAGTTGAATCCGAGCGCGTCTCCGGTCCTTATCACATTTACGACGGACTACCCAACCATGTCGTTCCAGACGACTCACTAAGCCAGATGTTGTGTTATGGGCGAGACCCAAGTGCTCACCCAGCTCACTCACCGACATACCAGCATCACGACCATACCAATGAAGGTGTTGCAGGGCGTTAAACTGGACAATCGTCAGGCGATTCGGGACGACTTCTTGAACAAATCTGGATCTGACAGCCGCTTGCGCATGACGCATCACACGCATTACGACATCAATCTCATTATGGAATTCCGGATCTTTAGACATTTTGGGTATTGTAGAGTTGTAGATTAATAGTAGGTATGAATGCTAACTATTAAGCCTATATTGAAACGGGCAAGTCGAAAAGACTTGCGATAAAATTATGTGTCCTACATCAGATACATTTTCCGTCGCATACGATATAATAATTATACGCCCGTTTTGTCCGAATGTCAAATTAAAATGCGAAAAATGTTCAATTTTGGCGTATTTTTTACCCAAAACTGCGTATTTCGATAAAATTATGCACATTTTTCGGAAAATTTGCGTTTTTTAATTGCTACCCACGAGACGTTGCGCTTTTATCTTCCGCTTTCGCTTCGATTTTGACTTGCTTTTCTGCGGAGACGTTTGTGGAGGTTGTGGTTCTTGAATATTTTCGTTCGGTTGCGGATTTTCTTGATGTTCTTGTTGTGCTATGTACTCGGCATAGTTGCCTTCAAAGAGGTTCGCTGTCCCTCCAGGGGTCCCATCAAAAATCAGGAGTTTCGTCGCAAGGCTGTTCAAGAGATACCGATCGTGAGAAATAATAAAGAGCGTTGCTGGATATTCCGCCAGTGCTGCTTCTAATGCCTCACGCGCTGGTATGTCAAGGTGGTTCGTCGGTTCATCAAGTAAAAGCACGTTGGCGTTTGCTAATAGCAACTTGGCGAGGAGTACACGGCTCTGCTCACCGCCACTCAGGTTCCCGATCCGTTTGAAAACGTCATCACCGGAGAATAAGAACTTACCTAAGAAACTCCGTATTTCGCCGTGTGTCTGTTGTGGACGCAGTTCCCAGATTTCGTCAATGATCTCATTATCTGGGTTGAGTCCCTCCAGTTCTTGCGTATAGTATCCAAACTTCAGCGTCGGACCTACCCACATTTCGCCTTCTGTAGCGGATTCCTCCCCCAAAATCATACGGAAAAGTGTCGTTTTTCCCGTACCATTTGCCCCGACAATTCCGACAATATCACGACGGTACACCTCAAAATTCAGATCTTTGAAGATTGTCTTTTCACCGAATGCTTTGCCGACATTTTCGCATCGAAGAATGTCGTTCCCACCGCGGGTTTCAGGTGTAAAGTTGAGTTTGAGAGTACGCGCATCGGCTTTAGGTTTTTCGACTCTCTCCAATCGCGCTAATTTTTTCTGTCTACCTTGTGCTTCTCGTGTCCGCTGTCCTGCGATATTGCGGCGAATAAATTCCTCTTCGTGTTCAACAAACGCCTGCTGTTTCTTGAATGCGCGTTCTCCAACTAACTTTTCAACGCTTTTGGTTTCGACGTACTTGGAGTAGTTTCCACGATATATTTTTATCTTATGTTCTGCGAGTTCCCAAACCTTTCGGACAACCTTGTCTAAAAAGTATCGGTCGTGGGAGACGACAAGGACTGCACCGTTGTATTCGATATTGAGATAATTTTCGAGCCACTCAATTCCTTTAATATCGAGGTGATTTGTCGGTTCGTCAAAAAGCAACAGGTCCGGTGCTTCGAGGAGTAATTTTGCGAGTGTTGCTCGGCTCTTCTGACCGCCGCTTAGTACACGAATGGGGAGATTGAAATCCGATTCAGCGAAACCTAAGCCACCGAGAATTCGGTTAACTTGGTGTTCATAGTCGTAACCGCCGAGGCGTTCATGCTGCTCTTGAATCCGGGCATACTCTGCTAAAAGATGTGGGGCTTGCTGTGTTTCCATCTCCTCTGCGAGTAGGAGCATCTTGTCTTCAAGCGCACGCCTTTTTTCAAAAACCTTGAGCATCTCCTGTCTTAACGTACAGTCGCGCGCGAGATCTGGTTCTTGGCTAAGATACCCGATACGCAGCCCCTTCGCGGACACGACTTTGCCTTTAAAATTGGCGAGCATACCGGTAATAATTTTAATTAACGTTGTTTTTCCAGTTCCGTTACGGCCAATTAATCCAATTCTATCGCCGTGTTCAATTGAAACCGAAATGTCGTCCAGAATTAGGTCTGGATCGTAGAGTTTAGTGACTTTTTCTAATCGTATTAAAGACATCTTTTAATTTTACCTTGCGGAGGAATTTCAGACGCTTAGACTTTGACGTGTGTTCCTTCTCCTACACTGCGATAATGTAATGTTAATTCTAAAGTTGAGCACAAAGTTTCGACTGATGGTGCTTAAATTGAGCACTGCGGGTTATCATTTCCTGATACGCATTCGCGCGCTGCGCGTCTGGACGACGGATGTTAAATTGTCTAAATCGCCAGAACGCTATTGAAAGCGCGGCGTAGTGAACGAAGTCATCCAAATGCTGCCATTCGCTTTCTGTTAACGGACGCACTGCGTTGTAAGCATCCAAAAATCGACTCACAGCCTTTAAAATCAGTTGGTGTTGTGGTGTATAACAGCACCCGATGATTGTCATTCCGATGTCGATTAGCAGTGTGTCATAACACCCTTCCTCGAAATCAAGGATGGCAACCATCTGCTCACCCTTGAAGAGTGTGTTATCTAAGAAGAGATCACCGTGTAAAAGTCCGATCGGAAGCGAAGCATTAAGTTGCGGTTCCATTGATTCCAATTGCGACTTTAGCGATTCAATGAACGGATGTGTGGCAAATGGTGTGTCTCGCACCTCTTGAAAAAAAGGTCGCATTTGTGATATTCCCATCGGAAAATGCGGAAGTCCAGCAATTGGTGGGATGCGATGCAGTTTTGCCAACGCTTCACCGAGTTGTGCCAGTGTATTCGGTGAGGGGTGCGGTTGTGTGCCTTGCAGGAACGGATAGAGCATCACACTTCCAAACGTCTCATGAATTAAAGGTTTCTGGTCTTTCGTTAGAATCGGGTATACCGTCGGATAAGCGTGCTGATAGAGGTGCTGCAAAAGCGAGATTTGCATATTGAGTTCTGCTGAGTCTTTCTCGTCGCAAATTTTCAGTAGAAACTCACCGTTTGTGGTTGTCAGTTTAAAATTACTATTGCCGAACCCCCCTGGGATCTCCTCAAGTTTTAGTGATGTACCGATTGGGTATTGCGCGACAATGCGCGCAAGTTCTGTTGATGAAAGGGTCGTATAGCGTGCCATTTTTGATTTTCTTGATTAACTAAAGATACGCGTAACTTCGTCAGAAGCTGCTCTTGATAGCGGAAAAAGCGGCGCAAAACCTAATTCGTTAAAATATCTTGGAATTCCGGGGTATTACGGATGCTATCAAATGCGGGGTCCGCTTTTGCGGAGGGAAGAGCCTCTTTGTCTATCTGAATCGCTTTACGCAGGGATGCAATGGATCGTGTTTTTTCTTCCTTGTGTAAATACGCAACAGCGAGGTTATAATGTGCCTTTGCAAAATCAGCATCTAACTGCGTGGCGCGCTCCCACGCTTGAATCGCTTTATCGAGTTCTCCTTGATTGCCATAGACAACGCCTAATGTAAAAAGCGGCATTACCCACCCCGGTTCGTTCTGGATAGCTAAGTGGAGTTCCATGATAGCTTGGTCGAAATTGCCGTTCTTAGCAGATGCCATGCCCCAATTATAATGTGCGATGGCGACTTCGTTGGGTTCAGGTGCTTCCGTGCTTTCGGAATATGGTATCACTTTCGGAGCACACCCGGTGAGATAGAGCGTTAACCCTATGATTAACAGTAGCGCGCTCCGTTTATATAGAAGATTCATAATTTCCCTCCATCGTTCCGTTACATTTTAGCAGAAGATAGGGTTGAAATCAAGAGGTCTGTGCTTTTTCGACGTAAATGGCGTACACTTTCGGATCTTCTGGACGAATTCCGGTATAATTGAGCCGGACACGGATCGTTTCTTTTCCTTTAACCCATTCACCCCTTTTCCACTTCACTTTTTGATGAAATCCTGACGTAAGAGGAAGGCAGTCTTCTCTGGAATATCCTTCAAGTGGTTGGAAACGTTCGTCTAAGATGTCAACTGTAACCTGACTATACTCGGATAATCCATCAACGTTCAAGGACACTGTGCAAGACTGTCCTTCAAGGTCAATAGGTGCTGAAATCACGTGTGGTGGCTGCGCTGTTTTCCGGGTCATGTCAGCTGTTTGGAAATAGCCGAGCCGATCGCGTTTCCACGTTGCGATCCGAACACCGTTACTCATCTGCTCTGGCCACGGGGCATACCAGAAAAGCGTCTCGTCCCCGACGTTTTCAAAGCCTTGTCCTTGCATCAGTGCAGCGTGTTTGAAATTCATGGGTGTGGATAGGTGTTCAAAGTCGTCCTCTGCTGCTTCTACTATCTGAAAATCGGGAATAGGCTCTCGGTAATGAAGTGCATCGTTGCTGACGACTAAGCCGAGATCCATTGTCACATGCCGTCGGTCGTTGTTTTCTGGTCCGTGCCACTGGCCATAGAAGCCGAGAATCACGTTCCCGCGATTCCATAGTGCTGCACCGAGATGTACTTGTTCACCTTGGTGTGCCCCGTATACTACAGGTCTCGGTGGGATGTTACCCCGTCTGAAACCTAAGCACGAGGCTTCAATCCAGTGTTCAAAGTCGTGAGAGGCATATATTACCATCTGCCGTGTGGGACCTATATGGCTACCGCCGTGCGCAGTTAGATAGTAGCAACCGTTGAATTTTGTGAGACCGGACATCTCACAAGAGGGTGGGTGAGGGTGCCGTTCGGCTTCGTGCCATCGGAGTCCGTCTTCACTGAACATGACAGCGAATTTTGGAGTGTATTTGGAGGTCTCAATAATGGCTTTAAATCGACGCGCAGGATCCGAGTCATCGGGTTCATAATACACGACACACGCCTGAATATGGTACTGTCCGTCTTGGATATCCACGAGGTTATTTCCAGTCGAGCCGTTATACTCTACGAGTCCAAGTTCCGGTTTTTCCCAATTATAACCATCACGGCTTTTTGCGAAGCACACCCGATGGTGCCAACTATCATCATCTCCTTGTGCTAAGTACCACATCCAGAGTTCGTCGCCAACACGCTGAACAGATCCATAGTAGATAACGCGGGAACTGTCTGGGGCACCGGAAGGACCCGGATGTACCACAATTCGGGTCCGATCAACGCCCGCTCTGTAAGGCACGAGTTGTAGCCGCATACCGTGTTGAAACGGGATACTGTAGTCGTCAAAGGGGAACAGCACAATTTGGTCTGAGCTTACGTGTTCGGGATTGTTTTTGATAATCATTTTAGTCGTTATCGGTTGTCAGTTTTTAGTTTGCCTCGCAGTGAGAGTTAAAGAGGTTTCTGAGGCACATCGAGCGTGGAAACTATTCCTTTAAGATTGCGTCGTAAACGAGGGGTTTGACTCTTTCACTCAGTTCGGAAAATGGGATGTGCTGTACAAGTATGATCGTTACTAATTCATCGCGCGGAGAGATCCAAAATTCTGTGCTTGCCCCGCCGATCCAACCATATTCGCCAACTTGGGAAGCAGGTATCCAATCTGTCTGTTGCACGCGCACCGAGACACCGAGTCCAAAACCGAGTCCAGCATAACGCTTATCCGGTTTTTTGTCGAGGGGTATCAGGTGCTCTGGTAAGTGGTTACGCGTCATCAATTCCACGGATTCTGCTGTCATTAACCGTTTTCCAGCGAGTATGCCTTTACCTGAAAGCATTAGACAAAACCGGGCAAAGTCGGCAGCGGTAGAAACTAAGCCACCACCGGCGGATAGGAATTTCGGCTTCTTTTTAAAACTATTTTCAGATACATTACCGGTTCCGCCCTCCGGTGCGTCAATAGCTTGCAAGCCTCCACCGTGCGTTGGACTGTACATACCGGCAAACCGGGCAATTTTCTCTGGTGGCACATAGAATCCTGTATCGACCATGTCTAACGGTTGAAAGATCTGCTCGGTTAAAAATACATCAAAAGACTGACCGGAAGCCACTTCAATTAATCTACCCAAAACATCTGTAGCGATGCTGTAATGCCATTTTGTTCCCGGTTGATATAACAATGGAATCCTACCGAGTCGCTCAACCATTTCCTGTAAGTTGCATTCATGTAGAAGATGTAAACCTTCCTCTCGGTAGCGTTTATCTACAGCAGTTTGCCCTGCCATGTATTGGGCAGCACCGGGCAGCCCTGCCGTGTGACGCATCAGATCTTGAACGGTCATGTCCCTATTTGCTTTAACGAGTGTGAGTGTTTCAGCATCTACCGCTGCTGCGACTTTCAATCCACCCAATTCGGGTAAATACGTTGAAGCTGGAGCGTCCAGTTGTAGTTTCCCTTTTTCACAGAGTATCATCGCTGCAGCGGCGGCGATCGGCTTGGTCATTGAGTAGATGCGGAAGATAGTATCTTTTTGCATCGGCGTGTTCGTTTCAAGGTCCATCATGCCATGAGCCTCAAGATGTGCTACTTTGCCGCGCCTCGCTACAACCGTTACCGCGCCAGCAAGTTGCTCGTCATCAATAAACGCTTGTGCGGTGGCAGAAAGGCACGCAAGCCGATCCGCCGAAAGTCCTACCTCGTGGGGTACTGCGCTGAGATTGGGATTTAATTCTACAGTGTTCATTTTTTCTGGATTCCACAAACGTTTTGGAATTTCATCTTTTCGCACTACTTTACACGAGCGAATTCAAGATCGGGAGCAAAGTACGCATTGTTGGGACATCTCGGAACGTGAAACCGAACTGCGAAAAATATGCGGATATCTCCAATGCCTCGGCAATCACGGGATTCTTTTCCAACTCCTTTGAAACACCAAGGATAAGGGACACATCTTTCTGTTCGGCGAGGGTGTTGAGCCTCGCAATAAGATGACCTTGATGCCACGGATGGAACAATTCAATGGCGGTCTCCACGCCACCTTTATGGACGAGTTGATAGTCAGGGAAGCAATAGAAGTCGCCTGCCAGAGGAAGAAATTGACTTCCAGGGCGGATCTGCCAGTCGTCGGTTTTATTCTGAAGCATCGCCTGAAAAAGTTGGATGTCTTCGGGTATGTATGCCAGAAATTGTTGTGAAATCGGTTTAATCCCACACGATTCATCAAGGGATAGCAGATAACGCTGTTTATTTCGAAATTGGATCTCTGCAGTGAGTCCCCATTTGGGTTGATGCAATACGGCGATAAAGAAATTCGCCAGGTTCATACCATAACGCTTCGTTTTGTAAAAGAGGTTGAGCGGTCCGTCTACTGTAATTTCGTATAGTTCTCCTTCTTTCCGGATTGTGGAGAGGAGTTGGTTGAATCTGAGATATTTGAACAGTTGACGGAGTTCAGCTGTCATCGAATCGGCGAGTTTTAGCGTAAGCGTGTTACAATGAAGGAGCAATCCCTGTACCTGCGCGGCGTTGTAGCGGTGAAGTAGACGTTCGGCGGAAAGCGTATTGAATGTCAAGACCGGTTGGCTACTCGGTAAATCCGCGTAGAGTTTGGCACCGAGTTCAGATTCGTCAAACTGCGTTTGCACATGCTGCTGATAGTCTGCGTAATCCTCAAACTGTTCTTGTGAGAGAAGACGACTCGTCTCTGTAAAGAGTTTGTGCCGAAACGCAATCAATTCTTCGTTCGGTGCAGTGTCAAACTCTGTCCGATCTAACAGGAGTTTTTCGAGTCCACGTTTTATTATAGGTGCCCCCGGTGTGCTATCAATTATGTGCTTACTTGATTCCAAAAGTACTGCGCGCGACTCGTTTGGTGAGGTTTCAAAAACAGCGATGAGTTGCTCAGCAATTGCCAATAACTGATTATCAGCTGAATTCACAAACTGTGGTAGAATGTGCCCGTTTTTAATTTTATATTGGAGTAGGTCTTTAGTAAGCATGGTGTTGTGGTTTTACGGCACATGGAGTGTGCCTACTACTTTGCCTGGTAGGCGTGGTGTTGTCTCCGTCGCTTGTTGACAAAATGTTCACCGGTCTGTTTAGAGATGAGTTCGTAAAGCACTGCTTGTTTACCTTCCCGTTTGCGAAGGATACGTCCTAATCGCTGTACATGTTCCCGTACGCTCCCACTCCCAGAAACGATGATAGCGACATTCGCCTCCGGTACATCCACCCCCTCATTGAGCACTTTTGAGGTGACAAGGATAGAATACGTGCCGTCGCGAAATCCGTTCAAAAAGGCGTTTCGCTCCTTAAGCTTCGTCTGATGCGTTAGTACCGGCAGAAAGAAACGCGTGCCGAGTTGATAGGCTGTGTCGTTATCCTGTGTAAAGATAAGAATCCGATCGCCGCGGTGTCGCTGTAGCAATTTCCACACCCACTCCTGTTTTGTGGATGAGGCAAAACTGATCTGCTTCTGTGTAAGATACGCTTTGAAGGCGGCGCGGCCTTCAGCGGATTGTGAGGCTTTCCAGAGGAATGTATGCCATCCGCGCGGGGTTCCCATATTGATTCTCGCCTGTTTGAGAAAATTTAAGTAAGTACTGCGCGCTTCCTCGTACCGGACCCGTTCCGTATCTTCCATCTCAACTGCAATGGTCACAACGCGGTACTCGGAGAGCGTTTTCCCTGAGAGTTCCTGCACCTTCGCCTCATAACAGCACTCGCCGACGAGGGCATAGAGCCGACTCTCTTTCCCGTCAACCCGTTCAGGTGTGGCTGTTAATCCTAACCGAAACGGAGCGATGCTACTAATTGCGGCATATTGATACTGTTCCCCCGGTAGATGGTGGCATTCGTCAAAGATGGCGAAGCCGAACCGGTTGCCGTAATGTGGCGCGTGCATGACCGCAGATTGATAGGTTGTCACCGTAATGTCTCGCAATTCGTGCTGACCGCCGCCATAAAGCCCGATCTCTTGATCAAAGTGTTCTGTCAATACAGTGTGCCACTGGTGCATGAGATCAATCGTGGGTACATGTACAAGTGTCGGGCGTTGCGTATCGGCGATGAGCAAAATTGCGATGAAGGTTTTACCAGCACCCGTAGGCAGAATTACGACACCGCGTTTGCCGTTGGCGTGCCATGCGTCAATCGCCTCGGTCTGGTACGGATAAGGTGAAATTGTTTTTTGGTGTGTGAAGGGTTCGACTGTGAACTGTCTGACTGTATCTTGATAAGGGGCATCGTGCGCGCGCAGCTGCGAGATGATGTGTCGATAGCGGTAGGCGGGAGCACGGAAGGTGAGGGTGCGCTCATCCCAACGGAGGTCTGGCAACTGCGATTCGAGTGCCTCTGGGACATTCTGTAGAATGAGAGTGCCTTTGTCAAAGTTGATTTTAAGAGGCAAGGACATAATGCTTCTCAAAGCGTCAAATTAAAGTTGTGATCGGTTGTTAATGCTTCTATTATACTGAAACCCAGCAGAAAATCAAGTTTTTTATGCAAACCTTGATTTTCTGATAGCACTATGCTAAAATAAGCGAAAAATTACAGAGAGGAACACAACCCGTGCCTAAACTCATAGTCATGCCGCCGCAGAACGCGGAATCACACGAATGGGCTGAACGTCTTCACAACGAATTACCCGCATATGCCATCGTCTTACCGGAGACAGACGAAGCAGTCGCTGAACACCTTCCAGATGCAGATGCTGTCTACGGTTGGGTGTCACCTGAACAATTGCCGTTAGCGAAAAACCTCCGATGGCTACAGAACCCTGCTGCGGGTCCCTTCCCCGGCTATTATTACCCTGCACTGATTGAACATTCGGTCGTCGTCTGTAACCCACGCGGTATCTACAACGACCATATTGCACAGCATATTATGATGTTCGTGCTTGCACTTGCGCGTGGATTGCCCTATTATATGGATGCGCAACGTGAAGGAGTCTGGAGTAAAAACGCTCGCAAAAGTGGATACATCGACCTCGCACAGGCAACGGCGTTGATTGTCGGTGTTGGCGGGATCGGGCATGAAACCGCACGTCTCTGTAACGAATTCGGGATGAAAGTAATCGGTACTGACGCGCGCTGGGAGTATGAGGTACCTTTTGTGGAGAAACACGACCCGGCAGAACTGGACACACTCCTTCCACTTGCCGACTTTGTGATAGCCACGACTCCGCACACACCGGAAACCGACGGGATGTGGCACAAAGAGCGATTTTCCCTGATGAAAAACACCGTTTACTTCATCAATATCGGACGTGGCAAGACAACGAAACTCGCTGACCTCGTTTCAGCACTTAAACAGGGTATCATTGCAGGGTGCGGTTTGGATGTGTTTGAAGTTGAACCGTTGCCTGCCGAAAGTCCGTTGTGGCAGTTGCCGAATGTGTTGATAACGCCACACATCGCTGTCAAAGATGCGGAGAATATTGAGGCGCGGCGGTTTGAACTCTTCTTAGAAAACGCGCGTCGGTTCGTTGAGGGTGAGCCGTTGCGAAACGTCGTCAATAAAGCGGTGTGGTATTAGAAAAATTTTAATTTATGGGCATCTGACATTATGCACAGGTTCTTGATACGCAGCCCGTAACGAAGTGGAGGGGTTTTGGGTTGGAGGTTTCTTCAGATATGCCGGAAGGTTCTTGATAGATGAAACCCAGCTGACCGAACCGCAAGGAAAAATTAAAAATCAACAGCTTTTAAACGATGAACAGATTCGCCATTTTATTGTCAACGGGTATGTCAACGTCACCGCAGACGTGCCGACACACATCCACGAAACCATCTATAACAAGACAGATGAACTTTTTGCCGGGGCGGCTGATTTTCGAGGTGATCGACAGCACAACCCACTCAATAATATCTTACCCTTGGTCCCGGAACTTCAAGTAGTCTTGGAGTCTCCAGAGGTGCGCGGCGCACTTACCAGCATTTTGGGCAACGGGTATGTCATGCACCCGCATCGACATTGCCATCCTAACTTCTTAGGCACCACGCCAAGCGGAAAAGAGAATGGCGAAGAACGGTTGATGATGCCGCTTCACAAAGATGGACACGCCGGTGGAAAACGACCCCGCCACCGAACACCGCGGTGGGCAATTCTCTTTTATTATCCACAACCCTGTCTTGCTGAGCAAGGACCGACCTGTATTATTCCGGGAACACAATACATCCGAGAATTCATGCTGGATAATGAACGGCAACGGCACGAACTCCACGCCGAAGGCGGAAACGGGACGCGGCTGCTCCCTGAGAATTTCCTGAATCGGAACCTTGTGCCAATGTCCGGTGAACTCGGCACTGTCTGGATTATGCACTTTGATATGGTGCATTCGTTCCTTCAGAACTATATCTCCCTAAATCGCTACGGTATGAAGTTTGTTTTTATGCGCACCGAGCAACCGACGACACCTTCATGGAACAGCGAGACCGATATCTGGCAACCACCTGAGATAAACCATGTCCCTTACGATGCCGAGATTCTCTGGACCTATATCTGGAATTGGATGTCCGGAAAAACCGATCTGTATGAAACTGACCGCTCAGATGCTACTATTGATATACAGTCAGCGGTTGAAAGTCTAAAAACAGATGATCCAGCCGCACGTATGGAGGCTGCCAACACCTTAGGTTTCATGCGTGAAGATGCTGCCGAGGCGGTTTCTGCACTCGTTGATGCGCTTGAAGATTGTTATGAACCGGTACGACGGAATGCTATCTATGCGCTCGGCGCAATCGGGAAACCTGCTGTTGAATCTCTTACAAACGCTCTTGACGCAGAAAAAGAGGCGTTTGAGATGGAGCCAATTCTCCATATCTGTGACGCAGCACACGGACTCGCAGCTGTTGGTGCACCTGCTGTGCCTGCGCTTATATCTGCGTTGGTGGACGAACGCGAGAACATTCGTGCGTCTGCCGCGTATGCGTTGGGCGAAATGGGACCTGTCGCAGCAGGAGCAGTTGACGCGCTTATTGCGTTGCTAACGGATGCATCAGAGGAAGTGCGTCGGCATGCAACCTCGGCATTGGGTATGATTAAAGTCCCAACGTCGAAAACAGTTCCCGCGTTGGTAGAGGTCTTGGGGAATCCTGAAGACACAGATTTGGCGTTTTTTGCGGCACAAGCTTTGACGCGTATTGGGCCCGATGCAACAGAAGCCGTGCCAGCGTTAGGAGAGGCTTTGATGAGTGAGTCCGCTTATGTACGTGGGTTCTCTTCAGAAGCGTTGGGTCGGATTGGCACCGTCGAAGCACTACAGGCACTTGTGCCATTCCTTCGAACCGCACGTTGGTTTAACTACGTCAAGAAAAATATACCGGCTTTCAGCATTGAGTTAAAGGACACAGCAGCCCCACCGAGCGATGCAGATTCCGTCACGAAACTGATTCAGGAGTGGGCAGAACAGAAGGACATTCCATTGCCGAAGATAGAGAAGATCTTACAAGATTCCGATACGCAATTTCAGGTAACCTTCAGTGACGGCAGACGCGTAACTGCAAGGGTTGAGGGTAACACGTTAAACCTTTATCATAAACGCCGAGTGGAGGCGGGGTTTAAGGCATATCGTTAGGGGAAGTAACTTTGGTAAAATCTATAATGGTGTGATATTGTCTAAACCTTTTCCGTTGTTGTGCGTCTGAACTCAATATTTAGAGGCTGTTCGTAGTTTTATGGCGATGGGTAGACAAGTGCGATTTTCCCACGCCTATTTTTGTACCCAATGTGTGTCTTTATGCGTTAATTGTACAACTTGGAACATTTGGAGGATTGAGAAATGCCAAAATTAGCGGCTTTGAAAGCCTTGAAATTGGTAAGTGTCAAAAAAACTACACTCTATAATGTCATGGGACGCAGGCATGGTAGTAATCACTATAGACGCCCGCGGTCGAGAAATCATGGAAACCGCACGCTTGCAACGCTGTTATGGTATGCTATCAATGCTCTCCCTAAACGGAAATAACAAGAAAATCTGAACAAACGGGGAATGCTACGGCAGACCCCGTAGATCCCTGAAACACCCAAAAGATCTCTGTCCGTACGCGCGTACGCGCTGCGCTACCTACATTTAAAAATCCATCAAGGTTTTTCATCAACCGTATCATCTGTATACGGAGATTTCGCTTGTGGCGGAACCTCTATTACTTTGCCTTCCGTACGAGAATCATATATGGTTTTGCTACCATCCGGATCGGTATGTGTTTTGATCGTATAGCCTTTACGGCTATAATCGACGCTTGTTGTCCCAGTATACTTCCATTCAAATTCATCTAACCTTCCACTCGCTCCTAACTCCTTTTTATGCTTTTTTAGATATTGTAAGCGCGCTTTCGTCGTTCGCCATTGATACAAGTGATGCTCTGTAGCAAGTAGGTCAATCGCTTCATCAATTGTGAGCGGTTTACCACTTAAATATTTCCGTTGCAGCCGAATATAAGTCCGGACTTGCGGAATATCTCCAAACTTCTTTACGAGTGGGTTGTGTGGACTGGGGTTATCCGGGTCATCTTTGAACGGATTGAACCCGATGATGAAATCTTCTTTCGGTTTCTTTGCCTTAGTGTTTGAGTGGACACTTTGTCCATCTTCAGAACGCGTTTTAAATTCCTCAACTGAACGCGTTTCAGATCCCTTGATTTTAGTGTTTTTGCTGGCGCAACCTGAAAAGAGGAGAAAACTGGCAAAAATACCAAGCACAGCTATGTGTAAAAACGTGAAGGTTTGTTTCATTTTGATACTCCTTTGCTTTCGGATTTCGATATTTTTTCACCAACACAGTTTGTCTCTGTTGTTCCACCAAAAAATAAATATAGCACGTTTCTATTCTTAAAGACAAGTTTCCAATTGATTTTCTACATCAGATTTGCTAAAATATCTTTCAAGTTTAGTCTAAGGAAACGACGTAATGGATTGTATCTTTTGTAAGATTATTGCTGGTGAGATTCCAGCAGCCAAAGTATATGAAGATGAACATGTCTTTGCGTTTATGGATATTGCTCCGGCAAACCCAGGGCATACCCTCGTTATACCGAAGCAACACTATAGAAATATCTTTGATATGCCCATGGAGATCGGCAGTAAAATTATGCAAGCCGCGATTCCACTCGCAAACGCGATCCGAGCAGCGTTAAATTCTGATGGGCTTAATCTCTTTCAGTCAAATGAAGCCGCAGGATTTCAGACCGTTTTCCATTTCCATTTGCACCTGATTCCGAGATGGGAAGGCGATCCTCTGCGGTTACCGTGGCGACCGAGTGAAGGGGATATGGAAGAGATTAACAACGTTGCGGCAAAGATTCGGGGTGCTTTGTAGGAATAGTGTGTTGGTGTAATTTTTCTTTCGTACTAAGTGTTAGCAGATGCAGGGTTCAAACCTTTAATTTCTCCGATGTTGTTTGTGACCGTCGGAAACCCGATTTTGACTACGGAAAAATCGGCGTAAAAACCTAATAATTAAAATTATGAATATCTTGATTACCTCCGCCGGTTCCGAACTGGCGCGCAACGTAGCAGGCACATTAGCGCAAGAACATACGCTCCGTTTAACGGAGTTATATCCCGTTGAAAGTGTTGACGGAACGTTTGTGCAAAGCGAACTTAGTCACGATGAGTCAACCAACGAACTCGTCCGCGGCATGGATGCTATTATTCACATTGCCGAAGTTCCGCCCGATCTCCTTGCTGAAGTCGATCAACCCGACAATTATGCCATCGACTACCAGACGCGCTGCACTTATAATCTGCTGATGGCAGCGTCGGCGGAAGGTGTGAAGCACGCTATTTATGCCAGTACGCTCCGTCTCTTCGAGCAACACGGAGAAAACTGGACAGTCACAGAGAGTTGGCGACCGCGTCCCTCAGTCGATAGTTTTGTCCTTTCAAAGCATCTCGGTGAGTTCACGTGTAGGGAATTCGGTCGCGAAGGTAAAATCAACATGACATGCCTCCGTCTCGGTAATCTCATTACTGTTGATGCCGCAGCCTCCGCCGAATACGCCCCGCATGTAAAAAGCATGTGGCTTGAGATGAACGATGCAGTTGCTGCTTTTGAAGGTGCACTTGAGTCTTCATCGCCGTGGCGAATCTTTCATGTCCAGTCAGAGTTTCCGGGTTCCCGTTTCTCGATTGGGAAAGCCAAGGGACATCTGAAGTTTGAGCCGCAATTCGTGCCGTCACAGGTAAAGGAGGCATAACCATGAAAGTGCTCATTTTAGGCGGTAACGGTTATCTTGGACCGCATGTCGTCAAAGCGTTGGAACCTTACTATACCTTGCGCGTTACGGACATCAATGATATTGAGACAAAGCACGAATCGATGCACATTGATGTCGGTGCGTTGGATCAGGTCATGCGCGCCGCTGAAGGGATGGACGTAATCCTCAACTGCTCCGTCCTACGACACGATAGGCAGTTGGCTTTCGATGTCAGCACGCGTGGGTGTTATAACATGATGCACGCCGCTGTCGAACACGGGATCCGCCGCGTCATCAACACCGGACCGCATTTCACCATTCAAGGTGATGATTATACGACCTACGACTATGAGATTAACCCGGATGTTCCACCGCACACAAGCACTGGACTCTATCCGTTGACGAAGGGATTAGGACAGGAAATCTGCAAGGTCTTCACCGAGCATTATGACATCTATGTTCTTTGCTACCTGTTCCTCAGCTTCCGGGAACACGAGGACATTGCAGAAGGTAGCGACCTCAATCCGTTTTCCGTCAGCTGGCGGGACGCGGGTGAAGCGTTCCGACTCGGGTTGGAGATTGATCTGGCAGAACTCCCCTCTCGCTGTGAGATTTTTAATATCTTCGCAGACCTACCGCATCAGCAGTTCTCAAATGTCAAAACAAAGCGTATCTTAGGTTTTAAACCGCAGGATAACTTTGAGCGGATGTGGCATAAAAAGGATTGAATTAAGGCGGGACCTGTATCGTCATGCAGAGAAAATTAGAACCTGCGGAAAGAAGTTAGGCAACCATCTATGAGTGTTCAACTCTTAGCACATCGTGGCGGTATGGGACGCGCACCCGAAAACACTGTCGCTTCCTTTAAACAGGCATTGGCAGACGGTGCCGATGGATATGAGTTTGATGTCTGTCTTACTCAAGACAAGCAACCCGTATTGATCCATGTCGCTTTCAACCGAAACGATATTCGCGAAGCCACGGGATGTTCGATACCTCTTAGTGAACTCACTTGGAAAGAAGTCCAACAGTTGACAATGGGAACCTCTGATGAACCGGTTGCACACCTTGATGATGCCCTCCGATTTACACGCGAGCATCAGATGCCGTGCTTCATTGAGCCGAAAACAGACGTACCGGAAGTGCTCCCTATCATCGTAGAAAGGGTGCGCCACTTTGAGGTTGTCCACCTCACCAGTATTCTCACTTTTTACCTTCACAAACAACTGCTTGTTGATACCAAACGTTTAGAACCCCGGTTACAGACGAGCGCGATTCTTATCAATCCATTCGCAAACTTCCTCAAGGCTGCCACTACTATTGATGTAAATCGCATCATCTTCGGGTGGAGCAGGATTAATCACTTCGCACTCTATAACGCTTTTACGCGCACTGTTACGCGGCAAGTTGAGCAGCTTCGGGCAAACGGGATTGTTGTGGAAGCCGGGTTTATTCAGACAGCAAAGGATGTCGCTTGGGCGGTCTCGACGCAGAAATCCGGCGGTGTTGACAGTTTGTGGGTGGATGATGTCCCTTACATCAGAAGTTGTCTTCAGGAGATTCAGCCTTAGCAGGCACTTTTAAAGACACGCTTCCATTCCAGACCTACGGATACACAATTATGAACATCACTGTTTGCAATCCGTTGTTACGAACCCCGCTATCCCTCATCGTTGACGATTCCTGTCCAGTCATCAACCTCACCTACTATTGGATACAGCAACGACACGCATGGAAAGCACGGCACCAACCGGGCGTTCCGCCTGACCGCTGGGAAGGTAACGCCGCGCAACTAAAAAAAATACCACCAACAATCCCCGTAGATTTCGCAGCAGAATGGGCAGAATGGTGTTGGGAGAACGGTGTGAAAGGGAAATTCAGTCTTATTCCCTATCCGGCAGGAGTGGGACGCGTTGATGAAGGGTTTCCGGATTTTCCGACGTTGGAATATCAGGCATGGTTGCGAGTTTATCGAGAACTTATCTGGCCCAGCTTCGATTTGACACCGGAGATGCTCACCCACACGGCTGTCGTTGATCTGGACACATTCACGCTTACTGAAGCGTGGGAACAGGTGGAATGGGTGGACCCACCCGTCGATAATAGACTCACAGACTACATCATCACAGCGATGGAAATGCTCGATAATGTCGGTATTCCGTGCGAAGGTGTGACCAGTCCGGGGGCTTTCGGAAAACGTCAAGAGGCAGCGTATGCGAAAGCCGTGCTAACTGCCTCTCAAGAGGTCAATAACAACCCACGTCCTTTCTATTTCCTCTGGCTCAAGCACGATGAACTCCCCGATGTGCCTATCTGGTATGCTGAAAAGGAGAACGGAATCGCGATTGCCAGTATTGTCGCATGTGCTGGCGACTGGTTCGGGGGATGGACAGGTTACGATTTAGGGGATGCTGACCGCTTTATCACAGAGGATTTACAAGGTGGTCGCTTGCCACCGATTCTTGAAAAAGAACTTCCGTGTGTCCTTGTCGGGCATTGGCCCGGGTTCTATTTCAACGGGGAAAAATGTGGGTTTGAGATATTGAAGACTGTTAAGGCGAGACTCGACAATTATGATCCGGATGGCACGAAAACGCTTTGGATGAAGACCTCAGAAATCGGTCACTATTGGATGGCACGTGAACTCACTGACATTACAGTGATGGAAGAACAACAACAGATTAATCTTTCCACCCAATTCCCAACAGCAAACTTCACGCTCGTTATTGACACACCGGTACGTCATGTTCAGGTTAACGGGTGGGACCTCCGCGAAGTGCGTTCCCGACGCGATTTTCAGAGCGATACATTTCTCTGTGAAGGTAAGCGGACGTTTGTCGCCTTTGATTTGGAAATCGGGGACACGGAATTGGCACTTACGGTATAAGGATGCGTCCTCCGCTGGCGATAACAGTCGATCCCGTCATATAACTCGATGCCTCGCTCAAGAGGAACGCGATCACATCTGCCATCTCTTCCGGTTCACCGAGCCTACCGAGCGGTGTCGTTGAACGCAGCTGCTCGACCATTTCTGTTGAGACTTCGCCTAACATGTCTGTCGCGATTGCACCTGGTGCAACCGAGTTGATGCGGATGTTGTGCGGTGCAAGGGGGCCACAGCAAGATTTCGTCAAAGAGATAACCCCTGCTTTTGCCGCCGCATAAGGCAGCTGATTCGGACGGACTGCCAGTGCTGCGATTGACGACACATTAACAATACGTCCAAACTGCCTCTCAATCATCCCCGATTTGACTGCCCACAATACGTTGAAGGGACCCGTCAAATTAATCGCGACGATCCGATCCCAGTGTTCAGGTGTGAGTTCCTCAAACGTCATATCCCCCACATCCCCAGCGTTATTCACCAGTAATTCAATGGTGCCGAGTTTTTCTGTAACTGTTGTGACCATTTTGTTGACAGCATTTCTATCGGCGATATCGGCTTGCACAGGTATCGTTTCCTGTCCTAAGCTGCGAATCTGTTCACAGACCGCTTCCGCTTTATCCATCGCGCGGGAGTAGTGGACAGCAATAGCCGCGCCTTCACTCGCAAGTTTGAGCGCAGTCGCCTTTCCAATGCCACGGCTCCCACCGGTTACCAAGGCAACTCTTCCCTGAAATTTCATTGAAACTCCTTCTCTCTACAACAGTGCCCGCAGCTGCTCCCATACGCCCTCTGAGACCGGTGTTGTTGCGGCGGAAAAATTCTGTTCTACCTCCGCTGCATTCTTAGAACCCGTCAGATTCATCGCAATCCTCGGTTGACGAAAACAGAATTGAATGGCAAGGTTCAGGACGTTCAGGTTGTTGTCATTTGCCCACTGATAGAGTTGATGCGCTTTTTCGGCATCAGATGTGCCTAAGTGTGCACTGCTGGCTGACACATCTGGCTCAACCCCGGAAAGCAGTCCCATTGCAATAGGACTTCCGTTGATAATGCCAATATCGTTTTCGGCGGCGAAAGGTAACAACCATTCGTTTGCGGTTTGGCTCAGGAGCGTGTAATCCAAGTACGTTAGGATAACATCAACGACACCAGTTTCGATAGCGATTTTGTGGAATTCGTGTTGCCGAACCCCGAGTCCGATAAACTTAATCAGTCCTTCCTCGCGCATCCGCTGAAGTTCATCCAACGCGCCGCCTTTAGCGACGACAGGGTCCATGCTATCCGGATCATGCACTAAGCAGACATCGAGGTAGTCTGTACCCAACAGTCTCAGACTATTTTCGACGCTACGGCGTGTGCCTGCGGCACTAAAATCACCACGCCATTCAGGGTGTGTGCCTGTTTTCGTGGCAAGATAGATCTTCTCCCGCCAATTTCCATCAGAGAGTGCAAGTCCTACCCGCCTCTCACTTTCGCCATAGAGTGGTGCGGTGTCCAGATAATTGATTCCCAAATCAATCGCTCGGTGCACCGCCTCGATGGCTTCATCGTCGGTGACACCGCCTCTGCCGAGACCCGCACCGCCCATGCCGAGGCATGTAACCTCTAATTCTGTGCGTCCCAACCGCCGCCTCGGCAGCGGATTTGCTTGTGTTGACATAATTTCGCCTTTCTTAATAAGCGTGCACTATAGAATTACTCACTTTTCTCCTTAGAATCTGCTGCGAATTCTCGGTGCAAATGCCCACGGCGGGCATCTGGGGGTATCACGCTCACCCACTGTACCCCTTTAACAACATCGTCTGGGATATGTCCATGCTCAACACCTTTCGGTGTGACGACCAAATCCCCGGGACCGATACGATAGGATTCGGATTGACCGTCAGCCGTTCGCAACGTCACTGTTGTCGTGCCTTCGGTAAAATACCAATACTCATCGAAATCGTGATAGTGAAGTTCAGTCGGGTTTTCTTCCGAGACGGCGAAAGCCCCAATCGTCGTCATATCTGGGGTATCCAAGACTTTACCCAGCACATCGCCAATCCGTTCCCCTTCACTCAGTCGAATAACGCAAAGATTCGTATCCATTAGATAACCCCAATGTCTTTTAGATGCTGCAGCGAATCCGCCACCCGTGCTTTGGCTCCTGCTTCGTCAAGGTTTTCACCCTCAACGCCTTCTAATTCCATGGTAAAAGGACCGTAAAAACCCGCATCGTTCAACGTCTGAAATACGGCTTTGAAATCGACCACACCTACACCGAGCGTCGGGAAATTCCACGTCCGATAACCGCCATTTGTATCCTTAAGATGAACCGCACCGACGTGTGGGATAACCTTCTGGACTTCGCCAACAGCCGTCACATTGTGGTTATAATAGTAGACGTTACCTGTGTCGAAATTGACACAGATATTCGGATGATTCACGGCTTTCATCGTCTCAAGTGCGATGTCGCCGTTGTGTATCAAATCCGGGTGTGTTTCCAGACACACCTTAATACCTGCGGGTTCGGCATTCTCGCCGATAGTACGGAGCCGATCATACACGGCGTTCTTGTCTGTATCACCTGCATGGACGCTGACAAAGATAATCTTCACATCCATCTTTTCGGCAACTTCCAATGTTGACTGGAAATCTGAGACAACCGTTTCAGACTGTACGTCGCATTTGCCGAGCAGACTCGTGGCGGTAAGTCCATGTGCTTTCAATTTGGATTGGACTTCATTAACAGATTCAGCCGAAGGCACACCAATTTCCACGTTTGTCAAACCTATTTCTTCCAAGTGCGTATAGGCATCGGCACCAAACTGTCGATAACTGCCTAAGTTGCATGCAATAATATTTTCCATTTTTCTCCTATCCGTTACGGGATTTTCCGTAGGACTGTATTGCTCAATAAAATTTCAATCCCCAACAGTAACATTGTGGGTATCAAGAAATATCCTACTAATTCTTTGCGAACAATAGCGTTGGCTACCTCAAATTTCGTCTTTTCAAACCTGTCAATTTCTGTATAGATCCGTTTCAGTGATTGTCCGTCTGTCGCGCGGAAATAACTTCCACCTGTTGTACTGGCAATTAGTTTTAGGGTGTTCTCATCGAGATAGGTCAAAACCTCTCTGTACCGTTTGCCGAAGGTCGTATCTGCGTACGGAATACGCGCACCTCCTTCTTTTCCCATACCAATGGTGTAAACCTTAATACCAAAGGATTTTGCAAGGGATGCTGCTGTTTCAGGGGTAATGCTTCCCGCGTTGTTTTCACCATCGGTCAGGAGGATAACGATCTTCGTTTTCGATTGCGAGACGCGTAACCGATGTGTGGCAGTCGCAAGGGCATCACCAATGGCAGTGCCGTCTTCCAGCTGCCCAAGTTTTACATCGCTGAGCAGTTCTACCAATACTGGGTAATCTAATGTCAGCGGACAGAGCGTGAAGCTTTCGCCGGCAAAAACAACTAAACCGATGCGATCGTTTTCGCGGTGTGCCAAAAAATCCTTAATGACCAATTTAGCGGTTTGGATGCGATTTGCTCCCTCAAAATCCTCTGCCCGCATGCTTTCCGAAATATCGAGTACTAAGAGGATATCAATTCCCTTTGCTAATCTATGCTCGCGGCTTTGAGAGAGTTGAGGACGCGCAAGGGTAATGATGAGAAGAGCGAGGACGGTGAATCTTAAGACCTTCAACGTAGGCAGTGCTTTAACTGAGAAGGTCTGCCCCATCTTCTGGACGCGGGCTGCAAAGCCGTGGTTGAAGTCAGAAAAACGCACGGCAGAGGTGATTGTCCGTTTGTGCAGCCATCGGGAAGCAATAAACAGGAGAGGGACTATGATAAGCAAAATTAAAAAAAAGGGTGATGCTAATTGCATGCGAGCTACATCCTTTCTGACCGCGGATTCCACTCATTACCGGGGAGCAGAGATGTATTTCTCCGCCGGTCTTGTGGTCTCATCATGCTAATACCGCGCAGTAGGCAGACTCCAATACCAATAGTGTTGACAACGAGAAACGTCCACCAATCAATATATGGCAGTGCTGTTGCCATGAAGTAGAGGATATAACCGAAAATTACTGCAAGCGGTTTCAATCGACCTGAAAAGAGAGTGCCGCCGAGTGTAAGGAAGATCGCTGCTTTACCACAGATTGCTAACGGCAATAAAACGGATAACCCCAACAGCATGAACGGAACACCGATAACCGACAGCGTCAGCAGCGCAAGAATCAGCGGTATTACAATTAACATCAGGGCACTAAATAGTATACTCCCGACCGGTCGATGCGTTAACATTTCACTGACTGCATTTATCGGTCTTGGAAATATTGCCACCACCAACAGATACATAAAAAGAAAAAGAACGAACTTAACGAGCATCAATCGAAGTTCCGTTTTTTTACGGATTTCCCAGAGGGTCCGTGGATGCATCACAAGTTCCACTGCCGCGGGGATCATCTGCCAGCGATTGCTTACCTGAAGATTCGCTATTTTCTCTATGTTTCCTGTAACCTCTCCGCCGATAAGATGAAGTGTCCCACTCACCTGTGCGCTCGGTGCGAGTTCAACGTTTCCACCGAGTACCAACACATTTCCGGCGACGCTCCCTTCTAACCTCACGTTGCCCGCAATTATAATGAGGCTTGTTAATACCTCATCCGCTGCTAATTCATAGTCGTTGACAACTTTGAATATCCGCCGCGTCTTTTCCCACTGCACACCTACCTCTTCAGCAGTTTCGCCGTTTTCGGACTTGACAACTTCAGTTTGCTGAGTTGGTATGTTAGGAGCCTCTTCCAAAGTCGGTTCAGTGCCTGTCGATTCAGTGCTATCTTCTTGCGTTGGATGTCTCGACTCGGTTCTCGTCTGCAGATCTGCTTCTTGCTCTGTTAAGCCCTGCGCAAGAAGAATCCTGTTTGCGACTTTTTCATATCTGAAGTTGGATTGTGGCTGCCGGTCATCACGCTGTTGATTTCCCGACGCTACAGACTGACCAAACAAGGACAGCGCGCCACAGGTAAAAAATAAATATATAAATGCTATTTCCTTCATATTTTTCCACACTTTATATTGAAATATATGAAGATATTGTAGGCGAAATTTTCTATGATGTCAACGCTTTTTTAGAATATAGTAGCGTCATTCAGTTCTCCCGTAGTTCCGATCTTTCGTTCGCGGGTCTTTTCTTCATAGAAGCGACTTACACTGCCTGCTGATTATAGCCCTGAAAATAAGTATCTCTGGAAATTTCATCAATCTTCGGGCAGGAGACCCCGCTGCTTTAGCTCGGGGAGGAATGCCCGCTCCTTTTTTCTCTTGACAAGAATAGTCAAGTGTATTAGTATATTCGGTAGGACAGTTCGATCACACAGCGTTGTGTGTGAGGTTATCCGCAGTTTGTGGGATTCTATCTTGCGGCGTGTAAAACTAAAAAAGATATTTTCGCTTTCACACCACAAACAAACTATTGAATGTAATGAACTACCACAGGTAAAAGCGTGGGTTCGTAAACGCATTCTCAAAAATAAATAGTCAACTTTCGTTGAGAGGGCTGCTTGGGTCCCTCTGCGGAGACGGTGTAAGACGCTTCTTCGGAAACGCTACTATCTACGAAGCACAAGCCCCCGCCTTAAGGTGGTGGGTGCCTTGACTTTCCACTTGACATGTACCACCGAATCTGGTATGATAAATATATTAGTGTTTTAAGCGTTTTATGCCTTAGGATATGGTCGCTGTACTTGGATAAATCGCTTAGATATGTAGGTAAAGTACTTGAATTGTAATACTCAGTAGGAGGTAAAAATGAATTTCAGTTCTATTTTTTCTGGAAAGTTTTGGCTTTCGAGTATGACTCTTATATGTTTCAGCCTTTTTTCTTTTAGCGTTTTGTTTACCCCCACCGCCACAGCCGAAATTGATCCCGATACTGTTGTCGGAATGTGGCTCTTTGACGAAGGCAATGGAAAAGTTGCAACCGATGCCTCCGAAAATGACTTAGATGGCGAACTTGTGGACGGTCCACAATGGGTCGATGGTAAGTTTGGCGACGGACTTGAACTTGATGGCTCTGGCGCGCATGTCGTTATTCCAGATCATGAGAACCCAAGAGACGCAATAACTGTCTCAATTTGGGTCAAAAGCCACACCGATACTTGGAACCAGCACGGATGGATGGTTGAAAAACGCAACGCCTATATTATCCATCCCAACCAAGGAACGAAGAACGTTTCCTGGCCCATTTGTAACGGCGGTTGTTGGAATAAACCCGGTGGTTGGCGCGACGGTGAAATCGGTCCCAAAGATATTACCGAATGGCACATGTACACAACCACTTATGATAGTGATACCGGTGAGTGGTACATCTATATTGATGGTAAGATGGAGAGCGATATGGATCTGACTAAGAATCAGCTTGATCCTGATAGCGGTCCAGTCTATATCGGCAATGACACTTGTTGTGCCGGACGCTTCGCCGATGCCACCATTGATGAGGTCGCGATTTTCAGTGTCGCCTTGGAGCAAGCAGACATTGAAAAAATGTATGAGAATGGTCTTTATTTTGCGGTTTTGGCAGTTGATCCAGCTGACAAAATGACCACGACTTGGGCAGACGTGAAGGTCAAGTATTAGGGGCCTTTAAATATTCACGCGGCGTTTATAAGTCTATTGACAAATAGTGCTGTATGCTGACCTTATAAAATTAGCGTAAAGGGCGGGACCCATACCCGCCCACACGCATGGTGAGGCACAAGCTAAACCCTCGTTTACAGCACATATCGGATAGTGAAAGCGAATTGATAGATTAACTCTCAAGCGCACTGCAATATAAAAAACAGAAAACGGAGGCACAAATGACGTTTAGTTATGACGAAACGGATGACTTTGACGAAACGGATGATTTTGACGAAACGGATGATTTTGACGAAACGGATGATCTTGAGGCGGAACCACAGGATGAATTCTTGGAAGAAGACGATGACGATGATCCTAATACCGCGCTCTCTCAGGCTTTTCGTCAAGCAGCAGGGACAATAGTGGATGAAGACGAGGACGAGGACGACGAGGACGATACCCTGGAAGATGATGATACCGAGGAAGATGACGATACCGAAGAAGATGCTGATGGCGAAGACGAAGACGATGGCGAGGAAGAAGATGTTGAGGGTGAGGACGATGATGCTGATACCGAGGAAGACGCTGACGCTGACGCTAATGCTTACGAACCACAACTTATAGAGCCGGTAGAAGTGCTGCCCGACGAAAACGAAGATGATTTAGAAGTAGAACTGCCCCCACTTGAATTGGTTCCAACGGAACCGGAAGTCGAACTTTTCCGACCTAAGGAACAGGGTAACACTGCCTATAGGGACGCGAGGACAGCCTACTATGAAGCAAATGATTATCAACGGGCAATCGAAAAATTTAACGAGGCTATTGAATACGAAGTTCAAAGTGCCGAGGACAGCCTCACCGATGCCAACGAAATCGTTGCAAAATCGAAGTACTGGCAAGCAGAAGCGTACGTCAAATTACAAGACCTTCCGCAAGCTATTGGGACTTTTGAGGATCTGGTCAAAACTTGCCAAGGGCATTATCTCTCATTAGCCGCAAAGCGCAGAGCGGATCAATTGAACGCGAAAAACTCTTAAACGTCGGGCGTTTTGACGTACCGATGCGATTCTATATTGCTTAGAACAAACCTATATTAAGAAAAAGGATTGACGAATTTGTGGAAACTTTGAAAAACTTTCTAAAACAAAAGGCAACGAACTTACGTATTCATTCCATAATCTCCACTTCGGAGGCAGGTTCTGGACATCCAACCACGTGCCTCTCGGCTGCGGATATCGTCTCCGCTCTCTTTTTTCACGCGATGCGTTATGACTGTAGCGATGCCCAAAACCCTAACAACGATAGGTTCATCTTATCCAAGGGACATGCCGCACCACTACTCTATGCTGCGTATGCTGAGGCGGGTATCATTCCGACCGAGAAACTCCGTACACTACGACAAATCGACAGCATTTTGGAAGGGCACCCGACACCTCGGTTTGAATGGACAGAGGTCGCAACCGGATCCCTTGGACAAGGTTTATCGCTTGGACTCGGCATGGCACTCAACGGCAAATACTTAGACGAATCCGATTACCGCGTCTATGTACTTCTCGGCGATGGTGAGACTGCTGAAGGTGGGGTCTGGGAAGCAGCCGCTTTGGCTTCCCACTACCAACTTAATAATCTTATCGGAATTGTGGATGTCAACGCACTTGGACAGAGCCAGCGCACTATGTACGCTTTTGATGTTGATACCTATTGTAAGCGTTTTGAGGCGTTTGGATGGCAAACCATCGGCATTGATGGTCATAATTTTGACGAAATCTTGCCAGCACTCGCACAAGCCAAAGCTTCGACCGATAAACCCACTATGATAGTCGCCAAGACGTTTAAAGGAAAGGGCGTTTCATTCCTTGAAGACGCAGACAACTGGCATGGGAAGGCTGTTGCCAAAGGTGAGGAACTTGACAAGGCATTAGCCGAACTCGGTCCATTAAATTTAGATGTTCCTGTTCAGATTGAGTCCCCCCAACCTGTAGATGCCCATGCTGAGCGTGCTGTCGTAACTGAGTGTGAACCGCCCGAATATCCTTCTGGTGAAGAGATCGCTACGCGCAGTGGATACGGCATAGGGCTTGCAAAACTCGGGAGCGCAAACCCGAATGTTGTCGCTTTAGATGGGGATACTAAAAACTCTACTTATGCCGAACAGTTTATGGAACTCTATCCGAACCGCTATTTTGAGATGTTTATCGCAGAGCAGAATTTAGTAGGCGCAGGCATCGGTCTGGCAAAGCGAGGGAAAATCCCGTTTGTCTCCACCTTTGCTGCGTTTTTATCGCGTGCCTACGATCAGATTCGGATGTCTGCGATTTCACAAGCGAATATTAAATATGCCGGTTCACACTGCGGTGTTTCAATCGGAGAAGACGGTCCCTCACAGATGGGTTTAGAGGATATAGCGATGTTCCGGGCAATTCCAGAGGCAGTCGTGCTCTATCCAAGCGATGCTGTTAGTGCTGAACGACTTGTCGTCGAGGCTGCCGCACACGAAGGTATTGTTTACCTTCGAACCTCGCGCCCCAAAACGTCTATTCTCTATGATGCCGATGAAAATTTCCCTATCGGTGGATCTAAAGTTGTTCGACAGAGTGATGCGGATAAACTAACAGTTGTTGCTGCCGGTGTTACCGTTCATGAGGCGTTGAAGGCACATGAAACACTTCAAGCGGAAGGTATCGCTATTCGTATCATTGACCTATATTCCATCAAACCGGTTGATGCAGCAGCACTAAAAGCGGCAGCAGCCGAGACAAACAACACTTTAATCACTGTTGAAGATCATTATCCTGAAGGCGGTTTAGGGGATGCCGTGTTGGATGCTGTCGCAACAGCAGATGTTTACGTCCATAAACTCGCTGTTACAGGAGTGTCACGTTCTGGAAAACCGGAAGAACTCTTGGAACATCACGGCATTAGTGCAAATGCTATTATACAGAAGGTGAAGGACATCGTCGCTTAATGGCAACAATCACTAAAACCGGATTGTATGGGCGGTTGGAAACTGCGTTTATCTAAAGACGGATTAATCACGCGAGTTTTATGTGAACATGCAAAAGGCAATTGTCTGGGGTACTGTCTTCGGTGTAATTATCCTTGTAGGCATTGGAATAATCTATGCCTTGCGCGTGCCGCGCACAACCCCAAAAACCTATCCAGCGGATAAGGGACCTAATTTTATTGATGTTACTGCCTACCCTGTGAAGATGCAGGAGGCTTACGAACGCTTTACCAACAAGTGTAGTCGATGCCACACTGTTGCACGCCCCATTAACTCTACCTTCACACCGGAAGAGTGGCGAAAGTATGTCTATAAAATGATGCGGAAGCCGGGTTCAGGGCTTACGCCGAGAACCGCTGAGGAGATAATTAGATTCCTAATTTACGATGCACAGCATAGGAAGAGAAAAACAAAATGATTGTTACTCGTAAACTTCACGCCATGATAAGACTCTCGATGTTGGCGATATTATTCTCTGTAATAGACATGCAAATCGGATTCACTGAAGAGGATGGTATGAAAAAAGAGGATTTTCAGGTTTCAGTAGACGCACAGCGTATTGAATTTACCAAGCCGGTTATTTTCAAAGATGGTGCATGGTTAGTGCCTTTAGAGCCGTTTGCCAAACAACTCGGATTGAAGGTAGAATACCCAGAAGGTACGGAGATGGTGGTGCTTTGCGGCGGTGTGGAATCGGAACTCTGTGTGCCACTCCAATTCCAAGATAGCAAAGAGGGTGCTGTAGACATTGATGGTGTAACTTATGTGCAACCAGCGCACCTCGCGAAAACCTTCGGCTTTGAAATTTACCAAGCATCAGCGAACGCGCTGGAGATTATCCAACCGACGCATCTGGCTCCCGAATTCACACTCCCTGATTTAGAGGGTAACCCAAGACATTTAAAAGAGTTTCGTGGGAAGAAGACGTTTCTCTATGTTTGGGGGTCGTGGTGAGGTTGTCGTGGACAACTGCCAGGTTGGCAGGAATTTTACGCTAAACACAACGGAGCCTTAAACTTTATCTCAATCGCTCTTGATGCGCAAGGCGCATCTGTCGTACGTCCTTGGCATGAAACAGCGAATGCCGATTTTGTTACACTCGTTGATTCACAAAATAGTTTCGGCACCCGTTATAACCTCAAAGCGATTCCTTACGGTATAATGATTGACGAGGCTGGACGGCTGGTGAAAGCACCTTTCAACGTTAACGTCAAAAATCAAAAGCACCTTGCAATGCTCGAAAAGTGGTTGTCGGATCCCGGCTATAATGCGATGCTGCTTCGCAAAATGGAACCCTCAAGCGAGACGGTTGTGAAAACGAATGCTGAAGCAGCTGCACGCTTTGAACTCGGTCTCATCTTGCTGGAAAGCGGTAAAAAGGAGGAGGCGATGGCGGAATGGCGAAAGGCACTCGCGTTAGATCCGCAAAACTGGATTATCCATAAGCAAATTTGGGCAGTTGAGCATCCAGGCAAATTCTATGACGGAGCTGTTGATTACGGTTGGCAGAAAACACAATTAGAGGCTGAGAAAAGTGAACCGTAAGCGCAGCTTCTATCCTACAAGGTGCATAGATACTATTTCAACCGAACTCTATTTTCAGTATTTTGTCTTAAAGAATAACTGGTGCTCAATATAGGTCGGAACGTTTTGCTACTCTGTATAAAATTTGCTATGCTGTCTGTAGTTTTAAATGCCTTGCATGCGAATATCCTAACGTATCGGTGTCTCAGAAACCATTTTGTATGAGAGAGAGTTGGCAAAATCTCATTGATCTCATTGTGAAGCCGCGTGCCACGTTTACGCGACTAAAATCCAAGCCGAAATGGGGAGCCGCATTTCTTGTCTTCTGCTTCCTTGTCGTGTTGTTGGCATGGATGGTTTTTCCATTTACGCAGCGGTTCATTAACCCACAGTATGCAAGTAGTTTAGCGAGTATCGAGCTGCTTGGATCTACCAAAGCAGCATCTATGGTATTGGTTGCGGTGAGTGGGATTGTTCTTGGGGTTCTATGTGCTGTTGTGTTCAGTATTGGACTCACCGTGGTATCGCGAGTTTTCAAGGTAAATGAGGCACTCAAATTTAAACACATTTTAGCGGCTTGGTGGCATACGATCTTGATTAATCCACTGGTGTTTTTTATCAATATCGCATTCCTGCCAGTTTTTAGGCACCTTGAGGATATCGAGACGGTTGTTGATATAAGAATTATTCCAGGAATCCACATGTTGGTGCCATCTGTCGAAAATCTCTATCTTCTGATGTTTTTGAGTTTTGTAGATATTTTGGGTATATGGAATATCTTTGTTCTAACTGTGGCGGTTGCTACACTCGCGGAAGTCAGTAAAACAAAAGCATGTCTTACGGCGGTAATCATTTGGCTATTAAGAGTCGGCGTTGATGTTATTTTCCAAGTTTCATCTGCTTCTTAGGAACGCGTAGGTGAAGAGAGTCGATAAAATCTTATGAATCATGGGTAATGTTGGTGGAGGAAAATGATGAATACAAGAGAAGGTTACGCAGAGCTACAAACAAAAATTTTAGATGCCAGACGCGTTTGGAAACGTAGTATTTTTTGGGCGGGATTCGCTATCGTCCTGACAGGCATAATCGCTGTATTCGTGGGTGAGGCTATCATTGATTGGTTAATGCCCCTGCCAAGTGTTGTGCGAATCGCTTTGTTAACACTTGGGGTTGGTGTGACAGGGTACCTACTTTATAAGTATCTCGTTCGACCGCTCCGAGCAGCACTCACGCTCCGGGATATTGCACTCAACGTTGAGCAAAACCACCCTGACCTTGAAGATAGATTGGTGAGTGCGATTGAATTCGGCAATCGCGAGTCTACAGATCCTATTGAAGCGCACATGCTCCAACGCCTGATTGAAGATACCACGCAGCGGGTGAAAAGTATTGATTTTAAAGCAACAGTCGATCACAGTCGTACCCGTAAGCATGTCGGTATCGCGGCTTTAGTTGCTGTTGGCTGCTGTGTACTCGCACTCCTATTTCCAACACAACTCCATACCAGTCTCCTCCGCGTGCTGGTGCCTTGGGAGAAGACTGAACCGGTTTTGACAACGAAGCTAACTGTTGAACCGGGAAATGTACGCATCCTGCGCGGCAAAAGCCTACCTATTCACGTTACTGTCACCGGAAAATCTGCTGAGAAGGCTGTCTTAACCTACCAGAATATAGAGAACCGAGGAGCCACCCCCTCCGAAACTGAAATAACCCAGCAACAAATTAATATGCTGCAAAACCCAGACGATAAACGTGGGTTTGCTTATGAAATTTTTAACATTGACGCTGATATGGAGTACTACGTCGTAGTGAACGAGACGACTTCGGAACGCTATACTGTTGAAGTTTTTGAGATGCCGAAGGTAACGGAAATTTCTGTGGCTTACACTTATCCAAACTATACAGGTCTGAAATCCGTCGTACAAACAGGAACAGGTGATATTCAAGCTGTCGTCGGCACACAAGCAGAAATAAGACTCACGACCAATAAAGCCATTCAAACCGCAACATTTTCTCTGAAGATGGATGTTAAGTCTGAAGAAAACTCTGCTTCAACCCAGATGGTTATCTCCGATGGAAATATCCTTACAACAACTGTAGATGTTATTGGGGATGGGACGTATGCTGTTAGTCTTCTCGGCATTGATGGTTTCAATAACGAGATACCCATTGAATATGCCATAAAAGCCATTCCAGATATTGTGCCGAAGGTTGTGATAAAGGAACCTGGACGCGATATCAAAACGACAAAGTTAGGCGAGGTAGAAATCATTGCTGAAGCCACAGACGATTATGGAATTGCAGAACTAAAACTTATGTATCGCATCGGGTCTGACGAACTGCAGGAGTTAACCTTGGAAACCTCTACGCCTGATGATGTTATAGAATCAGGCGCGGTTGATACAGTTCAACGCCGCGTCGCAGACGGTAGTTATACATTCTACCTTGAGGAGTTTGATGTTGAACCGGGAGATATTATCTCCTACTACGCACACGCTGTTGATAATAACACGCGCACAGGTCCCGGCGAAGCGAGTAGCGATATTTATTTCATTGAAATCCGCCCGTTTAATGAAGATTTCCAAGAGATGGAGGCAGAGCAGGGACAACCGATGCCGAATCCGCTTGTAGAGATACTCGCCTCCCAGAAGCAGATTATTCGAGAAACAGCGAAACACATTAGCGCGAAACCGTCGTCAGTTACGGAAGAATATCGGAGTACCGTTAAGAAAACAGCGGACAAGCAAGATAAATTGAAGGATAAGACGCAAGAGTTGGCGGATGAGTTTAGTATGGCAATGCAAGGAGAATCGCCTATTACCCCTGAGATTCTGATGAACTTGGAGGATGCAATAGCGAAAATGCGTGAGGCGACTGATAGCTTGAACGCTGTCCGACCTACTGAAGCCATTCCCTCGGAACAAGAGGCTCTTGAACTATTGATAAAAGTTAGTCTTGAACTTCCGAATGTACTCATGCAGATGCGGAACAGTAATCCTCAACTTGCTGAGAATCTTGAACTTGAAATGGAGGAGCTGCAAAGCGAACTTGAGAATCAGCAGAACGAACTTGATATGGAGATGCAGGAGGAGACGCAGGAGATGTTAGATCAGGCACGTCAGATGTTGGCAGAGCAACAGCAATTGAGTCAACAGAGCCAGCAGTTAGGACGTGAAAACGAACCTTCTCCGAGCGAAATGCAACAGAACAGTCAGCAACAGGGACAGTTGTCACAGCAGGCGCAGCAGATGGCAGAACAGCTGGGGACCATGCAGCAGAATGCTCAAGGATCCCAAGGTCAACGCTTAGATCAAGCCGGTCAAGCGATGCAACAGGCTGGTGAACAGATGGATCAAGCCTCACAAGGTATGCAACAGCAGGAACCTCAAATGAGTGCTGCCAAGGGAGAAAAAGCGGAGGAAAGGCTTGAGGAAGCTATTGAACAGTTGGAGAAGGTCGCATCGGAATTCACCGATGCTGCGCTCGCCAATGCTGCAGAACAGGTCCAGCAGTTGATAGATGAACAATCTGGCGTCCAACAGGAGACACAAGAACTCAGGAGCCGTTCTCAGCAGTCAGAAATGCGACCCGAAGATTTCCGACAGGCATCTGAACTTGCGAACGAACAGCGAGAACTTCAACGGGATCTTGAAACACTTGAGAATACACTGGAGAATCTGCCTGAGCAGCTCCGTGAAGAGAACCCAGAGGCAGCCCGAAATGTAACGGACGCTACCAGACGGCTCGCTGAAGAGCAGACTGCCGGCGATATGTCAACCGCGCAACGCGCCCTGCAATGGCGTAGTTTCCGCGCCGCTGAACTGAATCAACAAGAAGTCGTGGAGACCCTAAGGCAAGTACAGGGGGATCTGCAACAGGCGCAAGCGAACATGGCAAACACCGAGGAAGAGCAGCTTGAAGCCGCACTCCAGCAGGTCCAAGAGGCGCGGGAACAGATGGATGACATCCAACGCGAACTTCAAGCCATGGAGGGACAAGAGCAGACGGAGGAACAGCAACGCCGTCAGCAACAGCTCTCTGAGCAACAGCAACAGATTCAGGAGCGGATGCAACAGGCACAGCAAGCCATGCAAGACGGTCAGGAAGGACAACAACCCGGGCAGCAGCCTGGACAACAACCCGGACAGGCTGAAGGTGAGGATGAGAACCAAGAAGCACGCGCCGGTGGTCGGGAATCCGAACGTGAAATTAACGAACTCTGGCTTGGCTTACTTGATACTATGGATTATCAACCTGGAAATCGTTCAAATCCGTTCCCTAACTATGAATTCGTTATTCGGGACTTGACGAAGTTGGAAGCCGCACTTGAAGAACGACTCAACACACTTCAGGAGAAAAAACGACTCTCCCAGGTCGCCAAAGAGGATGTCCCGCCCGAATACCGACGACTCGTTGATGACTATTACGAGTCTCTATCACAATAGTTCATTCAAAGGTCCACTTTTGCTGGCGAGGTTTCAATCCTCGCCAGCATTGGATTGGGTATTATTGTTAATCTACAAGTCAGTGACCCCAACTGAAGTTTGGGGGCTTGTTCAATACGGCAGCCGAGTCTATAGGTTGAACGGGGGTAACTCATTGTCTACAGTCATATATCGCAACGCTTCAGTGTGGCAGCTTAAACACGTCTGTAAAACGGTAAGTGTCTGTGGTGGGTGCTTACTTAAGGATGCTCCCAAAGTCTCAGGTAGCGTGGGTGTTGTGATCTGGAAGGGGCAACAAATACCTGCTTTATGCAGAGCGCCGAAAGGTCATTACCTGTTTTTTCAAAGACACCGGGTCAGGTCGGATCGGAGATGGTGACAGCACTTCCGAAAAGAAGCAGCCCACTCGGAGAAAATCGCCTATGGGTTTGTGGCGAAAAAACAGCCCACACCCCACTTCGGGGAATCTAAAACTGAGACAAAGGAGTGGTGTTTCCTCCCCTGCCTAAAGACAGGGGTTTCCACACCGAAGAATTTGATGATTGGAAAATCTACTATGGAGTTTAAAAGTGAAAATATTGTCACGCCGGGTGAGTTGATCAACTTAGACGATTACGCACCCGAGTATACTGGGCCTTACGAAAAAAAAGGGCAGACAAAGCGTAGGTTGAAAAAGTTACATAAGCAACTGCTGAAACTTCAGGAGCTGCTTTACGCGGAAAGTCAGCGTGCACTTCTCATTATCCTGCAAGGGATGGATACATGTGGCAAGGATGGCACTATCCGAAAGGTTATGGCAGGTATAAATGTACAGGGGTGCGATGTCGTTAATTTTAAAGTCCCTTCTACAGATGAACTTTCTCGTGATTTCCTATGGCGTGCACACAGAGTTGCGCCGCCAAAAGGGAAAATTGGTATCTTTAACCGTTCACATTATGAAGATGTTCTTGTGGTCCGTGTGCATGACTTAGTGCCACAGGCAGTCTGGGAACAACGCTACCAGCAGATTAATAATTTTGAAAAAATGCTGGTTGAAAATGGGACGGTTGTCCTAAAATTTTTTCTCCATATCTCAAAAGATGAGCAGAAAGCACGTCTTGAATCTCGGATCAGTGATCCGACGAAGCATTGGAAAATCACGGAAGCCGATATTAGAGAACGTGCCTATTGGGATGACTACATGCACGCCTACGAGGCTGTTCTCCAGAGATGTAGTACCGACTGTGCCCCTTGGTATATAGTACCCGCGAATAAGAAATGGTATCGGAATCTCGTCATTACTGAATGTATTGTGGATACACTTAGAAAACTCGGTATGAAGTATCCTGATCCTACTGATGATGTTAGCCAACTCACAATTGGGGATTGAAACGATAAGGAATATCCGATGCTTTCAAAACAGCAGATAACACAATTTGAAGAAGAAGGTTATCTACTCCTTTCTGGATTGATTCCACAAGAAACTGTCACAAAAGCCGAGGCAGCGATGTGGCAGATGATGGGAATGGAAGCAGATAATCCAGATTCGTGGGGACATTTCAAACGTCCAGGGCTTGCTGGGTTTTACATGGAGCAGATGTCTAACCGGAATCGCATAGAACTTTTCGGCGTTACCAATCCGGACGTATTAGCGTGTTGCACCCCTGGTTACCTCGTTGTCCTCAAACAACTCGCATCCCGATACCCAGAAATTCCACATTGTGAAGACCAAAGTCCTGATGGTATCTGGGCACTCAACCAATTTCCCGTTTCAGGCAAGTGGAAAAGTCCGTCGCCGCACTTAGATGGCGACTTTCGAGATTTTCGGTTGGATCCCGGCACTTTTCGGGCGACCAGTTTAACCTACCTCACCGATGCAAATTCACACGGCGGAACGACAGTAATATGGCCCGAAGGTCCACAGCGAATTCGGGAGTTTCGTAGAGAGAATCCTGAATTCTCAAATCATGTCCGCGATGTCCGCGCACTTTTTCCTGAAATGGATTTAGGTGAACCCATGGAAGTTGTCGCTAAACAGGGGGATGTACTATTTTTTCACCACCTATTACCGCATTCTGGGACGATGAATGTCGGTACTTCTCCGCGTTTCGCAATTAGGTATCTGTGCTTATGCCTTGCATGCCGTAAATGGGAGAAAAAGGGGCAGTGGAATGTCTGGATGCCGTAAGAAAGACTGAATGGAGGCATAAAAATGATAACTCAAGATAAACGTGTTGGTTTTGGCTATTATTTTCTGTTAACTGTTGTTCTCGTTTTGAATCTTGCTATCGTAAAGACCGCAACTTCCCAAGAGGTTTTCGCACAAACTGGGTTTGAGGAATTCGCAGTCGGTAATCTGCCCAAAGATTGGGAGGCAATTGGCGGTGACTTTGAAGTTTCTGGCGACACCGTCAAGACCGATAAAAAAGCACTCGCTATTTTGGGCGGTGGAGACGGAGATGGAGTCGGTATCCCCATAGAAACCGAAGACCCTATTATCTCAGTTGAATTCTGGGTTTATATTGAGGGCGGCGGTAGGTCTTTCAACCTCAAAGTCGCCACTGCTGACGGCTTTGGCGAAAACAACGGCTGCACCTACATCAACTGGGACGCAGGCATTGTCCGGCTTTTCGATGGCGCGGCGTGGCAACTGATCGGCGATTTTGAAACCGATACATGGAAGTACGTCCGTATTATCGCTGATGTCGGCAAAAGCGAATTTGATTTCTACGTTGGCGACGATAGGAACGATGCATTGGGTGCCAAGCCAGAAAAAGGACTCCCCTTTCGGAACGCTGCGCTTGGCCCCGTTGCCAAATGGGTCGCTTTCTATACGTGGGGGATAACTGCCCCGGGTTACGTTGATGATTTGCTGGTCTATGAAGGCGAAGATGCACTTGACCTCGCCGTTGACCCAGACGGCAAACTCACCACATTCTGGGGACGAATTAAGCGCAGATTATAGAGCGATCTTACTAAATGTGGAGGTCGGAAATGAAAAACGGTGAAAAGGTTTGCCTAACGCCAGCACAGCGGCTACACTTTGACATCTACGGTTTTGTGTTATTAGAGAACGTCCTGAACAACGATGAAGTTGAGCGTATGAAAGGCGCGCTCTACAAAATCAAAGCCGACGAGAATCTTGATGCCACACGCGTCTATGCCCGCGGGGGCAGTGAACACCATGTACTTTTCGGTAACCTTGTTGAATACGATCCAGCACTATTAGAATACGCCGCGCATCCACAACTCGTGCCGCTCGTTGAAGAGGTGGTGGGTGGTGCAGTACGTCTTGAAGAGACCGAAGCAATCATTAATAGTCGCAATCCAGAGACAGAATTGGACGAACTCCACAAACGCCGCTATAATCCAACCGGTTTTCATCGCGGAACCCAACACGGATGGGGCACCTATATGGAACAGAACAAGTTCCACTGCATTTTTGTAAAGACGCTCGCCTACCTCACCGATGTCGGTCCCGATGATGGTGGGACATGCGTTATACCGGGAAGCCACCGCTTGACATGGAATCATGGTGAAATGATTGAAGCTGCCTTGTCTGATGACAAACTCATCTACCAAGTCGAAGCATCAGCCGGTTCCGTGCTGCTTTTTGCCGAAGCCTTGATTCACAGCACCACTGCCATCCGTAGCGACAAAGAACGCGTCATCCTCATCTCCGGCTATACACCGCCGATGGTGCGAGAATGGCCCGGCAACGAAGTCAGTCCCGAATTTATTGAGACGTTGCCAGAAGACATCCGTCCGCTCATTTCAGGGAGCGACAGTTGGCACTGGAAGCGGCGATATTGATTTACCGTTTATGCTCCCGAAGTCCGCGGCATCCACAACGGTTCCTTCCCCATCTCTGCAAACAGCAACTTCATAACCAAGTCTGCCTTCAATGCCGCATGCTCAGCGGAATTCCACAAGTTCTTGACTTCTCCAGGATCTTCTTTCAGATCAAACAACTCACCATAATCTCGGTTGTAATAGACGGTGAGTTTATAGCGATCATCAACGTAGGTTTTGACGTGTACCGTTGTGGGTTCGTGGCGGTTTTCGACGATGATATGATCGCGTGCCTGTTCTGCTTGCCCAGACCAGACCGGCATCTGATCTACACCCGTCATCGAACGTGGAATGTCAATACCAGTGGCACTGAGGAACGAGGGTGCTAAATCCACCAGCGTCTGTAATGCCTCCGATTGTTTCCCCGCAGGTACAACTCCCGGATACCGCGCGATGAACGGCACTCGGATGACATCTTCGTAGTGGAACGCGCCTTTTGCGACGAGTCCATGCTGTCCGTAAAAATGCCCATGGTCAGAAGTGAACACGACCAGTGTATTATCTGCAAGTCCGAGTTCATCAAGTTTCCCCAAGATTTGCCCGATGTACTTATCCATCAGACTCACCATCCCGTAATAGACAGCAATATCTTTAGCGAGTTCATCCCGATCGCGTAAATGCGAATTAAAACCGTGTACACCCTTTCCACTTTCACGCCAGGCGGAGAAGTCCGGCTTTTGTTGTTGTGTTAATTGGAAATGCAGCGGATTATTATCATGCTCACCTTCGGTCACTGATGGTACTGTCAACTCTGCGGGATCATACATCGTATCCCACGGTTCTGGCACAAGGTATTTCGGGTGCGGATCGAAAAAACTTGCCCAGAGGAAAAAATTCTCACCGTTCTGCTGATATGCCTCCATGAGTGCGTTTGTGCGTTCCGCAATCCATGTATCGTAATGGTATTCTTCCGGGATGGGCCACTTTCGATATTGTCCGCGGGCGTTCCCTGTCGGTGGCGCGAAATAATCTCGCCAATTGTTGCAACCGTTCTCTTCCATCCAAATAGCGTAATGCTGTCCGACGTGCGCTTCGTCAGCGTGGTTGCGTGCCAGTTCAACGTGTTCAAACCCGTAAAACGGTTCGTTGAAACTCCGCCAGAAATCCAAATCTTGGAGAATCGGATAGGATTCGAGAGACGGGAATTCCTCTGTGCCGTGAAGCGGTTGGAAATGTGCTTTTCCGACAAGGGCAGTACGATAGTCTGCGTCCATGAAGTCTTCACCGACGGTATGCTCGGTTTCAGAAAGTTTTGTGCCAAGGGACCAAGCACCGTGTTGACTCGGATACTTCCCAGTGATAATAGACGCACGGGTCGGTGTGCAGGTCGGATTCGGGCAATAGGCTCTATTGAAAAGTGTCCCTTGTTGTGCCAATGTATCCAAGTGAGGGGTCTCGATTTCTGGGTTGAGGCAACCCAAGGTGTTCCAATGCTGCTGGTCGCTGGTGATAAGTAAGATATTAGGTCTGGTTTCAGGCATATTGTTTCCTCTGTGGTGTATTTATTGGTGAAATCAGCATAGCACTTTACAACGAATAATTCAAGCAGAATGCTGTCGAAGCGATCTCCATTTTTCTATTGACATCATGGGCAAAAGGTAGTATCTTAGGAAAAATTGACTTGCCTCCCTATATGCTGTCTAAAAACTCTTTCTTATAGCAATCTACGCTCAAAATAGGAACAAACACCATGCCTTCAAAACTACAACCCAATCTCCTTATCATCATGTCCGATGAACATGCACCGATGTACAGCGGTCCCTACGGACATCCGATCGTCCAAACGCCGCACATGGACAGACTCGCTGAAGACGGTGTCACCTTCACGAACGCTTACTGCAATTCACCGCTCTGTATGCCGTCTCGGATGTCGTTTATGACAGGTCGGTACATTCACAAAATCGGCGCGTGGGACAACGCTGCACCCCTACGTCCAGATGCTGTCACATGGGCACACCTCCTCCGCGCAGCAGGCTATGACGTTGTACTCTCTGGGAAACAGCACTTTGGGGGGATGGACCAACTCCACGGATTTCGCGCACAACTCGCCCGCGATCTGCACGCAGAACGACAGCACAGACTTATGGACTGGGATAACGGCACACCGCCAGCACCGCGACCATGGCAAGGACTCGCACAAGCACGTCCGGGAACGACTGAGGAAATCGAAGTTGACGACTTAGCAGAAACAGAGGCTTTAACATATCTTCGAGACCCAGCACGGCACGAGCAACCGTGGGCACTCAATGTCTCCTTGATCGCACCCCATTTCCCGCTCATCGTGCCACAACGGTTTTGGGACCTCTATCCGCTTGATGAGATTGATCTCCCCGACATTCCAGAAGGGCACCTCGAAAACCAGCACCCTGTCTACCAACGGATGCGGCGCATGTTCGGTTGTGTTGACTTTCCAGAGGAACTCGTCTGTCGCGGACGTGCAGGTTATTATGGGTTGATTACCTACCTCGACGAAAAGATTGGGAACTTGCTCAAGACACTTGAGGAGACTGGACAGTTAGAGAATACTGTTGTCGTCTATACCAGTGACCACGGTGAAATGAACGGTGAACACGGCATGTGGCGGAAATCAAATTTCTATGAGGCTTCCGCTCGCGTCCCGCTACAAATCATGTTCCCTGACCGGATGTCCGCGGGCAACCGAATTGATGAAGTGGTTTCGCTCGTGGACTTGACAGCAACGTTTGTTGATCTCGCGGGTGTGCAGTCTGCCCATCAGCTGGATGGAGACAGTCTACTATCTTTGACGCAAGGCACCGCAAGCGACTGGAAAGATTTCGCATTTTCTGAATACCTCGCACACGGTGTTGAACGACCGATGGCGATGCTACGGAAGGGGCAATATAAATTCAACTACAGCCTCGGCGACGCACCAGAACTTTATGACATCGTTAACGATCCGGATGAATTTCGGAATCTTGCCAATGACGAGGCATATCAGGCGATTTGCCAAGAACTTGAGACCCAACTATTAGCAGACTGGGATCCTGTTGAAATCGAAAAGCAGGTTCGCGCAAGCCAAAAAGCCCGTATGCTGATTGACCAAGCCACTGAGGGACAGTGGAGAAAGCCTCCTGATAAGTAGCAGCAGACAAGGGACGGGATGCAATTCTTTCGGTTTTTGTTGTAAGTTTGATACTATTTTCTGATGACCATCTTACGTGTTGCTGATGATTCAGGTGTGCTCAACTGGTAGAAGTAAACGCCTGAAGCGAGTCGTTCACCCAAATCATTACGTCCATCCCAGTAAGCAGCACGTGACTTGCCGATGTAATACCCCGCCTGTTGGAATCCGAGGTCTAAATGCCGGACAAGTTGTCCTGCCGACGAATAGATACGAATTGCTACCTCAGCATCGTTTGCCAATTGATAGGGCAACCATGTTTCAGGATTGAGCGGATTCGGATAGTTGGCAAGTAGGACAGTCCGTTTCGGGGTCAGGTCAGCGCGTGTGAGTCGAAGTTCGGTGAATGCTCGGTGAACGTCTGCGACACTGATTTCGTGTTGAAGTGTGCGAATGAGTTCCCTGGTGGTGTCACGCACTTCAATCGTCAGCGTATCACCAACAGAGACAACGGCTTGGTGGTTCATATCTGCCCAAGTGGCGTGAAAACCGTTAGAGGCAACCGATTCAGCAACTCTGGTGTGTCCATTATAGACGGTGAGTGTCACACCACTGATGCCTTCAAGCTGCGCACGTAAAACAAATGCCCACGTTTTCGGAGTTGATAATTGCATCGGTGCCGCGGCTGTCGGGACTGTGTTTTGCCAAGCACTACCGCTGAAACTGACAACCTTCGGTGCAGTAACGTTGACAATATAACCCTTTCCACCTTCAATCGGGAATCCGTTACCGGTAGAATTTGCCGTGAATCCCATGAATCGTTGCGTAGCGGCATCGAATTCAATAACAGTCGTCGCACCGGTTTTTTCCATGAAAGAACGCGCTGTGTAAGGTTTGTTCGGCATCAACGGTAAGCTAATCATGTTCAAGCCTGTGCTGAGTGCTATATCATAAGCATTCTCGCCTGTCACCGGCATTATCAAGCTGTCGGCACGAAAAGCGAGATTTTGAATGCGTTCGTCGCTTTCGGGGGCAACATCTGCCATGTCAAACGGTGTTTCGGCAAAATTCGTCGCAAGATATTCAGCAAGCGCATCCTGTTCTGTACCCGGAGCAGCGAAAATCGCTTGTCCACCAGACTCTTCCTCTGTCATCACTTCAGTAAGGTCAACGCGATGCGTATTCGGGAAATTACTATATGGATAGTCGTCTCCGCCATCAACAAGGAAAGTGATCGTGACCATTCGGAACGTGCGATCCGCATCTCCCACCAGTTCACCGTTCTGGGCAATTGTGTCCATCGGATTTCCATCTGCGTCGGTAATGACAAGCGACTGAACCCTCGAACCTTCTGGCAGTGAAGTATCAAAGCTGAATGCCATGCCTGCGATTTGCGGGAAACGTCCCGGAGTTGAACCACCACCTGACGCAGCAACTGTGTGTTCGATAACTTCAAGCAGTTCCGCTGCGCTTAAGGTCAAAAGTGTCAATCCGTTGTTAAACCGAAGTGTATTTTCGATGTCAATCTGTGAAATCTGACCTTCAGTTTTACCAACCAAACCGTTCGCGGGTGGAGGGAGCATTTCACCATAGGCAGCCACGCCAATTGATGCACGAATACCTCCGCCATTTTTCAAAGACACAACTACGCTTGGGTCAACCCGTTTCCCCGCGGCAAGGTTTGCCTCGGCGATTAGGTTACCGATGTTTGTTTCCTCTGTGCGGATGGAACCACGGTTCCCGTTCAGATAGACACTCGTTTGTCCAAAAATATTGCCATCCTTTTCGGTCACGATATTCCGGACCGCTTCCGTAATTTCAACCACACGTGCTGCGGGTTCCACATTACCGGTGTCTACAACACCTTGCGCGTCGGTGACAAAGGCACCGCTAACTGTAGCGTCAATCGATTCGGCAACTAAAACACCTGATGCATCAAAATCGACGACTAACCGTCCGACGTATCGGTAATTCCCATCTGTACCGACAATCGCAATCGGTTCATTTGTTGCGGATTGTGTCATGATCGGATAGGGACGGTCTGCAGTATCACCGGGATGGAGGCGATCTGTTTCATCAGCGAGAAGCGTGTTTGAACCGCCAGCGATGATAATATCAACATCCATAAGATGTGCCGCTATTGCCTCATCAAGGCTAATCTGTTGGAGATGTCCGGTAAGGATAATTTTATTAATGCCGGTGGCTGTCAGTGCATCAACGGATTCTTGAACGATAGCTGCCAATGCCGCCATATCGTTTGGATCTGCCGGTGCAATTCCGACATTCCCAGGTACAGAAAGGCTGCCAAGCAGTGGTGTCGTTATGCCGACAACTCCGATTTTCTCACCAGATACAGTGGTGATAACTGTACTCTTGGTGATACTGTTCGGAATTGTGCTCGCTTCTTGCCCTGGATCAACAACAAGCGAAGCAAGGTTACTATCAAGACTGAAATCTAAGTTCGCACTCAAGAATGGGAATGCTGTACCGACATAATCTCTATCTGTCGCAATCAAACTCGCAAGTGTACCGGTGCCTGCGTCAAACTCGTGGTTGCCGAGTGCGCCTGCCATGAAGCCCATGGCGTTGAGCATCAGAATATCGGCGCGTCCTGAACCCTCGCGTCCTAAGACTTCACGAAGGCTCTGGTTATTGCCGGCTGCAAAAAACGGACCGGGAATATAACTATCACCGGCGCCGATGGTAACTGTATCTTCAACCTCCGCTTTGAGCGCATTCAGCACTGATGAGAAGCGAGGCGCGTTTTCAAGTGCTTCAATACCGCCCTCCATGTCCGCTGCATGGAGCAGTTGAAGTGTCATTTTAGACGAAGGGGTCTCTCCGTTTTGAGAAAAGGCAGGCGTGAGAATACCTAACAGTAAAATTGAGAAAATTATTTTGGTAGTGCAGGCTTTCAGCCCTATAACATTCGGAACGAAAGGTTCCTTGTTTTGCATCAGAAGATACTCCTTCATTAGGAATTGTCCAAAGACTTGTACGTTATAATATGACATGTTTTATTATTGGAAAAATTAAAACTAATTAATGCCTATGTGCAACTAAAATTATACTATATTTTTAGGCAAAAAGCAACATTCTCAACTTTTACCTCAGAGCCATTCAGTTCTCGATTTTTTAGTCCAATTTTGGACCTCCGGGGTCCCCACCCGTTACTGGAAAGGGGGCCCGGTAGGTGCGGTTTTGCGGTGTACACACCCAAATGCGATCTGCATTCCTAACCGCACTGGATCCTGAAAAAAGGACGGGAAACTCTATAATTTCTTAAAACTGAATGACTCTGCTTTTTCCTTGAAAGATCTATCGGAGTATGCTACGCTGTAAACATCACAAATCGAAGGGAATATTTCATGTCTCGTTCAATCGAAAAACGTCCCAATCTTGTCTATGTTTTCGCCGATCAACTCCGTTACCAGTCGTGTGGATACGCGGGGGATACTCGCGCGCACACGCCTCACATTGACCGGCTTGCGACAGAAGGGGCGGATTTCTGCAATGCTGTCTCTGGTAGCCCCATGTGTGCCCCGTATCGCGCCTCACTCTTCACCGGCAAATACGCCAGTAGCACCGGCATGGCAATCAATGAACTCAGGATGAACCCGAACCACGACTGCTTCGGGCATGTTTTGCATCGCAACGGGTATCAGACCAGTTACATCGGGAAATGGCACTTGTGGGCAAATCAATTGGGAAGGCACAACGATCCCCAAAATTCCTATATCCCGCCGGGACAGCATCGGCTCGGTTTCGATGGGGAGTGGTCGGCATACAATTTTCATCATCTCTATTTTGACGCATATTATCACACGGATTCGCCTGAAAAAATTGTCCTGCCCGGTTATGAACCCGATGGGCAGACGGATATGGCAATCGATTACCTACAACGGGCCTCAACAACAGACGACCCTTTCGCGCTTTTCCTCTCAATCGGGACACCCCACGATCCGTGGACACAAGACAACGTTCCAGCCGCTGATTATGAGATGTTCCAAGACATCGACTTCCCGCTACCACCCAACTATCGCGATAAAAATGATCCTTACGGCGATACGTGGGCAATTATGTCCCCCGCGCAAAGGTCTCAGTTACCTGAATGGATGCGCGTCTATTACGCAATGACTACGAATCTGGATCGGAATATAGGCAGGTTGCTCCATGCTATTGACGATCTCGGTTTAAGCGACGATACCATCTTTGTTTTTACCTCGGACCATGGTGAGATGTTTGGTGCCCAAGGTCGCCGCGCAAAGAACATCTTTTATGAGGAAGCGGTGCGCGTTCCGTTTCTGGTCCGGTGGCACGATCAAATTCCAAAAGGACACGCCTCGGATGCCTGTCTAAATACACCGGACATCATGCCAACGCTGCTATCAATGCTGGATCTACCAATTCCAGAAGACGTTGAAGGCACTGATTTAAGCAAAGCTGCATTTAACCAATCAACTGATGAACCCGATGCGGCATTCATGCAAGGCATGGGATGTACCGCAAAATGGGAAGACGATTATGAGTGGAGGGCACTTCGCACAAAACAGCATACTTATGCCGTCCACCGTCCAGATCGGAGTGAAAAACTTTTCGATAATATCGCCGATCCGTTCCAAACCCGTAATCTAATTGATGCACCTGAATCAACCAAACTCCGAGAGCAGTTCCGGGCAATGTTAAAGCAACGCATGGATGCCCTCAACGACACCTTTGAGGCGTGTACATGGTATCGCGATAATTGGACCGAAGATCGGATTATCCTGCGTACTGCAACGTTGAATAGTAGTGTTGAACAATAACTGAAGTTTTAGCACGGAAAGAGGTGGAACCATGGATAAGAGGTACCGTATTCAAAACGCCGAAACAATACCGAGTCCGTCCCTTGTCGTCTATCTTGCGCAGGTTCAGCGGAACATTGAACATGCGATTGCTACTGTTAATGGGGATGTCTCGAAGCTCAGACCGCATGCAAAGACGCATAAAACCGCGGAAATTATCGCTATGGAGCGTGATGCTGGTATCCTTAAGCACAAATGTGCGACATTGCGGGAAGCGGAAATGCTGGCACAGAACGGCATAGAGGATATTCTGATCGCCTATCAGATGGTGGGACCGAATGTCAACCGTTTTGTTTCGCTACAGCACCAGTATCCCGATGCGGATTTCAAAGTCGTTGTTGACCATTCAGAGGCAGTAACCGCACTCTCATCAGCGGCGGCAAATTACGGTTTAACGGTCAAGGTCATGCTGGACTTGGACGTGGGGATGCACCGAACAGGGATACCCGTTGGTGATGCTGCTGTAGACCTCTACGCGCAGATTGAAGCGGCGGAAGGCTTGCAACCGTGGGGACTACACGTCTACGATGGACACATCCACGATGAAGATGTCGCCGATCGGAAAGCGTCTTGCAATGAAAGCCTTGCACAGGTCGCAGAGATGCAGGATAGACTCGCTGCCAAAGGACTTGATGTGCCGTTGGTTGTAATGGGCGGTACGCCGACCTTTCCGATGTATGCTGAGACACCGGATGTAGAGGCATCACCGGGGACGTTCGTTTTCCACGACCACGGCTATACAACCCACTTTCCCGACCTCGGTTTTACGCCTGCAGCACTGCTTCTGAGTCGTATTATCAGTATTCCTACGCCGCATCGGATTACGCTTGATTTGGGACATAAAGCCATCGCCGCAGATCCGGATGGCGTGCGCGGGATCATTTTGAATGTTGAGAATGCTGAGGTAGACAAGCAACACGAAGAACATTGGGCGATCAACGTTCCTGACAGCACACCGATGCACATCGGGCAAGAGATTTACGTCTGTCCGACGCATATCTGTCCGTGTGTTGCGCTGCATCCATTTTATTACGTCATAGATACCGATGGGTATTGTCGGGAGACATGGGAGGTCATAGCACGCAATCGGAGTGCTGCGTGAACCTGAGAAATCTGATGTTCACGGCCACGGAAAAAACGGTGCAGGGACATTTGCTGTCCAACTGATGAGCGACCACACAACCGCCATGCTGAATTCTCCGAAGACCATGCCTAAAAAGAAGGGACGGAATCGCTGATACTGACGGATTCCGCTGTAACGCAGAAGCGGCGTTTTAATGCCCCACGCGATTAAGACAGGAAACCAGAACACAATCAGTGTCCACGAAGCCGATAACGCATATCCAAGTGGATGTAGTGGCCACCACCAATACAACATTCTCAAAATGACCAAGCCGGTCGTCACGAATATGCCTACCCCGAAAAACAGTCCGCCCGTTGTGCGGTGGTCTGCGCCTAACCCTTCTATCGCTGCGACATTGTCTTGAAATGCCCAAAGCGGATTCCCGCGATACGTGTAGCTATACATATAGTTTGCACCGTGCGTATAAGGCAGCCATAAATGGATGGCTGCTGCCGTTATGAACGCCAACGCACTGCCTAATACGAATACCCCTACCAACGACCTATAAGACATGCCGACCCGATCCCTAATTTTTAAGCCGTCTAAGAACCCTGTCAGAATTAACCCGCGCTGATCGCGGGTGAAAATCGCATCAAGGAACGACAGCACCGTGAGACTCTGCGCACCCAATGAGGCTTTGCTCGCAACGAGTTGATACAAGTCTAATGGTCGAAACGATGTTTCTGTCATTAGCAAACCACCTTCCGCTGTACTGCGTGCCATCACAACCGCAACAATGCATATATAAACCAGTATCTCGAATGCCGCAAACCCTAAATTCAGTCCTGCCGCGTAGCACCAACCTATCGCAAGGATCAAACTGACGATAAGTCCCCAAACTGCTGTTCGGGAAGATAGGAGTTCTTCAGTATCATCTGTTTTATTCGCCGTGAAGGCGTGACGAAACACACGTCGGAAATGGGGTAATCCCATATAGATAAACGAAATGACCAGCACGACATACGCCCCTGCGACTTGGTAACCGATATAAAGACGGGTTGGGTAGAGCGGCATGCTACTAATCCGTAGACCGAACATTGCCGCAACAACGTCTTGGAGCCGCGTGAGTAGAAAAAAGAACCATAGACTGAACAGCAGTTGTGTTGGCAGTAAATAGAAAAATCCTATTGCAGCAAAGGACAGAAAGATTGGGGTGTAGGCGATAGCATTGAAAGGTTGTTCTGTGAAATACTGGTTGAGCAAATATCTGAGTGAGACATTTGGGATTTGGGGCCAGATTTCATGGAGTCCATTTAAGGTAAAGATGAAGGCAGGCAGTGCAAACCCTAACCACATGAGCCTATTCCGAAGAAAACCGTGTCGCTCGTGGACGAACTCAAGTGGGAGTGAGACTAACGGAAACGAGAGTTTCTCGTTTTCAATCCACTGTTTGCGCAAAATTGATGCTAAACAGAGAAACGCAGTGAACACTAAAAAGACAAGCACACCCCAAGCGCACAGTGGTTCTAACCATGCTCGCCACGGAATAGCATCACCAGTTTGTATACCTTCATAGAAACTGATAGCGATTGATGCTTGCCCCGGCTGTTCAGGTGAAAATGGGATCAACCACGGCTTGATATGTGGAAAGAAGAGGGTATCCCAACTGTTGGTTTCGTTGGTAAAGTAATTGACTGCGATGAGTGCCGGGATGAGTTTTTCCATGATACCGCGCGATGAAATCATTGAGGCAACAAGCATCATGCAGTAGATACACATCAATTCGCGCGGAGACAGCGAAAACCGATCGTTGAGTTTGGCAAGCAACCGATTCCCTAACACCAGGAAAAAGAACACCCCGATCACTGCTGGTGGTAATTGTAAAAACCCGATTTGGATGTAGGTAATTACTAATTCCGCATAAGAGACGAGGCAACATATCAGGATAACGAAGCAGATACCGAGCAGGAGGGAACGCACAGATAGGCGATTTTCGCTTGAGGAAGGCAATAGCACACCTTCTTGTATGAAATTTAGTAGAGTTTATCACAACTTCAAAAAATTGTCAAAAGCAGCGGGAGATACATCACGAGACGCTGCAATATGCATATACCGAAAAAATACCGAAAGGTCGTTTATTACTTTTTGTAACCAACCTTGAGATACATACGTTATGCATAGTATGAATAACTCTGCTTATCTATGGACTGAAGCAATGCCGAACGAATCGCTCCAATCCTTTGCTGAGATTAACCCACTTGTTGGATTGCCTCCAAGGACGCTGCGTTTGTACAATGCTTTGGAGGTCTTTAAAAAAAGATATCGTTCTTCCGACAACCCCGAGTGGTTTCGCATGCCACGTCGTGACCCGCTTCTTCAAAAGATCGGATTTTCTAAGGCAGATATTGAAAACGGTCTTCAAGAATTGGTTCAGGCGAATCTGTTGCAAATCTACGAGGGACAAGATACAAAATGGTATTGTCTAAAATAGCATGCAAACGCGCGAATGTATTGTAGAAGTTCCGGAACTAATTTTAGCCTCTGCATCGCCTCGACGCTCAGCGTTGCTATCACAAATTGGGTTAACATTTAAAATACATCCGAGTGATATTGTCGAACCACCGCACAACGTCTACACAAACAAGCCTGCAAGTGAGGTAACACAAGAACTCGCCTCGCTAAAGGCTACATCTGTTACACAATATTACGATCACGGCCTAATTATCGGAGCCGATACATTAGTATCTTTAGATGGGGAGCTTCTCGGTAAGCCCACTGACGATGCGGACGCATTGGTGATGTTGTCGCGCCTTAGCGGCACTTACCACGAAGTCGTGACAGGTGTGGCATTAATTGACGCAGTGACGGGACAAGACCGAGTTTGGGCAGAAACGACCCAAGTCTACTTTCGGCAGTTACATGCTGCTGAGATTGCCGCCTATATTGAAAGTGGAGAGGCATCGGACAAAGCCGGTGCTTATGGAATTCAAGGACGCGGTGCCGCTTTTGTTCGGCGCATTGAGGGGTGCTATTTTAATGTCGTTGGACTTCCATTAGCAAGCTTGGTTGAACACCTATCGAATTTTCCATCCAATGTCGGTATCTAAAAATTACACACCTACCAGCGGATACACCGAAATCGTAAAACCCGGTGAACTGGGAATCACAAAACTCCATTTCGGGATCCTAAGCCTCACACCTGAGACAACCTTCTTTGACCATTCTGATGATACTGAAGTCGCACTGATCGCATTAGGTGGAAACTGTACTTTGTTAGTGGGACATAACGGCAATAAAGCGTACGGGATTTTAGGTGAGCGTCCAGATGTTTTCCAAGGCGAGGCATGTATCGCATATATCCCACATCACACAACTTATGAACTCCTCACAAATGAAACAGGAGTCGAAATTGCAGTGTGCAAAGTGCCTTCTCACTCAGAATCCGCAGCGGTTATTCTGGAGGCGGGTGAGACCGTAAATCAAGATGAAACGCACCTTAGAATTTGGGAGAATTTCTTTTTAGCTGATTCCGATGTAAACACAACGAGCGCGCACACGATGCCTACCGGAGCGGAGGCGATCTGCCTTCATCGATTCCGAAATGCAGATGGTGTTGCTGTTTTCAATGTCACGCGTACCACTGAGACGGCACGCGTGCAATTGTATCACAACGATGTGTTTGCTGTGACAGAGCAGGATAGCGTTGTGTTGCTAACGTCTGAAGGCATTGGCTGCCAGTTGTGGGTACAGCCAAATTTCTGAAAACCGATTATTTTCTTGTAGGAGCGAGCTGTGCTCGCGATTTCTATACTTTGGTGTGACAAAGCCCTACTCGCCTTCAATGAGTTCGCCGCCCTTTTTGAGAAAAGCGACAGCACTCCGGGAAATTTGAACCTTTACCTCTTGGTTATTCAATTCTCCGACGACAATGAGAATCGTGTTTTTATCGTTACTGAGCCCAAGGATCTTGCCGTGAAGTCCGCCGTTGGTTACGACTTCGTCGCCTTTAGACAGATTCTCCAGCATATTCTGGTGTTTTTTGCGTTTGGCTTGTTCAGGTCGGAATAGCAAAAAATAAAAAATTGCACCCATTGCCACAAATAAAAAAAGTGGACTTGCGATTGCTTCCAGTCCCATGGAATATCTCCTTCTGCAAGTCAAAACTTGCTGTTAAATGATCAAAGAATCAGCATGGCATCGCCATAGCTGTAAAAACGATAGTTATGTTGGAGTGCCTCTTGATACGCTTTCTGAATCAAATCTCCCTCAGCGAAAGCACTCACAAGCATGAGTAAAGTTGATTTCGGTAGATGGAAGTTTGTAACCAATGCATCTACCACATTAAATTGGTGTCCCGGATAAATAAAGAGTTCGCTATAACCGCTGTAAGGGCAGACAGTTCCCGTTGCACCAGCCGTTTCAAGCGAACGCACCACTGTAGTCCCAATAGCAACAATTTTCGCACCTGTATCCCGTGCCGTGCGAATCCGGTTCGCTTCTGTTTCAGTGAGATGGATATATTCGGCGTGCATCTTGTGCGTCTGAATATTTTCGACTTTCACCGGTTGGAACGTCCCCGGACCGACATGCAGTGTTAACGTCGCTATCTCTATCCCGTTACTTTTCAATTCCGCCAGCAGTTCTTCTGTAAAGTGCAATCCCGCTGTCGGGGCAGCGATAGCCCCTTCACTCACCGCGTAGACGGATTGATAACGCGTCTTATCTTCGGCATTCGGCGAACGGCGAATATAAGGCGGTAAGGGCATCATGCCAATCTCAGCGAGGATGCTCAAAAACGCGTCGTTATGATCATAGTCAAAGCGAACGATACAGTGACCATTATCTGGTTTCGCAAGCACTTCTGCTATCAGTTTACCGTTACCGAACGCTACTTGTGTGCCGATTCGGAGGCTCCGCCGCGGCTTAGCAAGCACGTCCCAAGTATCCGGTTCTTTTTCTCGGATGAGAAGCAGTTCTATTTTGCCCCCGGTTCCAATCTTATTGCCGATTAACCGTGCAGGGATTACCTTCGTGTCATTCAGTACTAACAGGGTATTGCTCGGTAAGTATTCCCCGATCTGCGAAAACTGGGTATGATGAAAGGCATCAGTACCGCGGTCGATTACCAAAAGGCGTGAGGCATCACGCTGTTGAAGAGGACTTTGCGCGATCCGATCAGGCGGGAGATGGTAATCGAAATCTGTAAGCTTCATAATTGTGTATAAGTTGAGGCTTCACCAAATTTGCAGCTAATAGAATAACGATGCTTGTGAACTTACAGGATAGTTAAAGTACGCATAAGCCGCATCTGTTGCGACGCGTCCTCCAGGGGTCAGCGCCAAAAATCCTTCTTTAATATAGTAAGGTTCGTAAACCTCTGAAATAGTGCGTTCATCCTCACTGAGCGCGACAGCGAGTGCCTTAAGCCCCGCACGTCCGCTGAAGTTTTCAATGAGTGTCTGAAAGTAGGCGTAATCCTGTTTATTTAATCCGCGTTCATCTATATCAAAGAATTCGAGTGCCTCCTCTGCTATTTCAAGTGAAAGTATACCGTCGCCTTTGACTTCAGCATAATCCCTAACGTTGGCGAGTAGTTTGTTGGCAATTCGCATCGTGCCACGCGAACGGCGAGCTAATGCATATTCTGCGTCTTCATCGATATTAATTTTCAGCTTAGCACTGTTGATACGGATTGCCTGTTGGATGTCTTCTGCTGCATAATAATCGAGGTGAATGCGAATGCCAAACCGATCCCGGAACGGACCGGCCAATTGACCTTCGCGCGTTGTCGCTCCAACGAGCGTGAATGGATCCAGCGGTACTTGCATCACATCGGACCCAGGACCTTGACCGATCGTTAAATCGAGTTGATAATCTTCCATCGCTGGATAGAGCGATTCTTGCACATACCCTTTCACCCGGTGGATTTCATCAATAAAGAGAATATCTCCCTTTTCGAGATTCGTCAGTGTTGAGGCTAAGTCTAACTTTTCCATAACAGGACCGATCGCCTGTTTAAAATTACTCTGAATCTCATTAGAGATGATTCTTGCGAGTGTAGTCTTCCCAAGACCCGGCGGACTCACAAGTAGGACATGCTCCAAGGCTTCACTGCGTTGTTTGGCGGCTTCAATATGGATACGAAGCTGCTCTTTGGCTTTTTCCTGTCCGATAAATTCGTTTAACGTTTTCGGACGAAGACTATATCCAAAATCATCGTCTTCAGATAAATCTAATATTTTATCGTTATCCATTTCGTTTTATCCTTGAATGGTTTTCAGTTTTCAGTTTTCAGTTAAGAGGTTTCCTGTCTGCAGACATTTCTTGGTAACCGTTGGTCCCCCAATTAGGTTCAGACTGATAACTGAAAGGTTTTTCGCAGAAAAACCGAACCGATAACTGACGACTCTGAAAATAAAGACTAATTTCGGATATAACGCAGTGCCTGTTTGATTAAGTTCTCACGTTGTGCGGAGTCTCCGAGGACTTTTTGTGCTTTTTCGACGGCTTGTTCTGCTTCAAGTTCCGAAGCACCAAGATTGACAAGCATTTCGATCACCCCCGCATCTGGAGCCATGGATTTTGACGGGTCGGTGTCGCCTTCAAATTTCATTTTAGCGATATTCTTTTTCAGTTTGGTAATGATAACTTGCGCAAGGTCTTTGCTTAAACGAGGCACCCGCATCAGTGTGGTAGTCTCTCCACGCTGTACAGCGCGTTGGAATTGTAAAGGGGACAACCGCGCAACGATATTTTGCGCGAGTGCCGGTCCCACACCAGACACAGTCAGTGCCAATTCAAAAACTTTTTGTGCGTCTCTGGAAAGGAACCCGTAGAGCGTAATCTTGTTTTCACGGGTTTGGTGATAATGTGTATAGAAGGTAACGGTATCACCTATCGGCGGTAAACCCGTTACGACTCTCGGTGGCACGTCAACGGCATACCCAATACCGTTGACATCTACAATCACCTGTTTTGTCTCTTTGTGGACGATAATGCCTTTGATATAAGCGATCATCTGATTATTCCTTTGGACAGAAGGACGCGAATGCTACTGTGTCAATTTTTTACGGAGTTCAAGAACTTTATAAGAACGGGCATGGCAAAGTGTGAGTGCGAGCGCATCTGCCGCATGATCAGGACGCGGTGGCTCCTTAAGTTTGAGCAGTGCCTGCACCATCTTTTGCATCTGCTGTTTCGTGGCTTTCCCGTAACCGACAATTGCCTGTTTAACTTGCGTAGGTGTGTATAGCGTAACCGGACAATCCGCATTTGCTGCCGCAAGTTTCACAATGCCCTTGACTTCGCCAACAGCGAACGCACTGCTTACATTTTTATTAAAGAAAATATCCTCAAGCACGACGCTCTCAATAGCGTGTTCTGCAATCAAACCGGTTACGGCATCGTAAATTTGTTTCAGTCGCACTTCCGATGCTGTTTTCGGACTGGTTCTGATATTGCCGAAGTCCCGCGTGGTGTGACGGCTCGCGTGAGATTCAACCACGCCGTATCCAGTATTCGCAATGCCGGGGTCGATACCAAGAATTATCAATTTTTGTACTCTGTGTGCAGCTAAGCTGCGGCTTCTAAAAGGTTATCGGGGATATCGAAATTGGCATAGACTTTTTGTACGTCGTCAAGTTCGTCGAGAGCATCCATGAGGCGTAACATCCGTTCCGCTTCTTTCCCTTCGAGTTTCACCGTATTTTGTGGAATCATGCTAATTTCAGCGAGTTGAACTTCAGCAGATGTTTCCTGAATGGTTGTTAAGACGCTATCGAACATCTCAAAGGGTGTAACGATTTCCATACCTGTTTCGGAAGCCGTTACATCTTCAGCACCGGCTTCAACCGCGATCATGAACAATTCTTCTTCATCAATGCTGTCAGGCGTGACGACGATCAATCCGCATTTGTTGAATCCCCATGCGACACACCCGCGTTCACCGATTCTGCCTTCGTGTTTGCTAAAGGCGTGTCGAACCGCTGCGACAGTCCGGTTTCGGTTGTCGGTCAAAACTTCTATCATCACTGCAACCCCGCCGGGTCCGTAGCCTTCGTAGAGGATTTCTTCGTAGGTTTCACCCTCAAGTTCACCGGTACCACGAAGAATCGCTTTTTCGATGTTATCGTTAGGGACGTTGCTGGATCTTGCAGTCGCGATGGCGGTTCTCAGTCGCGGATTCGTGTCTATATCGCCACCACCGATGCGCGCAGCCGCTGTAATTTCTTTCACTAACTTAGAGAAAAGCTTGCCGCGTCTCGAGTCGTTCGCCGCTTTTTTATGTTTGATTGTTGACCATTTAGAGTGCCCTGACATAACTTGTTCCTTTCTGAATAATTGCCTTAATATAGCAGACAACAAAAAATGCAACTTAAATTTTTTTGTTTGGAAAGTTGCTCAGTCGTTCAGTAATTTCGTCTATTTTGTAATAAGAGTGTGTAAACATCACGAAGCAGAAAAGTATCCTAAATTCTTGGATTAAATTTCTGGTTCCTATAATTGGATTGGACAAAGATCCGTATCTGTGCTACACTTGTTACATCCCTCATTTAAGGAGTCTAAGTGGGTTGCTATGTTACCTTTTGTCCTAAAAATCGCGGATCAGTCTATAGAACGTCTGCAGCGTATCACTGCTGAGAATCAGTCTATTGACGTTAATGTGCAAGTTGAGCTTTACGCCCGGGAGATTAACCGGGCTGACGCGCCGCGTACACCAGAGTCGCGAAGATTAAGCCAATTAATCTTGCACGAAGCCACCGAAAACGCTTACGCAACTTTTATCGCGTTTCTCCGAAATAGCGCGGAATCTGAAGATTTTCTACCCTTTGAACGCCTCGCGCAACATCCTTGCCAGCAATATGCATTGATCCTTTCCACCTCGCGTTCCCATGAACTCTTTGAAATTTGCCAGATGCAGCCTGATGCAAACACCTCTATTTTCCACTATGGCGGATACGAAATAGCAATCAAACCCCGCAGACACATCTTGGATACTGCTGCGTATTTGGTAGCACCTGATAAATATACACTTTTTATCCGACAGGTCCGAGAAGAAAACACCATTCGGGTCTACCGTAGCGATTTTATTAACCTCGCCGAGAATTCACCACCACCGTTTAAACTTGATACCCGCGATATAATTGAGAGTCTACAGCTCCAGCTTGTTGGCCAAAGAGAGCAACCTTTACCCATAGAACAATTGCTCATGTTTCCACCGGGTACCGAAGATACAAACTCACCTCGCATTAATAAATGTCCTGAGTGTGGCGGCAGGGTACGCCGACTCGGTAGAGAAGCCGATTTCTGCTTAGAGTGCGATTGGGATAATTTGCCACCCCTAAGACAGACACGATAACTTATCGCTAAAGCATGGACTATCCTTCGAGTTTATGGGGCGTATGGTAGGCGATCCACCAATCCTATCTGTCCTAATATTCTACTTCAAGTTTGACTTCCAAGTTGCGCCATATACAGCACAATGACCGTGTTACTAACAGCAAGTACCGCGCCCACAACAGTTTGGAGGAGCGTGTGACGTTTTCGGTAAACCCGCGCCCATGAAATCAATGGAATCAATAGAAATAGCCAGCCGAAGTGTGGGTTAACGAGCATGACAAGAACGGTAACACATCCGGTGGCAACGCTACTGTGAAAACTGATTTTCCAAATCGGGGTAATTGCCGAGAAAATGATACTATTGGTGATGTAGGCGACTCCCGCCCAAACGATTTCACGTGCCGCACCCAACCGATGGAGTAGAACAGTCCCAATAATCATACTGACAAGTGTGCAGCATAAAGGTAAGAGACGTTCCTCTCTGTTCTGCAGATGTAAATCGCTCACTTTCGCAAACCGCACCATGAGTGCTATGGATAGTGCTGGCAGTACAGTAACGAATAGCACAACAATCGCTAACCATCGGAGAGCATTTTGCGGGTCCGCATGCTTTTGAACAACACCGACAGCCGTGGCGATTGGCACCAAAAATGGGCTAAACAAAACAGATGTTCCCCACGCGATACCTGCCGGAATTGTTGATAAATTGCTACGCACCATCTATTAATTTGACGTTTCCAAGGTCTTGAAGAAATTAACTAAGTCTGTCCCGTGTGTACTGGCGTTGACCTTTTGGTCAATCTCCACAATCTTCCCGGCTTTATCAATGATGATAGCGGACCGTTGGATTGCACCATCTGAGGCATCCGTTGCACCATACAGGAGCGCGAGATTTCGGCCAGCGTCTACCAAAAGCGGGAAGTTCAACTGGTTTTCTTCAGAAAATTTCTGACGCGAATCTGCGTCATTATGGGTAATCCCAAAAATCTGGGCATCGTATTTTGCTAAACGACTCGACTCATCACGGAGCGAGCAAACTTGCGCCGTTCAGCCACGTCCGAAGTCACGCGGGTAAAACGATAGGACGACGTTCTTTTTCTTGATTAACTCGCTGAGTTGGTAACTTTTGCCTGTACTATCAGTCGCGATGAAATCTGGAGCGGGTTGACCCACCTCTATTTTCGGAAGTACTTCCTTCAGCAACGCAGCGACATCTTCGCCGTGCGTCTTGACATTGACATCTCTATCAATGGCGCGGATGTACCCGGCTTTATCAATGATGAAAGTCGTCCGTTTTGAAGCGTTGAATCTTTCAATGATACCGCTGTACTGATTACTCACCTCAAATTCAGTGTCGGCTAAGAGGGAAAATCCAAATTCCTGTTCTGCCCTAAATCGCTTATGCGATTCAACAGTGTCAACACTGACACCGAAAAGGACACTCTCAGTCGCTTCTATCTCGCTCAAATTATCACGGAGCGAGCAAAGTTCTGTTGTTCAGCCACCGGTAAAATCTTTTGGATAAAATGCCAGAACAATATTTTTTTTGCCTAAGTAGTCGCTGAGACTCCGCTCAACACCTTCTTCATCTTTCAATGTGAAGTCGGGGGCGATCATTCCTACTTTTAGTGTGTCTGGAGTTGTCACTGCTTTCTCCCCTGAAGCTGCTGCAATCAAAATGACTGTCGTGAGGATAACAGCCAAGACGCTTACATTAAGTCGCGTTTGAAACATCGCGTTATGCCTCCATGAATACGTTAGTTAATGAAATTATACGCTATTTTCTTATGTGTGTCAAATGAATTGGTGTTCCATCGAACACCGCTTTGTCTTCTCATTACGTTGATTCAAAAGTTACGGGGCGTATGCGATATTAATTTGAGAGAACTCCTTGCTCTTCAAGCCATACTTTTAAAGGAACGTCTGCGTCCTTGGGTGAGAAATGCCCGTTTGCATTGGTCCCACCACCGAGCAGCTGCTGCCGAATCGGATCGTTCCGCTCAAACATCTCGGGTGGGATCGTCATGTTGTCCTTGCTCCGTAGCCAACGGTAACCGTATCCGTAAAAAAGCCCTTTACGCGTGATGTCCGAATCATTTTCGCTACGCGCGTGCCAGAGGCGGCGGTCAAAGAAAACAGCGTCCCCGGGTTTGCAACAGATAGGTGTCGCGCCTTCTGGCAGCGATCCATCTTCTGGACGCTTGAATTTATCCGACAGATGGCTCCCTGGAGTCACATAAAAGTTCCCGCGGCCCGTTTCAGAGCAGTCGGATAGCCAGTAAACAACTTTGATAGAGAGACGCGGACGTGGTGAGCTTTCGATCTCAATGTTAACACGTCCACTGTCTTGGTGCCAACCGAGTGGTCCAGGTTTACCCCGAACTGCTTCGGGACGTGGTGGTGTGATAATGAAGTGGCTGTGGTAAGAGTAGATATTCCAGCCCAAAATGCCCCATATTTTCGGGAACGTTTTATACCAATCCAAAATATTTACGAAAATCTGATCTCTGCCGAGGAAGTTTGGGTAGAAAAAATTGCTATGCTCAGTCATCTGATTTTTGGTATGCGGATCATAACCAGCATCAAGATGACTCTGATAGATGTTATCCACACGGGCTTCAAGGCGTTCAACAAGGTCTAACGGAAGCGCGTTTTCAACGGTGAAATACCCGTCCTCGTTTAGACTATTGCGTTGTTCGTCAGTAATTTGATGTTGTAGATGGCGTTCATCAAGCATAGATTCGATCTCCAATGCGTCGTGTTTTATCCAAGCACACGCACAAATTAATTGGGTAAAGGACCTTCTATCTGATCCACCAGATGAATGGAGTGGATGACATCACGGAGGTCTGTAAGTGGAACTGTCCTGTTTCGGACGCTGTCAACGAAATGTTGATGCATGGTTAGCACACCTTCATAACTCGGTTGATCGCGTTCATCAACCCCATCAACTTCCCAACCTCCCATAGTGCTTCTGTTGTTATCTTCATAAATTTCGATTTCTTCGGGAATCTTCATATAACAACCGATGCCGACACCGTGCAATTCGGAACGTAAGACACGTCCACCCGATGCGCGGCTCCCAAAAAGTACACCTGTAACGTTGTTATCGAAGCGGACAAAGGCGGTATAAAAGTTGCGTTGTTCCGCACCAAACGTGTCGCGATGCGCCGTGACTTCCACCGGCTCGCCGCCCGCCATATACCGGAGTAGATCAATCACGTGACAGACATCGTTCCAAAGTGTCGTCGTAAATTCCCGATTCTGCCCCAACATCTGTTTGTTGAAGGTGGCGACAGCTAATGTAACGGGTCCCTTTTCTGAGACGCGCCGCATCGCTTCGCGTGTAACAGCGGCGTACCTACGCTGAAACCCTACCATGCAGTAGACATCGTTTGCAATCGCTGCCTCCAGTAATTGCTGTGTTTCATCACTGTTCGCACCCGGAGGTTTCTCAATAAACAGATGCTTGCCGGCGTTCAGACAATCCAAAGCGGGTTGTAAAATCCACTTCTCGTTCATGACACAATAGACGATATCTAAATCTAAGGTATCTAACATCTTCCGGTGGTCTGTGAAGGTATGCGGAAACTCGTATTTTTGTGTGACTTGTGCGAGTTTTGACTCGTCTAATTCACACGCACCGAGCATCTCAACATCATCTTCCAAGCGATTAACGTTTGGGTAATGTGCACCTTGGCTACGTCCACCTGCACCAATAAATCCTGCTTTAAGCATTGGGAACTTTCCTTTCCATCTCAATGTTCGCTAAATTGTATGCCTCACAAGTGTCCTTACTTTACCACAGGATTAAGTCAATTGCAAGAAAATTTTTCAGCGTTTCGACCTAAAATTTGAATTTTCTTGGCATTTTGTGGTATTCTTAAGACTATATTGATTTTCAGGTAATCGAAATGTTTCCTGTTCATAGAGCAGCACGAAACTAAGCGATTGATAAGGAGAAAATTATGCCAGTTTTTGATACAGAAGCCTTAGAATTTTGGGAAGAAAACGGTTATGTTGTCGTGCCGGAAGCGGTACCCCTTGAGAATTGCCGCGCAGCAGAACAAGCCGTCTGGGATTTTCTTGAAATGGGTGGTGATAATCCGGACAGTTGGTATCCCAATCCACCGCGCCGGAGTATCATGGTGGAAATTTATCAGCACCAAGCTTTGTGGAATAACCGCCAATACCCGCGCATTCATCAGGCGTTCTCGGAGATTTGGGAAAACGATAAACTCTGGGTTAGTTTCGATCGCGCAAGTATGAATCCGCCTGAGCGTCCGGATTGGAAATTCACCGGTCCTTACCTACATTGGGATATGTCGTTAGACAATATGCCGGTACGTTTAAAGGTACAAGGTGTACTCTATCTGGCGGATACGCCGGGAAATCAAGGCGCATTTACCTGTATTCCCGGTTTCCATCGGAAGTTGGAAGCATGGTTGAACGACCTTCCTGAGGATGCGAACCCACGGGAAGTGGTTCGGGAATACCAAAAAGAAGCTGTACCGGTTGCCGGGAAAGCTGGTGACCTCGTTATCTGGCATAGCGCATTGCCACACGGCAGTAGTCCGAACTCTGCTGAGCGTCCGCGGATGGCACAGTACATCACAATGTCGCCAGCACCAGATGACGGCAAAGCCACAAGCGAAGGCCGGGTTAAAGGATGGCGCGAACGGCTAACAGGACTCGGAAAAGAGGCGAAAGAGAAAGAGCATCACCACGGTAAGACTGCCGAATTGACACCTTTAGGCAAGAAACTCCTCGGACTTGAACCGTGGGTTGCGTGATGTGTCTCTATAGTTAACAAATAGGGTGGGTGCTTGGGACCACTCGCCGGTGTGCAGCTTGTGCATGAAGGAGAACACTCTCATGACAGATTTATTGGCAGCACGTGCACAAATGGCGATGTCACTCGCATTCCATATCATTTTCGCAGCAGTCGGGATAGCGATGCCTCTGTTGATGGTGATTGCCGAAGGACTTTGGCTCAAAACACGCGAGGAAGTCTACCTGACGCTGGCAAAGCAGTGGGCAAAAGGCACTGCTATCATGTTCGCTGTCGGGGCGGTCTCAGGAACCGTTTTGTCTTTTGAACTCGGTCTGTTGTGGCCCAATTTCATGGCTTACGCCGGTCCGATCATCGGCATGCCGTTTTCGTTGGAAGGGTTCGCGTTCTTCTTAGAGGCAATCTTCTTAGGACTTTATCTCTACGGTTGGGACCGCATCCCCCAATTAGCACACTGGTTCGCCGGTTTGATGGTGCTGCTCGGCGGCACATTTTCCGGCATCTTCGTTGTTACTGCCAACGCATGGATGAATACACCGACCGGGTTCTCAATTGTTGATGGTAAGGTGACAGACGTTGACCCGATTGCGGCAATGTTGAACCCTTCCTCATTCAGCCAAGCACTTCACATGACGATTGCCGCCTTTCTCGCAGTAGGGTTTGCGGTAGCAGGCATCCACGCCTATTTTCTCAGGCGCGACCCCGATAACCTATTCCATCGTCGAGCGTTTGCGATTGCTTTGAGTGTCGGCGCGGTGTTCGCGCTCCTTCAACCGATTTCGGGCGACATCAGTGCCAAGCGCGTCGCAAAGTACCAACCTATTAAACTCGCAGCAATGGAAGCACAATGGGAAACAGAGCGCGGCGCACCGTTGCGTATCGGTGGTATCCCGGACGAGGATGCTGAAGAGACCCGCTATGCGATCGAGATTCCGAAAGCACTCAGTTTCCTTGCTAACTTTGATTTTGACTCAGAAATAATGGGACTCAAGGAAGTCCCACGCGAAGATCGTCCGCCGGTGACAATTGTGCATTTCGCATTCCAGATTATGGTCGCGTGTGGGATAGTCTTGATTACTGCCGGTATCATTGGGGGTTGGTTGGCGTGGAAACACAAAAGCCTCCCTGACCAACGTTGGTATCTTCGGTTCATTACGCTCTGCGCACCGCTTGGATTTATTGCCATTGAAGCAGGTTGGACAGTCACGGAAGTCGGGCGGCAACCGTGGGTTATCTACAATATCATGCGCACAGCAGATGCGGTGACCCCGATGCCGAACCTCGTTGTTCCCTTTATCAGTTTTACTATCCTTTACATTTTTCTTTCAATTATTGTTGTTGTCTTATTACGCCGTCAAATTTTCCAGAGTCCACGCGTGTATGATACAATTTAATGGAGAGATCCGATGTTAACACTTGAACTCTGTGTTGCCGGTGTGATGCTTATCTCCCTGATTATCTATATGCTGACAGGTGGCGCGGATTTTGGCGGCGGTATCTGGGATCTGTTCGCGACCGGTCCGCGGGCAAAAGCACAACGCTCACTTATCACAGAAGCCATCGCACCTATCTGGGAGGCGAACCATGTCTGGCTGATTGTGATTATCGTGCTGCTTTTCGTGGCGTTTCCTGTGGCGTTCGCGGCGATTAGCACAGCGTTACACATTCCGCTAACGTTGATGCTTATCGGGATTGTGCTACGCGGCTCGGCGTTTGTGTTTCGCACCTACGATGACCAATCGGATACGACACATCGCCGTTGGAGCCGAGTATTTGCTATTGGAAGTGTCATCACGCCTGTGATGTTAGGAATTACGCTCGGCGCGGTTGCATCTGGCACAATTCACGTTGACGTGGAAAGCGGACAGGTAGACACCGACTTCATCTCAGCGTGGCTTGCACCGTTTCCGTTTGCAATCGGATTTTTCACGTTAACGCTTTGCGCGTTGCTCGCCGCGGTGTATCTCACACTGGAGACAGATGACACCGCGTTGCAAGAGGATTTTCGGCGACGCGCACTTATCGCCGCTGTAAGTGTCGGCGCGATGGCGGGACTGAGCTTTATCTTGTCTGTTGAAGGGGCTCCAACAATTCGACGTGGACTCGGTAGTGCACCTTGGTCGATTCCATTTCAAATTTTGACAGGTGCAGTGGCACTATGGGCGATCTGGGCGATTTGGAACCGTCAATTCCGCCTTGCGCGTATCCTTGTCCCAATACAGGTTACTTTGATCGTCTTCGGCTGGGGGCTGGCGCAGTATCCGTATCTTGTCACGCCGGATTTAACCTTTTCAAACACAGCCGCGCCAGATGCAGTGCTGCGTCCAATGCTGATTGTGCTGGGTGTCGGTGGTGTGCTGTTGGTCCCCGCATTTTGGTATCTTTACGCCGTGTTTAAAGGGACATCTCGGAAGGCGAAGCAAACCGAAGAAGATGTTCGTACTTAAACGTGAGCAAGTAGTTGTCGCATACCGTTTTATGCGATTGCTCTGGCACCAATAAATTCCAATTCCCACTTCCCTTTTCTTCTAATCCAGATGTATGAAGCCCAAGACGCGCTAAGATTGCCTTCAGAGTATCCGCCAGAAATTTTAACACAATTTCCAAACAAACCGACCCATCTGTAACTATCAATTCGGAATAGCAGACCGTTCCCCTCCGTTGGGGCATCTCCCTCAATCACGATACTGCCCCCCATTACAAATTCCGAACCCTTCTTTACGGGTGGCGAGTGTCCCTTAAATCGCGCAAGAAATTCTGGCGAAGGGTCTTCTCCTTCAATTTCCAAGAAATACGCCTCAGCATCTTGTTTTTGTCCGGAGGCATTGTTTTCAAATTTATAGCGAAAAAACACCTCAAAGAGGTCGAGTGCTTCGGGATCAGGTGCTTCGTCTGGCAAATCGCCACATGCAGATAGGATGGCGATAGCCAAACAAGAAAAGGCTAACACACACATTTTATGCTTTCTCCGAAATAAAGTCATGGAATTCTCCAATCTTGACGATCTCCGCTTGGGCTGGTGTGTCGTCGTACAGTTTAGTCAGGTCGTAACCCCGGAGTGCAAGCTCCGGGCATAGTGTTTCGTTTGCTTTTTTACTCATCTATACCAACCACACCCAAAAAAATAATAATGGTCCCACCGGTTAGTGTCAGGCAACCGAAAATGGATCCTGCGGCACCTGATTTAATTTGATACGATCGCATTTTCGCCCGATAAGCATCAGCGTAAAACTTAACGTATTCAGGCGATTTTCCGATCAATCTTTCAGGGGGTGGATTCGGTGGATGGAGACGGATATAAGATCGAATCAACAGACTAAAGACCGTTGCAGCACTCATTGAAGCGATTATGTATGAAGGCTCGGGCTGCCTATGTCCAAAGTGCAAGTCAGCGATACATCCAGTCATCAAAGCACACATCCCTGCAGCGAGAGGTGCACTCATGCCTGCTCCAAAATAAGCCCGTAAATTGACATCGCTTTTGGCATCCGATTCAGCATCTACTTTCGCCTGAAGATGTATGGAATCATGCGGTATATTTTCATAATGTTTAGAACCGCAGCCTGTAAGAGCAATGATACACGCAATTGACAAACAACAGAAATATAGCAAAAATTTCACAAGAAATCTCCTTCATACAGTGGAAAATTATCTGAAGCCTGTCCGTCCTTATGTAGTTTCTATGTGGCGGTGCTGGTTTCAAGAATTAATTTCGCTTGTTTCCACCTAAAAGTAGACCACAAATACACGAAGATACAAGTAAAAATTTGTTGGTGGTGTGTTATGTGAAACCCAACATTTTTCTATTTTCAAGGTGATTTGTTTGTTGGGTTTCGCTCTATCTATGTCCCTCAAGGTTTCATGGAAGGTGAAATTTTCGTTATCAACATGGTGGTTTTGGTCTTTACCGCTCACCCCAACCTACAAGAAGTCGCTTTTCCTCATTTTTTCATTTTCTTAAACCTTTTTCCCAAATATTTCCCTCTTTAAGTTTAGAAAATTTAGTGGTAAATTAGGGGTGTTACCTTCAGCTTTTATAGGGGTGATATCTGGCTACCATCCTTTTTTGCCAGATGACGTACTGCTTGCAGGCAGAAGTCTTGATGGCACTATCATTCTCTGAGATATAAAACCTAATCTATAAAATGAAAATCCGTGATGCTATCGCTGCTGGTATTGCTCATCTTCATCAAAATCGATTGCGTGCTGGGTTGTCCATTCTCGGCATGCTTATCGGGATTGCCAGTGTGCTGTGCATGATGGCTGTCGGCGATGGGGCAAAACTTCTCATTGCCAAAGACCTTGAAAAACTCGGCGGGGCAAACCAAGTCCAATTGTGGACCCGTAGTACCATTTGGAAACGTGGACGACTCGCGCGGACAACCGAACGGTATACACTTAGGATGCTTATGCCATTGAAGCTGAATGCCCCAATGTCCTATTTGTTTTACCGAAAAATGAAAGATTCCGCCCCCACCTCGTTAGCAGCCGATACGGCAGCCAACCCAGTCCGCATCTCGAAGGAGTCACCGCAGATTATGCGCTCGGTATGCACTGGGAAATCCAAGAGGGCAGATTCCTCTCCGAGAGCGATGTTGAAAACGCAACTCAGGTTTGTATTTTGGGTACCGATATTGCTGGTGAGTTGTTCAGAGGGATTTCTGCTATTGGTCAAGAAGTAAAGGTACGGTTTTCTTGGCGGCTGCCCGCGCTCAGGCTGCGTGTTATCGGTGTGATGAAAGCAAAAGGCAGTAGTCTCAGCTCTTGGCGTTCTTTAGATGATACCGTTTGTGTCCCGTTGACAACGCGTCAACAGCGGATTTTCCGCAACCCCTATGTTGATAGATTGGTTCTCTTTTTTAAAAAGGATTCAGATGTTTACAGTATCATTGATTCAGCTAAAGATGTTCTACGCAAAAGACACCGAGGCAAAGATGACTTTATCGGCTATTGGATACCGAAAGGTAATATTCAGCGGCTTGCGCACACGCAAAAGATGATAAAAATCGCGTTGGGGAGCATCGCAAGTTTTTCGCTGTTCGTTGGTGGTATCGGTATTATGAATATGTGTCTTGTTTCCGTCGGCGAAAAAACGCCGGAGATAGGTTTACGAAAATCGGTCGGTGCGAGACGGATTCACATCTTCTATCAATTTTTGACGGAATCAGTTTGTCTCTGTTTTTGTGGTACACTCCTCGGGATCGCAGGCGGCTGGTTCGCAGCGCACGGCATGGCACGGCTCGCCGTACGTATCGTCCCAGTTGTACCAGAGTGGCCCGTCGTTCTCTCTGGACATTGGGTTCTGATTTCCGTTATCTTTTCGATTCTTATGGGTGTAGGTTTCGGAGTTTACCCCGCCATGCGTGCGGCGCGACTCTCACCTATTGACGCACTCCGAGCCGAGAATTAAGATAGCCTTGGTTTTCTTGATAGGTATCCAGTTTTAGGTTTTAAGAAAAGTTGTGATCACGTGATCCTTCCTACAGTTCTGCTTTTTGCTTGATTTCCGTCTGCTTTATTGCTAAACTTAAAGAAATTTAGGGCATCTCGTTACTTGCCTTGCAAACTCGCGCCTTGAAAACAGGTGGACGTTCAAGCCTTGTCGGCAAACTAAAAAAGCAGAATCGGTTAATCTATTGATAGATAACATAAAAAATAACATTTTCCTTGTAGTCTCGGTGCTGTTGTGCCTCTTTATCTTAGCCGAGGTCAACTATCCCCAGCTGGCACCGCAATCTGAGTTAGCACTCTTCGCGATGTTGGGGTTAATAGTGGTATTTTTGAGATACCCTATTCATTCACGTTTCGCGGAAAACCCTGTTTTTCAAGCACTTGATTTCGCTCTTATAGGCAGTGTGATTGGCTGTTTCGGCTACGTTGTAATACAAACGGAACCGTTTTTTCAAGGTTTCTGGTTAGATAGTAAGTCTCTTGGGGACCGAGCAGGGGCGGAGTTAACGCTGGATTACATCGTCGGTGGGGTCGGACTCGTCTTAGTATTAGAAGCGACGCGCCGTTCGATTGGTGTGACGCTTCCACTGCTCTCTCTCGCATTTCTTCTCTATGCCGGCTTTGGACAGTTTATGCCGGATTGGTTGTTTCCGCATCGCGGGTATTCCGTTCAACGTATTGTCAGTCAGACTTTTTTGCACAGTCAAGGCACATTTGGTATCGCGCTTCGGGTAATGTTCACCTATGTGTTCCTGTTTGTGTTGTTCGGGACATTGCTGGAACGGACCGGAGCAACCCGTTATGTCTTGGATTTAGCGAGGCGCGTGTTCGGTGCAAGTGCAGGGGCACCAGCGAAGGTCGCTGTGCTAAGCAGCGGCATGATGGGATCGTTGTCAGGTTCCGCCGTGGCGAATACAGCGACGACAGGCACGTTTACGATTCCGTTGATGCAACGCTCTGGGTTTCAACCAGCGATAGCAGGCGGGATTGAAGCCGCTGCAAGTTCTGGCGGCGCATTGGTACCACCCATCATGGGTGCAGCCGCATATATGATGCTCGAAATCGTGGAGCCTGCAGTTACATATCTGGAGATTATCAGGGCAGCACTGCTACCAGCAATCCTTTATTATACAGGCATGCTGTGTATGGTGCATTTTTCGGCTCGCGAGTTGGCTAAAGCGAAGTCGGCGAAAAGTAGTAGGCACGTTCGCAATTCTGAAGCAGCGAGTACCGACGAGCCGAAAGAGAAGCGTGGAAAACTTTTGACGCTGCAAGGCGGCATCTTTCTCGCTGCATTTGTTACGCTCATCGGCGTTTTGCTAATGGGGGCTACGGCGTTCCGCGCGGTGAGTTGGAGTCTATTGATAGTCATCGCAATAAGTCTGTTAGGCTACCTGATACGCCGAATACGTGGACAGCATTCTACCACTGAAACCGGTGTTGGTACTTTGGATTTGATGAAAGGGGTCAATTTTTTAATAGCGCCTTGTGAGCGGGCAGCGCAGAGCGGCGTTTCGCTAATTGCCGCTGCAGCGTGCGTCGGTATCATTCTGGGGGTCGTGACATTGACGGGTATCGGTAGCAAGTTACCCTCGACACTTTTACCGCTTGCGGCTACAAATCTGATATTAGCACTCTTCTTTCTGATGATTTCGACAATTATTTTGGGGATGGGGCTGCCTTCATCGGTCTGTTATCTACTCATGGCGATTTTGGTGGGGCCCGTGCTTCTGGATTTGGGAGTTGTTCCGCTCGCTGCGCACTTTTTCATCTTTTATTTCGGGATGATGTCGATGGTGACCCCACCTGTTGCGTTGGCAGCTTATGCGGCAGCCGCGATTGCAGGCTCCGGGATAATGGCGACAGCGTTTGCCGCATTCAGGTTTGCGCTCGTAGGTTTCGCACTGCCCTACGCGTTTGTGTTACGACCCGCACTACTCTGGTTGGATAACGATGGCGGCACTCCAGAATTATGGACAGTTTTCGGAAATTTCTCACTCACGCTGGTTGGCACGGTTATTTTTGCGGCTGCGATCGCGGGTTATATCTTTAACAGATTGTCGTTATGGACACGCTGCATCCTGTTTGCCGCTGCACTCATCCTCTTTTTTATGCCGACCGACGTTCAGTTTATATGGATTCATGGCATAGTAATGATCACAAGTATTGTCATCTTCTATTATAATTGGCGCGAAAAGGAGGCACACCATGAAAAACCCAGTTAGATGGATGTTGTACTGCCTGCTTGTGTTATTGTTCTTACTTCATAACGATTTCTGGTTCTGGGAAACACCGCAGCTTGTTTTGGGGTTGCCGGTAGGGCTGCTCTATCATATAGGGTTCTGCCTTGTCGCAGTGTTGCTGATGGCAGCCTTCGTCAAAGCACGGGGGGATTGGGGAGAGAAATGAGTCTTGCTGTTATTTTTCTATACCTCGCTATGGTGTTGGTTCTCGGTGCTTTGAGCCACAAACTTTTCCGAAACACTGGCGAAGATTACTTCGTCGCGAGCCGGACGATTAATTGGTTCATCTTGTTGATGACGCTTTTCGGCACGAACATGACTGCGTTCTCAATCCTTGGGGCATCGGGTGAAGCCTACCACAGAGGTATCGGTGTCTTTGCGTTGATGGCTTCTTCTTCTGCGATCGTTGTGCCGTGTGTGTTCCTCTTTATCGGGACTCGCCTATGGCGACTCGGAAAGCGGTTTGGTTATGTGACGCAGGCGCAGTACTTCCGGGACCGCTGGGAGTCCGATGGCATAGGACTATTGCTCTTCATTATATTCGTGTTGCTGCTCATACCATATCTGCTGATCGGAGTGATGGGCGGTGGAGGGACATTGGCGACCCTCACGGACGGCAAAATTCCACAGTGGGCAGGCGGTTTACTTATCTGTGCTGTTGTGCTGTGTTACGTTACCTATAGCGGTATGCGAGGCACCGCTTGGGTGAACACTTTCCAGACGCTCGTTTTCATGACACTCGGAGGTATCACCTTCTTTGTTATCACGAATCGGATGGGCGGTTTGGCAAACGCAATCTCTAAAGTCGATCCGGGTTTGCTGATGCAGGTGGAGCATATTCAGCCGTTAGAACTATTGACATATCTCTGTATTCCGCTCTGTGTCGGTATGTTTCCACATATCTTCTCACATTTCCTAACCGCAAAAGATGTCGGTACATTCCGTTATGCAATTATCCTTTATCCAGTGTGTATCGCAATTGTGTGGATTCCGAGCGTGCTGCTCGGAATATTAGGAAATGTAGATGTCCCGGGTTTAAAGGGACCACAAGCAAATAATGTGCTGATTCAGATGATCGGTATACACGCCCCGGGTGTTTTGGCTGGCTTTTTAGGTGCTGGTGTTTTCGCGGCGATTATGTCATCGCTCGATTCACAATCACTCGCGATTGGAAGCATGTTCACGCACGATATTATTGGGCATTATCGTCAAGGCGCGTTTTCTGAGAAACAGCGGGTATGGGTCGGACGGTTATTTGTAAGCGGTGTGCTTTGTATCACATATCTAATCTCTCTCATCGCCACGCCGAGCATTTTTAGACTCGCGATCTGGTCGTTTACTGGATTTGCGGGGCTTTTCCCAATCGTGGTAGCAGCACTATTCTGGCGGCGGAGTACAAAAATCGGAGTGTTTGCCGCGATTATAAGCGTTATTCTGTTATGGCTCTATTTCTTCCTCCGCAACTGGCAGACACCCGGATACACTGTAGGCGGAACAGGGATTATGCCTGTTACGATCCTGATCGCCGTTTCGTCTGTCACCCTGATAATCGTTTCTCTACTCACGAAACCGCCGAATTCACAAACGCTTGAGAAGTTTTTTGATTGATACAAGTTTCGTTGAAAATGTGCGGTAGCGAGGCAGGGACCTCGCTGAACAGTATTATAAGGAATGGTAGATAGGCTATGATATCCAAGAAAATTATTTTATTTTTATTAATCGTGATATGTATTTCCGCGTGTGGGAAGGCTGAAGATCCACTTGAACCCGAACCTGAACCGGAAAAACCCGTCGTGCTCGAATACGGGACAGTCTCTGGCACTGTCACTGATGCGGGGACCGGAAATCCTATTCCAGGGGCAATTGTAAAACTGTTAGGGGTATCCGTTGAGACTGGCGTGGAGGGTGTTTACTCTTTTCAAGGTGTTGTTTATAGCGACGCGCACACGTTAATTGTTGAAGATGTAGATTACAAACTCTATAACCAACCCTTTGTACTCAATCAAGGACGCTTGGTTTTCGATGTTGCCTTGACACCACTAAAGGATCCAGCGGTGGAGATACAAGAATTCTTTGACAGTTTTTCCGACCTCCTTGAATCGCTGGATATGGAAAACATTGAGGCGATCCAGGCACTTTTTTCGGAGACCTACGTCGCTGCAGACGACGCCGCAACACTCTTCGGTGTCGCATCAGGCATTATTCCGGAAAATTATGAAGATGTCGTTCCAGCGATGACGCAACTTTTTGAAGAATACGTCTTCCTTGAATTCCTATTCAAGGATATAGAGATAGATGTGACCCATGCCCGGAAAATGGCAGTAACACTTCAACTTGATGTAAACGCGGAAAAGGGGGAACAACGGGATCCAAGGGAACTCAAAGCGCAGTGTAAATTTGAGTTCCGCCGTGAAGACTCAGATTGGAAAATTATATATTGGCAGCTCATTGAGTTAGACATCCGCTTATAATCCCTCCTTGTAGGAGCGAGTGTTTTTGCTGGGGTGTTTCTTGTCGCTTGCGACCGTTAATGTGAATTCAAGATATGGGTCTCAAACACCCGTCTTCGCTGATACGGATTGAGCCAAAAAATTTGCGAGGGCTGCGAATTCTGTAATATCCAATGTCTCGGCGCGCCGCTGTGGGGCTATATTGAGTTCCGTAAATGCGACTGCCAATACCTCTTCTGAAGCAAATTTACCCCTGGCTAAAGCATTTTTTAGCATCTTCCGTCGCCTCCGAAACGCTGTACGCACGACTTTAAAGAAGAATTCCTCATTATCTACCGCAACCTTTGGCGTGTCGCGCATTTCCAGTTTTAGAAGTGCAGAATCTACCTTGGGCGCGGGATAGAAATTATCTGGCGACAGTGTAGCAATAAGTGTTGCCTCGGCGTGATAACCGACCCCGATTGTCAACGCGCCGTAGTCCTTCCCACCTGGTCCCGCAACAATTCTTTCCGCTACCTCTTTCTGCATCATTAACACACAACTGTGAATTTGTTTATGGTGTGCGAGAAGTTTCCACAAGATGGGTGTTGTGATGCTGTAGGGTAGGTTCGCGATAACTTTAAAAGTAGTAGGCACAGTCCCTGTGCCGTCAACCAACAGTGAATTGAGTTCCAATTTGAGAATATCGGCGTTGAGGAGTTGGACGTGTGGATGTGTTGACTTTTGTAAAGGAAGTTTTGGCTCACAAGTTATGCCAAAATGGGCTGCTAAAGCGTTGTATAATAGTTCGTCCACTTCAACAGCAATGACACGTTTGGCATGCCGCGCCACCACCTCTGTGAGACATCCTAACCCCGCACCAATTTCTATGACTGTATCACCCTCTGTGACTGCTCCAGCTTCAAGGATGATTTTGAGGGCTTCTGGATTAACGAGGAAGTTTTGACCTAAGTGCTTTTTAGGACGGGTATGGTTGAGGGCAAAAAAGGCACGGATTTGTTGTTGGTTCATTTTTGGAGAAGGCTTATTTTGTGTTGTTTCGTATAGAAACAACCTTCGTCAGAATGGCATCCGCCACGTCCCGTTTTGAGGAGCGGGGCAGTTGTTCGCAGGTGCCGTCCCGATCCAGCAAGGTGACAATATTCGTATCGGATTGAAAGCCCGCGCCTTCTTCAAGAATGTCGTTAGCGACAATCAGATCACAATTCTTGCGTACCAACTTCTTTTTAGCATTTTCAAGAAGATCGTTCGTCTCGGCAGCAAAACAGACGAGGGTTTGGTGCCTTTTCTGTTCGCCGAGCGTCTGCGCGATGTCAGGATTTCTTTCAAGCGGGAGTGTCAATGTATCGGCACTCTTTTTGATTTTATGCGGTGTATATTCACTTGGACGATAATCAGCAGGCGCGCCTGCCATAATGACGATGTCCGTTTCATTAAATACCTCCAGAAGCGCGTCGTACATATCAAGAGTTGTTTCAACGTGCCGAGTCTTGATACCAACAGGTGAGGAAACAGTAGCAGTACCGCTAACCAACTGCACTTCGGCACCGCGTTGTGCCGCCGCTTCAGCGATGGCGTATCCCATCTTACCGCTGGAACGGTTTGTAATAAATCGCACAGGGTCAATGTATTCGCGCGTTGCCCCTGCTGTAACAACAATACGCGTCCCTTTTAAATCCTGTGTTTTTTCTCTTGACGCTACAGATGAGAGTATATCGCTTACGCCTTGGAGGATCGTTTCTACTGTATTCAAACGTCCTACACCTTCATAGCCGCATGCTAAATCGCCGCTCGCGGGTTCAATGAAATGCACGCCGTGCGTTTTCAGAAGGTCAATATTTCCTTGCACGAAGGGGTTTTGATACATGTGACCGTTCATCGCGGGGGCGAGGAGTATCGGGCAGTGGACGGAGACAGCAATGGTGGAGAGCGCATCGTCAGCGATGCCGTTTGCGAGTTTACCGATGATGTTCGCCGTTGCAGGAACAATTGCAAGCAAGTCAGCGCGGTCAGCGAGATCGATGTGTGGTGGTTTCCAATCTGTGCCTGCGTCAAATAGGTTCAGCAGAACAGGGTTCCGTGAGATAACTTGGAATTGCAAAGGTTGGACAAGACGGGTAGCGTTTTCTGTCATAGCGACATGAACAGAGGCACCACTCTTAACAAGTTGACTTGCCAAGTCAAGCGATTTATGGATGGCGATGCCACCCGTAACACCTAAGATAATCGTCCGCTCTCTGAATTCCATATTTTTTATCCTGAAGCCATAAAAGTTTATTGTAAGTTTCAGAGAAGGCTGCTATGCACCCTTAATCTAATCGGTACTGTCAACGCCGAGCAGCGGGTTAATCGTCTTTATCAATTGCGTATCAATACGGGAACGTTCTGCGGCGATAATAGCCTGAATCTGCTGCACTGCGTGTTGTGGCGCGTTTTCTGGGTTGCTGATCCAGTAATTGAAGTGCTCAATCTCAAGAATTTCGGATTTCGCGATAGCAAGGCGTTTGTTGCGTTCCGTTTCCGATTCTGTTTTTCTGCGACGGAGCCGTTTCTCCAAGGTAGCGAAGGATGGGGGTATGATGAAGATAAAGAGACTGCGCGCCGGTGACAAGTCTTGCGATTGGATCTGCAAAGCACCCTTTACTTCAATTTCTAAAATAGCGTCTTTTTCTGCTTCGCGGGCAGCGACTATTTCAGATTTAAGGGTGCCATAGAAATTGCCACCATATTCTGCCCATTCAAGAAAACGGTTCTGCTGAACATACTTTTCAAATTCCGGTTTTGACAAAAAGTGATAATCAACACCATCTGCTTCACCGCGACGCGGCTTACGCGTCGTCGCAGAAACGGATTCTATCAGTGTTTCATCTGCTTCGCAGAGCGTATTAATTACGGTGCTTTTTCCTGAACCAGACGGTCCAGAGATGACGATGACAAGATCGGGTTTATAAAGATGTGTATTCGCCATTGGAAGCACTGCTCCCACAACGTTAATCTGCCGCTTCTGCCGCTTCTGCAAGTTCTACAAGTACGGGTGATTCAACGCGGATAGCGTCTTTGATGCAGACTTCTTCGCACAACTTGCAACCGACACATTCCTTAGGTTTAACAAGTTCGCAGATACCGAAGAAACTTTCGGCATGTTCACCGGTGTCCGGATCCTTGAGTTCAAGGCAATCCCAAGGACAAATATGGACACAGAAATCGCATCCAGAGCAGAGTTCTTCATAGATAACGGCGATAGGACGGTGTGTTGGACGGCGGATGAACTTGCACACCTTACCAAACTGGTCTCGGATTGCCTCAACCGGGCAGACCATCCCGCACGCAGTACAATCAATACATACGTCTGGATCGATGATATGCAGCATGTTCCTATCCCCCGTAATCGCATCAACGGGACAGTTCGTTAAACACGCCATACATCCAATACACTCTTCAGTGATATAGTATGCCATGGGTCCTTTTCCTGTTTTTTAATTCAGACAGAATCTTTTTATTATCTTCAACACATATATTTTACCACAGCCATTATAAATTGTCAAGTGTATTTTTATTTCAAATCTTCTAAGCCTGGGCAGTTCTTTCTTGTAGGAGCAATCTTTCGGTAGCGATACTCACTGACTGCTAACTGCTGACAACGCATAAAAAACTATCCCGTTGACATTTCAACCGTTATCGGCTATAATAGCAACATAGAAATATTAAGCTTTGCTTTCAAACCCGTATTATAAAAAGGACATGAAATTCTAATGGATTTAGGACTAAAAGATAAAATAGTCGTTGTAACAGGGGCGAGCCGAGGTATCGGACGCGCCATCGCACACGGATTCGCCGAAGAAGGCGCGCGACTGAGTATCTGCGGCAGAACCGAAGATACACTCCAGAGTGTAACAGACGAACTCACTGCAAAAGGCGCAGAAGTTTTCGCCAAGCTCACAGATGTTACAGATACCGAACAAGTTGAAGCATTTATGGCGGAAACGGCGGAAACCTACGGCAGAATTGATGTTGTTGTGAACAATGTCGGTGGCAGCCGATGGACCCCTCTTGAAGAAATTTCGGATACCGAGTGGCACGAAATCCTTGATCTGAACTTAGTTTCTGCAGCGCGCGTTAACCGACTCGCGATCCCTGAAATGAAAAAACAGGGTAGTGGTGTGATCCTGATGATAACCTCTATCTACGGTAGAGAGGGTGGTGGACACATTACTTATAACGCCGCGAAAGCTGCCGAGATTAGTATGACGAAGTCGTTGGCAAAAGAGCTCGCACCCGACAATATCCGCGTCAATAGCGTCGCACCGGGTTCAATCCTATTTCCCGGTGGCGGTTGGGCGCGTCGCATAGCGGCAGATCCAGAGGCGATGGAAGCCTTTGTAAAAAGCGATATGCCCCTCGGCAGGTTCGGGAAACCGGAAGAAATCGCGAATGTTGTCGTTTTTCTCGCATCAGAACGGGCAAGTCTTGTAACGGGTGCCTGTGTGAACGTTGATGGATGCCAGACACATTCAAATATTTAAATCACTTGGACGGTGCTGTGGGCAGACTCCACTGACATGAGCGGCTTAATCGGTAAATAAGACGTATACGCCGAAATGACGGGATTCAATATTGGAGTGAATTCAATGTTTATGAGGTATCACCACATTGACATGATAATCGCCTTACGTACAAATTTATGTAGTAGGAGTGATCATGAGACACTTTTGGTGTAGTTTCCGTATAAATCTCCTTTATTGGAGCCTTGTCTGCTTCATTCCGCTTACAACGCACGCCAAGCCCACTGGGGAAATAATTTTTATACATCCTGAGACGTTTAAAGAATTATGGATAACCCATATTGAAGATACACGCAACGCACGCATGATTTTTAGAAGAGAGGCAGAAGTCATTGAGGAACTTTCCGTACAAAAAGATGGCTCCCTCCTTGTCTTCGTTTCTTACGCAGAACAATTTCAAACGGATGTCTTTCTTCTTGATAAAAATCGGGCACGTCCAGAAGAGATCAATCTAACACAAGGGCGGTTTGATGGAGTTTCTGATGCGGCTATTTCAATCAATGGTGATGTTGTTTTCACAACTGGGTACACAGAGCCTCCGAATGCGCGTGGGATCTATTTCATTCCGAACCATAAATTACATCATCAAACACCGAAAGTGACACTGTTAAAACACGTGTCTGCCTTTGGCGTTGAGTGGTCACCGAATGGAAAGGATATTGCCTACTCAACTGACAGTGACGTTTTTCTCTTAAATTACGTAACCGGCAAGAATGTGCGGATTGCTATCAACACACGCTTGCCTGTATTTTCGCCTGCTGGAAATAAAATCGCTGTTACTCATATCTTACCACACATATTTCCTGATCAACTAAGTATTCGCTCTCTTGCGAACTTGCAACGGTTAAAGCGCATAAAAGTGGAAAACCCACCGGAATTCGCTGGCGGATGGCAAGGGTTGGCTTGGTCTCCAAACGGACGGTACCTCATTTACACAACACAAAACCGAATGAAATTTTTCCCAGATTTTTTATATCGTAATACCGCTGTCTCCATCGCTGGTGGACCCCATGAATTGATTTTAGAGGATCTATCTGAGTTTGGCGTGCCATCTTTTGATTGGACAAGCACCCGGTATGCCGTTGAACCCGTGAACCGACTTACCACACTCTGGGGAAAACTCAAGCAGCAGGACTTAAGGTGAGAACATCTGGACAGTCTCACAACTAACGAGAAGGGCACGGCTACAATTTTTGCGGTTGGACCCAATGCCTACTCCTACTTTGTAGGATGCTTTCTTTTCCTTATAGTAAAACCCGTAATTACCTTTCTTTGACTGGCGAGGTTTAAAATCTCGTCCCTTACCAACCATGCCTTTCTGGCCCCTTCAGAAGATAAAAATTGAAAATCGCTTAAATTTCCCCTTGTTTATAAAGACACATACATGGTAAAATAATAGGAGGGCAATCGAGGAGGATAGATATGGACACAAAATTGTGGGTGCCGGAATACGACACACCAGAATTATGGCACAAAGAGATCTCACGCCGCGGTTTTTTCAAGAGCGGTATCAGCAGTTTTCTGGGACTGATTGCGATGCAGCACTTCAGTTCCAGTAGTCTCGCGCAGCTTGAAGATATAATACCGCGAGCGAAGCATTGTATCGTTCTTTTTATGAGTGGCGGTGCCAGCCAGTTAGATACATTTGATCCGAAACCCGGCACTAAAAACGGCGGTCCCTTCGCAGCGATTCCGACAAGTGCTAACGGTATACAGGTCTCCGAACACCTCCCGAATATTGCCGAGCAGGCACACCATCTCTCTATTATCCGTTCCATGGTTTCGCGTGAAGGAAATCATGAACGCGCCCGCTACTTACTCCATACAGGATATGCTCCCGGTGGAGCCGTCAGACATCCAACCCTCGGGTCAATCACCTCTTACTATCTTGAAGATGCACTTTTGGACCTGCCGAGTTGTGTTAACATTAATTCGCCGACATACTCCGGCGGTTTTCTCGGTGCAACGCACGATCCGTTTGTCGTTAAAGATCCGATGAAACCCGTCGAAGACATCTCCTATCCCGCGCAGATGGATACACACCGTTTTCGCGAACGACTCAAGATGCTCCGAGCGATTGAGAAAGATTTTATAGCGAAACGGACGGGACGCAGCACAGAAGCGCACGAAGCGATTTACAAGAAAGCGGATGAGCTCATCAATTCCCCGAAAATAGATGCTTTCCGACTCGACGAGGAGCCGATCGCTGTCCAAGAAGCTTATGGTATGAATAAGTTCGGTCAAGGGTGTCTCATGGCACGCCGACTCGTGGAGGCTGGAGTCAAATTTGTGGAAGTTTCACTGGATGGTTGGGATACACACCAAAACAACTTTGATCGGACGAAAGAACTTCTTGATATGGTGGATCCTGCCTTCGCGATGCTCCTGAAAGACTTATCCGAGCGGGATCTCCTCGAAGAGACGCTTGTGCTCTGGCTGGGTGAATTCGGACGTACGCCGAGAATCAACGATAACGATGGACGTGATCATCATACCAACGGTTGGTCGGCTGTCGTCGCAGGCGGTGGAACCCGTGGTGGACAGATCGTCGGTGGTACCAATGAAGATGGTAACGAAGTCGTGAGTGGTGCCGTCGGTGTACCTGACCTTTTCGCATCGCTCTGTTTCGCACTCGGAATTGATAGTAATGAAGAGAACTACTCTCGTTCTGGGCGACCCATTCGAGTCGTCAACGATGGATCGGTTATAGAGGAGTTGTTCAAGGCAATATAGTTGTCAGAGGAATAGTTGTCAGTTATCAGTACGGTTTTTCTGCGAAAAACCTTTCGGTTGTCAGTAACTCTCTTTAACTGACAACTGATAACTGACAACTGATAACTACTAAAAAATGAGAGTTATCGCTGGCACATTCAGAGGGCGACGTTTGGTTGCACCGAAGGGCAATCGTGTTGTCCGCCCTACTGCTGATCGTGTTAAAGAATCTGTTTTCAGTATACTGCAAGAACAGATTATTGACGCGAATTTTCTCGATCTTTGTGCCGGTACGGGAAATATGGGAATCGAAGCGTTGAGCCGTGGCGCAAAGCATGTCACCTTTTTGGAACGCGACCCGCGGTGCATCCAAATTATAAAACAAAACCTTCGGACATGTGGACTTACTACTGAACCTCGCGCAGCTCGCAAGCCAACTGATACAATATGTCTACTCCGTCGAGATGTTGTGAAAGGGATTACATATCTCCAGAAACAGGCAGCTGTGTTTGAAGTTATCTATTTTGATCCGCCCTACGCCGTAGGTTTGCAAGGCGGCGCAGAACTATACACCGCCTGTTTAGCATTGCTGGCTGAGAACTCACTGCTCCGCACCAGTGGCACATTGTTTGTTGAACATGCCAAGCAGTTTGTAATACCTGACACAGTCGGGAGTTTGACACGGAGTCGGCAGGCGTATTATGGGGATACGGTAGTATCATTCTATAAAAAAGAAATCGTAGATCTTTAGGCTATATATTATTTATTTAGGACTTACGCACTTGCTTCATAAATTCCGCTGATAAGAGGGATTTACGGCGTTAAAAACGGAAAAATTTTACCATGCATGCTAAATTTGTGTAAGTCCTGTTATTATTAAGGTACTTTACCCTTTACGTACTGAGCATAGACATAAAAAATGAAGATTTTGAACCTCCAATCCGGAACCCCTTTTCAAATGGGCAAAGGCAAAAATTGGCGTGTCGTACATCCAGATATGGGATCGACACAGTTGACGCTGAACCATGGACTCCACGCTCCCGGTCAAGAATTTACACAGCACTATCATGACGCATCAGAAGACGCTATTGTCGTCTTAGAAGGTGGCGGTGCTATCCGACAAGGGAGTGTCTATACACCAATCGCTGCAGGAGATGTTATTTTTGTACCCGCAGGCGAGGTCCACGGTACAGTCAACACCACACCGAACAAGGCACGCTTGATGAGTTTCCAAGCTCCGCCGGATATGGCGCTCTACCGGGGCGAACGGGATACACCAGATGAAGCACCAACCCCACAAGATGGGCATCGGAGCAACGTTCAGGTGCTTAATATGGCACGGTGTGGACCTGTGTTCGGAAAAGCTGCTGATTGGCGAAGCGTCGTCTCACCGCAAAAAGGCTCTGTACATCTCTCCTTAGATTACATCTGTCTTGACAAGGGGCAACACTTTACGCACGAACCGATACGCAGCGAATCAATTTATGTGCTAAAGGATGGATGTGCTGAAGTGACGGATAAGAGTGGAGAGACGCATACACTCGAACGATATGATGTTCTCTTTCTCTCCCCTGAGGACTCCTTTTCGCTTTCACATGCTGGAAATGAACAGACAGCAGTCATATCTTGTCGGGCAGTTGCCGCTTCTATGTAAATTGGGATGTATGCCGAATTTTAAGGGTTTCCCGCAAAATTGTTCAAGCTCAGTCTATACACTTGTGCCAAGATGAAAAAGGAAATTAATGGATGAGATCAGATGATGTAGCAGTCTCACGGCAGGGGAACCTCGCTGTGATAAACCACAATAAATTTGAGATTAAATTCAATCTTTCAAAAGGAACTTGGGATTATATTGATGAAAAGGGTGACACAATTATCCGAAACGGGTGCACACAGGTAACCCTTGACGATGGAACTGTCATCAAAACCGAAGACACTGGCACCCGCGAATTTACTACCGAGATTCCCAAAACCGATGCTTTCGGTGATTATCATCAGGTCCGTTTCTCATGCGAGGCGAAAGGTAAGGGCATTCGAATAAATACCTACCTCAATTGTTATAGCGCACATCCCGGTATACATCTCAAAGTTGGTGTTGAAAATCTAAAACCTGAACCGTTGCAACTTGACAGCGTGACAGTACTCGGTGTTTCAGCAAATCGCGGTGCCGTTTTGCTTGGCGCAACACCATCGGAGTGCCACCTTTTTATCAATATGCCGCCCGTCTCCCCCGGTGTCAGTAAAAGACTCTATGACGGATTCCTTCTCAGCGAGACCGATGCTATGCATCCCAGCCATGATGGTGTGATTCATGACACAAAGACTGGCAAGGCACTCGTCTTCGGTTTCCTAACTACTGAGAAGTGGTGGCCCCGAGTTCAGGTCGGTTGTCAACGCAATGGCGGACAACGTTCACAATCCAGTGCTAAAAATAAAAGGACATCAGTATCAGGCGTTAACTCTTGGGCACTCTATCATCAGTGTGCGCAGCGCTGCAACTCTGGTGAGGAAATCTTCTCTGAAACTGTTTATATCAACTTTACAGGTGGGGCTAAGGCTGCCTATGAGCATTATACTGCTCTCAGAGCAGAAAAAGGTGGACTCGCAGATGAGCAATCTACGATTGCTCGCGATGCATCGTTTGCTGCGTGGTCTCTTTCTGACACATCAGGACCACTTGATCCGGATGCTATATTAACCCAAGTAGATGCACTCGCAGAGCACCCCCTGTTTCAATCCAATTCCCCGGGGGGTATCAATTATATTCAACTTGACACAGCGTCAGGATTACAAGCCCCAGAGACTGTCAACCAGATTCAGGCAAAAGGTTTTAAGGCAGGGGTCCGAGTTAATCCGTTCTGTCTTGCACTTGATTCGGAACTTGTACAGAAGCATCCAGACTATTGCATACAGGAACGGACCGGGACTCGCGGCGGAAAGAGACATTCACGTAGGCGTACTACACGTAACGGGTCCAAACCTGCAACAATCCATTTACCAGACACCGGCAAAGAGGTCGCACTTTTGGATGTGTCCCATCCAAAAATACAGGCACGTATTCGTGAACAGATTAAACACATAGTAAGCGGTTGTGGGTATTCACTCATTAATGTAGACTTCACCGCTTATACAACCGGACTTACCAACGCCTCACACAACCTGCAATGGCATGATGACAGTTTAACAGCAGTGCAGCTTTATCGTCTCGCTGCTGAACTGTTAAGAGATACAATTAATGAGGCTCAATTGGAAAGCACACCGGCAAAAGAGAATGTTTTACTTGCAGGATACAATGCTATTTCGGACCTATGTATCGGTAATGTTACTGTCAACGCACCACTCCTCAACGCACCGTTTTCTGGTGATGGAACCTCGAACCGGGCAAGCGATCAATGGCATCATCAACGGGGCACGAAGCACCGCTTAAGTAGATATGCGGCGTATCTACGAGAGCATAAAGTCCTCTGGAACCATCTTTTTGGCGAGCTTGCTGTTGATGAACCACGACCTATCAACGAGGCAATCGCGGAGATGACAGCCGCCGCACTCAGTGGTGGTGCTGTTCTTTGCGCGGATCCGATCGCAACACTTACGCCATTGCGGGCAGCGTACTTAGCAAAAATCTTCCCGCTTAGAAATGAAGCCGCTGCTCCGGTAGACATTTACGACGAACCTTTCCCCAAAATTTGGAGCCTACCCATTTCAACACCTCAGGAAACATGGTATCTCGCCGCAGTCTTCAATTGGAATGATTACGAAGACGACGTTTATTTGCAACTTGATGCACTTGGTGTGCCTGAATCTGACGGGTTCCTTGTCCATGATTTTTGGATGCGTCAATACCTCGGCAAGATTTCGCAGAGTGTAAACTTGTTGAATATTCCGCCCCGTTCCGCAAAGCTGCTCTGTTTCCGTGAGGAGCAGGACGTTCCACAATTGCTCGCAACCGATATCCACTATACACAAGGTGGTGCTGAGATACTATCTGCCGGTTGGGACAGGCACAGTCAGAGTTACCTACTCGTTTGCAAACCGCTTAGACAGGCTGAGGGGACCTGCTTTATTCATGTTCCGGAGGATTATCTACCGATAGGTGTGGCAACTTACGGCAGCGATTATGAATATAATTGGGACAAACCGATTTATCAGTTAAAGTTTACCGAGACGCAACCGGATCAGTTAGTCCACGCCAGCATTCACTTCGCAAAAACTTCCGGAGGCACCGTGTAGTTTCGAGGATACCGGTGTGAGAACATGAGTTCTGCTCATACACAGATGCAAGCCCTCAAAACGCGCGCAAGTGTTTGTACGGCTTGTGACTTAGCGGAAACCCGTGCAAACGTCGTTTTCGGTAGTGGGGATGCCACAGCGAAATTAGTGCTTGTTGCAGAGGGTCCCTCCGCTGCAGATAACCACACGACACTGCCATTTTCAGGTCCTACTGGGAATTTGCTTGATGAAGTGTTGACAATAAATGATTTGACGCGCAGTGACATCTGGCTCACCAACATCATTAAGTGTCGAGCAGCAGGTCTCAAAGGTGGAGTGTTAAAAAATCGTCCACCGAAGGCATCAGAGATTAAAGCGTGCGCTAAATGGCTTGATGGGGAACTCACCTTAATACAACCCTCGGTGATTCTCTGTATGGGCGCGCCTGCAGCGAAAGTACTTATTCACCGCAGTTTCCGCATTACGGAAGAACGTGGCATCTGGTTTACGGATACCCAATATGCCCCCTTTGCTATGGCAACATTTAACCCCGCTTACATCCTAAGACAAGAGGGTGAGGATTTCACGGCAATGCGACAAATCCTCATTGATGACATTGCCGATGCGGTACGGAAACTACAAGAGACACCTGAAATTCCGAGACTCACCCTTTTTTAACAGGACTTACGCGAACTCTTTTTAGGTGCCGTTTGATGAAGTTTAAGAGTTTAATTCGGTAATGTATCAACAGCCTCTTGGTAGAAGCACGCTGTGCTCGCGATCCTTAACGATTACCGAAATATTTATTTAATCTTCATGAACCGCACCGTATTCCCACAGGCATGTCTGCGTTAGTGAGGTTTTCAACCTTGCTCTAATCCGTATCGCCTATCCTACCAAAGATTACCTACCGCCTACTATTTAGACCTATCTGCTCTGCTTAATTTTACCCCAAATGGTTGCAGCTTTACCTACCGGCTCAACCGCCAGTGTCGCTTCTAAACCGTTATCCATTAGCGACTGGATGTCGTCTTCCTCAAGTGCGACATCGAAGAGTAGCATTTCATCAAACATACCCTCCCACTCTCTGCCGCCGCCACTCCATGAACCGATACGTCCAGGTCCAAATTCACCAGGCAATGGACCCCATTCCCCCTCCGCATCAAGTTCACCATCAAAGTAGACGCGAACCGATTCATCGTTGCTGCTGTAGGCGACTGCAAGATGAAACCATTTGTTCAGAATACCTTTATCCGCTGTAAAATCCGAATCAGGCCAACCCGGATGTCGAACAGGGTTGTTGGAGTGAATAGCCATCTCCATCTTATTATCGGGTCGAAATTGATAGTGGACATATCCAGCTGCCCAACCGTCACGGTTAAAAAAACATCTCCACGCGCCAACTCTCCCTGTTGAATTGAACCATTTGATGAGCGTAAAGTCTTCGAGCGGTCCAATCTCTGGGACAGTGACCCAAGCGTCCGTTCCATTGAGTTCGATGGCGTTGCCGAATTTGCCTTTCACCCATTTAGCACCGCCGACAAGATTTCCGTCGTTACCGTTGTCAGATGAATCTTTAGCCACTTTTCCATTTGTTTCGTCAAACAACCATGCGCCGACAATAGACTTCGGATCGATTTCAGCGTCGCTGAACTGGGCAAACATGGAAACTACGATGATTAAACTGATTGTAAGGCGTACCATCTTGACTCTCCTCTGTTCGTCGGTTGTTAATTTTTGAAAACTTTTTGAAAACTAAGGATATTCCTACGGTAGATTTTAGCACAGATTGCCAGAAAACTGAACAAAATTGTGCTGATTTCTTTTGATTTCTTGTGTTTGCAGCGTAATATAACCGCATTGAGATGCCAATTAAAAAAATACGAAGCATTTGCATAAAATTTTTCCAAATTCTGTGAGAAAATTGAAAAAAATGGTTGACAAACTTCTAAGGACATGTTATAATATTTAACGCTCAGGGTTCAAAATGGCGTTGGGTGAATTTTGTGCCTTGTAGAATCAAACCAATCTGGAATTAGCGTCTGTGTTTTGCCCGCGCAGAGATGATTTTCAAATGCAAAAAGATTTTGATGGAATTTATTTGGAATCGGCTATAATGTAGGCAGTTTGCCTTTAATAATTTCGTAGCGTGGGCGTGTGAGCGTCCGTCTACTAAATTGGGGGTGGAAGTGGTATCTCGACGTAAATTTTTCAAATTCCTCGGTTGGGGAAATTTCACTGCAGCACTGGGTTTGACTTTGGGACCAGGATTGGTTCGGTATCTCTATCCGCGCGTGCTGTTTGAACCGTCCTCTATTTTTAAAGCGGGATTTCCGGCAGAGTATCCGCCGGGCAGCGTTAGCGAAAAGTTCAAAAAGGAACCGTACGGCGTTTGGATTGTCCGGAAGCAGGATGGCGAATTCTACGCACTCTTAACCATTTGCACGCATCTGGGATGTACGCCGCGCTGGCTCGGCTCGGAAAACAAATTCAAATGTCCCTGCCACGGCAGCGGTTTCGACCGCGAAGGTATCAACTACGAAGGACCCGCACCACGACCTCTTGAACGCGTTAAAATTACATTGGCAGAAGACGGTCAGATCGAAATTGATAAGTCTGTGAAGTTTTTAGGTGAGAAGGAGCAGTGGACCGACCCAGGTTCCTTTTTGAAGGTCTGAAGAAAGGAGAGCATTTGTGCCTGGCTCCTGTCAGGTAGAAAAGGCGTTTCGGCGTTGTTGGGCGTACCTTGAATGCCTATACTGCAACGTACGCGTCGGAACTTGCTACAAAAAATATGAACCAAGAACGTAAAGGGCTCAAAGAAAAGATTACGAATTCCGATATTTGGCGCTCTATATTCCGCCACGGATATGAAGACACAGGGCGCAGGTACACCTTACAAATTCTCCAAAACGTCTGGCTGCATCTCCATCCACCTCGGGTTTCTCGCCATGCACTCAACTTCCGTTTTACATGGTGCATGGGCGGTATTACCTTCCTCATGTTCCTTGTGACTGCTGTTACAGGCGTGCTACTGATGTTCTATTACCGTCCAACCGCTGAATACGCCTTCCACGATGTTCAATACCTCGAATTTGACATTCCGTTCGGGATGCTCCTGCGGAACATGCACCGCTGGGCAGCACACGGGATGGTGATTTCGGTGATGTTGCACATGTTCAGAGTCTTCTTGACCGGCTCCTACAAGAAGCCACGCGAATTCAACTGGGCAGTGGGTGTCATCTTACTACTTGTGACATTTTTCCTAAGTTTCACTGGCTACCTGTTACCTTGGGATCAATTGGCTTTTTGGGCGGTGACTGTCGGAACGAACATGGCACGCGCAACACCCGTGTTGGGACACGAAGGTCCATTCGCACCACAAGACATCACACAATCCAACGATGTCCGATTTGCACTACTTGCAGGTACGATTGTAGGACCCTCAACGCTCTTGAGGTTCTATATTCTACACTGTGTCGCTGTGCCACTTTTGGCAAGCGTTTTGATGGCTTTGCATTTCTGGCGTGTCCGTAAAGATGGAGGCATCTCTGGACCGCTATAGACGGAATTGCTGGAACAAATCTTTTGTGGCGGCGGAACACAGTTTCTGTAGCATGGGCAAGCAATCCTATCTTCAAAGGAGCAGAATCGTATGGAGCATTTTATAGCACTGGTGACGAAGCCGGATAATGTCCCTATTGTTGCTATCCTTTTTTTGATACCGTATTTCATCTGGCTCTCTTACCGGCAGGCACGCCTGACTGACAAGACAGGTGTACCCTCTGATGCTGCACTCAACGATAAAGTCTATGTGTGGCCATATCTCTGCCGGAACGAGTTTATCTGCGCAATTATCGTGATGCTGGTGCTCGGTGTCTGGTCTATTATGATTGATGCCCCACTTGAAGAACCAAGCGATCCGACGAAAACTCCGAACCCCTCTAAAGCGCCGTGGTATTTCCTCGCGCTTCAGGAAATGCTGGTTTACTTTGATCCTTGGATTGCAGGCGTAGTCCTGCCCGGTCTAATTATCGCAGGCTTGATTGCTATTCCCTACATTGACACGAACCCTAAGGGTAAAGGCTATTATACGATCAAAGAACGTCCGTTCGCGCTCGCCGTATTCTGCTTCGGATTTATCATTTTGTGGATCGTCTTGATGGTCGTCGGGACATTCCTCAGAGGACCCGGGTGGAACTTCTTCGCGCCATGGGAAGCGTGGGATCCACACCTCGTTGTACCGCTGACGAACGTCAATCTGTCCTATCTTTTCGGTATTCGTGGTGAAGATACTGCGAACTTTTTTGGATTCGTCGTCGTCGCAGGTTATTTCTCGCTCGGTCCCATCGTTTATTTATGGAAGCGTAAAAGCAGCCATTTCTTACAGGAGCTCGGTCTCGTTCGATATATTATTGTCTCGTTTTTGTTTTTAACCATGCTTTCGCTGCCAATAAAAATGATCTTGCGGATATCCTTCAAGGTGAAATACATTTGGGTATCCCCGTGGTTCAACATTTAGCAAGTATGGCTCGCACGCGAGTGTTTCTGTAAAGACAATGACATCGTATTGTTTGTATCAATTGACATGGAGGTAGTAAAGTTCGTGAGGAACAAAAAAGAAATTCCCGCTGAAAATAAATCGTATTCTGCTTTGTTCTTTATTCTGTCTGGACTGTTAGGGCTTGTAACCCTATGGGGGTTCTGGAGTGAGATGATCACCCGGCGCCCGTGGAAGCAAATCCAGCAGCAATTTTATCAGTATGAGTATGAGAAGACAGATGCAGAATTGGCAAATGCAAAATTGGCTTTGCCTGAACTTTCTACACCTCAAGAACCTGACGCAAAAGAGTTAGGTAGGTTAACGAAAGCCGTTGAGACTGCTCAAGTCACACTCGACGAAGCATTGCAGGAACGCAAATTCCGGCAGAGCGAATCGGATGCGATCAACTATAAATATCAGCATAGCCTCCATGAAGCAAAAGGTAAACGCAACGCGACTGTTGACAAGTGGCAAAAGAAATTAGCTGAACTTGAATTTCAGATTGAGAGTGAACTCACCGAAGCTGTCTTGGCAGCAGAAGCTACCTTCGCGAATGCCAGCAAAGCGTTAGCGCAGTTCTATCAAACCAGTGATGACCCACAGCGCGCACTCAGCACCTACCTCATCGCACAGAAGTATAACGCTGCAGACGCCGAGATCATTGATGGTATTACCGCTGCGCAGGCAGCCCTTCAGGCACTACAAGCCGATAAAGCCAAATATGATGAAGTCGCACGCCTGCAGGAAAAATTGAATTCCGTCGGTGGTATCAAACGAACTTTCCTCGGCAGCCTATTAGAAAATCCTTTCCGTGAAACACGAACCATTACGCAATATTATCTTGAAGATTTCGATTACACCGCAGATAGGTGTGCTACCTGCCACTTTTCTGCCGATAGAAGCGGTTATGAACACTCCGCACAAGAGACGTTTGAGGTCGAAGGTGATGGCGAAAATCCCGTCGTACACCGCCTCAAGCACGCGAGCGTCAAGGTCGGTAGCGAAAGTGTCGTAATTGATGGGTTTGATGCAGAAGCAGACGAATATACATTAGAAGAAAATGGAACGCTTACTTTCAGTGATGTGGATGTCTTTGGTGAAATTGAGATTTCTTATGAGACCGGCTACCAGTCCGTCCTTCAGACACATCCGCACCGTGATGTCCTCCTCGCGAAACACCCGATTGATAGGTTTGGGTGTACGCCGTGCCACGGTGGACAAGGGCAAGCACTGACAGCGAAAGCCGCACACGCGCTAACACATGCTGAATACTGGCTCAGCCCTGTACTTGGGTTAGATGAACATACCGGCAGAACATCCGAAGAGACGAAAGGGTATATGGAATCTAACTGTCGCCGTTGCCACGATGGTGTCATGAAATTAGATTACGGTGTAGATCCTGAAACAGATGAGCCTGTGGACTACGCACCGAATCTTACAAAAGGGTTAGCACTCTTTGAAGACCTCGGTTGCCACGGTTGCCACGCTGTTGAAGGGTATAGTGCAATCGAAAACGTCGCCAAAGTCGGTCCATCGCTTGCGAAAGTCGGCAGTAAGGTGAAAGATACCGCTTGGCTTGAGAGTTGGATTAAGAAACCCGAAGCCTATCTGCCAAATGCGGCAATGCCGAACTTCTTCCCCGTTGATGGCATGAGTCAAGTCGTCTATCTCAAGAACGGCGGAACGCGCACCGGTGTTGTCACAAAAACCGATGACGGTATCATCGTTAAAACCGACGATGGCACCGAATATCCGTATCCAGACAGTTATGTGCTCCGTATCGTTGATGAGGTGAAGTCTATTGCAGCATACCTCGCAACGATGAGTGACGCAGACCTTGATGAATTCTCCGTAAACTATTCCAAATCTGAAAGCGTTATTAAGGCAGGCGAAGAGACTGTTAAAACCGTCGGCTGTCTGACGTGCCATACTGTTGACGGTTTAGGGAGCGATTTCGGTCCAGCACTTGATAGTGTCGGGACGAAGGTTACGCCGAATTATCTCCGTCAGTGGATCAGCGACCCGAAGGCTTATGACCCTGATACCAGTATGCCGAGTTTGCGGTTAAGCACTCGCGAAGTTGACAACGTCGTCGCTTACTTGATGAGTTTACAGAAAGCAACCCCCAACGCAGTGGGTGAATCCATCGGTGAAGTGGACGTAGCAGAGGGCGAAACACTCGTCAGAACCTACGGATGCTTCGGTTGCCACGAAATTCCTGGTTTTGAAGATGAATCGAAGGTCGGTGCTGACCTCGGCGAATTCGGTGCGAAACTCGCTGATGAACTTGACTTTGGCGATACAGTGGGCATTGAACACAGTTGGACCGGATGGACGGTCGGCAAAGTTACCGACCCACGACGTTACCAAACCCGTCGTATCGTTTCTCGGATGCCCGTCTTCCAAGTTAACGACGAAGACGCAAGAGCTCTCGCTGTGCTTTTGAAGAGTTTCCAACCCGAGAAGTACCCGCTCAGTTATATCCATAATCGATCTGAGAAATTGAACCGCATTGATGCAGGTAGACGACTGGTGAAAAAATACAACTGTGCCGGATGCCACGAGATTGAGGGCGCGGGCGGCGATTATCGCGACGTTATCATCGCACATGAAGGACTCAGTGATATGATTGCCACGCAGCTTGCACCGCCACCATTGAAGGCTGAAGGAGCGAGAGTCTATCCTGACTGGTTGTTTGCGTTCCTCAAGGAACCGTCTGATATCCGCTACGGACTCAAAGTCCGGATGCCGACATTTGATCTATCAGATGACGAGGCAACGACGCTTGTCAAATACTTCTCTGCGCTTGATGACGAACCGTTCCCTTATGAAACGCTTGAAGTGTCAACCCCAACGCGTGCTGAACTGAGGGTCGGTAAACAGATCTTTGACGAGCTCCAGTGTATCTCTTGTCACCCTTCACAGGGTGAAGTTATTCCTGAAGGCAGCGACAAGGCGGGACGGCCCGATCTCTCATTGGCGAAAGATCGTCTCAAGGCAGATTGGCTCATTGACTGGATGAAAGATCCGCAGTCGTTCCAACCCGGAACGGCGATGCCGCAGGCGTGGCCACTCGTCGGTGGACAACACATGGCAGTCGATGGGTATGCTGGAAATGACGCTGAAAAACAGATTCAACTCGTTCGGGATTATCTTATCTCGTTGGGACGTTAATCTGAAATTTAGACATGCTCATGAAGATTTAATAAACTAATTTTCACGGAAACTTGTCATAAATAGTACGCACGCCTCAAAACCGCTGCCACAGCATACTCACGGACTAAAAGTATGAGACACCTTGCCGTTGTCATCGTCATGATTATTGTGTGGCTCAACGGTTTAATCTGGTTGGGCAAGCAGGTCGATCCGAGTACGAAGTATCCGTCGGAGGTTGAATACAAGTACGCCCGCTACTGCGCTGGGTGTCATGGAAACAATGGAGAAGGCAACGGACGTATTGGTCGTTTCAAAAAACTGGACCCGGCGGACCTAACGGACAACAGTTTCTGGGAAATGCACGACGATGAACAATTGCTGGATAGCATTAATACCGGAAAGAACGATATGCCGGCGTTCTACTACTATCTCAGCGATGAAGAACAACGTGAGATTCTCACCTATATTAAAGAGACGTTTCGTCCGTAACACAAATGATCTTTGGAAAGATTAATCTAAATTTTTTTTGGTCTTTTAATTTGCGTTCTTAATTTCTGTAGTGCTAATATATTACAGAACAAATTTAAACTATAAAAGGAGAAATAATTATGAAAACCCTAATGGCTCTGCTTGTCTTTGGAATGCTGGCGAGCGTTGCATTCGCGGGTAATATCACTGGCACTGTCCTGTATGATGGAGATGCACCGGCGCGTCCGGCACTAACGGCTACCAAAGACCAACACTGTGTTGATGCTGTAAAAGGCACAAAGTCCGAGGCACTCGTCGTTTCAAAGAGCAAAGGTATCAAGAACGTTGTTATTTACGCCCGCGTCCCCCGCACAAAAGTGACCTTGCCAGAGAAAAACCCTGTCATGGATCAGAAAGGATGCGCTTATTACCCGCACGTACTTGTTGTTCCTGTAGGTGCTACGGTGGATCTTACTTCCAAGGACCCAGTGGCGCACAACGTCCACTCTCACGCACAGGAGAACGATCAAATAAACATCCAGATCCCAAAACCTGGGATAGTCGTCCCACACACAATCGCTAAGGCTGAAGAAATTAAGTTTACCTGCGATATTCACGCGTGGATGACCGGCTACATCGTCGCTGTTCCGAGCAACTTTTATACAGTTACCGGTGGAAAAGACGATAAAGGCGAATGGCTGAGTGCAGATGCTTATGAAAAGTCAGCGGATACCGGAAAATATACACTCGAAAATGTTCCAGCCGGTAGAGCGCGCGTCGTCGCATGGCATGAAGAACTCGGTTCAGCAAACAAAACCGTTGAAGTGCCAGCGAGTGGTGATATTGCCGTAAACTTCACAAGTGCTGATTTTAAGAAAAAAGCCCAAAAATAGCAGTCAGCAGCCAGCCTTCGGTGGTCAGCAAGAACCTTATTGCTGACGAAAACCGAGAGTCAACGGTTGATAGTCTGTTTGGCTTGATAGGTTCAGAAAACTGAAAGGGATCCCGCTGACAGCCGACGGCTGACAGCCGAAAGCCATGAAAATATCTAAGAAGAGACTCTATCTCATACTGGGTTGTGTACTCGTCTTTTATGCCGTGTTAGCTATCGCACCAGCGTTCGCACAGGACGTGACCGAGGCTGAGTATCGCAACTTCCCAAAGATCGGCAGCCGAAACGCAGCCTGGATCGCTGCACAGCTCCACCTGTTATTCGGATCCTTTATTCTCGGTGTCCCGATGTTTGCTGTTATCATCGAATTCATCGGTTGGAGAACCAAGGACGAACGGTATGACCGGATGGCACAGGAGTTCATTAAACTCTGTATGGGCGCGTTTTCGACAACAGCCTTGCTCGGTGGTGTTCTCGTCTTCATTCTTATCTGGTGCTATCCGAAGGTAATGAGCAAGCTCAGCGGGATATTCGGGCCAACGATGATCGTTTATGTCGCTATATTTTTCGGCGAAACCTTTACGCTCTACCTTTACTCCTACGGATGGGACAAGATGCAAGGGCGACATAAAGGGTGGCATCTCTTCCTCGGTGTGCTTCTGAATGTATTCGGCACTGCAATTATGTTTGTCTCTAACTCATGGTTGAGTTACCAGACGAGTCCAGCAACACAGCACGGTATAATCTCCGAAATTCGGAAAAAGTCTTGGATGGAGGAAAAATTGGCTGCCGATCCATCGATGACACCCGAAACCGTTATGGAGGGTGTCACAGATCATACCATGATACCGCTCCACAACGAGACAACAGGCGAGTTCATGGGGACCGTTTGGGATGCAGTCAACAACTTTACGTGGATGCCGATGAATATCCATCGACTCGTCGGAAACATCGCCTTCGGGGGGTCAATTGTGGCAGCTTACGCCGCTTTCCGATTCCTCGTCGCCAAGACGAAAGAAGAAAAGGCACACTACGATTGGATGGGGTATACCGGAAACTTCATCGCACTCTGTGGACTTATCCCCCTGCCTTTCCTCGGTTACTGGCTCGGTAGAGAAATCTACATGTTCAATAACACGATGGGCATCAACATGATGGGCAGCCTCTTCTCTTGGCTGTTTATTATTCAGGCAGTGATGATCGGTGTCCTGTTTATTGGTGCCAATTACTATCTTTGGTCGGGCATGGGGCGCATTCAAGGCGCGGAGATCTACGCACGCTACCGTCCGTACATGATTACTATTATTGTGATCTGTGTCGCAATCTGGATGACACCCCGAACGCTCTCTAAAATCTCAAGTGCCAGTGAATTGAGCGCAATGGGTGGTGCAAACCATCCGCACCTCGGATTGTTTGGTTTGATGACTGCCAAGAATACGGCTGTTAACATCATTATCCTCACCACCTTTTTAAGTTTTCTGTTCTATAGACGTTCCGGGAAAACACCAACGGCGAGTTGGGGAAAAGTTGGGAACATAGCGATTTCCTCTATCTTATTTTTCGCAACTGTCTCAATTGTGGTTATCGGCATTGTCGGATTCAGCGTTCCAACAGATTTACGGGTTAACGTCTTAACGCCATATCAAGTACTCATTGCACTTGCAGTGATGGCGGTTGTTACAATCGTTGATATTTTCATGTACCGCAAAGCTACAACATCGGGTGCTATCAATTGGGGCGAGATGACGGACCGCTCACAGTACGTTTTAATCCTCATCGCTATTACGTTTACGTCCCTGATGGGACTAATGGGTTATGCACGTTCAGGACTGCGGGAGGCGTGGCATATCTTCGGTGTGATGCCGGATACGTCCGTTGATGCATTTACACCACTTCTCAGCGAAGCGGTGAACATGGTGGCGATTATTATGGTCGCCTTCTTCGCACTCGTCGGATTTATCTTCTGGCTCGGTCTGTGGGGTGAAAAGAAAAAACAAGCATCAGCAGCTACTGCCGAAGCAGCTGTCGCCGCTGAGGGTGATGATTAGATCGGTAACCTCGGTATACTTAATCAGAAACCCGCTCGTAATGAAATGGAGAGCGGATTTAAGAATGGCACGTTAAAGTCTAAACCTATGTCATTTAACCGCAAGGAATAATTAGAAAGCGGTAGAACAAAGTGCGTAGCTCGTAATGAAATGGAGAGCGGATTTAAGAATGGCACGTTAAAGTTCAAACCCACGTCATTTAACCGCAAGGAAAGTTAAAATAATGTCAAGAAATACGCTTATAAAAATCGCAAGTTTAATTTTAATGGTGGTGAGTTTCATCGCCTATATCGCTGGCGCATCTGCGTTCCCGATCGCCTCGGAGAATCTGCTCCCTTGGTCGGTCTGGTTTCTACTCGCGGTTATTGTAAACATCGTCTTGTGGTCCAGCGTTATGAGATTGCTTACTTTCTCGCTTGCCGTGATATGGTTTTATGCCTTTGTTGCAGGGCTTGTCCCGGAAAGTTCCACTGCGGTAAATTTAACTGAACTGGATTGGAGCGATCCAGACGCAGTCGCTGAACAAGGGGCCTTGGTGTTTAATGGGAAAGGACAGTGTAGCGCATGCCATACTGTGGATACCACCGCACCGCCAGGAAGGTGTCCGGACTTGACAGACATCGGCACTAACGCTGCAACCCGTGTATCCGGCATGGATGCGAAAGCGTATTTGATTGAGTCCATGTATCAACCCGCAAACTTTCTTGTGCCCGGCTACGGCAAAATTATGCCAGAGGTATGGAAACCGCCTATCAGTCTCTCAAAATTGGAAATTGAGGCAGTTATCGCCTATCTCCAGAGTCAAGGCGGCGAAATTGACCCGACACCGTTTGATGAACCTATAGATAGAGCGGACGTAGGGAGCACTGCTGAAGCACTTCCACCCTTGTTGACCGGTGACCCGGAACTCGGCAAAAAGGTGTTTGTGGATGCTGCGTGTATCTCATGCCACGCTGTGACAGGAATAGAGAGTCCAGCAGCGGGTGAAACAACAAATGAAGACTTTGAAGTTGTCACCGCCCCCGACCTCTCTGAAATTGCTGCCTTTAACGATATGCGCTACCTTGAGGAGTCAATCCTTGTACCTGCTGCGCAAATTGTGAGCGGCTATGGTGCCGTTACCGTCCGTGCCAAAGGAACAACCTTCCAAGGAACACTCGTCTCGCAAGACGAAGAGAAAATTGTCGTCCGAACCAAAACGGCAGACGGTGTGGAAGAAGAGCACACCATCTTGTTGAGCGAACTTGATGAAGAACCCATTGAGGAACTCGCAAACCTAAAAGCAAGAGGTTATTTGACTTTAACACTAACGCCTGCGGATGCAGACGCTCCTGTAAGTGGTGAAATCGTTTCGGAAACCGATGAAACTGTAACGCTTAAGATCGGCGAGGAAAATAAGACTGTTTCTAAAACTGATGTGAAGATGCAGATGACGCTTGTCGATTTTGATGAAATCGAAACTATTGGCGAATATGTTTCAGGAACAATGGACGACTTTGAAATCGTCTTAATCGTTGATGGCACTGAAGAGATTTATGATCCGTTTGATTATGACAGTGCGACGCTAACCCGTGCGTCTGGCAAGAGGCTACTTGTTACATCTCCGATGCCGGAAAACTTTCCGATTATCTTATCTGTGGCGGATCTGACCAATCTACTCTCTTTCTTAAGCACACTCACGGGCGCAACAGCGGAAGCAGTACCAGCGGAGACAGGAGATATTCCTGCAGAATAACAGATTTTTATATTTCCTTGCGGTTGAGTCATGTTAATTAGAGATTTCACGCGATTCTATGTAGAGTCGCCTTCCATTTCATTACAGGCTTACGTTTCTGATGTTTTTCACCAGAAACCCGATTTTGACAACGGAAAAATCGGAGCAGAAACTTAATATTTAAAAAAATAAAATATGAAAAAATTGTCGCTTTTCACAATATGTCTCATAATTCTGGTGGGTTCTTGGGTCTTCCTACGCTTCGTCGTTGGAGGTATCATCTCAGTACCGATACCGGGTAGCGTGATTGCGATGTATATGGGGCTGATAGTGATCGCTATCTTGGTGCATATCTCCGTTGAAGACTCCCTATTTCAGGAGTTTCGCCGCCCGATCCTCGAAACGCTGGTGGATGACAAACGCCGTCTCCACCGCCGGGTTCTTGTGGTGTTGATCCCGCTCCTTCTACTCGGTTATACCTACTCAATTATTGGGCAACGAGCGAATCCACCCGGAAGTCCGCGGGACGCACATCCATCGCCGCCGCTTGAATTGACCTACAAAGATGAGGTCATCGGCACGATGCAAGATGTCGTGAACCCCTTCCGGCACTATGAAAAAGATGATCCAGAGGCGTTCAAAGCGCATGTTGAAAACGGTAGACGTGTCTATCATCATAACTGCTTTTACTGCCACGGAGACGACTTAGATGGGCAAGGGCATTTCGCAGCGTACCTCCAACCGCTACCTGCTAATTTTCAAGACCCGGGCATTATTCCAAACTTCCAAGAATCGTTCTTTTTTTGGCGAATAGCAAAGGGCGGACCAGGGTTACCTGCAGCGGGGACACCTTGGGATTCAGCAATGCCTATCTGGGAAGACACCTTGACAAAAGACGAGATTTGGGACGTTATCCTGTTTCTATCGGATTACACCGGTTATCAACCACGAACCTTTGGGGAGGCACACTAAAAATGAGAATCAGAACAGTCGCTTCCCTACTCATCCTGTTTGGAATGCTTGCTGTGCTTAGCATTGCGTACGCACAAAATGCACCGGAGGCTTCCGAAAAAGGAAAACAGGTTTATGAAAATAGCTGCACACACTGCCACGGTGTTGAAGGCAGAGGCGACGGCTCCGCCGCTGAGAATCTGCTCCCAAAACCGAGGGATTTCACACGCGGTTTGTATAAAATCCGGTCTACAGAAACTGGAGAACTCCCAACCGATCAAGACCTGTTTGACATCATCACCGAAGGGATGCCCGGCTCCTCTATGCCAGGATGGGAAACTGCCTTGAGTGCCAATGACCGCTGGGAAGTGACGGCATACATCAAAACTTTCTACGACGGCTTTAAGGAGGCTGAAGCACCACCAAAGCAGATTAGCCTGTCCGGGAAAGTTGCTAACTCTGAACAGAGTGTGGAAATCGGAAAAGCACTTTATAGCGAACTCGGTTGTGTGGAATGCCACGGAAATATCGGAAGAGGGGATGGCACTTCAGCACCAGACCTGACCGATGAGTGGGGAGATCAGAGCTGGCCCGCAAATCTGACGCAGGGTTGGAATTTCCGAGGCGGTTCGGATACCGAAGACATCTTCAAACGATTTGTTGGGGGACTCGCTGGTTCAGCCATGCCAGCGTTTGAGGGCGATAGCTTTCCAGGCTTCGGACTGACTCCTGAAGAATCCAATCGCATGATTGAATTGGATAACAAAGATGAAATGACAGAGGCAGAAGAAGAAGAATCCGCGCAGCTTTACGAGAAATACGATGCTGCTGTTGACATCGCTCTCAATCTTGCAGAAGGTACAGAACTGTCTGCAGAAGAAAAACAGATTTATGATGATGCGATGAAAGTTGTCTATGAAAAGAGTTGGCATTTGGCGAACTACGTTAAATCGCTTATGCCTGAGAAACGTCCTGAACCCGCTATCGGCAACAACGTACTCCGTTCACAATACATTCAAGGTGAGTTGCCTGAGATGGATGATGCCGCATGGGAAATCCTTGAAGCCAGGTACTTCCCGCTCGTTGGGCAAGTCGTCATTGAACCACGACAGTTTAATCCAACGATTGATGCTGTGAATGTTAAATCGTATTACAACGACACAGAGGTCGTTTTCCTCTTTGTGTGGGATGACCGGACACACACGACTGACGAGACCGATGAAGAGACTGGAAAAACCCTTGAGGACGCTTTAGCAGTCCAGTTTCCTGTGAAGGTACCGCAAGGACCGACCGCACCGAAACCCTATTTCTTATGGGGCGGTAGATTGCCGGTTTATCTATGGCACTGGAAAGCCTCCGCGCCTGAACAGGTGACCGAGCTTACCGCCAAAGGTATTAACAGTGCAGAAGTGCAGGAAGCACAGGGCGAATTAAAAGTACAAGGCACCTACACAGAGGGACAATACAAATTATGGGTGAAACGTGCCTTGAAGACCGATGACAAAAAGGACTTACAACTTGATCCCGGTGTTTTCGTGCCTATCGCTTTCTCGGCATGGGACGGCGCGAACGGTGATGTTGACACAAAACGAGTCATGACAAGTTGGTATACGTTTGTGCTTGAACCCGTACCATCTTCAAAGCGGTTCGTTTATCCGCCCTTAATCGCACTGCTCTCTGTTGGTTTTCTCTTCGGTCTACGAGCGTTCGTACAACGCAGAAATTCAGAAGAAGTCTAAAAATATGGAAGCACCTACTGATAGGTGCGCTTTGGAAGCGCGTCGATTAGTGGTGTGTCGTTAACTATAAAATCTAAGATCATCAGTTATCAGCACTCAGCTCAAAAGAATCGAGAGGCTCTTTAACTGAAAACCGATAACTGATAAGTATTAAAAAGGAGAAAAAAATGAAATCCTATTTGTTGGCAAGTCTCACAGTACTTCTCGCGTGCTGCTACGTCGGTACTGTCTTCGCAGCTGACTCTGATGCGGGCGAAATGGAAATGTTGGTATTTCCTGAAAAGTATACAGCTAAGGCTGTTAGCAATGGCGGCACAATTAGTGGCGTTGTGAAGTTTGAAGGAGACGTGCCTGAGAAGAAAGCACTGGAAATCACCAAAGACGCAAAAGTTTGTGGTGCTGACGAAAAATTCGACGAATCATTGGTCGTCGGTGAGGGCAACGCTTTAAAAAATACAATTGTCTACCTAATCGACATTTCAGCAGGTAAAGATTTTGACAAAACAGCCAAACCGGAGATCGACCAGAAGGGTTGCAAATTCACGCCACATATCCAGATCGTTCCTATTGGCGCACGCCTAACAATGTTGAATTCCGATAAGATTATGCACAATGTGCATATCTTCAGTAAGATCAACAAACCGGTTAACAAAGCGCAGCCAAAAGCACGTCGGAAGATGCCCCTCAAGGCTGTCCAGAAGGCGGAGGGTCCCGTCGAAGTCAAATGCGACGTTCATGGGTGGATGTCTGCTTGGATTTCCTACGTACCGCACCCCTATTTTGCTGTCACCAACGAAAAGGGTGAATTCACACTTGAAGATGTCCCCGCGGGTGAATATAAACTCGGCTATTGGCATGAAGCGTGTGGCACGAACAGCAAGGCTCCTGTCGCTGTGACTGTAGCGGCTGGCGGCACCATCACACAAGATTTTACGCTGAAACTGAAATAGCGGTCAGCAATTGGCGATCAGCGGTCAGCAAGAGGTTTCATGGCGGAGGACACAGAGGTTTTACATTCCATAACGACTGAAAACCGAAAGCCGAAAGCCGAAAGCCGAATTGAGGTGAAAAATCTCTCTCATGCCTATCGGCAACGGCAGGCACTTGACAATGTCAGTTTTGATGTCTCATGCGGCGAGGTTTTTGGATTCCTCGGACCGAACGGAAGTGGGAAAACGACCCTTTTCAGAATTCTGTCTACACTCATGCCAGTAACTTCTGGCACTGTTCGCATCCTCGGACATGATTTAGCAACCGAGGTGAGAACAATTCGGAACCTTTTAGGGGTCGTCTTCCAACATCCAGGGTTAGATGCCAAACTTACCGTCGTTGAGAATTTAAGACACCACGGACATCTCTACGGACTCGCTGGTAAAACCCTGCATCACCGAATTTCGGAGCTTCTTGAACGTTTTGGGGTCTCCGATAGGGCAACGGAACGTGTTGAAATCTTATCCGGCGGTTTACAACGGCGGGTTGAAATAGCGAAAGCTCTGCTCCACTCCCCCCGTGTTCTGCTCCTTGACGAACCGACCAGCGGGCTGGATATGAACGCACGCCGACAACTCAGCGATTACCTCAGGACAATTGCACAGACAGAGAATATCCTCGTTTTGTTGACAACACATCTCTTGGAGGATGCCGAGGCATGCAATCGGGTCGGCATTCTGGATCTCGGTAAATTGGTTGCTCTCGGGGAGCCTGATGCGCTCAAAAACCAAGTCGGTGGTGATGTTGTCCTCATAGAGGGGGCAGACAATGAAACTCTTGCGACCGCTATCGCCGAGAAGTTCAGCGTTTCAACCCTATTTACGGATAACCAACTACGAATTGAGTGTCAACGCGGACATGAATTCGTTCGGGATGTAGTTGCCGCTTTCCCAGATGAGATTCAATCCGTTCGATTTGGGAAACCGACGCTGGCGGATGTTTTCGTAAAATTGACAGGGAGCCCCTTCGGGTAGAGGAAGTATTTTGTGCAGAGCATTCTGCTACCGATTACAACAATTTGGTGGCGCGAAATCATCAGGTTTTATCGCCAACGGAGCCGACTTTTCAGTGCTATCGCGCAACCTTTAGTATTTTGGCTTCTTATCGGAAGTGGTTTGAGTGCTTCTTTTCAACCCACTGGGGCAGCAGACGGATCCGGTTATATTGAATACTTTTATCCGGGTATCGTTGTTTTAGTCTTGCTTTTTACGTCCATCTTCGCTACAATTTCTGTTGTGAATGATCGGCGCGAAGGCTTCTTGCAGGGGATACTTGTCGCTCCAGTACCAAGGTGGCGGATCGTCTTCGCACAGGCATTAGGTGGAACAACGTTAGCACTTTTACAAGGTCTGCTGCTACTACTATTCGCACCGGTGATAGGCATTCGGTTCGGCGCAACATCGCTCTTTCTCTCTATCGGTGTGATGGCACTTTTAGCGTTTGGTTTGACAAATCTCGGATTACTTATCGCGTGGCGGATGGATTCAACCCAAGGGTTTCATGCAATTATGAACCTCCTGCTAATTCCGATTTGGCTACTCTCTGGCGCGTTTTTCCCGAGTACAGGCGTACCCAGTTGGTTAGCATGGACAATGAGATTCAATCCGTTAACGTATGGGCTCGCAGCTTTTCGGCAGAGCCTTTACCTTGACACCACCGTAAAAGCATTCGGAGAGGGACCATCTTGGACACTCTCTATATTGATTACCGGTCTGTTTTGTGTTTTGACGTATGTGGGTGCAACGCTTACAGCGTCTGCACAAACGAATTAGACTTGTTAGGAACGAAAATCTTACGCGACTCTCGCTTTTCAACGAGCGAAGCGCACTATTAAGGAGGACTGGATGCTTCAATGGCTACCAGAGAACGTATCAACGTTCGGGCAAGGCGTTGATAACCTCTTTCACGCTATCTATTGGCTTACTGTTGTTGTGTTTATCCTTGTGATGGGCACGCTTATTGTTTTTCTAATTAAATATCGACATCAGGAAGGCAAGAAGGCAGAATACATTGAAGGTAGCACAACGTTGGAAATTGTTTGGACAGCTGCCACAACGGTGATTGTCTTTGTCCTCGCTATGTTTAGCTACCCGCAATGGAACAATATTAAGTCACCTACACAATTTCCTGAAAATCCAGATGTTGTCGTCGAGGTCAGTGGAAAGCAGTTTAACTGGGATATGACTTATCCGGGGCCCGATAACGAGTTCGGGACAGACGACGACCTTGAATTGGAAAACGAATTGCATGTACCAATCAACGCTGTCGTGCATATCCGATTAACCGCTGAGGATGTCATCCACAGTTTTTTTCTACCACACTTACGGGTGAAACAGGACGCATTGCCTAATCGATTTATCAACGTCTGGTTTGAGGCTACAAAGGCAGGACGCTATGAGATTCCTTGTGCCGAACTCTGTGGATTCGGGCACTCTGGGATGCTCGGCTACCTCAATGTTCACGCACAAGCAGACTATGATGCCTGGGTGCAAGAAAGATGGCCTCAGTAGGCTGAAGGAGGATAGTAACGATGCACGATAACGAACATTCGTCACATCATCACGAAGAAAGTTTTATTAGTAAATACATCTTTTCGCTCGACCACAAAACAATCGGTAAGCAGTTCCTTATCTATGGACTGATTATGTTTTTCGTCGGTGGTGGGCTTGCACTGCTTTTTAGATGGCAACTCGCCTACCCCGATAGACCGCTACCTATCATCGGTGCTTCTCAAGAGTATCTTGACGAAGGTGAAGTTGTTACAGGTGCTGACAGGATGTGGGAACGTATCTATGAGTCAGATAAAGAGGAATGGCTTGAGACAAGCATGCCCAGCGGTGTCATCACACCCGAATTTTACAACATGCTCTTTACGATGCATGCCACCATTATGGTCTTCTTTGTCGTCGTTCCGATCTTGGTCGGTGCCTTCGGAAACTTCCTGATTCCGTTGATGATTGGTACGCGGGATATGGCGTTTCCGATACTCAACATGCTCTCCTTTTGGCTCGCAGTCCTTGCCGCAATTATCATGGCAATCGGGTTCTTTGTGCCTGGCGGTCACGCTGCAGCTGGATGGACAGGCTACGCGCCACTCTCTGCTGATCCGCAGTGGACAGGCGTGGAGTGGGGACAAAACCTCTGGGCGATCAGCCTCCTTATTCAGGGCTTTTCCTCCTTGGTAGGATCCATTAACTATATCACAACGATTATCAATATGCGCGCCCCGGGGATGACCTTTTTCCGAATGCCCTTAGTTATCTGGTCGCTTTTCATCGTCGCGATCCTCTTGCTACTCGCGTTCCCTGTGTTGTCTTCCGCACTCGCACTTCTCATCTTTGATAGGTTGGCAGGAACGACGTTCTTCTCTGCAACCGCAGAAGGCGGCGGGGACCCGCTCCTCTGGCAACACCTCTTCTGGTTCTTCGGACACCCAGAAGTCTATATCCTCATCTTACCCGGCATGGGCATCGCTTCCGAGTTGATTGCCGTCTTTTCACGGAAACCGATCTTCGGATATCGTTCCATGGTCTACGCAATGATCGCCATCGCGTTTTTGGGATGGATTGTCTGGGGACACCACATGTTCCAAAGTGGTATGCGTCCCGGGATGGGTTCCATATTCATGACAACAACTATGCTCATCGCAGTGCCTTCAGCCATTAAGACATTTAACTGGCTGGGGACAATGTTCCGCGGTTCAATCCGATTTACAGCCCCAATGCTCCACGCTATCGCCTTCGTTTCGATGTTTGTCATCGGTGGGCTCAGCGGTATCTACATGGCAAATACGCCAGTCGATATCTTCATCCACGATACTTACTACATTGTGGCGCATATTCACTACGTTGTGTTCGGCGGAAGTCTGTTCGCTATTTTCGGCGGTATCATCTTCTGGTTCCCAAAGATGTACGGACGTTATATGAACGATGCACTCTCCAAAATTCACTTTTGGTTGACGTTCATCGCGTTTAACTGCACATTCTTCCCGATGCATATTCTCGGTGTCGGCGGACACATGCGGCGTATCTCCAACCCCCAGCAGTATGAGTTCTTGCAAGGGTTTGAAGGCATGAATATCTTTATCACGATGAGTGCATTCACACTCGGCTTCGCACAGTTAATACTTGTCTTTAACTTCTTCTGGAGCATCTACAAAGGGAAAGTCGCTGAACAGAATCCGTGGCAGGTCAATACATTGGAATGGGAAGCACCGACACCTGTGCCACACGGCAACTTCGGTCAAATCCCAACTGTCTACCGCGGTCCTTATGAATATAGTGTACCCGGTGAAGAATCTGATTGGATTCCGCAGGCACAACCTGAACATGCACCCGCAACAAGCGGAGACTAACTGATAGAGGTATGGTTTTATAAAGATTGAATATTTAAATAGGTAATTCCCAAGTCCGGTAGGTGCGGTTTCAAACCGCACCGGACTTTCACAAAAAATACCGAATTAATTTTTTGATCTTCATTCAACCGTACCTACAGAAATCCTGAAAACGCAGCATGGAAAATCGCGCTAACTATAGCCCATGGCTACATAGAATCGCACGCCTCACCGCAGGCGCGACATTCTTGTTGATTGTCATCGGTGGGATTGTCACAAGCACAGATTCTGGATTGGCTGTCCCTGATTGGCCAACAACCTTCGGGTACAATATGTTCCTCTATCCCTTATCGGAGATGGTAGGTGGCATCTTGTATGAACATAGTCATCGACTCATGGGTTCGCTTGTCGGAATTTTGACAATCGCACTTTTTGTCTTGATATTAGCGAGGGATTCCCGCAAGTGGTTGAAATGGCTTGGACTCGCTGCACTCATTGCTGTTATTGTACAGGGTGTGCTCGGTGGACTTCGGGTTACGCAGATTAATCGTAACTTCGCAATTGTACATGCATGTCTCGCACAAGCGTTCTTCGCACTGCTCTGTGGAATTGCTTGGTTCACCTCACGGGACTGGCGGCAAAATATAAGTACAGCTACAGTCGAGACAGCACGGAAGTTACGTCGGTTAAGTCTGATGACGACATGCTTCATTTATATGCAGCTCATTTTTGGTGCCATTTTACGACATACCGGCAGCAGACTTGATGCGCATCTGCTCTTTGCTTTCTTGGTCGCGCTGCATATCTTTTTGCTCGCAAGACGTTTGTTAGCAGTGGACAGTGAATCAGACGGAATTGGACAATCAATGCCATTATTATTACTTGGGCTGCTTGTTGTTCAGTTAATGCTCGGCACTGGGGCGTTTTTTGCGAAATTAACTGCATTCGGCGAAACTTTCGCAGCAGCACTCACGGTCACAATTACCACTGCACACGTCGCTGTTGGCGCACTCATGTTAGTAAGCAGTTTTGTGCTTACCCTGAAAATCTACCGGTTCACTGATGCATCGGTAGTTATTGAAACAGCAGCGAGCGATGCGCTTGTTACAGAGTGAGATACACATTATGCGTTCAACAACGGTAACATTACCAGACAACACAGATACGGCAAGTCCACCGTCGAAGGACTCGGCTTTCGCGCAACGTGCCACTGACTATATTGAGTTCATCAAACCGAGATTGGTGGTGATGATACTCATTACGACCGCTGCTGGCTTCTATCTCGGCGCGCAGCAGGCTATAGATTGGATACTCTGCCTGCATACACTTATCGGTGCAGGATTGACTGCGGCAGGGGTATTGGGACTCAACCAATACCTTGAACGTGATGTAGACGCACAGATGAAACGGACGCAGGAAAGACCATTGCCCGATGCTCGAATGCACCCGTTGGAGGCATTGATCGTTGGTGCTGCCCTCACAGGTGCTGGAATGCTTTATCTGACGTTCATCGTCAATATGCTGAGCGGATTTGTCATTTCGCTGATAGTTGTGAGTTATCTGTTCCTCTATACGCCGTTGAAGCGGAAAACATCTCTGTGCACGCTTATCGGTGCGGTACCTGGAGCACTTCCACCTGTCGTTGGATGGGTCGCGGCGAGAGGCACGCTAACAGGTGAAGCATGGGTGCTATTTGCCATGCTCTTTTTGTGGCAGATCCCGCATTCCCTCGCAATCGCTTACATCTATCGTGAAGACTACGCAAATGCTGGATTTCGCCTATTGCCAGTTATTCACCCAGATGGCGCAAGCACGTGTCGTCAAATTGTGATTAACTGCGTCGCACTTCTCGGAATCGGTTTGTTGCCTGCGTTGTACAACGTTGCCGGTAGTATCTATTTCTTTACAGCGTTGGTATCCGGTGTGGCATTCTTGGCATTCGGCATCTATTTACAACGTACACGCTCCATAAAAGCCGCACGCTACCTTTTATATGCATCGTTGCTTTATCTGCCAGTGGTGTTTATAACAATGGCATTGGATAAAATCTAATGAGGAGCCTACAAACCATGAACGCACCAGAGCATAGTAAGCGAAATCGTCGCCTCGGGCTCACCCTGTGTCTACTATTCGCAGGATTTTTTCTGATCGTAACGACTGTGATTGTTACAGGGAGCAAAGTCCCTCCTGCTGTTGAAGGCGCAATGGAGAGCTTTAAGGCACCCGTTTTGTGGTTCATCGGGTTTTTCCTTGTTATCGTGGCAATCGTTGAGATTGTCCTTCGGGTTGTAAAGGGGCGAGTACGTGAAAATGGCACAGAATAACATTGATGTTCGTGACCGTCCACCTTTGAGCAACGCACGATTGGCTATATTAGTCCTACTCGGTGCAGAGACGATGCTGTTTTCGGGGCTTATCGGGACGTTTCTCGTATTTCGGGTCGGGAATGTTACCTGGCCCCCGCCATCGCATATCGGGATTGAGCTGCCACGCGCCGTAACGGGTATTAATACTGTCCTACTTTTATTGAGTGGCTACACGATGTTTCAGGCACGCCGCGCAATTCAGAAGGACAACCTGAAGCAGCTTCGTAATTGGCTACTGATCACCGGGGTGCTTGGGCTACTTTTTCTCGGTGTACAAGGCAGCGAATGGGTACAACTCATTCGCAATGGACTCACGCTTCAGTCAGGCGTGTATGGCGGGATTTTTTATGTACTAATCGGGTGTCATGCTGTTCACGTGCTGAGTGCTGTGATATGGTTGTTCATAGTGTTCGGTATGGCAATGGCAGGGCGGTTCTCGGCAGCCCGTTACACAGGCGTTGATACTTGCACGATCTATTGGATTTTTGTCGTCGCACTCTGGCCAATTCTCTATGTTTTGGTGTATCTCTCGTAGGAATCGGGGTTACAAACCCCTTCTACAAAGGAATTGTGAAATGTATAAACTATTTTGGCGTAGCTTGCAAGCCAAAACTTGCTATACAAAAGTCTTATGGGGTTCCGCCTTGATACTCGTCATGCTTATTGCTCCGACGGCTCTTGAGGCATGTCCGGCATGTAAAACACTTGACGATCCTATCGGTAAAGGTTTTAATTTCAGTATCCTCTTTATGATGGCAATGCCATTTACGGTTTTCACGCTCGTTGGCGGTACGATTTTCTGGCATTACCGACGGGCAAACAGGAAACCGATGGATTAAGAAACCATCTAATCAAAGTAGTTGTCAGTCCTTAGTTATTGGTTATCAGCAAAGCAGAGCATTAGAAAAGCACGTAGCTTGGAATGAAATGGAAAGCGGATATACGGGAAGGAACGTAAAAGTTCTAACCCACTTGAACGAACCGCAAGGAAAATTAGAAAAACGAATAAAGGAGTTTAAATATAGTGGAACACGCTACCACTTTAGATCACGCTGAAGACGTATATGAACCTTCACTTACGCCGGATAGCATGGGGAAACTCGGCATGTGGATTTTCCTCGTCGGCGATACCATGTCGTTTGGCGCGTTGCTCGCAGCGTACGCGGCGCTCCGGGCGGGGGCAGGCATCGTCGGTTGGGTACCACCGAGCGAAATTCTCGGCATTAATCTAACCGCGTTCATGACATTCCTCCTGATATGCAGTAGTGTCACTATGGTGAAGTCACTCGAATCTATTCAGAACGGCAATGTTTCACGCATGTGCCTGTTCCTTGGGTTGACCATTGCTGGAGGGATAATCTTCCTCGGACTACAGGCTTATGAATGGTATCATCTGATTACCCACGGATTGACACTCACTGGTATCCCTGATCATGGGTTGTCAGGGGCAGCGATTAGCGGCTCAACGCTTTTTGGCCCGACTTTCTACGCCATCACAGGTTTCCACGGGATGCACGTGACCGGTGGTGTCATTTATCTTATCGTTATTTTGATACATGGCTTGCGGGGTAGGTATACCGCTGAGTTTAACCATGAAGTGGAAATTGTTGGACTTTATTGGCACTTCGTTGACCTTATCTGGATTATGGTTTTCACCTTCATCTATCTATTGTAGGAGAATATGAAAATGGCACAGAATGAACACAAAGAACACCCGAAATACATGAATATTTTCTGGTGGCTCGCAGGGCTGACCGTCGTTGAGGTTGGTGTAGCAATACCTGAGTACTCTACCGTGCTCAAAGCTATACTCCTCATCGGGCTTGCCTGCTCTAAGGCTATCTTGGTCGCTAACTATTTCATGCATCTAAAGTTTGAAAGGAAAACATTGGCAGCTATCGTGATAACGCCGTTCATTATCTGCGTTTTTCTTGTTATCATGCTAATGCCCGACCTCACCTTAGATACACGGCTCGACGGAATAGAGAAACCGGCGGCAGAAGTTGTTGATACATCATCTCACTAACTACCGTCAAGGTTTGGAATATGGAAGTACAAACCGATAATGCCGCTAAAGCAAAGCGAAAATTGGACAAAAGCACCCTAATCTGGGTGGTACTCGGTGGCATCATTATCGCTATCGCGGCTGTCAACTTATGGTCGGTATTTGGCACCAAACCAGAGGTACTCACTGAGACTGTTGCTGTCAACGTACCTGACTTTAGTTTGACAAACCAGCAGGGACAACCGGTGCAGCTATCCGATATGGCGGGCAAAATTTGGATCGCCGATTTTATCTTCACCAATTGCCCGACAATCTGTCCAGAAATGACGCAGGAGATGGCGCGCCTACAATCCGAATTTTTCGCGGACCCGGTCTATTTCATCTCGTTCTCCGTGGACCCAGAACGTGATACCGTCGATGTACTCTCGCGCTATGCAACAGCTTATGGGGCAGACGATAGACGTTGGCACTTTCTCACTGGTGAGAAGGCTTCTATTTACCAATTAGCCGAACAAGGATTTAGTTTAGCCGCGGGACATCAAGGCAGCGAGATACTCCATAGTCTACGCTTCGTTCTCGTCAAGCCGGATGGGAATATCCACGACTACTATGACAGTCGTAGCCCACCCGCGATGCTACGCTTACGGCGAGATGTCAAAGCACTCCTAAAAAAATGAGAGACTTTGACCTAAATCTCCTAATATCTTTCGCGGCTTTTGTAATTCACTTCACATTCGGATTTTTTCGTGGACGGTTTAAGAGGTTCAGCCGACCGTGGAGCAGATGCCTCTACATACCGATCGTTATTAATATCGTCGTGCGTCGTTTTATTCTCAATTGGGGATGGCAGACCGCGATGGTTTACCTATGGCCAGCGACACTCATCGCACATATACTCGGCACCCTGATCAGCACACGCCGAATAGGAAACTGATAAAAAATACGTAAGTTCCAAAAAATAGAGGAATTTTCGTTTAAGTAATGATGTAATGCCACCTTTTTAAAAGGAGATATCAAAATTTACGAAAACAGAATACAACTCGCAGCCATACTGAGCATACTCCTTAGCTTCTGCTTATATTGCGGCTGCACCGACAGCACATACACAAAATCCATCATAACACGCACAGCAGACGACTTTTGGGACGATTATTTCACAATTAACGCAGAAGGTGAAGTCTGTTATCAAGATGGAACGGCATCGTCTTGTGTAAAACTGATACCAAAAGGACCTCAAGACCCGAAAAGTCCAAAACCACACATCCATCTCCACGTTGGGAAAACTGTATACGTTTTCTATCATGGCGGCGTGCCTGTTGTCCAAGCAGTTTACACACCCCCTAAATCGGATGAGGCGGAAGGACAGCAAACACAGCCAAATTCAAATTTGCTAACTGCTGAAACGCAAGAATCAGATGAGGATAAAGAACACCTGACACAGCCAGATGTGAATCCTCCGAACACCGAAACTGAAGTACCAGAACCCGCGATTGACGAGATGCCACCTATTATCTTTTACGGTGGCACTGATGATAATAACGATGGTGGCACTGATAATAATGATGGTGGCACTGATAATATCAACGATGGTGGCACTGATAATATCAACGATGGTGGCACCGATAATATCAACGATGGTGGCACCGATAATAATAACGATGGTGGCACTGATAACAATGATGGTGGCACTGATAATATCAACGATGGTGGCACCGATAATAATAACGACGAGGACGAGGATCCGCCGCCGCCGCCACCACCACCACCGCCGCCGCCACCACCACCGCCGCCGCCACCACCACCGCCGCCGCCACCACCGCCGCCGCCACCACTACCACCACCGGTACCGGTTCCGACGACGCTTGTTAAAGGTGTTGGCGATCAACAGAGTGGTAGCGTAGGCCAAAGTTTAGATTCCGCTTTTGTTGTCCAGGTTTTAGATCAAAACAGTGATCCGGTGCCGGGCGTTACAGTCCTCTTTTCAGTTGATCCAAGTGATGGTTCGCTGAGTTCCACGTCCGCGCCCACGAATGCAAATGGTGAGGCGACGGTGGTATTGACCCTTGGTGGGACAGTCGGCACCTATCGCGTCACGGCAAGCGTCACAGGACTTCCAAGCGTCACCTTTACAGCATCTGTAGCCGATACCACACCGCCACCAAGTAGCGACAAAGCTCAGTGGGTTATCAATATATTCAATGCTGCGGATTGGATGGATGAGGATAAAGAGAATGAACTAAAGAACCCGGTACTTCTGCATACTGATCCCGGTGGGGGTTCTGGTTTTAAGCTTAGCGAATATTGCGATTTCGTCGAGTTAACATTAACAATAAGAAAAGAAGATGACACTACTGAAGAATTAACAAGAAGAATAGAAAAAGATGGTACTACCGACGACTCGGAAATTCTGAGTACATATCAGGGAGAGAAAGTCGGGTTATTGGGTAGTAATAGGCCTAATGATGGAAATAGAAGAGGATTTCAAATCATCCTTGAGGTAGACTCAAATGTTGAAAAAATAATAGTTACGCACTGTGGCACGGATTACGAGATGCCTAATTCAGGAATTTCGCGAATTGAGTAAATATCGGATATTTAGACACAAAAAGCGGTAATTTCTGTCCTTTAAACCCCCTAAGTCCCCCTTATCAGGGGGACTTTAAGAGGAAATGCGTAAGTCCTATAATTATATCGCTTTCCGTTAGCACTTATTCTTGACATAAGCCTTATCCGTTTAACTGCAGCGTGGCTTGCACCGATGCGAAGGATGGAACGGCATTTTACGGACATGCAGATGGCACTGCTGCGTTCGTAGATGTCATCAGAACTTACACAAACCATTCACTTACTTTTCGGTGACAAATTTCGATAAATTGCGTTTGTTCTAACTACAATAGGACTTACGCCTGCTGCTCTTTTGTACCACAAACTTCTTAGTTTGTGCCACCAGAACGCTGTGTTTTCCGAAAATGCTCATATAACAGAACGGGCAACAACCAAAATCGCGTAAGTCCTATACAAATAATATATGGGGAAAAACATGATCAAGAAAATTTACGTACCTGTTGACAACTCCGACTATTCCGATGCAAGTATCGCTTTAGCGGTCGAATTCGCAAAGAAGTTCGGCTCACATCTCGTCGGTTCGCACGTTTACGCCGCGAAAATGCACGATGTCCGCTTCAAGCAGATGGAATACACCCTTCCCGAAGAGTATCAAGACGAGGTCGAGCTTGAAAAGCAACGCCGCATCCACGATACCCTCATTACGATGGGACTGCAACTGATCTCCGATTCCTATCTTGAGGTGATGAAACAGAAGTGCACCGAATTTAACATTCCATTTGAACCCAAAATGCCGGAAGGCAAACACTTTATAAAACTCGTTGAAGACATTCAGGAAAGCGATTACGATCTCGTCATTATGGGTGCACTCGGTATGGGGGCCGTCAAAGATAGCCTAATCGGCGGTGTCACTGAACGCGTCGTCCGCCGTATTAATACTGATATGCTCGTTGTCCGGGACCTTGAACCTATTGAAGCGCATGACGGCAATATCCTCGTCGGAATTGATGGCAGCCCTGAATCTTTCTCAGGTTTGAAAACCGCAATACAACTCGGACGTAAGTTCAACAAACAGGTTGAAGCCGTTGGTGTCTACGATCCGTATCTACACTACATCGTCTTCAATTCGGTGGTCAATGTCCTAACCGAGCGTGCGGCAAGAACCTTCAGATTCAAAGAGCAAGAGCAACTCCACGAAGAGGTCATTGATACCGGATTGGCAAAAATTTACCAGTCACATCTCGAAGTTGCACGCTCCATTGCAAAAGAAGAACACGATTACGCCTTAAAAATTACGCTTCTTGACGGAAAAGCCTACGAAAAAATTCTACAATACGCCAGAAAAACAAATCCATGGCTCCTTGTCATAGGCAGAATCGGTGTCCACAGTGAACAGGACACGGACATCGGGAGCACTGCTGAAAACCTATTACGGCTTGCGCCTTGCAATGTCCTCTTATCAAGCCAACGTTACTTCCCACAGATAGATGTGAAAGCGGAAGAGATACTCGTCTGGACGCAAGAGGCGTTGGATAGAATGGAGAAGGCACCCCCCTTAGTCCGAGGCATTGCCAAGACAGCTGTCCATCGATTCGCCATAGAACGCGGGCACTCTGTTATTACCGAAAGTGTCATTGATATGGCGATGGAAGCGATCATGCCCCAACGCGCCTCTGAAAAATTGACTCGCGTCGCAAAAGAGATCGCCGAGCAGAAAGTATTGGAGTCCGATGCAGTCAGGACATATATCTGTGGTGAATGTGGATACGCAGCACATAACCAGCAGCCTGTCCAGTGTCCTGTCTGTAGCGCATCACCGGAACGTTTTCAGATGGTGGATAAGGATTCCCTACAGAACGTTGCCGTAGACGAAGGCGGTGCCGCTGAGGAAGAGACATTTGATGGTGTCAGACTTCAATGGTCGGAACAGGCGAAGAAAGCGTTGCGCGGTGTTCCACGCGGTTACATGCGCCGCAACGTCAAAGCGCGAATCGAGAAATCCGCACGCTCCCAAAAGATTGGCACTATCACGAATGCGTTCGCCACCCAAATCATTAATGACAGTATGGGTGAAGCCGCCGCTGTCCGTGAAGACGCACCAGAACTCAGAGCCATGCAAACGCAGGCTTCCGACTCCGAAAACACAAGTGTCGCACAAGGTTTTGAAAGTCCGGTAGAGTGGACTGAGGAAGCGATTGAGCGTTTGAACTTGGTGCCTGCTGGTTTTATGCGGAACATCACGCAAACCCGAATCGAGCAACGCGCACAGGAAAACAGCATCGAACAGGTTACACTCGATTTCGCCGCGCGTGTCATTGAGGACGGCAGAAGCCTTGCCAATGAAGTGCTTGGGCAGTATTATCAACAGCCGGATCAGGATTGATATTCTCTAAATCACTTGTTAATCTACATTGAATAGCGGATTTCGCAAAGAGAGATGGATTTAAGTATTCCAGGATTCTACAAGACTGAGATTCAGTTGGAGATTAGTGAAATGAAAGCCGATCAATTGGATATTCTTGATGCAATGTGAAGTTTGATTGCTATACGAGATGGCAAAGTTTAACAGAATAAGTCAGTAATCCACGATCAGAGGTTAACAATTGAAAAAAGTGCTGAAGTATTTTCTGTATGTCTGTTTCTCGCCAAAAGGCAGGATCAATCGCGCATGGTTCTGGATTTATGTCATGGCTTCTACATTCTTGTGGTTTGGTCTGTTCTTTTCGATATTTGGTAACAGGGGCGACGTGCCAGACTTTAAATTTCTCGTCTTTATGTACACGCACTTGGGCTTGATATATCCCTCCATCGTGGTGTGTGTCAAAAGATTGCATGATACTGACCGGTCTGGCTGGAATATGCTTTGGGTGCTGATCCCAACTCTTGGGGTGTTGTATATCATTATCGTCTGCGGATTTTTCAAAGGGACAGATGGCGGGAATAGATATGGTGAACTCTCCGCGCTCATTGGTGATTGGGATTCATACACCACGAAACATCGACATAGGAATCTATGATGATTTCCTGAAACGTTCACTTGTTGCGGTTGCGAAAATCGCAACCATAAGCGTCAATTTAGCGGTCATCTAGGCCCGGTAGGTTCGGTTTCCTAACCGAACCGGACTTGAAAAAGAAGATTTGAAATTTGAGACAATCCGACAATTTATTTAAAACTAAATGACCCTGGCTCCGTATCTTATAGTGCTGGACAAAAGTTGCGGAAGTTTGTAAGATATAGGTAATGCTATTCTGTTGTGGATAATTTTTGTTGATTGATATATCTTTAGGAGATTTGCATGGGATCCCAAGATTCTCACAGTGAAACAGTTGACATTGCGGCAAATATCTTCAATGAACCGCGTCAGATTACGGTTTCAGATACATATCAGGCTAATATGGATGTTGTTCTCTTTAATGGGGATTGTAGCGATCTGCTAAAGGATATTCCATCAAATTCGGTGGATTTAGTCATCACATCACCACCATACAATATAGGCAAAAAATACGAGAAAAAAACGTCCTTAGCGTCATATCTAAAGGATATGGAGCCTGTAATTGCGGAGTTAGTTCGGGTGATCGCTGGTACTGGAAGTCTCTGTTGGCAAGTCGGAAATTACGTCCAAAAGGGTGAGGTATTTCCACTTGATATTTACTTTTATGAAATCTTCAAACGCTTTGGCTTAAAATTGCGGAATCGGATCATCTGGCGGTTTAATCACGGCTTGCATTGCACAAAGCGATTTTCAGGTAGATATGAAACTATTTTGTGGTTTACGAAGACTGACGAATATGTTTTCAATCTCGACCCAGTGCGAATTCCAGCAAAATACCCCGGTAAGCGACATTTCAAAGGCCCGAAGAAAGGTCAGCTTTCAGGAAACCCACTTGGCAAGAACCCTTCTGATATTTGGGATGTTGTCAAACAGGATTGGGAAGATGAAGTTTGGGATATTCCGAATGTGAAAGCGAACCATCCAGAGAAAACTGAACATCCATGTCAATTTCCGGTAGAATTAGTCCAGCGATGCGTCTTAGCACTCACAGATCCTGAAGGGATTGTTTTAGACCCTTATGGTGGTGTCGGATCGACGGCCATCGGTGCCTTACAGCATAACCGAAAAGCTATCGCTGCCGAACAAGATTCTACTTATATGGCTATTACTCGTGAGCGGATACAGAAGTTCGCGCAAGGGAAATTGCCGCTCCGTCCGTTAGGAAAACCTATTCACCAGCCAACGGGAAAAGAGCGTGTTGCACAGCTGCCTTTAGAATGGAAATAGGCAGTAAAAACGGAACAATCATGATTATTGCTGCCGAGTATTCATTCAATGATGGGCATTCCATTCGACGGACGCACCCTTACCTGTTGCAAGAAATTGAGGATATTATTGCTGCTGTTGATGCCGCACACCACAAAATTAAAGAAAGTAAGGAGATCACAATGCCGGGCAAAATGTTGTATAGTCCGGCTAACCTTAATCGCGCTTTTGCTCAGAGTTTTGGATCCAAAGGATGGCAGAAGAAACGTGTAACATGCCACTATCCAACGGACTACTACCGCCCTGGATATTCACCGAAACAGATGCGTTCTGCATATCGAGAAATGGACTTTCTGAAAGAGCGTCTTGGAATAGAGATACAGTTTGGAAAGTATGCCTTTATGGTTTACAATGTGTGCGCGAAAATGACCATTTTTCGTAACTTAGGCTATATTGATGCCGGAATTGAGATTGTCCCAGTGAAGTCTTTTGCTGACGATATGTCTACTGGGGTCTCATATTTTGAACAGTTCGTGTGGGATTTAGAGCAGCGGGGTGTTGCTGATATTGATATTCCCGTCCTTATTCTGGGTATTGATATGTAGGGGCGACTATTTTTTATAGGATCGTAAATAATGAGCGAGATTCCAACGGTCACTTTCCAAATACTCGGTCCAAATGAGGGCGTTGCAGAGGGTTCACACAAAGGTTTATGGTTTAAAGTGCATTCAGATCCCACACCAGCAACTAACCTTCTCGTCGGCTTAAAGGTTTGCGCATCTAATGGAGACGTTCAACAATCCGGCACTGTCATGATTCTGAAACATGAAAGCCATTCTGCAGATTTTTTTTATAAGACGGTGGAAGGTAAGTTGGATGTATGGCTGGAAATTGAACCGTTTGATTCTCTCGCCAAATTAGAATTTCCTGTTTTTACAAACGAAGGTTATGTTATAGAAGCAGGATGTGAATTTCTGGAGTATAGCGTTGGCGACTTATCGAAAATAGTGCCTTACCAGTGGAAGGGAGCTGATCGCGGCTTATGGACAGACGAAAAACGTTGAAACTTGGCAGAAGCGCGGAATCGTAACAAGGTTGACTCAAAAGCGGAGGTTCATTATGCAAAAGAAGATTCTGAGATGCACGATAACGTTCTTACTCTCGGTATTTATCCTAAACACTAACAGTTTTGCCGACAATTGGCAACAATGGCGCGGGACACACAACGACGGTATCAGCAAAGAAACCGAGGCACCCATCCAGTGGAGTCAAACCGAAAACATCAAGTGGCGTTTACCGCTCCCCGGCGAAGCCGCCTCTACGCCTGTCGTCTGGGAAGATAAAATTTTTCTCACTTCGGCTGAAGGCGATACACTTTTGCTGATGTGTATCAGCACCGACGGTGAAGAACTCTGGAGACGTACTTTAGGGCATGGCAATCGAAGCGTCCGCGGCGGCGAAGGCAATTCTGCTGCACCCTCTCCGGTAACAGATGGCGAACATGTCTGGGCATTCCTCGGAACCGGTGACCTCGCCTGCTACGATTTTGAGGGGAATCAGGTTTGGCACACCAATCTCGCTGACCGTTACGGTCGCTTCAACCTCTACTTCGTCATGTCAACGACCCCGCTCCTTGACAAAGACCGACTCTATTTTCAACTCATCCACAGCAACGCATGGGTCGTTTTGGCGCTCGACAAAATGACCGGTAAGGAGATCTGGAAGCATAATAGGGACAGTGATGCAACCGATGAATGTGAACAGGCTTATACCTCCCCAATTCTCTACCGTGATGCCGAGCGAGAATACCTTGTTGTCCACGGCGCGGATTATGTCACCGCACATAGTTTGGAGGACGGCAGTGAAATCTGGCGATGTGGCGGCTTTAACCCAATATCGAGCTATAACCACAGCCTCCGATTCGTCGCTTCTCCTGTTGCAACAGAGGGACTTATCGTTGTTCCTTCGGCGAAGAATGGGCCCGTTTTGGGCATCGATCCAGCTGCGACACAAGGCGATATAACTGACAGCGAGTGGCAAATTTGGAAACGTCCGCAAGGCACACCCGATGTCCCTTCTCCGCTCATTCATGCGGGCTTGGTCTACCTCTGTCGGGAAAACGGTGACCTGATATGCCTTGATGCTGCAAGCGGAGAACAACTCTATCGAGAGCGAACGCATCGACACCGGCATCGCGCCTCACCTGTCTATGCCAATGGGTTTATCTATCTGACCTCTCGTGATGGGGTTATCACCGTTGTCAAAGCCGGACGTGAATTTGAAATCGTCGCCAGCAATGCTATGGATGAAGTCATCGCTGCGTCTCCTGCTATCGCAAACGGGACGCTCTATCTCCGCAGCTATCAGGCACTCTATGCAATTGGTGGGGAATAATGAAAACTTACACCGATTTGCCGAGCGATGCCGGTTCCAACATTATCGGACAAGTCACAGCGCAGGCAAACCGACTCCAACAGCGACTCACTTCTGTAAAACACACCGTAGCCGTTATGAGCGGAAAAGGGGGTGTTGGAAAGAGTTCGTTCACCGCGAATCTTGCCGCCGCACTCACGCTAAAGGGCAACACGGTCGGAGTTGTTGATGCTGACATCAATGGACCAACGCTTGCGAAGATGATGGGTGTCCGCACCGCTACACTGGAATACACGCCTACAGGGGTCAAACCCGCGATGACCGCACTCGGCACTAAACTGATCTCCATGGATCTACTTTTGGCTGAAGACGACGCACCAGTGCTCTGGAATGCACATTCACAAAAAGATGCATTCACATGGCGTGCCACCATGGAAGTAGGCGCGCTCCGAGAGTTCATCGCCGATACCGAATGGGGCAACTTGGATTACCTCTTGCTGGATTTACCACCCGGGACCGATCGGCTGCCAAATGTAGCCGAACTTATTCCGAATCTCGGTGGTGTTGTTGTTGTAACAATTCCCTCTGAAGTCTCGCAATTCATCGTCAAAAAATCGGTGACGATGGCAAGAGACATCTTAGATGTTCCAATCATCGGCGTTGTCGAAAATATGGCATTCTATGTCTGTCAACACTGCGGCGAAGAAGAACCACTCTTTTCCGCAGACCAAACCCCTGATGAAGCATTCCAGCAGACTGTTCTCGGCAGTATTCCGTTTGATCCACGACTCGCGCGTGCCAGCGACAACGGAACCCTATATATTGATGAATATCCGAACGCTCCCGCAAGTAAGGCACTTGTGCAAGTGGCTAAAAAAATCCAAAACTTTTTTAACTGTAGCACAAACTGTTAGTTTGTGTTTTTTCTTAGTGCCTTAAGTGCAAGATACGTAGTCCGTAATGAAATGGAGGACGGATTTAATCAAAGGTGTGAAACACTAATCTCCCGTTATTTTACCGCAAGGAAACTTAAAAAAATGAAATTTTTGTGTACAGATTGCGACACAGCGATGAAGTTTAAAGACGTGACCTGCCCCGAACAAGGCTCCGTGACTGCACTTTTTGAATGCCCTGACTGCTTTACAGAGATCGCCATGTACCTCAATCCCTCGGAAACGCAGATGCTGAAATCCTTGGATCTCAAGCTGGGTGGCACTAACGAAGCAGCACAACCGATGCAATTGGTACGCTCGCAATTAGAGACAGCAAAGGACGAATCAATGCCTGATATGTTTTCGACAGAAACCACTTCAGGCGAGACTACTGAAGGCGGCAAATGTCCTTTTACTGGTGTCATCTCGGATGCATTTCAGGAAGATGCAACGCCGACCGAACCGACCGGGCCCACCTGGACAGCGGAGGCACTCGAACGCTTAGAGCGGATCCCCGCTTTCGTCCGGCCGATGGCGAAAATGGGGATTGAAAGTTTCGCCAAAGACAACGGACACGACGAAATTACAAGCGAAGTCATGGATGCCGCCCGCGGCAACTTCCCCGCACAGTTCTGAATTTGAGATATTATAGTGGATTCTGGAATTACTTATACACTTGTCCCTTACAAGAGCAGCGTTCGTAGTAGGGAAACCATTCATTGCCCGTCTCTTCAAAATATGTGCAAATAATTACGGGATCTACTATAAATGAAATTCCGAATATTATCAACTAACAAACGCCGGCAACGAGATGTTAGAAACTTTGGGATACTCTTATTGGTTATAGGAATCGCTTCACGAGATCCAGGCATAACGCCTTTGAGTGCCATCGGTGCTATAATGTTGCTATGGAGTGTTATGTCATGGACACTACACCTCGGCATAGCAAAAGGGAAACTACAAGATACCGTTTGGATACATATCATCGCACTTATACTCCTCATTTTAGTAGACCATCAAGTAAACGGTATCCTCCGGATCACAAAATCTGCTATAACTGACTTTTCAAAACAGGTACTATACGCCAAATTGTCCCCCCCTCCAGAAATACCGAAACCGACCTTGGAATTAAACCATGGACATGGTGTCTATGCATTAGCTTTTTCACCCACCGAGCCAGATGTTATTGCAACGACCGGAGACAACACCATAAAACTCTGGAACCGAAACACGCCAGAAACACCAGAAACACTTCGTTTTAAACAGCACAGAGATGACATTGATGCCCTCGCTTTTTCCGCCAATGGAAAGTACCTTGCCGCCGGAAGCCCGAACGCCATAACATTATGGGACATCCAGCAAAAACAGACCGTTCAAACTTTTGAAGGCGGTGCCAACACGCTCACATTTTCACCGAATAACCGCTACCTCGCGACAGCAAAATGGGATTTGAATTTATTCGACATAACTGACACGGATAACTTCAACCAAATAACACTTTTTGCACACCGCAAACACGATGTAGAGATAGAGTCCCTCGCTTTTTCACCAAACGGAGCGTATCTGCTCGCTGGTGATGACAACGGTTACATCAAAGTTTGGGACATAGAAAAGCAAGGGTTAGCGATTCAACCGCTAAAAGCAGGAACGGGGAGGGTTCGGGACATTAAGTTCTTAAACGGCACACCACAGTCGCACTTTGTGACCGTAGGCACTGACGGAAACATCAAATTCTGGCGAGCCACCGACTATCAAGTTGAGCGCAGCATTTCAACGGGTACCGTCCTAAACCTTGCCTGCTCACCCGATGGAAAAGTGCTGCTCACCGCCGCCTGGGATAAAGTTAATCTCTGGGACATCCAAACCGGCACTGATCTCTTCTCATTTAAACAAGTACCGAGAGCCGTCGGTTTCGTACCAGACACATTCACCTTTGCTACCGGAGATACCGACGGAACACTCCGGATATGGGATAACCCAATACCCGATACCCACCAGCAATTAACCCATCAGGATACAGTCAGAATAATTTATTTCTTACCCCAGGAAATCTCGCCACAACTCAACATACAGAGAAAAATAAAGAAAATAATGCACAAGGTACAACAGTTTTACGCCCAACAAATGCAAGAAAACGGTTTCTCTAAAACCACTTTTAATCTCGAAACGAACCCTAATGGTGAAATAAAAATTCATCTGGTACAAGGGAAGTTTACAGCCGATTACTATCTTGAAGATACAACCACGAAAATCGACGCGGAAATCACGCAATACTTTGATATATTCCAAAATGTGTTCTTGGTCTTTTTAGAAAGTGCTATAGACGGTATCGCTGGAGATACTTTAGCCGTTGCTGGGTTGGAAAGCACCTATATTGATGGAGAACGATGGCACGCACACGCAGGAACAGCGTATATTCCAACCATTGACAATGCTTTTAATTGGCAAACCATTGCACATGAACTCGGACACGCCTTTGGACTCAAACACGACTTCCGCCACCGCAGTTATATCATGTCCTATGGAAACACTTCCAGACTAACCCTCTCCTCCGCCGCAGCACATTGGCTGCAGCAACATCGCGCTTTTCAACCGAATCAACCCAATTTCAATAACCCTACCACTATTGAGAGAAAAAACACTGTTTCCACTTTCCAAGTTGAAATCGTTGATACTGATGGAATCCACCAAGTACAATGGTTCGTTCCACCAACAAATGAGCGTCCACCCCCCGGTTACGTGATTAGCCAAAATGAGAAAGACAACTTACGCAGCTGGAAAAAGTATACGGGCTACATTTTCAAACACTATAGAAAAGTAAACGGCGAAAACCGAACAATCATTGAAGTAAAACATCCACACCAGAAAGTCCAAGTACGTGCTATTGACAACCACGGAAATATCACTCGGAGAACTTTCACGATAACCGCACCTCATTAACACTTAACGGACGATAATATAGGAAGGGGATTCAGCATAATCTCTTTGACATCGCAACAAAATATTAACAAACCTATAAACTCTGAAAGCATAGATCTTTTTTCGCGTTCACTTCGCGTTCACATTGACGAGAAAGAACATGCTTTCTCCAAATACAAAACTTTCAGAGTAAACTTCTGAGCACCGTATGCGGAAAACGCACAGAAAGTAGTCATAGTATATGTTTACAACCTTTGCTAAACCAAACGAACTTCAGTGTTGACTCTGAATACTCTGAAAAACTCTGAAACGCGCAGAGCTGCCTATAGATCCGACTCGCGCCTTGTTTGACAGAGGTAGCACTTACGCATGCTGCGCTTTTGTAGCACAAACTTCTTAGTTTGTGCCACCAGAACGCTGTGTTTTCCGAAAATGCTCATCTAACAGAACGGGATGCAGTCAAAAATGCGTCCGTCCTATGCAATTAATGCAATCGTAAAAATTCTGAAACACAACACAATCTCACATCGTTTATTTTACACTGTCCATAATCAATACCTTAACTATCCAGAATACGATTTATGCACTCACTTGCACAAAGTCTTTACATGAACCAAACAAAAAATATGAAACTGTTAGAAAACAAAATCCAACGCCTTACCACACTGAGTATACTCATTAGTTTCTGCTTATGCTGCGGCTGCACCGACAGCCCATACACAAAATCCATCATGACCTCAACAGTAGATGACTATTGGGACAACTATTTCACAATTAACGAAGACGGAGAAGTCTGTTACGAAAAAGATGGAACCGTATCTTCTTGCATAAAACTCATACCAAAAGGCCCCCAAAACCCTCAAAGCCCCAAACCACATATCCATCTACACGTTGGGAAAACGGTATACGTGTTCTATCATGAAGGCGTGCCGGTCATCGAAGCAGTTTACATACCGCCTCAATCAGATGACGACGAAGATCAGCAGACACAATCAGATATGAATCCTTCAATCGTTGAAGTTCCCGAACCTCTGATTGACGAGATACCACCCATTATCTTTGACAGCACTGATGACAATAGTGGCACCGATAACAACAACAACGGCGGCACCGATAATAACAACATCACGCCACCACCGATAAACCCAAATAGTGATGGCACGAATACTGATAATAACAACAATGGCGGCACTGATGACAACAATGGTGAAAACAACTTTCAGGGTAAAGTGGGATCGCCGCGCCGAATATTGGGACGGTGCCACAGTGCCTGATAAAACATACGTTCTCGACGCAAGTCAAAACTTGGAGGAATCCCTTCCCAATCACACCAATCAGCAACTGCCATGATAAAACTGAAACTTAACATCCGCATCCATCGTTTACTTGTAACGTTTGACCGAATACTGAAAGGAGCAACACTATGAAAAAAATTAATCACATATTCTTTGTAATCAGCAGTCTGTGCATTATACTTACCGGTATAGCAGGCTGCACCGATGTCCCTTATTCAGGTCCTGTCGTAACCTCTGGCGACCTCGACCAGTATCTTAACACAATAGAACAGGATACTGTCTGCCTCCAAGATGGTTTCGACGCAATCTGTGTAAAACTTTTGTTAGATAACACAGAAGTCGAAAAAACTGATATAGACTACGTCCCAACTGTCCACGTTCATGCAACAAATATCGTCTATGTCTTTAATTATCAAGGACGAACCATATTAGAAGCAAAACGACTCATGGATACTAGCCGGATTGTACAGGAATTGGTAGAGACCGGCAAAGCCGAACTGCCAGCAAATGTTGATCTGAACAGTGGCGATACCAACTATATACCCGAAGGTTGGAGCATCGAGATATACTATCCGAGTGCATTCCGTGAAGCAGGTCGCGGCAACACACCTGCAACCAGTGGACTCGACATCAGAATCGCAGAAGGAAACACAATCCCAACCAATACACAACGCGACCTGAAGATCAGCGAATTCACACAAATCAACAAAAACGACGGCAGACGCGGCGTCCGATTTAAAATCAAAACCCAAGCACCAGAAATAACAATTCAGGTAGATGGAGTCATCCCGGCCAACATCGCAACCTTCCATATCAACGGAGACACCGTAGAAGCCGACGAAAACCAAAATATCTTACGCTTACAACCAATAGAGTAGGACTGCCTTGCCGTAGGGGCGAGGTTTCCTCGCCCGGCATTCGCAAACACCTTTTTAACGGAATATTGACCGTAGGGGCGAGGTCTCCTCGCCCGACATTCGCAAACTGGAGCAGCATCGTGAGAAAAACGTCACAAATGAATGCCCGGAAAAAACCTAAACCGATACCTGCGAAATTCATCATCGCAACCCTCATGACCCTTTTTACCATCACCGGATGCTCCGACATGCCTTATACCGGAGCGACCCTGACAACCCTTGAGGTAAACCGCTATCTCGTCTCAACCGATGGCCAATCCGTCTGCTTTCAAGATGAACAAGACGCAACCTGTATAAGACTCACACCGCAAACACAAAACGGTGTAGATGCAAATAACCGACCTGCCGTCTACATCTATCCGGAAAGGCGCGTCTATGTCTTTTATCATGAAGGCGCGCCTATCTTTCGCGCGGAAAGAGCACAGATCGTACCAATACCCACAGATGGACAAGACGGTAATAACAACAACGATGGTGGCGGCGACAATAATGGGGATGGGAATAACAACAACGGTGGTGGCGACAACAACGGTGGTGGGAATAACAATAACGGTAATCCACCGAATAATAACGGTGGTGGGAATAACGACAACGGCGGAGACAACAACGGTGGTGGGAATAACGACAACGGCGGAGACAATAACAATAACGGTGGCAATAACAACGGCGGAGACAATAACAACAACGGTGGAGACAATAACAACAACGGCGGAGACAACAACGGCAATCCATCCAATAATAACGATGCCAATAATAACGATGATGGACACGGATGGATTATCTGGGTATATTACCCAGAAGGGGCATCTCCCAACAATGCACCGACACTTAGTGAAAGCGGCGTAACCGTTACCATAAATGGGAGACAACTAACAGATGGAGATATAACAGGTTTCGCGCAATTCATCGGCAGCGACGGCGAAAGTGGCGTTCAATTTTTCTATCCAACCGAGTCCGCCGAACTCTTAGACCTAAAGATCCGAATCGAAGGCGTCGTCAGTGACGATGAAACCGTCAAATTTAACATAAACTACCTATGGAACGCACAATAACGCTTTTATCTACCAATTGAATATCTATGCCGGGCTGCCCATTATTCGTCCAGTTGATGCACAACAGCGAGTGGTGTCGCCGCGAGTAAGCCTGCATCAATAGGAATCACGACACCGGATATCCATTTCGATTCGTCACTGGCAAGAAAAACAGTCGCCCATGCTACGTCCCATGCGGTTCCCTCTGTGCCAAGCGGCCCGATGAGACGGCGGCGCTCCCGTTCTGCTTCACTCAGATACGGTGCAGGAAACGAAGCATAGAGATGTCCAGGCGCGATACAATTCACTCGGATATTGTCACGTCCGTGATGCACCGCCATCACCTTCGTCGTCGAAATCATTCCGCCTTTCGCTGCCGCATACGGCACATTTCGAGAAGAACCCGCACGCAACGCGTCAATGGACGAGACATTAATAATGGAGCCACTCCCTGCCTCAGCCATCCGTGGCACCGCATGCTTGCACGCCATGATCATGCTCTTGAGGTTGACATCCATCACTCTATCCCATTTCTCCTCGTCTACTTCCGTGACCATCCCAGAGCCGCCGAGTCCAACGTTATTAAAAAGGATATTCACTTTGCCAAAACGCTCGACAGCAGCATCTACCATTGCGGCACAGTCCGCCTCTTTCGACAAGTCACCGATGAACACGGAGGCTTCGCCATCTTCTGCCTCAATTTCTGCGAGCGTGGCGTTGGCGTTCTCAAGAGAGATGTCCGCCAACAGTACTTTCGCACCTTCTCTTGCGAAAAGCATAGATGTCGCATAACCGGTCCCGTCAACTTCGCCTTTTTTCCCGGCACCCGTGACAATCGCGACCTTCCCGTTCAATCTATCCATAGGTTCAACCAATGACGAGGACAGAAGATTTTTCGGTTTCCAACCTTCCAATCTTCCATCCGTCCCAGAAATAAATATCCAATTGCAGGTTGCGTGTCTACGTCCCAATACCCAATTTATCGTTAATCTCTTTCTGATAGCCTTCGAGTTCGCAGTTTTCGATCTCGGCAATCGTCACCGGACGACCGAACCAACCGGATTCATAGACTGCCATGCAGATAGCTTCAGACCGCATCCCTTCAACAGCGTCCACTTCAGGTTTGCCTCCGCTCCGAATCGCGTCGGCGAAGTATTTCAGTTCAATCGCGACTGTATCTTCAACACCGCCGGGGAAGTAGTATTCGCGTTCCGAATCGCTGAGGCTATCCGTGAATTCTTTCATCAGATCTTCGTTAGAAATCGGTTCACCGCCGCGCGGCACCAAGCCTCTACCCCAGTCAAGCGCGCCCTCACTGCCGTAGACGGTATGTTGACCAAACCCGTGTCCCGGCGCTGAACCGACCCATGTCCACTGCGCGGTAACGCCTTGTTCAAACTTGATAGTCGCAATCATTGCGTCTTCGACATCAACAGCATAACCACCTTCACGCTCACCCGGATTGTCATAGCGATAAGGTTCATAAGCCTTGTTAATCGCGTAAACTTCTTCGGCTTCCAGACCGAGAATATAGCGCATCAGATCGGTAAAGTGCACACCGCCATCTAATGCCCAACCGCCGCCTGCATCCATCTTAAAGTTGCGCCACCCCCATTTGCCCAAGCCTTCGCCAACTTCAATCCAGAAGAACATACGAGGCTCACCGATACGTCCTTGCGCGATTGCCCAACTCCGTGTGCGTTGGATGCGCGCCAGACGATAGTTTTCAGCCACGGAGATAATCTTATCGTTCCGATCCGCCGCTTCCATCATCAATTGGCATGCCCGCATTGTGATGCCGAACGGCTTTTCAATAATAACGTGTTTCCCCGCATCGAGCGCAGGCACGGCGAGCGTATGGTGTGCACTATGCAGTGTACAGATGTCTACACACTCTAAATCAGGATGTTTCGCCAGCATTTCATCGAGTTCTGTATAGACTGCTGGTTTCGTACCACCTTGAAATTCGTGTGCCTGGTTCGCGCGTTCCTCAGCGCGTTCCTCAGCGATGTCGCACGCCGCCACAATCTCAAAATCCCTGATTCCTTTTGACCAGAGTTGGCGATAACCCCCCATGTGTGCGCCGGACATACCGCCGCATCCTACCAATCCCATCTTAATTCGTTCTGCCATATAAGCCTCCTTGTAGGTCTGTCCAAATCACAATTCGCGCATCAACGCGTCTAACAGGACTTGTGGAATTATATGCGATGTGAAATCTCGTGTCAACATTTTTATCGCTAACTGCTAACCTCAAAACCCTTGACAAAAATTCTTTTTTTGATAAAATACCTAAGTAAAAGGAGGACTAACGATGCTTATCACTAACGCGAAATGCTTCTATAGTCTCATCGGGATCTCGGTTGTGCTCGCGATTTCATTCCTGTTCGGCAGCGGATTTGCCGATGCAGCAGTTGATAAAAATACAGTCGCTGTCTGGCTCTTTGAGGAAGGTACCGGAAGGATTGTGAAAGACGCGTCTGGGAATGGACACGATGGCAAGTTCAAAGGAAGTCCAAAGTGGGTAAAGGCAAAATTCGGAACTGGATTAGAGTTACCCGGTGATGCTGGTGGCTATGTCGTCGTGGATTCTACCAAAAAACTGGAATTGGAAACACTCAGTATTGAAGCATGGGTTAAAGTGGAAGAGGGCACAGGTAAATGGCAGGGTATAGTCTGCAAACAGCAGGCAGGGTGCACCAATCGAAACTATGGCATCTGGGTTCACGTAGATAAAAGCACTTTGCATGCACAAATCGGCGCAAATGGTGCTTGTGCATTCAGTATAGATGGTACGTCTGTTATCACTGACAATAGGTGGCACCATCTCGCTTTTACCTATGACGGCAAGATGGGACGCGTTTACGTTGATGGCGACTTGGAGACCCAGGCACCCAACGCTGAGTCATTTCAGAGCAACGACCCAATTACGATTGGCGTGCCGAACCTTGATAACGCAAACGGGTTGAAAGGTATCATTGATGAGATACGCATCTCTAATGTCGCACGAACCGAAAAGGAAATCCAAGAGGCGATGGATGTCGGCTTAGCCCAAATTCTCAGTGTTGAACCCGATGGTAAACTCGCAACGCGCTGGGGATACCTCAAGGTTGTACAATAAATAATAGACGGGATTTACGCAAACGCCTTTGCTGGCGAGGTTTCAAACCTCGCCAGCGGCATATAATATATGCGGTCTCATGGGAAAATTGCATAACTCCTAAATAGATTTAAAAGAGGAGAATGGGTTGAAAAGATTAACATCTACATGTGTATTACTTTTTGGCATCACTACACTTGCATTCGGGCAAGGGCTTCCGATGACTGTGCCAGAGAAGGTCGGTTTCTCTGCTGAACGTCTTGAACGTATCCGGCCTGTCATGCAAGATTATGTTGATAAAGAACACGTCCCCGGATTCCTGACGGTCGTGGCACGACGCGGGAAAATCGTTCATTTTGAAACCATCGGCATGCGGGATGTTGAAAACAAAAAGCCCATTGAAGCGGACACAATCTTCCGTATCCACTCCATGTCAAAGCCGATTACCAGTGTTGCAGTGATGATGCTCTATGAGGAGGGACATTTTAAGCTTGATACACCCGTGTCCAATTTCATTCCTGAATTTAAGGATATGAAAGTCTACAACGAGGACCAGACGGAAATCTTGGAGGCAAAGAACGAAGTAACGATCAAACACCTTCTGACGCATACTGCAGGGTTAACCTATGGCTGGGGCGGTAAACCGGTCGATAAACGCTATCGGGAGTCGAACATTTTTGAACGCGGCGCAACGTTGTCGGATATGGCAAAAAGACTTACTGCTATTCCGCTCGTTCACGAACCAGGTGAAAGGTGGACCTATGGTGTCTCTACCGACGTACTCGGCTACCTTGTGCAGGTGGTTTCGGGTATGCCGTTTGAAGAATTCCTCCAAACGCGGCTCTTTAGACCGCTCGGTATGGTAGATACCGCATTTTCGGTGCCTTTAGAGAAGTTGGACAGGTTTGCTGCACTGTATCAACTTAACAAAGAAGGACAGATGAAAGGTGATAAAGACAAAGAAAAAAAGACGGACAGTGCTATAGAGAAAGAAAAGAAGGTAAAAGAGGATAAAGACCCAAAAACGAGGTTGGAACGCGTTGAGAAAGATCCACCCCTCGAGAACAATGAAATCCGTTTTTTTCCAGGCGGCGGGGGCGGACTCGTCTCAACGGCTCCTGACTATATGCGGTTTTGTCAGATGTTGCTCAACGGTGGTGAACTTGAGGGTGTCCGCATATTAAAGAAGAAAACGGTTGAACGCATGCGCACCCCACATCATGATAATTGGTTTGGACTCGGTTTTTCTATTGTTACCGATAAGGAACCGACCGCCGATAAAGGACCGTCAGACACACCAGAATCAACAGGAAGTTACAGTTGGGGCGGTGCTGCCGGGACCCTCTTCTGGATTGACCCCGAAAAAGAGGTGATCGGTTTGCTCATGACGCAGATCAGTGACCCGTCCTCTTCCCACGATCAATTTAAGGTGCTAACCTATCAAGCACTCACTAAATAATAAACATTCCGCCTCCGCTGGTAGCGTTTTGCGATGTACTCGCCCAAATTTGGTTTCCCACACGCGGAGACCCAATTTTGCTTCACAGTGAGAATGCTTTACATTTGCGATCAGCATTCCTAACGAAGAAAATTCTACCCGTTACTGTGAAGCGGTGCCAGTGTATAGGTAATTAAAGAAGGAGAACAGATTGAGAAAATTTACGTGTGTATGCTTATTACTTTTCTGCATCACGATACTTGCATTCGGGCAAGGGCTCCCAATGGCAGTGCCAGAAGAAGCCGGTGTCTCTGCCGAACGCCTTGAACGCATCCGCCCTGTGATGCAAAGTTATGTTGATGACGGGCGTATATCGGGGTTCCTAACAGTCGTGGCGAGACGCGGGAAAATTGTGCATTTTGAAACTATCGGCATGCAAGATATTGAGAATAACAAACCGGTTGAACCCGACACGATCTTCCGCATCTACTCGATGTCAAAACCGATTACCAGCGTCGCTGTAATGATGCTCTATGAGGAGGGACGTTTTCAACTCGGCACGCCAGTTTCTAAGTTTATTCCTGAATTTAAGAATATGAAGGTCTACAACGCGGATCAAACTGAAATATTAGATGCGAAGAAGCCGATTACAATCAAGCATCTCCTCATGCATACCGCAGGGTTAACTTATGGTTGGGGGGATAAACCTGTTGATGAACGCTATAAAGAGGCGAAAATTTTTGAACGCGGCACGACGTTAGCGGATATGGTGAAAAAACTCGGCAATATCCCACTCGTTCACGAACCGGATGAAAGGTGGACCTATGGGGTCTCCGTTGACGTGCTTGGCTATCTTGTGGAGGTCGTATCAGGTATGCCGTTTGAAGAATTCCTCCAAACGCGGCTCTTTAGGCCCCTCGGTATGGTAGATACTGGGTTTTCGGTGTCACCGGAGAAGGTTGACAGGTACGCAGCACTATACCGGCATAACAGAAGCGAGGGGCTGATGAAACGCGTAGGAGGGGACGCACCATTGGCTAACGATGAACTCAGCTTCTTTCCATCAGGCGGTGGCGGACTCGTCTCAACGGCTGCAGATTACATACGCTTTTCTCAGATGTTGCTCAACGGCGGTGAACTTGACGGTGTCCGTATATTGGGTAAGAAAACTGTGGAACTGATGCGATACTCGCATCACGATGACTGGTTTGGACTCGGTTTTGCTGTCGTCACAGATAAAGAGCCGCCGAACACGCTGGAATCGATAGGGAATTTCAGTTGGGGCGGTGCCGCTGCTACTACCTTCTGGATTGATCCACACGAGGAATTAATCGGCTTACTCATGACGCAACTGCTCAATAACCCTCACCCTTTCCAACAGCAATTTAAGGTATTAGTTTATCAATCGCTCATTGAATAATAGTTGTCAGCGACATCGGAATCTCTTTAAGTGCTCAGATCGGTGGCGTATCGTCAATTGTAAACCCTATGGAAAAAAGGAGAATGGATTGAAAAAATTAGCGTACGCATGTTTACTGCTTTTCTGTATGACTACACTTGCATTCGGGCAAGGACTTCCCATGGCAATACCGGAAGAGGTCGGTGTTTCTACCAAACGTCTGAAACGCATCCGCTCTCTCTTGCAAGGTTACTACAATTCAGGACAGGTCTCCGGATTCCTAACAGTCGTGGCACGACGCGGAAAGATTGTGCATTTTGAAACCATCGGCATGCGAGATTTTGAAAATAGCAAACCGATTGAACCGGATACAATATTCCGTATCTACTCGATGTCAAAACCGATTACCAGCGTCGCTGTGATGATGCTTTACGAGGAAGGACACTTTCAACTCGGCACGCCTGTCTCCCAATTTATCCCGCAATTTAAAAACATGAAGGTCTACAACAACGATCAGACGGAAATCTTGGAGGCGAAAAAGGAGATAACAATTAAGCATCTCCTCATGCATACGGCGGGATTAACTTACGGCTGGGGGAATAAACCTGTCGATGCACTCTATAAAGAAGCAAAAATCCGAGAACCCGGCTCAACATTGGTGGATATGGTGGAAAAACTCGGGAAGATTCCGCTTGTTCACGAACCGGGTGAAAGGTGGACCTATAGTGTGTCTACCGATGTCCTCGGCTACTTTGTGGAAGTAGTTTCTGGGATGCCGTTCGAAGAATTTCTCCAGACGCGAATCTTCGGTCCCCTCGGCATGGTAGACACTGCGTTTTCGGTGCCATCGGAGAAGGTAGACAGGTTCGCAGCACTTTATAGACCTACTAAAGAGAATAAACTTGAGCGAACACGACGACCAGCACTCGAAGTTGATGAATACACTTTTTTCCCCTCTGGTGGCGGTGGACTCGTCTCAACCGCTGCGGATTACATGCGCTTTTCTCAGATGTTACTCAACGGCGGTGAGCTCGATGGGGTCCGTATATTGGGCAAGAAAACTGTGGAACTGATGCGATACCCGCATCACGATGATTGGTTTGGACTCGGTTTTAGGGTTGTTACGCGTAAAAACCCACCGAATATCCTCGATTCTGTTGGGAATTTCAGTTGGGGTGGTGCCGCCGCTACTACCTTCTGGATTGATCCGCAGGAGGAATTGATCGGCTTGCTCATGACCCAACTTCTCAATAACCGCTACCCTTTCCAACAGCAATTTAAAGTCCTAACCTATCAGGCACTAACTGAATGATAGTTGTTAATTACGCCAGTTTGATTAATCATTTCGGCTGTGTTGCGGTTCTATTTTCGCATCACAGAGACGTCAATTGTAGCACAAACTTCCCAGTTTGTGGCGTATATGACGTAAAATAACAGGGGACGCTACATAAGTCCAACATTTATCAAACTCACGTTTGTTAATTGTGATTATTAGCAACTGCTTATTATATTCGGTTGAATTAGTGGTTAAAGATGGTTCTTGATTGTCTGAGAAGGATAATTTGCATCAAAACTCTTTAACTGACAACTGACAACTATCCTACAGGAGAACTTAATGGCAATATATGATGGATTACCGCGGGCTGTGCCTGAAGATATGGGCATGTCAACCTCGCGGTTAGAGCGCATGGCTCCGGTCATGCAAGGCTATGTTGATGCTGGAAAAATTCCCTGTGCATTGACAATGATCGCGCGTGGCGGCAGACTCGTCCATTTTGAAAAGTTTGGTAGGCAGGATATCTCCGCCGCCAAACCGGTAGAATTTGACACCATCTTCCGCCTCTACTCGATGACGAAGCCGATTACCAGCGTCGCTGTGATGATGCTCTACGAAGAAGGGCATTTTCAACTCACCACACCCGTCTCCGAATTTGTTCCATATTTCAAAGACATGAAGGTTTATACGGAAGATGGCAGTGCTATTGTTGATGCCGAACGCGAGGTGACAATAAAACATCTACTCACGCATACCGCTGGACTTATCTATGAAAGCGATAAGGATGACCACCCGATCGATCAACAATATGAAGACGCGGATCTCTACGGCGGCGACCTCGCGAACATGATACGAAAGCTCGGAGATATTCCGCTCATTCACCATCCAGGGGACGCATGGAAGTATGGTATGTCTACCGATGTACTCGGTTATCTCGTAGAGATCGTATCAGGGATGCCGTTCGCAACGTTTTTGAAAACTCGTATTTTTGAGCCTTTAGGCATGCCTGACACCGGTTTTTCAGTACGGGTTGAAAATGCTGACCGATATTCAAAAATATATGACTACGTGAAAGGCAGTGGACTTAAACAAATTGAGAAAATTCATGCCGCAACTGGACCGTTGAGTTTCTTCCATTCCGGTGGCGGCGGACTACAATCAACTGCCGCGGATTACCTCCGTTTCTGCCAAATGGTGCTTAACGGTGGTGAACTCGATGGTGTACGCCTGCTCGGAAGAAAAACAGTCGAACTCATCACGATGGACCATATTTCTAACGATTGGAAACCCAATGAGAGAACAGGAGCAGGTTTTGGACTTGGGTTTGCCGTTGTCACCGATGTCGCTGATACCAACAGCCTTGGCTCCTTAGGCACTTGCAGTTGGGGCGGCATGGCAAGCACCACATTTTGGATTGACCCTGTGGAAGAGTTGATTGGGATTTTTATGACACAATTGGTCGGTGCCGATTCGCCATTCCATGCCCAATTCCGAGTTTTAACCTATCAGGCACTAACTGAGTGAGGAAGTTAACAGTTGTCAGTACGATTTTTTCTACGAAAAAATCTTTCAGTACTCAGTTAAGAGACTTTGGAACTATCGAAAACCTCTTTTATCAGTCGCTAGTGGCCAGTTAAAGAGGGGTATGATTTAATCACAACGGTCTTGTAACTGAAAACTGGTAACTATAGAACTTACGCATTTTGCCTTAAAGTCCCCTGATAAGGGGGATTTAGGGGGTTTAAAGGGCGGAAATGTCCAATATTTCCTTAATTTGCGTAAGTCCTAAACTATAAAACTGATAACTATTTTTGTGGTTATCTTTCTTGTTACTGTCACAACAAACCTCTTAACTGACAACTGAGGACTGTTAACTGAAAACTATTAAACAGGAGATTTTGATGACTTTGTATGAAGGATTACCGCGAGTTGCGCCTGAAGATGTAGGCATGTCAACTACACGGTTAGGACGCATCGCTCCGGTCATGCAACGCTGGGTTGATGACGGGAAAATTCCCTGTGCATTAACGATGATTGCGCGTGAAGGCAGGCTCGTCCATTTTGAAAAATTTGGCACGCAAGATGTCGCCACTGCGAAACCGGTCGGATTTGATACCATCTTCCGTATCTACTCAATGACGAAGCCAATTACCAGCATCGCTGTGATGATGCTCTACGAGGAAGGGCATTTCCAACTCGGTACACCTGTTTCTGCATTGATTCCCACTTTCAAAGACATGCAGGTCTACACTGAGGGTGGCGAGGCTATTGTTGATGCCGAGCGAGAGATGACGGTAAAGCATCTACTCACGCATACCTCTGGACTTATCTACGGTGGCGATTGGGAGCATCCGATTAATGAGCGGTATAATGAAGCGAATTTTTACGGCGGAGACCTCGCACACATGGCACAAGAACTCGGAAATATCCCGCTCCTTCACCACCCAGGTGCCGGGTGGAATTATGGTATGTCTACCGACGTACTCGGCTACTTGGTAGAGGTTGTATCTGGTATGCCTTTTGAGGAATTTTTGAAAACTCGTATCCTTAATCCATTAGGTATGAACGACACCGCTTTCTCGGTGCCGGACGAAAAGGCTGATAGATATGCCACGTTATATGAACCCACAGAAAATGGCGGTATTCAGGTAATTGAGAATGCGCCTGTTTCGAGCGGTCCCCTGAGTTTTTTCCACTCCGGTGGTGCTGGACTGCTATCGACCGCCGCAGATTATCTCCGTTTCTGCCAGATGTTGCTCAACAATGGTGAACTTGATGGCGTACGCCTGCTCGGAAGTAAGACCGTTGAACTCATCCGAATGAATCATATCTCTGACGATTGGCACCCCCTCGAAAGAACAGGTTGCGGTTTCGGACTTGGGTTCGCTGTCGTTACCGATGTCGCTGATACGCACGCTCCTGGCTCCGAAGGCACTTACAGTTGGGGCGGGCTTGCAAGTACCACGTTTTGGATTGATCCCGTGGAGGACTTAATCGGAATTCTGATGACACAACTGATCGGCGATTCCCCATTCCACGCGCAATTCCGTGTCCTCACCTATCAGTCAATTATCGATTAGACCTGTCCTAAACTTTCTGGATAGTTTTGTAGATTGGGTTGAACGTGAGTGAAACCCAACACTTTCATAATGTTTCGGAGTAAGAGCAATGAATCTCCTTCAACTCGAAAACGTTCATAAAAGCTTTGGTGACTTCACGGCGGTGTCGGATATTTCCTTCAGCATTGAAAAGGGGAGCGTATACGGACTCTTGGGCCCCAACGGTGCTGGAAAAACAACGACACTTCGCATGATAATGGACATCATTGCGCCGGATACAGGCAGCATAACGTTCAGTGGCAATCGACAGGTCCGAGATTTTTTGGACCAGATTGGGTATCTGCCGGAGGAGCGCGGCTTGTACCGCAAAATGAAGGTGCGGGAGGTCATTCTTTTTATCGCTGAATTAAAAGGTTTGTACAAGCAGCAAGCACTCGATGAAATTGAACGATGGTTAGAGAAAATGCAGTTGTCGGAATGGGGAAACAAGCGGATTGATGAACTTTCTAAAGGGATGGCACAGAAAATTCAATTCATCACGACGGTTATCCACAAACCCGAGTTGATTATCCTTGATGAACCCTTTTCCGGACTGGACCCGATTAACATGACGCTCCTCAAAGATTTGATGCTTGAACTACGTGATGATGGCAGTACAATTATCTTCTCAACCCATGTGATGGAACAGGTGGAAAAACTATGTGACCGCATCTGCCTCATTCATCAAGGCAAGGTATTGCTTGAAGATGAACTCCGCACTGTGAAACGTGCTTTCGGCAAGAATTCTGTTGAGATTGAATACATCGGGAGCCTCGAACCGATTCGCAATTCCGCCTACATTCAAGGGATCAACGATTTCGGGCAATACGCTGAGATCAAATTGAAGGCACCGGAGGACTATCGTCCATTGCTTGGCGAACTGGTCGAGAAAGGTGTTGATGTCACACGGTTTGAATTAATGGAACCGACGTTGCACGAAATTTTTGTCCAGAGCGTTGAGGCACACGGAGGGACGGTGCAGAATGCCGAATAAAATTGTCACAGTCATTAAACGTGAATACACGACGCGCGTTAAATCTAAAGGATTTATTGCTTCCTTGTTTCTCATGCCGGTGTTGATGTGTGGATTAGTGGCATTGTCCAGTTTTCTCGCGATCATGGAGGGTAAAACCGAAGAGATGAGAAAACTCGCGGTTATTGATGAGACAGGTGAAATCTTTGATCAGATGCAGGAGGCTATCGCTAAACATCGGACCTTTCAGCATAAGGGTGAACTCGTCTATCAGGTATATAGGGAAACCGCTACCACGGAAGAAGAAAAAACTGTCCTCCAAGAACGCGTCAGGACAAAAAATCTCTACGCCTATCTTGAAATTCCCAAGGATGTTTTTGCAAACGCGGATGTCCGTTTCTACGCCAGAACGGTGACAAATTCTAATGTACAAAACGCGCTCCGCCGCATCATTTCAGACATCGTCCGTGACAAGCGGTTTGCTGAGAGTGGTTATTCTCGGCGTGAAGTCAGTCAACTTATGCGCTCCGTTGGATTCAACGCTTATGCTGTTAAAAGTGGCAAGGGGAAAGACGGTGGTGCTAAAGTTGAAAGTGCTATAGAGACAGGCGCGCGGCTCGGACTCGGATACATCCTCGTTTTTGTCCTTTACATGTTCGTCCTCATCTATGCTAACTCCATCATGCGGAGTGTGCTTGAGGAGAAAACAACCCGAATTGTTGAGGTGATTATTTCTTCGATAAAACCGCACCAGCTCCTGCTCGGCAAACTCGTCGGTGTCTGCTCCGTCTGTTTGACGATGTTCGCTGTTTGGGTGGGATTCGGTGTGCTACTGGTAATGAACATAGAGCCTATACTGGGGATCTTTGGCATTGATGGCTTGCCGACACCACTTATCCTAATAATTGAGACTGTCAAAGCGAGTAGTGCTGAGATACTTACCTATTTCTTCATCTACTTCATTATCGGTTTCTTCATGTATTCAACGCTTTATGCCGTTGTTGGGGCGATTTGCAGCAGCGAAGAAGAGGCGCAGCAGACAGGCGTACCACTCACGATGCTCGTCGTTATTCCGTTTGTCCTGATGTTTCAATTGTTTAGGATCCCCGATTCGACACTCAGTGTACTGCTCTCACACATTCCGTTTTTCTCACCGATACTTATGTTCATGCGTATCAACGTACTGATGCCGCCTTTATGGGAAATTCTACTGAACATCTTAGTGATGTGCGCGACTGTCCTGCTCGTTACACTTATTAGTGGAAAAATCTATCGGATTGGGATTCTGATGTACGGCAAACGCCCCACCTTGGGACAATTATGGCAGTGGATGCGGTATTAAGAATCTCTATCTTTAATATTTCAAGGTGACTGAAAACTCTGAAAGGAGAAAAAGTTATGAAAATTGCAGTCGTAACCGGTGAACACGGGTTTCAGGAAAAACAGTTTGACGCAGTGTTTGAGAATATGGAAAACGTTCAATTCGTCCGGGAAGATCTCGACGACTTTGTAGACGACCCAAACCAACAAGATTACGACACCGTAGTCTTTTACAACTTTCATCGACCATATCCGACGGAGCCACAAGCCAGCGCAATTCTCGGTTTAACAGAACGCGGACAGGGCATGGTGATTCTCCATCATGCGATCCTTGCGTTCCCAGAATGGGATGCCTATTCTGAAATGTGCGGAATTCAGGATCGAAACTTCGGATACTATCCGCGGCAAACACTCCAGGTGCAAATCGCTGATGCGACGCACCCTATCACTGAAGGACTTGACGATTGGGAGATGGGCGACGAGACGTATACCATGAAATCTGCTGGCGATGATAGTTCGATTCTGTTGACGGTTGATCATCCAAACAGCATGGATGTACTTGGGTGGGCGCGTGAATATGGACAATCCCGCGTCTTCTGCCTCCAAAGTGGGCACGACGATGTCACTTTTTCTAATCCCAATTTCCGGGAGGTACTGCGACGCGGCATTTATTGGTGCGCTAAAGCGTAGTAGAAGAGAGTGGAATGGAAAAGAGGAAGAATGGAAGGCTTTCATCTTTCTAACCAAACCCGTAGCCCGTAATGAAATGGAGGGCGGATGTATGGAAGGCACGTCAAAGGTTCAAATTCACGGCGTTTCTCCGCAAGGTATAATAAAAATTCTTTTTTTACTTTTAACGATATTCGCAAACGCAGATAAAGAGGAAACGATGACGCATACAACGTATTCAGTCGCGGTAAAGACGGTTGACGGATTTCAGGTTTACTACGTCCAGCAAGATGGAAAAGCAGTTGCTGAGATCGTGCCCGCGCTCGGAAATAACTGCTACGCCTTCAAAGTGGCAGATGGCGACACTTGGTTGAATTTAATAGACGCACCACCAGATCTTACTACATTGGAAGAACGTCCGACCGCTTACGGCAATCCAATTCTGTTCCCGTTTCCTAACCGAATCCGAAACGGGACATGGCAGTTTGAGGGAAAGACCTATCAATTTGACAAATCACCCGAATCCCCGACAACAATCCACGGACTGTTATTAAATCAACCGTATCAGGTCGAAAGCCATACCGTTGATGAAAACGGTGCGACACTGGTGTGCTCGCTTAATTCTCAAGATTTTCCCGAAGTCGTCCGCCAATATCCGTTCCCTTTTAAAATTGAGATTACCTATACGCTCAAAGATGCCGTGTTAACCATGGGGATTTCCATCAAAAATACAGGCAACCAAAATATGCCAGTAGGTTTCGGTATCCATCCCTATTTTAGTGTAGATCTTGGCACCGAAGCGGATGCAGCTGAGGCGGTTATTACTGTCCCTGCAGCTAAGTATTGGGAACTTGATGAAGTCCTCGTGCCAACCGGCAAACGGCACGACGTTAGCGGGACACTTGACTTACGAAACGGGCAACCGTTCTCAAAACTCAAACTCGATCATGTCTTTACGGACGTTCAATTAGTTGATGGTGTTAGTCGATGCCTCATTGAGAATAAGGATACCGGATACGGTATGGTAATGGAATCCGACGCGCAGTTCAGAGAACTGGTTGTCTATACACCGCCTAATAGAGATGCTATCTGTTTTGAACCTTATACGTGTCCAACAGACGCTATCAACCTTGAGGCGCGAGGCGTTCCCGCAGGTGTAATTGTACTCGCGCCAGAGGAAATCTTTTCTGGCACTGTCCGATTTATGTTAAAGTAGTAAGCAAACTCCGCTCGGTTTCCGTCCACATGCTTCTGTTATGAGAATTATCGTACCATTGTTTTTCCCCTTATTCCTTCTAATTGTGCAACCGTGCGTAGCAATCCGCGAAGGCACAGCGACCGCTGACATCTTTATCAAACGCTACACACAGTCTGAGGACTTCGGTAAACTCGCTCTCTGGCATGAAGTCGCCGCAGAATGCCTTAAACGCATCTCTGTCCCCATGAACGAGATCGCACACGACTACTACATCCGGCGCGGATACAAGCAGTGGGCGGCGCGTTCAAAAAAAGAGGCGCGCGAGATTCAGGAGCAGTATAAATACCACCGTAAGCAGGCGAAAATTGCTTGGCAGAAATCAGAAACTACCGAATCGATCCTGAATGCTGAAGGTGAAAATATCGCAAAATTTATTGCTGTGTGGCTACCACGCTACCCGAATCGGTTTTACGAGTTCGGCATCTATCCGACATTTTTCAGGAAACAACGGGAAATAGCGGAGCAGGAGGGCGATTATGTAAAGGTGCTCCAGTTTGAAGCCGATGCTGCAGAGATGTGCGCAACGCAATATGAAAAGATTCCGATTGCCTATGGACTCGAAGGTTTTCAAAAACGCCGAGACGCATATCGCCGACATGCTGCACGGCTTCGGAGTCTCGCAGAGAAAAATCTAAAAGTGCTGCCCGCAGAGGTGGATAAAGGCAAAGAGATAATGAGTTCATTTGAGACCCAGATGCCTGCTTCTCGGAAACCAAAAGCAGACGCGATACTGCATATCGCAAAATTAGATGTGCGTGTCAAAGCCGCTTTAGATGGTAAAATTGCGGTTCACGCATATCCATCTTTTCAAGGGTTCGTGTGGATCGTCCGTTTCTCTAATCACAGTCGCGGGAATATCCTGACCGCAATTGTTGATGAAAAGACCGCAAAAGTGTTGGATGTATTTTAGCGTGTGTGAATTGTGCTTCCGATTTTTGATGACCGACTTGAGAAGATAAATAGAGCGAAACCCAACAAGCCAATTCACGTTAACTTAGATTGTAAAGATCTCTGATCTACCCGTTTTTCGTTGACAATAACCCCTAACTATGAAATAATAGGCAAGGCTAAGCATATACACCGAAACGTCTGGTTGGAGTGCTTGGTGCTAAAGCGGTTTTGGGTATGAGCGTAGCTTGGTATGATAACTCGTTTTTTGATTAACGAATATAGTTAAGGGCAGTGGCGTTTTCTTAATTACGCCCGCCAGAATTTCATTTCAAAGTAAAGGAGATTGAACATGAACGTAAGAAGAATCATAACATTCGCATTTGTATTGGTAGCAATTACTGCTATGGCTGTCGGGCTTTCCAGTTGCGACAGTATGCAGACAATGATACCTGATGCTGAAACGCCTCCAATGGAGGAAATGCCGCCGATGGCTGAAGGGATTAATATCGGTGTTGCCCTAGCGGAGACAGGAGAATTCGCCGAACCGTATGGAATACCAATGAGACGTGGCCTTGATTTGGCAAAAGAAGAGATTAATATGCTCGGTGGTCCGAGCATCACGTTCGTCTCTGCAGACCCTGAGAGCACCATAGAGGGTGCAAAGGCAGCCATTCAGCAATTGGTGGATCAAGAAGTACCCGCTATCATTGGGATTGGTATCTCAACGCATCTCGAACAGGCTTTTCCGATCGCACAAGACGCTGGGGTGATCGCTTTTAGCCCGATCTCTTCCGGTTTGGATGCAAACGGTGTGGGTTTAAGCAGTCTTGGGGATTATATCTTCCGCACAGGACTCACTGTAGGTGTGCTAAATTCAAATGGTACAATGGTGACGCACGCGAAACTCGACTATAAAAAAGCCGCACTGATATATGATGCCAAGGATACCTACGCCACAAGTAGCAACGCGGCATTTGAGAAAACGCTCACGGAGCTCGGTGTTGATATTCTAACGGTGGAAACCTTTGAAAAAGGCGATACCGACTTTTCTACGCAATTAACCAATATAATGGGCATGGAACCTGACGCACTCTTTATCTCTGCGCTTTCAGGCGAGATGACGCAGATTATCACTGCAGCGAAAAGTATGGGTGTCTCTGCTCAGCTTATTATTCCCGATTTGACTGTACAAGAAATCCAAGAGGTAGGCGATGCTGCCGAGGGCGCGATAACTTTTTCCGGATGGTTTGGTATGGCTGCCACACCCGGAAACCATACCTTCGTCGAGAAGTACAAGGCAAAACATGGTTCTGAACCTGGACCGTGGGCGGCGCAGGCTTATGCGACCCTCCATATTCTCGCTGATGCCATTACCAAGGCACAATCGACAGACGCAGCCGCAATTCGCGAGGCATTAGCGAAGACGATGGATTTGCCGACGATTTTAGGCAATTTCTCTTTTGACCCCAACGGTGAAGCCGTGTATGATCCGATTGTTTTTATGGTCAAAAACGGTGAACTTCAGCTCTTTGAATAACCCCGTCATTGGATGAATATAACCAGAGCCTTGTCATCAGCTACCCGTTGATGGCAAGGCTTTTGCTTTTATTCAATCAGTCCTATAAAACCGAAAGGTGTATAGACAACTAATAACCATAGATGTCAATTTTAGAAATAACAACCGTCTCAGCCCTAGGCCCGGTAGGTTCGGTTTCCTAACCGAACCGGACTTTGATCAGAAACTTTGAATCCATCTCAGCCCTAGGCCCGGTAGGTTCGGTTTCCTAACCGAACCGGACTTTGATCAGAAACTTTGGATCCTTCAAACCTCTCTTTAGTCCCGTAGGGTTTATTTGCTTGGGGTGTTTCTGCGGATTTCTTCAGTATGTTTATAGCAGCTGTGAAAAATCACTAAATTGACACGTATGGTGTATAGACAACTAATAACCGATAGTTGTTCTAATTCGCTTTTGTTACTTTTTTATTTAGTAATATGCTAAAATAATTTAACTGAGCTCTTTTTCTTTATTCACTTGACAGTTTTCTCGTTTTCGTTGTAGAATCTCTTTAGCATTGCTGGTAGAGAACACAACCCTCGCCGCTGGGTGGTGTGGGCATTGCTGTCGATCGTTGAAGCAAAGAAAGGAGATTCTATGAGAGCATTTGTCGCAGCGTTCTATCTGATTGCGTGTATGATAGAGTTTGTGCTGGCATTTATGTTTATACTTCCAGATGACCGATGGATTGCCTTTGTGATTATGGTCATCAACGTCATCGGTGTGTATCTGGCATGGACGGTGATCACCTCACGAGGGAAACTCTGATGAAGCATGAAATTCGTAGACAGGAAGTACAAGATTGCTTAAATATGTTCAAAAGGGAAGTGTTAAAGGTTTTGTTTCAGGCATCCCCGCAACGACTCCAACCCTCGCATATTGCGAAACGCCTCGGTCTCAGTTCTGATAGTTCCGGGGCTTATGGGGGAGGTGGGTACGAACTGATTCGTGGAGTCCTTCATTACCTTTCGACTGATGATGTTAATCATGTAAAAGGTGAGGGTTGGTTAATTACCGATTCGGGCAAGCGGAAAGTTGAAGAAGGCGTTCTTTGAAGATTCAGTTAGGCAGTGGATTGTGTTTCAGGAGACGCCGGCGACTGTTCGGCGACCTGAAAATTGATGAGTTCTCCGCCCAATTTATCATCTGTGCGGTATCTTATCGGCACAGACTTGCGAAGAAACGTCGCAGGAAAAACCCTCTTTAATCAATACCTTCACAATCGGAAAGGGAACCATGATAAAAAAACTAATGTGTCTATTTACCTTGATATTGCTTGCTCAGATTACCTTCACAGGGCAAACGCAAGACGCAACCTATACAGACATTTCAGACTTCAAATTATCTATGAGAATTATGGTAGATGAGACAGATCCACTCTCCCTTCGCGTAAAGGGCTATCTGATCACAGCATTTCGTAAAGTGCCCGACATTTCAATTGTTAAAAGAGATGAGGATGTCGTACTCCAAGTCTCGGTACATGAAGTCGAAACTATTCTGACGGTAGATGGAAGAGTAGAGACCTTTCAATCCTACATCGGTGCAGCGACTCCCCATGCACGAATCCCACCTGAGTTTATTGAGGTCATTGATAAACTGGGAGATAAACTGGGAGGTGAACGTTTAACACAAGGTTTGGGAACACAACTGCTAACATTCAAAAACTCGCTAATACCTGTCTGGGTTGGACAAAAAAGTTTACCTTTTATAGTGATGCGCGCAACAGAAGCCGGGTTAGAAAGAGAATGCGTTGAGGTTGTTTCTAACGTTAATACCTTACTACACAACGAGTGGGAAGGCTTTAGATCAATGCAAGAAGAGAGAGTGAAGTTGAGGCAGATGTTCAAGTAAAGCTTAAAGACAAGGTAGCGGCGTGCTCGCCAGTGGCTCCGACTACTCAGAAATTCGTTATGGGATGCGGGAATTGGACACAAACTATTCTTTTTTACCACAGGTGAGTATTTCTCTGCTTTAACGGTCTCACTAGATGGCAATACACTTGTCGGTGGCAACAAGTCTGCTCAGTTGTGAGATACAAAAACCGGACGTGAGGTGTCTAACCTAATCTACAGGACAGTGAGTATTTTCTCTAGCGTTCAGCGTTCTCAGTGGATGAAATTACTTCTGCGACAAAGCAGTAGAAGACTATAAAGCAAGAGCGGTTTGCGATCTGCTCCATAGGAAGGAGAACTATGAAAAATTGCAGATTTATGTGTCATTAGGATGTTTCGCCTTGGCATTGGTATTGCTATCACTGTTTATGGTGGGTTGTGCCAACGAGGCAGACAAACGTATTGAAACTGCCAAAGATTTGTACCGTCAAAGTGTTGCACATAGAGATAAAGGTGAAACTGTAAAAGAAGAAATAGCACTTGAAGAAGCACTTGGTGAGTTTCGGAGAATCAGCAGGGACTACCCAAATCGATCAATGCAAATAGAGGGATATTTGTATCAAATCTGGGAAGAAAATTATAAACAGACTAACTACGAAGCTGCTAGTAGCCTCATAGTTGAAACCCTCGTCAAAAACTTTCCAGAGAGTGTATGGATCAGTTCAGTACGTGATAAGTTGCTTCTCATTGCGCTTGAATATGAGAAGAAGGATAGATACGAAGCTGCACGGCACGCCTATCAGGAGTTTATTGACAAATTTCCGAAGGATGAAGCGATAACGCTTGCTTTGCGTGGTCTTGGACAGGTCAACTATCAACTCAAGGATTACGAAAACGCGAGAAAAATCTTTAGAGAATTTCTGGGGAGGCACTCTAAGGTAAGGATACTCGGTGAATGCATTCGTTTCTACGGATGCTCAGCGTTTGATTGCACAGTCATACCTTGATCAGAGTCCTAAAGATTATAATCAAGCCTATCTCAACTTTGATAAGTTGACCACCGAAGAATTTAGAAACAATAATGATCTGAGAGACGAAGCAATGTATAAAGCCGCTTACTGCTTAAAACAACTTAAGGTAAATGATGAAGCATTAGGACGTTATGCCGAATTCATGACACGATTCCCTGATAGTAAACACATCACTGACGCATATTTTGACTTGGGAAAACTCTATTCTGACAACGAAAACAACTATGAACTCGCACGCTTCAATTACAATCGCGCCCTGCAGAGCCCAGAGAGTCCAAATCATAGTAAAGCCGAAATCCAATTGGAGATTGGAGGTGCCTATTACAATCAGGGTGATTTTGGAAAAGCACGTAATGTCTTCAATCTGCTCTTACAAGAATATCCGGAGAGTGAGGAGGCTTTAACCGCCAGGCTACTGATTGCCAGCAGCTATAGGCGAGAGAAAAGGGTAGACGAAGCGATTCGTGTTTACGAAAACATGATTGCAAATCATGCCGAGGGAGCATCACTTAACCGTAGTTTTAAATCACTTATTAGTTATACTGTGGACGATGGCCTTCGACTGCAGGAAGGCCTCCCTGCCATGGTTTATTATGAGATCGGGAAGGCCCTCTCTGAGAAAAAAGATTTCGAGAAAGCCTTCGATTCGTATGCACGTATCGTGAGAAAACCCAGAAGCGAAGATAAAGACTTTCGGAAAAATCCGCTTGCCCCTTTTGCTTTGCATGAGGCTATGGTAGCACTCCGGAAACTTGATCGCAAAGACGAATTAGAAACTTTTGCTACTACCTACATCAATGCGTTTGGTGATATCAACGAGCTTCCGGAAAATGAACTAATTCTTTCCGCAGAAGCACAACTTAAATTCGCTGATGTCTTGCGCAAAGACAGCGAAGAGGGTGGGACACTTGAAGATTACAATAAAGCTGCGGCAGAATACGCGAAGTTAGAAAATTACCCGCCGAAACCGTATCCGAGGCTAAACCTCATCAAGTTACGAGGAAAGTATTACGAAGGCCTCTGCTATGAAAAAGGAACAACCCCCGAAAAATCGATTGAAACCTATCAAGAAGCCATAAAGTTATTTGAATCAATTTTCAAACCGTTTGTTGATAATACAAACATTGATGTGCCGCATGGCACTAAGGAGGTATTTGACTACTGCATTCAGACAGCACTTGACTATGCAAAAAAGATTCGTACCAAGTTAAAAGTAGTTGATAAAAAGTTAGGCGATGAAACTGGCAAAACAGGGAACTCCTCCAATCAGGATATTACTGCAATGGCCTTAGCCTCCACCGTGTTTTTGAACATGAATAATGGTATGAGTATGGGCAGTGGTTTTTTTGTGGGTCCTGGTCTAATTGCGACTAATCACCATGTCGTTGAGGGAGCTGTAGAGGGCACCGCAAGGATAGTTAACACAGACATGACATACGCTATAATTGGCTATACGGCAGTTGATCCAGATCGAGACCTTGCAATCTTGAAAGTCAGGACTTTTGACGTAAAGCCGCTCATCCTTGGTAATAGTGATGCCATTAGTAAAAAAACGCCAATTTATGTAGTTGGAAATCCAAAGGGTGTTGAAGGGACGTTATCCGATGGTATTATAAGTAACATCCGACCTGTTAGAAATATATTGATTGATGGCAAGCTAGTCAAACGTAGATTGCCATATTTCCAAGTGACCGCGCCGATTTCTCCAGGTAACAGCGGAGGTCCGGTACTAAATAGAAAAGGTAAGGTTATAGGAATTTCTGTCGCTACCTTCCGCGATATATTTATTAGGGGGGGAGAGGTGCTAGATTTTACAGATCGTTTTCCTATAGTCGACGAAAAGGGTAAAAAAATACTGGGGTATTACGTAGATGTCCCGAAACGCGATGCACAGAATATCAATTATGCTATTCCAGTTAATGATCTCAAAGCACTTCTAAAACGCGCTGGTCCACTAAAGCCTTTAAGCGATTTAGAAGTAATAAACTAATACCAAAATAATGTTCATTTTAAACACAATTTTTCATCGAACTCATAACGCGTACTCGCTATGAGTTCACTTGTTAACGCCAATATATGCGTTATTTTTATCCTTGTTACAAACACCTAACTTAGTTGCGGTAGTTAAGAAAAAAGACACATCATCCTGTAAATCCTGATTTGAACAACTGAACAGCCATTATGAAATGTTCTAAGATTTTGCCGATAGGCATCTTACTTCTAATTATAATCTGCTCCGAATTCTCGCTGATTAAAGCAGAGGATCCACCTTTGGCGGATATCCGTTCACATATCACCCCCGGTGAACTGCTAATCCGTTTGACACCAGAAGCAGCGGCTGATGTTGAGCAGTTACACGCAAACGCACCTATATCTCTCCTGCACGCAAAACACAATGTAGAATCGCTGCATCTACTATTTCCATATCTCGCGCGTCCATCGCTCAATCCAAATTTAAAGCGTATCTACCTGTTACGGTTTTCTCCTGACGCACCCCTTGAAGCACTCAAAGATACATACCAACAGAACCCGCTCGTTGAGGCAGTCGAATATAATTACCTCCGTCCAACCTTGGCAGACCCCGTCGTTCCGAATGACCCAAAATATCCTGAGCAGTGGAGTCTACCACTGATGAAATTACCGCAGGCGTGGGCAGTCGAAAAAGGGAACCGGAGCGTCGTGATCGCCATAATCGATTCCGGCATTGATTATAGACACAATGATTTGGCACCCAAAGTGTGGATAAACCCTCGCGAGATCCCAGAAAATGGACTCGACGACGACAGCAACGGCTACATTGATGATGTCTATGGCTGGGATTTTACCGATGCCCCCAATATACAAGCGGAGGGCGATTATCTTGAAGGTGATAACGAACCCATTGATGAAAGTGGACACGGCACGCATGTCGCTGGTATTGCGGGTGCTATGCCAAATAATGGGATCGGAATCGCTGGTGTCGCGTGGGAATGTCCACTCATGGCGATACGCGCAGGACTTTCGCTCGGTGGGAGTTCTCGCATGCAAGATGATGACTCAGCATCGGCGATCGTCTACGCAGCCGACAACGGCGCAAGCGTCATTAACATGAGTTGGGGCAGCGAGCGCCGTTCTTTTGTTATTCAGGATGCAATTGATTACGCTTACGCGCATGGTGTTGTTTTAGTTGCCGCTGCGGGTAATTCTCAGAAGCCTGCGGCTATCTTTCCCGCTGCCTACCGGAAAGTTATCGCTGTGGCATCTACCGAGCAGAATCAGCAGCGGTTTTATCAATCCAATTTCGGTGCCTCTATAGACATCGGTGCTCCAGGCAACGTGATTCTCAGCACGCAGATTGATAACCAGTATCGGCTGCTCACTGGCACCTCTATGGCATCCCCGCACGTCGCGGGTGTCGCGGCGTTACTACTCGCAAAACGACCCGCACTCACACATGAAGAGGTACGGCACATACTGATTAACACCGCCGATCCAGTCTATCAAGAGGATAGTGATGAATTGGACGAAAGATTCGTCGGAGCAGGCACTGTCAATGCTGAACGTGCACTCTTTGCAAGTGGCGCATTACAGGCACGCATCCTTGCCCCTGAAGCCAATAGCGGGGGCGCAGATTCAATTACCTTTGTCGGCAACACAGGCGGTTATAAGTTTCAATCGTGGCAGCTGAGTTTTGGGGAGTCTACAGTCCCGACTGAATTTACCCCTTTCACCCAACCAGCAGTTACACAAAAAATCGACGAGACGTTGGCTGTTTGGGATACGACAACCGTTCCTGAAGGGATCTACACTGTCCGATTAACAGTAACTGCCACGGACGGGCACCAAACACACGATCAGGTTGTCTTGAGCGTGGACCGAACCCCGCCTCAGGTTATCTCCCTGACTGCAACGGAAACGCTTTATGGTCAGCGAAGTCTTACAATTTTTACTTGGGCAACGGATGATGTTACCCAGAATACCCTCTATTACCGACGTAAAGGTAGCCTCGCCCCCTTCGCACCTTTTAGCACGACAGATCTCGGCGTAGAGCATTCCCTCTCCTTAGGTTTTGATACCGGAACCTACCAATTTTTCGTTGAATCGGAGAATACAACGAACCTTAAGACGAGAGAGGACAACGGCGGTCTGTATTATGCTGTTGACGTTATTGGTGGACATATCGCACCGAACGGTTTCACTGATAAATCCGTTGATATTCCACCGCTTCATATCGCAAGTGTAACTGCTGATTTTGACAGGGATGGTCAACCTGAAATCGTCGGGAGCCCATTGTCTACAGATGCTATTGACGACGCGTTACAGGCTGCTATCCTCGCAATCTACGAACGCTTGCCGAGCGGTAGATATGAATTAGTGCATACCGTTGAGAGTATCGAAAATCTCTCTAATCTGGAAGGGGTCGTTACATGGGCGGTAGATGACACGGATGGCGACGGTTTGCTCGAAATACTTGCGACGGATGATGAACGAACTTTTCTCATTGAAAGTAGCACGCCTCGCGGATACCCACACCAAATTATTTGGGAGACACCGTTTCTCTCTGGGGGCACTATCACGGACCTTGATCAAGATGGGCAGAAAGAGATTGTCGGCGCGGATAACAACAACGATCGACTCCTTATTTTTGAACACGATAGTGCCACAAACGCCCTTGTCGAAAAAGCAGCGTTAGTGAATGAAACCCTCGGCTCTAACGTGTTCGCACAACGTTTTGCTATTGACGATTTTGATGGTGATGGAAGCACAGAGTTGGTAGCAGGCGATAGCGAAGGCGATCTTTTCATTTATGAATCCGCTTCCACCAATACCTTCCGGCTTGAATGGCAAACGCAACTCCCACTGAAAAATATTACCCAACTTGTTTCAGGCGATCTCACCGGGGATGGCAATCCAGAATTCGTCGTCGGTGGATTACTCTCACTACCCGATAACCCTTCAGGACCCTTACTCTGGAAGTTTTTCGTCTTTACGCATACGCCGCACGGCTACACATTGCTATCAGGGGATGGACGTGATGCAACGGTCGCAATCGCCCCACACCGGCGAAATGCGAACAGTCTTGCTATCGCAGATGTGGATCGTGATGGCTCTAATAATCTGATCATTGCGACCTATCCAAACCTCTATGTGACGCAGTGGGATGGCACCGCCTTGAGGGTATTGTGGCACCGGAGAATAGAGCAAACACCGAGGCTCTTCACGGCTGAGCTCAATCAAAATGGGTTTGACGAATTTTACGTCAATCTTGAGGACGGAATTTACCGTTTTGAGTCCATTTTCGCAACAGACCCGGACGGTGTTGATAGACTTACCCCTTGGAATGTTGAGGCGAAACCCTTGACAGAGAAGGCAGTACAGGTTACGTGGAACGCTCAGCAGGACGGCGAAACGGATGAAGAACTGCCGAACTTGACACAACCTTTTACGGTCTATCGGGCGCGAGGTGAAAAGGAAGAGGCACCAGCAGATGATACGTTTGAGAAAATTAGGGAAAACCTAATCGTTACAAGGTTCTTGGATAGGCGTGTGACAAAAGATAATACCTACTGGTATGCTATTACTACAAAGGATACCAACGGAACCGAAACCCCGCGCACTGAACCTGTTGCTGCCACACCGAGGGAGCCACCCCAATTAATTCGTGCTGCCTATCACCAACTCGGAGCAGAGACACAGACAGCACAACTTGAGTTTCAAACTGACGCACCTAACGCAGTTTCTGGGAAAAAGTCTATGTCCGAAAACGTCTGGGTGATTGTTACGTTTGACCGACGAATGAACCTCGGTATTGCCGACGAGAGTCGATATGTCCTGCGGAAAGTGAAACGGATTGACGGTATCAATCCAGTGTCTGCTATCCGCGACCGGATGGGGAGACGCGCACTTTTAGCGTTTGATACGGATAGCCTTTTTGAACACTTTGGGCAGCCCCTTGCCGCAACAGATCAGTATGAAATTTCTGTTTCCAACGTGGCTGATATTGATGAAAATGCTATTCGCGGTGCTACGCGACCCCTTGAAATACCAAGCAGTATTAACCAAATAGCCGTATCGGATTTGACACAGGTACGCGTCTATCCGAATCCGGTACGACCCAACGTAGCTGATAAAGGGGTCATTACTTTTGACAGGATACCTATTGGCACACGCATCCAACTTTTTACTGCGAAAGGGGAATTGCTGGAAACATTAGACGTAACCGAGCAGGATCACAACGAAAAGAAGTGGTGGCTGACAAGTAATAACACCGCAGATGTTTCCACCGGCATCTATATCTACGTCCTTGAATTTAATACGCAAAAAAAGATCGGCAAAATCGCAGTGATTAAGTAGTTATCAACCATTAACCCATGAACGATTTTATTCTCATCGCAAATCCAATCTCCGGCAAAGGCAATGCCAAAAATGTTGCTGAGCAGGGCTACGCTGCCCTTACTGAATCTGGACGGCAGGGACAACTCGTATTGACTTCGGCATCTGGTGATGCGAAACTTTTCGCACAAGAAGCCGTTGCTAATGGCACTCGGTATGTGATTGCTTGCGGGGGTGATGGAACCCTCCACGAAGTCGTCAACGGCATTGCGATGGTCCCAGATGTAACCTTAGGTGTGCTCCCGTGCGGTCGCGGCAACGATTTTGCCGCAGCGGTTGGTATCCCACTGAAGCCTGAAGCGGCAATTGCAACTCTCTTATCTGGCACCCCTATCCGTGTAGATTTGGGACGTTGCTATCAGAATAGTGGTCAGCCGTCAGCAATCAGCAATCAGCAAGAAGGTATAACTTCACCGGAAAATCTCCTAACTGACAGCCGACAGCCGATGGCTGATTGCTATTTCACCACTATTGCAACTTGCGGTTACGATACAGAGGTCAGTCGTCGTGCCGCCAAAGGCACCCCACTATTTGCTGGCACTGCCTCCTACGCTTATGCAGCCGTAGAGACGCTGTTCTATTACGAACCACCTTTCGTACGCCTTGAAGGCGACTTTGGTGTCCACGAGGGACCGCTCCTTCTCGCCGCTACCGGTATCACAAGCCGCTATGGTGGCGGGTTTCAGATAGTCCCTAACGCACGCATCGACGATGGACTTTTCGATGTCTGCATTATCCGTCCGGTTTCCGCTTTGACAGTACTCCGACTGTTAGTGACACTCTTCTGGGGTGGGCATGTGTCGCACCCCGCTGTATCCATGCACCAAACCCGAACTCTAAAAATTGAGACAGACACATCGATGCTATTATATGCCGATGGAGAACCGATGTGCGAGACACCCACCACAATTGAGATAATCAAACATGGATTAGTGGTGATGTCGCCGCAGACTTCCTAAAAAACGCTTATCGTTCAAGAATCCTCCGGATACATCTCTTTTATCGCATCGGCATACTTTTCAATAATAACATTCCGCTTCAATTTCAGAGTCGGGGTCATCTCATCGGCTTCCTGTGAGAATTCCTTTTCGAGGAGTGTGAACCTTCGCACCTGCTCAAAATCTGCAAAATCGGTCAGATGATTCCGGATTTCACTTTGGATGTGCTGTTGTGTCTCGCGCGTCTGGAGCATTGTTGACAGGTCATCCGTGGCAACATCATTCTCAGATGCCCACGCCTTGAGCGCGTCAAAATTCGGGACGATCAACGCTCCAAGATTTTTGCGTTCGCTACCTATTACCATAATTTCGCTGATGAACGGACTTTGCACCAACTTACTCTCGATCGGTTGCGGCGCGACATTCTTACCGTTGGAAAGCACGATTATATTCTTTTTCCGGTCAGTAATCTTGACAAACCCATCTTCATCAATAATACCGATGTCGCCTGTGTGAAACCATCCATCTTCGTCAATCACCTCTGCCGTCGCAGTGTCGTTATTGAAGTAACCCTTCATAACGTGTGGACCGCGGGTTAGGATCTCACCGTCTTCGGCTATCTCTACCTCTATACCAGATACCTGGGCACCAACAGTTCCGAACTTCCATTTTCCCGGATGGTTCATACTGATAACAGGCGAGGTTTCTGTTAATCCATAACCTTCCAAAATCAAAATTCCCGCTGCATGGAAAAATTCGGCGATTGATTGTGGCAACGCCGCGCCTCCTGAGACGAAAAACCGCAGTCGTCCGCCCGTCGCTTCCTTCAATTTCGCAAAGACGAGTTTGTCCGCGATGTTTTGCTGTAATCGCAAAATTGCAGACGGATTTTTCCCTTGCTGAATTGCAGAACTCACTGCCGAACCAACCGAAACACCCCAGTGGAAAATTTTCTGTTTCAGCGACGAACCTTCTTGGACCGCACGCAGAATTCTCTCGTGCATCGTTTCGTAGAGCCTCGGCACACTGAGCATCACCGTGGGAGCGACCTCCTTCATGTTTTGCGCCACGGTGAATGTGCTCTCCGCGTATGCTATTGTAGCACCAGAGAACAACGGCACGTAATGTCCACCAAGCCGTTCAAAGACATGTGATAACGGCAGGAACGATAACAACACATCTGTATCACTGACATCAATAAGCGATTTGCACGCTTGGACATTTGAAATAAAATTCGCATGCGTCAGCATAACCCCTTTTGGGTTACCAGTTGTGCCCGATGTATAGATAATCGTTGCGAGGTCATCTTCACTCGCAGCATTGTTGGTTTCCTCACCCGCGAGTTCACAGACTGCCTCGAATTGGATAACACCTTCGGGTGCGGCACCTTCAATAGAATCAAAAATAATTACCTGTTCAAGCGTCCGGACTTCATCTCGAATAGCACTTACCTTTTCTAACTGTTTTTCCGTGGATACACAGATTATTTTGGCACCGGAGTCTTTTAGGATATAACCGACTTGTGCCGCTGTCAGCGTTGAGAACATCGGAACAGTTACCGCACCAATTTTGAGACTACCAAAATCCGTAATTGCCCACTCAGGACGATTCTCAGAGAGAATCGCAACCCGATCGTTCTTTTCCACCCCAAGCGCATTCAACCCTTTACTGAAAGCATCCACCGATTCACTGAATGCGGTATAAGAGATATTCTGATAAGTGCCACCTTTCGGTTTATGTGCCAGGGCAGGTTTGTTGCCGTAGTGCTGAACCGAGGCTTCAAACATAGATATTAGCGTCATGTATATCACCCCTCCTGCTGTTGTTTTGCTATTATCCTACCATACAAACCCCCGCAAGTCAAATTAATCATGCCGCCTTGACCGCTAAATTTCTCCGCAATGTTATTTTTTCTTGCATCTGTGTTGCGAATTGTGCTAAACTATTACAAATTATCACAGCAGAACTCAATTTGCACAGATTAAATCCCCCTGGTAAGGTGGATTTATGGGTTAGAAATCGGTTATCGGTTAAGAGGCGAACTTGATATATGAAGTCTTTCTCTTCACTGACAACCGACGACTGAAAGATTTTTAAATAATCGTACCGACAACTTCTAAAATAAGTATTCGCAAAATTGTGGGAAGTGTGGTAAACTCTATCGTAAAGTCATCCGTTTCTGCCTGAGGAGACATCAAATGTACGATAAGAAAAACCCTAAAGATGCTGACGCAAACTTCGACAGGTACGACCTGTTTACTGAAGATGACGAAGAAGTTGAGGAGGAACTCACCTCTGAAGAAGAGGAGATGAATTCCGGCTATTCGTTGCAGCTAATTCACCACCTTATCGCCGAGACACCGCCAGAGGACCGTCGTCGCCGATGGCTCCTTGAGCTGCGTCGCGCTATTCTGAGTGATGAAGGTGAGTTTCGCGAGAGAATTCACGCTATTCAGCAGGAAGCACTCCGTATCCACGCGGAAATGGAGGCGCAGATCGAAAAACTCACTTCACCCGCGAATCGTATCGGCACCTTGCTCGGATTGCCGAAAGATGACATCGCACGCGTCATCGTCGGCGGTTCCGAATACTACGCGAACCTTGATACCGAACTTGATCCCGAAACTTTGAAAAAGGGGTTCAGTGTACTATTGAACGATGCCTTTGTCGTCGTCGGTGAACTCGGATACAACGATGCCGGTCCCATCGCAAAAATAGCAGATGTTATACCAGATGGGAGGCTCCGTATTGGGCAAGAACCTAACGCCCAAACTGTTATCCTTGAACGCTCCGCAGACCTCACGGATGTCAAACTGAAACCTGGCGATGAAGTCCGGGTTGACTCCAACTACCGCGTCGCACTTGAACATATCGCTACTAAAGAGACGGATGCTTACGCACTTGAGGCAGTACCAAACATTCCATGGTCTAAGGTGGGCGGGCTTAACGAAACGATCCAACGTATTAAAGATACGATTGAACTTCCCATCCTGCATCCCGAACTCTTTTCGCGTTTCCAATACAGTGCACCAAAAGGGTTTCTCCTCCATGGACCGCCAGGATGCGGAAAAACGCTCATCGGTAAGGCGACTGCCTATAACTTGACGCAGCAGCTCCAAAGGGAGAGCGGAGAAGATGTTGAAGGCTGTTTCCTTCACATCAAGGGACCTGAAATTCTGAACATGTGGCTCGGAGAATCTGAACGGAAAGTACGTGAAATATTTCAGATCGCCCGTGAAAAAAAGGAAGATGGCAAGTTAGCTTTTGTGTTTATAGATGAGGCAGAGTCTATATTAGGAACACGGCGCGCACTTAGATCTCATAGCATCTCAAATACGCTGGTGCCGATGTTTTGTGCAGAGATGGACGGTATTGAGTCTCTACAAGATGTCGTTATTATTCTCGCGACGAACCGTCCAGATCTCATTGATCCTGCCATTCTGCGACCCGGACGCATTGATAGGAAAATTAAAGTGACGCGTCCAGATGCAGAGGCTGCAAAGGATATATTCCGTATTTACTTCACCCCCGAGCTGCCTATTGCTTCAGAGGTAACACTTGACCCAGAGACGGGGACAGCAGACGAAACGCCACCTGAAGTTATCCCACCTGAGAAGGCAGTCGAAGACCTGATCGCACAGGTTGTTGATGAGATGTTTCGTGAAGACGAGGACAACAGATTCCTTGAAGTCTCTCTCAGGAGCGGTAGGCGCGACGTTCTCTACCGTGGACATCTCTGTAGTGGTGCTATTATTGAGTCAATTGTGCAGCGCGCTAAGGAATCCGCACTCAAACGCGCAATTCAGGATCCCGAGAAAGAAAGCGGAATCTCGCGGGCAGATCTATTAGACGCACTCGCCGCGGAGTTCAGCGAAAGTGAAATCTTCCCGCCGACCGAGGCGACCGAAGACTGGCTCAAACTCCTTGATTACGATCCGGCGAACGTCGTCAAAGTCACACCTATCAAAACTGAAAAGCGGGAACGGCGTAAAACGTCGAGCTCGCGTGTCATTTAGGAGGATCGGCTATCTGCGGCAATAGCCATTAGCCATCAGTCATCAGCAAAGACGCAAGCATTACAGAATGTCCTCTTGCTGACTGCTGACTGCTGACTGCTGAAAGCCATTCCTGCTGACTGCTGACGGTCTCCAACGGCTGAAGGCTATTCTATGGAAAGACTTTTTGGAATTGAAACTGAATACGGAATTACACTCGAAAATGAAGCGCACATTGATGCCGTCAAGCAGTCGATTGAGCTCATAAAAAGTTACCGTCAAGAAGATTTTCGACCCGTGTGGGACTATAGCGGTGAAGACCCCTTTCGAGATGAACGCGGCTTTCGAGCAGACGCACTCTCCAATCATCCTGATGAGAAGGAAGAGGAGGCGCGCGATCGGAAGCGTCTTAAAAAAGAGCGACTCTCTTTTGCCGAAATTAAGAGCGATCACATTCTCGTCAACGGGGCACGTCTCTACAATGACCACGCGCACCCAGAGTATTCTACACCTGAATGCAGTAACCTGTTTGACCTTGTCGCACACGATAAAGCCGGGGAACGTATCCTTCACCGATGCGCAGAAACGCGTAGTCAGAAACTCGGAAAACGCGTGCTGCTGTATAAAAATAATACCGATTTTCACGGGCATAGCTACGGGTGCCACGATAATTACTTGATGGCGCGTGAAGTGCCTTTTGAGACGCTCAAACAGGGAATCATGCCGTTCTTTATAACGCGGCAAATCTTTGCAGGGGCAGGGAAACTTGGCATTGAGACTGAAGCAGGACTCGCAACGCCGGGGCACTATCAATTATCGCAGCGTGCCGATTTCTTTCACGTTGAGGCGAGCGTTGATACGATGCACAACCGACCTATCGTCAATACGCGCGACGAACCGCATGCTGACGCATCTAAATTCCGTAGATTGCACGGTATCGCAGGTGACGCGAATATGTCTGAATACGCAACGGCACTCAAAGTCGGTACCACCGCGCTTGTCATTGCTTTGATTGAACAGCGTAGGATTCCGGAGAGTCTGGCACTCGCCAATCCGATTGATACCATCAAGACCGTGTCGCATGACCAGACGTATCGCTGGATGGTGATGACAGATGATGGAAAGTCGATGTCCGCAATTGACCATCAGCGCGAGTACCTCGCACTCGCACAGAAACATCTCAGTAATGTAGGGGCGTTTGAAACTGACTGGGTCCTTACGGAATGGGAAGATACGCTTAACGCTCTTGAGAAAGACCCTATGTCGCTCATTGATCGACTCGATTGGGTCGCAAAGAAGTGGCTACTTGAAACCTTCGCAGAAGAAGAAGGAGTCGCGTGGGACGACGCATGGCTCCAGAGTTTGGATTTAGAATATCATAACATTGATATGGACGAAGGACTCTACTACGGGATCCCCATGCGTCGCATCGTCACAGATGAACAGATTGAAGCAGCGCTTCATAATCCGCCCGATGGCACACGTGCCTACTTCCGCGGGCGCGCTGTTGATCGGTTCAGTGAATCTATAAAAGCTATCCAATGGGATAGCATTACCTTCACCGTCAATGGACGTACCCGAGAAGTTAACCTCAACGCACTCGCCGAAGCAGATATCGCACATCAATATAATGAGGCTCTTGATGAATCACCGACCCTCGAAACATTGATTAAAAAATTGCAACTATAGTGGTCATCAACAATCGGAATTCTGAAATTGACTGTTGGTAGCAAAAAAAGGAGAAATACAATGACAGCCAATATCATTACTCAGCTTGAACGCAAGCAGAGAGATACAAAACCCATCGGACCCGGTGATGGCGATGGTGATAACGAAGGACCCAAGCGTCAGAAAGTGAGTCGTCCTGATACGCAAGAATTGCTCAAGCGCATGCGACGTGTTGATAAAGATCAGTCTCGGCGTTACCGCCAAAGAACGGGGGAATAATGCACGATAACGGTGATTTCCTGAATCTAAGTGGCGTAGGACACCAAGAACTCGCGCCGCACAGAGCAATAAATCACAAAGGCGATTTCCTCAACCTCTTGAAGCACGCAAACTATCCCTTAAAGATAGAGTTACCGCCGGAAATTGCACGACACGGAGCAGATGTTGAAATAGCACATAGCACCACCGTTGTTGCTGTGCTTTACCGAGATGGTGTCATGATCGCAGGGGACCGGCGTGCCACTGCAGGCACCTCTGTCATCTATGATCGAGCCGAGAAAGTCTTGCAAATTGATAGGCATTCTGCACTTGCTATTTCAGGTTCACCCGCAATCGCTTATGAAATTGCCAGAATGTTGGAGCACTCGTTCCAGTATTTCCGGCGCAGCCAGCTCCAAGAGTTAAGCCTTGAAGGCAAACTTCGGATGTTATCAAGACTCATCCGAGAGAATTTGTCGATGGCACTCCAAGGCATCGGTGGCGTTATTCCGATCTTTGCACTATATGACTTAAATGCTCCGGATGACGAGAACGGTGGAAAGATTTTCTTCTATGACGCACTCGGTGCTCACTTTGAGAATGTTGATTTTGCAACGACTGGCTCCGGTTCTATCTGGATCCGTGGTGTGTTACGCTATCTGTCTCGGTTTGGCGAGACAGCCTTGAACGAAATGGACCAACAGCAGGCAGCGATTACTATCTTAAGACTCTTGGATATCGCCAGTGAGTACGATGCCGCAACGAGCGGATATAATGCTAAAGTGAACATTTTTCCGACTCTCAAAACCGTAACACGCACCGGCGTTAATGCCGTTTCTGATGATGATTTAGCAGCGTGGTACGCTGAAGCACAACCAAATGCAAAGGAATAGTTATCGATTATCAGTTGAAAGATTTTTCGCAGAAAAATCGTATTCTCACTGCGAAGCAAACTGACAACTATTAAATTATGCGAGATGAACCATATCGCTGGATAGAGGCGATTCAGGACCGACGGGATTACATTGAAGACGAACTCCGATTGGGCAGTCCTGTCGTAGGTATTATCTACGACGAAGGCATGATGCTCTTGACAGTCGGCAAGGGACAACGTAAAATATTTGAGGTACATGACCGGATCGCACTGTCCGCAATCGGGCACCCGGCTGATATTGAGCGTTTACGGATGCTTGTTACCGACACTGCCAGCGTCCAAGGCTTTCAAAATGCCACTCAAGATATAAATCTGCACCGGTTAACTAACTATACCTTGGCACCCGCTTTTAAGCAGGCGTTTGAGTCCATTGTTGGTGAGGCTTACATCATCAAAATGTTGCTCGCTGAACTCGGCAGTGCTTCGGGGAAAAGCCAATTCACTGCGATCAATTTTGATGGGATTGTCCGAACCGACCCATCTTTTGCAGTTATCGGTGGAACAGAAGTAATTGAAACAGGAATGGAAAAATATCTCACTGCTACAAAGACTGACGCTGACAGAGATTTGACTACCGCCTTCCGGTTGGCGTTAGAGACGTGGGCAATCGGTAAAGAATTAAGTTCACGAAATCCGGAAGAAACAGAATCCGAGGATACCCAGTTAGATACCGCACAGATGTACCAGATTATTGATACCGCACGTGAAGAAGGCGAAATAGAAGTAGGGGTTTTGGAAACCACGCAACAAGGCACAAATAAATTTCGACTGCTCGATTCTCAAGAGATTGAGGCTGCACTGAAATGAACAAGCGCATTTTTGGAATCGAAACTGAATTTGGGTGTATGACAGATACCGAGCGGATTCGCGGTACCTCTGAAGGGGTCGCAGCGCGCGTTCGGGACTACGTTTTTGATGTACTTGAACTCGGGCTGCGTGACATCCACTACCGAGACTGGGGAGAACCTCCGGGGAACGGTGGATTCCTGTTCAATGGTGGTCGTCTTTATATTGATATGGGGCATCTTGAATATGCAACCCCTGAGTGTGCTACACTTTTTGATCTTGTCGCTTACGATAAAGCTATTGAACGCATCATCAACAACATCCTCACTGATACAGGGTTGCCGACGGCCTTCTTCAAAAATAATATAGACCATTTCACGGGGGCTACTTTTGGGTGTCATGAAAACTTCCAAATCAGCCGAGAAGTCCCATTCTACCGTGTAGTTATCCCAACGCTTATGCCCTTCTTCGTTACCCGACAAATTTACGCCGGTGCCGGTAGAGTCGGTGTTTATGATGAGATGATTGAGTTTGGGACCCAAGATGTATTGGAAGGGCAGCAGGAGCTGGCTGAGCAACAGCATTATCAAATTTCACAACGCGCCGATCATATTGTCACTGAAATTTATGAGTGGATTCAGTTCAGTCGTGCTATCATCAATACAAGAGACGAACCGCTCAGCGATTACACAAAATACCGACGACTCCATCTCCTCGTCGGCGATTCTAATATGTCCGAGTACGCTACCGCACTCAAAGTCGGAACGACTTCGCTCTTGCTCTCAGCGATTGAGACGTTCTATGAGATGCACGGTGAAAAACTACCCCTTCCAGGGTTTGAACTTGCTGACCCGGTATACGCGATTCGACATATCTCTCGTGATAATACTTTCAAATGGCGAATTGAACTTAAATCTGGGAAAACAATTTCCGCTGTCGATTTGCAGCGAGAGTATCTCAACTTCGTTCAGACTTTCATCACTGAACACGACGAAGAAAGTCAATGGGTACTTTCGGCATGGGAGTCTATACTTGATGATCTTGAAGAAGATTGGGAGCGCGTTATCCCGCGGGTCGATTGGGCTGCGAAAAAATGGTTGCTTGAAACTTTCATCGCTGAAGAGAAACTCGATTGGGATGATCCTTGGATCAAAAGTCAAGATTTAGAATATCATAACATTCATACAGAAAGCGGGCTCTACTACGCACTACAAGCACACGGACAGATGGAGCGCGTTATCACTGATGAACAGATTGAGTATGCTATTGATAATGCACCACAGGATACCCGGGCTAAAGTTCGGTCTTTCCTGATGCGAACCCTTACGCAAAATCAGATGCCTTGTATCGTTGATTGGCATCAGATCTACGCTGGACATACAGAATATTTTGAGATGAAAGAACCGCTTGATACCAACATCGCGAAGGCGCAACGATGGATAAAAAGGCTACGAAAGCGACCTTCGCGCAATTGATGTGTAGCTACCGCGTGACGAGGAATGGTTATCGGTTAAGAGAGTAACTTGATAAAGTTGTCTATCTCTTTACTGATAACCGAAAGATTTTTTCGTAGAAAAAATCGTACTGAAGACCATTCCCGTAGCACAAGGAGAAAACCATGCCTGAAAACAGATGCATACACACGGATTGTGAAGGATTTTACCGTCGGGACTTTCTAAAAGCGGGTGCCCTTGGATTGTTCGGTTTGAGTCTCACAGACTTGTTCCGACTCAAAGCACAAGCTGCAACCGCAGAAGCAACGAGTGCTGCTACTGGCACTGCTACATCCGTTATTCTCGTCTGGTTAGGCGGTGGACCAAGCCACCTTGACATGTGGGATCTTAAACCAGATGCTCCTGAAGAAATTCGAGGGCTTTTCAAGCCGATAGCGACTAATGTCAACGGCATCCAAGTTAGTGAACATCTTCCCAGACTCGCACAACAGACCGATAAACTCTGCATTATCCGTTCGATGACCTCTCCAGAGGCAGCGCATGAGCGTGGAACACACTATATGATGACGGGCTATCAACCCTTACCCGGTTTTGCTGTCCCGGGGTATGGTGCCGTTATTTCCAAACTCAAAGAACAGCGGAGTGCTTTGCCACCTTACATCTCTGTCCCAGCACCTGTCGCTTATGGTGGAGGTGGGTTCTTAGGCGCATCACTCGCACCTTTCTCACCTGGCGGCAATCCCGCAAGCAATAACTTCAAAGTACGCGATCTTGAACCACCTAAAGGGGTCTCTTTTGAACGTGTTGAACGCCGACGCTCTTTACGCCAAGCCGTTGATGCTGCCTTCAAAAAATACGAGGCAGGCAACCCCGCTGCAGAAGCGGTTGACAACTTCTATACCTCCGCATATAACCTGATGAGTTCCACCGATGCACGCGCTGCATTTGATCTCAAGGCTGAACCCGGCAAAACGCGCGAGGCATATCGACGGGACACCTTCGGACAAAGTTGTCTCCTCGCACGGAGGCTCGTTGAAGCAGGTGTTAACTTCGTCACAGTCAGCAACGGTGGATGGGATAACCACAACAATATCTTCTCATCTCTGCCCGGGAAACTCAACGCTTTTGATCAGACAATGGCTACCTTAATCACTGATCTGAGCGATCGTGGATTATTGGAAACCACGCTCGTCATCGCGATGGGTGAGTTCGGGAGAACACCGGTCATCAACAGAAACGCTGGACGGGATCATCATTCCCGCGTCTTCTCGATCATGCTCGCTGGAGGCGGTGTTCAAGGTGGACAAGTCATCGGTGCTTCCGATCCGCTTGGGATGGAACCAGCTGAAACGCCGGTACGTCCCGAAGATTTATCAGCGACACTCTATCAATCCCTCGGTGTTGATTATAATCAACACCTTGAGTCACCAGATGGGGTCCGTATCGTCCTTTCTCGCGGTGGTAGACCTATCCGTGGTGTACTGAGTTAGGCGCGGTTTTTGCGGCGTACACGCCCAGATGCGACGTGCATCGCGGCGTACGCGCCCAAATTTGGTTTCCCATACGCGGAGACCCAATTTTGCTTCGCAGTGAGAATGCTTTACATTTGCGATCTGCATTCTAATCGCTCACCAAGCAACGGGCTGAAGGTTGGAAGGATTCGCATCGAAAAATAGAAGGATGAAAAGGATCGCTCAATTCTTCTATCCTTCCAATCCATGCTACTTGTCTTCCAATCTTTAACGCCATAAAAAAATGCTTCGTACCATTTTCGTTACGCTCTGTAACATAGCAATCCTGATAGCAGCGTCCTGCATTATCTTTACAACACCGATCGGTTTTGCAGACCAACCGCTGTCGCCGATCTGGTCACTTGAATTTAGTCCTGATGGGAAAATGCTTGCTGTCGGGAAATATCAGTGGGTTGAACTCTGGGATCTGGAGACACAACGGATTATTCACACATACGAACCGCATGCTGGTGAGGTCCGAAGTCTCAAGTTCGCAGCTACGAAGGATCAGGAAACGTCGTCATTGCGGCTCTATGCAGGTGGTGGCATTCCTGCCCAAAACGGCGAAATACGAATTTGGGATGTCGCCTCTGAAGAACTCATAAAAAGCTTTGAGGTTCATGGTGATACCATTGAATCTATTGCCCTCAGCCCAAATAACACAACACTGCTCACTGCCAGCATGGACGAATATAGTGCTGTCATTGATGTAACCCTGCTTGAGGATACCGAAAAGCCAATAGACAAACAAGCAAAGTGGCTTACCCAACACGTCGGGAGAGTCCTTTGCACTTTGTACCATCCCCAGGGAACTTACTTTGTTACCGGTAGTGAAGATAAAACCATAAAAGTATGGAACCCTAACACTTTCAACGTCATGGTGAACTTTGATGCAAACGATGACGCTGTTTATAGTCTCGCCTATTCAGTTAATGAAGGCGTGATAGTTTCAGGATCTGCCGATAATACCGTCCGAACGTGGCGCGTTACACCCGCAGGAGACGGCGAGGATATCTCAGTCGGACGAGATTCACTGGAGATGACAGGCGCTCGCGTTCGTGATTACAACGGGCATCAGGGTGCTGTTTATAGTGTTGATACGGCACTCGTCCTACCAAGGCGCGCAAACAATCAGACGGCAATGATTGCGTCCGGTAGTGCAGATACTTCCGTGATTATATGGAATCTCCGGTCGGGCAACCGTTATAGCACTTTCGATGAATCAACCGATGCTGTTTACGCAGTAAAGTTCAGCCCGAATGGCGCACTCGTCGCCGCAGGTGGTCGAGATGGCAAAGTACGACTCTGGAATCTCCGCAGACGGGCATTAACCCACGAGTTCTAAATAGGTGTCAGTCATCAGTTTGCCTCGCAGTGAGAGTTGTCAGTTACCATCTTGTGGCAGTAACAACATATTTACAAGTTCCACAACAGGCCTCTTAACTGATAACTGACAACTAATTTGGGAGGGTCTTTCACGATGCTTACCAATACGATACCCCTTTTGACTAAGCAATATAGCCTTGCAAGTACAATCCGAACGCTTTTCATACTGCTTTTTGTTTCTATGACGCTTCCGACGTTCGCACAAGGTACCCCGAGACTTAATTCTCTGTTTCCGGCCGGAGGACAACCCGGAACGACTGTTGAAGTTACCATCCAGGGTTCTGATTTAGAGGGGGCACACCGAGTCATTGTTGAAGGAGAATCCGGGATTACCGCGCAACTTCACCCGGCTGGTGGTGAAGTTGATGATACCCATAAACCCGCCTTTGAGGCGAATTGTGGGCAGTGCCACGAACTCCGCTCTCCAAGTAACCGATCGATGACCCCAGGACAGTGGAAAGCCACTGTTCAAAGGATGATTACGGAGAAGGGCGCAGAGATTAGCGCGGAGGCACAGACACAAATCGTTGCCTATCTCTCATCAGCTGCAAGAGCCAGTGCTGGGTTAACCGCCGAATTATCTATCGCACCAGATGCTCCCATCGGGCTTCGCGAAATTCGGATTGTCGGCAAGCACGGTACCTCCACCGCATGGCCCTTTGAGGTTAGCCACACCCCGGATGTCGTTGAGACCGAGTCGAATAACGACCCAGAATCCGCTACCACTATCGAACTGCCGAGCCTTATCAACGGGGTTGTGAATCCCGGTGGCGACGAAGATTATTACGTATTTGAAGGGACCAAAGGACAACGGTGTGTGTTTAGTGTCAAGGCATACCGCCTTAACAACATCAGCCAGCAATTCTTTAATCCAACGATCTCTGTTTTTGATGTGAAAGGCGTTGAACTTGCACGCAGTAACGGGTTCTACAGCCTTGATCCGCTCATTGATATAACGCTTCCTAACGACGGTCCCTATCTCTTACGCATTCGAGATCTATTGCATCGTGGCAATCCAGATTCCGTTTACCGATTAACAGGTGGCGTTCTCCCTTACAATACCTATCTTTTTCCCGCTGGTGGAACGGTGCCTAATGGAGAAATGGACGCTGCAAGTCTAACAAAGGCGACAGGTTCTCTTTCATACGGACCTCCCACCCCTCCGAAAACCAACATTATTCAGTGTGTTATTGGCGGTGAAAATCTACCCGAGACGGAATGGCAGATCGAATTGACAGCGGATGATCAACCCGGTCTCAGACAGATTCGTACGCCGTACGGTATCTTTCCCTTCGTTATCAACGCGCACCCTGAAACTGTTGAAGAAGTTATTGAACGCCAGTCCACTTCTGACGAACCCGCTACACAGGATGCCACAACACAATTCGCTGAATCCGAAATCCTTTTTGAAGCAAAGTGTAGTGCCTGTCATGAGCTCCGCTCACCGAGCAACCGCGCACTCTCTGCCGAGGAATGGACAAGCACCATTACACGCATGGTGAATAAAGAGAATGCAGACATTACACCGACTGAACGCGACCGTATCATCGCTTTCGTCGCCCAAGAAGCGCAGCGTTTAGGTGAACTCATCGCACGCCAACTTGAACACGTACAACACCTCACAATTCCTGGGGCAATCAGTGGACGTATCTCAGAACCCAGTGAGGTGGATTACTACCGGTTTACCGTTTCAGAAGGCACAAGCCTCGGTCCATGGTGGGTAATTTTTCCGTTTGATAACGTTGATGAAAAGGGGTTTGATACCGTCTACCCCCCTGAAACCGAGATTGATTTTGATAAGGAATACATCGGCAAAGAGGGTCGAAAAATCGGATGGTATAAAACCAATCGCAGGGGTGAGAACGTCTTCTCTAACGTCCCTGAAGATGACGTCACCGGCTACGCCTTGACCTACCTCGAATCTGACCGTGATCAGAACTATCTCTTGTCCCTCGGTTCTGACGATACTATCAAGATATGGGTGAACGACAGGCTTGTTTTCAGCAAATACATCCACCGTCCACTGCGTCGTGCCGACGATGTCATTCAGCTGCCTGTCTCTAAAGGCAGAAATAAGATTCTTGTGAAGGTTACGAATGGCTATGGACCGTGGGGGTTTTTCGCAGACATAGGCGGGTATTCGCTCACTGCCTCCGCAGAACGCCTGAGTTCGCCGTTAAGCCCATCTCTCACCTTACTTGATGCCAATGGACAGGTGTTAGCAAATAACGCTGGTATTGGCGGTAGACGCAACGCTATCATTGATTACAGTTTCAATCAACCCGGCGAGTATGCTGTTCGAGTTGAGGATATTTCTGGAAACGGCGGCGCAGGATACGTTTACCACTTGGATATCCGTCCAACAAAACCGGATTTTGCCATCTCTGTAACACCTGATAATCCAAATATCGGACGCGGTGGGACTGTCTTGTTGGATGTGACGCTACAACGCCGCGTTGGATTTACGGAACCAATATTGCTCTCCGTTGAAAACTTGCCACCCGGTGTCACTGCCAGCGAGAGTGCCATTATTTCGGGTACTGGCGTAACACAAGGATACATTACACTCACCGCCGCACCCGATGCTGAACTTGAACCTCGCGTCGTTGAGGTTGTCGGTTCCGTCACCACTGCTGCCGGTAATGAATATCGTCGCGCCGCAACACCTGTTGAAGTCTACCGGATTCAGAACAACGATCAGACCGTCCAGCGGAAAAACGTTGTTGTCAGCGTTACGGAGACCGCTCCGATTATGTTGTCAACCGGATTAGAGGAGGTTGTGGTAACCCCAGATTCGCCGATTGACATTATCGTCAAAGTTGATCGGCAAAACGGCAATCGGCAAAATCTGAATCTTACCGTTGTCGGTTTGCCTTTCGGGGTCCGACTCCGACGACAAAATACCTTACTTCGAAGGAATCAAACGGAAGCCACCTTAACACTCGTGCCAAATATTATTGCGACTGGCAGTAATGAGTTACGGCGTAACCCTTTCATCGGTACACAGCAGATGCGTCCATACACTATTGTTGTTAACGCATCCGTCGGTCAACGGATCGTAGCCAGCAGCCCTGCTATCAAGCTCTGGCTCGGCAGCCGTCCAGATACAAATCAAGAGGAACCACTCGGCGGCAATTAAGTTGGAAGTTTTTTAGTTGTTGGAAATTTTTGAAAATAAATTTGACATTCCCTATATTTTGTAGTATCATTAAACTCTACGTTGTGAAGTCGTTGTGGTGATATACTATAAATCCTTTGAAACTTGAAAGTAAATTTGACATTCAGATGGGTTTGTAGTATACTTAATATCACCGTGAACGGCAATACCGCAAAATTCATGTTTTCGGTTTCGGAAAATAAATAAATTTGACATTTAGATGAGTTTGTGGTATACTTAATAACGTCTTGTGGGCCAGTAGCTCAAGTAGGAGCGTCGGTTTTAGAAACCGAAGGTGAGGTGCAATTCCTCCCTGGTCGATTTTTGAAGATAAATTTGACATTTATATCGTGATTGTGGTATACTTAAAAGCGTGCCACATGGGGGTGTAGCTCAGTTGGGAGAGCATCTGGTTTGCAACCAGAAGGTCAGCGGTTCAACTCCGCTCATCTCCATCGCCTATAAGCGTTCTGCGCTTCAAATAATAGGCGTTGTTCTTTGACAATTGTATAGAGAGGGTAAATCGGTAGAAATAATATCACCTTATCAAGCTACTAAGGGCTTACGGTGGATGCCTTGGTGCCAGGAGACGACGAAGGGCGTGACAGGCTGCGATAAGCTTCGGGGAGCCGCTTAATAGGCTACGATCCGGAGATTCCCGAATCGGGCAACCGAGCAGGTTAATCCCTGCTACTCGTGTTTACACGAGGGATAACCAGGAGAAGTGAAACATCTCAGTACCCTGAGGAAAAGAAAGAAAACCTCGATTCCCCCAGTAGCGGCGAGCGAAAAGGGAACAGCCCAAACTCGATATATGTTCAAGCCTGAACGCGTTGTATATCGGGGGTTGCGGGGTCCATTGGGTGTGGGTTCAGCCACACCGGAAGTGAACGTGCTGCTAGCTTAATGCCTCTGGAAAGAGCAACCGGAGCGGGTAAAAGTCCCGTGAGCGAAAGCGGTGGCGCACTTCTGAATGGGTACCCCAAGTACTACGGGATAGGCAAACCTGTAGGAATCTAGGAGGACCACCTCCTAAGGCTAAATACTCCCTGGCGACCGATAGTGAACGAAGTACTGTGAAGGAAGTGGTGAAAAGCTCCCCTTTTAGGGAAGTGAAAAGTCCCTGAAACCGTATAGCCTACAAGCTGTGGTAGTGCTAAGTCACGCAAGTGACATGCATGACCGCGTGCCTTTTGCATAATGAGCCGGTGACTTACTCTGTGTAGCAAGATTAAACATTTTTGATGTGGAGTCGTAGCGAAAGCGAGTCTTAATAGGGCGTTGAGTTGCATGGAGTAGACCCGAAACCAAGTGATCTATCCATAGGCAAGGTGAAGCATATGTAAAAATATGTGGAGGCCTGAACCCACCAAGGCTGAAAACTTGGGGGATGACCCGTGGATCGGAGTGAAAGGCTAATCAAACTTGGTGATAGCTGGTTCTCCCCGAAATAGCTTTAGGGCTAGCCTCATGCGTTTGGCAGTGGCGGTAGAGCTCTAATTGGACTCGCGGCCCCACCAGGTTAGCAACTCCAGTTAAACTTCAAATGCCATTGTCCCAAGCATGGGAGTCAGTCAGTGGGGGATAAGCTCCATTGACGAAAGGGAAACAGCCCAGACCACCAGCTAAGGTCCCTAAATGCATACTAAGTGGTAAAGGATGTTTTGTTGCTGAGACAGCCAGGATGTTGGCGTAGAAGTGGCAACCATTTAAAGAGTGTGTAATAACTCACTGGTTGAGCGACTTTGCACCGAAGATTTCCGGGGCTAAGTATGTTACCGAAGCTGTGGATATCCCGAAAGGGGTATGGTAGGGGAGCGTTCTATAGTAGGATTGAAGGAGAATCGTGAGAAGCTCTGGACGAATTAGAAGTGATTATGCCGGCATGAGTAGCGATAAAACGAGTGAGAAGCTTGTTCGCCGAAAGCCTAAGGATTCCTGAGGAAGGTAAATCCTCTCAGGGTTAGTCGGAACCTAAGCCGAGGCCGAAAGGCGTAGGCGATGGGAAGCAGGCGTAATATTCCTGCACCACCATGACACGGATGAAACTAGGGGAGACGCAGACATTAAGGACTACCAGCGGATGGAAGTGCTGGGTTAAGCCCGACGGAGTGCACCAGGCAAATCCGGTGCAATAAACTCCTGACGGTGAACAGGATTCCGTAAGGATGCAAACTGTCCCAACTGTCTGCCGAGAAAAGAACCTCGAGTGGACAACTCATGGTGTCCGTACCGTAAACCGACACAGGTAGGCGAGGAGAGAATCCTAAGGCGCTCGAGAGAACTCTTGCTAAGGAACTCGGCAAAATGACCCCGTAACTTCGGGAGAAGGGGTGCTTTAAGTAAGTGCTGCGTTCTACGTGATACTGAAAGAAGCCGCAGTGAAATGGCCCGTGCGACTGTTTACTAAAAACACAGGTCTCTGCTAAATCGTAAGATGATGTATAGGGACTGACGCCTGCCCGGTGCCAAAAAGTTAAGGTGAGGAGTGAAGGGCAACTGGAAGCTCCGAACTGAAGCTCTGGTAAACGGCGGCCGTAACTATAACGGTCCTAAGGTAGCGAAATTCCTTGTCGGGTAAGTTCTGACCTGCACGAATGGCGTAACGACATGGGCACTGTCTCGGCAAGAGACTCGGCGAAATTGTAATACCGGTGAAGATGCCGGTTACCCGTACCAAGACGGAAAGACCCCGTGAACCTTTACTATAGCCTGATATTGGGTTTTAATGTTGCATGTGTAGGATAGGTGGGAGACTTTGAAACTGGGGCGCTAGCTTCAGTGGAGTCGACCTTGAAATACCACTCTTGTTGCATTGGAATTCTAACTCCGGCACGTGAATCCGTGCCGAGGACAGTGTCAGGTGGGTAGTTTGACTGGGACGGTCGCCTCCTAAAATGTAACGGAGGCATCCCAAGGTTCCCTCAGCGCGATTGGAAACCGCGCGTAGAGTGCAAAGGCAGAAGGGAGCTTAACTGCGAGACGGACACGTCGAGCAGATGCGAAAGCAGGGCTTAGTGATCTTACGGTGCTGTGTGGAAAGGCCGTAACTCAATGGATAAAAGGTACTCCGGGGATAACAGGCTAGTCGCACCCGAGCGCTCACAGCGACGGTGCGGTTCGGCACCTCGATGTCGGCTCGTCACATCCTGGGGCAGCAGCATGTCCCAAGGGTTCGGCTGTCCGCCGATTAAAGTGGCACGCGAGCTGGGTTTAGAACGTCGTAAGACAGTTCGGTCCCTATCTGGTACGGGCGTAGGATATTTGAGAGAAGCTGCCCCTAGTATGAGAAGACCGGGGTGGACGTACCTCTAGTGCACCAGTTGTCACGCCAGTGGCACCGCTGGGTAGCTATGTACGGAGAGGAGAAACGCTGAAAGCATCTAAGCGTGAAACCTCCCTCAAGATAAGATATCCCACAACGTTAAGTTGGTAAGGCTCCTTCGAGATAAGAAGGTTGATAGGCCAGATGTGTACACCGTGTGAGCGGTTCAGCTAACTGGTACTAATAAGCCGAGGGCTTGATAACTTCTTTATTCTTTCTACCGACCCCTCACCCCTATACAATTGTCAAATATTCTTGTAACGGCTCACATAATGAGTCATACAAAAAATTTTCCGGTGGCTATAGCGAAGGGGAACCACCCGTACCCATCTCGAACACGGTAGTTAAGCCCTTCAGCGCTGATGATACTTCGGGGGCGACCCCGCGGGAAAGTAGGTCGTTGCCGGGAAACCTCTCTCAGGGCAGGCATTCGCCTGCCCTTGACATTTTAAATCGACACTACACGACAGTTTTTCCCATAGTTTACCTGCTCCACGCAAGGAATTCGGTAGACCCGCTTGTTATTAGCAGCAAGCGGGTCTGTTTTTAAGCAATAGGAAAAATAATATGATTGGGATTTCTCACAAGGGTTCTAAACCTAATCACCATCAACACAAAACGCCTGGCCGGTCATGAAGATGCGTCCGAGTTACACGATGCTTTTGCCCGTTTTTCGGTTAGAAACCCCATTCCTTGAGAGTTCACGCTATTTTGTGTTAAAAATTTTGCTTTTTGCCTAAAAATAGGGTGTGATTTTAGTTGTGTATAGACGTTACTTAGTTTTAATTTGACTAATCATGAAATATGTCGTATTATAACCCACAGTTCTTTGGACAAAGGTAGCAACTTGGCTTAGTAATAGTAAACCATTTCTCAGCTAAATCGTTTCTATAACGACACGGAGGATAAGATTATGACACGCAATCTGTTTTTTTCACGAAAGGTTCGTCAGGCATTACTTACCAGGGCTTCATATTCAGTCCTATGTACTTGCGTTGCCTTGCTCGTTTTTGGACTTCTGGCAATCAATTGCGCTACACCGCCTCAAGGACAGTATCAGGTCCCTGAAACCGCGATGCAGGCTGCGGAGAACCAAGCCAGCTTACCTGAAAGTGCTACCGTCCGTTTGCAGGAACAGCCTTATCTTAGAAATGCTTTCAAAGAAACTATACCTGCAAGCAGGTCCGGGTTAGACGATCTCTTCGCAAGGACGCGCGGGACAGTTCAACATGCTGCCGTCGTCTCCGGTGGATCGTTTGATGTCCTGAAGGCATTTGTTGCCAATGGATGGGCTCCGATTGTAATGATCCAGTTTCAAGGACGCACCCCAGAAATCTTGCCAATTTCCGACTATAATGACCAACTCAGCGAAGTGTCTCTTCAAAATCCGACCAATCTTTCCAAACGTCGATTAACCTACGAAGAATTTGAGGCGGCTTGGCGTAAGAACTCGCAGAACAAATGTGTCTTAATCACCCCACAGCAACTCACCGAAGTCGACCTCGAGAAGGCCCTGGTCAGATATTTGCCCGCCGAAGCCTTCCAACAGGTTAGCATCAGAAGCCGTTAGCACAATTAATTTCATCGGATCCTGACTTTTGCTTGCGGGATGTAGACAGGAAACTATCATATCTATTCCGTGAACTGACACAGAAAATGATTTATAGTAGAGGTCATGTAAACCAAACCTAATAGGTCATCGTTGAACGGATAAAGTAATAAAATGAAGATTGAAACACTATCTTTTATCGATAGATTCTATTACTTCATATAACTTATATTTTCACACAATTGGAACGCACACCAAATTGATATAAAGCTTCAAACTTCGTTAACAAATACGGAGAATGTGCGTAAGTGGAAAAAAGAAAGGAACATACCATGAATAGCCATTTGAGAATCCTCACAGCAATCGCTTTTACGCTGATATTGATAGCCGGTATTACCGGATGTGCAACGGACGATGAGACATCTGAGACAGGAGAAAATCCAGTCGCTGCCGGAGCGAGTGACGAAGAGTCGGCAAATCAACTCACCCTGGCCGAGACCTATGATCATACCCGAAAAGGGGCACGTCTCATCATGAAGTATGATGCAGCCACCAATACCTTTACAGGTACTGTTGAAAATACGACGAATGCGATTTTACAGCAAGTTCGCGTCGAAATTCACCTATTCAACAGCCAGGGACCCAATCCAACGGATCCAGAACTCGGTCCAACAACGCCAAGAGACCTTGCCCCCGGTGAAAAAATACCGATTGAACTGGTGGCAGTGGCTGAACCCTTTGACATGTGGGTAGCACACCCCGAAGTCGGGCCCAGCAGTACTGGCGGCGGTGAAGAAGGCGGCAATGAACATGGTGGCGAAGGTGGCGAAGGTGGCGCTGAAGGCGGCGGTGGCTAAGCCAACACTTCAGCACTGATGCAACCGAGGACGCTGTTAGCAGATGCCCAAGCGGGCAATACACTAATCCCCGCTTTTCTGTAGAAGCAAACGATGGTAGATTAGATTTTATTTTTCATCAATTCATGCAATTCATGCTTTTAGAAAGGAGCATACTCATGAAACGCAATTTTGGAACCCTCACCCTACTGGCTGTTATATTGATAGCAGCGACTATCGGCTGTGACCGAGCAACGCAGCAGACGATACCTACGATGCCAGCAGCTGACGAAGAGTCGTCAGTCCGATACGGTCTTACCGATCCTTATGACAATGTCCGAAACGGTGCCCGTCTAATTATAGCCTATGATGCGGCGACCGATGCCTTTACAGGCACTGTTACAAATACAACCAGTGCGATTTTAACCCAAGTTCGCGTCGAAGTTCATTTATATAACGGTACGGTCACCGTTGATGAACTCGGTCCAACACCGAACGTTGACCTTATGCCCGGTGAATCGCACGATATCACACTTCCGGTCGGAGGCCAATCCTTTACCGAGTGGGTAGCACACCCCGAAGTCGGGCCCAGCACTGGGAGCGGTGGTGAAGGTGGTGCCGAAGCCGCCGGCGGTGAAGGCGGCGGTGGCGAAGGCGGCAGTGAACATGGCGGCCAAGGTGGTGAAGGGGCTGAAGGCGGCGGTAATTAAGCCAATCACTTCAGCATTAATGCAACCGAGGATTCTGTTAGAATGCCTCTTCAAGGGAGCAATATACCGATTGCTCCCTTTTTTCTTGACACTTCACCTCTTTTTACGTTACAATTTCTTTGTCTTTGATATGTCTTTTCTTGTAAAAAAATAAACCTTTATAACACGAAAAATTAATTTTTAGATAAGGTAGGCACCCCATGACTCAAAACAATGTAATCCTCGGCGCAATTGTTGTTGTGTTAATAGGCATCGTTATTATCGGTTGTTCAAAGAAGAACACGCCAGCCCAAAGTGAGGATGGAGAAGAATCCGGTGCTGAACTGGCACTCAACGAAACTTATGACCGGATCCGCAACGGAACCCGACTCATCTTAACTTACGACGCACAGAACAACTCCTTCAACGGGACTGTGGAAAACACCACAAATGAAACCTTAAAGCAGGTCCGGGTTGAAGTCCATTTATCCAACGGAAAGGAGCTTGGACCAACGCCCGCATCTGACCTTGCCCCCAGTCAAAAAAGAGATGTGCAACTCATCGCAACGAGTACGGATTTCGATGGATGGACAGCGCATCCGGAAGTCGGAGAGGGCGAACACGGCGGCAGTGAACGCGGAGAACATAACAGAGAAGGAGACAGGGAGCATGATGGTGAAGGCGATGAACACAACTAAGGAAGTTTCAACTTACATTTATCCCTTTGTATTGATATGGTTATGCGGGATTGCCACGCTCACTTATGGCGCAAAACCGCCTGATAATATCCTCAAAAACGGCGATTTTGATCTCAAACTTGATGGGTGGCACCATTGGACACATGCCGATGCTGCCGCACTCTTCCAAACCGAAGGCAAAAAGGCGGAACCGATCGCCGGGAAAAACGCTGCCTATGTCAAAATCAGTAAAGCAGGCGGTGCACTCGGGCACATCCAACTCTATCAACAACCTTTCACATTGGAAAAAGGCATTACCTATACCTATAATTTGTGGGCGAAAAGTGAAAAACCCAGAAACGTTACGATGCGTATTATGCATCAAGGGGCTCCTTGGAATGTATACGCAAAAAAATCAATCAATCTGTCCGAAGACTGGAAGGAATTCTTCATCACCTTTGAAATGCCAGTAGATGATGTCAGTTCACGCGCCGGCATTATCATGGGAATAGAAAAGGTTGATGTCTGGATCGACCATGTCCGTCTCTACGAAGGCGAATATGTAGGTGACATCGAAGGTGCCGAGCCACAAGCAGTTGATCCTTCGAACAAATTAGCAACAACCTGGGCAGCTCTCAAAAAGTAAGAGTTGAAGTCATTTTAGGACAATCAATACTATGTCAAAACTATACGAGCAAATCTCACCCAAACTACAGCAGTTCATTGAAGACCAAAAGATCTTCTTCGTTGCAACCGCAACAGCCGATAGTAGAATCAACCTATCCCCGAAAGGCATGGACTCCTTACGCGTCCTCGATGCAAACCGCGTCGCTTGGTTAAACGTAACGGGAAGCGGAAACGAAACCGCCGCGCATGTGCAGGAAAATCCACGCATGACGCTGATGTTTACCGCATTTGAGGATAACCCTTTGATTCTCAGACTCTACGGCACCGCAAAGACGATCCACAAAGACGATCCAGAATGGCAGCTACTCTTCCCACTCTTCCAACCGCTTCCCGGGGCAAGGCAAATTTTTGATCTCACCGTTGACCTTGTGCAAACCTCGTGCGGAATGGCTGTTCCAATTTATGAGTATGTCGGTGAAAGAGAACAACTAAACGCGTGGGCAACCAAGAAAGGTGAAGAAGGCGTAGAGGCGTATTGGAAAGAAACCAACCATGTCAGTCTTGATGGAAAACCTACCCATTTCGCTTAGAATGCCTGTCCTAATATCTCTCAAAGGCATTCAATTGTCCATTTTTTTGATCAAATTTTCACCCAAGGCCCGGTAGGTTCGGTTTCCTAACCCCACCCATAAGCGTCAATTTTAGAAACAATAACCGCCGCGGTCCCCAGGCCGGTAGGTTCGGTTTCCTAACCGAACCGGATCCTATGCGGAAACCTTGAAGATTTCAAAAACCTCTTCAGTCGCGTAGCGACGGCATGTTTATAGCAGCGTGTGGTCAAAAAATCTAAGCCCTGTAAGGGCGGCATTTGTAAGCCTTTGACACCAAAGTTGCCGCGGAAAAGCTCTAAATTGACTTATGGTGCGGTTTCTTAACCGCACCAACTCCTGAAAAAAGGACGAGAGACTCTATAATTTTTTAAAACTGAATGACTCTGAAAACGCATGCCATCGGCTTGCATTAAACCCCGCTTTTCTGCTATAATACTCTCAAGCGTAGTTGGTAGAGAATACGACCCGCGCTGCTTGGCGCGGTCTCTACCGCTATCTATGAAAGGCTGGTAAGAAACACATTTTACAACGAAACGAGTTAGGGATAAAAAAGCGAAGACATGAGCGGAATTGGAAACGATTTTTCATTCGACTGACTTGTTTCTTCTGGGGGATTGCTTCGGGAATTGCCTGCCTTTATACTTTCATCAACGGCGAGCCAGCAGCAACAACGATACTTGTCTTCATTGTTGTGTCTGTATTTGTATGGGTGCTTTATGGTGTCAGCGTTGTTGTGTTGCTGTTGGTGACATGGATATACACGGGGGTAGGTGACAATGATGAAAAGATATGGAGGCTATGGAACATCGTTCCGATTGCTGTAACTTTCGGGGTGTCTCTGTGGGCAGGCATCACTATAGCAGGCAATCAAGGGTTGTTGATAGGCATTCTCAGCTGCTCTATTCTTGTTTTTCTATGGTTTGTTCTCTGTTTCATAGTTGCGTTAGCAGGGCTTATTACAGATTTAATATGGTCGGAATTTATTGAAAAAGGAACCGTCAAACCGAGCAACAGCCGAGTATCGATCTGGGTAGCATCTGTTAGTGTTTCCGTTGTCGGCCTTTTGCTCATTGCTGCCTTTTCTCATAGTTAAAAATGGAGAAAACTGACTGACATAAATATTATTTTTTCAACTGCTAAGTCGTATCAGGCACTACGCTGACGAAACTACGCGAACACCTGACAATCATCTGTCAAACACGGATAGCGTATAGGGTTAGATTTTACCATGCTAAAAGAGAACACTACGAAACAACCTTACGAATATATCTATTTTATTTTTGCTGGATACCGAGTTGCTATTGGGAAAACCACAAATCTATACACAAGACGAACAAATTATGAAAATACTAGGGCTTTAAAAAGACAACCTAACGTCGTTTTGAATTCCATACGGAAGCACCTTCTGCTTTCCTTCCTAACCCGGGTATATCTATACACATGTTCATGGTACTTGTTGGACTCTTTTTTGTAGTCGTCATGACATTTTACGGATATAAACTAATATGGGATATCCTCTATTGAACTCAGTCAGATAACAAGGACTCACCTTATAGGTGGGATGATGGCAGATAATAGGTTTGAGAATGTAAGTGCAGAAGGTTGTCGGATCGCATAAGGAGCAAGTTGAAAATGAACATCCAATTCCAACCCAACATGCTCTACGAAATGGACAATCTCGTTGTCCTACTGGGAGAAATAAAGGTGAGTAAAGAACAGATATTAATTTTAAAAATAGACTTGTTATTAGAACAATTCACTGAATATCAGCAGTTAGAACTTACGACTGACAACCGGTTATATTGCGCTGCAGGTCAGGAATATGCGCTGCGGGAATGGAAAACTGAAATAAAATCTTCAGGTTTTAATTTTCTCAGAGACAACTTTCCTCGTATAGCCTCTCGGATTGAAAGGAGCCTATGGATCATTAGAAAAGGGGTATCAAATCAGCCAGAAGCAGTTAAAGGTAGAAGAATGGTCAGCGAAACTATAAATACGTTAATTAAGTCAATTGATTAAGGCGAGGCAGACTTGAAATTATATAAGGAGATACAACATTATGCAATCCGCTAAGCAATTCGCGCGTATAGGTGTCTTCTACCTTGAAGAGGCTGTCTTAGATGTGCTTTTTGAGGCAATGGAGACCTCACAAGAAGACCCGTTTGTTCGTGCTGTTGATATAGCTCGAAAGATAGGGGTTGAGCATTGGACTAACAAAAATTGGTTGGTCAGTGATGTTCTCTATAAATTAAAAGCAGAAGAACGTGTTGAGCAGGAGACAAACAGGGGACCTTGGAAACTCACTGAAACAGAGTATCAGAAGCGTTGCTAAAACGGAGGCGTGAGGCGTTTGGCGCAGCGGTTACTCTTTGAGACAAACTGAGACCCCAAAGGAAACAGTGTATCATAAACCCAATACCTTATCTACCTGCACTGCGATCCGACAGCAAGTCATTATTTGAAAACAATATTGGATGTGATGTTTGGGATAAAAAACTTTCGGAATGAGATTGTGTGGCACTACTACAATGGGTCTTCAAATGCTAAATAAAAATATAAAATTTTCATTTATCTTCACTGTCGCGCTCTTTATAACATGTTTATCTATAGCACACGGACTCCCCCCTGATGCCGAACTCCAGAGCGCAATCCAAACCGCTCGGAAATTCACTAATCTTAAATCCGGGTACACCCAAAGCGAAATCACTGAATGCGTAACCGATAGTTTTGTCACACTTGCCAAGAATTGGCACAACTTACCCGCGATGTATCGGCAAGAACTCAAGCCAATTTTCCTAAGACCCGGACTCCCCGGCAGTTTCTTCGGCGATATAGAATTGCCAGAAAAGTTTAACACACCGCACTTCAGACTCCATTACACGCGTGTCGGACCCCACGCACCACCACTGGAAGATTTTCACCCACGCAACGGTGTGCCTGATTATGTGGACCTCTGTGCAGATGCGATGGAACGCGCCTATCACGTCCAAATTGACCTGATGGGATTCAAAGTCCCCTATATTGATTTCTGGGCAGCGCAGAACGGCGGCAATCATAAATATGATGTCTATCTCTTTACCTTCCCCGCGCTCGGTATCACTACAGCGGATTGGTTTGAAGGGCGCGTCTTATCTACCGCACTGACCGTCGCACCCTATTTCATGATTAACTCCCGTATCTACGATTACGTCGGCAAAGCCGAGGGGATCCGCTATGTTGAAACAACTTGCACACACGAATTCCTGCATGGAGTCCAATTCGGATACAACGCCTATATGCCGACATGGTTCATGGAAGCGTCTGCAACTTGGATAGAAGTCATGACTTACGATGGCGGACGCATTGACGATGGCGATACGCTCCCTGATCCCGATGAACCCAACGAAACCGATTCTTATAACTACTACATCCATCAGCTCCGCCGTTGGTTTCTCATTCCCGATATCTCACTTGAAAGTCGCATCGGTGACCACGAGTACGGTTCCGTTATCTGGGCATTATATATGTCGGAACGATTCGGATACGATATTGTCCGGCAGTTTTATGGGAATACCACCGATGGGAGTTATCGCGAGATGGGGAACTTCTACGATGTTTTTACCGACAACGGCACCACCCTTGCCGAGGCATTCAAGACCTTCACGGTGTGGAATTATTTCACACACAATCGCGCTAATACGGCAACCGACATGCCGGGGTATAAGTTTGCACATCGTTTTCCGCCAGTCGCTATTCATCCAAACGATGTCCATACCAGTTATCCAATCCACACCGATTTCGATTCGGAGTCCATGCCTGAGCATTTCGCGTCAAGGTATATAGTTTTCAAACCTACGGGTATTATGCCAGAATTCGCAGTCAAAATTGATGGAGCAGACCTTGCACCTATAGATATGAGCAATCTGACACAAACTGACCGAACAAGAATTCAGGGGGAATTGGAGCGACACACCTTTACGGGGTTGCGCGGGTGGGCTGCCAAGTTTATCGTCAGAAAAGCGAACGGGACTACTGAAATCAAAGAGGCGTTCACCTATCAACGTTCCCAAGAGGCACAGATGACCTTCAAAGATTTTGGCGGAGATATTCAGGAAATTGCGCTTATTCTTATCAATATGCATCCTGATGTTGAACAGGTTATCATACCCGGTGGAACTTTCGGTGGGGCTGTCAGTTATACGGCAGGCGCACCGCCGACAGGAATGCTTTCCAACGCACAGGTCACACAAGGTAGTAATGGTCCCATCGTGACGTGGGATGTTGATAACTCGACTGATATACAGAACGTGGCAATTGTGAGGAAACGCTATATCCTACAAAGTGAGACCGATGTTCCACAACCTTTCCAAAACCCCGATGAAGTCCTCGCTGCCGCCGACCGAGATGACAACGGTATCCCTGAAGACGATATAGAGATCGTCGGACGTGTGGACATCACGCAAACTCAATTTGAAGACACGGCTGTTTTTCAGGATGTTGATGTTAATAGCGTATTCTTTGATCCACCCAACACCCACTATTATTACGCTGTTGTGCCTGTTAATGCCATGGGAATTATGGGCACACCGAGCATCGCACCAAACGACATTGTCCCAAGGTTTGATACGCCGAGTAATGCCCCCGCCTTCTTTGTTCAGACACAACCGCACGGCACAGGAGCATGGCAGGTTGAAGTGCAAAGCACACTACCACTACAAAGCGCACCACACCTAACGGTAGAAAGTCCTAATAAAGATAGTTATACCGTCTTTCTAACGCAGGAAACCGAAACAAAATGGATTGGCACACTCCGCACCAACGGCTTTCCACCGACAGGTATCTATCTCTATAAGGTTCGCGGACAGACCCCTGCTGGCATAACAGGCACCCGAATTTGGCAAGGGCAAACCTTCAACTATATCGCAAATAGCCAAAATCGAAATGTCACAGTCTCACCTAATCCACTTTATGCCGGACAAGGCAGACATCTGACTTTCTATCCGAAGGGATTAACCGTTGAAATCTACGATGCTTTAGGAAACTTAATTAAGGTACTTGACAATGCCTCCGAGTGGGATTGCACAAACGCACGCGGCGAAATGGTCTGCACCGGACTGTACTTCTTCCGAGCAACCGATGGAAACGGATTCCAAAGTACCGGGAAATTCTGTGTGGTGAAATGATGAAAGCCATCTCTATTATATTTTTTTTACTATTCTTCTGTAGTTGCGGAGACGAGGGATTAATTGACCCGCACGGTGAAACCTCGCTACCGCCTCCTAATACAACTGGACGTTTACACGCTATCGACTTCCCAACGGATACGGGGTCCGCGTGGACCTATATCAACGTTGATACCGACGAGGAATTCACACTTCGCGTCGAAGGCACACGCGATGTCGGTGGAACGACACATCGCCAGATGACTGTGAGTCCAATCAGTCCTGGTGAACCTGACCAATTCAACTATCAGGCTGTTGACCACTTGGTCGCGAATGCCTTCTATTTACGGTTTGACACCGAATTTGTGGATGTATTCCCGTTTCCAATTTTTGCGACCTATTTTTTCAAAACACCGCAAGCATTAGTGGAATCCGCGTTTGACATTTTCCTTCCAAGTTCTACCAGTGGCGTTACTATACAACACGAAAAACATTTTCCACCACGCCGTCTCTGGGATTTTCCATTGGAAGTCGGAAAAAAGTGGGTTGTTTTTGAGAAGACCGCCGGTATACCCGTGGAAGTCACGCGTTATGTCGCTGAGAAAGATGTACAGATTACAGTCCCCGCAGGCAGTTACACGACTTATGTCGTTCATGAAGAGGCAGTTTACGGGGATAGCCCAGAACCTTCGAGTTTTTTGATTAGTCCACCCGCAATTTATTGGGTCGCACCAGCAATAGGGGTCGTTCAATATAGGTACAGTCATTACCGAGCGACCGATGGGCTTTTTTCACAGACTTTCGCGCTTAAAAGCCTCCACTTACCAGGACCGAATACGGATTAAAATGAGAAGAAAAAGATTGGAAGACTGGAAGACTGGAAGATTGACGGAAGACTTTTTTCCCATCCTTCCAGTCTGAAAAGTGATGAAAAGCCTTGCACACCGGAATATCCCCATTACTATTGTCGGTGGCGGAATACACGGCGTGTCTATCGCGCTGCGACTGCTCCGCGAGATGCCTACAGCCGCAAAACATCTCGCGATCATTGATCGACATCCACAGCCACTCACTCAATGGCGAGGCAAAACAGAATGTCAAGGCATGGCGTTTCTTCGCTCTCCCGCTGTTCACCACATTTCCCCCGATGCACTCGGTATCGTTGAATACGCGGAACGTCATGACCGAACAAGTGAATTGGCACCCCCATACTCACAACCTTCGACCCAACTCTTTTGGGATTTCTGCAACGATGCGCTTGCTGAACTCGCAAATCATCAAGTCTACTATCAGTTTGAGGTGGCAAAATTACGGTGGGACAAAGGTGCTGCTCCGTTTCCCTTCCGCCTAATCTCAACGGGAAATGAAGGGTTTCGGAGTCGTTGTGTTATCCTCGCCATCGGTGCTGACGATTGTGCCTACGTACCGCCGGAGTTCACACAATGGCAACGCCAATTCCCTGATAGGGTTATACACGCCTCCCAATTTTCTGTGTCGAAAGAATTTGGAACTACGCAAGCAAAAATTGTCGTCGTTGGTGGTGGATTAACAGCCGGGACACTTGCCAAAAGCCTCAGTGAGCGCAGGCATAGCGTGGCACTGATCGCTCGAAAGCAGTTGAGGATAGAACAGTTTGATTTTCCACCGATCTGGTTAGGTCCCAAAGCACTCGCCGAGTTTACAAGTGAAACCGATTTTCGGCGACGTTACGACATTATCCAGCGGAATAGGGGGGAAGGGAGTATTACACCCGATGTGATGGAGGCGTTGATGAATGCACCGAACATTGATCTCTATCCTGAAACCTGTATCCATAACATAGTTTCGGTGGATAGGAAGGGGAAAGCACAGCACTTACAGGTTGAAACAACGCAAGATGTCATTATGGAAGTCTCTCGCGTCATCTTGGCGACAGGGTATCAATTCAATCTGCATCGTTACGGCTTTCTAAAGGAATTGGTCACACAACACCAGATCCCACTCGTCGGAGGTTTACCACATCTTGATGACGATTTACAACTCCACCCGATCCAGAATCTATTCTGTTCCGGCACCATGGCGCAGCTCCAAATAGGACCGGCTTCCAGCAACATCGCTGGCGCGAATCTCGCTTATGAACGCCTTCGCGAAAAATTGCGCTTATGTCTGTAGATGCAATTCTCAATTGCTTCTTTTAAGTGCTTGAATCCGCAGCAGCCAATTTCTGCCAGCGGGGGAGAAACGCTTCTGTTAAGAAACTATCAAGTTTCCAAATATTCTGCTGTGGGTTTCTTTCAAAATAGGTGCCCATCGCTAATACCAAGATATCCTTGAAACCACACGGATTCTCAATCTGTGAAAGATCTTTGTATGTCTGAATAAGTGCTGTATGAATTCGGAGAAAGTTCAGTGCTGCGAAGCTGAACGCATTCAATTTCAAGTGACCTTCTTCAGTTTGTTCCCATGCCCATTCTGGTTGATAAAAGGAGTGAAGCTGCGCTTTACAGAGTTCAACCGCAGTATTGAGGACTTGCGAGAGTTCCTTGTGTTTTGTCACATCGTTTGGAATGTCAAGTTTCTCGCAAATTTCCTTATGTAATTGCCGTTGTGTTGATTCAGAGGCTACCCAATTTTGGAAAATTTCGGAGGCATGTGCAAAGCAAGTCCGCAAGTCTACGAGCGTCAGATCCAGTTTGCTCGGAAACGCTTTAAGTAAGGAAGAACTCGGCAGTAGATGTGCCTGTTCAGGATGTAGTTCTAAGAACTTATATTCCACAACATCCGCCAACATTTCAGCAAGAATCGGCGTAAAGGCGATGATCGCGCGTTCGTATAATTCCGCATCAATGAATTGCTGTAGCTTGGCTGGATCAAGTTCTATTCTTCCTGCCTCAGTTTTGACGAATGTATCCGCGAACGAGGTCTGTTCTCCTAAGACCGAAGCTGTTTCCGTTAAGGATAGTGGGCGTTTAAACAAAGTCAATTCGGTGTAGGGTTCCTCGAAATCGAGTAGACTTTCTTGCCATTGATGTCCCCAAGTATCGTGAATTAGATATTTGTCGAGTTCCTCTAAAGGCAGCACACCGATCATACGCGTCAAGGTTGACGTGACCACTTCCAAAGGCAGTTCAGTGTCAGTAGAGATCTGCTGACGCAAAGTTAAATCTAAGTATTCTGCATCAAAGGTTCCGAACACAGGAAAATGTGCAAAGGGTTCGACCTCCCAAATTTTTCGCAGAAATTTTTCATAATAGACTTTTGGGCGTTGGGATATCTTGTTCTTTTCGCTCTGTTCATCCGCACGGATATTGGTATCCTCTGCCTTCTCTTGTTCTTCAGTAGGCAGACAAAAATAGAGCGCGGAGGATGTTTTCACCAACTTTACTTCGCCTGTTTCAAAAGGCGCGCCCGGATATAAAGACTGAAAAAGTTGTAAGATATCTGCGTCCAGTTTCGGGTTATCGGACACCAGATTAAAGCGAGTCTCTAAACTCTTCATAATTTGGTGTCGGTGGCGAAGCGGGCTTGTCCGTGCGGACAGTTGTTCAGTTAGCCTATTCACTGTTCCCGAATCCAGATTGAATGTCCGTTGGAGGTGAGTTTTTAAGCTTTCGCGTTTATCCGAGGTCGGTGGTGCATCCGGCATAAAAAGCGTGAAGATTTTAGAGCCAGCAGTATCTAAATTTTCAATCTCTGGATGATGCACTAAAGCCGGATAGTGGTCAAGGGTCAACCAGACAGCCTCAATAAATGCAGTGTCTAAAGTCGTCTCATCACAGTGTGTCGCTGCATGCTGTGAGCGTGCACACGTATCCGACATCAATGCGTCATGTTGTGTATGAAACGTTTTAAGCGTTTCGGTTGAGTCGGTTCCCTGTTTCTTTTTAGCTTTATTGATTTGCTGCGCGAGTGCTTCGAATTTCTTTAAACGTTCTAAAACAGGTTCCCAACTGCTCGGAATGTTGTCGTAATGCCGTATGTGGCGCGCCATAAATTTTGTCCTTTTCCTTATTTTTTCTACTATTCTTCATTTTTTGTTTCAAGGGCATCAGGATTATCATGTAGCGGTGTTAATTCACGTATCTTTGCATCGACCTGTTTCGCAAAGCTGAGGCTTTCGTCAAGTTCAGTGCGAAGACGTGTGAGTTCTGTCTCATCGCTTTCAGGATTGAGTGTGAGTACCCGAGCGTAGAGGTGTGAAAGCTGAACAATCGTCTGCTGAACGTCTTTAATCTGTTGTTCCCGGTGTTGTTGAAGCACACTTTTGACCGTGGTTCCCAATTGCGTCCCCGTTGATTTTTGGTGCATCTTAAGTGTGTCTTTCAAACACTCGACTGCCTGCGTAAAGAGTTCAGAAACTTTATTGGTAATATCGGCTCTAACGGTAATAGGCAGCGTTCCCATCCATCCGTCGCTACCGGCTTCCTCCTGAAAGGATGTGTGCAAGGCGCGAAGTTCGCCAAGCATTGTTTCTGTTCGAGCATCGCCATCCGCTTCAAGTTGTTCATGTAAAATGTTGAGTGCTGCTTCTTGTTTTTGGTGGACTTCCTTCAGAATCTCACTATGAACCTGTTTGGCAATGTCATCAGTACCAGTTGCCCACTTACTAATCAGAGTCCCGATAGGCATCAAAATGCTGAGGATAGCACTCCCGAATAGATAAAGAATCTTCGGTTCTAAATTGAATACCCAGGATGCAAAAGCGATAGAGCATCCTGCCGCGAAGGGGAAGATAACATAGGAGTTGCCAAGAAGATGAAGGAGGAATTTCTTCCGAAACAATTTCCGGTCAATCAATTTCTTTATTAGTTATCAGTAGTTATCAGTTATCAGTCATCAGTCATCAGTTAAGAGGGACTTGAAACAGTTACTTTCTCCGCGAAGGTTTCCACAGCGGACCTCTTTTACTGAAAACCGAACTGAATACTGGCAACTATTCTCCTGACAACTATTCCTCAATACGGTTTTCCGAGAAGCTCAAATGTAACGCTTTGTGCTGCTGCACCGCGCATCTGCGAGGAGGTCTGGTTGCTCGCTATGGCACGGATGCGGTGGTTTGCAATACCAAAATTTCTCAGTGATTCTGCTGCTGCTTCAGCACGTTGTAAAGCAAGAATCCGATTCGCCGCTGGATCCCCCTCTTGGCGCGTGTGCCCTACGACTCGGAGATAGTACTGAGGGAAAGATTTCAAATTCGCAGCAAGTTCTTGCAGGGCGCGTTTACTATTTGGAAGTATCCGAGCATTCCCGCGTCCAAATTGGATCGGTTCGACTTTCATCGCCGCCACAGGCGCGAGCGAATTCCAGTTCGCATTTGAAAGCGGATTCAGTGATGCCTCTTCTCGAACCTGTTCCATCGGGGTTGAGCCAACGAATATACCGTCTAACCCGTCATTACCACTTGCGTTCATGACACCCGGATGGAATTTATCGTGGTGCAGGGACCGTAAAATCCCCTCAAAGAATAGCTGCTCGTAATTGCCTGACACTGGATCGGTAGACATTGAATTCGTCTGCACCAGCACCTGTGCAATTTTAGCGATCATCGCTTCGAGTCTCTCGGCACCTTTCGCCTCTGCTGACGGAATTACGCCGAAATGTGCATAATTCTCAACAGTGTTCCGCCATTCAATTCCCTTTACTAACTTATCCGTCTCATTTCGGTTTAGCGAATCCCCATACTGCTTCGCATCCGATTGAATCAAGGCGGCTAACCCATCAGGCTGGTTATTGTAGTCATAGTTTGCCCGAAGATACGCTTGCACAACGTGCGTGACGAGTTCGCGTTGTGAATCCAAAAATTCGCGCTGAACCACTAACACATCAACAATATAACCCTTGAGTTTTGAACTGTCTAACAGCAGATGCACACCTTCAATCGCAAGTGCTTTTGTCACATAAGGTTCCCAAATAACGTAAGCGTGTGGCTCATCAGGATCAGCGGATTTGAGTTTCTTATAGGCATCTTCGGCACCGTTCGTTTCAACTGCCCACGAAGAAGGCAAACTCGGTAGGCTCATTTTGTTAATCATTATTCGGGCAAGCGTTTCACTCGGCGAATCCGGAGTCAGCACGATACGCGCCCGCGGATTACTCAAGTTCGGTATTTGCGGAACGCCTCGCTTATACGCAACAATCGCATCTGCCCCTTTAGATTCATCAATCACGAGGACGATTGAACCGGGGAACTCACCGATAACACTGCCCGCCTTAAGGTAGGCATCGATCGTGAAAACCGCCATCTGAACCTTACCGCTTTTCAGCGCGCGTATCCGCCCTACGTAATCGGCTTTATCGTCAACGAAGGTAAGTTTAATCCCTTGACGGTCCAGAAGATTTTGAACAGCCGGAGAACGGAGGATCGCATATCCCGGAAACGAGTCGTGTGCTACCTTGATATTATGGGCGTAACGTTGTGTGCTCGTCTCTTTGACAAGATCACCTCGGATCCACGGCTCAACGACGAACTTGTAGACTAACCCGATGACCCCAATAATAACGAGCCAGCTCGCTACCATGATGATGATGCGTTTTTTCTTCCCAGCGTCCATAGTTGCTATTTCCTATTTCTGAAAATCAAGAAACCGATAACGGATAACACAATCAGAACCACAACAAACCATACGGTGCCTCCCCCCGATCTAAAGTCAGTATCACGTTGCTGTGGTGTCGGAGCCTTTCTCGGTGGCGTCGTTCGTGTCGGTGTCGCCTCTGCTTGCTTTACAGCGATTGATGTATTACTCGGCGGCGTTGTGAGCCGCTGAATCAGATCCGCAGCGATTTCCGATGAAAGCGGCGCAATATATTCAAAGGCATCTTCGCCTCCAACATCTGTACCCGTATCGCCGGTTTCCGCAAGAATCTGTGACACTGCTGCTACTAACTCTCCCGGATTATCTGCCTTACGGTAGCTATCCACGACCTTTGCCAACATGTGATCGGTCTTCATATCAACACCGATAACATCAACGCGAATCTGTCGATTGAGGATTTCGGGTGTATAATGCTTAACTTTGTCGGTATCCGAAGCCTCACCATCCGTGACAACTAACAACCGATAGTTTCCGTAGCTGTACTGTTTTTCGCGTTGCTCAAGGAGGCGGTTTGCCCCAATTCGGATATATTTCCCTAAGGGCGTGTTCCCACTCGGTTGTGGTAAATGGATGGCTGCTATCAGTTGTTGCGTGTCTTTCGGCCCTAATGGGTACACCCAGTCATTCTGGATGTTGGCGCCGCTAAACACCAGCAATCCGATCTGTGTATCGTCTGGAACTTTAGAAAGCACTTCTTGTAATGCTGCCTTCGCCGCTTCCATCTTCGATTTCGTCTGGTCACCGCTAAACTTATCCTGCATTGAACCTGAGGCATCGAGAATCACAACAATATTATCTTTATGAATGTCATCGTCAGCACTGCAAATCTGAACACCGAAAGCGAATAGACCCAATACTAAAATAAATACCATGCTGGACCCGGCAGTTAGAATACATCTCATAAAATTCCCTATCTATGTCATGGAACCGTCAACTTTTGGAGCCATCCAAAACTGTCAGCAAAAGGTTTCTATCAACGAACGCTTCTCTTTCTGATAACTGATGGCTCATGGCTGACTGCTATTCCCGCTAAAAATCAAAATCGGAGACCGCAACAGCTTCCGCTGAAACTTTAATCAGTGCGAATTCAACACGCCGATTTTCTGCTGCTTCAGACGGGCTCGTCGGTTTGGCAATAACAGGCTCTTTAATTCCGACACCTACTGGCACAATCTGGTCCGGATCGATACGTGCGTTTTTCCGACGCGCATAACTGATAATTGACGCTTTAACCGCTTGACCGCGCTGCTCGGAGAGTTTTAGTGCAGCCCGCATCACTTGGTACGGACTCTCGACGTTGCTGCCATCGTCAAACTTTTTTTGCTGGACCAGACGAATCAGGTTCGCTGTGTTTTCCAGGCTAAACGGCTTGCCGTCCATAAAATATTTGTAACTGCCTCGCGTGCCGGTCCGCTTCAGTATACCTGTTTGAAGTCCGGTTTTAACCAATACGCTCAGGGTGCGAGAGGGGTCACTGTGTCCTTTTATCGCTATAGCAGCATTCCCGTATTTTGAAGCCAATTCAACAACTCTGTCAAATTCTTCTCGGTATTTATTATCGCTAAAGGTGTCTTGGTTCGCATCAAATTGAATCGTGAACGAGATAAGCGTCTTTTCGTCTAACACAGCGTCTTCGTTGAACGACTCGATCTCCGCACGCACCGTCTCCTTTTTGAAACGGGTCTGTTTTAATTGCGTCGGAGCTGTCACGGTTGTCGTGAGCAAATTCTTGAAAGTTGACGAGTTAAAATTTAAATCGGACGGTATCATCGCATATCGCTGCCTTGCAAACCCCCAGTTCACAGCCATATCCAATCCTGCTTTGTTGAAGCCTTCAAAACCGCTAATAGTATTACTCGGATCGTTGAAGAAAGCAATATTGCCGGGTTGCCCAACGAACGTGCAATCGGCGATTAAACCGTGTGCATCCTCTTCAAGCGTCGGTAACACCTCTTTACCGTAGATGTTTTGCATCGTTGTCAGCAGCTGCGTATATTTTTGGGAACCGCTTGCTTCGTAGGTTTTTTTCAGTGCCACAACTTCTTCGGCACCCTTCAGATAACCAGCGAAGAAACGTTCAACAAACGGTTTGTAGGCATCGTAGAAATCTTTACGACAGGCATAAACGTCTGCAATAGAACGAGAAAGCGTCGCTGTACTAACGACAACGCTCGCACCTTTGACAGTTCCTTCAGCTCCAGTACCGGTGTTTTCAGGACCGCCTGTTAATCCAATCATATCAGGCGTTATCACAAAGCAGCCTGCGATAGTAGCGTCGTTTCGGAACCTTTCTGCGGGTCCCTTGGCACCTGTTAATTCGTCCACCCAAACAATTTCCACATTTGATTTTGAAAGCCGAGCGGTCCTCAACATATCATAGAGCATCCCTACGTGCGGTCCGCCCTTTTGGATAGCGATCTTTTTGCCCCTGAGGTCAGAAATTTTTCGGATATTAGAACGACCAACAAAATGGTCACCTGCCGACCAGGTCAGCTGCCCAAAAACGACAGGTTTTGTGCGGGCATCCTTCCCGACGGCTTCGCTTGCTTGTGCTATCATTCTAAATGTACCACGGAGGAAGGGCGATTTGCCTGAAAGATAGTCGCGGACCTGCTGCTGAAAATTATCGCCCGGTACCAGTTTGAGGTTCATACCGAGTTCCGCCATAATCGTCCCCGGACGCGTCGTCAGTCCGCCGTTGGCATGGAAAAGTGCTGCTTCGCCACCCCATGTGATATATGGCACTACCAGCGGTGTTATCGCCGTCACTTCTTGAACAGTAACAGGACCAACCGCATCTGAAAACCGTTCTTGCGCGTTCGCATGCAACGGAAGAAAAATGAGCAGCGTCACCAGACAAAACGGCGTACATTTTGAAAATTGCTTGCAAGCCAATCTAAAATTTCTTTTCATGATTTCCCCTCGTTTTTTAATCGTTATCTTAATGACTGTCGAAAACCATCGGCTTTCAGTTAAGAGTTTGTGACTGCCACAAAGGACTTGCTAACTGCCGATTGCTGACTGCTGACAGCTCTTTATCGCGTAAGGGCATAAGCGACGATATTCATCCCCTGTTCAAACGCCCATTTGCGTTGCTCCTCACCACCAGGGCTGCACGGTCTACCTTCCCACGCACAATTCAGGTCACTCGGACAGAAGTAGACCATCACGCGGTCGTTGTCCATGATCGCTTCGTCGTGATCCGAGATACCCGGAATAAGTTTATCGCCGCCAAGGTACTCATCATGCGGATAGAGCGTGTGATAAATAGGATGGCTTATCTCTAAAGGTTCCAGTTTCTTTTCAGGAAAAACCTTACGTAGCATCTCATAGATATGTGGACGTAAACCGCCGCGCCCGCCGTTGAGGCGTGCGTCACAATCTTCAACGTGAAGAAAACCGCCACGCTCAAAATAATCTCGTAGTTTACGCACCTGTTCGGTGGAAAGCCGAATCCCGCGATGTCCCGTCATATAGAGGAACGGATAGGCAAATAAACCCTCGTCGTCAATATCGACATATTGGGGGTTCTCGCGAAGATCAACATCAATTGTCGTATTTGCAGCAAGCACCTTGGTGAATTGGTGATCCGATGGCCAGCGGTAATAGTTGACGATATTTGTGTACCAATCGCCACCCGGATACTTGAGTCGGACAAAGGTGAACTTCTCGCCTGTCGGGTTCATCTCAGGATAATGGTGTTCAATCTCTCCGTATCGCGTGCCGTAATGGACATCCCGCGCTGCATCGTAAGGAATATATTCTCTGAATCCGTATTGGGCATGAGTTGGCAGGATTAACCCACTGGCAGCGACCGCGGAGGCAGCAAGCCCAACGCTCCCCTTCAAGAAGGAGCGTCGCGACAGTAAATCTGACTTCGATCCCACGCCAGAGATAGATTTTTTTTCGATAGATTTGGGGGGTCTACTATTGTCTAACACGGCTTTTTCTCCTCCTATTCCAACCTAATTTTTCTTGTGTGATCTCAGATTTTCCGCTTAATCTTCGTTTCAATTTCTCATCAACTCTTACATTATAACCTAAGGCTTTGAAAAAATCAAGATTGCATCTGCAATTGCACGTCCCTGTTGCTTCGGCATCGGACGAATTCGGCGATTCCCACGAGCCGTTTTCGTGTTTCTGTCGACTCGCGCCTTTTCTGGGGTCGGTTTGCCACGCGAAGCCCGTTTTAATTGATCCGCAGAACGAGGTTTAGTCGTAGAGTCTTCTTGCTTGACGCTCACGACCTTGTCTTGAATGATCAACATTGACGAATTGCCGCCGTCAAGATTAAGCGCATCCGTCGCACCCCATTCCAGAAAAAGTTCCGAGAGTCGCGGTAACATAACACCCCGCCGAACACCTGCCGTTGCTGCCGTTATTGTTACAAAAAGAAGCGTGCCATCTGCCTTCTTACCAATTGCCGTACGCGGATGCCAAAAACTATGAAACGCTTGATCAAACCCTTCGCGCGCGTATGCTTCTGTAGAAGATGAAATTCCATCTCGGAGTAGCAACGGACCGCCACCGATAATATGCACAAAACTTGCCCATAAATTGCTATCCCCTACGCGTTCTGGGATTACCGTCTCACGAATCTCGACAGTATCACCGTGTTTGATGTGTGTCAATAAGTCTCTGTGTTTTTTACCACTTGCGGAAAGGATATAACCATCGGCTGGAATGCGTGAACTGCCCTGTTTATCATTGATATCGGTTACTACACCATTTCGGACGACAACTTCCACACCATTGGGCGTTGTCAACGTTACCACATGGAAATGTGGACGGTAAATAATCAATTCATTTCGACCACGATTCCGATTCATACCATCAATTGGCAACGTCTGCCCACTCGGCAGAACGAGTTCCTGCCGTAAGGCGATCCTGTCGGTATATGACTCAATTTTTCCATCGACTGTCCTAAATCCGATGACGGCTCTGCCTTGCTCCGGTTCGCTTATCCATTCACCATCAATTTTCAGGGCACCAACAGATTCCCCACGGAACGTACCCGCCATCTCAAAGAAACCGCCGTTTATCGCAGCGAGTGCCTTGTGCCGTTGCGCAAGCGACATCAACGATTCCGTACCGATACCCGCACTCAACGCACGATATGGACGAATATTCGCTGCATCTGGTGATATGGCAAGGATATTCGTCAGCACGCCGTTATCTAATATCTGTCGATGGATAATCCCTTGCGCAACCGATTTCGTCACGTCGCTCATCTCGGAATCGGTATAGGAACGGAAATAGTCAGTTATCTTACTAAATTGAACTGTCCTACCTACCCAAATGCCAACGCAGAAGACCGACAGCAAACTCACGGCTGTTGATATGCGCGAGTAGCGTTTAATGAAACGGAAACATCGCCGTCCTAAGTAGGTAATATCAAACATTTTCTACCCCACTCTAAACAGTCCGTAGCACGTAGCGAAGTGGAGTGCGGATTTAAGGAACGCACACGAAAGTCTAAACGCACGAAGTTTAACCGCAAGGTAAATTAAAAATCCGTTTCTCCCATTCATCACATGTCGCGTAGGTTCGCCGTACCGAGGCACCTATATAGTTCGTTGGATCTCGGAGTGCCTCTCGCTGCGGTTCTGTCAATTTTTCCAAGAAAGGTCGAAAGGTCTCATCTTCCCACAATAGAGTTGTCAGGCTCTTCCCAGTTTGGTGTACCTGTCCTATCAATTTTCGGGTGTGATCGTACGCATCGGGAAATCCGTGATATGCCATTAACAGATAGATCGGTTCTGCAATCGTGTCCTCTGCACTGAGTGCAAGGTTGCCTCGCATATTGTCCGCCTTCACATCCATCTCTTCCAATGCGCGCCGAAGCCTATAGATGGCATAATCAAACGCTGTAAACAGTTCAGTCAGAAAACGGCTCGATGCCGAATTCGTCAAGTCGCGCTGATGTTCTAAGATACTATCCATAAAAACGGTCTGCATGCGCGGTACAAATGCCTTCCATAAACTTTTGATGTTCTCGTATGCCTCTGGATTCACTTTATGCGGCATTGTTGATGAACCTACCAGCTGCGGATTATATTTTCTCCCAACCTCAGCGATTTCGGTACGATAGAGGTGTCGCATATCATCCGCGAAGTTCGCAAGTACCGTATACGCCGCTGTAATCTGATATGCCAGATCCGAGATAAACTCGGGTTCCACGCACTGTGTTGATGTATGTGTATCGGACGGTTTCAAACCGAGCAGTGCAAGAAAATCTCGCTCAATCTGCTCTGGTTGTTCATGAATCAGCGTGAGCCCATTAAACGCACCGACTGCCCCTGAAAATTGACCGCGCAGATTTTGTCCCGCCTCATGAATCTTCTCAATACGGGTGCCGAGACGGCTGATATAGAGTGCCAAGGCATAGCCAAACGTTGTCGGCTCCGCGTGTTGTCCATGGGTCCTACCGATTTGTACCGTTTCTGCATGCTCGCGCGCCAACCCAATAAGTTGCTGCTCTAATGCAACTAAATCAGGAACAACCACGTTTTCGGTGAGTGCTTTGAACCGCAAGGCAGTTGCAGTATCCAGAATATCTGCAGAAGTGGCGAACAGATGGACATAAGGGCGCGCTTCTGGACTGATCTTTCGCCGGATTACATTAACCAGCGAACGGATGTTATGCCGAATCCGCGACTGCTCCTCGTAAACCTCTTCCGCTGTTACTAAGTCCACTGCCTGTTCCACTTCATCGGCAATGGCGGCAGAACACACACCGTAATTTGCTAAAGTCCGTACCAACGCCGCCTCCACCTTTGCCTGATACGTAACGTACCCCGCTTCGGAGACATAAGGCAGCAATCGTTTCATAAAATCCGGATCGCCACCGTAATATCTAAAATCCAATGGACTAACGGCTTCATAAAGTTCCATAAATATTTCTCCGTTAGAGTGGGGAAAACCTCCACTCAGCATTTCTGTTTCTCTTTTATTATACCGAATGTTTGATGGAATGTAAAGCGTTTTGTTTCTGATAACCTATGTTGCTATTTTCAATGAACTGGCAACTGAGTCCTTTTGAAGCAATAACGCTTGACTTTTTGATTGATTTTATCTTCAATCACGTCCAGAGGTTGATGCTGAACGCTTGGGATGCATGGGCTGTTCCTTCGGCGGTACGATGACAACTTACATCTCTGCCTTGGATCAACGGGTTAGGGCAGCGGTTATCGTCTGTTATCTCAGCACATTGACGGACGCTTTGAATGATCGCGGGCGAGGCAATACGTGTGGTTCACAGTTCATGTTTGGGCTTAGGAAGGCAGGAGACATCGCCGATGTCGCAGGCCTCATCGCACCGAGGGCGTGTATGGTGCAAATCGGTTCTGATGATATGTGTTTTATTGAATCGGATGCTCTATCGGCATTCGGGCAACTGGAGAAAATTTATGCAGCATCAGGACACAGCGATCAATTAGTTTTGGATCACTTTCAAGGTGAGCATGAGATTAACTTGGAAACCGGGATTGCGTTTTTGGAGGAGCGTTTGTAGATATAGAGGGCAGGCGCGGGAACCTGCCCAAACAGGTTATACCTCAAAAAGGCGCAGATAATCGTCTAATGTTTCAACACGACGAATGCAGGTGAAACTATCGCCATCAACGAGATATTCTGGAGGACTCATCTTTAGGTTATAATTGGAACTCATGGCATGGCAATAGGCACCCGCATCGCAAACGACAAGTCCGGCACCTTCATGAGGGGTCGGTAATGAACGCGCTTTGCCCAAGAAATCCGCGGATTCACAAACCGGACCGACAACATCATACATTTCAGTCTTGCCATCTACAGGTTCGATAAACTCTATATGTTGATACGTATCGTAGAGGCTCGGACGGATAAGTTCTGACATACTGCCATCCGTGACGATGAAATGCTTGTTACCGTTGGTCTTCACACCCGTGACGCGGTTCACAAAGACGGAAGTATTGCCAACAAGAGAGCGACCGGGTTCAATAATAAGTGTGATATCCTCAGGCAGCAGGTCACGGATGGAATCGATAAGGTCAGACGGTGTCGGAATCTCCTCACCCGTCCGTTCATAGTCTATGCCTAAACCGCCACCGATGTTCAGATACCGCAAGGAGAAGCCTTCCGCTTGAATGGCACGCATGAACGCGAGCATAATCTCCGTAGCATCTCGGAAGATCCGCACCTTCTTAATCGTTGAACCCAGATGACAATGCACACCAACTAAATTTAGTAAATCATCTTTGCGAATTTCATCTAAAAACCAACCAAGGCGTTCATTGCGAATCCCGAACTTGGAGTTTTTCATACCCGTGGAGACATACGGATGAACCTCCGGATCCACATCAGGGTTGATACGGATAAGAACGTTAGCAGGTTCCTCAAGTGCTTTCGCTGTCTGCTGAATATGTGCCAAATCGAATTCGCTGTCAATGTTAATTAGCACACCGTGTTCAACAGCAAGACTGAGTTCCACAAGCGTTTTACCATTTCCGTTTAAAATCGTCCGCTTCAGATCAAACCCCGCCGCAAGCGACATCCGCAACTCATTTCCGCTGACAAGGACGGCACCACTCCCAAGTGCCCCCAGACGTTTGAGTAGCGTCAAATTGTTATTCGCCTTAATCGCATAGCCTATAATCGAGTCAATACCTTCAAGGGCTTTCTGATATGCACTGTAGTTCGCCTCCAACTGCGCGAGGCTGTAGAGATAAAATGGACTGTAGGGCACCTGTTCCTGAATGTCTTTAACTCTCAGGTTTTCGCAGTAGAGATACCCGTCTTTATAGTGAAAACTCATCTATTTCTCAATAGGCTCCTGTCTGTTTTATGAAGTTATCTGATTCCTTTTTCTCCAACATCACATGAATCTTTCAATCACAAAAATCACGGTTCAGGCGAATAATCCTAATATTCACGTTTGTGCCAGTCGTCTTCCCAGAGATTGAATGAACCTTCGCGATACGGATGTTCGGCAATAAGGTCCTCATTGAGTTCCATACCGAGTCCAGGTCCATTGGGCAAACTAAAATAACCGTCAATCACTTCAGGACACCCTGTTGCCGCCTCTTTAACCCACGCCTCGGAGAAATCGTTGAAATGTTCCTGAATCTTGAAGTTCGTAGTGCAAGCGGCGAAGTGCAAGGCGGTGGCTGTAGAAACAGGTCCACCAACGTTATGCGGTGCGACAGTCATATAACACATATCCCCCATCGCTGCGATTTTCTTGGTTTCCAAAAAGCCACCCGTCTGCGTAATATCTGGCTGTAATATGTCTGCTGCTTGTAGGTTAATCAACTCACGATACTCATACTTATTATGGAGTCGTTCACCCGTAGCCACAGGTAGATTAATCTTATCGGCAGCTTTCGCGAGGGCTGCGATGTTATCCGGTGGCACAGGTTCTTCAACCCAACTGGGTTGGAACTTTTCCAATTCGGCGGCAATTTCTATCGCCGTATACGGACTAAACCTGCCGTGCATCTCAACGAGGATTTCAACATCGGGGCCGACAGCATCACGCACCGCTTCAACGAGTCCGACAGACTTCAATTTCTCCTCATAAGAAAGTTCATAATAGCCTGCACCGAACGGATCAAACTTCAGTGCCCGATAACCTTTTTCAAGCACCCTTTTCGCTGCAGCATGAAATTCTTCGGTGGAACGTTCAACGCGATACCAACCGTTGGCGTATGCCTTAATCGTATCGCGACACGCACCACCGAGCAACCGGTAAACCGGTTGATTCAATGCCTTACCGATAATATCCCAGCACGCAATCTCAATAACGCTAATACCGGTTGCAACAATTTCACCGGCGCGACCATAATCGTCGCGAAACAGTCGTTGATAGAGATCTTCTGTATTGAACGGATCGCTACCGATGACATGCCGCTTCTTCGCACCATCAATATAGGCAACAAGCGCATCCGTGCGGTTGTTCATCCGCACCTCGCTAATGCCGGTCAAGCCTTCATCGGTTTCAACTTTGACAAAGGTTAAATTCCGCCAACTGGTCCCCATGACCAAGGTTTTGACATCTGTGATTTTCATATTTTTAACTATGGGCCTTTCTGCTCCGTTTTTCTCCGTTGTCGAAAAACGGGTTTCCGAACTAACCAAACATATCTTTAGAATTAAGCGAGATAAGCAAACCGTTTAACTTCTCGCTTCCGCTTCAGTTACGCTGCGTTGTCCGCTCCGTTGTGTAGGTGCCGGTTCCACCGTTGGTGCCTCTTCGCCTACCTCCAACATCCGCCGAACGAGGCGTTCCCGCATTACCTCCGTAACAGGTTCATGCGATTGAAGTCCGATGAGATTCCGCAACTCGTACGGATCTGCCTGAAGATCATAAAGGTATTGCTCCACATACCGGTCTGATCCCGCATCTCTGCCGCCACTTTTATTTGGGGCATCAACACCGTATTTCCAGCGTTGCGTCCGAACCGCGCGCCCGACCTGTGCCTCACTAATTTGAACAAAGACCTCTTCTGGCCAGTCGTCCGTTTCCCCGCGGACCAGCGGCATCACAGATCTGCCTTGCATTTCAGCCGGGACTTCCAAACCTGCGGCATCAAGAAGCGTCGGCGGAAGATCAACGAGACTGACCAGTTCTTGAATCTCTCCACCACCAATGAAATCGGCTCCGTGGAATGCAGTCGGCACACGAATGGAACTCTCGTGGCAGGAGCGTTTGTATTCCCCATTACGGGTTTTGAAATGACACCCATGGTCAGAGGTAAAAAGAATAATCGTATTATCAAGTAAGTGGAGGCTCTTGAGCGCATCTAATAGTCTGCCGAGAGCTTCATCCAGCCTTTTCACCATACCGTAGTAGCCGCCTAAATGCTGGTGTGTTGATCCACCGAGCGCAGCAAGATCCGGGGGTATCCATTTCCCCGTGTACCGTTCTCGATACCCATCCGGCGGTGGATAGTCGTCCAGATGGTTTTGGTGGTGCGGCTCAATGTATGACGTAAAGAGATAAAATGGCTCGTTTTTATGCCCATCAACGTAGCGTATCACTGCATCGGTGAGCGCGTCCACACGATAGCCGGGGAGATCGACAGGTTTATTGTCGTTATCATAAAGTGTCGTCTGATACGCATCAGAAGTGAATTCGAGGACATTCGACGCTAACCAATAATCATACCCACCGCGATGTTCCGCAGGCACAGGTCCCGGTCCAGTACCACCGCCGCTATAAAGGTGCCACTTGCCGATGTATCCGGTGGCATAGCCTGCCTCGCCGAAGTGATGTGCAAGCGTCTTGAGGTTGGGGGATAGCGGAATACCGTTTCGGAAGCATCCGGTGCGAGTTGCGTATAATCCCGTTTGGAGGCATGAACGCGCCGGACCACAAACAGGCTGACACGTAAATGAACGATGGACATGTGTGCCGCGCTGTGCCATTCGGTCGAAGTTCGGTGTCAAGTCGAGCGGATTCCCGTGCAAGCCGGACGTGTCCCATCGCTGTTGGTCGGTGAAAAAAACGATGACATTCGGTTGATTTGAGTCTTGTGGCATATTTTTGCTTTCCTCTCTGTTTAGGTTTGGCTATTCTCATTTTAGAGGATTTTCAGACAGATGTCAAGCAGAAAATTCGGGTGAGAAGAATTACGGATAGAAGACGAAATTCTGTGAAACAGACAGCAATTGGAAACTGAGCTGGGATTTCTCACAATTGCTCGGTTCATGTAAAAAATAAGTGCAAATGAAACTTTTTACCCTTATGGCCATTGACTTCGTGAAAACAAACGCACACATATTTTACAGGACTGAAAGTTTTCTAATTCCTCTAAACCTAATAACATCAATACGAAATACATATAAAAAAACCATTTAATGGACGATTTTATCCTATTTTGTATTGAAAACAAGGTGTGTTTTTCACGTAATAGAAATCTATCAATGATCGTTTTTTAGCATTTTCATAACCGCGTATTGAGAGAACGTTGATAGGTAATAGTTTTTGAGTGCTTTTGAGAAATCCCAGCCGTATTATTTCTTCACCTTCATCCAACTACGCCTATGTTTTTAAAGGAGACGTTTTACAGACCCAATTTCTCTTTGCTCCCCGCAAACAATCGGAAAGAAGATATTCAATCGGATGCCTTCTTTTTTATCAAATCCTGGGTTATGGAATCCTATTTGCCATCAAATATGGGAAGATTCTGATCGGAGACCTTAGGTTTTGATAGCAAATGATCCGGCGGCATCTCACCAGTCAAAGTCTTTAAGAATTCGGCTAAATCGTTCTGTTCCTGCTCACTAAGACCAAGTGGTGCTATCGGCACAGCACTCATTCCCGGAAACGCAGTTGTGTAACCACCAGCATTCTTAAATTCAATTACGGACAGAAGTGTTGGAAATTCACCAGTGTGAAAATACGGAGCGGTCCCGGCGACGTTACGGAGTGTCGGCGTCCTGAACGCCCCTTGGTCTTCAGGCTTCGCTTCCATAACACCCAACACCTCTTCGGACTCCGCTCTCGAATCGCTATAGATACCCGCACTGTTAAACATATTATTTAGGAGTTTTGGGATCCCTTGGAAACGCCCTTTATCTTCGATTGACCCGGGTGGCACGCCGATGTTATGGAACGCGTTGTCTGTAAACGTCGGTGTGTTATGGCAATCGACGCAGCCGCCTTTCCCGACGAATAGCTTTAAACCGCGTTTCGCTTCCGGTGAAATCGCCGCTTCATCGCCCGCGACATACCTATCAAAGGGTGCGTCCGGCGTAATTAGGAGGCGTTGGTAGGCTTCAACGGCTTTACCTATATTGGAAAAGATAGTGTTTATAGCGATCTGATCGGCTTCGGACATGTCGTCAAACGCTGGATCTCCCGGTTTCCCATCAGTTGGAAAGCGGATGGTATCTTCGAGTTCAGGAAGCGGGCCGAACACCGCTTCATACTCCGGTTTATAGTGTTGGTTGATGACATGTGCATACTGGGTACGTGTGCCTGCCATTTCATCTTCCCCTTCAAGCGCGAACAATGCTTGTGCCCACATCGTCTCCGACCTTCCATCCCAAAGTTGCCATTCGTTGTAGGCAGCGTTGAGCACTGTCGGTGTATTTCTTGTGCCGCGTCCAGTTGCGAATGATGTCGATTCTATATCGGCAAACGCATAAAATGGGGAGTGACAGGTTGAACACGCGATTGTGCTGTGCTTTGAGAATCGGAAATCGAAGAAGAATCTCTGCCCTAAAAGTGCTGCCTCTGGATCATCCGCGACACGATTCGTAGGATTTGGCGGTGGCACAGCAGGCAGCGGAGATAATTCCATTATGAGTGTCCATTCGCCTGTACTGAAGGAGTCGGGTGCCTCTGTGAGCGGGTCAATTCGAAATAAGAGATCACCCATTAGCGGCTCATCGCATCCGACAAAGGATAAAGCAATAAAGGCAATAGTAGAAAGAAAAATGACGAAAACCACTGAAAATCTGTTGCAATCAAATCCCATATGTATTGTCCTCTGTTGATTAAAAAACGTGTGAAACTTTTTCAATTCAATTCCTTTCGCAATGTGGTTGAAGTGGTGCAATTCATCGCGCGTGAGTGTTCGTCTCGTCGTATAGAAGGTCTATTCAACACCATGCATAAAAGAGAATAGGAAAACTAACGTAAATATCCGTTGGTAAAGAACCGAGGGCATTGGATTGAGCAATTGAGGCTCCAAGAGCTCGCCGGTTTATACGCAGGATTTCAATTTTCAACGAGCCATTCGTGTAGAAATGGCGAAACCGAACAATCCAACTCAAAACTATTTTAGGTCTTAAGTTTTTAATAATTTCCATTAATTATTAAATATAAACTGCATACTTATGCCTAAGTCACGTTAACATTAGCATTAGCAAATTTTATGCCAATTCATCCAGAAACCTGGGGAATTCCGATCATATTTTGCCGCGTCAGCTGCTAAAACGCAGGCAGCTACTAAGTTTATAAAAAACACGTCAATTTCGCATTTTTCTAAAGAAGTTGTCTACTGAGGGATATAACTCTGTTTGCTGTCTCTTTTCTGCTGCTAATATGCAGAAATGGTTGTGTCATACGCAAAAATTGCATATTACTTTCAGAAATTGCACCATCGGATAGCAGTGTTTTGGGATGTACCACCTTAATTGTTTTCTATTTCATCAATTTAGCGTGAATTCGGGAAAATATACGATGGATTCTGTTGGGTTGAGCAGTAAATGACCAAAAACTGTCAATTGGTATGGAGATTTACCTTTGTCGATGTCTATATACAAAATGTACAATAAAGTGAGTTCGATAATATTCACGCCATCAGCGATAAATATGGTATAATGTTTTATAAATAGGACGTTGTTGGATGACGCAACCATTCAGTTTTCCCTTAATTTCGATTTTCCGATGATAGACCCTTCGCTATAGGAGCGACCTCCAAGGCGCGACTCTTTTTCTAAAATCGGAAACCAAAAACTGAATGGTTCTGGTGGGATGAGGTGCTGTCTTGCAGTCATACATCTATTTCTGATATAACTTATAGTTAAATATACGAAGGTAATATCAAGTCAGTTCACTATACTTTTTTTAATAATTTAACAATTATGTCCTGTTGTGGTTGCATCCGAAAAACCTTATTATTATTGACTTTTCTTATGTTAAAAAACTTGACTGAAAGAAAAATTTGTGTTAATATATATTATTAATTTTGTTGTACTATATTATATTATTAGGACTTACGCAAAGTTGACGACAATAGAAGGCTTTTTGATCTCTCGTCGCAGATAGTCCTCGTATAAACTTTCTTTCAGGCGGTAAATCGTTTGACCCGTCGTGCGCGCAGCACGCGTCAAACTGACCCAGACCCACAAACAACAGGCAATATGATTGCGTTGTCCACGATGTTGACGACTTTGGCACTTGCTGATACCTGTCGTTTGCTTGAGCTCACGATGAAGTTGCTCAATCTTCCAACGAACGCGACATTCTTGCTGCGTCGCAGTCACATCCGATTGAGATAAATCGTTGGTGGCAATATATTCCGTGCGTCTGGTGCCGGACGCTATCCGAAACAACTTCACTTGGTGGCCTTTCGGAAACTTGTAGATATGAACACGTTTACCCTGTCGCAACTCTGATTCTGTCCACGTCAGATCATCTATCCGTTTGTGCGGGTCAACACCCTCAGTGTCATTGACGAGACGATTGCGTTTCAAGGGAGCATAATAGATTTTTGAGAGACTCTGAATCGTTTTTAGCACTGCCATTGAAGCATACCAAGAATCTACTAACACGACCCGAAACGGGAGATTTTTCACGAAGTAGGCGTTCTGCAACATCTCCTGAAGGTGTTGAAGTTTGGTTTTCGCGTCTCGGTCTGGATCATAGATACGGTAATCAATAATCCAATACTGATGCGTCTTCGGATTGACATAGACACATGTCACGAGACCGATGCCTTGGATGACACGTTTTTCGGAGCCACTCCACTGCCGGCGAACAGGTTCTATCTGTTTCGCATAAGGTTTTGGCATGACGGTATCATCAAAAAGAACGTATCCGTCTTCATCAAACTCAATATCGTTTCGCACCGAACGCCAGAGTTCACGGGCAGGGATACGTTCGGTATTCAGGAGACGATTGAGTTGATCATGGCTCCATTTCTCCGTATGATTGGCAAAGTGTGTCTGTGTGAAGTTCTGAAAACCGGCTAACAAAAATTGGCAATAATCCGAGAACAGCGGTTGTCTCTTTTCAGAAAGATTCATGCTCATCATAATTAAAAACTATAACACATTTTAATTCATTGCGTAAGTCCTATTAATATAGCTTTATTAAGATTGAACCCGCGTCTTTGTTCCAACTGAAAAGGATAGGTACGTGCGATGACACGCACAACAAATCAAAGTAAGAGCCTCAAGGATGATCCTCTCGGTTTCATATAAAATACACTAATACTAATTGTGGTCCATGGAACTGCGCAACAAACTCTATTTGAGCTGGTAAATCGTTATAAGGCGATTGTGTGATGTGTTCACCACTCAACAGGCGATTACATTGATCATGGCTTCTCTTATGGATACAAGTTCCGATTTTTGATTGACAGCTTATGGCAAATATGTTACGCTCTCCGCGATTGATCCTGATGTAGTATGGTTATGAAATCTATCATCGCCTATCCATTGTTATTTGAGGCAAAATCCTCCAATCCGGATATTTTCGCCCGTGTGAACCGCACAAACTCCGGTTGTTGGTCGGATATGCCCGGGTCCCTATGACCGAGAAGAAGCATAATCGTTCCAAAAAGGAGAAGTCATGATGAAACCGAGAGAAATGAGACTCAGTATCTTTACATTCTTTTTCTTCATACTCATCTCAGCATACGTCCCCTTTTGCGTTGGCGAAGTACTGTTTGAGGATGATTTTAACAAGAAAGCAATTGACAAGGGTAAATGGAACCCTACAGGCACCTGGTCCGCGGATGGTGAGGCACTGACAGTTAACGGTGGAGAAGTGGGGATTACCCTAAAGAATGATTTTACTGACTTTGAGTTCTATGTTGACTTTCATATGATAAACCCACTATGGGCAGCGAATTGGGTCGTGCGTGGGGAAGATCCGAATAACTGTACGCTGGTTCAAATTGTGGCAGATGGTCGTAATCAATTCTGGTGGTTTACAAGAGTTGGCGGTAATTATATCGTTAATGACGATGATAAGTTGGACAACAAATCGGGTGTACACGCTGAGCTTGGCAAATGGTATACGATAAAGATCGTTGCCGAAGGTGAGCGTTACGACCTCTATCTCGGTGAGCGTGGCAAGGAACTGAAATTATCCTGCACGTGGAAAGATGATACGCATAACAAGGGTGGCATAGGTTTCAGAGCCGGTGGCGGCGAACATAGCCTGTACGATAATGTGTTAGTTACAACCGTAGGGCACAGTTTTGCAGTAGACCCACATAACAGTCTGTCAACCCTTTGGGGGTCGCTTAAGCAACTATCAAAATAAAGTTAAGAGGTAACATTTCTAATGCGCGCCGAATCGCCATTCATAGACTGTACAGACTTGGTCGGTGACCGTGATCGCCTTCTTGAACACGCCCACCAAAACGGCTATTTGTTCTTTTCTGGACTGCTCCCTGCAGAGCCGGTGCTTGCGCTGCGTCAACAAGTGCTTCGTGTGGCAGAACAGCACGCGCTCCTTGCACCAGACACCGATCCAGATGCCGGTATCCGTAGAAGCGGTGTCTTCATCTGCGAACAGGATGGATCCGAGACTTTCAGAAATTTTTACATTGATGTCCAGAAACTCCGACTTTTCCACGCGCTCCCCCATCACGAATGTATCCTGCGGGTTCTGGAGGTCCTGTTTGGAACATCTGTTTTCATCCACCCCCGTCATATCTGTCACGTTATCTTTCCAGGAGAACATCAGTACACTACGCCGCCGCATCAGGACTTTAGTCCAGTTCGTGGTTCGCAGGAAACATGGACCGTGTGGACACCTTTAGGAGACTGTGATGCCGAGTTGGGTGGTTTGGCGATTGCCCGTGGATCAAACTGTCATGGGTTACTAGAGGACGGCGGTGTCCGTTCATGGCAGTTGATTGACGACAGTACGGAATGGGTCTGGAACCCCTTCAAGTGCGGAGATGTCGTCATGTTTCACAGCCTAACGATTCACCGAGGTCGTGACAACGTGACCCAAGACCGTATACGGTTCGCAACGAGTGCCCGTTACCAGTCGGTCAATGAACCCGTTGATGAAGCCGCGCTCACTGTCCATCTGGGGTGTGCGAAATGGGAAGAGGTCTATTCGGAGTGGGAACCGGACGATTCGCTGAAGTATTATTGGAACGTAATCGACATGGATGTCCAGCCAGCTTACCATCGCCGCAGGAGAAAACCCGCTGAATAACATTCATACATAGGACAGGCACAAAATTCCTTCGTTTACTTGCCGCATAGGAAAACTGGAAGATCCGAGGGTTGGAAGCGTGGCGGAGGTCTTCCATTTTCGTGTTCCTTCCATCCTTCCATCCTTCCGTCAAACCTCAAGGTATAAAAAATGCAAAACGAGAGTCAGAGATTATCTGAAACTAAAGCCCCGCAACCTATTCCCGACGGATTGGTTGTCCTCACTTTTGATGACGGGAATAAGTCAGACTACACTTATGTCGGACCGTTGTTGAAGCGTTACGGTTTTGGCGCGACGTTTTTCATCACTGAAGGTCTCAATTTCCTCAACAACAAGTCGCACTATGTCACATGGGAAGAGATTCGTGAGTTGCACGAGGAGGGTTTTGAGATCGGTAACCACACCCGTCATCATAAGCATGCCAACACGCAATCGAAAGAGGAATTGCTGGCAGACTTGATACACATCGATGAACGGTGCGAAGCATACGGTATCCCTATTCCTAAGACCTTTGGTTATCCGGCGGATTGTCGCGGACCGGAAGCGTTAGAAGCACTGACAGAAAAAGGGTATCATTTCGCGCGGCGTGGCATTGGACCGGAGTTTCCATTTCATCCAGAGGGCGGACGTGGACCGGTTTACGATCCGGATGTCCATCACCCGTTGGTCGTTCCGTCAACAGGCGTCCCCGGTCCAAACTACGGGTTTGAGGATTTGGTATGGGCGGTTGAACAGGCGACTGATGGGAAAATCGCTGTTCTGACGTTTCACGGTGTACCTGCCGTTGAACATCCATGGGTCAATGTCTCACCTGAGCAGTTTAAAACCTACATGGATTATCTTCGTGATAGGAGTTGTACGGTTATTGCGTTGCGCGATCTGGCAAAATACGTTGATGCATCAGAAACAACTGGAAAAAGCATAACATATTGGCCATAGAAAGTCCTGGATAAATTAGACTGGACTTAGGCAAATTGCGTCGAAAAGCAATATACTTCACCAAAAAATGCCTTGCGGTGAGAGTATTTTAGTTATTTAACCTCGTAAATCCGCCATATCAGGGACTTTAAGAGGAAATGCGAACGAAGGTCACAGGATTTTACACGGGTGTATGTTATGACAAAAACGCGAGAAATGCGCGAAATCGCGTAAAAATCAGGCAAGAAATGCCGTAGGATTCCTTAAAAAAAGGTTCGAGTGAGAAAAAAACGATAAAATTCTGAGAATTGCGTCTTTTTTATGTAAAATTATGCGTTTTTTTGGCATTTTTATTTGACAAAGCAATTTTATGGGTGTATAATTAACATTACCTTTCGACAAGAAAGGTGAATTGGTTCTTTGAAAGTTAAATAGTTTATACGTGACGTGCCTATTAGTAAAATAGCTTGTGAGTGCACTTCAAATTCGTTTGAAGATGTGCTTCAATGAAATTGGGAGTACCCTTCAAATTCGTTTGAAGATGTACTTCAAAACTTTTGTGGAGAGTATGATACCGGCTCAGGACGAACGCTGGCGGCGTGGATTAGGCATGCAAGCCGAACGAGAAGTCGGACTTCGGTCCGATGGAAAGTGGCGAAAGGGTGAGTAACGCGTGGGTAATTTACCTCTGAGATGGGGATAACAACTCGAAAGGGTTGCTAATACCAAATACGACTCGGTTAACTTCGGTTGGCCGAATGAAAGGTGGCTTCGGCTGCCGCTCGGAGATAAGCCCGCGTCCTATTAGCTTGTTGGTGTGGTAATGGCGCACCAAGGCGACGATGGGTAGCTGGTCTGAGAGGATGGTCAGCCACATTGGGACTGAGACACTGCCCAAACTCCTACGGGAGGCTGCAGTCGAGAATATTTCGCAATGGGGGAAACCCTGACGATGCGACGCCGCGTGGGGGATGAAGGCCTTCGGGTTGTAAACCTCTGTGTTATGGGATGAATTGGTCGTTGCCGATAAAGCAACGTTTTTGACGTTACCATAGTAGAAAGCCCCAGCTAACTACGTGCCAGCAGCTGCGGTAATACGTAGGGGGCAAGCGTTGTCCGGAATCACTGGGCGTAAAGCGCGCGCAGGCGGTGGAGTAAGTCAGACGTGAAAGGGTTCGGCTCAACCGAGCCATTGCGTTTGAAACTACCTCACTTGAGTCTAGAAGAGGAAAGTGGAATGTATGGTGTAGCGGTGGAATGCTTAGATATCATATAGAACACCCGTGGCGAAGGCGGCTTTCTGGTCTAAGACTGACGCTCATGCGCGAAAGTTTGGGGAGCAACCGGGATTAGATACCCCGCTAGTCCTTACTGTAAACGATGGGTACTAAGTGTAGGGGGTGTTGATTCCCTCTGTGCTGTAGCTAACGCATTAAGTACCCCGCCTGGGGAGTACGGCCGCAAGGTTAAAACTCAAGGTAATTGACGGGGGGCCGCACAAGCGGTGGAGCATGTCGCTTAATTCGAAGCAACGCGAAGAACCTTATCCAGGGCTTGACATCGCAGTGACCGCTATAGAAATATAGTTTTCCTTCGGGACACTATGACAGGTGCTGCATGGCTGTCGTCAGCTCGTGTCGTGAGATGTTGGGTTAAGTCCCGCAACGAGCGCAACCCTTGTCTTTAGTTGCCAACAGGTAATGCTGGGGACTCTAAAGAGACCGCTGGTGACGAGCCAGAGGAAGGTGGGGATGACGTCAAGTCCGCATGGCCCTTATGCCCTGGGCTGCACACGTGCTACAATGGTCGGTACAGAGGGACGCCAAACCGTGAGGTGGAGCAAATCCCAAAAAGCCGACCCCACTTCGGATTGCAGTCTGCAACTCGACTGCATGAAGTTGGAATCGCTAGTAATCGCGAATCAGCAGGTCGCGGTGAATACGTTCCCGGCCCTTGTACACACCGCCCGTCACGCCATGAAAATTGGTAGCATTCGAAGCGGGTGACCTAACCCTTCGGGGAGGGAACTCTCTAAAGTGAAACCGATGATCGGGGCGAAGTCGTAACAAGGTAGCCGTAGGGGAACCTGCGGCTGGATCACCTCCTTTCTAAGGAGCATTAACATAATGATTCTCACACAGTCCTTATGTTCAAACGCTCTTTACCTTACAAGACACGCACCAAAACTATTTAACTTTCATTGAACTTTTTCTTCTCCATATCGAACACCCCGATCCCCGATTATATTCCCAATCTCATTTTCCTTAACGTTTTGCTCTTAATCTGATTTCTCTGTTTTCCAATTTCTCTTTACCCAACTTTAACAAATTAATTTGACAAATCCGCTTTTGAGGTGTATAATTAATAGTGCTTTTTGGTAAAGAAAGCATAACTGTGTCTTCGCGAACATCTCTCCTTTTCAAGACACTTCTTGTGGGCTTATAGCTCAGACGGTTAGAGCGCACGCCTGATAAGCGTGAGGTCCCTGGTTCGATTCCAGGTAAGCCCACCATTTCTTTTTCCCACTGTTTACAATACATACTTGTCCCTTTATTCTCCTGACTCGTGGACCAATTCCACATATTTTCAAATTTGTAGATTTTCCCTTTTAAACGTGAGCCCGATAAATAATAAGAGTAGAAAAGAACTGGTATGGTATAACGAAGTAAGTGAACCCATACCAAAAGCAGTGCTCCACTGCTTATTGCATCACCTTCCGATAACTTCTAATAGTTTTATCAAACTCAGGTAAAATTATGCAACTCTTTTGTCCATTGCGCGCGTCACTATATAGTGTGAGTATTAGTATTAAACTCAGATTTCTAAATACTAATGAAGAAAACGCGTTAGATCGGATTATAACATATCAATGACACTGATCAAATACTGCTATATCAGTACGCTAAGACCTACCAACAAGGTTTGAAACGTCGCCGGTAAAAGCGTTTTGTATTTGCTGAAAAAGGAAGCAACTGGTAAACTGTTATAGGGGAAACTTCATAATGCTAACACTTATCCGCCGAGAACTTCTTGACAATCTAATGACCTTCCGCTTCGCGGCGGCAGTCTTCATTACAATGTTACTTGTTGTTGCAAATACTGCTGTGCTCATCAGAGATTACGAGCAGCGTTTAGAAAGTTACAATACCGCTGTCAAAACGCATCAGCAGAAAGTGCGGGACACGAAAACCTATTCGGCAGGTGACGTAGTTGTTGACCGGGCACCGAATCCGTTGAGTATCTTCAATGTTGGGCTGGATAAACGCTTGGGAAACCAAGTGGCGATTCATCACGGTTTTGTGCCGACGTTGTGGGATGCCGAGATGCACGGATCGGATACGACTTTTCTCAATATCTTTTTCTCAATTGATATTGTCTTTGTCTTTGAGGTGGTCCTGAGCCTAATGGCACTACTTTTCGCGTACGACGCGATCGCTGGGGAACACGAATCCGGCACGTTACGCTTGCTCCTGACACATCCCGTCCGTCGAAGTCACATCCTGTTAGCCAAATATATAAGTGCCATGGTGTGTCTGCTGATCCCTCTATTGATAAGCCTATCGCTTGCGGTAATTCTGCTGACAGGTACAGGTTCAATTTTCCTAAAAACAGCTGATTTTCTCCGGATCGGTGGAATTGTTTTTAGCTCGGTGGCGTATATGTCGGTATTCTACCTCATCGGTTTACTGATTTCAGCGGTAGCGCGTCGGACGGGTACCGCGCTAATGGTTTCTATGTTTGTCTGGGGCTTTTTGGTGCTGGTATATCCAAACATGATCCTTGCCGCCCTTGAGCCGTTGCATGATTCAGAACCGCGTGCGAAATCGGTTTTTTCCCAGATTCAACAGATGTGGGAGCATTTCGACACAGAACGCAAAGAGTTCCTCACAAATGACCCAGTGCCAGGCGAGAGTACAAATTTTGGCATAGGATGGGTGGGGTACAACTTCAAACGCTTCAGGGAAGATTCAAAAACACTCCGTTATTACTACAAGGCTGGCGCACACTTTGACGAAATTGATGAGAGATCTCAACCAAAAGTCCCGTACGCCCAAAATTACTACCGCTTCCTCGTGCCGCTGACGATCAGCACCGCAGAACGCACATGGATCGTTAGAAGTCAAGGACTGAAAGACATCTTTGTCCAACCTGCGAAAATAGATAGAACCTTGTTGAAACTCTCACCCGTAGGGGTATATGACGCTGCGACACAAGCGTGGGCAGGCACAGACTTTCTCAGCACCCAAGATTTTTTCGACGCATCACGGCGGTACCGACAGACAGTAATTGACTATTTCTACGATAAAGAGGTGTTCGGGTCGCGTCAATGGTTTTCCGCGGACAAAGGCGCAGCGGACTGGCGCACGCTACCCCAATTTTCTTTTCAGAGAAGTGATATAGGCATAAATGCAAAGCGAGCATTACCAGATCTATTTCTACTGTTGATTATCAACGTCGTTCTGTTTGTAATAATATTTCTGATTTTCACCAAAAGTGAAGTGTAAAGGAGTTTCCAGTGGCCAGTAACCAGTGGCCAGTTAAGAGAAGAAGGAAATGGTTCATAAAAACCCTCTTCTCTGGAAACTGGAAACTGGAAACTGACTACTTATGTGGCATATCGCAAAACGCGAACTTTATGATAATCTTAATAGCTTACGGTTCGCTCTGACAACTATCCTCTTATTAGCACTGATGCTGACGAATGCTGTTGTGCATCTCCAAAAGCACCCGAATCGAATCCAGGAGTATCGTGCTTCGGTCACGAAATCTCTGGACGATTTAACAGTTCGGGCAGACAGCTTGTATGACATTGCCCAACAGGGACCTGGCTTGCTTTACAAAAAGCCGTCCCCGCTCCGTTTCTGTGCGGACGGGGGGGAAGCCTTTCTACCAGTTGTTGTCGGCGGGGCTTTTCTCTGGTCCATCAGTGGCGGATTAAAGGGCTTCTGGCGGTTAGACTATCCAGTCGCTGCTCCGAATCTGATCAATATTCGTCCGGACGTTACCAAAGTGGATTGGGCATTCATCATCGGCTACATTCTGAGTCTTATCGCGCTCCTGTTCACTTTTGATTCAATCTCTGGTGAGCGCGAGCACGGCACGCTGCGATTGATGTTAGCAAATCCAATTCCACGGCACACCGTGCTCATTGGCAAATTTTTGGGAGCCTTAATAAGTATCATCATTCCGTTATCCCTTGCTATGTTGATGAATCTTTTGGTGATTTCCACGTCAAGCGATGTCCATCTCGATGCTAACGCGTGGGGACGTTTAGGCATCATCTTCTTAATCGCGATCCTCTATCTGTGTCTCTTTCTTGCCCTGGGTTTACTCGTATCCGCGCGTGTGCAGCGGCGCGCGGTGAGCCTTGTAATCCTCCTGTTGGCATGGGTTATCTTTGTGGTTTTCATGCCGAGTACGCTCGCCGCGATTGTGAGTGGATTCTCATCACCGATGAGCACGGATGAACTTTGGAAGCACCGAGGCCAGCTTTATGAAGCACGTTGGGAAAGGTACGACACGCATCTCCCAGGAGAATCTGAAGCCGCTAAAAGAATGCAATTTGAAGGTGAACACGTTATCCAAGAAGCACAGGAGCAGGAACGCTTGAGCCAAGAACAATTGGCTCAGAAAATCACCCAGGCTCAATTTGCGCGCACCATCACCCGCATCTCACCCGTAGCGATTGTGCAACATCTTCTCGAATCGTTCGCTGGAACCGGTTTTAATCGCCATCTACAATTCTTGGAGAATACACAACATTACGCACGACAATTTCGCGAATTTGTTGTTGACACCGATAGAGCGGATTCAGAAAGTCTCCATATCATAGGTGTTCGCGAAGGGATGTCGAAGAAACCTGTCAGTTCAGACGCGGTCCCAAAATTTGAGGACAGGCTGAGTCTCAGTAAGGATTTCAACGCAGCGGCAGTCGATCTGCTGTTGCTAACGCTGTTCGTTATAGTCCTCTTATCCGGAGCGTATCTCGCATTTGTGCGCGTTGAGGTGTAAGAAAAATGATGACACTGATCCGTCGAGAACTCCTCGACAACTTAATGACCTTTCGATTTGCGGCAGCGACTTTCATCATGTTGTTGCTTGTCGTCGCGAATACCTTTGTGTTAATTATAGATTATGAACGACGTTTGGCAAGTCATAACGATGCTGTCAAAATGCATCAACGTCAACTGCAGGAGAAAATCACCTATTCTGTCGGTGAAGTGCGCGTTGACCGTCCGCCTAACCCGTTGAGTATTTTCAATGTCGGGTTTGATAAGCGTCTCGGAAATGAGATAGAGGTATCTCACAAATTGGTTCCGTCGCTGTGGGATGCTGGCATGCACGGGTCGGATAATCCGTTCATGGATATGTTCGCTTCAATGGATATTGTTTTTATCTTTGAGGTTATCCTGAGTCTGTTCGCACTCATTTTCGCGTATAATGCGTTCGCGGGAGAATACGAAAGCGGAACACTGCGTTTAGTCCTAACGCACCCTATTGGACGCGGTAAAATATTGGTTGCTAAGTACATGAGTGCTATGCTCTGCCTAATTGTACCACTGTTGATAAGTCTACTCCTCTCGATAATTTTGTTGACGACATCCGCCGCTATATCTCTGAACAGTGACGATTTTCTTCGCATCGGTGGGATAATCTTGACATCCGTTGCGTATCTTTCCGTATTTTACCTTATCGGGTTGCTGATTTCAGCGGCGACGCGCCGAACAAGTACGGCATTGATGTTGTCAATGTTTATCTGGGGTTTTTTGGTCTTAGTCTATCCGAACATGATTCTTACTGTGGTCCCACGTCCGGAGTCACCAGATGCCCTCAGAACATCCGCTTTCAACCAAATTGAAAATATCTGGGAGACATTCGACAGAGAGCGCAAACACTACCTGGCTACCGACGATTTTCCTGGAGAAGATTGGGGGTATGAATTAAAAGGGTTCGGTTGGCGCGGTGCTAACTTTCGGAGCCACTCTCCGATACTGCTGTACACCTACAGAAGTGTCATGAACTTTGAAGGATTTGGTGAGAAAGATGAACCGAAGATGCCGCACGCACAGAAACATTTTGGGTTCCTTGGCGCGTTGACGATTGATGCCGCGGATCGAACATGGCTCATCCGAAAACCTACTCTCGAAGAAATTTTCATTCAACGCGCCGATATCGAGAGAATCTATTTGAAACTCTCGCCGGTAGGGTTGTATGATGCCGCAACGCAAGCATGGGCGGGAACCGACCTACTCGGAGTCAGAGATTTTTTTCACGCTGCGAGACAATATAGACAGAGCGTTATTAACTATTTCTACGATAATAAGGTGTTTGAATCGAGACAATGGTTCGCTGGAGACAAGGGCGAGGCGGATTGGAGCGGTCTGCCGCAGTTCTCCTTTCAAAGAGATGATATCAACACAAACGCAAAACGAGCGATCCCGGATGTGTGTCTACTGCTCATGATTAATGTCGTTCTGTTTATCGTGATATTTCTGATTTTTATCAAAACTGAAGTATAGGAGAGTCATCAGTTGTCAGGACGGTTTTTCTACGAAAAACCTTTCAGTTTTCAGTACTTACTTTGGAACTATCAAAGACCTCTTGTAACTGATAACTGTTAACTGATAACTGTTAACTAATAAAATGTGGCATATCGCAAAACGTGAGATTTATAATAACCTGAACAGCCTCCGGTTCGCGCTCGCAACGGCCCTGTTGCTTGGATTAATGCTGACCAACGCCGTTGTACACCTTCGGGAACATCCAGAGCGGGTGCAGCGATATCGCGAACGTGTCTCCGGACACCAGAATCACATCGCTGCTCATGCCGAGAGCAGCCTATACGACCTTGCGCAAGAGGGACCTGGCAATCTTTACAAAAAACCGTCTGATCTCCGTTTCTGTGCAGAGGGCGGCGAAGCGTTTATGTCAGATCGGGCACAAGCAGGTTACCACCGTTGGAGTACCGACACACTCAAAAGCTTTTGGATACTCGCATACCCATCTGCCACTCCGAATCGGGATAATGTACGTCCAGAGGTTACCAAAGTGGATTGGGGTTTCATCATTGGCTACGTTTTAAGCCTCGTCGCACTCCTGTTTACCTTCGATTCTATTTCCGGCGAACGCGAACGCGGCACACTCCGACTCACCTTGTCTAACCCAATTCCGCGGCACACCGTGCTAATTGGTAAATTTTTTGGGGCATTTATAAGTGTTAACATACCCTTCATCCTCGCCATGCTGGTGAACCTTTTGGTAATTTCTACGTCAAGTAGTGTTCACCTTGATGCGGAGGCATGGGGACGCTTAGGCATCATCTTCTTTGTTGCTGTCCTTTATATCTGCCTTTTTCTTGCATTGGGGATGCTTGTGTCGGCGCGGGTGCAACGGAGCGCGGTGAGTCTCGTAGTACTTCTATTGGTTTGGGTGGTATTTGTGGTATTTATGCCGAGTACCCTCGCTTCGATTGCGGGTAGATCTACATCATCAGGACCTACTTATGACTTCTCAGAACGTTCATGGAAATTGCATGAGGAACTATCGAGCGACTACTACTCTAATCTCCATAAAGAGCCTGAGGGTTCTATCAAAAGAATAGAGATAGATAGTACGTACGTCACTAAAGATGCAGAACAACAAGAGCAGTTACATGAAGAACGCTTAAACCGGCGAATTGCTGAGGTACACCGAGCGCGCGCCATCACTCGGATTTCTCCTGTTACGATTGTACAGAACCTTATTGAATCTTTCGCCGGAACAGGGTTTGAGAGACACCTCCAATTCTTAGAAAATGTCCAAATTTACATACGAGAATTCCGAACATTCATTGTCGACACAGATAGCGCGGATCCAGAAAGTCTTCATATCTTTGGTGTTAGAACGGGTATGTCGCAGGAACCTGTCAGTCCAGAAGCAGTTCCGAAGTTTGAAGATACGCTTAATCTGAGTAAGGATTTCAATACTGCAGCAATGGAATTGTTACTGCTAACATTATTTGTTTTAGTGCTATTGTCTGGGGCGTATCTCGCGTTTGTACGCGTTGAGGTGTAATAGAAATGTTGATGACACTGATCCGTCGAGAACTCCTCGACAATCTCATGACATTCCGATTTGCGGCAGCAGTCTTTATTACATTGTTGCTTGTGGTCGCCAATACCGTTGTGCTCCTCAAGGACTATGAACAGCGACTCACCGCTTACAACAAGGCTGTCAACGAAAGTCACCAAGAATTACGCGAGGGAAAAACCTACGCCCCTTACTATCGAAAATTAACTGTCCACCGTCCACCTAACCCGTTGAGCATTTTCAATCTCGGATTAGATAAGCAGGTAGGGAACAAAATAGAGGTATACCACGCGTTTGTGCCGACAATTTGGGATTCGGAGAAGCACGGGGCGGATAACCCGTTTCTCAACCTCTTCACTTCAATTGATATTGTGCTTGTTTTTCAGGGGGTACTCAGCCTGCTCGCGCTGATTTTCGCTTACGATGCGCTCGCTGGCGAACGTGAACGCGGTACGTTACGCCTCGTGCTAACGCACCCAATCCAGCGCGGATACATCCTATTTGCCAAGTACATCAGCGCGATGCTCTGTCTACTTGTGCCGTTGTTGATAAGTCTGCTCCTGTCCATTATCTTGCTGACGACATCCACTACGGTTTCCTTGCACGCGGATGATTTTCTTCGCATCGGCGGGATTGTCCTGACATCGCTGCTTTATGTGTCGTTGTTCTACCTCATCGGCTTATGCATCTCCGCGATGACGCGTCGAACCAGCACTGCACTCATGCTTTGTATGTTCGTCTGGGGAGTCTTAGTGCTTGTGTATCCAAATTTGATTCTTACTGCAGTTGACATCGTCCCGCAACCGGAGACGCAAACCTCCGTCTATAATCAAATCAAACATAAGTGGGAAGAATTGGATAGAGAAAAGAAGCAGTTTATCCGCAATGATGCTGTCTTAAGCCTGCCATCGCGTGGCGGTGAAGATATGGATTCGGGATTTGGCTTGGAAGGTGTTGAATACACCTTCTGGGACGATGAGGACAAACCCTCAATATTGCTCTATTTCCACCAAACCGGATTGTACGCCGGAAAAATTAAAGCGGAATCTGAGCCGCAGGTGCCACGCGTACAGGATTATTACGGCTTCTACAATAGAGAAACTATCAATACCGTCCAACGAACATGGCTTGTCCGGAAACCGGCACTCGAGGCGATCTACATCCAACCCGCAAATCTCGGTCGAATGTTGTTAAAGTTTTCACCGGTTGGGTTGTATGACGCAGCGACCGAAGCCTGGTCAGGTACTGACTTAGAAGGTATTCAAGACTTTTTCAGCACTGTTCAACGTTACCGGCGCGCAGTCGTTGACTATTTTTATGACCAAAAGATATTTGAATCGCGACAATGGTTCGCTGCTGACAAAGGCACAGCTGACTGGGATGCCCTCCCTCAGTTTTCCTTCCAGAGAAGCAATACCAGTATCAATGCAAAACGAGCACTTCCGGACATGCTTCTGTTGCTTACAATGAATGTTATTCTCTTTACAGTGATAATGTTAATTTTTATCAAAAGTGAAGTGTGAAGGAGTTTCCAGTGTACCAGTGGCCAGTAACCAGTGGCCAGTTAAGAGAAGAAGGAAATGGTTCATAAAAACCCTCTTCTCTGGTAACTGGAAACTGGAAACTGACTACTTATACAGATCTGTTTGTCGGGTTAATGGACACAATAATTGAGGTGAGGAAGATGCTAACTTCTTTACTGCGGAGGCTAAAAACTACTAACTGATTACTGGTTATTACTGGTAACTGGTAACTGGTAACTGACTACTTATGTGGCATATTACAAAGCGTGAAATCTACGATAATCTCAATAGCCTCCGATTCGCCCTAACAACCGTTTTACTGCTGGCACTGATGGTAACCAATGCCGTTAAACATCTCCGAGAGCATCCAAAACGGGTACAGCGATATCAGGATGCTGTCACCGAATCTTTGAATCATTTAACGGATCGCGCCAACGACAGCCTCTATACACTGGCACAATACGGACCGGGAAACTTCTACAAAAAGCCGTCTCCCCTTTACTTTTGTGCAAACGGCGGTGAACCTGTTTTACCTGATGCTGTTGAAGTGGACGAACCCCCTGTGTTTATGACCGATGCAGAAGGCAACCGGCTACTCGAAGGTATTTGGAGCCTGTCCTATCCAGACGCCAACCTCCATAATAAGGACGTTGGACCGAAGGTTTCACAAGTGGATTGGGCATTCATCATCGGTTACATCTTGAGTTTAATAGCCCTCTGGTTCACCTTTGATGCCTTCTCCGGTGAACGCGAGCAAGGCACACTCCGATTGATGTTAGCCAATTCAATTCCGCGACACACTGTCCTTATCGGCAAATTCTTAGGGGCATTGCTCAGCATTAGCATCCCGTTTGCACTTGCTGCGTTAGTGAACCTTTTATTGATTTCTACTGCAAATACTGTTCACCTGACAACAGAAGCGTGGGGACGCTTAGGTATCATTTTCTGTCTCGCGCTTTTGTACACGAGTCTGTTTGTGGCGTTAGGACTGTTAGTCTCGGCGCGCGTGCAACAGAGCGCGGTAAGTCTGATGATACTGCTGTTGACATGGGTAACGTTTGTCGTTTTTACGCCGAGTACCCTCGCTTCAATCGCAAGCAGCTTCTCGCCTGCGACATCCTTCGATGAGTATTGGAAGCAGCGGAACCCGATTCAAGAGAACTTATGGGAAAAATATAAGGAGAGGCGTCGGTCCAGTGAATTGGACGACAGCAAGTTAAGGGCGAAAAGCGAGTTTTACACCGAAAACGCTGAAAGAGACGAACGCAGGCAGGAAGAACAATTAAAATACCGGACTTCTCAAGTGTACCGCGCGCGTGCCATCACCAGCATCTCACCCGCTACACTTCTTCAGCACCTGATTGAATCGTTTGCTGGAACCGGATTTGAGCGGCATTTGCAATTTGCGGAGAACGTACAACGTTATACCCGTCAATTGCGGGAATTCGTTGCGGATACCGATAGAGCCGACCCAGAAAGTCTTCATATTTTGGGCGTACGTGAAGGTATGTCCAAGAAGCCTATCAGTCCAGAATCCGTTCCAAGATTTGAAGATACGCTTAATTTGAGCAGAGATTTCAATACTGCAGCAATGGAATTGTTACTGCTAACGCTATTTGTCTTAGTGCTTCTGTCTGGGGCGTATCTCGCGTTTGTACGCGTTGAGGTGTGATACAAAATGCTTAAAACATTGATCGGTAGGGAACTGCTTGACAATCTAATGACCTTCCGCTTCGCGGCGGTCTTGCTCATCACATTGTTGCTCGTTGTTGCAAACACAGTAGTGCTTACGCAAGATTACGAACAACGTTTGGAGAGTTACAACGATGCCCTCAAAAAGCATCATCAGGATTTACACAATTCCAAGACCTATTCTACTGCGTACGTGATCGTTGACCGTGCCCCGAATCCGTTGAGCATTTTTAATGTCGGATTAGATAAACGCTTGGGAAACCTCATCGGTATCTATCATGGGTTCATGCCCACGCTTTGGGATGCCCAAATGCACGGCACCGACAATCCGTTTATCGCCTTCTTTTCTTCAATTGATATTGTCTTTGTCTTTGAGGTTATCCTCAGCCTAATGGGGTTAATATTCGCTTACGACGCGATTGCGGGGGAACGTGAACGCGGCACGCTGCGTCTCGTTCTCGCACAGCCCATCGGACGCGGGCAAATTTTACTTGCGAAATATATCAGTGCGATGGCGTGTCTGTTAGTTCCCCTGATATTGAGTCTGCTTTTCGCCCTACTGTTGTTGACGCGTTCGATTCCGCTGTCAACTGCTGATTTTCTCCGCATCGCCGGGATTGTGCTTACATCGTTCGCGTACCTATCTCTGTTCTATCTCATTGGGTTGCTGATTTCCGTAGCGACGCGTAGGACCGGTACGGCGTTGATGCTCGCGATGTTTGTATGGGGGTTTCTCCTACTCGTGTATCCGAATTTGATTCGAGTGACGGTTAACCCAGGCGGCGACATCCAAGCGCGCGTGAAAACTGCTCACAACCAGATTCAACAAATTATAGATGAATATGAAAGGGAACGTCAAAAGTTCCTTGAAAACGAGGGAATCGCTGGCGAGATGTCGGAATTCAGCAAGGCATTGGGGTTTTATCACCAAGCGGATGTGGATCCAGCAACCTTGGGGACTTATATTGAAAATATAAGTGTTATTTCAGAGATCCGTCCGGACTTTGAGAAGTACGTCCCGGTCGCTAAGCGGTATTACAATTTCGTTGAACCGTTGGTTACCCGAACAGTCGAAAAAGCGTGGCGCGTCCGTAAGCAGGCACTTGACGAAATTTACGTTCGACAAGCCACAACGGATAGGATATTGTTGAAACTCTCACCTGTAGGTATCTATGATGATGCGACGCAGGCGTGGGCAGGCACCGACTTATTAGGACTCAGAGATTTTTTCAATGCAGCGCAACGTTACCGAAAAGTTGTGATTGACTATCTCTACGCCAAAGACGCGTTCGCGTCACGAGAGTGGTTTGTCGCCGATAAAGGCGCGGTCGATTGGAGCACACTCCCTCAATTCACTTTTGAAAGAAGTGACGTTAGGACGAATGCAAAACGGGCATTACCAGACCTGTTCCTCCTACTGATAGCCAACCTCGTCTTATTTATGGGAATCGTTCTTATTTTCATCAAAAGCGAAGTGTGAAGGAGTTAACAGTTTCCAGTTTCCAGTTTTCAGTTAATACTCCTCAACGCCAGTTTGATTAATCATTTCGGATACGTTGCTGGTTCTATTTCCGCATCATAGGGTATCCGTGAATCGTAGCACAAACTGTTAGTTTGTGGGGTATACAGCACAAAATTAACAGTGGACGCTACATAATCCAACTTTATACCAAATTCACGTTACCATAGGAGAAGATATGCAGGATTTTAAGAAGTTGCAAGTTTGGCAAAAATCCCATGATTTAACGTTGAGGATGTATGAATTGACATCTCGATTTCCTCGCGAAGAGATGTATGGACTGACAAACCAAATTCGTCGTGCGTGTGCATCGATTCCAACAAATATCGCTGAAGGCTGTGGCAGGGGCAGCTCTGCTGACTTTGCGCGTTTCCTTCACATAGCAATGGGTTCAGCGAATGAAACAGAATATCTCATTCTCCTTGCTCGCGACCTAAAGTACCTTGATACAGATCTGTTTGCTGGGTTAATGGACACAATAATTGAGGTGAGGAAGATGCTAACCTCTTTACTGCGGAGGCTAAAAACGACTAACTGATTACTGGTAACTGGAAACTGATTACTGGTAACTGGAAACTGACTACTTATGTGGCATATTGCAAAGCGTGAACTCTACGACAACCTCAATAGCCTGCGTTTCGCATTGGCGACGGTCCTACTGTTGGCATTGATGCTGACGAATGCGGTGCTGTATCTGCGTGAACACCCGGCGCGGACACAGGCGTATCACAACGCTGCTGCGGATGCTGTAAAGACCTTAGCATCGCGCAGCACCAGTCTATATCGCCTCGCGACACAAGGACCCGGCGATCTCCATAAAGCACCTTCTCTGCTCCGTTTCTGTGCAGAAGGCGATGAGGCGTTCCTACCAACACACGCCAGCGGAGCGAACTATGCTCGTAGGATCGCCAACATGACACCCATCTGGCGGATGGGGTACCCACAAGAGACACCAAATCTGTTTAACATTCGTCCTGATTTTACCACACTGGATTGGGCATTCATTGTCGGCTATGTGTTGAGTTTTATCGCACTTTTGTTCACTTTCGATTCGATCTCCGGCGAACTGGAACGCGGGACACTGAGGTTAACATTAGCGAACGCTATCCCGCGTCACATTGTCTTGGTCGGAAAATTTTTAGGTGCATTCATCAGTATCAACATCCCATTCGCTATTTCAGTGCTGATGAACCTACTTCTCATCTCCAGTTCGGATACAGTACAACTCAATGCCGAGGCGTGGGGACGTTTAGGTATCTTGTACGGTATTGTTATACTCTATACGTGTCTCTTTATCGCTTTGGGACTTCTCGTCTCAACCGCGGTCCGAGAGAGTGGCGTGAGCCTCGTCGTTCTGCTGTTAATCTGGGTAAGTTTTGTGGTGTTTATGCCGAACACTTTGGCATCTATGGGCAGTCGCACGTCGGTACCGATCGCTTACGAGGAATTTTGGAACCAGCGCATCCGGCTTGCAGATGCAGCGCGCGAAGCATACCAAGATAAATATGGAGATTCACAGACTCTGCCACCCGTGCACGTACTTGGCGAATATGTTTCCTCAGAAGCAGAAGAACATGAACGCTACAATGAGGCATATTTAAAAAGACAGATTGAACAAGGGAAACGGGCGCGTGCGATAACCCGCATCTCACCGACATCAATCGTCCAACGCCTCTTTGAATCTTTTGCCGGGACAGGGTTTGAGCGGCATCTGCAATTTATTGAGAACGTGCAGCGTTATGCCCGTGAATACCGAGAATTTGTCATTGACACCGATAGAGCGGACCCGGCGAGTCTTCATATTATTGGGATTCGTGACGGTATGTCGCAGAAACCTGTCAATCCGGAGGCGATCCCCAAATTTAAAGATAGACTTAGTCTCAACCGAGATTTCAACACGGCGGCAACAGATTTACTGCTATTGGTGCTGTTTCTTGGGGTGCTTGTGTCAGGTGCGTATCTTGCTTTTGTGCGCCTTGAGATTTAATAACGATAACAATCAACCCATAACCTGCCGAATTGGTTCCGCGCCTTCCACACCGACGAGCTTCTGATCTAATCCGCTGTGGAAGTAAGTGAGTCGGTTCGGATCAATTCCGAGTTGATGGAGGATTGTTGCGTGTAAATGCCTGACATGGAAGGGATCTGTGGCCGCCGCACTACCGAGTTCATCGGTCTCACCAACGCTGATACCGCCTTTGATCCCGCCGCCTGCCATCCACATCGTGAAGCCGTAGGAATTGTGGTCCCGACCTGTGCCTTTGGCGTACTCCGCTGTCGGTTGGCGACCAAATTCACCGCCCCAGACAACGAGTGTTTCGTCGAGTAGCCCGCGTTGTTTGAGATCTTTCAACAAACCGGCAATCGGTTTATCAGTCGCTTTGGCATGCTTGTTGTGGTTTCTCTCAATATCGCCGTGCGCGTCCCAATTGTCATCATTATGTGCGCCGCCGGAGTAGAGCTGAATGAACCGTACACCGCGTTCAACCAATCGCCTCGCCAAAAGGCATTTTGTGCCAAACTCCTCCGTCTCCTTTTCATTAACCCCGTAAAGTGTTTTGATGTGCTCCGGTTCGCTCTCCAAATCTACTGCTTCAGGCGCGGTAGCCTGCATCTTGTATGCCAATTCATAACTCGAAATCCGAGCGGAAAGATCGGTGTTGTCGGTGCGTTTCGAGAGATGCGTTGTATTAAATTGACGTAGATGATCAAGTAACCTGCGCTGTTCGCTTTGGCTAATGTCGTTCGTAGGTTCTAAATTGAGAATCGGCGCGCCCTCCGAACGGAAAACTGTGCCTTGATAAACGGCGGGCATATAGCCGCTACTCCAGTTTTTCGCGCCGCTGATGGGACCGCCTGTCCGGTCAAGCATCACAACGTATCCGGGAAGGTTTTCGTTCTCACTGCCGAGTCCATAATTCACCCAAGACCCGAGAGATGGATGACCGCTTAGTATACGACCTGCGTTCATCATCAACATCGCAGAACCGTGCAGGGGTGAGTCTGCAGTCATCGACTTAATAAAAGCGATGTCGTCAACACAGGTTGCAAGATGCGGGAAAAGCCCTGAGACCCACTGTCCTGATTCGCCGTACTGCTTGAAATCCCACTTCGGACTGACAATACGTCCCTGTGATCTCTCGCCGCCACGTCCTTTTGTTTTCACTTCAACAGTCTTGTCGTTGAGCTTGTAGAGCATCGGCTTGTAGTCGAAGGTATCCACATGGCTTGGACCACCATACATGAACAGGAAAATCACACGCTTTGCCTTCGGCGTGAAGTGTGGCGATTTCGGCGTGAGTGGATTGAGATAAGGTGTCACACCATCTGCCGCGATGGCTTGTGAATCGAGAAAACCGTCAGCGGACAGAAGTCCGGTCAATGCCAGTGATGCGAAACCACCGGCGATATTGCCGATAAATTCTCTGCGGGTTTGACCACAGAAATCACCTTTTGAATGTGTTTCTCTCTTAGTCTTAGATTGACTGCTCATTATCACATCTCCAATGTTAACATCTCTGTTTAGCAGCAGCGAAATTATACCCTATTAATCTAAAAAAATAAATTCATTTAAATTCAACGCCAATAATGCAAATCGGTCCAAGGTAACCTCTGGTGTCACACCATCGGATTGCTGAAGTTCTTGCATGAATGTCAACGCCTGTTGAATCTCAGCCGGTTCCGGTTCACGACACAGCACAAGCCGCAGTCCAAATCGCACACGGTCTTCAACTGTTACACCGCCCTCCCAGCGCATTCTGTTGGCGAAAGCGAGTGCTTGGTCGTTGATAAACTTCCCGTTGAGCATGGTCAGCGATTGTGTCGGCACGGTTGTTGAAAAACGGACCGGGCAGCTCGAATCGGTATCCGCTTGATCGTATTGGTTCAGGATCGGGACAAGTAACGAGCGCTTAACTTTTACATAAATACTGCGTCGATTCGCCTCATCCGGCGGTGATTCTCCCCAAACACTCCTTGGTCTTGAGGATGTTGCTAATACCTCTGCCGGCAGTTCAGGAAAAACACTCGGTCCACCCATTTTTATGTTCAGGTTTCCAGTAATATAGAGTACTGTATCCCGAATCTCTTCTGCAGTTAAGCGGCGCATGTCGAATCGCCAAAACAGATCATTGTTCGCGTCCTTTTGAACGCATCTCGGATCGCTCTGTGCCGACATCCGATACGCGTTCGAGGTCATTATCAATTTGTGCATGGCTTTTAATCGCCAACCGGACGCGATGAATTCAGACGCGAGCCAGTCAAGGAGTTCGGGGTGTGTTGGTGGTGTGCCGAGTTGTCCGAAATCGTTGGTTGATCGGACAATTCCGCGTCCGAAGTGGTATTGCCAGAGGCGATTGACCATCACACGTGCCGTCATCGGGTTCTCAGCACTTGTAACCCATTCCGCGAAGACGCGCCGTTTCCCAGACGATTTTGCGTTCTCTGGAACAGTCGGCATCTGCACAGCAGGCGGATTCAGCACTGCGGGAAATGCCGGTTTGATCTCGCGGCCGACGAGATGCGGGTTGCCGCGCCGAAGGATATGTGTCGGGGTTTGCTCGCGCTCTGAAACCGCTAAAGCCTGATGTTCGTAAGGCACGCGCTGTCGTCGCCGCTGATCTCGCTGTTTTTTTAGTTCCTTCTGTTGATCCACTAACGCCTTCAGCGATGCGTTCGTTTCAATAAGCGCTGCGTGTGTTTTTAGCAACTCATTAAAATTGACGGTAGCATTTGTTGAAAGCGGCTGCTTCTCAAAGTCAGCACCAGACCACGCAACTTCCAGCTGCGGTTTATCTAAATCTTTGTTGAAGTATTCAAGACGAATCAGTACATCGCCACGCGTGAGTGCGATTTCCACATCTCGCTCACCGATCAATTCAGCGACTCTATAACCGTTGAGAATCAATCGACACGCGCCTCGCAGACTTATATGGAACGTATAAGTCGCGTCTTCTGGCACCTGTAATGCCCCCTCGAAAACCAAGCCGATGTCTTTCTTTCTGCTGGCAGGTGCGAGTGAGAAAAGGTTGCTAAAGAGTCTACCTTCGGCGGCGGGTTCTAAGGCATCAAAATCATTAGGAAACTGCTCAAAGGTGTCGCGATAGAAGCGATACGTCAGTTCGCGTATCGGAGACGTTGGCATGTCGGATATGATCGCCTCTGGAAGATTTTTCGCGAGCTCTATTTTAATGGCCTCCTGTATCTGAAAGAGATTATCTTGTGCTTCTTGTTCTGCGAACCGCTTTTCAGCGAGTAATTTATGCCGCACTGCCTGCTGTTCAGGCGTGCCAATGTCAGCAAGGGGACCATGGTTGTTTGGGGTAATGTCATGAAAAAACGCGAGGAGGCTATAGTAATCCCGCGTCGAAATCGGGTCGATTTTATGGTCGTGGCATCGGGCACAGCCGACTGTCATACCGAGCATCACCTGTCCTGTTGTCGAAACAATATCGTCAAGATAGTCGTATCGTGCGAGTTTCCGATCAGCGGGTCCAGTGTCCCAAACACCGAGTTTGTGATAGCCAGTCGCAATGATGGTCTCTGTCGTCACAGTATCCAGTTCATCGCCTGCCAGTTGTTCTTTGATGAATTGATTATACGGTTTATCTTGGTTGAAAGCGTTGATGACGTAATCGCGGTATCGCCACACGTACGGCTTGTCTGAATCGCCTTCATAACCGTTAGTCTCGGCGTAACGGACAAGGTCGAGCCAGTGCCGTCCCCACTTCTCACCATAGCGTGGCGACTTCAGGAGTTTATCAATGCGTTTCTCGTAAGCGTCGGGTGCTGTGTCGTTCAAGAACGCTTCGACGGCTTCTGGCGAAGGTGGTAATCCTGTGAGATCGTAGTATACACGGCGGATGAGTGTCAGTTTGCTGGCGGGTGTGGCAGGGGTTAAATTGTTCGCCTCCAATTTCGCGAGAATAAACGCGTCAATCGGGTTGCTGATCCAAGCGGAGGCTTCTACTGATGGCACTTGCGGTCGTTTTAGCGGACGATATGCCCAATAATCTGATGTTGTTTTAGGAATCGGTTGAACGTCTGTCCCTTGAACGGGATAGGGGAATCCTAAGTTGATCCATTTCGCCAGAATTTCAAGAGATGCGTCATTCAATCTGCCGTCCGGTGGCATTTGTGCCGTCTCTTGACCGTACCCGACCATCGCAAGCAGGAAACTGTCAGCAGGATTTTCTAACGACACCGCGGGTCCATAATTCCCGCCTTCGAGAATTTTTTCCCGACTCGTCAATTCGAGTCCACCCTCCACAGCGTCCTCGCCGCCGTGGCATTGGAAACAGTTTTGCTGAAGAATAGGCTTTACTTGAGAATTAAAAAATTCTACCTTCTCTGCGTCAATTAGGTCGTTCGCATAACAGAGATTGAAAGAAGCAAGAACGCACAGGAAAACGGTTGCGAGAAAACAGAAACGATGCGGATGTCGCATAGTCTTCTCCTTGAACTGTGATACATTGCCATCAATTCTAAAGAAGTCGATTGCCTATTTGACGTGAATTCGACTTAAGGGTTTAGTGAGATGTTGGGTTTCACTTGCGTTCAACCCAACCGACGTCCCCATTAGCCTATGACGATGCTTCTGTCTTTTCTGTTTCCTTCGGAACGATAGAAATTCGAGCGAGGAAGGCATTGGTACTCCCCTTCTTACAGGGCCAACTGCCTGTTGCCCCTAATTTAAACTTCTGTCCACAGGCAAACGGGTGCCGGATTTGTCCTGTGTCGCCGGGTGAAATATCCCACGCCGAGGCGAGTGCTTTATCTGGATATCCTTCTGTCGGCAGTTCAGCCTCACCTGCAAACAGGTCAAACGAACCCGTCGCTTCCGCCTCCCCTACCTGTATATCAATGACCAACGTGCCACCCTGTTCAAAAGGCGTAGTGTCAATCTCAACAGGTGTATAATCCTGATAACCGGCTCCCGGCCCACGGAAGACGTTCAAAACCGCCATCAACTCTTCACGTAAACTAAGATCCAATTCTGGCATTGATTCTTCGCTTTCGCTGGAGAAATCCATAACCTCACCCTTAGCAGCAGCACCTAACAACATTAGATATCTTTCTACCCGATCACCACGCAACCTGCTATCTGGCAATTTGTTATCTGGTTGATGTATAATCACCTCGGCTTCAGGACTCAGCACCTGAATATCCACTGGGTAGATATAATTGTCTTTGAGCGTTTTAGCGAAGAGAGTGACGCGTTCTGTGTCTGAACCCTCTATTAGTTCTGACAAATCGCGGAGGAGCACGCAGGTATTTACAAAATTCTCGTTGAGTGTTTTTATAACTTCCGAATTCGAGAGCGGACCCACTCTCAGGTTTTTACCGTTCGCTCAGCAAGATTCATCGTCTAATGGACCCCATGTAAGAACTGCATGGATCGGACGCTGTGTCTTTTCAGATTCTGCGACTGCCGCCTCAAGTGGTAGCCAGTTAATTTCAGCGAATTTGTAGAGTTTCAACGCCAATTTTTTACGTGCTTCTTCGGATGTGATGGCATCCTTCCACTCAATGTTGTCCGGTGTTTTTGTGGGCGTGGCAAGGAGCTCCATGCGCGGCACGAAGACCATATCAGCATACCCAAAGTCATTGATGTCTACATTGCTATTGCGCGGCGGAAGTGCAAGCGAAAAATCGCAAATAGAAGCTGCCTTCAAGTTGATCAGCAACCGTCCAGCAAATTGCGATGGGATAAAGCGGGCTAAATCCATCTGTCTCTCATGGCCACCGGGTTTCCAGTCCGGATTGGGACGGGTTGCCAAGGTAAACTCTGCATGAATTCGGAACGAGATGTCCGCATAATCCCGCGAGAGTGCGCGTAGGCAGGCGAAAGCCCCTTTCTGTCCGTGACGCAACGTGCCTGTAGCACCCGGGTGAAATTGGGAAAGAAACGGAATAACACTATACAGATTCAGTTCCCAAACATCTCCTACCGCCACAGTTGATGATGGAAGAAAGGCGTTGAAAGTCTGTCCCTCATATTCTCTAATAGGTTCGTGTGGCGACAGATCGAAGAGTTCAACGTTTTCTGGTGAGTCTTTATGTAGGTTATAAGTCGCATCGGCAATCGGGTCCCAATGTGCATGTACTTCTAAGGATGCTGAATTATTCAGGACATTATTCAGATCTATCACTGGTTTTCCTCCGTTGTGTAACTCAATCACAAGCATTCTTGATGTAACTCAATTATAAGCATTCTTGGATGCACTTTTTGCCACTTTCAAACAACGGATGACCTTAAAAAATTACTAAATTGCAGCTATGGCAGCGGTTCGCCTTCGTTGGCAGTCCGCTCTGCATACAGTTCCTGTAACCGAGTCGTTATGGGACGGATGCCTTCGTCTCCAATCTTCCTGCCGTCAACCTCCAAGACTGGGCTCAACTCGCCAACAGTCCCGGTCGTAAAAACTTCGTCTGCGGTGTAGACCTCAGTCAATGAGACGTTCCGTTCCGTCAGTGGAATACCTGCCTCGCGAGCGATTTGGATGACCATACCTCTTGTAATTCCGGGTAGGCAGCTATCGGCATGCGGTGTCAGGACATGTCCACGCTTTATGAGAAACATATTCGTTGCGTTCGTCTCTGAAACGTATCCGTGGATGTCAAGCATAATCGCATCGTCCACGCCAGCGACGTTTGCTTCAATCTTGGCGAGGATGTTGTTAATCAGATTGTTGTGGTGGATCTTCGAGTCAACACACTGCGGCGGGTTCCGACGGATCGCTGAGGTGATTAAACGGATACCGCTTTTGTCATAAATGGGGGGTTTCCACTCTGCGAGAACAATTAAGGTAGTACCGTATTGATTGACGCGCGCGTCCATACTGGAGGTAACTTTTTTTCCGCGACTGAGCGTTAGACGGATATGAACGCCGTCCCGCATGCCGTTAGCTGCAAGCGTCTCAAAGATTGCTTTTTTAACTTCCTCGCGCGTCGGGATATTTGCGAATGCCATGGCGTGCGCGGAATCTATGAGTCGGTCGAGATGTGCGTCCAGTGCAAAAATCTTTCCGTTGTAGACGCGCAAACCTTCCCAGACACCATCTCCACCTTGGACGAGGCTGTCGAATACAGAGATCTTTGCATCTTCACGGGGTAAGAGTTCACCGTTAACGTGGATTAAAATGTTTTCATTTCTTGAATCAGGTAATTGTGGCTTCATATTTCCTCCATTTTAATAGTTATCAGTTGTCAGTTCGCTTCGCTTTCAGTTATCAGTTAACATTCTGTGGCAGTCCAGTTTACAGTTCAGACCACAGCACCCTCTTTAACTGAAAACTGATAACCAATGACCGATAACTACTTTACCATGTATCTCGGACGCTCACACCTTCATCTGTTAAATAGGTTTTGATGCTTTCAATCGTGAATTCGCCGTAGTGTGTGATAGAGGCAACAATCGCGGCATCGGCATTGCTTTCGACAAAGACATCGCGTAGGTGCTGCGGATTACCTGCCCCGCCAGAAGCGATCACAGGCACTGGCACGAGATCCGCGATAGCACCTGTCAATTCGAGTTCATATCCGGCTTTTGTGCCATCTGCATCGATGCTATTGACGACAATTTCACCTGCGCCCAAATCAACACCGCGTGTTGACCATTCCAGTGCATCCCAACCGACCGGTGTTCTGCCGCCATCTATGTAAATTTCATAGCCGCTCGGAATCTGCTCACTTTTCGGGACCCGCTTGACCTGCATGCTCAGCACGACACACTGGCTACCGAACGCCCGTGCCCCCTCTGCGATGAGTTCTGGGTTCCGCACGGCACCAGAGTCTATGCTCACCTTCTCTGCGCCTGCAAGCAGGGCGCGCCGCATATCTTCAAGCGTCCGCAGCCCACCGCCGACAGAAAAAGGGATAAAAATCTCAGCGGCGACAGCGGAGACGACATCAATCATTATATCGCGTCGTTCATTGCTTGCCGTGATGTCGTAAAAGACGAGTTCATCGGCACCGCCTTCATAATAAAAACGCGCCATTTCAACAGGGTCGCCGACATCAACATTTCCCTGAAAAGCGATGCCTTTCGTGACTTTTCCAGCGCGCACATCTAAACATGGAATGATTCGTTTCGTTAGCATTTTTTAATTATGGAACCTCGTTATGATCTTTTTTTCAATATTATTAATTTTCGGTTAGATTTAGCGTCATTCGGGTAGATAGAAGGTATCTCAACCTCCGAGTCGCTGTTTGAATACATTCAAGATGTCATCAAATTCGGAGACCTTTAAAAACTTATACATTCCGGCGAGTGCAATGAGGCCCAATCCGATAGGTATAAACACACCAATAGTGCGTGGGATGATGCCTTCCGTGCCGAGCCAATCGCTTTCGATGACTCCGTTTGCCAGCCAGCAGAGAAACCCCATTACCACTGAAGCTGTCAAGATTTTAAGCGTCAGTGGGACGACCGATTGTAACCCTAATCCTCCGACTTTTCGGCGGAGCAGTAGCAATAGGATAGCACAATTTAGGGTTACGGTCAAAACTGTTGAGAATACCACGGCGCGCGGGTCCAAGAAGAATCCGCGAAAGATAAACAGATAGTTGAGACAGATATTGAGTGTAACGGCGCAGATACTAACGACAACGGGTGCGCGGATGTCTTTGTAGGCGTAAAACCCATCTGTAACGATCTTTAGTGTGGAAAACCCACACAGACCGAACGCATAGATGAATAGGATCCCCGCTGTTCCGATCGTATCTTCTTCAACAGTCATTCCCCATTCGTAAAGCAAACGGCAGATCGGCTCTGACAACGCCATGAGTCCAATTGCAGCCGGAATTGTCAAGACAAGCATTAACCGGAGTGCATAAGAGATCGCGTTGCGGAAACGCTCCGTCTCTCCTGCTGTTGCGAGCCTCGCGAGTTGCGGGAGTGCCACTGTTGAAATCGCCACACCGAATATCCCGATCGGGAGATGCATAACGCGATACGCCCGACTAATCCACGTCAACCACCCTGAATCTGAGGTGATAAAGAAGGTGTTCGTAAGCAGGTTCACCTGTACGGCTGCAACCCCTAACACAGCGGGTCCGATTAGATGCAGGACTTGAAGCACTCTCGGATCTCGCAAACTGAGTATCGGACGATATCGAAATCCGACACGGGACATGGACGGTACTTGAATCAAAAATTGAAGGATTCCCCCGACAACTACACCGAAAGCCATACCCGTTACAGGGTGAATATCTAACAGTGGACACACATAATAACCGCCTATCCCGATAGCGAGAGAACTCACATTAAAGAAGGCGGAGGCACACGCCGGAATACCGAACCGTCCCTTGCTATTCAACAATCCCATCGCGATTGCTGCAAACGATACAAACAAAAGATACGGAAACATCAACTGGGTAAGATAGATTGCCAGTTCAATTTTACTGTCAAATCCGAAATGTTGTAGGGGCTGGGTGCCCCAGTCCCTACTATTATCGAAATTGTCTCGTGCCAACACATCAACAATAACCGGGGCAAAAGCGATACCGAGAATTGTGATACCAATTAAGACGAGAAATATCAGATTAAAGATGCGGTTCGCAAGATGCCACGCCGCCTCTTCGCCGTCTTCGGCTTCCGTCGCGATGAATGTGGTAATAAACGCCTTGCTCAAGATGCCTTCACCGAACATATCACGCAGAAAGTTCGGTATTCGGAAGGCGAGGTAAAAAGCGTCCGCACTGACCTTTGAAGAGAAGTAGTAACCGATCGCTGTTTCGCGGGCGAGACCCAATATCCGAGATGCCATCACAGCGATACTAACAACTCCTGCAGCACGGGTGACGTTTTGATGTTGTTGCTCCGTGGATTTCGTTTCGTTTTCCATTTTTTTAATAGTTATCAGTTTGCCTTGCAGTGAGAGTCTTCAGTTGTCAGTTTTGGGTTTCTGATAGACGCGCAATTTCTTTTCAGTGCGTTAGCGTTTCAGATATGTTAACAGTTTCAAAGAGGATTTTCAACTATCAAAACCCTCTTTAGCTGACAACTGAAAACTAATAAATTGACATTTCAGGTAAATTCGTGTAAATTGAGAGGAACTATGGAAGAAAGGAAACTAAAGATGCAGGAAAAACGATATTTTACGCTTGAAGAAGCCAACCAATGTATCCCCGAATTAGTTGATGAGATTTCCCTGTTAAGAGCCATAAGAAACCAACTCGCAGCACTCCATGCAGAAATTACGCCACTTTTGGAGGTCGTCTCCTCTAACGGTGGCAGTAAGCACACCCCCGCGCTCCTTAAAGCGACTGCCCGCTTTGAGGAAATTTTGGAACGAATTGCGGCGCGCGGTTGTCATCTGAAAGGACTTGACCCCGGATTGGTCGATTTCCCACACCTCCGCGAAGGTAGAGAGGTCTACCTCTGTTGGCGGATCAATGAAAAGAAGATCCGCTACTGGCATGAGATTGAGGACGGGTTTGAGGGACGACAGCAGTTGTAGGGGAAACCGGGTAAGCCAGTCCCTACGCCCGAAAAAAATGGTTGGTTGGTCCGTGTCCGTGCCCGATATCCAAGGCGTGCTGAATAGCACCGGTAATATATGTCTTCGCTGTCCTGACAGCATCCATTAAATCTTGGTTTCCGTGCGCGAGGTGTGTCGCGATTGCCGCCGAGTAGGTGCAACCGGTGCCGTGCGTGTTTTCTGTCTCAACGCGTTCCGCTTGAAAAAAAGACCACTCGCCATTGCAATAAAGTACATCCGTTGCGTCGTCTCCGATAAGGTGTCCACCTTTGACGAGAACGGCGTGACAACCGAGTTCAGCAATCGCTTTCGCAGCACTTTTTGCGTCATCTATATTTCGGATGTCCCGTTGTGCAAGCAATTCCGCCTCGTAGACGTTAGGTGTAATCACTGTCGCAAGCGGAATCAAGGCTGTTTTGAGGCTATCAATCGCCTCCTCTTTTAACAGTGGAAATTTGCTTTTGGAGATCATCACCGGATCCACAACAATGGCAGGCGGTGTATACTCCCGTAACTTCCGAGCGACCGCCTCAACAATCCCTGACGAGGAGAGCATTCCTGTCTTAACACTGGCTACGTCGAAATCCGTGAAGACAGCGTCCAATTGTGCTTCAATCAGCGAAATCGGTAAATCAAACGCGTCGGTCACTGCCACCGTATTCTGTGCTGTAACGGAGGTAATCGCGGACATCGCAAAGCCGCCATTTGCAGAAATCGCCTTGATATCTGCCTGAATGCCAGCACCTCCACCTGAATCTGAGCCTGCAATCGTTAGAATCTGTTTCATATTTTTCGCCTGCTAACATAAAACATCTGCTGAAGCACGCCATCACGATGATCATGATCGCGTGACTTCAGAGAGATAGCGTCTCGCTTGTTCTCCTGCGCCTATAGGGGTCATAACACCTGACATGACAGCCACCCCGGAAGCACCTGCAGCCAAGCATTCAGCGACGCGTGCCGGTGTAATCCCACCTAACGCGAAGACCGGTATTTTAACAGTTTCTGCCACCTCGGCGAGGGGCTTTACACCGACTGCTGGACCGTATCCGGGTTTGCTTGCTGTCCGATAGATAGGACTATAAGTCACGAAATCTGCGCCTTCTGTCTTCCGTTTTTGTGCTGCGCCAAGACTGTGTACCGAGCAACCGACATAGAGGTTGTCACCTGTTTGTGTTTTTACCGTCTCTACCGATTCTGCATTCGCTGGCAGATGAACCCCTGCTGCACCCACTATAGACATGGTGCTCCGCTGGAGCACTTTATCGGATGTGTTGATGAAAAGCTTCGCCTCGTAATTTCGGCACAACTCGGCGATCGGTTGCGCCAGTCCGATCAGCTCGGTATCGTCTAAATCCTTCTCACGCAATTGGATAGCGGTGACTCCGGCATCCAGCAATTCAGCAACGACATCGACTAACGGAGTCGGTTCACAACTGTGTCGGTCGGTAATGGCATACAATTTAAAATCAATTTTTTAATTTTCCTTGCGGTTCGGTAAGGTAGGTTTAGATATTGACGTGTCTTCCCGTAGATCCGCCCTCCATTTTGCGGCGTACGCGAAGAAATCCGCAGAAACACCCAAGCAATACGCAGAAACACCCAAGCAAAAACACCCCCAGCAAAAACCCCATAAGCGATCTGCTTCATTACAGGCTACGGTTTTGACTGATGCTTTAAAGAAAATCCGCTTTTTAATTTACGGGTATCAGTTAGGAAGTTGCGAAGTTGGAGAATTCTAACTTCCTGACTTTCGCACACTTCTAAACTTCTTTTCGGAGGCGTGCGGCGAACGTGCCATCAACGCCGTGTTCGTGTGGGAATGTCTGAACAAAGCCTTGCGGTGTTATTACACTTGGTGGAACATCCGGTAGAAAATCTTTAGCATTTTCTATGGTATACATCGGAAAATCTGTCAAAAATCGCTGGATAACTTTCTCGTTTTCGATGGGTTCTATGCTACAGGTACTGTAAACGAGGATCCCACCGGGTTTTATGTGTTTCGCTGCGTTTTTTAACAGGCTATATTGCATTTCGCTGAGGGAGTGAAGCTGCTCAAGCGTTTTATTCCATCGGATGTCAGGATGCCGCCGAAGTGTCCCGAACCCTGAGCAGGGTGCGTCAATTAGCACGGCATCCGCTATATTAATAAAACCGAGATCGGATTTTGTCGCGTCCAACACACGGGTATCAACGTTACGTGCACCGACACGTCGGCAGTTTTTTTGTAACAAGGCAGCTTTTTCGGATGATACATCAACAGCGATAATTTTCCCGGTATTGCCCATGAGATGTGCGAGATGCGTCGTCTTACCACCCGGTGCAGCGCACAAGTCTACTACACATTCCGCATTCCCCGGCGAGAGCAGGCGCGCCACTAACATCGCGCTCTCATCTTGGACATAGATGTCCTTTCGGTTGATTATATCTTTTAAGGTCTGTTCACCAGGCGTATCAAAAGCAGTAATAGCACCCTCTGCAAAGGTTACCCCATCGGGTGCAATTTTTGAGGCGGTCGCCGTGATGCCGATCGCTTCTAAGGATTGGCAAACATCTTCACGTTTTGTCAGGTGAGTATTTATGCGGAGTGCGAGTGGTGCAATCTGGTTACTGGCGCGACAGAACGCCAACGTCCACGAAACGCCGCGCGTCTGAAGCCACCGTTTGACCAACCATGTTGGGTAGGATAGCGAGCAGGCGATATGTGCCGCTGGGTTCACGTCAAGCGGCGGATAGGCGAGTGTCGCTCCTTCGCGTTGCACGGAGCGGAGGACGGCATTGATAAAACCTGAGGTTTTCCGTCCCCTGTTGCGTCGCAAATGGGAGGTAGCGAGTTGGACGGTTTCAAAAATAGCAGCGTGTGCCGGTATGCCGTCGAGATGTAGCAGCTGAAACGCGCCGAGACGTAAGATATTACGGTGGCGGTCATCTAATTCGAATCTCGGATTGATAAACTGATCCAGCACCCAATCGAGCTGTTTTTGCCATCGGATAACGCCGTAGACGAGTCCATTGATGAGACGACGTTCGCGTCCTTCGATAGCGTGCCGTCCGAATGCAGTGTCAACGACAGATGCTATTGACGTGCTGCTATGGGAGAGGGTTAGTAAGCATTCTAAGGCGACTTCGCGCGCGTTCATATCTCGCGATAACGCGAGGTTTCGTGGATCACGGTCCCGATCCCTCGCGAGTTTCCCTTCTTTTATTTTGGCACCAAGTCATCCGATAGAGCACTAAGATTACGCTGCTGCCGCGGTGATAGCATGCAACTTACGGGTGAGCCGGGATTTTTGGCGATTTGCCGTCCCTTTTTTAATAACACCTTTACCCGCTGCTCTATCCAAGAGGCTTGCTACGGTTTTGCACAATTCTTGTGCCTCTTCAACGTTGCCTTCCTCAAGTGCGGTTTCTGTCTGTTTGAGCACTGTTCGCAGTGTTGCTTTACGGTAGCGGTTGCGTATCCGTTTCGCGTTATCCGCTCGTACGTGTTTCTTTGCAGATCGTCGATTCAAAACTCATACTCCTTTTGAGAACTTGTCGCCTCGAAACCGAGGTATTGAATATCTTTCACAGTATGTGTGTACTTAATGATACCACAAAATATCGGGTTTGTCCATATTTTTTGTATCGCGGAGGCTGACGACTTCACCTCGCTTCCGAGTGTATCCACCTTTTTGCTTCAGCCGATTTTACTAAATCTCGCAAAGTAAGTGACGTATCAACACCGTAATCGTCAAATTTTTCTCTGTCGAATATCAAGTAGTAGAGCACAACATATATTTCATATAGGTTAAATCCTTCCGTACCGAAATATTCCGAAGGGACAATCTCACACATATTTTGGATCTCGAATGCTTCACAAAACGCCTCAAGGAGTTCATAACCATCGTCACCCGCTATCCCTAAATCGTCCACCAACAGCGTGTTCGGATTGAGTTTTTCCTCTGACGTAGACCAGAATTCTGCTATGAAAGCTTTGACGCGAGCATAAAGTTCAGGGTTCAGTTCTTCTTGAAGTTCTTCCTCTGTCAAGGAGCTCCCACAACGTGGACATCTGATAGCCTTTTTTCTTATCGCTTTTGCACAGTGAGGGCATTCCGTTAACGAGAAAAGTGCGTAGAAAAATAGAGTCGCCGCATACCAAACAGCAGAAATAACCATGAACGAAAGAGCAAGAATAAAAGTAACGCCGCCAAGCAGAATCAACACCCCAAAAACAACAAGAATAAAAGACTTAACAAATTCCATTTATGTTTCATCTTTCTCGCTATGGATATCAGGTTTTCATTTAAAAAGACTCCGAACTTCACTGTGTTGCAACGACATCCCACAAAAAGAAAATACCATCATCACTCATACTTGCAAGCACTTTCCCGTCCGCAGCGAACCCAACAACCTTCACCTGTGCCTGATGCCCCGTGAACCGCTGCTGAGATACGCCCGTCTCCGCATCTAAAATAGTGACAGCACCATCTACACCACCAACCGCAAGCCGCTGCCCATCGGAACTAAACGCTACACTTATGACACCGGCACCATGCGCTATGCGAAACTTCTTTTCCGTGCTTGTCTCTATATCCCACAGATAGATGGTTGCCGTGTTATCTACAGCAGCGATTGTTTTGCCATCGGGACGCAACGCCATATCTGTGAGGGCACCCATATCTCCTGAAAAGACTTTCTGTTTCGTAATTGTGTTCGCATCCCACAATTTGATAGTCTTATCCGCACTTGCACTGACGATTGTTTTGCCATCCGGACTGTATGCCACACCTACGACACCGCCCTTGTGTGCCTCAATGTACTGCTTTTGATAGTCTCGCCTATTCATATCAAACATTCGGAAGGTCCCATCCGCATTCCCGATTATGATTGTATTCTTATCTGGGCTAAAGGCGTAACTCAAAATACCCTTCGGAGATTGTAAAAAGAAAACAGTTGGTTCCACTTCGCCTCGATCCCACGTGAACCAATCAGCTTTCTTAGCTACAATGAAATTTCCGTCCTTATAATACGGGGAACCCGCGAGGTGATGATGCCCGTCCAATGAACTATTGATAGGCGTTTTTCTACGTCCACCCGCTGTTGCATTCCATAAACAGCTCCCCTGACTGCCCCATGTAGCGATTGTTTTGCCATCCGCACTCACGCCAAAACTATCATCACTTGTGAACGGATTGACAAATCCGTCAATTGTCAGTTTTTTTTCTCCGGAAGCGACATCCCAAATATAGAGGGTTCCGTCTATACTGCCACTCGCAAACGTCCGCATATCCGCACTGAAGGAGATGGCATCAACTTCATCGCTATGCCCTTCAAGTCTTTTTATGTATTTGCCTGTGTTTGGGTCCACTAAGTGGATTTGTCCGAACCGATCACCACCGGCTAATAGACGGCTATCCGGACTAAAGGTGAGACTCCGAATACTAAACATATTTTCACCAGAAAATTTATGTTTCCGTTCTCCTTTCACCACGTCCCACACATCGAGCGTCCCATCACTACGGAAATTCCCGTCTTCACCCCGTTGAAGGTGATTTTCACCGCCGCCTGCCACTGTTTTTCCATCCGGACTGAACGCGAGGCTATAAAGACTTCTTGTGTCTCCTTCAAAAGTCTTCTTGCGTATACCTTCAACTAAATCCCACAAATAGATTGTGTTGTCCAATTCTCCTGTTGCCAGTATATTATTATTCCGATCGAAGGTCTTATGGTAAGCCTGAATAAAGTCTATATCATTCATGTGCATATCTTTGACCTGCTTTTCAGCACCTGAATCTACGTGATAAAGAATGGTACTTATGAATGGGCTCCCCCTACCCAATGTCACGAGTGTTTGTCCATCCGCACTGAAGTCGAAATGTTTGATACCGCCCCGGTGGTCAAGTTTATATTTATGTTTTCCTGTGTTGACATCCCAAAGATGGATGTCGAATCGTTCCTCACTTGCGAGGAGACCTCCGTCCGGACTGAAAACGATACGTTCAACAAGGTATTCGTGTTTCTTCAGGAAATGAACGGGTTGGTAGGTCGTTGCATCGTATATCCAAATTCCAAGAGAGGTGGCGACAGCGAGTCGCGTGCCGTCCGGTGAATACTGCATATCGTAGATGCGACCCTTACCGAACCATTCTATTGCGCCTTCGGGTAAACGCCAATGGTGTGAGTCTTGGGCAAAAACGATAGGAAGAAGGAATGTTGAAACGAAAATAAGTATTAAAACGGTCAGAATGTTCCTGTCTTTTATCGTTGCGTATTTTTTCATTCCATGTCTCCTGAATGTAAGTCGTATTTTCATACAGATTCCCTTTATTGTTTATTTGAAGCATCATTTTGTGTTAGTTATCAAACGCGTTCGCAACAATCACGAGATCAAGGATGTTAACAACGCCATCACCGTTGAGATCAGGGGTCGTTTTCCCGAAAGCGTTGGCAACAATGACTAAATTCAAAATGTTGAGGATACCATCTCCATTGAGATCGGCAACGTTGACCTTCAGATACATCTCACCATCAAGATCGGGGATTGTGTGTTCAGTGCTAGTATGTCCACTTTCAACGCCGGTGGTTTCCACCGGCAAACTGATAGTTTGTGCCTCGCCACTGCGGTTATAGACTGCCCAGCCGTTGGTGAACTCCCGGATGAATACACCGTCGCGGTTGTCGTAGAGCTGCCCTTTTGTTTCGGCACCGCCGACAGGATGACCAAGATCGGCATCCCAGAAGTCGTACCAGTAGTGTTCGTGGTCGGAACCTTCACCCGTATAGAAGAACCCCGCATTATAAAGCACATAGGCATCAGAATGCGTGAGTGTGAGTGTCGTAAAGACACGCATTCATTTTTGATTGTTTGAACTGTTTGGATGCTCCGCTTCAAGACCGAAAGCATCTACACTATTGACTTGTGGATGCCGTAAGTTTGCCTCGTTCCATTGCAGTGCGTTTTCCAGAATGGAAAGGTCCTCGTAATTATAGTATCTGCCAGGCTCTCTGACGAATTCCATCTGAGCTCCGTTTATGAGTTCTGAAAGACTTTCCATTTTTGAGACACCCGCGTTGACAATAATTATGAAATCGTCTGGCACCTGGGCACGGATTTCACTGAAAATGTAGATAACAGCTGCCTCCATTTCTGCTTCAGACACGCCGAGTCTCTCCTCACGATTATCTACGGATACGATACGCCCCGGACCGCCGCCGAAGTTATCTACCATGAAACCATCAAAAAGACCGCAGGATGCTATACCGACCCCTTGTCTTATAATTATTTCTTGAATTTCGGGATCAAGGAAGTTAATATAAGAAGTGGGTGGGCCACCATAAGGGATAGAGTTTCCCTCCGTATCCTTCAGCCAATATTTGGGATCATCGGGGAAATCTGGGGGTTCAGTTGCAAAAAAATCCCACCATAATAAGGATACAAAATTTGGGTTACGCCCATGATAATAATCATGATATGCCTTTACGGGTTCCGGTTCAACGATGATATGGGTTGCTAAACCATAAAAATATTCATCCTTTGAGAATCTATTAAAATGCACAGCACCGTCTCCGTACAGGAAAAAACCGCCAAAAACCAGATCGTGATACGGTACTAATTCGGGGTCGTTGAAACGATCCCATAGCGGTATTCCTTCAATCCATATTGGACTTCCGGCTTGAACGACGGAAGGGAATGTCCGCGTCGAGATTCTTTGCTCAACAGGGGTAATAGAAAATTCAACTTCAGAACACACTTTTGTGTGCGTGCCTGCAAGTGTGGGATGAATAAAAAACAAGATACCGCCAATGATAGACCCCAACAGTATAAGCGAGCAGAAACTTAATTTTCCCATACAAATCTCCTATTTGTGTTATCCATTAAATGCATTCGCCACAATCACGAGGTTAATGTTCATCTTCCAAGAGTTTTAGTTGGATAAGCAGCCATTTCGCACACCATGCTTGTTGGTCCATCACCTTATACGGGGATTTTCCATCCTCATCCATGACGAACGCGCGTTTTGCATATTGCTGGAGTATATCATACTCAGAAGGTGTCAGTTTAATCGCCGCGTGAATAGGTTTTCCAGTGATACGCTCAATAGCGTCTATGTAGATAGTGTGGTATGGATATTGAATACCATCCAACCAAGCATTCTCTGTGGTATAGTCTAATCCTTCCATTACATACGGTCTCCGCAGAATCAGCAACTTAAAACGGAGTGCCTCCATGGCAGAATCCAATGCTAAATAACCCGCGAGCATCACAGCAGGTGTCGAATCTTGATAGATGTAGTCAATTATAATATCATCCACTTCGCTCTTGTTCGTCTCAAACCAATTCAATTCTTGGGGCGTGAAATACACTTCTACAGGATCTATAGCAAAATCGCGAGTATTCAATCTCAAGCCTAACTTCAGTGCTTTTATTGTCATATAATCAACCGGTTCTGCTATCATAAATTCAACCTTTGGGTGTTTGTGTCCAACACATCCAACAACTATTAGCAGAAAAAAAATCGTAATGAACCGCATTGTATTTTCTCCTGTAACCTCAGGTGCTACTGGCGCGAAAGTAGGGATTAAATCCAAAAATCTACATGATGGAATAGCCTTAACAAGTGCCAGCACCCTTCATTCTACCTCGACTCTATAAGGTTCAATTCAACGAGGGGTGTAAAATCTGCTATCGGATTTCCTTGAACCTGCAATGTCCGTAACGCAACTAACCCCGAAAGGGGGCTGATGTCTCCAATAGCGTTGCCGCTAATATCCAAAACATGAAGCCTCTTCAACTTGGCAAGCGGACGGATATCCGAGACCTTACTATTCGCCAGCCAAAGTCGTTCCAAGTTGATGAGGTTCGTCAGTGCGTGTAGGTCAAGATTTGATGTGTTGGGTGCCATCCCTGAAATGTTCAAGACCTTAAGGTTCATCAAAGTCGTCAGTGGGTATAGGTCTGTTATCGAATTCCGACTCAGATTAAGTTCTCTAAGGTTCATCGCAAACTCCAAGCCGCGAATGTTATGGATACCTTTGTCGGAGATGTTGAGTTCCTGCAGTTGTAGCATTTTCTCTTTCGTAAGCGGCACATTTGGTAGGAGTCCAACCTCACCGCGTACTGCAATGCGCAACGCAGCATCTGGCATCCACGCTTCGGCAGCATCAGTTTGCTGAGTCATCTGTTGGGTAACATCGTATTTGAAGTCCGTGAGATTCAGTTTGGCGAGTGGTGTGAAATCTGTTATTGGATTTCCCTGAACCCACAAAGTACGCAGCGCAGTTAACTCCGAAAGCGGAAGGATGTCTTCAATGTCGTTATATCTAATATCCAAGATGTGCAGGTTCGTCAACCCCGACAGCGGGCGGATGTCCGAAATACCGCTGTATTCCAGACAGATATATTTTAAGCTGGTGAGACGCGCTAACTGATGTAGGTCTATTAGTGGACAGTGACTCGCGTCGAGTTCCCTCAAATTCAATCTGTAGAGTGGACGTAAATCTGTTATTGGGTTCCCTTCAATGGATAATGTCCGCAATTTTGTCAATCCCGAAAGCGGCGTTATGTCCAAAATGCCATTCCTGTGCAGAATGAGTTTCTCTAAGTTTATTAAATTCGTCAACGGATGGAGCTCAAGGTTTGCCATCTGTAGAGAGACATCTCCGATATGTAAGCCTTTAAGCTTCGTTAAGTTTGCGAGCGGACGTAAATCTGTTATTGGATTCCGACTCAAGTGCAGCTCTCTGAGATTCGTGGCAAAGTCTAAGCCTGTGATATCAAGGATGCCTTTGTCGTGTACATCAAGATAGTCCAACCTTAACATCTTTTCTTTTGTTAATGGGACCTCCGGTAGAAGTCCGAGTTCCCCTCGAATTACGGCGCGCAATACAGCATCCGGCATCCATGCCTCAGAAGGCTGCGTTTGTGATGCGTGATGTGCTACACCATCGTATTTCAGGTCTGTAAGATGCAATTCAGAGAGTGGGCGCAGGTCTTTTATCGGATTTCCTTTGATCCATAATATTTGCAGATTCGTCAGTCCTGTAAGTGGACTAAAGTCTCTAATATGGTTCTCTGTAAGGATCAGATGCTTTAGGTTTCTCAAGTCTGCGAGCGGAACCACATTTTGCAAGTCGTTGTCAAAAAGGTCTAATTTTTCTAAGTTTACCAGATTCGCGAGCGGACTGAGACCGTCTACATAATTGTCAGCCAAATTCAGGTAAGTCAGGGCGGTCAAGGAAACGAGTGGAGATATATCGTTTACTTGGTTATTCCAGAGACTAAGCCCGGTTAAATGCGTCAGGTTCGCGAGGGGTCTCAGGTCTGCGACTTGGTTACCGCCTACATTGAGATAAGTCAGATCGGTGAGCGTAGCGAGTGGTCTTAAGTTGATGATAGCATTCCCCTCATCGCCTAAACGTAAATCGACTAAATTTTGGGCAAATTCCAAGCCCTTTAAATCGGTGATACCTTTTCCACCGGCATGTAGACGCTGCAGCTCGAGCAGCATCTCCTGCGTTAAGGGCACGGCTGCCGGAAGCGCGAGTTCCTCCCGAACAGCAGCGCGTAATGCTGGGTCGGGCATCCATGAGACGGTATCCTCTGGATGCACCTGTGCACCCGGTGCTGAAACTGTTTCGGAATCTTGTAATCCCGGACTATTGGTCTTATGGGTCATGATAGCCTGTCCGGCTTGAGAGTGAAGTGCGGGTTTTGTGTCGGTGTCAAGAACAATAGGTGCTTCAATGATTTCGATGGTCGGTTCCGATGCTGCCTCAAAACTATAGGGTCTCTGAAACCGTATGAGGTACTTGTTGCTAAGCCCGAGCATCAGCATCACCAAAAGTGCAGCCACGCCGACGGCAAGCCACGGAATAGGGGATTTTGTAGGGGGCGGCGCGATCGGTTTCATATCGGCAATTTTCTGGGTGATGGTTTCTGCAAGGTCGGTAGAGAGTTGGAAACTTCCGAGCATTTCTTGTATCAAAAGCGTTTCGTCCTGTTGTAAACGTCGTCGTGCCCGCTGCAGGCGGCTGGTAATCGTGTGCACAGAGACTCCCAGAAATCTGCTAATCTCTCGCGTCGTCATTTCACCGAGATAGTAGAGCGTCATGACAGTGCGTTCACTCTCAGGAAGTTTATCAATCAATTTCTTGACAAGCTTCTGGCGGTTTTCAACAGATTCAGCCTCGCGTTGCTCTGATATATAACGGGCGTATGCAGATTTATCAACTGCGTCCATAGCTATCGTCTCCAGCAATTGTAGCCTTGCTTTATTGTTGCGCCGCCAGTTGCTACAGCGCCGACTTGTCATAACATAAAGCCAGCCAGCGAATTGGCGCGGATCCTTAAGCGTTGAAAGTTTGTTATAGACTTGGAGGAAAATGTCTTGCGTAACCTCTTCGGCGTAGTGGAAATCACCGATCTTCCGCCATGCCAAAGCATGTACACTTTTCTGATATTTTCGGACTAAAGCAGTGAAAGCTGCGTCATCGCCCGACAAAATTCTGTGGATGAGTTGAACATCTTCTGCTATCATTGTCGTGCTCCGTAATGAATGGATTTGGGTCTCTTGCCTATCCTTTACTTCTTGGATAGAACACTCCTTGAGTTTTTCCGAAACTTACTTATTCGCGGTCCGGTAATCATATCTCTTAAAGACACATCTTATTGCCGAAAACGTGCATAATAGGAAAAAAAATTGAATAGAACTTACGCAGACAGGATGTTGCCTCCAATTGGGTGTGGCAGTTTTTCAGTGGTGTGGCAGTTTTTTCAAGAGTTCTTCTGCGGTGTGAACGTAATGTTGTTTTTCTGCATGGTTGGCGACCCACTGTAGATACTTCCGCGCCATCGTTGTGTTGCCGCGATAGTAGAATACCAATCCAAGGCAGAAACTGTATTCGTCAAATCTTCCATGTCGAATCAACACATGATTATAAAGGTTCAATAAGTCAATGAGGAACTTATCATTCTCGGCATAGAACCTTTCGTTATTCAAGACGTAGGTGTTCCCATCCCACTCGTAAAGGCTCATCCATTCAGGATACGACGCGCCAGGGACACCACTGATAGAAGATATGCGATCAGGAATCTTGATTTCATAGATGCCGTCATTATCGAGATCTATATATTCTATGGGGTCTTCACTTCTGGGAGAACTATAGCCGCTGCAGACACCCTTGAATTCGCCATCCTGGAAAGAAATCACAGCCGCCCCTTCGGCTTGTTCAACCCAGATGTCTAAAATACCATCGCCCGTCAAATCAATCAGATCAAAAGAGGCATACTGGAAATTCCAAGGCCCACCGCCCCTCAATGGTCCCTGGAAGATGGGGGGTGATCTTTGAAATTCAACGGTTTTGGTGGGGACATCCCAGGGATAAGTCCAAGAAGCAAAAAGGTTGAATAACTCTTTTTTCTTTGGAAGCGCGTCTGTCTCGGTGTCCGCCTCAGCAATAAGGAGAAACGCTTGGTTCCATTGCCCCCAGTCTGCCCCTCCTTGGCTTGTTTGACCCACTATGAGAACAATCGTCTCTTTTTCAGGGGTGTCATCAATGTTTGCTATCGCTTTCAATCGGGTACTGTAAGCGAAAGAGAAATCTTCCGGTTGCGGGTTCCCCAAAAAGCGGTGATACTTTTGACCGTCACGACCAAAGGGCCAGTAGTCATACCCTATATACTCGACATCAAAAGCGTCTGAAAGTTTCTCTCTGGTAACGGTGTATTTGCTGAAGACTTCCTTGAACTCGCCGTCCTCAAAAGAGATGAGTGCCACCCCGTGTGCAGATTCCACCCAAATATCCAAATTCCCATCATCTGGCGCATCTACGAGTCTAAAGAAGATATCCGTCGGTTGCTCGAAACTTAAGGGTGGACTGTGAAGTTCAATAACGTTTGCTGCTGGGACCTCCAACGGATGCGTGCCTGTATCAAAAAGTTTGAAGAACGCTTTTTTCTCAATGTCCGTTCCTTTAGTGTTAGCAATGAGGAGAAACGCGTGGCTCCGGTTGCCGAAGTCTGCGGGGCTGCTGAAGAGTTTGCGTGGTTTTGTCTCGACAACGATTAGCACAATGTTCTCTTTTTCGGGGGTGTCATCCACATTTGCGGTGGCTCTCAGCCGAGCATGGTAATGGAGTCCTTCGGGTGCCGGGGAAGGTAGAAAGCGGTAATACTTTTCAAAATCATCATCTGAGTGGTAGTTATACCCATAGCTGACCTGAGAAATCGTAGTTTTGGGCGGCTCCGCGTTCGCAACAAAAGCGGCAAATAGTATCAACGAAATAACAAACGCAAAAAGTGTGTTTTGAAGATATGGTTTCATGTTTTTTGTCTCCAATTCGATCCATCTGATGACAGACCGTTTTCATTTTCAGTGGGGTTGCAACTTTTTCAAGAGTGATTCAGCGGCTTGAATGTAAGCGTCCTGCGTTCCAAGATTGATGACCGATTCCAGATACCTTCCCGCCATTGCTGAATTGCCGCGATAGTGGAATACCAATCCTAAATAGAAACTGTATATCTCGCGCTGTCTGGTAAACGCGCCTCGTTGAAGCATCTGATAATTATACTCGCTCAATAAGCGGATGAGAACATCGTTATTCTCGGCATAGAATCTTTCGTTATTCAAGGTATAAGTGGTACCATCCCACTCGTAGAGACTCATCCATTCCAGATGTGGTGAGCCAGGAATCCCCTTGATCCGTATACTGTAGGGAATTTTTATTTCGTAGGTGCCATCATCATCCAAGTCAACGTACTCAGGATCAGGCAGCGACCCGGGAACTGTGTAGGAACTAAAAATTTCTCTGAATTCGCCGTCCTGAAAAGAAATCACAACAACAGCATAACCCAATTTAACCCAGACATCTAAAATGCCATCGCCCGTCAAATCCACGAGTTTAAAGGAGGTGTCAAGAGACTCAAAAGTATCTTTTGCGGGTTGGGTGAAGACAAACGGTGGACTCTGAAGTTCAATCGAAACCTTCGCTGGGATCTCCAACGCATGCGTGCCAGCATCAAAAAGTTTGAAGATTTCTTTTTTCTTTGGGACCCGTGCTTGGGGATCAGTATCAGCAATGATGAGAAACGCTTGAACGCAGTCTCTATCGTACGGAGGCACCTTCATATCAACAGCGATGAGAACAATCGTCTCTTTTTCGGGAGTGTCATTGATATTGGCAGTGGCTGTCATCCGAGTAAAATATTCGAGCCCTTTCGGTAATCGGGTTTCCAAAAGATAGTGATACTTTTGACCATCAGAATTATTTGCCCATTCATATCTCTTATACTCGATATCAGAGATTTTGGGTGTTTGCGTCTCAGCACTCACTACCGCACAATTGAGTATCATCGAAATAGCAAACCCAAAAAGTGTATTTTGAAGAAGTTGCTTCATGTTTTTTGTCTCCGTTTGTGGGTCTGTTTTTCAGTGGCGTGGCAATTTTTTCAAGATGGATTCCGCGGCTTGAATGTAATTATCCTTCTTCCCATGTTCAACAATCCATTTTAGATCCACCGGTGCCTTGCTGCCCCGATAGTAGGATACTAACCCTAAGTAGAAACGGTATGTCTCACAGTGGTAAATAACCCTCCCATATCGAAGCATCTGATAATTATACTCGCTCAATAACCCAATGAGGAACTCGTCATTCTCGGCATAAAACCTTTCGTTATTCAAGATGTACGCGTTTCCATTCCACTCGTAAAGGCTCATCCATGGCAGATGTGGCGCGCCAGGGACACGGTCAATATTTATGCTGTAGGGAACCTTGATTTCGTAGCTGCCATCGTTATCTAAATCAACGTACTCGGCTTCAGATAGAAATCCAGGAATGGTGTAGTTGCCGAAGACTTCCTTGAATGCCCCGTTCTGAAACGAAATCACAGCAACACCGTAGGTGGATTCAAACCATACGTCTAAAACTCCATCACCCGTTAAATCAACGAGTTCAAAGGTGGCATGAGATTGAAGCACATCTTTCGGGGGTTGCGTGAAGACGAATGGCGGGTTCTGAAGTTCAATAGTTTCCGCTGTGGGGACCTCCAAGGCATAAGTCCCTGTATCAAAAAGTTTGAAAAGTGCCTTTTCCTGGGGTTCCGCTGCCTCGGTATTAGCAATGAGAAGAAACGCTTGGACCCATTCGTCAAAATATCTGTACGGTTCTCTCGGAACATCAACGAGTATTAAGACAACAGTCTCTTTTTCAGGTGTATCATCAATATTTGCGGTAGCCGCCATTCGTGTATTGTAATAAAGTCCTTTTGGGGCGGCGGTAGGCAAAAAACGGTGATACTTTTTCTCCTGATATGAGTAATATCGTTGATACTTGACTTCAGACGTTGTAGTTTTAGGGGATTCCGCATTCACTACAAGAGAACTGAGTATCAGAAAAATAGAAAGTCCAAGAAGTGTGGTTTGAAAATGTTTTTTCATGTTTTTATCTCCGATTCGGTCTGTTAAATGTCAAACCCTGTTCCACCTTCACTGGGGTGGCAATTTTTTTAAAAGCGATTCAGCAGCTTGAATGTAATCTTGCTTCTCAGCATGTTCGACCACCGATTGTAGATACCTTCGTGCCATTGCCGTATCGCCGCGATAGTAGAATGTTAATCCGATGTAGAAACTGTATGGCTCGTACCTTCCATATAGAATCAATGCTGCATTATACTGCCGCAATAACCGAATGAGGAACTCGTCATTCTCGGCATAGACCCTTTCGTTATTCAAAACGTAAGCGGTTCCATCCCATTCGTAGAGGCTCATCCATTGCACATATCGTATTGGAGGATTATCAATCATAAATATGCTGCGGGGAATCTTTATTTCGTAGGTGCCATCATTATCCAAGTCAACGTACTCAGGAGAGTGCTCCCTGGAATACGCGTAACCGCTGCAGACTTCCTTGAACTCACCGTTTTGAAAGGAAATCACAGCCACACCATCGGCGTGTTCTACCCAGATGTCTAAGATGCCATCCCCTGTCAAATCCACGAGTTCAAATCCGATCCACTTGAAAGCCCAAGACTCACCACTCCACGGTCCCCGAAAGACGAAGGGTGGGTTACGAACTTCAATGGTTTTCCCTGGAACATCAAAATTATGAACCCCTGCATCAAAAAGTTTGAAAAGGTCCTTTTTCTTCGGTACCCCGACTCCTTCAACCTCAGCCTCAGCAATGAGGAGAAACGCTTGGCACCATTCGCGCCACTCTTCTCCAGCCTCAGCTACCATCAGAACAATCGTCTCTTTTTCAGGTGTGTCATCAATATTTGCTGTTGCTTTCATCCGGGTGTCGTAAGATGCACCTTGCGGTGCGGGGAACTGTAAAAAACGGTGATACTTTCGTCCTTCCGGGTCAATTGGATGATCAGCATATCTTTTATACTTGACACCAGAATTTTTCGGTGTTGGAGGGTCAGCATTCACAGCAAAACAACTGAGTATCAGCAAAATGGAAAACCCTAAAAGGATGCTGTGGGTGCGTTTTGTCATGATTTTTGTTTTCCTATACATTGGTAACTCCTCTGGTAAACTGTTTGACGACGACGGATATCCCTCTCAAGAGTTGTTTGAAAATTTATTCGTTTAAGGGAAACCACAGTGAGTGGCATTGGTTCGCAGGAATAAAAAAATAAGTTAGAATTTTCTATCGCCAAGCACACCAAACGCTATAAAAGTATTCCATACTCGGCGGCGGAGAGGGTTCAGCATTCTTCTTCTCGCGCTCGTTTCGAGCCTGAAATCGGACTCTATATGCACCGTCAAGTTGTTTCCAGTACGTCGCCTGCCACGGCGCAATATAATCCCACGCAACCGACGCTAAAGACATCTCTATTGGGTAATAAAAATATATAGATTTAAAGTAGCTTTCAAGCCACTCTTTATCCGCACAAATCACTTCCCATATTCCATATTCACTGCCATCTGGCACTTGAAAACCTTCTTTTATGTATCTGTGCCAATCTGGGGCGGCGAATGCCTCCCATTGTGTGCCGCCTTCCTCCATCAGTCCATAAAACGTAAGTTTTTCTTTACCTACGGAGTCAATGTCCCTGGATTTCATTTCATCCAAGGCGCGTTCGATTTGCTCGTGCGTTGAAATAAACCCGGTCGCCTCATTTTTAGCATAAATCAGTCCTGAAGCGAGCAGGCAATGGAGGGTCTCAACAAGTGAGGCGCGTGTTAACCCGTGCCACTTTTTATTCAGGTGTAACCTGTGATCGCTATCAATGAGTGCACCGATTGCGAATTCGTCCTCAACAACGTTTTCAAGTAGCCAATACTCGCCGCGTGTAAATCGTGGTTCCATGCTGTTGTTCCTTTACTTATGACACTAACGGTCAGGTTTTACACCTGAAAGAGCTCCGTAAATTATTTCGACAGTGGCGGAAGTCAATCCAATCTATTTTTCTATCGCAAAACACGCAAAATGCCACGAAAGTCTTCCAGAGGCGGAGGCGAAAACGGTTTAGAATTCTCGTCATCGCGCTTGTCTTGATAGTAAAATCGGAGCCTATATGCCCCCTCGAGTTGTTTCCAATACGTCGCTTGCCAAGGAGCAATATAATCCCACTCCATGGACTCCAGAGACACCTCTACCTGACGATGAAAACAGAAAGATCTATAGTACAATCCGAGCAGCTGTTTATCCGCACAAATCACTTTCCACATTCCATGTTTACTGCCCTTTGGCCAGTGAAAACCGTCTTTTATGTAGCTTTGCCAGTCCGGGGCGGCAAATGCTTCCCATTGTGCGCCGCCTTCCTCCGTCAACCCATAAGACGTAGGTTTTTTGTCATCAAAGGGTGCATAACCTCTGGATTTGGGTTCATTCAGGGCGCGTTCGATTTCCTCGGAGGTTGAAATAAAGCCATCAACCTCATTTTTGGCATAAATCAGTCCCGAAGAGAGGAGTCGGTAGAGGGTCTCACCGAGTGAGGTGCGTGTTAACCCGTGTCCTTGTATATTAAAGAACACAGATTCGCTATCAATGAGCGCACCGATTGCGAACTCGTCGTCAACGACATTTTGAAGTAACCAATACTCGCCGCGTGTAAATCGTGGTTCCATGTTGTTGTTCCTTTCCTTATGACTCTGACGGTCAGGTTTTACACCTTAACCTCTCAAAGGGAGCCGAAATTTATCTTGACATTGTGGACAAGTCAATCCGATCTATGCTCCTATCGCCAAACACACCAAACGCTACGATACCATTCCGGATTTGGAGGCGGAGACCGTTCATAATCTTCCACCTCGCTCTTGTCTTGAGCCTGAAATCGGAGTATATGTGCTCCCTCGAGTTGTTTCCAGTACGTTACCTCCCACGGGGAAATATAATCCCACTCAACTGATTCCAAAGATACCTCCAGTTGCTGATGGAAACATATAGATTCAAAGTACCTTTCAAGCCAATCTTTATCCGCGCACATCACTTCCCATATTCCATTTTCATACTCGTCCTCGTCTGAAAATGTTTCACCCGCCTCCACGTATTTTTTCCAGTCCGGTGCAGCGAAAGCTTCCCATTGCGCACCACCCTCCGGTGTCAGTCCATAAGATGTGTGTTTTTCCACACCTGCAGGGACAATCCGCATGGGAGGTTCATTCAGAGCACATTCGATTTGTTCATAAGTTGAAATAAAGCCATCAACCTCGTTCTTGGCATAAATCAGTCCCGAAGAGAGGAGTCGATAGAGGCTCTCAAGCAATGATGCTCGCGTTAACCCATGCCCTTTTTTATTCAGGTGTAACTCAAGTTCGCTATCAATGAGACCAGAGATAGACCATTCATGCTCAACGGCGATTTCAAGTAGAAAATACTCGCCGCGGGTAAATCGTGGTTCCATACTGTTGTTCCTTTACTGCTTTTACTAAAGTTTGGACAATTCGTGTTGCAGATAAGTTGAATTTTCAAGGGACTATGTATTTTCCCGCGAGTTTCCTACATTCATGAAACTCTAAGAAAATGACCGCACTCCAGATGAAGATTAAGTATTTAAATGGGTAATTCCAGCACTCCCCAGGCCCGGTAGGTGCGGTTTCCTAACCGCACCGGGGCTGGTTAGAAAATTACCCAATTTATTTGTTAAACTTCATGCGGAGTGCTATTGCTTCGCGGTGAGAATAGAAATCAGTTTAGCGAGATTCCAGCCGTTCAGGGATACCGTTATCATCCAAACGGATGATAAAATACCGATCTTCTGAGTCCACGCCCCGAAACCCCGGAAGCCAGACGCTATAAAATTGTTCAGGTTCGAGAGGTACGGCTTTCACATCCGCTTGATAGCCTGGTGGTACTTCCCCGTAAGTCAGACAAGAAACGGGGGATGTTGGCTTAATACAACTTAAGGACCAAACCTGTTCAATTCTGTCCCAATGCGAGTCAAACTCCGTGGAACGTTGCACTTTCCAGACTACAATCGTTCTAATATCCAACCGTTCTTGAAGAGATGCGTCCCGATACAGACAGAACGTCGGCTGCATCAATCCTGACCTCGAATCAACAGTGATATATCCAGGGGCCGGCTGGCATCCCCCGGAAACCAAGCAGTAACTGATGATGAGAGGGCTAACGACTGCAATAATAACACCGATTCTATTTTTCATTTTTTTTACCTTACTTCCACAGAATTACTGTCCGGTCTCGACTCCTACTTGCGAGGGTCTTGCCATCAGGACCGAACCAGACGCTATAGATAGTGCCCGTATGACCAGCAAATTTCGCTTTGCGCACACCCGTCGCAACATCCCACAAAAAAACGTTATACTCTGGCCATGCATCCCCACTTGCGAGGGTCTTGCCATCAGGGCTGAACGATACGCTATAGACGCTGCCCGCATGACCCGCGAGTTTCGTTTTGAGGGCACCGGTCACAACGTCCCACAAAAGAACCGCATGATCCCCTGCGTCCCGACTCCCAGTTGCGAGGGTCTTGCCATCTGGACTGAACGATACACTCCTAACCTCACCCTTATGCTCGCTGAGTTCCGCTTTAAGGCCCCCTGTCTCTACATCCCATAAACGGATCTCACTCTCATAACTCAAACTGGTCAGTACTGTACTATCTGGGCTGAACACTATACTCCTGATTCTACTACCGGTATCAAGTATCCTTTTGCGTTTACCCGTTGCAACGTCCCAGAAAAAAATCTTATAGTCATAGTCGCCATAGTCTTTCGGATTCCAAGTCACACCAGCAAGTGTCGTACCATCTGGGCTAAACAAGACACTCCTAACCTCACCCGTCCGTCTCGTGAGTTTCGCTTTCACCGAACCCGCCGCAACGTTCCACAAAATAACCTCACCGTTATAATAATTCACACCGGCAAGTATAGACCCATCTGGGTTGAATGATACACTCCTGACCCAGCCTGTATACCCGATGAGTTTCGCTTTCACCGAACCTGTCGCAACGTTCCACAAATGAACCTGACCGTCCCTATTCGCGCTGGCAAGCGTCATGCCATCCGGGCTGAACGCTATACTTCTGACCCGATCCGTATCAAGTCTCGCTTTCACCGAATTTGTACCAACGTCCCATAAATGCACCTCACCATCCGGACTCCGACTGGCAAACGTCTTGCCATCGGAACTGAACAACACACTATTGGCACTGCTTGTATGCCCAATGAGTTTCGCTTTGAGACTGCCCGTCGCAACATCCCATAAAAAAACTGTGTGGTCTCCCTCACCGCGACTCGCACTTACCAGTATCTTGCCATCTGGACTGAACAAGACGCTTCCGATCCTGTTCGTATGCTCAGTAAATTTCGCTTTCACCAACCCCGTCTCAACATCCCATAAAAAAATCGTGTGATCCGTCTCATCCTGACTTGCATTTGCGAACTCATCCTGCTGACTTACACTCACAATTGTCTTTCCATCCGGACTGAATAATACATGACTGACACCATCTGTATGCCCAGTAAGTTTCGCTTTCACCGATCCTGTGGCAACGTCCCACAAAAAAACTGTTTTGTCCCGACTTCCACTTGCGAGTGTCTTGCCATCTGGACTGAACGATAAACTGTTGATCCAATACATGTGACCAGTGAGTGTCAATTTTACCACACCTGTCTCAACATCCCACAAAAAAACTGTTTTGTTTAAAGATCCTGTGAGCGTCTTGCCATCCGGGCTGAACGCTAAATTATCAACCGAGAACTCATCTCCTGTGAGTGTTGCTTTGAGTGTGCCTGTCGCAACGTTCCACAAGCGCACCGTATCGTCATAACTCCGACCACCACTGGCGAGGGTATTGCCATCCGGGCTGAACAAGATGCTACCGATCCCGCTTGTATGTCCTGTGAGTGTTGCTTTGAGTGTACCTGTCGCAACGTCCCACAGACGAACCGTGCTATCATAACTCCCACTTGCAAGTATCGTGCCATCTGGACTGAACGATATACTCTTGATCTCACTCGTATGTCCGGTGAAGGTCGCTTTCACACCACCCGTCCCAACATCCCACAAACGAACCGTACAGTCCATATCTCCACCGCCACTGGCAAGCGTCTTGCCATCTGGACTGAACGATAAACTGTAGATCCAGTCCATACGTCCAGGGAGAAATGCAAGTTCTTGGAATGTTTTGGTATCATACAGCCATATACCGATGTTACTTCCTACGGCAAGCAACGAACCGTCTGGAGAATATATGACCTTTTCTACGCTCCCTTTACCGAGACGCGCTTTGGCACCCTCGGGTAAACTGAGTTGCGTATATGCCATATCCTGCGCGAACCCAAGGCGGATACTGGTACTTGAAACTATTAGGAGCGTTAAGGTAAACAAAAACGTTGTTTTTACTTTCATGTATTGATTCCTCTTTTTCAGACGGAAAGTTTTGGTTAAATAACCGAAACGGAACATATTTTTCCTGCTGCCATTAAAGACACAATTTTGGGGTGGAAAACGTGCATTCTGTAAAAAAAGTGAAATAAATTTGGATTTTTTTATGGGTTGTCCGGCGAGTGTCGGGATAGACCTTTACCCATTTAGGACTCATCCCTCCAATTTAATTATAACATCTGTTTGAAACCGATTGCGAAAAAAGCAAAAGACTGGGTAAATATTTTCTATTTGATTTCTCTGTGAAAACGCGGTAGAATGTCCCTCAAAGGAGACTTCTTAATGAAATTGTTATCCCACCTACTATTTTTTGCCATCAGCATCGGACTTTACACCGCTACAGCGGCACCCGCAGATACGATTGACACACCTCCCTGGCAACCCACCGGAAAATACATACACCCCGACATTAAAGAGAGTTCCGGCATCGTCGCGAGTCGGCAGTTTGAAGGGGTCTACTGGACCCTCAACGACTCCGGCAATCCCGCGACACTTTACGCTACAAAACTAAACGGCGAATTGATCCAAGAAATCGCAGTGAAAGGTTCCGGAAACTTCGACTGGGAGGCACTCGGTATTGATGACAAAAATCAGCTCTGGATCGGTGAAATTGGTAATAACAGCAGGCTGCGATTCGATCTGAAAGTAGTTGTCATCAAAGAACCGGATCCATTCACCGAGACGGAGGCGGAAGTCATCGCGAGTTACCCGTATCGGTACCCGAACGAAAATGTGGATGCGGAAGGACTTTTTATTATTGAAGGTGTCCCTTATATCGTTTCTAAAGAGAGAGAGCGGGCCGTACTTTACCGGTTCCCGACCCTGCAAGCGGACACAAAACAGGTATTAGAACGGGTTGGTGAGTTTGCTGAGGCGAAGTTCGTGACGGGTGCCGGTGTGTCAGAAGACGGCACGCGGCTTGCCGTTTGCACCTATAACGCACTTTGGGTCTATCACGGCACAGCAGGTAATTTAGCGAAAATGATTCAAGGTACACCGTGGCACTTACCGCATAGTTTCTATGGAGAAGCCGTCTGCTTTGATGGCTACAACCTCGTCTTGACAAACGAGGCGCGGGACCTCTACGCAGTGCCGCAGTTTTGGTATGAGAAGGAATGGACATTACCGCCAAAGGACACCAAATCGGCGATTGATCTACGACCTAAGACAACAGCACACGGTGTAGCCGTTCAGGTAGAAAGTTACCGCGCTGAGGGCATTGATATAGGTGGCAGTCATGTTGCTTTCACGCCGGAGACTGTTGAAGAAACGGGATCCTTAACTGTGCCGCTTGAGGCTCCTTACAAGGATGTTTATGAAATCCGTGCCGTTTTGACACGCGGGCAAGCATACGCGCATGTTCAATTATCTGTCAATGGCACAGCAGTCGGGACACCCTACGATTGCTATGCCCCTGAGCCGATTGCTGGAACACTATTTTCATTTGGAACTGCCCCTTTGAATGCTGGTGAAAATCAGATAGTGCTCAGCATCGTCGGGAAAGCATCCGAAGCTACAAATTCTAAAATCGGTGTCGATTCCTATCAGGTGTTACATGCTTCTCCATTTGTCAAGCGTTATATGGTTTTAGGTCCGTTCCCCAAAACAGATGTTGACACGATTGGTGAACTATTACAGGTTGAAGGTCAATTGGATTTGGAGAAAACTCACACAGGTATTGATGGTAAAACTGTCCACTGGCAAGAAGCGACTACCAGAGCAGACGGCTTTCTCGATTTACGTAGAGACCTGAGTCCTACACCAATGACTGTTGGATACGCGTTGGTGTACGTCCACGCGCCGAAAGCGACCGATGCTGTGATGTTGATCGGGAGCGATGACGAGTTCGCGGTTTGGTTAAACGGTACTGAAATTCACCGGAAAAGTATCAACGCTGGTGCAACAGCAGATGCAGATGCGGTGCCGTGTCAACTGAAAGCCGGATGGAACACGGTTTTGTGCCAAAAAGTCGATCTCGGATGGTCGTGGGGTCTCTATTTGCGGTTCACGGATGCAGATGGAGTTCTCAGATATACCACTCATCCTGCAGAGTAAAGACCGTTCTAAAATCGGGGTTGCACACCCCTCCGACAAGAAAAACAGAACATCTAATGCCAAAATTTTACACACCACATCCGATCAAATTTCCTGCCTATAACCGCGTTTGTACCCATTTCTGTCAATTCAACGTTAATCAAGTAGGTAAATATGCCATTAAGGTTGAAACAGTGCCAATAGACACATCATTAAGGTTGAAAACAGGAGTGGGGTGTATCCGATGCAATTCAATTTTCTTAGACGTAGCAGACAAAACGTGCTGCTACGAATCATACGACAGATCGTTTTGGTTGGGGTGATTCTGACAGTCGTATCTGTTAGTGCGGGTGCTTCGAGCATAGCACACCGCGATATTTTTGTCGGTGCGAGCGCACGCGCAGTCGGTATGGGGAGTGCTTTTACGGCAGGTCCCTCCGCAAACAACGGTTTCCTCTGGAACCCGTCTTCATTAGGATTTATGGACGGTGCGGAAGTGAACATGAGTGGGATGCCGGTTTCAGGGAGCGCATCGAGTAGCGAGCAGGCATTCTCTGTCGCAGCGAATCCCAACACACTCGGCATAACAGACAGAAATTTCGGGAATCTCTCCTTCGCGACCTGGCTTGATGGCTGGGGCAGCAACGTAACCGAATCCACACAGATTGTGCTTTTAGGATATGGACTTGCCTTCGGACAAAACGCGTCAGCGGGTGCGAACCTACGCTACTATCAGAACAATACACCCATCAGAACGAACTTTCTATGGAGCGTAGATTTGGGGATGCAGTTTGCCTACCCCTTGGAAAAATGGGGTGATACGGTGCGGCTCGGTCTCAACTTCTCCGAATTGAGTAGCGGTATTCGGGAAGATGGCGTACTCCTTGAGGGTATCCCCTTAGCGGCACGCTTCGGCACAACGTACGAATTAGGTAAGGACACACTCTTTTCCGCTGATTTTGCTGTCCGAGGCGAGAATAACATCAATTGGGGAGAACGTCTCCGATTCCATGTCGGTGCGGAACGCTGGCTCATTAATGGACACTTCGGGGTCCGCCTCGGTTATACCACTTTAACGGCTTATGATACACTCTGGAGTGGCGAATTGGCACGCGGTTTGAGCTTCCGAAATTCGACGGGTCAACTTGACTATGCTTATGTGACTGGCAGTGAATTAGAGCAAAATGTCCACTGGATCTCTGCGACCTTACGCTGGGGTCGGAGCGATGCCAAACCTGCAGCAACCGTCCCGCCGCCTGAGGTCGTTAAAACTGAGGAAGTTCCAGCGGCTCCGATTCTAATGCCAGCAACCCTCACAACTCCTGTAACGCCTGAGATAACTGCTGTAGAATTACAACTTTCAGCGCACACGATTTCACCCAATAACGACGGTGTTGCCGATACCACAACCTTCCGCTTTGATCTCCAAGAAACCGGTAATTCGCAACAGGTCGCAAGTAGTCCCTTAAAATGGCAGTTGAACATCCGTGATGAATACACCGAAAATATCTGGCAAAAATCTGGGACAGGTGTTCCCACAGAAGGTATCGTCTGGAACGGCATCGCGAACACCGGCAGTCTGGTTCCTGATGGTAACTACGAGGTGCAACTGCACCTTCTTGACGCGCAAGGGAAACCGCATTTAAAAGATAGTGAGAAACTTGCAGTAGACCTTATTCCTACGACATTAGAACTCTTTGGGAAAACACCGACAACGGTCGGCGTGAAAACGTGGGATATGAGTCCTTTGGCACACTGGAAACTTGAACTCTTCGACACGGCAAACACACTTGTTGAACAGTTAGAAGGGGAAGGCTCACCGCCCGACGAAATAACTTTAAGCAAGGTGGGAGCGCAGCCAGCCGCGACTTACACCTGTAAGCTGCATGTGCAGGACATTGCCGGCAATCAGAGTACACAACAGGCGGAACTACAACTCGGTACAGACCCGCAATCCGCAGCAGCACCGACAACAATAAGAACGACAGCACCAACAGCCAGACTGACACTGATGGTCGGTTCTTTTGCGCAATCCAGTAACGCCGAAATGATGGCTGAGAATTTGGGATGGATGTATCCAGATGAAAAGGTGCAGATATATACGGCTGTTGTTGACGCGAGAACGATGCATCGGGTAACGATTGGGGAGTTTAATGCGCGGGCAGAAGCAGCGGATCTTAAACAACACATCCAAGAGACACAAGGCGTTGAACCGGTGCTGATTACGCTCCAATAGCACGGCTATCGGAAACCTTCGCGGTTGCAAACCGCCCCTACTGGGCCTGGTGGTTCAGAATCTATATGGAATAGAACTCGGAAGCGTTTTCGTAAAAGAGTCTGCTTTTCTCTGCATCTGACGCATCTTCGACAGCCGATGAGAGTGCGTCTACCCACTCCTGATATGTCGCTGCCAGTGTACAGACGGGCCAATCACTCCCGAACATCAGTCGCTCATAGCCGAATGCCTCTATTAGATGTTGGATATACGGCTTGAGCTCCTCACGTGTCCAATTCTCGCTTGCGGTTGTCACGATCCCCGATACCTTGCAGTGGACATTCTCGAAAGCAGCGAGTTCGCTTATATGCGTTGCCCACGGTTCAAATTGCCCACCCTTTATATCCGGTCCTCCGCAGTGATTGAGGGCGTGCCGTACATCTGGTGTGGCTTTGACTAACTCGACCGCAGCGGGCAGCTGGGCGTGGTTCGCACAGAGTTCAAATGAGAGATCAAACTTCGTCAGCAATTTCACGCCGCTAATCAGTTCAGGACTCGCGTAGAACTGTGGATCCGGATGATGCCACGCCATCCGACGCACGCCTACGACGCGTCCAAATCCGACAAGCTGCTCAAGGATCGCCTCGGCGTTGGGTTTTTCTAACGGTGCTGCTGCCGCGATTGCACCTATCATGCCATCTGTCTCAGCAATCTCTGTTAACCACTCGACCTCTTTGACGACATCTGTTTCAGCGGGATCCCCCTCAACGTGTACCGATTTGACGACGTTAAGGTCGCCAATCGCCTCGCGATAGTCTTGCGCTGTATACTGTTCTGCCAACAAGTCAAAACCATCAAGCCAAGGATATTCCAAGTTTTCAGTATCCCAGAGGTGTTGGTGTGTATCAATTATTTTAAGCATCTATTTTTCCTCATTTTCTGCGGGTTAGACACGTTCTCACCGCAAAGTATAGCACGGTGTCAGAATAACGTCAAGTTCAGAGGTTGTCAGTTGAAATATCAGCGGTCAGCACTATCATTTGTAGCCTCACCGAAAAATGATTTGAATTTCACGGCAATATCCCGTATAATTTCTTAACCTAATAGATATTTAACAACAAAAAATAAAAACATAATTTGGAGGTGTTTATTATGTTTTGGGGTTTCTTTGATCCGCTATATTTCATAATTATTGCGCCGGGATTCGCCTTGTCTTTATACGCGACGTTTCGCACAAAATCGACATTTTCAAAATATTCAAAAGTCGAATCGCGTAGTGGATTGACCGGTGCACAAGCCGCCGAGTTAATGCTAAGGAGACAGGGTGTTAGCGGTGTGCGCATTGAACGTTCTGGTGGGTGGTTAAGCGACCACTATGATCCTGGTAAGAAAGCACTACGATTGTCTGAGGATGTCTATTCCAGTCAATCACTCTCTGCAATAGGTGTTGCCTGCCACGAGGCAGGACACGCAATCCAGGATGCACACGGTTACGGTATGCTCAGTTTGCGTACTGTGCTTGTTCCTGCGACGAACTTCAGTTCAACTTTTGCGTATATTGTGATGATAGGCGGATTTTTTCTCCAGATGGCAGGTTTGATACTCATAGGCGTATGCCTATTTTCAGTGGGAGTCGTTTTTTCACTGATAACGCTTCCTGTTGAATGGGATGCCAGCAAACGTGCGAAAGTTGCAATGGACGCAGCGGGGTGCTCTCGCCAGAAGAAAGTCGGCACGCGAGTAAGGTGCTTAACGCTGCGTTTTTGACGTATCTCGCAGCGGCATTGACAAGCCTTCTCACACTGGCATATTACCTGATACGGTTGGGTGTATTGGGTGGCGATGAATAAAATTGGGTAGGTGGCGCGGTTTGGAACCGCGCCTATTGAGAATTGAGGCTTAGTTTTTGCTTTCGATATCGACACCGGGCCACTGATCGTCTTGCTCAGTAATATCAACGACGATACCGTCCGGGTCTTCCACTTTGAAGGCTTCTGAAGGTAGTTCGTCCGAATTCGGATCGTAAGGTTTGTTTCCGCCTAAGCCTTCCCAAGTGATTTCAAAGCCGAGGTCTTCACACCGTTGTGCGGCTTCTCGCAAATTCGGGACACGAACACCGATGTGGAGATAGTCTAACATTCCGCCGACATGCTCCGGACGTTCGGGACCGCGGTGCTGAAATACACGAAAATTGTGATAACCATCGGTAAGATCGAAGCAGCCGTTCATCGTTGAGAAGACCCGTAATCCGAGCGCGTCGCGCCAGAAACGGATGCTTTTCTCCAGATCGGTCGTACGGACACCGATGTGTACGAGTGTTGTTGCCATAAGAAGTTTCCTTTTTGTTACGGCACGGCGGAGCGTGCCTACTACTTTAAACCCAGAGAGTTGGTTCGCGGTTTTCTGCGCGGTGCTCGTAGAGCATTTTGACATCATCGGGGAAACTATCAAAGGTCTCACCCGGAATTGTGGCAGTATTGACACCGAAGAGTTCTAAATTCAACCACCACGGTGCGTATCTGACGACGACCGCAGTCCGTTTACCTGCACTCGGGTTTTCTGCGTTGGAATGCCAAATTCGGCTGTCCATGATAAGCACGCTACCGGCACCGCCTATGGCTTGCATTTCACCGTCAAGCGGGTTCCGGTCACCGATACCGTCCTCTTTACCTCTCGGATTGCGAAGGTCTATATGCGTCTTAGGTACGATCCAAGTGCCGCCGTTCTCGGTCGTAAACTCAGAGAGCATCCAAAGGGTTGTGATGCCGATGACTGCACTTGGAAACGGTTGCCGGATGTGCCACTTCTGGTTCAGATCGTAAGGGAAATCAGAGTGGTACGCACGTACTAATTCATAATGCGGGGGACGAATTTTATACTCGGTTTGCGAGATACGGACTTGCGGTCCTAACAGTTGGCGGATGGTAGCGAGGAGCTGCTCGTTCGCGAGATGCTCGGCAAACTTCGGCAGGAAACTGATAACATTGCGTTCCCATCTGCCGTGTTCTTTGCTGAATGCGTTATAGTCCGCTTCTGAGGTTTCGACCTCTTCACGCACTTCGTCAACGACATCGGCGGGAACAACACCTTTCAAGACGCACCAGCCTTCTTCCCTCAACTGCGTAACATAAGGTTCAACTGTTTCTAATACATTGTCGGTTTCCATTGAAGCCTCCGTGCGTGTTAAGAATCGCAACCGGTTTCTCGCTCACGGTTATAGCGAACAGCTGTCTTAATGAGCGGTGCAAGGCGCATCACCTTGCCGAGTGAGCCGATGATACCAATTTCGCGTGTGGTTATGGCACCCATGACGTTGAGTTCGCCTGTCCAAAACCTGTAGGCAACATCGCCTGTCATAGTGAGTTCAACATCTGGCGTTGGGTTATCATCATACGCCCCACAAATGATGCTATATTCGCCATTTTCAGCTGTTAGCGTCATTGTACAATCAGGCACCGTATAGTTAAACTGGACGCTCAGCGTCAAGGATTTCAGTGCCTCTTGTGCTTCTGGTAGTGTTGCGATTTCTGCAAACAATTCACTAATATAACTATAGAGTTGTTCAGAAGTTTCAAATATAGCCATAGTTTACGGTATAGCATACTTTATAATAGATTCGAGGTCAAATTAAAAATACAAATGCATTCATCTAAAACATTTTCTGAAGAAATTTCAGAGGACCTACCTGTTAAGGTTCAACCTTACAAAAATATACTCAATGACTTTGCCGCTGGTGCTATCTCCTGTGCGTCTCCGATAGGGTGCATAAACATAGTCGCTGCGGATCAGAATACCATTTCACACATCTTCTTTACCGAGCACTTTCCATTCAATGTCCCTCAAGACTCAGACATAAGATATCCGGTATTAACCCGTGCGCGGGAGCTACTTGATTGCTATTTTTCGGGTGAACCGCTGGATGCCTCCGAGATTCCGATCGAAATAGATGGGGGGACCCCATTTCAAAACAGCGTCTGGAAAACAATCCAGCAGATTCCTTATGGGGAGTTACGCAGTTATAAATGGATTGCGGAGCAGATCGGGAAACCGAAGGCTGTTCGGGCAGTTGGCAACGCGGTTGGTGCAAACCCGATCTCTATTCTCATACCGTGCCATCGTGTCATCAGGAGCAACGGTAATTTAGGGGGTTACGGCGGCGGATTAGAACGCAAACGCCAATTGTTAGCACTTGAAGGACACACATCAGAAAAATTCAGATAGCACATTTTTTTACAAGAATACCAAACAGACTTCAGGAGTACTAAATGACATCACAGAAAAAGTTAGGCAAAGCCACGCAAGCCATCCATGCCGGTGAGACGCGGACATCTCCCACTGAAAAAAGTGGGATACCGCTTTTACCGCCTATCTATCAGAACAGTACGTTCCGGTTCACAACAGCCGCTGAATGTGCGGAAACGTTCCGAGACGAAGAGAGCGGTTATATCTATACCCGGTGGGGTAACCCGACACAAGAGGTATTAGAAAAAAACTTGCAGCACTCGAAGCAGGCGAAGTGGCACTCGCGACAGCATCAGGGATGGGAGCGGTGAGCACCGCACTGCTTACTGCCTTAACTGACGGCGGGCACGTCGTCGCTATGGAAAACCTCTATTCCGCGACATTCCAGATCCTTAATGAAGATCTCCGACGCTTCGGCATTGAGACGACATTCGTTGATGCCACCGATCCCTCGCAAATTGAGAATGCCATCAGACCTGACACGAAAGTACTCTACCTTGAAAGTCCAACAAACCCACTCCTTAAACTGATAGACCTGCGGGCAGCAGCCGAGATAGCGAAAGCACACGGGGTGACCTCAATTATCGATAATACGTTCGCGACACCGTGCGGGCAGCAACCGATTGCTCTCGGTATCGATGTCGTCGTCCATAGCATGACGAAATACTTGAGTGGTACGGGGGCAGTGATTGCCGGTGCGATTGTGGGGCAAAAGGAATTTATTACGCACGCCAAAACAGGGGCACTGCGCAACTTCGGAGCAGTTATCAGTCCGTTTAATGCGTGGTTAACGTTACAGGGGATCACAACGCTACCATTGCGATTTGCGCAGCACTGCGAAAACGCGATGCATGTCGCGACGTTTCTGGAAGCACATCCGGCGATAGCGTGGGTTCGCTATCCGGGTTTACCGAGTCATCCACAACATGAACTCGCGAAACGCCAAATGGAGGCGTTCGGGGGAATGATAACGCTGGAACTGAAAGGTGGACGCGCTGCGGGTGAGCATCTTGTCGATCACCTCCAACGCTGCGCGCTGGCAGTCAGTCTGGGGGATGTGCGGACCCTCATTTGCCATTCTGCGTCAACAACGCATTCACACGTTCCAGCAGAAATCCGTCAGCAGATTGGCATTACAGACGGTTTGGTCAGAATCTCTGTCGGGCTGGAAGATGTCGAGGATATTATTGCCGACCTCGAACAGGCGTTAGAATCCTGTGCCTCTTAGGGTTTGAATATAATTTTCATTGATATTATTTGACTTATGCGTTGCCTCTCTATGCGGTTCCGGAAATTCTGTGAGTAGTTTCTGATACGCGCCTATTGCTAAATCTGTTTCACTATTGTCCTCATAAATTTTTCCGACCGAATATTGCGCCATCCGTCGCGTGTCATAATCGTAGGTAGCGTTATCCGCCACTTTCTGAAACGCATCAACAGCAGTCGCTATATCCTTGTTTACAAGTGCGATTTGTGCGATGTAAACCTGCGCGTTGGCTGCATTTTCGTTGCGTGGATAAAGTTCAATTCCCTTTTCAAGTTGGGCGATGGCTTCATCGTATTTCTCAAGCCTTTCATAAGCCCATCCCATATAGAAGTATGCATCCTGCCCGGCTTTGGTGTCCGGATAAAGATCAATAACCTTTTGATAGCCTTCAAGTGCTTCCTGATATTTCCCCTCAGCGAGATAAGCCTGCGGGATACCGAAACTTGCCAAGGGTGCGAGGTCTGGATCACCGGAATCAACGACGTTTGTGAACTCCACGCGTGCGTTTTCGTAATCCTGCATCTTAAGATAGATTTCACCACTAACATATAAAATCTGATAGAGGATTGGACTATTGCTGAACGGTTCTCGGAGCGCGTCAAACGTTGAGAGAGCGAGGTTCAATTCGCCTTTCCCATAGTAGCACATCGCCGTATTAAACTGCGCTTGGTCTGACAACTCACTGCCGGGATATATTGTTATTAATTGGTTGTAAAGCGCAATTGCCCGATCATAGTAAGCATCAAGCGATTCAAGCGTACCGGTCTTTTTTAAATCTTCCGCAATTTTATAAGAGGCGAAAGCGATGGCGTACATCGAATCGTCTGCCCACTCACTGTCGGGATAATTGTTGATGAGTCGGCGGAAGAGCGCGAACGCTTCTTCATCGGTGCGTGGAAGGCGTGAGGCGAGTTGATAGATCGCATCATCCGCCCATAGGCTGTCAGGATAGTTCTCAAAAACTTCACGGTATGCGGCTCGGACTTTGCGCAAACGGTTTTTATCGGGACTATCAAGCTCGACGGGTGGTGCGTCGAGTTGCTTTACTACTGTCCACGCCTTGTCTGCATTGTCGTAGTAGTCCTCATAACTGGTGTTGTCTCCTGTGACACGTCCGAGCCAAAACCCACCAGCAAGTGCGAGCAGCACGCAGATTTCTGCGATTATGAACTTCTTCATTTTTTTTCTCCTTACCAAGTATTGATTCTCAGTATATTAACAAGACTCGCAAAATATGTCAAGCGCAGCGTATACAAGTTTAGGGATCTTTAGTTTCAAGTTTTTTAGTTTGATTGCTTCATTTTTCCTCCGATTCGCGTTCGGAATCTGTCATGACCTTTTCGCGATTAATAAAGATTCCCGCTTTCTTCTCCTCAACAACGACCATAACCCCCTCAGGCTCCTCATTGCCGCGATCACGCGCTGCAATCATATAGCCAAACCTGTCGCCTGTTTCAAAACGACCCGCTTCCAAGTCAACAACACCACCATTGATCCCGCCATTCAAATCGAGACTCACCCTGTTATGCGTCTTGCTAATGTGGAATCTCACAGTTTTACCGCTGTTCGCTGTGAGGTCCCCAAGGTTAAGACCTTCACTCAGTTCAACGTGGGGTCCATCTTCAAGGATTGAGATGTCAATCTTGTCGCGCGTGTCAATCTTGTCGCTCGCCTCGCCTCTGGCTATTCTGATAGATGGGTCACCCGTGTCACCCGTGAAAAAAAGGCGGATCTCGTTGGTACCGTTCTTCAGAATAATTTCAGAACATTCGATAGTGTCAAAACGTGTGACATTGTCCTGTGCCTCCACCGCGCGTTCAGCATTCCCAACAAAATATGCGAGGCTTGCAATCAATAAGCCAATAACCAAGTATGTGATGCGTTCAAGTATACGTTTCATACGATCAGACCTCCTATCAAGTTATCAAGTCAATTTCATAAAAAATAGGACTTACGCAAACAGGCGATAAATCGCCTTACTCCAAACACAGTCTCTTGACAAATACCAGCGTTTCTCGAAACAAACACGGTGCGTAGTAGCGCAATTCTGCGGCGTACTCGCCCAAATGCGACGGGCATTATTGCGCATTGCGTAAGTCCTAAGTATAACACATTTTTAACTTATTGCGTAAGTCCTAAAAAAATAAGAATTTGTAATCGTTAGCGCGCTTGACCTATTTTGTTCACTATAGCATAGCAAGTTTCGTGCCGATCTGAACAATACTACACTGATCAGATTCTTTACAAGATACCCATAAAATCCTGCACAAAACAGGGCACACACTATCATCCACTGCCCGAAATGGGGCAGATTTGTAAGGCAAACTGTTCGTACTGTGGGCGGGTTATCTCTTATTAATTCCCTTGACAACATAAAGGCAGTCTGGTACAATGGATAGAAGATAATACGTGCCTTTTGCTTACCAGCAAGGTAGGGCTATTCAGTTTTCGGTTTTGATTTTGATTTTCGTTTACAGACGTTAACGTTTTTCCCGAAAGATCGCGAGCGACAAGAAATACCCAAGCAAAAACACTCGCTTCTACAGGGAAATTATATTCATATAACTAAAGTAAATATTTAAAACTGAATTGCTCTGACCAGCAAGGCGTAATATGTTGATAAAATTGTTAACAATGGTAACAAAATTTAATCAAATTAATTCGTTGCAACGACCTTTTTAATACAGGTCACATCATAAAGAGAGGATTTCTGTGCGTAAATTTTTGTTTCGCGTATCCGCGATAGTTTTAGCGATTTCATTGATGACACCTCTCCTCGCGAGAAGCGAAGAGAGTGTATTAGATAAAGTAAAAAATAGAGGGCGACTGATATGTGGGGTGAACAAAGAATTGCCCGGCTTCGGTTTCCTTGGTCAGGACGGTAAATGGAAAGGCTTCGACGTAGACTACGGTAGAGCGATTGCCGCTGCTGTTTTGGGGGACCCGGACAAAGTTGAGTTCCGCCCGTTAAAGGCAGCTGATCGTTTTCCCGCCCTTCAGACAGGCGAAATAGATGTTTTAATTCGCAACACCACCTGGACACTCACGCGCGATACTGACTTAGGTGCTGACTTCGCGCCGCCAACCTTTTACGATGGACAAGGGTTCATGCTTCGCAAGGACCTCGGTATCACATCACTCAAGGAGTTGGCAGGTGCCACTATCGGTGTCACTGCAGGGAGCACGACAGAGTTAAACCTCGCCGATACCACCCGCGCCTTAGGGATCGAAGTTGAGTCTATTGTTTTTGAAGAAACTGAGACGCTTTACCAGAGCTACGATCAAGGTCGTTGCGATGCGGTGACAAGCGACAAGTCGCAATTAGTCTCCCGCCGCCAATCCTTAAAAAATCCAGACGACCATATAATCCTTGACGCAACCATTTCAAAGGAACCTTTGGGTCCCCTCACCATCCACGGAGATAACAAGTGGAACGACGTTGTGAGTTGGGTTGTTTATGCCACGTTCTTTGCTGAAGAGCACAGCATCACGCAAGCCAACGTCAGCACTTTTGAAACAGAGAACCCCGAAATCAAGCGTTTCTTAGGTGTAGATGAAGGCAGTGGTATGGGTGAAAAACTTGGTCTGTCGAAAGACTGGGCACGTCAAGTTATTGCTGCTGTCGGCAACTATGGCGAGATTTTTGAACGCAATCTGACACCGCTGGGTCTGCCGCGTGGGGTTAACAAACCGTGGACGCAGGGCGGATTACTCTACGCGATACCGTTCCGTTAGATAAAACCCGATAGCGTCGTCTGTCGGTGTCCATTAGACACTAATCACAGGCTGCATAGGGTCATTTAGTTTTAAAGAACCTATTGGATCACTTGGACTTCAATCCTGCTTTCCAATGCCGGCGCGGTTACAAACCGCGCCTACTGGGTCTGGGTTTTCAAAATTTAAATGAAAATGGAAAACTAAATATCCGTCCAGGCTGCACACTTTGTATTGCTACGGAGCGAGGTCCTACCACAAACTATTTTGCTCCGGTATACCTGAAGCCATAAGATGTAAGGGTTACTATGGAAAATAATTCACCCACAGTTGTATCGGGGCAAATCCCCTTTTGGCGAGACATCCGAGTTTTACGGATCCTGTTTCAGGTTGTCTTCTTGCTCGGTGTAATTCTGTTGTTAGTCATTCTTTACACGAATATGCTAAAAGGGCTTCGTGGGTTAGGGCTAACACTGAACCTCAACTTCCTCCAAAACGAAGCTGGGTTTGACATTTCGGAGGGTATCCCTTATGAACCCTCTGATACGTATCTCAAAGCGTTCTGGGTTGGGATATTAAACACTCTCAAAGTTAGCATTATCGGGATCATCTGTGCTACACTTCTGGGACTCGTTTTCGGTATTGCTCGCCTGTCAAATAACTGGTTAATCCGAACGATAGCAACCGCCTATGTGGAATGTTTTCGGAACATTCCACTTCTACTTCAGATTCTATTTTGGTACACCGCTGTAGTAAGCCAACTTCCCACGGTCAATGCAAGTATCTCGCTTTTTGGGGGCGTTTTCATCAACAACCGAGGTGTATACCTGCCTTCGCCTGAACCGACGTCGGGTATGAAAATTTGGCTATGGTTTCTCGGTGCGGGTTTGCTCTTGGCAGTGATTCTCTATATTGTGCGGTGGCGGCAACTTCAACAGTTGGATCGTCCGGGTTTTCGTGCGAAGTGGGCACTGCCTGCTTTCCTTATCGTGGCACTCTGTGGATGGTTTCTGACACCAGAAAGACCGTTTACACTGGTTTTACCAGCACTGCAAGGTTTCAATTTCAAAGGCGGAATGCGTTTTACACCGGAGTTCTCTGCTCTTCTAATTGGGCTCTCCATATATACAAGCGCATTTATTGCCGAAATCGTGAGAAGCGGTATACAATCAGTAGTCAAGGGGCAAAAGGAAGCAGCGAGATCCGTCGGCTTGAACGAATCACAGACCTTACGTTTGGTCGTTCTACCGCAGGCTATCCCTATCATCGTGCCCCCACTCACCAGTCAGTATCTGAATCTCGCGAAGAACTCAAGTTTGGCTGTTGCCATCGCTTTTCCTGATCTGTTTGGCGTAGGAAGTACCATGATGAATCAGACGGGACAATCCATCCCAGTCTTTGCGATGATTATGGTAAGCTATCTAATTATGAGTTTAACGACATCAGCAGCAATGAATTGGTACAACCGTTGGATTAACCGAATTGGTCGATAACTGAGGCATGGTTATCAGTCTTCAGTACTCAGTTGTCAGTTAAGAGACTATCGGATCATCAGAAACATCTTTTACTGATAACTAAAAAGCTGATAACCCATTAGAAAGGCACACTACATAGTGGAAGAACAAGAGCTTACGCAAGACATGAAACCTCCAGTTAGTACAAAAGGTCCCGCGCGCTGGCTGAGGGACAACTTATTTAACACTTGGTATAACGCGCTTTTAACCTGCTTGGCTCTTGTGTTCCTATCCTTTACTTTTAAAGGGATTTTGACATGGACACTCATAGGCGCGGAGTGGGACGTTATCCCCGCGAACCTTCGACTCTTTGCTGTCGGGTCCTATCCACAGGAACAGATATGGCGCGTATGGGGTGTTATCTATATTCTGGGTGTGCTCATAGGCCTGAGTGGCGGCATGTGGGGCGGCTTGACACTCCGATTTGCGGTTGTTCTCGGTGGTGTTTGGCTTATCGGCGCGCTTCTTCCTTTTGAACTTTCAACGCGAGGATGGTCTTTAGGCGCGGTAACTGTAATAGCAGTTTCTCTTTTTCTTGGGCGTGGTAGAATAGGTTTGCGCCCTTGGATTTTGGGGGGTTGGATACTCTCCTTTCCCTTGATAATGGTTGTGTTACGCGGGTTCGGGGAAAATGGTGTTCTGACAAGCAACTGGGGCGGACTGCTACTCACACTGATCTTAGCAGTTGTAGGTATCGTTGTCTCTTTCCCACTTGGCGTGTTTTTAGCACTCTGTCGTCAGAGCAATCTTCCTGCCATCCGATGGGTTTCAACGGCTTATATTGAGATGGTTCGCGGGGTGCCATTGATAACAATCCTATTCATGGGGAATATCTTGATACCCATCTTTATGCCGGGTCTCGATATTAACCAAGTTTTACGGATGATGTTGGGCATAACACTCTTTTCCGCTGCCTATATGGCAGAGAATGTTCGCGGCGGACTACAAGGGATTCCAAGGGGTCAACATGAAGCTGCGCAAGCCGTCGGACTTAACTACGTACAGACGACGTTATTTATCGTCTTACCGCAAGCACTCCGATCCGTCATTCCAGCGATTGTTGGGCAATTCATTGCATTGTTTAAAGACACATCTTTAGTCTCTATCATCGGACTGATTGACCTTTTAGGTATCGCCAAAAGCGTCATTGCCAATACTGACTGGCTCGGGCTGCAAGCGGAGGTTTATCTGTTTGCCGCAATTATCTATTTCGTTTTCAGTTATTCGATGTCTTATGTCAGCCAGAAAATTGAGACAGCATTAGGGGTTGGAAAGCATTAAAACTTGTTGGAGCGAGATCACCTCGCCCCAACAGGAATATCTTGGAAGGAATCTAAAGAAAATGGCAGCACAGGAGAACGCGTTGAACGATCCGATTATTATGTGCGAAGAGGTACATAAATGGTTTGACGATTTCCACGTCCTCAAAGGAATTACTACCTCGTTCCAAAAAGGCGAAAAGGCAGTAATCTGCGGTCCCTCTGGATCAGGTAAATCCACGTTTATTCGGACACTGAACCGCTTAGAGGAACATCAGCGCGGCACAATTATCGTTGATGGCGTGGAACTCACTGATGACCTCCGCAATATCAATCTTATCCGTCAGGAAGTCGGTATGGTGTTCCAACAGTTCAACCTGTTTCCGCACTTGACGAACTTGGAAAACATAACCTTAGGTCCGATTCGGGTCAGGAAACTGACGAAAAGTGAAGCAGAAGAGGCAGCTTTATCACTTTTAGAACGTGTGGACATAGCGGATCAGGCGTATAAGTACCCCGCAGAAATTTCGGGTGGACAACAGCAGCGCGTCGCAATCGCAAGAGCATTGGCAATGGAACCAAAGATAATGCTCTTTGACGAACCGACAAGTGCCTTGGATCCTGAGATGATTACGGAAGTCTTAGATGTGATGCGTGAACTCGCACATTCTGGTATGACAATGCTTGTTGTCACCCATGAGATGGGATTTGCACGAGAAGTTGCGGATCGGGTTATGTTCTTTGATGAAGGTGTAGTTGTAGAGGAAGCAACACCCGCGGATTTCTTTGATAACCCACAGCACGAACGCACGAAACTTTTCATCTCACAGACACTACAACATTAGGAATATACCGCTAAATTTCATATTTCGCCAATCTTTCATATTTCGCCAATCAAAATAAAATATGATTTTTCTGACGGTGAACGCGGCAAATTCTATAACCCAAAGCCGTTTTTAATACTCCCAATTCTCATGGAAAAGATGTAGGACCAAAGATGCGCTTGAATAACAAAATAGCCATTGTCACAGGAGCAGGACGCGGTATCGGCAGAGCGGTAGCCCTTCGGTTTGCTGAGGAAGGTGCTAAAGTCGTCGTTGATGACGTAAACGATGCTATTGGCACCGAGACTGTTACTGCGATCACCGATGCGGGTGGCGAGGCAATGTTTATTACCGCTGATGTCTCCGATGCTACGGATGCTCAAAGACTCATCACTGAGGCTGTTAACGCCTACGGCACCGTGGATATTTTGGTAAACAACGCCATCTGCTCCACAGCCGATGTTTTGAATAATAATTGGGAGGCGAATTTAGCGGTCGCGCTCCGTGGTACGAGTCATTGTTCCGACGCGGTTATTCCGGTGATGCAACAGGCTGGCGGTGGCAGTATTGTTAATATCGCTTCTGTCAACGGGCTTATCGGGTTGCAGGCGATTCACGCCTATTCTGCTGCGAAAGGTGGCGTTATCGCATTGACCCGTTCTATGGCAGTCGCGCACGGTAAAGACAATATACGGATCAACTGTATCTGTCCGGGAACCATTCAGACCGAAGTGTGGGAACCGATGCTTGAACGCAATCCTCAAATCTTGGACGAAATAACACCGTGGTATCCGTTAGGACGCATTGGACAACCGGTTGACATTGCAAACGCCGCGCTTTTCCTCGCCTCCGATGAAGCCAGTTTTGCAACGGGGGCAGTTTTCGTGATTGATGGTGGCTTGACTGCGGGCAATCACCAGTTTCCAATTTGACAACATACATAAGAAAGTATCCGAGATAATTAGCATACGGAGAAATACAATGGTAACACAAGAACAGGTTGATTTTTTTCAGGAAAATGGGTATGTCAAGTTTGGTAGAGTTTTAGATAGCGATGGCGTAGAAGCCATGCGTGCGGGGTTAGATGCTGTTATTGAACTGGAACTCACCGAAGGCGACGATTCTTCACCGGAGTTCAAGTATGGACACGACCGACATGGAGACAAACTCAACCGTGGCAGTGGTCACCCGCGTGCAATTCATCAGTACGTGAACATGTGGAAGCGGGAACCGCATTATGAAGCAGCGATTCATCACCCACTTATCGCTGGAACGGCACGTGCTTTGTTAGAAACACCGGAAGTGCGTCTCTGGCACGATCAGGTTATCTCCAAACCACCGCAGGATAACGGACATTTCGGGTTCCACCACGATTTCTTCTTTTGGCCCCTCAGTCCGCCGAACATTGTCAGCTGCTGGCTCGCGCTTGATGATGCTACGGTCGATAGCGGATGCATGCATGTTATGCCGAAAAGCCATAAAGATGAACGGTTCTCGGTTGCAGCAAGAGCAGCATTCAATGCGGAATCCGCAAAAGCGAACGAAGAAGGGTACGAACCACCTCCGAACCCGTGGACAGAGAGAGGGAAACTGGGCATCAGCCACGGTATCCCTGTTGAGTTGAAAGCAGGCGAATGTATGTTTCATCATTGCCTAAACTGGCACGGTACACCGCCGAATGTTACGGACCATCAACGTCGCGCGTTCGTAATGATTTTCATGGCACAAGATGTCTGCTATAACAATACGCAATCGCCAAATCATGTTCTCGTTCCGACAATTGAGGTTGCGGATGGCGAACGGCTTGTCGGTGATGCGTTCCCAGTAGCATAATTCTGCATGGAATCGGGGTTACAAACCCCTCCTACAGCAGAGGTTTAATGACATGAAAGATTCAACGTTCATTACAAAAGTTGTTCTGAAAAACTATAAGAGTATTGCTGCATGTGATGTGCAGCTGGGGCCGTTGACGTTTCTTGTAGGTCGCAACGGTGCGGGCAAGAGCAACTTTCTGGATGCGCTGCGGTTCGTTGCCGATGCGTTAAATTCATCGTTGGACCACGCGATACGAGATCGTGGTGGAATTAACAATGTTCGCCGTCGCTCTCGCGGCCATCCAAACCATTTCAGCATTCGCCTTGAATTCGCGTTGCCTGAAGGTTCAACGGGACACTACGCCCTTCAAATCAGGACACGTTCACCCGGAGGTTACGAGGTTCAGACTGAAGAATGTAGAATCCAAAACAAGTCGTGTCTCACGCCAGAAGCATACTTCCGTGTTGAGAGTGGCACTGTAATCAACACGAGTGCGAAAGTCGCACCGGCGGCTGCAGCAGATCGCCTCTACTTGGTAAATGCGTCTGGGCTGCCCGAATTTCGCCCAGTCTATGAAGCCTTTTCTCTGATGGGATTTTACAACCTGAATCCTGATAAAATTCGGGAACTCCAAGACCCGGATCCTGGAGACGTGCTTCTTCGTGATGGGCGTAACCTTACAAGTGTTTTCAAACAGTTATCACCCACTGTGAAGCAAGACATTGAGGAGTACCTGGCAATAATTGTCCCGGGTGTTCGTGGTGTAGAAATTGAAAAGTTTGGGGACAAGGAGACGGTAGCGTTCAGGCAGAAGGTAGTAGGTGCCAAACATCCTTGGCGATTTCTGACAAACAATATGTCTGATGGTACACTCCGCTTATTAGGAATTCTGGTGGCCCTGTTTCAGGGAAATCACCGCACTCAAAAGCGCGTGTCACTCGTCGGAATTGAAGAACCAGAAATCGCGATGCATCCCGCAATAGTCGGAGCGTTACTTGATGAATTTCGCCACGCTGCCCACAAGACACAAGTTATCATCACTACCCACAGTCCAGATTTGCTTGATGAAAAGAGTCTGGATGTAGAGTCAATTCTCGTTGTCGAAGCACATGATGGAAATACGGCGATCGCCCCCGTGGACGATGCAAGCAGATCAGTGGTACATGACAAACTATTTACAATAGGAGAGCTCTTAAGTCGAGATCAATTGCAACCTGACCCAGCATCTGTTGTTTCCGCTAAAAAATCAAAACAACTCCGTTTGTTCAACTTTGAGAGAAAAGATTCTAGTCAAAGGAAACAAAAAGAAAAGTGCAAATGATCCTCAAAATTGGTTGTATCGTTGAAGGACAAGGCGATGTGGCAGCCGTGCCAGTCCTGATCCGACGCATCGCAGCGGAACGTTATCCAGAATTGGTAATTGACATGCCTCGTCCAATCCGCACCGATAGGAATCAGGTTGTTCGGCCAAATGAACTTGAGCAGGAAGTTAAATTAGCAGCTCAGAAGATTAGTGGTCACGGGGCAATATTTATCATCCTTGACAGTGACGACGACTGTCCAGCAGAATTAGGACCGGCCCTGCTTCATCGGGCGTTACAAGTTTGTCCTAATTTGCCAACTGCTGTCGTGCTCGCCAAACACGAGTTTGAAGCATGGTTTCTTGCCTCGGCCGAGTCGCTTCGAGGGCGAAGAGGGTTAAGAAACGATCTTAACTCCCCAGACAATCCAGAGGGGATCCGTGGAGCAAAGGAATGGTTGAGTCATCAAATGGAGAGCAGTAGAATATACCGTGAAACACGCGACCAACCTGCACTTGCAGCACTTTTTGATATAGAACAAGCGCGTCAAGCCGATTCGTTCGACAAATGTTATCGTGACATCGTGCGTCTTCTCGGTGAATTGCAAGACAGAACTGAAGTATAGATGTCGGTTGGGGAAGTTAAAAAAGAAAGTTTGTTTGACGCGAAAGGTATGCCTCTCTAAGCACTGACAACTCTCACTGCGAGGCAAACCAATAACTGATAATTATTTCATGGAGAATTCAATATGGAAAATAGACCAAATGTTATTTTTGTTTTGACGGACGATCAGGGACCGTGGGCTGCGGGGTGCTGCGGTAATGATGAGGTACGGACCCCTTATCTTGATCAGTTGGCTTCAGAAGGCACCCGCTTTCCGAATTTCTTCTGCACAAGTCCTGTCTGTTCACCAGCACGTGCAAGCCTCATGACCGGACGTATTCCCTCAGCGCACGGTGTACACGACTGGATCCGAGATGGAAACATGCCACCAGACCCCGCTCGATACCTTGAAGGTTTGACGTGTTATACTGATGTCTTAGCCGACAATAACTACACAGTCGGATTGAGCGGTAAGTGGCACCTCGGTGATAGTTTAACACCACAACACGGGTTCAGCCACTGGTTTTCTCTGCTTACCGGAGGAAGCACGTACAACGATGCGGATATGATTCGAGACGGACAGGTAGAAATGCAACCCGGCTACCTCACAGATGTCATCACCGATGATGCATTGAACTTCATCTCAGCAAACAAAGACGGACCGTTCTATCTCAGCGTTAACTATAATGCACCACATACGCCTTTTACGGGACATCCACAGGATATAGTTGACTCCTATGACGATTGTCCGTTCAAAACATGTCCACAAGAGGCATTGCATCCGTGGGCTGTGCAAGGTGCGGCGGCGCACATGGGTAACCGCGAATCGTTGAAAGGCTATTTCGCAGCGATAACAGCACTCGATTTAAATGTTGGACGAATTCTGGATCGGCTTTCGGCGTTAGGCATCCGCGAGAATACGATCGTTATCTTTAGTAGTGATAACGGGTATTCGTGTGGACATCACGGATTTTGGCATAAAGGCAACGGCACGTTCCCACTGAATATGTACGAAAACTCCGTCAAGGTGCCCTTTATCGTCAGTCATCCCGGTAGCATTCCAGAGGGACGCGTCAGTGAAGCGATGGTAAGTCAATACGATTTCATGCCGACACTCCTTGACTATCTCGGCTTACCGGATCCGAACGACGATATGTCGCCCGGCAGAAGTTTTGTCCCTGCGCTTTCTGGAGAGACGAACGACGCGAAAGATGAGATCGTCGTCTATGATGAGTACGGTCCCGTGCGTATGATTCGGACACAGGAGTGGAAATATGTCCATAGGTATCCTTACGGGCCGCATGAGTTATACGATCTTGTGAACGATCCGGGTGAACGGAAAAACCTGATAGATGACAAGTCTCAGAATGCCCGTATCGGTGATATGCGTCAACAGATGGGGGCATGGTTTGAACGGTACGTCCTACCGGAATTGGATGGTGCGAGATGCTCGGTTACCGGTGGTGGACAAGCCGCAAAGTTAGGAGAAGGCAATTACGGTGAAAATTCCTTCCATCCAAGATATGCGCCTCCTCGACGAAATGTGTAGACAACATATCTTCATCTGAATCAGATATGCTGAATTCTATACGGGCATTTAGCGTTGATGTAGTAACATCAAATGGAGGCAGGTATGTTAGATCAGGCGAAAAACCAGAGCCCGAATATTTCGCGCAGGCGTTTTTTGAAGAACGTAGGCACTGGTACTGTTGCCGCAGCAGTTACGCCAGCGGTCTTTATGGGCGCAGAGAAAACAGAAGGTAATCAAATGCCAAACCAACCAAATGTTATTTTCATTCTGACCGATGACCAAGGCCCTTGGGCTGCTGGTTGTTGCGGCAATGATGAAGTTCGTACACCTTTTGTTGATCAACTTGCTTCAGAGGGAACACGTTTTCCCAATTTTTTTTGTACGACTCCCGTATGTTCACCGGCACGTGCAAGCCTGATGACTGGACGCATCCCTTCTGCACACGGCGTTCATGATTTTGTCCCTGTCGGAAATATACCGCCAAATCCGATACGTTATCTTGAAGGACTTACCTGCTATACCGACGTACTCGCTGACAATGGCTACACTGTTGGACTCAGTGGTAAATGGCACCTTGGTGATAGCTTCTCGCCACAACACGGGTTTAGCCACTGGTTCGCTATGCCCAGAGGGGGCAGCAAGTACAATAACGCAGATATGATCCGAAATGGGAGGGTAGAAACGCAACCCGGCTACCTTACTGACGTAATTACCGATGATGCGTTAGACTTCATTTCTGCCAATAGTGAAGCCCCGTTCTACCTTAGTGTCCACTATAATGCCCCGCATACGCCGTTTAATGGGCATCCGCAAGACATTGTGGATTCTTATGATGATTGCCCGTTCAAGACATGTCCGCAGGAAGCATTGCACCCGTGGGCGGGACGAGGAACAGCTGCGCACATGGGCAATCGCGAGTCGTTAAAAGGTTATTTCGCAGCAATAACAGCACTTGATTTAAATGTTGGCAGAATTTTAGAACGCCTTTCTGAATTAGGCATCCGCGAAAATACTCTCATCGTTTTCAGTAGCGATAATGGATATTCGTGTGGACATCACGGATTTTGGCATAAAGGCAACGGTACATTCCCACTGAATATGTATGAGAATTCGGTCAAAGTGCCTTTTATCATGAGCCACCCCGGTAAGATACCAGAGGGACGCGTCAGCGAAGCGATGGTGAGTCAATACGATTTCATGCCGACACTTCTCAATTATCTCGGTCTACCGGATCCGAACGACGATATGTCACCTGGCAAAAGTTTTGTCCCAGCACTTACCAGAAAAACAGACGATGCTCAAGATGAGGTCGTTGTATTTGATGAATACGGGCCTGTCCGTATGATCCGAACACAAGAGTGGAAATATGTTCACCGCTATCCTTACGGACCACATGAGTTGTACGACTTAGCGAAAGACCCAAGCGAACGAAAAAATCTAATAGACGACAAATCGCAGAAAGCATTGATAAGCGATATGCGGAAACAGATGGGTGCGTGGTTTGAACGGTACGTAGACCCACAATTGGATGGCACAAGATGTGCGGTTACCGGTAGAGGCCAAAAGGCAAAAATTGGAGATGGAATGTATGGAGAAGATGCCTTCAATCCAAGATATGCCCCCCCTCAAGGGAATGCTTAGGAAATTGATCTTTCGTCTTTGTCAAGGTACCCACTATCTGAAGGTAGGGGGTTTGACGGAGGAGTGCTAAAGCACGGGACTTTGGCGGGAAGATAGGTAAGTCCTATTTCTAACTTTAGGCCCCTAAAACTTAACTGAAGTAGCAGACGTTATGCAACTTGCAAGTTGTTTTTTACAGACTCCCGATGGTTATTGTTGAAAGGAACGAAATGGCGAGAGCTTTTGCCCCCGGTAACATCTCGTGTGTTTTCAAGGTTATACCGCACGCCGATCCGGCACGTATGCACTCGCTCGGTATGGGTTTCACTGTTAAAGAAGGTGTAGAGGTTATTGTCTCCGAGCATCATGAGACAGAAGTGCTATTTAATGGAACGTGCATCAATTTTCCGACGGTCCGCGCTGTTGTGAATAGGCTCACCCAAAACAGTAGTATCGCAGGCATAAAGGTCGTCATCACCTCTCCATTGCCCCTCGGCTGTGGTTTTGGACTCAGCGGTGCCGCAGCACTCGCAACTGCCTACGCGCTCAATGAACTCCTGACCCTGCACAAAGACAGCGAGAAACTCGCGATGACAGCGCATATTGCAGAAGTTGAGAATCGGACCGGATTGGGTGATGTCTGTTCACAATACCACGGTGGTTACCTCGTCAAATTGAAGGAAGGGTCCCCTTTAACAGCGGATAGACTGCCGATTGCGGAGCAGCCGATTTACTATCGCTATTTCGGACCGATCCAGACAAGCGAGGTGCTTGGAAACAGAGAACAGACGCTTCGCATCAACCGCGCTGCGGATGTTGCGTTGAGTGCCTTGCAAACACTTACCAACGCCAAGCCCAATGCCGACCTCTTTAACGCCTGTTTCGCTGTCTCAAAACAGTTTTCGGTAGAGAGCGGGTTACTCAGTGACGCACGGGTGATAGATACAATCGCGGGTATCGAGGCAGAAGGCGGCGTTGCGTCAATGATAATGTTAGGGAACGGTGTATTTAGCACGCATTCTTTTGAAGACGCAGTGGAAACGCGACTCGTTCACAATCCAGCACGCCTCATCTCGTAAGGGCGATGTTATACCGTCCCTCAGATGGAACCACAATGATGAAAACCGCACTTTTCCTATTACTTTTTACAGTATCTGTTGCCTTCGGTGCGGTTGAGATTGAGCATGTGACGTTCGGGTTCAATGAGGGTTACAAGACAGGCACATGGGCACCCCTGACTATCACTGTTAGAGGTCAAGATGCGTTTGCTACATCTATTGGCATTCCCGGTCAGCGGATAGCTGAGACCTATCTGGCAGTGGAAGTTAGAAGTTTTTCTTCTAACACGCCTACCCAGCGGTATGCGACCCCATTAACTGGATCACAACGGAAAAATTTCTATATTTATTGCCCGAAAAATGCTACGGAACTCGTCATTGAACTCGCACCTGCCCCGCAGTCAGGGAACGCAATGCCTCAGGACAAAGCGCGGCGCGTGATACAGGAGATAGCTTTACCGACACCGATTGCCCGCAAAGACTACTTCGTGCTGGTGTTGGCACCGAGTGGTGATAAACTAAAACGATTTATTGACAAAAAACAGTTAGCGGCTCATAATGATGCACAGGTACATGTGGCGTACCGTTCAAACCCAACATCATTGCCACGCGACTGGATAGGTTATAGTGCAGTGGATGTGCTCGTTATTCGCGAGATAGTCCTGACAGAGAGACGTATCTCTAAACCCCAACAGAGAGCGATGCTTGATTGGGTACAACGTGGCGGTACACTTATTGTCTCTGGCGGCAGTAATTATAAATATCTGCGCCAGAGTTTTATAGAACCCTTCCTTCCAGTCGAATTGAAGGCACCAGAACAGACGCATATAATCCCGACTGCTTTACACAAGCAACTCGGTTTTGAATCATTGGGCAGCAACGAGGTCATGTTTGAACGTATCCCATTTTCTCCGAAACTTGGATGTGAAAAGCTTATCGGTACAGACGATCAGATCTACGTTGCGAAGCGGAACTTTGGAGATGGTCAGATCCTGTGCCTTGCGTTTGATTACAATGCCATGCCCTTTTCGGAACAACAAATGGGTGAAATATTCTGGAGTGAATTACTGAGCAGGTACGGTAAATCTCCGCGGCATCTTGCGGACCGGTATGCTCTTGCGCTCCAACATGAGGAGAAGATTTACCAACAATTTTTACCAACTTCTGTCAAAACTGGATCGGCTCAGGTGCCGCTCATTAAACTCCTAACTATAGTTTTACCAATATACCTACTAAGTTTTGGTGGTTTCTTATTTTACTTTGGGAGGTCTCTGAAGTCAAGCTATCACGATCATCGTGATGGCGTGCTTCAGCAGAAGCGACAGGCACGCACCTATTGGATAGGAGGACTTCTCTTTGTTCTACTCTCATTGGGTACAATTGCGGTCGCGAGAAATGTGTTGCCGAATAACGTCACGGCGGATAGGCTGTCAATTTTGTCAGTCTATCCTGATCGGAATCGTGCACACTTACAAAGTTACATCTCCGTCAGGGCCACAGCACACGCCGAAACATCCATTGATTTCATAAAAGGGAACTTTGTTCGTCATCAGGAAACTGAGAGCCCTCAAAAGATTGGAACGTTGGTTCAGAATTCAGGTATTCAACTACGAGGCATGCCCGTGGAGCCGTGGCATCCTACGACCTATGTGCAAGAAACATTTTTAGATGTTCAGGAACTTCCGCGTATCCTTGAAAATGCGTGGCACGTTACAGATAAAGAGATGACTTACTTAGGCAACGTCACACTTGATAGTAGGGGCGAGGTCACCTCGCCCCTACCTCTGAAGTCACGCGATGGCGTGCTTCAGCAAACAGCAGTCCTTAGGCGGCGAGTAACACCTGCGCTGCCACCTGACGTAGGTCTGCGCGGCACGCGGAAGTGGTTTGCGCGAATTCTACGGCAGGAGCAAGTGTTACGACATCTGGCAGAAAAGAGAGGTACGCAACCGCCACCTTACCTGATCGGATGGACTTCTCAAGACTTTACGGACAGTACGGGCTGGGGACCCCAGTCCCTACCAAATGTTAACACAAACAGCGAAACTTTAGTGATTTTTCGACCCACCACTGGGCTTTAAAGAACAATATTATTGCGGGATTAGATACTCCTTGCGGTGCTTGTTAAACAGAGGTGAGCCATGGATGTGCTATCGCTCGGTATTTATGTGGTTGATGTGCTTGGACGACCGATAGATCAGTTCCCCGAAAAGGGGAAATTAGCACTCTTTGATGAACTTGAAATCCATACCGGAGGTTGTGCGAACAACACAGCCCTTGCGCTTGCGCGCTTGGGCATCTCTGCTGGTGCGATGGGTAAAATCGGCACTGATGCTTTTGGCGACCTGATTCTGCAAGCACTTACAGACAATGGCGTTGATGCGACTGGCGTGCGACAAGATGCCGACGTTAGTACATCGTTTACATTTGTCGCGATTGCCTCCGATGGCGAACGGACTTTCTATCACTACATCGGCGCGAACGGTGAACTTTGTGAAGCAGACCTTAATTGGGAACTTATTAAAACCACCAAAATTTTGCACATTGCCGGTGCGCTCGTCATGCCACGTTTCGACGGTGCGCCGATGGCGAACGTCCTCCGAGAAGCGAAAAGGCTGGGCATAACCACCTCACTCGATACAGCATACGATGCGACCGGAAAGTGGATGGAGACGTTAGAACCGTGTTTGCAACATGTAGACCTCTTTATGCCAAGCATCGTTGAAGCGCAACAACTCACCGGACTATCTGAATGCCGTGAAATCGCACAATTTTTACGGAATCACTACAATATCCAAACTATCGCCATTAAAATGGGTGAAAACGGCAGTTATATTTCTACACCAGAAACAGAACTCTCTGTGCCTGCATATCCGGTCAATGTCGTTGACGCAACGGGGGCAGGTGACGCTTATGCTGCTGGATTTCTCGCTGGGATTATTATGGGTTGGGATCTGGAAGCGACCGCGGAATTGGCATCCGCGACGGGTGCTGCATGCGTCACTGCTATCGGAACTACTGCGGGGATTCAGAACCTTGAAGAGACTCTAAAAATCTGTAAAGAATAAACGCGAGCGAAAGAAAATATGAATAACACACCAATTGTTCAAACAGAAAGTCTATCCAAATGGTATGGCGAAGTTATGGGGGTGAATGACGTAACGCTCACGATTCACCCCGGCATAATCGGTCTACTGGGTCCAAATGGCGCGGGGAAAACAAGCTTAATCAAACTTATGACAGGGCAACTCAAGCCCAACCAAGGCGAGGTGAAAGTGCTGAATCAACCGGTATGGAACAATCCTGAGTTGACTCGGCGAGTAGGCTACTGTCCTGACATAGAATTAGCATATCAATTCATGAGTGGTCTTGAGTTCGTCACCTTCTTCGCCACGTTAAGTGGATATGACCAATCAGAGGTGGAGTCCCGGAGTCTGCAGGTATTAGAAACGGTGGACATGCTATCGGCAAAGGATCGACCTATCGGTTCTTATAGCAAAGGGATGCGGCAGCGTATCAAACTTGCACAAGCGTTGGTACACGAACCGGAACTCCTATTTCTTGACGAACCCCTCACGGGTTTAGACCCGAATGGCAGACAGCACGTTCTTGCGCTGCTGAAAGCCCTTGCTGACAAAGGCATTAGCATTATCGTTTCGAGTCATATCCTCTACGAGATTGAAGCATTAACAGAGACGATTCTGCTCATTCATCAAGGACGTATCCTTGCCGAGGGGACTATTTCCGATATCCGAGAACTGATTGACGAACACCCGCACAAAGTCTACTTAAGCACCGATGAACCGCGTCGTTTGGCACAAGTCTGTCTACCTTTTTCAGACATTCTGAGCGTAACCTTTGTCAATAACGGGGACATTGTGAACGAATCAGAAATGGACGTAGGGGGCGATATTGTTATCGAAACCGCTAAGCCTGATGCTTTCTATGCACGGCTGCCTGAGTTGCTTATCGAAAATGAGTTGGATGTTTCTCAACTCTATTCGCCTGATGATAACCTTTCCTCCGTGTTTAAATACTTGGTTGGGTAGCCAGATTTTCAACTACATGGTCATCGGACTGTCCTAATTTCACCAGTGCGCCAATATTCGGTTCATCTGCGAGTTTTGCGAAACTTCCATCACAGATGGCGCGCCGAATCCCGCGCATTAAACTGATGTAAAAATGCAAGTTGTGCAACGTGTGCAGTTGCGAGCCGAGAATCTCATTTTCAATATGCAAATGCCTGAGATACGTCCGTGTGAAATTTTGACAGGTATAACAGGTACATTCTGGATCTAACGGACTGAAGTCACGTCTGTATTTCGAGTTGCGGATGCGGACGATACCTGCCGTTGTGAACAGGGATCCGTTGCGCGCATTTCGGGTCGGCATCACACAATCGAACATATCAATTCCGCAGCGGACACCGTAGACCAAATCTTCAGGTGTACCGACTCCCATCAAATAACGCGGCTTATTTTCTGGTAAGAGCGGTGCAACGTAGGCAAGCGTCTCATACATCAAATCCTTCTCCTCGCCGACGCTTAAGCCGCCGATGGCATATCCCGGAAAACCTATTGAGACTGTACCTTCTACGCTCGCCTGACGTAGGTCGCGTTCCATACCGCCTTGCACAATGCCAAAGAGGAGCTGATCGGGATTCTGATGTGTTTCTTTACTGCGCGCTGCCCACCGTAACGTCATCTCCATCGAATCCTTAAGATAAGCATAGTCGTTTGGCAATGCCGGGCACTCGTCAAACACCATGATAATATCGGCACCAAGGGCGTTCTGGATTTCGATGGATCGTTCGGGAGAGATAAAGTGCTCAGTGCCATCTATCGTGGAACGGAACGCTACCCCTTCCTCAGTAATTGTACGCAGCGGACCGAGACTAAAAACCTGAAAACCACCACTATCGGTTAGGATCGGGTGCTGCCATCCCATAAACGAGTGTAAGCCCCCTGTTTCATTGACAATCTCGTGTCCGGGACGTAGGTAGAGGTGATAGGTATTCGCGAGAATAATTTCCGCCTGAATTTGGTGGGATAGCATCTGCGGGGTGCACGCTTTCACAGTTCCACGCGTCCCGACAGGCATAAATATGGGTGTATTCACAACGCCATGTGCAGTGTGGAGTTTGCCAACGCGGGCGGCAGTGGCTTTGTCTTGATGGATAAGTGTATAGGGGGATTGGGTCATGCTGGGATGTGATTCAGAGGATTAGCAATCAGCCATCAGCCATCAGAAAAGGGATTTGACTTCATCAGAATCTCCTGCTGATAGCCGACAGCCAACTGCTGATAGCCATTCTTGCTAATGACTAATGAATAATCTTCGTATTGAGGATAGGACTATCCTGTACAAATTCTTTGCCGTTGATCATCGCTGAACCTCGGAATTTGAACTGATACGTCTTATCTTCCAAGGAACCGAGAACTTTCAACGGCACCTTTACCTCGGTTTCATTCACTGGAATTGTAACAGCCTCTGTGGTGAATCCTTCTGGTAAATCGAGGGGTGTCAGCGTGACTTCATCCGTAAAACCGCCTTGTCGGACGATTGTCAGCGTGAGTATTGCCTCTTTTGTCGCTGGCGTTTCGGTTTCCGTCCCAAGAGAAGACTCGGTATCTGCAGTTGGGTTTGCCGCAATCGCCACGGTACCTCCTTGTGGGACCGCGGTTGCGTCTGTATTTGCAGTGACCGTTGCGGGGAAGACGATGCTAAAGCGCAAAGGCTCTACTGTCACAATGAAGGGTGCTTCAAGAATCGTCAGCGGAATAGCAGGTGTTGACTGACTTACCGTCTCTCTATCGACTTTCGCCGTACCAAAAACGGAGATATAGTTGATGCCCGGCACCGGCACGACAGAGAATTGTTCCCTTCGTTCAAAACTTCCTGCTTTTACTGAAAGGACTGCCTCATTTTCACCTGCGGCAATATTGACAGGTGTTGCCGTCACTCGGGGTGGTAAACCTACAACCGTGAGTGTGATGGGCCCTACGAAATCGTCGCGCCGATTCGCCGTCACGTGAAGGTTAACTGTTTTGTTATGTGTGACACTTGTGCTAATCTCGGCAAGCGTGAGCGTGTATTCCGGTGCCTCCATGACTGTTAGCAGCATCGGAGAAGGTATAGCGGTGCGTTCTACTTGACGATTGCCAACCGCAGAGACTCCAGTGACAGAAAACGGCATCAGACCGAGGGGTGCGTCCCACGGTGCCGTGACCGTGAGCAGTGCCTTGTTTTGACCAGTTTCGACAACAGAAGGACTCACTTCAAACGTTTTTGGTAGGGTAGGACAGTATAAGCGGATGGGACCGGTGAGTCTATCAAGGCGGTTAACATTAACCTGCATTGTGAAGGTGCCACCTCGGCTGACACGTGGACTATCTAAACCGGACGGGCGATTCAGGCTGTCAAGTACGACTGCAGCGAGCGTGAAATCTGGTTCCAAGGGACGGATGTTTAAACGGTATGAATAAGCATCACCGCCTTGGTTGTTCAGATCCCGTATGGCGACAGAATACTTTCCGGCTTCGGTGAAATTCCACTCAATGCGTGCGTCGGAGCCGCTGGCATCGTCGTTCACCATCAAGATCTGTTCTTTCTCGGCACTCTTAGCTTCCATGTCTGTTGAGGCTTCCATCTGTTTTTCTGCACCGTAGAGCGTGAGAAGTGCATCCAGCTGCGATGACAATTTCAGTGCCTCCACCTCAAAAACGAGGAGTTGAGGTGCTTTTATCTCAAATGCGAACCGATCAACATCATCGGATTTATCAATTTTTCCGTTGATCGTTATCGGTGCGTTCACGGCATTTGCTTTTTCAGCCGTATTGTTGGGTTCACTTTCTCCGGTTTCCGCCAAACTTCCAATGGAGAAGGGGTGCGAATTACTTGTCAACCCAGAAGCAGTCTTTACCCTCAGCGTCTGTTCACCTGTCGGCGTTTCAGCACCTATTGAAATCTGTATAGCATTCACTGTTTCAAGATTCGCGCCGGTGACAGCAATTGTATTATCCGTTCCGCGTTGCCCCCCAAGTGGGAAAATTGTCTCAAGGTAGGGTAACTCACCGATACTCAACCGATAGCGAAATCCCTTTCCACCTTTGTAGCGGATATCTCGGATATGGAGTGTGTATTTACCTGTTTCAAGGGCGGTGTAATTGAGGAGAGAATCTAACCCGTTGCCCTGTCCACTGCTCGCGACCTCAATCCCATTGGCATCTTGGAGAATGAGATATGAATCCAGCGGAGATCCTATCCGTTGTGCTGTTACTTCACAGATGAGTTTCGCATCTTTTTTTAGGTTAAAACTGAAAGTGTCTTGATCATCAATTGATGTGATCTCACCGTTCGCAGTGACAGGCAACTCCAGCCAATTTGACTTTTCAGCCTCTTCGGTTGCCTCATTCTCGTTCATTTCTGGTAGGTTACCGACAACGAAGCTTTGTGCGTTGGAAACACCATAAGGCGTAACGATACGCATCTGTTGGATGCCTAATGGGGCATTAGGGTCAATCGTTAAGGATGCGACCAGTTGCATGTCGGTAGGGACACGTCCTGAGACACCAGCACCGTTAAAGAGGACAGCTGCTTGCTGTGTTTCCTGTCTAATTTCTGCGGTGATGCCGGTTCCACTGAACCACACCGCCGTTGCCGTGTCAAGGTTTTGACCTGTGAGGGTAATTTCTACGTTCCGTCCCTGTTGCGCGCCTTGCGGGGAGACAGTGGATAGTGCTGGCACAAGCTGCGCGTGTGCGAAACTAATTGTTAGGAGAAAGATCGCTATGACGAGAAAGGCTGGAAGGCTGGAAGGCTGGAAGGCGGGGTGGGACCAATCTTCCAATCTCCCAATTTTCCAATCTTCTCTTCTATGTTTCCGAAATAGCGTATTTGGCATTTTTAATTACCTCATCTTTGAAAAGTTATCAACCCGCAAGGAAATTTAAGAAACGGAAATTTTGACGCTGAAAGCGTTGCGGCTCCCTTTCACACTGTATGGACTCCCGGTAATACACAACCGAAACAGCTTGCCTAAGTCAAAAAGGTATGTGATTTTTCCCGTTTTTTCGGGACCAATATACCATTTTGTGGCGAGGGCACCGAGAGCTTCCACATAAGCATCACCGAGTTGACGCTCCCAGACAGAGGCAGGTACGCCTTCAGGGGCTTTTTCTGTTGGGAGGTTTTTTTCGCCATCAAACAGGTAGAAAGTTCCTTCCGCTTTTCCTCTCCCGACACCGATATCCAGCGTAAGGGTGCCTCCGTCTTCAAACACCGTGGTATCAATCTCTACGACGGTGTAGTTTTGATGCGGTACCATAGGAGTCTGAAAAGTGTCCATTACCTCCACTGAGGGACACACAGGGGTGAGGACAATTCTACCTAAACCAGGGCGTTTTTCTTCTAAGGCTTCCGATAAAAATAGACGGTACCCCTCCGATTGGGAGAGCCCCTTATCCATGCAATCTCCGAAGAACCGATTGGCATCTTGCCTACCCATCAGTTCAAGTTCAGGCGAGATAACCAAACAATCTACCGGCGCGTTTAGATGCCATCCGTCTATGACAGCTTGTGCCAACGGATGTATTGTGTCAACTCCCTTGAAACCGTGCTGGATTCTCTGTGCAAGATAGGTGCGCTTGTTTGGTGTGCGTCCGAAAGCAACATTAGACACCCATGTATTGATAAAATGTTCGTTCAAGAATTTGATGTTTTGTTCATCGGAGAGAGCACCTGACCTCAGGGCTTTACCACTCCCTCAGCAAACTTCGTCCGCCAAAGGTCCATCTATCGAAATGACGTGAATCGGTTTCTGCTGTGCTTGTGCTAATTCTAATGCCGTCTCCATTGAGACCCAATCGATTTGCTCTGATTTGTAAAACTGGCAGTTGAGCGCGCGCTCGGCTTCCGCTTGCGTAATGGCGTTAGCACTGCTTATCGCGCTTTCCAAACGAGTTGTGATGTCTTGCAGCAGACCTTCGGTCCCAGCCCGGAGTTCCATTTGTGCACAGAAACCAGTATCTGCAATCCAGTTGGAATCATCCCAACTCTTTTCGTCCTCCCAACCGACCTCAAAGTTCACAGGACCGTCCGGCAGACGCATCTGAAAGAACGAAACCGTTTCTTCCAGACGGTTGATAATGAGATGTCCAGTGAACTGTGAAGGCGTGAACCAGCCATCACCTAATTTGAATTCTGTATGAATACGAAACACAATGTCTGCGAATTCATCAGTATAAGCACGCAGGCATGCCCACAATCCAGGATTCCCATAACCGCGCATATCCAAATTTGGGTTCGGGTGAAGTTGCCGCAGTAGTTCAAAGACACCCGCTTCTTCAATCTGCCAAGGGTTTCCAACAGACACCGCTTCGTCTGGCAAAAACGCGCGAAAAATGGATGCGGAATACTCTTTTTTTGGCGCAGCGACTCGAAGATTCGTCAACTCGTCCCACTCATACTCCACGTGGTAGTTAGCTAAGGTGTATTCAATCGGGGCGATGAAACCTTTGATGGAAACTTTGGTATCACCATCAATATTAAGCACAATTCTGTTGGCAGTTAGGTCCATATCTGTAAAAGGGTTATCGGAGTCAGAAACACCAGTTTTCAGTTATCAGCTAAAGAAGTGTCTTGGGGCGATACAGTTTCCTATAATGCCCACAAGGTCTTAACTGACAACTGACAACTATTCTTCTGAGAACCGACAACCCTTCCTCTCTGAGAGCTGTTTAGAAAATTCCGACAACAGGTTCGCCTTTCACCAATTCGCGGGGTTGATCTAAATGGTTGTAGACGATCGTGTGTGGATCAATCCCAAGTGTGTGGTAGACCGTAGCGAGGATGTCGCGTGGATGCACCGGGTTCTCAAGCGGTGTTGAACCTGTAGCATCGGACTTCCCGTAAACCTGTCCGCCTTTAACACCTGCGCCTGCGATTAACCCTGTGTAGCAATAGGGCCAGTGGTCGCGTCCATCAGGAGCGTTGCTGTTTCCGGAGGTGCTAATACCCATCCGCGGTGATCGTCCGAATTCACCAATCGCCAAGACGAGTGTGTCCTCCAACATTCCGCGTTGATCCAAGTCTTCGAGCAGTGAGGAGACGGCACTGTCTAACTTCGGGCAGTGAAGGTTTTTCAAGGGACCGAAGTTTGTTGCGTGCGTATCCCATGCAGTCGTGTTCGGATCGCCGTTTGCGACAGAGGGCCAGTTCACCTGAACGAACCGGGTGCCAGCTTCCACCAATCGCCGAGCGAGGAGTGCGCTCTGTCCGAAAGTATGTCTACCGTAGCGATCGCGCATCTCATCTGGTTCTTGTGACAGATCGAAAGCGTTGCGTGCCCGCTGCGACAAGATGAGGTTGTACGCCTTCTCATAATACTCGTTCAAGGCATAAGAGTCCGCCACCTTATCAATTTCGGGCATACTGGCGTTAATCGTCTCAAGGAGATTTTTCCGGCGTTTTAAGCGCACGGGTGGCACCTCTGGACGCAAGCTTAAGTCGTCAAGGTTAATATCCTGATTCGGGTCTTGGAAGAGGAAGTACGGATCATAGGCTCTCCCCAAGAAACCGGCGTTTCCGCCTTTACCGATGATATTACTCTCTTGCATCGGACGCGGAAGTTGTACTGCGGCGAGCATCGGTTCATCGGGTGGACGATAATTTGAGATATGCGCAGCGGCATTCGGATGGTCAGCAGGCGAAGGTGGATCAAGTTGTCCTGAAGGCGCGACCTTGTCCGGTGTTTCACCGGTAACCATTTGATACATCGCAGCAGTGTGGTTGAAAAGCCCTGCCGGTGTGTAGCTTACCGAACGGATCAAGCAGGCTTTGTCCATCTGCTGTGCCAAACGTGGCATTGTCTCAGACAACTGAATCCCCGGTACGTTGGTCGGGATCGGCTTGAATTCACCCCGAATGTTTGAAGGTGCATCGGGTTTTGGATCCCAGATATCGAGGTGGCTAGGGCCGCCTTGTAAAAAGAGAAGGATGACCGAGTTGGCTTTCCCCCATCCGTTTAGGGGTTTAGCGGGGTCAACTGCTGTATTTGCGTTCGCTTGGAGTGACAATACCTGTGGCAAACTAATGCCGAGCATCGCCGCACCACCGACACGTAGAAATTCACGACGTGAGAACCCGTCACACAAGCGTCCGGGTAGTTGTGGTAACGATAACATCTATTGTTTCCTCCGTTTTTTAGGAGTTATCAGTTGCCAGTCATCAGTCGTCAGTTAAGAGATGGATATGTTGAACCAAAGTTCTCTTTAACTGATAACTGATAACTGAAAGCCTGCGCAGCAGGCGTACTGACAACCATTTAGCGATTGAATAAGAAGGCGGGACTGTTAAGCAATGCCCACAACAGATCTTGCGCGCCTTCTTCCTTAGATTCAGCATTTGCGATATGTTCAACCGCTACTGCATATTCGTTCTTCTCTGGTAACCGAGAAAATGTTGCGAGATATAACTCCTCAACGAGAGCTCGGTCATCCTGATTCATTTTGATAAGTTGTGCGATACGTCCTTTTGGATCAATGAGTGCTTCTGCGACGGTTGGTCCGTTAATGAGGTTCATCGCGTGTGCGAGGCTGACCTCGGTCGTGCGTTCACATTCACACGAGGTTTCGCGTTCGGGTCTGCCAAACAGTTTCAAAAATCCGTCATCTTTGACTTTACTATCTGGTAATTGCGCTGCTCGGAAGCTTTTGGGGATCTCTTGGAACCGGGGTCGGCTTCCTGTTGCTATGCCGATAGCATCTAACAACTGTTCAGCTGTCAAACGTCTTGCGACTGCGTGTGAGAAGTTAATCGTATCAGACTTGTTCCACTTATTGGTCTTAATGCTCTGTTGATAGGTTCGTGAGCGAACAATCGTCTTCATGACATGTCTCATGTCGAATCCACTGTCCACAAAATCCTTTGTTAATGCATCGAGCAATTCAGGATTGCTCGGTGGATTACTTGTCCGGATATCATCAACAGGTTCAATAATCCCACGTCCCATGAAGTAGCTCCAGAGCCGGTTCGCCCCTGCTCGTGCGAACATGGGATTGTCCTTGGAGGTGAGCCACGTTGCGAGCATTTGTTGTTTATCGCCGGTTTCCATCTCAATTTCTCCAAACGGTACCGACGGTTCAATCACTGCCAATGTTCGCGGATGTTTCACAGGTGTCGCTGTGTAGCTGGCATAAACTATTTCATCTCCGGGTAGCTGCCCTGGCTTGACATTGACATCCGCGAAAAACGCGCCGAGCTCATAGTACTGATTTTGCGTCCATTTCTCAAATGGATGGTCGTGGCATTTGTTGCATGAGAACCGGACCCCTAAAAACAGCTGCGTCGTGTTCTCGACTGCAGCCGTATATTCACGGGATACACGGAAATAACTCGCTTCAGGGTTCTCATAGGTGCTTCCAGTCGCTGTAATGAGGTCTCGTACGAACTCGTCATACGGACGATTTTGTGCGATTGCCTGATGGATCCACTGTTGGAAGAGCCAGACGCCGCGTTCACCGAGGAATTTGCGGTTAGACTGCAGCAGGTCTGCCCACTTATGTGTCCAGTGGTCAATAAACTCCGGTGTTTCAACGAGTGTGTCAATGAGTTTTTCGCGTTTGGATTTAGAGGCAGTCGTATCCGCAAGGAAGCTCAGCGCCTGCTCGGGAGTCGGTGGGAGCCCCGTCAGATCGAAATAGATGCGCCGTACAAACTCTTCATCTGTGCAGAGATCAGAAGGCAGGATTTTCATCCGTTTGAGTTTATTGTGCACGTGCGTATCAATATAGTTGTATTCAGGCGTTTTAACCCACTTATAACCGCTCCTGTCACCCATCACGATGATGCCGTTCGTGCTGTAGGCACCTTCATATCGGGTGAGGATAGCGGTTTCGCCGCGGCGTTCTGCGGTTACGACTCCGTCGTCTGTAATCTTTGCGACTTCATTGAGGCTGCTGGTGAATTTCGCCTCACGGGTGACATCTCGCGTTGAGCCATCCGGATAGTGTGCGATGACAATCAACTGTTGTTTCATCCCCGGTATAGCAAGTTCAGCAGTATCAGGTAAGACCTCTAACCTTTCCACACGCTGGGTGGTTTTGACATCAGAATTAGCCCCTTCTGCTATCCATTGGCGGACGAGTTCATAATCCCGTGAACCGGGTACAATTACCTGTCCACCTTTATGCGGTACTTCGGATGTGGGTTTCAGTAACATCAGGCTCTGTTCGGGGAAAGCCCTGTTGAACCGTCTACCGGATATGTCCTCAATCAAGAGTTCATAATCAAAATCTGGATCGTAGCCACGGAGTGAGAGTTTGAATCCATTTTTACCTTTTGCTGCACCGTGACATGTACCGTTATTACAACCAGCGTGGCTCAGGAGCGGCATGACATCCCGCACGAAACTGACAGGTGGTGCTTCCATGCCCTTGACATCTACGGGCAATTCGGCACTCACGCCGCTGACGGTAACGACGATTTTCGTTGTGCCGGCTGCCATCGGGAAGATATAACCATCTTCATGCACCTTTACCGCATCAGTAGCGGGTGCCAGCATAGCCCACGGCGTTACATCTACCCATGTGCCATCTTTTGTCTTACCTGACACGAGTACGCGCCTGCCATCGCGTGCGTGCTCGAGTGTCAGTGACTCTGGATGAACCCTCAACTCCGTTAAAGCGATACTTGCAAGCCACTGTTCAGCTGTCGGCACTTCGGCACTTGCAGGTCGCGCCATCTCACTTTGCGCTGCTAACTGGAACGCGAAGCAGATGGAAAATGCAACAAGGAATGTTGTTACAAAGTTAAACCTGGGTTTCATCAAAAACTCGGCGTGGCAACCTCCGACTTGTAGTCGAGGGAAGAGACGCCGTCCTCCTTTTTAATGATTGTCGGTTGTCGGTTAAGAGGTGGTTTGGTTAATTCAAAACCTCTTTAACCGAGAAATAGTAACGTAAGAACCATAATACATTATTTGATCGTTGTTCGTTGCCTCAGTCTATCATCTCGGTCATTTGTATATCAACGGTTTACGAAAGATCCCAGAGCAGGACAGAGTTGTCTTCACTTGCGCTCGCGAGTAAACTGCCATCGGGAGAATAGGCGACATTCCTGACACTCCCTGTATGCCCTGTAAGTGTGCTTTTCGGCTTACCTCTGTTGGCATCCCACTGACGCACTGTGCCATCACTGCTACCGCTTGCGAGCGTTGCGCCATCCGGAGAAAAGGCAACACTCCAGACATAGCCTCTATGCCCTGTGAGTGTGTCCTTGGTTTCACCTGTTATCACATCCCACAAACGCACTGTGCGGTCAGTACTCCCACTGGCAAGAGTTTCGCCATTTGGAGAATAGACAGCAGCGTTGACAATATGCTTATGCCCTTCAAGTGCGGTTTTGTGCTGTCCGGTAGTAGCATCCCACAATAGTATAGTATCATCTCCGCTGCCTGCTGCGATCGTGCTTCCATCTGGAGAATACGTGACAGACCTAATAGAGAACTGATGCACTGTGAGTGTATTTTTAACTTCCGCTGTGCTTACATCCCACAAATGCACTGTGCCATCAGGACTTCCACTCGCGACCGTATTCCCATCAGGTGAAAAAGCAACGCTTCTAACAGCATCCGTATGTCCGGTGAGCGTTGCTGTTGGAGCCCCGCTGGTTGCATCCCACAGCACAACGGTGTTGTCAATACTCCCGCTTGCGATCGCACTGCCATCAGGTGAAAAGGCGACACACCTGACGTACTCCCGATGCTCTACAAGGAGGTTGAGTCCTGTTGCACTCTCTACATCGTAGACCCACACTCCAATGTCACAAGCGACTGCGAGTTGCGTGCCGTCGGGTGAGAAGGCTATATCTCCAGTTAGGTTTCCTTGATCAAGTCGTGCTTTGACTCCTTCAGGTAGATTCAATTGTATTTCTTCTCCAACTTTTAGATTTTCCAATGAAAGATATTTTTTTTGGCATAACTTGTAAGCCAAAACCTGCTGTTTCTAATAGTTCATGTATATGTGACGTTTAAAACGTCACAGTGACGTGCAGATGCCTTACGGCACGTGGGAATGTGACGTAATTTCAAAATTTTTATCAATAGTGTAACTTTTCAGGTTCGCGAGAGCACATCGCATGTTACTTCTGATTTTTCAAGTGTCCCCAGACTATCGGCAATTTATCACCTGCAGAAACATCTGCGAATTCGGATTCACTGGCTAAATAGTTGATAACGTTTTCTGTAAGTTTCTCTATTTGATCAATACTCTCGTTGTTCTTATGATAATTCGGGAGCCGCCAGTTCATATTGAACACTTTACCGTCCCCAGCCTCCCAATAACCGAACGCTGCGATCCTATCCTTGTAATCGGTACCGCCCTCCCAAGCATTCGCAAGCGTCGTAAAATTCTTCCAAATCGTGTCGAAATAGTCGCCACTTACTGGATATCCAGTTGAGTTGACCTGAACCCAGTCATCAACTTGCGGTGTTTTCCCATCAACATTCTCGAGTCCGTCTACCAACCCAAGTTCCAGTGTCTCTTTGAGAACGATAATACCGACCTTGCTTCCATCGTTTGGAACAGGTCCAAATTTTCGTGGTTCCGCATCTTCTAATCCCAACGGCGTAGCGTACCGGATAGCGGCACCTGTTAGAAGCACTGCACCCCCGCTTTCAGCGTAGTCTAAGAACGCATCAATTTCTGCGCCGGATAATCCGCCCGGATCAGCGTCGCCATCATGCCACCAGACAACAGCGAACTGCTTGAGCGTATTGCTCTTCAAGTCAGCCTTTGCGAGTTGTTTTGTTTTGAACGTCTTTTCAGCAAATTCCAATGCGGGTTTAGTAAAGTCCCCGTTATCGCCCAAGTAGATAAACCCGACTTCTACGGCGGCATTCCCCATACTTATACCAAAACAGAGAAGAAATGTCAAACAAATTACGATTTGGCGACACTTGTTAGCCAAATCTTGCCATTTAATAAAAGACCGTTCCATGCTTGCTCCTTATGCATTTACGCAAAGTAACGTGTGTTCACTGGCGTACTGATAATAGTACATTTCAAAAATAGGATTGATGGACAGTTAGACTTCTTCTATTGTGTGTCTGTCTATAGATAATATCATGCAATAATGTTTTTGTCAAAGTATTCTGAATAGCGGATTTTAAGGAACCCTCTGTAAATGCGAGTCCGGTTTGTTTAGACACGCTTGAAGTCGTTGATTTCCCATTTTCACGAAACTTGGTTCAATTTCAAACCCGATGAAATCTCGTTGATGCCGCTGACACACCACCGGACAGGTTCCTACACCAGCGAAGGGATCAAGGACCAGATCGCCGGGTGATGAACTTGCCAATACAATCCGCTCAATTAACTTCTCTGGTTTCTGTATCGTATTGAGCGCCTTTCTGCTCACTAATTCCTTAGATTTATAAGTTAGTTGTTTTATATCACCCCAGACATCTCCGGGATTCTTTCCTTTCGGATTGTATTTCGTCTTTCCAAACTTGCCATTTGTTACGGATGGCACATTTTCACACCGACTCCGATGCGCTAACTCGACAAGCTGCGAAACTCTAATAGCATCCAAATTATAGCACTGCGGTTTTCTGCCCTTGATGAAATAACAGATAATGTCGTAGTTGTTGGTGTAATTGATGCGTCCTTGTGCCAGTCGAGCCGGTTGATACCATACAATCTTTGAACGGAGGTTCAAGAACTTTCGATAGTCTATAAAGTCAATACAATCCGGTTTTCCGAACAGGTAGAGTGCGCCGCCATGTTTCAGTTTCGGTGCCAACTTTTCGATGAGTGTGAGGTTAAACTCCTGAATTGAGGGGATTTCATCCCACGAATTCTCTGTTACACCATACGGACCGTCGCATACGATCAGATCTACTGAAGCATCTTGGATCTCTTTCAGTAGTGTAAATGTGTCGCCACAGTGGATGGTGTTGCGTTCAAGCATAATACGGCAGAAAGTCCTTTAAATTTACATCGGTCCCACTCGTCGGGGTCCTATGTCCATGGCGCACATAGACGCGTCGAAACTCTGTTTTAACAGATCCATTTTGATGTCCTGCTTATCGGAGGCATGCCAGAGATTGTCAAACTCGTCGGGGTCATCGATTAAGTCGTAGAGTTCTCCCTCTTCGTGTCCGTGATAGACTACCAATTTGTAACGTTGATTTCGGTACATTGTTGCGAAAGAGTGGTCTCGGAGATCAACAGCGTCATAGTACTCACACCGGACAAAGTCCCGGTGATGGCTTGCGTCCGCCTCACCTCGCAGGATAGGGAGTAAAGATCGTCCGTGCATGCCTTCAGGTGGTGTTAAGCCCGCTAATTCCAAAAGCGTCGGTGTTTTGTCAACGAGTTCAACGAGTGCGTCGCTTTTGAGACCGTTCACGAACTGCCCTTGCCCTGAGAAAATCAGCGGGACTCTGACTAAGCCTTCGTAAAATCGACACCCTTTCTGAATCAGCCCGTGGTCGCCGAGCGTTTCTCCGTGGTCGCTGGTGAAAATGATGACGGTATTTTCGCGTTGTCCTGTTTCCTCAAGCGTTTCGAGCATTCTGCCGAACTGCTCGTCAATGAGTTGGATCATCGCGTAATAAGCGGCTTTGAGGGTCTTGGCATCCGTTGCACCGACTGCATTCGTCTCTTGGCGCGGAGTCTGAGGCAGGATTGGACTACGGATGTCCAATTCATCTGGTGTGCGGACTTTAGATTGAAAATCGACTGCTTGTAAACGGGTCTGTTGTTCAAGATCGCTATTTCGGAAGAGCGGTTCTGGCATCTCCGCCGGGTTGAACTGTTCTCGGTGCGTCTGTGGCGGATTAAACGGTGGATGCGGATCGTAGATATTGACGCTTGCGAGCCACGGACAATCGCGTTCTTCACGGATGAACTCGATTGTCTTTTCCGCACACCACGTCGTCTGATGCAATTCTGCTGGTACGCCTTCTGGATTTCGATTCAATTCGCCTAAAACATAGCCTTTCGAGCGAACCCAATCTGCGTAGTCATGCCCATGTTCCCAGTCATCTCTCGGTGCATGGCTGTATTGCCAGTAGCGGTATCCGTCGTCTGTCCGTGGTTCTATTCGGCGGTAAGCACTTGCAAGATGGAGTTTTCCAATCAGACCGCAATCATAGCCGATGTCTGCGAGGGTCCGCGTCACAAGCGGATATGCGTCAGGAAAGAAATCGTTTCCGTTGCGATTTGCGTGTGTTGCGTTCGGGTACATACCTGTGAGAAAACTCGCCCGACTCGGTGTACAGATTGGGCTTTGACAATAGGCATGCGTGAATGCGACACCGTCCGCCACGAGATTATCAATGTTTGGCGTTGACACGAACGGATTTCCCAATGCTCCGATTGTGTCATAACGTTGCTGATCTGTGCAAACCCAGAGGATATTGGGAGCTTTAGCAGACATTCATCAGCCTCTTCGTGTGTGCTATATAGCAGGATTTACGCAAAATTGGAGTGCCCACTGATGCACCGCTGGCGAGGTTGCAAACTTCGCCAGCAAATATGGAGAATTTGCGTGCGTGCTATTTAGCCGTTGCGCTAAATCCGGACGCTTTAACGATGTTCGCGAGGTCAGTGACAGTCGCGGTGTTTTTTCGGACTTTAATGATTGCTTGATCGGGTAGAGAAACTTCGACACTGATAACGCTCTGGTGTTGTGTAAGTGCACCCTGCACTTTTGCGACACACGCCCCTCACGTCATACCTGAAACGACCAGTGTGACATCTTCACTTCCGGCAGGTTCAATGGGGACAGACATAAAGGCGTTCAATAGTTTCCCAGAAGCGTCAAAGATCCGAATCTTTCCGTCGAAACCGCCTGTAGCGAGTTGTTTGCCATCAGGATGGAATGAGACTGCGAAAACACCGACAGCATCGCCTTGCATGCTTGCTAAACGCGTCCCATCCGCTACGTTATAGATACGCGCTTCACCACCGGCAGATCCAGTAGCAAACCGGGTGCCGTCTGCTGAAAACGCGACACCCTCAATTGAACCGGATTGCGCTTCGTACGCTTGGATAAGGTTAAAGTCTGTATTCCCGACATCTCTTCGGATTTCACGGAAAATTTTATAGAGTCGTGGTATCCGATCTTCACCGCCATTTAGAACCTGGTCTTCAGTCGGATGCCGTGCGATGGTATTGATCTCGCCGTAGCCTTTGTTACTGGAGTTGATGTCATCGACGAAAGAGCCTGTATCAACCTCAACCAATTTGAGTGCGGTATCCCGTCCGGCACTCACAAAGTGCGAACCGTCAACTGAAAAAACAGTGCCGAAAACCCAATCGCTGTGGTTATCAAACTTAATCAGTTCTTTTTCATCTTCAATCGATAGGACACGCACCGTCTGATCTGAGCATCCAAAAGCGACGCGAGTAGCATCTGGTGAGAAAGAGAGCCCGTAAATCGTATCATAACCGGATTGCATCGTTTTGATGCGTGTATGCGTCGCGGTATCCCAGAGCTGAACTTCGCCAAATTGTGCGGGTGAACCGCCTGCCATGCCCAAGATTTTGCCGTCTGCTGTATACGTCAGCGATTCGATACGATGCGCCTTGCCGACCAACCGTCCTTTGAGTTGAAAATTCGTTGTGTCGTACAATAAAATTTCACGGAAGCCGGATACAGCGAGTGTGCTGCCATCGGGTGAGTACGCCAGCGCAGTAACCACAGGCGGTACTACATAAGTAGGATAGTTTCCTTCACCCATATCATCGACTTCGGCAGGTGTATCATCGGGTGCGCCTTCAAGAATCCACCGTCGGAAAAGTTGGACTTCTTCAGGGGAGAGGGGTTCCATGTTTTGTGGCATTGCGGGTTCATCGCCGGAGATAAGTTCAATGATGAGACTGTCATCAGGTTTGCCTGGGACGATTGTTGCATCACCCGCCATCCCACCTTGTTTGAGATCGGCATAGGTTGTGACAATCAAGCCACCGTTCGGATCGCCGGGGTGATGGCACCCTTGACAACTTCGCTTGAGAATAGGGACAATCTGTGAGTGGTAACTGACGGGTGCCTCTGCGCCATGATTATCCGCTGTTACAAACGGACCCCACGCTACAAGGCAGAGTAAATACACCGTTAAATGGATCGTAAACCTTGATCGCGATATTTTCATGTTAAACCCTCAATAAAAAGGTTATCGGGCTTTCAAAGCCCACCTACAATAGCAAGCTGCGCCAAAAGTATCGTTGTTGACATATTATTTTAATAATTATATCACAATTTCATAACGAAATTCAATTAAAAATAAGATTGAAGCCAGAGGAATGGTTGTCAGTCGTCAGTTATCAGGATGCGGCGCGTACAAAGTTTTATCCTGTATCCTATAGAAGGACACGAACGTTCTTGAACCGGTACGGTGCGATCGGGGTTGAAAACCCCACTCACAAGGCGTTAGGGTAACTTGGAACATTTCACGCTAAAAGCTTTACACACCGCAGGGCGATTCAATTTTAAGAGATTATTGGATTTTAGGTCTTTTTTTCAGGATCTGGTGCGAAATGCTGCAAAAATTTCAGCGGTTTGCTTTAAAGATAACATATATTAAGTATTAACACCTGCGAAAAGGACAACACTAAAAACCTACAATGGAATGACCCTGTTACACACCCTGTTTTTCGTTGACGTGTTTTGAAAAATACGGTATACTTCTCTATGTCTTATAGACGTATATTTTTAATCAAAGGAAAATAAATAAGGAGATGTTTTTCAATGAAAATGGACTTAGGACGGAATTTGCGGGGCTTTCATATTGGAAGTCTGGTACTCTTATTACTCATCGGTTTTGCTGGAATTACGCAATCTATGGGTATAACGAAGTATGAAATTGATACTGCACATTCAATGATAATTTTTCGCGCAAAACATAATGGCGTTAGTTACAATTACGGTAGATTCAACGAATTCACCGGCGAGATCATGATAAGCGCAGACGCTGTGACTGAGAGGACGGTGGAATTTGAAGTCAAGGCAGCAAGCGTTGATACTGGCAACGAAAAACGCGACCAACATCTCAGAAGTTCCGACTTTTTCAGTGCCAAGCAGTTTCCCTTGATTACCTTCAAAAGCACAAAAGTCATCGAGAAGGAAGGTAAGAAAGATGTGTTGGAAGTCACAGGCGATCTTGAGTTACATGGTGTTAAGAAATCGATCACGGTGGATGCCGAAATTACCGGGCGCGCTAAAGGAAAAGACGGCGAATCTCTCATTGGGTTTGAGAGTATTTTCACGATTAAGCGGAGCGAATTCGGTATGACTTACGGGATGGGCGGAATCAGTGACGACATCCGAATCACCGTTAGTATCGAAGCAGTGCACAAATAAGGCAGCCTATTGCTGGCGAGGTTCGGAAACCTTGCCAGCGAAGAAGCGTCTATTGTTCCTCAGATGTCAATATTCAAACAACTTATTCTTGGCTTACTCTTACCGGCTATCGCCGGTGGTGGGATTCTTATACTCGCAAAATCCATCGCTTTGAAAAAAGAGAGTGAGTATAAGAACGGCTTGGCTTCGAGGTGGTTGATTGCTGTTACCTTGAGTGCCGGTTATATCGTCGGATATATCGGTTTAGAAGGTTTGCCTCCATTCCCACCACGGGAAGGCGTACATTGGCTCTGCTATCTCGCTATCATTGGACTGATCTCAGGTGCTTTTTGGCATTCTTCGCGCTCGGGACGTTTGATTGTACAGGTAGGGTTGTCAATTGTTATACCGCGACTCCTTCTGAATTCAGCGTTTAAGTATACGTGGGGACAGTTTGAAGGGGTCATCTGGTGGATGTGCATCGCCGTTGCGATTTTTATTTTTTGGCATATCGTCCAGCAGAGTTTTACGATCTTACCGTCTGGCGGTTCGAGTCCGTTTGTCTATTTTGGGATCTCTGGTGGCACTGCGTTGATTCTCGCGGTTTCGGGGAGTTTGCGGTTAGCACAGCACGCTGGCATCTTGGTCGCAGTTTTTGCTGCGAGTTGGATTCTTACGCTTGTTGGACAGCGTTCTGACAACAAATGGCACGTTTTTCCGCCCGGCGTGTCCCCGATTGTGACGCTTGTACTTGCTGGTATCTGGATGAACGGCTATTTTTACGAAGAAGTTCCAGCGGCGAGTGCGCTGCTGTTAGCGATCTCGCTGTTTTTAGCACCGGTTGGCCGGATAGAAAAGGTTCAGCAACTTGGTGCGCGGCGTTCCACTTTGGTCCAGATAGCAGCCATCGCGCTGCCTGTCGTTATTGCAATCGGTATCGCTGTTGCGCGTTCTGGTCTTTTTGGTGAAAGCGAAGGCTATTAAAACGTGAACATATAACCGGCGAAGTTTGTCTAAATATTTGGGGGTGTATTAACACCAACCATTTTATTAAATTTGCCCGATTTCGTGCAATTGTCGATAGTGTATGCCCGGTTTTGTGCGGTTTTCCTCTATATTTTGCCAAGCACACATCAATAGAGTGGCACGGAATTTGCTGCACAGTCATTATGCGTTTCAGGTTAAATAGCAGTATCTCGCGGAGAAGGGACTCGTTTTGCAACCACAAATAGATCCAAACCATCTTCTCGGCTTTCAAAAAGAGAACAATGACCGGAGGGAAAAAATGAGTTTGATACGTAATATAAATTTTGGCGTAGTTTGCAAGCCGAAACTTGCTGTGCAAAGACTTATCATAGTATGTCTGCTTGGCATCGTGTTCCTTATTAACGGCTGTGTTAAGATGGAGGCAACACGCAAAGCAGATTGGGAGACACATTTCACGGATCTCCACTTTTTCAACCACAAGCAGGGATGGATTGTCGGGGAGGGTGGTCTGATAATTCATACGGCAGATGGCGGGAAAACGTGGAAGCAACAGGAAGTTGATACAACAAGCCCAGGATTTCGTATGCCTGATGCCTCGTTAGATTTCAAAGCCGTTTATTTTACAAACGCGCAGAACGGTTGGGCAGTCGGCGATGAAGGGTTAGTTGCAGCGACTGACGATGGCGGTAGACATTGGTCGTTGCAAAAGAGTGGCACCTCCGCGATGCTCCTTGATGTCTTTTTTGCGAACTCAAAAGAAGGTTGGATTGTTGGTGAAGACTCGGATGTTCTCTATACCAAAAACGGTGGAAAAGAATGGAAACGCTACGAGTATGTCAGCGAATTTATGCTTAACGGGGTCTGGTTCGTTGATGATTCAAGCGGATGGGTTGTTGGTACGCACGATAGAATTTTTCATACCAAGACAGGCGGCGAATCGTGGCGCGAACAGAACAACCGTTTTGAAGGCGAACGCGATCGGATGATCAATGACAACAAACAGGTATTTTTCACCAGCGACAATGAAGGTTGGATCGTTGGCAGTGACGGCTCGATCTTCCATACGACGACTGGCGGTGCTAATTGGGAGCGTCAAGACAGTCGTATCCCGCTGATTAATGGACACGTCCGAGATACAATCAATAGCATCCATTTCACAGACGAAAACTATGGGGTTGCTGTGGCAGATGTCGGTTTTATTACGCGTACAGAGGATGGTGGTGACAATTGGCAATTGATGGAGAGCGGCACCGAAAACAATTTGACAGGCATCCAGTTCACTACACCTACGGAGGCGTGGGCAGTTGGGTGGTATGGTACGATTCTGCACACGACAGATGCCGGTGCGACATGGGAGATGACGAGCGGTACGACAGCGAATGATTTACAGAATGTCCAGTTTACGGATGCCAACCGTGCCATAGCAGTCGGCAGACGCGGTACAATGGCGATGAGCAACGATGGTGGACAGACATGGAACGAAATTGAGACAGATATTTGGGATGGCATTTGGAACATCTACTTCGCGACCGACAAGCACGGTTGGGCAGTCGGCGAACGCGGGCTTATTGTGCATACGAATGACGGCGGTATGAACTGGGAACGTCAGCGCGGACCCACTGCCTTTACACTCCGTTCTGTCCATTTTGTGAGCCCTCAGGTCGGCTGGATTGTAGGTGATATAGGCAGTATCATACATACGATTGATGGTGGCAAAACGTGGCTCCCACAAACCGCAACCGGGGATTTCTTCTCGCTCATGCTAAAAGGTGTATTTTTCCTCGATGAAAAGAAAGGGTGGGCGATCGGATGGCCCGGCGTTTGCCTTGCAACAGAAGATGGTGGTTTGACATGGAACCAACAGACGACTGGCACCTTCAATGAACTCTATGCTGTCTACTTTTCAGATGAGAATACCGGTTGGATTGTTGGGCAGTTTGGCGAGATTTTACATACAAAAAACGGCGGGAAAAAGTGGAATTTCCAACGCAGCGGGACTCAAGCGAATCTGAATAAACTCTATTTCGCGGATACACAGCACGGTTTAATCGTTGGGGACGACGGCGCGATGCTTACCACCACTAACGGCGGGAAAAAATGGGAGATGCAGGAGAGTGGTACTGACAATGACCTTTACGGATTAGCACTCTCGCCTGATGGTGTTGTCGCTGTCGGTAAAGGCGGGATTGCGATGCGGTATTCGGTTGAAGAGGCACAATTGCCTGCTAAGTTGCCGCCTGTTGCCGAAGAGCCTGAAATCGTCGTTGCCGAAGAAGAAGCACCCGTTGAACCCGTTGCTTACCATTGGGACATTATCCGTCAGGCGGCTTGGCGAACTGATTTTGCAGATACGCACTTTGTAGATACCCAAAATGGCTGGGCAGTCGGTTCCGGTGGTGTCATCGCACATACTACGGACGGTGGGAAAACGTGGCTGCCGCAACATAGCGGTGTCAGTGAAAATCTGCGTGAAGTGGAATTCGTTGATGCGAAACATGGAAGAGTCCTCGGTTCTGGCACTTTACTCCAGACAGAAAACGGTGGCGAAACATGGCAGCCGATTCTTCAAGCGACCAAGCAAAACCTTCCTCGTGTGAGTACAATGCACTTCCTGAACGTCGAAGAAGGATGGCTCGGTGCGTCAATTGGACAGACCTTGCACACCACTGATGGCGGCAAGACGTGGGAAGTCCAAAAAACTGGAACAACAACTGGAAACATCACCGATCTCCATTTCATCAATAGTCAAGTAGGGTGGGCAGTGGCTCCGCAACGTCGAGATGGCGGGTTCATTCTTCACACAGTTGACGGCGGTGATTACTGGAAAATTCAGTCGAAGACTAATCAACCCGGTATTGCTGTGCACTTTGCCGACGAAAACCGCGGTTGGGTAATTCTCGGTAATGGGAACTCCTTGTTGACTGAAGATGGCGGCGAAACGTGGAAATTGAAGCCGACGTCACAAAGCACACGCGGCTTGCGACGTGTTACTTTCCGTTCGCATACCCATGCGTGGGGACTTGGTGGCGGTGGTGCGTATATCACCAAAGATCAAGGGGTGAATTGGATGGCTATCCCCGTTGCAACAAGAGCCGATATACTCGCCATGCGAGAACCTGAGTCAGAGGTGTCTGAAGAACTCGCGCCAGAAACAGAAGAAGATGAATCGGAAGATGAGGTTGTAGAGGCCCCCACATTACAGTATGACGAGACACCGGAGGAAATACAAAATCGGCTTCGATCAGAGAGACAACGTCCGGGTCGTCTGGCACCTGAAGGCGCACTCCCGCCTAATGCGGAGCGGGCAACTCCAGCACCAGCGCAGCGACAACCCCCTCCACCGCCGGAACTTAGAGGACGCAGACGCGGCGGTCGCCGAATTGCGAGTGTGTATTTCCTTGATACAGAACACGCATGGGCAGTTGGCAGTGCTGGTAGTATTTACTACTCCGCGGATGGCGGAAAAACGTGGGAACGTCAACTTGGTGAACAAGAACGCAGCGATTTCCGAGAGGTGCTTTTCTACGATGACAAGAACGGTTGGATCGCAGGCGAGGGTGGTATGTTATTAGAAACCCAAGATGGCGGAGAAACGTGGCAGAAGCTCCGAAGCCAAACGCGTCAACGCTTCATCGGTATACACTTCGCAAGCTTAGAACCGAAATGGGGATGGGCAATGCAACGTGATGGTACTGTGCTGTATACTACGGATGGTAACATTTGGACGGCAGGGGACACCCCTGAACGTCCACCGTTCATGGAAGGCGATCCGCCGGGTAATTTCTCGCTAAACGATGTCGCTTTCGGTAAGTTTTCTGAAGGCTGGGCAGTCGGACAATTCGGGGACATTATCCACAATAAAGATGGCGGTCCTACATGGACACTCCAGCGGACGACTGCGAACGACAGACTCACAAGCGTGGATATGAAATTCGCCCCCCTCGGCTGGGCAGTCGGGCAAGGTGGTGCTACCCAGCGAACTATTAACGGTGGTCAATATTGGCGGATGCACGAAACGAAATCGAACTACGATCTCAACGCTGTCTCATTTATCACCAAGCGGAAGGGATGGGCAGCGGGTGAAGCTGGCATTGTTCTTAGGACCATCGATGGTGGCTTTACGTGGCAGCCTATATTGACTGGCGTTCCGAAAGATCTTCACGGTATCGTTTCGCTCTCGGAACAGGAGGTCTACGCGGTTGGCGAAGAGGGGACGATTGTCCGCTCAACCGACGGCGGTGAGACGTGGGAACAAGAGCACACTGATATTGATAACAACTTGTACGTTATTACTCGTTCCAAGGACGGTAAGGCACTCTGGGTCGTTGGACAGTGGGGTGTTGTGCTCCGTCGGAAGTTAGAAACACAGGAAAAGATGTCAATGCGGTAGGTTATGCCGTTTGGACGCGTGAATAGGCGGGTCGTTGTGCCCGCCTATGTCTTATCTTGACGCAGTCGATAAGATATGCTATACTCTATGCAGAATGGACAAGTTTAACTTTATAGACCTCTTTGCTGGCATTGGTGGGATCCGGATTCCATTTGAGCAGTTGGGCGGAACATGCGTGTTTAGTTCCGAATGGGATAAACACGCGCAGGAGACCTACGCGCATAACTTCGGTGAAATACCTGCTGGTGATATTACCAAAATTGACGCGGCGGAGATCCCTGACCATGACATTTTATTGGCAGGTTTTCCGTGTCAACCTTTCAGCATTATTGGAGATAAGCAGGGTTTTGAGGACACACGCGGCACGCTGTTTTTTGACATCGTTCGAATTTTGAAACAGAAGCAGCCGAGCGCGTTCCTACTTGAAAATGTCAAGCAGCTGCTTACCCACGATAAAGGGCACACCTTCGCGGTTATACAAGCACAATTGTCACGATTGGGTTATACCACTTATCACAAAGTGTTGAACGCTCTGGATTTCGGATTACCACAGAAGCGGGAACGGGTTTTCATCATCGGGTTTCGTGAACCGATAGCATTTGAATTTCCGAAACCTATCGGCAGGTACAAACCTCTTGCAGAAGTATTAGAGCCTGACGAAGACGTTGAACCCAATCTATTTGCATCGGAGCGCATCCAGAAATCACGACGTGAAAAGTGCAAAGGCACCCCCTTTTTCCCCTCTATTTGGCACGAAAACAAGGGAGGCAACGTTTCGGTTTTACCTTTTTCATGCGCGTTAAGAGCGGGTGCCTCGTATAACTATCTTTTGGTGAACGGCGTTCGGCGACTTTCCGGTAGGGAAATGTTGCACCTACAAGGGGTTCCTGAAGATTTCAAAATTGTAGGAAATATAATGCAGATTAGAAAACAGACTGGAAATAGTGTTGCTATCCCTGTTGTTCATGCAATTGCTGAAAAAATGTTGCAGGCATTAGAGCAACGCAAGCCGATGATACAATCTGAGGAACAATTGCTTCTTTTTAAAGATGCAGCATAAGCCATTTGTTCTATGAGACGCAGAAATTCTTGAAAGACACTTATGAAAGAGGTTGTGTAGGTAGGTGATTCCCGTGAGCAGCTTCGGTGGCTACCCAAAAAACGATCAGCGAAGCTTTGATATATGCTCAACTTAGAGAGAACACTCAACAGCCAATTAGAGAGATCTAAATATAATGAAATCAAAATCCAGTAAAGCGTTATTTATTTCAGTCTTATTGCATCTCGGCGTTGGGGTGCTCGGATTCTTCTATTGGTTCAGTACGGCTCCGATGCGAGAAACGTCGAGTATTAACGCCTTGTTTGTCAGAGAAGAGAAACCGAAAGTTAGACGTGTAACGCCGCCGAAACGTGCCCAAGTTGTTCAAAAAAGGACCCGCGATGTTAGCCAGCAACGTCTGAAAATCCTCACGAGCAATGCGCCTGTCAGCAGTCGTGGAGTGGTTTCCGCAGCAGAACCCGCACCGTTCCAGCAGTTCGACAACAACGACATGGTCGAACCCATTGGACCTACCTCAACATCTGTTGATTTTGACGATGTCCCTCGCGTGCAAAAGGTTATTGAACGTCCATTTGTGAAAGAAGAGAAAGTTGAAACTCGCTACAAAAGTAGGTTAGTGAAGTTCATTGAAGCGCAAGAAGGGCCGCAGCGGATTGTCTACTGTGTGGATCTGTCAACCAGTATGCAGAACCTCCCTCCGCACAAACTTAAGAAGATTATAGACCTCATGCGAGATTCGCTGACTTTCCTTGAACCACACGATAGTTTTAATATTTTTGCATTTAGTACGGAGCTGATTGTCTATCAGGACGGCTTTGTTCCTGTCACAGAAAAGACAGTCAGTGAATCCGCAGATTATCTTGCCAAAACCCAAACCCAAATCCACACAAAAGGGACCGACCACGATATGCTAACGGCATTGACAGAAATCGCCAAGACGGGTCCCACCCTTGTCGTTCTCTTCAGCGATGGTATTCCTACCACGATTGAGGGACCGGATCTGACGCTTGTGGGTCAATACGCTACAGGCAACGGACGCATTTTTGCCATGGGGATCGGGATGTCCCCCAATTTTCCCGGCGCAGTGATGTTGAAGCAACTTGCCACGGTGAGTCAAGGAGACTTGTGGCTTGTTGATAGAGGCAGATAAGGAGAAAACTGCATGCAGGATGCCAGCCTCACGCGTGCCGAAGAAATTGCCAAAGGGTTGTATCCACATCAAGTCGAAGGTATCGCTTTTCTGCTCGGTCGTCGTCGTGCGCTCCTTGCTGATGATATGGGACTCGGCAAAACCCGTCAGTCGGTGATAGCAATGGTTGAGGCGGAAGGAGAAGGTCCTTACCTTGTAATCTGCCCTGCCTCTATTAAACGCAATTGGGCACGTGAAATCGAAATCGTTTTCCCAGGCACTGAACCTACCATCGTTGGTCCCGGACCGCTCCCAGCCATAGATTACAGTGGTTGGATTATTGTCAACTATGAAATTCTTGGTAAAAACCTTGACAAGCTCCTTGCGTTTGACTGGAAAGGCGTTGTATTTGACGAAGCACATTACCTAAAAAATTATCAGAGTCAGCGGAGTCGAAACGCATCAAAATTGGTTAAAGAGATTAAACGTGACCTTGTCGTCCATGCGTTAACCGGTACGCCAATGACAAGTCGCCCGCGCGATCTTTTTCCGCTGTTGCAAATTTTGAATCATCCACTTGGAAAGAGTTTCCTCAGTTTTGCGAAACGTTATTGTGAGGCGTATCAAGGAGATTTCGGATTAGTAGCAGATGGTGCAAGCAATCTTGAGGAATTGACTGTGCAACTACACGGTGTCATGCTGCGCCGCACCAAAGACGAGGTGTTAGACCTTCCTCCGAAGGTGCGAACGTGGATGGACGTTGAATTGCACCCTTACGCAATCCAGCACTTTAACCGATTGGTACAAGAATTCATATCAAAATTTGATACGCCTGAAGCCATTGATGGGAGACCAGAATCCGTTGGTTTATCATCAGCACACCGCGATGAATTAGATGATTCAATAGACACTACGGATTTAGGGAGTGGAATGGGTAGGATAACTCAAGTGCGGCGAGCGATTGCTTTTGTTAAATGCCGTCACACCATTAAATTCGTGGAAAACGCGCTGGAACAAGGTGAAAAGGTAATTATTTTCACCTCGTTCCTTAATACGATGCAGCGTTTCCAAAAGCATTTCAAGGACCGAGCGGTTTATGTTTCTGGTGAAGTTCCTGCTCATGAGAGACAGGACAGGGTTGATCGCTTTCAAAACGATGACGATATTAAAATTTTCGTAGCCAACATGCACATAGCAGGCGTTGGTATAAATCTCACTGCGGCGCGACAAGTTGTCTTTAACGACTTAGATTGGGTGCCTGCTAATCACTGGCAGGCAGAAGATCGCGCGTATCGCATCGGACAGACCGGAACCGTTAATGTCACCTATATGATTGCGACTGGAACTGTTGATTCGTTCGTTAAGACAGTATTAGAAACAAAAGCAGCACTGATGGATTCCATCGTTGAAGGATCGATTTTGATACCGGGAGGAGAAGCTGCTCTTCAGCTGGATGTCCTCAGCGAACTCAAACGGATGATGAATGCTCTGTCTGTCCAAACCAGTGAACTTGAAGCATCCGAATTGCATGATGTGCTTCAGAAAGCGGGGGATGTATACCTTGAAGAGAACGCTTCGCATCTCCACGAAGCGACGCGTGCGCAGCTGCGCCCGTATTCCGAAGAAGCCATCCGCACCTTAGCGCAAGTTTTGGCGGGTCCTGATCGGAGCGTCTATCATGCCGAGAGTTCATCGCAGAAGGGCAAGTTTTATACGCTGGAGGTTATCGGTGTAGATATAACGTGCGATTGTCCAGGTTTCACGCACCGCGGCAGTTGCCGACACGTCCGCCCACTAAAATCTGCGCTTGTCGCTGGGAAACCTCTGCCGAAAGGTTATAAGCAAGTTGGCGCGGATTAAGCGATTTCATGTCTCATTGGCACATACGATTATGCCTACTCTGGGGGCAGGGTATATATCCCCCATCGTACTCTCACAATTTCACCCATATCTACAAGACGCTTGAGTTCATTTTTTACTGCTTTTGGATGCCCCTCAATAGCTGCAACGAGTTCTGCTGTCCTTTTCTCACCATCAGAGAGCAGCGAGAGGATCTGCTCACGGAAAGGCACACGTAGCAGAGCCCCACCCCTAAATTCCCTCAAAACCCGGTTCGCTTGCCTTGAGGAGCATCCCAAGATGCGTTCTACTTCTTCTCTGCCGGATTCAGCAGTTAGTTTCTCACGTTCTGCTTCAAAACGCTCACGTGTAGCAATCATCTCAGGAAGTCTATGGAGCCCACCGGCAATCTCAAAATCTTCCCAGTCAAAAAGGAGCGTTTCGGGTCTGTCGGTGATATCAGGTAGTGCCAAACTTGAGATGAGTACAACTGTCTTGTCTGCCCAGCGGTCTAATCCGGTGCGCTGGAGGGTTCGTGTGAGTACGCGAACAACGCCCTGTTCATAAACATCTTGGATGCGTTCGTCTTTACAGTGCCCGGTCTCAATTTCTTCTTCATAAGAGAGGGGTTCCTCGTCATTGCCAAATAAAATCTGTGCACGCCGCCAAACGAGATTTGGCAGCCATTGCGGTGTTCCGATTATCCAGATGACTTGCGTCTTTCTAAAAGTGGCACTGAGTCCTCTCACATTATTGAAATTAGTTACGAAAGAGACATTCTCTTTCTGTGCGATATCGTCCAATAGCGAGACAACGGACTGATAGGTAATAACCGCGTGTTTAACGTTTGGGTCCCTCTCAATTTCTGCGCGGATGCCGGCAAAAAAGCGCCGTCCTATTTTAGAGATGCCGATAACATCTGCGTTGTTATTGTATCCCAAAATTGTTTGTTGCGGATAAATGCCTGTGCGAATCTGAAAGACTTGATTTCCGGGGATCCAAGATGTCGATTCAGAGCGACGCCCCTCAATTTTTTCATGTGGAAACGCTCTACGGATGTATCGCTCGGAGAAGGTAAGTGACATCAGCAGAAGACGTTTGACGCTTGGATGGAGTATAGGCGGTACCCAGAACCTTAGCACATTATCGTCCCATCGTATCGGTGCATCGGCATCTCGCGAGTAATGTGCAAAGAAACGCTTGAGCTGATGCCAATACGTCCAACTTGGATTTGGAGAGACTGTCGGGAATTCTTGAATACTTTCTACTGTCTCTGTATTCAAAACCCCTAAACGGATGGCTTGCGCCATCGGCATCAGGATTTTCATGTCCTCATTGATAGCGAAGCCGGAGAGTCGAAAAAATGGCATCCCTTTTGCCTTGAGCCTATTTGCCGTATTATTCTCCAAAGGGATATAAGCAGCAACACCGTTCTCAAATTCAACAGCAAAGCGCGCCAATAGTTCTCCAGTTTCAGGATCAACCGTACTGCGCTCTACTACCCGACCTTGCAAACTCACTTGACACATCTGCCCGACGAGTGCTTCTTCCTGCCATTCAAATGATCGTATCACCGTGCGGATTCGTTTGACGGCATCAGCATGTGGTATATCAGCGATTTCTACTGCATGTTGTAAGGCTTTGGCAAAATTTCCTAAGGCGCTCCCTTGCCAATGGGTAATCCACTCTTCCAACAGTTTTCTTTGTAGTTTGCATTCAATGAATAGTTTATGCGCTTGTATCCTACCGATGATGCCAAGTCTGTCTGTCTCATCCACCTGCTCAAAAATTTCTTCGACCAATTCAGCGTATTGTGGATCGAAAAACAGTTCAGGAATAGGCAATATCTGTGCTTTGGTGCGTTGCAATGCTGTGGGTTGTGATAAATACCCACGTTGTTGACACTCAGTATAGACCGGGCACTGTGGGCAGATACTCTCAGTCGGGTTTCCTCCCTTTTTCTCAAGTGCCTCACACCGCTCTGGATCCTCGCAAACGTTCCCACGTTGGAAGGGATTTGCCATCCGAACGTCAACAGGTATCTCTTTTGCCTGCTCCCACTGATGCATCCGAGTCTTCCAGCGTGCAAATGATGATAGGTTTCGACTTTGATAGTGTTCCTCAGCCTTTTCGGCTAAGTTGATGCTTGGAACGTTTAAACAAGTTGCCCCGCCATCAAGGACATACGATGCTGCTTCATGGGTTCCGCTGTCTGTCCTGGTAACAAGTCCGAGAACACGATCCGCTCCATCGAAAATATTCTGTATTTGAACAGGATTGTTTTCAAATATTTGATCACGCTCTGGCATGTATTCGGGTTTGTGTAGCACCTTAGGTGGGCGTTTCACTGCTAAGGGACTCAGTTTCCCGTCTCGCACGGCGAGCATTTCATCGGATACAAATATTCCACGATTAGGTATCAATGGTAGAATGTCAGTATCGTTCCAGATGTCTGTAATTGGCGTAGCTTCCACGGGTAATTCTGCAGTAGGTGTAGATGCGCGGACCCATACGATGTTGTCCTTCTCCCAGAGCAGGACATGTTCGTCGCCAATAGTACTGCCGGGTTGTCTCCAGCGATAGAAACCGTTCTCTTGTCGGAGATAAGAAAAACCACGCTTCACAAATGCCTCTTTTGCGAGATCAAGGTTATTTGAACCGAGAGATAAAGGTACATCGACGACAACCTGCTTCTGTTCTATCTTAGAAGCACCAGGTTGGTGAAGTTCAGCCCGGAGAGCATCAATAGGTGCAAAAAGCACCTCTTTGGCAACCACAGGCGGATCTAAGAGATTCCCCAGGAGTATCTCGTAGCGGGCATCCCATCGGCTATACCCCTCTTCTCCTAAAATTTCGAGATAGATGTCTCGTCGATGCGGATTTTCCGAAGTCGGGGTATGCTTATAGATATACTGCTTCTCGCTCTCAGCATCTGGGTGGAGATACTCAGGGACCCTACAAGAAAAGCGCAACCCGCCGGACTTTGAGAGTGTCAACAGCGGGTTTGGTACTGCACTAACAAGTGCATCAACACAAGCGAGAACGGCATCTGGTGCGGTACATAAGGCTTCATATTTAAAATTGAGGTCGTGCCATCGCGCAGTCCCCTGTTCAGACGGCATTCCAGTATACACTTGAATTCCGTACGATACGTGCCATCGTCTTATTCCCCAGTCTTGTGCCCCTTGGCGTTTCAAGAACCGTTCACCTCCAAATTTCCGCGGTCCGCGATCGCTATCAGGGCCGCGTCCGTTTGGCATAAATGAGATATTCGCCTGCTCCAAGTCAGCGAGTAGCACAGGGTATCTCTGCGCGCAATAGACTGTGACCTGATAAGGGTAGCCCGTATTGTACAACGAAGGTATTACCACTGTCTTCCGCTGTCGAAGCGGTTTTTCGTGCCGTTCATGACAACGCTCAATAATATTTTTCAAATTCATAAGAAAAAATACGGATATGAAAACCTGGGTTTCTGCCAGATTTCGGATTTTCTGCCAGATTTCGGATTTTCTGTTAATATAACATAATTAGGACTTACGCATTTCCCGCTTTCGTGTTATAATAACGCAAGTTGCCACCTTTGTAGCATAATCTGTTAGATTGTGTCTGTAAGTTCCGCAAACTAAATGAAGATTAATTTTTAATAGGACTTACGCAATGAATTAAAATGTGTTATAGTTTTTAATTATGATGAGCATGAATCTTTCTGAAAAGAGACAACCGCTGTTCTCGGATTATTGCCAATTTTTGTTAGCCGGTTTTCAGAACTTCACACAGACACACTTTGCCAATCATACGGAGAAATGGAGCCATGATCAACTCAATCGTCTCCTGAATACCGAACGTATCCCTGCCCGTGAACTCTGGCGTTCGGTGCGAAACGATATTGAGTTTGATGAAGACGGATACGTTCTTTTTGATGATACCGTCATGCCAAAACCTTATGCGAAACAGATAGAACCTGTTCGCCGGCAGTGGAGTGGCTCCGAAAAACGTGTCATCCAAGGCATCGGTCTCGTGACATGTGTCTATGTCAATCCGAAGACGCATCAGTATTGGATTATTGATTACCGTATCTATGATCCAGACCGAGACGCGAAAACCAAACTTCAACACCTTCAGGAGATGTTGCAGAACGCCTACTTCGTGAAAAATCTCCCGTTTCGGGTCGTGTTAGTAGATTCTTGGTATGCTTCAATGGCAGTGCTAAAAACGATTCAGAGTCTCTCAAAAATCTATTATGCTCCCTTGAAACGCAATCGTCTCGTCAATGACACTGAGGGTGTTGACCCGCACAAACGGATAGATGATCTGACGTGGACAGAATCAGAGTTGCGACAGGGTAAACGTGTTCATATCTACAAGTTTCCGAAAGGCCACCAAGTGAAGTTGTTTCGGATAGCGTCCGGCACCAGACGCACGGAATATATTGCCACCAACGATTTATCTCAATCGGATGTGACTGCGACGCAGCAAGAATGTCGCGTTCGTTGGAAGATTGAGCAACTTCATCGTGAGCTCAAGCAAACGACAGGTATCAGCAAGTGCCAAAGTCGTCAACATCGTGGACAACGCAATCATATTGCCTGTTGTTTGTGGGTCTGGGTCAGTTTGACGCGTGCTGCGCGCACGACGGGTCAAACGATTTACCGCCTGAAAGAAAGTTTATACGAGGACTATCTGCGACGAGAGATCAAAAAGCCTTCTATTGTCGTCAACTTTGCGTAAGTCCTAAAAAATAAAAGTCAATGCAAGTACCATTCCTTATTTATCTCAAAAGACATTGGAGAGGGTTCGTCATATAATAAGTACATTGAGTTAGCTGATGGAACTCGGAGACCAATGACTAAGCAAGAGCAACAAAAACCATCTTTAATACCGGGTGATGCTGACCCATTTATACTCGGTAATTTATTATCTACAGGCTACACCCAATCTTGTTACTATAATTTCCCGTTTGAAAATCGTATTATAGAACGAGGACGCTACAGTTGGAAAACTACTGAAACTGGCATGAAAACTCTACTATCAGCAAATAGGGTATGGGGATCTGGAGCCAGACCTGGCTATGTTCAAAAACATTCAGACTTTCCTGTAAAGAGTCTTGATCATCTTTGGAATGATGCCGCGGGTGCACAGAACCGAAGATATATCGTGGAAACTAATACAAAAGTTATCCAACGTTGTATGCTCATGACCACAGACCCTGGTGACATTGTCCTTGATCCAACGTGTGGCAGTGGCACCACTGCCTACGTTGCTGAACAGTGGGGTAGACGTTGGATAACCATCGACACCTCACGAATCGCTATCACAGTAGCACGCACCCGACTCCTCACCGCTACTTACGATTATTACAAACTTAAAGATGAATCGGAAGGCATCGCAGGTGGGTTTGTGCTGAAAACTGCACCACATATCCAACTCCGAGACATCGCAAACAACGTCGCTTTGGATCCCATCTTCGCAAAACATGAACCCATATTGGCCGAAAGGCTCAAAACCCTCAACACCGCACTCTCACACATCACACCCGCTCTCCGGCAAGAACTCCAACGCAAATTAGCCGCAAAACCGAAGCGTGAGGTCACAGATGCTGACAGGAGACGTTGGACGCTCCCCGAAACCGCCTGGGAAGAATGGGAAGTGCCGTTTGATACCGACCCCGCATGGCCACAACCGCTCCAAGATGCACTCATCGCCTACCGCACAGCATGGCGTGCAAAGATGGACGAAGTCAACGCTTGTATTACCGACTCCGCAAAACACGAAGAACTCGTAGATAGACCCGAAATCGTGAAAAAACGCCTACGTGTCAGTGGCCCCTTCACCGTAGAATCCGTACAACCCCCGACACAATCGCTACAGGAAGACACAACTCCCGCTGCAACCGAAACCGACACCGAACCCGCAAACGCCGCCGCCCATCTTGAGCAGGTGTACACCCTTTTGAAAACCGTGGGGGTCGACTTCGAGGGAAACATAAAAAAACGGTTCCAACGGTTAGACCGACTCGAAAAAGCTGACCTGTTCCAAGCGGAAGGGCAATTTGAAGACGACGACAGAGATATCGCAGTCGTCTTCGGACCACAACACGGCCCCGTCACTGCCCTACAAGTAGAAAACTGCTTGGCTGCAGCACGCCGCAATTATGATCTACTCATCTTCGCCGGTTTCCACTTTGAAGCCGAAGCACGCGCAATTATCCAAGACGAACACCGACACCTCCAAACGCACCTCGTGCAGATTACCCCAGATGTCGCTATGGACGACCTCCTCCGGAACTCACACACCGATAAACTCTTTACTGTCATCGGGGCACCCCGAACACAAGTAACAACCACAGAGAACGGAGAATTCAGAGTCGCGATGGAAGGTGTGGATACCTACAACCCCGTGGACAATACCATCGAACCCACGCGTGCGGATCAAGTCGCAGCATGGTTTTTAGATAGCGACTACGACGGTAGGACATTCTGTCCGACGCAGTCGTTTTTCCCGAATACAAACGCCTGGAAGAACATCGCCCGTTCCCTAAAAACCGTGATAGACGAGGACAGCTTAACCGCATTTTCAGGCACAGAGTCACTCCCCTTTAACGTAGGTAAACACAAACGCATCGCCATTAAAGTCATCGACCGACGCGGCAACGAACTCATGCAAATCCATTCATTGAATGTTTGAAACATCAGACCACTGCTACGTCCAGATTGAATCTTAGGGTAGATTACCCCGTAGAGGCGAGGTTCCCTCGCCCGATAAGATTACCCCGTAGAGGCGAGGTTCCCTCGCCCGATAATAGGAGCATAGCATCAAATGGAGACGAACCGTGAACAGAAATCGAACACAAAACAAGAAATGCCGATTCAACCGGTAGAGCAACCCATTCTCTGCTCGCCTTATGAAGAACCCATGGAACATTGGGTCTACGACAGAGAGACCGGACGACCCAGCAAAATGCCCGGCAGACGCCGCGCAGGCTTTTGGATAGATCAATACAGCACCCCCGGAGAACAACTCCACCTCACGCTCGACGAAGAAGAAGGGTACAGCACCCTCCCCATCGTAGAGAACCTCCGAAACGATGTCCGACGCTGGCGAGAAACCGGCTATAGAAACGCCACAAACATCACACGCCAACTCCTCCGATACTGGAGACGCGAAGGACGCGAACGCAGACTCTTCTTCTGCCAACTTGAAGCAGTAGAGACCATCATCTACATCGCTGAAATCCGACGCCCCCAACTCCGACTCGGTTTCACACCGGAATTCACAGAGCAAGACCTCAACCAACTCCGTGACAACGACCTTATCCGCTACGGATGTAAAATGGCAACCGGCAGCGGCAAAACCGTCGTCATGGCGATGCTCACTGCCTGGGCCTTCTGCAACCGTGGAAAAGTCCGCGCCGATACCCGATTCCCGTCCGCAGTCCTTGCTATCTGCCCCAATCTCACCATCAAAAACCGACTCCAGGTCTTGCGACCCGATGCTGAGGATAACTACTACGATAAATTTGACCTCGTGCCATCAACCCTCAAAACGTTCCTCACACGCGGCAAAGTCAAGATCACGAACTGGCACCAATTAGCGTCGGCTTCCGAAAACACCGAAAACGGCACCTCACATAAAGTTATAAACAAAGGCGAAGAGACCGTAGAAGCATACACCGAACGCATCTTAGGCAACCTCGCCGGACGCGGTGAGATTATGGTGTTCAACGACGAAGCACACCACGCTTACCGACCTCTCGAATCAAATATAAGGCTTAGCAGAGAAGAAAAAAATGAACAGGAAACCGCCACTGTCTGGGTACAAGGAGTAGACCGGCTCCAACAGGCGTGCGGCATCCGGTTTGTCGTCGACCTGTCAGCAACGCCTTTCTACCTTCAAGGCAGCGGGCATCCCGAGGGAAAACCATTTGAATGGATCGTCAGTGACTTCGGGTTAGGCGATGCCATTGAGAGCGGCATCACCAAAATACCCCGTATTCCCATCAGCGATGACACCGGGCAACCGATACCGCGCTACTTCCGACTCTATCAACACATCACAGATACGCTCGGTGCCCGTCCGACACCTGAAGCTATCTATGCTGAGGCTTATGAAGCGTTAGCAACCCTCGCTAGCCATTGGAAAACACAGTTTGACGCAAACACGGCAGATGTTCCGAACTGCATGATAGTGATCTGTCCGGAGACGAAAGTCGCTGAGGTCTTCCACCGCGGTATCTCCGGCGAAACCCTCCAAAACGACACAACTGTTTATAACACCAGTGACCTTTTCCCAGATTACCCTGAACTCCTCACCAACACGGAACACGATACGCGCACATTCCGCATCGACAGCAAACGATTGGCGGAAGAGGGGAGCAATGCAGAGGAACTCCGAGACATTGTCAGCACCATTGGGAAAGCAGGTAAACCAGGCGAAAAAATCCAATGCGTCGTCTCTGTCTCGATGCTTAACGAAGGGTGGGATGCAAACAACGTCACACAGATCCTCGGACTCCGCGCCTTCAAAAGTCAACTCTTGTGTGAGCAGGTCGTAGGGCGTGGGCTCCGCCGTATGAGTTATGACGTTGACCCCGAAACAGGGCTACTGCCCGCAGAATACGTCGACATATACGGCATCCCCTTCACGTTGATCCCGTTCAAAGGGCGGCAAAATAGACAAGATCGACCGGATAAACCGACCTACCGTGTCCGTGCCCTCCGTTCACGCCGGCACTATGAAATTCAATTCCCCAATGTCGAAGGGTACACCTTCGCACTCCATCACGACGCTATTACTGCGGATATAGAGGCTATGGAACCACTCCGACTTGAACTCGGACCCGATGCACTCTTCGTAGGCGGTATCACGATCAGCGAAAACAGACATATCTATATCGGGGAACGTGAAATTCGCGATAGGCAGGAGTTTTACAATGCGAATCATTTTCAGACGATTAAATTCGACATCGCCCGTCAAATCCTCGCACGCCTGCCGATAGAGCAGTGGCACGGAAAACCCGTTTTGTCCAGAAGGCAGCTCTTTCCACAAGTGTACCGGCTCGTCCAAGACTACCTCTCTCGGAAAGCTGCTTTCACACACCTAGACCCCCGCGAGTTAGGAAACGTGAAATATAAGAGATACATCGTAGACCTTTTTTTACAGGCTATCCGCCCAAACACAGCAGCTGGTGAAACCCCAATTCTTCCTGTCATTAACACAAACAAACCGATCGGCAGCTCTAAAGAAGTAGACTTCAGCACAACAAAAAACTGCCACCCAACACAAAAAAGCCACGTCAACCTCGTCCCAGTCGATAGCACATGGGAAGCGAGTGCCGCCTTCCGCATGGAACGTTCAGATAAAGTCAAATGTTACGTCCGGAACGATGGACTCTGGTTCACCATCCCATATCACTATAGCGGTGTAACTCGCGACTACGTCCCCGACTTCATTGTGCACCTCACAAACGGCACACGCCTCATCCTTGAAATCAAAGGACAGCCAACAATGCAAGACCAAGCGAAACACGAAGCTGCCCGCCGATGGGTCCAAGCAGTCAATCACTCACAAAAATTCAAACACTGGGATTTTCTTGTCTGTCACAACCTACAACTTTTACAACACGAATTAGACCTACTGTTCTGTCAACACGAAAATAATGGATAAAGGGGTTCGTACCGGTTTTGCTTGAGGATTTTGCTCGGGTGTTTCTGCGGAGCCCGTCTTCCAAGACGCGTCTTATTATTTTTACAAGTCACTATAAATCTACTATAGTTTGGACACTTTCAGTCAGGTTCATGTCCAGTTTTCAAAATCCCGTAGGTTGGGTTGAACGGCGTTGAGAAGTCGGATGTTGACATGCCAAGCGCACCTGAAAGTCAGTATCCTGCCATATCTATTCAAGAACGGAGTGAAACCCAACGTTTTTGCGGTTCCCGCGACGCTAACGGTTTGAAGTTGGGTTTCGCTGCGTTTTTGCGTGTCTATGCCGACAGGTCGGATTTCAGTCTATATGTATATCCTTAATTGTAACTATAGTTTGGACACTTTCGGTTAGGTTCATGCCCGATTTTTCAATGCCTCTCTGATTTTTCTCAAAGTTCCTTACACAAACGCAACTCATAGAAAAATAAACGCAACTGTATCAAAAGTCAGTCCCGTAGGGTTTATTTGCTTGGGGTTTTTGCTTGGGTGTTTCTGCGGATTTCTTCAAAATGTCTATAGAAATGGTATACCTGCTAAGTCCTAAGCCCCGTAGGGGCGAAATGTGTATCGTCTTAAAACTGTCCAAACTATATTAAATCTATTAGGACCTACGCATGCTGCGCTTTTGTAGCACAAACTTCCCAGTTTGTGCCAGGAGACCCCTGTGTTTTCCGAAAATTCTCATCTAACAGAACGCGCTGCAATCAAAATTGCGTCCGCCCTGTCTATATCAGAGGAGCCCATTCTGAAAGCATAGATCTTTTTTTACTGTTCACTTCGCGTTCACATTATCAGAGAAGCCCACTCTGAAAGCATAGATCTTTTTTACCGGTAGCTTTGCGGTTACATTGAGCAGAAAGAATATGCCACCGCTAAATACAAAATTTTCAGAGTAAACTTATGAGCACCTTGCACAGAAAACGCTCAAAACCCAGTCATAGTATATGTTTACAAACTCTTCAAAACCAATCAAACTTCAGCGTTGACTCTGAAATACTCTGAAACGCGCCGCTTTGCCTATGGACACCTGCAGCTACCGGATGTTACCAAAGGTAACCGCCGAAGACCTTTACAGCACATACGGAGAAAGTTCACAGCCTCTGTTTTTAGCCATCAATATAAATAACCCTGATCGTTCAAACCAAATTTCTTGAATTAAACACTGTGTTATGCTATCATGCCACAAACCTTGAACGGAGTGAGTGCATGAAAATCAAAGACATACAGACCGTCCGGATCAACGTGCCGCCGCGGGACATCAAACGCACGGAACCGCGCCGTGAACCGTGGAATGCCCATGCCGAAGTTGCAAACCCGATGTCGCGCTACCCGCAATACAAACGGCATCGTTCGAGTTGGATGCCGAAATGGGATCAGGTCTACGTTAAGGTCACCGCAGAAGATGGGACTTGGGGGATAGGTGAAACCTCGTTTGGTACACCGGTTGCAGCGATCATTGATGAACACTTCGCACCGATGCTGATCGGCGAAAACTGCTTCGCTGTTGAGAAGATTTGGGATATGATGTTCCGTATGTCCAAACCCTACGGTTCGCAAGGCTTAACGAGTTGTGCGATCAGCGGTATCGACATCGCTTTGTGGGATCTGAACGGCAAGATTAAGAACCAACCCGTCTATGAGCTGCTCGGTGGGCCGTTGCGTGAGAAAATGTTCGCTTACGCAACCGGCAATGATACCGATTGGCAGTTAGAGCTCGGATTCAAAGCGGTGAAGTTGGCGTGTCCGTACGGACCAACAGACGGTGAATGGGGTTTGAAAGAGAACGAAAAACTGGTGGCGAAAACCAGAGAAACAGTCGGTGATGATGTTGAAATCATGCTTGATTGCTACATGGCTTTTGACGTTGATTACACCATCCGCTTGGCACACCGCCTCCGTCCGTATCGTCTCAAATGGATAGAGGAATTCCTCATTCCAGAAGACATTGACGGTCTAGTGAAAGTCAGAGAGGCTGTCGATTGGGTGAGTCTGGCGAGTGGTGAGCACCACTATACCCGCTTCCCGTTTCAGCAGATTATTGAGAGACGGTGCTTAGACATCTTGCAACCCGATACCTTCTGGGTGGGTGGTATCACCGAATGCGTCAAAATCTGCCATCTCGCAGACGCGGCAGGACTTACTGTTATCTTTCACGGGGGTGGACTCCGCCAATCCGGTCTCCATCTGTCCGCTGCGATGCCGAATACACCTTGGGTAGAATACTACCTCGGTGTCCCACCGGGTGTGCCGTTGGAGGAGACGAAGTTATTTGAAGGCGAAACTCTCCCGACAGATAGTTATATTGCGCCAAACGACGGTCCTGGACTCGGTTTGCATATTGAAGAGGAATGGTTGACACCGAGAAATCCGAGATAATATGCTGCGCTACATCACTTTTTTTCTCTTGCTTTGTATCGGCGGTAACACAGACGCGCAAGTGCTTATTGATTCAGTCATTGCGGTTGTCAATATGGATGCTATCACGCGCAGCGAACTCGAAAATGAGTTTCGTATTGCTGCTATTATGGGAAAGCCGCTTGTTGAGGCACCGACTGCTGTTGAGAAACGTGCTGTCCTTGAAACAGTCATCAATCGTAAATTTGTTTTACAAGAATCAGAACGGATCGGTGTTGTCGTTGCCGAGCGCGACGTGCAGATTGAAGGGAAGATTGCAGAGATTCGTGCGGGATATGCGGCTGAGGCGGATTTCCAGAACGTTTTACAGCAGTACCAGTTAGAAGCTGAAACCTTGAAGATGTGGATCTATGAGCAACTTATTTACGATGAATTCTTCCGACGCATATTTTTCAACGCCGTCAACAGTGCCGAAGTCGAAAAGTTAGCCAAGTCATATTATGATACGCATAGTGCCGAATTTGTTGTGCCACCTACGGTCACTTTCAACTCGCTACTTATAGTTGTTCCAGAGGATATATCAGAAGCGGAAAAGCAAAACGTGGTGGACCTGGTACAAGAACTCAGTGTGCATTTACAGCAAGGGAAAGCATTTGAAGCGGTTCGTAAAGTTTATGAGACGCGATTGGCACTCAGATTTTCGGTCTCGACAGTTGAGGTTGATAAGCCGTTGGGAAGCGTTGTAACCGAATTGAAACCTTCTGAGCGAAGTCAACCCATCCTTGTTCCGGAAGGATACCGGATTGTTGAACGCATTCGGAACAACCCCGCATATCAAAAAGCGTATTCAGAGGTCAGTGAGGAGATCACCGAGCAGATTCGACAAGAAGAAGCAGCTGAAGGGTTTGAAGCGTGGTTGACCGAACAGAAAGCGGAGAAGACTTGGCACATTTTGGATGATGAACTGACGCAAGGGGAAAACGAGGTAAAATAAACAGATGCAAGGTTATCAGGGCTTGATTCATCGCGAAGAGAAGCGATCCGGCAGGACCACTTCTCAGGGGAAATGGGAGCATTGTGTCATCGGAATGCTTCTGTTTATGTTTGCTACATGGGTGTCTGGAGATATATTACGAGCGGATATAACAGACTATTCTAAAGCGTTTCAGCAGCAATTGAGAGACGCACAACAGGCATTTCAAGCCGAACAGTGGCAAGATGCACTCCGTTTATACCATGTCCTCGCTGAGGAGGCACCAGATTTTCCACCTGTCCATATCGGTGAAGGGGATGCCGCTGCGAAACTGAAAGATTATCCAGCCGCTATTACCGCCTTCCAACGTGCTTTGCAGCTTCTTTCAACAGAACAACAAGCCAATATCTCGGTCGCGCGCCTGCAATCCATCGTCCAAGCCAAACTTGCTACCGCATATCATCGCAACAAGCAGTTGGATGAAGCCGATATGTGGTTCCAAAAAGCCGTCAAAGGTGCCGGTGAAGATGCACCGGCGGCGTGGTATGTTGCTTTAGGACAAATCGAAACCGAGCGTGGGAACTTAGAGCAGGCACGCAGATACTATATTGTCGCCGTGCAACTGCACCCAGAGACGACTGCTGCATATAACAATCTTGGGCATGTCCTCCTCGAACTCAACCGTATTGACGAAGCCGATGCCGTTTTTAGAGAGGCACTCACCCAAGACGAAACGCTTGCGAGTGCAGCGTTCGGGCGCGGCGAAGTAGGGAGAAGACGTGGGCAACTTGATGTCGCTCAACGTTTTTATCAACATGCTGCCCAACAGGCACCATACGAACCAACATTTCATAAATCGCTTGCAGATGTCCTCCGCGATATAGGAAACGGTGAAGCAGCCGAAATAGTCGAAGCGCGTTACCGCCGAACACTTGCAGAACGCTATCTCCGTCAAGCACATTGGTTCATAGAAAAAAAGCAGCTACAGCGTGCGTTAGCACCGCTGCGACAAGCACTTGAAGCGGATGATATGTTTATACCGGCACTAAAAGATTATGCATACATCCAGATGCAACTCGGCGAATTAGCAACCGCGCAGCAGACGTATCAGCGTGTCCTTACCGTAGAACCGACCTCCCGTCAGGCACTTTTGCATCTTGGCATGATAGATGCCAAACTCGGAAACACGACAAATGCCGCAGCGCACTATCTCACGCTCATCAAACACGATCCGGACTTTATGGATACCTACGTGCAGCTCGCCAATTTGCATGAGAGGTCAGGAGACTTGGCAGCAGCCGAGCAAGCACTTACGATGGGAATTCAGCACGAACCGACATGGGCACCCGGGTATTTGTGGCGTGGAAAGATTTACCAAAAGCAGAATGCCTCTGACATGGCAGAAACTGATTTCCGTCGTGCAATCCAACTCGCACCGAGTGTGCCGTTTCCAAAAGAAGCATTGGCATCCCTACTTGCAACGGACAATAGGAAACTTGCCGAAGCACAGACGCTTGCCGAGACTGTCGTTAAAACGGATAATCGACCCGTACACCGTGCCACACTTGCCTTCGTCTACTACCGTCTCAACCGCATCCCCGATGCACGACGTGAAATTGAAACCGCTTTCACCGAAGCACCGAAACACCCTTACATCCTAAAAATCCGTTCACAAATCCTAAAAACCGATAGATAGTCGTAATCCTCACGGAGAACAAAATTTATGAAGTTTAATTTTTCAATATGACTTCATTGACAATTTGACCGACTTCTGCTATCATTTCCGATACTTGAACACAGATGAGACAAGAGCGGTATGAGGGGCCTCTATCTTATACTATAGTTTGGACAATTTTTTATACTTTACATGTAGAAGTAGATGTAGGTTGGGTTGAGTGGGACAGATTCAATGCCTCTCGTTTCTACGAAAAACGCCGTTCGAGAATATCCCGTTCTAATAACTCACGATGACGAAACCCAACAAACACATCTGAAAAACCAAAAAACGTTGGGTTTCACTCGGGTTTTGGGAAGTTCAACGGTTTCGATGAACAATGAAGCCGATTGTCTATCTGAGATCTTTTTGGTGTCCGCCGTTCAACCCAACCTACAATTCAGAGGCGATCCGTGTCTTTTTCTATGTGTTTGATCTCGGTCAAAGCTCGGAGAAAAATAGCAACACGCTTGAAAACACGACGCAAAATGGGCAGGAATTGTCCAAACTTTAGTATAAAAAACAAGTGTGTAAGTAATTCCAAAATCTACTATAAAGGAACACCAATTTGATTAATCGCTTCGGAGGGGTTGCTATCGCGGTGTGCCACTCTATTTTCCTGCTTTACGCTAATTTTTTTCTTGTAAATTATTACAAAATATCGTATGATTGAGATAGGTTGTGTATACATGAACCGGAAGAGTTGGATGAGCGAATCGGTTTATCGCTCTAAAACCTGCAACTCTTCGCTAATTAATTTTACTTCAATAAAAAAGAAGGAGCATTGCAATGCTTAGATTTCAAATAGCTTTAACTGCTATTTTATTAGTTTGTTGTACCGCACTTATATCCTGCGGGCGCGGACAAGATATGTTAGAAACCGTTACGGGTGACATGGCGGCAACCGATGCTATGCCAACGGAAATGACAGACATGATGGACACCATGATGACTGAAGCTGAGTACAAGTCATGGGCACATGTCACGCTTCCAGCACCGATGATGACTGTTGAAGAAGCTGCTGCAGCTATGAATCCTGGGGGAACCGGTCAAGCACACGGTCAGGGGCCCCGTACCGTTTATTTCAACGAGCTCGGTGCTATGGCGAACGCGACAGGGGGACCTTACCCCGCGGGGACCATGATTGTTAAGGAAGTCATGGATGCTACGGACACGTCTGTCATCACAGGAGTCGTAACGATGACGAAAACCGATGACCCGATGTATGAAGCGTATAAAGGATGGATCTATGGGGTACCGGAACCGTTGGAAATGGCTCAAGGCTGTCACGATTGTCACGTAAAAGCCTCGAAAATAATTATGAAACCAACTGACAGCGTCTTCGTGTCACTCCCAATGGATGACATGACAGACGACATGACGACTGATGGCATAACTGACATGATGACCGGCGACACGGGTAAACAGATGTTCGAGATTACACTCACGAACCTCACGATGGGTGAACACGGTATGAGTGGGCAAACTTTCTCACCCGCGATCTTCGCAGCACATCCCGCCGGTTGGAAACTTGCTGAAGTCGGTCAACCCGCTAGTGAAGCACTTGTCGCGCAAGCGGAAGGCGGAAAAACAGACGGAATCGAGGCACTCGCAGCGGCCGCCGGTGCGAACGTCATGATCGCTATGAATACGGATGGAACCCGCAGATATACCATGCCAGGGCAATCTACGACAGTTACTGTAACTGCTGATATGATGAATTCTTCGCTGTCCGTCAGCTCAATGTTGGTCTCAACAAACGATGCCTTCATCGCAGCCATTGACGTGCCACTCTTTGATGAATACGGCATGCCTGTTACAACAACTATCGACTTGATGGCTTACGATGCTGGTAGTGAAGAGAACACAGAAATGGCTTCCGATATCCCAGGTCCGCTCGGCTTGGATGCTGATACTGATCCCACGGGTAGCAATGCACGTGTCCCGACTGAAGGTGGCGTGATTATGATGCACCCAGGGATACAAGGCGGCGGTGATGTCAGCGATGCGTTTGCATGGACAGAACCGATAGCGACGCTGATGATCACACCGGTTGACGCATCTATGGGCGGCGACATGGGGAATGGCGGAACTCAATAGTTTCATTTGACAACACTTAACGAACAACCAAATTAACGAACAACCAAAAGAAAGGGATTGGGCACCACGCGGCACCCAATCCTTTTCTTATACCATTTCTGTTACTAAATCTCTCTTTATGCAGAACAAACTTTCAGTTTTTTCCGCATCGCTACACATTTCACGAAAACCAATCATCTGATAAAATTATACCATTCCTAAAAGTTTATATTCGAACTCATAGCGAGTACGCGCTAAGACTCGTTGAAAGTTATACGAAAGTTAATCATAGAATATGCTAAATACCGAAACCCTAAACGGGTCGCTTTGAGTTTATCGTAGCTCAGTGCGAGTTTTCGATAAGTGTCTGGTTTCCACCCGAAAGTTCGCTCGACCTTATATCGTTCTTTGTATATCTCTTTGTCAAACCAGCGAAACTTACGAGCAATGACGATGGGTTCTTTAGCATTCCGAGGGTTCGGATAAATCACGGGTTTCAATCCGTGTTCTCTAATCAACTGATGATTCGCCTTAGAATCAAACGCAGAATCAAGCGTGAGAGCAGACCCCGAAAGATCCATACCTATACGTTGACTAAAGGCGATGACATCACTGAAGGTTTGCGGCAAAATCGTTGTATCATGTGCGTTGACGGGTTTCATCGTTATCGGGCCTATGATGAACCCATGATTATCGGTGATCGTCAACTCTTTTTCGCCTTTCTGATGCTTGTGTCCGGAGTATCCGATACCGTCACCCCCTTTTTCACGACGGTGTTTGAACCATCTCCGTGGAGACGGGTCGTGTCAAGTTCATCGGTATCAAGTAAATGGATGATGGATGCCTGAAACAGGTTCTCATAGGAACCATCTTTAGACCATCTATTATGCCATTTATAGACATTTGACCAATGGAGTTCATTCCTTCGTGTGCGGAGTTGATCCCATTGAATACCCGTATGCAAAACATAGAGAATATAGTTGAATATCTTGTAGAAAGAAAGTTTCGGCTTTGGACCTTTGACGCGTTTCTTCAGATGTGGCAAGATATAACGATTAAAATCCTTACGCGAAACTTGCTTCGGAATACCGTTGTATCTCGGCGACTTTTCAGATTCGGAGGTCATAAGAGCACCTTTCATAAAGTAAGTGGATATCAAAAGTGAAATAAACGGACATAAAGCATCACCTTTTATTCCACTATTTTACTACATCTCTATGTTTTACTCAATATGACTTCTTGCATTAACCACACACTAATATTGAAACGTGCGATGAATCGCCCTACTACGAACCTGTCCGCTTGTAGTAGGGAAACCATTTATTGCCCGTTTATTACCGAAATATTTTTTCAAACTTCATCTAACCGAACCGGGAATAACCGAAAAATGGCGGAAACCCTTTTAAGAGGAATCATCAATTAGATTTGGTATTAGATACAACAAGTGTCGCACACCCAGGCCCGGTAGGTTCGATTTTGCGGCGTACTCGCTCAAATGCGACCTGCATTCCAACCGAACCGGATACGACGCGTAAACCTTGAAGGCTTCAAAACCCTCTTGTAGGTTGGGTTGAACGGGGGCACCAAAACCGTCCAAATCACAGAAAAACAAAACTTTCTCCAGATACGCCACATCCATCAGAGGCTGAGTGAAACCCAATGCTTTGATGAGAAATATTGACACGAATTTAAAAAGACTTCCGCACTATGCTAACGAAAAATAACTTCAGAAATCTGCTCAAAAACTTAGGCTTCACGGAGCAAGGAAACACCCTCCAAAAATCAATCGGTGAAGCCGACTTAAAAGTTGATTTCGAGAAAAAAGAAATATCTTACCCCGAAAATAACGGACTAAAAGTTAACAAACGGCAAACTTGCAACTTCTCACAGAACGAGAATTTTGTTGTGTTTGAATGCGTGCATCGGCTACTGGATAAAGGCTACAAACCTGAACACTTAGAACTTGAACCCAGATCGAGAGTCGGGCGCGGTGCCAGTGGTGGACGCGCCGATATATTGGTTAAAGACCATAAAAATAATCCTTTGCTGATTATTGAATGCAAAACCGGAGGTGATGAATTCAATAAAGCATGGAAGAAAACACTGCAAGACGGCGACCAACTATTCAGTTACGCACAACAAATCCGAAAAACACAATATCTCTGTCTTTACGCTTCTGATTTCGTGGAAAATAAGGTCCGCATCGATCAAAAAATTATTGCCCACCGCGATGATGAGAATATTTTAACACAGGAGCGTACAGCAACATCTTTTGCTGAGGCAGCTGACGTTGAAGACCGCTATACTGTTTGGCGTGAAACCTACCAATTAGAATATACCGAAAGGGGTATCTTTGAAGAAAACGTTCAGCCATACAACTAACACTTTGCACAACCATCGGAGCGACAAGAGAAGTTTGGTGCTTGACACAGTTATCCGCACTTAGATATAGCGAAAAAAGCAGATTTTGCCAAATCAGCATAATCGGGGTATATCATCATAAAAGGAGATAATGCAATGGGGACAATACGCATTCCATTTACTATAGTGGTGAAACCAGGCCCGCCGCCCATAGATGATCCTTCTGTACGCGAACATAATTCTCTGGATTTCGATTTACAAGATGCCAAAATATCTTTATCTTCAATTCAGGAATTTGATAGAATATTGAATGAAAAAACAGATCACAAGGTCGGGAGTGCCCTGAATATAAAAACACCTATAAAAGGTGAGATAGGTGATTTTGGTGATAGGAAATCTTATCAATTTCATATCACAAACACAAAAGTCATTAAAACATGGATAAGAGTTTTTTGTTCTTCAGTAATTCTAAATATCGTTAAAACCTTAGAAGAGAACAAAGATGGGTATACTATCTATTCTTTAATTAACAAGGCAGAACACCTCCCGCGGAAAGACAAAACCAAGTTAATAGAAAAGTGTAAGAGTCTGACGGAATCCAAGTTATATGAACAGTTGGAAAAGTATCGTGATAAATTAATCGCTCATAGAGACAAAATCATACCTCTTGAAGCGGACACCAGAACTTACGAAGATATACAACTTGCATATGAAAAATGCACAAAATTTTTGATGGCTAATATGGAAGAAATTGATGAACTGATTGACAAAATGGTTGATATATTTTGGGATATAAGAAAATCTCAAACTGAATTTCTCAAAATCGTTTATAAACCAATGAAGTCATATTGAGTAAAACATAAGGATGTCGTAAAATAGGGAACAGAAGGTGGTGATTTGTGTCCGATTCTTTCCACTTCAAATGCCTATTTACTTTGGGTTCTTAACTCTTACTCGCTATAAGTTCAATATCTAAAAACACTCATTGAACATCAGAGCATGAAAATGCGGATTGAAACCTTTTCTATAGGAGAAGATAGACCGCAAAACCACAACACAGATGTGAATTTAACGCGCTGTGCTAGTTAATTTTGTCCTTATAGAGTTTGCTTATGCGCGAACGACATTTCTGAGTTTTATCCAGGAACGAGCGAACCCTTGATTCACAAAGGATCGAGAAAACAACTAGCACAAGTCGTAATAGACGCAATTTTACAGAAACGTAAAACGGCAGATCTATCAACCGATCCAGAAACGCTAACCCGTCCAAGATTTTTAGAAAATTTCATTTGTTGAACGACCATCTTGCCCAAAATCGCGTTCTCAAAAAAAATACTTTTGACTTTTTTTACAAAATATATTATCATTCAATAGCAAGATTGCAGTAGCAAACAGTTAAAGGGTTACCACTGCGCCCTTCAATATCACTTCACGACGCGGACAAAACCCTTCGAAATAGATTGACAACTCGTTGTCAGCTTTACTTCAAATATAGAGGAAGGAACAACCCATAATGGCTAAATTTCAGATAACTCTCATCGCTATTTTGATCGCTTGTGTCGCCTTTGTATCCTGTGAGCGGGTACACGATGTGATACTTGACGATGTAACGACAGATAGCATGACCACGGACGACATGACCACTGACACTGGCATGACAGATGATAGTATGACCACTGACGCTGGCATGACAGATGATGGCATGACCACTGACACTGGCATGACAGACGATGGTATGACCACTGACGCTGGCATGACAGATGATGGCATGACAGATGATGGCATGACCACTGACACTGACATGACAGATGATGGTATGACCACTGACACTGGCATGACAGATGATGACATGACAGATGATGGCACAACCGATGACAGCATGGACGGTGATGGTGCTGGCAATGGTAACGGTGCTGGCAACGGCAACGGTGATGCTCAATAGTTACATTTCGCAACACTTAGCCGACAACCAAAAGAAAAGGATTGGACACCATACCACGCGGTGACCAATCCTTTTCTTATAGTAACCCAACTTGCCACTTCGTAGCATAGACTGTTAGTCTGTACAAAACGTTTCCCAATCGGCGAAACCTGCGAAAATTTGTGCGAATACCTTAGGCGATAAACGCTCCACTCTGCGCTGGAAGCGAGACCCTTACGGAATCTTCTGATACTGTCACTTGGTTTCCATTGAGTAAATCTGTTACGGAAGTTTGTAATGACGACATCGAAATGTCAATCATTTGCGAACGCTTGCTTGTGTTCAATGCAATCAAGACAGAATTAGTTTCTGAAGTACGTAGATACGCATAAGTTCCCTGTTGAGCATTTAGATGGACAACCTCTCGCTTACCCGAAGCGAGCAACGAAAACTGCTTCCGTAATGCCCCCAAGCGTCGGAAATAGGTTAGCAAATCTTTGTCCTGCTCATCTTCCCATAATATCGGCAAACGTGCTTCCTCAAAGCGGCCAAGCGGATTCCGCTGTGAAATGCCAACCTCAGTGCCATTGTAAATCACTGGTGGTGCAGAGAGTGTGAACAGCACCAATGCTGCCAACCGTACCTTCGCCTTATCTTCACCTGCCAAGTAGAGGATGCGCGTCATGTCGTGGTTATCTAAAAACGCCGGGAGAGAGAAATCCTTCGCGAAATATGTCTCATGTGTTGCTAAAAATGCTTCAAACTCCAGTAGTGTGGAAGTTTCAAGAACGAAGGTTCGTCGGAGTGCATCCGCAAGCAGAAAATCGAGGCAGCCATCAAAATGCGGCATGTAAGCGGCTATGCCTTCCGAATGACGGACCACCTCCCCAAAAAGAAAAGCATCAGGATTTACTGCCTTACACGCTTGACGAAAATCTGCCCAGAACGTGTGTGGTGGACCTGGGGCATAGTCAAGTCGATAACCGTCAACACCGTTTTCTAACCAATACTGTGCACATGCCAAGAGATGGTCACTTGCCGGTTTATGCTTTAGGTTGAGTTGTGGCATCCCCTTCACGCCGAAAAAACTGGTGTATTCATCGGGCCACTGCTGCCATGTATACCACGCCCGGTACTCGCTGTTCTCATCCCGTTGTGCTGCCTGAAATGTCGGGTGCTGATTCGACCAGTGGTTCGCGACAAAATCCAAAATAACCCGGATATCGCGCTGATGTGCTTTTTCAATCAGTTCAATCAGATCTGCCTTTGCGCCGAACCGAGGTTCAACGGTGTAGTAGTCTGTTGCATCGTAGCCGTGATGCGTCGGACTTGCGAAGAGCGGTGAGAGCCAGATCGCGTTGCATCCGAGCGATTGAATATAGTCCAATTTCTGAATCGCGCCGCGGAGCGTGCCACCAAAAAATCCTGAGAGATGTGTCGGCTTCTTCCATGGCACGCCATCTCCCGGATAAAAACGATCCAAAAAGATATGATAGATAACGGCATCGTATGCCCACATCGGCACGTCGTAATCGTCTACTGAGATAGCGAATTCAGTTGCTTCCGATAAGACCCGCGCTTGGTTATCCGCAAAGATCCAGTTGTCTGAGCCTGCAACGCGTCCACCAATTTTGTAACGTACGATTGTCCCGCTTATTTGTGGTGGGATCTGTCCGTGCCAATGGCGAACATATCGCCATTCAAGCGTACTCCATACAGGTTCGCTCGGCACGAATTCAAATGTGGTCTCTTTGCCGTCTGCATCCATCCAACAGCAAACCGAATCGTAAGGGATACCACCAGAGGTTGTCACGTGGAGGGTAATCGGCTGATTCGGTTGAGGGCGCGATATACCTGCAGCCGATGTCTTCAATCTGTGTAGGTGTTTAACGCCTACTAAATTGCTTCGGTATTCAGCAATGCGATTGTCAAAATCTCTTTGGGATCCAAACATAATATCCTCTTCAGAGCAATAAAAAAAGCCGTGTCTCAAGTACACGGCTTTTTCATTTTCGTTGCGAATTGACTTACTTATCGCCCCAGGCAGCCCCGCGTGGGATCCATAAGCGTTGTCCGACGTTCAGCTTTGTCCGATCGAAGATATAATCATCTTGGTTCGCTGCGACTAACCGTTCCCACATCTCTGGGTTATCGAAAATCTCAGGACGTGCAGCGATGCGCTTGAGAGCAGCCTCACCGTTTTCTTCCTGAATATCTTCTTCTTGGACACGGTATCTGTCGAGTTGTTCCGGACTGGTAATGCTGAAACTGAAGCTATGTGGACTTACGAGGGTATTGCCAGCCATATCGGCAGCACCAGAGACGGTGACGGTGTACATACGTCCTGCCCGCATCGGCATATCGGATGTAAATGTCACAGAGTCGCCACTTCCACTCACTGTGCCTGACAGCATTGGATTCATCGGTTCGCTCATCGAATCTTCTGTTTTCGCAATTGCGACACTTACCGAGACGCTGCTGCTATCCACGGCTTCCCTAAATGAGACAGACACACTGTTCATCACATTTAGGGAATCTTCGTACGCAGAGATGACTGTGCCATCAGTGGGTTCGTTCATCGTCACGGTGGGTGGCGTTGCATCGGTGTATGTAAATTGCTGTGAAAGCGTGACCGGTACTTCGGGTTTGCCCTTGTTGGTAACGATGACAGAAACAGATTCGCCTGCCATACCACCGGGGGTTACTGCAGTGATTTGTGTTTCACTTGGGACTGTCACGCTTGTGGCGTTTTTCCCACCGAAGGTCACGGTTACACCGTTTTTCATATCAAATTTTTCGCCAGTAATCTGGACAGTTGTTCCGCCGCTCTCAGGACCTTGCGTGGGGTTCATCCCACTCGGTATCGGTTCTGGATTACAGCCGCCGCAGCCTACCATCCACGCGCAGACAATCGTGAGGATAGCCAGCACGGCTATGTTTCTGGGTTTTTGCATTAATTCGGTCTCCTTATCGTCAGAAAAAGTCTCATTCCGTACCGCGGTTTTGGTGCAGCTTGCTGGTCTTCAAAACTTGCGATGAAGCAGGGATGCAGCTTGCCGGTTTCCAAAACTTGTTACTACAAAGTAGAATCTCGTGGATTAGAAGGAAGCCTCTAAATTACACCTTAAATTATTATACACATAAATGGGTACAGTTGTCAACATTTTTTTGCGCGACTTGTACGTAACAAGAGTCTTAACCGCGCCAACTCGTCCGCTTTAACGGATCTCGGACAGAAATAGCCAGTTCTGGACCGAAGCCTTCTATTCCCAATCGGACGGTATCTCCGTCGCCAACCGCTGTGAGTGCTTCATGGTGTGTCCCTGTGGATACAACATCCCCCGGTTCCAGCGTTACGACGTTGGTTACCTCTGCCAGCAATTCTGGAATGAAACGTGCCATAGAGTTCGTGGAAAAGTCGTGTTGTAAACCGTCATTAATCCAGAGTTGTACGCCGAGCGCGTTCCCGTCAGCCACTTCGTCGGCGGTAACGAGCGCTGGTCCCATGGGTGCAAATGTGTGCCAACTTTTACCTAAGAAGAAACCGCCGGGCAACCCGCGTGCGGACACGTCAATGAATTGCGTATAACCGAATACGTGGTCCAAGGCGTTTTCTTGGGAGAGATGTTTCGCTGTTTTGCCGATGACAATCGCTAATTCGGGTTCAAAGTGAAACACAGTGACATCTGCTTCCGGCAGTTCTACTGTCCCTTTTGTGGCGATGATGCCGGTTGGCGACTTCAGAAAGGCGTTGAACTCACCGCGAGACGGACTATCCGGCTCAATGTAATTACCTGCAAGGCAGACGAGTTGACCCGGACGCGGTAATGGTGCTTTGAAGCTAACACTGTCTAAAGCGGTAGCCGCCCCATTTTCCGCAGCATCCGCTATTCCTGGACGTAGGTTATCAAAGTCCTCAATCACCATGCGTATCAATTCCTGCGGTGTGTGATACGAGAGACTGCTCAGCGCGTCGCTGATGTCAACAACTCCGTCTTCTGTGATTACACCGAGTTGATAGTCATTAAAGAATGTAAGTTTCATTCAGATTTTGCTCCTCTGTTAAGACCTTTTTGGCGTAACTTGCAAGCCAAAACTTGCTATGAAATTGCAAGCGGATGGCTCCGCGCCTTCAACGGCAGTTGCACCTTTTGCCCACTGAAATGCGAAGCGTAGGTCGCGCTGACACACTCAAGCGATGTAAGTGCGTTGTGTCCGCCGAGTTCTGGTTGATTTCCGTTAAGAATTGCGTCTCGCATATTTTTCGCGCTCCAGATAGTATGGCGAGACTGCCACGCTTTTCCAGAGATGAGAAACGCTGATGCGTCAAGTACTATCTGTTCCCATTTCGGAGTGTGTGCTGCAAACGAGACATCGAACGGACAGTACCACATTTCATCTATGCCGGTGTCCGGGTTCGGTTTTATCATTAGTTGTCCTTCCGAACCGAGCAGATGGGGTCCCATCATCCATCCGTGTCTGGGTTCGCGGCAATAAAGTTCCATAATACCGTAGGCACTGCTCGCGCCGCCGATATGCACGAGCATCGTATCTCCCGCGACGCTGCCGTTGTCGCGTCGGTCGGTTTTGCACAACTCACTGCTGTGCATAATGTCTGCCTCTGTTACATCGTGTCCTTGATAGGTGATATGTGCTTGGACCCAAGAGATACCATCCAAGAAAAAGTCCATCTCGTCAAAATAGTGGACACCCATCTCCATCAACTCGAATCCTGCTTCGCGTCCTTTGCCGACTTCTCGGATTGAACGGAGTTCACCAATTTTACCCGCGTCAATCAAAGTTTTCGCGTGCCGAAAGAGCGGTGTGAATCGGAATTGATGGCTGACGGCTAAGTGGACTCCTGCTTCATGACATGTTGTGAGCATCTCATCTGCAGTTTCTAAATCAACAGACAACGGTTTTTCAGATAACACATGGACACCCGCTTCCGCGGCGGCGATCGCTATCGGTGCGTGTAGCGGCGCATGCGTACACACGCTCACGAGATCCAGTGCCTCGTGCGCAAACATCTCCTCATAGTCGGTATATCGTTTTGAAACACTGTATTCATCGGCGCGGTTGTTGAGGGCATCGCGATTGATGTCGCACATAGCGACGAGGTCAATTCCCTCAAGATTCGCGTGTGCGGCGGCATGGCTTCGGCTAATCCCGCCACAACCGACAATCCCTACCCGTAATGTCATGAATCGCTCCTCAAATTTAGTTTGTGCCTATTTTATTCATTTCAAGCAATGCCTGCCATTGTGTTTCGTCCACGAGTACCCCTTTTTCGAGACTCTCTTGCCGTGTCCGTAGCATACCTTCACCCGGATACCGGACACTCTCATTTTCATTTAACGGGGTCGCCGTATGGAAATCGTCAATAATCGCTGCTACTGTCTCATCTAACACGGCTTGTCCCATCAATCCCGTGGCATGCATCGCTATGTACACTTGAGAAACCGCGTATTCTGATCCCTGCTTCCCGATTTCGTGTGTTGCCTGTCCACCTGAGATAACGGATGCCATCGTGTCAAGGACAAGTGCCAGTCCTGATCCTTTCCAATAGCCGATAGGAAGTGCTCTTTTGGAATCAAGAATCTCACCAGGATCAACCGTTAGTTCTCCATTTGTGTCGTATCCGCCGGGTAGTGGTAATTCTTTTCCCTGCAGCTGCAGGACTTCTAATTTCCCGTTTGAATACTGGCTCATCGCCATATCCAGCAAAATATGTCCTTCTGCTCTCGGAATACCAATCGCCATCGGGTTATTGCCAATCTTTTTTTCCGCGGACCCCCACGGTGGCATAAGTCGGGTCGTGTTCGTCCAGCAGATACCGATGTATCCGGCTTCCGCGGCTTGTAGCGCGTAGGCACCGCCGCGCATCCAGTGGTTCGTGTTTGAAAGTCCGACACACCCGATGCCGTGCATTTCGGCGAGTTCTGTTGCCCGTTGCATACAGAAGTGAGCGTTGACAAGCCCGACCCCCATCTTGCCATCCCACCGTTCTAACGCACCGAAGCTTTCGGTTTTCTCTGGTTGCGTGCGGAAGTCAATCTGTTTACTTTCCAATCCGGCGACGAATCCGGGGAAGCGGTTAAGTCCATGCGAATAGACACCGTCGCGTTGATTCTCGGCGAAGAGTCGCGCACATAACATCGCTCGCTCATCGGCAAAACCGACTGAAGCGAGCACGCGATAGAATTCGTCTCGTAAAGTTTCAAAAGGTACACGTTTCATACGTTATAATAGACTGTTATTCCAACATTCGCTATTTTTATTTTCTGGTCACTACCACATTTCAAGCCACTGTTCCAGAGGTGTCACGGGTTGTGTTTCGCTACGGATGACCCACTTGAAATCAGAATCTCCCCAATAGATTGTGCCAGGATGGTCGCCGTCCCGGAGGTAACGGATGTCAATCGCCCAACGGACGATCTCACTGGTCGTGTGCGGTAGCGATCGGTGGAGTGTGAGATTGTGGAATACTAAGGCATCTCCTAATTCCATGGGACACGTCACGATACGGGAATCCTCAATAAGTTCATCCATCACCTCAAGAAACTTGCCTTCCCGTTCTTCTGTCCGATGGTCAATCACACCTAACCGATGCGAACCTGCAACCACTTGCAGACAACCGTTGGTTTCGTCTACTGGCACCAGCGGTATCCATGCCGTTGGGATAAGCGAAGTTTCACTCACTGTGCCAAAATAGCCGCTGTCTTGGTGCCACGGGACGACAGTCAATTGCTGACCAGGGAGTTTCGGACGCGCATTGAAAACGGGATGTCCGATGACATCTGTACCTGTGAGTTGACCGATTGCGTCTACGAGCGGACCGGCGTGGTGTAGATCAAATACTTCAGAAGTCGCAACTTGGTTACGCCAAGACCGACCAAAGCGGTTGGCATGTTCACCAGCGACTCGCGTGAATCGCGTTTCAAATGGAAGTTCTGACCCTTCATCTTCAATAATTCCGTCCGCTTTCAACTCGCGAATGATGCCGTCTACGACGCGTGCGAAACTGTCGCGCACGCCATTGATAGCAGACTCCGGGACAACGTTTTTTAGTAACAAATATCCATCATTTTCCCATTGATCCATCTGTTCGGGCGATAGTGGGGTTCCCTGTTTTTGGTTAGTATTCATATTTTTACAAGTTTTCCTTTGAAATCACTACTAAAGCAGTCCTTGAAGGATACTCGCCAAGGGCAGCGAGTTCCGCACGCTCAATCAATCGGTCAACATGATTGAAATCTAAAATGCGGGCGGTCACCTCGCCAATCGTTGTGAGAGCGATGATTCTAATACTATCTAATCTAAAATGGTCCGACCACCGGTCAATGCGAGGATTGAAGAAACGGCAAAATTGCTGCGTTTCCGACACAATAGAGCCGATGTCACTTCCTTTGTTTCGATTACAATATGAACACGCATAGGCGAGATTGCTTTCTTGAGTGGAGCCGCCATGTTTCTCGCTAATAATGTGATCTACCTGACAACCAAAGTAAGTATCCTCTTCGCGAATCAGGCAGTACTCACACAGACTTTTGGCGCGTGTCTTAACCAATCGTCTTAAGGCAACAGAGACATAAGTCTTACTCATTTTTCAAATAGTACCGAGCGCGAGATTTAGCAAGGCGCATCAGATGTTCAAGTTGCAAACAATAATTAAGTTCCGCTGTTTCTTCAGAGGTTAATCCAGTCGTCTTTTCGCGATGGATAAGATCTGCAATACGTTCCTTTGCATCTTCAGAGGGAGAAAAGTCTACCAAATTTTGAGGGGTCGTCCCTGCTGCAATAAAATCGACGATTTCTTGATACGCAGGTACTATGTTCATTAAATCCTCCTTCTTAGGACGTGTTCCCGCCACAATGTCTAAGTAACGCTAAAATCTACTATAATATTGTAGCCTGAAATTCTGATTATTGTCAACGAATTTTCTCAGATCTTGACATTTCGTTCAGAAAATGATACGCTACACAGCAAAGGAGGAGACATAATGGCAACTTTAACGCAGACCGAAAACCGCATTAGACCGCTCTATATTGATGGGTATACACATCAACTCAGTTATGCCCCCGGTGAAGAAATCGCATTCCACATCTCAACGAGCGCAGGCAGCTACTCGCTTGAGATTGCACGTATCGGTGCGACGCGTGAAGTCGTCTGGAGTCAATCGGACCTACCCGGTGAAGCGCACCCTATTCCCGAAAATGCTTCATCGCACGGATGCGGATGGCCCGCTTCTTTCGCGCTTGAGGTCCCTGAATCGTGGCAGAGTGGTTATTATGAAGGCATACTCCGCGCAACGGACGGCGGCGGTGACGTTGTCTATCGGAACCATCGTACTGCCGAAAGCACGCTGTTTTTCATTGTCCGTCCTGCGAAACCGGGGGCAAATACCCCACTGCTGCTACAACTCTCTACCAACACCTATAATGCTTACAACAATTGGGGCGGCTTCAGCCTTTACGGGTATCACGGGGCAAGCAAGATACAGGGGAACCGCGTCTCGTTCGATCGACCCACTCGCGGCATCTTCAGTAACTGGGAGTCGGCGTTTATTGTCTGGGCGGAACAGAACGGATACACGCTTGATTATGCTGCGAACTCCGATTTGGAATTCCATCCTGAAATGTTGGAACATTACAAACTCGTCTTGAGTGTTGGACACGATGAATACTGGTCTGCCCCGATGCGCGATAATCTTGAGGCATTTATCGCTAATGGTGGGAATGCTGCCTTCTTTAGCGGGAATTCCGTCTGCTGGCAGGTCCGTTCCGAAGATGATGGCAGAGCACTCGTTTGTTGGAAGCAAACCTACAACCAAGATCCCGTCTACAAGACTGATGATCACAGTACCCTCAGCACGCTCTGGAGCCACTATCTCGTGGATCGTCCTGAGAACCAGTTGACCGGTGTCGGTTTCCTTCAAGGCGGTTATCACTTGAGCCACGGGCAGTTTATGGACGGTGCGGGGGAATATACGGTGCATCGTCCGGAACATTGGGTATTTGAAGGGACGAACCTTGCACGAGATAATACCTTCGGCGGCGCACATACAATTGTTGGCTACGAATGCGATGGATGCGAGTGGACCCTTGAAAACGGCTTGCCGGTGCCGACCTATAGCGACGGCACGCCTGAAAGTTTCAGGATCCTTGCGACAGCACCTGTCCGGTGGCATCCTGATGATTGCGAATGGTACGAACGTTGGGAAAGAGGCAGAACCGGTGCCGCAACGATGGGTATCTATACACAAGGCGGGACTGTCTTTACTGCTGCAACGACTGATTGGTCGCACGGATTAGCCGGTGGCGATGCTGCCGTTGAACGGATTACGCACAACGTCCTACGTCGACTTGCGAGTTGATAGACTGGCTTTATCTTGTAAATCCGATAGTTATATGCTATCCTATTTATTATGAAAATAGAGATGTCTACCGCCTCAACGATGCACACCCCTGGCGCAATCCTTTTAATCTCCTGCTACGAGCTTGGACACCGACCTGCCGGGGTTACGCACCCACTCCGCGCGCTTGAAACGGCAGGATTCGCGCCTGATGCAATTGATATTGCTGTCGAACCGTTGGACGTTGAAAAAGTCGCGCGCACACAGTTTATTGGTATCTCGGTCCCTATGCACACAGCACTGCGGCTCGGGGTCCATCTTCTGCATCGTATCCGACAAATCAATCCGGATGTTTCTATATGTATGTACGGACTTTATGCGACACTCAACGCCGACTATCTCCTTTCACACGGTGTTGATTTTTGCCTTCCGTCTTCAGTAACCCCCCAACCCCCCTTATCAGGGGGGCAAGTTAGGGATACATCATCACGGGGGCAGGCTACGGACACGTCAACACAACTCGTTGAGTTGGTGCAATCTGTTGTAGAGGGAGAACAGATTGAGACACATGGCGATGATGTCTCTGTTGGGAAACTACCGCCTCTGGATGTTTATGCCCAATTTGAGGATGACGACGAGACACGAACTGTCGGTTATACGGAGACGACGCACGGGTGCAAGCACCTTTGCACACACTGTCCTATACCGCCGGTTTATAATGGCAAATTTTTCGTTGTCCAACCGGATACCGTACTCGCTGAGATACAGGAGCAGGTGGCGCAAGGTGCAACGCATATTACGTTCGGTGATCCCGATTTCCTCAACGGACCGATGCACGGGCTTCGCATCCTCCGGGCAATGCACGCAGCCTATCCGAACCTTACCTTCGATTTTACGACGAAGGTTGAGCATATCCTGAAGCATAGAAAACATTTCTCGGAATTCGCGCAACTCGGATGCCGGTTTGTTATCTCCGCTGTGGAATCGTTGAGTGAGACGGTATTAACGATTTTGGAGAAACACCACACACGCGCCGATGTCGAAACCGCAATTAACATCGTTCACGGTGCAGGCATCGCGCTACGTCCAACATGGGTGCCGTTTACACCGTGGACAACCTTAGATGACTATCTTGAGATTTTCCAGTTTGTTGATACGCATCGCCTTGTGTATCACGTGGATCCCGTACAGTATGCTGTTCGGTTGTTAATTCCGCCGGGTTCATATCTGCTCAACCGCCCTGAGACGAAAGCACTTTCACTTACACTCGACGAAGCCTCTTTCAGTTATACATGGACACACCCGGACGCGCGGATGGATGAACTTCATAAAACGGTCAACGCACTTGTTGAAAATGACGCGCGAGTCGGTGTTGATACACTGGAGACCTTCTACCGGATATGGGCACTCGCTGCGGATATGCATGGTAGCAGGCACACGCCGTTGGGTTTCCGTAGCAAAAAGGCGCATCAACCCGCACCACGGATTACTGAAGCGTGGTTCTGCTGAGCGGAACCCACCGAAGGGCAGTTTGCCCCAATCCAATTTTTTTAGATATTGGGTTTCATGTTCCACTTGATGTAATCTTGCATAGTAAAAACACAAAAATTTCACAGTACTGTGAAAAAACGTTGAGTGAAAATCCCTCCTAAACACAGGTGTGGTCTGAGTTTACGGCATTTATTGGAATTTATATTTTTCGGGGTTTACTGTGAAAACACGCAGTTATTCTGTTGCTAATAACCGATTTTAGTGATAGAATAAACTATCTATTTTTAGAATTGAATTTTGGCTGTAAAGGAGAACTATGCCGGAACAATTACAACAATTACTCAATTTGGAAACCGCTCTTGTCGCGGTAACTTTTCACGATGCACAACCGGATGGTGTTTCCCGTGTAGAAAAGGTTGAAGCCTCTGGGTGTACCTATTGGCGGCGTGCCGCAGAAGGCAAAACTTTCTACACCGAAGCATCCGACCATTACAACTGTCCGATCGGATGTTATACACACAACGTTGCGTTACCGGACGCACAGATGAAGGAACTCGAAAGTACGCTTGGACTGATGGGTGAACTCGGTTATATCGCTATGGAGGAAGTCCCCGGTATTCCACGGCGAGAAACACCTTTCAACAGTGCAGTCTATGCTCCTTTGGCGGATGCCACTGACACACCCGATGTCGTCATCATCTCCGGCACGCCGAGGCAGATGATGTTCTTAGCAGAAGCAGCGACCGCTGCTGGCATCGGTACTGAGAACGGGGTTATGGGTAGACCGACGTGTGCGGTTGTTCCGGCTGTCATACAAGGTGGACGGAGCGTGAGCAGTTTGGGGTGTATCGGTAACCGCGTCTATACCGCGCTTTCCGATGATGATTTCTACTTCGCTTTCCCCGGTGAACACATTGACGCACTCGTCGAAAAGTTAGAAACGATTGTGAATGCGAACCGTGCGTTAGAGGAATATCACCAGCAACGCCAAGCGGATTTTTAAACTTACCTTGCGGAGAAACGACGTGGACTGGGCATTGAACAGTTTCTGCTAAACAGTTGAAGAAACGCCCAAGCAATACGCAGAAATACCCAAGCAAAACACCCCTCCACTTCGTTTCAAGCTTAGGTTTCGTTGCTAATTTAATGCGGAGATATAAAGGTCATGCAAAAGGTTGCTGTGATTACGGGTGCAGCGAGCGGGATCGGGAGAGGATTAGCAGAACGGTTCGCAGCGGAAGGTATGAGGGTCGTTCTCGCTGATGTTGATGAAGGCGCGTTAGCCGAACTTGAGACACACTTAAAATCTAAAGGCGCGGACATTCTAACTGTCAAAACGGATGTTTCAAACGCTGCCGAGGTCGAAAACCTTGCAGAACAGACGTTAGATACTTTTGGTGCGGTACATATTCTCTGCAACAACGCTGGTGTTGCCTGTAGTCGTCCGATCTGGGAGCATACCCTTGCGGATTGGGAGTGGGTGTTGGGTGTTAATCTGTGGGGTGTCATCCACGGAATCCGAGCGTTTGTGCCGCGGATGCTTGCACAAGGCGATGCGTGCCATATTGTGAATACGGCTTCTATCTTGGGTTTGGTCGGCGGTAGTGGCGAAGGTATATATAAGGTGAGCAAACACGGCGTAGTGGTGCTTTCCGAAACACTTGCTGATGAATTGGCACAGAAAGAGGCGAATATTCAGGTGCATGTGCTTTGTCCGGGTTGGGTTCGCACAGGGATTCTGGAATCCTCCCGAAACCGTCCGGACACATTGCAAAATCCAAAGACGGAGACACCGCCGCGTCAGGAAACTATCGGTGGTTCACGGAATCCCCGCGTTGAGATGGAGGCAGGAATGCCGCCTGCAGAGGTGGCAGAACATGTTTACAAAGCCATCCAGAATGGCACTTTCTATATTCACACGCATCCTGAACACAAGGTGTGGGTTCGTGAACGCATGGAGCGGATTCTTGAGTAACCAGTTTAGATTGAATACGAAAATGTAGGAACCAGTTAGATTAGGAGTTTGAGCAGAGTCTTATAGTGAAGCCCATAAATAAGTGGACATCTTTGTAGCATGATGCACGTCGCATCTGGGCGAGTACGCCGCAAAACTGTTAGTTTGTACCAGTCTGAATGCCTGTTATAGGTGTTCAGACTGTTTGAGAGTGCACAATTAACTATAGGTTTTACTATAAAGTAGAAGCGTAAATCGGAGAGACAGTACACTATAATGACAGCGAGGTTAAAATAATCAAATGAGACGTAGATTGGAAGTGGAATTAGACTTTATCACAGATTTATCGCCGTTGGAACTCGCCTCGAAAGTTGCCCCGCTCGTTCGCGAGGCAATTGACGCGGTGAAAGAGTCTTTGGGTGCTGAATTAGAGTTTGATATTTTTCTTATGCTCGATGGACACGAGGTTCGCTTTGTGATGGAGTCCGTGTGACTTGCCCCGCTCACATTTATTAAGTCAAATCCAGCACACTCCGTGCGACTTCGCCGTTTGCCAATGCCTCAAATGCGTCGTTGATGCCTTCCAGCGGGTAGGTGCGCGTGACGAGTTCGTCGAGTTTGAGTTGTCCTGATTTATAGAGCGAAACCAAGCGCGGGAAATCCACATGTGGGCGCGCAGTCCCATACATTGAACCGATAACCATCTTCTCAGGCATCAGCATCCGTGCATCAAATTCGACAGGCGTGTTCTCCGGTGCGTGTCCAACAAAGACCGTCACGCCTCTGCTCCGCGTACAGAGAATCGCTTGCCGGAACGTCTCACCTATTAATCCAATTGCCTCAAATGCGTAGTGGACACCGCGTCCGCCAGTAATCGCCTTAATCTGCTCTACGGGATCTACTTCGGCGGCATTAACGGTATGCGTGGCACCGAACTGCTTGCCGAGTTCGAGTTTGTTGTCGAGCACATCGACGGCGATAACGGGTTCACCACCAGCGAGCGCGGCACCTTGGATACAATTGAGTCCAACCCCACCGCATCCAAAGACGGCGACTGAACTACCGGGTGAAACCTGTGCCGTATTAATAGCGGCACCGACACCTGTCATGACACCACATCCGATGAGTGCTGCCTGTGCCAGTGGCATGTCTTTATCAATCGGAACAACTGCGTCTTGTGGGACAAGTGTTTCGGTGCCGAAGGTGCCTAACCCTGCCATCTGATCGATTTCACGTCCGCTCGTTTTCGTAGTGGGTCTACCGGATCCATCAGCCGGAAGCGCGCATAAGTTCGGATACCCCTTCTGGCACATCTCGCAAAACCCGCAGTTCCGCTTCCATGAGAGAATGACGTGATCACCGACTTGCACTTGGGTTACATCGCTTCCGATCTCTTCTACGATTCCTGCGCCTTCATGTCCAAGAATAACAGGCAATCTGACTTGGGGCCAGTCTCCTTTAACGACGTGCCAATCGGAGTGGCAGACACCACTGGCAACCAATCGTACCCGCACCTGATTTGCATTCGGGCGTGGTAGGTCGAACGCTTCAATTTTTAAGTGCGTTTCGATTTCGTACAATACTGCAGCTTTCATGAAACACCTCCGAGGTGCGTTAAAACTTTGGTAGGTTTCATGGGCATCATTATATCACTTTTCAAAAGAGAGGCAAGGAAGATTTAGAATTGACATCTGTCTCCTAAAAAAGATATAATAAATTAGACGAACTGCTTAGTATGAACACCTAAAACGGATAAGAGGAGAATTGATGTGTTTCGCTTTAACTTGCGGCGCAAGCCTATATTAAAAAATCGACGAGTTTTACTTGTCAGCATCTGCGTACTTGTTATGATTTCATGTGGAAGTGGGGAGATTCAAAATTTTGAAGGCATCGCGATCCATGCGGACCCGCGGGTTGACAGGATTGACTTGAGGATCTATCTGGTTGACAGAAATGGTACACCCTTGATATGGAACCAGAGCATTCTCAGTCCGAGTGTCGGTGTGAGTACGATCTCTGAAGCGGATTTTACCACTAACGTCAAAGTCTATTCCATCCGGAATGGCGAGAAACATCGGAAAGTCTATGATGGACGGTTGATTGACCTCCGCTGGTCGCAGGAACTCAATAGATTGGATCGACTCATGACGGCGGAGATCCCGCGTGCCTTCATTGAGGAAGACCCCGAACGTGATACACCGTTAGGTATCATCACGGTTGAAATCCAGACTGAAAAGCAGGGTCCCTTCACAGATACGTTAGAAAAAGCTGAAATCTATAAATTTTAAGACTGTCTTATACATGTAGCGAGGCTGAATTAAGAAAATATGCCTATTCACACACAAGACTACCGACATTGGGAAGGCACGCTGAAACCGCGTCATTATACACGGTGGTGGATCATTGCTAAGGCAGAACTCAAACTGCTTGCACAACGCAAGATCGTTCGGTTAATCGTTGCGATTCCACCTCTCATCTACATCTTCGTTCACGCAATACTCATCTATATCGTTAACCAAGTCCCGAATGCGACGCTTCCGTTTGACGTTAACGCTGAGTTTTTTCAGAAATTTCTATTCCGGCTGATACCGATTCCGTCAGCGATGTTAATTGCCCTGATCGCTATTTTTGGGGGTTCTGGGTTAATCGCCACGGATCTGAAGAACAACGCGCTCTCCCTTTATTTATCTAAACCGCTTTCATGGATAGATTACCTCACCGGAAAATTCGCAGTTATTGGGATCTTACTCGGCTCTCTTACGGTGGTGCCTGGGCTTCTGCTATTTCTGGAGCAGGCACTGTTAGCGGACGTGTCCTTTTTGAAAGAGAACTATTGGCTGCCTTTTTCGATCATCGCCTATTCTGTACTACTGATCCTCTCCGCGAGTCTGTTGATGCTATTTTTCTCATCGTTGACTTCAAACCCTCGCTATGCCACAATCGGCTTTTGTGCTGTATGGTTTGGCTCGCCTGTCATCCAGCAACTGCTAAAAGGTATTACCCGGACCAGCAAGACTGCTGTCGTCTCGATTTGGGCAAATTACGACATTCTCGGTTCAGCACTCTTTGACGGTTCACACAACCATGCTGTACATTGGGTTTGGTCGCTCCTCACCGTGTTGGCATTGATAGTCCTCTGCCTTTTTGTGCTCCACCGTCGGATTCGCGCCGTTGAAGTTGTTAAGTAACCGTTAGCGTAATTTCTTGAACACAATAGAGTTTGATACTTCGCCGTCGCTGGCGAGGTTCCTAACCTCACCAATGCCTTAGCGTCCACCAAAACATGGAAATTTGACGGGAAGCGCGTTGACTGATATAATGACCTCAACGCAAATGGAAGTGTCCAACTGGGTATGGCCTATAGTGTTCAACTGGGGTATGGTTCGCAGATAGCGGAAAGGAAAACTATGCAGGAATTGGCGATTGAAGGACAGACACACACAAATTCACTCGGTATGCAATTTGTTAAAATTGAACCGGGTACTTTTATGATGGGTTCGGAGAACGCGTCGCTATCAGATGAATTGACAGCAGGCAAGGCGTATCTCCGCGATGGCGATTGGGATGAACAACCGGTGCATGAGGTAACACTCAACACACCGTTTTACATCGGTATCTATCAGGTTACCAACGCGCAGTATGAGGCGTTTGATTCTACACATCGTGCGCTGCAAAGTCTCCAGAACGTCGGTTTTTCACGGGACGATGATGAAGCGGTTGTGTTTATCGATTGGCACGATGCGACGCGCTTCTGCGAATGGCTCTCCGAGAAAGAAGGACTGCCTTATCGACTGCCGACCGAGGCGGAATGGGAGTACGTGTGTCGGGCAGGCACAACGACGCATTTTCATACCGGTGATACGTTGCCGTCTGAATTCCATAAAAACGTTGGCGAGAGTTGGTACCCGGATGCAGGACGCGGGCGCGGTGCGGAAGAGATAGTCCCTTTACATATCGGGCAAACGCCACCGAACGCCTGGGGTGTATACGATATGCACGGGAATGTGGAGGAGTGGTGTCAGGATTGGTACGGTCCCTACGAACCCCATCAGCAGGTGGATCCGGTGGGGAAGGAAGATGGACTGTATCGCGTTACGCGCGGTGGTAGCCATTCAACGTTGCTCTGTTACCTACGTTCCGCGAATCGGATGGGGGCAGTCCCTGAAGATAAACACTGGTACATCGGGTTTCGGGTCGTGTGTGGTGAAATGCCGCAGACATCGCCTACGCCTGCACCGAAAGTGGCACTCTGGGGACGTGATGTCAAACAGGAACCTGAAAGTTCACCCGCGCCAGAGGCACCCTATTTTGCTGAACCCTTAACTTTCGTTAAAATCCCAGACGGCTCAAACGGACCGCTTTTTTCGGCACATAACCACGTCCCAGCGATAACAGAATGCCCGAACGGGGATATGTTCGCGGCGTGGTATTCATGCGTTACGGAGCGCGGACGTGAGTTGACGGTTGCCGCAAGTCGGTTACGCTTTGGCGAAACAGAATGGGAACCTGCCGAACCGTTTTGGGGGCCGCCGGATCGCAACAATCATGCAACGTCTCTGTGGCGAAATGAGAACGGACGAATTTATCATTTCAATGGCCTCTCAGCTGCCGCGACGTGGGGACCCTTGGCGTTAGTGATGCGTTATTCTGACGATAACGGCGAGACGTGGTCGAAACCGCGCTTTATTTCGCCTGAGCACCGTCTCCGACACATGCCAATCGCCTCTGTTTTCCGAAGGCAGGACGGTTCTATACTCCTCGCCTGTGATGCGGTGAGCGGTGGCGACGGCGGCACCGCGATATGGCTCAGCGACGATGATGGCGAGACGTGGTACGATCCGGGTGCTGGGCAGCCTATCCCGGAATTTGCTGCTGGAAAACAGGGCGGCTGGATCGCTGGTATTCACGCTGCTGTGGTCGAACTCACGGATGGCAGGTTGATGGCTTATGGTCGTGGTGATACGATTGATGAACGGATGCCGAGGAGCCTCTCTTCAGATGGTGGTAAGACGTGGCATTACAGTGCAACTCAATTTCCACCTGTTGCGGGTGGGCAGCGGTGCGTGCTGCTGCGGCTCCAAGAGGGAGCGCTTTTCCTTGCATCCTTCACAGGTGACCGGAGGGAACCGACGCCGATGCCGATTGTTGATACTTCTGGAAAAGAACGCCTCGTTACCGGACTCTTTGGCGCGTTGTCTTATGACGATGGCGAAACGTGGGAATATACCCGCCTGATTACAGACGACGGCGAAGACCGCGAGATCAAAACCATGGACGGACGACCCTTTACGATGGGTTTAAACAGTGCTGAACCGGGGGGCTACCTCGCTGTCTGTCAAGGACAGAATGGGATTATCCATCTGATTAGCAGCCGTCTACACTATCGATTTAATCTTGCATGGCTGCAAGAGCCATCACCGTCAGAAGCAAAAAATTAATTTATACCAATTCTGATTGATGATCCCTTTTCAAAGCACGAAACACTGGCTTTACAGTGGGCAGAATTGAAAGCAAAGTAGGTTTTTTCATTTCTTTCTACTAAACCGAAATTTCTTGTGCGGGTATACAATCGTATATCCGCACAACTATTTTAATATTGCTATTTGCAGATGGATGTAATAAAATGAAGGGACGAATAGAATGTAGACAGATAACAATCTTCCTAAACGAACCGCAAGGAATATTAAAAATATGAAACTCCCTTTTTTACATCAGGAAGTAGAAGTCAGCACGGATTTACGGGATAGTAACGACATCCTTGACAATCCGGATGCTCTGAAAGAACGGATAGCAGCGGACGGGTACCTCCTGATTCGCGGTCTACACGACAAGAATACCGTGCTCACGGCGCGTCAACAGATTCTGGAGAAACTCGCAGCGAAAGACATGCTTGCACCGGATACACCCTTAATGGATGGGATCTTCAACCCGGCGTATCCCGAACCTACGTCAACGGGTTCAATGGGAAATAAGGCGTTGACACAGCTACCGGCATTTAAAGCCGTCGTTGAGGGCGCACCGGTAATGAACTTTTTCAAGCACTTTCTCGGCGGCGATGCACGCACGTTCGATTTCAAATGGCTTCGCACGGCAGGACCTGGATCGGGTTCCCCGATTCATTACGATATCGTCTTTATGGGGAGAGGCACGCAAGATCTCTACTCCTGTTGGACACCCTTTGGCGATGTCTCGCTCGATATGGGACCTATCGTCTTCTGTCTCGGATCTAACCGGTTTGAAAAGGTTCGCGCCACTTATGGGAAGGCAGATGTTGACCGGGACCAGATTGAAGGGCATTTTAGCGATGATCCGCTTGAAATCGTTGAGAAATTTGGCGGACACTGGGCGACAACAACGTTTTCGGCGGGCGATATTATCATTTTTAGTATGTTCCTCATGCACGCCTCTCTGGTTAACACATCTGACCGCATTCGGATTACAGCGGATACGCGCTACCAACTCGCATCGGAACCGATTGATGAAAGATGGGTCGGTGAAAAACCGAAGGGACATTACGCCTGGAAGCAGCAAGATGCCAAAATTGAGTCGTTGGATGAATCACGACAACGGTGGGGTGTCTAACGTTTTGTACCGCGATTACGGAGATATAGAAAAATATGGATAGCGATTTGAGCGCGCCCAGCACTCACGCAGCACCGCAGGCCAGTAAAACGAAATTATTCGTACCTTTCATTCTCATTTTGCTATGTGCTGTTGCAATCGGCTTCGGTATCAAATATTACAAGGGCAGATCCAGCACAACGCCTGAGGGCGCGTGGGAGGTCTACTTCAGTGAAATCGATGCGATTGGGAGTGCTTATTCCTTAGAGAAACGGCTTGTTGAGAGACTCAGTGGTGCGACAGCGCGAGTTGATGCTGCACTCTATGACTTAGATGCCGCGCCGGTGGCAGATGCTTTAATTGCGGCACACAAGTGGGGCGTGCAAGTGCGAGTTGTCACCGAAACAGACAATATGGATGACTCAGAAATCGGACGATTGCAGGAAGTTGGGATCCCTATTTCGGACGATGAAGATGCCAGCAGCCTGATGCATCACAAGTTTATCGTGATTGATGAGCGATACGTCTGGACAGGTTCTTATAACACGACCTATAACGGCGCATATCGAAATAACAATAACGTCATACTCATCGATTCGGTCCCGATGGCGTATAACTTCACACAGGAATTTCGGGAATTGTTTTTGGATGCACAGGTTCGGAAATCTTCTGGCGCGTTTGTTGCCTATCCAAAGGTGACACTGAGCGATGGCACACAGATTTTTACCTATTTCTCACCGCAGAGTGACACGATCCCGCCACTTTTGAAAGAGATTAGGTCCGCGGAAAAGGCAATTCATTTTATGGCGTTTTCGTTTACGCATGATGCAATCGGTGGCGCGATGCGCGACTGTTTTAAGTCTGGTATTGAAGTCCGGGGTGTGTTTGAAGGGCGGCAGACGGATAACCCATACTCCGAATATAAGGCGATGAAAACGGCGGGTTTGTCTGTTATTTTGGATAAAAACAGAGGTGCTATGCACCACAAAGTAATCGTTGTTGATGAGGATACGGTAATTACGGGTTCTTACAACTTCTCCAAAAACGCGGAGAAAAATAATAGTGAAAATCTGTTGATTATCAAGGGGAATCGTAAGATTGCGGCGGCATACATCGCTGAGTTTGAGAAGATAACGCGTTAGGCGTTCTACTCTTTTTCGCCTAATATTACCGTCCGACGTTGCTCGGTGCCGTTCCTACCGATTTTGAGTTGAACTTTCGTAGCGGGTCGCTCGCTCGCAACACATCTCAATAGCTCATCATAGGAGCGTACAGGCACTTCGTTAAATTCGAGGATCATATCTCTCGGTAAAAGTCCGCTTTTGTGCGCCGGGCTGCCTTCAATCACACCTGTAATGAAGACCCCAAGGTCAACTATTTCTACTTCAACGCCGAGCCAACCGCGTGCGACCTTTCCGTGTGCTATGATTTCTTCGGCAACGGCGCGAACCGTCTCCATCGGCATGGCAAAAGTAATCTCCTGCGTACGACTTTCCTGCGGCAACCCTTGAACGAGAAGTTTTGCAATGTCGGGATTGATATTTTTTTCGATAAGTGCGTCAACCGCAACATTGGTGGTATTCGGTGGTTCTGTTAGCACAGCAAGTATCATTCCGACAATCTCGCCTGAGGTGTTTATGACGGCTCCACCGCTGTTGCCGGGCGTAACCGCTGCATTGATCTTAATCAATTCCGCACACAATTGATTTGGTAAGGTATCCCAACCCCCGACGATACCGAAAGAGACGATTGGACTGTGTCCGTAAGAACTTCCTATTGTTACAACCCATGAGCCGGTATTGATTTTTGAGGAGTCCCCCCATTTCACAGGTACCGTGGTTTTAAATTCCCGCGTCGTGAGTGTCTTACGCCGGACGGGAGCGGAGTGCTGCATAGATGCTGCGGTTCTTTTAGACTTCGACGTACGTATGGCTGATAAGGTTATTCGGGGTGCCTCCGCGACTCGGAGTACCGCGATGTCGGTGAATGTATCGGTGCCAACGAGTTCAGCTGGAGAGGCTGCGCCGTTGTTAAAAATAACCTCAATCTTATTTGGTGTTTCCATCTCAAATGTCGTTGTCACGACGTGCTCAGTGGTGTTGATAACAATGCCGGAACCGATCTCTTGGCGCGTAAATACCAACGTTTCAGTGTTCGGTGGGATCATCTGTGTCGCTACAACTTTCACGACAGCAGGACGCGCGTCGGTGACGACCTTCTGGAACTCCTTTTCAAGCAGCTGCAAAACGTTTTCGTTTGCGACACTCGGGGTGACCGCATAGAGAAGCAGACTGAGCATCCCGATGATCAATTGTTGGTGTTTTAATTTTATGGCGTACATGTCCGTTTTCCTTGAAGTGATGAATCGGGGTTACAAACCCCTCCTACAAAAGCCTTACTAAAGCCCGCCGCTGGTGGAGGCGTTGGTATAGCTTACCTGTTTTAACATATAACGCTGCTGCATCGGTCGCGCTGGCGTTGAGAAAACATCGCTCGGCAGGAACCGGCTGCGATCTCTTACGGAACGCTGCGATCTGACCCCAAAGGTATCAGGCGGTGTTGTTATCTGTTCCTGTTGAGACATAGATGCTACGGATGTTGGACGAAGGTCTTGATTGAATAGTGGACTCTCTTGATAGAAATAGGTACCGGCGGCGGCAAGAATCAATGCCATAATGCCACTGAATGCCCACTTCGGACGCCGGAGCACATCTAAGAGTTGTTTCCAACCTGTTGCAACAATTTCCTTAAGGCTACTCGGATCGCGTTCTTCTGTAGCGAGTCGTTGCTGTAGCGTTGACATAAAGTACGGCGAGGGTTCTATCTGCGGCAATTCCTGTACCGCCTTCACAGACTCCTGAAATCGGGCATATTCGTGTTGGCACGCCTCGCAGCCTGCGAGGTGACCTTCAAAACCCTGCAGCGTCTGATAATCGAGTGTGTCTTCGAGATGGGCAGAGAAGTGTTCCTCAGCCTGTAAACAGTTCATAGGTCGCTCCTAAAACATTAGATAAAAGGTTTTAACTTTTCTTTAAGCATAAGCCGGGCGCGGTTGATGCGAGATTTCGTTGTCCCGCTTCGGAGTTCGAGTACCTCGCTAATTTCATCGTAACTCAGCCCTTGTAGATCACGGAGCACGAGAGGGAGTCTATACTGTTCTGGTAACTCTGCGATAGCTTTTTGAATGGCGTTCCGTAATTCCTTGCGTTCGAGTGCGACTTCCGGTTGGAAATCTGGGCTTGCAGGCGCGCTTGCAATGAGGTCAACCTGTTCTATGTCGCCATCGCTATCGCTGCAGGTGTTCACAACGTTATCGACGCTGTGCCGGTCACGTCGTCCTCGATTTCGCAGTTCATTTCTGCAGAGGTTCGAGGCGATGTGATACATCCACGTCTTAAAACGCGCACCCTCCGATTTGTAGCGGTTCGCGGCTTTAAAGATGCGGATAAACGTCTCCTGCGCCAGGTCCTCAGCACTATCCCTATCATTGATAAACCGAGCAATAAAATTAACAAGCGGCTGCTGATGGCGACGCACGAGAAGCGTAAACGCGTTCTCATCCCCTTTTTGGTAGCGTTCCATTAATTCATCGTCTAACTCAGGCATCAGGTCCCTCCGGAGGTGCTTATCTATAATACACACCCAGCAGGGGATTTGGTTGCAAATTTTTTTATATTAATCCAAGTTGTCACCTATTTACTTACATAGCAAGCCGAAGAAGGTGCAAGACGTTGATATACCGTTTTCTATAGACATCTCACCCCTCTGGGGTGGGGAAAGTATCTGAAAACTATGTTGAAACGCTCAAAATCCGTTAGTAGCAACTTGGGTTATATTAGAAAAACCAGAAATTAGGTATATTTAGATGCGCGTCTTGACCGCAAAGCGGTTTTCGTGTATGATTATTCGCATAAGGCATTATAGACTACGATAAAAATTTAGCATATCTACTCACAGATGTCAAGTTTGGAACAGATCAACCGAGTTCTGATGGAGGTTTATATGTTTGATGAAGTTTTACAAGAGGTTGAGGTACAGTGTAAGGCAGAGAAAATCCCGATGTTAGGCGAAGAAAAAGCAAAATTTCTCGCCGCCTGCGTTGAAGAAGCAAAGCCGTCCCTCATTGTTGAGTGTGGCACGGCGATCGGTTATTCTGGACTCTGGATGTTACGCGTGTTAAGGGCTGCCGGTACTGGACGTTTGATAACAGTCGAAATAGACGCTGACCGAGCGGCACAAGCACGCGCAAATTTTGAACGTGCTGGCATGGCGGACCTCGTTGACTCACGCATCGGTGATGCACAGGAAGTACTTAAAGGCATTCAAGACCCTGTCGATTTTTTGCTCCTTGATAACAACTTCAGCAACTATTTCCCGTGTTTTCAGGCAATTGAATCGCGACTGACGGATCCGGCAACCGTTGTCGCTGACAACGTCGGTATCGGCGCAGATTCGATGGCGGATTACCTCGGACACGTCCGCGAACGTTATGAATCTGAAACACACTGGTTTGACATCGATCTGCCGTGGGTGAAACAGGACGCAATCGAAGTGAGTATTTATCGCAGTTAGTTCTCAGGAGATTCCAGATACGTCTTCCCTAACACATGCCGATATTGCCAAAGGAGTACGCTTTGTATGGATTATGATTTTACCGATGTTGCTCGGTTGCCATCACCAGATGATAACGTCGCTATCGCTACGCAGACATTAGAAGGTGGCACACGCATCCGCTATGACGGACAGCAATTTCAGCTATCGCATACCATCTTGGAAGGACATCGCTTCGCCATTGCGTCGATTTCAGGCGCAGCACCGTTGCTATCGTGGGGTTTACCCTTCGGTTTTGCTACACGTTCCATTGCCCCCGGCGATTATGTCTGCAATCAGAAGATGATTGATTCTTTATCAATCAGAAACCTACCCTTTGCCTTGCCAGAAACGCCTAACTTCAGCGACAAGATGGCACCCTATCAATTAGACGAGGTTGAATTCCGTCCCGGTCAGCAGGTACCGCGGCATACCAACGAGCGATGCTTTCTCGGTTATCAACGTCCCGGTGACCGTGGCGTTGGCACACGAAATTGTATCGTCGTTATGGGCACAACCGCCCGCACCTCTGGTTTCGCGAGAAGACTTGCCGAGATGTGTTCGGTAGGAGGGGTTTGTAACCCCGATACATTTCCAAATATAGACGGTGTTGTCGCCGTGACACATACTGAAGGCGGTGAAGGCAGGACTCCGAATAACATTGATATGCTGCTCCGAACGCTCGCCGGTTTCACTGTCCATCCGAATATCGGTGCGATGCTGCTCGTTGACTACGGCACCGAATCGGTTACGAACGAAATGCTCAAGGCATATATGCTTCGCGAAGGCTATGCTTTGGATGATGTCGTCCACCGTTTCTATCGGCTACAAGGGAGTTTCGACACGGATTTATCGAACGGTGCAGAAATTATTGATGGGTGGTTGGAAAGCGTGAACAGCGTACCACGCACCGAACAACCTCTGGAACACCTGAAGATTGCCTTACAGTGTGGGGGTTCCGATGCGTTCTCTGGTGTGTCCGGTAATCCGCTTGCTGCTTACGTTGCGAAAGAGGTCATCCGTTATGGTGGGTGTGCTAACCTTGCTGAGACCGATGAGTTAATCGGTTCGGAGGCGTACATACTTCAAAATGTCCGCGACCTACCGACGGCGCGAACGTTCCTCAATACCATTGAACGGTTCAAGGAACGCGTCGCGTGGCATGGACACTCCGCTGAAGGCAATCCGTCTGGCGGCAACAATTTCCGTGGACTTTACAACATCGCCATTAAATCGATCGGTGCGGCGATGAAACGGCATCCCGATGTCTGTCTCGATTATGTCATCAATTATAGTGAACTGATGGAGAACCCGGGCTACTACTTCATGGACAGTCCCGGCAACGATTTAGAAAGCATCGCAGGACAGGTGGCATCTGGATCCAACATGATTTTCTTTGTTACGGGCAACGGATCTATTACAAATTTTCCGTTCGTGCCGACGATTAAGATTGTTACCACGACCGGACGCTACGAGATGCTTACTAAAGACATGGATGTGAACGCTGGTGCGTATCTTGACGGGACACCGATGGAAGCACTCGGTGAATCGATGCTGGATTTGACGGTGGATGTTGCGTCTGGTGAACGTTCGGTCGGTGAAAAAGCAGGACATTCGCAAGTCTCGCTATGGCGCGATTGGAAGCAGACGGGGCCGGTAGATTTAGATCCGCTGTTAACGGAATCCGAATTGAAGTCTGGCGAACCGATTCCGATTGAAGCTTGGGGAGGAGGTGCGGTTAGGAAACCGCACCTACCAGGTCGGGGAGTTTTCCGTGCGCTCCAAACAGAGGCGGGTTATCGTACGGATCAGGTTGGATTGATTTTACCTACGAGTCTCTGCTCTGGACAAATTGCGCAGATGATTGCGCACCGCTGTAATGAACGCGGGATCGGCGAAAAGCAGGGTATATCCCGTTTTGTTGCACTACCGCATACGGAAGGATGTGGCGTCTCCGGCGGACGTTCTGAGGAGATTTATACCCGTACGATGATTGGACATCTCACGCATCCGACGGTCGCGCTCGGTTTGCTCCTCGAACACGGTTGTGAAAAGACCCACAATGATCACGTCCGACACGAGATTCAGAAACTCGGTATATCGCCGGAACGGTACGGTTGGGCGAGTGTCCAATTGGATGGCGGGATTGATGCCGTTATTGAGAAGGTGCAAGACTGGTTCTCGGAAACGCTTGCGAATAAGCCGTCTGTTCCGGTTGTTGATGCTGGGTTGGAACATCTTTGTATAGCGGTGATGTCAACCGGTGAAGTGACAGAAGCAGTTTCGGAGTCCCTGACGCAATTGACGCACCGGATTGTTGCCGCAGGTGGGACGGTTATTGTTCCAACAAACGCGGAATGGCTATCGGTTTCCGTCAGTGGTCAGCACTCAGTGGTTCATCTGACAAACACACCGACTTTGGCGTATGGGCAGCGGGTCGAGAAAGCCGGATTCCACATCATGGAGACACCCACAGATCAACCGACAGAGACGTTAACCGGACTCGGCGCGACCGGTGTAGACCTTGCACTTGCACACATCGTTGGTGCGCCGTTGCAATCGCATGTGATGGTGCCGTTGGTTCAGGTCTCTACAGATACCACAACGCAAACTGCCTACGGTGAGGATTTGGATTTAACGACTGCGGATGTTGACGACTTGTTGGCGTTAATCGTGGAGGTGGCTTCGCGGCGGTATACGCCGAAGCTGCACGGCAAAGGGAATACGGATTTCCAGTTGACGCGCGGGTTATTGGGAATTTCGATGTAAGCACGCGTATCGTAGGGCAAAGCCCGGACCTTGCCCATAGGAACACTGACCTATCGAGATGGCTCCTATGCGGCTCCATTTATTTATTCCTGTATTTTCTTTCAAATCGTTCGATCCGGTGTTTAAACTAATCTATCCGCTACATGGCATTAATTAATCCGCCTACAGTGATGGCAAACCTTGAAGACGGCTATGACTCGCTGCGTGTCAAGAAAATGGCATTAATTAATCCGCCTACAGTGATGGCAACCCCCCCTGCTGCCCACCCCCTCCTAAGCAGTCGGATCCGTGTCTTGTAGGCATCTGTGTAAAGGTCAATATATTCAGGCGATTTTCCGAGGAGACGCTCCGGGTGTGGTCCGGGTCGATAAGCATTAATGGCAATGAGCGGGATAAAACAACCAACTGTGGCACCAAGTAGCATCCCACATCCTTGTTGGTCACTTACGGAGTAACCGCTACCACTCCATGACTGAGGCCCCAGTGAACCTATCATTACACCGAGCACAACACTGAAGCAGGGAACAAAACCCACACCGGTCCATAACCACTTATTCGTATCAGTTTCAGCATCTCGTTTGGCGGCCATTTTGGCTTGGACCTCCACTGACTTTTGCTGTGCAAGGGTGGTAAAAGGTGTGATAAAAATGAGCGCCGCCATGAGAAGTGCCAAAAACGGTAATCGGAACGTTAAATTGGTTCTCATAAAAATCTCCTATTGGTAAATTTTTGAACGTTATGTTTTATTCTCTGGGCCTTTAAGAGTTAAGTCTGCTCCAATTATTAGGAAGAACAACTAAAACTCTGCCGCATCTTCAAATCTCCTATATTTTTCTGATAGTCGCTACTTCCGTATTAGCATCTTGCGTGTTGCTGTGAAATCGCCTGCTTTAAGTGTGTAGAAATACACGCCGCTCGCGACGGGTTCGCCGAAGGCGTTTTTGCCGTCCCAATAGGCGGCACGGCTGCGGTTTTGATAGATGCCCGCGGGTTGATGTCCGAGTGCCAACGTCCGCACTAATGTACCGTTCATAGCATAGATACGCAGTGTGACATCCGCATCTTTTGATAAGTGATACGGTATCCACGTTTCTGGGTTGAACGGATTGGGGTAGTTTGGTAATAGCACTGTCTCTTTGGGAGTTAGTGCCATAAGGAGTTGTTCCAGCACGCTAATGCCGCGTAGGTATGCGGGATCAGTGAGTGCTAATTGCCGTGCTTGGGTTAGCCAACCTTTGACATCCGCAGCGGTGAGTTGTTCCAATATCTGTGGATTTAACGCTGGCGCAGCTGCATCCGCACCGAACGCATTTGCTACAAGCACAAGGTCAACGATATTCACAAAACTATCTCCATTGACATCAGCACTACTTCTTTGTCCGCTCAGTCCAAACCGGTTGCTAACGATGGCTAAATCTTGGATGTTTACGACCCCGTCAAGGTTGATGTCACCAAAGATTTTTTCTGCGAACCCTGGTGGTTCAATCACCTCTCCGTTTTCGGTGGTAACTTCCCAACGTTTTCCGTCCGCATCGACGAGATAGACATTGGATAAAGTCACCGTAGAGGGGTTATAGTCAACGACCTCAAACGTGAGTGTGGCAAGCGTGCCGTCTCCATTGCTCGCTTCAGCGAGTGTGTTTCCAGCGATTGTCACAACAAAAAATCTATCCGACCTGTCATGGTAGATGATCGGGTCTGTAAAAAACGCGTTTGCTGGCAAGTAGTCCCCGTTGCCCCCTTCTACATAGCGGAGGACGCGGCGATCAAACGAAAACGCCAGAGTTGCTTGGTAGCCTGCGACGTTTTCGCCGTTAGCGATGTCCAGATTGAGCGTTAGTTTTTTACCGATAGCGGGAAGGGCGATAAGGGAGGGCGAAATGCTTACCGTAGCATCCGATTGCTCTACTGCGGCGACGGGCAACTCGACAGTAAAGTCTTTATTATAGTCTACGATTGCCTCTGCCCCCACAGTGATAGTGAGGGTTGCATCAGTGTCAAAGTTGCCATTGAATGCGAGTCTAACTGTCAGCTCTGTGTTGTCGCTAACATGAGGTCCAACAACCCAACCTCCCAAGTCCGAGTAAAAAAAATCTCCGGAAACAGCGATCCCTTCGATACCGGAGAACGTCAAAGCATCGGCGATTTCCGATTGTCCGAAAGATTGTTCGACAAATTGTCTTCCACTGAGTGACAGCGTGACGACGCTTCCATCAAGGTTTGCCTCTGTTAAAGGGAACTCCGTTGAGGCGGTCAGCGATTCCGCTACCGCAGTAACAGGAATTTGTGCTGTGAGTGCGGGCCCGATGTAGCCTTCTATCGCCCTCGCTTCGACGGTAAAAATAAGGGGAGTATCTGTATCAAAGTCGTCATTGAATGCCAGTTTAATTGTCACCTCCGTGTCACTGACACGATCCACACGATCAACAATGGTAAATCCTGATCTTTCGGTGGCGACAGTGACCCCTTCGATACCGGATATCGTTAGGGCATCTTTGATGTACCGTTCACTACCAATGAACTGCCGTCCACTAAGTGTAAGGGTGACAACGCTCCCATTAAGGCTTGTCTCTGTCAGTGGGGAGTCCGTTGAGGCAACTAACGTCTCCTTTACTGCTGTGACAGGCAGTTGTGTTGTGAGTGCGGGGCCGTTGTAGTCCGCTATTGCCTCCGCTTCCACTGTAAAGATAAGCGGCGTATCCACCTCAATATTATTGCCATTGAATGTGAGTTCAACGGTCACCTCCGTGTCACTGACACGATCCACATCAAATATATCGACAGATACGCCGGTAATACCGGATGGAGTTACCTCGTCCCTTATCCAGACAGTAGAGCGTTCGTACGTGGCTCCGCTAAGCGTGAGCGTAACGACGCTGCCGTGCAAGGTTGACTCTGTTAAAGGTTGCTGAACTGAGGCAGTAATTGTTGGGTTTGCTTCCTGTGCATAACTGATCCGTTGTGCCCCATATATCAACAACACAACTCCAAAAATTGACACAATTATATTTCGATGTCCAAATGGCGTTTTCATGATAAGCTCCTTTTAGGATGGCTATCAGCCGTCGGAAACCTTCAGCGTTCAGTTAATATCTTGTGGCAGTTGCTTTAAGTGTTACTGCCGTAAGGGTGTGACTGATGGCTGACTGCTGACGGCTATTCTCTGATAACTATTTGCGTATTAGCATTTTCCGCGTAGCGGTGAAATCGCCTGCTGTGAGGGTGTAGAAATAGACCCCGCTTGCGACAGGTTCACCGAATTGATTTTTGCCATCCCAATACACTGCACGGCTACGGTTTTGATACATCCCCGCGGGTTGATGTCCAAGCATCAAAGTCCGCACCAATCTGCTGTTCATCGCATAAATATGCAGGGTAACATCCGCATCCTTTGCTAAGTGGTAAGGTATCCACGTCTCAGGATTGAACGGATTCGGAAAATTAGGCAAAAGTGCTGTTTCTTTAGGAGTCAGTGCTTTGTGAAGTTGCTCCAGCATGCTGATACCGCGCCTATAATCGGGATCAGTCGGCGTAATTTTCTGCGCTTGGTTTAACCATTCTTTCACATCCGCGGCGGTGAGCAGTTCCAATGTTTGTGGATTTAGCGATGGCGCAGCTGCATCCGCCCCGAGAGCATTTGCCACGAGGACAAGGTCCACAATATCCACCAAATGATCTCCATTGACATCTGCCCTACTTTGTCCTCTCAGTCCAAACCGGTTGCTAACGATAACCAAATCTGCGATGTTCACTACGCCATCAGTGTTGATGTCACCAAAGATTTTTTGGGGCAGCTCCTGGGGTTCAATAACCTCCCCATTTTCGGTGGTAACGTCCCACTGTCTTCCATCCGCATCCACAAGATAGACTTCGGATAAAGTCACCATGGCGGGTTTATGCTCATAAACCTCAAACGTGAGGGTGGCGAGTGTACCATCTCCGTTACGTGCGCCAGCGAGTGTGTTACCAGCGATCAACAAAGAGTTCCGGCTGAAGATCGGGTCTACAAAAAACGCGTCTGCTGGCAAGTAGTTCCCGTTGGCACTTTCCACATAGCGGAGGACGGAGGGATCAAACGACAGAGTTGCTTGGTAGCCTGCGACGTTTTCGCCATCAGCGATGTCCAGGTTGAGCGTTAATTTTTCACCGATAGCGGGAAGTGCTATAGGTGACGGCGAAATGCTTATCGTGGCATCCGATTGTCCTATCGCGGTAACAGGGAACTCGAAGGTGAAATTTTCTTTAGTATATCCCAAAATGATAGCGTCTGTCCCTACGGTGAGCGTGAGGGTTGCATCGGTGTCAAAATTGCCCTCGAAGGCAAGTCCAATTGCCGCCTCCGTTAAACCCATCCCCCAAAATGCCGCTATCCTCCACGCCTCTTTCAAGCTCAATCCCCAAAATGCCGCTGCCTCCGCCGTATCACTTAAGCCTTTTACGGAGCCCGTGAGTCTTACGTAGGAGACAGTGACACCTTCAATACCGGATACCGTCAGATAAGATTCTATGTCATCATCAAACCACCGTCCGCTGAGTGACAGCGTGATGACGCTCTCGTTAAGGTTTGCCTCTGTCAAAGCGAATTCTGTTGAGGCGGTCAGCGATTCTTCAACTGCGGTGACGGGGAACTTGAAAGTAAAATCTTTATTATAGTTGATAGCGTCTGCCCCTACGGTGAGCGTGAGGGTTGTATCAGTGTTAAAGTCACCACCGAATGCCGGTCTCAATCTTACCTCTGTGTCACTGACACGATCCAAACCTAAAAGTCGTTCGACAGTGACCCCTTCAATACCGGAGAACGTCAACGCATTTGCTACTATGTCCTTGTCATCAGCAAATCGTCGTCCGCTAAGCGTAAGTGTGATAACATTTTCGAAGGAGATTGCCTCTGTCAAAGGGAACCTCGTTGAGGCAACCAGTGATTCCTCTACAGCAGTGACGGGTAATTGGACGCTCAAATCTTTGTTATAGTTTGCGATTCCGTCCGCCGCTATGGTGATAGTAAAGGTTGTATCGTTGTCAAAATTACCAACGAATATCAGATCAACGTCTATCTCTGTGGCACTTATATATCTTTCGTCGAGACTTACATTATACACATGAGATTCGATAGTGACGCCTTCTATATCGGAGAAAGTGATGGCACTATTACCAGCAAAAGCAAATCGCCGTCCGTTAAGTGTAAGTCTGACGACACCCCCTGCCTCTGTCAACGGCGCTTCCGTTGAGGAGACTAACGACTCCTCAACAGCAGACACAGACAATTGGATAGTGAACGCCTTATTGTAGCCAATGATAGCGTTCGCGCCCACTTCAATAGTGAGTGTGGTATTCGTGTCAATGTTGCCTGAAAAGGTTAGTGGAAGGGTCACCTCCGTGTCACTGACGCGTTCCACGTCCAACCAGAGTGACGAGGCAACAGTGACCCCTTCAATACCGGATAGCGTCAGAGCATTTTTGATATCCCACTCCCTATCAGTAAACCGCCGTCCGCTGAGTGTGAGTGTAACCACACTCCCATGTAGGGTTGCTTCTGTCAAATCTAACTCTGTTGAGGCGGTCAGCGATTCCTCCACGGCTGTGACAGGTAGTGTCGCAGTAAGCGCGTTTCCATCATAATCTTCGATTGCGCCTGCCCCCACGGTGAAAGTAAGGGCGGCATCGGTATCTATGTTGCCAGAGAATTCCAGTTGAACCGTCAATTGTGTGTCGCTGACACGCTCCATACCGAACGGTTTAATAGTCACACCAGGGATTCCGACTACATTCACAGAGCGTTCGATGAAAATAATGTGTTGTCTCCCATAAATCCCGCCGCTGAGTGTTAGGGTGACCACACTTCCATGCAGGTTTGTCTCTGTCAAGGGGTGTGGCGTTGAAGCAGTTATCGTTTGTCCGTAACTGCCTTGTGTTCCCAAGATTATGAAGACGGTAGCTAATATGGACACAAGGTATTTTCGCTTCATGATTAGGGTTTTCATAATGAACTCCTTTTACAATAGTTATCAAAAGAAATGGTTATGAGTCGTCAGTTGTCAGTTAAAGAGATATATTGTGGTCGTTATCAGATAAAGCGACTGCCACAAGAAGTTAACTGAAAACCGAAAACTGATAACTCTAACTCTGATAACTATTTACGTATTAACATTTTCCGCGTAGCGGTGAAGTCGCCTGCTGTGAGGGTGTAGAAATAGACCCCGCTTGCGACAGGTTCACCAAATGCATTTTTGCCATCCCAATAAGCAGCACGTCCGCGGTTCTGATACATACCTGCGGGTTGATGTCCAAGCGTCAAAGTCCGCACCAATGTGCCGTTCATTGTATAGATAGTGAGTGTGACATCCGCATCCTTTGATAAATGATACGGTATCCAGGTCTCTGGGTTGAATGGATTTGGATAATTAGGCAAGAGTGCTGTCTCTTTTGGCGTTAGTGCCATAAGGAGTTGTTCCAACACGGTAATGCCGCGTAGGTATGCGGGATCGGTGAGAGCGAGTTGGCTTGCTTGGTTTAGCCAACCCTTGACATCCGCTGCGGTGAGTTGTTCCAATATCTGTGGGTTCAACGCTGGTGCAGCTGCATCCGCCCCGAACGCATTTGCCACGAGTACAAGGTCAACGATATCCACGAGACCATCACCGTTGAGATCGGCATCGTTTTGTCCTCTCTGACCATAGCGGGCACCGGCGATTGCCAAATCTTGGATGTTCACGACACCATCGCTGTTGATATCGCCGAAAATTGCTTCTGCCGGTTCTGGTGGTTCTGCCGGTTCTGGTGGTATCGTCACCTCCGCGTTTTCTGTGGTAACTTCCCACCGCTTTCCATCTGCATCCACAAGGTAGAATTCGGAGAGGGTCAACGTGGAGGCTTTAAAGTCTTCGACTTCAAACGTGAGCGTGGCAAGTGTACCGTCCCCGTTCGCCGCCCCAGCGAGTGTGGTTGCGGCGAATCTCGTCCCCTTTGTCCAAAAGAACGTGTCCTCCGGTAGGTAGTCGCCGTTGGTAACCTCCATGAGGTTTAGTCCAGAATAGGCAAACCGCACGGTTGCCTGATAGCCTGCGACGTTTTCTCCGCCAGCGATATTGAGGTCGAATGTAAGCTGTTCTCCGACGGCAGGAGATATAACCGATGTGGGCGAAATGCTCACAGTGGCGTTTGAATGCTGTATTGCTGTGACGGGAAATTGAAAGGTAAAGTCTTTATTGTATGATATAGCCTCTGCACCGACGGTGACGGTGAGTGTGGCATCGGTATCAAAATCAGTGCCATCAAATGCAAGTCGAACTGCTACCTCCATGTCGCTCACACGTTCTACATTCCATGATTTAACGGTGACACCGTCAATGCCGGAAACTGATAACTCGTCTTCGTCCAATTCATAAGCAAAGGAACGTCCGGTAAGCGTGAGTGTGATGATGCTTCCGTTCAGATTTGCCTCTGTCAAGGGTGCCTCTGGTGATGCCTCCAGCGATTCCTCAACTGCGGTGACAGGGAATTGAAATGTAAAGTCTTTATCGTAGCCTGCTATGGCATCCGCACCGAGGGTGAGAGTGAGTGTAGCATCGGTATCTATGTTGCCGGTAAACTCAAATTCAACGGTTGCTACCGTGTCGCTCACACGGCGGATGGCACCGTATTTATCGACAGTGACACCGTCAATGCCGGAGACTGACAACGCGTCGTCGATATACCATTCATCAACAAACCGCCGTCCGGTGAGGGTGAGTGTGATGATGCTTCCGTCCAGCGTCCCTTCTGTCAAAGGTGCCTCCACTGATGCCTCCAGCGATTCCTTCAGCGCGGTGACAGGTAGTGTTGCAGTGAGCGCGTTTCCATTGTATCCTGCGATAGCACTTGCTCCCACGGTGAAAGTAAGGGTGGCATCGGTGTCAATGTTGCCAGCAAACTCAAGTTCGATTGTCACTTCGGTGTCGCTGACACGGGCTACATTCCACCGTTCAAAAGTAACACCCTCAATGCCAGAGACTGACGATGCGTCTCCGATGCGCCATTCATCAGCAAACCAACCACCGCTGAGTGTGAGTGTGATGATGCTTCCATGCAGGGTTGCCTCTGTTAACGGTGCTTCAACGGATGCTGTGAGTGTTGGGTCTGCTTCCTGTGCGTAACTGATACTTTGCGTTCCAAGGGTTACCATCAAAATGGATACCAGTATGAATACAAAACTTTTTTGTTTTAGAACTTGTGTGTTCATAACCAACTCCTTATTTCGGACCATTGATTGTTATGTGCAATCATGTTGTTGAGTGGAAGGTTGGAAGTATGGAAGGGTAGGAATCGCATCCGCCATACTTCCTTTCTCTTCCATCCTTCCGCCGATATATTTCTACTTCCGTATCAACATCTTCCGCGTTGCTGTGAAATCGCTATTGCGCGTTTGGTACTTCAGCGGTACTGGATTGACTGGTTCCGAACCGAGTGCCAATCCCGAGAATGAGTGAGAACTCATTACTGTCATCATCGTCATCCGACAGCAACACTCTTTGATACTGTCCCTCTGCTCGAAAGACAAAAGCATCTCTGATACGCCACTGATACCCTAAACCGATCCCGAAACTTGTCAGGGTCGTACCTCCGCCAAAAAGGAAGGTATCTTCACCACTAAATATGGTTGTAGAGACACGTCCGAGTAGGTAAGGACTTGACACTGCGTGGCTTAGCAGAAAGTACGCAGCCCGACCACCAAGATAGAAGGATGTTATACTTTCAGTGTCCGACTCTCCCCCATACTCTGCAGAAACTGACATTCTCCCCAAACTGAATTCCGGGCCAATCGCAAACTTCTCACTCGGAAACCACGTGGCGTACAATGCAGTCGGAGTAGATCCTACATACGCAGGTGCTGATGGTATGTTAGTATAAGTGATACTTGTAGAAAAGGAATCCTCATCAGTGTCAGGGGCGAGGTGCGAAATACCGAATCGTGTTCCGACTTCAAACTCATTCGCTAAAGCGGGAACTATAGTTAAAAGGAATGAGGCAAGAAGCACAAAACCCAAAATGGGTAGACTTGTTCCGATGTTTTTCTGATTTACAATCAACGTTTTCACTATAAAACTCCTTTTTCTGATCGCAATATGCAATCAATGATGTGTTGAAAGGGTGTTGTGTGCCACCCTTCCGATCTTTCGTGTTTTGATAGACATTACTTGCGTATCAACATCTTGCGCGTAGCGGTGAAGTCTCCTGCTGTAATTGTATAGAAATAGACACCGCTTGCGACGGGTTCACCGAATGCGTTTTTCCCATCCCAATAGGCTGCACGGCTACGATTTTGATACATCCCTGCAGCTTGATGTCCAAGCGTCAACGTCCGCACTAATGTTCCGTTTACGGCATAGATGTGCAGTGTGACCTCTGCATCTTTTGATAGGTGATAGGGTATCCACGTCTCAGGATTAAACGGATTTGGGTAGTTCGGCAGGAGTGCTGTCTCTTTCGGTATCAATGTCGTGAGGAGTTGCTCCAAGAAACGGATGCCCTTTAGGGACATTGTATCCGTGAGGTCCAGTTGCTGTGCGTCGGATAGCCAGTGTTTGACATCTGTAGCGGTGAGCATCTCTAAGACTTGCGGATGTAGAGACGGTGCAGCAGCACCTGTGCCTAATGCGCCAGCGACCAAGACGAGGTCCACGATATTGACGATCCCGTCCCCATTAGCATCTGCAGGGTTTGGTCCGGTCTGCCCGATATTGGATGCGACCAGGACTAAATCTTGGATGTTCACGCTTCCGTCGCCGTTGACATCGGCATCTAAGGTTGGTGCCGTTATCTCTCCGTCTTCAAGTTTCGGTGTGGAAGTTTCTCCAGCACTGTTGACGAGAAGCACATCAGATAACGTTAAAATGGATGTCTTTGCTGTGATCACCTCAAATGTGATTGTTGCGAGAGTGCCATCACCACCGGTTTCCCCTGCCAGAGATGTTGCATTTAGTTTTACAAGATTTCCCTCTACAATCGGTGGTGCAAAGAATGCGCCATCGGGCAGATAATCACCGTTGCTACTCTCGACATGGCGCAGGGCAGTGTCATCAAACTGCACGGTCGCCTGATAACCTGTCACTGTTTGTCCACCTTCAATGTTGAGAGAAAGCGTTAATTGTTTTCCGATAGCAGGGGATGGCATTGAGGATGGAGAGATGCTGACTGTAGTTATATCAAGTATTCTCACGACAGCGAAGGCAACACCCAAAGAACTTTTTGGCATTTCTGTGACGACATCTTCGACGTTTGAGCCGTCAAGGTTTGCGCGCTGAATCTTAGCTTTTTGTGTGTCCCGCCAGTATATCTTACCGCCTAACACATCTAAGCCGATACCAACATCCCATACGAATTCTGTGGCAATATCTTTGATGTCTGTTCCATCAAGGTTTGCGCGCTGAATCTTATCCTCCCCGTCGTCTACCCAATATATCTTACCGCCTGACCCATCTATGGCAATATAAGTGGGGTCGTCCAATCCGGTAATGACATCTTCGACGTTTGCGCCGTCAAGGTCTGCCCGCTGAATCTTACCGCTTTGCCGTCTTCCGCCTGTCCAATATATCTTACCGCCTGACCCATCTATGGCAACATCAGTGGGGTCGTCCAATCCGGTGATGACATCTTCGACGTTTGCGCCGTCAAGGTCTGCCCGCTGAATCTTATTATCCCTATTGTCTGTCCAATATATCTTACCGCCTAACACATCTAAGCCGATACCATCGGGGCCTTCCAATCCGCCTGCGACGGTTTGGATGTCTGTTCCATCAAGATTAGCACGTCGAATCCTTTCATAAATGAAATCTTCCGACCAGTATAGCTTGCCTCCGAACGCATCTACGGCAATATCAGTGGCTGCAAGACCTCCAAATCCGCTGACGACCTCTTGGATTTGTCCATCGGCAAAGTCCATCCGCTGGATGATAGAGTCGTTCCGTTTCTCTGCCCAGTAAAGCAGAAGCGAGTTTGTTTCGCTGCTCGGTTCAATCAACAGTTGCTGAGCATAACTAATGCCTTGCACACCATATATCAAGATAATTACTAAAAAAATTGAAATGATTACATTTCGATTTACAAATAAGGTTTTCATTGCAAACTCCTTTGATTGGTTTTCAATTGCAATGTGCAATTAGATTGTTAGTAGAAGGGTGTAAGCTAACACCCTTCCGTGTTGAGCTGATAAGAATTACTTGCGTATCAACATCTTGCGCGTAGCGGTGAAGTCTCCTGCTGTAATTGTATAGAAATAGACACCGCTTGCGACCTTTTCACCGAAGTTGTTTTTACCATCCCAATACGCTGCACGGCTACGATTTTGATACATCCCTGCAGCTTGATGTCCAAGCGTCAACGTCCGCACTAATGTTCCGTTTACGGCATAGATGTGCAGTGTGACCTCTGCATCTTTTGATAGGTGATAGGGTATCCACGTCTCAGGATTAAACGGATTTGGGTAGTTAGCAAGTAGTACTGTTTCTTTGGGAGTCAACCTTATAAGGAGTTGTTGTAGGAACAGAATACCGCGTTGTGAGGTTGTATCCGTAAGGTCCAGTTGCTGTGCGGCAGATAGCCAGTGTTTGACGTCTGTAGCAGTGAGCATCTCTAAGACTTGCGGATGTAGCGAAGGTGCAGCAGCACCTGTGCCTAATGCGCCAGCGACCAAGACGAGATCGGCAATGTTGACCTGTCCATCCCCGTTGACATCTGCAGCATTCTGTCCTGTTTGACCGAGATTCGAGGCGACCAACACCAAATCTGCGATGTTAACAGTGCCATCCCCGTTGACATCGCTTTTGAGTTGCGGTGATTCAATTATTTCTGCGTTTGATTCAGTTATTTCTGCGTTTTCAATGTGTGGCGTAGAGGTTGCCCCTGCCCTATTCGTAAGCAGCACATTAGATAGCGTCAAAGTAGATGGCTTCACGGCGACACCTTCAAAGGTGAGTGTAGCGAGCGTGCCGTTTCCGCCGGTTTCCCCTGCGAGGGACGTTGCGCTCAGTTTCACGAGATTCTGTTCGACAACCGGGGGGACAAAGAATGCGCCATCGGGTAGATAATCACTGTTACTGCTCTCGACATAGCGGAGAGCAGTGTCATCGAACCGCACCGTTGCTTGATAGCCTGAGACGTTTTGGCCACGAGTAATTTTGAGGGAAAATGTGAGTTGTTCACCGATAGCAGGGGGCGGCACTGAGGCGGGAGAAAGACTTACCGTCGTCCCTGAGATGCTGGGCAGCGGGGCATTTGTTCCCATGACATGCCACAACAGCACTGTGTCGTCATTACTGCTACTTGCCAGGGTTTGCCCATCCGGGCTGAAACTCACTCTATTGACACTATCCCTATGCCCTTTGAGTGTCTGTTTTTCAGCACCCGTCAGAACATCCCAGAGACGGACGGTGTTATCATTACTACCACTTGCGATTGTCTGCCCATCCGGGCTGAAACTCACGCTATGGACATTATCCGTATGTCCTCTGAGTGTCTGTTTTTCAGCACCCGTCAGAACATCCCAGAGACGGACAGTGTCATCATAACTGGCACTTGCGATTGTCTGCCCATCCGGACTGAAACTCACGCTATTGACACCATCCGTATGTCCTCTAAGGGTCTGTTTTTCAGTGCCTGTCAGAACATCCCAGAGACGGACAGTGTCATCCTGACCGCCACTCGCTATTGTCTGCCCATCCGGGCTGAAACTCACCCTATAGACGACATCACCCGTATGTCCAGTGAGCGTCCGTTTTTCAGCACCCGTCTGAGCATCCCACAAGCGGACGGTGTTATCACGACTACCACTACTCGCTATTGTCTGCCCATCCGGGCTGAAACTCACGCTATAGACATCACCCGTATGTCCTTCAAATGTCTGTTTTTCAGTGCCTGTCAGAACATCCCATAGACGGACGGTGTTACCCTGACCGCCACTTGCGATTGTCTGCCCATCCGGGCTGAAACTCACGCTATAGACATCACCCGTATGTCCTTCAAATGTCTGTTTTTCAGCACCTGTCAGAACATCCCATAGACGGATGGTGTCATCGTTACTGCCACTTGCGATTGTCTGCCCATCCGGACTGAAAACTACGCCATGGACCGCCTCCGTATGCCCGGAACGCCCGGCAGTGATTTTCTTTTTTTCAACAGCTGCTTCAACACCCCACAAACGATCCCAGAGACGGATAGTGCCATTGATACTGACACTTGCGAGGGTTTGTCCATCAGGGTTGAAAACCACGCCATAGACTGAACTCCTATGCCCAGTGAGTATCTGTTTTAGCACCCCTGTCTGGACATCCCACAGGCGGATAGTGCCACCATAACCGGCACTTGCTATTGCCTGTCCATTCGGGCTGAAATTTACGCTATAGACCGAAGAGGTATGAGTGAGTCTCTTTTTTAGTGCCCCTGTCTGGATATCCCAGAGACGGACGGTGTCATCCAGACTTCCACTTGCGATTGTCTGCCCATCTGGGCTGAAAACCACGCTATAGACATAATCCCGATGTCCTGTGAGTCTTTTTTTTAGTGCCCCTGTCTGGACATCCCAGAGGCGGACGATATCATCATCATCCCCACTTGCGATTGTCTGTCCATCTGGGCTGAAAACTACACTATTGACATCATCCCGATGTTCGAGTATCTGTTTTTCAGCCCCTGTCTGGACATCCCAGAGACGGACGGTGTTATCCAGACTGCCACTTGCGATTGTCTGCCCATCTGGGCTGAAAACCACGCTCCGGACATCACCCGTATGACCGAGGAACCTCCGTTTTAGCGTCCCTGTCTGGGCATCCCAGAGACGGACAGTGTTATCCAGACTGCCACTTGCTATCGTTTGCCCATCTGGGCTGAAACTCACGCTCCGGACCGTCTCCGTATGCCCGGTGATCAAGTTCAGTGTTTCTCCACTCTGTGCATCGTACAACTGAATGCCGATAGAATTTGCAACCGCAAATAATTTGCCATCGGGAGAATATGTTATGTCGTATACAAATATGTCACCTGTGCCGAGTTGTGCCACGGCACCTTCCGGCAAACCGAAAGCAGTGTGCGGTAGAACAATGAAAAGTGAAATTGCTAATAAAAACAGGCGGAAAATTAAAGTCGTTTTCATTATCAATGCTCCTTGTATCTATTGCTCAGAAAAAGCGAGCGGGTTGGTTTATCTGTGGTACCTTGCGAACCGGACCACAATGGGAGGCGAATTGTCCAAACTTTAGTATCATTCGGCAATTTCCTAACAATGTCCGGTGCAGTTAGAATGAAGATCAATTTTTTAGTTCGGTAATATTGGAACGTGCGATAATGCACTTCGCATTTGGGTGAGTACACCGCAAAATCGCACTACTACGAACCCGTCCGTTTGTAGTAGGGCAATTCTGCGGTGTACTCACCCCGGGGAATGCCATACGGAGAACCTTCATACCGTTGATTCATGCGATCTGCATTATTGCCCCTTGATTACCGAAATATTCTCTTAAACTTCATGAAACCGCACCCATAAGTGCCAATTTAAGATTAAGAAAAAAGTTTCCGTAGGTTGGGTTGAACGGATGCTACCAAGACCGTGAAAATCATAGAAAAACACAATTGTCTCCAGCGACACCCCATCCAATAGATATGGCAGGATACTGACTTTCAGGTGTGCTTGGCATGTCAACATCCGACTTCTCAACGCCGTTCAACCTGCGGGGAACCCTCAAGCAAAAACACCTACGGGACTATTTCCGTATCAACATCTTCCGCGTTGCGGAGAAATCACCTGCTGTGATTGTGTAGAAATAGAGTCCGCTTGCGACGGGTTCACCGAATGCGTTTTTACCGTCCCAATACGCCGCACGGCTACGGGTTTGATATACACCTGCGGCTTGATGCCCAAGTGCCAATGTCCGAACCACCTGCCCGTTCACGGCATAAATTGTGATGGTAACCTCTGTGGGTTTTTCCAGTTGATAGGGTATCCACGTCTCAGGATTGAACGGATTCGGGAAGTTCGCTAAGAGGGCATTTTCTTGATTAGCGGTGACACTTACTTGTACGGTGAGTGCGGGCCCATTATAGCCTACGATAGCACCTGCGCCGACGGTGAAAGTGAGCGTGCCATCTGTAGTCATGTCCCCATTAAATTCCAATTCAAGCGTAATTTCGGTGTCGCTCTCTTTGTCTGGATCGTGCCAAGGAATTGTTACGCCTGTGATTCCTGAGACGGACACCTCATCTCTGATGTCAAAAATGGAGCGTTCAAATTTTCGACCACTGAGTGTGATGCTGATCTCTGCGTCATCAAGTGTCCCCTCCGTTAGCGTAGATGGTGATACGGAGAGGGACTCGCTGACAGCAGAGACAGCGATCTGTGCCGTAAGTGCCAATCCACCATAGTCCTGAATGGCTTGGGCATCAACGGTAAAGGTCAGCGTGCCGTCAGAGGTCATGTTCCCATTGTATGTCAGTTCAATAGAGAGTTGTGTGGCACTCTCGCGATCCACATCAAAGAAATCATCAAAAGTTACGCCTGTGATTCCAGAGACAGATACTTTTTGAAAATCCCAGAAAGCGCGTTCAAAAGTGCCATTGCTGAGGTTGATAAAAATCTTTCCGTCGTGCAGTGTCGCCTCTGTCAATGAAGTATTTGAAGAAACAGTGATGGTTGGTGTAGCTGCGGGTGTTTCGTCTACATCGGTGACATTGATGGTGACGGTAATACTATCGGTTCCACTGTTGCCATCAGAGACAGAGACGGTGACCGAGTAAGACGTTTTCGTTTCATAGTCAAGGGCTGCGCTTGTTCGGAGCTGCCCTGAAGTGCTGACAATACTAAAGGACGAAGCGTCCGTGCCACTGAGACTATAAGTCAGCGTGTCGTTATCGGCATCTGTTGCTGAGATAGCGGTGCCGATGTTTGTGTTTGCTGCGGTATTTTCAGCAATGGTGCGTGTGGCACTGGTGCCGTCTGTGAACACGGGTGCGCTGTTCGCAGGCGTTTCATCTATGTCGGTGACGTTGATAGTGACGGTAATACTATCGGTTCCACCGTTGCCATCAGAGATAGAGACGGTGACCGAGTAAGACGTTTTCGTTTCATAGTCGAGGGCTGCTTTTGTTCGGAGCTGCCCTGAAGTGCTGACAATACTAAAGGACGAAGCGTCCGTGCCACTGAGACTATAAGTCAGCGTATCGTTATCGGCATCTGTTGCTGAGATGGCGGCACCGATATTTTGACGGGCGGCGGTGTTTTCAGCAATAGAGCGTGTGGTGCTGGTGCCATCTGTGAACACCGGTGCGGTGTTTGCAATTGTTTCATTGACATCAGTGATATTGATGGTAACGGTAATGCTATCGGTTCCACCGTTGCCATCAGAAACAGAGACCGTGACGGTGTAGGACGCTTTCGTTTCATAGTCGAGAGCTGCCTTGGTTTTGAGTTGCCCAGTTGTGGCATCAATCCCAAACGCTGGGGCATCGGTGCCGCCGAGGGAATAAGTTAAGGTATGTTTATCAGCGTCCGTTGCAGCCACTGCGTTCCCGATGTGTTGTCCTGTGGCGGTGTTTTCAGCAATAGAGCGCGTGGTGCTGGTACCATCAGCGAACACCGGTGCGGTATTTGTTGTATCTTCTGGTGTCTCGTCGACTGTCTCGGGTTGCCAACTATTGCCATTTCCTGTCGGAAGAGATACGGTATAATCCGCAGTATCAAGGTAGAGCTTAAAAAACATGCCCCAATCATTATTGACCCACACTGCACCGTGATTGCAAACTTTAACTAACAGTAGATTGTCGCCAGCGTTCAGATTTACATCGAACCGGTTTTGTATGCCTGTTGTCCTTCTTGTAGTATCGTTTTTGTAAACGACTGAACCGTTGAGCCAAACTTTGATAGAATCATCACTCCCAACGCCCATCAAAACACCGTTTTGATCGCGTGGAGAGCGAATGTTAATCAGGGCATAAGCAGAATAGTAATTGAGTTGATCACGATTGGTGAGTCCAATCTGTTTGACCACGTTGATGACATTATCTGAGGAGCATAAGAGAATTCCGCAAACGGTGGTAGGCAGTAAACGGCCGCTTGTCCATTCCAGATCGTCAAAGTGATCCCCCTCATTGACACCGTTTTGTGCGATTTGTGCCTCTGTAATCACGTCTTCACTTGCTTTGGAGAGATTGTCGGTGTCTATATCTCCACCGGGGGTAATCATCCAGAGCCAGGGACCCTGTATATGATCATAATCACTTTCTATTGGTTTCTCAGTTTCTATAGGTGTTTCAGGAACTTCAGGTGTCTCTGTGCCGGCAGCAACGGAGACTTGTGCCGTGAACGCGGGTCCGTTGTAGCGTGCGATAGCACCTGCGCCGACGGTGAATGTGAGCGTGCCATCTGCGTTGAGGTTTCCGTTGAATGTGAGTTCAACAGTGACTTCCGTGTCGCTTTGTCGGTCTATGTCGAAACTCCCAACGGTGACACCTGAAATGCCGGAGACTGAGACGGCACCCCTGATTGTGGAGTTCCATCGTTCAAATTTCCTACCACTGAGCGTGAGCGTAACAATGCTTTCGTCGAGTGTCGCCGCCGTCAGAGGCGCGGCAGTGGATGCGACGATCGACTCAGAGACAGCAGTGACAGGTATTTGTGCGGTAAGTTCAGCCCCATTATAGTCTTTTATCGCATCTGCCCGGACAGAGATTGTGAGTATGCCATTGGCAGTCATGTTCCCATCGTATTCAAGTTCTATCGTGGCTTGTGTATCACTGATACGTTTTCCACCAAACTGGTCACGGGTTACCCCCGTAATCCCAGAGACTGACACAGCATTTCTAATCCGGAAATGTGAACTTTCAAAAGCACCGTTGCTGAGATTGAGTGTGATGATCCCGCCATGGAGCGTTGCCTCCGTCAGCGGTGCTGCTGTTGATGCACTGAGGGGCTGAGCACCACCGATATCTCCAGGTTGTTCGGGAGTCTCCGGTTGTTCGGGAGTCTCTGGTTGTTCCTTCGTATCGCCTCCGATTTCCTCGATTTCCCATGAGTTGTTTGCAACTGCCTTGGCAACGAAGTGATAATTTTCATCGTTGATGTCTGCGGTGAAACTCATAGACCCCCCGATGGCTACCTTGTTGAACCAAGGGAAGTCGGGAATATTCCATTGCGAATTCCCGTCGTCAAGCACCGAGAAGACAGCGTCGGTGTCGGGGTAGGTGCAGCTTTCGCCGGGTGCGAGTACATCGCCAACTTTACAAATTCCGGTGCTTGTCGGCAATTCATCTATGTCGGTAACGTTGATGGTAACAGTGATAGTATCCGTGAGGGTGCCATCGGAGCCAGTGACCGTTACGGTATAGGTGGTTTTTGTTTCATAGTCGAGTGGCACTTTGGTTTTGAGCTGTCCGGTGGTGGCATCAATGCCAAACGTTGCGGCATCCGTACCCCCCAGGCTATAGGTAAGCGTATCGTTGTCAGCATCTGTGGCAGTTACTGGCAGCCCGATGTGTTCACCGAACGGGGTGTTTTCAGCGACCCTGCGCGTCGTGTTTGTACCTTCGGTGAACACCGGCGCAGTGTTCCCGGGCGTATTGATAATTGTTCGCGGCAAATTGGCGGCTTTGGTGGGTTGATAGCCTTGATGGTTTGCGGGTAACCCCGGCAAAGTGCCGATATCCACGGTGACAGCAGCGGTCGTACCGAGCGTGCGGGTCACGGAGAGGGTGCCACTTTCCACACTCCCTTGAGGGATCGTGAGGGTGGTTGCCCCACTGCTAATGCTGCCGTTTGCAACGCTGATCGGCAGCGTGATAGTGAACGGCGCACCAGCGGACACAACGGCTTTAAACTCGTTCGTGCCTACCTTCTCCAATGACACGATGAGCGGTACTGGATCAACTGTATTGCCGTGGAGCCAGAGCCGCGTCAAGGCTGTCAGCCCACTGAACACGCCCGTCGGTAGGGATCGAATCTGATTGTCATTCAGCAGAAGGGAGGTCAGCGATGACTGCCCCGAAAACACATCTGCTGGCAGGTCAGTCAAACGGTTTCTATCCAAATTGAGGTTTATCAGTGGCAGTCCAGAAAACACATCTGGCGGTATCTCCGTCAATTGGTTGTTCCGCAAGAAAATCTCTAACAACGAGGATAACCCAGAAAACACCTTTGGTGGCAAGCTCGTCAGTTGATTGGTATGTGCATTGATTTGTCTGAGCGAAACCAATCCATTGAAGAGTTTCTCGGGCAAACGAACCAGTTGATTGGTATTCATGTAGATGTGTTCCAGAGCTGTTAGTCCTTCAAAGAGTTTTTCAGGCAACACAGTCAGTTCATTTTTATTCAGGTAAAGGATTCTCAGGGCCGACAGTCCAGAAAATATCTCTGTCGGGAGGGTACGGAGTTGATTCTCGGCCAGCTGAATCTCTCGTAGGGCCGACAGTCCGTCAAAGTCCCCTACCTTGAGTGCTGAAATGCCTTTTTTGCGTAGATTAAGGCTTGTAATCCTCGCAAGGTGTGCTTCAGTCACATTCGCTGCGGAATTGACACCCGGCACCGCTGCGACAATCGCATCACGTACTTGCGGGGTGCGTTCGCTGACCGGCATCAATCCAGAGGCGACGCGGGTATCGGCTAAGTCAGTGATATTAATTGTAACACTGATTATGTCGGTCAAGCTGCCATCAGAGACGGAGACGGTTACTGAATAAGATGTCTTCGTTTCGTAATCTAATGCAGCTTTTGTTTCCAGCTGCCCCGTTGTGCTAACGATACGGAAGGCTCCGGCATCCGTGCCACTGAGGGTATAGGTAAGCGTATCATTGTCGGCATCTGTGGCAGTTACTGCAGTACCGATGTTTACACCCGCTGCGGTATTTTCCGCTATCGTGCGTGTCGTGCTGGTGCCCTCTGTGAATACAGGTGCCCGGTTCTCGCGGACATCCGTGACGTTGATAGTGACAGTAATGCTGTCGCTGCCGCCATTGCCATCAGAAACGGAGACCGTGATGGAATAGGCTGCCTTGGTTTCATAGTCGAGGGCTGCTCGGGTTCGCAGTTGCCCCGTTGTGCTAACAATACGAAAGGCTCCGGCATCCGTGCCGCCGAGGGTGTAAGTGAGCGTGTCGTTGTCAGCATCAGTCGCGGCAATAGCAGTGCCGATGTTTGTGTTGGCGGCGGTGTTTTCAGCGACTGTGCGGGTGGCGGTTGTGCCGTCCGTGAATACAGGGGCCCGGTTCTCGCGGATGTCCGTGACGTTGATGGTCACACTGATCCTATCGCTACCGCCATGGCCATCGGAGACATCCACCGTGAAAGCATAGGCTTTCTTGGTTTCATAGTCGAGGGCGGCTTGGGTTCGGAGTTGCCCTGTTGTGCTATTGATACCAAACGCTGCGGCATCTGTGCCACTGAGGGTATAGGTGAGGATATCATTATCCACATCTGTAGCAGTGATCGGTGTGCCGATATTTGTGTTGGCTGCTGTGTTTTCAGCGACGGAACGGGTAATCGTAGTGCCATCACTAAACACGGGTGCCGTATTGATACCACGGATGGCAGCCAGCGGTAGATAATCAGATTTAGCAAGCGCGTAGCCGTAGTGGGTGCCTGGGAGACCCGGAAATACCCCAATATCCACCATGACATGCCCCGTTGTACCCGGCGTGCGGGTGACCGTGAGTGTGCCGCTTTCCATACTCCCCTGCGGAATAGTGAGGGTTGTTACACCACCGTTAATAGTGCCGTTTATCACGGTGATCGGTAAAACGTAATTAAACGTCGCACCCGCCGGAGCGACTGCCTTGAACACTCCGTCTCCTACTTTCTCTAACGATACGATAAGCGGGAATGGATCAATTGCGTTCCGTCCCAATCGTATTGTTGTTAGCGATGTTAATTCTGCAAAAATACCTGGCGGTAGGCTGCTGAGTTGATTGTTGAATAGGTTGATTGATGTCAGGGCAGTCATGCCCGAGAAATCGCCTATTCTCAGTGCCGTAATGCCAGCATTCCGTAAATTGAGGCTTGTGATTGCTGCGAGGTGTGCAGCGGTAACATTGGCAGCATGACTGATGTTCGGCACCGCATCAACGATCGCATCGCGTACCTCTGGCGTGCGGTCAGCCATGGGTGTAATAAATCCCGGAAGGATGACAGTATCGTTGACATCCATGACGTTGATGGTAACGGTAATGACAACTCTACCCCCCTTGCCATCGTCGGCAAAAACGGTAAACGAGTAGACGTTCTTCGTTTCATAGTCCAAGGGTGCTTCGGTTCGGAGTTGTCCGGTAGTGCTGTCAATACTAAATGCTGTCCCATCCAGCCAACCCTTACTATAGGTAAGCACATCCCCATCCGCATCCGTTGCAGCGACAGGCGCGCCGATGTTTGTATTGGCAGCAGTGTTTTCAGCAATTGTGCGAGTCGTGCTGGTGCCGTCAGCGAATACAGGGGCGTTGTTAGCAGACGTTTCATTGACATTCGTGACATTGATGGTTACGGTGATGCTATCACTCCCGCCATTGCCATCAGAGACAGAGACTGTGACCGAGTAGGTTGTCTTCGTTTCATAGTCAAGTGCTGCGTTGGTTTGGAGTTGCCCTGTTGTGCTGACAATGCTAAACGACGCTGCATCTGTGCCACTGAGGCTGTAGGTAAGCGTATCCCCACTATCCGCATCTGTTGCAGCGATGGCACTCCCGATGTTTTGACCGGATGCCGTGTTCTCGGCAATGGCGCGCGTAGTGCTGGTGCCATCAGCGAAGATGGGTGCGTTGTTGGTCACTACTGGAATAACTGTGAGTGGTAAGTCAGTAGTGGATTTATGAAGCGCGTAGCCTCGATGACTTGTGGGTATCTCCGGTAAAGTACCGACATTCACAGTGACAGCCGTAGTTGTGCCGGCGGTTCGTGTCACGGTAAGTGTTCCGCTTTCCACGCTGCCTGTGGAAATCGTAATGCTGCTCGCGCCACCATTGATGCTGCCATTTGTCACGGTAAGCGGCAGCACAATATCGAAAGGCGCGCCAGCGGGTGCGACTGCTTTGAATTGGCCATCTGCAGCCTTCTCCAGTGATATGGTAAGCGGCAACGGATTAACAGCGTTGTCGCCCAAACTAAGCGTTTTGAGCATAGTGAGACCTTCAAAAACACCATCCGGTAAAGCGGACAGATCGTTAAGACCCAGGTTAAGCGATTGCAGTGCCGTGAGTTCGTTAAAGATACCATCCGGCAAACTGCTCAGAGCGTTATTATGCAAGCTGAGTGTTGTCAGTGCCGTGAGTTCGTCAAAGATACCATCCGGCAAAGAAGTCAAACGGGTACTATACAAGTCGAGATTTGTCAGATTTGTGAGTTCGTCAAAGATACCATCCGGCAAATTGGTCAGAGCGTTACCAGACAAGCTGAGTGTTGTCAGTGCCGTGAGTTCGTCAAAGATACCATCCGGCAAAGAAGTCAAGTGGTTTCCACTCAAGGTGAGCGCTTGCAGTGCGGTGAGTTCATCAAAAATACCGGTTGGTAAACTGGAAAAATCGTTATGGTTCAAGTAGAGATTTGTCAGATTTGTGAGTTCGCCAAAGATACCATCCGGCAAACTGGACAAATCGTTATGAAGCAAGTTAAGCTCTGTCAGTGCGGTGAGCCCGCTGAAATCTCCGGCTTTCAGAGAACTGATAGGTTTTCTCGGCAGCCGGAACTCCAAATCCAAGGATGTAATCGCAGCGAGGTGTGCTTCGGTGACATTGTCAGCGGAATTGACACCCTGCACTGCAGCGACAATAGCATCCTGCACCTGCTGTGTGCGTCCAGCGAGAAGACTAGGAACAGTAATATCAAGATTTAAACCTGGATGGTTCGGATCTGCTTCGATTGCTTTGATGAGTCTGCGAAGTGGTCCGTAATCCGAAATCGGATTTTCTTTGAGGTATAAATTCCGCAGTGATGTCAAACCTTCAAGTTCAGAGATATCACTGATTTGGTTGTCAGACAGGTAGAGCGTTGTCAGTGCTGCGAGTTCGTCAAATATGCCCGCTGGGAGCGTCGTCAAATCAGTCAGACTCAGCCAGAGCTCTGTCAGTGCTGCGAGTTCATCAAATATGCCCGCTGGGAGCGTCGTCAACGCATTGCTACGCAGGTAGAGTTCTGTCAGTGCTGATAGTTTATCAAATACGCCCGCTGGGAGCGTCGTCAACGCATTGTTACGCAGGCTGAGTCCTGTCAGTGCTGCGAGTTCATCAAATACACCCGCTGGGAGCGTCGTCAAATCATTCCAACCCAGGTCGAGGATTGTCAGTGCTGCGAGTTCGTCAAATACACCCGCTGGGAGCGTCGTCAAATCGTTGAAACCCAGGTTGAGGATTGTCAGGCCACTAAGCCCATCAAAATCTCCTGCTTTCAGTGATGTGATGCCTTTTTCACGTAAGTTAAGCACCGTAATCGCTGCGAGGTGTGCTTCGGTCACATCGGCGGCAGAATTCACACCCGGCACTGCTGCGACAATAGCATCCTGCACCTGCTGTGTGCGTCCAGCAAGCGGATGGAGATCATCTACATCAGTAACATTAATTGTGACGGTGATAGAATCTGTGCCACTATTTCCATCGGAAACGGTGATTGTTACAGAATAAGAAGCCTTCGTTTCATAGTCTAAAGCAGCTTTTGTTTGGAGTTGCCCGGTAGTGCTGATGATACTAAACGCTGCGGCATCGGTGCCACTGAGGGTATAGGTGAGTGTGTCACTGGTATCTGCATCTGTGGTGGCAATAGCACTCCCGATATTTTGCCCGGGAGCAGTGTTCTCTGCGACGGAACGTGTGGCAGTGGTGCCATCGGTGAAGACGGGGGCGCGGCTTTCGTTGATGTCCGTGACATTAATGGTAACATCAATACTGTTACCGCCACCATTCCCATCTTTGACAACAATCGTGACTGAATAAGAATTTTTGGTTTTATAATCAAAGGATACTCGATTTTGCAGCTGCCCGGTTATGAGGCCAACATGAAACGATGCAGCATCTGTGCCCCTGAGAAAATAAGCCAGCGTATCACTATCCGCATCTGTGGCAGAAACCGGTGCTCCGATGTTTCGCCATGATGGCGTATTCTCCGCTATGGAGCGTGTTGTACTAGCTCCCTCTGAGAAAACGGGTGGGTTATTATTAATATCAATATCAATGTTTACATCAGGATTTGCTGCCTTGAGTCTGTGGAGGGGACCGTAATCCGCAATCAGATTATTTCCAAGAACCAAATCCTCCAGCGAGATCAAACCTTCAAGTGCAGATACATCACTTATGGAATTTAGTACCAGATTGAGGTATACCAAGGAGGTCAAGTTTTTCAGGACAGATATATCACTTATAGAATAATTTTCACTCAGATTGAGATTTTTCAGGGAGGTCAAGTTTTCCAATGCAGATATATTGCTGATAGAATTGTTCTCCAGGTCGAGACTTATCAAGGCGGTCAAGTTTTCCAATGCAGATATATCATTTATGGAATTGTACCTTAGACCGAGCCATTCTAGGGAGGTCAAGTTCTCCAATGCAGATACATCACTTATGGAATTGCCTCCCAGATAGAGCCGTTCTAGGGAGGTCAAGTTTTCCAATGCAGATACATCACTTATGGAATTGCCTCCCAGATAGAGCCATTTCAAGGAAGTGAGCCCACTGAAATCTCCAGCTTTCAGGGAACTAATTGACTTTTCACTCAGACTGAGGATTGTAATCGCCGCGAGATGTGCAGAAGTCACATCGTCAACAGAATCTACCCCTGGCACTGCAACCACAATAGCATCTTGCACCTGCTGTGTGCGTTCACTAAGCAACGGATCGATTACACTTTCATCTATGTCTGTGACATTGATAGTGACGGTAATACTATCACTGCCTCTGTTGCCATCAGAAACGGTGATTGTTACGGAATAAGATGTCTTGGTTTCATAATCTAACGCTACTTTTGTTTGGAGCTGCCCGGATGTGCTGACGATGCTAAACACTGCGGCATCCGTGCCACTAAGCGTATAGGTAAGTGTGTCACCAGAATCTGCATCGGTGGCAGCTATAGCAGTTCCAATGTTTTGACCGGATGCCGTGTTCTCGGCAATGGCGCGCGTAGTGCTGGTGCCGTCGATGAAAACTGGCACGTTGTTGGTAACTATGACACCGCTTTCAATAACTGTGAGCGGGAGGCCTGTAGTGGATTTGACGAGTGCATAGCCAGAATGATTTGAAGGTATCCCCGGTAAAGTACCGATATTCACAGAGACAGCAGCAGTCGGGACGGTGGTGCGCGTCACAGTGAGGATGTCGCTTTCCACGCTGCCAACAGGAATCGTAATGCTGGTTGCGTCACCACTGATGCTGCCATTTGCCGCGGTGATCGGGAGTACTATGTCAAACGGCGCACCTGTAGAGGTAATTGCCTTGAATTGACCATCTGCAACCTTCTTTAGGGAAACGGTAAAAGGTAGGTCGCTTTTTGAGGACGATAGAATTAACCGTTCTAATGCCGACAGCCCAGAAAAGATACCATCAGGCAAACTGTTTAACTGCCAAGCATTCAAGTTAAGATATTCAAGGGCCGAAAGTTCGGAAAGGGCACCGGTGGATAGACTTCTCCCAAGTATAGTAAGAGAGGTCAGTGATACCAGATTGTCAAATACACCATCGGGCAGTGAAGCGAGATCGTAATTTCTATTCAAATTGAGGGACTCCAACGATGTCAGATTATCAAACACACCATCGGGCAGTGAAGTCAGATCGTTTTGCGAAAGATTAAGACCTCTTAACGATGTGAGTTGATCAAATACACCGTCCGGCACGGTGGTAAACGTATTCGTATTGGCAGCACCATCCAAAACGAGAATCTCTAGCTGGGTCAACTGGTCAAAAGTTCCAGCAGGAATAGAGGTGATTCGGTGGTAACCTAAATTTAGACGCTTCAGTGAAGTTAGACCGAGGACCGCATTCGGGATGGTAGTGAGTCCTGAGTTGTAAAAGCTGAGTTCTTCCAGTGAGGTAAGATCGTCAAAAATGTCATCTGGAATCGTAGTTAATCCTGAGTTGTAAAAACTGAGGCTTTCCAATAAGGTAAGATCGTCAAAGATACCATCTCGCAAGAGAACACCACCATGCCCGACAATCTCAAGGTCTGCCAATGCGGTCAATCCTGAAAAATCATCATCTAATCTTCGGGCAGGAGACCCCGCTGCTTTAGCTCGGGGAGGAATGCCCGCTCCTGTATTATGTAGAAAAAGTATTTGAAATTCTATGAAAAATGTTGTATGATAATAGTATCACGTTGGCAGACATACGAAGCGTTACCGCCCCCTTCCCAGTAACGGGTGGGACCCCGGTGATGGGTCTGCCTACCCACTTCGTAGGGGTTAAAGGCGTGATACGTGAAAACCAATGGCGAAAAAACGAAAGCGAAAACTAAAGCGCGTGCGTCGGACGTATAAATATCAGATACGTGAGCATCCACAAAATGTGCGACTCGGCAATATGCTGGATGATCTTGCTGATGTCCACAACCATTTTTTGCGACTTGAGAACCGCTATTATCGCAGATATGGTAAATATGCGGGGCGTTACCGCTTGCAACCGCACTTGACGAACTTGCTGAAACGCACCAAGAAACATTGGGCTTGGATACCTCGTGACACACTTGACGCGGTAATCATACGTATCCACATTTCTTTTGAAAGGTTTTTCGACATCGTAGGTGTTGGTCGTCCGAAATACAAGAAACGTGGAAAATACCGTTCTGCGAAGTTTCAAAGTGGTTATCTCCTTAAAGAAGGTCGTATCCGTCTTTCTTTTAAAGCCTGGGACGCACCTTCGCAATCCTTTAAATTCCACAAACGCTGGTTTTCTTTTCATCAGCATCGCGATTGGAAAGGGAATGTTCGCTATATCCAAATCCTTCGTGATGCTGTCGGAACATATTGGCTCTATGTCGTGACCGATGATACCTCTAAAGAAGTGCTGCCTGCTACGGGTGAAAGTGTAGGTGCAGACTTCGGTATGAAAGACGCATTTTTGACATTGAACACGGGCGAAAAGATACAATCGCCACAATTCTTGAAACAGTCCTTGACCGAACTTCGCAAACTCTACAAAAGCCTTTCGCACAAAGTCAAAGGTTCTAACAATTGGTGGCGTGCTGTCGGAGAACTTGTGCGGTTGTATCGCAAAGTTTCTAATCAACGCAAAGATTGGCATTGGAAACTTGCCACGGACCTGTGTAGGCGATTTGACCTTATCGCCACTGAAACGCTGAACCTTAAGGGCATGAAACGCCTCTGGGGCCGCAAAGTTTCCGACCTTTCCTTCGGGCAGTTTGTTGAGATTTTGAAGTTCAAGTGTTTCAAACATAATCGTGAGTTCCGTCAAGTCGGACAATGGACCCCTACAACGAAACCGTGTTCGGATTGTGGGTATCACAACAAAAATCTTTCTCTCTCTGATAGGCAGTGGACATGTCCTGAATGTGGTTCACACCACGATAGAGATGTCAACGCTGCGATAAACATTTTGAGGGCTGCTTGTGGTCCCTCTGTGGAGCAGATGTAAGACGTTTCCTCGGAAATGCGAACTGCTACGAAGCACAAGCCCCTGCCTTTAGGCAGTGGGTGCCTTGACACCCTGAAAATACTGTCCCGTCAATTTTCAAAATTGCCCAGGCTTGACACTTTTCACTTTCCTGTTTGATTTATGATATTTTATCATGTTTATTTATATTTTATTATATCTATTTATATGTTATAATATCTATGTGGTGCAGCTGCTAATCTGACAATCAATAACTGACAACCAACAACCAATCATGAACAAACTCTACTTCGGCGATAACCTCGAAATCCTACGCGAACTCGACGACGCACGCGTCCACCTGATATGCACCGATCCCCCGTTCAACTCCGGACACGATTACAACGCCTTCATGGGCGACTCCCTCGCACAAAAGAAAGCGTTTACCGATACATGGACCTGGGACTCCGCCGCACAAGACGCTCGCGCCGACATCGAACACCGCGCCTACACCAACGATACCTACAAAGCACTCGACAACTGCCTCAACGGATACGATTTAGTACTCCAAAACGCTGTGTCCGGCAACAGCGGCGCGATGCGTGCCTATCTCGCCTTCATGGGACCCCGACTCGCCGAAATGCACCGCGTACTCACACCCACCGGCAGCATCTACCTCCACTGCGACCCGACCGCGAGCCACTACCTCAAAGGGATTATGGACGCTATCTTTAGCGTAGACAATTTCAGGAACGAGATTATCTGGCAACGCACGAATGCACATAACGACGGCAAGCAGTATGGCAGAGTCCACGACACAATCCTATTCTATAGCAAAAGCAAACGAGCAGTATGGAACCCTGTCTATACAGAACATGACCCGAAGTACATAAAGAAGTTTTATCGCCATAAGGATGAACGAGGTCCTTACCGAATCGGTGATCTATACGCACCCGGAATTGTAAAAAAAGGTGAATCCAGTTTGCCGTGGCGGGGTATAAATCCAAGTGATGTCGGTAGACACTGGAGTACGCCACGCAGGGAATCTTGGCCCGATGGTCTTGAACCGCCTGAAAACTATGAAGCTCTCTCAGTTCACCAAAGGTTAGATGTTTTGGACGCTAAGGGATTGATCTATTGGCCCCCAAAGGGTAGTGTCCCAGGGTTCAAGCGGTATTTGTCTACATCAAAAGGGAGTAGAGTACACGATATTATTACAGACATAAATCCACTCGCAAGTGCTTCCAAAGAACGCCTCGGTTACCCGACACAGAAACCGCTTGCACTCTACGAACGCCTGATAAAAGCCTCCAGCAACGAAGACGACATCGTCCTCGATCCCTTCTGTGGCTGCGGCACAACGATTGATGCCGCCCATGCCCTCAAACGCCAATGGATGGGGATTGACATCACAATCCTCGCACTCGATCCGATGCGGCAACGGTTAGCAGATCGACACGGATTGGAACCCTCAATAGATTACCAAATCGAAGGCTATCCGACGAACATGCAGGAAGTCCGTAAACTCTTGAAGGACGGCGATAAACGCAAGTATCACGACTTCTCAAATTGGGCAGTGACACGGCTTGGACTGAACCCGACGAAAGATGTCGGCGACGGCGGACTCGACGGTGTCGGGCATGTGACGCTCTGGAATCCGCAGCAGATGAAAGAGACAAACGCGCGTATCCTCGCCGAAGTCAAGACCAGCAAACCGACCATTACGCAAGTCCGCGCCTTCTGCCATGTGATGGATCAGCACAATGCGGAAGTCGGCATCTTTATCACGATTGAACCTGTCACTGCAAGAATGCGCCAAGAGGCAGAGAATATGGGAAGTTTCGAGCACAATCAGAAGAACTACCCACGCCTCCAATTCTGGCAACTCGACGACGCATACTTCGAGAACCCGGATAGCATCAACACCGTCGTCCGCTTACCAGATGCATGGCGGATCCGTCCAACCCAAAAATCGGAGCGTCACTTCGACAATCGACAGATGCAACTCCTCCGCGGATAAACCACACGATTATTAAAATCCGCACCTTCCGTCCAACTTTCCTAAAATTCCGAAAAAAATTTGCTCAGGTTGTGTATACATTTTATTTTTTTTGAACACTTAAGTTATTTCGGGTACCTTACTTAGGTATAAACTGAAGTTTAGACAATTTCCTGTTCTATCCTACATCTTTTCTATTTGTAAAGGCACCGAAATATGAAAATACGAAAACATACAAGCCGTGCGTTATTATTATCGCTTTGTGCACATATTGCTTTGATGCTCGTTGTCTCCGTGTTTCTTGCCCATCATTTTGATACCGAGAAGGAGCACATATCTGCGGAGATATTGGAAGCTGCCCCTGAAATGCAGGTCCGGCGACGGATCTTGCACCGGCACACCCGTCCAAACCGACAGATGGCAAATGCTGGTGTATCAGATGCTTCGCTGCCTTCGTCGACTTATGCCTTACGGGCAAGTGTGCCGAAAGCACTGATTCGTGCTGATGCCGTTACCGATATTGTTACGTACACCGATCTGCCGCAAATAGATGCACCCAGTCCAGTTTCCAATATCAGCCTCGGTCATGATATAAGTAGGGGTCTCGGAATTTTCGATACAGGAGCGATGCCGGGACACGGATTCATCGGAGAGGTGTACGTGTTCGGGGGTCCTATCTCCCGAATGCCCAATTTTGATCGCCTGCTTCCTGCCGATACCTTTATTGCAGCAAACTTAAACGTCTCCACACGGGACTACATGATCGGATTCCCGATGCCGGACATGCTATCTGTCACTGAAAATTTCGCAATTCGCTTTCGCGCAGAATTGAAGATTGACACACCTGGAATATACACCTTTGAACTTAGCTCAGACGACGGTTCGCAGCTCTATATTAATGGAAAACTTGTAATAGATAACGACGGAATTCATGGGACAGTCAGTAAACAGGGCAGCATCAAACTTGACATAGGGATTCACCCTGTTGAGATTCACTATTTCCAAGGACCCCGATTTCGTATTGCGCTACAATGGTTTTATCAGCCACCAAATAGTTCCAGAAAAATTGTTGTACCACCCGAGGTTATCCATCTGCCCAGCGAGCCGTAGATACCAATTGTTGGATAACCGACACCCACAACAAAATTTCATCAATCTTCGGGCAGGAGACCCCTGCATTTATGTAGGGGAGGAATGCCCGCCTCCTTGTGCATTAGACCACAGCGTTTTTTTGAAAAAACACTTGACAATCTAAGCGAATTGTGGTTTAATATATACATCACGTTGGCAGGCATATTGAGCGTTACCTCTTGGTAACGTGCCTGCCTACCCACTCAATAGGGGTTAAAATCGTGATACGTGAAATCCATGAAAAAGCGAAAACAAAAACGCACGCGTCGGACCTATAAATATCAGATACGCGAACATCGGCAAAATATGCGACTCGGCAATATGCTTGACGATCTTGGCGATGTCCACAACCACTTCCTCAAACTGGAAAAGCGGTATTACCGTATCTATGGCAAATACGCCGGACGCTTCCGACTTCAACCCCACTTGACAAAGCTGCTAAAGCGTACACACAAGCACTGGGCTTGGATCCCTCGCGATACACTTGATGAAGTGATTGTCCGTATCCATATCACATACGAACGCTTTTTTGATGGACTTGGTGGTCTTCCGAAGTTCAAACGCAAAGACCGTTATCGTTCTGCGAAGTTTCAATCGGGTTATCTCCTTGAAGCGGGTCGTGTGCGTCTGTCTATAAAAGCGTGGGACGCACCGTCGCACGGCTTTAAGTTTCACAAGCGTTGGTTCTCGTTCCACGAGCACCGTGAATGGAAAGGAAATGTCCGCTATATCCAAATCCTTCGGGATGCCGTTGGCACATTTTGGTTGTATGTCGTCACGGATGATGCCTCGACGGAACCCTATTCTGCTACAGGTGAGAGCGTAGGAATAGATTTCGGTCTGGCGACGTATCTGACCCTGAATACCGGTGAGAAAATCGAACATCCGCAACCTTTGAAACAGTCCTTGAAGCAACTCCGAACACTCCACAAAAGTCTTTCTCGTAAGGTAAAAGGTTCTCACAATTGGTGGCGTGCTGTCCGCGAACTTGTGCGACTGTATCGGCATATTGCCAACCAACGCAAAGATTGGCATTGGAAACTTGCTACTCACCTGTGTAAAAGGTTTGATACGATCGTCACCGAGACGCTGAACCTTGACGGCATGAAACGGCTGTGGGGACGTAAAGTCTCTGACCTCGCCTTCTACGAGTTTGTTGAGATACTGAAGTTGAAGTGTTTGAAACATAAGCGTGAGTTCCTACAAATCGGACAGTGGACACCGACAACGAAACCGTGTTCGGATTGTGGGTATCACAACGAAAATCTTTCTCTCTCTGATAGGCAGTGGACGTGTCCTGAATGTGGTTCACACCACGATAGAGACATCAACGCTGCGATAAACATCTTGAGGGCTGCCTTGGATCCCTCTGTGGAGCAGATGTAAGACGTTTTCTCGAAAACGCTAACTGCTACGAAGCACAAGCCCCGGTCTCCTTTAGGCAGTGGGTGCCTTGACAGTTTCTCGACTTAACTATGAAAACTATGAAACTTTACAATACATCCTTCCTTAGTTAACAGTCCATCTTCAATTGTAGGTTTTTGGTGTTTGGCGTTGCCCTTTTCGCAGGCGTTAATACTTTATATATGTTATGCTTTTAAACAATTCGCTGAAATTTTCGCAGCATTTCGCAGCATTTCGCACCGGATCCCGCAAAAAAAGACGTCCAATCGAATAATTTCTTAAAACTGAATGACTCCGTCCCAAACCACAAATCCGTTGACAGAAAACAATTTTTAGGGTATAATTATAGAGATTTAGTCGCAATCGCAATGCCTACCTTGGTTCCAGAATAGCATCTCGCGATGCTATTTATATTTTGTAGATACTGAAATTACGCGCACTGCACATAATAAGAGCGAGGATGATAATGTCAGCAGCAAATTTAAAACAGCGGATACACAATGGAGAACACGTCTACGGTGCTAACGCCTCTCTATCGACATCTCGTGAGGATCTGATTGCCAGAGTCGAAAACGGCGGCTACGATTTTGTTGCCGTTGATAGTCAGCACTCTCCGCACAACGAAGATCGGCTCGTTGCTTTCTGCAATATGGCAAATGAACTGGGAATTCCAGTTAACTTTCGGATTAAACATACCCGAAACGCCTATCTCATCGGTAACTACCTTGATCTGGGTCCCTCTGGTATTGAAGTGCCACAAGTCGAATTAGACGAAACGGTGGATGAGGCAGTCGCTGCCTTCTATTACCCGCAGCAGGGAATTCGGAGTTGGGGCGGCGCGCCTCGTGTAAATTCCGAAGGTAAAGAGCGACTTGAATACGCCGAGTGGTGGAACTCATCTGGGATCCTCTGGATGCAGATTGAGTCTATAGAAGCCGTCACACATGCGCGACACCTCGCTAAACCGGGTGTCGATTGTCTCTCTTTCGGGCCGGCTGATCTGACATTTAGCATTGAAGGACACCCCAATCATTCGCTTCAAACCGTAGATGCTTGTGTTGAATACGTTGCCAGAGCCTTGGAGGGAACAACAACGGCTGTCTGCTTTAGGAACGGCAACCCCAGCACACGCCAGAAATACGCCGATATGGGCGTTACTGTCTTTTTGGAATAGTTATTAGTTTTCAGATATCTGAGAACCATTTATGTTGAACTACGGATTGGTAAGCACAGCAGTAGCGGAGGACAGAACACGACTACTTGAGGGTATGCGACTGTTAGCGGAAATCGCGCACAGACACGGTATCCCGATTACATGGGCAATAGACACGAAGTCCGCGCCAGCCGTCGCTAAGGTGCTTACAACGTGGCATACTGAGGATAGGGACGTTCCGTTGCTAATGCTTGATATCAAGCCGATGTGGGATTCAAATTGGGAGGCACAACGCGAAGCGAACCCGGGCAGTAGCACAGAAGCCATGGCATCACATGTCGTCACGATGCGAGAGAAACTGCCAGAATATATATCTAAGGAGTGGGAAAGAATCAAGCGCGCACTGCCTTGGGCGGAACCCAATGTGGCAGGTGCAGTATTTAAAAATGATGTTTTTCTGCGCGCGCTTGAACAGACAGGATTCCAAGGCCTCTGGGGGTATCACTGGAGCCAACAAAATACGGATGATACGGAGACTGACACATCTGAACCAGAAATCGATCGGGGCGGTTTTGGATGCTTTTATCCGCTTGAGGCTTCAACGGTCAGCGATGCTATTGTAACACGAGAAACCTCTGATGAACGTCTTGCGCAGCAATTCAAAAACATCGTCGGTATCCCGTACTATACCGCTGGACATCTCGGAGAGGATACCGATAACCTCCGTGCCGCGCTTTTAAACGGAACTGCACAGCAGCATTACGATATCTATGTAGAAAACACAGCGTGGAATCCGTGGCTCGGCTATGTTGAACATATCAACCCACTTACCGTTGCGCAGCTTGGAGAAGAGGGATTGCAACGACTGGACGCCTACTTCGCACACGTTGTTAGCGTTGAAGACGCAAAACCGATGCTGCTTTCTCAAATGGTTGACGATTACATGTCGCACTGTGAGAAAACCGAACCGACGGTTGTTATAGCGAAAAACACAGAAACACAAAACGAAGCTGCGAATCCGAAATCTACGTTAAGGCTGCTCTATTGTGATGCAGCATGTGAATTCGCCTTCGTTGAAGGTGGTATGGAACCCACTGAAATCAAAAATTATACCAGCGAACGGGTAGTGCAGTCGGATGCGAGTAAACCTGTGCTAACAGGCTTTTCGCCGACTCGGTACCGTACAGAACTACGCATTGCTATTGTAGTAGAATCAATAAAAGCCATGCCTTATGGGATAACTGTATGGGGAGACCACGAAGGCTTACAGTTAACCGAATCTAACGCGGATGATGTTAGGTGGATAGGGAAACACGCACTCTTTATACGCCTGACTTTACAAGCTGGCAAGAATGAATTTAACCTTAAGTTGACAATCTGAAAATATGTCGGCATTTTAGAGACCAACGGTGCCGATGAAATACTGACCCTGATGGAAACCGACGGCTAACGGCTAACAGTTTGCCACGGAAAATCGGCGCGGAAGCCCAACCGTTGAATCATCGAAGAGGAATAAAACAATGGAAAAAGTATTGGGGCTCAGATGCCGTGAATGTGATAACAAATATCCGAAGGAACCGCTTCACGTTTGCGAATTCTGTTTTGGCCCCCTCGAAGTAGACTACAACTATGAAGAGATAAAAAAATCTATCTCAAGACGTTCAATAGAAAACGGACCCGAAAACTTATGGCGTTACGCCGATCTCCTGCCGATAGATGGTGAACCGACAGATGGACATAATACCGGGTTCACACCGCTCATTCGGGCGAAAAACCTTGGAGACGCGCTCGGAGTCAAGGAACTCTATATTAAAGACGATTCCGTCTGTCATCCAACACTCTCTTTCAAGGACCGTGTTGTCGCTATTGCCCTGAGTAAAGCAAAGGAATTCGACTTTGACACGGTTTCTTGTGCTTCTACGGGCAACCTCGCGAACGCCGTTGCAGCACACGCTGCTATTGCCAAAATGAACTGCTTCATTTTTATCCCTGCCGACCTTGAAGTCGGTAAAATCGTCGCATCCCTCGTTTATGCTCCCACCGTCGTGAGCATTACGGGTACTTATGACGAAGTCAACCGGCTTTGCAGTGAAGTTGGCGGTGTCTATCCTTGGGCATTTGTTAACATAAACATCCGACCCTTCTATGCCGAAGGCTCAAAAACGCTCTGCTTTGAACTGATCGAACAACTCGGTTGGGAGGCACCAGCACATATCGTTGCTCCCGCCGCGGGTGGCTCTCTCATCACAAAGATTGGCAAGGCACTCAAAGAATTCCACCTTTTAGGACTAATAGACAAACCGAACACCAAAATCCACGTTGCCCAAGCGGAAGGCTGCGGTCCGATCGTCAATACCTATAAAGAAGGCGGCGATTTTGTGAAGCCTGTTAGGCCGAACACGATCGCTAAATCGCTCGCCATTGGTAATCCTGCAGACGGCATCTATGCGGTGGATACAGTCCGTAACTCCGGCGGTGTCGGCGAACACGCGACTGATATTGAAATCGTAGAAGCCATCAAACTCCTTGCCGCTACAGAGGGGATCTTCACGGAAACCGCTGGTGGCGTTACGCTTGCCGCTGCGAAAAAATTGATAGAAAACGGGCACATCCAACCCGATGAACCGACAGTGCTTGCTATCACTGGCAATGGGTTCAAAACCATTGAGGCACTTGAGAACAAAACTGATACAACGCACATCATTCCGCCGCAACTCAGTGCTTTTCAGAAACTGATGACGGAGATGGGGTAGGTTTAGGTTGGAGATTGTTGAATAAGAGAAACGGTCAACTGCTTGCCTGCGTACTCATCCGGACCAAAACATGGAAACGCTACAGGGCATACTCGAACGTATCGTTTATGAGAACCCTGACACCGGTTACACTGTCGGGCGACTTTCCGCGCGTGACCATGCCGAACTCCTCACCGTCGTTGGCAATTTGGCATCTGTTAACCCCGGTGAAAGCCTCCTCCTCCAAGGCGAATGGGTAGACAACGCGAAATACGGCAGACAGTTCCAAATTGAGAAGTACGAAACCATCCTACCCGCAAACGTCGTCGGGTTGAGAAAATACCTCGGTTCAGGTCTCATCAAGGGTATCGGTCCGAAGATGGCAGCACTTATCGTCCGTAAGTTCGGTATGGATACAATGGATGTCATCGAGAATGAACCCGACAAACTGGCACGCGTTCCCGGTATCGGGCGGAAACGCGTAGAAATCATCAAAGAAGCGTGGGAAGCACAACGCGAAATTAAAAACGTCATGCTCTTCCTACAGTCGCACGATGTCAGCACAGCACACGCCGCAAAGATTTACAAAACCTACGGAAACGACGCAATCCCGATTGTCACAGAAAATCCCTACCAGCTCGCCGATGATATTTACGGCATCGGCTTTGTAACCGCGGACACGATCGCCCAGAAACTCGGCATGGATAAGGACGCACCGCAACGCGTAGAAGCCGGAATCAAATACGTCCTCAGCCAAAAAGCAGATGACGGACACGTCTTTCAACACCGTCCCGAACTCATTGAGGCGTGTCAGACCATGCTGGAGCAGGAACCAGAAGCGATTGAAAAAGGTCTCCACGCACTCGTTGAAAAAGAGGAAATTATCAATCCGAGTTTTACAGACCTGAGAGGTTCCGACGAACAGATTGGCATTGACGAGCCACATGGTGAATATGATATTAGCAATCAGCAGTCAGCAGTCAGCGATCAGAACGAAATCGCCGATGGACATCAAGAACCGCTTTTAACTGATGACCGACAACTGACAACTGATAACCACTCCGCCATCTATCTCGCGCCTTTTTACTACGCCGAACTGGGAGTCGCGAACCAGTTTTCGAGACTCCTCGCTTATGGTAACGGACAAGACCTTGGTCACACTAAAACCGATACATCCTCAGCTAACATCGATGGATTGCTTGCCGAATTAGAGAACGAAATGCGTATCCATTTCGCACCGCAGCAGCGCGAGGCGATCCAGACGGCGATGACAGCGCGTGCCATGATTCTCACTGGCGGACCCGGCACCGGCAAAACGACAACAACAGTCGGCATGATCCGTCTGTTTGCAGCACAAGGCAGACGCATCACTTTAACAGCACCCACTGGACGCGCCGCGAAACGTCTCAGCGAAACGACCGGCGGTGAAGCCAAGACCATCCATCGACTCCTCGAATTCTCGCCGCAAATCAACAGTTTTAAACGCAATCGCCAGAACCCTTTAGATACCGATGTCGTCATCGTTGACGAAACATCTATGGTGGACCTCGTCCTTATGAATCGGTTGATGCAAGCGATCCGTCCGAGTACCACGGTCATCCTTATCGGCGATACGGATCAGCTGCCCTCTGTTGGCGCGGGCAATGTCCTCAAGGCACTTATTGAGTCGCGGAAGATACCCGTTATTGAATTGACCGAAATATTCCGCCAAGCGCAGGAGAGTATGATCGTCACAAACGCGCATCGTATTAACAAAGGCGATTTCCCAGAACTCACTGGCGAGGCAGATCGGAACTTCTTCTTCATAGAGGAAGAAGATCCCGAAGAAATTACCGAATTAATCTGTTCCCTCATTGCCGATCGCTTGCCACAGCACTACAATTACCATCCCATAGACGACATCCAACTCCTATGTCCGATGCGACGCGGTACACTGGGTACTGAAAATCTCAACAGACGACTTCAAGAGGTCTTGAACGCCGGATATACTGCCCCAGCGACGCATCCGTTAGAAAAGGCGCGCTTCGGCACACGCCCTGATAAACAAACCCCGCGTTTCGGAGACCAGTCCGCGACAGCGGGGGGCTTCCGCGTCGGCGATAAAGTCATGCAGATCCGAAACAACTACGACTATGACGTGTTTAACGGCGATATCGGGCGGGTTGTCGCCATCGAACGCCTTGACAAAAAAGTCCATATCCAGTACCCTGATAAGCAGGTCGCTTATGATACGGCAGACCTTGGGGAACTCGTCTTGGCGTACGCCACGACGATCCACAAAGCGCAGGGCAGCGAGTATCCTGCCGTTGTCATCCCCTTGCACACACAACACTATCTCATGCTACAACGGAATCTTCTTTACACCGGCATCACGCGTGCGAAGGAGCGCGTCGTGGTCGTCGGCACCCAAAAGGCACTCGGCATCTGTATCCGTAACAATCAGGTAATGGAACGCAACAGCTACCTCGCCGAACGGCTCCAAGAGCGAGAAAATTAACGCATCCTTACTAAAATAGTCACTTTAGTGATGTTGTCATCAAAGGTGTTATTTTATGAAATTTAAACACTTATTTTTTACGATAACTTTTTTTTTACACCTTTTATCCATCAGTTTTGCCCAAGAACCGATTTTACTTGAGCATGACGGCGGTGTGCGAACGGTGGAATTTTCTCCAATCAATGCCTCGCTTCTTGCGAGTGCGGGTGAAAGCAATATTATCAAACTATGGAATCTGCAGAACGATACCGTGCAGACACTCAGAGGACACACCGGTATTGTCAATTCAATAGCATTTTCACCGAATGGCGAGTTGCTTGCGAGTGGAGGCGAGGACAGAACTATTAAGTTGTGGAATGTCCACAATCAACAAAAAATTGCTACGTTCCAACACAGTAACGCTCGAATCAAGTCACTTGCCTTTTCCCCTGATGGACGAATTCTCGCCACAGGAGGGGATTGGCACGTAAAGTTGTGGAATGTACGTGATTGGACAGAGATAGCTACACTTCGTCACGAAGCGTGGGCACGTGCATTAGTGTTTTCTCCTGATGGACAATTTCTCGCTGCAGGAAAGGGGCACGAAGGGCCCGGTATCGTGACAGTCTGGAATGTTCAGACGCGTCAAGTCATTGCTACCCTGGAAGGTGACTCCAATCGCGTCCGGACTCTCGCATTTTCTCCAGACAACAGAATCTTAGCGAGTTCGGGGCGAGACAGAAAACTCAAGTTATGGAGCGTATCGAATTGGGAGCTTCTCAATACAATTCCACATGCGGGAGAATATGGGATCACCTTTTCTCCCGATGGGAAAACGCTCGCCGGTACAAATAACGGATACGTAAATCTCTGGTGGGTTGAAAATGGAGTAAACGTTGCTCGGATACCAGGTCCTACCGGTTGGATGCATCCTGTCAATTTTTCGCATGATGGGAGATATCTTGCTATTGGGGCTGAAGATGGGATCGTCCGAATCTGGCCGATTAACATTTCTTTTGAAGATAATAACAATGGTGGTATCCAAATTTTACATATTGACACCTATCTGCAACAGTTACCGAAGGCAAATTCTGCCAACGGAGATAATATTCCTGAACCTGTTCCGCCCCCAGACGTCGTCCGTGCCTTTTTTGATCTCGATCCGTTTTACCAGCAGTGGATCAATGTCGAAGGTTTTCCTGTTGTGGCATCAGCAAACGTCAATCCTTATGCTCTAAAAGAGGCAGCATGGCTCATCATAAAGATGATAGGACACCGTTCGGATTTGCTATATGCTTTAGTACAAAACAAGGTTCGCTTTGCTGTAATTGGACATACCGAGATGACAACGCAAATTCCTGAGTACAGCGATCGCCGACCTGCTTTTTATTGGGATCGGCGGGTGCGAGGTTTGGGTGGATCAGCGCATTCAGCAGTAAGTTGTACTGAGGAAAACCTCCTTGATTATCCGGGGGACACCGCGCCAAACGGTTTCCAACTGATTCACGAGTTTGCCCATGCAATACACCATATGGGGTTGAATACAGTTGATCCAGAATTTGATGCTCGTCTCAAGATAACGTATGACGCAGCGATGAAGAAGGGATTATGGCGAGGCACCTATGCTGCTTCAGACAGGAGCGAGTACTGGGCTGAAGGCACACATGCTTGGATTGATCCTAAAGGTGGAAGTAGTTTTAAGCGTGTCCACGGTGGCAATACGCGAGCAGAATTAAAAACGTACGACCCGGATCTCGCGACATTGCTCACTGAAATCTATGGCGATAGTGAGTGGAGATACACTCCGATCGTAACTCGGCCTCAACTTCCACACCTTCAGGGATTCAATCCACAGGATTCTCCGACTTTTGAATGGCCAGAAGAGTTGGAAGAAACTTATGCACAATTAAGGGATCCATACATCGATAGTGGTGATGAGTGGGTGAACCTAAATCTGTACAAACCGAGTCAACTTTCGCATCTCAATAAGCCAAGAATAAGCGGGACCAGCACTCACGTTCTCTTCGTGAATCTCACTGACATTGATGTACTCGTGTATCGAGTGCATCCTGATGGAACAGAAACCTTTATCAAACGTATTTATGCCAAGCGTGGACTCAGACACGCCGAAATATTCGGTTCCCGCGTCGGTGATGCCTATTTAGTCAAAGACCAAGATGGCAGAAATCTTGCTGTGTTTCGAGCCGAAGAGCAAACAGGACGGGCACTGATTGACACTCCATCTAATAAAACAAACCAAACTGCACAAGATAATGTGGTAACTACTAAAACATCTTTGGACAAGATTACCGGGCCTTGGCTTTGGATGATTGCACCAACAGCAGTCGGTCAAGGGGGCGCAAAGTCCATAAATATGGATTCACTTTCTGAAGCCAGCAATGGTGCTGTTACTGAGTCAGATGTCGCAACAAATGGTGCAGTCGAAGGTGATTCAGTCGGTAACTTGGTATGGACTCTTGGGGAAATTTCCCCTACTGGCGGTAACAACGTTACAGATCTCATCAATGAAATCGGATTAGGCAAAGGTGATGTAGATGACTATTCATCTTACGCGCTCATTACACTTGAATCCGCCACCGCTCAGTCTGATGTTACAATGGCAGCTGGCAGTGATGATGTCATCAAGGTATGGCTTAACGGTGAAGTCGTCCATAACACCCCTATCAACCGTGAGGCAGAGGATTTTCAGGACACATTTAAAGTTAACCTCGTTGCAGGCGATAATCTTTTACTTGTTAAGGTCAGTAATCGTTCTAAGCATTGGAGTATGTTCGTCGGTATTGATGCAGACGTAAACGCTGTCTATAAACGCTCTTCAGATGCCGTAGAAACTATAAATGTAGCCGATATCAATGCGGATGGCACGGTTAACTTAATAGACTTGCTGTTGTTGATTGTCGCGCTTGGAGAAGACACGCCCTCTAACCCACGCACAGATGTCAATGGAGATGGTGCTGTTAACATGGAAGACTTGCTGCTTGTGGTTGAAAACCTCGACGACCCAGTGGCTGCCGCCCCTCCGATCAAAGATATAGCAATTGGCTTGGATCCCCTAATGCTATCTGGACAACTCAACATCTTACGTACTGAAAGCGATGGCTCCCTTAAATATCAGCAGGCGATCACTTTCCTCCAAAACCTTTTGGCAGCAATCCGTCCTGAGGAAACATTGCTGCTCGCCAACTATCCAAATCCGTTCAATCCGGAAACATGGATACCCTATCAGTTATCTAAACCCGCGGAAGTGACGCTGCACATCTACGCCGTAAATGGCGCATTGATTCGGACATTAACGTTGGGGCATCAGCCTGCAGGAATGTATCATAGCAAAAGCCTCGCCGCGTATTGGAATGGTCGCAATGAACAAGGAGAACGCGTGGCGAGTGGTGTCTATTTGTATACCCTATCCGCGGGTGACTTCACTGCAACGCGGAAGATGTTTATTCAAAAGTAAAGGTTCGTCATTGAAGATTAGGCACTTGCTGCTGTTCGTCGTAGGTCGTAGGGTAATTCATCGCCGGTCACAAATTCTCAAAGCGCAATGAATTGCGCTACTACAAACAAAAAGTTATGAACTCTTCTCATCCAATTAAAGGAGCAAACATGAAACGACTCGCCTTATTTCTCATCGTTTATCTACTATTCTCGACACAAGCCTTCGTGTATTCCGAAGTTACATTACCTCGCGTCATCGGCAGCAATATGGTTCTGCAGCGCGATATGCAGGTGCCTATTTGGGGATGGGCATCCGCAGGCGAAGAGGTCACCATAACGCTCAGTGCTGAAGCCGAAGGTGTCGAACCCGTTTCGACAACCACTGCGGTGGCGGACGCTGAAGGCAATTGGCAGACGAAACTCCCCGCTATGGCAGCTGGCGGTCCCTATACACTTCGAGTCACGGGCAGTAACACCCACGAACTGACAAACGTGCTTTTCGGCGAAGTCTGGGTCTGCTCAGGGCAGTCGAACATGCAATGGTCGGTGAGTGCCTCAAATGATAGCGAGGCGGAAATCGCCGCAGCAATGTATCCGAAGATTCGGCTGTTCTATGTACCGAGGGTCCCGTCAGGATTGCTTCAGCAAGATGTCACGGCGGATTGGTCCGAAACCACACCTGAGACGATCCCGAATTTCTCGGCTGTCGCCTACTATTTCGGGCGGAAACTCTATAAAAATCTCGATGTTCCGATCGGGCTAATCAACACTTCGTGGGGCGGTACCCTTATTGAACCGTGGACACCCCCTGCCGGTTTTGCCGGTGTGCCTGCCCTTGCCTCTATCAACAAGGAAGTCGAAAACATACAGGCGAACTATCGCGCACAACTCCCGGACAAAACAAACGCCATAGAAGCCTGGATCGCCGAGACCCGTAAAGCATTAGAAACCGAGGCACAGCTTAAACCGATGCCTGACAATACGCATCCGTTAATGGACGCGGGGAAACCGACAGCACTCTACAACGGTATGGTGCATCCGATCGTTCCTTACGGCATACGCGGCGCACTCTGGTATCAAGGCGAATCAAACCATCAGGACGGTCCGATCTATCACGAAAAGATGAAGGCACTCATCAACGGTTGGCGCGAGATTTGGGGACAAGGCGATTTCCCGTTCTATTTCGTGCAACTCGCACCGTTCAATTACAGTAATCAAGAGGGAGGGCAGTTTTTCCTGCCGCAAATCTGGGAAGCACAAACAGCGACGTTGGCACTCCCAAATACCGGTATGGCTGTGACAACAGACATCGGTGACCCAAGGGATGTGCATCCACGAAATAAACAGGAAGTCGGCAGACGATTGGCGTTGTGGGCACTTACGAAGGACTACGGCAGAGATGATGTGGCGTATTCCGGTCCGCTCTACAAATCAATGGCGGTCGAAGGAAACACAATCCGACTCACATTTGATCACGTCGGTAGCGGTTTAACCTCGCGAGATGAAAAACCGCTCACATGGTTTGAAATCGCCGGTGAAGATAAGCAATTCGTTGAAGCGCAGGCGACAATTGATGGTGATACGCTTGTCGTCTCCAGCGATGCCATTGCGAACCCGATCGCTGTCCGATTCGGCTGGCATCAGAGTGCTGAACCCAATTTCGTGAACAAGGAAGGGCTACCTGCCTCGCCATTTCGCACACATCCATGGTAAACGTTAAAATGGTTGACAAGACTCGGGACACTTCGGTATACTATCTGTATGAGACAACGCTACGACAATGCCGCTAAATTCGTAACCGTAGGTTATCCAAAACCCTTTGCAGAGCACATTCTTGACTATCCAAACCTCATCGTCTTGGAGGAATTAGCAACCGAGCAAGTCACGCTCAAAACGCACTACACCGATAGCACACTGAAAGTGCAATTTCCAGACGAGGTTGCTATTCTTCACAACGAGGTACAAACTTACGATAGTCGCGAACCGATGCAGTTCCGTTTTGCGGGTTATAACGGTTTTCTTATCAGGGAACACCAACTGAATGTCTATTGCAGTGTTCTCTATCTGCACCCGCGTGCTGGGCTGAACGATCCGGGTTTCTATGCATATCGGAGGCACGGTTGTGAATATAGGCACCAGTATAGAGTGGTTCGACTGGTTGAGATAGAGGGACAATCAATTTTGGAGCTGCAGGAGCCGGGTTTACTACCGCTGACACCATTGATGAAACCGCCTCCCGAGATGAGCGCGATTCAGTGGTTAGACAAATGTATTGATGAAACAACTATTTCAAATGTAGACTCAGAAGACCTGAATCTCTTATTGGCGGCTTTAGGTATTTTTGGTGGGTTAATTCACAACAGACAACTGATAGAACAACGTTTACCGGAGGGTATCATGCAAGAATCTCCTTTTTTTCAAGAATATATGAAAGAAGCAGAAGAACGCGGACTTGAACGCGGACTTGAACGCGGACTTGAACGCGGGCGAAGAACGGGGACCATCGACGCAATTCTGACACTCCTCAGTGATCAGTTTCAATCTGAAGCCGTACAAGCCTTAAAGCCGAGACTTGAAGCTATTGAGAATTTGGAACGTCTAAAAGCGTTGCTCCGCGCAGCACACCAAGCACAAAGTTTAGAAGCCTTCACGCAAGATATGCAAAAATCATAGGCAAGATATGTTCTGCCGTTACCTGAAAAAATAAAGGCTAAAAACGTGAAAATTACCGCGATTAAAACCTTTATGGCACGCTTCGGCAACCGACCCCGAGGCCTCATCAAAGTTGAAACAGACGAAGGACTCTACGGATGGGGTGAGGCTTATTCCACGGGGCCAGACCTCTCTGTTGAACCAATCGCTGATTATATCTTTGAGATGATTCAAGGCGACGACCCCAGGCGGATTGAGTATATCATGCTGAAACTGCATCAGCAGTTCCGGTTTCCAGCAGGCGGTGCCGGACTCGCCGTCATCTCTGCTGTTGATCACGCGCTCTGGGACATCAGTGGGAAAGCGGCAGGCTTGCCGGTCTACATGCTCCTCGGCGGACATGCCAGAGACCGTGTCCGTATCTACCGTGGCATCGGTGGTAGAGATGGCATTGAAGCCGCTGATCAGGCACACAAACTCCATGAAGAGTGGGGATTTACCGCTTTCAAAACCGGTCCTTACCAACTCGACCCAGATGCGAATCGGTGGGGACGCGTCTGCGACGCAGCCGCAACCTATTTTGAGCAGATCCGCGAGAACACACCCGCCGACTGGGAGATCGCTTTCGATCCACACGCCAAAATCTTCGAGCCGATACGTGCCCTCCAACTCGCCAATGCGCTCGCGCCCTACGATCCGTATTTCTACGAAGAGCCGCTGCGTCCCGAACACATCCCCGCGTGGACGCGCCTACGTTCACAGATGCAAGTACCACTCGCAACGGGAGAATCCCTCTACACGCGTTTTGAGTTCTTGGACATCATCGCTGGACAGGGTGCCGATATTATTCAACCGGACATCTGTGTCTGTGGCGGGTTATTAGAGATGCGTAAAATCGCAGCGATTGCCGAAGCGCACTACGTCAGTGTCGCGCCGCATAACCCAATGGGACCTCTCGCAACGGCTGTTAATGTCCATTTCGCCGCCGCAACCCCAAATTTCAAAATCCTTGAGTACCTCCTACCGACCGAAACGGAATGGAATGCGTGGGTAGACGAACCGTATCTGCCGAAAGACGGCTATCTGGAATTGCGTGACCGACCTGGATTAGGTGTAGAGGTGAACGAAGCAGCAATTACGGATAACGAATACATCCACTGGCAGCGCACATGTCCTATCCGTCCCGATGGCTCAACAGGTTATATTTAGCGCGTGGTTGTCTCAGAAAAAACATTTGACGAAAACCAAAATCGTGTGTACAATTCACGCGCGAATGATCAATGGCCTTTTCAAAGGGAGGAGTAATGACACCCAAACAACGATACCTTTTTGATTTAACGGGGTACATCCACCTCAAAAACGTCCTCAGTGATGAAGAATTGAAAAACGCACAAGATGCGGTCGAGCGATGCGTCCAAACGCCGGAGGACGAACTTCCGCCCGGTATTAGTTATGGCGGTGGCGGCTATTCCAACGGCTTTTCGTTCGACAAATCGCTTGAGGCACTCACACTTCATCCGAAAACATGGCCAATCGTGAAAGAACTTACCGATAATAAACCCCGTTTTAACCGAGGCAGCCTCGTTGCCAAGGGACCCGAGCACGATCAGATTATCGGCAAGTTACACTGTGCGCGTGAAGATTGTGGATGGCAGACGCGCCGCTATGCCACCAAAGATGGACAGGTTCACTGCAACGACTTCGTCGTCTTCTTCTATTTCGCCGATGTTCATCCCGGTGATGGCGGTTTAGTTGTGCTACCGGGTTCCCACAAAGCGAACTTTGAACGCCCAGAGGGCATCTTCTTTCCAGATCCGGAGGATCCACCCGACGAACTCCATCCAGCGTTAGTTAATGTGACAGCCCGCGCTGGCGATGCGATTGTCCTGTCCGAACTGCTGACGCACGGGGTTCTCATCTGGAAACCGAAGGACCGGTATCGGCGATTTATCATCTTGCGGTACAAAACACAGTTTTTTCAAGACACCAAGGGTGCTCGGGATCCGTTTCCGCCTGAGGTGATGGAACGACTTTCCCCTGAAACCATTGAACTTGCGCAATCCGCATCTTATACGCATATCAAAGACATTGTGAAAAGTGAACATGTCCAGTTAACTTGAAAGGAGTGAAAAATGACACCAGAACAACGCTATCTGTTTGATGTCACAGGCTATTTGCATATCAAGGGTGCAGTGACAGGGGATGCCCTAAAAGAAGCACAAGAGGCTGTGGATCGGTATATCCACATGCCGCTTGATGAACGTCCCGAAGAATTCACGACGCGTCCCCGCGACTTAGAACCCGGTAAAGGCGGTAGATATGAACACGGATTCGCTTTTGACCGTTCGCTTGAGGCAATGACGGTGCATCCGGCGATCTGGCCCCTTATCAAAGAGTTTACCTACGATAAGCCGCGGTTCGTTACTGGCACCCTCACCCTTGAACAGCATAACCCGGACAGGCAACCGAGCGGAACAAATCCAGCAGGTTTGCACTGCGCGCGCGAAGGACGACAGTGGTCAACTCGCTATGAAGTACAGAATAGTCAGATCTACTGTAACGATTTCGTGGCGTTCTTCTACTTGACCGACGTGCAGCCCGGCGACGGTGGACTTATTGTCATCCCAGGTTCGCATAAAAGCAAATTCGAGAGACCTGAAGACCTCCTCACACCGGGACCTGATAGCATCGACCCCGAACCCGATGATGTTTTCACCAATCTCACACCCAAAGCCGGGGACTTTCTCGTCATCTCTGAACTCTTGACACACGGTGTCTTGCGGTGGAAACCGAAGGACCGCGACAGACGTTTCCTTATTCTCCGCTATCGTCCGCAATACGATGGCAAGCAAAGTCTACCCGAGAAAATCGTTGACCGTTTAACGCCTGAAGTTCAGGAACTCGTGCAAACCGCATCTTATGGACATACAAAAGAGATCATCAAACAAGACGTTGTGAAATTGACAGTTTAGCGCAGGAGCGATCTCCTGATCTCAACAGCGAAACGCAATGGAGGAATCCAATGGGAACACAATACCGTGTCTGTATTGTTGGCTGTGGCAGAATGGGTGGTACAATTGATGAAGAGGTCCGTGCGACACCGCACGGCGCGTTGCCCTATTCGCACGCCGCGGGTTACACTGCTTTTGATCGGACAGAACTTGTCGCCGCTGCAGATGTCGTCGAAGAGAAAGCACAATACGTCTGTGATAAATGGGATATCCCGAAGTACTACTTAGACTATCGCGAGATGATCGTCGCAGAGAAACCAGATATTGTCAGTATCGCCACGCGCCCTGGAAACCATGCCGACATCACGCAATTCGCTGCAGAAAACGGTGTAAAGGGTATCTATTGCGATAAACCGCTGTGTGCTTCCATGGAAGAGGCAGATGCCATGGTGGAGGTCTGCGAAAAACACAATATCAAATTCAACCTCGGCACGCAGCGTCGTTACACGCCGGGATACATCAAAATGCGTGAGATCCTTGAAAGTGGTGAACTTGGCGAGAGACGCTCTGTCATCGCCTACAGCGGCGGTTCCGCTCTCTGGGGATATACGCACGCAGCGGATATGCTCCTCTTTTTGGCAAGCGATTCGCCAATAGAATATGTGCAAGGCAACGTCGCTGTTGACGACGCTGATTTTGAGGACAACCGCACGGAATCCGATCCCGGAATTGTGATGGGGTTCATCCGTTTTGAGAACGGTATTAACGGCATTAGTATCCCCGGCACGGCTTACGAATTTGAGGTGAATTGCAGCGAAGGTACAATCCGTGCGCTCAATAATGGACTCGGTTTTCATCTCCGCAAACGGCAAGGGCAGTTCAACGAGATCTTAGAGGCGCAATTCCCGCCTTATGAACGGAAAAGCGGCACTGTCGGATGTATTGAAGACATTGTTGACGCGATTGACACCGATACCGAGACGCAAGGCAATATTCAGCTCGCACACCGAAGCACTGAGATGGTCTTCGCGATCGTTGATTCACAACGGCAGCAAGGCAAGCGGGTACCGATGCCGATGGAAAACCGAGGTCTCTATCTTGGAAGGTGGTAGACTGATGTTCAGAAATCATCAAAAAGCAGGAGATACACGTCGTTGGCTCGTTATCTTCGGTGCGTTTGTAGTTACGCTGTTCCTGTTGAACCACGCAGCAATCGTGCCGAGTGAGGAATCGACGCGTCCGGCGAGTACACGCTACGAGCAACGCACACCCAGCCGAGACGGGATCGGCAAAATCTACATGGGACGCGAAATCTCTCATGTGATGGGGCATCAAGGTGCGGAATGGTTGGAACGTCCGGAACGTGAGCGTGAAGAGATGCCGAACAGCCTTGTTGAGATGCTGAAACTCAAAGAGGGAGACGTTGTGGCGGATATCGGTATTGGAACGGGTTATATCTCTCGGCGGATCTCACCGAAAATCGGTGAAACAGGGACCATCTACGGTGTCGAAATTCAGCAGGAGATGCTCGACATCCTTGCCAAGAAGATGGCGGAAGCCAATATTACGAATATCAAAGGGGTTTTAGGCACGATTACCGATCCGAAATTGCCACCGAATTCGGTGGATCTGGCGATTATGGTGGATGTCTACCACGAATTTTCGCATCCTTATGAGATGATGCAGAATATCTGCCGCGGTCTCAAGACGGGTGGTAGGGTTGCTTTTGTGGAATACCGAGCGGAAGATCGGAGTGTGCCGATCAAACGTTTGCACAAAATGAGCGAATTGCAGGTGATTAAAGAGGCAACACCGCATCCGCTTGTATGGGTAGAGACGCTCGATGATTTGCCGTGGCAGCATGTTATCATTTTTGAGAAGATTGCGGAATAGTAGAACTTTCGTGTGTATAATTTGGCATCGGCAAGGCACTGAGAACCGGAGCGGGAAATATTCAGAGCCTTTCTGTTTTAAGAAATTCTCGGGTTTCGCCTCTCTTTTCATAATTCGGTGTGGTTAGGAATGCAGATCGCATTTGGGTTTTTGCTGGGTGTGTTTTGCTTGGGTATTTCTGCGGATTTCTTCAAGTACACCGCAAAAACGCCCTACCGGCTTCGAGGATGAAATTCGAGCGAAGAACAGGAAACTGAACGACTCTGGGGAAATATTTGACAAAAACGCAAACGCATCGTAAAATATAGCGACGCTGCTAAACTTTTCGCCTAACGAAACGTCACAATTGCCAATTCTGCTATAGCACGTTGCAGCTTGTATTTTCGCGCAAGCTGCAGACGACAACGCTGAAAAAGGGAGAGAATTTCTGTGAAAATCGCTAAAAGTTCAATTCCACTAATAGCCATGTTGGCGTGTTTCTGCCTCGCCGTGTTAGGGATTCCCTCGGCATCTGCGGACCATCACGAAACACCACAAGCCACTCTAAATTATAATCTTGACATCCGCCCGATTCTTGCGGACAACTGCTTCGCCTGCCACGGACCGGATGCGAAGACCCGACAGGGTAACCTACGGCTTGACACGAAAGCAGGCGCGTTCTCTGAACCGAGCGGATACCCCGTCATTGTCCCCAATAAACCTGAAGAGAGCGAACTACATCTCCGCATTGTATCCGAGGACGACACCTACCGTATGCCACCCGCGGACTTCAATAAGACACTGACACCAGAACAGATTGAAGCCGTTACGCAGTGGATTCGCGAAGGTGCAAATTGGGAAGAACATTGGGCGTTCACCACACCCGTCCGTCCAACGCCACCGACTGTCAAGAACAAAAACTGGGTCCGAAACCCGATTGACGCATTCATCCTCTCACGGCTCGAAAAAGAGGGACTCACCCCTGCGAGCGAAGCGGATAAACGGACACTTATTCGACGCTTAAGTTTCGATCTTACCGGTCTACCGCCGACGCGCGAGGAAATCCATCAATTCCTCGCTGATGATTCCCCCGACGCTTACGAAAAACTGATTGATACCTTTATGGCGAAACCGGAATACGGCGAGCATCTCGGTCGCTTCTGGTTAGATGTCGCACGGTACGGCGATACGCATGGACTCCATTTAGATAACTACCGCGAAATGTGGCCTTACCGTGATTGGGTTATCAATGCGTTCAACAAAAATATGCCGTTCGATCAGTTTACGACTGAGCAGTTAGCAGGTGACCTCTTACCGGAACCGACGGTTGATCAGCGCGTTGCCACCGGTTTTAACCGATGCCACGTCACGACGAGTGAGGGGGGTTCGATTGATGCGGAATACTACGTCCGATACGCTATTGATAGAGCGAACACCACTTCGACCGTTTGGATGGGATTAACCGTCGGGTGCGCGCAGTGCCACGATCATAAATACGATCCGATTACACAGAAGGAATTCTATCAACTCTACGCCTATTTCAACAATATCACCGAAAACGCGATGGACGGCAACCGTAAGGATTCGCCGCCTGTTGTGAAGCTGCCGACATCTGAGCAGGAAGCGGAACTCGCTGCCTTTGATGCACAAATCACCGAGTTGGATGCGCAAACCAAAACCCCTATCCCTGAACTTGATGCGACCCAAATCGCGTGGGAAAATAGGATGCCGCGCTGGAAAACGCTGAAACCGACATCGCTCTACTCAAAAGGTGGCGCGACACTCGAAGTTTTAGAGGATAACTCCATCTTAGCCAGCGGCACCAATCCGGAACAGGAGACTTACGAAGTTATTGTAGATCTGCCCCCCGGCAAATGGAGTGCTGTACGATTAGAAGGCATTAAGGACGCGTCCTTGCCGAAGGGTGGGATCGGTAGAAGTAGTAATGGTAACGTCGTCTTGACCGATTTTGCAGTCTTTATCGCGCCACCTGCAGCAGAGAGCGATGAATCTCCTGTAGCGGAAAGTAGCGATGGTGATGCTGATACGGAGACGCAGACAGAAGGCGAAACCACTGATGCAGAAGCAGGAAGTACGCCCGCTGCTGAAACACAAGCGGAAAGCACGCCTGATGCTGAAGGGCAAGCAGAAATCACTCCTGATGCCGATGCTGAAGCACAAGCAGAAGACACACCGACAGATGATGCAAGTGCGGAAAATGAAACTGAAGGTACTGATGTAGCCGATCCGTGGACACCCGTCCAAATTGTGCAAGCGTGGGCGGACCACGAACAGGTCATGGGTGAAAACAGTCTCGATGGGGTCATCACAAACGCGATTGACGATAAACCGGAAACCGGATGGGCACTCGACAGAAAAAACGAAAATCGACAAGCGATCTTTCTTGTCGCTGCACCGTTTGGAACGGAAGGCGGTAGATTGAAAATTCGGCTTAAGCATGAGTTCGATCTACGTCAGAAGCAATTAGGACGATTCCGACTTGCCCTCACGGATGCCGCAACCGTTTACCCCATCGGTTCCAAGATAGGATTAGGCAACTGGCACGCTGCAGGTCCCTTTACAGCAGAACATGGTAACCTCGCCTTCTATCAGGTTTACGAACCCGAAACGAAAGGTGTGAATGCAGGCGACACGTTCAAAGTGGGCGACAAAACCATAAAATGGGAACAGCAGAGCCACTGGGTTGACGAACAGGTGCATAATGACATCGTCGGCGAAAACAGTGCCACCTATCTCTTCCGAAACATCTCTTCCGTTACGCAACAGAAAGCACTGCTGCATATCGGGAGCAACGATGCTTTGAAGGTCTGGATGAACGGCACCGAACTCCTCGCCAAAAACGTCCAGCGCGATGCTGCCGCCGACCAAGAACAGGTACAGGTGGAACTCAAACCCGGTAACAACACGTTACTCCTGAAGATTGTCAATTACTCAGGTCCCTCTGGTTTCTACTTCCGTATGGAAAGCGCGCCGCCGATGTTGCCTGCAAATATTGTAGATATTGCTGGCACACCTCGTGGCGAGCGTGAGACCGCGCAGAAGGATCAAATTCGGGACTACTATCGGGCAAACATCACGCTTGACAAGAGCATAAACGAAAATGCACATCGCGCATTCGCGGATTTGAAAGAGGTTTTTGCTGATTTAGCAGAGACCCGACAAAAGCGGAACACATTGGACGGTTCACTAACGACGACGCTTGTGATGCAGGAACGCACCGAACCGCGAGGTGCCTACGTTTTGGCACGTGGCGAATACCAGCATCCTGGCGAACAGGTATACCCGAAAACGCCTGCGGTGCTTCCGACAATAGCAGAAGACGCACCTCCGAATCGCCTCAGTTTTGCCAAGTGGTTGCTTTCACCGGAACATCCGCTCACCTCGCGTGTTGCGATCAACCGTTTCTGGCAAGACATCTTCGGCACCGGAATTGTCCTAACCGCAGAAGACTTCGGTACACAAGGCGCACCACCGGTGCATCCCGAACTCCTCGATTGGCTGGCAACCGAATTTATTGCCTCCGGTTGGAACGTGCAAACGATGCTGAAATTGATGCTCACATCAGCAACATATCGGCAGAGTGCGGAGGTTACACCTAAAAAACTGGAACGTGATGCGGATAACGCCCTGCTCTCTCGCGGTACAAGATACCGGCTTGATGCCGAAACCGTGCGTGATAATGCGCTCGCACTCAGTGGTCTGTTGTATACCAAAATTGGGGGTCCGAGTGTCAAACCGCCACAACCGGATGGTCTCTGGAAAGCCGTCGGGTTTACGGGATCTAATACCGACACGTTTGTTAAAGATACCGGTGCCGATAAGATATATCGCCGGAGTCTCTATACATTCTGGAAACGCACAGCACCACCGCCGCAGATGAACATCTTGGATGCGCCGTCACGTGAAGCCTGCACAATCCGCCGTGAACGTACGAACACGCCGATGCAGGCGTTAATGTTGATGAACGACCCGCAGTTCTTTGAAGCGGCACGCGCTTTCGCAGAACGCACGGTTAAAGAGGGGGGTGAAACAACGGAAGCACGCCTCGCCTATCTCTTTGAGGCAGCGACTGCCCGACTCCCGAAACCGAAAGAGGAAGCACTCCTATTAGAGACGTTCCAAGCACACCATCAGGAGTTAGCGGCAAACCCGGAAGCCGCCAAAGAGCTGATCACTGTCGGCGAATCGAAACCTGATGAAACCTTAGATGCAGTCGAAGTTGCCGCATGGACGATGATTGCAAATCTGATCCTGAATCTGGACGAAGTCCTGAACAAGGGATAATTTACCTAATGGGCGGAACCTTCGGGTTGCGCCCACTATAGGATATAACCCCAATGAAGACCCTGAAACATTTGTACACACGCCTTGTCCTTCCCATAATCACTCTGCTCAATCGTTCATCTAATGCGTATGTGAAGATACCGGATGTCAACTTAGCAAGGGTCGTCCGAAAGGCACTCCGCTTGGATTCAAAGGCTCGTATCCCATTAATGAAGTTTCAAGGATTAACGCATCTGGATGGTAATAATAACCAGATACGCGATTTAACCGGTCTGGAAAAAGCCGTTGGTCTCATCGAATTAGATATCTACGCGAATCAAATTGAGAACCTCACACCACTTACTGGATTAACGCAGTTAAGAGATTTGAGCCTATCGAGTAATAATATTACCGACATCACGCCACTTGCCGGATTAACGCAACTGAAACACTTAGCTCTCGGCTATAATAAAATCAGCGACATTAGACCACTCGCTGGATTAAGGCAGCTGAAAGACTTAGGACTCGGAAAAAATCAGATCCGCGATATTACACCCCTCGCTGAATTGACACAAATTACAGAGTTGGGACTCTGGGGCAATCCGCTGAGTGATATTACGCCGCTCGCTGGATTAACACAACTGAGATTGTTGAACATCCGGGAAAATAAAATTAGCGACATCACGTCGCTATCGGCATTAACGCAAATTACGAACTTATGGCTGTGGGATAACCAGATTCGCGATATTACACCCCTCACGCAATTAACAAAATTGCGGTATTTATGGCTTAGTGGAAATGAGATCAGCGATATTACGCCGCTCGCCGGACTGACGCAGCTTAAAACCTTAGACCTTAGCAAAAACCAAATCACTGACATCGCGCCGCTTACGACATTGACACAAGTAGACCAGTTAGGGTTAGGCGGAAATGAAATCAGCGACATCACACCTCTTGATGGATTAACCGAGATGACAGGTTTAGGTCTCTCGGAAAATCAAATCAGCGACATAAAACCCCTCACAAAACTGACACATTTAACAGAATTGGGACTGAAAAATAACCAAATCAGCGATATTACACCGCTATCGGGATTAACAGAGTTAAAGGAACTGCGGATCGGTGAAAATCAAATCAGCGATATTACACCGCTTACTGGATTGAAAAGATTAATAGACTTAGGACTCGAAAAGAACCTAATCAGCGACATAAAACCGATCGCGAATTTGATACAACTCAAAAAATTAGAGTTCTGGGACAATCAAATCAATGACATCGAACCCATTGCGAATTTGACGCAAATCACGAAATTAGGGCTCGGTGAGAATCAGATCAGCGACATAAAACCCCTCACAGAATTAACACTGACCACAGAATTAGGGCTTTGGGACAATCAAATTAGTGACATAAAACCGATTGCGAACTTGGCACAGATACAGTTGTTGAACATCCGAGGCAATCAACTTTGCGACATCTCACCGCTCGCTAATCTCAAACAGATAACACATCTATGGCTGAGTGGAAATCAAATCGACAACATTGCGCGACTCACTGAATTGACGCAGTTAACACACTTAGCATTGGATCAGAATCAAATCAGTAACATCAGTCCGATAGAAAACTTTACAAGTTTAGAGCGTTTAGATATTAAAGAAAACCCAATTCGAGATATGGACTCACTCCGAAGCCTCTTAAAACAACTGCCAAACTTGGAACTTGATATACTATTGCCTATTGAAGATTAAGGCGTGTATAAATAAAGCATCGTGATACTGTAACCACGGAATAGGTATCGCAAAAGGAGACGAACAATGGACCCAATTAAGGAATATCTGAAACTTGAGACGCGCCGCCAATTTTTTGGTAAGTGTGCGTCAGGTCTCGGCGGTGCGGCACTCGCGACATTGCTGCCGAACGCCGTTGTGAATGCCCTCGACCTCTCTTTATCTCCCGACAAGCAGGATGGGCAAGCAAAACCGAGATTTGGAGGCCTGCCAGAACTCCCACACTTCGCGCCTAAAGCGAAACGTGCCGTCTACCTCTTTATGTCGGGAGCACCTTCACAACTCGATCTGTACGACTATAAACCGAACATGGCGGAATGGTTTGACACGGATCTCCCCGAATCCGTCCGCATGGGGCAACGTCTCACAACAATGACTTCCGGACAGGATAAGTTCCCCATCGCGCCTTCAATATTTGAATTCAAGAAGTACGATAATGGCGGTGATGGCGCATGGATTAGCGAGTTGCTACCGCATACCGCTTCTATGGTCAAAGACATCGCGATTATCAAGACTGTCCACACCGAAGCCATCAATCACGATCCGGCGATCACCTTCTTCTGTACCGGTGATGAGAGTCCGGGGAAACCGAGTCTCGGCGCGTGGTTGAGTTATGGTCTCGGTAGCGAAAATAGAAATCTACCGGCTTTCATTGTAATGAACGCGACATGGAGCGGTCCGAAGGGGGCGCAAGCACTTTATAACCGTCTCTGGGGTTCCGGTTTCCTCCCATCGGAGCATCAAGGCGTGCTGCTGCGTAGCCAAGGCGATCCGGTGTTATTCCTCTCAAACCCGGAAGGGGTCAACGAAAAAACGAGGAAGCAGATGTTAGATACCCTCGTCGAACTCAACCAAGAACTCTATGAGGAGATTGGGGATCCAGAAACGCACGCGCGCATCTCACAGTATGAGATGGCGTTCCGAATGCAGACAAGCGTCCCCGAACTTACCGATCTGTCGAAAGAACCCGATCATATCTTGGAGATGTATGGACCTGAGGTTAAAACCCCTGGCACATTTGCCAACTGCTGTATCCTCGCACGGCGGATGATGGAGCGCGATGTCCGTCTTGTCCAAGTTTTCCATCGCGGGTGGGATCAGCACGGCGACCTTCCCAAGAACATCCGGAATCAGGCACGCGACATCGACCAACCTTCAACTGCACTCGTCCAAGACCTGAAACAGCGTGGCATGCTCGACGAAACTTTAGTTGTGTGGGGTGGTGAATTCGGACGCACCGTTTACTGCCAAGGGAAACTCAGCCCTGATAACTATGGCCGCGACCATCATCCGAAGTGTTTCACGCGCTGGATGGCTGGCGGTGGTATCAAGGGCGGTGTTGTTCACGGCGAAACCGATGACTTCAGTTACAATATCGTCAAAGACCCCGTCTCTGTTGGGGACATAAATGCTACAATTCTCCACCAACTCGGCATCGATCACGAGGGGTTAACGTATAAGTTCCAAGGACTTGATCATCGGTTAACTGGGGTTGAGGAGAAAGCACGAATTGTCAATGAAATCTTGGCATAGGGTGGTAAGCCGCGCAAAGGAGAGGCACAATGGACCCGATTAAAGAATATCTGAAACTTGAAACGCGCCGACAATTTTTCGGTAAATGCGCGATGGGGCTCGGTGGTGCAGCCCTCGCCTCATTGCTACCGGGTAGCGTTGTAAATGCGCTCGAACAACAAGCCGGAACGCGAATTGGTGGCTTGCCTGAACTTCCGCATTTCGCGCCGAAGGCGAAGCGTGCCATCTACCTATTTATGTCCGGCGCGCCCTCGCAAATGGACATGTATGACTACAAACCGAAAATGGGAGAATGGTTTGATAAGGAGTTACCTGAAACGGTACGGATGGGACAACGCCTCACGACGATGACCTCCGGTCAGAACCGTTTTCCGATCGCGCCTTCTATTTTCGAGTTCAAGCAGCACGACAACGGCAGCGATGGTGCATGGCTCAGTGAGTTGCTACCGCATACCGCTTCTATGGTCAAAGATATCGCGATTATCAAATCGGTACACACCGAGGCGATTAACCACGATCCGGCGATCACCTATGTTTGTACCGGCAATGAGACTCCCGGCAAACCAAGTCTCGGTGCATGGCTCAGTTATGGGTTGGGGACTGAAAACGAGAACCTTCCCTCCTTTATTGTCATGAATGCGACGTGGACAGGTAGAAAATCAGCACAAGCACTCTATAACCGGCTCTGGGGTGCCGGATTCCTTCCTTCTGAACATCAAGGGGTGCTACTCCGTAGCCAAGGCGATCCAGTGCTATTCCTCTCAAATCCGAAAGGCATGAGTGAAAAAGGGCGGAAACGGATGCTGGATTCGCTGGTCAAACTCAACGAAGAACTCTACGAAGAAGTCGGTGATCCGGAGACACACGCGCGTATCTCACAATATGAGATGGCGTTCCGAATGCAGTCGTCTGTCCCGGAACTAACAGACCTGAAGCAGGAGCCTGCCAATATTCTTGAGATGTACGGTCCCGATGTTAACACACCCGGTACATTTGCCCACAGCTGTATCCTCGCACGGCGGATGATGGAGCGCGATGTTCGACTTGTCCAAATCTTCCATCGCGGGTGGGACCAGCACGGCAACCTACCGAACGACATCCGTAACCAAGCACGCGACATTGATCAGCCCTCAACAGCACTCGTCCAAGACCTGAAACAACGCGGGATGCTTGACGATACCCTCGTCATCTGGGGTGGTGAATTCGGACGCACCGTCTACTGCCAAGGCGCGCTCAAGAAGGATAACTACGGGCGCGACCATCACCCGAAATGCTTCACGATGTGGCTGGCTGGCGGCGGTATTAAAGGTGGGATCGTTCACGGCGAAACCGATGATTTCAGTTACAATATCGTCAAAGACCCTGTCTCTGTTCGCGACCTAAACGCTACGATTCTCAACCAACTCGGCGTTGACCACGAACGGTTGACCTATAAGTTCCAAGGACTTGATCATCGCCTAACTGGCGTTGAAGAGAAAGCGCGAGTTGTCAACGAAATCTTGGCATGACCATAGGGCTATTCAGTTTTAAGCGTTTTACCCATTTTGCTCGGAAAATCGCGAGCGACAAGAAATACGCAGAAATACCCAAGCAAAAACACTCGCTTCTACAGAAAAATGGGACGATTTAGCGTTTACGTTTATCGGAGAACTAAATGACCTTAGCATAACCATACATATTCACTGTTGGAGACACACTGTAAGTACCAGTTTCAAAAGTCGAACTGTCGTATAACCATTTCTGTCTAAACGCGAAAATTTCGCATTTACAGTTTTTGAGACGTATGGAGCTTACAATGCAAGCTTACCATGGTACCGAACAGACACTTGATGCAGACACATTCCTCTCAATTTTGCGAGCGGATTATGAAAGTATCTTCTTGACAAATTGTATAATTGAAGGCATAATCGTCTTCTCGGCTAAATCTGCAGTGGAAACGGAAGAACAACTCATAGTTGATAAGGAAATCGTATGCATCCAGTGTGAGTTCAAAAACGTTCTTAAATTCGAGAAAACCTTTTTTGAAAAAGAGGTCTTTTTTGGAAATTCGATTTTCCAAGATGCTGTCCATTTTGGTGAAACTGTGTTTCAAAACGCCAGTGACTTTGGAGAATCAGTGTTTGAAGGACCAGCCCTTTTCCGTGGAACAGTCTTTAAGGGAACGGCGCGCTTTTCAAAAACATGTTTTCAGCAGGTAGCAGATTTTAACGATGTGCAATTCTCAGAAAACGCGGTTTTCAGAAGTGCAATCTTTCAAGACGCTTCACATTTCAGTAGAACGTTTTTCAGCAAAAAATTAGATTTCGTACAAGCACAATTCTCAGACACTGTGGTCTTCAATAAGTCTACGTTTCGCGAAGAGACCGATTTCACGGCTGCACGGTTTGCTGTTGCAGCCTCTTATCAAAACGTGAGTTTTAATTCAGATACGATATGGCAATGGGTACGGCGCAAATTTACCCATCAGCCAGAACAACCAACAGAATTCTATTTAGATAGTGAAGATATTAATGGAGTTTTGAATCCATTTTTCAAGCGTTACGTGGCGGATCAACAGTACATACGTGCTTTCAAGGAGAAACACCCGTTTTGGGCATTGGTTTGGAGATGGAGTTCAGATTATGGTCGGAGTTTAGCACTTTGGGCACTCTGGTCCCTGTTGATTGCTCTTTCGTTCTCATTTGTGTATATGCCAGCACCGACGTGGTTTCCAGAATGGCTTCAGGAAGCGAAGCCTCATTTTCACCAAGTAACTGTTACCGAAGCAAACGAAGACTTAACATTTTGGAAATCCTTTTACTTTAGCATCGTAACTTTTACAACATTAGGATTCGGGGATGGAGTTAAAATCACGTTTCCGGTAGGCACGATCTCCGAATCGCGATACCGCATCTCATTAAATCTCCCAAATGCAATTTTACTTTAGCAGTTTTCACACAGATTGCACTATAGTAGAGATAGAAAATTAGGATGATAAAAAAATTAAGAGCAGTTGTTGTCGGCGCAGGGTGGTCGGCGGAAGGACACACAAAGGCGTTTCAACATTACGGTGTTGAAGTGTTAGCTATCTGTGCCAGAAAACCAGATATTGTCCAGAAAGTTGCCTCCGGTTTAGGCGTACCTGAGGCTTCAACAGATTGGCGACAGAGTCTGCTGAAACATAAACCGGATATCGTCGCGCTGACAACACCCGCGATTCTACGGACTGAGGTCATCGAGTTAGCAGTCGAACTCGGGTGTCATATCATCAGCGAGAAACCTTTAGCACTCACCGCAGCGGAAGCCGAACATATCTATAACCTCATCAAAGACACAGGGTTGAAACACGGCTTCGCCGCAACGCATCTATACGATCCAAGCGTCGCTTACGTACGAGATCTGTTGACGCAGCAGCACGTCATCGGCGAACTAACAGCAGTTGATGTCGGATACAGCCGTCGGATTCCACACAATACCTCTTCAAAGACAGTGAAACCGTGGAATTGGATGAGTTCTTTGGCACACGGCGGCGGTGCATTGAACAACGGACTTACACATCGGCTCGGTATGCTCGAACGGATGACCGGTATGAAAGTCATCTCGACTGTTGGTGAAGCCAAAACCGCTATTAGGCAAGCACCTGTTGTGCCAGAGATCCGAGATTTTCGCGTATGGCGGAGCAGAGAAATTACAACAGAAGAGGCATCGAAACTTGAATGGCAGGTGTGTGATGCAGAATGGGATTATTCGGCGTTTTTCAAATTGGCGGCTCCTGAAACGGCACATACAGAAAATAATATCCTCGTAACAATGCGGACGCATCCAGGTGTACCGACCCGTGCGCCAACTGGCGGTTGGTATTTCTATGGGACGCACGGAACGCTTGTTGGCAGCGGTGGACATATCCTATCGCCTATCACAAAACACATTGCGGACACGTCTGAGGAATTGCCTGTTCCACAAACTTTAACAGACGATCTACCGCGTATCGGGGACGACATCCAAAACAAATGGGTCGCGCTCGTCCGAGATTTCCTCGCGGATATTGAGGACCGTCCACACGACCCGTATTTAACATTTCAAGAGGGTTGGCGCTACCAAATCGCTATTGATGCCATCCGGGGAAGCAACGGATGGACACAAATCCCCGGTTAAACGAGATCAAATAAGAATCGCGACCAAAGGTCGCTCCTACAAGAAGCGGCTGCTTGAGAACTACCTGATTAAACCCTCGCTTCACAAAAGTGCAGTCTTAATCACCTGCTCGTTATCTTATGGAAAATTTATGCCTAAACTGGTTGTCAAAAACTTTATAAATATCCGAGAAGCAGAAATCGACATGGATAAAACCTTAGTCGTTTTCATCGGCGCGACAGCCAGCGGCAAAAGCGTTCTCGCGAAGTTGCTCTACTTTTTTCACGAATTAATCCGCGATTTCCGGCAATACATCAAACAAATTAATGCTTACCCGCCGGAACAACTAAAACCCGATTCACCTGATCTGTCAACGGTATTTCGCGCACAAATCTCGTATAAATTTCGGGAATTTTTCGGCGATGCAAGCGAGTTAGCACTAATCACAGATAATGACGATACCATAAAACCGTTTGAGATTACTTACCACTGGACAACAGACAGCAGAATCACGCTGACATTAGACGCTGAAAAAACGCTTGAGATCCAGCTGCCCGCCGTTATGGACGAAGTTGAAACGCTCTGTCACGCCTTACAAGAAAAGTTAAGACAGTTTGACAAAAAACAACATGTAAGAGCGGTTTCCAACCCCGATTCCGCTGCGGAACCATCCACAAAAGCAGATATGCCTTCAGCGGATAGCGAGCAAGAATCTAAAACGAGCGAGCGGTTCTTTTTCATTTTAAAGATGGCAATCGGGATAAGCGACATCACTGAGAAGTTAGCCGGTACATACCGGGACAGCCTTTTCATTCCTGCGGATAGAAATATCGCTGTCAACTATCCAGACGCGCTTAAAAGGATCTTCTATGGCGGTATAAAAAGCGATCTCCAAACGCGTGCTGCGACTCGCCCGCGTATGAACCTACATCTCATCGCACGCTTCTTGGAAAAGAACGAAGAATTCCTTGATACTTTCAGCACACAGAATTTTCACAATATCTTCGACGAAAAAGCGGAAGCGGAATCAGAGAGTATCGATAAACCGATGATGGAATTCCTCCTGAAAAAAATCTCATGTATCTTAAAGAGTGAATACGAAACTATAGGTGAGATCTCAGAATCGCGACTCTTTTCGCATCCGACTGGCGAGAATGCCGCTTTTTTAGAAAGGGCATCAACGGGACAGCAAAATATCATACGGATCCTACAAGATATGTTTATGAACGTGCTTTACAATGAAGTTATCTTCCGAGTGATTGAAGAACCAGAAGCACACCTACATCCGATCGCACAAAAACACCTCATGCATATCATTGCCCTGATGCGGAATCATATCGATAGTCAGATTGTTATAACAACCCATAGCCCGTATCTTTTAGCAGTTCTTAAAAACCTATTAACCGCAGGACAATTGTCAGAAAAAGAACCGGACGCTGCTGCAGAGATGGAGACACTTACCCCGAAATTATGTTGGTTAAATCTGGATGATGTTGAGGTATACCATCTTAAAGACGGCATAAGCCATGCCATTGTGCAGTCGGAAGCGGACCCCGTTCTCGAAAACCCGCTTGCCGATCTCCTTGCAGAATTCTAAGTAGTGCTTCGGCAGCTGCCAGCACTCTTTGACCACAATCAGTATCAATACCCACCTCACTATAAAATATAAGGTAAGAGACACAAATGTACGAGAAACACAACGAAACAATTAAAGCGCGAGTCTTCCTTGAAGCACTACAAAGCGACGCGACATCCATTACATTCACAAATTGCACCATTGAAGGGGTTGTTGATATCTTTTCCGCTGAATTGGAACGTGACGAAAAGGATCGAATTATCTTCAACAAGAGTCTCTCTTGCACGGGGTGTACGTTTAAAAATATCGTCAATTTCCGGACGGTTGTCTTCCAAAAAGATGTGGACTTTCGGCGTACGCTCTTTGAGGCAGATCTTGATTTAGATGAAGCCATCTTACATGGTTCCTGTGCGTTCCGTGAGGCTATCTTTCAGAGACGCGCCGATTTTCACAGTGCGATCTTCCACAAGAGTGCAAGCTTTTGGCGAGCGAGATTTAACAACGTCGCCGATTTTCATAGGGTTGAATTCCATAGAAACGCCGTATTTCATGAGGCTTATTTCTACAATGCGGTTAATTTTCGGCATGCGCTGTTCCAAGGTATACTTGACTGCACCGGGACATGGTTCTCTGAAACAACAGCGTTCAATAATGCCACGTTCCTCGGCACGGCTAACTTTACCGCCGCTCAGTTTGTGGGTGTCGCTGCCTTTCGCGGTATTCAGTATGTCCCAAACACTCTTTTCCCTTCTATCAAGGCGAAACTTCAGAAACAACGGCATCGTGCGACCGAATTCTATTAGGACTTACGCAATGAATTAAAATGTGTTATAGTTTTTAATTATGATGAGCATGAATCTTTCTGAAAAGAGACAACCGCTGTTCTCGGATTATTGCCAATTTTTGTTAGCCGGTTTTCAGAACTTCACACAGACACACTTTGCCAATCATACGGAGAAATGGAGCCATGATCAACTCAATCGTCTCCTGAATACCGAACGTATCCCTGCCCGTGAACTCTGGCGTTCGGTGCGAAACGATATTGAGTTTGATGAAGACGGATACGTTCTTTTTGATGATACCGTCATGCCAAAACCTTATGCGAAACAGATAGAACCTGTTCGCCGGCAGTGGAGTGGCTCCGAAAAACGTGTCATCCAAGGCATCGGTCTCGTGACATGTGTCTATGTCAATCCGAAGACGCATCAGTATTGGATTATTGATTACCGTATCTATGATCCAGACCGAGACGCGAAAACCAAACTTCAACACCTTCAGGAGATGTTGCAGAACGCCTACTTCGTGAAAAATCTCCCGTTTCGGGTCGTGTTAGTAGATTCTTGGTATGCTTCAATGGCAGTGCTAAAAACGATTCAGAGTCTCTCAAAAATCTATTATGCTCCCTTGAAACGCAATCGTCTCGTCAATGACACTGAGGGTGTTGACCCGCACAAACGGATAGATGATCTGACGTGGACAGAATCAGAGTTGCGACAGGGTAAACGTGTTCATATCTACAAGTTTCCGAAAGGCCACCAAGTGAAGTTGTTTCGGATAGCGTCCGGCACCAGACGCACGGAATATATTGCCACCAACGATTTATCTCAATCGGATGTGACTGCGACGCAGCAAGAATGTCGCGTTCGTTGGAAGATTGAGCAACTTCATCGTGAGCTCAAGCAAACGACAGGTATCAGCAAGTGCCAAAGTCGTCAACATCGTGGACAACGCAATCATATTGCCTGTTGTTTGTGGGTCTGGGTCAGTTTGACGCGTGCTGCGCGCACGACGGGTCAAACGATTTACCGCCTGAAAGAAAGTTTATACGAGGACTATCTGCGACGAGAGATCAAAAAGCCTTCTATTGTCGTCAACTTTGCGTAAGTCCTATTCTATTTAGATAGTCAACACGTAGATGAGGTCGAGAACCCTTTCTTCAAACGATACGTCGCCGACCAACAGTTCATTCGTGCCTTCAACCAAGCGAATCCGGTGTTGGCGCATTTATGGCGATGGAGTTCCGATTATGGACGGAGTTTAGCACTCTGGGCATCTTGGTCCACCCTTTTTGTTTTTCTATTCGCGATTGCGTACAGATTCCCGTTTCCAGCGTGGATGTCGTTATGGTTAGCAGATATCACACCACACTTTCATCAAATCACAGGGACATATAGCGGGCAGCCGTTAACTTTCTGGGACTGCTTCTATTTTAGCGTCGTTACTTTCACGACACTCGGTTTCGGTGATGTGGTAGCGGATAATACCGCTGCGCGTTTCCTCGTCACTTTAGAGGTGATTTTTGGGTATGTGATGTTAGGTGGGTTAATCAGTATCTTCGCAAACAAACTCGCGAGCCGGAGTTAAAGGAATCTCTGAATGAAAATTAGGACACAATACACTTTCTGGCGTAGGTTGTTGTCAAAACTTGTTAAGGTCGAAACTGGTTCTAAAAACATCTTGAATCTTACATTAATCAGTCTCACGCTCATACTATTTAACACAGGAAACCTTCAAACTGCGATAGCACGAGATGCTCACGGGTCAGTTTATACGGACTATTTCGATCACATTACACTTTTTTCTCAAGGCAGAATCACCCGTTTCACACGGATGCCAATCCGGGTCTACATCTCGCCTGTTTTAAAAGACAGCCCGTATCTACCCGAAATCCGATATGCCATGCAAGAATGGCACGACGCCAGCGACGGCGACATCCGCTTTGAAGAAACTGAGGCACCTCAGAACGCCGATATCCGCGTCAGTTGGGGACACAGCGGTCTCCACACCGACTTTCAGGACATGAGACTCGGGAGTGCGGAACTCACACGCCTCAAGGATACAAAACAGATAGTTGCACAAGAACCGGATGAACCCAACGCCTCGCCTCCGTTTACCGTCGAGGTTATACTTATGTTGGAAGGCGATGGCACTATTGGTGAACTATCACAGGAAGAGATGCGGACGGTCTGTCTTCATGAGTTTGGACACGCCATCGGGTTATGGGGACACAGCCCGCACCCCGGTGATGTTAGTTACCCGACAGCAACAGGGCAACAGCCATCGACACGCGATATAACCACGTTGCGTAAACTCTACAATACACCGCTTCATACACCACAACACGATATCGCTATCAGGGTATTGAAATCCGAGATTGCAGAGAAACCCTACGCAGAAAAGCAAAAGCGTCTCCGACATCACTATTTGCTCGGAACCGTCTATTTCGATAAAGACGATACAGCATCTGCAATCGGGAGTTTTCTGACCTGCAGGCAGTTAGATGCTAAATTCCAACCCGCAATAGAGAAACTGATTGAAGTCTACCATGAAACCGGAAAAACGCATGACGCGATCGCACTCCTTGAGAAACGGATAACACAGAAACCGTCACCAGCGGATTACAATACGCTCGGCATCTTCTACTATGAGAAAGAAGAGGCAGAAAAGGCGATAGAGGCGTTTGAAAAAGCACTTCACATCGCACCGTATCACAAAGCTGCACGGCGAAATCTACACAAACTCCTCCGAGCTAAAGGATTCAGAGCATTGGCGGTGAAAGACTTTGAGGTCGCCACGGCTACTTTTGAAAGGGTGCTTCGGATGGATCCGCTCGATGCCCCGACCTATCAACTGATGGGCAACGGATACGCGCAAGTGGGGCAATTTGAAACAGCGATCAACTACTATCAGAAAGCGATTGATATTAACCCCGTCGATGCGCTCACGAAGCACCACCTTGCCGAATGCTATAACAACTACGGGGTCACCCTGCGAAATCGTGGCGAATGGGATGCGGCAATTGATGCGTATCGTAACGCGTTGTTGCTAATGCCGACGCTCGGTATTGCCCGTACAAATTTAGGCGATGTGTTCACCCGAAAAGCGAACGCGCACACCGAAGCAGACGAATTAGACGCAGCCGTGAACACCTATCTCGAATTACAGAAACTCCATCCGCACGAAATGCAGATCCGCAACTTACTTGCGGAGTTATATCTAAAAAAAGGCGACTATGCTGAGGCACTATCGGCGTTCCAACACGTTTACAACACCGATCCCAACGCTGAGCACGCGCTACATAACCTTACCGCTGCCTATCACCATTATGCCCGGAGCCTCAGTGATACTGAAGAGTACACCACAGCGATCCAACTGCTTCAGAAAGCACTCAGACTCGCGCCGACCGACCTGAATTTGCGTTTGAGTCTCGCAAATGCCTATCAAGGTGCGGGGAACTACGAACGCGCCGCTGTAGAGGTGTCGCGCGTTTTGGCACAAGAACCGGGGAACGCGCAAGCGAAGGAGGAAGAGATTAACCTCCGAATCCGGCGCGGGAATTCGCTCATGGGACAACGACAATACCGTGCCGCTATCGCTGAATTCGAGCGGATCCCAGAATCTAAGCGAAACATTGAGATTTACAACACGCTTGGTTATCTCTATCTCGTGGAGGGTGAACACCAAAAAGCACTTGCGGGTTTTGAAACCGTTCTCCAGAAAGATCCGATTAATATGCCAGCATTCAGGAATCTATTGTCGTTAGAATCACAGCTGATCCGACACCGTTTTGATAAAATGAAAATCGATACCCTCACCAAGGTCCGATGTGCCCTCGCCCTTACCTTAATCAGACGAAAACAGACGAATGCGGCAATCGAAAAATATCAATCCGCATTGAAATCTAAATCCGAAGCGATGGACGTGGTTCTCATTGAAACGGGTAAATATCTCGCTAACTGGTTCCAGCAGCACGGTGACACGGAAAACCGAGAAATGATTCTTCGGTGGGTCGAAGAACGCAGTGGGAGATGATTTTAGTGATTGTTTTCTGGTTAAGTGTAATTGTCTGAATTAGGATTCTCAGGATTTAGACACTGTGGCATTGTGAGATGAAGCACACTGAGATTTATCGGCTTCACCTTAAAAAGAAAAGGGTCAGGCAATATGCCCGACCCCGATATAAATGCCCGAATGAGACTCGCATTTGATTCTGTGCGACAACTACTGATTACCACCGCCACGACGACCGCGTTCACCACCCTGGCGATTTCCACGTTGTTGCTGTTCTGCCTGACGCTTTTTCGTCAATTCGTTGAGTTTAGTCATCTGCTCTTCCGTTAACACCTCTTTGAGACCTGCTTGGAATTCGGGTCCGACTGTCGCAACAAGTTTCTGCATTTCGGACCGCATTGCTTGCCAATCACCGGAGGCGCGTAATTCTGTCATCTTCGCTGCAAATTTGTCACGAGTCGTCTGATAGACAGGCCGTGCTTTTACGAGTGTCTCATCATCCACTTTCACAGCAAACGTCAAGTCAATCCAAGAGTTGTCAACGATAGACATGGGGTTCATCATCCCCTGCGCTCCGCCTCTATTGCCGCGTTCACCACCCTGACGATTTCCACGTTGTTGATTCTGAGCGTTCCGGTCCGGACGTTGTGCCGACGTTGCATGTTCAAACATGAAAAGACCGACGATTGCGAGGACTGCGATTGCGCTGATTGTAAAAAATTTCTGCTTCATTTTCATTTCTCCTATAAGATTTTGGGTTGTGTGAATACTTCTAATGTTTTTACGAAGGCGTTCACATTTTAGTTTCGCATGTTTAGTCAGATGTGTTCAGAAAAGGTTCGTTTTTATTTCCCGCAAGCTGCGATATACATGTCGCCCCATTGGGGCTGAAATGTGGGCAACTATAGTAAATTTTACAATCGGAGCACTTACAAAGCACGCTTACCAACAGATGCCACATCAGATTTAGGTGCTGCGTGTTCAGACAGGAAATGGCAACCAAGAGGTCGCTCCTACAAGCATAATTCGTTTAGCGTGTTCTTTTCAGGCTTTGACTCCCTTCAATGTATATGCTATAATAGAGAGAAAGGGAGGGGAGAATGGATTGGAAAGATGCACTACGGGAAATTGTAACGCGACCCGGCTCACGACTCCGATTTGGAGAACCGCTTGCAAAACATACCCACTTCGGTATCGGTGGTGAAGCGACGGCTTATATTGAAGTTAGCACGGTCTCCGAATTAACGGCATTGGCGCGTTTTCACAAAGAGTGGGACGTTCCGATTGCGGTTATCGGTCGCGGGTCTAATCTGCTGGTGAGTGATAGTGGCTTCAAAGGTATCGGTATCAGGTTAGTCGGTGAATTGGCGAAATTGAAGGTTACCGGGAAAGTCGTTTCGGTGGGTGCGGGACTCGCGCTGCCAGCACTGTCAAAAACAATGTCGCAACATGGCTTGAGCGGTGTAGAATTTGCGCTCGGTATCCCTGGATCCGTTGGCGGTGCGCTGATTATGAACGCTGGTGCATGGGGCAGCAGTTTCGGAGATGTCGTTACAGATGTCACGGTCATGGACGACGCTGGAGATATTATTAACTTAACCCACGCTGAAGCACACTTTGAATATCGACACAGCGGTTTAGACACCTATTTCTGTGTTACAGGTGCGACGCTGGCACTTGAACCCGGAGATGTTGACACTATCACTGAGCGGATGCAAACGTTCTACAAGCAAAAAGTCGCAACACAACCCTTCGCTGAAGAGAATGCGGGATGTATGTTCAAGAATCCACCCAGTGATTCCGCTGGACGGTTGATTGACATTAGCGGATTGAAAGGCTACCGTATCGGTGGTGCAGAGGTGTCCACGGTACACGGGAATTTCATCCTTAATATTGATAATGCGACAGCAGAAGACGTGCTGCAGTTAGTCGCATATATCCAACAGCAGGTGCGTGAAAAGACTGGGATTTTTCTGCAGACAGAGGTCAAACGGTTGGGGTTTGACTAAACCCATTTACTTTGTCTCGTCAGGTGAATGCACGTCGCATTTGGGCGTGTACGCCGCAAAATAACGATGAAAATCTCACTTCGTTGGCTATCTATCACATTATGTCTTTATACGTTAGGTGGGCACTTTGCTATTGCCCAAAACGCTTACGAACTCGGGATATCGGCACTTCAACTCGAAAATTACGAAGAAGCCATCCAACACTTCACCAGTGCAGAGAAAAATGGAAAGACGCTTGCCCGTTTAGGGTACGCCTACGCCGAACTCGGTCGCTATGCGGAAGCGACTCGCGCCTATCAAGACGCGCTGCACTCGGAAATCGTCGAAGCACGCAGCGCAGAAACCGAGAGTGCAATATCACAAGCGTTGTTAGGGTTGGGTTACATCGCTTACCGACAGGGTAGGTTTGATGACGCAATCCGACGCTATACGGAAGTGGTGCAGCAAAGCGTAGCAGGTATTGCCGAGGCACATCATAACCTCGGTAGAATCTATGCCGGACGTGGAGAGATTGAGAAGGCAATCAGCACACAGGAACAAGCCATCGCGGAAGATCCAAATCTTGCCGAAGCACACTACCATCTCGGTGTACTTTATAGCCGTCAGCAAGACTGGCACGCTGCGATTGCCGCGTATAAAAAAACCGTTGCGTTGGTGCCGACGATGCCGAATGCATACTACCAACTCGCCCGATGCCACCGACAAACTGGAAATATATCCGAAGCTGAAAAGGCGATGCAGGGGTTTCGTGCTTTAAAGGCGGCGGACACAGAAATCCAGAAACACCTTGAAGCCGTTTTCGTTGCGGATACCGATGAAAAAGCCGAGGCGCTGCTCAAACTTGCGAATACCTATCTCAAACACGAAAGATATGAAGAAGCGGCTCGTACATTTCAGCGAGCTCGCACATACGGTATATTGGATACCCACATTGCGCAAATATCCGCTGGACTCGCCAGCGTTAAATTGGAACAAGGGGATCCGACACAAGCGATTACACATTATGAATATGCTATTGAACTCGGCTTAGAGACAGCAGAGATTTATCAGAATCTCGGTATGGCGTATATGCAGAACCGAGATGGAGAGAACGCCTTAAAGCAGTTCCACCGCGCGCTTGAGATTGACACCAATTTGCCAGAAACCTTGACGATGCTCGGCACGCTCTACGCGGCGAAGAATAAGTTTGATGAAGCAGAGACACATTACCAGCGCGCTATTGCGCTCGCACCGGAAGCGGCAGTGGCATACCACGGACTCGCTTATCTGTATGGACAACACGATCGGAATTTGGAAAAGGCGGTTGAATTGGCACGCCGTGCGACAGAATTATCCCGCGATGCCGCTCCTTATTACAACACTTTATCGTGGTTATGCTATAAGGTCGGGAGATACGATGCAGCAGAAACAGCGATTTTAAAGGCGATTGAACTGGCACCTGATAATCGGCTTTATCAAGAAGGTTTGGTAGAGATCCGTCAAGAACGAAAATAGCAAACTACAAGCCGGTCTTCAGTTTTCCCCACGTTGTTGCCAATTTGCTTTCGGGTTCCACTGCCAACAAGCCTGTTGCGTTTTCAAGTCCTTCATCCATGATTTCTTTGATGTCGTCCTGCTCAAGTGCCACGCTGAAGAGCGCGACCTCATCAAGTAAGCCTTCACATTGGTGTCCACCGTTTGATCCGTCCCCAATCCGCATCCGACCTGGATCGGCATCGAGACTCGGTTCTGAGTACGGTTGCTTGCCGACCTCCTCACCATCGGTGTAGATAACCAATCCAGCATCTTCGCCGATAACGCCTGCAAGGTGATGCCATCCGTCACCTGTGACGACGGGACCCCCAATCGGACCCGCCCATGCCCCCGGTGCCCCTTTGGTAATACTGAGTTGAAGTGTTTGCCGATCCCTATCCACAGCCAACAAATAGTTCCGTGGATTTTGACCGCGCATCATAATAGATTGCCAGCGCGCGCCTTTCGACGGCTCCAGATTCGCCCAAGCAACGATCGTTAACTCTTCAAGCGTAATGCTCTTGTTGGATTCTACTTCTACATAAACATCATTGCCATTGAATTCGAGTGCCTGTCCGAACTTTCCGTCGCGCCACTTCTTGGGTCCGGCAATGGTCCCATCGTTTCCTGCCTCGGAAGTATCCTTAGCGACATCACCCGCGCCCTCTTCAAACAGCCACATGCCCACAAGATCTGCCGGGTCAACTTTCGCCAGTACGGACGGATTTGCAGTGAGCATAAATGCTACCACAAACGTAAGGATCGTAACAAAGAACCTGCTATCCATTAGATTCTCCTCCATAAAGGTTATCGGAAACTTGTTCAATTAACTAACTTAATCTGATATGATACCCTCTCCCTCTCGAATTGTCAATATCTGATTGCATTGCACATTTTCAATGGCCTCCTGAACGCCATTCTGCCAGTGGACAACTATCTGATCAACTTGACCTGCTGTGCCTAACCCAATCAAGAGCCGATGTGGGTTTTGTGAGAGATAACTTGCCCCGCTTTTTATTTCTCTGAGTAGGTTTATGTCGCCACTCTGAAGCATCACTTTCGCACCTATGCCATCGCGATTTGACTTTTCACCGACGAGCTTAATCCCTAACCAATGATGCACCTGTGGTGTATCGTTCCGAAGTAGATCCGGTGTATCAGCAATATTCGCGACAAGGATGTCCAGATCGCCGTCGTTATCGTAGTCTCCGAAAATCGCCCCACGGCTGGACTTCTCAATTAACATACCATCACCAGCCAGATCGGAAATAGCCGTGTAGGTTCCGTCGCCTTGGTTGCGGAAAAGTTGATTCTGCTGTTTGTAAACCCCGATTTCTTCGAGTTCTTCGATATTATCGTGGAGATGCCCATTCGCGAAAAAGAGGTCCAGCCAACCGTCATTGTCAAAATCGGTAAATCCGGTGCCCCACGCCAACGGCAAGAGCGTCGGTTCACCCAAATGGCTTTGCGCGGTGACATCCCAAAAGACCCCATTTCCGTCGTTTTGGTAGAGCGTATTCGTTTCGGCTTGGTAGTGGGTAAGGATCACATCAAAATCGCCATCGTTGTCGTAGTCGGCTGTATCAATGCCCATACTGCTTTCAACATCGCCATGTTCGTTGCGTGCAATGCCGTGCAATTCAGCGAGTTCTGTAAAAGTGCCATCGCCGTTATTTCGGTACAAGAAATTAGGTTCTCGGTCATTGGCGATGTAAAGGTCAGGGGAACCGTCGCCATCAACATCCGTCCAGATTGCACCGAGTCCTCTGCCGAGTGCAGTAAGCCCGGCATCCTGCGTTACATCGGTGAAAGTGCCATCACCGTTGTTGCGGTAAAGCACATCCGATGTCGGAGGAAAGTCTTCTGGTCGACAATATGCAGGTATCCCGGCTTGCGAACAATCCGGTGCGGACGCTAAATCAACCAATACATAGTTGACAACAACGAGATCAAGCCAACCGTCGTTATCGTAATCGGCAAAGGCAGACCCTGTTGAGAAGCAAGGTTCACTCAAAAGACCCGTGTCGTTTGTTACGTCCGTAAAAGTGCCATCGCCGTCGTTGCGATAGAGGACATTCTGCCCGAAGTTGGTAACAAACAGATCAGGGTTACCATCGTTATCGTAATCGGCGACACAACAACCGATACCGTAACCGGTGTCGCCGATGCCAGCGTGTTGCGTCACGTCGCTGAAGGTGCCGTCACCATTATTCCGATAGAGTCGATTTGTGGGTAACAGGGCATCGGGATTAAAAACCCCTCCTACAGTGAGCGGTGCCCCGTTGACGAAATAGAGATCCAAGTTGTCATCGTTATCGTAATCGAAGAAAGCGGCACTGCCGCCCATTGTTTCCATGAGATGCTTTTCGCCAGTCGCGCCGTTAAAATGACGAAATTGGATACCAGCTTCGTCAGTCACTCGCGTAAACTGGATCTCTGCGTATGCGAAACTTGTCAAGAGGGCAAAAGCAGCAGAAGCAATACGTCTCATATTCTACCAATGCTATTATTTCACCTATGGTCGGATGACCGTGCCGTCCATTCGACGTACGGGTGCCCAACCGCCATTGAGCGGATGTTCTGGGAACGGGAAGCGTGCCGCGAGTTCCTCGTTTAGATCCATACCGAGTCCGGGTTTATCATTTGCCCAAAAACAACCGTCTCGAATTTCGGGGCACCCCGGGAAGACCTCTTTGGTGTTTTCACCGAAGACGTGCTGCTCCTGAATCCCGAAGTTATAGCACGCCAGATCCAGTGCAACATTGGCAGCATGCCCGACAGGGGAGACATCCCCTGGACCGTGCCATGCCGTGCGTACGCCGAAGAATTCACAAAACGCTGCGAGTTTACGCGCCGGACTGATACCACCAATCTGTGAGATATGTACCCGAATAAAGTCAATGAGCCGGTCCTTGATAAGATGGACGTACTCATTCGGATTGTTGAAGAGTTCTCCCATCGCAATGGGAATGCTCGTCTGCTGACGCATCAGCTGGAAATAGTCAACATCTTCCGGCGCAAACGGGTCTTCAAGGAAAAAGAGGTTATACGGTTCCAGTCCTTTGGCGAGATTAATCGCCTGGATGGGTGGGATACGTTCATGCACATCGTGGAGGAGTTCGACCTCGTCGCCGAGATTTGTGCGCAAATGATCAAAGAGTTTGATGATGGTATTGACATAGGGTGTCGGTTCAAAAGCAGGCGAACTCCGCTTCCCACCGCCCGCGCCATACGTCGAATACCCCGGTATTGCGACCTGTGCGCGGACATAGCGATAGCCTTGCTCCATATAGCGGCGGATGCTCTCCTCTACTTCCTCGAAAGTACCGCCGCCTGCATGTGCGTAAAGCGTTGCGGCTTCACGGCATTTACCGCCGAGCAGTTGGTAGACAGGCATGTTGGCACGTTTGCCCATGATGTCCCACAAGGCAATATCCACACCGCTGAGCGCATTGTTCAGCACGGGTCCATTTCGCCAATAAGAACTGACAAAACTGGTCTGGAAGATGTCCTCTATGTTCGTCGGGTCTTTCCCAATGAGGAAGGGTTTAAGATATTCATCAACGGCTGTCGCTACAGCGAGGGGACGTTGTGTAAACGTCGCACAACCGATGCCGTATAAACCGGGTTCACTCGTTTCAATTTTAACAACGACGAGTCGTGTACCATTCGGTGCTGTCAGAATCGTTTTTACATCTGTAATCTTCATATTTTTAATTTTCCTTGCGGTTAAATAGCGAGCAATTGCGAATAGACGTGTGTTTTAAACCCGTCCTTTATGTCATTCAGCATTACGTGATACTGGCCCTAATTCTTGTAACAGCGAGGCTGCCTCCTTAATCCGTGTGATGAAACCGAACGGAAATTCGTTGGGTTCTAAGATTAGCGATGCGCGTCCGATGGGTGTTATCTGACAAAGAGATTTATCACCGATTGAGGTTACCAGACCACCACGCTCTAACTGAACCATTGCTCTATGGCAACACCGCATCCAAGGCTCGGCACCATTTGGATATGTGTCGGTTCTCAAGGGCGTTACAAGATCATCTATAAAATGTTCACGAGGTTTGGGACCCTTGTCAGCAATAGACTGGAGGAGGAGCCGTTCAAGTTCACCGCTTGGCAAGCGAAATGTCTCTAAAAAAGCGGTATCAATAACTTCCGGAGGCGCTTGGAGGACCTCGAATCCGAGATCGGTTATCTGATAGTAACCTGAACTTAACGTTATGAAATCAACACGACGGAGTGCTCTGACTGCCTCACCCCACCGTTTATTCCACAAAAGACTGCACCCGGAGGCTTTCTGCTGCGCGGGTGTGATAGAAAAATGAACCGTAAGCGTATCCCGGACCATCAAATAGTGACGTGCCTCTCGGTCACCGAGATATTGGAGAAGGACAGGTATAACAGCATCAACACTCGGCAGCTTGAACTGTATCCAGAAGGCTGAATTGATGGCTTCCAGCGGTTGCTGCAGGACATATCTCCCACGATCTGTGATCCTATAGTAACCCGCATATCGAGTCAACTCAACGAATCCTTCAGCTCGCATATAATAGTTCAAAATCTTGTACAATTTAGCGTTAAACAGATTATTGCCACGCTGATTCAGAAGTTGTCTGTCCGATACGGTGAGGGCGAAGTGGTCTGCTACTGTCTCTTTCAGCGTTTGCCAATAATGCTCTTCTCCGTCAACGGTATGCTGAAGTAGTGCCAAACGCATCTCTCGACGACTCGGTATAGCCATTTTTTATCTCCTCGTCCTGCGAAATTTTCAGGTGTTGAAAGTATATCAAACTGGATATGGCGTGTCAAGGAATTCGCGAGCTGCTATTTCTTCGTCAAAATCAGATTCTGATACACGTCAACAACACCCGAAAAATTTGCGGGTATGACAGTCGTCGCGCTGAATTCCGTTACGATAGCGGGTCCTGCGATTTGGTTGCCCGGACGCAACACCTCGCGGCGGTAGAAATCGGTTGTGAGTGCTTCACCCTCAAACACAACACGGTTTTGGCCGGTAAACGCTTTAGAAGGATCAGCATCCGCAAGTGGTGCGGGTTGAATAGGCGGTTTATCGGTTTCTCCAGTTGCCGTAAGTCGGAGGTTTACGACTTCGACCGGTGCGTCGGTGCGCGCATAACCGAACCGCTGATCGTGTGCGGCGTGAAATTTTTGAACAAGGACTTGTGTCTCCTGTAGATACGCGCCTGTTTCGGTAAAATAGGGGATATTGAGTTCATAAGACTGTCCTTCGTATCGCATATCAAGTGAACGGTTAATCTTAAGTTGATCCGGCGTGAACCCTTCCGGTTCCATCTCATTTTCCGCACGGGTTAAGAGTTCGTCAAACCCAGCGTTTAATGCTTCAACAAGCCTTTCGCTGTCTGTTTCAAACCGCCATAGCACCGTTTGTGAATAGTCTTTGACGACATCTGCGAAGAGCATTCCGTAAGCGGAGAGCAAACCGCCGTTTGGTGGAATCAGGATTGTTTCAATACCGAGGTTTTCTGCCATAAATGCAGCGTGCAAACCGCCAGCACCTCCAAAAGAGACGAGTGTAAAATCGCGTGTATCAAATCCACGTTCCACAGAGATGACTTTGATGGCACGTTCCATGGCTGCGTTGGCGACTTTGAGAATACCGTCGGCGGCTTGCAACGCGGGGATGCCGAGTCGCGCCGCAAATTTTTCAATGTGTGCACGGGGTTTATCAAGGTCAAGTGACATCGCACCCCCTAAAAACTGGGTCGCGGCGATGCGTCCTAAAAAGAGATTTGCGTCGGTTACGGTGATGTCTTCTCCGTTGTTTCCATAACATATCGGACCTGGGACTGCGCCCGCGCTCTCCGGTCCAACGCGCAGCGCGCCACCCGCGTCCACAGTCGCGATAGAACCACCACCTGCACCGACGGTATGGATGTCAATCAATGGCACCTTGATCGGAAGACCGCTGATCGTGCTTTCCGTCGTGAGTGAGATACCGTTATCACAGAGACTTACATCTGTCGAGGTGCCACCCATATCAAATGTGATGATCTGGTCGTAGCCAGCAGTTTTAGCGATTTGATACGCGCCGAGAACGCCACCCGCGGGACCAGAAAGAACCGTGCGGATACCAACAGACGTATCTTGGGACGGCAAGTTTTCAACCTGTAATTTTCCCTGAAATGCCTCTACGGAAACACTACCGCCGTTGGAAAGCATCAGACGGAACGATTTTTTAATTTTTCCTTGCGGATAAGTATCGGTCGCTTGTTTCTTGACGTTTTTCGTGTTCGAGTTGAAGAAACGCCCAAGCAAAAACCCCTCCGTTTCATTACGGGCTACGGTTTCGTTAAAACTGCCCAGCAAGTCAGAATCTGTCAGTGTAAAGAGGTGCCGTTCTAAGGTGGGACGGATGTACGCGTTCGCAACGGTAGTGCTGAACCGTGCGTACTCCCGATATTCCGGTAGAACCTCGTGTGAACATGAAATCGGTATCCCAAGCCGTGCGAGGTGTTCCGCAACAATCCGTTCGTTTTGGGGGTTGACATAGGCGAAAAGGAAACAGATTGCGACTGCATCAAGTTGCAAGGTAGCGAGTTCAGAGGCAAGTTTCTCTAAATCGGCCGGTTCAATCTCGGTCTGGATTTCGCCTGTGTGGAGTGTCCGTTCCGATATACCGAAACGTCTGTCGGCAGGGACGAGCGGTGCTGGACGCTCTACAAAGAAATCGTAGAGACTCGGACGCGCCTGCCTGCCGATCTCTAAAACGTCTTCAAAGCCTTTCGTTGTAACGAGTGCAATGCGTGCGCCTCTCCGTTCAAGGAGCGCGTTTGTCGCTACCGTTGACCCGTGGACGATTTCAAGATGTTCAGCATCAGTGTTGTGGAGACGCAGGATTTCACCTACGCCTTGTATCACAGCGTGCGCTGGATTTTGGGGTGTAGATAGGACTTTGTGCGTAAACAGGTCCCCGTTGATACGCATCACGATGTCTGTGAAGGTACCCCCTGTATCAACCCCGATATTTTTAATATTTTTAACTATGGGGGTTTCCTCTCGATTTTCTCCCATTGTCAGTCCCTTCAAGAAACTACCACATTCTTAGGTGTGCCTTCAAGAAAAGCAATGATATTGTCCACCGCGCCCTCGTTCAGAAGTTCGACACCTTCAGGGGTCATATCGGCACAGTGCGGTGTTAGAATCACCTGTTCACACGTTAAAAGCGGATGGTCTGCCGGGACTGGTTCCTGATCATAAACATCAATCGCAGCACCGCCGAGGTGTCCGCTGTTTAATGCACGGATCAGTGCGTCGGTGTCAAGGACTCCGCCACGGGCAACGTTGATTACGAGCGCGCCCGGTTTCATCAAGCCGAATTCACGTTCACCAATGAGATGGTGGCTCTCCTCCGTCAGTCTGACATGTAGACTGACAACATCGGCAGTCCGGAGGAGTTCGTTCAGAGAGACAAACTGAACGCCGAGTTCCGCAGCGCGTGTTGCTGAAGGGTGATACGTCCACGCGATAACGTTCATCCCGACGGCTCGTCCGAGACGTGCCATCTCTGCCCCGATATGCCCAGTGCCGACAATCCCTAAAGTTTTCCCTTGCAGGTAGATATTGTCCATACGGGGCCATCCGCCTGCCTTCATAGAGGCTGTGAGGAATGCCGCACGTTTGGCGAGCGCGAACATCAACCCGAACCCGTGTTCCGCGACAACCGGCGCGGTGCGTCCGGGTTGATTGCAAACAGTAATGCCGCGCGCTTTCGCCTCCTCAAGTCCAATCATATCCGTTCCGATGGAGCAAAGCGAAATCAACTTGAGCTTAGGGAGTTGACGTAGCATTTCTGCGGGCCACTTGACGAGCCCGCGTGAATTGATGAGGATGTCTGCATCTTCGGCGCGGCGAATTTTCTCTGCGTCAGTCTCGGGCCGGTCGGTATAGAGCACAACATCGCCGTAGGGTTTCAGGCGTTCGAGATGCAGTGAGCCTTGGATTTGTGGTGGCGAATCACCAGGGACAACAATCTTAAGTCTGTTCACAAACTATTCCTTTTTGTCTATTCTGCACCCCAATCATACGTTTTTGTGCCGCCGTCATAGACAACGGCGTGTCCTACTTCCAACAACGCCTCCGCAACATTAGTAGACACACCATCTTTGAAACATATCACATCAGCAACTGTACGACCTGCGTATTTATCCAATTCTGGATTCTGAACCACAAATCCGAGGGTGCCATCGTCTTTGCTGTTGTCAATGAGAAGCTGTTTGAGAAAGTCCGTTGCGGCTTCGGCACGTTCTTTTTCCCGTTGAATGGAGGCTTCGGTGCGGTCACCGCGGATTGGACGCTTTTCAGGTGTGTCTATCCCTGCTATTCTGATGTCTGTGATGCTATAAATACCGTCGGCGCGGCGTTCAATACCGGGCCAGAGCGTTAATTGTGCCTCGCTCATGCCCGGCGTTGGCGAATAGAACGGATAAATTAAGATCGCTACATCCCGGATCGTGTCGCCATCGTAGACAGCATCAATGCTATCAATCGTTCCATAATAAATCGGTGCGCTGCTTTCAGGAAGCAGCACATCAGAGGTCTCACATCCGGCAAGGGACAGGCACAGCAGAAATGCTATGGTTGTTTTTCTTAGAAGTGCACGAGGCATCAGATATTTATAAGTGTGAACAGCACGGCGGAGCGTGCCTACTACTAAAAACACTGACGATATAGCACAACGATCTCTTCAGCGGTAGCCTGCCGCGGGTTGTTCGCTGGACTTCCGCTTGCGATGGCATCCGCTGCCATCTGTTCAATCACGTCCTCAAATTTATCTCTGTCAATTTTATCAATTTCGCCAAGTCGCGGCATCTGAATATCGGTGACGAGTCGTTCAACGGCAGAAACGGCTGCGTCTGCCTGATGCATCGGGGATAACCCATCGAGGGGTTCACCCATCGCACGTGCAATATCTGCAAAGCGGTCAGGCGCGCCGACAACACTAAACGCCATCACATCGCGTAACAACACCGAATTCGAGAGTCCATGATGAACGTGGAAATACGCACCGATCGGACGCGACATGCCATGGACCAGAGCGACAGAGGAATTGCTGAACGCCATCCCTGCGATAGACGCACCGATCATCATATCCGTGCGTGCGGGAATATTTTCACCATCCGCCCACGCTTGCCGTAGCGACCCCGAAATCATCTCAATCGCTTTCAATGCAAGTGCATCGGTTATCGGTTGTGCGCGCTTGGAGATGTATGCCTCTATTGCGTGCGTCAACGCGTCAACACCGACCGCTGCCGTTAGATGTGGCGGCGTTGTGAGGGACAGCAGTGGATCCACGAGCGCGATATGTGCCAATAGACAAGCACTACTGAGCATCATCTTGACATTCCGTTCGGTATCCGTAATGACCATAACCTTGGAGACTTCGCTGCCGGTGCCGCCTGTCGTCGGTATCGCGATAAGCGGTGCTCCGGGATTTGGAATTTTGTCCACTCCCATGTAATCGGCAAAATCGCCACTGTTGGTCAGTTTCATGGCGATGCCTTTTCCACAATCAATCGCGCTGCCACCACCGATGCTCACAATCGCATCACAGGTTTCGTCAGAGTACTGCTTTAGTCCGTCTCGCACATTTTGTAAAGTCGGATCGGGTGTGACATCAGAGAAACAAGTGCTACCGATTCCAGCAGCGTGTAAATTTTGGGCGATCTTATCGGCGTATCCGATTTTAGCTATACCCGGATCGGTTACGATGAGTGCGTTCGTTGCACCGAGCCGTCTCGCTTGTTCACCGACGTTCTCGGCCGCCCCTGCGCCTGTGATTATTATGGGTGGGAGTGTTAATGTCGTAGGCAATTTTTAAGTTCCTGATATTAAACAGTTACAGCGATAAGAGGCACATCGCTGACCTGAATTTGCGAACAGGATTCAGAAGAACCCTCTTCCTGATGTCGCATGAGCGAATCAAGATCGATTTCTTCTTCCTGCTCCAATAGATATTCAAAGAGGAGGTCCACCGCGTCTTGCAGATTCTTTAAAGCCTCTTTTTGGTTATATCCCCAACTCGAAACACCTTGATGCACCAATGTAGGAACATAAGCTCGCCAAACAGGGTCCTTGATACGCTCGTCGAGCCACTCGTCCTCTTCTATGACAACCTCAAATGTATACGTTTTCACCTGTTCCTCCTTAGTTATTACCCGTACCGTTCAAAAATTCCTCAATGTTTTTACCGATTTGAAATTCGGATGGCTTCGCTTTCTATCTATGTTAATGAGCCAGATTTTTCCAAGTCAGTGATGAGTTATAGAATATCATAAAAATGGCTGGATGTCCAGTTTTTTGAAAAACTGGGGGAATAGTTTGGGGCCGCCCAGTTCCCTCTTCTGTAAGAGTGGCGTATTATCACTGCTTACATCCCTACTTCCGAATTAGCATCTTACGCGTTGCCGTGAAATCGCCTACTTTGAGTGTATAGAAATACACGCCGCTTGCGACAGATTCACCGACTTCGTTTTTCCCATCCCAATACGCTGCGCGGCTCCGAGACACATAAACGCCAGTTGCCTGTTGCCCTAATTTTAGCATCCGAACGAGTTTCCCATCTGCAGCATAGATTGACACATTGACCTCCGAAGGTCTCGCTAATTGATAAGGTATCCATGTTTCTGGATTGAATGGGTTGGGATAGTTAGGCAGAAGTGCCGTTTCTTTCGGTGTCAAGGCAGCGAGGAGCACCTCCAGCACGGCAATGCCGCGTTGCGCGGTAGCATCGGTACGCGCCAATTGTTTGGCAGCAGCCAACCACTGCTGCACAACCTCTGGCGTGAGGCTTTCGTTAGCGGCGTGTCGTGCTATCGGGGCAGCGGGTACGTCTCCAAATGCGGCTGCTACCAAGACGAGATCTTGGATATTAACAACGCCATCGTCGTTGACATCCGCTTTGCTTTCACCTGTCTGACCGAACTGTGAAGAGACCATTACCAGATCTTGGATATTAACAACACCATCACCATTGACATCTGCCGTGAGTTGTGGTGTTGGGGTTACTCCTGACGTGCTAACTTCCCACAGAATCACCGTGCCGAAGGCACTCCCAGTAGCAAGAGTGTCGTCATTAGGGCTGAAACTGACAGACCTCACCCCCCATGGGCCAACAGTCAGAATTTTGTGGAGTGTACCGGTTGAGATATCCCACAAACGCACCGTGCCGTCCCAACTTCCCGTGGCGAGGGTGCTACTATCTGGGCTGAAACTTAAACTGAAGATAGTGTTGGTATGCTCAGTGAGAATTCTGCGATATGTATATGTATCAACAGCGATGTTCCACAAATGCACTATGGCTCCACTCACAGCAGCAAGGATGCGACCATCAGGACTGAAGCATACCTCAGTGGCAAAGAAGCATCCATCGGGAGGGAGATAAGGTGCCTCAAGCGTCGTAATGAGTGTGCCGGTGGAGGTATCCCACAGATCTATATTCGTCTTGTTTAGTGCGCCAGGAGACCCATCACACGCGAGAGGGTCGTCTCCGTGACCTGTCGCAACGGCAAAGGTTCTGCCATCAGCGTTAAAGCACACACTATAGATATTGTGGACATAGTATCCAAGAAAGGGTTTTTGCTGTCCGGTGGTAATATCCCAAATAGACAACGTGGGACTCTGAGGTTCAGGTTCAGGTGGCACATATCCATCCGCATCCGATGGGACCGATTGCTGAGGCAGCGGCGTGGAATAACTGGGTTCTATCCCAACGGCGAGTGTGCTACCATCCGGACTGAAACTCAGACTACTGATCCCAGAAGCATTAGGGTGTTGAAGTTTGATAATACTGTGTACTTTGCTGGTGGCAACATCCCACAAATGCACTGAGTCCGGATAGTCTCCAATGGCAAGGATGCGACCATCGGGACTGAAACTCAACGTAGAAGGAGACCTGTATCCAATAGAGACTTTATGAGTTACACCAGTGGTAACATCTGACAAACGCACCGTGTCATCATCGTAGGATACAACGGCGAGTGTGCTGCCATCCGGACTGAAACGCACATTTCGAATGTCACCCCACAATTCCCATCCGAGACTTTGGCGTACTTTGCCGGTGACGACATCCCGTAAACGAATTGTTCCATCCCAACTTCCCGTGGCGAGCGTATGACCATCCGGACTAAAACTTACACTATAGACCGCGCCCGGTAGGGTTTTGTGGAGTGTTCCGGTGGAAACATCCCATAGTTGTATCTTCTCATCGTTTGCATTCCCTGTGGCAAGGATGCTGCCATCCGGACTGAAACGCATCACTTGGACCTGATAGGCACCTCCATTGAAGATATCGCGAAGCGTGCCGGTGGCAACATCCCACAAACGGACACCGCCATCAAGTCCAGCGGCGAGGATGCTACCATCCGGACTGAAACGCATACTATAAACAGCCTTAAAATCTCCCTCAAAGGTATTGTGTAGTGCGCCGGTGGCAACATCCCACAAACGCACCGTGCCTTCCCAACTCCCTATAGCGAGGATGCTACCATCCGGACTAAAACTAATTGTTGTGACATTCTCCGAATACCCAGTGAAAGTCTTTTGGAGTGTACCAGTAGAAATATCCCACAATTTTATCGGACCGTCTTTGAATCCAGCAGCAAGTGCACTGCCATCCGGACTGGCGCGCATAATCACAAGATTAGGGGGGCTCCTGAGCAGATCACGCATTTGCAGGGTGCCAGCATCATAGATCCAAATCCCGATGTGACTCGCAACCGCGATCCAAGTATCAGTCATATTGGGTGAGTAGGCGATATCCCCAACTAGCCCGCCTTGACCGAGGCGGGCTTTCGCGCCTTCAGGTAAACCCATTTGTGTATAGGGTTCATATTGGGCAAAAGCTGTTGATAAACCAAGAATTGATACGACAAAGAAAATTAACAAAAACAGAAGGGCTAATTTTATCCTCATAGTGCTTTTTCCCTTTCTTGAAACCAGTGAAAAGGCTCGTGTACTGCACAAAAATTTGATAAGAGGTGCAAAAACAGGGCTAATGTCGAAAATGTCGGACACCCGTCAGCACCATCGCCATGCCGTAAGCATTAGCGGTCTCAATCACAGGTGCGTCATTGACAGAACCGCCCGGCTGAATGATGGCAGCGATGCCTGCTTCACCCGCAATCTCGACACCATCAGGGAACGGGAAGTAAGCATCCGAGGCTAACACTGCCCCCTTCGCTTTTTCGCCCGCCTTGCGGATAGCGATAATCGCCGCATCCACTCGGCTCATCTGCCCCGCACCGATACCGACACTCTGCGTGCCGTGTGCCAGCAAGATGCAGTTGGATTTGACATGTTTGCACGCTTTCCACGCGAACAATAAAGATTTTATCTCCTCGTCTGTAGGCGGACGTTTGGTGGCAACCTGTAGTGCCTCTGCTGCCATCTCGTGGATATCCGGGTCTTGGACGAGCACGCCGCCGGTGATGTTGCGAATCTGCATAGTAGCAGGCACACTCCGTTGGGTTTCCGTAGCAAGCGACCCAACCTCAAGAATAGGACGGCGTTTGACACGCGACAACGCACGCAGTGCTTTTTCCGTATAACTCGGTGCGATAATTGCGTCAATCTTTACACCCGCCTGTGCTGCCTCGCGAATCGTGTTCGCTGTCTGGATTGTCACTTTGCGATTTAACCCGACAATCGAACCGAAAGCAGAGGTACGATCGCATTCCAGGGCATTCGTGAATGCATCTTGTAGATTGTCGGCAGTTGCGAGTCCGCACGGGTTGTTGTGTTTGATAATGGCACACGCCGGGGTTCCAAAGTCCTTGACAATCTCTAAGGCGGCTTCTAAATCGAGGAGGTTATTGAAGGAGAGCGGTTGACCGCTGAGTTGGTTTGCCCACGCTGCGGAGGGTCCTGGCGTGGTTTCAGTTCTGTAGAAAGCGGCACGCTGATGTGGGTTCTCGCCGTAGCGGAGTGTGCGTTCCTTCTTGAAATGGAGGGTTAGGTTACCCGCGAATGCGTCCGTTTTATCAACCTCCCTATCGGAATCATCATCAATGAGGTAGGTAGCGATTGCGGTGTCGTAGTGAGCGGTATGCGCGAACGCTGCTTTTGCCAATTCAAATCGCCGTTCTTCTGAGAGGCAGCCGTCGTTTGCATCTAAGTCGGCGATAATTTGCGAATATTGGCTCGGTGCTGTGAGGGCAGCGACGTGTCGATAGTTTTTCGCCGCGGCACGTATCATCGTTGGGCCGCCGATGTCAATGTTCTCGATCGCTTCGGGGAGTGTTACGTCCGGCTTAGCGATAGTTGCCTCAAACGGATATAGATTGCATATCACCATATCAATGGGACCGATGCCGTGTGCTTCCGCTTGTGCGTTGTGTTCGGCATTATCGCGTTCAGCGAGGAGACCCGCATGGATTTTGGGATGAAGCGTTTTGACTCGACCGTCCATCATTTCAGGAAAGCCGGTGTAGTCAGAGACATCAAGAATGTCAATTCCAGCGTCTCGGAGGTGTCGGGCAGTGCCGCCGGTGGAGAGAATTTCTACACCACGTTGTGTGAGAGCGTTGGCTATGTCTAAGAGGTCGGTTTTGTCGTAGACGCTGATGAGTGCGCGTTGTATTTTTTTCATATTTCCTTAGGTTTTTCTGACGACGGGTGGGAATGGTTATACTTAATAGGACTTACGCAATGAATTAAAATGTGTTATAGTTTTTAATTATGATGAGCATGAATCTTTCTGAAAAGAGACAACCGCTGTTCTCGGATTATTGCCAATTTTTGTTAGCCGGTTTTCAGAACTTCACACAGACACACTTTGCCAATCATACGGAGAAATGGAGCCATGATCAACTCAATCGTCTCCTGAATACCGAACGTATCCCTGCCCGTGAACTCTGGCGTTCGGTGCGAAACGATATTGAGTTTGATGAAGACGGATACGTTCTTTTTGATGATACCGTCATGCCAAAACCTTATGCGAAACAGATAGAACCTGTTCGCCGGCAGTGGAGTGGCTCCGAAAAACGTGTCATCCAAGGCATCGGTCTCGTGACATGTGTCTATGTCAATCCGAAGACGCATCAGTATTGGATTATTGATTACCGTATCTATGATCCAGACCGAGACGCGAAAACCAAACTTCAACACCTTCAGGAGATGTTGCAGAACGCCTACTTCGTGAAAAATCTCCCGTTTCGGGTCGTGTTAGTAGATTCTTGGTATGCTTCAATGGCAGTGCTAAAAACGATTCAGAGTCTCTCAAAAATCTATTATGCTCCCTTGAAACGCAATCGTCTCGTCAATGACACTGAGGGTGTTGACCCGCACAAACGGATAGATGATCTGACGTGGACAGAATCAGAGTTGCGACAGGGTAAACGTGTTCATATCTACAAGTTTCCGAAAGGCCACCAAGTGAAGTTGTTTCGGATAGCGTCCGGCACCAGACGCACGGAATATATTGCCACCAACGATTTATCTCAATCGGATGTGACTGCGACGCAGCAAGAATGTCGCGTTCGTTGGAAGATTGAGCAACTTCATCGTGAGCTCAAGCAAACGACAGGTATCAGCAAGTGCCAAAGTCGTCAACATCGTGGACAACGCAATCATATTGCCTGTTGTTTGTGGGTCTGGGTCAGTTTGACGCGTGCTGCGCGCACGACGGGTCAAACGATTTACCGCCTGAAAGAAAGTTTATACGAGGACTATCTGCGACGAGAGATCAAAAAGCCTTCTATTGTCGTCAACTTTGCGTAAGTCCTACTTAATAGACACTGCTACGGTGTCCAACTTGATGAACCGTAACCTCTCTAACACGTTTATCAAAAGAATAAAGGACGCGGTAGTCGTTCATTTTCAAAGTAAATTTCCCTTTGTGTTTACCCTTCAGTGCCTTGTGTCGATGTACGTCGCAGTTCTCACAAAGCCAATTCAATTTATTGCGTATTCCGCGGGCTACTGTAGGATGCAAACGCCGTAAATCTGATTGAGCGCGTGAGTCTAATATTAACGTATACACTATTAATCTATCCCTAATTTCTTGAACACCTCATCTGCTGGAATTAGTTTCGCCTTTCCAGCTTCATAATCGACTATACGTCGATCCAACTCTTTAAGGAATTCAGGACGCATTTCTAGTCCCTCATCAGGGTCATAATGATACTCTTCCAATGCAAGTTCCAAGAGTTCGTAGGCGACGAAAAATTCTCGAAACGCAACATCTAATTCGGCAAATGGGGCATTCCGCGCCAGCAACGCGCGGAAACTTTCGTGCACCGAGAAAAGCTCTAAACTCACGAGCATGCGTAACAGTTTCCGATATTCGTCTGTTGGCAGCTCCGAGATTTTCTTCTCTGGCATCGGATCGCTGTTCATGTAAGCACCAGCGCGTCTGGACATCCGCTCGTCCAAGGTCGTTTTCCGATTCGCGAGGATGTATTCACGCTGCCGCTTTAATTTTTTTGATAGTGATGTGTGCGGTGGCAGCCCCTCCACTGGGTCCTCCGCGTACGTTTCCAAAAAGAACGCGAGGCTTTCATAACCACAATAGAATTCACGGAACTCTGTCTCAAGTTTCCGTCTGTTCTCAGCAGAAGGCGGTTCTTTGAGCAACACTATGAGCCGCTCGCGCGCCGCGAAAATCTGATCGTTCACGAGGATATTTAGCAGCTCAAGAGCCTCAATAGGATCCATCTCCATAATGTTTTTCATTTTTTATTCTCCTAAAAAGTCAGACTATATATCGCGGGAATCCGAACCCGTCGTTTGCGACGTGGCTTCGTGCTGGGATCTGCGCGCGGTTCGGTATAATCAGATCCATTTCCGATGTGTTTTCGATAACGGTACCATCACCAATACGCACCTCATCCCCGATATAGATTCTCCCAGGATGATCGGATGCGCCACGGATAGTTCCGATGACAACCGATGAACCGATGCGGCACCGTTGTGCAATTTCAACAAATCCGTAGATCTCAGTGTTCGTACCTATGGTGGAGTGGTCATCAATCTGGACGGGTCCGAGAAGACTGGTGTCGGTACCGATCTCAACAAAGTCGCCGATGACGGGGTGCCGCTGCTTGACTTTAACGCTCAAACCACCAAATGTACTTGGATAGATAACGCATCCAGAACCGATAATGCCTGTTTGTCCAGTGGTTACGCCGCGATGTGGGTGTTCAAGGAAATTCGCGTCACCGATCTGTGTTTCCGGGTGTATATCGGCTTGGTAGTAGCGTCCGGCGAGTTCCGAGATCGCACGCGGCAACAAAGGGACTGGGACTCTCTGAATGCCTGGACTCTCTTCGGGGGCTTCAGTCCGCGTCAGCGCGTGTGCGACATCGTGGTAAAAGAGTACGCGCCAGCCCGGATATGTGCTACCAACTAACTGAAGTTGATAATCTAAAACGGAGGCGAGATTCAGCGTGCCGAGGAAGTCTTGATACGGCTCAAAGGTCCGTTCTTGAATTGCGGTATCAACTTGGGATCGGAAATCGATAGCGGCGAGTTTTTCACGCGAAATGCCGGTGTGAAGCAGGTAAGCGTCCCAGACAGCTGGGTCTTTGAGAGAGGCGAAACGATTCCAGAGTGCCCGGCTTTTGAACCGTGGCAGCTCCCAGAGGAGTGAAAATACAGTTTCAAGTGCAGTGTCAAGCGGCGTTTCGTCTGCAACAGCGAGAAAAGACTGCGCGACCATAGCGTATAGCTGATCCACCACCTCTTCAATCGCTTCCGAGAGTTCGCGTTTTTGGTGATGAAGATGCGGCGCATTATGGGAACCGGGTGCAACACACTCAAGCAAATTGCCGAGTACTGTTTCAAGAATATCCCTATTGACGAATCCACGTCCAGAGCGTTGTGATAAACCTTCTCGGCTCATACCGTCGATACGTAAAAAACTCAACTCCGACTTACTATAAATGGGACGCAGCCGTTCCAACGTTTGGGTTAGCAGCGGCTTTTTTCGCTCTTCATACGAGGCATCAAAAAGTGTTGTCTCAGACATATTTTTTCCTGGTTCCAATAGTGCAGATGCAGAAGTTTATGTACGGGTTGGGTTACCCAACCCGTACAGTTCAAAAAACTTCCTGTGCAGCGGTAACGCCTGCACCGAGCGGGATATCGTAACCGATTTCCACTAAACCCCGCTCAAACGCAGAAATAGCGACGATCACATCGTTTTCATTCATCCAACCGAGATGCGCAATTCGGACGATTTTTCCACTTAACTGACTCTGACCACCAGCATAGGTGATACCGTATTTATCGCGCATTAGATTGATGAACGCTTTTCCATTAATTTCTTCCGGCAATCGGATTGAGGTTACGGTATTCGCTGGCGATGCCGCAAAGAGAGAAAGCCCTAACGCCTTAACCGCATTGCGGGTCGCAGCAGCTAAGCGGTTGTGCCGCGCAATCGTATTGCGGATGCCCTCTTCACAGATACGACTCAGCGCACATTGGAGTGCCGTCAGCAGTGTCACCGCTGGTGTATAGGGGACAGATCCCTGCAAACCGGTCTCATACGCTTTGCGGAAGTCAAAGTAATATTTCGGAAGGTCAGAATGTTCAACTGCGTCCCATGCCCGCTGATTGAGTGCTACGACCGATAGACCTGGAGGTGTCATCAACCCTTTCTGGCTACAGGAGACAACGACATCTACACCCCAATTGTCCATCTGTAAATCATCGGCACCGAGTCCACTGACAGCATCAACAATCAAAAGCGTTGGACGCACTCGGGTCAACCGTGCCAATGCCTCAATGTCGTGTAGAACACCAGTTGAGGTTTCGCAGAGCGTTGCGTAAACCGCTTTTACGTCAGGGTGTTCAGTTAAAAGCACTTCCACTGTCTGTGGGTCAACAGAATTTCCATACGTTACGTCAATCGGTATAATTTCAACGCCGAAAGCGGTGCAGACTTCGCCCCAGCGTTCCCCGAATTTACCACTCCGGATCACAATCACCTTGTCGCCACGAGACAGTAGATTCGCAACTGCGCCTTCCATACCACCGGTACCGGATGATGTTAAGAAGAGGACATCGTTCTCGGTTTGGAAAACGTGTTTAAGTTTTTCGAGAACGTCTTTAATTAATGCGACAGTATCTTCGCTGCGGTGGTAATCAATCGGTTGCGCCATCGTCAACAACGCTTCGGGCGGAATCGGCGTGGGACCGGGTGTAAAAAGCCATTTCTTTTTCATATTTTTTAAGGTTATAAGTTAAGAGGTTTTTGATTGCGTTACGTGCCTCTCTTAACCAACAACTTATAACTATTAAATTAGGCGGTACTGACAGCCACAACTGTTTTGCCTTCAACGTTAACAATAACCCATTCTTGGTCAAGGAGTTCACACAATTCTATAATAGAGGCGCGTTGTGCGGTGCTATCCATGGGTACTTCAATGGTAAGCGTAGCGAATTCTTCTCGCTGCATCGCACCTTCTTTATCGAATTTCATTGGGGTAATCTGAATTTTTCTTAATCTTGCATCCATAATTTTTCCTTTCTTGATTTTTAATTATACGTCATCCATGAATGACGCGACATCAATGCACTCCCCGTTACGGCGAGCGGATTCCCAGCCAGCCAAGACTGGAGCTAAAGAGAAGAGACCGTCGTGATAATCGCTGTGTAAAATGCTCGCATCGTCGGTCAATATAGCGCGGATAAAGGTCTTATCCTGTGCTAACCACGGGTCAAATTCGTCCGCTTGATAAAGGATTTCGCCATTGACCTCAATCCTATCATATTGGTAAATTTCGAGACATCCACCTTCATAGAAGATAGTAAACCACGGTTCGTTTCTTGGACTGGAACCCGATGAGACGAAACTCAGCGCCATGGTAGCACCGTTGTCAAAACAGTAATTGAAACTCGATGACAAAGCGGTTGCGTAAGCAGAGCGTTCACAATAGAAGGCTTGCGCTTGTGCGACATCCAAACCCGTCATAAACCGGCTATAATCCGTTGCGTGGACACCCCAATCGAGGGCACGACCACCGGATTTGTCCATCTCTGCCCACCATGTTTCGGCACCACCATCTGTCGAAGGCGGCAATCCACCGTAACTCTGGAATCGGACATGGACAATCTGTTTGTCAGCCAAAAATTGACGTGCCTCTTGAAAAATCGGACGATACCGTTCGCGAAATCCGACAGTGCTGATAACGCCTGCCTGCTCGATAGCGTCGTCTATTCGGCGGGCAATCTGCATTGTGATCGCTTGCGGCTTCTCACTGAAAAGGTGAATCCCTTTTTCCACTGCGGTCACTTCAACATCGGTTCGTACGTACGCAGGCACGATAGAGTATAACACATCAATGGCTTCAGCGTCAAGCATCTTATATGCGCCATTATTTTCGCTGTGATAGACGTGTGGAACCTTGAAGTCGGCTGCGATTTCCTGTGCTGCCTGTAAATTGCTATCACAGACAGCGACTATATCGACTGCCTCGGTCTGTAATAGGTTTGGAATGCGCGTCCGTTTCGCGAAGTTGCCGCAGCCGTAGATAGCGACCCGGAGGCGTTGGTCTGTTGACACGTTAACTATTCTCCAAATTTTGTTTTTCGGTGTTTATCTATTGCCCTAACTGTCCCCGAAATGCGAAGCAATCAGCACTAAATCTTGGATATTCACCACACCATCACCGTTCACATCCGCAGGACTCAGCCCAGCCTCCCCGAGATGCGAAGCAACCAGCACTAAGTCTTGGATGTTCACCACACCATCACCGTTCACATCCACTCTTATCTCCGGCTCAATAGGCGTGAATTCCCACAAAAGAATCGTGCCATCCTCACTGCCACTGGCGAGCGTGCCACCATCGCGAGAGAGTGCGAGTGTGTTAATACCAGCATTATGTCCTATGAGGGTCGTATGAGATTGTCCGGTCTGTGTATCCCACAACTGAATTGTTTTATCCCAACTTCCACTAGCAAGTGTTTGCCCATCGGGGAAGAACACAACGGAATTGACCCAAGACGTATGCCCTATGAGGGTTGTATAAGATTGTTGTGTCTGTATATCCCACAATCGAATTGTGTTATCTCGACCGTTGCTGGCAAGCGTGGTCCCCTCTGGGTTAAACGCAACAGACTCAATAGCACGTGTGTGCCCTACCATCGCTGCGAGACTTTCTCCGCTCGCCACATCCCATAAGTGAACTGTATTGCCGTGCCCTCCGCTGGCAATTGTGACTCCATTGGGACTGAACGCAACAGCATAGACATTACTGCCCGGTTTAAGCGTTGCTTTGTGTTCACGTGTATCAGCATCCCACAATCGAACCGTGCTGTCCCAACTTCCACTCGCAATCGTACTACCGTCTGGACTAAACATGATAGACTCCACACCATGTTTATGGCTTGTGATAGACACTTTGGGTTGCCCGGCGTGTATATCCCATAACCGAATTGCGTTATCCCCCCACCCGCCGCCGCTGGCGAGCGTCTCGCCATCTGGGCTGAATGCAACAGAAAAGACCCGCCCGCCATGCCCAGTGAGTGTATCTTGAAGCTGCCCTGTGTCGGTGGTCCACAAACGAATCGCCTTATCATCGCCAACACTCGCGAAAATTTGCCCATTCGGAGCGAACGCTATCTCATTAACTGGAAAAGTATGACCGGTGATAGTAGACTTATGTTGGAAGGTGACATAATCCCAAAATTGGATCATCTGGTCATCACCTGCACTCGCAAGGGTTCGTCCATCTGGACTGAACGCAACAGAGGCATCCCAATCGGTATGCCCAGTGAAGATTGTCTTGAGCGTTTCAGTGGCAGGATCCCATAACCGAACGGTTTCATCACTACCCGCACTCGCGAGTGTTTGCCCATCAGGAGAAAATGCAACGGAAGTGACACCCTGTGTGTGTTCAGCGAGCGTTGCCTTGTGTTCCCCGGTATATGGATCCCACAATCGAATTGTATCATCCGTACTTCCACTGGCAAGCATCCGTCCATCTGGACTGAACGCAACGGAAGTAACTCCATATTCGTGCCCTATGAGGGTAGTGACAGCGAGACGGAAATTATCTTCTGCCTTCCATAAGCGAATTGTATTGTCTTTGTGCCCGCCACCACTGGCAAGCATTAGTCCGTCTGGACTGAACACAACAGAAGTGACTGTTCCCGTATGTCCCATTAAAGTCGTTATGTAGTTGCCTGTACTCGCGCTCCACAATCGAATTGTTTTGTCCGAACTACCACTTGCAAGTAAGTCGATTTGCGGCAAAGACGAAAACGCGAGGGAAGTAATACGACCGCGATTGTGTCCTCTCGGAGACGCTTTCTGTTCGCCGGTACGTGGGTTCCACAACTGGATGGTTCCGTCTGTACTTCCGGCAGCAAGTGTATTTCCATTCGGGGAAAATGCAATGACTGAGATCTGCGCTGTCTGCCCGACGAGCAAGTTAATTTCTTGATGTGTTTCGGCATCGTAAAGCCAAACACCGATAGAACTGGCAACCGCGAGCAGCTTGCCATCTGGAGAATACTGGATATTTCCGGTTATTGTGCCTTTACCGAGGCGCGCTTTGGCACCTTCAGGTAAATTCCATTGGGTATAATCTTGAGCAGAGACGTTCGCGTGAAATAGTATCGAAAGAAAAAACATCGTCAAAATCAGGAAACATTTCGGCTTCATCAGTCTAACTCCTTGCTTATCGGCATATTTTTCGAATGCCGGGAGTGAAATTATCTGCTGTAATTTCACTCCCGCCACGGCGGAATGTCCCACGTGTTAAACCACTCCCATTTCCAGATAACCTGCTTCTCCGGCATTTCTACTTCATACGCTATCCCTGCAGTGAAAGGGAGGAGGTGTGTTCTGTCTCCTACTATTTCGCGCATCGACTCAATGAACGCCATCGTATCTGTAACGTTTGGGGGCCAGTGTCCCTCTGGAATAGGATCCGACTCCCGGTCGGTTCGGTAGTGCGTCGGTATCATGAACCGAGGTTGGATCAGTTCTATCAATTCAATAAGTCGAGGGGCAAGCCCGCCACCGATACCGAGTTTCATGTGAATCAGGAAATCCACCTTGCCTCGGAGGTTCACCAACGCTGGATACGGTTCGTGTAAATCGCCAGTGTGTAAGATTGAGACATTCTTTTTTCTGTGTGTTATGAGATAACCGTTTGTCGGTAAATTTGGGGTCTGGTTCTCGCCACTTTCAATCGTCTCGACTTGAATATCGCCGAGGTTGAGCGTGTCTGAACCTCGAAAAGTGCGCGATAGTCCCTGTTTTTCGTTGAGGTATTTCGGGTAGAGAATTTGTACTTTATCTGCGGGAACATGCTTAGTGATTGGAAGATCGCGTTCAAATGCGGCATCCCCATATTTCTCAGCGATGGGTTGTGCGGGTGTCATGCATCCGGGATTGACGAACAGTCTCTTAAAACGTTCACCGCGGCATAACTTCCGCAAGGTTGCGGGGTGACAGTGGTCGAAATGTTCGTGGGAGATAAAGATATAGTCGTATATCGGTTGGGCATCCGCTAAGTTCTGATTGAAAAGGTATGGGTCGAAGGCGATATTGATGTCGCCGAAGCGAGCGTCAAAGGCACCGCACCCCCACCACCTGAAAAATATATTTTCCATTTGGCTGTTGGCTATCGGTAAAGAGTTTTTAACCAGCAGCCCATAACTGACTGCCGATTGCTGACTATCATTCCTGTGTTTACTTCATCAGCCACATTTTCCGAACACTTTCGGTATCACCTGCTTTGAATTGGTAGAAATAGATGCCACTGGCGACGGTTTCACCATCGTTATTTTTGCCATCCCAGTAGAGTGTTTTTTCGCCGTGCGGCTGATGTCCGAGGTTGAAGTCGCGAATTAGTTCACCGGTTTGGGAATAGATAGAGATCTGGACATCAGTGGACTCGAAAAGTTGATATGGAATCCAAGTCTCAGGATTAAACGGGTTGGGATAGTTTTGGAAGATTTCGGCGGCTTTAACTTTGCCCCATGTTGTGCTGAGTTTTCCAGTCGGTTCAACGGATGTCACGACATCACCGGCTTCCGTAAAGATATAGACATCCCCGCCAAAACCGAACTGATGCGTTTCCACAATTCCAGAGGGCCATGCCAAGGTGATAGAACCCGATTGATACAATCCAGCAAAACCGAATTCGAGTTCTAAACTATCACTGCCCAGAAATCCGGTGCCGCAGATTAACTCTTGCGTCTGAACGTGGTTACCGACTTTCACTGTTACGCGTGTGCCGATGCCGTCGCGGTTGCTTTCTGTGCCGATCAACCTAATTTTGATGCGTCTATTCTTAGTGTTGACGAACCGATGGTTAGATTTCGGAAAGCCAGGATCCAGATCGTTTTGAAGAAGGGTATTGCCGGTATTGCTGACGACATAGAAATCGACATCGCCATCGTTATCAAAGTCTCCGGCAGTTGCGCCGCGTGCGACGGCATCAACAGTGGCGTTGAGTGCATCCGCACGGTCAACAAATTGTCCATTTTGGTTGTGGTAGAGGCGGTTACGATTGGTTTTTTGTGAGCCATCAACATCGCCGTTAACGACGTAGAGATCGCGCCAGCCGTCGTTATCATAATCAACGAAACTGGCGTACCAGCCTACGCCTTCGTTTGCGACCCCAACAGTTTCAGCGACATTCGTGAACGTGCCATCACCGTTATTCCGCCAGAGGAGATCTGCATCATAGTTGGTGATGAAAAAGTCGAGGTCAGTATCGTTATCATAGTCGCCGACGCAGAGTCCCATCGCGCCTGTCGGCTTTCCGTTGACTTCGGTTACGATGCCGGACTGTTCCGAAACATCAGCAAAGGTGCCGTCGCCTCTGTTGCGATAGAGTTTATCGGGTCCGTGATCGTTTGCGACGAAAAGGTCTGCCCAAGTATCGCCGTTGTAGTCAAAGAAAATTGCGCCCCAAGCAATGCCGTCATCTTCAACGCCAGCGATTTTTGTAACTTCTTCAAAGGTGCCATCCCCTCGGTTTCGGTAGAGGACGTTGGTTTTCGGCGCGGGATTTGGATTTAAGAGGGACGGTGCTCGTCCCCAGTTAGCGATATAGATGTCCAACCATCCATCATGATCATAATCAGCAATAACGGGACCGGTGCCGTGTTTTTCATCAGCAACACCTGCGTGTTCGCTCACATCTGTAAAGGTACAATCACCGTTGTTCTCAAAGAGAAAATTTGGACCGGCACAGGTTACATAAAGGTCGCGAAACCCATCGTTGTTATAGTCAAACCAGACGCAGCCGCGTCCGTTTGGCGTATTTGCGATGCCTGCCTTCGCTGCTATATCTGTGAATGTTCCATCTTGATTGTTGTGGTAAAGTGCATTGGGTAAACCACCATCGCCGACGACGAAGATGTCAAGCCAGCAGCCGTCGTTATCGTAATCTACAGCGGCGGTACCGGGACCAAACCAAGCCCCGGATTCCGCATCGACAGGTGTTTCGCGTTGATAGACATTTGCGGTGCGACTGACATCCTTGAAGGTGGATGCCGCGAGTACGGAAACACCAAAGAACATAAAAAAAATAATCAGACCATACCGCATAATTTACATCCATCCTTAATATTGGGCTTTTACTGCGCCCCAAGTTGTTGTCGCTTTGCCGCCGGGTTCAACGGGGAATGGGTTCAGGTTGTCATTGAAGTATTCGTATTCAACCTCAAGACTACCTGTCGGATCAGCGACACCGGCATAAATGCCAAGCCAAAGTGGAGGCGTCAGTTCAAAATCGCCTTCTCCAATATCTACCCAATCCTTATCATCCACTGCTTTATACCAGGCAGTGTATGTATCGCCATCTTTTTTCAGTCGGAGGGACAGTTGGATGTCACCCCAATCACCAAATCTCCATTGGATATCAGGCGGTCCCATCCCGGCTTGCTTGGTTTGATACTGGATCTGTCCTTTCGCTCCGGCATCTCGCGACCAGAATTTAATGGTTACCCAATTATCGTCGCTCGGACTTTTCACGACGAGTCCATTAACGCCAGAACTGGTATCCCATTTGGCGAAGAAGTGGGTTTCGACATCAAACATATCCGCGTCGGTCTCCTGATACAGCAGATGCGACATATCGTTTGCCCAGAGATTTCGGTTGGGTTCACTGTCAATATACAGGAAATTTTCACGGGTCTCACCGACATCCCATTTCGGGGGTTCGTTCTGCCATTCCCAATTCGGATTCTTCAAGTCGCCACCTTCAAACGGGTCGCCGAATGAATCTGCTGCGTCTGCAACGTTTCCGAAAACGAGCATAAGTAGACACAAACCAATAGTATACTTCATAATTTTTTCAAGCTTTGATGTAGTTTGCAAACCAAAACCTGTTGATAAAAGTCGAGTTTTCATAAATTTGTTCTATAACCTCCTATTTTCAATTTTAAAACAGATTTTTGCGATTGTCAAGGTAAATCGATTGTGTGTAGGCTTTCAGTTGTCGGTTCTCAGTTTTCAGTAATCAGCAATTAACCATCAATCCCGCTTAATTCCGACGACCACGTTCTCAGATGATACGTCCTCCGGTATAACAACAAAAATCTTTCCAGCTTCACAACCCTCACCCTGTTTTTCGAGATACTTTGCCATTTCATTCTGGTCAAGGAAGACAGCACCATCGGCAGTAGATTCAGGTAGCGGTGTCCGTTCGGAGCCGAACTTTCGGACCCATTTAAAGATAGTGCTCGGTGACACCGAGAACATCCGTGCGATATCGCTTATAGTAATCCCACGGCAGTATAAGAAAACCGCCAAGGCTCGCTGCCAAGGCGGTCTCCCGCGGGTCGTCTGACGGGTAAACTGAAAACCACAGCCTTTACACTTGTAGCGTTGGTTTCCTCTGGCTTTCCCATTTTTGACGGCATCTCTCCGTTTACAACGTGGGCAATTCATTATGGTGCACCCTCTTTCAAAATTTGATGTGAGAAAGTATACCACAAAAGCGTTAGCCACGCAACATTGCTGTTCTGGGTTTTAAGGAGTTCTACAAAATAATTTTGACTTGTTATTTTTTGTTCCATGATATATTATATGTTAGGACTTACGCAAAGTTGACGACAATAGAAGGCTTTTTGATCTCTCGTCGCAGATAGTCCTCGTATAAACTTTCTTTCAGGCGGTAAATCGTTTGACCCGTCGTGCGCGCAGCACGCGTCAAACTGACCCAGACCCACAAACAACAGGCAATATGATTGCGTTGTCCACGATGTTGACGACTTTGGCACTTGCTGATACCTGTCGTTTGCTTGAGCTCACGATGAAGTTGCTCAATCTTCCAACGAACGCGACATTCTTGCTGCGTCGCAGTCACATCCGATTGAGATAAATCGTTGGTGGCAATATATTCCGTGCGTCTGGTGCCGGACGCTATCCGAAACAACTTCACTTGGTGGCCTTTCGGAAACTTGTAGATATGAACACGTTTACCCTGTCGCAACTCTGATTCTGTCCACGTCAGATCATCTATCCGTTTGTGCGGGTCAACACCCTCAGTGTCATTGACGAGACGATTGCGTTTCAAGGGAGCATAATAGATTTTTGAGAGACTCTGAATCGTTTTTAGCACTGCCATTGAAGCATACCAAGAATCTACTAACACGACCCGAAACGGGAGATTTTTCACGAAGTAGGCGTTCTGCAACATCTCCTGAAGGTGTTGAAGTTTGGTTTTCGCGTCTCGGTCTGGATCATAGATACGGTAATCAATAATCCAATACTGATGCGTCTTCGGATTGACATAGACACATGTCACGAGACCGATGCCTTGGATGACACGTTTTTCGGAGCCACTCCACTGCCGGCGAACAGGTTCTATCTGTTTCGCATAAGGTTTTGGCATGACGGTATCATCAAAAAGAACGTATCCGTCTTCATCAAACTCAATATCGTTTCGCACCGAACGCCAGAGTTCACGGGCAGGGATACGTTCGGTATTCAGGAGACGATTGAGTTGATCATGGCTCCATTTCTCCGTATGATTGGCAAAGTGTGTCTGTGTGAAGTTCTGAAAACCGGCTAACAAAAATTGGCAATAATCCGAGAACAGCGGTTGTCTCTTTTCAGAAAGATTCATGCTCATCATAATTAAAAACTATAACACATTTTAATTCATTGCGTAAGTCCTAATATGTTGTAGGTGGAGATATATCCGCCGAAGACAGATTTTAAAGCTGAAGGTCGTAGGTCCGATCAGCACTTTAGTAGGAGCACGTTGTGCTCACGGCGCGCCCAGCGCGTAAAGGAGACAGGATTATGGCAGGGAAACTGAAAGTTGCAGCAGTTGGGTGCGGTGGCATAGGACGTCTGCATCAACTCGGCTATCTGCAGCATCCGGGGGCGGAATTGGTGGCAGTCTGTGATATAGATGCCGCTAAAGCACAAGCGCGTGCCGAAGACCTCAATATCGCCAAGTGGTATCCCTCCATCCAGGAGATGCTTGCACATGAAGAGTGCGACTTGGTAGATGTCGTAACCGCTGACCATCTTCACTTTGAACCCGTGATGGAATGTCTGGAAGCAGGCAAACATGTTATCTCCGAGAAACCGCTATCGCTTTACATAGACGAAGCAGAACAGATGGTAGCCAAAGCAGAAGAGAAGGGAGTTCACCTCGCGATTGACTACAATCGTCGATTTGCACCCGGATATGTTCAAGCACGGAAATGGTTCGACGCGGGGGCAATTGGGCAGACGTATTACTTAGACATGAAATTATCTCAAGGTGGACCCGCTTCAACATGGAAGGGAGAATATTACCTACTCTACGAACTCGAGACGCACGCCATTGATCTGCTCCGATGGTTTGGTGGCGAAGTTGTTGCGGTTTGTGCACAAATGGCGAAGCCTCGGAAACATGAAGCGCGCGAAGGTGAGGATGCATGTTACACCAGTATGGCTATCTCGTTCCGTTATGAAACGGAAGTCGTCGCGACCCTGTTGGCAAGTTGGGATAGCGATTTCATCCACCCGATTGAACACCTCGAAATCTGTGGCTCCGATGGCGAGATCGTCGTCGATAATGTCCTGACACGCGCAACCCTCATGCGGCGAGATAATCAGGTCGTTGAAGAATATCGACCCTCCATTTTTAGAGACGAGCAACTTGCTTTTAATGGGACATTCGCCCTACGGATGGCGGCACTCGTTGACGATCTACTCACCGATCGTCCGCCCGCACCGACAGGCAGAGACGGCTTGCAGGCACTACGCATTACTGAAGCGATTGTAGAGTCATGGAAGGAAAAACGGGAAGTTGTCGTTAAAACGGATTAACAATAACCTGTAAACCCTTTCCCACGTAAACCGTTTCTATAAGCAAGGAGGAATGAATTTATGAAACGCCATTTGTCTTTTTTAACAGAAGTTCGTCAGATCCTACTTTCTGGCTCTTCATATTCAACTTTGCCCGCCTGTGTCGCGTCGCTTGTTTTTGTGCTTCTATCAATAAGCTGCGGTCCGCCACCGCAAGGCCAATACCATGTCCCAGAATCGGCGATCACTGCCGCCGAAAAGACGATGCGTCCGCAATCCACACAAAAAAGTGGAACGAGCTTACCGGAATCCGCTACCGTTCAATTGGAAAGGATGCCTTACATCCGAAATGCTTTCAAAGAACGGGTACGCGTTAGTAGCAGAGGTGGACTTGTTGATTTTCATGCATCGTCCCGTGCGCAGGTGCAGCATAGTGCCGTAGTTTCCAACTGTTCGTTCGATGTTTTAAAGGCATTTATTGCGAAGGGGTGGGCACCTATTGTGATGGTTGAATTGCAGGGACGTGCGCCGGAAATCTTGCCGATGTCTCACTACAATGAGCAATTGGGTGAGGTATTCCTTGAAAATCCTTCCAATCGCAACAAACGTCGCTTGACCTATAAGGATTTCGAGATGTCTTGGAGCCGGATTTCACGTAACAAATGTGTTTTAATCACACCGCAACGACTCACAGAAATAGACATCCAGAAAGTGTTAGGGAGTTACTTACCTAAAGAAGCATTCCAACAGATTAGCGTCCAAAGCCGCTGATACGACGTTAACTCGATTGTAGGGCGAGGCATCTATGTCTGTTCAGACCGTGTCCCTCCAAACAGAATCAGGACTTACGCAATATTGGAAGGCATCCCGAAGCATCGCAGGCGAGGTTTCCGAACCTCGCCTGTAAATGTAGTGGGTTTGGGTAAACATAAAAATAAAGGATAAAATTTTGAGAGCACTCTCCTTTACGGCTGTCACGATTAATGACCGATTTTGGGCACCTCGGCAGAAGACGAATTCTGAGGCGACAATCCCGCATGAGCTCGCGCAGTGCCGGACAACCGGCAGGATAGATAACTTTGCGAAAGCCGCTGGCTTGATGACTGGGGATTTTGAAGGTATCTTCTTCAACGATTCCGATGTCCATAAATGGGTAGAAGCGGCAGCGTATACACTCTGGACACATCCAAATCCAGCGTGGGAAGCGGAATTGGACGCTGTCATCGCAAAGATCGCAGCGAGCCAACAGCCCGACGGTTACCTGAACACCTATTTCACGTTGGTTGAACCGACAAAACGGTGGCAGAACCTCGGTATGATGCACGAATTGTATTGTGCAGGACACCTCTTTGAAGCGGGTGTCGCACATTATCAAGCCACCGGAAAACAGTCACTGTTAGACGTTGCATGCCGGTTCGCTGATTTGATCGATAACACCTTTGGACCCGGCAAACGAGACGGGCTACCCGGACATGAAGGCATTGAGATCGCGCTCGTGAAACTGGCGCGTGTGACAGGCGAAGTACGCTACATGTCCCTTGCAGAATACTTTGTCAGACAACGTGGACATTCTCCGTCAATTTTTGAGAAAGAATTAGAGAACCCCGACCTTCCCGGTGGACTCGGTGCGTATCAGCACCACTTCACGCGCGATGGAAAATTTGAGGGGCATTACGCACAAGCGCATCTTCCGATACAGGAACAGACAGAGTGTGTCGGTCACGCCGTACGTGCGATGTATCTTTACAGTGGTGCCGCCGAGATCGCTTACGAAACTGGTGACACTGCTATCACAAACGCGCTGGAGGCACTCTGGCAGAACGTCGGGAAACGTTTATATATCACGGGTGGCGTGGGTCCCTCTGGACACAACGAAGGTTTCACGGAAGATTATGAACTGCCGAATTTCTCGGCTTATGCCGAAACGTGCGCCTCTATCGGACTGATATTTTGGGCACATCGGATGTTCTTGCTGCGTGGCGAATCTCGTTTTGTTGATGTCTTGGAGACAGCTCTTTATAACGGTGCGCTCTCTGGCATCTCGCTTGATGGCACGGGCTTTTTCTATCAGAACCCGTTAGCGAGCCACGGCGATCGGCATCGGCATGAATGGTTCGGATGTGCATGCTGCCCACCGAATATCGCCCGACTTCTCGCCTCTATAGGACAGTACATCTATGCTGAATCGGAAGAAGGTTTATGGGTGAACCTGTACGTCGGCGGCACCGCCGATGCAATTGTCGCACGGAATATCCCCGTGAGACTGACACAAGCAACCGATTACCCGTGGACAGGCGATGTAACGCTGACGATCACACCACAAGCACCGGCATTTTTCAGTTTGAACCTACGGATTCCGGGATGGTGTGAGCAGTTTGAAGCACGTGTCAACGGTGAAGTCTACAACGCACAAGCGAATTCGGACGGTTATCTCTCCATCACACGAGAATGGCGCGCCGACGACCGTGTGGAACTTCAACTCGGGATGCCTGTTACACGTGTCCAAGCGCATCCACTTGTGAGAGAAAACCTTGGACGGTCTGCCTTACGCCGCGGTCCGCTCGTCTACTGTTTTGAAGATGTTGACAATCCTGATGGCGCGTTTCAGACACTGTCTCTCGCTAACGATAATGCGCTGGAGACGACGTTTGACAACGATTTATTGGGTGGTGTGACGCTTATCCGTGGCACGGGTAATGTGTTGGATGACGCTGAGTGGGGAGACAACCTCTATCACACGGGACCGACTGCGAAGCAGATAGATTTTACCGCAATTCCGTATTATGCATGGTGTAATCGTGGCACGGGTAAGATGGCAGTGTGGGTTTTGTAGTCTTCTTTTTTATCTGTACGGGCGGATGTGAAAATCCGCCCTTTTTTTTTGCAAAAGAGATGAGGATAATTTCACAGTTTTCATAGCAAAACCCGAAAATTGGCAAATTTCAAAAAACCTGTAAACGTAGGCAGTGAATGGGTTTTGGGCAGTTTTATAGAAGGTTGCTATGAAGGCTGCTATGAAAGTTTGTGTATAGTTGTCAGAATCAGGATTTACAGAATTTTAGGATTTTCAGGATAATTAGCAGTAGCGGAAGGTGATCGGGATTGAAAACCCCTCCTATACGAAATAGTAAAGATTTTGCCGAAATTATGAACCATCTGCACTTATTATTATACGGTGCTTTTTTGAGGTGATCAAGTAGACAACGTGTCCAAATATTGCGATTCTATTGCGTATCTATTGTTTGATGCATTTTTTCTTAGCCGCGTAGTGGTGACATCTGTGTAGAAAAATGTTTTCGTCCCGTGCCCAAGCCCCGTAGGGGCGACATCTGTATAATATAACGCCAATTTGATTAATCATTTCGGATGTGTTGCGATTCTATTTTCGCATCACAGAGATGTCAATTGTAGCACAAACTTCCCAGTTTGTGCAGTATATGATGTCCATTAACAGTGGACGCTACATAAGTCCAACATTTATCAAACTCACGTTAGAATATCCAAGGGTTTCAAGGTTCGGTTTTGGCAACCGGTTGTGAGTGTCTGTCGATGGGGTGAAAAGCAGAGGCTGCTAACTTTTGCAGTATGTCTTATAAGGTTTTCAGGTGTTCGCCGGTGGTAACATCCGGTAGCTTTAGATGTCCGTAGGTAGCTCGACGCGTTTCAGAGTTTTTCAGAGTTTTTCAGAGTAAACGCTGAAGTTCGTTTGGCTTTGCAAAGGTTGTAAAGCAGTGCTATGACTGGTTTTTGTGCGTTTTCCGCGCATAGTGCTCAGAAGTTTACTCTGAAAATTTTGTGTTTAGTGGAGATATGTTCTTTCTGGTCAATGTAACCGCGAAGCTACCGGTAAAAAAAGATCTATGCTTTCATAATGGGTTGCTCTGATACAGATTTAGAAGTGGTATCCTTCAATGGATAGTGCTGCACTTTGTATTCCTTTTAAGAGTGCCACCATTTTTGAGTTATGCCCGGTTCGGTTAGAGATGCAGATCGCATCTGGGCGTGTACGCCGCAAAACCGAACCTACCGGGTCTGGGTGGACGGTGTGTGGTTAATGCAATATAAACTTTTAGAAATGGTATAAGTATTTACCGCTTACCCCAACCTACATCAATCTTCACGCGCGGATTTTATAGTAGATATCGACAATAAGACATATTATATGATAAGTATCTCTCAATTTTGGGCCGTGCCCCACCTGCTACGCAGGTTGGGTACAATGTGTTAAGTAGTTAAGTTTTAAGGGGATACAGTCCTCGCACAACGAAAACCGACGTAGTGGTTCGTAAGCGTGGGCGTATTGTAGAGGCGGAAGGCGGCCCGCACGCTAGTAGCATTAAAATTCCAGGAACCGCCGCGCAGCACGCGGAAATACTTAACTCCCGTATAGTTATCTAATAACCACTGAATGCTGTTCGCTCCTGACAACGGGTTCTGAGCAGGTGAGACCGAGTAAAAATTCCCATTATACTCGTCCAAACACCACTCGTAGACGTTACCTGACATGTCATACAGACCATACCCATTCGCAGCATATTTACCTACTGCCGTCGTGTCGTTAACATGACTATTGTAGTTTGCATTCGTGGCATCTATCGCGTTGCCCCACGGGTAGTTTAGACCCGCCAAACCGCCACGCGCAGCCTTCTCCCATTCCGCCTCTGTTGGCAGCCGCTTGCCTTTCCACGCCGCATAAGCCATCGCACCATACCAGCTTACCTCAACTACTGGATGGTTTTCATACCCCGCTTTCGCACGGTAGACACGACTCACGTATTCTATACGGCAGTGGGAGGCACCAATATCCAACCACGTGATACTACCATCAACATATTTGCCTTTCGCATTCAGAAACTCGGCGTATTCCGCATTCGTTACCTCATACGCGTCCATATAGAAGGCATCCACATGAACCGAATGGATGGGTTTTTCATCGGAATCTCCACTATTACTTCCCATCCGAAATTCACCCGCCTCTATTAGCACCATGCCTTCATACGGATCAGGACCGCAGCACATTACAAAAGCAAGACAGATGAGAAATAGATTTGTTTTGAATAAAGTTTTCATAAGTTTGCTCCTTTCTACGGAGTTATCAGTTATCAGTGCAAACATCATCTTCTGTAGCATAACGTGAGTTTGGAAAAAGTTTATACGTTAGAAAAGCACGGGTAAATCGCTGACTTCTTGAAGTTCCGGTATGTTCACTGAAGGTTTGGTCTCCAGAAACTGATACGCAATCAACACAGCAACAACATTGACTTGGAAGTTAACGAAACTTCTATGCCGACTGTGTTCCACTTGTGTCTGCGTTTTCGGTTCCTTGATCACCGATTCAATAAGCGTCCGTTTTTTTAGCAGCACCTCATCGGAAATCGACAACCGCAGTGGCTTCATGTTTTTACGGACTTTATAGACCAAGTTGATACCTTGTGCACGGAGAAACTCCCGGAGGTCTTTGGAGATATACCCCTTATCGCCATAGCACGTGCCGAACAGATGCTCGGACGACAACTTCGAGAGGGGTTGACGGTCATCGGTATTCCCCGGGGATACCTCAAAACCTAAGAGATCCCCTTTCTCGTTGATAATCAGATGGAGTTTAAAACCATAGAACCACCCCATTGAAGTCTTCAAGCGTCCGGCGTGTGCTGCGAAGACGCGATGCAAGGAAATCCGCTTATTGTCGCAAACCCGCAAACGTGTGGAATCCACGAAGGAGATACCGCTACATTCACCCAAGTGGGCATAAAGATAAAGCGTCTAAAGTGTCAACACCTCTTTCTTGAGTTGGACGAACCGAGAATAACTCACCAGATGTGGAAACGCGTTGACCCAGTAGACACGGACGTTTTTTTCGTAAAAGCGTTTGAACGTCCGATACCCACTTTGATGGAACGCAACAAGGATCGTCATCACTTCGCTCGGATGCAGGTGCCGAGGCCGTCCGCGTGTTTCCAGGGGTGTCCTCTCGGGTAGACAATGCGTTCCGTGCCATTTTTCGTAAGCAAGAAAAAAGTCGTCCATTTTACAGAAAAGTGTTATGATATTCATCAGAGAACTCCTTTAGGTTATAGAGATGTCATAACCTCATTATACCAAAGGCGTTCTCTTTATACAAAAACTTTCAATTATTTATCAAACTCACGTTAATATATCAACGAATTTTGACTTGACAAACAGCACCAAAGCACTTACAATCTTACTAATTCTTATTCAAATAGCAGGTATACACAAGTGAGAAACGACCAAACCGACTTCCTCCGCATCGGAGAGCAAAAAGGCTATATTGAATTTCTCAATGAAGGGACAACGATCCGCTATGTTGCTCCAAACGAAAAACACAAATTCACCAACCCAGAAGAACAGGTCCGCGCCAAATTTTATGTCGAGTTAATCGAGCATTTCCAATACTCCGAAAACCGAATTGATTTAGAGGTTACTGTTCCACGCAGAACGCCTTCTGACCGCGCCGATATTGTTGTTTTCCAAGACGATGGCAAGAAAGATCCTTTCATCGTGGTCGAGTGCAAAAAGGAAGGAATCTCCGATGCTGAATTCAATCAAGCGATTGAACAGGCTTTTGGCAACTGTAACTCTCTGGGTGCGTATTACACCGTTGTCGTTGCTGGGCATACGCGTATTTCTCATGATGTTAAAAATTACAATCCGGGTGAACGCACAGAAAATATCATCGCCGATCCGCCGGTAGGATACGGCAAAGTCCAAGAATGGCGATATCTAAAAGGGGACCCTCGTTCGGAACTTTCTGTTATTGAAAGAGGCGATCTCATTCGCGTCCTTGAGAAATGTCACCAAACGCTCTGGCAAGGTGGTAAATTCGCACCGACACAAGCCTTTGATGAACTCGCCAAAATTCTATTCATTAAAATCCGGGATGAAAAGAAACTACGACGGGACGGTGAACCTTACGATTTTCAGATTAAGACGCGTGAAACCGCAGAATCCGTTGCAAATCGAATTAACGCACTCTATCAGGACGCAAAAACACAAGAGCCAGAGGTGTTTACGGAGAATATTGAAATTGATGAAAATAGATTGTTTTCTGTCGTTAATCACTTGCAGGGGATTAGCCTCAACCAAACCGATTTGGACGTAAAAGGTGTCGCCTTTGAACGGTTCTTAGGCAATTTTTTTAAAGGCGAAACCGGACAGTTTTTCACACCTCGTGAAGTGGTTGAGTTTATGGTTGATATGGTTACGCCGCACCATGAAGAACTCGTACTTGATCCCGCCTGCGGTTCAGGCGGGTTTTTGCTGCATGCGATGGATTACATCCGAAAACAAGCATCCGACTACTATGATAAAGAAAGCCGAGAACATTATCTTCATTGGCACGATTTCGCCGAAAAGCGACTTTTCGGAATTGAAGTCAACGACTCCATTGCCCGTGTTGCAAAGATGAATATGATCATTCACGATGATGGGCATAGCAACGTTATCAGTAATGATGCACTTGTCGGTTTTGATACGCTCCGCAACCAACACAATAGTTTTGAAAAAGAGAAATTTGATGTAATCCTTACGAATCCACCTTTCGGAGCAGACATCAAACAAGCAGAATTGCCTTATCTTGAAAATTACGAACTTGGCAAAGGAAAAACTTCTCGAAAAACTGAAATTCTGTTTCTTGAACGCTGTTTCGACTTCCTCAAATGGGAAACTGGAAAACTCGCGATTATCCTACCGGACGGCATTTTGACCAACTCTTCACTGCAAGATGTCCGCGATTACGTTGAACGGCATTTCCAAATCCACGCCGTTGTCTCGCTGCCACAGATCGCTTTCTCACATTACGGTGCCGGCGTTAAAACGTCCATTCTGTTCCTCCGAAAGTTATCAAAACAAGAATATGACCGCTATCAAGCTGCCATCAATCAAATTACTAAAAAGAACGAAGCGGTCTATGTCCCTCAAATTGAGGCACTTGAAGGTGAACGCGGAGCTACTATCGCAAACGGATCTCCAGCACAAGTTGATGTAACAGAAACTTATAGGCAGCAATTCATCGCCATTTTGGACAATATTGATGCCTTAAATCAGAAACTCGATAAAACGCCATCGAAAACGGTTCAAAGACTTAGTGCCTTTTTCTTTCCGGAAATGGATCCCACACCTACCACAGAATTTGAGTTATATGACTTGCAAACAGCGCGTGCTGAGCTTAAGGCACAAACAAGCAAACTGAACGCGCTGGAGAAGGAATATAAAGCGGCATTCAAAGCAGCAGCCGATCCAGAGTGGGAGAACCAAATCAAAGCGGAATACAAAGAACAGATTGACGCTGTTAAAGAGGAATGGGAAGAGAAAAATGTAGAAGACATCCGCGAGTGGGTTCGGGAAAACGCCAATCACCCAATCTTCATGGCGATCGCTGAGCGTATCGGATATGACGCAACCGGACGCAAGGACTCCATTAACGAGCTAAACACTATCTGTGAAGAATATCGCAAGTTCATAGAGAACCCAGATTTTTTCGGGTAAGCCCTGTCGCTGTGGGTGAACTACAGTGCTTTACGGTTTGGCGGGGCGAGGTAAGTGATAGGCTTGATCCACATTTTTATCACCCACGTTTTGAAAAGTTGTTGGCTGCTCTGCGCCGAGGTCCTCATGAAATATTGGGAAATATTGCCAAACTGTGTCATCAAAAATGGAATCCAGATGAAAATCCAAAAGATACATTTAGGTATATTGAGATTAATAGCGTAAGCCGCGAGACAGGAGAAGCCTCTTTTTCCAAACTCCCAATAAAGAAGGCTCCGAGTCGCGCCCAATTGATAGTTCAAAAAGATGACATCATTATTAGTCTGACAAGACCTCATCATGGTTCTATCGCGCTGATTAATGACGACTTAGATGGCTGCATTGCGTCAACAGGATTCGCAATTCTCAGAGAAATCAAAGATCCGACCCTAAATCGCACCTACCTTTATTCTGTTCTCCGAAGTCAACTTTGTCTGCTTCAAATGCTACAGCGAAGTAGTGGAGGGAATTACCCAGCTATAACGACAGACCAATTGACGCGAATTCTAATTCCAATCCCTGAGACCAACATCCAAAACCATATCGCTAACTTTATGCGATCTGCCTACACAAAGAAAAAACAGAAGGAGCAAGAAGCATCTGCACTTTTGGATTCGATTGATGATTATGTGCTGACGGAGTTGGGAATTGAGATGCCAGAGATTGAGGAAAAGAAGTGCTTTGTCGTTTATGCCAGTGAAACAACCGGAAGGCGGATCGACCCGCGTTTCCATCAATCAAAATATCAAGAAATCATACGCGTGTTAGAGTCGGGCAAATATTCAATTATGCCACTTTTCAATTTAATGACTGATTTGAAAAACGGCGTGGAAATCCGAACGTATTCAGATCACGGTTACCGATATTTGCGAGTCTCAGATTTAGGGAAAAATGGGATTGAGTGTAATGATCCAAGATATGTTGACATTGACGAAATTCCTGACAGAGTAAGGTTGACAAATAACTCTTTTCTGATTTCCCGCTCCGGTTCCCTCGGTTTAGTATCGGTCATTGAAGATGAAATTAGAAATACAGTCTTGGGTTCGGATATTTTCAAAGTAGAATTGGATACCGAATCCATTCATCCGCGATACCTTGAAACATTCTTCAGGTCTCAAATTGGTCAGACTCTGATTTTTCAACTTAATAGCGGTAGTATTATTCCCAGACTCGATCAGCCAGCAGTCAAAGCTTTACGTGTTGTTGTGCCACCTTTTGACGTTCAAGAAAAAATCATAAACGAGGTAATGAAACGGCAATCCGAAGCAGCGAAACTCAGACAAGAAGCCAATGCTATTGTGGATCAGGCGAAAGAGAGAGTTGAGAGGATGCTGTTAGCAGAGGAATAAGACTAAATCATCTTGAAAAACCAGTAAAGGTTAAGTTAACATATTAAATAGGTTCAATTCCATCACCAACAGAGAAATTAGGGTAATTCAAAAAAAATGGCAGCAAATCTTACAATCTATTGCCTTGAAGAAGTTACAGATTATTTTCAATTTGAACGACTTTGCCATGACTTGATGTCGTTGGAAGGATATACTTCTATTGAACCCCTCGGTGGTTCCAGTGATAAGGGCAGGGATGCTATTCATGTCAACAAATCTAATGTGACGACTATATTTGCCTATAGTGTCCGCGAAGATTGGAGAGCGAAACTCGCCGAAGATGCAAAGAAGGTTGACAAACACAGTCACGTGTGTAACGAGTTTGTTTTTATCACAACCGCTAAAGTTACAGCATCTCAACGAGATGAGGCTGTTGAGTATATTAAAAATGAATTCGGTTGGCAATTGGAAATTTTTGACGTCGAACGCCTGCGAATTCTTCTTGATGTGAGTCATCCTTGGATTAAAAAACAGCACTCGTCTATTTTTCCTCGAGAATTTCTTGAACTTCAAGATCGGATTGATGATTCAACAAAGCGAGATCATCTTTTCATTAGCTCTGTTGACAAAGATGGGGTATTTGCAGATTGGTTGACTAGAAAATTGATAGCAGAGGGGTATCTTGTTTGGTCTGAACGTTTCCAATTACTCGGCGGTGAGACTTATCCGGATGATATTGACGATGCGATTAAAAATCGAACTTTCAGGTTTATTGGTCTGTATTCACAAGCATCACTGAAAGATCCTGATGTAACACGGCAAAGATTACTTGCTCTAAATATCGGGAGTGATAGGGATCAAGATTTCCTTATACCTTTAAATTTGGATGGTGTAGATCAAACACGGTTGGATCAGGTTACGAAAACCTTAAATTTCATTCCATTTCAGTACAATTGGGCTGACGGACTGAAGCAATTATTAAAAAAGCTGGAATTTATTGGATGCCCGCGATCACTACCGAACGGAAAACGTGTTGCTGCAGCAGCCTTTTTAGGAAATGATGTTCGGTCAGATGAAAAAGAAACCCTTTTTTCAAACTGTTTGCAAATTCAACAAATACCGAAGGTTATTTATCGTTTCAGAGCACAAAAAGAAATTCAAGAAGAAAAACTTGATGAACTCAGGTTCGAGTGGAGTTACCGACAAGTTGATCCATATACTTTCCTTAGCTTTCATAAGCCTCCCTTTTCAGCTAGCAAGGAGTACGGGCTGGCTGAAAAGGGTGGTGCCCTATGGGTAGACCCGAAAGTTAAAGATATACACGGAATTTGGATTCCTAATTTGGTATCGGAACTTATCCGAAAAGCATTGATTGTGAAATGTCATCAGAAGGGTTTGCAATACTGCTCTAAAACAAAACTACTCTACTTCCCATCGGATCTCCTGAGTAACAATCGGCTCAACTTTACTCGCCCTGATAGTGGTTCAAAAACCCATGTAGTTGTTAGAGGAAAAAGAAAACACCAATCCGGAAGCGAGTACCTACATTTTCTCGCACCAGTATTTTCTGTTCGTCAAGATCTTTTTGATGATTTCACAGTCCTTATTCGCATACGGATTCGCCTCTCAGACACAAAAGGACAACCTTTTTCTGATAAACGTATGATTGTTTCACGACGAAAACATCTATGTAAAAACTGGTGGAATAAAGATTGGTTTAACCGCACTCTGGCTGTCAGTCAATTTCTCGCGGATGAAGGGAAAATAACAATTGGCGAACCGCAAGAGGCCCGAATTATTATTGATGCAACCCCGTTTTGCATGAATGCTCCAGTTGGCATTAACGAAGAAGTGCTTGATAAACTTAGTCGAGAACGTTCAGAATTGATCAGAAACTACGATGAATTTTCAGATGGAGGTATTGGCGATGAGGAAATCGGAGATAACTGATTCAATCATAGTATTTGATGAACCAGAGTTAGAATTCCGATACGGACAGCGTATGGCTGATCCGCGTGATGGACTTTCGATTTTCGGTCCCTATGATGCCGATTTGCCATCCAGACCTGGTCGGTTACCTTACATTCTTATTGGAACGGGCACAGGAATCACTGCTTTTAAAAAATGGGCGGATGCTATGAATCGTCCCGCTATTTTTGCCCCAAACGAAAATCAAAGGCTTTGGCCCCCATTTCCCGGATTTGAAGCCGCATTTTGTTCACAATGGTCTAGCCAACCAGTTAGGTCTTACCAAATTGGTGGGGATCGACTCACTGAAATCTCTCGTCGCCAAGATGAGTACGAACGTACATTTGAAGTTGTCAATTGTTACCTTAAGGAGTTTGAAAAGGCAGCCAAACTTGATGAAAATATTGGCGTGGCTATCTGTATAGTGCCGGATGAAATTTGGAAGAATTGCCGTCCGGAATCTCGAGTCGAAAATCCTACAGGTCAAAAGGTTTCTGCGAAAATGAAAAAGTCAAGGAAGGCAGGGCAATATGAAATGCTTGCTAACTACGATCCACAACAATATCAGCTGTCAACTGATTTCCGGCGACAACTTAAAGCACGTTCAATGCAATATGAAATTCCTGTGCAAATTCTGCGCGAATCCACATTGAGGTTGACAGACCATAATGTATTTGGGGAACGCGGACTCACTCCGCTATCAGATCGTATGTGGAACATTAGCACTACGCTCTATTATAAATGCGGTGGAAAGCCTTGGAGACTTGTTACTGCCCGAGACGGTGTTTGTTACATCGGTATCGCCTTCCGACGAACTGCAGAAAAAGAAAATACCGCTTGTTGTGCTGCCCAAATGTTTCTTGATACCGGAGATGGTATAGTCTTCCTTGGTGAATATGGACCTTGGTATTCATCGGAAGCCAGACAACTTCATTTAAAGAAATCTGATGCATACAACCTCTTACGGAGTATTTTAGAGACTTATGAAAAACTTGAAGGTAAGCAACTTAAAGAGATTTTTTTGCATTCGCGATCCGATATTAGTAAGCAAGGATTTTCTGGTTATCAGGAAGCGTGTCCAAAGGGGGCTAAGCTTGTTGGTATAAGGGTCCGTACAGATCGTCCATACACGCTGAGATTATTTCGTACGGGCAATATGCCAGTGCTTAGGGGGACATTCCGGGAGGTTAACAACAAGACAGGGCTGTTATGGGGTAGCGGATTCAAGCCTCGAATTGCTACCTATGATGGGTGGGAAACACCTGTTCCATTACGTATTGACGTTCAACACGGAAATGCACCTATAGAGAGAGTCGCACAAGATATTTTTAGTTTAACAAAATTAAACTATAATGCTTGTCATCTTGGGGAATCTCAACCCGTTACTGTAGGCCTTTCTAATGCTGTAGGAGAAATCCTAATCTCAAATCCCACTGTTTCCCATCGTAAACCACAACTCAAATTTTACATATAATCATCTGCGGGTCGGATACTCCTTTCACTTAGATTGTTATTGTAGCACAATCTTGGTTTAGAGAGTAGTCTAAATTTCCGATGGCAGTACAGAAATACATAAGAGCTGATTCTGTATTCGCCCTTCTTCTTTGGTATGCCCCTAATTTTCTTGTGGTTCTAATTCTACAGTTGAATGTAAAACAAGCGAACGCCGTAGCGTGCTAAATGCTTGCTTTCGCTTAGATTTAGAGAGATCGCATTTGGGTGTTAAAATAATTAGTGAGTGTGCACGGTTCTCTGGAAGTGAACGATCGGGATTCTCTGGACGGGGGTCATAGATAACATCTACGGTGTGATTATCTATTTGTATTCCGCGAACTTTACCAGCGATGAGACTAACGATGCCATCTGTGTCACAGTCAGGTCGTTTAGACGAAGCAGGTTTAAAATTTTTGAATTTCGCTCGATCTACAGAAGGTTCGTATTTTGGGTCAAAAAAAGCCTTGGAATTAATCTCGGTTTTTGTTTTGCTATCGTAAGAATAGTGTCGATAAAGTTCTTCATCGTCTCGTATAAAGTCATATTTATTCATCAAAGAACCATTCCCAAAGAGGTAGATAATTGTCTGGGTTAAGAGAATCCGTTTGTGTCATCGTATTAGCACCTGTCCTCCATATTTTGGTATATTTCGTCTCATCTTCTTGTATATCAAAACATAAAGATCGTTTTCCTTTATAGCATTCAACGGTTATATAGCCATCCTCATCGCTACAGATGAATGGATCAAGCTGTAGGAATCTGGCAGAAATTACCTGATTATTTAGTAATTCTTTTATAAAACGCTCCGCACGGTTTATGGTTAACTCGGTAGGTTTTTTTGAATCATATCCATCCCAGTTATCTTCTCGTTGTGCTATCATAGCGAATCGTTCTAATATTTCACGTTTTTGCGAGTCTTGTGGAGTTTCTTGATAAGCATAGAGAAAGGGCTCTACAAAATTTATCTGATGAAGAATTGGGTTGGTACCATACCATCTAATGATTTCATCATCTTTTTGTGAATCCGTTTTGACAATGTACAACCATCCCGATTCTTCATGCTGAAAAATCGGAGATGTGCTCCAACACACACTCGGCTGTGTAGACATGTCAGTATAGAATGATTGAATTGCACGAGATAACCAGATAAACTTTTGTCTATTAAAACTTGCGATCGTGTCATCAAGGTTAGATAGCTTTAATGGGAGATTACTACTGTCCTCATGACTTGGGTGTATACTCGGCCACATATCAACGCCAGATGGGCCCTTTACATAAGTGAACAGACCGGACTTATCCTTAATCCAAGTAGTTAAGTTCTTGCTAGAAGGCTTTGATATTTCTGGAGAAATATGAGATTCCTTATGACTCTGATCTTCCAAGAATTTCTCGTAACTTATCAGTGATACTCCATTGGAAGATGTTCCATATAATTTCTTTAAATAAATCGCACTTTGTAAGGACATCATTTATCCTTTCTATTTTGCTTTCGACAAAGCAATCTATGTCAATTATATATGATTTTTCATTCTCCAACTGATGATTTCCAAATTTTCCTGATACGTCACCCAAAACATGAATTACATTAGCATTTACGTCTTCGTCCTCAAATCGGGATATTTTTTGTAGACTCTTAAGGTCTACTGCCATAGGCATAGCCAATTCAGGAAAAATATATTTCGGGATAAAATCCTTAATATCCGTTTTTTCATGCCTGAGAAAGGTTTCACTTGCTATATCTCGATATCTAAAGCCGATACGAGTAAAATAAGACGGTTCATAGATTGTGTGAAATGACTCTAAAATCTTTTTTAACCTTTCTCTAAAGTCTTCGTAATTTCTGTAATTTGTGTTACAAGAAAGTGCTATAAAATTCTTTCCTAAAGATATTTGCCAATCTCTTTCTTCAGAGAAAAAACGAAATGTTTTATCTCCAGAAACAGCCGACTCTACTTCTTTAGGCATGCCCGGCGGAACGAGCGGCACCTCCAACTCAAATTCTGGATACCCATCTTTTCTTACAATATCCTGAAATTCAGCTGGATCCTCCTTTGATATTTTCATAATGTCAGGAAAACGAGCTTGAAATACAACCTCAAACAAGATATTATGTTTATATTCAACTCTTTCAAATTCTTCAAAGTGCATGAGTTAAGAACCTCAATTGAGCGTATGTAAGTAAAACAAGAGTTCCTCATACTGGTGTTTTAGAGTAATATTACCGGACCAAGTTCAACCATCATTACATAGACCTCGTATAAACTTAAGAAGGAATCCCTACGAAGACTGTATGCATCGAAACCTCTTGTAAATTGATGTAAGAGATATTTTAGCATATAGGCTAAAAAAAATCAAACTCTTTTCATAGTAACTAAAACATTTTAATTCCTTCAATACCTTCACCATATTATTTACTATGAAAGAGAAAGCAAATGCGACAAAATCATACCGCTGTCATACAACAGAACAACAACTGGTGGATCAGGTGGTAAAGAAATTCTCAGTGTTAATTGCTAAGAACGTACCAGAGATGAATTGCTGGCGACTTTGGAAATCACGCTCCGCGAAACGATAGAATACAATCGGGAAGAAGTTCGTCAAGCGGCAAAAAGCCAGCATGAGGAAGTCACCATCCAAATTTAGCCCGTAAATCGGGCTTACAAGGTTTCCCTCCCACAACTTATCAGGTCTACAAGATTTCCTTTCCACAATTTATGAGAAGCTTGTAGAAAAGCGATCTTTCCCTTTTCAGTTACTTTTTACTCGTCAAAACCGGTTGCATGTAGGTTTTCAAGGCATCCGAGCGTTTGAGCCACTTTTGGAGGTGACCGGCGTATTTCTCTGGATTCTCTTTTGCCAAGGATTGGAAAACGGCGCGTTTTTGGGCATCGAATTGGAGGAATACCTTCCACGCATAGTCTGGGTTCTGAGAACGTTTTGCTTCAAAGTCGGCATTGAATGCTCTAACGGCATCCGCCGTGCCCATCCCCCATTGACCGTCCGCTTCAACACCTACGAGTTTCTGGACCTCCTTTACCGCCTCGCGCCCAACCAGTGTAACAAAATCGGCATAGATCAGTTGGAGTGCGGGATGGATGTCCCAGGCATACCATCTGCGGAGCGTGTCATAATAGTAACGTTTGATGATGGTAATATCGACTTTTGGGTCCTTGAGCGGGTTGAGTTTTGGGTCACCCGCCAGTTCCCGGACATATCTGGGTAGATGGCGGATGTCGCCCTGTTTGCTGCGCCATATCTCCCATTTTTTCTGCGTGATACCAGCATAATTGTTAGCATCGTTGACACTCTCATCGTGTGCGATAATGAACACGAGCGCGTGATCGTGATCAATCGGTACGCCGTTGTAACTGGTCAATATGGCGTAAACCGCAAAAACGGAGCAGACAGCGATAATGGGTTTAATCATTTTGTTTTCCTCATCGTAGAAATGTAGGTAAAAACCGGTTCGGTTAGGAAACCGCGAAAAAACACCCAAGCAAAAACCCTACCGGACCTGGCGGAGGTTACCGATGGAAGCGGCGTTCTAATTCATCGCGTCCCATTTCGACGATGATTGGACGGGAATGCGGGCAATTGAAAGGGAGTTTCGCCTCGGATAACTCCTTGATGAGGTTTATCATCTCTTTCGTGTCCAATGTATCCCCTGCTTTGACAGCCGATTTGCATGCAAGTGTGATTAAGGCGTTGTCGATCGCTTCAGGGAGTTGCACCTCGGTATGCGGTGCTTCCGGGAGTTTGTCGAGCAGGTCGGTGATAGTCTGCGCGGCGACGCGGGTGGGTAGTGGCGACGGAATCGCTCGAATGAGGATCGTGTTCCCTCCGAATTCCTCCAAGTCAAAGCCGAGCTTCTCGAAGATGGCACCGTGAATTTTCAAGGCACTGAGTTGCTGCGGTGTGGCTTCAAGCGTGACAGGCAGTAGCAACCCCTGCACCGGAATCCCTTCGGCTTGCATCTGGTTGACGAAACGTTCATAAAGCACACGCTCGGCAGCGACGTGCTGGTCAATGAAGAAGACTTTATCCTTCGCTTCAGCGACGATGTACGTTTTAAAGAGGTTCGTCTTGAGTTGGACATTCTCAAAGTCGAGTAGACTGAGGTTTACACCATCAGGGATCTCCTGCTGCGGGGGTTGCACGACGATTTCAGTAGGTGTAGAAGGAGTTTGTACTTCCGAAGTGTCAATAGCTTCAGTTTCCTGCTTACCGTCCTCTACCGCTTGTGTTGGAACAGGCGGTGTTTCCGTTTGCTGCGTCCGTGCGATAGGCGTTGTGGTGCGTTGCCCCCTCCCTGTAGGAGTATGACGTGGCGTGGAAATCCGACCTGACAGACTGGTATCACGGGTTTCAGCGTCCTCTTCGGATTGCGTTGGTTCGGTAGGTGTCTCGATTTTTGGGATATACTTCGCTTTATGGACAGCGTTACGGAGTATCCGGACGATACCGCTATAGATCGTCCGTTCGTTCCGAAACCGCACCTCAATCTTGGCGGGGTGCACATTGACATCGACTGTCTCCGGGTCTAATGTAAGGAAAAGCAGTGCAACCGGCTGCCGTCCCTTGGCTACCATAGCGTCAAGTGCCTCTGTGAGTGCTGCACCGATGATCCGACTGCGGATCGGTCGTTGATTGAGAAAAAAGAGTTGATACTCTCGGTTCGGTTTCGTAAATTCGGGTTTTCCGAGTAAGCCGTATACCTTTAGGTCAGGCAGATCTTCTGTGAATTCGATGAGGTTTTCGGCGAACTCTTTGCCGTAGAGCAGACGGATCCGCTCCAGATGCGAATCACAGGCGCGGACATCAAGTATTGATCTGCCGTTGTGCGTCAGCGAAAAATGGATGTTTGGATGCGCGAGTGCCGCCCATGTCACCTGATTCGTGACGTGGTTCATCTCGGTGGTATCGGTTTTGAGGAACTTCAGGCGTGCAGGGACATTGTAAAAGAGGTTGTTGATCGACATGTGCGTGCCGGGAGAGCACCCACTCTCTTGCACGGAACGGAAAACACCACCATCAACGCTAACCTTTGTTCCCTCAAGCGCGTCGGCGGTGCGGGTGAGGAGTTCAAATTGGGAGACCGAGGCGATACTTGCTAACGCTTCGCCGCGGAACCCAAACGTTTGGATGCCGTCAAGGTCTTCAATACGGCTCACCTTACTCGTTGCGTGGCGTTCCAAGGCGAGGAGCGCGTCCTCGCGTTCCATACCGATACCGTTATCGGAAACATGAATGAGACGTTTTCCGCCTGCACGGATTTCAACACGGATCGAGGTGCTGCCTGCGTCCACGGCGTTTTCGATCAGCTCTTTGACGACCGAAGCGGGACGTTCAACGACTTCACCCGCGGCAATCTTATTGGCAACATCTGCAGAGAGTATCTTAATCTTTCCCATATCTTTAACTATTGGGTTTTTGCTCGGTTTTTTCCGCCCCTTCCCAGTAACGGGTGGGGACCCCTGTCAAAAACCGGTTCTCGCTTAGATCGGTGTCTATTTGGAAGAATTGCGTTTTTCTTCTTTTCTCAACACCTTCAATCAGCGAGATGCTGACCCTACTCCATATCTATTTAGCGTTTTGGTATAAGTAACAGTTGCATGAATGCGTTTGCGTGAAGCGCGTTTCGTCTGGATATGTGTCCTTACATATAGGCATGACTTCCGGACATCGTGGATGAAAATAACAGCCAGATGGACGATTAATGGGTGAAGGCACATCACCCTCTAACTGAATCTTTTCAACACCTGTTTGCGGATCCATCTTCGGGACAGCGGAGAGGAGTGCTTGCGTATATGGATGCTTGGGTGAATCGAAAATTTCCTCTGTTGTGCCGCGCTCAACGATTCTACCGAGATACATCACCGCCACCTCATCCGCAAAGTACTCAACGACAGAGAGATTGTGTGTGATGAAGAGATAGGTGAGATTGAAATCGGTCTGTAGTGATTTTAGGAGGTTGAGTATTTGTGCTTGCACAGATACATCTAACGCGCTGGTCGCCTCATCACAGACGATGAACTCCGGATCGACAGCGAGACAGCGTGCGATACCGATGCGTTGTCTTTGACCGCCAGAGAATTCATGCGGGTAGCGCGTCACCATGTCTGGTGATAAACCGACGCGCTGCATCAGTTCTGAGACCCGATTTTCACGTGCCTCTGCGGACTCACCAATATCGTGTGCCTGCATCCCCTCCTGAATAATCGCACCTATGGTCATCCGAGGATTGAGAGCACCATAGGGGTCCTGAAAAATAATTTGCATCTGTTTCCGATACCGGTGCATGTGTTGACGCGTGGCAGTCGCGATGTTATCACCATCATAGATAAGATCACCTTTGACTGGCACGCCTAATCGGAGGATGGCTTTGCCGAAAGAAGTTTTGCCGGACCCAGATTCGCCGACGAGTGCGAGCGTCTTACCGCGCGGAATATCAAGCGTAACATCATCAACGGCATAGACATAACCGACCGTCTTTTTAAAGATACCCTTCTGAATAGGATAGTGGACACAGAGATTTTTCACCTGAAGCTGCGGTTGTGCGTCCGCTGTTTGTGTTGGCGAATCCGTTATCTTATCCGTATCCGTTTCGAGTTCCAGTTTTGCAGCACCCGTATTTATAGCATTCTTTTGTATAGCAAGTTTTCGGTTTGCAAGCTGCACCGAAAAAGGTGGTTCAGGGTTGTAGAGATGGCAGGCGACGTTGTGTTCGCTACCGTTAACGGCATGCAACGTCGGCAGAATAGTTTCGCAGCCGTCCATGACTTTTGGACAGCGATCCGCGAACCGGCAGCCGTCATTATAGTCGGTGGCTTTCGGAACTCTACCAGCAATTGTGTGTAATTGCGTTCCGCGTTTATCACGGGCGGGTGTCGATTCCAGAAGTTTGACCGTATAGGGGTGCTGTGGAGTCTCGTAAAGCTGCCCCCATGTCCCCGTTTCCGCGATCTTTCCGGCGTACATAACAGCAACGCGGTCGGCGATGTTCGCAACAACCCCCAAATCGTGTGTTATCAGTAGCACCGCCATGTGTAGTTCTTGCTGGAGACGTTGGATGAGTTCAAGGATCTGTGCCTGTATGGTGACATCCAGCGCGGTTGTGGGTTCATCGGCGATAAGGAGTCCTGGACGGCAGGAGAGTGCCATCGCAATCATGACGCGCTGTTTCATACCGCCAGACATCTGGTGCGGGTATTCATCGTAACGCGCCGCGGGTTCCGGGATGCCGACGAGGTCAAGCATTTCGATTGCGGCGTTTCTCGCAGCCGTGCCGCGGAGGTCTTGATGCTGTCGGATTGCCTCCGAAATCTGGTACCCGATCGTGAAAACCGGATTAAGACTGGTCATCGGCTCTTGGAAGACCATAGCGATGTCGTTGCCTTGAATCTTCCGTTTTTCGACCTCTGGCAAGCGTGTAATGTCCTGTCCTTTGTAGTAGATGGCGCCGCCTGCAATGAAACCTGCGGGCTGTGCAACGAGTTGGATCACGGATAACGCGGTGACGCTTTTCCCACAACCGGACTCACCGACGAGTGCGAAAATCTCGTTCGGAGCGATGTCGAATGAGATGCCGTCAACGGCGCGGGCAAGTCCTTCGGGGGTACGAAAATGGGTTTTGAGGTTTTGTACGCTGAGGAGTGCTTCTTGCATAGGGGTTACTATATCAGAGAGACTCGCGAAAGTCAAGGGAAATTTGTATCGTTATTTCTCGTTTGAAGAATAACGACGCAACTTACAACAAAATTATAGGAATAAAATTGCAGGATCTGTGCTATACTAATTTATGTGTCCAGCCGAATTCAGTCCACAGGTTTCCGCGATAAAAAACCTTACTTGAAAGATGAGGTGCAAATGACAGGTTGACAGAACATGTATATGCACTTCGCTGTTTTGAAGGAGAATGAAAAAATGATGAACAGAGATTTCGTAGGCTTGATCACTGTTGTATGTCTCTCCAGTTTGTTTTTCTTTATCGGCTGTGGTGATTCTGAAGACACGGATTCAATAGTGATACCAGACGAACTTTACGACACCAGCGAACTCACTTACGACATTAGCGATGCAGAGATTCAGGAACTGATGGCGTTAGATGTCCCCGCAAACTGGGATCAGACGAAAGATCCTGAATTACGCGCCAAATATTACCATGCGGACCTGCTCCAACAATTCGGGAACATTCCTGCTGTTCATATCGTTGCAGAACATGAGCGAAGAAAAGCAAAAGCATCGGGAGACTACGTTACATATACATCTGAGGAAATGATCGACTTTGCCAAGGCGAAACATCTCCTGTGGCCCAACAAGTCCAATCAGGACTTCCTTGAAGGATTGCTAAAGAGCAAATTGAGGCGTGAGACAGATGATCCCGAACTATTTGCCAAAATCTACAGAGAAGAGTTGATCGAACAGCATGGGGATATTCCAGAGGTTGAAGTTGTTGTTGAGGGAGAGACGAAGTTATGGTTTGGAGGCTTTAGATTTCCCGGCGATGAAGACGAATACATCGCCTTTCTCGAAGCAGAACATGTGCTGTGGCCTGAGACCTTGAAGCTGCAAAGAATCGAAAAATACCGAAAGGCGAGAGCAGAAGGAACACCGTTCCATCTCGTAGACTTGGATAATGACAATTAATTGATTCCGTATAGTTGACCCTGACCAATATAGATGTATATGTACTTCACATCTCTGTAAGGAGGACCCCATAATGTCGAAAAGATATTTTGTAGGCTTGATCTCTCTCGTATGTCTCCTTAGCTTGTCTTTCTTTGTCGGCTGTGGGGACCCTGAAGGTACAGAATCGCCAACCATAGTAGATACGGAACCAACCGAACCATTAGAGCCATTAGAGCCAATCGTAATCCCTGAGGAACTTTACGACACCAGCGATCTGACTTACGACATCAGCGATGCAGCGGTTCAGGAACTAATGGCGTTAGAACTGCCTGATCACTGGATCCATGATGCCAAATATTTCCATGCCCAACTCGTCCAACAATTCGGGAACATTCCAGCCGTTCATATCGTCGCGGAACGTCATCGAAAACGATTGCTGGCACCCGGAGGATTCATCACAACCCTTGATGCGTCGATTAATTACGCTAAAGCACGATATGTGCTCTGGCCGAACGAGTCCACTCTAAAGTCTCTTGAAGGATATTTGAAAGATAAATTAATGCAGGAGACCGATGACCCGGAACTGTTTGCCAAAATCTTCAGAGAAAAGTTAGTCCATCAGTTTGGGTATATTCCAGAGGTTGATACTGTCGTTGCGGGAGAGACAAAAGGAATGTTCGGAGGCTTTAGACTCCCCGATGATGCAGATGAATATCTCGCCTACCACGAAGCACTCCATGCCCTCTTTCCGAATGAGTCGGTTCTGCGCCAACTTGAAAAAGCCAGAGAAGATGTCCGAAAGGCGAAAGCAGAAGGATAGCCATGTTAATAGGCGCGCTTGAAAAGCGCGCCTACCCTTAGATGTCGATATATTCCTATATTCACCACAAACCCGTTTCACTCGGAAGTGTCAGATGCCGGAGCTGCTTCGGTATCTTCCTGGGGTGGTGCGCTTTTTGCGCAACGGAAACCGAGCCAACTGTTCGTGTTTGTCGGAGTATCATCCCCACGACTCGCCACAGTCGCGGGTCCAGGTGTGTTCCATGAGCCGCCACGCGACACACGCACCGTTTGCACACTCGTAAAATCTTCCATCAATGCTTTAACATCGGAGACACCGGCGACCGGATTTTTCTTCGGGGAATACCTATAAAAGTTTTTGTTATATTTATCCAAACACAGTTCCCATACATTCCCGCCCATGTCATGCAAACCGTACTCGTTCGGTAGATAACTCCCAACATTTCGGGTGCGCTTCCCGTAATACCCGTAGTTCGCTTTGCCGGGGTCTCGGGAATTCCCCCACACATAACGTTTATGCGCAATTCCGCCGCGTGCCGCCTTCTCCCATTCTGCCTCCGTTGGCAGCCGTTTGCCGACCCATTTTGCATAAGCCATCGCCGCGTACCAACTCACATAGACAACCGGATGATTGGCTCTCCCGTTAGGGTAGTCGTTCCCATTCCAGTGTTTGAGATAGTTGCCGTTATGATGCTCACTCGGAATGTTGTCTTTGCGCCATTCAGGATTTGCATCAATGAACGCCTTGAATTGCGCGTTCGTTACTTCATACGGATCGATATAGAATGCGTCGAGATAGACGGTATGTCTGGGACTCGCGTCCGTAATCTCATTGCTGCCCATCTGAAATTCGCCTGCGGGAATCCGCACCATTTCGGTGGTTGCTCTTTCCAATTCCTGTGTCGTTACATCGCCTCTCCCTCTCGATTGGAGTGCTCTCTCAAAATCAACCTTTGCAGCGTCATGTTGTCCGAGTGCTCGCTTCGCTTTTCCGCGGCTGTCATAAACTTCAGTATAACTACGTTCATGCTCTATAGCTACATCCAAGTCCTCTATCGCGCCGTCATAGTCTCCAAGAGCAGCCTTTGAGACACCACGGGTATGATAGGCGGCGGCACCGTCTGGATTTAGTTCTATGGCTTTCTCGCAGTCAACGATAGCTGCTTGATAGTGCTTCCGCGCTTCATCGGCTTTCCCCTGTTTTGTTTTTAATTGCCCAAAGAGATATTTTGTCCAACCACGATTATTGTGATTTTCACCATCATCCGGTTCTAATCTGATGGCTTTGTTGTAGTCCTTTATTGCCGCTTTATACTGTTTCTGTGCCTTGTCAAATTCGGCTTGTTCAGCGTTCAGTTCCGCAAGGAGCGATTGTGCCCATCCACGACCGCTGTAATTTCTATCGTCATCTGAATCTAACTTGATGGCTTTGGTATAGTCCTCGATTGCCACCTCATACTGTTTTTGGGCGGCTGTAGCATTGCGTCGCTTGACTTCATACTCACCGTAGTAGCACCGTGTGTGTCCGAGACCGCTGTAGTTTGCATCATTTTCAGGTTCTAATCTGATCGCCTCGGTATAGTCTCCTATCGCTACCTGATAGTGTTGCCGCGCTTCAGTGATGTTCCCGTACTTTGCCATAGACTCACCATAATGGACTGCCATGTTCCCACGCGTAGCGTAGGCATCCGTAAATTCCGGGTCTACGTCAACGGACGCATTGAGGTCAGCTATCGCCGCTCTATAGTCTTTATCATGATATTTATCTTCGCCGCGCTGGTAGTAACCATAGGCACGGATACGTTTCTGTTTATACCACTCGACCAACGGTTCAACCTGTGTAGATCCAGAGAGCAGTGTTTCGAGCGCGTCAGAAGGCACAGCGTAACTATAGGTCTCATCTACGGCGGTACTGATGCCGATAACTTCGCCTTTGCCGTTTAGCATGGGACCGCCACTGTTTCCCTTAGAAATATCGGCAGTTGTCTGTAGCCATTTACCCCTATACCGGCTGCTGCGTATCGTTCCCTCTGTGAGTTTATATTCTCCACCACCGGGGTAACCTATAGCGTAAATAGTCTCACCTTTCCGCGCCGCATCACTGCTGCCAAGGGCGATCGGTACGCCTTCACCTGTGATTTTTAGGAGGACGAGGTCGTTTTCCATATCATAGGCTGCGACACCCTCGACCATCCAGATATTTTCATCATCACTGAGTTTCGCGAAGATGGGTCCGGGACGTGCAACGACGTGAAGATTTGTTACGATCTTATCGGGTTGCACAAAAAAACCACTGCCCGTCCCTATTCTCACGAAGTTACCACCGGTAATACGGACGACAGATGCTTTGCCTTTTTCGGCTGCAAGGTCTGCTGTCAGTGTCGGGAGTTTTTCGGAAACGTCCTGCTGGGAAACTCGCGCGCATGAGACGAGTAGCACTAAAGCGAAAAGACTGAGTAGACTCATTTTAATGTGTTTCATGGGTGACATACCTCCGGTTTTATTAAATAGGTTCAGCATCCTCTGAAAATTTGGGCTTGTTAAACGATTAAACGATTACAGACGGAATATAAGCAGGTAAAAGTGCCTTTCGTTTGCTGTCCTATTTTTCAAAAGTTGGGTCTATCTCTTTTGCTTTCCCGCGGTCGTGATAGTATAGTGCTTTCTTTGGATTTAGTTGGATGGACTCATTAAAATCTTCAATCCCTCCCTTGTAGTCCCTGAGACCGACTTTCGCAATACCGCGCGTGTGGTAAGTCGCAGCCCTCCGAAGTTTGGTTTCTTTCGGGTTTGACTGAAGTGTCTTGCCGCACTCGGATACCACATCTGGCATGGCACCTATAGTTATCACACACTAAATCTCAGTATCTACATCAAAAAAGATTTGACATCACGCCATAGCATGTGGTATCATACAATTAATAAACAGACATTATTGAATTAGGTTTACACCGAGCGGGATTATCGGATGTTTTATCCATTGCTTACCACACTGACATCGCAATATAGGAAGTCTGTGCGCTATAATACCCTATACCAAGATAGCCTTCGTGCTGTCATGGGTTTGCGCGCCATATTCATTATTATTGCTATTCGTCGTGCTGTGGTGGGCTAATCATGAGCAGATAAGTAGTTTTTATTGGAACGCCCATCACTGAAACTGATGATTTCGGTGAGGGTATTTTTTTTTAATACTTTTAATACACTAAAGAGAGATGGAAGAAAAGAGGGAAGGATGGAAAGGTGGAAGTAACATGCTTCCAATCTTCCACCGTTCCAATTTTCCACCCGTCAACCATACAAGAAGAGTGGGAGGGGTTTCCCCATGTTTGAAGAGGTATCACCGCAATTTACGTTTGCCGATAAAGAGAAACAGACCTTAGCATTCTGGCGTGAAAATGACATCTTTCAGAAGAGTATGGAGATATACAAGGACGCGCCGCCTTTCGTTTTCTTAGAGGGACCGCCATTTGCAAATGCGCCGCCGGGTGTGCATCACGTTCTCGCGCGTATCATGAAAGATGCCGTCTGCCGCTATAAGACGATGACCGGACATTACGTCCTCCGTAAAGCAGGTTGGGACACCCACGGACTCCCTGTCGAATACCAAGTCGAAAAACAACTCAATATCACAAATAAGGCGGAATTGGAGGCTTACGGCGTTCAGAACTTTATCGAAAAGTGTAAGGAGAACGTGTTCCAATACGAGCAGGACTGGCGACGGATGACAGAGCGCATCGGGTTCTGGGTCAACTTAGATGATGCCTATATCACGTTATCAAACGATTATATTGAAAGCGTCTGGTGGGTGCTGCGGCAAGCGTGGGATAAAGGATTGCTCTATCAGGGACATAAGGTGCAACCGTATTGCTATCGGTGTGGCACCACCTTGGCGAGCCACGAAGTCGCGCTCGGTTACCAAGAGGTCGCCGATCCCTCGATTTTTGTTCGATTTCCACTGAAGAACAGAGAAAATACGTACCTACTCGTCTGGACGACGACACCGTGGACGCTACCCTCTAACGTCGCTGTCGCTGTCGGCGAAGATTACGATTACGTCGCTGTTGAAGAACAGAACGGGCAGCACCTCATCCTCGCCAAGGAATGTATGCCAAGCCTATTCGGAGATGAACCGCCGCAGATCGTCGAAACCTATAAGGGTACCGACCTCTGCGATTGGGAATATGAACCGCTCTTTGACGGTCGGGAACACCCCGAAAGATCTCACTATGTCGTCACTGGAGATTTTGTAACGACGACAGAGGGCAGCGGCTTAGTCCATATTGCCCCCGCTTTTGGACAAGATGACTACGACATCGGACAAAAATACGACCTTCCGTTAGTGCAATTGGTCGGTGCGGACGGCAGGTTTGTGCCAGAGGTTAAAGAGTCGTGGGCAGGCGAATACGTCAAAGATGCCGACCCGAAAATCATCGAGAATTTGGACGGACGTGGGTTGTTGTTCAAAGCTGCTGAATATACACACCAATATCCGTTCTGTTGGCGATGCGATACGCCACTGCTTTACTATGCACGCGAATCGTGGTTTATCCGAACAACTGCCATCAAAGACCAGATGCATCAGCATAATCAAGAAATCAATTGGTACCCGGAACATATCAAAGACGGACGGTTCGGGAATTGGCTGGAAAACAACATCGACTGGGGTTTGAGTCGTGAACGCTATTGGGGTACACCGCTGCCAGTCTGGGTGTGTGATGACTGCGGACACCAACACTGTGTCGGTAGTATCGCTGAATTGAAAGAACTCGGCACGGATGTCCCTGACGATATTGAGTTACACCGTCCTTATGTAGATGACGTTGCCCTCAACTGTGAGAAATGCAGCGGTACCATGCACCGTGTACAAGATGTAATTGATTGCTGGTTTGACTCTGGCTGTGCGCACACAGCACAATGGCACTATCCTTTTGAAAACAAGGAACTGTTTGAACAAGCATATCCAGCAGATTTCATCTCCGAAGCGATTGATCAGACGCGTGGGTGGTTCTATAGCCTCTTGGCAACCGGTACACTCCTCTATGATAAACCCGCCTACAAAAACTGTCTCTGTCTTGAACTCATCCTCGCCGCCGATGGACAAAAAATGAGTAAGAGTCGCGGAAACACGGTAGATCCGTGGACAATTTTAGACGAGCAGGGCGCGGATGCGATGCGGTGGTATATGTTCACGGGATCCGCACCGTGGGCACAGCGGATGTTCAAGATTGATGGCGTTGACGAGGCGTTGAAAAAGTTCATGGGGACGCTTCAGAATGTTTATAGTTTCTTCGTGATGTATGCTAACCTCGAACAGGTTGATGTCTTGAAAGACACACCACCGGTTACGGAACGCGCCGTTGTAGACAGGTGGATCTTGTCGCGTCTCCACTCCCTCATTAACGAAGTGCGCGATGAGATGGAAAACTACCAACTCACGAACGCGCCGCGCGCGATTGAGGCGTTTGTAGATGACCTCAGCAACTGGTATGTCCGTCGTTCCCGTGACCGTTTCTGGGGAGCGGAAGCGGGACCCGATAAGCAAGCCGCTTATGCAACGCTCTATGAGGTGCTTGTAACCGTGGCGAAACTCTCCGCACCCTTTATCCCGTTTTTGGCAGATGAACTTTACCGGAATTTGGTATGTTCGCTTGATGCTGAGGCACCGCTGAGCGTCCATCTCGCGGAATACCCGGTTGCAGATGCTTCGCTGAAAGATGCACAGTTAGAGACCGATATGGCTTTCATTCGCGATGTGATCAGCATGGGACATGCCGCGCGCAACCGTTCCGGTATCAAGACACGCCAACCGCTTGCTGAGATCACCATCGGTGGACTCTCCGATGCAGAAAAAGCGACCGTTAACCGTTTGGCGGAACTCGTCTACGATGAACTTAACGTCAAAGCCATCGTCTTCACAGAAGAATTGGACGCGTTCGCGCAGGTCACACTCAAACCGAACTTCAGGGTGTTGGGACCCAAATACGGCAAAGGCGTTCAAGCCATCGCGAAGGCACTCGCTACGGCAGATGCCATGCAGACGAAGGCGGAATTGGAAACCACTGGCAGTTTACAGATCGAAGCATCAGGCGAGACATACACCGTCGATCCATCAGAAATCGACGTGCAAACGCAGAACCGAGAAGGTTTCTTTGTAGAAGTAGACGCTCGGAAATTCGTCGCACTCTCAACAGAACTGACGCATGAATTGGTACTTGAAGGTTTAGCACGTGAGCTTGTCAACAAGATCCAAAATATGCGGAAAGATGCCGATTTTAACGTCTCTGACCGGATTAAACTGAGTCTTACCGATGCATCACCGCTCGTAGATGAAGCGTTTCAAGCACATCGGGAATATATCCTCAGTGAGACCCTAACGACAACAACCGTAGACGCGCCCGGTGAAAACGCATTCACGGTTGCGCAAAAATTGAACGATGAATCGGCAACTTTGAGCGTTGAGCAGGTCCCGGTCATTTAGTTTTAAGTAAATTATGGAATTTTCTAAATTTTTGAATTTCTTTTTCAGGCTCCCGGTGCGGTTCCAAACCGCACCTACCGGGCCTGGGAGTCCAAAATTGGACGAAAAAACCGAGAACTGAATCGCTCTGGGTACTATATGCAAGTAGATTGACATATAGTAGCACTATATACAGATCAAAACCATCCCGTTTTCCATTTTTTGCGATTCTTCCGGTCCTTACTGATAACAGCCGCTATCCGTTCAAATTTTCAATTCTTCATAACACCATATTGACATTGCTGACTGCTAATTGCCTCCGCCTTTCACAAGCAATTACAACGGTATCCAAGTTAAGTTTGTGAATCTGGAGACATTGATTGCTGAAATATCTGCCCTCAAGAGATAAAAATCTTGCCTTAAAACCGACTTTTTGCTATAGTACGGTTTAAATTGTATATCCCAAAACCTATCTCATAAATACTGATTTCCGTGGCGAGGTTTCTGTGCCTCAGCCTTCATGAAGTAACTTACTAAAACCCCAGTTTAGAATGAAAGGAGATTCCGGTTATGCGAGATTTTTCGTATATTGCCGCGACAACGATACCGGAAGCCGTCGCGCTGCTCGACGAAAAGGGAGAAAGCGCACACATTTTAGCCGGTGGCACCGACCTCATCGTTCAGGTTCGAGAAGCACGTCGAGACGTTGATTGGATGATTGACATCAAATCGATTCCCGAGGTTAACGTTTTGGATCACAATGCCGCTACTGGCTTGACACTCGGTGCTGCAGTTGAGTGCTATAAGATCTATGCCGTTGACGAAATCTGCGATGCCTATCCGGGTTTAATCGATGCGACCAAAATTATTGGTGGCACTGCAATTCAAGGGCGCGCAGGTGTCGGTGGAAACCTGTGTAACGCCTCACCCGCTGCAGATGGTATACCACCGCTGATTGTGCTAAACGCTTCTTGTGTCATTGCCGGTCTAAACGGTGAACGCGAAGTCCCTGCTGAAGACTTTTGTACAGCCCCCGGGCAGACCGTGTTGAAGAAAGGCGAGATGCTCGTCTCTATAAAGATACCAGCACCAGCAAGCAATTCCAGCTCCTACTATCTCCGGTTTATCCCGCGCAATGAGATGGATATTGCTGTCGTTGGAGCCGGTGCAGCCGTGACGCTTGACGCTGCGAAAGAGACCATTGTCTCTGCCCGTATCGCACTCGCTGCCGTCGCTCCGACACCGCTCTTTGCGGAAGAAGCGAGCGCGCTACTTGCCGGTCGCGAGGTCTCCGATGAAGCAATCGACGCAGCTGCAGAAGCCGCACAAGCCATCGCGCGCCCGATTAGCGATATGCGTGGAACTGCTGAACAGCGCACACATCTCGTCGGGGTGCTGACGCGACGTGCTCTCAACGGTGCTATCCAGAGAGTCCGAGAAGCGACCTAAGCTTTGTCGATTGATAAGGATAACGACTTTTCCCTACGAAACGTGAAAGGAACTAATATTATGGCGAGAAGATCGCACGTTCAGACGACTCTTAATGGCGAAACGGTGGAATTTCTCTGTGAACCCCGGCAAAGCCTACTGGAAGTCCTTAGAGATGAGCTCCACCTTACAGGTGCAAAAGAGGGCTGCAACAATGGGAATTGTGGGGCATGCAGCGTCATCCTCGATGGCAGGTTGGTTAATTCATGCCTTGTTCTCGGTGTAGAAACTGAAGGCAAATCTGTCGAAACTATCGAAGGCGTTGCTGACCCGGACAAGCTGCATCCGATCCAAGATGCTTTCCTCGAAAACGCCGCGCTCCAATGCGGTATTTGCACACCCGGTTTCATCATGAGCGCGAAAGCACTCCTTGATCAGAACCCAAATCCAACAGAACATGAAGTCCGATACTGGTTGGCTGGAAATTTGTGCCGCTGTACCGGTTATGATAAAATCGTCCGTGCTGTACTCGATGCAGCCGCAGCTATGTGAAAGGAGCGTCCTTCGCATGACTGAGATCATAGAAATTGCAGTAACCGTTAGCAAATTTTCTATCTCTCACATGGCGAATTGACGAAAATAGGAATGCTTGAAAACAAAGAATACAAAGTTATCGGAACTCGTCCCATCCGCCATGACGGTGTTGACAAAGTCACCGGCAGGGCACTTTACGGGGCAGATTTTCAGGCCGCGGGACTCCTCCACGGCAGGGTGCTTCGGAGTCCGCATGCACACGCACGAATCATATCTATTGATACGAGTCGTGCCGAAGCACTCCACGGCGTGAAAGGTGTTGTCACTGCGAAAGATCTTCCAGACGCAGATGACAAAGTTGCTGATCTCGGGGAAGGTGCTGTCAATCTTAAACACCTTTGTGATAATATCTTGGCGAGCGATAAAGTACTCTATAAAGGTCACGCGGTCGCTGCAGTCGCTGCGACGAACCCGCATATCGCCGAAGAGGCTTGCACGCTTATTGATGTTGAATATGAGGTGTTACCACCTGTCTTAGAGGTACGTCAAGCGATGGAGTCGGATGCGCCGCTCCTCCACGAACATTTAAAAACCTCCTCAATGGGTGAAACGGCTGACGAACCGAGCAACGTTGCAAGTCATATCCAGCACAAACTCGGCGATCCTGAGAAAGGGTTCGCTGAAGCGGATATCATTGTTGAACGTGATTTCGTTACAGGCACTGTTCACCAAGGCTATATTGAACCGCATAACGCTACAGCACACTACAACGCCGATGGGCAGTTGACTATCTGGTGTAGTACACAAGGCGCGTTTACGGTCCGCGAGCAGGTTGCCGAAATTCTCCAATACCCCGTTTCAAAAATTAAGGTCGTCCCGATGGAGATTGGCGGCGGTTTTGGCGGTAAGATTAGTGTTTATATTAAACCTGTCGCGGCATTGCTGGCAAAGAAAACGGGTAAACCGGTCAAGGTGCTGATGAACCGAGCAGAGGTGTTTGAAGGAACCGGACCGACACCTGCATCTTATATTCGTGTCAAGATGGGTGCGACGAAAGACGGTAAGTTAACCGCCGCTGAGGCATATCTCGCCTTTGAAGCAGGTGCCTACCCGGGTTCCCCCGTTGGACCTGGCGCAATGTGTATCTTTGCCCCCTACAGCATTGAAAACATCATCATTGATGGCTACGATGTCGTTGTGAATAAACCGAAAACCGCACCCTACCGCGCCCCCGGGGCACCAAACGCCGCTTTCGGTTCAGAGACAGTTCTTGACGAGATAGCGGAAAAACTGGACATCGATCCACTTGAGATCCGATTGCTCAACGGTGCAAAAGAGGGTGACCGACGTGCAGATGGCCCCGTTCACCCGCGCATCGGTTTTATTGAGACAGTTGAAACAGCGAAATCTCATCCGCACTATACCGCACCGAATGGGAAGAAGCACCACGGTCGTGGCGTCGCGTCCGGTTACTGGTTCAATATCGGCTTGGAGTCCAGCGTGACGATTAATGTCAACTCTGATGGCACAATTAACCTCATTGAAGGTTCCACAGACATCGGTGGCACTCGCTCTTCGATCGCTATGCAGGCGGCAGAAGTGCTCGGTATCCCTGCGGAATCGGTCAACCCAAGCGTTGTTGATACGAATTCTGTCGGTTATACTGCTGTGACGGGTGGTAGCCGCACAACTTACGCGACAGGGTACGCCGCTTATGAAGCCGCACAGGATGTCAAGCGGCAGATGATTACTCGTGCCGCGCAGCTTTGGGAAGTCGATGAAGCCAACGTACAATTTGCGGACGGCGAATTCTCAAGCATTAACGGCAAAGAGGAGCAGATTAGCTTCCGCGACCTATGTGCACGGCTCGGTGAAACCGGCGGTCCGATTGTCGGTAGCGGAACAGTGAACCCCGGTGGTGCCGGTGGTGCCTACGCAACACACGTGGTAGATGTAGAAGTAGACGAAGAGACCGGCAAGGTCGATATTCTCCGCTATACTGCAGTCCAGGATGCAGGAAAAGCCATCCATCCGAGTTACGTTGAAGGCCAAATACAGGGTGGTGCTGTTCAGGGTATCGGATGGGCGTTGAATGAGGAATACATCTACAATGCCGAAGGTGAAATGACCAATGCCAGTTTCCTCGATTACCGGATGCCGACCTGTTTGGATCTACCGATGATAGATGCTGTCATCGTTGAAGTCCCGAATCCGGGGCATCCGTATGGTGTGCGTGGGGTCGGTGAAGTGCCGATTGTGCCACCGATGGCAGCCATCGCCAATGCTATCTACGATGCAATTGGCGTTCGGATGACGGAACTCCCGATGTCGCCGGATCGGCTTCTGAAAGCGATGGGCAAAATCTAAGACGTAAACAACGAAAGGCGCGTCTTGCTGGCGCGCCTTTTTAGATGTACTTCCTGCAATGGACAAGGCATCTCGCAACCGAGCGGCAGCTCCTACCAAAAGGATCGAAAATGCCAATCGTAGCCATCCCATCCCTCCTACGTAAGTTTACAAGTGGTAAAGAAAGCATCACTGTTCCCGGTGCCACCATCCGAGAGGTTATCGACAATTTAGAGGGTCGCTATCCGGGTCTGAAAGCGCGGTTGTGCGAAGAAGATCGCATCAAACCCGGTATCGCTATATATGTCAATGGGCTCCTCACGCGAGGGAGTCTACTTGAACGCGTTGACGCAGACGCAGAGATTCATTTCCTCCCTGCTATAGGCGGTGGTATAGAAGAATTCTAACAACACTTTTGCAACACTCTCACTTTGCCAGTGTGTCTTTGGGTTAAATGCGGTATGTCACTTTCACCGGACTACAGTTATGGTAGGGCATAGAAACCCCGCCGGACCTTTACGATTTCACCCGCTTCTACGAGGCGAGTGAGTTCATTGTTCACCGCTTTCGGATGTCCGTCAATGGCTGCAACGAGTGCTGCTGTCTTTTTCTCACCATCAGAGAGCAGAGAGAGAATCTGCTCTCGGAAAGGCACACGTAGCGGTTTCCCGCCTCTAAGTTTCCTCAATATACGGTTCGCCTGCCTTGAGGAACATCCTAAAACACGTTCCACTTCTTCTCGACTTGAATCGGTACTTAGATTCGCGCGTTCGGCTTCAAACCGCTCGCGTGTGGCGATTACCTCAGGGAGTTTGCCGAGTCCACCAGCGACCTCAAAATCTTCCCAGTCAAAAAGGAGTGTCTCAGGTCGGTCAGTGATGTCAGGCACTGGAAAACTTGTGATTAACACGATTTTCTTGCCTACCAAGTGATGCAATCTTGCAAACCCTATAGTCTGCGTAAGCAAACCAATAACTCCCTCTTCATAAACACTCTGGACGCGTTCATCTTTATAGCGATTCGACTCCATTTCTTTTTCATAACAGAGGGGTTCAGCGTCGTTTCCAAACAACATCTGGGTCCGCCGCCAAGTTTCGTGGGGTGTCCATTGCGGGGTCCCGGCTATCCATATAACATCTGCTTCCTCGAAACGGCTTTCAAACCGCCCTGCGTCTTTCTGACCGGCCACGAAACAGACGTTCTCTTTTTTCGCGATAGACACTAACTGACGGAGGACACTACCTTTATAAGTAATAATCGCGTGTTTAACGCTCGGATCCCTCTCAATTTCTGCGCTGATACCAGTAAACAAGCGTTGCCCCGTTTCAGACAATCCAATAACGTCCCAGTTATTTTCGTAGTCCAGAATCGTCTCCAGTGGATAGGTACCTGTGCGAATCTGAAAGACTTGATTCCCTGCGCTCCATGCCGTTGGTTCGGAGCGAATGACTTCAATTTTATCATCTGGAAATACCTTATAGAGATGTTGTTCAGAGAGGGTAGTAGATGTTAACATAAGACGTTTAATGCTCGAATGCAGCATCGGCGGCACCCAGAAATGCAGCACTTCGCCATCCCATAGCATCGGAGCGTCAGCATCCCGAGTGTAGTGCTGAAAAAAACGCTTGAGTTGGTGCCAAAATGTCCAGTCTGGATTTTGGCAGACAGTTGGAAATTCTTGAATGTTCTCTACAGTTGCCGTGTCCAAGATGCCTAACTGTATGGCTTGCGCGATCGGCATCGGGATTTTCATAGACGCATTTGGTATAAAGGAGTCGAGAGGCAAAACGGGCAGTTCCTTTGCTGCCAAGATATCTACAGCCTTATTATCCAACGGAATGTAAGCAAAGGCACCGCCATCAAACTCAATAGTAAAGCGTGCCAATTCGACCCCAGTTTCATCATCAACAATCCCGCCCGCCACGACCTTACCGCTCACATTCACCTTGCACATTTGCTCAACGAGGATTTCCTCCCGCCATTGAAACGTCGGCAGCGTTGTACGGACCCGTTTGACAAGAGCACCGTGGGATCTGTTTCTGATCTCCAAGACGTTCAGTAAGGCATTGGCGAAGTTCCCTAAAACACTTTCTTCCCAGTTGACACGCCATTCCTCCAATATGTTTTTTGATAACTCACATTTGAGAAATAGTTCATGGACATGTGTCTCATCGAGAAGACAAAGCTGTTCTGTTTCATCTGGCTCCCCGAGTATTTCTTCCAAGGCTTCCGCGCGGTGGGGATTGTAAAAGAGTTGGTGGGTTGTTGATATCTGTGCCTTGGCGCGTTGGAACGCGGTCGGTTGCGATAGATAACCGCGCTGCTGGCACTCCGTGTAGACAGGACACTGTGGACAGATGCTTTCACTCGGATTTCCACCTTTCTCCTCAAGCGCAGAACACCGTTCGGGATCCTCACAGACATTCCCCTGTTGAAATGGGGTTTCCATACGCTCGTCAACAGGTATCTCTTTCACACGATCCCACCGGTACATCCGATGTCTCCAACGGACAACCGATGATACATTTCGCTCTCGAAAACGCTTCTCTGTTTTCCATGCTATGACGGGCGGTACGTTTATGCAAATTGTGTCCCTGTCAAGAACATAAGATTCTGTTTCATAGTTTTTTCCGGCACTTGTCTGGGTAATGAGTCCGAGGACGCGCACGTTTTCATCGAAAATACGCTGTATCTCGGTAGTTTTCCCATCCGATGTCCTGTAACCCCGTTCCATGTATTCTGACTTCTGTAGCACCGGACGCGAACGTTTTATCGCCAATGGACTTAAGCTCTCTTCCCTGATTGCAAGTACCTTATCAGAGACAGTTAACTCAGTAGTGAGGGTCGGTGGTAAAATGCCGGTATCGTCCCAGACATCTGTGATTAGCGTTGCATTCACGGGCAGCCGAGTGTTAGGTGTAGATGCGCGGATCCACACGGTATCACCGGCTTCCCACAGCAAAACGTGACAATCGTCAAAGTCACCACCCGGTGGGATCCAGAGGTGAGAACTGTCCTCTTGTCGAACATAAGAAAAACCGCGCTTCAAAAACGCCTCTTTTGCGAGATCAAGGTGATGCGAACCGAGAGATAGTGGCGCGGTGATGACAGTTTGTTTTAGTTCCTGCGCCGCGAGGGGAGCAGGTTCGTGAAGTTTGGATCGGAGTGCCTCAATAGGTGCGAAAAGGATATCTTTGTGAATGATAGGCGGATCTAATAAATTTCCGAGCAGAATCTCGTAGCGCGCATCCCATGAACTGTAGCCCTCTTCCGCAAGGATTTCGAGATATACATCTTGTTGGTGTGGATTTTCCGCGGTCGGTGTGTGCTTATAGATGTATAGTCTTTCTTGTTCGATATTTGGATGTAGGTAATCTGGTACCCGGCACGAGAAACGCAATCCACCGTCTTCTGATAGGGTTAAGAGTGGATTTGCGACGGCGTTAACAAGTGCCTCAACACATGCGAGAACAGCACCTGGTGCAGCACAGAGTGCCTCATATTTAAAATCAATGTCGTGCCATCGAGCACCATCACATTCGGAAGAGATACCCGCATATACCTGAATTCCCCAAGATGAATGCCACTGTCTGGTTTTCCAGTCTTTTATTCCTTGGCGTTTTGAAAACCGCTCGCCGCCAAAATCCATGGGTCCCCGATCGTGTTGCGGCGCACGACCTATCGGCATAAAGGAGATGTCTGCCTGCTCCAAATCGGCAAGCAGCACGCGGTGTTTATGCGCGCAATAAACCGCGAACTGATAGGGATAACCCTGATCGTACAGCGTAGGTGTTAAGATTGTCTTCCGCTGTTGAAGCGGGTTTTCGTGCCGTTGGTGGCAGCGTTGAATAATATCTGGCAAAGAATTGAGAGGCATAAAAATTGGACACGGAGGCATTAATTGCCTTGAGGTTAAATCGTTCAGATTAATACAACATAACATGATAAAGTCAATGTCATATATTATCATAAATTATCTATTTAATTCAAATTTTTAATATTATATATTCAAGCGTTATAGCGACTTTAATCAATACCTTCGCCAATTATCTAATTTTTAGTTGAACGGTATCATAGTGAATACAACCTATTGGTTCTGAGGTGACCAGTGATTTTAGAAATAAAAATAACTTCAAGGTTTCGCGGAAGTCGTTTTTATTCGTGTAAAGCCCACATTCCACGCCAACCGACTTTATCGGTAGGCACAGACTAACGGTTCCTATGTTACATAAGAGACACTGACTAACAGTCTATGCTACAACTTTTGGCGAAGGTATTGATTAATTAGGACTTACGCAAAGTTGACGACAATAGAAGGCTTTTTGATCTCTCGTCGCAGATAGTCCTCGTATAAACTTTCTTTCAGGCGGTAAATCGTTTGACCCGTCGTGCGCGCAGCACGCGTCAAACTGACCCAGACCCACAAACAACAGGCAATATGATTGCGTTGTCCACGATGTTGACGACTTTGGCACTTGCTGATACCTGTCGTTTGCTTGAGCTCACGATGAAGTTGCTCAATCTTCCAACGAACGCGACATTCTTGCTGCGTCGCAGTCACATCCGATTGAGATAAATCGTTGGTGGCAATATATTCCGTGCGTCTGGTGCCGGACGCTATCCGAAACAACTTCACTTGGTGGCCTTTCGGAAACTTGTAGATATGAACACGTTTACCCTGTCGCAACTCTGATTCTGTCCACGTCAGATCATCTATCCGTTTGTGCGGGTCAACACCCTCAGTGTCATTGACGAGACGATTGCGTTTCAAGGGAGCATAATAGATTTTTGAGAGACTCTGAATCGTTTTTAGCACTGCCATTGAAGCATACCAAGAATCTACTAACACGACCCGAAACGGGAGATTTTTCACGAAGTAGGCGTTCTGCAACATCTCCTGAAGGTGTTGAAGTTTGGTTTTCGCGTCTCGGTCTGGATCATAGATACGGTAATCAATAATCCAATACTGATGCGTCTTCGGATTGACATAGACACATGTCACGAGACCGATGCCTTGGATGACACGTTTTTCGGAGCCACTCCACTGCCGGCGAACAGGTTCTATCTGTTTCGCATAAGGTTTTGGCATGACGGTATCATCAAAAAGAACGTATCCGTCTTCATCAAACTCAATATCGTTTCGCACCGAACGCCAGAGTTCACGGGCAGGGATACGTTCGGTATTCAGGAGACGATTGAGTTGATCATGGCTCCATTTCTCCGTATGATTGGCAAAGTGTGTCTGTGTGAAGTTCTGAAAACCGGCTAACAAAAATTGGCAATAATCCGAGAACAGCGGTTGTCTCTTTTCAGAAAGATTCATGCTCATCATAATTAAAAACTATAACACATTTTAATTCATTGCGTAAGTCCTAATTTTTTCCAAACCAAATAATATAATCACAACGACTTGCAAGAAGTTTACTACTCAACGGGGAAGTTTTGGTAAATGTTATCAAACTTACGAAATTATCACTTCCAAACACCTCATCTAACAAACACCGCACCCTATGAACATTTTCGTCACCAATCTGAACGAAGATGCTTCCGGAGTCTTTGAGGAGTTCGCGAGCCAAAACGAACCGTTTGCGTAGATAGGAGAGATAGGAATGAACACCGAGTTCCCACGTGTCCCGATATGCCTTAATCTGCTCTACTTCGCGCGTGAGGTCTTTGTCGCTATCGCTGACGCTGGTTTTAAAGACTTCGGGTTGGAAGTTGGAACGGAAGTTGATTCCGTAAGGTGGGTCGATGTAAATCATCTGCACCTGTCCTGCCAAGCCTTCGCGGTGTGAGAGGGAGTCCATCACTTGCAGGCTGTCGCCGAGGATGAGTCGGTTCGCCCAGGGGACTTCGTGTTCGTAGAATTGGACGGCTTCTCGGTATTTCTGTTGTGGGTCGGCGAAGAGATCGCGCTGGATGTCGTTGCGTTTGGCGGTTTCGAGCATGGCTTGCGCGCTGAGGCGTTCGTGAATAAAGAGTGGGACAGGGTCGACCGTAAAAGAGGTGCCTTCTTCACGCTTATTTGCCCATTCCAGCCAGGGTTGTGCTTGGAGGGCATCGGACAGTTGTTGGACTTCGTTTTCGGTGAGGGGTTCTTGGCGTGCTTTACTGAGTAAATACTTAACATTTGTTAATGCGGGGGGGGGAATTTGGGGTTTGGTCTGTGTCAAATCGGAGGACAGGTTGTAGATGGGGGCTATAAGCGTACGTGTTTTTGGGCATGTTGGGTATATCTCCGTCTGGTGCGAGTCCGGCAGATGGGTTGTTGGTTCGGGTTTCGGTGCTGTGTTGATAAGATTCGGTTTGTGGATGTCGTGCCATTGGTATTTTCCTGATGTTCCTAAGGTTTGGATAATTTCCTGTAAACTATGTTTTTGGGTTCCTGCGCCAAGAACAGTAGAGATATTATATCATATTTCTGTCTTTTGTGTGTAAGTAAGATTATTCTATGCGTTCAATCACACCGCAAGCGATGCGGGCACCCCCGCCTGTTCTAACCTGTACCTCTTTAAGCACAGCAACAATCCACTCACTAAACGCCACATCGTCCCCTTGGAAATAGCCTAACATCCACGCAGTCGTCCGAGCATCCAAAAACGTGATGAGCAGTTGGCTATAACCGACTACGTCAGCAGGATTTTCAAAATCTATGCCTGATGAAATATAGAGGTGTGTTAACCGCATCCGTATTTCCTGCTCAAATTCTTCAGGATCGCCGGTCGGGAAAGTATGTTGATATTGATTTGTGAAAAAATCGGGGTCTATGGGTGCCCCTTCAGACAAAAAGAATTCATGGTAGGCAGCCAAACGGGTCGGTTCGGTTTCCAAAAACGCTTGGTACGCTGGTGATTCCGTAAGCTGAATCACAGACAAGAACGCAAGATCGACCAATTGCTCAGGCGTAAAGAAGCAGCTAAGCAGCAGCTCCAGCGGCTCATGGCTATGCGGATTTATCGTTTGACCGGGAAGATGGTGTTTCAATTCCAAGTCGATCTGCTGACCGAGCACTATTAGTGTACAAGCATGGGTGGCTTCCACTATCTCCATCTGCCCCATATTATGCGTATGCACGTCCGTGTTGGCAGGGGTAGTAGGCATTTCAGACATCGCCATTGCTGTATCGTGTCCATGCGGATGGGTTTGGAACGTGTCGCCGGTTTCATGGATAAGCAGCAGCTTACCGAGGATATCGGTACTCGGATCGCCACCAAGAGACCAGAGCGACGTTGAAAATTCTAAAACACCTGTACCATCTTCACCGACCAGAATATTACCGATTTCACCGACACCGATAGGCGGCATATCAGGTGTCGCTTCAGCGACAGGTACACCGACAGTGCCTGCTGGAACCTCCATAGGATGCCAATGCGGTCCCACGTCGGTGCAAGTGCCTTCATGGAGATGTGTCGCGTGCAAACCTGGGGACGCATTCTGGATTTCAATTCTAACCTGAACCCTTCCATCCGTTTCCAAGAATGTGGCTTTGCCAGTCAGACCGCTCCCGTCTTTCTCGGAGATAACGGCAACTGCAATTTTGTCAACAGGTGCTGTGGTAATAACCTGTGTGGGAATCCTTTCACAACCGGTTCCAAGACATGCAGTGATAATGAAGGCTATTAGTGCTGTGTAAACGTAAGATCTGATACGCATAAAACAACCTTTTCTGTTTTTAGAGAGATTTCGAGATTTCGTTAGGGAAATACAGCGAGTTGAAGCGTTGGGTATTACAGGTTTTTAGGACGTTCAGAGGCAGCGAAATTTACGCTTCTTTCGTTGTTACCAACTTCTGATACGCTTTTGTTAAACTGAAAGCGATCGGGACCCACACCATCGCCGCCACCATCGCTGTAATGGAGAACGCAATACCCGGAATCGTCTTTACACCCAACCTCACCAATTCAATTACACCTGCGCTACCGCCCTTCGAGAACCGATACCCAAATGAGTCAATAATCTGCTTCGCGCGGTAGCGTGAATCATAAGAGAGCGGCATATAGAACAACTCTTTCGCAGCCCGGAAAACCGAATAATCCAAGGCTTTAAAAATCATGTATGCAGCTGCGCCAGACCGAAGTGATGGAGAAATTGTTAGGACAAGACTGCTGACGAGGTGAACCAACGGGATACAGATATGAATAACGCGGAGTGCAACAAATCTGAGTGATAATGGTACAACTACCAATTGCAAAACACCCGCGATCGCTCCGAGACTTCCATACACGCCGCCGAAAAACGCTGTCCGCGCATCCGTATCCGGTAGCTCCGTTTCCGCCAGTCCGTTGAAACGGAGATCCAGCACAGTGGACACCAACTGCGTACTTAAAATCAATATCCCGATAAAAAGCAGGTATCTGGAACGGAAGAGCGTGCCTATGCCGAGGTGTCCGAGCCTTCCACCCGCCTCTTCTTCGCTGGGTTTAGGTTCACCACCGAGCCTATAAGCAATCACGCCAAACACCGCTGTTGGAACGAGGGATGCCGCTGTAAAAAGAAGTAGCACCTCAGACCCTAACGCGACCGCCCATCTGTTCACAAGCATACCACCGACAAACGAACCCAGAGAGGCAACGGCACAGAAAGGTCCGTTAATGCGCTTCGCCTGTTCAGTTGTCAGCACGCTGTTAACGAACGACCAGAACTGTTCAATGACAATCACGATATAGGCTTCACGGAACACATAGATGACAGCCGCCGCGAAATGCATACCACGGACAAGCATAGCATAGCATCCGAGGATTAAGATAGCCGAAAAGAGCGAGGTTATTGCCAAAGCACGCGTCGCACCCTGCCACGAGAGCAGACGACCGTAGCAGTACAGCATCACAATCATACTCGGCGGAATCGCTATCATGCCACGTGGGAGGTTCTCAGCACCATACGCTGCAATGAACAAAGAAGAAGACACGGAACGGATAAACTCATAACCGAACAACACAAAACAGGCGGCACTACTGATTGCAATTGCAGCATAAATAAGTCGTCGTGGAAACATAGGTTGGGTTAACCCCTCCAAAAACTTTACTATCGTGTCGGAATTTTATCTTCGGTTGGACGTGGATTGTGGACCCAATGTCCACTCGGATCGCTGCCTCTGGCGACAATGGCGCGTTGGTTCCAATCGTTTGCGGCGTGGACTTCAGGCGGCACAAACCGCATTGTTAACCCACAACGCCGTCGATCGGAAGTGTTCGGTTCAGAACCGTGCAATAACAGATCCGAATGCAACGACATCTGTCCGGCTTTCATCTCAAATGGATGTGGTGCGTCACCGTATTGTGTCGCGCCATGCACCGTCTGACCCAGCACATTCTTTTCCTCAGCAGTACTACGTTCAAATGCGATCTGCCCATGCAAATGCGATTTCGGAATCACGGTCATTGCTCCGTTTTCGACCTCAGCATCGTCAATAGCGAGCCACACGGTAACGGTCTTGCTTGGCGAGAGGGGCCAATAAGAGGCATCTTGATGCCAACTCACCTGCTTCACATCGCCCGGCATCTTGCAGAAATAGTGTGTTCCCCAACAGATTAACGTTTCACCAAGGAGGTCTTGCACATAGTCCAAAATTCTGTCTTCGGTAATCAGGTCGTGGAGACCCGGGCAGTGGATATGCCATCCGTTGATGGAGTAACTATTCATCCCTGCATCGAGTGCCTTTTCCATGAGTTGATCAAAATAGGCGCGGTGTTCCGCGATCTCTGACTCAGAGAAGACATCTAACGGTGAGATAAACCCTTTTTCATTGAAGTGTTCGATTTGCGCACGTGTTAGCGTTGATGGGTTCTCGTTTTCAGCCGGAAAAAACTGCAGCTTTCGCTTGAGTTCCGGCATTGCATCCGTAATTGGCATCGAAGCATCCTCTTTCCTTTCAGTACTACAATTTGGACAACCTGAATAATATTGCCACCCGTTCATCAACAGTCGCAGCCACTTTCACCCGAAAACTCGTCTAATATTACGCGCGCCAAACCTCACACATATCTCCAGAAACTATTGAGAATTTCAATGGCCACTGGACACCCTTGACTCGCGAAATTTTCATAGCAAATTTCATAGCAGCTTCATAGCAACCTTTGGTGAAAACCGCCTAAAATCCAATCGTGGTAAGGGTTTATAGCCTTTTGAGAAACATATTGAATTCACAGTTTTGCTATGAAAACTGTGAAATTATAAGCCCGTCTCATAAATACCGGCTTGCATGCCACGAACGAAAACTTTTTTAGAACGGATATTGCAAGTTTCAGTAGGTCAAAAGTTGATATTGTGAGTATGATACCAAATCTGAACACTATTGTCAATTTTGTTTGTCCGAATCGGTGAGAATTCCACTTGACTTTTAGGGTGAATAGACTTATATTAATCAAACAGTGTGTTAACATCTCCCTTGGATACAAGAAAACAGACATACCTAAAGCGACCTACCTATCTGAAAACACTAAAAAAATGGACGAAAAACGAGCGAGCGGACGCTATTATACACGCGGGAATCCATTTCAGTTGGAATCCTTCAAGACGTGGGCAAAAGCATCTAATTTTGCACAACAGGCAACTTTGGAACCCTTTGCGGGTGCTAAGGACATTCCACAACTGATTGATGCAGCAAACCTGCGATGCGGAGATTGGGCACTTTTCGACATCGAGCCGGGCGCGGAAGGCGTTATGCAACGCGATACACTCACCGATTTTCCCAAAGGGTTCAACGTCTGCATTACCAATCCACCGTGGTTAGCACGCAACTCCGCAACGCGCCGCGGCTTACCTTTCCCAGAAGCAACCCGGCACGACGACCTCTACAAATACGCACTTGAGCAGTGCCTAACGCATTGTGGGTGGGTCGCGGCAATTATCCCAGAGGCGTTCATTCGGAGCGGCCTCTTCCTGCAACGGTTACACGATTTCATCTCCTTAGTCCCGCAAACGCAAGGCAAGACAAATTACCCCCCTGATAAGGGGGGCAGGGGGGTTTCAGTTATGTTTGAGGACACAGAACACCCTGTCGGTCTCGCGCTGTTTGCCCCACACGCGACATCAGATGTAAGGATATGGCGCAATAATCAGTTTCTCGGTGGAATTAACGAACTCCGCAGACACCTTCCGCAACCGTCCTCTAATCGTGCCATTATGTTCAACGACCCAAACGGGAATCTCGGACTCATCGCTATAGACAACACCGTTTCTGCATCTATCCGTTTTTGTCCACCAGAAGAACTCAAAGACTATCCGATCCGTGTCCATTGCCGTTCAATAACAAAAATCGGCGTGCCGTGGCGTGTGGATATAGATATGCTCAACGCTCGCTTGACAACGATCCGCGAGAAAACTCACGATGTTTTTCTGACCGCGTTTAAAGGCATACGCCGCGATGGACACTACCGACGACGTTTGGATTGGGCATTGTCGCGTGCGATTGTTGATATGGAGTAAAAAAATGAACACCCAAAAACTGGTCTGCACACTTCTATTGATAACACTGATCACTTCCGCGGGGTGCATACCCGGTGATGGTAAACATACCGACGAGAAACCGGCAGGATTTTTCTGGGGCATCTGGCACGGGTGGATTGCCCCAATCTCATTAATATGGGGAATTTTTAATCCAGATATCCGTGTCTATGAACCGCAAAACACAGGGTGGTGGTACGATTTTGGGTTCTACATCGCCATCATCAGCGGTTTTGGCGGTATCTCCCTTTCGCGACGAAAAAGGAAGAAGGTTATAGTGCAGGAGAGCAGCAATTCCCAATAGCAACTACTACCAAAGGAGACCTTAATGCTTAGAATCACACGAGAAGATATTCAACGCATCGGCGATGAACATACGCTATTACACTTTTTGGAAGAAAAACTGAATTTGCCTATTCCAGAAGGTGCAACACTTGCACAGATCGCGCTCCCCTTGCCACTCCCTTTCCTTGGACTTGATGATGCGGTCACGGAGCAAATTATAGACTGCCAAGATTTCAGTGGGCTTCCTCAGGATAGTTTAGCGGAGCGGAGACCTTTTCTCATCAGATTTAGGCGTGAACAAGACTATCCAGAGATTCTACGTAAGGTCGCGGAAGGTTTAGCTCAAAGAAACATTAATCCATCTGAAATCTTCTTTATCTGCGCTGATGAGGATTTTCAACCCTTCGCATTCGCTCACTTCAACGATTCTATAATCGAAGATTGGCATGCCGCTATACTAAATATTCTCACTTGGACACAGGAGAATACGCATATCCACACAAGTTCTGAACACGAAGTACCTGCCGACTTTTTTGCTCCTGATTTGCCACCAATCTCATTCAAACCGATCTCATCCAAGGAATTGTTAAACAAATTGATAAAGATTGGAACACCATTGAGCCAGTATGGGAGCATCCACAGTGGTGTTTTAACCGGGTGCAATGGAGCATTTGTTATAGATGAATTTAAAGGCACACAATTGATTTTTGAGGATAGCAGCAGTAGTGAACTCATAAAACCATTGCTCATGCCTAATCAAAAATGGAAAACGGGATTGACGAAGAAATACTTAATTTGGATTCCAAGCAGTGAAGATAGGCGTTGGCCTTGGTCAGAGGCAAGGAATGAAGTAGAAGCAAAAAGAGTTTTTGAGAATTCCTATCCCGCAATTAGCACACACTTAGCCGCTTATGAATCTAAACTAAAGCAACGTCGACACCAAGGGAAATTCTACTGGGAATTCACGCCAAGTAAACTCTATTCTATGCCTAAGCAATCCAAAATCGTCTATTCTGACAGAGGGACTTCCTTACAAGCAACCTATGATACATCGGAAGCACTTCCATTATTCCCAAAACGTTTTATACCAACGAAAGATCTTTCCCTGCTTGCGATTCTGAATAGTAGTCTTTTTGATTGGTATGTACAGATGTCCAAGGCTACCGAGTCAAACAACAACTCTAATTTCAAGAGTGAATTCATGAAAAACGTCCCAATAGCTGCACGAACACAGGCGCAGAAAGAAAATCTCTCAGAGTTCGTCCAGCAGATACTTGATGATTCCGATAGTCCCAAAGTGCCTGATCTTGAACGGGAAATAGACCAATTGGTATACGAACTTTACGAGTTAACACCTGCAGAAATCGCACTGATAGAGAAAGGAACCAACCCATGAAAGTTTTAGTCATCGGTGGCACAGGCAATATTAGCCGTGGGATTGTCGCCGAACTGCAAAGCCGAAACCATGAAGTCGTCCTATTCAATCGTGGACAACACAGGGATCCACCACCACCAGATGTCCGTGTCATCCACGGCGACCGACAACAACGCGACGACTTTGAAGCGAAAGTCGGCGCGGAAGAGTGGGATGCCGTTATCGATATGATTAGCTTCAACGCCGAAGATGCCGCCTCCGCACTCCGTGCATGTCAAGGACGCGTCGGACACTTCGTGCAGTGCTCAACGGTGATGACCTACGGACCCCCATTCGCGGGAATCAACCTCCCAGAAACGGCACCGCTGCAAGGCACATCAGGCTATGGGATTGGCAAAGTCGCCGCGGATAATCTCCTATTAGAGGCACACGCAAACGATGGGTTCCCCGCGACCATTTTCAAACCGTCGTATACCCACGGACCCGGCATAAACCTGCATCGCCAAGTCGGTGGAGATGGGAGCTGGATTGATCGACTCCGAAAAGGCAAACCGATCCTCTCCGCAGGCGACGGATTAAATTATTTTCAATTCCTGTCATCTCGCGACGCAGGTTTTGCGTTTACAGATATACTCGGTAAATCCAACTGCTTCGGCGAGATATACAATATCGTCCATCCGCAAGCACGGACGTGGGATGAATGGCACCGTGCAGCAGCAGACGCTCTCGGTGTTGACATAGAAATCGTACATGTATCCCAAGAGACGCTTATCGCTATAGCACCCGAACGGTTCAGTGGGTTGCGAGGCAACTTCGGGCATACACAAATCTTCAGCCACGAGAAACTTGCAGCAGCGTTACCCGAATTCAGTCCGCAAATTCCAGTTACAGAGAGTGTCGCAGAGAACATCGCTTGGATGGACAAACACAATCTGGTCCCGGACAGCGATGCAGACGATTTGGAAGATCAGGTTATTGAAGCAGTTCGCAATTTACCGCGTATCCGGTAGTATAGAGGTGAAATATGCTACATATCAAATCAGCGTTAGATTCAGAAAGTCTCGACATCGTTGAACACGACCTCCGCGAAGTCGGGTTCCACATCATCGAAAATGTGATTACCGCCGATGAAGCAGACGAAGCACGTGAGGCAATCTGGAAATTAGTCGAAGAAGACATCGCAAACGGATTTGACCACAGTTACGGTGAGGGTAAAATCCGACGTGTTTGGGCAATTGTTGGGAAATCCCCTATCTTCCGATATTTCATCCAGCACCCAACCGTGGTAGCCGTATGGAAACGGATGCTCGGCGAAGATGTCATCGCCTCCACGTTTACAGCCAATATTGTCGGACCTGGGGCACCCACGGGCGGATGGCACATCGACTACCCCTATTGGGCAATGCAATCCCCTTTCCCGTCAGGTTCGCTAACAGGACAAACAGTCTGGATGTTAGACGACTTTACGGAAGAAAACGGCGCAACGGCGTGTATCGCAGGTTCGCACAAAACGCTCCGCCGTCCCGAATTAGGAGAAGCAGAAGGACTTGAGAGCAGCGTTGCTGTCGCACCGAAAGGTTCTATCATGTTCACAAACGGCGCAATCTGGCATCAGTCACGCCCGAACCTAACGGACACACCGCGCGTCGGGTTGCTTGGTATGTATAACCGATCGGTCATCTACCCACAGGAAGATATGCCGCGGCAGTTGACGGACGAGGCATTGGCAGGCGAAAGCGATGTGCTTAAGCAGCTGCTGGGTAGAAATATCCAGTTCCGCGATCCAGATCATGGACAGAATTGGCATCGTACGGAGGCAGGATTTCGCCAAGCATAAATGGAGGTACATCATGTCATCATCTGCGGTGCAAACCTATCTAACGCCCGAAGAATACCTTGCTTGGGAACGCAAGTCAGATACCAAACATGAATACTTGCGCGGAGAACTAATCGCTATGTCCGGTGCAAGTTATCAACACACGATCATAACAATGAATATATCTGGGGAACTTTATATCCAATTGAAGGGCACGGTATGTACGGTCCATACCAACGATATGCGGGTTCGGACTAGTCCAGAGATTTCCTACTTCTACCCATATGTTGTCGTTGTTTGTGATAAACCTCGCTTTGAGGATAACACTTTTGATACACTCCTTAACCCGATTGTTTTAGTAGAAGTACTTTCTCCATCAACCCAAGTATATGATCGTGGAGAGAAGTTCAAGCACTATCAGCAACTAACATCTCTGCAAGAATACATCCTTGTTTCACAAGATGAAGTAGGGGTTGAACGTTACCGTCGGCAAGGCACGGAGTGGCAACCAACCGAATTCCGATCACTCGAAGATGTGCTGTCGCTTACCTCAATTGATTGTGAATTGTCCTTGGATGATATTTATAGACGTGTCGAATTTCGTGAAAATCAACTGTAGGCAGCGGTACTAATCCCGTTGTAAAACGTTTCTATTCATCTTACAAATCCGCAATTCAGTAAGGAAACATTTATGCCAACAATATCTCATGATGTTTTGAGAGAGTTTGTATATAACATCTATCGCGGTGCTGGCGGCACAGAAGAGGACGCTCGTATTGTCAGCGACCACGTTGTTGATTCTAATTTAGCAGGTCACGATTCACACGGTGTCATCAACGCGCCGAACTACATCGGCGGAATGGCAGGCGGACCCGCCACAGATAAAATGGAAATTGTCCGACAGAGTGGTGCCGCTACTGTTATCAACGCCAACGGTGCACTCGGTATGGTCGCCGCACGGAAAGCGATGGAGATGGCTGTCGAAAAAGCAGAAAGCTGCACCATCGGCGCGGTCGGCTTACACCGATGTGGACACGCGGGACGGATGGGCGAATACCCACCGATTGCGGCACGTGCCGGTATGATTGGGATTGTCTTGCTCAACGGCGGTGGACGCTTTATGCATCCACACGGCGGTACTTCTCGTAGACTGCCTCCGAACCCGATTGCGATCTCAGTGCCACGTCAAGATGGCGAACCGCTCCTTCTCGATATGACGCTCAGTGTGGTCGCAGGTGGGAAGTTGATCGTCCAGACGGCTCGCGGCGAATCCATACCGGAGGGGTGGATGATAGATGCCGAAGGCAACCCACTCACGGATCCGAACGCGTTTCGTGAACGTCCGCAGGACACATCCGTTATGCCGCTCGGTGGTTTCCAGTTTGGGCACAAAGGGTTCGGACTCGGCGTGATGATAGATGCCATCGCTGGCGGACTCTCTTGGGCAGGCTGTAGCCGTGAACAACCGACGCGCGGCGCAAGCGGCATCGTAATGTTCGCGATCAAAATCGAGGATTTCATCGACTTAGCGGATTATGAGCAAGAGATCGCATATTTGGTAGAGTGGGTAAAGTCATCTGCCCGATTGCCGGATGTTGACGAAATCTATGTTCCCGGAGAATTCGAGGAACGGAGCCGCGAAAAACGCCTCCGCGAAGGGATACCCATTGAAGCACCGACATGGAACCGGCTCGTCGAAGCCGCTGAACGTTTCGATGTCGAAATACCCTTAAAGTAGTAGGCACGCTCCGTGTGCCGTAACCCATTTAGGCGTACGCCAGGAGGAAAAATGAGAATCCTAATCAGTTTAACCGTTCTGCTCATCGGCGTTACGGGGTGTACTATCCTGAACCAGTTGAACCAGTCTGTTGAAGAGATTGCTCCGTCGCGCCTCACCTGTGCATCAAACCCAGAATTCGTGGATGGAAATCTGGAGACGGTGAGTTCATTTGCAGTAAACGGGTTTGTCCGAAAAGCGTATCAAATTTTTGACGGCGAGACCCGACGGCAGACCTACGCACAACGGCGTTACATAACACAGATTGAAGGCAACCGTCGCACCGAAGCGATTATCAAACTCGACGCGCCTACCCATGTCTCTTACGTGGAAGTCTATCCAGCATCACGGCACATCCCGAATTTCGCGATGATGACAACAACGGACGATCCACCGCGCTTTGATGTCGCCTTTGAACGCGTGTCCGACAAACAGCACAAAGACATAGAAGGATTAACCCCGGTTCGCTTCCATATTGGACGAGAGATCCTCTATCTGCGGATGAGCGCAGATGGAATCGAGGACAAACAAAATTCTACCCGAGATATAAACTCAGCTGTTGAGATCCCGCTAATAGGTGCCGAGATTCGCGAAGTCAGATTTTTCGGCAGACAGTCTCTTTAAACAAAAAGCAGTGCCTATCGATTTTCAAATTGAAGGTAAGCCCGGTTCGTAGTAGCGAAATTCATTGCCCGTTGTTGACCTTGGGACGTGCGATAATGCAAGTCGCATTTGGGCGAGTACGCCGCAAAATCGCACGACTACGAACCGATCTGCTTGTTATCACACGTCTCAGAATTACCCGATTAAATTCTTAATTGGATAAGGAGAAAAAGCATCATGCTCAAGATATGGACAAATAACTTCTTCGGACGTAACTTGAAAACGTCTGCTTATATCACTGGGATAGTGTTGATGCTTAGTATTACTGGTTGTGTGGCATCTCAAGGACAATCTGGAACCGGAACTCTGCAATCGCGTCTATCTTGGCTTCAAGGGACACCTATTGAGGAGATTACGGCTTCACAACTGACATGCAGGACCCATCCCGAAATAGTGGATGGCGATTTGGAGACGGTCGCAACTTTTGAAGTGCGAGGAAAGGTAACAAAGAAGCATGACGTTGTAGAAGGCGGGCGACGCGGCCGCCTCATGAATCGGTATGTAACCGACCTTGATGGAACCATCCGGTGCGAGATTTTGATTAAACTCGAAAAACCGATGTACGTGAATACTGTCGAAGTTTACCCCGCCTCGCGCATCCCCAATTTGGCACTGAGTACAACATTGGAAGCATCAGGCTACCACCTCGGTCAATCCGGTACAGGATTCAAACCCGTGCATGATAAACAGCATAGAGACGTAGAAGGTACAAAACCGGTTAAATACAGTGTTGCACGGGAAGTGCTCTATCTTCGCGTGACAGCAGACGCAATAGAAGACCGGCAGAAAGCGACACGGAACGATGACAAGGAAATTAACATCCCTCTGAAAGGGGCTTCAATCCGAGAGATCAAAATTTACGGGAAGAAACAATCGTAAGAAGATTTTCCACATCTGATAAGGAGCGAAGAAAATGAAAATACGAGTATTCAGCATTTTACTGTTTCTGATATTTGGTGTTATGGGGTGTGCGATGCTGCAAGAGGTGCCTGTTGTTGAAATTCCGGTTTCACGCCTCACCTGCGACCAAAATCCTGAGATGGTAGATGGCGACTTGAAAACAGTTGGAACCTTTGTAGCGCAAGGAACCATTAAAAAAGAATTTGTTACAAGAAAAGCAAACAGAGTATACCAGCCTAAGCAGTACCAGCGTCGCGTGGACGGCACCCTCAAAACCGAAACGCTGATTAAACTGGATGTTCCAACATATATCGCCTATGTTGAAATCTATCCCGCCTCAACCATCCGTAATCTTATTTTAGATACGGCAGCAAAACCACCGAATCAGCAGCTTTCGTTTGAGGGAGTAGAGGATAAACGCGGTATAAAAGTGGAAGGCACACTGCCAGTAAGATTCCAAATCAAACGGGAAATCCTCTATTTGCGAGTGACAGCAAATGCACTGGAAAACCCGGAAAACGTCCGACACGACGATGAAGAGAAAAAAATGTGGATTCCACTCAAAGGGGCTTCAATCCGAGAAGTGAAATTCTATGGACGAGAATAAAAACCTCTTGACTTTTGTTTGATGACATTGTACAATAAAAATAAGCTCACAGGACTAACGCACAATGGATCCAAAACTTGTTTAACCCCTAAAGTTTGACTTTTTTTCCTAATTTTGGTAAGTTAAGCGGTGTATATACGGGAAACTTGCGAGTCTCCCACATAAAAATTGGAGGATGAGAATTCTATTGCAAAAGCAAGAATCAAAGGGTGTTCCCATACAGAGCAACGCTGAAGTCCAAGCCCTCTTTGGGCAGAGTGATGCCTTCTTAAAGATCATTGAAGACAATTTCGATGCGCGCGTTGTTTTGAAGAGCGACAATATCGCTATTATCGGCGAAAACGTCACAGAGGTCAACCGAGCGACAACGGTTATCGAATCACTACTTCTCCGCATCCGGAAAGGAGAACGGATTCAGACAACCGATGTCAACTATGCGATTCGCGCATCCCGTGCCGATGAACGAGACACCTTAGGTGATACAGGAGCCGAGTCTATCCCAGTCTTCTCGGAACGTGGAGTCATCCGTCCGAAGACTGCCGGTCAGCAAAGGTACGTTCAGGCGATTAAACACAACGACCTCGTTTTCGGTATCGGACCTGCCGGAACAGGGAAAACCTATCTCGCCATGGCGATGGCTGTCTCTGCACTCAAAAGTGGACAGGTGAGTCGTATCATCTTGACACGACCCGCCGTTGAAGCCGGTGAGAGACTCGGTTTTTTACCCGGCGATATTGCAGACAAGGTGCATCCGTACCTACGTCCGTTATACGATGCACTCTACGATATGATGCCACCAGAGGCACTTGACAAATACATCGAGCGAAATGTTATTGAGGTAGCACCGATCGCCTTCATGCGAGGCAGAACGCTCAATAACTCGTTTGTGGTCCTTGATGAGGCACAAAACGCCACTATCGAACAGATGAAGATGTTCCTAACCCGCCTCGGTTTTGACTCAAAAGCCGTGGTCACAGGCGACATTACACAGACAGATCTACCGACACACAAAATCTCAGGACTCGCAGACGCACAAGAAGTACTTTCTGGTATCAAAGGAATTGAGTTCATCTATTTTTCAAGAGTTGATGTCGTGCGACATGAGCTCGTCCAGCGTATCGTCGAGGCTTACGAAGAGGCATCACCACACAACAATAGACGGAACGGGAGTACCCCACCCAGTACGTCCGACGCAGAAGAATAACCGTTTTGATTCGCGTTACGAATACAAGTAACAATACCACCTTTGACGCAAAAGTGATTCACAACGCAGTGCTCGCAACTTTAAAAGCACATGACGCAGAGGCGTGTGAAGTCAGTGTCCTCTTAACAGACGATGCTGACATCAAACATCTCAACCGCGACTATCGAGGCGTTGATGCGCCGACAGATGTGCTGGCTTTTGCGATGCGTGAGGGTGAAGATGGTAATGTGAACCCGAATGTACTCGGCGACCTTGTTATATCCCTCGAAACCGCATCGCGACACGTAGCGACAGGCGATCAATTCAGCGCAACTCGCAGCAGTCTTGAAACCGAAAAACGAGAGACAACCTACGACAGTCTTGAAACCGAAGTCGCATTACTCGCAATACACGGTGCACTCCATCTGCTTGGCTATGACCACCAAACACAAGAAGAAGCCGCAGTTATGTTTGAAAAGCAGAATACCATCTTCGGTTTATTGCCGAAACCGTAGCACAATTGTTCGCTAACTTTTAGGCACCAGTTTGTAGGAGGTGTAATTTTAAGTTTGGACGACCTAGACTTAGTCATCAAACTCGTTAGCTTAGGTATACTCTTAATTCTCAGTGCGCTGTTTTCAACTGCCGAAGCGTTGCTCGCCCGGTTAACGCGGGACGATATTCTCAAGTTCGCCGAGGAAGGCGGCAAACGTTATGAAGTGTTAACATCGCTGCTGCGCCACCCGCGCCGTTACTCGTTGACCATTATCACAGCAAAAACAATTCTGATAGTGGCAGGTGTTACGGTGTTTATGACATTTTGGGAAGAATACCCGATTGCGAGCGCAGCTCTCGCAGTCGCCTGCTTTGTCGTTTTTACTGAATTGTTCCCTAAAAACTATGTACGGGGCAGCACTGGCGCAGCAACCATCCGAGCTCTCAGTGCCCTCCGCGCCATCTATTGGTGTGGGTTCCTCGTTTTAATCCCCTTGAATTTCCTCGCCAATCTCATTGTCCGTATCTTCGGCGGTAAAGCCACGTCTGCACAAGATACCCTCGTATCCCCAGATGTATTGGAAACACTCGACAGCGTCGGGGACAGCCAAGAAATCTTAGAACCCGAAGAGCGCGAAATGATCTCTCGGATTTTAGATCTGCCAGACAAAGTCACCCGAGAAATTATGGTTGCCCGAACCGACATGATATGTCTTGAGGTCGCAACTCCTGAAACCGAAGTTTTACAGACCGCAATCACCTCCAGACACACGCGTATTCCGATATATGAAGAAACGATTGATCGAATCGTCGGGATTTTGCACGTTAAAGACATGTTGGATTGCTGGGCAAAAGGTCAACTGGTCAATCTAAGAGAACTGATCGTTGATCGTGGGCCCTTTTTCACACCGGAAAGTAAGAAGATCTCAGAACTCTTCCGAGAACTTCGCGAGCACAAACAGCACATCGCGATCGTTGTAGACGAATACGGCGGCACTGCTGGCATGGTGACACTCGAAAATATCATCGAAGAAATTGTCGGTGAAATCCACGATGAAGACGAAATAGACGAACAAGATGACTACATCGAGTTAGAGGCGAACACCTATTCCGTTGATGCGCGACTGAATCTTATTGAATTGAACGAAAAACTCGGCACCGAATTTGAAGCAGAGAACATTGATACAATCGGTGGGTTTGTCGTAGACCACCTCGGTCGCGTGCCTGAACGGGGCACCCAATTTACCTACCGCGGTATCCGTTTCACCATATTTGAGGCAGATGAACGACGCATCCAAAGGATTCATCTTGAGATGCCAGAAATTGCCGAAAGCAATGACTCATTTTAACTGCCTGCATTACGAACAACAATCTTCGCAGGCACGCGGACAAGTGCCTACACTCCACAAATGGAATAGAATCCACAAACGCTGAAAAAATAGGATTAATTTGACAAAGCCCATCGGAGAAGGTATAATTAAGCATAAGAACGGGGCGTAGCGCAGCCCGGCTAGCGCGCCTGCTTCGGGAGCAGGAGGTCGGAGGTTCAAATCCTCTCGCCCCGATCCTTTCCCGTCAATGATTACTACGCTTTTACACCTGAAATCATGGCAGCTCAAAAGACCCAAGCGATTGTCATTCGCACCTTTCCTCTTAAAGAATTCCACAAAATCATTACCTTCTACACGCCTGACTTCGGGAAAGTCAAAGCGGTCGCTTACGGTGTGAAAAGCCCGAAAAGCAAACTCGGAGGGAGTTTAGAACTCCTCAACCACGGCACACTCCTCTTTCAACACCGCGAAAACCGAGAATTACAGAGCATCACTGATTTTAACTTGATTAACGGGTTTGATGTCATTCGCTCAGATTTTACACGTATCACCTACGGCTGCTACTTCGCTGAACTCGTGGAGAGTACCGCATCAGAAGGTGTCGCCAACCCCGAAATTTTCGATTTACTCCGAACCACCTATCAATTTTTAGCACATGCCGACGATGTTCCCTTACTCGCAAGAGGATTTGAAATTAAGTTCATTGATTGCGCAGGCTACGCGCCTGAACTTTCGCGGTGTGTGCATTGCGGTTCGGATGTCCAAGGGGCAACGGCAGATAGATTCAGTATTGCGTTCAGCATCCGATACGGTGGTGTGCTTTGCGCCGATTGCAAAAATCGGGATGGTGCTGCTTTTACAATCGCGCCGGGCAGTTGTGAATTGCTAAAGATGCTTCGGAAATCCGAATGGGAACGATTCAACCGAATTCGCGCCTCTACCCGTAACCATCAAGAACTAAAACGGGTCCTCGGCAGTTTTATTGAATATCATACCGAACGCACCCTAAAAAGCCTCAGATTTATTGAGAATGTATTGTAGGTATCTCATACTTTACAGCATAGCGTCTTCATTCAAGGCCATGTGCCTAAGAACAACATTCAGAATATATAAGGAGTCATAAAAATTGAAGAATGATAACGTCTTGAAAATTTTGAGCAGCCAGTTTCGGAAATCTGCCTGTTTTGTCAAAACTATATTTTTCCTTATCGCTATCTTATTTCTTACAACAGCAGTTAGTTTCCATGCCTCTGCTGCCATCACTGGAAAGGTTTCTGGTGTAATCACCGCCGAAGCGACGAATGAACCGCTTGCAAACGTCACGGTAACAATCGTCGGCACAAGCAGCACCGCAACGACAAACGATGCCGGCTATTACGTCATGACAAATATCCCGCCCGGAGGGTATGACGTGAAAGTTGAACGGACCGGTTACGGTTCTGAAACCGTAGAAGGCGCGAAAGTCCTTGCCGGACTTACCACAACCCTCAACTTCGCCCTGAAAACATCTGAAGTCGCCACGCTCGAAAGCATAACAGTGACTGCTGTTAAACCGCTCATTAAGAAGGATGTCACGCAGACAACACGGATTATTGAAGCAGAAGATATTGAGGCGATGCCTCGCGATACCGTGAACGGCATCCTCCAAACACTGCCGGGCGTTTCAGCACTCAATTCAACGGGTTCGCTTCATGTTCGCGGCGGCAGGTCAACGGAAGTCAAATATCTGATTGACGGTATCCCCATCAGTGATCCAATCGGTGGAAGTTTGGGCTTGAATATCAGTGCAAAATCGCTTGAGCAGATGGAAGTCATCACAGGTGGATTTAACGCCGAACACGGAGACGCACAATCCGCTATTGTGAATCTCATTACGAAGGCAGGTACACACAAATTCTCTGGTCGGTTCAGGTACCGCGTCGGACAGTGGGGAACACACCACGGTGACCCGCTATATGGGCCGTGGCTGGATCCTGATAACGGATTCCGACCGGTTGCGATTGAACCTTTCAGAGGTATTTTCTTAGGGAAACCTTACGATTATCAAACGCCTTATCGTGGGCAGGATGTCACAGTTGCAGAATTAGCAGAACGTGAAGGTGAGGAACAGATAATCTTTACAGAGATCGTCCCGGGTGTGTACGCCGACAGGACAGAAAACCCACTTCAGCCCGTGATAGACCCGGAAACAGATGAACCGAAAGTCGATCCCGATACGGGTGAAACAATCATGGCACGCCAACCTTACAAAGATGCTGATGGCACCGTTATCGACTATGAAAAGAAACAGGTTACACTCTTAGACGGTTACGTCGTAGATTTGAACCAGTATAACGGGTTGTTCAACGACACGAAAAAGTATGACCTCTCTCCCAGCCACATTGGGGAATTCGCGCTCAGTGGACCGATATGGGGCAACCGCCTGACCTTCGCTTTTGATAGCCAGTTGCGGAGCGATGAGAGTTATCTCCCGAATGACGGCGGATTGGGATACACTTTTCAGGGGAAAATGAAGTTTGAAGTGACACCCAGCATCAAACTCACCGCAAGCGGGCTTTTCGATCAGCGGGAGAACCAATCCTACGGTGGAAGCCTCCGATTCTGGCCCAGCGCGATTCCGGTCGGAACGAGAGATGCCCGGAACCTTTCTGCCCAACTTTCACATAATATCAACTCCGGTACCTTCTATACGCTGACTTTCGGCCAATTTCATCGTTCTGTCGAGAGTCATCAACTCGATAAAGTGTGGGATCCGTTGGAGAAGACTTTTGATGAGAACGCTTGGGACCCCGAAAAAACACCTGAGCAGAACGAAGAAGAAGGCAGAATCAGAAATCCGCCCCAACAGGCGTACAACGATACAACCTACTCGATTGCAGGGGATAACAATTCTTGGACGACTCGCGAGGCGACGACCTCAATATTGAGAGGGAATTTCGCAAGCCAAGTTACAGCGAACCATTTGATTCAGACAGGTGCTGAACTCTTATTATACGACCTCTATAATATCGGGGCGACCAACTATGGAAGTTCCAACCTCTACATGGAGTTTTATGATGTCCAGCCGCAATCCATGAATGTATATATCCAAGACAAGATGGAATATGAAGGCATGATCGTCAACGCCGGATTACGATATGACATGTACAATCCGGATGGTGTCTCTCCTGCAGATCCGTTGGACCCACTTGAACTCAACGACGACGGCACAATCAAACTGGATAAAGAGACTTATAAAGTTGGGTTGCCAATCATCAAAGATCCCGTTAAGGCTTCTATCAAACACATGGTCTCGCCACGGCTCGGTATCTCCTACCCGATTACCGATCGGTCGAAATTACATTTCACCTACGGGCATTACTACCAGATCCCACGCGGTGATGATCTCTACGAAAACCTCAGTTTTGATATGCGAGGTGCCATCCGAAGAAGGGGAAATCCCGATCTAAATCCAGAGAGGACTATCGCCTACGAAGTCGGGATCATACAGCAATTCACCGACGACTTAACGGTTGATCTCACAGGGTTTACCAAAGATATTGACCAACTCGTGAATAGCGTGCACGTTGACATCACCAACGATTACAGTTATTTCCTTAACGATGAGTTCAACGGCATCTCTCACGGCATCTATGGCAGAGTACAAGGATTCGAACTCACGATCCGCAAGTGGCGCACAGAACGGAGTCGAGTTTCTGGGATGCTGAGTTATACCTATTCTGTTGCGAAAGGTAAAGGTTCAAGTCGGAATTTGGGCTATCTCACCTATTACCGGCAGCAGCCGGATGTAACAGAAAGCCACCCCTTAGCATGGGATCAGCGTCACATCGTCTCTGGAACGCTGGACATTCAATTGCCGTTTGATGCTGCTGTCAACCTGATTGGTAGCTACGGCAGTGGTTTACCCTACACACCGAATCCGAGGGCACCCATCAAACCCGAGATTAACTCGAAAAGGTATCCGCCGACCCACAATGTTGACGCACTCATTAGCAAACGGAGTCGGATTAGTGGGTTGACCTACACGCTCTTCGTAGACATTCGGAACGTTTTCAACACGAAAAACCTCGACGATATCTTAGATGCAGTGACCTACGACCGGTACGGCATCCCACTCAGTAGCCAGAAGCACTCCCATCCATTGTCATGGAGCTCACCGCGCTTGATTATGATGGGTGTGAGCTTGGATTTTTAGAACGGATAACGAGTATAAATGCAACTGCAAAAAACAATTCCACTTTCATCTATCTACAACCGAGAGGAAGATTTCTCCGCGGACCTTGCCGACAATCTCGATGCTCTCAGAGTAGGAAGTTTTGAGGATCCAGAGACAGAATCCAATGTTGGCACGCGTAGGGCAGACATTGTTGCTGTTGGTGAGAATGGTACACTTGTCGTCGAAAATCAGTTTGGCAAGGCAGATTGGGATCACTGGGGCAGACTTGAGGCTTATGCACGTTTAAAAAAAGCAGATGTGGCTGTCTTGGTGGCTGAAGATTTTGAAGAACTAATGATCGTCACGTGTAGACTACGAGATGAAGACAGTGCCATTGATTGGTATCTCATACAAGTCCAAACTAATTTACACAACGAATTGTCTTTTCATCACGTTGCTGGACCTGCAATAGATATCCAAACCGAAAGGAAGGCTGAAGCTGGGGAAAGCGAATTCTGGGCACCAATTCGCAACGGTGAATTCGGCAAATTATTTACAGGAAGACCGGTACCTATCAGCAACGAAGGTTGGATAGGCAGGACCAACCGTAACATAGGAGTTTGGCTCCATCTTACCAACCAACGATGCTATGTCAACTTATTCTTCCAAGGATCAAACCCCTCGGAACGCAGAGACAAAGTTATGACGTTATTTCCAGAATCAGATTACGTTTATGAGAATAAGGATACACCTAAGGAAATAAAAGTCCAATTTCCTGTCCTCGACAAAGGCAAAAATGATCGAGACGATTGGGATGAAATTCGTGAGAAATTAGTCACTATGGGCACCGACATCTACAGCAAGATTAACGAATCTGATCTGTAGTGCTGAACTTAATATGCCGTTTGTTGTTGAATTATACTTTGATCCGTCAACCGAAGAGCGTGTTCGCGATGCTTGGAAAGCCATTGACGAAGCGGGGATTAGTGATTCTATGCTCAAAGGCGGCTACCGTCCGCATGTATCGCTTGGGGTTTGTGACCATCTTGAAACAGATTCACTTGCCCAGGAACTTTCAATCTTTGGGGCGAGTGTGGCACCGTTTCGATTGTCTTTCCCCAATATAGGGATCTTCTCTACATCGGAAGGGGTTGTTTTCTTAGGTGTAACGGTCACTGAGGAATTGCTGAGTGTTCACGCGGCATTTCATAAAATCTTCAAAAAATACGCAGAGGATCAACGCGAATATTATACCGTTGGGCGGTGGGTTCCGCACTGCACACTCGCTTTCGGTCTGTCAGAACACCAGGTTGCTGAAACAGTAACAATTTGCCAACAAATTGGTTTACCTACGTTCACGGAAGTCAAAGAGGTTGGCGTGGTAGAAGTTTCTCCTACAAGTTGTCAGACCTTGTATGCTTTCAATCTCAAATCGTAGCAATGCAGCATAACCATTCAAATAAACATATTCGCGACGCAATTCGTTATGCTGAAAATAAAGGTTGGCGTGTTGCAAAAGCAGGTCCTCGAGCACATATCTGGGGGACATTATGGTGTCCACAGCGTACCCGCGAGGGTGTCGTATTCGGGTCATGTCAACACCACGAAACCCTGAAGGGCATGCCCGTGACATTCATCGTCACATTGACCGTTGCCTTCATTCATAGTGAGGAAAATATTGTAAGGTAGTTAATAAGTGAGGAACTAATTATGAAAGTGCATGAATTTACGCTCATTTTAACAGCCGACCCGAATGAAGAAGAAGCAGATCGGCTCTATAGCATCTTTGATGATGGGACAATTGCCACGATTGGCGGGGTACCGCAGATTCACTTTCACCGTGAGGCATCATCATTGGAGGAAGCGATCGGTTCAGCACTGAAGAACGTCAAAGTAGCAGGCTTTGATGTGATCCGTGTGGAAATCGAACCGCAGTTACTCGTAACACAAGACTCAGACATTTCAAACAGAACAGCCACTATAAACGTATGAATTTCAAAACAGCACGCTTAGCACCCTGGATTCTATTGTGTATTCTAATTGCTTCTGGTGCTTTGGTGCTACGGAATGTCGGGCATAGTGGGATTCACTATTGGGACGAAGGGTTTCACGCCATCGTTGCACGGAATTTGACGAAACATCCGCTCAAATTCACGCTCTACGACCAACCGTGGCTCCCTTACGACTACAAAGGTTGGGGTGAGAACCACATCTGGCTGCACAAACCACCTGTCGCCATGTGGACAATCTGGGTATCGCACCTGATTTTCGGTATCAATACGTTCGCACTCCGGTTGCCATCTGCAATCAGCCTTGTTATAGTCGCATGGTTGACGTATCGGATCGCCGCAGATCTCTTTGACAAACGGACAGGACTCATCGCTGCGTTTCTTGTCGGATTCAATCCGTTTCTATTTGCGTCCGTTCACGGCTATCGCTATTCGGATCACATTGATATTGCGCTGCTGCTTTGGGTACAGGTCGCGTGTTGGTTCCTGCTCCGTGCAATTCGGACCGGAAAACAGAGAAATTACATATTATCGGGTGTAGCAATAGGGGTCGCGTATCTCTCAAAAAGTTACCTCGCCTGCATCACCCTCGGTATCGCGCTTGTCGTTTGGGGTGTTGCAAAAGGAAAACAGATATATTACAAAAGACGCGCTTCAGATGTCAATGGACAAAATGAGACAATAGACGAAAAGATTCGCCTCAGCGATATCGGCATACAACTTTTGGCGGCAATTGCGACAGTCGCACCGTGGACTATCTATTGTTTGATCTTCTATCGAAAGGAATTCTTATGGGAGCATAAGCGCGTCCTGGACCATCTCAATACCGATGTTGAAAGTTGGGGCGCGAGTTGGGATCGTCCGCTGTTTGACTATATGCCGCTGTTCTATCCGGTGTTCTATGCTGCCCTTTTCGCGGCGGTTTTGTGCCTGTTAGTCGTTATGTTCAGACACTGGAACTTACCAGAACTCTTCGTGTTAGCATGGGGTATTGGGGTTATTGTCCCGCACACACTTGCAGAAACAAAAACGCCATCAGCGACAATGATAGCTGTGTCACCGCTGCTGATTTGCTTGGCAGCGATTATCAGTCGTGCATGGCAACAACGAGACTGGCTCTATACCTCAATTTGGACTGCGGGAATGCTTGCGATCACAATCATCTCTGGCGGACGGAGTTTGGTCAAAGGTAGAGACCAATTCGATGGACTCAAAAAAATCGCGCCCTTTGTTGAGACGAATTTTTGGATTATTGAGCAACTCATTGGATTCGGCGTACTGCTCGCCGTTTTTGCGGGTGTGTATATGTTCGTTCGACAACACAAGGTACAAAGGTGGATATGGCTTGGACTCCGAACGGTGGCACTGATAATCGCACTATCCTATGCCGGACGTTATGTGTATGCCGCATACGGTGTCACAGAACGGAACGTCAGAATCCCGTTATACGAACAGAGCGGTCCCCGTCTCCAACGTGAGATGCCAGAGAACGCCTGCTTTTTTCTCGATGATGAACGCGTCGGTGCACACTTTGATCTGATGTACTATGCTGACCGGTCAACGTACCAGATTTACAATGTGCACATGAAAACCCCTCGCGATTTCGAGAGCCAAGCCAAGACAGCACGTAAAGCGGGGGCGATTCCGTACCTCTTCTCCGTAAAAGATACAGCGTATGATTATCCGCTGTTTATTGAAGGTGAAATAGACATTGGAGATGGAAAAACACAACGCTATCAAGTTTATGAAATCACGGAAGTCCACGAATAATAATCATATATATTCATAGGAGCAATTTATGAAATTATTACGATATACATTATCTCTATTCACAATTTTAGCATTCGCCATACTACCGGCAAGTGCCGATGTGGATTGGAAAGCACTTGACGTAGGCAACCTATCGTCTGCTATTTTTAATACCGCAGTCGTCGGGTATCCCAGTAACCCGACTGCCAACCCTTCAGGCTGGTGGCCCGCAGGCACAAACGATTCCTATATCTTTGAAGGCGACATCTGGATCGGTGCCAAAAAAGGCGGTGAGATCGCCGTTTCCGAAGCAGACGGTAGACAAAGCGAAATTTGGCCCACCGATGATGTTCCCGAGGTCATCTCAAACAAACCTGGCGTGACATCAAAAGGAACACCAACAAGCCAAACGATCATGTTCAAATGCTCTGACACGAACCCCGATGCAAATAAAGGCACGATTCTCGGATTAGAGCTCGAAGTCAATGGGTTTCAATGGAGTTACGCACCGCTCTACGATTTCTTTATCCTTGAGTACAACGTCAAAAATGTCGGTGCCGACACACTTGAAGATGTGTTCATGGCGTTCCGGTATGACGTAGACATCTCCAGTAGCGAAACGGGGACGGCAAGCTACTCAGCAGATGATTTCGTCGCACTCGATCAGACCCCGGACGCGCTTAATCCAGTGGATCATCCCAACCGTTATCTCTCCTACGGATTCTCCAACGCCTCCGCTCCCGGATATATAGGTTTACGGGTATTGGATGCATATACAGGCGATAATCCAGAGGATGCCGCCGCAAAGATCCCTTTCACGGCACACAAACGGATTACAATTTCCACAGACCCAACAACCGATGCAGAGATGTACGCTTTAATTAGCACCCCCGGTGTCGAACCACTCCCCGCAAATTATGACGATCAACGGTTTATCCAATCCTACGGACCCGTTGAATCCTTGGCACCCGGAGATTCGTTCAATATCATCATCGCCGTAGCGATCGGTGAAGGTCTTGCCGGTCTGCAAGCGTCTGCGGACTGGGCACAAAAGTTGTATGACGATGACTATGTTGCCCCCGCACCGCCGCCGTCGCCGCTAGTAAGTGCTTATCCTGCCGATGGGCAGGTAACCCTCGTCTGGGAGAGCGAAGGTCGTTGGGTTGATAATGGTGTCGGTAAGCGTATTGAAGAATATGTTGACGTAACCGATCCAGAAAAAATCTTTGAAGGGTATCGCGTCTACAGACGCGATGTCGCTTACGACGAAGCCACTGGCAATCCTGTTGAAGATTGGACAATGCTGATGGAGTTCGACAAACCGAGCGCGACCGGTAATTTCTTTACAGTGTCGCACGTCGGTAAGCAGTCAGATGCGGTCATCGAAAACATGGGCGATGAACCCTTCTTCGCGAGTTTCTTCAAAAGTGCCGTCTATATGATCAAATTCAACGCCAGCACGACCTTTGAAGTCGTCAACACAACACTCTGGGAGGTAATGCCTTACAATCCAGAATTTGATGGCGACGGGTACGTCGTCGTAGATCCGGATTCCTTCGCGCCTTATCCTGATGGTACATACCGTTCCGGTACCCTCATCTATTTCGGTGGACTCTACGTGCATATTTCCGATGGTCCCTCAGGACCACCCGTCGCTGGCGACATCTTCCGAGTCGTTTCCACGCCTTCACAAGCACTCGGTGAGGATGCAGGCATCAAGAACTTCTATACCGACGAAGGACTCACCAACGGACTCGAATACACTTATGCCGTTACCTCTTATGATACAGGTAATCCAAAAGCAGGGTTGGTTGCGATGGAGAGCAGCCAGATTGAGACAATGACTCATGTCGTTCCACGCGCACAACCTGCCGGATACCGAGAACCTACTGCTGAGATACAGCAGCATGGACAGGGCAGTGTTGCTGTTGAACCGTTGCTGCTTGCACCCAACAAAGTCACTGGACACGAATATAAAATCGTCTGGCACGGCGCGGCGCAGACAGGACCTGGTGCCTATATCACCGGTCCCGGTTATCAACCCCCCGCTTATGAAATTGTCAACACAACGACAAACGAAACTGTCGTTGAAAGACAACCCTTTGACTGGTATGACCCAGAGCATCAAGAAGCCGTTGAAACCCTCTCACCGATGTTCGACGGTGTCGTTCTGAAGATAAAGGGAGTTGATGTATCCTACGGGACTCCAACTGAAAATCCGATTAACGACGTTAAACTGACGGAAGGCTCAGTGACAGATTGGTCGGTAGACATCCAATCCCCCGGCTTCGGTGAAAATACCTGGCCCAACGTCTGGTGGTCAACGTATTACCGTCCGCATACGTATTCAATCACGTTTATTGACGATACACACGTCAAAGTCGTGGACGAAGACACAGGTGAAGAAATTGAATTCAGTGAGGAACGCGCCGACGGATACGCGATTCTGACAGGCTCAGGCTGGCGTGATGAATACGTCCGAGCCGATACCCCAGATTTCTTCCGAATTTACATCCGAGGCGGGTACGTTTATATCAGAGATCCCAATCAAGAAATCTCGGCTGGCGATATCTTCACCGTTGAAATGGGGGGTGTCAGCGCACCGAGAGACGGCGACGAATTCCTTCTGACAACAAAAGAAGAGACACTGGACGCTGAAAATATTGAAGACGATCTTGGGAAAATTCGCGTCGTGCCGAACCCTTATTTCGTCACGAATAGGGCAGTACTTTCGGAAGGAACGGACAAGATCTTTTTCACGCGTCTACCACCGCACTGTACAATTCGGATTTACACGTTAGCCGGTGAATTAGTCCATACAATCGAACATGAAAGCACCGAACCTTACAGTCCAGATGACCGTTCGTCACAAGGCGACAAAGGTGGCACAGCATCTTTTGAACTCCTTAATCGCTACAATCAGGCACTCGCAAGCGGCGTCTATATCTATCATGTTGAAGCCCGCGACGAGAGTGACACAGTTGTCGGCAACAAAATCGGCAGATTCGCCATTATTCGATAACAGGAGAACCACATGCGATATATAACTTATACTCTTTTATTTCTGCTTCTGGCACTGTGGATCGTCCCCGGTCATGCCACAACTAACGTCGGCACAGCGGGTGCCCAATTTCTAAAAATCGGTCCCGGTGCGCGGGTCGATAGTCTCGGTGGTGCGTTTGGCGGACTCGCCAACGATGTAACCAGCATCTACTGGAATCCTGCCGGGATCAGCCAGCTCGAAAAAACCAGTTTCTCAGACACACAAATATTCTGGCTTGCCGATATTCGGTACAACTACCTCGCATTCGCCACACCGATAAAAAACGTCGGCACCTTGGGCGCAAGCGTCACATTTCTCAATGTCCCTGATACGGAAATCACCACGCTCGCAAAACCAGACGGCACCGGTCTCTGGTATTCCGCTTATGACACCGCAGTCTCTTTGGCGTTCGCCAGAGAACTCTATGCCAAAGAATCCGGCGTTAAACTGTCTTTCGGTATCAATGCCAAATACATCCACCAGCAGATCCACCGAGAAAGTGCTAATGGTGTTGCCATTGATGTCGGAACGCTATACCATACCGGTTGGCGGAGCCTACGCATCGGGATGTGTTTCTCAAACTTCGGACCGGAGATGCGCTTCAGCGGTCCCGATCTGGAAAGCGGATCCGAAATAGCAGGTGATCCGAGGACATCAGACTACCGTCCCTTTCCAGATACAACGAATCCGGCACGGACAGCGGCGTTAGAGACTATTGAGTTCCCGCTACCCTCCAATTTTCGACTCGGTATCGCCTATGATATCATTGACACTGGCGATAATCTCCTCACCCTCGCGCTCGATGCGAACCATCCGAACGACAATAGCGAACGGTTGAACATCGGTATGGAGTATTGGTTTAAAAAGATGGCGGCGATTCGCGGCGGCTACAAATTCCGGTTGGGCGAAGACTGGCAGGATGACGAAGAAGGACTCACTCTCGGCTTGGGTATCCACCTGACGCTCGGCAATAGATTACTTGCGCTCGATTACGCCTACGCCGATTTCGGGCACCTGCAACAAGCACACCGAGTCAGCTTGGGCTTACAATTCTAAAATTCCGTACGAATCCTGTATCCGGTAGGTGCGGTTTTGCGGCGTACACGCCCAGATGCGATCTGCATCCCCAACCGCACCGGATTTCATAGAACTATTAACCTATATATAGGCACCAAACATGACAGACAAACCGAACATCGTTTACCTTCTCGCAGATCAAATTCGTGCGTGCTCATTGCCGGTTTACGGTGACACACAAATTGAAACACCGCATATCGACAGACTCGCACAGGAAGGCACCGTCTTTTCAAACGCCATCGCTACCGCGCCCGTCTGCACCCCATACCGTTCGATGCTACTCACCGGACGACACCCGCAGACGACCGGACATCTCATCAACTTCGTCAAAACTCGGCACGACGAAATCGGACTCGGCGACGTTTTCAACCGAAACGGTTACCGGACAGCATGGGTCGGCAAATGGCATCTCCACACCGGTTCATTCCCAGAAATCGGCGGGCGCGACTACGTCCCCGAAGGACGCGACCGTCTCGGCTTCCAACACTGGCGCGGCTATAACTTCCATACCGACTATTTCAACGGTACCGTAAATCTTGACGAAAACTGGCGGAACGAAAGATGGGAGGGTTACGAAACCGACGCACTGAACCGATACGCCTTCCAGTTCATGGACAATATGGAGGACGACACCCCGTTCTGTCTGTTTATCTCTCCGCACCAAGCGCATTCTACACCTTACGAGTTCGCTCCAGAGGAATACTATGACCGGTTGCCTGCTGAACTCCAACTCCCTGAAAACGTCCCAGATTCGGTTCGCGAGCAGTCGTTAAATATCTACCGACACTACCTCGCCATGACACTAACGGTGGATGATATGCTCGGTGAGTTGATGGCGTACCTTGAAAGGACCGGACGCGTCGAAAACACACTCCTCGTTTTCGGCTCCGATCACGGCACACAGGGCGGCGCACAAGGCATCAATTTTTGGGCAAAGCGCGAACCTTACGAGGAATCCATCAAGGTGCCACTGATTATGCGGCTCCCCGGTGTGTTTGATGGAAACCACCGCATCTGCAATACGCTCACATCACCCGTAGACCTGTTTCCATCGCTCTGTGGGTTATGCGGTATCCAGCCACCACGAACCGTTGAAGGCTATGATTTGTCCGCGTCTTGGCGTGGCGAAACCGATACCTTTGAGCAGGAAGCCATCTTGACGATGAACTTCGGCGCAACTTACGACTATCTCGTGGATGGTAACGAGTGGCGCGGTGTCCGCACAAAAACGCACAGTTACGCACGCTGGCTCAACGGCAAACGGATGCTATACGATATAGAAGCAGATCCGCTGCAGATGGATAACCTCATCGACACACCCGAAGCAAAATCGTTAGCAGACGAAATGGAAACAACCCTCACAGACCTGATGGACGCTCGCAACGACAAACTCCAACCCGCAACGAGCTATACGGACTGGTATGACCTACAACGCCGCATCGTTCGTAATGCCCACGGTCCCCTCGGCAACCCAGAAGACGAACCCGATTGGTCGTTATTGAAATGATTTGACAATATCGTAAAATGAACGTCAGTTTGAAAAACGGTGGGATGACAGTTGGAGGGTTGCCGTTAGTTTTTAGCGAATTTCAATCGAATCTGAAATCCCAGTCCAGAGAGGATGTTTTGTAAATTATCTAAGTGTGGTTTCTGTTTAGAAGTGAATATATCGTTGAGAAGTTGAGGATCAGCCTTTGTCCGCTAGGCGAGCTTTCCGATTCCGCCTCGCGCCTCTACAACATCACGGAGTGCCATCCAGAGCGAGTCTGTGTTGCCATCCTCCTTATAGTCCGCTAAGGCTGTCTCCAAGTAATACATTGCGAACTCCGTATCTGCGAGATCTTTCAAAAGGTCATCCCTGAAACTGGTAGTCTGCTCAAGTATAGTTTCCGTGTTCATGGTCTCTGTCCGTTCCCTTTTACAATCACCGAAGTTTCCCTCTTGTAGACGTGCAATTCGTCTTTGGATATTTGCGCGTGCTCTTTTATCTCGGAGTTGTGTCAACCATTGGCGGAACGGATTACGTCCTTCTGGTGTAATATAGTTCCTGACCTCTCTCGCAATGATTTGCATATTTTAAGTATAATAACCCAAGTTGCCACTTGTAAATCCATGGGATTTCCTATATAGTGTTTTTATCTAAAAAACAAAAGGAGAACCCCATGGATCTAACTATTGTAGCACTTTACACGATTTCTGACGACCTTTTAATCTCAATCGGACACCAAGAACATCCACAAGCAAAGATGTCGGATGCTGAAGTCATGACCGCAGCACTTGTCGCTGCAAGATATTTCGGAGGGAATCAACAAACCGCATGTGCCGTCTTGAAGACGCTCGGATACATCCCAAATATGTTGGGACATTCAAGATTCAATCGACGGCTACATCGGATACCTGAACTCTTTGAAATGCTTTTTGAATACCTCGCAGAAGGGGCGAAAGCGAAGAACCCTAACGGCATTTATGTCATTGATTCCTTTCCAATACCTGCCTGCGACAATATTCGGATTTCACGTTCACGCCTGTATCAAGGCGAAGCGTGGCGTGGGAAGATCGCCAGTAAGCATCGCTACTTTTATGGTATCAAGGGCAATCTCATGGTCACTGAGACCGGCGAAATCGTTGAAGTTTTCTTCACGCCGGGTCGCTGGAACGATGTCCAAGGTTTGCGGTCTTATCGCTTTGATCTTCCTGAAGGTTCTAAAGTGTATGCGGATAAAGCATACTGTAGTTATGGTGTTGAAGATGCCTTACAAGAAGCAGGCATCTTCCTGAAACCTGCGCGCAAGAAAAACTCAAAACGTCAGTATCCACCGTGGGAAGTTTACCTTCAACAGTTGACGCGCAAGCGCGTTGAGGTGACAATCAGTCTTATTGAGCAACTTTTTCCGAAGTCGATCCATGCGGTGTCAGCACAGGGTTTTGAGTTAAAAGTGCTTTTGTTTGTCATCGCAACGAGTATCAAACAGCTGTTTGGATAAAGGTAGCAACTTGGGTTATAATACATCTGTACGGCATTGTCAAATTATGCGTCTTCAAAATCCGTTGCTTAAAGAAATCTATTATGCTACAATAAATGTGCATCAATCAATTCAAAACGGAGCGTGGAAAGAAAAAACAGATATGACACTTCAAGAAATAATTTTAGCGTTAGAGAAATTTTGGGCAGACCACGGCTGCATCATCCAACAACCGTGTGATATAGAAGTCGGCGCAGGTACATTCAACCCCGCAACCTTCCTCCGATGCCTCGGTCCAGAACCGTGGCAAACGGCTTACGTAGAACCTGTCCGTCGTCCAACCGATGGCAGATATGCAGAAAACCCTTTCCGTGTCGGCGCATACTACCAGTATCAGGTAATACTCAAACCCGCACCTGAGAACGTGCTACCGCTCTACCTTGAGAGCCTTTATAGCCTCGGCATCTCTCCGCGTAAAAACGACATCCGCTTTGTCGAAGACGACTGGGAATCACCGACGCTCGGTGCCTCTGGACTCGGTTGGGAAGTCTGGTGGAACGGCGCAGAAGTCACACAGTTCACCTACTTCCAACAGATGGGAAGCATCGATCTCGACCCGATTTGCGCTGAGATTACCTACGGGCTTGAACGCATCGCACTCTACTTGCAGGATGTGGACGACTTCTTTGAGATCCGCTGGAACGAACATCTTAACTACGGCGATGTCCACCGCCAAAGCGAAGTGGAATACTCAAAGTACAACTTTGAGCATGCAGACGTAGAGATGCTCTTTGACCTGTTTAGCACCTACGAGAAAGAGACGCATGCCTGCTTAGATGCGGGGTTGGTACTACCCGCGACCGACCACGTCTTGAAATGCTCACATACCTTCAATATGTTAGATGCCCGCGGTGTTATTAGCGTAACAGAACGGGTAAGTTACATTGAACGCGTACGGCGACTCGCACAACGGATTGCACGGGCGTATGTCAAACAGCGTGAAGAGATGGAACACCCGCTGATGGGACGCTTCAGCATGGCGCCAACACCTACCGCGGTAGGTGCGGTTTCTAACCGCACCGAATCAACCCCCACCACGGTAGGTGCGGTTTCTAACCGCACTGAATCAACCCCCACCACGGTAGGTGCGGTTTCTAACCGCACTGAAACCGCTGACCTCCTGTTTGAAATCGGTACCGAAGAGATACCCGCGAGTTATGTCCCGCCTGCCCTGGCGCAGCTACGCGAAATCGCAACGGAATCGCTCACGAACCACAGAATCCCGTTCGGTGAAGTTGAAACGCTCGGCACACCGCGTCGTATCACGCTCAGCATCAAAGACATGAAAGTGCTTCAAGAAAGCGAAGAGACGGAAGTCGTGGGACCCCCAAAACGGATCGCCTACGATGAAAACGGTGAACCGACAAAAGCAGCGATCGGCTTCGCAAAGACGCAAGGCGTGGAACTCTCCGCACTCCGTATCGTTGAAACCGAACGTGGAGAATACATCGCCGCCTCGAAACTCGAAAAAGGCGTTGCGGCGCAAGAGGTATTGCAAGTGCTTCTACCTGAATGGATCGAGGCACTGCGTTTTCCGAAAACCATGCGTTGGGAAACTAAATCCGAAGAACCGCGCGCGTTCGCTCGCTTTGCACGCCCCATCCGGTGGCTTGTCGCACTGTTAGGAGATGAAGTCATCAACTGCACCTACGGAGCCGCACACGCAGGACGCACAACCTACGGACACCGTTCGCTGAACCCCGACCCGATAACCCTGACATCGCCAAACTTAGACACATACATAGAGGCATTGCGTGCCGTGGATGTGGTTGTTTGTCCGAATGAGCGACGCGAGGCAATCAGAAAACAGGTGTCATCCATTCTAAAAGCAGAAGGCAATCTCCCCAAACTCGACGACGAACTGCTGGATACAGTGAACTACCTTGTAGAGAACCCGCAACCCATCGTTGGTAATTTCAGTGAATCGCATCTGGAACTACCATCTGAAGTGCTGATTACCGCGATGAAGAAACATCAACGCTATTTCCCGATGTGGAAAAACGAATCAGAATTGGCAGCGAAATTCATCACGATCTCCAACGGGACAGACGGCAATTTCGACGGCGTTCAACACGGAAACGAACGCGTTCTCCGCGCAAGACTCAACGATGCCGAATTTTTCTACAAAGAAGACCAGAAAACCAGTCTTGCCGATAAAGTCGAACGTCTGGGGGCGGTTATCTTTCACGCCAAACTCGGTTCACTCTTGGATAAGGCAGAACGGCTTAAAGCATTGGTCCCATCTATCGGTGCAGAATTAGCGTTAGCAGAAACAACTGTCCGTCATGCAGAGCGCGCAGCGCTGCTCTGTAAAGCAGACTTAACAACGCAAATGGTCATCGAATTCCCATCACTACAAGGTATCACCGGTAGTTATTACGCGCAAAACTCTGGGGAACCTGAACCGGTCGCTATCGCTATCGCTGAGCACTACCAACCGCTCGGTGCGGATACACCGCTCCCCGAAACCGAAGTCGGCGCGCTTCTCGCTATCGCTGACAAGCTCGACACCATCGTTGGATACTTCGGCATAGAAGAACGTCCTACAGGTTCGCAAGACCCGTACTCTCTACGGCGACACGCACTCGGCACAATCCGTATCCTCCAAGACCGGCAGCTACCGCTCTCTTTAGATGCTGTTGTAGAAAAAGCGATTGCGCGCTACACGGTCGCATTAGCAGACGATACAAAAACAAGCACTCTCAGTTTCATTAAAGAACGCCTACGCGTCATCTTGCAGAACCAGCAATACACGCCTGACGTTGCCGATGCTGTTTTGGCAGTCGGTGATGTCAACGTTATCGACATTCTCAAACGCGCCAGCGCGCTTGCCGAATTTCGCTTGACACCAAACTTTGAGGACGTGTATAATGCCCTCAATCGGGTCCTGAGAATTTTGCCGTCAAGTGCAGCCGAGACCATAGACGTGACACTGCTGCAAGACGACGCGGAAAAGCGATTGCATGACCGCATCACTGAGGCGGAACCGAATTTTATACAAAGCATTCAGGAACGCGACTACGCTAAACTTTTAACACAACTTGCCGCTCTACAACCAGCAATTGATGTATTCTTTGATGATGTTCTGGTTATGGCGGAAGAACCGGCACTGCGCACGAATCGATTGGCACTATTGAATAAGATCGGTCAGAATATTTATGCCGTTGCCGACTTAACAAAACTCGTGATTGCCGGAAATTAAAGACACTGGGGAAACGTCTAAGCGTGCCTGCTGAGACTATAGGAGAGACCATGCAACAACACTACATTTGTAAGGTATTGAAAATCGGTTTCCATCTCCCACTCATCGCGGCTGTTGTACTGCTGGCCGGGTGTGGTGAGAAAGAGAATCAAGATATTATTGAAGCGCGAGCCGCCATTGTTCGCGGAGACTATACCACTGCACAAACGGCAGTCCAAAAAACAGACTCCGGGAATAAGGAGGCACAACACTTGAAGGCCTTCCTACAAAACCGGACACGCACCGAGACAGAAGGCTGGCACCAAGCGATTGTTCAAGCAAATGCTTACCTTGAAACACTCGCCACTGATATCCTCGCTATCTCAGTGTTGGAAGACCCAGACTCCGATGATCTTGATCAACAGGAACGGCTCATCCGCGCTCAGAATTCTATTTCTGGACTCTTCGCCGTGTCGCTTGCGGAGGCAGTCGAGAAGCGGGCAGAATTGCTAACTGAACTCGTCGCTCACTCGGATTCTGCTGTCGTCCAAGCACTTTTAGCAGCGGAAAAGTGCTATCAGCCAAACGCACGTGCAGCAGTTGTGCAACTCACGGAAAAACTCGGAAGTGAAAATACGGTTGTTGAGCTGCTACAGCAGGCAACACACCATAAGGATCCCGCCATACAAAAAGAAGCCGTACGCCTTCTTGGCGCGATGCAGAAACCCGAACTCATCCTAACCTTTGAAGAAGCACTGACGGAAACAGTAAACACACCGGAGGTCGCGTACCGAGCAATTGTCGCTCTTGAACAATTGGCAAGTTCAGGTGCAGCCAAAGGTAGCGCTATTGTACCGGGGCTTCAACTTGCACTTAAAAATAATAGCGCGCAGGTCAGAATGCACGCCGCAAAACTACTCGGCAGCATCCAAGACGAAACTGCTGTCCCCGACCTTGTCCGATTGCTTGCAGACCCGAACAGCTACGTCAAAGACACAGCCATAGAAGCACTCAACCGTATAGGAAACCCCGCAACCGGAGCTCTCCTTGAAGTCTTGGCAACGAAAGCGCGAAACCTGATTCCGGACGAGGACACCGGTTTTACTGCAGACTATCAATACATAGCGAGTGCTTACATCGACGATCTGTGGATGAAAAAATACCGAATCGGCACACAAGCTGCCGTAATCCAAACGCTCGGACTCCTCAAAGCGGAAGCAGCCGTACAACCACTAATAAAAGAATTAGCAAACGAAGAATTACAAAGCAATGCCTTAGCAGCACTCATTGAAATGCGCGGTGTTGCTGTTCCACCTATGCTTGACGCGCTCAAAAACAGCACAAATGAAATTCGGATAAAGGTCGCAGAGGCTCTCGGAACAATCGGTGACCGGCGCGCAATCGCACCCCTTATTGAGGCGTTAAATAGCGACCCACATAAAGAGGTCAAAGCATTAGCGGCAACAGGGCTTGGCAATATGCGAGCGCGTCGCGCGGTTCCCGCACTTACGGAGGCACTCTCCTACGATGACACCACTGCCACTAACGCTGCGGAGGCTCTCGGAAAAATCGCAGTAACGACGGAAAACGCTGTTCAAAACTTGATCGTCATCGCGATGGATAAGCAGATGCGGGAAACTTTGCGTCTCGCTGCTATCGCTGCGCTCTGGCAACTCAAACCTGAAGAAGCCACACAACCGATGCTTCTTCTCATGTTCAGTGATGAAACCAGTCCTATCATACGTGCCAACGCCGTCAAGGTACTGAGTCGTATTAAGGCACCCGAAACTACGCCTGTGTTACTTTGGATACTGTCTACACAATTCGACGAAATTTCGGACTTCCAACGGCACATGAAACGCGAGTATAAAACGCTTGACACGCTCCGAACACAGGTCGAATCCTTCCAGATTCAGTGGACAGTCGATTACCCGCGCGCAAACTATAGGACATGGGGGGAACTCAAACCGATACCGAGTCTCGTGCGGAGTGAAGTCGCTCACGCGCTTGGTATCATCAAAGGGGACACTGTCGTAGAACCTCTCGCGCGTGCCCTTGAGGATGATGGGCGTGCAACAGTACGCCAAAGCGCAGCATGGGCACTCGGCGAAGTTAAGGGTGATGCCGCAACGACAGCACTCATCACGGCATTGAAAAAAGATAAACAAGGTGTTGTCCGACAAGAAGCTGCTATTGCCCTCGGCAAAATAAAAGGAGAGAGAGTCATTGATCCCCTATTAGATGTACTCCGTAACGATAAGTACGAAACAACTCGACTGCAAGCCGCAGTCGCACTCCGAGAAATTCAGGCATCGGATAAGGGACTTGTCGATATCTTGAAAAAAGGGTTGGGAAGTTTTGATGACGGATACGAGGTCGTCTCCGTACAAAACGAAGTTATCGGGGCATTAATCAAAGACGGAAATGTCGCAACAGCAGAATTTGTGCTTGACGCTCTTAAATCCGCTGATGACGAGTGGACGCGCTGGGCATTCGTTCATATTCTTGGGGCGACTGCGAAAAAAGTTGCTGCCGATGCGATGCTTGAGGAGCTAAAACATCCGAGCTATGTTGTCCGCAAACGGGCGGCAAATTCGCTCGGTGGCTTTAAAGAACGCCGCCTCGTTGAACCGCTCATCGCCGTACTCGAAAACACAGGTGAGATGAAATCTATCCGAGCCGCTGCAATAGTTTCACTCGGTGCACTCAAAGATGAACGCGCCGCTGCGCCACTCTTGACAGCACTCTCAGACGAAAACGCCGAAATTCGATTGCAAGCCGCTGCAGCTTTAGGCACCCTCAAAGATACAAAAGCGGTTGCAAAACTCAGCGAGATCGTTGACAATCCGCTGGAGCCAGACAACGTTCGTGCCGTCGCAGTAGCTGCCCTCGGTAATATTGGCGACAAAACGGCTGAAGACGTGCTGATTCGCTCACTCGACATCCGAGTCGGAAACATCGCTAATAATGCTATGATCGCCCTCGGAAAACTCGAAAGTGAAACGGCAATTCCAAGATTGATCGCGATTCTTGAAGATAAGCGGATACCCTTGAACCCTGGCACAGCAATCTTAGCGAACGCTTCCGCACGCACAAAAGCCGCACGCGCACTCGGCACAATCGGAGGCACGCGTGCCGCTGAAGCCATCGGCAGACAGCTCATTGACGATACAGAGTACATCGTCGCGCTCGAGGATGCGGTGAACAGACGGAACTTAGGACTTGATGATTGGAAACGCAACTGGAGCTGGGAGATTTTCGTCGTTGCCGCCAAAAAACTGGACTTACCCGCATTCGTCGCACCGAAAATGGCTGAACGCGCCGCAGATGAATGGGAAAACAATCCCGTGAGAAATGCCGCGATGGTCGCATTAGGACGTTGTAGCACCGCAGGTGCAGCCATGGATATCTCCGATCTCAAAGAGCGGTTAACCGATCCCGATGTAGACATCCGAAAAGCGACTGCCCTCGCAGTTGGACAAGCCGGACTTTCGGAATTCATACCAGATCTCGTGCAGATGATGAAGGGCGAAACTGAAGACAACAAAGATGTACGACGTGCCGCTACGCAAGGACTCAGAGTATTGGCGGATCCCTCAACGACCGACGCGCTCATCGAAGTCATGAACAACGATGATAACCACGTCGAAATCCGACGCGATGCCTCTCGTGCATTAGGGGACATTGGATCCAGCAAAGCGGTAACCGCATTAGTGGACAAGCTAAGAGCCTTACATGAAGCCCAAATTACGCGCGGATTCCGCCTTGATGTCATCAGAGCACTCGGCGACGCGAAAAACGCAAACGCAGTCGCACTCCTCGAAATGCTCCTCGAAGATCAGGACGCAGACATCCATTTCTTGGCAGCCGCAGCACTCTTTGAAATTACTGGCAACGGTTACGGCTATAACCGAATATAAATAGTTATTGGTTGTTGGTTATTAGTTGTCGGTTAAGAGATGTTCTGCGACAGTCCCGTAGGTTGGGTTGAAGGGATGCCACCAAAAACGTGAAATTATAGAGAAACACAACTTTCTCCAAATACGCCACATTCACCAGAGACCGAGTGAAACCCAACGCTTTGGCTTTGAAGTTTCCGTGACGCTGAGAGCGTAAAGTTGGGTTTCACTCCGTTCTTGAATGGATATGGCAGGATATTGACTTTCAGGTGTACTTGGCATATCAACATTTCACTTCTCAACATCGTTCAACCCAACCTACGGGGCTGAAAAGGTTTTTGAAGTTTTCAGGGTTTCCGTGTAAGTTCCGGCGTAGTTCCAAACAGTGCCTACTTTTCTGGGGTCCGCGACGGTTGTTTTTTCTAAAATTGACAGTTATGGTGCAGATAATTACGGAATCTACTATAAATCGAAAACCCCTTTGAGAAATATCAGTAAAACTCTACTCTGTTCCTCACATGGTTCAGACGTTATAGAAATTTTCTATGTTTATTAAAAGCGATAGTAAACTTATCAATCTTGAAGAAACTTACGGAGTTGATAGAATTTTCAGTACTGTGTATATTGAAAGCAAAAGTACAGAAAAGCAAAGTATTAGGTTCCGCACAGAAGGTATTGCTGAAGCCTTTGTATTGGATTTTCAAAATTATCTGAATGCCAAAACTGCGACAGAAAAATCTGATACAGGTGAGTTAATTGCCAAGTATAGCGAGCGTCTTAACGAAGACTTAGAAGCAAACTTAAATCTTGAAGAGTTTCTAAATTCACATAGATTCTTGGAACAACGTGTTAACTTTCACGGTCTTAACCACGGAATTGATATTCGATCTGTTGAGAAGAATGTGGTAGACTATCTTGAAGCCCGCATGGGCTATTTCTTAGATACGGGCAAAGACATCAGTGTTGATAGTAATGATTGGACTATCAATAGATTGGCTGAAGCCATGGATATTGACAACCTACTTCTTCAACATGTGATAGATTATATGCAAAGTCAAAATAAAGTGACGTTCTTTAGTGATATCCTCTATGAGAAGGATAGTCAATATATTTGGGCTAGAGCTATTGTTCTTACAGAAAGTATTGAGAATTATAAGGCTTGGGTTGAGAGAGAAAAAAAGAAACTACGGTTAGGCGGATGCACCCAGGGATGCCTTATTGGAATTGGCATCGCATTTATTCTTTTTATAATAGGACTGTTATCGGGTTCATGATAAAACCTATACTCCGCATTTCCAAAGACGTGAATAGGAACTCTTTGCAACAACTTCACGAAACCACACTTTTTCTCGTTTTCGTTATGTTTTTTTGATAGGCGGATTGGACAGTTGAACACTCACCAAGCAAATCGTTATACTTAGTTCCGTAATTATTATTCTGATATTTCTCCAAACGTTGTTTGAGTCAATAGTTATAGGTGTTCTTGTGGGTTTAGTTCATGAAAATGCGCGCTGATGATAGACAACATCTGCCTTTCACCGGACAGTTGAAGTTTTATCTGATGAAAAGTTAATCGTGTTGAACAACTCACCTGCTGGATCATGAGATAACTGATAATCTTTATGCCTAAGGCACCATAAGCCCCGTTTCGGTGATGCAAACTCATTTCCGAAAGTCGCAGATCCGTTTTCAAATGTCGCCAAAACTGTTCTATGCCATGGTGTTGGGACCAAATATGGAGGATCTCTGCGGCGCGTAAAGGTCTCCTAAAGACCATCATCGTTTGCATTTTAGCGTGCGCCGAAAAAAAGAGAAGCACAAGTTCGCCAAAAGTCGGACTCTTGGCAGGGAACCGACGTATCGGTTTATCACACCCCCATTGACTTGTGTGCAACTTGACGGTCTTCTTATGTGCTGAAAGTTTGGCAGTTTTACCGTCAATCTCCATGACGTAGTTGCTTTTACCGTGAACAAGGACACAAGTAAACCCTAACCCTAATAACGTTTCAATGAGGTCTTTACTGCCATACCAAGAATCAAAGGTGATCGGATACTTTCTCAGATCAATCCCTTGAGCATCGAAAACATCAAGGACTTCTTCGATCATCGTCCGTAAGCACGTCGGTTTATCGGTGTTCCCTCTGCCTTGTTTGGAGACAATACGAATATTCAGCGGGAGGATAACATCGCCAATCTTCAAAGTGATCGCCAATATATTTCGGCATTTGATAGCACAGTTTTTACCTTTTGACCACCACTTATAGCAGTAAGAAAGCGTCTTGGCATATCGCGGGTCATTCGTGTCATCAACACTTATCGTGATGCAGCGTCGAGATCGTGTGGATGCTGATTTCGATTCAGTCTGACGTATCGCTTCAATAGCGATCGTAGACGTGATACCAACTAACAGAGACTTCCACTGATAAAGACTCATAGTCTTCAGGTCTCGATAGAGTTTATTTTTCGAGACACCTAAAGCATCTGCGACTTGATTCGGATTGTAAAGTCCAAAGAGATGTCCGGTTGAAAGTAAAAGCAAAGTTTCAGCAAGTTCGGGTGTCATATCCCGAGCGTTTGCGTAGAAAGCGGATTGAAAAAACGTCGCTGATCTGATAATATGTTCTCGCATGAGATGTCCTCCCTAAAAGTGTGGTTAACTCTTAGGATGCCATCTCATGCGCTAAAAATCAAGAAACTTGATAAAAATAAAACGCATTTTCATAACACGATACGCTCTTAGGCAATGCCTTTAGTAGTGTGACTATAACTTTGATAAATGTCAGTTATTGTATTTTTGATGGGTGGGTTATTAGATACCTTACACGAGAGGCTGTTTAAGAGACCTGAGACGAGCGAAGCCTCGTAAATTTCTAAGTGTCTATGGCATTGTAAGTAAACCAACAACTGAGGAAACCTACGAACCTGAAACCAAAACGGTTCGTTGCAATATTTTCAAAGGAGATTTTTATGGCTTTTTTTGAATTAAGGCAGTACAGAACGAAACCCGGTCAACGCGAAAATTGGGTAAAATACATGGAAGAAACGATCCTCCCGTTCCAGATTTCTAAAGGGATGGTCGTGATTGGCAGTTTCATCGGCGAAGAAGAGGACGATCTCTACGTCTGGATCCGACGGTTCGAGAGCGAAGAACAGCGAGAGCAACTCTACGCAGCCGTATATGAAGATGATCAATGGAAAAACGAAATGTCACCGCGCGTCGGCGAACTGATTGACAGAGAACAAATCGTTGTCACACGGCTTGAACCCACTTCACGCTCGGCACACCAGTAAGAGAAACGTTATCTCCAAAACGGAGGTGTTTTGATGAACGCTGAAGAGAAATACCTGTTCGATCTCTGGGGATACGTCAACATCGAAAACGTCTTGGGAACAGATGAACTCGCTGAACTGAACGCACTCATCGACGCTCAAGATTACGCAGACCCAGTTGACGATAACATCCATTCACAACGGTTCGGTGGGTTCTTGAGTTGGGAGAACGACGCGTTCCGTAAACTCCTTAACCACCCGCGTATGATGCCGTGCTTAGCGGAGATCGTCGGTCCTAAATTCCGACTCGATCACGTCTACGGCATCTTGATGAAAGAAGGCAACCCAGGTGGGACGCTCCACGGCGGCGGCACGCCTTACGATCCATCACAGTACTACGTTTTCCGAAACGATCGGATGTATAACGGGTTAACCGTTGTCTCATGGGCACTCACCGATATGCTGCCCGGACACGGCGGTTTCTGCTGTATCCCCGGCAGCCATAAGAGCAACTATCCCTGCCCACCACAATTCCGACCCGTGAAGGACAACAAAACCTGCATGACACCCGTACATCAGAAGGCAGGAGACGCTGTTATCTTTACGGAGGCGTTGACACACGGCACGCTCCCATGGACGGCTACACACCAACGCCGCTCAATTCTGTTCAAGTATTCACCAGGACACGCCTCTTGGGGTCAAGGCAGATACGACGAAGAACTCCGGAACCTGATGTCAGACGAAGACCAGAAGTTAATGCTGGAACCGCCATACGTTGCAAGCCGAAAACCGGTCGTCTAAAGCGTAGGTCAAGTTAACGGAAAGCACTCTATGTCTCTTTGATGGCGAGGTTTTCAACCTCGCCTACTGGCAACTGACAACCGATAACTAATAACTAATCTCTACCAATCCGCCACGCTGCCATCGGTATCATAATAGAACTCACCACCAAGTTCTTCAGGGTAGGTACCAAGCGTCTGCTCCGCCTCTTTCGGATCAATCTCAAAGCCGAGTCCGGGTTTTGTCGGTAATTCAATGTGTCCATCTGTAACCTGCCAATCCTCAATAAACAAACCGTCGCCTAATCCGGCATCAATCTGCTCTTGGATCAGGAAATTCGGCACAACAGCATCCACATGAAGGGAGGCAGAAAAAGCAACGGGACCGATAGCACAATGCGGTGCGATATGCATATAGTAGATCTCCGCCATGTTCGCAATTTTCTTCAGTTCAGTAATACCACCGGCGTGGGAGGTATCGGGTTGTAGATAAGCGACCGCCTGTTTTTCAAATACCTCGCGAAACCCCCAACGGGTTAACAACCGTTCACCTGTCGCTATTGGGAACGGCACATGGTCGGAAACCAATTTGAGAGCGTCTACATTCTCTTGTGGAATAGGTTCCTCAACGAACATCGGACGCATCCCTTTGAGTTCATGACAAATCTCAACAGCGAGTGCCGGTGTCATCTTACCGTGAAAATCAAACGCGAGTTCAACATCGGGTCCGACCCACTCGCGCATGAGATAGGCGCGTTCTACAAACTCGTCAATAACTGCAGGAGGTTCGTGTCCACGCCACTTGCCGCCGGGACCGCTTTTAAACGCTGTATAACCACCTGTTTGTTGTAGAAATTCAAGGCGTTCTTTCGCAGCGGCTTTGCCGTCGTCTGTCAGACTGCCGATGCCCCAGTGTGCATAAACTCGGATGCGGTCGCGCACGGCACCACCCAAGAGTTGATAGGCAGGCACGTCGTAGTATTTACCAGCGATGTCCCATAACGCCTGATCAATGCCGGACAAAGCGGACATCAAGATATTCCCGCCTCGGAAGAAAGCGGAACGATAAACGTGCTGCCAGTGGTGTTCAATCCGCAGCGGATCTTTGCCAATAAAATAGTCGGCAAGCTCGTCAACAGCCGCGCATGTGCTTTTGGGCTTACCTTCAAGTGTAGTTTCGCCCCACCCGACGATACCAGTATCCGTCGTGATTTTGACGAGCCGCGTCCGGCGACGCGGATAAAATTGTTCAATAGTCGCAATTTTCATTTTTTTAATTATTGTCTCCTGGCTGCCCCTCCATTTCATTTCGGGCAGGTTTTGATTAATTCAAGGTTGGGTTGATGTTGTTTGCAGTTTTCAGTTTCCGTTTAAAAGAGTGCGTAGCCTGAAACGAAGTGGAAGGCGGATCTACGGAGAAGGACTTTCAGGCTTCAATCCACCTGACCGAACCGCAAGGAAAAATTAAATATGTCTTCACAACCGAATGTTCTTTTTATGATCGCGGATGACCATCGATGGGATGCCATCGGCGGTATGGGCGACCCAACAGTCAAAACGCCGACTATGGACTCGCTCATGGCGCGCGGAACGACTTTCCGCCAAACACATATTATGGGTTCCCTTGTTGGGGCTGTCTGTGTACCCAGCCGCGCTGCTGTTCTTACCAGTGCTAATCTTTTCCGTAGTGGTGGAAACCAGATTAACCCAGATTTGGCTGTCTGGCCACAGGTTATGCGCGAAGCAGGGTATCACACATTTTTTTCTGGCAAATGGCACAACGACCGACAAACGTTTACCAACAGTTTCGATGACGGTGCTAAGATTTTCTTCGGTGGCATGGGCGACCAATATAAAGTGCCGGTTTTCGATTTCGATTCAACAGGCAAATACCCGAAGGAAGCAAGGTATATTGGAGACAAGTTTTCTACGGAACTGTTTACAGATGCCGCCGTGCAATTTGTAGAAAACTACGACCAAACGGATCCTTTTTTCGTTTATCTCTCCTTTACTTCGCCGCATGATCCTCGGACACCACCCGGTGAATACGCGACGATGTATAAACCTGAAGATGTTCCCGTTCCAGAGAACTTCTACCCAGAACACCCGTTTGACAACGGCGAAATGCGGATTCGAGACGAAGTGCTGGCACCGTTCCCACGCACGCCTGAAATCGTTCAACAACACATTGCTGATTACTACGGTATGATTAGCAGCCAAGATGCCGAAATGGGACGTTTGCTGCAGACGTTAGAAGCAAAAGGACAACTCGACAACACCATCGTCATCTATACCGCTGACCACGGACTCGGTGTTGGGCAGCACGGGCTGCTCGGCAAACAGAATCTCTATAACCACAGCATCCGTGTGCCTTCCATATTTGCCGGACCAGGGATCCCTGAAGACACAACAGTTGATGCCCTCACTTACCTCTATGATGTCTTTCCGACCGTCTGTGACCTAACCAGTGTCAAGTGCCCGGATACCACTGAAGGGTGTAGTTTAGTACCCCTGATGGAGGGTTGTGTCGAGCAGGTACGGGAGACAGTCTTCGCTGCGTATAAAGATATTCATCGCACTATCAGTGATGGGCACTGGAAACTCATCCGTTACTATGTCTCTGAAGAGACCGGTGAAGGCACGGATTGCATCCAACTCTTCAATCTGGAGCAGGATCCGTGGGAGATAACAAACCTCGCTGATCTGCCTGAACATGCGGAGCGCATCCAATCACTGGCAACCGAACTGAAAAGATGGCAAACCGAAACAGACGATTTCATGAAAGACACGCCGATATTGTTACAGTAGTAGGCACGTTCCGCCGTGTCGTAACCAAGTAGTAGGCACACGCCGTTGTATTGACAAATGCCAATATACATTTGGCGTTGATTTGGTGTGCCATTACCAATTGAAAGACTGGAAGAGCCTTTTTCTTTTCTTCCAGTCTTTCAACCTTCCAACCTTTTGCCCCTTCGATCCCTAACTTCCCAATTCTCTACGCCCAATAGCAATCAATCGCGCAGCCTGCTCCGCCGTGTCAGCGATTAACCGCGACGCGTCCGCAACCGCATCCTCTAATTCCATCGGTTCTTGTACAATACCCAACATTGCATCAATACCAGCCTCGTAGACGGCATCAGCCCCCTCAGCGATGCCGCCCGCAATCGCAATGACAGGAATATTGTGTGCCTTTGCCACCTTTGCAACACCGACAGGCGTTTTCCCGAATGCCGTCTGAAAATCCAGTTGCCCCTCACCTGTGATAACGACAGCAGCACCTTTCACCCGTTCTCTGAGGTCAACGGCATCAACCATAATATCAACACCGAGTCGTAATTCCGCATTGAGAAACGCCATCAATCCTGTACCGAGTCCACCGGCAGCCCCTGCTCCCGGAATGTCGTTAAAAGATTTACCGAGTGCCCGCGTCAAAACTTCGTCAAAATGTGCGAGATGCGCGTCCAACGTCTCAATCATTTCAGGAGTAGCTCCCTTTTGTGGACCATAGACGTGTGACGCGCCATCGGGACCTGTCAACGGGTTGTTGACATCACAAGCGACAACGGCTTCGGTTTCAGCGATTGCAGGATGTAAACCCGATACATCTATTGACGCTAATTGTCCGAGTCCTTCACCACCGCGCGGAATCTGTTTACCACTTGCATCCAGTAACCGAACACCGAGTGCCTCCGCCATACCGGCTCCGCCATCGTTCGTTGCACTGCCGCCAATCCCGATGATTAAGCGTCTACATCCTGCTTCCAAAGCGGTGTAGATTAGCTGCCCGGTGCCATAGGTGGTAGTACGGAGTGGGTCCCGTTCGTGCGGTGCGACAAGCGTGAGACCGGAAGCGGATGCCATCTCAATGACGGCGGTTTCCGAGTCTGAAAGGATACCGAATTGTGCGTCAACTGCGTTCCCCAGTGGTGCAAGCACGCGTTGTGTTTGGAGGTGCCCCCCGGTAGCATCAACGAGTGACTGCACAGTGCCTTCGCCGCCGTCAGCCATCGGAATTTTGTCAATAACGGCATCAGGAAACACGCGACGGAGTCCGTGCTCAATCGCACACGCAGCTTCAAGCGCACTCACGCTCCCTTTAAATGAATCAGGTGCAACTACAATTTTCATAATGGAAAGTCTATCACAAGCACCGCAATCTGTCAAGTTCAGTTAGGAAACCACATCTACCGAGCCTGAGGGACGAACCAGATTTTTTTCAAATTATGCGAACTTTGAGTCCAAAGTTTCGTCTTTAATAATAGAGGGTATGAACCGTATCGTACCGCGTAATTTTACAAGATTCGGTATTAGTGGATACGGACGCGACCCAACTGTTCATTAGGAGGGCACCTCATGGAAAAAGAAAGCGATATTCAACTCATTCAGAGAATATTATCCGGTGATGAAGCGGCGTTTGGTGTCTTGGTCGAAAAGCACCAGAAAAGCGTCCACGCCCTTGCGTGGCGGAAGGTCGGCGATTTTCACGATGCCGAGGAGATTACACAGGACACGTTCCTTCAGGTGTACAAAAAATTATCGACCCTTAAAGACCCCTATAAATTCGCTGGATGGTTGTATGTCATCGCAAACCGGCTCTGTATTGATTGGATACGGAAGAACAATCTTGTGATACAATCGCTGGAGGACACACCTGTGGAAGACCTTGAGAAAGCCTCTTATACCCATCACGTATCGGAGCAGTCGGAGACAGCGATCTCCGAAAATCGCCGCGAGATCGTCAAAAAACTTCTGGAAAAACTACCAGAGAGTGAACGGACAGTCATGACGCTCCATTACCTCGGCGAAATGACGGTGAAAGAAATTAGCAGGTTCTTAGGGGTTTCAGTCAGCGCAATTCATAACCGACTGTATCGGGCACGCAAACGGTTACAAGCGGAAGAAGCCTCCCTCGTTCAAGAAGTGCTCAGCAGCGTGCAGATACCGACAAGTGTAAAACAAAACATCATGCGGCGGGTCGCCGACATAGAACTTACACCGCCCCCGACTTCAAAACCGTTGCTCCCATGGGCAGCTGTCGGCACCGCCGTGGTTTTGGTTGCCTTATTGCTCGGTGTCAGCAATCAACACCTCATCCGTTTTCAGAGACCGTATAGTTTCGAGGCAGCGTCTGAACCGACGGTCGAAATTATTGAGGCACCCATTGTACTTGATACCACCATAAAACCGGCTGTACGAAATCAGTCGGGACGTGCGACGCTGACGCGTAAAACCAGGGGTGCTAGCACACAAGTCTCTCACACAGGGTCAACGCCGAACACATTTACAGATTCACGAAGGCAGCTGTCGGTCACGGAAAAAGTCCAAACGCGGAGCCTGCCTTCCATTACGGCACCTTGGGCAGAATGGTTCGTCAATAACCATCATCTGTCCTATGCAGAAGTGAGAGCATCTCACGATATGATTTGGAGTCCTGAGTTTGGATTACGTTTTCAAAGAACAGATGAAGGTGTTTCACTTGTCGGAGATTGGATAGAAGCACGCAAACAACAGGAGGCGTTGCTTGCTTTAAATCCGAATGCGATACTCCTATGCGAGGTGAATATGCGAGGGGCTGATCCTGCGTCACCCTTTTTGAAAGCACTTTATAGCAGTGATGATTTCCCCTGGATCACAGATGCATCTGGCGAAATAATTCCTGGGGTACCTGCGGAGCGATATACAGATTTACTTATAGATTTTACACATCCCATCGCCCAAGATATTATTGTTGATCAAGCCATCGCTGTTGCTGAAAGTGGGTTATGGGATGGTATCCTTTTCGGTTACTGGAATGAGGAAAACGTTGTTCTTAAAGGTCATCGTTCTTATGAGGCAGAACAGAACGCTCGAGAATCCATACTCCAACGTATTCGTGATGCTGTCGAAGATGATTTTCTGATAATTGTTGGTGGGGCAGGCAAGTTGCGTTTTGGAGCACCTTATATCAACGGTATTATTCTGCACAGCGACCGCCAAGATTTTAGTAATGATCAACAGACGGGACTTATTGAACTCGAAAGTAACCTGCTCTGGGCAGAAGAAAATCTACGTGAACCGAGAACCAATTATTTGCAAGCCAGAGGAATTGGAAGCGAATTGCCATTGAGCCCAACGAATAAGCAAGCAATGCGTTGTTTTACAACCCTTTTTCTGGCGCATTCCGATGGATATTTTCTTTATACTATGGGTGTTGACTGGGGAGAACCGCATCTGCACGATGATTTCTATTGGAATTATCCTCACAAACATACGTATTCGAATTATTGGAACCAGCATACAAACTCACACGACACTTTTCTACACGAACATGGAAATACACATTACTGGTATGACTTTTGGGATGCAGATCTCGGACATCCGATTGGGAAGAAGGGGCAGTTGTACCTGAACCGAAAGGGTTTATTCATCCGCGAGTTCACAAACGGCTGGGTCGTCTATAACCGCAGTGGGAAAGCACAGAAAATCCAACTACCGGAATCTGCGACCGGTGTCACCAGTGGTATCACTGGTATATCACACACCGTCCCGGATTTAGACGGTGAGATTTATTTAAAATAGGTTTAATCATCAACCGATGTCAACGGTAATAGTGTTGGCAATAAATTAAAAAGGATTAACGATGCAAAAAACAGAGTCTATTTTACTTTTTTCGATTATTGGAACGACCTTACTTTTTTCAGTTTTGGAAACCTCAGTTATTGTAGGAATTGTGAACGCTGACGATTCAGCACAACAGGCTTATATCGTATTTGAAAACAACTGCTTTCGATGTCACGGGCACTTAGGTGATTTCAAAGAATCACTGCTTATTGAGGAATACGATTCACTCATTCAAAGTGGAAATGTGGTAGGCAATCAACCGGATGCATCCGAATTGTACAAAAGACTCCTTGGACCCACCGAGAACGGTGGCCAAATGCCGCCACCTAATCAGCCACCATTGACAGATGAGGCAATCGAAATCATTCGGGTATGGATTGCAAACGGTGCCCCTGATTGGAATGTTGCAGATATCAACGAAAATTCTATCACACCTAAAAGGATACTTGAAACAATACAGGACCATATAGAGACATTACCCATACCTAATCGTGCTTTTGCCCGTTATTTCTCAACAACCCATCTCTATAATGCGGGTCTTCCAACGGAAAGGTTACAATCACACTATCTCGCACTCGCTAAATTGGTAAATAGCCTTTCTTGGGGCGCAGATATTGTGAATCCCCAACCGATCAATCCAGAACAAACACTTTTCTATATCGACCTACGCAATTACGAATGGGACACTAACGACTCGTGGACACAAATAGAAAATCATTACCCTTACAATATAGCGTATGAGGGAGCAGATCAAACAGATTTGCGAGATTTATTCCTAAATTTACAATCTGAAATGGATTGCGAAGTTCCGTATGTGCATGTGGACTGGTTCATTGGTAAAGCGTCCGAACCCCCACTTTACAATGAAATTCTCGCATTGCCGGACACAGACACCGCTCTGGAAACGCTGTTGGGTGTGGATGTGGTAAGCAATCTAAAAAACGATCCCGGCGTGCGTGTGTGGCGCGCAGGTATCACAAATTCAGGTGTTTCCGAAAACAACCGTGTCGTAGAACGCCACAAATCTCTGTATGGGGCTTACTGGAAAAGTTACGACTTCGCGGGGAGTGTCGGTAGACAAAACATATTCGTGTATCCACTCTCTTTCAATCATGATGGTGGCGAAGTTGTCTTTAACCTGCCAAACGGTTTACAAGCATACCATCTATTTGATGAAAAAGGCAAACGTCTTGATAAAGCACCAGTGGAGATTGTTTCTAACCCAGCCGCAAGTGATCCGGCTGTCTATAATGGCATATCCTGTATCGGTTGTCATACAGACGGAATGAAACCTTTTACAGATGAAGTCCGACCCGTCATCCAAGCTACGCAAGATACTATTTACGACAAAGATTACGCACTACAACTCTATGTAGAACAAGCTGTCATGGATATTTTGCTGGAACAAGACACTGAAAAGTTTATAACTGCTTTGACGAAAACAGGGAACTTGTCAGGTGGTATTGATGATGAACCGATTTCACGATTCCATGGGATATACAATAGCTATTTAGACGCTGCACACGCTGCCGCAGCGGTAGGACTGCCAAAAAACGTGTTTTTGTCAAAAATACAAGAAAGTGCTGATCTACAAAGTTACGGGTTGCAAGTTTTAGTAGAGGGCGGTGTCGTAAAGCGCGATACGTGGACATCAAATTTCAATGCTATTGTGTTCGCACTCAATACCCCCGTATCTATACCCGATGTAGATCCACCGGGGACTGGAGACATCACAAGTCATCCTGATGATGCAGTCCACATCCCGGATCCGAACCTCCGTGCAGCACTCGCGAGAATGCTGGGTCAACATCCTGATGCACCTATTACCGTTAGCCAAATGGAGCAATTCAGTCGTTTCAGTCGGGCTGGACATACCAAAAACGGGGTGTATGTCGAAGGACTAACATTATTTAATCAAGGCATTAAAGATTTAACAGGATTAGAATATGCGATAAACCTCAAAGAACTGTTCGTGAGAGAACAACGGGAGGAATTTAGACTTAATGGAATCTCAGATCTAACACCTATATCCGGTCTTACGCAATTAGAGAGCTTAAGCATTGGTGGTATTGGTAATCATGTTTCAGATTTATCACCGATCACAAATTTAACAAACATAAAATACTTGGACTTGGGAGGCAATCCTATCTCTGATCTCTCACCCATCGCCAATTTTACACAATTAGAAACTATCGGTTTTGACGATAAGGTTCCGTTGACTGATATTTCAGTGTTAGCAGATATGGAACAGTTGAGGGAAGTTGTTATGTGGGGCCCACGATTCAGAGATATGTCTCCGTTGGTAAACCTTCCCAATATTGAAATCCTAAACCTATGTGGTAACGACATATCAGAAATTCCATCTTTAAAGAACGCTCCAAAATTGAAAAACCTATACGTGTTTGGTAATAATGTGTCGGATGTGTCTATTTTACAGGATCTCACAAACTTGGAACGTTTGAATTTGAGGGACAACGATATCACAAACATATCTCCGTTAGCAGGATTAACGAATTTGAAATGGTTAGACCTAACAGGCAACCCGATCCGTGATTGGACACCGCTCTATGAACTCAGTAAAAACACGAAAATAGAGCCGAATGGATTCACATTTTCCGCCGAGGCTACACTTTTGGAACTTAATAGCACATTTACTTTTAACATAGATGCCCTGTTTGTTCGGAACTTAACAGGATGGCAGTGTGGAATTTCTTTTGATCCAAACCTTCTTGAGGCTATCGAAGTAATTGAAGGCAGCTTTTTGTCATCAGATGCTACCCAAACTTTATTTACAGAAGGTAGCATTGATAACGAAAATGGCTTGATAACAGGCTTCAATGTGTTGCGATTAGATGGAACAGGTCTGGATGGAAGTGGTCCATTATTGTCTATCACATTCAAAGCAAAAAAGGTTGGTAAAGTGACTTTCACACCCGGTAATTGTACGCTTGGCGATAGTGACGGTATAGAGCTGCCATCGGTCGTTCCAAACCTTGAAATTGAAATTGTAGAAGAGTTACCAGCACCCGAAGAAGATATTTTTACGGGTCCCAAATGGGATATAAATATGGATGGGAAAATTAATATCCTTGATCTAATAGTTGTTACCAAATACTTTGGCGAACCGATAACAGAGAATAACCGACGGGCAGATGTCAATGGTGATGGGGTTATTAATATCCTTGATCTGGTTGCGGTAGCAAATGCTTTTGAGTAAGCGGCACTCAATTTTATGCCCTGGTTTCCCAACCGCATCGAATCTTAAAAACGTCGCACCAATTCCAGACTCCAAAATCGTGGTTCATTGACGTAACCCGTCAGATTATTGAAATCAATACCACCGGTCGGGGACGTATCGTTGAGGATATTGCGCCCTATAATTGCGACCTCTACGTCGGCATGCGGCAATAGGCAGGCAAGTCGAACGCCACCCACCAAAAGCCAATCGTCTGCATATTCTACGGAATCGTAGAGAAAGAACCGGACTCGGCTGCGATACGCCCAGTCCGTGGAAGCAATAAGACGAACATCTCCTGGAAGTGTGATAACATAGTGCAGCGCCACATCCGCAATCCATTTTGGTGCCTGTGGCAGACTGTTCCCATCAATGGAGAAAATGCCATCAGCAGCAGGCGGATCCAGCATCGTACACGGTGCACCACACCCCTGTATCGCCAAATTCGGATCGTCAATCCGCGTCTGGTTGTAACTGAGTCCCGCTGAAACTTCAAGTGCAGTAATCGGCATAAAAACCAGCTCCGCTTCAACGCCGCGTCCGATGGTGCTATCCGCATTCACCAACCGGTTGAAATTGGTCTCGCCACCCACTGCAGTGAGCTGCTGATCCTGCATAAAGTACTGAAACGCCGCCATATTCAGATGTAACCGCTGCTCCCACAAACGTAATTTCGTGCCGCCTTCAAAAGAGAGAATCGTCTCGGTATCCGCGATCGTGACAGTATCACCAAATAGCAAGCGTCCCTGAATGCTCGGTGCCCGAAATCCACGTGCCGCGCGCAGATACGTCTGCACACTCGGTGCTACCTGATAGCGGAGGCTCATATCCCCGCTCCAGACGGTGGCTTGAGGATTTTCGTGGATAGGGTCGAGTGGACCTGCCCCGGTAACAGCAGGTGCTTGATCCCGCCATGCTGTATAGTCCTTCGCATCATGGGACAATCGTAGACCAGCCCCAAGTTCCAGGTTCTCAAGCATTTGGAAGGTCAACGCCGCGAACGCCGCTCCCGCCGTAGATGCCTGCTCTTGCCGCGCTGCCCCATCCAAAGTACCACCAGCCAGCGTATCGTAGTTGAAATCCTCCATCTCCACGAACTCCCAGAAATAGTATAAACCGAACTGATAGGCGAGACGGCGCGCTGCTGGACTCATCAAGCGGACCTCTTGGCTAAACTGTTGCAGGTTCGGAATACCGGACGCGGTTTCAGAAGGAAAGGGGATCTCACCGGGACCGCTCACAGGAAGAAATGCAGCACCGTATCCGCCGTCAATGTCTCCTCTCGAAAAATTAGTCAGTCGTTCAAACCCAGTCAGTGAAATTAGTTGGAAGTCTCCAATATCGTAACGCACCTCAACTCCCAGGCCTTGCGTGCTTAGGGTTTGCTCATTGCTGCTATCGTGCGCGATGCGGTCACGGGCAAAATCCTGAACCAAACCCCCTTCACCCGGCACTAAGATATTCGCGCGGAACAGGCGCGCGGTGCCGTCAAGATCGCGAGCATGGAACTTAAATCGTGCCTCTAACGCCGGCATGGGTGTCCACAACAATTGCAAACGACCCGCGAAATCCCGATGTCCTCCTAAAGCATTATCCTCACCCGTGTGCTCATTGTTCACCCAATCGTCTCGGTATTGTGCCAGCAACGAAAGCCGAGCGGAAAGCACAGATGGGACGAGTGGTCCCGATACCGCGCCCTCAAAATTACTGCTGTTGAATTGACCGTAACTCAACCGTCCATACCCTTCCAATGCCTCTGTCGGACGCGCCGATTCAAACTTCACAATACCCGCGGGTGTGTTGCGTCCAAACAGTGTACCCTGTGGTCCCCGCAACACCTCAACCCGATCCAAGTCAAAGGCGGGAAATCCTTTTAACAAGGCGTTTTCAAGTACAACGCCATCGTAGAGCAGCGAAACCGGCTGCGAAGCGTTGAGGTCGAAGTCGGTATTGCCAAGACCGCGGATATAAAAGCGCGGAAAGATACGTCCAAACGACGATTCTATCTGCAAACTCGGCGTGCGGTTCGACAAAAAACGCACATCCATACCCGATGAACGCAAAGTGTCGAATTTCTCACCCCGAAGCGTCGAAACGGAAAGCGGTACTTCAAAAGATCGTTGCTCGCGTTTGCGGGCAGTAACCACGACATCTTCCATCCTGACAATTTCTTCGGTCTCCTCATCAGCAACAACCGTTAAAGATATAGACAACATCATCAAGAAAGCCAAAGCATAAAACCGTTTGCTAAAGTTCATATTTCCCTCAATATAGGATATGTTGGGTTTCGTATAAAACAGTAATGTGGTTATAGAATCCACATCATAATATCGTATAACTACGGACAATATTGTAGCATACTAAATCAAAAAGTCAACGAATAGCGGATTTTTCTTGTAGGAGCGATCTCAGGTCGCGATTCATTGGTATATTTTCTTGTAGGAGCGATCTCAGGTCGCGACATTTACTGACAAATAAAAAATTGCTTGACATTTGATACAAATGTGTGCCAAAATCCAAAGGGAATAATCTTGGAGGTAATGCAGATGAGAAGTAGATATCAAAAACTGAGCATTTTTTGGTCTGTTATAGGTGCTACCGCCCTACTGTTTACCGCACAAGGACACACCGCAGTTGACCCCGAAACCGCGGTAGGCGTTTGGCTTTTCAATGAAGAAACTGGAGATAGTGCCAAGGACTTAACAGAAAACGCACTTGACGCGGAGTGCTTAGACCCTGTGAAGTGGACAGATGGTAAATTTGATGGAGGGTTGGAATTTAAGAGCGGCGGTCTGGTTGACGCTGGCGTTTCGCCACCCTTGAACGTAGGGAAAGCAAATTTCTCTATGGTCGCATGGTTCAAGTATTCAAAAACACCCGCCGGATGGTACGCAAGTCTCATCTCAAAGGCTGACCTCGCTATGCCGAGACACGGTTACATTTTGGGGATTCGCGGGAACCTTGATCCGAACAACAAAGGGAAACCGCTATTCTGGTTCGGATTGGCACAAGGTGCGGGTATCCATCTTTTCGGTACATCAACCATCAATGATGGAAAGTGGCATCATCTCGCTGCAACTGCTGATCGCAAAGGCGCGATGAAATTATATCGCGACGGTGAACTGGAGGTTGAGAACGATATTGCCGCACACGCGAACCAGAATGAGGATAATCTAAAGCCTTTCACGATTGGTGGTGAAGTCGGTGTCGCAGTCCGGACCCTTGTAGATGGCGTTATAGACGAGGTCGCACTTTTCAACGTCGTACTAACGGAAGATCAGATAACCGACATCGTCGAAAAAGGGCTTGCGCGGACGTTGGGCGCGGAAGCTGTCTCACCAAACGATAAACTCGCTACCACCTGGGGAAAAATTAAAACAGAGTAGACCTAATTGTACCACAAACTTTTAGTTTGTGACGTATTGTTATACTTTGATATGCGTCGTAAATGCTGAGTATAGTTTCAGAAATTATAACATATCGAAATTTAAGAACAGGTGACACATGAACTGGCAACTGGAAACGACTGTCTCTGATGAGCAGGTCAGATTTTACAAGGAAAACGGGTATATTAAATTCGGACGTATCTTCACGAAACCGGAGTTAGATGAGCTTCGGGATTATGTGGACGATATGATTGAGAATTTGCCGGACGGTAGACGTCCAGAGCAGATGGATGTCCCGCATTTCGAGCATCCTTATCTATTCAAATACCTGACACACCCACGCGTCTTGAAGGTGATAGAGCGGTTTATCGGACCGGATATTGTGCTCTGGTCAAGCCACTTTATTAGCAAACGAGAAAACGATGGCATGGAGGTCCCGTGGCATCAAGATGGTGTCTACTGGGGTGAGTCTCTTGATCCGATGCATGTTATCACGATGTGGCTGGCAGTAGATGAATCGAAAGTCGAAAACGGCTGTATGCGCGTCATTTCTGGCAGCCACAACTTACGCGATCGTCGTTATGAATCTGTTGATCGGAAAAACATGCTTTTCGGCAGCGAAGTTGTGGAAGATGACCTTGACACATCCAAGGCGGTTAACTTGGAATTAGAGGTCGGCGAATGTCATTTTCACGATGCATGGACAATCCACAACTCAAGTCCGAACGTTTCGGAGAAACGGCGATGCGGCTACACAATGCGCTATATGCCAGCAAACGTCCGTTACCCCGGCGCAGAGTGGCGACGCGCACACTATATTTACCTCTTGCAGGGCGAAGATAGAACAGACGGTTTCAATACTTACACGCCTGTGCCAGAATTCTAATGACGGAATTGCGCCCGTGGAGAGTTAAAAGAATATTAGCCAGAACGCGTAGCCCGTAGTGAAATGGAGGGCGACTCTACGGAAAAGTACGCAATTGCTAAACTCGCCTAACCGAACCGCAAGGAATAATTAAAAAATGCGTCCCTATTTTGATGTACACTGCCATATCGGTATGACGGTATCACGCGCCCCAACGATAGGACAGAGCGTCGGACGATGTCTCGCGCGGATGGCTTCAGCAAATGTTATCGGTGCAATTCCGTGTCCAACAGGCGGAGGACCGCAGGCACGCGGCGTATTGGATACGCGTGCCCAACACGAGACAGTTGCCAATGCATGTAGACTATACCCAGAACGCTTCCCGATCGGACTCGGTAACGTTGAAGTTCGACACGAACAAGCAGGTGTCGATGAACTCGACAGAGCAATGCAGGATGACGGTTTAGTCGGATTTATGTGCCATCCCGGATTGTCAGGACATTCACTCGGTGGTGAACTTTACGCATTCCTTGAAGTTGTAGCGATGCACAACGGATTGTGTCTATTACATCAGGCAGGCTCCACACAAAACATCGCCGCGTACGCGAGACGATTCCCATCAGTAACGTTTATCATTGGACACGTTTCAATGAGCAAAGCCGGACACCTTGATGCTATCGAGCAGTGTGGAAAGCAGGAGAATATCTGGTTCGATGTAGCACAGAAACCGGAGGGCGCAGACGAAAGTTGGGACCTGGTGCACCTCGTCAACAATCTCGGCAGCGATAGGATCATGTTCGGTAGCGATCTGCCCTACTACGATTTCCGCTTAGTCCAAGCGCAGATCGAAGCGGCGCACCTTGACGATGAAACAAAAGAACGGATCGCCTATCAGAATGCGGTGCGGTTGGTTCAACAATTCCAGGAAGATTGGTTGCCAACACTAACACCGATAACACCGCCGCAGATCTATTCGGAGGGTGAGATGTGGGATGCAAACGGCGCAAGGTTACGTTAATGGGTTTACCTTGCGTTTTTTTACCGACCCCGCGCTACACCTTTGGAAGCGCATACACTTCTCCACGAAAGGCAGCAGCTGCCTTAAAAAGTATGTTTATCGCAGCGTTGTGGTCTCGGTCAAGCGAGTTGCCACAAAATTGACAGTTAAGGTTCTCACCGAAAGCGATAACTTTTTCGGCAATTTCTGACCGCAGAACCACATCAACAATAACTTTCCCCTATCTATTTTAACCGTTGACTTTTTTTTCAACTATTGCTATCCTAAAATTATGTCAAACGTTTAGATACTCTCCAATTTGTGTTGACATCTGAAACAAATGTCGCTTATAATTGAAACAACATCCATTTTAGGGAGCAAGATTTTGAAACAGAAGATTATCTTGGGGCTACTTTTCCTCATTTTGGTAGGTGTTACAACAGTTTGTAGGGCACAAGACCTTGTTCTGCACCTCTCCTTCGACGAATTAGCAGGAGACATTGTAAAAGACCAATCCGAATTTGGGAACGATGCGACCTTTAATAAAGGTTAGGACTTACGCAAAGTTGACGACAATAGAAGGCTTTTTGATCTCTCGTCGCAGATAGTCCTCGTATAAACTTTCTTTCAGGCGGTAAATCGTTTGACCCGTCGTGCGCGCAGCACGCGTCAAACTGACCCAGACCCACAAACAACAGGCAATATGATTGCGTTGTCCACGATGTTGACGACTTTGGCACTTGCTGATACCTGTCGTTTGCTTGAGCTCACGATGAAGTTGCTCAATCTTCCAACGAACGCGACATTCTTGCTGCGTCGCAGTCACATCCGATTGAGATAAATCGTTGGTGGCAATATATTCCGTGCGTCTGGTGCCGGACGCTATCCGAAACAACTTCACTTGGTGGCCTTTCGGAAACTTGTAGATATGAACACGTTTACCCTGTCGCAACTCTGATTCTGTCCACGTCAGATCATCTATCCGTTTGTGCGGGTCAACACCCTCAGTGTCATTGACGAGACGATTGCGTTTCAAGGGAGCATAATAGATTTTTGAGAGACTCTGAATCGTTTTTAGCACTGCCATTGAAGCATACCAAGAATCTACTAACACGACCCGAAACGGGAGATTTTTCACGAAGTAGGCGTTCTGCAACATCTCCTGAAGGTGTTGAAGTTTGGTTTTCGCGTCTCGGTCTGGATCATAGATACGGTAATCAATAATCCAATACTGATGCGTCTTCGGATTGACATAGACACATGTCACGAGACCGATGCCTTGGATGACACGTTTTTCGGAGCCACTCCACTGCCGGCGAACAGGTTCTATCTGTTTCGCATAAGGTTTTGGCATGACGGTATCATCAAAAAGAACGTATCCGTCTTCATCAAACTCAATATCGTTTCGCACCGAACGCCAGAGTTCACGGGCAGGGATACGTTCGGTATTCAGGAGACGATTGAGTTGATCATGGCTCCATTTCTCCGTATGATTGGCAAAGTGTGTCTGTGTGAAGTTCTGAAAACCGGCTAACAAAAATTGGCAATAATCCGAGAACAGCGGTTGTCTCTTTTCAGAAAGATTCATGCTCATCATAATTAAAAACTATAACACATTTTAATTCATTGCGTAAGTCCTAAAAGGTAATCCGAAACTAATTGACGGTGTCTTCGGAAAAGCGATGGAGTTCGACGGCAAAACTGCTGGCGAAATCGACGACAGTCCAAGCCTCGATATTGTTGACGGACTCACCATTGAGTTCTGGGCACTTGTCAAAGGTGGTGAGGCAATCCAAAGCGGCGTTGAGAAAGGCTCGGCTTGGGTCGCCGGTCTCTATAACCTTGCAGCACTTTACAACGGCGGGACGATCCTTCAATTTTTCGACCTTCCGGAACCGTGTAACGACGACAATATCGGTCCCACTATTCAGGACGGCGAGTGGCATTTTCTCGCTGGAACGTGGGATGGTGATGACATCCTACTCTACATTGATGGCGAACTGGAAGCAGAGATGCCGTGTAAAGGCGAATTGAAACCCAACGATGAGTCGCTCTATATCGGCGCACGCGGCGGAAGCCAGCGGTTTCTTACCGGTGCTCTCGATGAAATCAAAATGTATAACTACGCTTTAACCAAAGAGGAGCTGCTCAAAGATATGGCGGAGCCTGTCATGTTGCACGTCGATGCGCAAGACAAGTTAGCAACCGTCTGGGCACGCCTCAAAACCGACTAACCCCTACAACAATTGAGGAGAGTTGATGAGAACAACTCGTTATCTTTTTGCACAACTGGCAAGTCAAAACTTGCTATACAAAAGTCCAATGTTTCTTCTTTTAGTATTAACCCTCATCGTTGGCTGCGCGCTGCCCTTCAGCCAAAACCTAACGCCTGAAGAGCAGGTCGCTGTCGTTACAACTGATAAAGGCATAGTCGTAATTGAGTTCTATCCCGATGCCGCCCCCGTGGCAGTGGACAATTTCATCAAATTGATCAACCAGAAGTTTTACGACGGCTTAACATTTCACCGCAGAGTTGACGAATTCGTCGTTCAGGGCGGGTGTCCGAACGGCGATGGAACAGGTGGTCCCGGTTGGAACATTGCTGACGAGTACACGCATCCGAACCAGCGTCCACACCTGAGAGGTACAGTGGCGATGGCTCGGACATCTGAACCGAACTCATCCGGGAGCCAATTCTACATTTGCTTCAAACCCCAACCCTCTCTTGACGGCAATTACACCACCTTCGGCGGTGTAATTCAAGGCATGGATGTCGTCGATCGCTTACAGGTAGGCGATGTCATGACAAAAATCCAATTGGAGGCGAAGTCAAAATATGTTAAGGCAACAGCAGAATAAGCAACATCGGCAGTTCGCATCCGCAGCACTCTTAGTCTTGGCAACGCTATTTGCCACCTTCGTGCTGAGTTGCGCACAAGAGGAGAAGCAGGCACCTGCCCCGCGCGCGCGGCGCGCTGGCACAGGTTCAACAATAACCTCGGCAAAACCGCAAATTGATCCGGCAACAGCCATAGCCGTTATTGAAACGGCAAAAGGCACCATTGAATTTGAATTTCTCGCAGCCGAAGCACCAGAGACTTCCAAGAATTTCATCAAAAACGCGCAGGTGATGTATTACAAAGGTGAAAAGTTTAATCGCGCAGAAGAACTCCTTATCCAAGCAGGTTCAAAACTTGCCGCTGGCGAAACAATCCCCATTGAGAATGGTGCGAAAGAGATGTCGCGCGGTGTTGTCGCTATGGCAAAGGAAGAAGGAAAAAGCGTTTCCTTTGCATCTGAATTCTTTATCTGCCGAGATAGTACGATTCTGGATAGCGAGTACACCATCTTCGGAAACGTCATCAGTGGGATGGATGTCGTTGATAGCATTGCTGTAGACGATGCCATTACGAACATCACCATCCGAACCAAGGAATAGCTATAAGTTATAAGTTATAAGTTACCTTCGGATGTTATCAACGCATCCTTGTAACTGCCATTACTAAATTGAGGTCGTGGTATCCACAAGAAACCGTTGATAAAGCACAAACCAGACTTATAACTTATAACCAACAACTTATAACTACTAAAATGGAGGAATATATGGCATTAACCGTTATCCGCACGGCTCGTCCAAGTCCGGCTTGGCAGGAGAGTTACGTGCGCGTGAAAAAAGGACAACGCCTTATTATTGACGGAGAAGGGGCTTGGTCACCAGATTTGCAAAACCGTACCGGCTGGTGCGGTGCTGACGGCATCCCCAAAACCCCAGGTTCCAACGACTATCTACTCCCCGGTACCAATATCGGCGCACTCATCGCCAAGATCGGAAATACCGTTTTTGCTGTCGGTTCACGCTACGACAATCCGGCTCCTGCCGATGGTGTCATCTTTCTCGCGATGAACGAAAGTCCACACAACAATAATCAAGCGGGGAGTTTACTCGCACAAATCATTATCTTTGACGACGAATAACAGACCTTCTTACAAATACACTGTATATACCTCAGGTGAATCAGGAGACAATATATGGAAGAAACTATAGATCAGGAAGAAGTGCAGCAACTTCCGCCTGTCGATTTTATTAGCTATCTTACGAACCTCGTAGAAACTGGGCGGTTCTACTTAGAGGGGATCCCTAACCCCGAAACAGGGGAAGTGGTTATAAACCTCCCGCTTGTGAAACATATTATTGATACTATTGAGATGCTTGAGGGTAAAACGAAAGGTAACCTCACCGCACCAGAAGCCAACTTTCTGTCAAATACGCTCTACGAACTCAGAATGCACTACATCCGTACTGTCAGTAGACAGGAAGCAATGGCACAAGAAGAAACCAAAGAGGAATCCACGGCTGAAGAAGTCGAAGTAGAACCATCAGATAACAAAACCGAAACAGAGGCACCCACTGACAAAACTGAAGAAACCTCCTAATCGGTGTTACAACAAAAACTGAGATACGACAATCGCGCATCGCAAGTCTGAACCTCGCCGATTTTTATGAATTATCTGCCACAAATTGAGTTAACTCCGTTAAACTTCCAAGGAGTACCAATTATGGATTTCTATCACGGCACAACGTTAAGCAGCGCGAGAGGTATTATTGAAAATGGGTTTCGCCCACGCGGAGGGACTGTCTGGTTCACAGCACATTGGAACTATGCGAAGAATCGCGCCGAACAAAAGGCGCGTCGGAAAAATGGTAGACCTGTCGTCCTGAAAACCGAGTTGGAGATTGAAGAACTCCGTACACACCTCGGTAACGGTAAAATTCACGTGCACGGTAACATTATAGCGGTTCGCGAACGGCTGTCTGTGCAACTCTTGGAATCTAATTTTTTTGAATTGTTAGCGTCCCCAGCTGCATTAGCACAGTGGGTTAACGAACAATTAGGGATCTATTCTCACAATGGCGCGAGCCAAAACCATTGGGGCATCGTCCGATTAGCACATTGGATGAATAACCGGATGGGCTCTGGCACTGGAAACCACATTGACGGACAAGAGTTTTTTGCAAAAGGCAAGCAATGGCTACCAGCGTTCTTTGATAAAATTCCGTTCAGCCCTGAAGGACTCCCTATTCAACACATTCAGAACGATACAGTTGCTGTCCACGTACTGTATACTGATACACAAGAAGAACCAATCCAGTCCGCGAAAGTAGATACACGCTATACCAAAGCGATGGCAGACATTTCTGATGAAAACCCGAAACGGCGGATGCGCGGACTTCAATTTCTTGAAAAAACCGGAACTGAGGAATTATTCGATTGGTGTGCGCTGCATCTCGAAGACGCATCAATAGATGTAGTATGCAACGCTCTGCGAATTATGTGCCGCTGCGATGAAGGTTATACCGCGCCTCTTCTGCCGTACGCCAAATCCTTAAATAAACGCATCCGCGCTGGCGCACTCGCGGCACTTGCAAAACATGACTTAGATGATGCCGAACGTTGGTTTGAACGCGGCCTTAAAGACCCAGCAGCGTGTGTCCGCATGGAAGTTGCAAAGCTTTTGCCCGCACTCGATAGAGTCAAATACCAGACCCTTTTTGACATTGCACGACACGATCCGAATCCTGCTGTCAAACGCTGCACTAAAAAACGCCATTAGATTCAGCAGGATCAAAGGAGTTTCTCAGTAGACACGCTTCAGAAATGTGAAGCACACTGTCATAAAACTGGAGAATGAATTATCAACGCAAGATTCTTTTCGCCCTCGTAATGCTCTTTGGTTTACTCGTGATCGGGACCGTCGGTTACATGGTACTTGAAAAGGATAATCCGCAGCACGGGTGGCAGCTCCTTGATGCAATCTACATGACTGTCATTACCTTGACAACTGCCGGTCATGATGACCTCGAAATGAGCGATAGCGGGCGCATTTTCACGATCCTGCTACTCATCGTCGGGATTGTCGTGTTCACCTATAGTGTCACTGTCGCTACCGCATTTCTGATTGAAGGACAACTACAAAGTTTTTTCCGACAACAAAAAATGATCCGAACAGTCCATAAATTATCAGACCACTATATCATTTGCGGGCTCGGCGATACCGGGGTGCATGTCCTCGACGAAATGCTGAAGGCAGAAGTAGATTTTGTCGGCATCGAATCCGAGGAAGAACGATTAATCCATCTCACCGATACACGAAATTTCCCATATCTCCACGGTGATGCAACCGATGATGAATTACTTATGCGTGCAGGTATCGAGCGCGCACGAGGTCTTGTCACATGCCTCAGCCGCGACCAAGACAACCTATTTATCGTAATCTCCGCGAGGAAACTGAACCCACACCTACGCATAGCTTCCAAAGCCGTTGAAGACAATTCCGCCGGAAAACTTATCATCGCAGGCGCAGATGAGGTCGTCTTACCGGATCATATTGGTGGGCTCCGCCTCGCATCCGGCATACTCCAACCACATCTCGTCGGGTTTTTGGACAATATCACACAAAATCAAGACGGCGCCCAGTTTACCGAATCCGTTATCCAAAGGGAAGCCCCTTTAGACGGAATTTCACTTAAAGCCGGAAACATTCGAGAACAAACGGGATTAGTTGTCATCGCAATCCGAGATAACGACGGAACGTTCCTCTATAATCCGCCCGGAGATAAGAAAATGATAGCCGGCGATGCTTTATTAGTCATAGCAAATCAGAAGCAGTTACAAACATTACACAAACTTACAGGAGATTCAAGTTAGCCAGAGCTGTTCGGCTTCTCATTTTGCTGATTGCTGACTGCCGAAAACTGAAAAACTCTGAGTGGAAATGCGTTGACCTGTTAATTTAATTTGTGATATGATAGTGCCGAAGTTTACTACACCTACAATACGAACCGGTAGAACTATTCAAATTAGCGTAAATCGGAAGGAAACACCTGTATGCTCGCAACAGTCCTAAGCAGTGCTTTGCTGGGAATTGATGCCTATATTGTAAAAGTTGAAGTAGATGTCGCTGGCGGACTTCCGTCCTTCAGCACTGTCGGTTTACCCGATAGTGCCATCAAAGAGAGCAGGGACCGGGTTACTGCAGCTATTAAGAACTCTGGCTTCTACTTTCCACAGACCCGAATCACGGCGAACTTAGCACCAGCGGACATCCGAAAAGCAGGTTCAGCGTTTGATCTTCCGATTGCAATCGGTGTTATGGCGGCTACCAATCAGGTAGATCCCGCAAGACTCGAAAACGCCATGATTCTGGGTGAGCTTGCCCTTGATGGGAACATCCGAGGCATACAAGGCGGACTTCCGATAGCCATCGCCGCAAAAGAGAACGGCATAGAAGATCTTATTTTGCCCGCTGAAAACGCCAAGGAAGCGGCAATTGTGGAAGGTGTGAACGTCTATCCGATTGAGAGCCTATCAGAGGCTGCCGCATTTCTCAATTCAGAGAAGGAAATAGCACCTGAACTACACACACTCGATACCGACAGGCACGTCACACATCCAGAGATGCACATCGACCTACTTGATGTAAAAGGGCAAGAGCACGTCAAGCGCGCCATTGAGGTCGCTGCCGCAGGTGGACACAACCTTATTATGATTGGACCACCCGGTTCCGGTAAGACGATGATTGCGAAGCGAATTCCGTCGATTCTACCGAGACTCTCAATCGACGAATCTTTAGAGACGACAAAGATCCAGAGCATCATCGGTATTCTGCCAAGCGATACACCTCTGATTGTGACACGTCCATATCGTTCGCCACACCACACCATTTCAGATGCTGGCTTAATCGGTGGTGGAAATGTGCCGCGCCCTGGGGAGGTGAGTCTTGCACATAACGGTGTGCTCTTTTTAGATGAACTCCCCGAATTCCGACGGAACGTCCTTGAGGTTATGCGACAACCGCTTGAAGATCGACAGGTAACGATCTCTCGTGCAGCGGCATCGCTCACTTATCCGGCAAATTTCATGCTCGTCGCAGCGATGAACCCTTGTCCCTGTGGGTTTTTCAGCGATCCAAGCCGAGATTGTAAGTGCACGCCGAATCAGATTCAGAACTATGTCTCCCGAATTTCCGGTCCGTTATTGGATAGAATCGACATCCAGGTTGAAGTGCCAGCGGTGAAATACGCCGAACTCTCTGCCGAAACAACCGGTGAACCGTCGGCGCGTGTCCAAGAACGCGTTGAGGCGGCACGCCAAATCCAACACGGACGTTTTGCAAACACAATAATACACGCCAACGCAGGTATGCAATCAAAACAGATACGAGACTATTGTAAAGTTGACGATCAGGCACAAGATTTGCTCCGCGTTGCGATTAACCAATTAAGATTGAGCGCGCGTGCTTACGACCGGATTCTGAAAGTAGCACGCACCATTTCAGACCTCGATCAAAACCCGAATATAGAGGCGGTTCATGTCTCTGAAGCCATACAATATCGAAGTTTAGACCGGAGTTTCTGGAAAAAGTAACACGACGGAGAAGTAGAAGCATGCAACCTAATTTTATTATCTTTCTAACGGATGATCAAGGATACGGCGATCTATCCTGTATGGGCGCGACCGACTTCAAAACGCCACACCTCGATAGGATGGCAGCTGAGGGTGCCCGCTTCACAGATTGGTACTCGAATTCACCCGTCTGCTCGCCTTCACGCGCAGCATTATTGACAGGACGCTACCCGTGCCATGCTGGGGTCCGCTCCATTTTAGCAGGGCACCGCACTGCCACAGGACTGCCGCCTTCTGTACCTACACTTGCAACAGCACTTAAAGAACACGGCTATTACACCGCGATGTCCGGGAAATGGCATCTCGGACTCGCGGAAGGTTCACGTCCTGAACATCACGGGTTCGACGATTGGTTCGGATTCATGGCGGGCTGCATCGACTTCTTTTCGCACATCTTTTACTGGGGTATGGCACAGCGCGGGATTGACCAGACACACGACCTCTGGGAAAACGGCGAAGAGATTTACCGGAACGGCGAATACTTCACCGAACTCATCACCGAATATGCCATCAGATATATCCGTAAATCTGTCGAACTTGGCAAGCCTTTTTTCCTCTACGTGCCTTACAACGCGCCACATTATCCGATGCACGCGCCAGAAAAATACGTCGATCGATTCCCAAATCTACCGTGGGACAGACAGATTATGGCAGCCATGCTCAGCGCCGTTGATGATAGCGTCGGCGAAATTTTTGCGGAATTAGAAAGACTCGGACTCGCAGAGAACACCTTCTCCTACTTCCAGAGCGACAACGGTCCCTCGCGTGAAACACGAAACTGGTTAGATGGCACGCAGGATCCGTATTACGGCGGCACTGCAGGTAAACTGAAAGGGCATAAATTCAGCCTCTACGAAGGTGGCATCCGTTCACCCGGAATTATGAACTGGCCCCAGCGAATCCCTGCAGGACAAGTAATCAATGAAGTCGGCGCAGCGATGGATGTCTTTCCGACATTCCTCGCCGCAGCAGGTGGAGATATTTCTGAGTATGAACTTGATGGACTCGACATCCAACCCACAGTGACAAACAGTGAATTGACACCGCATCGCGACATCTACTGGGAGATGGGTAAGCAGACCGCTGTACGTCGTGGCAATTGGAAATTAGTGCTCAACGGTCAATTGGTAGAGGGCACGCCCCCAGAAGATGATGTACATCTCGCGAATCTCGAAACAGATATGGGTGAAACGGAGAACCTGAAAGATGCACACCCGGAAGTTACCGCTGAATTGACAGACGCAGCACAGGCATGGCGTGAAGGCATTGAAACGCACTGGGAAACCGAATGGGTCAATCCGAACGGAACAACCGGCTATATCAAGGAAAAGTAAAGTGTTGACCGACACGCAAGACGCTTATGGACACCTGATTTCAGACCGTCATAACGGGCAAGAAAACGTCGAAGTCGTAGAAAGAGAAGACGGATTCATTGATACAAGCTGTCTGGGACCTCGGAACTATTTCGCTGACTATGCGGACTGGGCTGAGCACCAAAAACACGCAATAGGGTATGCCACAGGACGGGTCTTAGATATTGGTTGCGGGGCAGGACGGCATTCTCTCTATCTTCAGGAACAAGGACACGATGCCTTAGGCACTGATAATTCGCCACTTGCGATCGAAACCTGTCAACGTCGTGGACTTAAAAATGCTGTTGTCACATCTATCACGCAACTCAATTCCAAAATTGGGACGTTTGACACGATCCTCATGATGGGGCACAATTTTGGACTTGTCAGCAATTATAAAAGAGCAAAATGGGTATTGAGACGCTTCGCTGCTATGACAACGGATTCAGCGAAGATCATCGCTGAAACAATGGACCCGTATCAAACAACGGAACCGGGGCACTTAGCTTACCAACAATTTAACCGAGATAGGGGGAGAATGAGCGGGCAGTTAAAATTGCGGGTGCGATACAAACAATACGCTACCCCGTGGTTCGACTACCTGTTTGTTTCAAAAGCGGAGATAGAAGCCATCCTTGACGGGACAGTATGGCAGGTTGAACACTATATCGACGCAGCCGATACACCAACTTATGTTGCAGTTATAACGAAACGGATGCATTCATGACTTTAATACGCTTGGTAGGCGCGTCGTTGGTGAGGCCAGAAATCTCGCCCGTTAAGGACATTTTTGTGAGTACGATTGAAAGCCTTACTGAAAGACGAGATATACCATGATACTTTTTAAATTCGCCTTTATTACGGACACACATCTCTATCCAAACGCACCGAGGAACTTCGCAGGCGGGCTACAGCAACAAAAAAACAGCCTCGCACTCTATGAAAAATTGGTTGAACAACTGAACGCGTTTGATCCAGCATTTGTGGTTCACGGTGGAGATATCGTGTGTGGTGGCAAAAGTTTCGATATGTCGGGAGAAGAATACGAAGCCGCACTTGATGCAGCGCAACAACTTGGGCAACGTATCAATGCACCCTGCTATTACATCCCCGGCAACCACGACCTGCATCCGGAAACCGGTTCTAAAGATGCCTACTTAGCACATTTCGGTATCAACGACATGGGTTCCGTCAGTTTTGTTCATGAAAATATTCGGTTTATCCTGCTCGATTCGCAGGAAGTGCCGGAAGATCTAACGCACGGGTATATTAGCACGAATCAGTTGGCATGGGCAGAACGTGAATTGAAGAGGGCACGAGATTACGACGAAGAGGTTTTCATCTTCTCCCACCAACTCCCTTTCCCAAACGTAGAATTTCAGGGTATCGGTTCACGGATTGGTAATTCCGCGGAAGTGCTCGAAATCATTTCACCTTTTGACAAACAGATTTTGGCATTCTTTTGTGGACATCTACATCTCAACCGTGTTTTCAGAGAACAAGGTATGTTATGTATCGTCTCCGCTGGTATTATCTGTTATCCGATGATGTGGAAGCAAGTTACAGTTTACCCAGATAGAGTTGAGGTGAATTCCGTGACAGTCGATCTGATAGAAGCCCTTGCCGAATCAGAGGCGGTCCAACCCGATAACAATCCGTATCTATTAGGCAGAGAACGGGATCTAAATTTCAGCATCCCACGGAACCCTCAACCGGGTTAGTGGTTATCAAGCGCGGGCTTTTCACACTTTCAGTTATCAGATACCTCTTTAACCGATAACTGACAACTGACAACTATTAAAATGATTGAAGTCCAAAATATCACAAAAAACTACGGACCTTTTCAAGCACTCAAAGACATTTCCTTTCAGGTAGACAAGGGACAAATTGTCGGATTCTTAGGTCCAAACGGTGCGGGCAAAACCACAACGATGCGCATTCTCACCTGCTTTATGCCGGCGAGTAGCGGACGCGTTACTATCGCTGGGTATGACGTTTTCAAAGAATCGAGAGAGGTTCGCAAACGTATCGGGTATCTTCCAGAAAACGTGCCGCTCTATCCAGAAATGACAGTGACGAAATACCTGAAGTACATGGCAAAAATCCGTAGCGTACCGAGCGGTAGCATCAAAGGGCAATTGGACAACGCTATTGAGGCGTGTGGACTCACCGAACGCAGGCATCAAATTATCGGGCAATTATCCCGCGGTTTCCGGCAACGCGTAGGTTTAGCACAGGCACTTATCCATGAACCGGATGTTTTAATCCTCGACGAACCCACCTCTGGGTTGGACCCACGGCAAATCGTCGAAATCCGAGAATTAATCAAGGCACTCGGTAAAGAGCGCACCATCCTATTCAGCACGCACATCTTACCTGAAGCGAGTATGACGTGTGAACGATTGATTATTATCAGTAGAGGCGAAATTACAGGAGATGTTCAATTGGAAGGCGGCCGCGCCGTATCAAACCAAAGCGATGCTCCCATCAGCGATACCGAAAGCGTGCCAGGGACAGCCTTAACGCTATCGCTTGAGGTAGCAGGCGCGCCAGCCGATGACATCTCGGCTGCGCTTACGGACATTCCAAACGTGATTCAGGTCGAACAGACCGATGCCAGCACAGATAACACCGCAACGTTCCGCCTTCACTACACACCGACAACCGATATCCGATCAGAGGTAGCAGAAACCATCGTTGGACGCGGGTGGCGATTGCTTGAAATGCACACAACTGAAATGTCTTTGGAAGAATTGTTCTTGTCTTTAACGGTGTAGCGTATATTTTCGGTGATGACAGTTATCTCGGTTATAGTCATCGGAATTACGAAGATTCAAGCGGTAGTTTCAACTGTTCGCGTACAGCTTGACGCACTTCATTACAGATGTGCATCGCGTGTGCGGTTTCGTCCGCAGTCGCGAATTTCCCAGGATAACGCGGATCAACGGCATGTTCCGACAACTTTGAAAAATCTTCCCCCCACGCATCCCAAGCAGGAAGAGTCGGGACAATCAGGTTCAATAACTCTTGTAAATCGTGGGTCCTTGGAAACGGGATGTTTGCCTCTTGAAGCCACGCCTTTAGATATTTTTCAACACACTGCTGAGCCAGGAAGCAGATAACATCATTTACCGGATTCTGTCCTTGCTCGGATTGCTGTGCGACAGTATAATCGCCTTCAGCCTTCTGTACCCATTCTAACGTCAACGGATTCATAGCGCACTGTTCCTTTTTTGGCGGTTTCAAGAAAAAATTGGGAGTTTCATAAAGCACCTCGCCTTTTTCAGTAATCTCTCGGAGAAACCAGTCGTTATACACAAGGCGATACGCCAGGTCTTCAGGCGAATGCACAAGCACATGCAGGCGGAAAGGACGCGCGAGACGCTTCCGAATCTCTATCTCTCGCTGGCGGGTTTCCGATTTCGCCACCGGCAGGACAACCAGCAAATCAACATCGGAGGACTCCGTCGGCGTGCCGTAGGCATAAGAACCGAAAAGAACAACCTGTAACGGCGCGAACTCGCGTACGATGTCATCACATGTCGTTTGAATCTCTTGACGGGTAACCATGATCGTCCCTCTTCTGTTAGGGTATGTTCATAACAGGAATACACAGCGATACAGGCAAACATATAGGATTAATTATGCCATATCTGCATCACACACGCAAGAAAATTTTAATAAAAAGAATTGATTTCTAAACGCATCTATCGTATAATCAACACTACTACGCAACTATCTAAACACGGAGTCGAAATTACCATAAAAGAACCCCTATGAAACTCGTTACCTTTCAAACCCAATCGGCAGATACACCAAGACTCGGCGCATGGACTACTGACGACCGAATTGTTGACCTCACGGCAGTTGCCTCAGACATGTACGAATTCTTTGAGCAGAATTGCATCGCTGACGCCCAAAAACATATTGACCAGACTGCCGACGGCATTCTCCCTATTACCGACGTGCAACTGCTCGCGCCGTTTCCACGACCAGCGAGCCTGCGGGATTTCGGCGTATTCAAGACCCACATGGATGCTGCCTCACGTATCACAGGTAAAGAAATCTCCCAAGAGTGGTTCAAACTGCCCAACTATTATCGCGGCAGTACCAGTCCGTCCTCTATTGCCGGGCACGAAGCCGTTGTTACGTGGCCCAACTATACGGAAAAACTCGACTTTGAACTGGAATGGGGGATCTACATCGGGAAAACCGGAAAAAATATCTCTATAGAAGAAGCACCGGAATATATCGCAGGCTACACCATTTACAACGACATCAGTGCACGCGATATCCAGTTCCGCCACATGACGTTGTCACTCGGTCCTGCCAAGGGCAAGGATTTTGATAACAGCAATATCATGGGTCCCTGTCTCGTCACACCAGATGAAATCAGTGATCCGTATAATCTCCGAATGATTGCCAGAATTAACGGCGAGGTCTGGGCAGACGGAAATACATCGGATATGTATTACTCCTTCGCTGAGATGATTTCGTTCGTCTCACAATCCGAGACGCTTCATCCTGGTGAATTTTTAGGTTCCGGCACCGTTGGAAATGGGTGTGGATGGGAACTTGACCGCTGGATTCAACCGGGTGATGTCGTTGAACTTGAAATCGAGAAAATCGGCATGCTCAGAAACCAAATCGGTGAACCAGAAGTGAATCCCGCAGAATGGACAGAAAAGGGACTTTAGATACAGTTAATCAGTGAAAAAACGAACGTCAAAAAATGCGACTTAAAGACAAAGTAGCCATCATTACAGGTGCCGCATCCGGTATAGGGAAAGCCACAGCGATCCTATTTGCTGAACATGGCGCAAAGATAGTCGTTGCCGACATCGATGAAAGTGGTGCGAAACAGACCGTTGCTGCTATCCGAGACGCAGGTAACGAAGCGACCTATGTCCAAACCGACGTAACAATTTCAGACAACACTGAGCGGATGGTCCAAGAAACCGTCAGCAGCTACGGAAAACTGGACATTTTGTTGAGCAGTGCTGGCATCGCAATGCGCCTCGCTGTCGGCGACTTGCCAGAAGCAGACTGGCATCGCTGTTTAGATGTCAACCTCACCGGTGTTTACCTCTCTGCCAAAGCAGCGATCCCCGCTATGCAGAAAAACGGCGGCGGCTCCATTATCAACCTGTCCTCTATCTATGGAATTGTCGGCGCGGATGTGCGGGCAGCGTATGTCGCCTCTAAAGGCGGTGTGACGAACCTCACCCGCGGGATGGCACTTGACTACGCGGAAGATAACATCCGAGTCAACTGCATCTGTCCCGGCTTCGTCGAGACCCCGTTAGTCGCCGGGGTCATCAAAACACCAGCGGAATATCAGGTCCTTGCGGACAAACACCCGATGCGCCGACTTGCGCAGCCCGAAGAGATCGCCTACGGTGCCTTATACCTCGCCTCCGATGAATCCGCCTTCGTCACAGGCATCGCCCTACCGATTGATGGCGGTTACACCGCAGGATAAGTTATAAGTAGGTTTCAGAGACTTTCACACACAGATACCCTCCAATAAATCCCTCTTTATGTAGAATGATGCACTTTGCGTAAGTCCTGATCATTATTTAAAAATAGTATCAGATTAAAATTCCGATTCTCCCGAAATAATGCACCTTTGCGAACAAAAAATTGTCTCTTAATAGTTAAAATCTCCATTTCCAGCAGGAATACGTTTTAGATAGGGAGAAAAATGAATAGACTTTATGGGATTCTACTGATAGGCACTCTCTCAATCGGGTGCGCAGCACTGATGACAGAGCAGACATATCTTCGCGTTGAAGCACCGGTCACAGAAAAGTTCATCCCCACTGGACTCGTTTACTCTATTCCAGAGCCAAAAGAGATTCGGAAGATTATTATCCTTGGCGAAGGGACAGTTGAAAATATAGATATCTACGCGCAGGACGGTGCGTTCAATTGGAAGGTGGTTAAAAGAATCAAAAACAAAGTCACCTTCCCGATTGAAATGACTATGGTCGCGAACACAAATGCCATTCGGATCCTGCAAAAATCCGTGACAGGCAAAGGGCAAATTCACACTGTTGAATTCTACACGGTTTCATCAGGAGATCGGTAGTTTCACCTATTCTTTCGTCCCTTTTTACCTGTAACGCAGGACTTACGCAAATTGTCTCCAAAAGCAATATATTCCACTGGATAAGTTGATATTTTAGCCATTTAACCCCCTAAATCCCCCTTATCAGGGGGACTTTAAGAAGAAGTGCGTAAGTCCTATAACGTTAAGACTCGGTATAACAACGTTTCACGGGCATTCGGGCGTGAGGTTTCCCACTGCTTTAGCTGTGGGAGGAAAGCCCGCTAATCCCTTGTGTCAAAAAAAAAAACTTGACAGTTACGAAAGAGTTAGTATAATTATAGTATCAGGTTGGCAAGCCTACAACGCGTAGTCTCTCGGCTACGCGCTTGCCTCCCACGTTGTAGGGGATAAATGCCTGGTCCCTGATATACCATGAATTTAACCTTTAGATACCCTGTGTATCCTACGCACACACAGGAAACGACATTATTAGAGTGGTTAGACAACCTTTGTGAACTTCAGAATTCCGCACGCCATGACCGCAAGGTTGCGTGGGAGACGGCAGGTGAAAAAGTGTCTTGCTACGCCCAACAACAGAAGTTGACGGTTGCGCGTAAAAAATATGCCGACTTCCGTGAAGTGCCCCAAGATATGCAAGTGTGTATTTTGGAACGCACGGACAAAGCTTACGACGGTTTCTATAGCCGGTGCGAAGCCGGTGCTGCGAAAAAAGGCTATCCAAGACACCGTAAACGGATTAGGTCTATGTCGTGGAAACTTCGCAAATATCCGAAAGTTGTTCAGCGAAAGACTAAAGACAGAGAGAAAAAAGTTGTAAAAGTTCGCCAGATGCCTATCCGTGAAACAGCATGGAAACACGACCGACTCAAAGTGCCGGGTTTAGGTGAAGTCAAGATATACATGCACCGCCCGTTACAAGGCGATCCGAAAGAAGTGTCGCTGGTTAGAAAAGCGAGTGGCTGGTATGCTCATATCTCCTGTGAACTGCCCGATACACCGAAAGTTGAACCGACTGATGCGATTGCTGTTGATGTGGGGACGACGCACTATCTCACAACTTCGGATGGTGAAAAAGAGGACAACCCGCACTGGTATCGCCAAGCAGAAGGTCTGACCCGGAAACACGCGAGAGACCTGTCGCGTAAGAAAAAAGGTAGCCACCGTAGAAAGAAACAACAACAGAAACTCGCTTTACACCACGAGCGAACAGTCAATAAACGCCAAGACTTTATGGGCAAACTCGTCTATAAACTCTACCACCACGAGAAAAACAATGTATTAGTGGCAGAGGACTTACGCGTATCTAACATGGTAAAGAACCAACACCTCAGCAAGAGTATCAGCGATGCGTCTTGGGCAACCTTCTTTAAGTGGTGTGCGGACATAGCCGAAAGAGACGGTCTGCACTTCCATCAAGTTGACCCCAAGCATACCTCGCAAACATGTTCTTGCTGTGGTCAGAAGTCGCCAAAGAAACTCTCTCTGGCGATACGCACTTTTAACTGTCAGTTTTGTGGCACGGTTTTAGACCGAGACCACAACGCTGCCATAAATATACTTCTTAGGGCAGCTGCTGCCCTTCGTGGAGAGCGGTGGGTTACTACCCTCTATGAAGCGAGAAACAAGAACGAAGCACGAGACAAAGGCTTGCAGAACGCAACACAACTTTTGTTGTTTGACGCGATGACAAGCCCAAGTCTTTAGGCTTGGGTAGTTGACAACCTTAAGAGGTAACAAAAATGAGAAGGATCGTATCCGCGCTGATTTTCGGACTAACGTTAAGTGCATGGCACATACCACACAGCACATGGGCAGATGAGATTGTTTTTTCCTGTCGTCCAATAGCAGATGTCGGAGGAGAGCACGAGATCTGCACAGTAAATCCAAATGGAGGAGAACACCGAACCCTCACCAAAAAACCGGAAGGTCTGATTAAAAACTGGCCAACTTGGTCACCAGATAGAACCAAGATTTTTTTTGCTACCTTTGCACCAAGTGATTTTTATCTCATGGATGCAGATGGAGGTAATGTGACGCTTCTAAAAGAGGACTACCGTGGGGCGCGTCCTGCTTGGTCTCCAGATGGGCGGAAAATTGCTTATGGCGGAACGGGTCAGTGGATCGCTATTTTCAATGTCCGCACGAGAATTGAAAAACTAATGTTTGTTCCGGTAGATCAAGCCCGTGATATGGCATGGTCTCCGGATGGGCGGCAATTGGCTTTCGTCAATTGGAACCGAGAACAACATACAGGACGTGACATTTATGTCATCAACGTAGATGGGACAGGTTTACGGCAGTTAACCGATCATCCCGCGCACGACCGCTGGCCGGCCTGGGCTCCCGATGGAAGGCAAATCGCATTCTACTCCACTCGCAATAATGATGATAATAGTGGTGGTATTTTCTTGATGGACACAGATGGGAAGAATGTCAAAGAATTGACGGATGGAAATGAAATATATCCATCTTGGTCCCCTGATGGCAAGCGAATTGCCTTTTCGGTTTGGGACGGTAAACAACGGATCGGGATAATGGATGCAGACGGGCACCATTTGGAATTGATCGCTGAGGGACATCATCCATCATGGCAATCGACCTTTCCGAGATTGGCTGTTCATCCTATTGGAAAGTTAGCTTCAATATGGGGACAGATTAAATCTGATTGAACGTCATTGCTTTTCTCTTTATGGAAAACGTTCCATAGGTGCCACCATTAACATACAGGAAAGGTTAAACCTTGTATCGCGCTATAACTTGGAAAGGAGACAATCATGAAATTTATTGTATTTACCACGATTCTTGGGCTGATCTTCAGTTTCGGGGACATGATAGGAAAAAAAAATGGTGCATGGGCAGAACAGATTGTGTTTCTATCCGCGAATAAGGACTCAGGTGAAGGTACTGAGGACATCTGGACGATCCATTCGGATGGAACAAACCGACAGCCGCTTACGAACAGTCCTGACGCACACAAGGGCTGGCCAACTTGGTCACCAGATGGCACAGAAATTGCCTTCGTCGATGAAGGAATAGGAACGCTTCATCTGATGGATGCAGATGGTGGCAATTTGACTGTTTTGAAAAAAGATTACACTTCCTCCACGCGTCCCGCCTGGTCTCCTGATGGGAAAAGAATCGCCTACGGCGGCACGTTGATCATTAGGATTTTCGATGTCCGCACAGGAAAAGAAGAGGCAGTTCGAGTACCTATACACCGTCTTTCTGGCAGTAGAATCCATGATGTTGCTTGGTCCCCCGATGGACACCAGCTCGCCTTCGCTGCAAAAATAATTGATCAGGCAGGCAACTCTCAGGCACGCGACGTTTATATTATGAATGTGGATGGCACCGGCTTGCAGCAACTCACGCAGCATCGGGCTGAAGACGACGCGCCGGCGTGGTCTTCTGATGGGCAAAAAATCGCTTTTGTTTCTTACCGAAACGTTCTTGAAGGTGGTATTTTTATAATGAACGCCGATGGATCAAACATCACAGAACTAACAAACAGTGGTGAAGATTATCCGTCTTGGTCCCCGGATGGCGCGCAGCTTGCCTGTACACATTTTGGAACGGACGTTCATATCGGGATTATAAACGTTAATAGCGGCGATTTGAGACTCATAGCCGAAGGCTATTACCCATCTTGGCAACCGAATAGGGGTTTGGTAGCGGTGCGACTCGCAGGGAAGCGGGTTTCAATGTGGGGATTCATCAAGACTGGCGGAAGTACAAAATGAAACTCAGCAGTCCTCTCTCATTTTTACCGTAGCAAATGGCACCTTAACTATAACTCTCCTTGAGTGGAATGTACGAAGACACAACAAACACTCAGAGCAAATGACCTCAACTTTTTCCATCCTTTCTAAAAATTATGCACGTTTTCTGCCCCAAAATTGTATCTTTAACAATTGAAAGGCATGCTTGGGCAATTTGTATGGGAGTCACATACCCGTTGCAAGAACCGGTGCCTATTTTTAATTCAAAAACCTGCTGAACACACTCTGATGGAGAACCCTGATGGAAAAAGATGATGTTCAACTCATTCATAGTATCTTGTCAGGCAACGACGAGGCATTCACCACCTTAGTCGGAAAGTATCAAAAGAGCGTTCACGCGCTTGCGTGGCGCAAGATTGGTGATTTCCACTTCGCCGAAGAAATTACCCAAGATACCTTTCTTCAGGCATATAAGAAACTCGCGACCTTGAGAAACCCCAATCAGTTTGCAGGGTGGCTCTATGTCATTGCAACGAATCTTTGCAACAGGTGGCTCCAAAAGAAGAAACTTTCGACGCAATCACTGGAGGGCACATCCGTGGTAGAGATAGAGAACGCTTCTTACAAACGTTATGTATCAGAGCAACGGGAGACAGAAACCACCGCGCATCGCCATGAAATCGTCAAAAAACTTCTGCAGAAACTACCAGAGAGTGAACGCACAGTCGTAACCCTCCACTATCTCGGTGAAATGACCGCGAAGGAAATTGGCAGATTTTTAGGCGTGTCGGTCAATACAATTAACAGTCGGCTGCGCCGAGCGCGAAAGCGGTTACAAGAGAGAGAAGAACTCTTAATTCAGGAGATGCTCGGTAGCGTCCAATTACCTGTTACCCTCATGGAGAAGATCGCCCGACAAGTTGCCAACATAAAACCGACACCCCCGACACCAGCGGGGAAACCTTTGGTGCCATGGGCGGCTCTCGGCACAGTTGCTGTTTTAATTATACTGGGACTCGGCATCGGTAATCAATACCTCGCTCACTATCAGAAACCGTATAGCTTCGAGGCAGAATTTGAGCCGGCAATTGAAATCGTTGATGCACCTATTGTCCTTGATATTGATGCGAAATTGGCACTGCGAAATCAGTTCGGAAGGACCGTTATCCCCAATAAGAACAACCGTACAAACACGTCTGTTGACGCTGAAACCCCAAGCATGCCACAATCCGAGAAACGGTTCTTTGGGTTAACGCTTGCTGAAATTGAAGCGGAAATTCCCGATCTTGAGAAAGAAATCCGAACCAATCTCATCAAAGCTTCGGCACTCTACACCGAGCTACTAAACACTGATGGAACAGCAGCGACATCACCCCGGATTGCCACATGGCGCGACGAAACTTGGAAAGAGGTGAAACGACTCTTCCACGATGTCGCTAACACCGGAAAAATTCTGAGATATAGATCCTATTTGAGAGTGACAGGTGTGGAGAAAGATCCCATACTTCCCGGCGGATGGATCTATGCACTGATGGAACCCCTCCCGATGCGGGTTACTCCCGGTAAAACATTCAATGAATCCGCTGAGCAAGACAGTGCTAAGAGTTCCCGCAATGAAAACTAAATATAGGAGGAAATAATGTCTCTTTTAGATGTAAAAACGAACCGTTTCCGACTTGCCTGCCTTGTCCTTTTCGCGTGTCTTACAACAGCACTCGCACAGGAAACACCACAAGATGCCGCAAAAACAGACCTTGATTTCAATGCACTTTTAGCAGCGATTCAACAGCATGACGCACTGCTCAAATCCGGTGAAGGCGAAATCGTTTATACACTTGGGGTTCCCCCATTCGTTGACACTGACACCCGTATTGTTACTGGCACTATCGCCTTTAATAAGGAGAAAACACGTTTCGATTCGGAGGAGAACCCTTTCCATTCACAGGGAAAAACCACTATCCTTATACCCAACGGATCGTGGGAAATTATTCCTCACAAACACAGAAAAACTGACTACTCCTTTAATAACACAGAAGAATCTCGGCGCATCAACCCTTTTCATGATGTGGATCCGAGACGATGGCTCACATTGAGAAGCAAAAATTTAGCAACCTATCTGAGAAGTAAGAACTTCCAGATCGTAGGACGCGAGGGATTAAAAAATAGTCTCTGTTATGTTTTGGAAGCAAAAGACGGAGACAGATCCGAAAAGATTTGGATCGCACCCGAGCGAGGGTTCCGATACCTAAAACGTGAGAGCCAACATCTTACCCCAGTAGACGCTCTCGACAGCGACGTTCCGATGGAGGCACCTACCGTCTCTCGCACGACAATCTCTTATCAGCAACACGGAGAGGTATGGTTCCCTAAAACAGTTTTTCAAGAATACACTTGGGTCAACTTTAAACCAGAGGATCCTATAATTTCGGGACAGAAACTGGAAATAAAGAATTTCAAAATCAATCACGACATACCACCAGAAACGTTTACCGTTGATATTCCTGACGATGCGATGATTAGGATAAATCAAGAAAAACAGAAATTGTCCAAGGCAGAATTCTTCAAACGCTACGGACAACAGACTGATAACTGAAAACGACTTGACTTTGCCGGAGTTGTTCAGTAAAATAACCGCAGCTCCTATCCAGACATAAATCCCACTATCAACATAGAATTTATTTGTGTCATCTCTACAACACTAAAGAGCGTTTATCATGTTTAAATCCAAACTATTTTGGGGCGGTGTATCACTCTGCAGTGTGGCGATACTCTTTAGTATCCTGATTCACAACGCAAATCAACCGCAAGAAACAATAACGACTTACAAAACTGTCACGCCGGAACCACGCGTTAAATCCGAGGCTTCAGAAAAACCGACGGCTCAGATAAACAACGAAGTAGACAAAACAGAACTCACTTCTACATCTATAGATGCCGATGCATCAACAGATGCTGAAGACTTTTCCTCGGAAGCAGCACAATTTTTCGCGACGGAAGCACAAACCGAGAAGAACACTCCGTCCGCCGAAACGGAAACCGAAAGCGTCACTGAACCTGAAGAGGAACGTTTTTTCGGGTTAACACTCGCTGAAATCGAAGCAAAAATTCCTGTGCTTGAAGAAGAAATCCGAACCAATCTCACCAAAGCTGTAGAACTCTATGCCGATTTGACAAGCACCGATGGAATGGGACGGAAGTCCCCTGAGATTGCCGCTTGGCGAGACGAAACTTGGAAAGAAGTAAAGCGACTCTTCCACGATGTCGCTAACACCGGAAAAATTATGAACTATACGTCCTATTTGAAGGTAACAGGCGGCGATAACCCGCTACTTCCGGGTGGATGGATCTCCGAACTCACGGAACCGCTACCGATGCGAGTCACCTACAACGGAACGTTTCAATAACCTCTTTTAACAGGAGATAGGAGAACAACAATGTTTCTTTTAAACATGAAGGCGATCCGTCTTGTAATTCCCAGTCTCGTTTTCTTTGTGTGCTTCACGACGGTATTCGCACAACAAAAAGACTCTACCTGTCCTACCACAGAACGCTGTAGACGCTGAGAACGATCTCAATATGATTCTACTCGGCATGCGGAATTATGACGGAGCCGCTCTGTCTGGCGAAGGAGAATGTCTATATGTCTTTAGACAACCCGGAACGCCTGATGCCTATCGCACTTGGAAGGCGCGTCTCACGTTCGACCCATGGCATACACGCATGGACTTTAAAGAAGGCTTTTCCAACAATACGCAAACACCGAGAGTAACGCTCATTTCATCACCAAGCGGCACCTTGGAGATAACATACGCTAAAGCAGAGGAACCGAGTTATAATTTTCGGCGTAGCTCGCAAGCCGAAAACTTACTATTAAAAAGCCAAACAGAAACCGAATTAGATGCCTCAAGAGACTGGGTGGATCCGAGGCGATGGCTCCACAGTATTGATGGACGGGCCTTACCGACCTATCTGAAAGAACAAAACTTCCGTATCCTGAAATCCGAGTTTTTCAACGGTTTCCCGTGTTATGTTCTCGAAGCAAAACAACCGGATCAACAAGGAGATAGTTTTGAAAGAATTTGGGTTTCGCCTGAGTTGGGGCTGCGCTACCTGCAATATGAAAGCCGATTTTTAAGTGCAGTAGACTCCGCAGATGGGCAAATCAAGAAAGGCACACCCACTGTTAGACGGATTAGACTCTCTTACGGACTATACGGTGAGGACGCATGGTTTCTCACAAACGGAATCGCAGAAACGCTCTGGATCGATGCCGATGGCGAGGAACACCTCATCAATCGGGCTATCATAGAAACGCAGAACTTCATAGTAAATCACGAGATTCCAACTGAAGTGTTCACCGTCGACCTCCCTGACAACGCCACAATTCAGGTAGGAACGGAAGACAAGAAACTGTCCGAAGAAGAATTTCGCCAATGGTACGATGAAATACACTTCAAAGGTATAAGACTCATCAAAGACCGATAATACATAGCAGTTCATAAAAAAATGTGATATAATACAAAAAGGTGTAGACATCCCCTGGTAGGCGCGCTTTGCAAGCGCGCCGATTGATATGTATTATGTATCCTCCAATTCACTAATAGTCTAAAAATGCGGAAACTCTCTTTAGCTGCCTTTCTCATTCTACTGCTCAACAGCGCGTACCTGTTCAGCTTCGGCGAACCGACACTCTTTTATATCTTCAACGTCCTGCTCCACATTGGACTCGGTATCGTCCTGATACTTCCGTTCTGCGTCTATGCCTATAAGCATTTAGGGCATCGCTTGCAAGCCCGTATTCAGAAACAAAGCACCTCAACACTCGGACAATTGGCGGGTATAGGGATAACTATTGGTATCATCAGCGGCGTGTATCTGATGATTGTCGGTGCGACAACCCCCTACCGTTGGCTTCTCATCACACATATTATCAGTGTAAGCGCGGGTTGCCTCCTTTTCTGCATTTACCTCCTGAGAAGTGCTGAACTTCTTACACCACTGTTGCGGAAGATAACAGTAGGCGTATTGGCTATCGTTGTTGTTTTTCCTATCGGTGCAAAACTCGCACAACACTACCTTCCGAATGAAATGTATCTCGTCGAAAACCCTGCATTGCCTCCTACGAGCATGTACGAAGAAGGCGGTGGCACAACCGGTCACTTTTTCCCCGCATCTGTCGAAACAGAAACAGGTGCCTTAATCCCAACCGATTTCTTTCTCACATCAGAAACCTGTGCTGCAAAAGGGTGCCACCCAGATATCTATCGGCAGTGGAACGAATCCGCCCATCATTTCTCCTCTTTCAACAACCAATGGTATCGTAAATCAATTATCTATATGCAAGAAGTCAACGGCATCGAACCTTCCAAGTGGTGCGGCGGCTGCCACGACCCAGCGATTCTGCTCAACGGCGTGATGGACAAACCCATACGGGAGAATCTCCATACGCCTGCCGCACAAGCCGGACTCGCCTGCACGGCGTGCCACTCCATTGAACGCGTCAAAGACACGATGGGTAACAGCGGATACGTGATTAAATATCCGCCACTTCACGACATCGCTGCCAGCGATAACCCGATTATTCGGAATTTGCACAACTACCTCATCCGACTCGACCCAGAACCGCACAAAAAGAGTTTCCTCAAACCGTTCCATCGTCAGAACACCGCCGAATTCTGTTCAACCTGCCATAAAGCACACCTCGATGAACCGGTCAACAATTTCCGCTGGGTGCGCGGCTTCAACGATTATGATCAATGGCAGAAAAGTGGTGTCTCCCACCAAGGCGCGTTGTCCTTCTATTATCCTGAAACGGCGAAGAAGTGTGTCGATTGCCACATGCCGCTTGTCGATTCCACAGATGCCGCAAATATCAACGGTAAGGTCCACAACCATCGCTTTCCCGCTGCGAACACGGCACTCCCCTTTGTCAACCAACACGCAGAGCAACTCAAAGTCGTGACAGAATTTCTGCAGGATGACGTGGTAACGTTAAACCTATTCGCAGACGGTGTACCGATCCCAAGCGATGGGGTTGAAGTTGCGCGAAATGAAGACACGCGGGTCGATGTCGTGGTGCGCACGCGGGGTGTCGGACACCGTTTCCCCGCTGGCACGATTGACGCGTTCGACATTTGGTTGGAGGTGAAAGTTACTGATGAAAACGGAAAGATCGTCTTCTGGAACGGTAGGATCGCCGCACCCGATGGAAACGGACCGGTGGATCCGAGCGCGCATTTTTACCGCAGCTACATGCTGGACGCACACGGTAACCTGATTAATAAACGGAACGCTTGGGCACTACGAACAGTCCTCTATTCAAATACGATCCCGCCGGGTGCTGCTGACACCGCACGCTACCGACTCGAAATCCCGTCTGATTGTGGAGATATTCTCACTATAGAGGCGAAACTCAACTACCGCAAGTTCAACTGGTGGCATACACAGTGGGCTTATGCAGGCGTACGCGATCCAGAAGATACCGACTTCCAAGTAGATAAAGGCTACGATGACGGTAAGTGGGTCTGGACAGGAGATACCTCAGATGTCGCCGGAAAGATTAAGGCGATCCCAAATCTACCAATTACAGAGATGGCAGCGGCTACAGCAACTTTAAAAGTAGTAGGCACAGTCCCTGTGCCGTCCACTAAGGTAGTAGGCACAGTCCCTGTGCCATCCACCAACGCACGCGAACGGTGGAACGACTACGGCATCGGGCTTCTCTTACAAGGCGATCTGAAAGCCGCTGAGACTGCATTTCTGAAGGTAACGGAGATAGAACCCGGATACCTTGACGGGTGGGTCAATGTGGCGAGAGTCAGAATTGAAGAAGGTGATATGCAGGGTGCCGAAGCGATGCTTGAAAAAGCGTTTGAAATCCAGAAGACACTGTCACCGGAAAATCCGCATCGTGCGAAGGTTCACTACTTTTATGCCCTTGTCCAAGAAACACACGGCAACTATGACACAGCAATCGAGCATCTCCAACGCGCCGCTGCGCAATTCCCACGCGATACCCGTGTCCGCAATAGACTCGGACGTATGCACTTCCTAAAACGCGACTATGAAACCGCGCTGATTGAATTCCAGAAGACGCTCAGCGTTGACCCAGAAGATTTGGATGCACACTACAATATGATGCGTTGTTATCGCGCTCTCAAGAACCCATCGCTCGCAGCAAAATCCCAAAAACTCTACTTACGTTTCAAAGCAGACGAATCCGTTGATGCAATCACCGGTATCCCCCGCCGCGCCGACCCAAACGTCAACCGCGAACGCCAACCGATTCACGAACACACCAACAGTTACAAACCACCATCCAACCCGTAAGCATCAGCAATCCTCAATTTAAAGGAACAAAGCGATGATAATACCGCCGAATATGGAGCATCAAAAATTGACGCTTAGAGGTTGCCTCGGATTAATAGTTTTTACCTTGAGTCTTTTGATTGGGTTGTGGTTGGTTATTAAGTTTGACATGTGTCCCTTCCGAGTAACGGGTGAAGGAGATAAGTTAGAAAATCGCTCTACCATAGATAGCGATCCAGGTTTCGGAGATCCTTCCTACTGTTCTGTCCATTTTCAAATTAAGAATAAATCCGGTTCGTAGTAGGGCAATTTTGCGGCGTACTCGCCCAAATGCGACGTGCATTATTGCCCGTTTTTGACTTGTGGAGGCGCGATAAATCGCACGGCTACGAATTGACCCTAAAATTCAAAGTCGACAAAGCATTAAAAGCGTTTTAATTTGACGACCTGTTTATAATGTGCTTTTCTATAAGAAATGCCGTAGGTTGGGTAGAGCGGTAAAAAGCCAAGAACGCTTTAGTTTATAGAGAATGTCGATTTTCGATGACCCGTCCATCCGAATAGATACAGCGAAACCCAACAATTCAACGCTGCACGCGTGAGAATGTGTCAGATTCCTAATCTACACACTTATGTCAAACTCATGTTAATTACACAACACGAAGTGCCTCGACGACTTTGGCCGGGGCATCTCATTTTTAGAGGCAGATTAACACAACCCAGATCTGTGTAGAACATCAAGAACAATTTCAAGTACAGCATCTGGTGTGAGGTCACTGGTATCGATCTCAATTGGGTCAAACGTACGGTAAATCTGCAGCACAGTTTCACGACGTGCAGCGTCCACTGCAAGATTGTGTTCCTCTGTAGTAACAGGTTCACCACGTCCCTGCATCCGCTTCGCACGATTCCCCTCATCCACCGTGAGCAGGACAACTATATCCGGCTTGCGGAGTTCTGTTGGATAACGTCCCTGCCATTCCTCATCAAGGCTTGAGTCATCATCCAACGCGGCGAAAGCAACTGTGCTGGTCCAATAGCGGTCCATGACGACATGTCCCTCTTGTAGTGCTACTTCGGCCTGTTCGCTCGCTATAAGGTTTGCTGCTCTATAGTAAGCGCGTCGCTGTGTGGAGGGACGATTGTCGAAGTGTGGTCGGATATCCCCAACCATAAATTCAGGAGCCTCCAGTCGCGGGGGATATTTAAGGAAAGTTGCATCAAGAGACTTGGCTAACTCGGTTAGCAAAGTAGACTCCCCGGCTGCATCAAGCCCCTCAATGACAATGAATTTGCCAGTCATATTCTCCTCCTCTCTGGCGAAATCGCTCAAGGTCAATTGATACCTGCTTCAAAGCTACCTTCACGCCAACCTTCAAAATTGGCTCGCTGTATCTATAGGAGCCTTGCACATTATCAAAAAAGCGTCCGGCAGGATCAATCATAACGTAACTTTCTGTCATTGCCTCATTGTTCTCCGGAACTATGCTAATTCCCTCATTTTCGACAACGCGATTCCGTTGGACGTACGCCGCAAATTGTTCGGTCGTGATTACGAAATCGTCAATCTGTGCGTCATTTTGACCTTTGACAGGGAGAGCTTGTAGTAGTTTCCAACGCTCAGGTTTCGCCGCTCTTATGAATGGCGTAAAATCCTCTTCCCAAGTTACGGAAGTTACAACGGTGTTAATCTTCAAGCGAATCCCATACCGCTTTATCTCACCGATGATGTTCAAGTATCCTTCCTCAGTGATAGGAACTTTACCTCTAATGGCACGCCCCAAACGTTTCAGTTTTTCTGGGTCAACGGTATCAATACTCAAACCAATCCAATCAAGACTTCCGTTCAAATCGTTTAGCCATTGGTCGGTGATTTTTGAGCCGTTGGTGACGATAGAGGTAACCATTCCATGTTCCTTTGCCCTTGCAATCAGGTCTAGCAACCAAGGGCAAAGCGTGGGTTCACCACCAGCAAAATTAATCTTTTCAAAGCCAAATGCGGCAATCTGATCCACAACCGAGATACACTCTTCTTTTGGTAGGTGACCTTTGGGGAGTTTCATGTCGCGCTTGACATCTTGGAACGTGGCAAAGCAAAACCCGCATTGCATGTTGCAGGGTTCCCAGAGATGAAAGTTGACTGATGGGACTTTAGACGAAAAATTGGGGAGATTAGTTGCTGTTAACATGTTTAATTCTCCTGGATAAGAAAACTTATCGTGAGAATGCGTCATTGCACAATCCTTCCTAAGAAGAATGAAAAGTATGGCTATTGAGCCACGAAATAGACGCATCAACTACTATAAAAATAATAAAGAAGTTAGCACAATATACAAGTATCATGAACTAACTACTATGGAATTAATTGGATGGGGTACTTAGGTTCTCAAAGATGAGCAAATATCACGGATCAATCCTCATCGATCCATTACTATTTTCCTTTCCGCTTGGATGGAGCATTGGTTCTACCTCCACCAGAAGGTTTTCCAGAGTTTTTGCTTGGCCAACCACCAGGTCCCTTGCCTTTACCGCCTACTTGGTTGCTACCTTTACCGCCGCGGTTACCACCGGAACGATTGCCACTTGATTTCGCCATTGTTATCACCTCCTTTTTATAACAATTTCTCACTCCACGCGAAGATTCGCGTCAAAATTCTATCCGTTTGCTTTGCATATATAGAGTCCGCTCTGACAAAAAGGATAGTAAAAAATTCAACATATCCAATATTTTTTAACATTTTTCAGAAATGAACTATCTTTTCCACTTCTAACGACCATCCTTTTCCCGCGTCCGGCGCAACTCGCTTTGGCGCGTCCGCATTGCGCCTGCATGATCAATTTCTACACCAAGCGTTATGAGATGTGCCTGCCGCATCCACCAGAACATTTCAAACAGAGGTTTACGCGGCGATGCTCCTTCGTCTAAATTCGGTTTACCTCGATCCAGATGCCGGACCCGTTTATGTGCCTTCTTAGCAAGTTCCTTTACCCTCTCATCCGGATCGTTCTTCAATAACCAGAAAAGCGTCCGATGTGCCCGTCCACCCGGGTTAACGCGCAATGCGCTTAACGCTTTTACGTAACACCGCCGCCACACCGGGCGAGGTTCCACGAAATCTTCATCGGTATAAACTGACTTCTTACTCCTTTCCTTTGTGCTGAGCCGTTCTGAACAAAACTTGGCAAATTCTTCACGTAAACCCCGTAGGTGCGGGTCGCGCTTGAGTTCCTCTCGAAGATGCTCCGGATACATTCCAATAGCAATCCATCTGGCTACGCGGGCGTAGGGTTCCGGTGGTGGTTCCTTTTCAAATGCTGGCCAAGCACGGAGATCTGAGGTGACGGCACTACGCTTCATCTCACTAAATGCAAGTAACAACGGTTTCAGCCGTTGCCAAGGTTTGGCAACGGCTAACAAAACCTCAAAAGCCTCTATATAAAAATCAAAGACTGGGATCCGGCGTGAGTCTTCTTCATCAAAATCTCCCGGGCTGTCCCTTAATACGGAACGCAGGATGCCGATATGCTTAGCAGCACTTTTAACGAGACGATTTCGGAGTTTTTGAGAGAGTTCGTCTTCCAGTCCGCCGTTCCTCGAATCGTAGATTACTTGAGAGAGGTGCCACCATGCTTTGAGAAGATATGAACGTTCGCTACTTTTTTCAGGCACCTTTGCATCGAGAAGTTCAAAGAACGGAATCAACTCGTGTGCGACGAGTTGCCAAGCAGTATTTAACGGATTAAAACCTTGTTCCAGCAACCGATTGGAGTCAAACAGCATCCCTTCACTGATCGCGTGCAGAAGACCAATTATCTTATCACCAAGTATATCGTCCGGAAAATCGGAGAAAGTCGGAAGTAATGTGTCTAACCTTGCTATCCGGGGAAGTTGTGCCTTGTTGGGCGGGACTCCCCTTCCACCGAAACGCCAAGTTAACCAAAATTCAAGGTATTTTGGGTTATCATAATGCCTATTAGACCTCCATAGCGATGGAATCGGGTTTAGCAGATCCAAATCCACTATCTGATTTAAAGGTACGCCTTCTGGAAAAAGAAACGGAATTAGTTCGCCAAAATTCAGAACTAACTTATTCCGCACCTGATCTAATTTGGAAAAATCCAGATGTTCGGCAGAGAAACCTGCATGCTTCCGAAATTCGGCAATCCATCCAGAAGAATCTGAAGGCTGTTCCGATTCCTCATGCTTATTGTAAGGAGATAAATAGAGCAAAAAACCGAAAAGGAGTGCTAAGCGTGTTTGCCGATCTTCTTCCGTTTGAACAGGAGCATCTAATTCCCCTATAATCCACCGGAGGTCACCATTGCTATGAAAATATTCAGCAAACATCCGATTAAGTGATGTTCCACTGGCATCTCCTAAGCAGTCTGGCAGTTTAATAACGCGAACGAGCCACTCTTGATCCGTTTGAGAAAAACCTAACTCCTGAAGGCACTGCTTTACAAGCAATACTTCTGCAGAAGAATCTTCTAATGGTTGAACAAGCTCTAAAAGGCTATTTTCAGCTTTGTGCATGAAATGCTCCTTTCTCTTTGAAGGAGGACAAAACTATATCCTATGAAAAATCTGATAAACCAGACTACTAACCCTTAGGATTCCCGATAAAAGCATACCGGGACCGGAGGAGAGGCATAAGCCATCTAAGCGACGAGGTTAGATTTTAATTCACTGTTTTTAATGATAACACAAAAAAACAGTAGGTGTCAAATTTATTTCCAACACCATCCCAATAGAATTTGACAATCCATCTACAATATGCTATCGTATTAAAAGCATTATGTTCCTAAAAAACCTATACCTCGGAAACCATTTTGACCAACGATCACGCAAAAAAACTTCTCCAGCAATTACCCGCCATCGAAAAACTCCTGAACACGCAGGAGATGCTCGACTTGCAAGCGACCTACGCGCGCCCGCTCGTTACAGAAGCACTCCGCGCTGTCGTTACTGACATCCGAAGCGAAATCCTCAGCGGAAATCAGACACAACTCCCTGAACACGCGGAATACGCAGAACGGACACGCCAGAAAATTGCATCGAAAACAGCACCGCGCATGCGTCCTGTCGTTAATGCAACGGGTACGGTCACACATACCAACTTAGGTAGGTCTCTGCTAAGCGACACTGCCTGCGAAGCCATCGAACAAGCAGCACAAAACTACGTCAATCTCGAATACGATATCGAAACAGGCAGCCGCGGACATCGGGATAGAATTACCGAACCGCTTCTACAGCAGTTAACAGGCTGTGAGGCTTCCACGGTCGTCAATAACAACGCCGCCGCGGTGCTACTCGCACTGCAGACCGTGGCACGTGGTAAAGAGGTTATCGTCTCACGTGGAGAGTTAATCGAAATTGGTGGGGCATTCCGTATCCCAGATGTCATGGCGGCAAGTGGTGCGATACTCCGAGAAATCGGTACCACCAACCGAACCCACCTCCGAGATTACGCCGAGGCTATCAATGAAAATACAGGACTATTGCTCAAGGTGCATCCGAGCAACTACAAAATCCTCGGTTTCACTTCAACTCCAACCATGGAAGAAATAACAGAACTCGGGGCACAGCAAGGCATTCCGACAATGGAAGATCTCGGTAGCGGCGCGCTCATTGATATGGAAGCCTATGGACTTCCGCATGAACCGCTTGTCGGCGAACGCATCGCCAGCGGGGTCGATATTGTCACTTTTAGCGGGGATAAACTGCTCGGTGGACCGCAGGCAGGGATCATCGTCGGTAAAGCGGAATGGATCGAAAAGATGCGGAAAAACCCGATGATGCGGGCACTTCGAGTCGATAAACTCATTATCGCCGGGTTGTCAGCAACATTGCAGCGTTATCTCATCGACAGTACTACCGCCGCAGAACAATTTCCGATGCTCAACCGCTACACGCGCTCAATAGAGACACTCCACGCTGTCGCAGAAAAACTCAAAGCGCAACTCCAAGACCTCTTCAACGAAAAGGTCAATATTCGGGTCTCGGAAACTTACGGGCAAATCGGGAGTGGCGCACTTCCTGTCGAGACATTGCCGAGTGTCGCACTTGTGCTTGAACCCGCGCAGATATCCGCTGAAACGCTTGCCGCACAATTCCGCAACGGTACAATCCCTGTCATCGGTAGAATCAAGGACGGACTTTTTTGGCTGGATCTCCGCACAATCTATGAGAGAGAACAGGCGTGGATAGTCGAAAGTGCTACACAAATAGCCAAAACGCTATGAAGATTGCCGACATCCTTCTCATCTGCATCGCCTGTGTGAGTATATCCGCCTGCGCGCAGAGCGATGAAGGTTCACCCGCCACCGAACACGCCGCTGAAATCGTTTCTGAGATTGACGGTGCTACAATGGTCCTGATTCCGGCAGGGACGTTTCAGATGGGTTCCACGACCGGCGATAGCGATGAACAACCCGTGCATACTGTTACCCTCAACGCATTTTATATGGACCAGTATGAAGTAACGAATGCGCGCTACCAAAAATTCGTCGAAAGTACAGGCTATCCGCAGCCGCCTTTGTCGCATAACCCGCGGTTCAATGCCCTAAACGCGCCTGTCGTCCGAGTGAATTGGCGCGATGCCGCTGCCTACGCAGCATGGGCAAACAAACGGTTACCGACTGAAGCCGAATGGGAATACGCTGCACGCGGAAATCTGACTGGAAAATTATATCCCAATGGTGATATAATTACACATACAGACGCGAATTTCGGCGGCACAGGTGAAACAGATCAATGGAAGTGGACGGCACCCGTCGGGAGTTTCCCGCCTAACGGCTATAACTTATACGACATGGCAGGAAACGCATGGGAATGGTGTTTCGACGAATACAACGGCGAATACTATAGCATAAGTCCACAAAATAACCCGCGCTTCGGCAGAGAAATCGCACCAGACAACGAAAACTTCCGGATCCTACGCGGTGGTGGTTGGGGCGGTAGTCCTGAGGATCTTCGCGTCGCAGATCGATGGTATCATCTCTCATCTGGCAGTACAATCGGATTTCGCTGTGTAAAAGATTTAGAAGAATAGTTGTCAGTTATCAGTGGAGAGACATCAGGAATTCTTGATGTGTATCAGAAACCTCTTTTAACCGACAACCGACAACCAACAACCAACAACTATTATGGCAGTTGCAGTTCAATTAACCCACGTTACAAAAGCATTTGACACAACGCTCGCCGTCAACGACGTAAGCCTGAATATTGAGAAAGGCGAATTCTTCTTTCTCCTTGGCCCGTCCGGCTGCGGTAAATCGACCTTTCTACGTATCATCGCGGGGTTCTACAAACCCGATACCGGCGAATTACGGTTTGACGATACCGTTGTGAACAATGTGCCGCCGCACCAACGCAATACCGGCATGGTATTCCAAAACTATGCATTGTGGCCCCACATGTCTGTCGCCGAAAATATCGAGTACGGACTCACTCTCCGCAAACTCGAAAAATCAGAACGAAACGAAAAGATTACGAGCGCCTTAGAAATGGTGCAGATGGTAGACTACCGCGACCGAGCAGTCAACACACTTTCCGGTGGACAACAGCAGCGCATCGCACTCGCCCGCGCCCTTGTCATAGAACCGAGCGTTCTGCTTCTTGATGAACCGATTAGCAACCTCGACGCCGCCCTCCGACAACAGATGCGCGACGAAATCAAACAGATCCACGACCGAACAAATATTACAATGTTCTACGTCACACACGATCAAGTGGATGCGCTATCTATGGCGGATCGGATGGCAATCATGCAGGACGGTGTTGTCATTCAGGTCGGTACCCCACGCGAGGTATATAAGTTCCCAAAGAACGCCTTTGTGGCAAGTTTCGTCGGGGAGACCAACTTTATCTCGGGTAAAGTCCAGCACACATCAAACGGGAGTGCTACAATCGAGACTCCCGTCGGAACACTCCACTCCAAAACTGTCTATCACGATTTAAGCGAAGGGACACCCGTGCAGTGCTCAATTCGCCCCGAGGCACTCACCGTTGATAGCATCCAAAACGGTAGCAACACCGAAAACACAATAACAGCGAAAATTACCGCTGTCAGCTACTTGGGCAGGGTAGAAGAATACCAGTTGGTAGCCGCAGATATCCCGCTCAAAGCCGTCCACTACAACCCCGGTATCGAAACGAAAAAGCCTGGAGATACCGTGCAAATCAAGATAGCAGCAGAAGCAATTATCCCACTCCCCGATTAGAGACTGCTTTAGTATTGTAGGCACGCTTTGCAAGCGCGCCGGGCAAGGAAACAGACGAAATGCAATTGACACCGAGCCAAGAAGAAGCTCTCAATATCGAAAAACACGTTTGCGTAACCGCCGGTGCAGGATCTGGAAAAACCACCGTGCTGGTTGAACGTTATCTCAAAATTTTGCGTGAAGGCAACGTCACGCCGAGGGAAATTGTTGCTATTACCTTCACAAATAAAGCTGCCGCTGAAATGAAGGATCGCGTCATCAAACAGTTGTCCCCTCAACAAGGAGCGCAAGACCTAAAACAGGGCAATTCCTTTCAACGTTTTCGCAACGAGATGAATTCGGCACACATCTCAACTATCCACAGTTTCTGCGCAAGCATCCTGAGGGAATTCCCCTTTCAAGCGGGTGTACCAGCCAACTTCAGCATTATACAAGGCATCGAGCAGAAACTTCTACTACAGAAAACCCTTAAGAAAACCCTCAGAGACATCGCGACAAACCCTGACCATCCGCTCCGCGCCGAACTCACCCGCCTACTACGACACTACGGTGGACAGCAAAAATTGGTAGATTTCTTCTCCAATATGATACATCAACGTGACACGGTTGCGCAACTCATGCGGAAAATTTATGATGATCGAAACGAGACAGAAATACGTAAAGGTTTGGAACAACAGGTTCGTGAGCAATTGATATTAACAATTGACCGATTGATGTCGAAAATTGATGTTGCCAAATTTATCCGATGCCTAAATGCTGTTTTGGGGGTCGCGAAAGGTAAAAAAGCAGAGGATGCTAAGAATTTAACACAACAATTAGAAGAACAACGTGAGCAGAATCCTGAACCACCTGAAGTGTCAAACTTGCTTAGACAAATTGCGAAAATAATTACAACGACAGAAGATGAAATTAGGACGCAAAGCTTTCTACCGAATAGCATTGACAGAACACAAATTGCGGATGAGATTAATTTTTTAGTACCAACGGCGAAAAAGATTAAAAACATTCCAATCTTTGAAAGAGAAACCGATAATGAAGACAAAATGGATGATGTTGAAACCGATGACGATTTCCTAATTAGGACAACCCGCGACTTACTCACACTCTACAAACGAATTCTCAACGACTATGACACTGCCAAACTTTCCCAAGGCACACTCGATAATGATGACCTGCAGCTGAAAACCCGCGATCTGCTTCGCAACAACGAAAAAATTCGACAGGACTTGATCAAACGGTACAAGTATTACATGGTAGACGAATATCAGGATACAAATGAATTACAGTCCGAACTGGTGATGCTGCTGACAAATGAACTCAAGGATGCGAATCTATTCATCGTCGGCGACCCGAAACAGAGCATCTACAGGTTCCGTGGCGCAGATGTCCGTGTGTTTGACAGAATAGAGAAAAAAATCACTAATATGGGTGGTGAGAAAATTTCCCTCAGAGAGAATTTTCGGTCCTTACGCGATCCCATCAGATTCGCCAATTACTTTTTCGATCGCTTGATGGGTGACGGGAGTGAAAATGAATTTGAGGTGCAGTATGAACGCCTCACGCAAGCGCGACAGGCGCATGCAAACGGTGAAATCAAAATTCTCCTTGGAACACAGGGAAACGAGGCGGCAGACGAGTACAAACTTATCGCTCAGCATATCAAAAACATGAAAGCAAGCGCAGAAACCGTGTGGGTACGCGGCAAGAATGGAGAGGCGTTGGAGCGTCCAATTCAGTATGACGACATTGCCATCCTCATCCGGAGTAGAAGACACCTCCCTGATATCGAGAACGCCCTACTTGCGGCAGGTATCCCTTACCTCACTACAAGTGGCGTTGGTTTCTATCAACGACAGGAAATTTACGATATCTGGAACTACCTCAATTTCCTTAGCGCACCCTCAAAAAACGACGCATCCCTTGCGGCAGTGCTTCGCGGCCCTGCCTTTGGCATCTCTGATGCCGAACTCTATGAAATTTCACTACAGAAAGACGGAAATTTCTGGGAAAAAACACAGAATTACCAAGCAAAATCCGATAACCTGAAACGCGCGATACACACTTTAAATAAGCACGATCAGTTTGCGCACCGCATGCCTGTCAACCAACTCATCGTTACCATCGTTAATGAAACCGGATTGATTGGAACGCTGAAAACCGGCATATATGGACAACAACGCTTGGCGAACTATCAAAAACTCTTGGAACTCGCAAGAAACTTTGATGGAGATGAGAACATACAAATTCTGCCAGATTTTATCGAATTTCTGGACATATTAATCACCGAAGAGCCTCGCGAGGGACAAGCACCCGTTGAAGCCAGCAGCGGAGCAGTGCAAATTATGACAATTCACACCGCCAAAGGGAAGGAATTCCCAATCGTTATACTGCCCTGCCTTAACCGGAAGGGACGAACAGACACTGAACCTTTCATTGATGAAACATTCGGTATCGGTTTTAGTCCGCTTAAGCCAGATGACGGATATAGGAAAACTGAACCCTCAATCATTGCTCACATGAAAAACCGATCGCGCGAAAAAGAGGTTGCCGAAAAGAAACGGTTGTTTTATGTCGGTACAACACGCGCCGAAGACCGGCTTATTTTATCAGGAACACTCTCAGACAAAGGCGAAGCACAGGAAATGCTTAAGTGGCTCGACACACACCTCGGTATCTGTGGTGGAGAAAACGATTTGCCAAGTCTACCTTTCAAACTCAACGTGTTTCGACAGCTCGAAGACAGGACTTCCACGGATGAAACTTTGGATGATATAACACCCGTCGAATTTCCAGAATGCCTACCATCAGTCCCGGAGCCAACCGGTATTTCAGCAGCCTTCTCTGTCGCTGAACTTGCGAACTATGCCCGATGCCCCCTGCGGTATCAGTTGGAAAATGTCCTACGAATTCCGACAAATGGGCAAGAAGACGTAGATTCCGATGAAACCGATATAGACACAGCAATTCGCTCTACTCTCGCTCAAATCAGACAGCAATCAGACACTGAAAATCTTGATACCTTCATTGACCAAGCCCTTGAGAATTATGCTGAAGCAATGACCGAATCGACAGCAGCACTTCGTACATACATTAACAATTTTACCAACTCCGAACTCGGAAAAGCAGCGTTTGCCGCCGCCAAAACCTACACGAACCAGCAAGTTCACGCAGATATTGACGGACACATCGTTGAGGGTAGATTCGACAGACTCTTTCAAGACAAAGCAGGACACTGGCAAATCGTCATTTACAAAACCGGCGATCTCCAAGATTCAGAGGCATATCATCCTGAAATGGAACTTTATAGCCTGCTGGCACATCGACGCTATCCAGAACAACCGACAGTAACAATCAATATCTTCTTTACTGAACAGGATCATTACATACAGAAACACTTCAGCATAGCAGAATTACAAGACGCTACACAACAGTGGCAGAAAAAAATCTCGGCATTACAGCGGGGTAATTATAATAAAAATACGGATCATTGCTGTTCTTGTCCCTACGCAGACCCGAACGGACAGTGCATAATTACCGAATCATAAGGAGAAAAATAATGAAAAAATTGATACCAATCATCGCAGTTATTATGCTTGCCTGCTTTTTAATCGGGGTATCGCAATCCAGTTTTGCAGGCACATGGCGTGATGATTTTGAAGATAATGATACCCGCGAATGGGAAATCTTTAACATCGACCGAAAGGTTGAAAAGTGGTGGGTTAGCGATGGCGAAGCCGTCGGTGAAATCTTCTTACCCGGCTTTATGAGCCTCTGGCTAACAGGCGAACTCACATGGAAAAACTACTCCGTCTCCTGCCGCGTAAAGTTGGTGGAAGATAAAGATGAACCCCCAACCATCGGACTGACACTCCATGATAGAGGCGAAGAGGATAGCCGTTATCTCTTTTTTATTGATTATATTTTTGGCACCGTCCGAATGGTAAAGGCAGTTCAAGACGATTGGAACACCATTACCTACCTATTTGATGCCGAAATCGATACATGGTATGAACTGACCGCCACTATTTACGAGGATGGCACACTCGAATTTAAAATTGACGATACGGTATTTACTGCCGTTGACGAAGATATCTTAAAAGGTGGACAAGCCGGTCTTGTCGTCGCAGACGGACGCGCCCACTTTGATGATGTCGAAATCACAGGCGAAAATATCCCTAACGGTGGCCCCGGAAAGGCACGTCCTGTCGAGCCACAAACCAAACTCGCAACCACATGGGGACAACTCAAGAACAATTAAGTCAGTAATAACGGCGAGAGACCCATCTCTGACGCAAAGGAGAAAACTATGATTAAAAAATGTCTCATCTTCGGACTCGTTATTTGCAGCGTTTCTCTGAACCAATTCGCGCTTGCAGGCACTTGGAAAGACAGTTTTGAAGACAACGACATGTCCGAATGGAAAATCGTTGATGATTGGGAAAATGCAGCAGGAAAGTGGTGGGTTGATAAAGGTGAAGCTGTCGCGGAATCATTGGGCGAATCAAGTTTTGCTATGTGGCTGACCGGTGAATCTACATGGGAATACTACGCTGTGTCCTGTCGAGCGAAATTAGTGAAAAGTAAAAAGGAACCTGCGACTTTCGGGATCGTGATGCATGCTAACAATAATGAGTTACTTGGTGGACTACTTGATGAGCATTATCGTTTTTCTATCATTGGGGACTTCAACTTTATCAGTATTAGGAAGTTCCATCCATTTCCAGCTGAACCGGTCACACTCGGAGAATTCGATTTTCAAATAAAAGTGGGCAGATGGTACCAACTCACTGCCACTATTCATAGAAACGGTAAAATTGAGTTCCAGATTGATGAGCAGCTGTTCACGCTGTCCGACCCTAACCTTTTGGGACCAGGGCGAGCTGGGTTGTTCATCTCAGATGCCGAAGTTCGCTTCGATGACGTTGAAATCACAGGTTCAAATATCGACGATGGCGGTCCGGGAAAAGCACGTCCTGTCGAACCGAAAGCCAAGCTCGCAACTATATGGGGACACCTGAAAAGCGAATAACGAAGGGTAAACGAAAAATGGAGACAAAACAGACGGTTGGCGTTGGCATTATCGGCATGGGATGGATGGGCATGACGCACGCCCGCGCATATCGCCAGATTGCCGATCGGTTCCACAACACTCCGCTCCATCCCAAACTCATTACCTGTGCAGACGACGTTGTTGAACGCACCAACGAGGCAAAATCACGTTTCGGATTTGAACGCACAACTACCGATTTCCGAGAGGTCATCGCAGACGCAGACGTACAGATCGTCAATATCGCTGCACCAAACAACATGCACCTTGAGATTGTCAAGGCAGCCACCGCAGCCGGAAAACACATTTTCTGCGAGAAACCGGTCGGACGGAATTCTGCTGAAACAAAGGCAATCTATGCTGCCGCTCAGCATGCGGGTGTCCTGACATGCGTCGGCTACAACTACAGATGGGCACCCGTCGTTCAATACGCGCAACAACTGATTTCAGATGGCAAACTCGGTAAACTCACCCACTATCGTGGTAGATTTTTCGCTGGCTACGCAAGTCATCCGCAAGCCGTACTTTCGTGGCGGTTTCAGAAAGAGATCGCCGGATTAGGAACACTGGGGGACCTGCTCTCTCATGTGATTGACATGGCACACTTTATCGTTGGCGGCGGTATCGACAGCGTCGTTGCACAGCAGGAAACATTTATCCCAGAACGTCCCGTAGCAACAACAGGTGGTACCCACTTCACACTCGGTGGAGATGGCGAAACGGAAGCCGTTACGAACGAAGACTATGTCGGAGCACTCATCCGGTTTGAAAACGGTGTCAGAGGCACACTGGAGGCGTGCAGGGTTATTAACGGTCCCAAATGCGAAATGGCGTTTGAAGTGAACGGCACAGCCGGAGCCTTACGCTGGAACTTCGAGCAGATGAACGAACTTGAGGTGTACCTACCTACTGAAGACGGTTTCCCGGACGGATACACACGTATCTTGAGCGGTCCCAGCCACCCGTTCCACAGTAATTTCAACCCCGGTCCCGGTGTCGGATTAGGATACGACGATCTGAAAACAATTGAGGCACATCAGTTCCTGCAAGCCATCCATACCGGAAAACAGGGCAACCCAAGTTTCCGAGAAGCCGCTGCGGTCGCCGATGTGCAGACTGCCATCCAAACCTCATGGGAGGAAGACTGTTGGATCTCCGTCTAAAAATCAAACAGACGCTCCTTCTCTGCTACTGCTGCCTGTTCCTTCCTCTTAATGCTGCTGCACAAAACTTGCCGCAATTCACCGACATCACGCACGTAGCGGGCATCGACTTTATCCATAACTCCGGTGCCTTCGGACAGAAATACCTCCCCGAAACAATGGGATCAGGATGCGCCTTCATCGACTATGACACCGATGGATGGCAGGACATCCTCTTCGTCAACGGAAAAGATTGGGAAGGCAATCCAACTGGAAAACGGCAGACGATGGGACTCTACCGCAACAACCAAGATGGCACCTTCACCGATGTCACTGAATCCGCAGGACTCGCTGTCCCACTCTACGGAATGGGTGCCGCTGTCGCCGATTACGACAACGACGACGATCCAGACATCTATATTAGCTGCCTTGAAACCGACCGACTCTTTCAAAACCGCGGTGATGGCACCTTCGTTGACATCACTGAAGCAGCCGGTATCCATAACCCCGGTTTCGGTACAAGCTGCGCATGGTTCGATTACAATAAAGATGGGCACCTTGATCTCTACGTTGCAAACTACGTTGAATGGAATATAGAGAACGATCTGTTCTGTACCCTCGACGGCATCAATAAATCCTACTGTACGCCTGAATCCTACCAAGGACAGGCGAGCAAACTCTTCAGAAATCGCGGAGATGGTACATTTGCCGATGTCTCCCGCAGCGCACGGATTGAGGACAAAACGAGCAAATCACTCGGCGTTTGTATCTTCGATTACAATGCTGACGGACTGCCGGACATCTTCGAGGCGAACGACACACAACCCAATAAACTCTACCAAAACAACGGGGACGGCACCTTCATCGAAACCGGCATGCTCACTGGGGTTGCCTATAACGAAAGCGGTGTCGCAACCGGCGCAATGGGTATTGATGCCGCTGACTACGATCGTACTGGCAAGGAGAGCCTCGTCATAGGCAACTTCTCTAACGAGATGCTCAACCTCTATCACAACGAAGGCGACTTCTTCCTCGACGATGCACCCGCCGCACACATCGGGAACGCAACCTTATTGACGCTTACCTTCGCATGTTTTTTCTTTGACTTTGACCTCGACGGAAACCTCGACATCTTCACCGCCAACGGACACGTCGAAAATGACATCAACGCTATCCAGAGTCAGGTCACCTATGCACAACCGCCACATCTGTTTCATAACGATTCGCACGGCAAATTTAGTGATGTACTTAACAAAGTCGGCGCGGACTTGGCAAAACCGATGGTCGGGAGAGGCGCAGCCTACGGTGATTTCGACAACGACGGCGATTGGGATCTGCTCGTAACGACTTCCAACGGACCGGCGCACCTCTTCCGAAACGACGGAGGCAATCGCAATGCCTGGATTAAGGTCCAACTCGTAGGACAAACAAGCAATCGAGACGGTATTGGCGCACAAATCCGCGTAATCTCCGCCTTGGGAACACAGACGCGAACCGTCAAAAGCGGCTCCAGTTACTGTTCACAGAGTGAACTCACTGCCATCTTCGGCATAAACGACGATGCCATCATTAAAACGATTGAAATCCTATGGCCCAGTGGTGCTGTGAGTAAACGCAAGAATATCAAACCGAACCAACACATCCGCATTGAGGAAGGTACACCGTAGGTGTATTTCAATAGTTCAAGAATTTACCATTTCATTCCTCAATATTACGGCTTAGATTATCTTTTTGTTTACATCAACGTGAATTTGAAAACAATTTCGCTTTTTCCCTAAAAATATTGTATAATATTAGTTGGATATAGTCTTTATCTTAATAATTGAAATAATAATAAAAATTGACCAATTACGACCCAAGTTGCGGGTTGTAAGCCTAAGGGAAATCCAACATCTCACTTTTATCAAACTCACGTTTACATTAACTGACTGTTTAAATAACCCACTTTAAATGGAGGATCCAACAATGAAAAATATCTTAACCACCTTTGGTATTAAAACCTCACTTCTCTTGCTGATTGGCATTTCTCTATCTTTCGTCAGCTGCGATAGAGCCGCACAACACGCCGGTGTTATGTCTACTCCGACGGCGAAACAAGCAATCGCCACAATCGGTCCAGCAAGCGACAGTAGCGTGACTGGAATGGCGATTTTTACACAAACTGGCGACGAAATTTCCCTTACGATTGAGATTCAAAACGCATCTCCCGGCATCCATGCTGTTCATATCCACGAAAGTGGCGACTGCAGTGCACCTGACGGCACATCGGCAGGTGGGCACTGGAATCCGACAGGCGTTGCACACGGGAAGTGGGGAGAAGGTGAATTCCACCTCGGCGACATCGGCAATATCACTGTTGGCGAAGACGGTACGGGCAGCATTGAATTGACGACAGACCTCTGGGAAATCGACACCGGTTCTGACGTAGATGTTGTCGGCAGAGGCATCATCGTTCATGCCGGCGCAGACGATTTCACCTCACAACCCTCAGGTGCTGCAGGTGCACGCATCGGCTGCGGCGTAATTGCATTAGCAGAGTAACCGTTGTAATCCTATTGCCACCGGCGAGGTTTTGCAGCGTACACGCCCAAATTTGGTTTCCCACACGCGGAGACCAAATTTTGCTTCGCAGTGAGAATGCTTTACATTTGCGATCTGCATTCCCAACCTCGCCTTCATCGCTTAAGTCGCCCCCATACCGTCGCAAGTTTACCTTCTGCTTCAACTGCTGCGAATTCACCATCAGTCTTTGCACCATTTTTACCGACCAGATGGTAGGCGTTGTCTGATGTATCTAAGAACTTCTGGACTCCCCTCGATTCATCAAAATGCCACAACGCAACCGTCTTTGCGTCATTCTCGAACTGTTTCCGCGGCGTGAAACTGCGTCTGGCGGTATTGTAACGCGCAACCGTTGAGATGCGGACCTCATCAATATAGCCCGCAAAATGACCCCAAAAATGCCCACCGTGCCAATCAGACTCAATTTTCTCTCCAAACCCACCGATTGTAAAATCCTGTGGATGTCTGGCGTGTGAGAGATCGGCAGCGAGAATTGTGCCTCCCCGTGAGATGCGCACGACATCGTTAATGATGAGTACCCTCTCGCCCGCTTCTGCCTGAAAGGCGACGTGATGCCATTGATTCGTTGGGAAAAAAGGCTCTATTATACCAAACGCCACTCCACGTAAAGGATGATCAAGGTGCAGCGTACCCATTAGTCTTAAACCTACGTTGGGACCATGGTTCCAGACATACATCCGCACCTGTTGACTGAGAACCAGTGGGTGTGTATCCCTGTTAGGCGGAGTGGTTAGATATACCCACGCTTCAAAAGTGAATTCATCTGTGCCTTCCGGCAAGAGGATATCGAAGGTTTCAAAGTCCAAAATAGCGTGGTCGTCTACACCATCAAGGGCTAAATAGTTTCCACCTGCAGGTGAAGGCGGTGGCATCGCCTCAGCACGCATCGCAATTAAAACGAGGAAAAAAAGACAAGCAAAAATTAACAGATTTCGTAGATTTTTCATCTGCGTAGGTCTCCCTCCCAAATCTCTCTATGAATCTCAAAACGATTCCAACTTGATTTGACCCCATGTCGTGGTTATAGAGGTGGTCCTTGGATTGACAGCAAGTGGACCACCAGTAGCAGCTCCGTTCATGCCAATTAATGTATACCCATTCCCTGATTCATCTTCAAAGTGATCTGCACCTTCCTTATCATTAAAATCCCAGAGTGCCAACGTGTGTTTATCGTTTGAGAAACGGTGTGGCGGCTCAAAAGGTGAGGTCCCCACCTCGACAGGTAAATCATACCGGGCGATATCTGAAAACCTTATCGCATCAATTTCGCCATGAAAGTAAGGTATATGTTGCACTAATTCTTTTTTAGCAAAACCGCCTACACAGAAATGTTTAAACCATTCAGGGAAATTCAGATCCTCAACTATTACGTTCAGAAAATCCTCTTTCGGTCTTTGATAGATTTGATCGTTGTATGCCAAATGAAACGTGCTCTCTTTGAAGATGATTGCCATATAGTTCCATTGATTCTTTTTGATGGGAGCATCACTAACTCTGACACCGTGCGCTCCTGCGACTCCAAGATATGCTGAACCATAGGCACACACTTCATCTTTCTCACTGATCGGAACCCGCCTACACTTATTATCTGTCTGCAATCCGAAGCGAACTTGCTGACTCAAAATAATATTATACTTTCCTGGCTCCGGCGCAGCTTCAGCTTTCGGATAGAACCATACCTCAACAGTAAATTCATCGGTATTTCCCGGCAAAATATAACCGTGTTCGGCAAACGGAAGGATCGCATAGTCATCCTCACCATCCAGCACCAAAACACCACCGGAAGGCTAAAAAGAAAACACAGGCACAACTAAACTCAGCAAGAACACCACACTGAGTAGGAACTTACAGTTAATCATCAGAAATCCTCCCTAACTTCTTATGAATAGATGCGTTGCTGAAAAGCAAATTGGTTCGTCGTCGCGCAATTCTGCGGCGTACCCGCCTGCCCCTTGATAAGGGGGGATAAAGGGGGGTTGCGACGTGCATTATTGCATATTGCGTCCGTTCCAATTAATCAACGCGATACGCTTTACACCCTCTATTATTAAAGACGAATTTCGAGTCAGAAAAGATGCATCATAAAAAAAAATCGAATGCCAACGCCACAAACCCATATAACCAGTAGAATAGGAGCCTCTCAAATTTGTAAAAAAATAGCGAACAACACCGTGAACATGTAAAAAATCTGTAGTTTGTGTAGCACCTATCGCTTTGTACCATAGGCTGTTAGCCTGTGGTCTGTAGGATATGCTATTAGTCGGTGCCATTTCAAATCCGCTTGACATTTTCCACCGCTTTACGATATAATACACCTATGGCACAAGACTACGACAATATAGGAAAAAGTCTATGGACAGACCACGCCGCCGATCTCTCAAGATTCGTACTTGACGAGCAAGATGTCGAGGTACTTGAAGACCTTGACACCCAACAGCAGACTGTTATCGCTCGGCAGACCGACATCACGAAGCGCATTCGCGTCAACAATCAACAAGCAATCTTACACGTCGAATTGCAACTCCGCGATAGCACACGTCAACCGATGTGGGCACGAAACGCACAATATCAGGGATACCTCGTCGGTGAACACCAAATGCAGGTCTACTCAAATGTTATCTACTCTCACCCGAACGCAGGCAGGAACGACCCAGGCGGATACACCTATAGTTGGAATGGCTACGAACATACCAATCGCTATAAAGTCATACGGCTCATTGAAATAGAAGGACAGGCGATTTTGGAGATGCAGTCCCCGGGCATCCTACCCTTGACCCCTGCCCTTCAGAACATTTGACAACCGACAACCAACCCCTTGGTAACATTTTTTTAAACGGGATATCACAGAAAAACGCCCATGAACCTACACAGTGACTGGATTCTCAACCATTTTTGAAAAATTGCCAAAAAGCAAAAAAAGATACCATTTGGTATCTTTTTTATAGTGAATTCTAAAATACTAAAGTTTGGACAATCCTTGTTTCGTGGGCGTTGTGTTTCAAAAGAAGCATTCGCAGCATTTCGCTATATTGAATGACCCTCGGATAAACCCACAAAAAACTTGACAGCAGCCCTCAAATAGGTTAATATTATCAAATCGCTATTAGAGTCAGTGTGAGGCTAAAAGGAAAACCTTAATTGTTACAAGGATGGCTGAAGCCCATCGGAAACCGGCTTTTGACAGGGGTCCCCACCCGTTACTGGGAAGGGGCGGAAAAAGTCGAGCGCAAACCCAATTATTAAAAATATGAAAAATTATCGCGTTGCCATACTGGGGTGTCGGAGTCGTGGCACCTCAGCAGCAAAAGCATACTACGCACACCCACGTACCGAAATCGTAGCACTCTGCGACCTCGTCCAAGAGCGGTTAGATACCCTCGGCGAAATCGTAAACGTCTCAGCACACTTCACCGATATAGACGAGATGATCCAGCAGACAACACCCGACATTGTCGCTATCCCGACAGCAACAGAGGCACACCATCCACTCTGTATGCGTGTCCTCGAACACGGTGTGAACATTGAGGTAGAGAAACCACTCTGTATCGATCTCGTTCAAGCGGATGAAGTGCTGGCGAAAGCGAAAGAGAAGAACGCTCGCGTCGCCGTACATCATCAACGACGCACGAGTCCATCGATGCAGGCAGTTGGGAAAGCTTTAAACGAAGGAAAAATCGGCGACATTCGTTATATCTACGCCAGTGGGAAAGGCTACTACGCTGGTTACGGGTTAATGAACATCGGAACGCATGTCATCAACAATATACTCCGTTTCGGTGGGAAATGTCGAAGCGTTGTGGCACAGGCAACAACAGGTGGACGTACCATCGGACACGATGATGTGCTGCCCTCACCGGCTGGTATGGGAACAGTCGCCGGTGAATACGTTACAGCAACGCTCCAATTCGACGGAAATGTCACCGGCACCCTTATCCAACACCGATTCCCGAAGGTCGATACCGATGCCTATGTCATGGAACTCTACGGCACTGAAGGTAGACTTTTCTGGTCAGAACTCAAAGGTTCGTGGTGGCTACCCACACCCCATTTCGTTCCTGACGGTACACACGACCAGTGGAAGGCACTCCCTTCTATCTACCCTGAGCATTTTGACCCAGACAAAGGCGCGAACGCCGACGATTATTGCTTCGTTGACGAATATGTAAACGCACTGGATGAAAACCGAGAACATGAATCTAACGGCGAAGAAGGTCGCCATGTTATTGAGATTCTAATGGCAATCTTCGAGTCTGCTGTTCACGGCACACGTGTGGAACTGCCTCAGAAAAACCGAGAGCATCCGCTATTACAGTGGCGTGCAGAAGCAGGCTTAGGCGAAGTAAAAGAGATGCCGCGCGACTACGGCACTTGGCTATCACTGGAAGATGAACGTTTGTATGAATAGTTTTCGCAGAAAACCGGACTGATAACTATTCCTCTGACAACTGATAACTTCTAAGGACAAAACTATGCCGAACCCCACGACAAACGCTGACAATCTACTACCGATCCCGCTTACGGAAGAACAACGTTATCTCTTTGATACCCGCGGGTGGCTCCTGTTCCCAGGTGTACTCAGCGAAACTGAGGTTAAAGAGATGCGCGAATTCTGTTACCAACTCAAGCAGGATCCCGAGTCAATCCCTGAACACCACCGCTCACCCATCGGCGGCCCCCTTGAACCGCTAACAGATCATCCCGTTGTGTTGGGATTCATGAACGAGTTCCTTACTTCTGGTTATGCCAACGAGAACTGCTACGGCTTCCGATTAGAAGGCACGTTCCTCACCATTCGAGCGAACGGACACGACAATTTCCGTCCGCACGGTGGGCGCGGGATGCTCAATTTCCCCGGTAACTCACATACGTATCACCTGCATCACGATAAAGCACACAGCGGGTTGACGCGCGTCGTCTGGGAACTCAATCCAGTCCAAGAAGGCGGCGGTGGAACGATGTTCCTTACGGGTAGTCACAAAGGCGCGTTTCCGGCTCCGAAGTCAACCGAAGATCGCAATTCTCCGCTGTGGGAAGATTACACCTGTCCTGCTGGTTCTATGCTGGTTTTCACAGAGGCGATTACACATACAGGTGCGAAGTGGACAGATGAAGCAGCCGATCGGGTCGCGATTTTCCAATGCTATAACACCGTCGGAAACAAGTGGCATAAATGGGAACCACACCCAAAGCATGTCGAAGAGATGCCGTTCAAACGCCAGACACTCTTCCGTCCGGTTTATTGTCAGGACAACACACCAACGTTAGATGCCGTGTAGAAACATAGTAACCCAGCAATGAACACCGATGCTGCCCAAATTCATCGGAAACCCGTTTTTGCCGAAGGAAAAAACGGAGCAAAAACCCAATAGTTAAAAAATTATGAAAATTACCAAAGTCAAATCGTTTGTTTCGGAAAGCGGTCATTTCTTCGTGAAGGTCGAAACCGATGCTGGTATCTACGGTGTCGGAGAGGGCGGGTTACGCCGCCGCGCGCTCGCTTTAGCCGAAGTCATTCGCTCATTTGAGCCGTTCCTTATCGGCGCAGATCCGTTTCGGATTGAGCATCTGTGGCAAATGATGTTCCGTGGAGGTTTCTTCCCCGGCGGTGTCGTCCAATCCGCAGCAGTGAGTGCCGTAGATATTGCACTCTGGGACATCAAAGGAAAAGCACTGAATGTCCCTGTTTATGAACTCTTGGGAGGACGCACCAGAGATAAAGTCGTCTGCTATCCGCATAACGGCGGTGGCTCACTTGATGCAATCGTCGAGAGTTGTCGGCAAACCTACGAAGCCGGTTGGAAGTTCGTTCGATGGAGCGTGGTTGACAACTCTGACGGCGGAACGTTTGAACCCAGACGCGCGATCCGAAACTGTATTAACCAGGTGGAAGCCGTTCGTCAAGCATTCGGCGACGATCTTGAAATACTGATTGACGTGCATACCCGCCTCGATCCGGCAGATAGCCTCGATTTTTGCAACAAGGTCGCACCCTACAATCCATTTTTCATTGAGGACCCGCTTCGGGCAGAAAACCCCGCCAGTCTCAGGCGGCTTCGGCAGCAGACCTCCGTGCCACTTGCAGTCGGTGAACAATTTGACAGCAAGTGGACATTCCGAGAAGTCATCGAAGAAGATCTCATGGATTACTGTCGTGTCGATCTCTGCATCGCCGGTGGATTAACCGAGGCACGTAAAATCGCAGGATGGTGCGAAACGCATTACATCTATATAACACCGCACAACCCGTTGGGACCCGTATCTACAGCGGCGTGCCTGCATCTCTGCTTAGCATCACCGCTCGTCGGGGTACAAGAACTTCCACGTGCTCCAATGTCTTCACTAACTGATGTGTTCCCCGTGCAAGTGCCGTTTGAATCCGGGTATCTCTTACCGCCTGAACGCCCAGGACTCGGTATCGAATTCAATGAGGATGCACTTACCAACGTCACAACCCAAGAATACGGACCGCCTCACGGCTACCAACGCGACGACGGTGCTTATACCAATTGGTAATATCCACCCCAAATGCGGTAGATGCAGTTTGGAACCGCACCGGCACAGAAAGGGCACACACCCAACAATAAAGGAGAACATTGAATGACAACCGCTGAAATTAAAGCGATGGCAACAGAATACATCATTAATACCTACGGCGACAGAAGTCTCGCATTCGTTAAAGGCGAGGGACCCTATCTCTGGGATGCCGATGGCAAAAAATATCTCGACTTCCTTGGCGGACTCGCTGTCAACGGTTTAGGACATTGCCACCCGAAAGTCGTTGAAGCCATCCGTGAGCAGGCTGGCAACCTACTGCACACGTCCAACCTCTACTATATTCAACCGCAGGCAGAACTCGCAAAACTGCTCATCGATAACTCCGATATGGATCAGTGCTTCTTCTGTAATAGCGGTGCCGAAGCGAACGAAGCAGCGATCAAGTTGGCGCGGAAATACGCCAAAGACAGTGGCAAAACGGATGCATACGAAATCATCACGATGGACAACTCATTCCATGGACGGACAATGGCAACCATCACCGCCACCGCACAGACAAAATATCACGTTGGGTTTGAACCGATGCTTGAAGGTTTCACATACGTGCCGTTCGACGACCTAAAAGCAACCGAAGCCGCTATCAGCGAAAAGACCTGTGCTATCTTGGTCGAGCCGATTCAGTCCGAAGGTGGCGTTAATATGCCAAGCGATGGCTACCTCCACGGATTACGAGAACTCTGTGATAAACATAACTTGCTACTAATCTTTGACGAAGTACAGACAGCGATGGGGAGATTAGGGACATTTTTTGGTTACCAGAGTTACGGCGTTGTGCCGGATGTGATTACGATGGCAAAGGCACTCGGTAGCGGTGTACCCATCGGGGCAATGTTAGCGAAACGACACATAGCGGAGAGCTTTGTACCCGGCACCCATGCAGCGACATTCGGTGGTAATCCATTAGTTACTGCTGCGGCAGCCACAACCGTCAGAACGATTTTGGAAGAGAACCTCGCCGTGAACGCCGTTAAAATGGGGAATTACCTCGCAGGCGGACTCATGGAACTTAAGGATAAATATCCGATTAAAGAGGTACGTGGGAAAGGCTTGCTCCGTGGTTTAGTTATGGAAGTCGATGCCAAACCGCTCGCAGCGAAATGTATTGAGAACGGGCTTGTCACGATATGCACCAACGATTACGTCCTCCGATTCCTGCCGCCGCTCAATATCAACGCAGCCCACGTTGAGGAAGCCGTTAATATCGTTGAAAAATCGATGTCGGAAGTTCTTTAAGATGCTACGTCCTCCACGCCTAATTTCAAGTAGGAACGGTCTCCAGCCCGAAATTTTTCGGATAGGATGCGGCGTGTGTCTACTCCTATTTGTACTCATTGTCGGATGTAGTCCAACTACCTCCACGCCTCAATTGTCACCCGCCACCCGTGTGGAAGTAGATAGTATCCTCAATACACTGCAAGCGAGATACGATCTCACCGGCTCTTTAAAGATTATCCAGATGGCGGTAACCATTGAAGAAGGTGAACAGCGCGAGGAAATTCGGGAATCGTTATGGTATAAGAAATCGGAAAACGGCGGCGAATTACTTCTGATCCAAGCGTTGGGACCGATCAATGAACCGCGTGCCATCGCAATCGCTAATCAAGACGAGAATCAATTCGTACTTGCGCTTCTCAACGAAGAGAGAACTTACCACGGCCCACTATCCGACGGGGCTTTACGAGAGATTTTCGGTGTGGATTTACGCGTGTCAGATGTGTTGAGTGCGATCTTCGCCAATCCGTTCCTTGACGGACGCACCGATAATTTTATATCCGTTGAAAGTTCCGGTGCAAAATTTACGATCACGCGTCCAGGGATCAAAGAGGGATATGTAGAAACCGTCACCCTGTTTGTCCGTGATCGGGAACCGCGAGTGACAGATTGGCATATCTACGATGAAATTGGCGTGCTTCAGCAACGCGCCACTTTTTCCGACTATCACAGCGTGGGTGGCATTCTACGTCCACATAAAGTTGAAATCGAACGACCACTCGAACAGACGCGGGTCGCTGTGAAAATCGCTAAAGTTGAACTGAATGTTGAGATTAAGGATAGCAAGTTTGACGCGACACCGTTTCTATCGGAGGACTTTGAAATCATCCCATTGTCGGAATTAGGACAGTAGTGGATCTAACCGTGCGAAATATACGAGTCCGCGCCCATGCGAAAATCAACCTCTATCTGGATGTGGTAGGCAAACGCGAGGACGGCTATCATAACCTCGAAACGATCTTCCATTCCATCGGATTGCACGACGATGTTATCATCTCCAAACAAGAGACGAAGGACATAACGGTTCACTGTGAACATCCAGGGGTTCCGTGCGATTCACGTAATCTGGCATACCAAGCGGCGCAGCTTCTTAGCGACGCAGTAGGCGGTATCGGTGGCATTTCAATTGACATCCATAAACGGATTCCGGTGGCAGCTGGACTCGCTGGTGGAAGCGCAAACGCTGCCGCTGTCCTTCACGGTGTGAACGAATTTTTGGGGCTCGGTTTCACTCAAGAAACCCTAATGCGCTTCGGGGCTCAGTTAGGCGCAGATGTTCCGTTTTGCCTGCACGGCGGTGCCGCATTAGGTTTCGGCATCGGCGACCAACTCACGCGTCTTCCTGCACTCCCCGATCTACCACTCATTCTTTTAAACCCAGGCATTGAAATCTCAACAGCGGCTATCTTTAAAAAGTTAAATTTTCCCTTGACAAAACACGAAAAAGACGGTATAATTGTAACGACTTATATAGAGAAGGGTGATGTCCTCAGCATCGGGGAAAATCTTTACAATCTTCTTGAGTTACCAGTTTTTTCCGAACATCCCGAAATCGCTGCGCTAAAAACCGAGCTATCTATGCAGTCCGGCTGTTGTGGCGCGTTGATGTCGGGGAGCGGTGCTACGTTGTTCGCGATGATGCATGATAGTGAAGCAGCACGTCAGAGCGAATCACACTTCAGAAACAAGGTCAGTTTTTGTAAGACGACGGTAACCAGTCCTATCGGTATATACATTGATGATTAAAGGGCGGTGGCCAAGCGGTAAGGCACAGGTCTTTGGCACCTGCATGCGTAGGTTCGAATCCTACCCGCCCTGTCTCCTTTTTGACATGGTTCTTGAATATATTAAAGAAAAAGGCAGAATACTAAAATGCTACAAGCAAAATTAGAGGTTCAACAACGCGACACTTTCGGGAAGCAGAATGCACGTGAGCTACGACGTAAAGGTGGTGTACCCGCTGTGTTGTATGGACGTTCGCAAGATACCCTGTCCATTCAACTCAATGCGCGAACCTTCAAACAATTTCTACGAACTTATGGCGAAAACGTCGTCATTAATATGGTAATCGGTGAAGCGGAGAGTGAAACCGTTGTTATCAAAGAGATTCAACGCCATCCGGTGGATAAGCAGATGCTGGTCCATGCGGATTTCATCAGAATCTCTCTTGATGAACCGGTGACATCAGCCGTCCCCATAGTCTTGGAAGGCAATTCGGTCGGCGTGCAGGAGGGAGGCACTCTCGAATTTCCGCTCCGCCACGTGGCACTTCACTGTCTACCGATGCGAACACCGACCGATATTTCGGTTGACGTAGGTGAATTGGATATCGGTGATTCTATCTACGTAAGTGATTTAAGCCTTGATGAGGACATCGAAATCCTGGATGAACCCCACCGGATTATAGCGACGGTCAGCCAACCGCGCGTCCAACTTGAAGAAGAAACACCAGAGCTTGAAGAAGGTGAAGAAGGTGAAGGTGAAGAAGGTGAAGAAGCCGCTGAACAGCCTTCGGAACCCGAGATTATCTCCCGTAGGCGCAGGGACGACGACGAGGACGAATAACACTATCTGTATCAAGAAAGCACAAGGAAAGTACGTCAATAAGTACGCTGTCCGTCTTAAAATTGGCGTGCTTTTCTTAGGCATTCTTGTTTTTGCTGCCACGCTTAGCAGTATCGCACAACAACCCACCGTCCGCTTCATTGACGCAGATGGCAAAACCATCGCGGAGGTGCCTGCCCAACATCGAGAAGAGCAGGTCTACCTACCCGTTGACGCGGTGAAACAGGTCATCGATCCCGCGACGACCCATCAATATAACCATCCCCGAAAACGACTCACCCTTAAAACCAAAGGTAGGCAAATCCGCCTGCAAATGGATAAACCGACTGTTAGCATTGATCCGGGTGGACAGACAGTTACGCTCTCTGCACCGCCTATAATTATTGGCCAGCGCCCCATGCTGCCTATCGCCTTTTTTAAGCAACTCCTGCCAATTCTCAACGATGTTGATGTCATCTACAATTCCAACTTGAATAGGTTACAGATAAGACCCAAAGGGACATGGACACCTATCGAGAAAAATAACACCCAGAATTGGGGAATTATTGTCGATCCGGGACACGGTGGAAACGATCAAGGCTGCGAAGGCAGCACCGGGATCCTTGAGAAAAATGTCGTTCTCGCACTCGCAAAACAGCTCCAACGGATCAGCAAACAGCAAGGCGTACAGGTTTATCTCACTCGCGAGACAGACATCAAAAGAACACAGCTTGAGCGCATTCAGGTCGCTAAGCAGAACCGAGGACAACTCTTTCTCAGTTTACACTGTAACGCCTCTTTCTCACCGCATGAAAAAGGCATTAGGATCTACCTCAACAACCCCAAAGGACAAATCCGTTTCCCAAGTACTACCAAGCCAGCACTTACAGGACAACGGTTAAAAGTTCTCACCCAAGTCAATTTTTTAAAGCAGAGCCATGACTTTGCACGCGCACTACAAACAGAACTGAACTTTCTAACAGAAACCCCAATTCAGATTATCGACCTTCCGCTCATCGCGTTATCCGAAGCCTATATGCCCGCTGTCGTTTTAGAACTCGGTTACCTTTCTAACGTTGAGGATTTAGAAAAACTTTCTAATGCTGAGTACACCGAAAGCGTTTCACAAGCGATTACTCGCGCACTTCAACGATACATATCTTCTGTCAACCAGCAGACCTCCACAACAGCAATAGAATAATTGAACATCAAACGGTTTACGACAAATTAAGGCAGAACCATGATAGACGATCAGGCAGCAACGAATACCTCTCAAAGAACAAAAATGGCGAAACTTCATAACAGTGCTGGCTTTTCGAGACTCTTAGTAATTTGGGGAATAACTCTCATTGCGGGCCTCATCTGTCTCGGCGTAACACTATTGCTAATCGAAAGGTCGAAGCAGGTGATAATACCAGTTGCTCCGCCGCTGATACCGACAGCCGCCAACCCTGTAGATACGCCGCCGGAACCACAAGAGGTCAATCTATTTCTGCTTGATACTACTGCGCTCACACTCGTTCCGATTAAAACTGAACGGCGACTCCACAGAGAACTTAGACCACGTTTGAGCCAGGTGGTCAGAGCACTCATTCAGGAAACACCGCCGAACTTCAGAAACACTATCCCCCGTGGAACAGAACTCAACGAAGTCTATATCGACAGCCAACAGACCGCGTACTTGGACTTCTCAAACCATCTCACCGATGGACATATTGGCGGCACAACAGCAGAATTTCTGACAGTCACGGCAATTCTCAAAACCGTCTTTGACGCGTTCCCTGATGATATTAAACAGGTCCAGATTTTAATCAATGGCGAAGAAGTGAAAACGATCGCTGGACATCTCAATCTTTCGCAACCTTTACGTCTTCCTCAGTAAAACAACAAAGGAGTTATAAGTTATAAGTTATAAGTTATAACTTATAAGTTATAAGTTAAGAGAAAGACCCTCAACTTCACAGAAGAATGATATATTCTCAGAAACCTCTTAACTAACAACCAACAACCAACAACTAAAAACTATTTCCAACTTATAACACCAAATACGACACGAACCGGACCCAGCATGGAGAAAAAAGTAAAACTCATCGTCGGACTCGGCAATCCAGGGATGCGCTACGAGCACACAAAACATAACGTCGGTTTCCGCGTGATTGACGCGCTCTACGAAGCATTCTGTCAACGAAACTCTCGGTTTCCGCGTCCGACGCATACATCAATTTGCAATTCGCTCGTTATACAGACAACCTGGCACGACACATCTATCATCCTCGCCAAACCGATGACATATATGAACAACAGCGGTGCCGCTGTCGCCGCACTCGTCAGGCGATTTGAGATTCCACTGTCTGAACTCTGCATCGTTTACGATGATGTTCACTTAGACATCGGTGTGCTTCGGATACGGCAGAAAGGCAGCGATGGCGGACAAAAAGGGATGAAATCTATCATCCATCGTTTAGGTACCCCAGTGTTTCCACGTTTACGTATCGGCATTGGTGAACCGATCGGTGCCTTAGTCGATTATGTCCTTACTGAATTTTCGGAAGATGAAGAAATCGAGATAGCACATACTGTCGATCGTGCCGTTGATGCCCTTGAAACCCTCGTCAGAGACGACATCCTGACAGCAATGAACAAATTTAACAGTCGCTGAAATAGCAGTCAGCCTTCGGCTGTCAGCGGGCTATCCGTCGTAGGGGTTGGGTGACCCAACCCTACAAACTAAACAGGAAACTAATGTCAAATCAAAAATCTTCTTTGTTCTCACTGCGAAGCCAGGCTGAAGGTCTCCGACAGCCGAAAGCTAAACCACAGATCGCCGTTGATGCCGTTCTAAAAGCGATACAACTCTGCGAACAAGTACAAGCGGAGATGGTGTCAACAGATGCGATTCAAAAGACAGATCGGAGTCCTGTAACCGTCGCTGACTTCGGGTCACAGGCACTGATATGTCAAGCGATTGGTGATGCTTTTCCCGATGATACTATTGTCGCGGAGGAGGACGCACAAGCACTCAAAGAGAACGCGTCGCTTTTGGAACGCGTCACAGACTACGTGAACCGCTTTTCCCAAGATACATCGCCTTCAGCAGAAACCGTCTGCGAATGGATCGATAGAGGGAGTGGTGAGGTCGGACCAAACTTCTGGACACTTGACCCGATTGACGGCACGAAAGGCTTTCTTCGCCATGATCAGTACGCGATTGCGTTGGCGTATATAGTTGAGGGTGTTGTTCAACTCGGTGTCTTGGGATGCCCGAATCTGCCTTACCGGTTGGACGCTGCAGAACCTGAACGTGGGTGTCTCTTTGTCGCAATTCGTGGCGAAGGCACACACCTGTATACCAAAACGGGTGAACTTTTAGAACAAGTACACATATCAGAGATGGTCCACCGCTTTGCAGAAAGTTTCGAGTCTACACATGGGGACAGTGATGCACACGCCAAGATTGCGAACGCACTTGGAATTACAGCATCGCCTGTCCAGATGGACAGCCAAGCGAAGTATGGTATCGTTTCACGTGGTGAAGCGTCTCTATATATCCGTCTCCCGAATCCGGCATACCCAGATTACCGAGAATGTATTTGGGACCACGCTGCAGGGATGATTGTGGTTGAGGAAGCAGGCGGTACAGTCACAGATGCGAACGGCGCGCCTCTTAATTTTTTGACAGGCAAACGGATGTCCGAGAATCGCGGCATCGTCGCGACTAACGGAAAACTCCATCAACACGTCTTGAAGGCATTATCTAATCGATAAGGAGTTAAAAAAATATGAGAGCTGGGCAAATTGTTGCACCCCGTCAGATCGAAATTATTGACATAGAACAACCGAATCTCGCTGACCATCCGGACGGCACGGTGATGATAAAAACTGTCCACAGTGCTATCTGCGGAACTGATATGCCATCGTTCGTTCTTGAACACCCGGCAGAAAGTTATCCACTTGGACCAGGGCTTTCGATTCACGAAACGATCGGTGTTGTCACCGACAGCAAATCAGATAGATTCAAGCCAGGAGACGAGGTGCTCGCGCTGCCACGCCACGTCGGTGGGCTCTCAGAATACTTCCTCTCGGATGAAAGCGTCACAATGCCGTTGACGGATTTCCCACGAAAAGATTGTATCCTGATGTCCCAACCGCTTGGAACCGTGGTTTGGGCGTGTCGGAAACTCCCGAACCTCCTCAATCTTGATACAGTCGTTATCGGGCAGGGACCGATGGGACTTCTCTTTACACATATGCTGAGCAACCTTGGTGCAAGGACGGTAATCACGACAGACGTTGTTGACTTCCGGCTCGCAGTTTCCAAGAAAATGCGTGCCACACACACCATTAACGCCGCTAAAGAAGACCCGATCGCCACGGTCAAAGAGATTACGGAAGGCAGAATGGCGGATCTGGTTGTTGAAGTCGTCGGACACCAGACGGAAACGATCAACCAGTGTCTCCAACTCCTCAAACGCGGCGGAACGCTCCTCGCCTTCGGTGTACCGGACGACGAAGTTTACGATTTTCACTTCGCAGATTTCTTCAGGAAAAACCTACGATTCATCGGCTCCGTCGGACCGGATGCACCGAACGATTTCCCATTGGCAATGGATATGATTGCCCAAGGACGTTTCGATGTATCGCCGATTATTACGCATCATCTACCTTTCACAGAGGCGCAACTCGGCTTTGAGATGGCTCTAAACCAGAAAGATGAAGCGATTAAGATTGTTTTTGATTATGATGAAAATTCCGAAGAAACGAGGAAAACAATAATGAGCACCCCAGAATATCTGACAATCGGGAGATCTCGAGAGCTCATTCTTCAACAATTTAGAGGCCAGACCCGTGTTCCCAGGTGGAAAATCGTTAATCATGTAGAGGAAGCACATGGTATATTATCAGAAAATGAAAAGCAGATAGTCGATGATGCCCTTAGATCCCTACGGGATAGAGGATTGGCAGACAATCCTGAGTGGGGATATTGGTCTTTCTGATCCAAAAGGAGAAAAAATGAAAGTTATCTTCCAAGGGAACCATACTGCCGATGTATCAGAAATACAGTCGGTGTCTGTAATACCTGCCTCTAAACGGATTGAAGTGCATCTTAAGCGTAAGACAGGAGAGACAGAAGAAAAGGTTTGTGATCTTATTTATCCGGGTAGTAGGTACGCACGCCGTCTTCTACCAAAATTGGCTGAAACAATTAAAGAAGAACTTGTATCTTTGTCCACAGCACCAGATATGCCGATAGAGCAGGTAATAAAATTAACTGCTTGGCGAAGGGGACATCTACAAGTTAGAATGGACACTGACAGTCGTGCTTCTACTCAAGGGCTTGCCTCTCTATGCTGGCATTGGTCCTTAGGTCGAAAGCCTAAAGATGAGGAGTTGGAACTTAGAACTGGACTTAGTGCTGATGATATTGAAAAGATCGCTAGCCCGGATATCTATAAGCAGTCTATTAAGGATCTAATGCTTGAAAGTTATGACACTCCTGATAAATTCAAGTGGTGGCTTAGGGACTGGATACCAAATATGCCCGCAAAGCTCGGCGAACACATGCGAATTAGTGAGAACACTGCCACTGAACTCATCAATTCTGGTGCTGAGCAGTATAATATAGATTTAGGCAACCTGACAGGCAGTTGGTCACTTTCTAAGTCTGAAAGAACTATCGGCTCCGGTAGGAATTCAGTCTACCTTTACTATTATCAGTGGGATCGAGATAGCGCGGAATCCAAGGGGCAAAGTGTTTGGGAATGCAAGATCGGCAAAACTACGCGCCCACTACAAAAAAGACTTAGAGAGCAAGCCACAGATCCAGAAAATTTCAAGATAGGTCTCCATATTAAGACCGATAAACCCAAAGAGACTGAGGATATCATAAAAGATACTCTAAAGGAGCGCAAAAAACATCTATGCGAGTCCCTGAGAACAGAATGGTTTCGGACTAATCCGAGTGAAGTCGAAGAAATTTACAACTTTATTGGAGAAAGTTCTCGTGAAAGTGCTTCGTGAACCTTGCGTTGAGCGGTGGTTCGTAGTCGCGCGATTTTTGCGGCGTACTTGAAGAAGCACCCCAGCAAAAACCCCAAATGCGACGTGCATTATCGCACGTCCGAAAGCACAATGAATTCTGCTACGACGAACCCCCTATCGGTTTAAAGGTGACAAAACACTAAAAACAATTGATGATTCTGAGGCAACTGAAAAAAAATATTGACAAAAAACGACATTTTTTGTATAATTCTTCGAATTGTACACCATAATGGCTCCTCGAAGCCGTCCATAAGGTGACAACTATGCAAAACGGACACATCAATACTCAACGGATTTTACCGATACACCCAGTCTATAATGTATGCGTTGCTGCTGTGCGCCGATACTGTACTGCCACCGGAAATTCGGGCCACTCCCTAAGACAAGATTGTGGTATAATATCCATCTACTTGAAAGGAGTATCCGATGGCAAAACGAAAACGAAGAAACTTCACGCCCGAGTTTAAAGCCGAAGTTGTTCTTGAGGCACTCAGCGGTGAAAGTTCACAAGCAGAAGTGTGTCGGCGACACAATCTCAGCGATGAACAACTTTCAAAGTGGAAGCGACAGCTTCTTGAAAATGCGGCGACCCTCTTTGAACCCGCTGATAAACACTCTGATGCCGATGCGGAGCGGATTGCCCAACTTGAGCAACTTGTTGGACGGTTGACCCTGGCACTTGACATCGAAAAAAAAGCCTCAACTTACTTGAGTTGACCCCGATGGAGCAGCGAGACATGGTTGAGGCATTACGGACAGACTTTTCGGTTCGGCAGATATGTGAGACACTCGGTTTCAATCGAAGCAATCTCTATTATCAACCGAAAAGCGATCCCTATGAAGAAGTCCTCCGGGAGGACATAGAGCGGTTATCTCTGCGGTATCCGACTTATGGATATAGGCGTATCACGCAATTACTGGTGCGTTGCGGACACACCGTCGGATATAAACGTGTCGCCCGATTGATGAAATCCGCCAATCTCTCGATTTCCGTCAAACGTGTCTGTCAAACCACCAATTCTGTTGAAGGTGTGCGTCCCTGGGAAAATCGCCTTGAAAACCTTGAGGTCTCCCGATGTGATCAGGTCTGGGTGGGCGATATTACTTACGTCCGTCTTAAAGGACACTTCATCTATGTTGCTCTGCTCATGGATGTCTTCACGCGCAGGATCAGAGGGTGGCATATCAGTCAACACTTGACGCAATCTCTGACGTTGAAATCCTTAGAGACAGCATTATGTCAAAGTATCCCAGAGATCCATCATTCGGATCAAGGTGTTCAGTATCTTTCAAATGCGTATATCTCACGGCTGAGGCATCATGACATTGAGATTTCAGTCGCCCGGCGAGGGTGCCCTTGGGAGAACGGATATGCTGAAAGGCTTATCCGCACGCTCAAGGAAGAAGAAGTTCATCTCAACGCTTATGAGGACATCCATGAAGCGAGAACCCGCATTGGGCATTTTATTACACAGGTGTATAATCACAAACGCCCTCACTCAGCGTTAGGGTATTTGACCCCTGTCGAATTTGAGGAAAAAAACTTGTCTTAACTTTGCTAATTTTTGGTCTGAATAAACGGTAGCACTACAATTAATTGCATTACATATAGGACTTACGCAACTTCCACGCTGGTGAGGTGTTTTTGCTGGGGTGTTTCCGTTAGAAACCTCGCCAGCGGCGTGTAGTCGTAGCGACCTGTAAGAAAATTGCGTAAGTCCTAACATAATTTCATTGATTTATTGATTTAATATGAACTTCTAATGGTTTAAACGTGAACGATCTTTCCACCGGTTAAACGTGAACGATCCTTCCACCGCAAAACCTTTTGTTTCTTATACTTAACGCACACTATTACTTACCTAAGGGGGAAGAACTGGTGTATAAACAGATACGTTTCATATTCAGTTTCGGCATCGCATTTTTGCTAATGGTTTCTCCGTTCGCGATGGCGGCTGATACAACCGAAGAGGCTGCAGAAACAGTTGAAGCTGCAGAACCGAAGAAAAGTCCGATTAAAGTCGGTGGGGCGATGCGTGTAAACTACGCATACGGTGCTTACGGTGATGAGGAAAACCCCCATCCCCGAGGCGAAAAAATAGGTGATGTTGACCTTGAGATTTTTCGCCTCAATGCGGATCTCGACTATAACAACATCATCGGTCGGCTCGAATACCGGTGGTATGATGGCTACAGCATGATACACACCGCATGGCTTGGGTATAACCTCGGTGATTCCGGAACAGTTAAAGCGGGTATTGTGCGGGCACCCTTCGGTCCGACTGCTTACGGCGTTTCGACAAGCTGGTTTTTTGACCAGCATTTTTATGTCGGACTCGCCGACGACATGGACTTAGGCGTCACATGGAATGGGACCTTTGATAAACTGACACTTGACGTAGGGGCCTTCCTTACGAGCGAACCTCAACTGATAAAGTATGGCAGTCTGGCAAGTTCTCGCTACAGTTATGATGTCGTTAAATGGGAAGAAAACGCTGATGCAACGGGAAACGTTGAGTGGGGTGCGGGTGAAAACGGATATGATGAACTACTCCAATTTAACCTCCGGGCAATCTACGCACTTGAGAACATCGCGGATGTTGGTGTATCCCTGCAATACGGCTTGTTGGAAGGGACAAATGTGGGGGACGATGATAGCGGAAACCACTATGCCTTCTCCGCACACGCGAAGAACACCTTCGCGGATTTCACCCTTTTCTCCCAATTCTCTTACTACGCGCATAATATTGCTGACGAAACCCCTTGGGGCACCGGTGATCTCATTCCGATGGGGGCTTACGATTTCGCATGGCCTGTTGCATCAACCGGATTAGTCCCCGCGCTCTCGTTGCGTTACGGCGGTATAGATACCTCAAGTATCTCATGGGTTGACAGCCTTACGCCTTACGTGGAGTGGAGCACTGTCCTTAAAACAGTGGATGACTACAACGCCAGTACCCTTGTAACGCTCGGGGCAAGCTGGACAATCTTGGGCGCACTGTATGTATATAGTGATATAGCGCTCTCCGACGGCAACTTTTTTGTCGGTAACACGGGTGATGCCTACGGGAATATCCTTACAGGGGTTAATCATGTAGGTGCCAACGGAAATAACAGGTGGCATTGGAGACTTAATTTCAACTTCGGTTATTATTTCTAAATAGTTGCAGTACGATTTTTCTGCGAAAAATCTTTCAGTTATCAGTTTTCAGTTAAAGCGTTTGTTGTAGCAGTCGCCGGAAAGGTAACTGCCACAAATAACCTCTTAACCGAAAACCGAGTACCGATAGCTGACAACTCTTTGAAAAAGGAGAATTTTGAAATGAACGAAGAAGGAAAACAACCACAGTATATGCAGGAAAAGGAATATAAGAAGTTATTCGGTTTAGAGATTTACCTCACACCTGTATTCGTTATTTCCAGTATCGCCATCGTTGCTTTTATCATCGGATCTCTCGTCTTTCAAGAAGGTGCGACGAAACTCTTTGGGGATCTTCGCGTCTGGCTCACCACGAATCTTGATTGGCTGTTCATGATCACTACTAACCTTGTCTTTCTTTTCTGTCTGGTCGTCGCAATTTCTCCACTCGGTAAGGTCCGTCTCGGCGGTGCAGATGCGAAGCCTGAATATTCCTACTTAACTTGGCTTGCAATGCTTTTTGCTGCAGGCGTCGGTATTGGGCTTCTCTTCTTTGGCGTGTCGGAACCGATTACCTATTTTCAGGGGGGTGGTTATTCGCCGCTGGGAATAGAAACGATTTACGACCCAGGGACGGTCTACACCGCTGAAAATGTCCCCGATGCTGGGGATCCCAAAGTTCAAACGGCGGCTTCTGTGGGTATAGCGACGACGGTCTTCCATTGGGGCCTACAAGGGTGGGCAATCTACGGTGTTGTTGGACTTGCGCTCGCCTTTTTCGCTTACAACCGAGGTTTGCCGCTCCTCATCCGATCCGCCTTCTATCCTATACTGGGCGACCGAATTTGGGGGTGGCCCGGACACATCATTGATACCTTCGCCATATTCGCCGGTATTTTTGGACTCGCAACCTCGCTCGGTTTAGGGGTACAACAGGTAACCTCCGGACTTGACTATCTGTTTGGGATACCAGCGAACAATCTGACGATGGTACTTTTGATTGTATTCATTACGGCAATCGCACTGGTTTCAGTGATGACGGGGATTAATGTCGGTATCAAACGTCTGAGTCAATTCAACATAATTCTCGCCTTTTTATTGTTGGCGGCTATTTTCGTGCTCGGTCCAACGAGTTATATTTTGAAAAGTCTGTTCGCTGGGCTTGGTGCTTATGTCATGAAGATTGTGCCGCTCAGCAACTGGATTGGGCGCGAGGATACCGGCTTCTTCCACGATTGGACAACGTTCTATTGGGCATGGTGGATCGCTTGGGCACCGTTCATCGGTACCTTCATTGCTCGCATTTCAAAAGGACGCACAGTTCGCGAATTCGTAATCTTTGTTCTTGTGCTACCGACGTTGCTATGTTTGATCTGGTTCAGTGCCTTTGGCGGCACTGCTATCCACCAGTTCCTCACTGACGGGTTCACCGGCGTAACCGAAGAAGTTGAGACCTATAATTACCCACTTGCCCTATTCAAAATGTTTGAAGGGCTTCCGTGGACAATGCTGCTTTCCTGTGTCGCTATGACGTTGACAATCATCTTTTTCGTTACTTCGTCAGACTCCGGTTCTCTAATCATTGACATCATCGCAGCGGGGGGCAAGGTTGACGCACCGATACCGCAACGCGTTTTTTGGTGTACTGTGGAGGGCTTAGTCGCTATCGCACTTTTACTTGGCGGAGGGCTAAAGGCGTTACAAGCCGCTTCCCTTGCGACAGGTTTTCCCTTCGCGATTGTCCTATTAGGAATGGGAGTCTGTGTCTGGATTGGGCTTAGTCAGGAAGTCAAGGAATCAAGCTAATACCACTGTCCTGAAGGCGCGCTTTGCAAGCGCGCCTTCTCGTTTTTTCGTTGCATACGTGTTTGAAACCGCTAAATCAACGATAACGGAAAACGTTGACAACAGAATGCCGATGGAAACCGATCGCTGACGGTTTCCGAAAGCCAATACAATGGAATCAAGATGTCAATAACCCCCGATTAAAATCGGGGGCTTGTGCGAAGCGTATACTAAACGTTCACTCCACAAGTTAAACTATTTTCTACAGTAAAATATCGCAGTATCTGGGCGTGGTCGCCTCAACAATGTATCGGATACTCCCCTCGTCTGATACCTCTTGGATATTGTGATCTGGAAGGGGCAACACACAACCCGAAAGGGAGATTACAAACGATGTTTGTTCCAGTAAAGAGTAAGTCTGGCAAAAAACTTATGCCGACACACCCAACCAAAGCAGGTGTGCTTATCAAAAAAGGATTGGCAACACCTTACTGGTCTAACGGTATCTTTTGTATTCGGCTAAACTATGATACAAAGGCACACACACAAGAGATAGTCGTCGGTGTAGACCCTGGTAGCAAGAAAGAAGGGTTTACCGTCAAAAGTGCGGCACACACTTATCTCAATGTGCAAGCCGATGCTCACAGCAAGGTCGGTAAGAAAGTAGCGAAGCGTCGAGAGTTGCGTAGAAGTCGGCGTTCCCGAAAGTGTCCGAATCGCAAGAGCAAGACGAACCGTCTTGCGAACAAAGCCCGCATCCCGGCAGGCACGCGTGCGAGGTGGGATTGGAAGTTAAGGGTTCTTGATTGGCTTTCTAAACTCTATCCACTCACGCATATCTGCGTTGAAGATATTAAGGCACGGACGCTACAACGTGCGAAGAAGTGGAATCAATCGTTTAGTCCTTTAGAAGTCGGTAAACAGTGGTTCTATACCGAAATCCGAAAACGGTGGGCATTACTAACCCTTCAAGGATGGGAGACGAAAGAGATACGCGATAGGTTAGGTCTGAAGAAGTCATCAAAAAAGTTAGCGGAAACCTTTGATGCACATTGCGTAGATTCTTGGTGTCTCGCCTCTCATGCCGTAGGAAGTTTAGATATACCCGATAACACCGACTTACTGTGTATCTCACCGATACCGATAAAACGGAGAGAGTTGCATAGGCAACAGGAAGCGAAAGGCGGTAAACGCACACGGGTGGGTGGCACTGTATTAGGTCAAGGGAACCTCGTCAAAAATACATTGATTCGGCATGTCAAATACGGATTAGCCCGACTTGCTGGTGTTAACGCAAAGGGTTTGTTTTCGATATACAGTATGGGAAACAAACGATTAACAACAAGCGCGAAACGTTCTGATTTTAGAGTGCTCACACGCCTTAACTTTTACTACAGGAGCGGTGTTTCCTCCCCTGAATGAATTCAGGGGTTTCCACACCGAAGATAAGAGATGAACGCAACAGAACTTGAATTTGAAAAATCACTTATCGAATTAGAAAATCATCTCACGGAATTGGAAGCCTTCGCGCAAGAACATCCTGAATTAGACCTCACAGCAGGGATTGATGCGCTAAAGCAAAATGCAGATGTGCTTACAAAGCAGACGTTCCAAAAACTAAGCCGCTGGGATAAAGTGAGATTAGCGCGCCATGCACAACGTCCGCAAGCCTCCTTCTATATCAACGCGCTCCTTGATGAACCCACCGAACTCCATAGTGATAAGTTGTACGGCGACGACCGCGCACTCATCGGTGGTTTCGCATGGTTTGACGAACAGCCTATTGTCTATCTCGCGCAGCAGAAAGGCACAAACCTTGAAGAGCGACAAGAGATGAATTTCGGTTACACACACCCAGAAGGCTATCGAAAAGCGAGAAGGTTGATGCAATTAGCAAATAAATTCAACCGTCCGATCATCTGTTTTGTTGATACACCCGGGGCGCATTTCGATCTCCGTTCCGAAGAATATGGACAAGCAATGGCGATCGCTGAAAATCTCGCTGAGATGATGCAGCTGCGCGTGCCACTTCTCGTCGTTATTATCGGTGAAGGTGGAAGCGGTGGTGCGTTGGCAATCGCTGTCGGAAACCGCGTATTGATGATGGAGTACGCTGTCTACTGCGTCGCACCCCCTGAAGCCTGTAGCGGCATTGTATGGAAGGACAAAGGCGAACACGCGCCGGAAGCAACTGAAGGCTATAAACCTACCGCCCCAGATCTGCTCAAGTTAGATATCATCGACCAGGTCATCCGTGAACCGCTTGGTGGGGCACACAGAGATCCAGAAGCCGCGGCACGCAACGTCAAACGTGCGGTGCGGAAGCATCTCACGGAATTAATGCAGATGACACCTCAACAACTCGTCCAACAAAGATACGAACGTTATCGCCACATCGGGCTTTATGGCGAAGATCCTGTAGATATGGCATGAAAATCCGAACAATTACCACAGGCGTTCCATTGCCTTTCGCACCTTATCAACTTCAACGTGCTGCAAAATTTAACGCCGCCAGTCAAACCTACTTTGAAGCGAACGGTTACGAAGTACAAACAACACGTGTAAGCAGTCAAATCTGGGATGAAAAAAGAGATATTGATGCAATCCTTGCATTAGAGTCCGATGCTCAGGCATTGGGAATTGAATTTCTTAACTTGGGGACAATTCTACCCGAGCAGCGATACACAGAAACACATCTCGCGCGTGTCGCCGATGTGATTGTCCAAAGTGAGATGCTCTTCACCACCGTCACCCTTACGACACAAGCTGGACACGTGGCATCGGATATCACTGAAAACACTGCAGACATCATACGGCAGATCGCGCATCGAACCGATGCTGGTTACGGAAATCTCCGCTTCGCAGCATTGATGAACTGCCCACCAAATACCCCCTTCTTTCCAGCGGCGTACTGGCACGACACTCGCACGAACTTCAGCATCGGGTGGCAAGCTATAGATCTTGTGCAAGACGCTTTCAGAGATGCCCCGAATTTAGAAATCGGTTTGCAGAACCTGAAAACCGTCATGGAAGCAGAAGGACAGAGGATTGTCGCACTCGCACAGACGTTAGCACAGGAGTGGGGCATAAAATTTGTCGGTATAGACGCATCGCTTGCGCCGATGGGCGATGAAAGCATCGCTTACGCCATGGAACAGCAACTCCCCGGTTATTTTGGCGAGCGCGGCACATTAACAGTCGCTGCAGGTCTGACCCGTACACTCCAATCCCTCGAACTACCGCTCTGTGGATACTCAGGATTAATGCTCCCTGTCCTTGAAGATGTCGGTCTGGGAGCGCGAAGTGAAGCAGGCTATTTTAACCTTGACAGTCTCCTCCTCTATTCTACTGTCTGTGGGACGGGGTTGGATACAATTCCTATACCCGGTAATGCTTCGATATCTCAGATTGCCGCTATTCTGACGGATGTCGCTACGCTTTCCATAAAGTTAAATAAACCGCTATCGGTACGCCTTTTTCCGGTTCCGGGATGCAACGCAGACTGCATGACAGAATTTGATTCCCCCTATCTTACCAATACCACTGTAATGTCAATATAGTTGAAAATCCCCTTTTTCCCTTGCCAATTGCTCCAACTTCGGATAAAATGATGCGAATGGAATTTTGCGAGCATTGTCCTCCGAATGTAAGACTTTCTACTTTGCACGTTACGATCGCTAAAAGGAATGACTATGGCTGATAAACCGCATGTGCTTCTCATCTCAACTGACCATTGGCCCAACTCATTGCTCGGTGTCAGTGGACACCCCGCTATCCAAACACCAACACTCGACTCACTCGCTCGTGCAGGCACCCGCTACACACGCGGATACAGTGAATGTCCAGTCTGTGTTCCAGCACGGAAAACGTTGATGACCGGCGCAACAACGCGGACCCACAAAGACAGAGTTTTCAACGATCGAATGGGGACAGACGGACTCCCGACAATCGCACAAACGTTCCGCAACGCGGGGTATCAGGCTTACGCCGTCGGAAAACTGCACGTCTATCCGCAACGTGATCGTATCGGGTTTGACGATGTACTGTTAGGTGAAGAAGGCAGATTACAATACGGCGCGATTGACGACTATGAACTCTTCCTCGGCGACAGAGGCTATGCCGGTCAGCAGTTCGCGCACGGGATGTGCAACAACGATTACCTCAACAGACCTTGGCATCTCCCCGAAGACTGCCACGTCACGAACTGGAGCACGCAGCAGATGGTGCGGATGATTAAACGCCGAGACCCAACCCGTCCGGGATTCTGGTTCCTCTCCTATTGCCACCCGCACCCGCCCTTGGCACCGCTCCAATGTTACATGGACATGTACCGCGATATTGACGTGGATATGCCCTATTGTGGCGAATGGGCAAAGCAGGACGAGGGGCTACCTTTACCGATAAAAGGACGGCAGAAACAGGACGAACACTTTACTGAAGATTCGGTGCGTTCTGCACGTCAAGCCTTTTACGCGCTTTGTACGCACATCGACCATCAATTACGGGTCGTTATCGGTACGTTGCGGGAAGAAGGCTTATTGAACAACACGATTCTGCTCTTCACATCCGACCACGGCGATATGCTCGGTAACCATCGGATGTGGGCAAAACGGCTCTATTATGAAGATTCCGCGAACGTCCCAATGCTTCTCGTCGGCACCGCAGGTGATGAGCGCGTGGGGCATCATAGGGTCGATGACCGGCTCGTCGGATGGCAAGATGTGATGCCGACGCTCCTCCATCTCGCAGGGATTGAGGTCCCAGATACAGTGGACGGGATACCGATGGTAGGCGACGCAAAACGGGAGTGGTTATACGGCGAATGTGGTGAAGGCGGGAGCGCGACCCGAATGATTCATGATGGACGTTTCAAGTTGATCTACTACGCCACCGGCAACTACCGACAGCTCTTTGATCTCGAAGAAGATCCGCGAGAACTAAACGACCTCGCCAATTCACCCGCACACGCTGAAGTCCTTGAGCGATTAACAGATCTCCTGATAGGTGAACTCTATGGCGGTGATGAGAAGTGGCTCGAAGATGGCAAACTCGTCGGTCTACCGGACCGTGAGTATCGTCCTTCTGCAAACCGATCCTTATCCGGCCAACGCGGACTTCACTGGCCCCCACAACCATCTGTTGGACGTTGAAAAGTGTACCAAAACGGTAGTGCGGTTTTATGAAGTATAAGTATTTAAATCGGTAATCCGTGTTTTCCCCAGGTCCGGTAGGTGCGGTTTTTGCGGCGTACTCGCCCAGATGCGACGTGCATCGCGGTGTACTCACCCAAATTTTGCCCACACGCGGAGACCAAATTTGTCTTAGCTTTACATTTGCGATCTGCATTCCTAACCGCACCGGACTTCCATAAGAAATTACCGATAACCGCCTTCCTCAATCCGCATCTCTCTGCCCTCCGCGTAAATCCTTGATTTAGATAGTCAACACAAATCTTTCTCAATTGAATCATTGAATTTCTATGCCAAATGTGGTATTATTTTAGCGAAGTAGGTGCATAATTCATGGCGTTTTGTACCGCAAATTGTTAGTTTGTGTGCTATCAACGCAATATAGCCTATTATGCTACGTAAAAACACACAACCTAAATAAAAAGTTTAAGAAATAATTTGGTAGTCCTATAAACGACAGATACAAGCCGATTAGATGCTGCTATTAGTAAGAATTTGCAAATGCTCGGATTTGGAGATGAATCATGAATTTCAGTGACGAAGAAATCAAACGACAAATGCGCTTAGGTGAAGACAGTCACTGGGAATTCAAGGAAATTATGTTCACAGGAAACGTTCCCAAAAGTCCGCGCCGTGACGATCTGGCAGATGAGCTTGCCGCATTTGCCAACACAGATGGTGGTATGCTATTGTGTGGTGTAACCGACAAGGGCGATGTTCAAGGCATGTCGCGTGAGCAGATGGATGCGCTGGAACAACTCTTAACCGAGGTTTGCACCGACATCATTAAACCTCCAATTCGACCTACTATTCTTCGCAGGGAATTAGAGATAGGTAAATCTTTCCTCTTAGTTGAAGTTGATCAAGGGCATACACAGCATGACAGCCCAGGCGGCAGCTACCATCGAGTTGGCAGCTCAAAACGTCGGATGACGAGTGATGAGCGGCTGCGTCTTGCCCAGCAGCGTGCGCAATCACGCTTCCTCTGGTTTGACAAGCAGCCGGTTCCCGGAACAGGTTCCGGTTCGTTAGATGAATCTCTTTGGAAACCGCTATTGAGTGCCGAAGGTGCTGCTTCTCCTGAATTGGCACTTGAAAAGATGGGACTTCTGACCAGCGATGAAAACGGAATTATGCGCGCCACCGTGGCCGGTATCCTATTGTGCTGTCGTTCTCCGGAGGAATGGCTCCCTAACGCCTGTATCTCCGCAACCTGCTACCAAGGCAAAGACCGCGCCTCCGGGCAGATAGATGCCCAAATAATCACCGGTCCGCTGAACCGACAAATTGCTGAGGCAGTTGCCTTCGCAGTCCGAAACATGCGCGTCGGCGCGTACAAGAATCCCGCTCGCACCGACTTGCCACAATACAGTGAAAAGGCACTCTTTGAAGCGATTGTCAATGCTATTGTTCACCGAGACTATGCAATTCATGGTAGTCGAATTCGACTTTCAATGTTCGCAGATCGTCTTGAGATAAACTCTCCCGGTGGTTTGCCGAACAATCTAACAATTGATAGTATGGATGTCCGCCAATCAACACGAAACGAAGCACTTGCCTCAGTGCTTGGACGAATAACCGTTGAGGACATTCGGGGATCGGGTGATCGCCGGTTCTTTATGGAACGCCGCGGAGACGGGGTGCCAATCATCTTTCGCGAAACGGAGGCTTTGAGCGGAAAACTGCCTAATTATGAACTTATTGATGATTTTGATCTTGTTCTCACAATTCCGGCTGCCGATACAAATTTCACACCTGCAACCGTTGGTATCCTCGTTCACTACGATGGTAACCCTCTGCCCGGGGTTGAGTTATTGGTGCTGTTTCCGAATAAAACATGGAAACATGCAACCACCGACGAGAGTGGCGACGCACAGATTGATCTGCACGCAACGCACCTTCCGATGACGGTATTCGCAGCCGCACCGGGTTTTCAAGCACACCTGGAACATGATTGGGTGCCAGCGAAAGGCGGACTTGTACTGGAAATGCAGAGCCTCCGAGATGGTGGATCGGTAATCTTCCCCGAAGCGACAGGGAACATTCCAGGTTTGTCTGGACATTTGAATCCGAAACGCGATACTCGCGACCGGATATATCTTTATGCATCCAACATTGCTATAAACGATGGACAACGCCAACCAGTTCATTTCATTCTCGGAGAGAGCTTACACCTCACCGATGCCTACGGAACAGAATTAGCACTGTGCATCGTTGCGATCATCGGCAGATCGGTACTGTTGGAGTATCGTTCTTACTCCCAAGAATACGAAAAATGACACTAAAAGAATTAGTGGAACTTCTCTAAAAAATATCCAGACGATTTACGCGTCGTCACTGATGACTAATAGTTGACAACCGAGAACTCACAACTGAGTACTGAGTACTGAAAACTAAGTGCTTCTCGGAAAACTTACGAAAGTCTTGACAAAATTTTTGGAATTGACTATATTAATACAACAGTTTATCTCATAAATCGTGGAAAGGCTTTGTAAGTCCAATGGACAATAAGCGCACACGGTATTAATCTGAACACATTCGGATTTATGAGGTACGTTCTATATTAATATTGAAAAGATCTTTGTTAGGACATAACTCGAAAACCCGTATAAGTTAATAACGCGAGCAATTAAGAAAGGAAAATAGATGTTAGCAGAAATACGTCAAAGAGAAGGGGTCATCGTTATTCGACCCACCGGACGCATGATCGGTGCTGCAAACGCTGAAATTCGGGAGCAGATTAATGAGGAACTCGAGGAGCATTTCGATTCTCCGAAAGTCATCTTTAACCTTGAAAATGTCACCCGTATGGACAGTAGCGGACTCGGTACGCTTGTCTCCGTGAACGTGACTGTCTCCCGTAAAGGCGGACGAACGGCACTCGTCAATGCTGGCGCGCATATCCGCAACCTTCTTATCCTCGGTCGCTTAATGACTGTCTTTGAGACTTACAACAGCGAAGAGGAAGGCATCCTTGCGCTTACCTCTGAGGAGACTTAATAGAAACAGCAGAGCCATTTAGGTCTCCATTGATGCGACTGTGGTCTATAGTTGTCAAACTAAATGGCTCCAACAAATAGGGAATTACACCTTTCGCTCCTACGCAAATTTCTGAGAGGAAACCCAGATACGGAAAAGGAAATTTATGGCAAATCAGAACCTTCCAACGTTTACTGTCAACGCCGGTTTCCACGATCGAGATGGATGTCCGGTTAGTGCTAATGTTGACCACCCCGGTGTGAGCCAACTTCACGATCGTGCTGTTACTTTAACAGATGTGGCATCTAATAGCACCATTCCAGCACAATGCTTCGCCAACGAGGACGGCACTACGACCGTAAACTGGATACTTGATGGGCTCGCCGCCGGTGAGTCACGTACCTATACCTTTGCAGAGGGAAACGTTGCTGGCGAATCCGGCGTTCAGTTAAATGAAGAAGCCGAAACTATCGCCGTCACACTCAATGATCGACCCTTTACAACATTCCGCTATGCGACTTCCAACAACAAGGGGCAGTTTCGACCCTACTTCTTTCCTGTCCTCGGTCCGAATGGATGCGAAGTGACACGCGGTGAAACAAGCGAAATCTCGAAAGATCACGTGCATCATCGCTCACTCTACGTCGCTTATGGTGAAGTCAATGACGTTGATTTGTGGGGTGAAGGGAGCAATTCTGGAAGAGTCGTGCATCAAGGCTTTACACAAAAGCAAGGCGGTGCTGTCGTCGGCAGGATTTATACACATAATAACTGGGAGACACAAGCCGGTGATGTCTTGATGACGGATAAACAGAACTTCCGAATCTATAACCTATCTGAGGATGCCGCGCTTATTGATTTAGATCTCAGTTTCATCGCTTCGGCAGGGGATGTTCATTTCGGGGATACCAAAGAAGGCGGTATCATGTCGATTCGAGTCCATCCGTCAATGAACGCTTCAGAAGGCGGAAAGATAGAGAACGCTTTCGGCGGGATCAATGAGGACGAAACTTGGGGCAAACGTGCGAACTGGTGTGATTATTCTGGCATTGTTGAGGGAACACCCGTCGGTATTGCTGTGTTCGATCATATTGTCAACCCACGTTATCCGACGTATTGGCATGTGCGTAACTACGGGTTAATGGGAAGCAACATCTTCGGCGGTGGTACTTTTGAAAAAGACCCTGCTAAGGATGGTTCCTATACACTCAAACAGGGTGAAGAGATGCATTTCCGGTTTCGCGTCCTGATCCATGCAGGCGATGCCGCCGTTGGAAAAGTCGGGCAGAAATATCACGATTTCATCAACCCGCCTGCCGTTGAGGTTTCCTAACCGCGAAATTTATACCAAGATGGCTGTCAGCAGTCAGTAGTCAGCGGTCAGAAAGAAAACTCCGAAGGTTTTCGATAACCCGTCCGCTGATAGCCAATACACGGAGATTCACAAATGCCGATCCCAACGATTCATGTGGGATGTACCCATTTCGCGCACGGTCGCTTACAGGCGCAAGTCAATTCGCACGGGTTAGAGCCCGTCGCGTGTGTGGACATCAACCTTGAAGCCGCACGCGAGGGGGTGTCATCAATAAATGGGGCACCTGAAGGCTTAACAGAACGTATCTACACGACCATAACCGAGGCAAAAGAGAAACACGATGCCCAGGCGTGTCTTATCTATGCGTCAACGACGGTTCACGCCAAGTTAATCGTCGAAAGCCTGAATCTCGGTATGCATACCCTCTGCGTCAAACCCATCGCAACAACACAGGCAGAATTCCACGACATTATCCAAGCACATAAAGCGAATCCTGGCTTAATGCTCGTCCAAGGGCACAACAAACGCTGGAACCCCGCCGCCGCAAAAATGCGGGAATGGCTCCGCGAAGATGGCGGTATCGGTGAAATGTTAGCAGGTGAATGTCGATTCTGGATCCGACAAAATCTGTACACTGGACCCGATTCCCGACAACCCGATGCTTATGTGGATGGGCTCTTTTTCCACGCGGGCTGCAGCCACCAACTCGATCAACTTGTCGCTGCAAAAGGGCTCCCTAAATACGTTACCGCACATGTCCACAACCGCCGGGATCCTGAACTTGGGCAAATTGAGGCTTGGGGGACAGCCGGTGGTAACGCACTCATGGAATACGCAAACGGCGCACCTTTCTCTTATGCTGGAACGCGCGCAGGGCATACCGGTCCCTTCGGTTGGAGCGGAAGTTGGAGCTTTCACGGCGAAGAAGGCGATCTCCGACGAGATGCCGGACATCTGCAACTTTTCCAACTCGGCAACAACGTCGAAGATTTAGTGCTTCAAGATTTACACGCTGGACTCATAGAAGACGACCGACTCCAATTCGATGCCTTTGCACAGGCGATTGCCAACGGCACAGATCGAGACTGGATGCAGGACACAACGCTCGGTACATGGATACTGATGGAAGCCTGCAACGAATCCGCGAGAACACACGAACGCGTTGATGTTGAGGTGTTTGCTAAGAGGATGCTTGCTTAAGTCTCAACGGAGGTTTCGGATGAGATTTTTTCTGCTATTTTTCGTAGCAGTACTTAGTGCAACAATACTCACTGGGTGTGAGAGGCAACTTCTATCACCGATAGATCCTACTGATCCATCGCAAACTACTGCACAATTAGCACAAAGAGCTCTCTTCGACCTTGCGGACACTACTGCTGAACGTGGATTTGTTGATCTTGCTAACGCTGCGGGTGAAGTCGCAGAAGTCGTCGCAATGAAAACAGGAACAATATCAGAGCCCGCACCGGAATTCTTGAAACTTGCTCTTGAAGCAAGTGCTTTGGAACGAGGGTTTGGTCAAACAGCATGCGGAATAGAATTGCGAAAATTTGCTATAGCATCGGTGCACACAGCAAAAATACACGTAACGGCAATCACAGGATACGAGTTCTACGGAAGGTTGGGACTGCACGCCTTATCGGAAATCTATCCTCCTAAAGGACCGAGCGACATGGAGCAAGCATTACAGAACCTTGCTCAAGCAGCATTGAATGCGGAAGCAGCATTGCAGCAGCTGCCTACTGAAAATTATTTCATCCCCTTCACTTTCGGATATGGGCTAGGCATTGATGTGTATGCAAACTATGATCACTATTACGTTGGTTGTCCGCCCTATGAGCCCGGTGTAATATACATACGGTATGACGTAAAAATTCGGCCAGCGATCGAAACGCAGGCAGCCGTTATTGAGTTCCTAACTAACAAAGGGTACAGGGTTACAGCGGAAGGCGTAATTGTCCATAGGGATAGGGTAGATTTAGGATCGGATGTCGATCTAATTCCCATTGTGAAAGAATTACGCACTATTCCCGGCGTAGCAGGGACTCAGCCCGATTTTTATAACTGTACTGGAGTTGCCTACCCCGACGATACAAGTTGTCCGTATTCCCCCGGTGTAATATACATACGGTATGACGTAAAAATTCGGCCAGCGATCGAAACGCAGGCAGCTGTTAATGAGTTCCTAATTAACAAAGGGTACACGGTTCCAACGGAAAGGGACATTTCCGCTGTTAAATCTGTAAATTTAGATTCGGATGTCGATCTATTTCCCATTGCAATAGAATTAGACACTATTCCCGGCGTAGCACTGGCTGATATCAATCTTTATGTCTGTGTTGCTGAGGTCCCGTTTCCTCCACCTAAGAGCGTTGAAATAATAGACAAAGTGAGGACAAGATATAATGAGGCATGGTGCCGAGGTGACTTTGACGCTATAGACAGTATTTTAGTTGATGAAAGTCGGTTAGATTTCTTTGATTATGCTTTTGTCCGCAATCTTGCCGACATCTATGCAGAAGAAATTCCCGAGGACGCAGACCGTATCCGAACAAATGGTTTCTCTCTCCGCCCAATTGCGATTACATTTCTAACTATCTACTTTCAGCATTCGCGGAAAACCCTTGACGAGATTATTGAAATCTTCCGGCAAACTGTCAGAAATAGAAATATGGGTATTGAAACTGTGACAATTAAGCACTTTTACTACCCCTTGATACAATAACGGAGGCTTCATAATGCAATCACCACACGGCTCAGCGTTTCGTCCGTCTGTGATGGGTGGGAACGGAATGGTTACTTCTGGACACGTACTCGCTTCACAGGCAGGCATTCAGACAATGATGGCAGGTGGCAATGCTGTTGATGCAGCTATCGCCACTGCTGCAGCGTTAGGCGTGGTCGAACCCGCTGGCTCCGGTCTCGGTGGCGACGGGTTTATCCTTATCTATTGGGCGGAAACCGGACAGGTTGCTGCTGTGAATGCTACGGGACCTGCCCCACGTGCCGCGACGCGCGAGACGTATCTCAAAGATGGCGGAATCCCGATGAAAGGGATGCGAAGTGTTTCTGTGCCGGGTCTCCTTGACGGGTGGCTCCTTGCACATGAACGCTACGGTGCGCTCAAGTTAGAGGACGTTTTCGCGCCAGTTATTTCGCTCTGTGAAGACGGTTTCCCTGTCAGCCATCGACTGGCTGGCGGTCTTAAAGGCGAAAACGCACGCTTCGCTGCCGAACCAGACAGCCGTGCTATCTTCACAAACGATGGCGAACCGATCCCCGCGGGTCAACTCCTCGCAAATCCGAATCTCGGTACCACATTCCGAAAGATAGCGAAAGATGGCAGGGATGTGTTCTATAAAGGTGAGATCGCTAAAACGATTGGCGAATTCAGTCGCGCCTACGATGGACTCTTAACCGCCGAAGACCTCGCTGATTACCACGCACACTGGGCTGATCCAATACATATCAATTATCGCGGGTACGAAGTCTATGAAATGCCCCCTAATTCAAGTGGGCATATCCTATTACAAGAATTGAACGTCGTTGAACTATTTGATTTGCAAGCTTCGGGATGCAATACCGCCGAAAGCGTACATCTGATGGTTGAAGCGAAGAAACTCGCCTTTGCCGACCGCGAAAAATATATGGCAGATCCTAAGTGGGTGGATATTCCGTTGGAAGGAATGTTGTCTAAATCCTACGCCGCCGAACAAGCCGAACGAATTGACTTAGAGAAAGCAGCGTTTGATGTGCCTGCTGGCGGTCCAGAAGCGCACGAAGATACCACGTGCTTCTGCACCGCAGATCGCGCAGGGAACCTCGTCTGTGTGCTACAGAGTATCCAATCCGGGTTCGGTTCCGGTCTGGTTGCTGGGGATACAGGTGTCCTTTTGAACAATCGGATGACCTATTGGCATTTGGAAGAGGGACATCCGAACTGCTTGATACCGGGCAAACGTGTCCGACACACCATGAACCCTGTTATCGTCACGAAAGACGGTCAACCGTTTTTAGCGTGTGGCACCCCAGGCGCAGATACACAGGTCCAGACAAACTTACAGCTCGTTACGCATGTCCTTGATTTCGGTATGACTCCGCAAGAAGCGGTCTCAGCACCGCGTTGGCGCAGTTTACAGAACCCGATGGAATCTACGATTCCACACACGTGCTCAAATGACCTACAGTTAGAAAACCGGTTCTCTTCGGATACCAAGGATGGATTAGCAGAGAGGGGACACGAACTCCAAATCGTTGGGGATTGGGGCGGTCCCGGCAGTGCACAGATGATAATGGTTCATCCGGAATCTGGCGCACTGATTGGTGGTTCCGATCCAAGAACTGATGGATACGCTGTTACTTTTTAACCGCTAATTTTAACAACAGAAAAGTCAAAAGAATGCTAACTCCGTCTCACATTTTGCTGTTATTATTTTCTTAATCTAAGTTGTTACTTTCTGTAGTAACTTGGGATATCTAAATCTTGCCTGTCACAGGCTAAAATTTCTCTAATAGTGTTCTGCGGGTACTTTACGACACGAACGTACTTGTTCCTAAGAACTCAACCTTCAAGATGACGATCTGAGTTCGGAATGTCGGGAAAAACGGATCTCGCTAACTTAATCGGTATCCAATAGGAGAATAATCATGAATAGCAGCATTATGGAAGTCGTTGTACGTACAATCTTTATAACGATCTTTTGCCTGTCAACACCACTGGTGTGGGCAGCTGATACTGTTCTCTTTGAAGAAGATTTTGAGGATGTAACACTCGAAGACAGTATAATGGAAGCGGTTAAAGATAATAAAGTCTGGTCAGGGACACCGCCTGAGGGGTGGGAAATTACAAACGAGAACCCGAAAGACCTCGGAATGCCTGAGTGGAGAACTTGGGCGATTGTTGACCTTGAGTGGTGGACACGTGCAGCAGAAGACCAACGGCGTAGCGAATTCACAGGCGTACACAATGACGGCAAAGGCATAGGTAACGGAGCCGTTTCTGATCCTGATGAGTGGGATGATTGGGACGGAAATGGCGACCCTGACGCTATTAGTCGTTGGAATGGCCACTTAATTACGCCGCCCATTAAAATCAAGGGCGCAGCAGCAAAGTCGCTCGTTTTAACGTTGGATTCGAGTTGGCGGCCTGAAGATACACAAAACGCAGAGATAACAGTAAGTTACGACGGTGGTAAGGAAGAACGCATCCTATTCTTCAAAAGTGTCGGTATTGACGCAGGGGCGCACACTCTTGTTACAATCCCTACCCTCGACTTGGATGAGGAAGATATAAAGGATGGCGAACAGATAAACGAAACGTTAGAAATCCCTATTGATAACCCTGCAAATGTGACTGAGATGGTCATTAGTTTCGGAGTCATTGATGCACAGAATGATTGGTGGTGGGCGATAGATAATATAAAGCTCATCAGCACTGCATTTGCTGTAGAACCAAGAAATAAATTAGCAGTGAGGTGGGCAGAGATAAAATCCTTGCAATAAACCTTTTTGCTAAATTGTGAGTGACTCAGCACCGCTTACAATTCGGCAAAGGTAACCGTCAAAGAGTGCTGCACATTCCTCAAGTGCAACACTTTTTCTTTCTATTCAATCAAATCGGCAGAACGCTCGTGTGACCGTGTAGGTGTGTCAACTCTATAATAAGGAGTAACCAAGAAAACTTATGTTTCACCGTTTGTTTGCAGGGTTCTGTATTTTGAACCTCGTTTTGAGCGTAATGGCTGTAGAAGCTGCTAAAATTGCTGTTGTTGATTTTGCTGACGAGTGGACAAAGGTTGATGCGTTGCGTCAGACACTGGATGAATTTGAAGTTGAGTACGATGATTTGACAAAGGCACTTGAAGGTGGAGACCTACCTCTCAAAGCGGAAAATAGGATTTTCTTAATCGGTAGCATGACGACCAACAATGCTGGATTGCACCAAAACCTTGACAAGAATGCAAAAGCGATTCAGGACTTCGTCGAAAATGGTGGTGTCGTTTGGGAACCGACCCAAGCGGATCAGAACGAAGCGAATGTGGATTGGTTGCCGTCTGGGTTGAGTTGTGTTCGGAGTGACCGTGATAGTCCAGATTTTGAAATATTAGACGCGGACCATCCGCTCTTTAACGAACCAAACCGTATGAATGAGAAAACGTTTGAAGACTGGGGACATCAAGGCTGGCCTACTGTGTGGGAAGTCATCGCTTCTCAAAAAGGATTTGACGTGCTGATGGAAAGTTTGGGACAACCTGTCATTATGGAAGCGGAATTCGGGAAAGGTAAATTCCTGATGATGGCGATTGCACCTGATAAATACTATATCGCAGGTAACGATAACCATACGAAAGACATGGCAAAGCTTTTTATGGAGAATTTGCTGAGCTATGTTGAAGAATTTGCTGCTGTCGAAGCAGCTGGGAAACTCACAACGCGGTGGGCGACTCTGAAAATGTGGTGATAAATGGAGTAAGACGCTCCTTCGGGAACGCTGTTATCTATGGAGTACAAGCCCAATCCTTTGGGTGTGGGTGCTATGACTCCTTGTTGGCTTTTGGGAGAAAAAATTAATGAAAATTTTAGTCACTGGTGGTACAGGTCGCATCGGATCAAACCTCGTCAAAAAATTATTGGAAAAAGGACATGAGATCCGCAGTTTCGTTTATCCGGCGGATGTCAATCGTGTCGGAAAATGGGACGGCACGGAACGCGTTGAAACCGTTCTTGGCGACCTACGCGAATACGAGGATGTTAAAAAAGCCGTTGAAGGCGTGGATGCCATCTATCATATTGCCGCTGCCTTCGGGGGTCCCTTCAATAACCGTCAGTACTTAGAGATCAACGGCATGGGAACACTCAATATTTTGGAGTGTATCCGTGAGTTCAATCCGAACATTCACCGCCTCGTCTATGCCTGTACCGAAGCGATTTATTGGGAACTCACTGAAAAAGGTAGACTTTTCGATGAACCCATCACTGAGGACATGGTTGCCAAGTACCATCACATGCCTTATTTCCTTACCAAATGGATCGGCGAGGAATTGTGCATGACCTATCACCACCAATACGGTGTGCCTTCCACAGTTTTCCGGTTTACGACCGTCATTGAGCCGAGCGAATTCCTCAATGAAGACGGGTTGCCTAAACAGTTTGTATTTAGTAATATCTATAACCGATACAAGAATTATAAAGGCGATAACCCCGCGGAGTTAGAAGCAGCCAAGACTGTCAAACGCCTCTGGGACGGGCAAGAGAAGTTCATACTTAAACGTAACCTTGATGGACGACCCTTCAAGGAACATTTTACCGATGTCCGAGATATTGTGCAGGGATTGGTTTTAGGGATTGAGAAGGATGCCGCTGTCGGTGAAGAATTCACGCTCGGTGGCAACGGCGTTTTCAAACATGAAGAGGTGATGCCATATCTATCTGAACGTTACCAGATGGATTTCGTTGATGTCCAACTCCCGCAATCTCTCCATTTTGAATTTGATTTAAGCAAAATCAAAACGCTATTAGACTTCAAACCGCAACACGACTTAGCAAGTATCCTTGATGCGGCTGAAGCGATGCGCCGCGGTGAAGATGTCGGTATCATTCCGACTGGTGTTCGATGGAGTTAATATCAATCTGCCTCCGCTTTTTCTTGACAATACTGCCAAAAATAGGTTAGACTCTTAAGAACACATTGCCTCAAATTGTGCCTCTTGGAGGTTATCTGCTGTGAAAAAATCTTTTGGAATAACCGCTTTTTACGCATTTGCCTTGCTCACTTTTGCGTTCCTGACACTGAATTGCGCCAAAGTTACCGTCACGCCGACACGCCAAGTCTCGTCAAGCACAAAACATCTCGACCGACATATTAACGCCGTGCTTAAAAAAGAAAATATCCAACCTTCAAAGGTATCAGAAGATACAGAATTTTTACGGCGTGTTCATCTGGATCTGACAGGTAAAATCCCCACGCCTGAAGAAGTCCTAAATTTTCTCAAGGACGGTTCTCCAAACAAACGCCAGAAAAAAATCGATCAATTGTTAGGAAGCGAGCCGTATATTGACTATTGGACTCGGTTGTGGGTGAACTGGTTAATCGGCAGGCGCGGTGATAATGATGATCGGCGCATCGGATTGGCAGCTTGGGTACAGGGTGCCTTGACAAAAAATATGCCCTACAATCAGTTCGTTCAAGAACTCATCGCGGCTGATGGCGAACTAAAGGACAACGGTGCCGGAAACTATATCATGCGCTATGAGAGATCCCCTGCTGTGCTAACTTCGCACAGTTCACGACTCTTTTTAGGGCTGCCTATGCAGTGTGCTGAATGCCACGATCATAAGACGGAAGTTTGGAGCCAAAAGGATTACTACGGTATTGCCGCCTTTTTTAATGGTATTGAGAGTGAGCAGAAGGGATACATCCAGACGGTGGATATGATAGGTAATGAGAAGCGGATGGATAATTTTCTGATTACCAATGAACCGAGAAGAGCTATGTGGGTGGAGAGAATGGACACAGAAGTCTCCCCACGCTTCTTAGGTGGCACAGAATACAAAGGTTCGCTTACCAAGAGGCGCGAAGCACTCGCACAATGGATGACCGATAAATCAAACCCCTATTTTAGCCGAGCAATTGTAAATCGCGTCTGGAAACATTTTATGGGACGCGCCTTCGTCGAACCGATTGACGGATTCGGTGAAGAGAATCTCCCCACTAATCCGGAATTGTTGGACTGGCTCGCCGAAGACCTTATCATTCACGATTACGACCTGCAACACTTGATGCGGACAATCCTTAATTCAGAGACTTATCAACGTACCTCACAAACAAATAAGAGTAATAAAGACGACGAATACTATTATTCACATGCCTACGTGAAACCTCTAAGTGCTGAACAGTTTTTCTATTCGCTCCTGCAGGCTACCGGTTTTGAAAGGCTACAAGAAGTGAAAATGAAAGGTGCTAACAGGCAGGGGGGCGAAGACCGCATGGGCATGCTACGTAACCTTGAAGAAAGAAAACGTGAGCATCTCCAAAAGTTTCTTTTTCTACTTGATAATGGCGAAATGGAAGAGATTGAAGCTTTCAATGGAACCGTACCCCAAGCACTCATGATGATTAATGGGAATATGGTGAACAATAGCGCGAGCCATCAAGAACGCGGCAGCTTTGTAAATTATGTCTTGGAGAAATGGCGCGCACCGGCGGATCGCTTGGAGTATATCTATCTTAACGTCTTGTCTCGGTTGCCAACGGCTAAAGAGAAAACCTATTTCCAACGCTATATGGAACGCAGCCTCTATCGGAACAAAGACTTCGCTTACGAAGACCTCTATTGGGTCTTGTTAAATTCAGCTGAATTTTCGCTCAACCATTAGTTTGCACAGCCTAACAGGCTATGCTACACGAAATACAAGTAAAAGGAGAATTCTATTATGAACAAACGTAACTTGTTCATTGCTATTTGTACAATCACGCTCGGCATCGCCGCGATTGCGATGTCACAAACCTATTTTGAAGATAATTTTGATGACCCAAAGGAATCTGAAAAGAAATGGGTCGCCCTCTTCGGAGATTGGGAATTCAAGGCTGATGAATACCATCAGCTCCAAAATACTCCCAACTGCATGAGTGTCGTCGCTGACGAATTCTGGGATGATAAATGGAACGATTACACCTTTGAGGTGAGAGGAAATAAAATCAGTGGTGCTGAAGGCTTCCTAATTATGTTCCGGTGCCAAGGCTTAATGGAAGCCCGTGGTCAAGCACTCGAAGACCATCCGCCACGCATGGAAAAACTCAAACCCTCATTGGAGTACTGGTGGAACCTCGGCGGTTGGGGAAACACACGCTCACAAGTTGAATCTTGGGGTGGCAAAGGTGGTGCCAACAGCAATCACACGATAGAAGATGATGAGTGGTATAGCATCAAGATTGTCAATAAACCCGGCAGCTACACGCTCTTCCTCAACGACGAAGAGGTCGCGGAGGTGGACGATAACACCGAAGATGGTGTCGGCAGAGTCGGTCTCGCAACCTGGAGCACCGTTGCGAAGTATGACGATGTTTTGGTTTATGGCCCTGATGGTCCCTCGCTACCAGTTGATGCGAGAAGCAAACTCGCGACGACTTGGGCGCATCTCAAATCCGCAAAATAGAGTTTAAACACTACTCATAACATATAGCGCGAGGCCTCGCTGCCTCGCGCTACCTTTATGCAAAAATTTCTAATGCAAAACTACTTTTTACCCCCACGAATTGAATTTGGCGACGGTGCCATCCAAAATTTAGGCGAACACCTCAAAGCGTTTGGATGCCAAAAACCGCTCTTGGTGAGCGACGCCGGTGTTATCAACGCCGGTATTCTTGCCAAAGCGATAGATGCTTTAGAGGCAAGCGGATTGCCGTCTGCTACGTATGCAGATATCGAACCGAATCCAACAGATGTCAGCATTACAGACGGTGTAGAAGTCTACACGTCAGAAGCCTGTGATAGTGTTATCGCCGTTGGTGGCGGAAGTGTTATGGATGCTGCCAAAGCCATCCGCCTCTTGACAACCCATGCACCCCCCTTAGAACCTTATTACGCTGATGTCGGTGGTGTCGAGCGAATTCGCGGCGATATGCCACCGTTAATCTGTGTCCCAACGACGGCTGGCACCGGCAGTGAAGTCTCACAAGGCGCGATTATTACAGATACATCCTTCAACACGACCGATCGATGGCGGAAGCGGGCAATCGTTACGCCGTTCAATATGTCGAACATAGCACTCCTGGATCCGGGGATAACACTCGGTATGCCGCCTGCACTCACTGCTGCAACCGGTATGGACGCGATTACACACGGCATCGAGGCGTATGTTGCCACGAAGTACCACCCGATTGCCGAAGGTGTCGCATTGCAGGCACTCAGAATGTTAAGCGCGAATATCCAAAAGGTCTATCATGATGGTGGAGATGTAACCGCACGCGGAGAAATGCTCTTCGGATCGTGCATGGCAGCTTTTTCATTCCAGAAGGGTCTCGGTGCGGTCCACTCTCTGGCGCATCAACTTTCTACGGACGCACCGATTCCGCACGGTGTCGCGAACGCTATTCTCCTCCCGCCTGTCATGGAATTTAACTTTTCTCACGCAACGGAAAAATATGCCGATGTCGCACGTGCTTTAGGCATAAACACCAGCAGCATGGATAGCAGTGAAGCAGGACATGCCGCAATTGATAAAATCAGGGCATTCAACGCGGAATTAAATATGCCGAAGGGACTCGGAGATGCAGGCTTAGACCGAGAGAAAATTCCAAAACTCGGCGCGGATGCGATGCTCGATCACTGCCACAAATTCAATCCGAGAGCGTGCGCAGAAGCGGATATGGTGGCGTTATTTGAAGCAGCATTTTAAAGTTGATAGGACTTATCACTCTTCCCGCCAAAACCCCATGCTTAATATTTCGATCCCTTTCAATTTCAGCCTGGATCCTCGAAAAAATGTGCTGCCCTGTTTCGGACATCGCCATAATGTCCAAGTGTTGCTGAGGTCTAAAGCAGAATGTCATAGCGCGCATCCCAGCAATTGTATCCCTTCTCACCAACAACAAGTGCTTGAACACAAGCAAGAATGGCATCAGGTGCAGCACAGATAGCTTCATATTTATAGTAGAATCCATAATTAACTTTACACTTTAGTAGGCGCGGTTTGGAACCGCGCCTACTAGGGGTGTGAATATATTTTCGGGATTTACTATAAAATCGATGTCATGCCATGGTGCGCCATCGCGCACAGAGAGCATCCCCGTATACACGTGAATCCCTCATGACTTGTGCCATCGGATGGTATCCCAGTCTGTCGCCTGTTGGCGTTTCAAGAACCGTTCCCCTCCAAAATGACGCGGCATCCGGTCAGTTCCAAGGCTTGCCCGATCAGCATAAAGGAAATGCCTGCTTAGTAGGCGCGGTTCCAAAGCGCGCCTACCAGGGTGTGTGAATATATTTTCGGGATTTACTATAATAAATAGGGTTTACGCAATTTTCTTATGAATAGCGGCTACTACACACTGCTGGCGAGTTTTGAATGCAGATTGCATGAATCAACGGTATGAAGGTTCTCCGTATGGCATTCCCCGGGGCGTGTACGCCGCAAAACCTCGCCAGCAAGGAAAGCTGCGTAAGTCCTGTTAAATTTATTGCTTTTTCCCCAAAAAATATCGTATAATATTAGTAATACATAGTCATTATAATTAAATAATTACTAATAAAAAAATTGACTGATTATAACTAAATTTGCTGGTTGTCCGTCTATCGGTATCCTTTATAGCGTCTTTATGTAAAAAACAAAAAGAGCATTCCATGATGGCAGTGCTATTCTTCTTTAATCAATAAACCGTATCTACTGGTGAAGTGCGTAAATCCTGATGGAGACCAGAATATGTCAACAGACGAACTCAAACGTGAAAACGCGGCGTTAAAAGCTGCCAACCTCGAACTGAAAAGTCAAATCAACCTGATGCAGACCATTTTTGACAGTCTCAGTGAGGGGGTGGCAGCAGCGAATTTAAAAGGCGAATTTTTAATCGTAAATCCGATAGTTCAGGATCTCGCCGGAATAGGCCCCGCCGAGGGTGACGGTCGCCCCGAAGAATGGAATGAGATTTACGGGACGTTTTATCCCGATGGCATTACCCAATATCCTTCTGCGGAACTCCCGCTCACCAAAGCTATACGAGGTGAGATAACTAACGATATTAAGTTAGTGCTTCGTAATCATAACCAGCCGGAAGGTGTTTTTGTCAATGTCAGTGGAAGACCCCTATTCGATAAAACAGGGAATCTAATAGGGGGCGTTATCGCTATACGCGATGTTACTGAGATGGAGAAGGTCACCAAACAATTAGAAACAACCGTCAACGAACTACAAAGGCAGAACGTGTTGATGGATGCCGTTTTCAATAGTATCAGTGACGGCGTTATCGTTGCGAATGAGAAAGGTGAGTTTTTATTTTTTAACCCGATCGCCGAGGACATTATAGGGGTGGGTTCAACTGAGGGTGACTCTGGAGAATGGAGTGAGACTTACGGGACGTTTTATCCCGATAAAGTTACCCCGATGCCCTCAATGGAACTCCCGCTCAGCAAAGCCCTCAGAGGCGAAACGACGAACGAAGTTGAGATATTTATTCGCAATCAGAATCGGCTGGACGGTGTTTTTATCAGTGTCAATGGTAGCCCGTTATACGACAAGGCCGGCAGTTTGATCGGGGGCGTTGTCACTTTCCGAAATATTACCGAGATGAAGATGGTCACGCAGCAACTCAAAACAACAATTGAGGAACTCCAAACGCAGAACGCGTTGATGGATGCGATTTTTAATAGTATCGGCACCGGTATTATCGTTGCAGATAAGGCTGGAAAATATGTGATGTTTAATGATACTACGAAAAGAATGACAGGTCGGAATCCAGAAGGTATATCCACCCAGTACGCATCTGTAACGTTTGGTCTCTACCAACCCGACAGTAAAATTCTTTTTCCGCCGGGTGAATTGCCTCTCGCTCAAGCCCTACAAGGTAAATGTCCGGATAACGTTGAGATACTTATACAGAATCAGCAACTGCCGTATGGAACAGATGTGAGTATCAGTGCCAGGCCTATATATGACGAAAACGGTGTTATAAACGGTGCGGTTTCTGTTATCCATGATATCTCCGAATTGAAAGCGAAAGAAAGGCAATTGAAAACGCTTAACGATGAACTCAAAAATCAGAGCAAATTCATGGAATCCATCTTTAATAGTATCAAAGATGGGATAATAGTCACCAATGGCAACTGTCAGGTCACATTTTTTAACCGGGGCGCGCACCATCTTGCGAGAAGCGATATGCCTATAGAGGATCTTGATAGGTGGCAGGACCTCTATGAATACTTTCATCTTGATGGCATCACCCCGTTTGCTGTAGAAGAATTGCCGCTCGCTCAGGCAATCCAGGGCAAATCAACAGACGACGTTGAACTATTTGTCCGAAGTCCGAAGATACCGGACGGGATTTATCTCAGCGTTACTGGAAGGCCCCTGCACAATCCTGATAAAACCCAGAAAGGCGGTGTTATCGTTTTTCACGATATAACCGACAGAATCAAATCCGAGGAAGCGTTGGCGCAAGCATTTGTCCAAGGTAGATTAGAGATCGTTGATACGATCCTCCACAATATTGGTAATGCGATCAATAGCGTAACCATCGGCATTGAAACTGTCTACAACTTGCTTGCCGACGAGTTACTTGTCAGCCGACTCACCGCCCTCGCCGCGGCACTGAAGCAACATGAAGATAACTTGGGGGATTACATTACGAATGACCCGCAAGGGCAGAAAGTGCTCCCGTTCCTGCTGACGCTTTCCGAAGATTTCAAAGTTGCCGACGAAAAGCTGAGAAGAACGGTAGACCGCATTAGGAACAGAACAAGGCATATCGTTGATATTATCCGTACCCAGAATTCATATAATGATACAACCGGGACCTCCAAAGATATAAACCTTGCATCCGCAATTTCAGATGCGATCAAGATACTCCAGGACTCAATAGACAAACGACACATTCAGATCGAGGTTGACTGTGAAAATGCGCCTGAAGAGATCCGGATTCAGGAGAGCCAATTTCATCAAATGCTGGTCAACCTGACCAAAAATGCTATTGAAGCGATTGATGAATTAGCCAATTCGGGTGAACTCACTGAAGAGCCGCGTATCCAAATTCGCGCCTACATTGATGGTGATTATTTATGCATTGATATTACGGATAATGGTATAGGGGTTGATCCTGAAGATATCGACAAAATTTTTTCAGCTGGATTCACCACCAAAAAACAGGGGAATGGACTGGGGCTGCATTCAAGCGCAAATTTTGTTATTAGTTCTGGTGGGCAAATCCGAGCATTTAGTGAAGGCAAAGGCAAAGGGACCACACTGTGCATCAAGCTACAGAATGCTGTGAATTCAGCCAAGTAGTCATACTATTTCTAAAGGCGAACGAATCAACACAATAGAAATACGACATGGAGCGTAGAATATGCCAATAGATGAACTCCAACGTGAAATTGCGGCGTTAAAAGCTGCCAACACCAAACTGCAAAGTCAAGTTAAACTGATAGATGAACTCCAACATGAAATTGCGGCGTTAAAAGCTGCCAACCTCGAACTGAAAAGTCAAATCAACCTGATGCAGACCATTTTTGACAGTCTCAGTGAGGGGGTGGTAGTCACCAGTTTAGATGGTGAGTTTTTACTTGCCAATCCAAGTGCCCAAGAAATTACTGGAGTGGGGCCAACGGAGGGCCCACCTGAAGAATGGGATAAGACTTACGGAACGTTTTATGCCGATACAGTTACCATAATGCCTTCTACTGAACTTCCACTCTATAAAGCCATGCAAGGTGAGACAACTGACAATATTAATTTGTTTATGCGCAATGCGAACAAGCCGGATGGGGTTTTTATTAGTGTCAGTGGTAGACCTCTATACGACGCAACTGACAGTTTAATTGGGGGTGCCATTGTTTTCCGGGATGTCACCCAACTGAATGAGGTCAAAAGACAATTGGAAACCACAATCGCGGAACTCCAAACGCAGAATGCGTTGATGGATGCGATTTTCAATAGTATCAGTGATGGCATTGTCGTTGCGGATAAGACTGGAAAATATGTGATGTTTAATGAAACTGCTAAAGAAATGGCCGGGTATGATCCTAAAAATGTATACACCGGGCAAGCATCCGAAACATTTGGGCTCTTTCAACCCGATAGTGAAATTCCCTTTCCTGCTGATGAACTGCCGCTGGTTCAGGCACTGCGAGGTGATCATTCAGATGATGTTAAGATGTGTATACGGAATCCGAAACTGCCGCACGGGTTGGATATTAATATCAGTGCCAGGCCTATATATGATGAAAACGGTGGTGTGAACGGCGGGGTTTCTGTTATCCGTGATATCTCAGAGCGCAAAGCGGCAGAGAATCAGTTGATAGCAATGAACGATCAATTGACAGCACAAAGCCTACTTCAGCAATCCATTTTTAATTCTATCAGCGATGCTGTAGTCGTCGCCGATGAAGCCGGTCATATCATAATGGCTAATCCGAGCACAGAACGAATTGTAGGCCTGGCCGCCAGTTCCGCTACGGATGTCATAAGACGTGAGCAATGGTTTAGAGAGTATAGGTTCTTTAAGCCTGATGGCGTGACCCCCTGGCCTATGGATCAACTGCCAATGATACAGGCACTCCGAGGTGAATCAATAGATAACGTCGAAATTTTTATCAAAAATGACAAAATACCAGATGGCGTTCATGTCAGCGCGAGTAGTCGGCCGCTGCAGGACAATGATGGAAATAAGACAGGTGCGGTCGTGGTTTTTCACGACATAACTGATAGAATCAAATCCGAGGAAGCGTTGGCACAAGCATTTGCACAAGGTAGATTAGAGATTGTTGATACGATCCTTCATAATATCGGCAATGCGATCAACAGCGTAACTGTAGGCATTGATACTGTCTACAACCTGCTTGCCGATGACCTGCTTGTCCGCCGACTTACTGCCCTCGCCGAGGCACTGAAGCAACATGAAGATAACTTGGCAGATTACATTGCGAATGACCCACAGGGGCAGAAGGCGCTTCCGTTCCTGCTGACGCTTTCCCAGGATTTCAAAGTTGCCGACGAAAAGTTGAGGCAGACGGTAGGACGCATTAGGGACAGAACAAGGCATATCGTTGATATTATCCGTACGCAGAATTCGTATCAAGAGACAAGCGGGACCTCGAAAGATATAAACCTTGCAGCTGCAATTTCAGATGCGATCAAGATGCTCCAGGACTCAATAGACAAACGACACATTCAGATCGAGATTGACTGCGACAATGCACCTGAAGAGATCCGGATTCAGGAGAGCCAATTTCATCAAATGCTGGTCAACCTGACCAAAAATGCTATTGAAGCGATTGATGAATTAGCGAATTCGGGTGGACTCACTGAAGAGCCACATATCCAAATTCGCGCCTACATTGATGGTGATTATTTATGCATTGATATTACGGATAATGGTATAGGGGTCGCGCCTGAAGATATTGACAAAATTTTTGGGGCTGGATTTACTACCAAAAAACAGGGGAATGGGCTGGGGCTACATTCGAGTGCGAATTTTGTAATTAGTTCTGGCGGGCAAATCCTGCCGTTCAGTGAAGGGAAAGGCAAAGGTACAACCATACGTATCATGCTACAGCATACCTCAATTCAGCCAGGTAGCGGTTAAGGCATTAACATAAGAATGACTGTTATGTCAGTTGTTGAAATAGAAATAGTATAACATCGGAAAGGGCATTATGATGAGCAATTGCAACACACGTGTTTTAATTGTTGACGATCAGGACGAAATCCATATTGACTTTCAAGAAATACTTAGCGAAAAGGATAGGCAAGCTGCTTCTGACGACTTGGCAGACGCGTTTCTGCCGGGGAGTTCCCGAAGTAACACAATCTATCTGCCTTCCTTTGAACTGTCGCACGCCTCAAGTGGTGCTGAAGCCTATCAAATTGTCAAATCTGCAACAGAAGCGAACCGTCCGTTCGCTGTCGCGTATATTGACATCCGGATGCCACCCGGCATAGATGGTGTTGAAACTATTCAGCGCATTAGGGAATTTGAGAAGAATCTCGAGATCGTTATCATGACCGCCTATACCGATAAACCGCTGCATGAGATTGTCACGAATATGGAATTGCTCCACAAATTGCTCTATATCCGTAAACCGGTTGCCAAGGAGGAGATTCAGCAGATTACGGCTGCGCTTGTGGAAAAGTGGAATGTTGAACAGCAGTCTATCAAGGACCAGCAGTCCCTTGATCTGAGTTATCAGAGGCTTAAAGCCGTGCTCAGCACTACGGGGGATGCCATCGGCGTGTTAAATAAAGACAACCAGCTCTTGTTTGCGAACCAACAGTATTGTCAACTGTTAGGTATATCTACTGACGCACTCAATCAGATTCCGCCGGCTGAACTGAACACACGCCTCAACGCGCGGTTTCGAGAGTTGAAACTATCCGAGTTGGGTCGCGTGGTTGCCACGCCCGAGAATTTCACGGGTGTTTTGGAAGCCGTCGGCGATGCTGACCAAAATCAGCCGAGGTTGTATTATTGTTTAACCACGCCCCTTCAAGGACATGAGGAGGGTGTCTCGGATAAAGTTGTCAGTTACCGAGACATGTCAAAAGATGTTGAGATTCAGCAGATGGCAGCGGAGGTGACTGCCTTACGGGCTGAACTTGAAAAGAACTATTCGTTCGGTGAAATTATCGGCAAAAGCCAAAAGATGCAGCAACTTTTCGCCCAGATTCAAACGGCGACAGAAGGCGATATCACCGTCTTAATTCAAGGGGAAAGTGGCACTGGCAAAGAGTTAGTTGCAAAATCCATACACTATAACAGTCCGCGAAAAGCGGGGCCTTTCGTCGCGGTCAATTGTGCTGCAATACCGGAAGCACTGATTGAAAGTGAGTTGTTTGGGCACGAACGCGGTGCTTTCACCGGGGCAACCGCGCTGCAGATCGGGAAATTTGAGCAAGCGAACAAAGGGACGCTCTTTCTTGATGAAATTGGCGATATGCAGCCCGCATTGCAGGCGAAATTGCTGCGCGTGCTCCAAGATCACCAATTTCAGCGAGTCGGCGGTACACGCACTATCTCTACCGACATCCGTGTACTAACAGCGACAAATCAGGACTTAACGGATGCCATTGAAAGCGGTAACTTCCGCATGGACTTGTATTATCGCATTGCGGCGTTCCGCATCATGATTCCTCCGTTGAGAGAACGGCACGAAGATATTGCTATCTTGGCGAACCACTTCCTGAAAAAATATGCCGCGACCGCCGAAAAATCTATTCGCGCCATTGCCCCTGATACCTTACAAGTGTTGATGCAACATGATTTTCCCGGGAACGTCCGCGAACTCGAAAACGCGATTGAAAGTGCTGTTTTGCTTGAGACAACAGACCTGCTCCAACGGTGGAACCTCCCGTTGAACCTCTTAGAAACGGTTTCACCAACTGACACGGGTAACCCGACGCATACCGCTGCTATCTTGACCCTTGACGCGGTTGAACGCAGGAGCATCCTTCAGGCACTCAAAGTGACAAACAATAATATTTCCGCTGCAGCTCGGGCGTTGGGCATCGATAGGTCCACATTGCATCGGAAATTAAGGAAATATAACTTCCTATAGCCGGTCTTACGTGATTGCGTGGTCTGAAAATCCTGAAAATCCGAGATTCTGACAATCCCATCAGAAAAGCTCCACCCTGCCATCCTTAAAAATGCTGTTGTAATATGCTACGCTGTTGCTTATTGCAACATAAGCGCGCCATCCCCTGTTTTGTCAAGGTTTCCGGCACTCACGCCTACGAAATCTGTTGTATTTTGAAACACCCCACGAAAACACCATTAAGCAAGCGCATCACATTGCCAGCCCTATCTTCGGACCCCGATATGCCTTGACATCGGACAATGCTATCACGGAATCCACATCAAGGATAAAACCGATTTCACCTATTGGCACGCTTCTTGCTTTAGTAAAGTTATGAAAGCATCATTATCATGCTATGTCTATAATCCGTTAAATCCAGATTCAGACCTTGAACATTACATATTATCGAATTAAACTCTTAACCTTCATACAGTTTGCACGACAAAACGCTGGGACGGAACTAAATGCTTGATCGTAACACACGCGTCTTGATTGTTGACGACCAACACGACATTCATATTGACTTTCAGGAGATCTTGAACCAACGGAACCGGGAAACCGATTCCGACGATTTAGCAGAGGCATTTCTGCCCGTAGATTCCACACCCAGCCCAACTCATTATCGTCCTACCTTTGAACTCTCACACGCCTTCAGCGGAGATGAAGCTTATCGGATCGTCAAAGCAGCAATGGAAGCGAACCATCCCTTCGCCGTCGCGTATATTGACATCCGGATGCCACCCGGCATCGATGGCATTGAAACGGTCCGGCGGATCCGAATGTTTGATAAGAATCTCGAAATCGTTATCATGACCGCATACACTGATAGACCCGTATATGAGATTGCTATGGATATGGAGCCGCTGCACAAGTTGCTCTATATCCGTAAACCTATTGTGAGAGTAGAAATTCAGCAACTTACATTATCGCTTGTTGAAAAGTGGAATCTTGAAGCGAAACTTATCTCACTTACTTCTTAAAGGGGAAAACAGAATTACAGCGCGTGAATATTATGAAAAACTGTAAAACTTTACCTCAAGATTTATTCATTAAAGCAGTATTACTCCTATTTGTCTCAATGGGCTTATTTACAACCGTCCAAGACGCTCCTGCGTCTATCGCCCAAATCACTATTACCAGCGATGCCGGTTCCGATGATACCTATGTATTGGGCGACACGATCCAAGCCACCGTGAAATTTAACGCAGGAGTAAATATAAATACTTCAAACGGTACCCCCTATTTAACATTGAAAATCGGCACGACGGGTAGGATTGCGGTTTTTAAGCATGGGAAAAGCCAGGATAAACGTGTGTTTGAATACACGGTTGCTGCTGGTGATACGGATACGGATGGAATTGAGATTGAGGCGAATATCCTCGCGCTTAACGGTGGCACTATTACTGATGTCAATACCGGCAAAGCTACAGATCTGAAGCACGCTGCCCTCAACGCACAAGCTTCACATAAAGTAGACACGACCGCCCCTGAAATTGTCTCCAACGGGGTTGCGTTTACCAGCACAACCGCACCCTATACAACTGATGAGGTCATCCAAGCCACGGTAACATTCAAGGAGAATGTGACAGTTACAGGCACGCCACAACTCGCCCTCCAGATTGGCAGTGTCACGAAGAAAGCGGGCTATGCCTCGGGGAGCGGCACTACTGCGTTGGTGTTTTCATACACGGTTGCCGCCGGGGACACGGATGCCGATGGTATCTCTATTGGTGCGAATGCGCTGAGTTTGAATGGCGGCACTATCAAAGATGCTGCAGGCAACGCTGCGACCTTAACCCACACAGCCGTGTCCGCTGCTTCGGCACATAAGGTGGATACTCAGAACCCCAGCATCGACAACATAGCGTTTAAAGACGCGGGTCCCTATATAGCCGGTGAAGTCATAGCAACCGTGGTGACTTTCAATGAAAAAGTCATTGTCACAGGCACGCCGCAACTCAGCCTCCAGATCGGCAGTGAGACGAAGACTGTGGACTATTTAGCGGACAACGGCACTGCGCTGCTGTTTGAATACACGGTAGTCGTTGGGGACACGGATGCCGATGGTGTCTCTATTGCTGCGGATGCGCTGAGTTTGAATGGTGGCACTATCAAAGATGCTGCAGGAAATGCTGCGGCCTTGACCCACACAGCAGTGTCCGCTGCTTCGGCACATAAGGTGGATACTCAGAACCCCAGCATCGACAACATAGCGTTTAAAGACGCGGGTCCCTATATAGCCGGTGAAGTCATAGCAACCGTGGTGACTTTCAATGAAAAAGTCATTGTCACAGGCACGCCGCAACTCAGCCTCCAGATTGGCAGTGTCACGAAGAAAGCGGGCTATGCCTCGGGGAGCGGCGCTACTGCGCTGGTGTTTGAATATACGGTAGTCGTTGGGGACACGGATGCCGATGGTGTCTCTATTGCTGCGGATGCGCTGAGTTTGAATAGCGGCACTATCAAAGATGCTGCAGAAAACGCTGCGACCTTAACGCACACAGCAGTGTCCGATGATTCGGCACATAAGGTAGATACTGTAAAACCGAGTGTCAACAGCATCGCGTTTACCAGCACGACTGCACCCTATATGGAGAGAGAAGTCATCCAAGCCACGGTAACATTCAGCGAGAATGTAGTGGTCACAGGCACGCCACAACTCAGCCTCCAGATCGGGAGTGCCACGAAGAAAGCGAACTATGCTTCGGGGAGCGGCACTGCTGCGTTGGTGTTTGCATATACGGTTGTCGCTGGAGACACCGATGCTAATGGTATTTCTATTGGTGCGAATGCGCTGAGTTTGAATAGCGGCACTATCAAAGACGCTGCAGGAAATGCTGCGACCTTAACACACACAACAGGGTTCGATGATTCAAACCATAAGGTAGATGCTATAGCACCCAGTATCAACAGCATCGCGTTTACCAGCACGACCGCACACTATACAACTGATGAGGTCATCCAAGCCACGGTAACATTCAGCGAGAATGTGATAGTTACAGGCACGCCACAACTCAGCCTCCAGATCGGCGGTGCTACGAAGAAAGCGGGCTATGCCTCGGGGAGCGGCACTGCTGCGCTGGTGTTTGAATATACGGTTGCCACTGGAGACACGGATGCCGATGGTATCTCTATTGATGCCAATGCGCTGAGTTTGAATAGCGGCACTATCAAAGATGCTCCAGGCAACGCTGCGACCTTAACCCACACAGCAGTGTCCGATGATTCAAACCATAAGGTGGATACTCAGAACCCCAGCATCAACAACATAGCGTTTATCAGCGGCGAGGGCCCCTATAGAGCCGGTGAAGTCATACAAACCACGGTGACTTTCAATGAAAAAGTCATTGTCACAGGCACACCGCAACTCAGCCTCCAGATCGGGAGTGCTACGAAGAAAGCGGACTATCAACGGGACGACGGCAACGGTACACTGCTGTTTGAATATACGGTAGTCGTTGGGGACACGGATGCGGATGGTATCTCTATTGGTGCGAATGCGCTGAGTTTGAATAGCGGCACTATCAAAGATGCTGCAGAAAACGCTGCGACCTTGACCCATACAACAGTGTCCGATAACGCCTCATATAAAGTGGATACGACCGGCCCTGAAATTATCTCCAACGGAGTTGCGTTTACCAGCACAACCGCACACTATACAATTGATGAGGTCATCCAAGCCACGGTAACATTCAGCGAGAATGTGATAGTTAGAGGCAGGCCACAACTTACCTTACAGATCGGCGGTGCTACGGAGAAAGCGGACTATGCCTCGGGGAGCGGCACTGCTGCGTTGGTGTTTGCATATACGGTTGCCGCAGGGGACACGGATGCGGATGGTATCTCTATTGGTGCGAATGTGCTGAGTTTGAATAGCGGCACTATCAAAGATGCTGCGGGAAACGCTGCGACCCTAACGCACACAGCAGTGTCGGCTGATTCTGCGCATCAGGTGGATACTAAGAACCCCAGCATCGGCAACATAGCGTTTACCAGCACGACTGCTCCCTATACAGTCGGTGAAGTCGTCCAAACCACGGTAACATTCGATGAAAGAGTATTCGTCACAGGCACGCCGCAACTCACACTACAGTTCAAGGTCACGAAGAAGCCCGCGGCTTATAAATCGGGGAGCGGTACCACTGCGTTAGTGTTTGCATATACAGTTGCCGCAGGAGACACAGATGAGGATGGTATCTCTATTGATGCCGATGCACTCACTTTGAATGGTGGTACTATCAAAGATGCTGTCGGAAACAATGCTAACTTAACGCACACGGCAATGCTGGCACAAACAGCGCATATAGTAGATACAGAGAAGCCGAGAATCAACGCCCTTCGCATTACCAGCACTCCTACCAATAATACCTATAAGGCAGGAGACTCTATCAACGTGACTGTCGATTGGAGTAAAGCCGTGGATGTGACTGGCTCACCGACAATTGCGTTATCTATGGAGAGAGAAATAAGGACCCTTTCGTATAAAAGCGGGAGTGGTAGCAAGGCACTCGTGTTTTCATACACCGTCACCGCTGGCGATACAGATGAGACAGGGGTAAGTATTGCAGCCGGGCAGATAGAATTGGGAACTGGGGTTAAAATCATCCAAAAAGGCGCGGCAACTGCTGCGATTCTCAGCCATTCCGGGCTCTCTGATGATGCCTCACACAAAGTAGATACCACCGTCCCTGAAATTGTTGCATCCAACGGTATTGCGATTACCAGCACGACCGCCCCCTATACAGCCGGTGAAGTCGTCCAAGCCACAGTGACGTTCAGCGATAACGTGACAGTCACAGGTACGCCACAACTCGCCCTCCAGATCGGCAGTGCCACGAAAAATGCGGGCTATGTATCGGGAAGCGGCACCACTGCGCTACTGTTTGAATATACTGTGGTCGCTGCGGATGCGGATGCGGATGGTATCTCTATTAATGCCGATGCGCTGAGTTTGAATAACGGCACTATCGGAAACACTGCAGGCAACGCGGCGACGCTGACACATACCGCCCTCCGTGCACAAGCCTCACATAAAGTGGACGGTACCGCCCCGACGATTGCCACAAACGGTATTTCTATTACCAGTACTGCCCCCAGCAATAATACCTATACGAAGGGCGATGCGATCCAAGCCACGGTGACGTTTAGTGAAAATGTGGATGTGACGGGGACCCCGCAGTTGACGTTGAAAATCGGTACCGCGGATAAGAACGCGGCTTATACAAGTGGGAGCGGGACGACGGCACTCGTGTTTGAATACACAGTTGTCGCCAGTGATGTAGATGCGGATGGCATTGAAATTAGGGCGGATAAACTCGCACTTAACGGTGGCACTATCAAAGATGCTGCAGGAAACGCGGCGACGCTGACATATAACGCCCTCTCTGCGCAAGCCTCACATAAAGTGGACGGTACCATTCCGTCGATTAACAGTATCGCCATTACCAGCACTGCCCCGGCCAATAATACCTATAAGACAGGCGATAAAATCCAAGCCACGGTGACATTCACAGAGAGCATGAAGGTCACAGGCACACCGCAACTTGCCCTGCAGATCGGCAGTGCCACCAAGACTGCGGGCTATGCCTCGGGGACCGGCACTGCTGCATTGGTGTTTGAATATACCGTTGTCGCTGCGGATGCGGCTCCGGATGGTATCTCTATTGGTGCCAATGCGCTGAGTTTGAATAGCGGCACTATCAAAGATGCTGCGGGAAACAATGCAGCTTTAAGCCACACGGGAGTACCAACGAGTGCGTCTCATAAAGTGGACGCTGTCCAACCTGCGCTGAGCAGCATTCGGATTACCAGTAGTCCTGGCAATGATGCGACTTATATATTAGGCGATGTCATCCAGATATCGATGACGATGAGCGAAGCCGTTGATGTCACCGGCACTCCCAAACTCACACTGACAATTGGCACTAAAAATCGGCGTGCGGACTACCAAAGCGGCGGTGGTACGGCTACGCTCAAGTTTACATACACCGTGGTCGCCGGTGACACGGACCCCGATGGAATTTCTATCCCCAATGTGCCGTTCAACCTGAACGGAGCCGTCATCACAGATACTGTAGGCAACCCGTTCCCGACACTGAACCAACTACCGATCACAGATCAAATAGCACATAAAGTTGATACCGACCCGCCGAAAATCGTAAGTAGTTCATCTGATGACCAGGGCCCCTCAGGTGCCGTAGGATTCTCACGCGCCTTGAATACCGAAGTGATCTCAAACGGGGTCAAAATTACCAGCTCTGGACCCTATGGCACAGGGGATGTCGTCCGGGTAGCTGTCATGTTCAGCGAAAACGTGCGCGTCACTGGGGCCCCCGAGATACAATTGCAGATCAGCGGAACCACGAAAAAAGCCCGTTATCACTCAGGGAGTTCTACCGACAAGATTACCTTTAGATACATTGTTGCGACCGGCGACTCTGATACAGATGGAATTTCCATCCGTGCCGATTCAATTCAGCTGAACGGAGGCAGCGTCACGGATATCCCAGGAAATCCAGCAGACCTAAAGCATAGTGAAGTCAGCGCGAAGCCTCTACATATAATAGACACAACGCTACTCAAGATAAGTTCCCTCGCTTTGAGCAGCACGGGACCCTATAAGACCTCAGATACCATCGAAGTAACAGTGACAACAACAAAGCGTGTGACTGTTACAGGAGATGTGACACTAAAAGTGATGGTCGGAAATACGGAGAAGTCGGCGCGGTATCACAGCGGATCGGGGACAAATAGGCTCGGCTTCCGATACACTGTCGCTGCTGGCGATAATGATACGAACGGTGTTTCAGTGAGTCTCAATTCGCTTTCGCTCAACGGCGGCACCATCGTAGATGAACTCGGCAGGGATATCGACCTCAACCATGATGCGTTGCTGGATGCCGGTGACGTGCATCGGGTGGATACCACTTTGCCACGAGTGAATTCCGTCGTTTTCACCAGCACCGGCCCCTATGGTGTCGGCAACAACATTGAGATAACAGTGACAACCAGCGAGACAGTCGAAGTTATAGGGACACCTACCCTTGGAATTACTATCGGCTCGACGGAAAGAACCGCAGGACTTTTTGGTGGCACTGGAACCTCCAGCCTCGTTTTTCGATATGAGGTCACTGCAGCGGACGAGGATGATGCAGACGGTGTCTCAGTCACTGCGAACTCTTTAACTCTCAACAGCGGGACCATAACAGACGCTGTCGGCAATGCGCTAAACTTAAACCACAGTGGGATAACCAATGCAGGGGGGACGCAAATAGTCCGGACGACTGTTCCAAGTATTCGTTCGCTCGCTTTCACCAGCACCGGACCCTATGGCACCTCAGATCGCATTGAGGTAACAGTGACAACAATAAAGCCTGTGATTGTTACAGGCGGTGCAACGTTGAACGTTATGATCGGACATACAGAGAAGTCGGCGCGGTATCACGTCGGATCGGGGACAAATACCCTTATTTTCCAATACACTATTGCTTCCAACGATGGCGATGATACCAACGGTGTTTCAGTGCGTGCCAACTCGCTTGCACTCAACGGCGGCACGATTGTGGATGAGTTCGGCACCGCTCTGAACCTCAACCATGATGCGCTGATAGATGCCGGTGAACGCCAACGGGTAGACACCACTTTGCCAAAGGTAAGTTCACTCGCCTTTACCAGCACCGGACCCTACAGTGCCGGTAGTGACATTCTGGTAACAGTGACAACCAGCGAGGCTGTCACTGTTGCAGGGAGACCCACACTTACTATTGTTATCGGCAGCACGGAAAGGACAGCACACTTCTTTAACAATAGCAGTACAACGACGCTTGTTTTTGGATATAGGGTCACTGCATCTGACCAAGATGATACGAATGGTGTCTCCGTGAAAGCCAACTCTTTAACTCTCAACGGCGGCACTATAAACGACAGTGTCGGCAACGATCTAAACCTGAACCATAGCGGGATAGCCAATGCAGGCGAGGCACAGATAGTAGGGACGACTGTTTCCGATATTCGTTCCATCGCTTTTACCAGCACCGGCCCCTATGCCATCGATGATACTATCACGGTAACAGTAGAGGCAACTGAAAAAGTTACCGTTACTGGGATACCCAGAATACCTATGACCCTCGGAACTGCTACAAAGTATGCCAATTATGTCAGCGGATCCGAGACAACATCGTTAGTCTTTCAATACACAGTTGTTGCCGGAGATGAAGATGCAGACGGCGTAGAGATTGCCCAAAACGCATTAGAAAACCACAATGGCAGCAAGATAGAAAATAGTTATCAAACCGATTTAAATCTGAACCACCGCAGTGTGGCAGCAGATCCGAAACATAAAGTAGATACCACACCACCGAGCGTCATCAGTGTTGATTTTGTTGGCGATGCCCAAGCAGTATATACTGCGGGTAGTAAGATTGAGGTGGTGGTGACGTTTGAAGAGACTGACGTGGAAGTAAAGTCTACCACAGGCACTGATATGCCGAGTGTGACACTCCTCTTCGGTGACAACTCAGCAGCAGATTCACGAAAAACAAAGGTTGAAGCCTACTATACGGAATCAAGACCCGGTTCAACAAAACTCGTTTTCACTTATACCGTCACCTCAGATACCCCGATAGATACTGATGGGATTCAGATCGAGTCCAGGAGCCTCAAGATACCCGCAGGCGCATCCATCCATGATGCAAGCGGGAACCCGATTCGCGCAACACAGGCAGCAGATGGAAGCGCAACGGTTAACATTAGGGTATTGAGGCGGACGATCAGCAGGCCCGTCTTACCGGCTGTTACGTCAACAAGTATTATTTTCAACGAATTCCTAAACGCTAACACGAATAAAGAGGACTGGGTGGAGCTGCGCAATATAACAGGCAATGAGATTTCTCTTGACGGTTGGGCATTGAATCTCTCCTCAACACTATCCAGAGGCACCGATACTTTTGAGTTCCCAGATATAACGCTCCGCGCTGGTGCCGCTCTGTTGCTCATGAACACTGAACACAAGGAAACCCGATTAGAACGATCACAAGCATACACCTACCGCTATCTCGTAGTGCCAAAACTCCATCTCCAGGGCACAGATTTCTCACTGATATTGCGCGATAGATCCGGGGCGGTTGTAGATGTCGTTGGCAATCATTTCCAAGACACTGAGACATCTGATACCCCCACACGGCTTTTTGAGCAAAATGAGGCGTATTTCCGAGAGCAGCCAAATACGCCTGGTTATGAGGCGACTGCATGGCAGCAGAGTGGATACCAAGGCGGGCTTGGTTATGATCGAAATACTGCTAAATCCGAGAGCCTCGGCACTCCAGGGTACCTAAAAAGTGCATTCACACAGCAGAGCCAGACAGTCCCGGTGAGTATCAGTGAAATCATGTTTACTGCTGGAGAATCGAAACGTCTCCCGCAATGGATAGAGTTATACAACGGGTCAAAAACCCAAGTGGTCACGCTGCAAGGATGGCGGCTCCAAGTTGAGGTGTACGATCCGAACAATAAGCCAACACACCGTTTTGTCACCCTTATCATTCATAACGCTTTGCGGATATTGCCAAAGCAGACTGTGCTCCTTGTCACCAAAGGTGGCCGGCACTCCGAGCACTTCCCGGAGCAACGTATCTATAACTTCATGGAACAGAACTCGGATAAACTTGAACAACTTGGCCCTAATGCCCAACTCTTGGGAGAAGTCGGATATGCTGTTGTGCTTCGAGATGAGTCCGGGAACCAAGTAGATATCGTCGGGAACCTTGATGGGGAACGTAGCACGAGCGATGAACCGTCCTGGAAACTGCCCAATTGTATTGTCCGAGATGGGATCCGCACTTCAATCATACGCCAATATGAAGACGATGTGCCTCTCACAGGGACACGAAAAAGCAGTTGGTTTCGTGCCATAACTACTAATCGAAGAATCATCATCTACTGGGGCCATCCAAAGGATATAGGTTACCCAGGGTGGAAAAAAGGCGGGGCCTTACCCGTCCAACTCTCCAGTTTCAGGGCAGATCGGACCGAACAAGGCGCACTTATCAAGTGGACGACCCAATCAGAGTTGGAAAATGCTGGCTTCAACGTCCTCCGCAGCGACACCAAAACCGGGACTTTCAAAGTCGTCAATCCCCGGATGCTCCAGGGCGCGGGGACCACATCCGAGCGTCACACCTATCAGTATGTTGATACGACTGCGAAGGCGGGGGTTGCCTATTACTACCGGTTAGAGGAAATCTCGTTTGCTGGTGTACGTCAACCGGTTGCAACCCGTAGACTGAGGGGGCATGTCTCGGCTGCGAACCGGTATCTCACAACATTCGGTAACATCAAGAAAACAGAGTAACCTATCAAACAGCCGTACCGACTATCGGAATTGCGTAAGTCCTATCTAATATCAATAGGCACAATCCACCCGCGCGTTAACGCTGGTTTATACGCATTATCGCGCAGGTAGTCTGACGTTTGCCACAAGCAGAGATGTTTGCCATCTGGGGTCCAGACAACGGATGTCAGTTTCATCGCGGTTCGGGCAATAGCGGACTTCTTTCCGCTTTCAAGGTCATAAACCCAGACCTTCCAGCGGATGCCTTCGCAGTCCTCGCGTTCCAGATACGCTAACTGTTTGCCTGTCGGTGACCATGCAGGCGACGTGTGTTTCAGGATTTGGCTCTGTGTTAACGCAGGTGCCGACCCTGATATGTGCAACTGCTTATCAATCCGCTGACCCGGACGATTGCTACCAGACAAAACATAAGCCAGCTGCGTCCCATCTGCTGACCAATTCAGTTGATGTACCTTTTGATGCTGTGTTTGAATCTCTTTTAAGCGTTCACCCTCTATATCTTGGATACGGATACCGACATATTTTGCGTTATTCACACCGAAAGCGACGCGGGTGCCATCAGGTGCCCAAGACGGAGCCGGAAGATAGGTGTAGGTGCGCTGTCGGCGTTCAATCGGCACACGCGCAATCGCACGTAAATCGCTGCCATCGCTATTGATACGGTAGATGACATCCATCTCCTTTTCGCGTCTTCTAAATACCAAACGGTTTGAGGTTGGTGACCAAGCGGGACCTTCGCCACGGACTAACTGTTTAATCCGTCCGAACTGCCAATCCACCGTATAGATATAACGTTCTCCGTCTTCGTCAACCTCAAACGCTAAAATTCTGCTGTCCAGTGACCAAGAGACATGCGGATTGTAGAATTCTCCAGTGAGAAGTTTACGCGCTTGTTCCGCGTTCCGATCCATAATCCACAATTCATTTGCACGCCAATACCTACTGCTGACATCATTCCTTTTCAGAAATGCGATAAGTTCTCCATCGGGACTCCAACGCGGGTATTCCGCACCTTCAATCAATTGCATCCTACGCGGAGGCGCAATCGGAAGACCACGCCTACGCCCGAAAGTTGTATTGAACATGATGCCATCAGTATCTTTAAATTCCCCAAAGGCAAACTTATCCATCCATCCTTGGACACCGTTCGCGAGTTCAACTTCATACCAACCCTCCGAAGTTTGCGCAATCGGCAAAAGCACTCCGTCGTTGAGGTTTAACAACACAGACATGCCTCCTTTATTCGCGTAAACCGGTGCCGCGTCATGCGCCACAATACCTATCTGTCGAGTGTCCGTCGCTTGGTTCCCGTTGGAGAGGTTTGTAATTTTACTCGCGTTTGTGAACGCATAAACGCTACCATCGCCTGATGCAGCGTAGAGGATACCGTCAGAGATAGCAGGCGCAGCTTCAATAAAGCCACCGAGTTGATACATCCAAGTCTGTGTCTCTGATGCCATGTCAAAGGCGTGAAGCCGTCCATCGCGCGCGCCAATATAGACAATACCATTTGCCGTTACAGGATAGCTTTCACTTCCTGCTGTCTGACCTCGCCACAACTTCGCGTTGTGTTCTGGAAAAACTGGACGGAACACCCCATTTGCACATCCATATTCAATACCACGGACTTGGATTGTCTTATCACGCCTTGATTCAAGCGTACCTGTCTTGGCATTCAGCACATAGATTGTTGACCGGAACGCGCCAACATAAACCTTGTCATCCACAACAATCGGTGGCGCGTCCATCCAATTTTTCGATTTGAATTCCCATAATTTTTCGCCGGTTTTTGCATCTAATGCATAGACTTTGTTATTCCGCGCACTGAAGTAGACTCTATCTCCGAGTACCGCAGCAGAATAACGTATAGCATCTCCAGCGTCAAATACCCATTTAATCCCCCACTGCTTAGCATCCAGCGCATACAACTTGCCATCGGTCGAGCCGATATATAAAACACCGTTCGCTATCACTGGAGAGGCGTAGACGGGACCACCGGTCTTGAATTTCCACAATAATTCCAGCGGCGGTGCGAGGCTATTATCAGGACTCATTCCAGAGAAGCCTAAATCGTACATGAATGTATGCCAATCTTCAGGACGAGGGGGTGTGACGGGTTCCATCACTTCAGAGGACATCGGTTGCTGCCCCGTGGGTTGCTGTGTCTGCTGCTTTTGTTGTGAATCACATCCGTATACCAGCAGGAACACGAGGAGGACTATGAATTTTGTGGTGAAACCGGTAGGTTTCCAAAGTTTGTTATACAAAAATCTATTCTGGAGAGACACATTGAACCTTTCGCTTAGACCGAGGTCCCGTCCTATTATTGCGGAGGGGCGATCAGGAACTTGAGATTATAAGAGAATCGTAGTTTGGTTGCTGAAACATTTTTTTATCCATTAGGTTACCATATTATTTGATAGTGTGCAACTGAAATACGCTCCATAAGCGTCAATTTTAGAAAGAATAACCGTTGTGCTCCCCAGGCCGGTAGGTTCGGTTTTGCGGTGTACACACCCAAATTTTGCCCACACGCGGCAAAATTTGTCTTAGCTTTACATTTGCGATCTGCATTCCTAACCGAACCGGATATTACGCGGAAATCTTGAAAACTTCAAAAACCTCTTCAGTCGCGTAGCGACGGCATGTTTATAGCACTATGTGTGCAACTGAAATACGCTCCGTAAAGGACGAGTGTAGGTTTTCGTGTTTTTTGAAGAAGCTGAGATGAGAGGCAACAAACACAATAGTATTAAGCGGAACGGCACCGATTTTGCGATGATAACCTTCGGAAATCTTTATAATTTACGAAAAATTTGAATTTGTGGCAAATCTGTGTTAAAATTTATCTTCTAAACCTTTACAGCATAACATCATTTTAATTATAAACAATGAGCGAAAAAAATGGATAAATTATTAGGTGAAGTTGACCCCCAGATTGTTGAGATTGTTGCGAATGACCTAACACGCCAGCAAAATTCTCTCATGCTAATCCCCTCAGAGAACTACGCCAGCCGTGCCGTTATGGAGACCCAAGCGAGTATCCTCGCCAATAAATACGCAGAAGGCTACCCGGGCGAACGCTATTACAACGGGTGCCAGTTTATGGACGATGTTGAATCTCTCGCTATTGAACGCGCGAAATCACTTTTCGGTGTTGAACACGTCAACGTCCAACCGCATGCCGGTAGCCAAGCAAATATGGCAGTTTACCACGCTTTGCTTGAACCCGGTGATACAGTTCTCGGCATGTCCCTCAGTCAAGGTGGACATCTCACTCACGGTGCTAACGTCAATTTTTCAGGAAATCTTTACAATATTGCCGCTTATGGCGTGGATGCTGAGACCGAGCGTATTGATATGGAAGAAATCGCGCGTCTTGCTGAACAGCATCGTCCCAAACTCATCGTTGTTGGCGCAACAGCCTATCCCCGGCACTTTGACTTTGCCGCGTGGCGGCAGGTCGCCGATGCCGTAGGCGCGTATCTCCTCGCAGATATAGCGCATATTGCAGGACTTATCGCTGGCGGCGCTCATCCCGATCCAGTTCCTTATGCTGATGTGATTACGACAACAACACACAAAACCTTACGCGGTCCTCGCGGTGCAATGATTATGTGCAGAGCTGCGTACGCAAACAAGATTGACCGCGCTGTGTTTCCCGGTCTACAAGGGGGGCCTTTCCTCCATACAATTGCAGCGAGAGCCGTCGCTTTCAAAGAAGCCAGCGAGCCCGATTTTAAGACATATCAAGCACAGATTGTTAAAAATGCGAAGGCACTTGCTGCAAGGTTAATCGAAAACGGGTTCCGATTGGTGAGCGGTGGAACCGACAATCACCTGATGCTGATAGATCTTACCTCAAAATACGAGAAATTGAGTGGACGACAAGCTGCCGATCACTTGGAAGATGCTGGGATTATTGTGAATAAAAATACAATTCCGTTCGACAAAAGGAAACCGAGAACGACAAGCGGTTTACGTATCGGAACGCCGATGATTACCACGCGCGGCATGAAAGAAGATGATATGGTTCAAGTCGCCGACTTTATTACAGAGACGCTTGAAAACAGGCAGAAATCCGCCATCAAACGTCAGGTTCGAGAGAAAGTCAAGGAACTCTGCACACAATTCCCGATTTATGAATATTTAGAATAGTTATCAGTTATTAGTCGTCAGTTATCAGTTAAGAGGTTTCTGATTCACTAACAAAAAACCCTTAGTAACCATCGGTATTTCAATTGGGTAACAACCTTTACAAGAAGATTTTGGCGCATCGAAAACCAGACTGAAAACTGAAAACTGAAAACTATGAACTATGAACTATGAAGCGGCACTCGCCTATATTGAAGCATTTATTGACTACGAAAGAAGTCCTGATTTTTCACGACAGGCACGCCTCTACAATCTCAACCGAATCTCGCTCTTGCTGAAACGACTCGGCAATCCACACGATAGATTGCAGGTTATCCACATTGCGGGGAGCAAAGGGAAAGGTTCTACTGCCGCACTCGTCGCGTCTGTCCTTACACACGCAGGCTATAAAACCGGGTTGTTTACATCGCCGCACCTCATTACACCCCGAGAACGATGCCGTATTGATGGTGAGCTAATTTCAGAGGCAGACGTTGCTTTCTATATTGAGAAGATCAAACCTGCAATTGAAACCGTTTCCACTTCCGAATTTGGACGTGTCTCGTTTTTTGAAATATACACTGCACTCGCCTTTACCTATTTCGCCGACAAAGCGACTGATTTCGCTGTTATTGAAGTCGGCTTAGGTGGAAGGCTTGACGCAACTAACGTTGTTAAACCTGTTGCGACTGTTATCACGCCGATCGGTTTAGAGCACACAGCGATATTAGGTGAAACATACACCGAGATAGCCGCAGAAAAGGCGGAGATCATTAAAGAGGGCTGCCCGCTTGCGCTCGCGCCACAACATTTGGAAGCGCGGGCAGTGTTTGAAAAAGTCGCAAACGAACGAAAGGTGTCAATTGTTGCAGCGAAAACCCATGATGGAGAAACGGATCACCCCGTATCAACTTCACAACTCGTCCAGAATGCCGATGGTATACCTATAGCACAACAATTTGACGTAGAAACGGATTCCGAGAGCTATTCGCAGCTCACAATACCGCTACTCGGGCACCACCAATTTGTGAATGCAACGACTGCTATTGCAGCGATTGAATGTCTGAAACAGGAAGGATACGCAATCCCGAAAACCAGCGTTTATGCTGGATTCAAAAATGTGCAATGGCACGGACGCATCCAACGGGTTATGTCTTCCCCACTTGTTGTATTGGATGGAGCGCATTCCTCTGTCTCGATGGAGGCACTATGCTTGACGCTCCGTGAGAGTTTTCGTTACACTCAGGCAATTTTTATTATTAGTTTAATGAAAGATAAAAGCCTTAAAGCAATTGGAGATATTATCTCTAAAACCGCAGACACTGTGATTGCCACACAAGTTTCCGAGAATCCGCGTGTGATGACCGCTGAAGCAATACAGGATGCTTGGTCTGGTACGTGTGAGAAAATTACAATATGTCCAAACCCAGAGAAAGCAATCGCCAGAGCGTTAGCATCCGCATCGCCGACGGACCTGATTTGTATTACAGGTTCACTCTACCTCGTTGGTCAAGGACTTAAAATATTTAAATCAAATTTTTCAGCGAAAGATCGTATTGGAATTCCTCTTTCTTAGCGAAAGATCGTAAGCCCGTAATGAAATGGAGGGCGGCTCTACGGAAAGGAACTTCAATACTCAAACCCACTTCATCGAACCGCAAGGAAAATTAAAAAAGAAAAGAGAGGTTTTATTTAAATGCGTGATATCACTTGCAAAAGACGGTGGCTAAATTGGAAGTCATTTCTAATAGTTCTACCTATCCTCAATTTAGCCACCGAAGCTTTTGCCCAAACGACCCCTCGTCCAGATGTGCCACCCGCATGGTGGATCGCCCCTATTGGTGCACTCATCGCTTTGGGATTTGCTTACCATTTTTACCGCGCCGTGATGAAGCAGGACGAGGGCAATGAAACGATGCAAGACATAGCGCAGTCTGTGCGCGAGGGCGCGATGGCGTATCTCAGGCAACAATACAAAGTGGTAGGCATCGTCTTTGCTGTCCTTTGTCTTATCTTCATCTTCATGGCTTTTGTCCTCAAAGCCCAAAACGAGGTTATCCCGTTTGCTTTCCTCACAGGTGGTTTTTTCTCAGGACTCTGCGGTTTCCTCGGCATGAAAACCGCGACCAATGCCTCCGCGCGTACGACAAGTGCTGCTATGCAAGGACTCAACGCGGGTTTGAAGGTCTCTTTCCGCGCCGGTGCCGTCATGGGATTAATAGTTGTCGGGTTTGCACTGCTTGACATTACCGGATGGTTCCTCATTCTCTACTACCTCTTCCCCAAGATATTACCCGGATTCTTAGAAGCGAACCCGCTGCCCCAGATTACAGTGATTATGCTCAGTTTCGGCATGGGTGCCTCGACGCAAGCACTCTTTGCCCGCGTCGGTGGTGGTATCTATACAAAAGCAGCGGATGTCGGCGCAGACCTCGTCGGAAAAGTTGAAGCCGGAATCCCAGAAGACGACCCTCGTAATCCGGCTGTCATCGCAGATAACGTCGGCGACAACGTCGGTGATGTCGCAGGTATGGGGGCGGATCTCTACGAATCTTATGCGGGTTCAATTCTCGCGACCGCTGCACTCGGTGTCGCTGCTGTCGCTGCCAAAGATCACGACAACCTCGTAGACCAACTTAAATATCTCTCAGCACCGATGATTATCGCTGGCATCGGCGTAATTCTCTCTATTTTGGGCATCTATCTGGTCCGAACAAAAGAGGGCGCGACGATGAAGCAGTTGATGGGTTCCCTTAACTTCGGTATTAATGGTAGTGCTGTCGGCATCGCCGTCTTGTCGCTTCCTGTACTTATCTACCTCGATCTCCCAAACAAGTGGCAGGTGTGGGGTGCGATCGTCGCTGGACTTGTCGCAGGTTTGATTATCGGCAAAGTCACCGAAATCTTTACCTCTCACGATTACGCGCCAACGCGTGGTATCGCGAAGCAGGCGCAAACCGGACCCGCAACCGTGATTATCGAAGGTATTGCTGTCGGTATGGAATCAACAGCGATCCCAGTTGTGACGATTGTCGCTGCAGTCGCTGTCAGCTATTATCTTCCGGGTGGTGCCACCGAACCGCTGATGGGACTCTACGGGGTCGGTATCGCTGCTGTTGGTATGCTGGCGACACTTGGTATAACCCTTGCGACTGATGCTTATGGACCCATCGCAGACAACGCTGGCGGCAACGCTGAAATGGCAAAACTCGATGAAAGTGTCCGTGAACGTACAGATCAGTTAGACGCGCTCGGTAATACAACCGCCGCAACCGGTAAAGGGTTTGCAATCGGTTCCGCAGCACTCACAGCACTCGCACTCCTGGCTGCCTATTTGGAAGAAATTCGATACGGATTAATCCATTTGGCAGATGAGAAGATGCTGGATATTGATGGCGATGGCACTCTTGATACTGAGACGTTGAAGGTTAGCGTCAGTCAATTCATGGATTATTACGATGTCACGCTGATGAACCCGCAAGTGCTCATCGGATTGTTCATCGGTGCAGTAATGGCATTTTATTTTTGCGCATTGACAATGAAAGCCGTCGGACGTGCCGCCGGTGCTATGGTAGAAGAGGTTCGTCGCCAGTTTCGTGAAAAACCCGGTATTATGAAAGGTGAAGAGAAACCCGATTACGCACGCTGTGTTGAAATTTCAACCGTTGGGGCACAGCGCGAAATGGTTTTCCCGTCGCTCATCGCTATCGTTGTACCTGTCGTTGTCGGCTTGATTTTTGATGTCGGTGGTGTGTTAGGATTGCTGGCAGGTGGCTTGGCAACCGGTTTCGTCCTCGCAATTATGATGGCAAACGCCGGTGGTGCATGGGACAACGCCAAAAAGTTTATTGAAGAAGGTAAGCACAAGGACGAATACGGTGAAAAAGGTTCCGAACAGCACACAGCAACCATTGTCGGTGATACCGTCGGTGATCCTTTCAAAGATACTTCCGGTCCTTCGCTGAACATTCTGATTAAGTTGATGTCTATGGTGTCTGTCGTGTTTGCAGGTCTCATCGCTAAGTATGGTGGGATGCTTAATAGTTGGCTCGGTATATAGCAGGATAACTATCCCCACGATTTGGCGCATTGAAACGGAGATGACATGAAAATAAAAAATATCATTGTATATACCTTGAGTCTGTCTATCTTCGCCATAGGGTGTCAGCAGTTAAACGATCAGATGAAAGTTGGACCTGATGAACCCACATCTGTCTCTGTAGATGGCGTTAATCAAGGCGAAATATTCTATGCAGGTACTGTTTTCATTGGGGATGCAGGAAATAGGTTCGGAACCGACAAATATGCCTTAAATTCTGCTACTATCACAGACGATACGCTAAATATCAGTGTATCCTACAGTGGTGGATGTGAAGATCACCAATTCACGCTCGTCGTTTCGGATGCCTTTCTTGAATCGTTTCCCGTTCAACTCCATGTTTCCCTTGCACACAATGCTAACGACGACGCGTGTGAAGCATATCCAACGGAGAGCTATCGCTTTGATCTTACGCCAATCAAGACGATGTATCAGGAGGCTTATCGACAGGAAGCAGGCACTATCATTTTACGACTCAAAGATGCGCCAGACGGAAACCTCGTCTACGAATTTACCATGTAGTTGCAATTTCTAAATTTCGGCGTTGTAGGGAAACTGGTTTTCCATGCTTCCGCCTTCTGCCTGTTTATTAATTTGTAGGAGAACATAAAGAAATGTCCAATAAGTTGAAGCCCCGAAGTTATGCAATCACCGACGGACCTGATCGCGCCGCCGCGCGTACAATGCTTATGTTCGGCGATGGTGGACTGTCACCCGAAGACCTTGACAAACCGATTATCGGGGTTGCCAATACGTGGATCGAGATCGGTCCCTGTAACTTCCATTTAAGAAGGCTTGCCGCTAAAGTCAAAGAGGGCATCCGCGCCGCAGGCGGAACACCGCTTGAGTTCAATACCGTTAGTATCTCTGATGGTATCACGATGGGCACCGAAGGTATGAAAACCTCGCTGATCAGTCGAGAAGTCATTGCTGATTCGATCGAGTTGGTTTCTATCGGTAACATGTTTGATGCTGTCGTTGCACTCTGTGGATGCGATAAGACCGTCCCCGGCACCGTTATGGCACTGGCACGATTAGATATTCCAGCACTCACGCTCTATGGCGGTTCGATCATGCCGGGCAAATTTCAGGGACGCGATGTCACCATCCAAGATGTATTTGAAGCAGTCGGACAGCACGCTGAAGGCACAATAACCGTTGAAGAACTTGATGACTTGATTGACAAAGGGTGTCCCGGTCCCGGTGCTTGCGGCGGTCAATTTACTGCCAATACTATGGCAACAGCCGTTGAAATGTTGGGCATCGCGCCTATGGGAAGTGGGAGTGTGCCCGCTGTCTTAGAGGAAAAGGACCAGGAGGCATATAAAGTCGGACAAATCGTTATGGACATGCTCGCCGCTGACCGGCGACCAAGCCAAATTATTACGCGTAAATCTCTTGAGAATGCGATTACCTCTGTTGCCGCTACTGCCGGATCTACCAACGGTATTCTACATCTCCTCGCTATTGCACACGAAGCACAGGTCCCGATAACGATTGAGGATTTCCACGCTATTAGTCAGAGAACACCTGTCCTCGCTGATCTTAAACCCGGTGGGCAGTTTGTTGCCAATGACCTTCATGAAGCCGGTGGCATTCCGTTCTTGGCAAAACGTCTCGCAGAGGCGGGCTTGCTCCATACCGATGAACTCACTGTCACAGGTAAAACCATTGGCGAAGAAGCAAAGGTGGCAAGCGAAACCGAGGGACAGCAGGTCGTGAGACCCGTAGATGCACCGCTCAAACCGACGGGTGGGTTCGCTATCTTAAGAGGGAATCTCGCACCGGATGGTTGTGTTATCAAGTTAGCTGGACAGGACAAAACCCTTCATCGGGGTCCCGCACGTATCTTTGAACGTGAAGAGGATACTTTCGCTGCCATTAAAGGTGGAGAGATCAAACCTGGTGATGTCGTCGTTATCCGTTATGAGGGACCCACCGGTGGTCCTGGTATGCGTGAGATGTTAGGTGTAACGGCAGCTCTCGTCGGTGCCGGTTTGAGTGAAGATGTCGCCCTCTTAACAGACGGCAGATTTTCCGGCGCGACGCACGGTTTCATGATCTGCCACGTCGCTCCTGAAGCCGCGAAAGGTGGTCCCATCGCTATCCTCCAAGAAGGCGACGAAATCGTCATTGATGCGAAAGAACGCCGCCTCGATGTTGAACTCTCCGACGCGGAAATCCAAGCACGTTTTGAGCAGTGGTCACCCCCTGAACCCCGCTATGCACGTGGTGTCATGGCGAAGTATGCAAACTCAGTCTCTTCTGCCTCCGAAGGTGCTGTGACTGGATAAGCCCTTTACCATTTCTACTTGTAGGGCAGGCACTGGTGCCTGTCCTTTTTCTTTTATAGTGAATTCTAAAAATAAATAGACATCTTTGTAGCATGAACTGTTAGTTTGTGCCAGTCTGAATGCCTGTTATAGGTATTCAGACTGTTTGAGAGTGTCCAATTAATTATTGGTTTTACTATAATCAGGAACGGGTGATTAATCATACCTTCTCTGACAATTGAATGCCTCTGATCGAATTGGAAAAAATCTTGTAAAATTACTCTTAATTTGTTAGACTATATCTCATGAATAAACAAAAACCAATCATCCTCAACGAAGCAGAACTTGACTGGGAGACTTGGGACGATCCTGACCTCGCTGCCAAAAGTCCCGTCCGTTGGAAAATCCTCATATCCGGTGAACGCGGACCCAGCAGTCAACTCTCTACCGGAATAGCAGAGATGACACCGGGGACCCTACTGCCACTCCATCACCATGCCCCTACGGAGACATACTATGTCATCAGTGGTTCTGGATATGTAACAGTAGGCGATCAGGAGGCATCGCTCAGTCCCGGCGCATCAGTCTTCATACCCGCTCATGCAAAGCACTCACTCCGTTGCACCGGCACCGAAAATCTTGTCTTCTTGTTCACCTTCGCAGCAGATCGGTTCGATGAGATTGTCTATCATTTTGACGGATAGTGCTTCTTCAATCCTGAATTTGAGATCAAATTATCTGAAAAAACAGGCAACAACAGATTTAACAATGTCCAGTAAGTGCAACGGTATGCGGTAGATTGGCGCAGAGACGAACCCCAAAAGACCGATCCAAGTAAGGGAGAAACGCACCAAATGACAACAAACTTGAATAGGCGTTGGTCAGGACCTATACCTGTAAAACAGGTAGTTTGGGAAGCCGTCCTGGAATTAACAAACAGAAACGCAAACGTCGAATTTGCAATCAGAGACTTAAATCCAATCATTTCAGAGAATTATCCCGACTTCAATTTGAGTAACGTGGGGGCTGAGATATCTGCTGACTGTGTTAACAGCCCGTCACGTCACTATTACTCAAGCAATGAGGATAGATATTGGAGGATATCAAGAGGAAGATACCGCCTATATGATCCCAAAAGGGACGATCTTGCTACACCAAACCCTGATAAATTGCCAACTTCCCGAAACCAAAAACCTCAAGCAACAAAGAATGCTCTGACCAAGATTAGAAGTTTTTCAATAACAGAAAATTTAGCAAAATGGCACTTACCGGAAGACGTTAAAGTCCAAATCGAAGAAGGGACAATAACGGAACTTGCCTACTCCGCAGATGGCACGCGGCTGGCGGTCGCGACCTCTATTGGGATTTGGCTTTATAACGCGCAGACAGGTGAAGCACTTGACATACTCACAGGACATACAGATGATGTTGTGAGCGTAGCGTTCAGCCCAGATGGAGAAAAAATTGCAAGCACAAGTTATCAGGAAATCCGTCTTTGGAATGTTGATACAAGACAACACATCCAAACCCTCGTAGGACATAATAAACAGTGGGTCAGAAGCGTAGCATTTAGTCCGGACGGAAAACAAATCGCAAGTGGGAGTTGGGACAAAACGATCAGTCTTTGGGATGCTGATACAGGAAAACACATCAAAACCCTAACAGGGCATAAGTCTGTCAATAGTATATCGTTTAGTCCGGACGGGAAAAAAATCGCAAGCGCGACAAGTACGATTTCGGACAATACGGTACGGCTTTGGGATGCTGATACAGGAGAACACATCAAAACTCTCTCGCATGGTGACAATAACGAATCCGTGGTGTTTAGTCCCGACGGAAAACAAATCGCGAGTTGGGGGCCGCATCGGAGTATGACGATCAGTCTTTGGGATGCTGATATAGGAGAACACATCAAAACCCTAACAGGGCATACAAGTTGGGTCGTAAGTGTAGCGTTTAGTCCCGATGGAAAACAAATCGCAAGCGCAAGTAAGGACAAAACAGTCCGCTTGTGGAATACTAACACAGGAAAACACATCAAAATCTTTACAGGGCATATGGATGAGGTCAATAGTGTAGCCTTCAGCCCGGATGGAAAACAAATCGCAAGCGCAAGTCGAGATAATATGATCCGTCTTTGGAATGTTGATGCAAGATGGCACACTCAAACCCTAACAGAGCATACGCGTCCAGTTGAAAACGTAGCATTTAGCCCGGATCAAGAAAAAATCGAAAGCACAAGTGAAGGCAACAAGATCCGTTTTCGGGATGGGGACACGGTACGAACCCTCACGGGGCATAGAGGGGGTGTTTATAGCGTAGCGTTCAGCCCGGATGGAAACACCATCGCAAGCACAAGTTATCAAGAAATACGTCTTTGGAATGTTGCTACAAGACAACATATCCAAACTCTAATAGGACCTACAGGTAACATCTATAGTGTGGCGTTTAGTCCAGATGCGAAAAAAATCGCAAGTGCGGATGGATACAAAATCAATCTTTGGGATGCTGACGCAGGAGAACACATCAAAACCCTAATAGGACATACGCTTAGGGTCAGCAGTGTGGCGTTTAGTCCGGATGGAAACGCTCTCGCAAGTACAAGTGAGGACCAGACAATACGACTTTGGAATACTGACACAGGCAAACACATCAAAACTCTAACAGGGCATACGGATAGTGTTTATAGTGTAGCCTTCAGCCCGGATGGAAACACCATCGCAACAGGGAGTTGGGACGGCACCGTTCTGTTATGGAACGTACCATAGACCGCAATGCACCGAGCCGTAATCCAAGCAACAACCAACAAAATATTTGGACACCCAATGATAAACACGAAACCTATTATTTCCAATGCGGATGCGAGTCTGATAGACATCGGCGATGGCGTTGCTCGACTTGAACTTCACGGCAAATTGAACATCATAGGGGACGAAATGCTGGAGATGTTTGATGCCGCGTTGGACGAGGTGGAAACCAATTATGCAGGCATAGTCATCGCCACAGAAGCGAAGCATTTTTCGGTGGGACTCAACCTTATCCTTCTGTTGGAACGTGCTAAGAACCAAGATTGGGACGCGATTTCAGGAACACTCCGCAAACTGCAAACCGTCTGCACAAGACTCAGAACGGCATCAAAGCCTGTCGTCGCAGCAACAGCGGGTATGGCACTCGGTGGTGGATGTGAACTCGCTTTCGGAGCAGATACTGTACAAGCCTTCTCTGAAAGTTCTCTCGGTCTCGTTGAACTCCGCGTAGGACTTATTCCGGCTGGCGGTGGCACTAAGGAGATGGCACTCCGATGCTTAGAAGGGCAAACGCTGCCCGCACCGATTCAGGATCTATTTCCGTCCGTTAATAAGGTTTTTGGGACAATCCGAGAATCCACGGTTTCACAAAACGCTGCAGATGCGATGGCGCTCGGTTACCTTCGTCACACGGATGCTGTCTCACCAAACCAAGAGACACACTTTGACGATGCCAAGCACCTCGTGCTGTCAATGCACGAAGCAGGATATTCTTCACCTGAACCGCAACAAATATTTGTGCTTGGTGAGGAAGGCATTGCTCGACTCAATCTACAGACGCATCTACTGCAACAAGCGGGAACTATTGATGACTATTCACAGTACCTCGCCGATAAATTGGCGTATGTGCTATGCGGTGGTAAACTTTCGGCACCACAGTTTGTCACCGAACAATATCTGCTCGACTTGGAGCATGAGGTGTTCCTCGGTCTTTGTGGAGAACAACAGACGCACGCAAGAATAGAAGCGACGGTCCAGAAGAGGTAAAATAATGCAAGCGACATCAAGCGTGGTTATCGTATCTGCGGTGCGCACAGCTGTCGGAAAAGCTGGAAGAGGCACACTAAAAAATACGCGTCCTGACGAACTCGCCGCTGTCGCGCTCCGCGCCGCAGTGGAGAAGCTCCCAGAACTGGCACTTGATACCGTAGACGATATCATTATCGGGTGTGCTACACATGAGGGACCACAGGGTTACAACGTCGCGCGTATTGCCAGTTTACGAGCAGGGTTTCCGGTCTCCATCCCTGCCATTACGATCAACCGTTTCTGTGCATCGGGTTTAGAGACAATAGCGATGGGTGCCGAGCAGATTCTATCCGGGCGCGCAGAGGTGGTTATCGCAGGGGGTGTGGAGAGCATGAGTCAGGTACCCTTTGGTGCTAACCTCTCCCCGAACCCTACGCTCATCGCACACGCCCCAGAGGCGTATCTCAGCATGGGATTGACTGCTGAAAACCTGACGCGGAAATATAGTATATCTCGCACTGCGCAAGACGCTTATGCTTATGAAAGCCACCACAAGGCGATTGCCGCAATTGATGCAGGCAAATTCCGAGAAGAAATCGTGCCGCTGAAGGTAGAGGAGACACACCTCAATTCGGAAGGCGTTCCTGAAACCGTCAATGCTGTCTTTGATACTGATGAAGGACCGCGCCGTGATACTTCAACAGAAGCATTGGCATCCCTCAAACCCGTTTTTCACGTAGACGGCACAGTGACGGCTGGCAACGCTTCCCAGATGAGCGACGCTGCTGCCGCTGTTGTCCTCATGTCCGAGGCGCGAGCGCGATCTGAGGGTTACAATCCATTGGCACGTTTTGTTGGTTACGCCACAGCCGGTGTTTCCCCTGAAATCATGGGAATCGGACCGGTGCCAGCGATCCCGAAGGCACTCGCGGCTGCAGGGTTAACTTTAGACAATATAGATATCATAGAGTTGAACGAGGCTTTTGCCGTGCAAGCCGTCGCTGTAATTCAAGAGGCACAACTACCCCTCGAAAAGGTGAACGTCAACGGTGGTGCAGTCGCTCTCGGACATCCCCTCGGTTGTACAGGCACAAAACTTACTGTGAGCCTGATTAATGAGATGCGTAGGAAAAATCACCAATACGGCATGGTAACGATGTGTGTCGGCGGCGGTATGGGGGCTGCTGGCATTTTTCAGACAATCAGATAGGCATTTTGATGAAGTCGGAAGTTGTTCTAACGAACAAACGTCTTCAAGTTACTTGGAATATTCTAACGCTTTGAATAAAAAAGGAGGACAGCGTTTCTGCCTCTGAATAAATTTAGAGGTTTCCACGCTGAAGATTTTGATGGAATCCGTGAATTTGAAAGAGATATTTGAAGTGTGGAATCGCGTGAGAACTTGGGACCCAGAAATGCGCATTGACTTGGCGCGTCGGATTTTGGAGACTGTGGTCCCCTCGCGAATTCAACCCCCACCACAAACTATGTCATTGGATGAGGTGATCGGTATTGCGAAAACGGATGCCCCGCCCCCTACGGACGAGGACTGCAAGAAAATTCTTGAAGAGGAGCGCTTGAAAAAATGCAAACTCATGTCTATCTCTCCATAGCAGGAGAAAACAGAATCGCCATTTACACATTTGATGTGTCTAATGGTGACATCGAACTTCAAGAAAACATCAACGTCACGGGTTCTCCTGGTCCCTTAGCACTTTCACCCTGCGGCAACTACCTGTATGCGGGGCTGCGCTCCAGTCGAGAAATTGCCAGTTATCGCATTGATGAAGAGACGAAACATCTCTCACATTTGCGGACAATTTCCTTGGATGCTGATACGTGCTATGTCGCAACGGACAAAACCGGCAACTTTCTACTTTCTGCTTATTACGGTGCTGGTAAGGTTACCGTTCACGCAATCGGCGACGATAAAACTGTCCAAGGCGACCCAATTCAGACCGTCGAAACAGATATACACGCCCACTGCATCGAGACCGATGCCTCAAACCGATACGCTTTTGTCCCACATACTGTTCCTCGAAACGCTATCTATCAATTTCATTTCAATGAAAAGACAGGGATGCTCACACAGAATATTGTAGGAAATCTCAATCCGGGGGCACCGATTGGACCTCGGCATTTTTGCTTGCATCCGAGTAAACCGATCTTCTATTTCTCAAATGAAAATGGATCCAGCGTCTCTGCCTACACCTTGTGGGAAGAAGAACACCCAGGGACCTTGATAGACCTACAGGAAGACCTCTCTACGCTCCCCGCGGATTTCGAGGCGGACAACACTTGTGCACAGATTCACATTGATCCACAGGGACAATTTCTCTATGTCACCAATCGCGGACACGATAGTATCGCAGGGTTCGCAGTTGACGAAGAGACTGGAAAGCTCAGTGCCATTGGGCAGCAGTTCACCGAACCGACACCCCGCGTTTTCAACATTGACGGGACCGGCAATTTCCTATTTGCTGGGGGTCAAGGTTCAGGGAGACTCGCCACCTACCGCATCAATCGTCAGAGTGGCGAGTTATCGCCGCTGACTACATACACAGTCGGTGAAAGTCCGATGTGGGTGCTTTTTATCTGATCTGCCCTTTATCCGCAAGGAACAATAAAAAATGGCACAACGTGGCATTTTTATTACATTTGAGGGTGTGGAGGGTGCTGGCAAGACCACGCAGGTACAACGGTTGGCAACCGCCCTCGGTCCAGACGTTGTCCTCACCCGTGAACCCGGTGGCACGCCTGTTGCCGAGCGGATTCGCGAACTTTTTCTAACCTCCGACGGAATAACAGCAATGACAGAGTTGTTGTTGGTCGCTGCTGCACGTTCACAACACGTGGACGGACACATACGTCCTGCATTAGAAGCAAATCGAATTGTTATCTGTGACAGATTTATGGATGCCACCGTGGCTTATCAAGGGTATCGTGGCGGTATTGACCTTGAGCTAATTCACCAATTAAATCACATTGCTACTGGTGGCTTGACCCCGGACATAACTTTTATCCTTGATCTACCGCCGGAGATAGGTTTACAAAGGCAACAACACGGCAAAACACATCGCGACCGTTTGGACAGAGAACCGTTGGAATCTCATCACAAGGTTCGCGAAGGATACCTGTTCGCTGCGAAATCAGATCCACATCGCGTCAAACTGATAGACGCAACGCAGTCTCCTGACGCTGTCCATGCTGCGATCTTAACCGAATATCAAGCGTACCGATCACGGTAAACACTTATTGGAAAGCACATGCAAAATCCGATCATTGGACATCAACAAATTGTAGAGCAACTCCAACATACTGTGGCAACGGATCGCATTGCAGGGGCATATCTTTTCGTCGGACCGACAGGTGTTGGAAAAGAGATGGTCGCCCGTTATTTCGCGCAACTCATCTTCTGTCAGCAAGACGCGCAGCCTCCGACGGTATGCGGGACATGTCTCGCTTGTCGGAAGGTGGATTCTGGCAATCACCCAGATCTACAGTTCATCCGCCCTGAAGGCAGCCTACTGAAAATTGGTCAAATTCGGGAGTTACAAAAACGGATTATCTATGAGCCACTTGAAGCGAGTCGGAAAGTCTACATCTTAACAGACGTGGATCGCATGAACGCAGAAGCAGAGAACTGTTTACTCAAGACGCTTGAGGAACCACCTGCCTCCTCTGTCTTAATCTTACTCACATCGAACATCCAAGCATTGCTGCCAACCACACGTTCCCGATGCCAAATTTTACAATTCCACGCCATGCCGACACAAGAATTAGCCGAAATCTTGGTGGAAAAGTTTTCGGTCGCACCGGAGCAAGCAACACCGCTCGCTATCGCTGCAGACGGAGCGGTCGGAAAAGCACTCACGCAACTTGAAAAAGGCGAGGCATTTACGGAAGCAGTGCCAGAAATTCTCAAGGAAACAGATCCGTTGGCTGCTTTCAGACTCGCTGAGCATTTCAAAAATAATCCTGAAACTTTAGGCGAGTTAGTCACGTGGTATCGCGACCTGCTCTTTTTACAACAAGGCGCGCCCAGCGATCTCATAACACACATCCACTCCGTTGTGGAACTCCAACGCATTGTCCCCCGATATTCCCACTTGCGCATACAACAAGCCATCCAGACGGTCTTTGATACTAAATCCCTTATCGAAAACACAAACACAAACGCTACCTTGGCTTTAGAAGTCATGTGTTTGAAATTGCTCAAATAACAACGTACCACCGACTGCTGATGGAAACCGATAGTCGCGAACAGAGATTGACAAACAGCACTTCTCGTGGTATAATTTTTAGCATACGAATCAATTTTATTTAACTGGGGTCCAGAAAAAACACAATGAGCACATTTTACGTCACCACACCCATCTACTACGTCAACGATGAACCTCATGCGGGACACGGTTATAGTACCATTGTCGCAGATACTTTGGCGCGCTATCACCGCCTCAAAGGCGATGAGGTGTTCTTTTTGACCGGTGTTGATGAGCACGGTGCAAAGATACATAAAGCCGCTGAAAAGGCAGGGCTTACCCCGCAAGATTATTGCGATAAAATAGCACCTACATTTATCAAATTTTGGAAACGGTTGAATATCTCGCACGACATCTTCATGCGGACGACAAGCGATATGCACAAGCGCGGCGCGGAGAAATTCCTCACCGCCCTCTACGATACTGGGGATGTCTACAAAGGGACTTATGAAGGATACTATTGCCTCCCCTGCGAACGGTTTGTTCCTGAAAAAGAATTGACAGACCAAAAGATCTGTCCGATTCATAAATTGCCCTTGGAGTGGCTCGAAGAAGAGAACTATTTCTTTCGACTCTCCAAGTATCAAGATCGTTTACTCGTGCATTTCCGCGAGAATCCAGACTTTGTGTATCCTGCGGCTCGGCGCAATGAACTCCTGAGCGTCCTTAACTCTGGATTGGAAGACATAAGCATCTCTCGCTCCTCCGTCTCGTGGGGAATTTCCTTACCGTTCGATCCTGAGCATATCGTCTACGTCTGGATTGAAGCGTTGATGAATTATATGACAGCACTCGGTTATGAAACCGATAGCGAGCAGTATCGTACTTTTTGGCCCGCTGATGTCCACATGATGGGGAAGGACATTACCCGCTTCCATGCACTGATCTGGCCCGCAATGTTGATGGCTGTAGACCTGCCACTTCCGAAGCAGATCATCGCGCACGGTTTTTTGACGAAAGATGGCGAGGCGTTGAGTAAAACGCGCGGTATTTTCGTTGATCTGGACACGGACATCGAAACTTACGGATTAGATGCATTCCGTTATTATCTCCTGCGTGAATTTAGTTTCGGCAACGATGGCGATTACCGTCCGGCTCGTTTACACGCGCGCTACAACGCTGATCTCGCGAACGATCTCGGCAACCTTCTCAATCGTGTCCTGGGTTTGGTCAACAAGAACTTTGATGCAATTCCGACACCGACAACACCGGGTGAATTTGACGACGAAGTCAAAGAGATGGCACAAACGACGGTAGATAAATTAGATGCGCATATAAAAGCGTTCGCGTTTGACGCAGCATTGGAAACTATCTGGGAGTTTGTCAGGCGCATCAATCGTTATGTCCAACAGACACAGGTCTGGACCCTTGCGAAGCCGGAGACGAAACCGAGAATGGGGACGATCCTTTACAATAGTTTAGAGGCATTGCGGTTCATCTCTGTGTTGATTTCTCCCTTTATTCCCGAAGCCGCTGAGAAAATCCAGAAACAGATTGGTTTAGCGGATTTCGATACCGTCGCAGAATGGGGACGTTTACCTGCAGGTCTAACAGTCAGCAGGGGTGAACCCATTTTCCCACGCGTTGATACCAAAGCGCAGAAACAACCACAACCGAAAGCAGCAGTCAAATCGAAGCAGCAGAAAGAAAAGAAAAAAACTGGGATCGTCTCTTTTGCCGATTTCCAGAAACTTGATCTGCGCGTCGCGCGTGTCCTCACAGCTGAACCTATTGAAGGTGCTGATCGACTCCTCAAATTGCAAGTAGACCTCGGTACTGAAAAACGGCAGGTTGTTGCTGGAATTGCTGAACACTATAAGCCTGAAGCATTGGTAGGAAAACAGGTAATAATCGTTGCCAATTTGGAACCCGCCACCATCCGTAACGTCGAGTCACACGGCATGATTCTCGCAGGAAGCGGAGATTCCGTTGTCTTGGCAACCCTCGAAACAGAGATGTCCCTCGGCACACAGGTAAGGTAGTAGGCACGCGCCATGTGCCGCGACAAAATGCCAGATATAGAAAACACTCTTAAAACCCGTATTCAGAACGATCAAGCAGCCTCCTTTGTCGTCATTGTGCCGACCGATGCCGCGCGTTTACACCGCCAACGTGAATTGATAGGTTATCATCCAAACCGCGCAGTTGCCAATTTACGCGTGTATACCAGTGTGGAGTTCATTCAAAGGTTATACAGACAAGCCCAGTCATCAAGACAACATATATTATCAGAGATCCAACACCTTTGGCTTCACGAAATAGTGGATTCTGATGCTGACAATACCAATACTCACCAATACAACGCATTTCGCCCAATCCAAGATACTGTCATTCCTGATAGTACACTCTCTCTCATTTTGAATACGATAAATCATCTTAAGGATCAAGGAGATACTGAGCCGAATTTTGCAGAGGATGATCCAATTAAAGTAGACCTCTCTCACATTTATGGCGAGTATGAGGCGAAACTTGGAAACCAATGGATAGATGAGAAGGGAAGACACTATTACCTGGCGAACAATTTCAAAGAGGAGTTCATCAAGAGAGCATTTCCTGGTGTTAAATTTGTTGTCTTTGAAGGTTTTACTTTAATTTCAAAAGCCGATATTAAACTCTTAAAACATATTGCTGAAATATCTGACATAAAGATGTGGTTCCGCACCGATTGTGTTGAAAAGAATGAAGACCTTTATAGAAATATTATTGACCTCGTCTCACAATTTACAGATACAGATGCTCACATTGATACTGACTATGGACGGGATCTTGATCGACACCGACATTTCGCTGAGAATCTGTTCAGAACGAATGTTACCTTAGACCGCAAAACTGATCTAACAGATAAAATCAAGGTATTAAAACCTGCTGATCGATCTGAAGAGGTAGAGCAGGTCGCTCATCTAATTCAGAAACGAGTCTCAAGTGCTAATTGTAAACTGAGTGAAATCTGCGTTGTATTCTACAATATAGGTCATTATCAACAGCAAATCGCAGAAGTTTTTCCCACTTATGGTATCCCATATTCATTCGTTGAAAGTATTCCGTTGATGAGGTCAGAAGTTATCAAAGAAATCTTTTCTCGCCTTTCACCACGGCAAACTCCTCTCGGCAACACCTACTTTGCTGACGTTAAGTCTAAGTTAGATATAGGAGAGTGTCGTCCCGATGAATTTAGGAATTGCATCGACAGCTTTCTTGAATCTGAGGAAGTCATTTCCACTATTTTAAACCCGATGCTACTGAAAAATAGAAAAATTGTTGAAGGTGAGGTAAACGCATTCCAGCAGTTCCGAAAAATAGTTAAAGGTCTTTGTGATATGTTAAAATCTGAAGGGGATAGGACATATAAACCTGAAGACTATATTAATAAACTCAGATATATTGCAAAGCATACCTATTATCAAGATAGAGCAATGGTAAATGAGGAGACCGTTAAGATTTTCCCGCTTAGTGAACTTGCAGGTTTAGCATATAATAATGAACTCAGAAGCCTGGAGTTTGATACCGTCTTTTTGTGCGATTTTGTGGAGGGTAGGTTTCCAGGAAATTATCGTCCAGATCCGTTATTACCAGAAACCCCTTATCGCAATGAAGATGAGCAACTACACGATAATCGATTCATATTCTATCGAGTTCTCAAGTCTTTTCGCGAGCGACTCTATCTCCTTGTACCACAACGGGAGCGTGAAGCGGAGCTGATCCCTTCTCCTTTCCTTGGGCAATTAAAAGCAATCGCCGACATTGATGAAACCGAGGAAATTCCAAATCCTTCGCAAGGGAGTGTAACCGGTTTTCTCAGTACGTATGGCAATCATGTTTGGACAGCAGATACGCCTTCCGATGGGAAATTTCCTGAGAAACTTATGGGTATGCGTTCCCTAATAAAGCATGTTGTTAAAATTGAAAAGAGCCGCGAGAAAACACACGACCATTTGGCTTATGAAGGGATGTTAACAGTAGAGTCACTCTCTGCGGAAAGCCGAGAGTGTTTGAAAAGTCTACGGCAGCAGACCTACTCCGTCACAGAATTAGAAACTTACGCCAAATGTCCATTTCAGTATTTTGTCAATAACGTTTTGAAATTCCGTGTTGAAGAGGACGAAACGGAAGATGAGTTATCCAGTCTTGAAAGGGGATCGTTGCTTCACAAAGTTCTCTTCATATTCTATTACAATCGTCGGGAGCAGGAAGATCCTCCCCTTGGACAATGTAATGATGCTGACTTTAAAGAAGCGATACAACAATTGGATGAAATTTTAGAGAATGCTTCTGAAGAACGCCGCGGACAACGGAAAGAAACTCCTATCGGCGAGAATAATCTCTTTTGGAAGACCGACGTAGCGAAACTCCGTGTCGCGTTACGCAAGTGGCTTGAAGCAGAACGCACTTATGATGTTCCAGTTTTGCCGCGTTATTTTGAAGTTGGTTTTGGACCGGAAGGTAAACCAAGAAACCCAGAACTCAGGCGAGATCCAGAACTCAGTTGTACTACGTCGATCTCTATCGGCGATGTGCAGATGACTGGCAAGATAGATCGCATTGATATCGGTAACGGAGCCTTTAATATTATCGACTATAAAACTGGCAGTTCCACCATTAGAATGCCGGAGATTCTTAGCGGACGCAGTCTGCAACTTCCAATCTATTTACAAATCGCAAAAAAATTGCTTGATGATCGTGGAATCACAGAATTAGAATCGGCATCAGGTCTCTACCATAAAGTCAGACTGGACCAATGCGACGTTGAACTCGGTATCGGAACGAAATTCCAAAACGGGATTGCTTACAAAGGTTTCAAGGGTAAAGACTGGAAAAAGTTTAGTTCAAGTGGTCAGTTGTTAGACGATGAACTCTTTGATGACAGGCTTGTCCGCGTCAGTGGTTATGTTCAACAGTACGTTGACAGCATATCTAAAGGCAACTTTCCGCTCATCACACGCGTTGAGACCTTTGTAGATTCAGAGGAAGAAGGGGATGCTCCTATCACGCCTAAAGACAGAACAGGTCCTTGTAGTTATTGTGATTATAAGCGTGTCTGCCGTGTCGGGGCAATCTCTGAAACTTCCCAATCAGACGACTAATCTGCATTCCAACCTCGCCGCCCTGAATCCAACGTCCGATTCCCATCCACCAGAAAAAACTTGCACACTTCTAACAAATCTGTTATACTCTTTTTGATTTTTTAATTACATTGCTTGCGTGCCCGTTAGCGCGCAACTTGCAAACGGATGTTAGAAAAATAAAACAGGAGGCTATTTTTTAAATGGCACACACATTACCAGCGCTCCCGTATGCGCATGATGCTTTGGAACCACACATTGACACACAAACCATGGAAATCCATCACGGCAAACACCATCAAGGCTACGTCAACAATCTCAACGCTGCCTTAGAAGGACTCGGTGATCTCGCCGATATGGATGTTCACGAACTGCTCGGCAACCTTGATCAAGTCCCAGAAGACAAACGCCAAGCCGTCATCAACAACGGTGGCGGGCACGCCAATCATTCTCTCTTCTGGTCGATTATGAGTCCCAACGGCGGCGAACCCGGCGGAGAAATCGCTGCAGCAATAAGCAGTGCTTTCGGATCACTTGAAGCTGCGAAAGAGCAGTTTGTAACTGCCGCAACCACACGCTTCGGTTCTGGTTGGGCGTGGCTCGTCCTCGGCGATAGCGGCTTGGAAATTTATTCCACAGCAAATCAGGACAGCCCAATTATGCAGGGACATACCCCGCTCCTCGGAATTGATGTCTGGGAACACGCATACTATCTGAAATATCAGAATCTGCGTCCAGCTTACGTTGAAGCGTGGACAAACGTCATCAACTGGACACGGGTTAACGAACTCTACGTGGCGAACGCCTAACTTTCCATAGCAACTTTCGGGTGTGGTAGGGGTAGGTACGAACAGCGTTTCAAACCTACCCTCTACTTCCCAACTGTCCGCGCATAGTAGGCTGCGGCATTAATTTTCTTGACATCTCCGTTTAAATGTGTTATACTTAAGAAGTAAATATAATTCTCTTTAGCATGCCGGTGAAACTTCATAAAACGGTGTGCGTAATTAACATCTAAATAGTTACCCAAAAAGGCTTTGAAGGGGAGGAGTAAGTCGTCCGGGCTTGCAAGAGATGGAGACTCATGGGCTGAGAGGTCTCCTCAAGTTACCACGACTGAAGGTCGCCCTGGAGTTGCTAATCTGAACAAACACCAGTAGGGTTAGTCGGTCCGATGCCCGTTATCGCATCCCAAAGAGTGCTCTTTCTTGTTACAGGACGGCTTTCTAAGCTTGGTACCTTAATGAAAATAAGAAAGGGAATTGGAGTGGTACCACGGTAAGGTCAGTGTCCATGTCCTTCTCGTCTCCAAATCTGGAACGAGTAGGGCTTTTTTTATTTTTTTACCTGTGTACCTTCTGCTCATTTTTCTCCATTGTCGAAAAATGAGTGCCTGCTCTAATCTATGTGAGTACGTTGCTCAGTACGCCTTTAAAAAGTCGCTACTGAGTTACGAAAGGGTGTCAACTTGAACCAAAACCCCGTTTTGGCAGGGACCCCACCTATTACAGGGAAGGGGAACAAGACGGTCAAAACTCAATCTTAAAAAAAGGAAATTGGCATGGAACTTTCAGGAGCGCAAATCCTGGTTGATGGTCTCAAGCGGGAAGGTGTCGAATATATCTTCGGTGTGAACGGCGGCGCAGCGATGCCTATTTTCGATGCCCTATACGGCGAGACAGAAGTCAAATTGATCCCGATGCGGCATGAGCAAGGGGCTTCCCACGCCGCTGATGGCTATGCACGCGCCACCGGAAATGTCGGTGTCGTACTCGCAACCTCCGGTCCCGGTGCAACCAATCTTGTTACCGGTATCGCTACCGCCTATATGGATTCCATTCCGATGGTTGCGATTACTGGACAGGTTTTCACCCACTATATCGGCAGTGATGCCTTCCAAGAATGCGATGTTATCGGTGTAACACGACCGATCTGTAAGCACAGTTACCTCATTAAAAGCAGTGACGAGATCGCAGATGTTGTCGCTGAAGCGTTTCACATTGCGAAAACAGGGAAACCGGGTCCTGTAATTATTGACATCGCCAAAGATGCGCAGATACACGAAGCACTGTTTCAGTATCCAGAAACGGTTGACATCCGCAGCTACAAACCACAAGTTCATGGCGATCCGGCGCAAATTGCAAAGGCGGCGGCACTGATTAAAGAAGCCAAACGCCCTATACTTTATGCTGGTGGCGGTGTAGTCCTTGCGAATGCCAGTGAAGAATTACGGCAGCTTACCTTGAATACACAAATCCCGATTACCGTTACCTTGATGGGGCTTGGTGCGTTCCCTGAGACACATCCGTTGGCGATGGAGATGCCCGGCATGCACGGTTCTTGTTGCGCAAATTACGCCTTCACCGATTCAGACCTTGTTATCGCTGTGGGTGCGAGATTTGACGACCGCGTTACAGGTGATCTGAGTAAATTCGCCCCTAACGCCAAGAAGATCCATATCGATATTGACGCGTCTTGTATCGGGAAAAATGTCCCTATAGATGTCCCGATTGTCGGCGACGCGAAAAGCGTCCTAACGGAACTCAACAAACAGGTCAGCACAGCGGATATCGACCCGTGGCGCGACCAAATCCAGGAATGGAAGCAGAAGTACCCGTTTGAATACGAGCAGAAAGCCGACAAAGTCATGCCGCAGTACGTTATTGAGCAAATTTACGAGCATTACAGCGATGCGATTGTAGTGGCGGATGTCGGGCAACACCAGATGTGGGCGGCGCAATACTTCAAATTCACTGAACCTCGACAGTGGCTCAATTCCGGTGGTCTTGGCACGATGGGTTTCAGCCTGCCAGCTGCTATCGGTGCACAACTCGGATGTCCAGACAAAACCGTCGTCAATATCAACGGTGACGGATCTTATATCATGACGATCCAAGAATTGGTGCCAGCCGTTACGATGAAGCTGCCGCTTAAAATCTTTATCATCAACAATATGTACTTGGGAATGGTGCGTCAGTGGCAGGAATTGTTCCACGGCAAACGCTATTCCGCTGTCGATTATCACGACAATCCCGATTTTGCTTTGCTTGCACAAGCATTCGGAGCTACAGGCTTGCGGGTCGAACACCCTGAAGACGTTGAACCGGCATTGCAGAAGGCAAAAGGGATTACCGACGGTCCCGTCGTCATCGACTTCATTGTTGATGAAGAGGAAAACGTCTTCCCGATGGTGCCAGCCGGTAAAGGGCTCGGGGATGTTATCCGCGGGTTATCTTAACGATTTTTATGGTTAACTTGGACACGCCTCCATTACATTGCGCAGTAGTTTCTGGGTGAAGAGTGAATTCTTAACTCAAAAACGTAGTCCGTAATGGAATGGAGGACAGATGTATGGAAAGGCACGTTGGTAGTTCAACCCCTCCTGACCGAACCGCAAGGTAAAATTAAAAAATGAACCCAGAAGAACGACATATTTTTTCCGTTTTAGTCGAAAACCGATTCGGAGTTCTCGCGCGCGTTGCAGGACTTTTTAGCGGGCGCGGCTTTAATATCGATAGTCTCAATGTCGCTGAGACACATGATAAAAGCATCTCGCACATAACCCTTGTCACGCATGGGGACGCGCAGATCATTGAGCAGATTTACCAGCATCTAAACAGACTCATTGATGTTATTGAGGTGACCGACCTCTCCACCGCGGGGACTCATGTTGAGCGGGAGCTTGTGCTTATCAAGATTGCTACCGATACTCCTCAAAAACGCACGGAGATTCTACAAGTCGCGGAAGTCTTCCGTGGGCGGGTTATAGATGTGAAACCTGCCTCCATTGTCCTTGAAATTACAGGTGATGAGGGTAAATTGAAAGCGGCAATAGATATTTTCAATACGTACGGGATCCTTGAGTTAGCGCGCACCGGCAAAATAGCGATGCTACGCGGATCCGATTTTTAAATTTTCCTTGCGGTTCGGTCAGGTGAATTTTGGATTTGACAATCCCCGACGTAGAACCGCCCTCCATTACATTACGGGCTACGCGTTTGGTGCTAAGAACACAAAGGCTTGTCACAGAAATCATGATGGCGTGCGTCCGCTGCGGTTTCTTAATCTCACCACCGGCATCCGGGCTGTCCGTTTTCATTAGAAATTGCGTAAGTTCTACTATAATTTTTTAGAAAAGGAAGAGACTTTATGGCAACGATTTATTACGAGAGTGATGCCGATTTTGATTTACTAAAAGAGCGCACAGTCGCTGTCGTCGGTTATGGCGCGCAGGGACGTGCACAGTCGCTAAACCTCAAAGACAGTGGTGCCAATGTGATTGTCGCATTATACGAAGGCAGCCGTTCAAAAGCCCGCGCAGAGGCGGAAGGTTTGACCGTCAAGAACGTTGAGGAAGCCGCAGCGATGGCAGACATCGTTCAAGTGCTCATACCTGATGAACGTCACGCAGCCGTCTATCGCGACCAGATTGCCCCAAACATGGAAGCAGGCAATATGCTCCTCGTCTCACACGGGTTCAGCGTCCACTTTGGACAGATTGTGCCTGCCAGCGATATTGATGTCGCAATGATTGCCCCGAAGGGGCCCGGTTCGCTTGTTCGTGAAGTGTTTGAAGGCGGTGGTGGTGTGCCATGTCTCATCGCTATACATCAAGACACCAGCGGTCTCGCGCGCGATGTCGCACTCGCTTACGCAAAAGGTATCGGTGGCACGCGTGCCGGGGTTATTGAGACAACGTTCCGTGAGGAGACCGAAACCGATCTCTTCGGTGAGCAAGCCGTACTCTGTGGCGGAACCGCTGCACTCATCAAAGCTGCCTTTGATACGCTCGTTGAAGCCGGTTATCAACCGGAGATGGCTTATTTTGAGTGTCTCCACGAGTTGAAACTGATCGTTGATCTGATCTATACCGGTGGGTTGAGCAAAATGCGCAATGATGTCAGCAATACCGCCGAATACGGCGACCTAACGCGAGGTCCGCAGCTCATTGACGATAGCGTCCGGGACAAGATGCGCCAAATCTTGAAAGACGTTCAGGGCGGTGTTTTCGCACGGGAATGGGTTCTCGAAAACGAGGCGAACCAACCTGTTCTCGGCGCGCTCCGTCGGCAGGAAGAAGAACATCAGATCGAAGAAGTCGGAAAGAATCTGCGTAGCATGATGAGTTGGCTTGACGAATAGGTTATCCTTCCCCAACCCTGTAGGTGCGGTTTTGCGGCGTACGCGAAGAAACACCCCAGCAAAAACCCCAGATGCGATCTGCATCGCAACCGAAAGCCGGGGTTTCCATCTCACCCGTTACTGGGAAGGGGCACCGGATACAAAGATGGATTTGTCCGATAATACAAATACCCTCATAGATCCGTTCTTCATCCGAGAATGTCGTCCAGAAGAGGCTGAGGCACTTCTCGCATTGTGGCAGGCTGCTGGTACATCTTCGAGTGTCACAGATACGATCACAGACATCCGAGGTGCAATAGAAAGTTCTGCATCGGTCTTGGTTGCTGAGGCGGATCGACACATCGTTGGCTCCTTAATCGCTACTTTCGATGGGTGGCGCGGCAATATGTATCGCATAGCCGTTCATCCTGACTACCGACGGCGTGGGATTGGGCGCGCATTGGTCAAAGAAGGCGAAAGGTGTTTAGTCAAGCTCGGTGTTAAACGCATCACAGCACTCGTCGAAGAAAAGTATCCGTGGGCGATTGCATTCTGGTCGGATGTCGGGTATGAGATAGAGCCTGGAATCGTCCGATTTTTCCGCAACCCCTAAATAGTAGTAGGTACACACCGTGTGCCGTTACATGAGGAGGTCAGCCGTGAAATTCAGAGGACATCTACTGGACGATACCGTCAAAAGTGTTTACGGACTTGCAGTCGCCGATATAAACGGTGACGGTCAACTTGACATCATTGCAGGCTCCACAGGCGAACCCATCATTGCTTGGTACGAAGCACCCCACTGGAAAAGGCATCTCGTAACCGATCAGGGCAGCGGACACATCACTATTGCGCCTTACGATCTGACTGACAATGGTACGCCTGACCTCATCGTTGGAAGCGGTTTTAACCGCGGCGTAAACGCCGCCGGTGGCTACCTCCACTGGCTTGAGGCACCAGCACAAGATGGACTGAACTGGAAGAGTCACCATATTGCGGATGTCCCTTTCATCCACCGCATCGCACTCGTAAATTTATCAGAAAGCGCGGCAAACACAACCCCGTTCCTCATCGTCGCCTCAATCCGTGGTGAAGACGGCAAACCCGGCGAATGGCACAGTCCAGGCTCCCTCTGGTGCTATGAACTGTCAGATACCCCACAAGACACAGCCTCTTGGCAATCCCACCTCCTTGACGATTCTCTCCACATCAATCACGGTTTGAGTATCAATGACGTAGACCAGGATGGACGCGATGATGTACTGATTAGCTGCACAGAAGGACTAATTTGGTATGAACCGCCTATTCACCCAATCACGGACGACTGGGGCAAGTGGATCATCAGCGACCGCGAGTGTAGCGATACGTTCGCCGCGGATATTGATGGCGACGGTGTCAACGAAATCTTGGCGATTGAGCCGTGGCATGGGAACAATCTCGTCTGGTATAAAGCCACCGGAGATTTACGAACCGATCCGTGGGAGCGTCACCTCATTGACGACACACTCAATCGCGGACACTCCCTCGCCGCCGTTGACGTTGATGGTGATGGTGTCCTTGAAGTTATCTGTGGCTACAACGGCGAAGGCACAAGTCTGCATCTCTACCGTCCGGAAAATCTTGCACAAAATCGCTGGCGTAAAGAGACGATTGACGATGGCGACTTAGGTGTCGGACAGATGCACGTTTTGGATATGAACGAGAACGGCAGATTGGACATCGTCGCCAGCGGACTCAGCACCGGCAACGTCAAGTGGTACGAGAACCAGGCATATTAATATAGAGGCTCTACGGATTTATGTTTTTGATTTTCTATTCACATTTTGCACTGTTGGTGCTTGCGGATAAGGAGCAACGCGTTTATGAATGCCCAGCACGAAACGAAAACCCCTATTGAAACACTGAATGAATTTATGGAATGGGTACAAAAATTAGAGAGCGAAGAATATCTGTTTCGAGGACTTTCGAGCGCAGGATATGATATAATGGCATCTGCTTATCTCCGCTTAGATCCAGAAGCAGAACCTCAGCAGCTCCTTGAAATGAATAAGGAGTTAATCAAGGATGCGCGGCTTCAAAGGCATGACCACAGAAATGGGCGGGAACTCTCTGATTTGGAAGTGCTTGCCGAACTTCAGCACTTCCGAGCAGCCACTTGTTTAATTGACTTTACCTATAGTGCGCCAGTTGCACTCTGGTTTGCCTGCCAACCTACATCTGAAGACGACCCAAATGGTAAAGTCAGTGCGGTCCGCAATGATCCAATGAGAATCACAGAGATTACACTGGACTTACTAACAAAAGACACAGAGCTGGATCACTTTTTTAAAGCAGATGAAAACGGAAAATATCCGCTCTATCGATGGCAACCGAGTCAATTGAACAACCGTATTATCCCACAACATTCTGTTTTCTTATTTGGTCACGACAAAATTATTAAGCCGGATGCCGAATGCATCATTGCAGCAGATAGCAAGCAAGAGATTCTGGAGTCTCTGAGGTCTTTCTCACACATCAGTGACATGACACTCTTTCCTGATTTTGACGGTTTCGTGCGTCGACGTAGCCATGATATACCATACCCGCAACTGAGTGCCTCTGAATATTATGAACGTGGCAATCAGGCATTACAAAGAGACGAATACCAGCCAGCCATCAATGACTATACCCGGGCGATAGCACTTCAATCCGATTATGCCGATGCCTATAACAATAGAGGCTTTGCTTACGATGAGATAGGCGAGTATCAAGCCGCTATCAAAGATTATGACAAAGCAATAGAACTCAAACCCGATGATGCCGAGGTACATAACAATAAAGGTGTTGCTTACGGGAACATAGGCGAGTATCAAGCCGCTATCAGAGACTATGACAAAGCAATAGCACTTCAACCCGATTATGCCCTTGCCTATTACAATAAAGGCATTGCTTACGCAAACATAGGTGAGTATCAAGCCGCTATCAGAGACTATGACAAAGCAATAGCACTTCAACCCGATTATGCCCTTGCCTATTACAATAAAGGTTTTGCTTACGATGAGATAAGCGAGTATCAAGCCGCTATCAGAAACTATGACAAAGCAATAGAACTCGAACCCGATTATGCTAATGCCTATAACAATAGAGGTATTGCTTACGGGAACATAGGCGAGTATCAAGCCGCTATCAAAGACTATAGTAAAGCCATAGAACTCGAACCCGATTATGCTGATGCTTATTACAATAGAGGTATTGCTTACGGGAACATAGGCGAGTATCAAGCCGCTATCAAAGACTATAGTAAAGCCATAGAACTCAAACCCGATTATGCTGATGCCTATAACAATAGAGGCTTTGCTTACGATGAAGAGGCTTTGCTTACGATGAGATAGGCGAGTATCAAGCCGCTATCAAAGACTATAGTAAAGCCATAGAACTCAAACCCGATTATGCTGATGCCTATAACAATAGAGGTTTTACGAAGTCCACGCTCGAGAACGCTCATGAAGCGGAACTTTTCAAACAGCATTACGTCTCGCGAAGCAGGTTGGAGATGAAGAACTCATCGCTCGGATTGAGCGGAACCTTCATGGTATTAACTCGGACGCTGGAGAAACGCAATGAACAAACTCTACTTCGGTGATAATCTTGAAATTCTACGTGAGATGGACGACGAACGCGTGCATCTGATATGCACGGATCCGCCTTTCAATAGCGGGCGCGACTATAATTCTTTTATCGGCGATTCCCTTGCACAGAAAAAAGCGTTCACCGATACCTGGACCTGGGACACCGCTGCACAAGACGCTCGCGCAGACATTGAACGCCGCGCCCATACCTGCGACACCTATAAAGCTCTCGACGAATGCCTCAAAGGCTACGACTTAGTGCTCCGCCGTGCCGTGTCCGGTAACAAAGGTGCGATGCGTGCCTACCTCGCTTTTATGGGCCCTCGCCTTGCCGAGATGCACCGGATCCTCACTCCTACAGGCAGTATCTACCTGCACTGCGATCCGACGGCAAGCCATTACCTGAAAGGGGTTATGGATGCTATCTGGGATCAGGAGAATCGGAAGAAAAACGAATTCTTTCGGAACGAGATTGTATGGTGTTATAGAGGGGCAGGCTACCCTAAAAACGATTTTGGAAGAAGGCATGATATTATTTTAAGATATAGTAATGGACCACAATATATCTTTAATCTGGACGACGTTAGAGAGGAGTATGCTGAAGCCACAATAGAAAGATTTAAACATCACATTGGAAATAAAAGAAAACAAGGTGATTTTGGGGTACAAAAATTGAATCCTTTAGGAAAACACCCCGATGATTGGTGGCAGATTCAACCCATTGCTCCTTCTTCTAAGGAACGCCTCGGTTATCCTACGCAAAAACCACTGGCACTCTATGAACGCATGATAAAAGCATCCAGCAACGAAGGCGACATTGTGCTCGACCCGTTTTGCGGCTGCGGCACCACAATTGATGCTGCACATACCCTCAAACGGCAGTGGCTGGGAATAGACATAACGATCCTCGCCCTGGATCCGATGCGGCAACGGCTTGCAGATCGGCACGGGTTGCAACCTTCAATAGACTACCAGATTGAAGGATACCCAACCAACATGCAGGAGGTCCGCAAATTCTTGAAAGAGGGTGACAAACGCAAATATCACGACTTCTCAAATTGGGCAGTGACGCGGCTTGGACTCAAGCCTACGCGGGATGTCGGCGATGGTGGGCATGATGGTGTCGGGCATGCAACCCTATGGAATCCGCAGCAGATGAAAGAAACAGATGTCCGCATTCTCGCAGAGGTAAAGACGGGTAAACCTACGATCACCCAAGTACGCGCTTTTTGCCAAGTGATGAATCAAAACAATGCAGAAATCGGTGTCTTTATCACGATTGAGCCTGTCAGTGCCGGCATGCGCCAGCAAGCCGCGGAGATGGGCACTTTTGAACATAATAAGCAAACCTATCCTCGCCTCCAATTTTGGCAGTTGGACGACGCATATTTTGAGAACCCTGCTTCTATCAACACACTCGTTCGATTGCCAGCGGAGTGGCGGATTCGTGCAACCCAGAAATCAGAGCGTCACTTTGAGGATCAGCAGATCCGACTTCTTCGGGGATAGGGATCGGCTCCAGTTCCCAGAAAGAGCGTCTTCTTATTGACAACTATTTATCCCTCAATCGCTTCAACGTTAGCGCGAGGAAGTGTCGTCTGCTCACCGTCCGCGAGTTCAACCCGTAACACCCGTACTTGTGCCTCTGTTTCCAAGTTCTGGAGTTCTACCGGCATCTCTGTGACGCGTCCGAGTTTCCCGAAATACGGTTCCCGGATGATACGCACCGAGCTGCCAACCTCCAGAATCCCTTCAGTGGCATCGTCCGCCGTGTCGGATGCTGACGCTGTTGCCTCAGATACGAACGGAATCAGAATCTCCGGACGGACAACACCCGCGCGAATCTGTGTCGCACCGTTGATAGAAGTCTTCATGCCTTCTCGCGCTTTCAGGAGTGTGAACGTTTGCTCCGCCATCGCGATGCTCCCGAACCCCTCTGTAATAACCAGAGTGATCCCGATCTCCTCAGAACCGGTAATCGCCACCCCGAGTTCATAGCCGAGAAGTGTCCGCAGGTCTGCGTCATCGATACCACCAGCAATGATACCTCTTACACCGTGCTGGATCGCTTTATTAATCGCCTCTGTTGTGACCAGCGAACCGCTAACCAGAATTTGATCCCGATGTTCAGGCAGTATCCGTTCAGTCATCAAGTCGTCACTTGGAGATTCAGCAACAACGGTTAAGTTACCCACCGTCTCACCGCCAATCCCAAAGATGCCTTGGATGTATGTGCCGTAAGTTTCTACAGTAACACCTTCATTTGGAACAGTCTCTGTTACCGTGCCGTCAGTGTAGGCTTTGACTTCAACAGGTACAGGCGGTTCACGCAAGATAACCTGTCCTGTGACATCCGATACTGTTTCAATTGTGCCGTTAATCGGTGAACGTGCCTGCGATTTGAAGAGTCCGAAAAGCCCTTTGGTCGTGGCGATAATCTCGTCTTCCGAGACAGTTTCGCCTACAGGTTTGAGCATGTATTCTGCAACTTCTTCCGGTGGGACACTGAGTAGGTTCGCAACGTTTAAGAGTTGAACATTGCCGGGCAGATCTGCCTTTGCAACGACATCTTCTGCCTTGACTGTTGCACCGGCTTCCACGAGGACCTCGCCTTCAAGCGGGAGCCGGCGTTCTTTTTGAATTGTCATTCCCTCGGTGACCTTAAGACCGGGGGTATATGCATGCGCCATTAATTACCTCAATTTCAAAACGTAATCTGTTTCTATGAATTCTATAAATATGATGTCTTTGTTGACTCGGTGTGCTTGAAACTCCGTCAGCAAAATATAATAATATATTATACCATTTTTGTTGTGTTTGTGGTAGGATGAAATCAGAATTTCGATAAGGTGAAACAACAATGGCAACCCAAAGCGTAGCTTACAAGACCGAGAAAATCATGCCGACACCGGCACAACTCGCTGAAATAGGACGTGATCTTCAGTTTTACCCAAGCGTCACTGAGCAGCCAGAGGTGCTGACTCAGGAACAGGTGACGGGTTTTAATCGCGTTGGCTATATCAAAGGCATCCCGATTTTCAGTGAAGCCGAAATCGATGAACACCGACAGTACTTTGATGCCCTATTAGCAAACGTCATCGCGGCGGGTGGCAGCAGCTACTCAATTATCTCCGCACACATGAAATACGGTAAGGTCTACGACCTCCTCACGCACCCAAAGATCGTCGCCTATGTAAAAGATATAATCGGCGAGGACGTTATCGGTTGGGGTGCGCATTACTTCTGCAAAATGCCGCACGACTCGAAAACCGTCGGTTGGCATCAAGATGCCGGTTACTGGCCCCTTACCCCCTCCAAAACTGTTACCGTCTGGCTCGCAATTGACAATGCTACCGTCGAAAACGGCGCGATGCGGTTTATTGCAGGTTCCCATCGCTTAGGACACTTGAAGCCTCGGCACAGCGAACCCGACGACAACAGCGTGTTGGGTCAAATCGTCGAGAACGCAGAACAGTACGGTGAAACCGTTAACGTTGAACTCAAAGCAGGCGAAATTTCTATCCACACCGATCTGCTTTTGCACGGATCAAACGCCAATCCTTCACCGAAACGACGCTGTGGCCTTACACTGCGTTATTGCGCCACTGATGTCCAAGCATCCTATCGCTGGGATCAAGAAGGTGTCGTCGTAAGTGGAAAAGATCGAAACGGACATTGGGGCAACCCACCGCGTCCTGTTGTCGATTAATCCAACAGATTGTAAGTATTCACAACTGGCATTTCCTTTTGTTAAAATTAACGCAAGCCGTTTCTATTCTCACTGCGAAGCAATACCACCCCTACGGGGTGAAGAAAGTGTCGGAAAAACCGTGTTACAATGCTCAAAATCCGTTGGTAGCAACTTGGGTTAAAATTATACTACATTTATGGGGAACAGTCAAAGGCGGGTGTAGGAGCGACCTCCCGGTCGCGATTCTTCGGTGGGAGTGATCTCCGAATCACGACTTCGCCGGTTTTTATTTTATATCACTTCTCATAAACGCTAAAACAGCTGCCATAAACAGGAGTAGCGCGAGTGAGACTAACAACGTCAGATCTAACAGTGCCCCTTCAAAGGCGATACCCAACGTCAGTTGTTCTGAGAATTTAGGAATGCTGTTAAAAGCAACCGGTTTTTGGGATAATCCCTCTTTTACAAGATAAACGTGGTAGCTGTCGTTGTCTCCTCTATCTTCTGATTGGATGAAGTCAGCAAATTGTTGTCTATAACGCCGTGCTTGTTGAATAAATCTTTTATGTCTGGTGAATCCTGTACCAGCCATAGATTCTAAGGCATATTTGTAGATAGCCGCCGGGGATAGTCGCGTAATTTGTTGGGTGAACTCAACCTGGGCGAACTGCTTATTGAGATGTTCATCATTGAGGACGTTCTTGGCATCGGCATGTTCGTTTAGATAGTCAGCCCACATCCGTAACACTTCAATTTTAGGAGGCTTGTCAGAAGGCGATCCTGTTCGATAAAGTTTATCGCCTGCTTTGTGCCGGTTATCAATTTCGTCTTCCTTTGCTTTTGTTATCCGAGAAATTTCGCTGCTTGAGGAGACCTGTTGGAAACCGCTTGCTAATACTCCCATCGTGTTCGGGATAAGCACCGCAAATACGATCCAAATGAGCAACAAGGTCAACAAGCTGCTTGATGAATTAGAAAATTGACTTGAAATAAACAGTCCGAGCCATAAGAATATTGAGATGTAGATAGCGGAAGTAACAAAGACTATCCCCACCCGCGTCCATTCGCTCCCGTTGAGTGACACCAGTTCCGACGCGCTGACAATCAGTAAATTCAATAATATTCCCACGATTAACGGACCCATAATGCTCAGGAATGCTCCGATGAATTTCCCCAGAAGCACAGTAGCACGGGATACAGAATTAGCCATGAGCAAGTTTAACGTTCCAGTTTCACGCTCTCCAGAAATTGCATCGTAAGTGAACAGAATCGCCATAAAGCTCATAACCAACCCGATGATGAATGTCCAATCTAATTCTGTGAAATTGGGTAATGAATCATTTTTGCGGGATATGTCCTGTGGATACTGAAGCCACCAGTTCGCTGACCAAGAGTAGCTGAAGCTAAAATCAGGCGTTGTCATACCGACGCCATAGCCGCCACTATGAGCGCCTTCAACTCGCTTTGGTAAGTTCGCATCTTCACCGGTAGCGATGAAGGTTAATGGGCTCACGGATTTGTACAGATCGCCTGGACCTTTTACTGCAAGTTCACCTAAATTACGACTTTTCTTTTTCAGCGATTCAGCGGCTTTGTGCATATCTTCGGAATATTCCGCGACCCTTCGCGGATATTGACTGCTCACAAATATCACGGCATTCATCACCATCAGCACCATTACCAGCATGAGTGTGAGTGCAAATCGAAAACGCGTCAAATTATCAAGGATTTCCCGTTTTGCTATGTGCCAGATCATATTTGATTCCTTTTGCAGACGACTGAGAATCGCCCACTATATCACGTCGTAGCGTAGAAACGAAATGAATGCTCCCATGAAGAACAGTATATTTAGTACCGCAAGTACCATAATATCTAATGATGCACGTTGTAGACTGCCACCTATGCCTTCGCTCCGCTCCTTAAATCTGGGGATGCTGCTTAAGTCAAATGGTTCCTCGAATTCGGTCGTAAACCATCTACGTGAAGAAAATATTTTTTCGTCTCTCATATATTCGACCCGTTCGCGGCGGTACTGTCGAGTCTGTTCCATAAATTGCCAGAAACTTCCGAGGTCTGTTTCTGCCAGAATTGCAGCGGCATTGTAATAAACCGCTGCCGGAGATATACGGGATATGTTCAGTGCCAACACAGACTGACGGTTTGGATTTTGGTCAAGATATTCTTTGCGTATTTGCCATATCCGATCGGCGTATTGCGCACGGAGATTTTCCTTGAATCCATAACATTCTTGGGCAAGAGGCAAGCCTTCTTCATTCCGAAAACCGCTTGCACTGACCGTCTCTCCACTGTCGTAATCATTGACACCTGAGCGGGCACCAAGGCCACTGGGATTGGCGAGATCAAGAGGATTCTCAACCCCACGCTTTTGTAAATAATCTTTGACTTCGGCTTCATATTGCTTCCACTGGTCACCTGCCTGCTCTTTATAGGGTTCCTCCGATTGTATTGGACTTGCATGTTCCACGAGTAAAACTGTTAGATTCGGAACGATAAGCACGAAAAGCACCCAGACACACATTGAAAACATGAGCGTAATAGAAGGTCGGTCCGTTCGAGTCGAAAGAAAAAGTCCAATGAGGAAAAAGAGAGATACATAGAGCATTGATACAAGGAAGATTAACAATATCCGTCCCCAATCCGAACCGCTAAAAGAGACGTAAGGAGAGAATGGGTCACTAACAACCCTGCAACAAAACTTGCAATAAGCGGAAGAGAAATAGATGCCATTCCAGCAATGTATTTTCCCAAAAGCAGCGTCGGTCTCGGAACTGCACAAGAGAGTGTTAATCCTAAGGTCCCCGCTTCCTTCTCTCGCGATATCGCGTCGTAAGAGAACAACAAGGCGAGCAGACTCATTACCACTTGACAGATGACTGTGAAGTCGATAGAGGCGAAAATGTTCAAATAGGGGTTATCAGAACCGTGTTGTTCAGCAACGGCGGGAACATATCCGTGTGCCACCGTTACTGTATTTCCCTTTCTTTTATCCACGCCTTCGTTGAAGATGCTCAGCAGTTTCGGTTTCCTATCACACTTTAACATGTGAGTGAGTCCGAATTCAGAGTATTTCTCGACTTGACTAATCTTATCTTCATTTTCTCGCACAGCCGTTTGGTAACTTTGCAGTCTGTCCTCGTAACCTCTTGTCAAAACGAAGAGATTTGTCACAATCAGGGAAAAATAGATGAGTAGTCCCATCAGGAATCTGAAGCTCAAGATATTTGCTGTAATTTCTCTTCTAACAATTGTCCAAAGCATCACCAAATCTTCGGGCAGGAAGCCCAAATTTTAAAGTTTGGGAGGAATGCCCGCTCCTTTTTTCTTGAAAAACTTTGCTAAAAATGTTATACTATTTCTTGTAGTGTAAGGTTGCGAGTTATGCTGCTGTTTCGCTACCCCCGTGTGCGACTCGTGTAAAGCTACAGCATAATACGGAAAAGAAACAGACGGACGCTTGAGGGAGACACACTCGCATTGTATCGGCTTAACCGCCAGCGAGAAACTCATTTTAGCCCTGCTGCGGGGCTTCGTGGAGAGCGGTGGGTTGCCACCCTCTGTGAAGCGAGAAACAAGAACGAAGCACGAGACTTAGGCTATTACAAGTCCAAGTCTTTAGGCTTGGGTAGTTGACGTTGTCTCCAGTTATAGCGCGTAATGATGATTTTTCCTTTCTAACGCGAGTTCGATAAATAGTAGGAGTAATATCTTACCTGTCTTGGGGGGTATAGTTACCCTTTTCATCCAAATACACAACTTCCCATCCTACCGGTTCCATCCCGTTATTCAAGAGGTCAGACTTCTGTTTCTCAGAAAGTTCAGTACCCTTAACCGAGAGGCTCTCTGTCTTTCCATCCCATGATTTTGATGTAGAACGTGTCGTATGCCAGATACGGGACCCTGATTCAGTTTTTTGTACATACATCCTCCCGGGGATAACAGGTAATCTGTTTTCACCTAACACAACCCAACCTTCTACCCCTTGGTTGACTTGCTGCTCTTGATACTTCTGGATCTGGGTGTCAATATATTTCGCTTTAACGGTTTCCCAATCATCTTTGGTCTGGAATTCTTTCAAGATCAGATCCGAACGGACATTGAGGTATTCGTTATAAGTCTCGAAATCCTCTATCGTAATCCCTTTGTTGAGAAACATCTGCAGCCATTCTTCGCGAGGATATTTGGCATCCATATCTACCAGTGTAAATTCAAGGTGGCGTTTTTCGCCATAGGAACTCTCTGAAGCGGTGCCCCACTTTGTGGTTGCTGCACGAGAACTGTATCTTGCATCAAATGCTTCCATAAGGGCTTCAACCGTTTGGGGTCCAGTATATTTCTCTATTGAAGACTCGGAATCCAGCGCGCTCCTCACTTCAGGAGCCACTATTGCGCTACACCCAACAATTGTAATTCCGAAGATGAACAAAAGTGGCATAGTTAGAACAACATGTTTCACGTTTTTTCTCCTCTTTTTTCAGTGTGGGATTAAATCAAGGTTATGGTGCTGGAAGTCTGTTGGGTGCTGCCTAAGTTCAAGAGTTTTCAGTGACGCGCCACTTCTCAAAGACCGTTTCACCAAGAAAAACACTGTGATATTTATATGTATACGTAGACCCAATCTGTAAAGGATGATATTCTTCTGTCTTGCCCGGGACTCTGTATTCCATTAATTCTGACTCTGTTGTGAGACCGTTGGCGTGTTCGTAGCGCGTTTTCACGAGTCCAATTCCTTTGGCGAACCACAAATAGCGTGTGCCGTTAACAAATGGACTCTCCTTTTTTGAACCTCGTTCGTAAGGTTTATCGTTAGTAGTCGCAAGTAGATTATTCTGAAAGTGTGATGGGGTGTCAATGAGTGCACTTTTGTGCTTGAGGCATGTCGAGAAAGTTCCCGCAGAAACTTTCACCTGTTCGTATCCGTCTAAGGTTGTCTTCGCCAGTGAGTCCCAGAACCCTTCTTGGATCCAAGTATCACCTATAACCAGAGGAAACCTAAGAAGGGAAGGTGTAATAGCAGTTCCCAAAAAAGGCATTGTGACGGGTTCCGCCTTATCACATTCTTGACAACCGAAACTGGAAAGCCTCAAAAATCCATCGGTTTTTATCAGAGAGGCACCTCCTTCTCTAAATTGCTTCCCATTCTCGGTGGTGGCGTTAATGCACACTCTAATTTTACGTTCCATTTTAGCCATCTCCTTAAACGTCGCGAAAAATTGGAAATCGTCGAGCGTTGATTCAATCAGAGATTCGTACTTCTTCAGTCGATTTCGCGCACGATTGAGCCGACTTTTTATCGTGTTTTTGGTTACATCCAAAAAAGCGGCGATCTCTTCACAGGACATGCCATCGAAATAGTGGAGGGTAACAACAGTGCGTTCACTTTCTGGCAATTTCGCAAGCCATTTTTTAACGATTTCGCGCAGTTCTTGCCCCGCTTCTTTAGCTTGCTCCCGCGCGAGGTATCCAGAATACGGGTCGTCGTGTCTTATGGCGATATTTATATTCTCAGAAAGTTCGGAATTCAGGCGTTTCTCGCGAAACCACGCAAGGCAACGGCGTGTAGCAATGGCATTGAGCCACGCAGAAAATCGATGCGGATCATTAAGGGTTCCAAGTTTTTGGTGGGCTCTCAGAAAGGTTTCTTGAACGATGTCCTCAGCAATATGAAAATCCCTAATTTTTCGCCACACAATACTGTGAACCTGTTTTTGGTACTTCTCCACCAATAATGCGAAGGCTGTTTCATCGCCAGAAAGGGTGCGCTCAATCAAGGCAACATCATCGTTTCTCATCAATCTTCGGGCAGGAGACCCCTGCATTTATGTAGGGAGGAATGCCCGTCTCCTTGTGCATTAGACCACAGCGTTTTTTTGAAAAAACACTTGACAATCTAAGTAAATTATGGTTTAATAGATGTATCACGTTGGCAGACATGTCAAGCGTAGCCGCAAGGCTACGTGTCTGCCTACCCACTTGACAGGGGTTAAAGGCGTGATACGTGAAATCCATGAAAAAGCGAAAACAAAAACGCACGCGTCGGACCTATAAATATCAGATACGCGAACATCCGAAAAACAAACGCTTGGGGAATATGCTTGACGACTTGGGCGACGTGCATAATCACTTCCTTGCTTTAGAAAAGCGGTATTACCGTATCTATGGCAAGTACGCCGGATGCTTCCGACTTCAACCACACTTGACGAAGTTGCTGAGTCGTACACACAAGCACTGGGCTTGGATCCCTCGCGACACCCTTGATGAAGTGATTATTCGTATCCACATCACCTATGACCGCTTTTTTGACGGTCTCGGCGGATTGCCGAAGTTCAAACGCAAAGACCGTTATCGTTCTGCGAAGTTCCAATCGGCGTATCTCATAGAAGAAGGGCGTGTCAGACTCTCGTTGAAAGCATGGAATGAAGCCTCGACGGCCTTTAAATTCAACAAACGCTGGTTTTCTTTTCACCAGCACCGTGAATGGAAGGGACATGTTCGCTATATCCAAATCCTTCGGGATGCCGTTGGCACATTTTGGTTGTATGTTGTCACTGATGATGCCTCGACCGAACCCTATTCTGCTACAGGTGAGAGCGTAGGAATAGATTTCGGGCTCGAGACGTATCTGACTCTCAACACGGGTGAGAAAATCGAACATCCGCAACCTTTGAAACAGTCCTTGACCGAACTCCGAACACTCCACAAAAGACTTTCGCGTAAGGTAATAGGTTCTAACAATTACTGGCGTGCTATCCGAGAACTTGTGCGACTGTATCGGCATATTGCCAACCAACGCAAAGATTGGCATTGGAAACTTGCTACTAACCTGTGTAAAAGGTTTGATACGATCGTCACCGAGACGCTGAACCTTGACGGTATGAAACGCCTGTGGGGACGTAAAGTCTCTGACCTCGCCTTCTACCAGTTTGTTGCGATACTGAAGTTCAAGTGTTTGAAACATAAGCGTGAGTTCCTACAAATCGGGCAGTGGACACCGACAACGAAACCGTGTTCGGATTGTGGGCATCACAACGAAAATCTTTCTCTCTCTGATAGGCAGTGGAGATGCCCCGAATGTGGTTCACACCACGATCGAGACATCAACGCTGCGATAAACATCTTGAGGGCTGCCTTGGATCCCTCTGTGGAGCAGATGTAAGACGTTTTCTCGAAAACGCTAACTGCTACGAAGCACAAGCCTCTGCCTTTAGGCAGTGGGTGCCTTGACTGATCTCTCCTATTGATTTGGATGATCTTGAGCTGCTTCCCAGCATTTATCACATTTTGACTTAGTGACGCGAATCAAGGTGGAAAGGTTGCATAATTCTGCAAGTTGGCGGATAGGAGTTTTTTGTGGAAAGTGGTATCAATTACTTGAAAAAACTGGGAAGGTGGGAAGGGGTGCCTATGTTGCTATTCTTCATCGTCCGGATCCTCCTCAGATTCGTAAAAACTATCGAAAATCTCAATATCACTTGGTGCGTATTTCTCCCCATAAGCGGATTTGATGCTATTCCATAACCGATTTAAGACATTTTCACTCTTCAATTGGTTGTAGTTGATTTCTCCCGCCGCCTTCTCTATGCAATTGGCAATAATAACTAAAAGCACCTCTGGAATTTCGGCATTCTCATCGATGATATCGTCAACAGTTTCCCACACCGCGTGCTTGAACAGAGTTGGCAGGCGATTGATGTGGTGGAGGGCCACTTGTGTTACAAGCACAATAAAACATGACAAGCGCGGTATAGCAATATCTTTCGCTGCATCGTGTGCACCCAACTCTTCAGGTATACCAATTTCCTCGACATGTGCAACAACACCTTGGTGGATAAATCCTATGCGAAATTCAAAGTGTTTATGTATCTCCTCTTGAAAATTTAGTGCGCAATGGTCTGGTGTAATTCGAAGGCACTCCGCTCTGAGTATCCGCTTGTCAATCGTTGTCTGTTTTTTCTTTCTCATTAGTTTTTGAGTTTTTCTCCGAAGCCTTTGGCCTCAGTTGTGCCAACTTCTGCTGTAGTTTGGAGCTGTCTATAACATCGCGGTTGACGATATACGAAGGGATCTGCCCAGAAGCGACGCTGATAATGCTCTCACACGCACTCTTGCCGTTGCCTTCAAAGCACTCATCCGTCCAGCATATACTATGTGGAGTGACGATAACGTTATCCAAACTTAAGAGTGGATCATCATCACTGATGGGTTCCTGCTCAAAGACATCAAGTCCAGCCCCTTGAATTCGTCGATTCTGGAGTGCTGCTGTGAGTGCTTGCTGGTCAACGATTGGACCGCGTGCGGTGTTAATCAGGTAAGCCGTCGGCTTCATCAGCCCAATGCGTTTTGCATCAACGAGTCCCCGCGTCTCTTCGTTCAACGGACAGCAGACACAGACAAAATCAGCAGTTCGCATCAAAGTATCCAAATCGACGAGTTCTACACCGACCTCTTCTGCTTCAGCAGGTGTGACGTACGGATCGGAGGTGATGTGACGCATCCCGAACGGTTTCGCCAGTTTGAACGCCTCTTTTCCGATATTGCCCATACCGACAAGCCCAAGCGTTCTGCCGACCAACCCCATTCCCCTATAGTTTTGTGTGTTTCTCCATCCACCGGAGCGCGTAAGTTGATCCTTTATCAACAGCATGTGGCTCAGCGATAAGACAAAGGTCATAATAGAGGTGGCAACCGGACGACGAACACCATCGGGGGCAATTGTGAGCAGTACACCATTTTCGGTACACGCCTCCACATCTACCTTATCATATCCGACACCGAACCGAGCGATAATTGCTAACCTGTCAGCATCTGTGAACATCTCTGCCGTGATGCCCGCGCCTAACACTAAGAGCGCATCATAATCCTGCACCTGTGCTGCTTGCAATACCGGTGTGTTCTCTGCGATATATTCCCAGTGCAGACCGGCTCCGTCAAAAAGCGGACCGGCGATGCCGTCTAAATCAGAGGTGCCATCGGGTCCCACGAAGTCACGTGTGATACCTACACGAAATACGGATTTATCCATTTGCTGTTCCTATTTAGCAGGGCTTACGCAGCTTCCTCACTGGCGATGTTTGAATGCAGATCGCATTTGGGCGTGTACGCCGCAAAACCTCGCCAGCGGCGAGTGGTAGTCGCTGTTCGTAAGAAAATTGCGTAAGTCCTATTTAGTTTTATTGATGTTTACTCGGATTCAAGAGATGCGCTACGGAGATATTTCCACCCAAGTGGCGAAAGTTTGAGATTTTTAACCCTTCTGTTAATGACCAGAATCCTTTGGGCGTGTGCCAACGGCACCCACGGCGCGTCTCTATGAACGATTGCTTGTGCTTGCCTATAAAGTGCAGTACGCAGATCTCGATCGGTGAAACCAGCCCCCACCTTATCTACCCCACGCAATTCTGAGTTACTCGTGAACTCCTGAATGTCTTGATCGGTACTCGTCCTTGCGCGCTCCAAAATGCCCTGCAGCGCGTCGTTTCGATAGAATGAGATATTATATGCCGGTTTTTCTGCAGACGGTATACTCAAAAGCGTGTAAAGAAAGTTATCTGGATCTGCCACATCGGCGATCCATCCTAACATAGCCATATCGTGCTCGCCGTTTGCCGTTTTATCAAGATAGGTCCCCCAGTCGAAGGTCACAATTTCTGCTGCAACGCCAATAATTTGCAGGTCAGATCGAATGGCTTCTGCCAGTGCCATCCCGTCAGGAATGTACGGGCGCGGCACGGGTAATGCCCAGAGGGTCGTCTCAAAACCGTCTGGGTATCCTGCCTCAGCGAGGAGTTGTTTCGCGAGTTCTGGATCGTATGCGTAGTCTTCAATCGAATCGTTATAACTCCAGAGCGTCGGCGGAATCGGATTCTTAGCAGGGATTCCTAAACCCTGATAGAGGCGTTCAACGATTTCAGTTTTGTTAATGGCGTGGTTTATCGCGAGCCGGACCTTGAGATTATCAAAGGGCGGCTTTTCCATATTCAGTGCCAAATAGCCAATATTCAGACTCGGTTGTATAAAAATCTCAAACCCTGGATCACCTTGAATTAACGGTATTGCGTCGGGACTCGGCAAGTCCATGACGTGGATACTACCTTGCTGGAGTTCGCCGAGACGGTCGGTATTATTCGGGATGGATCGGAAAATAAGCCTATCCAACGCAGGTCTTCCTGTCCAGTGCTGATTGTTTGCTGCAAGGGTGATTTTGTCGTCCCGATCCCACGTAACGAACTTGAAGGGACCTGTTCCGACCGGATTGTTGCCAAAATCTGCGCCAAAACTCTGAACGGCTACCGGACTCACAATAGAAAATGTGGTGCCTGCCAATGTGCTAATAAAGGGGGCATAGGGTGCTTTGAGTTGAATCTGCACCGTAAACGGGTCAAGGGCGATAATCTGGTCGATAAATTGTTCGTGAAAATTAGGGAACAAGGCGAGTGGCCGAGTCAGTGAAAAAACGACCGCGTCAGCATCAAACGGGGTGCCATCGTGAAATTGAACACCTTGTCGTAAGTGAAATGTCCATATTAATCCATCGGCGGAGCGCTGCCATGTTTCAGCTAAGCCGGGTTCAAGATCAGTTGTGGCTTCTCTGTATTGAACGAGTGTATCATAGAGCACATCACAAACTTTCCCCGATTCTCCGTCAATCGCTTCAGCTGGGTCAAGTGTAAGAGAATCGCCACCGCGCCCGAAGATCAAAGTGCCACCCGTAGCCGTATCCCCAATATTATTGGCGACCAAAACTAAGTCCAGAATATTCACGATGCCATCACCGTTGACATCAGGATTTAGCACTTGTGTTGCGTCTATACTCTCACCAAAGTGCGAAGCCACGAGAACTAAGTCAAGGATATTCACAACGCCATCGCCGTTGGCATCGCCTGCGATTTTCGCGTCTTGTGCTGGACTTACCGTCAAAAGTATGAACAATAAACCGAGTATGATTGCTGAAAAAATTAGTTTTTTCATCTAATCTTCAAGCCAGATTTGGCGGAAGTACCTCCATTTCAATGGATGAAGTTTAAGATTTTTGACCTTTTTGTTAATCACTAAGATCTGTTTTGCGTGCGCCAACGGCACCCACGGCACATCTTTGTGGAAAATCTGTTGTGCTTCTTGGTAGAGCGAAACCCGTTTGTCTCGATCATTGATTGCTCGCGCCCGTTCCAGCACATCCTGCATCTCATCGCTTCGGTAAAATGCGATATTTCCGGCGGGCTTCTCCGCTGACGATTTACTTAAAAGGAAATAAAGAAAATTGTCAGGGTCACCGAGGTCAGCACTCCATCCTAACATCGCTATATCGTGTTCCCCATTTTTCGTCTTCTCAAGATAGGTACCCCAGTCGAAGGTCACTATTTTTGTCTCAACACCAATATTCCGGAGTTCGGATTGCAGTACTTCCGCAAGGGCGCGACCATCAGGAATATACGGACGCGGCACCGGCAGTGCCCAGAGTGTCGTCTCAAATCCATCCGGGTATCCGGCTTCAGTAAGTAGTTGCTTCGCCAATTCTGGATTGTATGCATAATCTTCAATCGAATCGTCATAGCTCCAGAGTGTCGGTGGAATCGGATTCTTCGCTGGAATCCCCAAACCTTGATATAAGTGTTCAATAATCACTGGTTTGTTAATGGCATGATTGATAGCGAGCCGTACTTTGTGATTGTCGAACGGTGGTTTGTCCATGTTCATCGCCAAATAGCCGATACTCATCCCAGGTTGCGAGAGTAATTCCAGCGTCGCGTCATCACGAATCTGTTGCAAATCGTCCGGATTTGGGAACTCCATGGCGTGAAGGCTCCCCTGCTGAAGTTCAATGAGCCGCACTGAGTTGTCAGGAATAGAGCGGAAGATGACCCTATCCAACATAGGACGACCTCCCCAATAAGTGTCATTTGCCGCAAGCACGATTTTATCGCCTCTATCCCACTGCCCAAACTTGAAAGGACCCGTGCCAACCGGATTGTTGGAAAACGCATCACCCCATTTTTGAACTGCTGTTGGACTGACAATAGAGAATGGCGTTATGGCAATTGTATAGATAAACGGTGCATAAGCCGTTTTAAGGCGAATTTGGACGGTAAATTCATCAACGGCAGTAATTGTATCCACGATCTCTGCCAAACCCGTGGCTATCCAATAAATATAACTACCACCAACGTTATGGAACGGATGTGTTTCATCATGCTGTCGGTTAAGGGAAAACAGAACGGCTTCAGCGTTGAAGGGTGTCCCGTCATGGAAGGTTACGCCTTGCCGCAAGTGAAAAGTCCATGTCAAACCATCTTCTGAACTCTCCCAACTTGTCGCAAGACCGGGTTCAAGTTCAGTGCTTCCATCTTTGTATTCAACGAGTGTATCGTAGATATTGTCGCAAACTTTGAAAGATTCTCCATCTTCCTCAAGTGCAGGGTCTAACCCGACAGAGTCGCCGCCGCGTCCAAATATTAGGGTGCCGCCCTGTTGCTGATGCGAATCAGCATAGGCAGGCGAAAGCATGGCAATCGGCAGTATCAGGGCTGTAAGTAAGAAAACGCGTGTGAAAAAGTTGTTTTGCATAAATTTCTCCGATGTGTATTGAAAAGATATATGCTCTATGATACAGACTTTTCCGCGAAATGTCAAGCGGTCTTTTTACGTGCCCAGAACCCTTTAGTTCTCGGTTTTATAGTCCAATTTTGGACCCCCAGGCCCGGTAGGTGCGGTGTTTTTGCTGGGGTGTTTCCCTCCTAACCGCACCGGCTCCTGTAAAAAAGGACGACAAACTCTATAATTTCTTAAAAATGTTGCTTTTTCCCTAAAAATACCATATAATTTTAGTTGTATATAGACAGTATTATTTTTAATTTGATATATCATAAAATATGCTGTATTATAACTTAAATCTCTTTGGACAAAGGTAGCAACTTGGTTATAATTATGACCAAGTGCACATTCCAGCAGCTGCTCGAAACCGAACATAAGGTGACGACCATGCAAAGCGGACATATCAAATTAACATCGCCGAACAGATTTTACGGGTACACCGAGTCTATAGGTGTATGCGTTGCTGCTGTGCGCTGCGTGTCTATAGGTGCGTTGCTTTTGCGTGTTATTAACGCTAAGTTAACTATGCTGTCTGCAGGGTTAACACCCTCCCCCCGCTTAACATTAAATAAGTATTATACTTCACAAGATGGTATAGCCTTCAGGGGCCTTCTATCTGTGTTATGCCTGCGCGCGCTTCGTCTTGCACGGAGCGGTTCGTCGCGGGCTTTTTTTGTTGCACAACCTTTTAAAATCCGCGTTATCTGCGTCCTCCGTGAAAATCCGCGATTTGCGGCGTACTCGCGAGCTCCGTTGATAACGGCGGATAAAGGGGGGGTGTTTCTTGCGACCTGCATTCAGAAAGGAAAAGGTACCTGTTTTCAGCGAAGAGGTTTTTATATGCCTAAACACCTCTTTAACTGAAAACTGGAAACTGATAACTGACAACTGTTTGAAAACCGATAACTGACAACCCTTAAAGAAAGGAACATTTTTATGAAAAACCATTTACACGTTTTATCAATCCTGCTGCTTGCCGTGTTCGCCGTTATCATAACAGGCTGCGGCGATCAAATGACAAACCAAATGGACCGAGTCGTCACGGATACCGATCCATCGACCGAGGAACCCACGGCACCGACTGTTGAAGACCCGGTGACACCGCCAACGGATACCGATCCACCGACCGAGGAACCCGAGGCACCCATGGTACCCTCAACGCAACCGGAGGTAACAACGCCTGACCCCGTGGCACCGCTCCCCGACGGCACCGCCGTTTTTGTCGAACCCAGACGAGTGACATCTCCTGCTGCTGGAGAGCAACTACAAGTAAGTATTAACGTCAAAGACGCAGCAGATGTCTTGGCTTATGAGGTGCGCGTCGGTTTTGACCCCACGGCACTTCGGTATGTGAGCATCACAAATGCGGATTATCTCCCCGCGGGTGCGTTTGCGGCACCCCCGCAAGTCTCAGGGAGCAGCGTCTACCTCGCCGCCACCTCGGTAGCAGGTTCGGCAGCGGCGGCAGATGGAACGCTCGCAACACTCACATTTGAAGTCGTGTCTGCCAAAGCGTCCACAATTACACTCAGCGACGTGCTGCTCTCGGATAGCAATATCACGCCGTTGGCATTGACGAGCGTAGATGGGGCGGTCACGGCACCATAGTCATGGTGATTTATGGTAAGCGGGATCTCTGTCTATCAACAACTGACAACTGGTAACTATAAACAAAAAAGGAGTCTCTCATGACAAACCAATGTTTCAAACCTTTTCGCGAGAAAATCATCTTCGCGTTGACCCTTCTCACCCTCTGTTTCGGGTGGACCCTGATGAGCCACGCAAGTGCATTCGTCTCTATCCAATCCGATACCCTTGAAGTCCCGAAAATCGGTGAACACCTCACAATGGATGTCAATATCACGGGTGGCAAAACCGTCGCGGGTTATCAATTCACAGTAGCGTTCGATTCTACGGTGTTCCGCTACGTCTCCGCTGCGGATGCCGGCTACTTTCCGTCAGGTGCCTTCGCTGTGCCACTTGAAGGTGAACAAGAGATTACCCTCGTTGCCGCTGCCCTTGAAGGCACTGCAACAGAGACAGACGGCACCCTCGCAACGCTGACGTTTGAAGTGCTAAAGTCCAACCCCTTCAGCAGTCTCCACCTGACAGATGTTATCTTGGCAGACGCGAATGCGACTGCGATGGCGGTTAGGTTTCGCGGTGAACACGACGGCAGCGGGATGGAACTGACACCCCTCACACCGCCGGAACAGACGGCGGTATTGCCGAACTATCCGAACCCATTCAACCCCGAAACATGGGTACCGTATCAACTGGCGGCACCTGCAGAGGTAACGTTGACGATCTTCGGTTCCAACGGGCAGTTGGTGCGGACGTTAGCGTTAGGGCATCAAGCCGCAGGGGTCTATCAGAGCAAAAGCCGTGCGGCGTATTGGGACGGCAGGAACAATATCGGTGAACGCGTCGCCAGCGGTCTATATTTCTATACGCTGACAGCGGGCGATTTTACCGCCACCGGCAAAATGCTCATCCTGAAATGATACCATGTTACGGTTGCGCCCTCTTTGTAGCGTATCCTGTTAGGTTGCGTCCTCTTTGTAGCGTATCCTGTTAGGTTGCGCCCTCTTTGTAGCGTATCCTGTTAGGTTGCGTCTCTACACCATAGGCCAACGGTTTCCTATGCTAAGGAAGAGGATGTCTGCACTGATAACTGACAACCGATAACTGATAACTTCGTAGAAAGGAAAAACTTATGAAAACTTTATTGAAAACAAATCTATTTCTCATCTGCCTCGCTTTTGTAATGTGCTTCGGCATAGCGGCGAGCAGTTATGGTCAAGCCGTGGTCTCCATCGACCCAGCAGAAGTTGCCTCCCCGGCTGCGGGTGGGCAATTAAATGTGAATATCAAGATAACCAACGGCACGAATGTTGCCGGCTATAATGTGACTGTCGGTTTTGATACCACCGCCCTGGCGTATGTAGAGATTAAGAATGCAAGTTATCTCCCTGGAGGTGCGTTTGCTGCGCCAGCACAAGTATCAGGGAACCGCGTGACGCTTGCGGCGACCTCGCTGACAGGGGCAGCATCGGCGCGAAGTGGCACGCTTGCGACGCTAACCTTCGAGGTTATCACTGTAAAAGCGTCTACGATTGAATTGATTGAGGTGATCCTCTCCGATAGTGCTGCGAATCCATTGGCAGTGACCAAGCGAAATGGTGAAATCGTTGTGAGGGCATCGCTCGCGACGGATCTCAACAAGGACGGCACCGTGAACGTGTTGGACTTGACGTTAGTTGCGCGTGATCTGGGTAAGACGGGTTCACTTGCGAGTGATGTCAACGGTGATGGTGCGGTGAACGTCTTAGACCTTGTTACAGTTGCGCAAGACCTCGGTAAGACGGCTGGCGGCGGTGGTACTACACCCCCCGGCGGTGGTACCGTCACCCCTCCGGCTCCTGATCCGTATGAAGGGATGGTGCTGATTGAGTCGGGTGAATTTCGGATGGGGAGTAACACAACTAATGAAAAACCGATCCATTCTGTGTATGTGGACGCGTTTTACATGGACGAGTATGAAGTAACGAATGCCGAATACGCTGAGTTTCTGAACGCGAAAGGCAAGCATGCCGAGGCAGGCAAGGAATGGTACCGTATTGGGCATCAGTCTTCACGGATTGAATATGTATCCCGTGAGTACCAGGTGAAAGGTGGGTATGAAAATCACCCTGTGACGCTGGTGAGTTGGTATGGTGCGATGGCATACTCGGCGTGGAAAGGTAAGCGTCTGCCGACGGAAGCGGAATGGGAGAAAGCGGCGCGTGGTAGCTTATCGGGTCAAAAATACCCGTGGGGCAACGCGATAGATGCCACGAATGCCAACTATAATGACCATGTTAACGATACCACAGCCGTAGGTAAATATGCTGCGAATGGGTATGGTCTGTATGACATGTCAGGTAACGTCTGGGAGTGGTGCTTGGACGAGTATAATGCGAATTTCTATTCGGTCTCACCGGCTCAAAACCCGCTGTCAGGTGCGAACAGTATTAAGTGGTTATTAGATAACTATACAGGAATTAAGACTAACCGCGTGCTGCGCGGCGGTTCCTGGAACTGGGATGCGTCTAGCGTGCGGTGCGCCCAGCGCGGCAACAATGGGCCTACGCTTAGGAGCAGAGAACTCGGCTTTCGTTGTGTGAAGTCTGTATCCCCTTAAATCTTAACTACTTAACCGCTTATACCCCACCTGCATAGCAGGTGGGCTCAAGTTTGTTATTTGTTTATAGGCGGGGTCTTCGTGCCTCGCCTTTTGAAAATTTGTGTTGTGTTAATCAGAAAAATTCTGTATAATAGAAATGAACTATAGCAAAATTGGGGGTTTGAATGCTCAATTCTTCAAGGGAAGATGGAGATAAGGCTGCAAGGCAACGTAAAGCTAAGGATGATGCGACACGATACTTTTTTCAACCTACAGCCTCAGCGGAAGCTATTGGAGAGACGACCGGAGCCTCGGAAAATGTCGTTGGATGGGGGATTGGAATAAAGGCTTCTGGCGAAGACACTGTCCTAGTCCATGTGCAAGAGAAATTCTCAAACCTCAAGATTCCTGGTGGGTTTGGTGAGCTGCCGACTGAAATTGTTGAAGTGGGTCAGGCTGCTGCGTATCAAGACCCTAGAGCGCGGCACCGGCCTACTCTTGCGGGTGTTTCTGTTGGCCATCCCAGCATCACATCGGGAACACTTGGCTGCTTAGTTGAAAAAGGCGGAGACCACTATATCTTGAGCAATAATCATGTTCTCGCGGCCACCAATACCGCTGAAGAGGGTGCCCCAGTGGTTCAGCCCGGACCAAAATATGGTGGATCCTCCGTTCAGGATAGTATTGCAATTCTTGAGCCGTATCAACCTATTGATTTTTCGCTGGATCAGTGCAATCCTAATCAGATTGATGCTGCGATAGCAAAAGTTGGAGACTGCCAGCAAACAGTTGTTGTGCCAGAAATTATTGGTATTGGCATGCCTAGATCCACCCCGCTCTCCTGCTACGTGCCAGACCCGCGAGGTCGGTATGTCCGAAAGTATGGTTCCAAAACAAAGGAGACAACTGGTGTTGTCCAAGCAATTGATTTCTTGGTGATAATGAGGTACAAGGTGGGCAATCAAGAATATAAAGCATTGTTTGATGATCAACTTGTAATAGAAAGCGTTGACCCAGAACCTTTTTCAAAGGGAGGAGATTCTGGGGCACTCATTGTTGATTCAGAGACACGTAAGCCGGTAGGTTTGCTCTTTGGAGGTGGTAATGCCATGGGCAAAAAAGTGACTTACGCGAATCCTATAGACTTCGTCCTTAAGCGCTACGAGGTAATTATTGTTGGAGAATAAGGAGTAAACGAATGCGAACAATTTTTGAGGCAAAGAAACTTCTCGCAGCCCACTATTTGTCTGAAGAAGGTTTTGTAGGGGTAGGCATTGGCCTCCATGAAAATTCTGATGTTTTACGGGTTTATGTGGAGGGATCGGATTGTCCTATCGCGCGGCAACTTACACGCGCGGCAACTTATGAGGGGTTCCCTGTAATTGTGGAAGTTACGGGAAAGGCGCGCGCCTTGCCTGCATAATCGTAAGAACACCCCTTTGGTTTATAGTCCAAACGTGCCTCACAGTGAGGTGTTGTGTCTTACGGGCACAATCTAACAGATTTGCGGCGTATTCGCCCAGATGCGACGTGCATCATGCTACAACATTGAAACGTCCCAAATTTGACACCTATGTTCTTCTCTCTGAGATAAGCCAAATACACAACCCGAGGTGTGATGGTAATCGGTTTACTGCCGAATGCCATCACACCTCTTTTTTTTTTTTGCACTGGCACCTAAATGTTCTATTCTCTTACGGGAACCCTAAATTGACTGCTATTTGGATACAAACGCCTGCCGCGTTGCCGGGATTTGAAACCTCAGTTCCGTAAAAGTCGTTTTATTAAAGGGGCTAATGTGTACTGCCACCGGAAATTCGGGCCACTCCCTAAGACAAGATTGTGGTATAATATCCATCTACTTGAAAGGAGTATCCGATGGCAAAACGAAAACGAAGAAACTTCACGCCCGAGTTTAAAGCCGAAGTTGTTCTTGAGGCACTCAGCGGTGAAAGTTCACAAGCAGAAGTGTGTCGGCGACACAATCTCAGCGATGAACAACTTTCAAAGTGGAAGCGACAGCTTCTTGAAAATGCGGCGACCCTCTTTGAACCCGCTGATAAACACTCTGATGCCGATGCGGAGCGGATTGCCCAACTTGAGCAACTTGTTGGACGGTTGACCCTGGCACTTGACATCGAAAAAAAAGCCTCAACTTACTTGAGTTGACCCCGATGGAGCAGCGAGACATGGTTGAGGCATTACGGACAGACTTTTCGGTTCGGCAGATATGTGAGACACTCGGTTTCAATCGAAGCAATCTCTATTATCAACCGAAAAGCGATCCCTATGAAGAAGTCCTCCGGGAGGACATAGAGCGGTTATCTCTGCGGTATCCGACTTATGGATATAGGCGTATCACGCAATTACTGGTGCGTTGCGGACACACCGTCGGATATAAACGTGTCGCCCGATTGATGAAATCCGCCAATCTCTCGATTTCCGTCAAACGTGTCTGTCAAACCACCAATTCTGTTGAAGGTGTGCGTCCCTGGGAAAATCGCCTTGAAAACCTTGAGGTCTCCCGATGTGATCAGGTCTGGGTGGGCGATATTACTTACGTCCGTCTTAAAGGACACTTCATCTATGTTGCTCTGCTCATGGATGTCTTCACGCGCAGGATCAGAGGGTGGCATATCAGTCAACACTTGACGCAATCTCTGACGTTGAAATCCTTAGAGACAGCATTATGTCAAAGTATCCCAGAGATCCATCATTCGGATCAAGGTGTTCAGTATCTTTCAAATGCGTATATCTCACGGCTGAGGCATCATGACATTGAGATTTCAGTCGCCCGGCGAGGGTGCCCTTGGGAGAACGGATATGCTGAAAGGCTTATCCGCACGCTCAAGGAAGAAGAAGTTCATCTCAACGCTTATGAGGACATCCATGAAGCGAGAACCCGCATTGGGCATTTTATTACACAGGTGTATAATCACAAACGCCCTCACTCAGCGTTAGGGTATTTGACCCCTGTCGAATTTGAGGAAAAAAACTTGTCTTAACTTTGCTAATTTTTGGTCTGAATAAACGGTAGCACTACAATGTCTTAACTAAGAGTGACAAGGTTCCGAAGGCACCTAATACAATCCTTGGGTGTGTTCTATGGCATTATTAGCACGCAAACCTCGCCCTATGAATAAATAAAAATATGCTATCTTTTGAGCAACTCATCCAGAATCTAACAGATACAACGCAGCCGAGCATTGTGCGTAGCAGTGCTATCGCGGGTCTTGTCGCGCAAGGCAGCCCACAGAGTATACAACTCCTAATTGAGGCACTTACGGACTCAGACTCGATGATACGGCGCGAAGCGGCAAAGGCACTTCAGGGCTTGAATGCCACAAGCGCAATTGAGCCGCTGCTTCGCGCGTTGCAAACGGAGTCGAATGGTTTAACATTTTGGGCAATGCTTGAAGCTATCAGCGAATTGGGAACCCCGCGTGTACTTCCTACGCTCGAATCACTTCTCAATGTTGACTCTATGCTCACGCGGATGGAGATTAAAAAAAGTATCTCTCGTATCCAAGACCGCTACGCCGACGCAGCTACCGTCACATCTCCAGAAACCTCTACACCTGAACCGAGTAAGGAAGGGATAGGAGTAGAGGAACCGCCACCGAGAGTAAGCACTAAAAGCCCAGGGTCCGCACCTGTTACTGCGGAGGAGCGAACTGTCCGAAATGAGGCGGAGAGAAAACCGAGTCAGCCATCAGCACAAAGTCCGCTACTGTCTTACGTTAAGTCCGCTACTGGAATAGAGGCATCCGACGAGACCTCTATAGAAGAAGCGAAAAAAATAGTAGCGGATGAGGCATTTGCTGATGAACAGTCAAGTATCTCGATAGAATTGACCGCCACAAATCCGCCTGTTGATCCAACGGAACCGACTTTAACAGTACTTGACGAGAGAACTGACACGGCGGATCAGGAACAGTCCGTTGACAAATCTGCTGACATTATAGATGAAACCGAATCGGCAGAAACAGCGGAAACATCAGCAAGTTTGCCTAATAACCTTGATGAAGAAACTGTAGCGGATTCTGAAGATGTAGGTGAAGCGACAGAGGATACACAATTTGCTGATGAATCGGTTGAAATTACAGATGAACCGGAAGATATGGAATCGGAATCGCCACAACAAGAAGATGATACAGAAATAAAGGATTTATCAGATGCGATCGCGCGATCGCCTCGGCTTGCAGGATCATCCGTTAACCTCCCCGTATTAGCACCGAATGCCGCCACTGTGCCGTACGACCCGAAGGGAACAGCACTTGAACCGACGCATGCCAATTTTTTCCTCACCCTGCTCTATCCAAACCGGTATTTTTCTAAGCAGTGGGTGTCCAGGACGCGTGCCTATCTAATATTGTGGGCTGTTCTCATTGTGGGTATAATCGGATTCACCCAACATCAGAAGCACTTTAGAGCAGAATCAAACGCGCTGCCCGGTATTGGACTCTCCATTGATGAACTGCCAGAATTGGTAAAACGTTCCTTAGCAGAAGGTGATTTCCACATTCAAGAGGGGTATTATAGAAAAGCCATTAGTGCTTATGAATTGAGCCGAGAATTCGGGGCACTTCCTCTTGATTTCTACAGAAAACTCGGATTCGCATATTTCAAGGAAGGTCAATACGCACTCGCCGTTGAAGCGTACGAGTTGTTTTTAGAGGCGCGAGATGAGGAGACACCTGATGTGTTTGCTGCCGAAGCGTCGCTTATGGGTGTGTACCCACTTACTTCGGTCACTGAAGGAGCTACGCGTGACTATGAAACCTACAATATCCTCGGCACGGCGTACGCTGAACTTGGACGTGTGTTAGACGCACAACGCGCTTATGAGCAAGCGATACGTCTTGCGCCGAAATACGGTGAAGCATACAATAACCTCGCACGCCTCCACGCGAACAACTACCAGGACCCCTTAACAGCAGGTCTTGGAAATCCGAAAATTTCTCCAAAACTAAGACTTGCTGAGGCGTTGGCATATACAGCTGTTACGCTGAATCCAGATGTAGCCGCTTATCATGATACCTTGGGCTGGGTTTTGGCGAAGCGCGGACAGGTGAATAAGGCGATGAAAACCTTAGAACGTGCTATTAATCTTCAGAAAGATGCTATTGAACCGCACTACCATCTCGCGCAAGTCGCACTGGAAGCCAACGAGCGGCAAAAAGCAGTAAAAGCAATCCGTAACGTGTTCAAACTCAAGCCTGCCTTTGTACCTCTCAACACGGTCAAATAGAAACTATTTTGTAGAAACAGTCCTTATGGCTGCCCTCTTTAGCGGACGACAGAAAGTTTGCCAACGCGCCGATCCGTGTCAGACGAAAGGACATAGATATAAATGCCGCTGCTGATGCCGGAGAGGTCCCAAACTTTTTTCTCCCGTTCACGTTCTGTTTTCGCGAACGACGCAATACAGTTGCCACTGACATCGTAGATATAAATATTCGTTCCCGCAGGCAGGTTATCAAATGTAACCTGACCGCATGTTGCTGTTGCTGGGTTCGGATAGACGATTGTTTCTGCTAATTTCGGTGCTGGCAGCGTTATCGCGAATGTTCTCGCGTCATCCGCAAGGTTAGCACCGTCTATATCCGAAAGTTGTAGTGCCTCAATCTGATAGCGGTTGCCTGTCTGGAAGACTTCAGGCGGAAATGTAAGAAGTACCCGCTGCTGCGTCTTGTCCAGAATCACTGAACGCGGTGTGTAAGTCTCTAACTCGCTTTCCGCATCTCCGTATTTGTGAAGGCGGTAGCGTCCAGCGTGTGTTGCGGACACTCCCATCGGTTTATCAAACACCAATGAAAGTTGGTTCGGTGGTGAATAAATCGCATCACGCAACCGCGGTTGTCGAGGCGTAACAACGGATATTGGTGTGGATTGTTGATTTTCCGATTGTAAATTTGAGGGTGTAGATGTCGCGAAGACAGTTAAGGCATTGTCGCTATTAAACAGCAGCGCGTTCTCGCCATCTCCATTGAGATCTGCCACAATTGGATTGAAAGTGTTTGTTGCCGAATGGTGCCAGATCGGACGGTAATCTACGCCATCATATTGCACAAGGTAGAAATTCGGTGCAACGGCAATACACAATTCATTGCGTCCATCGTTATTCGCGTCGGCAATAGCCATGCCATTCCCGCCATCGCGCACATCATGAATGCGTTGCGTCCATACGGGTCGATACGTGTCGTTTTCATCGGCGCTGAAAACAGTTAAAAGCCAGTGATGGTAGCGAATATCCAATGCTATGGTGCCGACCTTGGTCCCTGCCTTCGCACAGATAGCGAACTCTGCCTGTCCGTCACCGTCCATGTCTCCAGCGGCAAAGAGTTCTGGGCTACCGTCCGGCAGCGTAGTTGTCCATGTCCGTCTATATTGGTTGTTTCCAATTGCCTCATACATAAATATATCGCCGTCGCTATCGCCAATTAAAATATCCGTCTGTCCATCGCCATCAAAATCGCCGATCGCGAAATTCGCGCTAATTCTGTTATCGCCTAACGTCGGGTTTTCGAGTGTAGCGGTATTGTGATAGGTGTTATCGCTATCTGCCTCGTATACTGAGATAGCGTTGGTCGTGTTATCGCGAGTGAAAATTTCGGGGGTGCCATCTGCATCCGCATCTGCAATTGCTATCCCCCATTTCCCCGGTGCTTCCCAGATGCGTTCGGTTGGAAATTCGCCTTGTGCGGATTGTTCGAGCAAGAACGTCACATCTGGTGGGTTACACAATATTTCGATGAGACCATCGTTATCCGTATCCGCGATGGCTCTCGGCAAGAACGGTTCAGTAAATGAGAAAATTCGCCTGAAGCTGCGGTTATCCTCAATCTCAAAAATGTGTGCCAAGTTCGTACCCATTTCCGCAGTGATAAGTTCTAATCTTCCATTTTTGTTTAGATCTACCGGTGTCCCGACAGCATGCAACGCGCGTTCAGCCGATGTGCCTTGCGAAAGGTGCAGTGGATTCATCGGCATGTCTTGTACGTCAACCGCATACAAACTGCCGTTATTGTCATCAATCCGCAGTCCGCCTGCACGATTTTTTGCGAATAAGCGATACTTATGCACACCGGGGGCTACACCTAAATCGGACAAGTTCACGATATGGAGAAGATTCTCTGAATCCGAGCGGGCAGCACTAACGATATTCCCGTTTGGCTGAAAAATCTCTATCTCTCCGATAGAAATCTCATCCGTTTGCCACAGTACTACTGATGTAAGACTGTTTCCAACGAACCATGCCTGCGATTCATACGCAGAAATGAGCGGTGCGGTGTGATTGACTTCAACAACGGTTCTGTCTCTTTTGATTTCACCCGTTTTCGATTTGACGCTGAGCCGTATTGTGTATTTACCTTCCGCTAAGGTGGAAGTGTCCCATTTATATAGGCAAACATTAAATTTCGGTTCCGTTTTCACAGTTCCTAAGGGCAACCATAAATCCGGCACTTCGCCGATGCCATATTCTAACCAGTACTCCGTGAATCCGCCCCCTCCAGCACTGCCAAAAATCTCAATTTTTTCAATATTATTGGGTTCTGCATCTTGTGAGAACATTCGGGCGGTGTTAATTTGCACAATAAGTGCTGTTGGCGCGGTGAGTGCGGCGTATGCATTCAGCGAACCGGCACCAACGAGACCACTTATAAAAAGTGGATCTGCGGTCCTAACCAAGGTTTCCCGCACCTCTGCATTGGTATAATCTGGATTCGCAGCCCTAACTAAAGCCGCAACGCCAGATACATGTGCAGCCGCGATGGATGTGCCAGATGAATTTTGATACCCACCGTTCAGATCTGTGCTGAGGATTTCCTCACCGGGCGCGGCAATATCAATTGTCGCCCCGAAGTTGGAATCGCTGTCTAGCTGCCGCTCCTTGGTAAGCCAGGCAACCGAGATGACGGTTGTAAGTCCGGCAGGGTACCATGATCCGACGGTTCCGGCGTTTCCTGCAGCCGCAACCATAACACATCCACGAGCGTAAGCATATGCTACAGCGTCTTCTATGATGAAAGCGTTTACGGTGTCTCCCAAACTCATGTTAATCACCTGTGCCCCATTATCAGCAGCATAAACGATAGCTGCAGCGACATCGTCATTCTGGAGATACCCACCACCGCCATATTTGAAGTCGGCTCTTAGCGGCATCAGACGGCACCGCCACGCGATGCCAGCAATCCCAATTCCATTATTTGCTGCCGCGCCGATAATGCCAGAGACCTGGGTGCCGTGTCCTATTTCATCTTGAGGTTCATTATCGCGCACCGTCGAATCGCCGTTACCCGGTAGCGTCGGCGCATCGCTGAAATCCCAGCCGTTAAGGTCGTCAACATAGCCGTTTCCATCATCATCAATGCCGTTTCCGGGGATCTCACCTATGTTTCGCCAAAGTTGCGAACGAAATTCCGGATGCTGCATATCAACACCGCCATCTACAACAGCCACTGTTACTTCCGGGTTTCCTTGTTCAAGATGCCACGCTTGTGGCATATTCATTAAAGCTAAATTCCACTGTTCACGGTAATTCGGATCGTTCGGTACTACTTCGGCGCAGGGTCGATTGAGACGGTTCATCTCAACCGCCTCAATTGCTGTGTGCTGTATGTACCGCCGCTGCAACGGTTCCAATGCCCATTCTGCTGGAAACCGAATGAGATAGTTACGACGGAGACGTGGATGTCGTCCAGCAGGTGTAGTTGGTGAAAAAACGGGTGTAATGGATACCGCACCGAGTTTTCTACTTAATGCGTCGAGTTCATTACGAGAAGCCTCTGGACGTAGGCGTACAATCAGTTCACCGGGAGTGTAAGCGATTTCGGAAAAGTTGTCTGAGTTGCTCTGTGCAAAGACGAATTGTACACTTATAAACAACACGAGAATATAGATATAGATAGATTTTTTCGTCATAATTTTTTGTAGATTTATGTGCTCGGAGAACCTCCGTTTTGGCGATACCGCATTCGGTCTGCGTGTTGTTTTAGTATTTAAAATTGCAATTCTCGATTCAATCTGTTATATTATTAATGGTAAGAGATTCAGGAAGAAAAAACAAATTATTTGTCCGCTCTAAAAAATATAAGGAATACACGCATGAAAGCATCAGAACTCACCGTAAAATGTTTGGAAAACGAAAACGTTGACTATATTTTCGGAATACCGGGCGAGGAAAATCTGGATCTGATGGATGCCTTATTGGAATCCGATATTCAATTTATTCAGACGCGTGATGAACGCGGTGCCGCCTTCATGGCAGATGTCTACGGTCGCCTCACTGGACGCGCAGGTGTGTGTCTCGCGACCCTCGGTCCTGGAGCCATGAACCTTGTCACCGGAGTTGCTGATGCCAATATGGATAGGGCACCCCTCGTTGCAATCACCGGACAAGCCAGCCTGGACAGAATGCACAAGGAATCACATCAATACATGGATGTCGTCTCTGTCTTCAAACCGATGACGAAATGGAATACGCTCGTCCATCTGCCCGAAATCATCCCCGAATCCATAAGCAAAGCCTTCAAAATAGCGACAAGCGAAAAGCCCGGTGCGACACACATCGATTTTCCAGAAGATGTTGCAAGTATGCAAATCGATGCCGAACCTATCTCACACGATTTCCAAAGCGAGGCGGAACCTGTCGTCTCCTGTTTGCAACGCGCCGCACAGCTCATTAACGACGCAAAACAACCTATTATCCTCGCAGGGAATGGCGTTGTCCGCCAAAATGCCGCTCGAATGCTCACCCAATTCGCTGAAATGACAAATATCCCCGTTGCGCACACTTTTATGGGTAAAGGCAGCATTCCTTGGACCCATCGACTCTCGCTCCTGAGTGTCGGGTTACAAGCGCACGATTTCGTCTCCTGCGGGTTTGACCGTGCAGACCTCGTTATCGCTGTCGGTTACGATATCGTCGAATACCATCCACGCCTCTGGAACCCGAACCGAGACAAAAAACTCATCCATATTGATACACAACCGAGCGAAACCGATGCCTCGTACGTTACTGATGTTGAGATGGTCGGCAATATTCGACAGAGCCTCAGGCACCTCATGGCAGAAGAAATTTTTCCCAAGGATTCAGAATATGCCTCAAACACTTTACGAAAAATTATACTTGACCAGCTCAACGAACATCGTGACGACGCAGCTTTTCCGATGAAACCCCAAAAAATTTTAAGCGATGTCCGTTCTGTACTCGCTGCGGACGACATCGTCATCTCCGATGTCGGCGCACACAAAATGTGGATTGCGCGCATGTATCCGTGCCATCAACCCAATACATGCATCATCTCCAATGGGTTCGCCGCCATGGGTATCGCGCTACCCGGGGCTTACGTCGCCAAACTTATCTATCCAGAGCGTAAATGTTTGGCAATCTGTGGTGATGGCGGGTTTATGATGAACTCACAGGAACTCGAAACCGCTGTCCGAACCGGTGTGCCTTTTGTGACCCTTATCTTTAATGATGAGGCTTACGGGCTTATTGAGTGGAAGCAGATGAACGGCTTTGGCAGACCTGCACATATTGATTTCACGAACCCCGATTTTGTCAAATACGCCGAAGCCTTCGGTGCGAAAGGTTATAGAGTTGAAGCGAGTGACGAACTGGTGCCTATACTCAATGACGCGTTCAATCAGAAGGTGCCCTCGGTCATCGACTGCCCTGTCAATTACGCAGAGAACCTACGTTTGACGGATGAACTTGGGCAGCTGACATGCCCGATTTAACGCTTTCTGTAGGAGCGAGCTGTGCTCGCGATAATGCGTTAGCATCTCTTACTGTAGGAGCGAGTGTTTTTGCTTGGGTATTTCTGCGGATTTCTTGTCGCTCGCGATCCGTAATGATTTCTAATTTTATACTATAATCTTCAGCCAGACGCTAATTGTGGTTTTAGTCTATTTGCTTTTGGATATGCTTCGTTTTTTCTAAAGGAGGATGCTATACTAAAATATGGCAGTTTCAACAATTGAGTGGGCAGATGGCAGAATTCGGATGATTGACCAGACGCTGTTGCCCAACGAATTCAAACATATTTATTGCGATGACCTCCCTTCAACGTGGGAGGCAATTAAATCGCTGCGCGTCCGAGGCGCGCCCGCTATCGGCATCGCTGGTGCATTGGGTGCGGTACTCGGCATTTGGAATTCTACCGCGAAAACCTACGACGCATTTGCTGCCGAACTCAAATCCGCGACCGATTATCTCGCAACATCGCGCCCGACAGCTGTTAATCTGTTTTGGGCACTCGATAGAATCACCCGCACTGCTGAAGAAAACAAGCACCTCCAAATTCCTGAACTCAAAGAGGTGCTACTCGCTGAGGCTCTGGAGATTATCGATGAAGACAAGGCGATGTGTCGGGCTATCGGGCAACACGGCATGGCATTGCTGAACGAAGATGACACCATTTTGACGCACTGTAACGCGGGTGGATTAGCCACATCGGACTATGGTACGGCGTTGGCTGTGATGTTTAGCGCACACGAAGCCGGTAAGCAGATCCAAGTTTATGCTGATGAGACGCGCCCACTGTTACAGGGCGCACGCCTCACGACTTGGGAACTCATGCAAGCTGGCATCGATGTAACCCTTATCTGTGATAACATGGCAGCACAGGTCATGAAAGAGGGCAAAATTCAATGCGTGATTGTCGGTGCGGATCGGATTGCCGCGAACGGCGACACTGCTAACAAAATCGGCACCTACAACGTGGCTATCCTTGCAGAAGCACACGGCATCCCTTTTTATGTTGCTGCGCCGACTTCGACGTTGGACTTTGCCCTTGATACCGGTGCGGAGATTCCTATTGAGCAGCGGGCAGCGGAAGAGGTAACCGAAGGCTTCGGAAAACTAACCGCGCCTGAAGGTGTGAAAGTCTATAGTCCGGCATTTGATGTTACGCCTGCAGAATTAGTCACAGCGATTATTACCGAAAAAGGCGTAGCACGCGCACCTTATACAGAGAATCTGGCGGCTTTACGCGACACATAGGGTAATTCTGAAGTTATGCCGCTTTCGCTATATTTGAGCGGGTGCCGCTTATGTCAAAGCAGTCGTACTGGTTCGTGTTCATAATCCGAGTCGCAAACGCCATCGCCTGTTTTTCGGTGAGATAACCGTCGGCAATTTCGGCTTCAAGCGCACGTCGAATTTCGTTTCGTGCTTGAATCGCGTATGCCATCGCACTCGTAGGCCATCCTGTATCGCCGCCGAAGGCGAACAACTTATTTGATGGGACCGCATGGATGCACCGGCGCAGAAAATCGCGAGAGCTATACGGATCAATACTCCATGCCCAGCAGAAGTCGACCCAGATGTTGCGGTAATGTTTCGCAAGTGCGACGAGTTCATCGTTGTAAGGATAAGCGATGTGCATCAACACAAACTTCGCGTCAAGATACTCCGAGAACAGGGCACACATATTCCCGGCAGGGATACGTCGCACCGGCATCCGGTTGTTACCGGCATAGTAACCCGTGTGAATTTTGAAGGGGAGGTTGTGTTCAATCGTGAGTTCAACGCCGCGTGCCCAGCACCAATCGCCGAGACACAGACGCGTTGCTTCATCAAGGTCTGCCGCGGGTTGTGTCAGCACAGCATTCAGCGCGGCGGCGGCATCAGCATCGCTCCTTTTGATCCAGTTGAGTGTGCGGTTGTAAGCGTGTTGTGATTTTACGGCGATAGCGCACGGTGCATGTTTGGCGAAAAGTGCATCCATACTGTGTTTAAGAGAAGCGAGGTCCTTGACTTCAACACCCGTTTCGGCGTGGATAGCACTCGGATCCACCTGGCCGTTACAGAACGTTGCCCACGAAAGATCGTAGAGGAAAAAGTCGGGACCAGAGGTATCGGGTGTGCATTGCCAACTGAAATCGTCAGTTTGGATATGATCAAGGTTCGCGAGATCGTGTAAGATGTGGTGGCGTTTCCCTGGGGTACGGATCGTCTTCACTTTATCTTGTGCAAGCGCGAGCGCATCACCGGTCAGTTCGTCGAGTCCATAGATGTGTTTCGCGATGAGGCTGACGGCCTCGCCGTACCCCGTAAATTGCGTCGCTTCCCACGCGTCTCGGATACCTTCAAACCGTGATGCAATATCTTGAGAAGCGTCCATTAGGTTACCCATCGCTTCGGAGGAGGCACCGGCTGTTACGAGGTCTGCCGGGACATAGTTCCCGAACAAATCTTGGAGAATATCGGGTCCATTTTCGACCCACTCGGCTTCGCGCCTCATGTGTTCGTGTGTATCAACAAGGCGGATAGATTGAATGTGATGCGTTAAATCGGTTGCCATGGATGGTCTCCTATAAAAATTGAAACTAAGTCTTTAGCGTCTCGTACTTGACAAATGTGTTAAGTTATGATTTAATAAATATATGAATGTCTTGGCGATTACCTCTCTTGGCAGTATTATAGCGCGGAATCTTGAACAAGGAAGACAAAATTCGCTCTATTATAAGAGAGCCAGGGGTTTGTGTCAAGAAAAACCGTACGCTCGGCAGAGTCACTTGGTTTTGACTTTCTACCGCTTTTAATAATGAGAGGTTGCGATCCAATGATGGCGCGTATACCCCTCGGTGTACTTACGGTAAAGTTGAATGGCTCTGACAAATTCGGGAGCCTCAGATATAGGTTCCCTATGACTGAGAAATGCTCGCGCAGGAACGCGAATGGTTATAAGTTGCCTTCTTGAAGAGGGACCAGACCACAGGAGCATGTAATGCCTACAGGACGGATTAAGTACTACAATTTCGATAAAGGTTTCGGATTTATTGCGCAAGATAACAGTGATGCGGATGTTTTCTTGCACAGTTCAGCGATTAAGCAGCCCGAATATGAAGAACTCCGCGTCGGACAACGGGTAAAGTATAGTGTCGTTGAAGGTGAGAAAGGACTCGTTGCCCAAAACGTTGAAGTATTATTGACACCGACGGAACGCCGATGGCTGCGGCAAGGAAAGGCGATTATCCCGCGCGGATATGCTGGGTTCCCGGGTCAAAACCAAGGACAACCTATTACTGATGGGGCGGTGTCTACCTCTAATTACGAAACGGGCAAATCGGAACCGATTCGAGACCGCCGCAACCGTAATGCCTCCGTAGCATCCGCAAAACCTGCATCCAAACTAAGCAATCAACCCACCTCAACAACAGATCTTAACGAGACAAATGAATCCACCCAAGATGGTCAAGAACAATCTTCAAAACAACTCAGCTTCGGTGATCTCTATATCCTCAAGCAGATTAACTTTGAAACATCGATGTTTTTCGCGCTGTATAACGCTATACAACTTCCTGCGACTGTCCTTGAGATGACACTTTCGAGTTTGACACTCAACAGCAATGGCAAGGAACAGCAAATCGCTAAAACCGATGTTAAATATTGTTACAAGGACTTTGATGCAGAGAAAGTTCAAGCAGCTATTAAGATTGACGAAGATGTCAAAGCGCAAGCGTTGACGCAATTACCACCCGACGCGCAGCTGTGTGAAATCGATACGGAAGCCGTGCGGCAAGCCCGAAAAAACGGATCCCCACTTGAAATTAGGCTTCGAGAAGGAGAAATTTTCCGGGGTACTGTAGACTGGGTGAGTCCTTATGAAATTAAACTCATTTTAGAGAATGGCGCGAAGGTCGTTATCTTCCGGCATGCTGTCTACAACCTTTCCATAGATTAGGTGCTTCCGATGCAGGCATATTACGAACTTCTTGGTGAGATTGAGCGGGATGTGAAACGCTTACGCGAAGCATCGGGAGGTGTGCCGTGTCCGTCTACCTGTTTCGCTTGCTGCCATAACACCGCGACAATGGCGATCAGTGAGGTTGAAGCGCGAGATTTAAAGTTAGGATTAGATGCGCTTCCAACACAACTCCGGACGCATATCCGTGCAAAAGCAGAGCGCAGCATCAAAAAGTTGGAAGCACGCGGTCACAATATTGAAACCATCATGCCGGATACGGGGATGAAAGCGGTTGACGTGATAAAAGGCACACCTGAGGGTGAGTGCCCTATGCTTATCGGTGGTGTCTGTTCTGTTTATGAACACCGTCCGGTCATCTGCCGCGTCTGGGGCTATCCAATTCATAACGGCAATGATTTAGCCTGCTGTCACAAAACCTTCCTCGGTAAACGCAACCGCTTCCAACCCCTCAATTATAACCACTATTGGAAGACCTGTCAAAACCTTAGCACCGAATTGGGTGCCACCCAAAAAACGCCGAACTGCTACCTCGTCGCGCAATTGCTCTCGGAGTAAATTCCTGATACACCATTTTGGGAACTGTGGAGGCTCCATGAAAAACAGATTGATCCCTTCCCATCTTTTTTATTTCACATCTATCCTGAGTCTCCTGCTCTGTTTCGGTTGTGGAGACACCGAGGACGAGCAAGAGGCAATCAGCCCTACCAACCAGATGTTCTTCCACGAACCTGCTGAAGAATCGCTACAACCTGCTGAACAACTGCCACAGTTAACAGCCGAAGACCGGGAAAAGTTAGAAGCGGCTAAGCAATGGCTACACCTGACAGTCGAAGACTGGAGAAAGTTAGAAGACAAAGATTGGGAAAGGTTAAAAGGCGAAGATTGGGTTAGGTTGACAGACGCGGAAGTTAAAGAGCTCATGAGACTTGAGGTTGCACGCTGGGGTTTACAGGGGCTACCAGAAGAGCAAGTCGAAAAACATAGCAATGCCGCACTCTTTCAACAGTTTGGAGACATTCCACAGGTTCGCTATAGGGTAGAGTTTGATCGACATTATTTGAAAAAGCGAGGTTCCACTGGAACTCTAACACCTGAAATGGCTAAGCACTTCGTTGGTTATTGGGCAGCAAACTATTTTCTTTATCCGACTGAAGACCATAAGCGTTGCTTGAAGACGGAGTGAAGCAGTTAAAATCTACAATAGAATACGAAGAACTCCGTTTCGAAAAAGAAGAACTTCGCCTCTTAGATCAGCTCAGAATAGAAGACCCTGAAGCTTGGGTAAAAAGCATGCGCGCCTTTTTTATTCGCAAACACGGGAACACCCCCGGAGCTAACACGATTATCGAATTTTTGAGAAAATTGGAACTGGATTTACCAAGAGCAGACGAGGAATGTCATTCCTATCTTACGGCATACAATGCGTACTATACTGCCTTTAAGGTCCGCTCAACTTATGAATACGAATACTATGCTATGTTTGAAGCATCGGACCAGGTCCGGCCTATTGTAGCGGATAAGCCGCTACGCATCCTCGAAAAATACCGAGAGGCGAGAGCAGAAGGTATCTCATTCTATGATATAAATTGGGACGATGATTAGCACACGTCTAATGATTTAATCGCACAAGAAAGTTCTAACTTACAACTTTTGGACCCGTGAAGTCACGATGAAAAACAGATTGATCCTTTCCCATTTTTTTTATCTTACATCCATCCTGAGTCTCCTACTCTGTTTCGGTTGTGGAGACACCGAGGACGAGCAAGAGGCAATCAGCCCTACCAACCAGATGTTCTTCCACGAACCTGCTGAAGAATCGCTACAACCTGCTGAACAACTGTCACATTTGACAGACGAAGACCGGAAAAAGTTAGAAGCGGCTAAAGAGTGGCTACAATTGACAGTCGAAGATTGGGAAAAGTTAAAAGACAAAGATTGGGAAAAGTTAAAAGGCGAAGATTGGGTCAGGTTGACAAACGCGGAAGTTAGAAAGCTCATGAGGCATCCGGTTGTACCCGTCGGTTTCCCGGAGCTACCATGGGAGGAAGCCCAAAAAAATAGGCACGCTCAACTCTTTCAACAGTTTGGAGACATTCCACAGGTTCGCTATACGGTAGAGTTTGATCGACATTATTGGAAAGAGCAAAGTTTCACTATAACTGTAACACCTGAAATTGCTAAGCAGTTCGTTGGGTTTTGGGCAGCAAACTATTTTCTTTTTCCGACTGAAAACCATAAGCGTTTGCTTGAAGACGAAATGAAGGAGTTAAAAACTACAATAGCACAAGAAGAACGCAGTCTCGAAAAAGAAGAACTTCGCCGCTTAGAGCAGCTCAGAATAGAAGATCCCCAAGCTTGGGTAAAAGGCATGCGTGCCTTTCTTATTAAAAAACATGGAGACATTCCAGAAGTTGATACGATTGCTAATTTTCTACGAAAAGTGGAACTAAATCTACCCAGAACAGACGAGGAATGCCACACTTATGTTAAGGTATACAACACCCTCTACGCTGATTATTTGGGCTCACGCTATGAATACTATGCTATGTTTGAAGCAGTGGATCAGGTCTCACCTATTGTAGTAGAGGGTCCGCTACGCGTCCTAAAAAAATTTCGAGAGGCGAGAGCAGAAGGTATCTCATTTTATGATATAAATTGGGACGATGATTAGCACACGTCTAATGATTTAATCGCACAAGAAAGTTCTAACTTACATTGGATCCGTGGAGGCTCCATGAAAAACAGATTGATCCTTTCCCATTTTTTTTATCTTACATCTATCCTGAGTCTCCTGTTCTGTTTCGGTTGTGGAGACACCGAGGACGAGCAAGAGACAACTAATCCTACCAACAATACGTTCCTCAACGAACCTGATGAACCATCGTTACAACCCGCTGAACAACAGCGATGGCTGACAGACGAAGACTGGAAAAAGTTGAAAGACGCTGAAAAATGGGTACACTTGACAGTTGAAGACTGGGTAAATTTAAAAGACAAAGATTGGGAAAAGTTGAAAGGCAAAGATTGGATCAGGTTAACGAACAGAGAAGTTAGAGAATTCATGAACCTTGAGATTCCAAAACGCTGGGTCGCTGAGACGAAAGACGAGGCGTTAAGTGAAAAATTTAGCATCGCAGCTCGCTTTCAAAAGCTTGGAGACATCCCACAAGTTCGCTATCAAGTAGAGTTTAGGCGAAATTCTCGGAAGATGGCGGGGAAAGATGGGTTTATACTTGTAACACCTGAGTTTGCTAAGTACCTCGTTGCAAATAGCGCAGCAACCTATTTTCTTGTACCGACTGAAGCACATAGGCGTTTGCTTGAAGATGGTATGAAGCGGTTAAAACGTATAATAGAACAAGTAATAGAACAAGAAGAACGTCGTTTATTAGAAGAAGAACTTCGTGCCTTGGAGCAGCTCAGAATAGAAGATCCCCAAGCTTGGATAAAAGGCATGCGTGCCTTTCTTATTAAAGAACATGGAGATATTCCAGAAGTTGATACGATTGCCAATTTTCTACGAAAAGTGGAACTAAATCTACCCAGAACAGACGAGGAATGCCGTTCCTATCTTACGGCATACAATGCGTTTTATACTGACGTTAACTCAACTCATAAATATGAATACGTATACTATGCTATGTTTGAAGCAGTGGATCAGGTCTGGCCTATCGTAGAGGAGGACCCGCTACGCATCCTTAAAAAATTTCGAGAGGCGAGAGCAGAAGGTATCTCATTCTATAACATAAAATGGGGCGATGATTAGCACACATCAGGTGTTTTAGACGTGCTTTCGCTTAACTCGCGCAAAAACTCGAAGGTATAAATCCCAGTACGGTGTCCATCGCTCCATGCCAACCGCACCGCATAGCGTCCGACTCGCTGAATGTCCACAAGCCGTAAATTTTTAAAAAAATCATCAGCGGGTAAAATACGGAAGGGGTCTTTTCCCAAACGTACCGCATCGCAATGGGCGCATGGGCATTTTTCGCGCAGGAGGCGATAGGGGAGTTCGCTACTGCAGGCATCTTTCCATTGAATTGCCAAACCTGTGTTGCCTCTTTCAATGCGAGTCGGTTGAAATTTTTCCATGATAGTCCCTCAAAAAAAAACGGTTGCCAATTTGTCTGACCGCAAGCAGTCTCGCAAACCGACAACCGTTCTGGGAGTTGCGGATCTAAGGATTACTCCTGCTATCCGTTATTCAAAGTACTCCGCGTTGATATCGATGAACTCTTCCCATTCTTCAGGAACGTCTTCTTCCATGAAGATAGCTTCGACGGGGCATTCGGGTTCGCATACACCACAATCGATACACTCTTCTGGGTCGATGTAAAGCATATTGGCTTCTTCAAACTCGGCAGCATCCGGTAGGGGATGGATGCAGTCCACTGGGCATACATCAACGCACGAACTATCCTTAACGTCAACGCAGGGTTCGCAAATCACATACGTCATGTTGGAAAACTCCTTTCCGCTTAATTTATAGTAACAACTTCACTCAATAGGCGAGATGACCCGCTTTGATGAAGAAGGCGTAAAAAAACATCGTCATATATGGCGGATTTTTTTGTTATGTCTGCTGAGTTGCGCTCAAGACATAATAATAATACCACATGCAGTCTGTTTTGTCAAGTTATATTTGAAACGCGCGCAGGACTATTTAGTTTTAAATAAATTATCGGATTGCTTCAATTCTGTAGCGTTTTAGCATACATAATATAAACATGCCACCCTTACAGGGTTGAAGAGGTGTTTGAAGTCTTCAAGGTCTTCGCGGAGAATCCGGTTCGGTTGGGAATGCAGATCGCAAATGTAAAGCATTCTCACTGCGAAGCAAAATTGGGTCTCCGCGTGTGGGCAAAATTTGGGTGTGTACACCGCGATGCACGTCGCATGAATCAACGGTATGAATGCCGTATGGCATTCCCCGGGGCGAGTACGCCGCAAAAACCGAACCTACCGGGCCTGGAGAACCGAGACGGTTTTTGAGTGGCAACTTGCATAATTTTTAGATTAGCGTTCAGATTTTTACGATTTTTTCCATTTTATGCACCCTTTCCAACCGAAATTGAGGTCTTTAATTATTAAAGGATATACAAAATTTTCACCAATTATGGAGACCCCCAATGGTAGAAAGTGATGTTCAACTGATTCGCAGAATCTTATCAGGCGATGACGCGGCATTCAGTATTTTAGTCCAGAAATACCAAAAGAACGTCCATGCGCTTGTGTGGCGGAAGATTGGCGATTTCCATATTGCTGAAGAGATTACGCAAGACACCTTCCTCCGAGTCTACAAAAGCCTCGCAACGCTGAAAAATCCCAATCTATTTGCTGGGTGGCTCTATGTCATCGCAAATCGGCTTTGCATTAATTGGAGCCAAAAAAACAGTCCTGTGATGCAATCCTTGGAAGACACACCTGTGGACGAGATAGCGCAATCTTCTTATACGCATTATCTATCAGAACAATGCGAGGGAAAAGCCTCTGATCGCCACAGCGAAATCGTCCAAAAACTTCTTCAGAAATTGCCGGAGAGTGAACGCACAGTCGTGACACTGTACTATCTCGGTGAAATGACAGCGAAGGAGATTGCTAAGTTTTTAGGAGTATCCGTAAACACAATTAAAAGTCGCATTCGCCGAGCGCGAGAACGTTTACGAAATGAAGAAGAACTTTTAATTAGCAAAACGCTTGGAAGTGTTCAATTACCTGCCAACCTAACCGAGAGCATCATGCGACAAGTTGCCAACATAAAACAGACCCCCGCTCCGGTTGGGAAACCGTTGCTACCGTGGGCGGCTTTTGGCGCAGCTGCTGTTTTGGTTATATTGTTGCTCGGTGTCAGCAATCAATACCTCGCCCGTTTCCAGAAACCGTATAGTTTTGAAGCGCAATCTGAACCCACGATTGAAATCGTTGACGCGCCGATTACGCTTGATATTGACGCAAAACCGGCTCTGCGAAATCAGGTTGGGCGCGTTTTTATCCGCAGTAAAACCAGCGGAAACGGTTTACAAGTTTCCGAGGTAGACTCACCAACCAATACACTGGAAATTTCCCCTAAGTTTTCTACTTCACAATGGACTCAGACAGATGGACCTCAAGGTGGCACTGGCCTTGACATCTTTGCTACATCTGAAAGGAGCCTTTACGCTGTTGCACTGTCAGGTATCTACAGATTAACAGCAGATGCAACTGCGTGGACGCTCATCAACACCAATATCCCAATTGATGACTCACCAATGCCTATGGCAGCGTATGAGGATACTCTCTATATTGTCTCTGCTAATGAAGTGTTTGCTTCAACCGATGCTGGCGACACGTGGAAATCACTTGGATTCCGCCCAAAAGGACGTGCTATTGGGTTAATAATAGTAGATGAAGCACAAGGGCACAGTCTACAAACACATCCGGCAATGTATCTCGCCCTTAAAGATAAAGGCGTTTTCCGCTTTACCGATGCTGGTGCACAGTGGGTACTCCTTAACAATGGACTGATAGACCAAACGCTTACGGCAGTGGCTACAGTCGGAAACACGGTATTTGTTGGCACAAACAGAGGACTCTACCGCCTCAATTCAGGTGTTTGGGAGCAATTGCCTGTGGCTACATCCGAAGTTATTCATTCTTTGGTGGCACATGAAAACAATCTCTATGTCGTGACAGGTCATGATCTTTTTACCTTGCGGTTGCTTGAATCAAGGATTCGGGATGAAGGACAAATAGTCCGAGGCTACAACGCGAGTTCAAACAAACTCTTCCACTCGACTGATTTCGGAGCGTCGTGGACTGAGATAACACCTAAAAATAAATCTCCGTTTGTGAGAACGCCAACGGGTATGCAGCTTGTGGTTGCTGATGAGACACTCTTGCTACTCGGTATCACTGAATTTCGTTCAAGGGACGGCGGGAGAACTTGGACCCACCTCGGATTCGACAGGAATTTGTTTACACAGGGCAGCTTCTCAACTATAGCGATGGGCAAGGATACGTTCTACAATGTGAGTACATCCGGTGTCTATCGCACAACTGATGGCGGTGAATCGTGGCAACCGTTTATGAACGGGATGGCAGGGACCAGAATGCAGGATTTAGTGGCGTTCAATGACAGACTCTACATGCATACCGGCAGCGACGTTTTTCAATCAATTGATGGAGGGACATTGTGGAAAAACGTTCCAGTTAATTCAGGTGGTGTCACACTTAAACCCGAAAGGCAGAAACAACTTCAAGGTAATTTCCCACTTGATTCAAGATTAGTAGCAACTCACAACGCTCTTTATGGAATTATACCTGAAGAGGACGACTTGCGTGTTTTCTCTTTGTCTGTAAGCAGCGATGCGTTCGTTCCTGTTCACAGAATACCCACTTTCGCTGAACGATCACCAGCCTTCAATGTGTGGACAAGAGAAGCCTTAGCCTTTGAGGTGTGGACCAGTGTTGAAGAAGTAGATCAGGATCACTTGACTGATGATTCTCAAGAGACCGATAGCGTCCCGGTTACGTTGTATTTTACAAAAAAACATTGGGAAGCTGGTGGATTTGCTGTCAGCGGTGAGACGTTCTACGTAGAATGCCAACGGCGGCTTTTCAAATGGGAACCCGGCAGTCAAGAATGGAGAAATACCAAACTAATAGACACCAGTGAACAACCTGACAACCAATTAGATAGCGGATTCAAGTTAGCTGTTTCAGCAGAAACCGTCTACGTCGGGAAACGGGACGGTAAACTCTTTCAATCGCTTGATGGCGGAGACACTTGGAGAGATCTGACATCAAGACTTCCGCTTCACTTTACCCGTTTCAATGAAATAGTCTTTGTAGGCGCAACGGTTTACGTCGCAGCTGACAAAGGGGTCTTGTCCTCACAGAATGGAGAACACTGGGGCGTGATAACAGATAAAACAGGTACACCTATCGTCATAGATCGGTTCGCTGTAAATGGCACCACAGTTTACGGTGCTGGGGATACGGGTGTATATCGTTTAGCAGGCGAATGGCAACAGATTTCTCCAGAAGTCCCGGGTAAAGTCATATCTCTCATCGTTAGCAACGACAAACTTTACATCGCTACCGAACAACGCGGGCTGTTTCACATCTCGCTTGGCGAAGAAGAGTGGACGGGCGTTATGAGATAACTTGTCTTATCCAAGACTTACACTGACCTTTTTGTTGGTGAGGTCTGAAACTTCACCAGCAGTGTGTGATACATAAGGAGAAAACCATGAAAATTTTAATAAATGTCCTTCTTATCGCCCTACTTATACTCCCTCCGGCTTTCGCAGCAGAAGATAAACGGGCTTCTGACGTTACCAGTCTTTACCACCTCGCTAACCTCTTAGGTATTCAAGTATCGCTGGTGCGAATCGAAAACACGCTCATTGAGAAGACTGAGGGACATCGTGTCGCCGATTTTGCGAATCTCATTGCCGCTGCCAAAGAGATTGGACTTGAATTGCAAGAACGGAGTCTCAACTATGAAGAACTCCAAAAATTTAAAACGCCGGTCATCGCTCACCTCAAGACTACATTTGAGGACGAAAACCCTACAAAAGTGGATGCTGCCGCTGAACATTTTATCGTCGTTGAGTACACAAACAAAAAGTGGGTACGCCTCTTTGATACACCCAATAGGTTTCTATATCAGGCAGCCACTGTTGTTTCCAGAGATCGCTTCTTGGATCGCTGGACAGGACGTGTGCTTACGCTCTCAGAAAGCCAACGTCAGCAAAAGCAACCGGTTTTGGATGTTTTTCCCACGTTGTTGGATTTAGATGCCTTAATCACACTTCAGCATAGCTTCGCGGATCAGGACTTAGCAGGGTATCAGTTTCCTGTCCAACTGAAAAATCGAAGTGATGTGCCGATACGAATCGTTTCTGTTGCAGGCAATACGTGACATACCGTTGTCGCTAAGCCAAAGACAGATGTCATTCCTATCGGGAAAGATGCTGTTTTAGGGATCGGTTCGACTGCGGTCGCAGTCTATAGAACTTCTTTTATGACTGTCCACATCCAGACGGATACACCGCAACGTCCGTATGTCTTTATCTCTTTCGGACGCGCGCAAGAATTTCCCGTCGTTTTTGTTCCTGAGAGCATCTATGTGGAAAGTACTGGGGCATCACAACCCAAGAAAACCGTTGAACTTAAAAACCCACGTGAAACCGCGCTGATGATTCAAAATATTAAAAGTTCACAGGAATGGATTCAGCCTGTGCTTCGTAGCGATAACGTCGTTTATCCGTGGCGCGCCGCCGACATTGAACTGAATTTTGAAACAGATCAGATGCCCAAAGGACGGTTTAATGAGAATCTCATAGTTGAATACATTGACCACAAAGGGGAAATAAGGACCATCAAGTTACCGATATCTGGAGACGGCAGTCAAGTCTATACACTCGCGCCCGAACGTTTTTTCTTCGGACAAGTTAATTCCAGCGCGGAAAATACGAAAGTGTTAGTGCTTAGCAATCATACGAGCACTGAGTTCCAGATTGAAAAAGCCGAAACCGATATTGGAACAATCACAGTCAAAAGACAAGAGAACAGCAACAACTATCGATTAACGTTAACGTTACCATCAGTTTTAGCAACAGGTGTTCTGAAAGGCGAAGTTCTACTTCGGACGAACCACTCAAAGATGCGTCTTATCAAGATTCCGGTTTTTGCATTCGTCGCAAAGTAGGATTACTTTGCACCCAAATACACTCAAAACAGATTGGAGACTATTCCATGAAATATTTCAGAGAGACAGTTCTAATAATTCTAATGATCCTTTTATTGACCCCAATCCTGTTGTTCGCAGCACCACACGAGCCATCCCCTGCTGGTGGGGGTTGGCTTGAACTCAACCCCAAACTTGGGCAAGTCCAAACCGATGCGCCTTGGTTTCCAGAACTGACCGGTGAACTCACCATTGAAGCGTGGATCTATGTAGACGAGACATTGCCCAAGCAAGTCCGATTTTCCCTCGTCGGCCAAACAGACCGATTCAGTTGCTTTATGATTGGAATGCCTGTGGACGAAGATAGAGATAATGTGATGGATACTCGGCTCGGTATCCTTTCCAATGGGACTAAAGAACCTTCAATGGTGACGAAAATGGAAAGTCTGCCGATCCGTCAGTGGGTGCATTATGTAGCAACAATCGACCGCGGTGCTGCCATCGGCAGTGACGGTCTTATTAGAGGAGGACCTGATGGGAGCGAACTGCCAGTGCCAAATGAGAATCGTCTTGTGGTTGGCGGTATGCCAATTTTGACGAACCTGCCAGCACCTCTGGGGGACAAAATGCGTTTTGCTTCGGGAGTCTATATTGACGAACTAAGAATCAGCAGCGTCGTCCGTTACAAAGGCAACTACGACGTGCCAACACGAGCATTCACGGTAGATACCGACACCATAGGCCTCTATCATTTTGATGAAGGGTCAAAACAACGTTATGAAGATAGTTCAAATTCCCAGATTCCCTTAATCCGAAGTGAGATAGATCCTGAGATCCTTGCGAAGATTGAGGCGGCGACAGCCTCGCCTGTGCTCCCAAAAAGTGAGGAAGAATCGCTTCAACTTATCCGCGAAGGAATTGCCTATTACGATAGTCTGCTTGAAAGCGGACGCGTTGACTTTCTTCGGGAAACTACCAGTGTTGCGTCTGCTGGGAACCCTATGGGACGCGCCCCCAGTGGTACTTGGAAGGGAACTTTCGAGTTTTCAGGACGCAAAATGAGATGCGTTGTGACACGAGATGCTATTCAGTACGAACCTGACCGAAATATCCCAATTACGGGGACAGAACAATACGCGTATGATGGTGAAACCTTTGAGACGCTCCGGGAAACATCTAACGGTATTATGCTGAGTCGCAGAAGCGAAATCGTCGATGACCCGTCTAATGATCCACGTTTCTGGGGATGGGATCTTAGTGGTGGGAAAGATTCTCTCACAATGCTTATCGATGGGCTTGATATCGAAAGTATTAAAGAAGTACGTTTCAACGATAGTGATGTGTATCACGTTAAAGGGAATATGTTCGGTCTCGTAATAGAATTGTGGCTAAATCCAAAGAAAAGCTACCGGTCTGAACGCTATGTAGTCTCTAACCCTATGTTCTTAATGACAAAGGATTTCAAGTTCAAAGAGGTTGCGCCCGATCTCTGGTTCCCGGAATCCGCCAAGTGGGTTAATACTGTAAGCGATATGAAGACCGGCACGAAAACCGACATCACGACCACAACGATCCAATTCACAAACATTCAGGTTAACGAACCTATTCCTGACTCTCGGTTTTCTATTGAACCACCCCCCGGAGCAAGAGGGTATGACATGCGTACCCGAGAAAGCTTTGAAGTCCCAGCGGAGAACAACAAATGATGCTTTTCAGATGGAGCGTTAAAACATTATCCATAAACCACGCGTTTTGTTGTGTATTGCTGAGTACCGCACTGCTCTTCATAGTGCAACCCACTGTAGCACAGCCACCAATAACCGAACCACACCCGCTTTCGGATGAAGCCGCACAACTGTTGGAGCATATCAAAACGAAAACAGCCGAATACGACGCACAATTCAAAAGCGGCGAGGTTGAATTCTCGATCACGCTGAGTCAAAAAATCCCGCAAAGCACGAGCGTCTTTAAAGACTTTTTAGGATGGTTTCAGAATATCCTGGGGCAACCCTCGGAGAAGGAAAACATCCCTTTGTATGAAGACAAGGGAGTTTGGCACATCATTTACCGATTTGATGGCGAACGCGAATTTTATGATGTTAAAGCACGTAAGAAGATGGAACTCAACGGAAGACCCTCCGAGATTGGCAAGAGACGCACCATCAATATCTGATAGATGGCAAAACGGTACAGGTCCGAGAGCACACGGGTAGTAGATCGAAGCCATTACAGCACTTTGAAAGCGCGTTTAATCCGCGCCGGTGGAGTTGGCACCCAGAAGGTCTCACCTTTGGAAGATTCATTCGCGGATACGATCTGATTGATGTTAAAACCGTTGAAACCGACAACACGCGATATCACTACCTCAGACTGTACAGAAAAGTGCAACACGGATCTGACAAAGCTTGGACTCGCGAAATTTGGATACATCCGCAGAAGGATTACCACGCTACACGTATAATACAATATGGGCGGCTTACCACGGAAATCGACCGGCAAGGTACTCTAAGAGAAGCGTTTTTCCTCACTCGCAATACATATCAACTTGCACAATATGAACCCGGGATCTGGTTCCCGAAAACGGTTACCGAAGAGCATTTTGACGGAGGTCTTATGGAAGAAATCCTCCCGGACACCGCAGAATCTGAATACCCCGTGGTTATGAGTGAAGCCCTCATCCCTCAGTCGTTCCAAGAAGAGAAACTTACATGGCCATGGACACGGAGGATCATGCAAGTACATCGTGCTGCCTTCAATATCCCGATTGCGGAAGAAGGTCTACGTTTTTCGGATTAACACATTGCTTATGGATCATCGCACTTAAAACTCCTACCGATCAACGAAAATTGGACGACATCGCAAAATATTTGACAAATCCAAAGTTTTTGTGGTAATATGTCAATAGTCGTAAAATGTTGCTTGTAGTCTGTATGCTGCAAAGCATCGGTTTCTCATCTCAACACCGGTAGGAACATAATGAAAAAGCCCACCCGCAAGAAGTGGCGGTTTAGAAATTCAGATCTTGACAGCAGTTTGGCGTTGGCATCCGAAGCGGGTGTCTCGCCGTTCGCTGCGCAGCTACTGATCAATCGAGGGATAGAAACTGCTGCCGAAGCGCGAGCCTACCTCTACCCGACCTTTGATGAACTCCACTCCCCTTTTCAATTAGCTGATATGGACAAAGCTGTAGAACGGATACACACGGCGATCTCACGCGGTGAGAAAATCTGTGTCTATGGCGATTATGATATCGACGGCACCACCGCAACTTCGCTATTGCTCCATACATTCCGACAGATGGATGTCCCGGCGGACTACTATATCCCAAATCGATTTGATGAAGGCTACGGACTCAGTGAAGCTACCATCAGAAAGATCCAGAAAAAAAACAAGGCACAATTGATAATTACTGTAGACTGTGGTATCACGTCGGTGAAAGAGGTCGCGTTAGCCAATCAACTCGGTATGGATGTTATTGTCACCGATCACCACCAACCCGAGCAGGAACAACCCCCAGCACATGCGCTCATTTCACCTAAGATTCCGGGGAATGAATACCCTTACAAAGAACTCGCGGGTGTCGGTTTAGCCTTCAAATTGGCACAAGGATTAATAGACGATAGAAAGTTTCTTGAATCACTCTTGGATCTGGTAGCGTTGGGCACCGTCGGGGACATAGCATCGTTAACCGGTGAGAATCGCATTTTGAGCCGTTTAGGATTGGCGGAACTTGATAAACGGGAACGTCCTGGCATTCATGCGTTATGCGAAGCAGCCGGTCATAAAATTGATACACCGCTTGACGGATACGCAATCTCTTTTAAATTGGGACCCCGCATCAACGCCGCAGGCAGAATGGGCACCGCGAACACAGTGGTTGAGCTACTTACTACCGATTCCGAGGATGTCGCAACCCGGATCGCCTCCCAACTCAATGAGACAAATCGGGATCGGCAAGATTTGGAAAAACAGATCCAAGATGAAGCAGTGGAGCTAATTGAAAGAGAGGTTGATGATGACACCGTAGGGATTGTTGTCGCCAGTGATAAGTGGGACGAAAAGGCACAAGGTGTGGTCGGTATTGTCGCCGGACGTTTGAAGGAAACCTACTATAAACCTGCCATTGTGCTTGCAATTAACGGTGATGAAGCGACTGGATCCGGGCGTTGCATTGAGAGTAAGAGGATGAACCTCGCCGACAGTCTTGTCGCCTGCACAGATCTGCTCGTGAAACACGGTGGGCACGCAGCGGCAGCAGGGTTAACGATCGAAACCCAAAATATTCCCAAATTCAAAACAGCTTTCAACAAATTCGCTTCCGAACATCTGACAGAAGAAGAACTCCAACCGAAGCTGGACCTCGAATTTGAAACGCATCTTTCGCTTTTGACGTTAGACACTCTAAGGGAACTTGAGCAGTTTGAACCCTTTGGGCAGAAGAATCCATCGCCGCTTTTTGGCAAACGACGCGTCAAAGTTGCTGACGGCACACCCCGAACAATGGGGCAGGATGGAAGCCACCTGAAAATGTTCGTCAGCGACGGGATGGCGAAACACTGTGCAATCGCATGGGGAGCTGGCGATAAACTCGTAACTTTCAATCGTCCCAATGTCTCACTTGATGTCGCTTTTTCGCCGCAGATCAACGAGTGGCAGGGCACGCAATCTGTGCAGCTTATCCTTAAAGATTGGGATATCCACGCCGAAGGCAGGGATATGAACTGGGATGTTTTTCCCAGACTTGACGATGAATCTTCTGTAAAGATTGCCGATAGACGCAACACGAAGAAAAAGAATTATCTTTTAAAGTTGCTTGAGCGAGAAGAATCTTGTATAATTTATGTACGAGACGAAGAAATGCTCGACAGCTTGCTCACTAAACTTCTACCAGAGAGCATTGAGGGTATTGCAGGACACAATAAGACAACATCCCGTGAAGCGGAAGCAGCGTTATTGAAGCAATTGGAGCGTGGCGAACTCAGGACAATCGCCTCAAGTAGCAGTTTATCACATTGCGAAGCATTTCCTTTCGTGAAGCACGTCGTCTTTTGCCATCTCACGCCGAGTCCTGACCTCTTTTTCGAGCGATGTGCACCTGCTTTCGCAACGGAGGAAACCTCCTACTTGCATCTCATTTACGGCGATGCAGATGAACCGGAGACGCGGAATTGGGTCACTAAAAAGTACCCTGAGAAAGCCGAATTACAGCAATTGTACGGCGGCATCCGTAAAGCCGTCCAGTCCAATGGCGCGGAGGGATACGCTGAGGCAGCAATGCTGAATGGCACGCTCGGAGCACCCTCGGCAGTTGAAACCGGACTCACTATTTTTGAAGAATTGGAGTTTATTGAGCGGTCCGGGGCATCCGGACACAGACTTGTGAAACTCCGTCCTGCTCAGAAAAGTGATTTATCTCGTTCACCAACTTACTTGAGAGGGGAATGGATTAAGCAGACGAGTCCCTCTTTTATTGAGTTTCAGTTGAAAGAGAACATTGAATCTATGTGGGAGCGCATAGAAAATGAGTGTCAAATCGCTAATACGCCAGATTCAAGCCTATAATCCGGACGCAGAAGTTGACCTGCTGGAGCGTTGCTACCGTTTCGCGCAAGAAGCGCATGAAGGACAACAGCGAAAGTCTGGCGAACCTTATTTTACGCATTGCGCCAAAACCGCTGAAATCCTCGCAGAACTGCACCTTGATATGCACACGATCTGTGCCGGACTCATGCACGATGTACTCGAAGATACAGGCATCACTCGCGAGGAACTGCAGGTCCGTTTCGGTGCAAACATCGCGAATCTTGTTGAAGGTGTCACAAAGATTGGGCAATATAGACCGAGTGTCGGTTCCCCGAGTACCAGCACACCTATCACCGTTGAGGATCGCGTCCATCGGAAACGCCAAGCAGAAACCTACCGGAAACTCCTCTTAGCAACAGCAGAAGATATGCGGGTCATCCTGATTAAGCTCGCCGATCGCCTTCATAACATGGAGACGTTGGCATTCCTCACGAGCGAGAAATGCCAACGTATTGCCAAGGAGACATTGGAGATTTACGCACCGATCGCGCACCGGTTGGGAATTTGGCGTATTATGAGTCGCCTTGAAGATTTGGCGTTCAAGCATATCTACCCCGCTGAATACCGAAAAATTGCCGATCTCCTGAACCAGAAACTCGCTGAGCGCGAGGCGTACTGTGATAAAATGGTGAAACAGATTCGCCAAGTACTTGAAAAACGGGGTGTCTATGCCGATGTCCACGGCAGAACGAAGCATATCTATAGTATCTACCAGAAGATGCAACAGAAAGGTACGCCCTTCAGCGAGATCCGGGACCTCGTCGGCCTCAGAGTCCTTGTTAAAACCGAACCTGACTGCTACACAGCACTCGGTGCCCTCCACCACAAATGGAATTACCATCCCGATCGGCTTCGAGATTGGATCGGACAACCTAAGAAAAACGGGTATCAGTCCCTTCATACGACGATTTTAGATGACGGTAAACCCGTTGAGATACAGATCCGCAGTTATCAGATGCATAAACTCGCTGAAGATGGCATTGCCGCGCATTGGAGTTATAAGGAAGGGGTGCCAACGAGTAGACAGGGACGCTCTATTTTCGCGAGTTATAAGCAGATACTCGAAGACATACAGGAGACGCAGGATAGTCCGCATCAGTTTGTAGAATCGATGAAGTTGGAACTCTTCCAAGATGAAGTGTACATTTTTTCGCCGAAAGGCGACCTTTTTAAACTACCGGCAGGCGCGACTGTTATCGACTTCGCCTATAAAATCCATACGGACATCGGACATACATGTGTCGGGGCAGAGGTAAACGGATCTATCGCACCGATCCGGCGGGTACTTGAGAATGGCGACCAAGTCAATATTCGGACGCAATCAAATGGAAGACCCAGTCGAAGTTGGTTACCGCATGTGAAAACGGCTACGGCGCGGGGTAAGATTAGACACTGGTTCCGCGAAAAGGATAGGGCGGACGCACTGGAATTAGGTAAGAAATTTCTTGACGCCGAGTTGCGTGCCTTCTATCTTAACGCCCGTGATTACCTCAACTCCCCGGAACTGCTCAATATCGCCAAACAACTCAAACTCAAAAACCTTGAAGAACTTTTTGTCCGCATTGGTAACGGCGATGAATCCGCTATCCATATCGTCAATCTTTTGAAACCTGAGGTACCGAAACCTGAAACTGCAGAAGAGGTTAAACCGGAACGAAAACCAGAATCACCGGCTATCCAACTCGAAAATAACATTGACTTAGGTATGATGCGGATTATGAAATGCTGTAACCCGATCCCTGGCGATCAAGTCGTTGGCTACCTCACTCGCGGACGCGGCGTTTCTGTACATAGAGCCGGATGCATCCGTATCCTCGAGGAACCGGAACGACTCTTGGTAGTCAAATGGCTCGAAAAGTCGATGTCCGAAAACGGAAACCACCCACCTGATGTCTACCCTGTCAAAATCCTTGTCGAATGCAGTGATCGTCCCGGAATGCTCGGCGAAATTACGACTGCTATCGCACAATACAAAGTGAACATCCGCTGTGGCACCTTCCAACCCTCTACCGTCCATCTTGATGCTACTGCTGCCGACAATCTCACAATAGACGTAACAGGTGCTGAGCAGCTGGATAAAGTCATGGAAGCGATTCGGCAGCTAAAAGGTGTACAGCGCGTCATCCGCCTATCCTAAATCCGACCTATCGTAATCTCAATTTTAAAATATTGGGGAAACCTGCTACGGATTGTGCTGCGCTATACAGGGTTAGGCATTCTTGAGATAACTTTGCTCACTCTTCCACTCTTCAGACATCTCGTGCAAACGCGAATCCGCCGCGTTCCTTCCTCCGTTTGAACCCGAACCCGTTGAAGATTTGGAAGCCAACGCCGCTTTGTATGCCGAAATGATTTACTAATTTGGTTACCCGTCATCGGGCGTTTACTACAGATGGTACAGACGCGTGACATCTTGATCTCTCCTTTTCTCTCTATAAAATGTTGGTTAAACCTAAATATTAATGATACCACAATGAGACGAAAAAAGCAAATTTTCTTTGACAATATTAGGGGCATTTAGTTTTAAATAAATTATCGGATTGCTTCAATTTTGAATCTCCTTTCTGAAGTCCGGTGCGGTTTCTGAAGATTAATTTTTTAATTCGGTGATTTCTTAGGGATGCCCGGTGCGGTTAGGAATGCAGATCGCAAATGTAAAGCTAAGACAAATTTTGCCGCGTGTGGGCAAAATTTGGGTGTGTACACCGCAAAACCGCACCTACCGGGCCTGGGGTCTAAAAACTGCTAACCGCTATCAGAAAATAAGCATGACTTTTTTCGGGGAATCTGGTATACTACCTAAGAAATTACAACTGCATTGTGAAAAGAAAAGAAACGATTTCACTCCTTCAACCCCTCGCACCAGAACGGAGCATATGAAAGTTGCTTATATTACCGCAGGTGCTGCTGGCATGTACTGCGGAACCTGTATCCACGACAATATGGTAGCCACTGTTTTGAAGAAACAGGGACATAACGTTTCGTTAATTCCTACCTATACCCCTACCCGGACAGATGAGGCAAATGTCAGCATGAACCGCGTCTTTTTTGGCGGCGTTAACGTCTATCTTCAGCAGAAACTCTCTATTTTTAGGCACACCCCGTGGACATTCGACAAACTTCTTGACAATCGGGCACTACTAAACGGATTGGCACGGTTCAGCGGCTCAACAGATGCTCGCGACCTTGGACAACTCACCGTGTCTATGCTCCATGCCGAACACGGGTATCAAAAAAAGGAATTAGCAAAGTTAGTCAAATGGCTCGCTGAGGAGGATAAACCCGATATCGTCTATCTCACCAATTCCATGCTCGTAGGCTTCACCAGAGAAATAAAGAAAGCCTTGGATGTACCAGTTATCTGCGCGCTGCAAGGCGAAGACATCTTTCTGCAAGATCTAATTGAACCGTATAAGACAGAAGCGTTAACCCTCCTCCAAGAACGTGCAGAAGATCCTGACGGCTTCGTGGCACCATGCGACTACTATGCACGATTTATGGCAGACGTATATCTTGACGTGCCTGTTGATAAGATTGATGTCGTACCGCTCGGATTAAACATGGACGGACACGGATTGCTTGTCGAAAAACCGGACCCACCCCCGTTCATTATAGGTTACTTAGCGCGCATCTGTCCTGAAAAAGGGCTTCACATCTTAGTAGATGCTTTCCACATAGTAGCGGAAGCGTTGGGTGCCAATAACGTTCAACTGCATGTAGCCGGGTACCTCGGGAAGAAAGATGAGCCGTATCTCGAGGAACTCGTGAATCAGATTCGGACATCTGGTTTGGCAGACAGTTTTGTACATCACGGAGAAGTAACGCGTACCCAGAAAATTGATTTTCTCAACCGTCTACATGTCTTCTCTGTACCCACTGTTTACCGTGAATCCAAAGGATTATCAATTATAGAGTCGCTCGCCAACGGTGTTCCGGTTGTCCAACCTCAGCACGGCACATTTCCAGAAATGATCGGCGCAACTGAGGGGGGAATCCTCGTGGAACCCGAATCTGCTGAGGCAGTGGCGGCGGGCATCATAGAACTCCTTAACAATACCGAGCAGCGTGAACGCCTCGGCGAAACGGGGAAAATGAATGTCCATGAGAAATTTAACGATGCAACCGTAGCAGAACAACTCTTGAAAGTGTTTGAAAAGTATGCCTAACGTCTCAACTGCAAGCGCGTTTCGCAAGCGTATTGCCAGAACAATCGAAAAGGAATGAATTATGTCTAAAACATGGCTGATTTTTGTTTTCATGACCGTGTCATCGTGGGGACTTTACGGGGTATTTCTACATCAAGGGCAGGTCGCAATGGCGGATCCTGTGCATGGACGCTACAAAGCATTCCTCTTTGTCGGACTTGCCTACCTTCTTGCAGCGGTCATCGGTTCAGCACTGATGCTCGTTATTAATGGGTCCAACTGGCAATTTACAGGCAGCGGCATCACTTGGTCGTTTGTTGCCGGACTTGTCGGTTCTATCGGTGCCTTTGGCGTTTTGCTCGCCTTTGGCGCAGGCGGCAGACCGGCTGTCGTAATGTCTATTGTTTTCGCAGGCGCGCCGATTGTGAACGCTATCGTTGCGACACTTTCCCATCCACCTGCCGGGGGTTGGGGAGCAGTCCGATGGCAGTTTGTGGCGGGTATCCTACTTGCTGCACTCGGTGGTTGCTTGGTGATGCTGTATAGACCCACTTCATAGCACCTCGAAAAAATTCATCGTAAATCTACTGCTTCGCTGGCGGGGTTTCTGACTCCGCCAATTAATAATTGTAGATTTTACTCTCATTTATCGTGAGGCGGCGGCTAAATACGCTAACTATCTCCTTTCCTGATTCCACTCGCTCAATTATTTTTACCACAAAACGCACTTTTCACTATCCTTTTTACGGGACATGTCTCTAATAAGCAAGAAGAGGGAGAATTGTCATGGATTCTGTAGAATTGATTGAAGCGAGTGATGCCGAGTTAGTTGTGGTCGCACTTGCCGGTAATACACAGGCGTTCGATGTGTTAGTGAACCGCTACCGACGCGCGATGCTGACAGTCGCGCAGCAAATTGTCCGAAACGCCACAGACGCAGAAGATGTCGTACAGGACGCGTTTTTACGGGCTTTTGAGGCATTACCACAACTTGCTGATCTGAATCGGTTTGGGGCGTGGCTCCATTCTATCACCCGTAACCGTGCTTTGCGTTACTACAAAAATGCCAGTCGCTATCAACCACAAGAGGATATGGAACCCTATTTGAATACGGTATCGGATACATCGGCAGCAGATCCCGCTCAGATTGTGGAAAGCGAATTGACACAGCAAGGAATTAGAGACGCTATTCAAAGTCTTCCGCCTGACTATCAGGCGGTTATTGAACTCTATTATTGGGCAGAGATGCCCCAGCAACGGATGGCTGAATTTCTGTCACTGCCTTTGACAACTGTGAAGTGGCGGATTCGTAAGGCGAAAGAACTGCTCAAAACAATCTTAGAAAAGCACGGCTACGGCGAAGATGTATGACAATCCTTATAGAACTTGTTTATGAATCATACGGAGGTGGAAACGATGGAACAAGAGCGACAACAGGAACTCAGAGGTTTGTTCCACATGTTGGATCACACCGCAAAGATCGCAGAGGACGCATCGTTAACAGGTGCCTTTAGTGGTGGCGAAACACGATGCATCACGCAATTCAACAATACCCTTGCGCGCTTGAGGGAACTCAACGCCGTGCCTGACGGACTTTTTGACGAGCTTCATGCTGAAGCGTCTTTTGGTCAAATCGGGATTGCCTGCCATCAACTCGCAGTTTACCTTAATGAAGGGTTAGATACGACTGCGGATGCCAAGGGATGGTTCGCCAGCTTTTTCGGAGAACGGTTCATGGAAAATCTGGCAGAAGAAGCGACAGATAAACCGCTTGGAGATATGATCCGAAAGGCTGTTCCAGATTTCTTGACCGAAACAACGTTAGAAGACATCGTCGAAACCTTTCCGGTTGCAGCAGGCGGAAAATTAACGATTGATGCCGACTGCGGCGAGATTGACGTACAGAGCACAGACGATGACACCCTCTCGGTCCGCATTCAACGTGCCGCGCAGATAAAAGCGAATCGACGGGCAGCGGAAATCCTCAAGAATCTTGATGTTCAGATAACACACGAGACATCCGATGTTAAAATTGAGGCGAAGTTCACTGGAAACGCAAAACGCTGGAAGAAGCGACAAAACGATCTTGATGTTCAGTTTGATATCCTCGTGCCACGGCACTATAACCTTGATTTGGAAACTGCATGTGACGACATTTCCGTCGTGAATGTTACAGGAGACGTGAACGTAGAGACATTCCGCGCTGGACTCCGTCTTCAAAAAATTACCGGACGTATTGATGCTGTCACATCTCTGGGAAACATTGATCTCAAGGCGTTTAATGGAGACGCGGTGCTTCAAACGACTGGTGGAAATATTGGAATCGCGGAGGGTACCGGCGATGTCAAAACCAAAACATCAGGAGGGAACCTCCAAGTGGCTCAGGTCATGGGTGCGGTCAATGGACGAACCTCTGGAGGGAATGTTATCCTACGCGGCTGCAAAGGCGGGGCAGACCTGAAAAACGCGGGGGGGAGTATAGAGGTAGAAAACGACGGACCCGTCCTTGCGAAAAACGCTGGCGGTTCTATCCGTTGTCAACTACAAGACGTGTCCGAAAATCAGAGTTTACTGCTGGATTTGGAGACAACCGGGGGCAGTATTAATGTCTCGCTCGTCCGAGATATTGCTGCGACTGTTGAGGCTAAAGTACTCAGCGGCTCAGTAACGACGGAATTTCCGGTAACTGTAGACGGTGCGGGTGTTGTGAAACCTGATCAGTTACAGGGGACTATTAATGGCGGCGGTCCGCTGCTAAAGCTCCGTTCTGTCGGTGGAAATATCATACTCAGAAAAATAGAGGAAGAAAATCCGGTAGAGGTGTAGCGTGTTGCAAAGCAGGCGAAGCGAGCAGGGCACGTGATCTTCCGACCAAATGGAAACCAAAATACCTAAAACTAACAGCACTTACGCAGCCCCTTCGCTGACGAGGTTTTGAACCTCGCCAGATGCGTGTAATATGTAAGGGTTCGTGGAAAATTGCGTAAGTCCTAAACGCCAGTTTGATTAATCATTTAGGATATGTTGCAGCTCTATTTTCGCATCACACAACCGTGAATTGTAGCACAAACTTCCCAGTTTGTGCAGTAGAGGACAGAAATTAACAGGCGCGCGACATAAGCCTAACATTTATCAAACTCACGTTAAGTCCTAACTAAATAACCTTAATTGTGAGAGGGACCTTGTAATCCCGATTTATAGGACGTATTGTCATAACTTGGAGAATAATCATGAGTTTACTATCAACTTTCAGTTTAGTTTGGGGGATATTGGCTATTATTGGAATGGCAGTCGGCATCATTCCATTCCTCGGATCCCTCAATTACCTTAACATTCCGTTCGCAGTCTTCGGCTTGCTTTTCAGCATTTTAGTTATCGTTTTATCATCAAAAAAGGAACTCGCCGTTGCGGGGAGTTCCTTTGTGCTGCAGCCATTTTCATAGGCAGCATCCGACTCGTTTTAGGCTTCGGTATTTTTTAGATTGCAGGTAATTCACAAACCAAAAGCGCTATATCTGGCAGCGAACTCCGTGTGGTTCCCTAAGATCAAAACTCATCACCGAAAGGAAAATCAATGAATTGCCTTGATTATGGTCTTTCTTTTATCAACACTGTTGGCAACGGGAATGCGCCGCGCTTTTGGGTCGAATCTCGATGCCGCATCATAGATAACACAAATGGAAGTTTCAACGATTATTACCAATGTGGTTCGTGTAAGAGTGAACACACCTTTGCGGAGAAAAATCTCTTCATAAATCCAAACTATGACTTTCTCCCTGTTTTCGGTAAAGAACATACAGCCGTATTCAGAAGGCATGCTTACTGTAACGATAGCTACTTCGAGTATAAACCAGCGCGGGATTATTGGGGAGGCACCCTGTTTGATGTTCAAGAGGCATCGCCGGTCCAGGTCCTTGATAGCAATGCTGCTATTTTTGAGGCGACACAAAAATGTCTACCCATCGTAACGCAGACAGAAATATGGGATACCGATACACAGCAGCGGGCAATTATCGAGTGTCCGGTTAAAACGATGAATATAGATAAAAACGCGGGCATCTACCAAGTTGATACAGGAATTGTTCTATTTCCAGATCTGTCAAAGCGATATGATCCGCAGATTGAGATGTTCAGCCTCGCTTACGTTGCTTTCAACGCACCGCACTTCGCTGACTTCGTTATCGAACGCCCCACTGCCATCGTTGAAAATGGAGCGGAAGTTGCTCAAGTTTACCACTATTCCGAAATTCGGAGTTTAGAAGCAAAGAATACCGTGTTCTGCATTGGTGAACTATAAATGCAGTTAAGTCGGTTCCATTTCTGCACCATAAGTGTCAATTTAAAAAAAAATAACAGTCTCGGGCCCCAGGCCGGTAGGTGCGGTTTGCAACCGCACCATAGGTGTCAATTTTAGATAAATAACCGCCTTGGTCCCAGGTTCGGTAGGTTCGGTTTGCAACCGAACCGGATCTTACGCGGAAACCTTGAAGACTTCAAAATCGCTCTTGAGTCCCGTAGGGACGGTATCTATGTAGTACGCGTGTGAACCTAAACCCTCAGCCCCGTAGGGGCGGCATCTGTATGATAGCGAAGTTTCTATAGATTTCACCCCTACGGGGTTCAAGGTTTTCTGGTAATATGTATCTACAGAGATGCTGAAGAAACACCCAAGCAAATAAACCCTACGGGACTAAAAGCATGTCTGTTTCTCTTAAATTGACGCTTATGGTTCGGTTTGCAACCAAACCGGATCCTACGCGAAAACCTTCAGATGCAGTGCTTGCTAAACACGGTTTTCCGCTAAACAAGAAACTGATGCCCCGGTTGGGATAAGCTTGGTTCGGTTGGAATGCTTTACATTTGCGACGTGCATTATTGCGCCTCTTACCTTCCTGAAACCCATTGATTTGTTCCCTCGATTTATGCTATAATTCTCCTAATACCATTTCTAAAAGTTTATATTCCATTAACCGTACACTGTCCACCCAGGTCCGGTAGGTTCGGTTTTGCGGCGTACACGCCCAGATGCGATCTGCATCCCTAACCGAACCGGGCATAGCTCAAAAATGGTGGCACTTTTAAGACGAATCGTCAATTAGAATTGGTATAATATCACAAGCAAAGGATTCAGGTATGGCAATCAAAAAATCCCAACTTTATGCAAAACTATGGCAAAGCTGCAACAAGCTGCGCGGCGGTATGGATGCCTCACAATACAAAGACTACATCCTGACGCTGCTGTTCATGAAATATGTCTCCGATAAGGCAGAAAGAAATCCACGCGAGGTAATAAGAGTACCAGAAGGCGGAAGTTTCGCCGATATGGTGAAATTGAAAGGCGACAAGGAGATCGGTGATAAGATCAATAAGATTATCGAAAAATTCGCTGAGGCAAACGAACAGATAAGCGACTTTAATCAGGCTGATTTCAATGACGACGGTAAACTTGGCAAAGGCAAAGAGATGGTGGATCGCCTCACTGGATTGGTGGAAATATTCAACGACCTCGACCTTAGTTCCAACCGCGCTGAAGGTGATGACCTACTCGGAGATGCTTATGAATATCTGATGCGGCATTTCGCTACAGAGTCTGGCAAAAGCAAGGGGCAATTCTACACCCCCGCCGAAGTTTCTCGCATTATGGCGAAGGTTATCGGCATTGGTCCTGATACCCAAAGGATAAATACGATATACGATCCGACTTGCGGTTCCGGTTCGCTACTGCTGAAGGCAGCCGATGAAGCACCGCGTGGAATTAGTATCTATGGACAGGAAAAGGACAATGCAACCTACGGGCTCGCACGGATGAATATGATACTTCACGGGAATGCAAGAGCAGAGATAAGTCACGGGAATACACTCTCCGCGCCTGATCATAAAGATTCAGCCACCGGTCTCAAACTCTTCGACTTTGCTGTAGCAAATCCACCTTTTTCTGACAAAGAGTGGATGACCGGGTTCACTCCTGCTAAAGACGAATATAGACGTTTTGAATACGGTGTCCCTCCAACAACAAAAGGCGATTACGCTTACCTTCTTCACTTCCTCACATCGCTCAAAAGCACAGGTAAAGGAGCAATCATCTTGCCACACGGTGTGCTGTTCCGTGGCAACCAAGAGAGAGGCATCCGTAAAAAACTCATTGAACACGGATTTATCAAGGGGATCATCGGCTTACCTGCCAATCTTTTCTACGGCACCGGCATCCCCGCATGTATCATCGTCATAGACAAGGAAGGTGCCGCACATCGGACTGGCATCTTTATGATAGATGCCAGCAAAGGTTTCCTCAAGGATGGCAACAAAAACCGCCTCCGCGCACAAGACATCCATAAAATCGTGTCCGTTTTCAACAAACAGACCGAAATTGACGGATATTCACGCATGGTGCCGACTTCTAAAATCGCTAACGCTGCCAACGACTATAACCTCAATATCCCGCGCTATATTGACAACAGCGAACCCGAAGACCTCCATGATCTCGACGCACACCTCAAGGGTGGTATCCCAAACGCCAATATTGACGCACTTGCCGACTATTGGGAAGTGTTTCCGACATTACGCCAAAAGTTGTTCAAAGCAAACGGCAGACCCGGTTATAGCGACCCGCAGGTGGAAACACAACACGTAAAAACAACCGTCCTCTCACATAACGAGTTCACAGACTACCAGCAGCGGGTAACCGCTGTCTTTGAGATGTGGCGTAACACACACGAACCGTTGTTGGGTGGTATTGATGCGAATACCAAGCCAAGAGATGTTATTGATGCGCTGTCGGAAGACTTGCTGATGCAATTCGACAATTTACCACTCCTTGACCCTTACGATGTTTACCAAAAACTGATGGATTATTGGGATGAAACAATGCAGGACGATGTGTATCTCATCACCACAGATGGATGGGTGAAAGCATCGGAACCGCGCGACCTTATCCAAGACAAAGACCTCAAGGAAACCCCCGACCTTACCATCAAAAAAAAGAAATATAAGATGGACCTATTACCGCCATCTCTAATTGTTGCACGCTATTTTGCCGATGAACAGGCAGAAATTGACATACACCAAAGCGTACTGGAGGCTGCTGAGCAAAAACTTGAGCAATACATTGAAGAACACACCAGCGACGAGGGGTTGCTCGTCGATGCCGTCAACGACAGTGGAAACGTCACAAAGACCACTGTAAACGCAAGACGCAAAGAACTTACACCCAATCTGATGACGCCCAACGATGCACAGGACGACGAACGCGATGCACTTGAACACTGCCTATCGCTCATTAATGCAAAAGCGAAAGCAGACAAACAGGTGAAGGAAGCACAACTCGCACTGGATGAACAGGTGTTGGCACACTACGCGACACTCACCGAAACAGAAATCAAACAGCTCGTGATTGACGATAAATGGTTCGCCAGTATTCACGCAGCGATTGATGGTGAAGTCCAACGTTTGACACAAGCACTCACGGCGCGCGTCCAAGAGTTAGAAGAACGCTATGCACAACCGTTGCCGGACCTGGAGCAGGAAGTGGAAGCATTTAGCGCGAGGGTAGAGGAACATCTGCGGAACATGGGGGTTGGTTGTGTATGAACGCTGTCACCACGCTGCTGAAACGGATATCCAAAACTGACGACTCGGCAATGATTCCTTCCAGCCATGAATGGACTGAAGTCGGTGTGCTTCCGAAGGACTGGCTAGTACAATCCCTCCGGTCATGCTTGCTTTCTGTGCCTAGTTACGGAATCAACGAAGCGGCCGTTCCGTTTGACGATAATCTGCCGACATATCTAAGAATTACCGACATTAGTGAGGACGGTCAGTTTAGACCATCGCCACGAGTCTCCGTCAAACATCCGAACGGACAAGCATTTTTCCTTAGCGAAGGCGACCTTGTTCTCGCTCGCACTGGCGCAAGTGTTGGTAAATCCTACTTGTACAACCCGAAGGACGGTCCATTAGTTTTTGCTGGTTTTCTTATCCGTATAAGTCCAAACCCAGAAAAACTTCAGCCAACTTTCTTGGCATACTATCTTCAGTCTAAATATTATTGGGATTGGGTCGCAACAATGTCAATCCGAAGCGGCCAACCCGGTATCAATGGAAAGGAGTACGGAGAACTTCAACTTCCATTACCCTCACTTATCGAACAACGCGCCATCGCCGAGGCATTGTCAGATGTAGATGGGTTAATCAACGCATTGGACGCACTCATCGCCAAAAAGCGAGCCATCAAGCAAGCCACCCTGCAGCAACTGCTAACCGGTAAGACGCGCCTGCCTGGGTTTAGTGGGAAGTGGGAGGAAATCCAAATTGGCGATTTGTTCGATGCTAAAGCTGGCGGTGATTTGATTCAATCAAGATACAGTGATATACAATATAATCGTTATCCGTATCCCATTTATGCGAATGGTCTGGAACAGCAAGGACTCTACGGTTTCAGTGACTATGCAGAAGAACTGGCTGGCTCAATCACCGTTACCGCAAGAGGTGCCTTGGGACAAGCTTTCTACAGAAATACACCATTCGTTGCGATTGGTAGACTCTTGGTTTTAAAGCCTAAAATTTCACTTGACGCTCGCTTTTTTTGCGAGTATATCAATTACGGTATCCACTTCGCCGTTGAGAGTACTGGAGTTCCTCAGTTGACGGCTCCCCAAATCTCTGGTTATCAACTACCCGTCCCTACTGAGCAGGAACAACACGCTATCGCCTCTGTCTTCTCGGATATGGATGCCGAGACTGCCGCACTGGAGCAGCGTCGAGACAAAACCCGCGCCATCAAACAAGGCATGATGCAGCAGCTCCTCACGGGGCAAGTGCGGTTGTTTGAGTCGCGGATTTGCACGGATGACACGGATGACGCGGATTAGAAAACCTTGGTGTTGCTGCGTTTTCTGTCTGAATCAGGATTTACAGGATTAGAGGTTTTTCAGGACTCTTGCAGAACCAGATTTAACCGAAAACTTTATATAATTTAATCAGAAAATGCAGTATGAGATGCTGATCAAACCACATTGTAGAAATCTCAACTTAAACGACACACCATAACATCACAGAGATGCGGAGGTCATCATTCATGATTGAAAGACGCTTAGAAGAACTCGGGAGGAATTTGCAAGGCAAGAAACCGCATCTACCGCATTTTCTGTCCGCAATCCGCTTGGATGGTATCCGTGGATTCAATAACTTAAGAGTCCCATTTGATTACCCAGTAAGTGTAATCGCTGGTGGAAACACTACTGGCAAGTCAACGGTGCTTTTTGCCACAGCATGTGCTTATAAGGTGCCGGGCGCGGGGGTTAAGGAATTCGTCCCGTCCACACTCTTTCCCGATTATCGTCCTAAACTTGGCAGACATCAAGATATACAGCAAACGGTCACGATGGAATTCTATTACCAGACTCCTGAAGGCGAGGCCTCCATGCGATGGCGACGTTCTAAGGGATGGAATCGGAGTTTTTTTGGTCGTCAAAACGCCAGTCAACCGGAGCGGCAGGTTTATCTCAGGACGCTTAGCAACCTGAGTAACCCATCTGAGGTACGCGGTGTTCTCGGCATGTCGCGCCTAAAATCGGAACCAGAAGAGACACCGCTAACGGCATCACAGATTGCGTTTGCACACCAGATGCTCCCCTTCAGATACTCGGAGGTCGTTAATTTATCCAGCGGCAACAAAAATCTTCTTTTTGCCGCACAAGAAGGTGGTGCAGCTTACTCTGAATTACACATGGCTGCTGGGGAACGCGCTATCCTGCGGTTGTCGCAAGAAATCACGCAACTGGAGGGAGCACTCGTTCTGATTGACGAGGTAGAAGCAGGGCTGCATCCATGGGTGCAGCAGCTGCTCATGTTGCATTTACAACAATTAGCACTCCGCAACGATCTCCAGATTATTGTCACCTCCCACAGCCCAGTCGTTCTTAACGCAGTTCCATCCAACGGTCGGATTTTTCTCGACCGAGCCGACACATCTGGTGAGGTGGTGGTGCGCCCTGCATACCGCGACTTAATTCAGAACGCGCTCTATGGACGCTCTGCTGAGATGATCAAACTGCTCTGTGAAGACGACATCGCTGAAGGGATTTTGGAAGGTATATTTGACTTTTTACTGCCAAAAGAAGGAATGAACAGGGAAGCAATCCGCATTGGACGAGATACAGGGGCAAGCCAATTTCCGATACACGCTGAGACGTTAAGAAAATTCGGTCAGATTCAAAATACTGTTTTCGTTCTTGATGGTGACCAGAGAAATGGCGATATCGCGCTTAAAATACAAGACGCTGCAAAAAATACTGTGTCCATACTATTTCTCCCCGGTAATGAAGCCCCCGAAAGTTGGGTATGGGATCGGTTAAAATACATCCCTGATGCAGAAATCGGACGCCTCGGAAACACACGAGCAGGTCTGTCTAATTTAATGAACCAATTGGATGCGATATACAGTTCAGCATCCGATTCGCCTTCAGAGATTGCGAAAAACAAATTTCAGAGTCTCTCCGAAAACTTACGTAGAGAGGCATCGGAGATCTGTCGGATCGCTGCACGCTTAGAATCAGATCAAACGGAGAGCGATATTCAGCCGCTCGTCAATGATTTGCAAGGTATATTAAGACAGTGGCGGGAATAGTCATAGGGATCAATCCCCAATAACCGATTACTTGCGCGTTCACTCTACCTCAACCGATACATTGAAGAGATGGGAACAGGGACATTAGACATGATTCACCGTTGCCGTGATGCTGGCTTGCCTGAACCAGAATTCACCCACAGCGGTGGATTCAAAACGACAATTTGGCGTGCCAAACCTTCAGAACTGCCAGAGTCACTGCCAGAGTCACTGCCAGAGTCACAACCTGAAGGTATGCAATCCAAAGTGATAAAACTACTCGCTACCGGACCAATGCAAAAATCTGAATTGTCCAAAAATTTAGGACAGAAAGCAATATCCGCACAACTCAACGCGGTTGTACGGAAGCTCAGGACAGATCAGTTCATCGAATACACAATACCTGACAAACCCACAAGTCGACACCAGAAGTACCGGTTGACAGACAAAGGAAGGAACGAACTCGCAAATCTGAAATCAGGCGATGCAGTATAAGATGCAGTATAAGATGCAGTATAAGATGCAGTATAAGATGCAGCCCAAATCGCGACTATGACACTTATAATCGAGAATCGGAGTTCCCTCCTACAGATAATGGATACACCAACATGCACATCATTCGTGAAACAGAAAAAGATACACAAAAACGCGTCATAGAATTCTTCCAAGATACCCTGAACTACATCTACCTCGGCAACTGGGCAGATAGCGTTGACGAAAACAGCAATATCATCCCTGAAGACCTTGCTGACTGGCTGCGGAAACAGGACCACGATCCCAATATTATCACCAAAGCGGTGTATCAACTACAACAGGCATCGAAAATTGGTGGAAGTAGAACGCTTTATGATGCGAACTTTGAAGTCTATGAACTTCTACGCTACGGCGTGAAAGTTCAACCAGATGTCAGTGAACAACATAAAACGGTCTGGCTAATAGATTGGAATAACCCAGAAAACAACGACTTTGGTATCGCCGAGGAGGTTGCGATCAGAGGAAAACATAATAAACGTCCCGATCTTGTGCTATATATCAACGGCATCGCTATCGGTGTGTTAGAGTTGAAACGTTCCATAGTCTCTATTTCTGAAAGTATCCGTCAAAATCTTGCAAACCAAACGGAGATGTTCATTGAGTGGTTTTTTAGCACAGTGCAGCTGGTGATGGCAGGAAATGAACCTGAAGGATTGCGTTACGGCGTTATCAAGACTCCTGAAAAATACTGGTTGCGATGGAAAGAAAAAGATGCACAACCAGATACCGAGACCAATCCTTTACTCAGAGAGATCAGACAATTTTGCAACAAAGAACGGATGCTTGAAGTCCTGCACGACTTCATTGTATTTGATGCTGGAGTAAAGAAGATATGCCGGCATAATCAATACTTCGGTGTGAAGGCAGCACAGAACCGTGTCCAGAGCAGAGAGGGCGGAATTATCTGGCACACACAAGGCAGCGGAAAAAGTTTAGTGATGGTCTGGTTAGCAAAATGGATTCTGGCAAACAATCCTAACGCACGGGTACTCATCATCACTGACCGCATAGAATTAGATGAACAAATTGAAGGTGTTTTTCAGGGGGTCAAAGAGAATATTAAGCGAACAAAGAGCGGTGATGATCTGAAGCAAGTGCTTAGCGATTCCACAAATCGGTTAGCCTGTTCCCTCGTCCACAAGTTTGGCAAGTCGGGAGAGATAGAAGACACAGATGTTGACATCTATGTAAGCGATTTAAAGCGGAATCTCTCCGATGGCTTACGTGTAAAGGACGAATTCTTTGTGTTTGTAGACGAATGCCACCGCACACAGTCCGGCAAACTCCACAAGGCGATGAAGGAACTCCTTCCCAACGCTATGCTAATTGGTTTCACAGGCACACCCTTGCTAAAGATTGACAAACAACGGAGCGTTGAGACATTCGGGAAATTTATTGACACCTATAAATATGATGAGGCAGTCCATGATGAAGTCGTGCTTGACCTACGTTATGAGGCGCGCGATATTGACCAGAATCTTACTTCACAAGACCGGATTGACCAATTTTTTGATAGTAAAACCCGCGGGTTAAACGATGTCGCGAAAGCGCAGCTCAAGGAACGTTGGGGGACAATGCTAAATGTGGAAAGTTCAATGAATCGCTTACGGAAAATCGTCGCAGATATTGTTTTGGATATGAGCACGCGCGATCGGCTGAAAAGTGGGAAAGGGAACGCAATGCTTGTGGCAAACAGTATCCTCTCAGCTTGCAGGCTCTACAATTTATTTCAAGATACACCTTTGCGAGGGAAATGCGCCGTTGTGACATCCTATAGGCCGACCACAGAATCCATCAGATTAGAAGAAACGGGGGAAGGGCTTACTGAAAACCAACAGAAATACAACACCTACCGAGAAATGCTCGCAGCACATTTTGACGAGTCACCAGATATAGCGATGCATAAGGTTGACCAGTTTGAACAAGAGGTAAAGAAACGTTTTATTGAAGAACCGGCACAAATGAAACTCCTCATCGTCGTGGACAAGTTGCTCACAGGTTTTGATGCACCGCCTGCCACCTATCTTTACATAGACAAAAGCATGCAGGATCACGGCTTGTTTCAAGCAATTTGTCGGGTTAATCGGATTGATACTGATGACAAGGAATTCGGCTACATCGTGGATTACAAAGACCTGTTCGGATCTCTAAGGCAGGCAATGACAGACTACACCGGTGAGGCGTTTGAAAACTATGATACCGAAGATGTGGAAGGATTATTGAAGGATAGGCTTGAAAAAGGCAGAGAACGATTAGAAGACGCACGCGAAGCGATCAAAGCGTTATGCGAACCGGTGGATCCACCGAAATATATCCAAGACTATATCCGCTACTTCTGTAGCGACGAAAGCGCAAATTCTGAACAGATCAAAGCGAAAGAGCAGAGACGCATAAAACTCTATCAGTTGACCGCAGCCTTAGTGCGTGCATACGCTAACCTTGCGAATGAGATGGAGGATGCTGACTATACCGCAACGGAAGCAAAAAATATAAAAAAAGAAGTGGGCGACTACGAATATGTACGTCAACAGGTAAAACTCGCAAGTGGAGACTACATTGACCTGAAGATGTTCGAGCCTGATATGCGCCATCTGTTGGATACTTATATCCACGCCGAAGAGAGTGAGACGATCTCAACATTTGACAATATACCGCTTGTTCAACTGATTGTGAATAATGGTGCCGATGCGGCGATTGAGAAATTGCCTGAAGGTATCCGTAAAAGTGAAGAGGCGATCGCGGCAACAATAGAAAACAACATTCGGCGTGTCATTGTTGACAAATCAGAGATCAATCCCAGATATTATGAAGATATGTCACGACTGCTTGATGAACTAATTCGTCAGCGGAGGCAGGATGCAATTAATTATCGGCAATATTTATCCGAAGTTACAAGGCTGAGCAAGCGGGTTACCGATCCTACTGCAAACTCGAACTACCCACCAAATATTGATACAGGACCTCGGCAGGCTTTTTTTCATAACTTACCAGACGACATGCTTGTTGATCGTAGGACTGCGATGGCAATAGCGATAGATGAGGCTATTATTGATGCAAGAAGTGATGAATGGAGAGGAAATGGATTCAAAGAACTTGAGATACGTAATGCCATTGAAATAGTTATTTTGGATGATTTCAATGATGATGCCATTGACGTTGATAACATTTTTAATATAGCAAAAAGTCAAGATGAATACTAAAACCAAGAATTATCATATTGAGGTACGGGGTCTCTCCATAGAGGTTGTCCGCAAAGACATTAAGCATTTCTATATTGGTGTCCATCCACCGAACGGACAGGTGCGTGTGTCTGCACCGCTGCGACTTGACGATGATGCCGTGCGGATGGCTATCATATCGCGTTTGGGATGGATTCGCCGGAAACAGACAGCGTTTATGAAACAAGAACGCCAGTCACAACGCGAGTATGTGTCTGGTGAAAGCCATTATTTTGCAGGAAAACGTTATAGACTAAAAGTAACTGAACAGGATTGCCCACCAAAAGTTCATCTGATCAATAATACCAGAATCGGACTCACGGTGCGCCCAGGCACAGATCGGGATAAACGTGAGGCAGTACTTTATGAATGGTATCGTGAACGCCTTCGCGGACAATTGCCACCACTCATTGCCGAATGGGAACAAAAGACGGGGTTGTCTGTTAACGAGGTACGCATTAAGAAAATGAAAACGCTTTGGGGCTCCTGCAACATTGAAGCGAAACGCATCTGGCTCAATCTTGAACTGGCGAAGAAACCGAAATCGTGTTTAGTGTATGTATTTGTTCATGAGATGACGCATCTGCTGGAACGTCATCATAACGATCGGTTTCGTGAATTGATGGATCGTTTCCTACCGCAATGGCGAACCTATAGGGATACCCTTAACCGTGCCCCCTTGGCGCATGAAGATTGGGGATATTGACGTTGCCAGCATCCGATCGTTTTCTTTTCCGGTTTATCGGCCTCCGAAATCCTAATCAGGGAATGTGACGCGGGCATAGATTTCCTGCAAGGGTAATTCGCATTGGATGGAAGGCAGCTGCAGGATCTCATCATGTTTTTCGACATCGGTAAAAATCCACAGCCTTTCTTGGCGGCGGTAGTGATCAACACGAATCTGATTTTGGGAAACGAGGACGTATTCCTGCAACGATGTGAGTTGACGATAATAAGCGAATTTTTCACCTCTATCATACGCCTCGGTTGATGGGGAAAGCACCTCTATAATGACAATCGGGTTCAGGAGCGAGTCAAAGACATCGTCTTCAAAACGGGGATCTTCACAGACAACACCGACATCAGGATAAAAATAAGATTTTGCTGTGGGAACACTGATACGCATGTCATTCGCGAAAACAGCACACGTACTGTCCTTTAAGCGAGCGCGGAGTTCACCAGAGATATTATTTGTAATAAGATTGTGCGCAAAACTTGCCCCGGGCATGTCGATAATCTCCCCATTAATGTATTCGCTTCTAACTGTTTCGGCATCAGGTATCGCTTTGCGTTCTAAAGTGATGTATTCTTCTGGTGTGAGGTGTGTTTGGGCCCCTCGCGTTGCCATGATTTTCCTCCATAAATTTTTAGTGGTTCTATTATAGCGTAGTTACGGGCAGGTGTCAAGATTTTTATACGCTCTCACCCAGACGATTTTTCTTGCAAAAATTTTTCTGTTTCCTTATAATGCTTGGTAAAGCACCGAACCGTATGTCAGATTTTAACTGGTGCTCATAACAACTCGCATGATCTCTATACGGAGGAAAAAACATGAAAAGTGTTCACACAAGTCTCGCGCTAATACTAATAATCACACTCGCGTTTGTGAGTGTACCCACAACTCATGCCCAAGACTCTTTAACCATCGTCTGGGCGGAATGGGATCCGGCTAACTATTTACAGGAACTCTCCAAAGACTTTACCGCTGAAACCGGGATTGCTGTTGATGTTATCCAAATCCCGTGGCCCAATTTCCAAGATAAGGTGTTCACAGCGTTTGTCGGGAAGAGCGACCTTTACGACATCGTTATTGGTGATAGTCAATGGCTCGGCAGGAACTCTCAAGGTCAAAACTATATCAATCTAACCGACTGGATTAATGAAAATATAGATGTAGATTCTATTTACGGACCCGCGATGACAGCGTTTGCTGAATATCCGAAAGGCAGCGGCACGTACTGGGCATTGCCCGCCGAGGTGGATGCTGCTGGATACGTCTACCGGAAAGACCTGTTTGAAGACCCGAAAGAAATGGCTGCTTTTGAGAAAAAGTACGGCTACGCGCTCGCACCCCCAAAAACCTACGACCAACTCCGCGATATCGCCGAATTCTTTACGCGTCCAGACGATGATCTCTACGGTATCGCAACATGGTATAGCAAGGAATACGACGGTATTACGATGGGTTTCCAACAGGTGATGTGGAGCTTTGGCGGTACTTATGGCGACGCAGAAAATTATAAAGTCGCTGGACACCTTAACTCCGAAGATGCTGCCAAGGCACTCGAATTTTATACCGACCTGCTCCAGTTCTCTCCCCCAGATGCTCCAAACTACTATTGGGCAGAGACGTTGAATGCTTACAATTCTGGTAAGGTTGCGATGGCAATGAATTACTTCGCCTTTTTCCCGGGGGTGATTAATCCAGAAGTGAATAAGATCTCTCATGATAAGAGCGGTTTCTTTATCGCTCCCGCCGGTCCGAAAGGACACTATATTAGCATCGGTGGACAAGGCATGTCTATCTCTTCCTATTCTAAAAACAAGGATCTTGCCAAGCAGTACATGAAATGGTTTATGCAGAAACCCGTTCAAGAAAAATGGGCGGCACTCGGTGGTTTCACACCGCATAAAGAGGTGTTACAGTCAGATACCTTCAAGACGGCAACACCCTTTAACGAAGCCTTCGCCGCAAGTTTCCCATACCTTCGCGATTTCTGGGCAGTGCCGGAATACGCTGAACTCTTAGAGGCTTGCCAGACAAATTGGAGTCAAGCGATCTCCAAAATCAAGTCTCCCAAGGAAGCACTCGACGCTATCGCACGAAAGCATGAAGAGATCTTCGAGGACGCAGGCTACTACGACGAGTAAGGATTATACGGTGGAAGACTGTAAACGTGTTTTTATCAGCCTTCCACCCTTCCATTCTAATGGCAATCTTTAATTCTTAGACAACATGCAAACCAACCCCCCGTACAAGACATCGCGTGGGATGAGCGACTACCAATTGAAGATGGCATTTATCATGCCCACCATGATTTTGCTCATCTTAATGAACATCTTTCCGCTGCTCTGGTCCCTGTACCTGAGTTTCCATCGCTACAAAGCATCAATGCCCACAGCCGCAAAATTCATCGGTGTTCGTAATTATGCACGCCTCTTTGAAGATCCAGAGGTCTGGGGTTATTTTCAAACCACTGCCTATTTCGTACTGTTAGCCGTCACGGCGCAATTCTTTATCGGGTTCGGGTTGGCACTGCTCCTGAATCGCGAGTTCCGCTATAAAGGCTTTATTACAACACTCCTCCTGCTTCCGATGATGCTATCCCCCGTCGTCGTCGGACTCTTCTGGCGGTTTATTCTTTCCTCCGATAACTCTGGGTTACTGAACTTTTTCCTCACGCTCACGCCTTTTCTGAAATCACCCATCGGCTGGACCACCAATCCGAAAGTCGCGATGTTGGCTGTTGTTATTGTGGATACATGGATGTGGTCGCCATTCATGATGCTCATTGCTTTGGCGGGATTAAGTGCTGTTCCGAAATATCTCTATGAAGCCGCTGATGTTGATAGAGCCTCCGCTTGGTTCAAGTTTCGATGGATTACACTGCCACTCGTATCACCGCTTCTACTCATTGCGCTCCTGTTCCGAACGATGGATGCCTTCAAAATGTTCGACATCGTTTATGTCCTGACCCGTGAAGGCGGTCCCGGCACCGCTACAGAGACTGTATCAATGAATCTTTATAAACTCGCTTTTCGGAACTATAACACCGGCAAAGCGTGCGCGATGGCATACATTCTGCTCATCATTATTGTCGCGCTGAGCAATATCTACGTGAAATACCTGAATAGCGTTAAGGGAGAAGCATAAAGAAAATGCAGAATCGGAAAAATTTTTGGCACTACCTCATAATTGCATTCATTGCCGTTGCTGTGATTGTCTACATCGCCCCGATTTACTGGATTTTGGTTACCTCCTTGAAAGGTTTTGCAGATATTACCACGAAACTTCCGAAGTTCGTTTTTAAGGTCACGCTGGAAAACTATCAAAAGTTGATGCCTCCAGAAGGGGTACCGGGTGTAACATATCTTTTTCTCGCAGAGGCGTTTATAGGGTTGCTCCTATTCGGCATTTTCACGGTGTTTAAGGTGAAGTTACCCCGTGTCTTGTCGCTCCGAAATCTTGGCTTAATTTGGAATAGCATTTTCGTTTTAACCTGTCTCTATAGCTTTATAAGTTTGCCGCCGCTGCAGAGTCGTCTCCAAACGGATGCCCGATTCAACTTTCTGCTACTGATCGTCTGCACAATTATCGCCTATCTTTTGATGGTCCCATTAAAGAAAACGGGGGGCATCGTCTTACAAACTGAGAAGAAACTGCGACTGACGCTTGTTTTACCGACCGTTTTTGGAACGATCGCTATTTGTGCCGCGTTGGCGAACGGCGGATCCAAGTATTTCTACCAACTGCTCAATAGCATTATCATTGGTGGTGGTAGCACAATTCTCGCTGTAGGGCTTGGAACGCTCGCAGCTTATGCCTTTTCCCGATTCGACGTGGCGGGTAAAGATGACCTACTCTTTTTTATCCTCAGTACGCGGATGTTGCCGCCTGTTGTGGTCGTCATTCCAATCTATCTGATGTATAGCGCGCTTGGGTTGCGCGATACACACTTTGGGTTGATTTTGCTCTATACCACCTTTAATGTCTCATTCGCAGTGTGGCTCATGAAAGGATTCATTGATGAAATCCCGAAAGAGTATGAAGATGCTGCGCTTGTTGATGGTTACTCTCGGTTCCAGACCTTCATGAAGGTAATTTTACCGCAATCTGTTACTGGCATTGCCGCGACCGCAGTATTTTGTCTTATTACAGCGTGGAACGAGTTCGCTTTTGCGTTGGTGCTCACGGAAGTCGGCGGTAAGGCGGTGACCGCGCCGCCCTCAATTACAAGCGCGACCGGTTCTGCTGGGATGGATTGGGGAAAAATCGCTGCATCAACATTTGTTTTTCTACTCCCCGTCGCTGTCTTTACCTTCTTAATGCGCGGACATCTACTCAGAGGCGTTACGTTTGGTGCTGTGAAGAAGTAAGGGTACACCTCTTTGTTCCAGGTCCCGTAGGCGCGGTTTGGAACCGCGCCGGATCTTAGACACAAACCTTGTATATTCCTAAACGCCTCTTTAGTCCTGTGGTGTTTATTTCCTTGAGCATTTCTTTACCATGTTTATAGAAACTGAAAACTTCTGTGGATTTTCAAACAGAGATGCTGCTAAAATACATACAACTTTTAGATAGCAACTTAGGTTAATAGCGTCAAGTCCAAAAAACGATGGATGGAGGTTCCTTAGATGAGCAGACCAGCACTGCAGCTCACCGATGAAGAGATGCGGGATTTCATCATCAATGGCTACGTCAAGATAAAGCCTGATTTCCCGCCGAGTTTTCATGAAAACGTTTACGAACAACTCGAAGCAATGTTTGAACAAACCGGCAACTTAGGTAATAACGTCCTACCACTCATCCCTGAAATTCAGGAGATTTTTGATCATCCTGTCGTCCACGGTGCCATGCAGGGCGTACTCGGTTCGGACTATGTGATGCATTCACACCGATACTGCCACTATAATCCTGAAGGCAGCGACGGACAGGGTTTCCATAAGGATACCTATGAAGGTGATGAGCAGATCCGTCGGCATCGGTGTCGGTGGACAATGGCGTTCTATTATCCGCAGGATGTCACAGAAGATATGGGACCGACGGCTGTCCTACCGGGTTCCCAGTATTACGAGACGGGTGACAGCGCACACGAGCAGCCGGACCTCTCACTCTGTGGTGAAGCAGGCACGGTGACAATCGTCCACTACGACTTATGGCACCGCGCAACCCCGAATCAGAGTGACAAGAAACGCTACATGTTGAAATTCCTATTTTCCCGACTCGGTGAGCCACAAGCACCTTCGTGGAATAGCGATACTGCTGATTGGCGCAACGATAAAGAACCTGAGCATCCGGAAATGTGGGAATCTTTATGGGATTGGTATTACGGTAAACAGAACGGCACTGCCAACGGCGTTTCGCACACTGAGGTGGATACTCTCATTGACGCCTTGGACAGTGATAATGAAAGAAGTAGACTCAATGCCGCATATCGCTTGGGACGGGTTGGTGCAGCTGCTATGCCTATCTTGAAACAGGCGTTGCATGGTAAATCTGATGCTATCCGCAACTACGCAGGATATGCGTTGAGCCTCACAGGCGCGCCCGCTGTTCCAACGCTTATTGACGCACTACAAGCGACAGATGATTCGGTACGCGCAACCGCGGCGTATGCCTTGGCGGATATGGGAAAAACAGCACAAGAAGCAATACCAGCCTTAACGCGCACCACACAGGACTCCTCCGAATGGGTTCGACGACACGCTACAGAGGGATTGGGACTTATTGGACAACAGATCTCTGAGGATGTTGATTTGTCTGAGACTGTGGCGGTTTTAACAACCCGGTTGCAGGACGATTATTATTGGATTCGCGATAATGCTGCCCGCGCCTTAGCAAAATTAGGCACACGCGCGGAACCGGCGATTCCTACACTCGTCGCACAACTCGAAGATGAGAACCGATACGTCCGTTTCCATGCAGCGTTGGCGTTAAAACAGATTCAGACCCCCGAAGCGCAGGACGCACTTTTCAATCACCTGTTTGCTTCGCGATGGTGCGCGCTAACAACACGCGGGACACCGTTTTAGACAACATCCCTTAAATGCCCGAATGGAATTTGACTCCCCGTCCCAAAAAATAGAGGAGGGCGCAAAATGAACAAACCAACACTGCAGCTCACCGATGAAGAGATGCGGGATTTCATCATCAACGGCTATGTCAAGGTAAAGCCCGATTTCCCGCCGAGTTTTCATGAGGATATTTGCCAGCAATTGGACACAATGTTTGAGGAAACCGGGAATTTGGGGAACAATCTCCTGCCAGCCATCCCTGAGATTCAAGAAGTTTTTGACCATCCAGTTACTCACGGCGCGATGCAGGGTGTACTCGGTTCGGACTATGTGATGCATCCACACCGATATTGCCATTTTAACCAACAGGGCAGCGAAGGTCAGAATTTTCATAAAGATAGTTACGCAGGGGACGAACAGATCCGTCGGCACCGCTGCCGGTGGACAATGGCATTCTATTATCCGCAGGATGTCACAGAAGATATGGGACCTACCGCCGTCCTACCGGGTTCACAGTATTACGAGACGGGTGAAAGCGCGCACGAGCAACCCGAAATCGCACTCTGTGGCGAAGCAGGCACCGTGACGATCGTTCACTACGACTTGTGGCACCGCGCAATGCCGAATCGGAGCGACAAAAAGCGGTATATGTTGAAGTTCCTCTTTATCCGACTTGATGAGCCACAAACACCTTTATGGCAAAGTAAGACTGCCGACTGGCATACGCTCGGCAATGGTAAAGAATCTGAGCATCCAGAACTGTGGGGGGCGGTATGGGACTGGTACTACGGGAAACAGAACGGCACCGCTAACGGTGTTCCGCACGATGAAGTGGATACCCTCACTGAAACCTTGGATAGCGATAATGAAAAAGATAGGCTAAATGCCGCGTATCGCTTGGGGCGAGTCGGTGATACTGCCGTGCCTGTCTTGAAGCAGATGTTACATAGCACATCAGCCACTATCCGCGAGTATGCCGGATACGCTTTAAGCCTCACTGGCACGCCCGCGGTTCCAACGCTTATTGACGCCTTACAAGCAACAGATGATGCAGTTCGCGCAAGCGCAGCGTTCGCCTTGGCGGACATGGGAAAAGCCGCGCAAGAAGCACTACCCGCGTTGATGTGTGCTGCACAAGACCCGTCCGAATCCGTCCGACGACACGCTACAGAAGGGTTGGGACTCATCGGGCAACTGGTATCTGACGAGATGGATTTGTCTGAGACTGTGCAGGTCCTTGCAACCCTGTTGAGCGATGACTATTTTCCTGTTCGCGATAACGCCGCTCGTGCTTTAGCGAAATTGGGTGCACTCGCTGAACCGGCAATTCCTACCCTTATTGCGCAACTTGAAGACGAGGACCGATACGTTCGATTTCACGCGGCATTGGCGTTAAAACAGATTAACACATCGGAAGCGCAGGACGCACTCTTCAACCACCTGTTTACTTCGCGGTGGTGTGCACTGACAACGCGCGGAACACCGTATTAGAGAATATTTGTTATTCAAACGCGCGCGTTGCGAAACCCCAAAACGTAACGCGCGCATTTCGGAAAGTCTATTTATTATCGGGGAGATCTTTACTCGGGACCTTCCACAGAAGAACCGTGCAATCATCGCTGCCGCTGACGAGTATCTTGCTATCAGGACTAAACGCCACCGATCGAATCGGACTTTTATGCCCAGTAAGTGTTGTTATATGCTTGCTTGTGGCTACATCTGAGATATAGACATCCCTCGTAGTTCCACTCGCAATTGTCTGTCCATCAGAGCTAAATGTGATGGACATGATACTGTCCGCCTGCTCTGGAAAAGTGGACAATAATTCGCCAGAGGCAGCATCCCATAACCGGATTTTGTGGTCGTTCCCACCACTCGCAAGCACCAATCCATTCGGTGAATACGCAACAATATCCACATCCCGCTCATGTATCAACTCCGTCTTAACTTTGCCTGTGCGGATATCCCAGAGTCGAATTATTTTCTCGTCAGTTGCCACAGCAAGGGTCCGTCCATCAGGATTAAGCGAAATATCCATTTCACTGTAGTTTCCTTGTGGTTTGTTGATGTTTCCAGTAATGGTTTGTAGTATATGACCAGTTGGCACATACCACAAATAGACCGTATTATCCCAACCGCCGCTTGCAAGCGTTGTACCGTCCGTTGAAAACGACAGAGAAGGAACCCCTCTCTCATGTCCAACGAGGGTCTTCAGGAGTTCGCCTGTCTGTGCGTTCCACAGCCGAATTTCTCCATCCCAACTCCCGCTTGCCAAGACCTTTCCATCCGGCGAATACACCGCGAAACTGAGATGATCCGTATGCCCTGCGAGTGTTTTTAAAACCTCTCCAGTCTGAGCATCTCTCAGGGAAACTGCATTGTCTGCCCTTTCACTGCTCGCAAGCGTGCCACCATCCGGTGAAAACGTCACCGCCCTTGCAAAAAACGTGTGTCCACTGATAGTTTTCAAAAGTTCACCGCTGTCGGTATCCCAAAATCGGATTGCTCCATCGTCGCTTTTACTGGCAAGCGTTTTGCCATCTGGCGCATACATGAGAGATCCAACGCCTGCGGTATGTCCCGTAATCGTTTTTAAAAGTTCGCCTGTGTGAACATTCCACAAATAGATGTTGTTACCCGACCAACTTCCACTGACAAGTGTGCTGCCATCCGGTGAATACACGAGAGAAGTAACGGACCTCATGTCAGTAGTAGTTGTTTTTAAGAGTTTACCAGTATTCACGTCCCACACACGAATCTTGGAATCTCGTCCACCACTGGCAAGTGTCAGATTATCAGGAGAATAGGCGACACTGTAGATTCTAACTGGATGCCCGGTTATAGTTCTTAGGAGTTCTCCTGTTTGCACGTTCCATATACAAATTGTATTATCTTCAAAACGCCCGGCACTCACCAGCAGCTGCCCATCACGTGAAAATTCCGCTAACCTAACCTGGTCCGTATGCCCTATGAGCGTTCGCAGCAGTTCACCGGTATCTGCATCCCACAATCTGATTGTAGTGTCTCGACTGCCGCTGGCAAGCACTTCTCCGGTCGGACTAAATACCACCGAATAGACATAAGACGTGTGCCCTGCGAGGACATCTCTCTGATTTCTCGTGTGTGGATCCAACAAATGAATGTTACTGCCGCTTGCGACAGCAAACGTCTTTCCATCAGGACTAAATGCCATAGTGCCAGTGTCCCACATACCACCCGTCAGCAATTCAACCTCTTTTCCGGTGTCTACGTCATAGATCCAGGTGCCGATGGAACTCCTAACGGCGAGTCGGGTGCCATCTGGGAAATATGTGAAACCAGAGACTCTCCCTTTTCCAAAGCGGGCTATAGCTCCTTCAGGCAAGTGCCATCGGGTATATTCTTGCGCAGAACTGTTTGATAACGACAGCAGTAAGATGAGAGTTATCAGGGCGGGAAGCAAGTTCAGGTTTTTCATCATTTCTCCTGTAGTTTCGATTTTTCATCGCGGATTCCTTCTTGTAGTCGCGCCTCTTGCTGACGGCTGACAGAAACCGGTTACTGAGAACTGACAACCGATAACTGAAAACTGAATGCTTTAATCGGTCTTAGCACGGAACCGTGTCATATCCCACAAAAGCACTGTGCCATCGGCACTACCACTGGCAAGTGTCCGTCCGTCGGGTGAATACGCTACCGATACAACGTACCCTGTGTGTCCAATCAAGCCCGACTTAGATCTTCCGGTTTCTGGGTCCCACAGACGAACCATCATATCCCAACTTGCGCTGGCGAGCGTGTCACCATCGGGGGCATACGCTACCGTTAAAACATACGTCGTGTGACCTTTGAGCATCCGTAGATTCTCTCCGGTATATGCATTCCACAAACCTACTGTCCTATCATCACAAGCACTGGCGAGCGTACTGCCATCGGGACTGAAGGCGAGTCCTGTAATATCGTTACTATGCCCTTCAAGCGTTAGTTTATGCCGTCCAGCGCGTCCATCCCATAAACGGATCTCGTTATTATCGCCGTCTCCGCTTGCGAGTGTTCTACCGTCCGGTGAAAACGCGACTGTCCTGACATCCCCTATATGTCCTTTGAGGATATGCAAGGGGTCGCCTGTTTTAGCGTCCCACAAACGGACGGTATCATCATTACTCCCACTCGCAAGTCTGTTTCCATCTGGTGAATAAGCCAAAGCGACAACATAATCCCAATGACCACTCAGTGTCTGCTTGTGTTCCGCTGTCTCTGGGTCCCACAAGTGGATATTATTATCCCAGCTCCCGCTCGCGAGTGTACTGCCATCAGGGCTAAAGGCGACAGCAGCAACCGTCCAACCGTGTCCAGTGAGTGTATTTTTCTGTTCGCCTGTTTTGGCATCCCACAAATGGATCGTGTGTCTCGTATTCCCACTCGCAATTGTCTGTCCATCCGGCGAAAACGCGACCGCCTTGACATCCCCTGTATGTCCAGCAATGGTATTTTTTGTTTTCCACGTCTGCGTGTCCCACAAGCGAATGGTACCATCCTGACTTCCACTCACGATCATTTCTCCGTGAGGTGAGGACACCGCCGAAACAACAGGAGCTGTGTGCGCCTTAAGTTTTCGCAGGAGTTTGCCAGTGTACGGGTTCCACAAATGAATAGCGTTATCCCAACTTGCACTTACGATCATCTCTCCGTCTGGTGAAAAGTCCACCGATGCAATATACCACGTGTGTCCTGTGAGGGTCCGTATATGTTCTCCTGTGCCTATGTTCCACACACCGATTGTGCTATCGTCACAACCACTGACGAGTGTCCGTCCATCTGGACTAAAGGCGATAGCGGTTACGGTCCGTTTGTGACCTGTCAAGGTTTTCAAAGGTTGACCGTTGTGTGCATCCCATAACCGGATTGTGCTATCCTCACTCCCACTCGCAAGCACTTTGCCATCTGGACTGAAGGTGACTGTCCGTCCAACATCTGTATGTCCAGTGAGGGTTTTCTTGAGCATTTTGATGCGAAGGCTCCACAAACGGACTGTATCGTCTGACCCTGTACTTGCAAGTGTGCTACCATCAGGACTGAAAGCAACGGCTCTCACTCGGCTTGTGTGTCCTGCGAGGGTCGCCTGCCGCTTTTGTGTGTGTGTATCCCACAGTCGGATCGTGCTGTCCCTACTCCCACTTGCAAGCGTTTGTCCATCCGGACTAAAAGCGATACAATAGACATTCCTTGTATGTCCCGTTATCAGTGCTTTTTCTGCCCCAGTGTGCGCGTTGTAAAGCCAGATCCCGATGCTGCTCGCCACTGCGATTGTGTTGCCATCGGGTGAATATTTAACCGCATTGATTTTACCTTTCCCTAAACGCGCGATGGCTCCTTGTGGCAGCTGCCATCGAACATATTCTTGTGCGGAACCGTTGGGTTGGAAGAAGCCAAGGGTTAACAAGAGGACAAGGGTAGCGTTAAAAAATCTTACTGTTTTCATCATTTTCTTTTCGCTTATGGGTTGCCTCGAAAAAAAATTAACCCTGTAAGAGTGGCATTTTTGATGCCTAAAGTTTAGCACACATCTGTGTTGATATCAAGCCGTCTCGTCTTTTTCTTCAGAGCGATTCAGTTCTGCTACAGGATCAATATTCGGCTTTCCGTGAATCTCGTATAGAAGCACTCTCCGAATCGCGACTGCTCCGATTAAATTGACGAAAAACCGAAAACTGAGTGGCTCTACTACTATCCTATATTTCCCTTGCATTCTTATCCTGTTTCTGATAAAATTGCCTTTAAATTCCCTCACAGGTGAAATATAAAGGATGGAAACGCATGGCACTTCCAAAAATGACACGGATTCAACAGCAGTTTGAGGCACCTGTTCTTACTGATCTTCCTGCAGCAATCCACGCTGAATTAGATCGGATTAACGCCGCTACTATTGTCAAACCCGGCGAGACTGTCGCTATTACCGCTGGCAGCCGCGGTGTCGCAAATGTTGATGTAGCCGTCAAAGCAACGGTTGATTATCTCAAAGGACTCGGCGCAAAACCGTTTGTGGTTCCGGCGATGGGAAGCCACGGCGGCGCAACCGCTGAAGGGCAGCGGAGCGTGTTGGAACATTACGGCATCACCGAAGAGACTGTCGGTGCACCGGTGAAAGCGACAATGGATGTCGTGGAACTCGGAAAGACGGCAGACGGTTTACCGGTCTTTTTTGATCGGTACGCGGCTGAAGCAGACCACGTCGTCCCGCTCAATCGTATTAAGGCACACACAGATTTCAACGGTTCCATTGAGAGCGGCTTGATGAAGATGATGGTCATCGGACTCGGCAAACAGCAGGGGGCAAACTTCTATCACCGCGCCTTTTTCCAGTACAGTTTTGAACACGTTATCAGGGCGGTCGGCGGCTTTATTCTCGACACCGGAAAAATCGCCTTCGGTTTGGGTTTAATTGAGAACGCACACGAAGATACCGCGAAGGCGGTAGCGATACCTGCCGCGCAACTCCTTCAAAGCGAACGTGAATTGCTCGTCGAGGCGAAATCGCTAATGGGACGACTCCCCTTCGATGAACTTGATCTGTTGATTGTGGATTGGACAGGGAAAAATATCAGCGGCACCGGTATGGATACGAACGTCATCGGCAGGATGATGCAGAACTTTGAACCTGAACCCGCAAAACCCGCGATCCTCCGTATATTTGTCCGGGATCTCACTGAAGAGAGCGACGGCAACGCCACCGGTATCGGACTTGCCGATTTCACAACGACACGCCTTGTGGACAAGATTGATCGACACTCGACCTATATGAACGGTATTACGGCACTTGGACCGCAGAAGTCGAAAATCCCGTTTTACTACGATACCGACCGCGAAGCGATTGAAGTGGCACTTGATACCATAGGTCTCACCGAACCTGAAGATGCACGGGTTATCCGTATTGAAAGCACGTTGAGATTAACGGAACTCGACATATCTGAGGTACTCCTTGAAGATGCAAAACTGCATTCGAGGTTAGCAGTCATCGGCGAAACGCAGCCGTTTGAATTTGACGCTGCAGGCAATCTGCTACCGTTTTAGATAGCCATTCGTTGCCAGTAAAAAAAGATGCGAAAACTTAAGATTATCCTTGAGATGATCAAATTTGAACATACCGTCTTCGCGCTTCCGTTTGCAGTCATGAGTGCCTTTATCGCATCGGACGGCTTTCCGCCGCTGCCGAAACTTGGCTGGATTCTCGTGGCGATGGTAGGGGCGCGGAGCTGCGCTATGGCGTTCAATAGGCTCGCCGATGCCGAGATTGATAGTAAAAACCCGCGCACTGCCTTGCGCGCGATCCCCGCGGGCTTAATCACAAAAGGCGCGGTGTGGTGTTTTACGATCATCTCTGCCGGACTGTTGGTTTTCGCGGCGTGGCGGTTGAACCCGCTTGCTTTTGCCTTATCACCAGTCGCCCTTGCTGTAGTCATGGGTTATTCCTATACCAAACGTTTCACGGCATTCTCCCACTTCTGGCTCGGACTCGCGCTCTCTATCTCACCTGTCGGCGCGTGGATTGCAATTGAAGGTAGTTTCGCGTTGCCACCGATAGTTCTCTGTCTTGTCGTGCTGCTCTGGACAGCCGGGTTCGACATTATCTATGCCTGTCAAGATGTCAACTTCGATAGGAAACACGGGCTACACTCCGTTCCAGCGAAAATTGGGATCCGATGGGCGTTATGGCTTTCTTCTACTCTGCATGTTATCGCTGTGCTACTCCTTCTCGGTATCCCGCACCTCGTCGAGTTGGGACTTTTCTACTACATCGGGGTCGGCATTGTCGTCCTAATTTTTATATATGAACATGCGATCGTCAAACCGACAGACCTATCCCGTGTCAATCTCGCCTTCTTCACGCTGAACGGCATGATTAGCCTCGTCTTGATGGCTCTCTCAATTGCCGATATTTTACTATTATAGTTTTCAGAGGAATGGTTGTCGATTAATTGTCTTTATCGGTAAAGGGTTTTCGTCTAACAATGGATGTCTCTTAAGATAATCGCAAAACCCGTAGTCCATAACGAAGTGGAGGACGGATTTGAGAAACGCACGTTAAAGTTCAATTGTCCGTTATTTCTCCGCAAGGTAAAATTAAAAAATGAAACTTTCGCTTTCCGTACGCGTCGCAGAAACAGCATCTAAAAAAGATGCCACGCATACCTTCGCACAACTGACTGAACTCGCTGCAGGACTCGGCTACGAAGCGGTCTGCATGCGTGCCTCCCAAGTCGGCATCCATTCGCCTTTAGAGCAAATCACTGCTGCGCGTAAACAGGCAGCCTCACTCAATTTAAAAGTCTCTATGATCACTGGCGATTTCCCGGTACCACTCAACAACGAGCAGGGTCCGGATGGACTCCGTAATATTACCCCGTATCTCGATCTAACGGAACTGCTTGGTGCAGACCTCATCCGTATTGCAATGAAAGTTGAGGCAGACATACCTTGGGCACAACGTGCTTCTGACGAAGCCGCAGAACGTGGCATCCGTCTCGCACATCAGTCGCATACACAAAGCCTATTTGAGACGGTAGATGGCTCGGTCGATGTGTTAAAACGTGTCGGCAGAAAGAATTTCGGGATTATCTATGAACCCGCTAATCTCGATCTCTGCGCACAGGATTATGGCGTTGAGACGCTCAAGCGGTTTTCACCCTATCTTTTGAATGTCTATCTTCAGAACCATATCCGTCGATCAGAGGGGAAGACGCACCTTCTGACGTGGATCCAAGGCGTAGTCCCGCACGATCCTATCCGTTTACAAGACGAAGGTGGTATTGATTTCCCGCGGGTATTTGAAGGTTTAGAGGCAATAGGCTATGACGGTTATGTAACGGTGCATCAGGCGTTCCGTGAGATCATGGAGCCAGAAGACGCAGCGGAACAGAGTTATGTGTATCTGAAACCGTTTTGCGGATAGAAAGAGGAAGCGTCCCTAACACTATGAGCACACAACAACCGAACATCCTTATTATTACAACGGACCAACAGCGGACAGATAGTTTGAGCTGCTATGGATCAACGTTCACAGATACACCACATCTGGATAAGTTCGCATCTGAAGGGGTCTGTTTCGAGCGCGCATACTGCGCGAATCCGGTCTGTACCCCCGCCCGCGCCTCAATCTTTTCTGGACGATATGTGAGTCGCCATGGTGCATGGAACGTCGGTATGAACGTCCCTGAAGACGAAACTATGCTATCGCACCGACTTAGTGAGGTCGGATATCGCACCCACTATATCGGCAAAGCACACTTCCAACCCTTCGGTGCCTCCCCAGAACAATCCATGGAAACACGAAGCGATACGACGCGCTATCCTGATTTCCAAGGTCCGTACTACGGATTTGAAACCGTCGAATTAGCATTGGGACACGCGACTTATGGCATTGCTGGACATTACGGCGAATGGGTTCGCTCTCAAGTGTCTGAGGAGACGTTCAATCGTTACAGCAAAGCGACACGCCTCGGTGAAAGAGGGTTCGGTGGCAATGCTTATGATTGGGACATACCGCTGAAATACCACAACAGCGTCTGGACAGCGGATCGGACGATAGACTTTCTGGCTAATCGCGATGCTTCTCAGCCGTTCTTGTTAGCAGTCGGCTTCCAAGATCCACATCATCCACACTGCGTTCCAACCGAATTTGAAGATCGCGTTGATCCCGCCGAAGTACTACTGCCAGATTTTGTTGAAGGCGAGTTAGACGATAAACCGCCGCATTTTTTGGAGGCGCGATGTGGGCAGCTTGAAAAGTCGGAGATACGTGGAACGTACGCTATCGCAGGACAGGGTGGCGGTGCCGATTTCAGCAAAGTGTCTGAAGACGACGCACGTCTCGGTAGGGCATATTATTACAATATGGTGAAAATCATCGATCAGCAGATGGGACGTATTCTGGAGTGTCTCGATACGTCCGGATTGGCAGAAAACACATTGGTACTCTTCACGACTGACCACGGTGAACTGCTCGGTGACCACGGTCTCTGGATGAAGGGACCCTTCCATTACGAGCAACTTGTCCGTGTGCCGACGTTGCTGCGGTTTCCTACAGTTATTCCCGCAGGACAACGCGCAGAAGCACTCTTCAGCCATGTTGATATTGTGCCGACAGTTCTGTCTGCGATCGGCTTGCCAATCCCGGCAGATACAGACGGTGTAGACGCAATGCCGATGCTTACTGGAGAGACAGCATCTGTCCGTGATGATGTGCTGGTCGAGTGTGTGGACGATCCGCGCGGCTTGCGGCTTAAAACGGTCGTAACCGACACACGGAAGTTGACATGGTATTGTGGACACACTTATGGTGAACTCTATGATCTGGAAAAGGATCCGGGTGAACGGGAGAATTTGTGGGATAATGCTGCTTACGCCGACGATAAGACGTCTCTTATGAGTTCTATTCTTGAGACGATGGAGCCTTTGGAGAAACGCGTTGAGCGATTGTCGTATGCGTAAAACAAGGTAGTTATGGGCTTTACTATAAATGCAAAACTTCGCTGGCGAGATTTTCATCAAAGCTTGCTATAAACAAACAGATTCAAACAGGTAGGTTCAACAAAGTTCGGGAGGTTTAACATGTTTACCGAAAATAAAATAGATTCACAGCAGAGAGGATACAAAGGTTTCCGTAATGTTCTCGTTGGCGCACTCGCAAGTTTTGTGCTAATCGGTTTTTGTATTAACCTCGTGGGTGCTTACTCGGTAAAACCCACTGACGAATATAAGGAAATTAAGGCAATTACTAAGAGTCTTCGGAAACAGAGCACATCTGAAGATTTAGAGAAATTGGTTAAAAAATCCAGAGGCTTTGTTGCGGCGCATCAGGACTTCAAACGGGTGGATGAGGTTTACTATCTTCTCGGCAATGCCTTAGTTCAGTTGGATCGTATTGAAGAAGGGATTCAAGTCTTTCAAGAACTTATTGAGAACCGTCCAGATGATCGCTACGTTCAAAGTTGTTTGTTAGAATTGGGATTGGCATACGACAAAATCGGCAAGCACGACGAAGCAGACGGTGTATACCAGCAATTGGTGAACCATCCGAAGTATGGGAAACGGTCGCAGGCACAACGTGCGAAAAAGATTCTTGAACAGGAGAGAACCGACCGAAAGGGCGAATTACCTAAACCGCCTGACGCACAATCTGCACCGGGAATGAATTCGAGTGAGTGGGTCGGTAAACCTGCGTCGGATTTCCATGTGACGGATTTGAATGGTGAGGAACTCTCCTTAGAACAATACCGAGGCCAGGTTGTACTGCTCGATTTCTGGGCGACGTGGTGTCCGCCTTGTATCGCAGAGATGCCGAACGTTAAGAAGGTTTATGAAAAATACAAGGATCAGAAGTTCCAAATCGTCGGTATCAGTCTTGACAGGTCGAAGGAACCGCTTCAGGCATACATTGAGAAAGAGGGACTTACTTGGCTGCACTATTGGGATAACATCGGCAAAGTCAGCAATCTTTACAAAGTCCAGGCGATTCCGTCAACCTTTTTGATTGATGGTGAAGGTGTTATCCGCAAGACGAACCTTCGCGGCCACGCACTTGAGCACGCCGTTGCTGAATTGGTGGGGGAAAATCTCGCTAAATCCACTGATACTTCCACGAAAACACCTGCGTCCAAGTCGATACCTGCAACAAAGATGCTTAAACAGGATACAACGCCTCAGAAAGAAGAATTGCAGAAACCTCATAGACCGGATCCGAGTGAGTGGATCAGTAAACCAGCACCAGATTTTCAGGTAACGGATCTGAAAGGTGAGGCACTTTCTTTGGAAAAATATCGTGGACAGGTCGTGCTTCTTGATTTCTGGGCAACGTGGTGTGGACCTTGCATCGCCGAGATGCCTAAAGTTAAGAAGGCTTATGAAAAGTACAAAGATCAGAATTTTCAGATTATCGGTATTAGTTTGGACCAGTCAGAGGAACCGCTTACGGCATACATTGAGAAAGAGGGACTCGCGTGGATACACTACTGGGATGAAAGCCGAGAGATAAGGACGTTATATGGCGTATGGGGTATTCCATCAGCCTTTCTAATTGACGGTGAAGGTATTATCCGAAAGGCGAGCCTCGGCGGTTTTGATGTTGAATCTGCTGTTGCTGAATTAGTAGAAAAAAATCTCGCACGACCCACCGATACCCCACCTTCCGAATCCCTTGAAGGTGCGCAACATACGGAGCCGAGTGTCACGGAAATCATTGATGCCGCTATCGCTGCGCACGGCGGACTTGAGAGACTACAAACCGTGAAAAATATCGTGACAGAATCTCACAGCTTTGAACACTTTCCTGACGGAGATGTGCAGGATGAAGGACGCTCTAAAGCCTATTTTTATCCTGACAAATTCCGTAGCGATTGGGATATAGATGGCGATGTAGGCGGTTTAATCTTTGACGGCAATTCTCTATTTCGGGTAACCGAGGGAGATGCCAAACCTGTTCCTTCTCAAGAGGTTGCGTCTTATCTTATCTTCTTTAAAGATAGTCTTTTCCGAGAACCGATTTGGCTTTTACCGGCACTCTCAAAAGGAGATATTCCTGTGCAATACGCAGGAACAAAGGAAGTAAAGGGGATTCCGACATCCGTTCTCCTCGTCACACAGCCGTCTGGGAAAAAACTAAAGGTCTTCATTAGTGAAGAGACACATTACGTAGTCCAGTTTAGTTATGAGGTTGGGATAGGCGGCGGCGTGGAAAACGTGGTAGCGTTTTTTGAGGATTATCGGGATGTAGATGGCGTTAAAATCGCACATCATCGTGCCACAAAGAACGGGGAATATCGGCAAATCTTGATTACCGACATCGAATTGAATGCTGAGGTTGATGACGCACTGTTTCGTCCGGGAAAATAGAACGAAGGATTTAACACGTCCTTCATACTTTAACTGGCGGGGTTTGTTGAAGTTTCAGTATTTAAATCGGTAATTCCCAAACCCGGTAGGTGCGGTTTGGAACCGCACCGGACCTACACTGGGATGCCACAGTCATCCTAATAAAATTACCGGATTATTTTTTGAATCTTCATGAAACCCCGCCTACTCGCAGCGGATCGTTAGCACAAAAATTATGGCACAGGTTACCTTAAAAGATGTCACCAAGATTTACGATGGTGATGTCCTCGCAGTTGAACAGGCGGATTTTCAGATTCCGGATGAGTCCTTTACTGTACTCGTCGGTCCGTCGGGGTGTGGTAAATCGACAATCTTACGGATGATTGCTGGGTTGGAGGAAATTACCGAAGGCGAGATTTACATTGACGACGAACGCATCAACGACACACCGCCTAAAGATCGGGATATCGCCATGGTCTTCCAAAACTATGCGCTCTATCCACACATGACGGTGTATAAGAACATGGCGTTCGGACTGAAACTTCGCAAATATCCGAAAGCGGAGATTGAGCAGCGTGTCAACGAAGCAGCGGAAATTCTCAGCATTTCGCACCTATTGAATCGCAAACCGAAACATCTCTCCGGTGGCGAACGCCAACGTGTTGCTGTCGGTAGGGCAATCGTGCGACATCCGAAGGTGTTCTTATTCGATGAACCGTTGAGCAACCTTGACGCGAAATTGCGCGTACAAATGCGGATGGAGATCAGTCGGCTGCACGACCGACTCAACGCGACCATCGTCTACGTCACACACGATCAGGTCGAAGCTATGACGATGGGGGATCAGATAATCGTCCTCAATGAAGGGAAAATCCAACAGATTGCCGACCCAGGGACACTTTATCACAAACCCGCAAACCAATTCGTCGGCGGCTTCATCGGCACGCCACCGATGAACTTTATAGAGACGCACATTGTGAATAACGGAGGTCCCTCAAAACTCAGGTTTGAGAGCTTTGAGGTAGAACTGAATCCCCATCTCCAATCGGCACTTATCAAACTTTCGGGAGACGCAGTAACACTCGGCATCCGACCAGAGGATATTCACATCGGCGAAAACGGGACTTCTAATCGCGTTGAAACACAAGTGGAACTGGTTGAGCCGCTCGGCAATCATGCACTTTTGTATCTGCGGACGGAAAAAAGCAACTTCGTTGCACAATCGGATCTTATCAATATACCGCAACACAATACGCCACTGACAGTCAACTTCAACATGGAGAAGGCGCATCTGTTCCATCCAGAAACAGGCGAATTGCTTTAACGTTTTTCAAGTATTTTCCTCACCCCGTATGAAGTTTAATAAAATATTTGGGTAATTCTATGTTCCTTCAAACCCGGTAGGTGCGGTTTCCTAACCGCACCGGACATCGGAAAAAATTACTCGATTAAATTCTTAATCTTCATTAGGGGTGTTATGTCTATAGAGCCTGAATTTGCTCCCACGTTTCCGCGTCTATCGGAATACCTTCCTGTTCTCGCTTGCGTTGTTCCTTCCAACCGCGTTCTCCCGGCATCCGAATTGCGTCAACACCAGCAGCGCGTTTCGCCGATTTGAGGTATGCTATAAATCGTTCTATCTCCGCACTGAACCCCGGAAACCCTCTAAAACTCGCAACGTTGATAACAAGCACAAACAACCCATTACCGACACGGGCATCCTCGCCTTCGCTACATCCCGCTCCTGTGAGCGCGCCTGCCAGAATATCTACAATAACGCTCAGACCAAATCCTTTATGGGCAGCGACCCCACCGAAGGGTAATAAGGCTGCAGGTGGCATGTTGTAAAAGTCGTCCGCATTTGTTGTTGATTTACCGTTTGTATCAATAAGCCAACCGTGTGGAAGTGCCTCGTCCCGATGCTGTTTGACCCGAATCTTTCCCGATGCGACAACGCTCGTGGACATATCCAATACGATCGGATCTTGCCCGTTAATCGGTACAGCACACGCGATCGGATTCGTAGAGAGCCTGCCTTCAGTCCCACCGTGCGGAGCAACACACGTACCACCCCCGTGGTCGTTCGCCATGAGCAGTCCAATCATCTCCGTATCTGCTGCGAGACACGCGTATCCCCCTAACCGTCCTGCCTCATTGCACCGCGATACGGCAACGGAGCTGATGTCTGTCTGTTTTGCCTTCTGAATCGCCAATTCAACAGCGCGCGTCGCAATCACAGGACCAAACCCCCAATTCCCATCTAACGCCGCAATGGACGCGGATTCCTGTAGTGTCTCTGTTAGAGCATTGGGTTGAATTAATCCTGCTTCCAACTCACGTACATATTTTGCGAGATGGATAACACCGTGTGAGTCATGTCCGACGCGATTCGCCTCCACCATAGAACGGGTTACGATTTCCGCTTCGGCTGTCGGAATGTTTAATTTTTGGAAGACATTGCGGCAAATAGTGGTGAGTTCTTCTGCTGTAAAGTTCGGCACGTGGGGGATCCTTAAAGGCAGGATTATATATCTTTCGCTTGTTCCAATAACTCTGCTAACCGGTCAGCAAAACGGAGTTGACTGTCATCCTCAGGCGCGTAACCGATCACCTTCCGGGCATTGGCGATACTCCAAAACTTATGCGAATTATCGCTGATACCGTAAAAAATCTGGAAGGGAATACCGTTCTCGTCCTCTATATCCTCTGTCTCAATACTCTTGACGAAGAGTTGGACTTGATCGCGGACACTCAAGTACGCGCCAAGTCCGCGGTGCATCGCCTTTAAATCATCGGCTGAGGCTCTTTCCATATCTGTCTCCCGCGGTCCACCGATACGCAATTGGACGTTCTGAAGTTTCTTACCGTCAACGTGTCCAGTTGCAAAGACAAAACCGAGATGTTCATACGCCTCTTTTGCCCAACCGTAGAAGTTATCAGACAAAGGACGCATCTCTGGTGTCACCACATCTAACTTATCTGCCCAGATAAGCTGCTCGTAATAGTCGGCGGCGTGGTTAGAACTACAGACAACAACGCGTCGGACATCGGTCTCAACGCAGGTTTGATAGAGGTTATATGCCATCTGAACATTAGCGAGTTCGTTCTCAAAACTTCCACCTTTAAAAGCGCAGTGAACGACTGCGTCAACACCTTCAAAATAGTGTCGGTATGCATCTCGGTCGGAATTGGTGAACTCAGCAATCTGAATCCCTTCGACTTCTTCCCCCTGCCGGTTCGTGGTTCTCACGTCTAAGAGTACGAGTTCATAACGTTCGCGAAATTCTGGGAGCATCCGTCCGGCAACATAACCGGAGGCTCCAGTGATAAGGATTTTTCTGCGGTTTTCCATCAAATTCACCTTCCTCGGGAGTTATCACCTATAGGAGGAATCTCCCAATCGCAATATTTTCTGACGAAGTCGTTATTATGGAATCTCCAGTTTTTCTTTACAATGCTGTGCAAGTGTCTTCATTTCCGAGACAACCTGCCCCTCGGTTTTCATCAGATGATTAAAAAGAGGCGGCATAGGTTGCCGATTAAAAAGTCGGTCAAAGAAACTGCGCTGTGCATGTGCTGGTATTCCAGAATAGGAGACGCTCACACGTGACGGTTCTATCCCTAAGTATTCAATTGAGAGATAGTGCGCGACCTCTGCTTCCGTAAGGTCTCCTTCATGAATGCTGCCCGTATTCCTGCGTCCGTAACTCACCGCATAGACTCTACCACTTGTATGGCTAAGCACAGTATAACCACCGACATCAAGGGTTTCGTTCCAACACTTTTCAAATCCGTTTTTCGGCAAACGTTCCCGGAGTTCTTCGGCAGAACGCACCACAAATCTGTTCTGATGCGGCGTTTTGATAATATGGAAGCCTTCATCTTGCGCCTCTAATGGCGATTGCCCTGTGAGGAGCTCAACGGAATCCAAGGTCCATACAACACCATCTCGGATACCCTTTGCCATGTTGTGGTGTCTCTCAACAAATTCGCCGTTCAGTGGATGCAAGCGATAGGCGCCAGTTCTGTTAAAGGTTTCCCGCAATTTTCGACGGTGTTCTATCACAGAGAACCGCTTTTTAGGGACCGGTATCTCTAACCGAATTGTATATCCGGTCTGTAAATCGGTTGTGAGATTCAGTTGTGTTTGGCGGAGTTCAGCTAAGCGTGTCAGTGCTGTCTGGCTTTTGGATAAGACGCGTCCAATCAGATACTCACGGCGGAGTCCCGGAATTTCTGTGGCAAGACGATCAAGCGTTGGGGCCTCGAGTTGTTCCAACATAATTTTATGTTCCCAGCGCGTGCCGCGCTCATGCATTAAAATTTGGAACTGTTGCATATCGCCAGCAGTACGGATATACCCGAGTGCCGTCCACGGATCAAAGGTTGCGCGATAGTTACCGCTGCTTTCCGCATCTCCATTCGCCAAAACGCAATCTCGCCGTTCATATCGAGAATAGAGTCCGAATTGAAACTCAAAATCTTCGTAAGGAGACAACGCTTCTCGCAAATCGCGTGCGAACTCGCTGCCGCGTGCAAACCGTTTGAAAATTTGTTCGGTCTGTTTCGGTTGATTCAAAGCATCAAGGAACGTTCCGATACGGATACCTGCCTCCTCTACACCTTCACCCTCACTTTTTCCAAAGACCTTAGTTTTCGTTTTGAAAGGTGGATTGCGGAGAGAGACATCGCGTTGCGAGACCAATTGCAATGCTACATCATCTGCTATATCCTTGAGTGCAGGGGCATCACCGAGGATCTCCGCGAGTTTGACATCGTCAATCTTTTCCGTTAAATCAATACCACGTTTCAGTTCAGCGAAATGGATGATATCGTCAAAACTGTACTGGAGCGGTGCACTCGAAGAGAGGTTATCGTAGTTAGAGCGATGAAAACGGATGCGCGGCTTGATGCGAAAGACCGGCGTGAGGCCGTAATCCTTCAGCAACACATACAACGTGACGGTATAGGAGTCCTCGTGCACCTTCTGTGCAAGGATCCCGTCGCGCTTCGCGTCATCTTCCACGATTAACCGTTCTTGGACGAGACGGCTATCGTTGCCAAAAATCATCATCCGATGTTCTTCTCTATTATCATCAACTAACATGGATGCTTCCTCCGTCAATTTTGGCGTAGCTTGCGAGCCAAAACTTGCTATAGAAATGTGGCGTAGCTTGCGAGCCAAAACTTGCTATAGAAATGTGGCGTAGCTTGCGAGCCAAAACTTGCTATAGAAATATGGCGCGGCTTACAAGTTTCCAAAACTTGCTATAGATAAAATATAACGATGCCGCTGCGTCTCGGTTACCCTATGGTGCCGCAGCCCGTTGTCGTGCCAGTGCTGCTGCGCCAAGAATACCGGAATTGTCGCCGAGTTTCGCTCGCACAATTTGGACTCCGTCTAACGTATTCGGGAGTGCATATTTTTCTGCGTACGTTCGTATATTGTCTATGAACGTGTCGTCGAGTGCCTCAACCACGCCGCCGCCCAATACAATCATGTCCGGGTTCAGGAAATTCACTATAGAACCGATACCAATGCCGAGATATTTTGTCACTTTTTTGAAAACCTTTAGGGTTAGCTTATCATTTGCTCGAATCGCCTTCACCAATACACCGCTCCGAATGACACTGAGATCGCCATCCGTGAGTTTAGTGAGCACACTCTTTTTTCGCTTTTTCAGGATCGCCTTCTGGAACTGCTTTGCCATAGCGGTTCGGCTTGCGATTGCCTCTAAACAGCCACGAGTGCCGCATCCACACCGCGGTCCTTCAGCTTTAACGATAATATGTCCAACTTCACCGGCAGTCTTACTCGCGCCGTGGAACAATTCACCCTTTAAAATAATGCCGCCACCTATGCCGGTGCCGACAAAAATTCCGACAACGTTCTGGACACCTTGCGCAGCACCAAACGCGTGCTCACCGAGCGTTCCAACGTTCACATCGTTGTCAACAAACGTCGGAATGCCGACGCGTGCTTCAAGTTCAGCCTTCAATGGGACATCCCGCCAACCGAGGTTCGGCGCAAAAATAACAACGCCTGTCTCTGGATCAAGCGGTCCCGGCGCACCGATCCCGACGGCTTCAATTGACGCTTCATTAACGCCTGATTTGCCAATAGCCTTTTGAATAGAGTCGGCGATCCGATCAATAACAACAGATGTGCCTGCGTCCGCCTTCGTTGGAACTTTGGCTGTACCTAAGATATTGCCTTCCGCGTCTATGACAGCGGACAGTATCTTGGTGCCACCCATATCGACACCGATAACATTGTTGCTCATTTCAATAGTCTCCCGTATGCACGTTTTCCACGTGTCCTTTTGATTATGATGCCAACTTTTTAATAGCAAGTTTTCGGTTTGCAAGCCGCACCGAAAAAGGATAATAACTTCTGTTTGAAATCTATTGCTGATAAGTGTTCCCATTTATCCAAAAATGTCTTGTAATCCGAGTGTCGGGTTTCTCTCGTCTGAGCGATGCGCTTAGCAATACCACGTGCCACAGTTCTCTGCTCCGATTGTGTCCCATAATCGGTTAGAACCTCTAAGACAACATCACAATCGTGGATATCGCCGAGTATCTCTTGCAAATCGACAATCACACCGAGGAATTCAGTAAAACGTTTGTCGTCCACCGCGGTAACTTCTCTGGTATCCGTTTGTGGAAACCCGTAAGCAACACGAAAAAATTCCATCGTATACCGAAGGCGTTTAATTGAGATGCGCATGTTATGGAGTTCCTCACGCCGTGCTGCGTCCCGAATGAACGGCTCCCATGTGTAAACCTCTTCAACCTTCTGCGGCAGGATAATGCGTGCGTTTTCGCGATAACTGCGCAGCGGTTTAACGCCCGTGATTTTGTGTACTTTCGCCATTTTTTGTTTCCTAAACAGAGCAATGCTAACATCCTTCATCGGGGTTACAAACCCCTTCTACAAAGAATTCCAAAAACTCAGCCTCAAAACCGGTCTCTTCCAGTTTTGTGAAAAGCGTTAGCATCGGTTTCCGAGCTGCTTCGTGTTTCTGCTGTAGATTTTCTATTAACCCACGGATATCCGACTGCTCGGTTTCAGGTAAAGTGCTTAATTCTTTTTCAAACCGGACGATAAGTACATCCAAATCACGTACGGCTCCTAATGTTCGGGTTATTGATTTTACCTTTTTGTAGTGTTTATTAAATGCTTTCTCAGAAAAACATGCACCAAAATTGTCCATTGCGGTGCGCAAACGACGCGACGTGACGCGCATCTCATGGACAAATTCAATATCGCTACCTGCCTTGGCACCCTCTTTGTAAGACATCATTTGACGAAAATAGTTAACGATGATCTGCCGCGCGCAAACTTCCAGCGTTTCGTCAGGTGAGATATTTTTGATTTTCGGTTCTGTAGTTTCCATTATCCTATTCTTCCACTAATCCACTAAAAAGGAAAGTCTTCGCCAATAAAAAATAGGTGAAAATACCAGCAACGGCGTGTGTGGTTATGAGTGTTTGGCACTGCATTAAGATTTCGCACGCTGGCGGAGCAGATGATCTGTGAGGACAAGTGCCGCCATCGCCTCTACAATCGCAGGCGCACGCACTAACACACACGGATCGTGCCGTCCGCTTGCCTCTAACGTCACCTCGTTTCCGTCTATATCAACTGTCTGTTGCGGCTTACCGATCGTTGCTGTCGGTTTGAAGGCGATTTGGAAGACAATATCTTCGCCGTTTGAGATACCGCCTTGTGTGCCACCGGAATTGTTCGTACGGGTCCGAATTCGCCCCGCCGCGTCGTTTTTTTCAAGATAAAAAGCATCGTTGTGTTCCGAACCCGTCATCGTAATGCCGTCAAACCCCGACCCGATTTGGAAACCCATCGTTGCGGGCAGGGACATCATCGCTTTCGCCAAATCCGCTTTGAGTTTATCAAAAACCGGTTCGCCGAGTCCAACAGGGACGTTGCGCGCAACAGATTCGATGATACCCCCAAGAGAATCTCGGTCGCGTCGCGCCTGATCAATGCGTTCCGCCATTTTTGGACTCGCAATCGGGTCAGGGCACCGCACAGGACTCGCTTCTATCTGTTCAAGCGTTACCGTTTCTGTATCCACTTCGGCTGATAGTGTATGAATCTGTTTAACATAAGCGAAGGTCTCAGTTCCAGCGTTCTCACGTAAAATTTGCTTCGCAATTGCACCCGCAGCGACGCGACCGATGGTCTCCCGCGCACTTGCCCTGCCACCACCCTGCCAGTTGCGGATACCGTACTTCTGTTGATACGTGAAATCGGCGTGTGAGGGTCGGTAAAGGTCTTTCAGGTGATCGTAGGCTGATGGACGAGCATCCTTATTCCATACTAACATGGAGATAGGCGTTCCGAGTGTCTTGCCTTCAAAGACCCCAGAAAGTATTTCGACTTCATCACCTTCTTGACGCTGTGTCGTGAGACGGCTTTGCCCCGGCTTCCGCCGGTCAAGTTCAAATTGTATCGCGGATATATCAAGGTCAATCTGCGGGGGACATCCGTCAACTACAACGCCGACAGCACCACCGTGCGACTCACCCCAAGTCGTAATCCGAAAAAGATGACCGAATGTATTCATTTAATTACATAGACACTTTGGAAGCGTGTCCTGTGCTTTTAGAATTGTATATTTTAGACATCCTGTGATATACTATAGCAGATTCTGTCGTAAAAAGCAAGTAATTTTCGGTGCAGCGGTGCCGTTCGCAAACCGAAAACTTGCTATTCAAAAGTCGGTGCCGCTCGCAAACCGAAAACTCGCTATTCAAAAGAAGATGAATTATGTTGTCACTTTTTAAACGCTATATTGCCTTAATTCTGGTTTTTATAGGTATCGTGTTCTTGTGGGATACGCTGTTCGTCTATCCGCTCAAAATCTTCGTCGTGTTCATGCATGAAGTGAGCCACGGACTTGCTGCAATCGTGACCGGGGGCAGGATCGTCGAAATTCAGATTAACCCACAGCAGGGTGGGCATGCGCTTACACAAGGCGGTTCTCGGTTTTGGACGTTGACTGCGGGCTATCTCGGCAGCCTACTGTGGGGTGGGCTTATCCTGCTTCTGGCAGCGAGGACGCATCTGGATAAAGCGATTAGCGTTCTTATCGGTTTGGGAATGGTGGCGATTTCTATCGGGTTCGGTGAAAGCACATTTACCTACCTATTCGGCATAGGCTTCGGGGTCGTGTTGCTTGCTGTCGGTTTTTTTCTCCCGGAGGTTGTTAACGATTGGATTCTACGTGTCATCGGTGTGACAAGCTGCCTTTACGCGATTCTTGACATCAAGAGCGATATCCTTGACAGATCGCATCTGCGTTCAGATGCACGAATGCTCTCGGAAGTGACGGGGCTTCCAACTGAGTTCTGGGGCATACTCTGGATTCTTATTGCAATCGGTCTCACGTTATGGTTCCTCTACCTTGCAGGTAAACCCACTACGGTTGCTGAATCAACCGCTACCGAAGAAGATCTCTAATTGTGCGAGGACGCTAACGGTTGAACGCTCACGTCTACTCAGGAATTCCGTATCAACCAAATGGACTAAAGTTTGCCGACGATATCCCACTAAAGTGGAGAAACCACACACAGAGACCTAATAGAAAAAGTGGTACACAGATAAGTACAATGAGGATGAAAAATCCCCATATCCACGAATTTTTGGATTTAGCAATCGTTGCCAGACGTGCAAGTAACATGCCGCCACATATCATAATTATAACGACGAGACCGAATACCGCCATTGTCAGCATTTTTTGTTATCTCCTTCCAAGAGCGTAGCTTGCAACTCTCGCTAATATGAGACACCCTTCAAAAAGCTCCATCACTCTACGCGCAACACTGATCGGCATCATCCTCATACCATTTAATAGTTATTGGGTGCTACATCTCAGTTATATCTGGGATTCCAACCGTCCGACGAGTCTGGCACTGCTGTTCAATGTGTTGTTTACGTTGCTTGTGCTTATTGGTGTCGGTGCGATACTCAAGCGTTTGCGTCCAGCATTGGCATTCACGCAGAGCGAATTGCTCACGATCTATGCAATGCTGTGCCAAGCCTCTGTTTTCGCTGGACGCGATATGTTACAAGTTTTGGTTCCATTGATGGGCAACGGCTTTTGGTACGCCACAACCGAAAACGAATGGGCACAACTCTTTCATCAGCATCTCCCCGAATGGCTTGTCGTCGGAAAGCAAGAGGTGTTACGCGGTTTCTATGAAGGTGAATCCACGTTCTATCTTCAAGCACACCTCCAAGCATGGCTGCTGCCGACACTGATCTGGGTCGGTTTCTGCCTCGTCATCGGCGTAACAATGCTCTGCCTCAACGTACTTTTACGCAAACAGTGGCAGGAACACGAGCGGCTTACCTACCCAATTGCGCAGCTTCCGTATGAAATTACACGCGCAGCATTGAATACCGGCAATCTCCGAACTACGCCGCATCTATTTTTTAATCGACGGATGATGGTTGTCGGTTTAGGCATCGCCGCTGTCCTAAACCTGCTCTATAGTTTACACCAGATTGACCCTGTTTTTCCAACAATTCCGCTCTATCGCGGGTTTCGACTTCCCGACAAACCGTGGAGCGCGATGAATAACCCCGGCTTCCGTATCAGTTTCTTCCCGTTTGCGATCGGGGTCGGTTTCCTGATACCGCTCGATTTAGGGTTCTCTTGCTGGTTTTTTCATCTGTTTTGGCACTTTCAAAGGATTATTGGCGAGAGTTTTGGGTGGCGCGGTGCTATCGGATTTCCGAAAGAGATGGCACAAATTCGGGGTGTGTGGATAGCGCTATTTCTCTGGACACTATGGATGGGACGCGCACACATCAAGGTGGTGCTGCAAACCGTTTTCGGTAGGGGCGGGGTTACCCCGCTCCTACGACACGACGAAGGTGAAGCGTTGCGTTATCGGACAGCAGCGATTGGGGTGATCATCGGGTTTATCTTGATTCTGGCGTTCTGCATCAAGGCAGGGATGTCTGTCTGGTTTGCATTCCTATTTTTCGCACTCTATTTTGCAATGTCGGTGACAATCACTCGTATCCGTGCCGAACTCGGTCCGCCCGCACACGACCTTTACAACGCCGGTCCCGATTTGCTCTTAACAGACGCATTCGGTACACGGCGCATCGGCAACCGGAACCTCTCGGTAATGTCGCTCTTCTTTTGGTTAAACCACCTCTCTTACCGCGCACACCCGATGCCACATCAACTGGAGGGGTTGAAACTCGCACATCAAACCCGTTTCAATCCGACCCAACTCCTTTGGGTATTGGCGATTGCTATTTTCGTAGGGGCACTCTCCGCTGCGTGGGGTCACTTACATCTCTCCTACCAAGTCGGTTTAGAACAGGCGCGTTCGTGGTATGCCCGCGCCGCTTTCAACAGGCTTGCGGGGTGGCTCTACAATCCGAGCGAAACGAGCATCAGCGGTATGCTCTATACGACTGGTGGATTCGCTTTTGCTGTCAGTCTTCTACTCTTGCGATGGCGGTTCATTCAGTGGCCCCTACATCCTGTCGGGTACGTCGTTTCAAGTTGGTGGACGTTTACCGGGTTGTGGTTCCCGCTTTTAATTAGTTGGATAATCAAACGGGTTCTACTCTCAACAGGCGGTGTTCGCTTATATCGTCGTTCAATCCCATTTTTTATCGGTTTGGTTATCGGCGATGTGATAGTCGCATCGATAATCAGTATTCTGGGATTGATTTTCGATTTTCGTGTCGTTTATCTGAGTTGGTAATGCTATCGGCAGGACAACCGAGACAATCGAAATTGAAACACCTTCTATGAGGTGGACTGAATAGGGCTATTTAGTTTTTCTGTAGAACGGATATCCAAATCCCGACATACCCCGTAGGAGCGAGTGTTTTTGCTTGGGTGTTTCTTGTCGCTCGCGATCTTCCGATCAAAATGGTGAGAAACCGCAAAACTAAATAACCCTAAGGACTGAAAATGTAGTCTTGAAATTTCTAAGCAAACCTGTTATTATTATTCCGAATGGACACAACAAACTTATCACTCAATATGAATATCGGCGGAATACAGATGCGGAACCCCGTTATGACGGCATCTGGCACGTTCGGCTACGGCTCTGAATACGCCAATTTCGTGGATCTGAACCGGCTCGGCGCGGTGGTCGTTAAAGGTGTTACGAGTGCGCCGTGGCCCGGCAATCCGATGCAGCGTATCATGGAAACCCCCTCCGGTATGCTCAATGCGATCGGACTCCAGAATGTCGGTGTAGACGGTTTTATTTCGGAGAAACTGCCGTACCTACGCGATTTTGATGTACCCGTAATCGTTAACGTTTGCGGCAAAACCGTTGAAGAATACCTAACGGTCATCGAGAAACTAAACACCGCAGAGGGTGTCGCTGGCGTAGAACTCAATATTTCCTGCCCAAACTTGGATTGTGGCGGTATGAGTTTCGGTGTTGACGCGACGTTGGCGCATCAACTTGTCAAAGAAGTCCGATCCAAAACGCGTCTCCCGCTATTGGTGAAACTATCCCCAAACGTCACAGATATTACCGTAATCGCACGCGCCGTTGAGGATGCCGGGGCAGATGCGCTCTCTGCCATCAACACACTTCTCGGTATGGCGATTAATGCTGAAACGCGGAAACCAGAACTCGCAAACGTCACAGGTGGGCTTTCGGGACCGGCAATAAAGCCAGTAGCACTGAGATTGGTCTGGGAGGTCTACAAAAGTGTCTCTATCCCGATCGTCGGGATGGGCGGCATTATGACTGCAACAGATGCTGTAGAATTTTTCATCGCCGGTGCGTCCGCTGTGGCGGTGGGGACAGCGAACTTCGTCAATCCACAAGCGTCAATGGAAATCGTAAAAGGCATCCATGCCTATCTTAATCAAGCAAATATGAAGTCGGTTAAAGAATTGGTCGGAAGTCTGAAGGTTGATTCATAATTACTGCTGAAAAAATTGATATTTTCTGACAATCTGGTGTATAATAACGATATGGCACAATACTTTGACAGTGCAGCGAAATATATTATGCTGGAATACTCCCAGGAATTCGCAGAATTCGTGGTGGAGCATTCAGATATCACTGTTCTGGAGAGACTTGAGACTGAGGAACCGACACTCAAGACGCATCAAAATGATAGCACTTTGAAGGTGCAGCTCGGCAACGAAACAGTGATACTCCATACCGAGGTGCAGACAGATAATAGCAGAAAACCGATGTGGTCCCGCGTTGTGGGATATAACGGTTTTCTCATGAACTTACATGAGAAAACCGTCTATTCCAATGTCCTCTATCTGCACCCTAAGGCGGGTAGAGATGATAAAGGCTATTATGCTTACAAGGGACACGGTTATGAATATACATTGCGCTACAAAGTAATCAGGTTGATTCAGATAGATGGACAATCTGTTTTGGAAATGCAGGCACCGGGGTTACTGCCTTTCACACCGTTAATGAAACTGCCAGAAGGGATAAATCCGAATCATTGGCTGGAAAAATGTGTTGATGCAACAGCGTCGGCGCGCACAGACCAGCATACTCGGGATACCTTACTGGCAGCATTAGGTGTTTTTAGCGGTTTGGTTTACGAGCCACAGTTAATTAAACGACTTTTACCGGAGGGTATCATGCAAGAATCTCCTTTTTTTCAACACTACATCCAAGAGGCAAAAGCAGAGGCTAAACAAGAAGGTCTCAAAGAAGGTCTCAAAGAAGGTCTTGAACAAGGTCTTGAACAAGGTCTTGAACAAGGCATTGAGCAAGGCATTGAGCAAGGTGAGAGAAAAGGCATGATTGAAAGCATTATCGTATTGCTTGGGATGCAATTCAAGACTGACGCAGTTCATGCCTTAAAACCCGCTCTTGAATCTATAGACGATTTGCAGGATCTCAAGCAATTGCTACTTACAATCCCTCAATCTGACAGTCTTGAAACGTTCATGCAATCCCTAAGCAAATAAGAGCGTTGACAAACCCAGAGGAGGAAAATGCGGCATCTGGTAACACTCGACGATTTGTCGAATTTTGAAATTGAACAGATTTTTCGACTCGCAGCAGGCATGCAGTCGCAACAAGAGACGTGGGCAGGGATTTGCCGAGGTAAATTGCTCGCAACCCTTTTCTATGAACCGAGCACACGGACCCGGCTCTCCTTTGAGAGTGCTATGGAGCGACTTAACGGTAGAACCCTCGGTTTCTCTGATCCGCGCGCAACCTCCGCAACTAAAGGCGAAACACTCGCCGATACCGCACGGATGGTAACGAATTACGCCGATCTCATCGTTGTGCGGCATAACTGGGCCGGCGCGGCACGCGTCATCGCACAGCACGCACATGTTCCTGTTATCAACGGCGGTGACGGCAGCCATACGCACCCAACACAGGCACTCGCGGATCTCTATACGATTATGCAACGGAAATCGCAAATACAGGGGTTAACGGTTGGTGTCTGCGGAGATCTTCAGTTTGGACGGGCTGCACACTCTTTTTCGCTTGCAGTCGCACGCTTCGGTGGGAACCTGATTCATATCGCACCGAAACCGCTACAAATGCCACCTTGGGTGCTTTCACAACTTGAACAGTGCTATGGAGAAATACCCGTTGAGGTAGAAAGCGTTACAGAAGTGATTGACAAGTTGGATGTTATCTATGTCAATCGACTGCAAGAAGAACGACTCCCACCGAATATGGATGCCGCTACTGTACGTGGAAGCTATCTCTTGAACGCAGCGGTCATGAAACACGCTAAGTCGGACGCGATGATTATGCACCCGCTCCCACGCGTCAACGAACTCGCCTACGAATTAGACGACGACCCGCGTGCCGCCTATTTTGAGCAGTCCGCGAACGCTGTCCCGGTCCGGATGGCACTGATTGCCAGTCTCATGGGATTGGAACAACTCATCTTAACACAACCCCCAGAGCGAGACATCGCAGCCTCTACAAAGCTGTGTGAAAACGCGAACTGTGTTACCAACCATGAAACCTACTTAACCTTGGAGCGCGAAAGGTTCAAGAGTGATGTTAAATTAGACGCTTGCGCGTATTGTGGAAACCTATTTTCCTAAAGCAACCACGTTCGGTTTATAGCCCTAAACAAGGACACACTTCACTCGGAAGCACCTGGCAACTTCAAAATCAGATCTTCGCGACGCTCCCTGACTTTGAGCACAAAATCCTCCGATGTTGCACAAAGTCCATTATATTCGACTGACACCCTATAGCCGGTCGCTCTGTTTTCATCTACGTACTGCACAAAGTATCCTTGGGCATCGGTCTGACTTGACCCTTGGATGCCTCCGACAACATTACCGCTATGTAAATCGAACGTTCTTATATTGATGTCAAACGCTTTGTTTGCCAAAGGTGTTCCATCTGCGAAAACAATTTTCGCTCGAATTCGGATCCGGAGCCGCACTATAACTTCTACGTTTTCCATTTCCGCGCCCGGCGTGATAAAAAAGGTGTCTTGAGTGCAAGGATCACGGGATAGGTCTTTCGGATAGTAAGCAAGAACCCCGATTTTAAAGGAAAGAAGTTGATATTCCGGTTCAAGCGGCAGACTTCCTTCATACTCACGAATTAACATGAAATGAGATTTTCCGGGATAGATACCCGTGATAGAGAAATGACCTGTATCATTGGATATCGCGTAGTAAACCGCTATACTGGTATCATCATCACCAACGTCGCAGGGTATAATAACTAACCCGAGTCCAGCAACCGGATTTCCAGCTTCATCAACAACGCGTCCTGAAAAACTCGCCCTGTCTATTTCTATAGTTTCACTACAACCCAGCAAAGCACAAATTGTAATCGCAAGGCAAAGCACCACAATTCTATGTAAAAGGTTTAGGAAGTTCACAGGGACTTCTCCTTTTTCTCTGGGCGGCTTGCCAAATATCGTTTTGGTCGGAAATGGACAACTTGGCCTCTAACACATCATAAATTTTGTGGTAATGATTGGTAGTATTAATCGAAAATTGTAGGTGGGGTAGGGAACCGGGACCTAAAATAGCCCCGGTTTGCAAACTGTTATTTCTCTTCGGCGGGAGAGTTTTCAGACACATCTCCTTTTTCAAGGATCGCCATCTTTGTCATACGCCAGAACAGGTCACCGGGACCCACAGCATGCCATTGTCCATCTATAAAAGTCATGACAGCACTGTCTTTCTTTTTAGGTGAAAGCGTACTGCGAGGAAAACTGTGCTTGGCTCCCCAATTTGTATAAGTAAGCCGTTCACGATTCTGCCAGACCCATTCCCCCTCTTTTTCGGCATCGCTGAGTCCGATCCAGTACAAGTGATTCCCAAAAAAACCTAAAAGCCATTCCTGCTCTGCTTTGTCGTTAATAGCAACGAGATACGCGCCTTGAGCAGCGGCGCGATCTTTCGCATCATCCAGACTTTCGCACGGCATCTTTATGTACGCGTGTCCATTTGCGGGATTTACAGCCCATACGCCTATCTCCGAAAGGGACTCCATTTGCTGAGATGGATCAGAATGACGGGTTTGAGAGGTAGTCGTTTTATCAGCAGGTGTTGAGGCATCAGGTGGCTGGGCATCTATCTGTTCATCAGATCGGGTCTTAACAGGCATATCTGCTTTTTCGAGAATTGCCCGTGATGGAAAAGGGGAGTCTTTACCGCTAACTGCCTGCCATCTGCCGCCAAAGTGAGATCTGCCGCCAAAGTGAGAGATAACGTAATCTTTTATTTCGGTGTTGCCAACCTCTTTTACATCCTCGCTCAACCAGTTCATATACGTAACAGGTTCGCCACTGTGCCAGACCCACTGCCCCTCCTCGGCGACATCGCTGAGCCCGATCCAAAAACTACCCGGTTCAAATATCTGCTGCAGCCATACGTCTTCTACTTTATCGTTAATGGAAACGAGATAAGCACCTTCAGCAGCAGCGAAGATCATCGCATCCATTACATCGTGACAACGAATCCTTTTGTAAGCGTGTCCATTTATTGGGTTCACAACCCATACCGGCAGCGGCTCAAAAAACGCTTCTAATATAGTAAATACTTGATTGAATCTCCATCTATCTGGTGGAACTGGATTGTCATTGAGGGTCAAAAGAAGGTGAACTTGCGGTTGTCCCTTATGCAAAATAAAGGGCGGTGCCTTCGCGAGGTGTCCCTGATATGCAACACCCAACATATAGAATTCATCATCATTCCCGTCCAGGGTTTCCACAAAGTATCCGGCAGAATCGGTCTGCAGTGTGCTGCGTGAACTCACGGATCCACTCCCATGAAAGCCTCTGTGTCGCACCACGACATGTATATCCGCGTTCACAAGTGGTGTTCCGTCAGCGAAGACGACTCGCGCTTGAACCTGCGGACGGTTATCTGTTTGCGCTGTCGTAACGACGTTAAAGGAGAATACTATAACCGCGGCGAAAATGCCAAGTTTTAGACTGAGACGTTGAAGATTCATAGTCAATTCTCTTTTTCAAATGCTGAAACATCCAGCGGGCAACAAATCACTCGACGCTAACTATTATATCTTTATTCAGGTGCGCCAGCGATGAAGTTTTCTTTTTCCAGAATCGCTTTCTCAATTAGACCTGCAACGGAGCTCCCTTGACGCACCAGCTGCCACTTGCCTGTCCTTCCAATGAGGACAGTGTCGTGCTGATTCGCATCGTCATTTTGACTCTGAGCAGCATCTTCAACAATCTTCTGTGGGGAATGCCAGTTGGTATAAGTGAGGGGTTCGCCGTTATCCCAGTATAGGTCTCCCCGTTTTGTCTCGTCAGAGAGTCCAATCCAAAGGCTCTCTTGCCCAAAGGTTTTGAGATTCCATCGCTGCTCTATTTTATCATTCAACAGCCTTTTTTGTCCAAAGACTTCAAAAAGCCAATGCTGTTCTGCTGCGTCATTGATAGCGACAAGGTGTGCACCTTGTGCCGTTGCTTGTGCTTCTGCCTCTTCACGGGTTTTGCTGTGAATCACTTTGTAGGCATGTCGGTTGTCAGGGTTGATTGCCCACATCCCTTCGCGTTCGCGTTTCTGCGCGGCTTCAGCACTTTGTGGGTTAGGGGCGCGAGGCGGTATCACGACCTTCGGTTTGACGGGCGGTTTGATTGGGACGAATACTGCCGGTTTAAACACCGGTTTCACCACAGTTTTTGAGGGTAACGGCTTGTTCGGATCATCGCTAAGTGTTAAGACGAGTCCATCAAGCCGCTGTCTATTTTCAAGTAAAATCTTCTCGGATTCTGCAAACTGTCCTTGATACGCTACAGTGACGGTGTAGAAAGCAGGTTCCTTCACGTATTCAACAAAGTAACCACCAGGATCAAGACTTCTTGAACCGCTGTTGCTGCCTCTCCGCCTACCGTCTGCACTACGTTGGTTTATCTCAAAGTCAATTACCTTGCTGCGAAGTGGCGTGCCATCAGCGGAAAGAACCCGCCCACGGATACGCATCCGAAGACGCACAGTTATCTCTACATCTTTAACAGCTGCCCCTGCCTCAATCGCAATAGGGAATCTATTGTCGTACCAGGGGTGATACAGTTCATGGTAGAAGGTTACGCCCTCAATTTCAACGGCGCGAATTTCATATTCAGCCCTATGTATAGGCAATAACATCAGTGTCCTAACTGAAGATGTGGCAATATTGGTGATTGAGAACGCACCTGTTTCGTCTGTCTCACTGGATTGCGGTGGAAAAGCCACAGTGACACCTGAGACCGGTATTCTGTCTTCATCAATTACTCTACCTGAAAAACTTGTCGCTACGCTCGGCAAGGATGTTGCAAGCAAAAGTATAACACTTCCGACGAAAATTAAAAGCGGAATGAGGTAAGCACGTTTCATTTTTAAAATCCCCCAGTAAAATAGGCAAAGATAACTTACTCATCATCGGACTTTTCTGCAGCAGGTGCTTTGGAAACTAATCCATCCTTTTCAATAATTGCTTCTCGTGTCATTCGCCAGAAATGGCTTTCGGGACTGATGGACTCCCATTCGCCATCTCTAAAAGTAATCACAACATAATCTTTTTCGGTCTCTGGTTGCCCGTCGGGGAAAACGGGTTGAGTTGCCCAGTTGGTGTAGGTAACGGGTTCACCGCTATCCCACTGCCAGGTTCCTTCTTTTTCTACATCGGTAAGTCCAATCCATGTGGAGTGACTCCGAAAGATTAGCTGCAGCCAGTGCTGTTCGTCTTCGTCGTTGATGGAGACGAGGTGCGCGTCTTCTTCAACAGCTTGTTGGCGTGCATCGTGCCAGTCCTGACACTGTATCTTTTTGTAAGCGTGCCCATTCGCAGGGTTAATGACCCACACGCTTTTCGGTGGCTTTGGTGCTTGCGGTGGCACAGCCGCTCGGGCGACGGCTCTTAGCGGGACCTCAACCTCTTCAACAACAATGTTTCCAGCACCCGCAGGGACTTTACCCTTTTCAATCGGACCCCCGACCCCCACTTTCTGATCGGCTGGTCGTTCGACATCAGGAGGATTACCGTCAAGTGTTATAACCAGATCCTCTGGTGCCACGCCATCTTTGAGCAGGAAAGGACCTGCGCCTCCAGAGAGTCCGTTATATTCGACAGAAAGTGTGTAAAATCCTGGTTCATCTCTATATTCGGTAAAGTAACCATCAACATCGGTAAAGAAGTCTGTATTGGAGCTGCCGCCGCTGTTCGGGTTCGTCTCATCGCGTTGTCGCGTTCTGAGGCGTCCGTTGGCGTTGACAAGCGGAGTTCCATCTGCATAAACGATTCGCCCGCGGATTCGCTGCCGCGACTTAACAGTAATCTTAAGGTTTTCGAGCGTCACACCAGGTTTCAGCGCAAACGTGAGTCCTTTCATAAAATCGGGAACGTGTCTCTCATCCTGATAAAAAAAAGTGACTTTCCCGATTTGGATAGAGAGAATCTCCATATCTGGCTCAAGCCTGTCAAGCCGCATCAATTCTTGCGGAATCTGCTCTCCTGGACGAATCTTCTCAGGATCAATCTTCTCAAAAGCATCTAACATATCACTCGAAACAGCGTTTAATTGGACAAGCCCCGGTTGGATGTTGGTGACAGTGAAGGTTCCATCTATCTCAGTTTTCACCCTACTCATGGTCCGTGGCATTCCCGGATCTTCCATGCCTTCAGGAGGCATCTGAAATTGGGGAAAACCGGCTTCTGGTTGTAGATGTCCACCGCGGAACTGCATAGGTTGAACCGCAAACGTAAACCCGGCAACAGGATTTCCTTCTGGGTCAACAACTTTGCCCGACATGCCACTCGGCGGTTGTAACGCTGGATTCTCAGGATCTTGTGCCACGACAATGCTTATGACGGTGAACAAAAGTGTCAGTGCTAACACTGCGAGTTTTTCTGTAGTGTAGGTGCGACGCATTTCTATATCTCCTTGTGTGTTGATATGTTCAACGCTTTTCGGTCTCGTCCTCTACCTCAGGCGCGCCGATGATGAAATTCTCTTTTTCCAGAATCGCTCTCTCTGTTATACGTCTAAGCGCGCTGCCCGGACCAGCCACCTGCCATTTGCCTGTCATTCCGACGAGGACAACGTAATGCGGGTTCGCATCGCTGGCTTCAGCGGATTTGGTGATCTTGCCAGCCTCTTCTGGCGAGATCCAGTTTGTATAGGTAACCGGCTCGCCGTTGTCCCACTGTTGTTTCCCTTCTTTTGAGCCAGCAGTCAGTCCAATCCAAAAGTTTTCTCGTTTCCCAAAAACTTCAAGGAGCCATTCCTGTTCGGCTTTGTCGTTGATAGCGACGAGATGTGCTCCTTGAGCGGCTGCTCGTTCCTGTGCTTCTTCGCGGGTTTCACAACGGATCATTTTGTAGGCGTGTCGATTGTCAGGGTTGATTGCCCACATGCCTTCGCGCTCCCGTTTTCGCGCCGCCTCAAAACGTGCTGGGTCATGTACGGGAACACGAGGGGCAACCACAACTCTCTCGGGGTTAGGTGGTTCGGGTTCACCGCCAAGTTTCAAAACGAGTCCATCCATTCGCTGTCCTTCCTCAAGCAGAATCTCTTCCGATTCCACGTATTGTCCTTGGTAACTTAAAGTGACAGTATAATAGGCAGGTTCTTCCACATATTCCACGAAGGTGCCATCAGCATCAAGATTTGTTGTGCCGCTTCCGCTGCCTCTACCTCTACCATCTATATTACGCCGTTTTACGCCAAGGTTAACCCGCGCATTGCGAAGCGGAGTGCTATCTGCGGAAAGAACGCGTCCACGGATACGCATCCGAAGACGCACGGTTATTTCCACGTTTTTTACATCTGTGTCCGAGGCTATGGCAAAATTGAGTCCGCCAAAATGCTGTTGGTGTCGGTCAAAGTAGAAGGCTATACCCTCAATCTCAACAGAGCGGATTTCATAATCTGAATTGTGTTCAGGGAACAGTGTTAATCTATTCACGGAAGGTGAAACAATATCGGTAATCGAAAACGCACCGGTTGCGTCTGTCTCGCTGGGTTGTGCTGGCGGGAACATACCCATACCTCGCATCCGCTGGTGCTGACCCGGAACCATGTTTCCTGGGAATGACGGAAGAGCTATGATGAGACCCTCAACCGGTTGTCCCTCCTCATCAATCACTCTGCCTGAGAAACTTGACGCTACACTCGGCAGAGAAGTCGCAAGTAGAAACGCGACGCTCCCAACGATAACTACAAAAGCAGTGAAGTAGGATCGTTTCATTGTGAATGTCTCCTTTTGTGGGTTTAGATGAAAAAGTTGGTATGAATGTATGTTACACCATTTCTAAAAGTTTATATTGCATTAACCGCACCTTTCAGCCAAACCCCAGTAGGTTCGGTTTTTGCGGCGTACACGCCCAGATGCGAAGTGCATCGCGGTGTACGCACCCAAATTTTGCCCACACGCGGCAAAATTTGTCTTAGCTTTACATTTGCGATCTGCATTCCTAACCGAACCGGGCATAACCAAAAACAGTAGATTCTTTTAAGAGGAATCATCAATTAGAATTGGTATTACACAAATATTGTAACATTTGTGTGGATTATTAACAACATTAATCATTAATGATTCCGCTGAAGGCTATCTCATGAGTAAGACTTTTTGCCAAGGTCCCATGCTTGTTTATTGGATAGATGTTGTGCCTTCGTTACAGCATATTTCTTCTCCGAATGAAGATTTTCACTATTTAAACGCCAGTTTGATTAATCATTTTGGTTGTGTTGCGGTTCTATTTTCGCATCACAGAGACGTCAATTGTAGCACAAATTTTCCAGTTTGTGGCGTATATGACGTAAATTAACAGTGGACGCTACATAAGTCCAACATTTATCAAACTCACGTTATTTAAAGACGCAATTTGGAGGCGGAAAGGGTGCATAATCTCAGACGGTCTAATTCCGACATTATTAATCTTCATGAAATCGTCTCTATTGACAACCGATAACCGACTGCCTCTGCCACTGATATTAATTCAGTTGACAAAATTCAGGGTGGATGCTAACATAACATTTAAAGTCTACAAAAGTCCGTTTCGGGCTGCAGGCTGCTGCTTGCAAGCCATATTCTTTTGGGGAACCTTGATGAAGATAACAAAATTGGAAACATTTCTGGTGCAACCGCGCTGGCTCTTTCTTAAAATCCATACAGATGAAGGGTTAGTAGGACTCGGTGAACCCATTTTAGAAGGTCGTGCGAAAACGTGTGCCCAAGCCGTTGATGAACTCGCTCCCTACCTTATCGGCGAAGATCCGAGGCGCGTCGTTCACCACTGGCAAGCGATGTATCGCCACGCGTTCTACCGCGGTGGTCCCATTCTCACAAGTGCACTGAGCGGCGTAGAGCAGGCACTTTGGGATCTCGCTGGGAAATCGCTCGGCGTTCCTGTCTATCAACTCTTCGGTGGACCGACACGCGACCGCATCAGACTCTACAAAGGTGGCGGTGATCCAGATGGTATCAAAGAGTGGATTGATAAAGGCTTTACCGCCTTTAAAACAGGTGTCGCAGGCGGCAGACCCGCGCGTATCATCGAAAACAAAGCCTTCATTGACAGAGCCGTAGATCACTTCGCAGCACTGCGCGAAGCCGCAGGCACTGAAGTTGATCTCGCAATTGATTTTCACGGGGCAGTCAGTCCACAGACCGCAAAGGTGCTTATTAAAGCGTTAGAGCCTTACCAACCGATGTTCGTTGAGGAACCCATTCAGTGCCAAAATGTGGACACACTCGCTGAAATCGCACGCAGCACTCACCTCCCGATTGCGACAGGCGAACGGGTTTTCACGAAATGGGGTTTCCGAGAAATTCTGGAAAAACAAGCAGCATCCATCCTCCAACCCGACCTTTGTCATGCTGGCGGGATCAATGAAGTTCGCATTATTGCAGGCATGGCTGAAGCCTACTACGGTGGTATCGCACCGCATAATCCGCTCGGTCCCATCTCCTTAGCGGCGTGTATCCAGTTAGATGCCTCTATCCCCAACTTCCTAATGCAAGAACACACGACACTCGGTGAAGGGTATCTCAAAAACCCCTTCGTCTTCAAAGACGGATTCGTCGAACTGCCGACCGGTCCTGGACTCGGTATAGAACTCGATGAAGACGCACTCGAAGATAAGATTGACCACGATTGGCAGAACCCAACATCGTATCACCCTGATGACGGCTCCGTCGTCGATTGGTAAGGAATAGTTGTCAGTCAAAGAAGTCCGTAAAGTGTTTCTAAAGTCCATAAAGTTATCAACTTCGCAACTTTAGAACACTTTGGAACTTTTTTCACTTTCTAACATTCATAACTGATAACTGAAGACGCTAACAACTACTATGAAATTTATCATGTTCACAAAACATCTGGAAGGATTAGAAATTCCAGATATTATCACCGCCTTACAATCCGTAGGCGTAAGTGGCGCGGATCTATGCGTCCGACCCGGCTATCCCGTGAACCCAGAAAACGCAACAGATGCGTTACCCGCCGCCGCTAAGCAGTTTGCCGATGCAGGCCTATCAATCCCTCTCGTCACAACGCCGGGCGATTTTCTGGACCCCGCACAGGAAGAGACACGCCGTGTCTACGCTGCTGCCGGTGAAGCAGGTGTCGAAAACATCAAATTGGGATACTGGCACTGGCACGCTGAAGACGGCGGCTATTGGGCACAAGTCGATTTTATCCGATCGCAGTTGGAGGGGTTTGCCAAACTCTCCGAACAATACGGACCCCGGACATGTATCCATAATCATTCTGGTACTTCTATGGGGCTGAATTCCTGCGCAGTGATGAACCTTGTCAAAGGTTTCAACCCGCAACACGTCGGTGTCTTTGCCGATACTGGGCATCTTTCCATCGTCGGGGAACCGATTAACATGGCACTCGATATTGTCAAATCGCATCTTGCAGTTATGGCGTTCAAGGACTTGGCGCGTGCCCCCGGTGCACGTGGTGGCAGCGTTGTCCGAATGGGAAAAGGCTTCGTCGATTGGAAAACGGCAGTAGATACGCTACAAACCATAGGCTTTTCCGGTCCCGTCAGTTTCCATAGCGAATACAGCGGAGAACCCGTGGATACCGTCATTGATCTCGCTCGTGTAGATGTCCGCTTCATTAGAAGTTTATTAGAGAAGTAACCCAAGTTGCCACTAACGAATTTTGGTGTTTTCGCTTGGGTATTTCTGCATATTTTCACGATGTTTTTCAAGTATTTCCTCACCCTGTAGGGGTGATATTGCTTCGCAGTGAGAATAGAAGGGTGTATTTAAGCGACCGCACTCCGTATGAAGTTTAATAAAATATTTGGGTAATTCTATGTTCCTTCAAACCCGGTAGGTGCGGTTTCCTAACCGCACCGGACATCGGAAAAAATTACCCGATTAAATTCTTAATCTTCATTAGGAGTGCTATGTCTATAGATAAGTAGCCAGTGTTAGAAAATAAAGGAAGATAAATGTCACAATTTCAGTTAGGCTTAAATACAAGTACAATCCGTCCTGCCGGATTAATGGATAAAATTAGAATTGCTGCCGAAACCGGTTATTCAGCGATTGAACTGTGGAACGACGATTTAACGGCTTACGAGGAACAAGGCGGCTCACTCGCCGATGTCAAAAAAGCACTTGACGATTACGGGCTTTCGGTGCCGACCGTCATTGCATTGCACGGTTGGCTTAATACGACAGGTACCGAACATCAGGAAGGGATTGAAGAAGCAAAACGCCGGATGGCGCAAGCCGCCGCTGTCGGATCAACTTATATCATCTCAAGTCCGCCGCGTGAGGTCGCGGATCTCCAATTAGGCGGCGAGAACTACCGCGAACTCCTTGAACTCGGACGCGAATTCGGCGTTAAGCCCGCTATGGAATTCCTCGGTTTCGTGGACGGTGTCAACCAAGTCAAACATGCGTGGGAAGTGATGGAAGTCGCAGATCATCCAGACAGCACCATTGTCCTCGATCCGTTCCATATCTATCGCGGTGGCGGTGAAATAGAAGATATGGAAGGCATCCCCGGCGAAAAAATCGCAGTCTTCCACTTCAACGACGCGCCTGCCGAACCTGTGCGTGCCGAACAATCGGATGCAGACAGAGTGTACCCCGGCGACGGCATTCTCGACCTCGAAAAAATGATCTCTATCCTAAAAGATGCCGGATATGCAGGTGTCATCTCGTTAGAATTGTTCAATCCAAATTATTGGGAGAAAGACCCCGCAGAAGTCGCACGCATCGGCTTAGAAAAGATGGAATCTGTAATAGACAATTTCTAATTTCAGCATTCTTAATATTCGGCCCTGCCTCACATAAGGCTACATAACTTCTAAAGGAGTAGACAAATAAAAAAATCTTGACAAAAGTTAGTTATATGGCTTTCGGTTGCTTACTAACGCTTATCGGTTATCACTTCGGAAATATTGATAATAACAGTGCCGATGCACAATTATTCGTCGAAAAAGTGTCCCCTCCAAAAAAAGCAGAAATCGTTGATGAAATCCGATGTCGCAGCCTTGTTATCGTGGGTGAAGACGACATGCCTCGCATTAAGTTAGGAACAGACTTCTTTGATCGCGGACAAATAATAATTTACAATGAAGATGCGGCACGCCGAGTTTACTTAAGTGTAACGTCTGATGACAGCGGAAGTCTTGACATCAATGGAAAGGATTCTGGTGGTGTGGCAGTCTGGTTAAGCGTGGATGATAATGGTGGATTCATGGCACTTTGGAACAAAGTCCTTGACAAGCCTGTTTTCCAAGCTGGAATAACCAATAAAGGTGAGGGACACATTTTCACACGTGACAAAACTGGTTACGATACCTGGGGCGGAGGCACACCTGGGGTCCATACATTTAAAGAAAAAAGTCGTAACTGACAATATGGGACAGATACCTCTAAAACACTCATAAAGCGGTGGTCCCTGTTAACATCGCTTTAGATAACCTTGATTCCACTGCTGAAGCAAGAATTGATAAAAGGAGGTTTGTTGATGAAAAATTCAATTATCTATCAAATATCTTTGTTAATTCTATTGACTGTGTTATTGGTATTCGGCGTTCAAAGTATTGGCTTCAGCCAATTACCAGTATCCCCCGATAAAATTAAAGATGAGTCAACCCATTATGTGGTATGGATCGTCACTGAGAAGGGAAGTGGGAGTGGTGTGCTTATTAGCAAAGACTATAGACTCGTTGTTACCAACGCACATGTTACCGGCGACTATAAAGAGGTAGAGGTCTTTTTTGCTGTTAGGGACTCCTCGGGAAAAATAGTTAGGGCACGACCATTTTATAGAAATAAGGATCATCAAAACACCTTACAACGTCTCGGTTATGTTACCAGAGGACGCGTTATTGCGAAATATCAACATCCAGGAAACGAACCTGACTTAGCGATGATTGAACTTGATGGCCTTCCAGGAACAGCTATCCCACGTAAACTTCCAAGTTTTATTGATTATTCTAAGATGAAAGAAGGTGAACATGTTCATATCTTAGGACATCCAGGCGAGCGACCTCTATGGCATTGGAAAGCAGGACTTTTCAAGGAATATAATGATAAAGATTTGCTTCTATCCGCAGATGCTTACTACGGTAATAGTGGAGGACCGGTGCTCAACATGGATGGAAAGCTGATTGGGATTTCCAGAGCAATAAATGCAGATAGAGCAATTACCTTTGTCGTTCCCACATCAGCCATAATTGACTTATACAAGACATTAGAACGAGTAGAAATATTCTCAATCTATAATAACACTGAATTACCTATCAAATATAAGATTAAGTGGAATGAAGATGAAGATTGGAAAGAAGAAGAACCTATTGAACCTAAAAAGGAGCAACTACACTCATCACTCGCCAAAGACATTTCTACTGAATATCCGAATATCCGTTTTGAAGATTCGCAAAACAGTAAAGAAGCATCCGAAAGTGTTCAGAAATTAGAAACCAAATCTCGGTTTTTCGGTATAGGAATCAAAGATGTCGAAGATTTTGACAGCAATATTGAGAGCAATGATGCACTTAGATACCAATTCATGTCTGATCCTGAAACAAAGAAAATTTCTCTGGTGAAATTGAAACTGGTCCAAACATTCATGATCCGTAATAATACTAAGTCCCCTTTATTTTTTCAGTACAGATGGCACGAGGACGAAAAATGGCAAGAAGAATATATAAAGCCAAGTGAAGCGTGGAGATACGGAAAACTGTCAGAAAGGGTTTCTCCAGGTTACCCGAAAATCCGTTTTAACGAGATCCCAGGTGATAGAAATGATCCGGAAAAAAGTAGTAGTCTTTTAACAGAGATAGGTTACTTTGACAAGGCTACTAAAATCAAGGAGGACATAAAACAGATGGGGTGGAATCCACCCCTATATTATCAATTTAAGAATAACGTAGGAACAAATGGTATATCCTTGGAAGAATTGAAGCGCACTCAGAGATTCAAAATCCAAAATCCCACTGAGGTTCATATCTTTTTTACTTACAGATGGCACGAAAACGATAAATGGGAATTCGGATATATTGATCCAAATGAAACGAAAGTTTACAAGCAACAGCCTGAAATTGCCCCCCCAGATTCGCCGAAAATCAGTTATGTAGAAAATGTATCCTATGTATCCGTAGATCCTCCGAAAATCAGTTATGTTAATCTCACAGGCGATAACAAATCTACTGAAAATATCCAGAAGCTTGAAACCGAAATAGGCTACTATAACAAAAATGATGAATTCACACCAGACCAGAATCAAGCTCAACCTCTTGGATATTATTTTAAGTACAATTCAAAAACACAGAAGTTATCTCTTGACGAAGGACTACTTACTTTCTCCAAAAAAACAGATGGATGGTTTTTCCCTCTGGATTCTATTATCAATACTGTCTTTGGTGTACTGTTTGCTGTATTAATTATTGTAGTTTTTGAAATTATTAGGCAGTTTATTTTTCCAAAGAGACATATATTTTCACTTCAAAATAACACTGAATCTACTGTGAATTACCGCATCAAATGGGCTAAGAAGGATGACTGGGAACAAGATACTCTTGATCCAGACGAATCTTGCGAGCATTGGTGGACAGGCTTTTTCAAAAAGAAACCTCAAATCCGATTTGAACAGATCGTTAACGATAAAGATCAGATCATCAACGATAAAGGTCAGATCGTTAACGATAAAAAGAAAACGGAAGACGTGCTGAAAGTGGAACAAACCGATAAAGAGGTAATAGTAGGCACCGTTAAAGAAATGCAAGTAGAGTTGAAAACGAAAATACGACGCATCAGACAAAACGCGATTGACAAAATTAGTCGAGAGGATGCCCGCCAGTACCATTTCGGTTATGATCCCGAAACAAATGAACTCAATCTTTATGATTCAGAGAAGAAGTCATTAATGTTTTGATGGCAATGCTGCCAACTACTGAGACAAAAGGTCAAATTACAACCCTTCATAATTCGCAAGTGCAAAGGAGGTAAACAGTGAAAATTGCATTAGGTATCTTTATAGGATTTTTCATTTGTTGTGTTTTGTTTATTGTTTTGGCACCCAATTCTGTCCACAAAATGATTGATAGAATTCAAGGTAATTCTGATAAACACCCAGAAGATACATCTCCCCAATTTAGTGGTATAGAAGATACAGCCCCCCGATTTAGTGGGAGAATCGACCGTTATAATGTCAGTCATATAGATTTTTCTCCAGATGGACAATTTATTGCCGTTGCTAGCGAACTCGGTATTGAACTATACAATGCTCAAACTTATAACAAAGAGGCTTTTTTTCAAGACAAAAACGATGGAAGAAGAGACGGTGCAATAAGAGAAGCTCAACACTACAGGGTTATGTTTTCTCCTGATGGACAGATGCTTGCTAGTGCAAACCACTCTATCATAAAGTTATGGTCTGTCACAGAAAAACGCGAAACCGCAACATTCAAAGTACAAAACGACGATGATTGGTGGTTACTTGAAGATGATGAAGATTTAGTATTTTCTTTTGCGATTACATTTTCTCCTGATAGTCAGGTGCTGGCTATTGGCATCAGTAGAACGATAAAGTTATGGTCTGTCGCAGAAAAACACGAAACCGCAACATTCAAAAATGAGGCATCAGTTTTTGACTTAGCATTTTCACCTGATGGACAGACTTTAGCAGTTGGAAGTAGTGATGACACCGTAAGGTTATGGTCTATTTCCGAGGGACGCGAGTTTGCGAAGTTTGGTGAATCTTTTAGCAGAAAAGGTTATACAGGTCGTGCTACGATTGGTGTGTTTTCTATTAGATTTTCCCCTGATGGTCGAATATTGGCTGGTGAAGGAGATGGAGGTATTAGTTTGTGGACAGTTCCTGAAGGGGATCCCTTCTTCAGCTTAGGAGTCGGTATGGCCCCTATGTCTATGGGTTGGCTTTGGTCTATTTCATTTTCACCTGATATGAAGATGCTTGCTAGCGGACATTATGATGGAACTATCAGGTTGTGGGTAGTTCCTGAAAAACACGAAATTACTCCCGAATTCAGGCAGACGTTGGAGCAGTCGACTGCTGTAGATCCCCTCAAAATCACATCCCTCAAAGAGGACCAGAGCGGAGTGAATTGCCTCGCGTTTTCCCCTGATGGGCGGACGCTTATTAGTGGGCACGAGTCTGGATCAGTTCAGATATGGGACATACCAACAACATACCAGATACTATTGCAGCCCGGAAAATCTAAACTTTCAGAATAGCCTAAAACCTAATTGGGATTATACAAGGAAATGAAGCGCTACCGTTTATTTAGACCACAATTTAGCAAAGTTAAGATAAGGTTTTTCGTTGAAATTCGAGAGGTGTCAAATACCCTAACGCCGAATGTGGGCGTTTCTGATGATACACCTGTCTGATAAAAGGTCCGATGCGATCTCTCGCCTCGGTGATGCTTTGATAGTTATTGATGTAAACTTCTTCCTCTTTGAGGGTGCGGATGAGTCTTTCAGCGTATCCGTTCTCCCAAGGCCGTCCGCGGTGGGAAACCACAGAAATCTCAACACCTCAGCATTTGGGAAGTGAGTCCCATAAAGTATTTTCATCATCTTCTGAAACACCCGTGCAACCTGCTTGAGCGTGCGAGATTTATTTTTGAGTTGTAAAGCAAGACGTTCTAAAGTATACTGTAAGTCTATCCTTATGCCTCCTTTTGTTGATTTACTTATAGGATAACATAAGGATGGTTTTACTAAAATAAAAAAAGAGTTCACTGCTTTTTGGTCTCGGAAACGCCGAGATATTTGTGAAATCTAAAATAACAAACAGTTAACTGGCACAAGTCGTGAAAATTGGGGAATTTATTGTGAAACTAGTACATATTGGTTACAGATTATTATCCTTTTTAATTTTTGGGGCTAGTATAACGGCAATTTTGTTTATTTTCTCTATGGATAAACTTAGCAATGCGCCTTGGGAGTACTACTTGATATTTGGAATAGGTGTTATGCTTTTTTTCCTGGACATTGTAGTGCTACCGTTTATTCAGACCAAAAATTAGCAAAGTTAAGACAAGTTTTTTTCCTCAAATTCGACAGGGGTCAAATACCCTAACGCTGAGTGAGGGCGTTTGTGATTATACACCTGTGTAATAAAATGCCCAATGCGGGTTCTCGCTTCATGGATGTCCTCATAAGCGTTGAGATGAACTTCTTCTTCCTTGAGCGTGCGGATAAGCCTTTCAGCATATCCGTTCTCCCAAGGGCACCCTCGCCGGGCGACTGAAATCTCAATGTCATGATGCCTCAGCCGTGAGATATACGCATTTGAAAGATACTGAACACCTTGATCCGAATGATGGATCTCTGGGATACTTTGACATAATGCTGTCTCTAAGGATTTCAACGTCAGAGATTGCGTCAAGTGTTGACTGATATGCCACCCTCTGATCCTGCGCGTGAAGACATCCATGAGCAGAGCAACATAGATGAAGTGTCCTTTAAGACGGACGTAAGTAATATCGCCCACCCAGACCTGATCACATCGGGAGACCTCAAGGTTTTCAAGGCGATTTTCCCAGGGACGCACACCTTCAACAGAATTGGTGGTTTGACAGACACGTTTGACGGAAATCGAGAGATTGGCGGATTTCATCAATCGGGCGACACGTTTATATCCGACGGTGTGTCCGCAACGCACCAGTAATTGCGTGATACGCCTATATCCATAAGTCGGATACCGCAGAGATAACCGCTCTATGTCCTCCCGGAGGACTTCTTCATAGGGATCGCTTTTCGGTTGATAATAGAGATTGCTTCGATTGAAACCGAGTGTCTCACATATCTGCCGAACCGAAAAGTCTGTCCGTAATGCCTCAACCATGTCTCGCTGCTCCATCGGGGTCAACTCAAGTAAGTTGAGGCTTTTTTTTCGATGTCAAGTGCCAGGGTCAACCGTCCAACAAGTTGCTCAAGTTGGGCAATCCGCTCCGCATCGGCATCAGAGTGTTTATCAGCGGGTTCAAAGAGGGTCGCCGCATTTTCAAGAAGCTGTCGCTTCCACTTTGAAAGTTGTTCATCGCTGAGATTGTGTCGCCGACACACTTCTGCTTGTGAACTTTCACCGCTGAGTGCCTCAAGAACAACTTCGGCTTTAAACTCGGGCGTGAAGTTTCTTCGTTTTCGTTTTGCCATCGGATACTCCTTTCAAGTAGATGGATATTATACCACAATCTTGTCTTAGGGAGTGGCCCGAATTTCCGGTGGCAGTACACATTAAGTATTTTGAGTGCTCTGCATTAGATACAATTGAATGGTATTTTATACAAAAAACTTGGTTAACATCTATATGTGCTTTAACATTAATTGGCAGTATGATATTTGTATATCATTATGCTATACCGAGAGAAAAGTTAGAAAAACATCAATTAAATACACCTAATGTCGCACCTATTACCACACCAAAGTTAGAAAATACAGATATCTCTTCAACTTCTGCTTTACCGCCTATCCTTTCAATTGAAAATATCAGGTTCTCAGAAAAGGTCCTTGATGCTTATGAAACTGCTACTCTTTCCATTCGCATCAAAAACATCGGACGGGGCGATGCTAGGGATCTAACTATTCACCTTAAGAGTAATTTTCAAGGACTATTATTCCCACCGATTACTCCTGTCCCATCTATTCCCAAAAAGACAGGTCAACAAACAGTAGACATTCAGGTTAAAGGCACAGCTGACCTTTCTACTGGCAAAGCCAAAATTGAAATTTATCTAGAGGATCCGCATTTTGAACAACGAATCCCCGGACAACAATTGACCTTTGACACACGAAAACCCCGGACTCCCGATTTGGTCTTGGGGGACTACGCTGTTGTAGAGAAGGTATCAGCGTCACCAAACAATCGGATAGATGTGAACGAAGAAATTGATTTAAAATTTTATGTGCAGAATAAAGGTACAGGAACAGCACAACAAGTAATGGTTCAGGTGAAAAACAATCAGACTGGGGTGACATGGTTGCCTGAAGCAAACGAAACTGGACCACCAACCGCAACGTTTTCACAGATTGCCCCAGGTAAACACGAATTGATTTCATACACCTACCATGTTAATAGCAAATTTACAGACAAAAAACTTCGCTTTACAATCAGTACAACTGAAAAACACAGCAAAAAATATGGTTTCTCGGAAACAAAGGAAGTAGCAATTAATAAGAAACTTAAGCCTCTTGGAAAAATAACGCCAATTTCTATTGATGACGAAGCACCTTTACATGAAAATCCACGGGTTGAAGAACTGCCTCCTCTAAAGTCATCTGGAAATACTCTATGGATACTCCTTGTAGTTGTTGTTTGCTGTGGATCATTATTTATTATAATATGGAAACGACGAAGAAGAGGCAAACAAACGAACCCAAGTGATTCTGATCAGCGTCAGAAAAAGCTCTACGAAGATGCTGCTGGGAAAAAAGAAAGCATTAAGTAATCTACCGCAAGGAGGAAACAGGATAAATAGGCTAGGCTCATGTAAAGATTGTGTGCTAATGAAGATGTCAAACCCGCGTGGTGACTTCCTTCACTCGAAACAACTGCACATATTTTTTACATGAGCGAATAGGCTATTAACGCGCTTAATCGTTATTACTACTTTCATGTTTGTATTTATTGGTCAAGCCGATGTATATCTGCAATTTAATGTTTACGTGGGTTTAACCAGAGATGCTAAAACCACAGAAAAGTTAACCCGAGTTGTTACTCGTTGGTTCTCACTGCGAAGCAACAGCACGCCGCTGGCGTGCGGCCGACTCAAAACCGCTTTTCTATAGACATAGCACCCCTCATGAAGATTAAGAATTTAATCGGGTAATTCTGAGACGTGTGATAGCAAGCAGAGCAGTTCGTAGTAGTGCGATTCATCGCACGTCGCCGCAATTACCCAATTTATTTGTTAAACCTCATCTGAGGTGCGGAGAGTGCTTGAAATCTCGGTCAAATGGACAGCATTTGTTAGATAGCAACTTGGGTTATTTAGATGCCGTTTCAGATAACCCGATTCTATTTTGGAGGCAAAATTCATAAAAAGGAGTTTTTTGATGAAAAATTTAATTTTATACGAAAAAGTGATTGCGTTTACTCTATCACTTGTTTTGGTAGTCTTATGTGTTCAAAGTATTGGTTACAGTCAAGACATCGAACCATTCTTTATTAAAACTGTTCCGTCTCCCGGATTAAGTGTAGATGAGATGTATGATAAGACAGTTTTATCTTTGGCATGGATCGTCTCCGATGTTAGTCAGGATGATGGTATGTTACAAGGAAGTGGTGTGTTAATTGATAGAGAATTGAGATTAGCAGTCACTAATCATCATGTTGTAAAGGATAATGATGAGGTAGCAGTATTTTTTCCTGTACGTGATAAACAAGGGGTCTTGATTGATGAACGCGACTTCTACCTAAATAAAAATAATTTGGGTGTTCTAATGCGACTTGGTTATGCAGTAAATGGTCGCATTATTGCTAAAGAACCCAAGACGGATCTAGCGATTATTCAGCTCGAAGGACTTCCAGATACTGCACGAGAAATTAAACATAATTTCAACTATTCAGTTCATGTCAACATGAATAATAGAGATCAAGTTCAGATATTCGGCAATCCAGGAGGTTTAAAACTTTGGAAATGGGCATCAGGATTTTTTGAATCTGTTGATCAAGGGATGATTAAGATCCATGCTGGTATCTATAAAGGTAACAGTGGCGGCCCCGTCCTTGATGATCAAGGCAGGTTAATTGGGATTGCCACTTTAAGTAACGAGCAGCATACAGCATGGGCTGTTCCAGCGACATATATAAAAGATTTGCTGAATACACTACAACCAAGACATGTATTCTCAATTTCAAATAATACTACGTTTACTGCCCATTATTTCATCAAGTGGTCCGCAGGCAGCGATTGGAAACAAACTACTGTTAAACGAGATCAGATTATGACCCATTGGAATTCGGCAAAAAATGTGCCCGATGGATACCCCAAGGTTTATTTCGATCACATCGCTAACGATGAAAAGATGACTCCTCGTCACTACGATCTAAAAACCTATGTTCGACATCTTGGAACCGGAGTTACACCAAGCCACATCAAGGATGCTCGTGAATATCATTTCGGTTATAACTCGCGAACAGAGATACTTGATCTGTATGATTCAGAGAAGAAGTGATTTTGTTACCAAGGTTTTGAACCTTAGATTAGCAATGAAGTTTGTACTGCCATCGGAAATTAGGGGCACCCCCTAAACCAAGATTGTGATATAATAACAATCTGATTGAAAGGAGTATCCGATGGCTAAACGAAGAAGATTCACTGCTGAGCTTAAAGCCGAAGTTGTTCTTGAAGCACTCAGCGGTGAAAGTTCACAAGCGGAATTGTGTCGCCGCCAGAACCTCAGCGAAGATCAACTCTCAAAGTGGAAGCATCAACTCGTTGACAATGCTGCATTCTCTTTGAAACTCGTGATAAGGCATCTCAGGAGACGGCGGAACGTATTGCAACCTTGAACACCTCGTTGGCACTTCACGGTCTTGGAATAGCAAGACAATCTGAGTCATTCAAATGGTAAGAAGCATTCGTTTAGAATTCATTTATGTAAATATACCTCTGCCCGAGACAGACTTTAAACACTAACTCAATAATGAAGGAGAAGTTTAAAATGAAATATAGTATCATTGCAGCGGCTATGCTAATAACACTTATAATAGGCTGTGATCCACCTAAACCTTCACCTGAACCATCCCAAACACCTAAACCTTCACCTGAACCATCCCAAACACCTGAAGCAGATTGGAATTTTTGGGTGAAACTTAAGGAAGACTATGGAGATAAAGTTCTAAGTGCTACAGAATCGGAACAATGGATAAATGAAAATCGTCCAAAAATATCAATGCCCACTAAACTTTCTTTTATGGAACAACATTTAGTAATGGAAGAACCTTTTCTGCAACAAATGACTATTATTACAGTCGATCATAATGGCAAGTATAGAATTGTGGCGAAAGGATTTGACTATCCTCCGCCTCCACCAGATCCGCCGACAGGTTTTTTAGATGAGAACGAGTCTAAAAATTGGCTAAAAACGCACGGCTATCAACTTGTGAAAATTACTGATGGATACACGATCAAAAAGAAGAGTCCAGGAATTAATATCAACATTACACTTCAAGGCTCCGGAACTGCAATGAACACGCTTATGGAAGGAGTTACTGTGATGCATCAGAATGGAAAGATTTACATTAGCAGATAGTTGGTGACCTATGAATAAACACGCTTCCGAAGGTCGCACAGCAGATCGCCGAGCAAGAGTGGAATTTCATCTCGCCAGATAAGTTGGCGAAGGGCGAAGATCTAAGAGGTAGCAGCAGATGAGGAGTCGTCGGAAAGTGGAGGCAGAAATGGCGTGGTTGGCAGATGAAATCTCCCAAACTCGTCTCGCCTGTCCGGTGACAAGGAGACATCATGAAAAACGTTGAACTTAAACAACAAGCAATTACTTATATTGAGCAACTTTCGACTGAAAAGCTCGAGACCGCCCTTAACTACCTCGCTGCTCTTCGGAATTCTAATCTTTGGGCAGCCGAAGCGGAGTCGGAAAAACAAAAAATTTCGGATAAGGCAGCGCCACTCCTTTCGTTGGCAGGGACGTTGGAATGTGACGAGGAGAACATCAGTGATCGCCACGATGAGTTGATCAGTGATGGGTTACTAACAGAGCTACGCGGGCGTGCGGATGAATGAGGTCTTTGCGGATACATCGCTTTGAGCAGGCTGGCTTTGTCCCGCTTCTTTTCTGATTTGAAATAAGGTTGCCCACTTTTGGATTTGGCGAAGGTATTGTATTGTCTATTGCTTTTTTAAGCGTATGTGTTATAATTGGCGACAAGGAATCATCTTTTGAATACTGCGTATAATCGCAGCGTCATGTATAGTAACCCAAGTTGCTACCTTTATCCAAACAGCTGTTTGATACTCGTTGCGATGACAAACAAAAGCACTTTTAACTCAAAACCCTGTGCTGACACCGCATGGATCGACTTCGGAAAAAGTTGCTCAATAAGACTGATTGTCACCTCAACGCGCTTGCGCGTCAACTGTTGAAGGTAAACTTCCCACGGTGGATACTGACGTTTTGAGTTTTTCTTGCGCGCAGGTTTCAGGAAGATGCCTGCTTCTTGTAAGGCATCTTCAACACCATAACTACAGTATGCTTTATCCGCATACACTTTAGAACCTTCAGGAAGATCAAAGCGATAAGACCGCAAACCTTGGACATCGTTCCAGCGACCCGGCGTGAAGAAAACTTCAACGATTTCGCCGGTCTCAGTGACCATGAGATTGCCCTTGATACCATAAAAGTAGCGATGCTTACTGGCGATCTTCCCACGCCACGCTTCGCCTTGATACAGGCGTGAACGTGAAATCCGAATATTGTCGCAGGCAGGTATTGGAAAGGAATCAATGACATAAATGCCGTTAGGGTTCTTCGCTTTCGCCCCTTCTGCGAGGTATTCAAAAAGCATTTCAAAGAGTTCAGGTATCCGATGTAGCCGTCGATTGAATCTTGAATGTCCCAACATATTTGGGATGTATCCGAGCGTCTTCAAGACGGCACATGCGGTTTGTTGATTCCCTCCGAAATATCTTGCAGCGACAAGTGCTGCGGTCATGACTTCAGCATCCGACATCTTTGCTTGTGGATGTTCTTGGTGTCCGATTGAGATTAAAAGGTCGTCAGAAATCGTGTAAAGTGCTACAATAGTTAGATCCATGGGGTTCTCCTTTTGTTTTTTAGATAAAAACACTATATAGGAAATCCCATGGATTTACAAGTGGCAACTTGGGTTATAGTAGGAAATTAAACTTATGACTTATGTTGACGGATTATTGTTATCGTTGACGCGTGTAAAAAAGGCACGCTCATTACGCGCCGCCTCGTGGGATACGACAGGCAGGAATAACGATGCATGGAATGTCGAACCTGGTGAAACCCGTGTCCTTGCAGACATCCAAGGCTCCGGTTGTATCAATCACATCTGGATGACCCAGCCGGATGGTTATCGCAATGTGCTGATTCGGATGTTTTGGGATGATGAGGAACATCCGAGTGTCTTGTGTCCATTAGGCGACTTCTTTGGACTCGGCAACGAAATCGTTAATTCTTACGATTCTATTCCATTCTCCGCCTCCACACACCAAAACAATATATTCAATACAGGCTGCGCACTCAACAGCTACTTGCAGATGCCTTTTAACCGCAGCGCGAGGATTGAACTCGTCAACGAAGGCGATACAACCCATCGTCAATACTTCTATGTCGATTATGAGTTATACCCTGAGCCACACGACGATGATGTCGCCTATTTTCACGCACAATTCCATCGTGAGAACCCATGTGACGGGTGGGGACATGAAATCCGAGTAAATACACCCGAAGCCAATATCATCAATGCAGAACGACTTGCATGGGACAACAATTACCTTATCCTATCCGCCGAAGGCAGAGGACACTATATCGGTTGTAACCTATCGGTTACGAACTTCCAAGGCACATGGTGGGGTGAAGGCGATGATATGATCTGGGTAGACGGCTATAAGTGGCCCCCCGACTTGCACGGCACCGGTTCAGAGGATTATCTCAACCAAGCCTGGGGGATGCAACAGAACGCCTTTGCACACAACGGTTCCTCTATCCACGAAAATAATACCGACGGTTACCAGACCTCCTACGTCTATCACATTGAGAACCCTATCCGTTTTGAGAAGGAAATTCGGGTGACGATTGAGCACGGACACGGTAACCACCTCAGTAATGAAATGTCTTCTGTCGCCTATTGGTACCAAATTGAACCGCATGCACCCTTTGGCATTTTGCCCGTCGCACAACGCAAGCCGGTGCTGAAGGATGAATCGGGTGCATGGCAGATTGAAGCATTCGCACAAACACCATCAGCGAAACTCGTGCTCAACGATGAGATGAAGCAGATGAAACAGAAATGGAGCGAAAAAAAATAGATGTTCACCGGTTTTCAACAATTTTTAGCCGCTTGTATCGGACAAACAGAGGAAGAGACGGATCAACCCGACGATGCACAGCGCGATGACGAACCCCAAACGGAATTGGAAAGCGCAGTCGATGATAATTCTGTAGATGATACTGACCCAACAGTTGGCACGGTTTCCGAAAACGCGGAAACCGAAGAAGACGATGCACCGTCCCCGCCAGAGGAAGTACCTCCAGCGGATGATGCGTCTTCTGCCACTATAGACGACAATGCCGAGACTGATGAATCAAGCGACGAAACTTCCGATGCCGCGCCCGCTGATAGTGATGAGTCTTCCCAATCATCGGAGGCTGCTGATTCGGTTTCCGAAGGCGATACAGAATCCGAACCAGAGAGTGCCTCATCTGAACAGGAAACTGAGGACAGTCCACAAGCTGCCGATAGCAAAAACGCAGAAACAGACAAAGTAGACAAAAGTGATAATGCCGAAACAAAACCTGAACCGCCACAATTGGAACTCGGAATTGTTGAGGAGATTTACGATTTTGTGGAGATGTTTGGACAAAGCACTGTTTCTGGGACAGAGCAGGCATCGGCAAGTGGGACAGATTGCGCTGGCGGTGTTACAAAGCCCGCAATCTTTGAGCATCCAACGCCAACAGAAACAGCGAAAATCGACTATACCCTCTCACTCCCCGATGTTGATGACCAAGAAAAACTTTTCCTACACTTTTCCATCGGCTTGCGAGACGGGATCGTATTTGACGACGAGGCGCGACAACCCGGCGGCGTGAAATTCGCTATTGAAGTTTTTGACCTTCATAATAATGTGGGTTTAGAAGCCGTACCAGATAGATGTTTTGAAGCAGTGTCTACGGAGTGTCGCTGGGCGGAAAAAGGCGTTGATCTGACGCACTACGCAGGCAAAGAAATCGTCGTATCATTTTTGACGGAATGCAACGTAGAGGGCAATAGCAACTACGCTTGGGCGTTATGGGGCAAACCACAGTTACGTAAACGCAAACAGACCACCCTCCGAAAAGGAAAAAGAGATTCCGAACCAGAACTCCGATGCGGCATCGCAATCCTACACTTCAACGATGAAAGGACACAGTTCCTTGAGTTCAACCAACCTACACCAACAGCAGTTTCCGCACTAACTGACTTTTGCATCGAATCCATAGCATCAGAAGAACCGCCCGTCAAAATATCACTTTATACAGCACTACCCCAATTAGAGATTGTAAGTGTCGGGGCGACAACTGCTGTCGTCGCTGCGGGTGAAGACTTTGAAATACAATGTACGCTTCGGAATACCGGCACCGCACCGCTCGGTAAGACGGACGATGTCCGAATCTCTATTAACGGTGTGAAGTTAAGGCGTGGACGACCAAGGCAAACAGTTAGAGAACTTGAACCGGGCGCAGAAACTTCTATTTTCTGGGTAGCGCGTCGTTTTCCACAATCGACTGTAGCAACTGCTTCAGTTTCGCTCAAATGCCAAACCGCAGCCGGTGAAGCGCGGGACACAGTTCAAGGCAGTATCACAATTCGTACCGCACCTCCCAAACTTGAATCCAAAGTGGTGAAAGAACTGTACACCTACACGGCGGAAAATGGTAGCGTTGTAATGGGAAATAAAAATCTTCGCATCCTTTTTGTTAGTAGACCTGAAACTCCACAAAAAACTGGTAATAGAGCAGCTAAAGACACTGCCAGTCTCGACGAAAACTCTACCGACAACGGCTTTGAATACTATGTGTTATCTGTCGCGAAAGGTGGCAATTATCAACAGGTCGCAACCTGTCCAGCACTCTCTAAGGTTACCTACCTTGATGCATCACAAAACCGTCAAACACTCCAACTTATTCCAACGGCGTATCAACTTGCCGGAAACAGTCGCGGTGAATCCATCATCCGGCTAAGCGGTGCGGACACGGATGCTGATGGTGTGAACTGGAACTATGAGATGCAGTGGACGCTTGATGAAGACGCAAAGCGGATTAAAACAGAATGTCAGTTACAAACTGATGGCAACAGAGAACTCCTCGCCTTCCATGGTCCGATGCTGTATGCAGGGCAAGGGCGGAATCGCGAGAAGAAGACAGCAGCGCTCTTCCCTGGGCTTGAATTCTTGGAGAGTGATGAACGCTCCTCAAGCACGCGTGATGCAGCACCGCCACTTGATAACCGTCTCGTACCGCATCCCTGTAAAATTACGGTGCCGATCCTGGCGGTAGAGATGCAAAAGACGCTCGTCGGTATTATCTGGAATCCACTCGAAACTTGGGACGGGGAAAACCAGATGCTTTCCGCGATGTTCGCCTCACCCAATTGGCACCAGCATCAGAAAAACCATGCACTCGGTGTGTTCTTACCAACGATACCGACGTGGGTTCAGGAGAATCACACAGAGGCTTCTATTCCATACCCGCTGCAATCCGAACGTCCGGTGTCCATCAAAACCGAAATTATTGTTGATGGACATGCTTCTATTTTAGATGCTGTGGCACACTGGACGGACGCTTATGGGACCCCTGAACCGCTGCAACCGCCTCGCGGTGATGAAGAAGAGGTACTGCTTTCACGGCACGGATTTATGCACACGACATGGGACGAAAATACTCGAAAATCCCGCCATTGTGTTGACTGGGCAGCGCACAACGAACCCGGTTTTGGCACGCTGCTCTGGTACGACTACCTCGCTACCAAAGATGAGGAGGTCAAGGAACGGGTGCAGGAAATTATAAGTAATACCGTCGCTGATGCTGGCCCAGGAGGTTTAGCAGCGCGCGGTTCCTGTCACATATTGAGATGGGAGTTCCCGTTCTATATCGGCAGCCTTGATGCCGCTTTAGCTTACATGGAAGCAGAAACGCAGCAACGTATCTCTACACAAGGATCGGATGGAAGTTGGCGGTGGCATCCGACCAACGAGAAAACCGCTATCCTCGGAAAAGCAGGTGGAGCGGTACTCGGCACTTGTGCAGAATCGGCACTCGTACTCCTCAAACACGCCCGGATTACCGGAAACAAAACCTCGCGTAAGGCGGGTTTGAAGGCACTTGAATTCATGAAGCAATTCTCGCTACCACGCGGTGCACAAATGTGGGAATGCCCAATGTACCAACCAGATGTTCTCGCAGCTGCACACGCAATCGGGGCTTATGTTGAAGCCTTCGAACTTACACAAGAGAAAAAGCACTTCAAGCGGGCAACCTATTGGGCAGAAACCGCACTACCCTTCCTCTACCATTGGCATCTGCCTGACCGACCCGGTATGCATTTCGCTTCAATTCCGGTTTTCGGAACGACTTTCTATACACACCCTTGGTTTGGTGTACCTGTCCAATGGAACGGATTGGTGCTTGCCTATTATTTACAACGCTTGAATCAACACTCTGAAGATGAACGATGGCATCAAATCGCTGAAGGTATTACCGTAAGTGCAATGTATCAGCAGTGGGACGATGGCGAACGCAAAGGCACTTATCCCGATGGGTTCTACGGTTTCTGTACCGAGGGTAAGGGACCACATCTGAACCCTGAGGATATTATGGTTAACTTTTATGCGCTCCGAGGTCTCGATCCCAGCATTAAAACCGCTATCGCTGGTGGTATACACCTGAGTTCCGGAGCGAAGGTAGACGCACTCACCCGAACCAACAACCGTCAACTGAAATGGCAACTCAGTTACGCCGAAAATGAGATAAGTTATGCACTCATTGTTGGTTACGGACGCCTCCCACAAGCACTTCGGGCAAGATACCAATTCGCATCGTCCCCAGATGACACCCCAACCGCTAACGCGGAAGAATCTCCAAGTGATTCTGAATCTGACAACGGATCCGGTAAATATGCCGAGACTGAGGTTCCGCTTGCACAAACGCTTGAGGATGTTGAATCCGGATGGCTTTATATTGAAGATAAGGATGCTATACTCGTAAAGTATCTGCACCCTACCACAGATGTGCAGTTTGAAATTTCTTAGGACTTACGCATTTCCTCTTAAAGTCCCCCTGATAAGGGGACTTAGGGGGTTTAAAGGAGACTACAAAATGGCTAAGAAAATTGTGTTCACTACGTTCGCTCTGGTTACTGTAGCGATTGTTGCCCTTGTTATGTTCACGCATAATGCAAATGCCCAAGCTGACGCGGCCCCGGTAGATGTACCGATGGTAGACTTCAAAGTCTTGGGCGGTTTTATTGTTGAAGGCGTTGTTTTTAGTATCGTCGGATTAATAATTCTGATGGTAGGCTACAAAGTCTTTGACGTAGCAACACCGTACGACCTAAATCGCCAGATCGCCGAAGAGAATAATGTCGCTGCAGGTGTTGCTGTTGCCGGTGTCCTCGTCTCACTTGGTATTATCGTTGCCGCTGCAATGGGCGGGTAAAGATGTTGTCATAGCGGCACTGAACACGCACACTTCACAAACGGCGCGGTGAAAATCGCGCCGCAACCAACGAAATTGTATTCATCCATACCTACGCGCAAAAAACGAAGGAAGATAGAGCAATGGCACAAACACCCTATTTGGCAGATCAGGTTGTCAGCGATGAACAGATACAGGAGTGGGTTGAGACGTTCAACCAACGAGGCTGCCTGTTCCTGCAAAATGTTTTACCCCCTGATCTATGTGCCCAGCTTCGGCAGGATTTAGAATGGGCACTCGAAAACAACCCAAACGGTCTAAATGGTGGAAATCCGACAAGTCGCATGCACTTGAGCCATCGGATGTTTGAACACAGCGAAGCCAATCGCCGATTGTTTGATCTTGAACCGATTGTCTCCTTCGCTGAAGCGCTTGTCGCAGAAAACTGCCACGTTATTCATAATAATTCGTTCCAGACGTTCCCGGGTGGTGGTATTACGTCTTGGCACCAAGACGACGCACCGCACTACATCGTAACTGATGGCGAACCGCCAAAGAACGTCCGATTGCCAGTCATACTCTTCACCGCAAATTACTATCTCACCGATGTCACCGAGATTGAACACGGGGGGACAGAAGTTGTCCCCGGCTCACATCTTTTTGGCGCATCACCGCCGAATCCGATAGATGGAACGGAGTGGGAAGAAAAAGTTCAGTATAATCTTGGCAAAGCCGGAAGCGTTATCATGTTCAACAATCAGGTGTGGCATCGCGGCGGGCCCAACCAGAGCCAGCGTACCCGATATATTACACAGGTGACTTACGCACGTCGACTCGTCGGGCATAAATATTATCCGTTTATGAATTACAACATGCCGAATTCTGTCTACAAAGACGCGAGTCCTCGTTTACGTCGATTACTCGGTTTCCTCAATCACGGTGCTTATGGTTAATCCAAGTTGCTACTAACAGACTTTGCACATTTCAGAAAAGTTTTTTCGTCTCTTTCCACACCCCAGATGAAGATTAAGAATTTAATCGGGTAATGCTAAGACGTATAATAACAAGGAGATTGGTTCGTAGTAGTGCGATTCATCGCACGTCTTGTATCCACAATTATCCAATTTATTTTTTAATCTTCATCTGGGGTGATATGTCTATAGAAATGGCGTATTTACACGATTGCACTCCAGCGGAGTGCAATGTCTATCAGTAGGTGGCAATTTGCGTTATGGTTAAGTTCAGTCTTTCCAACCTTGATAGCTACGGTTATAGCGGGAGATCATAAACAGGACGTACGCAAACAACTGACTTTTACGAAAGAAGAATTTATGGATTCTACAGTAACATCTATTTTGACATTTTTAAAAGGTCCCAAACAATTTGTAATTCCAATCTATCAACGCACGTATGAATGGGGAAGAGAGCAATGTTCGCAATTCTGGGACGATGTCCTGTATATTGGCGGAAACACGGAACCTAAACCCCATTTTTTTGGCTCAATCGTCCACATGGATCCAGAAGAATCTCAGAACATTGGAGACGTGCAAGAAATTTTGGTGATTGATGGACAACAACGGTTGACCACCCTATCACTTTTAATTTCGGTACTCAGCAGAGTTATTCAAGAGCAAGGCGTTGATATTGGCATCAGTCCAAAAGAACTGTCAAATCGTTATCTTTTCAATGACAATGAAATGGGAGAGTCACGCTACAAACAGATTCTCACTAAAAGCGATAAAGAGACGTTGATTTGCCTCTTGGAAGAAGATAGAGAACTTCCTACGCCTTACGCGCCACTCTTGGAAAAAAATTACAAATTTTTTTATTCCCAATGCAAAAAAGCAAATCTTCAAATTGTGTTTAGAGGTATTAAAAGATTAGAGATTGTCAGTATTGTGCTTAAACGTGCTCAAGATAATCCACAATTTATTTTTGAGACGCTTAACACAAAGGGACTTCAGCTTTCTGAAACGGACAAGATTCGCAATTATTTGCTAATGGGACAAACCGCGGATTCCCAAACAAAATTGTATAACGATTTATGGTATCCTATAGAACAACGTTTTAGGAATGAGGATCAGCAATTTAAACGTTTCATGAGGCATTATTTAACGTTAAAAACCCAGAAAATTCCGAAACTGAGCGATATTTACAAGAACTTTAAAATCTATATTGAAACCGCACAATCTTCAGATAAGTTAGAGGTAAAGGATATCGTCAAAGAGATTTCTCGTTATTCAAAGCACTACCTTAACATCGCAATGCTTCATGAAGAAGATGCAGAACTAAAGGCATGTTTGGAAGATCTGCATGAACTCAAAGCAGACACTGCCTATCCATTTTTGCTTAAGGTCTATGACTATTATACAGACGGCAAAATCGCAAAAGCGGAAGTGATAAAAACCGTGCAATTGGTAGAGAGTTACATCTTCCGACGCGCTGTATGTGGACTGTCCAACAAATTTCTGAACCATATATTTGTGGATATGTTGGGTGAAATGAACACGGATGACGAGAACAATTATCTTGAGGAACTCAATGAAACCTTCTTGGGTTTGCTAGACCACAGACGTTATCCAAGGGATAGGGAATTCAAACTCATGTTCACGAGTAAAGATATGGCAAACTTTTCCAGCCGAGATTATCTGCTCCAAAAACTGGAGAACTGTGGGCGTAAAGAACCTATTAAACTCAACGAGTATACCGTTGAGCATGTAATGCCACAGACATTAAATGACACATGGAAACAGAATTTAGGCTCCAGTTATTCATATACACATGAAACATTTTGTAACAACATTGGGAATCTCACTCTTACCGGACGCAATTCGGAGTTTAGTAATCGTCCTTTCAAGGAGAAAAGGGATATGCTTCCAGAAGGGTTTCGCTATAGTCCTTTATATTTGAATCAGGATATCAGGGAAGCGGAAGAGTGGAATCAAGGCACTATCACTGCAAGAGCAAGAAACCTTGCCGAACGTGCATGTGAAATATGGATGTATCCAACTGGAGGGTAACGAATTTGCCGCCTGCTAATTGCTCAAAGTTGAATGGCTCTACTATATTTACGTGAGTTTGGACAGTTTTTGTCCGGTTTCGCGTCGTGTTTTCAAGGATGTCTTTATTATTTTCCTGTGAGTTTGGGTTCAGAAACCCAACGCACTCAAAAGCGTCCTTAGGTCCAAAGCGGACTCTGGACATAACACTCCGCTGGCGTGCGAGAGGCCGTCTGCATGTTATTTCTATAGACATATCACGCCTCATGAGGTTTAACAAATAAATTGGGTAATTGTGGCGATGCGACGTGCGATGAATCGCACTACTACGAACCGATCTACTTGTTATCACATGTCTCAAAATTACCCGATTAAATTCTTAATCTTCATCTGGCGTGAGGAGACACCTAAATGTCGGTGTCGTTATTTCCATACGGATTGCGTCTGGACCACGGATAGGTTGTGTTTCTTTGCTCCAGCGGAGCAATATGTCTATAGAAACCGGTGGTTTAGAGTCTCTTGCACTCCAGCGGAGTGCTATGTCTAAAAATTGTCCAAAGTTTAGAGTTATTATAGGAAAACCGTGAAAAAATGGTAATAATAGAGATACTTGTTTACGTCTGCATAGCGTCTATGATGGTATTTTGCGCAAATGTTATGAGAAAAAAGGGACTTTTCAAAAAATCGGATTTTCTCTATTTTTGTGTCTTGTTGACTCTTATCATCTCACAAATAATTATTACTGCTCTAATATTCAGACCGATTCTACCACAAACAGGAGATTCTAATCCACCCATAATCCTTATCTGTATAGGAGCGATATTAGCCTTGGCTCTCATTTACGTTATAACCCGCATAGTGGATTCATCAACTGAGACCCATGAATATGCGCGAACGTTGACGTTATGGGCAATGTTTATAGCACTCGGGGCAAGTTTTTGTGGGATATTGATATGGCTCCCAGAAACAGAAACGGATTTATACAGAATGCCTTTTGCTTTGGCGTTGGGCATAGGTATGGCGTACTATCCACCTATGCTTGAGCAGTTGATTGGAGTGAAGGCCGATGCGGAAAAAATCACACCTGACGAGAGTATATCTGACGAGGGTGTACCTGACGAAAGTATATCTGGTGAGAGTGTGCCTGAAGATAGTATGCATGACGAGAAGGCAGATGGTTATAAAGAATCTATCATTAAATTGGCTACTGAATCTTGGCACTTTACAACGGTTTATCAACGTATGCTTACCACCCTTGATGCCAGCGAGCATCGAAAATATACAAGCCAGTTGCGCTGGCATATAAAAAAGATGGAGGAATCTCTTGAGGAAGGCGGACTCCGGATCGTCAACGTTGAAGGACAACCTTATGATCCCGGTATGGCTGTCACACCGGTCAATATTGAAGACTTTGATGTGGATGTTCCCTTGGTAGTCAGCCGGATGCTTGAGCCGATAATCATGGAAGGAACGGCATTGGCAAAAATGGGAAGGGTTACTTTAAAAAGGGGGATAATAGAAGAATAATGGCAAACTATGTCGGTATTGATTTAGGGACGACAAATAGTGCCATCAGCACCTACGATGGGACTAACACCCGAATCTGGAAAAGTGAAGAACAGAACGATGTAACGCCGTCTACTATCTTTATTCAGCGGCGTGGGAACATCATAGTCGGTCAGAGGGCTTATGAGCAGGTCGTCCAGTCTCCTGATAACTGTGCAACGGAATTTAAGCGTCAGATGGGGACCAGCACACCAATTGAACTGTCCGGGGCAAATCGCACGCTTACCCCAGAGGAATGTTCTGCAGAAATACTAAAGACGTTGTTCGGTTCCCTACCTGAAGAAATCAGAAATTCCCCAGATACGGGGACTGTTGTTACGGTACCGGCAGCATTCAACCAGATGAAGAAAAATGCAACAAGCCAGGCTGCGGAAATGGCGGGAATCGGTAACGTCAAACTTATGCAAGAACCTGTCGCCGCTGTAATGAGTTATATGCGTGTCCGCAAGACGGATGGTAGGTTTTTAGTCTACGACCTTGGGGGCGGCACATTTGACGCTGCCATTGCTGAAAGTACTGGTGGAAGGGTGGCACTGCTCGCTCACGGGGGGATAGAGTTCTGCGGAGGACGAGACTTCGACCGTCTTCTGCGCGACAATATTGTTCTCCCGTACCTATACGAGAGGCGCAATTTACCTGATGACTTGTCTGTAGATCCAACTTTCCGCAAGTTGCGACGTGTTGCGGAACGGGGCTGTGAAAAGGCAAAAATCAGGTTATCTTCAGAAGTTGAATATCCTATATATGTTGGTGGCATTGACGAGGAAGAACCATTACTGGATCTAGACGGAAAGGAAATCGATAAGGACATCCCTTTGCATCGCGACACCTTTGATAAGCTAATAGCCGAGAAAATCAACGACACAATAAATTGTGCACGTCAAACGATGGAAGAATGCGGGGTTAACGCTCAGGACTTAGATTGTATTGTGTGGGTTGGTGGACCGACAAATTACAAACCGTTGCGGGACAAAGTTATCGCTGAACTTGGCATTGAGGGCGATCTATATGCTGTGGACCCCATGACGGTTGTCGCTGAAGGGGCGAGCATATTTGCCGAGTCTATTGATTGGCGTTCAGAGAAGCGCGAAAGAAAATCGACCCGTGGGCAAATTTCAGCTACGGAATTACCATTTCGTTTTAATTATATCGCCCGAACATCTGCGGATACATCAAAGATAGCTGTTCAGGTCGATGGAAACGTTCCAACGGGGAGTGAATTCGAGGTTGTGAGTCTTGATAGTGCCTGGATTTCTGGACGGTATCCACTCAAGCATGCGACGACTGTTGACGTGCCCTTGTCAAAGTCTGGCGATAACAACTTTGAAGTTACAGTATACGATGCTGTGGCGGAACCTCTAAAGCAGGAAGAAATTATCATCACCAAGACGGCGGCGATTCTTGATGCGATTCCAGTTTCACATACAATTGTTTTAGAAGTTTTAGATCGCCTGGGGGGTCAGCCGAAACCTTATCACCTCATCCAGAAGGGCGAACCGCTGCCTAAAAAAGGGAGTGTAGAACTGATCGCTGGTCAAACAGTTATCGCCGGTTCATCTGATTCTCTCAAATTTATTCTCTGGGAGGGGGATATTGAACACCCGGTTAATAAAAATCGTTTCATCGGTTGTTTAGAAGTGACCGGAGGTGATTTTGATGAAGGTATAATTTCCGAGGGGTCAGATCTAATATGCAATTATGAAATTCTGGATTCAGACGAAATTATATTAGAGGTTGAGGCACCAGAGATCGCTGGCATATATGAAAAGAATTTTTACTCAAGTGAAGAAGCGAAACCGGATTATTCCTCAGATGCTTCTCAGATTGCTAACGAAGCTATCCAAGTCCGCAACCGCGTCGATGAAATGAAAAATAAAATTGACGACCCCAGGCTCAAGGATGCCCGTAGGAAACTGGAACTCCCCAGTTCGTTAGATCCCGAGGAGCCGGATACCGAAAAGGTTCAGGAAGCCAGCGAAGCGGTCTTAGATGCGAATAACTTAATCAATCGGGTGAGAAAAGATAATCTCAAGGTCATTCGTCAAATGGATATTGATGATACACTGACCTTTTTTGATAAGTATATCCGCCAGCACGCGCGCCCATCGGAAACGACGGAGTATGAGAACCTTGTTGCGACAGCGCAACGCTCCATTAACAATAATGATTCTGACGAAGTATTTGAGTCGCTTCTCGGTCAGTTGCGAGGGCGAAATTTTGAAATACTGTGGCGTCAACCTTGGTTTGTTATTGAGCAATTCAAGCATTTAGAAAGCACGTCCTCCGATTTTCTGGATCGGCACCGTTTTGAGGAACTTGCGCGTAACGGTAGGCAACTCATAGAACGTGAAGGGCTTGATAGAGACCTCCACCAAGAGCCTATTATAGATACCCATGCCATTGCGGAACTCCGTGAAGTTGTCAGGAATCTTATGTTACTCCCTCGCATTGGTGGCGCGGAAGATGCAGATAGCACTACTCAGATGGCAAATATTCTCTTGAAAAACAGTCCCTAAAATCAGCGTTCAGAGTGAAGACAGTATTTCTTTATTAGGACTTACGCATGCTGCTCTTTTGTAGCACAAACTTCATAGTTTGGGTTTCCACCAGAACGTTGTGTTTTTTGAAAATTCTCATCTAACAGAACGGGCTGCAGTCAAAATTGCGTAAGTCCTATCTTTATTATCAGCGGAAATGGATCTTTTACAGAACCCTTTTTATATTTTAGCAGCGACACAGCGAGACAACCTACATAGGATTATGGAACTCGCCGCGGAACGGAGTCTGTTATTAGACACGGATGAATGTATAACGGCACAGGCGACACTCACAAATCCACGAAAGCGGATATCTGCGGAAATGGCATGGCTGCCCGGAGTTTCTCCCGAACGCGTTTACGATATATTGCTGCTTTTAGAATCATCCGTAGGAAATCGTCTTGCTTCCGATGACACGACATCCAGTGCACCCGTTGATTCGCTTATCACGGTGCTTTTCCGTGTACCTTATGCCAAAAAATCCACCATTGCGGATGAAGTTTTGGAGGCATTAAAACTTTCAAAGGGAGACTTTATAGAAGTCAGTGAGTTTCTCGGCATCCATACACTTACGCCTATTGCACGCGCGAATTTACTTACTGCGCGTCTGCTGCGTTTATCTGACTATACACCTGACATTGTTGCCGAGTGGATACTCGCGATTGTGCAAGCGTTTGAAAATATCAATCCAGCGGAGGTGCTTGCAATACTGAACGAGGAACGCAGAGTGTCCGGTTTCCCTGAAATAACTGACTTTTCAACTATAGAAACGGAAATGCAGAATCTTAGACTTTATTATCGACACGTTATCAAATCGACTTTAGAGAATATACTTACTGCTAAAGCACGCGTGAGAGCCGTTACTATAGTTCTCTTGATAGTTGAATCCACCACTGACAGTAGTGAAAACTGCTGGCCAATTTTGCTTGAAGATACCGTTGATGCCTATGAAAAGGGAGCAGAGGCTTTTCTTGAAATCGTAGAAAAAAATATTGAAAAACAAAACTCCGAACTCCGAATTGCTGCGGAAATGGAGGAGCTCGATGCTATTTTTGCATTGATGGTAGATGAATTCATTGAAACTGTCAGAGACTGGGGTATCATAGCGTACCCTATTCAACTCAACAAAAATAGACAAGGCTTACGTCATAATGCAAGTCACGATATAGCAGATCGTGTCAGACAATTGGCTATACACCTTTTTAATGAATACGATAAGCTTGATTTTTCTCAAAAAATCCTAAGCGTGCTAAAAGAAGTTTTCACCGGGATTCCCGCAATCGCTGAACGTATCGCTGCTGACCTTCAAACATTCAATAAAATTGCCAAACAGCGCGAACAAAAGAATCCTTAACCTATACGGTTTGTTAACTTTTGACAATCTGGAGTCTATTTGGACATTTTTCAAAACCCTTTTCATATTCTGGGTGCTACAACGCGAGATAATAGGCATAGTATAATGGAACTTGCTGAAGAACGGAGTCTGTTATCGGATGCTGACGAGTGTATGGAGGCGCGATCCATACTAATCAACCCGCGTAGGCGGATCTCTGCGGAGGTGGCATGGTTAGTGGGTGTTGATCCAGTTCGCGCGACTGAAGTGTTGAGACAACTGGGCGCGCCGAATCAGAATCTTCTCAACATCACCCGACTGACACCTATCGCTCGCGCTAATCTACTTGTCTCTGGGGTATCACGCCTATCCAATCTCCCATCATCTAATCTCGTGGAATGGATACTCGCAATTGCACAATCTTCTGAGGCTATTAACTCAGAAACAGTGTGTGCAACACTCAATGCGGATCGTAGGGTGTCCGGTTTTCCCGAAATAACGAATCTGTCAACGATTGATGATGAAATTCAGAAGCAAAAAAACTATTACCGCCAAGTTCTCTCGTCTGTTTTAGAGAATCTATCAGTTGCGGAACGTGCAAGCGTATTAACACAGGCAGTTGAATGGTCAACCGGCAATGGTAAATTTATATGCCCCATTTTGATTGAAAAGTTGATATTTTCGTACGAGCGCAGCGCGCAAGATTCTCTGGAGCAGAAAAAGAAAATAATTGAGGCACAGGACGAAAAATTCCGAGCAATGGCAGATGCCAAAAAACCAGATACGACACTATTCCCGATTGTGGATCAACTCCTTGAATCTGTAAAAGAGTGGGACACCCTTGCACAACCGATTCAGTTAATGAAAAAAAGCACAGGTCAAAGACACGATGCCAGTTTTGAAATGGCACGACGTTTTAGACAACTAGCTGCTGACCTATTCCTCACATACTTTAAAACCGCCTTCTCCAGAAGAATATTAAATACACTCAAGGACGTATTCTCTGAAGTGCCAGAAATTGTCGAACAGATCGACGAGGACTTCATCGAATTAGAAACACAAGCACGTCTTGTAGAAAGCGCGGAAATATTTGAAAACATCAACGCACAGGTTGAGCAACTCAAGGCAGCTTCGGACGCGAAACAATCGGATTCCATCTTAACTCCGATGGTCAATCAACTTATACAAACTGTCAAATCATGGGACACTACTATACAACCGATCGAGGTAGATAATGCTGTGGTATTACAACCGGTCGAGGTCAATAATGCTGTGGCACTTATTGTTAGAAATGTAGCCCTTCATCTCTGGAACGAACATCAAAAACTTGATTTCGCCAGACAGATCACAAACGCGCTGATTGACGTATTTCAAGCGGTGGATGGGATGGAGGAGGTCAATAATCGACTTAGTGAGGATATAACAACATTAACGACATTAAAATTAACGACATTAGCTGCATCAACGACATCAGCTGCATCGAAAAAAGATGAAGGTACCGGTTGCGTGTGGATAATTGTCATTGTTATCGTGCTTGCAATAATAATCGGAATACTGTCGGAAGGGTGTTAGATGTAGAGTTCCTCACCTTTATGAAAAAATAAAAACATTGACATTTTACCTTCAATTCGTGTATACTCGGTCCAGAGCCATTCAGTTCTCGGTTTTTTAGTCCAATTTTGGACCCCCAGGCCCGGTAGGTGCGGTTTCCTAACCGCACCGGATCCTGAAAAAAGGACGAGAAACTCTATAATTTCTTAAAACTGAATGACTCTGACTGGGTTCAACAACCTACAATCCATAATTGACCAAGGAAAAAACACAATGCCCACACTCGACTTCAAAGGCAAACAATTCATATACGGACACCACCTCACCGTCCCCGTCCGCACGTTAAAGATAGACCCCAAGAAATCGCTCATGCCAAATTCCCCCCCCCCGATACTAATCATAAGTTAAGTAATAACCTTATTGTCCACGGCGATAACCTGCACGCACTCAAAGCACTCCTCCCCCAATACGCAGGCAGAATCAAATGTATCTACATCGATCCCCCCTACAACACCGGCAACGAAGGCTGGTCTTACAACGACAACGTCAACAGCCCCACGATGCAAACGTGGTTGGATAAAAACAGCCCGATTGATAACGAAGACATGGAACGCCACGATAAGTGGCTCTGTATGATGTGGCCCCGCCTACACCTACTGCGTGAACTTCTCTCCGATGATGGCGTAATATTTATATCTATTGATGATAATGAACAGCAAAATTTACGTTCACTGATGGATGAGATTTTTGGTGGAGAAAATTTTGTGGCATCCTTAATCTGGCGTTCAAGATTAGGGCGCGGCGGTACCACAAAAAATATTGCAACATTACATGAATATATTCTTATTTACGCCAAACATATAGATTTTACGAAATTTAGAGCAGATAAGCGAGTTAGAGAAATGGAGTCAACAGAAAGATTACGACAATGGGGGCAGTTTGATAGGCGGGAAGATGTACCAACAATGTACTATCCCATTTATTCTGATGAATTCGGCGAAATCTACCCTATCAGATCAGATGGAACAGATGGACGCTGGAGGGTTGGCAAATCTACAATGAAAGACCTCATTAATAACAACCAGGTTGTCTTTAAAAAGCAACCAGATGGTCGTGTTGAGGCGTATAAGATCATACCTGCTGGTACTGAAACCTATACAGCATATTCATCTTTACTTGATTCTGAAATTGTTAAGACAACTGCACATGGCAGTATTGAGTTGAAGAACATTTTTGGGCCTGACAAATTTCCCTATCCTAAACCATCATTGCTGATAAAGGAGCTTATATCTCTTTGCACCCAAGGTGAGGATATTATTTTAGATTCTTTTGCCGGCAGCGGCACCACCGCCCACGCCGTCCTCGCACGCAACAAAGAAGACGGCGGCAACCGCAAATTCATACTCGTGGAATGCGAAGACTACGCAGACTCCATCACCGCCGAACGCGTCCGACGCGTCATCAACGGCGTGGAAAACGCGAAAGATAAAAACCTAAAAAAAGGACTCGGCGGCGCCTTCACCTACTGCACACTCGGACCCCCCATCGACGAAGAAAACATGCTCACAGGCGAAAACCTACCAACTTACAACGACTTAGCACACTACATCGCCTATACCGCCACTGGTAAAGCGCTACCAACCCTCAACAGACGCAAAGGTGGATACTTCGGAGAAACCGAGACACACCTCTTCTACCTCATCTACGAACCCGACATCCCATTTTTAGAAAGCGAAGCAGCCGCGCTCACAGAAGAACACGCACAACGCATCGCCAAAAGATGCAAAGAAACACACAAAAACGCCTACGTCTATGCACCACAAAAATTCATCAGCCAAAAAGCACTCACAGACATGGGCATCACATTCTGCCAACTCCCATACAACATCCACCGCATCACAGACACATAAACGGAGGGGGCGTTGTTCATATTTGACACTATAGTGAATCCTAAAAATAAGTAGACATCTTTGTAGCATAAACTTCCAGTTTGTGCCAGTCTGAATGCCTGTCATAGGCATTCAGACTGTTTGAGAGTGCCCAATTAATTCTAAACTTTACTATAAACTTTGAAAATATCAAAATAAACCTACCGCAGGGCCATTTAGTTTTATATATTTGCTTTATAGATGTATACGATTTCCTCTGTAGGAGCGAGTGTTTTTGCTTGGGTGTTTCTTGTCGCTCGCGATATTTGAGAAAAAATGCCAACTTATGTGAACGAAAATCGAAATCAAAAGCGAAAACTAAATCGTCCTGAAACCTACCGTAGGGGCGAGGTCTCCTCGCCCGAAAGCAAAGGATTACCAATGGAACTCAAAGAATACCAACGCCAAGCATTAGAAACATTAGACCGCTATCTCGAAGCACTCAAAACAGCACGCCAAGAAGCCGACAAACTCGCTAACGTATTAGCAGACGAAACGCTTGCAACCGCACTTGGAGAAACCGCACTGGCAATTACCAAAGAAGCAGCAGACTATCCACGTGTCGCCTGGGAAAACCTGCGCCAACACTCCGGGCTACCTGCCATACCCGACCCAAACGGCACGGACACCATACCAGAATATGTACCACGTGAAAGCACCAGCGGCGAACCCATCCCACACGTCTGCCTAAAAGTACCAACAGGCGGCGGAAAAACCCTACTCGGTGTAGAGGCACTACGCCGATTAAAACTCGGCACAGGATTCGTTCTCTGGCTCGTACCCACAAAAGCCATCTACACACAAACCTGGGACGCTTTCCGAAACAGAGAACACCCATACCGACAAATCCTCGACCACGCATCAGGCAACCGCCTCAAACTCCTCGAAAAAAATAACCTCTTCACCAAACAGGACGTTGAGAACTACCTCTGCGTCATGATCCTCATGCTACCCGCCGCAAACAGAAACCGAAACAAAGAATTCCTGAAAATCTTCCGAGACACCGGCGGATACGCCTCCTTCTTCCCACTCGAAGACGACATACGCAAACACCAAGCACTTTTGGAACAACAACCAGACCTTGAAACCGCAGCAGCCCATGAAACATCACAACCACGGCTCACTAAAAACCCCAAAGACACTCTCATCAAACACAGCCTGTTCAACGTACTAAAACGCCTCCGACCAACAGTCATCTTAGATGAAGCACACAAGGCTTACGGCAGCAAGAAACCCGAAAACAATCAGCAATTCGTAGAAGCCGTCAACCGAATCAACCCACGCTTCGTACTCGAACTCTCCGCAACTCCCAAAATCGGCATCAGCAATATCCTCGTAAACGTCTCCGGACTCGCCTTGAAAGATGAAGAAATGATAAAACTCCCCATTAACCTCCGAAACTTCCCCAACGCCGACTGGAAATACACACTCGCACAAACGAAAGCTGAGCGCGACCGACTCGAAGAAAGTGCTACACACCACCAAGAAAAATCCGAACGTTATATCCGACCCATCGCCGTCATTCGCGTCGACCGCACCGGAAAAAAACAACGCGACGGGATAAAAATACACGCCGAAGACGCACGAGAAGAACTCATCAACGTATTAGGTGTACCCCCGGAACAGATCAAAGTGAAATCATCCGAACAAGATGAACTCACAGGAATAGACCTCATGAACCCAAAGTGCCCCGTCCGATACATCATCACCAAAGACGCTCTCAAAGAGGGATGGGACTGCCCATTCGCATACCTACTCGTACTTCTCGACAATACCAGCGCAAAAACAGCTATGACACAACTCATCGGACGCGTCATGCGACAACCCTACGCCCGCGCCACCAAACTGCCAGAACTGGATGCCTGCTATGTCTTCTGTTACAATCAGAAAGTCGGCACCGCCGTAACGAACGTTAAGAAAGGATTAGATGCAGAAGGTTTGACCGGTTTAGGGGAATTTGTGGAAGCACCAACCGTAGCACACGAACCCAGAACAATTAAACGAAAACAGAAATTCCAAGACATAGACATCTTCCTGCCACGCGTACTACATAAAAAAACAGGCACCACCAGCAACAGAAGCAACGCATGGCGCGAACTCAACTATGAAAACGACATCCTACGCACCATCGATTGGCAACAACTCAACCCAATACCCGTTATCAACTTAGGGGACGCCGAACAAGCCGAAGAAATACGCGCAACCATCCACCTACAAGACGAAGCCACCACAGAAACGCAGCTCCGAACAAGTGCCACACATGCCCTACAAATCGCCTTCTTCGTCAGACGGCTCACAGACGTACTCCCCAACCCCTGGCACGCCGCACGCATCGTCAAAGCAACTCTCGCAGCCTACCGAAAATCAGGCACCGACGAAGAAACCTTATATACACAACGCCTCTTCCTCTCCGAATACATCAGAAAGCAACTACACCACCAAATAGATACACTCGCCGAAAACGTCTTCCGGGAAAAACTCAAAACCGGAGACATCCAATTCAATCTACAAATAGACGAAACCCTCAACTATCAGATGGAAAAAACCATCACCGTCCACCTAACACCCGATTCAAGACCCCTAACCCGAACCCACGGTGAACCCTTAGACGTTACCCTATTTGAACGCGTCTTTGAAGCAGAATTCAACAACCTCGAAAAAGACTTCGCTATCTATCTCGACAAAAAAAACGCAATCCAGTGGTGGCACCGAATCGCAGCAAAACAAGGATACTTCTTACAAGGATGGCGACGCGACCGAATCTATCCCGACTTCATCGCATGCTTACAACCCGAGACAGATGGCAGCCAAAAACTCTGCATCTTTGAAACTAAAGGGCAATACCTCGAAGGCAATAGCGATACCACTTACAAACAGAAACTTATCAAAACATTAGAAGAAGCATATCAAAACGCTACGCAACACGGCACCATCTACGCTAAAGCACAAAATAACACGACCCTCGCTTTCCAAATGCTCTTTGAAAATACATGGCGTGAAACCCTCGACGACACAATCTCGGAACCGCATTATAACCCTTAAATACTATAAACCCACACCTGCCAATCTAACAACGCCACGCACTTACCAAATTTACCCCACATCTTTCTCGGTTTCAAGCACAAGCGCCAACTCCTCTAATTCAGCACGGATAGCCTCCTCTTCTTTCTGGGCTTCAACAGCAAGAACATCCCACCCAGCACTTCTACTATTTACATCCCACTCTTGCAAATATTCTTCTATTTTCGCTAACAGATCCAGAAAACTTAATGAAAAAGAATCAGAGGAAAAAGAGGAAAAACCAGACGAAATCACTGACGACCGAGCAGACTCAAAATCCATATCACTCGATAAAAAACGCCCACGCTCCGCAGCTATCAAATCCACAACCTCTTCATCAGGATCCTCTGAAGAAACCCGGGCACGCACCTCCGAAACAATAGACGCTGAACGCTCCTTGGCGTCCTGACAGCCATGCACTTTTAATTTTAAATCCAATCTCCAATGCCACGGCTTCTCATCATCGTCTGCATCTGAAAACGGATCACGCATCTCACGCGCCTCATTCTCCAGAAACCAGTCATGATATACCTGACTCTCCCGAACAGATGCCGTCTCTTCTAAAAAAACAAATTCTACAATCGCAACATCCAACAGAAAAGCCTCCGCCAAATGGTAGGTCGCCATCGTATCCGGATAAGATTTCTCAAGAATCACTAACCACCTACCCGCATAACCAAGTGAAACCTCATAATTGAATTTGATAGGATCCAAATTACAAAAGCGATTATGTAATGCCGCACGTTCTGCATCTCGATACGCTTTATACGATTGAAATACCGCAGAACGCAACGCAGCCCGATTCTTCTCATACCAACCCCGAAACGCCACAAAATCGCCCTTCTTCGACCCACGACTGTCAGAATTATCAGACCACTTCCGAAACTTGCCATCACAAAAATCTTGATACCACTCCTCAATACGCCTATCAAACTGAACAGAAAAATTAAGCCATTCTGTATACAACGCCTCAAGACGATCCGGAGACACCAACGCCACATTTGATTTCAACAAATTCGGATAACGCCACTCATGAAAATTAATCTTCTTCCGCCGATTCTTCATCTGACACCTCCGCTAAAATACCTATCAGATTCTTTAACCACTCCCGACACTCTTTATAAGTCAACGCCAATTGACGCAACTCCTTGCAATCCACATCCTCCCCAGCCGCTTCCAACGCCTCAAGGCGAGCCTCACAAATCTTCTGAAACTTAAGCGAAATCGCCATATCCGCATCTATAAACGCAGATACCTCCGAACGACGCTGAACAAACTTTTCCTGATACGCAGCACGCGCAACCTCAGCGTCATACATAGCAACACGCACCTGCCAATTGTATTGACTCGACCAACGCTTTAAAACACCTATAGATCTTTTTTTACCGGTAACCTCGCGGTCACATAACACCTGTAAAGAACGCTCATCCGGCACCATATCACGATACAACTCGTAATACCTATAAGCCAACGGTGTCTCACCCTTCAAACGATCACCACTGTTGTCGAATTCCATAAAAACCTCCTAAAATAAGTCACAATTCACAAGCTACCACAAGCTACCAAAAGCTACCACCTTGCATTTTATACGTAAGTCCTAAAATTATAACACCTCTTTGCCGCAATCGCAACGCCAAATTCACTTGCAAAACTTACAAAAAAATGATATAATTCTATTATGAAAGCAGTCGGTTTTTCACAACAAGGCAGCGTGGATGTCCTTCGCTATACACACATACCGAAACCGGTACCTGGTGCTGACGAAGTGCTCGTTAAAGTCGAAGCCTGTGCAGTGAACTACTTGGACCTCCATGCACGACGGAACCGACCGGAAATAGCGGAGAAATTCCAACGCGGTGAGACACCACATATACTCGGCTCTGACATCGCTGGGACAATCGCAGAGATTGGGAACACAGCCCGCGGTGTAGCGGTTGGAGATCGGGTTGTCCTCGCACCGTGTATCCCGTGCGGGGTCTGTAACGACTGCCGCACCGGTACGGAAAACTTGTGTGACACTCAGGAACTCATCGGCTTCCAAACCAACGGTGGGTACGCAGAATATGTGAGAGCACCTGCCCGAAATGCCATTCAGATACCGGACGCACTGTCATGCGTTAACGCCGCTGCGATGCCGATTGCGTATCTCACGGCATGGCACATGCTGATGACACGTGCCGTGCTTCGTCCTGGCGAGGATATCTTAATTCTTGGAGTAGGGGGTGGTGTCGGCAGCGCAGGGCTACAAATCGCAAAGTTGACCGGTGCAAGAGTCTTGGCTACCGCAAGTAGTGATGAGAAACTCGCACGCGCACGGGAGATGGGGGCAGACATTACAATTAACTACAAAGACATGGATTTCTCAGAGGTTGTACTTGAGGCTACGGATGGACGAGGCGTGGACGTTGTACTTGAACATGTCGGTGCTGCGACATGGGAGCAAAGTATTGCGTGCCTCGCTAAAAATGGTAGACTCGTCTCCTGTGGTGTTACAACTGGGAACATCGGGACAATTAACATCCGAAAACTGTATCAGAAGCAGCTAACCGTAATGGGATCCGCACTCGGCACAGTCACTGAACTCCGGACGCTTGTCCATCTCGCCGCACAAGGAAAGTTGGAGCCTATTATAGACCGGACTTTGCCGCTACACCGTGCCGGTGAGGCTCACTTATTGTTAGAGAATCGTCAAAATTTCGGTAAAGTGGTTTTAGTTAATGCTTAGAACGGTACATATCCTGTAATGCCGAAAATAAAACTGTCTGAATTTCGCCAAACCCTTTTGAAGCAACATAAAAAGGCAATGCGTACAGGAATGTACAGATCTAAGCAAAAATAAATTGGGTTCCATCTTCTATACTAAAGTTGCATCCTCGCACAACGACTGAATCTCGTTGAATGCGTAGTCCGCTACTCCGTATCTTAAGATGTTTCTTCTGTTGACGCTGCTTGTGTCTCCGCTTTCATTTTTAGGAATTCATAGAACTCATAGAGTGTCTCTTTGTCTTTCTCTGTAAATTTCATCATCCCTTTGAACATAGCATTGACCTTCGGGTCCGCTAAGAGATCATTGTGGCTTTTCTCTGCTTTTCCGAGTAGATAGTCGGTCGTAACTTTTAAAGCGTCAGAGAGGCTGGAAAGTGTCTTGAACGAGGGCTTACGAGTTCCCGATTCAAATTGCGAAATTGCGGCAGGCGTTAAATTCGCTTCTTTAGCGAGTTCTGTTTGCGTTAACTTCAATTCACGACGACGCATCTTTATGCGTGAAACGACTTTGTCGACCTTTGGTTCTTCAGGTTCTTTGTTCACGTTTGACTCCTTTGCTCAGAGAGGCAGGCACCATTGAACTGCCTCTGAGTTCTTTTGTAATTTTGGCATCGCTTCCATAGTTTTAAGAGGTGCAGTTTCATTTAAGAGTATGCTGCTTCAGTGGAGAGACGAAGGCGTGAATTATATTTTAACTCAAAAAAAACGTAAATGCAAATTTTAATTTGACAAAAATTGCAGTAATAGTATAAAATATATCTAATTATTGCCAAGATTATATTACAAAAGATTCCGAAAAGCGGATATTTAAAAAAAGCCAATGATGCCGAGTCCATAAGGAGAAAAAAGGATAAGTAGGCCACATGCTATATTACAAACCAGTGGCGAATTTGTTTCGCACAATGTGGCTTTGTAGGTTTTATAGGCATCCTCGGCAAAATACCCCAATGTGTTATTGTGGGAAATGTGAGAAACCAGAAAAGGTGGGAGACTTTAACAATATGAGAATTCGTAAGCGTCGCAAATATGGCTCACGACACTTCACTGTCCTAATAAGTGTATTAACATTTTTTCTTTCTGTCACGCTGGCTATCCAGTTGCACCATCCCGCGCATGCGCAAACGGTTACCAGTACTGGCATGAAAACTGCTGCTATCCAGATCCGGGATGACCTCTCTATCGGTAACATCCGCAAGGACATTGCACGTCTGTCGAGTCTTGAGAGCCGGGTGACAGGCTACCCACAAGCCGCAAGTGGTAGCAAATACATCTTTGACCGATTCGTCGAAATCGGTTTGCAAAATGTTGAGAGTCGCGAATTCCCAGTCACTGTACCGATTGACCACGGCGATAGCCTCATTGAGGTGCTCTCGCCTGACGCTACTGTTCTACATACCTTTAAACTCACACCACTCTGGCCCAACCTTGTGCGTACCTCACTATTAGCAGACGGCATTAAACACACCGTGTTGGCAGGCGAAACACTGCAAGACATCGCCGAAAGCTACCAAGTTGACGAAGCCGCTATCCTTGCCGAAAGCCGAAACGAATTTTTGGCGAGCCCTGTTGTTGAAGGGAGTACTGTGTTTATTCCGACAGGCGGTTTATCCGGTCCCCTCCTTTACGGCGACGATGGCGAACTCGCCGATTTCAACGGCACCAACATCGGCGGATTCTGGTATGAACTCCAAGATGGCGATACCCTCACAACGCTCGCTCGACGCTATCGAATCACTGAAGCCAGTATCACTGATGATATACTTAATGAACACCTACAAAAAGCGTCCGACGGCATTGATAACGATGAGGACGGCACTATTGATGAATATGGCGAGATCCCGCTGCTCTCTGAAATTCGAGGATGGGCAACGGATGGGATTGACAACGATGCCGACGGTTGGACAGATGAAATTCCTGGCGACGCTACCGATGGCATTGATAACAACAACGACGGACAAATTGATGAGTCCGGTGAATTCGTCGCTGCCAGCGAAGCAAATGTCTTTATCCCGAAAGGCGCGATTGTACTCCTCGACTTTAACTCCAGCACCCGATACATCAACGCCGCAATGCTCGGTGGCACCGCTGTTATCTTCATCCAACCTGAAACAACTATTCGCGGAGAAGCAGAAAACAAGTTTGGCACCGTCCCCGCTAACATACCACGATTTTGGATCTCTAAAGAAGATGCCCACGTTCTCACGAATGTGCTTGAAGAACAGCACGCGCAAGGCAATCAGGTGAACGTCCAGGTCAGAGGTAAAATGACTTGGGAACGCCGCGTCGGACAGAATATACGCGGATTTTTGGAAGGTGGAGACCCCACACTACGCGACGAACTCGTCGTTATCACCGCTTATTACGATTCCATGTCTGTAGTGCCAGCGATGGCACCTGGGGCAGATCCGACGTGCGGCATCGCAACCATGATGGAACTCGCGCACCTCTTTAGTCAACCACAGTATCGTCCAGGCTACTCCATCCTTTTTGTCGCAGTTGATGGACACTTCCAAGGGCTCGCTGGCATGCGTGCCTTCATGGAAGGCATCGGGCAGGATATTGTCGGAGCTGCGACAGATTCACCCGGAACACCAACAATGCACGGGCTCCGCCGTGGACTCTCTACGGACATCATCGAATTTGAAGAATTGGGCAGAAGGCTCCTACTTTCTATTGACCGGAACGTGCTCGTTGATCTCCCCGCTGATTTTTTCCACGGTATACACAACGTAAAAGAGGATCTGGAATCGCTGGGGACAACTCTGGATGGCTTGGCAGAAACTCGTTCTGAGATTGAAGGGCTCACGAATCAACAACGTGATTTCTCAGAGCGCCAGAAGAAGCAGGCTGATAGGAACCGAAAGCGAGAGAAGCAAGGTTTTACCGGTGAAGAGAAGAGTCGGTTGTTGGCAAATCTCGCACGTTCTAAGAAAGAGGCGTTACAAACAACACATTTCCTCCGAGATATTGTTAAAAGGTTAGCTGAAGTCCGTACCGAAGCACTTAGCACGAGCCGTGAAGCGCAGCACGAATTAATTGTGGAGTTGGCGCTGCCGATAGCTCGACTTGATATATGGGCGGTGAATAAGCTCACTCGCGCTGTAGAAGCAGGGGATATCGACGAATACGCGAAGCATCCGAATGACGCATATCTTTTGCCTGTACAACAAGATTCGGATTGGTATATATCGGTCCCTGAAGATCTCCCCGAAGAACTCGTGCCTGATATTGAAATGCTTAACAAAGTCCTCGCAGACTGGGAACTGAGCGACAAACGTAAGTTTGCCCTGATGTGGACCCCTGAAAAAGTACTCGACCGACACCTCGATTTACATTCACTCAATAAAGCCAAAGAAGCGCGCAGCGTTTTGCGTAATGCCACCGACACCCAAGCAGCGGCAATCCAACAGGAAACTCAACTGCTTGAAAAAATTCTTTCACAAATCCCTGACAGCCAGCCCGTTGAAGATGGAATTAAGGCAAGCATTCGGAAACTCAAGGAAACAGTATTGTCGCAAGAACCCAACCAATTGATTTATGGCGGGCAGTTCTTATCGAAAGCCGGTGTAGAACGGCTAAACACTATTGATACCCAACTCCGACAACGCTTAGCCGAATCCGAGGACGCTGCTGACACCGGTATACTAACAGCTGATCTGCTCAAGGACAAACAGAGTATCTTTGAAATAGCACTTCGGAACGCTCGATTGGAGCGAACACGTATTGAAAACTTACTCGCAACTGTTGGAACATTAGGACGCGAATATTTGGCTGAAGAACGCCTCATTTTGGAAAACTATCTATCCGGCGATGAAGTAGATCAGGCACTGAAACTCCGCTTACGTATCGCATCATACATTAATGAAACAGAACTATTAGCGATTGTTAAAAAGCGAGCAGATACGGACATTGTAGCACTCGAAAATCTTATCGAGCGTCTTCCGACATTGTATGCAGATTTCGATGAAGAAACGAAGACCCTCCTACGCGATAACATGCTAACGCTCCGGAATGCACGCTTCCGCAATATCCAGAGTCGTATTGAAAAGATGTTGCGTATTGATACAGGTGAGTACAACCGGAAACTCGGGCAGATTGAAGCCGCTATCGCGCTCCAAGACCTATTCAACCGCTATTATACCTCACTCTATATTAGTATCGATCTCTCGTCGCAATCGAATCAGTTCGGTGTATTCAATAAGGGGTGGTTCTACGACCAAGAACCCGAATTTGTGCTACGTCGTGAATTTGCCAGTATCGGTAATAAACTCGCTACCTACGCACAAGATGCCGACTTCGGGGTCCGTATCCGAAAACTTTGGCAATGGACAGATGACCAGATCCGGCAAGCAGTTATGGCACGCCAATGGACGGTCGCAAATGGGATTTCCGATAAAACCGCACTCGAAGGTAAAACTCTTGAAACGCTACTCAGTTCGCACTTCAACAAACTCACTGGACTCAGCGGTGTGAGCCGACTGATGAAGATGCAGTTTGAGCAGTGGCGCAATCAAGGCGAACCTTCCGAGGATATGCTGAAGGATATGGATTATATCCGAAAAGAGGTTGAGCGTTTCATCCGAAACGATGTACGCACCGCAAAGAAAAATCGGAAGAACAGCATTCGGACACGTGAGCAGCTCGACACAATGCTCCGACTCCGGCACGAGGATCCCGATACCTTCTCCGAAGATGAGATTGAGGACATCAAAACCCTCATTTCAATCGCTGGACTCGGCGGACAATCCAACTTCGTTAACGCCATATCCGCAAGCGGCGGAAAGACATGGAAAACATACATTCCCGGTAAAATCGCCTTTGACAGCGAGGTCGCAACGCTTGTCGGGAAAACCGGAATCGCTTTCGCAACGATTGAAGACGCACGCGTCTTAACTGATACCCCACTTGACACAATTGACCGCGTTGATTTGCGCGAAGGCGGTAATCTCCATCAGCAAGCACAGACATTGGCTTCACTCCTCATCCAAGCACTCCGAGATGAAGAGATGCCTACCGCAGCTCGAGTCGGCAATTTCTACTGCAACCTCTTCGGTGATGTCGTCGAATTCGATGCACGTGAGTCCGCACTTCCCAATAAACCCGTACCTTATCCCATCTTGACACTTCGCAGAAAACATAAAACCATGATGGGCGTACGCGGCGACCTATTCGTCATGGGTGATAACAAAGGAAATTTTGAGGTTGCTGGTTTAGCCATGGAAGGGAGAGCCACACGTCGACTCGGTGGCGCACAAGAGGTCGAAGCATACATTCTTGACAAGGATTCAGGCGACATCGTCTTCGCACCCGATTTAGGGAACTATGGGGCAAAACTTCTCCCAAATAAAGTACCTATTAATACCCGTAGGCGTGGGTGCCGTGTCGTAACATTCCCCTGTGTCTCCACGACGATCTATGATTTGGTCGACCAGCGGTATCTCCGAACCTTGCGTGAACTTGAAATTTATGACGCACTCACCGATAGCGCGCCCGAGAAATATGGAATGTCCAAACCGTGGCAACAGGAAGGCGTCTCCGCAGCTGAACCCATCGCCCTCGTCTACAGCGAACCGAACACCCGTATTAAAATCGGAATGGCTTACGGGCAGATCGGGAAACGACTCTTACTCATCAAAGCGACGAAGAGTGGGATGAAGAATCCGACGCTTTACACTGGCGAAGGGTTTGTCGTTCGTGAAAATGGACGAATCCGTCTCACACCCTACGTCGTTGTTCGAGATATGTGGTGGCTTGATGAGAACCGATCACGACTCTATAAACGTTTCGGTATCTCCAGCGACCGGCTCGACAAACTACATCAATTCGCCAATGAATACCTCGCACGCGCCGAGGCTGAACTCCTCCAAAGTGACTATCAACAGGCACTCAAACTCGCACGCGCCGCATGGGGGTATGAATCTCGCGCATACCCGGATGTCAAACAGACCGGTAACGATGTCGTCAACGGTGTGATGTTCTATCTTGCATTGTTGATGCCGTTCGCCTACTTTATGGAGCGGCTCATCTTCGGTTTCCCAAATATCCATAAACAAATTCTTGGCTCGTTCGGTATCTTTTTACTCGTGTTCTTCTTCTTAAGCCAAGTTCACCCTGCCTTCCAGATTACGACGACCCCTGTGATTATTCTAATAGCGTTCGTTGTGCTTGCGTTGACGGTTATCGTCATCAGCATCATCGTCCGGAAATTCGAGGAACAACTCGAAAAAATTCGGCAAGAGGGCAGCAAGGTTTACAAGGCTGATGTCGGTAGGTTGAGCGCAAGTGCTGCAGCGTTTAGTTTAGGGATTTCCAATATGCGGAAACGGAAAGGACGGACGATCCTGACATGTTGCACGTTGGTAATTCTTACTTTCACCGTTATCTCGTTTACTTCCGTGCGGACGTTTATGCATCCGAATAGAACGAGTCTCCCACAAGTGACACCGCGTTATACAGGACTCCTTATCCGTGATCAATACTGGCGTCCGCTTGAGGAACCGGTGTTGACCTCTGTGCGAAACGATATGCAGAAGACGCAGATTACACTCACCGCTTTAGAACGGCTCCTGCAACGGAAAAATGAAATCCTCGTCAAACAGGGACAACAGCCGGTTGAAGTGGCAGAAGCAATCGCCGCTTTAGAGCAGAACGGTTTCATTGAACGGGTAGATGAAGAATCTATTGTGACCGTCCGAAACGTCGTTGCACCACGCGCGTGGTATCAATCCTCAGGAACCGGGGATCAGTCGTTTGTGCAGCTAACGCGCACACCAAACACTGCAGATACATCACCCCCGACGCATCAACTCACCGGTGAAGCATTGACGTTCGCTGCAAACATGCTCGTCGGGATGAGCGAAGGGGAACCTGCTGTCAGTGGTATTAATAGATACCTGCAATATGGAAAGTGGTTTGATCCTGCTGATGCCAGCGAATGGCCCACAGAGTGGCCCTATGCAATTGTCCTCCCGAAAGGGATGGCAGAATTGCTGAAAATCACCGAAAGCGATATGGGCAAGGCGACTGTCTCTGTATACGGCGCGGACTTTACCGTCGTCGGGGTCCTCGGCATCGGGTTCAAAGACCTTACGGATAACGATGGTGAAGAACTTACACCCGTCGATTATCAATTAATGCAACAGCAACGCAGTCGCGGTGCTACCGGGGATGAGACGCTTGAAGGTGAATTGCAAAAATATCTCCACCTCACGCCAGACAGTATCGCTATTCTGCCTTATCAGGTCGTCATGAACCAAGGCGGCACGCTCCGCAGCGTCGCCGTTAACATGGAACCGAGAGACGATGACCCGAAACTGCTCGGAGCGATTGATAAGTTGGACCTCATCATGGCACCGCTCATGAACCGTATCGCACTTGACTTCTTCGTCGGACGCGATAAAGACACTTACCTCTATAGCAGTATCGGGATGACGAGTTTCAGTGGAATGGGCAACCTATTCGTGCCGATTTTGATTGCCGCACTCATCGTACTCAACACAATGCTTGGCGCAGTCTATGAACGGGTCCGAGAGATCAGTATTTACAGTTCTGTCGGCCTTGCACCCGTACATATCGCTTTTCTCTTCCTTGCTGAAGCATGCGTATACGCTATCGTCGGGGCAGTGTTAGGTTATCTCATGGGACAAGCCATCGCGACAACCCTCGTACATTTCGGATGGCTCGCAGGGTTGACGCTCAACTATTCATCGATGTCAACCGTTATCGCAACGATTATTGTCATGATTGTGGTGCTGCTGAGTACCCTGTATCCGGCAATCAAAGCCTCACGGATGGCTGTCCCCGATATTGAACGTAAATGGAAACTCCCGGAACCAGAAGGCGACGTATGGCACTTCAACCTCCCCTTTACTGTGTTGGAAGAGGAAGCACTCGGCTTGAACGTCTTTATGCGCGACTATTTTGAGGCGCACGCCGATGAATCCGCAAGCGATTTCTACACCGACCAAGTCGCCTTCAGTGAAACGGAAGAAGACTCATACCAAATCGGTATGATGGTGTGGTTGGCACCTTACGACTTGGGGGTGAGCCAATCAATTCAATTCGTTACATCTCCAGTCGGGGGCGAAGAGGAAGATCTCTTCAAAATTACATTGGATGTACATCGAGAGAGTGGCGAGATCGCTTCTTGGAAACGGGTCAACCGACGGTTCCTCAACCTGCTACGGAAGCAGCTCCTCATCTGGCGGACGTTCAGTGTCGATATTCGTTCCGAATTTCATGAACGCGGCAGAACTGAAGGCACGGACGCATCAGCAGAAGAAGCCTCACAAATGGATGCGGTGCCGACACCAGCGGATTAAAAAGAAGCCGTCAGCCGTCAAGCAATCAGTGTTCAGGCTAAAGAGGGTTAAGAGAATTCTAAAGCCTCTCAGGGCTGACGGAAACCGAAGGTTTACGATGGCTGATTGCGAATTAAAAAAGGACAGAAAACGTGGAAAAAATAGCAAGTTTCATTATTATCCTGGGCACCTTCTTGTGGCTGTTTAGTATTATCATCTTTGAAGGACGTTGGCAATGGCAAATGTTCTCGGCTCTTGTGCTGATACTTGGTATCTTCTGCGCCCATTTCTGGGAAGAGTTACGAGGCACAGACAACTCTGAAGAGGGAGACGAAGGGTAAGGATTAGTTGTCGGTCATCAGTTATCGGTCCTCAGGAAGGAAATTTCTTACCGATAACTGATAACTAATGGAAGGAGAACATTCAATTTGGCGAGAGAAAGAGTAACACAAGCAGATGAATGGCAAGCGTGGGCACAGCGATACGACATCGAAGGCGGGATCCGTACCTTTGAGTCGGGGCTAACGGTTAAAGTGTTCATCGGGGCACTTTTCGTTGGCCTGTTGATGATGCCAGGCTCCATCTATCTCAGTTATGTATCCGGCGAATCCGGTGCTGGTGCAGCGCCTTGGGTCGCAGTCATTCTGTTCACTGAGCTCGCGCGGCGGTCCTTTACGACTGCCCGGCGACAGGAACTCTATATGCTCCTCGGGTTAACCGGTGCAGCCGTCGGAAGCGGTATGCAGTACCGAAGTTTTATCTGGTACGCCTACTTTATCAATACCCCGCAGGCAGCTTCCTATGAAATTGCTGACAAAATTCCAGAGTGGGTCGTACCAGCAGGTGATTCTGTCGGAGTGCTTACGCGGAGCCTCTTACATCCAGACTGGCTTCTGCCTATCGGGATCTACCTCGTAGGAAAACTCCTCGGAACTTTGCGATCTGTGAGTGCGCAGTACATCTTGTTCCGGCTTACGGCGGACCTTGAACGCCTCCCATATCCAATGGCACCCATTACCGCACAGGGAGCAACCGCACTCGCAGAAACGACAGGAAAAGAAGAGACTTGGCGATGGCGGGTCTTCTCTATCGGCTCTATGGCAGGACTCATCTGGGGGTTCCTCTACATCGGTGTGCCTTCGCTCACTGGGGTCATGATGAGCCAACCGATTCAGATCCTGAAGATTCCATGGATAGATTTTACGCAGAGTATTGAAGGCTTCGCACCAACAGGTGTGTTTGCCTTCCGAACCGATTTCGGACAGATGCTCTTTGGGTTCGTGCTGCCATTCCCGATTGTAATGACGGAATTTATTGCTGCAATGGCAACTCAATTCGTCTTGAACCCACAAATTCTGTACCGATTTGAGATACTCCACCAGTGGAAACCGGGTTTGGATGTCCGTGGGGTCGGTCTGTTTAATGGTCTGGATTTCTGGATGAGCTGCGGCATGGGGAAATCTTTTAGTTTCGCAGTTGTCGGTATGGCGGCTTCGGTGCCGATGCTCTTTAAAATGGGGAGAACCAAGAAAACCGCTGGCGAACGCGGCGTCTTCGCTCCGCCTCCAAACCGAGGTGATTTCCCGATATGGTTGATGGGATTGTTGTGGTTAGCCGGTATGGGTGGATTTGTTTGGCTCATCCATTGGATGGTACCGAATTTCCCACTGAGCTTCCTGTTAGGCTTTGCATTCCTGTATACACCGCTCAACTCGTATATCACTGCACGGACCTTCGGGGTGTTAGGACGCGACCTATTTGATATACCGTATCTACACGAAATTACCTTTATCTTAAGCCGATATGAGGAAGTAGATATCTGGTTCGCACCACTACCAGACGAAGATTACGGACGCGGCACACAGAGTTGGCGAGTACTTGAATTGACAGGTACAACCTTCACTTCAAATCTTGCTGGTACACTCCTGATTATGCCGATCCTGATTGTCAGCGGGATTGTGGTGATGCACTTTATCTGGAAGATTGCCCCTATCCCGAGTGCACAGTATCCGTATGCACAGATGATGTGGCCGATTAATGCAACAAACGAGTGTCTCTGGAAGACATCGCTGCGGGATGGAAATAGCGAGATGCTCCAAGCAATTCGCGGCGATTATGTCGCCGCTGGGTTTACCGGGAGTCTGGCCATCTACGGGATGTTGTGGGTTTTCAAACTACCCTCAATGTGGTTCTACGGTATTGTCGGTGGTATTGGGGCTGATCCGGGCAGCATGATGGCACGGCTACTCGGGGCAGTTATCGGGCGATTCTATATGATTAAACGATTCGGCATGAAACGTTGGTATATGTTCAACCCAGTCCTCGCAGCTGGATTTGCGTGTGGGGTCGGCCTCATCGGCATGGGCACCGTCGCTATTGCCCTCGTCTCCAAAGCCGTCATCGTTAAACCGTTTTAATGGTTATAAGTTATTGGTTATAGGTTGTTAGTTCAAGAGACCTTTTGTGTCAGTCCTGTTCACTGTAGCTGCCACAGAAACCTTCTTAACTAACAACCCTCCATTTGGTCGTTAAGAGGTATGCAAGATTTCAAGAAGTTGATGGTTTGGGAAAAATCTCATGATTTAACTATGAGGGTATATAATTTAACATCCCAATTCCCGCGTGAAGAGATATATGGGCTTACAAGCCAAATCCGGCGCGCGTCTGCCTCAATTCCAACGAACATTGCCGAGGGGTGTGGAAGAAAGAGTTCTGCTGAATTCGCGCGTTTTCTTCAGATCGCAATAGGTTCGACGAGTGAAACGGAGTATCTCCTTTTTCTTGCGCATGATCTTAAATATCTCGGTTCTGATCAATATGATCAGTTAGAGGATATAATTATTAGCGTGAAGAAGATGCTAATTACCTTATTAAAAAGACTCGAAACATAGAACTTGGTTATGCTACAAGAGGCATTCTTCTAATCAGAAACCTCTTTAACTTATAACTTATAACTTATAACTTATAACTATTAAAACATGGACTGGACTATTTTTGGCTGGGCGGGCATACAACTCGAAGTACCCACGACATGGGAACTTAGCGGACTCAGCGGAGATCAGAAAACAGGCTATCTCCGGCTTGATGACGGTGATATGCCTCGCCTTGAACTCAAATGGGCGCATACGCGACGTAAAAAGCCAGATCTTCATGCAACACTTGACGACTACTTCAAGTTGATTCGCAAGACCTACAAAAGAAGAGGCAGCGAGCTTTCTTTCCGCCGGAACGTTGATCTTGTTAAAGAAGAAGGCTTCTTTGAGGGACGCACGGTCCTCGGTTTCAGTTGGAAGGGCGACATCCGTGCCAACGGGTTGATTTTCCACGCCGGAAAACGCATCACAATCGTACAGGTGATGGGACGGCTCAAAGAGAACTGGCGACCCACGGTACTCCGAATTTTCCAATCAATTGTAGACCGTAGTGAAGCATCACAAACATTGTGGAGTGCTTACGGACTCAAGTTGGGGGTGCCGAAACAATACAAATTAGAACGTCAGAAACTGCTCAGCGGCTATCTGCTGTTTGCGTTTGGAGCCAAACCTGCACGTTTTCAGATGCCTATAAAGATTGCGAAATTGGTAGCGAACCGCCTGCGAAAGACGAACAGTTCTGGCGGAAACATAGATTTTTCGCCACCCGACAAAGGGCGGTTGAGCGTCGAACGATACGGGCCGGCTGAGATACTGCTCGGCGACTATGAAAATGATCCGAACCCACTCGAAGCATGGTTCCGCGCAAAATACGCAAAAGCGATTCGCGGCTACGGGTTTGAGGTGACATCGCATACGGATTCAGAAGATGAACGCCTGACACTGATTGGAGAACAGACACGACTCTACGATGGCGTACCGTTCAGTCCTGTGCTGGCACTCGATAAACTTTCCAAACGGACAGCACTTGTGTTTCACCTCTGGCATTGCAATCATTCCAATCGTATCTATGTCATCCAATCCATCGGGAGCAACAATGCCTCCCCAACTGTCCAAAAGGTCGCTGAAAGCATCGAATGCCATTGATCGCAATCAGCAATCAGCAATCAGTTGTTAGGCACCGTCAATGACGGTAACTGACGGCTGACAGCCGACAACCGACAACCAATATGCTAAACAGAATTCTCTATACCCTCAAACTCAAAAAACGTCCCGACATGGACCGGACACGGGTCATGAAGGCGTTGCCTGTGCGGAATCAGCTGATAAATTGGGAGATAGACGACAAAGGCGAAGCCGCACTCGTCATTCCACAAAAAGAAACACTCTGGATCCGACTCGTCAGTAAACTCTTCATGCTCCCCGGAAAAAGAGTGATTGTCCTTGATTCTATCGGAACTTACGTGTGGAAAATGTGCGACGGCAAGCATACCATTTCGCAGATTATCAGCGGAGTCCAAAAACAGTACCAATTGACACGAAAAGAGGCAGAAACCTCGCTCTTTACGTTTATGCAGCAGCTCGGCAAACGGAACTTTATACAGTTCGCTATCCCGCAACAAAACGCACCCGCAGCAACCTTGGAACCCGAACCAGCAAAACCCGGACTTCTTGGATTCCTACACAAGCGGTAAAGGCATAATTGTCAGTTATTGGTATCACGCACCGATTATAGTGAAGCCCATAAATAAGTGGACATCTTTGTAGCATAAACTTCCAGTTTGTGCCAGTCTGAATGCCTGTCATAGGCATTCAGACTGTTTGAGAGTGCACAATTAACTACAGATTTTACTATAAAAAGGAGTTTGGGTTAACCAAAGTACCTCTTAACTGAAAACTGACAACCAGTAAGGAGAAAAAATGAACGAACAAATAGAAAATGGTGTTGTTGGCGCAACTTTTGCCGAAACACCGGAACGCCTCGAGCGTCTCATTCCCAAGGAAAACACAGTCCGCGTTCGTAACCTCATCAAACGTTATGAGATGGGTACGCAGACCGTTGATGCGCTCCGCGGTGTCAATTTCCAAATCCAGCGCGGTGAATACATCTCAATTATGGGACCCTCCGGTTCCGGGAAATCAACGCTCTTCAATATGATTGGCGGACTCGACAAACCCACTGAAGGCCGAGTCTACATCGATGAGGTGGACATCGCGCAACTTGATGCCTACGAACTCGCATGGCTCCGCTGCCGGAAAATCGGTTACATCTTTCAGTCATTTAACCTCATCCCTGTTATGACGGCACTCGAAAACGTCTCACTCCCGATGATTTTCGCCGGTATGAGTGCTGATGAGAGTAGAGAAAAAGGCGTTGAACTCCTCTCACTCGTTGGACTCGGCGACCGTGTACAGCACAAGCCGTTAGAACTTTCTGGTGGACAGCAGCAACGCGTCGCAATCGCACGCTCCCTCGCAAACGACCCAGCGATTGTCCTCGCTGACGAACCGACTGGAAACCTTGATACCAAAACTGGGTTAGAAATCATTGACCTACTCCGTCGTCTCAACGATGAAAGCGGTGTGACCATCATCACAGCGACACACGACCACAAGATGTTAGATGTCTCTGACCGCATCTTCCACATGGCTGATGGCAAAGTGGAAAAAATTGAGTCCCGCGATGAAATTGACCTCCACGTCGGTAAATTAGACGGTGAGGAAGTCGGTTAGCAGTTTTCAGTTTTCAGTTTTCAATGATTTGCTTGTGGCAGTTGCGAGAAAAACACCCGCTATACATTGTCTCTTAACTGAGTACTGAAAGATTTTTCGCAGAAAAATCGTATTCTCACTGCGAAGCAAGCTGACAACCATTCAAATGAACATCTACAAACGCTTAGGCATCCGCACAGTGATTAACGGCAACGCAACGCTTACACGGCTCGGTGGCTCCATTATGCCACCTGAAGTCGTCGTCGCGATGGTTGATGCTTCCAAGCACTTCGTAGACATCATCGAACTCCAAAAACGGGTCGGCGAAGAAATCGCGAAGCTCACCCACAACGAAGCAGCGTATGTCTCCTGTGGTGCCGCCGCTGCCTTGACGCTCAGCACCGCCGCATGTATCACCGGACTCGATCCTGCGAAGCGTGGAAAATTACCCCATCTTGATGCCTCAATGAAAAACGAAGTCATTGTCCATCGCCACGGTCGCGTCGGATACGATTTCGCTGTCCGCCAGGTCGGTGTCACATTTGTAGAGATAGGCGACGAAAACGGAACGACTCCCACCGAATTAGAAAACGCCATCACCGAAAAAACCGCTGCTATCTTCTACTTCGCGAATCCCGGTAGAGAACACCTATGGGTGCCTTATGAAGAAGCCATCGCAATTGCAAAAAGGCACGATGTCCCGCTTATCGTTGACGCTGCAGCGCAGCTGCCACCACCAGAGAGCTTATGGCGTTTCACGCAGATGGGAGCGGATTTGGCACTCTTCAGCGGTGGAAAAGGGTTGTGCGGACCCCAGAGTAGTGGATTAATCGTCGGAAAAAAATCGCTGATTGAGGCGATCGCCTTCAACGGACCACCGCACCCATTTATCGGTAGAGGTATGAAGGTAGGTAAAGAAGAGTTAGTCGGACTACTTGCCGCAGTGGAATGGTACCTGAACCACGACCACGAAGAATTGCAGCAATCTTACGAGGACCAAGTTACCTACTATGACGAAGTATTCTCCGACACTCAGGGCGTTACAGTCCACCGTAGTTTCCCCTCCGAAGCCGGGCAACCGATGCCGCGCACCGAAATCCGATTTGACGAAGAACACCTCGGTATCACACGAAATGAAATCCTGCACCAACTACAAACTGGCGAACCCTCTATTGATATTGCAGGCGCAGGCGCGGACGGTGTTCTCATCAATGGACAAACCCTAATGCCGGAAGAAGTAGAAATTATAGCACAAAGACTAAAAGAGATCGTTTTAAGCCAGCGCAAGCGTTAAAGACGTTCATAAGTCCCCCTGATAAGAAGGACGCGTGCTCATCAAACCCTTTGCGGTGGCATGTTAAAGACGTTCATAAGTCCCCCTGATAAGGGGGATTTAGGGGGTTTAAAGGAAAATTAGAAAAATGAGACTTAACAATGGTATTCGCCTGACATGGCTCGGACACTCCACCTTCAAAATCGAAGCAGATGGACAAACACTCCTCATCGACCCGTGGGTGACGAACAACCCCGTCTGTCCCGATCCACTCAAAACCTTCGATGCACTTGACGTGATACTCATAACGCACGGACACGCAGACCATATTAGCGATGCCGTGCCACTCGCCAAAAAACACACACCGACAGTCGTATCTATCGTCGAAATCGCCGGATGGCTCGGTAAGCACGGCGTTGATAATACAATTGGGATGAACAAGGGCGGGACTGTCACAGTCGGTGGGACGAAGGCGACGATGGTTTCAGCAAACCACAGCAGCAGTTTCACAGAGGAAGACGGCACAACGGTCTATCTCGGTGAACCCGCAGGCTATGTGATTGAGTTCGCAAACGGCTATAAAATCTACCACGCCGGGGATACAAACGTCTTCGGAGACATGCGGATTATAGGTGAGATTTACCAACCCGATCTGGCACTACTCCCTATCGGCGACCATTTCACAATGGGACCCCGTGAAGCCGCTTATGCTGCACAACTGCTCAACGTGCCAGCGATCCTACCCATCCATTATGGCACCTTCCCACTCTTAACAGGAACACCAGAAGAACTCCGTCAATTAACAGCATCTCAGAATGTAGAAATTGTCACATTAGAGGTCGGGGAAACATTAGACTAAGACATCTTGATAGGGACCCTGGAGACCAAAAGCATTCACAGTCCTGAGCAGCTCGCGTGGGTTGCCTGTATCATAACGCTGACCCGCGACCCGGTACCCCGACATGCCTTCCTGTTTGATCATCCCCGCCATTGCATCCCGCAATTGAATCTCGCCGTGCGTCACAATTCGGTGTCTGTAGTTATAGTCCAGTATATCAAAGAGGAGCGGTGTAAGAAGGTCTATACCGAAATTACAGAGATACTGCGCCTCTGGGGTTCCGTCCACGCGGAGATGCTCTTGTGCAAACTCAGCCGTCGGTTTTTCAGAAATTTGTGCCAATGTAAAAAGCCGTGGCGATTCAGCAGAAGGGCTGCCGTGGACAATGCCGTTGAGCGAGAGTTCGCTTTCGTGGCAGAGATCCAAACTTGTCACAGACTGTCCAACTTGTGAATAGACATCCACGAGTTGTTTGGCACATGAGTTCTCTGATTCTGAAATATAGAGATGGTCACCGAGCAGAATCATAACCGGCTCACCCGCCGCGAAATCCTTCGCGCAATAGATGGCGTGTCCGAAACCTTCAGGTTTCTCCTGAATAGCGAAATGCAACCGTTGCCCTATTTCCGCCAATCGGTCCGCCTGCGCTGCCAATTCCGCTTTTTCAAGGATCGCATCAGCAACGGTGCCAGAGAAATAGTCGGTGATTGGATTGACTTGTTGGGGTTGAGCAACGATACATACTTCTTCCACACCCGCCGATAAAGCCTCTTCAATAATCAGCTGAATAACCGGTTTTGCGATACCGTCTTGCGCGATAATTGGAAACAGTGCTTTCGGCACGGCTTTTGTTGCCGGGAAAAGACGGGTCCCATATCCGGCAATGGGGATAATCGCTTTTTGAATCGGTTTCATAAGACTTGACCTTAATAGGATTTACGCATTCCGTCTTAAAGTCCCCCTGATAAGGGGGATTTAGGGGGTTTAAAGTAAGGAAGTTACCGCTTTTTGCGTCTAAATGTCCGATATTTGCTCAATTTGCGTAAATTCTACTTAAGCAAAGATGTCCGCCAAATTGAGGCGGACATCTCATTGTCAACGCACTGCGTATCTCGGATAGACAGTGCGTGTTTCAAAAGGTGACTATTGAGAGGATTTGAGTTGTCCCCAAGTCGTTGCCACTTTTCCGGCGGCATCAACGTCTAACGCGCCTTCAATCCCTTCACCGAGTTTTGTGACTTCGTCATCGGTGAGTGCTACGTTGAAGATAACAACTTCATCAATGATACCGTTCCACTGACAGCGTTTGCCACAGCCAGGATCTGCGCCGATGTAGACTTCTTCAGGGGATGCCCACGGCGGTCCTTTCGCATCTTCGCTGTTCTGTAACTTACCGTTAACATAGACATGAAGCTTTGATCCATCCCATGTGCCAACGAGGTGCACCCACTCTTTATCTGGAACTTCATCGCCGAGGACTTCAAGTTTCGCACCGCCATTCGCGATTCGGATGTGAAACGCGGCGTTCGTATTATTTTCGCCGTTCTCGTGCGCACCCGTTCCGAGTAAAAACTGCGACCAAGTTGAACATCCAAGTCCTTTCCATACCACACATTTGCCCGTCGGTGACTCTGCTGCATAGACATAAGCGTGTATGGAAAAGCCTTCAGATTCCTTGAAATCCAAGGCTGCCAACGTTTTATCTTCACCCTTAGTACCGAGTTTGACCCAGGTATCCGCGCCGTCAAACTCCAATCCGCCGCCGAATTTGCCTTCCGCCCACTTCAGGTCACCAACAAATTCACCATCGGTGCCGTTACCAGAGAGATCTTTTACTTCCTTACCTTTTCCTTCTTCAAACGTCCACATCCCCGCAATTGTCTTTTCATCAATATTCGCATCGCTTGTGGTTATCATCGCGAAACTAAGGGCGATGATAGCAATTGCAGTGAGTGTGTAACGGAAATAACGTGTTACCAAAAACATACTTATCTCCTCTAAGCAGTCGCGATCAGATGATCGCTACGCTGTTATTTTCATCTGACTGAGGTACGGAAACCTCACCCAATAGTCTCTAAAACCGGCTTTGGTTTCTGTGAGCCGCTTTTTCAATTTCTCAACCCCTTGAGAGTGCCCCAAGTCGTTGAGAGTTTTCCAGTAGGTTCCACAGATAATTGATCGCTTTTCGATTCAAAATTCTGCACTACCTCTTTTTCGTCAAGGATTCGGTCGTAGATACGGACGTTATCTATCATACCAATGAGGTATCCACCGTCGCGTTCACTACCAATCCGACGCTCATTCATAGTTTCAGGTGTAAAACCAGCAGGTCCTTCACCAATCAACTTACCATCAACATAGAGCTTAAGTTTATTTCCTTTGGTGTCGCTGGTGTAAATGATATGATACCAAGTGTCAGTTTCAGCATTCAAGCGAATCCTGACCCCGTCGTTCTTATGAACTTGAATCTGGTTCGCCTCAAATTTGAAATGGACTTTGCCAGCGGCCCATTCCCACGTTGAAACGATGCCTTGAATACCACCAAACTGACTTTCCAACGCGTAGCATTCAATAGAAACGTAGTCAAAGTCACCGAGAGCAGGGATTTCAATATAATTTTCTGCTTCTCCTTTAAACGCCAACGCTTCTCCGGTACCATGTCTCGCCCCGTCAACAAAATCAAGCTTGCCAACGAGTTTTGCATCATTTTTCCCAAAGACATCTTCGACCACTTCACCCTCAATATCTGCCTTATTGAGGGTATACATGGCAACGAGTCCATCTGTTACAAAATCTTGCGCGTCAACCGCACCTCCGTACCATAATACGGTAAGAAGTACGGCGAAGACACGGATTGCTCGCATATTCCCTAAACCCACTCAGATTGTTCTTTCTGGTTTAAAGAAATTAGTTTCTGTAAGGACAAATATTGGTGTAGGTTTACCAAACCGTTTATTTATTTTACCTTATGCTTTTCAGTTTGTCAAGTCAATTGCATCCGTTTCGGCAAGCTTCTGCTGAAGCGTAAGGTTATCCTCATAGACAGTTGTGATTAATTCCTCAATATCAGGGTCTTGAACCGATATGTCTACGATTTTGAACCTTTGGAGTATCGCACCGATAAGGTCTGCTGTGCTAATTTCCTCTGGTGAAAACCGGTACTGCACGCGAGTCTCTTCTTGATGGACAACGTGTGCATTCGGAATACTAATGTCTGAATAGGCTTCAGCGTAATCAACACTCAAAATCCGTTCCGTCGAAAGTAACCGCCGGAGTGCATCGAGTTCGCCATCAAAACAGAGCCTCGCATTATCAATGAGAATGACGCGTTTGCAGAGTTTTTCGACATCATCTAAATCGTGTGTTGTTAAGACGACCGTGACTTGCCGTTCGGCGTTAATTTGCTGAATGAACTCGCGGATCCGTGCCTTGGCAACCACATCCAACCCGATTGTCGGTTCATCAAGAAACAGCACATCCGGATTGTGCAGAAGCGCAGCCGCAATATCTGCACGCATCCGTTGACCGAGACTCAATTGGCGGACTGGGGTCTGAAAAAACTCGCCAAGATTCAGCAATTCGTCAAACACTTCCACATTGTGCCGGTATTGTGCCTGCGGAATCCGATAGATACGCTGCAGCAATTCAAACGATTCTTGCACCGGTAGATCAAACCACAGGTGTGAACGCTGTCCAAACACAACGCCAATATGTTTAGCATTCTCCTTGCGCTGACGATGTGGGATATAACCGTTCACTGTCACATTGCCTGACGTAGGCACCAAAATACCGGTCAACATCTTAATAGTTGTTGATTTCCCAGCACCGTTCGGTCCTAAATATCCCACGATTTCACCCCGTGCTACAGAGAATGAAACGCTGTCCACCGCTTGAACAAGGCGATGTTTGCGGGAGAAGAGGTTCACGAAACTCCCGAAAAACCCTTTGCGGTGGTGATAGACTTTGAAAGCTTTGCTGAGATTATCAACTTCAATCATGGATTTACCTGTATGCGTTGTCAGTCGTCAGAGAAATAGTTTTCAGTTATCAATGTTAGAAAGTGTGCGAAAGTTATGAAAGTTTCAAAGTGTTCTAAAGTGTGCTAAAGTTGTGAATGCCTCGCAGTGAGAGCAACTTTACAGATTTCTCAACTTTAGCTACACTTTACGAGACTTTACTGGACTTTACGAACTTCTTTAACTGAAAACTGATAACCGATAACTGACAACTATCTAATGCCCTGTACTCTGATAGCGCAACACACCCCATCGCCAGAATAGCATGGTAACACCAAGAAAGATAAATCCAGCAAAAGGTGCTAACATCACGCCAAACGCTGAAACACCAGAAGACGCGACTTTTTCCAAGAGAAAAAGGGACGGGAAATAGTTGACACACGCCAGTGGAATAATAAAAGTAAAAAAATGCCGAAACCACCACCGATAAATCGAAAATGGGTAGCTTCCCATGAAAACGCCACCATTCGTGAAAATATTAATGATCTCAATGGATTGAATCGTCCAAAAACAACTCGTCGCACCAATTACGAAAAGTCCAATAAAAAAGCAGGTACCGCTTACCAATGAAACCAGCAGAAATCCAACCTTGCCCAGTGACCAAGAAATATCTAACTGTGAGTTGGCAATCAGTAGTACGACTAATGCTTGTGCGATCTTACCTATCCGTCGAAGTAGAAATTCATGCGCAAAAACTTGATAAAAGGTACCAAGCGGGCGGACGAGCATTGTATCAAATGCTCCGTGCACAACGTTTCTCGGAAAGACATCAAAGCCTCTCCCCATTATTTCAGCAACAGCAAAGCAGATACCAATCATGCCGTAGAGAAACCCAACCTCCCATAGACTCCATCCCGCTAACTGTTTGAAACGCGTAAAGAGCAGCGCAATCATGAAAAAATCGATGACGGAAACGCTCGTTTGTGCAAATAGATCAAAGATAAACGAGACCCGATACGCCATCTGCGAACGGATGCGAAGTTTGACAAAATGGAAGTAGAGTGAAAGATAGTGCATTGTTTGGAAATACTTACTAACCGCCTTGTATGACGAGCCGAGAAAATCCGCGTCTTAAAAGAACCCGTCCCAACCCAACGAAAAAGACGACCCATATCATCTGTTTGCCTATAGCACCCCATGCCTCAATACCTGTAATCTTACCCAAATAGATACTAAACGGAATATCAATTAGACCACCAAACGGCAGCCATGCCGCGATGTGTGCTAACCATTCGGGCCATAACGCAATCGGAACCAGCATACCGGAAAATAAGGTGATTATAGAATAAGAGAGTCCAGAAATCCCGGTTGTATCCAGCGTCCAAAACGCGGAACTAAAAATCGCTATCGTGATCGCAGCACTCATGAAAGTCGCGAGGGTCATTGAAACTGCAAACGCCACTAAGGTCGTCGGCTGCGTCGGAATCTCAACCGTGAAGAAGATAATACTGATAAGAAAGGTCGGAAGGCCCCGCATGAATAAGTAATAGCAGGCTCTACCACATTCATCCGAGAACCAATATGCATGGAAGTCTACCGGTTTAGTGAGTTGGAGTGCGACGCTACCGTCTTTGATCGCATTCGTAACTTCAGAGCGCCCCCCCCAAAACGGCATGAGCATAAAAAAAACCTGACAAAGGACAAAATAGGTGATAACTTCATCCAGATTGAGAGGTTGTGGCTCAGTGCTAACTTTGTAGAAAGCAGTATAGACAAAAATATGCACCAACAAAAAAAAGAAATTGGTGGTCAAACCCACAAGGTTGGCAACCCGATATTGCATCCGCTTTTGGAATGACTTCGTCACAAACGCCAAATAGACATGGAAAGTCAGATAGACGGATCTCATTCCTTCGCAGTATTGAGGGCAGCGATAGACACTGATTGCCCCTTCTCTGAGGATTCGTAAATGCCATCAAGCATCTGCATCAGCATGATACCCTGTTCTGCTGAAGATATAGGGACTTTTCCATCCACTATGCACCCCACGAAGTGTTTTACCTCTTCGTCAAAGCCGTTAATCGAAGGCGCGTCAAGCGGTTTATCCACTTCCTTGCCGTTTTCTTCCGTGTAAAGCGTAAAGGGGTTGAGCGTCGCGCCTGCTTTCGTTCCAGCGATTTTAATGTAATTATCACCCGGCAGGTTTAGTGCCCACGTCGTTTCCAAGATAATGGTCGCGCCGTTTTCAAACAGGATGTGCGCAAAAGTCCCATCGTCGACATCGTATTTAACGTCGTCTGGTACAAGATGCCCAAAGTGAGAGTACGACGTGCCCATAACCTCAACCGGTCTTGGAGAGTTCATTAACCACCAGATACAATCTAACGCATGAACACCAATATCGATGAGCGCACCACCACCAGAACGTTCTCTATCAACAAACCAGCCTTCTTTACCGATAGGAATGCCGCGCCGTCGGACGTAAGCGGCTTTACCGAAATAGACATCGCCAAGTTTGCCGTCTTCCACAAGCTGTTTGAGGTGCTGGGAACTCCCATCAAACCGCTGCACGAGGGCGTACATTAAAGTCTTACCGTTTTCGGCAGCTGCATCCGCCATAGCCTTTGCGTCTTGCGTACTCCGAGCAGGAGGCTTTTCACATAGCACGTGCTTACCGGCGTTCAACGCGTCGATAGAAATAGGCGCGTGGAGGAAATTCGGCAGACAGACACTCACAGCATCAATGTCTTTGTTCTCCAACATCTCTAAGTGGTTGGTGTAGATATTCGGTATGTTATGTTGTGTTGCTACCTCTTTGGCATGCGTCTCATCTAAATCACAGACAGCGATTACCTCTGAACGCGGATCGGCAGTATAGCCTTTGAGATGCTGCATCCCGGGCCAACCGAGACCGACGACTGCCGCGCGGACTTTCGTTGTTCGACTTCGCACAGGGCGTGCTCCTTTCGTTTTTGGAAGAATAGTTCTTGATGCGGGGCTGTCAATCGTCACGGATGTCTTTTAACTGAAGGTTGATTGCTGATGGTTTCCGAAAGCCAATAACTATTCGTGACGCAGTGCCTCTGTCGGTGTAAGACCGGCGGCTTTGTTCGCTGGGTACAGTCCGAAGAATATTCCGATTAATGCAGAAACGCTAAATGCAATGAACGCCGCTTCAATAGAGACAATGGCAGGCCAACTCGCGTCCATGAGTTTAGAAATAATCAAACCCGAAATAGAAGCGAGGCTGCTGCCGATGAGAATGCCGATGAGACCGCCGCAAATGCTTAAAACAATCGCTTCAATTAGGAATTGCGTCAAGATGTCGCGCCGTCTCGCACCGATCGCTTTACGTAACCCGATTTCACGAGTCCGTTCTGTCACTGAGACCAACATGATATTCATAATCCCGATGCCACCAACGAACAAAGCGACACTCGCAACACCGCCGAGCAGTATCTGCACAATCCGGCTGACATTGCCTACCTGTTTTATAATCTGTTTCGCCGTGAAAAATTCAAAATATTTTTCATCGCCGTGTTGTTGACGCATCGCAATCTTGATTTCAGCAACCGCTTGCTCAACTTTTTCGTAGCTCTCGGCTTGGCAAAACAGGTAGATCCAGCCTTTATATTTCCCGATGAAACGAATCCCCAGCGTAGTGATCGGAATAATCACCCGATTATCCCAACCCTCACTTGCCATACTATTACCCTTTTCCTCCATAACCCCAATCACAGTGAAACGTTCTGGACCGATTCTGAGTTCAAGCCCAATCGGATTTCGCATCTGAAATAAATCTTTATGGATTTCCGAACCGATCACACACACCGGATCTCTTCGCTCAATGTCGTTCTCAGTAATGAAACGACCTGTTTCGATGTACCAGTTGTTGGCTTCTGGATAGAAAGGCGTCGTACCGTAGACCTCAATCGACTGATTAACATGTTTGTGTGACACACGAAGGTTCATCTGCGATTGTGCCGTAGCCAGTTTGAGAGAGGGACAATTTTCAGTGATAAAGGCGAGGTCTTCGTATTCAATATATTCGGGGTGTTTATTTTCGATATACGAGCCGTCTTCTCTCCGAATTGCCTCTTTCCGAAAGCAGACGATCATACCCGCACCGCCGATCCGTTCTAATTCAGCGAGCATGAGGTGTTCAGCACCACCGCCAACTGAAACAACAGCAACAACCGCGGCAATGCCGATGATAATTCCGAGTGTTGTGAGCACTGAGCGTAACTTGTTACGCCGTAGGGCTGCCAAACCGACGCTAACGCCTTGTGTAATTTGCATGGTTTCCTTGATAATGATTGTCGGTTATCGGTTATCAGTTTTCAGCTAAAGAAGTTCGTAAAGTCTCGTAAAGTGTAGCTGAACTTGAGAAATCTGTAAAGTTGATAACTTCATAACTTTCGCACACTTTAGAACACTTTGAAACTTTCATAACTTTCGCACACTTTCTAACATTGATAACTGACAACTATTCCGCTGACGACTGACAACTAAAAACTACTCCGGTTTCATAGATTCACCGTGCAACAGGAATGCGCGGATGTCATAACGCCCAGGACGTTCAATCGGTAAATCACCGTTCTCGATCATCAAATCGAGCGGGTTGGCATGCGTCCGCAACGGCAATTGAACCACTTCATGCATACGGGCGGATTCATAAATTGCCATGATAATCTCAACAGCAGCCCGCCCATGTTTGGCTTCCCCACGGTGTTCGGGACCATCTTCAATCCACTTCACGAGTTCGGCTGCTTGTGCAACGTGCTGGTTCGTACCATCAGACGGACGTTCTTCCCATTCCGTGGCTTTATTATTCAGAAGGCGGACGCGCCCTTCCGTCACATCCGCGATGCCGTCGCTACCGTAGACAATGCCGCCTTGGTAATTCGGTCTACCGATTTCTTGCAAAAGCATACCGATGCAACCGTTCTCAAATCCGACAACACCAGCACTCCGATCTTCAATCTGAATATCGCGTTCGTAACGCTCAGTTTTACGTTCAACATTTCCAATCACCCACGTCGGGGCAGGGTCACTGAGAACGTAGCGCATCATATCAAAAAGGTGTGAGCAGTCATTCAATAAACCCTGTCCCCCGTGACAAACAATCTGCCGCGGTTCACCGATGGCTCCATCGGCGATCAGGTTTCGGGCATCTGTCCATGCCGAGTTGAATCGGCGTTGATGCCCAATGACGACCTTCACATCGGTCCGTCTGGCGGCGATTAACATCTCATCGCATTCACCTAAATCCACACCCATCGGTTTTTCACAGAGTACAGCCTTTGGACTCCGCGCGCATGCCGCGATAGTCATCGGCGCGTGAAGTTTATGCCACGTCGCAACGCTCACAATGTCAAGGTCCTCGTTATCCAACATCTCGCGCGCATCCAAATAACAGTTTTCCGCAGGGACACTGTAGGTGTCAGAGAACTTATCAAGTGCCGCTTGAACCGGGTCGGCGAGTGCGACGATCTCTGTCTGTTCAACACCCTGATAGCCGCGGGCATGGGCATTCGCAATACCACCACATCCAATAATTCCAACGCGATATTTAGAGGTTTCCATATTCATACTTCCTATATTTCTGCCACGCTATGGATTCACAGAGTAGCAATGAAGTCGGTGAAAAAGACGGTAATCAACAAGCACAGAAAGTCTATAATCTCGAAAATCCTATGGTTTTATGAATCTGGGTTCAGACAATAACGCAAAATTTCTGAAAAAATCAAATTTTTTGTTACCTTTTCACAGAAATTACGTATTACAAAGCACGTTGTCATATTTATAGAATTATCAAAGATGAGGAAAGTACAGATGAGTTTCCTTATAGCACTCGCTGTCGTCTGGTTTAACGTACTTCTCAGATTCTCCAGACACTCCTAAGTTCGAGCAGCGTTTCAAAAATTATTCTCAAAAATTAAGTGGCATAAAAGGCTACAATGGTTAAACCCATTGTAGCCTTCTGCCTATAGCAATGTCCTTCATGGACAGTAAAAGGGACACTACTAACTAATTACTTGTAGCTTCACCGAGATGCGACGCAACAATAACTAAATCCCGAATATCCACTGTGCCATCACCATTTATATCCCCTTTAAGACCTTCTCCAGACTCACCGAATTGACCAGCAACAAGTACTAAGTCTCGAATATCAACAGTTCCATCGTCGTTAACATCCCAAGGAGTCGGCGGTGGTTCTATAGTCGTTGTCGTCGTGGCTTCAGCAGTCGTCGTGTTATCAGTGCCAGAGGTTGCTGTCACACTGATGGGATAATCGCCGGGTACTGTCAATAAATCCCCTTTAACCATCAATGTCACTTCTGCAGATGCTCCAGCCTCAAGTTCGATAGAATTCTCGCTGAAACTACCCAGCACAGTCCCTTCGATACCGACCTCCGCTGAGGCTTCAAGCGATACCGTATCCATCATATTGCCAGTATTCGTGACTTTGAGAGTATAACTCACACCTGCAACGGCATCCATTGTAGAGAGCGCACTATCTCCAACGACTTCCAACGACACGCCCGCGATGACCGGTACCTCTATAGTCGTTGTCGTCGTGGCTTCAGCTGTCATTGTACTATCGGTGCCAGAGGTTGCCGTCACACTGATGGGATAATCGCCGGGTACTGTCAATAAATCCCCTTTAACCATCAATGTCACTTCTGCAGACGCGTCAGCCTCAAGTTCGATAGAATTCTCGCTAAGATTACCGAGCACGCTGCCTCCAATACCGACCTCTGCTGAGGCTTCAAGCGTTATTGTATCCATCATATTGCCGGTATTCGTAACTTTAAGCGTGTAACTCACGCCTGCAACAGCATCCGTTGTAGAGAGCGCATCATCGCCGACGATTTCCAAGGATACACCCGCAACTATAGGTATCGGCGGTGTTGATTCCCCTTGTGCTGTGTAAATATAGTCGTCTATTGGGATGAAATTTCCATTGGAAGCATTCCCGGCGGTGTAGAAGGTAATTGGACCTATATCCGCATTAGGCGCGGTCCACTGAAATTCCCAACTGTGCGCGTCGGTTGTGCCTTGAGCAGTTCCAATAGAAGTATGTTTAATATACTGTTTACTATTTGCTTCTGATACTTGTGTATTCCCCGCATTGTCAGCTTCAAATGAACCAGCACGTGCACCACCGGCATCCAACGCAGTCATCTCAAATCCCCAACGACTCTGTCCGGTGCGCGATAGATTGACAACAATCGTATATACTTCATTCGGTATATATGTTTCTGGAACTGTTAGCATCAGGGAACCACCGGAGACATTAAGGTCATTGCCAGTGTGGCATCCTGCTTGTGCACAGGTGTTTTCATTCGGGGCACCTGTCTTCTCATCCGGTGGACCGGAAGAGAAAGCAAATACATTTCCGCTGCTCGCAATCAAAAGCAACACAAGCACTCCGCAAACAGGTAAAATATCTTTTAGATTCATCAAAAATTTTCCTCTGTTTATATGTTTATACGATAAAAAACGCCCCAACGCCGACTGCTAATCAGCGTTGATTCGCGGTTAGCTCAACCGGCAGGTCGGGGCGTTTTATTTTTCAATAGCACGTTTTGGCTTCTGAGTTTCGCCAAAAAGCGTTTTTGCTGCGCTACCTTACTTCAGGATAACCATCCGTCGGGTTGCAGCAAAGTCTGGGGTCTGGAGCGTATAGAAGTAGATACCACTCGCGACGCTCTCGCCAACCGAGTTCTTACCATCCCAATACGCTGCTGTCGCAGGTGTCATGTACGAGCCTGTCGGCTTCAGACCTAAATCCAGCGTCCGAACCAGATGACCCGCAATATTGTGAATATGGATCGACACTTCAGTCGATTCGCTCAACTGATATGGAATCCACGTTTCAGGGTTGAAGGGATTCGGGTAGTTCTGCGCAAGGATCGTGTCCTTCGGCTGTATGTCGCCAACATTCAGTTGCAGACTCAGGAATGCATTACGAATGTCAGCAGTTGAAACGGTGCGCTGGAAGGGACCGGAGACGATATTTCCGCGTTCGTCGTAAAGTGCGACTTCGAGTTTATCGCCAGCTTCAACAACGCTCTTACGGTTGAGGTCTGCCCAAACAGCGGATGAACGTCTCGCGTTGCTTGTAACATTCTCCGTGGCGATAATGCCAGTGCGGAGGTTTTCAGCGACGAGCGTGTAAGCCGTACCCATATGCATACCTTGGATATCGCTGGTAACCACAAATGCCCATGCACTCTTGAAGGTGGAGAGGGCAGGTGCAGCAGCAACTTCAACTTCGGCAGGTTCTTCTTCAGCTGCGGGTTCTTCCTCAGCAACTTCTTCTTCAGCTGCGGGTTCTTCTTCAGCAACCTCTTCTTCAGCTGCAGGTTCCTCGACGACAGGTTCCTCAACAACTTCTTCTTCGGCTGCAGGTTCCTCAACGACAGGTTCCTCAACGACGGGTTCCTCGACGACGGGTTCCTCAACGACAGGTTCCTCGACGACGGGTTCCTCAACGACAGGTTCCTCGACGACGGGTTCCTCAACGACAGGTTCCTCAACAACTGGTTGATTATCCCATGCTTTACCGGTGAACTTCACCGTGCCACCAGCTGGTGTATTGACGATATAACCCATACCACCATCAATGCCAAATCCATCACCTTCTTCAGCGATAGTATAACCGACGAAGTTTTGGGATGCGGCATCAAGTTGGATGACGACCGTTGCGCCGAGCATGTCTGCCAACGATTTCGCGGTATACGGTTCTTCCGGCATCAACGGGATAGAAATCATGTTCAAACCGGGGCCGAGTGTAACATCAAAACCAGGACCTTCGGTTACCGTCGGTTCTTCCACAACTGGTTCTTCCACAACCGGTTCTTCCACGACTGGTTCTTCCACAACTGGTTCTTCCACAACTGGTTCTTCCACAACCGGTTCTGCAGGTACGTCAACGGGTGTGATCATGAGCATCGCTACAGGTTCTGCCCATGCAAACGCTTCAGTGACATCAGCACCACCTTGGATACCTGGGTGCGCCGCAATCACGCCGCCTTCAGTCGGAACACGGGCGTTACTACCTGGGGGATCAACTTCGGCATCTAAACCGAGCGGTCCCGGAATATCAGAAGCCATCTCTGTGTTATCTTCACTACCGGCATCGTAAGCCATCAAGTCGATGGTTGCGGTAACGGGCATGCCATCTGCATCAAAAAGTGGTACGTCAATAGCAGCGATGAACGCATCATTCGTTGAGACTAACATTGAACCGACAGATAACGAAGAATTCACCATATCAGCAGTTACGGTAACAGTCGTAGATTGCCCTGGCATCGTATATCTGTTGGTGCCATCCGCATTCATAGCAATCATCACGTTTGCGCCAGCACCCTCTGCAAATAAGGCGAGTCCTGAGACATCTCCACCTTCAGCCATTGCAACAATTGCTGGACTTGCGGGTTGACCGACTTCAGCAAGTTTAACACCGGCAGGGTGTGCTGCGAAAATTGCGGGAGAGAACGTTTGTCCACTGACACCGTGTTCACCCTCAGTGAGGTTCGTGAGTTTAATCTCGAACATCTGGCTAACCGGCATTTCAACAGCTGGTTCTTCCTCAACAGCTGGTTCTTCTTCAACAGCTGGTTCTTCTTCAACAGCTGGTTCTTCTTCAACAGCTGGTTCTTCTTCAACAGCTGGTTCTTCTTCAACAGCTGGTTCTTCCTCAGCAGCTGGTTCTTCTTCAACAGCTGGTTCTTCCTCAGCAGCTGGTTCTTCCTCAGCAGCTGGTTCTTCTTCAGCAGCTGGTTCTTCCTCAGCAGCTGGTTCTTCCTCAGCAGCTGGTTCTTCCTCAGCAGCTGGTTCTTCTTCAGCAGCTGGTTCTTCCTCAGCAGCAGCGACAGTCACCATACCGTCTGCAGTTGTGACTTCCAACTCAGCTCCACCAGCACCAGAAACAGTCACATCCGATAACGTAATGGAAGAGGCTTTTGCTTCAACAACTCCAAACGTGACCGAAGCGATTGTGTGATCGCCATCCGGCGGAGAACCCAATGAGATAAATTGGATACTACTATCAGAGGCGAGTCCAGTAGGCGATATCCCAGGGAAAGCGGGAAGGTACTCCGCGTTATAATCACTAGAAACATAACTGAGTGCTGTTGGATCGAAGTTAACGGTCACTTGGTATCCAGCGACACCTTCGCCACCTGTTATGTTAATATTCACCATGAGTTGTTCCCCAGCTGCTGGGGATTCAACTTCAGCAGGATCTACGGAGACAACGGCTTGACCGTAACTCATGGCTGTAAATCCTAAACACATTACAACAGCTAATAAGGAAAACAGAACTTTCCTATTCAAAAGCTGGTCTTTCATAAAGACACTCCTTATAATTCATTAATATTGTGACGTTTTCTTTACCTTTCGGTACAGAGGTCAATTCCTCGTTCGCGAATGTAGGCTATCCTCAAAAATAATATTTTTGTTAAAGGTGCAGAAGTGGTTCGCTTAAACGAGATCTCTTATAAAAGGCAAGTTTACCCTAATGTCAAAACGTTGTCAAATCAAATTCAGTTTCAGTTTATAGTGAATCCTAAAAATAAAAAGACACTTTCATCACCCGGTAGGTTCGGTTTCCTAACCGAACCGGCATAGAGTGTCCTATTAATTCTAAACTTTACTATAAATTAGACAATTTTTGCAAATTAGATGGACGTACCTTATCGTTACTTTTAAGTATATCACAAACATGAAAATAAAACAAATTAAAAACAGATTACGAATCTACGCGCGGTGCAAGTGCGTTCCAAACATCGGCTAATTCAGCGGTAGCTTTGTAAACCGGATAGAGCGCTTCCCACATCGCTTTGCGCGCTGCAGTTGCAGCATCAGCATCACCTTCAGCGAGTGCTGTTTTAAGTTGATTTCCCATCTCTTGCTGGACGGCTGCGCACGTTTGTGTCAGTTCCGAAAGCAATTCTGCTGCATGGATCTGGCGCGCAACGAGTTCCGATACAGACACCTGCATATCCGGCTCAACATCGTAAGCGCGAGCGGGCGAGAAAGTATGCGGGACCCGTTCGCCATCTGCTGTACGCGGTGTATGCGTCGGGTGGATGTGTGGCGTGACGGACAAATACATCGTCATCGGTTCATCACCGAGAACGCGCACCCTATGCGGTTGATCTACCAAAGCGATACACATCTGCCCGGGTCCCAACTCTTCAGTTTCGCCATCAATTTCAAATTCAACGCGCCCTTCGAGAATCAGGAAAATCTCATGTCCTAAGTCGTGGCTATGGAGTTGGGCACTCTGCCCAGGCTCCATTTTTAAGAACCGCGAACGAATTTGCGGTGTCACCAACACATTGCGGACATCTGTACGGTAATCGTAAACAGGAAATCCCATCACGTGCCTCCATACACTTTTGGGATAAATGTAGCATTTTCCATGAAAAATGTCAAGAAAAATACGATTTTTCAATATCAGGTGCTATCTTATAGGAGCGACATCCCGGTCGCGACAGGTACTGACTGCTGAGTACAGGACTATTTAGTTCTCGGTTTTTTCGTCCAATTGTGGACCCGAGGCCCGGTAGGTGCGGTTTCCTAACCGCACCGGATCCTGAAAAAAGGACAAGAAACTCTATAATTTCTTAAAACTGAATGACTCTGTTGCTAAATACCTTTTTTCTTGACATCCCTTTAAATATAAATACAATATTCACAAACGACTTGATTCATCATTTTCAATTGAAAGGACATTAATTATGGATTTAACACGCCAACCGCCGCGTCGTCCCTCAAACCTCGGAGTCGCCGGGATTGTCGGCGCGGCACGGATGACAGACAAGGCACGCGCCTATAATAACGAAACCCTCGACGAGTACGTCTACGGTGAGAACTCCGGTTTAGATCAACGCGTCTTAGTATTCTTAGGGATTTCAGCTGATGCTTTCGCTGAAGCCGCTGACGAACACGACGATACTGCACTCGGGCACTGGGTACTCGAAACGAGCGGAAAGACAGCAGCTGAGATTGCTGAGTTTAACGATGCTGCCCTTAGCCAATTGCCCGATACCGATGCCCATAAGCAACGCTTAAAAGACCGACTCGCTCGCTTCGCACCCGGGAGAACCGATATTACAACGGTGCTGCAGTCTATGGAACTCGACGATTGGGGCAGTTTCTGGCAGGTTGACCTCACCACTGGTCCGCCCCGCAGCGCACGCGCCAAAGATATTGCTGGCATCTGCGGTGTCGCACGTATGGCAGACAAAGCACGCGCCGAGCGTGCCGAGAAAATCGGGGAATACATATACGGCGACGACTCCGGGCAAGATGTACGTATCTTAACCTTCCTCGGTATTTCAGCCGCAGATTTTCAGGAGGCAGCGGTTAACAACCCGAACGATCTCGAAATCGGCGCATGGGTGCTGGAGAACTGCAGTAAATCGCAGGACGAAATTGATGCGTTCAACGAAACTTTGGTAAACTATGCACCTAATGAAGCGTCACAGGAACGGTTTAACGCCCGCATCCAAGAGATAGATCCGAGTCGCACGGACATCAACACGTGGGTTGCACTGCAAGACTTGGACGATCAACTGAGTTTCGGTATTATTGACCTCAACCGCCGTGCACCCCGAAGTCCTTACAATACCGATGTCTATGGGATGGTTCAGCTCGCACGCCTTGTTGACAAAGGCAGAGCATCCAATTCCAACACCCTTGGTGCCTATTTCTATGCTGAGGATTCCGGGATTGACCGAGCAACGCTCTCTTTTCTCGGCGTTTCCCCCGCAGAATTCACTGAGGCACTAAAAAAGTCGTCAACCGATGCAGAAATTGAGGCGTGGCTGAAGGCAGATTACCCAAAAAGCGATGCAGATATAGAAGCCTATAACGAGCGGATGACACAAATGGGACCTACCGATGAACGTTATAAAGCGATAATGGCAAACATGATCAATAAGATCGCTCCGGACCGCACGGACATCAATACTTGGTTTGCCCTCATGCTGCTTGATGACGAGAAGACGTTTGCCCCATAAATTAATTGGATAGACACATGTAGGTTGGGTTGAGCGTAGCAAAACCCAACTTCTTCACTCCTATGGACAAGACGAGGTGGTGTTAACGATGAAAAATCCTGAAGCAATCGCCGATGTGCAGTCAGGAAAAAGTCCAGTTGCTAACGCCGCATGGTGGGGATTCAACCCAGAGGACGCGACAGAAACCTTACAAGCCGCGATTGACTCCGGCGCGAAACGGGTGATTGTTCCCAATATGCGCGCCGACTGGATCGTTCGACCCATCAAACTTACCGGAAATCAAGAATTGATTTTTGAACCCGGCACAGTCGTCTCTGCAAAACGAGGTGAGTACCGTGGCAGAGGCGACTCGATGTTCATCGCACAAGATGTCGAAAACCTCACGATCCGTGGATACGGCGCAACTTTCAGGATGTGGAAACAGGACTATATCACCGGGCTTGTCCTTGAACAGATGGACTGGCACCGATGGTACGGGCAATACGAGAAGGCAGAGTGGCGCATGACGCTGGCGATTCGAGGCTCTAAAAATGTAACTGTCGCAGGCTTAACGCTTGAAGATAGCGGCGGCGACGGCATCTACGTCAACGGCGGCAAGGAACGCTCCTACTCTGAAAATGTCCATCTACGAGATATCGTCTGCAACAACCACTACCGACAAGGCATCAGTATCATCAGTACCGAAAACCTCAAAGTCGAAAACTGCTCGTTTTCAAACACCTGGGGAACGCCACCTTGCTCTGGCGTAGATATTGAACCCGACAAAAGCGAACAGCGGATAAAGAACGTCCTATTCTCTGGCTGCAAATTTATTGACAACGCTGGAGACGGTATTGAGATCTTCTTGGCACACACCACTGACGAAACTGACGACGTGACAATGCGTTTTGAAAATTGCTACATCAGCAGTAGACACGGGACAGGCATCCGTGTATCAAAGATTAGAGACGATGGACCCGGCGGTAGCATCGAATTTGATAACTGCACAGTGGAGAGTACCATCGGTTTCGGTATCAAGGTTCAAGAAAAATCAGTGAAAGGCGCACGCGTGACTTTCACGAATTGCAGGGTCATCAACGCCGCGAGTGATCGTCAGTTCGGTGGCGAATGGGCACCGATTTCCTTATCTTTGCCGCAAACGAACATCGTCCAAAGCATGGGCGGCATCGATTTCATCGACTGTTTTGTCGAGGACAAGCATGACCGTCCGGCTGTCGAGTTCACACAGCCGCAGAGCGATTTCCCGCTTCACGACATCACCGGAACCGTCACGGTCTTGAACCCGAACGGTGTTCGTGCTGAACTCGGTAAACAGCGCGAGAAACTTTCGCTGATTGTTACAGCTTATGAATAGGACTCAGAAATATGTCAAAAGAGCAGACATTTCCGGCAGAACCACTACCACCGGACACCTTAAATACTGTTTTGGAGGATTTCTACCAAAACGGCGTGACGGTTGTCCGAAATGTACTCTCACGCGAGGAGTGTAAACGCATCGTTGCGCGCGTTGACGAAATTTTCGCCGAACCGTACTTCATGAAAATGCGAAATGTCAAAGGTTCCCGGCAAGATGGCAAAGATCCAATCGTCGTACACCGCCTCTTTGAATGCGACCTCATATTCCGAGACCTGCTCGTGCGCGAGCCGATTATCAGCATCGCCGAAACTGTGTTGGGTGAGCATTGCCACTGTATCGCACAAGGCTGTATCCTCAACCGAAAAGATTTGGGCATCAACCGATTTCACATTGATGATGGTGTGGAGTTTCCTATCACACCCGAAATGGATCGGCACGATCCGAGGTTGCGGATGCCGGTGCTGCGTATGTCCATACAAATCGCATTGAGCGACCAAGATGACGTCAAATATGGTCCTTCTCAATTCGTTCCCGGTAGCCACTACTCTGGACGGCAACCTGATGACCCAGAGAATCCAACGTTTGATGGCAAAGAACCCGTTTCGCTCCTCATGAAAGCCGGGGATCTCTATCTGCTCAATGGACAGACGTGGCATCGCGGCGCGCCGAACCAGACCGATCGCGTCCGTTACCTGTTCCACCAAGTCTACGGACAACGCTTCGTCGCACAGCGGTTCTGGCCCTATCTCAACTACCGTATGCCCGATTACGTCTTGGAAGGTGCTGATGAACGTCTACTCCGCGTTCTCGGCAAACACCCTGAAATGGCTTATGGATAGCATGGTCCCAGAGCCGGTAGGTTCGGTTTCTAACCGAACTGGGCATAACCTAAAACAGAGAAGGCACCATCATGTTCCCAGGCCCGGTAGGTTCGGTTTCTAACCGAACCGGGTCTGAGACACAAACCGTGCCTACTCTAAAATCCTCTTGAGTCCCGTACGGTTTATTTGCTGGGGTGTTTCTTCAGCATGTTTAGAGAAAACTTTTAAGAAAAACCGTCAAGCAAAATTGATATTATATGAATTGTAATGAAAAAGTGAAGAATATATGCGTATGTTGGGGATACGAAGAAGAGAACGGACCAGAGGTCTGGGGACAACTCAATCCAGAATATCGGACCTGCGATACTGGCATACATCAATCCCCCATCAACATTGTGAACCCTAAACCAACGAAGCTGCCCGCGATTGATTTCAACTACCAATCGACATCCTTGAATATCGATAACACCGGCAATACGATTCAGGTGGTGTATCCGAAAGGCAGTTGGATTGAGGTGAATGAAACGAAATATCACCTGCTACAATTCCACTTCCACGCGCCCAGTGAACATACGGTAGTCGGAAGTCTGTCCGACATGGAGATGCACTTCGTTCATAAAAGTGAAAATGATGCGTTGGCTGTCATCGCAGTGCTTATTGAGAACGGACGTTACAATACCGCGTTTGATCCTATTTGGCGGCATCTGCCATCCGTTGCAGGCGAATCCGAACAGATTGCAGATGTTGTCTTCAATGCTATGGATTTGCTGCCAAGCACAAGGCACACCTATCGCTACGACGGTTCATTGACGACACCACCCTGTTCAGAAGAAGTTAAGTGGTTTGTGATGACGACACCCATCGAGATGGCGCAATCGCAAATCGCAGCCTTTAAAGCGATTATGCGTGGAAATAACCGTCCTGTGCAACCGCTGAATGGGCGCGAATTGCTCGTAGATACGATTGAGGATGGATGAAACTCACTGAAACCTATAAAACGCTCGCGGACTTGTGGAGAGGCAACGATGTACTTATATCACGGAAGCAAAAAATCAGTTCCGAAATTGAAAAAACACAAGGCGCATGCACCATTGGGGAGACCTCCCGAAGAGGCTTTAGAGGCAATCTATCTCACACCTGACTTTCTCTTCGCATTGGCTTGTGCGGCAGGTCCACCGGGGACTTCTGATATGGATCTGATAAAATGGCTCATCTCCTTTGACAATCCCGATCAGTTTAAGCCAGATGAGACAGTTTATATCTATTTTGTAGATCTCGCAAAAATCTCAGATGACAAGAAAATCTACATTGATCCGTGGCAAATCGCCGTAACAGAGGACGAGATAATACCAGAGAGGGTAGAAACGTATAAATCTGGCGACCTGTTTAAGTATTATCGCCTTGTCGATAAATGGGATTGATTTAAAAGGAGACTGAAGTTTGGAGAATATTAAAAGGAGGGAACATAATGTTTATCGCAACTCACAATGCTATCTATACCGTTGAAGATAATGGAAATGGTGAACCTACCCAAATCTACAAAGGCACAGACCATCAAGAGCACGGCGCAATGGTTTCGCTCGGTCAAGCCGTGGTATCTGCCTTGTCGGATGGAACGCTATTGGTTTTATCAGAAGATGACGAGAAACGAATTCCAACAGGCATAGAGGATCCAATCGCTTCGTTACTCGTTGTGCGTGAGGATCCGTTGACACTACTCATCGGAACGGATGAGGGTGCTTATGTCTATCGCCTCGTTGGAGAAGAAGGACCCGCTGAACGGGTCGTCGCCTTTGACGAATTAGAATGTCGAGAAGAATGGTACACGCCGTGGGGCGGTCCACCGGCTGTACGGACGCTTGCCAAAACCCAAGACGGCTTTTGTTACGCAGATATCCACGTCGGAAGTATCATGCGCTCCCACGATGAAGGGATTTCCTGGGAACCCGTCACGCCCGAACTCCATAAAGATGTCCATCAGGTCGCTACGTGTCCTGCAGACGATAATCGAGTTTATGCAAACACCCAAAACGGTGTTTATGTCAGTGCCGACCGTGGGCACTCCTGGGAGAATCGGATCGAAGGGTTGCCGCGTCGCTACGGCACCGCTATTGCTGTACATCCAACAGACCCAGACTTAATGATCGCCACAGTCCAAAACGGACCGAGAGGTGGTGGTGCTTGGCTCTGTCGTTCGGAGAATGGCGGCGCAACGTGGACGCAACTCAACGATCAACTCACAGAATCCACTGATCGGATTAGCACAGGCTATATCGCATTTACATCCGATGGAACAGCGTGGGCAGTTATCGGAAAGACACTTTACATCGGAAAGGATCAAGCCACAGATTGGAGTCCATTCTGGACAGCACCCGAACACAATGGTGAATATCCAATCCAATCCGTCGCCGTTTAGCGCGTCATTTTGATTGAAGATAGTAATACCATTTCTAAAAGTTTATATCGCATTAACCGCATTATTCATCCAGGCCCGGTAGGTGCGGTTTCCTAACCGCACCGGACATAACCAAAACAGTAGACCCTTTTAAGAGGAAGTGTCAATCAGAATTGATAAAACTATGAATGTGTTAGGTATAGACTTCACGTTTTTTGCGGTGAGCGATATGCAAAAATCGCTCACCTTTTATCGTGACCTCCTTGGAATTCCACTGGCATGTTTGGTGCATGACGGTACAGCAACCTCTGAGTGGGCGCGAATTGCTCGTGGATTCTACCGAGGACGAGTAGATGATTTTTCTTGGACGAAATCCGCCTTTCAGAGTATACTAATATAGAGGACCGATTTATGGCACATATTGATAAGGTCAAAGAAGAAATTGGCTGGTTAAAGGTGATTTTCGCCATTTTGCTTGCAGCGGACATTCCTTGGTCGCGTGGGGAGTTCAGAATTATGGAAAAACCAGTCCGCTTCTTCTTATGATCGGGGTAATTGCAGCATTCTTAATTACATTGGCAATTATTTGGATTAACAGCATTGCCTATCGCAAAATTAACAAATTGGAGGATTTATAATGGAGTGGTTTGCAATTTCTATGGTAGTCATATTTCTCACAGGGCTCGGTATAGTTGCCGGAACTGCTATAAGAAACGCCTATAAAGATTAAGACTTATTAGAAGTAAGTATCCCATGTCCTGCCGATGGAATAGCGTGAGCAGTTATCGGGAAGACGCTTTACATCGGAAAGGATCGAGCCACAGATTGGAGTGCCTTCTGGATAGCACCCGAATACCAGGCATCGTCTAATGCGTATCCGATCCAATCTCTCGCTGTTTAACCCTATCGTTTGAGGGGGTATTGAAAGGTTAGTACGTTATGAATGTGTTAGGTATAGACTTCACGTTTTTTGCGGTGAGCGATATGCAGAAATCGCTCACCTTTTATCGTGACCTGCTTGTGATTCCACTCGCATGTTTGGTGCATGAAGGCACATGGGCAGAGTTTGAAATAAACCCCGGCACACTGGTATTAGGACAGGGTTATGATTTCACGCATCCGGGTGGCGGGACGGTCGCACTTGCCGTTGATAACGTCAAGGCTGCCTTGGAAGAATTAGAACAATTAGGCATCCAAATCCATTCGCCTCTCGGTGAATCCGCTGTATGTTTCTGGGCGATTATTGAAGACCCCGATGGCAATCGTGTCATCATACATCAGCGAAAGGATAAAACAGTCGGTTGAGGGGCCGGTTCCAAAGCATAATAGTTGAAAGACCAACGAGACGGTGACAAATGATTGCAACGATATTTGATATTGATGGAACCCTGGTGGAAAGTTCTGATTTTGATGGAGACTGCTATTTTTCTGCAATAAGAAGTGTCCTAGGCGAAGTTTACATCCATGATAATTATGATAAATACAAAAACGTAACTGACACAGGTATTTTGCGACAAATCATGGGAGAGAACAAAATTCAGGAAAAAAGACAAGTTGAGGAAGTCCGCACGAAATTCGGCGAATTGGTTAGGCAGTATTTTCAAAACGGTGGCAAATGCCACCCAAAGGCGGGAGCAATTACCCTAATTGATAAACTCCTTACTGCTCACTACTATGCAGTTGGACTGGCTACAGGGGGTTGGGGACATACTGCCAAAATGAAACTTCGGCATGCAGGATTTAACCTGACGAATACGGTTTTAACTTCCAGTGACGATAATGAAGAGCGTGTAGCAATTATGGAGAAATGTCTATCGGTATTAGGGTATTGCTTCCAACACATCGTATATGTCGGTGATGCTGAGTGGGATATGCAGGCGACCCAAAAACTGGGATGGCATTTTATAGGAGTTGGGGCGCGGTTGAAGGGTAAGTGTGAATTTTGGGTTGAAGACTTTTCAAATCACGATACATTCATGAAAATGCTACATGCTTAACTAAGGAGCTTGCTGTTTGTAGAATATTTTTGAGAAAAGAAAACTTTGGTTAGAACTAATGTCTCTTTTAAGTATTCCTGATACACCTAACGACATTACACCACAGTGGATCACTGAAGCCCTATATTCAACAGATACATTTCCAAATGCTGTTGTGACATCGCTTTGTGCGGTATCCCAACGATTCATTGCGGCGATTACGGATTTGCGTTTAACTGAGGAATAAATTAAACATTGTTGCCACCATTGAACAGACGCGCGAATCCACCGGTTAGAGTGAATACAGTCAACACCTAACAAAAATGAGGAACAACCATTTGGTACAATACGCCAAGAAATTTCTGACACTACAAGTTAAATTCGCCCAAAAAATCGCCGAAGTCTCCAATCAAACACTCCCAGACGCGTTAATCGACTACACAATCTTGCGAACGCTGTTCAACTTACGAGTCTCCCACGATATTCCGCATCCATTGTGGGATGCATTCATCACAGGTCTTGAGCTGTCCGATAACTCTGAGGATTGGACATACGATTTCTATCTCCAGCGTATGACAGTGAACTCGGATACTTCTGATGAACGGCGATTTTTTGGGTGTTTCTCCTATGTCTATCCATGGCGCAACACGAGAAAACTCCGGCTCCATTTTGAAAATCGTGAGACCTCTGACCATGGTGCATTGAGCAAGGAAAGAATGGCAATCCGAAAGTCAGAGTTGTCGGCAATGTTCCAATACGTCCAAGCAAATCATCCGGATGTAGAAACCGTACGCGGTGGTTCGTGGCTTTACAACATCCCTGCCTATTGTAGACTCTTCCCGCCAGATTATGTTAAGACAGTCAAACCCGTCGGTTATGAATATGAAACCACATTTTGGGCATTGTGGGGACAATTTATTGCCCGCAACGGCTCTATTCGACAACCCGCCGCTGCACAATTTTTGGAATGCCTCAACAAGCAGCAAACGGTTGAAAACTGTCTCCAATGTTTCCCATACCAAGTGCTGAGACCCGAATGTTCTATTGAGATATTCTATGATTTTTATAACTTGCTCCCAAGACCGGTAGGTGCGGTTTGTAACCGCGCCGAGTCTTAAAAAAACTCCAATCCACCCAAAAACTCCTATAGATTATTGCTCTTCCCGTCAAGACCCGATGCTTTAGCTTGCCGGATGTAGACGGGCATTACGTTTGAAAGTCAAAATAGATTTGACATTCACCTAAAAGTGTGGTTTAATATATGTATCAAGTTGGCAGACATGCAAAGCATTGTCGCTTGGCAATGTGTCTGCCACCCACTTTGCAGGGGTTAAAGACTTGATACTTGATAGTCCTATGAAAACCTATAAATACCCGTTGGGGAAACAATCTAATACAATTCGCATTGGCAACTTGCTTGACGATATGTGGCAGGTGCATGCGTATTTCCATAAGTGGCAGCGTCAGCGACATAAAGACGGGCTGCCGTATGCGAACTATTGTGCTATGGATAGCCATGCGAAGGTATTGAAACGCACCACACACCCGCATTGGAAGGCCTTGCCAAGTCAGGCGATCCAACAAGAACTCAAACGTATTGATAAGGCATACGATCGTTTTTTCAAAAAACTCGGTGGTAGACCGAAAATCAAACCGAAACACAAGTTTAAGTCTATCACCTATCCGGGTCAAGCGGGGTGGTCTTTGAAAAACAATCGTATCACGCTGACTTTTCGTATATGGAATCCGAAGACCCGCAAATGGCAGTTTGATAAAGTGCCTTATACATTTCATAAACACCGCCAGTGGCACGGCACTCTTAGCACTATCACAATCAAACGAGACAACTGTGGTGATTATTGGCTCTGCATAACAACGACCTATACAGATTTTAGACCGCTGCCGACAACAGGTAAAAGCGTTGGGGCAGACTTCGGTATGAAAGACGCGTACTTGACCCTTAGCACGGGTGAGAAAATCCAACACCCACAACCTTTGAAAGCTAACTTGAACAAACTTCGGTCTCTCAACAAAGAACTTTCTCGTAAAGTTAAAGGTTCTAATGGATGGTGGCGTTGCGTGAGACAACTCGCACGTCTGTATCGGAAAATCAGCAATCAACGCAAAGACTTTCATTGGCAACTCGCCTCTAAACTTTGTAAGAAGTATGATACGATTGCCCTTGAAACCTTGAACCTTGACGGTATGAAACGCCTGTGGGGACGCAAAGTCTCTGACCTTGCATTTTACCAGTTCGTTGAGATATTGGCGTATAAGTGTAGTAAACATAAGCGTCATTTCAAACAAGTCGGACAATGGACTGCGACAACGAAACCTTGTAGCAATTGTGGGTATCACAACGAAAACCTAACATTGAACGACAGGCAGTGGATATGCCCCGAATGTGGTTCACACCACGATAGAGACATCAACGCTGCGATCAACATATTGCGGGCGGGGATAGCCGTTACCTAACGATATGCCTGTAGGATACTACAGGGAAACGCCCGCGGGTGGAGCGACAGTCAGACGGTGGACTCTATGAGAAAACCGCAGTTGCTACGAAGCCGAAGCCCCTACCTTTAGGTTGTGGGTGCTATCACTGCTGAGATAGACCATGCTATAAAGGATGATCCTGCTTATTTTTGCAATTCAGGAAAATTATGGATATAATATAAACAAGCCTATGGCTTCCGAAAAAACACATTTGACATAATTTCTTCATTCAAAAATAAGGGAATTCATCATGAAAATCGAAAACAGACACATCACAAAACTCGCGTTTATACTGATTATTACCACTTTTATTATTGGACTGTCGTCCTGCGATCGAGTTCACCAGGTAATAGAACCAGAAATCTCCGAAATAGAGGTCTCTGTACCGATGGAAGAACGCGACCACGTTTGGGTCGTTGATCAGAACGGCGTTGAGGTGCCTGTACCGGGGACATGGGTACTTGTATCCCACACGCACTTAAATTCCGCCTCTACAATCGGTGAAAGTTTCACCTTACCGCCGGATGATCCGCACACCATTCAAATATCAGATGGCACATACGCAGACGATGAAGGTATCCTCTGGACAAAGATAAGAGTAACTCTTTCCAGTGGTGAGCAGTGGCAGTTCTTGGAACGCGTTGACACAAGCCTTACCCCACATCGGCTCTACGTTGTTGTCACAGTAGACGATAACGGTGTCCCTATACTCGAATACGGCGAATACCCTTTCGGTTTACCGAAACATAACTTCCAAATCTGGGAAAAACAGTAAAATAAATAACTGAACTATCAGGAGAAAATAAATTGATTCAAAAGATTGAGGAACAAGACGGACACATGTTTCTCCACTTTGGCGACCCACCAGAGGATGTAGGAAAAATTGAGTTTGTCAATTGCGTAGCGTATCAACAAAACCAGATACTCTTCTGCAAATGGCGCGATAATAACTTCTGGGTGATACCCGGAGGACGCGTCGATCCAGGCGAAACGGCAGAGGAAACCGCGCACCGTGAACTCTTAGAAGAAACAGGCGCGACGCTGGAAAATATGGAAGTTCTGTGTTACATACACTGTTTTATGTACGACCTCGAATATTGGGGGATGGTCTACTTAGGGGAGATCAAAGAATTAGGAAGTCCATTGGACCTCAACGAAGTCAGTGAAGCGAAATTGTTCTCGGAATTCCCAGAAAACCTATCCAATCCAGGACCATTCGGAAACCAAAGCAAAGCACTATATCAAGCAGCAATGCGTAAACTATCAGAGACATGAGATTATAGTGAATCCTAAAAATAAATACACATCTTTGTAGCATAAACTGTTAGTTTGTGCCAGTCTGAATGCCTGTTATAGGCATTCAGACTGTTTGAGAGTGCCCAATTAATTATAGGTTTTACTATAAGTTGCCACACTTGTCAAAGGGCAGCTTACATATAAGAGGTTCTCACATTTCTGCAGATTTTTTTGACATTCACGAAAATTGCGGCTATAATTAACCCAATTCGCGCAATTATCCGCAAATTTATTTGACATCCGCGCGAGTTGTGGGTATAATTAAATGATAATGAGATTCGTTATCAATTTTTAAGGACGTAATATCAAGCAAACATGCAGAATTTCACGCTACCCAAACAACTAAAATTTGTGATAATGAGTCTCAATATCATGTTTTTCAAACTTCTATCTATGAAAAAACAACTCGTGCGCCTCACTATTTGGGGACTGTTTACCTTACTCAATATTGCTGCTATCGCTGAATCAAACCCGTTCTCGGTCTCTGGATACGGCGTGATTAACTACTCACACTTCGATTGGGAACTTGATCCAGACAGACGCGCCGCTATTGACGTAGAACGTTTCGTCATCGCTCCAAAATACCGTATCAACGATACCATCCAACTCGAATCGGAACTCGAATTTGAACACGGTGGTACCGGCAGCACAATGGAATTCGACAAATTTGAAGAGTTCGGAGAATTCGAGACAGAAATTGAGAAAGGTGGCGAGGTGATTGTCGAGAAACTCGCTGCTGTCTTTTCCTTCCAGCCATCTTTCAACCTCCGCGTTGGACATATCATCGTTCCGGTAGGTCTCGTTGCGAAACGGCACCGACCTCAACACTACTTCACCACGACCCGTCCCGAAGCAGAGACACACCTTATTCCAACAATTTGGCACGAAACCGGTATTGAACTTTTTGGCGCGCTCGGTCCGCTGAACTATCAAGCACAGATTGTCAATGGATTGGATTCAACTGGTTTCAGTTCGCGGCACTGGATCGTTCGCGGACACCAACTTCGCTTTGAGACAGCTAACGCGGAAGCACCCGCGTTCGTCGGACGACTCGATTATGCGTTTCATGAAAACGCAACCGTCGGTATCTCTGGCTATTACGGCGACACCGCGGCAAACCGACCGAAACCTGATGTAGACTTCGATGCACACGTCGGAATTGTCAGTCTTCACGGGTTTTACGAAGTGAATGCCGTGAAAGTCCGAGGATTGCTCCTCTGGGGGGCACTCGAAAACGCCGATCGACTCTCCAGAGTCAACCGGACCCTCTCCAATAACCTCAATGTGAAACGCACACCGATTGGGAGTTCAGCCCTCGGTTACTACATTGAAGCAGGCTACGATCTTTTATCATTTTTCAGACAACCAAATAACAAAGCGGGACATCAAGACCAGGAGGACACATCACCTGACACGGTTTTAGATGTTTTCGCGCGTTACGATTATTACGATACGATGGCGAGTGTTGAAGGGATCATCTTCGACAATCCGCGGTGGGAGAGAAGCACATGGACTTTCGGGATTAACTACCATGTTCACCCAAAGATGGTTTTCAAGAGCCATTACTCTCTCCGACGGTTAGCAACGAAGGATAAAAATAGAGAAAACACCTTTGCATTCGGCTTCGGTTTTCAATATTAACAAAGAAATAGTCAGCAGTTTTTGGTGATTGGTAAAGACGGTTTCCTCTTAACTGACAACTGATAACCATTCAATGGAGATTTTTATGAAACTCTATAAGATTTGGACACTTTTTGACGCAGCTTGCAAGTCAAAACTTGCTATAGGAATGTGTTGTTTACTACTGGCATCCGCTTTTATTGTCGGGTGTGGCGGTGACGATGAAACAGATGAATCTGGCGATCTGCAGGGTGAGGCTTTTGATGCAAGCACGATGCTCAACGATTTTGCCAATACCGTTGTATTAGCCACCTACATCGAATTAGATAGCAAGGCAGGTGAATTGTTGGCAGCTGTCAAAGCACTCGCAGCGGATGCCTCGCAAGCAAATCTTGAAAAAGCACAACAGGCATGGAAAGCAACGCGAACACCGTGGGAACAGAGCGAATCGTTCTTATTCGGTCCCGTGGATACGCAAGGGCTTGATCCAGCATTAGATAGCTGGCCCGTTGATCACGTCAATCTACAGTCTGTTTTGGATAGTGACGATACCTTAACAGTCGATTTTGTCAGCGGTTTAGAGGATACACAGAAAGGATTTCACACCATTGAGTTCTTGCTGTTCCGCGATGGCGACCAACGCAAAGCATCCGATATAACCAAACGCGAATTAGAGTACCTCGTTTCGACGACAGAGAACCTCAAGGCGAGTACCGCTCAGCTACGGTTAGCATGGGCACCAGAAGGCGAAAATTTCAGCAACATCGTCGCGCAGGCTGGCGCGGGCAGTGCTGTCTATCCGTCACAAAGTGCCGCAGTGCAAGAGATGATCAACGGTATGATTGTCATCGCCGACGAAGTCGCAAACGGCAAGATATCTGACCCTTACAACGAGTCTGACACAACCCTTGTTGAATCTCAGTTTAGTTTCAACTCCATCTCAGATTTCCAAGACAATATCCGTGGGATTCAGAACGTCTATATGGGGAAATTTATGACGGATGGGCAAGGACTCAACGAATTCGTGAATAGTAAGGATGCAGATTTAGATGCTCGCTTCCAGCAAGAGATACAGGCTGCAATCGACGCAATCGGCGCAATTCCAGATCCGTTCCGAGATTCGATTACTGCAAACCGCGGTGCTGTCCAAATCGCGATTGATGCTGTCAGCAAGGTCCAACAGACGCTCGAACAGGATATACTCCCGCTCGTTCAATCAAGTAATTTCAATTAAAGTAGTAGGCACGCACCGCCGTGCCGTAAACACGAAAGGGCTATTTCGTTTTTTGCGGGGAACAGTAGAAATGCTGTTCCCTTACTATACATCTATAGCATTATTGTGGTGCCAACAGCAAAAGATATGAAAAATTTTCACAGTTTATTCTACCTAACTCTCTTAGTATCAATGCTGCTGACTGCATGTGGTTCAGAGTCACCCGTGGTTGTAGACTCAACACCCGTATTTTCGACAAGCGAACTTTCCGGAGGCGAGACGACTATCTTCGATGCGTCAAGCCACGCCTTCTCAATCCCTGCTCCGAATCTTTTGCCAGCAGCACTTGAAAAACACTTGGAAGGCGATGTCGAATTTGAAGCCGTTTTTGTGACAGCACCCGCGATAGTAAATCCGGGTCTGGGACCGATCTATAATAATGTTTCGTGCATCAACTGCCATTCCCGTGATGGTCGCGGACGACCGCCGAATGCTGACGAAGGACTCGTGTCTTTGCTTTTCAGAATTAGCCTCCCAAAGACAGAAGAGGCGATGGACGGGAAGCCACCTATTCCAGTGCCAGGGTTCGGGACGCAACTCAACAACCGTGCGATTGTCAACGCAAGTCCAGAAGGTAAAGTCAAGATTGACTATACCGAGCAGACACTGACAACAGAAGATGGCACACGCGTGCATCTACGCTACCCGAACTATACATTGACTGAAACCTATCAACCGTTACCGCAAGAGGTCGAAGTCTCACCACGCGTCGCACCCGCTGTTTTTGGACTCGGTCTACTGGAAGCGATTCCTGAAAACGCCATCCTTGCTTATGCAGACGAGGCAGATGCTGATGGAGACGGTATCTCAGGCAAACCCAATTTTGTCTGGGATGTCGTCGAGCAACGTTACACTTTAGGACGCTTCGGATGGAAAGCGAACCAACCGACGCTGCTTCAGCAGGTCGCAGCGGCATATAATGACGATATGGGGATAACAACCTCACTATTCCGAACAGAAAACTCAGCAGGACAACCGCAACTTACTGCACACAGTGCAACACCAGAGGTCAGCGACGAGATTTTAGAGGTCGTGACGTTTTACGTCCAAACCTTGGCGGTACCAGCAAGACGCAACGTCGATGATCCGCGAGTTAAGCAGGGCGAACAACTTTTCGCTGAAGCGCAATGTGCCAGTTGTCATGTACCGACACTAAGAACCGGCGTTTTAGCCGGTGTACCTTCGGTGAGTAACCAGACAATCCATCCCTACACAGACCTATTGTTGCACGACATGGGACCCGACTTAGCCGACAATCGTCCCGATTTTCATGCCAATGGCAGCGAATGGCGGACCCCACCCTTGTGGGGTATCGGTTTGGTAGAAAGGGTTAACGGGCATACCAATTTTCTCCACGATGGCAGAGCGCGGAACCTCATGGAAGCAATCCTCTGGCACGGTGGGGAAGCCGACACATCGCGACAGGCAGTTGAACAGATGTCAAAAATTGAACGCGACGCGCTCATAGCGTTTTTGGAATCATTGTAGAAGCGATAAGTCTCATTTTCAATTTTCAAGAAGGAGAAAATTTATGATAACTGTTGCGAACCGAATCTATGTTGCCCCTGAATACTACAACCAATTTGAAGAACGATTCCGAAGCCGGGCGCGTCTTGTTGACGGGATGCCGGGGTTCATCTCTAATCAAGTTCTACGCCCTGTCAACGAAGATGATCCATACGTCGTTTTAACATTTTGGGAATCGCGAAAGGATTTTGAAAACTGGATAGAATCCGAGGAATTCCGTAAAGGGCATGCCCAATCCGGTACATTGCCCGAAGAGGCATTCACACAATCAAACAAACTCGAACTTCACGAAGTTTTCCTTGATTCCACGAGACCGGAGCTCATTGAGGAACCACGGGGTGCTCCGTTCAAAGTCCATTAAAGCCAATCTGTCCGTGAGTGATTTATTCAGCGTTGATGGCGAGGCATATTGAGGTAGTATACATCCTCGCCTTGCGCAAAAATACAATGGATTGAAATCTGCCCCAATGTCCGATGTACTAATAAATTATGTCAATCATTCAATCTTAAACCCAATCATCTACGATAGGAGAAAAACAATGGAAAACGAAAGAAGAGACGCAATTATCAAGGAACTAACTCGTGCTTATTGGTTAGAGTTGGAAACAACGATTAATTATTTGGCGATCTCCGTTGACTTGGACGGCATCCGCGCTGAGGAAATTAAAAAATCCTTGGCAGCAGATATCCAAACAGAAATTACACACGCACAAGAACTTGCCGCTCGCATAAAGGAAATTGACGGACGGGTCCCCGGTTCGTTCGCCTTTAAACCCGAACAGGCATCGCTGCAACCGCCCGAAGATTCAACGGATGTGGTGGAAACGATCCATGGGGTCATTGAAGCCGAAAACGCCGCGATTGAACAGTACAACAAAATTATCCGCTTATGCGATGGAATAGACTACGTCACCCAAGACCTCTGCATCAAACTCCTCGCCGATGAAGAGACGCATCGCCGGGAGTTCAGAGGGTTCCTCAAAGAATACGAGAACGACTAATCCCATTATAGCAGGCTGGAAACAATTTCTGAAAAAAGCGAACAACGGGTAACAATACCCGTTGTTTGTTTTTAAGAAGAAACATGGAAAAACGTCAGAAGATATGCGCGAAAAAGGAAACCTACTGTTTCTCAAGCACCATCTCTTTACCATTAGGCGTTATCAGGACGAGTGTATCGCCCTGTTTCGTACAAGCCGATCGCGCAAAGGGTGTGATGAAATCGGACCTGAAGTCCTCGTCATAATCTTGCTCTGCTTCTGCGAGTCCCTGATCAAATGCCACCTGAAAAAAATCTTTGGGTTCAGGGGCTATGTGCACCTCTGATTCTTTTGTAAATATGGAGAGCGTCTGACCATCGAAAGCGTAAGTCCCCGACCATGTTCCACTCGCCTCAAGAGTCGCAGGCGGTATATCCGGGAAATCAATTAAAGTTTTTTCCTCAAGATCGCAAGTCCACGAATCAGCGGCAAAAACGTAGTTAAGTTGTTTTATATTGATTTCTGCCTCGCCGCCAACTGTGAAAGATTCAAGGTATTCTTCGGCAGTCTTGCCGTGGATGGATGCAACCTCCCAAGTACCGTATAATTCTTCATTTGCCAACGACGAGACAGACGATTCAGTTCCTGATGCTTCAGCCTTTTCTTTTCTTAACTCTTCAGGTGTTTTGAAATCCTCACCGCAGCCAACCACGCCTAAAAGCATCATACCAACAAGTAGAACTGAAATAATACCATTTCTAAATAAACACCTATCATTAACAAAAAACTGGCTCGTAGTTGCGCAATTCTGCGGCGTACTCGCCCAAATGCGACGTGCATTATTGCGCTCTTCCATGCGAATACCTCATAGCGTTCCAAAACCTCTATAATGCAACTTTATTTTATCGATTTGGTATAACAAAACTTTTCCGGATCATTCATTTTCCTCGCGCTACAGTAATCGGATTTCACTGGCGACCGCACTTTACTCCGCTACTAAATCAACATGAACGCCCTTCTTGAGAAACACAATCCACCGCTTAGGAGACTTATCCCCACCAAGGCGAGCAATCTGACCAGTCGCACGGATGAGAACGGTCTGCTCCAGCAGTAACACCTTATTAATCTGAACAACCGTCTCGTTTTTACGCGGGTTTTCAACGAGTCCGATAACGCTTATAATTTTGTCGCTTACCGCAGGAAGTCCTGTCGCCTGACCGGCAAGCTCTACCATACCATTCGTCCCATATAACGCGCTTGGATCGTTCCATTTCAAAATGCGAGTCGCAGGATATTTCTCAACAGTTGCACCTATAAGATCATCTTGATACCCTTCAATCGAAATCCAATCACCGACTTCCAGTTCCTGTTCCGCAGGTGTTAAATCCCAAGAAATCTGTTTAGCCTCTGACAGTGGTGCTGTTTTTTCTTTTTCTTCTGCTGCTATCGCTTCCTGCTCAGACGGAACTTCCGGTTCTGATGCTGTAAGTTCCTCCGTAGATGCGGTTTCCTGATCCGATACCTCTGTTGGTGTTGATACTTCATCATCTGCTGAATCGGAAACAGACGCCACTTGTTTGGAATCTTCCACCAACGCTGCCTCGTCTGGCGCGAAAATATACAAAAAAGCCGTAATCAAAAAACCCAAGGCGGAGATACCTAACAAAACAAAAAACGTAAACTTAAATACCGTCTTCATAAGCCTCTCCTTTCGTTCAGATCCCTACTCCGTCCGCAACCTCGGATCCAAGGCATCACGGACAGCATCGCCGAACAGATTCGCAGGCAACACCAACCCGAACATAAAAGCAAACGCCGCAGCAAGGTTCCACCACACAATCGGATCGCGCGCAAGCTCCAAACGCGCCGTGTTAATCATGTTCCCCCAACTCCCAGTCGTCGGATCAACACCGATCTGGAGGTAGCTCAGCAACGCCTCTGTCAACACCAATCCACTAAACCGTAGGATAGCAACGATCAACACAATATGCATGAGATTCGGAATGATATGCTTGAGAATAATGAGTCCACGCCGGACACCGAAGGCTTCAGCCGCTTGGATATACTCCAATTCTCGGAGTTTCAAGGTTTCGCCGCGCAAAATACGGCACAACCCCGTCCAACTGCTGATGCCCATGATAAGACAAAGATTGAATAACCCCTGTCCAAAAAGGAGCATGAAGGCGATGATGAGTAGGATACTCGGAATCGAAGCAAGCGTGGCATAGATATATTGAACCGCGTCGTCTACCCGCCCGCCGAAGTAGCCCGCAATCACACCGAAAAGTATCGCGAACGGCACAGCAATCAGGGTCGTAAATCCGCCGATAATGAGACCCGTACGGACCCCCTTTAAAGCACGATAAAAGACATCACTGCCGACCTTGTCAGTCCCTAAAAGATGCGCACGTGGATATTCAAGCGGTGGATATTCCCGAACCGTTTGACCATCAGCGGTCTGAACGTTGGTCTTAGCATACAAGTGTGTTGCTAAAGGCGCGGAATAGGTTTTCTCAGTCCGTTTGCGAAGTGGTGTGCAAAGCCTATCAAGAAGGCTCAAGCCTCTCGGTTTATAAACAACGGCACCGTTCTCGTTTCGGGTGAGCGTCTGATCCGACTGACGTATCAACGGGTCGCGCCACTCGATGCTATCCAATACACCGATGAGGAGATACCCCAACAGGATAAAGAGACAGACCATAGCGAGACGGTTTCCGCGTATCTGTCGCGCGGCATTCTGCCAATGCTCTTGACGCGAGGCGTATCGAAGGAGCCACCACGCAGCAACGAGACAGGCAATAACAATGATATTCTGATATGCATCGGAATGCCAGACCCAACTCAGGCGGTCACCAATTCCGATCCCTTCAGTATCTACTCCCAGCAGAAAAATAGGCATATTAATGGTTATTGGTTGTCAGTACGGCGACTGCGTCGCCTTTTAGTTATCAGTTGTCAGTCTTCAGGTTAACAGTACTCGGTACTTAGATAACATTACTCCGTGAAACAGAAATGTGATTAATAAAAGCATTTCTTAACTGAGTACTGAAAGGTTTTCGTAGAAAACCGTACTGATGACTGACAACTATTAACTGAAAGATTTTTCGCAGAAAAATCGTACTGACAACTACTCCGTCTGATACACGGCTTCACGCGTATGAAACCCATCTTTAATGACAACCGCGTCCAGATTGTCCTTGTCAACCTGAATAGGCGTGAGCAAGATGGAGGGCACTTCAATTTTACCGTTGTTCACAGTCTGCGTGGCTTCGGCAATTGTCTCACCCTTTGCGAGTGCGACAGCCGCTTGTGCCGCCTGTGTCGCAATGAGGTGGATCGGTTTATAGACCGTCATCGTTTGCGTCCCTTTAACGATCCGCTGACACGCCGCAAGTTCAGCATCCTGTCCTGAAACGATCACACTTCCCGCCAAATTCTGTCCTTCAAGTGCTTGGATAACACCACCAGCAGTGCCATCGTTAGAGGCGACCACAGCATCTACCATGTTATTCGTCTGGGTCAACACCTGTTCCGCTTTTTTCAGCGCATCACGCGGATCCCAATTCACAGCCCAATGTTTTCCTTCTGCCACCAACCGGATGTCGCCGCCGTCAATCGCGGCTTGCAAAGCACGCATCTGTCCCTGCCGCAAGAGTTGGGCGTTGTTATCCGAGGGCGCGCCGCCGAGCAAAAAATAGTTCCCTTTCGGTTTTTGGCGCAGCAGGTATTCGGCTTGCAGATACCCGACCTGTTCGTTGTCGAAGGAGATATAGAGATCGGGTGAACTCTCGCGAATCAACCGATCATAAGCAATCACTTTGACCCCTTCTGCATGGGCAATTTGGACAATTTGGGCGGCAGCAACGCTATCCTTCGGGATAACAACGAGAACATCCACACCTTGCGTGATCATGTTCTCCGCCTGTTCGTTTTGTCTGCGTTCATCGCCATCAGCAGATTGAACGATAACTTCGGCACCCAGTTTTTCTGCCTCAGCCGTGAAAATGTCCCGATCCTTCTGCCACCGTTCTACACGCAACGAGTCCATAGACAATCCGATTTTAATCTTCTGCGTCGCAGGAGTATCTGCCTCTTCACTCTTCTTTGGCGCACTCGGATCCGCGCATCCGAATAACATAACGAGACACGCTGTCAAAACGCAGAAAATCGGGAGCAATTTCAGATAAACCTTGCTTTTAGCGGTAGGCATACTGTTAAAAGTCGAACGGTGCTGCATCTATAACACTCCTTTCAAGATTCACTCTTGTTTTTCAGGGACATCCGTTTCAGAATCGGCGGTTTCCGGGGGAATTTCGCTAACAGTATCACCGATTTTGAGCGGCTCTGTTATTTCAACGACGCGGAAGATAGAGAACTTATCCGTCTGAAGTTCGGAAACCGCCAAGGTCCCGATCTGCTTCGGCACGTATGTTAGAATTTCACCAGTATCTATATCTCGTATCGGCTTGCCCTTGGTATAGACAGCGAATTCTTGGTTGATGGCTATCCCTGTATTAGAGCCGATGTTGACGTAGATCATATCCGGATTTTCATTATCGACATACTGAATTTTCCCTCTGACGGGTCCACCTGCTGTCGTTGAGGCGGTTTTTGCTCCTTTTTCGGAGGCTGCAGGTTGCCGTTCCCAACGCGTAATGAAGTTGGGTCCAACGCTGTCTCGGAGTGCCAAAACCACTTTGATTAACGCTTCGTTCGTCACTAAACCGAAAAGTGTTCTATCGTATTCAGCACTCGCAAATTGGATTTCATTCAGTTCTGTCGGCTTAACGATCGGACGTGGATTTCTACGCTGCTTGTCCGATGTCTGACCAAACGAGAGATTGGTCCCTTCTTCTGTCACACTCGCTTCAAGCGAGGCGAATTTTGTGCCTGCGTATGAATGATCACGCGTGGCGGCAATTCGAGGTTCAGCAACGGCATCGCCGGATGTGTTGTAAAATTTCATATTCAGCTGAATCGTAACACGGTGTAGCGACCCACGTAAGATGACAGGAGCCGTGTAGCTTGCCGTGCCTCGCTGCGCTTCGCGTCCGCCTTCCCGCAGCGTCCGAGAAGCGTTGGTGCGCAGCCGCTCCTGATTAAACTTGCGGATATTGCCTAACACAATTACATCGGCATTGAGATGCTTCGCAAGTGTCGCGCGCTGCTCCTGATTTAATTTTTTTAAGTTATGTCGCGAGAGCGTCATAAGCGCCATCGCATCTAAAAGCTCGTCTTTGGAGATCGGTTCGTATACGTTCGTTTCCACTAACTTCCGGTTGAGCATTTTGGCGAATCCTGCCTCCAGATCCCATTTTTTCTTCGTGCTAAAAATATTGCCGATAAAGCCGGGTATGCAACCACATCCCGTCGGAGAATCAAAGCGACTGTTGTCCTCAAAATAGAGCACCGCAATCCGTTTTTTCGGTGTTGCTTCGCTAACAGCAGCAGTGCTAATAATAAAACCTAAACTCAATCCTACCAGCAATAGATATGAGAAGAAGCGTTTCACTGTATTTTAGCCTCCTTTTCGTTTACTCGTCTTTCACGGTTATAGTCTAACAGTTGTTTCAACATTTATCAAGCAAATTTAACCTTTCCAACGAATCTCCACCCCAGGCCCGGTAGGTGTGGTTTCCTAACCGCACCGGCTCGTTTAAAAAAAGACGTCCAATCCAATAATTTCTTAAAACTGAATGACTCTGTTTCCAAACCAGAAAACGTTTGAAATACAGCAAGATATCTGGTATTCTTATAGTTATCAGCCATCAGGTAAAGCGTAGTTTGTAATCGTTAGAAAGGTTACAATATACACAGAAATTAACTGACAACCGAAAACCGAAACTATTCAATATACAAACGAAAAAGGAAATCCTATGTTTACAATAAACGCATCTACGTCCCGCAATTTACTACATAATATACCTATATTGTGCCTCGCACTGGCTATATGTGTTGCCCCGTATGGTTGTAGCGATAAACAATCGACTGAAAAATCGAAAACAGGTGACACCGTTTCTCAGGAGAAGGAATGGCTCTCGATTCTCGGCGGCACGATCGGGGGTAGTTTTTCGCAATTCGCAGGCGGCGTTCGCCAGGTTGTCGCGAAACACGAACCCCATCTAAAAATATCTGTTGACGGCTCCGCAGGGTCTGTCGAAAATACACGGCGTGTCAACGAAGATCCAGAAGCACTCGGAGTCGTTTTTGCCGCTGAAAGTTATCTCGGCTACCACGGCAAAGATATTTTCGCCGAAGAGGGACCGAAAACCAATATCCGCGTCGTGACCCTCCTCTTTATCGCCTATGACCAATTTTCAACATTAGCGAACAGTGATGTTCATCAATTTGAGGACATCGTTGGCAGGAAAATCGCCGCCGGGGCGAGCGGTTCCGGCACCGCACAGACGTTGGAACGGTTATCGAAATTGGCGGGTATCTGGGGAGAATTCACACCGATTTACAAGGGTGGCACCGCAGCCGCCGAGGCATTGCAAAACGGACAAGTCGATGGATTCCAGTGGCTTGTGAGTGTGCCGAATAGTGCCGTTATCGAATTGACAGCAATTAAATCCATCCGGATGTTGGACCTTGACACACCTGCTAAGAAGTACGGCTTCTATGAAAAATACCCGTTCTACCTCCCTGGATCTTTGCCTGAAGGCGCCTATGAAGGGAAAGTTAAACCTGTAAAAACTATTTTGATGCCAACGCTCCTTATCGCGCACAAAGATGTCAGCGAGGAGACGATCTATGCAATCCTAAAGCACATTTACGCACCCGAAGGACATCAGGCGATGCTTCTCGTAAATCAAGCAGCAGCAGATATGACGATAGAAAACGGACCGAAGGCGTTTCTAATTCCACTACATCATGGCGCCTATAAATTTTGGAGTGAACAAGGCATTGAAATCCCAACCCACGCAATGCCCGTCGATTAATCGTTCTCAATCTTTATAGTTATGACTTACGCACTGCTTCTTAAAGTCCCCCTGATAAGGGGGATTTAGGGGGTTTAAAAATCAAAATCTACCACAGCGTGCTAAATTTGCGTAAGTCCTGCTACATATAACTGCCCTTACTGCCGACTGATCGCTCATTGCTAATGGCTGACGGCTAATTACCGACTGCTGACAACCGATACAATAAATTTGACAAACGCTCCCTTTCATGGTATAATATTATGCGGTTGTGTTCGCAATTAGGCAACACATTATTGAGAGCAGTGCATGCGAACAATAGACTACAAAAAGTTTTGTTAGATAAAGGAATAGGAACCATGGTACTGAAAACGAAAACCTATTTTCCGACAACGGGTAAAGACATTAAATGGTATGTGGTGGACGCGGAAGGACAGATCCTTGGGCGTTTAGCATCCCGCATCGCACACGTGCTGCGCGGAAAAAATGACCCCCGGTTTACACCTCACGCCGATTTGGGTTTTCGCGTTGCTGTTGTGAATGCAGAGAAGGTACAGGTCACCGGAAACAAACGGGAGCAGAAAACCTATTTTAGGCATAGCGGCTATCCCGGCGGTGATAAATACCGAACCTTCAATAAACAGATGGAACTCAAACCTGAGGCGATTATCACCGATGCCGTCAAGGGGATGCTCCCCAAGAATAGCCTCGGTCGCCAATTAATGAAGGGACTCAAAGTTTACAAGGGACCCTCTCACCCGCATCAAGCACAGGAACCGGAAGTCTTAACGTTTTAATTGAATTGAAGGACCACCATAATGGTAGGCGGGGTTTGTAACCCCGATTGACTCTACCTCATAACTGGTAGGCGGGGTTTGTAACCCCGATTGACTTTGGAGAGTATGAGCAGTATGGCTATTGAACAATTCTGGGGAACCGGTCGACGTAAAACCTCAGTGGCGCGGGTCCGTATCATCCCCGGTGGTGAAGCTGGGATTATCGTCAATAAGAAACCGATTCAAGAATACTTCCAACGTGCTGACCATTGGCAGGCAGCACAACGCCCCATTGAGCATGTTGAGAAAAGTGGCGAGTTTACTGTCCACGTCAACGTAAAAGGCGGTGGGCATACCGGGCAGGCAGGCGCAATTTCACACGGGCTTGCACGCGCGCTCGTCAAAGCGGATGAAGCCTTGAAGCCTTCCTTGAAAAAAGCAGGGTTTTTAACTCGCGATCCGAGAATGGTCGAGCGGAAGAAATACGGGCAAAAAGGCGCACGCGCACGCTTTCAATTCTCTAAGCGTTAGAATTGTCGGCTTCCTCGCACATTTCACCGTTGGTCGGATAGTGAAACCCGCCAGCAGTGTTCCCCTTAATCACGGATTTTATTATAACGCAAAATGCACGCTTAGGTCGTAGCACGAACGTGGTCGGATACCGCGTCTACACGTCTTTGTGAGTAGCAAGAGGTTTTGTTATGTCAAACATTGTCATCTTAGGTGCACAGTGGGGCGATGAGAGTAAAGGAAAATTGACCGATGTCTTTGCCGGTGATGCAGATGTCGTCGCACGCTATCAAGGCGGCGATAACGCCGGGCATACCATTGTTCTCGGAGACAAGACATTTATTCTTCATCTCATCCCATCGGGTATCCTCAGACCGGACACCGTCAACGTTATCGGCAACGGAGTCGTCATCAATTTGGAGACGCTTTTCGGGGAAATTGACCGGCTGCAGGCACAGGGGATCGAAGTCAGCAGCGATAACCTGAAAATCAGCGACCGCGCCCACCTCATTCTGCCCTACCATAAGGCTGTGGAGCAGTGGGAACAGATGGGAAGTGCTACCAAAATCGGTACCACCTCACGCGGCATTGGACCCACCTACTCCGATAAGATGAACCGGCACGCCGGCATTCGCGTCGGCGATCTGCTCGAGTTTGACCATTTCCAAAAGAAATTAGATTACAACCTTGAAACCAAAGCCGAAGCACTTCAAATAGGCGGACCTGATCGACACGTCCTTCGCGAAACTTACTACGGCTACGCACAGCGCATCACGCCTTATGTGACCGATACCGTTGCTCTCATGCACGACGCTCTTGCTGCTGAAAAACGGATCCTCTTTGAAGGCGCACAGGGAACGATGCTCGATATAGATTTCGGGACATATCCCTACGTTACCTCCTCTAACTGCACCGCAGGTGCCGTCTGTACCGGACTCGGCATCGGACCCAAGGCGATTGAAGAGGTACTCGGTGTCTCCAAAGCCTACGTGACGCGCGTCGGCGGCGGACCCTTCCCAACCGAAATGCCACCTGACTTGGACGAAGAGATTCGGCAGATCGGTAAAGAATACGGTGCCACAACGCAACGTCCAAGACGCTGTGGTTGGCTCGATCTCGTCGCTCTCCGATATGCAACGCAGATTAACGGACTCACCGCTATCGCAATGACGAAACTCGATGTATTCGATACCCTCTCTGAGTTGGAGGTCTGTGTCGCTTACCGCTATAAAGGCGAAGAGACAACCCGTTTCCCGAGCAGCCTGCAAGTGTTGGAAGAATGCGAACCCGTCTATGAAACGCTGCCCGGATGGGAACAACCCTTAACCGAGGCGCGAGACGCTGCAGATATTCCGCAACGGACCAAAGACTATATCGCTTATGTCTCGGATTACCTCAACGTCCCGATTCCGATTATCTCTATTGGACCCGATAGAGATCAGATTGTACAATTAGGACAACCCCTCTGGTAAAAACGTAGTAAGAGCGTAGGTTGGGTAGAACGAAGTGAAACCCAACGTTTTCTAAGATAAGATTTTTTCATTTTAATTTGACATCCACCTAAAAGTGTGGTATTATTAAAATTTGTGATTGCTTTGAGCCGTTAGCTCAGCTGGTAGAGCATCTGACTTTTAATCAGGTGGTCACAGGTTCGATCCCTGTACGGCTCATTCACTTTCCTTTGTGGAATTGAAATGTACGGCTCACTTTCTTACGCCCCCGTCGTCTAGCCCGGCCAAGGACACCGCCCTTTCACGGCGGCGACACGAGTTCAAATCTCGTCGGGGGTATTTTAACGCAAAATAGAGCAAGCAAAAAAGACAAGCCTCGATTCTCACGGGGCTTGTCTTTTTATCCGTTAGGACTAACACATTTTATACTGAAGCCCATAAATAAGTGGACATCTTTGTAGCATGATGCACGTCGCATCTGGGCGAGTACGCCGCAAAACTGTTAGTTTGTGCCAGTCTGAATGCCTGTTATAGGTATTCAGACTGTTTGAGAGTGCCCAACTAACTATAGATTTTACTATAAGATGACCATAAGGTTTCTGAGTGGATACTATCTTTGGTAGCATAGACTGTTAGTCTGTGCATCCGCAGCATCAACTGTTATATTTTTCTCCGTGTTTGCACTTAGCACGATCTTCGCAGAAAACACCAAGTTGCTGGAAAACGCTACATAAAATGGGCTGGAATTGTCCAAACTATAGTACAAATTATGGTGAAGCATAAAAATATGTAAACATCCCCTGCTGCTAATCACTAACAACTCTTCCTCTGACAACTGATAACCAACAACTGACAACTGATAACCATATTTTTCCCATTTCATGCTATAATCATTCATCAAACCACACCAGCGAACATATTGTATGAAGAATACCATCTATTTGATTTTGCTACTGCTCTTTTTTACTACCGCTGTTGGTATCTGCCAAACACCAAACCGCGCATCCCTCCACGGCACATTCGTTGATGCCGAAAACGGACAACCCATTCCCGATGTCCTCGTCCGTGCCGATCCTGAGAAAATCGCGCGTGTCTACCCCGACCGTGAATTCGAGCACGCAACAGCAACAGGCGATGATGGCACTTTTTCACTAACAATCCCGAATAACCCACAGACCTACTACGCCTTCTCACTCATGGCAATCCACCCGAACTATCAGGCGAAACGCTTGCGGCACGAAATGGCACCCGATAAAGATAATTATGATTTAGGGAAAATTCCACTGAAACGCACCCAATCTCTACAAGGCAGTGTGTCTGGAGAAAAGAATCTCGCTGGACTTATCGTGAACCTAAAGATGCACGCGAAATCGGCAGATTTCTTCCGTGCCGCCGCACCGATTGAACACGCAGTAAAGACTAACACCACGGGCAATTTCCACTTTGCTGAACTCTATCCGATTGCGTACACCTTGACAATTTCCCAAAATGATGTTATTATAGCCTACGTGGAATCTATTAACCCACAAGAGCAAGCAGAGGTTGCTATCCGCTTGCCGAAGCTCGAGACGTTACGCGGAACAGTTGTTGATGGGCAAGCACATCCGATAGCAGGCGCGCGAATGTACGCGACGCGACGCTCGGAAACACCGTCCGGACACAGCACAATCCTCGCAGCAGCACAGGCAGACGATGCCGGCAACTTTCAGATACAAGTGTTAGCAACCGAGCCACGACTTCTATCACTTGAGGTAAGTAAGAGAGGTTATTTTTCCAGAATCTACGAGAACGTGGATATCCGACAAATGCCGCCGATTGTTCGGCTTGAAAAAGGAATTACTATTAAAGGACGCGTTATCCTACCACAGGACCGTCCCGCGGATACGCAGTTCACCGTGAAGGTATTTCGCGCAGATACACAGCCCACGGGTACACAGATGGTCCCGAGCCTGAATCCGTTGGCGTTGCATAAACCGCTCTTGGCAAGATATTTTCCTGTAACACAATCTGCTTTTGTTGTTGACGGACTTTTTACAGAAAAATATACCTTCTATATCATCGGAGACGGTATCTCAGCAACAAGGACCGACGTGGACGCATCAACAAATACCGAGGAACGCCTTATCGTAGCGGATCAACCCACTGCAACGCTGCAAGGTCAAGTCCTCTGGGCGGATACAGGCGATCCTGTTCCGAATGCTGTCGTCTCGCGGTCGTGGTATCCTTGGGAATTGCATCCGTCTGACATGTCGATGACACTCGATCGCTTTGAGACTGAAACCGACGCGCACGGCAAGTTTAAGTTCAGCAATCTCACTGAAGCGCGCTATCAACTATACATCCGCGCTGTCCACGCAGTATTTGAAGATACCACGAAACGTTATCAACGAACACACATTCACAAACAGGTCGCAATTCCTGCTACTGGCACTGCATACCGCATCTATCTGGGAAAACAAGATGGCACCTCTTTCGCAAAGTAGTAGGCACACTCCCTGTGCCGTTCACTCGGTTGTGTTAGTTGTAATCGCCACCTTCCAATTTCTCGTCTTCCCCGCAAATGCGGGCTTACACGGGACGCACACAGAAGACGAGAGAGTCATTCTTCAGGAGATTTCCATCCCTGAAGCAGCCGGTCGCTACTATCGAGAACCCGGTCAATTGATAGTAGCCGAAGGTGGAAACCGCTGGTTCGGACCAGAAATCAACAGTCAAGTGCTTTGTCCCGACACCGCTCACAAATTCAATGAAGCCGGCTTTTTTGACATTATCTATACCAGAGAAGATGCCGAGGTCTGGCCCTCCGCGATCCCCGGAAAAGTCTGGTGGTACCGACGACAGGAATGGCAGTTCGCAACGCCTGACACACCCTGGGGCACGGACACTGTCCATATCACCCTCGTATCTGAAATTGGGTGGACAGATATCGATGCGACGAATAGCGTTACAGGATTCCCATGGAGCGGATTCGAGGAACATTGGCGCGACGGAGATACTATAAAATCTAAGGCGGAGATAATCGGTTACCACCAATATATGCACGCTGGCAAAAAATATATCGCACCGAAGTACTACAAACGCGGAACTTCGAGTTATTCATGTACAACCGCACAAAGCCAGCATAATCTGAAAATATTGAAACACACAGATGGGCACTTTACCCGACCGAAATTTCGTCCCGAAGTCAACAAACTCAGCCGCCGTGAAAAAGGCGCACCAGAGGACACAAGTAACTGGTACGATTGTATACCACTGAAATAGCTTGTAGGAGGCGTTTGTAACCCCGACCGTTACTGACTTTCTATAGTGGAACTCAGAATTAATCCTACATATTTGTAGCACAAACTTTTAGTTTGTGGCACTCTTTCTGTAGCATAGGCTGTCAGCCTGTGGCATTCTTTCTGTAGCACAAACTTTTAGTTTGTGGCACTCTTTCTGTAGCATAGGAAACCGTTGGTTTCCTGTGGCATTTTCACTCTTTCTGTAGCATAGGAACTGTCGGTCTCCTGTGGCATTTTCAAGGACCATGAGAGCATTAGGAATTGTTTGAGAGTGCCCTCTTAATTCTAAAATTTACCATAAATACCCTTTGCATAAAGAGATCACTCGCGACATGAAAACCATCGCACATACGCTAATAGCAATCATAATTGTTTATGCTTTTCTCATTCCGATGCGAAGCGCGGATGCCGTGCTTTGGGAAGACCATTTCGACCAAGAGGCAAAAGAGGATTGGCAGCATGACGGAGATGATTCCGTCTGGACAATTGAAGACGGATTTCTAAAAACCGAAATTCAAGCCCAAGAGCAGTGGAGTCCTATATTTGAACGCTATCAATTCATCGCCTACCCCGGTCCCTATAACGACTTTACAATTACCCTTGAAACCGTCGGGGCAACACGTGCCAGATTCGGCATCGCACTCGCAAAGCATTTCTATGACCCTGTGACTGAAATAGAGGAACACGGCTACTATCTCTTTTTTACAAACGATATGTATCCATCAAGAGATGGCAACGTTTTTATCGGACCCGGACAACGCTGGAATACGGACGAACTTCAACAGATGGAATTACACTTTAAAGACGGCAGATTCCAACTCAACGCCGATGGTGAATCCCGCATCGACTTTACGGACGCAAACTTCGATGACATTGATACCATCGCTTTCGTCCTTGCCGGATTTGTCACCGAGGATGTCAATGTCGGCAGCGCATGGGTAGACACCATTACAATCGACGGACTTGCAGTCTCACCCATACGAAAATTAGCAACAACCTGGGCAAGCCTAAAGCAAGAAGACCCCTAAAAGGTATCCGCTGTCTGCTAACAAGGTATCTTTCTAAAACAGTAACTCTCTTAACTGACAACTGACAACTGGCAACTGATAACTACAAATGTTCCGAAAAAATTTAGACCTCATCTTCAACGCATTTTTACTCATAATAGTCCTCGCCATCGGGTTTTGGAATACCTACGCCAGGGCACGTTTGAATCCGGGCGAACGCGCCCAACCCGCCGCTTCAGGTTCCTACTATAGAACCCCAGGTGTAAACGGAAAATGGTTCGGACCCGAGCTTAACTCTCTCACCCTCTGTGAGGGTGTCCATAACCCTTACAATAATAGAGGGCGGTTTGACATCGTAGAAACCATTGAAAGCGCCGCGGTCTCCCGCTCAAGTATCCGAGGCGCGCTCCATTGGTACCGCGGACAGCAGTGGCGTTTCGCTACAGACGATACGCCGTGGGGCACAAACTACTCCTACATTACACTCCGCGACGATTTAGGATGGAGTGAAATTAGTGTAGGTGGCGGCACAACAGGCTATCCATGGAGTGGCGTTGAGCGGCACTGGCGCGACGGCGATATTATTCGCGCACAAACCTTCGTCATCGGGTGGCGACGGTACGCACGCGGCTCAGAGCGGTGGGTCTGCCCGATGTATTACAAAGTCGGTGGATGGGAAGGCGAGACCATTGAGGTTAACTGTAAAACCCTCAGAACTTGGTTCCCACCCGATTGGGATGTCTTGAAACAGAACGACGGAGACTTCGGTCCACCCGTCGAACGCAAACCCGGTGTCTTGAGCCGAAGAGGAAAGAAAACACAACGCTGGTACGATTGCATAAACATTAGTGGGACTGAACCTCCCGAAACCCGATAGGTTTGCTTCGGTGTTTCTTCGCGCTTCGGTTCGTAGTAGGGCGATTCATCGCCCGTCTTTCGCTGGCAAGGTTTTCAACCTCGCCTAATCGAGATAACATTCTATGTCACACAAAAACCTAAGCATCTTCATACTCCTCTACGCATTCCTCAGCTGCACCCTCTACGCATCTGCCGAGGTCTGGCACGACGATTTTGATGCCGATAATCCGGAAGCATGGAATATCGTCGGAAACGATTCGGTCTGGAAAGTAAGCGACGGATTTCTACGCGCAGAGATCGACCGCGATTGGAACGTACAATACGATCTCTACCAATTCACCGCAATCCCTCCACCCTACAGAGATTTCGTGATTAAGATAACCGATTTCGGCGGCGACAAAACACGTTTCGGATTTTGTGTCGGACGGCATTTTGCCGATACACCCGGCGAAGATCCGTTCTTTTACGTCTTTTTCCCTGATGAAATCAGAGCACGCCGTTTTGACGGCGAAGGCAGCAGCCATCCCTTCCGGTACCGACTCTCCAGAGAGCCACGCATCCGATGGGAGACCGATGTACTCACGGAGATGGAGTTGTACTTTAATTCAGGATATTTTGTGCTATTTGCGGATGGCGAATTCCGCACCGCATTCCAAGACGCGAACTTTGATAAAATTGAGATTCTCGGGTTTGTCATGGAAGGTCTTAATATCGCAAACCAGTGGGTCGGTGAAGCGTGGGCAGATGCTTTCACCATCACTGGACTAAACGTCACCCCAGAAGTCAAATTAACCGCAATGTGGAGCGAACTCAAACTGAGATAGATAACTACTGCTGTAGAGGCGTTCTCCGAATAGCGACTTCTTCTATTTACATTTATGTTAGAAAAAGAATTTAGAAACGAAGACCCATCAGGCAAGATTGTTGCCTTTATGTTGCTCATTGTGTCTCTCATAGGGGGCGGAGCATTCGCCGTTAAACTCGGTCTGCAAGGCATTCCACCCCTAAAAATGGCACTCTTTCGGTGTATATTAGGAATTATCGCCGTTGGCGGATTGGGACTCTGTTTGGGGATGTCAATGCGGATGCGTTTTGAGGAATTCCGTCGGCTGCTGCTGATCGCCATCCTCTACGCGCTGCATACGATCACGTTGAACATCGGCACCCAACTCACAACAGCCTCGCGTTCAACGATCTTTTTTAGTCTCTACCCGCTTTTCACAGTTTTCTTTGGACACTTCTATCTGCCAAATGATCGGCTCACTGCCACGAAAACATTGGGAGTTATCACCGCATTCGGTGGTGTTCTTCTCGCCATCATGCCAAGTCTGCAAGGTCTTTCTACAGGATACCTCATCGGCGATCTCATCGTAATACTCAGCGCAGGGTTCTTGGGACTCCGTATTACCTTGACAAAGGTGTTTGTTCAAGAAATTCACCCCTACCGACTCCTCGTCTGGCTCTTAGGTTTAAACATCCCTTGCTTCTACATCCTGGGACGCATTTTTGAGAGCGAGAAACCCATTGAATGGACGCTGGCAAGCAGTGTTGGGCTCATCTATCAGGGATGGATTATCACCGGTTTCTGCTTTTTAGCCTTGACATGGACACTAAGAAAATACAAGGCGAGTAAATTGGTCGTCTTTTCCTTCCTAATGCCGATGTCGGGTGTTCTATTTAGCCACCTCTTTTTAGGGGATCAACTGACCTTCGGCTTGTTGTCAGGAACAGGATTGGTAGCAATCGGAATTTATCTTGTGAATAGACAGCGTTAATCCACCCACGAACCAATGGACACGAAAGGTACTTACATAATGACGCAAAAAGGAGTCGTCTGCATCCTAATCCTTACCCTTTTGTGCGTTTTCTGTACCACACAATACATCCCCGCTGCCAATGATAGCCCTGACGGTATGGTGCTAATACCCGCAGGCGAGTTTGAAATGGGGAGCCACACCGGGAAAAACAATGAATGTCCAGTGCATACCGTCTATCTTGATGCGTTCTATATGGACATCTATGAAGTGACGAACGCACAATATAAAGCGTTCATCGACGCAAATCCCGAATGGCAGAAAGAAAATATTGCAGCGGAATATCACGACGGTGTGTACCTCCGACTCTGGGAGGGAAACGACTATCCTGAAGGCAAAGCGAACCATCCGGTCATTTATGTCAGTTGGTACGCTGCAATGGCTTACGCAGAATGGGCAGGAAAACGATTGCCAACAGAGGCAGAGTGGGAGAAAGCAGCACGAGGCGGCCTCGTCGGGAAGCCATATCCATCGGGCAATACTTTAGATGCCTCGCTCGCGAACTACGCACGAGGTTTCAACGCTCCCATCGCTGTCGGACAGTACCCACCCAACGGCTACGGGTTGTACGATATGGCTGGGAACGTCTCCGAGTGGTGTCTTGATGAATACGATTCCAATTTCTATGCAACATCGCCACGTGAAAACCCAGTTTCAAAAGGAACACGCCAAGTGATTATCAATGATTTCAAAAAAGTACAGAAGAAGAAACGCGGGATACGGGGCGGCTGCTGGAGCGACAACGGATTATTCCTACGGGTCGCTTATCGTGACTGGGGACCACAAAACTACACCAGCGTCTTCCGCGGGTTCCGCTGTGTGAAGGATAGGTCATAGCACAAACTTTATGAAATTTAAGTATTAGAATTAATCGCTCAAATTTTGCGAGATAAGCACCAAATCCAAAATATTAACAACACCGTCAGCATTCACATCCGCATCCGTATCCGCCTCCCCAAGACGAGCAGCGACAAAAACAAGGTCTAATATATTCACAACGCCATCCCCCGTTACATCATACGTAGAAGCACCTAAAACCAGATTGGAGCGTATCAAATTAAAAACAGTCTCCTGACTGGTCTCAACTTTAACGATCCCAATATTCGGTGCCAGCCATTGGTAGGAAGTAGAGCGGGATATCGATGCCGAAACGGTTCTTGTATCAACCTGAATTTTAAGGCACTTCTCAAATGTCCCCGCCCGTGTTACCACATCTTCTACCGCAACAACTTCGTAAGTATAGGTAACTGAAACCGGGCCTGTGAGGATAACCTCTGATTCCAACGTAAACGCCCACGAATCTCCAAGTGCTAATGAGGCGGGAAGAAAGAGAACGGGTGGCGATAATATAGCCGTTGCCGTACCGAATACCGAACCCAATTCCGCGACAACTTTATGCAGTTTTACGCCATCGTCATCGAAATGCACAAAAAGCGTGTCACCCGTAGTTTCGTCTGTACCCACCGTTTCCGCCGTTCTTTTGAAGAGTGCGATCTCTTTGCCATCGATACGTTCTTCGGAGCCTTCAATCGTATAAGTGACCCGTTCAGTCCCATCCTCAGTCTCCAGCACCCAGATATTCCCCAAATTCGTCGGATAATACTCCACACTCTCCGCCGTCACGACAGATAAGCAGAAAAATAATAAAAGCACCAGTGCCAATCCAACACAACTCGTTTTTACAATCACTAAATTATTTCTCCTTCTATAAATGAGATAAAGATCATTCCATTCGCTGTGAAAACCTTCAAAAGTGTAGCATATAAGGTGCGCGAAATCAAATATAAATCAGAATTCAACGATTCTGACACTCTCAATCAGGTGTGTAAAGTTCTTGACGCACGATTATTTATTATTAACCCAAGTTGCTACTAACAAATTTTGATGTTTTTGCTTGGGTATTTCTGCGTATTTCAACGAAGGGGCTTAGGCATTTTCCTCACCCCGTATGAAGATTAAGTATTTAAATGGGTAATTCCAGCACTCCCCAAGTCGGTAGGTGCGGTTTCCTAACCGCACCATACATGTCAATTTAGCAGTATTCCAGGCCCGGTAGGTTCGGTTTCCTAACCGAACCGGACTCCATGCGGAAACATTGATGACTTCAAAAACCTCTTCAGTCGCGGAGCGACGGAATGTTTATAGCAGCGTGTACGGAAAAAAACTAAGCCCTGTAAGGGCGGCATGTGTAGAGACATTCCTACAAAATACCATAAAAAATCGCTAAATTGACACCTATGGGGCGGTTTGATGAAGATTAACTTTTTAATTCGGTAATGTTGAAACGTGCGATAAATCGCCCTACTACGAACCCGCCCGTTTGTAGTAGGGCAATTCTGCGGTGTACTCACCCAAATTTTGCCCACACGCGGAGACCAAATTTGTCTTTGCTTTACATTTGCGAAGTGCATTATTGCCCGTCAATTACCGATTTATTTTCTTAAACTTCATCAACCGCACCGGACTTGAAAAAGAACATCCAAAAATTGAGACAATCCGGCAATTTATTTATAGTGAATCCTAAAAATAAATAGACACATTCGTAGCACAAACTGGAAGTTTGTGCCAGTCTGAATGCCTGTTATAGGTATTCAGACTGTTTGAGAGTGCCCAATTAATTCTAAACTTTACTATAAAACTAAATGCCACTGCAGGAGAACAAAACACCACTTGCATTCTTTCCACTGATATGATATACTATCTGAACCAGTTTGGGTGGCACTGCGAAGCGGACCGCACGGTCCGTCTGCCACCCTCCCACCTTTGCAGTGAGACAATAGATTGGCATCTGGTAACTTCCAGATAGATATATCGGAAGCACTTAAGCACGTGCAGAGATATTGAAAAATTGGAACGCTCACTTTTGGCAGTCGAGTAGACGAAAACGAAAGGACAAACCAATTTGGCACGTTTAGAAGACCTCCAACAAGGCACTATCGTTAAGGGCATATTACCCAACCAACACGAACACGTAACAGTCGTCGCTGTAAGTTGGCAACGCGATATTGCAGTAGATCTCGTTTACAAAGATTCTACGGGTAATCTCGGTAGCGAGACCCTTTTTCGAGGTAGGGAATCCACGCTTGAAATCGTTGATGCCGGTCCCACTTGGAAATTTGATGGAGACGGGGAGATGTTTCGACTTGTTTCTGAGGCATATCGCATTCAATTAGCACACCTATTTGATCCACTACTTGCATTGCATACATCTGATGTGGATCCCTACCCACACCAGATTACCGCAGTCTATGAAGAAATGCTGCCACGTCAACCGTTACGGTACCTACTTGCGGACGACCCCGGCGCAGGAAAAACGATTATGACAGGGTTGTATCTTAAAGAACTCCTTGTGCGCGGTGACCTGAAACGGTGCATGATTGTGTGCCCCGGCAGCCTTGTGGAACAGTGGCAAAGCGAACTTTATCGATGCTTTCAGTTACCCTTTGAGATCCTTACCCGTGATAAAATTGACCCTGCCTTGACTGGCAACATCTTTCAGGAAGAAAATCTGCTCATCTGTCGGCTCGACCAACTTAGTCGTAACGAGGCGATCCAAGCGAAATTGGAAGATACCAGTTGGGATATAATCGTCTGTGATGAAGCACATAAGATGTCTGCTTCCTTCTCCGGAGGCAACGTACGGCCTACAAAACGCTATGAACTCGGACAGCTGCTTGGAAAACTTACACGCCACTTCCTATTGCTAACAGCGACACCTCACAACGGCAAAGAAGCAGATTTCCAACTCTTTATGAAATTGCTGGATGAAGATCGCTTTGAAGGACGTTTCCGAGACGGGGTTCATGCTGTAGATACTTCTGACTTGATGCGTCGAATGGTTAAAGAAGATTTGTTAAAGTTTGATGGAGAACCACTGTTCCCGAAACGAGATGCCGAAACTATTAATTATGAGCTCTCGGAGTTAGAAAAGGATCTATACGACGAAGTGACGGAATACGTCTGTAAAGAAATGAATCGTGCCGACCTAATCAGAGGGCAACGCGGTAACAGAATCGGCTTTGCACTCACTATTTTACAGCGAAGGCTCGCATCCTCGCCAGAAGCGATTTATCGCTCGATTCAACGTCGCCGGGAACGATTGGAGGAACGACTCTCTGATGCCCAATTCGGAAATCAAGCGGAAATAACTGGAATTCCGACAAATACTGAGGAAGGAGACGATTTCTATGATGAGGCACCCGCTGAAGAAGTCGAGAGAAAAGAGGAAGAAGTTGTTGCGCGTGCTTCAGCTGCCCAAACGACTGCTGAATTACATGCCGAGATTCAGACCCTGAAACGCTTAGAGATACTGGCACAAAAAGTTCGCCAAAGTGATACCGACCGAAAGTGGGAAGAGTTGTCAGATCTTCTACGTGCTGAAGAACTATTTGACCTACAAGGACATCGCCATAAACTCATTATCTTTACAGAACACCGCGACACGCTCCATTATTTGACAGAACGTATCCAAACCCTGATTGGAAACCCCAACGCTGTTGTTAAAATCCATGGGAGTATGCGATGGGAGGAACGGCGAAAAGTTCAAGAGGATTTCAAGAATGATAGAGAAGTCCAAATTCTGGTCGCAACCGATGCCGCAGGGGAAGGTATTAACCTACAACAAGCGCACCTGATGGTGAATTATGATCTCCCTTGGAATCCGAACCGTATTGAACAGCGATTTGGGCGTATTCACCGAATCGGACAGACGGAAGCATGTCATCTCTGGAATCTTGTTGCCGCAGAAACTCGTGAAGGCGAAGTATTTAACACACTATTTGGTAAACTTGAACAGCAACGCGATTCCTTGGGTGGAGCAGTTTTTGATGTACTCGGTAAATGTTTCTCCGATACCTCACTTCGAGACCTTCTTCTTAAAGCTATCCGTGAAGGCGATAGACCTGAAGTCAGAGCACGACTGACAGAAACCATTGATGGTGCACTGGATCTAACGCACTTACGGGCGTTGATTGAAGAAAACGCTTTGACGCACGGAACAATTGACACAACGCGTATCGGCAATATCCGTGAAGAAATGGAACGCGCCGAAGCACGGCGTTTGCAACCCCACTTTATCGCATCCTTTTTCCAAGCAGCGTTCAAAAAACTTGATGGAACGCTACGAAAACGCGAAGAGGGACGCTATGAAATTCGTCATGTTCCCGGAGGTATCTATAACCGCAGCAGCTTAGGTGTCGGTAAACCTATACTGAAACAATACGATCGAATTACATTTGAAAAGGACAAGATGAATGTCCGAGGAAAACCGCTGGCAGAATTCGTTTGCCCCGGACACCCACTGCTTGATGCAACGCTCAGTGCAATTTTAGAGCGACATCGGAATTTACTGAAGCAAGGAACGATTTTGATCGATCCCAACGAACAAAGCAATGAGGTTCGTGTCCTATTCTACCTTGAACATGCAATTCAGGATGGACGCGTGGGTAATGATGGGAACCGACATGTTGTTTCACGACAGATGCAATTCGTCGAAATCAACAGCGACAAAATGGTTAGCACCCCCGGATATGCCCCGTATCTTGATTACCGTCCGATAGACGAGGTAGACGAAGATAAACGGTTAGTGATTGAACCCGTATTAGAAGAAGATTGGCTGAATGCGGATTTGGAATCGGAAATTAAAGATTACGCCGTGGAACACCTCGTCCCAGTACATTTCGACGAGGTGAAAGCACACAGAGAAACACTTATCCAAAAAACGATGCGTGCAGTCAAGGAGCGGCTTACGAAAGAGATTTATTATTGGGATAATCGAACTTATGAATTGAGACTACAAGCGGAAACTGGAAACAGGATGGCAAGCCTCAATGCTGCACAAGCAAGACAGCGCGCCGACGAATTGGAAACAAGACTTGAAAGTCGAATGGAAGAATTGCAGCAGGAGCTGCATATTTCACCGATGCCACCAGAGGTTATCGGTGGCGCGCTCATCATTCCGCAGAGTTTATTAGATACCGCATCGGATCCTGAACTCCCTGCGCCTATTGTGCCTTCGCAAACCGACAGGGAACGAATTGATAGACTCGCCGTCAATACTGTTATGGAGGCAGAACGCAGACTTGGCCGTGAACCGACAGAGATGCCCCATCAAAACCCGGGCTACGACATTGAGTCCAAAGACCCGAACACCAACCAGTTACTGTTTATTGAGGTGAAGGGAAAATCTACCGATGCGATAATTGTTACTGTTTCCAAGACCCAAATTCTCACTGCATTCAACAAGCCCGACAGTTTCATCCTCGCCATCGTTGAAGTGGACGGCGACACAGCGAAAGAACCTCGCTACATCCGACAGCCGTTTGAAAAAGAACCCGACTTCGGCCTGACGAGCGCGAACTACGACCTCAGCAAACTACTCGCTCGTGCGGAACCACCAAGTTAAGTAAGTTAGTTAGGAGGAAGCACTATGACAATATTTGAATTAGCATTCATTGGTTTCAATGCTATTGGCACTACAGCCTCAATCGTTGGTGGAATTAATGCTCTAAAAGACTTAGATAACAGCACAGCAGGGGATCTTTTTAAGAAGTCTCTCATTAATGCGGTTAAGCAAAACGCACCCAACTTCGCTGATGTTACCGATCCAGAAAGAGTTGACGTGGACAATAACACACTTGATGAAATAATTGCTTCGCTTGAGAGAACTGATATAACCACGTTGATGTCAATAGATGGGAGCGAAACACTTGCAAAAATCGTAACACTTTTTGAAAAATGTATCATCCTCCCCGGAAGCCAATTGACAACAGCAGACCTTAAGCGGAGACTTCAACCGGTCATCAAGAAGACCTTTGCTATTTTCTTTGAGAGCCTCCCACGTAATCAGCAAGCAACCAATGAAATGACGCTTGAATATAATCGGACACAATTAGCAAACCAAGAGCGTTTAATCAAAGACACCGAGACCATCAAAGAGAACACGAATCAGATTGGGGAAATTAATAAAACGACTCAAACAATCAATGACACGCTCCATAGACACTTGGATATAAGTACCTCCGCTGCAGTTGAAGCCGCAGTTAAAAAAGAACACCAATCGGCAATTGATAACGCAAAGGATCTGCTCAGGAAAAACAGACCTCAATCGGCAATTGACTCATTGGAAAACCTAAAGCAACAGATTGGGACAAATGCTTCACCGATTGTGAAGTTTAGCATCCAAACAAATATCGCAGCAGCGTTGTTTTCTCTCAATAAGGAACAAGAAGCAGCAATGTTGGTACTTGAGGCATTTCAACATAATCCTAAAGACGAAATAGCCCTTTCTAATCGCGCGTCGGCTCACGCCTTCCTTGGAGAAAAGGAAGAGGCGGAGAAGTACGCCAAAAAAGCAATAAAAAAGAATCCAGTAAATACACAGGCTTACGCCATCCGCGTTGAAATTTCCACGGACGCGGAAACACTTGAAGAGGTGATTGCTAAAGTTCCAGAGTATTTGTGGAAAAAACCACAAATTGCTTATGCGATTAGCAACATCGCTAAGCAACGCGAAAATCTTGAAGAAGCGAGGAAATGGCGTGAAATCATCGTGGATCATGATAAAGAAGATCTTCCTGATTACAAAGCCGCTCTGGCAGCCATCTTAATTGAACAGGTATTTGAAAATTCCTTTACTGTGTATACAAAGCAGCTTGGCGATTCGCAAAAGGAACATTTAACGCGAGCCGTCCAACTCCTCACAGAAGCATGGGATTGCGTCATCAATACTGAATTACACGCTGTCCGAATAGATTGGATTATCAATAGAAGCATGGCATACTACCTTCTTGGTGAGTGGAAAAACGCAATAAAAGACCTTGATGCAGCATTAGAAATTGAACCTGTGCATTCCCTTTTACTAAAAAATAGAGCAATATTAGCCTTTGAGCAGGGAGAAAAAGAAAGTGCCATTGAATTTTTGGAGAAAATCCAATCTGGCCCGGAAACTTCCGAAGCTCCGATATTGATAGCTATCGCTTTATTAAGTAGTGAACGCTATGATGAAGCTATTGTAACACTGAACAATTTCTTACAGACAAACCTATCTCCGGAAGTACAAAAAAAGGCAAATCGTTGGCTCGTTCGTATTTATACTGAAGATAAACGTTTTGAAGAAGCGGAGCGAATTTCTACAGTTATGCGAGAATCCTCTCCAGAAAATATATTGGATATCGTTGAGGCCGCTCGACTTTCCAGTGCAATTGGAAAGCACGACGAAGCACTCTCTCATCTCAAGGAAGCATATAACTATGCTCAAAATAGCGAAGAATTCTTAGAAATTGCGGAATTGGCGGATCAACTCTACATTTGCGAGTTATTTAAAGAAGCTGCTACGCTTTACGAAAAAATTGCGGACACGAGTGTGAACTCTGAATTGACACAGTGGTTGCTTAAAAGCTATTATAACGCTGGCGAGATCGGAAAAGCACTTGGACTTTGCCGTAAACTGCGCGAGAAATATGAAGAACCCCTTGAAAACGTATCCAAAATAGAGTACGACATCTACGAAGCGATTGGAGACTTGAATCAAGCCGTGGCTATAGGGATGGAATATCTGAAAGCATTTCCAGACGATCTGAACATGCAAATGGATATGGCTCACCTTCAGTACCGCTTGGGCAACGTTGAGGCGTTCAAACAGGCGTTCAAACAGTTGTTAGAAGGCCAGTTTGACCTAAAAAACATGTCACTGGAATCCTGCCTTAACCTTGTCTATTTGCATAAAATCGCATCTGAATCCAAAAGTGCCTTGGATATTATGTATGAAACGCGCAGAATACATGACGCGAATCCCGACGTTCATCTGAAATATTTTGGTCTATTTCATGAAGTTGGAGAACAATTAGGCGAATTTTTAGATTCACCTCAAGTGCAGATCGGAACAGCAGTATGCCTTGATATATCTGGTGAAACCAAATGGCATATCATCGAAAAACGTGATGATGCAAACCCAATGCCCAACGAAATTGATGTCAATGACGTTTTGGCCCAACAGTTGCTTGGTAAAACTGTGAATGATGAAATAGTTCTTCGCGAAACCCCGTTTGGTCAGGATATTGGAAAAATTACTAATATTCAAAGCAAATATACCCATGCGTTCCAAGAAATTTGTCGAGAATTCCCTAACAGGTTTCCAAAGGCTCAAGGCTTATGGGCGACGAAACTGGACGATTCCGACGAGATAGATGATTCAGAGAAATTTCAGGATCTGTTAAGCTTGACCGACAAGCAACACGAGGCATCCCTCGAGGCTGAAGAAATTTACAAAGAAATTCCGATGCCTATTGGTGCTTTTGCCAAATTGATGGGGAGGAATATCTTAGACACGTGGGGTTTCCTAATGGGCAATCCGGATCTCGGTATCAGGTGTTGCATAGCGAATCTTGAAGAGAAGACACAAGCATTTGCCTTACTTGAGGCCTCGCAGCCCAAACTCGTCGTGGACATCATTTCGCTTGTAACGTTGCACTGTCTGGGAGCCGCCGATACTGTCGTCAAAACTTTCGGGAAATTACGAGTTGCGCAATCAACTCTTGATGTGCTTCAGCAAATCATCTACGAGAGAGAAATAGTGTCCGACCGAGAGAGTATGACACTTGTCAAACAAGGAGATGAATATGTAAAACATCTTACTACTCCCGAGGAAGTTAGGAACGGAATAGAGCACCTACAAGACATCATTAAGTGGATTAGGGAAAACTGCGAAGTTCAACCAGTCACTGCTGCACTACAGATAAACCAGCTACGTAAGCGGAAGCTTGATAGTGTGTATCAATCAACCTTTATTGATACCATACTCATCGCAAGCGAGCCAGGGCACTTACTCCTCTCAGACGATGAACGACTCAGATTCTATGCAGAAACCGATTTCAATAGCGATGCCGGAACAGATTTCGACATTGAAGGGGTCTGGACACAAGTTGTTTTGGAGCATTGTGTTAACAGAAATCTCCTGAGTAGGAATGAATACAACAAAATGGCAATAAAACTGGTTTGTTCCAACTATTATCACACAGAGTTCAATGCTGACGTGTTAATCGAAGCCGCAAGACAATCAGATTGGAAGCCTTCCGAACCTTACAATAGCTTGGTTCAAGCCCTTGGAGGTCAAAGAGTAAGTTTATCATCCGCGCTGGATGTAGCAGTTGACTTTCTTTTCAAACTATGGAACCAATCCATTTTGCCCGGTCAGTTTAAATCTTTGACGTTCCCCTTATTTAAAGGACTTACATCTGGACGAAGTACTGGGTTGGTATTGAATCAACTGGCAAAGCGGGTCCTTGGGGAATCCATACTATACTCCTTAGCTGAAGAACGCATCCTCTCACTAATTGAGGAATACATACAAATCCATCCTTTTTTGGATTAGGCATCCAATCTTTCTCTGTGCACCCAAGCAGTTGCTTCCCAACGCGTTCACTAATCTTCACTCTATCCCAAAACCCGCGATTTAGAGCAAACACTCTGAGAAAAGAATTAGATTTACACAATTCCTGCCTTTATGATATGATATGGCAAACTGAAAGGAAACACCATGTCTTACCGCAAAAAACTAATTGAAGTCGCTTTACCGTTAGATGACATCAACCGCGAAGCCGCCCGCGAAAAATCCATACGCCACGGACACCCATCCACACTACACCTCTGGTGGTCGCGAAAACCGCTTGCAGCATGCCGAGCCGTGTTATTTGCATCACTGGTTGATGACCCTTCTAACCGCGAAGATTTAACCGAAGCAGAGCAAGAACGCGAACGCGAACGCCTCTTTGACCTTATTAGAGAGTTGGTAAAATGGGAAAATATCAATAACGAGTATATTTTAGAGAAGGCACGCGCCGAAATCCTCAAATCAACAGACGGAAATCCACCTCCTGTATTAGACCCATTTTGTGGTGGCGGTTCAATCCCGTTAGAGGCACAACGACTCGGCTTAGAAGCACACGGCAGCGATCTCAATCCAGTCGCGGTGTTAATTACTAAGGCGATGATTGAGATTCCTCCGCGTTTTTCTGGGCAATCGTCTGTTAACCCTAAAGCACAAAATGAATCGCTGTGTAGCCAAACGTGGGAAGGTGCCACTGGACTAGCAGAAGATGTTCGCTACTACGGAGAATGGATACGAAAGGAAGCCGAAAAGCGAATCGGACATCTTTATCCGAAAGTGAAAGTACCGAAGGAACAGGGCGGCGGTGAAGCGACAGTTATCGCGTGGGTTTGGGCAAGGACGGTGAAATGTCCCAATCCTGCTTGCGGTGCAAAGATGCCATTAACAAGTAAGTTTTGGCTTTCAAAAAAACAGGGACAGAAGGCGTGGATTGAGCCAATTATTGACAAAGGACGTAAGACAGTGCAGTTTGAGGTGAAAAGCGGTGAAGGTGTGCCACCGGAACCTACGCAGGTGGGAAGAGGAGCCCGTTTTCGTTGTCTTGTGTGTCATCAAGACAGCCCGGAGCAACATATCAAAAATGAAAGTATGACTGGGCAGATGGGTTCACAACTCATGGCAATTGTTGCTCAAGGGCATCGTGGAAGAATTTACCTTTCACCGTTGGAAAAACACGTGGAAATTGCAGAATCTGCCAAACCTAATTGGGCACCAGGTATTGAAATGAATCGGGATACCACGAACTTGGTTAGTGGACGAGGATACGGTTTTTTTACGTGGGCAGATCTCTTCACACAACGTCAATTGACTGTATTGACCACGTTTAGTGATTTGGTGAGCAAAATTCGTAAAAGAATAAACGCGGATGCTATCAAGGCAGGTTGTAAAGAAGCTAAAGCTTACGCCGATGCCGTGGTAACATATTTGGCATTCGCTATTGATAAAACATCAGAAGGTAGCACACAGTTTTGTACATGGAGTCCGCTACCTTCCAAGCTGCACGTCGTAAGTACTTTTGGGATACAAGCATTACCTATGGTTTGGGACTATGCAGAGGCAAACCCACTTGCGGACTCAGCTGGAAATTTTTCCCGAATGGTTAATCTGATTACGAAAGTCATAGAACGTCAGTGTTCCGAATCGGCAATCTCCGGTGTAACACGACAAAGTAATGCATCTACAAACCTAATAGCTAAACGATCAATCATATCTACTGATCCGCCTTACTATCACAATATTGGCTACGCTGATCTTTCCGACTTTTTCTACATCTGGCAAAGGAGGGTACTAGGCGAAGTATATCCAGACTTATATAACACAGTACTCGTTCCAAAGGATGAAGAACTTGTCGCTGCTGTTCATCGATTTAGCGGAGATAAAACCAAAGCAGAAGAACATTTCCTAACAGGTTTGGGTGAAGCCTTTCACCTTATGTGTCAGCATGCCCATCCTGACTATCCAGTGACTGTTTACTATGCTTTTAAGCAATCCGAAAAGGATAAAAAGGATGGTGCTATCGCCTCAACAGGGTGGGAAACAATGCTTGAAGGGTTGCTCAAAGCCGGTTTTCAAATTACTGGAACATTGCCAATGAGGACAGAGCGAGCTGGTGGATTCCGAAATAAAAATAGAAATTCTCTCGCGTCTTCAATCGTTCTTGTCTGTCGCCCGCGTTCCGATGATGCAAGTATGGCAACCCGCCGAGATTTTATTGCCGCCCTTCGCCGAGAACTGCCTGAGGCACTTCACCATTTGCAGCAGGGACACATTGCTCCTGTTGATCTTGCGCAAGCAGCAATCGGTCCCGGCATGGCAGTCTTCTCAAGTTACAGCAATGTCCTTGAACCGGACGGAATTCCAATGCGTGTCCGCACTGCCCTGCAAATTATCAATGCCGAACTTGATGCCTACTTTACTGAACAAGAAGGCGATCTTGATGCCGATACCCGATTCTGCCTCTCGTGGTTTGAACAGTACGGGATGAGAGAGTCATCTTTTGGTGATGCCGAAGTCCTTGCTCTTGCCAGAGACATCAGCGTGGAGGGGGTAGCGGAATCAGGCGTACTACAAGCCCGCGCCGGAAGGGTCCGTTTACTTTCCCGTGACGAATATCCTGACGAATGGAACCCAACTTCCGATAGACGTATAAATACATGGGAATGCACACAATACCTTATCAAAGCACTTGATCAGGGCGGTGAAGCAGAAGCCGCACGGTTGGCAAATCAACTCAATAACGAGCAGGTCGAGAATGCCCGTGCATTGGCGTATCGCCTTTTCGCTATCTGTGAACGCAAAGGCTGGGCACAGGAAGCGATCGCTTACAACACGCTCATCACCTCATGGACACACATTCAGGAAGCACGAGCGAACTATGAAGTGCAGGAAGCGCAGCAGGAATTTAATCTTGAGGAGTCACAATCATGAATAAAACGATTTCATTAGACGACCTGCCACGTCAGGTTGAAAACTTACTGCGGGCAACTTGGGAAGCGCATGAAAGCCTTGTTCTCGAGTATAATGGGAAGCCTGTAGCTGCTATTGTTCCAATGGACGAGTATCGCAAATTGCATCCAGATGAAAATGCCGCCGCTTACGAACTCCCGGTTCACTTACTTGAGGCTTATCACAGTTTACTTGATAAGAAGTTCTCTATGGGTTTAACTCCCGAAGAGGAAGTTGAACTGACACAATTAGACGAGCAACTCAACGAAGCAGAAGCAGCGCAGCCGCTTATACAATCCATGCAAAAACGCTCTGCCGCGCGGGACGAAAACTGGATGCAGCGGTTTGAGGAAGTCATGGCTAAACTACGCAGCTTGACGAATCTGACTTCTCAACCGTAGCACACTTTTTGGAGAAAACTGATGCCGCTTACACCCTGGAGAGAGGTTGTCACCCCACATCCCGACATTGCAACAGGACGTTATCACCAAGCGGAATTCGCCGCTAACCTCGGCGAAGTTATCGCAGGCAAGGCAGATACAGAATACCAAGATCCAATAGAATTTTTCGCGCGAACCTACCTCACAGCAGGCATGCAACGACTGCTCGCTACCGCTGTTAAGCAGATAACAGGCAAAGACGGGGAACCCATTGTTCAACTAAAAACCGCATTCGGTGGTGGCAAAACGCACAGTATGTTGGCATTGTATCACCTGCTTCGTGGGGAAGCGGATGTCATGCAGATGGAAGGTGCGGAACAGATTCTCAATGCCGCAGACGTTAACGAACTTCCAACGGCTCGCTTCGCTGTAATCGTAGGAACGGCTCTCAATCCATCCCGCACGCGAAAAGTAAACGGCATTACAACCCGGACGCTTTGGGGAAACATTGCCGCACAGCTCGGTGGACAAGATGGATATGCAATCATAAAAACTGCTGACAAAAAGAGCGTTGCCCCCGGCGCAGATGACCTCACTACACTTCTCAACGAATTCGGTCCCGCAATCATCCTTATAGACGAATTGGTCGCTTATACCCGCAACATATACAATGTCAATGGCTTGCCAGCCGGTTCCTTTGACGCGAACCTAACCTTTGTACAGTCCTTGACAGAAGCAGTCAAAAATGCAGAGCGAAGTCAACTGGTCGCTTCAATCCCCGAATCCGACATCGAAATCGGCGGCAAAGCAGGACAAGAAGCATTAGCACGCATTCAACACACTATAGGTAGGCTTGAAGGGATTTGGAGACCCGTTGATGCAGATGAAGGATTTGAAATTGTGCGGCGACGGTTATTCTCGCCCGTCAAAGATCAAACCGCTCACGATGCGGTCTGCAGAGCGTTCACCCAGTTATACGACGAAAATCCTTCAGACTTTCCAGTTGAATGCCGTGATGCACCGTACCTTGACCGGCTCCGTCGGGCGTATCCGATCCACCCTGAACTGTTTGATAGACTCTACGACGACTGGTCACCCCTTGAGAACTTCCAAAAAACCCGGGGTGTACTGCGCTTTATGGCAGCCGTTATTCATCACCTCTGGATAAACGAAGATCGCGCCCCCCTCATTCTTCCCAGCTCTATACCACTCGATTCACCGCGGGTGCGAGAGGAACTCCTGCGCTACTTGCCGGAAAGTTGGAACGCTGTTGTCGATAAAGACGTAGATGGCAATCGTTCCGAGCCACGCGCGATTGACGAAGCCAACACACGCTTTGGTGAAATCTCTGCAGCGCGACGTGTGGCACGCACAATTTTCATGGGAAGCGCACCACATGGGAGTGAACAAGCAGTACGCGGTCTTGAAGAAATGCGAATTCGCCTCGGGAGCGTGCAGCCCAATGAGCCTGTTGCTGTGTTCAATGATGCAACCAAACGTTTGACAGATCGACTCACGCACCTTTACACCCGCGCCCAACGCTACTGGTACGACACGCACCCGAACCTCCGCAGAACAATGGAAGATCGGGCCGCTAAGTTAGAACCAGAGACGGTGGAGGCAGAGATTGTACGCCGATTGCGTCAACAGACACAAAGACGTGGAGACTTCAAAGCCGTTCATCCGTGTCCTACGTCAGCAGATGTACCCGATGAGCCGATGGCACGATTGATAATCCTTCCACCAACAATCGGACATCAAGCGAGAAGGCAAAATTCAGAAGCACTTACAACCGCCTCCAAGATTTTAGACAAACGCGGCGACATCCCAAGAACCTATAGCAACATGCTCATCTTCGTCGCACCTGACGCTGGAGAATGGGATTCCCTTGAACGCGAAACCCGTCGTTATCTTGCATGGGGCTCAATTGTCCAAGAAGTTGAAGCATTGAACCTTGATGCTAACCAGCGGCGCGAAGCCTCTCAAGGTAAAAAACAAAGCGATGACACCGTCGCGATACGACTCAACGAGGCTTATTCTTGGCTCCTCATTCCAACACAAGAAGGTACAGACCCAATCGTGTGGGAAGCAACACGCATTCCGGGGTCGGATAACAATCCGGTTGCGAAGACAGTTGCGAAAGTCCGCAACGACCAGCAGCTTATTGCCAAATGGTCGCCGGTTCTGCTAAAGATGGAACTCGACAATTGGCTTTGGAAAGACGAAGCCCATATCAGTCTAAAGCGCGTGTGGGAGTGCCTTGCGACCTACCTATATCTGTCCCGCTTACGTGATTACGATGTCCTCCTTGATACTGTTCGGGAAGGAATTAAAACAAAGGATTTTGGATACGCAAATAGCGTTGACGACACCGGACGGTATAACGGATTGCAATTCGGCAACCTTGCCGGTTCAATCTATCTTGAGGAACCAAGCGTGTTGGTAAAATCTGATGTAGCAGCGGCACAACTTGAAGCAGATGCAGCACAACAACCAGAGCCAGAACCGCCGCAGTCGGACGATGGGCTAAAAGAGGGTGAAGGGTCTGACGATGCATCAGGAGAACAAACAGCAGGCGTGGGTGGTGGAACGACTCCTCCACAAGTGACGGCACCCAAACGCTTCTACGGCACTGTCAACTTGGATCCAATACGTGCAGCACGAGACGCGCAGCGAGTTATAGAGGAAGTCGTCCAGCACCTCACCGGTCTACCGAGCGCAAATGTTAAAATAACAATGGATATTGAAGCCAATGTTTCAGAAGGAGTCCCTGAAGACGTTGTCCGCACGGTAACAGAAAATTGCCGAACGCTGCAGTTCACCACACAAGAGTTTGAGGAAGAATAGAGAAATAGCAGTCTGTCCAGTCTAAAATTGGAAGTAACCCCGCTCGTAGTAGTGAAACCATTCTGCGGCGTACTCGCCCAAATGCGAAGTGCATTATTGCCTGTTTCTAAGCAGCGGACGTGCGATAAATCGCACTACTACGAACTAATCTATCTACCATTTAAAGTGGACAGACCAATAGTCGCGCCATAGTTGTGTAAAATGGGTTTGAGAACAATAGGACTTACGCAGCTTCCTCGCCTCCCTCCACCTGAATTACGAAACCTGTGAACGATACCCACTTCATGAACACTTAACATAAGATAATATAGGGAAGGATTCAGCGTAATCTCTTTGACATCGCAACAAAATATTAACAAACGTATAAACTCTGAAAGCATAGATCTTTTTTTACCGTTCACTTCGCGTTCACATTCACCAGAAAGAACATGCCTTCTCCAAATACAAAATTTTCAGAGTAAACTTCTGAGCACCGTATGCGGAAAACGCACAGAAACCACTCATAGTGTATGTTTACAACCTTTGCTAAACCAAACGAACTTCAGCGTTGACTCTGAATACTCTGAAAAACTCTGAAACGCGCAGAGCTGCCTATAGCCCCGACTTGCGCGCCTTGTTTGACAGAGGTAGGACTTACGCCTGCTGCTCTTTAGTCGCACAAACTTCTGAGTTTGTGCCACCAGAACGCTGTGTTTTCCGAAAATGCTCATCTAACAGAACGGGATGCAGTCAAAAATGCGTAAGTCCTATGAATATCTAAGATGCAAAGATCAAGTCATTTTTTTCGTTCAACTCTCAAATCGAGATCCTAAAGAGGGACCAGACATTATTAGAGGTAGACCCATTAAATTCATGTTATTCCCCGAAAAGGAACCTGAACAGGATCCTTCATCAACTTCTCAATAAAGCAATGTCCAAACGCACAATCCTAACATACATCATCATCCCCACACTGCTGATTTCCGGGTTGATCATCGTCCTCGTCAACAACCCACGAGAATCCGCAACCGAGTTAATCCTCGCACAGCAACACATTAACTTCGGAACCCTTCCAGAATGGGAAGGACCCATAACACGATCCGTAACCGCACGAAATATAGGCAAAAACATACTCCATATCCAAAGCGTTCACACAGGCTGTAGTTACGCAAGAATTATGGGACCGGAACAAATCCGACCCGACGAAGCAGCAGCCTTCCACATAGTCATCGACCCAGAAATCCTACCCGCTGACGAAACCTCGGCAACAGCGACCATTTTCACCGATAGCCTCAAAACCCCAAGCGTTTCTTTAACAATCGTCGCCACCGCCAAAAGATTTGCGACACTCAACCCGGATGTCTGCGATTTTGGAAATATCCGTCCCGAAACGACGCATCAAAAAGAACTCAAACTCTCTGTAAACGCACCGCTCAACACATCGGGTATACGCCTCTTGCCATCGAGCCATCCGGGGTTAACATGGGAAATGACACCTGATCCTAACACAGACAACTTTTTTATCACAATTCAACTCGGCCCGCGCAAAGACAGGGGCACCTTCTCATCGCTACTCACTCTGGCGTTTCCCAACGGACGAACGTTAACACTCCCCGTCACCGCTGAAGTCAAGGCACCAGTCCGGGCACACCCGCAAACCCTCTCCTATGGCATAGCAGTGGCAGGGACACAACCGTCGTTAGAATTCACGCTCTCCGCTGAATCCCCTTTTGAAGTACTAAAAATTGAAACCCCTACCGCTTTAGATGTGAGCGTTATGAACGACACCGGTAAACAGCACCAGAAAAGACTAAAAGCCGTGTGGCATGTTCCACACTCGCCAGAACCCTTACGTGAGGAAGTCCGAATCCTAACCACTGGAGATCCCCTACCTATCCGCATCCCCGTCTACGGCTTCACCCAACTCAGAACCGCCAACTGAAAACTATTCTAATGATAATTCTCTTATAACTGAAAACTGAAAACTGAAAACTATTCTAAACTGATAACTTATAACTGACGACTGATAACTATTCCCACTTGACAAAACCGTGTAAATTGTAGTATCATTAATACATAAGCACCCGTTAAAAAGCAGAAGAATCCTTCATGGAAAAACGCTACTTCGATTTCAGGGATATTTTCCAAGTCATCCGTTACGGATTCAGTGGACGAAAGATCGCTGTTCATTTTATTGGACTCGTCATCGCGTATCTAATTTATGAACTTTTGGTATATCTCAGTCTTTTCGTTGAGGGTGGCACCGCTGCTCAGGACTTTTGGAATACGTACGCACTCCTACCTGTACTGCCCTTCGGTAATGCAGAACTCGCACAGATAACTGAAATCGCAATGTGGATAGGGGTGGCGAATTTCGCATGCCTCTTCTTCTTGGCAAGCACTGTGGCTTCCAAAATTACCATCGAACAACTCCGCGGGGATTTCTTCTTTTCGGTCGGCGATGCCGTAACTTTTCTCAAAGGGCATTGGAAATCTGTGTTGGGCGCGTTCATCGGTTTACTCCTCATCCAGATATTTCTCGCCCTAATACCGCTTAGTATTGCCGGGCTCGGAAAGTTACCGGTCGTCGGAAAACCGTTTCTCACGGTCGCTTCACTATTCATGCCGATCGGATTTTTTCTCGGTGTGCTAATGGCATTCATCGCCGTCGTTTTCTGTGTCAGCCTACTCTTTGTGCCAGCTGTTGTCGCCGCTACAGGTGCCGATGCGTTTGAAACAATCTATCAGCAGTTTGCCATCGTCTGGAACAAATCGTGGCTCACGGTGTGTTATGAGACGATGTTGTTTCTGATAAAACTCATCTTCGTACCGATCTGGGCGTTTTTTTGCATCGCAGGGTTTTCAATCGTGATGTTCCCAGTGTCTCTGCTACACACCGGACAGATGGAGCACATCACTGCGTGTGCAAACCTATGGCTCGGTGGGGCTATCGAAAAATTAGCGATGCTGCCCTACGTTAACAGCTTCGGTGTCTTTAACATCGGTATTGCCATGAAAGAGACATCTACTTTCACGACAACAGTGACAGCGATCTTTCTCACAATTACGCTGCTAATGGGTATCGGGTTGGTGATCGCATACCTGTTCTCAATCGCTTCCGCCGGAAATACGGTGGTTTATACGATTTTACGCAAGAAAATTGATGGACACAATTTGTTAGAACCGTTTAATATAGAACTGGCAGAAACACCAGATAATACCATTTCTGAATGATCGTTTCTTATTAGCGAAAGACTGGTTCGTAGTAGGGCAATTCTGCGGCGTACACGACCAAATGCGACGTGCATTATTGCGCCTTTGCTTTCAGGAATCTCTTATGAGTTTCAAAATCTCTGAAATGCGAATTTATAGTGAATCCTAAAAATAAGTAGACACATTCGTACCACAAACTTCCAGTTTGTGCCAGTCTGAATGCCTGTTATAGGTATTCAGACTGTTTGAGAGTGCCCAATTCATTCTAAACTTTACTATATTTTTCAGATTTGGTATAAATAAAGGACTTCTACAATCGTAGAACTCCACTTTCTGACAACTGACGACTGAAAACTGACAACCCTTAAATAGGATAGCAACTATGTTCCAAAAAGTGATGACAAAAGTCTTCGGTAGTAAAGAGGACCGGGATGTCAAAAAATTTCGAGACATCGTTGAAGCGGTCAACCAACGCGAACCGGATATTAAAAAACTCACAGATGCACAACTGCAATCCAAAACACCAGAATTTCGCCAAAAATTGGACGCAGGTGCATCGCTTGATGAACTCTTACCAGATGCCTTCGCTGTCGTCCGAGAAGCAGCAGTGCGGACGTTGAAGCAACGCCACTACGATGTCCAAATTATGGGCGGTGTCGCACTCCATCAAGGCAGTATCGCCGAGATGCGGACAGGTGAAGGTAAAACACTCACCTCAACGCTTGCCGTCTATCTCAATGCACTCACTGGAAAAGGGGTGCATCTCGCCACCGTTAACGACTACCTCGCACGCCGGGACGCAGAATGGATGGGCAAAGTCTATAACTTCCTCGGACTCTCCGTCGGACTCACACTCAGTCTGATGCCCCACGAACAGAAGAGACTCGGATACAAGTCGGACATCACCTACGGCGTACACAGCGAGTTCGGGTTCGATTACCTTTGGGATAACAAAGCACTTTCGGTTGAGACGAAGGTACAACGCGGGCATGTCTACGCGATCCTTGATGAAGTTGATAGCATTCTCATTGACGAAGCACGGACACCGCTCATCATTTCAGAACCCTCCGGTAAACCCGCCGAACTCTATAAGCAAGTTAACAGCGTCGTCACACACCTCAAAGAAGACGAACATTTCAAGATAGATCAGCAAGGGAAATCCCGCGGTTCTGTAACCCTCACCGACGAAGGCGTTGAAGAAGTCGAACGTCGGCTCGGGGTCGGCAACCTCTATGAACATACCAATGTCGCGATGGTACACCACGTCAACCAAGCACTTACGGCACACCAACTTTACAAACGCGATGTCGATTACCTCGTCGAAAACGGCGAAGTCCTCCTTGTTGATGAATTCACTGGACGAAAGCAGATTGGAAGACGCTTGAGTGAAGGACTACACCAAGCAATTGAGGCGAAAGAACGCGTTAGAGTCGTTCAAGAAAGCCAAACCGGTGCCAAAATTACCTACCAGAACTATTTCCGCATGTACGATAAACTCGCCGGTATGACGGGAACTGCTGCCACAGAGGCAAACGAATTCGCGCATATCTACGGGTTAGAGGTCGCTGTCATTCCTACCAATGAACCCATGATTCGGATGGACAATTCTGACCAAATTTATGCGACCGAAGATGCGAAATATGACGCTGTCTTGAGCGATATCGTCGAACAGCACGAAAAAGGGCGCCCCATACTCGTCGGTACGGCTTCGATTGAGAGCTCTGAGAAACTCAGTAAGATGCTCAGAACCAAACATCGAGACATCAAGCACCAAGTGCTGAACGCCAAAGAACACGCACACGAAGCCGATATCATCGCACAAGCAGGTGTTCCCGGAGCCGTAACCATCGCTACGAATATGGCGGGGCGCGGTGTGGACATCCTCCTCGGTGGTAACCCCGAAGGTTTAGCGAAGGAGATGCTCCGCAAGCAGAAAACTAAGGCACAGGAACCCCATCCTGAGTCCGAAGAATTCCAAGCAGCACTCGAAAAAGCGGAAGCAATTTGTAACGAAAGGAAAGAAAAGGTCTTAACCGCTGGCGGTCTCCATATCGTCGGCACTGAACGCCACGAGTCGCGCCGTATTGATAATCAGCTCCGCGGACGTGCAGGTAGACAGGGCGACCCGGGGTCATCCCGATTCTACCTCTCACTTGAAGACGAATTGATGCGAAAATTCGGTTCTGAACGTTTGCAAGGGTTAATGACACGCGTCGGAATGGAAGAACAGATCCCATTAGAGCATCCTTGGGTTACCAAGTCCATTGAAAAAGCACAGACCCGTGTTGAGCAAATGCACTTTGAAGTTCGTAAGAACCTCCTGAAATTTGATGATGTCATGGATTCACAGCGCGACACCATCTATACCTTGCGTGATACCGTTTTGGCATCCGCAACCGACATGTCAGCATTGTCTGAGAACGAAAATATCCCAGAAACGGACGCATCAGAATCATCCGAAGACGGGAACGTGCCAGAAGAAATGGGACTTGCAGCGCTCGCTGAAAAAGGCGGGAAAGCACCTGCTACCCTCAAAACAACAATCTGGCAGATGATTGAGAGGGTTGTCGAAGATGCAGTTGATGACAATCTGCCGGAAAAAGGTGGAAACACCCTTGAAAACCCAGACAGATATGAGCAGTGGTTGACGAGTAAGTTCCCAGTCAAACCGATTTGGAAAACGCCGTTGGCGCAAGCGGATCCGAACGACGTTGAGGAACAGACATTGGTGGTATTGCGTGAGACTTACGAACAACGCGAAACCGAACTCGGTCCAGAAACCATGCGTCTCCTTGAACGTCTACTGCTTCTTGATAGAATTGACGATCACTGGAAAGAACATCTCTATAATATTGACTACATCGAAGAAGGCATCCGGTTCGGGGCAGGATACGGCGGTAAAGACCCGATTGTCGTCTTCAAAAACGAGGCACTCGCTGTCTTTGAGAGCATGTATCAACACATTGAGGAAGAGGTCAGCGAATTCATCTTCAAATCTCGCGTCAATACCGAAGCACCGCGCCGTGCTCCCGGGCGACGCACAGGCAAACCACGTAGACAACCGCCGAGACGCGCCCCAGCAAATAGTGCAGCTTCTGCCAGCGATACAGCCGAATTCGCCTCGCAACAGGCGATGGGGAACACGCCAAAGGTCGGCAGAAACGCACCTTGTCCCTGTGGAAGTGGTAAAAAATATAAGAGATGCCACGGTCAATAAAACGTTAAAAGTCCGTAAAGTGTTCTCAGGTCCATAAAGTTAAAAGAAGGCTCGCACGCCCTACAACTTTCCAACTTTAGTTCACTTTAGCACATTTCGTAACTTTAATGGAGAACACCTTTGAATTCTGAAAACGCTTATACACTCTCGAAAACACTACTTGACATCCTCGCGTGTCCGGCATGTAAAGGTGGGATAGAACACGATGAAACGGCGCAGAAACTCGTGTGTATCGGTGAGTGTCAGCGTCGCTACCCGATACGAGACGGTATCCCCGTAATGCTCATTGATGAAGCGGAATTGTCCGACGAAAAACCGAGCTAATGAAAATCCTATTTTTAAGCCTCCGATGCCCGTATCCACCGCATCGAGGCGATCGGATCCGGTCATATAACTTTATCAAGCAACTTTCGAAACAACATGCCATAACACTCGTTTACTTTGCTGAGTCCGAAACCGATATTGAATCAGCGAAACATTTAGAACCGTTTTGTGAACGCGTAGAGTGGGTGCGGTTCCATCGTTCTTTCGCATACCTGAATACCGGATTCCACTGTTTATCGCGGCACCCGCTCCAGCTCCACTACTGGTACGCACCGCAGATGCAACGCAAAATCAACCAACTCCTCGCACAAGAACGGTTTGAGTTGATTCACGCGCAACTCTTTCGGATGGGGCAATACGTGACAGAAGTCCAAGGAACCGCCAAAGTACTGGATTTATGTGATTCGTTAGCACTGAATCTCAATCGGCGCGCCGAACTCGAAAGTAATCCTTGGCTCGCAAAAATAAAATTAGATTGCACTCCAAAACGTTTTTTGGTAAAATTAGAGGAAAAGCGGGTACAGCGTTACGAAGTCGATATTATGAAGGCTTTTGATTGCGGCACCGTTGTCGCACGCTTCGACCGCGACTATCTGCTGAAACAGGACGATAGCTTGAATCTGTCGATTGTACCGATGGGTGTTGACCTCGGATACTTTCAGCCGGAACCGGTGGAGGAACACGCACCAGTCCTCCTCTTTACAGGAACGATGAACTATTTTCCGAACGCCGATGCTGCGATCTATTTCTGTGATGAAATTTTCCCGCGCATCCGAGAACGGTATCCGAGAATGTGCTTTTATGTTGTCGGCAATCACCCATCGGAACCTGTAAAACGACTTGAAGCACAAGAAGGTGTAGTTGTTACCGGTTATGTCCCGGATGTCCGCCCCTATTTTGAGAAGGCATCTGTTTTTGTTGCCCCCTTACGCGCCGGATCGGGTATACAAACCAAAAATTTGGAGGCAATGGCGATGGAAGTACCGGTTGTTACCACCTCTGTCGGTGCTATGGGGTTAGAAGCAGATATCGGCAAGGAGCTCCTCGTCGCGGATACACCCGAAGACTTTGCCAAGCAGGTCATTCATTTACTTGATAACGAGGGCTTACGAAAGACACTTTCACAAACTGCCAGAACCCGCGTTGAAACCAATTATAGTTGGGACGCTATTGGAGACCGTTTAGAGCATGTCTATGCACAAGCAGTCCATCGCAATTCCCTGGTAGGTTCGGTTCCCTAACCGCACCGGACCCCCAGGCCCGGTAGGTGCCGTTTGATGAAGTTTAAGAAAATATTTCGATAATTCCATATTTTCCCCAGGCCCGGTAGGTTCGGTTTCCTAACCGAACCGGGCATCTCTAAGAAATTACCGAATTAAAAAATTAATCTTCATGAACCGCACCGGATTTGAAAAAGAATATCCAAAATTGAGGCAATCCGGCAATTTATTTAAAACTAAATGACAGTGTGACCAGAAAAACGAAGGAAGGTAGTATGGATAAACCGAAAATAAAGTGGAGTTCTATAATAATTGTTGATGTCCTTCTCGTCAATATAGCGTTTCTATGCGCTTACCTAACCAGTCTGCAATTCGGTTTTGACTTTTTAGAACAGCCAACGCCACTCTTCGCCATATTGCAGAGTGCAGACGTAACCCACACTCAGCATTTTTTCGGTGTCGCTGCTGTTGTCACGATAGTTCGCATCGGTTTTTTATTGGGATTTAATCTATACAAGCCAATGTGGCAACATGCCGCTGTACAGGAATTCCGCAAACTGGCGACCGCAATTATATTAGCGACTGTCGGACTCATCGGGTTATCCATACTACTGAAGGTCGCTTGGGTGTTATTCTTGATTGATGGATTCTATAACTTCGCGCTCATCGGATTTACCAAATTCTCTAAGCAAATCCTTCAAAAAGATAAACGAGTGGTCGTCACGAGTTCCGCGAACACCATAGGCTCAAACAGTGTAAACGCTGTCTCGAATCTGCCCGCTCGAAGAAAACCGCCGACGAAAGTCCTTATTGTCGGCGCAGGTGAAACAGGTATCGGGGTACTACGCGAACTCAGGAACCATCCCGAAAAAGGGTATGTACCGATAGGGTTCATTGACGATGCGCCACGTAAAGTAGGTAGAACCGTTGCCGGACTTGAAGTACTCGGCACGACCCGAGACCTAACTTATATTACCCGGAAGCGGGAAGTTGACGAAGTCGTCATCGCTATCCCATCGGCACCCGGCGGAAAAATCCGAGACATTATTCGGCAGTGTGAATATCGCGGATGCCAGTTCAAGATTGTCCCGAACATTCACGCAATTCTTGAAGGACGCGCGAGTGTCAGTCAGATTCGGGAAGTCCGATTTGAGGATCTACTCAATCGCTCTATCTCGCAAATGGACATCGCCGAAGTTTCCAAATATCTCTCCGGTAAACGCGTGATGGTCACCGGTGCCGGGGGGTCTATCGGTTCCGAGCTCTGCCGGCAGGTCGCGAAACTCGACCCAGAACTCCTTATCCTTTTCGGACGCGGTGAAAACAGCATCTATCACACGGATATAGAACTCCGCGAGTCCGAACAGGCACTTAACCGCGCTTTGATCATTGGGGACATCCGAGATAACGCCAAAGTCTCCCAAATTACGCGCAAATATCGACCACATATTATCTTCCATGCCGCCGCACACAAGCACGTCAAGTTCATGGAGAATCATCCTGACGAAGCCGTCAAAAATAACATTCTCGGTACCCAAAACCTCATTGATGCCGCAATTAAACACAACGTAGAAGCATTTATCCTCGTCTCATCCGATAAAGCCGTGAATCCAACGAGCGTTTATGGTGCTTCCAAGCGTGTGACTGAGAAATTGATTCAGTGTAAGGCAAAACAAAACGCGACTCGGTTTATCGCTGTCCGTTTCGGAAACGTTATCGGCAGCCGAGCCAGCGTCCTCCCTAATTTCAAACGTCAGATTGCTAAAGGCGGTCCCGTCACGGTTACGCATCGCGAGGCAACCCGTTATTTCATGACTATTCCCGAAGCCGTCCAACTCCTCATCCAAGCCGGGGTTATGGGAAATGATGGCGAAATTCTGATGTTAGATATGGGAGAACCTATCAAAATTCTTGACCTCGCACAAGACCTCATCCGGCTCTCTGGTCTCGAGGTGGACAGAGACATCAAGATCGCATTTACAGGGTTAGAACCCGGTGAAAAGTTATATGAAGAACTGCTTACACCGCAAGAAGGCGTTACAGCGACGAAACATCAGCGTATTTTCGTGGCACAGTTGGAAGAGATTGAAGAACGCCAACTCCTCTCTCAGATTGATGAACTCTCGCAGCTTGCAGACGCACTCGACGCAGAAGGGATTGTCACCAAATTCCAAGAGTTAGTGCCAACATATCAACCGAACCGTGCATTCATTACAGAAACGGATACGGAGAGCGGGTCTGAGATTGTTCAGTTCCCCGCGGATACAAAAACTGCCAATGCCAATCGTCGGTAGCCTTATGAGGTAAGGGAATCGCATGCCGCAAACCGTAGACCTCCAAGATGTTACTATGGCACCGAAGCGTGCTTGGGTGAAACGAACCTTTGATCTCGGGTTTGCGATGATCGCACTCCTGCTGCTGTCACCTCTGTTTTTCCTCGCGAGTCTGCTCGCAAAGTTGCAATCCAAGGGACCTGTGTTTTACAAAGCAAAGCGGGTTGGCAAGCACGAAACCCGCTTTGAAATGTATAAATTCAGGACTATGGTCCTTAACGCAGATACACTCGGGGGCAGCTTGACAACCTATCGAGACACACGGATCACACCCATCGGCAGGTTTTTGAGATGGACGAAACTTGACGAACTCCCAAACTTAATCAATGTTATCAAAGGAGAGATGAGTCTCATCGGACCGCGTCCGGAGGCTCCGAACTACGTTAAATACTACACGGAAATACAGAAACAGGTGCTGCAGGTAAAACCGGGAATGACCGGTCCCTCCCAACTCGCTAACCGTAATGAAGAGGAGAAACTCAAAGGGCAAAAGGATGCGGAGCATTACTACATTACAGAGTTAATGCCCAAAAAACTCGCTTTGGATCTTCACTATGTCGCAACACAGAGCATCGCATCCGATATAGGATGGTTGCTAAAAACATTCTGGGTCGTCATCGTTAGGCGATAGTCCTGCCCTTTTTCCGGTTTCCCCGGGCCCGGTAGGTAAGGTTTGGAACCGCCCCAGGTATTGACACTGAAAAATGGAACATCTCTGATAGGGTGTTTATTATGTTTGTATCAAAGTTGAAGCGTCAGTATTTCATATATTTCTGTTTTGCTCTTGGCCTTAGGATTTCCAGCATCATTGAAACTTTCCAGGAGCTGGATTTCAGTCTTTTAGTCTTCAAAGTATTTATGGTGTTCATTTACGCTTTCCTGTTTTATTGTGTTGGCTTTTGTGTTGGGGCACTCATAAAATGGATTCGCATTAATTGGAAATCTGATAGGGTGTTTATTATGTTTGTATCAAAGTTGAAACGTCAGTATTTCACATATTTCTGTTTTGCTCTTGGCCTTAGGATTTTCAGCATCATTGAAACTTTCCAGGAGCTGGATTTCAGTCTTTTAGTCTTCAAAGTATTTATGGTGTTCATCTACGCTTTCCTACTTTATTGCGTTGGCTTTTGTGTTGGGGCACTCATAAAACGGATTCGCATTAACCAGAAAACGACAATCTGACTAAGGGGTTATTTGGATAGGTATTTCTTCACCATCTGTGTAGAAATTTGCGTGTCGTAAATCTATTAAACCGGTAATCATTCCGATGTCGCTAAAACGCATCGAAAACCCGATTGGGCTGTAAGACCAATCGGAGCAAAAACCCAATAGTTAAAAAATAAAAATATGAAAAATAGACGTGTTTTTATCATCTTAGGCATTATTGTCGGTTTGTTCTTCTTGATGATCATCTTGTTGCGATCCATGGGCGGTAGTGCATCAATTGGACAGAAGGTCGCTGTGATAGACGTTACAGGTATCATCTCCAAATCCGATGCCACGATTAAACTCATTCACACTTACCGCGACGATCCGAGTGTCAAGGCGATTGTTATGAGAATCGATTCACCCGGCGGCAGTGTCGCCCCTGTCCAAGAGATTTATACCGAATTGGAGAAGATAGAAAAACCGATAGTCGCTTCAATGGGCGGAAGCGCAGCATCGGGCGGCTATTATATTGCCTGCGCCGCTGACACAATTCTCGCAAACCCCGGCACATTAACCGGTAGCATCGGCGTTATTATGCAGTTCACGCGGATGAAAGGCTTATACGACAAAGTCGGATTAGAACACCAAGTCATTAAGAGCGGTCAATTTAAGGACACAGGTTCGCCCTTCCGTACGTTGACAGAAGCAGAGCAGGCAGTACTCCAAGCCACTGTCGATGATGTTTACAATCAATTTGTAGATACGATCGCTGAGGCACGCGGTAACCTTTTAACACGTACAGAAGTCGTTGAACTCGCAGATGGACGGATTTTCTCTGGAAAGCAGGCGTTAAATTCAAAACTGATCGACCAACTTGGCAACTTACCTGATGCAATTAAAATCGCTGGAGAATTGGGAGGCATCGAGGGTAAACCTAAGGTGCTACGTAAGGAGAGAAAAACATCGCTGTTTGAACAACTGATCGGTATTAAACAGATGCCCCCTTTCGATGAAATGTTCAGCCTCCCCGGTGTCACCTTCCGTTACCAAATGAACCTCGGTGACTAAATTCCCCGCACGATGAGATAGGAAGATGGACGACACCTACCAAGTTAACCCAGACTGGAGAAAACTTGCGAGTCAAGTTGTCAAGCCGCAACAGATTGTACTCGTGATAGGCGCGACCGATGCAGGAAAATCGACCTTTTGCCGCTTTTTAGCGGATTTCGCACTCGCAAAAGGATTCAAAGTCGCTTGTGTAGACGCAGATGTCGGTCAGTCCCAAATCGGGCCACCCACCACAATCGGTGTCAAGTCCTTTGAACCGAGAATTGAAACCCAATTACCATCAGCGCAGGAACTGATGGTAGACGGCGGACAAAACCGAGCAGAAAACAGCATTGTATTTGATGGCACCGCTGACCAACTCTATTTCGTTGGTGACGTGTCACCGAAAGGACACTTTCTTGAAACCCTCACCGGAATACGTCTGATGGTAGATCGCGCACGTGAAGCCGATGCCGATTTCATTATTGTTGATACCACCGGTTATGTTCATGATCCCCCCGCAGTCATCCTCAAACAGCATAAAATTGAACTCATCAGACCCAACCACCTTGTATGTATCGGTCGTTCTATCGAATTCGAGCAGATAACGACGTGCTACAGTCAACAGACGTGGCTCAATATCCATTATCTCCTGCCACACCGGAGTGTCCGATTGAAAAACAGTCATACACGAAGTCGGAACCGAAAGGACCGATTTGATAGATACTTCTCTGAAAGTCGCGTGCAACAACTCCCTTTTGAACAGATTCGTGGCGGACGCACTCCATTTTTCATAGGGCGTCTGGCAAATGAGAAAGAGTTAGAAATCCTCTCTCGGCTCGCGGAGACGCAAGTTTACCATGCCGAGTGGGGGCATCGCGTCTTATGCTTCATTGTATCAAAGCACCTTTCTAAGGCTGTTATCACCCACATTAAAAATTATTTAAGTTTGACGCGCGTTACAGTGGAGCTTCACGACTACTTTGAACGCCGATTGGTTGGTTTAATCGATAGTACCGGTAACACCTATGCCATCGGTGTTATTGAGGCTGTGGATTTCCAAAAGCGAGAACTCAGTATTCGCTGTCCTTTTTCAAACGGGGACGATGCCGCGAAACATGCGTCCGCCATCCAATTTGGGGACTACCAACTAAGATAATCGGTTAAAAACTCGTAAGGGTTTACCGGGAACTGTAACCATAATCATCGCAATGCTATCACCTAAAAAAACAAAAAACCCAACCTTTACCCGATTTGTGCGGTATCACACACCGTATACTGGTTCCATTCTCTTGGCGATGTTTTGTGCCTTGGTAGTTGCCTTATGCGAATTAGTGGCTCTTCAAATTTTATTCAACGATACAATTAACGCGCTTGGAGTCGTCAGTGGAAGCACATTTGAGCAACCTGTATCTATCCGCTACTTTCAGCGTGAAGAAGGGATGATTGCTTTCGACGGCTTTGAAATATTATTGACGAATGCCAACGATGCCCTCAAAGTCTTTCTATGGTTGCTGGGTGGTATGCTCGTCCTCATTTTCATCAAAGGTGTTTTCGCCTATTGCAACGACTATGTAATGGCGAGGGTTGGACATAAACTCGCTTTTCGCTTGCGAAATGCCCTCTATCAGCGAATCGTTTCTGCTCCTTTAGGTGTTTTACGTGAAGAACGCATTGGCGACCTTATGACGCGCATCACTGATGATGTCCGGGTGTGGCAGAGTCTTGTCGCCGCGATGGCGAACATCATACATGCTGTTGTCCTTGTTACTCTCTTTCTTTCTGTGATGCTCATCACTAGTTACAAATTTACCCTCTTTGTTCTACTAATCCTCCCACTGGTCGCTTATCTGATTACATTTATTGGGAGGCGAATTCGTGCCGCCAGCACAGAAATCCAGCAACAGAGTACTGATATTTATTCCCATCTCAAAGAGACACTTTTCGGGATCAAAATCGTCAAAAGTTTTACATCTGAGCAGGAGGAAATTCATCGTTTCCGAACGATTAACTGGAGTCAATACTGTTCAGCAGTACGGCGCGCGCGCTTTGCTGCACTTCTCCCGCCAACAATTGAATCGTTGGGGTTTGTAGGTGTTGCAACAGTTTTCGGGTTGGGCTCTTGGGAAGTTATTACAGGACAACTCGCTACAGCGGCTTTTATCAGTTACATTGCAATGGTAATTTGGATGTTCAAACCGATTAAAACAATAGGCAACGTTAACAGTGCTTTACAGCAGTGCCTCGCCTCAGCAGAACGGATTTTTTATCTCCTCGATGTTAGAGCAGAAGCAGGTACGGAAAATGACGCTGGTGAGCGCGGACTACCTACCGGAAAATCCGCAGATCGGATTGAACTGCAAAATATTCGCGGCACCGTCACATTCCAAAACGTCACCTTCTCTTATGAAAACCAGCAACCACCTTCTAAACCTGTTATTGATAACGTAACTTTCGAGGCGAAGCCGGGTGAAGTCGTCGCACTCGTCGGCCCCAGCGGAAGCGGGAAAACGACGCTCCTCAACCTTCTGCTCCGTTTCTATGAAGTCGGTTCTGGAAAAATTTTAATCGACGATGTACCTATTTCTGAAGTAAAACTCGAGTCATTGCGACAAAATATTGCACTCGTTCCACAGGACACGTTTCTCTTTGACGGGACGATTCTGGAAAATATCGGATACGGCTGCCCGGGGGCTACCGATGCAGCGATCATTGCAGCGGCACAGAAGGCAAACGCACACGAGTTTATCACAAAAATTCCGAAAGGATACGCTACGCCAATTGGTGAGGCAGGCGTGAAACTCTCTGGTGGTGAACAGCAACGCCTCTCTATCGCGCGGGCACTCCTAAAAGATGCACCGATTCTTGTTTTAGACGAAGCCACATCTTCATTGGATACACAGTCTGAAGCACTCATTCAAGAGTCGTTGACAAACCTGATGGAAGGGAGAACCAGTTTTATTATAGCGCACCGGCTATCAACCGTTGTCCGGGCTGATAAGATTCTCGTTATCAAGGATGGAGAGATTTTGGAAACTGGAACACACCAAACACTATTAGCAAAGGGCGGGTTGTATAAAAAATTCTGTGACATGCAACTAAGTTAATCCGCCGTCCCTGCTATCATTGTAAGCACTTTTTGCAACCGCACTCGTTCTCCTACGTAGAGATAGAGATGCTGTTAACACCTTATAAAAAATCGCACGCGAATTGTCCGAGAGAAAAAAATGAACTTTAGGTAAACCTCTTGTGTTATGTTAACGTCACATATAATAGAAAAAAGGGGAGTGCTATTAAGTATTTTAGTCTCAATCTCGGAATCGTAAGGACAATCCGCGGATTGAAACTATCAGTCAGAATTGCAAGTTAATGATCGGATGCCCCTTGAATAGCGAGTTGCGGAAACCCGCAAAGATGTTGATCAGTTGCTTAATTTCGACCTTTTTTGGTGATAGCACCTTCGAGATCGGATTCGCGATACACGGCTTCAGAGAGATCGACCTCGTATAGATACGCATCTTTGAAGTTAGCACCAAGCAAAACGGTGCCTTTCAGTTTGATTTCGCCAAAAATTGCCTCTGTAAGGTTCGCATTCTCAAAACTGGTGAGTGATCCGAAAGGTCCCGGCACCTCGCATTTTGGGCAGCCGAGAGTCGCACGGCGCAAGTCGGCACGCTTGAAGTTTGTACCGCAGAGCAGACTGCCGCTCAGGAAAGCACCGCGTAAGTTCGCTGCCTCAAGGTTCGTGTCCGTTAAATTACAACCGACCAGGTACGTTCGATGTAACGTGGCACCAGAAAGATCTGCACCGGTGAGATTCGCATCGTTTAGATTCGCCTCCGTTAAGTCCGTGTTCCGTAGGTCGGTACCGCTCAAATCTGCTGTCGACAGATCAAGACCCGCGAGCGATTGATTGGCTAAATCAAGGTTTGCAAGATTTTCACCAGAACAGGATTCACCGGCTTGGCACCTTTTTACAACTTCGGCTTGTGTGAGTTGAGCCATTAACTACCTCCAATGGTTATACCGAGTTCGCTTTATCTTTGCGTCTATGCGATTCCTAAACTTGCAGGCTAATATTAAGATATATCAGATAATTACACTTAATAGCATACCACATACCTACTAAAAAGTTAAACCTTTTTTCATAATTTTCGCTATGTAGGGCAAATTCAAAAACACTTCGGTCTGGAGATCGATACTACAGTGAGGTGAGGACATGAGAAACTATTACCCGGTATACCCGGTAGAACCCGAACTTTTTGCAGAGGAAGAGGAAAAGGACGAGAATCCTGTAGATGCACCAAGGGATGAGACCTTCGCATATTTACAAAAAATAGCTAAGACACCTTTGTTGAATCCTGAGCAGGAAACCGCACTCTTTGAAAAATACCAAGAGGGTTTCCAGATGTTCACCGCTAAATTAAACGAATTTCCAAAGTGGATGTTAGCCTCACTTAACATCGCTGAAGAGAATGTACCAAATAACAAACACAAATTTGAACCGCCCCAAGCAGAACACGGATTAATCATAAGCCAAATTCGCGCCGAAATTCAGGCACTTGGTGTTTTATTGGATAAATTAGAGACAAAGGCGAAATTACTAAAACAAGCACGCTGGAAAATTTTTGAAGGGAACTTACATCTCCTTAAAAAATATGTTGACGATACCTCGCCACCTGAATTAATGCAGGCGGGAAGCCTTGGACTCTTGAAAGCTATTGACGATGGCGATACAAAACGCGGGGCGGCATTCAGAACTTATGCCCGACAAACCATCCGGCGCAGCATTAGCACCTTTAACGAAAAAATGGCGAAATCGAGGCAACAGCCTCGTGAGATGCCTCTTACTGAAATACCACCGGTACGCGACTTCGCTCGTGTTGAAATTATGCCCTTTGACGAGGAGCAGGAAGTTCACGCTTTTCAAGAGTACGACGTTATTCGTTGTGAAATTGAAACACTCTTGGAGGAATTGCCACCCGATATGTTACCCGACGCGACTGCTACGCGTTCGCTACGCACATTACGATTCGTTCTTGAAGACTTACGAAACGAATTCGCACATATCAAGTGGTTGGTGGATCAATTGGAGACAGCGGATCAAATTACACACGGCACGAAACTGAAAATCGTTGAAGCGAATCTCCGCCTCGTCGCCAGCATCGCGAAGCAACATCACTTCAGCAAAACATCCTTGACCTTCCTCGATTTGATGCAGGAAGGCAGCCTCGGATTGATGCGCGCCGTAGATAAGTTTGACCATACCCTCAAATTTCGATTCAGCACTTATGCAACATGGTGGATTATGCAGTCCATCAAACGCGCACTCGACCAACAAGGGCAGATAATTCGCGTTCCGTGCTATATCGGTGAAGCCCGACGTGCCATTAAACAGGCACAGTCGGACCTGACGGCTGAACTCGGACGCGAACCGACGACAAACGAAATCGCAAGCGCAGTTGAACTCACAGAAAAAAAAGTCTCCGAAATTTTCAATGCTACAAGGGATCCTGTTCCCCTTGATGCACCGATTAATGAAGATTCACCGGACGGTTCGTTTTCTGAACTCATTCCGGATCAATCCCAAATTACGCCAGAGAACTATTTGCTCGATTATGCCAAAATTGAGGTGATCACTGAGAGCCTCAACCGGACCCTCAACCCACGTGAAACACAGGTAATCATCTTGCGATATGGGTTGATTGATGGCACTGAATATACGCTGGCGGATATCGGTGATAAACTCCGAATCAGTCGAGAGCGTGTGCGGCAGATAGAGGCTGAAGCTATTGAAAAACTGAAAAAAACCCACGAATCGAAAGACTTGCTCCAAGAGCTCCTTCAGGTCTCTTAAATGGTGGGCATCGCGACGGTCACCTCAAATGAAGTTTAATAAAATATTTGGGTAATTCTATGTTCCCCCAAACCCGGTAGGTGCGGTTTCCTAACCGCACCGGACATCAGTAAAAATTATCCGATTAAATTCTTAATCTTCATACGAGGTGACCGTCAAATCTTAATTCGATCTTTGCATAGTAGTAGGCACACTCCGTGTGCCGTCACTAAGCGACACCAAAAGAGGTACAACCACGTTGAAAATAGCGTATTTTGACTGCTTTTCGGGGATCAGTGGCGACATGACACTCGGTGCTTTGGTTGATGCAGGCGTGCCACCCGAAATACTTACAGATCGATTGGCGACCCTCAAACTTGATGCTGAGTTCAGTCTTCATTTTGAAAAATCCGTAAAACACGGCATCACCGGCACACGAGCGATTGTAGAGGTACATCCAGCGCATACGCCTTCACACGAGGACGCAGCGCATGAGCACACCCATGATCATGGGCATTCTCACCAGCATCATGAACACGGACCGAGTCGCCACCTCTCCGATATTTTTAAACTGCTTGACGATACCGATTTGGATGCAGAGATTCGGGATACCGCAAAACGCGTCTTTGACCGACTCGCTGAGGCGGAAGCAAAAGTTCACAATACAACGAAAGCCAACGTTCACCTCCACGAAGTCAGCGGGATCGATTCAATCGTAGACATTGTCGGTGCTGTCATCGGTCTGGCACATCTCGATGTTGACGCTGTTTACGCATCCCCACTCTCTCTCGGTCGGGGTTTTGTCCGGTGCGCACACGGACTCATGCCTGTCCCTGTCCCCGGCACGATGGAACTCCTACAAGGTGTACCGATTCATCAAACCGACATCCCAAAGGAATTAGTCACGCCGACTGGCGCGGCACTCATTACGACGCTATCACAGGAATTCGGCGTTATGCCACAGATGCGGCTCGACCGCATCGGATATGGTGCCGGTACTCGCGACCTTGAACAACGTCCGAACCTCCTCCGCCTCTGTCTCGGCGAAAAAACGTCGGACATCAATTCAAAGACGAACCACCATCACACCGAAACTGACAGTGTTGACATCATTGAAACCAATGTAGACGATATGTCGCCAGAGATTACCGGCTATGTCACCTCTCAACTCTTTGAACACGGCGCGCTTGATGTCTTTCTTATACCAATCTTCATGAAGAAAGGCAGACCTGCAACCCAAATCACTGTGCTAAGTCCTACTGCGCATCGTGACAAACTCATCGAACTCATCCTCACCGAAACCACGACTTTCGGCGTTAGGCTCTCTTCTGCCGATCGGATCAAACTGCGTCGCGATTTTGTCCAAGTCGAAACGCAGTGGGGCGCGATTCAAGCGAAACGTGGATATCTCAACGGCACGCTTATCAAGACCGTCCCTGAATATGAAGACTGCAAACGCCTCGCCGAACAAAACAACATCCCACTCCGACAAGTCTACACAGAAGCACTCAGCAACCTCAGTTCCGTTGAAGCCTAAAATTATTTTTCTATCGGTTTTCCCATTCTGTATACCTTGAAAATTTAACATCTATACTATTTGTCCCACCTCATTCTATATTTTTTAAACCTATTGCTCAAGAATTATCCTCTTTATAGTAACCCAAGTTGCTACTAAAGGATTTTGAGCGTCCAACACGATTTTTCAGACCCTTTCCCCACCCCGGGGTCCCCACCCGTTAATGGGAAGGGGGAGGGGTGATATTGCTTCGCAGTGAGAATAGAAAGAGATATATTAACGTCATGCACTCCAGCGGAGTGCTATGTGAGTAAATAGGTGGTAACTTGCGTTATAGTAATAAGAATTCAATGCTGAACCCCAAAAGTGCATCCACATGTACGTATAAGAGGAAGCTCTCTACAAACCTACTATTCTGCTAATTAACTTGATCTTATCCGTACTGAATCTTTTCGGCTGCTTGCAATCCAAAATTTATTCTAACGCGAAATCAAATTAAGGATTATGCACCTTTTCCGCACCAGAATTGTCTCATTAATGATAGGCAGTTGAGACCTATAGAGTCCAAATCTAAACAGCGACTTCAGCGGACGAAACACACACAAAGATTACAATCGCTCAACTCGACTGAGAAACACTACAGAACATATAGTCTATCTACAAAATGAAACTACGTGATGCTATTGCTGCAGGTATTGCCCACCTCGCTCAAAACCGGCTCCGCGCCGGGTTATCCATTCTCGGTATCTTCATCGGGATTGCCAGTGTGCTTTGCATGATGGCTATCGGTGATGGGGCAAAACTACTCATTGCCCAAGACATCGAGAAACTCGGTGGTGCCAACCAGGTCCGACTTTGGACGCGTTCTTATATTTGGAGAAACCGACGGTTCCTCCGCCGCACAACCGAACGATACACCCTTGAGGACGTTCATGCGATTGAGGCAGAATGCCCCAAGGTACTATTTGTCTTACCCAAAAATGAAGGGTACAGGCCCCTTATTACCAGTGCAGATGGCAGCCAAGTACGTCATATGCTCGAAGGTGTCACGCCAGACTACGCCCGCGGTCTCCATTGGGAAGTTCGGGCTGGCAGATTCCTCTCCGAAAGCGATATTGAAGATGCCAAACAGGTGTGCGTCCTCGGCGCAGACACTGCCACTGAACTCTTTGGAGAAGCCTCCGCACTTGGGCAAGAGGTGAAAATTCGGTATTATTGGCGGCAACCGCCAGTCAGAATGCGGGTTGTTGGTGTGATGGAGACGAAAGGCAGCAGCATCAACTCTTGGTATTCTTTAGACGAGACGGTTTGTATCCCATTGACAACACATCAACAACGGATGTCAGGGACTCGCTACATCGAAGATCTCCTTATCTTTTTTCAAAAAGATGCCGATGCTTACAAGATCCTTGATTCCGTTAAGGATGTTCTGCGTAAAAGGCATCGCGGGAAGGATGATTTTATCGGATATTGGGTCCCTAAACGGTCTGCACGACGGCTTGAGCGCATTGAAAAAATGATAAAGATCGCTTTGGGAAGTGTCGCAGGGTTCTCTCTGTTTGTCAGTGGCATCGGCATTATGAATATATGCCTCGTTTCCGTCGGTGAGAAGACGCGAGAGATAGGGTTGCGTAAATCCGTAGGTGCGAAACGGATTCACATTTTCTATCAGTTTTTGACAGAATCGATCTGCCTCTGTTTCTGTGGAGGTGTACTCGGTATCGCAGGCGGTTGGGTTGCAGCGCAAGGGATGGCACGGCTCGCAGTACGCATCGTGCCGATTGTGCCAGAATGGCCCGTTGTGCTCTCTTTGCCGTGGATACTGACTGCTGTGGTTTTTTCACTCATTATGGGTATTAGCTTTGGTGTGTATCCTGCCATGCGGGCGGCACGGCTTTCTCCTATTGACGCACTCCGCACCGAAAATTAAATGAAGAGAGTTTTCGTACCGTAAACTGTTAGTTTGCGTGCTATACCAGATGCTCTGCTGTTCGTGTACCGTAAACTGTTAGTTTGCGTGCTATACCAGATGCTCTGCTGTTCGTACCGTAAACTGTTAGTTTGCGGGCTGCTATGGGTCGCAACACGCACTAACCGCTAACTGCTAACCGTTTGCCTTTGGCACAGATCACAGGTACCGCATTGGTAACCTTCATCTATAGATTCACCAAAATAGTCCCGAATCACGCGCATCCGGCAAATTGTCTCTAATGCATAAACAATCACCTGATCAATCTGGCTCTGTTTTCGACGGACATAGTCGCCAACTTCAATCTGCTCCTCTGTTAACGTGCTGAGCATTTGACTGTCTTCAAGCAGTTCGATGAGTAATAAGTCCTCCTGCCCCCAGTACTGAATGTAACCGTCGTTTTGCAGCTCGGCGAGGTCCTCCATGATTACCTTCGGATTTTGCCCAATGGCTTCGCAGAGTTCCAGAATCGTTTTTACACCTCTTCGCAATTGGCGAAGGAGTTCCTGCTGTGCTGCATCTGCTGGCTCGGTTTCTTCAGTCCAGAGTCCGCGGAATCTTACAGAGAGTTGAGAGGGAACGTTATACCACCGCTTCAAGAATCCAAGCTTTTCGAGATAACTCAGACTCACGAGAATCTTTGTCGCATTGCCCCCACTCATCCACTCCAGCTCCTCGTTAGAGATTGTGCGGTACCTCTCGCTGCCCTTGAAATTTTCAACGACCTTTAAGAGTTTAAGCAAGAATTGTTTATCCGGCGCGTTTTCTCTGATAAAAAATTCGTGCAAGCCGCGATCATCGTGGCAGAAAAACAGGATACAGTATGCGTCCTCCCCATCTCTACCCGCCCTGCCGACCTCTTGACAATATTCTTCGAGCGTGCCAGTGAGTGTCCAATGCACGATATATCGGATGTCTGGTTTGTCGATTCCCATACCGAAAGCGTTCGTGGCAGCGACAATATCTAATCCGTTCTCGCTGTTATCGAAAAAGGCTTCTTGCACACGCGTCCGGTCGTGCGATTCAAGTCCAGCGTGATAGAAATCTGCTCGGAACCCACGTCTTTGGAGAAAATCTGCGATCTCTTCGGTTTCGCGCCGCCGTCCCGCATAGATAATCCCATTTTTCAGACCGGTTTCTGCAGATTCAACGTTTGCACTTGAAAGGTCCATAACCTGCTCTCTGAGAAACTTTTCGAGTTGTAAATACTTTTCATCGTCGTTTTCATTGTGTTGGACCCTCAGTTTCAGGTTGGGACGCTCAATCCCCTGTGTAAGCACAAGCGGTGTCGGTATACTGAGCATATTGAGAATGTCTTCTTGGATCTCTGGCGGGGCTGTGGCTGTGAAAAGCGCGATCACACGCGGCTGGAGGACATCAATCGTATCTTTGAGCGATAGATAAGCCGGACGGAAATCACGTCCCCATTGCGAAATACAATGTGCTTCATCTATAACGAACAGTGAGATAGGAAACGCATTCAAGATGTCTAAAAATCGACGGCTTCGGAGACGTTCTGGAGAGATATAGAGCAGTTTGATTTCGTTTCGCCGCAGACGTGCCAATTCATTTTGGTATTCTTCCCACGTCTGTGTGCTGTTTATGAGGGAGACTGCAGCGATGCCTTGTTCGCGTAAAGCATCAACTTGGTCCTTCATCAATGAAATGAGAGGAGAGATGACGACTGTTATACCATTGAGCATCAGTGCCGGGAGTTGATAACACAACGATTTTCCGTGTCCCGTTGGGAATACAGCGAACACGTTTTTACCCTCTAAAATCGCCTCAACAATCTCACGTTGTCCTTTACGGAAGAACGTATAACTAAAATGGGTATCAAGTGCCTCCAGAAGCGGGTCTGGCGGTTCGCAGTCTTGTGCCGGTTCTACTGCATCAGTTGACTCCAGAATGGCATCTACCTTTTTAAGCAAATCCTGCAAATTTGGCATGTTTTTAGAGTGTATATGGTTTTCTACGAGAAAAATCGGAAGCGGAGAATGTGGAAAATTGCGGCAACGCCATCTTTCCAACTAACGGTTTTTCCTTCGTGATAGTCTCTGCCGCGATAGGAGATGGGAACCTCAACAATTTTACACTTCCGCTTGGCAAGTTTCGCTGTAATTTCCGGTTCAAAACCAAATCTGTCCGAGTAAAGCGAAATCTCCTTTAGAATCGATGTCCGCATTACCTTGTAGCAGGTCTCCATATCGGTAAGTTTTGTACCGTTAACGATATTCGCGAGGGTCGTGAGAAATTGGTTTGCGACATAACTCCGCATTAACCCTGTCTGTTTGCCTTCCATAAACCGAGAACCGTATACCACATCGGCTTCGTCGTTTAATATAGGCTGCAGCAATTGAGGATAGTCCGTGGGGTCATATTCCAAATCGGCATCTTGGATGAGGGTAATTTCACCAGTAATATGTTGGAAACCGGTACGGAGTGTTGCCCCTTTGCCCTTATTCACATCGTGATAGAAGACTTTTGCCGAGAGCGCGTCTGCGTTTTCAGTGTGTTCGTTTGTTGCGAGGTATCCGCGTATGCCGTCTGGATTTTCTTGTGTATCTTCAATTTCTCTTAGAATATCGCGTGTGCCATCTGTTGAAAAATCGTCAACAAGAATCAATTCTTTTTTCATACCGATTTCAACATCAGCGACCTGTAGCAGAAGCTCTTTTAAACTTGTAACCTCGTTGTAAATCGGAATCACAATGGATAGCGTAGGCGCCATCTGGATGCCCCCAATGTTGTTCCCACTTCTTTAGCGTAGGATATGATAGAGTCGAAGTGAGGCTGAACGCACTCAATTCCTTCTATCTAAATGATACCCAATCTTTTTTTTTAAAGCAAGTATAAAAACAAGTACGGACAGTACGACTCATTAAATATAGGACTTACGCAGCTTCCACGCTGGCGAGGTTTTGCGGCGTACACGCCCAAATTTTGCCCACACGCGGCAAAATTTGTCTTTGCTTTACATTTGCGATCTGCATTCAAACCTCGCCAGCGGCGTGTAATAGTAGCAACCTGTAAGAAAATTGCGTAAGTCCTAAAGAGAAAAAAATAGGCACACATTGTTTGCCGTAACAATAGCGTTAAGCAGACAGCGTGTGCCGTGGTAATTCTAAGTATGGGTAAAGGATTAATTCCGTGCTTCAGGCGTGACTTCCAACTTCACCCGTTTGCCGTCGCGTAGAACGACAACTTCGACAGGTTCGCCAATTCTCACAGCGTCAAGTGCATAAGTATAGTCGTAGATGTTGGTAATCTCCTGTCCACCAAATTCCACGATGACATCGCCACCCTTTAAACCGGCTTTATCAGCAGGACCACCCGCGCGAACACCAGATATCTTAACACCCGTACCTTCCGTAGTATAGTCGGGGATCGTACCAAGATATGCACGGAGCGTATCACGACTCCCTTCCTCCGATTGACTCCGCTCGACCCGAACATACGCCGGACGCTCATCAGCACTAATTAAGTCTAAAACGATACCGTGCGCGAAGTCCGAAATCCGCTCCATACCACTAAAGTTAAGCGTCTCTGCGTCATCTGTGGGTCGGTTATAGTCTTCGTGTCCGCCAGTGAAAAAACTGAGTACCGGTACTTCCTTCGGGTAGAAAGCAGTCACATCCGTTGGCAGATAAGGATCTTCTTGGAGTGTTAGATTAAAACCGATAGGAATGTTCCGCTTTTCAATCAACTTCGTCCATACAGACGACGAGCCGACCCCTTGCAAGATAAGTTTGTTTTCACGGAGGCGTCCGATCATATCAAAGTTGATGTATGCCGCCACTTTATCTAAAGAGACGACAGGATGATTGACAAAGTGCGTAGAACCGATGAGTCCGAGTTCCTCACCCGACCAGAGCGCGAAGATAACACCCCTGCGAAACCTTTCTGGTTGTTTCTGGTATGCCTCGCTGAGCGTTGTCGCCAATTCCAATACAACAGCGGTGCCGGAGGCGTTATCATCTGCGCCGTTGTGAATCTGACCCTCTTCACCTTTCCGTGCAAGTGAACCGATTTCGCCATGACCAATATGGTCGTAATGCGCACCGACAATAACGTACTCAGTGTCATCTGTTAATTCCGGTGGTGACAGAAGTGCAACGACATTTTGATCGGTTTTCTTAACTTTCTCAACCGAAACGACGATTTTAATTTTGACACCGGGCAACGGAAACTGTCCAAGAAAGTGTGGATTTTCCACATCCAGTCCGGATTGAACATCTTTTAGGGTCTTGCCAGAAGGTATAAAGAGTGCGTTCGCAACGGTATCGCTGATTGACGCTGCAAGAATCCCCGAATCCGCGAGGCTACTGTCAAAATCAAGCGGAATCAGTTTGCCAGCATTTGGCGAGTTCGGACCAGCAACGACAAGAAACGCTTTTGCCCCCTGTTCCCGTGCTTGCATCGCTTTGTACCGGAGTCCAGCATACCGATTCAATTGCTGGCGGCGTTCACGTTCAACACCTTCAGGAACATAGCGAAGCGCGACAACTATTTTGTCTTTCACATCCAGACCGGCATAAGCGTCATAACCCACACCCAACTCACCGGGGACGGTTAACCCATATCCGACAAAAACCACTTCACCTTCAACGACACCGTTCCGAGAGAAAGAGAGCGGTTGGAAATCGCGTTCAACGCTGAATTCCATCACTTGCTCGGAACCGTGCATTTGCCGTGTGATATGAAAGCGGTTCTCCTCCGCTATAATTCGTCTTCCCGCGGTGAATTCAAATTCTTGGAAGTAACTCGCTTCATCGCCGATCGGTTTGAGATTAAGTTGTGTGAACTGCGTGGCGATGTGTTCCGCTGCGCGTTTCGCACCTTCGGAGCCGGTCATCCTGCCTTCGAGTTCATCAGACGCGAGGAATTCTACCCGCTGCTGGATGCTGATTTTCGTTGTAGTCGGTGAGTCATGGGCATGCGGGACATCCTCTGTTCGCGAATTGAAAATCGGTATTGGCGTGTTATGCGATCTCGGTGCCAAAGAAATTGCTTCGAGTGCGGCTTGGTGATCCCAGTCTGCAAGATAGAGTTGTGATGCCTCTTGGCTGTTCCGATTCGAGGTCCAGCATAACCGATTCCCATCAGGCGAAAAGACAGGGAGTCCATCAAAACCGTCGGTTGTGGTAACACGAACCGGCTGATGTCTACCTCTGCCATCAACGAGATATAACTCAAAATTGGAAAATCCGAGTTTGTTGGAAGCGAAGATAACATAAGCGCCCGTCGGATGGAAGTAAGGCGCCCACGACATACTTTTGAAATCGGTAAGTCGCCGCCGATTTGAACCGTCAATCCGCATCGTATAGATGTCGGCTTGGCTGCCGTCGGGTGTGAAGTGCCGCCAGACAATATGCTGCCCATCGGGTGTAAAGAAAGGACCACCATCGTACCCCGGTGAATCTGTCAGCCGTATCTGATTCGACCCATCAGCATCCATAATATAGATTTCGCCAAAATAGGAGGGATCAACTTCCAACTGCTTTAGATCCTTAGCCGAGAGTTTACTTTTAGGATATGCGTCTCGAAGCGAACAGAAAACAATGCGCTTACCATCAGGCGAATATGAGGCTTCAGCGTCGTAACCCGGAGCGTCTGTTAATTGATTGAGGTTACTGCCATCCCGATGTGCCGAGAAGATGTCCATCGCTTTATCATAATCCCAACTGTAGCGACGTTCTTGCCCAGATGCTCGGAACTGCAATTCTTCTTCCTGTTTTGCTTTCGCGAAAGCATCGTGGTGTGTCGAGGCGTAAAGCACCTCATCAGTCCCCGGTCGGAAAAAAGCGCAAGTTGTTTTCCCAATACCGGTTGAGACGCGATGCGTATCACCGGTCAGCAAGTTGAGAAGATAGATTTGATAGAACGGGTTATCCCGTTCACGTTCACTTTGGAAGATGAGCGCGTTACCGTCTTCAGAGAAATAGCCTTCCCCAGCGCGCTCCCCGTCATAAGTGAGTTGTCGGATATTGCTGAGAAATCTTGATTCTTCAGCAGCATTAGCATCTGTCTCGTCTGCCGTTGTCCCCTGTGCCACAACATCACTCGTTAGGAAGATAGCAAAGAATATTGCGTAGAACATCCCAATCAATTTGATGTAACGCATCTCAATTCCTCCCCTCTTGATATAGTTTACCGTTTTACAGATATTCGGTTGCCTTTTGCTTGAGGAAGGCGAGACCGTCTGTTGCAAGGCTCTCGGCACTCGGTGCGATGTCACGCCAGATACATGTCGCAGCGGCGATTTCCTTGACAGCCGGTGTGAACGATTCGATCACGAGCCATCTGTCGTAATTGACTTTAGCAAGTGCACCAAACACACCGTCCCAATCTACAAGTCCCGTGCCGGGAGTGCCACGATCGTTTTCACAGCAGTGCATGTGATGCAAATAATCACCAGTTGCAATAATAGCATCTGCCTGATTCTTTTCTTCAATGTTCATGTGGAATGTGTCCAGATGCACCTTGAAATATGGACTATCCACTGCTTGACAAAGTTTAACAGCATCTTCGGCGATATTGACGAAATAGGTTTCAAACCGATTGAGCGGTTCACTTGCGAGGGTAACACCGTGCTTTCCACCGAATTCGGCGACCTCTCGTATGCCTTCAACGCACCAATTCCATTCCTGTACGTTTCGACCGCGTCCCACGAGTTTACCGACAGCACTATACATCGGTCCAACGAGCGTATCGGCACCCAATTCAGCGACAATTTCGATTGTGCGTTTGAGATAGGTCTTTGCGTTTTCTCGAATAGCAGGATCCTCGTCAATCGGATTCCTATCGCCACCCATGATATTACACCCAATGGTTTCTAAACCAGTATCCTTCAGTAACGCTTGCGTGTAAGAGATGTCCACCGTATCTGGATCAAAAATAGGGATTTCGACACCATCAAAACCCATTTCGGCGACTTTCGGAATCAGGTCTGCAGTTTCTCTGTCAAATTTATCTGCCCAGAGCAATAAATTTACACCAAATTTTGGCATTGTGTATTGTTCTCCTTATAACGTGTAATATTTTTTAGTTTATCACAACTTGCAAAGGGTTTCAAGTTTTTTCCAGAGACACTCCAGAGCGATTCAGTTCTCGGTTTTTTCATCCAATTTTGGACCCCCAGGCCCGGTAGGTGCGGCTTGAAGTGTCTCATTATAGTGAAGCCCATAAATAAGTGGACATCTTTGTACCATGATGCACGTCGCATCTGGGGTTTTTGCTGGGGTGTTTCTTCAAGTACGCCGCAAAACTGTTAGTTTGTGCCAGTCTGAATGCCTGTTATAGGTATTCAGACTGTTTGAGAGTGCCCAATTAACTATAGGTTTTACTATAATTCTAAGATCCACTATAAACCGTGGATTGCGCGGATACAGATTTTGGAAGGCTTTTGTATCGGGGAACCTTAGCCTGAGAGAGGCAAATAGTGTAAAGGAGAGGTTAGCAACCCAACCGGCAAAGACACGGAATTAGGGTGCGAAAATCTTGATAGCGAAAGCAGGTACCGATTGCGTCTATGCTGGATCCGACGTGTCTTGCGCTTTCTCGGAATCAGTTGAAGGCGGGAGGGCGTACATGCTGCGTCGAACTTTCACGATTTCACCAGCATCTACGAGACGCTTAAGTTCATTTTTTATAGAACCCGGATGTCCGTCAATGGTATTAATGAGTTCCGCCGTTTTTTTCTCACCCGTAGCCAGAAGATCGAAGATCTGGTCCCGGAACGGGACACGGAGGCGTTCACCGCCTCTGAACTTCATCAAAATACGATTGGCTTGGCTTCTGGAGACCCCCAAAATCTGCTCCACTTTTTCCCTGCCAGATTCCGCAGTGAGATTGTCGCGTTCCGTTTCAAAACGTTCGCGTTCCGCTATGACCTCGGGGAGTTTGTCCAATCCGCCAGCAACTTCAAAATCTTCCCAGTCGAAAAGGAGAGTTTCCGGTCTATCGGTGATGTCGGGGAGCGGTATACTCGTAAGCACTATCACTGTCTTGTTTGACAAACGGTTTAATCCTGATCGACCTATAATTTGCGTAAATACATTGACCACATTCCGTTTATAAACATCTTGAACGCGTTCGTCTTTATAGTCGCCGTATGCCACTTCTCCATCATAACAGAGGGGTTTTTCCTCATTTCCAAACAAAATCTGTGATCTCCGCCAAGTGATACCTGGCGAGAAGTAGGGCGCGCCAACTATCCAAATTACGTCTGCTGTTTCAAAAGAGGGGTTTACCTTTTCTATCTCTTTGAACCCGATCACACTACAGACGTTCTCCTTTGCTGCGATGTTCTCCAAATGTAGTTTTATGACGGGTGCACTGGTGATAATAGCATGCTTAACGCTTGGATTTTTCTCAATTTCCGCTTGAATACCGAGAAAAAGGCGCTGTCCAGTTTTAGACATGCCGAGAATGTCCCAGTCAGTGTCGTAGTTTAAAATCGTTTGTCGTGGATAGATTCCTGAGCGAATCTGAAAAACGCGGTTTCCTTGAGGCCATGCTATCGGTTTGATGGAATGTACCTCGAATTCCTCATCTGGAAATGTCCTATCGAAATCGTGTTCGGAGAGCATTGACGACATCAACAGAAGCCGTTTGACACTCGGATGTAATACCGGTGGCACCCAGAATTGCATGCTTGTGCCAGTCCACAACATCGGTGCGTCGGCATCCCGCGAATAATGTCCAAAGAAACGTTTAATTTGATGCCAAAACGTCCAGTTTGGATTCCCATGGACTCTCGGAAATGTTTTGATACTTTCTACAGTTGCTGTATCCAAGATGCCCAACCTAATGGCTTGCATCATCGACATCGGGACTTTCGTGTCTTCGTTCGGTTCAAAGGTATTAAGTTGAAAAACAGGCAGCCCTTTTGTCGTGAGTCTACCCATAGCATCAGTATCCAAAGGAATGTAAGCAGAAGCTCCATTCTCAAACGCTATGCTAAAACGTGCCAGTGTTTTCCCAGTTTCGTTGTCAACAAACTCACGCGGCACCACTTTACCCGGTATATTGACTTGGCACATTTGCTCGACAAGCACTTCTTTTTCGCGTTCAAATGCCTGCACCACTGCGCGGACCCGACCAACAGCATTAACATTAAGTTCGCTTTTGACTTCTAAGGCATTTAATAATGCATTCGCAAAATTCCCTAAGGCACTCCTGTACCAGTTCACCCGCCACTCTTCTAATATATTTTTTGATATACGACACACAGGAAACAACCTAAAGGCCTCTGCCTCATCAACGATACAGAGCCGCTCCGTGTCGTCCACCTGCTCAAGTATTTCTTCTACCATCTCCGAGCGTCCTGGGTTAAAAAACAGTTTAACTGAATTAGCTATTTGTGCCTTAGCACTTTTTAATGCAGTGGGCTGTGATAGATACCCACGTTCCTGACATTCCATATAGACAGGGCACTCCGGACAGATACTTTCACTCGGATCTCCACCTTTTTTCTCCAACGCGTCGCACCGCTCAGGATCTTCACAGACATTGCCATGTTGAAATGGGGTCGCCATCCGTAACTCACGAGGTATCTCTTTTACCTGCTTCCACAAATGTGTACGAGGTTTCCAGCGCGCAAAAGATGGCAGATTTCGCTCTTGAAAACGTTTTTCGGTTTTCTCTGCTAACAATGATTTTGTGGTTAAGCTAATCGTGTCGCCGTTGAGGACATAGGATTCCGCTGCATAACTCTTCCCTGCACCCATCTCCGCAATAAGTCCGAGAACTCGGATATCCCGATTGAAAACGCGCTGCATCTCAGCGGCATTCTCTTCAAGCGTCCCATAAACTTTCTCTGAACTCTCAGACTTGCGCAGCATAAGAGACGGACGCTTTATTCCTAACGGGCTGAGTTTTCCATCCCGCACGGCAAGCACCTTATCCGATACAGGCAATCCAGTAGAAGGGAGCAGTGGCAGAATGCCGGTATCGTCCCAGACATCTGTTATGTGTGTCGCTTCCATCGGCAATCCAGCATCAGGCACAGATGTGCGGACCCATACAGCCCCATCTTGTTCCCATAACGAAACGTGACCATCGCCAACCTTGCTGTCAGGTAAGTTCCAGTGGTAAACGTCATCTTCTTTTTCAACATAAGAAAACCCGCGCTTCAAAAATGCCTCTTTTGCCAGATTAAGATTATGTGAACCGAAGGACACCGGTACATCAGGCAGGACTTGGCTGTTCGGTTGCAATCCATCATTCCCTGATGGTGCGGGTTGGTGAAGTGCAGCACACAGCGTATCAATAGCGGCAAAGAGAACCTCTTTGACAATGACAGGCGGATCTAATAGATTCCCAAGTAGAATCTCGTAGCGCGCATCCCAGAGACTATATCCAGTTTCCCCAAGAACTTCAAGGTATACGTCGCGGTGTTGTGGATCGTCTGGAGTTGGTGTATGTTTATAGATATACTCCTTCGCTTCATTCGTATGTGGATGGAGATAATCCTGTACTCTGCAAGAAAAACGGATCCCCCCGGAATGCGTCAGCGTCAATAGCGGGTTCGCAACGGAATTGATGAGTGCCTCAATACAGGTAAGAACAGGATCAGGTGCAGCGCAAATCGCATCATACTTAAAATCGATGTCGTGCCATTGCGCGCTATCGTGTTCTGAAGGCGCGCCCGTATAGACCTGAATACCCCATGATTTGTGCCATAGTGAGCTATTCCAGTCTTTTATACCTTGACGCTTCAAAAACCGTTTGCCACTTAAATCTATCGGACTGTGATCGTGGTGAGGCGCGCGCCCGATCGGCGCAAAAGAGATGTCTGCCTGTTCCAGTTCATAGAGACCCACCGGATATCTCCACGCACAGCGAGCCGTAAAATGATACGGAAGTCCCTTGTACAACGCAGGGCTTACAATCGTCTTTCGCTGGCGTAACGGCTTTTTGTGTCGTTGATGACAACGCTGAAGGATATCTTTTAAAGCATTCATAATCTATCTCTGACATACTCTGCCGAATGAATTACGGCAGGTTCTTTTGTTCCTTTTAGAAACATTCCTCGTGTTTAAGACGAGGCAACAGGGACTTCTAAACGAAAGCCCAAGGGCGGTGTCATGCGGGAAAATCCCATTTCCGCCACTACGGGGGCACTTCGGTGACCTAGATACTTTTCTCTGATATTGATCGCACCTACACCGTCGCGGTGATATTTGAAACCACATTTGCAGGTATAGTTGCGATTGTTAGGTTTCTTTCGGTTGCCACATTTCGGGCAAGTTTGCGAGGTATAGGATTCGTCAATGACTTTGACTTTGATACCTAACGCTTTCGCTTTATAGGTTATCAACTCGGCAATCTTGCCGAAAGCCCACTGGTGGAGTTTCTGGTTCGCACGTTTGCCGTAGTTGATATTATTTCGGATACCTGTGAGGTCTCCAAGCACAATCGTGCCTATACCTTTCACTTGGCAGTATTTGACGAACTTGCTCGTCTGTTTGTGGAGTGCGTCTTTGATTTGGTTATCAATCTTTCTAATACGCTTCCACTTCCGACGTGTGAGTCGCCACCAGCGTTTAGAATGGCGTTGACACCGACTGATCGTCTGACTGAACTCGGCAAGCACTTTGTTTCTATAGCGGTATAGTGATCTAATATACCGTCCATTGTAGATATGAGTCTCTTGCCCGTCGTGAGAGACAATCGGGTGTATTTCGCCTATATCAACGCCTACGACTTCTTTACCTGTTTCGGTTGTTTCGGTTTCATATTTATACGAGAAATGGAGCGTCCAGTGTCCGTAGTTATAGCACAAATCAATCGTTGCGATATGTGCTGCTTTAGACATATCAAAGTTTTTCGGTAAAGGTATATCTATTTTCGGTTGACCTTGCGCCATAGAGAGTTCAACACGTTTACCAAAAAGACGGTTTCCATCAACAAATCGGATAGCAGCCTTTTTCCAACGTGTCGTCATAGAGTTTTTGCGTTTGTTAGGAGGTTTCGGTTTCTGAATACCACCGCTCTTTTTCAAAGCGGAGTAGGAGTCCCAAGACTTGAAGTAACGCTCCCGAATCGCTTGCCTGCTTTGTGAGTGTAAGAGTGGATTAGATAGTTTTCGGTCTATCCAGCCTTCGCAGTCTTTACCGAAATAGAAGTCTCTATGAGCGTGAGGATAGCCACGGTGCCACTGGTACATATCCATTTGATAGCAGCAATCGTTCCAAACAGAACCAGACGCAGCAGTGGCTTCAGAGAATATCGGTTGCTCCTCTATTTTCAGTGTTTGGGTGCGGTAGAAACTTGGCATTTAGACACCTTTTTCGTTCTCAATGTATCTTTTTAGCGTCTCAAGTGTAACACTGCCTGTTGTCGCAACAAACTTACCGCGTGTCCACAAGGTAGGGAGACGTTTCTCTAATTCGGGGAACTCTTGACGAAGCAGCCTTGAGGTTACACCTTTCATATATTTTATCGCTTGAGCAACAGATTTGGTGGGCGGTATGGATACCAAAACGTGAACAGGGTCAGGCATAGCCTCTAAAACACGGACAACGTAAATATCAGGATTTTGGGAATCTAACAGTATCTCTTTGAGACGTTCCTGCATTTTAGGTGATAGTACAGAGCGTCTATATTTGACACACCAAACTATGTGATATTCACAACCGAAAACTGTTTTACCATTAGAAACATATTGGTGTATAGTATCATACCACATTAGGTTTGTCAAATCTTTTTTTCATTTGAAAGGTTTGGTCTAATGCACTAAGGCGGTGTCTACATCCGCCGAATGAATTCAGGGGTTTTGACACCGAAATACGATAAATAAAGACATAATTTTGCTATACAATTTATGAATAAATATGTCTCTATATTTCTAATTATGTGCTAATTATGCACGAATTCGACTTTTATGTCAAATTAAATTTGTATATGACTTCAAAATGAGGAGGATCTATATTACCGGATAAAGCAAGTTTCATGCCAACGTCCTAAAAAAGCGAACACTTGTATTAAAAATGCTAAAATCCTGAACAGATTTTCGTCATCATGAAGCACCTGAAACACATACACTCACTAAGTTTATTAAAAGATCTGAGTACTCCTAAAAAATTCTGCCATTGCTGACAGCAATGATATCCGTTCGCAATTCCGGCTTTATCACTAATTTAACAAAAATTGCAAGAGATCTCGCAGAAAATGATTATCAGAAATCGGCTATTTTGGGAAGTGTAACGTCGCTCGTGAGGAGGTGGCGACTTAGGTTCAATTCTCTTAAGTTGAACTCACATTTTTCTGGGTATCAGGTGAAGGTGGAAGCGCATACATACTCCGCCGAACTCTCACAATTTCACCCGCATCTGCAAGACGCTTGAGCTCATTTTTTATGGAACCCGGATGCCCTTCAATGGCATCAATGAGTTCCGATGTCTTTTTCTCACCATTGGTAAGCAGCGAGAAAATCTGATCGCGGAGCGGGACACGGAGGCGTTTACCACCCCTAAACTTCATCAATATACGGTTTGCCTGACTGCTGGAGACTCCCAAGACCTGTTCTACTTTCTCTCTACTGGATTCCGCAGTCAGATTATCGCTTTCTGTTTCAAAACGCTCGCGTTCGGCTATGACCTCACGGAGTTTGTCCAATCCGTCAGCGACCTCAAAGTCTTCCCAATCGAAAAGGAGGGTTTCAGGTCTGTCGGTGATATGGGGCAGCGACATCCCAGTGAGCAGTACTACTGTCTTGTTGGGCAAATAGTTCAATCTGGCTTGACCGACAATCCGCGTAAGTGCCCCGATAATCTGCTGGTTATAAACACTTTGGACGCGTTCGTCTTTGTAGGTGCCAAATTCCGATTCTCCGTCATAACAGAGCGGTTTTTCGTCGTTGCCAAACAAAATCTGCGCTTGCCGCCAAGTGAAACCTGGTGTCCAGTAGGGCGCACCGACTATCCAAATCACATCTGCTGTTTCAAAAATGATGGCAACCTTTTTTCTCTCTTTGAACCCGATCACGCCACAGACATTCTCCTTTGCTGCGATATTTTGCAAATGTGGTATTATTGGTTCGTTAGTGATAATCGCATGTTTAATGTTCGGCGCCTTCTCAATTTCTGCTTGGATACCGAGAAAGAATCGCTGTCCGGTTTCAGACATACCGAGAATGTCCCAATCAGTATCGTAGTTTAAAAGTGTTTGTCGTAGATAGAGACCTCTGCGAATTTGAAAGACTCGGTTACCTTGAAGCCATGCTGTTGATTTGATGCGGTGGACTTCAATTTCCTCATCTGGGAAGGCACTGCGGAGATTTCGCTCAGAGAGCGTTGACCTTATGAACACAAACCGTTTGACGCTCGGATGCAATACCGGTGGCATCCAGAACAGAATATTGTCCTTGGCCCACAGCATCGGAGCATCAGCATCTCGCGGGTAATGAGCAAAAAAACGTTTGAGTCGATGCCACAATGTCCAGTTCGGTTCCTGATAGACTGTTGGAAATGCCGTGATATTTTCTACAGTTGTTGTATCCAAGATGCCCAACGCAATCGCTTGCGCCATTGGCATCGGGATTTTCATATCCTCATTCGGTTCAAAGGTATCAAGTTGAAAAACGGGCAGCTCTTTTGTCGTAAGTTTATCTATAGCATCAGTATCCGAAGGGATATAAGCAGCTGCTCCACCCTTAAATTCAATGCGAAAACGCGCCAACATTTTTCCTGTTTCATCATCAATAAACTCGCACGGTACAACTTTACTCAATATATTGACTTGGCCCATCTGCTGGGCAAGCGTTTTTTCTTGTCCCTCAAACGCCTGCACGGCTGCACGGATCCGTCCGACAGTGTTATCATCAGGTTCGCTTCTGATTTCTGACGCGTTTAGTAAAGCACTCGCAAAGCGACCCAAGGCACTCCCGCGCCAGTTTACCCGCCATTCTTTTAATGTCGCTTTTGATATATAATGCTTCCGAAACAGCCTAAGCACGCTTTGGGCATCAACGATACACAGCCGTTCCGTACCATCTACTTGCTCAAGCACTCCCTCTGCTATTTTCGGGCGTTCTGGGTCTAAAAATAGTGTGACTGAATGAGTTATCTGTGCTTTCGCATTTTTTAATGTTGTGGGCTGTGACAAATAGCCGTGCTGCTGGCATTCTATATAGACAGGACACTCCGGGCAGATACTTTCACTCGGATCTCCCCCCTTTTCCTCAAACACGTCGCACCGTTCTGGATCCTCACAAACATTGCCGCGTTGAAACGGAGTTGCCATCCGCGTCTCAATAGGTATCTCTTTTACCTGCTTCCAGAAATGCGTACGAGGTTTCCAGCGTGCAAAAGATGGCAAGTTTAGTTCTTGAAAGCGTTTTTCTACTCTTTCTCCTAACATAGATCGTACGGCTAAGCTGATTGCACCACCGTTGCGGACATAGGATTCCACTGCATCATTTTTTCCTCGCTCCATTTCGCCAACAAGTCCAAGAACGCGGACATCCCAATTGAAAACGCGCTGTATCTCAGCGGCGTTTTCTTCAATGGTTCCACGAACTGTTTCTGAACCTTCTGGCTTGCGTAGTACCGGAGCCGGACGTTTTATTGCCAATGGAGTGAGTTTTCCTTCCCGCACGGCAAGCACCTTATCCGAGACAGGCAGTCCAGTCGCTGGAAGCTGTGGAAGAATGCCAGTATCATTCCAGATATCTGTTATATGTGTCGCTTCCATCGGTAGCCCAGTATCAGGTGTAGTTGCGCGCACCCACACGGCACCATTTTCTTCCCATAGCAAAACATGCCCATCGCTAACGTTACTATCCGGGCGGATCCAGTAGTAAATACCATCTTCTTGTTTAAAATAAGAAAACCCGCGCTTCAAAAATGCCGCTTTCGCGAGGTTAAGATTATACGAACCGAAGGATGCTGGCACAACACGGACAGCTGAGGTGGTCGTTTCTAATCCTTCATTCCCTGGTGGCGCGGGTTGGTGAAGCGCAGCGCGAAGTGTATCAAGAGAGGCAAAGAGAACCTCTTTGACAATGACAGGCGGATCTAACAGATTCCCCAGTAGAATCTCGTAGCGCCTATCCCAGCGACTGTAACCCTTGTCACCAAAGATTTCGAGATACACCTCCCGATGGTTCGGGGTTTCTACTGTTGATGTGTGTTTATAGATGTACTGCCTCGCCTGATCGGTATTTGGATGAAGGTAATCCTGTAATCTGCAAGTGAACCGCAGCCCGCCCGATTTTGTCAGCGTTAATAACGGGTTCACGACAGCATTGGTAAGTGCCTTGATACAGGTAAAAATAACATCTGGAGCAGCACAAATAGCCTCATACTTAAACTCAATGTCGTGCCAGGACGCGCCGTCGCGTTCTGAAGGCGTGCCGGTATAGACCTGAAGTCCCCATGATTTGTGCCAGAATTCAATCTTCCAGTCTTCCAGGCTCTGCCGCCTCAAGAACCGTTCACCCCCAAAATCTATCGGACCGTGGTCGTTATGAGGTGCGCGCCCTATCGGCATAAAGGAGATGTCTGCTTGCTCCAGTTCATAGAGTTTCACAGGATATCTCCATCCACAATAGACCGTGAAATGATAAGGACGACCTTTGTCCAGCGCAGGCGTTACGGATGTTTTCCGCTGCCGTATCGTTGCTTCGCGTCTCTGATGACAACGTTGAATGATATCTTTTAAGGCATTCATAATTTATTTCCCAAAAAATGATGGTAATTCACGGAGATTTGATAGCGCAACTACAATATGGTAAGGCAGCACAATTTTACTGGATTTAATAAAATGTCAAATAATAGTAACATATACCCTATTTTTTTGTCAAGCGTTTATGACAAAAAAGTGGTGTGATCATGTCTAAACAGGTATTTCGGTGCCAATACTGTCAGCGACACACCGCGGGCAATCAGAAGCAAGGTCAACGCACCCCACAAACCGTGATTTCCAAAAGGTATCAGTAGGTATATGGCACTTAAAAAAAGGAGGGTTGACAGCATCACAGAATTCCGTAGTGCCTTGGAAGCAGTTGCTCCGAGAAAAATACCGTCCCAAATATAGGCAGCGACGTTGACAATAGGGGCGACAATTATCCAGATAAGATACGGTTTTGCTTGCGCAATAAGCGGTGCCTTATTTGTGAAAAGACGTAGCAGCTGCTCTCCAAATATCACGAAAATTAACATAATCACACCACCAAACAAAAACGACCAAAAGAAAATTTGACGCGTTGTTCCTTTCAGATTCGCCATATCCCGCGCCCCTTTGTACTTACCGATGAGACTCTCCGCTGCAAAGGCGAGTCCATCAATTGCATAAGATAAGAGATTGATGAACTGCAGCAGGATTGTGTTGATAGCAAGGACAGTATCACCCAAAGCGGCGGATTTCGCTGTGAACACCGCATGGCTAAACACGAGACAACAGGTCCTGATGAAGATGTCACCACTAATGTTAAGGAATCGCTTGAGTTTGGAAAATGCCAAGATTTCTCGGAAGTCCCATGCTGGCAAAACACCGCGATAGTATCTCGAAAAAAGGAGAACTGCTAAGAATAATCCGACATACTGCGCAATAACGGTCGCTAAAGCGACACCCTCTACCTTCATACCGAGCAACCGCACAAACACCAGATTCAGGGCGATATTAACGAGGTTCACCACAACCGTCAGTAGCATCGGATAGCGGGCATTCTGTAACCCCAAAAAAACACCGTGAAACGCGTGCAGGCATAATGTTGCTGGCGCAGCATAGAGACGAATATGAAAATAGGCGCGGGCATGGCGTTCTACTTCAGGACTCGCATCAATGAAGCGAAAACTGAGGTCAATCAGCTGCCACTGGAAGATAAAGAGGAACAGACTTGATGTGATGCCGATGCATATCGCTCTCAGTAGCAAACGTCCGCATTCTAAGAGGTCCTTTTCTCCGAAGGCTTGCGCTGTCAGTCCTGTCGTTGCCATTCTGAGAAACCCGAAACCCCAATAGATGAAACTGAAGATAATACCACCGATGCCGACAGCACCGAGATAGTATTCGGATTCCAACCGTCCCATCAATGCGGTATCCACCGCACCCAAAAGCGGGATAGAAAAATTGCTGACGATATTAGGAAGGGCGAGGCGATAGATTTCTTTATTGACGTTTTCAGAGGTATGCATGGAGATGTCCGTTCCTGATTCTGTCTTAGAGTCTACCGCAAATTATGCTGGAAGTCAAGCGATATTCCGCTGCAACGCAGAACCATTCAATTGTCCGTTTTTGGTGTTGTCCTTTTCGCAGGTGTTAATACTTAATATATGTTATGATTTAAAACAAACCGCTGAAATTTTCGCAGCATTTCGCTAGATTTCGCAGCATTTTGATAGGAGGTAAAACCATGAACACAGAACACGATATGTGTCAAGCATAGGGAGCCTCCAGGCCCGGTAGGGTTTGCTTGTAGATTTCTGCGGATTTCTTCACGGTTTTGCGGCATACTCGCCCAAATTTTGCCCATACGCGGCAAAATTTGTCTTTGCTTTACATTTGCGACCTGCATTCAGACATCCATCCATCCCATAAGCCGTCAGGACATGAAAAAATAAAGGGAATCATCCCTCAATGCAACGAAGTAGTAAATACTGCCTATACATGGCAGGATTTGTGTTGTGTTGCATTTTTCTTTGTAATTTCGGAAGAAATTTAGTATACTATATTAATAATGAAAGACTGGTGCTATGCGTTTGCCGCCAAATCGGTTGGATTCTGCGTATCTCGGATGCCGCGTCCTATAGCACTCGCTATCGGCGAAGTGTTGGGAACGCTTGTATTTTGGATCGCCTCTCAACATAGAGAATTGGCGTGTGAACATTTACGGTGTAGTTTGACGCTCTCGGATGAACGCTGTGCCAGAACAATCGCTAAACAGTGTTTCCAACATCTCGGCAAGACTGTCGTAGAGTTTATGCGGTTTCCTCGCTTGGGGAGCAAGCAAATCCAGCGATACGTCACTTTTGAAGGGATTGAGCATGTGGAGCAGGCACTCGCACAAGGAAAAGGCGCGATTATTTTAACAGGGCATTTCGGGAATTGGGAACTGCTCGCCGCCAGTATTTCTGCCACAGTTGCTCCGCTGACTCCGATTGTTCGTCAGTTGCGTTCTCCGCGTTTAAACGCCTTGGTCTCGCATTACCGAGAAAAAGCCGGTTATGCAACTATTGACCGAGATACAGGAATACGTCAAGCCCTTCGATGCCTCAGGCGCAATGAATTGCTCGGCATCGTCGCCGATGTTGATACGACTGTCAGCGGCGTTTTTGTCGATTTTTTTGGGAGGCGTGCCTATACACCGTATAGTCCGGTTGCTATTGCCCTCAAAACAGGTGCGGCAATATTACCGACGTTCATTATTCGTCAACCCGACGGTTCGCATCGCGCAATCATTGAACCGCCTTTGGCGTTGAAACGGACAAGCACGAAAGAGAAAGATCTTGTTGTCAATACACAGAAATTTACGAAAATTATTGAATCCTATATCCGGCAGTATCCAGCGCAATGGATTTGGATGCATCGACGGTGGAAAACACAGGATTAGCTGCTTTTTCATAGGGGTGTTTGTGTGCCTCATGCTCTGTGTAACCTCTTGTAGAAGCACAGAAACCCCAGTCAGCGCACCGGATGAATCTGTAGAAGCCGTCCCAAAGCAGAAACTGGACAGGTTTTCTACGCAGCACACCGAGGCAGGTGTCCTCAAATGGACGCTTGTCGGGGATACTTCAACATTCCACGGAAGTTATATCGACGTGGAAAATCCGACTGTTCAGATTTTTGAAGACGGTGTTGTTTCTATCACCTTGAATAGCCAGAACGGCAGACAATTTCTCAATGGGACTAAGAAGGACAGTCTGCACCTGACAGGGAAGGTCGTCGGTGTTAGTAAAGATGGCAAACTCTTTACTGAAATACTTCATTGGCAGAACCTCGCAGGTAGGTTGTATGCCCCGGATGAAGCCACAGTTGTGCGTGGAGATTCTACCTGGGTCGGAACAGAAATGTTAGCGAATCCGACGCTTGAAACTGTAAAAATGAAAAATAATCGATTCAAACTTTATCCTAAAGACGAGAAAGCACATGAACATCATAAAACCTCAATTGAACCAGAGTAGCCGTGGACGTAGATCTCAACTCCACAAATTTTGTAATTTTTGTGTGTACGCAAGTTTCTTGGCACTCTTTGTCTGTCTCGCTTCTCTAACGCTCGGTGCGGAGGAGACGGAAACGGACGAGCATTCTTCAACCACTAAGAGTACAGAAACACAAACGACAGAGAACACCGTGCAAAAGGCTGCCCCTGCTGAAGATACCGGTGTCCCGGTAGAAGCGGATAAGGAAACAATCACCGGTACCTCGAACAAAATGGAGAGACATGATAAGGAAGGTATAACGATCCTTATCGACGAAGCCAAGACGGTCCGGTATGACGCACAAGGTGTTGAAATCGGGTTTCTCAACGCTGATAAAATTACCATGAAGAGTGACCCTGAAACTCGAACGACAACAGAAATTATTGCCGAGGGTAATGTAGAAATCCGAGATCAAGATATCTTCGCTACTTGTGACCATGCTATCATGAACAATCTGACGAATATTATCGTTCTTAAAGAGAACGTCGTCGTCTTACAAGACAAAGATCGGCTCGAAACCAAGCTTTTCACTTTTAATCGGACAACAGGTAAACAGACTGGCGAGGGTGGCGTTAAATTCAAAGTTAGTGTCTCACAAGCGCCACCGGTAAACACAGAAACCGATGAGAATACCGAAAGCGGTGTGGAAACCGGCGAAGAAAAAACTGACGCAGCTGCTCCTGAGAACACAGAAACTAAGCCTGAAGAAGACAAAAAAGACACAGAGGCCGAGGCGGAAAACGCAGACCCAGACGCGGAAGAAAAATCTGATGCAGACGCTGGAGACGCTGAAGACACAGATGCCGAAGAAGATACCGATACAGATACGGAAAATTCCGATGACGCTGATGCAGACGCTGAAACGGATGAATCCGAAAACGATTAATCAGTTGTGTAAAGCGATAAGCACATAAAACATAAGCAGAAACCACATTGTTTGGTTGTTGGAGGAAGGGGTGTTGGTTGTTGGGAAGAGGTCTATTAACCAATCACCATTACCCATAAACCAATCACCATAATTAGAAATCATGGCAACAGAATTACAAGCACACAGACTCGTAAAACGTTATACAAGGAACGGTCCTATTGTTGTTAATGAGGTGAGTCTATCAGTACAGCAGGGTGAAGTTGTTGGACTGCTCGGACCCAACGGTGCTGGCAAATCGACGACGTTCTACATGGTAGTCGGACTCATTCGTCCCAATTCCGGTAGAATCACCTATGCCGATAAAGATATTACCTTCTATCCGATGTATAGGCGGGCGCGGCTCGGCATCGGTTATCTGGCACAAGAGACATCAATTTTCCGTAAATTGACGGTTCAACAGAACATTGAGGCAATCCTTGAGGCACAAGGCGTGCCGAAATCCGAACGCGAACCTCGTATCCATGAACTGACTGACGAGCTCGGCATCTCAAACCTGTTACCGCGCAAGGCATACACACTATCTGGGGGTGAGTGTCGCCGGGCGGAAATAGCACGAGCCCTCGCAGCTCAACCGGATTTCATTCTGCTTGATGAACCGCTTTCTGGAATAGACCCCATTGCTGTCGCAGACATTAAGCAGCTCATCTTGCATTTACGCGACCGCAACTTGGGAGTACTCATTACGGACCACAACGCCGCTGAGACGCTTGACATCGTTGACAGGGCATACATCATCGTCGATGGAAAGATTACGCTCGCTGGAACACCTACAGAACTCGTTAATGACCCAACAGCGAGAGACATCTATTTTGGACACAATTTCTCCTATCGGGTAGAGTAGATACACTACAGCAACACCGAAGGAGACGGATGAAATGTACAAAGCACAACTTACCCAGACCCCTCAGCTGACGCAAAAAACGTCTATTACACCCAGATTGCAGCAAGCACTTAAAGTGCTGAATATGCCGCTGCAAGAACTAACACATTTCATTCGTCAAGAACTTGATCAGAATCCGTTTCTTGAACTTGAAGACGATGACGAAGTGGGACCCGCCTCTGAAGAATTAGACTCAACATCTGAGTGGAACGAACCTGAAGGCAGTCTTGATCAAGAAGATACTTCTGTTGATATTGATTGGGAAACGGCTTTTGGGGACCGCGTGTCACTCAGCGACCAAATGAATTCGAGACACTCAGACACTGATGATCTTCCGTCAGATGTGGTGTATGAGTGTTCGCTGCACGATCACCTCGCTGAACAGTTGGACCTTGTATCCGCCGACATTATCGGCACAGAGACGGAACGCACTATTGCCGAACACATTCTTGGAAACCTGAACGACGATGGGAAACTTGAACTCAAACTGTTTCAAATTCCGTGCGAATTCTTAACCGCATTGAATTCAGGCGAGATCTCAGCAGAATTACACACTATTATTCAGAAAGGGTTACAAACCGCAACAGGTAATAGTAATGTCAAATTCTCAAAAACCGCTACAATCGCAAGAAAAAAAACAACACACGCCTCTGCTGAAAATGAAGCGACAGCCATAAATTGTACTTGGCAAATTAACGACTCGGATAGCAACAGGACTTATACCATCGTATATGAACATACGTTCGGAAGTTGCAAACCCGCTCTGAATTTCTATCAACTCACATTGGAAGATATCGCTGAATCGGTTGGATGTGAAACAACTCTCGTTGAAACGGTGCTTCGCGAAATACAAGACAACTTTGAACCCATAGGCATCGCACACCGAGACACAAGAGAGGCGTTGCTCATCCAGATACGCAATCAGAAGCCAGAAGAAATACGCGCCGTAGTGGAAAACTTGGCGGGAGAATCGTGGCAGTGTGAAGGTTTCGAAAATAAAAAGATGTCTGTACAATCTCTCGCGCAAGAGATTATCAAACACTACTTTGACGCTTTTCTGAATCAGCAATGGCACCGCATCGCAGAAGCACTGAAAGTTGACATCTGGGTTATTGATACAGTCGTCAAGTGGATAGGAAGACTATCGCCTTATCCAGGTCGCTACTTCACCGATCCAGCGACACAATCCCTGAAGAAAACCTCTCGCACGGACACCATTACGCCAGATGTAGAGATACAATACCTCAACGGTAAATATCAGGCTATTTCTGTAGACAGTTATATACCGCGCTTACAGATGAATCCTTACTATCTCAATTTAATGCGGAATCGGCAGGATTCGCTTGATGCTGAGGCAAAAGCATGGATCGAAAAACGCTATCGTGATGCCTCAAATTTACTCAGCAGTCTCGCACAGCGCGGTAGCACAATCGCCCGAGTCACCGAGGCGATTTTTGAGGTGCAAACAGAATTCCTGACAGAAGGCGTTAAAAGTATCAAACCTTTAACCCTGAAGACCATAGCTGAAAAAATAGGTGTCCACGAATCAACTGTCAGTCGCGTAACAAGCAATAAATACGTGCAAACGCCACACGGTATGTATCCGCTACGGTTTTTCTTTAGTAATGAATTGGCAACAACACAAGGCGAAGCGATCTCTGCCAAACAAGTGAAAAACCTCATTCAAGAAATGGTCGATGCTGAGACACGGGCAAAACCGTTGAGTGATCAAGCGATCAGTAATGCCTTAAAAATAAAAGGTATCCTATTAGCGAGGCGGACTGTTCAGAAATATCGCGACGAATTAGGTATTCCGACATCACGTGAAAGGTCTGCTGCCAATGCTGCGAGTCGCACGTATTGATTGAATTTCCGATGAGAGTGAACGCGTTTTCAGAATTATTAATATTAAGGGTTCGCGTGCCATAAGCCTTATTCCGTGATATATAAAAGAAGGGAGAATCGAGATGAAAATAACCTATTCCGGACATAATCTAAAAATTACTGATGATATTCATGCATACATCCTAAAACGTGCCGACAAAATTGAAACCCGTTTCGGAGATATGCTGGAATTGAACGTCGTCCTCAAATCTGAGAAGAATCGATTTGATGCCGAGATGATAGTGACAGCACCACGTGTGTCGTTCTATGCGAAAAGTGAAACGCATGAGATTCTGTCGGCATTAGACACTGTAACAGATAAGATTATCAGTCAGATCCGTCGCTACAAGGATCGAGTCAAAGACCGACGGCATAATGCACCACATCGCGAAGTGGTGGCACAACTCAATCCTGACAACCTGGAAACCGAAATAGAGCCTGATGATACTGACGCACCTGTCATCATAGCGACACAGGAGAAATTCGCATCGAAACCGCTGACAGTAACAGAAGCCGCAACGGAACTTCAAGCCTCAAATGCGGTATTCCTGCTGTTTTTAAACGCGGAAACTCGACAGGTCAATCTACTTTATGAAATGGAACAAGGGACATACGGGTGGGTAGAGCCACTCTTTGCTTAAGCGCACAATTTACAAGTTTCCAGTTTGCACCGTAGGGACGAGGACACCTCGTCCGCACGGGTTGGGTAACCTAACCCCTACAGTAAGGTCTGAGAAATATGACGAATCTTCCAAAAATCTATGCCCCTCAAGAAATTGAGGGGAAATGGTACCAATTTTGGCAAAAAAATGATTACTTCCACGCGGCGGCGACTTCCGAGAAGCAACCTTACGCAATTGTAATTCCACCGCCGAATATCACAGGGAGTCTCCACATCGGACACGCACTTGATAATACACTCCAAGATTGCCTCATCCGATGGCGGCGCATGCAAGGGTATAACACGCTCTGGATGCCCGGTACAGACCACGCCGGTATTGTCACTGAACTGATCATGGAGCGAAAACTCGCCGAGGAAGGCACAAGTCGAATTGAACTCGGCAGAGAAAAATTTACCGAACGGATGTGGCAATGGAAAGCAGAATCTGCTGGTTATATCGTCTCACAACTTCAACAACTCGGTTGCTCTTGTGATTGGGCGCGTGAGCGTTTTACACTTGATGAAGGACTCTCGAAAGCCGTTCGCACTGCTTTTGTCAAACTCTATAATCAGGGACTCATCTATCGCGACACTTATATGGTAAATTGGTGTCCAGAGTGTAACACGGCTATCAGTAACCTTGAAGTGGAACCGATTGAGGTAGATGGCAACTTTTACCACATCCGCTATCCTGTGAAAGAGAGCGATGTTGTCCTTGAAATCGCCACGACGCGTCCAGAGACGATGTTAGGCGACACGGCTGTCGCTGTGCATCCGGATGACGAGCGGTATCAACACGTTATCGGAAAAACAGCACGTCTACCCCTCTGTGACAGGGAAATTCCAATAATCGCCGACGCTTACGTGGATAGAGAGTTTGGGACCGGTGCCTTAAAAGTAACACCCGCGCACGATCCAAACGATTATGAAATCGGCTTGCGGCACGAACTTGAACAGCGTACCATCTTCACGCAAGATGGACATATAAGCGAAGCAGCACCCGAAAAATACGTCGGTTTATCTCGATGGGATTGTCGCAAACAGGTCGTGGAAGATTTGGAAAACTTAGATTATCTCGTCAAAATTGTACCGCATCGGCACGCCGTTGGTCATCACGACCGGTGTGGTGCGATTGTTGAGCCTGCCATATCACCACAATGGTTCATGAATGTCCGACCACTCGCGCAGCGCGCCATAGAAGCGACCCAAAAGGGCGAAGTCCGGTTCATTCCAGAACGTGAGACCGATCGCTTCTACCACTGGATGGAGATTATCGAACCTTGGCCGATCTCACGTCAGCGTTGGTGGGGACATCGACTCCCGATATGGTACTGTAACGCATGTGATGCAGTTATCGCCGCGATGGAAACGCCACAGCAATGTGAGTGCGGTGCCTCTGATTTTCGTCAAGATGAAGATGTCCTTGACACATGGTTCAGTTCAGGATTGTGGCCCTTCTCCACTATGGGCTGGCCAGAAGAGACCGAAGAACTGAAAACTTTTTATCCGACCTCTGTTCTTGTAAGCGGTTGGGACATCCTTTTCTTCTGGGTATCAAGAATGATAATGTTAGGACTCGGATGTATGGACAAGGTACCCTTCCGAACCGTCTATTTGCACGGACTTGTCGCCGACGAAAAGGGACAAAAGATGAGCAAATCGAAAGGAAATAGCATCGACCCGTTAGAGACAATCGACACTTATGGGACAGATGCCTTCCGCTTCGCTCTCGCAAACGCAAGCACACCAAACCCTTATGTCTCGCTTCCAGAATCGCAGATTGAATCAGGTAGACGCTTCGCCAATAAAATCTGGAACGCTGCCCGGTTCATTCTGATGAATTTAGAGAAGCATCCTATTCCCACAGGTGTGAAGGTCCTGGAAACCGAACAGGAACCGCTTGAAATAATATGGATACGGAGTCGTCTCAGCCATACCATTAAAACAACGACCGAAGCCCTCGAAAACTTCCATTTCTACGAAGCGGCACAAACACTCTATGCCTTCCTTTGGCATGAATTCTGTGATTGGTATCTCGAGTTCGCTAAACAACGGATCGCGCAAGATAAACCAGAGGCACTCTGGGTAGCTGCAGACGTTTTGGAACAGACAATGCGGCTCCTCCACCCACTCATGCCGTTTCTCACTGAGGAAATTTGGCAACAACTTCTAATGAACGGAACCGGTCCGACCTCTCACGGGGACGCTTCCGTAGCAATCGCCGCTTGGCCGGAACCGCAAGGCGAAAATTCGACAGCGGAAACTACAATGGCGACACTTATGGAAGTCATTGAAAGCATTCGGAGCATCCGAGGCGAGTTGAACGTTCCGATAGGTGCGTCCGTAGAAGTCCATATCCAATCACCGAACAGTGAAGTGCGTGAGCGACTCGAAACCTACTTGGCACAGTACTTGCCCGCGTTCACACGTGTAGCAGGCATCACTATTGCTGAATCTCTGAAAAAACCACCTGCCTCCGCTGAAGCGGTTATCGGAGAACTCGCCATCTATATCCCGCTTGCCGATGTCATAGACCTCGATGCCGAACACGCAAGGCTTAGCAAACGCCATCAACAGGCAACCAAGGACGTAGTGTCGGCACAAAAAACGTTAGATAATCCGAACTTCGTTCAGCGTGCGCCGGAAAATGTCGTTGCCCAAAAGAGAGAGTTACTCGAACGATTGCTCACAGAGCAGGAAAAATTAGCACGGAGTCTTGCGATGCTTACCGAATCAGGAGGAGAAATTTGACCATCAACTCGACGAAGATGAACGTTAACGCGTAAGTTGATGACCGAAATTGATATGCAACCTGAGAGACCAGCGAACTTTACGCTAAATAATGACAAGTGCTTTGTTTGCGGGACGAAGAACCCATTCGGCTTGCAAGTTGATCTCGAAATTGCTGAGGCAGGCGCATCCGTTCGCATTGAATGTACACCGCCCGATCACTTGCAAGGTTGGGCAGACATTCTACATGGCGGTATCCTTAGCACCCTCTTAGATGAAGCGATTACCTACATCGGAATAGGCACCTTTGATCAACATGCCGTAACAGCACAACTTGAGGTCCGCTTCCGGAATCCAGCACCAACAGGTGTGAAACTCTTTGTTTCTGCTGAGCGTATTAAGGTTTCCAAGAGGTTAGTGGAAGCAAAAGCAGAGGTTACCCTCGGTGATGGGACGCTCATCGCTACTGGCACCGGAAAAGTCGTCCCGGTCAGTGAAAATTTTGCACCGAAAGTACCGGATACCCCGTAGGGGTTGGGTTACCCAACTCCCTACGGGGTCGCTCACAAGGCCTGAAACCTCGCCCGTTCTACAAAGGACGTAGCGGATATCTAATGCAAGGTTCCTGTTTTAGAAAGAATTTATGCAAAATCCAACATCTGCGATGAATCCAGGGGCGCATTTGAGTTGGGACACCGATGTGCTTATCATCGGTAGTGGTGCTGCTGGATTACGCGCTGCCCTCGCTGCGAGTGAGCACGCAAATGTGACGTTAATTACCAAAACTACACTGACAGAGAGCAACACGCACTATGCCCAAGGTGGTATTGCTGTTGCCATGAACCTTGACGATACGATTGCCTTGCACATAAAAGATACCTGCGATGCAGGTGCCGGTCTTTGCAATGTGGAAGCCGTTGAGATGATGGTATCTGAAGGCATCCCACGCGTTGCGGAACTGTTAGACTGGGGCGCAAACTTCGATTGGGAAGGGGCGCTGCCCCGCTTTACACGAGAAGCCGCACACAGCCGCCGTCGAATCGTACATAAAGGGGACGCAACCGGGCGTGAAACGACGGATGTGCTTATCCAGCGCGTGCTAAACACGGAACGTATCCACATCCTGCAAAACACATTCGCCATTGATCTGCTGACAGACGCGGATATCAAGTTAGGAAGCGAAGATACTACCGCGTGCTATGGTGTTACTGCGATGGTAGAAGAACAGATCGCTTGTATTCGCGCCAAAGCCACAATTCTCGCTACCGGCGGACTTGGACGGATTTACCCGTGTACTTCTAACCCGAAAGTTGCGACTGGCGATGGGTTCGCTGCAGCATGGCGTGCCGGGTGCGAAATGATAGATATGGAATTTGTCCAATTTCACCCAACAACGCTCTTCTTAGACGGGGCACCTAACTTTTTAATCTCAGAAGCGGTTAGAGGTGAAGGCGGAAAACTCTTGAGCATTCGCGGCGAACGTTTTATGGAGAAATACCATGAGAAAGGCGAACTTGCACCGCGGGATGTCGTGAGCCGTGCCATTCAAATCGAGATGGATTTGACTGGGTTCCCCTGCGTTTTCCTCGATATTACCGATAAACCCGAAGACTTTATCCATGAACGATTTCCCACCATCTCTGATACCACAAAACGCTACGGTCTCAATATTAACATGGATTTAATCCCTGTCCGTCCCGGCGCACATTTTATGATGGGCGGCATTCGCACGAATACGGATACACAAACAAACCTTAAAGGGCTTTATGCTTGTGGAGAAGTGGCATGTACGGGTGTCCACGGGGCAAATCGCTTGGCAAGCAACTCTCTGCTTGAATGCCTTGTTTACGGTGCTCGCGCTGGCACAAACGCCGCAACATTTGCTGAATCACAACCGGATCTCCCGCCTGCCACACCGATCCCCGGTAACGTAGGAACATCGCTTGACGCGCCGACTAACGCGGCAGACAATACGCATACAGAGTCAATCAAAGATGTTATTCGCAACGCACTCTGGGAGCATGTTAGCATCGAACGAAACGGCGAGGGCTTACAAGAAACCCTCGCCGAATTGCAAGATTTAATGGAAAATTTAGGAAATGTGCTGACAAACCCGGAAGTCACAGATATAGCGACGGTAGAAACGGTTAATATGCTCAACGTCGCCTTGATGATAACGCAGTCTGCACTTGCCCGAACAGAGAGTCGCGGTGCCCATTACCGTACCGATTTTCCCACGCAAGACGATACCCAATGGCAGCAGCGCATTCTCATTACACGTGACAACGCACCGGAAACGATCTCCAAGGACCCGTAGGCTAAGCTATCGGTGCTCAAAACCCTTCTAATCGCTTTTGCTCAATCTCTGTCGCGGAATTCACTGCGGGCGGTTCATCCGTTTTCTGATAAATCTCTACGTAGTTATGGTAACTATCAATAACTTTCTTGATATGAAGCCGAGTTTCCCGAATTGTAATCTTCTCAACGAATAGGTCGATATCCTTAATATTTTTCGTTGACACCCATCGCTCCATCCGTCCAGGACCACCGTTATACGCACCGATGACCAGCATCGCATTGCCATCAAACCATGAATTGAGTTCGCCAATATACTTCGTCCCCATCCGAATATTAATATCGGGCTGCTTAAGCATTGAAGTCCGGAACCGTCGAATCTTGAGTTTCTGAGCGAGTTCTCTCCCAGTAGCAGGCATGATCTGCATGAGTCCAATCGCACCCGCCCAACTCACTGCCTCAGCGTTATATCGGCTCTCTTCCAGAATCATCGCCGCAATTAAGAAAGTATCAACGTTATACATCTTGGCATACTTCTCAACAGCCTCGGCATAATAGCGCGGGTAGAGTTTGTGATGGAGTTTCTCCAGATCCGCGCGGGTAGAGTTTGCGAAAGCAGGACTCTCAAGCGACTTTTCTGTTACCTTCCGCGCTTTATCGTACATCGCGAGTCCTTCATAACATGCAATCAAATTATGAAAACATTCCCGCTCAGGGAGGGAAGCTGTGTTAATGTGGTGATCCAATTGCGGAATAGCGTCTTCATAAAGTCTAAGCTCCATTAATACCTGCACTTGTGGCGGACACGCCTGACGCTCCGGTAACTCCGCATCTTGGACGGCTTTCGGTTCCAATTCGGAGCCATCGACTCCCAAAATTGACTTTGCCCTCGCGGAGTAGTACCAATATCGCGCCTCTGCGACTTCCTTGTATAACTTCCGGGCGAGCGCAGGTTTGTTTTGGCGTTCACGTATCTTTGCCATCCAAAAATGCGCACCCATTGCATAGCGGTTCCCGGGGAAGTGTTCCTTCAATCTTTTGAAAGCGTTGTAACTCTCTTCATAGCGATGCTCGTCAAAACGCTGCCAACCTGTCCGCCATGCTGCTACGTCCGCATAAGGACTCTGCGGTGCAACTTCGATCAAACGTGAATACGCATCCAGGGCTAACTCTGATTGATTCCGTTTCTCTCGGATTTGCGCAATATCGTACAACGCATTATCAACCAACTCGTTCTCAGGATAGGTCTTTACAAAATTCTCAAGTCTACTGACGGCAGTTTTCAGATGCCCTTTTTGGCGATAGCACTGCGCTATTTGATAGGTAGCGCGCGATATATAGTCGTTTTTCCCGCCGAGCGCAATCACGGCGTTAAAATTCTTAATCGCCGTATTGGGCCACTTGCGTCCCCGATTACTCCGTCCTGTCAGGTAAAGCGCATGCGCACGCATATCCAAATCCGCAGTTTTAGGTATCAGTGCCAACTCGTTCACGGCAGACCGCCATTGTCCGTTGGAAAAAAATACCATACCACAATTAATCCGGTCCGTTGCGGTAAGTTTTAGGGATTTATGTCTTCTGGCAAGCTGTTTCAATCGACCAAGGGACTCTTCGGCAACACTATAGGACTGCTTTTCCTTTATAAGTTCACGATAAGTATCAAACGCAGCAGAAACATTGCCCAATTCTTCATCACAGCGAGCGAAAGCAAAAGTCGCCTCTCTCGCATATTGCGGATGTTTAACGATGTCTACTAAGTACAACTTCGCTGTTTCGTATGCTTTCCGCTCAAGGTGTAGCTGCCCTAAAGCCCATTTTGCCCCTGCGCTATAGAAACTCGTCGGATAATCCTCGACAAGTTGCGTATACCACTTTATCGCCCGTTCCTTGTTGTTCATACTTTCGTAAAGCTGGGCAAGACGGTAAACGGCACTGTCTGCCAACGCATAACTCAGCGAAGCGACCCGCGCGTAGTGCCCAACCGCTTTTGGGCGATTTCGAAGTTTCTCATAATTATAACCGAGCACATGATGAATTTTCAGTTTTTCCGACTCCGGCAAATCCGATTGCAATAAGCCTTCGAGTTTTGAAACTGCGCGTCTGCGCTCTCCTTTATCAATGAGTGCAAAGGCTTCTCGCCATGCATCGCTACGCGCTTCTTCCGCTGAAGCCAGTGTTCCCACCGCGAAGCAACTATAAACGAGCAAAAGCAAACCCCAAAAAAATTTATAAATCATAATGGAATCTAATGCAATGCCACGGTCCGCTCTTTTACTGGACTGGGTATGGTTTCTGCTAAAAAATTTTAGATGTTTCATTTCAAGTCTTCTGTGAGTCCTCCTGATATCAATTAGCATGGATTCAATAGAAACAATGATAGATATTCTTTTCTTAGTTCCAATTGTAACGTCTATTACTGGTAAAAAGCAACAAAAAAAGCAAATAAGGATAGACACGTCCGCGAATAACAGAAATCGCTTGCTAAATTTCGGGGCGTTATGTTACACTTAATTCAGAATTAACCGAATGTTAGGATTTAGTTTGAAAGCGTATCTCAGGAAATAAGGAGACATTGATGGAAATTGTAGCACTTGGGAAAACAGGTTTAAATGTTTCACGGCTTGCAATTGGCACCGGGTCAAATGGTTGGAATGGTCGTTCAAACCAGACAGATTTAGGGTTTGAAGCTTTCCGAGATCTGCTGCTGTTTTCATACCAAAAAGGCGTAACGTTTTGGGATTCCGCCGACCAGTATGGTAGCCATCCACACGTCAAATCGGCACTCGAAGAATTACCGCGAGAGAGTGTCACTATCACCACAAAGACAACATCCCGCACACGGGAAACGGTGGAAGCAGACGTGAAGCGGTTTCTCAAAGAAATCGGCTCCGATTATGTAGATATTGTGCTGCTCCACTGCCTCACACAGGTAGATTGGCCACAACGTTATCCTGACGCGATGGAAGCACTCGTCCGTTGTAAAGAGCAGGGATTGATCCGGGCACACGGTGTCTCCTGCCACGACTACGGCGCGTTCCAAACATCCGCAATGACGGAATGGGTTGATGTTGTCCTGGCTCGGATTAATCACGCCGGGGTTAGCATGGACGCATCACCCGCGGACGTGATCCGCACGATGGAACAGATGGCATTTGCAGGCAAGGGTATTTACGGGATGAAAGTCTTAGGCATGGGCAAATTAGCGAAAGATGCAGAGGACCAACGCGAGGCAATCGAATTTGTAATGAACCTACCGTGTGTCCACGCGATGACGATCGGCATGACTTCTGAGAACGAAGTGGAAGCAAACGTCGCTGTTGTCAACGAATTGTCAGAGAAAGCCTTATAGAAATTTCTTATTGTTAGGACTTATGCAGCGCGTTCAGAAGTCCCCCTGATAAGGGGCGGGGAATGCCCATAAGGCATTCATACCGTTGATTCTTTAGGGGGTTTAAAAAGCAAAATCTACCATAGTGTGCTAAATTTGCATAAGTCCTGTTGTATAGCCGCGCGAGGTGTCATGCTTTGCTCCGCTAACCGTAGTAGATCGAACAGTTGATCGGTGTGCTTCCAAAGCGCGCCTCCCTGTAGCGTCTACATACTTTTGGCAGCTCGCGCCGTGTGAAAACGTGAGAGAATACATGGAAAAATACGAAATCGTTATCGGTTTGGAAATCCACGCTGAGTTATGTACAAAAAGTAAACTCTTCTGTAATTGCGCTTATACTTTTGGTGCATCGGCGAACGACTGCACCTGTCCAATCTGTTTAGGGATGCCGGGGACACTGCCCGTCATCAATAGACGCGCTGTCGAATTTGCGGTTCGCGCTGGGCTGGCGATGGCGTGCGAAATCACCCCTTCAAGTAAATTTGACCGGAAGAACTATTTCTATCCAGATCTGCCGAAAAACTACCAAATTTCGCAATATGACATCCCGTTGTGTCAAAACGGACAGGTAACGTTTGAATTTGATGGAGAACTTCGGACGGTCACACTCCGTAGAATCCATCTTGAAGAGGATGCCGGAAAATCCATCCACGCCGAAGTTACGGGCGATCCGACCCGTAGTTTCATGGACTTCAATCGTGCCGGTGTACCGCTCCTCGAAATCGTCAGCGAACCTGAATTACACTCCCCCGAAGAGGCGATCGCCTACTGTCGCGCCGTTAAGGAGATCTTAGAATATATTCAGGTCAGCGATTGCAACATGGAAGAAGGGAGTCTGCGATGCGAACCCAACCTTTCCCTACGACCCAAGGGCAGTAAAGAATTAGGCACGCGCACGGAGATTAAGAACAAAAATTCGTTCCAAGAACTGATTGATGCCATGGAATACGAGGTAAAACGGCAAGCACGGATTTTAGATGCCGGTGAAGAGGTCGTCCAAGAAACACTCCTGTTTGATCCAAGCACAGGTAAAACCGTGGCGATGCGCGGCAAGGAGGAGGCAGACGACTATCGCTACTTCCCCGAACCCGATCTCGTTCATGTCCAGATAAGTGATGAATGGATTCAGGAGGTCCAACCGACGCTTCCCGAACTTCCGGCAGCGCGTCGCAAACGTTTTATTGCGGATTACGGCATCTCCGCCGAAAACGCCGAATTCCTGACGACGACCCGACCCCTCGCTGAATTCTTTGATGAAGCCGCGCAACTCAGCGGCGAACCTACGACCTGTGCGAACTGGATTATGGGTGACCTAACCCGACTCCTCAACACAGTAGAAATTGAGATCCAAGACTCGAAGGTCACACCCGCACACCTCAGTGAACTTATCCAGTTGATTGATAATGCAACCATCAGTGGTAAAATCGCCAAATCTGTACTTGACGATGCCTTTGAAACAGGCAAAATGCCGAAAGAGATTGTCGCCGAGAAAGGCTTAGCACAGATTACGGATACCTCAGAGATTGAAGAGATTGTGTTACAGGTTGTAGAGGAGAACCCCGGTCCCGCCCAAGACTACCGTGACGGCACAAAGAAAGCGATCGGATTCCTCGTAGGACAAGTAATGCGTGCCACTCGTGGAAAAGCAAATCCGCAATTGGTGAATCAGATATTGGCGCGGGTGTTATCCGCTGAGTAACGTCCTGTTTCAAGATATTTGGGTGAGATCTCCATGCTTTCTTTATATCGGGTTTCAGGGTTAATCGCACTGGGGAAATTCAAATTATAACCAAGCCATGACCACAGGACAGATTACCCTCACATCTGTAACAAAACGGTTCGGCGATACCGTTGCGGTTAACGATGTGTCACTACAGATAGAAGACGGCGAGTTTTTCTCGCTACTCGGACCGAGCGGGTGCGGAAAAACAACAACACTGCGCATCATTGGCGGGTTTGTATACCCTACTGCGGGTGAAGTCTATATCAACGGCGAATTGATGGCAGAAACACCCCCCTATCGCCGTCCCGTCAACACCGTTTTCCAAAATTACGCCTTGTTCCCACATAAAACCGTCGCACAGAACATCGCATTCGGGCTACAAATGAAAAAGGCATCGAAGGCAGAAACCTCAGATGCCGTTGAACGTTCTTTAGATTTGATTCAGCTTCCTGGATACGGCTACAGGAAACCGAGTGAACTTTCCGGTGGTGAGAGGCAGCGCGTGGCACTCGCGCGTGCGTTAATTAACGAACCGACCATCCTACTATTAGACGAACCGCTCTCTGCCCTTGACCTGAAACTCCGAAAACAGATGCAATTGGAGCTCAAAGCCTTGCAACGCAAAGTCGGGATTACGTTTGTCTACGTTACGCATGACCAAGGCGAGGCATTAGCACTGTCGGATCGGATTGCGGTAATGAACGACGGGAAAATCCTTCAGGTCGGAACGCCGTCCGAAATTTATGATTCGCCGCAGAGTCGTTTCGTCGCAGACTTTATCGGCACCTCTAACTTCCTTGAAGGAACACTCATCAGCGAGAATGAAGTTGCATTGGCAACAGAACCACCGCTTAAGGTTGCCTGCCTGCCGAATGATGATGTTCCACTGAACGCAACCCTCACTATCGCGATTCGTCCAGAACGTTTTGACTTACGGACAACCCCTACCGCTGACATCCCGAATTTTTTACAGGGCGTGATCCAAGATGAGAGTTACCTCGGCACGACGCTGCAATACACCGTGCAGACAGACTACCCAACCCCACTCATTGCACACCAACAGAACACAGGCGCGAGAGACATACATCGCTTTCAACGCGGCGATACCGTCTATCTGCAATGGACTCCTGAGAACGCGATTGTCCTAAAAACAGACGAAGACTAACCACCAGACAACGGCAGTTTAACTTTCCCGTTATCGCGCTGCTGCGAAGTTAAGAAGCCGATGATAATCTGGACAACTTTGTAACCTTCACTCCCAGGTGAAACCGGTTCCCCACCCTCTGCGACAATACCGACTAACTCTCGGACTCCAGCGGGGATACCCGTCATATCCCATGACGGTGCCTCAATCTTCTCGACAACATCGTCTTGGTGGAGTGTCGCGCCTTTGTCACTGATAAGAATATAGCCGTTAGTGCCAACAATCTCTACACGGAACCCAGAGAGTGTCGTCTTTGGACCACCAGCATAGTAGCCGCGCACACCGTTCGCAAAGTGGATATATCCATGCGCCGATGGCTCTGTTGCTGGAACATGTCCGCCATCGCCTTTATATTCGTTATAATCCTCATAACCGTCCTCTAATTCGGCAGTGACCCACTCTGGATCCGAGTCAGCGAAATAGCAGATCGCATCGACGAGGTGTGTGCCGTTGCGGAAAAGCATTGCGCGCCCACCACTCAACGTGCCGATCACATACTGGACATCCCCGATACGTCCACCACCGATGACGACATCATGTGTATGCCGCCACAACGGTTGCCACCGACGCGTATGATCGATCGACAGAATCGTACCGTTTCGCTCGGTTGCCTCTATCATTCTGTCCGCATCTTCAACACTCGTCGCCATCGGCTTTTCACAGAAGACACCTTTTACACCAGCATTCGCCGCGTCAACAACAAGATCGGCATGCCGATGGTCAGAAGTCGCCACCGTCACGACATCCAAATTCTCAGCAGCGAGCATCTCTTGATGGTTGGTATACAGAGAGATGTTGTCCCAATTATCCTGATATTTTTCTTTGAAAGCATCTAACGTGCTCTGAACAAAATCGCAGCCAGCGGCTAACTCAACATTCGGCAGACCGACGATCCCCGATACATGTGTTGTACCGATACCACTACAACCGATAACACCTACGCGTAAATTTGCCATGTCCATATCCTCCCTGTAACTTCAAACAACGGAAAATTGTAAACAAGATGGCTATGAGATTCACTGCTTTGCCACGGAAACGATTATATACCGTGCCAAAATAGAAGTCAAATTTTTTGTAGAGAATCGGAGATAATTCAGCAGAGCCATTCAATTCTCCATTTCCCGATCAAATCTTCACCCCCAGGCCCGGTAGGTGCGGTTTCCTAACCGCACCGGCTCCTTTAAAAAAAGACGTGAAATCCAATAATTTATTAAAATTGAATGTCTCTGGGTAATTCAGTAAAACAATTTGATATAAGCCGCAAGTTTTGGTAAACTATAGTTACAAATTTTCCATAGAGAGGTAAAAATTATGGCCAGAATAATTGCTAATCCAGGAATCCTTGGTGGAAAACCGATTGTTGAAGGCACGCGTTTGAGCGTCGAACACATATTGGGATTATTGGCGAGCGGTATGTCACATGAAGAAATCATCGCCGACTATCCGCTTTTAACCGAAGAAAGTATTCGAGCAGTGCTCGGCTATGCGGCAAAAGCCCTCCGCAACGAAATTTTTATTGATGTTGTCTCAGACCGAGTTGGAGATTCTTAACGATGATCCCACCACTTGTTGCTGATGTCAACATCGCTTCTCGGGTTGTTCAATTTCTGCGGTCGCAGGATGTTGATGTAGTATCCGTCTGTGAAGAGGGTTACGGGTTGTACTGCCATTAGAAACGCCCTCACTCAGCATTACGGTATTTGACACCTATGGAATTTCAACAACAAAACTTGTCTTAACTTTACTGATTTTTTGGTCTGAATTATCGTTGGCACTTCATAGGTTGGGGTCTGCCTTACCTCTTTTTGATAGAACCCACTTCTTATTATCCAACGAACTTCTTTCTATGAGGTCATCTTCTCGAAGTAACTGAAGTATGGTAAAAACAACTTGCCCCATGTCCCATTGTACGTCTTCAGGGGTAGGATAATGCTCTTTTCCAATTTCAAGCCAATTTCTAATACCTGCTCGGCTGACACCAGAGCCTGTTTCCGTCTCATGTCTCACTATTGCTAATACAGCCTCTTTCAGTAGGTCTACTGCCTCATGTGCTTTTTCTTGGGCGATTGTAATCTCGTTCATGGCTTTCTCCTTTCGCACGGAAGTTTCAATCAAGAAAGCCACTGACTGAATTAGCCAATGACTTTTTTGGAGTCTTACGAGTTACTGTTTTTAGATTCTAATGCCTCTTGCCTGAACACCTCTAAGATCTTATCCCATTTGGGATAGGTATAGATAGCTTTCTACACGTACCATCACCATAAAACATAAATGCGTTGATATGTGGTATGTCTTCACCCCATTCATCAGAAAGTTCTAATAGCCTGTGGTTTATGTGTGCCATAACTCGTATTGCTTCAGACTGTTTCCACTGATCCCAAAAGGATAGGGCTTGAATATCAGTAAATTGCCCGCTTTTGTGAGATACAAGATAAAGCATCACAATGTAGGCTTCCACAGGTTTGTTATATTGACTCAAATGGTTAGCTTTTTCCATAATTGATACTCCTTTTCTAAAAATTTGTAACTATATTAGCACTTTTGGCATATATTTGTCAAACTGAGAAGTTTTTTGCGTTCTGACCGTTCTGCGTTCTGACGTTCTGAGATTAATTTGACAAGAGAAAATAAAAATTGTATAATGCTATCAGCTTTGTTGGCATGGAGTTTCGGCTACCTCTCCTGAGGTATTCCCTACCTGACCAGCCGAAACTGGAAACAATGCGAAATTTAACAATGTGAGCCCCTTTAATAATGACTGAAAACCAAATTCGTGAAGAAGTCCTTAAACACCTCCGATCGAACATCGGACAGCAACTAAATATTTTTAAAGCACCAAAATTTGGGCAAAGTTGGTCTTTTAAGAAGGAATATACAATTCAGTTTGGCAGTAACACAGGACGCGCAGACCTCGTGCTGCTGCTCAATAATAAGCCGTTCGTGATTGTGGAATGTAAAAGCCTGGAGGCTATCAGCCACGGTAAAGAACAATTGGAATCCTATCTCAACGCGTCAAGGGCAGGCTTAGGTATCTTTGCTAACAATCCTGATCCTCAAAAGTGGAGTTATTACGATAATAGCATAGGATTTGATGAGATTGACCGCTTAACATTTTACCGAGAAATACGGAAGGCACACGAAACCGAACTCGATATTGAAAAAGAGGCACAACGAATAAAATTGAAGCGTATTGAGGCACGCGTCCGTGAACTTGTAACTCCAAAGGCTATACATGAGGCTACACAGGCACGCGCCGTTATGATGATAGACGAACAGGCGAAAGAGCGCGTGACTGAAGACGCAATACAAGAGGCAGTTGCACAGCAACTTGAGACACGCGCCAGCGAACTTGTAAACGCAAACCCGGAAGTCATACAGGAACGTGCTGATAAAATAATAGAAGCACAGGCGAAAATCCGCGTAACCGAAAAAGCAATACAAGGTGCAGTCGCACAGCAACTACAAGAAAAAATAAAGCAACAGGAATCTATTATAAACTGGCAACAGACGGCATTAGATGAGAGTAGGAGTAATGCAATGTGGGGCTGGATTTTGTTTGGTATCTCTGTTGTTTTGCTTATAGCAGTCGCAAGTAGTTGAACGGAATTTTTCTTCAAAAGAAGATGAACCTCTATAAATACGGCTATATCAAGAACGTTCCCACAAGCCCAGCTGAGTCGTGTGTCTTGAGTTTACAAGAGGAATCGTTAGGCATTAAACAATTGACGTTGCCAAAACGGACTCATCATCAAGCAGCATCCCTTCAACGTGGCATTGGATAGCTTTCGCCACTTGATTTTGTGCATCCTCAAGTGTATCCCCAGCCGTTATGCAACCGGGTAGATCTGGAACGGTTACACAATAGTCACTATCTGCGTCTTTGTGAATCACAATCGGATAATGCTTGTGCCTAAAATACCTTGTGTTCTTCTGTTCTGCGCGACTTGAGATTGCCATACTCCAAATTAACTGAGAGTGTTTCAGAAATAAAATGGATCACAAATCAGTCGGATTGACGGTCTGATTTAAGCAGAATAGCCCGTTTTGATTTCAGGAAGGAACACATAGATGTTCTCTGAAAGTTCTTCTAATGACATTTATGTGAGCAATTGTTGTGTATCGGCTTCGTTTGCTAATTGATTGAGTGCATTGGTAAGGTCTGCTAATCTCACAGCGTATTCTCCAGATTGGAATATATCCCTGCCCTCAATGAAAAGTTCTGAGAGTATTTGTCGGAAACGTAATAGCTTCACGCGATCCTGTTTTTCAGCATCCATTTTCTGTATTACTTGCTTCTGTTGGTCAGGTGTAAGTGCTTTACGGATGATTCTCACAACATCTTTTCTATCAGCCTCAACTGTTGTCCATGCTCCATGTAAAAAGTATCTAATATCGTAATCCAAAAAAATACGAATATCTCCATCTCTAAGTTCTTGAGAATGGAGACGATAGAACCCACCAAAAGGGATGTCTGCCCCTCCACATTTTGGAACTACAGACAAGTTAATCGTCAAAGCGTGCTTTTTGTCTACCGAATTGCGACAGGCTACTTTGAGCGTATAGTCGTCGCAGTAATATGGCAGAAGGAAATCAATATACATTCGTGCTCCATAGATAGAAAGATATAAAGTAGCCTCAAGGGATTCAAACTCCGATTTTATCGAGGATTCAGATTGGCTAAATATATTTATCGGTTCTAAGGTTGCCGATTCTAACACATCATTGAGCATCGTATGATGCTCAACGAGTTTATACCCTTGTCTACGACCTCTGTATAGGTCAGCTCCATAGCCATTATAAACAGCTGCAACGGGTATGCGTTCACGAGTAGTAGCCTCGACATATCCAAGGCCCACTGTAACATCACTAATAGGTTCCCTTACAATGAGATCCATGTATTTATTAATATCCTTTTCTACACTAAAAGGTATCTGTGTGAAATTCGGTATTTTCTTCCGAAGACATCGGATAGATCCTGTCCACGTCGTGCCCTCTCGGCCATTACTCCTGCCTTGCCACACACACTTACTACTCATATTTTTTCCTTTTACCTCAAAAGCCCCTTGCGATCTGTATTACTTTAGTTCGTGATCTGAACTTGCAACAAGAACTAAATGAATGTCCAATGTAGGTTACCTACGCGAAATATTACCCACATCAAAACTGTCTTTCGATAGAAAACTAATGATTTATGAAACACCTCAATTAACTGATCGAAAAATGTCAGAAAATACCTTAATATGCATCCGTATACCAAAAGATATGATGCGATCTGATACTTTGTGATAGAGATTCGGGTTGGTTGTGTAACAGATTCGGGATTGAATCGAATGAATTGGAAAGCGCATCGGGCTGATTGATACGATACATCGTACTGCCGTGTTCATCAATCGTTGGCGCATTGAAACCGTCTGCGATAGGAGCCGGATAGACAACTTCAAGTGATTCGGCATCCGTCTGGGAAATAATATTGGAGAGCATATCTTCAAAGAGTTGCTTACCTCTCTCGTGTGCGAAAGCTGCTTCCGACGCGATGAACTCCTTGACGTTCAATTGATCTTCGCGTCGAACAACAGAAACATAGCCTTCTATAACTCCATCCCGTTCAGCAACCCACGCATTCGGTGACTCGCTCCGCACCCACTCCATCCAATAAGCCATATCATCTCTGACAAAAGTGCCGTTGAATTTACGAGCATACCCATCGTAGAGATCGGCAATCCGTTTGACTTCGGCTGCATCATCAAAATTCGCTGGGCGAACATCCCACCCCACCTGTTTTTTGGCGGTAAGGGGTTGTCTCGCATAATAACGCGGCACCTTCTCCCACCCTTCAATCGAGTAGATACGTTGGCTGCCATGCAGCGAGGAGATGGCAATATCGCGGGACTCCATGAACTCGATAGAATCCTTGAGGAGTTGTGTCGCAAGCCCGCGGCGTCGGTATTCCGGATGCGTGCTAACTTCACCGATACCACCAACAGTTACCGGTTCGCCGTGTAAAAACATCTTACGGATAAAAACGCGCACCGTGCTGACAATTGTGCCCTTGTCAACCGCAATGCGGATACCTTCCGGATCCCGCCACGGATCGTTATGCCAATGATTAGAAAAATATTGGCGACCGCCTGAAAAGACCTGCGTGACATGGTCCAGCCACTTCTCTAACTCATCAGGATAAAGTGCGCGAAACTCCATATTTATAGATAAACCTCACTTTTGCTAGACGGCACACGGACTGTACCTACTACTTTTAAAACTTTATAGTCAACTCGCCAAGGAACTGACGCGCCTGATTACGGCTCCCAAACACTTCATAGAGATCACCGGAAACATCGTAAAATCGGCGGATAAAATTGCGGCTCGTTTCTGCGGGATTGAGATCAGCATAACGGAACCATAGATTCGTCCGTGACCAGATATCCCAATTCAGTTCGATAACAGTGGAACTCGCATCACCAGTGTCAATTCTACGCTGTTTGTTGAGATCCGAATAAAGTGCGTCTTGTGTCAAATCAGACGTACCATCGACACGTCCAACAGATACATTTAATTCCTTATACCGATACGGATTCGGATTGGTGATAAATTTCAGATTCGCGGCGAAAGCGTTTTCTAAGGCTTGTGTCCCAAAATCGTAACTATCCTCTACCTTCGCAGGTGTGATATAACGTTCATCTTGCTCACTGTACGTTAATTCGTCAAGGAACGTCAAATGCCACCGCTCAGAGAGGCTATACGTCCATCCAAATAGGTTTTTGAATTCCAATTGGTTGAGTTTATCTTCAACATCCGTGAAAAAATCGATGTCCTCATAATCTTCCGTATAATTGTTATGGAGATTGGCAGCACGCAGGCTATAAAAACCGTTCATGTGAGAAGGTTTCACAGTAAACCCTGTCACGGAATATTGTGCGATGGTAAAATCGCTATCATCCCTTAGGTAGAGATAGCCTGCAGCGTCAAGATCCAAGAAAGTCTGATCGTGCTTTTCTTCACTGAGTTGGTCCGTCTCATAAACAATCCGTCCGATATACCGTCCGTTGTTGTCAAATTTTTGGATACGTGAAATGACATTATGAAAGAGTGTCAGCCGGATGTCTTTGCGTTTCAACTCTTCAGCAAGTTCTGCTTTATCTTCCTCATCCGTTTCATCGGCATAGTAACGACTGTATTCTGCCTCCTCCAACAGGTGGACGCGTCTATTCAGGGCAGCAGTATCGGCAGCGACTGCGGGACTCTGTGCAAACGGACCGTATTGGGACCGTGTTGCATTCGTAATCGTATCGGCGAGTTCCGCTTGACCAGGTGTGCTCTCAGTCAACTGCGTCAGGGTCGGCGAAAGAACAATGACCTCCGGCAGCCCACCGACTTTTCTCCGAAATTGACTCGCATCTTTAACAAGGATTTCACCAGAAGGCAGTGCAACAAGTGCCATCGGTTTCATGAATTCGCCGTTGCCGCGTCCTTTCCGTCCGAAACTGCCGAGCGATTTGCCTGCCGCATCAAACCTCACAACTCGGTGATTACCCGTATCCGCGATTAGAATATTCCCTCGCGCATCAATCGCAATGTCGGAAGCATCTATGTCAAATTCACCATCGCCCGCGCCGTACCTTCCGAAAGCGATTAGTTTTTCTCCATCGGCACTAAATTTATGGACACGTCCGCGTTCAGCATCTAAAACGTAGAGTTCATTTTCGGTGTTGAGCGCGACACGAAGGGCTCTGTCAAATCCTTTCGGTTGAATAGCGAAAGCACTTTTCCCCGCTTCGTCAATGATGAGGTTTGCTGGCAACACAACCTTCGGATAGACATCCATTGGGTCAACAAAGTAGGTATCTAACAATTCACCGACCGCACTGAATTTATGGACACACGGCGCGAACATATAAATTTTAGGATCAGCCGTTTCACCGATGTGCTGCATGGTTACGTCAGCAACGTAAATATTCCCCGTGCTATCCACAGCGAGATGCCCGGGTTTCCGTAGGATATTGTCTGGCGATTCGGGTACTTCTGGAAATTGAAGCAGAAATTCTCCGGTCACCGACAACTTCTGAATCAGTCGGTTTTCGGTGTCGCTGACGTAGATATGTTGTTTATCAAAGGTGAGATGAATGTCTTTACCAAACCGCCCTTCGGTTGAACCTTTACCAGCAAATTCCTGCACTAATTGAATAAAATCTACTGAAAAAGCGGAGGGCAATCCGATGCATAGCGAATAGAAGATCGATAGAAGTGCTAAGATAACAGTGTGTTTTTTCATAATTTCCTATATTTGTTGTAATTTGAAATCTTGCTATTGCGAATTGTCTTTTTTATAATACTCGGTATTTACCTGAATGTCAAGACAAAACATTTCCAAACATGAGCATCCAGTTTTAGAATTAGGATTTACACGGTTCAAAGATACTCTCTGATTGTCAATTGCCCTTTCAATGATAACTCAAGTTGCCTTAAAAAACTACCGGTGTTCAAATCTGAATTTCTTTACATATCGTACGGATTACTGTCCATTTTCAAATCGGACGCAGATCTAATTTGAATCAGAAGCCAAATTAGAGTATAATTACTTATGTCCGGACATAATTATAAAAAATTATATATTAATAATAATGTCCTAATATAGATATATGTTATCATACACTATCTTCTGCTTGTTGAATTGACAAGCATTGAGACAATGGAAAAAGAGTGAAGATTATGGTACGCTTAGATCAGGAGGATAAAGGAAAGTAATGCGAGATTTTTCGCAGTTTATTCGAGAAGTCCCCGATTTCCCAAAACCGGGTATTGTGTATAAAGACATCACACCGCTTATAGGAAACCCAGTCGCTTTTCATAGAGCAATTGATGCGTTTACGCTCCATTACCTTACCAATATGAAACAATTGATGTTGTTGTCGGAATTGAAGCACGAGGCTTTATTTTCGGTACCGCACTCGCTTATCGGCTCGGCGCAGCTTTTGTCCCGATCCGAAAACATGGCAAATTACCCCATGAGACATTTGAAGTTACCTATGATCTTGAATACGGTGCTGATACTATGGCGATTCATCAAGATGCATTCCGCAAACATAGAAAAGTCTTAATATGTGACGATGTCTTAGCAACGGGTGGGACTCTTGCGGCATCCATTGATCTTGTTGAAAAGTTGGAAGGTGATATAATTGGTGTTACCGTCTTAATAGAATTAACCCAACTCAACGGCAGGAAGAGGGTGCCTTACGATGATATTTTTTCGCTCATTAAATACGAGTATTAATATGTTGATAACCCAAGCTGCCACCTTTATTGGATAGCACGGTTACATGAAGATCAAAAAATTAATGCGGTGATTTCTTAACATTGTTCGGAATCCCTGCTCCATCACCGGTGGGAACTCCGGTTCCAAATCGCACCTATGGAGGTCTCGGAAACCTTGTCCCGCGAAACGTGGATCCTCAGTCTGGCAAGATTCGATACCCTGTACTAATCCCTGTAATCATCCCGATAATTGCCCAGAGTCCAGCACACGTCATCTCCCCGAGAACCAGTCCAAGGAATATCGGTCTCGCGCTCCGATACGCCCTCAATCCACCATATTTCACGATGCTGAACTTCAGTCCCCAACCCAAGAATATAGAGAACCAGAGCTTAAACGTCGCCCAGGAGCTCAGCATCGTATAACCGAGCGGATGCAGGGGCCACCACACAAAAGTTTGACGCATCCACATCAAAAAGATCGTGAATCCGCTACCGAATACCATAAACCCAGTGTTCGTCCAATTTGTGCTTGTCTTCGGACTTGTCAAAAGCCCTTCAAGTTGCCGCATAAACCAACTGCCACCGGTATAAGGTGCGCCGTGCGCATAACTAATTTTGATTGCAGAATAATAGGAAACGGCAAGCCCGATAACCATCGCAGCCGCCATCGCGACAAGGAGCTGCCGGCGTTTGACGCGCACCTCGTCTGCAGCTTTCAACCCGTTCATAATATTCGGCATCATGAATTCGCGGAGATCTAACGTGAGGCACACCGGATGCATCATTATCGAAGTCAACGTAGATGGATGGATTTTAGACGTGCCAAGCGTAGTTAGGAAGAAACTTTGCGGTGAAAACGATGGATTGATGAACGGGATACCACCGTTGATTACCTGCCACGTCAGCACGATATACATTGCAAGTAGGAATAGAACAAAACCGAGCGCAAATAAGAGGGACATCCCCATCATGTGGTTGAAAAATACAAGCACACAGATACCACCGAGAAGGCCGAAGATCGTAACACTATGCGGCAGTGCTTCATCGGAAGGGCGGAACTGGAGCATACTTTTTATGTGATGCCGCGTTTTCCAAAGCGCGATGGCGACGAATGCGAGACATGCTCCCGCCTCTTGTGCCGCACTAAATGATTTACCTGTCCACTGCACACCCGGGCCCGAAGTGAGTTGAAAACCGAACATCACACCCAAGAGGCATTGCAGTTTGTAAAAGACGAAGAAAAACCAGATACTAAACGACACCTCCAAAGTTAGCAGATAACTAAAGCCTACCATCGACCAGAAGATAACAATCTGAAATGGTCGTAAGGCACTCCAAGGACGTTCGACGAGGTACTGGTTGAGCCAAAAATCACGTGGAATATGTGGCGCGTTCGGAAAAAACGTATGCAGACCGTTCATCGTATGCAGGAGCACGGGGAACGCGAACCCGAACCAGAGCGCGCTGCTCTTAAAAAGCGGACCGAGGCTACTGCTACCTTGCCCCGCCATTTCCGCTGGCAGCTTAACAAGCGGGAAAGCACAACGCTCATACTCCACCCACTGTTTGCGGAGTAACACAGAGAGACAGATCATCACAAAATAGACGACCAGTACGTAGGCACTCCACGTCAAGATCGGGACGATCCAAGCACCCCACGGTACCGATTCCCCTGCGAACAGCCCTTCAAAGAATGACTGTGCTGCGCTGTGATCTTGCACCACACGCCAGTGCGGGATATAGTGATGAAATAGCGATTCCCAGTCATTTTCCGGCGTAGCGAGGTACTTATAAGCCACCATCGGACTGAGCGCATAGCGCATCATCCCTGAAGACGGGATGCCTGCCGGCGCAAGCATGATACACCAAATCGTGACAAGCTCGCCGGGTGAGAACGCCGAGGCGGGATAAAAGCGTTTCAAGAGAACGTTGATGCCCAGCACGAAAATCGTCAGGACAAAAAAGGGCGCGACGGGGAAGTGTCCGCCTGCAAGGAAAATGTTACGGATAACATAGTCGTTGTAGGGCGCGATCAGACACTCGGTCGTAGCACACGCCAAACCGATCAGCACCGCACGCCATGTGAGGCTATCTCGTACCTGTTGCTGAACCAATGAGTTGCCTTCCTGTTTCTATGTTTCCAATCTTCCAACAATCAGTATACCACATTCCACCTTTTTCAATACAACAATTTTGGATGAAGAACCTGTGGGAGAGATTTGTAAGCGCACAGAAAAAAATCACTTGACTCCGATCCGAATAGGAGAAACGCTATGGTTACCCGGGACGAGATTCAAGCCACGTGTGAAGACATCGTGCGCTTGAAAATAAATCTGTAGGTTGGGTTGAGCCGGAAATACACACGAAAAAACTTATATTTTTCACACACGCGCCGTTTTTCAAGGCATTTTCTGCCTCAATAGCGGGAGCGAAACCCAACAGCACACTTTTATCAAACTCACGCTATTGAATACCCTCTTGTGTAGCATGGTTTCCTGTTAGGCTGTGTCTCTTGTGTAGCATGGTTTCCTGTTAGGCTGTGTCTCTTGTGTAGCATAAACTTTCAGTTTGTGCCTCTTGTGTAACTAACCTGTTATAGTTTTCTCCGCGTTTGCCTGGGGACAGAACTCACAGAAAAATACCAAGCCCCTTGAAAACGCTACTTGACACACAAACCGATTGTCCAAACTTTAGTCAATATTAAAGGCAACCGAAAAAAATATTGACTAAAAACAGTGTTTTTTGTATAATTTTCACCAATTGCACACCCTAATAGCTGCTCGAAACCGTCCATAAGGTGACAACTATGCAAAACGGACACATCAATATTAACTGCACCCAACGGATTTTACCGATACACCGAATCTCTGGTGTATGCGTTGCTGCTGTGTGTCGCTGCTCTATAGGTGCGTTGCTTTTGCGTCTTATTAACGCAAAGTTAACGATGCTACCTGTAGGGTTACCCCCCCCCCCACTTTACAAAAATTAAGTATTTTTTACAGAGTCTGTCCAATTGCCGTTCTACCGGCTATGGGACCTTATGTTCCCGCGCGCTGCCTTTGTCGTAGACAACGGACTGCCCCGCGGGCTTTTTGTGTTGCATCAAAGACGATACCGAAAAGTACGCGCCTTCGTAAGGCTCTTTTCGGAGAGACTTGATCTCTTACAGAATATCTTGATAGAATATCTTGATAGGAGGAAGACAATGCAAATGACTGACCAAGAAATGAAAGAAGCAACGGAACGTGCTGACGAGATTGTGGAAAAAGTACGCGCACTCGTCGCTTTAGAAGACAAAGTCCTCGCCGCAAGAGAGTCCGTGCGCCAACTTTCTCTCAATAGTGGCAACGCATCTGCAGCACACCTACAGAAAGATGTAGCAGAATTAGAGGCGCAGTTGAAAAAAAACGTTGCAGAATTGGACGGTATCACCGAAGAACTCCATCTCGCAACGCCCTGTTTCAGAATTTGAGGGAGGCTATCGCGGTTGTCCATTGACTTGCGTGCTCCGATGCCTGCGAAACCTGGAGTGAACTGTATACATAGTTATATTCTCAAGACAAAAGCAATGTCGCTTGAAGCCACGAATGCTTCTGTAAAGAAAAACAACTTTGCAGAGGTTTCCCCCGAATTCATTCGGGGGTCTATCACGGCACTGTTAGTTTCTGTGTGTCACCGAAAAGGAATTTTGAGGAAGCAGAGAGCTTCTCTCTATTCAGGGTTCATAATGACCCTAAACATATTTCGTTTAAGGTCACTTGGCAGTCGGATAGCACCGAGGGCATTAAACGCCCGTATCTACGCCTGAGGTTTAGATGGCATCCGGACAAAGATAAACCAAAGGTGTTTAGTGAAGAATCACTTAATTGGAAGATGGACGGTCATTATCACATAGCCGGAACCTGGGGGCCAAACGGAATGAAGTTATACATAGATGGCGAACTTGTGGGGGAAAACGAGAACATAACCGCGGCTCCTAAGGATTTTAGGCAGGGAAGATTTGTGATCAATAACGACAGCCCTGACATAGATGAAGGGGGAAATCCTTCCCGTTGTATTGTGAGCAAACTACAGATTTCCAATTACCAGATGGGCGAAGCAGAAATAAAAAAAATTTACGATGACCTGCACTCAGGCAAGTAATCTGTTCATTAGCACACAGTCTTTACATGAACCATAGGAGAATATTTTTTATGAAACCTAAAATTAAACTTATCGGGTTCTGCTGTATCGGGGTTGTTCTATTAATCACTCTGGTAGCCTCCTGCAAATCTGGGACGAGTCAACCGAGCAAGCCTGCACCACCGCCAGACGGCATGGTCCTGATCCCCGCTGGCGAGTTTGACATGGGCAGCAACGATCCAGAAGCAAAAGGCGACGAGCAGCCTGTCCACCGGGTCTATGTAGATGCGTTTTACATGGATAGGACCGAGGTCACGAACGCGCAGTTCAAGGAGTTCCTGCTTGAGAACCCTCAATGGCATAACAAGCTTATAGTTACTAAGGCTGATTTGTTCAGTACTCCAAGCGATGGTAATTACCTCTTTACATGGTCCGGGAACAACTATCCGCAGGGTAAGGCGGACTATCCAGTCAGGTATGTGAGCTGGACCGCTGCGCGGGCATATGCGAACTGGGCAGGTAAACGGCTACCGACAGAAGCAGAATGGGAGTATGCTGCACGTGGAGGCTTGAAAGGCAAGAGGTATCCGAATGGGGATACCATAGCCGCTCGGGATGCGAACTTCAATCATCAGAACAGGGACCCCCGCTACATTGATGATCGCAAAGGTACGACTCCTGTGGGTAAATATGCTGCGAACGGGTACGGACTGTATGACATGGCAGGGAATGTCTCGGAGTGGTGTCGGGATGGATACGATTCAGAGTTCTATTCCACATTTCCAAGGAATGACGTTGCGCGCAATCCGTTATCACCTGATAATGTTCGTTATAAAAGGAACCTCGATAATTTCGTTGGCTTGCTTGTCTTGCGCGGTGGTTCCTATGCCTCTAATGGATCTCGCGTGCGGGTCTCCGCTCGCAGCAATTCTCATCCTACATTTATCCTCCACGGCGGCATGGGTTTTCGCTGTGTGAAGGATGTAACTCCTTGAATCTTAACGACTTAACCGCTTGAGGCTCCAACCTACGGAAGTATGTGGGTGTTTAAGTTTGCTATAGTAACGTGAGTTTGATAAAAGTGTGATGTTGGGTTTCGCTCCCGCTATTGAGGCAGAAAATGCCTTGAAAAACGGCGCGTTTGTGAAAAATATAAGTTTTTTCGTGTGTACGAAAACCCTCGTTTTTTTGGTATAATTCTATCGATTCGGTAATTCAACGGGTGGAAAATGCAAAACGTGCATTTTTCTACAACTGTACGGAGGTGACGATCATGCAGAGCGCATACATCCATTTGGACACTGACAAAGCGATTAGCCCCGCAATTCTGTTTGGTGTGGCTGTGCGCCACTTTGCTGCGTCTGCCCTGACACCTGCTAAATTACTACACACCGTGTACTCTACCTACATTTACTATACACATAATAAGTATAGGCTTCATAAACCTGTCTCGGTGATTGTTACCGGTCTGGTTTTGTTGTGCCCGCACGCGCGCTGTCTGAACGTTGTGTCGCGGGCTGTTTTTGTTGCATCGGGGTTTGCCCGGTCATTGTTATGCCTGCCCCTTGTGAGGGCTCGGGCCCACCCGATAACCTATTCTGTTTCTGTGGACATCTCTAAAATTGTCCAAACTTGGCTTACGCAGTTCGCTTGTTTTCATGCAGTATTTGGTTCGTAGTAGCGCAATTTATTGCGCTTTCTTGAGTTTTGAACAACCAATTTCGCCGCAGAATACAAATTTTGCGTAAGTCCTGAGGAGGAAAACGAAATGAAAAAGATGTGCTTGTTCTTTCTAACGACTTGTGTAATATTATCGTTTCTAATGCTGACTTCAACAACAAAAGCCTTAGATCTAGAGAAGGTCCGTTTTGTTGACATCTCACCCTATGAACGATGGACAGGACTACAATTCGCGAGCAATAATGTGCTTATCGGTTCTAAGGGCACAAAGCTCTATAGAATTGTAATTCAAGATCAGGGACGTGACTTAAATTGGTTTTGGAAAGATGTTGGCGATCATATTTTTGATATTGCTGTTCCCAGGGAGAATCCTTTCTTTGTAGCATATCTGAAAGGGGATAGTATTGGGATGCGCTACACTACATCAGGACTAGGCTGGCGAGGGGGTTTCGGGGTCTCGGATGTACTGGCCTGGTATATCGCTATAGCTGATGATGGAGACCATCTCGTTGAAGTCGGCCTCTTTGACGAGCTCCGTGTTTGGAATGTTGATGATCCCTCGGCAGAGAAGAAGAAAAAGTATGAGATGAACGTTGTTTCTAACGGGGTAACAGACGTAGCGATGGGTGAGTCGGGCTTGATACTGGTAGCAGATGGTCAATCGACTGAGGTATGGTTTAGAAACGATGGTTATCAGTTCCGTATGAATTCCGGCGACAACACTAGAGTTGAGCATCTTGACCACGAAGCGGGGTATGTAGCCAGTTCCTGTAACGAATTCATTGATATATGGCGGACGGGGGACGGCAGCTATGTGCGCACCCTCTGGTTACCTGGTGGCAGTGATGCCGCCTTGGTTGCATTCAGTCTCGATTCACGGTATCTTGCCGCTGCTGTGGATACTAACGGTCCTGTTGAACCCTATCGGCTCTATGTATTCGACAGAGGCACTGGTTCCCGTCTTGAGGATCTTACTATGGACGAACCTCCAACGGCGTTAGCATTCAGTCCAGATGACAACCTAATCGTCGTAGGGAGCGCATACGGGCGGCTCTACTTTTTCAATAACCGAGACGTAGCGGGGGCACCGGCGGCCGAAACTGAGGCACCGGCGAATCCTGATCAGACGATACTCTTGGCGAACTATCCGAATCCTTTCAATCCTGAGACGTGGATACCGTATCAGTTGGCAACACCTGCGGAGGTCACGGTATCTATCCATGCCGCAGATGGGACACTTGTTCGGAGATTGGCGTTAGGGCAATTGCCGGCGGGGGTGTATCAGGACAAAGATAGTGCCGCGTATTGGGATGGCAAAAACGAGCAGGGAGAGGCTGTTGCGAGCGGTGTCTATTTCTACACACTCAAAGCAGGTGATTTCTCTGCCACGAAGAAGATGTTGATACGGAAATAGGTTTTGCTTGTTGGATATGGTAGACAGTCCAGTCTAAACTTCGGGCGTGTTCGTAGTAGTGCAATTCGTTGCGCGCTGGGGCGATGAATCGCACTACTACGAACCAATCTCCGTACAATGTCAAGATGGACAGTCCAACCGTGTAAAGATCGGAGGTGTGTTTGTGCCTCATAGTGCTACACGTTATAGATTTACTCAATACTATCCGCGTTATCTATACACGAACGACAAGGAGAGACACCTCTATGGAATGCCCAAGATGTCAACACCCACACTTCGTCAAAAATGGACATATCAACGAAAAACAGTGCTATAAATGCAAAGACTGCGACTATCAATGGACAGAAAATCACACATATACAGGGCGACCCCTCGCAGAGAAAGCACTCGCCGTCTTTCTCTATTGCCATGGGCTCTCTATGAACGCCATCGCAAAATGCTTCGCGCATCGCCTTCAACGATCCTTGAGTGGATACGAAAGTTCGGTGGCGAACACGCGAAACCGCCTGAACCCGACAAAACGGAGGCGGTCGTGATTGAACTTGACGAGATGTGGCATTATGTGAAAAAAAACAAACAAACTCTGGATATGGAAAGCTTTGTGTCGTGATACCGGAGAACTCATCGCTTGGGAGTGTGGTGATCGGGATAAAGCAACCCTCGAAAAACTCGTTGAAAAGTTAGAAAAATGGAAGGTGAAGGTCTATTATACAGATAACTATCAGGTCTACGAGTCAGTGCTTCCCAAGGACAAGTTGGTTCAGACGAAAGAGGAGACACATGGTATTGAGCGTAATAATTGCCGGATGCGCCATTGGTTCGGGCGGTTCAAACGTTCGTCTATTATCGTCTCGAAAAGCGTGGAGATGGTGAATCTAACGATCGCCTTATTTGCGAGATTTCGCGTCAATGGAGACGTATTTGACATTCTAAAAATCGGTCAGGCTGAACCAAATATCATTATTTATTGGCATTGAAGGCGTCTGGACGACGGTTCGAAACTTCCTTCGCCCGTTTCGCGATGTTCATAAGAAGTTTTTCTCAGGCTATATCGCAATCTGTGAGTTCATCATAAATCTGAAATCTCATTCTCTCAACTTTATATCAAAACTCGTTCAAGCATAGAAAGGCATTCAATAGACATTATCACGATTTATAGTGGAGTCAAAAAATAATAAGACACATTTTGGAAGACGGGCGAGGTGACCTCGCCCCTACGAAACGGTTGCTGTTAAAGGAAAAGTGTCTATTTAATTGTTGGTTTTACTATATATTAGACATTATAACGATTTAATTGTAATACCATTTCTGATTTTATTTGCCTCTTATGTAGCATAGACTGTTAGTCTGTGTTCCGGTATGCCACCGTATTTCATAACATGCAGTAATGCGACAACATTATTTAGAAATGGTATTAGATTAAATTTCAGACCTTGGGGCTATCCCGCACTTCAAGATTAAACTGTTATAATGTCTAATATGTTTTATTGTTGATGGAAAGGTCTTCTGTGCTTGATAGCTTATGGCATCCACAACGGTTCAGGCAGTTCCAAAGCTCTATGATGTCATCGCGTGGCTCTTGGGGCGCGTGGAGAAATTCCCGCGATCTCAAAAGTTTACGCTCGGTGACCAAACTGTAAACCACGTATTGGACACGCTGGAACTGCTCATTGAAGCCACTTATACCCGGGACCGATTGGCTTTGCTCCGAAAGGCAAATGTGCAATTGGAAAAACTTCGGTATCTGATTCGGCTCTGTCATGATTTCAAGGTGCTCTCCGCAAAACAGTACGCCTACATCTCCAATGAAATTAACGAGGTCGGTAAACTGGTCGGTGGGTGGATACGGAGAGACCCTCAGTACCCCGTAAACCGCTAATGCGTTGGGTTTCTCTCGGTTTTCTGTTCAGCGTGCCATCTCTGGTGCAAGCTGAGTCTTGTGTTAGTTTTCAGGGTTTTGGTAGTATCCGTTCAACCCAACCTACGGGAACTGTTTTCTTTAGGACTTACGGAGTCGCTTGGGTATTTGTAGCATAGGAAACTGTTAGTCTCCTGTGCAATTTTGAACATAACATGTTAGATTCCGATCGGATAGAGGAGGACGAAATGGTCCGAAAAACGTTTATCATCAGCTTAACCACCGCGCTCTGCGCAATATTTCTGATAAGACCCGCTGCCACCGAGGTTGTAAACATCCCAGATGCGAATCTCCGCGCGGCAATTAACAAGACCCTCAACAAAAAATCGGAGGCAGCTGCCCTCACGAAATCAGAGATGCAAAGCCTGACGAAACTAAACATAGAGGACATCCGCACACTCACAGGACTCGAACACGCCACAAACCTGTCAGAGCTGTTCCTGGTCGGCAAACACCTCACAATAGAGGAGATGGATGAGCCCCCTGTCCTTTATGATGGTCCTCTACCATCCCTTCATAATCCGATATTCCCCCTTGTCGATGTGACACCCCTGGCAAACTTGAAGAAACTGACAAAGTTAGGACTCAAGCACATCCGCATTGTAGATGCAGTACCGCTCTCGAATTTGAAAAAACTGACAGAACTAAATCTCGTCAATGGCAGCCTCCTTGATGTATCGCTACTTTCGGAGTTGACAAACCTGTCAAAACTGGATTTGAGCGTGAACGGTATTTCAGATGTTTCATCCCTCGCCGGCTTAACGAATTTGAAAGACCTGTCGCTTGCAACCAACAGAATTTCGGACGTATCGCCACTTTCAGCGTTGACACAACTGACAACGCTGGATCTTAGTGAGAACCACATCTCAAATGTTTCACACCTCACCCGTTTGATGAACCTAAAAGAGTTATCTCTTCATAGCAACAACCTCTCAGATGTTTCCCCGCTCGCTGTGCTAACCCAACTGATACAATTGGATATTGGAACGAGTAGCCTCTTCGGCAGCAATAATCGCATTCTGGATGTTTCCCCGCTCGCTGCGCTAACACAACTGAAATCGCTATATCTTAACGGCCAGGGCGTGCTCATAGATGTGTCGCCCCTCGCTGCGCTAACCCAATTGGTCCACTTGAACCTCTTCGATAACACCATTTTTGATATTTCATCGCTCACCGCGTTAACGAACTTGGAGGTATTGGAACTCCAGGATAACCCGCTAAACCCTGCCGCTATCAATACACATATCCCCACAATAGAGGCAAATGGCACGGAAGTTCGATTTACAGACTTCGGCTTACCGACATCCCCGGTAGCAACACCACCCCCCGACTTACCGGTATCCCCCGGCGTAATGCCACCCCCCGAAGGCATGGTGCTGATCCCTGCCGGCGAGTTCGAGATGGGAAGCACTGATGGCGCTCTCGCTGAGAAGCCCGTACATACCGTCTACGTGGATGCGTTTTATATGGACACCTATGAGGTGACGAATGCACAATATAAGCAGTTTGTGGATGCCAACCCAGAATGGCAGCAGGGTAGGATCCCGGACGCGTATCACCATCAAAATTACCTCATCGGTTGGAATGGGAATAATTACCCACGGGGCAAAGCCAACTATCCTGTCGTTGGCGTAAGTTGGTACGCCGCGATGGCGTATGCGAAGTGGACGGGGAAGCGTCTCCCTACGGAGGCGGAGTGGGAATACGCTGCGCGTGGGGGTTTGGTGGGTCAGAAGTATCCCCGTGGGAATACGATTACCCGGTGGGATGCTCACTACAGTACAAATGTCGGTCCGATTCCCGTGGGTCTGTATCCAGCGAACGCCTACGGTTTACACGATATAGGGGGTAACGTCTCGGAATGGTGTCTGGATGCATACAATAGTAATTTCTATGTTACGGTTCCTCCAGAAGATATAGCACGCAATCCGCTGGCGGGTGCGCAGAGTCTTCAGTGGATATTAGAGAACTATACAAACGAGTGGATATTAGAGAACTATAGAAATGTTAAGCCTGAACGCGTGTTGCGTGGCGGTTCCTGGGGCTTTAATAGGAATCTCCTGCGGGTCGCCGCTCGCAACTACGCTTCGCCAACGCACATGAATGGCCGCGTCGGTTTTCGTTGTGCGAGGACTGTATCACATTAACTCTTAACTACTTAACACCTTATTGTTTGGTATGGGCAGACATTTAGATCTGCCTATATGCCAAGCATTGATTTGCCTTGTGGAGTGGAGCGAACTCAAAGAAGTATTCATAACGATCGAAAATATGGATACGGATGAGGAATCTGAAAGCATAGATATTTTTTAGCGTTCACTTCGCGTTCACATTGACGAGAAAGAACATGTCTTCTCCAAATACAAAATTTTCAGAGTAAACTTCTGAGCACCGTATGCGGAAAACGCACAGAAACCAGTCATAGTGTCCGTTTACAACCTTTGCAAAACCAAACGAACTTCAGCGTTGACACGGATCTTTATCAAGGCAGCATAACTTTACAATATTGCCCAAACTTTGATAACTTTAGGAGAATAGTGTTACGCGATAAGGAGTTTTGATGAAACATATCCATAAACTGTTGACACTCTTCTTAATGCTCACGCTCAACTTTTGCATCGGATGCAGCCTCAACACCATCGGAAACGTTGGGAATACACTCCTTGAAGCCGCAAGCGATGTCAATATCTTCACCGACGCGGAGGAGCTGCAATTTGGACAGGCGTTCGTCGCACAGCATGAGCAACAAATAAAACTTCATACGGATCCCGTCGTGACGAACTATATCAACGACCTCGGACAATCCCTCGTGCGATATAGTAAACGGAAGGATATCGCTTACACCTTTAAAGTGGTTGACACAAAAGGGATAAACGCGTATGCTGTACCGGGAGGGTTCATTTACGTTCACCTCGATCTCATCCGAGCATCAAAAACCGAATCAGAACTTGCCGCGGTGATTGGACACGAAATTGGCCATATTGTCGGACAGCATTCCATGAAACGACTCACGCAGGTCTATGGGATTGAGATATTGAAACAATTGATTTTAGATGAAGATGACAGCGCACTCAAAAAGGTTGTCACGGAGGTCCTCGCGGCAGGTTTGCTTTTTAGATACAGTCGTGACCATGAACGTGAGTCAGATTTTTATGGCGTACAGAATGTCTATGATGCAGGGATCAATCCGGAGGGTGCCGCCGTGTTCTTTGAGACCCTCCGATCGATGCGACGGAGCGAACCCTCCGCCATAGAAAAGTTTCTATCTACGCACCCGGTGCCGAGCGAGCGCGTTTTGAATGTCCGAAACCATATCTCTAAATTGCCACAGAAATCGGGGCTTCGGACGGATTCCTCACGGTTCCGGCAAATCAAACGGCGGATTCAGTAGTCAAAAAAGATTGACACCCTGCTACCCAAAAAGAATGGAACATTTCAACACATACTTCAAAACAACACGCCATACGCTCATTGCTTTGCTAATGCTTGCTGTCACCCCAATATGCAGCGAGGCAGAGGTCTATCCGTATCCTTACGGCAAAGGCGACGAGATCGTCACCCTCAAAGGACTCCCACTCGATCTCACACGGTTTGATCCGATTGCCAACGGATACATCCCACATAAAGGTGGAAACGATTTTATCATGATGGAGCAGTTCGATAAAAACTGCGGGCCCAACAGCGTTCAAATGCTGCTCTACTACCACAGAAAGCACCGGCGACTCAAAGATATCTGGAAGGCAGGGGGTATCCGGACTGTTGCATTCGGAACATCACCGAGTGCACTCCGACAGGCACTCAATGAATCTGGTGTTCCTGCACATTGGTACACCAATAGGACACTTGACGACGTGCGCCGCTACATCAAGAACAATCGCCCACCTATTCTGCTCCTACGGCTCTCAAATACAGGGTATCACTGGGTAGTCGCCGTCGGCTATGATACGCGTTGGGATGAATTCCTTATAGCAGACCCGAACGGACACTTCAAATGGTGGACCGCGGCGCAGCTGAACGCGAGTTGGTCACTGAAATGGCTACCGGAGTTTGAGACAGCAGGCGAGGAATGGTATGAATTCCAGGTAGACGCAAAATTATTTAATCAGCTGCATCTCAAACCGAATACGGTAATTGTTCCATCGGAAGCACCCTCCTTTGAAACAAACTACCGTCCTTACTGGTCGGACATGCAGACGATTGAAGTTTACGGTAAAACTCAGTTTCGGGGCGGCGTACGCGAGTGGGAAGATACACTCACATTCCAAAACCCATTTCGTATTGTACAGGTTTCGGACATCGAACTCCTGACCTCTACAGGTACAGCAAGCGTAGACGGCTGGTCGCGTATTAATGACCATTCCATTAAACTCTGGGGTGAGATTGAAGACGGATGGTTTTTGCGTGGCAGAATGTGGGTAATGGTTCGGACCTTCTACTTGAACGATATCGCTACCGCAGCAATCACAAACGTGGCTAAAGCCCCATCTGTACCACCTGCAGAAACATCGCTTTTGCCCAACTACCCGAATCCGTTCAACCCGGAGACGTGGATACCCTATCAGTTAGCAAAACCTGCGGATGTCAGCGTATCCATCTATGCCGCGGATGGAAAGTTGGTCAAGAACCTTGCATTAGGACATAAACAGGCAGGCATCTACGCTGATAAATCCCGCGCTGTCTATTGGGACGGTAAGAACAAGCAAGGTGAACCTGTCGCAAGCGGCATCTATTTCTATACTCTCACCGCTGGCGACTTTACAGCAACGAAAAAGATGCTGGTACGGAAGTAAGATTGTTTTGTATAGGCAGGTGTCTACATCCGTCCAACTTTAGTTTGGTGAACACTAAACTGATAGTATTTTCGCGTAAAAATGTGTAGTGCAAGCGGTCCAAAACCGTTGCGAATCATGAACCATCCTTATATATCAGTATGCCCGATTTTGTGCAGGCGCGTCTAAAGAATGCCCGATTTTGTGCAGTGCCATCTCTGAGTTTTGTAGAAAACGCCGTGAGTATAGGCGGGTTCAGAGTGGCACGGAACTTGCTAATTATAACGACTTGTGCTAGGTAGTGTTTACATTTTGGATCCGGATCCAGTCATAGTAAGGCTTTCATAGTTCCGCAAGGTCAATTCAATCTATAGACGCAAATCCTGATAAATACTGACTTCCCGACGACTTTGATGATGAAATGTAAACACAACGTAGTTGTTTTCTCGATCCTTTGTGAATCAAGGGTTCGCTCGTTCCTGGATAAAACTCAGAAATGTCGTTCGCGCATAAGTAAACTCTATAAGGACAAAATTAACTAGCACAGCGCGTTATAGTAGATTTTAGAATTAAGAGGGCACTCTCAAACAATTCTTAGGGCTCTCATCGTCCTTGAAAGTGCCACAGGAAACTAACGCTCTCCTATGCTACAGCAAGAGTGCCACAAGCTAAAAGCTTGTGCTACAAATATGTAGGATTAATTCTGAGTTCCACTACAATACTCTAAGATTCTATCGTGAAACACGATGTCGGATGGGAGAAAACATGAAAATACAGATAGTTCTGATCGTCTGCCTTGTCCTGAGGCTTATAGGTTGTGGAGATTCCAACGAGCATGCTGTTTTCCGCTCTAAGGACATGATTACCATTTATTGGGTCTTGGAAGATAACGAAGAAATTAACAACTTTGAACTTAGTAACAATATCTTGGAATTCGACATCAAGATGGGGGAATTACACGAGAAACAGAGCCTCCCAATCAAATTTGCTGCGAACCATGAAACCCTTGAAATCAAAGGAATGAGCAGACTTGATGACCTGGCAATCTTTCATATTATGGTTACCTCCATGACGCGATCATATGGCATCTATAAGACCTACACGACATACCGAGGGAGCGATATTGACGGGGACTACGAACTGGGTGATTTCACAAAAGCTAAAACTTTCCGAACTGGTGACAGAATCACAATGTTTTGGCATAGACCCGATAAACCTGAAAAGAAATGGTACAAGTGGACGCATGCAGAAGGTACGACGTTCGGGGGAGAGCCACGTAGTGATCATTGGACGGAAGAACTGTCTATTACAGGTGTTGAACCACACGAAAGTATAAACGTAATATACATCGACAGCACGCCTGAAATTTTCATCGTATATTTCCGCGTGCTACCTAACCCTACTGAGTGAAAAGGAGACAATGAAACAGGAAAAGCAAAACGGAGCTAACTTCGGTGACCCCGAACAGAATGGTAACCACTTAGACATCGAAGAATTGACACTATCAGAGGAAGCGGCGTTCCTCATTCAACTTATCTTTGAGGAATTTGAAGAACTCCTAAACGACTACCCACACCACGCCGCTTACTGTTTCGCATCAATCATTCATCTGTCAGACACAGCGGAGAACCTCTCACATTTCGCACGGCGGTTAGGAATGTGGTTGTGGATTGAAGTGCTCTCTTTTCAAACCGAGGAACCTTTAAGCCTTAGCGCACTCGCTGATCACTTTGAAACCGATGTGAAAACCGTTCAAACCGGAATTGATGAACTTGCGAAGGCAGGGCAATTTAAGATGGAATGGCAACAAGAAAATACAATCAAATTGGCACCGCGTATGTTAAAAGAGACAGTCATCCATTTTGCCGAACAGGTTTTGAAAGGTATAAAAATGGGGGAACAAGAAGAAGGAGCAGCACCCTAAAATGTTAATTTCAATGATCGTCGCGATGGACAAAAACCGGCTTATCGGCAACGGACCGGATATCCCGTGGCAGATGCCTGCTGATCGCCGACATTTCCGTGACATGACCATCGGCAAACCTGTCGTTATGGGTCGCAAGACTTTTGAAACCCTTAAACGTCCTTTGGACAAGCGACAGAATATAATTCTCACGCGGAACACGGCTTACAAGGCACCGAAAGGCTGCATTGTCTCACACTCCGTAGAAGAAGTTATTAAAGGCTCGCAGGAAGCAGAAGAACTCATGATATGCGGGGGCGCGCCTATCTACGAAGCCTTCTTACCGCACGCCGATAGGCTCTATATCACGCAGATTCATGCTACGTTTGAAGGCGATGTCTATTTCCCAGCGTACGATATAACAGCATGGCAAGAAGTGAAACGTATTGACGGCGAACCTGACGAGAAAAATCCTTACCCGTACAGTTTTCTGTTTTTAACGACTTGTGCTAGTTGTTTTCTCGATCCTTTGTGAATCAAGGGTGCGCTCGTTCCCTGATAAAACTCAAAGATGTCGTTCGCGCATAAGCAAACTCTATAAAGACAAAATTAACTAGCACAGCGCGTAACTATAGTAAAATCTATAGTTAATTGGGCACTCTCAAACAGTCTGAATGCCTCTAACGGGCATTCAGACTGGAAACCCAAACTAACAGTTTATGCTACAAAGATGTCTCATTAATTCTACTAAACTTTGGACAATTTTAGGTGCGATAGACATGTCGCCCCGCTGGGGCTAAGAGGATCTGGGTTTGCCACATTTCTATTCTCACTGCGAAGCAATATCGCCCCGCTGGGGCTGTCATTTGTAACATCCGAGTTTATTTTTTTGTAAGTTGCGTTTGTGGCGGACCTCTGAGAAAAATCAGAAATGCTCTCGGAACGGATCATGAACCTGACAGAAAATGTCCAAACTATAGTAATTCTAAAGTCCACTATAAAATAGCGTAAGTTCAACGGCAAAAAGAAAACACATAAGGAGCGTTCCCATGAAAAAGCGTTTCGCGATCCTCTCAATAGTGCTCAGCGGCTTACTTGCACTTCCTCTCAACAGCTGCCACAAGTTAGTGACAGTGCCAAACCAAGAAACAGCAGAAAATGAAACTGGGTGGATGCCGGATAGGAATCTCAGACAGGCAGTACGGAAAGCCCTCAAACTCGACCCGGGTACCTCGCTCACGCCACAGGTGTTAGCAGGATTGACAAAATTAGAAGTAACAAATTTCCAGAAACCGCCCGGGCAAAAGATAGCGTCACTCACAGGGTTAGAGTACGCAACCGGATTGGAGAAGTTAGGTCTCTATGCGCATAACGTCAAGGATATAACACCCCTAACAAACTTGACGCAATTGGAGTGGCTGGTACTCTACAAAAATGAGGTTAGTGACATCACACCCTTGGCAAGTTTGACAGGATTGACAGAGTTAAACCTTGGCTATAATGAGATAAAGGACATCACACCCTTGGCAAGTTTGACAGAATTGAAAAAATTATATCTCTCCTGGAATAGGAACATAACAGATTTCACACCGCTGACAGCTTTAACCGGATTGGAGGTGTTATCTCTTGCCAACAATAGGATAAAGGATCTCACGCTGCTGTCCGGTCTAACGGGATTGACAGAGTTAGCCCTTTGGCAGAATGAGATAACCGACCTCACGCTGCTGTCCCGTCTAACCGGATTGACACGGTTAGTCCTCTCGGGTAATGAGATAACCGACCTCACGCCATTGGAAAACTTGACAGGATTGACAGAGTTAGACCTCTCTGACAATGGGATAACCGACCTCACGCCATTGGAAAACTTGACAGGATTGACAGAGTTAGACCTCATTGTCAATGAGATAACCGACCTCACGCCATTGGAAAACTTGACAGGATTGACAGACTTATACCTCTTTGACAATGAGATAACCGACATTACGCCATTGGAAAACTTGACAGGATTGATAGAGTTAAGCCTCTCTGACAATGGGATAACCGACCTCACGCCACTGGAAAACTTGACAGGATTGGAGAAGTTACGCCTCGGAGGGAATCAAGTGGTAGATATAAAAGGACTCTCCAGTTTAACGAACTTGAAGAACTTAGAACTTTGGATGAATAAGATAAGTGACCTCACGCCCTTGGAAAACTTGACAGGATTGACGCAGCTAAAACTCTCGGATAATGAGATAACCGACCTCACGCCACTGGAAAACTTGACAGGATTGACAGAGTTAGAACTTCAGGATAATCCAATTCAGGATGTAACCTCCCTGTACACGCTCCGTGATCGTAATCCAAATTTAAGGATAGAGATGCCTCTGCCGGAGCCGGATTTAATACCTGATGGGAACTTAGCGGAAGAGGTGCGGGAGTCTCTCGGTTTAGCACCGGGGCACCCCTTCTCACGGGAGGATCTGCAAGATTTAAGAACACTCCATTTTAGTGCTTTTGATAGCAGGGAGGTAACTGATCTTACAGGGTTGGAGTACGCGACACAATTGCGTTATTTAATTCTCCCAGAAAATAAAATAAGTGACCTCACGCCACTGGAAAACTTGAAGATATTAGTGAGATTAAACCTCTATGGCAATGAGATAACCGACCTCACGCCACTGGAAAACTTGACGATGTTACAGGATTTAGACCTCTCGCATAACGAGATAACCGACATCACACCGTTAGCAAACTTGAATGGGTTGGAGGCATTAGAACGCAACGATACTAAAATAATTGAGATAGCTCACAGTCCTCCGCCAGTTGTAAACCAGAACGGGTTACAGAACTTAAGCCTCTCGCATAATAAGATAAGTGACCTCACACCGCTGGAAAACTTGACGATGTTACAGGATTTAGATCTCTCACATAATGAGATAACCGACATCACACCGTTAGCAAACTTGAAGGCGTTACAGGGGTTAAATTTGGAAAATAATCAGCTACGCGTTATAAGTGCCCTCGCACAGTTGACAAACTTCCACTGGCTAAAAGTCCGATCTACGACAAACTTAGAAGAACTTCGTATCCGGTCGAATCCGATTCAAGATCTAACACCCCTCCGAACCCTCTTTAAAAGCAATCCAAATATGAGGATAGATGTTGGATTCAAAGGGAAACTCTTATATCCTGTTATGTATTGGATAGATATGGAGAACGGCACCCTCCACCGCTGTATAGGGGACACAGTGGTGAACCTCCGTCCCGACATCCAGAACGCAACACGCCTCGCCCTCGATCCTTATTCCTACTACTATTGGACAGAAAAAACGGACGCTCACACATGGCGGGTCCGGCAAGCATCGAAATACCCAACGACAGCACAAATCACAGATTTTCGTGAGGAATTAACGGACATACCTATGGATATGGTAACCGCGAAACATCTGCTCTATGTGCTGGTGGCATCAGGTAAGATTCAACGTTTCCGGACAAGTTCCTATAATTTTGAACCCGATTTTATCACAGGTTTGGCTTCACCGAAGCATCTGGTTGCGGATAGCGAGAAACTTTATTGGACGGAGAAAACAACAGATGGAATATGGCAGATCCGATGTGCTACGCTTGATGGCTCGAACGTTCAACCGGTTCGGATATTACCGAGTATGCCACTCGGGCTCGGGATCGATGCTATCGCCAAGCAGCTCTACGTATCGGTGGCTGAAGGTAAGATTCAGCGGCTACGGGTTGATGGTTCCGACTTTGAACCCGATTTCATTACCGGTTTGACTTCGCCGGGGCATGTCGGTGTGGATGTTGGAGATGGTAAGTTATATTGGACAGACGGGAATAGCATCTGGCGCGCTTCCCTCACGGGTGAGAACATTGAGCGTGTCCTCACGGACTTAGGCACGCCTGCCCACTTAGTTTTAGAGTGAGCACCTTTGTTTATTGGAGGTACCAAGCCGAAATTTTTTGCTGTGCTCTGTCAGACAGAAACATCCACCAACAACCACATCAAAACCGTCGTCCCTTCGCCGAGGCTACTTTCAATCTCAACGTTACCCCCATGCTCTTCAAAAATCCGTTTCACATTTGCCAAGCCGAGGCCTGTGCCTCTCGTCTTCTTGGTAAAGAACGGTTCAAACAGATGTGCTAAATCTTCTGCTGATATTCCGACACCGTTATCAACAACCTTGATGCCAACCCTATCTTCATCCATAATTGTAGAGACCTTCAACACACCGCCTTGTGGCATCGCTTCCATCGCATTCAGAACAACATTCATAAACGCTTGCTTCAATTTATCTGAATCAAATTGAATTTCGGGAGTTTCAGGTAACAAATCTAACACTAACTGAATCTTGTGGTGTGCCAAGTTCGCTTCCATCAATGCTAAGACGGCTTGCAGGACAAGCGTGAGCGGCTGTTGTGTGAGGACAAGTGCCGCGGGACGTGCGAAGTCCATCAGTCCTTTGACGATAGTATCAATACGCTCAATCTCTTCAAGGATATAACGAAGTGATTGTTGATGTTGTTCCTCGGACATCTCCGGTTTCTGCATCAACATCTGTGCCAACATCCGCATAGACGACAACGGATTCCGTATCTCGTGCGCGAAAGAAGCAGACATTTTTCCGGCTGTTGCCAAGCGTTCCGCTTGAATCAACTGGTCACTTGACTGTTTGAGATCTCTGGTCATCTGATTAAACGCAGCGGCGAGGTCACCGATCTCATCGTGTGTTTTCAGTTCACACTGCTCATCAAGGTTTCCTGTCGCAACGCGCGCCGTAGAGTCAACTAAAACTTTGATGGGGTTCGTTAAATTCCGCCCAATGAGATGGCTGATGAGGGCAACCAGTCCTGTAACAAGCACAGCAATGCCAAGCATATACCCTGTAAGTGTCCGTTTCGCTTCGGCGATCGCTTCCATTGGACGTAGTAAGCAGTAAAACCGTCCAAATTTGAGCGGTAGATAAAAAACTTTATACGGTTTCCCATCAAGCGTAATATCTCGTATAACAGAGGTCCCATCTGGATTTTCTAAGTATGGCTTGACTTCACGAAGTCGCATTTTATCCGCCAAATGTGTCCAATCTTGTTCTACATTAGAGAGTTCAGCCAGCGTGGTCACATTCAGTGTATAATCAGAACCAAAAATCATAATTTCAACGCTATAGGCGCTCTTTATTTTTTCTGGGTCCTGCTCAAAGTATCCCGTTTCCATGATGGTATCAAGCCATCCTTCTGTCTCACGCGTAAACTGTTCGTTATACTTCCAAGCGAAGATCTCAATGGACACTAAAGATAACACAACAGCGACTACGGCGAAGAGAAGCAAGAACGGAAGAACAATTTTGGTTTGAATGCTATACCGACGCATCGGAACCCTCTTTTTAAAAATTGCCACTATCAGCAACAAATTGCAGAAGTTTTGCCGGTGGATTCTCGCCGACACCCTGATACTTATGTGATAGATTTCATTTCGGATCACACAAAATCTCGATTTTCCTGAAATTATGCACCCTTTTTAGGTATAAATCGCGTCACTAACAATTGAAGCCTATCTGCATTTTAGGAGAAAATATACTGAAGCAAACCCTATGCAGCAATTCATTGACACTTATGCGGAAACTTCACTGAGATTGCTATTAGTATAATCCAACGCCGTCGGCATGTCAACCATGATTGCTTCCTTCGACGAATAACGCGTCCTTATAAGCGATATTTTAAACGAACAAAATCGGATCAAATGTGTCTAATATACGGAAAATTAGCAACTTTTTGGCACACACGGTGTGTGAGTATTAAATAAACTGAGACGCTCAAAATTAACTTTACGCCACACGGAGAAAATGGACATGACATATACCGAAAAATCCACCACTTTTTACACGGACGCCGAGCTTGAACAAATCGATGAGAACGCACTTGTCAATCAATTCCAGAACGGCGACACAGCGGCTTTTAATCCGCTCGTGCTTAAATATCAAAAGAAAATTTACAACCTCATGTACCAAAGGGTTCGCGATCAGGAGACAGCAAAAGACCTCTGCCAGGAGGTCTTTCTGAAAGCGTTCAATGCCCTACCCAACTTCAAAGGTGGTTCAGCATTTTATAGTTGGATTTACCGAATCGCGATCAATTGCAGCATCGACTTTCAGCGCCAACGTAACCGCGATAAGGTTCTTACGTTTGAAGAATTGCCCTTTGAAGCGGACGAGGCGCTAAGAATGAGCGATGCCCATCCGTCTCCTGAGCAACTTTTTAATGAGAAAGAACTTGGGCTTATCATCCGAAAGGCGGTGCGGAAACTCCCACCCGGTCAGCGTCGTGTCTTTAATCTGCGGCACCGGCGCGAACTCGCAATCAAAGATATCGCGGCGCTGCTAAACAGGTCGGAGGGCACGGTTAAAGCGCACTTGCACCATGCACACCGGCGGCTTCAAGGCATGCTGCTACCGTACTTGCGAAATGAACCGCTGGAATGGAACGGAGAAATTCGGTAGCACCGGAATCAGTCGCAGACGCTAACTGAAAACTGAAAACTCGAAACGATTTTTCCGACAACTGAAAACCAAATATTAACTTGACAAAATACCCCAGATATCGTATAATATATACGGTTAGGTAATACCAAGAATGAAATATAGGTGGGATGGCTGAGTGGACGAAAGCGGCGGTCTTGAAAACCGTTATGGCGCAAGCCATCGTGGGTTCGAATCCTACTCCCACCGCCATTATGGAGAGGTGCAGGAGTGGTTGAACTGGACTGCCTGCTAAGCAGTTATGGCGCAAGCCATCGTGGGTTCGAATCCCACCCTCTCCGTTTTTTAAATAGTTATCCCTTGCCGGTTTTCAGTAATGCCTTATGGCAGTTGCGTTTTGCTTCGCGCCACAAACCCACTTGACTGAAAACCGATAACTATTACAATACGCGCCTGTAGCTCAGTGGATTAGAGCATCTGACTACGGATCAGAAGGCCGGGGGTTCGAATCCTCTCAGGCGCTTCACAGCTATTTGTTGGACTCAATTTGGATAGCGATCTTTTCTGGATGGGACAAGCACTGGAGTTAGCGAAGCAAGCCGCCGAGAACGGGGAAGTACCTGTCGGCGCGATCCTTGTTAGAGACGGTGTCAGCATCGCGGGAGCCTCCAATTTGCGTGAAGAGTCTGGTAGCCCTATCGCTCATGCGGAAATGCTTGTCATACAAGCGGCATCCGAGGAAATTGGTAACTGGCGGTTTATAGATACAACGCTTTATGTGACGTTAGAACCGTGCCCAATGTGTGCAGGTGCTATTGTGTTAGCACGCATCCCGAAGGTGGTTTATGGCACGACAGACCCGAAAGCAGGGGCAGCTGGCACACTCTACAACATCCTCCAAGATGAACGGTTGAACCATCGCGTTGAATTGGTAAGTGGTGTGTTAGCAGATGAGAGCAGCGCGCTGCTAAAATCTTTCTTTCAGGAACGCCGTCAGAACTGTAAAAAGTGAATTCATCAACGTCTTCGGGTGTCGGTTTTTTAAATTATCGGTTAAGACGCGTGGCTGGTACAATTAACTTTACTGCCGCAAACGATTCTTTAACTGAAAACTGAAAGGATTTTTTGCTGAAAAAAATCCGAACTGACAACTGACAACTAAATAGGGAGAGATGCAGGAGTGGTTGAACTGGACAGTCTCGAAAACTGTTGTGGCGCAAGTCACCGTGGGTTCGAATCCCACTCTCTCCGTTTTTTGATATTTTCGAGTTGAACGATAATTGGTCATTGCAAGACGCTGTAGGCGGGTTTTGTAAACCTGATAAATTTTATAACCTCTGGGGCAGTAGCTCAGTTGGGAGAGTGCATCCCTCGCACGGATGAGGTCACGGGTTCAAATCCCGTCTGCTCCATACGAAATTGTGCTATTAAAGCACAATTTGTTTTTGCTTTACATTTTTTGATCTGGGATTAGATTAAGATTTGTCACTGCTCATCTGATGTCGCGTAACACCAGGTCTACGTGCCTCGCGAGATGACATCAACATTTTGGCGGGATTGGCAAGCCAGAACTTGCTATACCAAAATACGGAGAGATGCAGGAGTTGGTTGAACTGGCATGACTGGAAATCATGTGTGCTGTTTTGCAGTACCGTGGGTTCGAATCCCACTCTCTCCGCCAGTTTTTTTATATTCAATACCTTGGCTATGCTAGGTGGGGAGGTAGCGGTGCCCTGTATCTGCAATCCGCTAAAGCAGAACTGAATCCCCAGTATGCGGCATGTTTCTGTGGGGCCTGTCCCACGTACGTAGTGTTGAGGGTTGGGTCTTGAGCAACGAGTGCTTGTTAAACCCCGTCAGGTCCGGAAGGAAGCAGCGGTAGATGAGTTGTTCGTGTGACGCAAGGGTGCCTGACCTGAGCTAACGGCGCGGGCAACGCCTGGAGAAGCTTGTCAACTCTGGGTGCATAGCCATTTTTTTGCGCATAGTATCTGGGCAAACCATATCTCATTCCCAAATTCTGTCAGTAAGGCACGATTTGTCTTTGCTTTACATTCTCAAGCCGTGCAGGAAAGGATTGCGCAATGTCTTACGAGGTTCTCGCCCAAAGATGGCGTCCGCAAAACTTCAATGACGTTGTCGGACAGGAACACGTTACCACAACGTTAAAAAATCAGATTCTGTCTGAACGCGTCGGGCATGCATACCTTTTTTGGGGACCCCGGGGTACCGGTAAGACCACCGTCGCGCGTATCCTTGCCAAAGCGGTTAACTGCCCTAACCGTGTTCAAGAAACCGAATTTGATACCCTCCAAACTGCGGAACCTTGCAATCAATGCGTTTTCTGTAACGATATCTCACAAGGTCGATCCCTTGATGTTTTTGAGATGGATGCCGCCTCGAATCGTGGCATTGATACGATTCGAGACCTTCGCGAGAACGTTAAACTCTCTCCTGCCACTTGCACCTATAAAATCTATATCATAGATGAAGCACACATGCTCTCAACAGAGGCGTTCAACGCCCTGCTTAAAACGCTTGAAGAACCACCGCCACATGTCATGTTCATCATGGCTACCACAGAGCACGCCAAAATCCCGAAGACGATTAGCTCCCGCTGTCAAGATTTCGATTTCCGACACTTGGAAGATGAAAAAATAATTGGCCGCTTACAGTTAATTGCCAAAGAGGAAGAAGTTTCAGCGGACCTGGATGTACTCACCCTCATTACCCGTCAATCTGAAGGCTGTCTACGGGACGCTGAAAACCTGTTAGAACGTCTCGTCTCCTCCGCTGGTAAAGATCTGACAACTGAGGCTGTTGAACAAATTATCGGACTCGGTTCGAGCTCTCTGCTCCGAAAACTTACAACAGCAATTACGGAAAGAGACCTTTCAAAGAGTCTAAACACGCTAAACGACCTAACGAAGCAAGGAACAGATCTATCGCAATGCTTAGATCAACTGATCGGCTATTTTCGCGACCTGCGCCTTTTAGCAATTGACGACAACTTAAGTGAATTGATTCAGAGTCCCAAATCAGATTTGTCGGAACTCAAGCAAAAAGCGGAGCAGATGTCAGTCAACCGGCTATCACGGATCATCAAGATTTTGATGCATACCGACCGCGATATAAAACAGTACGGTTACCCACAAATTCAGTTAGAAGCCGCACTGATTCAACTTAACTCACTTGAAGAAGGTATCCCGCTTCAAGAAATTGTTAACAAATTGTCCGCCTTAGAGCAGAAGTTTGATGCCGCGGGAATTTCCGCACCGCCACAACAACAATTTCCGCCTTCAGAAGTAGACCCGTCGGATAGAGAAACTGCAGCATCGCAGCCGCTTTTCCGAACAAGTCAAAAATCCTCTGGTTCATCCCCATCCGATTTCGGAAAGGATGCGGTGAACACACAATCAAAAGCACAAGCCGTAACTTCCCCTTCATCAGGTCGGAACGTTCCAAATCCTTCGTCAACGCCACAAGGATCCCGCGACCTTGCAGATCTGCCGTCATTTTGGGAAGAGGTAAAATTAAAATTGCCATTGGGCAAACTCAGATCCGGCTTGTTAGACAGGTCTGTACCCTCTGTGAACGGGAGTGACACAGTTCAAATTGCCTGTTCACCCACAAATCTCTCAATGGTTACAGATGAAGACAAGAAAATTATAGCCAACCTTCTAACACAAGAAGTCGGCACACCTGTGAAAATCGAGGTGGTTGCATTAGATACTATCTCGGAATTAGCAGCCAATCAAGACGCGACTGAAAAAACGGAACGAAAGACCCCAATGATACGGAAAGCTGAAGCGCAAGACGACCCGCAGCTCAAAACTGCGCTGGATCTTTTTGATGCCACAGTTTTGGAAACCGAATAATCGCTGCTTTCCAAATTCGGAAAGCGTATCTTATAAGTAAGGAAACTTTTATTGCACCAAGCATTTTTGTGACAAAACAGAAACGAAACACGGACGTACACACAATTCAAAGTCGCTTGGTGATAGGACAAAAACTATGAAGATGAATGACCTGATGAAACAGGCACAACAAATGCAAAAACGGATGCTTGAAATCCGAGAAGAACTCGCAAACCGAACTGTTGAAGCAACTGTTGGAGGTGGAATGGTAACCGCTGTTGTCAATGGGCAACAGGAAGTCATCTCACTCCGGATTACCCCGGAAGTCGTTGACCCAGAAGATACCGAAATGCTTGAAGACCTGGTTGTCGCAGCTGTCAATGAGGCACTGCAACAATCGCAAGAATTGATGTCCGCGGAAATGAGCAAATTGACAGGCGGTCTTAAAATTCCTGGACTCCCATAAGAATGGCTGTCAGCAAAGAGGTTTTCGTGTAACCAAACACCTCTTTTACTAATGGCTGATGACTGATGGCTCTTGCCACACAAAGAATCCATGCAAGAATACCCGAAACCGCTGGCGAAGCTTATCACTGAGCTCCAAAAGTTACCTACGATTGGTCAGAAGACAGCGCAACGTTTAGCGTTTTTTATGCTAAAGCTACCTGACACTGAAACCGCCCAAATCGCAGAAGCCATCGCGCAGGTAAAACAACAACTCTCCTACTGCGATGTGTGTGGCACGATTACCGATACAAATCCGTGCTATATCTGTACCAGTCCACGCCGCAACCCGCGGATAATTTGTGTCGTTGAAGAGTCGGATGATCTTTGGGCAATTGAGAGAACTAACGGCTATACAGGGTTATATCATGTACTTGGCGGTGTACTCTCACCGTTAGACGGGACTGGACCTGATGAACTCGGAATTAATACGCTTTTTCAGCGTATCAAGGATTCCGCCGTAAACGCTGAACCGGTGCAAGAGGTAATTCTTGCCACAAATTGGACAACAGAAGGGCAGGCGACTGCGCTCTATCTCACACAACATCTCGAAACGTTTGAAGTCGCTGTCACTCGTATTGCCTACGGTATTCCTGTGGGTGGAGATTTGGAGTATATCGACGAGGTAACCCTCGCAAAAGCAATGGAAGGCAGGCGAAAAGCATAAATGAGCAAACGGTGGTTCCTACTACTTTTAGTGAGTCTGTCCTGTGGTGTGTTTAGTATCGCATGCGCCGCACCAGATTCAGATAGCGAAAAAACCGAATTAAGAGACACTACCAATCTCAGGACAAGCACTGCTCGCCAAGCGAATGCAGCTTTTGATGCCAAACGTGCGTTTGCAGCATTGGAAAAGCAGTGTGAATTCGGGCCACGACCACCGGGTTCAGCAGCGCATCGCGAAACACAGAATTATCTATTTACAGAACTCCAGAAATACGCAAACAGTACCGAACTCCAACCGCATGTATACAAGGCAAAAAATGCCACGTTACATCTGAACAATATTTTGGCAGAGTTCGGAGCACCGAGTAGTGAGACGATTTTACTCGCGGCACATTGGGATACACGTCCTTTCGCCGATCACGATCCAAAACCGGAAAATCGGGATAAACCGATCCTCGGTGCCAACGACGGTGCTTCAGGGGTTGCTGTCCTCCTCGAAATTGCCAGGGTTTTAAAAGAACACCCACCGCCGCGGCGAGTTGTTATTGTGCTTTTCGATGGTGAGGATTACGGTAGAACCACTGACGATATGTTTATCGGCTCCCGGTTTTTTGCCAAAAATCTTGGAAAATGGAAGCCGGACTACGGAATCTTGTTGGATATGGTGGGCGACAAAGATTTGACGCTCCCGATAGAACGCTACTCTTGGACTGCGAATCGTGAATTTACTGAGGCTGTATGGAATCGAGCATCAACCCTCGGTTTAGGACCTTTTCAACAACGCTTAGGGCGCGCAATTATGGATGATCACGTTCCGTTAATCAAAGTCGGTATTCCGATGGTTGATATAATCGACTTCGATTACCCTTATTGGCATACTATTGAAGATACTGTTGACAAATGTAGTCCCAAAAGCTTAGAAGTTGTTGCGACACTTGTTATTAGCATTGTTTACGATGGACTTTAAAACGTAAGCGCGTATCTTTTTATCATAGCAGAGTAAAACGATGAATACCTATCACAAACATTATGACGTTATCGTTGTCGGTGCAGGACACGCAGGTTGCGAAGCCGCACTCGCTGCTGCGCGGATGGGCTGCGAAACGCTTATCGTCACAATAAATCTCGATACGATTGCCAAGATGTCTTGCAACCCTGCTATCGGTGGACTCGCCAAGGGGCATCTCGTTAAAGAGATAGACGCGCTCGGCGGTGAGATGGCAAAAAACATCGACAAGACAGGGATTCAATTTCGACGCTTGAATACCAAAAAGGGACCCGCGGTTCGCTCAAGTCGGGCACAAGCCGATAAAAAGGCGTATCAAGATGAAATGAAACGCGTCTTGGAAGCACAACAAGGACTTGACATCAAACAGGTATTGGTTGAAGAACTCCTCGTGGAAAATGGGCGGTGCATCGGGATTCTGAGTCAGACACAAACCGCTTATTTCGGAGAGACTGTAATCCTGACGACAGGGACTTTTCTGAAAGGCATCATTCATATCGGCGATGTTTCATATAGTGCTGGCAGAGCAGGCGAATCTTCGGCGGAAAAACTCTCAGAAAGTTTCTTAAATCTCGGCTTTGAAATCGGGAGACTCAAAACAGGTACACCCCCGCGCGTCAATGCCCAGACGGTTGACTTCAGTGTGATGGAGATTCAACCCGGTGACGAAAACCCACTACCGTTCTCATTCTCAACTGAACGGATCACACAGCCGCAACTCCCATGTTACCTAACCTATACAAATGAAAAGACACACGATGTCATTCGAGAGAATCTTCACCGTTCTGCAATGTACAGCGGTCGCATCGTAGGGATTGGTCCCCGCTATTGTCCATCAATTGAGGATAAGGTTGTCCGCTTTGCCGAAAAAACGGAGCATCAAGTCTTCGTAGAACCAGAGGGACGCGACACGGATGAAATTTACCTCAACGGTATCTCTGCCAGCCTCTCTGAAGATGTGCAGGTAGAGATGGTGCATAGCATTAAAGGGTTAGAGAACGCTGAGATTATGCGCTTCGGGTACGCTGTAGAATACGATTTCGCACCAGCGACACAACTACAACCGACGCTTGAGACCAAAAACGTCCCAGGGCTCTACTTCGCTGGACAACTCAATGGCACCACGGGGTACGAGGAAGCCGCCGCACAAGGACTTATGGCTGGTATTAATGCATCCCTAAAGGTCAAAGGCGAAAAACCGCTCGTTCTCGATAGAGCACAGGCATATATAGCCGTGCTTATTGACGATCTGGTTACACTGGACATCCGTGAGCCTTACCGTATGTTCACATCCCGTGCTGAATATCGGTTAGCGTTGCGGGAAGACAACGCCGATTTGAGGCTTACCGAAATCGGTAAGCAAATCGGATTAGTTGATGACGACAGGTACCACCGGTTTGAAAAGAAAGCAGCAGATATACACGCAGAATTGAAACGGTTACAGGAGACACTTCTTAAACCGACCACTGCGACCGTGGAGAATTTGGCAAATATTCTCAAGACAGGCGAACTAAAGCAACCGACATCCTTGGCAGATCTCTTGAAGCGTCCAGAACTTCGTTACGAACATATAACACAAATCGTACCGCCCATTGAGATACTGCCACCGGCTGTTCGGGAACAGGTAGAAATTCAGATTAAATATGATGGATATATCCAGAGGCAGCAGCGACAGATTCATCAATTTAAGAGATTGGAAAATTTCCGAATCCCGGATACATTCGACTATGCAAGTATTCAAGGCCTAAAGACGGAAGCACGAGAAAAACTCACAAAGATTCGTCCTGCCTCTATCGGGCAAGCCTCGCGCCTGCCCGGCGTTTCGCCAGCCGATATTTCAATCCTGACGGTTATCCTTCATCAACAGAAAGCGAGATAATTTGGTACAGGACAAGCATGTTTCATTAAAAGAAACTTTCAATCGGCATGGGTTTCCCTTAACCACGCATCAGGCAGCACAGTTCGACCAGTATCGTGACGAACTGCTGCGATGGAATGCGCGTATGAACCTGACCGCAATCACAAATAAGAATCAGATTATTCATAAGCATTTTCTCGATTCCTTAAGCGTTTTGGAACATATAACGCTTAAAAAAGGAGACACTGTGATTGACATCGGGACAGGTGCCGGATTCCCGGGAATTGTATTGAAAATTTACGTGCCTGACATCCGATTAACGCTTGTTGAAGCATCAAAAAAGAAGGGGAGTTTCTTAAAATTTCTAATCCCCCAACTAAACCTTGAACAAGAACTCGTCTACACATACTTTGACAAAGGCGCGAGTTCTCGGTCAAATCAAAAAGTCAACGTTGAAGTACTTACCGAACGCGCAGAAGTTTGTGCAAAAGACCCTAATCGTGTTGGTGCTTATGATTGGGTTTTCACCCGTTACGTCGCAACGATTCAGAACTCCGCGGCGTACTGCTTGCCGTTCCTAAAACCGACCGGAAGGTGGGTGGCTTACAAGTTTGGACAGGAAATAATAGATACTGAAATTGATGACAGCGCGGCAGACCTGAGAGTACTTGGCGGGAGCATTGAAACCGTTTTCACAAACCCAAAGTTCAATCGGAGTTATGTTGTGGTGCGCCGTGTTAACACATAAGTATGGGGAAGATAATGTTTCGTCCGCTTAGCACCAGATATGAGGCGCGGGATCGGATTTTTGAGCGGCGACACATTGGACAGGGCACTAAAAAAAACACGACATCTTAAAAGGGGTATAAGTGGTCGGTTAAGAAGTTATAAGTTAAGAGGGTTTAGACATGTCCTAACCTCTCTTTCTTATAGTTTATAGCTTATAGCTTATAGCTTATAACACTAAGGACAAGTCCTATGAATTTTGATACAACAATTGGAGAGGAAAACATTTCCACGCTTCATATAGAAGGTAAGATCCTTGGAAACGCCACAGATACGTTTCGCAAGGAAATGGAGATGCAGCTTCAAACGGGGCACGATAAATTAGTCGTTGACTTAACAAACGTTCCGTTAATCGACAGTAGCGCGTTGGGCGCAATAGTGACGACTTTGAAGTCCTGTCAGGAATCGGGCGGGAAACTGGTTTTGCTCAACCCCCAGAAAGCAGTTCAAGAAGTTTTGGAGGTAACGCATCTCGCAACCGTTATCGAGATTTATGATACGGAGGAGTCCGCGCGCGACGCTTTCATGTAACAGAAAAACGGAACACATTGAGGGCATGCGTTGTAGAGTCTTGCTTAACAGAAAGCGCGCTGTTCGGTACTATTCTTGGAGACATGAAAGACAAAAATCCTACAAAACGTTTTCGGTTTAAGGTCGGGTTACGCGGTCAACAAGTCGTGCTTTTTCTCTTAGTAGCACTCATGCCGTTATTTGCTATTTCATTGGCGATTAAGGTGTTAGGCGAAAATGCGTTAAAAGGGAGCGTCGGTGAAAACCATGTACTGCTTGCACAAGAAAAACTCGCCCGCGTTGACAGTGCTATTTCCGAGAAAATCGCAAAGATTGAAGCCGAACTTCCAAATATCCTAGCAGCAGTTGTTAGATCTAACACCGCTAACGGAAAAGAGGCTGTGTTTTTTAATATTTGGGGGCAACTCATGGATAGTATCCGGCTGTTTGAAACGTATGCAGGTGATAAAACAGAGGTAACCATTACAAATGCATCTGGATATGTGCTGCGATCAAGCAATCCGGATCTTAAATATTATATACAAAGAGGTGCGCCGCGTCGAGTGAACAACACAATCTGGTGGCAGAGAGCCTATAATCACGGTGTCGGTTACCCGTTCGCCGAAGACATCCGCTATGACGCATCACGGAGAGTACACCTGCTCCCAATCGCACTCCCAATACGTACGGCTTCTAAAACCTCTGCTGCATCAGAGGAAAAAAATACAGTCGGGGTACTGAGAATTGTGCTTTTACTCCCTGAACTGAAAAATATAGTTGAATCCAGCCTTGAGTTGGAAGAAACGCACACGCTTTTAACAAACGAATCTGGTAAAATCATTGCCGCTTCATCGGGAAGCGGGTATCGAGTAGATACCTACATAGAGATGAACAACGCAGCAGAAGAGGCGATTATTGAGGCGAAAAAAGGCAAACAGGGGAAATACTACGATTATGAAGCCGACGGTGAAACAGATAGTTTCAACGAACCGCGGGTCTATGGGTGGGCACGAACCCAACCCTCACCTACAGAGCTATGGAAGGGCCGACAGAACTTCAGCAACTGGATCGTTTTTATTTCTCGACCAACTTCCTTCGCTTATGCAGGGGTTGTAAAATTAAACAACTATATTTTTTATGTTACCATTGTGTCAAGTTGCATCGTTGTACTTATTGCATGGTGGGCAGCGCAGCGAATCGCAACACCTATATTGAAAGTCGCAGAAGGGGCGCGTAGCATTGGACAGGGTGAATTTGATAGTGAAATTGTCGTTGACAGCGATGATGAGGTCGGACTCCTTGCTGAAGAGTTCAATGAGATGCGGCGGAATCTGAAAGCCGCTGTTGACAAACTAACGCAAGAGGAGCGAAAACTTACTGCTATCGTGGATAATCTCGGCGAAGGTCTGATTGTTGTTGAACCCTCGGGACGGGTGCTCTACGTCAATCCTGTAGCCGAACGGCTACTTAATCTCGGGGAAACCAGTGATTATGAAAACTTTATTGCGATTGATACAGAAACCGGCGCAATCCACTGGACGAAAATGGTAGCCTCAACCGACGGATCCACAATTCGGGACGCGAGAGTCGTTGATATGAAAGTTCTGTCTTCTTCGCGGCGTGAGACGGCACAGCATCAAACCATGATTGTGGAAGTCAATATCGATGGACATCCGTCGGATAGTAACGGCACTCGCGTGCTACGCATCATCGCAAGCCATTTTCCTGATGAGAGCAATAACACCGCTGGCACCGTTTATGTCTTTGACGACATCACAAATGAACACGAAATAGAACAGATGAAATCTGAGTTCGTCTCTCTTGTGTCGCATGAATTACGGACACCACTGACATCTATCATCGGTTTCATTTCGCTCATACTTGAGGGGAAGACCGGCGAAATTAATCAGAAACAGTATGAAAGCTTAAGTCGCGCACACCGCCAATCAAAACGACTTGCTGCGCTTATCAATGATCTGCTGGACATCTCTCGAATTGAAGCAGGACGTATCGAGATGAAGCAGGAACAGGTGCAAATAGAATCGGTAGCGCAACGGCGAATCGAAGAACTACGTCCACAAGCAGATGAAAAAGCAATATCTTTGCTTTTGGAGGCACCGTCGAATCTACCAGAGATGATTGGAGATGCAGACCGAATTGGACAAATTTTTATTAACCTCATCGGGAACGCCATTAAATTCACACCCGATAGCGGAAAGGTAACGGTCAGAATATCAGAATCTTCTGCTGAAGCACCCCAGCCCGATGATTGGGTTCGGGCGACTTCAGAGCAAAACGGGCGCGAAAACGATGGATTCCATGTTGAAGTTATTGACACAGGACCGGGTATCCCAGCCGAGGAGAGAGAAAAGGTCTTTGATAAATTCAGACAACTCGGAAGTGTACAGACACGGCAACAGGGCGGGACAGGCTTAGGGCTTTCAATCGCATCTGAAATCGTCGAAGCGCACGGCGGCAAATTATGGATAGATACTGGTGATAATGGATACGGATCCAACTTCCAGTTTTTTATTCCGTTGAAAAAGGGCAAAAATGGCTGAAACTATTTTAGTGGTTGACGACGATCTGGATATACTTGAACTGTTAAAGATGAATTTAGAACCAGAAGGGTACAATGTGCGTACCGCAAGCGATGGCGAGAGCGCAGTGCAAAGCGCGCGCACAGATCCACCGGATCTTATCCTTCTTGATGTGATGATGCCACATAAAAATGGATTCGAGGTCATTAAAGAACTCAAAGACATTGAGGAAACAAAAAGTGTCCCTGTCATTTTAGTCACGGCGCGCGGTCAGACGGAGGATAAAGTCCGTGGTTTGGATACGGGGGCTGACGATTACATCACGAAACCGTTTGACTTACGCGAGGTAACTGCCCGGGTTGAAGCTGTCCTCGGTAGAACCCGACCCATTAAATATATCAATCCACTGATGCACGCGATGGGGGAAGGGTTTAGCGAGAAAGGATTGGAACAACTCGCTGGGCATCTGCAAGCCGCCGCTGCTATTCAGAAAAAATTGTTACCCGAACAAGCACCGACCCCCAACGGGTTTGACATTGAAACCCTGTTGCAAAGTTCCACATCTGTCTCTGGCGATTTCTACGATTTCATTCCACTCAGTGAAACACAGATTGGGATTGTACTCGGTGATGTAAAGGGCAATGGGATTCCAGCAGCACTCCTGATGGTGATGATTCGGACGGCGCTCCGCTTACTCTGTCATGAAGAAGATACACCCGCTTTGATTCTCAAACGGATTAATGACTTAGTGGCTCGGGATACTGAGGCAGATCTGTTCGCAACGATGATTTACGGCATATTGGACACCGAGACTTCAACCTTTACATACTCAAATGGCGGACACTGTTATCCACTTCACTGGAGCAACACTCGGAATATAGAGGTTTTAAAAACAGGCGGTATGTTGATAGGCGCATTTGAGGAAGCAACGTTCACGACTGGCACCTGTCTCCTCGCACCTGGCGATATTCTCATGTTCTATACGGATGGTATCACTGAAACGGGGGCGGGCGATGATCCTGTTTCCGGCGGAAACCACGGCGTGTCGGCAAGTTCAGAACAGAGTGACGTGTATCAAGATGCAATACTGACCGATACATTCTACGGTGGTGATAGACTTGCTGACTGTCTTTCCAAAAACGCAGCACTATCGGCGTCAGCGTTATGCGAAGCGGTTGTTAACGATTTAGCACTCTTCAGCGGAAGTACACAAACCCATGATGATAGGGCTTTAATTGTTATAAAACGCGACGTTTAAATCAAAACGGGCATGCAGTGTGGCATCGCCCGCAGAACAAACAATGAAAGACGGGCAATTCTCAATCCCGTCTTGTAGGCACCCTTGGGAACGTCCAAGGGGTTAGAGAAGGAGCTTCAAACGTGGGCGAGAGAACCGAACAGGTTATTACGCTTTCTCTCCCAAGCTCAATGCGACATGTTTACCTACTCAGGGCTGTTGTCACTGAAATCTTGAAAGAGACAGATTTCGATGAAAATACCCAAGAGCGGATTAACCTTGCTGCCATTGAAGCGGGTACAAACGCAATCGAACACGGCGATAGAGAGGATCCGGACAAACCAACAACTTTTCAGTTGATTCTTACTGAAGATGAACTTATCATTAGCACTGCGGACGAGGAAGAGGAATCCAAACACAAAGAGTCCGAAACTGAACAGGTTATTACGCTTTCTCTCCCAAGCTCAATGCGACATGTTTACCTACTTGATGTCGTCGTTACCGAGATCTTGAAAGATTTAGGGTTCGCTGAGGAGATCCAAGAGCAGATTAACCTTGCTGCTATTGAGGCAGGCACAAACGCAATCAAACACGGAAATAAAGAGGATCCAAGTAAAAAGGCGATTATGCAGTTCCTTCTCGATGATAATAGACTCACAATTGTCATCGAGGATGAAGGCGAGGGATTCACGCGCAAAGAAGTTGCTGACCCACTCGACCCAGAGAATTTGCTGAAAAGCAGCGGCAGAGGCTTATTCTTGATGGAAGCCTGTATGGACTCTGTTACTTACCAAGCCAACGGCACCATTATTAAAATGGTTAAATATAAGACATGAATGGTTGTCGGTTGTTGGTTGTCGGTTAAGAGCGAACGCTCATAATAAAGTCTTTCTCTTAACCGAAAACCGAAAGATTTTTTGAAAAAAATCGTACTGAAAACTGATAACTATTCCGTAGAAAAATCGCGCTGATGACTGACAACTATGCTAAGGAATTATCATGCAAGTCAATGTTCGACACAAAGGTAGTATTACTATCTTAGATATTGAGGGAAGAATTATTGGAACAGATGCCTTGGCTCTTAAATCCATCATTGATCAACAGATTCAGGCATTCAGTAACGAAACAGAACAGGGAGAAAATCTTAATTTAATTCTAAATATGGAACGCGTCCAGATGATGGATAGCACCGGCTTAGGGATACTCGTCGCTTCTTATACGACGATCCGCCGTAATGATGGACGCGTGGTACTTCTCAATCTTGGCGGCAACATCAGAAGTCTTATTGTTATGGCTAAACTGATGACAATTTTCGACTGCTATAACACAGAAGCAGAAGCCATCGGTCACTTCCTATAAATTCAAGCGAAATGACTGTCGGTTGTCGAGGAAGAGAAAGACTTGTAATGCTTCAAGATTGAGTTTGTGAGGAAATTAGGTTCGTAGTCGCGCAATTCATTGCGCCTTCATATTGAATTAACTCTCAAGTTCAAAGTTGAAAGACTACTTGATATATCAAGTGCCCTCTTAACTGAAAACCGACAACTGAAAGATTTTTTGAAAAAAAATCGTACTGAAAACCATTAAAAAAAATATGGAAACAAGTATATCTACTGATACCGGACAAAGCATCAATTTATGGCATAAATGCACAGTGTGCAAGGAAGTTGTTTTCAGAGGTGAACTCGAACGGAACCTCTATATCTGCTCACACTGCGGCGCACTGTTTCCTTTACTTGCGGAGAAACGTCTCGAATATCTCTTGGATGATCCGTCAGTCGCACAAATCAGATCAACCAATGCTGCCGGCTTCACCGCCGAAGGGACAATTTCCGAGTATCCAGCTTGCATCTTCATCGCTGATATAGATGTGATCCCCGCAGAGATTAATGTGTCCCTGCTGCTCACATCCGTTGAAACCGCCTTACAGAAACAAATTCCACTAATCACAATCGTCGCATGCCAACCGGAGGGGTATAAAGAAACTTTGAAGGAAACCCCCTATTTGACAATGCAATTGGAACGACTGGCAGAGGCTTCGCTTCCACATATCACTGTTATGACTGAAACAGAGGTGCACCCACTCGCGACGCATCTCCCTATTGGCGAATTGGTTCTTGCGGAAGGGACAGTGGCAATGAAAAAAACGACTCCGCCGAATCTACAACCCGCACTACATGCCCCAGAAGAACAACTGCTCACGCCGACACCAACATTTAAAACAGGCATAGAACCTGATATAAGTGTTGATTGCTATATCCTGCGCGAAGAGCTCCCTAACATGTTAGGACTATTTCTGAAATTTTTTTCGCCGTAGTTAATAGACACCGCACCACCTACAATTTCTTAGATGAGGAGTCCCTATGCCTGGAAATCGCACGCCAATTACGGACGAAAATTATCGTTTTTATCACGCCTCCTGTCTTGATATGTCGGAATGCGAGGATAACTCTGTTGCTCTAACAATCACCTCACCTCCGTACTGGAACGCTATTGACTACGATACCCACACCACTGATAATGAAGCGTGGTATAGGGAGCGGAACTATGACGGGCTTGGCAAAACATACAAGGCTTGGCTCGCAACACTGAAAAAGGTGTTTTCTGAGGTCTATCGGGTCACAATTGATGGCGGGTTCTGTGCTATCGTTATTGGGACAATCCTTCATAAAGGCAAGTACTATCCAGCACCGTTCGACTTAACAAGCCAATTAAGCGATACCGATTGGAATTTCCACCAAGATATAATATGGAATAAAGTGACCGGGGGTGTTAGACGCGCTGGCTCGTTTATCCAACACCAAAAATCTGGATACTATTATCCTAACATAATGACCGAATACATACTCATATTTCGTAAAGGCGATAAACCGAGATATGGTTCACAACTTGCACTCCCCATAGACGACGTATTTAAACGTGATATAGCCAACTCGATTTGGCATATCGCACCCGTGCCACCGAAAACGATCGATCACCCGTGTCCATTCCCCGATGAACTCGTCCGACGCTTGGTGCTACTCTATTCTGAACGCGGTGATGAAATACTTGACCCGTTTTTGGGAAGCGGACAAACCGCTCGGGGAGCCTTGAGATTCAAACGCAAATGTGTAGGGTACGAGATAGAATCCAAATATATTGAGCTAACGTGTCAACGTCTGTATGAAGAACCGCGACGGAAATATCATTTGCTACCGAAGTTTGAAAAACAAGCAGTGAGACCTGAAGATCAACTGGTAATGTTCGATTCGTAAGTATGAGGGCAAAACAGTGGCACAAAACCGACAAATGTCTTTATTCCGAGAGACAGAAACCGAAAACTATCGAGAAACAGATGAACAAACCACGAGCTTTGAGATAGAGAGGGACTGCTTCAAGCACTTAAAAGAAAATTTGAGCAGTGAGGCAAAAACGGAGTATGAGACAGGGGTCAAGCACCTTGTTGAAAAATATAATACGGCAATCTATGAAAACAGGTTTACAGTGGGCGGTGTCGTTGAGGTTTTTACCTTAGCATTAATGCGCGCTACTGGAATAGAAATTGAAGGTTGTGGATCAGAAGCACAAGGTGGGGATTTGATACTTCCTAATGGACGTATGTTTTCTCTGAAAAGTTCTTTTACGAGAGGCGGGAGCGTTATTCTGGTCAATACCAGAGGCGACAGTGGCACAGATTGGAAAACCGCTACGCTTTTCGTTCTATCCAATGTCGAAATTGTTTATGGCGATCCGGATATGACAGAAGAAGAAGATCTTAATCGGGCTTCAGATAGCTTACATATAAAACGCGAGGCTCTTAATCGCTTTGCACAAGATCCGTTGAATCTCATACCGATGGAAATTCCTTTGAAGCCCCCAACAGAAATGGCAGACTCCAGTATGAAAGCCAGCGACGCTGTCGCCCGACAACTCATGGACGAGCTTAATATGCACACCCTACGGAATCAAGTATGAAAAAAGACGTTTCGGGCGACGCTATGAGAACGTTCACAACTCTCAACAAAAAGTCCAGTCGAACCTCTTTCATTACACAGAAATTTGAAGAGGCCTTTGGTCGTCCTCCCACATGCATCGTATCTGCCCCCGGCAGAGTGAACCTTATCGGTGAACATACAGATTACAACGACGGTTATGTGTTTCCTGTCGCGATTGATAAATATCTTAACATCGCTGCACGGAAACGACCTGACCGGCGGGTCATACTATATGCACTGGACGTGGACGATTCTTGGGAATTTAGCCTTGACACGTTGAGTGTCATACCGCCACAGGCACCCGCTTGGAGTCATTATCTCATCGGTGTCGCATCCCTACTCGAAGCATCAGGAAGAGAAATAACTGGAATAGATGCAGTCATCACAGGGGATGTGCCAATTGGCGCCGGGTTAAGTTCTTCAGCCGCACTTTCAGTCGCTGCTACACTCGCCTTTTTAACGGCAGGTTCTGAACTTGAAACAATAAAATCGGAGGATAGCAAGAAAGAACTCGCAGCATTGTGTCAACGCGTAGAGCATGAATTCGTTGATGTTAAGTGTGGTATTATGGATCAGACAATTTCGCTGTTAGGGAAAGAAAACCACGCACTGTTCCTCGATTGTCGTTCGCTCGAATATGAGCAGGTGCCGCTCAATTTGTCAGAGCACTATATTGCAATCTGCAACACGAAGGTAAAACGGGAACTTGCTGCCTCTGAATACAACAAACGGCGTGCTGAATGCGAAAGAGGCGTGAATATTCTGAGTCGGTGGATACCCGGTATCTCTTCACTACGTGATATCGCACTAACGGATTTCAAAAAACATGAAGAAGAATTACCGGCATTAACACAAAAAAGATGCAGGTACATCATTGAGGAAAATGCACGCGTGTTAGAGGCGGTTTCTGTGCTCAAGAGGCGCAGCCAAAGAACATCGGAAAAAACAGATGAATCGCTTATACACTTCGGCAATCTAATGAACGCCTCACATAACGGGCTGCGTGATGACTACGAAGTGAGTTGTAAAGAGTTGGATCTGCTTACCGACATCGCACGTAGCATCACTGGCGTGATTGGGAGTCGTATGACCGGTGCCGGTTTTGGTGGATGCACAGTCAGCATTGTTCATCGGGACGCTTTAGAGATATTCCAGACCTGTGTAACAACGGAGTACCACGAACAGACCGGCATTGAACCTGAAATTTACCTCTGTAATGTTAGTGACGGCGCACACGTTTTTCGGGTTTTTTAAATATTAGGTTCTGCTCCGATTTGTCCTGTTTCGCAGTGAGAACCAAATCGGGTTTCTAATGAAAAAACCAAAAACGTAAGCCGTAATGTAATGGAAGCAACTCTACGGAATGAGACTTCAAGTGTCAAACTCACCTAACCGAACCGCAAGGAAAGTTAAAAATATCGAAAAAACAGAACATAGTATCGGTGTTGATCTTGGCGGAACAGATATCAAGGCTGGATTGGTTTCATCAGTAGGTGATATTTCTTGTCGCGTGGTAGTCCCGACAGACGTAGAAACAGGAGGTCCCAAGGTAGTAGCATCGCGGATTGCAGAAGCCGTTCGCCAAGTCCTTGTGGAAGCGGAAACTCAAGGCATCCATGCAATATTAAAGTCCGACTCGACACAGCTACCTCCACCAAGTGGCGCACAAACATCTGAAACCTATAGCGAGGTACACGAAATTGGGGTTGGACTCGGTTCGCCGGGACTTATCATCGCTGAGACGGGTGTCGTCCATTTTTCACCTAACTTTCCAGGGTGGAGTGATATTCCGCTTGTTACTTATGTAAACGCAGAACTGGCGAAACTACAGACCCCTAAAAAGTACAAACCGGTACTCCGCGGTATGGACAACGATGTGAATGCAATGACTTTAGGTGAACTGCACCACGGTGCTGGTGTCGGATATAATAACCTTGTCGCATTGACACTCGGCACAGGTGTAGGCGGCGGTGTAGTGATTGATGGTGAGGTTTATCACGGAAGCCAAAATACTGCTGGCGAATTGGGGCATACTGTCGTTGAACCCGATGGGCGTTATTGCGGGTGCGGTAATCAGGGGTGTCTTGAGGCTTATGCGGGTGCGAAAAACATCGTGGAACGTATCCAAGAGAAGATAACAGCTGGACGCAGTACCACTTTAGCCACCGCAACGAATGCCGGAACGACATTAACACCACGAATGATAGCAGAAGCCGCGCAAGCAGGTGACGAACTCGCAATTGAAATTTTTGCCGAAACGGGGCGGTATATAGGCATTGCCCTCACCTCAATAGCGCATATTCTCAATCCTCAAATCGCGATCATCGGTGGCGGCATTGCGGAAGCTGGTGAGAAACTGCTCTTTGAACCGATCCGAACTGAACTCTTTAAACGTGCAATGGACATACCGGCGCAAATGGAAATTGTAAAGGCACACCTCGGAAATGACGCTGGCATTGTTGGCGCTGCAATGCTCGCCTTTCAATCTGAGAAGCCAGAATAGTCGTCAGTTGTTCGTTATCAGGTACTTTGTTGTGATCATCAATTATCTTCTGAGATCCACAGTCTATCTGAATGCCACAAAATATTAATTAACTGAAGACTGATAACTGATAACTATAAAAAACTTGTAGGCGCGCCGTGGAGAATATCAATGAAAAATGAGATACATTTGCTGAAAACTTTAGGCTCCCGACAAAGCCTCCAACCCGCCGAAAACTCAAATGATCGGAAAATTGTCGAACCGCATCGGGTGTCCCTCTTACAAATTTTAGCGGCACTCTGTTTGGCATTAATTCCGCTAAGTTGTGCAAAGGTGCCAGATTTCCTAAAAGACACCTTCCAACCAGAGATGATTGTCCCTGTCTTTGATCCGGATGCTCACATTATGCCACAGACAGGTACTGTCGGTTATGTCGAAAACGGCATCAAGGCAATGGTGGTACCGCTCAACGATGTGAAGGCAGTTGATGCGTTCGGTGTCTTTATCTATAACGGAACCAACCACTGGATATCCTTCAAAAAGAAAGATTGTCAGATGCTCGATGGCACTGGTAACGTTACAAAACCGATTGACAAATCGCAGGAATCCTTTTATCTAAAAAAGAATTTTAGACCAAATCTGCCACCTGAATTTGCGGCTGAAGTGTTCCGATGGGACAAGTCCATCAGAATACAAGGCGATCCAGCAGTACTGCCCAGAGCAGACATTGAAAAAACAACGGTGATGCCGAGGCAATACGCGAGATTCTTTCTCTACTTCCGCAAACGGAGTATTAAATATAGCAGCTTACGTATCATCGTGCCGAGAATCACAAGTGATTTCAATAACCAACAAACGACGTTCGTTTTCAAATTTAAAGTGCAACGCGGCTAATCTGGAAACCCCGCTTACCAGTTACCAGTTACCAGTTACCAGTTACCAGAAGGGAAGCTTCTTTACTGGTTACTGGACACTGACCACTGTTAACTACTCCTTGTGTTTTTTTCTTTTTGTCCTTTGTTTGAGTTGTGCCATCCCCGAAAGTGAAGTTGCGCAGCCGGGATCTCCGCCTGTTACAGGGAAGGGGCAGATTGAAATTCTCCCATCGAACCGTGAACGCAAACCGCTACCTATCGTTGGTATTCGCTACGTCAAAACGATCGGCACTGCTGGACAAGGCGCAGGTGAATTTCAGAGACCCTTGGGACTCGCTATAGATGAAGCAGATAGGATCTACATCGCCGATGCGGGGAACAATCGGGTACAAGTTATTGATGCCATTGGAAATTACATCACGGAATTTGGCGGACGTGGCTGGCAGACAGGCGAGTTTGATCATCCATCAGATATAGCCTTGAGTTTCCAACGGAGTTACCGCCACCTCTATGTCGCAGACACGCGAAACAATCGGGTGCAATACTGCAATTTCGTTGATCAAATTTTTTATCCGCTCAACCAGAGCATTGAAGGCACCCTGTTAGACCAACCCGAAGGCATCGGTATCGGACGAAATGGCGAGGTGTATGTTGTAGATACCGGCAATCATCGCTGGATTGAATTCAACGTTTCGGGTGTTCCAGTTGTCGCACGAGGCAGTTTCGGGAGTGGTACGGAACAATTCTGGAATCCTACAGACCTTACTGTCGATGCCCACGGGAATGTTTACGTCGTTGATACGGGCAACCACCTCATCAAAAAATACGACTTCAGCGGCAATCCGATCAGTGCTTGGGGCGGTGCAGGAGAGCGTCTCGGACTCCTGCGGGAACCGAAGTGCATCGCCTTAGACGATTGGAATTATCTCTACGTAACGGACAGCGGTAATCGGCGTATCCAAGTTTTCGCACCTGATGGTAAGAGTATCGCAGAATTTACGACCCCTACGCTTCTTGAACCGATAGGCATCGCAGTCTCGAAAAATGGACGCGTCTTTGTGAGTGATGCGGAAGCGAATAACATAAAGGTATTCCAAGTCTTCCGGAAGAAATAGCCATCGGAGGAATGGTCATCGGTTATCAGTTATCGGTCATCGGGTAAAGAGGTTTTTGACTTATTCAAGTTATCTCTTAACTGATAGCTGACAACTGACAACTGACAACTGACAACTGTCAATGCGTATCCGACTCTTTTTCCTCGTTTCCTTCTGTTTGTGCTTGCTACCACGTCCCGGAAGTACCGCACAAGAATCCGCTGATGACAAAACTAAAGCCCTTGAACTTCCCACCTTTTCCGTTCTCCAGAAAACAGAGTCCGTTGAACTGAAAACCGGTGAACACCAATTTACGGTGAAATACCCACCAATTCTCCCTAACAGTGAACAGTTAACAGCAGCGAACGGAAAAGTCCTTGTACGAAATGTAGACTATCAAATCGATTTCTACCCCGGAAAAATCACTATTACCCCCCTGATAAGGGGGGATAAAGGGGTGGTGCCGAATGCCATTACCGACCCCTACAGATTAAAGATAACCTATCGCACGCTGCCCTTCGCTATAAAAGAGGTCTATAAACGCGACCTGTACGGTGAGCAAAATCCCGATAGCGGTCAGCAGTCAACACTCAGCAGTCAGCAAGAGGACTCTGGTTTATCAGAAAACCTCTTTGCGGATGGTTCCCAACAACCGATAGACGATAGCCAGACATCCCAATTAGAAGTCTCCGGTAGCCAAACATTCGGTATCTCGGTTGGAAGCGGGCGTGACCTAACGCCGAATCAGGAATTGCGTGTTAATGTAGAGGGTAATGTCTCAGAAAATATCAGTATCCTTGCGCTGTTATCCGACCAAGATTTACCAATTCAACCCGAAGGCACAACCGAGAATATCCAAGACATCGATCAAAAATTGGTTCGTATCACGCATCCGAATATGAGAGGTACGTTAGGCGACTTTGAGGGATCACTCGGTGCCTCGGAGTTCATCTTTTTTCCACGGGCACTCGAAGGCGTACAAGTCGAAGGCGATTTCAAGTGGGGGAAATTTCACATCATTCCGAGTGCTATCCCGAAAGGACAGTCTACCAGTTTAGTCCTTCGCGGAGAGGAAGGACGTAGCGAATATCGACTCACTGTTGATGGGCAATACGTCATCGTGAAAGCCGGCAGTGAAATTGTCTGGCTGAATGGCGAGCGGATGCGGCGCGGTGAGAACAACGATTACGTCATCCGAGAATATGGGGATCCGATCGTTGAATTCAACAGCAAGCACCTCATAACAAGCAACGACACAATTCGGATTGACTTTGAATATATCCCTGAAGAACGCGCATATCAACAGAATCTTTACGGACTCAGCAGCGTCTTTACACTGCCGGGTGAACGAGTAAGTCTTGGTGCCTCTTATGCCGTTGAGTCAGACCTAAACCAACCTGAACAGGCTTTAATTCAACTTGGAGACACGGACCTCGAGGCACTGCGCCAAAATATCCTCGATCCAAAGGAAGACGGATCGCTGCTCACAGCACCGCAGAAACATACGGTATGGGGAGTAGAAAGCCGTGTGAACATCACCGAAAAAGCGTGGGTTGAAGGTGAACTCGCCTACAGCAATCTTGATAAAAATACCTATTCTACCGTAGACCGTAAAGAGGTGAGTCAAGCGTGGAAACTGATCGGCTCTGCAGACTGGGATTTCGCAACATGGACAGATAAACGGAATCGGGGTTACAAACCCCTCCTACACACAAATCTTGAGATACGGGCAATGGATGCTGACTTTGTGCCTGTTGGCGCATCAAGTGGTAACCGTTCCCGTTCCCGTTATGAAACGCAATACGCTAAAGAAGGATTCGACGATGCGTTTCTGTTCGATGGTGCAGGACGATCGCAAATTGCCCGAGATGAAAGAGCCGCGAACTTTGACATTCGATTGATGCCGACAGATTGGTTAGGCGTTAATGCCGGAGTCGGTAGGAGCGAAGAGAGAGAACCGACAACAGACACCTCCATGATAAGGGGGGATAAAGGGGGGTTGGGGAGCGAAACAGAAGCCTTGTCTACTACAAACGCAACTATCCGTGATAATTTCAATTGGGGCGTAAACTTCAATCAACGTTCAGGCAGTGGAAGTGTAATTCCTACCCGCACCCGTAGGGGCGAGGTCACCTTGCAGAAACACCCAAGCAAAAACCCCCTACTAAGCGGACAAGCGAGAGCGACTGATGAATCAGAAAAAGCACCGTCTAAGGGCGCGCAGCTGCTGCGGAAGTTACCGAATTTCCGCTGGGATGATTATCGGAGCAGTTCGCGTGTGGAGAGTGAAGATTCAACACGAACACAATCGCAGCGGAAGTCGCGACAGGAAGGCAACCTCTCCTATCCCCTCGGTCCGTTCAGAATTATTGGGACATTGGGCAGATTGGAATCAAACGAGGCGCGCAATGCCACACTCAACCGAAAGCGGGACCGTGCGATTGGACGCGTGGATCTTGTCAAATTCAGTTGGGTATCCGTCAACACCAGCTACGAACTTGAGGAGGCTTATGCGAAAGAGCCGTTGCTCACTGTGGACGACGAACCGATCGGTCTATCAGATTGGCAGCGAAGTACGACGGCGCGGACGTGGAAAGTGGGTCTTTTTTCACAGCAAAAATCTTTTCTCAGTGGCGGGGTAAATCTGACTGCTAACCTTGCACGACGGATGCTGAAAGCACACACGGATATCGGCGCAGATACGACGACGCAACTCGCCGATATCAACCTTCAGTTGACACCACTCAGTCGCGCAATTGACATAGAACTCACCTACGAGTTAGATAAAAAATTGACCAGCCAACGCCACGAAATCTATACCAACATTCATCCACACACAGGCGTTCTGCTCCAACCCGGTGAAGGCTATTACGTGAAATTGGATGATCTCCACTATGTAGAAGATCCCGAGGAAGGCACCTACATCAAAATCTACCAGAATGTCGGTGATAAACCGACAACAGCAGTAGATGCCGAATTCCGTGTCCGTTTTCAACCCCGTCAGTATTTCGCACGGCGTGCCAGAGCGCGCCAACAGCAGCAACGTGAATCGATGTTGAGACGCGATAGCTTGCGTCCAACACCAAATGGTCGTCAGCCTTCAGTTATCAGTGGTCAGTTAAGGGATGGATCTGTTGAACCAGAGTCCTCTTTAACTGATAACCGAAAACTGGTAACTGTTAACTATTTGGAATGGTTTCTGAGCGCACTCAGAGGTCAAATACGATTTTGGCTAACGGAGGAACAGGAGGTAGAAGATGCCGTGTCTCTGTATCTGCTCCGAAGTCTACAAGGTTCGGACACACTTTTCGGGCGGTTGAATCAACACCACCGACTTGAGTTTTCACCTTCACCCGCGTTCAGCCTTGAGTTCAATCTCCGCACTGGTGAAACGCTTAACAAGCGGATTAATAACCAAGAACGCCACAGACTGTATAACACTTGGGATGTCGGTTTCTCTGTGAATCCTACGAAACGCTTGTCTGTTGGAGCGAATTGGGAACAACGTCGCGAAAACGAAAAATATAGTCAATTCAATTTTGAGGAACTCGCGCAGGGAACCGATCCTACCGAGGAGATAGGAGATCCGCCTCCTACACCTATATCAGACCTCCGTCAGTTTGAGCAGATAACTGAACTGAACCTCCGATACGAGTTGAGTAATACCCTACGATGGAGCGGTATCGGCGGCTATAAACGGACAACCGACGAAGAGTGGCTTGATGAGGAACCTGAAGCCAAAACCCGCACCTTTTCTTATGAAAACCGTATCACGTACAGCCTCATCGGCAAGGGACGCATTGATTTCAACTACAAACTCGGCTACGGCAAAAGCAGCGGTAGTATCCCCTTCGCGCAATATACTTTCTACGAAGGCATCAGCCACGAAGTTCGCACAACAGCGGATTACAGATTACGAAAATTCACCGATCTACTATTTCGACTCAATTACCGTCTACTCTCCACGAAGCAACGCAAACCTGAACACCGCTTAGAGATGACAGTCAGTGCGGAACTGTAACCTGTGTTAGTTAATGGTTAATAGTTAATAGTGGTTGGTAAGAGGTCTTTTCTTACCAATAACCAACTACCATTAACCAATCACCACTTCTCCAACTACCATATATTAGATTTAGAACCTTATCTCTGATTCCTGGAATTCCCCTTTGAGCCATTCAAGAAATATCTCAGTATCATTAAAACTATCAAGGACCTGTCCCATCAAAGCTGGTTCTCGCAGCATAAGCCAAATAAACCCATCGTCACGTCGCCGTTCGTTACCTTGATCCATAAGGATTTTGTTTATCTTTATGATATTCCCGAACTCAATGTCTCGGCTCAATCGTTGAAAATCCGCATCAAATGCCTCAAAACCTTCTTCATCATCCTTGAAACGTTCCGCAGCCCACCCGAAAATAGGGGGTTCCTTAAAAGCAGGGATAAGGACTTCATCTATCACTGCGTTCTTATCTGTTCTATGATAGACTAAAATCCTGCCTTTTTGGAAGCCTTGGTGCATACGATGAGCCACAACGATGTCCGTCCTTGTAGGTTGTCCGAAATGTTTATGCAAAACAATTTCGTATACCTCGGCATTCGGCGGACTATTCTTAACAAAGGTCTTAAAGTCCTGATGCTGCACGTCTGGATAAGCATTTCTGAGAAAAGCAAAATAGACAGGATCCGAACTGATTCGATGAAGTGTCTCAAACCGATCATCTAAAATTGGAGATTCGTAGGCTTGCTGCAACGCTCTGAATGTTTCTTCGTATAATAATTCTTCGCCTGTGACTTCAGCATTCGTATCTATTGCTGTTTCCTCAGCTGCGTCTTTTGGTTCTAAAGTTACATCCGGTTCACCAGAACAACCGAAAAACAACAAAATCTGACAAACACCTAAAATGACGAATAGGTTATAAAATGTCTTCAAAAGAGTGGATATACTTTTCACAATGATATTTGCTCCGAATAGGGTTAACCAAAAACTATTTGTCGGTGCCGGACGAACCCGTGATGGCTTCATTCCAGTCCCACAAAAAGATTGTGCCGTCTTGTGCTGTGCTAACCAACATTTCACCGTCAGGCGAAAATTTCAACGTCTCTATTTGCTGCGTATGCCCATCAAGGGCAGCGATTCTGTCTCCAGTCTTGACATCCCATAATTGGATTGTCCCGCTGCCATGCCCACTGACGAGAATTGCGCCATCTGTTGAAAACACCAACGATTTTGGTGAATCATGAAATGTCGTTCTACCTCGTTTATACACAGTGTGAATCGAAGAACGTTTATGACCGGTATGCACATCCCATAAATGTATCTGATTCTTTGTAGCAGCAGCGAGCAAGGCGCGGTTTGGTGAAAACGCCAATGCCGAAATATGCCCCAGGTTCTCTTGTTCCGTCGGTTCTGCAAAGACAGTCAAAGCCTCACCGGTCGCAACGTCCCACATTCGGATGTCTCCCTCTGTAGTTCCACTAACAAGCCATCTACCATCTGGTGAAAACGCCAATTCCAAAATTGTTGGCGGATTGTCGTGCATGCCGAGGGGCAGGGCATCAAGAACCGGAATTACCAATTCATCACCTGTTTCCGTATTCCATAAGCGAATGTCACGCCCCGCCGTAGTCGCGACCGTTTTAGTTCTATTGTCAGGAGAAAAGATGAATTCTCTGGCATGTTTCGGCAAGGTTGCGAGTTCGTCTCCAGTCCAGACATCCGTCAACCGAATGAGATTATCTGGATTCGTAATAGAAATCCCACTAAAAATTATAGAACCCTCTGACGCTTCACTGATGAGTTTCGTGCCATCCGGCGAAAACGCTATAGTTGAATACCAATCCCGATGTCCACTATTTTGGACAGCGGACTTTTGCGCTGTTTCCACATCCCAAAAGGTAATTTCACCGTTAAATGCGGCACTTGCAAGCGTGGAACTATCCCGAAAAAAAGCCACTGTTTTCATAGACTGTGTGTGTCCGGTGATACGCTCATCGAGTGGTGTTCCAGCCGCTACATCCCAGAATCGGATTGTACCGTCCGTACTCCCACTGGCGAGTGTGTTACCGTCGGGTGAAAATGCTAACGCGTTAATACCGTTGAGATGACCGGTAAGCGTCGCGAGGGGTTCGCCCGTAGTGGTGTCCCATAATTGCACAGTTTTATCGGTACTGCCGCTGGCAAGCATTTTTCCATCGGGTGAAAACGCCAGCACATTTGTCGGTCCAGTATGTTTCTGCAGCGTCATCGAATCCCTGTCACCAGTAGTATCCCACAATCGGACTGTCGTATCTGTGCTGCCACTGGCGAGACGCGTGCCATCCGGCGAAAACGCCACTGATAACACCCAATTTCTTTTGAACAGCGGATGCACAGGTTTATTTAACGGCTGAAGCGGCAAATCTACGTGTCCTCTGAGCGTCGATAACTTTTTACGGGTTGCTACGTCCCATACCTGAATCACCCCGTTTCGTTTTCCAATCGCGATTTTATCGCGCGTCATCGCGTAAACACCACTAAAATCCTCTGAACTAAACAGACCGATCCCGAATAACCCAGTTTTGAGATGCTTTGTTTTTCCTCTACCAGTCTCAACATTCAACTTGGTAATCGCATTTCCCGAACTACTCAAACTGATAAGCGTTTTTCCATCTGAAGAGAACCGTAACGCCGAGGCAGAAGCATACCGATCAATGAGCGACATTTCACGCCCGGTAACTACCTCCCACACTTGAATTTCTATCTCACCAGAATAACCACCGCTACTGGCAAGAAAACGACCATCAGACGAAAAAGCGAGGCATTGAGACTTCCCCGCAAACAGCACCCTCTCTTTGCCTGTTTCCACATCATACAGCCATACCCCGATGTGGCTACCGACTGCGAGTAGGGTTCCGTCTGGCGAAAACTGAATTGTGTTAATTCCACCTTTTCCGAAACGTGCTTTTGCCGCTTTAGGCAACTTCCAATGTGCGTGGTTTTTAACTGTCTCGCCTGATTGTGCGTCTGCAACCGATGCTGAAACGTCCTTGGGCTGCTGGCTGGAGGTATCTTCATCGCTCGGTGTGTTAACACTCCCAAGTTGCGTCCGAATATCCGGTTTGAAGTCAAGGTTCAGCACCACGGGTGCTTCAATCAGCTCAACTGTCATCTCTGATGGTGCATCGAAACTATACGGCTTTTGGAAACGCGACAGGTATTGATGGTTTCCAATACCCAACATCAAAAGCACAACTGCTATTGTGGAAACACCTATTGCCCACGGCACGAACGGTTTGCTGTTAGATGGCGCAATCGGTTTCAGACGCGAAATCTCGCGCATAATATTTTCCGTAAGATTCGGCGTAATTTGAAAGTTGCCTAAAGCCTCTCGTATCATGGGTTCCTCCTTCTTTAAGCGCTGTCTTGCTCGGTGAAGCCGACTCTTAATCGCACCCACCGATACCCCTAAAAAATTGCTAATCTCCTCATACGTCATTCCTCCGAGGTAATAGAGCGTGATAACCGTTCGGTCACTCTCTTGCAATTTTTCAAGCAGTTTCTTGACAACTGCGCGTTGTGCTTCTTCTGTCATCCGCTCGTTCTCCTCAATGATGTGTCCAGAGTAGGTCGCTCTTTCTAACTGCGCGCGACTTGTGTCTTCCAACGACTGCATCCACGTCCGCTTCTTCCGGAGCCACGCTTTGCACTGATTCGCGGTGATGACATACAACCAACTCGCAAAGGACTGTGGTTCTTTCAGCGTTGAGAGTTGCCGATATACTCTCAGGAACGCCTCTTGTGTAATATCCTCAGCAATATGGAAATCTCCGATCTTCCGCCATGCCAATGCATGAACGGATCTCTGATATTTTCTCACGAGCGCGGAAAATGCCGAATCATCGCCGTCAAGCACGCGTTGGATGAGTTGGACATCGTTGTTTTTCATCGGACACCTCTGGACAGGGAATGTTCATTGCTTTACATCAACCCTTAGTGACGCGACGAGCCATTAAAAAGTTTCACAATTCTGAAAATTTTTATTTAGCACGCTTCGCAGGAGGATACAGGTTCATGAAAAGAGAGACAAGATTCCATTCTGGTGATAACGAGAGGTAATACCATTTCTAAAAGTTTATATTGCATTAACCATACATCGTCCACCCAGGCCCGGTAGGTTCGGTTTCCTAACCGAACCGGGCATATCAAAAATGGTGGCACTTTTAAGATGGATCATCAATTAGATTTGGTATAAGAAGGATTTGTAGTTGCTTCTTTCTGTGAGTGGGATTATAGCACAAATTTAGCGAAGAAGCATAATAGAAATACGGAAGGTGTAATGCTAAGACAAAAGGGATCAAGGTTAAGGAGGCAAAACACTTGCAATCCGCAAGTGATTACCTCCACTACAATCTGTTTTTACCGTTATTCGCTTTTAGAGGAACCCGCGAGGATTTCATCCCAATCCCACAAGAGAATTGTGCCATCCTCGCCTGTGCTGACGAGTGTTTTCCCATCAGGCGAAAATGCTAATGTCTCTACCTTTTGTGTATGCTCATCAAGCACAGCGATTTTGTCTCCCGTCGCAACGTCCCATAATTGGATTGCGCCCACGTGAAGTCCATTAACAAGCACCGCGCCATCAGGCGAAAATACCAACGGTTCGGCAGCACCACTGAAAGGTTTGTCGCCTCGCCTATGCTCAGTGTTAACCGAGAAAAGCTTATTCGCGGTATCCACCTCCCATAAATGAATGTGACCCCGTATTCCGGCGGCGAGCAAGGTACCGTCTGGCGAAAAGGCCAATGCCAAGATACGCCCCAGATTCTCTTGCTCCGTCGGTGCTGCAAAGACAGCCAAGGCTCTACCGGTCACAACGTCCCACATTTGAATTTTCCCCTGATCAGTTCCACTGACGAGCCATGTGCCATGTGGCGAAAATGCCAATGCCAAAACTCCGGGTACATTGTTAATACCAGCTCTCAGATCAGCGAGAGGTATCGCTTGTTCATCACCGGTTCTTGTATTCCACAGGCGGATTTCACCAAGACCCGTAAACGCCACCGTTTCGCCATCAGGAGAAAAGGTCAGTTCTCGGGCACCTCTACGATATTGCAAGGTTGCCAATTCACGACCTGTCTTTACATCCGTCAGGCGAATCAAATGGTCTGAACGCCAAGTAGAAAGTCCTATCCCGAAGATCCGAGTCCCTTCTGCCACTACACTAACGAGTCTCGTGCCATCGGGTGAGAACGCTAAAGTCGTGAGCCAATCTCGATGTCCTGTAGCTTGGACAGTGGACTTTTGCAATGTTTCTACATCCCAAAAGGTAATTTCACCATTAAATGCAACACCCGCAAGCGTAGAACTATCCTCAAAGAAAGTCGCCGCCTGCATCGACTGCGTGTGTCCAGCGATAAGGTCAGCCAACGGAGTCTCAGTTTGTGTATTCCAGAACCAGATCATGCCATCTGCGCTACCACTCGCAAGCGTGCTGCCATCCGGTGAAAACGCTAATGCAGTAATACCGTTGATATGGCCAGTAAATGCAGCGACGGGTTCTCCAGTAGCAGTGTTCCACAACTGCACCGTTTTATCGGTACTCCCGCTGGCAAGCATTTCACCATCCGGTGAAAACGCTAACACGTTTGTCCAACCCGTATGTTTTTGGAGTGTCATCCAGTCGCTGTCGCCGGTGAGATCCCATAATCGCACTGTCTTATCCATACTTCCACTGGCGAGACGCGTGCCATCGGGTGAAAAAGCCACCGCTAAAACCTGATTTTTAAACCGTGATCCGAGAGACAAAGGTTTATCCAGCGGCTGAACCGACAAATCTATATGTCCTCTGAGGGTGGGTAACGCTTTGTCGGCTATTGTGTCCCATAACTGAATTTTCCCATCTGCCCGCCCACCGGCGACCTTATCGTGTGTGATTGCATAGACACCACCTTCCGAACCAAACACGCCAACTGGCTCACTCTTGAAGAAAGGCCTTGCAGTCACCTCTCCAGTTTCAATATCCAAACTGACAAGTGCCCATCCTGCATTACCCACGCTGACAATCATTTCCCATCAGAAGAAAACCGTAACGCTGTAGCAGAATCATATACCTCTGGAAGCAACACTTCACGTCCGGTAGCTATCTCCCACAATTGGACTTTCGACCCGTCAGAGTGGAAGTTTCCGCCGCTATTGGCAAGGAAACGGCCATCCGGCGAAAATGCTAGGGATCGGCACGTGCCCGTAAACAAAGACTTCTCTTCACCTGTCTCCACATCGTACAGCCATATACCGATGTTACTTCCGACTGCGAGTTGCGTGCCGTCCGGTGAGAACTGAATCGCATTAATACCGCCTTTTCCGAAACGCGCTTTCGCTTCTTTCGGCAGCTCCCATTGAGAATAGTCCGTATCCGTTTCCTCTGATTGCGCCTCTGCAACCGATGCTGAAACATTGTTAGGCTGTTGGTTAGCAGTATCGCTTTTGCTCGGCGTGTTGACATTCCCCAACTGCGTCCGAACATCCGGTCTGGATTCAAGGTTCAGCACCACGGGTGCCTCAATGAGCTCAACTGTCATTTCTGAAGTCGCGTCAAAATTGTAAGGTTTTTGGAAACGGGATAAGTATTGACTACCAATACCTAACATCAAAAAGATGACTGCTAATGTGGAAACACCTACTGCCCACGGCACGAATGGTTTGCTACCAGGTGGAGCAATCGGTTTCAGACGCGAAATCTCGCGCATAATATTTTCCGTAAGATTCGGTGTGATTTGGAAATTCTCTAAAGCCTCGCGTATCATGGGTTCCTCCTTCTTTAAACGGCGGCGCGCTCGGCTGAGACGACTTTTAATCGCACCCACCGACACACCCAGAAATTTGCTGATCTCTTCACACGTCATCTCCCCGAAGTAGTGGAGTGTCATGACCGTCCGCTCACTTTCCTGTAACTTCGCAAGCAGCTTTTTGACGACTTCGCGTTGCGCTTCTATCGCTGTCCGCGCGTTCTCTTCAACGACATATCCAGAATATGTCGCTTTTTCTAATTGCAGGCTACTCGTTGCCTCCAGCGACTGCATCCGTAACCGCTTCTTACGAAGCCACGCAACGCAGCGGCGTGCCGCTATCACATAGAGCCAACTCGCAAAGTTTTGCGGTTCCTTCAGGGTCGTGAGTTTTTCGTATGCTTTCAGGAAGGTGTCCTGCGTAATCTCCTCAGCGATATGGAAATCGCCGACCTTCCGCCACGCAAGCGCGTGAACTGACTTTTGGTACTTTTTCACAAGTTCAGCAAAAGCAGTGTCATCACCTGAAAGGACACATTGAATCAGTCGAATATCGTCGTTTCTCATTAGACATCTCCAAAAGGGAGTTTCAGTATGCCACATTAACACCTTGTGACGCGAGTTAGGGGGAAAACGGTTGCAAAATTCTGCAATTTTTTGTACAACACGTTTCGGAAACCTACACATCTCGCTGAGAAACGTATTCGTGCAAAGAGAAATAAAACATACTTACGGAGAAAACCCATTTATATCATAAGTGTATGTGTTCCGTAAAGAAACCCAGAGCCAACTTCAAAATTCAACCGTCAACCCCAAATAGGGCAGTAACGGAAGTTGCCTGGCTTCTCCCACCTCGTGTTTTTCAATTGTGACTTCCTCGCCTTGTACTTCAAATGTCCCTTCATTCTGGATAAACTCAATGGTATTTTTACGATTGTATACATTGAGCACTTCAATGAATCCACCTATCTTCATGCCCATGAAATTCCATTTGCGACTTATCCGCAAATCTAACTTGTGGTAGGGTGTCAGTTTAGCACCTAAGACGCGGCTAAAACTTGCGAAGAGCGGATTCAATCCGCGCGTTACTGGGTCTTGGATGAGAACGATAGAGCTGATAGGTGCTTCGGCGGTGCCGCTGAGATACTGCCACTTCGCGCCAATCTCAAAATCTGGGCTAAAATTATAGTTTGCCACAATGCTAACGATGTGTGTGTTATCGAATAGATACGGTTGATATCTAACATCAGGATTTTCTCGACGTTCGGCGTGCGTGTAAGCATACGAAATCCATCCAAAGAACTGATCGGGAATCCGATGCCGCAGGAACGCCTCTACACCACCAACATATCCAGACCCTTGATTGAGGAAATTTGATACCGCGTCTTCGGTTATTAAGTCTTGGGCACCTTTGTAATAGGCTGCAAACTTCAACTCTGTTTGAGATGAGAGCTCATGTTCCAGCTCCATGATATAGTGGCGTGCAAGGCTTGATTTTAACGCTGCGTTCCCATTCTCTGATAGCAGCTCGGACAGTTGTGGACTCTGTTCGTAGTGCCCATAAGCAAACCAGAGATTAGAACCGATCGGAAGTTTGATACTCACACTCCCACGCGGTTGAACAGAAAGCTGCTCTATCACATCCAAGTAATCAACCCGGACACCGAGCGCGACTGAAAGCATCGGCAAAGGATCGTATCGGGTTTGTAGATAGCCTTCGGCACGTTGTAAATCGTGTCCAAATGCATAGTCTCTGGTTTCAGTCGTCCGTAGCCGCAGCGTTCCATCATCGTCAAACCCGACTTTCGTTGGATCTGTTTCAAACAGTTCGCTGACTGTCTGATCATCTGGTATTTCTTCTTCAAATGCCGGGTAACTGAAATGTTCCGTACTGTTTGCCGGACTAAACGCGAGGAGAAACCCCGGTTCAAGTTGGACCTTAGGTGTTAATCTGTAGGACACGTCTTCGCGGAGGGTATAGACCGGAACGTTAACCTTTAAGTTATACGCGATAGAATCCTTGGATTTAGCGATGACCTCATCGTTTTCATCTGTAAAGATAGTCTCCGAGAAAACCGTATCTAAGTCTATATCAAGAAAATTAAGTGAACGGGTCAGCGATAAATTGGACGTGAGATTTTCGGTAAATTTTGAATGCAGATGAATGCCTTGTCCATTGAATCCATTTTTGAAAAAGGCATACGCCTCAAAAGGATCGTCTATTTCCATTTCATCATCTGCTTCCTGATCCTCTGTCTCAACATGAAAATGGTCAGTTGCGGCGAATGCATTAACCGTGAGATTGTGGTTTTCAGTGAGCGGATAGACAAATTTGAGTTGATAATCCGAGAAATACGGAAACTGCTGTGTTTCACCTGTCTGGCTTTCGTCAATCCGTCCAGCGATGAGATCGAAGTAACTGCGCCGTCCTGAGACCGAAACGTATCCTTTCTCTCCAATCTTCCCTTCAAGCAACCCTTCAGAATAGAAAATATTGAGGTTAAATTTCCCATCGAACCGTTCGTCGATGCTGGCGCGGGCGTGGATATCAAGTACGGTTTGAGAATCCAATCCGAATTCCGCACCGTAGCCACCAGGGTAGATGTGAATATCATCAACCGTTTCTGAACTAATCGTTGAAAGTAAACCGCCCCAGTGAAACGGGTATCCGAGTGGTGTCCGGTCAAGATAGTAAAGGTTTGATCCCGGTTCACTTCCACGGATGTAAAGCACGCCAAAATAATCGTTTGGGATACCGATGCTTGGAAGCGTCATCAATCCTTTGAGAACATCGTTGGCAGCACCGGGGATGCGTAGGAGTTCGCTGCCGCGGATTTCTGTACGACTGATCGTTGGTGGAAGACGTTTCCCCTCAACGACAACGGTTTCTAATTTAACTGCCTCGCTTAAGTATATTTTAATTTCGGTGGTATCCCCGCTGCTGATGGCAACCGAGATTGAGGTAGGTGTGGTTTCAAGTGGATGCGTAACAACAAAGGTATAGGTGCCTTCGGGGAGTTCTGTGAATTGGAAGATACCATTTTCATCGGTTTTTTGGGTCTGTTCTGTTTCGATAATGCGGACATCCGCTCCTGCAACGGGTTTCTCCGTGCTTCGCTGATAGACCGTCCCTTCAACATCACCGTTCTGTGCGTATGCAGGCAAGGATACCAAGAACACAAGTAGACCAGCGATTAATTGTAACTTCATGCAGTTAGTTTGACCTCCGTTTGGTATGAACTCATAGCGAGTACACGTTATAAGGATAAGGAGGTAAGCACGTACCATCCGCAGGTGGGTACCTCCTTTACAACCTTTTTTACCATTATTCATTTTTCGATGACCCCGCGAGGACTTCATCCCAATTCCACAAGAGAATTGTGCCGTCCTGCCCTGTGCTGACGAGCGTTTTACCATCCGGCGAAAATGCGAGCGATTGGCACATCCCCGCAAATAGAGACTTCTCTTCACCTGTCTCCACATCGTACAGCCATATACCGATGTTACTCCCGACGGCGAGTTGTGTGCCGTCCGGTGAAAACTGGATCGCATTAATGCCGCCTTTACCAAAACGTGCCTTCGCCTCTTTGGGCAGCTGCCATTGAGAATAGTCCGTATCCGTTTCATCTGATTGCGCGTCTGCAACCGATGCCGACACATTGTTAGGCTGTTGGTTAGCAGTATCGCTTTTGCTCGGCGTGTTGACATTCCCCAACTGCGTCCGAACATCCGGTCTGGATTCAAGGTTCAGCACGATAGGTGCTTCAATGAGTTCAACGGTCATTTCTGAAGTCGCGTCAAAACTATATGGCTTTTGGAAACGCGATAGGTATTGACTGCCGACACCTAACATTAAAAATATGACTGCTATGGTGGAAATACCTATTGCCCACGGCACGAATGGCTTGCTATTAGATGGCGCAATCGGTTTTAGACGCGAGACCTCGCGCATGATATTCTCTGTAAGGTTCGGTGTAATTTGGAAATGGTCGAGTGCTTCTCTAATCATCGGTTCCTCCTCTTTTAAACGGTTCCGCGCACGCCTGAGGCGACTTTTAATAGTGCTCGCCGATACGCCCAAAAATCGACTAATCTCTTCAACCTTCATCTCACCAAGGTAGTAGAGGGTCATCACTGTGCGTTCACTCTCTTTCAACGTCGCGAGCAGCTTTTTAACGACTTCGCGCTGTGCCTCAACTGCGGTTCTACTCCGTTCTTCGGTAACGTGTCGGGAATAAGCATCTTCCTGTATCATCGTTGTCTCTGTGCTCTCCAACGGCTGTGTTTGTATCCGTTTTTTGCGGAGCCATGTAGCACATAGGTTTGCTGTAATCACATAGAGCCATCCAGAAAACTGGTTCGGATCTTTCAAGGTGTGAAGGCTCTGATACACTTTCAGGAAAGTGTCCTGAGTAATATCTTCAGCGATGTGGAAATCCCCGATTTTTCGCCAAGCCAGTGTATGAACCGGCTTTTGATATTTATTCACCAGTTCAGCAAAGGCGGTTTCATCGCCAGCGAGGACTCGTCGAATAAGTGCAACATCGTCATTTTTCATGAGGCACCTCCAGAAAGCGAAAGTTGATTAATGACATATTAACTACTATAGTTTGGACAATTCCAGTCCATTTTATGTGGCGTTTTCCAGCGACTTGGTGTTTTTCTGCGAATACTCTGCTAAGTGCAAACACGAAGAAAAATATAACAGTTTATGCTACGGAGGCACAGACTAACAGTCTATGCTACAAAAGACGGTATTTGATCGAAAATCTTTGGTCATCTTAATATTGTCCAAAGTTTAGTAAAACGTATTCCTGCTGGAAATGGAGATTTTAACTATTAATGAGACAATTTTTTGTTCGCAAAGGTGCATTATTTCGGGAGAATTGGCACCTTTTTTCAGTTTGACTTCAATGTTATAATTAACAACCTGCGCGCCACCTGTCCAAGTCGTATTGTTATACCACTTATCCCCATTAATCCAAATTTGGGCATGGTCATCGTGTGCTGGTGACATCACCGTCTTCATAGCTTTAGGCGCAGCAACGACACATATAGCGTAGGTATCAATGTTATTAGCAGGGCCCCTCGGTTCATATTATCTTGGTTCGCCGGATCCAGTTCAAAAACTGTCCAATCTCGAGTATTAACTATAACCCAAGTTGCTACCAACGGATTTTGGGCATTGTAACACAGTTTTTCGGACACTTTCTTCACCCCGTAGGGGTGGTATGTCTATAGAAAACGGTATATTCAAGCGACCGCACCCCGTAGGGGGACTATGTCTATAAACAAGTGGCAACTTGCGTTAACTATAGTGACGCAAGATAGCGCAAAATAGTTGCTTAATCGGAAAAAAGAGGATTTTGAAGAAAAAGAGGGGATGGCGGTAGGAAGGGCGGTATTGTTGCACCGCCCAGGTAAGATATACTGATTTCTATCATTCGTCAAGATTGAAGTGCAGCATGCCGTTGTCCTGCGTGCCGACGTACAACACGTTCCCATCAACAGCAAACGAAGTCACCCGCTCTGGCACCTCTGACACGACCTCTTTCCACGTGTCGTTTTCGTCTTCCAACCGATCGACACCTGTTTTGGAAACACCATAAACCGTTGTGCCATCAGCGGCTAATCGTCCGATAATAACGGACGTTCCTTCCGCATCGGTAATAGCACGCCACTGTTTTCCGTCATCGGACGCTGTGACACCTGCATCCGTTGCCACATACACCGTGGAACCTACAAACACGATATCATTGAAACCTTTAACAGGAAAAGGGATGTCTCCTCATAATCAACAGAGTTAGGACTTACACAAACTGAGCAAATATCGGACTTATGGAGAGAAAAAGCGGTATTTTCCATATTTTTAACCCCTAAATCCCCTACGCCTTTATCCCCCCTTATCAGGGGTAGGGGGACTTTAAGAAACCGTGCGTAAATCTTGAGAGTGTTTGTAAACCCAACCCCGTTCTGACAGAGCGAACCTATAGGATACTTATTCAACAACGGCAATTTCAAGTTGATTGAGCGTTCGGAAAACGCCTTCAGCGAATTCGTTCAGATTATCTGATTCCAAGGTACTTCCGTCAAGTTGAATATGATTCGCATCGGCGATGGTCTGTCCCCATGTTGGATCCATCTGTACCCACCTGCCGACGTAGACTTCAGCCCAGAGGTGGTAGTAAAAGGCACCCTGTGCAAATGCAATACCGGAGCAGATGCGTGCCGGAATTCCAGCAGCTCTCGCTAAAGCAATAAAAAGCACAGTGTGTTCCGTGCAATCCCCGGAGAGCGATTCCAGGGCAGTTAATGATGAACCGAAACCGCCACTTACTTTTTTCTCCGTAATGGCCGTATGAACCCATTGGCATAATTTTTCTGCCGCACGCCACGAATTGACTTCTCCATCTAATATTTCCTTGGTTTTCGCACGAATCGCTGGTGCGTCGGTTTGAATATAAGCACTCGCACCAAGGAATTCAGTTTCAGCATTTTGGATCGGTAAATCAGGGCAATCCTCTGCTGCAATTGTTGGTGCCTGAATCGAAAGTCTACCTGCTTGTTCACTGTTTGCTTCCAGTTTTTGACGGGAATTAGACATGATGACATCAGCGATACTTCCTGATGTCAATTTTACATTGGCTTCAAAATTTCTTGCGTTTCGCGTAGGGTGTTTGCCGGAGGGAAGAATACGCGTTTTTAAAGCGATATCAACCTCTTCCGTACCGCCAAGGGCGACCTCCTTATCGGTTTTTGTTGTTACCATAGAGAGCCCCATCATCGGTGTCTGGGTTCGGTAACTTACGCCATCAGTGTCAAGCCAGACTTTCTGAGTGATCCCATCCATCAAGTCCATTGTCTGACGTAAAACATAAACCTGTTTTTCTTCTGACTGATAGGTTAGGGTGTCTTGCACTTCAACCTCAATCTCTGTTTTCACTGGCTTTAAGAAGTCAAGACTGAAAATGTGGAAGTTCCGCTTGTCGCCTATTTTAAGACCTTTCCGGAAGAGAGATTCGACACCTATATATTCAGAAATTGTATCCGGTGGCACTGGTACTTCTGATTCGGTCGTTTCGCCGTTGAGCGTTGTCTTAATGTGTGCCATTCCATCTACGATGCGTCCCTCCACCTGTTTTAATCCGGCTTCATTGGAGGTTGAAAGAAAGTAACGCGGCATTAGATCGGCACCTGTATACTCAACGCGGGTGATTTCGATTGTTACATTGCTCCCGAGTGTCTTAAGATTCATAACCATATCAATTTTGTTCCGATCCACCTCTTCCCCTTTATACTCGGTTTTTTCACTGGATATGTGCATGTAACCGATCTTAGTATTCATCAAGGTGAGGTTGTACCAGTGCTCTTTCGGATTTTGGGGCATGTTTTCAGGAACATCTTCTCTGTCCGCCTCTGCGGCAGCAAATAAGACTTCATCAGGCTGCTGACCGGCACCATCATTTTTACTGGACGCGGCAGTGTTTCCAAGTTGCGTCCGAACATCTGGCTTGGATTCAATATCTAACACAAGTGGAGTTTCTATAATATCAACCGTCATCTCTGATAGCGCATCAAAACTGTAAGGTTTTTGGAAACGCTCTAAATATTGACTGCCGACACCTAACATCAAGAAAATAACTGCTAACGTAGAAACACCGACAGCCCACGGAATTAACGGTTTGCTACCAGACGGTGCAATCGGTTTCAGACGCGCAATCTCGCGCATGATATTTTCTGTAAGACTTGGTATGATTTGGAAGTTGCCTAAAGCCTCTCGAATCATGGGTTCCTCCTTTTTTAAACGGTTCCGCGCACGGTAGAGACGATTCTTAATCGCAGCTACCGATACGCCTAAAAACTCGCTGATCTCCTCATAATTCATCCCCCCGAGGTAATGAAGCGTGATGACTGTTCGCTCGCTTTCCTGTAACTTCGCAAGCAACTTTTTGACTATCTCGCGTTGTGTTTCCGCTGTCATACGCTCGTTCTCCTCAATGACGTATCCAGAATACGTCGCTTTTTCTAACTGCGCGCTGTTTGTCGCTTCCAACGATTGTGTCTACAGACGTTTCTTACGAAGCCACGTACTACAATGGTTCGCTGCTATTACATACAGCCAACTCGCAAAACGCTGTGGTTTTTTTAGTGTTGAGAGTCTCTGATACGCTTTCAGGAATGTATCCTGCGTGATGTCTTCTGCGATATGGAAATCTCCGATCTTTCGCCACACCAGCGCGTGAACGGATCTCTGATATTTTTTCACAAGCACAGAAAACGCAGTATCATCGCCATCAAGAACGCGTTGGATGAGCTGAACATCATCGTTTTTCATCGGACACCTCTGCAAAGGGAATATTCGTCAATTCACATCAACCTTTAGTGACGCTACTTAAAATAAAAAAGTCTCATAATTCTGCAAACGAAGGAGGCAAATTTATGTAAAGGAGGTTTGAGATGCTATTCTGTTGATTACGGGAGGTAATGGGGACTTATGATTGCCAGATTTGCTTCTGCTTCTACCTATCAGTGGAAATTATACCACAAATATAGTAAAAATGCACATCTTCCGGAAGGATCAGAGCGTCAAGGAATGGCTATTATAGAGCAGTTGCTCCGAATGAAGATAAAAATAGAATGGGTAATTGACGGGCAATAAAGGGGTTCCTTACTACAAGAGTTCTGTTCGTAGTAGTGCTATTTATAGCACGTTTAGAAGTTCCGCGAAAAATCGGCGTTGTTTGTAAATTGGGTTTCATCTATATTAATCTTCCAGTGTAACTAATACACAGGCGAAGCCTTCCCTAACCACCAGACCCATCGGGCGACTTGCCTGAATTTGACATTATTTTCTCCTATTCTGTTCCGTTTTTTTTACTGTACGGTCTAACTTTAGTCAGTTGTGTCAGGTGTAATTTCCCATAACAGCAACGTACCGTCTTGACTCCCGCTTACCAGCGTTTTTCCATCTGGACTGAACGCCACGCTATTGACCCAATTCGTATGCCCTTCGAGAATTCGCACGGTCGTGCCAGTCTGCACATCATACAGATGAATGGTCTTATCCCAACTCGCACTCGCCAGCGTTTTACCATCCGGACTGAAAGACACACTTTCGACCTCCTTCAAATGTCCTCTGGTTTGGCGGATTGTGCCTGTCTCTACATCCCAGAGATGAATGATGCCGTCCTTACTTGCACTCGCCAGAGTTTTACCATCCGGACTGAATGCTACGCTCCCTATCTCTGCCGTATGTCCTTTGAGCGTATTTTGGAGTGCGCCGGTCGCCACATCCCATAAATGGATAGTCTTATCCTTGCTCCCACTTGCGAGTGTTTTTCCATCCGGACTAAAGGACACGCTATTGACCCAATCCGTATGTCCTTCAAGGGTGCCGTGGGTTGTGCCTGTCTGGACATCCCACAGACGGAGGGTGTTATCCCAACCCCCACTTGCGAGGGTTTTGCCATCCGGACTGAACGAGACACTCGCGACAACATCCGTATGTCCACCGAGGGTATTGCGAAGCTCACCTGTCTCTGCATCCCAGAGATGGATGATGCGACCATAACCCGCACCTACCAGCGTATTCCCATCCGGACTGAAGGACACGCTCTTAATTGTATGTGTTTGCGCGACTTTAAGGGTATGGCGGCGCGTGCCAAATTGCGCGTTCCACAAACCTACCGTGTCATTCCCCATCGCCCCTGCCAGTGTATTTCTATCCGGACTGAACGCTACATTTAAGACCTCACTGGTATATCCTGTGTGAGTATTACGGAGTTCGCCTGTTTCCGCATCCCACAAACGGAGGGTGCCGTCATAACTTCCACTGGCGAGCATTTTTCCATCTGGGCTGAACGCTACGCAAAAGACATCGTACGTATGTCCTATGAGAATTCGGCTAAGTTCACCTGTTTGTGTATTCCAGAGACGGATGGTCCCGTTATTCAGCGGACTTGCGAGTGTTTTGCCATCCGGACTGAACGTCATGTTATTGACACTATCCTTTGCTTCTCCAACGAGATTGTTGAGGAGCGCGCCGGTCTCCACATCCCATAGATGAATGGGGCTCTCCCATTCCCAAGACCAAGTCGCAAGCGTTTTTCCATCTGGACTGAACGCCATTTCCCAAATCTCGCCCTTATGCCCAATGAGGGTGAGCGTTTTTCGGAGACTTCCGGTCTGCGTATCCCAGAGACGGATAGTGTTATCCTTACTCCCACTTGCCAGCGTTTTTCCATCTGGACTCAACCATACACTAAAGACGCTGTCTGTATGACCTATGAGCGTATTTTGGTGTATGCCTGTCTGTGTATCCCAGAGACGGATAGTGTTATCCTTACTCCCGCTTGCCAGCGTTTTGCCATCCGCGCTGAACCATACGTTTGCTACCGCGTCCGTGTGTCCTGTAAGCGATTGGCGGAGTATACCTGTCTGTGTATCCCAGAGACGGATGATGCCGTCCTTACTCCCACTCACCAGCGTTCTCCCATCAGGGCTGAACGCCACGCTATTAACCCGGTCCGTATGCGTTGTGAGCAGGTCGAGTGCTTGTCCGTTATGGGCATCATAGAGCCAGATCCCAATAGAACTCGCGATCGCCAGACGCGTTCCATCCGGGGAATACGTGATTGCATTTATCCTGCCTTTACCGAGGCGGGATTTAGCACCTTCCGGCAGATGCTGTTGCTGCAAATCTTGGCGAGCAGGATCATTGGCGTGTTGATCAGAATCATCAATGCTACTCGGCGTAGCGGTGCTTCCGGGCTGCGGCTGAATGTCTGATTTAGATTCAAGGTTCAACACGTGCCTCGCTGGACGCACACCATTAGCCGCGTAATCGTATATAGGTGTATCAGGGGATAAATCTAAACGAAACAACTCACTAACATCGGTGTTTAAACGACACTGCCTCGTGCGGAAAACGGTCTTAGAAATGAAGTCCTCTTCTTTTTTTTTCGAAGGTGTTGCTGGCGCAAAATACTTCACCATTACCTTAGGAAACCAGACATCCGGTGAGTATTCGTGATACTCAATTACTCGGGTCCTAACATAAGTTACACCTGCTTTAAAAGGGGACCACTCTGGAGGATCCTCTTCTGGAGGAACGGTAAATGTATTTTCCGACCTAACCAAGCGGAAACCCTTGTCATGAGAAATCCAAAGCTTAAGGGAGTAGGTAGGCCTATTTAGACGTATCACGGATGTCTTTTCACCGTTCAATATCTCCGTTCCTATCAGTTCACTTTCGTGTTTCTCAAGCAATTGCCATAGCGGTTGAGATAGATAAGCGTTGGTTGATGCGTTATTTGGAAAGGTGAGCCAAAACCGCGGATCTTGGTCATGATCTATCATTGCCCAGTGCGGTCGAACGTCATATCCGAGATTGCCATCATAAACCTCCAGTATAGTCTCTCCCGCAATCAAAACAAAATAAGTTTTCTCTTTCCCAATGATCCTGAAACTATTCTGCAATTTGGCAGGGGCAATACGTACATCATCGGCAAGTTCAATACCTACCTGCTTGAACGCTTGTTGAACCTTCTCAACGGTTGTACTTTCCTTGTTAGGTTTGATTTCAACCTTAAAAAGAAGGTTATCGGGCCGATGTACCCCCCAGTGCCGTTCTCCATCCCAAAAATTGATGTCAGGTAAATTTGAGGCACCCCGTTCCTTCGGTTGGACCCAGACTTTCTCGCCTTCAAATGCCAATGTATATTCATTTATTTCCGTTCCTCTTTCGAGGACGAAATCACCGATTACGGAAGTAACGGCATTATCATAATACTTTATCTTCGTGATAATTGTTTCCAAGTCGAGCGGGGCGGCACTGTTCACTTGTTGGTCAGATCCATTGCTTCTACCCTGTGCGTTGGCATTTCCGAGCTGCGTCCGATTATCCGGTTCGGCTTCAAGGTTTAACACAACGGGTGCCTCAATCAGCTCAACCTTCATCTCTGAAGCAGCATTGAAATTGTAAGGTTTTTGGAAGCGCGACAAGTGCTGGTTACTAAAACCGAGCATCAGCAACACTATCGTCACAGCCGAAATACCTATTGCCCACGGCACCAACGGTTTGCCACCAGACGGCACAGCCGGTTTCAGACGCGAAATCTCGCGCATAATATTCTCTGTAAGATTCGGTGTGATTTGGAAATTCTCTAAAGCCTCTCGTATCATCGGTTCCTCCCTCTTTAAACGTTGCTGCGCGCGGCGTAAACGACTCCTCACCGTATTTGCCGATACCCCTAAAAACGCGCCAATCTCTGCACTCGACATCTCACCGAAGTAGTGCAATGTGATAACCGTCCGTTCACTCTCTTGGAGTTTCGCAAGCAATTTTTTGACGACTTCACGTTGTGCCTCTGCTTCCGTCCGCTCGTTTTCTGCAACGACATACCCGGAATAGGTCGCCTTTTGGAGTCGCGCATCTTCAAGCGGTTCTGTCCGTAAACGTTTTTTACGCAACCACGTACTACAGTTGTTTGCAGCTATCACATAAAGCCAGCTCGCAAAACGCTGCGGCTTTTTTAGCGTCGCTAATTCCTGATATGCCTTTAAGAATGTATCCTGCGTAAGCTCCTCGGCGATATGGAAATCGCCAATTTTCCGCCACACAAGCGCGTGAACCGGCTTATGATATTTATTCACAAGTTCCGTGAAGGCAGTATCATCGCCATCAAGAACGCGGTGGATGAGATCAACATCAGTGGTTTTCATGAATATCCTCCGATCGCGCTATAGTGACGCTTTTTAAGGGTCAAACTGGTGCATAATTCCGCAAACTGCTGTCAGCAGTCAGTTTCCATCAGCAGTAAGTAGTTAACGGTTAGTGAGTGTCGCGACGACAAGAAGGAGCCCTCGATTGGAAAGTCGAAATTGTGGAAGAACCGAATGATTCTATTGTTCAAGGTAGGATATATTGATTTGTGTTATTTGTCAAGGTTGGAGCCGAATACTATCAGGGTTATTTAGTTATCAGTTTTTTCTGTCCAATTTTGGACCCAGGCCCGGTAGGTGCGGTTTGGAACCGCACCGGGCTTGAAAAAGAAAATTCAAAAATTTAGAAAATTCGATAATTTATCTAAAACTAAATGGCCCTGCCAACACTATAGCAGATATGACAGGTTCAGTCTTGATCTGATTTTTTTCTGTTGTTAACTTAGTGATTAATAATCTGTGTGTGTCCCATAGCAGAACAGTTCCGTCCTGCGATCCAGAGGCGAGGATTGTGCCATCGGATGAAAAATCAACAGAAAAAACTATACCGGTATGCCCTTTTAATGTGGCAATATTTTGCCCTGTTGCTACATCCCAGAATTTAATCGTTCCAAACCCCTGTCCTGCGACGAGGGTTGTGCCATCGGGTGAGAATGTGAGATCGAAAACGGCACCAGCTTTCCCACTGAGTGTCATGATATCCGTCTGTGTTTCGAGGTCCCAAAGCTTAATCTCTTGAACGTTTCCCCTTGAAGCAAGTATTCTGCCGTCAGGGGAGAATACGACAGGTCCGCCTGCGCCTTCCAGAGTCCCAATATTCTCGCCCGTCTCAGTATCCCAGAGTTTGACGGTTCCGGCTCTGACACTTGAGGCGAGGACTTTTCCATCGGGCGAAAATGCCACCGAAAGGACTTCGTCCGTATGGCCTTTTAGTGTAATGGTGTTTTGCCCCATAAAACCGAATAAAGATTTGGTGGCATGTTTTCGCAGTTTGACCTGATCCCCGGTTCCCCAAGCAAGCACTTGACTATCGGGTGAAAACGCTAAAGCCGTGGACATATTGAGCTGTTCACCACCTATTGAAATGGTAGAGGTCTTTTTACGCGTGGCAACTTCCCAGAGTTTAATATCCTTCCAACTCCGCGCAGCAAGCGTTTTCGCATCGGGTGAGAACGCCACTGCATGACCTCCACCGCGATAGGTGTGGATATTTTCTCCAGTTTTGACATTCCAGAGTTTGACCGTTGCATCTCTCAACGCAGAAGCGATAATGGTGCCATCGGGTGAAAACGCCACAGCAGGAACTCTTTCTGTATGCCCATGTAGTGTAATAAGGTCTTTTCCTGTCTCAATATCCCAAAGCGTGATCGCTCCAGATGTCCCTCCAAAGCGATCTACACCTGCGGAGGCAAGCGTTGTGCCATCGGGTGAAAACGCTATAGATCCCGACCTAACTGTTGTTCCGCCCTTAAGTATACTGACATCTTCGCCTGTCTCAATATTCCAAAGTTTAATGCCGCGCCATGCGCCACCAGCAACGACTTTACCATCGGGTGAAAACGCTACTGAGAAAACGCGCTCTCTGTGTTTGAACGTATGGAGATTTTGACCTGTCTTAACATGCCATAATTTAACTGTGTCATCTTGTGCCCCTGATGCGAGTATTCTTCCGTCTGGCGAAAAGGCTACGGAGAAAATCTTATCTTTATGGTCAGTGAGTGTAGCAATATTCTGTTTTGTTTCAACATCCCAGAGTTTGATCGTATTGTCCTCCGCACCGGAGGCGACCGTTTTCCCATCAGATGAGAACGCTACTGAAAAAACACGAAATGCATGTCCCTTAAAAGTAGCAAGATTTTGTCCATTTTCTATGTCCCATAGTTTGACGGTACTACTTGCTGTCCCAGCAGCGAGCATTTTTCCATTTGGGGAGAATGCTACCGATTCAACACCGATTCCATTCCTTACAAATGTAGTGATATTTTGTCCATTTTCTACGTTCCATAATTTGACAGTAGCATCTCGTGCACCTGACGCGAGCGTTTTTCCGTCTGCAGAAAAGGCAACCGCACGGACGACTTCTGTATGTCCAGTTAGTAGTGACATTTCACGATACGTCTGGGCATCATAGATCCAAATACCCGCACCCGTTGCAACAGCGAAACGTTGACCATCGGGTGAAAAGGCAACTGCTCGATCTGAGCCACCCATAACCCCTTTCCCAAAACGGGCAATTGCATTTTCAGGCAAATTCCACGTCTGGCTATTTTGAAATGCTGGGGTATCATTGGGTTGCTTTTCAGAAGCAGTGTCCTCATCCGATGCTGTAGCACCTCCGAGTTGTGTCCGAATATCCGGTTTGGCTTCAAGGTTCAGCACCACGGGTGCCTCAATAATCTCTACCGTCATTTCCGAAGTCGCATCGAAACTATAAGGTTTCTGGAAACGTGATAACTGTTGACTGCCGACACCTAACATTAAAAATATGACTGCTAACGTGGAAACACCTATTGCCCATGGAACGAACGGTTTACCATTAGGTGGTACAATCGGTTTCAGACGCGCAACCTCGCGCATGATGTTTTCTGTGAGATTCGGTGTGATTTGGAAATTCTCTAAAGCCTCTCGTATCATCGGTTCCTCCCTCTTTAAACGTTCCTGCGCGCGGCGTAAACGACTCCGAACTGTATTTGCCGATACACCTAAGAACGCGCCTATTTCTGCACTCGACATCTCGCCGAAGTAACGCAGCGTTACAATTGTGCGTTCACTTTCCTGAAGTTTAGCGAGCAACTCTTTGACGACTTCGCGTTGCGCTTCTATTGCTGTTTGCTCGTTTTCCGAAATAACATATCCCGAATAGGTCGCTTTTTCCAACGCCATATTCTCTGTGTTTTCCAACGACTCTGTCCGCAAACGCTTTTTACGTAACCACGCTTTGCAGTGGTTCGTCGCTATTACATAAAGCTAACTCAAAAAACGCTGCGGTTCCTTCAGCATCGCCAATTTCTCGTACGCTTTCAGAAAGGTATCCTGAGCGATTTCCTCGGCAACGTGGAAATCGCCGACCTTCCGCCATGCCAGCGCGTGAACCGGTTTCTGGTATTTTCTCACAAGCACAGAAAACGCAGTATCATCGCCAGCGAGGACGTGTTGGATGAGTTGAGCATCGTTATTTTTCATCAGTTATCCCATCGGAAAGGAATATTCATCATTTCGGATTAACACCAGTGACGCGCCTTAAGGGTCAAACTGGTGCATAATTCTGCAATTAGCAGTCAGCCATCAGCAGGTAGGGTTTCAGACCTCTGCATGTTAAAAAGTATTCTTGACAAAATAGGAAATACACATAAAATAATCTGAAAAATAGAGGAAGTCGCGCGTATCTCTTTGCAACGTTTAAAACGGAAAGGAAATAGTTAATGATTCAGACGGCTTACAAGGAAACGTATCGTCCACAATTCCACTTTACACCGAAAACTAACTGGACCAACGACCCGAACGGGTTAATCCACTACAAAGGCGAGTACCATCTCTTCTTCCAACACAACCCATCAGGTATCAATTGGGGTAACATGACGTGGGGACACGCTGTCAGTCGAGACCTTGTCCATTGGAAACAACTTCCACACGCCATCCATCCCGATGAACTCGGCACGATTTTCTCCGGCTCCGGTGTCGTGGATTGGAAGAATACCGGTGGTTTTCAGACCGGTGATGAAGCGGTGCTTGTCAACTTTTATACATCTGCCGGGAACCATGCGCCAGAGCCTGTCCCGTTTACGCAGAGCATCGCCTATAGCAACGACCGCGGGCGGAGTTGGATAAAATATGAAGGCAACCCTGTCATTGATCATATCGTCGCAAGCAACCGTGACCCGAAGGTGATTTGGCACGAACCTACCCAGAAATGGGTAATGGCTCTCTATCTTGATAAGAACGATTACACCTTGTTCGGTTCAACAAATCTTAAAGAGTGGACGCGGTTATCTGACTTGGAGATTCCTGACACAGAATGCCCTGATATTTTTCAACTTGCTGTTGATGGTGATCCCGAAAATACGAAGTGGGTATTTTGGGGAGCCGCAGGAAAGTATTATGTTGGTAACTTCGATGGAACAACCTTTACGCCGGAAGGCGATGCACACCGTGCGGATTACGGTGCTAATTTCTATGCAGCACAGACATGGAGTGATGTCCCAGAATCCGACGGCAGACGCATCCAGATTGCCTGGATGAGCGGTAGTAACCCACCGGATATGCCTTTCAACCAACAGATGAGTTTCCCGTGTAACTTGACCCTTCGGACAACTGCAGAGGGTATCCGTCTCCATCGAGAACCGGTAGCGGAAATTGAAAACATTCATGCCTATACACATGCGTGGAGCGATCGAACACTTACACCGGGGGAAGACTCGCTTGCCGGCTTGACCGGCGAATTGTTTGACATTCGTGCTGAAATAGCACTCAATGATGCCAGTGCTGTCGGCTTCAAGATTCGCGGGCAAGACGTTCGTTATGATGTCTCCGGACAACAACTGACCTTCCTTGAGAGAAGTGGTCCGTTGTCGCCACAAGATGGAAATATCCGTCTGCAAATTCTGGTGGATCGTATCTCTATTGAGGCGTTTGGTAACGACGGTGAATTGTCGATGACCTCGTATTTCCTTCCAGATTTAGATAACGCAGATATTGGCATTTACGCAGAAGGTGGCGATGCGAATTTGATATCGCTGAAGGTGCATGAGTTGAAATCTTCGTGGGTATAATATAGCGGTGGGCAATTAGCTATCAGTAGGCTAGGTTTTATGAAGTTTAAGAAAATATTTCGGTAATTCCATATCTTCTCCAGGTCCGGTAGGTGCGGTTTGGAACCGCACCGGGTTTCCCTAAGAAATTACCGAATTAAAAAATTAATCTTCATTCAACCTCGCCTGCGAAGATGAAAAGAAAGACAGGTAGATGTGTTAAACGCTAAAGGATTCGCCGCAACCGCATGTGTTTGTGGCATTCGGATTGCTTATTTTAAAGCCGGAATCCATTAACCCGTCGTTATAGTCAAGCACGGAGCCAGCGAGATAGAGTGTGCTACGCGGATCGATGAAAACTTTTAATCCGTGGAATTCAAACACCTTATCGGTATTCTTAGCGGCACCAAATTCAAGGCTATATTGGAAACCGGAGCATCCACCACCGACAACTTGCATCCGCAAGCCGAGTTCGGATTCCACTGGAGCTTCACTATTACTAATAAGTGTGATTGCTTTTTGTGCGGCAGATTCTGTGACACTAATCATGGCGATTACACCTCCTATTTGGACAGAAAATCAGCAATTGCGTTTTTTAGAACATTCTCAGCAGCGTTCGCGTAACGGAATTTATCTTCTGACAGTCCACCTAACGCTTCAGAGAGTCGCACAGCGTTAATTTCTCGCGCTTCCCCTATCTCTCTGCCTCTAATCAGTTCAGTGAGGACAGAAGCACTCGCAATAGCAGTAGGACATCCGAACGCTCGGAATTTCGCTGTAACTATGACGTTATCAATTATCTTGAGCGTCAATTTCACCATTTCACCGCTGGCAGGAGAACCGACAGTAGCAGTGCCACTGGCATCTGCAATAGTCCCGACATTGCGGGGGTTTTCGTAATGATCGGTTACCTGTGGCGTATACATGTGATGTTGCAAGTCGGGCTTACGATTTATCAGATAAACTGTAGTCTACAATTCCATTATTAAAGAAGTCTTTCTTGAATTATACGATATTTCCAGACGCATGTCAAGTTTTTAACGTTGCAACTTAACCGCAATTCCTTTAAAATAACATCTAAATCAATGGAGGAGAATTATCATGCTTCAAAAATGTCAGTTGATTTTGGGTTTAGTGTCGTGTTTTCTGCTGATACAACCCATTACCGGCTTTGCTGTAGAAGAATTCAAAGTCTCAGAATTCGGGAAAGGCGAACAGGTTTGGTTTGAGGCGGAAGCCTTTGATGACAGGGATTCCGAGGATGTCTATAAATTGGGCAAAGCTGAAAAAGCAGTAGACCCTGCGGACGGCGCGTTCGGTGATATTGTCACCAATGCCGGTGGACAAGGTTGGTTACTCTATAGGTTCGATATCAGTCGTGCCGGTGGAAAAGCAGGCGATTGGCGGTTTATCGGACGGCTCATAAATCCAAGCAACCATTCCGATTGGTTGTGGGTTCTGGGGGACGATGGCGATAAGATTCCTGAGGTGGCTCCCGCTTTTGTCCGTCCTGATGATATTATCTTTGAAGAAAATGTTCCGGCATGGGCATGGATGCGAACCGGCGATTTTGGCGCGGATGGTGGCACAGTCAATGCATTACAAGACGGTGAAAACGTCATGATGATCTGGACGCGGCAGAGTTCGATCCAGGTACAATACGATGTTTTCTGCTGGTCCAGCGATTTGGAATATGAACCCACAGATGAAGACTACGAAAAGGCGGAAGCGAAAACACTGCCGGTAGAACCGGATGGGCTACTCACCACAACATGGGGCAGGCTTAAGCAGTAGCTTCATTGTTCGCACCAGACACTTTTGGTTCTATCTCCGCTTGACATTCCGTACAATAACCGATGATCTCATTACGAAAGCGTACGGCTTTAAAGCCGTGCGCTTCACACACCGCCTTCTGTAAGTCATCAATCCCTGGCTCTTTAAACTCAACAATTTGATTACACCGTAGACAAATAAGGTGCGCGTGCTCGCGGAGCGAATGAATACTTTCGTAGCGGGTGTTTTTCTGCGCGTCAATAAACTCTGTTAGCAATCCACTTTGCACAAGCAACGGGAGCGTCCGATAGATCGTCGGGCGCGACACGAGGTAACCGTTTCGGCGCATCTGCACCAAGAGATCTTCCGTTTGGAAATGCCCTGGATAGTCGAAGACTTGGTTTAAGACATCCAACCGTTTTTGGGTCAAACGGAGTCCGCAACTTTTGAGGTAGTCTTCAAACTGCTTTTCAAACTCAGCAGTGTCCATGGATTTCTCAGCAGTATCCATTTTCTACCCCTTTCAACTGGATGCAAAAGTTAGTGAACAGCACGTGGGCGCGAGGTTATTCTTCACAGCATACTTATAAAAGAGTTCAATACCAGCGATCGCAGATGCGTCGAGATCATATTTGATCCGATTTTGCAAATAGTCGAGGCAGAGTGTTTCAGGTAGACCGAGTTTCTGTGCCTCAATTTGCGCGATTTCCGGGATTTGTGCGATACCACGCGTTTTCGATTGATGGAGTACTTGCGATAAGTTACCAAGGCACGCTTCTTCTCTTGCCACCCAACAGGCATAGACGAACGGTAATCCCGTTAACTTATACCACGCCTCGCCGAGGTCAACACTATATTCTGTTGAACCGAGGTGCCTGAGGGCTGAGTCTCCAATCAGGAGGACTGCCTCAAAAGGCGGATACTGACGGTTTTGAAGTGCTGTGCTTGGAACGACTGTCGGGGCACACGTTGTGAACGCAGGTGAAATTCCATATCTTTCAGCAAGTAAGACTTTCAGTAAGGCAACGGAGCTACGGGAACTCGTATCAAGTGCGATGCGTCGAATTTCCCGAATCGGTACGCGACTGAACAGTTGGATACTTTTCACACTTCCGTGGGATGCAATTGATATATCTGGTAGAATGCAGAAATTCGCACCCGAAGGCTTCGCACGAAAATATTCGATAATCGGAATCAGCCCAACATCAAGTTTACCTTCATTTAAAAACGTTGCGACGCGGCTCGGCACATCAACACTGAGCGCAATATCTGTCTCGATCTCTTTGTTCAAAAGGGGATAAATGAGCGGTTTAGTGTTCAAAAACGAAACCGCGCCTACCCTCAAGCGGCTTTTCTGTACCACCGATTCCCCTCTCGAATAATTTCATTGTAGAGCGTGTCGCGCTCAACCGGAACGAAGCCAGCTTCTTCAATGAGGTGTATGAGCGACGAGACAGAGACTGCCTCCGGTGTGTCCGCACCCGCCATGTGTGTGATTTTCTCCTCGGTTACAGTCCCATCAATATCATCAGCACCGAAACGGAGCGCAACCTGCGCTGTTTTCAAGCCCGTCATAATCCAATAAACCTTAATATGTGGCAGATTATCAAGCATGAGGCGCGCCACTGCAATGTTACGGAGATCGGTCAAACCTGTCGTTGATGGCAGATATGCCATACGAGTATTAAGCGGATGAAAAGCGAGCGGAATAAAGGTTACAAAACCGCCAGATTTATCTTGTTGCTCCCGCAAGCGAATGAGATGATCTACCCGATCCTCGTTTGTTTCAAGGTGTCCATACAGCATCGTCGCGTTTGTGGAAATACCGAGGCGATGTGCGATGTCGTGAACTTCTAACCACCCGTCCGCACTGAGCTTTCCTGGGCATATCTTTTCACGCGTCTCCTCAGCAAAAATTTCAGCACCTCCGCCAGGTAAGGAATCTAAACCCGCCTCGCGCAACGCCGTTAAAACTTCTTCTATAGACATTTTGAAAATACGCGAGAAGTGGTGGATTTCAACAGCGGTAAAGAATTTGAGATGGACTTGCGGCATCCGTTCTTTGAGTCCACGGATCATATCGAGGTAATAATCAAACGGCAGCTTAGGGTGTAATCCGCCGACACTGTGAATTTCGGTGCATCCGTGCTCTATAGAATACATCGCCTTGTCCAAAAATTCATCAACACTCATTTCCCACGCACCTTCGGTTTGCATGTTTTTTCGGGCAAACGCACAAAAGTGGCACCGAGCGTGCAGGATACAGACATTTGAATAGTCAATGTGCTGATTGATATTATAGTAGGCAACGTTCCCATTTACACGTTCACGGACATGGTTAGCAATGAACCCGACCCCGGTAATATCCGGGCTTTCGTAAAGTGCGACCCCTTCCTCAAAGGAAAGCCGCTGTTCTGCCTTAACTTTTTCGTAGATGGCAGATAATTTCGGGTCCGTAAAACGACTATAGTTCTCCATTATTTTTTATCCTGATCTGTTATCAATTTCATGCGAAACTCGCAAGCCGAAACCTGCTATAGTAAAGTGAAAAATTACTTGACACTTGCCTCTGACTCAAGGTATTATAGCACAATAACTTTAAAGATGCAAGTCTTTTTCTTCTCAGCAGTCGGCTTCAATCGGCAGTCAGCGGTTAGCCATGCACTGTCCGGATGGTTTGTAACCGCTCTTACTGAATTTCGCTACCCCAAAGAGGAGCAGATATATTCATGTCAAAATTAGGTCTTATTCATTACAACTACGCAAGCAGCTCGCTTGATGATTTTCTCAAATTTACGAGCGAAACAGGGTTCGGCTACGTTGAACTTCAGATCGGTGATGTTTGGAATTCGGAGACCGCCGATCCTGAAAAGAACGCCGAAGCTGTGAGAAAACAGATTGAAGGGTACGGGTTGCAAGTCTCAGCACTTGCCGCAGGGAACGACTTTGTTCTGCTGGAAGAAGAGACGATCCGTTCCCAAGTGGACCGGATGGAACGCATTGCTGGACTCGCTAAACTGATCGGCACCTCAGTCCTCCGAACAGAAGGTGGTTCCGCGAAGGATGCTGTCCCGGAAAGCCGATGGGTTGAAGCGATGGCGGGTTGCCTAAAACGATGCCTCGAATTTGCCGAACGCGATGAGGTCTACTTGGCGGTGGATAACCACGGTATCGTTACAAACGACGGTGATTTGCAGGTGGAACTCTTTGAACGCGTCGGTTCCAAGTATGTCGGGGCAAATATGGATACCATGAATTACCGCTGGGCGGGCCACGATTTAGAAACAGTCGGCAGATACTATGAAATCGTCGCACCATATACATTACACACACACCTGAAAGACGGAACAGGTTCACGTGGCAATTATCGCGGTGAGGCACTCGGGGAAGGTGAAATAGATCTCGCGAAAGCAATTCGCTGCTTAAGAGAAACAGGCTACGACGGTGTCTGGTGCTGTGAGTATGAGGGTAGAGAAAACGACGGCACAGGGCAGCGGAAAAGTTTTGCTTGGATGCAAGAAAATCTGTAATTGGTAATGAACAAACCAACCCGCATCATCACACTAACAACCGACTTTGGCACAAACGATGCTTATGTAGGGATCATGAAGGGAGTAATCCTCGGTATTAACCCAGATGTACAGGTGGTCGATCTCACACATGCTATCCCACCGCAGGATATTCACGATGCTGCACTTTCAATCCATTCTGCACATCGTTATTTCCCAGAAGATACGATCCACGCTATCGTAGTCGATCCGGGTGTAGGAAGCGACCGAGGGGCGGTGGTTTGTCAAACAGATCGTGCCTTTTTTGTCTGTCCTGACAATGGAATATTGACCTATCTGCTACACGAGATTGAGAACCTTGGCGAACAGTCAATAAATGCAGTGGCAATTCAGAACAAGGCTTACTATCTACCAGAGGTGAGCAACACCTTCCACGGTCGAGATATTTTCGCACCTGTCGCGGCACACTTATCACTCGGTGTGCCGCTTGCGAACATCGGCCCACCAATGGAAGATCTCGTCCAATTCCCGATTCCGATCCCGCAGGTCTCTGGAAACATGATCATCGGTCAAATTGTCAAAATTGACAGATTTGGGAACGCGATAACAAACATATCGGAAAACGCGCTTGCTGGAGTTGGGTCTACTTATGAAATTAGGGTCGGCAGTACGCGACTGATGCGGATTAACCATGCTTACGCTGAATCTGGCATCGGTAAGCCTCTGGCAATTATCGGCAGCTTCGGGGTGTTAGAAATCGCCATTAATGGCGGGAGTGCTGAAGTGAGTTTGGGATTAAAGTGGGGCGATGTCGTCGAAATTCAAAGGTATCATTGACATACAAACCCCAACTAAGTATAATAAAGTCAGGAACAAAAAGGAGGACAGAAAAAAATTGAAACAGATTGCTTTAACAGGACTTAAACCGACAGGTCCCCCGCATATAGGCAACTACCTCGGTATGCTTAAACCCTCGCTGGAACTGGCAGAAAAGTATCAGGCACTCTACTTTATACCCGACTACCATGCCTTGACTACAGTCAGGGACGGAAAGGAGTTGGCGAATCTCACCTACCAAGCAACGGCGACGTGGATAGCATTGGGGTTAGACCCAGATGAGGTAATTATCTACCGACAATCGGATATTCCAGAGGTGTTCGAATTGGCGTGGGTATTGTCCTGTTTCACAGCAAAAGGCTTACTGAACCGCTCGCATGCCTACAAAGCGATAGTTGATGACAACATTGCCGCCGGTCGAGAAGACGATAAGAATATTAACATCGGGCTATTTACCTATCCTGTTTTGATGGCAGCAGATATCCTGCTCTTCGGCACACATGTTGTACCCGTAGGGCTTGATCAGCAGCAACACCTCGAAATTACGCGCGATGTCGCACTTACCTTCAACAATACCTATGGCAACGTCTTGACAATCCCGGAAGCCGTAATTCGGAAAGAGGTAATGACTATCCCCGGGATTGATGGGAGGAAGATGAGCAAAAGTTATAACAATGTTATCCCTATCTTCGCACCGTCGAACGAAGTGCTTAAACCTGTCAAGCGTATCGTAACAGATTCCCTACGTCCTGAAGAGCCAAAGGACCCAGATGCATGTAACATCTTTGCAATTTATCAGCATTTCGCGGATGCGGATGCCGTTGCTGCGAAGCGGAAACTCTATCTTGAGGGTGGACTTGCCTACGGGGCGATGAAACAGGAATTGTTTGAATTACTCGAATCTACTTTTTCCAGCAAACGTGACCGATATAACACGTTGATGGACAACACCAACGAATTGGATAAAATACTTGAAAAGGGTGCGGAAAAAGCACGTGCCATCGCCGCACCGATCATCGCAAAAGTCCGCAAAGCCGTTGGTGTGAATGCAACGCGTTAAAGTGATACCTGCTGAGGCATCGCTGACGATTTTGAAATCTCGACAATAAACGTAGTGGGTTCACGTAAGTCCTAAGATTTTGGTCCCACAAACTATATCATTAATTTATTTTGAAAATTAGTGTAGAAATATGCTATAATTGTAAAAATAGCGTCGTCAGAAAAAAGAACTTGCATTTTTATGCAAAATATGTCAAAATGTCTATATCTCCTATTTTTTAACGTTGCGGGGAACATCAGTCAATCTAACGCGCACTGATAGTCTTACAAAAGCGGATTAGGCAACGAAACAGTTCCGCGCTGCGTCGCGGTAAATCTTTAAAGAAAGTGAGAGGAATTAAAATGAAATTTAATGCTTTAACAGTTGTCCTGTTCAGTCTGGGACTGATGGCTTTGAGTCTTGTCGCTGTGAATAGCAGTGATGCCGAAATTAGCCAGAGTAGTGTTGTCGGCATTTGGCTGTTCGATGATGGAACAGGAAGCGTGGCGATGGATTCGTCAGGAAATAATAATCACGGTACGATTGTCAACGCCCCAATTTGGGTAGAGGGTCGATTCGGTGGTGGCTTAACTTTTGATGGTTCAGGCAACTGCGTGAATACCAACGCAAAACTCCTCAACGGGGTGCGTGAATTTACAGTCGTTGCTTGGGTAAAACCTGGGAATATCACCACCAATCGTGTGGGGGTGATAGGTCAGAACGACTCCCCAGAATTCGGTTTTATTAACCCAACAACTGTCATGCTATGGACACCTACAGCCGGTGGTAACGAAAATCCTTACGAACACCCATCAGGTGAGTGGCACCATGTCGCTGCCGTTGGTACCCGAACATTCACGAAGGTTTACGTCGATGGTAATCCAACAACGAAAGAGGGAAGCTGGATCAATCACGGCAGATCCGATTTCAACGTAAATATCGGCGGATGCGGCGTTTGGGACGGTAGTGGTAACTGGTTCACAGGTACAATGGACGAGGTCGCCCTTTTCCACGCACCTTTGACCGATGATGATATCGTTGACCTGATGAATAACGGCTTGACTGCCTTAGGTGTTGCGGTAGAACCGGCGGGTAAACTTGCTGTAACTTGGGGTTCTCTCAAGCAGAGAGACTATTAGACAACTTTGAACAACGGACGGAAATGTCGGGGAAATGGGACTTCGGTACTGCTTCCCCACTCTGTCCTATCTATAAAAGTAAACCCCGGTTCGAGACCTATTTAATAATACAGATCCCAAGACCGGGGTTTACTTATGAACCGCAAAAGATGTTAAGTCCTTCGCGGTATTTGCCTTCCTACTTCAGAGATTCATGCAAACGCATTAGCACCGAAGCCAGCAGGAAACAGCCTACATTTCCATGTCGCTGTCTCTGTCGTCGTATCGACGAGGCTCGCGGCGTTCTGTGCGAGGGCGCGCCGGGTTAACTTTCAGGGGACGTCCCATCATATCTTGACCATCTAACGCTTCTATTGCTCGCTCGCCATCCTCTTGGTTTTCCATTTCAACGAATCCGAACCCTTTGGAGCGACCGTCGTACCGGTCACGGATAATCGTAGCGGTAGCAACTGGCCCATGCTCACCAAAAAGCGTTTCGAGGTCTTCTTCCGTGGCGGCGTAAGGCACGTTGCCAACGTAGATATTCATCTCGTTTCTCCTTTTAGAAATTATGTGTACCCTAACCGACACCATAAACACATTCGGTACATCGCAAGGACACACAATGCATCCACGCGAACCGATTTTTTCCAACACATCGGCATAGGGTAACGAAAATACGGGAAAATGAGAAAACTGAGCACTGTCAGCATTTTCAAAGGCAGAAATTTGGCAGCAAGCGTAGGAAAGACTTCAAAATTAGCGATCATCAATCTCTTCTCGGAAACCTTTGCTCCCTCTCAAAAGAGAACGAGTTCGGTTCCAAACCGTAAAACTGTCAAAACACTACTCATAACTTTGCCAGCGGACACTATCACATTTCCCTTAAAATCTACACTAAATTATATCACAACTTTTATCATTTGTCAATAAAATTTTATTGATAGCAAAAATATTGCGTTTTTTGTCGTGAACCGTCAGCAATGAACCGTCAGCAATGAGCCGTCAGTAACCAGTTACTTTGCGGTCATCCAATTATCGCCGATCCCTGCTTCTGTCCGAAGCGGTACGAGCAGCGACATCGCATTTTCCATCTCTTCACAAACAATTTTAGCCTGTTCCGCCGCGAGTGCTTCCGGTGTCTCAAGCACCAATTCATCATGAATCTGTAGGAGCATTTTTAACGGCAATTTATCTGCATCGATGCGATGTTGCACATGTACCATCGCCGCCTTCATCAGATCCGCAGCAGACCCTTGCACGACAGTATTGATCGCGAGCCGTTCGCCGAGGCTTCGACGACTCCGGTTCGTGGCATAGATTTCATGAATTTCCCGTCGCCTGCCAGTGAGTGTACTCACATACCCGTGATCTAATGCTTGCTGGACACATTGCTGCAGAAAACGATCTATCCCCGGAAAACGTGTTTTGTAATCCTCAATGAGGGCTGCCGCTTCGCTTACAGTCATCCCTTTGATCCGGCGTGAGAGTCCAGTCGGAGAAACCCCGTAGATGATACCAAAATTGATCGTTTTTGCCTTATCACGAAGCTCCCGCGTAACCAATTCAGTCGGCACCTCAAACACCTGTGAGGCAACCGCCGTATGGATATCCAAATCTTGGGTGAATGTCTCAAGTAGGCTTTCATCTTCGCTAAAGTGCGCCAAGATACGGAGTTCAATCTGAGAATAATCTGCACAGATTAACTTATGCCCTTCTGGTGCCCTAAAGGCACGCCGTAACTGTCTACCAAGCTCTGTACGGACAGGAATATTCTGTAGATTCGGACCGTCCGACTTTAAACGACCCGTTGCCGTCGTTAATTGATAGAGATGTGTATGGATACGGTCTGTTCTTTCATCAATAGCACTCTGAAGTTGTGCCAGATAGGTACTCTGTAACTTACGATATTGGCGGTATTCAATAATTAAACGCGGGACACTCGTTTTCGGATCGTTGACATCCTCTCTCAGAGAAAGTGCCTCTAACACGGTGACATCCGTGGAGATTTTGCCCCCACGTGTCCGTTTTACCGGTTTGAAACCGAGCTCCTCAAACAGCACTTGCACCAGTTGGTTTGGTGAATCAATGTTAAACGGGTACCCGACTATTTCGTGAATCTCTTTCTGCCGAGTATCTACGAGTTCTTCAATGACACCGCTTTGACGTTTGAGTTCTGCCCTATCGCAAACGATGCCGTTATATTCCATCTCAGCGAGAATAGGTGCAAGCGGCGATTCTATCTCGCGCACCAATTCCGTAATACCCAATTCCTTGAGTTTCGGGGTAAGGAAGTGATAGAGACGCAGCGTGACATCGGCATCTTCGGCAGCGTAAACCGTCGCTTGTTCCAAAGGGACTTCATCAATTGTCTTCTGCCGCGCGCCTTCTGCCTCAAACAACCCACCTGGCTCTGCTACTTCGTCAGTAGGTGTCGTATCACTCGCATCTCTCGTTAACTCCTCAAAAGAGATCATTTTATGTTCTAAATGGAGCAGCGCCAACGTATCAAGATTATGGGACGGTGTCCGAGCATCGACCAACTGGCTCGCGAGCAGTGTATCGAAAGCGACTCCTTGAAGTTTAACACCGTTCCGAATGAGAATACTTGTATCAAACTTCAGGTTATGGCCACATTTAGGTCGCGCCGGATCCTCAAGAATCGGCTTGAGTGCCGCAAGCACGGTGCCTGCATCTAAATGGTTTTCAGGCTGCGGCGAACGCACCGGCACATAAACGCCTTGTTTCGGTTGCCAAGAGAAACTTAACCCACAAAGTTTCGCTTCACGATCCAAGCCATCTGTTTCCGTATCAAAACTGATGATCTCTTGCGCTGATAGCGTCTTAACAAGATCATTCAGTTCATCAAGCGTAACAACCGCCGAATAATCGCCTGTTTCAGCGGTGTTGTAGCCGCCCTTGTCCAAAATAGCATCCGTTTTCTGCGCTAATTCCGCTACCCGTTCCTTGCGCGTCGCAGGTGCGGTCACAGACTCAGTTTCTCCGCCTGCAAGTTTCGTTACAACCTGTTCATAACGTTTGAGCTCCAATTCTTGAAGCAGCGGACGAATTTTCTGGAGATCAAGCGGTTTAACGCGTGCCTGCTCTAAGGAAAAGTCCAAATCAGCATCCCGTATCAAGGTTACCAACTGTTTTGAAAGCGGAAGCTGCGAGCGCGCCTTCTCTAAATTTTCACGGCGTTTCCCTTTAATCTTATCAATATTTTCAAAAATACCGTCAATAGACCCATACTGCTGGATCAATTGCGCTGCTGTTTTCAAACCTATTTTTTCGACACCGGGGACATTATCAGAAGTATCACCCATCAATGCAAGCGTATCAACAACCTCGTCCGGTTTTATACCTTTCGTCTCCCACAATGATCGTTCATCAATAATTTTATTATTATGAAGGTCCAGCATTGTCACCCGATCACAAAGCAGCTGCTCAAGGTCTTTGTCTCTGGAAATGATAGAGATATCAACATCTGCTGCGTTTGGATCGTCAAGTATTGCCTGTGTAACAGAAGCGATGATGTCGTCCGCCTCTAATTCCGGTCTACCGAGCGTCAAGATACCAAACGCCTCAAGCAATTGCAGAATGCGATGGATCTGGGTCACAAGGTCATCAGGTGCTGGAGAACGATTCGCCTTGTATTCCGAATAGAGTTCATTGCGAAACGTGTCGCCGGGTGTATCAATCGCAGCAACAATATACTTTGCCTCAAGTTCCATTAAAATTCTAATAAGCGTCCCGGCAAATCCGAAGACAGCATGCGTCGCTTCACCAGTGACGCTGCTTGTCAATCCGCTACGAATCGCGAAATAAGAGCGAAATATTTCGGCGTGTGTATCAATAATATAGACAGTATCTCTCTGATCGTTCTGCATTACTTTTGTGGGTGCCTCCTAATGCGGGAAATGCCAGCGGCGCAAGGAGTCTGATGCTGATAAACCCGCCTCTTGTCCGAGTGCGAACGCCGTTGCAATGAGGTTTCGTTCACCGGATATAATGTCGCCCGCTGCAAAGAGTCCAGGAATCGGGTCCCCATTGCTATCCAACATCTGCATATCTTCGTTTGCGATAATCAAACCTTCTTCGTCTTTCTGGTAATCCCACCCTTCAAGGAACTTCGTATTCGGGATTAACCCTTCATCAACGAGGAAGCCATGGAAAAACAGTTCAGTGCCATCAACCATCTCGAACCCTAAAAGGTCGGTTTTCTCACCAATGTGCCGTTTTATCTGCGTCTCAATGATATTAATTTTACGTGCTTTCATCTGTTCCAACACAGGCGGCGACATCCCGTGAGGTCTCCCGTTTGTTAGGATTGTGATTTTATCGGTAAAGTCTTGCGCACCGATCGCTGCCTCATAGATATAGTCGCCGACACCGAGAAGCGCGAGATGTTCGTTCACGTGGAGATGTCCATCGCAACGGATGCAGACGTGCCACCCTTTTTTATTACCTGCGTAGCGAAAAACGGTCGCATACTGCTTATATAACCGTTGTGCATCCGCTTCAAATTCTATATCGGGCCATTTGTCATCAAACCCGGCGGCAACGACAACAGTGCGAGATTTAAAATGCGCTATCTCTGTAGGTGTATTTTGTTTAAGTGTTTTCGTGGATGCTTCGATTTCAAAGAGATCACCGTTGCGCGTAAGTTTCGCTACCAACCCATCGCGGATGTCAATGCCAGTTTTCCGTTTCTCCGATCCGAGCATGAAATCCACAACAGGTCGGCTCTCCATCCACTTCATGAGTTCTTTTGCAAAATGAGGTCCGATGATACCCGGAAAGACCGGAGCATCTTCGATTTCTACTGACTTTGACCAGTAAGCGCGCCCGCGACTAAAACTCACTTTTCCAGAGTGTAATACCAAAACATGCCGCATTTGATGGCTCGCTGAGACTGCCGCTTGCGTGCCAGCAGGCCCCGCGCCAATCACTGCAACATCGTAAATCGTTTCTTTCATCGTTCTGCTCCTAACTTCTCATTGTAGGAGGGGTTTGTAACCCCGATGTCTATCTAAATCCTACTTCTCAAAGACCATATTTTTTCCACTTTTCATCAACTAACGCAACCACGTCATCAGACATCCGAATCTCTTGAGGCCATTCGCGTTGATAGCCTTCCTCTGCCCACTTCGTCGTCGCATCAATACCCATCTTAGAACCCGCACCCATAAGTGGGGAGGCGTGATCCAACACATCAACGGGTCCCTCGACGATTGTTACATCCCGTTTCGGATCGACATTGCTTCCAACATAGAAAAGCACCTCTTCGACATTCTGAACATCAACATCTTTATCAACAACGATGATGATTTTGCTGAACATCAGCTGCCCGAGTCCCCAGAAACTGTGCATCATCTTTTTCGCCTGATAAGGATAGCGTTTGTCGATAGAAATCAGCGCGAAATTGTGGAATACGCCGAACAATGGCAGATTCATATCCACCAGTTCTGGCAGCTGCGTCTTAATCAACGGCATAAAAATCCGCTCAGTCGCCTTCCCCATGTAGCAATCCTCCATCGGCGGTTTCCCGACGATAATCGTCTGATAGATGGGGTTCTTACGATGCGTAATCGCCGTGATGTGCATCAATGGATACTCATCTGCTAACGAATAAAACCCGGTATGATCGCCAAACGGTCCTTCTATACAGGTTTCATCTGGCTCAATATACCCCTCAATCACGATGTCCGCATCTGCCGGGACAAGCATATCAATCGTCTTAGCAGGCACCATCTCCACATTCGATTTGCGGAGAAACCCTGCAAATAGAAGCTCATCAATGCCAGATGGCAGCGGTGCCGTACCGATATAAGACATCACCGGATCGCCACCGAGCGCGATTGCCACAGGCATCTGTTGTCCGGCTTGACGGTATTCGCGATGATGTGCAGCACCATCGTGATGAATCTGCCAATGCATCGCTAATGCGTGTGGGTTTAATCTCTGCAAACGATAAGTCCCGACATTTCGTTGACCTGTTTTGAGACTATGCGTAAAAACTTGGGGCAAAGTGATATATCGGTCAGCATCAAGGGGCCAGCATTTAATAAGCGGTAGGACATCTAAGGACGCATCCTCACCGGTAAGTACAACCTCTTGACACGCGCCTTTTTTGACGGTCTTCGGTGGAAAGTTCGCCAGTTGCGACAGCATCCGGAGGATCCTCACTTTATCGAGGAGCGTATCAGGCGCATCCAATTTAATCATACTCTCAATTTCCGACGCGATCTGTCCAAGATCGTCAACATCGAGTGCCATCGCCATCCGCCGATAAGACCCATAGGTATTAATCAGGAGCGGCATCCGGCTACCTTCAACCTTTTCAAACAGGAGGGCGGGACCCTCTGCTTTACTCACGCGATCGGTGATTTCGGCAATTTCGAGGTCCGGAGATACAGTTGTTTTAATGCGTTTGAGTTCGCCTGCACGATCCAAGGCTTTCACAAACTCTGCAAGGCTATCGTATGCCATAAAAATCCTTTCAATTTTGATTAGCGGTCAGTAATCGGCAGTCAGTAATATTAGTGTAAGCTATCTATCATTTCCGTTCTATAGTCCGTGTTCAATCTGCCGTTAATTTACCAGAAATCTGCTTCAACCCTTGCTGATAGTTACGATTTTCCGGTTCGAATTCCAACGCCTTTCGGATCGCCTGTTCGGCTTGCCGATAATCGCCGCGACGGAAATCAATCAGTGCGAGTGTATTATAGTAACTGGCGACATTCGGATCCATATCAATCGCCTCCTGTGCGTAACGTCGCGCCGTTTCTAAGCCGCGTTCGGTAGCCGCCTTATCTTCGCTGGCAACCTTCGCACTTAACTGCGCTAAAGCATGATACGCCTTCGGTAACCCCGATAACAGGTAAGCCTTCTCTGCCGCACCGAAATCGCCTTGACTCGCCTGAAGTTCACCCATAAGATAATAGGTTTCTGTCAAAAACGGCGGTTGAACGGGTAATCGTTCGGTCGGTTGCAAATCACCCCTCGCGGATACTGAGAGGTTAACAGCCTTTTCAAGTGCTGTGAGTGCTGCAGTGATCAAATCCTGATTCGGTTGTTGACGGGTATCGTCCTCACCTTTCGCCAAATACGCGTAACATAAACCGAGGTTGTGATACGCTTCGGCATCGTCCGGTTGCAATGCGATAATTGTTAGATACGTATCAGTTGCCTCCGCATAACGCTGCTGATTCAGCAAAATAGTCGCAATCTTTAGATGTGCCTCTAAAAATTGGGGATCCGATGTAACCGCCTGTCGGTAATGTTTTAAAGCGAGTTCCGTCTTATTCTGCCTGAAATACGCCAACCCTATGCCTGCGTGCGCCTTTGCGAAATCCGGTTGAAGTTCCAATGCTTTCTGTTGTGCAGCGACCGCCTCGCCGTATTTCTCAAGCATTGTATAGGCGATACCGATACCGTTATAAGCAGCGACCGATTGTGGATCCATACCCAGTGATTTCTGGTACTCCGAGACGGCTTTCTCATAATGCCCATCTTTGAGGTAAAACCTACCGATATTGACGAGAACTTGTGCGCGTTCGGTCGCGCCTTGTGTCCGCTGCAGTGCGCCGCGCAACTGATGGAGCGGTGTGAGAGTTGCTTTCCGTTCCTGAAACAGAGCCATCTGTTCGCGTGCGGCCGCGGCGTCCCCAGTACGGAGATACGCTTGTGCAAGATTATAGAGTGCCTCAACGAGTGCTGGATCGTTCTGATACGCGGTGCGATACGCACTGATCGCATCCGTCCACCGCTTTTTGTGTGCGTAGAGCAGCCCTAACTGATAGTGCGCAGCTGCGAATTGGGGTGCAATAGCAATCGCGCGTAGTTGATGTCGGGTCGCCGCTGCGTGTTCCCCGCGCTTACTGTAGACGTTCCCGATTTGATGATGAATCATCTCATCGTCCGAATCCAATGCAACCGCCACCTTGTAAGCGTCGAGAGCCTCGGCGTACCGGTGTGTGTTCGCGTAAGCACTCCCTAAAGCGGCGTGTATATATGCCCAATCAGGAGCATAACCAATCGCGCGTTGGTATGCGGCAATGGCATCCTCAAACTTTTCAAGCCCAGTATACGCCAAACCTAAACCGTAGTAAGCAGCGGGAATATCCGAATCGGACGAAGGGACTGTGGTTCCCAGAACTCCGTTTGGTGCTGCAGCTGCTATGACTTGCCGATACTCGTCAACTGCTTCGGCGTAAGCCTCAATTTGGAGGTACACCTTAGCGAGTTTCAAGCGAACTTCATTCCGAGTGCCATCTACAGCGAGTTGCGTTTTATACGCGCGAATCTCTGCTGTGATGTCATCTGCTTGGCAGAAAGCGTCTGGAAGCTGCCAGAGCGTAAGGTGGCACCCTAAGAGTACCACCCATACAACTGTATAATAGGAAAGTTTCGGTCGCACTTGTTACCGTCCCTATGGTGAAACGGGAACACCACCTAAAGACGTTGTTTGATGCGTCCCCATGTCGTCGTTAATTTGTCCAGCGGTTCGACTGGCGTCTCACCACCAACAATCTCATCACCAGAGACTTTGACATCATCAAAACTCGCGGCGGTTTCCCATGCCCAGACACCGGCTTGCCCCGCGGCGTACCCGTCACCTGTTTCATCGGCGAGTTCACCTTGGTCTTCACCGTTAATCCAGAGTTTCATCGAAATGCCTTCCACAGTGACCCGCATGTCAAACCATTCGCCGTTCGCGATAGTGACGTTAACCCCAGCGAGTTCGCCGATCTTGTCGCGAGAGTCCCACGCACTTGGCTTGTGCCGCCAAAGTTCAGTCTTGTTATTTGGGACGTTGAGATAGTAGACATAATACTCCATCTCACTCTGCGCACGGAAGACAACACCCGCCCAGTTCCCTTCATCAAGTCGAACTTTTGCTTCAACGGTGTAATCTTCCCATCCGACCTCACCGATGACGGAATGCTCTGCTCTACCGCCTTTAGCAAGTTTATAAGTGCCATCCTCGACACTCCAATCACCGTTAGCGACTTCCCAGTCAGCTGCATCCGCTTCAAACGACCAAGACTGTTCGCCTGCATAAGCGAAAGATGCCACGAGTATGAGGCAACAACTTACAATAGCTGGAAACAGATATTTCATAACATTGCTCCTTTTTATAGAAAATTGCCTCAGAAGTTTTCAACCCTGTTTTCATGTAGAAGGCTTCTGAGGCTAAATCTTACGCAAAATTAGTAAATCCGTTTGAGACGCGCCCATGTCGTTGCGAGCTTATTATTCGGCTCAACAGCGAGGGTATCCACAATATTATCACCACTAACAGTGAAATCATCAAAGCTTGCCTCAGTCTCCCATGCCCACACACCGACTTGACCGGTCTTATACATATCGTCCTTATCTTCAGACTGAAGTTTACCATTGAGGTACACTTCAAATTCGCTTCCATCAACGACGACCTTCATATCGAGCCATTCGCCGTTTTCTATCTTGGCACCTTGAACAGGAGCGGTTTTCACGATATTGTCTCGGGCATCCCAGGCACCCTTTTTGTGCCGCCAAAGCTCTATTATGTTACTGGGCACATTGAGGTAGTAAACATAGTACTCCATTTCGCTTTGGGCGCGAAAAACGATACCCGCCCAATTGTGCTCATCCAATCGGACTTTCGCTTCAATGGTGTAGTCATCCCAATCTTCTTCACCAACGACAGAGTGTTCCGCTCTTCCACCTCTATCAACATGGTAGACCCCACCTTTGATCTCCCACTCTCCATTGGCAACTTTCCAATCATCGTGCTTCTCTTCAAAGTCCCATAATTGGGTGCCTGCATACGTGGGTAGCGAAAGTGCCACACCAAAAAGCACAACAAGACTTAATGCCGCTAACTTCGGCACTGTGATAGCCGTTCTCATAGTCTCTCCTCCATTTTTGTCAATAGAATTCAATAGAATATAGACATTCGCCAATCCATTCCTCACTATTACAACAGCGGGAATTTTGCCAATAGAATACCTTTAAAAAATAAAAAAGTCAACAAAGAATAAAAAAATCAGCAGAAACTTCAAGAAGTAACCCTATTCAGTTTTCCTGTAGGAGCGAGCTGTGCTCGCGATCCACATCCTGACCTATTGTTGTAGGAGCGAGCTGTGCTCGCGATCCATATCCTGACCTATTGTTGTAGGAGCGAGCTGTGCTCGCGATCCATATCCTGACCTATTGTTGTAGGAGCGAGCTGTGCTCGCGATCCACATCCTGACCTATTGTTGTAGGAGCGAGCTGTGCTCGCGATCGCGATCCGCTATGTTTGCTGACTGCCGATTGCTGATTACTCATTGCCTCTATAGGAAGTAATAACACTTGCATTTGAAGGTGCTATGATATATCATAGATAGTATTGAGCTACACCCTTCCCTATTTATCAAAAATTTACCAGATGGAAAGGAGATTATTTTGCACATAAGGATTTTGGTTACGGTTTTTATCGCCTGTTTTGCTGTGATAGAGACAGCCCCAGCAGCACTAAAAGTCGGTCTTATCTACGATGTCACCGGACGCGGTGATCTCTCATTTTGTGATGCCGCCTATGCTGGCGCGAAAAAAGCGGAGGACGAATGGGGATTTAAACTGACAGAGGTCACCCCAAGCCAAAGCACTGATACCGAACTCACACTTCGCAGGTTGGCGAAACTGAAATATGATCTTATTATCGGTGTAGGATTCCTTTTTCAAGAACCGATGAAACGGGTCGCCAGCGAATTTCCGGAGGTCAAGTTCGCGCTTATCGATGCGGTCATAGAACAACCGAATGTTGCATCGCTCACTTACCGGGCACACGAAGGGACCTTCCTCGCGGGGGTCATTGCAGCACTGAAAACAGAAACAAAACAGATCGGATTTATCGGTGGGATGAAGGTACCGTTGGTTGAGGCGTTTGAAATCGGTTTCCGCGCTGGCATTAAGGCGACGAACCCTGACATTGAACTGACACCGGATTACGTCGGTGTTACGCCGCAAGCGTTCAACGACCCAGCGAAAGCCAAAGAACTTGCCCTCGCGCAATATAACCGTGGAATAGATATTATCCTCGCTGCTGCAGGCGCAAGTGGGCTCGGTGTGCTTGAAGCCGCGAAAGCCGAAGAAAAATCGATTATATGGGTTGACTCCAACGGTAACAACCTCGCTCCCGGCTTAGTACTCACGAGTGTCATCAAAGGTGTGGAAATATCTGTTTATGAAACAATAAAGAGTGTCCAAGAAGATAATTTCTCTGGCGGTCTAAAAGATTACGGACTCAAAGAAGGCGGTGTCGAATATATCGTTGACGATGTGAACCGTGAACTGCTCCCCGACGAAATTTTGAAACAGGTCGAAGCGTTCAAAGCGAAAATTATCGCGGGCGACATCGTCGTTCCACATGAACGGTAGTAGCAATGGCAGACGCACCCATCATTGAGATGCACGGCATCAGCAAACAGTTTGGACACGTACAAGCAAACGACGCAGTGGATTTCACGCTCCAGCGCGGCGAGATTCATGCAATCGTCGGCGAAAACGGTGCGGGTAAATCTACGTTGATGAAAATCCTATACGGACTGTATCAACCCGATGCAGGCGAGATTTTCGTTAACGGAAGCAGCGTCAATATACCTTCGCCGCGGCGCGCGATGCGGCTCGGTTTGGGAATGGTGCAGCAACACTTCACACTCATCCCAGTGTTCACAGCACTTCAGAACATCGTCCTCGCCAAAGAACCTCGCAAATTCGGTGCCTTCCTTGATTATCAGCAGGCAGAAAAACGGATCACAGAACTTTCGGCGCAGCTCGGATTTGATGTGCCACTGAACACGCCTATTGAATCTCTACCGATTGGTACGCAGCAGCACACCGAAATTTTGAAAGTCCTCTATCACGGTGCAGACATTCTCATCATGGACGAACCGACAGCGGTGCTTGCACCGCAAGAGATCGAGGGGCTTTTCAACTGTATGCGCAGCCTCAAAAGTGACCGGAAGAGTCTCATTATCATCACACACAAACTCGATGAAGTGATGGCAATCGCCGACACTGTCACTGTGATGCGACGCGGGCAATCTGTCCACAGCTGTCCTATTGCCGATACCGATCCAACAATGTTGGCAGAAATGATGTTGGGTGAACCTCTCATTCCAACCGCTGTAACACGCGAACAGACAGAGGGGACAACGCCAATGGTTCAGATGGAAGGCGTTACGCTCTCTGGAAATTCGGAGGTCGTGAGAAAGCATAAATGGAAAAAAGTCCTGTCAAATAGAAATCCCGGCAAACGGCACCTCAATGCCGTCAATCTTGAAGTATTTCCCGGTGAAATCGTTGGAGTAGCAGGCGTAGAAGGGAACGGACAGACAGAACTGGTCCAGGTACTGACAGGTCTACGACAGATTGATAGCGGCACATTCACATTAAACGGCGAACGCGTTGCGCACATACCTGCCGATAGACACCGACACGGCATTAGTTTGAATGATCGCATTGATGATAACTTTATCATCGGTCACCACAAAAAGAGACGGTTTTGTCGCAACGGGCTGCTGCAGCGAAAATCAATTCAGCGGGCTGCTCTGAACGCTCTTGATAAATACCAGATTCGTGTAGGGAATATCACGCATCCGATTAGAACGCTCTCTGGCGGCAATCAACAAAAAGTCGTTGTTGCGCGGGAGTTAGAAGCAAACCCTGAAGTTATTATTGCCGCGCATCCGACGCGAGGATTGGACGTTCACGCGGCGGAATTTGTGCATACGCGGCTGATTTATGCCCGTAACCGTGGCAAAGCAGTATTACTCGTCTCTTCCGAATTAGATGAATTGCTCCACCTCAGTGACAGGATCGCAGTCATGTATGATGGCAAGATTGTCGGAACTGTGAAACCCACCGAAACCAATAAACAAGAATTAGGTGCCTTGATGCTTGGATTGAACTAAACAAGGTTGAATGGAGATTAAGAATTTAATAGTGGAACTCAGAATTAATCGGACATATTTGTAGCACAAACTTTTAGTTTGTGGCACTCTTTCTGTAGCATAGGAAACCGTTGGTCCCCTGTGACACTTTCAAGGACGATGAGAGCATTAGGAATTGTTTGAGAGTGCCCTCTTAATTCTAAAATCTACTATAAGTAGGTAATGCATCAGGGACCTCTTGTTGTAGGAGCGAGTGTTTTTGTTTCGGTATTTCTTGTCGCTCGCGATTCATAATGATTTCCCACATAAACGGTTCCCGAATTTATTTGTTAAACCTCATGAAACTTCGTCAGCGAAGATGAACACTCTCAGGAGATAAAATGATAATTGATTCACACACACACGCATGGCCCCGATGGCCCTATCAACCACCTGTCCCTGACGACGAAAGCCGGGGCAAGATTGAACAACTCCTCCACGAAATGGATTTGCATAACGTGGATAAAGCCGTGCTTGTCTGCGCACGCATTGACAGAAATCCTGACAATAACGATTATATCGCAGCGTGCGTCAAACGCTATCCTGAACGGTTGATCCAATTCGCCGATGTGGATTGCTCATGGACAGACACCTATCATACAGATGGCGCAGCTGATCGGTTGAAAACGGCAGTAGAAACATACAACCTCAAAGGCTACACGCATTACCTCAGAGGCGATGACGATGGGAGTTGGTTCTTCTCCGAAGAGGGAGAACGCTTCTTTCACACAACATCCGAAATGGGACTGATCGCCAGCATCGCAATGGGCAGCCATCAACATGAGGCACTCCGTAAAATCGCTGCAGAGTTTCCGAGCATTCCATTCCTGTGCCACCACATGGGCGGTGCGCGGGCAGGCGAGGAACACCCCTATCCGCAACTTAAACAGGTGCTTACCTCGGCAAATGTCCCGAATATTCATATCAAAATGTCAGGTTTCGCTTATGTTTCACAGGTCTCGTGGGATTATCCACAGTCGGATACACACTGGATTGTGCGCGCCCTTTACGAACATTTCGGTCCCGGTCGTCTCTGTTGGGGATCCGACTATCCGGTTGTTCGCAACTTTATGACCTATCAGCACGCACTTGAAGCGTTTCGGACGCACTGTTCTTTTATCCCAGAAACCGACAAAGCGGAGATTTTAGGCGGAACCCTCCAACGTCTATTAGCGGAGGCTGGAGAATAGTTGATCTAATTAGGACTTAAGCATGCCGCTCTTTTGTACCACAAACTGTCAGTTTGTGACACAAGAACGCTGTGTTTTCCGAAAAAATTCATCTAACAGAACAGGCTACTGTCAAAATTGCGTAAGTCCTGCTAATGTGAATTCAATAATAAAGGTATGTGTGTACACGTAGGTTGGGTAGAGCGATAAAAACTAAGAACCCGTCAGTTTGTACGGAGACCTCGGCGTTTCAATGACTCGTTCCTAAAGATAGATATAGCGAAACCCAACAATCCAACGCTGTCAGTGTGAGAATGCGTCTGTTTCCAGTAACAGGTAATCTCCGCGTCAGTAAAATTAAAGGAGAGTCCATACAATGACGCGTTTTAATTTAGCGTTAATTTTCCTGGTATGCATCCCTATATCTATTGGCATCGTCTTCGCACAAGACGGCTTCCCACAGCAGGGCGGTACCGTCCGCGGACGGATTAACGATACAACTGAAGCACAAAACCCCATTGAAGGTGTTGAGGTCAGAATCGTTGGTACAAGTGGAGAGGAATATATAGGTAGTGTTTACATTTAGAAGTTATTGACATTTTGAGCATGGATAGGTAGACTATTTTCCATGAAAACTCAAAAGATAGATAAAGCTCAAGATTTTCCTATGATGATGAGTGATGCTGCTTGGCAGAGTATCCACCCGTTTCTGAAAACGTTAGGAAACGTTTATGTCGGTAAACCCGAAGACTGTAGACGTTTTCTCTCAGCAATCGTCTGGATAACTAAACAGGGAGCCACTTGGCGCGCTCTACCGAAAGTTTATGGTTATTGGAATACTATCTATAGACGTTTCGGCAGATGGTGTGATGCTGGGGTCTTTGAAAAACTCCATGAACATTTCCATGATGCCGGTGAGATCTCTGCGCTCCTCGTGGATTCAACGATCGTTCGGGCGCATTCATCTGCAGCGGGTGCCCCGAAAAAAAAATGAAGGACAAACCGGTGAAGCCCTGGGTCGAAGTCATGGTGGCTTTACCACGAAACTCCATGCGGCTGTAAGCGATACCTTTCTGCCATTGTGCTTTATCTTGACGGCAGGTGCGCGTCATGATGTGACACAAGCTCCTGCGTTGATTGCTGGTTACACCTGCAACACTGTCATTGCCGACGCTGCCTATGACTCGGATGCTTTTAGAGCAGATATCGTTGATCAAGGAAGTGTTCCGGTGATCCGTCCCCGGAAGAACCGTCTTGAAGATCGTCCTTATGATAAAGACTTGTATAAACTTCGTAATGTCATTGAACGTTTTTTTCATCGGTTGAAGCAGTATCGTCGGGTGGCTACACGTTATGATAAATATGCCCGTCGCTACCTCGGTTTCGTGTATTTCGCAGCTATACTCATTACTGCTAAAAAAATGTAAACACTACGTAGCAACAACTGATGCAAACGGCGATTACAAGAGATCAGGTATTCCCGCAGGTCGTTATCTCATTAGTATCTATAGAGATGGATACGGCGATCGGCTTGGAAAAGCTGTAACAGTGGTTAATGGCGGAGATCATTATGTCCCGCTCAAAATGACGAAAAAGAACACCATTCTTGATTTTTTCCAAAGCTCTGTTCCCATGTATTGGGTGCTGATCCTTTGCGTTATCATAGTGATTTTAATTTTCGCACGCACGAATAGATAAACCAAAAGAGGCGTAGATGCAATTGAAAACTATCACATTACCGTTCGGATATTTAGTATTAATTGCCACTTTTTTGATAGTCTATCCGTTCGACAACGTCCACGCTTTCAGAGATCAGGAGCGTAGTTTCGTCTATGAACAACGCAAAGACACGCTTGTTCGGTTGGTAAGAAAAAACTACCGCGGGAGGCGTAAAGGCTTTATTTTCGGCTTGGGTGTCGGTGTCGGTAGGACCAGTTTTACTGAACCGCTGGCGGAATACTATTGGAGAAATACGCAGGAAGCCGACTGGTCAACCGAGCGTCTCACACGATCCGCCTTAGTCACTGAATTGAAAATTGGTCATGGACTCTCCGATCAGTTCCTACTCTACTACACGAGCCGCATTTCATGGCTCCCACTTCAGCATTTCTACAAAGACACCATGATTGCTAACGGCGCAGCAGGGATGGGACTCATGTATTTTCCATTCCGAAAGCGAGGCATTTACCTCGTCGGCAACATCGGATTGGCAACGCTCGTAACGTGGCAACCCCCGCTTACATTGGAAAACGCCAGACAGACCGGGGTCACTGTCACAGGAGGCATCGGTTATGAATTCCTTTCGCATTGGAGTCTTGACTTTACAGCCAATTTCGGGAACGCTACCACGACGAGAGTTGATGACCCAAGTGAAATCGCATTCGCAGATGAGATTGTCACTTTTTCAGTAAACCTCAATATGCTCGCTTATTAGCACGTTTTCTGGAGATGAAATCATGTGTCGTAAAATAAGTTTTGGAACTGGAATGACTGTGCTATGGATGATAGTCCTATCGGCATGCCTTCTGAGTTGTGGTGATGTTGATCTCGACATTGACCAAGAACAGACCGAGAAACCGCTCCGATTTATTGAATTCGTCCTTTTCCCCACAGCACCTTACGTTGATAAGTCCTACATAGAAAAAATACCGGAAGAGGAAGTAGCAGTTGATCGAATTGATTTTGAAACCGAAAAACAAGCAATTCAGCAGGTCTACAGTGCTTTCATTGAAGCCTATGTAGCAGAAGACATGACAGCACTCCAAGAAACATTGGACATCACAGGCAGCATTGAATACGGGACCACTACAGGCATTGTCTATGGGTGGAACGATGTCAGAATTTATATTCAAGCAAACTGGGAGAAAGAGGGAGCAGATTGTCAAAACGATCCGAATTGGAAACTAACGAACTTTTATCTGCGTCCTGAGAATGTTAGTACTTCTTGGATGGCAGCGAGTGCGAAGGGTCCCATGTTCTACTACAACCTCGTAAACAACGAATGTTACAACGCCATCGGGCATTTTTACCTCACAAAAAAGTCAGGTGAATGGCGCATTCATCAAATTGACGGGTCGAAATACTTTGTTGATGATAGATATGGAGCACCGTGAAGGAATCAGAAAAAAATAGAGAATTGAATGACTCCAACGTGATAAAGAAAAAAGTTGACATTTTACACACGTCACGGTATAATAACACTAAACAGTGTAGTATTCTGTTCGCGACCCGTAACGTGAACCCGATTTGCAAACTACACCCCACTAAAGCAAAGCGTAAGGAGGAACAGTGCATGAAAGGTATACTTGTTTTAACGACACTCGCCCTGACGCTCGTAGCAGGGTTCGCTTTCGCGACTGAAACCCCAACAGTGCAAGGCGAATATATTGAAGCCCGGTCAGCGAGCGTGTATGTCGGCGCGTGCCACTTCGGTGCCGAATATGTGGAAGGCGGCAGAGAGGCGACAGCCGTCTGGAACATCCACGAAGGGAATTGGAACGGCGTTTCACTCAACGATTTAACTGTCGTCGCTGTTATTAGCGCGAAAGACAACTTGGCTATTGATACCGAAACTCGCAAGAGTGTATTATATATGGACGCAAGCACCACCTCAGAACAGCGTGCCGCACTCAAGGACCTGTTAACAACAAAACGTGCTGACGTTTTAGGCGAAGTCATTGCGACCGAAACCGCTGCCATCACGTTCACAAAAAAAGAGACTAAATATGATGTAACGGTCGGTGAAACTCTCGCACTCTCTGCGAACCGCTATCCGTGCGCTGGCTGCACACAGCCACATCAGATTTGGTATAAACCCCTGACAACGATTCAGAACGCCATCGTCGGAAAGTCTGAAATCTATCGCTATAAAGACACGCACCTCCCGGTGACGTGGCAACAAAGCGGTACCGAGAACAACGTCTTTGTCGGCGATTTCTCGATGTAACGTATTAATGTCTGTAGGTGCACCATCGTTGGCGGCAGCTACAGACACTACTTACACGCATCGGCATCCTTGTTTTGTAAAGTTCCCCACGATTTCATTCTATTCCAGTATACGGTGCAATTTTACAAATCATTGGCGCGCCCCGTCGTAATCAATGACACCATATAAGATTTATCAGGAGGAGGATGGGTGAGTACAAATACAACATCCGATCAACTGAAGTTTAGACTGACCCCTGAAGAACGAGCCTCTTGGAACGAAAACGGCTATTTTGTTCGGCACGGCGTTTTTACGAAAGAAGAAAACGATCTTTTAAGTCAAGTCGCTGATGACATCGCTATCGGAAAAATCCCCTTCCCAGACCATCGTATCTTTCAAAACGCATTAGTCAGAGACGGAAAAGTTGAAGCATCAGGGATTCACGCGATGCATAGCATCCATCAAATGAATCTCTATTCTCCTGAATTTCTCGCACGTACACGTGATCCACGTCTCACCGACCCCGTTGTTGACATACTCGGTCCAGATCTCCTCGGTCTCAATAGCCTCTATATTTGGAAACCGCCAAAGATCGGTTTAGGGTTCCCGTGGCATCAAGATAGATGGTATACTCGACCTCAGTTTAAAACCGAAACGACCGTCGGCACGTGGACGGCTATTAATGCCGCAAATGTAGAGAATGGGTGTCTATACGTTATCCCCGGCAGCCACAAAATCGGCATTCTTGAGCATGTTGAACTTGAGGGTTCACAGCAACAGGAGTTTAAACAAGCGGTTGGTGCCAAGGACGAAGATGGTGTCGTTGTTGAAATCCCACCCGGAAGTGTCATCTTCTTCGACAACCGAATCCTCCATAAGAGCACTGATAATAACACGGACGGTTTTCGACGAAGTAATATCGCACATTATATCAGTGCCAAGGCAGAACGGGTGCCACATAAGAATTATATGCGTCCTCTGATGTGGGTTCGGGGTAAAATATACCCAACGCTGTCTGAGGGGGTCTACCGTAATCCTTTACCCATCACAGAATCCGAAGGAGCATAAGTGAACACAAATACAACATCCGATCAACTGAAGTTTAGACTGACCCCTGAAGAACGAGTCTCTTGGGACGAAAACGGATACTTCGTCCGTTACGACGTTTTTACAAAAAAAGAAAACGACATTTTAGCACAAATCGCTGATGACATTGTTGAAGGAAAACGACCCTTCCCCGACTATCATATCTTTGAAAACGCTTTAGTCAGGGATGGTAAAGTCGAAGCACAAAGCATCTACGCGATGCACAATATCCAATATGTGAGTTGTAATTGCCCCGAATTCCTTGCCCGTACGCGCGATCCCCGTCTCACCGACCCCGCCGTTGACATCCTCGGTCCAGATCTGCTCGGTCTCAACAACCTCTATATTTGGAAACCGCCAAAAATCGGTTTAGGGTTCCCATGGCATCAAGATAAGTGGTATTTTAACCATCAATATAAAACTGGGACGACAGTCGCAACATGGTCTGCAATTGATGCCGCAGATAAAGAAAACGGGTGTCTATACGTTATCCCCGGCAGCCATAAGGACGGCGTTCGTGAACATAAGGAACTTGGAGGTTCACAACAAGGGGAGTTTAAACAAGCAGAAGGTGCCCGTGATGAGGATGGTGTTGCAGTAGAAATTCCTGCTGGCGCGGTCATCTGGTTTAATAGCCAAGTCCTCCATAAAAGCACGGATAACCACAGTTCGCGTTTCAGACGTGCAAACATAGCACATTATATCAGTGCCAAAGCAGAATGGACACGTCCTGAGGCTATAAATAAAAAACGACCACCGATGTGGATTCGGGGTGAAACCTACCCCGGTATGGGAGATGAAGTTCAACGTGACGTTATACCAATTCTATCATCCGATTGACTCCTAACGAAAGGGGACTATAATGAGACTACAACTGACTACCCTCTATATCTTGCTTCTTTTGCTGCTGTCATCTTCTGATGCAAACGTTCCATCCAAATACGCGAAGCAATCCGTTGAATGGTTCCAGAGCGAGGAAGGTCGTCGTATTGCCGACAACGTCCTCACCTGGCAGACACCCCACGGCGGTTGGCCCAAAATTAGAGACACGGGGTCTGAGCCGTATGATGGTAAAATTGAGGACCTGCATGCAACGTTCGACAACGGTGCGACCATTGACGAACTACGGTTTCTTGCCCGGGCGTTTCGTGCGACAAACGCGCCACGCTACCAACAAGCATTTCTCAAAGGCCTTTCTCATATCCTTGAGGCGCAATACCCGAATGGTGGATGGCCACAGTTTTATCCACTAAGCAAAGGTTACCGTCGTCACATCACGTTCAATGACAATGTTATGTCCCGCATTCTCGGACTTCTCCGAGATGTCTCTGAATCTTCCGACTATCGGTTCCTGAAAACGGAAGACCGCACGAAGGTTGAAGCTGCTTTAACCAAGGGCATTGAGTGCATCCTGCGCACGCAAATCAAGCAGGATGGCAAACTCACAGTTTGGTGCGCACAGCATGATGAGAAAACGCTTGCACCTGCGTGGGCACGTTCATACGAGCCGCCGTCGCTCTCTGGTGCTGAAAGTGCCCGTGTCGTGCGATTCCTGATGTCACTCGAAGAACCCACCCCAGAGATTATCGCCGCTGTCGAAGGATCCGTTGAGTGGTTCAGGAACGTCGCTATCCACGGCATGCGTTTTGACGAGTTCACCGATGCAGACGGGCAGGACGATACGCAGATCGTAGCGGATCCCGATGCCGGACCGCTCTGGGCGCGTTTCTACGAACTCGGCAGCAACCGTCCAATCTTTCTCGACCGCGACTCGGTGGTCCGCTATTCGTTCTCCGAGATCGGGCAGGAACGCCGCGGTGGATACGACTACTACGGGAGCTGGGCCGCTAGGCTCCTCAAAGATGAATACCCACAGTGGAAAGAAAAGCACAAATTCCCAAAGGAATGACCGATAGGAAAAAGTAAATGAATTACGTCATCTGTACAACACCGCGTACACGCAGCACTGTTTTATGTGACTTATTGATTTCATCAGGTGTCGCAGGATATCCGAGAGAATATCATGAAGGACACGAAAATTTAAAAGGCTTGGATATAACCGATCCAGCAACGTATCAAAAATATGTATCAGTTAGCATGACACCTAATGCCGTTTGCGGTATACAAGTAATGTACGAAAAAAAGCGGGTCGTTGAAAAGTTTATAGATTTTAAAAAGTTAAAATGCATCTGGTTACGCAGAGAAAATAAAATAAAACAAGCCATTTCGCTTTTGAAGGCTATCAAACGCAATCGCTTTTATGAGACAGATGAAACTCGGAAAAACGACGGTCTCAATCAAATCAAAATTATGCATGATGAAATCGTATACCATACATTTAAATTGACAGCAGAGGATATGTCATGGGGATATTACTTCCAAGAAAATCAGATTAGCCCTCTAACAATTTGGTATAGAGACTTAGAAACCGAAACAAAGCAAAAAGAAAGTCTTGAAAGAGTATTGGATTTTCTTAGTATCAACGATGCCCCGAATGAACCTAAAGTTTGGGCTATTCGTCAAGACACCGATTTCGATAAAGAATGTTACGACGAGATAATAGGAAAATTTTTACCTTTTTGAATTTATTAATAGGGTACTAACTAATGGATACAAATACAACACCCGAAGAACGCAAATTCAGCCTGACCCCTGAAGAACGTGCCTCTTGGGACGAGAACGGATACTTTATCCGTTACGACGTTTTTACGAAAGAAGAAAACGACTTTTTGGCGCAAATCGCTGATGACATCGCCACCGGTAAACGTCCTTTCCGCGCGAAAAATGTCCATCAAAACGCATTGGTCAGAGACGGAAAAACTGAAGCGTCGGGTCCCTACGCGATGCACTGTATTCACCATATAAACAATTATTCTCCTGAGTTCCTTGAACGTACCCGCGATCCGCGTCTCACTGATCCGGTTGTTGACTTAATAGGTCCAAATATCCTCGGTCTCAACAATCTGTATATCTGGAAACCGCCAAAGATCGGTCTCGGTTTCCCATGGCATCAGGATAGATGGTATTTCAACAGGCAGTATAAGACGGACAAGACCGTCGGCACGTGGAGTGCAATTGATGCCGCAGATTTAGAAAATGGATGTCTATACGTTATACCGGGTAGCCACAAGGAAGGCGTTCTTGATCATGAGGATCTTGAAGGCTCACAACAGAACGAGTTTAAGAGCGCGCGCGGTGCCAAGGACGAAGACGGTGTCCCCGTTGAAGTGCCACCCGGAAGTGTGATTTTTTTCGATAACCGAATCCTCCATAAAAGCAGTGATAACCACAGTGACCGCTTTCGCAGATGTAGTGTTGCGCATTATATCAGTGCGGATTCAGAACGTCTGCCGTATAAGAACATAAATCATATCAAACCTGTCATGTGGGTTCGAGGGGATACATACTCAGAGAAGATGGAACCCGTCTATCGTGACGCGCTACCTATTCCAGAAGAACAGGAGGATTAATGGACACAAACACAGCACAGTTAGAACGACAATTTGCCATAACATCTGAAGAACGATCTTCATGGGAAGAAAACGGATATTTTGTCCGTTACAGCGTTTTCACGGAAGAAGAAAACGACATCTTACGACACATCGCCGACGATATTGCCGTGGGAAAACGGCTGTTCCCGAAAACGAATATCGATCAAAACGCATTGGTCAGAGACGGAAAAGTTGAAGCATCGGGGATCCAGGCAATCCACAAAGTCCACCATGTGAGTTGTTACATCCCTGAATTCCTTGCCCGTGTCCGTGACCCGCGCCTAACAGATCCGATCGTTGACCTACTCGGTCCGAACGTACTCGGTCTCAACAATCTGTATATCTGGAAATCACCGAAGATTGGCTTAGGGTTCCCGTGGCATCAAGATAAATGGTATTTCAACCATCAGTATAAAACCGAAATGACAGTCGGCACATGGACGGCGATTGATGCTGCAGACAAAGAGAACGGGTGTCTATACGTTATCCCCGGTAGCCACAAATACGGCATTCTTAAGCATGAGGACCTTGAAGGCTCACAACAGAACGAGTTTAAAATCGCACGCGATGCCAAGGACGAAGATGGCGTTGCCGTTGAAGTGCCACCCGGAAGTGTCATCTTTTTCGACAACCGACTCCTCCATAAAAGCACCGATAACCACAGTGACCGCTTTCGGCGTTGTAATGTGGCACATTATATCAGTGGAAATGCCGAACGTATACCTAAAAAAGATGGGCAAACTATCCGTCCTGTGATATGGGTTCGAGGGGATACATACTCGGAAAAGATGGAACCCGTTCATCGAGACGTTTTATCCATCCCTGAATCCGATTGAAAAGTGCAAATAGGGGATTCACGAACTACTTCAAGAAAAGTGTTTGCTGTGTTAGAAACCTCGCCTGCAGATGTAGGTAATTTCAGCGTTTTATATTAGGTGTTCTCTAAGTCTGTTTGATAGGGAATAGTGTCTGTTTTAGCAAATCCGCCGTGTAAATCGCACTTGGTAGTACTTCACATTCCGCCCAACACCCCGGGCATTTATAGACCCAATCGCGTTGTTTTTCAATGTTAGCGTTTGCCCAGAGTTCTTCAAATTTCTGATCGCGAAGGTTTCCGACACTTGTCGTATTGAACTGACAGGTCGGCACACGTCCGTCAGGGAAAATACGGAGATGTGCGTTCAGTGCGACGCACTTCGGGTTCGGCGCGCCGCCATCGCTGAGCAACCGATTTCGGATACCGAGGAGGTAGTATTTCTTCGCGATCCTGTCTAAGAACCGATACGTCGGTAAATCCTTTTCAATCTCGCCAAAAAGTTCCTTCAGGTGTTCTTGTGTAAATTCGCCAAACGTTGCGAACTCGCCGATTTCGGTGGGTGCGACCTCTACTTCATCTTTTACATCATAGGTTGCACTGGCATCATACGCCATGACGACATTATTCCGAATCCCCAACGGCTTTAGGAAATCGCGCAGCCGTTTATAGTGTTCGACACCTTCTGCATCAACGATCGTCTGATTCACGGCAAGATTCATCCGCAATTCTTTCTGGCGTGGTGCGAGTGTTTCAAGGGTTTTGACGATAAAATCCCAAGCTTTATCGTGTCCGCGGACGGCGTTGTGCTTATCCTTCATTCCGTCCACTGAAATGAGCATACTCAAGGGTACGTCTTGTTTCCGTTCCTCGCAAAACTTGACGATCCGATCGGTTAGAAATCCGTTGGTGGTGACATGAAGTATCAATGGACGGAGTTTTTCTTGTGTGAGATGTGCGATTTCAAGCATATCACGTCGTACGAACGGTTCGCCGCCTGTCAATCGTACTGCATCCATCTGCGGAAGTTGATCGAATATGTCTTCAATTTCTTGTAGGCTTAAATCGTTGGGTGAAGGTTTGCGCCAAGAGTCGCACATGATGCAACGTGCGTTACATGAAAAGGTCACGGTGTATGTCAAGAATCGGGGGAGTGTCGTTTGACGACGGTGTGTCCGCCAGAGTGCTGGCAAAAATGATAACACACGGCTCATAAGTATAAGTTCCTTCTAAGTAGTCCCTGGCAAATATTGGTTGATAATGTTTAAAGCGGTGGTATTTCCGTGAATATTTTTGCGGTCGATGCGTGATCGGAACTCCTCACAGTGCTCGATAAAATAGCGGGTATATAGGGGTTGCATCTGTTCCATACTGACAGTCATTCCTGCACCAGAGTCTTGAAGGAAATGTCCGTTGATACGCTGTTCGTGGTTGCAGTATTCCGGCATTGCGAGTACCGGTTTCTCAAGGTAAAGGGCTTCTCCGATAAGTTGGTTGCCGGCGGTGCTAATCAATGCGCGGCTTGTCGCTAAATCTTCAACGAACCTGTGCATATCAATTTCACAAAATTTCAGTTTTCCGTTCGAGCGTTGTGCACCGAGTCCGTATATCCGTACCTCACAGCCGCAGGCTTCAAGGGCTCGGAATACCTTTGGTGAACCGAACCGTCTCAAATAGACAACGATGTGGTCGCCGTGTTCGGGAGTCGCTTGAAGGATCTCATCGCGTAGTAGGACACCGATTTGTGAAACATCCTGCGTGTTCGGTTTCAGCGGCGGAAAATAAAACGACGAAACGACGGTCTGCACCTGTCCGTGATAATAGCCGCGCACAACTTGTGCCATGAAAAAGGCGTGCCGTTGCAAATCCGCAGGCAGTTTACTTAAGTCTGAGACGATCAGAAAATGTTGGTGATCAAGACTGATGAACGGGATGCCGACCTGCCTCGCGACTCTCGGTAGCGCGGGTTCAAAATCGGTGATAACCAAGTCCGGTGTTTCGGCTTCGATGTCGTCTTGTATCCGTCGTGATAGTTCGGAATAGCCTGCGATGTAGTTTAAGCCTTCTAACCCTGTTTTGAAGGGATCAAGTTGCCGTCTGCCTGTTGTAGGACACTCCTTGTAGTGGAACGCGAGTCCCGGAATATGTCGGATATCTACGTCTGTCCCTTCATAGACCGGTAATAACAGTTCATGCGCGTGTCCGGGTGCGTAGATCACGACACGATGCTGTTTTCGGAGTTCCTCAACGACGGCACGAACCCGCGTTGCATGCCCGCGTCCCTCGCCGGAAAGGCTATAAAAAATCGTTGCTATAAGCCAAATGTCCCATAGATTCGCACCCGTTAAATCGTAACAGATACCGTCACGCTGCTGACTCTCTCCGAATTCCATCTCTTTTGTTAATTATACAGGGTAAATGTTGCATAATCTTAATTTTTCTGTGAAAGTTACCTTGCGAATTGATGTCAGAGCTGCTACTTTAACTGAATACAAATTTTGTGTTCATGCCATAGTTTCGTGATATATTATTTAGGATTTACGCAATTTTGACTGCAGCCCGTTCTGTTAGATGAGAATTTTCGGAAAACACAGCGTTCTGGTAGCACAAACTGGGAAGTTTGTGCTACAAAAAAGCAGCATGCGTAAGTCCTATTATTGTAAAATTAACAAGGCTAAAGAGGTAGGTACGTAGATACTACCAATGGATGTCTACAATGGTTTATATTTTCGGTATAGAGGAGAGGCACATATAGATGTTTCGTATATATAAACAGAAATTTACGAATTTCACCAAGATTGCGGCAGCGTTCGTTTTATGCGTTGCGATAATTGGTACAGCGACTGCCCAAAGTCCCGAATTTCCAGAACGGATGCCAATTGTTGAACGTCCCTTTTCGGACGATCCCGACAAGTTCAGTTTCGCAATTATAGGCGATAAAACCGGCGGCGGTTTAGATAAATGGCCAGTGTTTGACCGCTCGATTGATGAAATCAACACACTGAAACCTGACTTCGCTATCATGGTCGGCGACTTAATACAAGGCGACACAAGAGACCTCGAACAACTCGCAGCGGAATGGAAGGAATTTTGGCAACACGAATCCGATCTAATCGTTCCATTTCTGCCCTTACCCGGTAACCACGACATTACCAACCCAGTGATGTTTGAATATTGGAAAGAACACCTCGGACGTACCTATTCAGCATTTACATACAAAAATTGCCTGTTTATTATGCTCAACACCGAGGAATGGCATCATCCTGCACACGCAGAAGAGTGGGATTGGGAAAAAGGCTGGTTTGGAGAAGAGCAGACGCAATATGTGGAAGAGCAATTAGCAAAACACTCGGATATGCGGCATACGTTTGTCTTGCTGCACAGACCGCTATGGCTTCAGGAACACTCCGGTTGGGAAAAAATTGAAGCAGCACTCGGCGAACGCGCATACACCGTCTTCGCAGGGCACTATCATAATTTAACCCTTCATACACGCAACGACCATCGATACTTCGTACTCGGTGCTACCGGGGGCGGATTTACACCGCAGGAGGTACGAGAATACGGCGCATTTGACCATTATAGTATCGTAACCGTAGATAATGAAGAAGTTAATATCGCGATTATTGAACCCGGAAATATCCATCCCGCGGATATCTCAACGGCAGCGTTCAAAGCTCGACTTGCGAACCTGCTCACTTTTAAACCGCAATTCAATCTCAATAGAGACCAGCCACTCTTCAGCGGGAACCTTGAAATAACCCTCGAAAACACGCTTGAAAAACTGCTGAAACTTGAAATAATTTTCAATTCAAATGAGAATTGGCAGATCTCCCCAAACCAACTATCCCTTCAAGCCAAACCGGGGCAAACTACAAAAACAACTATTACCCTTTCAGCACCATCGGATGACTTCCTCCCACTGCCTACCTACAATTATTCAGCACTCTATGGGGGTGAACAATTGTTAAACAGCAGGAAATTGTTTCACCCGATCAGCAGAGAAAATATGCGTATCCTTAAAGATTGGATGCTCCTCGGTCCCTTTACACTCGGTGTGACAGATGCACCCGCAGACCGGAACGATGTCCCCCAAAGTTTTCTTGAAATACCATTACCGGAACCCAATCTTGATAAGACTTATCAAGGACAAACAACGGAAATCACTTGGCAAGAGCATCGTTCAGAATCAGAACGTGTCAACTTAAATGATGCTTTTGGGAACGCTGAATTGGCGTACGGTTTCGGCACCTCCTATATCAAGAGCCCTGATGCGCGGCGCGTTTTTGCACAGATCGGATGGGGCAGTAATCTCGGAAAACTCTATCTTAACGGCGTTGAGATTTCCGGTGCTGCTATCCCCGGCAAACATCTATTTTCTTCGTGGGCACATTTTGAATTACCGCTGAAACAGGGGTGGAACACCTTAACGATTTTATCTGGAGATTATAATGGATGGTGGGATTATCGGATGGAAGTTGCAGACGCTACAAACGCGTTGCAGTTCAGCACGAACCCCGCCGATTCCGAAGATTAAGAAGTTGACCGGAGCCACCATCCGAAATTTGACAAAAGGATTTCTACACGCTATACTGATACCATCTCTGATAATAAATCTCTCTTTTGTAGAATGATGCACGTCGCATCTGGGCGAGTACGCCGCAAAACTGTTAGTTTGTTCCGCATCGACCTACATTTCATAAGCATTGGTAATACGATCATTATTTAGGAATGGATATAAGAAAATGATCCGCAAGGAAAAGAGTTATGCCTCACCTAAATCCAGAACTTCACAAAGACTGGAAAACGAACGGTTACCTGAAAATTCCGCGCTTCTTCTCCGTCGAAGAGGTGAGGGATCTACAGGCATGGGTCTCTGAAATCTCAGATTGGAAACCGACATCCGACAAGTGGATGCATCACTACGAATCCACACCCGACGGAGCACGACTCTCCCGCTCAGAAAATTTCGTGCCGTACCACAATGATATGAAAGCCACTGTGACGAGTGGCAAAGTATTAGCCGTTGTCTCCGAGTTGATGGAAGAACCCGCAGTCCTCTACAAAGAGAAAATCAACTACAAGTACCCCGGCGGCGGGGGGTACGCTGCCCATCAGGACGCGCCTGCCTACGAGTTTGTTGATTACCACATCACGTGTCTGATTTCAGTAGATTCAGCGACAGCAAAAAGCGGATGCCTCTATTTTTCACCGGGTCGGCATCAGGAAGGATTTATCGCGTTGGACGAAAAGGGCTGTGTCGCACCCGAAACCGCTTCAGCGATGGAGTGGGTTGCCGTGCCGACAGATCCCGGGGACATTCTCCTTTTCGGTTCCTATATCCCACACAAAAGTCCGGAAAATCGTTCAGAGCAACCCAGACGTATCATCTATCTCACTTACAACGCCATCTCACAAGGCGACTGGCGAGAGAAGTATTATGCCGACAAACGGGAAGCATTCTCCGAATATGAGAAAGATGGCTCAAATCGAGACAAACAAATTAGCAAAATCGCACATTTTCAAGGAAAGACAGTAAACCATGCAAAATTACGTTGATGGAAGCCTCGCGCAGGAAATGAGAAGCGCGACAGCAGAACAGAAGGTTGATGCGTTGTTCAACTACATGGAGGAACGCGGACAGTCGTTCTACGATGAGGTCGTAACGCAGTTGGAACACGCACTCCAATGCGCAGCCCTCGCACGACAAAACGATGCAAGTCCCACACTCATCACAAGTGCCTTATTGCACGATCTCGGACACTTTATCTTAGACGAACACAATGCGGATACAGCCTTTCTTGCCATGGATCTGAATCACGAGGAGATCGGTGCAGAGTATCTGGCACCGTTTTTCCCAGAAATCGTCACAACACCGATCCGATTGCATGTCCCTGCGAAGCGATATTTATGTGCAACCGATGCCTTTTACCATGACGGGCTATCTGAGGCATCAAAAAGAAGTCTCAGGGTCCAAGGAGGCATTATGTCAGATGAGGAGCGTGAGGCGTTTGAACAGATCCCGCATTTCCGAGACGCGCTCACCTTGCGACGCTGGGACGATCTGGCGAAGGTAAGCGGGTTAGAGACTGCCGGGTTGGGAACCTATCGAGACACCGTGCAACAGTGCTTAATCCACTAACTAAGGAAGTTTGGAAAGTTTGCAGGTGGACTAAAGTTGTGAAGAAATTTTTGACGCAATCAATAGTTCTTGTCAATTTCACAACTTTACAGATTTTCGCATATTTTGCAATTTCCCTATCGCTATCGAAGCCTTGTGAGGAAATTGACAGTGGTGGAACCTCAGAAATCTTAAATCATTTTCAGGGACACGCTTTATACACTTTATTTGATGGATAACAAAGAATTTGCCAAACAGTTTGAGAAACGGACGCAAAAATTCGCTGCGAGTATCGTTCTCCTCTCCAAAAAACTCCCGTATACGCCAGAAAGGCGACGAATCAGAGACCAACTAACGGGTTCCGGGACTTCTGTCGGTGCCAATTACCGAGAAGTGAATCGTGCGCGAAGCCGCCGAGACTCCCGCAATAAAATGCATATTTGTGAAGGAGAATGCTCCGAGACACAATACTGGCTTGAGGTCATTGTTGATGCAAAAATGCTAAAATGGGAAGTTGTCAAACCGATCTACGAAGAATGCGGTGAGATTTTAGGTGTTTTCACTTCTGCAAATGCAAAACTCGACCAATAACTAAAGGAAATCCGCACGCGCTAAAGTTGGAAAGATGTTTTAGGTGCAATCAAACCCCCTAACAACTTCACAACTTTACAGAATTTAGCACACTTTACAACTCCTACACAGAAGCCTAAAGTGTAAACCTTTCACAACAAAAACTGAGGTATGTAAATGAGTTATGAAGCAATAGAATCTAAGTTTATCGCAACGCCAGAAAAAGGCGAAGTCTCCTCAATCCTAATGCGTCCACCCGACGCGAAATGGCTACTTGTTTTAGGACACGGTTCAAGCACAAACATGCGGAGCTCAACGCTCCAGACGATTGCGGAACGGTTAGCAGATATTGGCATCGCAACGTTCCGTTACCAGTTCCCTTACATGGAACGCGGTGGCGGTGGTAGGGAGGCAGAGGCGGTAGCACTCCAAACTGTTAAATCTGCTGCAGCGGCTGCATACGAAGCCGCAAGCGATTTATCCATCCTCGTCGGCGGACACTCCTATAGCGGACGTATGTCCTCAATGTCTGCAGCGAAGGAACCGATTGAACATGTTAAAGGTCTGGTATTTTTCGCGTTTCCGCTGCACCCCTCTGGCAGAGAGGGCACAGAGCGCGCGGAACACCTTGCTGATGTCACAATTCCAATGCTATTCCTCTCTGGTACCCGCGATAAGTTAGCAGTGCTTGACCTATTGGAACCCGTCTGCAAAAAACTCGGAGACAAAGCCACCTTACATCTATTAGATACCGCAGATCACGGATTCAAAGTGCTCAAACGCCGTAAAACAGAAGAAGACGTTTTCGTAGAGATGGCGCGGGTTCTCAGCGAATGGGTTGAAACACTGAATTGATAACCTCTGTAACTAACCACCAAACCCGGTAGGTGCGGTTTCCCAACCGCACCGAATTCCTCCCAATTCCGTTATATTTTGGAAATGCTTGATACCGTTTCAGTTTTACGGTATAATAAACTGTAAATAAACTTAGAATTTCTTGTCGTACGTTATCCTGTGATATGAAGGGAGCATTATAGCGAAAATGGTTGGAGTATTTTGTTATGAGTAGTGATTTTAATTTTCTTGACCTTTTTGCAGGAGCCGGAGGGCTCTCTGAAGGCTGCATTCGTGCGGGGTTTAACCCCATCGCGCACGTTGATATAGATTCAGCTGCTTGTTACACACTCCGCACCCGGATGGCATACCATTGGCTGAGGGAAAATGATAATTTAGAGAAATATGCTGATTATCTAAAGGGTGATATTAATAGGAAAGAATTTTATGAACTAGTCCCTGAATTGATAGTCAAATCTGTTATCAGGGCGGAAATTGGCAAAGAGACGCTACAAGATATTTTTGACCAGATTGACGGTCTTCGCGGAAATCAAAAAATTGACTTGATTATTGGGGGTCCACCTTGTCAGGCATACTCACATATAGGGCGCGCACGTTGTCCAAATCGTATGAAGGGCGATCCAAGGAATGATCTATACACCTTCTATGCTAAATTCCTGAAAAGATACAAGCCTAAATATTTTGTATTTGAAAATGTTCCCGGGCTCTTGTCAGCCACAGACGAAAATGGTGAATCCTATTTGGAGCTTATGGAAAAGTTATTTTGCAAGTATGGTTATGCGACAGAACATGAAACACTAAATGCAAAAGATTACGGAGTTCCGCAAGATAGGAAAAGAATTGTTATTGTTGGAAAAAGAGGAAAGTCAACAAATTTCTATCCCGAACTAGATAAGTGTAAATCAGATGTTCTTGTGAAGGAAATTCTTTCTGACTTGCCCTCGATCAAAGCAGGTGAAGGAGATATTAGACAGGGCAATATGGATGCACACTACCATTCTTGGTTACGTACTATTGGTATACGAGACGGGAACCTTCCAGTGACGTTGCATCAAGCACGTCCCAATAACAAACGAGATCTCAAAATTTACCGAATAGCGGTTAAACGTTGGCAAGAGGAAAAGCCTCCCCTTAAGTACAACGAACTTAGTGAGGACCTAAAAACTCATAAAAATAGGGATTCATTCCTAAATCGCTTCAAGGTTGTGGTAGGAGATTTACCATATTCTCATACTATTGTTGCCCACATCGCAATGGATGGTCATTACTACATTCATCCAGATATTGAACAGAATCGCTCCCTTACACCGAGAGAAGCAGCAAGATTACAGACTTTTCCGGATGACTACTACTTTGAAAGTTGTAATGGTGGCCCTCGCCGGACCCCGGCTTACCGTCAGATTGGGAACGCGGTCCCTGTACTCTTGGCACAAAAAATTGCAAAAAAACTGAAGGAGAATTGGGAACAATGAACACCGACTCAATCCATAAAATCAAACCTGCCGGACGACATATTCTTACTATTGGTCGAGATCTTATTCAAGATAATTATGCAGCTGTTGTTGAGTTAGTAAAAAACGCGTATGATGCCGATTCTCCCGATGTGAACATAGAATTCAAAGCAGATCCCGATCACAGTGGGTATACTATTGTCATATCTGATCACGGACACGGTATGTCCAGAGAAGAGGTAATCAACAAATGGCTTGTGCCATCAACCCAAGACAAGAAAATCAGGCAAAGAAGTCCATCTGGAAGAATTTTGCAAGGCAGTAAAGGAGTTGGGCGCTATGCTGCATCTATTCTCGGTAGGGACCTCCTACTTGAAACAATTACCAACAAAAATAAAAAAAGGGAAAAAACAACAATTTATCTTGAGTGGAATGACTTTGAGGATGCTCAGTATTTGGATGATGTGGAAATATTAGTTGAAACAACGGAGGTTTCTCAACCTTCGGGGACTGTTCTTACTATTAACGGAGATCAAGATTTACTTGCTGAATGGAATAAAGAACGGTTTGAGATGCTCCGATTTGAATTGAAAAAGTTGACATCACCAATCAAGACCATCGATTTGAATGAAAACAGTAGTGATAAATTCAATATCAATTTAGTAGTCAAAGGTTTCCTTGGTGCAGAAAACGTCCAGGAAACTATTGAGCCTTATCCGCTTTTTGAACTTTTTGACTATAAGATATCGGGAACTATTGATGCTAACGGTAAAGGCATCCTGACATATTCATCACAAAAAGCTCGGAACACCACAGAGGAAAAGATTACTTTCGATCTTGGAAAACCAACAGGATGCGGTAAACTAGATATTGACATTCGAGTGTACGATCGCGAGAAGGAAGCTATTGCTGCTTTGAGCAAAAGGGGACTCAAAGAGGATTCTGAAAGCCCTTTTGGAAAACTCACTGCAAGGCAACTTCTAAATTACTACAATGGCATCGGTGTTTATAGGAATGGATTTCGTATTCGCCCACTAGGCGATGCCGGCTTTGATTGGCTGAGACTGAACGCGAGGCGTGTTAATAACCCTTCTCTCCGAATTGGCAGCAACCAAGTAATTGGATATGTACAGATTCAGTCGGAGAATAAATCTGGTTTGATTGAAAAAAGTGCTAGGGATGGGCTCAAGGAGAATGGAGTTTTCAATCGGCTGCAGGAGGTCACGAAACGGGTCATATCGGAACTTGAAATCCGACGTTTCAAATATAGAAAAGATGCTGGTCTGAGTAGACCTGCTATCAAAGTAGAACAAGATTTGCAACAGCTTTTTTCATCTGATATGTTAATAGAGAATGTCAAGACGCAGCTCGACAAAGGTGGAGTTGACAAAATAACTATTGGCAAAACTATTGAACTCATCAATCAAGATGTACAAGAGAAAAACAAGATCGCTGATGAAATCCAGACAATTGTCGCTACTTATCAGGTTGAAGCTACCCTGGGAAAAATTGTCAATGTAATTCTTCATGAAGGCAGCAAACCTCTCAGTTACTTCCACAATCAGATACCTAATCTCAGCCACTGGTACGAATCGTACCAGAAGACTGGCAACCCAAAGGCATTTGAAAAATTCATGCGGATTGGCAAGGGGATGGTTCAAAATGCGGAGATATTTGTGAAACTTTTTAGAAGACTAGATCCACTCGCAGCAAGAAAAAATACGGTCAGAAAACCATTGGCACTAAAGAAAACAATACAAGGAGTGCTCTCTATTTTTGAAAATGAAATAGAATCTGACAATATATCTATTGAAATTAAGGCACCAGGCGATTCCATGTATTCCGCTCGGATCCAAGATATCTATTCGATTTTCACAAACCTTATTGATAATAGTCTTTATTGGATGCGTGAGAAAAAAGTAAACATACGGCAGATCAGTATTGAAATCAAGATGGACGATGGTTACCTGCGTTATATAGACTATCGCGACACTGGACCAGGAATTGAACCGGACCTCATTGAAAGCGAAGCAATTTTCGCGCCTGGTTTCACCACTAAACCAGATGGCACAGGTTTGGGATTAGCTATAGCAGGGGAAGCTGCAGATCGAAACGGTCTTAGATTAGAAGTCTATGAAGCAAATGAAGGAGCCCACTTTAGGCTTCAATCCAAGGTGGAAAACGAGAAATGAGTGAGATAAAAATTCTTCTTGTTGAAGATGACAAAGATCAACAAGACATATTTAAAGATATTGTAGATGTTTTCAACGCGGATAAGAATAATATAAATGTTACACATGAGGTAGCAGAAAATCCAGAGGAAGCATCAAGCAAAATTGACAATTCCTATGATGGGGCTATCATTGACTTGTGGTTGGAAGACAATGAAGAAGGTGGAAATGAAATCGTTGACCAACTAGACGACTCATTTACCAGAATACCGATTGTCTTTGTCACAGCCTTTGCTGATAAGGTGATTGATCACCCTTCAGTCATAAGGACGCGTAGACGTCAGGATGGAACATATAAATCGGATCTTCTTTTGTTTCAGCAAATACACAACACGGGACTTACTCGTATTATGGGTGGACGTGGAATTATTGAGGAGAATCTGAGTAAAGTTTTCCTCAAAAATCTCCTTCCACAGATAGACACTTGGATATCCTATGCAGAGACAGATTCAGAACGAACCGAAAAAGCTCTGCTCCGATACACCCTGAATCACCTCCTCCAACTCCTTGAGGAAGACGAAAAAGACTGTTTTCCTGAAGAGGTATACCTATATCCTTCAGTGTTAGACAGAATTACAACTGGGAGTATAGTAACGGCAGATGACCAATGGTTCGTCGTTCTGAGTCCAGCCTGTGATCTTGTTCCCAGAGGCAAAAACGGTGTACTCAACACAGATCGTATCCTTTTGGTTGAGATTGAAAGCGTAGAACAGATCCTGGGAAGTAGCAAAAGTAAAGGCAAAGTTAGGGAACTTTGTACTAACAGACGGACATACTGTCATTGGCTTCCGCCAACTGATTTTTTTCAGGGTGGAATTCTTAATTTTAGAAGACTAACGACTCTTGACGAAGATATTTTTGATGAAAAATTTGGAAAACCCACAATTCAGATATCGCCTTCTTTTGTAAAAGACATCGTATCACGCTTCTCTTCATATTATGCCCGGCAAGGCCAGCCAGATATTGACAGTGAGGATTTTATTAACCGCTACACCACCTAATCCGTTCGTATAACACTGCAAAGGAACTGCCCATGCCCACACTCGAATTCAAAGGAAAACAACACATCTACGCCCACCACCTCACTGTCCCCTACCGTCCGCTTGAACCTGACGAAACCCACTCCTGCAACCCAACTCGTCCAGACGATAACCTCATCATCCACGGTGACAACCTGCATGCCCTTAAAGCGTTACTCCCGCGCTATGCCAACCGTATCAAATGCATCTACATCGACCCACCCTACAACACCGGCAACGAAAACTGGGTCTACAACGACAACGTCAACAGCCCACTGATGCAGCAATGGCTTACCGAAAACGCACCCGTTGACAACGAAGATTTGGAGAGACACGATAAATGGCTCTGCATGATGTGGCCCAGATTGCACCTACTAAAAGAATTACTTACCGAAGATGGTACAATTTTTATCTCAATTGATCATAATGAACAGCATCACCTACGAATGCTAATGGATGAGATTTTTGGCGAGCAGAATATTGTTGCCAATTTTACTTGGTGGTCCAAATACACACTCTCTAACGACTCCAAGACCGTTTCGTATCAGCATGAGAATATCCTTTCTTATGCAAAGAACTTGGAAGTTTGTCAAATCGGTGTCTTGCCAAGGACACCAGAAATGGATAAGTCATACAAAAATCCAGATGAAGATCCCAAGGGACCATGGAAAGCAACACCACTACATGCAAAAAGTGGAAGGGATGAAGATAGGTATTCACTTAAATTTCCTAACGGTGTTACGTGGTATTGCCCGGAAGGCAGGTTTCCCAGGTATACCGAAAATAAACTTACGGAACTATACAATGATGGTCAACTTTACTTCGGTAGGAATGGGAAATCTCAACCTAATAAGAAAACCTATCTATCCGAGGTAAAGGCTGGCAAAACTGTAGGATCATTGTGGCCCTATCAGGAAGTAGGCAGTACCCATCAAGCAAATGAGGAATTGGCTTCAGTAATGGGAAAGGGTGTATTCAACAATCCCAAAGGGACTAAACTGATTCAGAGAGTATTCCAAACTGCTAATCTTTCGTCAGACGATATTGTTTTAGACTCCTTTGCTGGTAGCGGCACCACCGCCCACGCAGTTTTAGCACTCAACAAAGAAGATGGCGGCAATCGGAAGTTTATCCTTATTGAGTGCGAAGATTATGCCGATACTATCACCGCTGAACGTGTCCGTCGTGTTATCAACGGTGTTCCTGATGCTCGTGATGAGGCACTGCAAGAAGGTTTAGGAGGCTCCTTTACCTACTGCACCTTGGGAAAACCAATTGAGGTAGAAGCGATGCTCACTGGAGAGACGTTGCCAACCTATTCAGCACTTGCTGCTAATCTGTTGTATACTACCTCTGGTGTTTCTGTAGGATCAGACACATTGGAGGCACAAAATGATCACGGACTTTTTCACAGTGACGACCAAAATGATTACTACCTAATTTACAAACCTGACCTTGAATACTTGCGTAGCGATGCTGCTATCCTCAATCTGGAACGAGCGGAACGTATCCGAGATGCCAGCCTTGAAAATGGTAGAAAGGCGATTGTCTATGCAGCGGGCAATTACATCGGTCAGCGTGAACTCACGAAGATGGGCATTATATTTTGTCAACTCCCAGATGCCCTGCACGAAAGGTAGTAGGCACGCTCCGCCGTGCCATAACAAAAGGAAGTAAAGATATGATGGAATTAAAGGAATATCAGCGCGGCGCACTCGACGCTTTGGCGCGTTGGTTAGAAGCACTTGAGGAAGCACAGCGTGATTCAGAAACGCTGATTGAGGCGTTTCAACAGACGCCAACCAATATTCCAATTCCCGATGAAATTCGCAATTATCCTAAAATCGCGTGGCAAAAATTGAAGGAAAACGGTAACGTTGCGGCAACCGCGGGCGAATACGTTGACCGTACTGATGGCGCAAACCGCCCCATCCCGCATATCTGCTTCAAAGTGCCGACAGGTGGCGGTAAAACCCTACTCGCTGCCGCCGCATTGGAACGCCTCCCTTGGCAAAGAGGTTTGGTCCTGTGGGTCGTGCCAAGCAAGGCAATCTATAATCAAACAAAAGCTGCGCTGTGGGATAAACAACACCCGTACCGTAAAATGTTAAATCGGGCAGGGGCAGGGCGCGTCAAAATGCTGGAAAAAGAGGACACCTTCAATAGAGACGATATCGCCAATTACTTGTGCGTCATGCTCCTGATGCTCCCAGCAACAAATCGACAAAGAGGCAGAGAGTTTCTCCGTATGTTTCGGGACTCCGGACGTTATCCGAGCTTTTTCCCTGATATTGATAATGTGTTTGGCAATACCGAAATGCTAAACGAATACTCTGATCTGGAATGCCACACCGAACGCGGACTCATCAAACAGAGCCTATTTAACGTATTCAAGTTGCTGCGTCCTGTTGTTGTTCTCGACGAAGCACATAAGGCTTACGGTGCAAGAAATCAGACAGCAAACGAGGAATTTGCCAAATCTATTAACCGTCTTGACCCAAGGATGGTAATCGAACTCTCCGCAACACCCAACCGCGGGATTAGCAACCTCCTCGTCGATATCGGGGGACCCGACTTGAAAAAAGAGGAGATGATTAAGTTACCAGTGCAGGTAACATCGTTCCCAAACGCCGAGTGGCAATTGACGCTTGGACAAGCAGCGGATGAACTTGAGCGGCTTGATGCCGAGGCAAGGTCGTTTGAAAACAGCACGGGACGGTATATCCGTCCTATCGCCGTTGTGCGCGTTGAACGAACCGGTAGGGATCAACGGGACGGCGAGCGAATCCACGCCGAGGATGTCCGAGAATATCTCACACAAAACTTGCGCGTGCCTTCTGATGCAGTTCGCGTCAAATCCGCCGAGAACGATGAACTTGGAAGGGAAGATCTACTCTCCGAATTCTCGCAAGTGCGTTGGATTATTACAAAATCCGCGCTGATGGAAGGGTGGGATTGTCCGTTTGCTTATCTGTTAGTAATGCTCGACAATACACAAGCACAAAGGGCAATTACGCAACTCGTAGGGCGAGTCATGCGGCAACCGTACGCGCAACGCACCGGTAACGAATTACTTGATCAGTGTTATGTCTATTGCAATAACGCCGATGTTGGTAATGTTGTCACTCAGGTTAAAAATGGACTGGAATCAGAAGGATTAACAGGCTTGGGTGATGAAGTGATGGGGGCATCGGATTCGCAACAAGGCAGTGAAGTGCAAGAAACCGAGATGCAGCCTATACAACGTCGAGAACAATTTCAGAATCAGTGTATCTATCTGCCTATGGTCCTCCATAAAGATGGCGAAAATTGGATCCGACTCAATTATCAGATGCATATTCTGCCACACATAGATTGGTTATCCATTGAACCGCCTGATCCACGAGCGTCTGCCTCTCAGAGCATCCGCCGGCAATCCGCAACGGTTGACGTTGACGAAGCACCGCCTGTTTTCCATACCGAGCAAGAACCGTACATTGAGAAAAAGATTAGCATTTCCGATTTCGCACGCAGACTGTCCGATATTATGCCCAATCTCTGGCAAGCAGGTCGGATTGCTCAGCAGATGCACGAACGCCTTAGGGCAGATGGTGAAACCGAAGATGCCATTTATGATCGGCGTTCTTACCTCGCGCATGTTCTGCGGGAACATGTAAAAAGTGAAGTAGAGAAACAAGCGGAGCAGGTCTTTCGTAGAAAACTGGAACATGGTGAAATTCGCTTTGATTTGGAAACGCGGGAACACAATTATCGGATGGTTAATAGTTATGAAATACAGATCCATCCTGATGATAGACCATTTATAAGAAGGGATTTTGAACCGATACAGTTAAGTCTGTTTGAACCAGTATTTGAAAGACAATTTGACAGTGATTTGGAAAAGAAATTCGCCTATTACCTTGACGAAGAATTGGCACTACAATGGTGGCATCGAGTCGCGGCGCGTCAGCATGGTGAGTATTATTTGCAGGGTTGGAAACGCGGGCGTATCTTCCCTGATTTCGTTGCAATGGCGAACGAAATTGGAGGCGTGACACACGTCATGATTTTTGACACAAAAGGGGAACATCTTGCTGGCAACCTTGACACCGAGTACAAGCGAAAAGTGTTAGAAACGCTTGAAGGGGCATTCAATAGCGCAGGCAGGATGGTCGTGCGTGATGGCCCCACGCGTCAAGGTATCTTTCAATTGGTATTCAGCGAGCAAGAATTTTTGGAAATATCCGCCCGATTGGATATTGAGGCATATTCTACCAGAAGGTAGCAAAGGCATTGTCAAAATAGAAGTGTTATATGTTCACCGCGCTCTGCTTATGCAAACAGCATCAGTATGACCGTTATCAGTTTGAAACCACTGTAATTCAAAATCGGGGTTCCGATCAAGACGGTGCAGGATTTCATAACACTCTCGCCAATTGATTCTGTTCCTTAGCGCAATGTCGGTCACCCGCTCTACTTTGCCAAGTTCCGTACAGACTGGCTTGCCATCATCGTCACGTTTTCCAATTTCACTTATCATCGTTTGTCCTTTCACGTTCTGACCATATAGGTTTAAGGTTTGGAAATTCTGGATCACGACTATACGAAATCCCACGGCTCGTCACTTGTAGATTGACCTCGGCGAGGTAATGCTCCAGAAAAGGAGACCAACTCTCTAAAGCTCCACGTAGTATAAAGCAAGCTGTAAAATCTTCTCTCTCAATAGCCTCCCGAAAGCGTTTTAGCATCTCTTGTGCCTGTCGAAAGACGTAATGCTTAATCGCCAAACCCTCAAAATCCACTGGACGGGTAGTGAGGTAACGATGCATTGCTTGCATACGTTCCTTAAAACGTTCATAACATTTTTCATAAAGAGTCACCAATTCCATACTTTCTCCCTAAACCTCCGTAAAAGATTGGCACGGTTAAAAAGCACCCCACGCCATTGGTAAGTACATTAATCCTTGCAGTCTGGTTTGACACAATCAACAGTTACGTACTCAGGATTGCTTTCGGTGTTGGCACGTCCAACAATAGTGTCAAGTACATCAACATCAAAATGAGTCACACCTTTGGAATCCTCTCTGAGTATTCCAGTGTGGAATGCATTGTTACAAGTTATCATGAAGTCAAGTGCCGTGAGATCCACTTCGCGACCTATATGATCGCGCATCGCACCAAGTGTCACGTTTCCACAAGTGCCATCAAGGAATTGCATCAACTTCCGAAACCAATCGACTTTAAGGGTTGGGACATGAAGTTTGTGTTGATTCATTACAGAATTGATCTCCTACTTTTCACATCCACTGTATACGTTAAGTTGAATCGATAAGGCAACCCTTTTCCAGAAAAGCCAAATAGTGACTTTTTCAATAAACATCTGGTGTAGTGTATTGATGAGGTATTGGGTTTGATAAAAAAAGGTGTGTTTGCGCGTACGGGGTGCTGATACAGCAATGGGAGCCAGAATAAAATTAGCGTAACTTGAAGCTGGTGTGCGATTAATTTTTCGGGGGGGGGGGTAATACTCGTATAGTTAAAAAATGTATTGTTTGAAACATAGTCAAATGCAGCCTACCAATAGTGGTTGCTGATATGGGGCTCATACTGTTCAGAATATTCCTGATTGCGGTGTATAAATAGTGTCGTCGGTGCATCATTTTTGTATGCCTCGTCTGCGGAGTGTCCGCGCTAGTGTCGTAAAGATTGATCCTATTCATAATAGCACTTATATCTGAAATGCCTTAATAGAATTATGCAACAACTTACTGCATGAAGTCAAATTAAATTTTCATAGGGCTTACACAATAATTCAAAATTTAGGACTTACGCATTTCCCGCTTTCGTGTTATAATAACGCAAGTTGCCACCTTTGTAGCATAATCTGTTAGATTGTGTCTGTAAGTTCCGCAAACTAAATGAAGATTAATTTTTAAATTCGGTAATTTTTTAGAGATGCCCGGTGCGGTTAGGAAACCGCACCTACCTGGCCTGGGGAAAATATAGAATTACAAAACCGCTAATGGGTATTTCACACATCAGAGAAGTAGCAAAAGAGAGATGTCCTATGAGCAATTAGCGCGGTTGTTCCAAACCCGCTCACAAGCACGTATCATCGCTTTTGACAAAGAATTACATCTGACAATTTTTGCATCAAGATCCATTTGGGAAGTCCCAGAATAGAGAAACAATGTCTACACCCACCTTCAAAATCACAGCCGTTGAAAGCCAACGCTACGAATGGGACAAGCCACCCATCTGGAACGGCATGCACGTCTATGATAAAGGCAGGCTGCACCTCATAAAGGTGACCGCCAAAAGCGGGACAGAAGAGATCGTCGGATACGGTTTCAACGGCGGCACCGCTGCGACCCGTCCACTCTCCATATTCCCAAAGTTTGTAGATCTGTTCCGTCCGGCATTGATCGGACGCAATGTGACGGATACCGCTTACGTCTCACGGTTAGCCGAGAACTACAAAATCTACGGACCCGGTGGGTATCACACACAAGTACTCGCGGCAATAAACCAAGCGTGCTGGGATGTTCGTGGGAAAATAGAAGGGAAGTCTGTTCACGCTTTACTCGGCGGTACGCAGCAACGCATCCGGACCTATATCGCCGGTGGTTATTACGGTCGAGATAAGGGGTTTGACGAACTCTGCGAGGAGATGTCGCGGAATATAAATGCGTTCAACGCCACCGCGGTTAAGATGAAGATTGGAGACCCCGATGCCGGACTTGAAACAGACATCAAACGAATTGAGACGGTTCGCGAAACGGTCGGCTCCGATATTACCGTGATGGTAGATGCGAATTGTGCCTTGTCGATTGAAGAGGCGCGTGTGTTTCTGCCCGCGCTGCAGGCGAACGACATCTTCTGGTTTGAAGAACCGATTCATAGCCACGATTACCGCGGACATAAAGCGTTCCGCGAGATAGCACAAGATTATGGTATACAAATCGCCACTGGAGAAAACGGATACGGGTTACACTATTTCCAAACACTCATTGATTATGATGGCGCGGATGTATTCAACCTGGATGTTGCGATCCTTCCCGGCTATGAACCAGCGATGCAGGTTGTTGAAGAAGCATTGGCAGCCGAAAAGTTGATTGCGCCACACGGTGCACAAGAATTGCAAATCCATATCGCTGCAAGTCGAAATAACGGTCTGATGTTAGAATATTATCCACCGGCTGTGGACCCGCTACGTGGTGAAATGTTCCTCCCACCAATGGTTTTAGAACCCGATGGGTATGTTACCGTTCCGTCTCGTCCCGGCATCGGTTTTGAGCCGAATTGGGAATTACTAAAGCTCCACCGGGTCTAACCAAACAGCAGGGCTATTTAGTTCTCGGTTTTTTCGTCCAATTTTCGCCCCCATGCCCGGTAGGGTTTTTGCTTGGGTGTTTCTTCACGGTTTGCAACCAGGGCTCCCACCCGTTACTGGGAAGGGACACCGGACTTGAAAAAGAAAATTCAAAAATTTAGAAAATCCGGTAATTTATCTAAAACTAAATAGTCCTGCGGCACCAGCGAAAAGCAGTTGACCTAATTCACGAATGCTGCTAAAATTTTTCCAAAATTCAAGCATTTGGAGGTTAACATGTCATGAGACGAGTTTATTTGGTAGGACTTACGCAATGAATTAAAATGTGTTATAGTTTTTAATTATGATGAGCATGAATCTTTCTGAAAAGAGACAACCGCTGTTCTCGGATTATTGCCAATTTTTGTTAGCCGGTTTTCAGAACTTCACACAGACACACTTTGCCAATCATACGGAGAAATGGAGCCATGATCAACTCAATCGTCTCCTGAATACCGAACGTATCCCTGCCCGTGAACTCTGGCGTTCGGTGCGAAACGATATTGAGTTTGATGAAGACGGATACGTTCTTTTTGATGATACCGTCATGCCAAAACCTTATGCGAAACAGATAGAACCTGTTCGCCGGCAGTGGAGTGGCTCCGAAAAACGTGTCATCCAAGGCATCGGTCTCGTGACATGTGTCTATGTCAATCCGAAGACGCATCAGTATTGGATTATTGATTACCGTATCTATGATCCAGACCGAGACGCGAAAACCAAACTTCAACACCTTCAGGAGATGTTGCAGAACGCCTACTTCGTGAAAAATCTCCCGTTTCGGGTCGTGTTAGTAGATTCTTGGTATGCTTCAATGGCAGTGCTAAAAACGATTCAGAGTCTCTCAAAAATCTATTATGCTCCCTTGAAACGCAATCGTCTCGTCAATGACACTGAGGGTGTTGACCCGCACAAACGGATAGATGATCTGACGTGGACAGAATCAGAGTTGCGACAGGGTAAACGTGTTCATATCTACAAGTTTCCGAAAGGCCACCAAGTGAAGTTGTTTCGGATAGCGTCCGGCACCAGACGCACGGAATATATTGCCACCAACGATTTATCTCAATCGGATGTGACTGCGACGCAGCAAGAATGTCGCGTTCGTTGGAAGATTGAGCAACTTCATCGTGAGCTCAAGCAAACGACAGGTATCAGCAAGTGCCAAAGTCGTCAACATCGTGGACAACGCAATCATATTGCCTGTTGTTTGTGGGTCTGGGTCAGTTTGACGCGTGCTGCGCGCACGACGGGTCAAACGATTTACCGCCTGAAAGAAAGTTTATACGAGGACTATCTGCGACGAGAGATCAAAAAGCCTTCTATTGTCGTCAACTTTGCGTAAGTCCTAATTTGGTTTTACTTATCAGCACATTTGTCGTCGTTTCCGCGTTTGCAGGAATCCCAGACGATGCGGATTTGCTCCTATGGATCGGTGAAGGCAGCGGAAACAAAGCGGTTGACGGCACAGGCAATGGGAATGATGGCACATTCGGCGGCACAGCGAAATGGGTCGCCGGTCAAGGTAAGTATGGCGCCGGTATTGCCCTCAGAGGCAAGGAAACTTTCCTCGAAGTGCCCGAAGTTGTTACCGAAGCCGGAAGTCTGTTATTCTGGTTCAGACCGGATTGGGATGGCAAGGATGACGAAGATTATAGGCTTTTCGATGCCAGCCTCGGCGGTATTTACTTTTTCATAGGCAAGGGGTCTGCACACGCGGACATCACACCCGCAGAATTCGGATTCTATTTTGAGGCAGCAGATGATGGCGATTGGCAAGATGTCGAATTCGATCCCGCAGGCATCATCAAAAAAGAGGAGTGGTTTCACTGCGCGGTCACATGGGATTTCACCGGTGATGCGCCGTTTGTCTACATTGATGGTAAAGAGCAAGCGACAAGTCGTAAGATCACAGGTGGCTTTCCGGCACTTCACGAAAAACCGAGATTCGGATGGGAAACCGTTCAGTATATCGCTCTCACCAACGGAGCGGAAGGCATCATTGACGAAATCTCATTTTGGGAACGCGCTTTAGGCGAAAACGAGATTCAAGATTTGATGGATATTAGCTTGGATGTCGAAGCGGACGGAAAGTTGGCTGTCACGTGGGGTGAATTGAAGGTCACCCGATAAACCGTATCTCTGCATACAGACGAGCAACTGTGATTTTTAGGTCTGGCGATAGAATCGCCAGACCTGTTTTTTTAAAATAGTGGTGCTGATGTTTTGCCAAAGACTTGCGGGAGCCAGAGACTCAACTCCGGTACATAAGTCACCAGTACAAGTGCCACCAACAACAGTGCGATAAATAGCAGAACCGAACGGTAAAGCAGAATAACAGATCGGTCAAATTTCATACTGGAGATGAACAGATTCATTCCGACCGGCGGCGTTAAATACCCAATCTCCAGATTGGTTAAAACGATGATACCCAGATGTGCTTTGTCAATCCCGAATTGCTCAGCAATCGGAAGCAACAACGGCACCACAATAATTACCGCCGAAAAGATGTCCATCAGACACCCAACGATGAGTAGAAAGATATTGAGTCCGATGAGCGTAATGACTCGGTTCTCTGTTGTCGCTTGGATCCAGTCGAGGACGGTTGTCGGGACATCCAGCGTAATAAGGTAGTTTGTCAAGCCTAAAGCGATACCAAGAATAATAAGGATTGCACCGACAAGCAATGTGCTCTCCTTGACAATGCGTGGCAACACTCTCAACGAAATCGATCGGTGGATACCGATTTCCACGATACAAGCATAGATGGCGGTTAGAGCAGCCGCCTCGTCCAACGTAACGACACCGGACAGAATACCGCCCAACACAATAAACGGCAGAAATAGTTCCCACTTCGCCTCCCAGAGCGTTTTCAGGAAAACCGTCAAATCAAACGGCGTTGTCTCAGTCTTCTTGAGAACACTCCATCCAGAACAGTAGATACTCAGAATACCGAGAATCAGCAGACCCGGAATAATACCAGCGAGAAACATCCTATCAATGGGAACCTGGGCGATGATGGCGTAGAGGATGAGCGGAACGCTCGGTGGAAAGAGAAGTCCGATACTCCCAGATGCGGTTATCAATCCGAGCGAAAACTTTTCGTTATAAGTCTGCCGCAGAATCGGATAGACCAATCCACCGAGTGCGATAATCGTTACGCCGGAGGCACCTGTGAAAGTAGTGAAGAACGCACAAGTACCAAGGACAACCACAGCGATACCACCGGGTAACCAACCGACACTCGCTCGCGCGAACGAAACCAACCGTTGCGGTGCTTTCCCCTCAGCGATAATGTATCCTGCAAAGGTGAAGAGCGGGATAATCAGGATTGTCGAATTCCGGGTGAGTCGGTTGAAATCAATCAGAATTGTCGAAATCGGTTCGCCTGCCATGGCATAGCCAATAATTGAGGCACCACCAAGCAACACGAAAAGCGCACCGCCGAGAAGTGCGAAGGCTATCAAACCAATGCCGATTATTAATCCCATCAGTTAGGTTCTCCTTCGACAGCATCTGGCGTATCCGCACTACCTGTTAAATGGATACCAATCTGAAGTACCACATGGACACCGATGAGAACAAAACCGTACGGAATAATAGTCTTCGCCCACCACAAAGGGACACTCCCAATTAATATTGCCTCGCTGGTCTTCTCATCTTCAATAAAGAGAAAGCCGTAATATGCTAAAATCCCAATGACGACCAAAGCAACGCAATCAACCGCAAGGTTGGTCCAACGTGTAATCTTTTCGGGCAGAATCCGACTCAGTACGTCAATACTGATATGTCGTCTCTCACAAGTAGCGAGCGCAGCACCGAAGAAGCAGAGCCAGAGCGTCAAGTGCTGAAGCATCATATCGCTCCACAACAGACTCGTACTGAATATGTAACGCATGACAATTTTGAGTATGGCAAGCCCGAGCATCATCGCAACAATGAGGCACAACGCACCGGTTTCGACTTGACCGAGGAAGGTATTAACGCTTTGTAGGAAAGAGGTTTCGGTCGAACGCTCTTTAGGTATCTCCATCTATTCCTCCGGTGCTAACACCTGAATGCCAGCGGAAGGCAGGACAGCGACCTTCGCGTGTGACGGAAGTTTTTCAGCGAACAGCGCAATCAACTGATCCAGATCTCTGAAGAGGAGCGCGCCCGGATGTTTCTTGTAAAAATCATCGACTAAAAAGTGTTCTGACCAAACATGTAGTTGATCTTGCGTGCCAAGTTCTGGTGTGGGGAGTTCAGATTGCGTCCGCTCTGCTTTCTGCTGCACGAAGCGGGCATAATCAATCTGCTCAAACAACCCGTGATAGCAGATGCCGTCGGTCGCGGGGTTAAGTGCCATCTGATACGCCTTCTCAAAATAGCGCGTTGCCCATAACGCTTTGCCCGTTTGAATCGGGTCACTATCAAGCGGGTAGCAATTAAGCACAACCAGATCCGTCTCTTTTCGACTCGCTTCCGGTATCTCTGTGCTGTAGGTGTCTAAAGCGCAGTACGCGCCTTTACGGTGTGCCTCCACGAAATCGCCTACGAACAGTCCACAAATTTCACGGCGACGATTCAGTACCGTGTTGACAATCACATCAAGCCCGAGGACACGCGCAACGGCTTCGGAGAAATCGCGATGATCCGCTTCACTGCCTTTTCTTTCAATGACAGCATGCCCGCGGCTCGGTGAGAAGGTATGGAAATAGAACATCGTGGCGAACCCAGCGATTCCCGGTACAACCAATTTCGCACCGCCGCCGAAGCCGACGGCTCCGTGTGGATAGATGCCACCGAGACAGATTTTGAAGTCCGCATCCGCGACAACACGGTTCAGATAGATAGGCATACCGTTGTCAAGGTTGCCCAAGGCGCGTAGATCACCGCCCATAAAGTCGTGGCTCGTCGCCTCATATTCAGCAGCAATATCTGTCCCAATCTTCTTTGCAACCTCTTCATCGGTGAGCGGTCGGTGGGAACCGCCGCCAACAACAAACCGAATCTCGGATTTCGGGACACCTGCTGCGGCTAGCTCACGCAGAAGCACTGGAATAACTGTTGCTGCAGGGGTCGGACGGCTCAAGTCGTCAACGACGATAGCCGCACTCTTTTTGCCCTTCGCGAGTTCTGCAATACGCGGGGTACCGATCGGCTCAGCAAATGCCCGTTCGATTTGCGTATCAGAAAGGGCAGGCGCGTCCTTAGGTCCAAGTACCTCCACTTCCCAACCTCTTGGGAAATTCAGGGTCAGTTCTTCATCTCCGTACCAAGCACTGGAGTAGACTGTAGCGGTGTTGTTCATGATTGTCTCCATGACTGCATTTCGGATTAGACAATGTGCCTATCCTATTGAAGGAACATCAATACACTTGCCAGAAACGTTGATGTTGGTAACATTGATAGCCGATGCGCTTTACTCAGAACCCGCTGGAATAAGCACCTGAATCCCTGCCACAGGTAAGACAGTAACCTTAGCGCGGGCAGGCAGCTTTTCGGCGAACCCTTGAATTAGTTGTTTCAGGTCGCGGAAGAGTAGCGAAGCTGGGTACTCCTTGTAAAAGTCATCTGCCAGAAAATATTCAGACCAGACGTGCAGTTGCCCGCGACGCCCGATTTGCGGTGTGGGAAGTTCGGGCGGAATCTGCTCGGCGCGCTGCCGAAGATAGCGCGCGTAATCAATCCGGTCAAAGAGTCCGTGGTAGCAGCTACTATCGCTTGCCGGGTAGAGTGCCATCGTATAAGCGTTTTCAAAATAGGTTAAAGCTCCCAACGCCTTATCGAGTTGAATTGCATCGGCATCCAACGGATAGCAATTAATCACGACCAGATCCGATTCCGTCTGGTTCGTTTCGGGGATCTCTGTGCTGTAGGTATCCATCGCGAAATGCGCACCTTGACGATGCGCTTTTATGAAGTCACCGACGAACAAACCACAAATTTCACGGTGGCTATTCATTACAACATTGACAATAGCATCAAGTCCGAGAACGCCTGCTGCCAATTCAGCACAGTCGCGACGATCAGGTTCATCACTCTCCCCTTCAATTATTGCGGGTCCGCGGCCGGGTGGGAATGTATGGAAATAGAACATCGTAGTAAACCCAGCGATACCCGGGACAATTAACTTCGCACCGCCGCTAAAACCGACGGAACTGTGGGGATAGATACCTCCGAGACAGATTTTAAAATCCGCATCCGCGACAACACGATTGAGGTAGATCGGCATCCCGTTCTCAAGATTGCCGAATGCGCGTAAATCACCGCTCATAAAGTTATGGTTTGTTACCTCATATTCAGCGGCGATATCCGCACCAATCTTCTTTATTATATCTTCGTCTCTTAGCGGACGATGCGCACCCACACCGGCAACAAATCGGATTTCAGATTTCGGGACACCTGCCGATGCCAACTCACGCAGGAGAAACGGGATAATCTGAAATGCAGGGGTCGGACGGCTCAAATCATCAACAATAATAGCGGCACTTCTTTTGCCCTTCGCGAGTTCCGAAATACGGGAAGTACCGATCGGGTCAGCAAATGCCTTTTCAATTTGAGCATCAGAAAGCGCAGGCGCGTCTTTAGGACCTAATACCTCCACTTCCCAACCGCTCGGAAAATTCAGCGTCAGTTCCTCATCACCGTACCAAGCACCGGAATGAACTGTAACTGTGTTTGCCATTACTTTTTCCTTGTTATGAAGTCTCTGGACAATTTTTGCAACAAAAGATACTGCAGAAAGCAGACATCCGTGGACTTAATCGAAGAAAAGTGCCATAAGCCTGTTTGCTAATATTATTCCGATTATAAAGAATGCCATTCCTCCGATCAGATCAATCCAACTCATCTCTGGACCATTTCGGGAAATAATAAAGAGTGCTAAGGCTGCTAAACCAACCAGTATGAGTATGCTTATAAAAAACATTAATGCTAATGTTCCACAACCCTTGCCGCTATCGAAAACAGGTGCACATATGACGACAACACCTCCTAAGAATAGAGCTAACCCTATAATACCTTCCATATCTATCCTCTAAGCGGTCTTATCTGCATTTTGGTACTGAAGCACTGCTACGATGAATTCACGGAAAAGAGGGTGCGGTGCAAGCGGTTTCGATTGAAATTCGGGGTGGAATTGTGAGCCTACCATCCACGGATGACCCGTTACCTCAGCAATTTCAACAAGACTTTCGTCAGGCGACACCCCGCTAAAACAGAGGCCCGCTGCTTCCAATTGTGAGCGATATTGGTTATTCAATTCATAGCGATGACGGTGACGCTCCAAAATAATAGGCTGCTGATACGCGTCATAACTTTTGGTGTTTTCTTTGAGGACGCACGGATAATGTCCGAGTCGCATTGTTGCACCGAGGTCGGCTACTGAACGCTGTTCATGCATTAAATCTATAACCGGATAAGGTGTCTTCTCGTCTACTTCTGTGCTATTTGCATTTTTTAGTTTCGCCACGTGCCGGGCAAACTCAATTACTATACACTGCATGCCGAGACATAATCCGAAATACGGAATGTCATTTTCACGGGCGTATCGCGCGGCGACTAACATCCCTTCAATCCCACGATAGCCGAAGCCGCCTGGAACGAGTATCCCATCAGCATTCTCAAAAACAGCGTCAAGATTCGGATGTTCTGTGAGCGACTCCGCTTCTATCCACTCAATTTCAATAGATGCTTCGTTAGCGATGCCACCATGCTTGAGAGCTTCCTGTACACTGATATACGCATCGCTGCCAGTTGTATACTTTCCAACAATCGCAATTCGGGCGTTCCGCTTCGGGTTTTTCAACTTTTCGACCATCGCGACCCATTCAGCATCCATCGGCGCGCGTGCTTCAAGTCCAAGCCGCTTTAAAACGAGATGTCCCATCCCTTGGCGTTCAAAATTAAGGGGAATCTCATCAACGCATTTTGTGTCCAATCCTTCAAAAATACATTCTTCAGCAATACCACAGAGGAGTGCTATTTTCCGGCGGAAAGCCTCATCTAACATCTGGCTGCTGCGGCAAAGTAGGACATCTGGCAGCACCCCCAACTCTTGGAGTTTGCGGATGCTATGCTGTGTCGGTTTACTCTTGCTCTCGCCATTAGGTAAGGTGTAAATGAGCGACACATGAAGGAACATCGTATCCTCGCGTCCGACCTCAACTGCCATTTGGCGAATAGCTTCAACGAAAGGCGGCATCTCAAAATCACCGATAGTTCCGCCTATCTCCGTAATGACAATTTCGGCTTCGTTATCCTCCCCGATCTGGTAGATCCGACGCTTGATCTCATCCGTAATGTGCGGAATCAGCTGCACGGTTTCACCGAGATAGTCGCCGCGCCGTTCCTTCTCAATCACTTCCTTATAAACGGAACCGGTGGTAAAATTAGAATATTCGTTCAGATCTATACCGAGAAACCGTTCATAATTCCCTAAGTCAAGATCGGTTTCCGCACCATCACGGGTAACGAAAACCTCGCCATGCTGGAACGGATTCATCACCCCCGCATCAACATTGAGGTATGGATCAATTTTGACGACAATCACCTTGAACCCGCGATTGATCAGCAATCTACCGAGAGATGCTGTCGTGATCCCTTTGCCGATACCTGAGATAACGCCACCCGTCACGAAAATATATTTTATCATGAAAATTTCCTTATGAAGCCTCTAAAATCTGTTTCACCCGCGCCAAGTCGGCGGGAACATCAACGCCAATAAGTGGCGTATCCGTTTCGACGACATGAATCGGGACACCGTTTTCCAAAAACCGTAACTGTTCTAAACCCTCTGCCAGTTCGTATGGGGTCCTGTCCCACCCTGTGAAAGCGAGAAGCTGCTCGCGCCGGTAAGCATACAACCCGACATGCCGATATACTGGAAATTTATGGAGTTCGGTCTCAGGGACTTTGCCGGGCATAGACGCACGTGAAAAGTATAACGCATCACCGCGCAAATCTGTAACAACCTTTACGACGTTGATATCCCGATAATCAATAGCAGTTTTAACCCGCTGTTTTAAGGTGCAAACTTGGACCTCTGGCTTGTCGAGGAGAGGTTGCAGCATCAGGTCTATCTGTGCAGGTTTCAGTAACGGTTCGTCCCCTTGAATATTGGCGACAATATCACATTTCAACCGCTCTGCGACAACAGCAACACGTTCGGTCCCCGTTTCGCACGCACCGGTCATCTCAACGTTTCCACCGAATTGGGTTACAACGTCGTAAATCCGCTGGTCATCCGTTGCAACAATCACTTCATCCAGCGTTTCTGCACGACACGCGCTTTCGTAAACATGCTGCACCATCGGCTTCCCGAGGAGATCCACCAACGGCTTCCCCTCAAAACGGCTTGAGGCATAGCGAGCCGGAATAATTCCTACACTTTGCAACCTGAGCTCCCTTTCGACACCTTAGATTTTTCTATCTATATCCTAAATCAGTTTACCGCAAAACGAAGTTAAAATCAAGAAAATTTTCGATTTTCGTTGCACATACAAATAGAAAAGTGGTAAACTTTTAATACGAGTAATCGTTTGAAAAAAATGGACAAACAATTCGTCAAAGTCAAAGGAGATTTGAAATGAAAGGCAATTTAATATCCATAATATCGGTTTGTAAGTTATACCCTTATCTGGTGTGCTTACTTCTGATATCCACTCTCTGTCTATACACGACAGTTGAAATTCAGACTGCATCTGCCAATATCTTAGATCCAGATTTAGTACTGTATTTCGACTATGAAGACTTCGACGGAGATACCGTCGTCGAAAAATCTGGACACGGTTATGACGGCGCAATTAATGGGAAGGTCACACAGTCGGACGATGGAAAATTTGGAAAAGCTGCTGAATTTACATCTGGTAGCTTTCTTGATTTAGACGGCCCGAATATAGACCCTGACCATATTCCTACCGAGGGAATGAGTATTGTGGCATGGATACACGTTGATGTCGTCACAGATATGGCAATTTTCAACGCGCGTGCCGGCGATAACACATGGCTTGTTCATCCAGAGGCACGTGGCGACGGAAACTATCGTTGGCTGAACCGGAGTCCTGGTGGCGCAACGATTTTCGACATCCGCGCTGGGAAAAACAAAGCCAATGAGTGGATACATTACGCCGGTACGTTCAGTCGTGCTGAAGGAAAAGCCGTTCTCTACATCAACGGCAAAAATGCCGGTGAAGAAAAAGCCCGCGTGGGAACCCCTATCGCAGGAGATTGGGATTCGGGGGCACGTGTTGGCTATAACATTGACAACAACCGACCTTTCGCCGGACTGATGGATGAACTTAACGTCTGGAAACGCGGTTTAACTGAAGAAGAAGTCAATTCTATCATGAACGATGGTATTGAAGAATTTTTCGCCGTAGAGGCACAAGGCAAACTGGCGACGACGTGGGGAAAACTCAAGTCAAATTAACGCGAGCGGTATGCTATGAATCCACTTCCCGTTGGGTACGTCATTGGTCTGTTTGTAAAAACACCAGGGACGTGCCTATCAAATTCGCGTAAATCCTAAAATGGAGGATTTCAAAAGATGAAATGGAACTTTACACTAACCTCTTATCTGGTGTGCTTACTTGTGATAGTCGCGCTCTGTATCTCTACGTCAGTCGTTCAGGACGTATCCGCTCAGATTTTAGATCCGGATTTGGTACTGTATTTCGACTATGAAGACTTTGACGGAACTACTGTCCTTGAAAAGTCCGGACGGGGTTATGATGGCGAGATTAATGGAGATGTCACGCAATCTAATGACGGGAAATTCGGAAAAGCCGCCCAGTTCGCAGCCGGCAGCTTCCTTGATTTAGACGGCTCCAATGTCAAACCTGAGGACATCCCTACCGAAGGCATGAGTCTTCTCGCGTGGATTAACGTCGAATCCGTATCGGATATGGCACTTTTCAACGCTCGCGCAACTGATGGCACGTGGCTTATACACCCAGAAGCACGGGGGGACGGAAATTTTCGTTGGCTCAATCGGGGACCTAACCCCAGTCGGACAATATTTGACATCCGTGCTGGCGAAAACAAAGCCAATGAATGGCAGCATTACGCAGGCACGTACAGTCGCGCTGACGCATTGGCCGTTCTCTACATCAACGGTGAAAAAGTCGGTGAAGAAGCGGCGCGCCTTGACACGGCTATCGCAGACAACTGGGGGCAGGGCGCACGCGTTGGCGTTAACATTGATGACAACCGACCTTTCACTGGACTCATGGACGACCTCAATCTCTGGAAACGCGGTTTATCAGCGGAAGAGGTCAATGATATCATGAACAACGGCCTTGGCGCAACACTCACCGCAGTAGAGGCACAGGGCAAGCTCGCAACTACCTGGGGTAGGCTCAAAGCAAACTAACGAAAATGGGAAAGGTTTAACCTTTTTCCGGTAGGCGCGCCTCATCAGCGCGCCTACCAAATTCGCATAAATCCTGCTGAGAAGGACACATGGAAAATCAACCCAATATACTCTGGATTTGTAGTGACCAACAGCGCTTTGATTCATTAGGTTGTTACGGAAATCCATTTGTCCAGACACCACATTTGGACAAGTTAGCACAAGAAGGTGTCCTCTTTGAACACGCATATTCACAAAGTCCGGTCTGTACGCCGAGCCGAGCAAGTTTTCTCACCGGACGCTATCCACGTACGACACGATGCAGACAAAACGGACAGGCAATCCCACCCGACGAAGTGCTGGTGACCAAACTGCTCCGTGATGCCGGATATGTCTGCGGTTTAGCAGGTAAATTACATCTCGCCCCCTGTAACCCCCGCGTCTGTAAAGGAACAGAGACGCGAATTGACGATGGCTATGATCAGTTTTTCTGGTCACACGATCCGAGCGACGCTTGGTTCACACACGACTATATCCAATGGTTACGCGATAAAGGACTCCGCCGAGATAGTAAACCCTTCCAAGAATCGAAATACGTCCAAGTGATTCCGTCAGAAGAACACAGCCAAACTACATGGTCCATTGAGCGGGCAATGTCATTTATCGGAAGCGCAGAACGTTTCAAACAACCCTGGCTCTTCTCGTTGAATATGTTTGACCCTCACCACGCATTCGATCCGCCGGTAGCAGCATTGGAACGCTACCGCGATGTATTCGATGATATTCCGCTGCCTAATTATGTTGAAGGTGAACTGCAAAATAAACCGATCTGGCAACAGATTGACCACGGCGGTGCTTACGGCAACAAGTCTGGATACCCCTATACCGAAATGAGCGACACAGATCACCGGTGGATACGCGCCGCATATTGGGCGATGATTGATGTCATTGACACACAGATCGGTCGTTTGCTGGACTTTTTGGAAGAGACCGGTCAACGCGAGAATACAATTGTCATTTTCACATCCGACCACGGCGAGATGCTCGGCAACCACGGTATCTATCTAAAGGGACCCTACTTTTACGAACCCGCTGTCCGTGTGCCGTTGATTATTTCTGGACCGGGAATGCTGAACAATGGAGCACGTTCAGATGCTCTGGTAGAATTAGTAGATCTGGCACCGACACTGCTTGAGGCAAGCGATCTGGAACCTTATGCCGGTATGCAGGGACAGAGTCTATTGCCACTGCTGGCGGGTGAAAAAACGTTAGATACACACCGCGATGATGTCTATTGCGAGTATTACAACGCTATGGGATGGCACCGGGAACCCGCCGCACATGCAACTATGGTACGGAGCAGACAGCATAAGATTGTCGTTGCCCACGGGACAGGCGGTGGAGAACTTTACGATCTGGATTCGGACCCACAAGAGACAGACAATCTCTGGGATTCCGCTGACTGCACGGCTATCAGATTGGAAATGCAGGAGCGAGTTATGGATCGGATGGCTTGGACGGTGGATCCGCTTCCTGAGCGTCAGGCGCCGTGGTAGTTTCTGAAAGCGAAAACGCATCGAGGAGTTCAGTGAGATAATCGTCTTGTGAAAGCAATTCCCTATTGGCGCGGAGACTCGCTTCATGGAACCGATAAGCATTTTTGCCGAGTCGATAGTAACACTGCAGATGTTCAGCGTCAACTGCCCATTTGAGGACTTCAGGTGAGATATCGAGCGTCGCTGCCGCCTCTTCCAGATTATACTCAACCACGGCATTGCGGATTTGCATCTTTCTTCCCCCAGGCCGGTAGGTGCGGTTTGGAACCGCACCGGACTTTCACAAAAAATTGCCGAATTAAAAAATTAATCTTCATCTCACAAAATTATAAGAGAGACAACCTTATAGGTCAAGCGGAATTTCATAATGCAGTATCGGTGTGTTAGTTACATCTTCGAGAGAAATCTTAAACCGTGGTTTATATGTACGCTGATCCTCTGCGGGTTTATAACAGGATTAGAAGCGGATGCCGAAAATTTCTTGTCGCGCTGGGACCAAACACTCTTTAACCGCATCTACGACGCACCGCCACATCAGGAACCTATATGGACAGGCATGGAAGGAATAACAGAGCTCGGAGACTATCGAGGCGTGATGGGTGCCTCAATTCTTCTTATGGCGTATGGAAACGAATCCCATCGGGAAACTGGAAAACTTTTGTCTTCGGCATATATGGGAGCCGGAATTATAACGTTTGGCATGAAAAGATTGGTTGGCAGGAAACGACCCCTTGATGAAACATTAGGGAATCCAGCAATGCCTTCAGGGCATGCCTCCATTACCTTCAGTGTTGCAACGATTTTAGGGTATCGGTACCCGAGATGGCGAATTCCACTTTATATCGGTGCCGGACTCGTTAGTTTCTCGCGGGTCTATTTAGGACGACACTATACTTCAGATGTAGTCGTCGGTGCAGCAATCGGGACAGCGACGGGCGTACTCGTCTGGCATAACCGCACCACATTGTTAAAATGGGAGTTTTAGCGTCTCAAAATAATAGTGTTCAGCGCAATTGGAGTAGACTGAAGAATAATCAGCGCGCTGCCAAAGCGCGCCTATCAGTAAATGTTGTTAAAATAAAATAAATATTGTTAAAATAAAATGCTTGACAATAAAATTCACAACGCATAAAATAGAATTATACAGGAGGGTGAGAACCATGACTTATATGAAAAATCGCATCTTCTTCCGGTATCAGATGATGGACAGCATCGGTTTGCTTCTTCTAACGGGAGCACTGTTGGCAGGATGTGCCGCGACACCACAACCCTCAATCGATGTCTATATGGAACCTATTGCTGGACGTTTTAACGCCCAGATCAGTGCTGAGACAGGTGCCGCAACCGTCGTAAAAAACGGAGTAGCCGTTACCCTCAAACCGCTTGATGAGGTCGAACTGTTCACACTCACTGAGGATCCGAAAACGAATCCGTATCTCATCGTCGAGAGGAACGGGACTGTTGAACCTATCTACACCGTGTTTGAAATTATAGTTCACAACCGTGACCACCGTAGGGTTATCGTCGATGACACAGCCGTGCTAATTGATGCAAATGGTGCGCAATATGCCAATCTATCCAGCGATTATTTTGATTCACTTTACGACAACGTGAACCTCTCACATAGTAATCCTTGGGGGGCAGCTTATCCCTATGCCGCCACTGCTTATCCCTCTTACTACGGTTATTATCAGTCTTATGTAGATGCTGAGGCGTTAGAGTGGGGACGTATTGTGATAGAAGACAGCATTTTTGAAAGCGGTAAATTGTTCTCTGGCGCGAAACGGAGCGGATTCTTAATTTTCGACCGACTTGAGAGTCATGCGACCGACCTCAGAATCGTTGTACCAGGGGTTCGGATCATCCGCTCAAATGGTAAAGAAGATAAATTGGAATTTAAAATTGACTTTAGGCAGGTCTTGCCGTAAAATAACCATATTCGGATTGATAGAACGTGAGATTTGCCAAAAAATGAAGGGAGTATACCTAACATGAGAAATTGGCTTGTAGGGTTGCTGATAGTGGGGTTTGTGTCCGTTTTGGGATGTCAACCGCCAGATAAGAATACAAGCGAAACACAGACGAAAGTGCAGAAAGAGTTAAAAGTTGCCGTTGCAGCACCGTATACAGGTGGGGCCGCAGCGTTTGGAGAAATGATCCGACGCGGTGCTGAGCTGAGAGAAAATGAAATTAACGAGGCAGGCGGCATCAACGGTACGAAACTGACGCTGCTTTTTGAGGATGATGCCGGCAAACCCTCAGAAGCAAGTCTTGTGGCAGAACGCATCGCCAACAACCCGCAAATTCTCGCGGTTGTTGGACATTTTAATAGTGACTGCTCATTAGCCGGTCAAGAAATTTATGACCGAGCAGGTATTGTTGAACTGTCCCCCGGTTCAACGGCTGTCGAAGTTTGTGAAGGAAGCCCGTGGACCTTCCGAAATTTGTACCACGACGGTTTTCAGGGGAAATTCATTGCGCACTATCTTGATAACGTCTTGACAGGTATTGAATCGGTTGCCGTTTTCTTTGATAATGACGCTTACGGTCGTGGCCTAAGAAACGCCTTCGTAGCGGAAGCCGAGAAAATCGGACTTACCCTCGTCGCTTCGGAAGCCTATGAAAGAGATAGCACCAATTTTAAGGCACAACTCACGAGCATTAAAGCCAAAAATCCTGACGCTATTTTTATCTCTGGACTCTACACGGAAGCAAGCTTGATTGTTAAACAGGGACGGGAAGCCGGGATTACTGCACAGTTTTTCGGTGCCGATGGCGTGGATTCACCAGATTTCCTCACAATCGCAGGCTCCGCCGCTGAAGGCACTTACCTGACAACGCCTTTCACGTTTGGCGCAGGAGGCGCAGATGCACAACAGATGGCAGCTGATTTTGAGGCACTTCACGGTGTAGCCCCAGATACTTGGGCCGCATTGACCTATGATGCTGTCGGGATGATTGCGGAAGCACTTGAAAAAAATTACAACGCCGAAGCAACCATCGCAGATAACCGAAAAGCCATCCGTGAACATTTGGCATCTTTAAACACACCTGAAGAAGGTTACAAAGGGGTTACAGGGTTAACTTATTTTGATATAAAGGGTGATACCGTTAACAAACCGGCTTACGTGAAAATTGTGAAAGACGGACAATTTGTTGCTGCAGAGAAACAGTTGTCTGAGTTGAAATAAGTAGTTTATTCACAGCAGAAGGTAAAACAGAGGAAACGTCCAGAGTCTGTTTTCTACAAGGTTAACACTGGCAAAAGGGAATTATGGCCCAATTATTGGAACAATTTATTAACGGGTTGGTGTTAGGCGGCATTTACGCGCTTATTGCTGTCGGCTACACCATGGTCTACGGTATTATTCAATTGATTAACTTCGCCCATGGCGAGATTTTTATGTTTGGTGCCTACCTTGCCCTGATGCTAATTGCGGTTTTCGGTATACCGTTTTGGATAGCAGTACCCGCCAGTATGCTCCTATGTGCAATGTTAGGGATGTTGATAGACCTCGTAGCCTACCGCCCCCTTCGGGATGCACCGCGTTTATCGGCGTTGATTACAGCGATAGGCATATCACTTGTACTTCAAAACCTCGCACGGATGATCTGGTCAGCGAGGCCCCAGCTATTTCCAACCGAAACGCTTCCAGCATTCCTCATAAGCGAAGTAAATATGCAAACAGGCGAGATTCTAAACGCCATACCGCTGCCGGGCGGCGGTATTCTCCCTTATCGTGATGTGTCTATCCTTTTACTGGCAGTCGTTTTAATGATCGCCTTAAACAGACTCATTTACCTGACCAAAATAGGTAAAGCGATGCGGGCTTGTGCACAAAACCGTGTAGCCTCAAATTTAATGGGGATCAAAACAAACCAAGTCATTGCAGTAACATTTGCTATCGGTTCTGCTTTAGGGGCAGTTGCCGGCATAATGGTAGGCTTGAGCGAAAATATTACACCTACTATGGGATATTACAAAGGGGTTGCAGCGTTCGCAGCTGCCGTTCTCGGCGGCATTGGCAACATCACAGGCGCAATGCTGGGCGGTATCATCATCGGCTTAGCCGAAGTTTTTGGGGCTGGCTATATCTCTTCAGGCTATCGCTTAGCAATTGCATATATAATCATGATCGCAGTGATCGTTATTCGACCATCGGGGCTATTTGGAAAATCAACAGCAAATCGAGCTTAATATGAAAGATAAACTTACACCGAAAACTATAACCTTTGGCTTACTTGTCTGTTTTCTACCACTGCTGATGTATGGTGTAGATGACATCGTTGATTTTCTGTCACAGTACGATATCTATCTCGGCTGGCCAGGTGGCGAGTATATGCTACGGATTATCGTTCGGGCATGTGTCTACATGCTTCTCGCGGTCGGACTCAACATTGTGTGCGGATTTACAGGATTACTCGATCTGGGGTATGTCTGTTTTTACCTTATCGGTGGTTATACGGCAGGCATACTGATGGCACGGCTTGGGGTTAGTTATTGGATTGCCCTCCCTCTCGCTGTGTTACACGGGACGGTGTGGGGACTATTGCGCGGCGCACCCACTTTGCGACTTACGGGTGATTACTTTGCGATTGTTACTTTTGGTTTTGCTGAACTGTTCTTCCGTATTGTGAGAAACGAACAGTGGTTGGTTGGCGCGCCAAACGGTCAACTCCGTGGCATCCCATCGCCTACACTGTTTGGAATAACCTTCAGTCAAAATTGGCATAACTACTACCATATCATTATCCTGCTAACCTTGGTTATCTTTATCACCTATCGGCTACAACATTCCCGTGTGGGTAGAGCATGGGTCGCTATCCGTGAAGATGAACAGGCAGCAGAAAGTATGGGAATTAACGTCAGTCGCTATAAATCGCTGGCATTCGCTGTGAGTGCTGCGATCGGGGCACTCGGAGGCGGGTTTATTGCCCAATTTCAGGTGAGTATCAGTGTACCATTCTTTGATTTTTGGGAATCTATCCTGATCTTGTGTATGGTAGTCCTCGGGGGTATGGGAAGCATCAGAGGTGCCATGATAGGCGCGGCGATTCTCGGTTCTTTAGGTGAAGTTTTGAGACCCGGCTTCATCATTCCCTATCAATTTGGCAACGCTCGATACCTCATCTTCGGAATCATCCTCATCCTTTTGATGCGTTTCCGTCCAGGCGGATTGTCCCTCAAAAAAGCATAATACCAACCGAATCTGAACCAACACCGTTCGAGTGCCCGAGGAACGCAACATAAAGAAAACGATGAGCAAGAAGATAAACGCGCCCGCTATACAAAGATAACGGGCGCGTAAATGGAAAAGGCTATATTTGAAAAACATTGAAATCTCTAATCCGATGCCCAGTGATATGGATGCGTCTCCAGTCACTGGTGCAAGTGCCATTTGAGCAACGCGTGAACGTCCCACCGCAACCCGGACGATCACATGTCGGACTGAGATCGCTTGGTCTTGCCCATCTTTCCAGCCCGTAAGTCGAGACCGAGATCATCCCTGATATGCCGACATGCTCCTTTATAGGTTTTCTTATCCATGTGCCGACGTTCCGATATAAATATCTTCTTTATCTTCTGGATTTATTCCCAATACATGTGAAAAGAAAAACGATCAGGAGCAGTACGCCTCCTACGGTTTGAAAAGGAGAAGCAGAAAACGATAGATGAACACCGTGGAGTTTGCCTATTACCACAAGGATAACAAGAAAGAGAATGCCGAATAAGGTTTTGATAATATGCTCCTTATCTTTCTAATCATCGTCATCGCACATATAACACCCATTCGTGCAATGCGAACAATATGGCGTATTGTCAAGGACACTTACCACACGCTTGCACAGTTTTAGTAGGAGGGATAGCGGGGTAATGTGAACACTCTCGCGCCAAAGGAATCTCAAAGGCCGTGACAATCTCACTACTCCTACAGTTATTGCAAGTGACCTTGGTGTGGAATGCTCTCGTATGTTGGAAGAAACCAATAGGCCAGTAACAGATGGAATCCTCTACTAAAATATCTGTCCAATCAAAAAGGCATAGACATGTGTAGCAATAATCACCCATATCTTCAATGTAATCTGTGCCACAATGTCCTGTAGTCGTTATTGTGCCTGCATTGTCTGTGCAACACTTATATTTCTTTTTATGCGGACGCTCGTGAACGGACTCCGACACTTTTTTATCACAAGTATCACATTTTTCACAGCACTCCCCAGGTCCGCTACCGTAGTCCGTACTTTCAAAATAATTCACGGACGGACACCCAAACTCTGATATTTGAATATCCAGCACAGTCTCCCTGCGCATTTCAGTATCACATAAACCACACATGACGATTTTAACTTTTTTCTTACGACACCTTTTCCATTTATCATCTCGCTCTCTACCGCAAGTGGAGCACTGCTCATGGTCATGGCAACGCTTTTCTGTTGGGTTCTCATCGTTATAGGTAGTCCAACAACTCATTCGAGTATTGCGTGTTTTGCTCACTTCGTCATAACCTTCTTCACCACAAAACAATTTCGGGCACTCCCATTTCTGATAAGAAATATTATAATGTTGATCATCCCAATACTTCATACAATGCCCACAATAACCGCTAGGGCTTGCATCACTCACAGTTTGCATTCCACTAAAAAAAGACAGAGTAAAGGGCACCATCAACACTATGCCAGTTAAAACTGTATAAAAACGAAAACGCAATGCTTTCACCATTTTCTCCTTTTTTTCGATATCTCGATGCCTATCATTTTATGCCCACGACGATCGAGGGGTTATCGAGCCAGGGATCGAGCATCTTCCCCCTGCTTGTGGTCAATAAAGCTAAAATGTAACGCTCTGATTTCTTCACGCTGTTCAGGCGTATAGAAACATAGCATCGAATCCACATACGATGAAATGTTCATTATGTAAACCCTCGCTCTGTGCACTTCAGGGTTAAACACGTTCGGGTCCCAGTTCGCCTTGTAGAAGTTGACGTTCTCTATCATCGCGGCTTTCGTGGCTTCAAAGTCCGAAAGGTTTACAGGAAAATCCTTAAACATCAGTGGGTTGCCCGAGTCTTTGGTGTATTGCTTTTGCGGCGGTGCCGGTATCGCATCCTCGGCAACAGGGGGTATCGGTTCACTGAACTGCTCCGTCGTCGAGTCCACAAGGGAATTCTCCGGTCCTGCATGCCATGTGCCATCCGCGTGGAAGTGTCCACCCTGTTCGGGTTCCTCAACAACAGGTGCTTCCGTGGTCGGTTGTTGTTGTCTCGCTTCCCACTGCTGGATTTTCTCTGCAGTGCGCGCCTTCTCTGCTGCGAGTTGGCGGTTCAAGTGCTGCAGATACAGCAGACTCCCGCCAACAAATACCACAAAGAGGACAAACGCACCGACAAACACGCTGTTTTTGAAAAGGTCTTTTAACATGTTAAATGCTCCTTGAGTTTCACACCAACACACGTCTGTGTCTGTGTCGGTTTGGTTCTATTGACTCATCGTCCGCAGGATGTCCGCGGTGGACACACACGCGACGCTTTGAAGTTTATCAATCGTTGAAAGGAAACACGATCGGACTTGGAAACACTTGTTGCGAAACCCCATGCAACGACCAAAGGCATGTACGCGTCCCGAGGTGCAACGGATGCGGGACAGACTCACAGACAGGCATCTCACACACGGGCGGTTGCACACAAGGCACACTGAGGACGCTGCCCTGACGCTGACGCGAACCACACGAAAACGCTCGTCGGCTTCCGAGAATATTCAACGTCAGAGACATGATAAAAAAAAATACAAAAAATGGCAAGCATTTTTTTTGCTCAATAGGATACAATTCGGTTCTTAACCGTGCAGCTTGCGAGACCATAGTGTAAAATGCAGCACCTCACAGATGAGTAAAATTAACGCCCCGACAACAAACCATTGGAAGCGTTCTTGATAGTCACCATCAGCACGAATTCTGAATTTTTGCTTTTCGAGCCGCCCCAAATCAGTTGTTAACTGGGTAATCCCCGCTGCTGCATGGTAATAACCACCGTTTCCGGCTTTAGCAATTTCTTGCAGACGCGTCTCATCCAACGTTGTTAGCACGAGTTGCCCGTTGGCATCGCGCTTGTACGGTGTAGCTTCTGCACCGACATCACCGAGCAGTGGTATAGGCACAGACCTTGTAGCGTTACCAACACCGACACAATAGATATGCACGCCTTTCTGAGTCGCGGTCTTTGCTGCTTCCACTGCCTCTTCTCCGTGATCCTCCCCATCTGTAAAAAGAATCAGAACCTTTTGTCCATCGAAACCGGACGCGATTTCTGGCTGGTTTTGATCTGAAATAAGTCGATCTATTGCTATTTCAATCGCGTTACGGATGCGGGTGCCGCTGTGCGCAACTGTTTCTGCGGTTATCGCTGCCAAGAATTCCCTGAGCGTGACAGTATCACTCGTCAGCGGACATACCACAAAACTCGCCTCTGCAAAGTAGAGTAATCCGACCCTGTCCCCCTCAAGTTCGTCTAACAATGAGGATATGAACGCCTTGGCGTGGTCGAGTCGCCGAACAGATTTCTCATCTTCCGCGAGCATGCTGGTTGAAATGTCAAGTGCGATCATGACATCTAACCGCTCAGCGACTGATTCGGATTTTGCACCCCACTGCGGACGCGCAATTGCGAGTGTGACACACAGATAACCTAAGAGCAATAATCCGGCTTGAACCTTGTGATGTTTTAGGTGCGTGGGGTTCACATTGCTGTGGAATCGTAGCAGTGCTTTCTGCTTCTGTCGCAGTCCAAAAAGAAGCAGAAAAATTAGTGGCGGCACTGCCCATAGGAAATGAAGATATTCCGGATTGCCAAAACGAAGCCAGTCCATATTTTTAATTGTTGGGTTTTCGCACCGTTTTCCCTTATCAAAAACGGGTTGCTAACGAGTATGAGTTTAATTAGGGTTTAAACCGCGGGTTCCATTGCTCGGAGCAACGCCTTTTCTTGTAGGAGCGAGTGTTTTTGCTTGGGTGTTTCTTGTCGCTCGCGATATTTGAACTTTTTTCTTGTAGGAGCGAGTGTTTTTGCTTGGGTGTTTCTTGTCGCTCGCGATCTTTGAAACACACATTAGAACACTACATTTTCTTGTAGGAGCGAGTGTTTTTGCTTGGGGTATTTGCTTGGGTGTTTCTGCGGATTTCTTGTCGCTCGCGATCTTTGAAACACACATTAGAACACTACAACGAAGACAGAATAGAATTCCGAACCCGCTCAAAAATCTCAATCGCATAGTCCAGATGTGCTTTCGTAGCAATATTGAAAGAGATACCGAAATTCTTGACTGTCACGTTAGGCAAGTTGGCTCTGCACTCAACGATATGCAGCGGCGTAAAGTCACCGTGGACATCCACCCGAAAATGGGTAGCTCTTCTTGAAGGGTACGTATCAAGCCACCAACATCCACCAATAGTCATCCGAAGTTTCGCGATACGCGGTCGAAGCGTTGCCCCGCATGCATCAACATACGCCAAAAATTCGTTGGCAATTTGTAGGAGTGCCGCGTTCACCTGTAGCGTCTCAATAAATGACGCGAGCGTCATAAATTGTTGTGTGGCACTGCCATAACTCCGTTCTTGTTCCTTGACGATTGTACCACCCAAAACAGTTTCGGTCGCAACGAGAATTTCATCAGGCGCGTGATAAGAAAAATAGGATATATAAGTAAGATCCAATCCCAATGCACGCAGATATTCAGCGACCTCTAAAACACGCGTGTCCACACCCTCCGAAATAAGCACCAATCGCTGCCGTTGATTGAACGCTGATTTGCGGATATCACCCGGTTCATATCCAAAAAATTCGCTGTGCAGCGCGGTGAGTGTTGAAAACTCCTTTCCGTGCTGTAGGCACCATCGGTAAGCAAGCTGCTCTAATTCTATAAAGGAGAGTTGAGAAACACCCGCAGCATACTCTAAAATCTGCGTGATCGCTGTCCTTGAGGGTTTTCCACGCTTGAGCTCAATAATCACGGAATTGCCCTGCCGGTCGAGTGCAAGTAGGTCAATTTTTTGCTTTGACGTACTCAGAGGGGGTTGCCGACTGATAACGCAGAGAGGTTCACCAAGGATCAGCGTCGCATCCTTTTCGAGGAGATCCTCAAAGTCGCGCTCTGCGCCAAAACGCAGCGGCTCAAGTTTTCCAAATTTCCGGTCTTCCCAGCGGTAAACTTCCATAATTTCGTGCCTTAGAGATTAAAATTCAGCCACTGGACGTGTTCACGATACGCCTCAACCTCTGCTGTAACCCTCGCTGGACCCCAGTTGTTTTTCTCGCTTAAGAACTGAGCAATTTGAGGCGCAATGTCAAGACCTTGGCCCGGGGTCCAACCGATACGGGTACGTCGCCAGAGGAGGTCATCAAGTGTGATTGCCATTTCACCCCAATAAGCGTAGAGAAGTTCCGCTTTCGTGAATGGGAGAGACGGCGTTATCGGTTCAGCAAGTGCTGCATCGTCATTGATAAACTTTAGAATCATCTCATACCCGTCCCCATAGCGTTTAATGAGGCGTTCTGTGTTAATACTCGATTGTAAAGATCCATTCAGTGTCTCCGCTGACGCATTGAACAAGGAAACCGTATCTGTCTTACAGTGACGAGGGACATTCAAAAATGTTGCAAGGTGGTCTACCGTCTCCTCTGCCATTTGCCGGTGCGTGGTCAGTTTTCCACCATAGAGATACATGACACCACTCGGACTCTCTGTGATTAAGTGGTCCCTTGAAACAAAATCGTCCTTTTCAAATCCTTGTCGGTGTCCGTTCTCTGCTATGAGTGGACGTGTACCTGCGTAAGTAGCGATAATAGCATCCTTGTTGAGCGTTTGTTCTGGAAAAATTCGCTGCGTTTCTGAAAGTAGGTATGCCACTTCATCAGCCGATGCACGCACCGATGATAAATCTTCCTCTGGTGTCGTTTCAGTGGTGCCAACGATAGAGGTATTGTGAGGACCCGGTAAAATAAAAATGCCGCGGGATTTACCACCCTGTCGCATTTCTGACTGTGTAGAAACCACTAAGCCGTACGCTCCGAATGCATCTTCTTTTCCACATCTTGGTAAAACAATGTGAATACCTTGCGCATTTTTCGTTACCAGACGCGGCATCCCGTCGTAACTTGGATCTTTGCGCCACACTTCGTCGCTCCAAGGACCCGTTGCTGATACAACTTTCCGCGCGGAGATTTCAAAACGGTGTCCAGAAATGACATCTTCAGCAGTTATTTTGGATATATAGTTTCCGCTATCAGTTGTATCTGGTTGATTGACAAAATTGAGAAATCGGACATAGTTAGTTATAACAGCACCGTGTTCATGCGCGTCTTTGAGTACTGTGAGGGTTAATCTCGCGTCGTCAGTAGTGCTATCCCATATAACGACACAACCTTTTAGAGTATCCGTGGCAACGGGCCCGAGTAAGCGTTGAATCTTTTGAGAATCGCGAATCACTTTCGATTTTTCTGCCTTATCTGTTTTAGAAAGATAATTGTAGTAATACGCAGCGGCTTGTATACCTACTAATGGGTATCGATCGCCTTTGTAGAAGAGAATAGCTAACGGAAGCGGTTTGACAAGATTCGGGGCGATACGCTGAAGAATCTCACGTTCTTTACGCGACATTTTAACGAGTTCTCTATCGTGTTGAAGGTAGCGAAATCCACCGTGAATGAGCTGCGAAGTAGCACTGCTCGTTCCACTTGCAAAATCACCTTGCTCAATTAAGCCCGCTTTGATGCCGCCGTTGAGAGCAAGATCACGAATTAAACCCGCGCCGACGATACCACCACCAATAACCAGAACATCCAACGGTTCAGTCTTGAAGGTTTTAATATTGTTTGCCCGAGTTCGGGCTGAGAATTCTGTTGACATATCTGTTTACTTACCCAGCAGCTATCAAACGGCTATGTGAAGAAACTTTACGAATAGCCGTCAGAATTCCCGACACCGCCCCTGCTACCGGCTTCGTCAATAGTGGTAAAAATATGAGTTGTGAACAAGCTTTTTCAGTCACAGGCAAATCTCCTGCAGCATAACCTTTAAATGCACCACCCATGTCGGCAGTACAGAGAGAGCCTCGACCGTTCATATAGATATCAAGCCCGTATGTGAAGAGCGGCAAGGTATGCAAAAGTGGATATGGATTGCTATTGCTCGGCAGAGACCCAGAAAAAAGTGGTACCCCATTTCCAACAAGAAGCGGATAAGGACTATTATTCGCCAAAACACCCTCTTTTCTGAGAGCCTCCGCAAACAGCGGTGCCGGCAATCCATGCATCTCTTCCTTATGATAATGGATAGGAAAACCGTAGAACCCAGCAGGTTCAGTTCCTTCATAAGTCTCAATGGAAGAAACACCCGGAATTTCCAGCAATCCGTCGGAAATTTCCTGTATGTAAGCACGACGACCTGTATTGAGTTCATCAAGCTTTTTCAGTTGTACAGAAGCGATACCGATCGCAAGCGGATGCGCACGAAATTTAACGCCAAGTCCCATCGGTGGTAGATGCGTATATTGTAGTGCCTCCGCGGCTTCTCCTACAACATCAGCAGAACGATTGACCTGCCCGAGTAGACATGCCCGCTCAAAAACGGCTACGTCATTGGTAGCAAGCATGCCACCTTCACCACCACTAATCGGCTTATTGCCTTGCAAACTCCATGCTCCTACTTGGCCAATACTTCCACACGGAGTACCTTTGTACGATGCGCCGTGGGCATGAGAGCAGTCCTCTATGACGGGTACGCCTGTCTCCTCGCTGAGTGCCATGAGCGCATCCATATCACAGACATTGCCCCACAGATGCACCGCCACAATCGCCTTGGTCCTTGACATAACCCGCCGCCGAACATCCTCCACATCAATAAGCAGTGTCTTCGGATCCACCTCACAGAAAACAGGGGTCGCCATCAATGTCAACGCTGGTGTGATTGACCCGATCCATGTGTACGTTGGACAGATAACCTCATCGCCGGGACCGACACCAAGCCCAAACATAGCACTATGTAAGGCTGCCGTCCCGTTAGTAAGGCTCAAAGCAAATTCGGTTTGATGACGTTCACACCAGATTTGCTCAAATTCTTGAACAGTTGGAGAGGCACCAGAGAGTTCGTTTCGAAGGGTCATCTCATAAACAACCTGCGCTTCCTCCTCCGTGATTTGGTTCCACGCGTCCAACTTCGGATAAGGTACATCAGGGGTCTGTTCAAAGACAGAAATTCCACCCAAAATGGCAGGAAGGTTTGCTGCGTCGCTCTCATGATGAGATGACTGTGTTGTATTTCTCTCCACCGGATTCTCCTCACTATCGCCTTAGCAATCAGCCGTTTGTTTTAATCGAACACCTATGTTATACTAACAGGTGTATTGTGGGTAGACCTAATAATATTATGTATAATAACACGTCCTGAGAACTTTTGTCAAATTTAGTAGAGAGACTCAGAACTCTTGAATATCCGAAAATCATTTATCTCGTTGTTGCGAGGTAGAACCTCTCAATCCAGAAAGTTTTTCCTAAGTTGTATACCGCCGCTACTTGCTATTTTCGGGTTTTTCCTTTCCTGTGGGATTGTAGTCCATATCCGAGGTCAAGACGCGTTAGAATTCTACAGGATTATTCTTTCCAGCGGATTCGCAAGTTTTGATGATTTCGGGTATGTCCTGTTTAACGCAACCCCGTTAGTCTTTACTGGACTCGCTGTCGCTATCGCCTATAAGAGCGGATTGTTCAATATCGGTTGCGAGGGGCAACTCTACATCGCCGCGTTCGCCGCTGCGTGGGTAGGGATGCACCTGAATCTACCCGCTTTCCTATTGATTCCGCTGTGTGTCGGGGCGGCAATGATTGCCGGTGCTGCATGGGGGGCGGTACCCGGTTTCTTAAAGGCGAGATACGGTGCACATGAAGTTATCAATACAATCATGATGAACTTCATCGCTTTTGCCCTCATGAACTACCTCGTCACGTCAGTCTACCAAGAACCTGGGCAGATGATACCGCAGACCCCGCAGATCTATGAAACAGCGCGAATCCCACGATTGGCATCTTTAGTACCCTTCCTCCCGCAGAGCAACCCATTAAACGCGAGCTTCTTGATTGCCTGCGGGTGTGTTCTGCTTTCCTACATTTTTTTGACCTACACGCGTTGGGGATATGAACTCCGTTTGGTCGGAAACGCGCGCGATGTCGCCTCTTATGGTCGGATCAATCCACGCACTGTGACTGTATGGGTAATGGCATTAAGTGGTGCAGTCGCTGGATTAGCCGGTGTTGCTGAGGTGATGGGATACCGTTATCGGTATCTGGATAGTTTTTCAGCGGGTTGGGGCTTCACTGGGATAGCGGTCGCGCTCTTGGGTAGAAACAATCCTTTCGGTATTTTGGCGGCGGCTGTCTTATTCGGATTACTGAACAAAGTTGCCTTGGACATTGACATCTTGTTGGGGATTCCGCGCGGTCTGTTCCTTGCGGGTCAAGGTATGTTGATCATCTGGTTAGTTTGTATAGAGGGTATCTCGCGAAAAACAGACACTTTCCTCCACACCTAAACTTGCCTCACCGAACCACAAGGTAAATTAAAAATATGATTTTTGAATTGATTCCAAGTGCTTTACGAATGGCAACACCCTTAGGGTTCGCCGCACTCGGCGGGATTTATTCGGAGCGCGCCGGGGTCATTAACCTCGCCTTAGAAGGCATGATGCTGATTGGGGCTTTTGGTTATGTCGTCGGAACGCAAGTTTCTGGTTCTACGTGGATTGGGTTGCTTGTCGGTATGGGGTGTGGCATGGCGATGGCGCTGTTACATGCTGTCGCAACGGTTACATTTCACGCGGAGCAAGTTGTCACCGGAATTGGCATTAACATTTTGGCGTTAGGGATTACAGAATATCTCTTGCCTCTCCCTGAACAGGTAGGTGGACTACCACACTGGCAGCTGCCACTTATCGGTTCATACAATTTCATAGTCTATTTGCTACCAGTATTGATGGTGGTGAGTCACATCCTTCTGTTTAAAACGCCGTGGGGTTTGCGATTGCGTGCAGCTGGCGAATCAACGGAAGCTCTTGCAGCATTGAGCTTAAGCCGAGCAAAATGGCAATATATTGGGATATTGTTAAGCGGACTCTTAGCCGGAACGGGTGGGTGTTTCCTCGCATCTGAAGTTCATTATTTCACAAAAGGAATGACAGCCGGTCGTGGTTACCTTGCGCTTGCAGCCGTTATCTTCGGGAACTGGCGACCGTTACGCGGTGTAGCGGCATGTTTTCTCTTTGGATTCGCCACTGCCTTAGAGCTCACAAACCAATGGAACATTCCCGGACAACTGCTACACAGTCTACCCTATATTTTAACAATGGTCGTTCTCGTCGGGTTCGTAGGGGCAGCGCGTCCGCCAGCGAGCTTGGGAAAGATGAAATCATAGGCTTTCAAATAGCGGTGTAGAGCATATCACCGTACAAAACCTATTCGGTTTCGCTGTCTTCATCCACAAGCCCATAGTAGCTCCCATGGCGACTGTAATAACCGTAGGATTTGGCGTGTTTCGGATTGATCATGTTACAAAGCACACCGATGCCTTTCGTTGGGAAGGCACCTGTCAAATGCCGTACCCCTGTGAGAATGTCAAATCGGCGGGTTTTCGTGATGTCAAAGACATAGACGATGGCATCAACGATGTTTGCCAGAATCATCGGATCGGCGACAGCGCGGACAGGTGGTGAATCAATCACTATGACATCATACTCGGATTTTGCGAGTTCCAACCACTCTGTCATCATTTCTGAGTTGAGGAGTTCGATCGGGTTCGGCGGTACAGTCCCACTCGGAACCAGATATAAATCAGGAATTCCGGTCTGCTTAACTGTTGCGTGGAGTACATCGTATCCGTTTTCGGAGTTTAGATGGATGAGGGCTTCACTTAATCCCGGTTTGCGTGCATCAGTGCGAGGTACAGGTAATTCAGACGCAGTTGTATCGTCCGCCGCCTCTACCTGAACCAACTGTTCTCTCGGAAAGGTATTATGTTGTGAGGGTCTCCGCATATCGGCATCTATGAGCAAAACCCTGTTGCCTCTCTGTGCCAATGCAACAGCGAGATTCGAGGAGATTGTGCTTTTGCCCTCGCCGCGAGTTGCGCTTGTGACGAGAATCGTTTTCACAGAAGCACCAGGATTCAGAAACGGCAGTTTGGCTTGTAGCACACGAAACGCCTCGGCAGTCCTGGAACTCGGAGCATCGTGAACTATTAGAGGGAGTCGATAAGAACTGCGCTTTTTGATAGACGGGAGTACACCAAGGAAACTTGGCGATTCCGGGAGTGCGTCCAATTGACGGACCGCTTCCTCTAAGCGGAGATACGTATCTTTGAAATAATTTTTGGCGACAGCGAACGTCATGCCGAGTAACATTCCGACGAAAGCCCCTAAAACGAGGTTCAATTTTAGCCGCGGTTTCAAGGGCTCTTCAGGTGCGCGTGCTCTATCCATTATCTTGATACTTTCCGAACGGGCTTGTGCAAAAACTTCCGCCTCCCGCATTTTCGTCTCTAAAACCATGACCTGAGCGTTGTAAATCTCAACATCTCGCTTAAGGCGATAGAATTCCAATTGGTCAGGGGACCAGTCACGGAGTTCCGCGAAGTGTGCGTTAATTTGGGCGGTAACTTCATCCTTTTGTTTCTTAAGGCTCACAACGGCTGCCTCCGCCTCATTCACCTTTTCTGTGAGTACTTGGTGGAGAGGATTATAGGAAGAAGTTGTACTTTTTATATCTTTCTCCTCTCTACCGAGACGCGTTTTTGTTTCCTCAATCTTCTTATCAATAGCAGTTACTTCAGGATGCGGTGCGTCGTATTTACCAAGGAGTTCCGCTCGGTCAATCTCATACTGGTTTAAATTATCCTGTAGTTTGGAATGCGACGGATTTCGCGCTATAGTTTCTGATGTGATATCTTCCGATAGACTTTCCAATTCTTCGCTATAAGTAGCGAGACTCAATTCAGCACCTATTAAGAGGTTTATCAATTCATTTTCTTTCACTTGAAGTGCCAGAATAATCTGCGCTTGTGTCCCACCTTCAGCGTTTAAGGTAAGTTTCGGGTGCTTTTCCTGAAATGCAAAAAGTGCTTCGTCAGCATTTGTAAGCCGCTCCTTGGTCTGATTCAACATCTCTTGTGGAAGAGGCTTTCGCCACCACTCCATTCTCTCAACGGTTTCTGCTTCGACAACTGCCTGAAATACTGCGGCGATTCTGTTAGCGAGGTGCTGGGCGCGTTCCGAGTCCCGTTGTTGCACGGTAACAGTAATCACTTTTCCGTCCGGTGATTCTTCGACCTTTAACTGCTCGTCGATAAGCATTTTTATGAAGAAATCTTCCCACTCTGTGTCCGTCAGTTCCCCCTGTTCCGTTGCCTCCGGATCAAGTTCAATATTCAACACATTTGCAAGCCAGACGACAATCCATCCGCGATGAACAGGCAGTGAATCAAGAAGTCCTTCGTCTCTGAGTTGGCGGACTGCGGGTGTAATCACAAGGTCCCGTGACTGGAGCTGCGCAGCGAAAGCACTTACAGATGTCCCCCCAAGTAACCCAGGTATCGGTAACTGTGAGAGTAGCGAGGAGGCGGATTGACCATCTAAAACACGAATTGTGGTCTCGGATTGAAAAACCGGTGGCGTGAGATCCGTTACCAGAAACGCAGCGAAAACGGAAAGCAGAAAAATGAGAAGAACACTCCACTTATTCCGAAACAAGATCCAAAAATAGTCTGATAATCGAATTTCTCTAACTTCTTCAAGGTGCCTATCGGCTGTCTCTGGCATCTGTAACCTCGTTCTATTTTCTTAATGCCTTATAGGTGTTTTTCCCAGGCGTATATCTGCAATTAGTTGTATCTGATGAGGACAGTGACAAGTAGATTCACAAATGATGTTGCGAAGGTAATCACCCGCCAATCTAAACGGGTTCGTTCGCGGACACGGAGTTGATCTTTAGGATTCAAGTAAATCTCCGAATGTACTTGATTGAAGTCGAATTCTTCTTCTGTTCCATCTGCCCGCGTCAGCAGACATTTTTTGGGATTTGCTCTTTCCTCATTGAACCCGCCTGCCATGGCAATGGCTTGGCCTAAAAGGACAGGCTCGGTAATTACGTATTGTCCCGGCTTTTCTACTGCCCCCGTAACGCTTATTTTTGCTTCTGCCAAAGGCACATATAAGGTGTCACCAGGTCCCAACATCGCATCAACATTTTCCGCACCAAGATCGACTAAAATTCGTTCTTTGCTCGTGATGATTTCCGATTTGTGCAAATCTGCAAAATCGGCTCTGGACCCGCCAGCAAGTTTCAATGCCTGAGTCGCTGGCACTTGCGGCTCGGTTATCGGATAAGCACCTGGGGCAACGACCGCACCTATGACACGCACGGGCCGCTGTTGAAAAACAGAAGGAACGAATATCGTATCATAGTCTTTCAGCAGAATATCGGGACCTCCCGTGTTGATGAGATCAATATAATTAACTCTTTTGAACAGTTGCCCATCGCGCCAGATCGAAATATCCGTGAGATCCGCACGTTCATAGCTGATCGAGGCTGACGCAAGTGCTTGGAGAAGATAAACTTGACCAATTTCAAAGACATGCAAGTTTCCGCGCGCTCGCGTTTCAATCGCACCAAATACAAGAATCGTGCGTTTCGGTTGCATGAGCGTTACAAACACCCGGGCGGTTGGGAGGTGTTTTGAAAAAGCGGACTGCATCTGCCCCTCAAGTTCAGAAACCGTAAGACCGGCAACCTTGATGAGTCCAATAAGCGGATAGGAGACATAACCGTCTTGTTGAACTGGCACTGGAATTCGATCTTTGCTATATTCAGGGTATCCATCTACGGTGACGACAAAACTATCGCCAACTTCTAATTTATAGGTAGACAATTCCGGAGGCTGTGAAGCTTTAGGCGCAACTTCTGTACCAACCGTCGGATTTTCGGCAGCGGTGTCCTCTGCCAAAGCAAAGACAGAAAAACTGAATTGTACCAAAGTGAGTAGAAATATTAGAGATGTTTTAATGGGAAGTTTTGGGCAACACTGTATGCTTACAAAAAACTGTCGGTGTGGAGAAAATATGTTCATGAAAAACCACTATCAACCTTTTTAGGAGATTTATTTCGTTTGTTGATTCTCAGACTCAGATACTTCTTATTTTTTCACATTGCTCAATATTTTAACAGATATTTGTCGGAAACGCAAATGAAAATCACAAGAGTGTCAAAGGTGTTCGATTCATAGTTATCGGTCATCAGCAGTCGGTGTAATAATAACAAATACAAGGCAGATGCGATTTACATCAGTACCGGATACCAAGTCCAACCCTCGTTTCCTTTTGCTAATGAGGTTCAATTCCACCCGATTTCGGAATAAATGCTCTCAATTGTCTCCTCATCTTCTATTTGTTGTAGATTTCTTGGTTTCCTTCAAAAATAATGTTTGTTGCTTTAACCTGTAGGTTTATGATAATATAGTGTTGTGAACTTAAAAGCTACTTTTGCACAACTTCAAGGCAAACGGGTAATGATTATCGGTGATGTCATCGTGGACGCATATATCTGGGGGGATGTAAACCGAATTTCGCCCGAAGCCCCTGTACCAGTATTTGAAATCGAGGCGGAGAAGACCGGATGTGGTGGTGCGGCGAATGTCGCGCAGAATGTCGCAAGTTTGGGCGGCGACGCAATCCTGGTCGGGGTCGTCGGAAAGGACAGGGATGGCGAAAAGTTAGTCCAGATGCTAACCGAAATGAATCTTGCCACCACGGGGGTCTGTATAGACGCTCAGCGACCAACAAGCACAAAAACACGTGTGATTGCCCGTGCGGATACCACGACTTTTGCGGGGCGCGAGCGTGGTTCTGGACACCATCTGCTTCGTATAGATAGGGAATCCAAACAGGAAATCTCTATAGAGATGCATGAACATCTATTGAACAGTGTCGTTTCCGAATTGCCAACGAGTGATGCAATTATCTTCGCAGATTACGATAAAGGCGTGATTAACGCACAGCTCATCCGGGATGTTATGAAACATGCCCAACCCTATGATATCCCCATTATCGTCGATCCGAAGCGAGATAATTTTTGGGATTATAAAGGTGTAACAGCCATTACGCCAAATCACAATGAGGCTGGAGTCGCTGTTCAGAAAGAGATAACCGATGCTCGGCAGCTTCTCGCTGTGGGTGAGGAGATTATAAACCGGTTATCACTCAAAGCATTGTTAATCACACGCGAGGCGAAGGGAATGTCTCTATTCCAACGCAAACCTGACGGGAGTCTGGAAATAAAACATCTACCACCGCAATCTAATGTCGTTACAGATGTGACAGGTGCCGGTGATACCGCTGTCGCTGTTTTTACGCTTGCCCTCGCTGCAAACGTCGATTTTTATAGTGCTGCGGTATTGTCGAGCCTCGCGAGTGGGATTGCCGTTGGAAAGATGGGGTGCGCAACCGTCACATCCAAGGAACTGCTGAATGCAATTGAAACCGAAGCACCTGTTTCTGGATTGTAGGGAGACTTGGAATGAAGACTGTCTTTTTGGATCGAGATGGTGTTATCAACCGGAGCCCACCGAATATGGGTTATGTTCGGAGATGGTCGGAATTCTCTTTCATTCCGAACGCGCGGAAAGCAATTCGAGAACTAACGCAAAGTGGTTATCGCATCATTGTCGTAACCAATCAAGCAGGGATTGGGAGAGGACTTTTTTCAGAGGAGAATTTGAGGGATATTCACACTCGGATGGTTTCCGAAATTGTGGAAACAGGTGGCAGAATTGATGCAGTTTACTACTGCCCACACCATCCGAATGCAGGATGTGAGTGTCGAAAACCGAAACCCGGTATGTTAACACGCGCTGGACGTGAGCATAATATTGAACTATCAAGTGCCTATCTCATTGGCGATTCAACAACAGATATTGAGGCAGGACAGCGCGCTGGAACCCAAACATCACTTGTTTTAACAGGACTCGGACAGGAGAGCTACCACCATTACATTAATACCAAATTTTGTGGGCGCACCGATAAAAACGGACACCCGCCCGACAAAATTTTTACTAACCTCTATACAGCGACGCGTTGGCTCATTTCGGCGCAGCTTGCAGGTTTCCGAAACTTGCTATGAAAAAGAAAATGATACTTGAAAAAATAGAAACCCGGACTGCTCACGCGGGGGTCATCGGTCTTGGCTATGTTGGGCTGCCACTTATGGTTGCGATTGCAAGTGCGGGCTTTCGAGTTACAGGTATTGATATCAATTCGCAAAAAATTGAACGGTTGCAGCAGGGTATATCAGATGTACCCGATGTCACCGACACAGCCTTCGCGCCCTTGATTACATCTGGACAAATTCAGGTAACGACAGACTTCAGTGTGCTTCAAGAATTGGACACCGTCAACATCTGCGTCCCAACACCGCTACGTGAAAACCGCACACCGGATATGCAGTTTATCATTGCCGCAGTGGAACAAGTCGCCCAGCACCTCCATCCCGAACAGTTGATTGTCCTTGAGAGTACCACCTACCCCGGCACAACCGAAGAGTTTGTGCTACCAATGCTTACCACCCATTTCAACAAAAAAGGATCCGATCAAACGCCAAAAGTAGGGCACGATTTTTATCTCGCTTTCTCCCCTGAACGTATTGAACCGGGAAACAGTACCTACTATATGACAAATACCCCTAAGATTATCGGTGGGGTTACACCGCGCTGCACGCAAGTTGCCCAAACTTTCTACTCGCAGTTCATCAATAAAACACATACGGTATCCTCATCTCGGACGGCTGAGATGGTGAAACTGCTGGAAAATACGTTTAGAAGCGTCAATATCGGGTTAATCAACGAGGTCGCCCTGATTTGTGACCGAATGGATTTAGATATATGGGAAATCGTTGATGCCGCTGCTACAAAACCCTTTGGATTTATGCCGTTCTATCCAGGTCCCGGACTCGGAGGCCACTGTATTCCAGTCGATCCACATTATCTTTCTTGGAAGGCACAGAAGTATCAATATCATGCTCGGTTCATTGAACTCGCCAGCGAAATTAACAGCGAAATGCCCAAATATGTCGTAGACAAAATCAGCCATGCCTTGAATCTCCAGCGTAAACCCCTTAACGGGTCAAAATTATTAATTCTCGGTGTTGCCTATAAAAGAGACATCGGTGACACACGCGAATCGCCTGCACTTGAGGTAATTCGTTTAATTCTTGACAAAAAAGCAGAATTCATATATCATGACCCGTATGTAGAAAATCTGTCTCTCAATAGCAGAGAAACCTATCATTCAGAACCTCTGACAGCCAATTTGGTTCAAAGTGCCGATTGCGTTGTAATTCTGACCGATCACGGTGCTATAGACTACAATTGGCTCGTCGAACATGCCCAATCAGTTGTTGATACGCGCAACGCGACGCGCGGTGTGCAGACGGGGCAGGAGAAAATCATCAAAATTTAATCATTATCATATTCCTCGGAGCATAATAATGTCATACCCAAACTTAAAATTGCAGATACATCGGGACCAACTCACTTGGTTTCTGGACTTGCTTTTAGATGAAAGGGAGATTTTCCAACTGAGTGCCTCTACCGGTATTGTCCCTGATGTGGACAAGCTCTACGCTTTGTCAAGACGAGAATTATTGGTAAATCTCACCGATGCGTTTTCGGGTGTAGTTGGCAGCGCGGAACCTACTGTTGAAAATAGCAATGCTCACACATCTAAACCTGAAATAAACAACGGAGAAGCCTCAATCGAAGCATTAGCCAGCCAGTTCCTCAGCGAGAAGGCACAAGCCGCAATCTCGCGAGTCGGCTATATGGAGATATCCGAAATCGAAACGTTTTTCAAAACGTCTGATATCCTCATCGAAGCAGGAGACTTCGCCGAAGTTGTATGGGCACTCCTTACTGACCAACGGACTGCCGTCGTCGAACACGGTTATAAACTTCTTAATACAACTTACGAATCTATAAACGTAGCATACACAAACGGGTACGAAACCTCCACAAGCAATGAACAACCCGAAGAAATTGGTGATCAGACTGCCTACAATTTAGAAGACGCAGATCAACAATCCGGACATCTGGTCCAAGAACTCGAGCAACTTGAACAACAATTAGCAAACTCAAAAACCGATTACGTCTCGCTTGAAAAGAAATACAGTCGGATAGACCAACAGCGTGCTTTCCTCTTAGAGGAGAATAAAGGACTGAAAACCAAAGCAGAAACCCACCACGGAAATGAGAAACGGTTGAAAGAACTTGAACAGGAAAATAGTACGCTCCGTGAACGGGTTGCGCAATATACGGAAGACACTGCGGCGTTACAGCAACTCGCTAACGAACGCGAAATCCTGCTCGGAGAAAAAGAACGGTTGGCAGAACAGTTGAAAGAACATGAACAGATTAAGTCAGCCAAAGAAACCTTCACCACCGATCTCAAATTAGTTGAGGAAGCAATCTATAAAGGGCACCAAGGGCTTGAAGATTTTCAGACCAGCTTAGATAGCCATTTTGATGCCTTGGAAAATTGCCATCAAGCCGCGCGCGGCGCACTGAACCAGATTCGCCAAACCTTGGCTTATTTGGACACACAACAGATCAGCGATAGAGATGCCCACTACGGTATAACACCAGAACAACCGCGGGTCGGCGTTTTTGTGGACGTCCAAAATATGTTTTACGCTGCCAAAGACCGATTCGGAAGAAGAGTCGATTATATCAAACTCCTTGATCTGATTGTTGGACCGCGGTACCTAATGGTAGCCTATGCTTATGTCGTCCAGATCCCTGAAATCAATCAATCCAGTTTTCTTTCACTCCTTGAGCACAACGGATACACAATTAAAAGTAAAGATTTACGCTTACGCGGTGACGGTTCAGCCAAAGGAGATTGGGATGTCGGGATTGCTGTAGATGTCGTCTCAATGCTCGGTTCATTGGATGTCGTCATCTTGGCAAGTGGCGATGGTGATTTCTGTCCGCTCGCCGAACTCATTAAACAACAAGATAAACGGGTGGAGGTCGTCGCTTTTGAACACAATACCTCCATGGATTTACAACAAATCGCAGACCAATTCTTTCCAATTGGAGACGAACTGCTTATTTCCTAAAGAATCCTCGCGAGCATAACTTGCGCCTACACGATGAATTACCTTCTACAGCATATATGTGCTGCTATAGGTAAAGGAGGAATGCGCGTGCGGTATTCCAAACCCATTTCAACCGATGGTTCCCTTCTACAATCTCAGATATGCCTCGCTCTCGCTATCCTTTCTGTGCTTATTGTAATAAACGTATCAAGTGCAGAATGGTCCTCTTCAGCAACACAAAACCTTCCATTGTGCACAACAGAAAACGAACAACGCTTCCCTGTTCTCATTGCTGATGGACAAGGCGGTGCTATCGTCGCCTGGAGCGATGCGAGACACGCGAATCGCGATATTTTCGCGCAGCGCGTCAGTGCGACAGGAGATATCCACTGGAACGCGAACGGTATCCCTATCTGCGATCTGCCTTCATCGCAAAGTTGGCCCCTGATTGTCAACGACACGATGGGCGGTGCTATGCTCGTTTGGGGGGATACGCGACACGGCAATCAGGACAGCTATGCCCAACGCATCGGTGCAAATGGAAATAAACTATGGAATGCTGAAGGCGTACCAGTCTGTACACATCCAACATTGCAAGATGATTTGAACGCCATCGCCGATGGCAAAGGCGGTGTAATCGTTGTATGGGAGGATTGGCGAAACGGAAACCAAGATATTTATGCCCAAAGACTTGACAGTACCGGAAAACCGCTTTGGGAAGCAAACGGTGTGCCAGTCTATAGCGGCGATGGGGATCAATATGACCCGGTTTTAATCGCAGATGGAGAAGGCGGTGCCATTTTCGCATGGTGGGATATCAGCACTCCCGATTGGAATATATTCGCGCAGCGTCTGTCTGCCGAAGGTAAACCTATGTGGAATTCTGTTGATGGTGCAGAAGGCACTCCCGTTCCGCTCTGCACCGCGATGGGTAACCAAGGCGCGCCGGTTGCGGTGAGTGATGAAAATGGCGGCGTGTTCTTCGTCTGGTCGGATTACCGAAACGATCCGAACTTCTATACGCGTGCGCAGCTATATGCGCAACACATAACGGCTCAAGGAGATGCACTGTGGGAAAAGGACGGCATCCCTGTCTGCGAACTGCAGGTCAATCAGCAACAACCTGACTGTATTCCCGATGGAAGTGGGGGTTTCATTGTCACCTGGTGGGACGAGCGAGACATTTTCGCGGATATCTATGCGCAACGTATTAACGCAAAGGGTGAAGCCTTGTGGCACGATGAAAACTCACAACTCCAAAACGGGGGCATCCCTGTCTGCACCGAGGGAGGTGTTCAACGGCTTCCACAACTCGTTCCTACGGATGAGGCAGGTGCGATCGTCTATTGGCTCGATTACCGCGAAGATTTTGGAGACTCAACCGAGGATGCAATCTACGCACAAAGGCTTGACGCTGATGGCAAACCGCTTTGGGAAATGAATGGCATCCCTGTCTGTAGTGCCCCAAAAGCACAAATTACGCCGCGAGCCATCGCCACAGGTGCTAACGCCGCAATCATCGTCTGGGGTGATGCCCGCGGTTCAGACGAAGACATTTACATTGAGCGAATTCCATAAAAGAAGCACCCAGCGATTGGCGATCAGCCGTCAGTAGAAGAAAAGTCTGGTAACCCCGGAGCCCTCATACTGAAAGTCAAAGACTGATAGCCCAATACAAAGAGGAGATTTTATGCAAACTAAGCGAACACAGCGTGCCCCCGCAAAACGGGCAATTATTGTCGGAATGGATGGCGCAAGCATGGAACTGGTTAAGAATATGATTGACTGGGGACATACCCCGAATATGGAAAAACTGCTCCAAACGGGAGTCTACCGTCCGATGATCGGCGTATTTCCAACATTGACACCTCCCGGATGGACAGCACTCTCGACAGGTTCATGGCCCGGCACACATCAGGTGATGGATTTTAATATTCGGGCTGTCGGGGAACGGCTTGATAAAACGGTTTGGGGCATTAACACAGGCTTATGCCAATCCGAATACTTATGGAATCTCGTAGAACGTGCCGGTGGGAAACCGATCTTGGTGAAATGGGAAATGTCTTGGCCCCCCACTGTCAAAACTGGTATTCAGGTGGAAGGAACGGGACCGGGTGTCTCCAACCATCATCAGATTGCTGGGTATCATCTCTTTGTCGCAGGAAAATGGGCACCGCGTCCTATTGGTGGACAGCGCGACCCGGAAACACTTGATCCAAGTGCATTACAGAAAGTACGACATATTGATCCCGTTACGATTGAATCCGTTGACAACGAGAAATGGAGTGATTTGCCTGATTCCACTGAACCGGTGCAGGAGGTTGAACTGACTATCCGACCACTGGCACGCGGCAGAGAAGATGTGATGCCTTCCGTCTACGCCGAGAGCGAAGCATCCGACGAAACACGGGTTCCAAAACCGTTTTATGGATTGATTTACGCCTCCGGCGACAAGGGGTACGACCGAGTACGGATTTGCAAGAGCCGATCTGGAGCGGATAGCATTGCCGATTTGGGTGTCGGTGAATGGAGCGACTGGTGGTTAGATAGTTTTGAAATTGATGGTAACAAGGCAGAGGGTTACGTCCGAATGAAACTCGTGACGCTCACATCAACCGCTGATGCTTTTGAACTCTTTGTCCCACAAATCTGGCCCAGAGTCGGATATACCGTCCCGGATACAGTCGCCACCACAATTGACACCGAAATCGGTTCGTTCCTTCAAAATCCTGCCCGCGACGCACTCGGACAAATGGACGACGATACCTATTTTGAGGTGTTAGACTATCACCACCAACGTCTCGCGGATGTCGCAACACATCTCGCAGCAAACAACGATTGGGATGTCCTGATGGTGGAGAGCCACGCGCCCGACTATGCCAGCCATTTCTTCCTTAGCCAAGCGGATGAAATTAGCGGCGCACCACCAGAAACAATCCATCGGTGCCGTGAAGGGTTACGGCGCACTTATGAATCCGTTGATCGGATGATTGGGCGGGTCGTAGAATGCGCTGATGACGATACGGTTGTCCTCGTCTGTGCCGACCACGGCGGGACCCCGAACCAATTCCGTGCCGTGGATATTGAATCGGTCTTGGAAGAGACAGGGTTTATCGTCAAAGATGCAAACGGTGAGATAGATTGGACAAAAACACGGGCTGTTAATGTCGGATTAGTGCATATCTTCATTAACTTAGCCGGACGTGAACCGGAAGGAATTGTTGCTCCTGAGGATTATGAAGCAACACAACGGGAGCTTATTGCAGCACTTCATACCTACAAGGATGCCAAAACCGGACAGCACCCCTTCACTTTAGCCGTCACGCGTGCGGATGCTGAAATGTTTAATCTACAAGGAGAATTGGTCGGTGATGTGGTCTATGCGCTCCGTCCTGAATTTGATGGCGCGCACGGTAAGCAGTTGCCTTCAGTGAGTTTCGGTATCGGCGGACAGCACTCTACATTTATTCTATCGGGGGCTGGCGTTCGGCAAGGCGTTGCGTTGGAGCGGCAGGTTCGCGTCGTCGATGTCGCACCGACGCTCTGCTATCTACTCGGACTTCCAATGCCTGATAAGGTAGAGGGTGGTGTCGTTTACGAGGCGTTAGAGGATCCGAACTGGCATTTGACAGAACTTGCCGCTTCGGAGTAAACAACAAAGCAGACACGCGTTTTAAGATGGCAGACCGATGCCGCATTGCTCGCGCAATTCTTCGAGAGTATAGGTATTGATGACTTCGGCTTTAGTGAGCCAACCGCGACGCGCAACGTTTAAACCGGTCCGTCGGTGTGCCAACTGTGGAATACCGTGTGCGTCCGTATTGACAGATAATAGCACATCTGCCTCTTTTGCCATCCGCACAAACTCCGGGTCGAGATCCAATCGACTCGGTGATCCGTTAATTTCTAAGACGGTGTTATTTTCCGCGGCGGCTTCGATGATCGCTTCAATATTAAGCGGGTACATCGGTCTATAACCGAGCATCCGACCGGTCGGGTGACCAATGATGTTAACGAATGGGTTCTCAATAGCGCGGATGATGCGCTTTGTCATCTCGGCTTCAGTTAGGTTGAAATGGCTATGAACGCTTGCGACGACAATATCGAGCTGGACTAAAATCTCATCGGGGAAATCCAAGTTGCCGTTCCGCCGAATATCTACCTCAGAACCCGCGAGGACTGTGATACCGTCAACTGCTGCGTTTAATTCGCGAACTTGCTTCACCTGTTCAAGGAGCCGTCCCCGATCCAACCCATTTGCCACAGTAGAAGACACGGAATGATCCGTGATAGAAAAGTATTCGAGACCTTCTGCCTGCGCCGCCGCCACCATCTCTTGAAGCGTCTGTCGTCCGTCACTCCAGTCGGTATGTGCGTGTAAGTCCCCTCGTAAGTCGGTAAATTCAACGAGTTCTGGTAAGGTGCCGTCCTTAGCTGCTACGACCGAGGCACCGTCCTGTCGAAGTTCAGGCGGAATATAGGAGAGTCCGAGTTTTTTGTAAATCCCTGCCTCTGTTATATCCGGTTCCGTCGTTAGCAAGGGAGAGCAGTTGGGGAGTGCGCTAAAGTGTGCATCCGTTGCCGTCGTTAAGAATAGGGTCAACGCGTACGTGGTAGGTGTGCAAAGATAGAGAGAGACAGGAAAACCTCGGTCAACGGAAAATTGGAGGACAGGGAGTGTCTCGCGGACATCATCTGTCGGTTCGGTGCGATCTGTTTCAACGAAAGCAGCACTGTCATAGGTGTACGCGATGCCATCACCTGTTTTAAAGACAATCGGGTTTTCTGAAAACGGCTCAAGAAACGATCTTAGCGAATCGGGTACAATGCCATCTGCAAATCGAAATGTTGTTTCATCTTCACACACAACGATCAATTCTATGCCTCGACAGATTTCTTCGAGCCGCCGTAAATGGCCTGTCCATTCGGGTTCCTGTTTCATCCATCCGTCGTCGATAAGTGGCGTTAGGCTTCCGACAATCTGCTCTGCGAGTTGTAAGACCTGACGTAAGGGGCGCGCCTTTCGGAGATCCATCCGAAACGCTAAACTTTCGGTTATCATCCGAAGGGTCTTTTTTCCGATTCCCTTCATATTATTAAGTTTCCTGTTCTCCAGCAGTACTTGTAGGTCTTCAAGGCTTCGGACACCGAGTTCCTGATAAAATCTACCCACAGTTTTTACACCGAGCCCTCGGATTTCGAGCACCTCCAATATCCCGGTCCCCATTTCCGCCGTGAGGTCGTCATAGTATTTGCAACGTCCGGTTTCCAGCATCTCAACCGTTTTGTCTTCGATAGCCTTGCCGACACCGGGTGTCGCACGGAGTTGTTGTACGGCTTCCTCATCATAATTGGGTACATCCTGTTTGGGGGTGTCGCCGGACAATTCACGTGGGAATTTATCGATGATATCGGCTGCGCGATCATAAATACGTGCGCGAAACGCGTCGTCGCCTCGGATTTGTAGGAGGGACCCGATAGCACTGAAGATATCACTGATCTCACGATTTGTCATTTTCAACGTCCTTCCACAATGATGAAATATATTACTTTAGTCTTGTGAAATAAAGAGCCGCCAGTCTGGTAGGTTCGGTTTCCTAACCGAACCGGATTCCATGCGAAAACCTTAAATTCTTCAGAACCCTTGTTAACTGTTTTTGCCATGCATTAATGTAGATATGGCTTCTGTCAGTTCTGCTTTGTCTTTTAAGATAGCAGACAACTTTTCAGACAGTTCACCTAAGACGAGCCTAACGGTGCCAGCAAGTTTTAAACATTCCTCATCGAATAATTCGTGCACACCCCGACTAAGTGAACGATACAACAAAAGTATTGGACTATGGTCATCAATCAGTAGACTTTCTGGCATGACATCCTTTGCCATCTCAAGAGTGTAGTGCTACCGTTTATTTATCCTCTTTGACGAATTAAAACAAGCAAAAAACCTTATATTTATTGGGTTTATCGCACTTTTTCACAATCTTTTTCAAATCTCAAAACGACTTATTGCGTACTTTTTTTGCATAGATACCCTGAATTATCTACATACACATTACTTTCAAACTGGTTTTGGGGGATATTGGGGATATCAGGTAGGGCTTGTTGAAAAGTTGTCCTATCATATAACATCTTGTGAATATCGTTACGATCGTATCGATATTCAGATAAATCCTCATGGATGTTATCAAATTTTGATTCTATATTTTTATCTGATATTTTCTTTAATATTAACTCTATATCTTCATCGGCATACGGGGAGATTTTAATTTCATCAATAAAATCTAACGCCTGCAACTTGACTTTAAATCCATATGGTGTGCGCGACAACAAATCATATCTTTCTTCAAGACTTAATTCATTACATAAGCCATTATTACCAAAACTAAACACCAATCTAAATTCTGATTCATCTTCATAGAAAGTTCTTTTAATCATATATGGCCAGACTATTCTTATCCCCATTTCAAATCCTATCATGTCGTCGCGATCATATCTCGGTAGATACCCTGATTCCAAATCTTGATATGGCTGAACTCGGTTTAGATATTCGTTAAATGCTATGATACGATGAGTATCAATGAGATCAGGTGAATATGAAAGTCCGAAATTTTCAGTCGCTTCCAAAATAGGTGTAATGTTTGGATCTTCGTTTCTATACATAACTTCGCCAAACACACAAGGTTTAATTTCCAAACTATTCCATAATTTGCCTATTGTCGTTTTTATTGCTACACCATTTCCAGGTGCGTATTCTTTCCACATATAATTAGGATATCCTTCCAAACATGTCCAACAATTCACAAATGTTGAAAACCGTTTTAGTGATGATTGTAATAAGGCTCCTTCACGGAATTCTGATTCCTTTATTTTAATTCTTTGTGAGCCTTCAAATTCGTCTTCTAACTCATCTAATCTGGGAAAATACAGACTTTTGGTGATCATCAATCGAACGAATTTTTCAAAATCCATGTACCTAAAAATGTTCATGTTGAGATCCAATTTTCGGACATGATCCCAGGGATCCACGCTCCCATAATTATGATGTAGTCGATATTCTCTATTCATCAGTAATACTCCTTAAGGACTTGTGCTAATTAGTCTCGTGAGCATAGATATTTCCTTATGTGAGAACGAGGTCTTTGAGTTTCATCAAGGGGCATCCGAGGCATTGATTCACGAAAGCACCGAGAACTCAACTGCCCAACTTATTGCTCATACGCGTCAGCAACCCCCAATGCTTCAACGCACGCACACGAGAAATGAAGTGTTACCGTTTATTCAGGCCAAAATTTTTTGGTCTAAATAAACGATGGTACTTCAAGAACTCTTTTATCAACCTTTGTACTGCCATCGTTTTTTTAGACCACACCCTAAAGGAAGATTGTGCTACAATACAATCTCATTAGAAAGGAGTTATCCGATGGCAAAACGTAGAAAATTCACCCCTGAGTTTAAAGCTGAAGTTGTTCTCGAAGTCCTCAGCGGCGCGACTTCCCAAGCAGAAGTGTGTCGGCGGCATAATATCAACGAAAATCAACTCTCACAGTAAAAGCGACAGTTGCTTGAAAATGCGTCTACGCTGTTTGACTCTACTGATAAGCAGTCGAATTATGCCGAGAAGCGTATCGCTCACCTTGAGCAACTTGTTGGGAGATTAACAGTGGCGTTGGACATCCCCAAAAAAGCCTTGGATTGGTTGAAATGACCTTATCCGAAAAGCGAAGCCTCATTTCGGCATTGCACAAGGAGTATTCCGTGCGAGAGAGAGGATCCGTCCGAAAATGTCCTGTGATCGGAAATAGAGACGCTTGCCGGACGGTATCCGAGATACGGGTATAGGCGTATCACGCAGTTGCTACTGCGTATCGGATACACCGTTGGGGCACGACGCGTCGCTCGCTTGATGAAGAAGAGTAATCTCTTGGTCTCTGTCAAGCGTGCGAGTCAAACAACAAAATCGCTTCAGGGTGAAAAGCCTTGGAGCAACCGTCTCGAAAACCTTCAGGTCTCTCGTCAGGATCAGGTCTGGGTGGCTGATATTACCTATGTTCGTCTCAATGGACGTTTCATTTATGTCTGCCTGCTCATGGATGTCTTCACCCGAGTGATCAAAGCTTGGCAGTCAGCACTTGAACCAATCTCTGACCCTCAAACCGCTCGAAAAAGCATTACGTCAAAGCGTTCCTGAGATTCATCATTCGGATCAAGGCGTGCAGTATCTTTCAAGGGTTTCCTATATCGCAACACTCCAAGAGCACCGCATTGAGATTTCCGTCGCACAGCGGGGACGGCCTTGGGAGAACGGATATGCCGAAAGACTCATACGCACGCTCAAAGAGGAAGAAGTTCACATCAATGACTATCAAAGCATCACCGAGGCGAGAGATCGCATCGGGCATTTTATCACACACGTCTATAATTAGAAACGCCCACATTCGGCGTTAGGGTATTTGACACCTGTCGAATTTGAGCAAAAAAACTTGCCTTAACTTTTCTAATTTTTGGTCTAAATAAACGTATGCACTTCAGTTGGTACTTCAACACGCCCCTGTATCTCGCAGAGGCGTGCTACAAGTATAACTATCGGAGTAGAGATATGTTTACCAAGTTTATTGAGGATAGTATGAGAGTTTAAGATTTGATAGGTTGCTACTTGGGATTTGGTTCTATTAAGCAAACAGATATTTCTGCGAGCAACTTTCTAAATTGACGGCTTACGCTTCGGGATATTTTATCTTCCCCTGAGAGTAAAACTATCTCAGCATGGGCTTTGTTATCCTTTTCAGGAGTCTTTTTGACATTTACAGTGTAGTCAGGATAATCTGGCAGTGTTAGAGCTTTGACATCTTTTGCCCAAATGCCCATAATCCCATCTGAAGGTCGGACTTTTGTATCTTTTGGACAGCGAGTTAACTTGGCTCTATCCACAGAAGGATTACCGCTTGAAAATGCTGCTCTGTCAATTAAAATGTTATCAGATTCGTCCTTATGGTAATGGTCTTCGTTAGGATTTTCCTTATTAGATCGGAAAAACCTATATAGTAATTCGCTTTTGTCCACATATTTAGAGGCGTTCATTAATTATCCATTTCCATAATTCTAAGTAATCTGTTTTGAAAAGGGGTCTTTCTATCACACGTGTTTCGTCGGATTCTCTCCATACCTTAGAAAAAATTGAAACGTTTTGTCCTATTTCAAGATACAAAGTTCTATCTCCGATTTTCCATTTAATACTTGCGCCGCCTTCTTCAAAATTGGATATATGAGGTTTTTTTAATGAGTATCCTTCAGAATCAATGATAGAAACAAACTCAGTTAAAACCTCTTTGGAACGATTTATATCTTCAGGAGTGGGCTTTCTATAGTCAATCTCGTCCCAGTCATATTCATTTTCTAAAAGGCTCTCAATTTCAGATAGCATATTCCGTAACAGAATATCGTTCTTCGCTGATATTATAGATTCGTTGGATTGCTCAACAAATAAATATCTAACAACAAAAGATTTATCCTTATCACTATAGTTATAGTATTTAGGTAGAGGTGGATTAGGAGCTATACCGACAACAGCTGGTATAGAAAAAACGTTACTCTGTCTAATTGCTGTATGTGATAAACTTTCTAAATTGGGTTGCTCATTGTTAAAATTAATTTTGGATCTTTCACGATATTCTTTATTTTCAGTAGATAAAGGATTAAAAAAGAAAATCTCATGAATTTTTGTGGACATTGGATTGTTCGCTAAATTTAAAGTCATATCCTTACACCTCTACTTTTAATCCATAGACATCTGATAGAGTGCTAATCGCTCTTTCTTTTAGGCTAAACATAGAATACTGTGATAACAGAGACTCGAATATAGATAATCCATCTATGGTAAAATGAAAATTAAATCCAATACCAGATGTATTATTCTTTCTATCTATATTTGCAGCTATACCCATTGTCATATCGCCTAAATTAAATACCAAATTAGATTGCTCAGCGATTAACTGCCCGTTAAGATCACTGAACATTTTAGGGTCTATGGTATTTAATATAGTTTCATTAATCTTTTCATCAGAAAAATGAAAGTTTATTCCATAACCCGTGACGAATGTGTTGGGTAAAAGCCTAAAAGTTTTCAAGGCGTATTTCTCAAGTAAATTAAAATCGTCGCCTATTTCTAAATGAAATTCTAATTTATTGCCTATAAGAATAATTTTGATACCATTAAAAGACGCAGATATAGAGGCATCTCTAATAGACAAAGTGTTGTCTCCAACAAGGCCCATTTCTATACTCTGATTATCAAAATCTGTGGATTCAATCAAGTGAGTTCCAATCCAAGGTGGATTGATAATACTTGGATTCCACGAACCTACGATAACTAATGAACTTTCAGAGTAATTCAACTTCATAGGATATTCCTTAATTTTTCAGATTTCACTACTAAACGGGATAAGTTTTCTATACTTGTGACTATCTTAGCATATTTTGCACATATTTTTCAAGTAAAAGTGTGTTCTGTTCGGAAAAAGTGAAGAATTTGTAGTGCATACGCTTATTTAGACCACAATTTCGCAAAGTTAAGATAAGGTTTGTCGTTGAAATTCGATAGGAGTCAAATACCCTAACGCCGAATGTGGGCGTTTCTGATGATACACCTGTGTGATAAAATGACCAATGCGGGAAACCCTGGCTTCATGGATGTCCTCATAGGTGTTGAGGTGGACTCCTTCTTCCTTCAGCGTTCGGATCAACCTTTCGGCGTATCCGTTCTCCCAAGGACATCCCCTCCGTGCTACAGAAATCTCAATCTCATGATGTCTGAGCGTTGAGATATAGACATTTGAAAGATACTGAACACCTTGATCCGAATGATGGATCTCTGGGACGCTTCGGTGTAATGCGTCTTCCAAGGGTTTCAGGGTCAGAGATTGCGTCAAATGCTGACTCAGATGCCAAGCTCTTATCATACGCGTGAAGACATCCATGACCGCTGCGACGTAGATGAAGTGTCCTTTGAGTCGCACATAAGTGATATCGCCCACCCAGACCTGATCGCATCGGGAGACATCAAGGGTCTGAAGTCGGTTGACCCAGGGACCTACCTCCCGGAGCGACCGCGTGGTTTGACAGATACGTTTAACGGACACCGAGAGGTTCGCAGATTTCATCAAACGGGCAACGCGTCTATACCCGACAGTGTATCCCATACGCAGTAGCAACTGTCTGATACGCCGATACCCATACGTCGGATACCGTGCAGCTAACTGCTCTATTTCAGTTCGCAGGACTTCTTCAGACGCATCGATTTTCGGTTGATAATAGAGGGTACTCTTGTTGAAACCCAACGTCTGACAAATCTGTCGCACCGAATAATCTCTCCGCAACGCCTCAACAATTTGGCGTTGTTCAGACGGGATCAGCTCAAGCGAGTCAATGCTTTTTTTTGGATGTCTAATGCCACAGTCAACCGTCCAACGAGGTGCTCAAGGTGTGCGATCCGCTCCGCTGCCTCGCTCGATTGCTTATCCGTGGAGGCAAACACAGCGGTTGCATTTTCAAGGAACTGCTGCTTCCATTTTGAGAGCTGATCTTCGCTGAGGTTATGGCACCGACACACTTCCGCTTGTGAACTTTCACCGCGGAGGGCCTCAAGAACGACCACCGCTTTAAACTCGGGGGTGAAGTTTCTTCGTTTTCGTTTCGCCATCGGAGACTCCTCTCAGTAAGATTGTATTATAGCACAATCTTGGTTTAGAGAGTGGTCTAAATTTCCGATGGCAGTACACGTCTCTGTCCCAGGTCTGGTAGGTTCGGTTTCCTAACCAAACCGGATTTATTCTAACCAAGTCCTGGATTTCTTGTTTCCGATGCGGTTAGGGAACCGCATCTACTGGTCTTTTCCATAGATACTTTGTGAGAATGGCATTTTTACGCTCGGTGGCATTATCAATCACGGCTTGCGCTTCGGTGATTTTTGCCTCTAATTGCCCAACTTCTGCTACTAATTTTTGTTGGATATCAAGTCGCGGGACTGGAATTCTTATGTTCCTAATTTTTTCTTGAGATAAATTATCCCTTGCTAACCCAGTTCTCAGATTAAGTAAGTACTGATACATCGATTCCAGCACCAGGACCAAGAACTTAGGAACCATTTCTTCAGTTGGTAATAGGGCACACAACGCTTGATTAGTTGAGGCTTCAATATTTAATAAAGCGACTTTCCCAGCAGTTGCACCATACATTGCTAAAAGAACTGTTCCTGGGGGAAATAATTTTGCATTTGAGTTATTAAGTCCTAATTCAGTGATAAAACTATCCGCAAAATTTATCTCTTTCTTTGAAACTTCTCCACTATTAATCCACGGTATTGTTCCATTTTTATAGTACTCTTTTTTCTTCGATAAAGGTGTTCCACCAGAGGCAGTTTTATAAACATTACCGATTTTCTTCATATTATGTTCTACATTGATAACCGCCTGCAGCTTTTTCTCAATTTCTTGTTTGGCTATGGTAATAGTTTGGTGGGCTTGGTCAGTGTCCTGATCCACTGCTTTACATCCATTTACAATCTTTTGTTGCACTTCAAGCGGCGGGACGGGGATTTGTAAGCCATATATATTGTTTCGATTAATTCCTCCGGGGCCTGACCCTACTTTCAAGGAAGGCAAATTTAATGATTTTAACATATGGTAAGTAAATTTCAAGTCCATAGCCGCTTCATCTAATAACTTTACATAAAAGGTTGTATCTATTGGTGTGCAATTCTTATCAGACCAATTGACTTTCCCAGCGCTTCCCTTCCGTCCGACTATTATGCAAGGTGCTTTGATTAAAAATTCATTGTGGTTTCCAACGACTCCGTTTGAACCGTAAACAGGAAAATCACCACCAATCCTTTTGTTTTCAGGTAGAGAAATTCCATATTCCAAAGTTAATACCTTATCTATTTTTTTCATTTCATATTCTGAATTGATCACTGATTCCTCTGTTTCTTCAGCTTGTGGTTTTGGATTTAAGATAATGACTTTATCAAAATCTACGCGGCTAAAATTCAACATATCGGTGAGTTCAGCATAGTGACAGTGTTCGGGCAGCGGATCAGTAGTTTCACCGATAAAGTTCCGTTTGATTGCAGTATTTATTTTTTTGTCATTGTCTAAATCACTCGGGTCAAACAGCGGAGTAGCAATATCGTTAACCGTTTCGCCTCCCTCGTATTTAATGCCCTCTCTGCCTTTAGCACTGCTCCACTCATAACCTAAAAATTTTTTTCGTTCTTTGCTGGGACCCGGTGCATTAACAATGAGCACTTTGCCCTCTTGCTCGTGTGCAAGAATAAAGTAGTAGAGTTTTTCTTTTTCTATCTTATGTAGATAAACGATAAAACGTTGATCCAATTCCGCCGATTGCTCTGCTTCCTTTTTCTTCTTGAATACATTGGATTTTTTTAGTTTTTTAATTTCTGTGCTTTGGTCAAAGGCTTGTCTGTAGTCCTTGAAAATATCGTATTCCAATAGATTAGAAAGTGGATCAAGACTGGTTTGCGCAAAAAGTTTTGTATACTCCTCATAAGAAACATCAATATGGTTACAATAGGCTTCAATCAGATTGTCATCTTGATATTGTACTTGGTCATCACCGTCAAAAAATTCTGCCACTCGATTGCGGTAATGCGCGAATGGTTCCGGGCTTTTTGCTTTCCGTCTCAAAAAAAGCACTACTGTATTGGTGCCTGTTTTACCAAAGGCACCGCTCCCAAGTTCAGCAATACTCACTAAATCAAAAAATTGTAACAGAAGTTCACGCGTCCGGTTGTGAACTGCTTCCGTATTGGACAAGATGCTGGAGGGGACAATCACGCCGATCACTCCATCGGGACCCATCAAGTGATAAATCCGTTCTAAAAAGAAGCATTCAATGTTATTGGTATTGCTATTTTCACCTGTGGCTTGGATGAGTTGATACTTTTCTTTATCCGCATCGCTCAAAGTTTGTAAAAAACCTTCGACTGCAAAGGGCGGATTTGCTACCAAGACATCGAAACTCTCCGTTCGGATTTCAGAGTGAGTCGCGAGTGCATCCGCATCCAGTATCTTAATCTGCTCTTGACCGTGCATATAAGAAGCGACTTTGGCGACTTTTGCCAAGCGATCTTCTTTTTCAACCCCAATGATTTGGCTGTAGTAGTCGCTTATATTTTTGTCTTGTGCTTCAAGCAATGGTTTTACTTGATAGGCGTACTCATTTAAGAAATGTCCCGAGCCACAGGCGTAATCAATGGCTTTAAGCGGTTCGGGGTTCTCTTCAATTTTTTGGGCAAGTGGTAAGGCAGAAACAATAAATTTACAAATCGGTAGCGGTGTGAAAAATTGCCCTTCAGACTGCTTGATACCGTTGTCGAGAAAAAACTCGAACATATCGCCTAAAAACTGGTTTTGCTCATCTGTTTTGAGTCGTAACCTTTGCCACATTTGCACGACTTCTGACAAGACTGCAGTATTTCTTTCAAATAAATCCTTGTTGTGAGTGTCTAAAAAAGAAAACGCAGAGTTAGAGAAAAATTTGAGCTCCGTGAAATATTCCTGAATCTGTTTCTTCGTAGCGTTGCGGTCATTTTTGACTGGCCAAAATGCATCGTCAATTTGTTCACGGCTGATGTAGCTGATTTTTTCGTTCAGAAATTTACGCATCCCTCTTTGGTAAAGGTTTTGTAGTCTATCCACGAAATCGAAGTAGTTATCGGAAGCGGGCCCGTTCCAATAAAATTTGAGGTCGTCTCTGTTTTCTTCCTCGTCAACCAGTTTACACAAAAACAGATTGACTAAAACCTCAAAAGCGTTTTCACGTCTTGCGATGTTATGTTTCCTTAAAATGGTTCGGAAGTCATGGTATTTGCTATCTTTTTCATTAATGCCTATGGGTTTGGTGTCCTCAGCAAGAGTGTAATTGTCCTTGCCAATTTGGTAGGATTGGATATTAGGTTCAAAAAGACCGACTTCTGTAAATTCTAACTTGTAAGTATCACGCCAAACGGCAAAGCGGTGTTCGGCGTTGTTGGCACTTTCAAAGGATGGCAGGGATGTATCTTCTGCTAAAATTTGTGGATTGTCAAGATGCGGAATCAGTTTGTATTTATAATCCAACTCGTTTTCAAAGAAATTAGAAGCGTAAAGACAGAGGTATTGAATTTGGGCATCTTGATGGGCATAACTAAACAATTGCCCTCCATCTTGACGAGTGTCATCCCACGCATCTTCAAACTCATTGCCTGCTGTTTTGCATTCAATAATCAGCAACGGATTATTTTCTTGGTCTCTAACCAATATATCGGCACGTCCACCGCTTGCACTGTGCCCTATTCTCCATGTCGGCTCCAGTTCTAAATGTTCAGGCTTATACCCTTTTTCCAGTAACCGATGGACACACTCAAACACAACAAAATTCTCGTTCTGTGAGAAATTACATGTATCCTCTCGATGGACTATTAAATCTCTATCTGTGGGATAAATTATTTCTTTTTTCTCGAAGTCAACCTTTAAGTCGGTTTCACCAATTGATTTTTGGAAGATGTTATCTTCCTCCGTGAAACCTAACGTTTTGAGTAAGTCTTTAAAGTTGGTTTTCGTTATCATAGTGAGGTTGTCGTCAGTTAGAGATATTTACGGAATTAGGTTTTACGTCTTTTTTGTGGTTCCGGTGCAGTTAGGAAACCGCCCCATAGTGTCAATTTAGGGGTTTTTGCCAGCATTTTGTAGGCGTTATTACAGACATGCCACCCTTACAGGGTTCAAGAGCAGGTGGAGACGTTTTTCTATAAACATACCGTTCCTACGGAACTCAAGAGGCCTTTTGAGGTCTGAAAAGTTTGTGGCTAAGCTCCGGTTCGGTTAGGAAACCGAACCTACCGAGTCTGGGACCGAGATGGCTATTTTTTCTAAAATTGACACTTATGGTATGCCGTAAAACCGAACCTACCGGGCCTGGGGATACGCGATAGAATACAAAACTGTTATGCAAATTTCCGATGTGTGAAAAAACCGACGATGAGTCCGATTAGCATCTCAGCCACAACAACCAAAATAATTTGATAAATAGTAAGGAAAGGCACACCGCCTAATTGAGATCTGAACGTATGCAGCATTCCATAGAAGCAGCCAAGTCCACACAAAGCACCAAATCCACCGAGGAAAAGTCCATGAACAATAAACGGAGCGAGAAGGTAACGTCGGAACATACCAAGAAGTTTCATGAGGTGAACCTCGTCGGCGCGGGCAATCGCTGTTTTCCTGACAATTGAACCGATAATGAACCAGACGGCAATGACAGACACACCGATACCAACGAGCGTTGTTCGTTCTGAGTCGCGCAATCGATCTCTCAGTTGTCCTTGTCCGGTCAACAAGATGTCTTCAATTTCATCGTGTGCTTTAATTTCCAACACAATGTGTTCTAATGTTTTACGGGTTATTAATTCTTCGTCTACATAGACATTGAGGGATGCTGGGAATGGGTTTACACCGTGCGTTTCTGAAAACGCCTCCTTAATCAGAATACCCAAATCCTGAAACTCGGTTTCTCCGCTGGCAAGTTTCTCAGCCTTTGATGCATAATTGACAGCCAGAATCTGTCCGTTCTTCTCTAATCGGCTAACCAATGTACGCCCCATCGACTCATCCACGGTGTCTTTTAGAAACGCTACGAGCGTAGGTGCAGGCATTTTAAATTCAGACTGTCGGAGAATAAGAGAGTGGTTTAATAGCAAGGTCGTAAGTAAGGTAGTGATGAATCCGATGCCGACAATACCTATCAAACTCGAAGTGCCAGCACGTGCAATATGAGATATAGCATTTTTAAGACGGTAGATCATTTTTAGTTTTCAGTTTTCAGTTTTCAGTTTTCAGTTTTGGCTTTTGATGCACAAACACGCTCTTTCAAACCTTTACTTTTTGAAGTGTCAACGGTTAGAAAGAAAATGTTGAACAATCAGAATCCTCTTGTAACTGATGACCGATAACTGATAACTGATGACTCCTCCTCTCAATGGATACCACCATCTCGCAATTCAATAATCCGCTTATTACATTTCTCAGCGAGTTTGCGGTCTGAGGTTGCGACAAAGATAGTCATACCTTGAAAATTAAGCGCATCGAGAAGTGCCATGACCTCAAGCGAAAGCCGCAAATCTAAACCCTCTGTAGGGGCATCCGCAAGCAGCAATACAGGATTGTTGATAACGGCTCTGGCGATAGCCAGTCGTCGCCGTTCGTTGCTGGATATTTCAGTAGGTAGCGCATGTTGATGATGGCTCAACCCCATTTGATGCAGAAGTTTGTTGACGTTCTCTTTCGCTACCCGTGGTGCCATGCCTACCAACTTTTGTGGCAGTGTAAGATTCTCCTGAATCGTCTTATCCGCCAAGAATTTGAAATCTTGAAAGACAAGTCCTATTTTCTGTCGAAAGTAAGGCAAACTCACCTTGTCCAATGTGGCGAGTTTTTGCCCAATCACACGCAAGTCCCCCGCCACAGGTAGCAAATCGGCGTATAGCAACCGTAAAAGCGTTGTTTTCCCAGAACCGCTCGGCCCTACGAGGAATACGAACTCGCCGCGTTCCACGCGAAAACTAACCTGTTCAAGCACGCTAAGTTCATCATAACTGAAGCTGACTTGGTGCATCTGTATCATTTTTTTCAGTTTTCAGTTTTCAGTTTTCAGTTAAGACATTGTATCTGGAACGTTTCCTGCTACTGCCACAAGAAACCTCTTTTACCGATAACTGAAAGGTTTTTCGCAGAAAAACCGAACTGATAACCGATAACTATGACTCCGATAACTATTCCTTTATATAATCACAATCCTTTGATTGACAACGCAGCGACACAGTTACCGTCTCACTATCTTTCGCTTTTTTGGTTTTCTCAACGAGAAATAGCGCATTGCATTTTGGACAAGTTTCAGGCACAGGTCTATCCCATGTAGAAAATTCACACTTCGGATAATTGCTGCATCCGTAAAAAACTTTCCCACGTCGGCTGCGACGCTCACCGAGGTAACCATCACAATCAGATTCAGGACAGTCAATACCCATTGGAATCGGCTTGGCATTTTTGCATTTCGGGTATGCGCTACAAGACAAAAACTTACTCCCGACACGGCTCGTTTTGATAACCATCGGTTCACCGCACTTGTCACACGCTGTGTCGGTCTCTTCCGGTTCCGGAGCAGGTGTATCATCTGTACTTAAGGATTTAATATTCTCACACTCTGGATAATTAGCACATCCGAGAAATCGACCATATCTTCCCCATTTGACAATCATGTTGTCGCCACATTTTTCACACTTCTCGTCGGACTCCTGTTCCATCGCTTTTCGCGCTTCATACATCTTATCGGGCGCTTCTTCGAGCGCGATTTGGAAGGGTGAATAGAACTGTCCTAAAGTTTGCACCCACGCAACTTTGCCATCAGCGATGGTATCCAGCTGTTCCTCCATCTTTGCTGTGAATTTAACATCAACGATGTTCGGAAATCCGTGAATTAGGAGATGGTTGACGAGTCTACCGACATCCGTAGGCAGAAGTCGCCCGCGTTCTTTGTTCACATACCCACGATCCTGAATTGTTGAAAGAATAGAGGCGTAGGTGCTGGGCCGTCCGATCTCCTTTGCTTCCAGCATCTTAACGAGCGTTGCTTCACTGTAGCGGGGTGGTGGTTGCGTAAAATGCTGCTTCGGTGCTAATTTACGGAGATCGAGCCTATCTCCCTCTTTGAGAACAGGCAAACGGACATCCTCTTCACTTGAATCGTTTTCATCAACAGCGGTGTCATCTTGACCTTCCATGTAGATACGTCTGAAACCATCAAATTTGATAACCGAACCGGTGGCTCGGAAAAGATAGGTACCCGCTTTGACATCAATTGTTGTTGAGTCAAGGATCGCCGGATTCATCTGGCTCGCTATGAACCGCATCCAAATAAGTTCATAGAGGCGATATTGATCACTGTTCAAATAAGGCTTTAATTCCGCGAGGAGGCGTAAGGGGAGGGTCGGACGGATTGCCTCATGTGCGTCCTGCGCTCCTTTTTTGCTCCGATAATTAACCGCCTGACCCGGCAGATATTCTGTGCCGTATGTTGTTTTGATGTAAGCTCGCACCGCTTGAAGTGCCTCTTGTGCAATACGGGTTGAATCGGTACGCATGTAAGTGATCAGGCCGACGGAGCCTTCGTTGCCGATCTCTAATCCTTCATAAAGTTGTTGGGCAACAAGCATCGTCTTTTTGGCAGTAAACCGGAGTTTTCGAGATGCCTCCTGTTGTAAGGTGCTTGTGATAAACGGTGCGACAGGTTTCTGCTTTAGTTTCCGTTTTTGGACCTTTTCAACAATATAGTCGTGTGTCTTTGCGTCTACAGTGAGTTCTTTTGCCCGCGCTTCGTCTATGCGGAACCCGTAGTTATTAATCTCACCTTTCTTGCTACCAATTTTATGTAACTTCGCGAGAAAAGGGTGCTCAAGTTCAAGGGGTGTTAAGGTCGCCGTGAGTGTCCAATACTCTTCGGGTTTAAACGCCTCAATCTCCGCTTCCCGTTCACAGATAAGACGGACTGCAACCGATTGAACCCTTCCAGCACTCAACCCGGGTTTAACGCTACGCCACAAAATAGGGCTAATCTGGTAACCGACGAGTCGATCCAAAACGCGCCGCGCCTGTTGCGCATCAACAAGTGCCATATTGATCTCACCCGGTGCTTCAATGGCATCTAAAATAGCACTTTTGGTGACCTCATTGTAGATGATCCGATGGATAGGCTTCTTTGCCTTCTTGAGTTCCTCAGCGAGGTGCCAACAGATGGCTTCACCCTCGCGATCGGGGTCTGCAGCAAGATAGATGTTGTCTACTTTGCATGCCTTTTCCTGAAGAGATTTAACGACCTTGCCTTTCCCACGAATAAGCACATACTTAGGTGTAAAGGCGTTTTCGATATCCACCCCAAGGCCTTTCTTTGGCAGATCCCGGATATGCCCGACAGAGGATTCGACAATGTAATCCTTACCTAAAATCTTTTTGATAGTTTTCGCTTTCGCCGGCGATTCAACAACGACGAGTGACTTTGGCATGTTTTATTCCTATTTTCTTATATTTGAATTGATAACTGCACCAATGAATTGCACATCGGTCTTCGATTGAGTATCAGCAATTTCTGCCAAGATGAAAAACGTGTAAGGGGGCTACACTGACGCGAATCCTTCTAACAGTGCCAATTATGCAATAACTACACATTTTTATTAACGACTAATGTTGATAACGGTTTCATACCTGACTTGTGAGTCCATTCATGTTATACCATTTCTGATTCACAAATTGCCATATATTCCAACGCAACGATTGCTAAACTTACGGGGGCCGCATATTTCACAAATACTGCTAAGGCAATAGAACCTCTTAGAAATGGTATTCGGTAGACATGATTTATAGTAAAGTCAATAATTAAGGAGACACTTTCGATTGAGAAAAAACGTTTCGTAGGGGGTTTTTGCTTGAGGGTCTTTGCTTGGGTGTTTCTGCGGATTTTTTCAAGGTTTCCTCGTCCGTCTTTCAAGAAGTGTCTTATTATTTTTAGAGGTCACTATAATTTTGAGATAGGGAAAAAATAACTTCATTGATTAGGACGCAAAAGCAATGAGGTCGGTAAGCATCTGGCGCATATCACTGCGGTGAACGATAGCGTCAATGAATCCGTGTTCTAATAAGGACTCTGCTTTTTGAAAATTTTCAGGCAATTCTTCGCGGAGACTGGCAACGGCTAAAGGACCAGCGAAGCCGATTCGCGCACCCGGTTCAGCGATAATGACATCCCCGAGCGATGTATAACTCGCAGTGGCACCGCCAAATGTTGGATCGGTGACAACAGAAATATAAAAGAGACCCGCTTTAGCATACTCGGCACAAGCGGCAGCAGTTTTTGCCATTTGCATCAAGGCGAGCGTCCCCTCCTGCATCCGCATACCACCGCTCACAGAAACAATCACTAACGGCAACTTGTTTTCAAGAGAGCGTTCAATACATCGGGTGACTTTCTCGCCAATGACAGAGCCACACGTACCACCTATAAATCCGACATCACCAATTGCGATTGCAGTCGGATAACCACCAATTTCGGCGATACCGGAGAGCATCTCGGATTTAAGTCCTGTTTTTGCGACATCCCTTTCCAGTTTCTCTGGATACTCAGGGAATTCCAGTGAATCAATAGAGTAAAGGTTCGCATCGTACTCTTGAAAACTATCTGCATCTACAATGAGATTGAGTCGCTCGTAAGCACTCATATAGTGGTGGTAGTCGCACTGTGTGCAAACATTCAGATTCCCAGCAAATGTCTCTACCGGAATCTGTGCGTCGCAATTTCTACATGAAATTGTTTTTGAAGTCTCAGACATTTTTCGGTAATTGGTCCGGGGCGATCAGAAAGTGCCCTCTGAAAATAGGCGAGGTTGAAAAACCTCGCCAGTAAAATAAAAATAGAAGAGGGCGAGGTTAGAACCTCACCAGCAAAAGATTATGTTCGATTACGGATGCTACTGTAAGTCCGCTTTAAGGCGACCCCAAATTGTCGAGAGCTTTCCAGTCGCTTCAACAGCGAGTGCGTCTACGCCCTGGTCCATGAAGGTATTAATTTCTTCCTCGCTCAGTGCGCGATTCCAGAGGCGCACCTCATCAATGATCCCTGCGAAGATGTACTGCGCTCGATCACAATCCTGTCCAATCCGCCACGGATCGTCATTGGCACCGAGTTTACCGGGAACAGCAGCGTCGACAACAGATTCACCATCAATATAGATATGAGCGGTATCTGTATCGTTGGTGAAAGCGACATGGACAAACTTCCCTGTGTCAGGTAGATCGGTTGAAATATCGGCGCCCACCTTCGGTTTCCAAGCGAAGTTTGAAGACTCCACCTTCACTGAACAACCCGTATTGGACTCTACCGCCACAACCCCCGTGAACAGATTTACCGACGATTTGGCGTACATTATCCCAATGCTCAGCGTTAATCCACGCCATAAACGTACATGCATCCACGTTCAGTTCAGGTGTGCTTTCAACCGTAACGAAAGTGCTGGTGCCATCAAATTCAAGAGCCTGTCCGAATTTTCCATTCACCCATTTAGGTTTGTCAATGATACCTTCGTGTTCGTTTTCACTCAAATCTTCAGCTGTGTCACCATCCCCCTCATCATAAGGGTGGTATAGCACCAAGCCATCCAAAAATTCGTTCGGACCAATAGACATGGCAAGCGGAGTTAGGACTAAAAGCAGTGCGCTGCATAAACAGATAACTAATTTCATCGTCAGAATTTCCTCCTTACAGTTTTAAGATAAAATACTATAACAAAGGAGTCGACGCTTGTCAAGAAAAAATTAGTGTCCGAGTCAGTCCCGTTATTCCTTATATCAATCATCCAAACCGAGTTGATTGCTCAACTCCATCAAACGCTTATTAATTCCGGTCTTGTCAATCCGATTGCCATCAACAAATTCTTGATATTCTGGCAACAATCCATCGGGTACCATGACGCGTGAGTTCGCTTCTCGCAACGCCAATAACCCCATGAAGATTTGCATCTCCCGCGAATAATCTGGGATGAAGTCGTTGAGTGCTTGACGGAGTTCGGCTTCTGTGAAGGTATCACGTCCCTCGCGTCTTGCGATGTTATTCGCACGTTGGACAATCAAAAACAGGTCCCGCCAAGTCAACCCGTCTGTTTCCGAACCGCCGACGAGTGCTTGAAAGTTGATGTTCCCTGATGTCTGTCCTTGGCAAAATATTCTTAAAATTTCCACTCTACCGCCACTGGTAGGCGGCAGCATGATTAATTTGGTGTCGAAAACGCCGTACCGTCGAAAAATTGGCGGCATTAGGTCAGGACGTTGTGATGCTCCCACCCAGATCACACTGCCATGCAATGACGTATCATTCATAGCATTCACGAGGGCGCGAGGGAATGTCTGCTCGTGGTCCTCTGGATTCATCGTGGTATGTGGCGATGCCTGCTCAATTTCATCCATAAAAACAACGGTTGGTGCGATACCACGAATAAAATTGAGACCCGCATTCAGGTTCCGTTCGTAAGTGTTCCCATTTTCATTGATGTTTATTGTTACTTCACCCACCTGAGTCGCGTAACGGAGTTGGACAAGGGTCATGTTCGCTTCGCCGGCGAGTACCCTTGCAGCGTACGCCTTGCTGGTTCCCGGAGGACCAAGCAAAAGCATCCCGCGTGGTACACGGCGCAGATCTCGATGCTTCATACCGTCTGCAATATCCCGAATCGTCCGCATCACATACCAACCATCATCAGCAGGACCTCTGTTAGATTCACCGAGTTCAATAACACCATGGCTGAAGGTCTTGATACTCTCGCGTCGGTATCGGATCAGCGGTTCGCCCCCGGCTTTTTGCTGTGCGGATTCTGCTTGTTGTACAACATCGTGAATACCGAATAAATTCAATCCAATCGTTTCTCGTGCCAATACCTCTCTCTCGTTATTATTTCCGAGAGTTTTACGCATCTGTGAAGCACCGTCCGAAATATCGTGTAGGTGTTCAATAAACTTCACGCGTTCGCTATAGTCTGGAAACGGGATTTCTATCATAGGGATCTCTGGATTCACTGTGAGGTTCGGATGTATGTCGAATACATTGTTAGTGACGAGTAGAACGACATGCCTGTGCCTTCGGAGATTAAGGTCGGATGCCCAACTTTGGATACGGTTAAACAAAAGTTGTGATTCATCTCTGGCAACATTGCTCAGTGATGGGTCGTTCGGAACAAGCTGCTCCAAAAAATTGATAACCAACCCAATTTTCGTTCTGCCTTGTCCCAGGAGATTATTTAACTTTTCGCGTAACTCTTTGGAGGGTGCTGGGTCTATTTTCAGGAACGGATCTTTATGAACTTCGTCGAATGCCATGTTGGAATTAATTCTTCGGCGTTCACCCCGCTTCTCTGCCTCTTTGTCTTCTTTCGGCATAAGTTGTAGCATTCTCTGTGTGTTTCGCCACCGTCCGACATTCGGAAGTCGAATTCCTTGGGACGTATTATATCCGAGAACGAGATCACAACCTAATACATTGAGCTGCTCCATGAAATAATCTACAGCCGGTAGATAGCCATAAACATCGTCGTATAGCAGGTCATTGACATTAAAATGGAGCAAAAATTGGTGGGCAGAACCCGCATTGTAGTGTTTTTTTACTTCGTCCCAAAACATTTTTCTCTCCGCTACGTGGCATCTTTTTCAGCATAAACCAAGTTAGAAAACATAAGATATTATAACAGGTTTCGGGACTACTGTCAAAAAAATCAGTATAAATTAGGACTTACGCAATTTTCTTACAGATCGCTACGACTACACGCCGCTGTCGAGGTTTATGAAGTTTAAGAAAATATTTCGGTAATTCCATATTTTCCCCAGGCCCGGTAGGTTCGGTTTCCTAACCGAACCGGGCATCTCTAAGAAATTACCGAATTAAAAAATTAATCTTCATCAAACCTCGACAGCGAGGAAGCTGCGTAAGTCCTATAAATATTACCTTACTTTGGTTTTACTGAATAGCGCCAAGACCTCAGATTTTTATCTTGACACCGAGATAGGATACTGCTAATATGCACAAGACTTACACCAATACCCTAACACCATCAAAGCCTTGGTCAAACTTAATTCAATAGGAAGATCTATGCAAGAAGGAAACTAAACGAAAATAGATAAAAACAACAGAAAAATATGAAAAAAGCACGGGGCGACCTAACACAAGGGAGCCTTCTGAGACACCTCCTACGGCTTGCCGGACCAATAGTACTCAGCTACATTCTCCAAGAGGCATTTAACATCGTTGATATGATCTTTGTTGGAAGGCTTGGAGCCGGCGCGATAGCCGCTGTTGGCGTAAGTGGAAACTTAATCCGGTTAATCGGGGTATTCTCACTCGGCATCTCAACAGGTGCAGGGATTATGGTGGCACAGTATTTAGGGGCGCGGAACCTCGCGCAAGCGGAACACATCGCCATGCAGTCAATCCTGTTAGCGGTTATCTTCTCCATCGGTGTCACCTTGGTCGGTTACCCCTTAGCAGAATACGGACTGCTCGCTGTGAGAATGACAGATCCGGAGGTACTAAGGCTCGGCACCACTTACATGCATATCATTCTCGTCGGTATTAGTACAATGTTCGTGTCGATGACCCTCGGTTCTATCTTCCGGGCGGGTGGTGACACAATCACGCCAATGATAGTGCTGATTTTCGCAACACTGATTAACATCACACTCGACCCGTTGTTAATCTTCGGTTTATGGGGGTTCCCGAAATTAGGGGTAGCAGGTTCGGCGTACGCGACGCTTATCGGGCGCGGGGCTAGTGTAATTATTCTACTTTATCTCTGCTGGAGCGGACGCGCACCTATCTCATTGCGGCGTGTTCAGTATCAGGCGGACCTTAGGGAAATGCTTGACATTTTACGGCTCGGCGTTTATAGTTCTATGCAAGGGTTTTGGAGACACATTTCGCGACTCGGTTTCCTATGGGTCATCGGACCTTACGGCAAAACCGTCGTTGCGGCATATACGATTTGTATGCGGCTCCGGATTCTGGTAATGAACCCCGGCTTCGGTATCGCAAACGCTGTTGTCCCTTTAGTCGGACAGAATTTAGGCGCGAACCAGATAGAACGCGCTGAAAAATCGACACGTGTTGCCAACCTGTTAGGCACTGTAATTATGGCTGCGATCGGTGCCCTTTTTCTCGCTTTTCCGCAGATATTCATTCGGATTTTCACAACGGAGACAGATGTAATCGAAACCGGGATCGTTTACCTGCGGTTTCTATCTCCGACATTCGGATTTATCGCATTTTCTCTCATCTTAGGAAGAGCGCTCAATGGTGCTGGAGATACCTTCTCTCCGATGGTGATTACGCTCGCCGCACAGGTAGGTGTCGGTTTAGGGCTTGTGATTCTACTTTCGCACTTCATCGGACTCAACGGCGTTTGGTTAGGGATCGCTCTCTCAAATGTCGTCCAAGGGATCGCTATGTGGTTTTGGTATCGTACGGGGAAGTGGAAGACAATAAAACTTGTGAAAAAGAAGCCGAGAGTCATATAGGGAATAAATACTTTATAATAAAATTTTAACTGAAGTTTAAGAATCTAATTCGATAATGCATTAGCAGCCTGTTGTTGTAGGAGCGAGCTGTGCTCGCGATCCCTTACCGAAATATTTGTTTAATCTTTATAAAAAATTTTAAAGGAGTTGACGATGGAAGCCTATAAAGGCTATGAAAATCCACAACTAATTATCTCTGCTGAAGAATTGAAAGGCACACTCGACGATGGAACATTCTGCATCGTGGATACGCGACCGACTTATGAATATATTCGGGGACATATTCCCGGTGCACTTCATTTAGATCTATTCGGTTTGAGCCTCATCGATACCCGTAAAGAGACTTTTGATGCCTTTATGTGGATGATGGCGTATCTGTTTCAGCAACGCGGGCTTGACCCGACAAAGCCGATTGTATGGTATGAAGACATCTCTGGAACGAGAGCATCACGTGGACTTTGGTTCTGTGAGTACTTGGGACATTCCGATACCCGTTTATTGGATGGCGGTTTTAGGGCGTGGTTAGCAGCAGAAGGACCCATTAGCACGCAAGGTGCCGAACCACCGGAGGTCCAACCGTTCCCGATAAACGCACAACACGACACGCACATGGATGCGGATGTAATCCGCGTGCTGTTAAACCGATCAGATTTTGTCCCGCTTGATACCCGTACAGATGATGAACATTACGGCAGAGTGGCTCGCGCAGAACGGGCAGGTGCAATTCCTGGTTCTATTCACATTGAGTGGCTCAATAATCTTGATGAAGTGGGGGCTTTCAAAACTGCTGACGACCTCCGGGAGATGTATGAGGCAGTAGGTATTACACCCGAAAAGCAAGTCATGTGCTACTGACAGGGCGGATACCGCTCTTCCCAAACCTATTTGGCGTTGCGGCTTTTGGGATACCCAAAAGTCAGTAACTATATAGGTTCGTGGAAAGAGTGGGGTGACCGGCTGGATCTGCCGGTCGAAATTCCAGAAGCTTAGTGTGTTACGACACACAGTAAGTGTGCGTCCAAGGAAGGTAGGCGCGCATTGGAAGCGTGCCTTTAATAAGGATGTGTTTATTGTTCGGGAGTGAAGGAGGACTTATAATTTTTTCTTGAGAAAAAAAGTGAATGGTGTGAAATCTTAAGAAAGGGCGATATCGGTCGCCCCATTGTACTACCATCAGAAATTAAGTCCACTGTCTAAACCAAGATTGTGCTATAATGACACTCTCATTGAAAGGCGTATCCGATGGAGAACCAAACGCAGCAGCTTCACGCCCGAGTTTAAAGCGACAGTTGTTCTTGAGGCACTCAGCGATGAAGTTCACAATATGTTCGCACTACCCGCGGACGAGAAGAAGGCGGGTTGGTTTGGATATTCCGCACTGAAAAGATAAGCAGGAAAATTATGGAACTGGCAGACGGGATGGGCGTGTTTTTTATTACCGGTGTGATCAGTGGGACTTCATGCGCAGCAATCGCATCTGCAAGAGGTATAAGTCCTGGTGGTTGGTTTGTTTTCGGACTTCTACTCAATTTCCCAGTGATACTTTTTGTCTCAATCGCGCTGCTTAGTCAATATGGATTGGAACAAAAAGGGCTTAAGGAAGGCACACAAGAGATGTGACTATTGTGCGGAAATCGTGAGAGCAGAAGCAGTTAAATGTCGATACTGTGCTTCACGCTGAAAGCGAAAGAACCATTCCAAGGAGAAAACGACAACTCGCAGCCCAGGATAGCATCGCAAGTTGACAGGAAGGTATCGTCAGTGGAAAAAAGTGCAAGACAGCATTTATTATGTGAAAGTCGTTGTTTTTTATTAATATGCTGTACGTCTAACAACTCTATTTATTCGGTTGTGTGAACCAGTGGTCGTGCGAAGTTCTGACAGGTGACAGGGTGTCCAATCGACGGCAACTAGGTCGCGAAACTCGCTCGTCCAAAATGGACAACGCGTAAGTCCTATAATTTTTTTCAGAGAAAGGAACTACATGAACAAAGTTAAAATTAAGGATAATGTTCTCACTGAAAACACTGCACAGAGCGTGTACAATCATCTTCAAACACTGCTGAAAACTCCGGACAGTATATATAGATGGGTTTGGGAGCTTTTGCAAAACGCTCGTGATGCCTCAGAAGGTCCTAATACGCTCACTGCCTCTATTAACTATCGATCGAAAGAACTCGTCTTTTTGCATAATGGACGCGGTTTCAAAGAAAAAGAGATAGGTCACCTCATTTTTCATGGTTCAACGAAAACTGAAGATGAAGGGAAAATTGGGCAATACGGTAGCGGTTTTTTGACAACGCATCTGTTGTCATGGGCAATAAACGTTTCAGGCCAACTTGACGAAGACGAACCTGATGGACAATGGTTTGATTTCTGCTTGGAACGGAAACCTGACTCCGAAGTAGCACTCCGCGAGTCAATGGATGAAGCATGGGAAAATTTCAATCCTTCTTCATCTCCAATTCAAGACGATGACTTCGCCACTGGTGATGGTTTTACCACCCGATTTGCATACCCTATTGACACAGAAGAGGCGCGAAAAGCCGTGGTAGAAGGAATCGCAATGCTAAGAGAGTGTGCACCGTTCGTGGTTGTTTTCAATCCAGAGTTCTCTGGAATTAACATCAACATTGACACCACAGATTGTAGCGAAGAATTGTGTTTTAAAGTTCTTGAGCGCAGTCCCTTGGAGACATCTGGGATTGAGCAAATCACAGTGGCGGAAAGCAATTCGGAGATAAAAAAATATCTGTTGGCAGAAGGTGATAAAGCATCTGTTACCGTCCTAAATAGTGATAATTCGGAATGTTTACCTGTTGAGGCGATCCCACGACTTTTCTTAGGTTTTCCTTTGGTGGGTACAAAATCTTTCAGTTTTCCGGCTGTTATCAATAGTTTCAAATTTTCCGCAACACCTGATCGAGAAGGAGTCTGGCTTGCAAAAGATGGAGACGCAGCAACCATCGAAAACCGAAATATTATTGAGGAAGCCTGTGAGTTGCTTGTCGATTTGGTCGGATATGCTGCATCAAAAAAGTGGGAGCATGTACACAAATGGGTGAAGATCCCTCCTATTGAGAATCAGAAATGGCTTGACGCGAACTGGCTTAGAGATTGTATTAGAGACAGTCTTATTGAAAAAATGCGCCAAACCCCAATGGTGCTCAATACAGATGGCAATCCTATAAACCCAGAAAAGGTTAAATTGCCGTTCGCAGGCGGTCAAATAGGCATAGAGGCCCTTTGGGATCTGTTTGAAGACATAAGGGGACAACGTGAACTGCTGCCTAAACGAAAAGAGGCAACAGGGTGGTGTGATGCTATCGAGAGTTGGGCGGATGTATATCAGGACGAACCGATTTCTTTTCGTGAAGTGAGTGATGGTCCAGAATTGGCATCATTCATTGAAGGGCATACTCATCAAGGTAATACTTGTGGCAGGATCGAAAACCTTCAAGATTTACTTCGAGAGGAAATTGCTGCAGTTGAATGGCTGAATCGGTTACATGGTTTCTTTAATGAAAACGAGTTAGATGAGGTAGTCCTTGACTATCATATTGTTATTGACCAAGCAGGGTTCCTTAACACATTACCTGTCCTGCACCGTGATGCTGGCATAGACGATAATTTAAAAGACATTGCTGAACTACTTGAGTGGAGGATTCGTCTCAATCTTCGTGATATTCGGCTTACATCATTAAGTGAAAAAGAGGGGGCTGGAGATATGAACAGCAACGAAGTTGTTGATACGCTCTGCCAAAAACTCCGAGACCGTGCTGACGAGAATCCAGACGAAGACTTCCAAGAGGCCAGTGCGCGACTTTTTGCTTGGATAGTAGGTCAAGAGGACTGGAATAACTTACGGGGTTTTCCTGTATTTGCAAAAGATAGCAAATCTGACAGCCCCATTCTTGATCTGCCAACTGCTCATTCTGGAGAACTACCACTAGCACCGGTCGGTGCCTGGGACGAAGATTTGCAACAATTTTCCGAACTCTTTCCGCCTGACCGTATTTTAGCTGATGTGTTCTTTAAAAAGGTGTCTAGCCCAGAAACTTGGAAACAACTTGATGAACAAGGCTTTATCAGATGGGATATGATAATCCAACGCGCTATGACAGATCTCAAATTGCTGTCTCCAGAAGTATCTGAAGATAAACAGGATCACAAAACTGCTGAGCCTATCATTGGTGTAACAGATTTTGTAGAAAGGGTCGCAATCATGGATTGGGTACGCAATACGAGGGAACGTGCCTATCTATTCTGGCGATTCCTCACTGAATGGCTTATCAAAGCGGACAGCCAATACTTGGAGGTTAGAACAGCAAAGTGTAACTCCTGCGAAGATGACATTTCCCACGAATATCACATGGCTGCATGGTTGGAACCGGTGCGAAATAACCTCTGGATCCATAACGATAAAGACAAGCAGCGTTTCAAGCCAAACGCTCGGGAACTTGCCAGGCTTCTTCGGAATTATGGATGGAAACTCAATTCTCTAGACGAGAATCCCGACGCTGCCAAATTATTGGAGGCAATTGGTGTAACGCCCTCTGATTTGAGGTTAGAATTCATGGCAGACGACGAAGAAAAACGGGACATACTCATTAACACTGCTACAACGTTATATGATAGACCTCAATTGGTGCATTATATGCAAACTAACGAAAATCTTCCAGATAATCTTGAAAGAATTGTGGAAGTGACAGGAGGTGATCTGAGTCAGGTCGTGGAGGATGCCGAAAAACGTCAGAAACAACAGCGTACGGTGGATGAGAATCGAGACTTGGGAAAAAAAGTAGGAAAATGGGTCGGGGAGAGCTTGGACAAGAAAGGTTTCAATGTGACACCTGTTGACATCGGTGCGGACTTTGAGATCGACTTGACAACACTGGATGTAACTCAGGACAAACAAGAATGGTGGATTGAGGTAAAATCTGCGCGAACCGAGAGTGTCAAGATGAGTTCTAAGCAGACCCAAAACGCCTTGGATAAAGGGGAAAATTTCTTGCTCTGTGTGGTCCCAATATCTGAGAATGGCCCACTTAATCCAGAGGTAGTCAAAAGCAATATGCGGTTTATTAAAAATATCCGTGAGAAATTAGGAGACCGCGTAGCCCAGTTGTGCGAATCCATTGAAGACCAAGAGATAGTGCATACTGAACTTCCTGATGATACATCTTCTGGTGTTGATTTAGATTTTGAAGCGGGTAAAGCAGAGATTCATGTCAAGAACTCTGTATGGGAAAATGAAGGATTTCCACTAGCAAAACTTGCTGAGCATCTCAAGTAAGAATTACGTTGATTTCTCCAAAAAGCACGGATTACACCATGACCGGATACAAAGGTTATATGGAAGGCGTTGATTTTGATCCAGAAATAGACCTCTTTAAAAAAGTCTTCAATCTCACAGAAAAGTGTTATAATGTTCATGGAGACCCTCTTTGGGTTAGAGTTCGAGTTTCCTTTGCGACTTCAACCGGGCATTCATGCGGTAGGTAATGTCCGGCGTTGGGTATCCATACCCACTCAATATTCGGATTGGGCGGAATGCGCAGCTGCTGTTCGGTCAAATCATTCCGTCCCATACCGCCGAAGACCTCATAGATAAGGATAGATGCGCGCTGCAGGTAGGTATAGGCATCGAAATTCTTGACAGATTCCCAGAAATCGTGCCAGAGTTCGGATTGAAAACGATTTCGTGTCGCTTCAGACTTCCGCTGAATTTGTGCTATCTCGGTTTCGGACAATGAACCGTAAAACCGTCCGGGGTCGAAAGCACTGCCCGCAGATGAAAGGCTTGTCCATCCCTCCAACAAAACAAGCCCAACAACACAGGATGAATGCCGAGCAACCTCCATTGCGACCATACCGCCAAGGCTATGCCCAACAATCACCAACTCTTGAATTTCCAAAAAGTCCGTAAGGTGCAACACATCATCGGCGAGGCTCCTCAATGTAAATGGTTGGGTAGGCACAGCACTCTGCCCATGTCCGCGAAAATCGGGAGCAATACAACGCTGCTCACTCGGCAATCTTTCAATCACCGGTATCCAATCAGAGGCATCGCAGCCGGTCCCATGCAAGAACAGCAGCGGATGCCCCGGTCCACCTGAATCAAGGTATGCCATCTTGCCCCAATCTGTTGTGATTGTTGTCATAGTCGCGTTTTCCAACGGGTTATTTCTACAAAGAGATATTCTACGCCGCCAAATTCCAGATGTGCGCAGCTGTCCCGCCGAGAATCCGGTCTTTATCAGCATCCGTCAGGAACGGCAGCCCTTCCCGAATCAGTCGGAGTTCGTCCGCCAAAGAGAGCCAGTCGTGCTTTTGTCTATGGTGTCTCGGGTAACCTGTACCCCAGACCGTCCGTGCTGCCCCAAAAACCGAAAGCAATTTTTCAATGAACGGATGGACATCCCTGAATGGAAAATCTTGATGTGAACGTCCGGCGACATCCGATAATTTGAGATGCACATTGTCGTATTGCGCAAGGTCCACAATCGGCTGAAGTTCTGATGCGTCTGCATCTATCTGCGGATACCCCAAGTGGTCAAGAATAAGCGTCAAGTGTGGATACTGTTGCGCAATGATGGCGACCTGATCCGCAGACTGGGCACGGAGATGAAATTGGATGATTGCATCGAGTGCTACAATCTCCTCCCACATCGGGCCGTTCTGTTGGGTTAACAATATCTTTTCGTCGGGGTAATACATCGGATGGAAACGGAACCCAACCAAGCCACGATCTTTTACCCAATATCGGACCTGCTCGGCGTTGTTCGGATCTTGTGGATCGATTAACCCGTGTCCGATGAACCGATCTGGAAAACGCTCCACTGAGTCCGCGATATATCCGTTATCCCAAGTCGACCAACTGGTTTGCACCAATACCGTCCAATCCACGCTGTGTGCATCCATCTCTGCCAAGAGTTCATCGGCGGTACCGGGTTCATCCGGGTAGGAGTTCCAAGTTGGTGCCGTAGGACCGACAGGGTATTTCGGAGGATCAATTTCCCAGACATGTACATGTGTATCTACAATCATGAAAACTCCTTAAACCACGTTTAGAACAGAAACTGTGCATCCACTGTTTCTCCAGCATTTAAGGTGGTCCCTGTTGGAATCGTGATTAATCCGTTCGCTAATACAAGTGAATGCAGAATACCTGAGCCTTGGGGTCCCGTTATTTCGGCAGTGATACGTCCATCAGACACCGAAAGAATTGCACGCATATAATTAACACGACCATCTCTATTGGTAACGCTTTCCATTAAGTTGGCTTTGAAGGTCGGACGCAGCAGATCTGTATGCCCCGCCATTTTGAGAAGCGCGGGTCGGACAAAGAGTTCAAACACAACCAGTGAAGAGACAGGGTTACCCGGCAATCCAAAAATAGGTTTCCCGTCTGCGATGCCGTAAGCCTGCGGTTTTCCGGGTTTCATAGCGACGCGCCAGAAATTAATCTCACCTAACTTCGCCAATACAGTTTTCACCACATCGTGCTCACCTACAGAGACCCCGCCACTTGTGATAAGTGCGTCAGCTTTCGCGAGCGCAGCACGAAAGATTCGCTCCGTTTCTGCTTCATCATCAGGCGCGATACCCATATCGATCGGTATACCCCCGGCTTCTTCAACTTGGGCATAAAGACCGTAACGGTTGCTGTCCCGAATTTTTCCCGGTTCAAGCCGTTCACCGAGGGGTGTAAGTTCATCACCCGTCGAAACAATTGCAACGGTAGGTTTCCGATGTACTGTCGCTTCTGCGCAATTGAGAGAAGCGAGCATCGAAATTTCAGGCGGACGCAGATGTTTTCCTTTTCCCATCACCTGCTGACCTTCTGCAACACTTTCACCGGTAAAACGGACATTTCCAGTTTTGTCAATACTTTCAAAAATTTTGACTTCATCTGCGTCCTGCTGTGTTACCTCTTGCATAACAACAGCGTCGGCACCCTGAGGCATCATAGCACCGGTCATGATCCGAGCAGCTTGTCCCGCAGCAACCTGTTTTGTCGGGGCATAGCCCGCAGCGATAGTCTCCACCACCGAAAGCACAGCAGGATTCTTCTCGGAAGCATTTTTTACGTCGGCTGCGCGAACGGCATATCCATCCATCGCCGAATTGTCAAATGGCGGGATATTTTCTGTGGCATTCAGTTCTTCTGCGAGAACATAATCCGCACACTCAAGAATTTCCCGCTTTTCTGAGGGTAAGATCGGAATAGTATCCAGCATCCGTTGGCGGGCTTCATCAACACTTAGCATCTAATTGTTTCTCCTTTGGATAATCTCATTCCAATATAATATAACATGATGTTGATAAGTGCAAGTCCATTATAGTGAAGTTCATAAATAAATGGACATCTTTGTAGCACAAACTGTTAGTTTGTGCCAGTCTGAATGCCCCTGTTATAGGTATTCAGACTGTTTGAGAGTGCCCAATTAACTATAGGTTTTACTATAATTTCGATTTTCCAGTCGAGACATCTTCATTTCCTATAAGCGATCCCTCGGTCGTGATACGTACCGACTCCTGACTGCTAATGGCTGACTGCTTTTTCAAGTTTCATTTGACATTGACACAATTGTATGCTATAATATATGCCAAGTTCATTGGCAACCTTTTCTTTCATCATAACACAGGTTCTGATTTATGAGAAACAGCACGACTTTCCCTAATACGCTAACATTTAGGCGTGGTTTGAAAATTTGCATTGCAATAAGTCTATGCTGTTATATTGTACTGCTCAGTGCCATTGAACTCACACATGATCATACCGAACATTCCCATGCTGAAGACACCTGTACAGCCTGCTTCTACAACAGCCTGCATGGTGCGGTTGTAGTTGAATCTTCTGCACTTATCTCTCCATTCCTTTTCAATACGACACTCCCATTTTATGAAGCCGTTTTTCTCCCTTTAAAACTTACCACGAACACGCAAAGTCGTGCCCCTCCTGTATTCTCCAATAAACTTGCAAATTTTGCCGCTTAAAGGCAGACTTTGTTTTTTGCTTTATATCTCTTATTGTCCAAAGATCGCGGGGTTAACTATACGCGTCCCGCGCCTTGTACGCTTTTGCTTTGCAAATTGAATTGAAAATGACCGAGGTGCCACTGGCATATTAGCGCGCTTTCACATCCTTTTTTCGCGCGCCATGCTACCTGTTAAAAGCAGTGGCTCTTTGTAGCATAACCTGTTAGGTTGTGCATCTTTAGGTGTCAGAATCAGGATTTTCAGGATAAACCCTCTTAACTGACAACCAACAACTGATAACTAACAACTAAATAAAATATTGGAGAATACAAATGTTTACTTACTTCTTTAGAGGCGACTTTTCTGTCGCTATTTCACGATTAATGTTAATAAGTTTCGTAGCACTGCTCCCGTTTATGGGCGGTTGTGGTGAAGATGATAACCCTATTATTGATGATGGGCATGACCACGCAGGCGAAGCGGGGGCAGTTCTTCACGCCGATGCCGAGGGCTTCTTTCTGGAAGTCGAGGAGGTGGAGGTCTATCGCCAACTTCAAGGCGAGCATAATGGCGGACTCACTGTTAGTGCTGGCGAAGAAATTGTTGTCCATGTCGTATTCATTGACGCGAACGGCACGGAAGTCCATCTTGACGAAGTAGACGACGCTGAACTCTATACCTTAGGTTTGTCGGATTACGATTCCGCTATTATTGACATCCATCTGGATGAAGCGGAAGCAGAAGCGGAAGCAGAACCCGCCGAACACGCGCACGGAGAGGAGTTGGGGTTTGAAGTCGTTGGACTGAAAGCAGGAACAACAAAAATTAAACTGCAACTCCTTCACGGCGATCATCCAGATTTCACGGGAGCACTTCTCATACCGGTAACGGTTCAATAAGGGGAACTCCATGTTAAGCACTTGTTTAAGCACTTGTGCCTGTCCCCATAGGTCTCCTACGATGGGGACGCTTAAAAAGTGTTCCCACCTATTAGTGTTGATGTCCGGGATAGTAGGCTGTCTCTTCTGCTATCTCAAAGAGGTCCAAAGTGCTTCGGACACAACGCCGTCTCTCGAAGGAAAGGTCGTTGAAATACGGAGTGGTACTCGGCTCGTCGGGGTTACTGTCCGTATCGTCGGGTTAGAGAAGGACGTACAAACCGACGCGAACGGTCAGTTTAAGTTCGACGCGGTGCCTGAAGGACAGTACACGCTTCGATTCACGAAAGCTGGCTATCAGCCGTTTGAACAAGTGGTCGATGTCGGTGACTCCACGTCTTATATCCACGTCAAGTTGAAAACAATCGCATACCGTTTACGAACAATCCGTGTGACGGACGCAACCGGTGATCTCTCAAAATTTGAGAAAACGACCGATTTAGCGTTAGCAGATACCGAGTTGCAAAAAAAGTTAGGGATGACCTTGGCGAACACCTTGGCAGATGAGACTGGAATTTCACAACGGATGATGGGACGGGCTATTGCGCGTCCCATCATCCGTGGATTGGGCGGTGACAGGTTGCTCATCCTTGAAAACGGCGAACGCACCGGCGATAAATCGGCATCCAGTGCCGACCATGCCGTATCCATTGATCCAACGACTGCCGAGGGCGTTGAAATTACGCGCGGCCCCGCAGCGCTCATCTATGGCTCAAGTACGTTGGGCGGTGTTATTAATGTCAAAAGCAATCACATACCGCAAATTCTACCGAGACGGCTTGATATGCATCTAACGTTCCAAGGTGAATCTGTAAACTCAGGTTTGACCGGAACAACAGGTTTTACGTTCCCAATTGGTGATTTTGCGGGCAATGTAGAATGGAATCGGCGCCTCGCATCTGACATACAAACACCGGTAGGTGTCCTCGAAAACACTGCCCTTTCAAACGTCAATTTTTCGGGGGGTGCTTCGCTGATTAAGCCGTGGGGTTTTATCGGTGCCTCTGGAAGCAGTTATCGTTCAGATTACGGCGTTCCCGGGTCTCCAGAAGGACATATTAGCGGGGTTAACATCGCACTCGACAAGCAACGGTATGAAGGACAGATGGAGTACCGCTTCAATACAAGGATGCTTGAAAAGGTAAAACTTCAGACTGTCTATACGCGTTATCAGCATCAAGAGTTGGAGTCGAACGGAACACTTGGTGTCGAATTCGGTCTCTTAACCTACAATGTCTCAGCGATGGCTCATGTGTTGGGCAACGCTGTCGCAGGTGTTTGGGGGGAATACCGAGACCATGCCACAGGCGGGTTTTATTGGACCCCGCACACCCGTGAGTTCGCGTTGGCAGGATTTTACCTAAACCAGCGTAACTTCGACAAACTCACCTTACAGGGGGCTATCCGCTACGACATTAGGCGTTCGGAACCGTTTCGACCTGGGGCAGTTGTCCGAGCCGGAACCGTCGAACGCCGTGATTTCAACGGGTTCTCCGGGGCTACCTCTGGAATTTACCATTGGACGGATAGGTTGAGCACTGGAGCGACCCTGATGAAAACGTTTCGCGCACCCGGTATTGAGGAACTTTTCAGCGATGGACCTCACTTGGCTGTCTATTCCTACGAAATCGGCAATGCAGAGCTGGAATCTGAGAACGGCTATGGCTCTGAACTTTTCGTCAAATACGCAGACGATAGGTTCAGACTCAATCTTGCGCTTTTCAGGAATCAGATACAGAACTACCTCATTCCGACGCACAGCGGTGAAAAGGAGTGGGGCAGCGGAGCCGCGGGCTGGTTATGGATTTATCAATACATGGGACACGATGTTGTGATGGATGGGGCTGAAATCCAAATAGAGGGCGAGATCCTCTCACAGGTCCATCTTCAGATGAATATGAGTTACGTCAACGGAACTATTCAAACCAGCGGTCGCCCGCTCGAGCGTATCCCACCCCTCAACGGTAAATTCGTCATCAGTTACACGCCTACCCCGTTGCATTTGCATGTCACATCCCGGTTTTCAGGCAGCCAGACTCGACTCGGCGAATTTGAGGAACCGACAGACGGTTATCTCGTCTATGATATCGGCGGTTATCTCAATTTTTCGTGGTGGCAACTTGAGAACATGGTGGTTTTTGAAATTGAAAACCTCCTTGATACAGCATACCGCGAACATCTGTCCCGCATCAAAGCGGTAATGCCGGAACCGGGACGGAACGTGAAGTTTCTGTATAAACTTAATTTTTAAAACTGTAGGACGTGGGCGATGATTTCTATCATATCGCCCACGTCCTCGATTTTCTAAGGAGATGAAATTGAAAAGACATTTTAACCACGAATTAGCGGATACGACTGGCGCGTGTCTCTCTGTCGCGTGCGCAATCCATTGCCTCGCGATGCCGCTTTTAGTAGCGGTGTTGCCTTTGATTGGGTTGGGTTTCCTTGCGAATGAACGCGCTGAATTGGTCCTTATCAGTGGCGCAATTGCACTGGCAATCGGGAGTTTAGCCTGGGGCGTGCGACACCACCGGAGATGGCGAGCATTGTTGATACTGATAGTGGCATTGGTATTCATCGCCACCGCTCGGACAGCCGTTGAAGGCATTTTTGAAGTGGTCTTCTACAGCACAGGCGGGATCTTACTCGCATCGGCACACCTTGTCAATCGCCACCTATGCAAGACCTGTCCAACATGCGAGCCGGAAGGTGTATAACATTATGCAGAGAATATACATTTCAGTGTGTTTAATAAGTATGCTGCTATGGTCTGGCTGTGATCTGAAGGGGCAACCGGATGCTGCCACAAACGATAAACTTCGCGTTGTTGCGACGATCGGTATGATTACTGATATTGTTAAAAATGTTGGCGGTACGCGCGTTGAGGTGACCGGGATAGTGGAACCTGGCGTAGACCCACACTTTTACAATCCGACACCTAAAGATGTTCAAAGGTTCGGTTCAGCACACATCATCTTCTATAACGGGCTGTACCTTGAAGCAAAAATGGTGGACATCCTTGCGAAGATGTCGGCGGACACGCTGACGGTCGCCGTAACAGACGCTGTAGATCGGAGTCTACTGCTAACACCCCAAGAATACGACGGACTCTACGACCCGCACTTATGGTTTGACGTGAAGCTTTGGATGCAAGCAGTGGGAAAGGTGCGCGATGCCCTGAGTGAATTCGATGCCGATAATAATGTCCTGTACCGAAGCAACGCCGAACGCTACCTCACGAAACTCATGGAACTCGATGAATACGTGAAGTCGCAAGTGGAACGCGTGCCATCTCAGCAACGCGTTCTTGTGACTGCGCACGACTGTTTTAACTACTTCGGAAAGGCGTACGGGTTTGAGGTACGCGGATTACAAGGTGTTAGCACCGCGACAGAAGTCGGTATCGCTGATGTACAGGAATTGGCAACGTTTATTGCGGAGCGGGGTATCCCTGCTATTTTTGTAGAGTCATCCGTCTCTTCACGGAGTCTCGAAGCCGTGAAAGCCGCTGTGAAGTCAAAAGGATTTGATGTGAAGATTGGGGGTGTGCTCTTCACAGACGCTATGGGAAACGAGGGAACCCCTGAAGGTACCTACACCGGGATGATCCGACATAATATTGATACGATTGTCCATGCTTTGATTGGAGAATCGGAGTTATAAACCGTTGGATTCCAGCCAGCGGGTTTCTATCAAGGCACGGCACGTGCTGCCTAAAGGAGACCATACAACAGTGTTGAAATTTTTCAATTCGCAAAAGCAGAGTGACCCACAGCAACTCGTCCAAGTCAAATCGTGGGTCTCTCAAGCCTTTGACCTATCAGAAGATGTCTCCGTGATGATTACTCAGTTGCAGTGCACCGAAGAAGGCTGCCCGCCTATTGAAACGGTCATTGCAATCATGGAGACACCCGGAAAACCCCGGCAATATAAGATTCACAAACCGCTGGCGGAGGTGAAGCAGACGGACATCGTTAGTTTGACCGCTGGCTAAATTCAACAAGGAGAGAAAGATGAACACAACTATGCTAAACAATCAAGTCCCCGTCACCGTGTTAACGGGCTTTTTGGGGTCTGGTAAAACCACGCTTCTCAACCGCATTCTCACCGAAAACCATGGCAAACGTATCGCCGTCATCGAAAACGAGTTTGGCGAGATCGGTGTCGATAATGATTTGGTCATCGGTGCCGAAGAAGAGATTTTCGAGATGAACAATGGTTGCATCTGCTGCACGGTACGCGGTGATCTCATCCGTATTTTGGGAAATCTGATGAAGCGTCGCGATAAGTTCGACTACATCATGGTCGAAACCACAGGGCTTGCGGACCCCGGGCCAGTTGCTCAGACGTTCTTCATGGACACCGAAATGCAGGAGAAACTGCAACTGGATTCCGTCACGACGGTGGTGGATGCCAAACACATCTGGCAGCACATCGATGACAGCGACGAGGCGCGTGAACAGATTGCCTTTGCCGATGTCATTTTGTTGAACAAGATTGACCTTGTAACCGAGGAAGAGTTAAATCAACTGGAAGCCAGAATTCGCGGCATGAACGGTGCAGCGAAGATTTATCGAACGAAAAACACCGTGGTTGAAATGGACAAGATTCTCAATGTCGGCGGATTCGATCTGGACCGGGCGATGGAGGTTGATCCCCAGTTTATGGAACCGGAGTATCCATTTGAATGGGCTGGTGTTTATAACCTTTCGGAAGGCGCGCATGAACTGGTTCTCCAAGAAGGTCCTGACCCGACGATGAAAGTCGCCTTGGTGCCCGTAAATGCGTCAACCGATGAAGCTTTGAAGACCGCTGTTGAGCCAGTCGTTATGGTTTTCTCCGATGACGAGCATGAACTTTCGGCGGGTGGCACCCTTCAACCGAGTGGACAACTCATTGCGTTGAATCTCACAGCCGATGAATTACGCTTTGATGTGCAGATCGACCGCCCCGGTGCTTACGCGCTGTTTACCGAGCATCACCCCGACGAATTTCAAGCACAACTCTTTGGCAGCGGTGCCCTTGTCAAGCCAGTTGTTGAACGCGAATTTAAGCCAGACCACGAACATGATGACGAAGTCACATCGGTCGGCATCACAACCCCCGGCGACCTCGACCCCGACCGACTGAACGATTGGATTAGTGATCTGCTTCGGACGAAAGGTATCGACATCTTCCGCATGAAAGGTATTCTAAGCATCAAGGGGCAGCCAAACCGATTCGTCTTCCAAGGTGTTCATATGCTCTTCGACGGTCGCCCCGACCGCCCGTGGGATGGTGAACCGCGCTACAATAGCCTCATCTTCATCGGACGCAACCTCGACCGGGCCGAATTGACTGAGGGGTTTGAAGCATGTCTCGCTTGAACAACCTGAGCAACCGCATTCTCCAGCCCTCTCAACTGCGCGAAAATTGGACGGCAACCATCAGCGACCACGTCATTGATCTGGCGTGGTCCCCTGATGGAAAATACATCGCTGCCGCGTCGGTTCTCGGTCCGGTGACAATTTTTGAAGGGCATCGTCGAGCGGTTATCCATGCCTTTGAAGGGCATGAATTCGGTACAATGTCGATCGCATGGCGTCCAGATGGCAAGGTGCTTGCAAGCGCAGGACAAGATGGGAAAATTCGGTTGTGGGATATGACAAGTGGCGAAGCGACCCATTCGCTTGACGGGGGCGCAGCATGGGTTGAGCACCTATCTTGGAGTCGCGGCGAAAAACCGATACTCGCCTCTGCCGCGGGTCGTAAGTTGAAACTCTGGAACGCTGGCGGTGAGCTTGTTCGCGAATATCCCGACCATCAGAGCACGATTTCTGGTCTCCAGTGGAAACCGCGTGTAAATCAACTTGCCTCAATTGCCTACGGCGGTGCCACGCTGTGGGACCCGCAACAGTCGGAAGCCCTCCACCGATTGGAATGGCAAGGCTCATCACTCGTGATTGCGTGGAGCCCTGACGGCAAACACATTGCCACCGGAGATCAAGATTCGACTGTACACTTCTGGATTATGTCTACCGGTGAGGACTTGCAAATGACTGGCTATCCGACGAAAGTGCGAGAACTCTCGTGGGATGCCATGAGTCGATACTTGGCTACCGGAGGTGGTCAGGAAGTTACGGTGTGGGATTGTTCCGGTCGCGGCCCGGCAGGTACTAAACCCATTACGCTTTCCGGGCATCAGGATTTTCTCAGCGTTGTGCGTTTTCAACATCGCGGAAAACTGCTGGCATCAGGCGGCACCGACGGTCTGGTCTACGTCTGGCAATTGCGAGGCAGAATCAGTTCTCTGGCGGTTCATAAAGTCGCTCTGGCAGAGGGGGTCACAAACCTCGTCTGGTCACCGAATGACCAGCATATTGCTGTTGGTGACGAGGCGGGTGGGGTGAGCGTCTTTTCGATAACTTAAAATTCAACATTCAAACGGAGTCAGTTGCCCGAGTTCTTACTTTGGTTATTTAACCAAGCTACACGCCAGAAAACCTCTTGAGTCCCTAATGAAGATTAAGTATTTAAATGGGTAATTCCAGCACTCCCCAGGCCCGGTAGGTGCGGTTTCCTAACCGCACCGGGTCTGGTTAGAAGATTACCCAATTTATTTGTTAAACTTCATACGGGACCGAAGAGGTTTCTGCAGTCTTCAAGGTTTCCGCCGAGAATCCGGTGCGGTTAGGAATGCAGATCGCAAATGTAAAGCATTCTCACTGCGAAGCAAAATTGGGTCTCCGCGTGTGGGAAACCAAATTTGGACGTGTGGGCCGCGATGCACATCGCATCTGGGCGAGTACGCCGCAAAAACCGAATCTACCGGCCTGGAAACCGAGACGGTCGTTTTTTCTAAAATTGACGCTTACGGTGCGCTGTTTTGAGCGCACCCCATAGCGTCGTTAGTTTTTCCGTAGCATCAACAGCAGACGGTTGTTGTTCTGACTGTTTCAGTTCCTCAGCCGTCAACGGACGGTTCCACACCTTCACCTCATCAATCAGCCCCTTGTAAAACCGGTTCAGATGTTCTCCTACCCAAATCGACTGCCCGCTGTTGATGTCCTTTGTGTTGTCATCAACTTCATCAATCAACTTTCCATCTACATAAAATCGGATCTTTTTTGCTTTTTGGTCTCGGACCCCAGCGAGGACATGCCACTTGTCATCGTTCAGGAAATCCGGAGACCTTATCCCAGCACTATTCGCACGCCCTACATCTCGGACACTAAACCCCATCTTGCCTCGAGCCGCTGGGTCGTCGCCGCTAACGGAGAGTATCCAAACCGCATCAGTGCCCGGACGATAGTTCCCGACAATCCCATCATTCTTTGGCGGCTCGTCGTCTGTTTTTACCCACACTTGAACTGTTAATGAATCGCCAGTGGAAAAGGTAATCGAATCTTCCAATGGTACTTCAACAAAGGCACTCTTGCCATCAAATTCCAACGCTTCGCCATGTTTCCCGGCGGCCGTCTTCGCGCCACCGTTAATCGTTCCATCATTGCCTGCTTCAGACTGATCTTTTACGGTATCGCCTTGAATGGTACTTTCATCAAAACTCAGATGCAGCACTAATCCGTCTGGCGGATTGGCTTTACTATACAGGGCAAAACTAATGAGTATACCCATCACTGCGAAAACTACAAAAACTCTTTTCATGATAAACTCCTTGAGAGGTTAGCGAAAAATAAGAGGGTTTCGGAACCAGTGAAAATACTCTTAACCGCATGCCACCATATCAATTGCGAAGATGATAACAGATTTAACAAAACCTGTCAAAAAAAGAGTTCTTATTTGAGATCGCATTTGAGAAACGATAATTGAGCCGAGATAAAGAACAACACGTTAAAAAGAATCAACAGCCCGACCGGAAAAACCACGCTTTGATACAAGACACGCTCTTTAAATTTTGGCACAGCATTCGGATCCACCGGTTTCTGAGACAACCCCTCTCTCACAGGATAGATATGTAAACTTTCTGGATCGGCCCTATCCTCCGTTTTGATAAAGTCAATAAACGTTTGTCTATAACGGCGCACCTGTTTAACAAAATCCATATAACGTGTAATCCCTGTGCCTGCTAACCCCTCCATGGCATGTTGGAAGCATACTATTGGGGAAATTTGGGTAAGTTCTCGGGCAAGCCGCACCTGCCTAAATTGCTGATCTACATGTGCGTCGGCGATGCGTGTTTTTATTTCATGCCTTTTCGTGAAGTACGTCGCCCATCGGCGTGTGGCTGATGGATTATCAGGTGAAGGTGCTTCGCTGAGTTTGGTTACCTCCAGCAACTCCATTGGACGAAATTCATCATCAATGTTTGCTAATTGTGCCTGTTTTCGCGAGGAGACTATTTCTATCGATGGAATCGGATCGAGGGTGCCAACAAAAAGTCCGAGCAGACTCGGAAAGATAAACGCCAAGCATACCCAAGTCAATAGCAGCCATACTAAACTGGTAATGGCATTTGATACGCGACTGGAAAAAAACAACCCCAGAAAAATAAAGATAGAGATATGCAACGCAAAAAGTCCGACCATCCCTGAAATCCTGAGACAGTCACTGGCATTAAAGCGGATATTTCCTGAAAGATAGATAATTAACAGATTCATCAAGATACCGATGATGAGCGGCACCATGAGTGTAAAAAACGCGCCCAGATATTTCGCGAATAGCATCTGCCCTCGGGAAATCTGGTTAGACATCATGAGGCTCAGTGTTCCCGTTGCCCGTTCCCCGGCAATGGCATCGAAGGTGAATAGTATGACAAAAAAACTCATGAAGATACCGATGAAAACCCAGTCAATTTTGATGTGTGCGGTTGCGTCACTGCCGTGATTTGAGGGTAGGTATTCAAGTGCCCATAGTTCTCGCCAGCTGTAGGCTGTCGTTACGCCGCCGCCGCGACCTCCGCCCGCGCCTTCTGACAATGGAACAGAACGCGGGATGAGTTCATCAGTGCCATCGGCGCAGAATTTGAACGGACTCGGACGTTTGAAGATCTCGCCGGGACCGCGCATCGCGAGTCTCCCTAAACTCTCCTGTGCATTGTTTTTTACATACGATAGTCTGCTTTCTATCGCGCGATGATACGCGTTGACCTCTTCTCTATACCCACTATCACCGAAGCCGTATATGAGCGCGTTCGCCACCATCAGGAGCGGTAGAAGGATTATCATCAAAACGAATCGCAGCGTCATGAGGTTGTGATATATCTCTTTCTTCGCAATATGCCAAATCATTTTTTATAGTTACCGGTTGTCGGTTGTCAGTTATCAATGTTAGAAAGTGCGCGAAAATTATGAAAGTTTCAAAGTGTTCTAAAGTGTGCGAAAATTATGAAGTTATCAACTTTACAGATTTCTCAACTTTAGCTACACTTTACGAACTTCTTTGACTGACACCTATTTCAACTCATATCATATCGAAGAAACGATACGTACGCGCCCATAAACAAAATAATATTCCATGCCAACAAAATAAAAATATCTCCCACTGCACGCGAGAGACTCTCAGCGATCGCATTATACTGGTGCTGAAAGACAGGCATATCTGTGAACTCGGCTTTTCCCTTATCACTCGAAAACCATGCCCGCGCTGAAAATGCCTCTTTACCGGCGAGATAGTCAACAACTTGACGTTTATAAGTTCTCGCCTGTCCGATAAAATCGTTGTAGCTTTCCCTATCCGTGCCGGTTATTGTTCCGACAGCAACATGGTACACGTCTGCGAAAGAGATTCGGGAAACATTTGCTGCGAATTGCCTATTCCTTTCGCCAATACTTTCTCGCCGTTTAAGGATTTCCTCCGCTTTGTTCGCATAGTCAATCCGGAGAGGTTCTTGATAACCTAATATCTCCTGATATTTGGAGGTGTTCATCTTGTGAATCGGTTTAGGGGTGTAGATCTCTTCAAATCCGATTCCGCCCGCTGTTTTTGTGTCCATTCCAAGTGTCATGTTTCCCTCAGTGATAATCGCGTGGATAGGGTGTTTGTAACCGAACGCCTTGAGGATATGGGCATCCCGTTCTTCCCTGAAATCTTCCCATATCTCTCCAATCTGTTGCAGAATTTCTTTTTCAGGCTGAGATGTGGAAGGTGGGAATTTCGCCACTGCAAACGTTGCCACATTTGAATGAACGATCGTCAGAATTCCCCAGATAAACATCGAAAGGATCAGAGTGGTCGCTGCCGTTTTTGTCCACACTGACAAGAGCATCCCTAAAAGATAACAGATTGACACATATAACAGCGAAACAACAAGTACCATAACGAGGCGTAGCAGATCGCTAACATCAAAATCGGTAGCAGGAGAGGCATAAGCGATAACGATTCCGACAGCGAAACTTATCACAACGATTGGAAACAGAGACAACATGCCGCCGAGGTATTTCCCAAGCACGAGTGCATCCCTCGGTACCGGATTGGATAACACCAGTTTCAGTGTGCCGTCCTCTCGCTCCCCGGAAATTGTGTTGTAAGCGAAAAGGATCGCCAAAGCACTGAGCACGATTTTGAAGACGAAGATGACATCAACGGCAAGGAAAATCGAGAGGAACGGGTTGTCTGAACCCTGTTTCTGTGCCTGTTGCTCCCAAATAGGTATTGCGAGCCGAATACTCACCATATCTGCGCCTGATTTTTCTGTACCGACGTTAAAGATACTCAGCGGGTTCGGTTTCCTATGTGCTTTCGGGTTAATTTGGCGATAGGTGTCCCATGTGCGTGTCTCTTCTTGATGTTCTTGAACAGCAACGTGATACGCCGATAATCGCTTTTCGTAATCCGCAACCTGAACAAAAACGGCAGCCGCAGTCGAAATCAGGCAGACGACAAAACCGATCATGAATCGGGAGGTCAGCACATTTGAGACGAATTCTCGCTGGATAATCAGCCAAAGTGTTGTCATAGGTTTATGCCGAGCGTTCAAAACGAAGCACGCCTCTCTGCTCCGTACCAACATAAAACATATCTTCATCAACGACGAGAGAAGTCACAACACCAGAAATTTCGGGAGCAACTTGTTCCCAAGTCTCGTTATCACTCTGTAGGCGATAGATACCTGCATCGTTAGACCCATAAACGGAATCCCCCAATGTTGCTAACGATTTGATGGTAATAGGTGCTCCCGTCCCATCGGCAAGGATACTCCAGACGACCCCATCTTCTGAATTGAAGACCCCTTTGTCAGTCGCAACGTAAACCGTTGAACCTGCAAAGATTATCTCCTCGAAGTGCTCAACAGACAGCGGAAAACTCGATGTAATATCGTTCCAAGTGTCTCCACCATCAACGGATTGCCAGAGATGCCCATCCCGTTTACCGACGTATACAGTCTCACCCGACGCAGCGATTTTAAAGCCTCTCCGAATGTTGTCACGTGAGAGTTCAATGGTCTCTTCCACGCCTGTGTAGGACCATGCTGTTTCACCCCGATTCCATCGGAAGAGTTTATAGTTGTATTCCATGTAGAATGTTTCACCACTCACCGCAAAACCGCCCCACAAACCTTCCCACATCAATTCGTATGCCAGTGCAGAATCCGCTTGGATCTCCAGCAACTGTTTTAAGAAACGCTCTGCTCCAAAGTCAGGGTTTTCTTCTATTAACTGGCTTGATAAGGCATCAATTGTAGAAGAAAAGGTAATTATGAGTCCCTGCCCCATTTGGCGTTCGTCTTTGAAATTGAAACTTCTTCCGCCCAATACATAGCACATTAATTTCGTTGAAGCAAAAGACGGCGGAGACTCTCGGAGGGTGATTAACACATCGCCACCAGTAGATAGTTGGAAAATCTCGGTTTCAGACTTACCTCCAATTCCTTTTGCATAAAGCACACCGTCGGCTGCCACGACTTGAACAATAAGTGGTGGATTTCCCTTGTACGAAGGTCTATCTGTCTCTAATACTACATTGACAGCATCCCACAACTGCCCCTTGTCTGTTGATTTGACAAGATTTGGACCTACCCTCGCGTAAAGTGCTGGCGACTTATTTGATGCTGACCTCGCCATGAAACTGACTAAACCGTCTACACGACTTTCAAATCTTGTATTAAACCGATGCCACCTTTTACCACCATCGGTCGAGCGGTGGATGCCAGTGCTCCCGCCCGTATAAAACGTGTTTTCGTCCAACGCCAAGGTGTTGCCCACACTGAACTGCATAGGCGTAATACCTGAGGACTCAATATAGGTCCAAGTGTCACCACCATCGGTTGAGCGTATCACCATACCACCATCTGTTCCTATCAGCAAAAGCGTTTCCCCAGCAGTGAGCAGTGTCATCCGGGGGAGGATACCCATTAGGCCTCGGGCATCCGTAGGTGTTATATCTGTCCAAGAATCGCCGCCATCGGTTGATCGGAATATCCACCATGAAAGTTTCTCGCCTTTCCATAGGGGTTTGAAATTTTCTTCTGGCGTTCTGTCGCCTTCCAAAATATTCACCGATACCGCGGCATAGAGCAGATCATCAGACACGACTAAAGCATTGACACTCAGAATGTCATCCACCACAGGCAATTGCAAGTGTTCCCAAGTTTCGGCGTTAAGTCGATAAATGCCAAAAGAGGTCCCAGCAAACAACCTGCCTTGACTCTCACATAACGATCTAATATCGTAGTACTCTGTCTGGCAGCTGTTTAAACCGTCACTCATAGCTGTCCACGAATTCCCAGCGTCATCGGACCGAAAAATACGCTTGCTAAGGCAGAGGTAGAAGGTATCTTCTGTGATTAGCAATTCTCTGACGTGTCCCTCAGGGCAAGTGCCGATCAAGTTCCATGTTTCGCCGCCATCAGTTGAAGCGAACATTTCATTAGACGGAACAATATAGAGTGTGCCATCGTGTTCTACTATAGGTATATCACCGTGAGTGTCCCGACCCAAAAGATCGGCATTGACCAGCTGCCATGCCTCTTCCTCACTCGTCAATCTGTAGATACGCTCGTCCCCCATAACAGTGTAAAGCGTCCCTTCCGACGTTACGGATAGTGTCCGTACGACACCCACTGCACCGGGTTCATTTGTCTGAATCCAATTCATAATATCCTCCATGAGATCCTCGGAGTCTCGGAAACCGCACAAAGTCTCGCGAACGACACCCTCTTCCTTCTTTAACCGCTTTCGAGCGCGATGGAGTCGACTCTTAACCGTATTCGGCGATACGTCCAGAAAATCACCGATTTCTTCACACGTCATTTCACTAAGATAGTGAAGCACCACCGCTGTCCGCTCACGTACTGGTAATTTTTGAAGGAGGTATTCAACGATTTCGCGTTGCTTTTCGGTCGTCAACTTCTCAGTCTGTTCCGCCATATATTGGGCATAAAACAGTGCTTCTATTTCCCCTTGACGCATTGCTTCTAAGGATTGCATCGGGATTCTTTTTTCATCGCACCATGTGAGGAAGCGGCGCGTAGCAATCATATAAAGCCAGGCCGAAAACCGGTTTGGATCTCTCAGTGTGCCAAGTTTTTCGTAAGCTCTGAGAAACGTATCCTGTGTGATTTCTTCAGCGACGTGATAATCCCTCACCCGCCGCCATACGAACGCATGGACCTGTTTTTCGTACTTTTTCACGAGCGAAGTGAAGGCATCTGCGTCGCCTGCCAAGATGCGTTCGACCCATTTAGCGTCGTCATTTTTCATGTGAATCCTCCAATTAACAATATTGGCTTGTGACTCGTGACAGGTATTATAGACGAGAGGGTTGCAAATTCGTAGTTTTTGTTTCAAATGTTTTGGGTAGGACTTACGCATTCCTTCTTAAAGTCCCCCTGATAAGGGGGATTTAGGGGGTTAAAAATACAGAAGTTACCGCTTTTTGCGTCTAAATGTCCGATATTTGCTCTATTTGCGTAAGTCCTGTCGATAATGGAAACGAAGTAGAGGTGGGTTGGATTGAGGGGTCAATATCGCGACTGCTAAACCTCAACACGGACAAACGCGAGGTAAGCACCCGACAGCAGCACTACGACAAACATCGTTAACAACAGCATCTCCATCGCCGAGTCGTTAAAATCCTTGCTGAGGCTCAGTGTATCCTCAAATTTTGGGACTGCCGCTGGCAAGACCTTCTTCTTGGTCATACCTTCACGGACACCAATAATATGGAGGCTCTCCGAATCCGATCTATCAATGTCAACGACAAATCCACGATATTCCCGAGCGTAACGTTCCACATTATCCACAAATTGCAAATGCCGCTCAAACCCCGTTCCGGCAAAAGATTCAAGAAGATATTGAAGGAGGGTAGCAGGTGAAACGCGAGTGATAGAACGCGCATGTTGAACCTGTGCGATCCTGCTGGTGAGGTATTCTTGGTTTAAACGTTCTGCCATTTCTGCATTTTCAAAGAAGAATGCACTCTTAGCAGTCAGTGTTTTTCTGTCTACTTCCTTTGACCAAGCCACATAATTGTATCTATCCCAGATTTCTTCTCGCATTTGGCTATACTGTGTCCATTTTTCACCAGCGGACATTGAGGGCGAGAGTTCACTTGCGATGGAAGCCAGCGGACGCGGCATAAAAACAACAAAGGTGACCCAAATCAATAGGAGTATCACGAGACTCACCGCGCTCCGTTGTACACGCGCCGAGACTAACAACCCCAGCGCAAGAAAAAAACACGTGTATAGGAGTGCGATAAAGAAGATGATTCCTAAACGTCCCCACGCTTCTATGTTGAGGTGAACAGCACTTGATGTAGAAATTATCAAAAGGTTCATCAACGCCGCGAGTGTAAATGGAATGCTAACACTTATCAACGCGCCTAAAAATTTGCCGATCAAAACGGTGTGGCGTGGCACTGAATTCGCTAACATCAACCGAAGCGTGCCGTGTTCGCGTTCACCGGAGAGGCTATCGAAAGTGAATAAGAGCGCAATCAAACTCAAGACATAAGCGATGATAAATGCCCAATCCACTTTGGTAACATCTGGTCCAAGACGCTTCTGGTCTATGTGGACATCTGGATAACTCAGTTTCCAGACACCTCTTATACCGGTGGAGTATCCATAAGGACTGCCGCCTTCAATGGTGTTTGGCAATAAGTGTTCTCCACCTTCTGCACAGAAATGCAGCGGTGACGGCTTTTTGTAGAGTTTTCCGGGTCCCTGCTGCGCGAGTTTATACAAACTGTCATCGGCGTGAGACGACAAGAGCTCCAGCGATTCGGCGACAGCCTCGTTATACGTCTGTATCCGTTCTGGATGCTCGCGGAGATACCCAACAGCATTGGTTAACATCAGTGCTAACAGCAAGACGGTCGTCAGTGCGAATCGGAGACTATTGAGATTGTCGTAGAGTTCACGTTTTGTAATGTGTAATATCATTCTACACCTCACTCCGAACAAAAATCAGGTATATTATTGAGAACAGGACCAGATTAACCATCAACAGCAGGCATAAATCTGGTAACGCTCGCTTAGCATTGATGCCAATATCACTTCTCTTAAATGAAAACCGCGGCAATAGGTGCCAGTCAATTTCACCCTCGGCACCAACGAACCATAGCCGAGACTCAAATATCTTATTGTCGAGATAATAGTCAATGACTGCCTGATGATACCGTTGAACCGCTGTGAAAAAGTCTTGTAGTGCATTTAAGTCGGTGCCTGCCCATGCTTCAGTTGCCGCATCATACAACCCGACGGGTGAAAACTTCAATAACATCTGCTCCATTTTTGCAGGTCGTGTGTAAAACGCATCCAGCGCAGGCTTTCGGACAAGCCACATCCGTTCCGCAGTGTTGGTCACCTGTGGACCAAAAAAGCGAAGATAATTCTGAACATGCGGCACCAGCGGTTCAGATTCAGTTTCAAGTGCTTTAAAATGGAATCCAGTAAGATGGTAATATAGTAAACTTGATGAATTGTCCACGGTACCCCGACGAGTGTAGCCGTCACCCCGCAAACCAAATTGCCATTTTTCGCCGGGCACCGGGTCATTGGCGAGATACTGCAACCGATCTCTATCAAATTCTTCCCATATCTGTTTGATTCGGTTGTAAGCAGAAAGTGCCGTATCTGGATGAGGCTCAGTTTTAACTGCGGTCAGAATCATATTCGGATACACCAGCACTAAGAACCCCCAGACAAACATCGCAAGCATGAGCGCAGTACTTGTTCGGCGCGTCGCCGCTGAAATCAGCATGCCGATAAGGTAGAACAGGGACAGATAGACAAACGACGTAAAAACGACGCCACCGATACGTAGAAAATCAGCAGTGCTCAGAAATACAGATGCGGATGTCGTTAACATAATTAGCACGAGGAGAATACACATCAATAAGGGGATCAGCAGGCATATCATACCACTAATATATTTGGCAAATAGGATTTGACCGTGCCGAACAGGATGTGTCAGCACGAGTCGTAACGTACCCCGTTCGCGTTCGCCTGCAAGTGTATCGTAAGCAAAAACGAGTGCCAGTAGGCTCAAAATTCCTTGAAAGATAAAGACAAGATCAATCGAAGAGAAAAGATTGAGGAACGGGTTATTCGATCCATGTTTGCCAGCATCCCACAGTGTTGGCACGAAGAAGTAACTAACGCCAAGGACGTTCCCTAATCGTTTGTCTAAACCGACATTAAAGATGCTCAATGGGTTGGGTGGACGATCAACCTTTAAACTCGCTACTGAATAAGTTGTTTGATCCAACATTTCCTGCTGATGCTTTTTGACAGCGGTATCGTAACTTGCCAACCGCCTTTCGTAATCTCTGACAAGCACAGCAGTCGTAGCAACAACAAGTAGCAACATAATGAAGACCGCCGCAGCGAATCGGAACGTCATAAGGTTATCAAGGAGTTCTCGACGGATGAGTGTGATCATATCTCCCTTTCAAATATCAACGCTGAAGAATTTTAGGAACGCTACGGTCGTCAATACAACTGCTAAGAAACAGAGCAGCAGTAAATCTACCATAGAGTGCCGGACGGTTTCTGGTAAGCGCGTTTCTGTTATATCTGGCGGCGGGGAAATTTTCTTTGGTTTTGGTTGATCTGGTCGCATTATCCTCGCAAATTGATCGTCTGAAATTTCACTGAAATACTCCGCCTCAAGTTGGTTATAATAACGCGTGCCCGTTTCAAAATAGGTGTCTCTTTTTATTTTCCCAGTCTCGGTTAAATTCATGGCGACATAAATGAGCGAAGCTGTCGGTGTGATTCGCGAAAGGGTTTCTCCGACCGATTCTTGCCGCTTTTTTTCACGTTGATAGGCGCGTTCTATTTCGCCAACTTGCTTCTGAAATTTCTGTCGATATTCGGCATCAATCGGTGCCCTGAGTGCCTTGATTTTTTCCTGATCCTTGCCGAGATTAATATCCCCTAAAGCCATTATTTTTGTTACAATCACTTGGTCCTTTTCTTCAGTGAGGTTATTATGAATCGCCGTTTTTTCCATATAGACGCTCTGAACAGCGCGTGTCGGTGCAATAAGTTTAGCGGTGAGGAACCCAACGCGTGGCGCAATCAACACGGCAAGCACCCAGACAGTGAAAGCAACGATGAGTGCCGTCTTGGAATTGTCTAAATAGGTGGAAATTAAGGTGCCTATTGCAAAAAACACGCCAATGTAGAGCAACGAGACTAAGGTCAAACTGAGCACGCGTAGGAAGATGTCAGATTCACCCAAAGGAAACCCTTGCGAAACAAGCAAGAACAAACCTAACAGGAACGACACCAAAAACGGGACAACAAACACGATATACCCACCAATTAGTTTGCTCCACAAGAACACATCTCGTGGTAGCGCATTTGCCAAAGTTACCCGCAGCGTTCCGGCTTCTCTTTCCCCCGCAACAGCATCAAACGTGAACAAGAGTGCAAGTAGACTGAAGACGGTGCTGACAACAAATAGAAAATCAAGATTCCCTAAAGCAGAGGAGAGTGAGCCTTCCCCAAGTGATGTTGAGCCGTTTTTTACACCGTTGCGAGTCATCCCAAGGTAACCCGGAAGGGATTCCTCTAAACCTTTAGCAAACACACTTAAAGGTGTCGGTTCGAGAAAAAGTTTAGAGAATTCTGCATCTGGACCGGGCGGATCCCGTAGTGGATGAAGTGCATCATCGACTTCTGCAACCAAGAGTTCAATAGCTGCCTGATAATTGACCTGGTTTTGGAGGTAATTGCGGTAATTGATGTGCAAGGTAAGCGGCACGAGCAGAAGACACATCACGAGGAGCGCGACGAACCGGACGCTGAGAATATGATGCATCATCTCCTTTTGGATCAATGTCAATAACATGTTGAATTCCTCTTATTTTTTCTGGATTAACGTTCAAAACGGAGCACACCCCGATGTTCTGTGCCGACGTAAAAGGCATCTCTATCAACAACGAGAGACGTTATAGCATCCGGAATTTCAGGCACAATTTGTTCCCAAGTCCTTGTTTCCTTTTCTAAGTGATAGATACCGTCATCATTCGCGCCGTAAACAGCATCTTTTGCTGTTGCTAACGACTTAATGATGATGCTTTCTCCCGCTTTATCGGTGATCGGATTCCAAACAACGCCATCTTTTGAATTGAAAACGCCTTTGTCGGTTGCGACATGCACCGTTGCGTCGGCAAAGACAATTTGATTGAAATGCGCAACAGATAGTGGCAGATTTGATGTAATGTCGTTCCAACTATCGCCACCATCAAGCGATTGGACGAGCTGCCCATCCCGCTTACCGACATAGACGGTCTCTCCTGAAGCAGCAATTTTAAAACGTTGTGCCATGTTTTCACGTGTCAGTTCACAAGTCTCTTCTACACCTGTATCGGACCATCTTACGTCACCCGGTTTCCAGCGGAAGAGTTTATAGTTGTACTCCATGTAGTACGTTTCACCACTGACAGCGAAATTGCCGTATAAACCTTCCAACATCAATGCGTAAGCCAATTGACGATCGCCTTGTTCTTGACCCAATAGTTTTAGAAAACATTCTGCACCAAATTTTGGATGCTCGCGTATTATCTGCGTTGATAAAGTCTCAACATCAGCGTCTGGATCTGTAGAGGTGGTAAAGGTAATTTGTCCCTCTTGTCTCGGTAACCGATAAGAATCAAAGGGGAGTGTTATGTCCTTGAACACGGTCCACATAAGCCTTCCTGAATCTCGCGAAGGAGGTGTCGCTCCCTCAATAAAAACATAACCCTCAACAGGTTCTAAACAATTTTGATCTGGCACTAAATGATAGTAAGCCGTCTCGCTATTACGTCGAATTCCTTTTGCGTACAGCACACCGTCAACTTCAGAAATCTGCACAATTAGCGGTGTATCTTCCCTATCTTTGAGTTTCGCATTGAACTTTGGCACCTCAAGCGTATACCTGGATCGTTGGATGTCAACAGCAGCCCACGAACTACCCGCGTCTGTTGATTTGACGACACCCCCAGCAACCGTCGCGTACAGCACCTGAGATGCTTCTGAATTTGGACGCGTCTCTTCTAAACCGATTAAGTTATCCACACGGCACGCAAACCTTGTATTGAATCTGTGCCAAGTTTCACCGCCATTCCTTGATCGATGGATGCCAGTGATGCCACCCGTATAAAAGGTGTTTTCGTCTAAAGCCACAGCAGAACCGACACTAAACTGCATCTGGGTAATACCGGAAGATTCTGTGGAATTCCAAGTATTTCCACAGTTCGTTGAGCGAGCCACAACCCCTTCCTCTCCCCCTATCAGTAAGACGGTTTTTTCAGACGCGACCAGTTTAATCGGAGGCAATGTTTTCATCAGACTCCGGCGGGCATCCGTAGGCGTTATATCTGTCCAAGAGTCGCCACCATCGGTTGATCGGAATACCCACCATGAATCCTTACTGAGGTCACAGAAATTATGGTAATTTTCATCTGGCGTTCCGTCACCTTCCATTATATTTACTTCTACGGCGACATAGATAGTGTCTTCAGACACCGTCAAAGAACGCACCACCACAGTATTATCTACCGGCAACTGTAGGTGTTCCCAAGTTTCGGCGTTAAGACGGTATATGCCGAGAGCGGTTCCGGCAAACAGCGTGTCTTGGCTCAACTGCAATGTATAAATTCCCGATTTCTTTGTGAAGCGGCTGTCTAAACCGTGATTCATATTTTTCCACGACTTGCCAGCGTCATCAGATCGGAAGATACCCTCATTAAGAGTAACGTAAAAAGCATCTTCCGTAATCAGCAATTCCCTCACGTGTCCTTTTGGACAAGGACCGATAGGATTCCAAGTTTTGCCATCATCAATTGAGGCAAACAACACATCAGACGGAATTATATAAAGCGTGCCGTCGTGTTCAGCAATCGGAATATTGCCTGCGGTCTCTTGACGCAAAAAATCAGCGTTAACAAGTTGCCATTCATTTTCACTTGCAGGCAATTTGTAAATGTCCTCATAACCCGTCACTGCGTAGAGCGATCCATCCGAAGTTTTAGTGAGGGTACCTACTGGAGCCGCCACACCGGGTTCATTCATCTGAATCCATTCCATGATATTCTCCGTCAGATTGTCTGGCAATTCAAAACCACCTAATGTTTCGCGAACCATCAATTCCTCTTCCTTTAATCGCTTCCTTGCCCGATGAAGCCTGCTCTTAATCGTATTCAATGGTACATCCAAAAACTTGCCAATCTCTTCACAACGCATATTACCAAGATAGTGGAGGGTTATCACAGTCTGTTCATTCTCAGACAGTTTGCTGAGAAGGTGTTTTACAACCTCATGCCGTTTTTCATTAGCGGTATCTTCGCTCTGTTTGTCAAGATATTGGTTATAGAAAACGCTTTCCATCTCCGCTTCAGGCATGGTATCAAGAGATTCAATCGGGTGCTGCGTTTTTCGTAAATACGCCAAACAGCAATTCCTGACAATCGCATGTAGCCATGCACCGAAGCGATTCGGATTTCTGAGCGTCCAAAGTTGTTGGTAAACCTTAAGAAAGGTGTCCTGCGTAATCTCTTCGGCGAGATGGAAGTCCCCTAACTGCCGCCACGCAAACGCGTGTATCTGCTTTTGATATTTTTTTACCAACGCTGTAAACGCGTTTTGATCGCCATTGAGAATCTGTTGGATTAATGTAACATCGTTACTTTGCATGAGTGCCTCCTAATGGAATTCCCTTGTGATATAAGGATACATGCAAGGAGGAAAAGGTTGCATAACGGGCAAATTTTTTCAAAAAAGTAGTTAGAATATAGAATTTGCTGTGAAATGATACCATTTCTGTTAATAAATCTCTCTTTTTGTAGAATGATGCACGTCGCATCTGGGCGAGTACACCGCAAAACTGTTAGTTTGTTCCGCATCGCCACGCATTTCATGAAAACTGATAATGCGATAACACAATTTAGAAATGGTATGAGTCTTACACTGGAGGTGATTTTGGTTTATAGCACTATAAGTGTCAATTTAGCGATCCTCCAGGCCCAGTAGGTTCGGTTTTTGCGGCGTACACGCCCAGATGCGACGTGCATCGCGGTGTACACACCCAAATTTGGTTTCCCACACGCGGAGACCCAATTTTGCTTCGCAGTGAGAATGCTTTACATTTGCGATCTGCATTCCTAACCGAACCGAATACGACGCAGAACCTTGAAGACTTCAAAAACCTCTTCAGTCGCGTAGCGACGGTATCTATGTAGTACGCGTGTGAACCTAAACCCTCGGTTTCCCCGTAGGGGCGGCATCTGTATGATAGCGAAGTTTCTATAGATGTCACCCCTACGGGGTTCAAGGCCTTCTGGTAATATGTATCTACAGAGATGCCGTCCCTACGGGACTAAAAAAATATGTCTGTTTCTCTTAAATTGACACCTATGGTACACCGCAAAACCGCACCTACCGGGTCCGGGGGCGAGGCGGTTATTTCCCTAAAATTGACACCTTTGGTGATTTTGGTTTATAGCACCTACAAATAGAGGTCCTAACTATTTGTATGTTTCACTATAGTTTGTGCTTTTTCAAAATCTTCTGGTGTGTTAACGTTGAAAAATGAATGACCTTCAGAATCATAGGTTTTCCAAATTTCTGGTGCGAGGGTAAGAATATTCGCGCGTTCCTGTAGCGCATGGACACGTAATTCAGATTCCTGTAGCATCAGTTCAATAATAGATAAACAACGTTTGGAATAGGCAGCACACAACGTTTGGAGGGTTATCCGCGCGTCCTCGTTGTCAGAAGGAGGTGCTTTGTAGGTATAGGGCATCACAGCATCATATTCACCCAAAACAGAGACGAGATAGGAGAGCAGTTCCGGTTGTAAAAACGGACTATCGCATGCAACACAGAGGACAGCGTCATGCGAAGCATAAGTCAAGCCCGTATAGATGCCTCCCAACGCGCCAGTGTCTGGAATCATATCACTATGCATCTGTAAACCGAGGTGTGCATATTCAGCAGGATTGTTAGTAATAAGTAGGAGTTCATCTGTGGCAAGACGCATAAGACGGATTACATGCGCAATGAGTGGATCATCGCCAAGTTGAAGCAGCGCCTTATTCTGTCCCATTCGCCGACTCGTACCGCCTGCCAGAATAACACCTGTGACAGGAATCGACTTTTTATGCGCATTCAATGACATCGACAATCAACTCACCTACCTGTTGCAGACTCCCCGTATTGAGAAGTTCGATCCGATCCTGTTTTGAGTGAATCTTTAAGGCGACACTGCCCACACCTCTTGCTGTTAACGTAACCGTTTCAAATCCACGGCTCGCGATTGGTATGCTGTCCAATCCGACACCAATCGGTAAATAACGTTCCGAGAGCTGTATGCCGAGTGCTTCACTTGATGTCCGAAACAGGTTTCCTAATGTCCGCGTCGTGCGAGTCGGTGGAATCCCATAGCGTGTAATGAGGTTAACACCGTTCCCAACGCCGAGTCCGTCTAAATTAACAACGTATGTATTTTCTCGGTCATATTCATCGGCATGCGCTTGAATATAACGCAATGCCCCGCACATGCCATATTCTTCTGCACCAGCGGCAAGAAATGTTACGGATTTTTTATCGCCGCGCGCCATCACTACGCGCGCCACTTCAAGCATAACACCCACACCAGAAGCGTTATCAAACGCGCCGGGAGAGCGGTTCTCCGTCAAATTAATTTGCAAAAGCAACAGACAAAAACTGGTAATCCCAGCAATACTCCAGACAATGTAATTAGGTAGCCAAATGAGGGCAATAACCTTAACCAGCATTAAAATCGTCAGTGCCATAAGTCCGACAATTGCGATACCATAAGCCATCATTCGCACAGCAATCGGTAATACTTGTGATTTAGAGTCGTAGTGTGCAACGAACAAGAAAGCAGGGGTCTTACCGTCTCGGTTTGCATTGTTTTTTGCGATGATGTTCTCTGTCCGATACTTCCGACCGACATCATATAACCCCTCAAGCCGTTTTTGCCACTGCGTAAAGAACATCGCTACAGTAAGACTCAGGACACAGGCAAAGCATACAGGTATCGGAAATCGTTCACCGAACCACGGCACAAATAAAACGATCAGTACAAAGAACGCAGAAAGGATACGTGGCAAGACTTCAGCGGGGAATTTCGTAAATGCGAACGGTTCCCACGACACATCCAGTCCTAATTCAGTGAAGTGCTCGACGATATAGTCTTGTACTTCTGCCTCGCCTGCGCTACCCACCAACCTCGGAATAGCGAGTTGTGTGATATGATGGTACGCACCCTTTGCGTCGTAGGTGTGGCTTGCATGCATAAGGGAACTTCTTCTATTTCTTGGTTACCGCAAGAACTTATATCATTTCTATTATAGTGAAACCCAAAAATAAATAGACACATTCGTAGCATAAACTTCCAGTTTGTGCCAGTCTGAATGCCTGTTATAGGTATTCAGACTGTTTGAGAGTGTCTAATTAATTCTAAACTTTACTATAATAACCCCTCTTTATGTAGAATAAACTGTTAGTTTGTTCCACATCGCTAAACATTCATGAAAATCGGTAATGTCCGATCATCATTTAGAAATAGTATTAGGACTTATGCCCGCCTTCTTAAAGTCCCCCTGATAAGGGGGATTTAGGGGGTTAAAAATACGAAAATTATCGCTTTTTGCGTCCAAATGTCCGATATTTGCTTAGTTTGCGTAAGTTCTGTTCGTCAATCCGTGCCCAACTCAGCCCGGAACCGTCTGCCCAAACGTCCTTTAAGCGTTCCGACAGTTTTACGCTCCGACGCTGCGATGTTCTGCAGCTCCGTTGGATCGTTTTCCAGATCATATAACTCGGTCACATCGTTATAATTTTCGATGAGTTTATGGGTTGCCGTGCGGATACAACGGAAGTTTCGGAGCGCACTCACGGTTTCGGAACGATGTGTTTCAGTCTCACCACGAAGCACAGGCGCAATAGAGTGTGCATCAATACGTGGCAATACCGGCACATCTGCCAAATCGCATATCGTCGGATTCAGATCAATCAGTTCAACCAAACTCTCCGAAATTTGATTACTGGGAATGCCAGGTCCAGCGACAATCAGTGGCACCCGTAACGACGCTTCATAAGCGACACTCTTGGTGTAAAGTCCGTGGTCACCGAGCATTTCTCCGTGGTCGCTTGAATAAATGATATAGGTATTGTCAAGCATGCCGCGCTGTTCAAGTGCGCGAAGCATTTCACCAATCTGATCATCAATCAGTTCCGTCGCAGCACAGTATTGTTGTTGTGTTACAGCAATATCCTCAGAACTAACATCAACAACGCGTCGCTTCACCCACTCAGGTTTCCCCTCCATATCGTCAACGATAGCAGGCGGCATCTCAGCATTCCGATACTTATCGCCATATTCGGTAGGTGGGTCGAACGGATCGTGCGGTCCAACGAAACTGACGAACATGTGCCACGGGAAATCATCGGGAATAGTCTCAATAAATTCGGTAGCGCGTCTGCCGATATAGGTATCAGCGAAATCTTCCGTAGAGAGGACAGAATCGTGAGATCCGTTCTTAATCCAACCGCCGCCACTGCGTTTCCGATAATCTTCGTGGAACGCTTTAAGCACGCCTTTTTCTTCAAGATAGTGGGTATAGGGACCGATAGGCGTTGGCGAACTGCCCGCGTGCATCTTACCTTCACACTCTTCAGGATGCGTGAACCCCCAACTGTAGGTACGAGGTCGGTCGCCGTAGCGTCCGTTATAGCCGTCGGGTTTCGCAAGGTCAAGTTTTCCGACGCATCCGACGCGATAGCCGTGGTCCCGGAGTTGTTGATAGTAGGTTGGCACAGTAGCAGGTAGAAAGCTCCCGTTGTCCACTGCCCCCAATCGAGAGGGTTGCAGTCCAGATGCAAGCGCGATGCGTGAAGGCGCACAGACGGGTGCATTCACAGTGCAATTCGGAAAACTGACACCTGTTTCTGCCAACCGTCGCATATTCGGAGTATTGAGGGCAGCAGGGGCATCCTCGGCAGTTTCGAGGTAGTCGTATCGGTGCTGGTCGGACATGATAAAGAGAACATTCGGTCTATCGGTTTTTCGATTCATTTATAATTACCTTATAGGAGCACTTTGGTAGCATGCTGTGTGGAATTTCTTGCCCTTTAATTGAGCACCATTATAGATGATACTGTTCTCATTTTCAACTAAAAAATCGCACCAAAACACACGCAAATTTCTTGCCAAAATCTATCAGGCATGTTATTATGTCCCCATAATTCTCAAAAAGGAGACTGAAATGGCAGTTTTTTTACATACACGGGTTCGCGTCAGCGACCTTGACGCTTCTATCGACTGGTATTGCGATCACTTGGGGTTTAAAGTCCTCAGTCGGAGCGATAAATCCCCGGCAGGCAACCAGATCGTACACCTCGAACTCCCCGGCAACGCACACACCTTAGAGTTAACCTATTCACCGGATTTTGAACTTCAGGTCCAAGAGGATCTGATGCACTTTGCGATCGGTGTCCCTGATATTGTCGAATGTTGCGATGAGTTAGAGAAAGCAGGATTGGAAATTTGGCCAGATGAATGGCGCGAGCAATTCACATCCGGCGGCATGAAAATGGCATTCATCACCGACCTGGATGGCTATGAGGTTGAAATTTTAGAACGAAAAGATACCTCTGGTGACCCGCTTGACGTTCTTGACGAATCTTAGATAGGACCTACGCATTCCTTCTTAAAGTCCCCTGATAAGGGCACACTTCCTCTTAAAGTCCCCCTGATAAGGGGGATTTAGGGGGTTAAATCAATGGATAGCGTCAAAGTCCCCCTGATAAGGGGGATTTAGGGGGTTAAATATATTGCTTTTGGACGCAATTTGCGTAAATCTTGTTAGACATAGGGCCAAAACTGGTTCCACGCCGTCAGCCAATCTTTTGCACGGCTTTCAACGGTAACGGGACCTGTGATCTCAACCCCTTGTCGTCCTTTGAATTCTCCGAGTTTATCAACACTTCCAAGTTCAATCTTGATTGTCGTCGGAGCATCAGGAACGTAGGGTTTAACGCCCGATAAATCCGTGAGTGCATCTCTCGCGGCATCCTCGATCAACTGGCGGGCACGAACCGGTGGGAGTTGTCGTGCACTAAATCGGCTTAACCCCTGTTTAACAGCGACTGTAGGCAGTGAATCGCCGAGGAGTTCTTTGGCTTCTCGGCAGACTGCCGCATCGCCTGTAACAAGTGCGACAGGAACACCGTAGGCACCATTGAGCGCAGCGTTCACACCCGTTTCACCTACCAAATCGTCATTGAACCAGAGATTCCGGTATTGCACACTGGAAATGGTATGGCAGAGAACACCGTCAGGCGTGCCGTTACGAGCATGCATACCGATGAGTAAGCACGCATCGCAACCATTTTCCCACATCTCTTCATAGCGCCCCCAACCGTGATGTGCCACCCATTCACAATCTGGATGAATCTTATCAGGGATGAGTGAATTAAAAGTCCAACCCTTTCCTGCCCCGTGGCAATCTACAACGACGATTTCCGTTGCACCAGCAGCTTTCGCACCGCGGACTGCGGCGTTAATCTCTTCCGTATAGAGGTGCCGTCCCTCTTCAAACATCGCCGCGCCACCGTTCACCTGATCCCACACAACGATACCGCTAACACCTTCCATATCCGACATAATAAGCACTCGCACTTGTTCTACTCCTCTTTCTGGTGGATCCCGTAAGTTTTCTTCTTATACCATCTCTAATAAAAACCAACTTTGGCAAGCGTTTTCATGCATGTTTGCCCAGAAATTACCGGTAACCTACTCATACTGCTAACACTAACGCCTCAAAGCGTTCTTCCGGAATCAGTAACCCATCTTCTTCAAGCACAGCGATATATCCTTCAATCGCTTCTCTGATATTATTGACCGCCTCCTGTTTCGTTTTTGCTTGACTGATGCAACCTGGCAAACTGAGGCATTCTGCAACCCAATAACCATCTTCTCCCGGATAAATAACAACTTGTCTCATGATACGCTTACTAAATAGTAGAGGTATTCAGTTCATCTTTTAGAGGCTCGGAACATGCTTATAGATGGTGCGTTTCCGTTTTCTCTTGTAGCATGTTTGCTACAGTGTTTCCTCAGGGTTTCCAAACTCGATTTTCGTTGAAAACTGAATGCTTCTGACTAAGTAGTTCCTCCTTGACTTCAAAAAATTTACATGATATATTATACCGTAAATTGGGTTTATTTGACAATGACTATCGAATGAAAATTTCGCAGTCCAACTCATGCTTTGAATTTTCATAAAGAGGCTACACAATGGCGAGAAAAAAGCGCACCACGCAACAAAAAGAAGTCCAAGACTACCGACACGACACCGCAACCCGAAAAAACAACCCACCCGCAGGCATCGCCGCGCAAGGCGAAATCCAAGAAACACCGAAACAGGAATACGCATACAACCCACACCTGAATAACCAACGGCTGAAAGCCGACTGCCATGTACAAAATCATAGAAAACCCTATAAATCACAGTTCAAACAATAAACGCCTCCCAAACAAATAAAACTAAATGTTAATATAAAAATAACAAATAAATATCTCCTCCAAACAGTCCTTCCCATAAAAAAATAATTTGCATCCACTTCTCATTTGTGATATACTTAACTAACTATAATTTATTTGAGTTGTCTATAGAATAGAATACACCCAGCATCCGGTGTCGGGTGGACCGCATCCCGCTAAGGTAACAACAGCCGGGACAACAACGATCCGATAACCTTAGACCCATGAACAGAAATTTCACAGTAACGCATTTTAAATGCCAACAATAGAAACGCTCGTAAACCCACGCCACCACTATGTTCGCAGGCATAACGACCAGAATCTTAAAATCAAAATTTCACAGGTGTGAAAAAAATCAAGAGGCTTGACAACACCTTCAAAACCCTTGTCACACCTCGCTTCGTTGCGGGTAACGAAACACCATCTTCGGAGCCTTACTGTGAAATACTGTGAAATACTGTGAAATTTCATAATTCTCATAGAAATGGAGACAACAATGAGCAATACAGAAAACGAAAAAACCTTACTCCAAACCGGACTCCTCTACGAAGATGAAATAGACCACGAAATCGCAGAACACTATGACAAAGCCCGTGCCAATCGAAATGAACTGTTCACCACTTTAGAGGGAGATGAACGTGTTGAGGCAGTTATCAGAAGCATCCAAGATTTTATCGCTGAACAATGGGTCGGAACCGCTGACACGAATTTAGACGGCACCGATATGGAGATAATACATGACATGAAAAGAGTGATCCGTAAAGAACTAACCAAAGTCATTGCCCATTTTATCTCTGACGAACACCGCGAGGTGATTGTCCGCTGTCACGCACGAGGACTCTCTACCGCCGAGGCAGTCGCAATCTTGATCGCTGAAAACAGTATAATGAAGCGATTAGCACAGCGCGATGCAATCGGTGAGAAGAAACTTAAGGAGCTGCTGATTTCACGACTCGCATATCTGAAACCGGGGACAGCACGCTGGCCCGAAAAGAAATACGGCGCAGTCTGGCGGGAGGAACGCCAACAGTATATCCAAGAGATAAGCAACACGTCATTCTCAACACCAGCAGAACGCATCGCACTATTAGCCAAACACGCAGAACGCGTTAACCATACCTTGAATAACAAAGAGCATTCTGTAAATGACTTGCAATCCCTAACACAGTCATTAACCAAAACATTGGAGAGTTTAGAGAAGTTGTCTCCGGCTGATCAGCAAGCATTCGCGAATGTGTTACCTGCACCGCAGCTGCCGAGTGTACTGAAGCAGTTTACAGTTGCGTTAGAAGCATTCCAGCAAATCGCGTCCAGCGGGGATCCCAATGCTATTGTTCAAGTTATGGAGAAATTCACACTCGCCATGCAGCCACCACCTCAACAGAACGCAATTACAGGTGAAACCGAGGAAATCCAAGAGTCCACACCTCCAACCGATGAAGCGTAGTGCTTTGTCATCCTTAAAATGATGGGTCGAAAATATTTCTTTCACATACCGATTTCAAGAGACACACGCCTCTTCGGTAGGAGCGAGTGTTTTGCTTGGGTGTTTCTGTCGCTCGCGATCTTTGTACCCATCGACTCTGGCGTGACAAAGCAGTAGTTGATACCCAGAAGCCCTGTAGCATAGACTGTTAGTCTGTGGCAAGTATCCCCTATAGCATAGACACGGTCATTTAGTTTTATAGTAAATCCCATAATTATTTGCACACACGGTAACTCGTAGGGGCTGGGTTACCCAGCCCCATAGGTGTCAATTTAGCGATCCTCCAGGCCCGGTAGGTTCGGTTTCCTAACCGAACCGGGTTCTAAGAGGAAACCTTGATGACTTCTAAGACCTCTTCAGTCCTGTAAGGTTTATTTGCTTGGGTGTTTCTTCAGTATCTATGTAGTACGCGCGTATGAACCTAAACCTTCAGCCCCGTAGGGGCGGCATCTGTAGAATAGCGAAGGTTCTATAGATGACACCCCTACGGGGTTCAAGACTTCTGGCAATATGCGTCTACACAGATGCTGAAGAAACACCCAAGCAAATAAACCCTACGGGACTAAAAAACATGTCTGTTTCTCTTAAATTGACACCTATAGTGCGGTTTTGCGGTGTACTCACCCAAATTTGGTTTCCCACACGCGGAGACCAAATTTGTCTTAGCTTTACATTTGCGATCTGCATTCCTAACCGCACCGGTTTTGGGATGTCTCATTAATTCTTAAGTCCACTATAAATAACCCTGCCCACAACAAATCAAAGTTTGACATGTCCTCCTTATTGTGATATAATTTTGATTATTAAAAATGTTGAACCTCATACGAAACACTGACTGATACGCATCTTGATTTGGTTGATATGGATACAATTAAAACAGAAATTCACAATATCTTAGAAAGCGCAATCCACGCTGCAGTCGATGCTGGCGAACTCGCTATATCCGAAGTACCCACTATTCCGTTTTCACCCACCAAAACGCCTGAACACGGCGATATTGCCACCCCAATTGCATTAGGACTTTCCAAACAGGCACGGATGGCACCGCGCAACATCGCTGAAATAATCGTTAAACACATAGACCTTGATGCGCATGCGATTATCCGCCAAATCGACATCGCCGGGGCAGGTTTCATTAATATCCACCTCTCCGATAATTGGCTTTACGACACACTCCACACAATTACAGCGATGCAATCGGCTTATGGTACTTGCGAGAAAGGTGCCGGAAAGCAAGTCCAAATAGAGTTTGTCAGTGCTAACCCGACGGGTCCCCTTAACATTGTGAGCGGGCGCGCCGCAGCCGTTGGCGACACACTTGTTAACCTCCTAAATGCTGTAGGCTACAATGCAATCCGTGAATTCTACGTCAACGATGCGGGTGGTCAGGTCCAACGGCTCGGTGAATCCATAGATGTCCGCTACCGGCAAGCACTCGGTGAAAAAGGGTTGGAAATTCCAGAGGGCGGCTATCAAGGAGAATACCTGCAGGAGTTCGCACAAACGATCGTTGAGACAGATGGTGATAAGCATCTCGGACTTAAAACAGACGAACGGGTAGCACTTTTCCGAGACAAAGGCATTGCACACATCTTAGGTCAACAAAAAGCATCTTTAGAACGTTTCGGGGTCAATTTTGATGTCTGGTCCAGTGAAAAAAGGATTCGGGAGAGCGGGAAGCCAGAGGAGATCATCCAACTCTTTGAAGAGAAAGAATACCTCTATGAAGCCGAAGGTGCGACATGGTTTCGGATGACAGATTTTGGCGACGATAAGGACTGTGTCGTCATCCGTCAGGACGGTGAATATACCTATTTTGTGCCGGATGCCGCCTACCACCGTGATAAATTTGACAGAGGCTTCACAACAGTCATTGACCTGCTTGGACCCGACCATCAAGGACATATTAGTCGTCTCAAAAGCCTTGTGAAAGCACTCGGTTTACCTGATGACTGGTTAGAAATGTCGATCATTCAACAGGTGAACCTTGTCGATGCCGAAGGTAAACGGCAAGACATGTCGAAACGGCGCGGACAGTTTTATACCCTTGATACCCTTATTGACGAACTCGCAGAGACTGTCGGCGAGCAATTCGCCGTAGATGTCGCCCGCTATTTCTTTCTCATGCGCGCCAACAGCAGCCACCTCGACTTCAACATGGAATTGGCAGTCACACACGCCAGCGAAAATCCTGTCTTCTATATTCAATACGCACATGCACGGTGCTATAGCATTTTTGAACAAGGAGATGAACAGGGTATTACACCGAAACCTATTGAAGAGGTCTCCCTAAAACTGCTGACTGAACCGATGGAACATGAACTGATCCGCAAGTTAGCCGAATTCCCATCAATAGTGCTCCTAAGTGCAGAGGCACGCGAGGCGCACCGTATTCCGCATTATCTATATGAACTGTCGGGCATTTTTCATCCGTACTACAATCAACATCGGGTCCTGGATCCGGCAGACATGGAAAAAACGCACGCACGGCTTATCCTGATACAGAGTGTACAAAGCGTGTTGAAAAACGGACTAACGCTTTTAGGCATTTCCGCGCCTACCTCTATGTAAGAATAGTTGTCAGTTGTCAGTTGTCAGTTGTCAGTTACAAGAGATTTTTGATAATCCGAAACCGTCTTTCTGAAAACTGAAAGGTTTTTCTGTAAAAAACCGTACTGATAACTGATAACTACTAAAACCGATAACTATCACAGGAAAAAATATGGCAAAAGATTATAGACAAGTCGATAAAGCACACGTGTGGCATCCGTTGTTTCAACATCAACGCCTTGAAGAGACAGCGTTAGCCGTTTTTGAATCGGCACACGGGACAACGGTTGTGGACGCAGAAGGCAACGAGTACTTAGATGCTTATTCCGCGCTATGGAATGTCAATGTCGGTTACGGCAGGCAGGAAATCGCAGATGCTGTCTATGAACAGATACAGAAGTTACCTTACTATCCACACTCGCAAATTAACGTCCCCGCAACGATGTTAGCGGAGCAGCTTACCGCGTGCCTTCCGGGTGATTTGAATCACGTCTATTTTTGTAACAGCGGTTCGGAGGCAAACGAAACCGCGATTAAAATCGCGCGGCAGTACGGTAGACAAACCTATCCGGGTGAGAATCGCTACAAGATTATCAGTCGGTATCGTGGTTATCATGGGTTCACTTATGGTGCGATGTCTGCGACAGGACAGCCACGAAGGCGTAAAGCATTTGAACCGCTCGTTCCGGGGTTTCCACACGCGCATCCGCCCTACTGCTACCGATGTCCAATCGGCTTAGAACCATCCACCTGTGGTGTTGCGTGTGCCGATGACATTGAGCGGATTATCCAAGGAGAGGGACCTGAAACCGTCATTGGGATCATCGCAGAACCTATCATCGGTGGCGGCGGTGCGATTGTGTCCCCTGACGAGTATCTCCCAAAACTCCGGCAAATCTGTGATGATTACGGCTTACTCCTCATACTTGACGAGGTGATTACTGGATTTGGACGGACTGGTAAAATGTTCGCGTGCGAGCATTGGGACGTACAACCGGATCTCATCACATTAGCAAAAGGGTTAACAAGCGGGTACTTGCCACTCGGTGCTTGCGTTGCTTCAACAAAAGTCTTCAACGCGTTCCTTGGAGATACCGACGAAAATAGGGAATTCGCTCAAGTCTGTACCTATGGCGGACATCCAGTCGCGTGCGCTGCGGGAGTTGCGAACCTGAAAATTCTCCAAGAAGAACGTCTCTGGGAAAATGCGGAAAAAGTCGGTGCGCATCTGCTCTCGAAATTAGAGACGCTGCAAGCACTCCCCATCGTTGGCGATGTACGTGGCAAAGGGTTACTGATCGGTGTGGAGTTTATTGAAGCCGATGGCACGCACCTCGCAACAGCAAAGACAAACCGCATTGTAGGGCAATTGAAAGAAAAAGGGGTTATCGTTGGGAAAATCGGTCACGCTGTCGAGGAGCCGGAAAGCATTATCTACATCGCGCCTCCGCTTATTCTAACGGAAGCCGAGGCAGATAGAATCTTCGAGACACTACGCCAAGTACTTGTCCAATAGGAATTTTAACTCGTGTCGCTTAGCCGTCGATATTTTGTCTGGATGTGTCGCGAGCGCGTATTGAAGAGCACTTGAACAGGCGCAGTTACGTTGATCTTCAGGGATCTTAGCAACAGCGGCTCGGACCGCCTTTTTGGAAGTCTCAACATTAAAACGGACGTTATCAAGAATCATCTCGGTTGTCACGTTATCATGTTCCGGGTGCCAACAATCGTAATCGGTAGAACATGCAAGGACAGCATAACAGATTTCAGCCTCGCGAGCGAGTTTCGCTTCCGGCGCTGCAGTCATCCCGATAATGTCAAAACCGAAGTGTCGGTAAAGTTCAGACTCCGCTTGTGTAGAAAATGCCGGTCCCTCCATACAGATGTAGGTGCCGCCGTTATGGACATTTGCCCCGACTTCCGTAGCTGCCATGGATAAAAAGGTGCTCAACTGTGAACAGAAAGGATGTGCCAGACTGACATGGGCAGTAATACCGTCGCCGAAAAAGGTAGATTTCCGGTCCTTGGTGTGGTCGTAGAGTTGATCCGGTATAACAAAATGGCGAGGTTCAATATCTTGTCGCAGGCTTCCGACGGCACTCACAGAGATAAGCCACTCGACACCTAACGATTTTAAAGCATAAATATTGGCACGGACATTAATATCAGAGGGAAGCAATCGGTGTCCAACACCGTGTCGCGGTAGAAAAACAACGGGCTTCCCATCAAGGTTGCCCAGAATCAGAGCGTCGCTCGGCTTGCCGAACGGGGTTTCGACCTCGATTTCTTCAATATCTGTTAAGCCTTCCATCTGATAAAAACCGCTGCCGCCAATAATTCCGATACGCATTTTTTGTCCTTTCGCAAGACGTGAATGAAGAATATGTTTTATTAGAAAAAGGATTTGACAACTCACCGACTATCGCATACAATAGATACTACAATTAACGAGACACCATCGAGTGGTGTGCTTATAAAGCGCGCCCACCATCAGGAGTCTGTATCTTTTTTATTTTACAATAATCTAATATGGCATTGTTGCACTGTGGTAATTTAACACTTGAGGGAAAATCGAGTTCTGCTGTCGCTACTTACGTTCGCGTAAAAGAGCTGGATCTCGTCTTCGATTTAGGCAGATGCCCGATGAACTTTATCGGGGTCGGCAACGTATTCATTTCGCACTTCCATCTGGACCACTATTTTGGATTGCCCATCTACATCAGTCAACGTTGGCTTTCGGGTATACCGCCGGGTAATATCTATGTGCCGTGGAAAGGTTCTAAACAACTGACGCACATCCTTGATAAGATCTCCGCTTTGGATACGGGTAGAGGTTGGGCATATAAAATCACACCGGTTCGGGTAGGTGAAGCACTTCCGTTTCGGCAGAATTTAGTCGCACACATTTTGCCCGGCAACCATAGTGTCCCCGCTGTCTCTTATTTGATTTGTGAGGTTCGGAAAAAACTGAAACCGGAGTTTCAGCATTTGTCAGGACGGGACATCGTGGAATTGAAACGGTCAGGAGTTGAAGTCACAAGGGAGGTGCAATTGCCGTTAGTCGCTTATCTTGGTGATACGCGGAGTATCCCGATTGATGCGCACCCGTTGCTGAAGCAGTGCAAAGTGCTGATTTGCGAATGCACGTTTATCCTACCGGAACACCGAACCCGTGCCAAGAAGACAATGCATCTACACCTTGAGATGTTACCTCCGATGTTAGCCGATATTGAGAGCGAACATATTGTTTTGACGCATTTTTCCCGTCGTTACACACCTGAACTCATCCGACAAAAAGTTTACAACTACTTACCGCCGGAAGAACGTTCCCGCGTTCAACTGTTCCTTTAATCCTCAAAAATCAGATTACGTTGAGACCTGCTGCGCATGTTTGTCGGCTTGTTCCATATAGAGCTGCGTTGTCAGACTCGCCCAGACAGGTGCCAATATAGCATGCACCAGTGTGTGTACACTAACTATCACCCCTACTGTCCAAAAATTAGGCATACCCTCTAAAGTTAATTTTCCAAAACCTCCAACAGGGAGACTAACTAACTTAGCCGGTTGCAATACTTCTTCACGCATAGGGACAAGTTCAGGAACGCCAAAAGAGAGAAGTACTAACGTTAAACCGAGTAGTAGGGAAGTCAACACCGTAGATGCCCAAATAAGTAGCAGATATATTCCGAAAAACCGCCACCACGCGCCGCACACCAATTCACTGCTTCTCCGAAGCGCAGCCATTGCTGACAGATTCTCAATCATAATCCCTTGGTTGTAGAGACTCCATTTCACAGCAAAATAGATTATCAAGAAAAACCAAGCAAACCCAATACACACTGATACGAAAATGAAGGCGGAAGCATAAGACGGGATCAGTTTCTCAAGAAACATTTCAAAAACAAGGAAACCGAGGATTATTGGAACACTTGGTGCAAGGATCGCGATTAAAAAAGCGACACCTAAAATAGGGGAGGTTTTACGGAGCGTCTGTTGCCAAACCGTTTTGAAAGTTTGGTCTATGCCGTTACGGCGTTGCACTATAGTATAAGCGAGAGGACACATAGCCAACCATAACAAACCGATATGCGCAGCTGAAAAGCCGAAATTCGTTCCCCATACGACACCTGTTGGTTGTGCTGATTGAGGAGATAATGTGTGAGTAGCAAGGCTGCCTTCTGTGCTTATAGTCCATTGCCCTTCGGGAGATATTAATTTGAAAAATAGAAACATCCCCATATAGAGCAAGAGGTTGACGAGAATAAGGGGGAACATCACTTGCCAAAACAGACCGAAATTGTTCCGGTAATCTCTGAACATGCTTGACACACGTCCCGAATGCTGTTGAGGTGTAGCAACAGCGTCACCCGCGTCTTCCAATACGTTTTGCATGCTTTCACCTCTTTATAAGGAACAGGAACCTCATTCTATCAGGTTGGTTAACGAGAACGCTTGATTTTGCTCCACGTCGTTGTTAACTTATTTAAAGCCTCAACGGCGAGATCCTGCGTAGCGAGCTTCATAATCTCATCTGCAGATAACGCTTGATCGAATATCATCACCGCATCGGGATTTGGCGGGAAGAGTGATAAGTGCTTCAAGATGCAATATCGGGTTGTGTTTGTAGGGACGAGTCCCTATCCCGTTCGCCTATGAACGATAACGAAGTTCGGAGACCTCGCCCTACAAGTACACGACCACCATTGTTATGCCAAAACGACGTAGGGAAACCGGGAAAAAGCGTAGCGGTTTCCCTAAAAATCGGGATTAGCTGCCCATGCCCGGATGAGAACTCGCATCCTGGTCAGAGGTTCCAGCTTCCTGTTCTTGGTAGAACGGGTATCCGTCTTCATCCTGATCAAGTTCATACTGGCGTACAATCTGCTCTGCTTCACGAAGATACGGTGTATCTCCCTTTGTAATGCTCATATAGGCTTTGAAGGCTTCATAAGCAGCTCCGAATTCACGGATAGAACGATAGCAGACCGCCCGCTGGTAAACCGCTTCGTTTCGCCATGTAGACTCTGGAGCGAGGTCAAACAGATTGCCATACGCCTCAATTGCGCGTTCGTAGTCACCATTCTGCTGAAAGAGCTCTCCGGCTCGGAACAATGCGTCCGCGGCGGCGAATTTCTTATGTGATAGATCTCTCGCCAACGTTTGGTAGGCATTAATAGCACGCGGGTAGTTGCGAAGTTTCCGCCAGTTGCTCGCAATCTGTTGGAAATTCTGAACCACTTGGTCGCTATACCCCATTACCCACATATCAGCAGGTGTGATTTTTCGACCGGTTTTTTGGTATTCAACCGCTTTCTTATTGCGAAACTTATCAATTTCATCTTTCAGTTCGTTAATTTCCTGTAAAATATCCGCTGTCTGCTTTAGGAGCGTCCCGGCTTGGGAGGCTTCGTAAGAATCAGGGAATTTCTCAGTGACACCAACGTATGCAGGCCAACCGCCTTGATAGTCAAAAAGCGTATAGAAATAGACGTTGCCAATCTGGAATTGCGCCTGCGGTGCTTTAGAGTGTTCAGGGAACTCTTCGACCAGTCGCTCGTAATTGCGGATGGCTTCGGTGTAATTCTCTAAACTTTCGTAAGCACGTGCGACCTCGTAGAGTGCCTCTGCAGCAATGTTAAAGGTCTCGTCTGTCGGGGTACTATCGTAAATAGCCTTATAGTTTTGGTATTCAGCCCGCTTGGTTTTGATGACTTCGCTGTTTTTCCGGATATTCGCGGTACCCCCTTTCGCTTCGTTTGCGTAATACCCAGTAGGATCCAAGGCGACAATCGCTTGATAATGCTCAGTTGCTTTATCCCAGTCATAACGGCGCTTATAGATTCTGGCGATCTGGTAATGTGCGCGTTGTGCGTACTTTCCTTTCGTATCGCGTTCGATGACCTCCAAATAAAGTGTCATCGCTTTATCGTAACGTTCCTGCTGCTTCTTGCGATTCTTCTCCATCTTTTCAGGGTCCTCGTCGCGCACTTCAGTCGTTTCTGCGTTGTCAAATGCAGTATCGGCATTCTGAAGCTTGGCGCCGAGCGGAATAATACTACCTGGTGTGCACCCAATAATCGTCACTGCAAGAAACGCAAATGCAAGGACGAGAAGAGAGGCTCGATCTATTCGGAGACCGAAGGCGTATGTGAAACGGTTCATGGTGAGTCCTCCTTAGGAAAATAGAAATATGCCGATATATTTCCAGTCAGAGAAACCTAACTGGTCGGCATTCCGTTCATCATTCCCGACATTATACTAAATTTTAAAAAAAAGTCAACGCTTTATTATATTTTTATCAAAATAGAAACACTCAGTTTTCATGGAGTATCCTTTTATGATACTCCGCGGGAGTATCGCCTTCTGTAATGCTCCTATAGAGTTTAAATCCTTCATCAGCGGCTTCAAATTCGCCGATAGAACGATAGCAGACCGCCCGCTGGTAAATAACTTCGTTTCGCCATATAGACTCTGGAGCGGGTTCTAACAGGTTGCTATACGCCTCAATTGCGCGTTCGTAGTCACCATTCTGCTGAAAGAGCTCTCCGGTTCGGAACAATGCGTCCGCGGCGGCGAACTTCTTATGTGATAGGTCTCTCGCCAACGTTTGGTAGGCATTAATAGCGCGTGGGTAGTTGCGAAGTTTCCGCCAGTTGCTCGCAATCTGTTGAAAATTCTGAACAGCCAAATCGCTATATTCCTCTACCCACATATCAGCAGATCTAATCTTCCGACCATTTTTTTCGTGTTCGACCGCTTTCTTAGTGCGAAACTTATCAATTTCATCCTTCAGTTCGTTAATTTCCTGTAAAATATCCGCCGTCTGCTTTAGGAGCGTTCCGGCTTGCGAGGCTTCGTAAGAGTCGGGAAATTTCTCAGTGACAGCCACAAAGGCGGGCCATCCACCTTGATAGTCAAAAAGCGTATAGAAATAGACGTTGCCAATCTGGAACTGCGCCTGCGGTGATTTGGAGTGTTCAGGGAACTCTTCGACCAGTCGCTCGTAATTGCGGATGGCTTCGGTGTAATTCTCTAAACTTTCATAAGCACGTGCGACCTCGTAGAGTGCCTTTGCAGCGATGTTAAAGGTCTCGTCCGTCGGGGCACTATCGTAAATAGTCTTATAGTGTTGGTATTCAGCCCACTTCGTTTTAATGACTTCGCGGTTTTTCTGGATATTCGCCGTACCCGCTTTCGCTTCGTTTGCGTAATACCCAGTAGGATCCAAGGCGACAATCGCTTGGTAATGCTCAGTCGCTTTATCCCAATCGTAGCGGCGCTTATAGATTCTGGCGATCTGGTAATGTGCGCGTTGTGCGTACTTTCCTTTCGTATCGCGTTCAATAACCTCCAAATAGAGTGCTATCGCTTTATCGTAACGTTCCTGCTGCTTCTGGCGATTCTTCTCCATTTTTTCAGGGTCCTCGTCGCGCACTTCAGTCGTTTTTGCCGCGTCAAACGCAGTATCGGCGTTCTGAAGCTTAGTGCCGAGCGGAATAATACTACCTGGTGTGCACCCAATAATCGTCACTGCAAGAAACGAGAATGCAAGGACGAGAAGAGCGGCTCGATCTATTCGGAGCTTGAAGGCGTATGTGAAACGGTTCATGGTGAGACCTCCTTAGGAAAAAGAAACGTACCGATGTATTCTCAGCCACAGAAACCTAACTCGCTGGTATTCCGTTCATCGTTTTTCACATTATACTAAATTCAGAAAAAATGTTAACATTTTTTAATTTTTACAGAGGTATTCAATTTTTAACAGAGCAGTTATCAGTTGCCGGTTGTCAAGAGAAAAGGAAACGAAAAACTTGACAAACATCTACAAATATGTAAGAATTGAATCTACCTAAAGCGATTGGCATCATAATCGCAGGATGACTTATTTAATATAGATTTGCAGTGTGAAGGTTGATAATAGCAAGGAGGCAAATATGGCACAGTCACAAAATAGGGCTGATTACAAAATTGGTGTTGTAGGGGTAGGTAGAATGGGGGCGAATATCGCCCGACATCTCAATGACGAAGGGTTTGACGTGACTGTTGTGTACGATGTCGCAAGCGAACGCGCGCAAGAACTCGCAACAGAAATCAGTGCAACAGCGGTGGGAGAACTCTCAAAGGTTACGGCACTCGCAGACTATATCATTACCGTAGTTACAGACGACGTGGCGATGCGACAAATCTTCTCCGAAGATGCGGATGATAGCCTAATTCAAGGTGCCTCGGGCAAAGTTTTTATTAATTGCGCGACGATCAGCCCGAAAGTGCACGTTGACATTGAAGCCTTAGCTGCGAAGCATGGTGCGGAGAGCCTCGAAGGGTGTATGGCGAGTAGCATTACACAGGCACGCGAAGGCACACTGTATCTAATGTGCGGTGGTAAAAAAGAAACATTCGACAAAGCAAGTGCCATTCTGGATTCGATGAGCGTTTCGCTGCGTTATATCGGTGAAGCTGGACAGGCAGCACAGGTTAAGGCACTCGTCAACATGGTAATGAATATCAACACTGCGGGACTCGCTGAAGGTCTCGGCTTAGGTGCTGCACTTGGATTAGATCTGACGGTGTTGCAGGAAGTTTTCTCCCAAACAGGGGCAAACTCGCGGGTCTTGGAAACTGATGGAGAAGATATGGAGGTGAGAGATCACGAATGCTATTTTTCATCCGCACATGCCTCTAAAGATTCAGGGATTGCCATTGACTTAGCAGATGATGCAGGTATTTCTCTCCCTCTCGCCCAAGCGACGAAGGCACAGTATGATCGGATGATTGAACTCGGACTCGGTGATCTGGATAAATCTGGTATCGCTGAACTCACCTTCCCCGGACGGGGTCCAGAAAATTAAAAATGTCCGAGTCCTATTCGCGAATTAGTCAAAAACCTGCTCGAAATGAAATGGAGAGCAGAGCGGAGAAACCATGCTCAAAGGTGTAATCCTTGCAGGCGGGCTCGGCACCCGTTTGCACCCACTCACCAAAGTCACCAGTAAGCATCTCCTGCCAGTCGGCAACGAGCCGATGATTTTCCACAGTGTCAAACAACTTACGACGGCAGGCATTACAGATATTCTTATCGTAACGAATCCAGAATATGTTGGAGATTTCGTGAACACGCTTGGGAGTGGTAAAGACTTCGGGTGTGAATTCACCTATCGGGTTCAGGAAGAAGCAAAAGGTATCGCGCATGCCCTCGCATTGGCGGAAGGTTTTGCACGCGGCGGTAGAACCGTTGTGTTGTTAGGTGACAACATTTTTGAAACTTCAATCCAGCATGCTGTTAACGATTTTCACGCACAACAGCACGGCGCGCGTGTATTACTCAAACAGGTGTCGGATCCAGAACGTTATGGCGTGGCAACCTTAAATGGTAACCATATTGTCGCGATAGAAGAGAAACCGGAGCATCCGAAAAGTAATTACGCCGTAGTAGGTGTCTATTTCTACGACGCGTCCGTATTTGACATCATCCGTACGGTTGAACCCTCCGCACGTGGAGAGTACGAGATAACCGCTGTCAATAATGCCTATATTGATCGCGATGAACTTGAATATAGTCTTGTTCACGGCAAGTGGGTTGATGCAGGAACCTTCGACTCGCTCACTGAAGCGAGTCAAATTCTGATGAATTCCGCGGATTGGTAGTAAGAAGGGTTATCAGTTTGCAGTAACTCCTTTTCAGGAACTTCTCTTGATTCGCTTATCACGGGGATAGAGGTTTTCTTTTAACAAAACCCTCTTTAACTGACAACCGATAACCGAAAGATTTTTTTGAAAAAAATCGTACCGACAACTATTAAAATGGACGAAACACCAATTCTATCCATCGTGGTCCCGGTTTACAACGAAGAAGACAATGTCCGTCCGCTGTTTGAAAAGATTCAAACGGTATGCGAAGCAATCGGTGATGCTTACGAAGTGTTATTTGTAGACGACGGAAGTCAGGACAAAACTTTCACCGTACTTTCAGAGTTGAGCAAACAAGCACCACAATTGGCAGTCATCCGATTCCAAAGGAATGCCGGACAGACAGCAGCGATGGCGGCAGGTTTTGAATTCGCGCAAGGACAACGGATTGTCAGTATGGACGGGGATTTGCAAAACGACCCAATCGATATTCCGAAACTACTTGAAAAACTCGACGAAGGCTACGACTTGGTGTGTGGGTGGCGAAAAGAGAGGCAGGATAAATTTTTGACGCGCCGCGTCCCTTCCATCGTTGCCAATTGGATTATCGGTAAAGTGACAGGCGTGCCTATCCATGACAACGGATGCTCCCTTAAAGCGTATCGGGCATCGGTTATTAAACAGGTGCCGCTCTACGGAGAGATGCACCGATTTATTCCTGCGATGTCCACAGTGGCAGGCGCGCGTATCGCCGAGATTGTTGTCTCACATCACCCGCGACGTTTCGGAAAAAGCAAGTACGGACTTGGAAGAGTGTGGCGCGTTATGTTAGATATTATTGCGTTCAAGTTCATAATTTCTGTCTTCACATCACACCCGAAACCACAAAAACCGAAAAGGCTGTGGCAACGGCTATCAAATGTCCTTTTTAACCCGAAGCAGAGAGCTTTTCGTGCCGCTGCGATTCTAAGTCTCCCTTTTTTCATTTTAGGACGCATTTTATTTGGGAATACCAACATCGGAATGGTTAGCTGCTTGAGTTTAGCAGTCGCCTTACTTGGACTTGGGGGGCTGACAGAGAACAAAATTCAACAGGCAAAACAGAAGTTACCTGAGATGGGAAAACTCACTCGCTTTTTCATCTTTAGATGTAAGCGGAGACCCGTTCGGCTTTTTGGTCGCATCGGCGTGATGTTGTTGATACTCGGTGGAATTCTCTTAATCCCGCAGATGGGTCCGCTTTCGTCGAAAGTGTTGAACATTTCAGCACCAAATCTGAGTTCTATTTCTATTACAACCGGAATTTTGGTGTTCTGCTTTGGACTCTTCGGCGAACTCATCGCGTTTGCGAATGCAAAACAAGTAAAAGACTACACCGTCGAAACATTTTTGAATACTAACAACGAAGGGATCTGTAGTGAATAGCCTTCCTGAGAGCGAAGTCTGGCAAAATTGGCGCAGTGAATTCCCGGTAACTGAAACCTACGTTTATATGAACCACGCCGGCGTTGCGCCGTTATCGCGTCGGGTGCGTGATGCAATCGCAGGATTCATAGAAGATGCCACGCTTTACGGGGCAGTGCATGCTGACGATTGGGCAGAAGCCGCAGAAGCATGCCGTGTGACAGCAGCACGACTCATCAACGCCGATGCCACCGAAATCGCATTTATGAAGAATACAACACAAGGTATCCTCATCGCTGCGAACGGTATTGACTGGCGGGAGGGAGACAACGTCGTCACAACCGCAGTTGAGTTTCCAGCGAATGTTTATCCATGGTGGTGTTTGAAGGAACGTTATGGCGTTAGCACGCGCATGGTGCCAGAACGAGATGGACGTATCTATGTTGAAGATATTGCTGCTGCGATTGATGAACGGACACGCGTTTTAACGATCAGCCATGTGGAATTCGCCTCCGGTTTCCGAAACGATATTGCGGTGCTCGGTGAATTGTGCCGAGAACGCGATATTTGGTTTGTCGTGGACGCTATTCAGAGTCTCGGTGTCGTTGAAGTGGATGTGAAATCCTGTAACGTTGACATTCTCGCTGCTGATGGACACAAGTGGTTATTGGCACCGGAGGGTGCGGCGATATTTTACTGTGCCGATGAAAAACGGGAACAATTGATCAACACGAATGTCGGTTGGGCGAGCGTCGTCAATCCTCGCGATTTTCTCAACTACGACCTAACGCAGAAACCGGACGCAACCCGTTTTGAAGAAGGGTCTTACAACAGCGTCGGATTATATGGACTTAAAGCCGCAATAGATTTACTGCATGACATCGGTATCCCTGCAATTAAAGCACAGGTTTTGGAACTCACGGCACGCCTCATAGCAGGATTGGTGGCGAAAGGCTATCGTGTCATCACACCAAAAGCAAACGCTGATCGAGCGGGGATTGTCATCTTTGAAAGTGCAAGGCACACACCTGCTGAAATCTACGAAACGCTTTACACCGAAAACATAATCACAGCAGAACGCGGGAGTGGTGTCAGAGTCTCACCCCATTTTTATAATACAGTATCCGAAATTGAACGTCTGCTTGAAGTACTACCCGAGGTTTAACGCATAGAGGAGATACTCAAGCATTCAAACTAAGGAAAAAAAATTGGAAACCATACAGACACAAGAAAATATTCAGACGCATGTAGTGAGAACTGTCCTAACAATATGCCTATCGCTTACCCTCGGATCTCTGCTGATGCTCAGTGCCTGTACAATGCCAGGTGGCAATCAGAAGATTAATAAGATCCGGCTCTCCATTCAAAATACGTTACCTATCCCGCGGAAGAACGTTCCGATTGTGTTGACGCGAGCCCAACTCCGAAATGTGAACCCCGACTTCTCCTTTAAAGCCTATTCCGTCGTTACTGGAACAGCACCACGAGAAGTGATGATTCCAGCACAAGCAGATGACTTGGATTATGATGGAGAAGGCGATCAACTCTGTTTCCTACTCAATTTAGATGAAGGAGAGACGAAAGAGGTATCAATCCTTTACGATCCGACTGTTAAAGCGACATTAACGCTCGATATCAACAAACAGACGCGAGCGGCGATCTTCCCTGAATTGAACGCAGTCGCGGCGATGGAATCTAATTTAATAGCATATCTACTGAAACCGAACGGTGCATTCATCGCGTACGGCAAAAAACGGGTGGAACTTTTCAGTATGGACGCAATGTTTCAATATGAATTGGATCCCCAGAGACCGCTCTCACCGGAACTCAGGCATCACTTTGAGAGTAACAATATAACCCTCTCCCAGCAGCAGGTTCAAATAGAGACACAGAAACCGGAACAACAGTGGATCGTACGCGACCTTGAGAATCAAGAGACCTACTTTATCCGCAAGTCTTACAACAACGAGGCTGCCGATCTCGGTCAGGAAACGCAGACAGATGGACAGTTGAATGTCGTTAAATCAATTGAGTTATCACTGAACGCACTTCTCGATCCTGAAACTACCGAAATGGTAGTACTAAACCGTCGTGAAGGTTTAATAGGCTGCGGCGGGATCGCACTGTGGCATAAAGAAACAGAGAAGATGATTCCACTACCTGTTGAAGGTGACTACGTCCGGATTCTTGCCAACGGTTCGATTCGCTCTGTTGTTCAAAGAATTTTTCCAGAGTGGAACATTAACGGTGAGATCCGCCGATTAACATCAACGGCCTTCATCTATGGCGAAAACCCTTGGATTGAGCACTATATCCATATTGATGGAGACTTACCGACAGATTATGCTATCGCCACAGGTATTCCGAATTTGGAGGGTGGTTATAAAGAGGATAAAGAACAAGGTTGGATATGGAGTTGGGGAACAGATCCGAGGGGGATAGACACGCTCGGCATCGCGATCATTGTTCCCTCCGCTCACGATATAGATGACACAAGGATGTCTGAGAACCCTGACCTTTTGCCTGTCATCCTAACACCTGATGCGGAAGGCAGACTTCACTATCGTACATTCGCTATCTGGGGTGGCGGTATCGACGGCATTGAGACCGAAACGGAATTCGCAGATCATGTTCAAATCACGACGACTGTGTTAAAGACCCCTCCACTCATCAAATTTTTACCGAAAGAGGAAGAGTAGGGGCGAGGTTAACTCGCCCCTACGATCGGAGAAATTATGCTCATCAAAGAAGAGTGTTTACAACGCATCGCAAACCAACGGACAGATGAAATCGTTGTCACAACGATGGGAACCACGGTGCCGTGGGGCAAAATATCGACACATCCGTTGGACTACGCATCCGTCGGGAGCGCGATGGGACACGCCGCCGATTTTGCGCTCGGCATCGCACTCGCAAAACCGGACAGAAAGGTAGTTGTGCTTAACGGCGACGGTAGCATGCTGATGTGTTTAGGCACGTTAGCGACAATTACCGCCTTGAACACGCCACCACCGAACTATCTGCTTTTTGTCTGTGACAACGGCACGTACGAGGTGACGGGCAATCAACCGGTGCCTGCTGGCAACGCCGGTTTCAACTGGTCTATGATTGCAAAAGGTGCCGGTTTTGAACAGGTTCATGAATTTGATAACTCGGACGCGTTTGCAGCCGAACTCCCGAAAATTTGGAATGAAACCGGACCCACTTTCGTAAGTCTGAAGATCGCGGAAGCACACGAGCCACCCCCGGATCGGTGGGGCGGTTTCCCTTATCCGTATCTACAAGAGTCGCTCGCGGAATCTACACATAAACTCAGACAGGCACTCGCAAAGTCGTAGGCACGCGCCGCCGGGTTCTCCGTAAACCATTCGCAAAGTATTAGGCACGCGCCGTCGTGCCGTAATCTATAGGACAATTATGACAACCACCAAATTAGAAACTCGACGGATGGGACGTACGGAGATGCGACCCAATTCACTTGCGCTGGGTGCAGCGTGGCTGTGGCGGAAACCAGATGCTGAAGTTATTGGTGCAATTCGGCACGGTATTGAACTTGGTATTAATTATATTGACACTTATCCCGGGCACGCGGAACATCTCTGGGGAGAAGCACTTTCCGATGGATTGAGAGAAAAGGTCTACCTACAAGCGAAAGTCGGCACACACCCCGAACGATCAAAAGACTTTTCTACAGACGGCACACGCTGGAGCGTCACCAATAGCCTTAAAGATCTCCGCACGGACTACCTTGACGCTGTGCTTATCCACGATCCACTTGATATGGAAAGCGTATTGGCACCCGGTCAAGCGTTGGATACGCTGTTAGAAATGAAATCAGAAGGCTATATTCGACACATTGGTGCTGGCGTACGCTCTCATGAATTCCACAAAGAACTCATCGAAACGGGGCATATTGACATTATCCTTACCTTCTTAGACTATACACTGTTATCACAATCTGTGGGAGAGACGACTTTACCGCTGGCGCGCGAACACGATGTCGGTATTATCCTCGCGAGTCCATTAGGCATGGGGAGTTTGACAGGTGCAGAACCGAATGTTGAAGAGGAACGCCGACGCAATCCTGATGCGGAACCGAAGGCGTATGCAATGTGGAAGTGGTGTCAGGAACGTGATGTCAATATCCGTCATCTGGCGATGCAGTTTTGTCTCGCTGCACCGATAGACGGTGTTGTTATGTTTGGTCCGGCGGATAAAACACAAGTGGAGGACGGATATGAAGCGGCAACAGCTGACATCTCAGAAGACATTTGGGAGGCATTCGAGACGGAATTTGGTATTCGGCGCGGTATGTAGATTATCTGAATCAGGATTCACAGGATTAGGGCGACCTGTGTGCTTAGTGAATGCTGAGAAGACCTCGTAGGCGCGGTTTCAAGCCGCGCCATCTCATTTAAAAAGATAGATACAATGTGGGCAACTTCTACCCTTTCACACCAGCAGCCAAATCTGACGCGAATTGCTTCACCGCAGCGAGCAATTTAGCTTCGTCACCCATATTCTCCTCCACAACATTGATGATAGCACTCCCAACAATCGCACCATCAGCAATATCTACGACCTGCTTCGCCTGCTCAGGTGTTGATACACCGAAACCGACGCTAATCGGCTTGTCCGTATGTTTTCGGAGTTCTGTGATCATCGGTGCGATTTCGTCTGACAACATCGCCCGCGCACCTGTTACACCCGTTACTGAAACACAATAGATAAATCCGGTGCTGACAGATGCGATCAATTGCATCCGTTCCGGTGGACTTGTCGGCGCGGCGAGAAAGATTGTGGCAAGATTATAGCGCGGCGCAACCTCAAGGAGTTGCTGTGCTTGCTCTGGCGGTAAGTCTGGCACGATGAGGCCGTCAACGCCTGCATCTTGTGCTGCTTTGCAGAACGCTTCCTCTCCCATCCGAAAGATCGGGTTATAGTAACTCATCAAAGCGATAGGGATGTCTGTCTGTTTACGGAGGGTCGTGACCATCTCCAGAATCTGTTGGAGTGAGATGTTATGTGTGAGTGCACGTTCGCTTGCGCGTTGGACAGTGGGTCCGTCTGCAATCGGATCGGAGAAGGGGACACCGAGTTCAATGAGGTCTGCGCCTGCTGCCTCAAGTGTGAGCAAGAGTTTGGCGGTAAGTTCTGGGGTCGGGTCGCCAGCGCAGAGGTACGGCATAAATGCCTTCGCGCCTCGGTCTCGGAGTTCTTGAAATTTTTTGTCAATTCGATTCATGGTATATGTAGGTCTCGGCTTCCTGTTACGTTTTTTTAATTATACCCTGCACACATCGAATTGTCAAGAGGGGTTTGTTAGACGAATTTAATCATGCGGTTTTTAGTTCCTGTCTGTTTTAGGTAAGCATTGTGACTGGGAAAGCAGGTCCTAAAGCAAAGAACACTTGCGCGGAAAATTCAAACCACGGAAAAACTAATTGAAGACCGTTGCAATCTGTCTCATGATGTGCTATAATTCAACAACACAAGGCTGAAGATTCATCACATTCATGGAGACAGGCATGTCATCTCTCGCAGCAGAAACCGTCTATACACCAGAAGAATACCTCGTCTCGGAACGTAAGGCGACATTGAAAAGTGAATATCTCAACGGAGAAATACTTGCAATGTCCGGGGCAAGTAACGCGCACAATCTCATCACGCTGGATATAGGAACTGAACTAAACATTCAATTGCGAGAGCGTGAATGTTTAGTCTACACCAACGATATGCGCGTTCGGACTAGCCCGATGGGTTCATATTTTTATCCAGATGTGGTTGTCGTTTGCGGCGAACCCCAATTTGAGGATAATGTGTTTGACACACTCCTCAACCCTACTCTTGTGATAGAGGTGCTTTCACCGTCAACCGAAGTGTATGACAGAGGCGAAAAATTTAGGCACTATCAAGAACTTACATCTTTGCGGGAATACGTCCTTGTTTCACAGGATAGGGTTCGGGTTGAACAGTATCGCCTTGCCAAGACGCAGTGGGGGCAGACTGAGTTTCGCGCGCCTGAAGATGTATTGTCCCTCGCTTCGATCGGATGTGAACTACCTTTGCCGGACATTTATAGACGCGTTCCGGAAGTCATTTTATAAAAAAGTAGGTGAGGTATGGAAACCTCGACCTACAATAGTTGAATCACTCCTTTTGGAAAACGAATTCTCCTTCTTCAAAACCGACAGCGATTGCATCACCGTCGTGGAAGGTGCCTTCCAGCATCTGAATCGCCAATGGATTGAGAATATCCCGTTGGATGGTTCGGTGAAGGGGTCGTGCGCCGTAGACTGCATCGAATCCACGTTTTACAAGTGCGTCGTTTGCAGATTCAGAAAGCACTAAGGTCATCTTCTTTTCAGCAAAACGATGGCTCAATTGCGCGAGTTCCAGTGTGACAATCCGTTTCAGCTCCTCAATACCGAGCCGATCAAAGATAATCAAGTCATCAATACGGTTCAGGAATTCGGGCGGGAAATGTGACTGTACCGCCTCCATTACCTTCCGACGAATTTCTTTCCCATCCAAAAGCGCATCGCTAATCCATTGACTACCAATATTAGAGGTCATGATGACAACAGCGTTCTTGAAATCGACAGTGCGTCCTTGCCCGTCTGTCATCCTACCGTCGTCAAGCATCTGGAGCAAAACATTGAAGACTTCGGGATGCGCCTTCTCTACCTCATCGAGCAGGATGACGCAGTACGGGTGTCGTCTGACTGCTTCGGTTAACTGCCCACCTTCATCATAACCGACGTAGCCAGGGGGTGCGCCGATTAACCTGGAGACGGTGTGCTTTTCCATGTACTCGCTCATGTCGATACGCGTCATAGCGTTCGTATCGTCGAACAAGAATTCGGCGAGTGATTTAGCGAGATGCGTCTTGCCGACACCAGTGGGACCCATAAAGAGGAAAGAACCGAGCGGTCGATCAGGATCGCCGAGACCGACGCGAGCACGACGAATCGCATTCGAGACAGCACTTACCGCCTCATCTTGTCCGATCACCTGTTCACACAAACGTTCTTCCATGTGGATCAACTTCTCGGTCTCACCTTCCATAAGTCGATAAACGGGGATACCCGTCCATTTCGCCACAATTTCGGCAATGTCCTCCGCGCCAACCTGCTCCTTGAGCATCTGTGTACCTTGTGCATTCGCTTCCATAGCTTCGCGAACACCATTGAGTTGCGATTCCAGTTCTGGTATCCTGCCGTATTCCAATTCTGAAGCTCTGGCGAGGTTGCCTGAGCGTTTGGCTTGCTCGGATTCAATGCGGAGCGACTCAATCTGTTCCATTAACTCCCCAATCTCGGTCAAACTCGCTTTTTCGTTCTGCCATGCGGCTTTGAGTGCATTCGCTTGTTCTTTGAGTTCAGCGAGTTCAGCGATTAGTTTTTCAAGCCGTTGCTGTGATACGCTGTCCTCCTCTTTCTCAAGTGCCTGCTGCTCTATTTGGAGTTGAATGATGCGGCGTTCCACCTCGTCAATCTCCTCTGGCACGCTATCAATCTCGATGCGTAGGCGCGATGCAGCTTCGTCTACCAAATCCACGGCTTTATCGGGTAGAAACCGTTCGGAAATATAACGTTTTGAAAGGGTAGCAGCAGCGACAATGGCGTTATCCTGAATTTGCACGCCGTGATGCGTTTCATAGCGTTCCTTCAAGCCACGCAAAATCGCGATTGTGTCTTCAACCGAGGGTTCTTCAACTTGGACGGGTTGGAACCGGCGTTCCAAGGCGGCATCCTTCTCAATATGTTTACGATACTCGTCAAGCGTTGTAGCACCAATACACCGCAATTCGCCGCGTGCCAATGCGGGTTTGAGCATGTTGGACGCATCAACAGCACCTTCCGCAGCACCCGCGCCGACAATGGTATGAAGTTCGTCAATAAAAAGAACAACTTGTCCTTCCGCCTGTTCTACATCGGTAAGGACGGCTTTTAAGCGATCCTCAAACTCCCCACGGTACTTACTGCCTGCGATGAGCGCGCCCAAATCGAGAGCGATAAGCCGTTTCTCTCGGAGACTCTCTGGAACATCGCCATCAGCGATACGTTGTGCTAATCCCTCCACAATCGCCGTTTTTCCGACACCGGGTTCACCGATCAGCACCGGATTGTTTTTGCGTCTTCGGGAGAGGACCTGCATCACACGTCGGATTTCATCATCACGCCCGATAACTGGGTCAAGTTTACCTGAAATCGCTTCCTGCGTGAGTTCCCTGCCGAATCGGGTCAGTGCTTGGTATTTGTCCTCTGGATTCTGGTCGGTTATGCGTTGGTTCCCACGGATATCAACGAGTGCCTTGAGGATCTTATCCTTCGTTACACCGGCTTCCCGAAGAATTTTACCGACTTTAGCCTGCTTTGCTTCGGCACATGCTATCAGGAGATGCTCCGTGCTGACGTACGCGTCTTTGAGTGCTGTCGCCTCTTTGAATCCGGTATCCAAAACGGATTGTAGGGCGTGAGCGATGCGTATTTCGGAGGCAGCACCTTGTACCTTGGGCATCTTTTGAACGGCAGCCTCAATCGCTGATGTAATTCCTGCAAGGTCAACACCTAATTTCTGAAAAATCGGCGCGACAATCCCATCTGTTTGTTTGATGAGTGCCAGCATCAGGTGTTCAATGCTAAGTTCGGGGTTCTGCGCATCCGTTGCTAAATTTTGTGCTGTTTCGAGTGTTTCTTGTGCTTTTATTGTAAGTCTATCAAATCTCATGATGAACCTCCTCATCGTTCGTGCTTCATATAAATTGCAACGATATTTATATTGGAGCAAGATTCATGCCATTTTCTTTTTCGCTTGGGTAGTCGAAAACGGGTAATTGCACACCAAAGTCCGTGCCACTTTGGCATCCAACTTGCAAATCTGGCAGGAAAAACGGATCCATTAGGACAATTTATCATTTAGCGTTTTATTTCTCTGAAAGGGGTTCGGTTACGACAAGTTCTTGATTCACGGTAAGGTTCTCCAATATCTGCACAACACCGCTTTGCCAGCGAATTTCAAGTTTATCAACGACATCGTGCGCCCCGATGCCAATAAGCACCCTCGGATCGTTGCTGCTGAGGTAGCTGGAACCTATACGAACTTCGCGCGTCTGGGATTCAGAACCGATGGTCAATGTTATACGCGCCCCAATGCCGTCGCGATTGCTGCGGGTGCCGATGAGTTTGAGTCGGAGCCAATTGTTGAATGGCTTGCTTTCATTTCGGAGGAGTGTTACTGTGCCGTTCAATTGTGTGACGAGTAGGTCTGTGTCGCCATCGTTATCGTAATCTCCGAAGAGAGTGCCGCGACTGACAGCAGGACGGTTATCAAACAGTACCTCAGCAAAAGCGGCATCGCCTTGATTCCAAAAGAGTTGATTCGGTTGCTTATACGAAAGCACATCTGTAGTCCGCTCAACCGTCGGAAAGATATGTCCGTTCGCGATGAAAATATCGAGATGCCCATCGTTATCGGCATCGAAAAACCCGGTACCGAACCCTAAAGAGAGATAACTCTCTTCGCCAAGCTGCGCCTTATAACTCACATCTGTGAACGTGCCATCACCGTTATTTCGATAGAGGGTATTCGTTTCATAAGAGAAATTGGTAACGAAAAGATCGAGAAAACCGTCGCCGTTGTAATCACCAGCATCAACACCCATACCCGCTTGAGCGATGCCATCTGCACTGTAGGCGCAACCAGTGAGGATGGCAATTTCGGCAAAAGTGCCATCGCCCTTGTTATAGAAGAGATAGTTTGGTGTGTCATCGTTGGCAACGTAGAGATCGGGGTTACCATCAGCATCAAAGTCTGCGGCAACAATGCCTAACCCTTTGCCGAGGAACGGACCGCCCGGATCCCGAATATTGGCAGCCTCAGTGACATCAGTAAAGGTGCCATTACCATTGTTACGGTAGAGTCTGTCAGGCGCGCCTTCAAAGTGTTTCGGATGGCAGTAACCGCGGACCTTTTCGGTTGCGCCGAATGCGGGATTCTCAAAACACGGAGGGTAGGAGGCATCTAATTGATAGTCAAGATAGTTAACAACATAGAGATCAAGGTCGCCATCCAAGTTGTAATCAAAAAAGGTCGCGCTACTACTCCAACGCGCATCTCCTGTGCCTGATTTAGGTGTGACATCGGTGAACGTACCGTCGCCGTTGTTATGATAGAGTCGATTCGCCCCGAAATTAGTTACATAAATATCTGCGTGACCGTCATTGTCGTAATCTCCACAGGCGACCCCGTGTCCATAACTCCCTTGATTGCTAACACCGGCAGCCGCAGTGACATCTGCGAAAGTGCCATCGCCATTATTCCGATAGAGCATACTTGGCGCAGCACTATTGACGAGGTAGAGATCAAGATCGCCATCGTTGTCATAATCAAGGAATGCGCCGCCTGCCCCGAGCGTCTCAGGAAGATGGTATTCGCCAGCTGCACCGTCTGCGTGTTTAAAGTGAATACCGGCAATATTGGTAGCATCTGTGAAATGAATAGGGGATTCTATGGATTGGGCACGAGGTGGTACCAGCGTGAGGAATAAGGCAGAAATTGCAGCAATTAAAACCAGCCAATCAGATTTGAAAACCGCGTAACAGCAACAGTAAAAATAATCTCGCTTTGAAGAGGTGTTAGATGCGAGGGCATTCATAATGTGTGTGCTTCATCAAATTTCAGTGCCGACTGGGGCATACATCTTCGTAATCATTTCGAGGATGTCAGGAGCTTTAGCAATGTAAGGCACCTTTGCCTGTTCTCTGATATCTGCAGGGATTCCGTGTAGTGCTTCAGCGATAGCACCGGCGATAGCGCCGAGGGTATCAGAATCACCACCGAGAGAGATCGCATTACGCACAGCGTCTTCATAATTTTCGGATTCCAAAGCACACGTAACCGCTTGTGGTACTGCGCCTTGACACGTCATATCGAAAGCGTAGTCGGGACGGATGTCGTCCACCGTTTGTGTTAAGTCGTAACCGTATTCGGTAGCGATAACATTCCTAATCGCATCAGCATTTTCACCTTGATAGGCGAGCCAGATGGCGTGTGTTGTCGCACGCGCACCTTTTATCCCTTCGGGGTGATCATGGCTGATGACGGTTACTTTGTCGGCTGCGAGAAGTGCTGCGTCAAGATTATCACGATTCAGGAACGCTGCCGGGGAGACCCGCATTGCTGCACCATTGCGGAAAGTACAGTTAGGCGCGTCCGCCTCGGATTTGGCATAAATCCATGTTTTGAATATCTGGCTGAAGCCGCAGTTTGGATACCGTTTCCCCCATTTGCGCATTGTCTCCGCTGGTGGAAGGTCATGCAGAAGGGCATCAGCGACAGCAGTTGTGCAAACCGAATCATCAGTGAAACGGCAATCTTCAGCAAAAAAAGGGAAATCTTTGGTTTTGATGCGGCGATCTTTGGGTTCGTAGATTGAACCAACAATATCCCCGATAATCGCACCGAGCATGTTATCCTCCTTTAAAAGAGTATAGGGCTGAGGTCCGGAGACCTCGCCCTACAGTAGTATAAACACAAATAGAAATCCGTTCTATCGGAGTGTCCGTTGTGCTTTGATGCTTGCCCACGTCGTGGTAAACTTGTCTTGCGGTTCCACACTTACGACAGGAGCTGCGTAAGCGGCAAAATCGGATGCCTCAAAAGCGGAATTGTAGACGACGACTTCGTCGATGATACCACCGAAGTAGTGAATATCGGTGCCAGCACCATCTTCGTCATGAAAAACAGCGTTGGCGTTGACGTGTCCAATACCGATGTCATCGCCGTGACCATAGAGGGCGCCGCCTTCTTCACTGGCAATCAGTTCGCCATTAAGCCACATCTCGAATTTACCGGGTTCAACTGCGGCATCTGCATCGCGGATAACCAAACCGACGTGATACCATTGTCCAGACGCTACCGGAGCAGAGGGAAAAGCACCCTGCCACTGGTATTCGGCACGGTTCCATCCAGCAACATAGACCTGTCCGTCAAAGACATTGATGACCAGACCGCGTGTCCGTCCACCTTCTTCAAAGATCGTCTGCTTTTGTTCGGTGATATCAACATCTGTGCAGTTGAAATAAGCAGCAATAGTCCGATCTGTGTAGAAATCGGGTTGTGCGAGCGTATTGATACCGACGGAATCAGGGAGTTTAACGCCATCATCCACACCGTCAAAAAGCAGTGCTGTGCCTTCGATACCATCAACAACTTCTGGGTCTCCGACGATGTTTCCGTTCAAGCCTTTCCCGGAGGTGTCAGCGGCATCGCCATTGTCAAAGTTCCAGACCCCTTCAACAGTTGCTTCGTCTTTCGCTGCATAAGTCGTTAAGGCTACCAACATGATTAAAACGCTGAAAAAAGAAATAAAACGATATTTTTCCATTTTGGCATATCTCCTTTATAGTTTGTCATTGTTACAAAACGCAATTTTGATATTGAGGTTACTTTTGCGTTCGTTGGGCTTTCAGACGTGCCCAAGTTGTTGTGAATTTGCCTTGCGGCTCAACGCTTAGCGGTTGTGCAAGTTTTGCAAAATCGGCCTCGTCAAAAGCAGAACCGTAGACGACAACCTCGTCAATTAGACCCTCAAACCAATCAATGTTAGTGCCACTACCGCCTTCATCATGATAGACGGCGTTCTGGTTGGTAAATCCGATGCCGATGTCGTCCCCGTGTGCATGGAGTTGACCGCCTTTCTCTTGGGCGATACGTTTACCATCAAGCCACATCTCAAACTTTTTGTTCTCTACCTTACCGGAGGCGTTTCGAATGACTAAACCGACATGATACCACCGCTTGGACTTAACCTCGGCAGAGGGCCATTCGCCGTTCCAGTTATATTCTGCCCGATTCCAACCGCCGACGTAGACCTCACTATCGTATACATAGATGACTAAACCGCGTGTGCGTCCACCTTCTTCAAAAATCACCTGTTTCCGACTATCAATTCCGACATCATCGCAGTTAAAGAGCGCAGCAATTGTCCGGTCAGTATAGGGTCCAGCGGAATTTATATCCGCGGAATCCGGGATTTTTATACCATCATCCTCACCGTCGAACTGCAACGCTTTTCCAGCGATACCATCAACGGCTTTCGGATCTCCAACAACATTACCGTTGAGTCCCTTTTTAGAACTATCTTTAGCACTCCCATCGTTAAACGTCCAGTTTGCGGCAACCGTCGCTTCATCTCGTTGCGCGTCTGCTGATATGATTGGCAATAGCGCACATAGTAGTAGGACAATACTCATTATGCAAATCATTCGTCGAATCATTTCTACGTATACCTCCTTCTTATACGGATTTCCGCCTTTTTATGCTGTTAAGGTTAATCTTTTTGAGGCGGATGTATCCGTGTTCCCAAATTTTGAATACATAACCTGTTTTCATTATTGAAAATTATCAATATTTTGTCAAGTCAAAATAGATAAAAGCATTTAGGGGAACCCGAAACGACATATTGATGCTACGGCGCTAAAGTAAGAATCGCGAGCAAAACTCGCTCCTACAATAAGGGGTAAAGTAAGAATCGCGAGCAAAACTCGCTCCTACAATAAGGGGTAAAGTAAGAATCGCGAGCAAAACTCGCTCCTACAATAAGAGATGAAATGCGGACATCACCAGCTGCATCGCTACATCAATACCCGATCCTATCGGTCACTATAGTAACCGAGAAAAGCGATGTCTCGTAAACCTCGGAAAAGTTTTCGCCGGATCTGGAAACGACTTTCCGCCCAGGTGTCTATATATTTTACTGCATCAAACGAGTCAAGCTGCGTAAAGCAGCGGGGTTTTCCAATGAAAAGGACTGGTGCCCACTGGAATAGATAGAGACCAAAACGGAGTTGCGTCCGTAACGCCTTGGGCAATTGCTTAACGAAGGTGTCAATAGTAATGACAGGTATATCCAATGCTGTATCGCATGGAACACCTACCATAGACGCGCACACGGACTTGAGGATTTCGTGTTCAACTTGCGTGAAAAAGTAGGTGGCACGTGCGGCTGTTTTAGGCATCAGATTGTTCACGCGATTGTGACAAGGACTCACACAATTCTCGTGCCTCTATAACAGGTTCTGTTTCGCAAGGACGAATCTCCAACACCTTTAAAACTCCTGAAGGCAGCTGCTTGAAGATTTCGTCCCATTCAAGGTCTCCGGTACCCGGTGGATGATACGCCTTAAGGTCTTGGAGATCGTGCAGATTTACACCGACGAGATGTTCCGCATAATGCTCAAGCCATTCATCTGCCCAGCATATACCGAGTTTTTCCTGTAGTGCTGCATGTCCGACATCGTGCCAATACCGCATCGGACTCCCGTAAAACTTCTCAAAGAAGAGTCCGACCTCATCGAAATTCGGGATTTGATAATAATGCGGACGATTTTCAATAGCGATACAAAGTTCCATACGTAGCGCACTTTCGTTTAATTCATCAAGACTCCGTAAGACGGCATCGCGGTGTTTTGCCTCCTTGCGTTTCCGCCATTCAGTGGCTTCCGTTACCTTTTGACTGAAGGCTTCAAACTCCCGCTCGCCGTAAGTGTAAAGATCCCTCATTAGGTATGATCGGTCATAGGTATCAACTTCACCGAGATGGAGGACAACCGTTGGAACTTCCAATTCAAGGGCAAGTTCCATCGTTTGGAGGGTACGCCGGACTGCCTCTTTGCGTTCATCTGCGTTGAGGTTGGAAAGTAAAATCTTGTCCTTCTCCGCGTCCGCTTGGGAGGTTCCGGGGAGAATAGGGCAAAAATTGTGGATAGAGCAAGGCGGATTTTCGCGAAGGGACGGTTTGAGCTGCTCGACTTGATCCGGTGTCAGATGCCTGCTGAGTTCAATTGCCCCAAAGCCGAGATTCTTAAGTTCATCGAACAGAGCGGCACCATCTTGCTGTTTCAAGGCGTTCCAGAGTGTTGAAATTGCTAACATTTTATTGGTTATCAGTTATCGGTTGTCAGTTTTCAGTAAGAAGGTTTCAATTGGCGAAGTTACAAACCTTGCCAGCAGAGAAATTTACGTAAGTTTTGTTAGAGATGGAACGGTATACGGCGTAGTCTACTGTTTCACAATAACTTTGCGTCCTTCAACCTTTAATCGACCCTGTGCGTACCACTTAATGACTTCAGGGTAAAGCTTGTGTTCCTCAACTTGAATCCGGTTGTGTAAACTCTCTTGGTCGTCCGTATCCAAAACCGGAACGGCCGCCTGAGCGATGATGGGACCAGAATCTACACCTTTGTCAACGAAATGAACGGTAACACCGGCGATTTTCACCCCATACGCTAATGTGTCAGCAACAGGATGCGCCCCTGGAAATGCAGGCAAAAGTGTGGGGTGGACATTAATAATACGATTTTTATATTTCTGGACGAAGGGGGGTTGGAACAGCTTCATAAACCCCGCAAGGACAATGAGTTCCGCGGCATAATTTTCGATGATCTCTGAAATTTCTGCATCAAAATCAACACGGTTCTTAAAATCTTGGGCTTTAACAACATGTGTCGGTATACTTGCGCGTTTCGCACGTGTGAGTGCATAAGCCTTCCGTCGGTCGCTGATCACAACTGCGATCTCAATACCACTTGTTTCGTTTTGATGTAGCTGCTCAATCAGGGTTTGGAGATTCGTTCCACTCCCTGAAACGAGGACTGCGATTTTCAATCTTGATCCTTTACCAATACGAGTTGTTTGTCCTCTGTCCTTCTGGGATAGGCACCCAAACGCCATGGGTTTTGGTCGCCACCTTTTGCTGAAAGTCGTCATAGGTGCCGACGACGCTGACGAGGACCTGTTTTTGCTCTAACATTTGGATAATCGCGAGTGGTGAGTATTCACCTTTCGCGGGTTCATCTGTAACGAGAATGAAATAGGGTTTTGCATTCGAGCGGAGTTTTAGCCGTCTGAGTCCCTCCGCTACAGCATCCAATAACATTTCATCGTTTTGGCACGGCAATTCAACGATTTTTCGGACCTGTTCAAGCGTTTGCGGTGGATTGTAGACATTTATCATGTTCACAGACGCACGCGACCGGAAACGGACGACACCTATCTGATAGTCTATTAAAGCGTTATCCCAGTCCCGAACGAGTATATCAAGTTGCTGTAAAAAATTCGGAAGTTTATCATCCATACTCTCGCTACTATCAACGAATAGAATAAGATCAACTGGCGCGTAACTGCCATGTTTGAGTACATCGCTGCCAATTTTCGTATGAACATCCGTCCACTGTGCGTTCCGCAGCGATACTGCTTGGCTCCTCGGGTTCATTGACCTGTTGGGCATCCGTGCCAGATTTTGTGCCGTTGGCGATCGTGGATCTTCAGGAATGAGATGCCATTTACCACCCGTCTGAATGGCAAGTGCCTGATGTTCATCAAGCGGGAGCCCGAGCACATTGACATAGATACCGAACTCTCGGCAATGCGCGATGGTAGCTGCTACATTCAATCCGATTCGGCTTGTGAAAGGTTCATCAGTTACAAGAATAAAATGCTTTTTAGATGTAGGTCGGAACCGGAGTTCTTTGACAGTTTGCACAACAGCATCCAAAGCATTTTCGTCTTGATGCGTCTTGATTTCTCGGAGCGTGCGCTTGTATTGCGTGAAACTTCTTGTCAACTGGACGACTGTGATTTTGTTTCCTTCTTTATCTGCCCAGAATTTTGTTACACCGAGTGCGTAATCTATCTTGGAGGCTTTGTAGATGTCTACCATTTCCTTGAGATGTTCAGTGACAGCCTTGATATTATCCCCCATGCTACCGCTGGCATCAATAACGAAGACTACGTCAATTGGACCACCTTCGCTGGTTTCGACGATTTCCTGTGCAAGTTTTTTTATAACCTGCGGAAACGAAGCCTTGGGCAACACCTTTCGTTTTTCCCGAATCTCTTGCGCCAGTTCGGTTGATATCTCCTCTTCCACTATTTTGAGGGTTGAAACTTTCGGGGCGCGTTGAATTCTCGGTGGTCCTGGACGTTTCGCACCAAAGGTGGTGTCGCCTGCCGGACTTGCGGCTTCTGTCTTCGATAAATTCCCTTCGACATCACGAAGTGTACGGACAGCGGTGCTGACATCGTTCCAGTTCTTTTTCGACAGGTCGAGAGAGGCTGAAGGTGTCTCTGTTTCAAGCTCGGCTTGTAAGCTGCGTCCTAAAGCAGGGCGCGGATTTTCAGTCGGTACAGCGACAGGCGGCACCAGAGTTGGCGGGGATTCCGCAGTCGTAGCATCCGCAAGGTCCCGTAAAGGCGTGTGAAGACGCGGCAGGGTCTTTTTCAGCAGCGGTTTCGGTCGTGCAGTGTTTTCCACTGAAATAAATTCTGCTGCCAAACTTGCCTTATCCGACGCTATCGGTTGATTCTGCACCACGACATAAAAGGTTGTGATGAGAAAAAGCAGATGGAATATCAGAGAAACGGACAGTGCTTTGCGGGTTGCTGACTTCGTTTTCCAAGTCCTATATAAACGGGTTTCTGATTTCATTTTTCAAGTCCAACATAAGGTGTTACGGAAGAACTTCGTCAAACAGATAGGAACACATGCCTTGAAGATATGGCTTACTTCCGTTGAAGATAGGTTGTCAGTAAACGCTTAGGGGGTTCGGGCTGAATAACCTCAAAAGAAATTAACTTCTCGGTATCCAATTCATGCGATTTCTCTACCAACTTATCACCATCAGGAGGGTAAAGTGTTACCCCTACCATCGTAAAGACCGCGAAGGTCAATATGAAGATATAAACAGGACTCCGCGTCCGAATATTGTAGCGAAGACTACCCATCAATGTAGAGAGGGGCCGTGTCCATCCAAGAGACGTTTCAATAAACCGTGCGATGCGGGATCGCAGCGAATCGTGTTGTTTTTGATGCTGCGCGACTTCAGATACGCGCGCCATCACACCGCTTAAGAAGTCATCAGAGACTTCTACCTCACCGGCGTGGCGGAGAAAACTGTCGGTCTGTTGTAAGTGTTGTACACGATCAGCACAAATTTCGCACTTCTTGAGGTGCCGCCGAATGAGATGGCGTTTCCATGCGGGCAACTCTTTGTCAATATAAGCGGAGAGCTCGTCTGGACTCGCAAGTAGTGATTCACATTCCGAACTATATATGTCTGGAGATTCGGTCTGTCTATATTTTCTCATTGACCCTCTCCTCCCCTATTCCCGCTTTGATAAGCAGTTTTTTCATTTTTTGCCGAGCGCGATGAATTAACGCTTTAACAGCCCCTACTGAGCATCCAAGAATTTCTGCCACCTCTTCATATCGCAAATCTTGATACGTAATGAGCGTCAATGCGACACGTTGATTCTCTGGTAACTGTGCGAGTGCTTTGCGGATCATCTGTCTCTGTTCCTTTTTTTCCAGCAGCACATCCGGCAGATAACGGGTATCCCGCATGATTTCGGTATGATAGACATCCTCGCCTTCCTCGACCAGATCTTCAAAGAAGCAAGTATTCCGACGTGAACGGTTCCGAACCTCGTTCCGACACAAATTCGTGGCGATTGTATAGAGCCAACTTCTGAAGGATGCGGTCGGTTCATAACGGCTTGCACTCTTGAAGACCCGAAGGAATGTTTCTTGGGAGAGGTCCTCGGCGCGGTGATAGTCGTTGATAGAGCGGTGGATATAGTTAATCAGCGGGTTTTGATACCGTCGCACGAGCAACTCAAACGCTCCTATATCCCCCTTACGACATCTCATCATCAAATCTTCATCGGAAACAAACATGGTGTTCTCCCTGATGGTAATCCGTAGACTTCCTGCCGTGTGTCCATCTTATGAAGCATCTCCAACAAGTTTCAATTTGATTAGCATTGCTGCTTTGTATGCGTTGACTGCCTCGCGCCGTTTTCCTTGAAATGTATAGACTGCACCAAGTTCAGTATGCAACTCAGGGTGGTTCGGAATAAAACGGATGGCGCGCGTGTAAACGTCAACCGCCTCGTCGTAGCGTTTCAGTAAGCGATACGTCGCAGCGAGATTGAGATGCGCTGTCGCTTCGCTGGGTTCACATGCTACCGCCATTTTGTAGGCATCTATCGCCTTTTCATATTCACCGAGCATAAAATGTGCCAAACCGAGATGGAAATGTGCCTCTGCCGACTCTCGGTTGTGTTGAATCACCAGTTGAAATTCTTCAATCGCTTTAGGGTAGTTCCGAGCGTTTAAAGCATCCGCCCCGTCTTTTAAGTGTTTCGCAGCGGTCTGATGCGTATGAATATCAACCTGCCCACGTTGGATGAGTTCCTTTTGTGCCCGTTTTGAGGACACCGCGGAATCATCAGGGACTAAGGCGTTTTCTGCATCGGTTTTGTTGTCTTTCATCCGCTTTCCCTATGATCTTATCGCGCTATGCGGAACCCAATTACAAATTCCGCGTAGCCGTTGCTAAAGAAATCGTAACTGGTGCAGGTGCTATAGTCATGATTGTAGTACCATGCACCGCCACATGCCACCCGGAAATTTCCTTCATCGTCATAAGTTGTGTCTGTCCACTCCCAGACATTGCCAATCATATCGTAGCAACCGAAAGGACTGATGCCGTCCCTGAAACTAACAACTGGGGTCGTTGTGCCTGCACCGAGTTCTGCGGTGTTGCATCGCGGTTTGTCGATTTCGTATCCCCACGGGAAAAGTCTATCATCAGCACCGCGTGCAGCGTATTGCCACTCAGGAAACGTCGGTAGTCTGCCACCGATATAACGAGCATACGCCTCAGCATCTTCGCACGTTACCCAAACGACGGGATGATCCCCTCTGTTTGCTGCATAAATACCGTCTGCCCAATCCTGCGGTGGCGTGTGTCCGGTATCCTGAACAAATCGTTGGTATTGTGCATTGGTTACAGGGTAGACACCAATCTCAAACCCATCCATCTCAAGCGGTGCATTCTCTTCGCCAATATATGCTGTCCCTGCAGGGATGTGGATGGTCGCATCTAATACTTGTAGCGCAGCATTACGGACTTCTTTATCTTCGTGTGCAAGCGCGTAACCGAGCGGTGAGATGACTTCACCGACCGGTGGCGTTGTGAGCTGCGGCATCGTCTCCCAGCCGAGTTCTGTGCCTAACAGGAACCGGACTGCTTCAGAGACCGACGCATCGAAATGCCAAGTCCAATAGTCTCTGCGGAGTTTTCGGAGTGCCTCTGGTGTGTTGCTCTCTACCAGTGCGAGTCGAGATGCACTCGATTTTGTTATATTTAGTGTGTTTTTTATTGTAACGCCGTTTGTGCGCTCCATGTTTACTATGATAGCATAAAAAACTGTCCCTTGCAAGGTAATTTTTTTGAAAAAAATAGGATAATGCGGTATAATAATGTCAGTTCAATATGATAAGGAGTATCAATCAATGACTGAGATAGGTGTTCATGAAGCAAAGACGCATTTGTCAAAACTCCTCAAGCGTGTTGAGGGTGGAGAACGTTTTTCTATAACGAACAGAGGCAAAGTGGTAGCCGTAATGGTGCCACCTCATGATATAGCACCAGATAAATCAAATGACGCTTACCGCCAACTACTTGCACTGCGTACAAAATTCCCTATTGGTACAGTAGGTGAGGTGACAGATTGGAAAAACCAAGGCCGCAGATGATAGTAGTTGACTGTTCGGTTCTAATAGCAGGACTTCTCCCTGATGAAGTTGAGAGGCAGGCGGAATTGCTACTTGAGGACCTACAGCACGGTAGAACTGTGGCAGTTGTTCCTTCGTTATTTTATCAGGAAATCAGTAATGCACTGCTCATGGCTTACCGACGAAAGCGTATAAATCGGGATGTTTTGCAGCAGTATCTTGACGTGATAACGATACTGCCCGTTACAGTTGATACTGCCGCAGCAACACAGGGAAGTACGATGAAAACGGTTTGTGAGTTGGCAGAGAAACATGGGCTGACAACTTATGACGCGAGTTATCTGGAATTAGCGTCGCGTCTTGACTTACCATTGGCTACGTTAGACACAGATTTATACAATGTCGCTGTTGAAATAGGGGTTGCCTATCCAATGACAACCAATTAGGGGAACATCCCCTCAAATAAGCATTTTTCGGCATCGATTTTTTGGCAGCGCAAGTTTATAAATTTATCACTTAAGTCCCCATGAGTCAAATTTCTCCATCCATTCCCAAAATTGCAGGAATTTCAGTCAGTGAAGTAATCTCGTAGTCAGGTTGGATATTTGTATCGTTTGGGAGACCATCGCGGTTGAGCCAGACAGAAGGCGCGCCAACGTTTCTTGCCCCCGCAACATCGTTCTCAAGTGAGTCTCCGACATGTAGCATTTGTGTGAGTTCACATCCGGCTCTCTTGGCTGTGATCTGAAAGATTTTTGGATCCGGCTTCTCTACATGCACGTCTTGGGAGAAAACGACAAAGGCGAAACGTCCTTCAAGTCCACAACGTTCGGGATAGGTGTTGCCGTTTGAAAGCAATCCCAACTTGAAATGCGGAGCCAAAGCATCAAAGGTTGGGATAACATCTCGGTACAATTCTATATCCTCAAAACGATGTTTACGGTATATCGCGTCTAAATGCACAGCGAGGTCTTTATTGGGATGCCCGACGTGTTCAAGGGTTCGCTCAAACGCACGCCGTCTGATTTCCAACAGACTCCAAATTTCGCCCTTCACCTCTTCAGCTAATTGGTCGCGAATTGCAATCATTTCGTCAACAGTAAGCTTCAAGACGCGAGGCGTTGGAATCCGTCTTTGCATCTCCGTCAATGTGTGCTTGAGTGAATTCCTCATCACCTTCCGAAAATCCCATAAGGCCATGTCGCCATCAAAAGAGAACGTTGAAATTTGCAAGTGTTTCTCCATTCCCCAAAAAAGCTTGCTAACATCACCTATCTACTTGATCCAATAAACCCGTTAGATACTTCACAGGAATCGCAAAATTCAGATTCTGTCCCTCCTTCAACCCTCCCACCGCAACACCAATCACCTCGCCGTGCTTGTTCAGCACAGGGCCCCCGCTGCTACCCTTTGAAATCGGCGCGCTAATCTGAATCCATTCACGCCCAGCCCCAAGATCACGGATACCACTCACCAAACCGTCCGAGAACGTACCCTCCAAAAAAACCGTTATCGGGTTACCAGTAACATACACAGGTTCTCCTACAGCTACTTCACCGCCACGTGCCAATCGCAGCGGAGGCACAGCAATCCCCGAAACCGAAAGCAGTGCCAAATCCTGATCCGTATCCATCGCAATGATGCCAGTGATACGGTGCTGCCTATTCACACCAACCGGCTTGATATATCCTCTAAAAGCACCCTCAACAACGTGAAGGTTCGTAACGACTCTATCGCCTTCCACTACAAAACCGCTGCCGGTGCTAATAACCTCTCCTTCTGCATCCATCATGACGATGAGTACCGTAGAATCCAGAGATGTTTTAGCAATCTGCTCCGCGGTTTTCGGTTCTGCCACTGTGCGACGCGGATTCGGAGTTTGCGGCTCTGAACGCGTTCGCCGCCGCGTTACAAATGCATTGACCTCCCATAAACGAACGGTGTTATCCCAACTTCCGCTTGCTATTTTGTGCCCATCGGGGGAGAAACTGACACTATTGACATAGTTTGCATGTCCTGTGAGCGTTTTTAGAAGTCTACCTGTATTCGCGTCCCATAAACGAATGGTTTTATCCCAACTCCCGCTTGCTATTTTGCGTCCATCGGGGGAGAAACTGACACTATTGACAGAACCTGTATGTCCTGTGAGCGTTTTTAGAGGTCTGCCTGAGATTGTGGTCCATAAACGAATGGTTTTATCCCAACTTCCGCTTGCTATTTTGCGTCCATCGGGTGAAAAACTGACGCTATAGACTGCATCTGTATGCCCTGTGAGCGTTTTTAGAGGTTTACCTGTTTTTGTGTCCCATAAGCGAACCGTGTCGTCCCAACTCCCGCTTGCTATTTTGCGTCCATCGGGTGAAAAACTGACGCTATAGACTGCATCTGTATGCCCTGTGAGCGTTTTTAGAGGTTTACCTGTTTTTGTGTCCCATAAGCGAACCGTGTCGTCCCAACTCCCGCTTGCTATGGTGTCTCCATCGGGTGAAAAACTGACGCTATAGACTGCACTTGTATGCCCTGTGAGTGTGTTTAGAAGTCTGCCTGTTTTTGTGTCCCATAAACGAACGGTTTTGTCCGAAGTCCCACTCCCGCTTGCTATTTTGCGTCCATCGGGTGAAAAACTGACGCTATAGACCACACCTGTATGTCCTGTGAGTGTGTTTAGAAGTCTGCCTGTTTTTGTGTCCCATAAACGAACGGTTTTGTCCGAAGTCCCACTCCCGCTTGCTATGGTGTCTCCATCGGGTGAAAAACTGACGCTCCTGACCTCATCTGTATGTCCTGTAAGCGTTTTGATATGTCTGCTTGTTTTTGCGTCCCATAAACCAAGTACATCGTCTTGCGCAGACACACTCGCTAAAAGTACCGAAAATGTTAATAAAAACAGTGTAAATATGGATGCATTTTTCGTCAGCATACAGCATAACCTCCTTTGAGTCCTGTACCGATGTTATGTTTATGGGGTTTACTGAAGTCCCAACGCAGCTTTCAGGCAAGCACCTATTTCCTGCATCGCGACATCAGAAAGGCTATCGATTACACTCAGAATTCTGCTTTGATCGTAGATGATTAGATTTTTACGCGTAGCAAAGCATCTCATAGTAGACATTACTATTGTGCAGTAAACCATTTATGAGTCTACAATAAGAAAAAGTTTCAACATTTGATTGGGGTGCTTGGCTTCTAAACACCGACAGGTTCGTTTTAAGTTTTTCCCACTTGCCATACACTTTCAAACGGCGGCCCCCCGATAATGCTCGATGATCAGGATTTTGGTATATTAAGCATATTTTGTGGTGACTGTGTTCCTTCATAACCCGAATGAGTACATCAGATAAGCTATTAATGTCTAATGTTGGACTGGAAAAAAAATAACAGAAATTAAATATAATCTGTGTCTCATCACCGTTTTCAATGTATTTGTCCAATAATTTCGTCAAGTCATTGTGACTGTAGTCGCCAATTAACTCAAATTTATCAAAGAAAGGATCTTTATACTTATTGGTGCCATATCTGTTGATTGTAGCCGCCTTATCAAGCATAGTTCGCGAACTATCAATTCCTAAATAAGTAACGTCGTTCTGTTCTGCAAAGGTCCGAAACGCAATACCAGAAGTTAATGGACCACAACCGAAGTCAATGAATACAGTTTTATTCTTTTCGCTTATCGGTGTGAGGTGCTTTGTAAAAATGTGATAAGAACCAAAAAGGTGCCTGGGCATGTGATGGACACAATAGATAGACACCTTGTCTTTTGGAAAATAATATTCATTCGATGGTTTATCAAATGACACTTCATCAAAATCGCTCTGCCCTTGTTTCAGGATGCGCGCTATATCTTCCCAGTAGTATATTCTGTTATTCTTAACATCTTCGGATAGTGCCGGTAGATCGTGTTCAAATGGTTGTACGATTAGCTCTTCAAACAGATTTTTTAGACTTTCACTGGGTTTATAGTAGTTGTCACAGGAAGAGTGTATATAGGACATATTTGGGACTTTGAGGGAGGTACTTAGCGAATGATCTTCGTAATTTGTACGCCAAATCGTCAATTTCTACGGTATACCAGCGTGCGTCTTACCTCTGGACGGTAGCACACCGGCGGGGATCTACGCTTTTACACCGACCGAGGCGTGGATCTGTGCAAACTTCCACAACTCGCCAGTTTTTTCCAAGACACCGGTCATTCGCATCACGAATTCCTCTGGTGTGCCTTGCCATTTGAGTTTCCAGATTTGCCGCGTGTAGAACCACGCGACATCGCTTCGCTTCTGCACATCAAGCTTAATAAACTTGATGCTGAAATCCTCAGTGCTTGCGACGTGGTTTCGATAATACGCCGCAATTCCCGCGCTGTCCTCAACAACTTCGTCTGCATCGGTGCCGATCTTGACGTAGTGTGTGGCAGGGAGCATCATTTCAATGAGGGTTTCAGCATCTCTGGCAACAAGTGCATCAAAATATGATGTCACTGTATCATGCGCACTCAGCATCATGAATTCCTGTGAGTGCATTCCACAAAGCGGTACTCATCTGCTCACACGCCTGCACGACAGTGGCGTGAGATTCCGATGGCAACGCGCCGATGCGTTCAAGCAGTATCTCCGCTTCATGCTCATTATGCGAATGCGTTTCAAAATACGGTTCAACCGTTTCAGGAAGTTGATAGAATTCCTTCAAACCGGCGAGTTTTGATTGTGCTGTTTCCGGTTGCTGTGCCTCAAAGGCATAGAGCGCACCCAGTGCGGTTGTGGGTTCAGAGAAAAGTTCATCTGCTGTTTCAAGCAGTGCCTTCACCTGCGGAATCTGTGCTTCAGAGACTGCTGTATCAAGTCCGTCGGCAAAATCAGCCCACATATCGATGTGTTCTGTCTCTTCCTCTGCGGTTTCGGCATCCTCGATCGTCTCCCATCCCTTTGGTATAGTAGAGATAAAGGTGCCATATTCACGGGCATAGGAACGTAGCACATCGACTGGCAACTCGCCAGCGCTCCACGCTTGGTAAAATGGATGGTTGAGTAAGTTGTAATCTGCGATTTTGTTGTCTAACGCCTGTTTAAAATCCATTAAATGGTTACTCCATTTCTTTTCTGATGAAGATTAAAAAATTAATTCGGTCATCTCTTGTGAAAGTCCGGTGTCCCTTCCCAGTAACGGGTGGGAGCCCCCCTTCCCAGTAACGGGTGGGGACCCCGGTTCCAAACCGTGAAGAAACACCCAAGCAAAAACCCTACCGGGCCTGGGAAAATCAGGATTACCGATTTAAATAAAATTCAACTGCCCGGCATCGTTCTCAGTCGCAAATTTTCGATTTGCAAACTACACCGAAACGTATTGTCCGTGACATATTTTTAGTATAGCAGACAGTATGCATTGGTGTCAAGAAAACGTTATCAATTTTTCCAGAAATCCTCAACCGTTAACTATCAACAAAATAACCATCAGTGAGTGTCGCGACCGAGAGGTTGCTCCTACAAGAGAGAAAAACCGTTTGAATTAAAGGAAAAATTTGTTATAATAGTGTAAGATGATTGGGAGTATTGTTTGTTAAAGAGGTATGTTATGACTGAAGAACAGAAATTTATTTTCGATCTCAAGGGGTACCTGTTAATCCCTGAAGTTTTGACAGCATCGGAGATTGCGGCACTGAAAACACAGATTGAGACGATCCGCACTGCCCCTGAATCTTTGCCACCACATGAACGGCAGTTTCCGGGTGGGACTGCTTCGTCTTTAATTGACCACTCCGTCGTAATTGATATTCTCCATGAAATTCTCGGGGAAATTCGGATGGAGTCGAGTTGGTTCACGTATCGCGAGGCAGGAAATGGTGGCCCGCCGCCACATGGCGGTGTACGGAATGTAAATCCGAACTTCAACTACCAATGCCACGATGGGAAGATATACTCTGCACTCACGCGGGTTGTTTTTGAACTCAACGAAGTCAAAGCCGGTGAAGGTGGCACGCTATTCTTGCCGGGGAGCCATAAAGCGAATTTCCGAATTCCTGAAGCGCACCGGCAGACAGATTCGCCGCTCTTTGAGACCTACAGTTGTCCGCCAGGTTCTGTGATTATCTTCACTGAAAACCTTTGTCATTCGGGAGTAGCGTGGAAAAATCCGGATCGCCCACGGATAGCTATCTTTAATTGCTACAATTTCGTTGGGTGTCAATTTCACAAGCCATCAGTACCGAAGCACATCATTGAAGGATTGCCGCCTGAAAAACAGGCGTACTTCCGCAATGTCTGGGTTTGGGGACAAGGCGGTCCTGATAACGGCAAGAATCTCCGGTATGAAGGTTAATGCGTGTTAGCGTCAGAATGTGTTTTAATGAATCTAAAGGCGTAGGGTAATGGCGGCTCGGTCAACAACATGGACATCACCCATGGCTTTTAGAACGCAAACGCCTCCTGCATCGCTGATTCATGCGGCAAGATTAGACGCATCGCGAAGCGTCGCAAAATGGCGATGGATACTATTCGGAGTGATTCTCAGTATCGTGCCTACCGTCAATATCGTTCTGATCGGCATATGCACTATTGTCCTGAGTATCTTAACACCGACAATAGACTTGTCCGTGCCTCACCGACAAGCCCTTTATTTTCAGAACCCCGCGCGTTATACGGCGGAATATCGGCGCACAGCGAAGCGGTTACGGTGTTTGATGACTTTTTATGGATGGCTTGCTGGGATCATCATTTTAAATCTTTTTTGAAGGAAAGGCTAAGGAACGAATGTCAGATAAACCGACACCGTATACAGGACTGGAAGACCAACTTATCCTGCGCGATCACCTCGCGGCAGACCGGACTATTCTTGCCAATGAGCGCACCTTCCTTGCCTATATTCGTACGGCGTTAACACTATTCGTTGCGGGTTTATCCTTTGTGCACTTCAAAGAAATATTTAGTTCAGATATCGTCATCTTTAGTTCACATCTCATTGAGATAATCGGTATTATTTTTATTTTACTCGGTATCGCGACTTTCTTCGTTGGACTTGTAAGATACAGACGAATGCGGGCACTCATTGATAAGCTCAAACAAGAAGAACTCAAAGAAGCATTAGGAGAGGAAGATTCACTATGAGAATAAGAGAAGTCGTTGTAACCGGTCAGAACCAAGTGGAACTGCAGACTACCGACATAGATACACCGGTGCTCGCTTCCAACGAGTTGCTGATAGACACAGAATACACCTTTATTAGTAGTGGAACAGAACTCGCTAACTATACCGGCAGGGAGCCGAAAGTTTTTCAGAAGGGGTCATGGTGCGAATATCCGTGGCGTTCCGGTTATGCGAATGTCGGCATTGTACGTGATGTAGGCGCCGGTGTTACCCGCGCGGCTCCGGGTGACCGAGTTTTTACTTATGGACGACACGCCTCAACGATTCGTTACTTACAAGATCGGTTGGTCGCCCCTGTCGGAGAAGCAGTAGACCCCGCTGTGGTTGCTGCATCACGAATGGCAGGCGTTGCAATGACGGCGATTGTTGTCGGAGAAATCGGCACGAACCCATGGGTTGTTGTTTTTGGGTTAGGGCTTGTCGGGAATCTGGCATCACAGATGTTTCAGATTCATGGATGCCGCGTTATTGGTGTAGACCCGGTAGCGGAGCGGCAGAAACTCGCTGAGCGGTGTGGGATTGAACATACCGTCGGCGGCAGTGCTGACGAAGCACAAGCAGCGATTCAGGAGATTACCGGCGGCGGACTCGGCAACATCACGATCGATGCGGTTGGACATAGTAGTGTCGTTATGCAGGCACTCCGTGCAACTGCCAGTCACGGGCAACTTATCATTCTCGGTTCGCCACGCGTCTCAGTCCATGGAGATTTGACCGATCTACTTTCCGAGACACATTTGCGATGGATTACCATCCGTGGGGCATTGGAATGGTGCGTGCCGATGTATCCGGATATCGGCAATCGAACCTCGCAATTCGGCAAACAACAAACTATTTTTGACTGGATGGCGCGCGGTCAGTTACATGTTGAACCCTTAATTTCTCATCGTCTCAAACCGGAGCAGATTAAGCAGGCTTATGATGGCCTCCTCAATGAACCGGATGTGTATACAGGGGTTGTTCTGGATTGGACTGCTGCCTAATTTGATAAGAGAAGATATTATGAAAAAAACAGACTTGTTCCAAAACTGCATCGAATCTGAATTGCCACCGGGACTCAAATTGAGGCTCGATAAAGGTGAAGTGACGGACATCACGTTCTCACCAGATGGCACACGGCTCGCGGCAGGTGGTGATGGACGTATTTGGATATATGATACTGCCAGCGGTGCGCAATTTGTGATGCTCTCAGGCTATACAGAACGGGTGCGCGCAGTGGCATTTGCTCCTGATAACTCGTTACTCGCGAGTGGCAGCGAAGACAACACACTTCGTTTGTGGGATACCGCGACGGCTCGTGAGACGTTGACACTCGCTGGAGATTCCAATTTAGTTCAGGCGTTAGCATCTTCATCACCCGATGGCGTTCCGCTTCCTGGGTGGGATCCCCGCACAGAACGGTTGCTTGCCAACGCTACTGAAGCCCCTGGACGCATTAGGAGTTTGGCATTCTCACCAGATGGCACAACGCTTGCGAGCGGCAGCGCGGATGGCAAGATTCGCTTGTGGGAAGTTGAAACCGGTAGGTCCCTATCATCCTTTTCAGCACATGATGGACTTGTTTTGGCTTTGGCGTTTTCCGCACAAGGTAAGGTACTGGCAAGTGGCGGCTCAGACACCCTCGTTCGATTGTGGGATGTGAATAGTGAGCATGTACTATCTATCTTAAGGGGACATACCGACTCGGTTGATACTGTAGCGTTTTCTGGCAATGGTGAACTGCTTGTAAGTGGCGGCAGAGATCGACACATTCAGTTGTGGGATATAGGTTCCGATGATCTTATATCCTCGTTTCTGGTCAAAGAAGGTGCCATCCGAGAATTAGCGTTCTCGACAGATGATGTAAAACTTAAATGCGTGACCCAAGAAGGTGCACTCCTCATAAGGGAATGATACAAATATACAAAATATAAAAAATAAAATGAAAGAGGCGCAACCCTTCGGAATTCTTCTACTGTTCACCTGCACAGTTTTCGACGTACTCCTACTCCTTATTGGACAGAGAGTTATATTTCCGTTGTTAAAAGATGCCCCCTATTTGCCCAAGGAATATGCCCAAGTCTACACACACCTCACTACCTTCAAAGAGCATTCCGGGCGGAAACGGACGGAAGCTATCAATACAATCGCATTTTCACCGGATGGGCAAACTCTCGCAACTGCTATAGCACAAGAGGTGCATCTGTGGAATGTAAATACCGGCAAGCATCTATCCATCTTTAAAGGACATACCGGTCCAGTTCATGTGGTAGCGTTCTCACCAGACGGTAAAACATTGGCGAGTGTGAGCAGGGACAGAGAACGGAGCAGTATCCATCCTACGATATTATGGGATCCTTCCGTACCAATACAGAAGATAGCACATTATCAGATGGCACCTTATACGATTCAATTGTGGGATATCCAAACCGATAATTCCCGGTTAACTTTCACAGTGAGTATTTCGCCTCTGACTGCTTTGGAATTCTCCCCGGATAGTACCAAACTCCTGATCGCCAGTCAAGATGGTGTTATCCATGTATATGACAGTGCCACCGGTCGCAGCGAGTTGTATAGTTTTGGTCTATTCGCGCACGACCCGGTTCTTAACAGGATTGGAACGATTGCGTATGCTGCCTCGCCATCTGATAAAATCATTACGCGCTGGATTTGGAAAGTTAACGGTTTCATGCCGCGTCGGATTCCGGAAAAAGAGGTATATCCCCACTTTTCGGTAAAACAGTGGTTTACTCACTTCCGATTTGTAGGGGAACCTGCTATTGGACTGAATACTGGTAAGGAACACTCTCTATTCTTCCTTATACCAGATACCTATCGGGTCAGTGCCTTAGCATTTTCACCAGACGGTAAAATTCTCGCGAGTAGTAGTCAAGACAGAGAAGTTCGGTTATACGATGTTGCTACTACGAAAATCCAACTGTGGGATACTGGCACCGGACAGTTGCTGCATACATTCAATAGTCCGGGGGGATGGATCAATCTGTTAACTTTTTCGTCAGATAGCAAAACGCTTGCCAGTGTAGGTAAGCGTTGGTGGAACAAGATTTTCATCTGGGACATGGAGAATTATCGTTTGCTCTCTATCATCACGACAGGTAATAGAGAAATAAAAGCGTTGCAGTTCGCTCCTGATAGTATTACACTTGCAAGTTCACATAGTGATGGGACTGTAAACCTATGGGATATAACAGGTCGAAAAAAAATAAAACACGTGATTGAAAACCAAGGACGGAAGGAGATGGAACAGTGATTGGTATCTCTTATCATGCGGGTGGGATGAAAGACCTTCCGCTAAACGAAGTTATTCTAATTCTTGCCGATGCTGGTTACGATGCAATCGAGATGATGTGCGGTCCAGAGGCACACATCCCCTCTGGCGAAGTCACAGACGACTTGCTCAAAGAGGTCAAAACGATGGTAACCGACAGCGGTTTAAAGGTCTCTGTCATCAATCCGTTTACTGGAGGCGGTCTATACCAACTGGCGCTGGAGGATCAACAGGGAGCCGTTGACCACTACGCGCTTCTTCAAGATGTAGCAGTCGCGCTTGGGGCAGGGGGTGTTAACTTTCTCACTGGCTATGGCGGCGATAAAGGCGACGCGTTCGCTTGGCGACTCCTTGTTGATGTGCTGAAGCCAATTTGTCGCCGCGCGGAAGAACTCGGCATCACAATGAACATTCACAATCACGAAGCGACAACAATTGACGCGTCTTCAAAAGTAACGCTTCTGATTGAACACGTCGGATCCGACGCGCTGAAGTTGCTCAACGACATCACTAATTTCTATCATCTCGGAGAGGACATCGCTGAAGTGACCGAAAGATTGGGGCATCTCACTGCACATTGCCATGTAAAAGGCGTGACAGGCATGTATCCCTATAGTACTTTTCTGATTCCGGGTGAGACAGGAGATGAGTTGGATTTTCGGACCTTTGCAGCGAGTTTAGGGAAAGTGGGGTATGATAAGTATATCTCGGTAGAGACGTTTCCGCACATGCGGATGGAGAAAGCACAAATCGCGCATGATATGATGGCGGGGACATTGAAGGAGTTAGGGTTACGATAAGAGGAAGAGTGGAAGGTTGGAAAATTGGAAGGATGAGTCTTCCACGCTCCCGCGCGTCCACTCTTTTTGCGGTTGAGGGATAAGTGTTACAAGAACTCCATGTCTAACGCCTTGATGCCGGGCCAATCGCGCCACATGTCCTCGTTAGGCGGTTCCTCTTGCGTCCGTTCCAATTCTGTCTTTCGGAAGTCGTATAGAACAGCCTGCCGAATCTGGGGTGAATAGTTATGTCCAGCAGCATGTCCGATGCGATGGTGCCAGAAGACAATATCTCCAGCATTGCCGCAGCATTCAATTCCTGGACCTCTGCTGATGCGTTCACGGTCAACATCATATTGCGGTGTTGGCTCGTTTTTGTACTGGGAAAGGTAATCGTAATAGAAGACTTGGTGGCTCCCGGGCCAGACAGTAAACCCACCGCCCTCCGGTGGTACATCGTCAATATAGCCGACTGCTCCGAGATGAAACGGATGCGCGTCGACATGACACCCGATCGATTTTTTCGGGACCTCGCCGTAAGGCAGCGTGCAATAGATGCCGCGTACACGTTCAGGTCGTACCAGATTCCCTTGACCTAAAAGCTGCTCCGCCATCCCCCAGACATTCGGATCGGTGGCAAGGAGTTGTACCATCCACTCTTCACCACCGGGCTCACGGAAGTTCCAGCGGAAACCTCGTCGATTATTATTCTTGTCAACGTTTTCCTCTTCAGGCGTGAAGGGACCTATCCAAGTTTCTGGATCCTCACGTTTGCGTCCTTCTGGGGCACCTTCCCAGAGTCTTGCGCGCGCCCGCTCCATTAATTCTGGATCAAGGACGTTCTGTTTGACCAAGTATCCTTCAGTTTTGAAAAATTCGATGTCTTTCCGTGTAAGTTCAACCATTGTCTTGTATCCTTCTTCGTTGAAGTCGCACCAGGCGTGCTGACGGAAATTATTGGAATATATGAGATATACAGATATACGCTTAAAAAGGGTTGAAAGCCATCTCTTTAACAAACGTTAAAGAATTTTAAAAGAATTCAACGATTATTTCAAGGAAAAGTAACAAATTTTTATCGGATATCGGATTTTTAGGACAAGAAAATGCGAAAATGCAGAATTCATTCGAAAAAAGAGAAGCAAAATTTGACAAGACCCTATATCTCCTCTATAATTATGCGTATGCCGAGACTCATAATTGTCCTACTGCTAACCATTTCATATCCAATGTTTCTCTTTGCACACCCCGAAGGGACAGGTGAGCACGTCGTTGAAGCCTACCGAATCGAAGGCGAACCGCCACAAATTGACGGGGTGCTGGATGATGCAGTATGGCAGCAGGCAGCACCCCGTAGCGGTTTCATTCAACTTGAACCCGCACGCGGTGTCCCCGCAACGGATGACACAGAATTCCGAATTGCTTACGATGTTCACAACCTTTATGTCGCATTCCGATGTTATGATGCTGAACCCGATAAAATTGTTAATCGAATGACCCGGCGCGGCGATGTCTATGCTTCAGATGTCATCTCGTTCTTTATTGACCCACATCATGACCATCGCACTGGCTATAAATTTGCAACAACTCCGGGTGGTGTTCAGAGTGATAACTACCGATATGAGGATACGCAGCGCGACTCCAATTGGAAAGGCATCTGGTGGGTTGAAAGCAACATTGACGAATTGGGATGGAGTGCCGAGTTTAAAATCCCGTTTTCCAACTTCCGATTCACTGACAGACCTACACAGGTATGGGGTTTTGATGTAGAGCGAGCGAACCGCCGAAAAAGCGAAGTAACAGTGTGGAAACAGTTAACACAAGCAGGTGTAGTTACTCGGATGTCCGATTTAGGGCATATAATAGGGATTCACGGTATTGAGACAGGGAAGAATTTTGAAATCACGCCGTACCTTTTAAGCGGTGCCGCAGGTGCTGCGGATGTGGACATCACACGTCAACTCGGTACGGGTTTAGATGTTCAATACAGTCCTACAAGTGCGTTGAAGGCGAATGTCACCGTCAATCCCGATTTCGCGCAAGTTGAGGCGGATCAATTGGAGATTAATTTAACGCGGTTCCCGACGCGGTTTCCAGAGAAACGTCCGTTTTTCGTTGAAGGAAATAGTTTTTTTGAAACGCCATACGATTTAATGTTCAGTCGTCGTATCGGGAGCCGTGGAAATATCCTTTGGGGAGGTAAACTCACAGGGAAGGTAGGGAACTATTCCGTCGGTGTTTTAGGCAACCAAACCGGTGAGTTCAATTTTTCTGAGGAGGCTTCGGAGGGGCACAACCTAACAGGTTATGCTACAAAAGAGGAGGCATGGTTTTCCGCCATCCGAATTAAACGGGATATTCTCAAACGCTCAAACGTCGGGATTCTGCTTGTAAACAAGGAGCAACCAGAAGGCGATAATTGGACACACAGCAGAGTCGGCGGCATTGATATGAATCTTGCACTTGGCAAAACGTATCATCTTACGGGGCAGTACGCTGGTAGTTTCCATCCGGGCGAGGATAAAGAAAACGTCGCGTACACGGTTGACTTCGCGCAGCGGAACTACCTTTGGAGCAGCAGTATGGGATTTGAACGGGTCGCGCCGCACTTTGAGATTAACCAGGCCGGGTTCCTGCGAAAAGAACGGAACCGTGGCTGGCAGCGCGTCTATATGCGAACATCTTATTCCCCGCAGTGGGGCAGTCGCCAATTTTTCTCCGGTATCACCACCCGTCTCTCACAAAGCCTTTATACGCCAGAATATTTTAGCGAATGGAGAGAACGGAATCCAGACCTATTCCTCTCACCTGAGTTTGACGAGGATCTGTTCAGATGGAACGTTAGTGCTAACGTCGGGATGGACTTCAGGGAAACCCTTTTAGATGATATTACCGCATATTACTATCGGAGCCGGGAAGTAGAACTGACCGAGATATTTATAGCAGACGGATACGGGTTTTCGATTGATACAAATTCCACGAACCCGATCGCTATCGGTATCGAAATAGACTTCTCGGACTATTTTAACTTCGGACGACAACAAGCGGGCAAACAGCGGAGTCTTACGCTCGAGTCTACTCTGCGTCCACAGAGTAATTTTTCCATAGAATTAGATAGTAGTTACGCGCAGAGTCTTGATTTGGCAGGTGCTATCGACGGCAGATTTTTCGTCAGCTCGTTACGTGCAACTTATCTGTTCACCCGCGAATCGTTTTTGCGGATGTTCGCGCAAGCGAGTAGGGAACGTCCGCTATCCGCAGAAATTCACGAGAACTACCTGCTAAGCTTTCTATTCGGGTGGGAGTATAGTCCGAAGAGTCATCTTTTCGTTGCCTACAACGAAACTTGGGCGAATGCGTCTGTTGGAACAGGTTTGAATCGTGAGTTAGCGTTGGAAAATCGAGTTATTGTGGTTAAAGTAACATATCTTTATAATCTATGAGGAATGGTTTTCAGTTATCAGTTTTCAGAATCTTAGAATTTTCTGGATTAAAGACACTTCTTGGTTGTTAAGAGTTGTAAAAATTGTAAATTGCAAAAAGAACAGGGGTATGATATAATACAAGGTATGAAAGACTTTATACTGCTATTTTTCAACGTTCTATTGACGGTGATAGGGCAAATTTTGTTCAAACACGGTATGAATATAGTGGGTCGTATCAATAGCGTCCGAGACGCGCTGGAAAAACTGCCACAAGCATTCCTGAATCCCTATGTCCTCAGTGGGATTGCGATATACGGCTTTACGACCCTCGTCTGGTTGGTCATCCTGTCGCGCGTTAAACTGAGCATTGCGTATCCGATGCTAAGCTCTGGATATGTGCTGTCCATTTTGTTTTCTTGGCTTCTGTTCAAGGAATCTATTCCGAAGGTTCGCATAATTGGTGCTCTGGTTATCTGTATCGGAGTCTACCTTGTCGCACAAGGAGAGTCTTAACCAATGGCAGACCCGGCAACTGCTTATACTGGATCCAGTAATCTCAGGGGCACTCAAGGTGAGCCTGCTCCTGCCCGTTCTTATGTTGCGATGATACTGTCCGCTATTCTGCCGGGGCTCGGTCAGTTATACTTGGGACAATTCCTGAAGGGATTTATTATCTTTTTAGTATTTGCTTCAGCATTCGGGATTTTCTACCTCAATTCGATGCCAGTCAAGGAATGGCGTGATTTAACTCGATTTAAACCGGCTGTCAGAGAGGAGGCTACCACGGATAATATGGAAGGCTCTCCAAAAGAACCCGCCTATTCGATTCACATCTGGACATTTGACGATGGGGAAAAGTTGATGTACCGTCCCTCTTGGAAACTAAAAATTAGTGGATCCGTCCAAGGAATTTTATGTTGGCTCTATGCAATTGGCGATGGATGGCGTGGCAGACGTAGAAGGAGCAAACGTTAATTACAGGTTTTTATGATAGCAAATCAATGTAAAATCAAACGCAATTGTACTTCAATAGTGCTATGTAGCATCCTTTTCGTTGTTTTAGGGCTTGGGTGCCAAGATAACAATTCAGTCTTGAAAGAGAGCGAAAGACACTTGAATGCCGGGACACCACAAGCGGCAGTTGACGGATTAGAGGTTTTTATTGAAACGACACCGGAAGAACCGAAGGCACGGCTATTATTAGGAAAAGCCTACAACGAATTGGGTCGGTATAACGATGCAGTCGAGCAACTACGAAAGGCTTCACAACTCTATGCAGCGCAACCTGAAGAACGCATCGCAGCACGCCTTGAATTAGCACGTACCTATCTTAGATTCGGTGATAGAACTTCCGCCTTTCGTGTACTCAGGCTCGTTCAACGGAGTACTTCGGACCCCGAGACACTGCGTAAGATCATTGAACTCGTGGGGGATAGCTATCGAACAAAGCAACTCACGAATGGCGATTCGGATAACTATTCACCGACCTTCTCACCGGATGGCACACAGATCGCCTTTGCATCTTTCCGAACTGACAACGGTGAAATCTATTTAATGGATCTGAATGGACGGATCCGACGCCGCGTAACCTTCACAACGGATTTCAACGACAGTTCACCAACATTTCTTACGACTCCGAATTATCTTTTTTATAGTAGTGAACCGAAGGCATCTCGCGAAGTTAAAGTCGTTATCCAAAGTAGCGGTTCAACACCGATATACGCCGGGTTCAACCTTACGCACATCCACAGCAAAATCACGCGAGCCGTTCTACCGGTGAGTTTCGGTGCGCGCGTGCCGCGCGCATCGCCTGCAGGCGATCAGGTTATCTATGAATCCAATGCAGACGGAAATCTGGAATTATACCTTCTCGATTTGGCAAATGTCAATCTGGCGCAGTTGACACCGGAAGACATTGAACCGAAACGTATCACTTTCAACGAAACCGACGACGGCAGCCCCACATTTTTTCCTGACGGAAAACGCATCATGTTTGTCTCTTCACGCAATGAGGTGAATCAACTCTATACAATAGATATTGATGGACAAAACGAAACCCATTTCAATCCGAATCGCTACGATTGCTACAACCCGACTGTATCCCCTGATGGCAAAACAATTGCGTATGTCTCCGCGAGAGACGGCGACTGGGAAATTTACCTCATTGATGCAGACGGCAAAAATGAACGGCGAATCACTAACGATATCGGCAGATCCATCCAACCGGCTTTCTCACCTGACGGACGATACCTCGTGTTCGTTTCCGACAGAAGTGACACTTTCCATATCTATCTGATGTCTTTTGACGAACCTGTTACGCGTGAAGATTTAGTTCAACGTTTGCAGTAGGGGCGAGGTTACCTCGTCCCGACGCTCGGAGGTAAAACAGACATGCTTCAGGTAACCAAACCAGAAGGTTTCGGCAATATCCAACTCGAAGAGGTACCGATGCCGGAGGTAAATACCCGACAGATTCGAGTGGAGACAGATACGACGTTAATTAGCCGCGGTTCTGAATTGTTCCGACGCTACATCCGAGAAGACGCAGTCCCGCCGTCAATAATGGGTTACTCTCTTACAGGCATTGTGGACGCGGTCGGTGCGGAGGTAACAGGATATCAGGTTGGGGAACGCGTCATGGTCGTCGCACCGCATGCGCAATATGTCGTCGCTGAACCCAACGCGACTGATGGACGTATTGTCCGGCTTTTCGATGATGTCAGCTTTGAAGCGGGAACTTTCCTCCCGCTTGCAACGAGTGCTGTTGCTTGGTCAGACTCATCCGGTGTGAAAGCAGGAGATACAGTTGTTGTCTTGGGACAAGGCTTAGTGGGGAGTCTGATGATGCAGGTGCTACGCGGCTATAACCTTGACCGGATTATCACTGTGGACGCGCTGCCGCTTCGATGTGAATTATCAACGCAGCTGGGTGCGGATGTCTCTATAAATGCGGATGAAATAGATCCGGTTGAAGAGGTACGTCGTCTTACCAATGGAAAAGGGGCAGACTTGGTCATAGATTGCGTTGGTGGGTACGCGGGGGTTAAATCATTTGAGCAGGCACAAGATATGACACGCCAGTTTGGCACTATTCAACTCATTGCGCTCTATCAGCAGGCACCACTTCCGCTGCACTCCTCAAAAATGATGAGTAAACGTCTTGTAGCGGGTATCTTGACAGACGAACCGCGTTCACAGATTGCTGCGCGCGCTTTGGAAAAGATACAGAATAGCGAGATTCGCGCGTCTGACATGGCGACGCACCGCTTTCACTACACCGAAGCAAAAGCGGCATTCGACCTCCTCTGGAATACCCCAGGTGATGCGCTTGGAGTTCTGATAAAATGGCAGTAGAGGTTCCGTCACGAGAAATTGCGTTTCGGGCAGAATTGCGCGGTGTGTCTGTCGCTTTTTCCACAACATGGGGACTCTTCTCACCGAAAGGGATTGATGCCGGTACGCATCTATTGCTTGAACATCTGGACATTCAAAAGGGAGACACCTGCCTTGATCTCGGGTGTGGGTACGGTGCTATCGGCATCACGCTTGCAAAATGCGTCCAAACATCAACCGTCTATATGGTGGATAAGGACTTTGTAGCAGTTGACTACGCGCGTAAAAACGTGGAACAGAATCGACTTCAGAATTGCCACGTCCTCCTGAGTAACGGCTTCAGCCACCTTCCTGACATCCAATTCGATCTCATCGTTGCTAACCTCCCTGCCAATGTTGGCAAAGAACTTCTACAGATTTTTCTGGCGGACACCAAACACTACCTCAAACCGAATGGACGACTCTATGTCGTCACGATTTCGGGTCTTCGAGCATTTATCAAGCGCAATTTTATGACCGTTTTCGGGAACTATCGGAAGGTTAAACAACGTAATACGCATACGGTTGCGATGGCGACGCGAGTGTAGCGTTTGAAGATCTGTATGCTTACAAAGCTGCACGGACTGTGGACGCTTTGAGAATGATTTGACATAGGCGCAGCGGTTAGGTATAATTATAACATTATAGGGACAACAAACAATCAAAACACTTTTCTCCAATAAAAGTCTCCAAAGGGGAACATAACAGATGGTTCGTTTAAGTTTCGTGTTAATTAGGACTTACGCAATGAATTAAAATGTGTTATAGTTTTTAATTATGATGAGCATGAATCTTTCTGAAAAGAGACAACCGCTGTTCTCGGATTATTGCCAATTTTTGTTAGCCGGTTTTCAGAACTTCACACAGACACACTTTGCCAATCATACGGAGAAATGGAGCCATGATCAACTCAATCGTCTCCTGAATACCGAACGTATCCCTGCCCGTGAACTCTGGCGTTCGGTGCGAAACGATATTGAGTTTGATGAAGACGGATACGTTCTTTTTGATGATACCGTCATGCCAAAACCTTATGCGAAACAGATAGAACCTGTTCGCCGGCAGTGGAGTGGCTCCGAAAAACGTGTCATCCAAGGCATCGGTCTCGTGACATGTGTCTATGTCAATCCGAAGACGCATCAGTATTGGATTATTGATTACCGTATCTATGATCCAGACCGAGACGCGAAAACCAAACTTCAACACCTTCAGGAGATGTTGCAGAACGCCTACTTCGTGAAAAATCTCCCGTTTCGGGTCGTGTTAGTAGATTCTTGGTATGCTTCAATGGCAGTGCTAAAAACGATTCAGAGTCTCTCAAAAATCTATTATGCTCCCTTGAAACGCAATCGTCTCGTCAATGACACTGAGGGTGTTGACCCGCACAAACGGATAGATGATCTGACGTGGACAGAATCAGAGTTGCGACAGGGTAAACGTGTTCATATCTACAAGTTTCCGAAAGGCCACCAAGTGAAGTTGTTTCGGATAGCGTCCGGCACCAGACGCACGGAATATATTGCCACCAACGATTTATCTCAATCGGATGTGACTGCGACGCAGCAAGAATGTCGCGTTCGTTGGAAGATTGAGCAACTTCATCGTGAGCTCAAGCAAACGACAGGTATCAGCAAGTGCCAAAGTCGTCAACATCGTGGACAACGCAATCATATTGCCTGTTGTTTGTGGGTCTGGGTCAGTTTGACGCGTGCTGCGCGCACGACGGGTCAAACGATTTACCGCCTGAAAGAAAGTTTATACGAGGACTATCTGCGACGAGAGATCAAAAAGCCTTCTATTGTCGTCAACTTTGCGTAAGTCCTATTAATGTTAATGGCTTGTGCCGGGATGTCCGTTAGTGGTGTCTTCGCGCAAGGTGAAGGTGTGAATGGTGGAACCGTGGCAGGTAAGATTACTGACACCAGTAGTAAGCAGAATCCGATTGAAGGCGTTCAAGTAAAAATTGTCGATATAAATGGGACACAATTTGAAGCGATAACAGACGAAAATGGTGATTATGAACGTATGGGTCTCCCCGCAGGTCGTTACCTAATCAGTATCTATAAGCAAGGATATGGCGATCGGCTTGGGCGACCGGTTACAGTTGTTAATGGCGGCAAACATTATGTTCCGCTTAAGATGACCCAAAAGTCGAATATCGCCACCTTTATGGACAGGTTTGAAAAAAGAATCCAAAAACAGAATGCCCCCGAGAATATGTCACAAAACCCGCAAGAGCACTGGTACGACCTCGCCTTGATGAATACCAAGATCGGTTATATGCATGTATCGTCAGACAAAACTGACTATCAAGGGGAAGCGGTGGACCGACACAAAATTGATATGGTTATGAATTTTAAGGCACTCGGGACCGATGTAACATTAGAAATCACCCGCGTGGAGTATACAGGTTCCGATTTAATGCCACGCCACTTTCTCTCGACCTCTAATGAATCCGGTTTAAAACAGGTGGAGGGACGCATCGTAGATGGTGTTGCTTATATTAAAACAACTCTCAACGGCGAAACCACTGAATCAGAAGTTCCAGTACCACCAGATACAATCTCTGAACACGTAGGTGTGGAATCACTTTTCCGACAGGGGCTTAAAATAGGTGAAAAACGGAATTTTCACATATTCAGTTTCGATCTGTTGAAGCCGGTGAAAACGGAAATTGAGGTTGAAGGACAAGATACTCTAACGTATCAGTCAGCGGAAAAGCAGGTTTATATTTTGCGTCAGACGCTGGATATGATGAATGGGATTACGGCGAAAGTATGGCTCGACACTGATGGGGTGAACTATAAAACAGAAGTACCCATGATGGGACTTTCCATGGTAACTACGAAAACGGATAAGGAAACTGCGCTTGGCGATACTGAAGAAGTTGATGTTGTTTTGAAGACTCGTATCCTTCCGTCTGGTAAACGCCCAACACCAAAGGCAGAAAACTTCAAAGCAGAGGTAAAACTGCCAGCAGGAAACATCGCTGATGCCATTATGTCTAACGCCCAACAACAACTGGTAGTAACGAGTGAGAAGGCAGGTAGGCTTTCGATTCAAGTGCCAACGGTTGCAGCGGAAGACTGTCCTAATTTACCTATTCAGGACGCAGAAGGTGAATTCTTGGGTGCGAGTGCTTATATTCAAACTGATGCGCCAGCGATTCGTGCGAAAACCGAGGAAATATTAGATGGGGAAGTCAATTCATGGCGTGCGGCAGAAAAGTTATGCGAATGGGTTCATACCGCCATCACTGAGAAAAAGATGAGTGGCGGTTTCGGTTCATCCTTAACTGCATTAGAGTCACTCTCTGGCGATTGCACGGAACACACTGTGCTTTTCATTGCTTTAGCACGCGCTGCTGGCATTCCAGCGCGGATCTGTTCCGGTATCACATTTGCGAAGGATGCCTTTTACTATCACTTCTGGCCTGAAGTCTACGTTGGTAAGTGGGTCCAGATGGATCCAACATTCGGACAGATCATTGCCGATGCGAATCATATTCAGCTTGGTGGAAGCACCGTAGAATCGGATAATCTGATGGAATTCGCGGAAGGTGTTTTCCGAACGCTCAACCAACTTGAAATTGCCATTGTTGAATAGTCATCAGTCATCAGTTATCGGTTTTCAGTACGATTTTTTTCAAAAATCTTTCGGTTGTCAGTTAAGAAAAAGACTTTATGATGTGCATTTACCTCTTTACTGATAACCATTCCCTCTGACAACCGACGACTGACAACTATTCCTTCTGATAACTGATAACCATTCCCTCTGACAACCGACGACTCTCTTAACTGGCAACTGACGACTGACAACTGATAACTACTGATGGCATTTCTCAACCCGTTCTTTCTTTTAGGACTCCTCGCCGCTGGTATCCCACTGATTATCCATCTTTGGAATCGTCGTCGTGTTGTGACGGTCGATTTTAGCAGCCTGATGTTTCTGATGGCAGCGCATCGCGAAAATGCCCGGCGATTCCAGCTCAGGCAGCTGCTTATTTTACTTTTGCGGATGGCAATTGTCGCGCTTATCGCGCTTGCTTTGGCACGTCCATTTTTGACACTTGGACTGCCGGTCGCCTCCGTGCGTGCGAAAACTGACATAGTTATCGTTTTAGATAACTCTTACAGCATGGCGTACCAAGATGTTGACGGCATCAGGTTTGAAAAAGCAAAAGCTTTGGCAATTGATATTCTGGATACGTTGCGGCACGGAGACAGTGCCGCATTTATTTTAATGTCGGATATTCCGAACCCGATTTTTCGGCAACTCACCCCTGACCTTGAAAGCGTCACAGCGGCGATCAGCGCTGCGACAGTCTCTTATCGCGCCACGAACGTTCAGCCGAGCCTTGAACTTGCCCACGAAATCCTTGCCGAATCAGCACAATTAAACAAAGAACTCTATCTCATTTCAGACTTCACCCGAAATGGGTGGGAGAACGTAGGGGCGAGGTTACCTCGCCCCTACAATCGCTCTGGCGCGCGCGTTTCTCTGATTCCGGTTGCCGAAGGAGAAGCACATAACACAAATATTGAAGAAATCCGTCCGACCAACCAACTAATAGGCGTAAATCTACCGCTCCAATTGAATGTAACTACCGCGAACCATTCGGTAGCACCATTGGCGCAGAATACGCTAAGGCTGTTTATTGGCGGAGAAAAACAGAAAACTATGAATTTTTCTGCAGCAGCTAACGAATCATTAAATACGACTTTAACATACAATTTTTCTACACCGGGCACACATATTGGTTACCTTACACTCACGGAAGATCGACTCAATATCGACAACCAACGTTATTTTGCCTTGGATGTTGTCGGTGAAGTGCGTGTCCTTTGTGTCGGAGAACAGACGGAATACCTGGCATTGGCACTAAACCCACATAAAAATAGCAATCAGCAATCAGCTGTCAGCAATCAGCAAAGAGATTTTCTTAACGCCCCACCGACAGCCGACAGCCGACCGCTAACAGCCGATACAATGATTCTACCGACGCAATGTACGCCTGCTGAATTTGAATCTTTTCCACTGGAAGATTACGACGTTATTATCCTGGCAGATGTGCCGAAGATTACCCGACAGATCGGTGTGCAGCTTCAAGAATTCATCCGACACGGCAAAAGCGTTATAGCCTTTGTGAGCAGACACAGCAATGCCGATAGTTACAACTCACTTAGCGATGCTTGGTTGCCTGCCCAACTTGGCAGCACACTCACATGGACACCACCGCAGCAGGTTCGTGCGTATCAAGAGGGACACCCTATTTTTGATATTTTCCCGAACGAAGGGTTTTCTACGCAATATGCCCCACAATTCCACAGCGGTGTGGTGTTAGGTCCTACTCCTGAGTCAGAGGTAATAGCACACTTTGACGATGGCACGCCCTTTCTTGTCGAGCGAAATCAAGGGACAAGCACAGTATTATTCTATAACTGCGGACTGCTCAGACGACAACCTAATACACCGAGTGCAAATGTTGGATCCGCTCGCGCTACAACCTATACAAATGATCTGCTCGTTAATCCTTATTTCCTCCCGATGCTCCAACAGAGCGTGCTTTATACTGCTATAGTCAATCGCAATCTCTTAACATGGAGCGGGCATATCGGAGACACCTATACAGCGCGTTACCCTCGCAGTGCTGGTGGAAAAGCGTCTATTCGCTTGAAAACCACTGTTGATACAGCGGACAACGATGGCACGGACGCTGACAATAGTAGCGTGGTCCCGATTGCTGAAGACGGCACATTGCAATTTCAGGGCACAGAACGTCCGGGCATCTATCAGGTTGAGGTACGAACACAAGGCAGACTTCAACGAGATTTTTTTGCAGTGAATGTTGACGCGGTCGAAGCCAACTTAGCACAAATTCCACTTCAACAGGCGGCTGCACGCGTCGGTGCACAAACGACAGCAGATGGGGAAACCGGTGCGACAACAGTGGCAGATGAGGCTTACAACGTTAAAAGACACGGTAGGGAAATATGGGGTGAATTGCTTCTCTTGGCTGTCTGCTTTATGCTTCTCGAAAGTTTCCTCTCAAACCGAGGTTCCCATCCGTTACAAGGAAGAGGCGACAATCCAGATAACGATGGGACGCTGACCGTAGGTGAAGTATAATGCAAGAATTTTGTTATCCCGCACGCTCCTTTGGAACATTGTGTTTAATTGTGCTGCTTAGCATCGCTATACAAATTGAGATTGCATCGGAGACAGTGCCTGCGTCCCAAGACGAAACAACCGGTTTAGGAGATGAATCGCATACCGTGCGCAGCCTCGTCATCAAGGGTAATCATTCGTTTTCCGAACAGCAAATTCGCGCCTTGATGCAGACGGATGTCTGGAGTGTATATGATGAAGCCGTTCTGGCATCAGATTTTGAAGCGATTATAAATTTTTATAAGGAAAATGGCTATCGTTTTGCGCGCGTAGACACAGAACAGGTCTCAATAAAGAAATTCGCCGATGGTATTTATCTCGGTATTGAGATTGATGAAGGTATTATCGGGGAAATCAACTTATCCGGTAACGAGAAAACCAAGAAAGATGTGATTCTCCGTGAACTCTTGTTTGAAGTTGGTGATGTTTACATAGAAGCCGATAAGGAGGAAAGCGAACAAATACTCCGTGATAAGAGTTATATCGGAGCAGCACGGATTGCCTCGTTGTGGGATGCGAGTTCCAATACGGTAGCGATTCAGGTGAATGTCACGGAACTCTGGTCGCCTCCACTTCCGTCAATTGATCCAGCATTGAACAGTCAAGGGGGTACTTTTCTTTTAGGGTTGCGGGAATCCAACGTATTTGGCTCTGGTCACGACACTGAAGTCCGTTATCAAAGGATCAGTGAGATCGGTGAAAAGACGAAGAGCCTTTTAACATGGAAGTATCGAATGCCGCGTGTCGTCAACTCACATTGGAATTTTGATGGTGCTTACATTCAGAAACGCGAAGGAGATTCATGGGCGATTATATTAGAACGTCCACAATATACATTGAAAAGCCGTTGGAGTGCGAGGTTTACGCTATCAGAATCAGTTGGTGATTTCTCATGGTTTGAAATGGATCCGTTTTCCCATAAATTAGAGCGAACAGATAGGTTTGAGGTCAATTTACAAGGCATGGCTGGCAGGATCCGGCGATACTTTGGGGACCGAGAGCGGCAAAACTATATTGGACTTTGGGCAGCATCACGGCGTTCAAAGTATGTGCTCATTGAGAAAAAATTTCCTTCCACGGCGGATCCATCAAATCGCGACATCAAGTTGGTTGGTATTACTGTCGGGCGAAAACGTGTAACTTACCACAAAACACAGTTCATCAGAAGAATGGGGCGCGAGGAAGTTTTTTTAGTAGGGTCTGAATACGCTTTCTCATTGGGGCACGCCTCGCCTCTATACGGTTCGGACAAATCAGAAGGCTACGCAAATTTTATAGGTAGAACAGGATGGACACGCGGGAATCGGATATTAGGCACAACGCTTATAGATATAAGTTCATACTTCACAACACACATTGAGAATTCCACATTTCAGGCGCGAACTTCGTGGTACTACACAGACGTATTTAATACAGGCGACATTTATACAGTTGATAAAGGATTTCGTAAAAATGGCTTCTTGGATTTTCATCAAACGTTTGTAGCGGAATTCAAAACGAGACTGCGGTTCGGCTGGTCTGGTGAAAGTCAGGTACTCCTTGGTGCCTTCAACGGATTGCGAGGTTACGACTACCGACAATTTAACGGTGAAAAAATGATGGTGCTGCGCCTTGAAAGTCGAACTGTTTGTGGTGGGACGCTCTTCAGGAAACTTGATGAAGGGATTGAAGCACTTGCCACTTTCATTGCGAAACCATTTATCAAACGCTCCGTCAACCTTGGGTTGATCTTAAGTGCGACTGCCTTTACAGATATCGGTTATATCTGGAATGGGAAACGGACATTTAACTTGATGGATCCGAAACGAAGCATTGGATTCGGACTACGGGGTGGTTTTGCCAAGGTTAGCAATGCCGGGATATTTCGTTTTGAATTTGCGTTTCCACTTGATGCCCCATCTTCTCCACCGATCAAGCAGATGCTCTTTTGGGGAATTGAGTCCACATTCTAATATACCAAATGTATTAGGGTCCTGTTAAGAGTTGACAGACATAAAAATGGACACACCTCCACGCACTTCAGTTGAAAGCATCACATGGCGAGCTATCCTTATAGGGTTCCTGTCCCTCCCGCTTAATATCTACCTTGTTGTTCAGACGGAGACGGTATGGACAACACAATATCCGACCACAATGGCGATTATCTTCAACGCCGTTTTCACGCTCTTCCTCGTCACAATCATCAATCTACCGCTAACACGTTACTTCCCGAAATGGCAACTCACGCAAGCGGAAATGCTAACGATATACCTCATGGTAACGCTGGCATGCGTTGTGTGCGGACACGACCTTTTGCAGGCGACAATGTGCGTTTTGGGGCATGCATCGTGGTTCGCTACACCTGAGAACGAATGGCAATCCCTCTTTTTCCGATATATTCCAGACTGGATCGCTGTTATGAATCGGCGCGCCTTAACCGGTTATTATGAAGGCACGTCAAACCTATTTGAAATTGAGCATATCCGAGCGTGGCTCACACCGGTAATGGCATGGTTAGTATTCTTTTCCGCGCTCGCGTTCTCTATGATGATGCTCAGCGTTATCCTCCGCAAACAGTGGATTGAACACGAAAAACTAAGCTACCCTATTATTCTACTCCCTTTTGAGATGACGAAAGGTGTGAGTTTCTATCGGAACCGGCTCCTCTGGATAGGCTTTGCGATTGGATGTGGACTTGATCTGCTCAACGGCATCAGTTTTCTCTATCCGTTTGTCCCAAGCATCCCTATCCGCTACGACATCGGACTGATGTTCACTGAAAAACCGCTGAGTGCTATCGGATCAACACCTATTCACCTAAACCCTTATGCGATCGGCATCGGTTTCCTAATGCCGTTAGATCTGTCACTCTCTTGTTGGTTGTTCTACCTGTTTTGGAAGGCGCAGCTTGTCTTCGGCGCAATGACAGGTATGAACCAGACCCCCGGGTATCCGCACATAGACATGCAATCGCTTGGGGCATATTTTGGACTCTGTTTCTTTGCACTCTGGATAACACACAAGCATTTATGGCAGGTTATCCGTAATATCTTAGGTTTGAAAACGAACCTTGGGACGACAAACGAACCGATCGGGTATCGTGGCGCGGTTGTTGGGCTATTGGTTAGTATCGCGGTTGTGTTTGGCTTTTGTCTGAAAGCAGGGATGTCGTGGTGGGCAGTGCTTGGATTCTTCAGTATCCATTTCATACTCGTTTTAGCGTTCACGCGGATGCGTGCTGAACTTGGAACACCGACGATGGATTTCTACCGTGCCGGTCCTGGTCTTTTCCTTACCTCAATTTTGGGCTCCAGAAAGATTGGTGCGCCGACATTGACAGGGTTCGCCTTCCTTTATGGGTTCACACGCAACTACCGTTCACAACCGATGCCGAATCAATTAGAGGGATTTAAACTCGCGGACAAGGGAAGCATCAACACACGTCAACTCCTTTGGGTGATGTGGGGTGCAACGGTTATTGGACTCCTCATCGGGTTTATCGCGTTCCTACACGCTGGTTACCGACATGGAAGTTTGGGGACATGGCGCGGACAAGAAGCGTTCAGCGACTTACAACGCTGGTTAACGCTCCCTAACGATACAGACTGGAACCGCCTCGGATTTTTTGGATTCGGTATCTCGCTGACGCTTACAACGCTCTTTATGCGTTTGCGATTTATCTGGTGGCAGCTGCACCCACTTGCCTATCCGCTCGCGGGCAATTGGAACTTCGGTAGGCTCTGGTTCCCAGTGTTTCTCGCTTGGCTGATAAAGACTATACTGATTCGGCACGGTGGGATCGGCGCGTATCGCCGAACACTGCCCCTCTTTTTCGGGACAATGCTCGGTGAGTTTGTGATGGGAAGTATTTGGGCGATCTTAGGACTATTTCTGGGACAACGAATGTATTCATTTAAGCACTGGTGATAGCACCACGCGTTTAATCTGCTGCTTTTTGTAAATGGATGTTTCCACCAGAGGTGCGCAATTTCAGCAAGGGACCGCCGCCATTTATACTACCTTCCAATCTATTTTTGGGGGCCTTTCCGTGAATCGTCGATGCTACCTCAAAATCCGTAGAGACATGTCCACCGCTGGTTTTTGCTTCTAAATCAACAGCAATATCTGGCATAAGCGTGCAGGTTATCTGACCGCCCGATGTGCGCAAATTACACTCGCTCTGAGGTTGTGTTGTCATAGCGGCTTGGATGGAACCTCCTGAGGTTCTTGCAGTCACATTCCTGCCGATGCCCCCTAACCAGATACCACCTCCGGAAGTCCGTACCTCTGTTCCGCCACTACAGTCCACGACTTTGATGCTGCCTCCGGAAGTCCTCCCTGAAACAAAGCCCTGAATTGCCCCCAAACGGATGCTGCCGCCCGAAGTTCGGACCTGAACATCGCCTTTGACATTGATGGTCTCAATACTACCCCCGGATGTATGCCCCACCACTGTGCCTGTAATATCCTGAAAGCACAAGCTACCCCCTGAGGTCTTTGCACGTGCATCACCCGTAAGGTTGGCTACCGAAATACCACCGTTTGTGGTATTCAAATCAGTGTTGTATTGCTGCGGCACTATTATCAGAAAATGAATTTTCAGCTTATTCAACTGTTTTTGCCAATGTTCCAACCCCTGTTTGAAAGCACCCCGAATATGGATATCGGAACCCTCGTGTTCAAATGCCAACTCAAAATCCTCAAGCACTTCTTGAGATGCCTTAATCAGGTTGGATTTTGATTCTTTCGTGACAACGACCTCAACCTTCTCTTGTTCAGCGGTTTGGATTTCAATTGCCCCGAACTCCGATAAAACGGTTAAACTCCCGCCACTCTTGACATCATATCTTTTTTCAATCCTTTCCAAAATAGATTCCTCCGCTGCTATAGAGTAAATGTTACTTTTAACACTCAAATGGACTTAGTTTGCCGCTTTTTGCAAACGGATGCTTCCGGCGGAGGTGCGCAATTTCAATAAGGGTCCACCGCCGTTTATACCGCCCTTCAATCTATTTTTCTGCACTTTTCCTCGTATGACAGAAGCCACTGCGAATTCTGTTGAAACGCGCCCGGCACTGGTTTGCGCGTCCACGTTAATTGCGATATCTGACATCAAAGTGACAGTTATACTGCCTGCCGATGTTTGTAAATTACACGTCTTTCGGGGTTGTCCTGTTAAAGATGCCCGGATAGAACCACTTGAGGTTCTCGCGTTTACAGTTCCGCCGACACCATCCAGTCTGATACTACCGCTTGAAGTTTGTGCTTGAACATCACCGGCAACATCACCGATTTTAATACTGCCAGAGGACGTTTTCATATCAACAGTACTATCACATGAAGTAAGTTTGATACTTCCGGCTGACGTGTGTCCCCATACGGTCCCTTTGATTTTACCAAAACGCAACCTTCCAGCGGCATCCTTGGCGCGAACATTACCGTCAAGGTCAGCGACCGAGATACCTCCGCTTGAGGTGTGTAGGTCAACGTTGTACTGCTGAGGCACTGTCACCTGAAACAGGATTTTCAATTGATTCAGTTGCTTCTGCCAGTGTTTTCGTCCGTGTCTAAACTTCCCGTTAATATGAACATCGGAGTCCTTGTGTTCAAAAGTAACTTCAAAATCCTCAACAGCCTCTTTTACCCGCGGATCCAATTTGAATTTTGACCCTTTTTGAACCTTCCCGTTTATGATAACAACATTACCTCTATTACTGTTACTCTGGATGACGACATTATTATTACCGGCGATATTAACCACATCCGAACCAGCGGGACTGAAGATGATAGCAGCCTCAACTTTGTCCTGTTCAGCGGTTTGAACGTCAATTGCACCGAATTCCGATACAACTGTTAGATTTCCGCCAGCTTTGACATTATATGCTTTCTCGATCTTTTTCAGAATATTTTTCTCTGTCGTTGATGTAATGTTAGATGAAGGTTGCGCGTTGGCGTTAATAACCCAAGCGATGCTATAGAAAAGCAGCACCGCAAGGACTTGCAACTTCATGAACCTCGCCATTGAATTCCTCCTATTACCTCAGGGCTTTTGTTGTGGCATTAAGGGGGAAGCGCGACCTGTCTGGAACGCTCTCAACGATCTCCCAGACAGGTGCAGCTTACGACTCGTCATTTTGCTGTTGTGCCCGGATCTCTTGGAGTATCTCGACAACAGTCTCCATTTGCCCTTCAAGTTTGTCAATACGCTGTTCAACAGATGTCACCTCCTCATCCGCATCTGAGGTGACCTCAACGGTCTCGACGGTATCAACATCCCCTTCTTGTGTTTGCCCGCTCCACATATCTTTGAGGAAGGAGGGCATTGCTTGGCGCACCATCTCGGGTACCTCTTTTAATTCGTCACCAATAGTTTTTTTCATGTGATCAAAGTCAAAATCATCAACGCACCCCTCTCTGACGTACGCCGCGACTTGATGACATGCGAAACAGATGTCGCCAAAAGAGGCATGGGTTTCAAGCGGTTCAAACAGTCCATTGGGAACGGCATTGAGATCAGCAAGAAGGTTAAGCGCGTTATTGAATTGCCGAGCGCATCGCTCCTCGCCTTCTGAAAAGTGGTCTGTAATTGCAGAAGTTTCTACAATACGTGCTGTGGTTTCCAATAGCCGTAGAATTCTACGAATTTCCTTTTGGGATTCATGTTCGTTAGACATGGTTTTCTCCTTTTAGGTCGATTTACTTATGTAGAGTCCTTCAAAGTTGAAAAGGATAGTAAAAAAGTTAACAGTTAATGGTTAATGGTTATAAGTTAAGAGGTTTTTGATTGCATTAGGTAACCGTCTTAACCAACAACTAACAACCAACAACCATCAATTATATAGAGTCGTCTGGGACTAAAAGGAGAGTGGAAAAATTAATTAGGCTTGCCAGCTGCCAATACCGAAACATCAGGCGGTTTCCGATTTCAATTCAGCGACATTCCGACGGATCTTGATGACCGCCTTAATAATGTCCTCTATGTCCTCTTCGCTTGCCATGAGAACGTTTTGGCTTAAGGAGAGACCGGTCTGACATATTTTTTCAGTCTCAGGACAGTGCACACCATCAAAATTGAGATCCTGACCGAAAAGATTAGAAGCGAGGAAGGTGGCACGATACATAGGGGTGGAATACCAATATCCCATAGGTATTCCCTCGGCGCGCATCGCACGGAGGAAAGTATCGCGTGAGATGCCCTCAAATTCTTCGGAATCAAAAATCGCCTTGTAGCCGTGGCATCCACCGCGCGTCGCGCGTGGATCCAATGGCGTGACTTTAATGCCCGGCACCTCGCCGAGCCAACCGTCTAACCAGCGCATGTTCTTATGTCGGTAATTGGTTTCAGCCTCAAGTCGGGTTAGACGAGAGAGGAGAAGACCCGCTTGCCATTCTGTCATACGGAAGTTACCACCGAAGGGTTCAGCATCCCCGAATTCGGCATCAGGCAGCGTGCGACCACAGTTATGCAACGCATACGCCCGTTCATAGCACTCTCGATCATTTATCAGGACGATGCCGCCCTCGCCAGCACAGAGGTTTTTCGAGGATTGGAAACTGAAGCATCCGAAATGTCCCCAACTGCCAACCCCGCGTCCACGCCACTCCGCACCGTGTGCCTGCGCACAATCTTCGACAATCCCAAGGTTATGTCGATTCGCAATGTCAACAAGCGCGTCCAAATCTGCTGGATATCCTGCGATATGGACCGGCAAAATGGCTTTCGTTTTTTCGGTAATCGCGGCTTCAACTTTGGAGACATCCAACAGAAAACTATCGGGAGCCGTATCGACAAAAACTGGCACGGCATGTGTCATCAAAATAGCGACGACTGTCGCTTGGAAGGTATAAGGTGTGGTAATGACTTCATCACCGGGACAAACGCCCGCTGCTTTCAGAGCGATATAGAGCGCGGAGGTGCCGCTATTGACACAAACACCGTATTTCGCGCCTTGAAATTCGGCAAACTGTTGTGCAAATTCCGGTACCTTCGGTCCACCAACACCCCATTGTCCACTCTTGTAAATACTTTCAAACGCTTCGATATCGGCAGGATCCTGCGTGGGCCATGCGGGGAAACCAGCAGTTCGGACAGGTTCGCCCCCATTTATTGCTAATGTTGCCATCTTCTTATCCCCCTTCGGTTCCTAAGATAACCGTTCTACGTAATCCCGTAAATCTGTGAACTTCGTCCTATTAATTACTTCTTGTACCTGATGCTCCAAAGTCCCTGATTCTACTTCAGCGATTAATGCTGTCAAGACATCTCGCGCTTTTCGCTCCAACCCAGCGTCAATTGCACCATTTTGAATCGCATCTTCAAATTCGTCCTCATCCTGAATTTCATAGGTGCCGTCTGGGTTGATCCAGAGGTCTAAAAAAAGATCTGTGATTTCAAAACAGTCAAGTTTTCCTGTCCGATCTACGTTCCGCTTGACGGGTTTCAAAATATCACAATAATAACCGGTCCACTCATTATTCAGATTGTATACTTTGCCGACATCATACCACAACCCCGTAAACACAAACCAGATAGCGGCGAAGTTATCGCCTAAAACTGTCTCGCCGTTTAGAACTATCGGTGAAGATGGCTTAACCCGCTGAGATGTGACAATCACATCGTCGTCGAGATAAAGCAATTCCTGTTGAAAGTGATTCACCCGGTCCGGCGGTCTTTTATAGGTAAGTGTTACAGTCTCCATTTTCTAATTTTCCTTGGGGTTCGATCAGGTGGATTGGAGCTTGGAGGAGCACCCATGTTCCACGCTTCAAATTATTCATTGTCTTGTGCTGAACGGTAGGACGATATTGCTTCACGGAAGGCTTTGATATGGGTAGGTGTCGTCCCACAACAGCCACCTATCAAGTAAGTCCCCGCTTCAATTAGTGCGGGAATGTGGCTTGCCATCTCCGCTGGAGTTTGCGTATAGACAGTGTTGTGGTTTTCGTCAAGTTTCGGCATACCAGCATTTGGATATGCCATCATCCATTTCCCATTGACACCCGTTTCAGCGAGTGCCGTACTCAGCTGCTGGATACCAGCGATCGCGTAAGGCATCCCTGTATGTTCATCACGTCTGGATTCAGCACCGCAATTTACACCAATGATACTAACAGCATCCAATAGGGAACTATCCCCCGAAAATTCACTGTTCGTGAGAATCTCAAGAAGATCGGCAGGGGAGTTCCCCCAGTCTGTCCGATAAATGATATTGCCTGTCCGTCGCTCCTTCGTCCATTTGTAGGTCAGATTTACTGCAACAGGGATTCCCGTCTCACGTGCAACATCTACAGCGAGTGCGGCTTCTTTTGCAGAAAACATCGTCTCAAGGCAGAGAAAATCCACGCCTTCTTCTGCAAGGGTATGGATCACTAACTTATGTGCCTCTCTCGCGTCCGCATTCGGGATACCAAAGGTCGTATCCCCGCTATCGGCTTCAATTGCACCCGGAGAGGGTCCAACGGAACCTGCAATATATACCTCTTTTCCGCTCCGCTCTACAGCTGCTTTTGCGTGTTGGACAGCGAGGCGTATCAGGCGTTGTGCATCCGATGCGTCTTGTCCCGCCATTTCCAAGTGAAGTGGTGATGCTACAAACGTATTTGTCCCAATCGCCTCGGCACCTGCGTTGATATAATCTGAATGAATGTCAACAACAGCAGCCGGATGCAATTCATTAGCGAGTGCACTGTTAGTGAGTTCTATATCGCGAGCAAACAGCTGCGAGCCGAATCCACCGTCGTATAGAATCGGTTTATTAGATTTTAATCGTTCCTGAAAAATATTCATTATTCGGTTTTCGTTTATTTTTTCTTCGTCTTATGCCATTGGTTTGAACTGACAACCTTCCACGAATATGTCAAAGAAGTCGGGGGTGGTTTCCAATTCAATGTGTTCGATATTGTTGACAAACGCTTCAACATCTGAGCGTTTTTGCTCGGAAAGGAGGACAGCCGTTGCCCCGGCTACTGCAGCATTACCGATTTTGACAACATTTTCTTCTGGTACTGGCGCGAGAAACCCGATTTCAATTGCATCCTGTAGGTTAACATAATTGGCGAAGCCTCCTGCTAAGAAGAGCTTTGTAATGTCTTCGGGGGCGCAACCAAAATGTCGTAGGACAATATACTGTCCGCAGTAATTGGCTGCCTTTGCTTGCGCAAGATTGCTTGCGTCCTCGCGTGAAAAGGTAATACCGTGTTCCGGTAAAAGCGGTATAATGCGCTGCTTCCTTTCCGCAAAAACGCCTTTCGGACTCATCTGATCGTTCCGCCGCAACTCCGCGAGGAGTGAAATCAGTCCAGAACCGCATAAACCCTGCGGTGGTTCTTCATCAATCGTGGTATAATTGAATTCGCCGCCATTCCATTTCACAGACTCAATCGCACCGGGATAAGCAGGCATCCCGTATTCAATACCACCACCTTCAAATGCGGGACCAGCAGGACACGATGCGGCGACCATCCGTTTTGCATTGCCGACAATTACCTCTGTATTGGTCCCGACATCAACTAACATGATAACCTCATTTTGCGAGGCGATGTCAAGCGCGACCAAATCCGCAGCGACATCAGCACCGACATGACTGGCAATCAACGGCAGGCTGTACACCATTGCTTTCGGATTCGCACGGATTCCTAAACGACGCGTCTTTTCCATGAGCGAAGTGGTTGATCGGATGCCGTCCCGATATTCATGCTCAATCAGGGATTTATAGGGTTTTTGCCCGATGCTTTGGACATCCTGCTTGAAGAGAATATCGCGCATTGTTGTGTTACCGACAACGACGATTTCATAAATTTCTTGTCGGACGAAGTTGTGTCTTTCACACATCTCCATGATTTCGCTGTTTAGCGCGGCGATAAGCGATCGGCGCAGTTCACCCTGAAATTCACCGTCATAAGAGATGCGGTTCATGACATCGCTGCCCCCGAAACGTTGTGGGTTTTCAAAGGAGCTGACAGAAACCGTTTCTCCGTTCTCCAAATCCACCAGATTTGCTACCACTGTTGTTGTTCCGATGTCTATAGCGAGTCCATAAAGATGTCCTCGGTAGCGATCAACAGGTTCGTCGTTATAGTAAACAGTCCCGTCTTGATGCGTAACCCGCGGGCTGAGTTCCAGTGCGTCATCGTCATTTGTAACGGTATGTGTTAGGATTCTCGGTGTGCGCCGGAGTGGGGTAAATTCGATGTCTTCATCAGTATCAAGAACGACGGCTTGGCAGGCGAGGCGGTAGTTATCTCGGAGGAAGGCTTCGGCTTCATTAGGGGGTTGGAGGCTGTCCATCCCGCGTTTAATCTCAACAATACATTCGTGGCACTGCCCGGTTCGGAAGCAAGAAGTGGGTACTTGGACGGCTAAGTCGTCAGCGTAGTCAAAAACGGTTTTTCCGGGAGTGAGTTGATAGACCTTTCCGTCGCACGTGATCGTGCCTTGGGATTCCGCGGTTTGATCAGGTGCGTCAGTCTCCCATGCGCTGCGATAATCTAATTTATCGTCTCCGACACACAGAAGCCCGGTCCCTTCATCAATTTTCCGTTGGTTTTGACAACCAAATTTCGCCGTGCAATGGTCAAATCGATTTTTGTAGGGACACCGATACGTTGCCTGTTCGTCGGCGTGGACCACCAATCCTTCAAAGATCTGTGTAATTTTATTGAGGCGTTTCTCGTATTCGGCTTTGTCTATTTTTTTCATCTAATAGTTATAAGTTATAAGTTATAAGTTATAAGTTAAAGAGGGTATAGGGCAACCGAACACTGTTTGATAATCCCAACGACTCTTAACTTATAACCAACAACTATTAACTATTAACTCCTTACCATTCTTCAGGTTCTTCGAGAAGGAATTGTTTAGCTAAGGCGACACATGCGAGGGCATCTTTACCGTATCCGTCAGCCCCCATGTCGTCTGCAAATGTTTGTGTGACGGGCGCGCCGCCTACCATAATTTTTACCTCTTCCCGCAAGTCTTCGTCAATAAAGGCATCAATTGTCTTTCCCATGTTCGGCATGGTTGTGGTTAGGAGTGCTGACATCCCCAAAATCGGTGCCTCATATTCCTCAACGGCTTCAATGAATTCATCTTCAGAGGTATCAACACCGAGATCGTGTACGACGAAGCCTGCACCGCGCAACATCATAATGCAGAGGTTTTTGCCAATATCGTGCAGATCGCCTTTGACGGTTCCCATTATCACTGTACCGATCGGTTCAATACCTGATTCCGAGAGGATCGGTTCAATATATGCCATCCCTGCTTTCATTGCACGGGCACATGCCAAGACTTCTGGGACAAAGATAAAGTTCTCTCGGAACTTGATGCCGACGATGCCCATCCCGGCGATGAGTCCGTCATCCATAATCTCCAATGCTTCTGTGCCACCTTCCAGAGCTGCTTCGGTCAATTCATCAACTGTGTGGTGGTCGCCGTCAATCAGCGCAGCAGAGATGTCTTGCATAGCAGGAGTCGCTTGCGCGAAGGTCTCAATGGCAAGCGCGATCTCATCAGGTTCCTCAAGGAACTCTTCAATTTCTTCTCGGATAAATTCGTTTGCGATGTCATTAATAGATGCCACGAGTTTTGAATCCCTCCTCAATCTTCAAAGGGATATAATATCACACACTGGGAAAAAATACAAATGAATTTCACTTCCAATAAAAGAAGTATAGATGCAAAATTGATAGGCGCGCTGTGTCAGCGCGCCATTAGGGACGATTTACTGATGCCTTACATCAGTCCTGCCTATTTATTTTTTCGGTAATCTTCTAAGAGGGTGTTAATCTTGTCAAGAAAGGCTTGTGAGTAAATCTGGCCGACGAGTGCTTTATGGGTTTCCATAGCGATTGCATCCCATGCTTCGCGTGCATCGTCTTCAAACTCAATAATCTGAATGCCAGCTTTCTTTTGGAGTGCTTCAATCGCCCTCTCATTATCTTTGCGAATTTGCTCAATCAAGGTGCTCTGATACTGGTCACCAACTTCACGCAAAATCTTCTGTTGTTCCGGAGTAAGCTGATCAAACTTTTCTTTTCTTATCACCGTCGCGCCGACACCAACGCTCACAGGAAGATCCGTCATATATTTGAATTTATCATGCCATTGTAGTGCTACAGTGACGTAGGGTGATGCGGTCACGGTGTTAATATGTCCGGAGTAGAGCGAAGACAGGACTTGTGTAACCTCTCTTGGAACAGTTGCAATCTCGGCATTTTTGTAAAATTCGAGAGCGATTTTGTCGCTTGTCCGAGCCCACATTTTGACGTTTGGCGCCTGAAGATCGGCAATAGTCTTAATCGGTTGATTGCTAAAAATATAATAGAAGCCGATGTCGCCCATACCGATCAAGACATATCCTGCCTCCAAGAAGGCTTTGTCAAGGTCTTCGCGGAGAAAGTCTCGGACATAATCAAGTTCCTCGTAGGTTTTGAACAACCGGGGCAGTTGGAAAATGAGTACCTCTTTCTGAATTTCACCGAGGCCGGTAGCGGTCATAGCCCCTGCGTGGATCAATCCGGCTCGCATCTTGCGGATAACATCAAGTTCGTCTCCTTGGACACCGTTAGGATAGATACGCAGTCGAAGGTCGCCATCGGTTTTGGCGTGAATCTCTTTTCCCATTGCCTCAAAATTGTTCATCCATGTGGAACCCTTTGGTGCGAGCGTTGCGAACTTAATGGAGTCTGCGGCAAGATGTGTTATTGGTAAACATAATATTCCGAAAATCAACAGAAATACACATGCTAATTTAAATGCGGAATCGGGGTTGAAAACCTTTCCTACATACGCCGCTTTCTTTTCGGGGCTGAATACCGCGCCCCGATAGTCTGTTTTTTTACGTGTCATTATTCAATGTCTCCTTCTTCCATTTCTGGATCAAAAAGCATATCCGCTTGAGCAAGCCAGCGTTTTGCGCGCGATTTTGCGAGCGAAGTGGCAGCTGCTTCCCCTGGAAGAATATCCGCTGGGGCATCAATCACTGCCTGTAACGATTGCTTGTAGAGTTTAACGTCCTGTTTAGGATAGGCGTAGTACCGTGCAAGATAGAATTTACTCATCAGGAACTTGCCGTTATTAAGTTTATCAACATAATCAATGTGCTCTTTTGCTTTCTCTGGGTCACCGCCGATCGCTGGTGATCGGTCACCGTAATAGACGGCATAGAAAAGGTGAGCGCTGCCGAAGTAGAAGTCTTGGTCCAATTCAAGTATACGCCGCATCATCAACTCGACGCGAGCGAGGTCAATGACTTGCATTGGATCATCTTTCTGAAGACTGATGCCGCGTCCCATCGCGTAAGCCGCCCAAAAGAGCGGTTCAACCTGTTTTTTCTTAAGTTTCTGGAGTGCCTTTTCAAATTCGGCACTCTCGACAGTTCTTGCGTGCTTGAAGGTTTTTTCTGATTTTGCGAGTGCCTTAAAAGCGTATTCTTCTGAACGCGCATAGTGTGCGATTGCTTGTGAGCGCATTTCGTCTACCGTTTCAAAGTCTCCGGCAATCTCAGCATCTTCCATCTTGTCTTCAAGAAAACCGCTGTAAGATGAATGCGCGCGTGCAGTCTTGACGATGAGTCCAGTGTTTCCAGTCTTCGCTAAACGTTCAAGTGTCTTGAGGTTCTTCGCGAGGGTGGTTTCAACGACAACTAAATTGCCCTCTTTTTGAATATTGGACAATTTAGCGAGGCCACAGCCGCCTAAGAATATCGGTAAGAACAGCAACAACAACGTTTGGGTTCTAAAATGGTTATGTATCATAATGAATGTCCTCTATAGTTGGTTTGTTAGTGGTATTTATCCACGATGCTTCGTTTAATGGTAAAATGTTGGAAAACTTGAATGTTCCATAGTAAAATTCCTCCACCACAGTTTTACCTGCGCGCTTGTCGCGCGAAACCTGAAAATTGATATTATAGTGACCTCTAAAAATAATAAGACCCTTCTTGAAAGACGGACGAGGCAACCTTGAAGAAATCCGCAGAAACACCCAAGCAAAGACCCTCAAGCAAAAACCCCCTACGAAACGTTTTTTGTGAATCGAAAGTGTCTCCTTAATTATTGACTTTACTATAAACAGCGCGCTGATAGAAGTTTTATCGTGATACTTCTTTAGTATGAAAATTACAGACTTACAAGTTCCGTCGAAAAAGGCAGCAGCACAACAGTACCATCGACTTGCCCATCTGATGTCTCAATCTGAACGCGACTGCCTGCTTCTGTGACTGCGGTCCGAACGTAACCTAATGCGATCTTTTTTCCGAGTGTTGGGGCAAAGGTGGCACTCGTAATCCACCCGACCTCTTTTCCAGCGTTGAAAACCGGTGCGCCTGGACGCAGTTCGCAGTCGTCTTGTGATGCGGGTCTATCGTCGATCTCAATGCCGCGCAGTAGACGATTCGGGTGTCCCCGATATTGCATTCGTGCGACGATCTCTTGCCCGATATAACACCCCTTCTCAAAATCGATGGCGTGTTCTAATTCCGCTTCAAGAGGAATAACTGCATCCGTCAATTCTGTTCCATATCTGGGTATGCCAGCCTCAATCCGCAGCGACTCCAGTGCGTTCCAACCGACAGGTTGCACGTTAAATTGTGATCCTTTCGTCATCAATGTTTCCCAAAGTGATGCCAACGCCTCAGCGGCGGTATAAAGCATGTAACCAACTTCGCCCGTGGCATTTGTCCTTACGCAGACAATTGGGTGTTGAAAAAAAGCATCTACTTCACGAACGCAGTTGTGACGCTCTGATAAAGTCGCGAGATCGCTCATGTTTAGCACAGATTCAACGAGTTCCGACGCTTTGGGACCGTGGACAGCGATTGCCCCAGTTGCTTCGGTAACATCAGACAGTTCAACGTCATCAGCGATGATGTACTTGTCCAATTCATTGAAGAGATTTTCCGCGGTTTCAGGCGCAGTGTCAATAGTGATTGCGTCTTCAAGGACATAGATATTTAAATCGGCGATGATTTTGCCGCGATGGGTTAAGAGCATGGCATAGGTGCCTTGTCCCGTTGAGAGGCTTTCAACATCGTTGGAGATGATACGGTGTAGAAATTTTGCGCGATCATCGCCAGTTAATTGATGCCGACTTCGGTAGGATACATCAACAATGCCGACACTATTTCGTACGGCATGATGTTCGGAAACAGTATCGGTGAATTCGACAGCAATATTCCAACCTTGGTGTTTTTCGGCGAAAGTCGCGCCAAGCTGCTCATGAATGTGATGAAGCGGTGTTGTTTTCATAGTTATCAGTTGTCAGTTCGGTTTTTCTGCGAAAAACCGAACTGACAACTATTCTCCTAAAAGATGCGATCCAAGCGTAAAAGGATTTTGGGGTTTCGTAATGATGAAAACGAGAGATCAAGCGGTCCTGCGACTTCAACACCAACGCTCCACGGTGCAAGTGTCCCAAACGGATCTATGAAAACAGAACATCCAACACCGATTGAAGTTTTAATCTGAGTTGTGAAAGTCTGAAAATCGGAAAAGGGTGCGTCGCCATGCCACCAGATGCTGCCCGTATCCAAGAAGCAACTGAGTGCCCATCCAAGTACGACATCAGGGTCTTTGTGAATTGTCTCTTTGATGAACCGATATTCAACGTTAAGCAGCAGCCGACTATCTCCGGTAAATCTGTTGAAATCATAACCACGTAAGGTATTACCACCACCAAGGTGAAGGAGACGTTGTCTGGGTAAAAGCGCATCAGAAAAATCACCAGCGATCCTAACGTTTAAGTTGTGCGATTTGAGGAGTGGCGTGTAGCGTGCTATTTCAAATCGGTAAAAATTGAAGTCGTAATCACCGCCGAAACGTTGCCCTGTCATTTCGACGGCGAATTGTCCACGCCACCCGCGCCGAGTGCGTTCATTTGCCGAAAACAACGTGTGGAAATCCTGTATGCTTGTTGACCTATGGTCGCGAGTATCAAACGCGAAAACGAGGGCGAGGTTTCTCAGTTGCCCGCGGTCAATCCGAGAATTACCACGCTTGATTAGGTTGCGGTTTAAGTAACTCCAATCCGTTGATTTGGAGAGGTTACCGTGTTGTTCTCCTGTGAATTCCAGTCTAAGATAACTCCATTCAGTGGGCGCGTAGGTAATCCATCCTTGGGAGCCCCAACGTTCATAATAATCCTGAAATGCGGAACCGTAATAGGCGGCACTCAAGGTAGCATCACCGTGATGCAGATAGGGGTTAGAACTGACATCGGTAAGTTTATAGAAACTCCCGCCAAGTTTAAGCGGTTGTCGCTTAAAGAACCCTTTTTCAATACCGGCGTAATAGTTCCATATTTTGCTTGAAAATCCACGACTGATTGAACCGAAGACCTGCTCTTTACCTGTGAACTGGGTGGCGAGTGTCCCTCCTGCTCCAAGCATTAACCCGTGAACACGATTGAATTGAATAATTGGAAAACCACCGGGTTGGACTATAGGTTGTTCTTCAATCTCAACAATCATGATGTTTTTCCCGCCCTCGCGCTGGACCCGCCAATCTCGAACGGATTTAAAGTGCTCACTGTTTTCACGGAGTTTCTTGCCCATGCTGTTGATCTTTGATCGTCCAAGGGTATGACGGTAAATATCGGGGGTTTGTGAATTTTGTTTTCCAGAAATGTCTTCAGTCTTTAGGTTAAGAGCAGACAACAGTTCTGCTCGCGAGATACGCGTGTTGCCGGTGAAACGAATTTCGTGTAACGTGCCTTCATCAATGCTAAATTCGAGGGTACCATTAACCAATTTCTGCGTAACGGTGGCGAATTCATAGCCACGGTTTGAATAGAAATCGGCAATTAGCTGCTGCTTGCGTCTCGCAGCGTCAACAGCGAAATAGCCGAGTTTTAACTGGAACCATTCCGCGATAAACTGTGAGGGGAAACTTCTATTTCCGTCGATTTTAACCTTGCGGGCAAGGACCACAGGGGCTTCAGTAACTTTGATATGCACACTGACACCAGGGAAAATTCCTGGCTCTCCAGTCGCAGGCTGCTCTTGCCTTGTCTCTAAACGTACATCCTGAAACCAGTCATGGTTCCGCAATTCCGCGATTAACCATGAGAGTTGTGAACCTGTGATAACATCTTCAGGTTGAATAGGCAGGTAGTGCTGGATGACCACAGTTTCAATAGAAGTATTACCTTCAATTTCAATCGCGGTAACCCGAAATTTTTCTTCGGATGTAAAGGTTTCCGAGAAAGCCGGTGATGCCTTTACAAAGCCCAATACACCCATCGCTGGTGCATAGCGTTCAGAAAGTATATCTACATATTCATGCGGGGCATGGGGCCACCACGGATGTTCGCTATCATAAGTGGGTAACCAATAACTATATTCTCTTTGGGTTGTAGTCGCAAGGTCTTCCGTATTGGCGGCGTTGCTGTATGCTTTACGGTGGATGTTAAAAAACCATCTGTTTTCAAAGGTAGGTTTGTCTTGCAAGTCCGATTTAGAAGGTTTCTCCAACATTTCACGCGGGATCGCAACTTCAATGCTCCAAAAGGTGGTGTTAATCTGGGTAGCGACCTTTGCCCCTGAATTCCATTTACTATCGGCATTAAACGCTGTCTGCATAGACTTCCGATCCAAAATGAGTTGGACATCATGCGGTGCGAATCGGAAATCAGGTTGACCGGGGACGTTAACCTTTTGATCAAAGAACGCGCCAATGGGGTTGATAACAAAGTGGTAGTAAATGTCGGTTTGGAGGTTAGGATCCACCAAGATTTCAATACACTCGTCTTCCCAAATCGGTGAATCTTGCTGTGTCTGTGAGATATGCGGAAGCTGCGATTCAGCGAGGTACGCCTTTGCCCCGATATACAGATTCTCAGCGTCCCACATCAGAAATGTTTCAGTCGGATTCTGTGGATCACCCGTGCCATCTGCGTTCTGAAACGGAGAGAGTAACACCGCCTTCTGCCACACGATTTCAAATAGGTTGCCATCAACAACGGGTGGTTGTGTTGTCTCTGGGACAGGTTGGATAGAATCTTCGAACGGATCCGACGTAACATCAGAGGATGTATCCTCGTCATTTGGTGAACTCTGTAACAGCGAAATGGCATCGGTAGCTTTTAAACGAAATAGGGGACCGCCGTCGTTAATAAGCGTTAGCGATGTATCATTATCAATTTGCGTCGGGAGATTGATAACAATCTGTTGTTTTTCGCTGTCAAGTTCAACATCAGCAGCGTAATTTTCAGGTAATTCTAAGCGGATACCGCCGCCTTGTGCAGTCACATCCATCGGTGCGGCAACGGTGTCAAGTATGGTCAACCCGATTGAACCGTTTTGCGTCTCCAATTTGTTCTGTCCGTGCGTTAGCAAAATTTTCCCGTCAATGCGTCCTTTTTTTAGCGTAACATTGTAGTTGCCCAATGTCTCATCTAACTTAACATTTCCTGTTTCTGCTGCGATTTCTATCTTGCCTCGGATACGCTTGAGGTGTATATCTCCTGTTTTCGCTTGGATTTTAACAGAAACATCTGGCGGGGTCTTAATCGTACACTTCAACTGGAGTTGCTTTTGGAGAGTTGTGTGCAGATCCACAATATCGGGAAAAGGGTTAGATTTTTCGGCGATAGCATCCGTTTTTGGCAATTTCACCTTCAACTGCAGCATACCAGTGGTCTGTGTTCCTATTACGGAGATATCCTCCAAGTAGTTCCGAATCAGAACATCACGCGCTGTTTTTGTCGCTTGTGTCTGTGTTGCGAGGGTGACACCGATGACCTCACTCTCCATGGCAATGATTTCGATGTCTCCGGGTATGTCCAAGTTGAGTTCTATGCGGTAAATATCCTCAGAACTGAAGTCTTCTGCAGACGTTGCTTCTAATATCAGCACTTGTTCTTGCGCTGGAATAGATTCATCCGATGCTTTTTCCGGATCCTCTGCGCCTGCGCATAAGACAAATAGATTCAGTGCAAGCATGGATGAATAAAATAGATATAGAGGAAATAGGATTGTACGACACATGGGCAACATTTCAGGAAAATTCGTTTTAATTCGGGATGCATGGCATTGCAACATCGGTTTGAAGACTATATCTACAGAATTGCTTGACACATTTTAAATAATACTTTATACTTATTAGAAAAGTCAAGCAGTTTTTTCGTACCCTTTACTATTATTGGAGCGTTTTTATAAGAGATATTTATTATCAGATGGAAAAGTGGAGGGGAATGCTGCGCATAGGAGACATAGATGAGCGAATCATTTGAAGGAGCAACAGAATATTGTTTTTCTTTCGGACCATGGAACATACATGAAGGTGCAGACCCTTTCGGTCCGCCTGTTCGGGAATCGTTTAGTTTTGATGAGAAGGTTGATTTTTACCGTGATCTCGGTTTCGTTGGCATTCAATTTCACGACGATGACATTGTACCTGATATTGATGAAAAGACACATGCGCAATTGATAGCACAGACAAAAAAGGTAAAAACACAGCTGGATGCCCACGGTTTAACAGCGGAAGTGGTTGCGCCACGCCTATGGGAATCACCACAGACGATTGATGGTGCTTATACGTCTAATTCGGCAAAAGAACGGGCATACGCGCTGGAACGTTCAAAACGATGTGTGGATATTGCCAACGCAATTGGGTGTAAAAACCTCGTGTTGTGGCTTGCGCGTGAAGGTACCTATATCCGAGAAACGAAATCGTCGGCAGATGCTGTTGGACAGATTCTGGATGCTATTAACGCGTTACTGGAATACGATTCGGAAATCCGCATTCTGATTGAACCGAAACCGAATGAACCGATGGACATTGCCTATATCCCGACGATTGGACACGCCATTGGGTTGGCATACGCGAGCGATGCGCCGGAGCGGGTTGGTGGTTTAATTGAAAGCGCGCATGCTATTCTCGCGGGGTTAGAACCCTCTGATGAAATGGGATATGCGTTGTATCATAAGAAACTTTGGAGTGTACATCTCAACGACCAGAACGGACTCAAATTCGACCAAGATAAGGCATTTGGCTCTGTTAATTTGCGACGGGCATTTAATCAAGTCCGGGTCCTTGAAGAGAACGGATACGGTAGAAACGGTGAATTCATCGGATTAGATGTGAAAGTTATGCGCACACAACCGCGCGACATCTCAACGAAACATCTATTGAACAGCCGAAGGACGTTCCTCAACCTACTTGAGAAGGTCCGAACATTTGATAAAAAAGTCGAACAGGAGTTTATCGCAGCTCGAGATTATGAAGGTTTGGATTTCTATATTCTTGAACACCTGCTCGGTAAGTAACGTCTATTATAGGCGCGCCGGAGTCTCTTTTGTACAGCGCGTCAACTCAACGGAGAGTCACAAAGGCGGCAGAGGACAAAAACAGACATGACAACGGATAAGAGCCCTCTACACGAGGCGGATGGACTTTGTTATCAAGCAGTGATGCTTGTCGGTCCCCCAGGTGTTGGCAAGGGAACACAAGGGAAATTGCTGGCACAAATTCCGGGTATCTTCCATGTTTCCAGCGGAGATATGTTCCGAGAACTTGACATCAATTCCAAATGCGGACAAATCTTCCAGGAATATGCGAGTGTCGGTAAGTTAGTCCCAGACGACATTACAATCAAAATTTGGCAAGACTACATGGCGGCAAAGGTCCGTGATGGGATTTACGCGCCAGAACGCGACCTGCTCATCCTTGATGGTATTCCAAGGAACATTATACAAGCGGCTTTGATAGATCGCTACATAACGGTTTTTAAAGTCATCTTTATGGTCTGTGAGGACCGCGAGGTGATGTTTCGACGGATTCGTGGGCGCTCACTCAAAGAGCATCGAATTGACGATTCCGAAGAAGTTGTCGTTCGCTATCGCTGGGACCTTTACAAACGTGATACCGAACCGATGATTGACCATTATCCGCAGGAACTCATTCGAATCATTGATGCGGACAACATCGCATCGGACGTGCTTCACCGAATTTTATCGGAAATAGTTCCTATTCAGAAGGATTATTTCAAGCCACCCTTGATGTAGATATTGCGCAGATTACATTGAAGTTTCCGTGAATAACCGAGTTGTTACTCGCGTAACGTCTTTAAATCGCCCCATGTCGTTGTGAGTTTACCAGCCGCCGAGACGTTACCCCGAAGGTGCGTGGTCGCCAATGTGTTGATCTGACCTTCTAAGGAGACATCTTGGATCTGGTAGTAATAAACGACATTGGGTTTCGCAGTCTTGTCAACGAACTCGTAAGCGTTCTTTTCGCTCGTTGTACCGTGACCTGCGATCAATTGGGCATTCAGTTTCGTAAATTCACCGTCGCGGGTATCGCTACGAAGGATGTTGAATCCCGCATTGTTTAACTCAGATTCGGTGATCCAACGGACAACGATCTGACCGGTATCTTTGAGACGTTCCGGACGGAACTTCGACAAGGAGACGGGTAGCACACCACCTGCCCGGAACCCCGGTGTCCCAATATCGCTTTTATTGCCGTAATAGGTGGCTTCATAATTGAGATTGGTCATAGAAGCGAGGATCCATCCATCTGCCATGGTACCGTCGCGTGGTTCACCATAGTCATAACGGCGGATGACAGAAACTCTACTCGCTGCTCCTTCATCCATCGGGAGCTCCCATGCGGGGTCCGCGCCGAGGTTACCGACGACTTCAACAACTCCGCCATCTTTCTCCATCAACGTCAGTCTGAAGGCGACTGTGCTGAGCAACTGATAACGGCGATTATCTACCTCCAAATAATTCCTTTCGGTCCTCCAGAGATCAATGATAGCTTGATCTCTATCAATCTTCTCGGTGGTCCATACAGCTTTTGTACTCGTAATGAGGACCGTCCGATTTGGCGGAATGATCACTGGACCGAACTCGATAGTTGGCGAGCGACGAATATCGACATTGGCATCCTTACGATCGTTCTCAATTTTGAGTTTCCACGTATTGAGATTGACCGCCTCTGTCTTTGAACCGTTGTAGAGTTCAATCCATTGCGGTAAACGGTTACCGGTATCGTACATAATCTCGGAGATGCTAACCAGGGCAGCACCGGCAAGATCAGATTCTTTCTCTTTGACAACATCGTTCGGATACCCCGGGGTGCCGCCGTGCTGATCGTTTGGATCAGCACTCCGTTTGTAACCGACACCCGTGTAGCCATTATCCTCATGACGGAATGCGACTTTGTCGATGTGGTCGCCATCCATCGTCTGTGTACCTGGGATGTCGTCAAATACACGATGGGCTACTTCACCGCCTTCAATTTTGTTATGACTCAGATTCGGTGCAGGATAGCCAATCAGGGGCCAGAGATCCGAGTTGAATTTATCTGTCTCCGCCGTATCCGAGGGGAAACTATTAAAATCCACCGTCAAATTCGGGTGATAACCGGCGATGTCTTGAACCTCCTCATAGTCCTCCGTATTGTTACCGTCTCGGAGAATCAATACGAATTCGCCATCGTCTGGTAAATCGGTTTTCCAATCGGCGACGAAGTACCGAATATTAGAATCAAAACCACGGTTCTGATTCGCATCATTTTCCGCAACGTTGTAACCCCCTGCTAACGGGTGATTTGTATCAAAAGCAGGATCTTTAGCGGTAATCAACAAGAGGTCGTCGAACCGACGCGTATCAAGTTTCGGGATTGTGAAGAGCTCTGCTTGTTCGGAAGTTTGTCATCGTCATCGCCATCCCCCGTAACGATATGAACGCTCCATTTTTCAAAGTTTGGATTGCCACTCCTGATACGGAGTTCAATCCACTCGTAATCTGCGCCATCGCTTTCAAAGTTCGCAATCTCGTTGAAAACGACTGTGAGAACAACATCACTGGGATTGAAGGTTCTTCTACCGAGACGCTCTGCAGCACCCGGTGTGCCTACATGGTTCGGGAGATAGACTTCTGTGGATTGATTCCAACTGCTTTTCAGCCAACCGTCACCGATCTGCCGTCCACGATCATTTTCGCTATCTCTATACATAGAAATGAAGGGTTCACCGTTCTCACCATTTTCGTCAGCGTCAGAACCGTTCTGACCGAGATCAACGTCCCAACCGGTGCCGACGACGTTACTTACACGATCCAGCGTAACTTTACCTGGGGCATCGTCACCGTCATCAGTACCATGATTCGGATCCATATTTGCATTTAGCGGTGCCGGATAATCATACGAGAAGTCGAGACTGAGACCGTTAATAGCATTCGCAGGGATCGTCTGCCCCGTGGCATTCCAAATCTCAATCCACTGGTAATCGTCTTCCGTAGTTGTGCCTGCCAGGGCTTTGTTGAGTCCCCACATAATCTCAGTGATAACGAGATCGCCTGCTTTCAGGTCTCTCATTCCGTCAGCAGCATCACCGTTAGAATCAAACCGAAAATCAGTAGAAGTTACTGTAAGAGTATCAGCCGCAGGATCTGCATAAGCGGTTGTGCTGGCATTCAGTAGAATCGTGCCGCCCACGTTTTTGAAGAGTGCCTCTAAGTCAGGTAAAGTAGTATCTACATCCAAGTAGAAGATATTATCGTTTGCGACATCCTCGGGAAGCCCAGCATCTGTGTTAATGGTTCCTCTTCTGAGAATCAGATAACCGTCAGCAGGGAGGTCAGCATCTCCAGTAATCGTGACCGTTACAGCGTCCTGCGCCATTGCCGGAGCTGCCACGAAAACAAGCCCCATTACTAAAATTAAACTTACTAAGGAAAATTTCAATCGATTTAACATAGGTTGTTTTTCTCCAAAATGAAAACGAAAATCATAGTGTGAAGTCTCGCTTTTGTGCGCGACTTCCGTTCAGCAATCGTAAAGTTGAATGAATGCCTGTGAGCAATTTAGGTGGACTCACTTGCCAGTTTTTAGGGCACCGAAGGTCGTCAGGTGCTTCTCTTCTGCGGAGAGATGCCCCTTTACGCGACAGGTCGCTAACACTTGCTGCTGCCCACTATACGAGACTTCTTGTATCTGATAATAGTAGACGACATCGGCTTTCGGGGGTTGCTCAACGTAGGTATACGTCTGCCTTTCGGCTGTTGTGCCTGCCCCTTGAATCAATCTCGGATTCACCCGGGTGAAGCCATCCGTGCGCTGCTCGCTCCGCCAGAGGTGGAATCCGGCATTATCCAGCGATGATTCGGTCGTCCATGAGACCACCACATCTGCTGTGTTCCGCACGGCTCCGAAATGCGACAATACCACAGGCAGTGCGCCGCCCATGCGATACAGAGGATTGCCGACATCTGCGGCATTCCCGTAATACGTCAGTGTCACAGGCGGGACGGCTGCTGCAGACACCCACCCCTCGATCTGTCTGCCATCCAAGGGTACCCCTTTCTCATACAACCGGCGGAGAGATGCCCGCGCCCCTTCGGGCGTTTCACCCATCGGCAACTCCCAGGCAGGCGAGTCTTCGGTGAAAGGATAGCCATCAAGGTTGCCAACGGTATCGACAACGTTGCCGGTAGTGTCTGTGAGTTGGAGCAGGAATCCGTCACTGCTGAGCAAGTGATGCGCCTGCTGTAGCGATTCAAAAGCACGCGGGTGACGCTCAGAGAGGTTGTAGGTCCGGTTCTCAGGAAAATGCCCTGAATTCCGTCCCTGCCCTGTTACGAGGAGTACCGTCGCGTTCGGGAGCACATCAATCGCCTCAAGGTCAATAACAATCTGATGTGGCTTGCCGGATTGCCGCGTCTCAACGACGCACTGATAGTCTTTCAGATTCACCGAAGCCACGAAGGACGGGTTATACAATTCAATCCATTGGGGCAGGAGCCGTCGATGCCTCGTTCCAGCTGTAAACATGAGTTCACTGATACTCAAGGCGACACTCGGAGATGCCCCCGGTACGATCTGGTGCAAACCGCCAGGGGTCGAAATATCTGTCGGATAGCCGTAATAATGTGTCACCCCGATACCGACATCCGAGGCACGCTGCCATCCGGAAGCCTTCGTGCCTTTCACGACATCGCCGGCTTCAAAACGCCGGAGCAGCGAGACCCGGTGACCTTGGGGTGTCAGGCAAACGGGGAGTGCCCATCTTGGGGGATCCTTCGTGTTCGGATCGCCATCAAGGTTGCCGCAGGTGTCAACGATGCGCCCCGTCGGGTGTGTCAGTTTCAGAAAGAAACCTTCTCTCCCGAGGTGCACCCGAGAAATATCATAAATCCGATCAGGCAGCAGGGCGACCGAGTTTCTACCGGACCCGGTTACCAAAAGTGCCGTCTGCTTCGGCGGGAGCCAGATGGAGTTCAACGTGAAACTGGTGTGTTGATGCGTTTCGGCGGTCCGGGTCTCAATCGTCAACTGATAGCCTTCCAGATTCACAGGTGCCTCAGAGTGGTTATAGAGTTCTATCCATTGCGGTAGCACCCGCCAGGGACGCAGGCGAGGTCCCTCGGTTTCAAGCATAACTTCGCTGAACCGGACTTCATCGGGCAAGGATGGGTTGAAAACACCCGCTGCATCATAGCCAGGGCTACCGCGGGCGTTCTCGCCAAGGACGTGCCGGTCGTATCCGAGACCTGTCGGCGAGGGGCTGAGTGTCCATGCGGCGGCGAGGTAGCCATGTTCGTAGACATCGCGACGCTCCCAAGGGCCTTCGGTTGTCAGCGGGGCTACAGACTCGGGCAGTGGACGCTGGGTGTCAGCGAGAGGCCAGACCTCTGTTTTGTCGGCAATGGAACTTCGGAAGTAATTGCCAGCAACATCCTCAATCGCGGCGGGGGTGCTGTTTTTCTCACGCGCATGCCGTAAAAGCAGCAGATACGGGGTGCTCGGCAGTTTAAAGTCGGGCGCAACGAGATACGGATGCCGTGCACCTCGCTGCCGCGCACCCGTGCCGATGTTCAGTCCATCGGCAAGAACGCTCTCCTTCGGATCAGTGTTCGTAATCAGAAGCACCCCACCCATTGGCAACGTGTAGTCTGGAAACGACACAAGGTCCACATCTTCATCCGCTGCCGCCCCCTCACGCGCAACAATACTGATTTCCCAATCCGTGAGCCGGACATCCGCACTACAGATGTTCTTGAGTTCAACCCAGTCGTTGGCATCAACCTCGGCGTTGCATATTTCGTTGAAAACGAGGCGATGCGCTACCGGCTGAGAAGGGGACGGGTCGCGCCGGTAGCCGGGGGTCCCGAGACCCACCGACACCTCGGTGTCCCGATCGTAGCCGATACCGCCATGATACCCGCTCGGCATCCAGGCTACACCGAGATACCCTGGATGTTCTAAATGTTGACGCTGCCACACGCCGAAGGTCGTCAACGGTGCGGCGGCTGCCTTCGGGCGAGACGTGTTAGCGAGCGGATACACTTCTGTGTCATACGGCGAGACAGTGCGGAAATAATTGCCGGCAACATCTTCAATCGTCGCCGGTGGATCGCCATTTTGTGCTGCCCGGCGTTGTAAAACGAGCAGATACGGCGTACTCGGCAGCTTCAGACGTTCGACGACGAGATACAGATGCCGCGCACCTCGCTGCCGCGCACCCGTGCCGATGTTCAGTCCACTTGCAAGCCGGGTCTCGCCCGGATCGGTGTTCGTAATTAACAACACGCCCCGCACCGGTAACATAACGTCCGGAAACGACACGACATCTATCTCTTCACCGGGACCATGTTCCTCGCTCGTCATGAGAAGTATCTGCCAATCGGAGAGGCGAAGGGGAACGTTACACAAGTTTTTCAGTTCGATCCAATCGTTTGTATCGTCGGGGACGTTGCAGACCTCGTTGAAGATAAAGGATTGTGTTGCGAGTGGCGCAGGGGGGTGCAGGCGGGACGGGCCGCCGCCACCAAAGCCACGCTTACCCGTTGCGGTGAATGTGACCTTGAGTTTGGAATGTGAGGGGCCCTCTGCTGCTGAGCGTGTATTCTCGGGGACGATTGCCTCTAAGGTGTGCTGCTCGTCAACATCGCCGAGGGTGATTGTCCGCGATGACAATCCATCGTCGCCTGTTGGAACTATTTCTTCAGAGACCGTGCCATCGGGTGCTGTAACCGTCCACGTAACAGGCACCTTCGCGAATCTGTCGTTTTTGAAAGCACCGCGGCTCGTATTAGAGGCTCGCACCACAAACGTGTGCCTTGTTCTGGGTCTGCCGACATGATTTTCCGCAGATACGCGCTCAAGCGCAGGCACGGGGGTTGTATATCGGAAATCAGAAATTCCGGCGGTTATGAGGGCAGGAATGTGTGTGTAGAGGGATTCATAGTCCAGGGCCCAATTCCACCGTAAATCAACGCGTGTGGTACTCATTCCTATGACTTTTCCTGCGTTCATGAGACTTACCAAGGGCGAAAGATCCGTCAGCAGCCACCCCCGACCCTGCCCATCGCCTCGCACGGATGTCCAGGCTCCGTTAGGGTCGGAAGACATAGCCTTCAGGTCCAACACCTTCGTCAACACCACAGATAAATCGTCTAACACCGATAAGTCAGAGATGGGGCAGAATGCAATGTGCAACTGCTCCAGTTTTGATAAAGAAGAGGATAGCCCCGCTGATAGCCCGGTTTTCGTGATCTTGGTAATCGAAAGCGATAGTTCTTGAAGTTCTGTGAAATTCGCCACGGTCGAGATATCTCGTAGTTCCGTATTTTCCGTGAGGAGCAGTCGCGTTAAATTGGTGAGCCCACTAAGATGCGTTATATCCCTGACATCACAGGACCTCAGATCCAGATAGGTCAAACTTGTTAAATTTGACAGGTGTGAAATATCTAAGGGTGAATTCGCTACCTCATAGCGGTTGTCTCCAAGTGCTAACTCTGTCAATGCTGTCTTATTCGTCAGTACTGAGAGGCTTGAAACGTTTTGACCCGTAAGATATAGTTTCTTCAATTTTGTTAGGTCCTTTAGAGCGGATATATCCGTGATAGGGTCGGCATCCGACGTAATGTGATTACGCTGAACAGTTAAGGTTTCCAATTTTGTTAGTTTCTTGAGAGGTGTTAGGTACAGAGTCGTCTTATTATCATACAGACCCAGATCTGTCAATTGTGTTAGATTCTCCAACGGTGTTAGGCTCTTGATATTTTCCTGACTGAACAATATGTTTTTAACCTTGATTGCGTGTTCGAGACCGGTGAGATCTTTAGTGCCTTTATTGGACGTAGAAATCTGGGCGGTCATGTCATTCATTTCTTTCTCGGTGATGGTGTCTCCATCACTTTTGCCCAGTATGGTTTCGATTGCAGCACGGAGGGCCGTATCGGGGATGCTTACAGGGTCGTTTGGGGCTGGGTTTGCCTGGCGAAGTAGTACGAAAAAGAAAAAGAAACATAGTAAAAAAGTGAGGAAAGTTTTTGGCATCTAAAGTATATCCTAAGTTTCCATGGTTACAGATTCATTTTCCAGATATTTTTATCAAATAACCGAAGTTGCCAGTTTCAAATAGAGACAGTTATTTTCATGATGTCAGTCGGGTTTATAGTAGAATCCATAATTAACTTTAGACTTTAGTAGGCGCGGTTTGAAACAGCGCCTATTAGGGGGTGTGAATATATTTTCGGGATTTACTATAAAAAAAAAGAGAAAAAAAAAGAGAATCGCAGAGATATGTAGGAGGGGTTTCCCGACAACAAAAGAGCCCACAACGGACCACCGTTTGGCAATAGGACGCGTGAGCACGAAAAAGACAGCAAAGCAGCCGTGAAGGTTGATGTTGGATTGTGTCGTCCAATCCTTAATTTTTGTAAAGTGGGGGAGGGGGCAGATTGCGTTGTTAAAAAAACTGTATTAGCAGTGCTTGCTATTGTCGAACGCGCGGGGCCGCTCGGCGCGACGAACACACCGTCTATCGGGTGTATAGGTAGAATCTGTTTGGAGATGCTAAAATAGATGCGGTTGTGCTGCATTTCTTAGTCCTTTCAGTCCCGGCACTCAAACTCACGTTACGTAGTGTTTACATTTCTTTAGAAAGTTATAATACGACATATTTTATTGTTTGTCAAGTTAAAAATAATGATGTCTATACGAGACTAAAATTTTACGCGAAAAGCAACGATTTCAACACAAAACACAGAGTCATTCAGTTTTAAGAAATTATAGAGTTTCTCGTCCTTTTTTCAGGGGCCGGTGCGGTTAGGAATATAGTATAGTAAAGTAAAGTTTAATTGCGGCGGCGATAGAGATGGAATTCAGGATGCGCGAGTGCTCGCATCGGGAAGGGGGCACTGGTATCGGATATTTGGATGCCAAGGAATTCTGGTGTACGCCGAAAGGTTTTGTGCAGTTCATACGGACTTTCGTGTCCTATGATTCGATCATAAAACGCCAATGTTTCCTCTAATTCAATCTCACTGAGCGGATACCAATCTTCATTCTGATACTGCTGAGGATTGTTTTGGTATTTTTGGAACACCTCAAGGTCCGGCACAAGGATGAGAACCCATTGTGTCTCCTCATCTGCCGCTTCCAAATCTAACTCAGGAAGAAGCCAGTCGAATAAGATTACCGGTGCGCCGGAAATCAATTCCTCTGGTGGAATGTGCGCGGTTATCCACTCCGATATTGCAATTCGGGTCGGTTGTGCAAGCATAACACCACTAAAAGCAGCAGTATACACGAACGCATAAATCACGACGATCCCACCGATAACGCCACATCCCCATTTTCCAAATATATCGTGTTTCCTGGATCCTGCTTCTACACGCTGCAGCGAGCCGATATGTGCGAACTTGAAAAGAGCACCTACAACACTTCGGAAGCGGGTAAGTGCGATAGCGGCAAGCAGCGTTAGTGCGGGATAAAGTATCAGTAGATGCCGTGCGAACTTGACCTTGTGTATCCCTATAAATAGTAGGGACGGAATAACAAAAGCAAGTAGAAGTGCATCCAATATAGGAATCCGGTCAGTTTTGCCCTTAAACGAAATAATTGTAAACAGCACACCAAAAGCGACAAGAAGTGCGAGGGGCAATCCCATCCCCCATTTCAAAAGCGTCCATGGGTAGACAAACCGTTGTAACCATCCCGTTTCTCCTGTGGAAATGAGACCGAAGTGCCCTCGATGGTAGTGGATGGCTTCATACCAGAAATCCTCAAAGAAGAGATTCCAGGTTGGCGAAAGTAGGTCAATGAGCCAGTATGGACAGAGGAGTGTAAAGGTTAAGGCAGACACACCGATAACCGTTACAATCCTTCTATAAAAGTGATCACTACCGATGAAAATGATGAGAGAAAGACAGACGAAGACGGTGGTGAATTTGACGGCAAATCCAATTCCGAGAGTGATACCGAGCCACATCGCAGTCCACGCTTTAAACGACTTTGAAGAAAAACGAGCACGTGCGCCAAGGTAGAGAAATAGGGTTACGCAGAAGGTTGCGGGAATGTCAACAAGCGCGAAACGCGATTCGTTGGTGGCATGTAACATCGAGACTGCAAGCAATCCTGCGGCAATTTGTCCGACGCGTCTGTTGTCGGCATGTTTTCCAATAGAATAGGTGAACCAGAGGGTGGCAGTGGATAAGAGGGTGTTGATGCAGCGCGCCAATAGAATGACGCGAGCCTCCGTTAGATGTAAGCCGCTGATTGATAGCAATTTGCCTACCACAGCAATGAGGTAAAACCACGCTGTTCCGGGCCAATTGTAGGTTTGCGGTGGTGCCGTAAAGTGAATGAGATTTAGCACATCTTGTGCAATAATTATTTCACGTGGATCAGGTGTGTCAGGTAACCCAACGTTTAGGCCAACGACACGAAAACCGAAACCGCTGATAAGAATCGCGGATATAACAAAATTGCTGGGCGAACTAAAATGGTTTCTTACCGCGAGAAGCCATCTCATTTTTGAAGAAACCCCAGTTTTTCAAAGATATTCCGCCAACGCAGTACGTGGTTTTCACGGACATAAGCCGGAACAAAACCGAGGTTGAGATAATTTTTAATTGCAGGCAGGCGAAAATCGTCTGTGTCTAACATCACAGACGACACGTGCTGTGCTTTAAAATAGTGAAGGAGAAACACGGTCAGCCACTTTCCGAGTTTATGTCCAGTGTGCTCCGGAAGTACAGCGAGCATATCAATGTAACCGATCGGTTTGCCACGGAGGTGCCTATTCCAAGCGCATGCTGTGCCAATAGGTATGTCTTCGTAGACAACGAAACAGAAGCCGTCGGGATCAAAGTTGGGTTGGTTGATAACGTTAGCATACGTATCTTGGGCGGTTCTACCTTTATCTACAAATGCGGTGTCCATTATTTGTGCCCAATGTGCTTCGTCTCCCTTTTGATAGGTTCGGATGTGATAGCCATCAGGACATTGGAGCCTCGGCAGTTTCTCTAAACCGTGCCGGACCATTCTGAGTTGATCTTCCACTATATTTTTAACGTGAGACCTTCGCCCACAATTCTGTAGGGAGTGTTTCTTTGACGTTCAGGATCTGTGCTGATATCGATGGTAGTTCTAATTTATTAAAGATGTCCGACCACCGCTCTGGTTGCCCTTCTTCAACGTAAACAGGTATGAATCCTAAATTCAGATAGGTTTTAATGGCAGGGATACGAAAATCGTCGGTGTCGAGCATAGAACATTTGAATCCGTTATCCCGAAAGTAGAAGAGAACAGCGAGTGAGACCCATTTCCCGAGTTTGTGTCCAGTGTGTTCAGCGACAACGCCTACCATGTGTACATATCCGACATCTTTTTCATCTACAGATTGCCGCCAAGCACAAGCAGTTCCGACAGGGACCCCACGATGTGTTGCGAAGTAGAAACCGTCAGGAATAAAAACATCTCTGCTCGTAATCTCGTTTTCCGTATCCTGTGCAGTACGTTCCCTGCCACCGAACGAGTCACTAATAATACGTGCCCAGTGGGCCTCATCCCCTTTTTGATAGGTACGCATACCGTAGCCTGCCGGAAGTTCTAACGCCGGTAAATCTTCCAAATTGGGACGTACCATTCTAAGTTGTCGTGCCATCTACCTTCACCCTCTCGTATGAAATAGGCTTGCCCAGTTGGGCGTAATTATACCACATCCCGAAAATTCATGCAAAAACCTTTACAATATTATTCAAAAGCAGTATAATAGTTGTTAGCAATTAGCCATCAGCTATCAGAAACCGAGTGAAACCCAACGCTTTAGCTTTGAAGTTTCCGCAGTGCTGACAGTGTAAAGTTGGGTTTCACTGCGTTCTTGAATAGATAGGGTAGGATACTGACTTTCGGGTGTGCTTGGCATGTCAACATTCGATTTTTCAACGCCGTTGAACCCAACCTACGGGACTTCTGAAGGTTTTCGCATAGTATCCGGTTCGGTTAGGAAACCGAACCTACCGGGCCTGGAGGATCGCTAAATTGACACCTATGGTGCCCCGGTTAAGCTGCACCGACCGGGCATGGAATAACAGTACGGACGAAATAAGGTGAATATAGCACTCACTATTTATATCAAAAGCGGTCATTTGTAAAGGTGGAAAATAGGTGGAACGTCAGGGCAAAAGGAACCCCAATATTGTGCTTGTCGGTTTTATGGGAACTGGAAAGACCTCCATAGGCAGACGACTTTCCGCGCAGCTCCGGATGCGCTATGTGGATACTGACGACATCATTGAACGAGATAGTGGGCGACGTATCAGCGACATCTTCGCGGAAGATGGAGAACCCACTTTTCGAGAACTCGAAAGCGAAGCGGTCCGTAAAGTGTCGAAGCTGTACAATTACATTATCTCTACAGGCGGTGGTGTTGTTTTGAAAGAGGCGAATATGGTAGAACTCAAGCGTAACGGTATCGTTTTCTGCCTAACAGCCACAGCAGAAGAGATTTATCAACGGGTTCGACATCAGTCACACCGACCGCTGCTTCAAACCCCCGATCCGCTCACAAAGATCAGAACCATGCTGGAAGAACGGCATTCATACTATGTCGCAGCCGACTATATGGTGGAAACAACGGGACGCTCGTTCGGAGAAGTCATGGCGTATATCAAACGGGTATTTACGAAAAGTATTAGAGATCCAAAATGACAAAAACTTTACGCGTGGAACTCGGAGCGGACAGTTATCCCATTGTTGTCGCAACGGGACTCCTAAACCGAGTTGGAGAGCTTCTCACGCCGCATACAAAATCAAATAAAGTGCTTATCGTTTCGGACTCGTTTGTTAAGGCGCGGTATATGCCTGTCGTCCACCAAAGCCTTACAGATACTGGATTTAAGGTAAACACAATTGAAATCCCTGCTGGCGAAGAAAGTAAATCGCTGGCGCAGTTCTCACGGATACAGGATAGTTTGGTTGCACATCAACTCGACCGTGGTTCAGTGCTTATTGCGCTCGGTGGTGGTGTCACCGGTGATTTAGGGGGTTTTGCGGCGGCAGTGTATATGCGTGGCATCTCCTACGTTCAGATTCCGACGACATTACAAGCACAAGTTGATGCGAGTGTCGGCGGTAAGACAGCGATTAATCACCCAAAAGGCAAAAACCTCATCGGCGCGTTTCACCAACCGAAACTGGTACTTATCGACGTAGATACCCTCAAAACCTTACCGCAACGCGACATTCGATCCGGACTTATTGAAGTTATTAAGATGGGTGTTATCCGCGATGAACCGTTGTTTGAAATGGTTGAGGAGCATTTAGATGCTATTCTAAATTTAGAAGACGCGATGCTTATTGAGATGATCTCAAGTGCCTGCCTCAACAAGGCAGAAATCGTCGCGAAAGATGAAAAAGAGAGCGGGTTGCGGATGGTGCTTAATTATGGACATACCTTCGGGCACGCGCTTGAGGCACTGACACATTACAACAGATACCGACACGGTGAAGCGGTCTCTATCGGTATGAATTGTGCGGCACAGCTGGCAGTCAATTTAGGAATGTTCTCTGAAACCGATTTCCAACGGCAACGCAGGCTGTTAAACCGAGCGAAATTGCCGCTCACGTTCCCGCCTGACCTGACCCCTAAAGCGATATGTGATGCTATGTATTTAGACAAAAAGACACTTGCGGGCAAACTCCGTCTTATTTTACCGAGGCGTATTGGAGAGGTCGTTATCCGAAACGATGTAGACGATCAGCACGTTTTAGATGCTATATCGCAATGTATTTAAATAGTTATCAGTTAACAGTACTCAGTTTTCAGTTAAAGAGGTATATTGTGGCAGTCGCAGCAAGTGTTCCAGTCACAAGCTGTTAACTGAAAGCTAAAAGCGCAGCGTATTCTCACTGCGAAGCAAACTGATAACCACTCTCGAGGAATATAACATTTATGATAAAAACAACTCAATGGATAGTCGTCACCTTGGTGTTATGCATAAGCGTTGGCACTGCGTTCAGCCAAGGACTTATCCCGCCATCAAACGTCACGGCAGTGGATACCCCGAACGACGATGGATCCAGCATCACCATTAAGTGGGACGCGGCAGCTGAAGATAGTGGTATCAGTGGTTACCAAATCCTACGGCAGATTGCCGATGGTGAACTTGAAACAATTGGAGACTTACTGCCCTTAGGCACAACAACCTACGTTGATTCCAGCATCGAACAGGGAACTGCTTACGCGTATATCGTGCGTGCTGTTAGCGAAACAGAGGTGACAGTGGATTCTGATCAGACTGCCCCGGTTGAAGGGAGAGGTGAGTGGTTTCATACTGGCAAAATCCCCTTGCTTATTGCCATGCTCCTTTTTTCTGCTGCAATAGTTTGGAACATCTATGATGCGCGAAGTGGGAAAGATATATTTGTCCGGCGTATCCCTGGCTTAGAGGCGGTAGATGAAGCGATCGGCAGAGCGACGGAAATGGGACGTTCCATTCTATACAGTACAGGATTGGGTGGTGTCAGTGGTGTCGCAACGATTGCGAGTATGACGATTTTGGGACAGGTCGCTCGGCGTACAGCGGACTATGAGACAGCCTTACGTGTTCCATGCCGGGATCCAATTGTACTAAATGTCGTGCGTGAAATGGTAAAAACTGCTTATCTTGAGGAGGGTCGTCCAGATGCCTACAATGAAGATGACATCTTTTTTATCACCGAAAGCCAATTCGCCTATGCTGCGGGTGTAGAAGGCATGATGCTACGTGAGAAACCGGCGGCGATATTTCTACAAGGTACATTTTACGCTGAATCTCTCATCCTTGCCGAGACCGGTAATTCTGTTGGGGCTATCCAGATCGCCGGTACAGATTCGGAACACCAACTCCCATTTTTTATTGCCGCGTGCGACTACACCTTAATCGGTGAAGAACTTTATGCTGCGAGTGCGTACCTTTCCAGAGAGCCAATGTTGCTCGGAAGTCTGAGAGGTCAGGATTGGGGCAAGATACTTATTTTTGCTGCTATCGTATTGGGTGTAGCGCTTGAATTGGCTGGCGTTAGTTCGATCACAACACTCTTACAGCGGGTAAGTTAGGAGGTTTTATGAAGCGACAAGTTCCTTTAGTCCTCTGCTTCCTTTTTGGCATTGTGATGATCTTCACACAGTTCAGTCCACATTCATTTTCGCAATGGACCTACGAAGAAGTTATCAGTTGGATATTGATTATTGGTCCTTTTGCACTGGTATTAGCAACGGTAACACTGATTCAGACGCATACGGCGCGCATTCGTCGTCGAACAGAACATTGGCAGTACAGTTTCGTTGTATTTGCGGGTCTTATTATAATGGTTTTGATCGGTCTTTTGTTTAAACCACAGAATCCAGTATTTGAATGGTTATACAATAACGTTCAGCTCCCGATGGATGCGACGATGTTTTCGCTCCTTGCTTTCTTCATTGCCTCAGCAGCCTATCGTGCTTTCCGTGCCCGTACATTTGAAGCGAGTCTATTGTTGATCACTGCCTTAATTGTCATGATGGGGAATGTGCCGATTGGAGATTTTCTGTCGGCTGACACGGCCTCAAAAGCCCGGCAATGGATTTTGGACAACCCGAATCTCTCTGCCAGACGCGGAATTATTCTCGGCGTTAGTTTAGGCGTTATTTCGCAATCAATCCGAATTATTCTCGGTATTGAACGTTCTTACTTAGGAGGAGGCGATTAGATATGGATCGACGAATTGTTTTCATTTTGGTTGCGGTGGCGGTTATTATCCCGATGTTGTTATCTGTCAATTTACCCGTCTCTATATCTGAACCGACGCAGAAATTCTATGATTATATTGAAGCACTTCCTGCTGGTTCAACGATCATGGTTGCCTTCGATTATGGTCCCTCCTCTTTAGCCGAGCTGAATCCTATGGCAAAAGCGTTACTGAAACAGTGTTTCGATAGAGAGATACGCGTCATCGGTATTACACTTGTTGTAGATGCGCCTACCTTAGCAAGTGCGCTTATACAAGAAGTCGCTGCAGAGAAAGGGGCAGTGGAAGGTGAAGATTATGTCTTTTTAGGCTACCGTCCTGGAGCTGTGCAAGTGATTCTTGGCATGGGGACAGACATCGCCAGCGTATATGATACGGATTACAACGGGACAGCGATTAGTGAGATCCCGATGATGCAAAATATTACGAACTATGACCAAATCGATCTTCTGGTTGATTTCGCCTCCAGCGATACGGTAGAGTCATGGATTATCTACGCTAATGTCCAGTACAATCAAAAGATCGCCACTGGGGTCACAGGCGTTATTATCGCACAGATGTTTCCGTATCTACAGACAGGACAGTTAGTTGGCTTGCTCTCTGGGATTATGGGAGCGGCTGAGTACGAGAACCTCGTGGGTGCTCCTGCGAAAGGGATGAAATGGATAAATGTAGAATCGTTTGTTCATCTGTTGATTGTCGGACTGGTGATCATTGGTAACATAACTTACTTTATTCATAGGACACGGGAGGAATAGTGTGATGGATTTATGGAGTTTAATTGGAATTTGGGTCGCAGCGTTTCTGACTCTCTTCATCTACAGCGTTCTTTATCAAGACAACCCGTTCTATCGATTTGCCGAACATCTCTTTGTAGGCGTATCTGTCGGATATGGGATTGTTCTTTCTATCTATCAAGGATTTATCCCGTTTGCTTGGAATCCTTTCGTTGCGGCGGTAACAGGGGAATCACCTACGGGTTTTATCAAACTAATTCCGATCGGCATCGGTTTGCTATTTTTTGCGCGTTTGTCCCCTCGGCACACGTGGTTAATCCGTTATCCTATTGCGATTCTTATTGGGTTCGGTGCAGGCATCGCTATTCCGAACGTGTTGCGCGCGAACATATTTGAACAGACGCGAGGAACGATTGCCCCGTTTGCAGAGATTGCTGCGGGAACGCTCTCTGGTTGGGGTATTTTTGAGGCAGTTCTAATGGTTGTTGGTGTGATTTGCACGCTCACCTATTTCTTCTTTTCTGTGGAACATCGCGGTCCCGTGAAATGGCTTTCAAAAGTCGGTATCGCCTTTCTTATGATAGGGTTCGGTTCGGCATTCGGTAACACCGTTATGGGACGTGTCGCGTTGCTGATTCAACGCGTTGATTTCTTATTAAGCGATTGGCTGCATATAATATAGTGAAGGCTTTATAAGGTGAAGTCGACCCGTCTGCCCTTCCTCTTATTAAATCTTGGGAGAAAACTACATGAAACTTGGATATAGTACATGGGGTATGCCTACTGTCCCGATAGACACTGCCATCTCACACTTAGCGAGTCTCGGATACGATGGGGTTGAACTTACCATCATCCCACGCTTTACGACTGAACTTAGCACGCTTGATGCTGCGGAACGGAAACGGATTGCGTCTCTGTTAGAACAGCATAATTTGGCACTGCCAGCAATTGCAGCACATTCAAGTCTGTTGGAAACAGATCCAGAGGCACATGCGAAGAATATGTGGCGACTAAAGGGTGGTGTAGATCTCGCGGTGGAACTTGCACAAGGGGATGAGCCGCCTGCAGTTAATACGACCCCCGGCGGAAAACCAGAAGATTGGGAAAAAAATAAAGAGTTCCTCGCGGAACGGATAGGAGAACTTGTCGATTACGGTGCATCGCGCGGCGTTACGATCGCAATGGAGCCACATATCGGTGCAATCATTGACACACCCGCGAAAGTGCTTGAACTTCTGGAAATCGTCAATTCGCCCTATCTCAAAGTTAATTTTGACATCAGTCATTTTGATATTGTTGGTATGCCAACGGAAGAGACGGTGTCGGCATTGGCACCAGTTTCAGCGCACACTCATGTCAAGGATCAGCGGGGTATTGCACCCGATTTTGAGTTCCTCATTCCCGGTGAAGGCACTTTTGATTATGTCGGTTACCTCAAGGAGATGCAAGCACACGGTTATGACGGGTTTATCACTGCTGAGGTGAGTTTCATGGTGCAAGCACGCGAAAACTATGACCCGCTTGCTGCTGCTACGCTCTCATACGAAACACTATCAAACGCCTTTACTGAAGCGGGAATCGAACGAGGATAGCGATGGGAAGTCCAAACATTCTTTTATTGATGACAGATCAGCAACGTTGGGATGCGATGGGTTGCAGTGGCGATTGGGTACGGACCCCAAACCTGGACCGTATTGCGAGCGAAGGCGTACAGTTCACGAATTGCATCACAACATCACCGGTCTGTATCCCGACGCGGCTCAGTTTGGCAACAGGCTTGTATCCGCATAACACTGGTGTTTGGAATAATATGAACCATACGATGCCAGCAGAAACGCCGACATGGATGCAGGCAGTACGAGACGCGGGTTACCGGACGAGTCTTTTCGGCAAAACACATCTACATCCACACGGTGGTGATTTGCGTGAGCGCGAGGGATTAATGAATGCTTACGGGTTGGACGATGTGAATGAAATCGGTGGGCCGCGGGCGAGTTCAAAAGTTCTGTCGCACATGACAGCGGAGTGGGAGGCGAAAGGGTTGTGGGATGGCTACCGCGCCGATTATCGCGAACGGTTCAGCACAAAACCGCATCTCGTGCGTCCATCAACGTTAGGACTTGAAAACTATGCCGATGTGTACGTCGGACAACAGGCTAAGCAATATCTTCAGAACTATGATCGAGAGGAACCTTGGTGCTGCTGGGTGAGCTTCGGCGGACCACATGAGCCTTGGGATACACCGGAACCTTACGCCAGCATGTATGATCCTGAGGAGATGCCGCCAGCAATACCGCGTCCCACTACTGGAGAACGTCCTCAAGGGCATTTAGATAGACTTATGGGACGGATGAACCCGGCATTTGAACCCGGTGAAATTGGACGGCTGCGGGCAAATTATGCGGGCAATGTCACGCTTATTGATGCACAGATCGGGGAGATTCTTGACGCAATTGCGGCACGCGGTGAACTTGAAAACACAGTTATTGTCCATACATCTGACCACGGTGAGATGAACGGTGATTACGGACTCATCTATAAAAGCAACTTCCTCAACGGTGCAGTCCGGATACCGCTCCTTGTGCGAACGCCTGACAGCACAAACGCCGGAAACATCTGTGATAGCCCCGTAGAATGGATTGACATCGGTCCTACGCTCGTTGAAGCAGTAGGAGGCGAATTGGAGCATCGCCAATTCGGTCAATCGTTGTGTCCGGTCCTCACACAACCCGAAACGACACATCGTGAATTTGCGATTTCAGAGATAGAGGGTGAAATTATGTTGCTAAATCAGGAGTGGAAGGCTGCCCTCAATGCGGAAGGTGAGATTTATCTCTTATTTGATGTGCAGAACGATCCGGATGAAACACAGAACCTCGCCGGTAGACCTGAAGTCGCAGATGTTGAAACGGCGTTGCGCCTGCAAATCTTGGAGTGGCTTATGCAGACGCAACTGGAAAAGCCGTTTCGTCAATGAGGGCGATTTAACTTGGGACAGCCCGAAAGCAATCGTCCTGTTACAATAGGCTATCCGTCCTTTTGTTCTTTGAAGCGGCGTGCCTTATGGATAAGACTTAGGAGTTCTTCGTTTCTCGCTCTGTGCTCCGGCGTTTTCGCGTCAATATGCGGTAAAATGCCAGCGATCGTCTCTTGAACACTTTCTAACGAGCCTTCTTGTGCCCAGAAGCTGCCACGCAGGATTTCTGCGAATTCAGCAACAGAGGCAGCGAGTTGGAACGTCCGGGTTGTCTCCTCAAATGTCCCTTTCAAGGTATCTGTGGTGATAGATTCGTTTACCTCGGTCACGTGTCCTGTATCCGGGTCTTCATGTCGGATAGACACCGTCGCGAGTTTACCGACCGCATTTTTGTGGAGTTTGATCTCATAAAGTGCTGTCACGCTATGTCCAGCACCAACTTCACCTGCATCTACGGTATCATTACGAAAATCCTCATGTGCGAGTCTCCGGTTTTCATATCCGAGCAGCCGGAATCGGCTGACAGTTTCTGGGTTAAACTCGACCTGGATTTTGGCATCTTTCGCAATGACTTGCAGTGTGCCTGTCAGATTTTCCACAAAAATACGTTTCGCCTCGTTCAGCGTATCAACATAGGCGTAACTCCCATTTCCGTTGTTTGCAAGTTGCTCCATCAGGATATCGTTGTAATTCCCCATCCCGAAACCGACCGTTGTCAGTGTCACCCCTTCTTTAACATAGGAGCGAATTTCCTTGAGGATTGCATCGGAACCGGTTTGCCCGACATTAGCGACACCGTCTGAACAGAGAATCACGCGGTTAATGCAATCGGATTTTGAATTCTGGAGGGCGAGTTTATATCCCATCCGAAGTCCTGCCTCTGCATTCGTTGCGCCCTCTGACATGAGGGTACGGATTGCGGTTAAGATGTGTTCTCGGTTGACAATACCGGTATGTGGTAGAACCACCCGAGCATTGGTCCCGTAAACGACAATACCGACTTTATCGCTCGGACGGAGCTGTTCGACCAAAAGGGTCAATGCTTGTTTTACCAATCCCAATCTGTTTTCCTGACCCATTGAACCGGAGACATCAATCACAAAGGTGAGTATAGCGTCTTTTCTGTCAGTGTCTGGAATGACGCGACCTTGAATGCCGATGCGTAGTAATTGAAGCCGTTTGCCTTCACCAAATTTTGAAGGTGCGCCCTCAAGATGAACAGCGAATGCCTCGTCTGGTGGCGGCGTGTAATTGTAACCAAAGGCGTTGACGAATTCTTCAACACGGACCGCTTCCGAGGGTGGGAGGTGACCGTCTCGGAGGTAACGCCGTGTGACGGCATACGAAGCGGTATCTACATCCATACTAAACGTCGAAAACGCGTCATCTTCCGTATCGATGAACGGATTGGTGCCAGCACCTTTGAAGAAGACATCATCATAGGCGGCACCGTTTGGAGGCATTAATATCTGAGGATTTTGTTTCGCTACTTTAACACCACCGAGTCCCCTGTTTTTAACACCTTGGTTTCGTACCTCACCGACCTGCTGAACCATTGCTAACCCAGGTGGTCTTTGAAACATAATACCGTTAGCGGTTGGTATGTTTGGAGTATTTGGGTTCTGCAAGGGAGCAGTTGACTTAATCACAGATTCGATAACCGGTTTACGCACTTTCGGTTTCGGTGCTTCTGAAAATAAAACAAATTCTGTCCTAAGAAGTTCTTTGAATTGACGGTCTTGCGTTCCTAAATGGAAACCGGCAATAATAACAATAACGATGTGGCACACGACTGAAATCGAAAGTGCACCTGAAAATCTTTTGATACGCATTTCTTATACCTCCAAAGTCTCTATAATAGATTAAAAATCCCACTACACTTCACAAACTTTGTAGGGTATATGCAATTTGCGTGCCATTCTCGAAAACTCTCAATATAGGCGAATTTTGAAGCAGTGTATCAGTAATCTGCCCGAAATTGTGCAAACCGATTTCTGAGTTGCACAAAATGGTACAAGATTGAAAGGGTAAACAGGTATGCGCGAGCCTTATTATGAGATAGCCTGGCTGAAGGTAGGATAATGGTGGATTATGAGCGTTTTTATGAAACGGGCGGATATTGGAGTCCGCCCGTGCAGAAGGTTAATGGGTTAGGCTCTGCCGTAAACTGGGATGGCAGCGCCGTTGATGATAGTTGCGTCATCGGAAGTGAGGAAGCAGATCACTTTGGCGACATCAACGGGTGCCACCCATCGGTCGTGTTCTTCGTCTGGCATGGCTTCTCGGTTGGCGGGGGTGTCCATAATGCTCGGCATAATGGCGTTGACATTCACACCCGAATCCATCACTTCGGCGGCCAACGACTCGGTCAAGGTGCGGACACCACCTTTGGAGACACAATAGGCACTCAAACCCGCTTCGCCTTTTAATCCGGCGCGTGCGGAGACGTTGATAATCTTTCCGTAACTTTGTGCTGTCATGTGCGGGATCGCTGTCTTGCAGCAGAGGAAAACTGATTTGAGATTGAGGTTCATCATGAAGTCCCACCGATCCACTTCAAGTTCTGCTGTTGGAATCCCACCGACAAAGCCGCCTACAATATTCACCAAGATGTCCAACGACCCAAATTTGGATATGAATTCCTCAATAGTCTTCTGAACCTCAGTTTCCTCAGTAACATTCGCAAAGAGGAAGGTAACATCTTCGCTGAGTTCAGGGTTGTACGTTTTGAAACGTTCGACCTCTTCTTCAAAGAGATAGGTGACAGCAACGGTGTCGCCTTGGGCAAGGTAAGCTTTGGTGACGGCACTGCCTAATATACCGGTGCCGCCTGTGATGAGGACATTGCGGTTCTGTTTTGCCATTTTTAAATTCTCCATTTTGTTTAGTGGTTGTGTATATAGTTCTGAAAGAAACGTTTTTTACTTAACCCCGATACCCGGGTATTTTGGCAATATCAATTTGCCTTTATCAAGGGTTACACCGGTGTACGGGTCGTTTGTGATGAGTAAGTTGCCGTCCAGATCGGCGTAGTCTACGAGCGGTGTTAAGTGCGCAGCGGCGGTGATGCCGAGCGAACTCTCTATCATACAGCCGATCATAACGAGTAAGCCGTGTGCGCGAGCGACGTGTATTATCCGATGTGCTTCAAGCAGCCCGCCACACTTGACGAGTTTGATGTTGATACCGTCAACGCACTCAGCAAGTGCAGGAATATCACTTGCACGTTTGACACTTTCATCGGCAATGATTGGCAATTCCGAGTTGTCTCGGACAAATTTGAGTCCAGCCAGATCATCAGGTTTTGTTGGCTGTTCAATCAGTTCAACGCCATATTCGGCAAGTTCACAAATCTTGCGGATAGCCTCTTTCGGTGCCCATGCTGTATTTGCATCGACGTAGATAGGTTTATCTGTCACGCCGCGGAGTGTCTCAATTATCTCAATATCACGAGGGGTACCGAGTTTGACCTTTAGGATCGGATACGCTTCAGCGTTTCGGACTTTCTCTGCCATCACTTCAGGTTCATCAAGCCCGATGGTAAACGATGTGCAAGGGGTTTTCTGTGGGTTGAGTCCCCAGAGTTGGTAGAGCGGAACGCCGAGTTTTTTACCGAGTCGGTCGTGTAGTGCCATATCAATGGCGGATTTCGCTGCGTAATTGCCGCCGAGCGTGGTTTCAACAGTCGCCATCACATCATGGATTGCATCGAGGTTGTTAGGCAGTGCAGGTGCAATCGTTGCTAATGCGATACTCACTGTCTCAACAGTTTCACCGTAAAACCGAGCGGGTGCGGTTTCGCCGATGCCGCCATCAATTTCTACCGAGATCACTTGTCGGTATGCATCTGTTGCGCGGCGGGCAATCTTGAACGGATGCTTGAGTTGAAGATTTGTAATTCGAGAACCAATATCCATTTTTTTAATTTTCCTTGCGGTTCGTTCAGATAGGTTCCTCTTTTGACATGCCTTTCCGTAAATCCGCTTTCCACTCCGTTCCAATCTACGCGCTTTTGTCTAATCAGAAGAATACGCTTGCGTTTCTTTTAAGTATGCCATAAAACGTTTCTGTTCTTCTGCATCAATGTTTCCATCTGGTTTTAGGAAAGTCCATGCACCGAAAAAGATTGCGTGTGCTTCCTCTACAGCAAGTGAACGGACGCTGTTAGAAACCTCGCCAGCGGAGGCGTTTGGACGAGTTAAAGATCGGATTTCAAGCGTCATCGCCATTTTGTTCGTCTGTTGGATTTCTGGAGTTGTTCGATCTTGAACAGTGACGATCGGTGTCTCATAAAGTGTATTGTTGAACTGTTCGAGTATCCGTTTTAGAAATGTTTCTGTCGCTTGATTGCCTCGGTAGTGCGCTGCAATAACGGGAGGTTCTTTACGCCATTGTGTGTGGTTAACTTGCAAATAATACCCTCGTCCCTTAATAGCGTTAATCTGCCGTATGCGTTCCGCTATAGTCAATCTTTGTCCGGGAGTATGAATATTATAGACTTTCGCGCCAGATAGTTCCAGTAATTCTTGTAAGGTTTCGATCAATTTCTGTGTAGTAGGCGTATCGCTTTGTGAATCGAGAATGATGCGCGTTGATGCAAACACTCCGCCTGCAATCGGATGAAGTTTGGTATGCGCAACGGTTGCCTGATTCGGGGTAATGTCAATTTCATGTTTGTGGGGATAGTAGCCCACCTTGGAAATGTGTAGCGTTGTTTTGATAGGAACTTTCGACATAGGATCGGTTGTGATGAAGAAATGTCCCTCGGTATCTGTGGTTGCGGTTACCCTTGGATTCGTTTGTAATTGTACATCTTGCAGCGGTTTCCCGGAGGCTGCGTCAGAGATTTGTCCCTGCACAATGGCAGTGTCTATGTCTGTAAAGTTAATCGTTAACGATGCGCGCTTTTCCCCATAAGCGGCTTCTGCGGTTGCTGTACCCGGTGTATTAGGTGCATAAAGATAGAAGTTCGCTAAACCGCGTTTTGATAATTGACGGGTCTCTGCCAATGTCCCATTTGACGTTTGCATGTCAATCGGTTCACCATCAGTGATGGGTGTTCCCTCAGCGTCAAAGGCGGTTACAGAAATACCGACGTAACTTTTACCATCGGCTGGAAGTGTATCCGTCCATGCATTAAGGCGAAGTTCTACCGCTGCGGGTGCGACTTTGAACCACTGTTGTGAAGGCAAACTGTGGTTTCCATAATAGTTTACCAATTCAGTTTCGACAAAATGGACACCGTTTGGGAGCGGTTTTTCAATAGCGACGGTAATCATATCCGTATCACGATTATAGCGATACGGCATACTTATACCATCAACTTTGACTCGGATAGCGTCGGTGAAGACCTGCTGTCGTTTGAGCATCCATGCGCCGCGTTGGTGGAGTCCATCCATGACCCGAATTTGAAGTCGTGGCGTTCGGGTCTGAATAACAGTTTCGGGTTGCGGTTCTACCAAAACGCCCTTCGGAAACCCAGCGGCAGCATAGCGTGCAAGACCGAGAAAATAGCCGTAAGCCTCTTTTCTGAGGTAGTCGTCTTTTTTCAACCTTGCCTCTTCCTCCGGGTTTGAGAGGAACGATGCCTCACATAAGACAGCTGGACATTTCGTTAGCCGCAAAACGCCAAAGCCAGAAGTTGTCACTAACTTATCCGAAAAGAGACCTGTTGCTGGCGAAGTGGGTAATTGCAGTGCATCTGAGACCCCTTGTTGTACATACCGAGCGAGGTCGAGGCTCTGGCGCGAGTCGTCTGCATCGCCGTGATACCACGTAGAAGTGTAGTTGGTCTCTGGGTTGTCAATGCCGTTATGGTGAAGTGAGATAAAAAAATCAGCATCACTTTCGTTGGCAATTTGACTCCGTGTCGTCAGACTCACGTAAGAATCATCGACACGGGTCATGACGACAGTAGCACCAACTTCCTGTAACATGTTCCGTAAGTGAAGGGCGACCTGTAAGTTGACATCCGCCTCACGAACGCCTGTGGGACCGCGTTTGTAATCAGAGATGTGTTTTTGTCCGCCGTGTCCTGGGTCCAGACAAATTTTGAATCCCTTGAGATGCCGAGTATAAGAGGGAACCTCAGTGTGGAAAGGTGTCTGCTGTTCTGTAATTTTTTGGCGGCGCGAACAGCCTATGAACAGCAGAAAAACTGAGGTAATAACGGCAATTTTGTAAAAGAGGCGGGTTTCCATTTATAGTAAAACCTATAATTAATTGGGCACTCTCAAACAGTCTGACTGCCTATTATAGGCAGTCAGACAGGCACAAACTGACAGTTTATGCTACAAAGATGTCTACTTATTTTTAGGATTCACTATAAAATCCGATATTTCCCGCTCAGGGCTTAGATAAGTAGGTGTGCCTGAACGGAGCGTGCCCTTCAGAATAGGCGTGCAGTAGTTTCGTCAGCACGTGTAAACGTGTCTATCTATTCCGTCTTGTCCGTCGCGATCGGGGGCGCTCAAGGATTTCTTTGAGAATGATACCTTGACGGAATGTTTTGGGCGACAAATCCAGCAGTGATGTCGCAGGGACAGATCGGATTCCGGCTGGAGATCCCACAGGCACAGGCGGCGGTTGTGGTCGTGGATTCTCAACAGACTGAGGCGGTTCTTGTGGTGCGGGCGGTTCCGGTTCTTCAGAAGCCGCTGGTACCGCTTCCATTTCGTCTTCGTCCTCTTGCGTCATCATCTGCTCTAACTCGGTCGCGAACGGAAAATCTTCCATGAAAGGCGGTGGTGCTGCTTCACTATCATTCTCCTCCACTCTCCTTTCAGCATTCTGTTGTTGTGCCTTCCGTTGCCGCGAGTACCGCATGACGAGCGACAGAATTATGATGACTGCCATTACCGCCAATTCGGTGATATTTTCCATTGATTTTTCCTTTAGGGGCCGGTGCTATGTGTGAACGGCATGACGGAGCATGCCTACTACTTTGCTTCAATGCCCACTATGAAAGTCCGAGGGAGTGCGAAGAACGCGTTGTGTCTATATCTTGTCCTTCGCCAACGGGTGTAGCGATGGACTGCCGCATCTCCGTATCCGCGAGGATATTCCTGAGTTCATAATAATCCATGACGCTCATTCTTTCGGAGGTAAGTGTGTCAGCAATCGCGAGCGGTACTTCAGCGTCAGCCTCAATGAGTTTGATTGTCATCTCTTCAACGAGTGCCTTATTCTCTTCCTCTTCGGCTTGTGCGCGTGCGCGTTGCTCCTCAGCCTTGGCACGTGCGATCTTGAGTTCTGCTTGGGCTTGGTCGGTCTGTAATTTGGCCCCGACGTTCTCGCCGACGTTTATATCGGCTATATCAATAGAGAGGATCTCAAAAGCGGTTCCAGCGGCTAAGCCTTTAGCGAGGACTGTCTCTGAAATGCGGACCGGGTTTTCTAAAACTTGCTTGTGGCTTCCGGATGAACCGATCGTAGTGATAATTCCCTCACCGACTCTTGCGCGGATGGTATCTTCGGTAGCACCACCGACGAGGCGATCAATATCCGCTCGGACTGTAACGCGCGCTTTCACAATTAGCTGGATGCCGTCGCGAGCAACAGCAGTGATACCACTGTTAGCCTCATCCCTACTCGGGATATCAATAATTTCCGGTGTAACGCTGACCTGGACGGCTTGCAAGACATCCCTACCTGCGAGGTCAATTGCGGCGGCTTGTGCGAAACCGAGTTGAATGTTCGCTTTATCCGCTGCGATAAGTGCCGCGACAACACTGCTTACGCGTCCACCGGCAAGGAAATGTGCTTCAAGATCGTCAAGGGACAGGCTTAACCCTGCCTTAGTTGCGTTAATTTGGGGTTCAACAATCCCAGCGGGTGGAACGCGCCGCAAGCGCATCGCGACGAGATCAAAAATTCCGACCTTAACGCCTGCTGCAATAGCGGTAATCCACAAACCAACTGGCACGAGCCAACTAATAATAATTAGGAACAGAAGTATCAAAACAGCGATAATCGCAACAATTGTTGGTGTCATATTTCCTCTTCTCCATTGAGACGGCGCGATCGCCGGACCGCGCCTATAGCAGTGGGTTACTGATCTGTATCTGTAATGTTTAAGTTGCCTTCACGGAACGCGTTTGCGAGGGAGCGGGGGACCTCCGCTTCAGCCTCAACGACCTTTGCGCGCATCTCCTGAACGTTTGCGGTCATCTGTTGTTTCCGAGCAACCGCCATGGCGCGACGTTCTTCCGCCTTTGCTTGTGCGACAACGAGGTCGGCTTCGGCTTGTTCTGCTTGAAGTTCCGCCCCGATATTTTTGCCAACGTTGACATCGGCAATATCGATAGAAAGGATTTCAAAAGCGGTCCCTGCATCAAGCCCGCGGTCGAGTACTGTTTTCGAGATGATGTCTGGGTTTTCAAGTACATCTTCGTAGGTTTCAGAGGCACCGATTGCACTGATAATACCCTCTCCAACACGCGCGATGATCGTCTCCTCACCGGCACCACCGACAAGTCGATTGATGTTCGTGCGCACCGTGATACGGACGGTGGCTATCAACTCAACACCATCTAAAGCGAGTGCGCTGATGCGAGGCGTGGTAATCACACGTGGATTGACGCTGACCTGGACCGCCTCAAACACATCCCGTCCGGCCAAATCAATAGCGGCAGAGCGTTGAAAATTGAGATCAATTCTCGCTTTATCTGCCGCGATGAGCGCGCTGGCAACATTCAGGACGTTACCACTGGCAAGGTAATGTGCCTCTAATTCGGAAGTTGATACCTTCAATCCTGCTTTGTGGACACTGATTAACGCTTTCACAATAACATTTGGATTTACGCGTCTGAGGCGCATGCCGATCAAGTCAAAAATTCGGAGTGGAACTCCGGCTGCGATAGCGGCGATCCAAAGTCCAACAGGGACGAACCAAAAGAACGTGATGATAACAATTAAGACGACAAGAGCGATTCCGCCTGTAAATAGATCCATTATCTGTCTCCTGTGAATAGTTATAAGTTATTAGTTGTTAGTTATAAGGCTGGTTTCTGATGTTTGATCATCTCTTTGTAACTGTTGTTACCCAATTGAAGCACTGACGGTTACCAAAAGGTATTGAACAATCAATCATAAGTTATCTCTTAACTAAAGACTTATAACTTATAACTTATAACTATCCTATTGTAAACTACGAACGACGACACGACTTCCTTCTACAAAAATCACTTCAATATCAGTTTCTGGTGCGACAAATTCGCCTTGTGTAACAATGTCAACGCGGTGTCCACTAATTAAGGCGGCACCTGCGGGTCTCAACGGAGTGAGTGCCTTCCCGGATTTTCCGACCAGATTTGCCAATTCTGAGGGAGGTGCATGGAACCCTTCCTCTTTATTTTGCGTAGCACTCAGAATGAAGGTTTTACCTACAGACGTTCTACGGAGCACAGTTAACCCGACGATCGCCAACGGAATGACGAGAACGAGCGTTATCCCTGTAGAAGTGAGTGCGGTCTGCCAACCGAATTGTGACCACGCGACACCGAAACCTATGAGTACAAGTAATGCCCCTGGTATGCCTGCTGCACCAAATCCTGGAAGAATCAACAGTTCAATAAATACCAACAAGATCCCAAAACTGATGAGAAAAATTAGAAACCACATGACTGTCCCTCCAAACGTATCAAGCAATCCGAACGAAATTAAGCATCCTCAACTGCTTCTACGAAGACTTTAGGACCTTCAACCTCAACAACTTTGACACTACTATCTTGTGCGATGAAATCACCGACGGTAACAACATCCACCCTTTTATCACCGATTCGCGCTGTCCCGGAGGGCCGCAGCGGTGTTAAGGCGGTACCCGATTGTCCAAGATACGCCTGAAAATCCTCGGCACTCGAAGAGTGGTACCCCATCTCAGTATCCATGACTGTTGCCAGTGCAAACCTCTGGAAAAGCCGTGTTTCAGGTAAGAAAAATGCGGCGAGAATCACCAACCCAGAAGTCAAAATCACAGAGATTGAGAGCCACAGAACTGCTGTACTGAATTCGTGGACCTTGTCGAAAACAAAGAAGACACTCCCCAACATCATTATAATGCCCAAGATTCCGGCGACACCGAAACCTGGAATCACAAAAATCTCCAAAACTATTAATCCTACGCCGATTAGGAAGAGGAGGAACGCCCATTCCGCGCCGATTTTCAACAGCATGTGTCCACCAAAGAAAAGCCCGACACAGAGCAACCCGATGAAGCCAGGGACACCGAAACCGGGTGATCGAATCTCTATAAAGATACCAAGAAGCCCTAAAGAAAGCAGAAGAGAACTGATGAAAGGATTTGTGAGAAAGAAAACAACTCTATCGGCAAGTGTTGTCCTCACTTCAGTAACACGCGCATCGGAAAGCGTTTTCAGACGGTTGACTTGCGAAACGCCGTATTCGCGCTGGCGTTGCATGATGGCTTCCTCTGTGAGAGGCATTTTGGTTCCAGCAACCTCAACAATCTCGTACTGTGCCAATAATTCTGTGAGATTTTCTGCCTGTGCGTCAGCGAACTGGTATTCCAGAGCCTGTTGAGTGGACAAGGTGAGCAATTTTCCTTGCGCGCAGAGGATTTCCATCTCTTCGCCCTCTTCTTCACGCGTAGCGTATTCCTCGGGAAGGAGTTTGATGATTTGCCCATCCCTGAGTTTAACGAGTACAAGTTCTTTGTCAACCATGGCTTCGGCAATATCGGGGTTCCGGTTTTCGCGTTCGGCGGTTGCACGAATCGTCCCTTGGATATAGGAGATCGCTTTTTCGCCAACTTCCTGCCCTTGAACATTCACAGGTGCGGAATCACCGATAGTGCCGCCTGAAGTCATGACGATCTGATTGCAAGCGATAGAGATCATCGCCCCTGCTGAGATCGCCTGCCGATTGACAAAAGCGATCGTGGGGATCTGTGTTTCTTGAATTGCGCGAATGATATTCACGGCAGAATCTACTCTGCCACCGGGTGTATCGACATCAAAAACAATTGCATCGGCACCGGCTTCCTCGGCTTCCTGAATACCCTCACTGATGTAGGTGCCGAGGCCGCTACCGATCTCGTTTCGTATATCAATCACATAAACCAGCGCGGTGTCCTGCGCGAGCAAGTCGGCACTCAAGAAGAGACATCCGATTAAAAGGAGTACGTAACCCAGAAGGTGTGTTTTGCGTCTCATGAAATTACCCTCATTCGTGGTTTGGATTGCCGGTTCTACCCTTTCCTGTCCAGAAGTGTTTTTTGTGCAATAATTTGATGATTGATAGCTAATTGAATTATATCTTAAGGTCGTCTCATACGTCAAGGTCTATTTGTATTTTGGCTACCGACAGTCAGGGAATAGTTGTCAGCTTTCAGTTGTCAGTTGTCAGAAGAGGCTTGGACAACTGATAACGAGATATCTTTTCGCTTTTAGGTTGACAAGGCTATTTCGTTTTCGATTTTTTAAGTGTTCTGCTCGGAAGATCGCGAGCGCAGCGTGCTTCTACAAGCGTGGATGTCGAGTTGACGTTCCTGCTTAGCGGAGAACTAAATGTCCGTATTAGGTTGATGTTAATTCTTCTCGAATCCAGGCGTGTAGGACGTGATTCAGAATTAAATGGACATCCTCAACGGGACCATAGTGATTGCTATCTACGACAACATTCACATCGCAAATTGTTGCTAAGGTGCCACCGCCGAATCCACTCCATCCGATTGTTTTGCATCCTATCTCGCTGGCGTGCCGCATCGCTCGGATCACGTTCTCAGAGTTCCCACTTGCACTGATACCGATAACGACATCTTCAGGATTCACAAGATTTTTTAGTTGTTCAACAAAGACATCTTCATAGGATACATCGTTAGACCACGCGCTCATTGTTGCCACGTTGTCTGTCAAACTGATGACTCGGAAACGGGGTTTCCCAGGAATGCTCGTGCCTTTTCCTAAATCACAGGCGAGGTGCGACGCTGTAGAGGCACTTCCGCCGTTGCCAATCACAAAGATTTGTTTTTCGGCGTAATATGCCTCCATAATAACATCTATGGAGTGCCGAACATCTGGCAATGTAAGTCGTTCTAAAACACCCTGAAGGTGTGAAATATAGTTTTGAATTCTATCCATTTTCCATTTTTCACGAAAGTTGGCGTGCTTTGCACGCTTGTGTATAGTGGATCCCGTAATTATTTGCCCACGCGGTAGGGACGTAAGGGCTGGGTAACCCAGCCCCTACAAAGGTGTAATGTGGGGGTCTATCAAGAAGTGTAAACATATTTTCGGATTCCAGTATAAAAGTTAGTGTTTAAGACGAGCTCTCCAACTGGGTTAGCGAATTCTCTTTCTCGTGTGACTTGAAATAGGCGTTCGGATCATGATACAAAGCCCCTTCCGGGAGCCACTCCCATAAGGGTCCCAAACTTTTTCGGATCCGCTCGATATAGAACTGTGGAATTTCTGTCGTCTGCCCTTCAAAGAAGGGGCGGAACTGAGGGTCTTCGTCAAGTCTCCGTCGGATTTCACGGTAGTACTTGAGTTGTTCAAACCAAGGCAGGACCCTGATAACGTTCACCCATCGGGGCATGAAAGCATCAATCGCCTTGTAGCTTTTGTAGAGATTTCCCCATGAAATGTTATGTTTAATGAGATCAATGACGTTATCGTAAAATTCATCCCACGCATAGTTTTTCGGCGTGATGTTCATCCCTCGCTTGCTGTCAAGGAAATAAAATGGAAAGGGTAAAACCCTGCCGTCGCGTTGATACTCGAGGTTGAGAGGTGCCGCCTGTCCATAGGATGTGAGTAGCAGATAAGCGGGGTAGGCACCAGGTGTCATATCCAGAAAGCGTTTCGTGAGTTCAAAGGGTTCTGTCCCCGCATCAATATCCAGTCCAAATACGAAGTTAGTTTGAACGTAGGGGACGTATCTCAGAATCATGTTAACCTGCTCCGAGACCTGTTGAACTTTGTCAATTCCGCTATTCCTTCCCGTTTTCGATTTGTTACCGAAGTCCTGCCACGACTCAACACCCGGCAGCAGCATCTTAAATCCGTTTCGCTGAAGCCGTTTCATGTGTGGTTCTGAGAGGAGAGCGAGGCTGCTTTCGGCGATGAAATCAATGCTCCCTGGCGGTACTGCGTCTTCGATTGCAGACAGGTAATCATCGAATCGAACACCAAAATTCGGGTCGTGCCATCCGACAATGGGTCGTTTAAATTTCCCCAATAGGAAGCGTAGATCTGATTTAATGAAATCAAAGTCGAGAGGTTGATAGGGAATAACTGAATCAATACAAAAGCTGCAGGTATAGGGACACCCCATACTGCCGAGCATCGGTACAGTTTTGAACCATGGAGCTTTGCGGTGGGTGAGTTCTATAAATTTCCAGCGCTCTTGCACACTGGGCAGTGTTATGGGTTGTCTGTCCGCTGAGAGTTGGATGCCGGTAGGACGGTGCGATGAGCAGTCTTGCAAAAGGTCTCGAACGACCTCTTTATCAGTGAAACCGAGAACATAATCGAAGTACTTTTGGGCATCTTCAGGATAGCAGCGGGCATGGGGACCTCCAAGTGCGGTAACTATGCCTTGGGATTGGAAGAGGTTACTCAAGGCGTATGCGAGTTGAGCGCCCTGAGAAAATGTTCCTATAATAACGAGGTCAAGCGTTTCAGGAAATTCTTCAAGAGGATCTTCGAGACCGGTGTAACAGACAAAGGTGACATCATGTCCCTCTTCTTCACACCATACAGCGATCGTTTGCGGCATGATGCTTGCCAGATTGGCGTGCATTGTCCGTGCCCATAGATTTCGGGTAGGTCCTTTAGCAACAAGGTCAAGGATACCAATTTTGAGTTTTCGCATGGTCATTCCTTTTTTGAGAAGTCTTCTCAAATATGGCGATTTCTGAAAATAAACAGACACCTTAGTCAGCGGCGGACGGGAAACGTCCACCCACCACTGTCGAAGTTCCTTAACCTCGATCCTGTCTTGGTGTATAGGTAACTCTATATTTTACCGTAAACGTCGGTTTAAAAGTAAAATAAGAGTTTTTGATATAAAGAAAATTCCTATGGTAGAGGTCACCAGAACCTTAATGCAAAGGAATACCCATGCTTATTATACTACTTTTCTGTCAGGTTGACAACTTTTTTATATTTCCGCAGGACCATTCAGTTTTCGGTTTTCTGTTGCGTTTCTCAAAGAGGTTGTTCCTACATATAAATCCTTACTTATATCGAACTCAGATTATTAGCGATTTTCAGACGACTAATGCGATGGCGGCGAGGTCTCCTAATGCTTCGCCCAATTGTGCGGGTGCGATTTTAACGGCTTCTGTGGGGCGCGTCATCGCGAATTCTGAAACCGTCTTGCGAATTGGATTGAGTAAAAGATCACCGGCAGCGATTGCGATTGTTCCCAGTAAAACGATGTCTGGGTTTAAAATGTTTACCAAATTCGCGATACCCCACCCCATATAATACGCGGTTTCCTCAACCAGCTGCAGTGCCAATATGTCACCCGTCTGTGCTGCCTCAAGTACATGTTCAGATTTAACATCTTTGATACGACCGTTAGCAAGCTTTAAGAGTGCTGTTGCGGATTCAGTTCCATCTACGAGTTGCTTTTGTATCGTGTCTTGTGCGCGGCGTGCAATTGCGGGTCCCGAACAGAGTGCTTCAAGACATCCACGTTTGCCACACCCACAACGCGGGCCATCAGGTAGAAGGATCTGATGGCCGACCTCTCCAGCACTGTCGTTAGCTCCGTGATAAATCTGTCCATCAATAACAATACCGCCGCCGATTCCTGTACTCATCGTCATATAGAGTACAGCCTCGTAACCGCGCCCGCCCCCGAACCTGTATTCTGCGAGTGCGCTTGCATTGGCATCGTTCTCAATTGTCACAGGTATGTGAAATTCGGATTCAAGCTGTGCTTTTAGCGGTAACGCGTCCCAACCGGGTAAATTCGGTGGTGAATAGACAACCCCAGTTTTCGTATCCAACGGACCGCCACAGCTCACACCAATCGCTGAAACTGATTCCTGCGCCAAATCTGCTGATTCAACGGTCTCACGAACCATCTCAAAAAGCAATTGGAGTGCATATTCTGGTCCCTTTTCTGCGAGCGTCGGTTTTCGCACTTTGCTAAGGATGTGTCCGGTGCTATCCGCGACCACAGTGGCAAGTTTAGTGCCGCCGATGTCAATTCCAACAACGTGTGTTTTCATTATCACCCTATGCTTACAATTGATAATTCAGGTCTCGGAGTGCTGGATAAATCTGTGCGTATGCCTTCAACTTCTCATCGTACTGTTGTGCGAGCTCCTCACGTGGATAGTACACGTCGCGTGGCGTGACTAACTGATCAACGGCTGTTTCAACGGAGTCGTACTTGCCTATTGCTGTGCCAGAAAGAATAGCAGTCCCAAGGCAGACCCCCTCTGATATATCCAAGGCGATGACCTTTTTGCCAAACATATCGGCTTTGAGTTGCAGCCACTTCTCAGATTTCGCGCCGCCCCCGATAGCGCGTACCTCGTTTATGACGACACCTGCGTCCTGCAACATAGCGAGGTTTTGTTTAATTTCGTAACTGATGCCTTCCAATACCGCTTTGACGAGTTCTGCCTTAGTTGTCGAAAGCGTTAACCCGACAATTGCGCCTTTGGATTCCAGATCAAGATAAGGGGTCCCTGAACCTGTAAAGTGTGGTAGTACCATCGCTGTACCCGGCGAATCAGAAATCTCTTCCAAGAGTATGTCATAGACATCGCGTCCGTCTGCTGCTTGGGCAACTTCTGCCTGTGCGAGGGTGTCTCTGAACCAGCGTAGTACAACGCCGCCGCTTGATACAAAACCGAGTGTGACATACAACCCGTCAACGACGTGCGGATAACAGGCAAAATTCCCGTCTATCATCTGCTGATTGATGACTGGTTCGGTGAAGGCGGGTGCGATACATTCAACGGTGCCGGTTGCGTCCATGACTTCGCCACTCCGAATGATCCCTGCGCCTAATGCGCCACATGGCTGATCGTGTCCGCCGGTAACACAAACAACACCGTGCGGCAGTCCGAGTTCATCAGCGACTTTGGAGCCTACCTCACCGATGATAGTTCCTGATGGTGCGGTCTCTGGGAAAAGTGCGGCATCAACATCCGCTAAGCCGAGCATCTTTTCCGACCAGCATTTGTCGATAATGTCGAAAGCCATCGTGCGTGCAGCGAGGGAATAGTCCACAACAGGCGGAATACCGAGTTTGAAGTAGACAAAATCTTCAAAGCCGAGGAACTTTGATACCTGCCGATAGATGTCCGGTTGATTCCGTTGTATCCAGATTAGTTTTGGAAGGGTATGGATATCGCTTATCGGCATCCCCGTGATTTGCATCACTTCGAGAGGCGTTATGTGTTGCTTTAGTTCGTCACAGATGCCTGCTGTGCGAGCGTCGAAAGTTGTGATAGCGTTCGCTAAAATTTGTCCAGTGGTGGATACGGGTGTCACCGCTTCACCCTGTGAGGCGACACTGATTGCCTCAATCGGATCAGATTTTGTTTGCGCGGCGACCTGTTGAATGCCAATCGCGATATTCTCCCAGACGACATTCGCGTCGAGTTCCGACCAACCGGGTTGTGGATGGGTCAACGGATATTCGCCATACGCCTGCGCGAGCAGTGTTCCATCCTCACGAAATGCGATGACTTTGCACCCTGTTGTGCCAACATCAATGCCCAAAAGACTCATTGCTGTGTTCTCTCCTTGATACAAGATGCGGTTATGATACAACAGATTACAAATTAATGCAAGAATTGGTTTCAGGCAATCCAGAGCCATTCAATTTTAAGAAAGTATTGGATTTTAGGTCTTTTTTTCCAGGATCCGGTGCGAAATGCTGCGAAATGCTGCGAAAATTTCAGCGATTTGTTTTAAAGCATAACATATATTAAGTGTTAATACCTGCGAAAAATACAACACCAAAAACCTACAATTGAATGACCTTGTCAGGCAATCAGGGATATTCAGTTTTAAGTAAATTATGGGATTTTCTAAATTTTTGAATTTTCTTTTTCAAGTCCGGTGCGGTTAGGAAACCGCACCTACCGGGTCTGGTAGTGAAGATTCGATGAAAAAAATGGACAATTGAATGGCCCTGATAGACGCATCGCCTTTCCATGAATTTCACATTTTTATTTTCAATGTAATATTCTGTAAGAATCCTGTCTTCTCCAAATCTGCTTCCAAGTGTGCAATATGTGCGGCGGTCACCCGTTCCTTCACCTGATTCAGGGTTTCAGATATCCAAGCTGCCAAATCGGCGAGCGTTCCATATAGATCCGTATTAAAACTATACGTCTCACCATCAATGACGAGTTGCAATGGTCGCCCCTCTTCGGTATTTTCTAAAGAGATATCTTCTGCAGATGGAACAGCCGCTGTCTCTGTGTTAGTTGGTCTAAACAGGGTCATCGAATCGCGAATGTATGTCTCGATCTGATGGGCATCAAAACCATCGTCAGCAGTGTGTGTGATTGCGTCTGTGATGACATTCATTGGAATGTATAAGTCGCCTACCAACCAATCTTTTGTCACAAAGTACTCTTTTCCGCGCCATGTATAAATCGCCATTATTCTAACTCCTTTTCTAAAATATTTGTGCCAAGTTGTATCTTGGGGGTAATCCGAAATGGATACTGAAAACCAAGATAACCGACTGCATCAACATGCAGATACTCATAAAGTGGACCCAAATGGACAATAAGAAAAACTAATATTCTAATTATACTAAGCTTTGGACAATTTTCAGCGGGGCAGGCAACCCAGAAGAACACCCCAGCTAAAACTCCCTACGCAAGATACATAGCACTCCTACGGAGTGCGGGAGTTTGTATAGACCGATTTCTATAGACATAGCACTCCTACGGAGTGAAGATTTTTCTACGGGTTCCTTGCGTGTGCGAAACTTGCGGAAAAATATACATACCTTTGAAACACAACGCCCACGAAACAAGGATTGTCCAAACTTTAGTAATTATATGCCAAATGCTACAAAACTCGCGCTGTCCAGAGATGCGCAAAACGTCACTCGAAGAACAGGCACAGATGTAGAGGTCTTAAAATGTTACACCAGTGTAACATTTTAGTGTACAGAGCAATCGTCAGAGAACTGAGCAACTGTAAGGGTTCAGAGACATTTTTTCTTTTTTTCCGCTGCTCCGAAAAAAGAGAAAAAGTGTAACATTTTATTCGCGGCGGATAATCAGTTCAGTGAGCATTTGTCTGCGTTACAAGTTAGCCAATAGTGGATAAAGTCTGCAAATATGGAGAGATTGTATTAAGTTAACTAATTAACGTTAATTTTGATTTACATTATTTATGATAACATATATAATTCAGAAAAGCAAATTAATTCTTAATTTAACGTGAGTTTGGTAGAAACGAGACTTCGCGCTTCTGGTAGGAGGTTTTTACTGGGGGTTTCTTCAAGGTTTCCTCGCCCGTAGGGGTTAGGTCCCCTAACTCCTACGAAAATGTCTACGTATCTTTAGAATTTTCTATAGATCAAACTCACGTTAAAGAAAGTTGACAAAATATGGCGTTTTAAAGTAGAATTTAGATAACGACATTTTCTGGCACTTAGTAGGGCTATTCAGTTTTAAGCATTTTACCGGTTTTACTCAAGAGGTCGCGAGCACAACTCGCTCCTACAAAGAGATCGCGAGCACAACGTGCTTCTACAAAGAGGTCGCGAGCGACAAGAAACCCCCAAGCAAAAACACTCGCTCCTACAAAGAGATGGGACGATTTAACGTTTACGTTCATCGGAGGACTGAATGACCGTAGGCACTTAGGCGAAGATATTCAATAGCAATAAGGAGATTGACATGCTAACGCAAGAACAGGTCAACTTTTACAATGAGAACGGCTATCTCAAGGTTGATCAACTTTTCACGCCAGAGGAGACGAAAGAACTGGCATCTGAAATGGTGCAGATTATTAATAACTGGGGACAGGAGACAATCGGTTGGCCGGGACCTTGGCGTACTCGCTACCTCAAAGAAGAGGATCAGCAGACGACGAAGGCAGTCTTTATGCACAACCCACATTTCTACTCGGCTACATGGGGTAGAGTAATCTTTCACCAAAGGTTAACCGGAGCTGTGCAATCCCTTATCGGTGATACGATCCAGTGGCATCACACAGTGTTACATGCGAAGCCACCGGAAAAAGGCACGCCGTTCCCGATGCATCAAGACTATCCATTCTATCCGCACGATGGACTCGACTTCGTTGATTGCCTCGTTCATCTTGATGATGCCCCGTTTGAAAGCGGTGCCCTGCGGGTTGTTCCTGGGAGCCATAAAGAGGGACCTCGGGAACATATCACAGGTGAAGGCACTGCTCCACATCTGCCTACTGATAAATTCCACCCGGATCTCATCGACTCCATTCCGATACCTGCGAAAGCGGGTGATGTGATTTTCTTCAGTTACTGTCTTATTCATTGGTCAGAAGTCAATAGGACAGATCAGTGGCGGAAAGCGGTTCGATTTGGGTACCACACACCAGAGATGCGTCCTGTGGGTCGCGGTGCTGAAGAACCGTACAACAACATCATGGCAGGGGGGTTCAAACTGAATCCGACATCTGGAGAGATCATGGCTTAGAATGGATCGGAAATTTATTCTACACAGATGCTGGAGAAATACCTAAGCAATAAACCCTTTGGGACTAAAGAAGGGTTTTGAGGTATGTAAATTTTGTGTCTAAAACTCGGTGCGGTTGCGATGCAGATCGCATGAATCAACGGTATGAAGGTTCTCCGTATGGCATTCCCCGGGGCGTGTACGCCGCGATGCACTTCGCATGAATCAACGGTATGAATGTTCTCCGTATGGCATTCCCCGGGGCGTGTACGCCGCAAAAACCGCACCTACCGAATATGGAGGTTGAGGCTGGTATTTTTTCTTTAATTGCCACCTACCGGTTTTGGGAAACTGGGATTATCGGTTTAAATACTTAATCTTCATCAAACTTCGCTATTGAAACTATAATGTATCATATTTTTTTTAAACGTCTCTTTACTATTTTCGTGATAGGTACGTGTTTGGTTTACGGAACCAAGATTTCTGGGCAAGAGCCTTCGCTCGCTGAGCAGATATTTCAGGAGTATCAAGGACTTCTACTACGAGAAGATGTCCATGAGATACTCTCAATAGTCCTGATTGAACTCAAGAAACCTGAGACTCAACCGCTTTTAACATCGGCGACGATAAACGCGGTGCTGGACGACCCGGATTTACTTAAGATCCTTATACCGGATATCAGCGATGAATTTATAACGTTGTTAAAAGAGGATGCAGACATCCAGATGATGCTTAGGGACCTGGATGTTCAAACGTTACTCCAAGATAGTGAAGCGATCGACGAACTTTCGAGTCTACTTGAAATAGAAGTCGCCATACTCGCACCGCTGATTTTTGACAGGTATCAAATGCTTTTTCAACGCGCGGATATTCGGGAGCTGCTGCCTGATGTCCTTACAATACTGAAGCATCCGGATACACAGGTACTTTTGCAACCTGTTACCATCGAACTGGTAGCGGAGGATCCAGACCTACTGAAAACAATCGTTCCAGAGATTGAGGATAGGTTCATCACACTTCTGAAGGAAGACGCGGATGTTAAGGTGTTCATTAATGATCCTGACCTACATACGTTACTCCAGAACCCAGCGGAAATTGATGAACTCGCGAGGCTCCTCAGTGTCCAAACACCGTTAATTGTTGTCAGCATAGTCCCTGCTTCGATTGAATCTCCTGGTATAGGTGAACAGTTTAGTATTGCTGTTGATATTGCTAACGCTCAACATGTAGCGGGTTATCAACTATCACTCCAATTTGATTCGGAGGCGCTGCAATATATTTCATGGGAGCCGGGAACTTATCTTCCTGGGGAGATCTTTGTCATTCCTACGATTATTAGAACTGACGAGATAACGCTCGCATCGACAGCCCGCACGGCAGCGGGTGCTGCACAAGGCACCTTATTGACAATAACATTTGAAGTGGTCGCCGTAAAAGCATCAACGCTTTCGTTGAGTGAGGTGATCCTTTCAAGTAGTATGGGAACAGAACTGCTTGTGGCAACCGAAGACGGTGAAATCCTTGAACCGCCGAAACCGTCGTGGGATGTTAACAAAGATGGTGTGATTAATATTCTGGATCTGACGTTGGTTGCGGCGAATTTTGGTCAGACGGGAGCTACACCTGCTGACGTTAATGGGGACAATGTGGTGAATATCTTAGATTTAACATTGGTTGCGAGTCATTTTGGTGAATAGAAATTATCTTATAAACAATGAGGGCGAGGCACAGAGACCTCGCCCAACGTAATCAAGAAACTTTTATCTTGCTTTGAGTTTCGGTGCGGTTGCGATGCAGATCGCATGAATCAACGGTATGAAGGTTCTCCGTATGGCATTCCCCGGGGCGTGTACGCCGCGATGCACTTCGCATCTGGGCGTGTACGCCGCAAAAACCGCACCTACCTTGGTTAAGATTATGATCAGCGGCGTTTCACGTTGCCCCAGGTGGTTGTGAGTTTCCCTCCCGGTTGAACCGCCAACCCGCCAATTGTTTTCATAGCGAGATTCATTTCATCAATATCAATGACGCGGTCCCACATATAGACTTCCGCGATGACGGCATTTAGCCATTGTCCATCTTCACGGTGTGCGATGAATACAGGACGATTGCCTTCCTCACAGGGACCGTTGCCGCCATCAGCTGCTTCTGCGACAGGTGCTTTGTCACCATCCACGTAAACGCGCACGCCTTCTTTTAACTTAAACGTGCCACATTGATGGACCCATTTTCCTTGGGGTGCAGCACCGGGGCCGTTCGGTTCCGAAACGCCAGAACCCGGACAGGTCCAAACCGACATCCCTGCACCGAAATCATCATAGATATAGAGCGAAAACTCCCACTGATTGCCAGCACCTTTCATGACGATAGGCTGACGGGTTTGACCATGCGCATCGGTGCCGGTTTTTAGAACTTTCACCCAGGCACAGATAGTAAGCCCTTTTTTCTCGTCGAAATGAGAATCAATGTCCTTCTTCTGCCCCGCCATGTCAATCATGACGTAAGTTGACTTGCCGTCAAATTCCATCGCCTTTCCGATGTCATCGTGTTTAGCATCCACCCACTTCGGGGCAGTTTTACTGAGTTCGGTGTCAAAATTGTTGGGTCCGTGGTCGGCGACTGTTTGCCCTGCGCCTTCGTTCAGGGGTAAATACATCCAAAGTCCATCTTCAATATCCGCAGCATTCACGAGGAAGGTCGTCATAGCGAATACCGTTATCAATACTGTGGAAAGCATAACCTGACGCATTTTTTTCTCCTTTGGAATTCATAGGAATTCCGTAAATACCCTTTGTCCCACTACTATTGAAAACGATTTTCAAGCGGGGATACGGGAAAAATTGTGGCACGTAAGCCTCGGCAGTAGCCGTGCCTTTGTGGCAGTGAATTAACACACTTAATTGTTAAAATTAGACAGATTGGTTAAGGCACAAGTTCAAATTTTATAGTAGATTCCGAAAATATTTGCACACTTTTGTTCCAACGGGCGAGGAGACTTTGAAGAAACACCCAAGCAAAAACCCCCTACGAGTCGCCTTGTGCAAGGACAGATGTATAATTAATTACGGGTTTTACTATAATAACCCAAGTTGCCACCTATTTACTTACATAGCACTCCGCATGAGGATTAAGAATTTAATCGGGTAATTTTTTCCGATGTCCGGTGCGGTTAGGAAACCGCACCTACCGGGTTTGAAGGAACATAGAATTACCCAAATATTTTATTAAACTTCATCTGGAGTGCAAGACATTGATACACCTTTTTCTATTCTTACTGCGAAGCAATATCACCCCTCTGGGGTGGGGAAAAGGCAAAAAACCTTTCCGAAGCGTGCAAAATCCGTTAGTAGCAACTTGGGTTATAATAGGCAGTCTAAGGAAATTTTGAAACTGGATTCAAACGCACAAGCGAAACAAGATAGACGGGGTTCGACACAGAGTTTTCTGTCGGACTACTTTTGACGTGCGAGACGCGCCTGAGCGACACGCAGTAGGTTCTGGGTTTCAACCGCTTCGGGGTTTAGTTGTAAGGATCTTTCAAAAGCTGCGACGGCTTCGGGGTACGCGCCCTGCTTCGTATGGGACACACCGAGTTCATGATACGCCTTGGCGTTTTTCGGATAGACCTTCGTAATTGTAGTGAAGGTGTCTATTGCTTCTGTGAACTGTTCTGTTTCTCGATAGACGTAGCCGAGCTGCATCAGCGCGTCAGGGAAGTCAGGTTGTAGGTGCATCGCCTGTTTGAGTGCAGCAGCGGCTTCTGACAACATGCCTTTATGTCTGTAAGCGAGACCGATCCCATAGTGGGCATAAACGAGCGTAGCATCGCGGGTCAATGCGTTTTGGTATTCGGCGATCGCCTCATCAAGCCGTCCTGCGAGTCCGTATGCCCTGCCTAAATCGATATAAGCCTCCGCTATGTCTGGACGTAACTGGATCACACGCTTATAAACATCAATCGCTTCAGTCAGCTTCCCCTGCATGACATAGACGGTGCCTAAATTATGATGTGCCTGAATCAGCGTCGGTTTTATCTGAATCGCGCGTTGGTAAGCCGCTGCCGCCTCTTGGAGTCTACCAGCACGTTGGTAAGCGGTTCCGCTGTTATTGTAGTCTTGTGCGGAAGGTGAAGGTGCTGATTTTGTAGATGTTGCGGTGGCAGTCTTTTGCTTTACCGGCGCGCTTTCGTTATTCTGACACCCGCTAATTAACCCTAAAACTATTAGAAAGAGACATCCATATATTTGCGGTTTCATTTTGGGGACGCTCCTTCGACCACCTCTATAAGTTGATTCGCTTTGAGTTCCACGTATTGATCAATCTCACCAGAGTTCCATTGGATCTCAAGGTTGGTAACTGTTTCGTTTTTCCCTAATCCGAAGGTTAACACCATTTCGCTTTGGGAACAGTAGCTGCTGCCGGTACGAACTATCTGTTCTTGGACCCTACCACCCGACGTTACTCGAACCTTTGCCCCGATTCCATCACGATTGCCTTGCGTGCCAACAGTTCTTACCCGAAGATAATTAGATGATGGTGTGCTATCGTTACGCAGCAGCCAAGGTTTGCTATAATCTTCACTCACGCCGTTGTTGCTTACAAGGAGGTCCAGGTCGCCATCATTATCATAATCACCGTAGGCACATCCGCGTCCGACACCTGTGCGTGTAAGTCCAGAGCGTTTAGTGATGTCTTGAAATGTGCCATTACCGCGATTTTGGAACAGCGAAGGCGTTTGCGCATAGGGGGTATGCTGCTGATAGTGCGACACCTCCGGTTCAATATGCCCATTGACACAAAAGAGATCAAGTGTGCCATCTAAATCACAATCGAAAAACAGGAGTCCAAACGTTAATAAACGGTGGCTTGCGGTGCCAATTTTTACATTATCTGCTCTATCTGTAAAATAGGGATCATCCGGCTCAGCATAAAAGAACGCAGTCTTCTCATTGCTAAAATTGCCGATAGCAATTGCAGTGCCACCATTGTTATAGACATCTGCTGCATCAATCCCCATGCTCCCGCGTGCCTTCCCGGTCTCACTGAAGGCGATCCCTATGACGAGTGCTTCATCGGTAAATGTGCCATCGGTATTATTCCGATATAGGAAATTGGGTTCAGTATCGTTCGCGACTGCGAGATCGATCCATCCGTCGCGGTTGTAATCCAAAAGGGTAACGCCCAGCGATTTACCTATTGGGTTGTACAACCCGGCTTGAGAAGTCTGGTCGGTAAATGTGCCATCGCCTCGGTTGCGATAAAATCGACAGGATTGCCCGGCATAGACATTCGGTGTGCAATAGGTACGTGGTGGCGGCGTTTCGCCTGCGATATTCACCACACACGGAATATCTGTTTCAGGTGTCCATTCAACGTAGTTGCAAACAAAGAGATCTAACCAACCATCGTTGTCGGCATCAAAGAAGGCTGCGCTTGTTGACCAACTGGAGTCGCCCACTTCTGCGAATTCGGTAACATCGGTAAAAGTCTGGTCGCCGTTATTTCGGAACAGCCGGTTTTCGCCTACATTGGTAAAGTAGATATCGGGATCAGCGTCGTTATCGTAATCAGCAACGGTTATGCCCATACCGTACATCGGGACATCAAGTGCTGCCGCTTCAGTAACATCAACAAACTTTCCGTTTCCGATGTTTCTGTAGAGCCGAGGGGTCTGCGTTGGGTGTGCAAGCGTTAAGTTTGTCCCATTCGCGAACAGAATGTCCAAGTTCCCGTCGGCATCGTAATCCAAAAAGGCGCAGCCAGATCCCATTGTTTCAGGCATATAACGTTTGCCAGTTGCGCCAGTGAAGTGCTGAAATTCGATACCCGCTGCGTCAGTGACATCTGTAAATTTAACATCTGCTTCCGCAGGGATACATAACCAAATAAGAGCGAACGAGAAAACAAAAAACCGCATGCTGTGTTTTCTCAACAATGATTTCAAGAGATTAGGCTTTGTAAAACTCAGCCGTTTGTGGATACTGATGATAGAAGGATAGGCGTTGTCAAACTCGCTATTGATTTTAGAAATGCGCGTCAATCCATTATGATTTATGCTTTTGCTACTTCCTCTGCTTATCTTAAACGATTTCGGAATTTTTGTCAAACATTTTCTGTGGCATTTCACTCAATCTTTCTCTTGACTATTTTTGATAAACCTGTTATGATGCTGCTATTCATACATAATATGCTGTAACGCGGTTAAGGGAGGCTTCCGCCAGTACCAGCACTATTATTTAAACAAAACTCTCTTCTGAAACGTGAGATAGTTAGAATACTGAAGTTTATTCAGGTTTAACCCATACTACGGACCTTGCCTGAGCAGACTGTACTGCCACCGGAAATTCGGGCCACTCCCTAAGACAAGATTGTGGTATAATATCCATCTACTTGAAAGGAGTATCCGATGGCAAAACGAAAACGAAGAAACTTCACGCCCGAGTTTAAAGCCGAAGTTGTTCTTGAGGCACTCAGCGGTGAAAGTTCACAAGCAGAAGTGTGTCGGCGACACAATCTCAGCGATGAACAACTTTCAAAGTGGAAGCGACAGCTTCTTGAAAATGCGGCGACCCTCTTTGAACCCGCTGATAAACACTCTGATGCCGATGCGGAGCGGATTGCCCAACTTGAGCAACTTGTTGGACGGTTGACCCTGGCACTTGACATCGAAAAAAAAGCCTCAACTTACTTGAGTTGACCCCGATGGAGCAGCGAGACATGGTTGAGGCATTACGGACAGACTTTTCGGTTCGGCAGATATGTGAGACACTCGGTTTCAATCGAAGCAATCTCTATTATCAACCGAAAAGCGATCCCTATGAAGAAGTCCTCCGGGAGGACATAGAGCGGTTATCTCTGCGGTATCCGACTTATGGATATAGGCGTATCACGCAATTACTGGTGCGTTGCGGACACACCGTCGGATATAAACGTGTCGCCCGATTGATGAAATCCGCCAATCTCTCGATTTCCGTCAAACGTGTCTGTCAAACCACCAATTCTGTTGAAGGTGTGCGTCCCTGGGAAAATCGCCTTGAAAACCTTGAGGTCTCCCGATGTGATCAGGTCTGGGTGGGCGATATTACTTACGTCCGTCTTAAAGGACACTTCATCTATGTTGCTCTGCTCATGGATGTCTTCACGCGCAGGATCAGAGGGTGGCATATCAGTCAACACTTGACGCAATCTCTGACGTTGAAATCCTTAGAGACAGCATTATGTCAAAGTATCCCAGAGATCCATCATTCGGATCAAGGTGTTCAGTATCTTTCAAATGCGTATATCTCACGGCTGAGGCATCATGACATTGAGATTTCAGTCGCCCGGCGAGGGTGCCCTTGGGAGAACGGATATGCTGAAAGGCTTATCCGCACGCTCAAGGAAGAAGAAGTTCATCTCAACGCTTATGAGGACATCCATGAAGCGAGAACCCGCATTGGGCATTTTATTACACAGGTGTATAATCACAAACGCCCTCACTCAGCGTTAGGGTATTTGACCCCTGTCGAATTTGAGGAAAAAAACTTGTCTTAACTTTGCTAATTTTTGGTCTGAATAAACGGTAGCACTACAAGGAGACGTTGCAATGTTTGAAGCGAAATTAAAACCCCGCCTTGAGATAATCCTCTCTGCTATTGCCAATAAAATGGTAGCACTCGGTATTACAGCGAATATGATAACGCTTCTCGGATTCTTCGTGAACCTTATCGCGACCTTTTACTTCGCTACAGGGCACCTTATTACGGGGGGGATTCTTATTCTGTTTGGCGGAAGTTTTGATATGATAGACGGAGCCGTTGCGCGTGCGCAAAGAAACTTACGAGCATCCGGGGCACTCTTGGATTCTGTCATCGATCGCTACTCAGAAGGTTTCCTCTTTCTCGGAGCACTCATCTATTTTTACAGTTTGGAGAGTCTGCTGGGGATAGTTTTAGCGTTTGGGGCATGGTTCGGTTCAATACTCGTCAGTTATGTCAGAGCAAGAGCGGAGGGACTCCAAATTACTTGTAAGGTAGGACTCATGCAACGACCCGAACGTATCATCTTACTTGGGACGGGTACACTTATCCAAGGCGTGCTCTGGTACAAATTTCCGATTATCCAAAGCACCGGAATGATTCTGCTCTGTACACTCGGTATCCTTACCTTCACCTCGCACATTACTGCCGTTCACCGTCTAATTTTCTCCTACCACGAATTGGAACGCTAACTCAGCCCAAGAAGCGATAGAATATCTAAATTAAAGGGCTTTAGCACAAGGTTCGTCGCAAAGACAAGCACAGTTACAACAAGAACCACTTTAATCCATTTATCCCCCGCTTTTACTGCCCAGTGACTGCCGAGCCACGCGCCTGTAGCGTTTCCAGTGGCTAAAGTGATCCCTAAAACCCAATTGACCTGTCCTTGGCTAATAAAGATACCGAGGGCAATAATTGTGTAGAAGAAGATGATGAACACTTTTAGCGAATTCGTGATAACCAAATCACTACCGTCAAGAATGCGCAATGCGGCAATAATTAGCAATCCAACACCCGCTTGAATGAATCCGCCATAAATTCCTACAAAAAACAGAGCAATACCAGTGATAACTTTATGGTTTGTACCGCCAGGGTTAATCCTATTTTGTAGCCATTCCGTTGGGTTGAAAAGTGCTAAAAACAGCATACTTATCATGACCACCGCAAGAATCGGTTCAAAGACTTTATCACTCGTACGGGTTGCAAGGATTACGCCAAGCGTCGCACCCACAAGCGCAGGCAGCGTAAGTGTAATCGCATAACGGAAGTTTGAGACACCTTTACGCCGAAAACCCAAGATCGCACTGAAATTCTGGCAGAGAATAGCGACTCTATTCGTTCCGTTTGCGACAGTTGTCACATTCGTTACACTGTGTGTTATGGTAGATAACCCGGGTAGGTTCAGGAGGAATATGAGGGTAGGCAATGTGATTAATGAACCGCCAAAAGCGACTGTGTTTAGGAATCCAGCAAAAGAACCTGCTCCGAAAAGCAGGACAACATACAAAAGATCAAGTCCGAATATTTCAAATCCCATCCGAATTCCTTCCTTCTGGTAACATTCGGTGTTAAGTCTTACGACCATGAGGACGGTTTGTACGCCTCTGTTTAATTTTCGCAATCCCAATTAAAAAAACGGCGACAAGGTTGCCTGAAACAATGGCACTACCAAGCCCCGTTATTGCCATAAAACCACCGACCTGAAGAATACTGTTTCCAAACGGACAGTGCCAGTGTAGACCGAAAATAGCCGCGGCAGGAATCAATAAACCGAGGACAAAACCTATTCCGGCAGCAATACCAGCGACATTCTGAATTTTTTTTAACGCTGGCAGTTGAACTTCAAACATCTGTACCCTTCTCTTCTATTATTTTCGCTAAGCGAGCCCTAAATATTTATCCCTGCCTTGCACGAGTGCCTCTATTTTCCTATCTACCACGGAGCGTTGAAGCATCCAAAACCCACAATCCGGATGGACCCAGCCAATCCGTCCTGCGCCCAATGCTTTTTCAGCTTTTTCTATGCTGGAGGCTACGTGATCAGGTGTCTCAATCGGATTCACCTTTACATCAATCACACCGATACCGAGGACAATATCTGACGTAACTGCCTTAAGTGCCTCAAGATCGGTATCAGGTCGGTGTTGCAGCTCTAAAACGAGATGATCGCATCGGAGGGTGTTCAAGAAGTCTATGAGAGCCTTCCAGTTGCCTCGTTGAATGACTTGACCCCCGTAGTTTCCGAAGCAGAAATGGACTGCCTTCTCTCCCTCAAACGCATCAAGGACAATATTAATAGCATCGGCAGCGCGAGGCGCGTCCTGCGGGTTGCCCGGTATATTGGCTTCATCAATTTGGAGACACGCACAGTCAAGTTCTCGCACCTGTGCCGCTAAAACTCTGGCTAAGGCGGTAAGGAGTGCGTCAAAGTCACCGTAGTGTTTATCCAATAATGTCCGTGCGAGCATATAGGGACTTGTTACCGTAAATTTGATGTTTTTACCAGCAGTGTCTACGGCACGCTCGCAATCGGAAACAAGGTTTAACGAGCCTTCCCCTAACGCTCTCTCAACAACGCCGGCAGGTTTTGCCCGAAAAGACATCGTTTGCATCTGTCGAAACTCATGCCATTCCTGTCTGCCTACTTCTGCCCTGATACCGGAAAGCGGACGGATGAAATAATCAATCATTCCGTTGGTATCTGGGTGGTTCGGATCAAAGCGGTAGAGTTCACCGTCTGTCGGCAGGTCAATGCCACGTTGCCGTTGAATGTCCACGACAACCCGTATTGCATCAAGAAGGGACTGTTCCGTTGGCATTGACAGAAGCCATGCCGGTACGGGATAAGAACCGACAGTTGTGGTTAAGATTTCTGGTGTATTTGATAGATTTTTCACCCGTACTGCACCTTATATCCAGCCCCGGTAGGTGCGGTTTCCTAACCGCACCGGGCATAACGAAAAATAAGAGATCCCTTTTGAGAGGAACCATCAATTAGAATTGGTATTAGTTGTTCATTAACTCAAACGATTCAAGTTCAAAAACGGTGTCGACTGTCAAATCACCACGAGTCTGCGACTGTGTAAATTTGATGATACCGACATCCGGGGCAATCCATTTTTTCACGACAGTGATGTCAAGTGGGAAATCTTGGTTCCCGATATCGAAACCCCATCGAAATGATTCTTGGACCTGAAAGACATGTTCAAAAGTTCCGGCTGGCACAGTCACTGTCTCTTCCGAAAGCACCTCAAATTCGTCAAGTCCACCGCCAATTGGAAAGAGTTCAGGCACTAATTTTGCCTGAAAGTTCGTATCCCATTTCTCACCCGGAATCAGCGGAAATTGGTATAGCGGAAGAAACGGTTCAAACAAGATCGTGTCTCCTGTCCCGGATGTGGTATTCTGCGCGTGCTGCACAACGCCAGAAACCTCACCTTTGTCGTCAAGAATTGGTCCGAGGTACGAATAGTTCACTATGTTCTCTAAACCCTCGTCCATACTGGATTTCTGAAGCACAAAACTCTCGATGGTCTTCCCACCGGCGCGTTGAATCTGAATGGTATCTATAATTTCAAAAGTAATTTTACTACCAGTTGCGTCGCTATAGTGCCAAGTGTTCCCGACAGCCAACGGATAATAATTGCCTGGTCGGATCCGCCACACTTGGATATCCAGTATACTTGTTGTGGTTTTTTCGCCATCGCTGACGATAACCTCGATCTGATATTTCCGTTCCGTTTCGGGAGCACGCCAGAGCGCACCTGCTGTATTTTCCGTTAGTTCGCCACCTGTAACTGACCAGGTATATGACAATGCATCATTCTCAAGGTCACCAGTTACCAAACGGATCGCCACTTCCGACCCTGGGGCAACTATATCTGATGCTGCTTCAAAGGTTAAAATCTGTGGCGCGGTATTTGAGTCGCGCGATTCATCAACGCCACAACCTAACCCAACACAGATCAGTAGAAATCCAAGGATTTTCCAAGCATCGGTGATTTTTTCAACTTTCACGATATTTCCTCCACATATATGAGCCATTTCTCCAGAAAATATCTTATAAATTTCGGCAGAAGTTCCGCCAGGAAATATCCTCGGTTAGACGATTGATACCTTTGTTCTCACACTTTTATCCATCAAGAGGTTTACCGCGTAAGACTTCACGAGATTGGGTCGCTCCATTTCCTGTCACATTGTAAGCGAAGGTGTTCATCAACCGATCGTTTGTCGAATTATTCGGTGCGGAGCCGTGGATAATCAGCGCGTTAAAAAAGACACCATCGCCTGGCTCCATTTCGAGAGCCACAGCGTCTTCCCGTTCTCGATAGTGACCCGGTAGAAATACGCCAAAGGTCTGGTGTTTTCTTTCGTGTTCTTGCAAGCCCCAATTGTGGCTCCCCGGAACAAACTGGATGCATCCGTTCTCAAGGTTCGCCTCGCTGATAGCCAGTTGACAATTGATCATGACAGGTTTGTTGTTATCATTTTTCCAATAGGCGTAATCCTGATGCCATGGGATAGCCGTTCCATCACCACCGGCTTTCGGAAGCAGTTTACTGTGATACAGTGAAATGTTTTCCCCCATCATTGCTTCCAGCATGTCTAATACATTATCAGAGCGAAGCAGGCGGTTGAGGGTTGGACTCACCAACTCACTATGCATTAACTGCTTGATACGCGGCGGATGATCGTCCGAATCGTAGACCTCCCAGGAAATTCCGATCCCATCGGTCGGTTGTTCTGCCATACGATTGTGTATATCTTTGACTTCTTCCTGAATTAGTGTGATATCTTCTGAAGAGACAAGCCCTTTTTTTAAGAGATAGCCATTTGCCTCATAAAACTGTTGTTCTTTGTCCGTAAGTCCCATACGATTTCTCCTTAACCCATCCAGGCTAATCACTAAATGGTGTGAATCTCGCCTCTTAAATTAAATGAAATTTGCATTTAAAAGTATACACCACGTTTCCAGAAAAATCAAGGGATTTCCGTTTAATTGTCCATTTGAACGGATACTGATAGAAAAAAGTTTACTTTCATCGCAAACGCTGCTAAAATATGAGTAGTTAAAATAGATGCGAATCCCATGCCACAGGTGCTGCCGCGCTTAAACGCTGAAAAGAGTGGACGTAAGTCCTGCGCACACGCCACCAAAATGGAGATAGGCTAATATGGACTACACACTCGAAAATTGCCAAAAGCTTGTAGACGACTGGATCCACAACATCGGAATCCGATATTTCTCAGAATTAACCAATACCGCCATCCTCATGGAAGAGGTGGGTGAGTTAGCACGAATTATGGCGCGTCAATATGGCGAACAAAGCTTCAAGGAAAACGAGGAAGACTTAGACCTGGGTGAGGAGATGGCGGACATCCTGTTTGTACTTATCTGTCTTGCGAATCAAACAGGTGTTGAACTTGAAGATGCATTCAAAAAAAACTTGGAGAAAAAGACACGCCGAGATAAGGAACGCCACAGCGGAAACCCGAAACTTCAGAAAAACTGAGTGTCGGGCACCTAACCGCTGAGGGAGATTAACAGTGATGTTTCATAAAAACTATACATTTTGGCTGTTAAGCCTACTTTTTGTCATCACCGGATGCACGATTTTCTCGAAGAATTCATCTCCGCCACCAATCGTTGATCCACTGATTGAACGCAGCCGTCAGTGGCAGGAGCAGGTTGAGACAGGCAATAATGAGCTAAAACAAGGTGACCTGCGTGCAGCACTTGCCGCTTACAAAGCCGCTATCGCAATCCGACCGGATGCCAGTGAAGTACAGCACAAAATAGCAGAAATATACTTCCGACTTGAGGAATATGAAAACGCAAGGAATGCATTTATTGCGTTTTTAGCACTTGAACCAAAGAATATCGCAGCCCTTAACTACACTGGGTATATCTCTGAGAAATTAATGGACTATGTCATAGCTGCTGAATACTATGAACGAGTCCTTGATGTTTCAGGAGATAATCTCTATGCATTAAACCATCTCGGTTTAGCCTATAAGCAGCTCGAACGTTATGATGAAGCCGTGGAGGTCCTCCACAAAGCCCTATCGCTTGATCCGAAATGTGAACGTCCCGAAAGTGAAAATTTGCACAATTACTTGGGATTAATCTATCTGGAACAAGGTAAACTTGGCGAGGCAATCGCAGAATTGCGAGAATCCATTCGGTTGTTGCCGAAAGACACTTGGGCAAGAGAACAACTCGCTGCACTCTATGAAGATCAACAGCGTTACTTTGAGGCACAACTCCAATACCAACGACTATTAGAAATTGATCCGGACAACCTCCTCGCCTTGACACGACTCCAAGCACTTGCACAACTAAATCTCGGTTCGGTACAGGTCACTGATGTACCACCTGTTGCCCTTCTCAATCCTGATGTTGAGCACATCATCGCGAATGCCCCAGACGCTAGCGACTATCCGGACGCTGACACATTGGTGCTATTCAACCATTTCAGCCACGACGTTTTACCGACGGGACAGTCGCGTTACACAACACACCAAGTCGTTAAAATCCTCACCGAAAGAGGCATCCAGAGATATGGGGACATCGCCATTCCTTACCAACCCACCGCACAGAATATAGCGGTGAATATTGCAAGAACGATCACAACGGATAGCACGATCCTGCAACCACCAGATGAAGCATTCAACGACGTAACGCCGCCTGGGTTATTGTCCCAAAACCTCTACTCCGACGCTATGTGGAGGGTCATCTCCATGGTTGGACTCGCGCCGGGAGTCTGTATTGAGTACCAAGTAACACTTGAAGATAAAGTGCCGGGGGGCGAGACATGGATTACGGGGGGATACAATTTTCAGGCAACAGAAGCAACGCTACAAACCAGTTACGCGCTGCAGATGCCGAAAGCGTGGCACCTTCAATGGGAGATTGCTAACGATTCAAATCCGCAAGCACCTGTGCTATCCCACACAGAAAATGACACTGTCATTTACATATGGAAGTACAGCGAGACACCTGCACTGGCACTCGAAGAAGGTATGCCCCACATTAACGACATCGTACCACGCTTGCGCTATTCCTCAATCAAAGATTGGAACAGTGTCTATAATTGGTATAAAGACCTCGCGAAGGGGAGATATACCCCGAATACCAGCATTGAGGCAAAAGTCCAGCAACTAACCAACGATCTAACAACGAAAGAAGCGAAAATACGTGCGCTCTATCACTTTGTCGCTACAAACATCCGTTACGTCGGTATTGAACTCGGGCAGAGTGCTTACCAACCTACGCCTGCCACTGAGGTTTTTCAAATGCAATACGGGGATTGTAAAGATAAAACCACACTTCTGATTTCGATGTTGGATTTAGTAGGTATCAAAGCCTATCCGGTCCTGGTGAGTGTCGCTCCACACGAGCGCGTCGATACCACGCTGCCGTTGCTCAGCCAGTTTAACCACATGATTACAGCAATTCCTACCGGCACAAATACCTATATATGGTTAGACCCTACAGCGACAACCTGTAGTTATGGCGATCTCCCATATAACGTACAAGGACGCACGGGATTTCTTATCTCTGATACACACGGCGAGTTTGTAGAGACACCTATTTACGCACCAGAATCTAACCGTCTTGTCAGCACCACAGAATTGACGTTAGACAGCGACGGTAGTGTGCAAGGCACGCTCTACATCCAGACAAAAGGACAGTATGACCTGAATACCCGATGGGCATACCAACGGATACATCCCAATGCGCTGAAAACCACCTTAGCCACCGAACTCAGCCAGCAATTTCCAGGCATCCAGGTGGCGTGGTCCGAGATGTCCGACCTTGGTGATCTAAACGTGCCGGTGACAATCAACCTCGGTTTCCATGTTGAGAATTACGGGACGTGGGTGGGAAATGATATGCTATTCCCCTTACCTATTGATGAGTTCGCGGACTACGCTGAAACCTTCGCTAACGAACAACGCACCTATTCGTTAGATTTAGGCTACCCGATGCAAATTGAAAAGACAATCCGTATCCAAATTCCAGACGGGTGGGCAGCTACCCTGCCAAAGGACATTCATCACGCTATAGAGAATGCAGAACTTACTCGGCAGTACAGACAGGTCGGGAATGTTATTACTTATCAACTCGTGTTTACGCTTAAAAATCGCATACTTTCAGTGGCTGCGTATTCAGCAGCAAGATCGCTTTTTATGGCTCTTGCAAGCGAAGATGGAAGTCGTGTGTTGTTAAAGACGGATGGCGATAATCACATGTCGCGAAAATAACGGCTGTTCGGCTTACGGTGCTACTCTTTGACATACTTCCAACCATCAACCAAAACAGGAAGTCCGCGAATCAGGCACATAGCGACAGTCACAGCAGAGAGTATTACACCTGCTAATTCCAAACCGACGACTAATTCCGGATGGATGCCAGAATTCTTGAAAGCAATAACACCGCCAAGATAGATGAAAGCGACTGCTTTCGCAATGCCATAGATACTACGGCTTATTCGTGAACTGGTGAGCGCACGCGTCCATTTGGAAGACATCATAGAGTTCTCGCCGAAGGCAGTTTTGCCTTGCGCAAAGGCTGCACTTCGCAAACCGTCTGTGAAAAACCCGCGCGCAATCACGATCACTGGTATCCAGAGGGGGATCAACCCAACGACAGCGAAGTAGACCCAGAAGATGCATTCGACAATTCGGTCGCCGATGATGTCAAATAGTGCGCCAAAAGCGGAAGTCTGATTCAGTTTGCGAGCAACGTAACCATCAACCGCATCGAGAAACAGGATCAAACCGATTAGCACGACAAGTAAAATGTCTAAGTAGATGTGATGTCCAAAAAGGGAAATCACAACAAAGGCGAGAATCAGGCGGAAAAGCGTAATCAAATTCGCAATCATGGTTTTACTCCTTTGTCGGGCGCGGTTTCCCCGCTTTGGCCTTGTTCAGGTTTAGTGTCTTTCTTTTAATACTAACATACCAAATCACCAAAAACAACATTAATTTTTTCCGATAGAAGAGGTGCCTATTTTATGAACGAAAACAGTAAGCCTAATATTGTCCTCATTCTGAACGACGACATGGGTTTTTCCGATTTAGGCTGCTACGGCGGCGAAGTCCACACCCCGAATCTTGACCGGCTCGCCGCAGGCGGGCTGCGATTTACACAATTTTACAATACCGCACGCTGCTGTCCGTCCCGTGCTTCCATGCTTACCGGACTACACCCTCACCAGACCGGAGTCGGGCACATGATGAGCAATGACGGACTTGAAGGCTATCGCGGGGACCTCAATGACCGCTGTATCACCATTGCCGATGCTGTCCGATCGGAGGGGTATGGCACGTATATGAGCGGCAAATGGCACATCTCTCGCCACGCCGGTCCCGATGGTCCCAAACACAGTTGGCCCTGCCAACGCGGGTTTGACGAGTACTACGGTATTATTACCGGTGCCGCGAACTTTTGGAAACCGAATACCCTCACACGCGATAACACGCGTATCCAGCACGATGAACTCCCTGAAGACTACTTCTTCACAGATGCTGTTAGCGACGAAGCAGCGACGTATATCCGAAACCATACCGAAAAGACACCAGAACGTCCGTTCTTTACCTATGTCGCTTACACCGCACCGCATTGGCCACTACACGCACACGAAGAAGACATCGCACGCTACAATGGACGTTTTGCCGCTGGATGGGACGAACTTCGAGAAGAACGCCTCTCACGGATGCGGGAGATGAAAATTTTAGATGAAACGTGGCAACTCACGGCACGCGATCCCTCCCAGGCACCTTGGAGCGAGGCACAATACAAGGAATGGAATCAACGCCGTATGGAGGTCTACGCGGCGCAAATCACCCGGATGGATACTGGTATAGGACGCATCATTGACACATTGGAAGAGACGGAACAACTTGATAACACGCTCATCCTGTTTTTAGCCGATAACGGCGGTTGCGCTGAAGAACTCGGTGGTCCTCCGGCAATACGGGACAAGGGTTCACTCATTAGTACCGATACCACCTCCGACGGAAAACCGGTCTATCGTGGCAACGACCCAAGTATTATGCCCGGTCCCGAAACGACTTATCAGAGTTATGGCGTTCCGTGGGCGAACCTATCCAACACACCGTTCCGACTGTATAAGCATTGGGTACATGAAGGTGGTATCTCTACGCCGTTAATAGCGCATTGGCCAGATGCCATAAAATCCGCCGGAGACTTGCGTCATCAACCCGGACAACTGCCAGATATTATGGCAACATGCCTTGAGATTTCAGGCGCGACCTACCCTGAAGAACATAACGGGAAACCGATTTTGCCATTAGAGGGAACAAGTTTAGTACCGATTTTTGATGGGAAGGATAACGGTAAAGACGTACTCTATTGGGAACATGAGGGTAACTGTGCAGTCCGTCAAGATAATTGGAAACTCGTCAGTAGGTTCCCCGGTGATTGGGAACTCTATGATGTGGAAGCAGAACGGACAGAAATCAACGATCTCGCCGCTAAGCATCCACAGAAACTTGAAGAACTCACCGGACTTTACCGAGATTGGGCGGATCGTTGTTTCATCTATCCGTGGGATAAACTCCAAGAACACCGTAGACAGCGTCGCCATGAACGCTAAAAATTGTGTTGTTTATTCGGGCGGGTTCCCTGTACCTGCCCGAACCATATTCGGTTGTTCAGGTGGGTTTTGTGCCCACCTGTCCCCGTAAACTAACTACATGCCAACATCTTCAAACAGACAGGTGTCGGCACCTCTGCTACATCACCTGTCGCATTCAGCTCACCCGTTTCAGCGTCAATAGCGAACGTAACAACTGTATCCGTGTTTTGGTTGGCTGCAAAAAGGAACGTACCCTCCGGATTCAACCCGAAGTTACGAGGTGCTTGTCCTTGTGTTGATTCAAAGCCGATAGGACTCAGCATTCCCGTTTCCGCATCAATCGCGCAGATCGCAATGCTATCATGTCCACGGTTCGATCCGTACAGGAATTTTCCAGAAGGATGGACGTGGATATCCGCGCAATGACTGGTGCCGTCGAAATCATCAGGGAGCGTGGAAATCGTTTGGAATTCAGTGAGCGTTCCGGCTTTCGCGTCGTATCGAAAAGCGGTGAAGGTAGAATCTATTTCGTTAATCACATAAGCGTACTTTCCATTCGGATGGAAATCGAAGTGACGGGGACCCGCACCGGGCTGCACACGTACCCACGGTTGCGTATGAGGCGTGAGTTTCCCGTTTTTCGCATCTAACTGGTAGATGAGAATTTTATCAAGCCCAAGATCGGGTGAAAAAGCGTAGCGATTTCCCGGATCAATCATAATTGCGTGCGCGTGAGGTTCCATCTGCCGTTGTGGATTGACACTCGATCCCTGATGCTGCACGAAATCGGAGGCTTCACCGAGTCTACCATCCGACTCGATCGGGAAAGCTGTGACGCTGCCACCGCCGTAATTTGCCACGAGCAGGCATTTACCGGTCGAATCTACACTCAGATGACACGGGCTACCACCGCCGGTCGCGCGTTGGTTGAGATAACTAATCTCTCCTGTCTCTTTATGAATGTAAAACGCCGTAACCGCGCCGCTCGCTTTGCCCTCGAACTCATTAAGCTCGTTAACGGCAAAGAGATACTGTCCACTCGGATGTATCTCCAAAAACGATGGGTCTTCAACGCCTGTGATCTTACTGCTGTATTCTAAGGCACCCGTCGCGCCATCTAAGCGATAGACATAAATCCCTTCGCTGTTTCCACGCGTATAAGTGCCAATATAAACGAAATAGTCTTGGCTGTTCTGTTGCGCCATTATTATGAATCTCCTTATGAAATTTTGAGATGAATCGTTCTTTCTTCGCTTTCACTATAACCGATGCGAATCGCTTTCGCTCGTAGGCTTGTTTCGCCTTTTTGCAGACGCAGTGGGTCGGTATACAACCGCCAATGGGCATCGTCCCCTTGTTCTGTTGTGTAGGCAATGGATGCCCCTTGGGTGGAACAGTGAAGTTGTAAGACAACAGGAGCCGCCCATTCACCAACCTCATGGATGACCTCCGTGCCAGGATGTTCGGCGTTAATCGGAATAAAAATCGGAGCTGCCGTTTGTGGCTGTGTTCCATCTGGATACCATGTTGCAACCATCTGCTCTTCTGGGATATCACCCATGTCCCCAAATTCGGATTGCCACTGTGCCAACGTGCCGCGCATCCGTTCCAGTACACCGTGATGTCCAGCGTCCGCTGCCAAATTGTTGAGTTCATACCTATCGTTTTCGGTATCGTAGAGTTCTTCAGCAGGACGTGGGTAACGGAACATTACCTCCTGATCACTCTCCAATTCGCCTGCAGCATATAACCGCCACATCTCCTGCATGACGGGGTGCCGATTGCGATACGGAATCCAGAGTAGATACGGCTTTTCAGGGTAATAATTTTTGATGTATTTATACCGTTTATCACGTACAGCACGGACCATATCGTAGGATTCGTCGTAACGGTCGCGCGTCGCAAAGATATAGTCGCGTTCAACTTTCTGTGGACCGAGGAAAGGTTGTCCTTGTAGGTGTTCCGGTGCTTGCACGTCACAGAGGGAAAGCACGGTTGGTCCGAGGTCAACCAAACTCACCAGTTGTTCAGTGGCACTGCCCGGACGCAGTGTGCCGGGCCATCGGACAATCAAGGGTATACGGATACCGGCATCGTAGGACCACCGTTTTCCGCGTGGAAGTCCTTCGCCGTGATCGCTCCAGAGAAAGACGATGGTGTTCTCCGCAAGCCCGTCCTCTTCCAACTGATCCAACAGTTTACCGACGCGGGCATCTGCAGTTGCAAGATTATCGTATTGACGCGCTAACGCCTGTCGCGCTTTCGGCGTATCCGGCAGGTAAGGCGGTAACTGTACATCATCTGGATTTGTGGTTGTGGTCAATGGGCGATTCTCCCGCTCCCACATGCCGCTTTCATGCGTAACACCGGGGTTGAAGACTGAGAAGAAGGGTTGTCCCGCCTCACGATTTCGCCAATGTGCGGTGTTGTCGGATTCATCCCACGCTGTGATTGGTGGTGTGAATTGGTAGTCGGTCTTACTGTTGTTCGTACAGTAGTAGCCTGCTCCCCTGAGATATTCGGTGAAAGTCTTGACGTAAGGCGGTGGTACAGCAGAATACGGGGTCGGCATGTCAGGTGTGTTTTGATTCGTATGCGCTGTTCGCATGTGGTGCGTACCGATGGAGGTCTGGTACATCCCGGTAATGATTGCAGAACGACTCGGGGCGCAGACCCCGGCAGTCGAAAACGCATTCGGAAACCGACATCCGCCTGCGGCGAGCCGGTCGATGTTCGGCGTACGCGCAAGCGTATCCCCATAACAACCGAAACGCGGTGTTGTATCCTCTAACGAGATCCAAAGAATGTTCGGACGATCTGATATGTTCATTGCGACTCCCTGTTTTTGACAAGATTGTATCCCAAACAGCGGTTTAAGTCAATAGAATCGTCTAAGCATTCAGGGGCATTTATTTATGAAACTGTGAATTTTAGAGATTTTTCATCGCTCTCTTTGTAACCGATCCGAATTGCTTTTGCTCTTATAACGGTTTCACCTTTCGGTAAACGCAAAGGTTCTGTATACAACTGCCATCGGACATCTTCACCTTGTTCGGTTGTATACGCAATTGAAGCACCTTGTGTTGAACAGTAGAGTTGCAGAAGCAGCGGTGCGTCCCATTCTCCATCTTCATGAGCAGGCTCCGTGCCGGAGTTAGACGCGTTAATCGGAATGAAAAGGGGTGATGCCGTTTCGGGTTGTGTGCCATTAGGATACCACTTCGCCACCATCTGTTCTTCAGATATATTTCCCATATCCCCGAATTCCGATTGCCATGTTGTCAACGCTTCTCGCATCTGTTTAAGCACATTTGCCTGTGCTGTATCCTCTGCTAAGTTGTTGAGTTCATATTTGTCATTTTCCACATCGTAGAGTTCCTCAGCAGGGCAGGGTGATTGGAACATGACCAATTGATCTCCCTCTAATTTGCCTTCGGCATGAAGTCGCCACATCTCCTGCATCACCGGATGGCTATTGCGGTAAGGATCCCAGCGGAGATACGGTTTTTCTGGATAATAATTTCGGATGTATTTATACTTTTTATCGCGCACAGCCCGCAGCATGTGATAGGATAAATCAAGACGGTCGCGCGTCGCAAAAATATATTCACGTTCTACTTTTTCCGACCCAAGGAAGGGTTGTCCGTGTAGGTGCTGCGGTGCTTGAACACCACATAACGAAAGCACAGTGGGACCGAGGTCAATCAAACTCACCAATTGATCACTTTCACTTCCTGGGCTAAGTTCTCCGTTCCAACGCACAATCAAGGGTATACGGATACCAGCATCGTAGGGCCACCGTTTTCCGCGTGGAAGTCCTTCACCGTGGTCACTCCAGAGGAAGACGATAGTATTTTCTGCAAGTCCATCCTCTTCTAACTGATCCAACAACTCTCCGACACGTGCATCGGCAGTGGCAAGGTTATCGTATTGTCGAGCCAATGCGGCACGGGCTTTAGGTGTATCTGGTAAATAAGGTGGTAATTCCACGTCATCTGGGTTCGTGGTCAGTGGACTATCTTCCTTTTCCCACATACCGCTTTCGTGTGTAACGATTGGGTTAAAAACGGAGAAGAAGGATTGCCCTTCCGCACGATTTCGCCAGTGCCCTTGATTGCTATTGTCATCCCACGCTGTAATAGGTGGTGTGAACTGATAGTCTGTTTTACTATTGTTGGTGCAATAGTAGCCTGCCCTTCTTAGGTATTCAGTGAAGGTTTTCACATAAGGTGGCGGAACAGCAGAATACGGTGTAGGTAGGTGCGGTGTATTTGGGTGTGTATGCGTTGTCCGATGGTGATGTGTGCCGATGGAAGTCTGATACATACCGGTGATAATAGCGGAACGGCTCGGGGCGCAGACCCCGGCAGTTGAAAAGGCATTTGGAAACCGACATCCGCCTGCAGCGAGACGGTCAATATTTGGGGTGCGGGCGATTGGGTCGCCATAACAACCGAAACGCGGCGTTGTATCCTCTATCGAGATCCAGAGAATGTTCGGACGGTTTGGTGTGTTCATCACAACTCCTTTTTTCTGATGATTGTACTTCAAATTCCGACTTAAGTCAATAAGATTGCAAAGAACTGGAGTGTGTGTTAGAATTAGTATAAATTAGATTCACCGCGATGCAAATCAAACCTTATTTTTGTACCTAAGAACCAAATATCATGAAAAATTTCAAGTCTGAGAAAGGCGATCCTATGAACACTAAAATTATTTTAACCCTGTTTTGCTGCATCAGTCTTCTTTGGTCCAACGGTGTCGTTTCCGTAATAGCAGAAGCCCCAAAAACAGCCAAAATCGTGTTTACATCTGTTCGTGATGGTGACGCTGAGATTTATATAATGAATGCTGATGGAAGCCAACAAAAGAACTTGACGCTAAACGGTGCTCGCGACGGTTCACCTGCCTGGTCTCCGACAGGTGAGCATATCGCTTTTCACTCGGATCGACACGGCATTCGCGACATCTATATCATGGATGCTGATGGAAAAAATGTGCGGAAGGTGTTGAAGGATATAGCCTATAGAGAATTTCCTACTTGGTCGCCCGATGGTAAGAAGTTGGCGTATCATCGTGCGATCAGCGCGGCAATCTATATCGCAGATATAGATAAACGCACTGAAGAACATGTTGTATCATCTGGACATGTTGCGGGCTTTCCCGCTTGGTCTCCCGACGGTTCAGAGATCGTATTTACCTACAGATTTCCGCACAATCTTGGGAGAACTGTCCTCCGTGTTATAAATGTTAACACCCACGAAGAGACGGCGCTGTTTGAAGCCGATGAACCCGCAACATTGATCCACGCCGCGTGGTCGCCAGATGGCAACAAAATAGCCTTTCTCTGGTCGCAGAAAGGTATCTATGTTCTGAATCGTGATGGCAGTGGATTGAAGAAATTGGTAACGGGATCTTCTCCGGCTTGGTCTCTGCTGGGAGACAAGGTGCTTTATACTTCAGACGGAATCTTCATATTCGATTTAGGGAGTCGCAAATCAGAACAATTAACAGGTGACAACAATTATGAGGCGGATTGGTTTGACCCGGCAGCGTTACCTGTTCAGCCTGATGCCAAATTGTTAACAACAATTTGGGGGCAATTAAAACAGAAATAGTGGGTTAGCTCCAACACCCTTCCGTGTATGCCTCACGATCAAAGAGTTTCCGACGGAACGGTGTCGCCTGCTCCATCCATTCCTCAGGGATCTCTTGCGTGTAGCGATGCGGCGGTCCCGCTTCCTTGAAGATGTCAATGTTGAAAATACGATAGGACTGCGGCGAATCTACAGGCTTTGCCTCAACCGCGTGGAAGATACGGGCATCTATGTAGACCATACTACCCGGCGGTAATTCCAACCGTTCTTCTTCCAATTTGCGTCCGGCTTCCTCGTCATAGTCACCTGCAAGCATCCGTTCTGGCGTTGCCTCTCTCGTCGGTGCTACCTTATGGCTGCCTGGTATAACTTTGAGATTTCGATCCCCACGTGTGAACCCGTTCGGATAATACAGAATCTGTATATAATAATTGTCGCGTTCAGCGAGATTCACCGGATTCTCATGCTTCCAATGGTGGTGGTCTTGGTGAAACCCGAGAGGGCCGACCCCGCGGGGTGCTATGTTGAGCGCGGAGTGACAGAAGTGGTACGCATCGCCAATTGTCGCGCATATCAGTGCCGTAATAAAAGGATCATCAATAAGCCGATCGCTATATTTACCTCGGTCGTTCCACGGACGAATAAAATAGGTGCGCTCTGGTTTCTCGCCGGTATTCAGCGACTCAATGTACTGACGTGTCGGTTCAAAACGCTGTGTGATTTCCTCAATCAGCCCTTCTCTGCCATCGTCTGTGAACACATCTGGATACGCGATATAGCCATCGTTGTGAAAAGAATCAATATCTGCTTGCGACGGACCTGATAATCGGAAAAGTGAATCAAGCGTCGTAGTGCTCTCCATAGCCGTAACTCCTTATGTGATAGCACCCACAACCTAAAGGTTGGGGAAACTTCGGCTTCGTAGCGACTGCGGTTTTCTCAGAGAGTCCACCGTCTTATTTTCGCTCCACCCGTAGGCGATTCCCTATCAGGTAAAGTGTTGTCGGACTGAAGCATAGGGGAACTCATCCAACAAAGTCGTTTGGTTGCATTCCCTATATTTGTTTGACTTTTCGTTTATTTAAGGTTATAATTCCACTATTCTTTAGATTTCTGACGTTGTAAAATCGTTAGCATCTTGTGCAAGATCAATAGGAGAAAGAAAAATGCAAAAACTTGACCGGATAACATTCAACCCACAAGTCATGGGTGGCAAGCCTTGTATCCGTGGGATGCGGGTCACTGTTGGAATGATAGTTGGTTTGGTTGCCTCTGATTGTTCCAATGCCGAGATTTTAGATGCCTACCCCTATTTAGAAGAGGAAGATATTCGTCAATCCCTTTCCTATGCCGCGTGGCGAGTTCAAGAAATTGAAGTGCCAGTCGGTCCATAATGAAAGTGCTAATTGATATGAACCTTTCTATGGAATAGGTTCCCGTTTTTGAACAACACGGATGGCACGCGGTTCATTGGCGGAACATAGGTGAACCGCACGCGTCAGATAGCACCATTATGACTTGGGCACGTGAAAACGGTTATGTTGTGTTCACCCAGGATCTTGATTTTGGAACGTTACTCGCAACTACCTATGTTCAAAAACCCAGTGTAATTCAAATTCGCATACAGAACACCCTGCCGGAGAATTTGGGCACTTGGTTAGCCGGGATTCTTCAGCAACACGAGGAATCTCTCGAAAGAGGGGCACTGATTACCATAGACGAAAATCGAACTCGGATACGTGTTCTCCCGTTTCAAGCAGACAGTTTATAGTTTTCTCACATCCGACTGTGTCCATCTTGCTGAAATCTCTCCAACAACGCTGTCAGTCGTTCCACAATCTCTGGATACGTTTCCCATACATTGTTCGTCTCACTCGGATCGTCGTAGATATGATACAGTTGCCCCGGCGTATCCGGTTTGGGACCGCCATCGCGAGGTGGAGGCCATCCGCCCGAACCTTGTGTTCCCAAGATCAATTTCCAATCACCGTGCCGGATAGAGAAAACGCCTGTGCTGGAGTGATGCACAATAGCTTCCCGCAAAGAACGTTCTATCTTTTCACCCAATAGCGCGGGCAAGATATTACAACTGTCTTGTCCTGCATCGTCTGGCACTTCTGTCCCGACAATCGCTGCGCAGGTCGCCATCAGATCGGTAAGACAGGTTAACGTATCGGTTTCGGTATTCGGGGCGATCACACCGGGCCATCGTGCTATCAGCGGTTCGCGATGTCCACCTTCCCAGATATGTGCCTTGTAGCCACGCCAGTCGCCGCACGATTTATGGTCATAGAGATGATACGGCATTGGACTGTTATCTCCTTGAATCCGGTCGCCGGGCAATGCGCCGTTATCACTCGTGACAAAGATGAGCGTCTCATCGGTTTTGCCGGTGCGTTCTAACGCATCCATGACTTCACCGACCATCCAATCCACAAGCCATACCAGATCACCACGGGGACCGGCACTGCTCTGCCCACGTGCGAAGTCTGGCACAACCGCCTCTGTGCAGGGTTCATGCGGTGCGGATGGCGTCAAATAGAGGAAGAAAGGAGCATCCGCATCGGCTTGTCCTTCAATATACGCAACCGCCTTCTCTGCTATAATGGGATCCGCATCTTTATGTTCCCAATCCGAGGTCATCATACCGGGACGGCTTGTAAACGCTGGCACTTCATGATAGACATTCGGAATTTCGACAAAGGTGTCGTTTTCAATAAACCCGTAAGGCGGTTGGCAGGTAGGACAACCCGAATTCCCATAAAAATAGTCAAACCCGATATCCACCGGACCTCCAGTGAGTGGTGCATTGAAGTCAATATGCTCCTCCAACTCACGTCCAGCATTAGACCAAGGCAACGGCGCATTGAAATCGAAGTCGTATCCTTGCACCGTCGAAAATCCGAGTCCCAGATGCCACTTGCCGATACAGGCGGTATTGTACCCAGCATCTTTGAGTAATCCAGCGACTGTCAAGCGTTCAGGTTCAATAAGCGGTGGTTCGTACCCGTAAAGTACACCGTGTTTGAGACGGCTCCGCCAGCAATATCGACCTGTTAAAACGCCGTATCGTGTCGGTGTACAGACAGCGGACGGGGAATGTGCATCCGTAAAACGGATGCCCTCCTGCGCGAGTTTATCCATATTCGGGGTGGGAATCTTTGCCTCTGGGTTATAGCAGCCGACATCACCGTATCCCATATCGTCTGCCATGATAAAGACAATGTTTGGAGGTGTGTGTGTGTCCATTATAATAGCTCCTGAGTGGGTATGGCGATAAAACATCGCACCTATTGTAAGTTCATCTTTAATTCGACGAGGTTTTTGTCAATTGATGTATCTTCGGCGTATAATGCGTGCTACGAATCGGTTTCAGAAGAAGAGTAAACTATAATCAGACCTCTTCTTCATCCGCGTCTGTTGGTGGTTTTGATGGCAATTGCGGTGGGAAAATAAGCGTATCGGTTGTGGACAATTGTTTATGCGTTTTCAGTACTGCTTGCAATTCCTTGTAGAATTGCAAGCACTCTTCTTTTGTACCGAGCAACTCTATGCTGGGTGAGTTTGACAGATTAATATGTAACTCATACTGGCGATGTCTCCCTCTGATTATCTTGATCTGATGGACATATTCAATATTCACCATCCCCCGATAAGAGTTCTTATACCCTTCATCCGGATTGATGATCTCAATAAACATTATGAAGCTCCTTTAGGCTTTTTATGATATAAATTAAACAATATGGGTCCAGTATAAGAATCAGATCGTTCTGAGTTGGAAAAATAATCCTATATGATATAATAGGTTAACCAAATCGGTCTCAAAAAGTTCTCTCTGAACGAGTATTATGCTATTTGTCTATGAAATTGGCGACGCGGGTTTGTATCTACTCCACTTTTGCTTTTAATTCGGCAAGGTCCTTGTCGAGCGATGCTTCTTCAGCGTAACCCGCGAATTCACGCGCTAATTCTGTGTCCTGGTATTCAACATCTACCTCAGCAGCAGCTTTCGCCAAAGTGGCTGCCTCCGTCGCGTCCTGCTCCATCTTCGCAAGCGTCTCAAATGCCTGGCTGTCCTGTATCTCCTTCAGCATCTCTCGGAGATGGGTTTCCGCATCAACGTTTCTATGTTTCGCGACGACGACTGTTTTTTGCCTTTGTGCCTCCGTCATCTTCTGCTGGAGATGCTCTAAAAGGTCGCTAAGAGATCGGACGATCTGTTTCTGTTCTTCCCACTGTGTTTTATATTCGTCTGCCAATCGCCGGTATTCATTCCGTTTTTCCAAATCTTCGCGTGCCAAATCCTCACGTCCTGCTTCCAGAGAAATAACAGCGCGATCTTGCCACCGCTCTGTTTGAGCAACAGCCCCGTCGTAGGCATCTTGAAACTGTTTTTCAACCCCAATAGAGGCATCAACCTTCTTTCGTGCCTCTGAAAGTCGGTTTTTCATCTCAGCGATCGCATTCTCTAAAACCTTCTCTGGGTCTCCGGTTTCAGCTTCAATCTGTTCCGGTGCCGGTTCAAATTCCACAACAACCGTCTCCGCGAACTTATCTCCGAGGCGTTGCTGTTTTTTACCAAGGAACCAGAGTAAGTCAATCGGTTGGAGGAGACCCGAGAAACGGCGAAGAAAAGCATCTTTGAAAGTACACGGTTTGCCATCTTTCAAACGAAGCACTTGTAGTGACAACAACTTCTTTCCTATGCCCTGCCCCTTTCTGAAACCATCCATAAAAAACAGCCCGAATATCCACAAAGCAGCACTGAACAGAGAAAAAAAGGCACTGATCCCAATTCTGGTTACCCAGAAACGTTCACTGAAAAATAGTACTGATACGAACGCGACAAAAAGTCCTAAAACTAATTGCCCAGCACCGATAAGCGCGATGTCTATAAAAAGGGCATATAACCGTGTCAGTCGCGATGCTAATTTGAAATTTTTCCCTGCAATTTTGATAGACTTCATATTTGAATCCTAAAATCTTTTGTGTTTGTCCGGTGCCCGCCGGATGAACTTTTATTGCTATAATTTGGCTTTCAATTCGGTGAGATCTTTTTCAATTGATACTTCTTCGGCGTAACCCGCGAATTCACGCGCTAATTCCGCATCTTGATATGCAACATCTACTTCAGCTGCGGCCTTTGCCAAGGTAACTGCCTCAGTTGCGTCCTGCTCCATCTTTGCCAGCGTTTCAAACGTCTTACTGTCTTGGATTGCTTTCAGCATCTCCCGGAGATGACTTTCGGCATCAACGTTTCTGTGTTGTGCAACGACAACTGCCTTTTTCCCTTCAGTTTCTGTTATCTTCTGTTGAAGATGTTCAAGAAGGTTGCTGAGTGCTTGAACGACCTGTTTTTGATCTTCCCACTGCGTTTTGTATTTGTTTGCTAATTGTCGGTATTCGTTTCGTTTTTCGAGATCTTCACGCGCCAAATCTTCACGTTCTGCCTTGAGGTTAATAACAGCGCGCTCTTGACATCCGTTCGCTTGTGCGATGGCACCTTCATAAGCATTCTGAAACAGTTTTTCGACCCCGATAGAAGCATCAACCTTCTGGCGCGCATCTGAAAGCCGGTTTGCCATCTCAACAATAGCATTCTCTAAAATTTTCTCAGGACCTTCGGTTTCCAACGCTTCTGGCACTGCGTCGAGCTTTACCACAACAGTCTCTGCTAACTTATCTCCCATCCGCTGCTTTTTTTCTCCGAGTGTCCAGAAAAAATCCAATGGTTGAAAGATGCCTGCAAGTCGGCGAACAAAAGAATCTTTAAAGGAGCAGGGTTTACCATTTTTCAATCTCAGCACTTGTAGCGATAGCAGCTTTTTGCCGGGTCCCTGTCCATCGCCGAAGCCATCCATAAAAAACAGAATGGCTGCCCCTATCGCTGTACCGCCCCATAGTAGCGTGTCTAAACCATAGTTCAGCCACGGTCCGAAAAGAGCAATTATAGAGATTTGCACGAGAGGGAACGCGTCTTCATCTATTTTACTTTTAGGACCTAACGTCCACAGCAATGCACTGAGCAATCCAATCCGAATAAGACTGGGACCAATGCCGGAGCCCATTGCATCAAACAGAAAGACCAAAATTGATAGCACACCTGCTACGAGCATTCCATCTATGAAAAACGCGAACAACCGCGCAAATCGGGATGCCAATTTGAATTTTTTGCCCGCAACCTCAATAAACTTCATCCTGAAAAACCTCTGTTATCAAATTTCGGTGTCAAAACCCGGTTGCTTTAGCAAGGGGATGTAGACACCGCCTTAGTGCATTAGACCAAACCTTTGTAGAAAAAGATCTGACATTCAGTCTAAAATGTTGTATAATTACTATAGTCATTGATTGAGACGTGTAAACTTCGGTATCCTTACCGTTGGTCTCAATCACCTCTTTACACGGGCAGAATGACTATGGCTAATTTCCATGAAAAACGGACGAAAAGTCTCATAATCTATGCAACTTTGATTGTATATCGTAGACGAAGTAGTTCAAGTTTTGAAACTGCATGTAGCAGTCAAAAGTATCGGTCGCTTCCGAGAAGTTTCAGGAAGTTTCCGTAGTGTGCTAAATGGGCATATTTCCATTTAAGAGAGTTGCCCGCATGACCCGCACCGCGAGATTACACTCGTGTTGGCTCATAATTGATTTGAGCAACCTATCCACGAGGTAGGAAGATGGCCCCATACCGTTAGACCTCATGTGGAAGTGGCGGTAAAGGTTGAGAAACTCGCTTGGGAGTTCTTTCAAAGAATCCCCCAAGCTTCAGCTGGCGGAGCGGTCAAATGTACCTATATATGTAGAGTCAGCAAAGGCGAAAAAGGATAGCGAAATAGTGTTCAGAGGAAGGTGCAAGGCACAGCAACCTCGCACCATGATATTGTGTTCGCTACAGTGTTGGCACTGTCACCGCGACTTCGCGTCCACCAGCATTCGAGGAATCAATAACGCCTTGAATGATAACATTCGTAAGCATAACACCGTACGGATCAATCGGTGCCGGTTTACCCTCGCGGACAGCATCAATAAACGCCGAATCTTCTTCGTGGAATACACTTACAGATTCAAATTTAGTGAACTCTTGATCAAAAATCTCACCGTCTTTATCACCATAGACGCGTACGCCTTCCTCTGGTCCACGGACCTCGCCAATACCGAGACGTAATCCCGCTTTTTTGCCGAGGAAGATGGTGCCACCGAGCGAATCCATGTTCATGCACCAGCACGTCTTGAATACCATGCGCGCACCGTTCTCGAACACCACCCAACCGACACCGAAATCTTCTACTTCAGTCTCTTTAAGCGCAGGATTCCATGTATTGTGCAGACTCAGGTAGTTAGAGGTGATACCAGAGACCGCAACCGGTTTTGGGTGTCCCATCAAATAGAGGGCAGTGTCAAGCGCATAAACGCCGATATCCGCAGACGCACCTAAACCCGCTGTCGCTTTTCGGATAAAACTGCCACCCGGATTCCCGCGTCGCCGATCCGCGACGGTCTCAACATAATAGATATCGCCGAGTGTGCCAGCGTCAACGATCTCTTTTGCCTTAATCACTTGTGGCGAATAACGGAGTTTCAAGCCGACCATCAATATTTTATTGTTTTCTTTTGCGGCACGCCACATTGAAGCGGCAGCGTCCAACGTCGCTTCCATCGGCTTCTCGCAGAAAACATGTTTGCCTGCGTTCAGTGCAGCGACGGTAGGTGGTGCATGTACACCTGTAGGCGTACACACGTACACCGCTTCAATCTCGTCCATTTTGAGCATTTCGTTGTAGTCGCTGAACGTGCGTTTGATGCCCCACCGTTCTTTCGCGCGTTCAAGGTTTGCTGGAACAAGGTCGGCGGCTGCAATAATTTCAGCACCTTTAATGTCAGCAAGTGTGCCACAGTGCGCCTGTGCAATACCACCCGCCCCAATCAAACCTAATTTAACTGTTTTCATTTTTATCTCCTCGTTACGTATTGTATTCTTTTGATTTTAATGCATTTTCGGCTTAGAAGTCAAGGAAAATTTCTGATCAGCCATGCATCAGCAACCTGTTCTGGTAGGAGCGAGTGTTTTTGCTTGGGTGTTTTTTATCGCTTGCGATCCTTTCAGTAATACATCAATACCCATTCTGGTAGGAGCGAGCTGTGCTCGCGATCCTTAACTTCGGGTAATCAATTGACACAATTCCGAACCTATGTTATATTTCAAACAGAATATTAGTTTGTGAGGAGATTATCTGTGAAAGCGGCACAATTTTACGGTGGAAAAGATATAAGGGTCGAAACCGTACCGGACCCAACACCTGAAGAAGAACAAATCCTTGTCCAAGTGGAAGCGGCAGGGATCTGTGGTAGTGATCTGCACGGGTATCATCACCAGCCAGAGAAACCCTTATCACCGCGTATCGGTGGACACGAGTTAGCAGGACTCGTTATTGATACGGGCAAGGGTGTTACGGGGTATGAAAAGGGCGCGCGTGTGGCAGTTGAACCTATTAGCCCGTGTAACGATTGTCCTGAATGCTATAACGGCTACTACAATATCTGCGGCAATTTACGGCACGGTGGCGGCGGTTTCGCAGAATTTATGGTCGCGCGGACAGCAAACGTGTATTCATTGCCAGAGAGTGTCTCCCCTGAGGGTGGCGCGTTGGCAGAGGTCTACGCAGTGGCGGTGCATGCTGTTAACAGAGCGATGGTATCACCGGGGGATCGTGTCGCTATTATCGGCAGCGGTCCTGTCGGGTTGACGATTGCCCAGGTCGCAGATGTCGCAGGCGCAACCTCTATCGCTATGTTAGGAAAGCCGGATGGACCGATACAGATTGCCCACGAAGCAGTGGGTGCGGTACCCATCAATGTGGATAAGATAGATGCTGTAGAGGCTATCAAGGACTGGAGCGACGGACGCGGGGCGGATGTCGTCTTTGAGGCGGTCGGTGGTACCGCGAATACACTGGAACAGGCAACAGAGATCGCAGCGAAACGCGGTCGCATTTGCATGGTCGGTGGACATCGGACACCGCTTACCTTTTCAGAACGGTTCGCACGGAGCCGAGAACTGACAGTTATCTGGTCGTTCTGTTACGGGAGGCGTGGCGGGAGAACCGAATTTCAAGTCGCTATTGATCTACTCGCCGCTGGCAAGCTTGATCCAAACCCACTCGTCACGCACCGATTCGACTTAGAAGATATCAACGAGGCATTCGCTGTCGCCGCGGGACGCGATGAACACGGCTCTGTCAAAGTGCTCGTGATGCCCAACGATTAAGGAAGACGAAATGGAAACACTTAAATTACTCATATTTGTCGGGACAGAAGGTATTTATCACGACCACGCTGGAAACGGACAGTTCCTCACATCAATGCTCAACGATACCGACACCATTGAAGCCGATTTCTCACAGGACTACAATGTGCTTGCAGATGGACTCGAAGGATATGACACCGTGCTGTTCTACACCGATGTCGGGGAACTCACAGCAGCACAAGAGAATGGCCTGCTCAGTTATATCCGAACAGGTGGTGGGTTCTTCGGGTTACATACCGCAGCCGCTTCGTTCAGGGAATCTGAAGGCTACCACGGCATGCTCAACGGGTTTTTCAACGGACACAGTCCGTATATGGACTTCACTGTTAATGTGAGCGACTCTAATCATCCGATTACCGAAGGTTTATCTGATTTTGGGGCGACAGATGAACTCTACTATCTGAAGCACAATCCTGATGCATCGCACCATCTGATGCACGCCTATGATGAGACGAAAGATGAGACCCACGTCATGGCGTTTCACCATACGTACGGCGATGGCAGAGTCTTCTACTTCGCGCTCGGACACGATATGGCGGTGCTTGAAAATCCAAGTTTTCAGACAGTTATCCGCCGCGGTGCTTTGTGGACAAGTGGTCAGCTGTGTCCATAGGCAAAGGGTCGCGTTTCAGAGTATTTCAGAGTAAACGCTGAAGTATGCTTGGTTTTGAAAAGCTTGTAAACATAAACTATGACTGGGTTCTGGGCGTTTTCTGCTCATAGCACTCAGAAGTTTACTCTGAAAATTTTGTGTTTCGAGAAGGCATGTTTTTTCTGTGCAATGTGAACGCAAAGTGAACAGTAAAAAAAGATCTATGCTTTCGGAATGGGTTCGTCTGATATAGATTTATAGTGATATCATATTAAAAATAATAGGGCACACTTGAAAGGCAGGCGAGGGGGGTCTTGAAGAACACCGAAGGAAATAAACTCTACGGGACTGAAGCGCGTTACACCCCATGAAGGAATATCCTAAAATTATGCTTATGTGAAAATATATTTTACAATTGGTTGTTTAGCAAAAGTCGTAATTTTACCAATTTTGAAATTTTGCGGTTAGGGTCCTGTGTGTGTTTTTTTAATTTGACATTTTTAATCAAATAGGACTTACGCAAAGTTGACGACAATAGAAGGCTTTTTGATCTCTCGTCGCAGATAGTCCTCGTATAAACTTTCTTTCAGGCGGTAAATCGTTTGACCCGTCGTGCGCGCAGCACGCGTCAAACTGACCCAGACCCACAAACAACAGGCAATATGATTGCGTTGTCCACGATGTTGACGACTTTGGCACTTGCTGATACCTGTCGTTTGCTTGAGCTCACGATGAAGTTGCTCAATCTTCCAACGAACGCGACATTCTTGCTGCGTCGCAGTCACATCCGATTGAGATAAATCGTTGGTGGCAATATATTCCGTGCGTCTGGTGCCGGACGCTATCCGAAACAACTTCACTTGGTGGCCTTTCGGAAACTTGTAGATATGAACACGTTTACCCTGTCGCAACTCTGATTCTGTCCACGTCAGATCATCTATCCGTTTGTGCGGGTCAACACCCTCAGTGTCATTGACGAGACGATTGCGTTTCAAGGGAGCATAATAGATTTTTGAGAGACTCTGAATCGTTTTTAGCACTGCCATTGAAGCATACCAAGAATCTACTAACACGACCCGAAACGGGAGATTTTTCACGAAGTAGGCGTTCTGCAACATCTCCTGAAGGTGTTGAAGTTTGGTTTTCGCGTCTCGGTCTGGATCATAGATACGGTAATCAATAATCCAATACTGATGCGTCTTCGGATTGACATAGACACATGTCACGAGACCGATGCCTTGGATGACACGTTTTTCGGAGCCACTCCACTGCCGGCGAACAGGTTCTATCTGTTTCGCATAAGGTTTTGGCATGACGGTATCATCAAAAAGAACGTATCCGTCTTCATCAAACTCAATATCGTTTCGCACCGAACGCCAGAGTTCACGGGCAGGGATACGTTCGGTATTCAGGAGACGATTGAGTTGATCATGGCTCCATTTCTCCGTATGATTGGCAAAGTGTGTCTGTGTGAAGTTCTGAAAACCGGCTAACAAAAATTGGCAATAATCCGAGAACAGCGGTTGTCTCTTTTCAGAAAGATTCATGCTCATCATAATTAAAAACTATAACACATTTTAATTCATTGCGTAAGTCCTATCAAATTTTTTATAATGAACTTATAGCAAGTAAGAGTTAAGGGCTCAATGTAAATGGGGATCTGAAGCGGAAAGAAAAGGACACAAATTATCGCCCTTACTTTCCGTATCTTACTACATCCTTATGTTTTACTCAATATAACTTACGACTTACGCAAAGTTGACGACAATAGAAGGATTTTCAATCTCTTGTCGCAAGTAGTCCTTGTATAAACTTTTGAGTTGATCATGGCTCCATTTCTCCGTATGATCGGCAAAGTGCGTCTGTGTGAAGTTCTGAAAACCGGCTAACAAAAATTGGCAATAATCCGAGAACAGTGGTTGTCTTTTTTCAGAAAGATTCATGCTCATCATAATGAAAAAGTATAACACATTTTAGAGTCTTATGTTCAAAGGAGAATAAATGAAAATAAATTCCACATTCCATTTTTTTGTTCTTTTGATGGCGTTCCTGACCTTCGGAATGCCTTTTGTGACGTTAGCGCAACAACTTTCGGTTCAGGCTGAAGCCATGAACGCTGCCTATAGAGATGCGGAAGCTCAGACGGATAAGAATATATGGCGTGTATTTGGCTGTGTTGGTGGTTTTATCGGAGTTGCTGGAGGTTATTTGTATGAACCCGCCCCACTTGCCAGTGCGCTCCTTGGAAAATCACCCGAATATGTCGCCTTTTACGCCGATGCCTACACGTCAAAAGCCAAAAGTATTCAGACGCGCGCGGCTGTTGAGGGTTGTGTTGTCGGCACCAGTGTAATTGCTGTATTTTATGGTGTTAGCATTCTCTTGGCAACAGAGGAGCCTACACCTTCCAGTTATTACTTTTATCAATAGGACTTATGCTTTTCCCCTTAAAGTCCCCTGATATAGTAAAACTCGAAAATATGTTTACACTTGTAGGATATGAAACCGTTAGCTTGTGCCTCCATTGTAGCATATGAAACTGTTAGCCTGTGCCTCCATTGTAGCATAGGCTGTTAGCCTGTGCCTCGATGAGATTGATCTTCACAAGCTCACATAACGATACGAGTGTATAAGTAATTACTGAATCTACTATAAGGGGGATTTAGGGGGTTTAAAAGATGGAAATATCACTTTTTGCGTAAGTCCTGATAACTTCAATAAATGGCAAATGAATCGCCCGATGTCAAATTCCCGATCCATAACCCAACTTGCAGCTTATTGGAAACGAAATGGGCTCAGCACGCGCGCCAGTTATGTTCTCGCCAAGGCTGGTGTATCGGAAACACAATTGGTAACGTACCGTGAAATATCGGCACTCTTATGTTTGAAAAACTGTGGTTCCGAAACTGCCAAAGAAATCTGGGATTTTATGGCAAATTCTGAGCGAGAAGTGAAAGAGGTAAAATTTGAAGGGCTCATCCCGAACTAAGTTTGTACCTGTAACGCCAAATGAGATTCAACCTGTAACGATCCGTTATGCTTGTGAAACAGATGTAGCCGGTGCAAAGGATCTCGCTGACCGACATCGGGTGGAATTAGGTTTTGTCAGGGCATCGGTACTACACGAAGCACAACAAAAGAAGTGGCTCCTCGTTGCTGTTCGGGATGAACAGGTCATCGGATTTGCTAATTTTCGTATCCGTCGGGATAAAAACGCAACGCTTTATGATATTGTTGTTGACGAATCCTATCGTAAGCAGAAAATCGGAAAACGATTTGTCCAAAGGTTAACGTGGTTAGTGAACGTAGCTGGAGGCGAACATATTCGACTCAAGTGCCCCCAATCACTTCCCGCAAATGCGTTTTACGAGAAACTGCAATTTACACGGACAGATACCGAAATAGGGAAAAAACGTCCCTTAAACGTATGGCACTACTTTCTCAAACCGTTGCCCCGACGGTTTGAATTCCATGAGAACGATGATGGATTTTTACACAGTCCACCAGAGCATTCCCCACATTTTTTCGCTTCAGCAACGATTGCCCCTGGAGAAATACGAAAGATTTATGAACTCTGGCATACGCATGCCCACGATTTTGAGTGGCCCCGAGGTAAACCGAATCCGTTCCAACGGTTGTTAATTTCACCCGTGCTTGCCAGTCCTTCAACACTCGCGTTTGTGCGTGAACTTAAGCGTAGCGGAGAAACAGAAGAGGTAATGTTTGACTCTGGAGGCTTTTTTGTCCAAAAAGGGGACATTACCTACAACGAACTCTATTCAAAATTACGTGAGGTTTACCAGACAGAAGATTGGGCGGACATCTACATTCTACCAGACAATCCACCGTTGAGTAAGGATTCTATGTCTGATGCTGAAACTAAAATCCGACAAACAGTTCAGGGGAGTGTGAGTTTTGCTTACCAATTGCCGGCTGATCTCCGTAAAAAGGTAATGCCAGTAATTCATGCCAAACAGCCTGCACATCTGGAGTATTGCCTGAAAAACTATGAGCCTTTGGTCGAAAAATCAGAACGTGTCGGGTTTGGATCTTTTGCAACCATGGGTGTGACGAATTCAATTAACCGAGTCAATGCGGGTGTATTGCGTTTGCTTGATGATTTAGTTCCGAGACTCAATAGGAGTCGACTTCACAGTTTTGGAATTTCAACACCCCCTGCTGTTTTTTGTTTAGCAAAGGTCGGTGTGAAAACTTTTGATTCCAATGGCTGGATGCGGACAGGTGGTTATGGATCTATATTTTTTCCGTTCATGTATGGTAGGCGGATTGATTGTAAAACTCGTAAATACTCTCGTATTCATAAGGATGAGTTTGAACCGCTAAAATTGAACATTGGACATCGATGTCCATTTTGTGAGTCCTTTGATAAGCTTGCAGAGGAAAGTGGACGGTGGTTTCGGATTATGCATAACCTAATAGTCATGTCAGAATTAGGGACTTACAACTACCAACCACAATGGAAGATCCTCGAAGAGTACTCCGGACATTATTATCGAATGCTTAAAAATATGCAAATACCAACATAATGTTAGAAGGAACAACATGTCTCGAATACATATCCTCAAAGGTTTTTCTGATGTAGATAGTGCGTTATGGGCTTTGAAGTATCATCCAGGGATCCGAAACCGCTCGGATTTAGTGCAAATAGTTCGTGATAATGGTTATACGGTGGCTAACAAAGATTATGAGATCATTTTGCTATTGACCGAATGGGGACTTGTTCAACGCAAGTCGCAAGAATTGACTCAGAAAGGGATGGCATTTTATCGTTTGTGGGAAGTGAAACGAGATGTGGCTATTGATGTGCTGTATGGATTGCAATATCTTGCAGGGTGGTCTTACCAAGAGGTTTGTAATTATCTTTGGGATTTAAATACAATGCCTACACAGGATGATATTGTCACACATATTTATGACAAACTCTCGTGCCAGACTGGACATCAAATTGATATTGAAACTGACGCGTCTGACCGGAAAAAAGAGGCGTTTGACCGAAAATCTGTCAATCATGCTTACGATTGGCTTTTACCGCTTTCGCCATCGGTGCTTAAAGATGTTAGAGAAACAGCCAACGGTAAAAATTTCAAGAATGCCACGTTTACGAGGCGTACTCACTGTTCTACAGCGTTGTTTCTAATGGGATTGGATTGGGTTGCTCGGGAATCTGGAAGCATCTACGGAGATTTATGGATGATCGGAGAGGAACAGAGACGACAAGTTTGCCGATTCTGTTTAATTGACGAGACGCGGTTTGACTTCATGTTCAACGAAACGCTTCGCCGCTTTTCTGTTTACTTATCTGTTCGCAGATCCGGTGGTCTTTATATTGTTATTAATAATGAACCACAAATCTCCGATTTTTAGTTTACGGAGCTATTTTTATGTCATTACACGAAATTCATAAAAAAGAACCTACTGTGGCTACGCCCTCGGTTTATAATTTAGTAGCTGCACCAGAGATGTGGGATCGTAAATTTCACTTTCATGTCAGCACTCATGTATCTATAGGGAATTTAGGGAGCCGGTGGGACGCTATCATTAACAATCTCCTAAAAAAACGTTCTGTAACCGGTTTGATCTATGCAGATAAAGGGTATGGTAAAACTTCTACTGGTATTTCTTTATGGCAAGCAGCGGAGGCAAAACAAATTGTCACAGTCCCGCCGTTTGTCTGGGGGAGTCTTGCTGATATGCTTACCGCAACGCATGCATGGGTCTGCTATCGTTTGCAAGATACACGACCCGAACTTATCCCTGATATCGAGCAAAAACATCGAGAGATAGTTGAAGTTGATGAAGAGACGTTGGCACAAAGGTTAGTCCAAGAGAATGGCTTATCTTATGATCAGGCTCGCAACACGATTAATCACTTGAGAGAAGCTGGTCGACTTTTAGAGGTTCTGTCTCCACACCAACTTTTGGACTACCTCCGTTTTACAACGCAAATACTTCTAAAATCGGGTTACAACGGTCTCTTAATGCTGCCCGATGAGTTTGAACTTTTTAAGACGAATCCCGACATATCACAGAATTATCAGAACCTCAAAGACTTTATCTTCGGACTTTATGAAGAAGAAAACTTCCCAATCGGGTGTGTTGCCTTCACCTACAATCGCACATTTGCTGATATTGAGCTCAGAGCAAGTCATATATTAGATCGGTTTAATAAGCCCGAGGGGAGTCAGATTAACTTAGAGCAACTTTACGGGCAGACAGATTTTGCAAAGTATTTGTGGGAGAAATTGTCCGGAACACTTCAACTGTCGCCTTCAGAACGAAATGCTGTAGATACGGATGTTTTAGAAGCACTCGGGCAATTTTTACGCCATCCGCGATCACGTGAACTTATGAGTGGTCCCCGTTCAGTTGTGAGGACATTCAATCGTGCGGCACAACGTTATATTGAAAGTAGTAGACCCTATTCTATCTTTGATTTTTGTGATGATTATCTTTCTGGAAATATCAGTTATGGATCACAAGAAAGTGAAACAGCATCAGCCTATAACCAGATAATAGGATTACCAATTGTTCGTAATACGACTGATGGTGATAAAATTGTTAAGTTACTCTGTGTACATCCAGAGGGGATCCCGTCGGAGTGCTTCCAGAAGTACGGTATTCCTGAGCAGGCTAAAGATGTCGTTATCCAAGAGCTCCTTGGAGATCATGTTAATATAAAAGTCACGGGACCGGCTCTAAAAATATATCGGGACGATTTGTTGGGCGTAGATGAACTTAATGAAATTCTTAAAATGCTAAGAGGTACGTTTAGTCCAGCAGATAAAGAGTTCCACCGCGCTGCTGTGCGTGCTTTTAGAAAGCATGTCCTCTCCGAAATTTTGACGAAAAAGGCAGGAGCTAGCCTCGGATGGGTTATTACCGAAACAGATGGGAATTTTGGATTTCATTGCAGATTGGATGCCAAGGGCACGGTTTTGTCAGATTATCCTGATAGAACATTGACCATAGATGTTGCCACAGAAATTCTCTCGAATTTCCCAACATCCGACAGTCAGTTTCGTACACAATTTACTTTGGACACCACTAACCAGGTAGACAATGCTTGTTACATTACAGCAAATAGTCTTGATTTTCGTTTTAATGTACAGCAACCCATTGACGCTCAGCGAGTACCAGAAGACATCGGTAAACTAGGAGAATTGTTCCTTCCTGAATTCATAACACCACTCCTTTTGCTTTCTATCTTGGATTTTTTTGATGGTAATTCAATAGTTTCTATGGTGGAATCTGCAAAACAGGAAGCTGAAGTTGGGTTTCTTAAAGAGCGGATTCGTAATGAACTGATCCATTATTTTTTCCCGTCTGAAATTAAGACAGAAGCTCATTTTGATTCAGTTGAACTTTCTACAGATTTTCAATCGGTGATTGCCGGAAAAGATTTTGTTGAAAATGTTTTACGAATTTTAATACCAAAGCAATTTCCTGACTATTCTGCAGTTGCCACGGCAGCGCAATGGAAAAGATATTTGGATGCATATAAACTTGCACTCAGCAACATTCCTACGCTTGCAATTAGACGCGGAATTGAGCCAATGGCAATGGCTAATTCCGATGTTCCAGGACATTTTGGATTAAGTAGCATCTCCGCTTTTCGGAATTTCAATAACGTTGTTGGACGCGAGTTGTTGAGATTTGAGGACAGTACTGGACGCCAAGTCGAAGTTACAAACAAGCAAGAACAAGTAAATGTGTTTTTTACGCTTCATCGATTTGAAAAGCGACTCATAGAACAACTTGAGACCAGCTCCACAAATATTACTGTTGATGGGGAGTTTGTTAATGCGATAACGCTTCCTTTCGTCTATGAGCATGCTGCTGAACTTGGTTATGCCAAGGACGAAGTTAATGAGTTAGTAGATATTCTCAAGGCACGCGGTATAATCAAGACCAAAAACGAAATTGGTATGGATCATCTCTATATCGCCGATGTCTCTATCAATTTTTCCGAATTGGAAGCAAAATTAAGTAATATGGAGAAAGTGATTAAATTGGCAGAATCTAAGGGATTTGACTATCAATATGAGAGTTTCACCTCTGCACGTAATCTCATCCAGACCGAGGGCATTGAAAATGATGAGGCAAAAAAAGACGAGCTGCGTCAAAAATTGGATTCGACAGAAAATAACTTTCAACAGTATTGCCGCAACAGGATTGTTACCGAGCAGAACCTTCTTGAACAACAGATTAATGACCTTGAGCGACTTCGTCTCCCAGTTCCCAAAGTTTTAGAGCAGCAAACTGATTATCCTCCAGTGGATTTCTGCCAAATTCTTTTTGATGATATCCAAAACCAGGTGAAACGTACTTACGTAAGTCTTTCTGATGAAATTACGAAAATTCAGTCGAAAGTGCGAGATACGGTTGATCGTGAAGTTGAAACTTATCAATCAGGGCAAACACTGGTCAAGGCTATTGAGGCAGCTGATAGATTGAAATCGGAACGGACTAAAGTTGATCGCCAGATTAAAAGCCTAAGTCATAGACAGGATGGTACCCAGGAATTATTCCAACTTTTCGATCCGTGGCGACATCTAGCGAGACAGTGCCATAACGATAAACGCTCAATGGAAAACAGTCGCGAAGATATGGAAGTCGGCAATCTAATTGATAGGTTGAAGGTTGTTGTGGATGAGATAAGACAACACCTTTCTGATAAACGCCAAAGCCTTAAAGATATTTTGAGCAACAATGAACACTTCAAGGTACAGATTGGTAGCATTAAGTCCGAATTTGATACATACCAAAAAGGTAAAGACAATGAATTTATCAAATATCAAGCTAACCTTGAGAATCTTTTGCGGAAACTCCTTGAGAAACCACATATTGGTGTAAGTTGGAATCCTGCTGATCAAAATGGGTGTTACCGGGACACTCGCGAAAAAGTTGTCGGAAAGTTAAGAGAAATTATAGACGAAGCGAGGCATCAAATTAATAGCCTCAAGCGCGATTTGCGGCAACCAATTGATATTCTTGCTGTGCCTGATGAATTAAAAGATAAATCAGTTGCTTTACGTCAAGATCTACAGACGTGTGACAAGAAATTTTTGGCAGCCCGATCGGAACTGACTATTGATCAGGTGGACACTGAATTAGAGAATTGGGTGTCTACATTGATTTCCCTACGCGAAGATGGTAGAACATATTTGAAGAGATGGGAGAAAATTAACGAGGATATGCAGAGGTTTAGAAGTGCTCTAAGTCAGACAGCACAAAGGTTGCATGATGCCGTAAACCCGATGATAGAGGATGGCACTTTCCCTTCAGCGCGCGAAATTGTTGAATGCTTAGAGGAATTATATGAATTGCGGTCAAACGTTTGACAACCTATTAAATGAATTGGTTAACCTATCATAAACAACTCTTGAAATTAGCGGAAACGATGGAAACGCTAATGCCTTCTCAACTTTCCGTGCAAGATGCGCTTCTACGTGCTATTCAAACATGGGAACCATACATCAACCTGTACGGTTCCCCTGGCACTGGTAAAACTTTTGTTGCACACGTTTTGCATCATCGTACAGCCCTCGTCTATTTCTCGGACCCGACTCATTACGATGCCTCCGTTTCCAGAGAATCTGCAGTGGTAATTGACAATGCACCGTACGCGCGCCAAGAAGCACGACAACTTTACAATAATATCCGATGGGGAGAAAACGATTATGCTGGGTCAAGGAATGTCATCTTAATCACGCGCCAACCGATTGAGGATGCTGTGCATCGGATTGAACTAACATTGACAGATGCTGATATCGTCCACATGGAAAAAATCATACGCCAACAATTTGGTGAATCTGATTTTGAAACCTTCAGTCAGTATGATCGGCAACGTTCCGGGCTGTGGTGGTATGTCAAAAACCTTTGTTGTAGCATAGGAAACTGTTAGCCTGTGCACAGAATGTCTCATTAATTATGGGATCCACTATAAATACAAGCACGGCCTCACCCATTTTTACATTTATCGCCGTGATTCTCATGGAAATATGGGAAGTTGCTTGGGAGGTTATCATGTTAGTGAAAAGACTTTTTGAAAAGCTCGAGCACCGGAGACTCGAAAAAGCGCGTTTAGAAGGGTTAGCTGAAGGCTTATCCGAAGCAGAGAAAAAACATGCAGAATGGGTGGAATGGGCTAAAAACGGTCAGGATAAACCGCAACCCAAACCTCCAAAAGCCCCAGAGACAGACAGTTAGGTAGGCACATTCTCTGGTCCCGAGCACAAAGGACAGAATGAAATGGCACAGCAATTGTGCACAATCCCCCGCATAACTGAAATCCCGGAAAACTATCGTGCTTTGTGGGAACTTTGCCTTACCGATGTCTGGTGTCCAACATCGGTGGAGGAGTGGCGAGAACGAATTGATTCACCTCGCGAAATCGATGCAGATTCAACACTTTTTGTGAATTTATCGCCTTCAGATCGAGAAGAATTAACACAGGTTTTCGGTTTTCCGACAGTTGAATTTCCCGCACTTCCTTCAATAGAACAGGTCAATGAGGCATTACCAAGCTGTTTTGAGACAACTAATTTATTCAAACAGTCCGATGTCGCTGCAGAAATTACAAAAAGGATTCATCGGGAATTACCACAAATAGTTGTTCTATTAGTTTTCGATGGCTTATCCTTTTATGATGTCATAGATTGGAAACTACTACCCCAAGCGACACTGGAACCGTGTCTTGTGGATGGGTTAAGTGTCACGAATAGTGCTATGCAACGACTCATCGGTTCACCAGTTTTAACACATAGACTTTTTGAGTTGGGATACGTCCGGCGGTTGGGCTTTTCATATTGGGAGCGCGCAACAAACGCATTGACAGACACGCTTTTTTCTCAGTTTCCACCAAACCAACTGCACCGCATGACAACCTTTGACGAAGTTTTACGGAAGATAAAGACATCTGGATGGGAAACACATACATACGTTCAGATTATCCGTTCTGGACTTGATGGGGTTTGCCATGTTAACAGAGAGCGCCCAAATATTAAGTCGATTCTTAACGATCTAAAGCGAGATGTTCTCTTTCTCCTTGAGACTTTACAGGAAACTGGAAAATCATTTCGTATCTTCATTACTGCTGATCATGGGATTCTTTGGTATGCCGACCAAGACATCGTTCCGCTGGCACAAGAGAAATTCAAGGCACGCTACACCGAAGGAACTGTTGTAGGAAACGATAATGTTCTTACCTTAAATACAGAGGCTGGTACTTACACCGTTTTGACCGGAGATAAGGCTATCGCAAAAAACAAAAAAAGTACAGAATGGGGGTTCCATGGCGGAGTTTCAGCACAAGAATCGTTGGTCCCATTTTGGGATATTTTTGGATAACATAAGGGGTGTTTAATGGTTGAAGTCAATTTACGAGTCGGTACTGACTATCAAAGTGAAGAAATCGCTTATATCCGAGCAACTGGTTCCCGCGCTATTTTTATCTGTGGGAAGCGCGGTTCTGGGAAAAGTTACACGTTAGGTGTAATAGTTGAAGAATTGTTCGCGCAGGAACGCGGAAAAGCCGTTCTGATTATCGCCGATCCGATGGGTATTTATCACACGATGGTTTCGGCGAACGAAAGCCAATCGGATGAAGTCCGACAAGCAGGATTATTAACAGAAGGATTTCCGGTCCGTTTGATTGTCCCAGGTGATCCACTCGCCTGTTTCGGAGACGCTCAAATTGTTAATAGACTCCAAACGAACGGCGTTGAGGTAACATCATTATGGATTAACGCGCATGATCTGTCAGCAGATGCATGGTGTGAATTGTTTGATTTGGAAATCAACAACGCTATGGGAATAGCAATGTGGCGGGCAGTGGATACCCTCCATGAAACTCATGAAAGTTTCAATATTTCAGATATTCTTGCCAGTCTCCGTAAAGATACACGAGCCAAAAGTACCACAATAGAAGCACTCGAAAATCGCTTGACAGCTGCTCAAAGATGGGGATTTTTCTCTGAAGAGCCGACTCGCTTAACCGATGTCTTTTCGTTAGAACACATAGGACTTACGCAATGAATTAAAATGTGTTATAGTTTTTAATTATGATGAGCATGAATCTTTCTGAAAAGAGACAACCGCTGTTCTCGGATTATTGCCAATTTTTGTTAGCCGGTTTTCAGAACTTCACACAGACACACTTTGCCAATCATACGGAGAAATGGAGCCATGATCAACTCAATCGTCTCCTGAATACCGAACGTATCCCTGCCCGTGAACTCTGGCGTTCGGTGCGAAACGATATTGAGTTTGATGAAGACGGATACGTTCTTTTTGATGATACCGTCATGCCAAAACCTTATGCGAAACAGATAGAACCTGTTCGCCGGCAGTGGAGTGGCTCCGAAAAACGTGTCATCCAAGGCATCGGTCTCGTGACATGTGTCTATGTCAATCCGAAGACGCATCAGTATTGGATTATTGATTACCGTATCTATGATCCAGACCGAGACGCGAAAACCAAACTTCAACACCTTCAGGAGATGTTGCAGAACGCCTACTTCGTGAAAAATCTCCCGTTTCGGGTCGTGTTAGTAGATTCTTGGTATGCTTCAATGGCAGTGCTAAAAACGATTCAGAGTCTCTCAAAAATCTATTATGCTCCCTTGAAACGCAATCGTCTCGTCAATGACACTGAGGGTGTTGACCCGCACAAACGGATAGATGATCTGACGTGGACAGAATCAGAGTTGCGACAGGGTAAACGTGTTCATATCTACAAGTTTCCGAAAGGCCACCAAGTGAAGTTGTTTCGGATAGCGTCCGGCACCAGACGCACGGAATATATTGCCACCAACGATTTATCTCAATCGGATGTGACTGCGACGCAGCAAGAATGTCGCGTTCGTTGGAAGATTGAGCAACTTCATCGTGAGCTCAAGCAAACGACAGGTATCAGCAAGTGCCAAAGTCGTCAACATCGTGGACAACGCAATCATATTGCCTGTTGTTTGTGGGTCTGGGTCAGTTTGACGCGTGCTGCGCGCACGACGGGTCAAACGATTTACCGCCTGAAAGAAAGTTTATACGAGGACTATCTGCGACGAGAGATCAAAAAGCCTTCTATTGTCGTCAACTTTGCGTAAGTCCTAAACACATTAACGTTTTGGATTTGAGCGTTATTGATGCAGGAACAAAAGGACTGAGGAATTTGGTGTTAGATATTGTCGCGCGACGGTTGTTTACAGAGCGAACGCGGATGCGCCGTCGCGAAGAATTTGGAATGGAAACTCACCTTCCGCGCGTCTGGATGGCAATTGATGAAGCGCACCAGTTTGTTCCTCAAGGTAGGTCATCCTTGTGTAAGGACATGTTAATCCGTTGGGTTAAAGAGGGACGACAGCCCGGGCTGAGTCTTATCGTCGCGACGCAACAACCCTCCGCAATTGATTCCGAATTGCTTTCGCAATGTGACCTGATCATGGCACATAAAATTACAACATGGGACGACATCAACGCCCTTGATCGGTTGAGTGCGACTTACATGGAAGGCGATTTGAAGGGATACATTCGACAACTTAACCGCCGTGGTGAGGCACTTCTGGTTGATGACGAGACTGAGTCCGTTAACACAATTCGCGTCCGCCCGAGACGTAGCGCACACGGTGGAGCTGAAATTCAGGAACAAACAGCGAGTCGCTCCTTTTTCTAATAGGCTATCTGTAGACAGTCAATAAAAGGGTGGATGCAGAATCCACCCTTACACTGGCGCTACACCATTTCACGCGCAGGATAGTGCTTATCACCGGGTGACACATCCGTCGGATCGTTCGACACAGCCGTCTCTGGTGGCACCATAATCTGGTTCTCGCTCACCGGATCATCGGTCTCTGTACGCCACTGCTCTAAACGGTCTCGCATCTCCGCAAGGACATCCGCATAATTGGGATCCCCGGCGAGGTTGTGCGCTTCCGACGCATCAAACACGACATCGTACAACCGCTCCGATTCAACAGGTTGATCCGCCCAACCGTGCTCCAGCATAAAGGTTTTGCTGATGCTATCGTCACAGTTCGGCAATGCCCATTTCTCTGCGTTGTCATAGCGGCGGATGTATTTCCATCGTTTGGTTCGGACGGCGCGCTGCGGTTCATAACAGCAGTGATAGTTGACTTCGGCAAAAATAGCGTCACGAGTATCGTCCGCCTCGCCACGGACCAACGGTAAAACGGAAGTGCCTTGCAGCCATGCAGGGGCATCAATGCCTATCAGTTCACAGATAGTTGGGAACAGGTCAATTTGGCTCACCAGTCCATCCACGACTTGCCCACCATCAAAACCACCGGGACCGCGGACGATGAGCATCACACCGATACCGTGGTCGCTGAGATGGCATTTCATTCGGGGGAAAGCGAGTCCATGGTCGGTTGTGCATATCACAAGCGTGTTATCAGCGATCCCATTTTCCTCAAGTGCATCAAAAACCACGCCCATCTTGCTATCCAGTGTGCGTGCTGCGTCTATGTATTCTGCCATATCCTGCCGGGTGGTAGGTGTATCAGGGAAGGTTACTGGCGGTTTCACGTAGCGCGGGTCTGTTTTCGGTTCACCCTCTGGTGGCGGATCGAACCCTTTTGCGCGCCGATGCGTTTCACCAAAACCGACATCTAAGAAGAAGGGCGCATCATGTTTCTCAGCGATGAAATCGCGAGCGCGTTCTTCTGCACCTGCACGCACAGTGCCTTGAGATAAAAGCCGTTGGTAACCCGTCTCTTTTAAATCTCGCACGACGTGCTGGAATCCAGCCAAGGCGGTGGTGTACCCCGCTTGGTTCAACGTATGAGGTATAAGATGCTCTGGAACCGGAAGACTCCAACCGCGGTTTGCCAATCCACCCATACCGCAGCTATGTGCCCACTGTCCAGTAAGGAGTGCCGCACGCGATGGCGAACAGGTCGGGTTCGCACAGAACGAATTTCGGAACACGGCACCCTCTTCCGCAAGTTTCTGTATGTTCGGTGTCGGTATCGCATGCCCGTATGGTTGCACATACCGTCCTGTATCGTGTGAATGAATATAGATTATATTTGGTTTGTTCATATTGTGATCCCCAATAAAAGTAGGCGCGCTTTCAGAGCGCGCCGTGTCTGATAAATTCTGTTGGTTACGATTTTCTTCTTAGACACTTGCCGAACAACTATCTGTAGGTCCTGTAGGTATTAGAAAACTATTCCGATTGGTGGTCTGCCCGTGTGGTATCTTCCCCATGCCGAAACCCGTGTTCACCGAGCGCGACTTCACTTAGCAAAGCAATTTCAGGAACGTGAAGTTCTTCGCTGAAAATTGTCACAAATGTCCATCTGGGTTTTGGTAACTGAGTGGCTTCACGTAATTTCACATCGCTTTGAGTTTCGATAGTCTTTAACATAATTCACCTCATCTTCAGTGCGTGCAAAGCGTGTCAAACAATAATGATGAATACGGTGGACATAGACAGCTAACACTGTCCAATCGATAGATTGAGTATACAATACAACTTTAAGTATGTCAACAACTTTTTTGTAACGCCTATTTGGAAATCTTCCAGCTTCCAATTAAACTTTTACTCTCCTTTTCGCCTGAGCAGCGTCTATTTAACCCAAGTTGCTACCTTTATCCAAACAGCTGTTTGATACTCGTTGCGATGACAAACAAAAGCACTTTTAACTCAAAACCCTGTGCTGACACCGCATGGATCGACTTCGGAAAAAGTTGCTCAATAAGACTGATTGTCACCTCAACGCGCTTGCGCGTCAACTGTTGAAGGTAAACTTCCCACGGTGGATACTGACGTTTTGAGTTTTTCTTGCGCGCAGGTTTCAGGAAGATGCCTGCTTCTTGTAAGGCATCTTCAACACCATAACTACAGTATGCTTTATCCGCATACACTTTAGAACCTTCAGGAAGATCAAAGCGATAAGACCGCAAACCTTGGACATCGTTCCAGCGACCCGGCGTGAAGAAAACTTCAACGATTTCGCCGGTCTCAGTGACCATGAGATTGCCCTTGATACCATAAAAGTAGCGATGCTTACTGGCGATCTTCCCACGCCACGCTTCGCCTTGATACAGGCGTGAACGTGAAATCCGAATATTGTCGCAGGCAGGTATTGGAAAGGAATCAATGACATAAATGCCGTTAGGGTTCTTCGCTTTCGCCCCTTCTGCGAGGTATTCAAAAAGCATTTCAAAGAGTTCAGGTATCCGATGTAGCCGTCGATTGAATCTTGAATGTCCCAACATATTTGGGATGTATCCGAGCGTCTTCAAGACGGCACATGCGGTTTGTTGATTCCCTCCGAAATATCTTGCAGCGACAAGTGCTGCGGTCATGACTTCAGCATCCGACATCTTTGCTTGTGGATGTTCTTGGTGTCCGATTGAGATTAAAAGGTCGTCAGAAATCGTGTAAAGTGCTACAATAGTTAGATCCATGGGGTTCTCCTTTTGTTTTTTAGATAAAAACACTATATAGGAAATCCCATGGATTTACAAGTGGCAACTTGGGTTATTTAATCAAACGAATCTAAAACGGATACCTTGGGGGAACACTCATGTTAAAAAAATTTCGTACTGTCTTTATACTTTTACTCGTCTTGGGTCTCAGCGCAGCACTCATAGCTGATGAATCGGAGGTTACCCAATATTTTCCAGGGACACTTGGAAGTTACTGGGTTTACGTAGACCCAGATGGAAACGAATTAACGCGTCGTGTTGTTGAGAGTGAAGATATTGCAGAGGAAACATATCACGTCTTTGACTATGAACCTGCTTTAGAAAACTGGATAGATTATGACTATCACATCTACCCGGATCTCTATCGAGTCGGTGAAGACGGGATCGCGTTTTTAGTCGGCAAAGAAGCAAAGAAAGCACTGCAGGCACGTTTTGTCAAAGAGATGGGGACTCTCCTCAAAATGATGAAGGAAACGGCACCGCCTGGGACTGAGGCAGGTTTTAATCTTCTCTACGAGGTTGAGGCAGAAGTGCAGGAGCAATTCTATATGTTATCAACGTTTACTACCTTCAACGAAAAGTGGGACGCAATGCGAATGGAAGCCAAGCTCACGATAACACCTGATCCGCCGCAGGGAGATCCTAATGATATCGCCTTTGATTTCACTATCAAGGAAAAAGGCAAGGTCATTGGTATGGAGAACATTGAGACCCCCGCTGGTACCTTTGAAAACTGTTTAAAGATTGAATATCGGACAGAGACAACCATAGCGGTGTTTCCCCCGGAAGAGGAAAGGGAGGTAGGTTCCCCCGGCGAATCTGCTACAACACTGTGGCTGGCACCCAACGTCGGAATCGTCAAGTATCACCAAGAAGCGGAAGATATCTTTTTGAAAATTATTCCTGATCCTGAATTTACGTCTTCAACCACCGTCAAAAACTTTGAATTAAAGAGGTATGAAATCAAACCCGCTAATTCAGAACCGCATGGAAGCGATTAATCCCATGAGCGGTGTGCAATTGAAAACCGACCAAACTCAACCGTTAGGCGGAATATCAACTAACGCCGCGGTATAGGTGGATTTGCCTTGTAAATCTCCGTTAGCAGATGCATGGCGTGTAACGATTCTTCTTTGCCGTATTGCGGACATTGGTGTAATCCAGCAGCGAGGCAGCGATGAATCGCTTCGGCTTGGTACAGGAAACCGTGCTGATTTGGGGAAGCGTTTCGCATGCTTACTGTTCTCGGTAACGGATACTCGAAATAGTGTAACGGAGCAGGCGCGTTCCCTGTTCTGTACTGAGAAGGCACACCATTCGGCGGCGGGATTCGGATAGAGAGACGCGTCGGACAGTGTGCTGGACGTTCAAGCGTGATACGTCCTTTGGTACCGACGAGTTCTGTCACCTCTGGTAACTCAGAATTGCGGGGCGGAAATGTCAGTACCGCGCACTTATCTTCACCAAATTCTACAATCGCACCGCGCGCATATCTACCTGTCGCGACAATTGATGTCGGTACGGCATCCGCGCCGAAGCCAAGTGGGACAGCCTGAATCGCATAGATCGGATCGAAAAAATCTGACTGGACAAGCACAACTTCACCAATAGTGCCGTTCTCAATCTCGGTTCGCGCGTGTTCCACCGCAGGAAAGAAGCGAGTCCAGACCCCATCCTGCAGCATCACGCCTTTCGCTTCAGCGGCAGCGTACATTTCCCGCGCTTCAGAGATATTCTCGGCAAACGGTTTTTCGCACAAAACGTGTTTGCCCGCTGCAATCGCCAGCAGTGTGTGCTCCTTGTGCAATCTGTTGATCGTGCCAATGTAAACAATATCTACATCATCGGCTGCCACCATTTCCCGGTAATCGCCGTAGGCGGTAGTAACCCGGTACTGCTTTGCAAATTCTTTTGCTCGATCTATTTCGCGCGCTGCGACAGCGGTTACAGTTGCACCTTCGCAGGCGTGCAGAGCCTCTACCCACATCCCCGATATTCTACCAGCACCAAGGATACCCCAGCGTAAAGGGAACGCGACATCACTTGCATTTGTGAGACCGAGACGAATGTCTAACGGTGTTGAGAGTGGTAGGTTGTTTGTCCCAGAATTCATAACAATCCCCTTTCATCAAAGCAAAACAGATTCATTGGCTATCATTTGCTATTTCCATGCATCCAAGACAACTTTCCCACAGTTATGTGTACACTGCAATGCCCATGCCTCCTGAATCTGGTGCATAGGGAAGGTGTGCGTGATGAATGTATCCAACTGATCCTTCACCTGTGTAATCATCCGCATCATAGCAGGTGTGTCTGTGAGTCTGTAATGCCGCGTGCCGTGTAATGTCAAGCCTTTATTGATAATCTCACCCCCCTGAATTGTCACTTCACGAATGCCACCAATCAATGAGATATGACCTTTTGGGCGCGCTGCGGCAATCAATAATTGGACTGCTGCGGAGGCAGCTGAACATTCAATCCCTTTGTCGATACCTCTGCCACCAGTCAAATCCCGAATTTGATCGCCAGCATCCTCATCTTGTGGATTGACAACTTCGGCGGCACCGAGTTTTTTCGCGAGGACTGCGCGATACGGGTGGCTTTCAACAGCGATGACGTGCGCACCTCTATACACAGCATTAATCACACCCCCAAGCCCAATAGGGCCCATCCCCGTGATGAGGACGGTATCAAGCGCGTTGACATTCATTAACCGCATGGCATTAAACGTTGATCCAAGTCCGCAACATGCCATTCCAGCGTGATGGTAGGAGACCTCCTCTGGAATAGGCACCAGCTGCCAATCTTTTTTAAGGATGTACTGTGCATAAGTTGCTGTCACACCCGTCTGTTCGGGGATGTTTGGTGCCCTATGGTCGTTTTGGCAGTGGGCATATTCGCCTGCCAAGCAGAGATAACACTTTCCACAAGGGTAGTGTGGCATCACGACAACGCGGTCGCCTACCTTGACAGTGCCCTCCTGTGCGATTTCTACCACTTCACCAGCGGCTTCGTGCCCAAAATTGTCGCTCTTACCTTCATTTTTGAAGCCTTTGTATTCCGTACACATAGGTGCTGAATGAATTTTGACCACGACGAACTCACCTTTAGCGACCGGATCGGGTTTATCAATTAAGCCCGCGCTTTCGGGACCGAATTTTGCAACGACTTTCATGAGAATCTCCGTTTTTTGAATAATATAAACGATTATACCTATTTTGCCAGTTTGAATCAAGTTTTTCAAATGCTATGACGCTATAGAAAATAGATTCCGCTTGACATCGCGCGTATCTTAAAATAAAATAGGACGAAATTGATGCCTCAATGATCTGTGTAGGCAATCCACTCATATTTCAAAGGAGATTGCGGAGATGACGAAAATAAGGTCGGTTATGAAATGGTTCTTAAATAAAGACTTTGCAATCCCGTTTGGACTTGGTCTCCTGTTTGCACGTTTTTTTGATAATTTTTGGTCTCTGCTCGCTATCTGCTTCTTTTTTTGGTCTGTTCTATTTTTAGTGGAATGGCTACTAAAGCGAAAGAATAAGTCTTTTCATTTTCCGAGTAAAGACTTTTTAATCCTATCTGTGCTTATCTTTTTATTCATGCGCTTTATTGATAGTTTTTGGATTTTCCTTGCTATTGTGATTCCTTCTATGTGTATTTTCTTTTTCGTAAAATGGTTATTAAAACGGAAAACGGAATCTGAACCTGAAAAAATTTGACGTTCCGCTGTTAGTTATGCCTCTGAATCGCATGCAACTATTCAAATACACCTTCATGCTTCTCATATTTCTCCACACACTGCCTACGATTGCCGCGCCGCGGTATCATCCCGAAGCGGCACGATTGTATGACGCAGGCGTACGCGCCCTCACACATGGAGAACAGGAAAAGGCAAAAACCGCTTTAGAGAAGGCGGTCGAACTGGATGAATCGATAGCCGATGCACACTGCATTTTGGGAGTGATTTATAAAGGTGCCGAGGAAATCCATGCCGCGGCTGAAGCGTTTCAACGGGCGGCAATCGCAGATGAAAACTATATTGAGGCGTATTATGAGTTGGGTGATGTGCTACTCATTCACTTAGGGGACACCGCACAGGCTATACAGGTCCTGCAGGAAGCAGTAGCGATAGATGCCGATCATGCACGGGCACGTATCCTGTTAGGTATCGCCTATTTTCGTGATAATCTAACGGATGCTGCTATTCGTGAACTTCAACACGCTATTAAACTGGATCCTACATCACAAATAGCGCGCTACACGCTCGGTACCGCCTTTCTTCAGCAGGAGGCGTGGCAGTCCGCTATTGATACTTTCAAAAAACTAATTGAAATTGACCCTTTCCACGCGAAAGCACATTTTAGTTTAGGCACTGCCTATCGCCGTATTGGCGAAACAGAAGTCGCACAGAAGCGTTTACAACGTTTTGAGGTGCTGTCTGTTGAAGAGGAGCAGTTGATACATCTCAAGCGATTTGTGCAGCAAAACCCTACCGATGCCGAAGCGTGGTACCGACTTGGTAGAATCCAACTCAAGCGGCAGCTATGGCGCGAAGCGACACAATCTTTGGAACGGTACGTTACACTCGCGCCACAAGAGACGCGCGGCTATGAAGCACTCGGTTATGTCCATTTCCAACAGCAAAACTATAAGCAAGCGGCGGCGATGTATCAGAAAGTGATTCAGCAGAAACCGAACGTCGCGACTTACCGTAATAGCCTCGGTGGTGCTTACTTGATGTTAGAACAATATCCGAAAGCGATAGAACAATACCAAACCGCCATCCACTTAAAGCCTTCCGAACCGCGCTTCTATCTGAACCTCTCTAAAGCGTATGAACTCGCTGGTGCCCATGTAGAAGCCGAGAAAACCTATAAAGAATATGAACGTCTCACATCAAAGTGAAAATAAAACAATCGTAAGGATAGATCTGTGTGTTTGTCCCTGTATGAAATTCCTGATCCTACTTTTCATAATTGTGGGTTTCTTACCTTATGCGTTGGCTGAACCCGATCTATGCCTCATCCCTGCTGGTACTTTCACAATGGGCAGTGATGACGACCTCTTGAATGAAGCACCAGTGCATAAAGTCTATCTGGATGCCTACTATATTGGTAAAACCGAGGTAACCAACGCCGAATATTATCTGTTTTGGCTTGAAAGCGGTGGAACCGATAGCGAGCATACGCCTATCAGTTATCAAGGAGAATTCGGCACTTGGCCCGAGATTGCGCAAACGAAGCCGAACTACCCTGTCGTCGGTGTTTCATGGGATGCTGCTACCGCTTATGCGGCGTGGCGAGGCATGCGATTGCCCACTGAAGCAGAATGGGAGAAAGCCGCTCGCGGAACGACTGCTCGACGATGGCCCTGGGGAAATACATTTACACAACGGATTAAAGACGCAACTCTCCACGCAAACGTTTGGAAGCAATCGGGGGCACACCTGAAACCCGTCGGCACCTATCCTACAGGGATCAGTCCTTACGGTGCACACGATATGGCGGGTAATGTCTGGGAATGGGTGGCTGATTGGTATTCAGAAAATTTCTACCGCCACGGTCCTGATCGAAACCCGGAAGGACCCGCGGTTGGGAGTCGGCGTGTCGTGAGAGGCGGTTCGTGGTTAAACCCGGAAACGTTCGCGAGGTGTTCCACGCGGTTCGGTCAGCATCCTCCAATTGGCACCAGTTTTATCGGATTCCGCCTCGCGAAAGATGCAACACCTCCCTATGAAAAGTAAAAACACACTCCTTTTAATTATATTTCTCATATCTGTATTACCCTTGTTAGAGGCTGCGGCGATTCAATTCGTTGATGTGACCGAAAAAGCTGGCATCAATTTCCGACATGTCAACGGTGCTGCAGGCGGCTATCGTCTGCCCGAAACCCTCGGTGCCGGCGGTGCGTTCTTTGATGCAGACAACGACGGATTTCTTGACATCTACCTCATCAACAGCGGTTACTGGGACAAACCACCATCAGCAAAGCAGGCGATGAGCACACTCTATCGCAACAATCGTGATGAAACTTTTACTGACATCACAACGACTGCCAGAGTAGAAAACCTCGGCAACTATGGACAAGGGGCGGCGTGTGCAGATTACGACAACGATGGAAACGTTGATCTTTATGTAACCAATTTCGGGGCAAACGTCCTCTACCGAAACAACGGCGACGGCACCTTTACTGATGTGACAGGCTCAGCAGGTGTCGGTGATCCGGGGTGGAGCAGCAGTGCTTGTTTTCTTGATTACAACTCTGATGGGTATCTCGACCTGTTTGTTGTCAACTACCTTGTGTATTCACTTGATGTTCCCTATCTGCCATGTGGAGAAGATGGAATACACACCTATTGCCATCCGTCGCTATTTGAAGGCGCGCCGGATAGGCTCTATCGCAACAACAGGGACGGCACGTTTACGGATGTCAGTCAAGCGGCTGGTGTTGGTGGTATTGGTGGCATGTTTCACGGAAAAGGCTTAGGTGTCGTCTCAGCAGATTTCAATAACGATGGGGCGCCTGATCTTTACGTTGCCAATGACGACACCCGAAACGATTTCTTTTATAACAATGGTGATGGCACATTCAGTGAAATTTCGCTCTTTGCGGGTTGCGCTTACAGTTTCAACGGTGTTGCACAAGCGGGTATGGGCGTTACCGTCGGTGATTACAACAACGATAGTTGGCTCGATATTTTTGTCACGAACCTCTCTTATGAAACCAATGCCCTCTATCGGAACAATGGAGATGGCACCTTCACAGACGTGATTTATGAGGCACATCTCGGAAAAGAGAGTTATCTGTATGTCGGATTCGGTACGGGTTTCTTTGATGCCGATAATGATGGGTGGCTTGACCTTTTCATCGCGAATGGGCATATCATTGATAATATTGAAGATACACACGATATCCTAACATATCGCCAACCGGATCAACTCTTCCGTAATAACGAAGACGGCACGTTTCAGGAGATTTCTGATAGCGCAGGGGGCTATTTTCAGCGTCCCGCAGTGAGCCGAGGCACTATATTCGGTGATTACGATAACGACGGCGATGTTGACCTGCTCGTCACACAAAATAACGGTCCTGCAACTTTATTGCGAAATGAAACGACAACGCAAAACAACTGGATAACGATTAAAACCGTTGGTGTGATTAGCAATCGAGACGGTATTGGCACACGTCTCGCTATAACGGCAGGTGGACACACACAGATGCGGGAAGTAAACCCAGGATCGAGTTACATGTCTACCCACGATGCTCGGTGCTATTTTGGGTTAGGGACAAGCACAACCGTTGATAGACTTGAGGTGCGGTGGCAGAGCGGTGTCGTCCAAGTCTTTGAAGACCTACCGGCTAATCAGGAACACATCATTTCCGAATTTTCGGATACACCGGAGGATCGGCTCTTCAAAGCAGTATGGACAGGAGATGTTGCCTCGCTTCGTGGCACAAGCGTGGATGTAAACCTAAAAGATGCCGTAGGACGGTCTCCCTTACGTATTGCAGCGGAGAAGGGGGACATTGATGTGGCGATGTTTCTCATTGAGACGGGGGCAGATGTAAATGTAACAGGTGCCAACGGTAATACACCGCTGATTTTCATTGTCCACAAGACAAGGGATATGGAAATAATCAAACGGTTGCTTGAAAAAGGGGCGGCAGTAAACACCCAAAACCGGACCGGTGAAACGGCGTTGATGTACGCAGCGTGGCGCGGGCATACGAATATTGTTCGGCTTTTACTTGAGAATCGCGCCGATGCCACCTTAAAAAATAGACAGGGCGATACGGCGTTGACGCTTGCGGAATCAAAGGGACATCTCGAAATTGTGGAGATGCTCAAAACTGCAACGAAATAGACAATACCTATCGAAGATTGCGTAATAGTAGGAGAATTCAATGGTTCTGACCCGCGGTGTCACCCTAAAATCGGTCACACTGGCACTGATCCTTATCCCAATCAACTGCTATTGGATTATGTATACGGAGATGGTCTGGTGGGGCCTCTTTCCGACGACAATGTCGCTCTTTTTCAATGCGGTTTTCTTTCTGTTTATTATTACGCTTTTCAATCTATTGCTGCGGCGAGTAAAACAGCAGTGGGCATTGACGCACGGCGAGTTGCTCGTTATCTATGTGATGCTCTGTATGGCAAGTGCTATCGCGTCGCACGACCACGCACAGGTGCTTATCCCGATGATCGGACACGTCTTCTGGTTTGATACGCCTGAAAACGAGTGGCGGGAACTTCTCTACCGGTACATGCCGACATGGGGGACAGTCCAAGATAAACGGATTTTGGAGGGATTTTACGAAGGACAATCGACTGTTTATGACATGGAGGTTTTACGGGCATGGTTAGGTCCGACATTGTGGTGGACAAGTTTTATTTTGGTGCTTGTTTTTGTTATGCTGTGTATCAACGTTGTACTACGCAAACAGTGGACAGAACGCGAGAAGCTCGCCTATCCGATCATTCAACTGCCGTTAGAAATGACGCGGGACAGCGGTGCCAACTTTTTCCGTGGCAGAGTGTTTTGGACAGCGTTTATCCTCGTTTCACTCCTAAATCTTGTTAACGGACTCAGTTATCTCTTTCCAACAATTCCGATCATCGGCGTTCGGTTTCGGAATATCAGCCAGTTTTTTAATGAAAAACCGTGGAATGCCATCGGATGGACACCCTTTTCTATCTATCCGTTTGTGATTGGACTCGGATTCTTCATGCCATTAGATTTATCCTTTTCCTGTTGGTTCTTTTATCTGTTTCGCAAGATGCAAAGGGTCGGTGGTGCAATCATCGGCGTTCGGAGTCTACCCGGATTCCCTTATGACCGTCAACAATCCCTCGGTGCGTATCTCGGACTTGCGATTTTCGCGGTATGGGCGAGCCGTAAATACCTCGCTGAAGTCTTCAAGCAAGTCACCACGGGACGTTCAAGGCTTGACGAATCGGTTGAGCCGATGCGCTACCGGACCGCTATTATCGGCATTGTGTTAGGATGTGTCTATCTTATAGCGTTTTCTGTGAAGATAGGCATCAGCATTTCGCTCGGTATCGCCTTTTTCGTCATGTATTTCGCACTCTCAACCGGGATCACGCGCATGCGGGTGGAATCTGGTGCGCCAGCACATGATCTACATTTTATGGGACCGGATTACGCTTTACCCGCGATTTTAGGGTCACGTGGCATGGGAGGCTCTAATCTGACGGCACTCTCTTTCCTGTTTTTCTTCAATCGCGCACACCGGAGTCACCCGATGCCGCATCAATTGGAGGGCTTCCAACTCGCTTCACGCGCAAGATTTAACCCGAAACCGCTGGTTTGGGCGATGCTTTTGGCTGTGGTTGTGGGGTCTATCGGTTCTTTCTGGGCATATCTGCATGATGTCTATCGATTTGGATCTTCAGGCAGCTTCGCACATCATCCTTTCAATCGACTCCAACAGCAGCTCAATTTCCCGACAAACACGAACATTCCTGAAGTGACGTTTATGGGTATCGGGATGGGATTCACGTTTCTTCTGATGTTTCTACGGATGCGGTTCTTTTGGTGGCCCTTCCATGCTGTGGGGTACGCTGTCTCTGGGGCAGCGGATTGGTGTATGAACTGGCTCTGGATCTCACTCATGATTAGCACAATCGCTAAATGGCTGATTATCAAGCAGGGCGGATTGCAATTACACCGAAAAGCAGCACCTTTCTTCCTCGGTTTAATCCTTGGCGAGTTCGTCGCGGGCAGTTTGTGGAGTTTCTACGGTATGGCAACGGAGACTCGGATATTTCCGTTTAAGGACTGGTAATTTGCTGTGCGTAATTTTATACAGTGTGTCTCATAAATAGTTTGAATGAACGCGTATTTTTTAAATAACGAATGGAGAAACGGAGATGGCTAAAATCATTACAGGACATCGCGTCGGGAAAAATGGCACAATCCGCGTTGGATGTTCGGCGGTTATTTTTGATAAGGATCGGGAAAAAATTCTGTTAACGAGACGCGAAGATAATAACCAATGGTGTTTACCGAGTGGCGGAATGGAACCAGGAGAAAGTGCAAGTGAGGCGTGTATCCGAGAAGTTGACGAAGAAACAGGTTTGCAAGTTAATATAAAACGCTTGATCGGCGTTTACACAACCCCAGACGAGTTAATCGTGTATCGAGATGGAAACAAAATCCAGTTAGTGGCTTTGTGCTTTGAAGCGGAAATCGTGGGTGGTGAACTCCGGCTGAGTTGCGAAACAACCGAATATGGATATTTTTCTTACCAAGAAATACAAGAATTGGACCTGCTTTTGAATCACACACAACGGATCAAAGATGCTTATAGTGGAGAAATGACGACTTTTATCAGGTAACAGATCTCTTAGATGGAAGCATCTAAATTTGCGAAGTGCGACTTTAATTCGATAACGTGATCGGGCGATGGGGATCAATGAATCTGTTGTTCTTATCTTTGCGTCGCGGTTCAGGTAAAGCATCGGCTTTAGCGCGCAGCTTTGAGAGTGCGTCGGCGTAGGCAGGCACGTCAATGAGATTATTCCGTTCATCCGGGTCCTTGGAGAGATCAAAAAGCTGTTCGGGCCATCCTTTATCGTTGTTAAATTGGAAATACTTTAAATTGCCTTCTTTGACCATCACAGAGGGTCCGTTTTGGGCACGCCAGAGTTCACTATAAACGGTATCATGCCAGTCTTCCGCATTTCCGTCAATCAATGGCACGAGAGACTGCCCATCAAGTTCATCAGGCGCAGGAATCTCTGCTAACTCGCACACAGTCGGAAATAGATCCACTAACGACACGTTCTGTTCAACGATTCTCGGTTCTCGTCCAAATCGTTTCGGATACCAGATAGAAAGTGGTACGCGTGCTGACGCCTCGAAGTAGCTCTGTTTTTCCCAAAGTCCTTTCGTGCCGAGCATCTCGCCGTGGTCGGAGAGAAAAACAATGATAAAATCGTCCAAAACGTTCAAATGTTCCAGTTGCTCAATGACCTGACCGAATTGTGCGTCCATCCACTCAATCATGCCGTAATAGGCGGCGGTTGCTCGGTGCGCCTGACGGTAGGTTACATCTTGCCCGACCCGGACTCGAAAAAAATCGTCGTATCCAAACTGCTCGTTCGGTTCTTCAACAATCGGCTCCACGCGCTGCATGTAGTAGGTAAACAGGTCAAGCGGACACTGATACGGATAGTGTGGTGCGATGAGGCTTACTGCCATACAGAGTGGGTTTGACTTGGGACGATCGTAAGAGGCGTTGACGAAATACTCCTCAAGAAACAGCATCGCACCATCCACATTGTATTGGTCATGGAGCATCCATTGTCCCAAACCCGGTTGTGCATCTCGAACCTCCTGAATCACCTTGCTTTGCTTCGGACCAGTGCCTGGTTCCTGTTCTGTCCGCGCGTAGTGTTCGTCCTTGACAGCCGGATACGGATAGCCGTTAGCACCGATAATATCGCGTCCGACCCGTTCCTGCCAGCCGTGCATCACATCTGTCCCGACGAAGTGCATCTTGCCCGCGCAGCAGGAATAGTATCCGTAGTTTCCCAATTGTCCTGGAATCGTTCGGACCTCTGTCGGCATTGGATCACCAAAATTGAGGCTTCCGCAGTTACGCGGATAAAGTCCTGAAAGAAAGCTTTGGCGTGCAGGGACACAAATCGGCGAAGGCGTGTAGGCGTTACGGAAATAGATACCCTCATCCATAAACCGAGAGAGCGTCGGCGTGCGGATAGCCGTGTCTCCTTCGATTGGTAGGACATCGGGACGGTGTTCGTCGTTGATGAGAAATAGAATATTCGGTTTATTTTCTGGCATGGCTGCTTTCGGTTACAGGTTACGGCACGGCGGAGCGTGCCTACTACTTTAATAATGAGACATCAACCCTTCTGCACCAGGGATATGCTTTCGCTCAAATTCGGGTGTAATCCAGCGGGGACCGGCATCTTTCCCAGGGTTACGATATCCGTAAACGACTGTCCACCGGGTGTCACTATCTTGTTTTCTTGGTGTTACTGCGTGTGCCGCATGTGTCCACATCAGGACGACCGTTCCTTGTGGTACCGATAACGCCTCAATTTCTAACGGTTCACCGGTTTGAGGATGGGTTTTTCCTGCCAACCAACCTTCTTGCAGTGCATCGTCAGTCGTACCCCGAATTTTAGGGTCTCGGTAAAGATGACTTCCGGGAACAGCCTTCAAACCGCCATCATCTGCCTCAAATCCATTAACATATAAAAAGATACGGACAAAACCGTAGCGCGGATTGTCATCAGAGTATCCGTGGCTATGCCAATGGATGCCACCGTTGCCGCCTGGGCGATTGAGGCTCACGCAGTGGTCGTATCGGATTTCTTCACCAAGCACTTCGCTCGCGAGTTTAAGCATTTGCGGATGTGGGATTAGACTTTCGAGGTAACTATCATATTCCGCAGCAAATCTGTTCGGTTCATACCCTTCTTTGCAACCCGGTATAAGCGATTCAACCCGAGCCAAGGATTCTGTCAATCGTTCCTGAGCACCAGTAGTCAAAAGTCCGGGAAGCACAAAATGACCAACATGATCTAATTCTTTCCGTTCTTGAGCACCAAAGGTGTAATCATGAAAAATCGGATTTTGTGGCATAAAAAACTCCGAAGTTCTATTCTGACTGCGAAGCAATAACACCCCTACGGGGTACAAAGAGAAAGTTTTCCTTGAAAAATCTATGTCTAAGCATCCAAGATCTATTAGGTAGCAACTTGGGTTAATTTTAATAAAGAGACATTAACCCTTCTGCACCGGGAATCGGTTTTCGCTCAAATTCGGGTGTAATCCAGCGGGCACCGGAGGGTTTACCGGGGTTACGATAGGCATAAACCACACACCACCGCGTATCACTATCTGGTTTTCTTGCGCTCACTGCGTGTGCTGCATGCGTCCACATCAGCGCGACTGTGCCCGGTGGTGCAGCTAACGCCTTAATCTCTAATGGTTGGCCTGTTTCTGGGTGCGTTTTTCCTGCCAACCACTCTTCTCGCAGGGCATCATCTGTGCGTCCATGGATTTTTGCGTCCCGATAGAGATGACTTCCGGGGACGGCTTTTAAACCGCCATCGTTCGGTTCAAAACCGTTGACATAGAAGAAGATACGGACAAAACCCAAATTCGGATCGTCATCGGAGTATCCGTGGCTATGCCAACCAATGCCGCCGTTGCCACCGGGCCTGTTCAGACTCACACAATGATCGTATCGGATATTATCACCCAACACCTTTCGTGCAAGTTCAAGCATTTGTGGGTGTGCAATCAGGCTTTCGAGATAACTGTCGTATTCTGCAGAAAACCGGTTTGGCTCATGCCCTTCTGTCGGCGTGCGTGAGAGTTCATGAATACGCGACAGCGAACGTGTCAGGTTTTCCTGTGCATCGGGTGTAAGCACACCCGGCAAAACAAAATGTCCATCCCGATCTAATTTTTTCCGTTCTTGTTCACCAAAAGTGTAGGTATGAAACAGTGAATCTCGCCTGTCAAAACAGGCTTTCAGGGGGTTTTGCGACATAAAAACGCCTCCCATTCAGTGATACTTTCAGCAAGACCGAGGGTGCCCAGTATTGAATCCCACTCGGTCTTGCCAACCAACGCAGCCTTTGGGGGTTAATCGGCTTTAATGTCAGCCCAAGTCGTAGTGAGCTTACCTAAAGGTTCAATATCGGCTGCTGTTTTTAATCCGTCATTCATGAGGGTTTCAATATCATCATTGCTCAATGCCACATTAAAGACGGCAACGTCGTCAATTATCGCACCGAGATGCTGACCCCACTGACCATGTTGTCCAGTGGCGAGATAGATACCTATCAAAAAGGGTTTATCAGTTAACGGATTCCTTCCTAAGTTTGGTCCAGTTACACCAGCGCCAATCTCATCAGCGTCCAGATATATTATAAACTCTTCACCATCCCAGATAGCGGCAACATGATGCCAATCCGTATCTGGACTCCAAGGTGCATCTATATAGTGAAGCGTGGCGGGTGGGTCGTGCGTATGATGTCGAATTACACCGCCATCCCACCAAAATCCAGGAGCCCAATCATCTTTAGTCACAACACCCATCCCACCAGCAGGCGGCTTGTCTAATTTAAACCAGAGCGCGATCGTGTGTTCACCGCCAACGTTTAAAGAATCATCGTGCGCAATTTCGACGTAATCATCCGAGCCGTCAAGACTCAAACCCTTGCCAAATTTGCCATTCACCCATTTTGCGCCACCTTCAATCGTGCCGTCATTGCCTGTGCCAGAAGAGTCTTCGGCTTTGTTGCCATTCCCTTCATCAAAGAGCCACATGCCGACGCAATCTCCGAAGTCAATTTTAGCAGTGCTGACACCTACAAACATCAGGCTCATAACCATTAAACTGACACATAATAGTTTTAACCTTGTGACTGTAGTTTCCATCTTTTATTCTCTCCTTTATCATTCTCAAAGCCAGCGAATTATCCACTGGCTATTCCTCAAATGAGTTTGTTAGCTTTCCCTGAGCAGTTAGCGTAAGCAAGCCGAGGAAAACGAAATACCGGTCGCTATCCAAGATTTTTCGCTCCTATTCACCAAACATGTAGGCATGAAAAACCGAAGGTTGTGGCATGGAACCTCTCCTTTAGCTTAGGTATCCTTTCCAGATTGTTCTGGTGGCTTATAGTATGAGACGTATTTCCATCCCTGTTTTTTGAACTTTTCGTTTTCCAATTTCAAATACGCGGAGAGTTCCTCCATAGAGTTGAATTGGGCGTTGAACTCCGCCTTCATCCGCAGGCATTCTTCAAGGATAGGATCAGTGTAGTCCTCAGGTGCCTCTTTCATGTGAAATTCCTCCATTAACTCTATCGGTGTGCAAATAGTTATAGGTTTAAATCCTGCTGCTTGACAAACTTTGTTGATATGCTCACGCTTGTTTGCATTCACGATATGCTTATGGTTCCATGATACAAGGTATTCGACACTATGTACTGTGGCGATAGCGATGTGTTGTGCATCCGATCGAAAATTTTGTGGTACCGCGCCAGTATCTAGCAACCTCTGTGCAAGCGGATCAACTGTTGGTAACGTTTCCAGTACTGTTAAAGAGGATAACGCATCAAGCCGCTGTTGAGCTGCAATTGGATTGCCACGTCTCGTCTCAACAAGAACTATATCTGAAACAACAAACTCAAGTCTATCCGCATAGTCCTCCCATAACTGCTGAGTTGCCTGTTGCCAAGATGCTAATGTTGCATCAGGACTATGCCGAGCCACTAGATAACTCACAACTGTCGTTTCAATATAAACTTTCGGTCTCGGTCCTGTATAGTGTACCATGAAATACCGCTTTTTTCAAATCAAATTGTTTATGTTGGAACTTGGCTACTTCAGTTCAGGTCCCGGGTTCCGATTCCATTTTAACGGTTCAACATCGCCTTCACAGACCGGCGCGAGTTCGGCAATTCGCGCCCAATCGGCATCCGACCAAGCAAGACTTTGCCGGAGCCTACCGATATGTGCTTGCATTTCTGCAGGTAACAGCGCGAAAAATGGATGATACCAGAGTGTAATCACGGTTCGGCGTTCATCCGATTGATTGCCGTGTGAAGCGTGTAATAAACGCGAATCACCGATAACCAAGTCTCCTGCTTTCACGGGTATATCAACTTCACCCGGAAAGTATTGATAGGCAGGATGGTCAGTATCATCGACGCGTTGGAGTGCTTCACCGTGGGCACTTGGTAGTATGTCGTGCAGCGGATGCCGATTCAGATGTGAGCCTTTAATCACACGGAGGCACCCGTTGGAAGGTGTTGTGTCAACCAAATAATACATAAGAAATAACTGTTGTGGCAGTGCTGTGTAGCTGCACGGATCGTTCCAACCCCACCAGTCCTGATGCCAAAATAGGGGTGGACTCTGCGGCGGTTTGCTGATGACGTATCCCGACGACCATTTCGGTCTTAAGAAACCTAAAGCCTCAAGAGCCAGTAGTGCGCGCGGATAAGCGACCAATTCAGCGAACAGCGGATGCATATATACACTGATCATACTACCAGAGGAGCGATGGGCAGCACGTTCATCTTCCGTTTGTGCATCAAGCAGTTCATCGGTTACCGAACGAAGTCGGACGAGCATCTCTTCCTTTAAGACATCTTCAACGACACAATAACCGTCAGCAATTAATTGATCATATTTTTCTTTCGGTTTTTCGACTTTCATATTTGCCCTCAGTTGCTATCATTTTTTAGCCACCACAGAGAACCCATCATCATTCTCTGGATGGAAATCTCCGAACCCACGCTTCTTGTAGAAATGGAAATCCATAAATCCTGCTTTCACAAGACAGTCCTTGAGTTCGTCCGGGGAGAGGCACTTAACAAAATAGTCGCACCTGTAATGTTTCTGCGTTTCTAAATCTATTTTAAGCCAACTGCATCTTGATCCGTCATTGCTTTCCTCATATTCTTGACTTTGCAGGACAAACACATTTTTCTTAATTTCACTCCAATTAGCCATAGGAAATCGCTGTTTTTTTATTGTTTGATTTGCATGAACAAAATAGAGCCTGCCATTCGGCATAAGTGCTTTATGGATTCGGCTTAAGAGCGATACCAACCCTTCCTTGGAGCGATAAAAAAATGAACCTTCAAAGAAAACGACAGAAAACTTCTTTTCAAAACTCATTTCGTTATAGTCACCCGGAATAAATTCAATTTCTAAATTTTCGCGTTGCGTGATATTTTGAGCCTCAGCAAGAAAGTTCGGCGACAGGTCCATTCCAACAACATGATAACCCTGACGAGCGAATTCACGCGCATAGCTTCCTGTGCCGCAACCCGCCTCTAATATTATGTCATTTTTAGATAGCCGTAGCACCTCTTCATAGAAACGGAAGTGTTTTTTTACAAATTCCGGTGCCTCGAAATTGTGACTGGCATGTTCAAGGTACCAGCTATCATATACCTCATGTCCAAAATCGGTTCTAAGAAACTCGTAAGCGGGATCGTTCATTTTTCCTCCTCGGATGAAGATAGGTTACTCCTTACACAGATTATTCGCTACTGTATTCATCAAATCACATTTATAAACAAATGTCAAACGAATTTCGGAGCGTTCAGTTGGTGTGTTTGAGAGGTATTGTGGTTAAAAACAGGATTTACTTAAAAAGCGGATAGAAAAATGGAAGCATGACGGAAGCATACTTATGAAGAAATAGGAAGGCGCGGTTTTTTTAACCGCGCCTATAGGAAAAGGTTACTTCAAAATAACCATTTTACGCAGCGGAGACACCGTGTCTGCCTGCAGCTGATAGAAATAGATGCCACTTGCAACATATTCACCGAAGGCATTTTTGCCATCCCAATACGCTGCACGATTCCGGCTTATATAGTATCCCACAGATTGATGCCCTAACTCTAAATGTCGGACGACGGTGCCGTGTGCGTTATAGATAGTAATCTGCACATTGGTAGACTTCGCCAAGTGATAGGGAATCCATGTCTCTGGGTTAAACGGATTCGGATAGTTCGCGAGTAATGCTGTTTTGTCCGGACGCATTGATGCCAGAATTGATTCAAGCATTGTAATTACCCGTCGGTACATCAGCGACCCGTCGTTTGCAGCCGTCAATCTTTGCAGCTGCGTTTGAAGCGTTTCTCTATCGAACGTCTTAAGTACGGCTGGGTCCAAAGCGAAATCGGTTCTGTTGTCCCGGATCATTGGCACCGATCCGCTTGGCACATCAATGTCGGTATCTACCGTGAGACCTTCAAGCGGCGAAAAATCAGTAATTGGACAGTATTCGAGCGTTAACGTTTCAAGATTGACTAAATCTGCCAGTGGACTGATATCCGTTAGGCGATAATTGTGCGCCAGATGTAATGTCCTTAGGTTTGTCAAACCTGAAAGTGATGTGATGTCGTCTACCCGATTCGATTCGAGGCGTAACTCTGTGAGATTCGTCAATCCCTCAAGGGGTACGAGATACCCTATCCTATTGTCCGAGAGATGTAGTGATGTTAGTTTCGTCAAACCCGTAAGGGCACTAAGTCTATCGACACGATTCCCTTCAATTTGCAGTGTTGTTAGCTTCGTCAAACTCGCAAGGGGTGTGATGTCATTGACCCAATTGTAATCAAGCAATAACGTCGTTAGGTTTATTGCATGTTCTAATCCAGTGATACTACGTATCTCTGGTTTGCGTCTGTTGTGATTTAGGGTCGTTAACTCTGACATCGCCTTTTGGGTTATATCCGCATCAGCCGGCAAGCCGAGTTTTCTACGAATAACTCTCGCCAAAGTCGGATCCGGTATATCCACAATATCAGCCAAGACCCGAATAGTGACGATAATGCTGCCGACTTTGCTACCATCCGAGGCTACTACTTTCACTGTATGGACAGGCTTGGTTTGATAATTTAATGGTGCTTTGATTCTTAACTGCCCCGTAACGCTATCAATCTCAAACGTTTCTGTATCAGCATCGGTGAGGCTGTATTCTAAAGTTTCACCCATATCCATATCTGTCGCTAACACAGGTTCTCCGATATTCGCGCCTACCTCTTCTTTTTCGTGTATCTCGCGGGTTGCCGCGTCCGCTTCTATAAACGTTGGAGCGAATTCGTTTACGGGTTCAACATCGACCCAAACCTCGATTTCCGTAGACATTGTACCGTCAGAAGCCTCAACATTTACGAAATAGGCACGCGGTTCGTTATCAAAGGCTTCATAGTCGAGAAGTGCCTTGGTTTTCAACTGCCCCATGCCACTATCAATCTCAAACATATTGGCATTAGGACCACCGAGGTTATATGTCAAAGTGACTTCGGAGCCATCAGGATCCGTCGCTGACACGGGATCTCCGATGTTCGTGCCTACCGCTGTATTTTCTGGAATCGAGCGGTAAATACGGTTATCTCCATCACGCCCCTCAGCAAACATCGGTGTTTCATTGACATCCGTTACTATAATAGTCACCGTGATTGTATCCGAAGTGCCCTCGCCTGTAGCAATGACGCGTACCTCATAGGAATTCTTGGTTTCATAATCTAATGTGTTCTTGGTTTTCAATTGCACACCACGGTAGACACGCCGCAGGTCAAATGACTCTGCATCGGGACCACGAAGCCTGTACCGACGGCAATTACCAGAGGCAAATCTCAATGGGTCCCCAACGTCTGTACCTACTGCTGTGTTTTCAGCGATTTCGCGGGTAGTTGTCTCACCTTCTATGAACTTCAGTTCCGCATCAGCCATACCGTGTATATTAAATATGAATAATAGTGCGAAAAAAATGGATATGCTGATTTTTTGCGTCAAAACTTGCTGTTTCATGATAAACTCCACTTAAGTTGTGTTTATTATTTTATTGGGTTTCTTATTCAGGAAACTGCAGTTTATATATTATTTTAAAATTTAGTTTTTTGTTGGGCGCGCCGCAAGTTGCGCTTTGTTTTCAATAGCACCTCTAAATCACGTTGCACGCCAAGGGGTGGAAATTGAACTCTAAATGATAACACCCCGGTTTTTTTATGTATAAGTATAGCTCCCTGAAAAACACAATAATTTATTCAGACTTATCAGTCTAATCCTAAAACGATGTTCAATCTAAAAGAGTTTACTTCTAAAAAATAACATAACTCTCACCGCAATAAATTCTCTCGCTATCTTGACTTTTTTCTCGGATATGCTATATTATACCAATTCTGATTGACAATTCCTCATAAAAGAATCCCCTGTTTTAGGTTATGCCCGGTGCGGTTAGGAATGCAGATCGCATTTGGGTGAAAGATGCGGTTAATGCGATATAAACTTTTAGAAATGGTATTACATCAACACAGTTGAAATAAACAACGTCAGGCTATCAGTCGATAGGAGAAAAAATGTCAAACATTGTCAGCAGACAAATTCATCTTAAGAATCGGATTGTCGGTATGCCCAAGGAGAGCGATTTTGAACTTGTAGAGGTGCCTCTCCGTGAACCTGCAGAAGGAGAGGTATTAATCCAAAACCTATACACGTCGGTAGACCCATATATGCGTGGGGGCATGCGGTCCGCTGAACCCGGTCAATCCCTTGAAGGCGGATGCGCCGGACGGATCGTGCAATCAAACAGTGATCAGTTTAAAGTTGGAGATTATGTGACGGGTCCGCTTGGGTGGCGGGATCATTACATCGCAGCAGCAGGGAGTTTAACTGCTGCTGATATAACTATTGCGCCACTGCAGTCGTTTTTAGGTGCGGTCGGTATGCCTGGACGCACTGCATACTTTGGGTTTCTGGAGATAGGTCAACCCAAAGCAGGCGAAACGGTTTTCGTCTCTGCCGCAGCGGGCGCGGTTGGCTCAATCGTGTGTCAAATTGCAAAAATCAAAGGCTGCCGCGTCGTGGCGAGCGCAGGTTCAGATCAGAAAGTCACGTGGCTACTGGAGAAAGCTGGAGTTGACGCAGCTTTTAACTATAAACAGGTTGACGACTTGGAAGCCGAACTCAGGAAGCATTGCCCAGATGGACTCGACATCTACTTCGAGAATGTGGGTGGCAGACATCTCCAAGCAGCACTCGCAGTGATGAATATGCACGGACGTATTCCATTGTGTGGCATGATCTCCCAATATAACGATGTTGAACCTACGCCAGGTCCGACGAATCTCAGTACCGCCATCGGCAAACGGATTAAATTACAGGGATTTATCGTGACCGACTTTACGGAGCGGAATCCTGAATTCTACGACGATATGCGTCAGTGGATAACCGAAGGCAAAATACAGTGGGAAGAGACAATTGTAGAAGGTTTAGAAAATGCGCCAAAGGCGTTTATCGCGCTTTTTACAGGCGAGAAACTTGGGAAGATAATTGTTAAAATTGGATCTGAATAAAACATAAGGAGTCGCGACCAAAGTTCGCTCCTACAGTAGGAAAGGGGTTTTACAATGGCAACCAGAACCGCACGCGCCACTGTCATGAGTGGCAAAAGTTTTGAAATCCGAGAGTATCCGATCGTTGACCCTGAACCCGGCACAGTACTCGTGCGTCAGGAATTGGGCGGTATTTGCGGGACTGACCTCCACAACTGGGAATTTCAGCGTATCAATCACGATATTATCCTCGGACATGAGAACGTTGGTGTGATTGATACTTTAGGGGAAGGAGTCGAAACGGACTACCTCGGAAATCCAGTTAAAGTAGGGGACAGAGTTGCCCTCTCTCCGAGTGGTGGTCTCGGCTTTTCGCCGTCGGAAGAAGCACCGTATCTGCGAGGCGGATTTAGTGAGTACATTTACCTATCAAACCCGTCGACGAATATGTTTCTTAAAACCGATCTACCCCCTGAAATTGCCGTTCTCGCGGAACCCGCCTCGTGTGCTGCGCATTGCGTCTCACGTGGAAAAATCGAATTCGGGGATACGGTTGTGATTCAGGGAACAGGTCCGATCGGGCTGCTTGCGCTTAATTGGGCAAGAGTCTCTGGTGCGGGCAGGCTTATCGTCGTCGGTGGTCCGCCCGGCAGACTTGAGATGGCGAAAAGGTTGGGGGCAGACCTCACCATCGACATCGCCGAAGTACCGGACCCGGAAGAGCGAAAACGGATTGTTCGAGAAAATACGTCACAAGGCGAAGGGGCAGATGTCGTCTACGAATGCACGGGCTTCCTTGCGGCTATCCCGGAAGGTTTAGACTATATCAGATACGGTGGGACTTATGTTGTGTATGGGCATTTCGTGGATGTTGGCAGCTTCGACTGCAATCCGAACCAGATGTTAATGCGCAAAAACTTGCGATTGGAAGCCGGATGGGGGTTTGAGAGGAAACATTTCCTACGGGCTATCCCGATGCTGGAGAAACACGCCTCGCTCTTTGATGGGTTTGTCAGTCACATTCTTCCATTAGAGGATGTCCCTAAGGGGTTCGATGCACTTCACGGTAGTTATCACTTAGATGGAAAGGATGCGATCAAGATCGCTGTTAGAGGTGGAGCTGCTTAAAGTGGAGGCGCGCTTTTAGGGTGGTAATTGTTAGGGATCGCGAGCAGAGCTCGCTCCTACCATAAGAGGTTACTGAAAAGCGCGCCTGTACACGTCTTTAGGCAAACGCGTCTGCTTCTACATCTGCCAGAAATACACGTGCATTATTCTGCAAAGCAGATCTGTGCACTGCAGCCTCAAACAGCAGTTCATTCCATGCCGCTTCACCGTCTGCGGGGAACGAAGTGTCTGCATGCATCGCTTTGATTACGCCATCAGCCATCCGTTTGAAAGATTCTGGCATTTCGGGTTTATCCTGCTCGGCTTCCCAGACTTCTTCTATTTCAGAGTTATTCGCTTTCCTACGGACGTAAGAACCTTCCAACCCTTTTGCCTCCGCATAAAATTCATCGCCAAGCACCTTGACGCGGAGCGGATGATCGTCGTAGCCCCATAGGTTTGTACCGCTGAGAGAGCCGATAACTCCATTTTCCCAACCGATATGAATTAAACGTCCCCAACCACCGGATTCGCTCGGATCACCGACAACACTCACCCACTCCGGCCTCCCCACCGTCCAGAGGATTTGGTCGATAATATGGGACCAGCAATTGAAATGTGCACGCGCGTGTACCATCCGGATCTCACCCAGCCGTCCCTCAGCAACATCGTCATGAAGTTTACGGAAATGGTGCATAAACCGATAGTTGAAATCAATCCCGAATTTGAGATTAGAGTCGCGCCACGTTCCGATAGCAGGTGCCGCAATTCCGAGGTCTTCCTCACGTACTCGCGCCTGTCCCTCTAATCCACAGAGCGGTTTCTCTGTGAATACATTCTGGCCAGCTTCGAGCAACTGGCGCAGTGGGGGGATACGTCGGGTTTCATTAACAATGAGAAGCACAAGATCCGGATCACAATTCGCTAAGAGTTCCTCAATTGTCGTATACCCCGGTATCCCAAAATGTTCTTTCGCTTTCGCGAGGAGTTCCGGGTCCATATCGCACACTGCCACCACTTCTGCATCGGGATGGTTGTGGAAGTTTCCACCGTGCATCATTCCCATACCTCTACCACTGATTAGTGCACATTTTGTCATGGCTAATTTCCTTTCTGTTTACCAATCATTTAATTTTAGATGTCCCCACAGCGTCGTGAGTTTTCCTTCAGGTTGAACGGCAAGTCTTGTCGGATCAAAGTTGTCGGCGAAGATCTCCGCTTCATGTTCTGGTGTAGCAACGATAACGTTATCAACACCATAAATACCGAATTTCCAGCAGTCAAAACTAATGTTCCCTGATTTGTAAGTATTGTCCTTGATTTCCCACTCGGCGACCTGTACCGGTTCTTTCTCAGTGACATCCCATATATGAACGGTGACACGTTTTTCCTGCGTCATTAACGCCGCTTTCAATATGAAATGGTCTGATCCTTGCGCGTAATTCGCCTGCGCTTGGCCGCCTTTTACAGGAAAGGGTTGCCAAGCGTTCACGGGTCCAGCCTTATTCGTCGTTACCTTGACATTGCTGCGTCCCCACCAGCGCATCCAATAAGAACCGTTCGGTGTCTGCCGCAACGCGCCACCACCATCTCCCTGTCCGCTCCATTCTATAATGAACCATTCATAATAGATGATGACATCGTTATAGTGCTGAAGAGATCGGAGACTTACGTAGTCTCCACCGGATTTCCCCTGGTCCAAGTAGAGAATGCCGTCCTTTGGGTAGACGAATTTCGGTGTGTTTGTCTGCCATTTGGTTGTTAAATCCAATTCACCCTCAAAATCTTCTGTCAACAAGATTTCCGCTGGTGCATCAAACACCACAAAAGTGAATATGATTAGAATCAAGGCACATCTGATCGTATGCATCATTTTCTACCTCCTCTGTTCAAATCCATAGGGTTGAACGAAAGTCCAGCAAAGCGAGGCAAAGTTTACTTGACCGAATGGTACTGAAACCGATCATCGGCAGTATAGCAAACGGCATAAAAAACCTCAAGAAAAACTTTTCTCGGACGCTTCAAAACAGATTCGGCGCAACCGGATTTCTCTTGCGGACGCTTCCATAACGTGGTATACTCTGACACCGTACGTTGTGTTTGAAAATGTTTGAAACAATAAAATTTGTGTGGAGAAGGCGCGACACAATGAATCCAGAAACGACAATCGAAAACCTCCAAGAATATATTGGAAACGCTCGTGAATTGCGAGGACTGCTTTCAGCGGACCCGCATCGCCCACGGTATCACCTGCTCCCACCTGAAGGGTTTTTCAATGATGCAAACTGCACCATTTTTTGGAATGGACGCTATCACGTCTTTTATCTTGGACGGATGCCGAACCCAAACGCAGATGAATGGCTGCCAGTCCTCGACCACTCCTCCAGCTGCGATTTGGTGCATTGGATACACCACCCACCTGCAATAAAACCTGCCACTGACGGATCCATGCCACGCGGGATATATAGTGGAGACGCTATTGAAAACGCCCCTGTCCCGACGTTTATTTATCACGTACCCGGTCAAGGCACCTGTATTGCAACCAGTGAGGATGACAATTTGATTGACTGGGCCCCTTCATCTGCCAATCCTGTCATTCCGATACCAGACGAACCACAGGAATATCGCGTCTTTGATCCGTGCGCTTGGTACGAAAACGGCACCTATTATGCACTTATAGGCAACAAAAACACCCGAGATGGCTACGAAGGTGATGCCACAAGTCTTTTCCGTTCGGAGGATTGCATTCATTGGGAATACCGCGGTCCGTTTTACAAATCTTCACGGTGTTGGACGGATGCGGTTGAGGATTGTGCCTGTCCAGACTTCTTTCCACTTGGCGATAAGTATATGCTCTTAATGCATGGGCATCGTCCTTACGGTATGGCGCACTACTACTTAGGACGTTATGCAGATGAACAGTTCTATCCTGAAACGCACGGACGTATGAACTGGCAAGGTGGGCAACTCTCTGGCCCCGAAACGCTCCTTGATGATAAAGGACGACGTATCTTCTTCGGTTGGATTCGTGAAGCGCGTCCATGGGAGAAATACGGATGGGCTTCCGTGATGACGCTGCCACGACTGTTATCGTTAAATGAAGATGGGAGTCTCTGTATTGAACCCGCTCCAGACCTCGAAAAACTCCGCACCAAGCATCACTATCAGGAAACGATTCAACTCAAGGCTGATACGGAACTCAGTATTGAAAAGGTAAACGGTGACTGTCTTGAACTGCAGTTGGAGATTGCCCCGCGAGGCGCGACAGAATTCGGTGTAAAAGTGCGCAGATCACCCGATGGAGAAGAGGAAACGGCTATTGTTTGTTCAGTGACTACCGAGACACTCAAAATTGATCTCACAAAATCAACGTTAGATGAGGAAGTAAAGTATCCACGTCTCACACCCCAAGACGAAGATGGCGGAGAACGTTGGACGCTTTTACAGGAGGCACCCTTCAAACTGGTTGACGGGGAACCCCTGAAACTCCATATTTTCTTAGATCGTTCGGTGCTGGAGGTTTTTGCAAACAATCGACAGTGCCTAACGCAACGCATCTACCCTACGCGAGCGGATAGCCTTGGCATCTCAATTTTCGCGCGCGGTGGTGAAGTGCTCTTAAATAGATTAGATGTATGGACAATGACACCAACGGTAGCGTGATCGCGTCAATAACTTTCAGAAATTGAATCGTAGGATAATCATGACATCTCAACAACTCTCCACAATCGGTTTTATTGGACTCGGAAACATGGGCGGAAGGATGGCAAAGAACCTTCATGATGCTGGATATCCGCTCATCGGATATGATATTGATGCCGCAAAATGTGAGGCACTCGCTGCGACAGGCGCGACCGCGGGTAAGAATACGACCGAAGTCGTCAAAGGTAGCGATGTTATCATAACCAGTTTGCGTTCTTCAGATATTTTTTGTAGTGTTGCTGAACAACATTTTATCCCTAATGCTCGTGAGGGGCACGTTTTCGTTGACTTAGGCACAACAGAAGTGGAGAAGACACGGGAGCTGGCGACAGCACTTGCTGAAAAGGGTGCTACGCTTATAGATGCCCCCGTGAGTGGAGGACCGCATGGATCTGAAACAGGCACACTTCGTATTTTTGTCGGTGGTGATGCTGCGGTTGTCGAAAAATACCGTCCGATTTTGGAAATCCTCGGCGAACCAAAATATGTGGTGTATTGTGGATCGAGTGGTGCTGGGCAGATTGTCAAAGGTGTGAACCAATTGGCGATGGGACTTGCGGACGCAGCCTTCATGGAGGCGATGGCATTTGGCGTTTGTGCAGGCGTGGATCCAACCGCAATTCGTGAAGCAGTCGGTATGGGTGATGGTTGGCGCGGACACTTTGACAGAATTGCCAAACGCATCATTGATGGAGAGGGGAAGACACTCGTCGTGAAATACCCAGAATTGCCCTATTTCCTCGCAGCTGCAGAAGCCGCAGGATTTGAAATTCCATTGACTGAAGCACTCTACGAATTTTGCAGGAACGAGAATTACGAGATGTTTGACAATATGAACCGTCCTTCACGTTCATTTTGGCGGACATTGCTAAAGGATTCGGATACGGAGTAGTGCTAATTCGTACCAAACACCTTTGACATCTCGACTTGTAATAATGCTAAGAGTTCGCTTTTCAGGCGAATGAGAGAAGCATCGGTTATGTTCCGCGGACGCGATAAGGGAACGGGAACCTCTGCCTTTAGTGTTGCCGGTCTCGCTGTCAGCACATAGATTTTATCTGCAAGCAGGAGTGCCTCCTCAACATCATGCGTGATGAGAAGGACAGTTTGCCGCCCTTCTGTCCAGATGTCAAGCAGGATGGATTGCATAACGGTGCGCGTCATCGCATCCAGTGCCCCGAAGGGTTCATCTAAAAGCAGGGTCTGCTTCTGAAACAGGAGCGTTCGGACGAGTGCAACCCGTTGCCGCATACCTCCTGATAACTGCGTCGGGTAACTATTTTCAAACCCACTCAAACCGAGTTGTGCTAAACGCCGCTTTGCCTCCACATTTGCGGTATCAAGTGATTCCTTGTGAATCTCTGGACCGACGAGCACATTCCTGAGCACCGTCCGCCACGGTAAAAGGAGATCTTTCTGTTGCATATAGGCGAAATCTCCGGTGTTACCGTTGATGCGTCTGCCGTTGAGATAGATTTTACCGGTATCTGGCGCGAGCAGCCCGGAGATGATATTAAAAAGCGTACTCTTGCCACAGCCGGAGGGACCCAGCAAGGCGACAAACTCTCCGTCATCAACAGAGAAGTTCAAATCGTCCAGCACCGGTAGTTGGGTGCCTTTCTGAGCAAAGGTCTGCGTTAAATTCTTTACTTCCAGTTTACTCATAATTCTAAAAGAACTTTAACTTCGGGCAGCACGTTGGCGGAAAAATCGGATAAGCGGTTTTACATAAGGCTCGTCCGTCCTGATATCAATAGAATCAACCTGACTTGCTCGGAAAATCTGGCGACGTTCCGCATCGGCACGCTGATTCAGTTCTGTGTACAGCTGCCGTGCTTCTGCAGAACGCGTATCAACGACCATTGTCTCTCCAGTTTCAGCATCTTCAAGTTCTATCAGTCCGACATCCGGCAATTCCATCTCTCGCCTGTCCTGTAACGTGATAGCGATGAGTGAATGCCGTTTGCTACTCAAGCGTAACTGCTTTTCATATCCTGTATCCTTAAAATCAGAAATAAGAAACACAACACTGTGCGGTTTAAGCACCTTATCAACGAACGTCAATGCCGTTTCAATGTTTGTTCTGGACTGCTTGGGTTGAAAATGGAGGATATCGCGAACGACGCGCAAGACGTGCCGTTTCCCTTTCCGTGGCGCGACGAAGTGTTCAACAGTATCGGTGAAGCAGATAAGCCCAACTTTGTCGTTGTTTTTGATAGCGGAAAAGGCGAGGAGTGCTGCAATCTCGGCAGCAATTTCCGCTTTCGTCTCAGCAATGCTCCCGAAACTGGTTGAGGCACTCATATCCACAACCAGCATCATCACAAGTTCGCGTTCTTCTACGTATTTTTTGATATAAGCCTGCCCCATGCGTGCGGTGACGTTCCAATCAATCGTACGGATTTCATCGCCGACTTGATACTCACGGACTTCATCAAAGGTAATCCCCTGTCCTTTGAAAACACTTTCATACTCCCCGGCAAAGACAGTGTTAACAAGACGATTGGTAAATATTTCGATGCGTTGGATTTTTTTGAGAATCTCTTTTTCGTTCACCAGTTATAGTTCCTACTGTGTTCTTTTTACAACAAGTTTCTGCTTGCAAGTGACGCTGAAAAGACTTGCTTAACTCTCACAATGCCATTATACTATCACAAAAGAACAGAGGAATCAATGCCTTTTTAGTGGTTGCCCAGAGCCATTCAATTTTAAGAAATTGTTGGATTTCACGTCTCTTTTTAACGAGCCGGTTCGGTTAGGAATGCAGATCGCAAATGTAAAGCATTCTCACTGCGAAGCAAAATTTGGTCTCCGCGTGTGGGAAAAATTTGGGTGTGTACACCGCGATGCACATCGCATCTGGGCGAGTACGCCGCAAAAACCGAACCTACCGGGCCTGGGTCTGAGGCGGTTGCCAGTTAAGCGTGTAGCACTTACCCGCGTTCAGAACCACCACTAACGATTCTTGTCTGATAACCGATAACTAATAACTGATAACCATTCCAGGATAACTATGGAAAATCTATTTTTAGACAACACTTCAATTGAAATCCACCGTGAAATTCAAACAGGGAACATCCGCCATGTCGTTTTCGATTTTGATGGTACCATCTCGCTCATCCGAGACGGTTGGCAGAACGTGATGGTACCGATGATGGTTGAATTTCTTCAGACGGAAACGGATACCACTGAGACACCAGAACAACTTGAGGCACTTGTCGTTGAATTTGTGGATAGATTGACGGGCAAACAGACGATCTATCAGATGATGCAACTCAGCGAGGAGATTGAGAAACGCGGCGGCACACCGAAGGAACCGCTTGCTTATAAAGACGAATATAACCGCCGATTGCTGCCTGTCGTTGAAAAGCGGATCACGGGACTCACTGCAGGGAAACTGTCCGCTGAACCGCTCCGTGTACCCATGTCCCTCGAATTCCTCCAAAGCCTACGTGAGATGGGAATAAACTGCTATCTTGCCAGTGGAACAGACGTTGAATTCGTCAAGAATGAAGCGTCACTCCTCGGTGTCGCCGAATACTTTGATGGCGGAATTTTCGGTGCGTTGCGAGAATACAAGAAGTTCTCTAAAGCCATGGTTATCCAGAAGATCATCACAGATTTCCAGTTGAGCGGCAGCGAATTGCTCATCGTCGGGGATGGGTACGTGGAGATCGAAAACGCGAAAGCAGTCGGCGCAATCGCTGTCGGTGTTGCGTCCGTGGAAGCTAATAGGTACAACATGAATGCCGATAAGCGGGAACGTTTGATCCGTGCTGGGGCGGATATTATTATTTCTGATTTCAGTGAAGGTGCGAAGTTATTGGCTTATTTATTCGATTAAGGGTGGCACACAATCGTGTAATTTGTTTACGGCACGCGGAGCGTGCCTACTACTTTTAAGGAGTTTATTATGACGAACTACGCCAAAGCGTCCGTTCACTCTTCAGAACTACAAGAATTCCAAGATACCCAAACGGGCGCGCATATTTATCAACTCACAAACGATACCTCTATCAACCATAACCTCTACTTCCTCACATCCTCGTTCACGCCTGACCAAAGCCAACTCATTTTTACCTCCTACCGTTCAGGAAAGCCGAATTTTTTCAAACTGGAGTTCCCCAACGGCGATATTGTGCAGCTGACGGATGCCGACGATATCCACGGCTACTCCGGCGTGATTTCTAAAGATGGGACTGAACTCTTTTACACGCAAGCAGATACCATAAAGGCGATACATCTTGACACATTTGAGGAACGTGTGCTTGCTGAATTTCCCAGTGGAGGTCTGGGTGAATGCAGTGTCAGTGCAGACGAGCAGTTTATCGTAACAGCAATGAAACGCGACGACAAATCACACATTACCGTGACCGCTACCGATGGCAGCGGCGGCGAGGTTATCTGGACGTCCCCGGATCAGACGATTATCCACCCGCAGTTTCATCCGAAACATCCCGATCTTATTGCCTATTCTGGCGATCCAGCACCTCGAATGTGGACAATTCGGCGCGATGGCACAGAAAACCGTTCGCTCTATCAACACGACAATAACGAATTTCTCGTTCATGAGACCTTTCTCGGTGCGCTGGACGAGTTGATTGTAACGCATTGGCCATACTCGCTTCGGCGGATGTCTCTGGAAACCCTCCAGATGCAGACGATTGCCGATTTCAATGCGTGGCACATCGCCAGCAATCGCGATGGAACGAAAGTGTTGTGTGACACCGTCCACCCTGACATCGGTTTGCGGTTGGTTGATGTGGAAACCGGTGCGCATGCGCCGATTTGTTATCCGCAGAGTTCGTCGAGTGGGAGTCAGTGGAAAACATCTCGATACGCACTCGCTGAGGATTGGGCAGCGGCACAGCAATCAGGCGATCGGGAGAAAGCCTTGAGTTGGATGGAGATGAAAGTGGATACGGTTTATGGGCCGCAGTGGACACACCCGCACCCCTCTTTTAGTCCTGATGAGACGGCTGTTGTGTATACATCGGATGTATCAGGGCACTCGCAGGTCTATGTTGCTGTGATTCCGTAAGGTGGAAAGTATGAGACGAATTTATAGAGGGTGCTTGTGCATTCTTAGTATGCTTGGTATTGTGTGCAGCGTTGCATCGGCACAAGAGGAATGGATGCCGGATCCGAATTTGCGGCAAGCAGTGCGAGAAGCACTTGAATTACCGGATGAAATACAGCTGACGCAACTGCTAATGAACCAATTGACGAAATTAGATGCTTATCGGAAAGAGATAACTGATTTAACAGGAATGGAACATGCAACTAATCTTATTTGGTTGTCGTTCGCTAACAATCATGTTAGTGTCTTAAGTCCTCTTGCTGAACTTTTCAAGTTGGAAACATTATATCTCTGGGCAAACCCAATATCGGATCTTTCCTCGCTGGCGGATTTAATGAATTTAAAAGCACTTGACTTAGGAGCATGTCAGATTTCAGACATCCGTCCACTTGCTAACTTGAGAAACTTAGAAAGTCTACGTCTTCATTATAATCAGATTGAAGACGTCACGCCGCTTGCAAATCTGACCAACCTCACTGACTTGTGGTTAACTGCCAATAGAATTGTGGACATCCATCCACTTGAAAGTCTTACAGCATTGGAAGAATTACGGATTCAGAACAACAACATTATAGATCACAGTCCACTTAATACGCTAACATTGGTCCATCTTGAATACGATGAAGTTTGTGATATTCCAAGTTTTCCTGTTTCCGATAGGATTAATGGGAAAAAATTTCCTGCCGTTTTCGCTGCATGGGGAGGCATCGGATGGAGCCCTGTCCAAAATCTTTCTGAGTTATCAGATATAGAACATATAACTCTTCATGATTTATATTTTTCAAGCTTAATGTTTACCGGCGAGTTAATAGAAACAAACTCAGGAATAAAAGTAGTCGGCAATCTTGAAGAGGCACGACAAGAACGTGAGGCATTCCTTACACTAAATCCTAATATGATTTTTCTCGCTGAACTTCGCATGCGAGATGCTTTCCCCGATAAATATTATCATGAGGATTACCCTTATTGGCTCAGAAATGAGATGGGCAATCGCGTTGAGGGTTGGCCGGGAACATTCCTACTTGACTTCACTCATCCAAGGCAGCAAGATATAATTGTTCAACAAACACTTGCAGTTGCACAATGTGGATTGTATGATGGTATTTTCTTAGATTGGTGGAATGAAGATTATCCAGTGCTTAGCGACGACTGGTCGAAAAATGACTATCGAGGAAATGAAGTTGAACAACGTGCAAGAGATATTATTATCCAACGTATCCGTGCAAGTGTTGACGATGATTTTCTGATAATCGTCAACGCGAATCGGCGCAAAATTCCGCGCACCGGCTGGGCAATTAACGGCACTTTTATGGAAACGCTTCGGGACCATGATGGCGGTTATACATACGAAGGACTTGTTGAGATAGAAAGCACATTGCTTTGGGCAGAGGAGAATCTTCGAGAACCGCGTATAAATTGCTTGGAAGGTTGGGGCATACCGACAGAATCCCCGGACAGCCTTAGCAATCTTCGGTGGATGCGGGTTTTTACTACAATGAGCCTCACCCACTCGGATGGCTATGTGCTTTACAATGATGGTATACAGCATGAACACTATTGGTACGATTTTTGGGATGCGGATCTCGGGCAGCCGATCGGTGAGAAAGCACAACTCTATGAAGGCAGTGAAGGTCTGTTCATCCGGGAGTTTACTAACGGTTGGGCGGTTTATAATCGTAGTGGAAAAACGCAAGAAATTAGTCTACCGGAGCAGGCAATAGGTGTAGAAAGCCGTTTTCAAAGTACGCTTCACACTGTCTCAAATTTAGATGGTGAAATCTATCTGAAAAGCACAATTGATAAACACGATGTCAATGGTGATGGTACTGTGAACATTCTGGACTTGGTTGCTGTTGCCAATGGGTTAGGTGCTGGTGAGCCAGATGTTAATGGCGATGGGGTCGTGAATATTTTAGATTTGGTAGCTGTGGCAAATGCTTTCGGACAGTAAATCGGCATTGTCAATTCAATTTTGAAATGATATAATAGTTACCGTTGTGATGGAAGTACCTGCACCGTTCAGTGGAGATGAAAAGGACTTGGATAACAATAGCACACTACCGGGCAGATCACACAGCCTATGCATATCAGAAATCAAGAAAAACTGACCGAATTTGCCCAGAGACACCCAAATTCTATTATCCGCCCTTAACAGATGGTGTGCGTTGACGAAGATAGAAAATAATGTCAACCGATATACAAACCACCCAAAATTTATTATCTCTATTAGCACCTTTTGGCCCCGTGGAGCCGGATATGCCTGCACCCCAAAAGCAAGATCCTTTTGTAACACAACAATCTCTACTTCAGAAAACTGTGAAGGCTGCTCCTTATTCAGAGAGTGACTATCGTTGACTCGCCAGTGTACTGGAATTATTAATTGATATCGGAAATCGAGACGAAGTCTTTAGTTTCAATATAATATCAAGAAGCGACTACCGACAACTTTCACCCCTACTTGAAGAATTAGTTGACACAGTCGGTGAAAATGTACACCACCCTGCTACCTCTCTAATGATGCTCGTCGACTTCCTCGTTGAAAGGTATGAGAAAGAGAACGTTCCAAAGTTATCGGATCTCCCTACAGAGCAGGCAGAGGAAGCAGAGGGGACAGAAGAAGCATCGGTCGAATCGGACGACGAATGGGAGATTTTGGAGATAAGAGACCTCACTCCCGAAGAGATGAAGGAGCTGGAAAAAAACAGCCCCGGCTGCCATCTTAGAATGGAGCGAAACAGAGGTGGCTATTCATACCTTCTTCTCAATGGGTAATATCCTTTCAGAGGGCAGTTGGATAGGAGAAGCCATCTCTGCCTACGACATGACACTCCGCCTGAAACCCGATTACGCCGAAGCCTACTACAATCGTGGCACGGCTAAAACGTTGATTGGCGAATATGAAACCGCCATCGCCGATTTTGACGAAGCTATCCGTCTGAATCCAGAATTTGTAGAGGTACACTACAACCGCAGTCAAATAAAGGTTAGCCTTAGCCAGATCGAAGGGGCGCGATATGGTTTGGAGATAGCGTTAAAACGGGCTGAAAAGCGAGAATGTGATCATATTAAAAGTAACATCCAGCGATGCCTCCGAGAACTGGTTAACATGGATTAACTCCACAGCCTATCGTGTGAACGTTCGGAATCCCATTCTGTTGTTGGTGCGAAGTAGTCTGTCTCATCCCGATGGAGATGTTCTCGGATAACCTCTTCGTTAAGGTCTATACCTAAGCCGGGGGTGTCTGGCACATGGATATAACCGTCTTGGATAATCGGGTTTGGTAAGCCTGTCACCATTTCATCCCACCATGGGTTATCAACGGAATGGTTTTCCAGCACCATGAAATTTGATGTCGCTGCAGCACAGTGGACGCTCGCCATGGCGCAGATAGGTGTGCCTGCCATGTGGAGTGCCATCGCAATACCGTAATCCTCCGCCAGATCCCCGATCTTCTTTGTCTCTAAAATTCCACCGGATGTCGCAATATCTGGGTGTGCTACGGCGATACCTCGACTCTCAAACAACGGCATAAAGTCCTCTTTGCAGTAGATGTCCTCGCCTGTACAGATAGGTGTGGCGCATGAGTTTGAGAGACGTACGTATTGGTCGGTGTACTCCCACGGCACCATATCCTCTAACCACGCGAGATTATATTTTTCTAATGCCCTCGCGAGGCGGATACAGTCCTCAATACCGATATGTCCAAAATGATCGACTGCAAGCGGTATTTCGTAGCCGATAATATCCCGAACCGTTTCCACATATTCGCAGAGTACAGCGATACCGTTCTCGGTCAGGCGGATGCCGGTAAACGGGTGCTTCAGATTAGAAGTATCTAAATTTCCGTGAGGTGCAGAGAGCGTACCGGGAATGCCGCGCAGCAGCCCAACACCGATGTCCATCTTCAGGAAGGTGAACCCTTTATCAATGCGTTCCTGAAGTTTGATCCCCATCTCTGCAGCGTCTTTAAGCGAAGGCGTATCGCTATAACATCGGATTTTGTCTCGGAATTTGCCACCGGCGAGTTGATAGCACGGCACACCGTACGCTTTGCCCGCCAAATCCATCAGTGCCATCTCAATCCCGCAGACACCACCGCCTTGTCGTGCGTGGTGACCGAACTGTTTAATCTGTCGAAAGATTTTATCGACATTACACGGATTTTCGCCCAGAATTCGACTTTTCAGCATCAGTGCGTACGTTGGACTGGCACCATCGCGCACCTCACCGAGACCGTGAATGCCTTGATTCGTGTCCAGTTTCAAGATGGGACCGCCCGTTTGGGTGCGAACGATACGCATGTCTGTGATTTTCAGTGCTGAAGGCTGAGAAGCGGTATTGATATTTGATAGGACTTGTTGATCTTCCATTTATCCTTCCTTTTCTGATAGCGTATTTAATGCGGTATCCAATATCGTTAAATGGAGTGCAACGCGTTGTTCTAAGTGCCAAGCTGTCGGCGTTTCAGAAATGATAACATGCTCGCTATGAAAATGCAACAGGTAAGGTACTAAACCTTGCGTCCCCCATGAATCGGCAACTTTGTAGACACCTTCGGCAAGATCAGGTGCATCTTCTCCCGGGTCATTGGGATCCAGTGGACCGATTGCTTTAGCAACTACGGCGAGTTCGGGGCCGATGTAGTGCTCGGCACGGTTGCCTTCGTAGAGGTAGAAACCGGTTGCATCATAGTCTTCGTGAAAATCTATTGCAAGCGAGAATTGGGTCTGTCCGAGTGCCTTCTTGACGATAGCAACTTCTACAATATCATCTGTTTCAAAAGAGCGGTTAATGTCTACGCCATTATAGGTTTCACGTGTACCGTGAACGTAGCCGTAGGGGTTGATACACGGAACTACTATAAAGGAAAAGTTTTTCAGGAGTGTAGTGTTGTCGCGTGCCAAGAACTGTAAGACTGCTTCAACGCCTGCGGGTTCATCGCCATGCATACCACCCGTGATAAGCACCTGTTGCGATTTATGTGCAGACGATGCTAAGCGAATTTGATGTATCGGATAACTGTGAGCAGTACCGATGCGTTCTATTGGCACTGCCAAATTTTTTAGACGTTCCGTGATTTCAGTATAATCGCGCAAGTTTCGGTGCTCCTCAACAGGATTAGCAAAGGTTCTACGTATAGCATACCGTAAAACAGTTTAGTGTGCAACCGATTTTCAGAATCATTTTGTGTTTGACATTTGCGACCTTTTCTGATAGAATTTCGCCAAATTCTTATCTCAAAGGACACAAAAGATGCCAACCGAAGCAGAACTTTACGATGCCGCGCTCAGCCATTTCGCCGAAAACGACCTTGAGGCGGCTGTCAACGCTTTCAAAAAATTAATTGACACTTACCCGGACTATATTGAAGGATACCTTGGGTTAGGGCATGCTTATGAACGTCTCAGTCTCTACGATGACGCTATTGAGGCTGTTCAGAAAGCAATTGCTATTAACCCGAAGGATCCGCTTGCGTATACGAGTTTATCTATCTGTTACCAGCGAAAAGGGATGATCCAAGAAGCGGAAGATGCGATGGCAAAGTCGCAGCAGCTGCAGATGGAAGCATCCGGTTCGTCTTAGCGATTGGCGAGGTTCAAATCCCGCCAGCAAAAATACTGAGGATTTCAGAATGCCAAATGCTACCTTACTTGATCCAACCTCTCAAGGCGATGTCGCCGCGAAATTTCTTGCCCCGCGGCTTGATAGTCTTGATGGGAAAGTGATGGGTTTGTTGAACATCACGAAGAACGGCAGTGATATTTTTCTGGATCGGATTGCGGAATTGATGCAGGAACGGTTCGACCTTGCCGAAGTGATTCATGTCAATAAACCGACCTTCTCACGTCCTGCCCCCACCGAATTGCTCGTTGAATTGGCGGAGCAAGCAGATTTTGTCGTTGAAGGGCTTGCCGACTGAGGGTCTTGTATATCGTGCAGTATGCACGATGGAAGTGCTTTAGAAGAACGCGGTGTGCCAAGCGTCGCTGTCTGTACGGAGGTTTTCTTCGCTGCAGGTAAAGTCCAAGCGCGTGTGCTGGGTCACAGCGATTTGGAACCGCTCACTGTTGCCCATCCGATTCAGAGTTTGACCCCGGATCAGATTCGTGAACGTGCGGAGGGTGCGGTTGAGGAGATCGTTGCGCGGCTGACAAAAAACAGTGCGTCGTAATTTACAGAAAAAACAGTAAAACGCCATAGGGTATTTTGTGGTCCGGCACAACTGCGTGTGCCTACTACTATACGCTACGGCGTTTTAGATTTTAAACTGCAATGTCATGGATGCTCCGGGTTGTAAATCGTGCCATCGCCGTAACAGTATTCGCAATTTTTGTCGCATCACCTCAAGTTGTTCATCTGTGATGTCTATCGGAAGCGTCGCGCTGTGTTCTCGAAATAACCCATTGGAATTAGCATCTTGGGGATATAGTGTGTTAGGGAAATCTGCCTGTAATAGTGCCACAATCGGCTCGGTATCTGTCGCTTCTTTCGGAATTTCAAAAGGACGTTGCGCTTCGGATTCACTGAAATCTCGGATATCGTATCCTTTCGCGACAAGTCCGAAGAAGGCATTTTTAAAGCCGAGTGTTGTTTCAACAACGTAGTGTGCGAAGTCGTGATGCACAAACCCACGATGGAGGTGTGTCCAAGTGATGCTTCCATCGTCCCGTATGCAGGTGAGCGTATCGGGTTTGTGTTTCCATTGATTTTTGCCTTTTTTAAAACGGATAACCATCTGTTTATAGTAGAATTAAGAAGGCACTCTCAAACAATTCCTAATGCTCTCATCGTCCTTGAAGGTGTCACAGGAAACCAACAGTTCCTATGCTACAGAAAGAGTGCCACAAACTAAAAGTTTGTGCTACAAATATGTAGGATTAATTCTGGGTTTCACTATAAATCGCTAATTGGAAAGTTTTAGAGTGCTCCACGTGGTCGTGAGTTTACCACGCGCTTTGACATCTAACGTGTTCACTGCTAAGTTGTTAATCTCTTTCTTACTGAGAACGGTGTTGTAGATTCTGGCATCCTCTACCCGTGCGACGATCCAGCCATGAGCAGTACCGCCGATGAGGGCACGGGGACCAAAAAGTGCTTCTACATCGCCAGCTTTCCAAAATACGATGGGTCCCATCGTATAATCGCCGATGACATCGCCGTTGCGATATATCACGATTTTTGCGTTTCCGCCATCATCTTCGTAGGAGATCGCCAACTGAATGAGTTTGCCGGTTTCTTTTTCCTCGAATCCCGGGTTTGCATCCTGAGTGCGTCTGAAGAAGCTGCTGCCAGCCATCCAACGTTTCGGTTGGCGCTCGGCATAGACTATTGCGTCAAAGGTATCCGCACTGCTTTTATTAACCGCCAACGTAGCACCGCGCGTGACGTTTAGATCATCTAAATAGAGCCACGTCACCAATGTCTTTTCAGGACCGATGTCAGGTCCTTTATACCCCGTAGTCATTGCCCACTCATTATTGCCGATGTGCAATTTTCCGTCTTTGACCTCAGCATCCAAGAGATCAATCTCGCTAAAATGCCCCGTCAAGTCTTCCAATTCAACACCGTTCTCAAAAGTCCAGTGTCCAATTAGGTCGTCTTTCTTCTCGCCCTGTGCTAAGGCGGGTATCACGAAACCCAACACCAGCAACATAGAGAGACTGAAAATGAAATAGCGTTTCAAAAGTTTCATTGTTGTGTCCTCCACTGTTGAATAAATTTGTGGTTTTTTAGAGGTTTCAATGGTTCGCGGGGTTGCAACCGAATAGCAAAGGATTGCAACCTATGAAATAGGTGCGGCGAGGTCCACGGACCTCGCCGTAAGGGTTCTTTAAGGTTGGTTTATTGGAGAAAAATAAATGCCCGTGAGGAGATGAGTGCCCACAGGAGATCCTCACTGCCTGCTCGGCGTTTAGGGCTCTCAACAATATAGGTTTCAGCAGTTTCAAGCTCGTCATCCGTAGGGAACCGACTTAACGTACTGAGGTACAACTCGGTAATGAGTTCGCGATTGTCAGATTTCGCCTTCATTAAACGGGTGAGTACACCGGTGGAACTCCGTAACTTTTGATGGATATCACGGGAGTTAATCATATAGAGTGCTTGGGTCAGTGTTGGCTCGAGTTTCGGGTCTAAATCCCCGAGAAACTCTCTACCAGAGCGTCCATAGAGCGACAAGAAGCGCGAACTCACCGGTAGCGGCAGTTCCACAGAACGCTTCCCCATTGGATAACGTCCATATTTTTCTCCGGTTTCCGTAACGTCGTGTAGGACATCTAACAAGACTTGTGCCATCATCGGACGCGGATAGAAGCGCGAGAAAAACCGATCATCTAAATGATTTGTCTCATTGGGTTCTGCTGAGAGTTGGTACGTACGTGAATTGAAAATACGCTTAATGATATGTTTCGTATCAAAACCGCTTTGCACAAAATCGTCAGCCAACGCTTCCAACAGCCCTTCGACGCTTGGCGGGGTTGTTGCCCGCATATCATCGACAGGATCAACGATACCTCTACCGAAATAGTGGCTCCAGATACGATTCACAGTCGCTTTCGCGAAATACGGATTCGTTGAGGAAGTCATCCAATCCGCCAGTACTTGGAGGACATCGCCCTGATAATTCGGCGCAAGCGATTCACCACCGAGGAAAGTCGGGAGTGCTACTTCGCCGCGATTGCCTTGTACAGATTGATTGATAACGCGTCCGGTGGGATTATAGTAGATGACCTGTTCGTTGTAGAGTTCACCGCCGCGGGTTCCTACCTTTCCAGTAAAAGCAGCAAAATTCCAATAATCATCAGTCGTCCACTGATCAAACGGATGTTTGTGACACCTCGCACAACTCAGACGAATTCCCAAGAATACTTGAGCGGTTGTCTCCGCTCTGCCCGCGGGTTGCCGTTCAATACGGTAGTAGTTTGTAGGACCGTGCTGATAGGTGCTACCTCGTGCCGTGATGAGTTCTTGAACAACCTCGTCGTAGGGTCTGTTCTCCGCCACAGCCTTATGCACCCACTCATGAAAGAGCGTCGCACCGCGTTCACCAAACGCGCCGTTTCCTAAGGTACGGGGGTGGACGCGCAACATATCCGCTAATTTCAGCGTGCGCAGATTAACCCATTCCGGCGTGTCAAGAAGCGTATCAATGAGGTTAGAGCGTTTATCAGGACTGGTATCTGCCAAGAACGCTTTCACCTCATCGGGGGTTGGAAGCCGTGCAATGGTGTCCAAATAGATCCTGCGCAGAAACGCATCATCAGTTGTCAAGGGAGAGGGACGGATATTCAACTTTTTGAGTTTGGCGAGTACAAACGCGTCAATAAAATTATTAGGCGTAAATTCCGGGTCTAATGAGGCAAGATTTGTGTCCGAAGCCCGCGGAATTGTCACAAACGAAGCATCGACAACACCTAAAAAGCGTGCAATAACCGCAGTCCCTCCCCACCGGACACTTGTTACTTCGCCGGTAGGTGATACCTCGGCAACGGGCGCGTCTTTAGATTCATAGACGGCTTTTTTGGTTACATCTTCAACGGATCCGTCAGAAAAGTAGGCGAGTACCTTCAGTTGAGAAGTTTGCCTGACATCGGACAGCACAAAGGTGCTCGGTTCAATTTCAAGCTTTCTCAAGCGTGGTTCGTCCTCGGCAAAAGGCGCGCCTGCTTCGATCCACCGTAAGATAGTTAACCCTTCATCTGAGTTCGGATCAAACCGCAAACCGCCTTCATGCGGTATCTGTCCAGTAGGTTTGAGATAAAAGAGACTCTGATCTGGTTCAAGTAGGTTGATGCGTCTACCGCGATTGTGGTGGACAATCGGCTCATGATCCGATTCTGGATTAAGCGTCAACAGAGAGAGATTTAACCCACCTTGTCCGCCAAATTTCCCGTGACACATGCCCGCTGAACACCCTTGTTTGTCAAGGATGGGCGCGATGTCTTTCAGAAATTTAACAGGCGGTTTTGTAGCCTTAGCGTCAGCGTCTTTAACAGTCTCAGGCAATGTAGCTGCGAACACGGGGTTTGCGCTGTCAGCCGTGTCTGCTTGGGCAGCGAATGACATCGCTACCAGAAACACGATAGCAAGTGTGGCAAACCGAGGAATTATGTGCACGTCAGGTGGATCTTTCACAATGATTCTCAATAAGTGTCTCATGCGAATACCTCCGTGAAAACTTCGGTTACATGTTCTACAAACAGAAACTCAACACCTTTTTGAATGTCTTTCGGAACTTCAATGAAATCTTTCTTGTTGCCTTGTGGCAGAATGACTTTCCGAATGCCTGCCTGCTTCGCCGCAAGTATTTTTTCTTTTACGCCACCGATAGGTAAAACTCTACCTCTGAGTGTGAGTTCACCTGTCATGGCGATCTCAGGACTAATCTGTTGCTGAGTGGCGATAGAGGCGAGTGCAGTCGCAATGGTAATACCAGCCGAGGGACCATCCTTCGGAATTGCCCCTGCAGGTACATGTACATGAATATCGTCTTCTAATACACCGGGGTTAAATTCGAGTGCGTCGGATTGCGATTTGACATAACTGAGCGCAGCTTGTACGGATTCCTGCATGACATCGCCGAGTTGTCCAGTGATGCGTAGTTGGGTATGCGCATTTGTCTTTTTCGTGGTAGCCGCCTCAATAAAAAGGATTTCACCACCAGCAGGTGTGACAGATAGCCCTGTTGCGACACCGACATCGGCTTTACGTCCGGCAATCTCAGAATCAAACTTCGCAGGTCCCAAATAGCGTTGAATATCCCTTGTCGCAATAGTTGTCCGATCACTCTTTCCTTCAGCCACACGGCGTGCCACTTTACGGCAAAGGGTACCGAGTTCACGCTCCAAATTTCGCACACCGGCTTCGCGGGTATACGCACTAATCACTTTATCAATGGCTGTATCTCTAATATGAATCAAATCGTCTTTCAGTCCATTTGCGGTCAACTGGCGAGGGATTAAGTACTGCTTAGCAATAATCTGTTTCTCGTTGGCGGTGTAACCGAGAAGTTCTATTGTTTCCATTCGGTCGCGCAAGGGTGGTGGAATCGTGTGCAGTTGATTCGCTGTTGTGACGAACATCACTTTCGAGAGATCAAACGGGACATCAAGGTAATTGTCCGTGAACGAGTGATTCTGCTCTGGATCCAGGACTTCTAAAAGCGCAGAAGCCGGGTCGCCGCGAAAATCAGAACCGAGTTTATCAATTTCATCAAGCATAAAGACAGGGTTGTTCGATTCGGCTTGGCGTAACCCTTTAACAATTCGTCCGGGCATAGAGCCAATGTAGGTGCGTCGGTGTCCACGGATCTCGGCCTCATCGTGCATGCCGCCGAGTGAGATACGCACAAATTTTCTGTTCATTGCGCGTGCGATGGATTTACCGAGCGAGGTTTTTCCGACACCCGGCGGTCCAACGAAACAGAAGATGGGTCCCTTCATATCCGCTTTGAGCATGCGTACAGCGAGATGCTCTAAGATCCGTTCTTTGATTTTTTCCAAATCGTAGTGATCTTCATCAAGTATCTCTCGCGCCGCAGGGAGATCTAATGAATCGTCGGTACTCACAGACCATGGTAGGTTTAGCAACCAATCTAAATAATTCCGAGAAACCGTCGATTCCGGCGAGAAAGACTGCATTTTGGAAAGCCGTTTGAGTTCTTTTTCGGCTGCCTGCTTCGCTTTGTCGGGTATCTCGGTTTCGCGCAGTTGCTCTCGCATCTCATCAATTTCGAGTCCTAAGTCATCCGCTTCGCCAAGTTCGGTCTGAATCGCCTTAAGTTGTTCTCGGAGGTAGTATTCGCGCTGTCCTTTGTTAATAACGGCTTGTGCATTATTTTGGATTTTGCTTTCTAATTCGTGCAAGTCAAGTTCTTTTGCGAGAATAACTGCGAGGGTATTTAACCGTTCATGAATAGATACCGACTCCAAAATGCGCTGCTTATCGTGTGCCTTTAAATCCAATACAGCGGCGATATAATCGGCAAGTCGCCCTGGTTCATCAAGCATCGTTTTGGTTATACTGCCGTATTCCTCTTGGTAGCGCGATGACATCTGAACAATGCGCTGGAGCATTTCATCGTTGCTACGCACAAGTGCCTCAACTTCCAAGTCCGTCTCTGTGTCAGCGGCAGCCGAATCTGATTCATCGTTTCCGATGACGCGGACGCGCGCCTTGACGAAGGGTTCTGTGTGTAAGATTTCCTCAATTTGTACGCGTTCTCGTCCATGGGCAAGGAACAAGACATCCTCATCATCAGTCTTGTAGCGTAGAATATGGATTAAACTCCCGACTGGGCTGAGATCGTCTGATTTAATGTCCTTGATATCTTCCTTGGAGAGTTCCCTTTTTGGACGAAAGATGCAAAGTACCCTATCAGCCTCCATCGCATGTTCAATAGCCGTGGTCGCCATCTTTCCAGAGAGCGCGACGTGATGCGGCGGAAACGGTGGCACTGGCGGCATGTATGGGAAGACGACGAGATCGTCCAGCGGCAGAATCGGAAGTTCCTGTGTAAGTTCTTCTTCTTCTTCTTTTTCTTCTTGATCAATAGTATTTTCAGACTCGTTTTCTTTTTCTTTTTTTTCGGTTTTCATGTTTTTTCTCCTTGGGAATGGTTGTCGGTTCGATTTTTTTCAAAAAATCTTTCAGTCGTCAGTTGTCGGTTAAAGAGGGTTATTATGACTTCACCTGTCCAAGTGAGGGTCCCAAGACCTCTCTTAACCGATGGCCGATGGCTGACAGCCATTCTTACAATCAAGGCCAAAATTGGTACAGCGTGGTATTCGCGAAAATGCTGCTAATGCTCCACAAACTTCCGCATATATAGTCCCCGAGTGCAAGCCCCAGGAAGAAAGGTACAGCGCGTCTGTAGGCTTTGAGTCCCCCGTGATGTAATACAAGTGCCTTCAACACATAGGCAACAAAGATACAACTCCAGAGATTGGACATGCCCCAACTGTTTGCCATGGCATAGCCGAGCGGATGCAGGGGCCACCATAGAAATCGGGTTCTCAAGAGTATTAAGCCGAGTGAGACACCGACACCACCACCCATAAAAATGAGGGCAGGTATATCGGTCTCTTGTGGATAATTCAGCCAGTTTTCAAGTTGTCTATAAACGCCTCTACCGAATCCTAATGCCCAAGGTCCATAATAGCCGGTCTCAGCCCCGTGTCTGTAGTAGCCATCCAAGAGCAGCCAGAATACGACGATGGCACCGACGAAGGTCGCTATAAGGATCGCAGCGGCGGTGTGTCGCGGCTGTATTTGTCGCCGTTCTGAGATTTTTAATGCCTCCAACTCCTGCGGCATCGGGTGTGCCCGATACGCTCGGTTAAAGAACATGTACAACGAAAAAACCGCTTTTGTACTTGTTGTCAACCGCTGAGAGCCGAACGCTGTCACAATTAATCCGTGTGGGTCAACCCTGTGTAAATCGTGGACTAAGAACCCCAATTCAGCACGAAGTCGGGCAATCATTGTCGCGAGCAGAAAGTAAAGCCCGAAAAAGATGGGTATCACCCAAAGTGACATGCCAGCTTTATAGGAAAACATCGTCAAAAACAGCATGCCACCCACAATGCCGAGGAAAGCGATATGATAAGGCATCGGCTCGCGCTGCATATCTATCCGAGAAGTGCCTCGGAGTCCATCTACGACCCCCGCGAAAATCCGTTTGACATGTGTTCTCCCGACCCAAGCAGCGGTGCCGAGTAGCACCATATATGCCCCGAAACTTTGTGCATCGGCGTAGGGATACCCCGGCAAATTCCGCACCCCAAAAACGCTGCCTGCCATTAACTCAAATTTGTAGATCCAATAGAACACCCAACACGAAAAAAGCAGATCCAGCGGAATAAGGAAACTTATCCCAATCGCAAAAGGGTAAAACGAGAGACGAACGCCACCCATCGCGTTCCAAGGACGACCCGTAAAGTACTGATGGATGTTTTGGCGTTTAACAGGCAGATACGGGACCGCTGGATAAATCGAGTTTAGTAAATTCAGGATACTGATGGCTGCGGCAATACCGAAACCTAACCACATCAGTTTATTTTTGAAAAAACTCGTATTCGTCTCTGTCATCGCCAGGGGCAATTGGATAATCGGGTAGGTTAACCGTTCACGCTCTGTCCACTGGAGACGGAGGAGTGTGTTGATACATAGCATAACAAACATCAACACGAAAATAAAAACGGTCCACCATGCAGCCGGTCCTGCCCAAGCGGTCAGGTGTTCCTTACGATATAGGCTTGATTGCCCCTTATAATATCCCGACAAAACCCCAGTGTCCTGAACGGTTAGCCATGTCGGGAGTTCCTTCCAAAAGAGTTGTTGCCACTCATTCTCGGATGTAGCAAACCGAAACGGATGTCCAAGTATAGTGACCAAAATCTCCATCATATCGTGCGAACAGAGAGAAGAAACGATGCACAACATGACGTAGACTGTCAGTAACTCCGCGGGTGTCAGTCGCAGTGTCGATGATAATTTTCCGAACACTGCACTGAGTACCATCAGCCAAAAAATGATGAAAATGACGTTAGACAGTGGATGAATGAGTGTCGGGTGTGTATAGCGGACGACCTCTAATTGAATGATCCAGAAAACGTTTAGAGGAATCAGAAGCATTGCTATGATAAATGCTTTAGGCGTTAGACCACGTTCACCTCTGAATACCGGAGAGGAACTCTCCGCACTATGGGTTTGCAAGCTCGAAGCCATAACACCCTCATTGCCTGTCATATCTTTGCCTTTGATGCACGCTATCTATCGAATCCATCCACGTTCGTTCTCTATGAACACCTCCGTTTTCAGTTCTGCACAGCGTCGCTGGTAGTCCTGCAAAGTTTCTATTGCTGCCTCTCCTGTGAGGATGCTCGGAAACTGGTTCTTAATTTCGGGTTTTACTGATGGATCCGCAGGTTTGCCCGGACGTACCGGTGTCTTAGGCGGGTCCGTCAAAATTGGGATTAACTCAATAGATTTCAGAACCCCAGCTTTAAATGTTGCCTTCGGGATCACTACGTGCGAGTGCTGTTTATCATAAGTATCATAGATAAAATCTGAAAGACTATAAACAATCGGTTTACCCTGATACAACTCAATACCGCCAAACGTATGTAACTGCTGGCATAATACTACGTCCGCTCCTGCGTCAATGAGTGCGTGTGCGAAAATCCGTTGGCGTCCGATTGCCTCGTCTGTTGACTTCCCTTGGCTTCCCCAATGTAGCCAAACGATCACGAGTGCAGCTTCTGTCTGTGCTTGCTTGACAGCTTCGGTCATCTCACTATAAACGGCGTAAGCGAGCGGGTCCTCGGTGTACCGGGAGAATGCATTCGCTCGATAATACGCCAGCAACGCGGCCTGTCCAGGTTCCGTTTCCCCAACACCGATTGGCACCCATGCTGGAAGTTTCGCAGTCTTAGCATCTGTTCCAGCACCGATCGGTTTGACATTATACCATTCCAATTCAGTGATCGTATCTTCTAAAGCTTCAAAGCCGAAATCCATTATATGTGGTGTAGCTAAGGAGACAGCGTCGAATCCGGCATTCGCGAGCGCTCTTCCGAGTCCGGGTGCTGAACGAAAAGGATGTTCAATACCGTATCTCGGTTCTCCGCGCTCCGAAATACTCGCGTTCAATGAAGCCGTTGCGATATCGGCGGATTGAATCAAGGTGGCGGTTCCCGCAAAAAATGCACCGGCACCGTTTCTTTCAATCAACGGTGTCATACGGCTACTTATTGTAATATCACCGACAGCCAAAACAGAAATCTCATCATCAGAAACCGTTTCACTTGCGAAGGTGTCTGTCAACAACCCGTTGGCGTGTATCATGCACAAGAGACTGATGATTAGCAGGCACGTTTGAAACTTCTGGCATCGTAGATTATCTTTTTTATAGCAAGTTTTGGCTTGCAATCTGCGCCAAAAAGAATTGTCAGTGTGTTTAAATGTCATGATTCTTCTGAGTTCGTATTTACATCTTCATCCAGATCAAGGTCCATGCCGAATTCATCAAACAGGTTGTCCTCTTTCAATTTCATTCCGAGTGTAATGAGGGTTTCAGATAAGGCTAATCGATCAATTTTTGTTGCTTCGAGTGTTTCGGTCTCAGAGGTTAAGTCTGCTCGCAGTGCTTCTTGGTTTCGGCGCGTTTGCTCTCGGAGCAGTTTCGTCTCGTTACTGAGTTGATCAATTTGTGCTTGGAATTCACGGGCAAACTCGTCTACGAGTGCTGACAATTTCTGGAGGTCCGCCTCGCCACGGCCAGTAATTCCATCAAGTTTGGCATCAATCCGCGTATCAACGAGTGCCTCCACTTTATCTGCCGTTAGCAACACATTGTCGCTTTCAAGCAGGTCGGAAAGTTTACGGATATCGGCTTTCACGTCCGCAATTTCTCCTATGAAACGTTGCTCCATAGTTGCGAGTTTATCATCAACTTGCTGGCGTGTTTTTTCTAAGTCTTGGCTGAGAGTCCGCAATCGTTTGTTGTAGTTCCTGATATATCTGCCAACGATACTGTCGCGGAGATACGCTTCAAGCTGCTGTGCTTTCTGGGCATCCGTCTCAGTTTCGGTATTGTCATTCTCCGGTTCATGAATATCTTCTATAGGTGTTTGCATATTCTTTATTCCCTCGTTTTTAGTTGCTTAGGCACATTTTAGCAGCTTAAGGATAATTATAGACATTATCAGATTGCACTGGCGTGTCGGAATCCGGGAAACCTTCATCTGATTTAGAAGATGCCTCGCGGTTTGCGTTGAATTCGCGCAAGATACAACTGACGATTTCTTCTGTATACGCCTGAGCGTCAACACGTTGCTGATTTGCCTCCCACGCCATCCGTGCGGCGGCTTCAAAGTATTCTGCGTGTTTGTAAGCATCAAGGATATCACTGCCGCGTGAAAAGGTCCCGTGTCCGACCCAATAGAGAATATGCCGCGCCGGATTGCCCGAATTCTGGAAAAGTCGTAAACTTTCATAAGAGAGTTCTGGGATCCCTGGGGCGCGTTCCTCGACGAACCCGATACCGCCAGATGGATCATATATAATAGGTGTTTCTGGTTCGTACCCTCTAAGAAAATCGTAAAACTTATCGGGTGCGCCGTGTTCTGTGCGAGAAATTAGGTTCAAGAACTTCGGTTGCAAGTGAGCAAGCGCATTAAATCCGTGTTCCGCTAACTGCTCAAAAATGAGGAGATAATGGAACATTTCACTCGTGGGTGCTGGCGGCGCAATGCCATTTCCACTGCGATCTAAGGTCGTTTGATCTGGCGTACCGAACCGCATTCGGTAATGCGTGCCCTCTGGTTCCACCTCAACAAGCGTCAAATTGAGTGCCGGATGCTCAATGCCAATCATGTCCAACCGTGAACCCGATTTTGTGAGTAGGACGTGTTTACCAGCTAACCCTTTCACAATAATCTGCGGGGGTAATTGGTAACGCGGCGATGCATCATAAGAGATGAGACACGCATCGTCAACGGGTTCAGTTAAAATTGCCCCCATATTACCAGCAGTCGCCCATAAATAGTCATGAGTATGTGCGTGTGCACCCACCCACCCCATCTGTCCTATTAAAGTTCCACATTCGCTGTCAGGCGAAATGGGACGTAAGTCGGGATGGTATCCGCGTTCTCGCCAGCGTTCGTAGCGATATGTTTGCGGTGGTGGTGCTGTTAAGGTATTTATGAGATACGGATTGGTTAGTGTTGAATCCACTCGTAATTCTGCTCCTCCATTATAGCTGCCCGCGTAATTACTTATACACTCGTATTGTTGTGTGAATGTATGAAGTCCGTTCTTACGGAGGCACAGGCTAACAGCCTATGCTACAAGTGTAAACTTACAGTTCAATTTCTCGTGCAAACTTTCCTTCTATTTAAATATATCATGTCTGATGAAAAATAGCAAATTATAATAGTTTTCCAGGACCATTCAATTTTAAAAAATTATTGGATTGGATGTCTTTTTTTGCAGGATACGGTGCGAAATGCTGCGAAAATTTCTGCGTTTTGCTTTAAGGCATAACATACATGAAGTATTAATGCCTGCGAAAAGGACAACACCAAAAACGGACAATTGAATGACCCTGAATAGTCATCCATCGGAACTGTGATTTATGGGATTTAGGGATTTTTGGGATAAGCGGTTGGCTTTTTGCCTGAATGCAGGTCGCATTTGGGTGTGTACGCCGCAAATCGCGGATTACATGGATTGCGCGGATTATCGCGGATTTTAAGAAGTCCCTGCTTGAGTGATGTCTTTAGTTCTACAAGGTGCAGTATTTGTGTAGAAACTGGTAACTGAGTACTGCCAACCAATTCTCTGACTGCCGATGGAAACCGATGGCTGACCGCTAATTCATCTGAACTGGGATTCATGTGATTTTCGGATTTGCCGTGATTTTATACAGAGTGCTTGTCGGAGATGTTAATGTGCCTACTCAAATAACTCTTGATATCGTCCGTCTGCTGCGTCGGTGCCTTTAATGATCTTGTATGACATATCACTGGCACTTGCTATTTGCTGTGTAGCTGCTGCTTTTGCCAGCACTATTTTGTCATCAATCATATTGTCGCCTTTTACTTCCACAATCACCCATGCATCGTCGTCCTTCTGCATTAGAAAATCAGGGTAATATCGCCTGACGGCATGGGATTCAGGATCAATGTACTGGATGTAGAAATCCGATTGTCCGTGCGTTAGCATGCCTGTAAAATAAAGCTGTTTCACCTTCTCTTCTCTTAACAGATGCCAAAACAAATTGCGCTCAGGCATGGAGTCAAAAACGTAGGTGTCAAGGTGAAAACTTTTGTGTGTGTAATTACGCCATTCTGTGTCGGTCTCTTTGGCTACTAAGCTCGGAGTTGTTCGATTGGTGTGATATCCACCTTCTGATTCTCTGATCTCTGGAGTGCCTTCGGGTTCATGATGTTCGGGTTCTTCCGCTATCAAACTGGTAGTTGCGCTGACTGTGTAATGTCCATCTTCTGGTGCTTTAACCAGTTCAATCTCCTCGGGTTCGTGGTGTTCAAATTCTTTCAGATCATATAGGGCATCGAAAAGACGTGGAATAATCCAGTCGTAGAGCAGTTCGTTAAACGTATTGACGTTCTCAAGAATCTCCTCCATTCCCTCCTGTGTGTTCGTCAAGATGTCCTCAATCACCAGAGGCGAACGGTTCAGATATCGGGCAATTTCCGCGCATAGCGTTAGTTGGCTGAAATCTCGCCGTTCTTTGAATTCGGTTAATTCTACTGTCTGTAGTGGATCGGTAGGTTGGAGCCCTTCGCGTCTTTCATATTCCAAACGATATTTTTCTGTGTCCGCTTGGTCAAGTTGCAGAGATAGTCCATCCTCCGGTTGCTTTTCTAACAACTGATGCATTTTTCGGATACGTATAAGCGGGACTTTTATTTCCTTTCTGACGTGCACTTTGTGTTCATCTTTTTTTACACCGACGTTACTAATTTCCTCAAGACTCACGCGGAAGTTCTGTTGCAACTCGTCATCAAGAATTTCCATGTTTTCTTTGGAAAGATAGATATGTCCAGTTTGCTGTCCTTCACCAATCTGACGTAAGCATCGCATACTTGCTTGTAAGACAAAGATTTTTGATTTCGGCTTTCGATAGAGTGCCACACCAAACAGTGATCGACAGTTCCATCCCTCTTTCCCTTTATTCACCAGTAGGATAAACTGCTTTTCGGACGCTGGCGTATCAAGGTTGATGAACTCGCGCAGATCATCATTGGTAGTCAGTTTATCATCACCGACATTGACAAGGATACGCGAAGTAGGGATACCAAGGTTGCTCAGGACAGATTCGACAGGAGGACGGAGTTCGTTCTGTAACTCGTTAATAGTTGATGCAAAGATGGCGAGTTTCGGTAGCATACCTTCATGCCGTTGATCCGCATGATTTTCCCAGAAGTTTTTAATTACAAAATTGACGAACTCCGAACTTTTTGGATTGGTGTAGCTGTGTGACATTACTTTCTTGAGAAAACCTTTATCGATCGCTTCTGTTAGTCCGTAGCCGTAGACGACTTCGGGAAGGACCTGCTTCCCGACGTAGGGTGTCCCTGTGAAGTTGTAACAGGCACAGACGTGCGTACCTGCTCGCTCTAAGTTCGCAGCGAGTTCGTCGATCGTGAGACGGAGGCTGGTCTTTGATTTTTTAAGTCCCATGTCTGTTGCGAGTTTACTACCGAAGGCGTGATGTGCTTCATCAACGAAGATACCGAGTTGTTCAAGTCGTGTCAACTTCTGGAACCGCTGGTTGATAGTCAGGCCCTGTTCATCTTCGGGTTTATCGAAACCATATAGATCAACATTTTCATCGTAGGCACTTCCGGATTGATAGGTAGGTGCGCTACTCTGAAACAGGCGTTCGCTTGCGCTTCTCTCCGTGTGCTGCTTTTTAAGAATAATTTTCTGTGTGTTGGAGATGATTATGTTGAACTTTGAACGGTCCATTGTTGATAACGCAGTGCCCGATTCTTCAAGGAAATGAAATTGAATATGACTTGACAGAAAGCTGAGGTATTCAGACGGGACGACACAACCCATGTCAAAAGTCTGAATCTCTTTAAGGGACTGCAGAACAGTTTTATCTGGAGCAAAGACCAACGCATTGTGGCAATACTTTGAATCTTTCGGAAACTTGTTGGCGAGTAAGAATTCATAGAAGATACAAGTTGCCATGAGGATTGTCTTCCCTGTTCCCATCGGGAGCGCAAAGATATAGTTTGGGTAGCTGCGCTCAAACTTTTGGATGTATTCAAATACTGCCTGATACTGAGTCGTATCAAGACCACCGAACAATCCGATTTGCTCCACGCCAAGATTTGACCGCCCTTGAAATCTATTTTGCCGAGCGTGCCAGTCGGCGAATATCTCGTGGACGTGCTGATTGTCCAGATATTCCTTGAGGAAAACGTACATCTCTAACGCCTCAAACTGTGGTTCCCGCAAAAACGCTCCGGATGCTGGATCGTTGAAATCGAGGAATTTCTTGGAGAGGTCCCGAAAGTGATTGCGAATTCGTCCGCGATTTTCAGTATAAAAAGTACGTAGGTAAGTGAAGAAGGCGAAGTCAAGGTTAATTTGATCTCGTGCTGCTCGTGCCATATCTTTATCTCCTATGATTCATTACTCCACTGTTTCTTCCAAAGACTCAGACAACAGGTCGGTGATTTTCACTCGAATCGTGCCAGCGTCTTCTGGAATAGGGTAGGTGCCTTTGACTAACTCATCTTTTTCTGGTGAATCGACCTCCAAAGGGTTCATTATCGCACCGTCATAGTTGAAGTCAATTTTCACAGATTCGACCAATTCTTTCCAGTCCTCAACGTTTTCTTTCATCAAACTTAATTTTTGGAGGAGATTCATCGGGTAGAACTTCTCTATAATTAAATGTCCATTGCGCCGGACAATCTCCACTTCGGACTCGCGCTTGAATTCCAACTTGGATTTGTCACGCAAAATGTCCATCACTTCTATGTCGAGTTTGTAAGGGACTTCATTTTGCAATGCGGCGGCGAGATCAGGTTCATGTCCCATACAGACCAGTAACAATTTTTCAACCGGACGTGTCGGGTGTTCTCTTTGCCGTTGCTCAAAAGTTCGGTAGTTGAATCCAGTGATCAATTCGTTGAGATCAGCACGGGTTGCAATACGGTTGACTGGCATTATCTTGACCATGCGCCCGTCCTTTTCGCCATCGTAAATTCCACCAGCAGGCAACGGCTGAATCTCTAACGCTTCGATGAGAAGTGCTTGCGCTTCAACAGGGTTGCGGAATACATCGTAGTGGTTGACGTTGTAGATTTCAAAACCGGTGTAGAAGGTCTGTATACCTTCTGTGTCTCTTTCTTTGCTGTTAATTTCCGCTTCAACATTGAGGAGACGTTTTGTAGTGATTTCCATTGCACCGAGATTGATGTCAGCCCCAATGAAACGACGACCGAGTTTCATAGCAATAGTTTGTGTTGTTCCGCTGCCCATAAAACAGTCGAAAATAAGATCGCCTGGATTGGATGACGCTTTGATGATGCGTTCGAGGAGCACTAACGGTTTTTGTGTTGGATAGTCAAGACGTTCTCCTGACATTGGATTGATAATTGGGACATCCCAAACATCATCCACAGGTGTACCTTTGGGATGTGGCTTATATCTTTTGCCTGATTGACTAACAATCCCTCCCCTTGCATAACCACTTGTTGCTTTATACGGAACTCGTACATCATCAATATTGAAACAGTATTTATCAACGGAACGGGCATACCACAGAATAACGTCATGCTTGCGTGAAAAGTAAGTCTTGGATCTGCCACCACCTGTGTAATGCCATATAATCTCATTTAGGAAATGGTCTACACCAAATACCTCATCCATTAACAACTTCAGATAATGGCTCATAGTTGGATCGCAATGAAGATAGATAGATCCATTATCAGCCAATAACGAGCGTATCAAAATCAACCGTTCATACATAAATTGCAGATATTCATCATTTGTCCAGATGTCAGTGTACTGTTTCTCTTCAAAAGCGGTGCGATCGTTTTCCACCTCTTTTCCTTTTAGTTCTATCCGTTTCTTGTAATCTGCTTTGGAGGCAAATGGTGGATCAATGTAAATCAGGTTAATCTTCCCGCTGTAGGTCTTGAGCAGATGGCTCATCACCTGTAAGTTATCACCCCAATAGATTTTATTACGCCAATCGTCTACTTCCTCGCCATAGGTTTCTTTCAGCTGGGCTGGATAGTATTGTGTAGATCGGAAGGGACGTTTGCCTTTCCAGTTGAGCATAGGGTAGCCTTGAATGGGCTCGAATTCATAGGTTTCAACGGATTCGACAGGTTCATGAATGTTGAGTTGGTTTTGCATTATAAACAGATACCTCCATGTTTTATGTAAATCGCTTAGATGAAAATTAACAATTTAATTCGGTAATTTCTTGGCGAAACCCGGTTCGGTTAGGAAACCGCACCTACCGGGCCTGGGAGAACGTAGAATTACCGAAATATTTATTTAAACTTCATGAAACCGCACTTACCGGGCCTGGGGGTCTAAAATTAGACGAAAAACCGAAAACTAAATAGTTCTGGCGGAAGTCCCGAATTCAATTGAATTCGGAGGTGGAAGTGTGCTAAATTTTTAAGACATATTAAGAGCCACGTACGACTCCGGCGAAGTAAAAATATCTCTTTTACAAATTCATAAGACGTTTTCATGTCTAAAACGTTGAATAGAGAATTCACAAGTTGGTGAAAGGAAACTTAAGCACACTATGAGAACTGAAACAGACAGTATGGGGACGCTTCACGTCCCAGATGACCGGTACTGGGGGGCACAGACACAACGGGCACTCCAGAATTTTAAAATCGGCGACGAACGCCTGCCACGTGCTGCTATATGGGCGCTCGGTACTATCAAACAGGCGGTCGCCCACGTCAATGCTGACCTTGGCCTGCTTGAAACCCGACTCGCAGAAACTATCAGCGCAGCAGCACAAGAAGTTATTGACGGTGCGTTGGATGACCATTTTCCACTCCGTATCTGGCAAACAGGCAGTGGAACACAGACAAATATGAATGTCAATGAAGTCATCGCGAACCGTGCCATTGAGATCCTCGGTGGTGAAATGGGTAGTAAAGACCCGATTCATCCGAACGACCACGTTAACAAGTCCCAATCGACAAACGATGTGTTTCCGACATCTATCCATTTAGCAATGGTCCGGCAGATTCAGGGACATCTGTTGCCGCGCTTGGTCGCACTGCGAGAAGCCTTTGCAGAAAAGGTATCCGATTTCGCAGAGATCGTCAAGATTGGAAGAACACACCTAATGGATGCGACACCGCTGACACTTGGGCAGGAATTTAGTGCATACACACAACAACTTACCGCCGCCGAACAGCGGATTACGGCTTCGCTACCGCACTTGTGTGAACTCCCGATCGGTGGAACAGCCGTCGGTACTGGGTTGAATACACACCCTGATTACACCGCACGGGTCGTAGCACGGCTTTCGGAGGCAACAGGTTATGAGCTTCAACGCGCACCGAACGCGTTCGAGGCACTCGCATGTCGCGACGCAGTCGTTAGTGCAAGTGGCACTTTGAAAACTTTAGCGGTTGCACTCTTCAAGATTGCGAACGACATCCGATGGCTCGCGTCGGGACCGCGGTGCGGCCTTGGCGAACTGCAGCTCCCTGAAATGGAACCCGGTAGCTCTATTATGCCCGGGAAGGTGAACCCGACACAATGTGAAGCGGTCACTATGGTGTGTGCACAGGTGATGGGAAACGATACGACGTTGGCGTTTGCAGGTGCGAACGGTGCCTTGCAACTGAACGTATTTATGCCTGTGATTGCGTATAATGCGTTGCAGTCTATACAACTTCTTGGGGATGCGTGTGAATCTTTCCGCGTGAATTGTGTAGAAGGGATCGCGCCGAACCGTGAGACCATCGGGCGACACCTTTCGGAATCACTGATGCTGGTGACAGCGTTGGCTCCACACATCGGTTATGATAAGGCGGCAAAGGTGGCACAACACGCGCATGAACACGGGTGTACGCTCCGTGAAGCTGCAATTGCGATGAAAGTTTTGACAGGAGCGGATTTCGACGAACTTGTCGTCCCGGGGGATATGACACGACCGAATTTGGGGTAAATGGTAGTAGGTTATAAGTTATAAGTGGTTGGTTATAGGTTAAGAGGGTTGGGAATGCACCCAAACGCTCTTTCTTATAACTCATAACTTATAACTTATAACTACTGATAACTAATTAATCATCATCGCTGGCTTCAGCAATTTCTGGCTCAACAGCAGATATTTCCAAGTTCTGGAAATCGGGGAACCCACTGCCGACAGGGATGAGGCGACCGAGGATGACATTCTCCTTCAGACCAGAGAGTTTATCAGTTTTTCCACTGAAAGAGGCATCCGTTAGGACCTTTGTCGTCTGCTGGAAGGATGCAGCAGAGATGAAGCTATCCGTGCTCAAGGAGGCTTTACTAATACTCTGGAGAATCGGTTCACCCGTAGCAGGCGTTTTATCGTTCTCCACACTTTCTCTGTTGACGCGTTCAAACACTCTGCGATGTACTTCATCCTTCAGATAGAGGTCTGTATCACCTGGATCCGTGATACTAATTTTTGTCAGCATCTGCCGTACGATGGTCTCAATGTGTTTATCATTGATCGTGCCTTTGCCGTAGACTTTCTGTACTTCATCAACGAGATATGCCCAAACCGCTTCTTCGCCTTCAACAGATACCCCTTCAATGGTCGTGCGTCCGATACTCAAAATATCGTGCGGATCAAGGAACCCTTTAGTGAGGGGTTCTCCGGCATCTACCCAATCCCCTACAGCAAGACCTTCTCGTAGTTTCTCGTCAGGAATTTGGTACGGGTCACTCTCATACCCCTCGTGCTTAATGATATAGGTAGGCGTTCCGCCTTTTTGTTTCTCGTTATATTGAAAGTATCCTTCAATTTCTGCGATTCTCGCTGCATCGCGCTTTAGACGGCGCGCTTCAAAGAGATCGGTGACGCGAGGGATACCTGCAACGATGTCAAGATTCGCTGTTCTCTCATGGAGTTCAGCGAGGGTTTCGCCTTTACGGATACTACCGCCTTCTGATAGAGAGAATGAGTAGTCCGCTGGGATGACATGCGGTATTCGAGTGCCATCAACTGTTTCCACCTCAATTCGCATCTGAAGGGATAATTCATCGACTTCAAATCCGCGGTACTTTTCCTTCGCCTCCGCGTACGCCTCTGCTGAGACTTCATCATCAATAGCATACGGACAATTCGGATGATAGACTGCGGTTACAGTATGGGTGACCTTCCTGTTTGCCTTCTCCATAGCACGGTATTCTTTCGCCAGAAGTTCCGTACCCGGTTCAAGCCGTGTTTCCGTGTCCCGCTTGTCGTCAACAATTTTGTAGATGAGTTCAGTGTCAAACCCCTTGAATTTTCGATTGTAAGTTCGATAATCGGCTTCAGGCAGTTCAACACCGCTCTCCAGATCCAGCTCAGCGTGATGTACGCTAACGACCTCATACAGACTCTTGACTTTTCCTGCGAGTTCAGGATCAGTCTTACGGAGTGCCTTATATTCGATTTCGGTGAGACGGTCGCCAACATTCACGGCTGCGGTTCCATCTTCAACATTTGTCACTTCATAATGACGGACGACTTCCAATCCCTTGTATTGTCGACGTTTTGCCGTTGCCTCATGTTGCGTTAAGAGTTCACCTACTTCTAATGCGCAGTCCGGATGATTGACAGCAGTTACACGATATGCGCGTTCTGCCTCAAAGCTGCCTACGATATCCTCAGTTGTAGAAGTCGTGAAACCTAAATAAGCCTCATGCTGTTGCTTTGCCTCACTCTCACCGAGCAAATCTCCCGGCTTCAGTAGACAGTCCGGGTGATAAACTTGTGTTACGCGGTGGCGTAGTTTATGTGCATCAAAACCCGTAAATCGTTTATGTGCACGACCTAACGCGTCCGCTGTTAACTCTTCGCCGGATTTAAGTGGACATTCGGGATGATGCACCCGGGTTACGCGATGTCGTTCAATCTCCTGTTTTTCAACCTTAAATGCCCATCCATTGTCTCGATAGATAGCGCAGGCACGCTCATAGTCAGTTGCGCTCAACTCATCACCAGCCTTAAGTGGCGACGTATCCGAATTCGCGCTATCACTTGGCAAAACAGTTTGTGCGAGAAGCGTAGACCCATCGGGTATATCTTCTGTCACAACGTAAATTGGCTTTGAATCCACCTCAATGGGGGTCAACCACGGCGCAATTTCTTCCGTCGGAACTTCTTGGTCCACCTTAAAGGGGAAGTTCTTTTTGACATTTTCATCTATATCGGTTATCCGATAAATCCGCTTGAAGCCGGTATCGTCTTCTTCAGTATCTGCGGATACATTCGTTTGTCCAAGAGGCGCGTTGCTCGTTATCTTAAGGTCTTCTTCCTTAACAAGTTCGCCTGTTTCTGGATCTAAGTAATACAATTCTATCTCAAACCCCTGTCGAATCTCATCCTTCATCTGCTTTACCGCTTCTTCAGTGAGTAGGTCGCCAGCCGATGCGGAGATATCGCGGTGTTGTACTTGTGTCACGCGATAGTGAGGCGTTACAAAGCGTTGGAAACCGTAGTCTCCGAGTGCTTTAAGGTACTCTGCGTGTGACAACTGATCCCCTAACCTCAACCGGCAGTCGCTATCTAAAACAGCAGTGACTTGGTACTGCCACGTCTTGGTATCAAAGCCTTTATAGCGCTCTGTATTTTCGCTATACTGTTTCTCGCTGAGTAATTCTCCTTCACGCAGTTGGCAATCGGGGTGATTCACGCGTTGGACTTTGTAAGCGGGTCCATCAAGATTTGCTCGGTTTTCGATAGCCACCCAGAGGTCTCGTTCTTGTTTGACCGTTCGTCCGGGTTGGAAATCTCGAAAACGTACCGTGCCACTGGCTTTAGACAGAATCCTATGCTGACGAGCTTCCGAAACATCCTCAACAGCACCCCCTGTGTGGAATGTACGCATGGTCAGCTGCGTTCCGGGTTCACCGATAGATTGCGCAGCGATAATTCCGACGGCTTCACCAACATTCACAAGGCTATTGGTTGTCAGATCGTTCCCGTAGCATTTGGCACAAACGCCATCATCAGCCTGACAGGTGAGTACGGAGCGGACGTTGACTATTTTTACACCCTGTTCCTCAATCCGGTCTGCTATCTGCGCGGATATGAGCGTGTTAGCTGGGATGAGTACGTCGCCGCTCTGCGGATGGAGGATATCTTCGGCAGCGGTACGTCCATTGATTTTAAAGGCGAGATCGCCACCGACTGTTGCAAACTTCTGGATGCTGTTAAGCGTCCCACAATCTTCAGTCGTAACGCGAACATCCTGTGCGACATCGACAAGTTTTCGGGTAAGGTAGCCCGAGGAGGCTGTTTTCAGCGCGGTGTCCACCAAACCTTTACGTGAACCGTAAGTAGAGTTGAAATAATCGAGTACATCCAAACCTTCGCGATAAGAACAAAAATAGTTAGGTAGATCTGAGTCGCTTTCGCGAGAAGTAGCTGTCCCTATGGGTGGAATCAGGATGTCGCCATCCTGCTTTGCCTTCAGTCCAATAAAAGCACTGATTTGCATAAACGGGTCTTTTCGCGCCCGCGCGCCACTATCTGCCATAATATGCACTGGACTGAAACCCTTCACCGTTTTGCCATCTACCTCTAATCCATTAGGATCGACGTAGGGGTGAACCTTCCGCGGGTCTCCACGCTCGACAAGCGAGGTCTCTATCTGCGGCAAGGTTTCAAACATCTCATCTTCTATCTTGTCCTTTGCGTTCAACCAGATGCGAATCTGCTCGTTTTCGTATTCCTCGCTCTCAGTTGCCGGTGCATCTTCAAGGAGAGCTTCAATTTCTGCTTTTGCATTGTTCACTAACTCGTTCCGGTTGTCAGGTGTAATATAATCCGTGATACCGGGCGAAACCCCGCTCAACGTTGCGTATTCAAAAGCGAGTTTTTGGACTTTCTCAAGCACTTCAGTAGTGACTCGAGTCCCCAACTCGCGGAAGCAATCCTCAATTATCTGAGATAATTCTCGTCCGCCGGCTTCGCCATTGAAAAACTGGATACGCTGCTGGGAATGTTCATCTTCCCATTCTAATTCAGAAGGTAGCACTTCATTAAAGATAACCCTACCGACTGTTGTGAGAATCGGCGCTGTTGCTGTGCCGTTTTCGCTATCTCCACTGGCTATGTTGAAGAGTTGGATGCTATCGTGCAGTTTAAGTTGACCTGCGACATGGGCGGTGATAACCTCCTCCGGATGCGCGAAACGCCTGTGATACCACGGTTTGTCACGAAATGCCTCAAAAGCAGCAGCGTCATCTGCTGTGTACGCCTCGTGCAGAAGTGCGGCATCCTCAGCGTGCCCTGGTAACGTTTTTGTAAGGAAACTCGGTCCAAGCACCATGTCGAGTTCAGGAACGGTGATCGGACGCCCATGCGAAGGCTTCAAAATGTTGTGACTGCTGAGCATGAGAAGTTTCGCCTCAGCCTGTGCCTCCGCTGTCAGTGGCACATGAACCGCCATCTGGTCGCCATCAAAATCAGCGTTGAATGCCTTACAAACGAGGGGCGGGATTCTGATGGATTTGCCTTCCACTAAGACAGGCAAAAATGCTTGAATGCCGAGTCGGTGCAATGTTGGTGGACGGTTAAGCAGGACTGGGTGGTCCGCAATGACTTCTTCTACGACTTCCCAGACAGGTGAATCGGAGTCAACGTGTTCGGCGATATGCTTTGCACGTTTAATCGTCTGTGTATGACCGTACGCCTGCAGTCGCTCAATGATAAACGGCTTGAACAATTCGACCGCCATCCGTTTCGGTATACCACACTGGTGCAGCCCCAATTCAGGTCCAACGACGATAACACTACGCCCAGAATAATCGACCCGTTTACCGAGTAGGTTCTGACGAAACCGTCCAATTTTACCTTTGAGGACCTCAGCAAGTGATTTGAGGGGACGGTTCCCGGGCCCCGTGACGCGTCTACCGTGCCGTCCGTTGTCAAAGAAGGCATCGACAGCTTCTTGTAACATCCGTTTTTCATTCCGAAGAATCACCTCTGGGGAACGGAGTTGTATCAACTTACGGAGTCGGTTGTTGCGATTGATAACACGGCGATATAAATCGTTAAGATCGCTGGTGGCAAAGCGTCCACCTTCAAGCGGGACAAGCGGTCTTAAATCGGGTGGAATTACTGGAATTACATCCAAAATCATCCATTCAGGCTGATGTTCAGCATTCTTAAAATCTGCTATCTGCTTTAGCAGCTTGGCGGTTTTATGCCTTCTTTGTAAGCTTCTCGTTTCTTCGAGTTCTTCGGTAAGCTTCTTTATCTCCTTCTCAAGGTCAATGTTCTTGAGAACTTCTTTTAGACCTTCGGCACCGATGCCAGTACGATACGCATTATCAAAATTGGGACCATGACCATACTTACGGGCTAATTCGGCGAGATCTGTCTCCGACAAGACATCTTTAGGCATTACCGGTTTCTGGGCATCCCCAGAATGTGTGGCCGGTGGTGAGGCTTCTAAGTCAGGATAGTCTATCTGAGCTTGCTCATAGTCAGATGCAGAGATATAATCTCCAACCTTAAACGGACATTCTGCTGGCGCGCGTTTAACACAATGAGGGATTTCATACTCAAAGCCGCCCGGATACATCTCTGACATATCCTGAAAATCGATATCAGATAGGGTTGCTTCCCCAATTGTATAGGAAAGCAGATTCCCAACTTCTAATGGACAATCTGGGTCGGAAACCTTGGTTACTAATACCGGAACCTCAATGACGATAAATGCCTCAAAATAGAGGATCCGTTCAACATCACGTGAGGAAAGTTCACAGAAAAGACCGATGCGCGATGGGAGTCCCTTGAAGTACCATATATGAGAGACAGGCGCAGCGAGTTGGATATAACCAAGCCTCATCCTACGGACGCGTTGTTGTGTGATCTCAACACCGCAGCGATCACATATCATCCCTTTATGCTTAATACGTTTATACTTGCCGCAGTTACACTCCCAATCCTTTTGCGGTCCGAAGATAGCCTCACAGAAAAGTCCCTCCGGTTCAGGACGAAAGGAACGGTAGTTAATAGTCTCCGCTTTCTTGACTTCACCGCAGCTACATGTGCCTTTTTCCGGACAGATAAAATCTTCCTTCGGGAAAAGCGTATCTGTAGTTTGCCCAGCATTCCGGCGCCTGCAACTGGTGCGTTTTGCTAAGTCTTTTATCTTATCAGGCGAAGCTATCTTAATGGAAATGTGAGAGTCTTTATCTAACATGCTTATTAATTCTCCTTATGACGTGGGTTGAGCATAGATAGGAGGATACTGTTTACCTACTTTTTGCCTTTGCCTCGCAAGCATTGGGTGTCAGAAAAACCTCAGTGTATGCGTGACGGGCGGTTTAAACTGAACTCATGATCACTTTATAGCAGGACTTACGCAGCACCTTCGCTGGCGAGGTGTTTTTGCTGGGGTGTTTCCGTTAGAAACCTCGCCAGCGGCGGGAGCCGTAGTTGCACATCAGCAAATTGCGTAAGTCCTATATAATCAATCTTCAGATCTGTTTCTCACTTCTTCTATCGTATCCATAGCATCTTCAATATCTTCCACACGAAGTCCAAGGGCTTGGAGTTCACGGACTAAAACGTTGAAGGATTCGGGGGTTCCGGGCGGGTCAGGGTTTAACCCTTTCACAACCGATTCATAAATCTCTCTTCTGCCAAGAACATCATCCGATTTGAGGGTGAGCATTTCTTGAAGTGTATGCGCAGCCCCGTAAGCTTCCAACGCCCAAACTTCCATCTCACCGAGTCGTTGACCACCGTGTTGTGCCTTACCACCGAGGGGTTGTTGTGTAACGAGAGAGTAAGGACCTGTGGAACGCGCGTGCATTTTATCAGCAACGAGGTGGTTCAATTTGAGAAAATAGACGTAGCCTACTGTTACTTCTTGTGCAAACGGTTCACCCGTCCTACCATCAAAAAGGATGCTCTTACCAGTGCGTTTACTGCGATCTGGGAGATCGGTTTTGCCGAGCATTTCAAAAACTTCTTTCTCGGTTGCACCATCAAATACCGGAGATTCGGCGCGGATACCGAGTTCATGACACGCCCATCCGAGATGAATTTCCAAAATTTGGCCAACGTTCATTCGAGATGGCACCCCTAAAGGATTCAACACTAATTCAACCGGTGTACCGTCTGGCAGATAAGGCATATCCTCAGCTGGCAAAATTTTGGCAACAACACCTTTGTTCCCATAGCGACCCGCCATCTTATCACCGATAGAGATAGGACGTTTGCTGGCAACATAGACTTTGACGCGCTTGATAACACCAGGCTTCAACTCATCACCCATTTCCAATTGCTGGAGTGCCTGCTCTTTCTCGTCTGTGTAAGTGGTTATTCTGCCCTGTGCCATCTCCTCAATGCGTTGAATGTGCTCTTTCGCCTCGGCATTGGTCACGTTGATGTCCGAGAACGACAAACTACATGCCTTACGCGCTTTCTGATAGTCGGCATCGGAAGCATATTCTCCAACCGATAATGTACACTTCGGGTCGAAAACAGCAGTAATGTGCCAAGTGCTCTCGGTTTTTAGGTCTCTGGCAGTCTGACTGAGTGCCTCCCGCTCTTCCGCAGTCAGTTGCTGACCGGCTTCTACAAGACGTGCCGGATAATCGCTACGTGCCTCCTGATACTCGGCATCGGAAAGTTCCTGCCCATCGGTCAACGGACACTCCGTGTCAAAGACTTCCTTAATTTGCCAAAATATCTCTGCTTGCAAACCCGGATAGATTTCACTGTAGTCCGTCCATGCTGCTTCGGTGAGTTCTTCGCCTTCTACAACTGGACATCCAGCTTCCTCAAGTTGAGCGACAACAGATTGTTCAAATTCCGAGCGTTCCCGGGCTTCCAACGTTGTGTTGTCCACAAGTTCGTAGAAATCATAGTTATCAGGTTCAAGGTCTTCTTCAGTTAGCAATATCCCGAACCGAGCGTTCGTGGTAGCAAGTGTCTCCTTAAGCTGCTCGGTATCCAGTTCGTCTTCGGAGTCCTCATTGTCGGCGTGAGTGCTCTTATCTAAAGCAATGGCAACCACGCTACCATCGTAACCAAGAAGTGAAACATCAGCATGTCCCGTTTGCGTACTTAACGGTTCTTCATCCTCCAAATGTAATTCACTATCTCCCAAGAGCGGCTTGCAAACTTTACTCAGGTATGCCTCCACCGCGCTGACGATTTCGGAAGATGCGACTGAGGATATACCTACGGCTTCAAAGTCCTCATCTTCGTCGCTATCAGTAGTCTCTGCATTTTCGGCTAAGGCATCTGGCGTGTGTGTCGCGATAGTAGGAATAGGTTCAGGAACACTCGTTACCTTATAGCGTGGCTCAGCAATGAAGACTTCAGCGGCTGTATCCTCCGTTACCGTATAATACTCGTCCGCTGTGAAACCGGAAATATAGGTATCTAAAACTTCAGCAGTCAAGATATCACCGGCATTAGCGAAAGGCTCGGAGGCATCGACTGCATAAAGTGGGTTAACAAGTTCACATCCGATGAGGGCATTGCGAATTTCCTCGACTTTTCGACGCCGGATTGAAGTTGTCTGCTGCTGCCAAGTCTCTTCGATCTCCTTACGTTTCGATTCGTACCGTAATCCATCAGCCATTGACAGCCCGGAATCATCCTGCATCCAGTTCCCACGCCGTTGTCCACCATCGGGTTTACGTGAAAACACCTTTACATCAATGACGACCCCTTCAACGCCAGGTCGAACATAAGTAGAGGCATCTCGGACCTCTTTAACCTTTTCACCGAAGATCGCTCGTAGGAGTTTCTCTTCCGGTCCATATTCGCTTTCACCTTTCGGTGTAATCTTGCCGACAAGGATACTACCGGCTTTAACAACGCTACCGACATAGATGATGCCTTCCTCGTCAAGTTGACTGAGTCGCTGATCGCTAACGTTCGGAATGTCCCGCGTGATTTCCTCGGGTCCTACCTTCGTTTCGCGTGCCTCTACCTCAAACTCCTCAATATGGATAGAGGTAAAAGTATCCTCTTTGATGAGCGTCTCACTAATGAGGATAGAGTCTTCGTAGTTGTGTCCACCCCACGGCATATAAGCACACAGAATATTGCGACCGAGTGCAAGTTCGCCACTTTCAGTAGAGGTGCCATCAACGATGACCTGCCCGGCTTCAACTTTATCACCCACTGCAACGATCGGACGTTGATGGATACAGGTACCGCTGTTACTCCGCTTGAACGTTTGGAGTTTATAAACGTCGTACCCCATCTCGCTGAAGGTGTTTTCACCTGCGTCATGGTGAAGTGCTTCGCCGGTGTATATGAGAATTTCGTCGGCAGAGACACTTGTGACAATCCCGCCGCGCTTAGCGGTAATAAGTGCGCCAGAATACCGCGCCGCCGGTTCTTCCATACCTGTGCCGACAAGCGGTGCTTCGGGACGGATAAGCGGTACGGCTTGGCGCTGGTGGTTTGCACCCATCAATGCCCGGTTTGCATCCTCGTGCTCCAGAAATGGGACAAGTGCGGCAGAGATTCCAACGATCTGCTGCGGTGAGACTCCGATATAGTCCACCTTTTCCATCGGGAGGGACAGTACGTCCTCACCACTGCGGACGGGCAGCAGGTATTCCGAAGTAGCCGCGCCACCATTTGTGGTTTCTGAGGCATCGCGCGATGCTGTCTTCGCAGCAATATAGGCGGTATCTTCGCTATCTGCGGTTAGGTATTCCACATCGCCAACACCATAGATTGGGTCACCTACTTCAAAGGCCGGATGGTCCTCAATCACCTGCATACGTTCTTCAACGGTAAAACTATCTTTGGCCTTGGTTGCCGTATAACATTCATCAGCAATAAGGCCAGGATACCCCTCACGTGCCTTCTCATATTCGGAATCAGAAAGCAACTTTCCAACTTCAAATGAACAGTCAGAATGATAAACTGCATTAACACGCCAAACGCGCTCAGCTTCTAAACCTTTCCACGTTTTGCTGTGATGCTCCCACTCTGTCTTAGGGAGTTGATCTCCCACGCTTATAGGGCAATCGGGGTACTTCTTGCATGCCTCTTGATAATCGGCATCTGAGAGTTCCTTACCAACTTTAAAGGAGCAATCTTTACGATTAACTTCCGTGACATGCCAGAATTTTTCGGTTATTAGCCCGGGATATTCTGCCTCGTATTTTTCCTTTTTTGTTTTCGTGAGTATGGTTCCCTTTATAGGACACGAGGATTTCTTTAACTGTTCCACAATCGCTTGTTCAAATGTATCACGATCACGGGGGTTCGAGTTTCCTATCTCGTGAAATTTCGGGGAATCAGATTCTGAAGATCGGTAGATTCCGAAAGGCGTATCGGTTGCAAGAAGAGCTGGCTGTAAGTCCCTACCAAGCTTCTGATTAGCTATTGCAACGTAACTTCCATCTTCACCGCGGAGTACAGTAAAGCCTGTTTGACTATCATCAGATCCGATCTGAATTTCAACGTTTTCTTCGGGAGTGCACCCAGGAACTATTTTTTGAAAATAATCCGTAAAAGTTTCATCAATAGGATCGGAAGAACTCTCTTCATTGTCAATATCCGTTTTTAATTCCCATTTCTCATAGGGAGACATATCACTATGTTCAAGTTTTTCAAATTCATCACGCGCTATTGATCGGAACTTGTTGTGGCGTAGATTCTCAAAGAAAACCCAAGTATTGGGATCTGAATTATTGGCAAATATCCCAAATCGTGCCCGCGTTGCACTAAGGTAGGAACCTAACTGTTCTTGCCCCTTGCTGTCTCCTTTTTTCCCTTTGCACTCAGCGATTACAACAGGTTCTTCCTTGGAATTCAACACTGCAATGTCACACTCTCGAAGAAAATTATCCTGGGTATCCCATTCTTCTTTCACGGTATAGTTCTCAAATCTTTTGGATAAATACTCGGATACAACTTCCTGTACGGCATTATGTTCTTCTTTTGAAGGACCAGTATTCTTGGGAAGTTCAGCCATAGTCTTCCCTAGCTCCGGAGCCCCAGCTACTACCTTATACTGTTCTTCTACAGTTAAGGCCCTAGTCGGTGCTGCTGTCACCTTATAGCATTCATCAACTGTGAAACCGGGGGAGTCCATGAGTGCTTGTCTATACTTATTATCCGTAAGAACATCGCCATCCTTAAACGAAGACTCGGGGTAGAAGACTCTAGTAACGCGATGAACGAGGTTGGCTTCTAAGTCTCTCCACCCTGTGTACTCTGCTGAAGTCAGTATAGTTCCCTTCTTCAGTCCAGGATAATCCTTACGGAGTTCTTCATATTTCTCTTTGGAAATAAAATCTTCAACCTTGAACGGGAACTCCAAATGACTGACTTCCGTGATGTACTTACCGTTCAGAGTCCGTAAGTTGTTCCACTTCTCGGCTTCTGCCTCAGAAAGGACATCCCCCTTCTTCAGTCCAGGATAATCCTTACGGAGTTCTTCATATTTCTCTTTAGAAATAAAATCTTCAACCTTGTGCGGAAACTCCGAATAGCATACGTCGGTAATAGTATAACCTACCTCCACTTTGCGGTACGGCGTTTCTATGAAACCGTAAGGATTTATCCGCCCATAACACGCAAGCGAAACGATGAGCCCAATTGAGGGACCTTCAGGCGTTTCCAAAGGACAGACCCGCCCGAAGTGTGTCCGGTGAACATCGCGAACGGCGGCTGTTGCCCTGTCTCGATGCAGTCCACCCGGACCGATTGCTGAGATACGGCGTTTGTGGGTCAACTCGTCCAGCGGATTAATCTGTTGCATAAATTGCGACAACTGGTTTGAGCCGAAGAATTCACGGAGTGCCATCATGAGTGGTTTCGGGTTTACAAGTGAAGACGGCACGACTTTCGCAACATCGTTGTTGGTACTCAACCGTTCGCGCGTCGTCCTGCGAATTTGGAATAACCCCATTCGGAACTGGTTTTCGAGGAGTTCACCGATAACACGTACGCGTCGGTTGCCGAGATGGTCGAGATCATCTTTGGGTTTAAGACCGTTATGCACTTTAAGCAGATAATCTACCGTAGCGGCAATATCTTCCGGGCGGAGCGTGCGCAACGCTTCTTCTGGTGGCTCGCCATAAACAGATATTCCATGGAATTTTCGATTCAGTTTGTATCTTCCAACTACGCCTAAATCATATCGATGTGAATCAAAAAGCAACCATGTGAGATGTTTACGCGCATTCTCTATATTGGTGGTATCCCCGGGTCTCAACGTGCGGAAAATTGTAAGTAGGGCTGCATCCTGTAAAGAGTATTGCTCCTCGTAGTCCACTTGCCGATCTTTCTCCAATGTATTCCGTAAGAACCGGATGCGCTGACAATCTTCTACATCCAAAACTGTGAGTGCTTCAACACCAGATTCTTTGAGACGCTCCAATTCGTTTTCGGTGAGAAGTGTATTCGCCGTGAGGAGTACTTCGCCGGTTTCTTGGTGGATAACGTCTTCAGCACAGACCCTATCTTGCGCATCTTCGGAGAGAATCTGTTCAGCCGTGAAAGCGTTTTTTCGATAGCGGTCGCGCGCTGCTTCGTATTCCGAATTCGTTAGGATCTGTCCAATGGTGAACTCACATCCGCTGTCGTAGGTATCAACAACGCGGCGGAGCAGTTCGGTTTCAAAGCCCTTCCATTTTCTGCGGAGGCTTGTACGCTCCTTCTCCGAGATCAGTTGTCCTATCTCTAAGGAACTGTCTTTATCTTCATCAGGTACCAGCGTAACGCGATAATACTTCTCAGTCTCAAGATCGGGATAGTCTTTGCTCGCCTGCCGAAATTCCGCAGCGTCTAACAGATCACCTGCTTTAACCTGTATTGCGGGGCCTTCTACGTGCGTAACCTGCCATCCATCAAGCACAAGCCGTTCCGTCTTGGCGTAGAGTTTCAGTATGTCTGTATCTGATGCCCAACCGAGGGCACGAAGTAGCACTGTAGCAGGTAGTTTTCTGCGTTTGTCAATGCGGACATAAATCTGATCCTTGGTGTCTATTTCAAATTCAACCCACGCCCCTCGATAGGGAATAATCTGGGCAGTTGGTGTACGTCTTCCGGTTGGCAACGATTTCTCAAGAAAAATGACACCGGGCGAACGATGCAGCTGACTCACTATGACACGTTCACTGCCGTTGACAATGAAGCTGCCGTTTTCAGTCATTAATGGCACTTCGCCGAGATAGACATCGGATTCTCGGATATCTACGACGTGCGGTTCATCTGCGTCCGGATCCGCTTCACGTAGAACGAGCATGATACGCGCTGTGAGAGAGACTTGATACGTTACACCGCGCGCAATGCATTCTTGTAATGTATATTTGGGTGTACCGAGGGTGTAACTAACAAATTCAAGGCTATTGACTTCCGAAAAATCTCGGATCGGAAATACTTCCTTAAATACTGCCTGGAGGCCTGTGTCTATACGTTCATCGGGTGAGACATCTCGCTGTAAAAAGGCATCGTACGAAACCTTTTGGGTTTCTATAAGATTCGGGAGGTCCGTCCGAATCTGTGTTTTGGCAAAAGATTTTCTGGACGTTTTGTTCACTGAAAGGAGTCCCCCTATTTGGCGGTGGTTGTGCAGCTTACGAGTCGATTCTTGAAAAAGCCTGCTTCCGCAGCTGCTTTTTCCGTCTTAATATGGTGACGCAGCATAGCATAACAGAATATTATACATTATAATTCGCAACATGTCAAGAAAAAAATTGAAAAAACGCATTTTTTCGCATTTTAATGAAATTAAAGTCTAATATTGTCATCTTAAGCCTCAATTTTTGACGCGACCAAGGTCATTTAGTTTTAAATAAATTATCGGATTGTCAATTTTTGATTTTTTTTCAAACCCCGCGCGGTTGCAAACCGCCCCTACCGGGTCTGGGGTAAGTCCGGTGCGGTTAGGAAACCGCCCCTACCGGGCCTGGGGTTGACGTGATAAATGAAACATTGACACCTGAAATGTTGTCTGTTATACTCAAGGTGTAAAATTTGCGGTAGCGAGACACAAGAACCTCGTTTTAGGGTCTGGAGAACAACATGGGAACCGTTACAACACCACAACCTGTTAAAGCTGTTATCGGTGTGTTGACCGCGGAACCGCGTCTTCTGTCAACCGTTTACGCGGAACTTATACAACGTCTCGGACCCATTGACTTCGCAAGCGAACTACTGCCTTTTACAAGCACAAACTATTATGAAGCCGAGATGGGACCGGACATCCACAGGCAATTTATCAGTTTTGAAAGGCTCGTTGACGCAGGTACATTGGCAGAGATGAAACTGTTTACAAATACAGTGGAGCAAAATTGCAAAATAAAGAAGTCCGCAGGAGATGCCCGGCGGGTCAATTTAGACGCAGGTTACCTCACTTTAGCAAAGTTAGTGCTTGCATCAACAAAGAATCACGCGCACCGTATCTATCTCTGTGATGGCATTTATGCCGAAATTACACTCCGATTTTATCGTAAAACGTTCCAACCGTTGGAGTGGAGTTACCCGGACTACCGGTTACCAACATATATCACTATCTTTAACAAAATTCGCGAAATTTATAGGAATCAATTGGAAAATGAAGATATTTTTTAACAAATTACGAGGCATTGAGACCACGTGCGACATGAAATTGTTGATTCTTGTCGCTTTTACGGGCGTTTTTTTAGCATGTTCTATATACAGCGTAAACGTTGAATCTACAAACTCGGATACCCGTGCAAGAGCACGCGACATCGGCATCCAAATCGGGACCCTTCCAACAGGCACTCATAACACTATCACTGATGTCGCTGGTGTGAAGGTCGGACATGTCACCTTGAATGAAGGTGATTCAATTCGTACCGGTGTCACCGCTGTCATTCCGAGTGATGATATTTGGACAGCACGTCTGTTCGGTGCAGCCTATACCATCCACGGCAACGGTGAAGCAACGGGTATCGCGCGTATTAACCAAGCTGGGTGGATTGAATCTCCTATTTTACTTACAAACACGCTTAGTGTCGGAGCAGTCCACGATGGCGTTGTGCGTTACATTGTGAAAAGGTATCCCGACAATAACATTGTGCTGCCGATTGTAGCAGAGTGTTACGATGGTGGTTTGAATGACATCAGCGGACTCCATGTTACAGCGGAACACGCGATTGAAGCGATTGAGAACGCAACTGACGGTCCTGTTGCCGAAGGTTGTGTCGGTGGTGGCACTGGGATGCGGTGCTACGGGTTCAAAGCGGGTATCGGTACATCCTCTCGCGTCCTACCAGAAGATCGGGGTGGCTGGACGGTCGGTGTCCTCGTTAATTCCAACGGCGGCAGACGGCATCAATTGCGAATTGATGGTGTCCCCGTCGGTAGCGAGATCGCTGATCCGCCGAGACCGACGAGAGACGGCTCGTTTATTATTGTTATCGCGACGGATGCGCCGTTAACACACCGTCAATTAAAGCAGTTAGCGATCCGCGCAACACACGGACTTGCGCGTACGGGTACACCGAGTACGGATGGTAGCGGCGAATTCGTTATCGCGTTTTCCACTGCGAATATCTTTTCAAGCAGGACTGAAACTGGTACCTTTCAAATCGAGATGCTCGTCAATGGACGCTTAAGTACGCTCTTCCAAGCAGTAATTGAAGCAACAGAGGAGGCTATTGTCAATTCAATGACAATGGCAACAACGACCACCGGACGCAATGGCAGGACGATGCACGCGATTCCGTTGGCTGAATTACAAAAGGTGATGAAAGCACACGGACGTTAAGCTGCGTCTAAACCGAGCCAATAGGATTCGCACCGGGTGCCAGGGATTCAGGTACTACTTCGTAATGTGAAAATTCCAATGTGAACGCGCCACGCCCTTGTGTCATCGAACGGAGTCGGGTCGTATATTGAAATGTTTCTGACAACGGGACAAAGGCATCAATAACATTCCGTGTCGATTGTGATGCGTTACTTGTATCGGATGTGTCTTGCGTCGTGCTCTCATTAATTTGGGCGCGGCGTGAATTCAGGTCGCCAATGACCTTGCCGACATGTTCATCGGAAACAGTGATATGTATCCGCATAATTGGCTCTAAGAGTAGTGGATTCGCTTTTCTAACCGCGTTTTCAAAGGCAAGTGCTGCCGCTGCCTCAAATGCCACTTCCGAGGAATCCGTTGGGTGATAGGAACCGCCCGTGAGTGTTACCTTCACGTCTTGCATGGGGTATCCGATGCGGGGACCTGTCCCCATCGCCCCTTCTAATGCGTTCTCAATGAACGGAATATATTGCCGCGGGATCTGCGTCTCGTCAGTGTTATCCTCAAACTGAAATCCATCGTCCCGCGCTAAGGGTTCAACCGTGAGGAGCACGTCACCATAGATGCCTTCCTCGTCAGTTTTGTGAATGTGTGTTCCACGCGCCTCCGCAAGCGTACTTATAGTTTCGCGGTATGCTACTTGGAGTTTGCTCACCCGAGCGTTAACCCCAAATTCACGGATCATCCTATCCGTCAAAATCTCCAAATGCAGCTCGCCCATCCCTGAGATAACTCGCTGCCCGGTTTCTTTGTCAATTCCTACGGTGAATGTCGGATCTTCGTCCATGAGTTTTTCGAGCGTTTCCTCTAATGCGTCCGCATCGCTTGCACGCTCAGGTTCTATCGCGATAGAGATAACTGGATCTGGGAAGGTGATGGATTCTAACAGAATAGGCTCTTTTGCATCAGACACGGTATCGCCAGTCTTAGTTTCCTTAAGTCCAACGAGTGCCACAATGTCACCGGCGTAGGCTGCATCAGACACCGCCTCTTTATTGGCGTGCATCTGTAAAATGCGATTAACCCGCTCTCGTTTCTCGGAACGAGCGTTATAGACTGCCTCCCCGCGCCGAAGTGTACCAGAATAGACTCGACAGTAAACGAGTTTATCAACTGTCGGATGGCTTGCCACCTTAAATGCTAAGGCTGAAAACGGGGCAGTATCGTCTGCAGGACGCGTTATTTTATCTGCTTCGCCTGCTTCGTCTTCTTGGGAAGTTGCGTCTACTTTGCGTTTGGAACGCGCGCTGCCAGAGGTAGGATGTGGAACAGTCCCTTCAATGGGTGGCACATCAACAGGAGATGGCAAAAAATTGATGATGGCATCAAGCAGCGGCTGAACGCCCTGATTCTTCAAAGAACTTCCACACAGTACTGGCACTAATGCCCCGCTTAAAGTTGCTGCGCGAACAGTCGTTAATAATTCGTCGTGCGTAATTTCTTCGCCGCTCAAGTATTTTTCAAGCAACATCTCGTCTTCAACAGCAACACTCTCAAAAAGATTTTCGCGTGCCTGATCAACTTCATCCTGAAATTCAGATGGAATCTCCATCTCTGAATAGGTTTGCCCTTGGTCTTCTGCGTCCCAATGCATCGCCTTTTGTGTGACGAGATCAATAACGCCAGCAAAGTCTGTACCTTCACCGATCGGCAATTGGAGCGGAAGTGGATTCGCACCCAATTGTGCTTTCATCATCTCCAGAACGCGAGCGTAATTCGCACCGACCCTGTCCATCTTATTGACAAAAACGATGCGCGGTACACCGTAGCGTTCCGCCTGATGCCAGACAGTTTCTGACTGCGGTTCCACTCCACCGACAGCACAAAAAAGTGCGATCGCTCCATCTAAGACCCGCAAAGAACGTTCTACTTCCACCGTGAAATCGACATGTCCGGGTGTATCAATGAGGTGAATTGCGTGATCACGCCAGAAACAAGTTGTCGCAGCGGCGGTGATTGTCACGCCGCGTTCGCGTTCCTGCACCATCCAATCCATCTCAGCGGTGCCATCATCTACCGCACCGATTTTATGTTTTTTGCCGGTGTAGAAGAGGATCCGTTCAGTTGTAGTTGTTTTGCCAGCATCGATGTGCGCTGCAATACCGATGTTGCGCACATTTTCAATAGGATATTCGCGTGCCATCTTTTCCCTTCAGATTCGCGTCTACATCTCGTTGTTCCACTGAAGCACAACACCGAGTAAGCCCGGATTCCACTCCATGAGAAGTTGATATGCCTTCGGTGCCTCTTCTCCAGGAACGCGATGACTTATCAGCGGGACAACGTTGAACCGTTTCTGTGCAATGAGTGTCAACAGCAAAAGACTATCGTCTTCAAGTGTCCAGAAGTTCGGTGAGGATTCTTGGCGCGGGCGGATAGAATTGTGCGCGCCATAAAGGATAAGTCCTTTTTTATGCACGTCCCGATAGAAGTTCACTTTTGGCGTTTCTCCGCGTGTGCTCGCCAACAGCACCACGCGAGCATCCCGTCCCGCTACATCTAAGGCAGTGCTGATTGCGTCTGGATGTCCCGTTGCTTCAATAACAACAGCCGGTCCATCGCCTTTCGTGACATCACCTAATTGTTCAGAGAAATTGGTGTCTTCTGGGTTGAGTGTGCAGTCTGCGCCCATACTTTTGGAAATTTCGAGACGGCTATCGGTGAGATCTGCAGCGATAACTGGGAGCGCGCCACTGAGTTTCGCGAGTTGCAGTGCCAGCAAACCGATGAGTCCTTGTCCCAAAATTAGTGTTGCCTCTCCTAATTCAATCCGTGCTTTTCTGATCCCCTGTAATGCAATCGCACCGAGGTTAAAGAAAACGGCTTCTTCAGCAGGGGCATCAGCCGATGCCACTTTCAGCAAACGACTCGGCGAGGTTACAAAGTGACTGGTGTGTCCTTGTGTGGAAGCGACGCGTTCGCCTACCAGACAGTTAGTGACCGCCTTTCCAACTTCTATCACTGTGCCGATATTGCTGTAACCCGGACGCGATGGGTACCTGCCTTGTGCATTCGGGAGTCCTAATAAAAACGCTCGCTCCGTGCCGGGACTGATAAGCGTACACGCTGTAGCGACGAGTACTTCATCGTCTCCAATAGGTGGCATCTCAAATGTCTCAATATCCACTTTGGCGCGACTCGGCCAAACAACGCGTTGTGCTTTCATCAAAAACCTGAGCCTCAGAATATAAAAGGATAGTTGTTTTTCGGCAGTCTATCATAAAAACAACTATCCGTCAAGTGTTAATCTGTGAACAGTCAGGGCTATTTTGTTTTCGGTTTTAAATTTTGTTTTCGTCTATAGGTGTTAACGTTTTTTCGCAAGATCGCGAGCGACAAGAAATCCGCAGAAATACCCTATCAAATACCCCAAGCAAAAACACTCGCTCCTACAGAGGAAAACATACACACATATAAAGCGAATTTGTAAAACTAAATGACCCTGTGTGAACCGTCCAATAGAGCAGATGTTCGATGCGTTAATTACCGATCCGATCTGCGACGAGTACCCAAGGTGACATAGTCGCCACCGCGATTATCTGGCAACTTGACATAGAGGAGCACACGCCTCTTACTCTGCGCTTTCAGTTGCTCGGTGATGCGGACATACGACTCAAGGTCATCAACCGGCATCCATTCCAATTCTTGGATGAGATATCCGGATTTGATGCCTTCTTTTTCTGCGTTACTGCCGGGTTCAACCTTTGTAACAATAACGCCTTTCTCGCCTGAAGAATAGCCATAACGCTCAGCCAGCTCAGGGGTTAGCTCTTGGACCTGAAGCCCCGCCAACTTTTCTTCTTCTTCCGCTTGCTCCACTATTGGTAGTTCCTCATCGGGTGAGAGTGAGGCAAGGGTTTCTTGTGTACGTCTACCCAATTTAACAGTCAACCGTTTTTCTTCACCGTCCCGGATGACTGTCACTTCAACAGATTTACCAACTTTTGTTGCGCCAACAATATGTCGCAAGTGATGCAAATCTTGGACTTGCTGCTCATTAAAGGTAAGGATAACATCTCCGCGCTGGATACCTGCTTTTTGAGCGGGGCTTTTCGGACCAACAACTTTAACAACCACTCCGCGTGGCATGTCAAGATTCAGTTTTTCTGCTAACTCAGGACTCACTGGGTCCATACTAATGCCGAGCCAACCGCGTTCCACCTTACCGTTTTCTATAAGTTGTGGCAAGATCTGTTGTGCCAGATTGCTTGGAATAGAGAAACCGATGCCGATATTTCCCATTGTAAAACCACTGGTAGCGATTAAGGTATTGATACCGACTAATTCGCCACGAATGTTAATCAGCGCCCCACCGCTGTTCCCTTGATTAATCGGGGCATCGGTTTGTATGAATTGTCCATAAGCTGTGAATCCTGTCCTGCCCTTCGCGCTAACAATACCGCGCGTCACACTTTGGGAATAGTTCAGTGGTGTTCCGATAGCGATAACCCACTCACCTACTTCAAGTGCGTCCGAATTGCCGAACGGCAGGACCGGAAGATCTTTAGCATCAATTTTAATAACTGCTAAATCGCTGCCACCGACCTCGCTCTGCCCATCATCACGCCCGACCAACTCGGCATCATACTCTTTGCCATTTGATAGGGTTACCTTAATCTCATCGGTGCCTTCAATAACATGGTTGTTGGTGAGGATGTAGCCGTCGTCACTGACAATTACGCCGGAGCCAACACCTCTGGCAGGTCTTGGGTTAGGGATTCGTTCGGACGGTCTACGTTCTTCAAAAAAGCGTCTGAAGGGAAGTGGGAGCTCGTCGCCGAAAAAGCGTCTAAATTCCTCTTCTTGCTCAGGTGTCAGTTGATTTCTTTGTGGTGTCACAATCCTATTTCGTCTTGTTTGCGTTGTAATTTGCACAACCGCGGGGCGCGTCCGTTTGACTAAATTAATAAACGCCCGATTTGCTCGATCCAAGTGCAGGAAATCTTCCGATGTTTCAAGTGTATCGTTGGTCTGTCCGACTGCGGTTTGCACCGTGAATTCATCTGTATCCCAACTGATGACAATCCCTGTCACGACGATGAGGACAGTTAAAATCAAAATTACCCGCATAGGGTTCAGAAGTGTGTTTCTGAATTTCATGATATATACCTCCATTGTAATTTATTAAAGGTGACTCCGATCTCGGAGATGACCGGAACCATTTTTTGATTTTTTGTGTTTACGTCCTAAACACACCTATTGAAAAAAAAAGTTGCAAAAAAGTTGGAAAAAAAATCACTCTTTACGTGAAATTCGATCCACATGTTCACGGACAATATGTTCAGGGCATAGTTTAATAAAGAACCATGCACCGGGAACCAGAATCAGAAAAGCACCAACGGCGATATCATCAAATTTACCAATGATCGGAAGGAAATCAAAATCAAGTGGATTGACGAAGTAGGCAACCGCAAAGGCAAATGCCAATAATTCGGCAAGAATAAGGATAGCCTTCCGATAGATCGGAACGCGCGCATCGACAAACAGTCGCCACGTCAATTTGACGAAATTTGGGAGATGGAGGAGGAGACGGAAAAGTTTAAAAGAACCCTGCCTTTTACCGCCGAAGAAGAAAGAATTCATCATAATTTAAAGTTTATCAAAACTGTTTTTTATATGCAAATCAATTTTTTAGAAGTTATCAGTTTTCAGCAGTCAAGGGTTAGTGAAAATAGCAAGCCGGAGGTTATTCCGACAAAGTGGAGGCGCAACCGGAAAATCGAAATTACTGGATAACTGAATGGCTCTGGCTCGCAATTTATATTAACTTGACCCGTAGGCTCGATTTTGGTATACTATCCGCAAATAGCATAAGCCAAGTAGAAGGAGTAACTATGGCAACACAAAACAACCTCTCTGCGACGCAGATCGCAGCACAACTTTATACCGTTAGAGAATTTACTAAAACCGAGGCGGATATTGCAGAAACGATGAAAAAGGTTCGGCAGCTCGGTTATGAGTCGGTGCAATGCTCCGCACTCGGTCCGATCGGACCCGAAGCATTGAAAAACATCGTTGACGGTGAAGGTATCAGCATCATCGCAACACATACGAGTTACGAAAAGATGCGCGATGAACCGCAAGCCGTCATTGATGAACATCAATTGTGGGGATGTAAGCACGCTGCAATTGGTGGGATTCCCGGCGAATACCGGACGGCTGAAGGATATGCGAGGTTCGCGAAGGAAGCCTCCGAAGTCGCTGCTCGACTCGCCGAAGGCGGTTTGACCTTTTCCTATCATAATCATAGCTTCGAGTTAGAACGCTATAACGGACGTACCGGATTAGAGATTTTATATGCCGAAAGCGATCCGAACTATTTTAAGAGCGAACTGGATACGTACTGGATTCAGCACGGCGGTGGCGATCCAGCGGAATGGGTTCGGCAGTTAAAAGGACGCGCCGACATCATCCATCTCAAGGACATGGCGATGGAAGGCTCCACACAACGTTATGCCGAAGTCGGCGAAGGTAACCTTAACTGGCCCGCCATCTTAGATGCTTGTATCTATGCAGGGGTTGAGTGGTATATCATCGAACAGGATAGTTGCTACGAACGCGACCCATTTGAAAGTTTAGGCATTAGCCTCAATAACTTGAAAGAGATGGGTTTCGCATAGACGGACAGGTTGCGTGCTGCATTGAGGGCGAGGTGCGAAACCTCGCCCTACAAGTCCAGCTGAACAACAAAGGGAGAAGTCGCCGGTTTGCCGTATACAGACTGAAGATTTCCAGTAATAGCCGATTTTTTATTTGACTTTTGTCAGGAGTTATGATACAATTAAGTGGATTATTTTGCTTTAACGGGGCGTGGCGCAGCCCGGAAGCGCGCTTGAATGGGGTTCAAGAGGTCGCTGGTTCGAATCCAGTCGCCCCGATCTCTGACATGTAATTCGGTTTTTCAGCGTTGCGATGACACGCCGCGCAGCAAGTCGCAAGAAAGGAGGGAACCGTCGTAGTGGCAAAATCGTACATTAATGTTGGCATCTTAGGATGGGGCACCGTTGGCACCGGGGTTTCCAAAATCCTATTAAATCAGAATGCCCTCATTGCTAAAAACAGTGGCATTGAATTAAGCCTTAAAAAAATAGTTAAACGGACACTTCCCGCGACGCGGGATGGTGTTGAGCTTCCTGCGGACTGTCTGACGACTAATCCCGCAGAAGTTGTTGACAATCCGGATATTGATATCGTCGTCGAGTTGATTGGCGGTGTTACGGAAGCCCACACGCTTATTAGCCGTGCAATCCAAAACGGCAAACATGTTGTCACAGCAAATAAAGCCCTCCTCGCAGAACACGGCGGTGAATTGTTCCAACTCGCTTCAGAGCATCAAGTTAGCCTCAATTTTGAAGCAAGCACTGCTGGTGGTATTCCGATTATTAAAACACTTCAAGAGAGTTTCGCTGGCAACCAAATCCACTCTCTCTACGGCATTGTAAACGGAACGTGTAACTACATCCTAACTGAGATGCATGAGCGCGGTGTTGATTTTTCGGACATCCTCAAAGCCGCGCAAGATAAAGGCTATGCCGAAGCCGATCCAACATTTGACGTTGAAGGTATTGATGCTGCACAGAAACTTATTCTCCTGATCGCGCTTGCCTATCGGAGCAATATTTCGCTATCGCAATTCCACGTTGAAGGTATCACAAATATTACCCAAAAAGAGATTCAATATGCGCGCGAACTCGGTTACGTTATTAAACTGCTCGCTATCGCTAAGTTAGGTGATGGGAACCGTGTAGAGGCACGCGTCCACCCGACGCTTGTGCCGGAGCGGAGCCTGTTAGCAAACGTCGGCGGTGCCTTCAATGCAGTCTGCGTCATCGGCGATGCAGTCGGTCCGACTCTTTTTTATGGGCAGGGTGCGGGTGAGATGCCAACGGCGAGTGCCGTCGTTGCGGACATTATTGATGCGGGTAAATCCGTGCAGCGAGGTGTAAGCACCCCAATTTCGCGAGCATGGCTCGCTGGTGCGCAAGCAGAAGTTGATGTCGCTCCGATTGACGATATAGAGACGCGCTACTATCTCCATTTTGTAGTTGCTGACCGGCCCGGGGTACTCGCGAAAATCGGCACCATCTTAGGGAACTGGCAGATTAGCATCGCCTCTGTTATCCAAAAGGATCCGCACGGTATGGATACTGTGTCGCTCGTTATGCTGACACACACTGCGCGGGAAAAGAATATGCAAGCTGCGCTTGCCGAGATTTATACACTTGAGGACGTGAAAGGCGACACACAACTCATTAGAATCGAAGAAGAGGTTGATTTTTAATTTTCTAAATTTTTTTTGAACTAAGGACAGTTCCACGTGTTCGGCACCGTAGCCTGAAGACTGCCTGATAAATGCTTGAGGTGGAGTTAAATATGAAGGAAGGTATAAAAAACACGTTAGTGTTCGACATGAAAGACCTTCGGCACGAGGACTTCAAGGAATACGAAGCATTTGTGCCGCCCGCTCCTATCGGTTTGAACTATGAGGAGGTGGAATTTAATAACCCTCTGTCCTGTGCAGTCCGCCTGCTTCCCCAAGGCGACGACAATGTCTATGTAACAGCAGATATTGAGACGAAGATTTTGGTAGAGTGCGGACGCTGTATCATCCCGTTTGAGGTAGACATAAGCACATCGCTTGAACTGCTATTCTCTGTGGGTAGCAAATCACCAGAAGATATTGAAGCGGATGAGCGGTACTTTGACGGGGAAACCTTAGATATTTCAGAAGACGTTCGACAGGCACTTGTCCTTGAAATACCGACATGGCCGCTCTGTTCCGAAACATGCGAAGGATTGTGCTCACAATGTGGTACAGAACTTAATATTGGCGCGTGTTCCTGTGAGCCAACGGATGAGGCACCAGCATCCACCTCTAATCCGTTTTCGGTCCTGTCAAAGATGCTCGAAAATAGTTGAGACCTTAACAGATATAGAATTGTGGGGATGAACTTCAGATTGCGACTCTCAGAACCACAAAGAATTGTAAGGAGATAATCCATGGCGCATCCAAAACGGAAAACGTCAAAATCGAAAAAGAGAATGCGGCGGAGCCACAACGCGCTCCTTGATAAAGCGACAAGCGTCTGTTCATCTTGCGGAGAAACGATCATTTCTCATCGTGTCTGCTCCGGATGTGGACATTACAACGGACGACCTGTGCTGAAATCCACTGACGAGGTGTAGGTAAGGTGTCGGTCAGAAAAACCTCTGAAGTCACCCGATCCGGATCATCGGGATGGGGTGCTTCAGCAGACGAGATTTCACGGCAAGTTTCGGCTTGCGAGTAGGACCTTACAACGCCAAAAACGCCAAGAGAGACACAATGACGCAACTTCGACATGCAACTATCACAGGAACAGGTTCTTACCTCCCTGAACGGGTTGTTACCAACTTTGATCTTGAGGAAATGGTGGATACGACTGACGAATGGATTCGTCAACGCACGGGCATTGCCGAACGACGCATCGCTGAAGATGATGTCGCTACATCAGATCTCTGTGTACATGCCGCACGATGGGCAATTAAGAATGCGAATATCGACCCACTTGACATCGAGATGATTCTCGTTGCTACCGTGACACCTGACACGTTTTTCCCGTCAACAGCGTGCTATGTCCAGAAAGGCATCGGCGCGAAGAATGCTGCAGCGATGGATTTATCTGCTGCGTGTGCTGGGTTCATTTATGGGCTGGATTTAGCCGATGGCATGATTAGATCTGGACGATATAATACCATTCTGGTCATTGGTGGTGAAGTTTTTAACAACATCGTCGACTGGAACGATAGAAGCACATGTGTCCTGTTTGGAGATGGAGCGGGTGCTGCTATAGTCCAAGCCACGGATGAACCTAAAGGGATTCTGGCATCTTATATCGGGTCTGATGGAGACTATGCTGATATTGGTCTTCTTGGTATTCCGGCAGGTGGTTCCAGAATGCCGATCACCCCGGAAGCGATCGACCAAAAAAAGGACAAACTTCAGATGAATGGTCGGGAAGTCTTTAAACTCGGAGTGCGGCTTATGCCCGAAGCTGCGCAACGCGTTCTACGTGAGGCAAATGTTAGCATTGAGGAGATCGATCTGTTAATTCCGCATCAAGCGAATTTACGCATCATTGAGGCAGTCGGCGACAGGCTCGGCGTACCGCGAGAGAAGGTCTATGTTAACGTTGATAAATATGGTAATACCTCCGCAGCAACAGTGATTATCGCGTTGGATGAGGCAATTCGCGAAGGGCGGGCAAAGCCAGGTGATCTGCTTCTGTTTGTGACTTTTGGCGCGGGTTTAACATGGGGAAGCACACTTTTACGATTGTAACCGAAATCCAAAAGCCGCGCATGCACGTCAGAAGAAAATGACACAACTCGCCTTTATTTTTCCAGGACAAGGTTCACAACAGGTAGGCATGGGCGCGGAATTGGCGCGAGCCTATCCAATTGCCGATGCTGTTTTTCAGGAAGCCGACGCAACGCTTGGACGCGCTTTAAGCCAACTCTGTTTTGAGGGACCAGAAGCAGCCTTAAAACAGACCGAAAACACACAACTGGCAATTTTGACCTGCAGTGTTGCAACCTTACAAGTCCTAAAGGAACTCGGTGTTGCACCAAATGCAGTCGCTGGGCACAGTTTAGGGGAGTATTCCGCACTCGTAGCAGCAGGCGTTCTTGAATTCGCGGATGCCTTGCGCTTGGTACACGCACGCGCAAGTCTCATGGCGGAAGCAGGGGAGACACAACAAGGCACTATGGCTGCGATCCTTGGAATGGATACAGAGCAACTGCAACAACTCTGTGACAGTGCTGAAGGAGTTGTGAATATTGCCAACTACAATTGTCCTGGGCAACTGGTGATTTCTGGAGAGATTGATGCTGTCAATCAGGTCGTCTCGCTCGCCAAAGTTGAAATTGGTGAGCGCCGGTGTCGCCTTTTGCCGGTAAGCGGCGCGTTTCATTCGTCGTTGATGGCATCGGCGCAACAACAGTTCGGATCCGCACTTGATTCGGTGACGCTGTCCCCCCCGCAAGTTGACATTGTAATGAACGTAACGGGTGAGTTTATCAGGAATGCTAATGATATCAGGCACCTTCTTTTTCAACAGATAACACAACCCGTTCAGTGGGAGAAAACGCTGCGGACTATTGAGAAAACCGGTATCACGCATTTTGTAGAGGTAGGACCGGGAAAGGTATTGTCCGGCTTAGTGAAACGGACACTTCCGGGAAGTAGTCCTGTAAACGTTGAAGACATTAAGACGCTGTCCGTCGTAGCAGATGAACACGGAAATGGTGAATAAAATGGATGTGGCAACAGAACAGAATGCCTTTAGAAAAGACCTACTGAACGGCAAAACGGCTATTGTTACAGGCGCGTCGCGTGGTATTGGCGCGGCAATTGCGCAGAGACTCTGCGAAGCCGGTGCGAACGTCGTTCTCTGCTCGCGTTCTGCCGAGTCAGTCGCACAGATCGCCGATACACTGCGGGGCAAAGGCTACTCTACTTATGCGATGGCGGCTGACATCTCTGAAAAGGCTGATGTTGAAGCACTTATTGAAAAAACGATTGAACAGTTTTCGCACATCGACATTCTCGTGAACAACGCTGGGATTACCCGTGATATGTTGCTCATGCGTCTCAAAGATGAGGACTGGGATGCTGTGTTACAGACAAATCTAACTGGCACGATGTACTGCACTCGTGCTGTCCTACGTCCCATGATACGTCAGAAAAGTGGACGCATTATTAATATCTCGTCGGTTATTGGATTAATGGGAAACGCAGGACAAGCGAGTTACGCTGCAGCGAAAGCTGGGATCATCGGCTTGACGAAGGCTACAGCGAAAGAGGTCGGTGCGCGCGGTATCACTGTGAACGCTATCGCTCCCGGGTTTATCACAACAGATATGACAGCACAAATATCGGAAGCGCATCAGAAACAACTGCTTGAACTGATCCCACTACGAAAGTTTGGACACCCAGAAGATGTAGCAGACACTGCCTGTTTTTTGGCTTCAGATGCTGCACGCTATATCACCGGTCAAATACTTCAGGTTGACGGTGGCATGGTGATGTAATTCAAGTGCTCTTGGCGTTGCCAAAGGCACCAATAGAATGGACGGCTGGTTAACCCGTCCATAGGGCACTGCTCACAATGCCCGTAATCTTTTACCAATTGCCTCATAACCATCAGCAATCGGTTTTCGTCGGCAGTTGTAAAGTTGTGAAGTTGTGAAGTTCGTAAGTGATACCCTCACAACATACTAAGCCTGAAACGTAGTGGAAGGCGACTCTACACAGAAGTACGTGAAGGTCCCGAACCTACGTTACTTACCCGCAAGGAAAATTAGAAAATAGGAGATCAGAAAAACGCTATGGCAACAAACCAAGAACGCCTCGTCGAAATTATTGCGAAACAACTCGGTGTTGACGAAGATAACGTTACCCCGGATGCCTCCTTCATGGAGGACTTGGGCGCTGACTCACTTGATACCGTTGAATTGGTCATGGCACTTGAAGAGGAATTCGACATCGAAATCCCCGATAGTGATGCCGAGAAGATTCAGACTGTTCAAGATGCCCTGAGTTACCTTGACGAAAACGTATAAGTCAAGATACGTCGCTGAGGGTGCGTAGTGATGAATTATCGCCCTCTTTAGTACGCGTTTGGACGTATTGTCAAGCGCGCCTGCAAGTAAAATAAAAAATTGGAGAAACGCTTATGGCAACAAACCAAGAACGCCTCACTGAAATTATCGCTCAGAAACTTGACGTTGATGCAGATAAAGTCACCTCAGATGCCTCCTTCACGGAAGACTTGGGTGCTGATTCACTCGATTTCGTTGAACTGGCCATGGCACTTGAAGAGGAATTTGATATCGAAATTCCTGACAGTGATGTTGAGAAGATCCAGACTGTTCAAGATGCCCTGAGTTACCTTGATGCACATGTATAAGTCAAATCATATCGGCTGTCGGCTGTTGGCTGTCGGCTTTCAGTAAAGAGGTTTTTTGATAAACCAGAGTCCTTTCTGATTGCTGACCGCTGATTACTGACCGCTATTCTTTTCACTGCTGACGGCTGACAGCCGACGGCTAATCAAAAAGGATCGGTCTCGTGGAGCGTGTAGTTATTACAGGAATCGGCGTTGTCAATGCAATTGGCAATACGAAAGAAGAATATTGGGATGCGCTTGCCAGCGGTAAAAACGGAATCGGACCTTTAACGTATTTTGATGCCTCCGAGCATCGCACCCAAATCGCCGGAGAGGTGAAGGATTTTCAGGCGGAGCAGTACATGGATCGCCGCGCCGCGTCCAGACTTCCGCTTTTCATTCAGTTCGCACTTGCTGCTTCGATCATGGCGCACAAAGATGCTGGTTTAGAACTCGATAATGTTGATCCTTACCGAGCAGGTGTTCACATCGGTTCTGGGATTGGAGGTATCAGTGTCCTTGAAGATAACGCAAAAACCCTTGCTGAAAAGGGTGCTAAACGCGTGAGTCCATTTCTTGTGCCGTACATGATTCCGAATATGGCGGCAGGGCAGATCTCAATCCATTTCAACCTCAGAGGTCCCAATTCTACGTCCGTCACCGCGTGTGCGAGTGCGAATCATTCTATGGGTGATTCGTTCCGTATCATTCAGCGTGGCGAAGCAGATGTGATGTTTACAGGTGGTACGGAATCCGCGATTACGCCGTTAGCTTTCGCGGGGTTCTGTTCAATGCGCGCGATGTCAGCAAGAAATGATGCGCCTGAACGCGCCTCGCGTCCGTTCACGAAAGACAGAGACGGCTTTGTCATGGGTGATGGTGGCGGTGTACTCATCTTTGAATCGCTATCGCATGCCAAAAAGCGAGGTGCCCATATCTACGCGGAAATCATCGGATATGGCGTAACTTCAGATGCTCACGATATGGTAAGTCCGCCGGAAAACGGCGAAGGTGCAGCGAAAGCAATGGAATTCGCACTCCAAGATGCTGAGTTGCCAACAGATGCTATTGATTATATCAATGCGCACGGTACCTCTACACCTATTGGTGATGTTGCTGAAACGAACGCCATTAAAACCGTATTCGGTGAACGCGCGTACAAAATCCCCGTTAGCTCTACGAAATCAATGGTGGGACATCTGCTCGGTGCTGCGGGGGCTGTGGAACTCATTGCTTGCTTAGCAGCGATGGAGAAAGGCTATTTGCCTCCGACGATCAACTACGATATGCCGGACGAGGCTTGTGACTTGGATTATGTCCCGAATGAGAGTCGTGACGCGAACATTTCGGTCGCACTCTCCAATGCTTTCGGCTTCGGTGGACACAACACCTCAATCGCCCTCCGCAAATTTACAGGTTAGTATCCGCGCTTCGGAGACTTTATGTACGCAGTCTACATCGGCTTCGGAAGCAACATCGGCGATCGACTCGCGCATATCCAGAACGCTATCCATGCCTTATCGGAAACGGAGGGAATCACGATACAAAAGATTTCCTCCGTTTATAAAACCGACCCTGTAGGATATGAGACGCAAGCCCAATTTCTGAACGGTGTCGTTGCAATTCAAACCCACCTCCCTCCGCTATCCTTACTACACACCTTAAAAAACATCGAAACTGCTATTGGTAGACAACACCGCATCCGCTGGGGTCCGAGAGAGATTGACTTGGACATATTAATCTATGGTGATCTGTGTCTTCAGACGGAGAAACTCGTCATTCCGCATCCAGAGATGCATCTCCGCCGTTTCGTGCTGGCTCCATTAGCAGAGATCGCACCGGATGTTGTGCACCCTGTTTTCCAAGAAACTGTTCAAACTTTACTTGAGCATCTTGAGGATGATAAGTCCGTTCTAAAAAGAGAAGGTTGTGTTTTGTAGACTTCCACGCCTCAATCTGATATAATCTCTACAACTACTTAAGGGAGGACAGAAAAGTGAGATGGTTTGAAACCCGCGGTCCGGTCTACCCTGAGGATAACTATTTTGTTGCCCGCAGAGATGAACTTTCAGATTTTGTCAAGCGGATAGAAAGAGGCAGATACATTGTTCTCTTTGCGCCGCGCCAGACAGGCAAGACCACGTTCTTCCAAAATGCCCTCGACTCACTTGAAACCGAAGGCAGCACCTATTTCCCAATACAACTTAATTTTGAGGGGTACGTAGACAGCGATGCCGATGCTTTTTATAGGTCTCTCTGCAAAGAAATTTGTAAAGAAATTAAGAGTGTCTTCCAGAAACGCGGGAAGAGTTCCTCTGATGCGCTCAATAGATTTTTGGCAAACGTGCAGATAACCGAACCTATTTCGATGCGGGAGTTTTTTGAAAATCTTGGAGGTCTGCTGGAAAGCCAGCGGTTTGTCATGATTATTGATGAGTTTGATAGCATTCCCCGAGATGCTATCAGAGGGTTTTTACACTCGCTTCGCCAGATATACCTTTCTGGACGGAAACGGTGTCCGCACAGTATCGGCATCATCGGTGTCAAGAACATTACACAACTCAACTATGACCGCTCCATCTCTCCGTTTAATATACAAGACGAATTCAAATTACCCAATTTCACGCTTGAACAGGTGGAAGAGCTGCTTTCACAATATACCGATGAGGTTGGACAACCTTTCACACCGGAAACAATTAAAGCCATCCACAAACAGACTGCCGGTCAGCCTGTGCTTGTCAATCGATTCGCGAAAATTCTTACCGAGGAATTAGACATCCCGAAAAGCGAACCGATTACGATAGAACATTTTTCAGAAGCACATATCCAACTCCTGCGCGAAGGACACACTAACATTGATCATCTGATAACGAATATCCGTAGGGACCGGCACTTTGAGGCACTCCTCATGAAAATCGCCTCCTACGATGAAGGTGTAAGATTTAGCCTTTATAATGAACACATCAATGAACTCGCCACTTACGGTGTTATTGCTGAAGGTGCTGACGGTATGTGTGAAATTATCAACCCAATTTATCACTATTGCATCATGCAAGCGTTCAAACCGATTTAACCTAAGTTGTCCCTTCTAACAAGCAAATTTTATCCGCTACTGCTTCAAGTGCTTCTGCTGAAGAGAGCATAATCGGGGCACGGTTCCGTAGTGCCGTCTTAAACAGATACTCAAACTCAATGCGGACAAAATCGCGCTTGTGATTGTGTTTGAACATACGGCGCAGCCATTTTGCATCAACCGTCATTGCAACCCTTTTAATAACACGTTCAAATTCCGATTCCGTGAGGACATACTCGGAAGCAAGCCGTGCCAACTCGTTTCTCAGGATTCTGATCAAGCGTTTCGAGTCGTCAGGGACAATTTTATCGGCAAGGGATTTCGCTGCCACATTGCCTCCAATACCAGCACTCAATGAACCGGCTACGCCTCCGACAACCGCTCCTGCAGCTGTTCCGACGACAGGGACTGCACTCCCCAGTGCTGCGCCTGCTGCAGAACCCCCGAGCCAGCCAGCAGTTCCGGCAGCAACGCCCGCTGCATTGATTGAGAAATTTTTTGTGAACTGTTGCCATGAGATCGAACGTTTGAAAGCCGCCCTATAAAAATCGGGTGAGCTTATTACAACTGTAGCGATCGGGGCCGTCACGGCATTGGTACGGAGCAACTTAGAGACATGATTAACTGCTGCTGAACCAGCGACCGATTTCCCTAATGAACCGGTCGCGATCTGACGAATCACAGTGCCACCTACAGAGGTCTGTGAAATAGCCTTTACGCCACCCTTGATTGGTGCAGCACCCACTGATGCTATCTGGGTTCGCAACAGTTGTGCGCTCACTATCCCAGTGACAAGCATCATGCTCCCACCCACAATTGCTGATTCAAGTGCTGTTAGTGCCGCTTCTTCTACGCTCTCTCCACGCCAGCACCCTTGTGCAAACGTAACCACGAACGAAATCGCAAACACAGACATAGAGGTTACAGATTGTGTCTTTGCGTCAAAGATAAGTGAATCAACATTCCCAGCACGCGCGATGTTTCTCGCTTGTTTGTAGGTTACCGAACCTTTCACGACTATCTTCTTTGCGTCAGCGGGATTACGGACTCCAGGAACCTCGCCTGACCTAATCCGGTCCTGCATTAACTTCACGCACTCGGCGTACTGATCTTTTGGGACTTCAAGGATTTGCCCGTCATAGCAATAACGTCTCCCTCCCCAAGAAAAATTGAATGCAGCGTCAATAGTTTTGGATGGGGAGGCACAGTACTTTGATTGAAAAAATACTCCGTTAACAACGCGATCTGGACCGTTCAGTGTATTTGAAGTCCCGACAATCTCAGCGTTTTTACCGCTGAGTTTGTCAGCGAGATGATTCGCATCTTCTGCCGCAAAACCGTGACCGTATTTGGTGGAATACTTGAAAATCTGTGTCCCCGCCAAGTTGTCTGCTACAAGAGAAGATAGGAGTAGATCAGCCTTATTCTTTGGCGGTTCTCCTACAAAATCGTGTTCGTCATCAAACTGTTTCGCTTTGTCTAATGTTTTCATAAGCAATTTATAATCCTTTTTTATTGGTTATCAGTTTCCAGTTATCAGTTTCCAGTTAAAGAGGTTTCTGTGCAAAATACGGTTCGGTTGCAAACCGAAACTACCGGGTCTGGGGGGCCAAAAGATGGTACTTCGCCTCTTAGTACTTCAATATTGAGTTTATGGGCGATCCGGTTCGTAGTAGGGCAATTCATTGCCCGTTGTTCTCACTGCGAAGCAGTGCGATAATGCACTTCGCATTTGGGTGAGTACACCGCGATGCACTTCGAATCTGGGGTTTTGCTTGGGTGTTTCTTCAAGTACGCCGCAAAAATCGCACGACTACGAACCGCCCTCAAGTTCAAAGTTGAAAGACTACTCTGTGTCATATTGTCCATTGAATAAAACAACAACTGTTTTTTATATAGAGTCACCAGAGATCAAAAAGGATAGTGAAAACTTTTATATGCATTATAAATAGGTTTCCGCAGCAATGCCGACAGATTTGAAAAACTTGCAATTTTGCCTCAAGTGTGGTATAATTCTCTAACGAATTAACCCAAAACCCGATTATCAGACATCCCATAAATGCCAAAGGAATCCTACTAAAAAATCATCCAAAAAATATGAATATCCACGAATACCAAGCCAAACAAATTTTAGAATCCCACGGTGTTAATACGCTACCGGGTGAAGTCGCCGAAACACCAGAAGAAGCAGAAGCCGTTGCACAGGAACTTAACTGTAATAGATACGTTGTCAAGGCACAAATTCATGCGGGCGGACGCGGAAAAGGCGGCGGTATCAAACTCGCAAACTCACCCGCCGAAGTCAAACAACACGCTGAAACACTCCTCGGCATGCAACTCGTGACACCACAAACCGGTCCTGAAGGGAAACAAGTCCGAAAAGTGCTTATCGCCGCAGCCGCAGAAATAGAGAAAGAATACTATCTCGCTATATTGCTTGACCGCGAAACCTCGCAGCTCACCTTAATCGGCAGCGAAGAAGGCGGTGTCAATATCGAGGAGGTTGCAGCGCAAACCCCCGAAAAGATTATTAGAACACAAATTGACCCCGCTTTCGGATTAACAGAGTTTCAAGCGCGTGAATTCGCATACAAACTGATTACCAATCCAAGTTACCGCCCGATCATTCCAAATGCCACAGCGCTGATTTTATCACTTTACAATGCGTTCACCGGATGCGACTCTTCACTGGTAGAAATTAATCCATTAGCGATCATAACAACAGACAATGAATTAGACATCGTCGCGCTCGATTCCAAGGTAAACCTTGACGACAACTCACTCTGGCGACATCCTGATATAGCTGAGATGCGCGATCCGCACGAAGAAGATCCAAGTGAAGTGGAGGCGAGCGAATCCGGACTGAGTTATATCCGCCTTGACGGTGACATCGGTTGTATGGTGAACGGTGCCGGATTAGCGATGGCAACAATGGACATCATCAAACAGAACGGCGGCGAACCCGCAAACTTTCTCGATGTCGGCGGTGGCGCAACCGTAGAGGCAGTCGCGCACGCTTTCCGTCTTATCCTCGCAGATGAAAATGTGAAGGCTGTTCTCGTCAACATCTTTGGCGGTATCATGAAATGTGACACTATCGCGAATGGTATCGTTGAAGCAGCGAAACAGGTCGAATTGAATGTTCCGCTCGTGGTTCGGTTGGAAGGAACAAATGTGGAACTCGGCAAACAGATTATCGCTGAGTCGGACCTGAATGTTCAACAAGCAGAAGGGTTATCTGAAGCAGCACAACTCGCCGTAACGGCGGCGAATTCTGGATAAAAACAACGCAATTGGCGACATAACCGTTTGAATTGAGAGGAAACCGGTTTTGGACAGCGTCCGTACCCTTTACTGGAAAGGGGCTGGATAAAATCAAGCAGAACCCAATCGTTAAAAATATGGATAAACTTGAATTAAAGGACATAGACGTTACCGGAAAACGCGTTCTCGTACGGGTGGACTTCAATGTTCCGATGGTAGATGGGAAGATTACAGATGAAACGCGTATTACCGCTGTTTTGCCGACGCTCCTTGCACTCATCAACGCAGATGCTAAAACGATCTTGGTAACACACTTGGGCAGACCGGAAGTAGGTTCGGCAGCTGATCGCAAGACGTTTTCTACCGAACCGATCGCCGTGGCTTTGAGTCGAAAACTCGGCACGCGCGTCGCACACGTCAACGATTGCGTTGGTGAATCCGTGCAAAGTGCTGTTGCGTCTTTACGGAATGGCGAGGTGTTGCTCCTTGAGAATGTACGCTTCTATGCTGAAGAGACCGAAAACGACGCAGCATTTGCTCAGCAACTCGCTTCGCTTGCTGATGTCTATGTCAATGATGCCTTCGGCACAGCACACCGGGCACACGCTTCAACTGAGGGTGTAACCCGCTATCTCAATCTGTGTGTCGCCGGACTCTTGATGGCACGCGAAATCTATTATCTTAGTACGAGCCTTGATAACCCTGCGCGTCCTTATGTTGCTATTCTTGGCGGTGCGAAGATATCCGACAAAATCGCACTGATTGAAACGCTCCTTGAACAGGTGGATAAACTCCTCATTGGCGGCGGTATGGCGTACACCTTTCTGTCAGCGATGGGATTAAATATCGGTGATTCGCTTCTCGAAGCCGAGAAACTTGACGTTGCAAAATCGTTGGTCGAAAGGACAGACTTCTCAGATACCGTTTTATTACCGGTAGACCACGTTGTCGGACGAGACTTTGATCCTGAAACGGAGTCTCAGGTTGTTGGTAAAGGGTATATTCCAGACGGATGGCAGGGATTAGACATCGGTCCCGAAACTGTATCAGCGTTTGGTGAACAGATCGCAGCGGCGAAAACAGTGGTATGGAACGGTCCGTTGGGGGTCTATGAATTCGAGAAGTTCGCACAAGGCACCATGGCAGTGGCAAAACAGATTGCAGATTCGGAGTCGGTGAGCATTATCGGTGGCGGTGATTGTGTCGCAGCGATACAACAAGCCGGTGTCGCTGATCGGATGACGCATATCTCAACCGGAGGCGGTGCCTCATTAGAGTTTTTAGAAGGCAAGCCACTTCCCGGTATCGTCGCTTTAACGGACAATTAATTTAGATCCGCAAAGGAAAACAGATGTTTGATAAAATAGTTCCCCGTAGTGAAGACTACGCAAAATGGTATACCCAAGTCATCCGTCAAGCGGAGATGGCAGATTATGCACCTGTTCGCGGCTGTATGGTAGTGCGTCCTTACGGTTACGCACTCTGGGAGAACGTCAAGGAACAGTTGGATATCCGTTTCAAGGAGACAGGACACCAAAATGCCGCTTTCCCACTCTTTATCCCGATGAGTTTTATTGAGAAAGAGGCGGAACACGTCGAAGGTTTCAAGCCGGAACTCGCTGTCGTTACACATGGTGGTGGTAAAAAGTTGGAAGAGCCGCTCGTGGTGCGTCCGACATCTGAGACGATCATCGGTTATATGTATAGCCAGTGGATCCAGTCTTACCGGGACCTACCTGTGCTTATCAATCAGTGGGCAAACGTTGTGCGCTGGGAGCCGCGTACGCGTCTTTTCCTCAGAACGATGGAATTCTACTGGCAGGAAGGGCATACGGCACACGCTACACACGCGGAAGCGGAAGAAGAGACGCTCCGTATTCTGGATCTGTATACCGATTTTGCAGTCAACGAAGCCGCGATCCCTGTTATCCCTGGACGCAAGAGCGAAAGCGAAAAGTTCCCCGGTGCCCTGACCTCTTATACCATTGAGGCAATGATGGGCGATAAACGTGCCCTCCAAGCGGGTACATCACACGACCTCGGGCAAAACTTCGCCAAAGCGTTTGAGATTCAATATCTCGATGCGAATCAGAAACAGCAGCATTGTTGGACAACGAGTTGGGGGGTCAGCACGCGGATGATCGGCGCGATTATCATGACGCATGGCGATGATCAAGGGTTGGTCCTACCGCCGAGGTTGGCACCTACGCAACTCGTCATTGTGCCCATCGTTCCGAAGAATAGAGAGGATGATAAGCAAGCGGTCATGCAAGCCGTTGACGGCATTTGTGAGACCTTGGACGGTGTCCGCTATCACGTTGACGATAGGTTCGACTATTCACCCGGCTGGCGGTTTAACGAATGGGAACTCAAAGGCGTTCCATTGCGTATTGAGATTGGTCCTCGTGATCTGAGCAACCAGCAGGTCGTTCTCGCACGGCGCGATATACCGGGCAAAGAAGGTAAAACGTTTGTACCGATAGATAACGTTGCGGAGACGGTAACACAGATGCTTGAGACGATTCAAGCGGATATGCTGAAACGGGCAACAGAATTTCGGGATGCGAATACTTTTGAACCGGATACCTACGATGCCTTCAAAGAAGTCATCGAGGACGGTTTCGCGCGCGCGCGCTGGTGCGGAGACGCAGCATGTGAAGATCAGGTCAGTGAAGAAACACAAGCGACTATCCGATGTATCCCGATGGAACAACCGGATGGGGATGGTGAATGTATCGTCTGCGGTAAACCTGCAGAAGACATTGCAGTCTTTGCTCGTGCATACTAAAAAATAGTTATCAGTTGTCAGGCAATATCTTGTGGAATCCACAGCATATCTGAATGCCACAACAAGTTAACTGGCAACCATAAAAAAGGCAATAAGTAGGTTTGGACTTGAAAATTCTTTGAAAACGCCTGAAAAATAGTTTAGAAATAGTTTGAAAAAAGTGTGATAGATCCTTTACAAAGGAGAATTATCTATGTCGCCAGAACGCAAAGGATTGACCGTTACTTTTCCAGATGGAACTGTATTTTCTTCAGACCGAGATTGCCAGAATCAAACGGAAGTTTGGGTTAAAACAATTAAAAAGTTACTCGCTCAATTTGGATCAATTTGTTTTATGGCAGCTGACCTTAAGTCGAGGAAATCTGGCAGTAAGGAGAGGTTTATGTCAACTGATTCGACATTGAAGGACACCGCTACACGCCACAAAATCTCTACGAAGTACGAAGAGAATGGCACAACGTATCACATATTCCACGATTATAACGCCGGACAGAAAAAGGAATATCTTGACAGTATATCCGATGCGTTAGGTGCAGGACTGATAGTGGATGTGCCTTAATGAATAGGCTTGGCACAGGATAATATACTTTACGATGTTCCTAACAGGTTTATTGCTTTTGGCACTACTTTTCTTAGTTTTTATGTTCAAAACTACTTATTCTGTAAAAAAAATAAAAATATGAGTATACTTGTTAACAAAAATACAAAAGTGATTGTTCAAGGCATCACAGGTCGTTCAGGACGTTTTCATACGGAACAGTGCGCGGCTTACGGCACACAAATTGTTGCTGGTGCGGTTCCGGGTAGAGGCGGATCCGATGTGAACGGTATTCCGGTGTTTGACACTGTGGAGGAAGGCGTTGCGGAAACTGGAGCAGACACATCGCTGATTTTCGTTCCGGCGCGCTTCAATGCTGCAGACTCTGTCATGGAGGCCGCGGCGGCTGGGGTGTCGCTTATCGTCTGTATATCTGAACATATCCCGGTCCTTGATATGGTTAAGGCGAAAGCGTACTTGAAGACAGGCAATTTTGACAATCCGTTTATCATTCCGAACGGTCCTTCGAGACTCATCGGTCCGAATTGTCCCGGTGTCATTACACCCGGCGAATGTAAAATCGGTGTGATGCCTGAGTTTGCATACACGCCAGGCAATGTTGGTATCGTCTCTCGGAGCGGAACGCTAACTTATGAAGCTGCCTACCAATTGAAACGTCTCGGCATCGGGCAATCCACGTGTGTCGGTATCGGTGGCGACCCGGTGATTGGGACAAACTTCGTTGATGTTCTGAAACTTTTTGAGGCAGACGACGACACGCACGCTGTTGTTTTAATCGGTGAAATCGGTGGAACGGCTGAAGAGACGGCAGCACAGTTCGTGAAAAACGAAATGACGAAGCCTGTTGTTGGATTTATTGCCGGACAGACCGCGCCACCGGGCAAACGGATGGGACATGCAGGGGCGATTATCTCTGGCGGACAAGGCACCGCTGCGGACAAAATTCAGGCACTCAAAGATGCTGGAATTGCCGTTGCAGATAGCCTTGCAACTATTGGGGAAACTGTGGCAGAGGTCTTGGCTTAAAGCGGAGGCGAGATAGGAAAGTGAAAAAAGACATCGCTTACCTACACACCAAAAAACAGGAGCAGCAGCCGATCACTGTGCTGACCTGTTACGATTACCCTACCGCTTGCTTGCAGGACGAGGCGGGGATCGACATTGTTTTTGTTGGAGACAGTGTCGGCACCAACATCCTCGGTTATAAAAGCGAGACAGAGGTGACGATGGCGGATATGCGGCATCATCTCAGAGCAGTGCGCCGCGGTGTGACAGATGCCTACCTCCTCGTTGATATGCCTTATGCCGCTGACCGTGATGCCGAACAAGCCGTTGCCAACGCCAAACGCTTCTTATCTGATGGAGCAGATGGCGTTAAACTGGAAGGCGGTATCGAGAAAGTTCCTATTGTTACCGCGTTGACTGAACAAGGCATAGAGATATGCGCGCATATCGGACATAATCCCCAAATCCACGGCACAAAAGCGGCAACACACGGAAGAACCTTTGCCAAAGCGAAACAGCTCATCAAAGCATCTGCAGCACTTGCAGACGCGGGCGCGAAACTCATCGTCCTTGAGAAAATCACAGAAGAAGTTAGTCAAATCATAACGGAGACCGTCAATATTCCCACCATCGGCATTGGGGCAGGACGGTTCTGTGATGGACAGGTGCTTGTCATCAATGACATATTAGGTATCGGTCCACCCTTCAAACACGCCAAACGCTATCAGGATTATAATCATCTGACTTTTGAAGCAATTTGTCGGTATCGCGAAGAGGTAGCAAACGGCACGTTCCCAGCAGATGCGAACGCCTCGCACATCCCACCAGACAAGCTTGCCCGCGTTCGGAAATGGCTAAAGTCAGCACGCTAAATCGCCTGTTCGTAGGTTAAATAGCAATACTCCGCCGCATCAACGACGCGTGTGCCTTCTAATTGCACAGGCTCGTTGAAAAACGGTGCATCTAATACCCATGTGTGGTACTCGCCTTGCTCTCCGCACGCGTCAATCGGTGGCTGCTTCAGTTCTGAAATGAGTTCAGCATCCAAATATCTACCGGCGATAGTCGGTTGAAAGTGCCTTTTGTAAGCAAGAGAACAGATTACTTTATATTTCTTGGAAATTAAGGTATCCAATATCGCGTGTCGATCTAACTCCCACAACGGTTTATGGACCTCCACTAAATCTGCTGCGACTTCCTCTATCCAATTCGGCATTCCGTCCACCGTAGAAATATCGCCCGTAATTAGCACCTCAATTCCGGTGTCTCTAATCGCTGCAATTTGTCGGCGGTAACTCTGTTTATAGGGTTCGGAAATCGGCACGAATTCAATTGGAATCCTGATCTTTCGTGCCTGTAGTTCCATGAGTTCCGTCGGGTGTGCGTAGAATTGGCGACCGTCTGCTGGGACAAAACAGACAAGTCTCCGTATATCGTAACGATTTAAGGAGACTTGAAGTGCGAGTGCAGAATCTTTTCCGCCTGTCCACAACACGGCTGCTTTCTTCCAATTATTCATCTATAGGCACCACATCCGCATAGACGTAAGTCGGGGACGTGTTGCTGCTCGTGTGAATCTTGTCATCATCATCCTTTTTAGAAACAATGTCTCTCTGGACGACTTTGCCCGGTTTCGCCGCGACAGGTGAACTAAACATTGGTCCATCAACAACACACGTATGGAACTCCCCGTTTTCACCGAGCGGATCCACGCCGTCAGGCAAATCTGCGAGGAGTTCGGCATCGAACCAGCGTCCAGCAAAGTCGGCGGGGACTTTGGTTGGGTTGAGGGCGGTGATAATCGCGCGTAAGCCGGAAGCGATCATCTTTTCTGCAAGTAGCGTTGTATCCTCTTCCCATACAGGGAAAATCGGTGTGAAACCGGTGCCTTTGAGTTTATCCTCGCGGTACGCACGGATGTCTTCCAAGAAGAGATCCCCGAATGCGAAATGTGACACTGTCAAATGTTCAGGCAACGCTTCCACCTCGGCGAGAAATTTTCGCATCGCCTCTTCATAGATTGCGTTGGAGCAAGGATACGGGATCGGTATTTCATATAACGGCACACCGAGTTTCTCGGCTTGCTGTTTCAACACCCACGCCGGTGTAGAATGAATAGAGACGCGGTCAAACGTCTTCGTGACGGTTGTAAAGATACCGCGCACGTCGTAGCGTTCAGGCTGTTGGCGCAGCGTATGAAGTGCCCATGCAGAATCTTTGCCTGAAGACCAAGAAACCAAAACTGGCATAGGTGTGTTGTCGTCTGTCTGTTTTGTCATCATCAAACCTCTCTGTTTATCAGTCCCAAAAAGTTTCCCAACAGGCTCTTTCCAGCAGCTGTCAAAATTGACTCTGGATGGAATTGTACCCCCCAGATAGGCAAAGTCTTATGCCGAAGCCCCATGATCTCGTCCTGATCTGTCCACGCCGTGACCTCAAGGCAATCCGGCAGTGTCTCTCTTTTCACGATGAGGGAGTGATAGCGTGTCGCTTCAAACGGGTTATCCAGCCCCTCAAAAAGTTCAGCACCGTTATGAAGTATCATCGAAGTTTTGCCGTGCATCAACCGATCCGCACGGACGACCTCACCGCCGAACACATCGCCGATACACTGATGTCCAAGACAAACGCCTAAAATTGGAACTTTCCCAGCGAAGTGTTGTATGGCATCGTTAGATATGCCTGCCTCTTTCGGCGTACAAGGCCCCGGTGAAATGACAATCCGTTCCGGTTGCAGTGCATCTAACGCATCCAATCCTATCTTACGACTCCGATGAACCTCCAACTCAGCTCCAAGTTCTCCGAAATACTGCACGAGGTTGTAAGTAAATGAGTCATAGTTGTCAATCATTAAAACCATCGTCTTATCTCCTATAATTGGAAATCGGCTCTACAACAAGAAACCCTGTTCTGCCAATGCAATAGCACTGAGCATCGCTCGCGCTTTACTCACGGTTTCGTAATATTCAGTTTCAGGTACTGAATCCGCAACGACACCACCGCCTGCTTGCACATAAGCCGTACCATCTTTGATAACTGCAGTTCGGATCGTAATCGCTGTGTCTGCACTGCCGGAAAAGCTGAAATAACCGACTGTTCCGCCGTACGTGCTACGCCGCGTCGGTTCAAGTTCATCAATGATTTCCATTGCGCGTATCTTTGGGGCACCAGAGAGGGTCCCCGCGGGAAGGCAGGCGCGCAGCACATCAAAAGCGGTAAGATCCTCGCGTAAGCGTCCGATGACGCGTGAGACGATATGCATCACGTGTGAAAAACGCTCGACTATCATGAGCTCGGTGACTTCAACAGTATGATATTCACAGACGCGGCCGAGGTCATTTCGTCCCAAATCCACAAGCATAACGTGCTCGGCGCGTTCCTTTGGATCAGCGAGGAGTATCCGTCCCAATTCTTTGTCTTCTTCTGGTGTCGTGCCACGCGGGCGTGTGCCGGCAATGGGAACGGTCTGGACGATCCCATCTTCCACTCTGACCATCATTTCTGGTGATGCCCCTACAATGTCAAAATCATTAAACTTCAGGTAATACATATACGGTGATGGATTGACCATTCGCAATGCCCGATATACATCAAACGAATCCACCGACACCGGACAACTGAATCGCTGCGAAGGCACAACCTGGATGATGTCGCCTGCAGCTATATATTCCTTAGCGCGCCTGACCGCGGCCTCATAATCGGATTTTGTGAAATTCGATTGAGGATCGGATATGATTTCATCATACATCCCTGGATGTTCACCGCTATCGGCGCGTAAATGCCGTTCGGAAGCAGCCGTGAGTTTTTCGACCAACGCTTCAATTTTCGCAATAGCGTCGGCATAAGCAACATCCACATCTCCATCAATACGCGCGTTCGCCACGACCTTAATCTGATGGTTCACATGATCAAATATCAAAATCGTCTCGGCAATCATGAAAAAGCAATCCGGAAGCTGCAGTTCATCTTCGGTACTATCTGGCAACTCCTCGACGAAACGCACCATATCATAACTCATATAACCGACTGCACCACCGTGGAATTTTGGTAATTCGGAATTGTCAACAGGTCGGTAATTCTGCATCAATTCCTCAAGCGCACTTAACGGGTCTTCACATTCCTGAACGACGGTTTCGCCTTTTTCCAAATACTCAATCGTCACCTGATGCCCTTTACTATGGAAAAGTATTGAGGGCTGGCTACCCAAAAAGGAATAGCGCGCAACGTTTTCACCACCTTCAACACTTTCGAGCAAGAACGTGTAATCATCTGGCATCAACTTGTAAAAAGCAGACACTGGTGTCTCCATATCCGCCAAAATCGAGCGGTATACGGGTATTGTGTTTCCTGATTTCGCTGCCTCGCGAAAGTCTTCCAACGTCGGATAAAACATCATAACTCCTTTTTCATATCTTTAGCCTCAAAGTTCTTCGTTCTATAGCACCGCACACAGCGATACTACGCTTATCTCTATACAATAGCGAGGATAGGTGAACTCAATCAAATAACTTCCGAACGGATGCCAAGATACGAAATCGGGCTTATAAGGTTCCCTCTTACAACTTGGAGTTTAATAGACAGCATCTGCATCGAAAATCTTATCACCTACCACACGCGTTGACTCACCGTCGGGGGAGACTTCCCTAAAAAAGCAGGAGCGATAGCCGGTATGGCATGCTGCGACTTTCTGCTCGACTTTTATAAGTAGGGCATCGCCGTCGCAATCCACTGCGACAGATTCCACGGTCTGTGTATGCCCTGAAGTCTCCCCCTTAATCCAAAGTTTCTGGCGGGAACGGCTCCAGAAGCAGACGCGCCCTGTACGCAACGTTTCTTTTATCGCTTCAGTGTTCATATAACCGACCATTAGGACTTCATTGTTTGTGCGATCTTGGATGACTGCAGCAACCAAGCCATCACTGTCATATTTAAGTTCAGATAAAATTTTCATGTTGATTCTCCTCTTTAAAAACAAAAAACCTTATGCCACTCGGATTCGTGTGCATAAGGCTTCAACAGGACTTTAAAATTTCAGAAATGAAAAATGACGATTTTCAATCTCTATTCAGTTATCCGTTTAGGCGCACACTCCCCCGCAAGCAGTTGGACCGCCACCAATGCCAATGGTTTGCTACGCTATGCGAGTTGAAGCGTGAACGTGTAAGTATCATATTTCTCACTTTTCAGTCAAATATTCAATTTCTAATACTACTATTAATAATACTACATCGAATCTGTGTTGTCAAATTATTTGTTAGTATTTTTCGTCCTTCACAATAAATTTGCAAAAAATTGCGCTATGTGGTATCATATATGCATTACATTTGAATAAACTAACGGTTCAGGTGCCGAATTACGGAGAATAGGGAAGCGCGGTGAAAAACCGCCACGGCCCCGCCACTGTGAACGATCGTAAGTATCCGCTGAAAAAACCACTGTCAATTTACTGATGGGAAGGTCCAGCGGAATGTGTAGCACAAGTTTTGGCTTGCAAGTTACATCAAAAGATCGGAAGTCAGGAGACCTGCCTGGATCGTGTTTCACGTATCTGCTTTCGCGGGAAAGCGGTGGAACAGCGCACAGCAGTATCCTGTTAGATTAAATATAGAAGTACCGGCGTAAAGTATGAAGTTTCGGGTTCAGCAGGATTAGCATTATACGAAGTGTCGCCGCATCCCCTGTCTTTCCGTTGGAGGCAGGGGTTTCTTGTTTCATTACGGAGGTTTTAATGAACAAAGTTGTAGCACCGCTTGCAAGCGCATATAAAAAAATTTCTCGGCAATCTTTCTCGTCTGTCCCGTGTCTCAAACTACACGCATTCCTACTGATAGGGGCACTTCTCCTTACACTCCTCATTACTCCAGCCTTTGGACAAACAGAGGTTCAAGACCTTGCGGTTGTTATAAATGCCCTCACGCACCCCGACTTGGGTATTACCGCCTCACTCTCACTCATTGATCTGATGGAACCGAATGAAAAACGGGCTGTTGACAACGAAATACTCCATTTTAGCAACCAAGTGCTTCAGCGGAGACGGGCAGTCGGTCTCGCTATTCGAGGACATCTCGCGTATATTCCGACTTTTAATTTGCCTGTTACGGGTGCCCCCAGTAACGGTGATAACATTTTTATTGTCAATTTGGAAGATCGGAAGATCGTTGGCGAAATCCCGATTCAAGAGGGTGCGACCCCTCAGCAAATCGTTTTTATCAACGATGAGAAGCTGTACGTTACCTGCGCTGCTGCGCATGAGGTGCATGTAGTTGACATTCCGAATCGAAATGTAACGAAGATCATCACCGGTTTCTTCAACAAACCGACGGGTATTACGCTCCTTAACGGCAAAGCCTACGTCTCAAACCCGGCATGGGAGTGGGACCCAGAAGCTCGGAAGACCATCTATTACGAAAGTAGTGTCACAGTCATTGATACGGTGACAGACACTGTGTTGAAAACTATTCCGGTGCCGACAAACGCAGGCGAAATCCTCAGTGACGGTGAATCTACCGTTATCGTCAAAACAATCGGCAATTACAATGACATCCTGGGGCATCTCGTTCTGATTGACGCAGTTACCGATGAGATTGTCAAGACGGTTAAACTCAAACTGACACCTGGCTCTTCTGCCCTGAATTCACAAAAACAATTGTTTATCCAAGGCAGTTGGCAAAAACCGGGGTTGCTCATCTATGATGTCGCAGCGCAAGACTGGATCCGTGACGAAGATGATACGATTACCAACTTCAGCAATGATGAAGATGCTTCTATCAGTGGGGGTCTGACATTCGCTCCGGATGGAAGTCTCTATATCACCCAACCCGACTGGGGAGGCGGCGGACAGGATTACGTTCGTGTCATGGATGTGACAGACGCGTCTCTCTTGCAAACCTATCGTGTTGGGCCCGCTGGTTCTATTCTGGCATTTGCGCAGATTATCTCGCGCCGCGAAGATATAAACAACGATGGGATTGTCAATATCTCGGATCTGGGCATCGCGGCTCGGTTCTTGGGTGATCACGGTGCTGGAATCATCGCGGATGTCAATGGAGATGAAGTCGTCAATATCCTTGACCTTGTGCTGATAGGGCAAGGACTCTAACTGAACATTTGCGGGCGCGGTTTAAAACCGCGCCCCGTATCACTGGTGAGATTCCAATCTTTCACCCTATGAGAAATACAACGGCATTCTCGAAGGATACGGTATGACGCATTCTCTGAACCGAATAACAGCAATAGAAAAAGCACTCTGGTGCATGCTACTGTTCGTTTTTCTCATCAGTTGCGCCTCAACTCCGAAAGAAAAGCCGTTTTCATGGAAGGTGACGTTCTTTTCTTTAGGAGCAAAGGTGCAATTTAGTACAGACGCACCGGTACAGCGTCTGAGTGCAGTTAATGCGGATGGCGTGATGGTTGCACAACTCGATTTCCCCGTACCGCCTCGGCAGACGGAGTCACTCTATTTTGAATGGCTTGAGGGGGAGACCTACAGATTTGAGGCAACTTTGTCCACAGGAAGTGTTAATACTGAAACGGTAACCGCACCGAGAACATATACACACGGGACTTTAGAGGTTGCCATTCCGTACGGTGCAGCGGTACAGTCGAATCTGGAAAATCCGTCAGGAAATAATCAGAAAGCACTTGTTCTGGACGGCAGCGAAATGGCAGCTACAGTCCTTGTTACAAATGGGAATGTACCAACGACCTTTGACCTCAAACTCTGTCTCCCCGAAACGCTGACCGTCGTTCGCCTACCGACAGATTGGAAAAGTGAGATAATTAACAAAGAAACCTGTCTCTCTACCACTGGCAGACTTAATATCGCATCGGAGGTCTGGTACCGCGAGTTAGTGCTGAGAACATCCGAAGTAAACCCAACAGAGGGTCAAGAAATTTCAGGTGCTGTCCGCTTCACAACAGACAGTGGACAGACATGGGAGCAGCAGACAACCGTGCAGCTCCAGATGGCAACTATTCCAGAGATTGCCGAACGCCTTTCTATAGAATCAATCGAGATGCCTACGGATGCAATGGGTACGGTAGACCCCAAGCAGCGAGAAGATACTATCTACTATGCACGTCCACTATTCAGATGGCTCAGAACGTCACAGACCAATGCGTATGAACCGATCACTTATCAGATGGTGCAGCTTCGCAATGCGGGTGAAGAGACGATCCATGTAGTCGTATCATCAACCAACACAGATACGAAGAATGGTGAAACGATTCCATTTCTCGCGCCACCAGCGACAGCGAATGGAGGGACAAATCGGAGTGTGGCGTTCGCCAGTCTACCCGGAGGCGTGGTTACAGAAGTTCCACTCCCTATCTATTTTCACCCAATGTATATAGAACAGGGAAACCAACCAAAGCAGGCGATCCCTGGGGCGTACGCGCGTGACATTACAGTGAAAGTTTGGGGAAGCGATGCGACCATCCTTCGCGAAAAACGTCCATTACACCTGATTGTTCCAAACCAACAGGCACTACTTATCAGTCTATTGGCAATCATCGGCAGTAGCATCGGTTTCGCAGTCGTCCTACGGTTTCATGAGCGAATTTTTGCGGGTTTCACAACGAAACAGATCATTGTTATCGCACTCTTCGGCACGACTATTTTCGTCGGAGTCATGGTGCCGTCAACGCTGTTCCTCAATTTAATCCGCGCTGTCCTCGGTCCGATTTCTGTGTTACTAACTGGTCTGATCAACGAAACGCTCTATTACGCTTTGTTAACGGCACTGTTAATTTATATTAGCGGGAATCCAGAGGAAGCAACGCGGCAGGGTAAAGGCAGCGGTGTAATCTTGCTCGTCTCGGCAGTGCGTCTACTTCTTAGTGGTGTTACGTTCGGACTTTTCACACCAATGGCAATTGTCTACACCGGCACAAGCGTCCTGCTACTGGAAACAGGATTTCTATTCGTGCGAGGACGGAATATATTGGCGTGGGCAGTCGTGCTCGGACTCTGCGATGCGATCGCCGTTTATGTTGATTTCCAACTCTCTATACTGTTCTACCGACTTTTCTACGCTGATTGGTATATTGTCCTCCGAATCCTAATAGAGGGGTTCGTTTACACGTTTATCGGCGTGCTTCTCGGTGCGAGATTGGGTAGAGGTTTATGGCGTGTAGCGGATTAATCCTACTTCTCTGATTTTGCCCACAGTTGTTTCTCTTCCGATGGCGAACTTTTCAACCTCGCCCAAGAATTACAACACAAACATAAGGAACACAATAATGAAGCGAATTCCATTTTTGAGTCTATTTTCCCTGCTCACCGTTTTATCTATTAGCATTGTTAGCATTGCGACGGCCGACGTGAGCGTTATTTGGGTTCGGACAGGCGCGGTGCTTGAGGTTCAACACAAAAACGGTGTTATAGGCGAAATCAGCGTCGCAACGGTGTCTAATGGTATAGCACATGAATTAGTTGAGCCATCTACAACCCAACAAATTGACGCGAACCGCGTTCTGCTTCAATTTTCGTGGCAACCTAATCAAAATTATCAATTTCGCTTGAATGATAGCAAAACAACGGCGACTTCACCGTTGAAACCTGAGCCTTACCTGGTCCAAACCGTTGAATTAGGCGATTTGCTATCGTTAATGGAAAATCTCCGTCAACCCGCAAAACCGACCGCTATTGCATTAGGAAACGGAAGTGTACCTAACACAGAGAAGTTGGCTGTTGCGACGGACAGTGGTCATCTCGCAGTTCTCCAACCGATTACGGGTGAGGTGCTTTGGAAAACCCGTATCTCAGAAGGTTACGTTAGAAGGATGGCGTTTAGTCCGGATAGTACTTTGCTTTATGTTGGAGAACAAGCAGCAGATGGATTTATCTACTGCTATGATCTCGCAGCTGGGAAATCGACCTTTCGTTGGAAATATCGCACTGCTGATGACATCGAGACCTCTACGCCGAGCAATCCTGACAGTGTCTATGCGTGGGTCAGCTATCCCGGTCCAGCGTGTATGCGAACACTGGCTAACGGAGATCTTTTGGTCGCGAACGTGCATTCGTGGACAGAAAACGATGCACCCCGTAAGATGTCCCAACTCTATAGGTTTGACAGTGAAACGGGGGATGTCATTTGGAAATGGCCCCACGACAGCGCGACATCAAGAATAATACGCTGGTTTGATGTAAGCACCGACGCGAAAATCCTCGGACTTGTGACGGACAGTGGACATAACTTGCAAGGCAGTCCGACCGATGAAAACGGTGCCGGTGATGGAAAACTCGTTGTTCTTAACACAGAAGACGGAACGGAAAAGTGGCACGCCGACATTGAACCGCTGCGCGAGTATTTTCCGCAGGTCACGTTTTGGCGCGGTGTGAGCATCTCCCCAGATGGCAAATTCATCAACGTAACAACAGACGACGGACGTGCGTTCATTTTTGATGTCAATGCGTCAGAACCGATATGGCAGGAGAATCTAACGACTCCGTTGGAAGTGAGTGGGATCCCCATCGTGGCGACTTCTGGCACGATTGGGGCGACGGACGCGGCTGCGCTCTTCGTTACTGGGGATACCTACATCCCGTATCACCTCCGAAAGGGCGCGCAACGTCCTTCGGCAGCGCATCCAAACGGGATGACACTATTTGCCTATTCGTGGTCTGGCGAAAAAATCTGGCAGTGGCAACTTGAGAATATGCCGCAAGGCTTGCGAATTGATGCGAAGGATCGTTATGCTGTGTTATCTGTCTCCAAGCGTACACAAGATCCGAACGAGAGTCTTCACGGCGTGTCGGTATTTGATTTGACAGCGGAGGGCAGCGGCTTATCGAAATATCTCTACACCTACCGAACAGAGGGGCAGCTGCCTTACGATACACTTGCGATCAGTAAGGATGGTGCCTTCATCGTTGTCGTTGAAGTACCGATAGCGTTGCCAGATGAGACGGTGCGCGGAAAGAATCGGGTGCATGTGCTGTACTGATTGCCCAACAAAGATGATGCCTTGACAAATCCAAACTCTCTCTGTATACTTACTGTAGACTTTTTGAATTTACCAAATTAGGCGGGAATCCTGATGTCAAATTTTACAGACGAAGAACTACAGCAAATCATTGAAACTGGAGAATCTGATGCCGTTGAGTTTAAGGAGTCTTTGTCCGGCAGTGCCCGGGAAAGAATCAGAGAGGCGATCTGCGCCTTTGCCAATGATCTACCAGACCATAGAAAACCGGGACTTATTCTTGTAGGTGTGAAAGACGACATAACTCTCGGAACCACACCAATTACGGATGAATTGTTGCGTCAGTTAGCCGATATGAAAACAGACGGAAACATTGTGCCTCCACCGTCACTGACGGTAGAAAAACGGAGGCTACAAGGTAAGGAAGTAGCAGTAGTTAAAGTGGAACCGAGCGACTCACCGCCCGTACGATGCAGAGGGGCGATTCATATCCGAACCGGACCGCGTCGAGATACCGCCACAGCACAAGATGAGCGGATACTCAATGAAAAACGGCGATATTTAGAGCGTCCCTTTGACCTCTATCCTGTCCTGTCGAGTCGGATTTCCGACCTTAACTTGGCTTTGTTTAGTTATGAATACCTACCAAAAGCGTTTTCTGCTGAAATATTGGATGCCAATGATCGGAGTTTAAATGAACAACTCGCAGCCACAAAGATGATCGCTGCTGCAGATGATCCGACAGCAACTGTACTCGGAATCCTCACGCTCGGAAAGAACCCACAGGATTTTCTACCCGGAGCTTATGTGCAATTCCTCAGAGTTGATGGGAACGAACTCACGGATGATATTGTTGACAGTCTTGCAGTACGCGGGGCGATTTCTGACCAGATCCGCCGCTTAGACGATAAACTGATAGCACATAACCGTATCGCAGTTGATATTATATCCGGTCCCATTGAAAAACGGACAGCACTTTATCCAATAGAAGCAGTGCAACAGATCACCCGAAATGCTATTATGCACAGGACTTACGAAGGCACGAATGCCCCGGTTCATGTGTATTGGTACAACGACCGGATTGAGGTTTTAAGTCCAGGCGGTGTATTTGGTGGTATAACGACTGAAAATTTTGGGAAACCTGGATTTGTTGACTATCGAAACCCTAATTTGGCGGAAGCGATGCGGACTTTTGAATTCGTGCAACGTTTTGGGGTGGGGATACGGATAGCGAGAAAGTTGCTGGCAGAAGCGGGGCATCCAGAACCGAAATTTGAAATTAATAGCACGCATGCATCGGCGATAATACACGCGCGTTAGTTGGCTGTGAAACAAGATACTTACCTCCCACCCTTCTCAGTGAGGATTTCATCTTAAGTTGTGTCCGATTTTTATTAGGGATACCGCAAACGCCAAAAAATAAGGGGAACAACATTAATGTTGTTCCCCTTATCGCAACTATGAAACAGACACAAAAGGAGTTAAAGATAACGAATTTACTTTGAGATCGTCGAGATAGTCTGTTGAGCGACCGCGTTTTGTGTTGATACAATCACGCTTTGCAACGCCTGAAAGTAATTCATCTCAGCCATCTTGATCGTATGTTTATCCTCGGTTGCGCGTGCGCGTTTGAGGGCTTCCCAGCTCAACGCGAGCATCCGATTGGTTTTCTCTAAAACTCTCCAATTCGCGTTCGAAATCATTGTATCCTCCCAAAATGAGTTCACGCTATCGGCGGCTTGTCATTCCGCTCGAACAGCGCATTCAACGCTTGGCTCAGCAAATCTTGAATACTCGTCTCCTTCTCCAAGGCGAGCATTTTCAACTGCCGATGCACATCTTTATCAAAATGTCCCGAAATCATCTTTTTACCTTGACGCGATGGCGGCACCATAGCGGTCAGTTTCGGTGTTGTTTCCACATCAACTGCCTCTTGCTGAATTTGCTCGGTACCGCTAAATGTTTCTGCGAGTGTGGGTTTATTTGCCATCAGACCTCCTCGCTCCATCTTTACTTGATAGAATTACTATAGCCTTCGTTTACGCCTTCGCACATGTAGACATGTAGACATGTGGACATGTGTGAAAGTATAAACGTTGCGTTCGCAGATCGGTTACAAATTCAGATGCGGAAATTCTGACTTCTTTTTTAAGTGACTATTAGACCCAAATATAGTATACTTATTTCACAATTTCTGATTCTGGATCAAAATAAGAAGATATGCTTCACGCTAACTTCTGAGCGATGCCGTTGAAAGCCAAACCGATGCAACTTCAGTTCTACACCAAGCCAGATTGCCCACTCTGTGACGAGGCAAAGGCAATCCTTCAGAACGTCAATGCGAAGGCATCGTTTATTACCGTAGAGGAAATTGACATCACGAAAGATCTAAACCTATTCACGAAATATAAATATCGGATTCCTGTGCTGGAGCTGGATGGGCAGCCGCTTTTTACACATCACGTTACGCATTGGAAGTTGGTGTGGCAGCTACGATGGCACCGGGTTCGGGGGTTTTTGACAAAGTTTGCAAACTAAAAATTGTTGTAGAAAGGAACAAGGGGGTAGACATGGCATTTCCATCTCATGGCACAACGCACCGCTCCACAGTAACGGGGACGCGCGGAATGGCGACAAGTGCGCATCCGCTCGCAAGTCTTGCTGGCGCGCGGATGTTGCTCGCTGGCGGTAATGCGTTTGATGCTGCAGTCGCTGTCGCTTCAACGCTTAACGTTGTTGAGCCTTATATGTCGGGTATTGCTGGCAACGGATATATGTTGATCTATAGTGCAAAGGAAAAAAGGCACCGTGTGTTAGACTATCTCGGCACTGCACCTTACGCAGCGACACTGGATGTCTATCCAACACTCGAAAGTCAGCAGATTGGCATTCGTGCGGGTATGGTACCGGGTGGATGTGGCGGATGGTTGGCACTACTGGAACGCTACGGGAGTATGGATCACGCAGATGTCTTCGCACCGGCGATTGAATTGGCGGAGAATGGATACGCCGTCACTGTCAAGAATTCAGAATTCATGGCAGGTGCGTATCACTATTTTTCGGAACGGGCGGCCGAGGTTATCGCCTCGCGAGGCAGGACCCCACATCCCGGCGAAGTCTTGGTGCAAAAGGATCTCGCGCAAACATTTCGCACGGTTGCGGAAGGCGGCGCAGAAGCGTTCTATCGCGGCGACATTGCCAAAGAGATTGTCCGTTTTTCCGAAGAAACCGATGGGCTGATTACCGAAAAGGATTTGGCTGACTTTGAAGTAGAGTGGCAGGAACCGCTCTCTGTTACTTACAAAGATTATGAAGTCTACTGTCCACCCCCGCCGTGTTCAGGCTTTCAGTATTTAGAGACGCTGAATATCCTGGAGAACGACGCACTCGGTGAACTCGGACACAATACGCCTGAATACTTGCATCTACTGATTGAAGCGATTAAACTGGCGAGTGCAGATAGAGCCGAACACGCACCGCGTCCAAACCCACCGATTGAACAGTTGCTATCGAAAGAATATGCGCGTACACAACGCGAACGCATTGGTGAACAAGCAGCAGTCAGTGGTGGTGAGCGGTGGTCAAAGGACAAACTCCCAGGCGAAATTATCGCTAACGATTGGACAACCGAATGCACAACCCACTTTGACACTGCTGATGCGGACGGCAATATCGTCGCAGTGACACAGAGTCTTGGACAGCCCTTCGGTTCAGGTGTAATTCTCGGTTCAACGGGGATGTTTCTCAACAACTTTATGAACTGGTTTGACAGAATTCCAGAGAGTCCGAACGCCGTTGGACCGCATAAACGGATAGAGATGTGTATGGCACCGTGTCAAGTTTGGAAAGGTGGGAATCCGTTTGCCGCTATAGGTACACCGGGTAGCCACGGTATCCTCCAGACAACACTGCAGATGGTGTTAAATTTAATTGAGCACGGGATGAACGTTCAAGCAGCGATTGAGGCACCTCGCATTCGATTGGTAAACCCCGGCACGCATGTGAGTATGGAGGGACGGATTCCTGCTGCGGTCCGCGCAGCATTAGAAGCCCGCGGGCATGACGTAGAGGTGTTACCCGATTGGACAGCAACCGTCGGCGGCGGCCACGGTATCGCTTTTGACCCCGAAGAGGGGAGTTTTATGGGTGGTGCTGACCCGCGGCGTGATGGATATGCGATAGGCGTGTGAAAATGGTTCATCCGAAACACATTGTTGCTGTCTCTGGATTGATAAGTCATTCCAACGGTAAAATCTTGCTCATACGTAGTCCGCGCCGTGGGTGGGAGTTTCCGGGTGGTCAAGTAGAAGAAGGTGAAAACCTTATTGAAGCATTCCAACGTGAAATTCAGGAAGAGACTGGGGTTACGGCATCAATTGGGGCGTTGGTTGGTGTTTATTCAAACATCAAATCTCCGACTAAATTGGCATTTGGTTTCTTAGGAGATTACGTCTGTGGTGAATTAAGTACAAGCGACGAGAGTCTGGAAACCGAGTGGGTTGCACGTCATTTAGCTTTGCAGCGTGTATCAAATCCTATTATTTATGACAGAATGAAAGATATGCTCGATTTTTCAGGACGTGTTGTTTATCGCGTTTACACTACTGATCCATATCAGGTTTGTGAGCAATGTTTTCTGTAAAATCAAGGTAGGTCAACTTCGTTAACAAAACAATTTTTCAAACTTTATATTCATCATAAAATTTTTAGGGAGGAAACATGAAAAGTTTACGTGTTTTGAGCAAATACCTTTTCTTAATATTCGGACTATTTTTAATTTCTGGTTGTAATACGATTCAAGATGTCATTCTTTCTGAACCGTCGAGCGAAACGGATACTATACCGTTTCGTGTAACGATGATATATCCAAGCGATTGTGTTGGTTCCGCTGCTTACTGTACTGCCTTCCATATCGGTGTAAGGGGTGCGGCGGAAGAACTTGGAATTATACTCACTGAAGTTAACGGTATGGAAAACGATCCTGTAGCCACAGAGATGCTCCTAAGAAATGCAGCACAAAATTCAGAACTTGTTTTAACGGCAGGTTATCAGATGGGAGATGTGCTTGCGCGTGTAGCACCAGAATTTCCTGAAGTCAATTTTGCAATTTTTGATGTTGTACTTGATATTCCAAATGTGGCTTCTGTGAACTATAAATCCAACGAAGGGTCGTTTCTGGTTGGGGCAATTGCGGCTTTAAAATCGGAAAGTAACAAGATCGGCTATATCGGAGGTGCGGATGTCCCGCTGTTACAAGAATTTGAAGCAGGCTACGTTGGTGGAATTCACGCGGTCAATCCAGACGCGGAAGTCACTGTAGAGTATATTAGCAAAGATGCGACAGGTTTTGGTCAACCTGAAAAAGCAAAAGAGCTGGCTTTAGCACAATATGCGAACGGGATTGATGTGATTTACGTCGCTGCTGGCGGATCCGGTCAAGGGGTGCTCGAAGCAGCGCAAGCGCAACAAAAATTCATCATTTGGGTTGACTCCAATGGTAACCATCTCGCCCCAGGAATTGTTCTGACAAGTATGACAAAAGAAATCCCCGCTTCTGTACAGCGCATCATCCGAGAAACCGCTGAAGGCAATTTTATGGCAGGTATCCGATACTTTGGCGTAGCAGATGGTGACGTCAGTTATGCTGTTGATGAACACAACCAGTCGTTACTTTCGGACGACATCATAGCCACTATTGAATCGCTGAAAGCTAAAATCATTGCTGGCGAGATTGTCGTTCCTGACACAGTTTCACTTCCGCGTGAGTAATGCCTGACAAGCGTCGGGTGTTTTTTTTAATGGAGAATTTTATGCTTAATCAATACCCGTATCCAGAGTTTGAAGGCAGACGGAATATTGTGATTGGAATATTAGTAACCCTGCTTACGTGTGGTATTTATGGACTGTATTGGCAGTACAAGCAGATGGCGACGCTTAATGCTTGGCTGAAGAGAGATGAGTACTCTTTTTGGTTGTGGTTTTTTCTTTCGATTATCACTTGTGGCATCTACGCGATATATTATGAGTATAGGATGGCGAACGGTATTAATACAGTACAGGCTGACAATGATTTGGTATTCGATTCAAGCCTACCAATCATCTGTGTTCTGTTAGCGATTTTTGGTTTTGGTGTCGCGTCACTTGTTGTTCAGCAGCACCAAATTAACAGACTCTATGGACAAACGCCTAATGTTTAACCATACATTTCTCACGCGTCTATTTCTTATCGGTTTAGGTGTGGTGGGGCTTTACACCGCAGTGTCTGGAATGTCGCCTGAAGAAGTTTCGTTGCTCCCGTGTATATTCCATTCGTTGACGGATCTGATATGTCCTGGATGTGGCATGACGCGGGCGTGTATTGCTTTAGTTCAGGGGAAATTCGGTGCTGCGTGGAATTATCACCCGTTTTCTTTTTTACTCGTTGGATTGGCTGTTCTATCAGCATTCTTCCCAATGTGGTTAAAGAATACTTGGACTCCTCATTCGCACGTAACCCAAAATTTGATTGTTATTGGGGGGCTTATCCTCTGTTTATCTATCTGGCTAATAAAAATTAGTTAGGGTCTTGAATTCTAATAACTCCGCAGGATTGTTCCCTTCGCACCAACGATCCAACCGGCGTTTTTTTGCAGATGGATGTCCAGCAGATTATATTGCGCAGGTGTAGGATAACGGCTCCATAGGTTACCACCATCTGTTGTATGGAGGATTAAGCCTTTTTCACCAACTGCCCACCCGCGGTTCTCGTCGCGGAACGCAATATCTCGCAAACTTTGATTCACAGGGGTCTGCTGTCGATGCCATGTTTTTCCGCTGTCAGCCGTATGGAGGATCAACCCGTTTGAGCCAACAATCCACCCATGCGTTAGATTCGCGAAGTGGACAGCAAATAGCGGTTGCTCGGCATTACTTCTCTGGTGAACCCACCGTTTTCCACCGTCTTTGGTATGGAGCACTTCACCTTCTTCTCCAACGATCCAACCGTGTTCTGGATCAACAAAATGAACACCCCATAGATGCTTATCTGAAAGACCTCTGTGATTTTCCCAACGACTCCCGCCATCTGTTGTGTGGAGAATAGTACCTGATCCACCGACTGCCCAGCCTTCGGTCGTACTCACAAAGTACAGATCCAAGATACCCGGCGGTCTTTTACCTTCGCCACGCGCTTGATGTTGTATATTCCAAGAGTTACCACCGCTGCCGGTGTAATGCACCTTCCCGATGCTGGCGAGCCAACCGTTATTCGGGGTCGTGAAACTCACCTGTGTGAGTGTCTCTTTTGACACAGATGCTGCCGTCCAGCTCATGCCACCATTGGTAGTCGATAGTATTGCGCCAGCAGTTCCAACTGCCCATCCGTGTTTCGCATCTACAAAATGGACCCCATAAAGATGTTCACCTGTACCGCTTTCAATCTGTCGCCACTCAAATTGCACCGAATCTTGGGAGCAACCGAGGTAAGCAAGACTTCCGCATAGGATAAAGAGCGCGAGGTAGTTTTTTTTCTGCATTTTGTGCCTCTCTAAATAAATTTTTATTGCATTGATTTCTGAATCGTGATACACTACATTGTATGGAATTTAGTATAGATTGTCAAGTGCTTATCAGCGGTCAGTAATCGGTAGACGAGGTTTCAAACCTCGCCAGCGAAGAATTTTTAGCGAAAATCGGAATTACGGGAGAATGGTCTCCGATTGCTGATAACTGCGTACACATGTGTAGCAAGTTTCGTGCCGATTTGGCTGATACCGCGCTGATAGGATGCTCTACAGAATCGTCATAAAGTCCTGCACAGTATGGGGCATATTTTCGTTCCGAGTTGCACAAAATAGGGCAGTGCTAACGAACCATTAGTGCTGTAGGTTGTCTATTCTCTACAGAGGCATTCAGTTTTCGATTATCGGTTGTCAGCATCGGGATTTATAGGATGAGAGACGTGATACAGAGTGATGGGGAACTGAACGGTTCTGGAAGGCGTTACGTTACATTGGAATATCATGTACATCATCGGAATTGATGGCGGTGGGACAGGAACGGTCGGTATCCTAACGACAGAAACAGGACGATGTCTTGCAGAAGTGCAATCGGGACCATCGAACTACCACGTCGTTGGTGAAACGAAAACGCAAGCGGTTTTAAAAAGCGTTGTCGAAGAGCTTTGTGAAAAGGCAGGAATCTCGTTAGCAGATTCTATCCGATTCTGTTTGGGAATGGCAGGCTTGGGGCGTGCCGAGGATAGAAAAATAATTGGCAGGATTTGTGATGAACTCGACATCAGCGAAAATCGGATCCTGACGCACGATGCCCACATTGCACTCGTTGGTGGCACTGAGAAACAACACGGTGTAATTGTCATTTCAGGAACGGGTGCTATCGTTTACGGTATTAACGCTGACGGCAAAGAGGCACGCGCAAGCGGCTGGGGGTATCTGCTCGGTGATGAAGGAAGCGGTTACGACATCGCCATAAAAGGACTCCGAGCTGTCGCTCGTGCCGCTGATGGCAGAGACAGTCCAACCGGATTGACAAACCGAATTCTTAATGAACTACAACTTGACGAACCGCATGAGTTGATTCGTTGGGTGCATGCTGCAAGTCGGGATGCTATCGCGCAATTGGCTAAAATTGTATTTGATGTCGCCCGAGCAATGGACGCGACTGCGGAACAGATTGTTGATGAGGCTGTTGATGAACTCGTTTGCGCCGCAGATAGTGTCGTTAAACAGTTGAAACTCGTAGGGTCGTTTGATATTGTTCTCAGTGGTGGTAATCTTATCCATCAGCCAATGTTTGCCGACAAACTCCGCCGACAGTTTGCGGAGATTGCACCAGAGGCATTAGTGCTACTTCCGAAACAGGAACCGGCGTACGGTGCCGTGTTGGTAGCGCAAGCCAGTTTGTAGAAGGGCATCGTGTAAGGTCAATAGGTTTTAGTTTTTTTAAAATTTCAAAAACGTTAGCCCGTAATGAAGCGGATCGCTTATGGGCGAGTACGCCGCAAAATGGAGGGGTTTTTGCTTGGGCATTTCTTCAGATATACGGAAAGGCACGTCAATATCTAAACCCGCCTCACCGAAACCGCAAGGTATAATTAAAAAAACAGAACAGCGAAACCCGAATTCTACTGACATTGATCTAAAATCAACCGCAGAAATCGTTCAGATTTTTCACGAAGAAGATCAAAAAGCGATTGCAGCGGTAGCAGCAGAATCCGATGCCATCGCGCATGCTATTGATTTGTGCGTCGCTGCGTTTCGCGACGGTGGCAGGTTATTTTATGTGGGTGCAGGCACAAGCGGTCGGCTCGGTGTGTTAGATGCCTCTGAATGCCCGCCAACTTTTAGCACGCCGCCCGAAATGGTGCAGGGAATTATTGCTGGTGGTGATGTCGCCTTACGCCGTTCAGTGGAAGGTGAGGAGGACAAACCTGAACGCGGGGCGCAAGTTGTTCGAGAACGGGAACTCACATCACAAGATGTGCTTGTCGGAATTGCAAGTAGTGGACGGACACCATACGTTATGGGTGCTTTGAAGGAAGCACACACTATCGGAGCAACTACAATATTTTTCTGCTGTGTTCCGCCTCCGGAACAATTAAAGGGATGGGTAACGCATTTCATCACACCGATTGTCGGACCCGAAATTATCACTGGCTCAACCCGATTGAAAGCAGGAACTGCCACAAAGTTGGTGCTGAACATGCTCACGACCGTCTCTATGATAAAACTCGGCAAAGTCTATAACAATCTGATGGTAGATGTGAACGCCTCTAACACGAAACTGGTCGCACGGAGCATTCGGATTGTTCAAGCCGTCACTGGCGTAGATCTTGCGACTGCCGAGGCAGCTTTAGCACAAGCGAAGGGTCAAGCAAAACTCGCTATCGTAATGCTCGCAAAAGGGTTGAATCCGATAGACGCAAACGCACTATTAGAAAAGCATTCTGGATTTCTAAGACACATTCTTGACTGAAAGTTAGGTTATCCTTGTAGACGCGTTTTCTAAGCGCGTAATTTAAAGGAGAAGTTGATGGGTACCAAAGTTGGGCTTGCCAAAACCGGCAGGCGACGTTCTAATGTCTTTCAAGCGTTAGACAATATACGTCAGGATCTCACACCGAAAGTTCGTGAGCAGGTCCTGTTGAAACCGAATTTTCTCTCCAGTACAAATCAACTCGCTTCGTCACATGTAGACGCGATGCGGGGCGCGTTGGATTTTCTGTTGGGCACACCACATCCACCGAAAGAGGTCATTATCGCTGAAGGCGCGAATGAAAAATTCTCTGGTGAGGCGTTCCAGATTTTCGGTTATGAAGCACTCCAAGCCGAATACGATGTCCCGATCCGGCTTGTCGATTTGCATCAAGAGACCGAATGGGTAGAAACCAGAGTCTTTCTTGCTGGACGTGAGGAAGATACCGTGCGGATGCCGAAGATAGTCCTTGATTGTCCTTGCACTATCTCTGTCGCTATCGCTAAAACGCACGATGCTGGCGTCGTGACGCTTGGTATGAAGAACATGATTATGGGCACCCTGCATAAAGATGACCGGATTAAAATGCACGGCTACCATAGCCACGCAGATCGAGTGCTACCACGCGAGGCACAGACCCTTAATATTAACTTGCTCCGGCTCTCACGTCACCTCAAACCCGATATCACTATCGTTGATGGCACCCTTGGACTACAAGGCAATGGACCTGGGGGTACCGATTCTGTTCCACTCGGTATCGCTGTTGTCAGTGGAGATGTGTTTGCTGCAGACGCGGTCACGTCAAAAACGATGGGATTTGAACCCTTAGAAATCGGACTTTTCCATTACGCAAACGAAATGGGCTACGGCACCGCAGATTTGAATAAGATTGACATCGTTGGACCCGCTGTTGAGACGGTCGCGATATCGTTTAAGCCCCATGAAACGACTGAACTTCAGTTCCAATGGCAAGAAGCGAGTCCCGCGGAATATTTGGCGGCAGACTAAACAAAAGGAGAACTATGAAACGTTCCTATAATATCATTATTCTGTTTTCGATACTCCTTACCACGCCGGCATGGGCATGGTGGGGAGGCGGACACGATATCCTTACACAAGCATCCGTTAAAGCACTCCCCGAGGAGATGCCCGAATTTTTTCGCAACGCCGAAAAAATGGTTGCTCATTGTGCTTACGATCCAGACATATCAAAGGAGCGTGGCACACCACACGCACGGCAAGCTGAATATGGAGAACACTATATCGATATAGAATACTTCGGAGAACACCCGATTCCAGAGGGGCGCGAGGCACACATTAAATTATGTGCGGAGTTAGGGTTGGCACCGCGAGCCGTCGGTACACTGCCATACGCATTAGCGGAATGGACGGAACGCCTCGCTGTTGCTTTCGCAGAATATCGCAAATGGCCCGATAATCCGATGGTTCAAAATAAGTGCTTTCTCTATGCAGGTTTCCTTTCGCACTACGCGCAGGATATGTGTCAACCGTTGCATCTGACCATTAATTTTGATGGGATTAAGCAGGCGGACGGCACACGCTTGCATGCCGGTATCCATGAGAAAGTTGATTCGGCAATTGAGATGCTAAAATTAAATCCAACAGAACTCGCGAAAGCACAACAGATTGAAGCTGTCGGCGATTTGATGCCCGCGATTATCGAGCAGATCAAAACCGGACACGGTCTTGTGGATAACGTTTACGCACTCGCCGAAGACTGGAAAAATCTGAAAAGCCCTACGCCTGCTTTGGTTGACTTTACAAATGACCGGGCGCGGGAATCAGTGCGTTGGACTGCCTCACTCTATTTGACGGCGTGGAAATTATCTGAAAACGTCAGATTACCTGGTTGGCTTGACCGCGCAAAAAACGATGAAGAATAGTACCCAGTAATCAGTCGCCAGTTATCAGTTAAGAGTCGCTTCCGCAGCAATCTATCCAAACTTGGTATACCGCAAGAGGGAGTGAATTATTAGAGAAACTCTCTTTAGCTCTCACTGCAAGGCAAACTGATAACCGACAACTATTAAATAAAAAGGAGAAATAAACTTGTTACAACAGTGGAAACCTGACCCAACCTTTTACCCGTCGCCGAAGATGGCGATCGATGCACCTATTGAAGAACTCGCTTATGTCGCTGCACCCCGGGATGACGGAAGTCCCGATACGATGTGCGTTGTCGATCTCAATAAAGGCTCTGATACCTATAGCCAAATTGTGAATGCACAGGAATTCGGGGTTGGTGACGAACTCCATCATTTTAACTGGAGTGCCTGCAGTGCTTCACTTTGCCCGTACGCGCCGCACCCTTATATAGAACGACGTTACCTCGTTGTACCAGCGTTGCGGAGTTCTAACATCTACATCCTTGATGTGAAGGACGACCCCCGATCACCGAAACTCATTAAAACTTTGGATGTCAATGAAGTTGAGTCGCGTTCAGGCTATACCCGTCCGCATACAGTCCACTGCGGTCCCGAAGGTATCTACGTCAGTGCTTTAGCTTCTGCCGGTTCAGAAGAAGGTCCTGGTGGGATTTTCCTCATGGATCACTATAATTTCAACATTCTCGGACAGTGGGAGGTGGAACGCGGTCCGCAATCCCTCTCTTACGATTTCTGGTGGCACTTGGGATATGATGTCGCTGTCACCAGTGAGTGGGGCTATCCGGCAATGATTGAGAACGGTCTGAGGCTCGAAGACTTGATGGAACGCAAGTTCGGGCATAAAATCCATATCTGGGATATCCGACACCGGAAAAACATCCAGACGCTGGATCTCGGTGAGGACAACCAAATGGCATTGGAACTACGTCCCGCACATGATCCAACGAAGGCGTATGGGTTCCTCAATACCGTGCTTAATATGAACGACCTCTCCAGTTCCATCTGGACCTGGTACAAAGATGGAGATGACTGGGGCGTTCAAAAGATTATTGACATTCCGGCACAAGCACCCGAAAATCCAGATGATTTGCCACCCGTTTTGAAGGATATCGGCATGATTCCTCCCCTCGTCACCGACCATATCCTCTCGTTGGATGACAAGTTCCTTTACGTCTCCTGTTGGGGAACCGGGGAAATGTTGCAATACGACGTGTCCGACCCGTTTAATCCGAAGCATACCGGCACCCTCAAAATCGGTGGGATTACCAAATCGCACCCGCACCCAGCAGCTGGCCCTGTAGGTGCCGGTCCGCAGATGGTTGAATTGAGTCGCGATGGCAAACGTCTTTACTTTACCAATTCTCTCTATATCGCTTTGGATAACCAGTTCTATCCAAACGGCGCAAACGGGTGGATGGTGAAGGCGGATGTGAACGTGGAAGATGGCGGATTGGCGTTTGATCCCGACTTCTTTGTCGATTTCGGTGAGAGCCGCGCCCATCAGATTCGGTTGCAAGGTGGAGACAGTTCTTCCGATTCTTACTGCTATCCGTAAGGTGCCAGTGGGACATAAATTGAATAGGCGCGCTTTGTAAGCGCGCCTATATGTATAGGAAGGTGTTTTTATGGATACTGGCTCATGGTTAAGCTATACACTCATGGGTGTTTATCACGGTATTAATCCGGGGATGGGTTGGCTTTTTGCGGTTGCATTGGGCATGCAGGAAAAACGGAGAAGTGCCGTTATCGGTGCCCTTTTTCCAATGGCACTCGGACACGCGATATCCATCGCAGTCGTAGTGTTCGTTATTGCCTTGGCACAGCAACAACTACCAAAGGATGTTCTTCGCATCGCCTGTGCAACTGTCCTGTTCGGTTTCGGTGTGTACAAATTTTTCAGCGCGCGACACCCGAAATGGGTCGGAATGCGTGTTGGCTTCAAAGACTTAACGATCTGGTCTTTCCTGATGGCATCCGCACACGGTGCAGGTTTGATGCTCGTGCCTTTTCTGTTGCGAACGCCTGTTGCTGAGGCTTCAGCGCACATGCACCACGCACCCGCAAGCATGACGGATAACACAGTGATGTTACTGTCTGCCGTTGGCGTACATACCCTCAGCTTTTTCGTTGTGACTGGAATCGTGGCAATTGTCGTCTACGAAGTGGTGGGACTTGCGTTGCTCCGCAAGGCGTGGTTTAATCTGGATCTGTTGTGGTCTATTGCTTTGATGATTGCTGGTATTGTCACCTTTTTCTGGAAGCATTAAAAAATTGAATCTTGTCCGTTCCAGACGTTATGTTTGGAGCGGTTCAATTTTCAGTGTGTTCCAATACTCTTTCAAAAATCACAATCACGGCGGTTGCTTCCCCCATAGTCGCTGCTGGTTGGATTACCTCACAAAGCCGCCAACCTTCTTTTCCTTCGCGATTAAGAGTGCTTTCAAGGTCAGGAATTTTTCTGGACTTAAAGCCAAACCCTTTCTGGCTAATTCTTATGGTTTTGTATTCGTATTTAGTCATTGTTCTTCCTTGATCTGTGTGGGAAGCAACGCAACGCCATATTTTTCTTGCAGTGCCCGTAGGTCAGCAAAGTCTGTATCTTGTAATGTGTATCCAGCGTGTGAACGTACTTGGTAATCCACCGATAGACACCGGACCTCGCGCCCTCCGATAAAGCCTACGGCGTTCAACTCCGATTTAGTAATAATCCAATCAATCTCTCCTGGACCGTAGATCGCGCCGCCATCCTCGGTAAGTTCGACGACATGAAAGTCAATCTTTCCATGAGATTGATGTCCCATGACGAAATTTCGATCTTTACGGTCGTCGGTGTAGATATCAACAAAGCCATGCGCGAAGAGCGCCTCGGTAAGTATTGCCGAATCTTTCCATGAGATAATAATATCCAAGTCTTGGTGTGCCCGAGTGCATTCACCTAATAAAGCATCAACACCCCATCCACCGTCAATCCAGACTTTAATACCGAGTGCATCAAAGAGATCGAGGAACCAGTGAACTTTGTCAGCGGTCATAGGGTTTACACTAAACATATGGCAAATTATATAAAATCTCCCGTCAGAGCACTTTCAACGCCGCTTCGTATGTATCCCTGACTAAGTCCTGAACATCCTCTCGTAACTTTTGCCAACTCCGTTGCAGTTTTGCCTTCACCCATGTCTTACCTTCATCAATTCCCATTTCATGATGAACATATGCCAAGTATAAAAGCGAGGGGACTTGTTGAATGTGCGACATGGCATCGGCATTCGCAAGACATGCTCCCTCCGCACTCCGATGTTCAACTGTTACGCTTGCTCGATGTGTTGCGATAGCGTTTTTCACTGCTTCTCTTTTTTCTTTTGGGTAGCCGAAACGCTTGAGAAGTTTCTCTGCTTCAATTGGACCGTGAATGTGATGATCCGCGTAGAGTGCTTCGTCCTTTATGCTGGCATAATCATGAAGCAACGCTGCGAGTTCTACAATTTCGGGATCTGCATCAAAACGCGAGGCAAGCCGTTTTGTGTTTTCAATAACTTTCAGGATATGGTGGGTCCAGATATCGTAACCGAAAATGTTGGTATCAGCCGCACAAGCCTGTTCAACAATCTGCTCAATACGCTTTCTCACAGTTTCAATCATGCGGTGTCCTCTTTATAAATCACGCGTAAATCAACTGCATTAAGCATACCATAAAACTGAGGTTGAGACAACTGAAAGTTGTGTCCGATTCAGAGCCATTCAGTTTTCCCTTAATTTCGATTTTCCGCTGATAGGCTTTTCGCTATAGGAGCGACCCTCGCTACCTGTTGATAACCAATTCCTATTTTGTTGACCGCTGATGAGAACCGACTGCTGAGAAATTGACAACTGAATGCCTCTACCGAAAAATTTGCTTTTTTTTCCTGTCTATGCTATAATGTCTTCTCAGTATACAGACAGTTTTACCCCATTCCTAATTAATATGGGTTTGGAAGTTATGCCCATAAATTGAGACGATCCAGCTGCACCCAGAAGGAGAACCTTATTTAATGAACCTATATGGAGCAACGTATGACAGAATACAACTGCTTCGCCATATCGGAGATATATCGCAAATTGCCCATGCAAAGATGTATCAACTCACGGATGGTAATGAAAAAGGTGTTGACGCAATTGATTTCCGAACCGGTAGCGGTTTAAATTTCACCGTGCTACCGAGCCGTGGGTTAGATGTCTCTTATGCCGAATATCAGGGGATTCCACTCTGTTGGCGTTCAAGTACAGGCGATGTCAGCCCGGCGCATTATGAACCTGATGGACTCGGATGGCTACGCGGCTTCTACGGTGGTCTACTGACGACTTGTGGGATGCGGCAAGTCGGTGTACCGAATGAAGATAACGATGAAGCATTAGGGCTTCACGGGAGGGTGTCGCACATCCCCGCAAAAAATGTTTGGGTCGACAGTCGGTGGGAAGGACAACGCTATATGCTATGGGCACAGGGCAAGGTTAAAGAAACCGCTGCTTTAGGCGAAAACCTCTCTCGCACCCGCAGGATCTGGACGGAACTCGGATCGCGTACGTTGCATATCGAAGATGTTGTTGAAAATTTGGGATACCAAGATTCACCACACATGTACCTCTTCCATATTAATGTCGGATTTCCGATTCTCACACAAGACAGCGAACTACTGGCTCCCTCCTCACAAGTCACACCACGAGATGAACAAGCTGCCGCAAACTTAAATAACTATAACCTCTGCGAACCACCCACCGTCGATTTTCAAGAACAGGCTTTCTACCACGAAATGGAACCAGATGTTGATAACCACATCCATGTCGCGCTGGTAAACCGAAGATTCAATAATGGCCAAGGCATCGGCGTATCTGTCCGCTATCACAAAACGCAATTCCCAAACTTTGTCCAGTGGAAAATGTGTGGTGAAGGCACTTATGTTTTCGGTTTGGAGCCCTCGAACTGTGGTGTAGAAGGCAGGGCAAAGGAACGCGAACGCGGCACGTTACAGTATATTGAACCCGGTGGTCGTAGGCACTATGAAGTCGAAATCGGAGTGCTTACTTCCAATGCAGAGATTGATGCACTCCAAGAAAAAATTTCACAAACTCAAAATTGATGATACTATCCTCGTAGGAATATGCTGTTAGACCACCCTAACGGCTTAGGAGAAATTAAAATGAAAAAATGTTTGTCTTTACCTCTCATTGCGTTAGCACTGCTCGCAATGTTTGTATGTGTCGGTTGTGGCGCGAAAGAGATACCTCCTGTTACAACTACAGCCACCACTGAAGCACCGCCGGTCCAAGAATCGCAAGAAATGGACGAACTTCCTCAATCTGCCGAAGAAACATCAGAACATGAGTCCGAAGAGGCACACGAATCTGCCGAAGAAGCGTCGGAACACGAATCCGAAGAGGGACGCGAATCTGCCGAAGAAGCGTCAGAACGCGAATCCGAAGAGAAGCACGAATCTGCGGAAGAAGCATCAGAACATGAATCTGAAGAGGCACACGAATCGGAAGAAGAGACATCAGAACATGAATCCGAAGAACGCGAATCCGAAGAGGAGCACGAATCTGCCGAAGAAGCGTCAGAACATGAATCCGAAGAGGAAACGTCAGAACACGAGACTGAAGAGGAAACACCCCATGAAGCTGAACCTGAACTGGTGCAGATTCCAAGCGGTAGTGTGCTACATCTGATTCCAAAACAGACAATGGGACTTATCTATTGCCCGAGTTTGCTTGAGTTGGATTATCGGATTAATACACTGGTGACAGATTTGATCCCGACAGATGAAGACCCGGAGATCCTCGCCAAAATCTTAGCCGAAAGCTTTGGTGCTGGATTTGAAAGTCTCGCGGAGTTAGAGGAACTCGGGCTTGATTTGAACCAAGATTTTGCAGTTTTCACGACATCCTTGAACCCGCCCAGTCTCTCCGCAGTCGTTCATCTAACAGACTCATCAGCCATGAAGCAGGTAATTGATGCTGAAAGCGCGGGAAGTGCTCCCATTGAATATAACGGCGTAACCTATTGGAACGCTAGCGGCGGGGGCGGCAGTTTCGCTATTTTGGACAATACCCTTGTCTTTTCTCAGTCCGCTGAAATATGTGAAAGTGTTATTGATACTTATAAAGCAACCAAGCCGTCTGTTGCAGCCAATCCAGGCTACACCTCATTTCTTACCGATATTGTGGAGGGTGACGCGCAGGTCGCGGCGCATTTCAATCTTGAATCCATTGCCTCTCTTATGACTGCTTCACTTCAGAGGGAATCGGAATCAATACAAGATGGTCTTGAAAGCGATCCTGCTGCTATGGCATTCGCGCCCTTCCTTACGTCTATGTTTGATTCAGCAGCAAACATAATTGAGCAGCTGGAATCTCTAAGCGCGACGTTTGAAATCAAGGGCACCGATGTGCAACTCGCACCATCCTTAAAATTCAAGAACGATAGTGAGATTCGGCAATCCTTGGAAGAGATGATACCTGACGATTTGGCAGTTCTCAATGATCTACCAAATCTCGCCTTTGTGAATGGTGCCTTTCAAGGGAATCAACAATTGCTGCTTGACATGAACATGTTATCGCTAAAAATGTTTTCAGCAGGTTCCCCGGAGCAGCAAGAGAAACTGGAAGCACTCACCGAGCAGATGGCAGTTTTCTATAAATCTCTCGGCGACGAGTGGGGGTTTACTGTCAATTTTGGCGATAGTATTATCCCGGATTATTTAATCGTCTATGAGATGAAGGATAAACAACTGGCAGAAACTTACATGAATGACCTGTTTCTTGAGCAACTTCGCAACACAATGCAGATCATGCGCGGGGCCGTTGGAGATATGCCGCAATGGGGTTTATACGATGGGGCTCACGCCGGTCAACCGCTCATGCACAACGACGTTGAAATAAAAAGTTTCGTCTTCCCCAATTTCGGTACAGTTTTTGGTGAGATGCCCCCGGAAGTTGTTGGGATGTTTCCCCAGGAATGGCACTGGTATTACGCCTTTCATGAAGACCAACTATTTTTTGCTGTAGGCGGTTCTGATCCGATTAAAGCGGCATTGGATAGGAAATCTGGGATGGGCGATAGCCTTTCTGAAAATGTGAGTTATCAGAAACTGACTGCCACACTGGGGACAGATAATAACCTGCTTTTGGCACTTTCACCGATGACTCTGGTTAAAAGTCTCATGCCTATTGTTGCGAAAGCGGACCCGGATGCTGGTGCAGCAATGCAAATGTTCGCAGGAATGTTTATGAATGTGCCTGAGACTTATAGCATCGGTTTTTCCGCTAAAGTCCAAGAGGACAGGGTCGGTGCAAAGTTGCTTCTCACCCTCGGCGACTTCAAGCAGGCTATCCAAATGATTATGATGATGCAGAATATGGGACAGATGCAATAGATGGATTTCTAACTCACCCACAACTCGATTGTGGGTGAGTTTCTTATAAAATGGCAACATGGTTTGATTATGGCATAGTCTCCTACTTCACACAGCTTCACACTCATCCAACAACGAAGCCACGAGTGCTTCCATCGCTGGGACTGTCCCAACAGCCGGTAATGAGGATTTCGCTGCCCATGTCTCGTATCCGCCTTCCTGTGTTAACGCCTTGTCCGTACAGATATAACCGATATACCCATTTGCCAAGCTGACGAGAAATGTTGGACTTGCATCAGACTTCGACTTGATATTCATCCCCGTCTCAACGAATACCTCTCCAGGCAGTGCTACAATCGCCGCCTCACCCAATCGGAGCACTTGAATTGGTGCAGTCATCTGCGCCGGTAATTTCGCCAAGCGTTGGCATTCACGCGCGTAGACATCAACCAATGCCTGTGGTATCGGCTGCCCGACGACCCAACTAAACGGACCGGTTTCATAGCCGTTGTAAGTTCCTTGCGGCACAGACAACACCTGTTCGGCAATTTTGAGATCTGCATCGGTGATCTGTTTGCGTTGGAACGTCAACGTAGCAAGCTCTCCGCTGAGGTCGAGCGTATCGTGCATCTCCATGAGCTGCATTTCAGTGATAAAATGTCCCGCGAGAACATTTTCCATTTTCACCGCCTGTTGATGTCCGCTCGCTGTCCATTTCGTCCGTCCACTGAAGTCGGTATTGTTAATCTGTCCAGATGCGGCGTTCCAGAGCAGCGAGACGCATGTATCCCCCAGATAGTGTCGCATAAGTCGATCGAAGTGCCCGAAATAGTCCGCAGACAGGGCATTGCTGTTGTTTGTGCCGATGTAGTGGAGCGAAAAGTTAGCGACCGCGGAGATCGGAGTTCCATCATCGGCTTCAACGAACAGCATAGCCAACTCTGGATCGATTGTACCGGTCGGTTCCACGAGATCTGGGTTATTGACACCCGGATTAAAACGGACAGTGCCATCTTTCATGTGCCACCGTCGATTGAAGGTGATGCGTTCTTCATCAACACTGGCGAATCCTACCCGTGCAGGCTGGAGTCTCCACACAGCGAGTTCAACCGCATCGGCAATTTTCAGCGGTACCCATTCGGTGTAATCGGTATCCTCATCAACGCCAAGCAGATCAGCGATGGCGACAGCGGTATGTGTATGTGTCGCATTCACCATGACGTGCGCTGCCGGAATACCACACCTTTCAGCAATGCGTGCTTTCGCAGCGTTTGCGACCTTCTCTGGTATAGCTATGAGATCACACGTAACTATTGCGATCTGCGTTGTGCCATTATCAATGACAAGGGCTTTTGCAAAGAGTTCATCGTCAACATTTTCAGCGTATCTTGGTCGGAACCCACCTGGCATTCTTGTGCCGAGGGGTGCCGTTATATTCGCGGTCGCGCTTCCGGCTTTGAGAGTTGTTTGCATTGTCTCTGCTCCTTAATACGAAACTTGTGAAGGATTGAGGTTTACCTCACATGCAAGGTCGCCTTCTAAGCGAAACGGGATACGCACGCCTGTTTGTGTGAGATAGAGTGCCTCCGGTGTAATGGTTTCTACGGTCCCGCGTAAAAGGACATGCGAACCGATTGAACGTTCTGCAATGACATCTGACAACTTTTCGTGCAGGGTCGTGAGTTGTTCTTCTAATGGAAAGGTAAGTTTTTCTTCAACCGTCGTTCGGAGGTTCGGAAAGATGCCTTCGCCAACGGTTTCGGTAATATCTAAAAGAAGGTTTTGCGTGGTAAGTGCATAGTCGAATTCTGTAACAGACACAGACATTGTTGCGGTGTCGTATACGGGAGTTCCGAGGAGATAGATCTGTCCATCTGCACTAAGTGAGGGCATACTGAACCCAACGCCGGCAACGAGCTGGACACCACTGCCGTAGAGCGTTAGGTTGTTGACGAGTGTATTGATGCCTTTTAGGTTATGCGCTTTTTTGACATGTGGCATTGCGAGGCTTTCAATAGCTGCGTAGGTTACGTCAATCGGGGCAATAATATGGTATCCGGATTCAAGAGTTTTCACGAAGTGGATATCTGGCAAGTCGGCACGCTCCTCTGCGGGAATGGCGGGACTCGTTGATACATCTCCAATGTTGGCTTGAATGTAGGTTTTTATGCCGCAGCTGAGGGAAAGCGTTCGCCCGTCACTGGACAATTTTTGCGCGAGGACTTCCAAGGGTTCTATGACAAGTGCAATAGGTGGATCTCGGTTTAGCGTTATCGGTTCATGGAGTCTCGTCCATAAACCAGCGACGCGGGTTTTGATGTCTATACTGGTAATGTATTCAACAATGAGATCTTCTAATTTGGGAAGCACCTTCTCTTTCACCAATTTAGTAAGAATCTGACGGAGTGAGATGGTAATACCCAAGATTTCAATTTCTGCTTTCTGTATCAGGATATCTGAGGAGACCTTGGCAGTGATGCGCCAATCGGCGTTGAGTGTCGGCGTGAGCGTTAGAGAGGCAGTCGCGCGCCCTTCAATATCTTCATGTTTCTCGATAACCTGCCCCAAAATCTTCTTGGAAACACTCGCCCGCCCGCTGAATTGAAATGGGATCCTTATGGATATTGTTCCATCTGCCGCGCTTGTCATTGTCAGAATGCCAGGGTTGAGTTTGATGGTAGACACAATCGCCCCATCTTTCCGTTCGATAGGTTTACTGAGATAGTCTTTGAGTGCCGTTTCTGCTAAAGTTTTGACCTCTTGCATGGGTAGGTTCGCCTTCACAGCGATAATGGATGGGATCGGCGGTGGTAATGGGACAGACGTAACTTCGCGCGGGGGCGCGGGTGCCTCAACGTTAATGCCTGACTTCTGGGACATCAGAAAGAACAGAACCGCAAAAATTAAGGCAACACCAAGGGAGATTACTCCGACTACTATGGTTCGCTGTTTTGTCATGATTGTAGCCTTGGGATACCGCTTGAGATTTCTGGTTTCCGATCAATCCGAAGTGGATAGATGTCAAAACTGGTTTCGCCATTGAGTGTGAGTTCACTCATGATACGTCCAACAAGGGAACAAAACTTGAAGCCGTGTCCTGAGAAACCCGCCGCAATCAATACATCTGGGCAGCGTGGATGTGCGTCAATGATAAAATCTTCGTCAGGGGTTTCGGTGTAGAGGCAGACCTCGGCGTGTGTGGTTTTTCCGAGTTCTGGGATACGTTTTTGTATGTAGGCATCTATATGGGCAATGTAATCTGCGTCGGGGGTGCGTTTGCATGTATCGGGGGAAACGATTTGTCCCCTGCCGTGACGTGCCATCTTTACACCAGAGCCAAATGCAGGAATACCGTAGAGAAATTCACCATCTTCCGTTGCTTCCGTGAAAACTGGAAACCTGTCTGGTTGGAAGCGGGTAGTGTCTATCGGTTGGTAGTAGCACACCTGCTGTTTTGTAACAGTGAGCGGAAGATCCAATTCCGCAAGGAGTTTCCCTGTCCACGCGCCTGCGGTTACAACGACTTTTCTGCCGCGAAATTGACCGCTTTCAGTGCGGACAGTCGGGACATCAGCCTGCCAATCAATCTCGGTTACGGGGGACTCCTCTCGGACTGTTGCACCGTGCTGTTCAGCGAATTGCAGATGCGTAGCGACACACTCGGAGGCATGAAGAAAACCAGTGTCTTTCTGCCAAAGAATGTCCATATCGTTCGACACCCGGAACTGTGGGAAACGTTCTGACAATTGCATCGCACTCCACCACTCGGATTCAACACCGGCGGCATCTAAGCTCTGCCGTGCTGTGCGTCCGTACGGATTCCCGCTTGCACCGAGGCACACGCTCCCTGTGATGAAAAGCAGAGACTTCCCTGATGCGGATTCGAGGTCGTGCCATTCGGCGTATGCGGTTTTCATCAATTCAGTATAAAAGGCTTTATCGTAGAAGAAGCGGATGATACGGGTTGGACCGTGTGAGCTGCCGAAGGTGTGTCCACGTTGGAACTGTTCTAAAACAAGTACGTCAGCACCAGATTTGGCGAGATGATATGCCGATGCACTCCCCATCCCGCCAGCACCGATGACGATAGCATCGTAGATATTTTTAATTTTTCCTTGCGGTTCGGTAAGGTGGATTTGTGCGTTCACGTCCCTTTCCGTATATCCGCCCTCCACTACGTTACGGGCTGCTTCATATGAATTATTTTAACTGTCGAAGATAGGATTGATACTACCCGTGAAGCGGAAACGGGTTCGGCACAGTCGTGAAATTCTGGTACCGGTCTTCGCCGCGCAGCAGGATCGGTTTCCATGGACGTTTCAATGAATTCTCATCTGCCTGTCTCACCGATGGGGCTATGTAGCGAACTGTTAAACCGCATCGCCGCCGTGTAGAATGATTCGGTAGGCTGCCGTGTATCATTTGCCCGTGGTGGATGGACATTTCACCGGCTTTTAGCACCAAATCAAAAGCGGTCTCTGCTTCCGTTTCGGTAACGGGTACTTCCTGATTGATGCTCAACAGATTGCCTTCCTGTTCCGATGTTCCGTGCTCTTGTATGCCACGCTGATGGCTTCCGGGGATCACCTGCATGCAGCCGTTACCTGTATCGCTATCGTCTATGGCGTACCAAGCGGTAACCGCATCTGGCGGTTCAAGTCCCCAATACGTTACATCTTGATGCCATGCGACGAACTTCTCACGAGGTCCGTATTTGCAGAAGAAATGGGTGGCTAACAGCATAACGTCGGGACCAATCAGTGCCTCAATGACATCCACAATTTTCGGATGTATGGCGAGTTCCCAGATAAATTGATAGTCAAAATGCCAGTCAATGAGACCGATTTCGCATTTTTCTTTGCCAACTTCTGCTTCCAATGCATTGTAAGCGCGCTGGTAGCGTGTTGCCTCGGAGGCATCAGCAATAGGAATGCCTGTCAAAAATCCGTTTTTCTGGTAGTCTTCGGCGAATTGCGTGTTTGTCGTTTCCATACGATGTCCTCTCTTACGGGAGTTCTGGAAGTTTACACTGTCGAAACCATTGTGAATCTTCCGGTGGCGATTCATTCGGATTTTTCATCGTTTCAAAAGTTTTCAAGGCGGGTGATACTGTCTGTGTCCATATCTGTTCAACTTCCTCAAAAGTTACGGGCTGACGTTCAGAAATATTCAGTTCTTTGTAATCTGCTATCAACGCGTTCATCTTTTTTCCAAGCCATTCGACTTCATCGTTCACCATACGTTCACCGATGCGCCGATCAGAATCAGAAGCGTTTGCGCCCATCGCAAAGTGCGGTCCTTGTGCGTCCCCCGCAGGCATCCGCGACATGTCAACACAGTCTGGCTCTATTGCCCAGAGGAGCGAGGTTTCAACTCTACCGGCGTGGTCTCCACCGTTGCCCTGTCGGTCAAATCCGGGTGTATTCGCCTCGAAGTCAGGGAGTCCGTAGAGTCGCATAGCGAAGTGTGGCTGAATTAGCGTCAGGAGGGTTTTGAGGTCTTGCCAATTCGGTCCATAGTGTCCGGTGAGAAAGATAGCCGCGTGGAATCCGAGCGCATCGGCGGCGCGGACGTGATAACACACATTTTTGAAATGTTGCCACGCTGGCATAGCGGTAAGCCAGCTCCGTACTTCACCGACGTTCTGGTATGCCCAATTCGCATACATGCCGTGTTCATGGATGTGCCAATAGTCGGGCGGTGCGACAATGCCGCCGTGTGTATGCGCTGCACGGCAAGCGATGCCGTGTGCCTTCAGCGCATCTAATCCGACTGTATTTTGTGGGCCATGCGGTTCGCAGAGTCCATAAGTGAAATAGACAGCGGGACACGCGTTGAATGCGGCTTCTAATTCGTCAGGGAACATCCGTTCCCAGCGTACCTCTTTTCGCATTAGGGTTGTCCTTCTAAACGGTTTTCAGTTAATGTCTATATCTTTCAGAGTTTACGGTTGTAGGAAAAGACTGTTTTTTACTGACAACCGATAACTGACGACTAACATACCATGTTCAACCTTTGGCGGATTTTTTTTGCACCCGTGAGATGGGGTTGTAGTTCAAACGCCATCTTCAGCACAGTTCGGGCTTCCGGGAACCGATCAATCTCAACATAGAATTCGGCGATTTTTTTGTACATCCATGCAGTCTCACGTTTCGGAAGTTTTAAGGCGCGGATCTTCGTCAACGGAATATGGCACGTTTGGTCATAACCTTCAACGCTGAAGTGGTAGAGGTAGATGAATTTAAGGCGTTCTTTGATTTCTTGAATAAAGTGTTTGAAGCAGGGACGTTTTGCTTCGGAGGACAACAGAGATTCGTAAAGCAGCATCGCCTGTTCAATTTTTCGGTGTTTCTCAATGGCAGAAGATTGGTTACCATTAGAAAATCCAAGCTGCTGATAGGCTTCAGCGATAAGAAACTCACAGTCCCGGCTCTCTTCGTAACTCAGAAAATCGTCGATACGCCACTCCTTCCCGATTTCTTGAAAGTGATGGCGTAGCTGCTCATACATAGAAATGCCAGTCTCATAATTTTGATGGAGCAGCGCATGCAGCAGCAATTCTAACTTGGCGTAGTTCTGGTTGAGTCTACTCAGTCTGTCTAAATACGCTTCGCGTGATTTCTGCTGCCGTTCAATCGTCTGTAGCGTCCGATCATAGTCGGATTTCTGCTGCGCGTCCTGCAGCGTATTATAAGCGTTACAGACTTCTCGGAACATCTGTTCTGCAAAAGCGGCACGCTCTGGGTTTTTATCGGGATGATAGCGTTTTGCGAGTTTCCGATAGGCTCCCTTTATTTCGCGGGCGGTAGCATCCCGCCCGATCTCTAAGATCTGATAGTAGTCTGGAATTTGCATTATAGATACGGAATTCTTTATGGATACAATACTATAATTCCACATATTCCAGAATTTGTCAAGCGGAAATTCGAGCATTGAAGATTCAGAACAGAAGCCACTCGGTGGGAATACTGGAGGAACTGTACGGGAGCGAAGTTGCTTCCGTGGATTGGTGGTAGTATGATTCGGAAATTGAGGTAAATGGGTTTGGAGTGAATTAGACAGAAGCCATAGGGACAATTTATAGCAAAGGCTGAACAAACTAAAATTGGGCTGTCGTTCCTACAAGACTTCACGTAAGAAGCGTGCGGTGTGGGATTCTTGGACCGATGCGACTTGTTCTGGCGTACCCATCGCAACGACCTCACCGCCGTTTTTACTGCCTTCCGGTCCCAAGTCGATAACCCAATCAGCGGATTTGATAATGTCGATGTTGTGTTCGACAGCGATGATTGTGTTGCCTGCATCGACGAGTTTGTTCAGCACCTTGAGGAGTTTTTGGATGTCGTCAAAGTGGAGACCAGTCGTCGGTTCGTCCATGATATAGAGCGTTGAACCGGTTGTGCGACGTGCTAACTCTTTCGCAAGTTTGACGCGCTGCGCCTCGCCACCGGAGAGCGTTGTCGCCGATTGTCCGAGTTGGATATAACCCAACCCAACATCCGCTAACATCTGGAGCGTCCGGCAGATACGTGAATCTCCGCTGAAGAATGTGAGTGCCTCATCCACTGTCATATCTAAGACTTCAGCGATATTTTTGCCTTGATAGCGGATTTCAAGTGTCTCGTCGCTATAACCTGTACTTTTACACGCCTCACACGGCATCCACACATCAGGCAGGAAATGCATCTCAACACGGTTGAAGCGGTGCCCTTCACAGACATGGCACTGTCCGTGGACGAGGTTGAAACTGAAGTTACCAATACTAAATCCGCGCATCTTTGCGTCGTGTTGATCGGCGAAGAGTTCTCGGATCTTCGTGAACAAGTCGGTATAGGTGGCAGGATTAGAACGCGGTGTTTCACCGATCGCTTTCTGGTCTACGTTGATGAGACGTTTGATATAGCTGACACCACGGACGCTTCGATACTCCGATTTGCCATAACTGTTATATACAGGTTCACGCTCCGTTTCCGTGATATGGCGGGTATAGAGGTGATCTCTGGTAGCACCGTCGGCTTTGATAGAACTGCTGCTTTCAAGTGCCGGTTTTAGGGTGCCTTCAACAAGCGAACTCTTACCACACCCTGAAACACCGGTTACACAAGTAAGGGTTCCAACTGGGATCGTGACATCGATATCCTTGAGATTGTTTGTCTTCGCCCCGTATATTGCAAGTTGTTTACCTGTGCCTTTGCGTCGGGTTTTCGGAACAGGAATTTCTACTTCGTTGGAGAGATAGGCTTGCGTCAAGGATTTAGTAGGCGATGGTTCATCGGTAGGTCGCGATTCAGAGATCATTCCTACAGGCGTGGTGCTGTCAGTAAAGGTGTCCGGTGTGCCGATAGCGACAATCTCGCCACCTGCTTTACCTGCCTTAGGACCGAAGTCGATGACATGATCGGAGGCTAATATGGTATCGCGGTCGTGTTCAACGACGAGGACACTATTACCAATATCGCGGAGTTCCTTGAGTGCGTTGATGAGACGCTCTTGGTCGCGTGGGTGTAACCCGATGCTCGGTTCATCAAGGATGTAAGTTACCCCGGTGAGACCGCTGCCGAGTTGGCTTGCGAGTTGGATTCTGCGCATTTCGCCACCTGAAAGCGTCGGTGCTCCACGGTCCAATGCGAGATAACCGAGACCGATGTCTTCTAAGAACTGAAGGCGTATCCGAATTTGTCGGAGGACTTCGGCTTCAAACTCAGGTGAGGTATGCACATGAAGCGCAGGATGCGTGGCTCTGGAGGTCAACACGCCTTTCGCTATGGCGAGATCATTCTTATCGTTTTGTGCATCATTGCCGACTTCCGCTTCAATCTGTTTCAACCGTGCGTTGAAGAATTCAATGATTTCAGTAATTGAGAATGCCATCAATCCCGAAATGGTTGTATCCTCAAACATGACGCAGCTCGGAAAAGGTTTCAGGCGTGTGCCGTGACATTGGTTGCATGCATCGTATGGAAAGTGTGTATTCTTCCCACGTCCATCACAGAAGTCGCATGCCCCCATTTTGTTGTTAAAGGAAAAGTGGCGAGGTGTCAGTTGCCCGAAATTACTTCCACAGGAAGCACACATCGCGTGTTCGCTGAAGAACTTTTTAACAGTGATCTCCGGATTTGGACTTTTCGTTGTTTTCCGTTTAGATCGGTTGGTTCTTGTAGATGCACGAGCACCAGATTGGCTCTCTTGAATCAGTACAAATCCACCGCTTTGAAGGAGTGCCAACTCGACCGCTTCCGTAAACCGGCTCTTTTCTTCGTCAACCAGTTCGACGCGATCGATAACGATAAAGATTTCATGGTGAATGGTTTTACTCAATTTCGGAGCTTCATCAAGTCGGTGAATGTCGCCATCAATTTGGACGCGTGCGAAACCTGCGCGTTGTAATCGACTGAATACATCGGCGTAATCCTCGTTTCCCTTCAGCCCATAAGCGGATTCACTGGCGTTGATGTCAATGATCTTACCCCTTGTCGTGCCTTCACCAGTTTCAGGGAAAAGCATAAAATTTGTGAGAGGTGCAAGGACATCCACTCGCTGTCCGCTGAGTAGTTCAAAAACCTTCTCTGTGATTTCCTCCGCGCTCTGGGGTTGAACCTCCTCAAGGCAATCCGGACAGTAGGGTTTACCCCATCTGGCGTAAAGCGTGCGGAGTCCATCGTGTATCTCAGTGATTGTGGCGACCGTGGAACGTGGGTTTTGACCTGCGTTGGCATGCGAAATTGCGATGGCGGGCGAAAGTCCCTCAATTTTTGAGACTTTAGGTTTCTCCATCTGCCCTATAAACTGGCGGGCATAAGTGCTGAGCGTTTCGATATAACGCCGCTGCCCTTCGGCGTAGATGGTATCAAGTGCAAGGGATGTCTTTCCAGAACCGCTGACACCTGTCAACGCCGTCATTTTTCGATGCGGGATATCAATATCCACATTTTTGAGATTATTTTCCGTAGCACCTTGCACAGCGATTGCTGTCCGTTTTTCTTGTGCTTGTTCAAATGCGTCAGCAAGTTCAGGTTCGATGAGCCGTTGCTTCGCATCACGCCAGATATCGAAATCACCGCGGAGTGCTTGTCCGGTGTAAGATTCAGGCATCTCGGCAATTTGTTCGGGTGTGCCTTCAGCAACGATCGTACCACCGCCAACACCGCCCTCTGGTCCTAAGTCGATAAGATAATCGGCGGAATTGATAACCTCAAGGTTGTGCTCTACGACGACGACAGTGTTGCCATCATCTACGAGTCGATGCAGAATCGTCAGTAGTTTGTTTACATCGTCAAAATGTAACCCTGTTGTAGGTTCATCAAGGATATAGAGGGTTTTACCGGTGCCGCGTTTGGAGAGTTCTCTTGAAAGTTTGATGCGTTGTGCCTCACCGCCTGAAAGTGTGGGTGCGGGTTGTCCGAGTTTAATGTAATCCAGACCGACATCGTGGAGTAGCTTTAAGCCTCTTGCGATCCTTGGAATATCGGCGAAGTGCACGAGTGCGGTGTCAATATCCATTTCGAGGACTTCAGAGATGTCTTTCCCTTTATATTTAATCGCAAGCGTTTCGGTGTTAAAGCGTTTTCCACTGCACACCTCGCATTCCACCCAGACATCAGAGAGGAGTCCCATATCGACCTTTTTTGCGCCGTTGCCGCTACATGCTTCACACCTACCGGCGGCAACATTGAAACTGAACCGTCCAGGTTTATAGCCTCGTAATTTAGCGTCGGGCAAACTGGCGTAGAGGGCGCGAATCCCATCAAACACCTTTGTATAAGTCGCAGCGTTGGAACGTGGTGTTCGTCCGATGGGTGCCATGTTGATATTGATAATCTTGTCGATAACATTGGAGATAGGAACGTCTTTTTCTTTGATGATACCCCGAATATCGTCGTAATCGCCGGGTACAGTTTTTGCCTTCATGAGGTCGCGGGCGAGTGCGTTGTAAAGAATATCGTGAATTAAGGAACTCTTTCCAGAACCACTCACACCCGTTACACAGGAGAGCGTGCCGATCGGTATTTTGGGGCTAATCTCTTTAAGATTGTTTTGACGCGCATTGCGAATCTGTATCCATTTGTCCCCTGCTGGACGGCGGGATTCTGGTTGGATAATCACCTTATCGCCTCGGAGATATTGAGCAGTGAGCGTATTGCTCTCTTTGATGAATTGCGCTGGTGTCCCGATGTCTGTTATTTTTCCACCTTTGATGCCTGCGCCGGGACCGAAATCGACAATCCAGTCGGCGACCAACATGGTCGCTTCATCGTGCTCAACAACGATAACAGTATTGCCTTGGTTCCGTAGGTTGAGGAGTGTGGTGAGCAGCCCTGCGTGATCGCGTGGATGTAACCCGATGCTCGGTTCATCAAGCACGTATGTGACATCACGCAGCCCCGCGCCTACTTGACTGGCGAGGCGGATGCGTTGCGCTTCACCGCCGGAAAGTGTTGGTGCGGGACGTGCGAGCGTTAGGTATCCCAATCCGACGTCCATCAGAAATCCGAGTCGTCCGCGAATCTCCTTTAGGAGTTCCTGCGCGATTAACGCCTCACGTTCTGGAAGTTCCAAGGCTGTGAAGAGTTGCGTTGCATCCTGAATAGACATTTCAAGAATATTGGTTATGGGGGTGCCACCTATCGTTATGGCTTTGGTCCAGGAGTTAAGTCGGGTCCCCTCACAGACTCTACACGGCATTTTGACGAAGTAATCAGGAAAGTTGTCTTCATCGGCTTCGTCATCACCTTCAAAAAAATGCTTCTGTTCTTCAGCGGGGATGACACCGTGAAAGTGGACACGGTATCGCCGGCGTTGTTTTCGCTTTTTGTGTGCGCTTTTCCCTGGGGTAGTGATTGTGAGGACAGCGTCACCGGTGCCGTAGAGGATAGCGTGCTGCTGCTCTGGCGTGAGTTCTTTCCAAGGCGTTTTGATGTCAAAGTCGAGGTGTTTCGCGAGTGCTTCGGTGATGGCTTTTTCTGTCGCTCGCTTTTGCGTGGTGAGAGGTCCCCATAGACTTATGGCACCCTCCATGATGGAGAGGGTATCATCAAGGATGATCAACTGCGGCAAGATGCCCATTTGCACACCCAACCCCCTGCAGTTTTCGCACATACCATCGGGATTGTTGAAGGAGAAGTGACGGGGTTCCGGTTTCACGAAACTAATCCGACAGTGCGAACAGGTATGGTCTTTACTAAAGAGCAGGTCGTCTTCTTCCGACAGAAACGGGGATGCCTCGCCTTCAGTCGAAACAACTTGCACCAGCATGCTCCCTTCTCCACGGGCAAGTGCTGTGTTCACGGCTTCAGTGACGCGCGGTTCAATGCCGTCTTTGATGATGATTCGGTCTATAACGAGATCAATATCATGGCGTTGATTGCGGCTGAGCGCGAAGCCGGGACGGATTTCGTGTATTTCGCCATCAACGCGTAATCTCGCGAAACCTGCGCTCCGTAGGTCCTCGATCTCTTTTTCATGCGCGCCGCGAGAACCTCTGGCAATCGGTGCTAAGAGGATGAGCCTTGTACGTTCGGGGTAGTTGAGCAAAGTATTAACGATGTCTGCGGCGGTTTGAGATCCGATTTCACGTCCACAGTCGGGACAGTGGAATTGTCCGACACGCGCATAAAGCACACGCAGATAGTCGTAGATCTCGGTTACCGTGGCGACCGTGGAACGCGGGTTATGTCCTGTTGACCCCTGACTGATAGCGATAGACGGGGATAATCCGATAATTTCGTCTACATCCGGTTTTCCGAGTTGCCCTAAAAATTGCCGCGCGTACGCCGATAGAGACTCGATGTATCGACGCTGGCCTTCAGCATAAACGGTATCAATCGCCAGTGAAGATTTACCAGAACCGCTAACGCCGGTGAAGACGATGAGTTTATCTTTTGGCAGTTGGATATCAATATTTCTTAAGTTGTGTTCTCGCGCACCTTGTACGTGGATTGACTCTTCTGTCATAGTCGTCTGATTTCCTGTTCGTTGTACCCGCGAAACTGCTGTGGATAATGGGTCTTAGAATCATTGGCGTGATTACATGTCCATGAAACCGCCCAATTCCTTGAGTTTTCGTGCATCTCTGCGCCAATCGGCTTTGACGGTTACATAGAGTTCTAAAAAGACACGTGTGTCTAAGAATTTTTCGATATCAATGCGTGCGAGTTCGCCGACCCTTTTGATTAGCTTACCGCCTTTACCGATGATAATTTGCTTCTGGGTCTGCCGTTCCGCGTAGACGATGGCGCGGATAAACGTGATTTCAGCTGACTTTTTTGTCTGGCGTTTTTCAAACTCTTCAATCACAACAGCCGAGGCATAAGGGATCTCGCGTTGCGTCAAGAGCATAATCTTCTCACGGACGGTTTCGGCGATGAAAAACCGTTCAGGGAGGTCGCTAAGTTGATCCTCTGGGAAATAGTGGGGACCCAGTGGTAGGTAATCTTCAATCTGCTCAAGAAGTACTGGGACACCATCGGCCGTTAAGGCTGAAATCGGGATGATATGCGCAAATTCAAATTTTTGGTTGTAGTCCTCAAGAATAGGGAGTAGGGTCCGTTTTTCGACGAGATCTACTTTGTTGAGAACAAGAATTGCCGTTGATTTAACGCGCTTAAGGCGTTTTAGGATTGTATCTTCAATGTCTGAATCTCGGCGCGTGACATCAACAACGAAAAGTACGACATCGGCATCCCCTAATGCACTGTACGCGGTTTTGACCATCTCGCTCTGTAAGCGATATTTAGGGTTCATTAGCCCGGGGGTATCGACAAAAATGATTTGATGGGTGTCTGTGGTGAGTATTCCACGAATCTGGTTACGAGTTGTCTGCGGTTTCGGGGTGACGATGGCTAATTTCTGCCCCAAAAAGGCATTAAGCAACGTTGATTTCCCAACGTTAGCCGCACCGATAATGCTAACGTAACCAGATTTAAAGTTTTGTATTTCGTCCATAATTATTAATTGGAGGCAGGATGCTTTTAGTAGAGCGTGATAATATCGACTCTCAATTTATGAGATTGGGACCCATTTCGACGCAGTGAAAATTAACAATTATTATAACAGATTCACATGCAAAAAGCAAAGAAAAGTTTTGAGAATCAAGTTATGTGTTCTGTTCCTCAATTTGGTGTAGTGCTTCGGTAATGTAGCGGCGGATCCATTCGCTTTCGGTAGTTTCTAAGAGTGCGTTGAGCGCAGAGACGGCTTGCGGGTTACCGATTCTGCCTAAGGCGACAACTGCGGCGGAACAGACGGCTCTATCGCTATCTGTTATGGTGCTTATCAGTGCGTCTATGACTTGAACAGGTGGTATTGAAAACCGCTCCTCACTCAGCCCCAATTCTCCAAGGGCAACAACAGCGGCACATCGCATGTCGGAGTCTTCATCTTGTAGGAATGGGATGAGGACATCAATGGCACGGGCATCACGGATCTTACCGAGGGAGGAGATGGCGAAGCGGCGGACGGTTGAGTTGTTATCGGTTAAGGCATCAATGAGCGGTGCAACGGCATGTACATCGCCAACACCCCCTAACCCTTCAGCGGCGTAGGCACGCATTTCTGCGGACTCTGACCGTAGTTTTCGCAATAGCACATGTGACGGGATATACCGCCAATTCCGAACGGGACCGTCTCGGTGTGAAATCCAGTTAATAAACTTGCGGACCTTTTGTTGTGGAGACGGATTTGAACCAGCATCTGCAGTTTCGCGGGTCATAATACTACCTCGCTTATTATCACATATCCGAAACAATTTGTTGACTTAAAATTCCCTGGTGAATTTATTTTGTGATACCGGATTAGGAATTAATCAATCTCTCATATTCGTCGTGTCTGCCGATCCAAACCAAGTGAAATCACTGCCATCTTTAATTGCAACTGCCCTATGATCTTGTCCGACGCGCGCTGACCAATACTTGCCAACTTTCTTAAAATGGAGAGATAAGTGTCTTGGATTCGTTAAGAGCAGACTAAAATTCTGCCTTGCAGCTCTTTGCACAGGTACTGGAAGCCGTTCAAAATACCTCCAGAAACGCGGTGTTGTTCTGTGCACCTAAAGATCCTCAAGATTCTTAAGTGTTCCCTTTTCCTTCGCTTCAAGAGCCTCGTCAATCAAAAAATCCAGTTTACCGGCGTTTGAATCCGCTTCAATCTGCCGATCCCATGTTTCCCACTCTAAATCGTTAAACCACTGTTTCAATTGCCGGTAATCGGTTTCGGAGAGGGCAAGAATCTCCTCCTGAATTTTTGTAATGTTTGTTGCCACTGTGTTTCTCCTTTGTCGTGATGCCATCGCGTTGACATAAATTAAAAGAGTAAAAGAATTATACCATAGAGTGTATCTAAATGGCAATTTTTCTCTGAATCAGGCATGCGTCAAGAGTAGTGTTAAGAACCACAACGACAGCGCACCAGATAGATTCATACGAAATTAGAGACTGATGCCTAATTCTTTTGCGATGGTATAGACATCTTTATCACCTCTGCCTGAAAGACAGACGACGATAACTTTCTCTTTACCGAGTTTAGGCGCGAGTTCTCGCAGATAAGCGATGGCGTGTGCGGATTCTAATGCGGGGATAATACCCTCTGTCTCCGATAACAATTGGAACCCCTCTACTGCCTCTGTATCGGTGATTGGAACGTATTCCGCTCTACCCGTCTCACGGTAATAACTGTGTTCGGGTCCGACACCGGGGTAATCTAACCCCGCAGAGATTGAGTGTGCAGGTGTTATCTGTCCGTCGTCTTCTTGCAATAGATAGCATTTTGCACCGTGAAAGACACCAACGCTACCTGCAGTAAGAGGTGCAGCGTGTCGTCCACTACGGATGCTCTCACCGGCGGCTTCTACGCCGATCATTCGGACGGATTCATCGGCATAGAACGGGTAGAACATACCGAGCGAATTGCTCCCACCGCCGACACAAGCGACAACACAATCCGGCAATGCGCCTTCTTGTTCTAATATCTGTGCCCTCGCCTCGTCGCCGATGACGGCTTGGAAGTCTCGGACGATCATTGGGTAAGGGTGTGCGCCGACAACCGAACCGAGAAGTAGGTAAGTGGTACGGACATTCGTGACCCAATCTCGGAAACAGGCGTTGATCGCATCTTTGAGGGTACGCGACCCCGAATTAACTGGCACGACTTTCGTTCCCATCAACTGCATGCGGAAAACGTTGAGTGCCTGTCGTTCTATATCTTCTTCACCCATATAGACTTCGCATTCCATATCAAACTTCGCGGCGACAGTGGCTGTTGCGACACCGTGTTGCCCTGCACCGGTCTCAGCGATAATTCGTTTTTTACCCATCCATCGCGCGAGAAGGATTTGTCCGATGGCACTATTGATTTTATGCGCGCCTGTGTGGTTGAGGTCTTCCCGTTTGAGATATATCTTCGCGCCGCCGAGGGTTTCCGTCAGACGCTCGGCGTAATAGAGCGGGTTGGGTCGCCCAACGTATTCGCGGAGGTAGTACCGAAATTCTTCTTGGAAATCAGCGTTATCTTTGAGTTCGTTGTATGCGTCTTCGAGTTCTAAAAGCGCGGGCATCAGGGTTTCAGGGACGTATCTGCCCCCGAATTGTCCGAAATGCCCTGTCGCGTCAGGGAGTTGTTGCATCTAAGTTCTCCAATAGTTACGGCATAGTGGTGTGTTTACTATTTTAATGTTACGGCACAGCGGAGTGTGCCTACTACTTTTTTAATGATTTTGCCCGGAGGTTGGGTTGTTCTAAAACCGATGGGTTAACAACGGATTCCGGTAGTTGTCCTGTTAGCACTTGTGCCACACACGTGGCGGCGGTGACCTCCAGTTCAAGGATTGCGTCTTCTGAGACAAAGGCAGCGTGCGGTGTAACAACGGCATTATCAAGCGTTAGCAATTCAGTATCTGATTCAGGCGGCTCCGTTTCCAAGACATCCAGACCGGCACCAGTGATGTCTCCGTTTTTGAGCGCGGTTGTGAGTGCATCGGTGTCTACAATACCGCCGCGTGCCGTGTTGATTAAGAACGCTGTCGGTTTCATCGCACGGAATTCGGCATGACTGAACATACCTTGTGTCTCTTGGGTCAGCGGCGCGTGGATCGTGATAAAGTCGGACGTTGCGAGGAGTTCTGAAAATGAGACCTTTTGTGCACCGTGTTGCTGAATGCGTTTCGGATCTGTACGCGGGGAACAGACATTGATTGTAAGTCCGAACGCCTTCGCTTTTGGAATGATCGCCTGTCCAATCCGTCCGAACCCAACGATGCCGAGTGTTTTGCCTCGGATTCTCCGCATCTCTGGTCCGATGTTCTGATCCCATACGTCACTTCTGACGGCTCTATCGAACCGTGGGATTTTTCTGGCACACGCCAATAAGAGTCCCATCGCATGGTCGGAAACCTCGTCGATACAGTAGGCAGGGACGTTGGTGACAACGATGCCGTGTGCAGTCGCCACATCCACATCAATGTTATCGAGTCCGATGCCGTAACGCGCAATAACCTGACACTTTTTTGCGGCAGCGATAACCGGCTCGCGAACTGGGTTCCAACAGGTGAGGATACCGTCCATCATCGGTGCAAGCATTTGAAGTTCTGCTGCGTCGCCGGTTTCCGCTGCGATCAGTTCTGCGCCGACTTCGGCGAGGACTTGTCGTTCAGGTTCAATAGATGCCCAGACATAATCGGTGATGAGAACCTTCCAGTTATTTTGCATATTTTAATTTTACCTTGCGGAAAAACGACGTGGGCTTGAACCACTGATGTGCCTTTCTTAAATCCGCCCTCCACTTCGTTACGGGCTACGGTTTCGGAAGGAAGCACAGTTTTCTTTCTGCTACAGGATCGGGAAACGCATCTATAAGAAAACCTTACCGGGGTTCATTAAGTTGAGCGGATCCAAGGCGTGTTTGATGGCACGCATCAGGTCTATTGCCTCCCCGTGTTCCTTCTCTAACGCCTTTCGTTTCCCGATGCCGACACCGTGTTCGCCGGTACAGGTGCCGTCCATCGCTAAGGCGATGTCTACAATCTGTTGGCTGAGTTGCTGTGCTTCTGCTAATTCGTTTTTGTTGTCAGGTTCAAGCGGGAAAACGACATGAAAATTTCCGTCGCCGACGTGTCCAAGGATTGATGGCACGAGCTCCAATGTCGCGAGGAGAGTTTTCGTTTTCGCGATACACTCAGCGAGTCGAGAAATCGGGACACACACATCGGTGACATAGCCTACAGAACCCGGACGACGATTGAGTGCGGCGTAGTAACTATCGTATCGGGCTTGCCAGAGCCGTTTGCGTTCGTTTTCGTCTGTTGCCCATCGGAAATCGCCACTCCCGTGTGCCGCTGCAATTTTACCGGCAATCTCAGAGCTCTCTGCGACGGTGTGTTCGGACCCATGAAATTCAAAGAAAAGCGTCGGTGCGACTTCGTAATCTAATCCGGCATATTTGTTGACTGCATCCATCTGAAGTTCGTCTAACAGTTCAATACGAGCGATGCTGATACCCGTGTCCATCATTTTGATAACGGTGTCTACCGCTGCGGCGACGGTCGGGAAGGCGCAGACAGCAGCGGCGACGGCTTCCGGTAACCGCGTCAATTTTAGCGTGATTTCGGTAATGATCCCCAGCGTCCCTTCTGAACCGATAAAGAGGCGTGTGAGGTCGTAGCCTGCAGCGGATTTTCTGGCTCTGCTGCCGGTCTGGACGATGGAACCGTCCGCAGTGACGACGGTCAAGCCGAGAACATTATCGAGCATTGTGCCGTATCGGACGGCACTCGTACCGGATGCGCGTGTCGCTGCCATCCCGCCTAATGAGGCATCTGCTCCCGGATCCACAGAGAAGTGGAGTTGTGTGCCGATGTCCATAAGATGGCCGTTTAATTGGAAACGCGTTACGCCTGCTTGGACGGTGGCATCTCTGTCGTCTTGACTGACGCGGAGGATGCGGTTCATTTCGTTGAGTGCGATGCAGAGCGCGCCTTCGGACGTAACGACAGCACCTTCAACACCGGTGCCAGTGCCATAAGGAATTATCGGTATGTTGTATTTCGCACAGATTTTAACAATATCTGCGACTTCGGCATTGGTTTCTGGGAATACGACGGCATCTGGGAGCGCGCCTCGGTGGTAGGAGGCATCGCGTGCGTGCGCGTCTCGGATGGCATCGTCTGTGCTGAAGCGTGTGCCGAGGAGGGTGCTGAGTTTTTTATGTGGATGTTTTAAGTTGTGTTGGTTCATGTTATGTGCATTTTAGCATAATTTGTGGGTAGTAGCAAGGGAAAAGCAAAAGTATGGCAGAGCCATTCAATTCTCCATTTTTCGATCGAATCTTCACCACCAGGCCCGGTAGGTGCGGTTTCCCAACCGCACCATAGGTGTCAATTTAAGAGAAACAGACATATTTTTTAGTCCCGTAGGGTTTATTTCCTTGGGTGTTTCTTCAGCATCTCTGTAGACACATATTGTTAGAAGACCTTGAACCCCGTAGGGGTGACACCTATAGAAACTTCGCTATTATACAGATGCCGCCCCTACGGGGCTGAGGGGTTTGGTTCACATGCGTACTACATAGATACCGTCGCTACGCGACTCAAGAGGTTTTTGAAGTCATCAAGGTTTCCTCTTAGAACCCGGTTCGGTTGGGAAACCGAACCTACCGGGCCTGGCGAGACCGAGACGGTTATTATTTCTAAAATTGATACTTATGGTATGCCGCAAAACCGAACCTACCGGGTCTGGGGCCTCAACGGTTATTTTTTCTCCTCCAGTGCTTTTGGGTCTTGGGGTGTGATGTTTACTACGTCTTGTTCTACGTTGATGGCGTTGCAGGCGACGAGGGTTTTTAGGATTTGGTGTGCTAACGCTACGTGTTTTGTAGCCTCTTCGGAGTCTTCTGCTTGGAAGATGCGTTGTTTCTGGTAGCCGTAGAGGGTTTCTAATTCTTGGGCGATGCTTGCAGAGGTCGTGAGTTTCAAGGTGCGGTAATTGGCGCAGAACTCGTCTCGGGTTTGGTTAAAGAGGTCGCGGTATTTCTCAGGAAATTGGCGGTGGTTGATGTCCAAGCGTCGGAATTGATTGAATAGATTTTGCCGGAGCTGCTTCTCATGATCCGCACGTGCTTTGTTTAGTTGTCTCCTATGATTTGCCATATATTCGCTTTTAATTCCTTCATTGAACGCGGCGAGGGCACTCTCATTGAGTTTCTTATCTGTGTCTTTGCCGTATTCTGCCTCGAAAGCCTTTGCATGTTCTTTGATGTAACGAGCGATAAATTGAGCTCTGGTGTGGAGCCATTCGTCGTCGAGAGGTTGCGATAGGAATTCGTCGATGTTGATCATCTCTGGGATTTGGGGGGTTGGCAGCTCGTCTTCAAATTCTTCAGTGAATGCGTCAACGATGTCGGTTAATTTCATAAAACACGCGAAGGATTTGACGACAAATTGTTTGTGCTTCTCTTTGAGTTTCATGTGCGGACTCCTTTAAAATTGGGACTTACGCAAAACGGTATTTTCCGTATTTTAAACCCCCTAAAGAATCAGAATCAGAATCAACGGTATGAATGCCTTATGGGCATTCCCCGGGTATGAATGCCTTATGGGCATTCCCCGCCCCTTATCAGGGGGACTTTAAGAGAAATCAAGTGGACTTTAAGAAGAGAGGCGTAAGTCCTAAAAATGTTACACCAGTGTAACATTTGGGATGAGTGGGTTATCGGTATAAACTTAGTCATTGTAAGGGTTTAGAGGCGGTTTTGCGTTGCCGTAAAAAAAATAATTTGGTGAAAAGTGTAACATTTGGCTTAGTTGTTAACCATCAGCAGTTAGAAAAATGGTTAGGTTTTATAATTTATATGTTTTAAGTTAATTTGAGTTTATATTATATATGATACTATATGTAACATAGGAATGCAAATTAATTTTTTAGGACTCACGTATTTTTTATGAGGACCTACATAATAAGTTACGGATCGCGAGCGCAGCTCGCTCCTACCCTAAGAGGCTGCTAATGTTATGAAATATGGTGGAATACCGAAACCCAGACTAACAGTCTATGCTACAGTCAAAATCCGGCGTAGGTTGGGTTGAACGGAACCTTACTGAAGACCTTATAGCGGCGATGATTTTCAAACTCACCAAACACCTGAAAGCACCAAAGCAGGAGTGAAACCCAACGTCTAATCTATAGTTTGGTGTGTTGGGTTTCGCTATTCTTATCTATACAATTGGTCGATTGATGGCAATGGGCATTCGATGTAAATGCGCCTTTCTGGAGATTGACAGCTCAACCCAACCTACGATTATACTGAATGCCAAAAACTTTACACACCCTGAGCGATGGGCGACCTAATTGACTTGATACGTGGCGTTAAGTATGTTATCCATAGGTGTCAATTTAGGGATTTTCGCGGCATTTTTTTGAAGATTCTCTATAGATGCCGCCCCTACGGGACTGAGGGTTTTGGTTCACATGCGTACTACATAGATACCGTCCCTACGGGACTAAGAGCGTTATGAATCTTCAAGGTTTCCGCGTAGAATCCGGTGCGGTTGGGAAACCGAACCTACCGGGCCTTGGTCTGAGACGTTTATTTTTTCTTAAATTGACGCTTATGGTGGCGTTAAGTATGTTATCCTATAAAATGGAAGACCGATTGTTTTGAGGAGGTGTTACCGCATGCTACAGATTGAAATCTACGCTCCCGATCTCGAAAAAGAGGTGAACGCACTAATTGATTCAGGGCTTTATCCGGATTCCCATGCTGTGATGATTGATGCGCTGGAAAATCTGGTACAGAGTAAAAAAAACTCACGCCTTGATGCTGCAATTCAGTCTTATCGTGCTGATGACGTGACGCTCGGTAGGGCTGCTGAATTAGCTGGGATACACCGCTTTGAGTTTGAAGAGGTTTTAAAAGCGAGAGGTATCGTGAAAGAAGTCGAAGTTGATTCTGTAGAAGAATTGAAAACAGGTATTTCAGACATCAAAAGCCTCCATACATCAAATGAGAGACCTGAGGAGTCGTAACCTTGGTCTTCGTTGATACTGATATTCTTTTGATTTTTGCTAAGATTCAGCGGTTGCCGTTGCTATTCACCGTTTTCAATCAGGTTGGCTGAAATTTTGCGGGCACTCTGGGAGTTGGAGATTTTGACACAAGCGGATGTAAGGGAGATCATAGCCGAGATTGAGGTAAAAGATTCCCTCAAATTCCGAACAATTGATCCAATTTTCAAACGGGTGTAAAGTCCAGCGACAATGTTGCCTGTAATAACATTGTGTGCCCAGTTAGAACTGGATCTTCCAATTATTTTACCGTTGATATATTCGCTTCTAACTGTCTTAGCGTCAGGGATTGCCTTTCGTTCTAAAGTGATGTATTCTTCGGGCGTGTAATATGCTTGGGATATCCTCATCGTCATAATTTCCTTATTTTTCTGTGGAATCCACTAACTTCTAAAGAGGTTCAGGTATTTCTCCAATACGAAAAGACGGTTACGGGAGTCCTCTGTAGTCTCCTTCAGTACACCAAGTTCCGTCAACGATTTTAGGAGTCGATTCGCGCTTGAAAAACTTATTTCTAATTCTTTTTCAACTGATCTTACATTAACAATTGGTGTGGCGTACATAAAAAGCAACAGTTTTTGCGCGTTTTTCGCTCGAGAGCCGAGAGTTAATATGTTGGTCTCATATTCTCGCTGAAGTTCGAGAATCCCTTTGAATGTCTTAATCCCATCTTGGGCGGTTTCAACTATTCCGTTTAAGAAAAATGTAATCCACTGCTCTAAATCATTTGATTTGCGGACCATAGAAAGCGAATCATAGTATGAATTTCTGTGCTTCTCAAAAAACGTGGACATGTACAGGAAAGGTTTGCTCAGTATCTGCGCGTTGATGAGTTGCAAAACGATTAATAGTCTTCCACACCTTCCATTGCCGTCCAGAAAAGGATGGATGGTTTCAAACTGGTAGTGTGTAATCGCAATTTTAATCAGTTCTGGAATCCGTAGCGATTGGTTGTGCCAGAATTTTTCCAAGTCGCTTAAAAGATCCGGAATCTCTTCCGCTGATGGCGGTACAAAAAATGCATCAGAAGGCGATGAACCGCCGATCCAGTTCTGAGTTTTGCGAATTTCTCCGGGGGCTTTGTGTTGTCCGCGAACACCAGAGAGCAATATCTTGTGCGTCTCCTTTAGGAGTCGTATACAAAGCGGAAGTTCCGACAGTTTGGCTACTGCGAAGTTCATCGCTTCAATGTAATTTTGGACTTCCTGCCAATCATCTCGTCTCTCTGGACTAATCTCTCTTTGCGGTAAAATGGCTTCATCAAATTCAGTTTTTGTGCCTTCAATTTGGTTGGAGTATGTTGCTTCTTTCGCGATGCCCATTGGAATGGAGAGATTAACATCTGGGCGAAGTTCAGTATAGGCGTTGAGTTCTCCGAGAAGTTTCGCGGCATGTTCTATTAGGAGATTTATCTGTGGATTTTTCCAAGCAAAAGGACAGTTTATAAAGGAAGGTGTGAAACTCTGATATTCTCGTTGTTGTCGGTATTTACCTGCTATAAAATTATTCATAGTGTCGTTTTTACCTATTTTTGCAAGCCTTAAATTTTATATTATCGTTTTTGGTGATTTTTGCAAGCCTTAAATTTTATATTACCATTTTTATCTATTTTTGGCAATCGTAAATTTCATGTTATCAGAAGTGTGAAGTTGGAATCTCGCGTAGTGGTGAATAAGAAATACGATCTACGCTACGGTGTTGGATTTATAGCCCCTCGGACTTCGGTGACGACAGCGACGGGTTCAATGCCTTCGCCTTGTCCTTCAAAGTTCAAGAGAATGCGGTGGCGGAGTGCGGGGAGCAGGACGGCATCAATGTCCGAAAAGGCGACGTTGTAGCGTTCGTCGAGGAGGGCGTTGATTTTAGCAGTCAAGGCTATCGCTTGGACGCTTCGGATGCCGGCACCGAGATGGACATACTGTTTCACAATCTCCGGTGCGTCTTCGGAATCTGGGTGTGTCGCGCGGACGAGTCGGATGATGTGGCGTTCGACATGCTCGGCGATAGGCACTTGCGGGATAAGTCGGCGCATCTCGTTGAGTGTTTCGGCATCTGTAACTTTGTCGATGGTGATGTCGGCACCGGATGTGGTGCGGCGTAGGATTTGGACGATCTCGTCTTCGTTCGGAAAGTCGATGAGGAGTTTGAATAGAAACCGGTCAAGTTGTGCCTCTGGAAGTGGGTACGTGCCTTCCATTTCCAGCGGATTTTGTGTTGCCAAAACGCAGAACGGCTCTTCTAACTTATGGCTGGTACGTCCGACGGTGACAGTGCGTTCCTGCATCGCTTCAAGGAGCGCGGATTGCGTGCGCGGTGTAGCGCGGTTAATTTCGTCTGCAAGGATCAGTTGCGCGAAGATGGGACCCTGCTGGAATTCAAGCTGCCTTCCGCCGTGTTCGTCTTCTATGAGGAGTGTTGTGCCTGTGATGTCGGAGGGCATCATGTCCGGTGTGAATTGAATGCGCTTGTAAGCGAGGTCGAGTGCCTCGCTGAGCGTGTGGATTAATTGCGTTTTGCCTAAGCCGGGGATACCTTCGAGGAGCGCGTGACCGTTGGCAAGTAGGCAGAAAAGCACACCTTCAATAATCGCGTCTTGACCGACGATGCGCTTTTGGACTTCGGCTTTGACGTTGTAAAAGGTTTCACGGAATTGCTGGATTTGGGTGTCTAAGTTCATATTTGGATGAATAGCTGTCAGTTTTAATAGTTATCAGTCGTCAGTACGATTTTTTCTGCGAAAAAAATCTTTCAGTTACCAGTGGTTATAGGTTATAAGTTCGATTTTTCTGCGAAAAACCTTTTCGTTAACAGTTAAAGAAGTTTCTGTGGAACCCTTCACAGAGAACGGAACTGTTCCAAGAACCCTCTTAACTTATAACTTATAACTTATAACCATTCTTCTGATAACCGATTACCAATTATCTCTGGTGACGTAGAGGGAACGGTTTTCCATCGGAAGCGAGATGTGCTTGCCACCGAGCCGATGCGATTCAATCATGCCCATGAGCGTTTCCTGACTACGACGCGCAAGATGAACGGGTCCCTTGGTCTCGCGGTCTTCGTCAAGTGCTTCGGCGATGTCTGTAATACCCATCACAGTGCCTGTCGCACGGGATGTCTCTGGAAACGGCACTTCTTCAAAGAAGGTTCCGTCCTTTTTACGGAACTGGATTTCTCGGCTATTGTTTTGTATACGGATCTTGCCACTGGTGCCGCAGACCTCATATTCGGGTCCGGTCCCCGCAGTATTATAACCGTGAACTCCGTTGGAATAACGGATATAACCACAAGCGATACCCGGATCGGCATTGAGTCGATTGCCGTCCCAATCTGAATCATTGCATATAATCGCGCCTTGCACGAAGTCTACCTCTGGATCACCGGCGAGGAAGAGGAGCATATCGGCGGCGTGGGTTAAGCCCCAGAGCGCAGAGCCGGCACCGTACTGCGCGATGGTGCAGAGCACATTCCCGATTTCGCCTGCATCGACGAGTTCGCGTACTTTGCGGTAGATCGGCATGTAACGGCGTTGCGTGCCGTAGTTGAATTTGACACCGTGCTTTTGAACGATATCTACCATGATGTCTGCCTCTTCCATAGAGCAGCAGAGCGGTTTTTCGCAGTAGATACCTTTGACACCATTTTCGGCGGCGAAGACGGTAATGTCAGCGTGTGGACCCGGACGCGTGGCGAGACAGATGATGTCGGGTTTCTCTTTTTCGATCATCTCTTGATAATCTGTATAGGCGCGTTCGGCTCCGTAGCGTTTTCTGATGGCTTCGGCTTTCTCTTCAAAGACATCGGAGACAGCGACGAGGTCAGTCCGCTCACATGCGACGGCTGCAGCGGCGTGTGAGAAGGGTTGCCATATAAAACTGTCGGGTCGTCCTGCGACTTCATCGTCGATGGTCGCGCCCATCCGTCCGCATCCGACGAGACAGGCTTTGTATGTGCGTGGCATCAGTTTCTCCTATAAGTATAATGTTCTGATACAAGCAAGATCTTTGAGCAGATTATCCATCTGCGTTCAATTCAACCTATGCTCCTAATATCCTATCAAAATCAGGCATCCTTGTCAAGTTCATTGAGAATTGTTCAGTGCGGTTCGGAATGTAGATCACATTTGGACCTCCGCAATTTAGCGATCCGCCAGACCCGGTAGGTTCGGTTTCCTAACCGAACCGGACTTATCCGAACTGGTTCCTCGGTTTCTTGTTTAGCGGAAACTGTGTTTAGCAAACGCTGCATCTGAAGATTTTCGCGTAGAATCCGGTGCGGTTCCGATGCAGATCGCATCTGGGCGTGTACGCCGCAAAACCGCACCTACCGGTCTGGGGATCAAGGGAGGCTTACTCGCCAGTGTAGAGTTTGCCAAAATAGGGTCGGTAACCTTCGGGTCCGGGGAAGCCGTCCCAGTAATTGGCTTCAGCAGGGAATGCGTCTTCGCCACCGCTTCGGAGCCATGCCATCAATGCAGGGTCTGTGCCACGACGTTCAATCTCATCAACGGCAGCGGCATGGAGTTCCGCAACGATGTCCGGGTGTTTGTCTTGGACGTATTCTAACTCGCCAAGACCGACAAGCTTAGAATTTTCAGGTTTCGCGGCGACTTCTAAACTCCACTCTTGGTCGAAAGCGGTGAAGAGGACAGCATTTTCGTTTTGTGATGCTTGCTGCCACCGCTCAATACTTCCGCCTGAGAGAGCAAGCTGCCTTTCGCCGGATTCTCCGTCGCGTGCAGGCGTTAAGATGTCGTGTCCTTCAAGTCCGTCAGGACGTGCCTCTTCCAAGATATTGAGGATCGTCGGGAAGAAATCCTGTGGTTGGACGATGACGTTGCTCCGTCCTGTGTCGCCTTCCGGGAGACAGATGAAAAGAGGGACGTGTGCTTCCTGCTGACGGACAGGTTGTCCTTTACCAAACCTACCTCTTTCACCAACATTTGTGCCGTGGTCAGCCGTAAAGATGACAGCGGTGTTCTTGTCAAGTCCCGTGGATTCAAGCGCATCAAGGAACTGTCCAAAGCAGTGGTCCATCCATGTCGTTTTAGCGGCGTATTGCGCTTTGATGTGTTGTTTCGCTTCATCTGAGAGTTCCGCATTACCCCGTGCGCCGAGACTGCGTGGGTCAACACGTCCGTCGTAACCGGGTCGCTTGTCGTATTTTTTCATGAACTCAGGGGGTGAGTCCCACGGTTCGTGCGGATCGAAGCAGTCTACCCAGAGGAAGAAGTTATCTCGGTTGGCGTTATCTTTGAGGAATTGTGCGGCGGTATTGAAAAGTTTTGCGCAGTTCCAGTCTTCTGGTTTTTTGCGGTTTCGGTTTGCGCGTGCGTAGCTGCGGAGCATTCCAGATAGTGCAGCCTTATCGTCGAGACAATCAAAGAGTGGCTGCCGGGTCCAGTTATCGGGCATTGGGTCGGTGTCCATGATCCAGTCTCGATCAACCTCTGCGCCGCGAACGAATGTCCACGCATGGAAGGGCCAGTCGAAATTATGTCCACCGTTGACGAGATGCGGTGTATCGTGGATGAGTTGTGTTGCGTAGCCGTTTTGTGCAAGTGTCCACGGTAAGGTTTGGCGTTCGTGACGGAGCGGTTTCCACGCGTGGAAGGGGGCACCGTATTGTCCGGTGATGACATCCGTCCGGTAGGGGATAGTTGGGAAGCTGGCACAGAAGGCGCGGTCATAAGCCCAGGCTTTGGACGCAAACCGATCAATATTCGGTGTTTCTATCCAATCGTTCCCGTTTGCACCGATGTAGTCGTAGCGAAGTGTGTCGATGACGATGTAAGCGATATTCATATATAAAAATTTCCGTTGGTTATGGCACACGGCGTGTGCCTACTACTATGTAAACGGCACGACGGCGCGTGCCTACTACTTTATTACCATTTCGGGATCGCGCCGAGCAAGAGTTGCTGCTGCGGTGTGCCCTCTTCTCGGAGTTTGGTGACGCGCGGTCCGTCAAAGGGTTCTCTGGATTTCATCCACGCGTTTTGGTAGCACATCAGGCAGACGCGTCGGCGTTGTGAGGAATTGTTAGCGGCACCGCGGTGCCATGTCCAACCGTCGAACATAACCGCTTGTCCAGGCGAGACGAGTACCCGTTTCTCATCGGGTAATTCGACAGGAGTAGGTGGTGGACGGAAGGGTGCTCTGTGGCTACCGGGTTGGATAACCGTGGGACCGTTGTCGTCGGTGACTTCATCGAGATAATAGCCGCAGTTGATCTGTGCTGGTAAACTCCCGTAAGGTGTTCCGTTCGGTGCAACGGGCCAGGGACCGTCACGGTGCCAATGCTGGTCCGGCGTTCCGGGTTCGGTGATCCGTGCTGTTGCGCTGTGGAGTTGGACGCAGGTACCTAATATGGCTTCCATCCGTTTGAGGACAGGTGGATTGTCTAACAGGAATGCGAACCGGTCGTCCTCTTCGAGCAGTTCACCGATGAATTGACTTTTGTCTTTGCGTTCGTAGCTTTCATCGAGTGCCTCTCGTAACGATTCAATCTGTTCTGGTGTCGCGGCGTTGTCAACGATGAGATAGCCCCAATTAACAAAGAAGTTGACTTCTTGTTGCAATTGGTGATCCAGTTCAACGTTGAGTGTTGATGGTACTACAGGGTTTGCCATCGGTTATGCCTCCTTGACCGCGGCACGGTCGGCGGTTGCCCATTCTTCCCAACGTTCTTCATCAGAGTGGAGGAAGCCAGAGTTGCATCGTGGTTGCAGTTGTTCATCCACACCGAGAAGTCGCATGTGTTGATGGTTATTCGCGGTTCTTGCGGTTTCCAGCAACTTTTGGGTCTGCGGACCCGTGTGGTGATCGGTATGCTTTAGCCATGTCAAGTTATAATAGATGCTGAAGAAGTAGCGTAACTTGTCAGAAGTATTCGGCGTACCGGAGTGGATAAGTCCATTATGTGTGATGACGACATCACCAGCACCCATGTGAATCAGTGTTTCGTCGGGGTGCGGAACCCCGCGTTGCGAGTCTTCCATCGTAATCGGTTTCCGATGTGAACCGACGATAACACGGAGGGGACCGAATTCATCTGTCAGGTCTTGCAGGTAGGAAATGGCATTGATGGCGTTTGGACGGTGATACGCGTCGGTATAGGGAACGTGTGCCCACCGGTCACGGTGCCAGCCAGATACTTTACCTTCCGCTTTCTCTTTTTCCATCGGTTGAAACGCGGCGAGCGTGAGATTATCTAATTGCACAAAGGGACCCATCACCTTTTCTATAAACCCAAGGATTGTCGGATGTGAGACAGCGGGCCACATCAGATCGGGCACCAATTCGAGGGTATTTCCGAACCACGTCTGTCCGTCGTTGGCAGCGGAGAGTTCCGCGTGTTTCTCGCGCCAACTTTGCATTTGCGGTTCGTCAAAGACCTTCTCAAAGATTGTAAAGCCATCGGTTTTATAGGCTTCAAAGCGTTCATCAAGTGTCGGCATTTTTAAATTTTTCCTTGCGGTTCGATCAAACAGGTTAGATATTTAACGCGCTTCCCCGTAGATCCGCCCTCCGCTACGCTTACAGGCTCAGGTTTTGGTTTAATATTCCAAGCAGAAACCTGGGCGTAACAAAATAGAGGGTAGTCCAAAGACACATACCAAAAAACACAAATTAATTAGCGCAGTCCACTTAGGATATCTTCAGCGAGTTGCATCGTCTTAACCGCTTCGTCAAGATTCGCGGCGGGTAGCGAAACAGGTGTATCGGATTTGATGCAATCTAAGAAATACCTATCCTGTTCAACGGTGCCACCGGCGCCTGCCTCGGTCAGTTTATGTTGCGTGCCGTCACAGAAAACCGTGCCGTGGGAGACACCTTCGAGATAAGCAGAGATGTCTCTGCCGTGAATTTCGTAGCGTTCGAGACGCGCATTTGTTGTATAGTTGGCGATGTGTTGCGCGACACAGCCGTTGTCAAACAGGATGAGTGCAGCGTGAACGTCCTTGTAATCTGAAATTGTGCGCTGGACGACGCTATGTACTTCTTGGACATCGGCTTCAGCAATGGCGCGGATCGCATCAAGCGCGTGGATAGGAGTCTCCAGAAACATGTTGTCCATCAGATGTTCAGGAAATTTGCCGGATTGTGCCAATCGGGTGATGCTCTTGTGGAATTCCCCGACGATTTGTGTCACGGGACCGCGTGCGGTAACTTGGCGTTTTGCTTCAAGAATGATCGGATGGAAGCGACGGTTCCAACCGACCATCCCCTTCGCCCCTGTCTGTTCTGCTGCACTCCGCAAGGCGGTTGTTTCTGTAACGCTCATACCGGGTGGTTTTTCTAAAAGCGTGTGGACCCCGCGTTCAAAGCACGGGAGCGCTGCCTCGCCGTTGAGGTGTGCAGGCGTAGCGACAAAAATAGCGTCTAAGGTTTCACTATCCAATAGTTCCTGAATGCTCTCGTAACGTGCCGAGACGTTGAACCTGTCCGCTGCATCGTTGCGTGCGGTCTCAATCGGATCGCAGACAGCGACGAGGTCAGTGTCGTCAAATTGTGAGAGGATTTTCATGTGGCCGCGGCCTCTGCTGCCGCAGCCGATGACAGCAACGCGTAGTTTTGACACAGGTTTCTCCTTTGTGGTTTAGTGTCGGATGTGGGGTGCCTCCATGACTTCTCGCTGTTCGGGGGACATGTCTTCAATGTAATCGGGATATATGATCTGGTGCGCGCCTGCGCTGTACGCTTGGAATCCGGGACTGAACTTGTAGAGTAGGGCGCGGCGTTGGTGGTCACCTTTCCACGGGAGCGTGCCGTGCGTCAAGGTTTCGGTGAAAATGACGGCATCGCCAGCCTTGGCGTTGACTTCAAGCACCAGATGCTGATATTCCTCGTATCGCCTCATATTGCTCGGACAGGGGAGATTTGCCTTGTGGCTTCCGGGGATGATCGCTAATCCGCCATCACCGGGACCTTCATCAGCAAGCATGTATTCAATGACAGTCAAGCCTGTGTATATTCTTCCGTATTTGAAGAAATAGGCTTCGGAGAAATTAGGTCGCTCAATCCCGCCGCCGTGTAAGGTTCCGCCTTCGGTCCCTTTTTCCATGGCGATTAATCCGGGACCGTGGTCGAGTCGGTATTTTTTACCTAATACCTCTTCAAGGTACGGTTTAACACTCGGATGCACGAGGAGGTTGCGGAACGGTTCACACCACGGTTTGTCCCATGAGAGCATGCCTCCCATGTCCATCCGGTTTGCTGTGCCGACAAGTGCCGGCGAACCACCTGCTAATGAGTTTTCACGTTCTCTGAGTCCGTCGATGTGGTGATCAATCGCGGCGTTGCATTGTGCGACTTCTTCAGATGTCAAAGCGTTTTCGACGATGAGGAATCCGGTCAAATCGAATAGATATTTCTGATCTTCGTTCATCGTTGGTACTCCTATTTCGGCACACGGCGCGTGCCTACTACTTTCGGCACACGGCGCGTGCTATGACTGTGCTTCTTCGAGACTTTGAGGTCTACCGGTTGCGTCGCCACCGAGCCATCGGTAGGGACGTGGGTAGAGCACTAAGGATCTGTCTTCAAGTGGTAGTTTGACGGGCGCACTGTTTAGAGTTGCGGAGCGTTTCGCAGCGATTGCCACCTCCAAGGCTTGTCGGAGATCTGCCCCAGTGATCCACGGGTGTCCGTTGCCATCAACCGCTGCCAAAAAGGAGCGGATTGAGCCTGTTAGATAACTGAATTCATGCCACGGGTACGGACTGTAGTTCGGTTCAATCTGGATACGATTGCCGCGTGGGTCATAGCCTTTGAAAATCTCTGGCGGGTTCCAATCCCAACGGACGAGGCATTCGTCTGTCCAAATATCAACACCGCGGCACGATGTCGGTGTCCCGAAAACGCTACATTCCAATCCGTTCGTGAGTCGGAAGCGCCCATTGATGATTAAGCCTTCATCGGTTTCAGCGGCTAACGCTTCAGGCGGTGTTCCCCACGCGACGATTTCTTCAACTTCAGCATTCATGAAAAGCCGTAGCACCGAGATGTGTTGGCAACCACCGCCAGAAATCTCGCCACCAAACCCGTGAACGCTTGCCCCTTTAATGTCCCCAAATTCACCGTTATGGAGTCGGGATGCGGCTTCTTGGACCTCGTTCATTGCGCGTTGAAGGTTACCCCCGGCAAATACTACGCCGCGTTCGGCGCACGCATCGACCATTGCATCGGCATCTTGGAGCCGCGCAGCAATCGGTTTCTCCGTAGAGATCCCTTTGACACCGGCTTCGGCACATGCAATCACAGCATCTTTCATATACTGGGTTGGCGTGACAACAACAGCGATGTCTGGCACGGTGTCGCGCAATAGTGCCTCTACATCTGCGTAGAGCGTGTTAACACCGAAGCGCGCACCGAGAACATCTCGCCGTTGCGCGTTGGAATCAACGATCGCGACAATCTCTGTGTCCGGGTAGGTGGTGTATGCCTCAGCATAGTTCTGTCCCATCCGTCCACAACCGATAATAGCTACCCGATATTTGGTGTCACTCATTTTCAGACTCCCCGATTTTGTATGTTAGCAAGGTGACAAAAGTGTGTCAAGAAAAAAGTAGCGTTCTTAGGAAGCGCGATTGCAGGGTCATTCAATTGTCCGTTTTTAGCATTGTCCTTTTCGCAGGCGTTAACACTTAATATATGTTATGCTTTAAAACAAACCACTGAAATTTTCGCAGCATTTCGCAGCATTTCGCAGCGGATCCTGGAAAAAAAGACCTAAAATCCAATAATTTCTTAAAATTGAATCGCCTTGAGCGCGATTGAAACAACAGTTGTTTTTTTTCCGTATTTGATGTATAATGCGTTTAAATCAAACCTTTAGTCATTTCATCTTTCGGAGGGAGCTACGCGACAATTGGACTGCGCTAATATATTAGGGGTGAAGGAAAATGGATAACACACAGATCGGAAAACGACTCAATACATACGTGCCTGACTTAGATGTACCTTTTGAAGAGTTGCAAAAACAACTTGCTGCTTTCATCCAATCCGAGCGCGAGCAGCTAAAAGCCCGTATCTTAGAGGGCGAAAGTGGTTTTAGTGCTTGTGGCATACATACACAGATGTGGGATGTCGTGATTCAGAAAGTTTATGAGGTCGCTGCCTTCCAGATTCAGGACGAATACCAGAAGCAGATTGACGTGCTGAAGGAACTTCCAGACATTAACACCGCCGACTTAGAAGCGGAATTTGAAGGATGGAAGCCGGATGTCGCACTCTATGGGGTTGGCAGTTACGGCAGAAATGAACTCTGCTATTTTTCGGATGTGGACGTTGTCTATACCTCCTCTGTGGATTTAGAGGATATTTACGATGAGAGCACGCTTGAACTGATCCGATGGTTCTATGATTTTTTTGACAGCCTCCACTCCGTGATTCCGGGGTTTGAGTTCAGCTTTATCTATCGGCCGCTGGCGGATATAGCACAGTGGAATTACCAAGATATGACCGCACTGATTGATATGCGATTTATTGCAGGTGACGCAACGCTGACGGAACGTTTCCGAAAAGCCGTACACTCTGAAAAATCGGATATCTCGCTTGTGTTGGATCTACTGAAATCCAAAGCAGATGCTTTCAAGGCTTCTGAGGATACCATCTATCTCAACCAACCGAATGTAAAAACAGGCAGAGGTGGACTCCGGACGCTTCAGTATGCACTCTGGATATGTGGACTTCCAGATTTTATATCAATACCTGAACTCTACGAACGCTACGACGATGCGCAGCTCATACCGTCCCTTGATTTCATGTTTAAGGTGCGTAACCTGCTCCATGTGCTTGCCGATGCACCACATGATGATCTTAGCTATCACCCTGAGAAGGCAGATATGCTGCAGGCACAGATCGCTCGCGTCCTTGGATTAACAGATGAAACCGACGAAGGGCGTTACGCGTTCATGGCGGAATATTACGCGAAGGCAAAATATCTGCATTTCAAAGCAGAGTTGTTGATCCGGAAGATGTTAGCAAACGGGATTCCTATCTCGGATGTGCTTGCGGTCAGGACGGACGTGCTCTATTGCATGGATAATAATTTCGGTGAGTTGGATGCAGGCGAACTCTTTACACTGTTTACCTATTTCCAACAATACGATTTTGAAATCGATGCATCGCTTTCCACATTCATCTCCCGCTACGTTCACGCCTTTGATTGGCGTTCTTTCCAGAAACGCATGGCAGAGTTGATGAATATACCCGGTGATGTTGCGAAGACGCTCACACGGTTGCATAGACTCAATATCCTATCGCATCTCGGAGACGGAGGTGCACTTTTTGAAAAGGCGATGATGACACGGAGCGAACGGAGCCTTGATCCGTATACGGTTGGAAAACATACGCTCGTTGCGATTGGTCACCTTGATGAAATCCGTCAAACAGAGTCGAGTAGTCCGTTTGGCGGGGCAGGTGGTTTTGGTGCGCCGGTGTCGCCGTCCCCGACTTCCGAATTGGAGGAACTCAACACCGCATTTCGCGCGCTTTCGGATCCAGGTACACTCTATATGGCACTCTTCCTTCACGATATAGATAAGCCAGATCCGACCCATCCGATGACCGGTGCCGAAAAAGCGGAACGCATCGCACCCGAATTTGGGTTTAATTCACAACAGACAGATGATATCTGCTTTCTGATTCGGGAACACCTATCAATGATAGATTTGGCACGTTATCACCATTGGGATGAAAGCACGATCGCCGAATTCTGTAAGAAGGTTAACTCGTTAGAGCGTTTAACTGCACTGTATCTGCTCACCTATTGCGACTCCAAAGCCAACGGTTCACAGAACTTCAGCCACGTCGTTAAGCATAACCTGAAGAGTTTGTACGAGGTGGCGCGCACCCGTTTCGTCGGTCAAGAGGAGACGCAGTGGGGTGCCTTTGCCCCCGTTGAAGAATTTCAGCAATTCCTTCACCACATGCCGGTCTCCTACCGTATTAGCGTTTCGCCTGAGGAGATCGCCATGCATATAAAGATGACGACACAAGCAGAAGCAGCATCTACGGAAACAGATGCGACACCGAGTGCAGGGATCGTCCAATTTGTTGACCGTCCCGGATTTACCGAACTCCATCTCTGCAGTCCGAGCCGACTCGGAAAGTTGCACAGGGTGAGCGGTCTCTTTTACGCGAACGGCATAGATGTCCGGGATGCGCGCGTCTATACGAAACAGGATACGAATATTGAGCTTGAAATCTATCGACTTGTCCATCAACCGCCCCATCACCGCGGAGAACCGATGCCACTTGACGAGGATCTCAAACGGGACCTCGATTTTGACATCCGTGGACTCTTAGCGGAGGAGGTTACACTCAACCAGATTTTTGAGAGGCACTATGTGAATCTGAATGAGACGTGGCAGGTTGATGATGTCACTGTTGAGGCGGCACGAAGTTACTCAGAGATTGTCGTTGTCGGCGAAGAAAAAATGGGGTTTCTCCACTATTTCAGCGGTATCTTGGCGAAACTCGGATTGAACGTCGAAATGTGTAAGTGTTCGGGATTAGGTGGACAGGCGATTGATAGGTTCTATGTCCAACCGGTGGCTGATCCGAAAGCGGTACACGCTGATATTATGGCGGCGTTGGATGCTGAAAATGGGCAATAGTCCTATGATAGGACTTACGCAATTTTGACTGCAGCCCGTTCTGTTAGATGAGAATTTTCGGAAAACACAGCGTTCTGGTAGCACAAACTGGGAAGTTTGTGCTACAAAAGAGCAGCATGCGTAAGCCCTATATGTCTACTTCATCTGGTAGGCGCGGTTTGGAACCGCGCCTACGGAAACAGAATATTGCTCCACAATTTCAGATATGACGAAACAACAGTCTCGGTTTGAAGGAGAAAGATGAAACAACGCGTACTCATTACAGGTGCGGCTGGCACGGTCGGCACCGCGCTCTGGAAGGCGTGGGAAGAACAGGATACTTACACATTAACGTTGATGGATATCAATCCGATTGTGGACGCGAATTCGCGCGTGGTGATTGCTGATATTCGCGACTCTGCCGCGATGCAGACGTTGTGCCGCGAGCAAGATGTGTTGGTACATCTGGCATACATCCGCCAAGATTCGCTTGGGAAGGTGCCCGGCGAAGTCAGCGATATCGGTGCATCTATGAATCTGTTTGAAGCAGCACGAGAAGGTGGCGTTAAAAAGATTGTATACGCCAGCACGAATCACGTCTCGGGTTGGAATGAGCGATTGAACTCGCCACCCCGATTCTCGACAGGTGACCAGTTTCGTCCAGACGGTTGGTACGGTGCAATGAAAGGCATGGCAGAGATTGCTGGACGGTATCTCGTGGATGCCCACGATATGCGGTTCATCAGTATCCGTATCGGGAGTTTCAACGGGACGGACGAACCGAGTGGGATTCGCCACTGTAGCATACTCCTAACCCCGCGAGATTGCGTCCAACTCTTCGGCTTGGCTGTTGATTACGATGGACCCGTTAAATATCTGATTACGTACGGACGTTCTGCAAACTCTGACGGGTATCAGCAGAGCTATCTTGATATAAGCGGTGCTGTTGAGGTGTTAGGGTATCAACCGCAGGACAATTTGGTTAAAACGCATCTCCACCTTTTTTTATAATACCTTGCGGTTCGATCAAGGGGTTTGATGCGTTGGTGTCTTATTCCGTATATCCGTTCTCCATTACATTACGAACTATGTTTTTCGTACTAAGAAGAAACTGATTTTTAATATACCTTGCGGTTCGGTCAAACGGGTTTGATGCGTTGGTGTCTTATTCCGTATATCCGTTCTCCATTACATTACGAACTATGTTTTTGTTTTTTTAAATACCTAAAAAGAAAAATGCGCGAAAATCCGAACTACACTGACCTCTACTATCAAAATACAACTTCCCATTCCCAGATCATTGACATTATCACAGAACACGCTGTTTCACTCAGCGAAGTGGCTGTGCCGATTGATTGGGAAGCACTTTTCGGGAATACGCATCCGGTGGAAATAGAAATTGGGTTCGGCAAGGGACGTTTCCTGCTTGAAGCGTCGAAACGGCATCCGAAAGTTAACTATATCGGCGTAGAGCGGGCACAGAAGTACGTTGAATTAACACGGGAGCGGTTTGAAAAGTACATGCGGCATTTTGGTGTCGATAGAGCGTCTGGGACGTTTTCTAACGTGCGGCTCGCGTGGACGGATGCCAACTACTTTTTGACCCGATATGTCGCTACAGCATCTGTGCAGGCGTATCATATCTATTTCCCAGACCCGTGGCCCAGAAAGCGGCAGCAAAAACGGCGGATTTTTCGGAATCAAGACTTTTTGGAAGCCTTGACGCGGACACTCACCTCAGAGGAGGGTCGGTTGTATATTGTGACAGATTATGAGTCATATTTCCAAGAGATTCAAGAACGATTTGCGGATTTGTCGGGACTTGATCCTATTGACGCGGATCTCAAACCCGATCGCGATATTGCCACGAACTTTGAAGCGAAGTATATCTTAGAGGGTAGACCTATCTATCGAATGGTGTATGAGAGAACCTAACCCACTTTCTTGTAGGAGCGAGTTTTGCTCGCGAGGGTTGATTTATGCGAAAGTTCAGTTCTCTCAGGCGTAGACATAACCACGGGAACGTTTCACAAACCGGCACAGGAGCATAAAGATGAACACAGAACAACAGGAAAAGGCGACCCCAGAATTGTGGCAATCGCTTCCGAATGTGCCGGGCGTTTATCTGATGAAAGCCTCCGATGGCACTGTCATCTATGTCGGGAAAGCGATCCGTCTGCGGACACGGGTGCGCTCCTATTTCCGTGAGAAGTCTACATCTGGCTTGACATCGCAGATGATGCGGTATGTTACAGAGATTGATTACATTGTCACAGAGACGGAAGTAGAGGCGTTAATTCTGGAGAATAACCTGATTAAGGCGCATCAGCCCCGCTACAACGTGAAACTGAAAGACGATAAACGCTATCCCTATCTACGCGTAACCACGAATGAACCCTTTCCGCGTATCCATATTACGCGGAAAGCCGAGAACGACGGCACACGATATTTCGGTCCCTTTGTTCACGTCCGTTCAACACGGCAGGTCGTTAAACAGTTAACGAAGTTCTTTCCTATTCGTACCTGTACCCTACCCCTCACGGAGACAGAAAATAAGTACCGGGTCTGTTTGGATTATCATATTGGTCGGTGTCCGGGTCCGTGTGCAGATAAGATGAGTGTTGCAGATTACGACGAGATCGTTCAGAAGGTATGTCAGTTCTTGAGTGGGAACACAGATGCTGTTGTGAAAGAATTGACGGAGCAGATGGAAGCCGCAGCGGAGGCACTCGATTTTGAGACCGCCGCGAAGCATCGCGACACACTTAAAGACGTTCAGCAGGCGATTACAACACAGAATATGGATAGTGTCTCCGCGGCAGACGAAGATGTCATCGGCATTGCGGCGCGGACTGACATTGCGTGCGTGCAGCTGCTGCGGGTCCGGGATGGCAAGCTGCTTGAACGTGAGCACTATTACCTTAACGATGCAGATCCAGAGTCGCTCGCGACAGCATTAAGTGCGTTCATTTCGCAGTATTATCAAAACGCTGTCTTCGTGCCAAAAACGGTTGTCTTGCCGATGCCGATTGCGTCCCTGGAACTGATCGCAAATTGGCTGAGCGAGAAGCGCGGGAGTCGTGTCGGAATACATGTGCCAAGAGCGGGGAGGCTCAGGAAGTTACAAACTTTGGCATCGAAAAACGCCGAGATTTTGCTGACGCAGCGGGAACAGAACGTGGTTTATAGCAGTGGCGTGGAACCCGCACTCGTTGAACTCCAGGAACTGCTTGAATTAAAACACCCGCTCAGACGGATTGAGGCGTACGATATTTCCAATCTCGGTGATCGGTTCGCCGTTGGGTCGATGGTGGTCTTGGAAGACGGGAAACCCGCTTCAAGTGAGTACCGCCGGTTCAAGATCCGATCGGTTGAAGGGCAGAACGATTTCGCGATGATGCAAGAGGTGATCACGCGCCGTTTCCGCCGTGCCCTCGCAGACGATAAAAAATTTAATAAACTGCCGGATCTGATGCTGATTGACGGTGGCAAAGGTCAACTGAGCACGGCACAGGCAGCTATGAAACCTTTCGCTACATCCCATCTTCCCGATATTCCGATGATTGCGCTGGCAAAGCGGATTGAGGAGATTTTCGTGCCCGGTAAAACAGAACCGATTGTGTTGCGGGAGGATAACCCGACCTTGCACATGATCCAACGGTTGCGAGATGAAGCGCACCGGTTCGCGATTACGTATCATCGGCAGCTCCGGCAAAAGTCGCTGAGTGTGTCTGTGCTTGACGAGATTCCGAACGTCGGTCCGAGGCGGAAACAGGCACTGCTCCAACATTTCGGTTCAATAGAGGCGATCCGGGAGGCGAGTTTAGACGGGTTGCTCTCTGTGAAAGGCATTCCCCGCAGCGTCGCCGAAAATATTCGAAAGCATCTCTAAACGTTTTGCACAAATTTGTGCTTTTTTGCTAAAATTCTGCCCGTTATCGTGCAATATAGTTAATGGTTAATGGTTAATGGTTAATAGTTATAAGTTAACATCTTCTTGCAGGCAGTTCTCTTGTGGAGTCCACAGCAGAACACCACAACACAGTAACTTATAACCATCAACTATTAACTATTACTGGTTGGCATACTATTTGCAAAGGGAGATTAACGCTACCTTTGCTTTGATTCAGAAGTTTTTGAGGTTTTGAGAATTCCAGAACAGAGGAGGCAGGCATGTCAACACTTGCAGCACAGACATATCTGACACCCGCAGAATACATTGATGTGGAACGCAAGGCAGTTACCAAAAGTGAGTATCTGAGCGGACAGATAATAGCGATGTCGGGCGCGAGCAACGCCCACAATATCATTACGATGAATACAGCAAATCAGTTGTACAACCAATTGGTGGACCGAGATTGCCTCGTCTATGCCAGCGATATGCGCGTTCGGGTACATGCACCCGTCTCCTACTTCTATCCGGATATCGCTGTCGTTTGTGGGGAACCACGTTTTGAAGATGACGTTTTTGACACGCTTCTTAACCCAACTGTCGTGATAGAAGTCCTGTCGCCTTCGACCGCAGCGTACGACCGGCGTGAGAAATTTACACGGTATCAACAGATTGCATCGCTGAAAGAATACATCCTTATTTCGCAAAACCGAATACACCTGGAGCATCATCTCCGACAAGAAAACCAGTGGTCTGCAACCGAATTTCAAAAACTTGAGGATATAGTGTCTGTCACTTCAATTGAATGTGAGCTCCTTTTGGGGCATGTTTATAGACGCGTCACATTTTCGGACTGAACTAAAAACACAATATGAAAGAAAGAAATATCAAAATCGTTGCGATCTTGCTTATCCTGTTGAGCGTCGCGGTTTTACACGTCCAACTTTATCGGTTCGCAGAGGTAACGCACGACGGCGCGTTGCAAGTATTGGTCTGTTTGGGACGCGTTATTGGAATAGACACAAGCGACGAAGCCGACCAGGTATTGTCCTTCCGTATCCTCTCTGGACAATTTCGTGGGGAAATAGTTAAAGTCAACAATATCTGGACGGGACGCGCCTTTGGGGACCGCGTGCTGCACAAAGGCGAAGTGCTGTTCCTTGATATTCCGCTCCGGGACCCAATGAACCCGAAAATTGAGCGGGTGTCTATGCGGGAGTACTTCCGTACGCCGTTCCTGCTGTATTTGGCGGGTGCGTTAGGTGTTCTGATGATACTTGTCGCGGGGATGAAAGGTGTCCGCGCGATTCTGACGCTCTTTGTTACTGCTTTTGCTGTGTATTACTTGCTGGTACCACTAACTATCAGCGGTTACAACCCAATCGCGGTTGCCCTCCTCATTGCTGCGCTCCTCACATTAACGACCTTCGTCCTCATTACAGGATTTAGTTTCAAGGTCATCTCCGGTGTACTTGGCACGCTTGGTGGCTTAGCCGCTGTCGGTATTTTGTCGGTGATCAGCCAACATGCGATGGCACTGACGGGATTGGCACAAGAGTTTGGTTTCCTTGAACTTGGGATTGCACTGTGGCGGACCCCCGCCTCACATGGTTGGAACTTCACGGGTATTCTTTCCGCTGGCATCATCTTGGGGGCTGTTGGGGCAATGATGGATGTGAGTATGTCCATCTCCTCAAGTGTCCATGAAGTCAAACAGGTGAATCCGAACATCACCGTCCGACAAGCGATTCGCGCAGGGCTGAATGTCGGACGCGATATTATGGGGACGATGGCGGACACGCTCATCTTTGCATATCTTGGTGCACACATGATGACAATGCTGCTCCCGCGTATTGAATTCCCAGAGGTCGGTTACCTCTACCCATTTCTCCGTCTCGTTAACGATGAAGCGACAGCCGTCGCGATTATTCAAGCGGTGGTCGGCACGATCGGATTGGTGCTGACAGTCCCCATTGCTGCATCCGTTGCTGGATTCCTGACGCAATACGCGAAGGTAGACAAATCCGAGATTCATGAGGACCTACCTTCGGAAGAAGAGTTAGAGGAACTGTTCCGTGCCGACCCACCACGCAGCAAAGCACGGATCGCTGTGCCTATTGCGATGGCTGTTGTCCTGATCGGCACAATCTTTGTGTACCACCGGACACATGGACTCTCGGCGACAATTTCAGAACAATCGGAGTACGCGAAAGGTCGAGTTACCCGACTGCTTGAGTCGAACGGAAATTTCCTTTTTGAGATTGATAGCAGTGCTATAAGTGATCTCGACAATCGTGTTGTTCCTGTTGCTTTGCGTGAGGCGTTCGGCGAGCAGAATATTCCGTTTTCTGACGAAGTCACCGTTTCGGTGAAACCGTGGAAAGACAGTCGTTGGCTGCTCTCGGATGAGAAGTATGAGCAAACCTATAGTATTCGTGAAATGGAGCAAGGAGAGAAGATTGTCCTCAATGTCTATGAATCAAAAAGCGAGCATCATATCCTTGAAGTAGAGATGTTGAGTGGGATGTATAAAGGCAGACGCTTGGTGTTACGGAATATCGTGAACCACAATATGCCGTTGCTGAGCATCCCTGCGGAGCCTGGTGACGTTATTCTGTGCCGTGTCGCTGGGGATCCTGAGCAGATCAGCCTCGTTAACATCGTCCAAGATTATGGTAGAGACCGTTTTCTGATTTGGATGGTAGGCGGGATGCTGCTCATGATTATCCTCGTCGGTCGAATTGAAGGCATCCGGACAGCATGTGCGATGCTTATGTCTGCTGCCGTCATCTATTTCTTCATGCTGCCGTTGATTTCGGAGGGTGCGAATGCCGTCTTCATCGTGACGCTGACTTCGGGCGTGGTAGCGTTTGTATCGCTCGTATTCGTCATCGGTCCGAGTCGGAAGACGTTTTCAGCCGTGTTCGGAACGATGGGTGGCATTTTAGTAGCAGGTCTGATTGTCCTGTTCGCGCAGCAACATCTCCATTTCTCTGGGTTAGAGAACGCAATCTCGGCGGACATTATAGAGGCGACGCGCACACCACCGTTCGATTTCGTGCAGATCCTCTTAGCAGGGATGTTGATGGGTGTGTTGGGTGTCGCTGTAGATGGCGCGATTGAGGTGGCATCAAGTATGGAAGAAATTCGGAAAGCGAACCCGAATATGCCGACATGGCGGCTCATCGCCTCCGGTCTTAACGTTGGTACAGACATCCTCGGAACGATGGTGAATACGTTGGTCTTTGCCTATTTGGGTGTGGAGTTGCTCCTCGTCGTCACGATTACTGCACCGAATTTGTCCTTTTTCAAATCGCCGCCGGCGCAGTTGTTGAGCATCGGTGTCGTCTCAGCAGAGATTGTGCGATTGCTGGCTGGCACGCTCGGTTTAGTTCTCGCTATTCCGATCACAGCGGTAATCTGTGCGTTCTGGAATCCGAAGCAGAAGACGTAGTGTGCAGGATTCCCTGACGCGGTGGGTGCGTTTTATCAACCGCACCGGATTCTTCCGGACAGAGTTCCCTAACCAAATTCCTAAACTTCATAAGCACAATTTGTATGTGCTTTACACGCCTTCCTCTCAAAAAAACGTTGACACGCATTCGTATTATAGAGTATCCTTAAATTATAATATGAGGATGGACGCTGCTGCTAAAATGTCGGTGCGATTGTAAATCTGCCCTTTGTGGTTTGAACATGCCAGCAGTAGAATAGGAGATAAAATTGAATGGGATTAACTAAGAAAAAATACGTTTTTGTTTACACACTCACCCTCTGTGTAACGCTGTTCTTGTTTCCATTGACGACACATGCACAGACCGTCAGCATTCCGGACGTAAATCTACGGGGGGCAATCACAGCAGCTTTAGGTAAATCAACGGGTACTACGATTACGGCAGAGGAGATGGCGACGTTAACCCACTTAGAAGCACATAACGCTAATATACGTGATTTGACGGGACTTGCATCTGCAACAAGATTAGAAGAGATAAGATGCAATAATAATTTGATATCCGATCTATCACCACTTACTGACTTGGTCCATCTGCGTGTTATAGAGTTACGGGACAACGTGATAAGTGATCTGTCACCGATCGCCGGATTAATCAACTTGGAATGGCTAATTGTTACACGTAACTCGATCCCTGATCTCTCACCGGTGGAAGAATTGATCAATTTGATCGGTTTAGCTGCTGAGGATAATTTGATATCTGACCTCGCTCCGCTCTCTGGCTTGATAAAACTTGAACGGATATGGCTACACGAAAACCCGCCAATTGATCTCTCCCCTCTCACAGGGTTAATCAGTCTGATAAGTTTCAACTCTTGGGGGACCCCCATCATATCAGACCTTACACCTTTGGCAGACTTACCCAAAATTCGGGAAATAGATATTTGTGGTGGCGAGATATCCGACCTCTCCCCTTTGGCAAACGCGGCAGGATTGAAAGAACTGTCCTTTGCTGGCAACGAGATATGGGATTTGTCGCCCTTGGCGAACTTAACGGGGTTGACGCGTCTGAATCTGGAAAATAACGAAATAACCGATGTATCACCGCTTGCTGGATTACTCAACTTGACATCGCTGCGCCTTGAAAACAATGAGATATTGGACTTTTCGCCTTTAGATGGACTGCCTGCAAGTGTGATTATCGTTCGGCATGACAACCCCGGATTCACACCCGATGCACCGAAAATAGAAGGACCGTGGCTGTGGGTTATTGCACCGACAGATGGTATGGCCGGTTCAAAAGCGGCTGCTTCTCGGAGAGATTTTCTGTCAGAAATAAGCGACGGTGAAGTAACAGAGTTGGCGATCGCTACGGAAGGTGCGGTGGCAGAGGAACCGGTTGGAGATAAAGCCTGGACAGTTGGTAAGCTTTCCCGGAGGGGTGGCAATAACATAAATGACATGGTGAACGCTACGGCTTTGGGGTTGGGCGATATAAATTATCATGTAGCGTACGGGTCCATTACCTTGGAGTCGCTGAGCCAACAGCGCACAAAGATGTTTGTCGGTAGTGGTGATGCTGTTAAAGTCTGGCTCAACGGTGTTTTGGTTCATAGTAAATTCGTAGACCGTGATGCTAACGATTACCAAGCGGATTTTCCTGTTACATTAGAGGAGGGGACAAATATTTTGTTAGTTGCTGTCTACGAGGGTGAAGGCTGGTGGAGCGGCTTTTTTGGATTTGATGCCAATGCCGAATTCATAGTGAACTTACCGGGCCCCTCAATTCTCGTGGACAGACCGCGTGTGGCAGATATAAATGAAGATGGAAAGGTGACCATTCTGGACCTAATCTTGGTCGCACGCGACTTCGGAAGAATAAAACCTATTTACTCTCGAACGGATATAAACGGTGATGGAACGGTCAACATATCCGACCTTATCCTTGTGGCACAAAGTATGGACGCAGAAGGAGCGAATGCCGCCCCTTCCGCTATTGCTATGAATGGTGCGATTTCTCCAGCAGTCATACGCGCGTGGATAGCGCAGGCGCAGATTGAAAACGATGGCTCACTTGTATTCCAAAATGGGATTGCCAACCTCCAATGGCTTTTAGCATCGTTGATTCCAGAGAGGACTGCATTACTGGCGAACTATCCGAACCCCTTTAATCCAGAGACGTGGATACCTTATCAACTCGCGGTACCTACCGAAGTCACTTTACATATCTTTGCAGTGAACGGCACATTGGTTCGGACGTTAGATTTAGGACACCAACCCGCGGGCGTATATCAGCAAAGGACGCGTGCAGCGTATTGGGATGGTCGTAATCAACTCGGTGAATTCGTCGCGAGTGGTGTCTATTTCTATAGTCTTACCGCAGGCGATTTCACAGCAACCCGCAAAATGCTCATAAGGAAGTAGACTACACTGATAGCGAGAACAATAGGTGCAGTTTTGCGGCGTACGCGCCGAAATGCGATCTGCATTCCTAACCGCACCGGACCGAAATAAAAAATGATAGGTGTATCTTCAAAGGAGATGGATGATGAAAATTGTTAAATACATATCGCTTGTTGCTTTAACATTTATTGGATTAGGATTTAGTACCGCACAGGCGCAAAATAACCTTGCGCAAGAGGCATACGCTATCTTTCAACAAAATTGCTTGCTATGTCATGGTGAACACGGCTCGTTTACTGAGGATCTGATCATTGATTACACAGCACTGATTGAAAACCAGACTATTATTCCGGGAGACCCTAATGCTTCGGAGTTCTACAGACGTTTAATTGAGAATACCCCGGAAAAGCCGCGAATGCCGTGGGGGTCGCCGGCACTCTCAGATGTTGCGCTTGACACGATTCGTCAATGGATTGCCGTGGGTGCGCCGGATTGGGAGGTGCAGTATGATGTCAACTTCATAACGACGGATACGATGCTTGATACCATCAAAGCGCATCTTGAGACGCTCTCGGCATTTGATCGACCGTCTGCGCGTTATTTTACACTCACACATCTCTATAACGCGGGTGAAAGTCCAGAAGCACTTGATGCCTATAAGATCGCGCTCTCGAAACTCGTCAATAGTCTCTCTTGGGGGTTTGAGGTGATCAACCCAGAACCGATTGACCCGCAAGAGACTCTCTTTTACATCGACCTGCGCCACTATGAGTGGGATGTCAGAAACGAAGCGTGGATGCAGATTGAACGCGAATATCCCTATAGCATTGACTTTGATCCTGAAACGCAAGCAGGTCTACATGAAAAACTGACGCATTTGCGGACAGAAATGGACTGCGAAGTGCCGTTTGTACATGTGGATTGGTTCCTTGCGAATGCGTCGTTGCCGCCGCTTTACCACGATATTCTGGACCTTCCAGGGACAGATCGGGAATTAGAACAACAACTCGAAGTTAATGTCACGAGAAATATAGACAGTGCACCCGGAGTTCGCGTCTGGCGTGCAGGGTTCAACGATTCCGGGGTATCAAATAACAATCGCGTGGTGGAACGGCACACCTCCCGATACGGTGCGTATTGGAAAAGCTACGATTTTGCGGGCAGTGTAGGTTCACAGCATATCTTTACACATCCGCTGACTTTCAAACACGACGGTGGTGAGGTGGTGTTCAATCTGCCGAACGGTTTGCAGGGATACTACATCTCCGATGCGTCTGGGAATCGGATAGATGAGGCACCGACGACCATCGTTTCTAACCCTGCAGCGAGCAATCCTGCTGTGCGCAACGGACTCTCATGTATCGGTTGCCACACAGAAGGCATGAAGACGTTTGAAGATGAAGTGCGTGCAGTTATCCTGAAGGATCCTGAAGGACCGGCGAAAGATCAGGGGTTACGTCTGTATGTGGAGCAATCGGTGATGGATGATCTGGTAGAGGAGGACACGGAACGTTACAGAGAGGCACTCGAAAAGACCGGTGGCGTATTTGGTGGTATTGAACCCGTGCATCGATTCCACGAGGAATTTCAAAGTCCGGTGGATGCGGCGTACGCTGCCGCTGCTGTCGGTTTAGAAACAGACGCGTTCCTCCAAGAGATTCTTGATAAACAGCATTTACGGGATTTAGGTTTGGCAGGGCTGTTGGAAGATGGAAACGTGAGTCGGGATGCTTGGACTTCCAACTTTACCTCAGTGATTTCCGCACTGAATTCCGCAGACGACACTGTAACGCGACCCGTCGATCCAGTGACGGAGCTACGTCCAGGGGATTTGGTTTCTATTCCCGACCCGAACCTCCGGTCTGTGATAGAAAATTTGCTCGGTAAAGCTCCAGGTGCTTTGATTACTGCGGCAGATATGGCAAGATTGACGCGGATTGATGCTGATGATGCTGGCATTAGCAATTTGGCAGGACTTGAGGCTGCGATAGAACTGGAACGGATAGAATTTCGACACAATTCTATATCCGACTTATCTCCGCTCAGAGGCTTAACCCGACTCAATAACATCAAGCTGCGGGGCAATCAGATAACCGATATATCCCCGCTTGCAGGGTTAATCAATGTAAACTGGTTAGGACTTGAGGAGAACGAAATAACCAATTTGTCCCCGTTGAACGGATTAATAAAGCTAAACGGGATAGGGATCTCGGATAATCCAGTATCGGATGTGTCACCGCTTGCGGGATTAATCAGTTTGGAACGGATAGATGCTTGGCGCACGCCTATCTCAGACTTCTCATCCTTGGCAAAATTACCAAGACTCAGATGGATCGAATTTGGCGATGACAGATTAATATCGGCTTTTCCTTCTCTGAAAGGTTTAAAAGCACTGAGACGTTTGGAAATCACTGACTGCAATATCTCAGATCTTTCTGGATTAGCGGAGTTAACACAGTTGGAATGGTTGTCATTGGTTAATAACTTGATATCGGATGTAACACCGTTGGGTAACCTAACGCGTTTGGAACATCTAAATCTTGATGCTAACGTTATCAAAGATGTATCACCGCTGGCGAAGTTAACACGATTGGAGTTATTATACCTTGAAAATAACCAAATATCGGATGTGTCGCCCCTTGCGGGGTTAACTAACTTGGAGCGGCTTGATCTCCGCAATAACGCAATATCCAATTTTTCACCTCTCGAAGCGTTAGTTGAGAACACACTTATCAAGTCAACGAATAATCCCGGTGTTCTCCGGCAAGGAGGTCCAAAAATAAAAGGCCCCTGGTTATGGGTGCAGTTCCCCGGATTAAGCTTTGATGACTTCCGTAGTAACAAGGATTTGCTTGCGGGAGCAAGTGGTGGTGATGTAACAGAGTTGGAGATTGCTACAAACGGTGCAACGGAAGGGCAGTCCGTCGGCGACAAAGTCTGGACAGCCGGCAAAATTAAGTCTGACAGTTGGAATAATATCGAGGAAATACTGGGTGCCCGCGGTGATGTCTCAAATATAGTTTACGGTTCCATCACTTTGGACTCGCCGCGAGAGCAGAAGACCACGATGTTTGCTGGAAGTGCTGATGATCACAAAGTTTGGCTGAATGGGCAGTTGATTAATGAGCACTATGGTTGGAGTACTGATTACCAGGTATTTTTCCCAGCCACATTGAAACGGGGAAAAAACGTCTTATTGATTTCTGTCTACAAGTGGGATGGTCGTCTGGGAGGGCATTTTGGGTTCGCACCTGATACTGAATATACAGTCTCACTCCCTGGTCCCAGATTCTCTTTCTCCAGGGAGGCGACGCAGGTGAAGGCTGGTGCTACATTCACCGTTCAACTCAAAGCAGAAAATATCTCCAATTTAGCCGGGTGGCAATCTGACATTACTTTTGATCCCGCAGTGCTAAAAGTAAACGATGTCCGCGAGGGCAGTTTTCTGAAGCAGGGCAGTGGACGCACCCACTTTTTGGAAGGCACGGTTGATAACACAGAAGGCAGAATTACCGGTATAGGTTCCGCGCGGCTCTCCGAAGGTGGAGCGAGTGGCGAGGGCACACTTTTGTCGGTTACATTCACAGCGAAGGCAAACGGAGAGAGCCGGTTGTCGCTGCGTAAGTTTCAAGCCGGTTCAAGTCTTGGTGAGACAATTTCCTCTCGTCCGCCTGATATAGTCATCACGGTCGGAGAACCGTCCATCTCGGATGTCGGTGATACCAAATTCTTTTCTCTCTCCACAGATGCTGATCCCGTTCGCTTCGGCGGTACCTTCACCGTTCGTCTCAGTGCAGAAGATGTGACGGATTTAGCAGGATGGCAAACGGATATTGCATTTGACTCGGATGTACTTGAAGCCGTTGAGGTCAGTGAAGGCGATTTTCTGAAGGTGAAAAGTGGAGATACTTTCTTTCTGCAAGGCATGATTGATAACACAACAGGTAAAATCACAGGTATCAGCACAGCAAAGCTTAAGGGCAGTGGTAACGGCACAGGGACGCTGCTATTGGTTACATTCACGGCAAAGGCTACCGGAGAAGCCCGAGTGACGCTTAGCAATTTCTTTGCTGGTTCCAGCAGTGGCGAGGTCATCTCTACGGATGGACCTGAAATTGTTATTACTGTGGAAGACCGTAAGTATCCCGCTTGGGATGTCAATCAGGATGGTCGAGTGAACGTTCTGGATCTAATTCTGGTAGCACAATATTTAGGTGAAGATGCGTCCGTCAACCGCCAAGCGGATGTCAATGGCGATGGAACTATTAACGTTTTAGACCTCATCGTTGTAGCACAATATTTAGGTGAATCCACAGCGACAGCAGCTCCGGCGAGTATTCCTGCTATAGGCAACGTGGAATTAGATCCAGCGATGGTTCAAGCGTGGATCGCACAGGCAAAAGTTGAAAACGACGGTTCGCTCACTTTCCAGCAAGGCATCGAAAGCCTCCAACGCCTTTTGGCATCGCTGCTTCCAGAGAAGACTGCGTTACTACCGAATTATCCAAACCCGTTTAACCCTGAAACATGGATACCGTACGACCTCGCAGAGGCTGCGGATGTGACAGTGCGTATCTATGCTCCGGATGGTGTCTTGGTTCGGACGTTGGCGTTAGGGCATCAGGCTGCTGGTATCTATCAGAGTCGGAGCCGCGCTGTGTATTGGGATGGCAAAAACGAGGTAGGAGAATCTGTGGCGAGTGGTGTCTATTTCTACACACTCACCGCAGGCGATTTCACGGGTACCCGTAAAATGCTGATAGTGAAGTAGACAATCTCTTTGCTTACTTAAAGGGCGCGCTTCCAAAGCGCGCCTACAAATAGAAAAGGCTATTGCCTATTGCGGGGACCACGCCATGACGGTTCCAAAACTGGCAAATATGCTATTTTCACCGCTCGTTAGGATACGCGAACCTTGAACGACAACCCGTGCATCGCGACTCGTGATCTTGTAACTGACAGGAGCATCTTTAGCAATCAACGGTTCACCGTTTGCGTCCGTGAGTTTATCGAGCCGGTAATGCACCGAACGATGCGCTGGCACCTCAAATTCACAAGAGACGTTCTCCAGTGTCATATCCTCATAAAGCACTTCTAAGACACAACGGGTATCTATGTCGGCGGTGTTGGAGATGCATATAGATTCATGTGAGAAATAGCCGCCGCCGTGCTGTTCCCATTCCTGTTCTGCTGGCGTGAGTGCCGCCATGTAACCATCAGGAATAACCCAGACGTAAGCCCCATCACCCTCTGAACTATAGCATTTGAGTGCCTCCGTTATTGTCTCTGGATTCTCATCCACTTGATCCAGCGAAATCACAAGAAATCGGGAGTATGTTTTTATTCCCTTTACCAATGTCGTGTGTTTTAACTCGCCTCTCACATTTAGGCATAACGTGTTATCTCCTAACATCATAAGGTAACTAACCCCTTGTGATGCAAGCCAATCGCCGAACGCATCGTTGAGGAGTGTTGTTAGCGGTTCAAGGTGTGGGACACCTACCCCTTTGTAATCTCGGATCGTTGCCAGTAGTGTTCCAAATGTCATAGTGTTCCTCTTTGTTACGGCACAGCGGAGTGTGCCTACTACTCTACACCATCCACCGTTCGCCAATACCGAGCAGTGCCATCAATACTTGCAAAAGCACGCTCTCGGCATCAGGTCCGATAAACTGTCGATGTGTATCAATATAGGTGCCGTAATCGGCAGCCCATTCACGAAAATAGGTTTGATATTCCCAACCGTTAGCGGTGCGTTGGAAAATGGACCGATCCGGGTAGGGGAGTTTCTGTGTTAGGAGTTGCTGGAGTTGTTCGAGTGTCGGTATCCAAACGCCTTCGGTGTCTTCTGTTTCCGGACGGAGTGCCTGGATTTCAGAGTGCCGACATCTCTCCAAGTATTCTTGCGGATATTTCTGTTTCTCGGATTGATCCATAGGTTTGGATTGAGGACTTAATATCTCGTTTTTCAAGCCACCTGTGCTATACCTACTATGCTTATTCTTCGGTTTCTGTTGTTTCCGTGGAGGCGATAGGGATATCTGGATTGAGGCGGGAGTGATGCATTGCCCAGTAGATAGCCGCTGTAATTACGCCGCCGATGAGGATTGCTATACCCCATATCGCAGGACCTGCTATAATCAAAGTTCGTACGCGATCTAACCCAAAGTTCGTACGCGATCTAACCGAGCCGCGTCTCGGTAAACTGCTATAGCAAAGACGATTTTTATCAAGATTCCGAAAACTGTGGCAGCAATTCCCCAGACCACAGTCACCAGAGCCAATGTTATCAAAAAACCGGTATCTAAATCTGTAATGTCAAAATTCATTTCACTTTCTCCGCGTTGGACTTGAAGGGTATTATACGGTGTGAACGCTTAATTGTCAACGTTTCTTGGGAGGGGTTTCAGAGGTATTCAGTTGTTGGTGATTCGCAGTCAATCACCTATTTCCATCGGAGTCATTTCTTTAGTCCCGTAGGGACGAAATGTTTATAGAAAAGGATTCTATCTATCTTTCAGCCCTGTAAGGGCGGCATGTTTATATTATCTTGATTCTTCCGGTCAAATGTGCTATTATATGTTAAGGTTAATAGTGGCGGTGCTGATGGGAGACTTACCGTGTGTCTAACACTATAACGCTATTTAACGCAACCCATTGTTATACATGAGGTGTTAATTCAATGAATTTACAGGAATCTCAAGATAGTATCGGTAAATTAATGTTAAAGTTTGTAGATGAAATTAGAGTTGCAACCGCAATGGGTAAAAGGGATATTAATTGTGTATCTGAAAATGTATTAATTCAATTGTTTTCCGAAATCTATGAACATACACATTTAAAAAATTTAAATGTGTCCGAGGGGTCTAATTTTCCCGCAATAGATTTAGGCGATAAAAAAACGAGAACAGCTTACCAAATTACATCAACGCCTAATTCCCGAAAGGTCAAACGGACTTTAGAAAAATTTGTTGCTCGTGAACTATACAAAGAATACGACCATCTTGTCATCTATATCTTGACAGAAAAACAAAGCAGATATCAATCAAAAAAAATTGACGAAATCGTAAATGGTAAATTCACTTTTGACAAAAAAAATGACATACTTGATTATAGCGACTTACTCAAAGAAATTTCAGGATTTTCTCTGGAAAAGACGCGCAGAGTAGAGCATATACTTGAGCAACATTTCGGTGAAGGGCAGATGGGTGACGAACCTCAGGATATATTGGATTGGTTAGAACAGGTTAATAACTTATGGAGTGAGGAATCAGGAACGATAAAAATTAATCGAGAAGAATTACACAATGACTTGCAGGACTTTGCCTCGCGAGGAAACGGGGTAGTTATTGGAGGTCCAGGGGTCGGAAAAACATATTTACTTAAAGAACTCCATCAACACCTGAAGTCATCCGAAACACCGCATCTATTTTTGCCCATTGATCAACTTGGAGATGGCACTGCCGAAACCTTACGGCAAGAGTTATCTTACAAAGGTGACCTGATTGAAAAGTTGAAATCCGTTCCGGTATCAAACGATAAATCAATTTTGCTGTTCGATGCCTTTGATGCAGCTCGAGATGAAGAGACGCGCAATCGCTTTTTAAAGTTAATACGGCGCGCAATCTATAAACTCAAAGAGTCATGGAATATTATCGTTACTGTTCGCACTTATGATGCCACGAAATCGCAAGAACTCTTAGATCTATTCAGCAATGTTGATAATATAGATCTATCCAAATACCAAACCGATGGAATTTTATGTCGCCATTTCACAATTCCACCGTTCAATAAGAACGAGATATTACAAGCATTAAGTCAAATTGGATGTCCAAAATCTGTTTACGACGACGGCTCTGACGACTTTAAGAAAATCCTTGCAAAGCCGTTTAATCTCTGGTTATTGGAAAAAATTGTGCTGATAAAAAGAAAACAAGGAGATTCATCACAAGAAATTGTGCGTATTTTTAGCCAGATTCGTTCCGAAGTTCAGTTACTGGATCGGTTTTGGCAACGACGAATTGGAGATAAAAACAAGGCACGAATTCTACGGCAGATCTCACATCAAATGGTTAAGGAGCGTTCGTTGACTGTCAGGATAGATAAGATTGATAAGGATGTGAACCTTGATGAACCAGTTTTTGATAAACTCCAGAGTGATGAAATCTTAGCAAAGGTCTCTTCGACTGGACGACGGATTGCTTTTTCTCACAATATTCTCTTTGACTATGCAATTAGCGTCTTGCTCATTGATGATGAACCTCATCACCTTGAAGAGTTCATCCTTGAAGAACCGTCGCGTCCGCTTTTTCTACGACCAAGCCTCACCTATTTTTTCACTCGTCTCTGGTATTATGATGCTGAAAGTTTTTGGAAGGCTTTCTGGCACATTTTTCCGAGTGATCAATCTGTACATTTGCGTCTCGTCGCGCGCTTAATTCCGACAAGCGTTATCGCAAATGAAGCCAGTACTGTTGACCAACTCACATCGCTTTTAGGGAAACTACAGAACGGAGACCCTGTCGCAAGCAAGACGATGGCGAGACTTTTGCAGTCACTCCGAATGCTGGAAATTGAGCGTGACACACTTTGGATCGATTTTTTCGATCAAATTTCAGCACACTTACACAGTGACTTTGCTTGGGATTTAGCAACCCTCACTTCAGGTATTCTTGAGCGAGTACCAAAAACTGAAACATCTATCATAGACGCTTGTGGACGGATTGGCCGGCGGTTACTTGAGTGGGTGTGGAAGGAAAGAGAAGTAAGAGAAAGCGATTGGTATGATCGGTTCGGTAGTTATGGTGCGGTGCCGCTTGTTGCCAAAACATATCACACAAATATTGAAGAATCTCGTGTCCTTCTTGAAAAGGTTCTTGAGCTGCTATCGAGAAACAATTTTCCGATAGACTTTCCATCAAGGTTGACTGAACATGTTGACAAAATTTGGAAGCATGATCCTGAATTTGTTGCCTCGGTCTATAGAGCAGTATTTACCCACTACGAGCTCAGCGATGAAGAGGTACATCGAGGTGGATTCATTTTACCATTTAGAAGTTTCCGCAGGCAAGATTATAGGATGTGCCAATATCGGTTGGGAAAGCATCTCCCTGATTTTCTTCGCGCAGCACGATTAACTGCCGTGGATGCAGTAATTCGTAGTCTAAATAACTTCATTATCCACACACGTATAGATAAACCACTTGAGGGTTTCATAGAGACATTTAATTTTCGAGGAGAACTCGCTAGCTTTGTCCAAGACAGTAGTCATATATGGGATCGACAGAAAACTCCGCCTGAACCAATTAAACTTGCGAATGCCTTGTTTGACTACATAGTAGAATTGGCAAAGTTAGAAGATCCGCTTCTTGATTCAATTCTTGATGTTTTTCGTGATGAGGTGCGGATTGCGTTTTTCTGGAAACGGCTTTTGAAGACAGCATCACAGTTTCCCAAAGTTTTCGCGCCACGCCTCTTTGAATTATGTGTCGCGAAACCAATACAGTCCCATTTTGAAGTCTCCTATGAATTTGGGATATTTTTAGAGGCCGCTGCGCCTGAATTTACGTCAAACCAACTTTGTCAGGTTGAAGAGAGCATCTTGGCAATTCCTGAAGAGACAGAGGATAATCAGGAATCTCTTAAACTGCGGAGAAATCGTCTTCTTGCACAAATTCCCGCGGATTTGCTACGTACTGATGAGGCAAAGCAAATTCGGGAAGAAATGGAACGTGAAAATAGTGTTCCAGTAAATCAACCTCCAGTGAGTGTTAGTGTCACATCTCAACCTTTTACTGAGGAAATGTGGTTTCAAGAACAAGGGATTGACACAACCACACCTGAAAATCAAGAATTACGTCGTTTTTCCGATCATCTCGATAAATTCAGTTCTGATTGGCGAAATGATATACCAACTCAGAAAGCCGCAGAATTGATTTTACCGCAATTACAGGAGGCATACACCGCCCTAAAGAGTAACAACACAATAGCCGATCAAGCGGTAATTGATTCGCTATGGCGTAAACTAACCGATTGTATCGCAATTCTTGGTCGGATCGCTAATAATCTTGAAAGTGATTCCTTTACTTTTTGCCGTCAGGTGCTTTTAGAAGGGGTGGAACAACCTATACCTGATTTCTATTGTGATGAACAATTCGATTCTTCAGCTTATTCGCCATATCCACGACATGCAGCAGCCTCTGGGTTGCTTCGACTCTCGTTTCACCAACCAGGTCCGGAAATATTGGATGCAATCGAGAAACTTGCGAATGACCCGGTGCCATCTGTCCGGATGGTAACAGCGATGGAGTTGACCAATGTTTATGCCAAAGCTTCAGATAGATTCTGGCATATCATGGACAGTAGGGCGGTAAATGAACCAAATCACGTCGTTCAAGAATATCTCTACTTTATATTAGATTATGTCGTCGCACATCGAAAAGAGAATGAAGCCAAAGTAACCCACGCTATGGAAAAACTGCTTGAACACACGCCCTCACCGCCGGGAAAACAAGGACTTTCAGATCCATTTGCCGATTTGTTGATGTGGTTGGCAATTGAACGCGAGAATTCATGGGCATTGAAAACAATCCAAGATAGATTTTTCAAACAACCGATCCGGTTTGCTGACATCCTGACCCGTATCGTGGATAAGGCCATGACAAATTACGTTGTCCCCAAGCACCTTGAAACATCTGATGGACGCGAAAGGACAAAACGCGCCGTTGAATGGGTAGGTAAAGCAATTACTGTAGCCTCTAATGGAGTTAAGGAGTTATGCACCACCCTTAAAAAGCATAGGGATGAGGAAATAGAGAAAGAGTTACATGACACCTACACAGTGATTGAGGGGGTTATCACGTGTCTTTACTATGAGGTTGCACATGAAAGAGAACAGTCTAATAAACCAAAGGAGGAGGTTTCCTATAGGTTGCACTGCCGTTTTTATAGTGAAGTTAAGCCACTAATGGAACAAGTCATCAATTTTGCACTCAACAAAGAACACGGTATAATGTTCGCACCGACAGCACACTATTTTATGCAAGTTCTAACCAGCTTTCTCAGTTGTGATCCCAAAGGTGTTTTGCATTTAGCAACCGGGGTTGTCCAGTCAAGCGAACCGTCCGGTTACAATCTCGATTCCATTGCGGTTCGTGATGTTGTTGAATTCGTTGAAATTGTGCTTGCTGATTATCGACATGAAGTGCGCGACGGTGAAGCCTTGGAAGACCTCTTGAATCTGTTAGATCTTTTTGCTAAAATAGGTTGGTCGGATGCGATTAAACTCGTCTGGCGGCTTGATGAAGTTTTCCGCTAAGTTGGCTTACTTTTTCTTAAAAAAGACATTATTATATTGGAGCGTCTTTATGCTTAATATCAATCCGAAATATATTGTTGATGACACAGGCGAAAAAACTGCTGCTGTCCTTACAATAAAAGAATATCATCTCCTCATAAAGCGTCTTGAGGACTTAGAGGACATTTTAGAGATGGATTCAGTTGTTGAAACTGCGACGGACTTTCGGGACTATCAAGAAATTCGATCTGACTTAGAGAAAGAAGGAAAACTTTGAACAGTTCGACGGTTTATACGGTGCAATTGGAGCGTCGTGCTGAGAGAGAAATTCGGAATCTACCGCAGCATGTCATCCGTCGTATTGATGCTATATTCCAACAATTGGAAAGTAATCCTCGGCCTCCTGGGGTTGTTAAACTTTCAGGACAGATAAGTGATAGTTGGCGACTACGTGTTGGGGCGTACCGAGTTCTCTATCGAATAGACGATGAAAATCATCGTGTCAGAATTTATCGAATCAAGCATCGTGGGAGAGTTTACCGTTGACCAGAGGTTAGAGAATATGAAAATAACTGAAATTCAGAATGAGTTGGCAGCGTTAGACTTAGACGCGTGGCTCCTATACGATTTTCGTGGGATAAACCCGATTGCACAGAACGTCGCAGGCTTAGCGGAGGCACACATTACCCGCCGATGGTTCTGCCTTATCCCTAAACACGGTGAGCCGCGATGGTTGGTCCATCGGATTGAGACATCAAACTTCACCAACGTGCAAGGACAGGTGGCGCTTTACGCAGGATGGGAAGAACTTAATGAGGCGATCCGTACCCTGCTTACGGGTGTCAAAATGGTTGCGATGGAGTATTCACCAAACGCCGAAATTCCCTACATTTCACGGGTAGATGCCGGCACGCTGGAGTGGATCCGTTCGTTTGGGATTGAAGTGCAAACGTCTGCGGAACTTGCACAACGGGTAGAGGCACGTCTCAGCGATGCGCAAGCAGCAGGACATCAGACATCCGCACACTCGGTATTGCGAGCGAAAGATTACGCTTTTGCGTGGATCGGTTCGCAGCTGCGTGATAGGAAAACAATTACGGAATACGACGTACAGCAAGAGATTCTCGGACAATTTGATGCAATGGATTTGGTTACAGATCACCCACCGATTGTCGCTGTAAATGCAAAGAGCAGCGACCCGCACTATGCACCCAGTGCAACGGATACCCAAGCGATTAAAGCAGGTGATTTCATTCTGATCGATTTATGGGCAAAGCAGAAAGACCCAGATGCGGTTTTTGCGGACACGACATGGGTGGCTTATGCCGGGGAAACCGTCCCTACGCGGTACGTTGAAATTTTCGATATCGTCAAGGAAGCGCGGGATAAAGCCATACGATTCATCCGAGAAAAATGGGCAGTCGATGCACCCATTCACGGTTATGAGGTGGATGATTGTGTCCGCGGGTATATCACTGAAAAGGGATACGGACAATTCTTCATTCACCGTACAGGACACAACATCGGCACTGTTATCCACGGGAACGGCGTGAATTTAGATAACTTAGAGACGCGGGATGCACGTGCCTTGATCTCTGGTGTCTGTTTCTCAATTGAGCCGGGTATCTACCTCACCGATTTCGGCGTGCGGACAGAAGTTGACGTTTTCTTAGCCGGTCCAGGGAGAGACGGCGTAAAAGTGACAACCGCTCCCGTTCAAAATCAGGTATTACCATTGCTGTAACCTGATAATTCCGTTTTTTCAGATCTGTGAGGATGTGGGATAGGTAGAGACGTGAGTTGAGGATCCACTGATCGGCATACGCTGCGGCAAGCAGCGGAAGTGCTGTTGTCAAACGAGGAGACTCAAGAAGCCACTGCTCAGCGTATTCGGCAAAGTCTGTGTCTACAAGTCCACTACTTCCGAGTGAATAGATCGCATAACGTTTATCGTCCCGCGTCTCCATTCTCGGATTGAGCTGCGTGTCGAGTGTGAGGCGTTTTGTGCTGTCGATCTCAAGCACCCAAAAGAAATAATCTTCATTGTGTCCAAGGTAACCGATTTCTACGTCAAGCCGGTGTGGAGTTTCAGTGGTGATTGGGATGACCACCATGTCGCGTTTGAGTAAGACCGGATAGATCGCTGCAAAGAAAATTTGTTCAAATCCGAGCGGTTGATGTGCATGTATCAGAGTGTCTAAGAGAATCTGTTCTTGTTCCGGACGTTTCAGCTCTAAGCAGCTTTTTGAGAAGACTTCATCTCTGAGCGCACGCATCTCAGGAGGCGCGTTTGCGTGAAGCGGTTGGAGTTCTTGTATGAGTCTAAGAATACGGCGGCGTTTAGGTATGGTACGCCAAAGCACCCAATGCCATACGGTCTGCCACATCTCCCTTTCACGCAGTTGGCTAAGGAGTGCTATCGCGCTCGTAAAAAAGCGTTGGAATATACTTTCAGATGCAAGGTTTCGTTGTTGGTTCGCCATGGTTTTTTAGTTGTTAGTTGTTAGTTGTCAGTTATTAGTTACAAAAGAGGCGCGTTAAACGAAAACCTCTTAACTGAAAACTGATAACTACTCAAGACTGAAAGTTTTTTCAAAAAAACGGACTGATGGCTGACGGTTAATGGCCAATTGAAAATTTGACTTTTCGCTGAGAGTGTGCTATAATATATGTTGCTAAACGCAGCCGGAGTGGTGAAATTGGTAGACGCACGGGACTCAAAATCCCGCGGGCCCTAGGTCCATGTCGGTTCGAGTCCGACCTCCGGCATCAGGCGATGGTTTTTCTTAAAGCCATCGCCTTCTCTTTTTCCGGTCACTTTAGGTTACATGGCAACGATTTTACGCATCCGTTTCGCAAGGTCAATCTGGGCTGCCCTGTCACCACCGACTTCGTGAATGACGTAGCCATCGTAACCGATGGACCGGAACCCTTCCATGACTGCTTTCCAGTCTGTATCACCATCTAAGAGGTTAACGAACTGATGTGCGCCGCGGGCGAAATCTTTGAAATGTACCCGTTTAATACGGTGTCCGAGTTCACGGATCCAGTGTTCCGGGTAGCCGTAAGCCATCATGTTCGCCGTATCAAGATAGGTGCCGACCCACTCGCTATCTATCTCATCTACAATATCGCGCATCTCTTTAGGGCTGAGCAGGAATTTGTTCCAAACGTTTTCGAGTCCGATAGCAACCTTGTGTGTTTCTGCAGAAGGTGCTAAGTCTTTCAGGATACCGACGAGGTTATCCCAAACTTCTTGATATGTCCCCTCAGCAGTGAGTTGACCGGGGTGCAATAGAATCCCTCCAACACCAAGTGCGCCCGCGACTTCCAGGCCACGAGCGAGAGAGACCGCCCCTTTTTCGCGCTGCGTTGCATCCAAACTTAAGAGGTTACCACGGTCAACGTAACCTGCTGTAATACTGCCAATTTCGATACCTGCTGCTGCACACTTCGCTGCGATGCCTCCGAGTTCCGCATCGCTCATATTGATGTCCGTATCTTTTCCTTCACCGAAAGTGAGTTCAACGGCATCGTATCCAGCATCTTGGCAGAGGGAGAGCGTATCGTCTAACGACATGCCTCCAAGTATAATTTGGGTAACACCTATTTTCATTTCTTTTCCTTTTCGCTATGAAACTGTGTAGCAGTTAGAGATTGTATACAGAGGTGCCGGGTTTCGAGGCATTGCGGACACCGAATCGCGACATAATACGCATCGTTGAACACGGCATCTATCCAGTTGTGCGATTGTTCTTCCGGCGGGCTGCCCAAAAACTGGTCAAGTACCTCGTATGCTCTATCACAATCTGGACAGATTTGCAAGTCGTGTCCGATGTCAGTCTGGTCGAGCCATCGCATCTTTAACCTCTATCCTTCAGAAGAGACCAAAAATTCGGAGACCGATTTGAGGTAGCGGTTCGGCAGGCGTGCCTCGACGTGAATGGCTTCATCTGCGTATTCGGTATTAAGCACGGTGCCGTGTTTATAGAGTAAATCGAGCGTTTTTCCGTCTGTATATGGAATACTGAAAGAGAGGTTCGTACCGAGTTTAGCAAACCGCGTTGCCAGTGCATCCATTAATGTCTCAACGCCGTCACCGCGTTGCGCGGAGATTAGAAACGCACCTGGATGCTGGCACTGTAGGAGGTGTAGGTCGTCCTCTGTTTTAAGCCGGTCAATTTTATTGAAAACTATAAACGTTGGAATCTCCGTCGCGTCCAATTCGTTAAGGACTTCGTTTACGGCGGCTATCTGTGCTTCTGCCTCTGGATGACTCACATCAATAACGTGAAGTAGAAGGTCGGCTTCCGTTACCTCTTCGAGCGTCGCCTTGAATGCTGCTACTAACTGGTGGGGCAGTTTCTTGATGAATCCGACGGTGTCGCTTAGGAGAATCTGCTGCTTTTGTGGCAAATTCACTTTCCGTGTGGTTGAATCTAAGGTTGCGAATAGTTTATCTTCAACCAAGACACTCTCACCTGTCAAACGATTGAAGAGTGTCGATTTCCCGGCATTGGTATACCCAACGAGAGACACTTTGACTTTTTCGGAGCGGTTTCTCCGTTGGACAGTGCGTTGTTTTTCAACCGCTTGCAGTGCTTTTCTGACCTGTCCAATGTTCCTACGTACCCAGCGTCTGTCCATTTCAAGCTGTGTTTCACCGGGACCCCGGAGGTGCCTACCACCACCACCGCCTGTCGCAAGTCGCGAAAGGTGTGTCCACATCCGTGTGAGGCGTGGCAGCGCATATTCGAGCTGTGCCAATGCTACCTGTAACCGTGCTTCTTTGGTAAGTGCCCGTTGTGCGAACACCTGAAGGATAAGTCCTGTTCGGTCAATTGCAGCGATGTCAAATGCCTGCTCAAGATTACGTGTCTGCGCCGGTGACAGTTCTTCGTCAAAGATGATTGCGTCCGCGTCGAGTTCTTCAATCAGTGGTTTGAGTTCTTCAACCTTTCCTTCGCCGATGAAGTAGGTCGGGTTTGGCGCGTTACGGGCTTGAATCGTTTCACAGACGACTTTAATCCCAGCAGTCTCTGTGAGTTGCTGGAGTTCTTGTAGTGACTCTTCTGTTTCGTCCATCATCACATTTCGTAGTTTTACACCTACTAAGATGGCACGTGAAGGCGGATTCGGTGCACGCGTATCGTAAAGTTCTGGCATCAAGAGACCCCTTTCTCAGTTTTGAAGCGCAATCGAAGCACCGTGCTTTGGCACTTCCAACAACGCGGTATCTATCGTATAGTTTATCATATCTACTTTCAGTTTTCAACTAAAATCCCGTTTTAAGAAAAAACTTCAAATTTTCAGCGGGTACATCGGGTACATTAGAATTAAGTAATGTAAATCAACCTTATCAAATTCTTCGGTGTCAAAACCCCCTTGCTTTAGTTGGGGGATGTAGACACCGCCCTATTGAATTAGACCAAGGATCTATATTGAAAAAAGGTTTGAAATTCTAACATTTTTGTGGTATAATATATGTATAATCTAACACAAAAAAGGTTTTAGAATGAAATTAGAAACACCTATTTTAACATATCAAACGACGCGGTCTGCTACATACGCCTGTGAGTACCATATCATCTGGTGTACAAAATACAGAAGAAGTGTCTTGTCTTCTGAAATTCAACAACGATTCAAAGAACTTGTAATAGAATCAGAAGAAAAACACGGATTTAAGGTTCGTGCTTTAGAGACAATGACAGACCACATACATTTGTTGATTAGCATTCCTCCAACTCAAGCCGTTGGTGTAATGATTGGCAAACTCAAAGGAATGACGGCTAAAGTTCTTCGTGAGGAGTTTCCGCACCTAAAATCAAGACTGCCGAACTTATGGACACGTTGCTATTTTGTAGCGTCTACAGGGGGTGTAACACTACAAGTTCTAAAACAATATGTAGAAAACCAGAAAGGTGTCTAAATGCCAAGTTTCTACCGCACCCAAACACTGAAAATAGAAGCACAACCGATATTCTCTGAAGCTCATGCTGCGTCTGCTGTTGTTTGGAACGACTGTTGCGATCAAATGAATATGTACCAATGGCACCGTGGGTATTCTCATGCTCACAGAGACTTCTATTTCGGTAAAGACTGCGAAGACTGGATAGACCGAAAACTATCTAATCCACTCTTGCACTCACAGAGTAGGCAAGCGGTTCGGGAGCGTTACTTCAAGTCTTGGTTGTCCTACTCTGCTCTGAAAAAATCTGGTGGCGTTAGAAAGCCGAAACCTCCTAACAAACGAAAAAACTATATGACGACACGTTGGAAAAAGTCTGCCATTCGTTTAGTAGAAGGTAGGCTCTTTGGTAAACGCGTTGAACTTTCTATGGCACAGGGTCAACCGAAAATAGAGATACCTTTGCCCAACAACTTTGATATGTCTAAAGCAGAACATATCGCAACGATTGATTTGTGCTATAACTACGGACAATGGACACTCCATTTTTCGTATTTGTATCACACCGAAACACCTGAAACAGGTAAAGAAGTTGTAGGCGTTGATATAGGCGAAATACACCCGATTGTCTCTCACGACGGTCAAGACACACATATCTACAATGGACGGTATATCCGCTCACTATACCGCTATAGAAATAAAGTGCTTGCCGAGTTCAGTCAGACGATCAGTCGTTGTAAACGCCATTCTAAACGCTGGTGGAGACTCACACGTCGGAAGTGGAAGCGTATTAGAAAGATTGATAACCAAATCAAAGACGCCCTCCACAAACAGACCACTAAATTCGTCAAATACTGCCAAGCGAAAGGTATTGGCACAATTGTGCTTGGAGACCTTACAGGTATCCGAAACACCATAGACTACAGCAAAAAGACGAACCAGAAACTCCACCAATGGGCTTTCGGCAAGATTGCGGAGTTGATAACCTATAAAGCAAAAGCGTTAGGTATCAAAGTCAAAGTCATTGACGAATCCTATACCTCTCAAACGTGCCCGAAATGTTGCAACCGAAAGAAACCTAACAACCGAAACTATACCTGCAAATGTGGTTTCAAGTATCATCGCGATGGTGTCGGTGCGATCAATATCAGAGAAAAGTATCTGGGTCACTTCGGTGTCCCCGTAGTGGCGGAAATGGGTTCTACCCGCATGACACCGCCCTTGGGCTTTCGCTTGGAAGTCCCTGTTGCCTCGTCTTAGACACGAGGAATGTTCCTAAAAGGAACAAAAGGATCACCCTTGCTTTAGCTGGGTGAGTATGTCAATGGGTTAATTGTCGTTAATAAAAAAGAACGCGAATCAAGGTTCAAACATCAATGTGTTTAGGAGACCTCGTCTACTGAGTGCTGAGCGCTGAGAACTGAAAAATTCTGTGCCGTTTTTTCTTGCATGTACGTTAATTCTATGGTATACTTAAAATCACTATGAAAGGTGCTAAAGATTCTACAAACCCAACGATTACCATCAATCGGAAAGCGCGGTATGACTATCACTTACGTGACCGGTATGAAGCGGGTGTCGTTTTGCAAGGCACTGAAGTGAAGGCGATTCGCGCAGGACGGCTTAACCTGACAGATAGTTATGCACAAGTCGCAGGCGGTGAAGTGTTCCTGATTGATGCGCACATCGGTCCGTATGAACACGGGAATATTGCCAATCACGAACCGAAACGCAAACGCAAACTCCTGCTAAATCGTCGAGAGATCACGAAACTTGAACGTTCAATCCGTTCAAAAGGGATGACAATCGTTCCGACGCGCGCGTATTTCAGCAACGGCAGGGTGAAGTTGGAATTGGCTGTTGCGATGGGTAAACAACTTCACGATAAACGCGATAAGATTGAGCGTAAAGCGAGTGCCGATGAGTTGCGAGCGTATAACTAACAGCCGTTTGTAATCGTACACCTTACAATATGGGGGTGTCCAGGTTTCGACGAAGGTAAATGAGATATAGGTTGCATGCCGAGGTCTCCGCAGGCCTCGTTAAATAGGCGGAACACTTATAATTGCTGATGAAGAATTAGCACTAGCTGCTTAAACGCGGCTACGCTTGACCGACCTGCTGCCCGTCAGGGAAGTTAAAGCGCCATAATACGGGCTAGCCGCTCGCTCTTTCTCAAGGCGCGTGCCGCGAACCACTTTTGAGATAGCCTATTATGAATCCTGCACAGGGGAGGCTTATAGGCGAATCTTAAAACCTGTGATAAGCATGTAGTAGCCTCTGTTGAAATGCCTTCGGACGCGGGTTCGATTCCCGCCACCTCCATTCCACAACTGATACTCTTCTTGCCAGCGAAAGTCATCCGATCACTATCATCGTGATGGGATACTTTCGCAGACGATAGATTTGGTCGCGATATAACATGGCTGAATTTACCAACATGCCACCTCGTATCCAAAAGACTGTGCAAGCGCAGATAGGCGAGGATGAAGATGTCTGTTTGTGTATCCTCGGGCGTTCAGATTTGCTGCGTCCGGATTTCGTTTTTATCACGACGCGGCGGGTGCTGGTTTTAGATGAGCGGTATATAGGCAGCCTCGCCGTTTCTTATGCGAATATCCGGTGTAACCTCTTATTCACAGAGATTTTTGATGTGAAATTGGTCCGCCAGTTCAAGCATCGGCTTCTCAACCAAGCGAGATTGGAAATTAGCGTCCTGCGTAATGTCCACTGGATCGATAATATCAACTTCCGTTCAGCACGATGTGCCTACATCTACATTACGGATCAGATTGCCAAGTAGAAGGGAGCCATGAGAGCAGTCCTGACATCCCTCGTAGTTTCGTATAATGTCTGGTTTACGGTACCATTGGCGATTGTGTGTCTACTCTTATGCTTTCGACTTGCTAAAGGTATAGTGCGGTTCAAGGACGAAAAAGCGGATGTAGGTGCGGATACCAAAACGCAGGGTCTATCTTTCGACAGCGTATTTAAGTTTCTTAATGCTGGCAGATTACCCTTGATCGTTGTCCTTATGTTGCTATTTGCGACATGGGGGATTACTGGACTTTTTTTTAACGGACTGCTGAATGTACCAGAGAAGCCAGAGCGAATTTGGATATCGTGTGCTACTGCACTTTGTTGTTGTTTCTTCGGTACGCGTTATATCTCTATCGTGCTTTTGAAACTGTTTCCGCGGCGTGAGAAAGTGATCAGTGATGTCCAGCTACTCGGTTTAAGTGGGCGCGTCATTAGCGGACAGATTACGACTACTTTTGGCACCGCGCGGCTGCGATTACCAAATGGACCGGAGTTAACCGTCAGCTGCCGCGCCAAATCCGATGAAGTCACCCCTGTCAAGGGAGATACTGTGATTCTCATAGACTATGACGAGACCAAGCGGATCTTTGATGTGAGAAAAGCAGAGTTGAAGGATGCCGATTAATTGACATTTCTTGTGAGTGTAGAACGCGGCTATTTTCACTCTTAAACAAAACGCCGGCGCGAGGATAACCAACGGATGGTGCCTTAAATGCTGGCGCGTAGGAAAGGATGCACAAATGGATACTGAGAAACAGACGAAGACTGAAGTTAAAGTTCACTTCCTCTCAATCGATCGCGGGACAGGCGCACCGATCGTGGTGCTGAAAGAGAAAGGGGACGATCTAAACCGGATACTGCTGATTTGGATCGGCGAATCGGAGGCGGCAGCTATTCAGATGCATTTAGAAAATGTAGAACTCCCGCGCCCAATGACACACGATTTGCTGAAAAATATGATTGAGACGCTTGCGGCAAAGGTAATAGATGTATGTGTACACTCGGTTGAACAGCTGAATAATCGCTGGACGTTTTATGCGCATATCACTTTGGAAGTGGGTGACAACACCATTGAGGTGGATTGCCGTCCGAGTGACGCTATCGCACTTGCGTTGCGCTGCGAAGTGCCTATCTATATTGCCGAAGACGTGATTGCAGACCACGGATTCTCCGAACAAGAGCTGGAGAAGGGAGAGCAGCACGACCCGAAAGATGTTTTAGAGAATTTAGATGACGACACACTAAAGCAGTATACGGTCTAATGTGAAATTGCAAACGTCCAGACTGTAACTCTATCCTGTAATGGAGAAAAATAGGGCATGATCTCATCATTCATCTGGGATCTACTCAGTACATCTGCATGCTGGCACGGTATAACTGCGCTTGCCCTCGGGGCTATTCTGGGAACGCGTAAACACCATGGGCAATTCCTGTAAAAAAAACTACCACCTCCTCCATGAAAATTGCACGACTGCTCTGGATAGCAACGACTTTCCTGCAAGCGTAGACCTCTCTTTTCTCGATCCACCTTTTAATCAGGATAAGGCTTACAAGGCTTGGAATGATAACATGCCGCCCGAGAAGTATTGGGAATGGATGCGCGAGATCTGCGCAAAGGTGTATGTATTGACTTCCGATGGCGGTGCGATTTATTTTATGCAACGCGAGAAGAACACCGAATTCGTTTTGCAATGCCTACGCGATACGGGGTGGACTTTCCAAAATCTGATTATCTGGAAAAAGAAGACCTCGGCAGTGCCAGGGATGAAACGTTTCGGCAAGCATTATCAGGTTATTGCGTTTGCGACGAAAGGCAGAACACCGCGCGTTTTCCACCGTTTGCGCATTGACCCTCCGCTGCCAGCAGGCTACAAGCACGCGCGTGAAAACGGTATGTTTGTAACTGATGTCTGGGACGATATCCGTGAATTAACCTCCGGCTATTTCGCAGGCGATGAAGCGTTGCGCGATGCGGATGGTAACCGTTTACATAAGCAACAAGCACCTATCCAACTCCTCCTTCGCATTATTCTCTCTTCGACAAATCCTGATGATGTTGTTTTGGATCCGTTCGCCGGTTCGGGGACAACGTTAGTTGTAGCAGAGCAATTAGGGCGAAAATCGGTCGGGATTGAACTCGATTCACAGAATGTTACGCTCATTGAAAACAGACTTGCTGAACGGAGAGAATCAGACGATGTCTCACGCTTTTTCAAGGATTATGCATGCACCTCGGACTTAAAATTGATTTTGGGAAATCATTACACTGACTTACTTGCCCAAATAATTCCTTTTGCATCCAATCAAAAATTTTCTTGATTTGGTAGTGTCTTTTAAGTGTCATAATGAATGTGTCATCCATTTTAATTTATACTATAGTTTGGACAATATTTCAGACATAGCACTCCGCTGGAGTGCCGGAGGTTTGCTACGATTCGCTGCTACTCTCACTGCGAGGCAATATTGCTCCGCTGGAGCAAAGACAAGCCTAAGCCCGCTTACCGGATACCCTAAATATAGATACCGTAAGTGTCAATTTAGGGATCCTCCAGGCCCGGTAGGTTCGGTTTCCTAACCGAACCGGACTTATCCTAACCAGGTCCCCGGTTTCTTGTTTAGCGGAAGCCCTGTTTAGCAAACGCTGCATCTGAAGGTTTTCGCGGAGTATCCGATGCGGTTAGGAATGCAGATCGCAAATGTAAAGCAAAGACAAATTTTGCCGCGTGTGGGCAAAATTTGGGTGAGTACACCGCGATGCACGTCGCATCTGGGCGAGTACGCCGCAAAAACCGCATCTACCGGCCTGGAATATTCAGCGCATAATTGCAAATCGGAATGAGTTTTGCGCTTCAATGGCGATACAATTTTTCGAGAATATTCAGAGATAATTAAAGGAGGTTTGCATTTTGAAGAAGTGCCGATGCTTGAAACAGTTTTTTATCTTCTGTATTGTAATATGTTTTGTTGTAAGTGTTGACGGATTTTCTAAGGACATATCGTTTGATGAGGTGCCTGAGGCTATCCGGAAAATTGCGCTCCGCGAAATCGCGGATGTACCCATTCGGGATGTTGACCGAGAAAAAGAGGATGGTGAAACTGTCTACGATATAGAGGCGAAAGACGATAGCATTGACATCGAATTGGAGATCGCCGCCGATGGAACACTCAGGGAAAAGGATGTTACAGAGGAGATTTCTTTCTTGGAACTCCCGATACCCGTCCAAGATACAGTCCATCAGCAGGTTGGAACACTGAAAATTAGTGACGTGGAACGCAGAACTGAACTCGGCATGAGTATTGTGGGAAGTCGTTTGCAAACTGAGACGACTTATTACAAGGTGGAAGCCGAAGAGTTTGGCGTAGAAATTGACTTGGAGATCGCTCCAGATGGTAGGTTGTTAGATGTAGACATGAGTGACCCTATCCGACTCAAGGTAAAACTCCTCGCGAAATCCAAAATCCCGACGCTTGCCGATATTGCACCCTATCGAGAGGCACTCGTGTTTTACGAGTACAGCGTCCGGAAACGTCTTGAGGGCGAATTCAGAGGCAAAAAACTTCGCGTCGCGCATTGGGCAATCTACGATAACCAACCGCAGGCAATCGGAAAAGCAAAAGTAGGAAGTTCGCACACACTCCACCTTTATCCATACCAACAATTCAACGAACTGAAGAGTCTCTACACCAGCGATACACTTACGTTAGACCCTGACATTCCACTCTATCACGATGTCGGTCAGAAGATTCTCGAAAATCGATCCGTTGAAGAACGCTATGACTACGACAGTATTTTTTCAGAGAAGATGCCGATTTTCTGGCGGATAAAAGACCAACTCAAGCTTGTGTCGTTAGGGGACTCGCGGGGTGAAGCAGGGGTTCGAGCAGAAATATTTTATGGCACGGAAAACCAAAAGACTCCGGTGGCGTATAACCTCGCAATTTCGGGGGGACCGTTGGAGTTCCAAGAAATTGTCGTTGATAAATACCTCACGAAAATGCCCAACTTAGAATGGGTCGTGTATCAGATGTCCCCCCGCGCGGTGAACCGGTATTTTGAGCATTCAGCGGATCGGGAATTGTTAAAAAGTCGTGGCTTCGCATTTGATCGTAAGCACGCCGAGACTCTTTGGCAGGGATCCGATGAAGATAAAAAGACGGTTGCTGGGATTACTTCGGTCCCGCATGTCTCGGAATATTGGAACGAACGTCCGTGGGGTTGGAAGTTCAACGCTGAGGTATGGAATGATCCGAAGACAAAAAAATTCAAACAGAGATGGGAGATTTCTGAAAGACGATGGAACCGTCTTACGTCCATGATAGCTGCACTAAATGAGCGAGATGTTAAGATGTTGCTATATTTGTCACCCCTTCACCCGATTATGCGAGGTCAGCCCGTTGTGGACGATGATGGGACAACCCAAGAAGGGTATCGGGAATTAGTAGATGAATTGAAGCAGTTAGAAGCACAGTTCCCTAACTTCGTTTTTGTTGATCTCCTGCAGGGTGGAAATCACGACTTCCTTCCGGAGATGTTCAAAGACCTCGACCATCTAAATGCGCTTGGAGCGACGAAACTAACACAGAAGTTAGAAGAAGTTCGGCAACGCCACGAGTAACCTGCTTCCAAGGCAGATGATTGAGTCACAAACATCCTAACTGAGAGACGGAAACCAGAACAATGGACGCAGCCGAACAGTGATCAATAGCTTAAAAAAATGGTTTTCAGTTCGCATATCTTTGTTTATTACTTTCTGCCGATTGCCCTCTTAGGTTACTATCTGCTCCCGCGCCGGGCAAAACACTTCGGGTTGACACTCTTTAGTTATATCTTTTACGGCTGGGCAAACCCCTTGTTTGCTCCGCTAATGTTTGCCTCAACGCTGATTGATTATACGTGCGGACGAGTCATCTCAGGAAGTAAACATTCCCGCAATCGACCTGCAATATGCGCTTGCAAGCTGCGCCGCCAAGTAGCATTAACGGTTTCGGTCTGTTCAAATCTATCCCTTTTAGGCTTTTTCAAATACTTCAATTTCGGCATCGCGAACGTAAACGCTGTTATAGATTGGCTGGGTCTACCGATATGGGAGGGGGTTCTTCACGTAACACTTCCACTTGGCATCAGTTTCTACACCTTCCAGTCGATGAGTTATACGATAGATGTCTATCGCGGCGATGCGAAGGCGATTCGGAATTTTATTGACTTCGCCTGTTATGTATCAATGTTTCCACAACTCGTTGCGGGTCCGATCGTTCGGTTTTCGGAGATTGCCGATCAGTTACGGCATCGCACGCACACGTTACAGAAGTTCGCTCGCGGTATCGCGTTCTTTTCGCTCGGCATGGCGAAGAAGATTTTGATAGCAAACCCTTGCGGCAAGTGTGCTGACACAGTCTTTGATGTCGGTGTTGTTGGTACCCTTGAGGCGTGGTATGGCGTCATCGCTTATGCGTTTCAGATCTATTTCGATTTTAGCGGTTATTCCGACATGGCGATCGGTCTGGGGTTGATGCTCGGATTTACTTTCCCCAAGAACTTTGATTCTCCGTACCGTGCTGAATCTATTACGGAGTTCTGGCGGCGATGGCATATCTCGCTTTCGAGTTGGTTGCGCGATTATCTCTATATTCCGCTCGGTGGCAACCGCCGAGGTGCTGCTCGCACCTACGTCAACTTGGCACTTGTGATGCTACTCGGTGGCTTATGGCACGGCGCGTCTTGGAATTTTGTTATCTGGGGCGGAATTCACGGCGGCATGCTCGCGCTTGAGAGAAAACGAGGAAAGGCGAGTTTTTACGGATCAATACCGAAACCCTTACGGGTCGTAGCGACGTTTCTACTTGTGCTGATAGCGTGGGTTTTCTTTAGAATCAGTGAACTCCCGCATGCAGTCACCTATCTGCAATGTATGTTCAGCAATGTTCAGATTCACCCCAGCACTGATTTAATCGCGAGCATCCTCTATCAACCTTACTATCTATTGGTTATGTGTATAGCCGGTATTGTCGTTTGGTGTTTGCCACAGACGTGGGACTGGACGCAACGGTTGACCCCTCTCAGAATAGGGATATGCATAATCCTGCTCTGGTTATCTCTCGCTGTATTGGCAACGCAGACATATAATCCGTTTATCTATTTTATTTTTTAATAGTTATCAGTTATCAGTACGATTTTTCTGCGAAAAATCTTTCAGTACTCAGTTAAGAGGTGTGCTGTGGCAGTTACCAAAAACGTTACCGCCACAAGCGGGGAACTGATAACCGATAACTGATAACTGATAACCATTCACATGCGAAACTTAGCTGAAAGTCGCCGGGAGACTGCTGTAAAAGAACTCGGCTCCACACAAATCAAACGAAATGTAAGCATTGTCGGTCTTGTCATCTTCAGTGTGACGCTGCTGTCCGTTCCGATCTGCCAATTGATCTCCGATGGTCTGCGTGGTGAGTCGCCTCACATCTTTCGAGCAATTAATTTGTTACCGGTCCCTAACCTCACAGAGATTGAGCAGTACGAGGATACGCTGGAGGAAGAATCTGTACTGACCCATTGGCTGTTGCCGAGCGTTCAGACGGTTCTGACGCAGATGTTCTTTATCGGCAACGAACAAGCCTATCTCGGACGCGACGGGTGGTTATTCTACCGTGCCGACATAGATTCACTCATTACTCCTGACTCCCAAGAAACTGCAAGCACAGCACTCGCTGCCATTATCGACTTCAATCGTCAGTTGCAAGCACGCGACATCACGCTTATCATTGTGCCAACACCTGTTAAACCAACAATTCACCCTGAAAAGTTCTCGACACGTTCCCGAACCGCTAATGCACCAATACAGAACCCTTCCTACGCAGCGTTTGTTGAGACACTTACGGCAGAAGGCGTGCTTGTATACGATCCCTCGCCACTGCTCTTTGCAGCTGCCCGCCGAGACCCACAATATCTCAAAACGGATACACACTGGAAACCGGAAGCGATGGAACGCGTCGCGAAACAATTGGCTGCATTTATTGAGGACAAGGTTCAACTGTCCTCAGATCCATCGTTTACGTACCTCAAAACACCCGCGGATACTGCTAATATCGGGGATATCGCGAAGATGTTAAAACTGCCGGAAGATCAGTCGCTGTTTCCCTCAGAACACGTCACACGCCATGTTGTTCAGATCCCTTCAGGGAACCTATGGCAACCCGTGCAGGCATCAGAGATTCTATTTTTGGGAGATAGTTTCAGCAACATCTATTCGCTTGCGGGTATGGGATGGGGCGATTCCGCGGGTTTCGTTGAACATCTCAGCGCAGAACTTGCGCGACCGATTGATAAAATTGTCATCAACGCTGGTGGTGCTGATGCAACGCGTCAGGCACTTGTACAGGGACTCAACCGTGGACACGATCGCCTCGCTGGGAAACGCGTGCTTGTCTATCAGTTCGCAACGCGGGAACTCTTCTCTGGCGATTGGAAACTATTATCAATACCACAGGTTCAAACTGCTGAGCAGTCACAAACGACATTGACTGACCAAAGCGAAGACATAGTTGTTACGGCAACTATCAAGGCAAAGACAGAACCGCCGATGCCGCGAACCGTTCCGTATTCCGAATGCATCATCGCGCTACATCTTGAAAATCTTGAGACAGTTCATCTGCCAGCGGAATTCGCTGTATTTTTGTGGGGCATGCGTGAGAATCAGTGGACAAATGCCGCTACTTTCAAAGTAGGACAGAAAATTGAGCTGCGGCTCCGTCCATGGACAGCGGTTGAAACTGAATACGGCAGCTACAATCGCAAGGAGTTGGAGGATGAAGACGCGTGGTTACTGGATGTTTATTGGGGAGAGATACCGTGATAATTTTGGGAAATCTATGTCTTTTGAAGAAGGGCTTGCCTGCTAAGTTCTGCGCGTTATTATTTGTCCTAATACTGGTGGAGTTTCCTAACTTCACCGTTGCTGAAACGGAACTTTTTATACAGTCGTTGGCTGAAAAGGCTGCCGAAGCCGAAACACAACAGACAACAGTCATTTCCGGGAAAGAAGGGTGGTTGTTCTTTGCTCCTGAACTGCGCGCTATGAGCGTCGGACAATTTTGGGGCGATGCAGCGGTGCGCGTCAGTCGGACATCAAACCCTGAATTCGCCGATCCGCTTCCTGCTATCCTCGACTTCAAGGCGCAATTGGATAGGGCGGGTATTGCGCTTATCTTCGTTCCAATACCGGCAAAAGCCACGATTTACCCTGAGATGATTTCCGAACATGGAGACGCAGCAACACGGACTGATGAACACCATCTAAAATTCTACAACATTTTGCGGGAGCACGGTGTAAATGTGCTTGACTTAACGCCGATTTTCCTGAAAAACAAATTCACCGATGCCGGACCTGTCTATTGTAAACAGGATACGCACTGGTCTGGACACGGGTGTGTATTGGCAGCGAAAGCGATTGCTAAAGCCATTGGTACGCCCGCGTGGACAGCAGAAATGCCTAAAAACGAGATAAAGACCGAAACTCGCACTATTGCAATTACGGGTGATCTCTGGAAAGAACTTGGCGACGAGAATCTGGAAAAAGAGCAATTACGACTCACTTATGTCAATGAGGGTGTCAGCACGTCGTGGCGAGCGAGTCCGATTGTCCTGTTAGGAGACAGCCACAGTCTTGTTTTCCACGCGGGTGCAGATATGCATGCACAAGGTGCTGGATTGCCGGATCATCTCGCGCATCAACTCGGGTTTCCTGTGGATGTCGTCGCGGTTCGTGGTTCCGGGGCAACGCCATCACGCTTGAACCTTTATCGACGACGCGATAACATGAAAGGAAAACGGGTTGTTGTTTGGTGCTTGAGTGTCCGAGAATTTACAGAAGGGCAGGGGTGGCGGAAGGTGCCTATAATCCGGTGAAGTAGAAACAAGGTTACAGCCTGTTGTAGACGGAAAACCCGGCGGAGCGTGCCTACTACTTGAAAAATAAAGTAGGGACAGAGTGAGCCTGTCCCTACAGGTGTTGAGGAAATCCTATTCAAACTCGTAAACGAGGGTGACGTTTATGGTGACGGTGAGTTCTCCAGCTTGGATCGGGGTTGAGCTGCGAGCACTTTCTTCATCAGCAGCGAACTCAGCAGCCTCAGCAAAAGCGATGGGAGGTCCCGCAGCATGCGATGTTTCTATGATTGTGATCGGTTTTCCGAGTGTAACACCACTCGCCTCCGCTAAAGTTTGTGCCTTCGTTTCGGCATTCTTCACTGCTAAAGCACGCGCCTGTGCTTGTAAAGGTGTGGGGTCTTCAATCATGAATTGGATGGAGTTTACAACGACAATATCTCCACCGGCTCCGGTAGCGTCGTCAATGATATCGCTAAGCGTTTCGAGGTCTCGAACCTCCGCACTAACGGTATTGTTCACTCTGTAACCACGCAGCACACGCCCCTCATCCGTATAATCATACTGGGGGTAGATGCTGAAATTCTCCGTTCGGATGTCATTTTCAGCGATGTCGTTAGCTTTCAGAGAGTCTATCACCGCTGTCATCGCGCTTGCGGCTTCCTCGCGTGCCTCCTCGACTGTCTCTTTCTCGACAGACACACCTAAGTAAAGCGTCGCTATATCGGGTTCACCTGTAACCGAACCGCTTCCGTTAACGTGGATGCTCCTGCTCTCCGGTGACGGAACCATCGGTGATATGATTTGTGGATCACATCCAGTGGTGCCTATGACGAGCAATGAACAAAGGCTTAAACATAAAAATTTTAATCTCTTCACAGTAAATCTCCTTCGTTGCGGCAGCTGTACTGCGCGGTTCATACGTTGATAAGTCCACTACTCGGTTACAATTTCTGGTGAAGATGCTTCTGCCTTGAGCGTATCGGACTTCTTTATTAACCTGTCTACATTCGATTTGAAAAGTCTGAAAACGGTATCATTATCGTCACGTTTGGCGTAAAGTTTCCCCTCTGCCTCGTTTCCGATGTACAGCGTTGCCGTGGTGCCATCATTCAAGGCAGCAGATATAACGGATTGCGGGGTATTTAAACCGTATTCAGCAAGGTCGTTCTGTGCTTCAGCAAAGTCGTCCGTATTCAATCCACTAAGCGTTGTAAGAAGGTTGTCAACCTCAGTTGTATTGGCGATAGCGGCTTCAGGCTTGAGCATCTGCCATGCCCCGTCTGCATCGAGACGCAATTCGACCGTTTCTTCTGGTGAAGAGATGTTAAGCTCGGTGACAATACCTTTGTTAAAATCAAAGATGGTCCGATCTTTCCAAGTGCGTGTACCTTTGTTAAAAACGGATTGGAGATTGCCTTGTGCGACATAGACATCGTTGGAATCCGCTGCGCGCACGTAACTACTCAGAAAGCCGGGGGTTATTTTTCCAACAAACAGGTGTGCTAACACTTTATCGTTTACGTCTATCAGTTTCGCTTCGACACCAGTGCTATCCACTTCAAATTCTGCCTGTTTTTCTGGGTTACTGGAGACGCGCTGCGTATCCTTAAATTCTCCGACTTTGGTCAACAGTTCAGCAACGCCTTCGCTATCCGCGGGATAGTTCTCCATTGAGGCTACTACCCATGCGCCCTCTTGTTTTGAGAGCGTTGTCGTTTCACCGGTAGCGATGATCTCTATTTTCGCAACCTGTTCTTTATCGAAGCTTGGAAACAGCAGTGTTGCTGTTTGAACCTTCTTCTCGTATTCGCTCTGTCCAAATGGGTTCTCGAAGACAACGACAACGATTGCCAAAACGACGAGAACGCCACCTAAGATAAGAAGTTGTTTCGTTTTCATTTTTCGTATTTCGTATAAGGAGTAGTTCCAAATGTTCAGTTATGAGGTGTCTGTTATCGACCCATTGTGCTGATAACAAACAACCATTGGGGTTTATGTAATCAGTAGATTCGACCTTTTTTGATCACACCGATTCAGTTAAGGTGCCATTGATTCTACTATCCGTTTTGTCCGCCTTTTTAAGAAATATCGGACGAGCCCGAAGATGATGACGAGGAACGAGACCCCAACAGTACATAGGTATTTAATAAAGTTTTTCTCAATTTCAGATGCTTCTCGGAGGGGACGATCCGTGATAGCGTGAGAACGGATACCGATGAGGGTATCACCAAGGGTTAGCCAGTCCACAGTGTTTAAGAAAAAGTTGATTCCATCCGGACGCATCTGTGTTAGAAATTGCGCCGTGCCTACCACAACGATTTGCGTCTGTGCACTTTCAGGTATAGTTGTTTGTGCCTCAGTATCTTGTGTTGGGGCAGGTGTCTCGCTGTCATCCGGACTTGTAGCAGTGTCGGTTACTGCTGTTGGAATTTCTTTATCGGCATAAAAACTTTTGAATTTACCTTCTAAAGCTAAAGCGACGGGATAGGCTTGCGTTTCTGCATTGGGTATGGGGAAATCTGGCATCAGATTATAATAACCTTGGATAGTCTGTCCAAATTCACTCGTCTTTGCTAACGTCGTTGCGGTGACGTTTTCTTTCGGTATCACCTCTAAGGAACTTGTCCAAGGTAGGGTCAACGCCTCCAACTGGTTCGTAATGGTGTGTTCTGTCGAGAAATTTGATTTGACAATTTTAACAAAATACGGATACGGTTGAAAAACGGTTATGAAGCCTTGTTGAAACCGAGCATTGTCATGGAATCTGCGGTCAATAAGCAGGTTATTGCCGAGTTTGGCTCCATAATGTGCCAGCAGATCGTTTAACCCTGTGCTCAGCGGTGTGCCTTGCAATGTACCCGGTGGTATTTGAATGGCATCAACCAAGAAGATCGCTCTACCACCCCGCATAATAAACTGGTCGAGTTCATATTTCTCGCGTTCTGTCAACGGCTGCTTTACTGCCGCGATAACCAGTGTTGTCACGGTATCATCAACGGCTTTTCCGTCTTGCAAACTGACAGATGTGACGTTATATTGTCCTTGTCCATTTTTATCCAAGAGTTGGCGGAACTGCTGATGGTTTTGAGCGTTGATGTCAAACGCGTCGTGCCCCGCCAAAAATCCAACTGTTTTTGCTTCTTTGGTGGTAACCTTGAGAATAGTGGAGGTGAGTTCGTACTCCAGATTACTCGTTGAGCGCACGACCGGCAGGGTTTCCTCTTTGCCGCTGTAACCGATAGAGATCCCCATATAGACGTTCGCTATCTCCGCTTTGTCTTTTTTGACGACATTGATTTGTACCTCAGGGATCCCCTTAAAACGGAGTTCCTGTTTTTGTGCTTCCTCGAAATCAGCAGGATTCACAAAATCGATTTGGAGTTTATTTGAGAACGCATTGTATTCGTCTAACACATCTCTGACATCGCGGCGTATCCGAGCGACTTCCGCGGGTGTTGTGGAAAAGTACGCAGTGATCGTTACAATATCGTCTAATGTGTCTAATACATTTTTAGTCGCTTTTGAGATCGTATAACGCTTGTCCTCGGTGAGGTCTGCCCGAATAAAACGGCGGGTTGACAGAAAGTTAATCAGCGCAAGGATGCCGAAGATGATTACTACAAAAGCGAGGGTATTCCCACCGTATTTGATCTGTTTATTAGCCAAGATAGTTCCCTCCTTTCCTAACGCCATTTACGGCTTTCAACTGCTAATGTACTTAAATATAGAAAAAAACCGATTAGCGACAGATAGTAGATAATGTCGCGGGAATCGAGCACGCCGCGTAAAATGCTACTATAATGCGCACCAAGTCCGAGATAACTGAAGATCGGAACCAACCAATTCGGGGTCTTGAAAAGTACAAAGTCTTCACCGATGAGGAGCAGCACAAGGCAAACAACAATACCAATAATGAAGGCAATAATCTGATTTTCCGTTAGTGTTGAGGCGAAGAACCCAATCGCAATATAGGCGGCACCCATCAACAGGAGTCCGATATATCCAGCGATCAGTGTCCCAACATCGGGGTTCCCAAGGGACATGATTGAAAATGGGATGACGAGTGTAAGTAGCACTGTTACGGCAAGGAGCGCGAAACTCGCCAAAAATTTTCCGACGACGACCTCATAATCTCGAATCGGTAGGGTCATCAGGATCTCTATTGTACCGATTTTCTTTTCTTCAGACCAAAGTTTCATAGTGACAGCAGGAATGAAGAACAGAAATATCCACGGCATTAACCCGAAAAAACTGCGCATTTCTGCTTGGTTAACAATAAAAAAGTTCTGGAAAAAGAGCCAGGCGGAGATACCGAGGAAGAATGTTATGAAAATATACGCAATTGGCGAATTAAAGTAACTTCTGAATTCTTTTTTGAGAATAGCTGTGATGTTTTGCATAAGTATTCTATTATTCTATGAACGGGGCGCGGTTTTAATAAACCCCAATTGGAAGCATGCTTTTTGCCAAATTACTCAAAAGCATTTTACCGAGTTTTTATTTTTCTTCTGAGGGGGCAACCTCACTTGTCGTTTCCGGGGTGGAATGGGGTTCTAAAGTTGATGAACCCGCTTGAGGTAAGTTACCAGTGAAATGAAGGAACACCTGCTCCAAATCCACAGACGCTTGCCGAAGTTCAACCAAATCCCACCCATTTTGCGCAACGGTCTGAAAGACGGTTTCAGCTGTATTGTCGCTTTCTGGCGTTGCAGTGATTTCATAGCTGACAGTGCCATTATCTGTATTGACAGGTATACACTCGGCGACGCACTCCAATTCGTGCAGTTTTACCGTAATTTCTGTTTCCTGTCCGTGGATAACGACGTGCCACTTGTCTTCAACCCGAACCTGGCTAATAAGTTCCTCAAGCGTCCCATTTGCAACAATTTCGCCACGGTTAATAATAAGGATTCGGCTGCAGGTCGCAGCCACTTCTGGTAGAATATGCGTGCTGAAGAGCACCAGTTTTTCTTTGCCGATTTCCTTAATCAGGTTGCGGATTTCAATCGTTTGGCTTGGGTCAAGCCCGGAGGTAGGCTCGTCTAAAATTAGGATAGGTGGATCGTGGATGAGGCTTTGTGCTAATCCGACGCGTTGCCGGTAGCCTTTTGAGAGTTCGCCAATGTCTTTTTGGATAACACCCTCAAGTCCACAAGTATCAATAACCGATTTTACTCTATCTTTCCGTTGGCTTCTCGGAATGCCCCGAATTTCTGTCATAAAATTGAGATATTCGAGGATACCCATATCCGCGTAGAGCGGCGCACTCTCCGGTAGGTATCCAACGCTTCTTCTGACATCAATGGAGTTTTCAAGGACATCATAACCCGCAACAGTGGCACTCCCAGCATCCGCCGTAAGATAGCAGGTAAGGATGCGCATCGTTGTGGTTTTGCCCGCACCATTGGGACCGATGAACCCGACGACTTCGCCAAGGTGTGCGTCGAACGAGACTTTGTTGACAGCAACCGTCGGACCATAGGATTTTGTGAGCTCTCTGACTTCAATCATACTTCTAAAGTGGTAGGCGGTCAACGGGAGGAGTCGCCTCCCGACGTGCCTTAAAAGATGGGATAGATATATGTTTAAAATAATAGCATAGAATTTGCCGAATGTCAAGAAAAAATTAATATAAAATCGTAGCGATTTGGGCTGTTGAACCATTAAATCCAACTATACACTGACGACCTCAGCACAAGGCTCAGCAGGGGCCAGAAACATCCCATCAATGCCTCACCTAACACCAGACCGATGAAAAAAGGCACCGCTTTCCGATAGGCATTGATTCCGCCATGTTTCAAGATGAGCCATTTTGTTACCATCGCAAGAAGCAGCGGAAACCAGATGATATCTGTTGTCCCTGGTGCAACGCCGATAACGTATCCTGCTGGATGCAACGGACACCACACAAAACGCGAGCGTAGAAACATAATACCCAAATTCGCTGCAAACGTCAAACCTAACACCGAGGTCGCGAGCCAGTCTGTCGGTTTCGGATTCACTAACCACGACGATAGGAAGTTATATGTGTCAGCACCACCGGCGTGAATTTGCTCTGAACCTGCAGCCACGCCTTCGCTATAAATCGCGTAAGGATAGAGAATCAGGCTTGATAGGATACCGACGAGGCTCGCGATGACTAAAACAGTGAACATCGTTCGGTTTCGGATACCAGCACGCTCGCCGAGTTTGAACGCCTCTAATTGCTCTGGCATCGGGTGTGTTCGGAAAGAGGCGTAACTTGCACCGCTGAGCCAATTCATGAGCGAGAGCATCGTTAGGTTACCCGGACGCAAACGCCGTGTACCGAGTAACGAGATCATCATATACTGTGGCGTAAGATAACCGATGGCGTGTATCGGTGGTCCCAATTCTGCTCGCATCCGAGTTAATCCGACGACGATCATTAGGTAGATACCGATATAAATCGCAAATGCCCACAGCGACATCCCGCCACGGATGCAGAAAACCGCGAGGAGCAGGAGACAAACCCCGAGCGTTATCACGGCACTCCGATATGAGAGTGCCTCGGTTCGCTCTTCGGCTCGATTTGGACGAACGACTTGTCTCAGCACAGACGCGAAGTGCTTTCGCGCATGCCAGCACGCAATCGCAAGCAGTGCCAATAACGCACCTGCCCCCTGTTCTCCAAGAAATGGGTAACCTGGAAACGTTGCGATACCGGCGGCACTCCCGAATAGCAGTTGTACCTTTTTCATCAAGTAGAAGAACGCACACGAAAACGCTAAATCCAACGGCAGAATGAACGAGAAACCGATCAGATACGGATGGAACCGGAGCGGTGTGCTGCCCATGGCGTTCCACGGTTTCTGTGTGAAATAGATATTAAGATCGTACTTTCGGACCGGAATCTCCGGAAGGACAGGAAAGAAATACTGCAGCCCGTTGAGCAAATTAATGCCCATTGCTATCCCGAAACCAATCCAAAGCAAATTATTTCTAAAAATGCTTCGGTTGGTGGTAATTTCTAACGGAATCTGGATGATCGGATACGCGAGTTTTTCATTTTCGATCCACTGCTTGCGAAGGAGCGCAGTCAAGCAGAGAAAGATAAGCATCAGCAGGAAGATTACCGCGGACCAAGAGAGGATCGGTATAATCCAGTGCTCCATATAACCTTCCGTGAAGAAGTTTACCTCGCCTTCATAGAAGTCAGTAACTGTTTTCGGGTGTTTCACCACAAGCCATTCAGGGAGATGGTGAAAAAGGAGTGCCTCCCAATCGTTTTCCGGTGTCGCGAAGCGGAAGGCATAAGGGATAAGTCCCATCAGACGTGGAATACAGTCGTGTCCTGAAAACGCGCTACCGACAGCGAGCATACTATATACCACAAGAAGGTCGCGCGGCTCCAAGGCGATCCGTGGAAAGATACGCCGTACACCGATGTTCAACAGCGTCATCGCCAAAATGCCGAACATGACATTGACAGACATCGCAACTGTTGTCAGATGCGCGGTGTGCCAAATCATCTCGACATAAGCGATCCAGTAACTATTCCCAATGATAAGGATAGTGCCAATCAGCACTGCGCGTTTCGCAATTGCTTGCGAGGCGCGTGAGTCCGTAGTGTGCATATTTCAAGGAGAAGAACGATACCCGTTAGCTTTCTTGTCAATTCGGTTGTGACCTGTAAAAACTAAGGGTTCTGATGTATCTCTTGGTTAGGAAACTTGGGTTGTAAAGTAGACGCGGTATTATAGAACGTGTCTTGTGAGTTTATTGAAATTGCAGATATTTTTCTTTACTGTATTCACTCAATATGTTATACTAAATGGAGACGCTTGTCAAGATTTTTGTCCAAATTGGTTGAATGTTCTGAATCGAATTAGCAATTTTTCATACGGAGATTTTGGGATGGAATTAACTTTTGAAAAAGATGACCTGTTATACGCCTTACAGGTACTGCAGGGGGTCGCAGGGGGGCGGAATGCCTTACCTATCCTCTCGAATGTTCTCATCCGAGCGGAGGATAGCACGATTGAGTGTATGGCGACAGATTTGGAAGTCGGCATTAAAATGAAGGTTGATGGGGAAGTCAAAGAAGGAGGGGCAATCACTGTCTCTGCCAAGAAGTTGGGGGATATTGTCAAAGAGCTGCCTGCCGATAAATCGATAGACTTGGTAACGACAGCAAACGACCGCGTTGAAATTACGTGCGGCGATGGTGTTTACAAGATTATCGGGATGCCCGATGAAGAATTCCCGCAGCTGCCTTCTGTGGAAGGCGAAGCGTTGTCGATAGGTGGAGAGACGTTGGTCGGTGTTATTCAAAAAACGGAATTTGCTGCATCTACAGAGGAGGTTCGTTATTTTCTAAACGGACTCTACTTTAATCTCCTTGCGGACAAGACCGAAGTCGTTGCGACTGATGGGAGACGCCTTGCCCTGACACACTGCGAGCCGCTCAACGCATCCGGGGAAGCCAACGGGTTCATCGTCCCACTCAAGGCGGTTCGAGAGATCGCCAGAACCTTTGCCGATGCTGGCGAAGTGGAGGTCTCCGTTTTTGAGAGCCAAATTCTTTTTACCGATGGGAATGCTACCTTGACGACGCGGCTCGTGGAGGGCGAGTATCCGAAGTATGAGAAGATTATTCCTGAATCCACTGAGGGGCGAACGGTCGTTTCAAGAGACCAGATTTTGAGCGCAACGCGGCGCGTGGCATTGTTGGCAAACCCAAAGAACTTTTCGATCTGTTTAGAGATTGACACGGAACAGGTTCGGGTTTATGCAAGAACCCCTGAATTGGGGGAGGCACACGAGACGGTGCCTGTAGAGTCCGGGAACGGGAATGTGAGGATCGGTTTTGATGCTCGTTTGTTGGTAGAGGCATTGGCGCACATTGAAAGCGCGTCTTTGGCGATTGAGTTTACAGGCGAGTTGGACCCTGTTCTTATTAAGCCGGTCAGCGATGATACGTATATCTCGCTCATCATGCCGATGCGTCTGGAAGCACCTGCAGCATAAGAGATGTGATTTTTATAGCATACGTGCCGTTGGCGCGGAAAATAAGCCTTTATTTGCTGGCGAGGTTTGAAACCTCGCCAGTTTTTGGTACCTGTACCGTCTTTATCTGAAAGCCCGGATGGGATGCCGTATCGCGTCTGGACACGATACGGCACTCACGCCTAAATTCTATCACCATAGATGTCAATTTAGGGTTTCCGTAGGTGTTTTTGAAGTCTTCAATATTTCCGCGTAGAATCCGGTTCGGTTAGGAAACCGAACCTACCGAGTCTGGGGTAGCATCCGGTTCGGTTAGGAAATCGAACCTACCCGACATGGGTCTGATGAGACTTTAATCCATTTCCACGCCAGACATCTGTTCCAACGCTAACATCAGAGCCTGTGTGCCTAACCTACCGTGTCCCTGCGCCTGCACCGCCGTGTAAAGTTGATGCACTAATGCAAGTCCGGGTAAGCTTAGGTTCATCTTACGCGCCTCGTCCAAGGCGATGCTCATGTCTTTGATGAAATGCTCTACGAAGAAACCGGGATCGAAGTTCCGTTGCAGAACGCGTGGCGCGAGGTTATCCAGGGACCAGCAGGCAGCCGCACCGCCACTAATTGAGGACAGCATCGTCTCCAAATCCAGACCGGCTTTGTGGCCATAGATGAGTCCCTCACAAACCCCGATCATCGTTCCCGAAATCGTGATCTGATTACACATTTTCGTGTGTTGTCCAGCACCTGCACCGCCTTGGTGAACAATATTCTTTCCCATCGCTTCAAAAAGTGGCATCACGGTTTGCACGGCATCTTCATCGCCACCGACCATAATAGAGAGGCGTGCCTCTTTCGCACCGACATCGCCACCTGAGACGGGAGCATCTACTGAGGAGATATCTTGTGCTTGCGCGGCGGCGTAAATCTCTTGTGCAAGGGAGGGTTCCGTTGTCGTCATATCGACGACGATGCTGCCGGGTTTCGTGCCTTTTAAGATACCGTTATCGCCGAGATAGACCTCACGGACATCGGGTGGAAATCCGACAATCGTAAAAACAATATCGGAAGCCGCTGCGACATCACTGGGTGAGTCTGCCCATGCTGCGCCTGCGTCCAAAAGTGGATCCGCCTTCGCTTTTGTACGGTTATAGACCGTCATCCCATATCCCAAGTCCATCAGATGTTGGCACATCCAACGTCCCATCACGCCGGTGCCGATCCAACCGAGTTTGGTCGTTGTAGGTTCAATTTTCATAATATTCCTTTCTTATACCCTTTTTTATCCATTGAGTTTCGGCTAAAACAGGATAAATCTTACGACATGGTGTCTTTAGCCATGTCTTTTTTGTTGCCTCTAAAATCTTTAGTTACTTGTAAACCGATTATAATACCGCCAACAACGACAGCACAATAGATACTGAAAAATCGTGTCAGCAGGACGAAAAGAGGTATCAATTCTTTGGAAATTAGGTTCTCCATGAGTCCGACGGTTACCACTTCTGCGACTCCACTTGCACCGGGACTGGGTGCGAACAGTACAACAAAGTTTAGCACCAATCCAATGACACAGAGTTCCCAAAGCGTTGTGTTTCCGTTAAGTGCTTGGGCGACTATGTAGCTGCCGACGATCCGTGCGCCAATGAAACCGCAGGTCAAAGGCACACTCAGCGCGCACGTCCATTTGTGATCACGGAGAAACAGGGTCGCGAACGTTTTGTGTTCAGTCGTCAGTTGTTCCACTTTTAATGTAGCGCGTTCTAAGACAGGTGCGAGGCGTGTGAACCTTCGCTGCGCAATGCCACAAAGCCAGTGAAAAAAACGGAAGACAATTTCCGGCTTGAAAAGCAGTAAGATAAATAGTGCGAATACTAATCCGAACGTCACAAAACTAAATAGACTTACCCATGTAGCCCCTTTTGGTAGAAAAGGCGGATCCAACCAGAGGATCGTGCCTGCACAGAGGATGAGGCTGATAAGTGTTGAGAGAAAGCAGATAATACCTGATGTGATCGCACCTGACAGCGGGACACCTGCCCGTGCATAGATGTAGAGATGACCGACCCCACCCGTCTGGAAGGGTGTAATAGCAGAGACACAAAGGGTTGCTAAATTCGCACGGATGCTGTCCCGGAATCGGATCATTGGCACCAATTTTCGGATGAAAATATGGAAACGAAGTGCTCCGAACAGCCAATCTACAAACATACACAGGCAAGCACCGAGGAGCATCTCAACTCGCATCTCGATAAAAACCCGCTTTATATCTTGACCACCGCTCCACAAAAAACTGACGAATAATCCAGCGAATGTACACACCACAAAAAGAAGCGTCCCGCGAACCACATTTTCTCGGTTCAGGGAGCGGTTCAAGAATTCCTGCATTGAGAATTAAATTTCCTTATATTTAAAATACCTTGCGGTTCAGTAAGGTCTATCGGTATTTTCAAGTACTTCTCCGTTGATCCGTCTTGGTGCGTTGCTTGGGACTCCACTATAGTAAAACCTATAATTAATGGGTCACTCTCAAACAGTCTGAATACCTATAACAGGCATTCAGACTGGCACAACCTAACAGGTTATGCTACAAAGAGGTCTACTTGGCAAGGAGTGCCAGGTTTAGGCTAATATCCATCGGCATTGCCGAGTGCGTCAACGCACCGACGGAGATGAAGTCTACACCCGTCGCCGCTACGGCTTTTACACTGTCGAGTGTAATCCCACCAGAGGCTTCCGTTACGGCTCGACTGCTCACTTCTTGCACGACGCGCTGCATGATACCCGGTGGCATATTGTCAAGGAGTAAGATGTCCGCGCCTGCTTCGAGTGCTTCGTCAACCTGTTCGACAGTTTCGACCTCAACCTCAATCTTTGCTGTATGTGGAACGATTTGCCGTGCCCGCTGCACAGCATCGCCAATACCGCCAGCGGCAACGATGTGGTTATCCTTGATTAGAACACCGTCATAGAGTCCAAATCGGTGGTTTCGCGCACCACCGACGCGCACGGCATATTTCTGAGCGGCTCGCCATCCCGCTGCGGTTTTCCGAGTGTCCACAATTTTGGTATCATAACCAGCAACGGCTTCCACAAATTGTGCGGTGAGTGTAGCGATGCCAGAGAGTCGCTGCAGAAAGTTGAGTGCCGTCCGTTCACCAATCAGAATAGTTTTCGCGCTGCCTTGGACCTCAGCGATTGGCGTGCCTGCGGCAACTGCATCGCCGTCTTTGACACGTGTGCGAAATATCAGTGTTGGATCCAACTTCTCAAACACCCGCTCAGCGACCGGTAGTCCTGCGACAATGCCCTCACTCTTCGCAAGAAGTGTTCCTATACCTGTTTGTGTAGGCGGCACCGTTGCATCTGTTGTTATATCGCCGATACCGATGTCTTCTTCAAAAGCAAGTTCAATTAAGGGATCTAATGAACGCAGATTCAGCATTTTTAATGGTTATTGGGCACTAATACCGTTCCAGATAAGGGGTTAGGAACTTCTTCGCATCTTCTGTGACATCCCACGCGTTGGGCCAGAAACAGAGATCGATAGAGAACCAATCCCCATCGTACCCGGTCTCGTCCATGATAACAGGGATAATAGCGTCGAAGTCCAGCACGCCATCTCCGAAGGGAGCATGTGTGCTTGTTTCATCACCATGGAGCGTGTTGTCGGAATCGATGAGGTGGAAGTGCCCAATTTGACCCTTGAGCTGCCGTGCAAGATCAATCACGCCGTTATCGCCAAGAATCTCCTGTTCACCGTGCTGCCGTGCACCGACGACTGCGCACATTTGCGCGTGGCATGTATCAAACATTACTTTGAAATTTGGGTGATCGACAGCTTTCGGCATATTAATAATATCGCTGGGTTTGTTGAACATAAATCCGGGTTCAAATTCCCAGAGCATCAGCACACCGTGGTCTTCAGCGGCTTGCGCGCAACGTCTCCAGACAGAGACGATCCGATCCCATGCTTTCTCCCACTCAACCCCCGGAATGCCTTCTTCGGGATCATTGACGGTATCTACCCGAATAGCAGGCGATCCGAGATCCAAGGCGAGTTGGAGATTCTGTCTGAACAGTTTGAAGTATTTATCGTCCTCTTGCGCCTCATCTGTAGCAGGCCCCGGGTGCGACCAGAAGTCCGCGGCTAAGCCAGAAACTTCCAAGCCGTAATAGGAGATTAAGCCTTTAACGGCATCCCGATCGCTTTTCATCGGATAGTCGTTAATATCAATATGCGGTTTGAATGCCCCGATTTCAACGCCGTCAAATTCCAGTTCGCTGAGACGCTTGACGACATCATCAAACGGGACAGGATTATCTTCGTAGGGACCAAATGCGTAAGCCCAACTTCCAATCGACAATTTTTTTGCCATGTTTTTCTCCAAATTTTAAGCGCGATTTTGATTAAAAACTGACCGCGCGTCTCGGTAGAATATTCCTATGATACGTCCGTCACCAGCGTCTGAACCGCTGTTTCGAGTTCAAGGGTTATCTGCTCTACCATTTCTCTTTTTTGTGTTTTATAGGTATCGTAGCAGTCTCGGAGATTTTTGGGTTCACCGACACGGAGTGATGCGACCCGCGGTCCCCGCATTTTTGCTGTACCAAACACTTCTCTTTCCAGCCGGATAATCACTTCGAGAAACCGTTCCTGTGAAGGTTCTTTGGCGACGTACCCGTCCGAAATCGCTATAAAATTAATTAACCGCTCCAGATCCGGATAGAATTGTTGGAATTTCTGGAGCAATTCTTCGTGTATCTTCTGTTCGTACTCGGTCATCTGCTCAACGTCTTTGTAGATTTCGGCATCGACCAGGTTTTTCAATGCGCGTACCCGTGTGAGCACATCGGCTTCAGTATGGATGCCCATAATTTGTTCCGCATGGGATAGGATCTGCTCTTTCAGTTTTTGGATATGCACATCAAGCGGCACGGTTTCGTCCATCTTATATTTATATTCCGCTGCAAGCGTTCTAAGGACTGTGACACCGATGCGTCTCAATCGTTCGTAACGTTCTATTGACGTTCTTTCAACAGGCGGGAGGATAGCATGCTCTAACCTCGTGAGAGCGGTATCAATAGTGTTCCACATGTTTTGTGGATAATGATATTTGATCCCGATGGGGACGACATAAAGAGGTTTGTTGATCTCCGCTTTTTGCATATCATCCAAAGCCCAGAAACAGAGTTGTGTAACGCCTCTCTCAAAGCGCATAACAGTATCGTTCTGCCGTGAAATTTCTCCCTCTCCGAAAATGACAATAGGTGCATCGCCTTTGGTTAAAATTTCACGTGTTGTCCGAAAGGCGTTTCGGTCCGCGGTCCCACGTACAATCGAGTACGCACCTAACCACTGCAACAAAAGACCGCATAAGCCCTTGAATTTCCCTTTGTCGTATGTCTCTCGAGCAGTCATATAATAGTACCACTGAGAGAGTCGTTTGGACAAGAGAAACATAACGGCTGGATCCGCGTGTGCCGCGTGGTTCGGTGCCAACACGGTCGGATGTCCATCCGTCGTTTTCAAACGGGTAATGGATTCAGTATCGACCTCTATTGTTAACCCGTTCAAATACAAACGGTTGATGAGCGGCATGAGGACTTTGGCAACTCGAATTGTGGTCGTATTCGGTTTAGGTGGTTTAAAGTCTAACATTGCGTACTACCGTTTGCGTCACACAACAAGTTGTTACGGCATACGGCGTATGCCGACTACTTTAAAGGCTTGGCGGATAGCAACAGATGATTTCCATCGGGGTGTCGCCGGTACTAACGATGACGTAACTGGACAAACAGCGTGGGATGAAAACAGATTTGCCGCGTTTGAGCGGAACATCTTCAAAATCGCCGCGCAGTACGCCTTCACCGCCCAACGTCACGAGTGCATAGAAGCCTTTATCTGCAGGCATACTCAGCGTTGAGTCCACTGTCAGACGTGAGCATCCGAAGAATTTAGAGGCTTCCTCTGGCACGATTCGGTCTTCGCGGTTGTCCCCTTCTGCTCGGACGAGTTCTGGGGTGCGTCGGATGTAGTTATTGAGGTAATCCAATTCGAGTTTATCGAATTCAGCGGCATCTACTGCGAGATCCCATCCGAGGCCGAGGTGTCCATCTTCTCTTTCAAACGGAAAACCCTCCCATTCAGCGAGGATATTCCAATCGGTGGGTTCCTGCGGTTCGAGGACACATAACCCCGTGCCGAGTGAATGGACGATCGGTGTGCGTAAGAAGTAGACTTCTCCAACTTTGGGTTCAACGACGTGCATGAGGCTTCGGAGTGTCGGCACATCTTGTGCCTCCATCAGACGACGGAATTCTGCTTTGTCCATGTCTTCTTTCCATCCGATCCACGCTTTCGCGCCCGGACGCGTGCCGATTAAGATCCATGCCTCATTTTTGCCGAAGGGTGAGTTGAGATGTTCTTGTGCGAAATCCGGGTTCGGATGCCAATGGATAGGGATATGCGCGCCTTCACCGACATCGAAAATCTTAAGAAGCACGCCTAATTCAGTGCCATATTTAGCGACGTGCGCGCCGCCGAGTGTCTCTTCGGGGAATGCGTCCAGCAGTGCTTTTAGTAATACAACCTCACCGCTTGGAAGTTCGACACGGCTAAGCCCTTTGTCGAGTGGATTATCTCTGCCGGGAGTTATTGCGCGGTTTGTGGAAAAGATCCATTCCTCGGAGTAATAGTCATCTTTCGGATCGTCTTCACCCATAAACTCAGCACGGAGTTTCCCGCCGTTATAGAAATGCAAGTAAGTATTCGGTGCTAAGGCGATGGGTGCGTCTAACATTGACTGTAATTCGTTTTGTGATGCCATATTGTTGTCCTTTCTTTATCTTTAACTAAGGGTCGTTTGTAGGTTCCCTCGTTTGAAGTAAGTTTATCATTTTAGACAGGTTTTGTCAAGTCAATTTTTGGGTGTCTAAGAGCGTTCCGCCTTCGGTTCCTTAGTAAGATTTTGGATCATCAGACCCAGTAGGCGCGGTTTGTAACCGCGCCGGACGTTCAAGGAACGCGTTGTATTTACCCGTCTTCGCTGGCGAGGTTTCTAACCTCGCCTTACATTAATTGTCAGGGGTATTTGGAAGGATAAATTTGGGGTGGTTCTACTGTTTCGTTAGCATTCGTATGTTACAAAATCCATGACTGTATATGGTCAGCAATCACTTCAATATCCGTTATGGTTCCATCCGCAATCTTAAGACCGAGTTCGATAATGGAATCGTTAATGTTGAGAGATAGGGTGCAACTGTTAAATTCTAAAAACAAAATGGCACAATGTAGACCAACACGCTTATTCCCGTCGAAAAATATATGCCCTGTGATAATGTGATGCGCATATACAGCGGCTTTTTGAGGCAAAGTTGGATACAGTTCAGTGTCACCGAATTTTCCACTAACTGCCTCAACCAGATAGCGTAATTGATTTTCATTCAACAATTGATAGTCACCGACATGTCCCTCAGCAACCTCCAGTATTTCCGCAATTGTCAAATATCTGAGATGTTGCCGAGAGTTTTCCATGCGCGATCGTAATTTCGTAATATTTCCTTTGAGGCTGTGGTACTGTTTATCCCGATACTGCTGGCAGCTGCCATGTCAGACTTTGCTTTTTCCGTTCCTCCGAGGCGTAACCAAGCCTTGCTGCGTCTGTAATAGGCATCAGCATAATCGGGTTTGAGTTCTATCGCTTTGGTGTAGTTTTTAATAGCAAGCTCAACCTCACCTTTTTTGCTGTGAGCCAATCCGCGATTGTAATAGGTTTTGGCACACTTTTGATTCAGTTCTTTTGTCATATTTTCTTTTTCCTTATACAGATAACTTGAAAAATTTGATTCTGGGCTTTTCTGACTCGCTGATTTGCAGAATAAGAGTGCTTTAGCAAGTTAATTTCCGATTTAAGCTCCCCATGTTACAGTTAATTTTTCCACCGGTTCCACTACACGAAACTGGTTTGGAAAATCTTTCATTATATCAGTGATCTTATCATCCAGAATAGTGTCGTAGACAGTGGTTTCATAAGTAGTACTTTTTAGTAGAACATCTTTCTCATCAGATTCTTGTATGCCAATTTTCAGAGGAGCGTCACTAGTTACAGGTCTTTCTGTAGAATCGTGTAGACCAGAACGTTCGCTCTCAGCATATCGTTTTAACCGGTTCACATACATAAATATGTTACTAGCTAAATAATACTGCACCTCAATATTCATCCGATCAATTTCGGCAAGAAACCCACCCGCGGATAATTCATAATTCCGCGGGTTGGTTTCTACCTCTTGGAGTTTTTCAACCTGTTTTTGAAAACGTCCAATGCGCTCCAATGTTGCTTCAAGTTCTTGATTGTTCTGAATCATTGTGAATCACCTCAACTATACCGCGTTGAGTCTTGTCGCGTTTAGTTTGCCAGAATTCTTCTATTCCTTGATCATCGTTGAGCAGAGCCGACTCAGGAATCCAGAAAATACTTGCTCCTAAAACATTTTGTGCCTTTTGATGGTTAAAGATGAAAGCCGCTTCACCATGTACTTGACCGACATCAAATGAATCTTGCATCAGGAGGAATATATCCACATCACCCGGAATAGGTTTGGCTGTTATAAACGAACCATATATAATTAGGACTTACGCAAAGTTGACGACAATAGAAGGCTTTTTGATCTCTCGTCGCAGATAGTCCTCGTATAAACTTTCTTTCAGGCGGTAAATCGTTTGACCCGTCGTGCGCGCAGCACGCGTCAAACTGACCCAGACCCACAAACAACAGGCAATATGATTGCGTTGTCCACGATGTTGACGACTTTGGCACTTGCTGATACCTGTCGTTTGCTTGAGCTCACGATGAAGTTGCTCAATCTTCCAACGAACGCGACATTCTTGCTGCGTCGCAGTCACATCCGATTGAGATAAATCGTTGGTGGCAATATATTCCGTGCGTCTGGTGCCGGACGCTATCCGAAACAACTTCACTTGGTGGCCTTTCGGAAACTTGTAGATATGAACACGTTTACCCTGTCGCAACTCTGATTCTGTCCACGTCAGATCATCTATCCGTTTGTGCGGGTCAACACCCTCAGTGTCATTGACGAGACGATTGCGTTTCAAGGGAGCATAATAGATTTTTGAGAGACTCTGAATCGTTTTTAGCACTGCCATTGAAGCATACCAAGAATCTACTAACACGACCCGAAACGGGAGATTTTTCACGAAGTAGGCGTTCTGCAACATCTCCTGAAGGTGTTGAAGTTTGGTTTTCGCGTCTCGGTCTGGATCATAGATACGGTAATCAATAATCCAATACTGATGCGTCTTCGGATTGACATAGACACATGTCACGAGACCGATGCCTTGGATGACACGTTTTTCGGAGCCACTCCACTGCCGGCGAACAGGTTCTATCTGTTTCGCATAAGGTTTTGGCATGACGGTATCATCAAAAAGAACGTATCCGTCTTCATCAAACTCAATATCGTTTCGCACCGAACGCCAGAGTTCACGGGCAGGGATACGTTCGGTATTCAGGAGACGATTGAGTTGATCATGGCTCCATTTCTCCGTATGATTGGCAAAGTGTGTCTGTGTGAAGTTCTGAAAACCGGCTAACAAAAATTGGCAATAATCCGAGAACAGCGGTTGTCTCTTTTCAGAAAGATTCATGCTCATCATAATTAAAAACTATAACACATTTTAATTCATTGCGTAAGTCCTACCAAATAAACTCGTCTCATGACATGTTAACCTCCAAATGCTTGAATTTTGGAAAAATTTTAGCAGCATTCGTGAATTAGGTCAACTGCTTTTCGCTGGTGCCGCAGGACTATTTAGTTTTAGATAAATTACCGGATTTTCTAAATTTTTGAATTTTCTTTTTCAAGTCCGGTGTCCCTTCCCAGTAACGGGTGGGAGCCCTGGTTGCAAACCGTGAAGAAACACCCAAGCAAAAACCCTACCGGGCATGGGGGCGAAAATTGGACGAAAAAACCGAGAACTAAATAGCCCTGCTGTTTGGTTAGACCCGGTGGAGCTTTAGTAATTCCCAATTCGGCTCAAAACCGATGCCGGGACGAGACGGAACGGTAACATACCCATCGGGTTCTAAAACCATTGGTGGGAGGAACATTTCACCACGTAGCGGGTCCACAGCCGGTGGATAATATTCTAACATCAGACCGTTATTTCGACTTGCAGCGATATGGATTTGCAATTCTTGTGCACCGTGTGGCGCAATCAACTTTTCGGCTGCCAATGCTTCTTCAACAACCTGCATCGCTGGTTCATAGCCGGGAAGGATCGCAACATCCAGGTTGAATACATCCGCGCCATCATAATCAATGAGTGTTTGGAAATAGTGTAACCCGTATCCGTTTTCTCCAGTGGCGATTTGTATACCATAATCTTGTGCTATCTCGCGGAACGCTTTATGTCCGCGGTAATCGTGGCTATGAATCGGTTCTTCAAACCAGAAGATGTCGTTCGCCTGCAGCGCGGGCAGAAACACACGCGCCTCTTCAATCGACAAGGCACAATTCGCATCTACCATCACGGTAATATCGGAGCCGACCGTTTCGCGAACCGTCTCAATTCGTTTGATGTCTGTTTCAAGTCCGGCATCGGGGTCTCCAATCTTCATCTTAACCGCGGTGGCGTTGAACGCATTTATATTCCGCGACATCTCCTCGCAGAGTTCGTCAAACCCCTTATCTCGACCGTAATAACCACCGGCGATATAGGTCCGGATGCGTTGCTGCGTACCGCCGAGTAAAGCGTGAACAGACTTCCCTTCTATTTTCCCACGAACATCCCAGCACGCTTGGTTTATTGCCGCGAGTACTTGTGTGTGATACCCACCGGGTCCGTAGATTTTGTAGTTCTCGGCTAACCGTGAGACGTAAGCGGTATCCGTCACATTGCGTCCGATCAATGCCGGACGGAACAGATCTACAAACTTTGGGAATATGGAGAGTGGACGGGTCGCAGCGGTGCCGCCGTTGAAACCGTATCCGACGATCTCTTCTGTCCCGCTTTTGGCGGTCACCTTTATGAGGTGCAGCCTGCCTTTATCATAGACGTGCATGCCGTTCCAGATGGGTGGCTTGTCCCATTCGTAGCGTTGGCTTTCAACGGCTGTGATTTTGAAGGTGGGTGTAGACATTGTTTCTCTATTCTGGGACTTCCCAAATGGATCTTGATGCAAAAATTGTCAGATGTAATTCTTTGTCAAAAGCGATGATACGTGCTTGTGAGCGGGTTTGGAACAACCGCGCTAATTGCTCATAGGACATCTCTCTTTTGCTACTTCTCTGATGTGTGAAATACCCATTAGCGGTTTTGTAATTCTATATTTTCCCCAGGCCAGGTAGGTGCGGTTTCCTAACCGCACCGGGCATCTCTAAAAAATTACCGAATTTAAAAATTAATCTTCATTTAGTTTGCGGAACTTACAGACACAATCTAACAGATTATGCTACAAAGGTGGCAACTTGCGTTATTATAACACGAAAGCGGGAAATGCGTAAGTCCTAATAATAAATCTAGCCACTTTTCTGGTGCTGGTTGCCAACATGAATATGTATTCCAACCGCTGTCCAACACGTTCTCTTTGGACAGTGCCTGTACCGAAATGTTGCAGCACCTCAGTCAACGTTGCTTGGTGAGTTCCTATAGGTAAATCTCCATTGTTGTCAAATTCGGGCCATTTCTTCATGTGGATCTGGATCTCGGTCCTATCGCTAAATTAGCATTGAAGCGATGTCTTTTGGCAACTGAACACCAATTGCCCGCTCAAGGTCTAAAATGCTTATGTTACGAAAGTTAGCAGTGATATCCACTCCACCGTCCCGAGCAATAATCAGGTCAGATCTCGCTTTTTCCCATTCTCCTAAGACTAACCACGCAGCCCCGCGATTGTAATAGGCTAAGGCGAACATAGGGTATAGTTGTATCACCTTGTTAAAATCTTGGATAGCAAGGTTGTGCTCACCTTTGATGCCGAGAGCAACACCGCGGTTATTATATGCCTCGGCGTAATTGGATTTAAGTTCTATTGCATTGTCAAAATCTTGGATGGCTCTATCGGAGTCACCGTTTTTATCGTACGCAACACCGCGTCTGTTGTAGACCTCAGCGGAATCGGGTTTTAGTTGTATTGCCTTGTTAAAGTCTTCAATAGCCAGGTCAAGGTTACTTTTTTCACTATACGCAAAGCCACGGTGATCATAGACTTCAGCGTAATCAGGTTTGAGTTCTATCGCTTTAGTAAAGTCTTGAATGGCAAGATCAAGGTTTCGTTTTTTGTTATAAGCAACACCCCGATGGTAATAGGATCTAGCATCATCCGGATTCAGTTTTATCGCCATGGTATAATCTGTAATGGCTTTGTCAACCTCGTCTTTATCTCGGTAAGCATCACCACGATTGCAATAAGCATTAACATAATCGGGTTTAAGTTGTAACGCCTTACAAAAATCTTGTATAGCAGACTCTAAATTGCCTGTTTTGATGCAAGTAGTGCCTCGGTTGTTATAAGGTTTGGCATAGTCGGGCCTTAGTTCTATTGCTTTGTCAAAGTCCGTGATGGCTTTGTCAATCTTGCCTTTTTTACCATATGCAACGCCGCGATTGTTGTAGAAGTCAGCATCAATTTCAGGTTTGAGTTCTATTGCTGTAGTATAGTCTTGAATAGCAAGGTCCAGGTCGCCGTTTTTCTCGTAGATAACACCGCGAGTATTATATGCTTCAGCATCATTGGGTATTAATCGTATCGCCTTAGTAAGATCTTCAATGGCTTTATCAAATTCGTCTTTTTTACTATAAGACAAGCCGCGATAAATATGAGCTTTGACATCACTGGGGTTCAGTTCTATTACTTTATTGTAATTTTTGATGGCTCCGTCAAGGTGGTTTTTTTTCAGATAAGCAAAGCCACGATTACCATAAGCCTCAGTATAACCAGATTTGAGTTCTATTGCCTTGTCAAAGTCCTTGATAGCAAGCTCAAGGATTTCTTTTTTACCATATGCAACACCTCGATTGTTGTAAACGTTAGCATCACTATTAGGTTTGAGTTGTATCGCCTTAGTATAATCTTGAATAGCAAGTTCAACCTCGCCTTTTTGGTCATAAATAAAACCTCGGTTGTTGTAAGCCTCGGCGTAATCAGATTTGAGTTCTACTGCTCTGTTAAAATCTTGGATGGCAAGTTCGTATTTACCTTCTTGGCGATAAGTCGTACCACGATTGTAATAAGCATGAGCAAGTGCGGGATCCAGTTGTATTGCTTTGTTAAAGTCTCGAATGGCTTTATCAATCTCACCTTTCTTACTGTAAGCATTACCGCGATTAGAATAGGCATGAGCAGAGTTGGGATCTAGTTCTATCGATCTATTATAGTATGCCAAAGCCTTATCTTCCATGCCTTTTTCAGCGTAAGCATTACCAAAATTACAGTAAGCTGAAGCAAATTTTGGATCTAGTTGTATTGCTTTATCAAAATCTCGAAGGGAAAAATGAATAATACCTCTTTCCCCATATGCAACGCCACGGTTATTATAAGCTGTGGCATCATCAGGATTTAACTGTATTGCTTTGTTGTAATCTTGAATGGCGAAGTTAAAGTTACTATTTTTTCCGTAAACGACACCGCGGTTATTATAGGGACTAGCAGCGCGAGGATTGAAGTCAATAGACTGTGAATAGGCTTCTATTGCCCTATCTAATTGTCCTAGAAGCAACTGAACGTTCCCACGTTGGAATGCTAATTCAGCACGGAGTTCTTTTTCAGATTTAACAGACAACGAATCTGGCTCGCTCTTTATTTTTTCAACAACTTTTCGGACACCATCTACAACATTTTGCCATCCTTTGGTGGTAGGTTTCCATTCATTAATAGGTTTACCTTTATAAGGAAGAACTTCAAAGTCGCTGAGTTGGTGACGCAGCCAATCGCAATGTTCAAGGATAATTGGAATAACCTTTATATCTTGCTTTAATGCTTCTGCTAATTCTCGATTGCAATTTTTGGAGGCAAGGCTCGCAGCAGAGGCGAGGTAGAGAAGCAGATTGGAATTAGCAACTTTTTTGAGGATGTCTTCCTGAAGTGCTCCGTCTCCAGGGGTGAGTTGACCATCGTCCCAAATTACTAACTCGTTTTGCTGTTCCATCACAGCAAGACGTTTTCGTAATTCCTTCTTTGCCTCTACGTCCTCGTGCGAATAGGTAATGAATCCTTTTAGAGGTTTCTTCACAACTTTCTTACCTCCACAATGCGGTTTACTTGAGAGTAATAATAACATGCAAAACGAGTAGATGTCAATCGAATCTCACAGCGTAGTCAGGGACGTTTAGTTTTCGGTCTTTAGGGACTGCTACTAAAAAGTTTAGCGATTTCGTCGGTTTCAAAAACAGGTAGCGGTCGTCGTGTATGGGTGGCATCTTCCAACCACAATCCCTGCTCAGGCGGCAAAAACTTCCCGATGATGTCCGCGTTAATATCCGCTTTGCCAAGAGCCTGACAAATTGCGTCGCTTTTTTCAGGTGCGGATGCTATCAACATGGCACCCGATGAAATGACACCGAGCGGATTAAGCCCAAACATATCACACAGTGTCCGTGTGATGTCTCCATACAATATTGGCGACCCTAAAAGTTTATCCGAATAGACAACCACCCCTAACTCAGCTGCAGTCGCCAACTCATACACAGCAGTTGCGATGCCGCCCTCTGTGACATCGTGCATAGCGTGTACGCCACCTGTGGCAATCGCAATTTGCGCGTCCTTTAGCACAGAAATCCCCGGATCCATGAGATAGTGCTTCGCCTGCTCTAAGAATACGGCATCGTACTTTTCACGCAACTGTTCTTCACGCTCACGCGCGATGATTGCGGTTGCTTCAATACCGATGCCTTTCGTGAGAATTAGGGTATCCCCGACACAAGCACCCGCTGAAGTGAACAAGGCATCTTTATGCGTAACTCCCATCATCTGCCCGATAACAACGGGTTGTGTTACGGCTGGCGTAACTTCGGTATGTCCACCACACAGTGCGATATCAAACGCTGCACATGCCTGTGTGATTTGCGCCATGATGTTGCGAACCATTGCAGGAGTCGTCGCATCTTCGGGTAACAGCAGAGTCACCAGCAACCATTTCGGCACAGCCCCCATCGCTGCAATATCATTGCTATTGACGCATACCACATACCACCCAATATCTTCAGTTGCAAAGGTAATCGGATCGCTCGTCGCAACGAGATAGTTGTCTCCCAATTCAATGACGGCAGCATCTTCACCGAGCTGTGGACCGACGACTACGCCTGTGCTGCTATTGGACGTGGGCAGCAGTTCCTTTAAAAAATCGTGTTTTAATTTCCCAACGGGTAGATTCATGTCTTTGATTAAATGAAAATCTTGTAGGTGCGCAAGCCGGATAGGGGACCTATGATTGCCCAGATGCTGCCGATGACGTAATCGCCTAAGATTAATCCTAAAAAGAGTGGTGCGACCTTCCGATGCAGCCGTAAGCCGCCGTGTCGTAGAATCATTAACTTCAGAAACCATGCTACGAAGAAGGCGAACCAGAAATAATCCATCGCAAAACTGATGGCGAGTGCGTAGCCCGCTGGGTGGAAGGGCCACCACAGGAAATGCATCCGCATATACATCATCACAAACGTCAGGAGTGCACCGATCCCCATGAAACCCATACCGATCACGTTTGGCTCCGTTGGGTTATGCAACCACCGCTGAAGCCGACTGAACGATTCCCTACCGACCCATCCCTTGAAACCACCGGCTTTCGCGATCGCGCCGTTTCGGAAGGTGATGTCCAGATTTGCCCAAAAGGTCGCCAGAATACCGATGACAATCGCGATGAGCATCGCGACCCATAAACGCCGGTTGCCCATCCCCGTCGATTCTGCGAGTTTAAACGCCTCAATCTGGTTCGGCATCGGGTGATTCCGGTAACCCCGATTGAACCAGTAGAACAGCGACATAATGGTGAGGCTGCTCGTGTCAAACCGTCGAGTGCCACCGACCGTTGCCAGCATGTCGTGTGGATTGACATAGTAAATTTCGTGTGGCGTGCCGAGTTCGGCTCGGACACGGGTGATCGCAAAAGAGAGCAGGAAATACACACCGAAGAAGATACCTGCAACCCACAACGTCATCCCTGCCATAGAGGAAAAGACACCGAGTGCGATGATCGATCCCAAAATGCCTAAGAAGGCAGCACGGTAGGGCATTGGTTCGTTTGAATCATCGAGACGCGATTTGAACCCAAACACCTTTTTCAGCACTTCACTCAAGTGCCGCCGTGTGACCCAGACCGCAAGCAGGAAGAGCGCGATCCACGCGCCGTACGCCTGCTCGTTCAACGCCGGAAAATAACGGGTGCCGAGTGCCGCAGCGATGACGAATTCTGCTAAGCGGACAACAAAGAAAAACCAGCACGAAAAGGAAAGATCCAACGGAAGGAAAAAGGCTAACCCAACAGCAAACGGATAGACGGAGATCCGCGTCCCGCGGATAGCACTCCACGGACGTTCCGTGAAGATATTCTGGAACACGGCTGTCCGTTTGATATAGGGGATCTCTGGAAACTGTGGGAAGAGGTAGTGAACCCCGTTAATTACGCCGATAACGACAGCGATACTGAATCCCATCCACATCATTCGGTTCTTCAGGAGCAGAATCCCGCCATCTTCCGAGAGTCGAAGCGGGAGTTGGATGATCGGATACGCTAATTTCTCCTGCTCTGCCCACCGTCTCCGGACGAGTGTGTTGATGCAGAGCATCATGAACATCATAATGAGGAAAAAGAGTCCCCAGAACAACAACGGCTTTGTCCAAACCGAGAAGTTATGCCGCGTATAGAAGGTCGATTCTCCCTCGTAGAAGCCTTGCAAACTTTGCGCGTCGGAGACCGTGAGCCATGAGGGTAGATACCGAAAAAAGAGTGCCTGCCACTCGTTCTCCTCCGTTGCGAACCGGAACGGATGCGCGATGCTGCCGAACATGTTCTGCCTCGTGTCGTGCCCCGCAAATGTGCAAGAGATCGCCACCATAATGTAGATAGTGAGCAACTCCCCTTGCTGTAGGGGTTTGGTAATCCAACCCCTACTTGAATTGCGTTTCAGCACGCAGTTGGCAAGGACACAGACAAACATAATGAAAACGGGTTGGATAAAAAGCGGTAGGCATGAACCGTCAAGCGAGTAGTACTTTACCTCAACAATTGTCATCCAATAGACATTGATCGGGATGAATAAAACGCCTAAAAGAAGCGAACGTCCAGTAACGCGTGCTGATGAGATCAAAGTTTTTTGTTCATGCATTATTAATAGTTGTCAGTTATCAGTTGTCAGTTAAGAGGTTTTCTGGGATTTCATATTTCTTGGTAAACGTGGGTGTATCAATTGGGTAACGACGGTTACAGAGAGATGATCAAACATCAGAAACCAGACTTACAACTTATAACTACTCACGGTAGGTTTTAACGATTTCTGAGATGACCCGTGCCCTGTTTTTCCAATTCATACGTGCAGGTGGAATGAGATAGATACCATCAATCTCACATGCGTCTTGATTGCGGATGTCGCGAACCAATTCTAAGCATAACCGCATACCGAGTTCCTGTCCAGCGGTATCTCCGAGGTCCCGGAATTTGTCAACGATAAACTGCGGAATGTAAAGTCCCAAATTGTCGCGAAGGTAGGAGGCACTGCGGAAACTTGTGAGCGGCAATATGCCGTAAAGCATCTTTATACCGAGATGCTCTGTCGCCTGCTGGCTGCGTACGATGTCCTCGTAAGTCCAGACCGGCTGTGTATAGGCAAAATTAGCCCCTTGCGCCACCTTATTTGCAAGATGCTTAACATGCGGTTGGAGATTCTCGGCGATCGTGAAACCCCCGCCGTAGTAGAATCCACACGGTTCACCGATTGATGAACCGTCAGCGAGTTCGCCCTGATTTAAGCGAGCAATGAGTTTCATCAATTGAACCGCCCCACGGACATCTGGAACGAGACTCGCTGTTTCATAGGGACCGGCTTTCGGATGGTCACCAGATAAGGCGACGATGCCCCGAATGCCCAACGCCTCCGCCTCTAAGAGATGCGATTGCATACTGATAAGGTTTCGCGATCGGGTTGTCCAATGGATAAGCGTCGGAATCTGTGTTGCCTGCTGAAGCCGATATGCCGTACCGACTGCCCCGATGTTCACCGCGGCACCGGAATTGTCGGTCACATCAAACAGGTCTACCCCCATTGCGGCGAGACCTTTTGCTTCCTTCAACATCGCCCGCAATTGCGGGAACGTATTGGCACGCATCTCTACACTTACGATGCGTTCGCGCGTTTGGAACACTTGCTGCACGGGGTTATTGGTCGGAATTTTGGATGTTGACGTGATTTTGGGAAGAACGAAGATGCGCGATTCACGTTTTACAGGTTCACGTCCTGCGATCGCCTGCCGAATCTTCGCTGTATATGCGGGTGTCGTTCCGCAACAGCCACCAATCATGTTCGCGCCAAGTTCAACTAACTTTCCGACATAGTCGCTGAAAACCTCAGCCTCAACGGTGTAGGAGACCGCCACTTCTCCTTGCTCAACTCTCGGGTTGCCAGCGTTCGGTTGAACTGCAATAGGTACTTTGATGACAGGGGCAAGGAGTTCCATCGCTTCAACGAGATCGTGGGGGCCCCTGCAATTGATCCCGACCGCGTGTGCCCCGAGTTGTTCGAGTTCCTGCGCAAAGACACGCACATCTAACCCGGCACCGACAGTTCCACCTGAAACGCCGCTAATTTCAACAATGACAGGGACACCGTAAGTGAGTGCCTGTTTTGTAGCGACTTCTGCCTGTTTGGGGGAAACGAACGTTTCGAGTACGAGGAGATCGACACCCGCATCAACAAGCGCATCCATCTGCTCCTTGAAGAGTCGTCGGATTTTTTTCGTAGATGGAACCGCAGCATCTAAACTATGGAACGGGATTTGTCCGACGGATCCGGCTATGTAACTTGTCTCGGACACCGCTTCGCGTGCCAGCACGACACCCATCGTGTTAATTTCTTCAACCTGTTCAGCTAAACCGTGGACAGCCAACGCTTCCCTATTTGCCTGATAGGTATTCGTCTGGATAACATCGGCACCCGCGTCGGCGTAAGCGCGATGGATAGCCGTGACTTTCTCGGCATGTTCCGTAGAAATATTGCAGGCATCAACACACTGCAGGTACGCCGGTATCCGTTTGCGGAGTTCGGTTCCGATAGCACCATCACACACCAATATCCGGTGTGCTAAGGATTCCATGAAGTTGTCTTTTTTTTCTAAAGTAATAGTCATCTGACATACTCTGCCGAATGAATTACGGCAGGTTCTTTTGTTCCTTTTTAGGAACATTCCTCGTGTCTAAGACGAGGCAACACGGACTTCAAGCTTAAAGCCCAAGGGCGGTGTCATGCGGGTAGAACCCATTTCCGCCACTACGGGGACACCGAAGTGACCCAGATACTTTTCTCTGATATTGATCGCACCGACACCATCGCGATGATACTTGAAACCACATTTGCAGGTATAGTTTCGGTTGTTAGGTTTCTTTCGGTTGCAACATTTCGGGCACGTTTGAGAGGTATAGGATTCGTCAATGACTTTGACTTTGATACCTAACGCTTTTGCTTTATAGGTTATCAACTCCGCAATCTTGCCGAAAGCCCATTGGTGGAGTTTCTGGTTCGTCTTTTTGCTGTAGTCTATGGTGTTTCGGATACCTGTAAGGTCTCCAAGCACAATTGTGCCAATACCTTTCGCTTGGCAGTATTTGACGAATTTAGTGGTCTGTTTGTGGAGGGCGTCTTTGATTTGGTTATCAATCTTTCTAATACGCTTCCACTTCCGACGTGTGAGTCTCCACCAGCGTTTAGAATGGCGTTTACAACGACTGATCGTCTGACTGAACTCGGCAAGCACTTTGTTTCTATAGCGGTATAGTGAGCGGATATACCGTCCATTGTAGATATGAGTAGCTTGACCGTCGTGAGAGACAATCGGGTGTATTTCGCCTATATCAACGCCTACAACTTCTTTACCTGTTTCAGGTGTTTCGGTGTGATACAAATACGAAAAATGGAGTGTCCATTGTCCGTAGTTATAGCACAAATCAATCGTTGCGATATGTGCTGCTTTAGACATATCAAAGTTGTTTGACAAAGGTATCTCTATTTTCGGTTGACCCTGTGCCATAGAGAGTTCAACGCGTTTACCAAAAGGACTGTTTCCTTCTACAAATCGGATAGCCGCCTTTTTCCAACGGGTCGTCATATAGTTTTTGCGTCTGTTAGGAGGTCTCGGTTTCTGAATACCACCGCTCTTTTTCAAAGCAGAATAGGATTTCCAAGACTTGAAGTAACGCTCCCGAACCGCTTGCCTACTCTGTGAGTGCAAGAGTGGATTAGATAGTTTTCGGTCTATCCAGCCTTCGCAGTCTTTACCGAAATAGAAGTCTCTGTGAGCATGAGAATACCCACGGTGCCATTGGTACATATTCATTTGATCGCAACAGTCGTTCCAAACAACAGCAGACGCAGCAGTGGCTTCAGAAAATATCGGTTGTTCTTCTATTTTCAGGGTTTGGGTTCGGTAGAAACTTGGCATTTAGACACCTTTTTGGCTCTCAATATATCTCTTGAGGGGTTCAAGTGTAACACCACCTGTTGTCGCAACAAACTTACCACGTGTCCACAATGTAGGGAGCCGTTTCTCTAATTCCGGGAACTCTTGACGAAGCAACCTTGAGGTTACACCTTTCATGTATTTTACGCCTTGAGCAACAGATTTAGTTGGCGGTATTGATACCAAAACGTGAACATGGTCAGGCATAGCCTCTAACGCACGGACAACGTAAATATCAGGATATTGGTATTCTAATAATATCTCTTTGAGGCGTTCCTGCATTTCAGGTGATAGCACAGAGCGTCTATATTTGACACACCAAACAATGTGATATTCACAACCGAAAACTGTTTTACCATTAGAAACATATTGGTGTTCGGGAGTATCTAACTTGATTTCCATTTTCTAACTCCATTATTAAGTTTCTAATAATATTATACTATATTTTGATAGGTCTCTCAAATCTTTTTTAACATAGACCCATGGTCTAATTCAATAGGGCAGTGTCTACATCCCCCGAATGAATTGCGGGGGGTTTGACACCGAAATATGATAAGAGAAAGCGCGCTTAGGAAGCGAGGGTGTTTCCCCAAGAAACCTCGCCAGCGGCGCGCCTTCCAATGTTTTCGAGAGAGACGCTATCTAATGATAGAGCCTGCTCTTTCAGTCGGGATATAATAATAGCCAAAAATGATACACATCTCATCTTCAGATGTAAGTCCAAACTCGAGAGGTTCAGCTGTATCATAGTTGTTATGGGTACACTGAAAACTGATGGCATCATCTGCACCTAAGCGAAGGACGGGATTAAAGAGATCAATGGGTGCATCGTCGTAGGCAATACTCCGGTGCAACAAATCACCTGACGATTTTTGGAAAATCTCAAATAACTCACCGTGTCTGTGCATGTGAGATGTCAGTAAGAAGACATATATCTCTGTATCCGGGTCGTGCTCTCGGCGTTCGAGTTCATCTTCAACATACCACGTCAATTTAGCGACGCGCGTCGTTCCGAACGGCACGTTAATTGACCTGTTAGAAACGAAAATTTCAACCGCCTCGTACTTAACCTCTTCCTCTGGAATCGTGTAGATATTGACGTAGGTTTCGCCAAGCAGTGTCTCGTCACCCAGCAAATTAATATAATGTGAATTAAGGTCGTAAATAGTATCCCCTGGCAGTCGTAACCCTACCCCTTCGGGGAACTCATACATAGTCTCATCAGTTTGCGTACCGACGACGAAGAGTCTATCAACACCGAAGTTACCGAGTACCTGCTGCGCATCGTCCGTGTCAAGTTCACGGAATTGATCTTCTGGGTTGGCACCGATGCCCGGTACGATCCCTCTCTCTGGAACGCCGTTCGCCAAGCCTTCCTCCGTGAATCGATATATGATGAAATGATGGCTCCCCGCGGGATAGAAGATTTCGACTCTGTTAATAAAGATGTCGTCTTCTACCGGATTCCCATTTTCATCTTTGATTTGAGTGGAGTAGTACACTTCCCGTTCAGTGCCGGGTTCAATCTTGAACTTAGGCAAATGGAGTTGATACCCTTGACCGGGCAGCGGTGGCGCGGGGGGCTCAAAGGTTTCGTCGGGGTCGCGTAAGACACCGAGGTCACCAATCCCGGTGACTTTACCTGTCTCTGGCGCGCCTGCCTCAATCCATGTCCGAATCGCATCTATTTTAGCGTCGTGGATCATCCCACCACCGAACGGCATTCGAGAGCCTTGATTCGGGGACTCGGGTCCGATGAGCTTCGTCAAAAGAAAACTGTTCTCTGGGTTGCCCGGATCCACGAGCTTCATACCAGCATCTGCAGCGGCAGGGTTCTGTGGTACAACACCCACTAAAGCATCATAAGAGAGCCCGTACTCCAGACTCAAACCGCGAGAGTTTGCGGGTGCTGCGTGACAGGTACTGCTCGCGCAACTCTTATCAAAGACATATTCTTGGATATCATGATACGCTGAATTTTCATCCGGCACCGTTTGCCCTAAACTGTTGCTCACACGCACCAGATCCAACACATTGACAACCCCGTCGCGATTCACGTCAGGGTTCTGCTCTGCTGTGCGATCCACGGGTTGTCCAAATGCATTAGCGACAAGCACCAAGTCTTGAATATTCACGATACCGTCGTTGTTGACATCCTCTAAATCTAAAAGGGTAGGATTATCACCGTGCCCAAACGCAGAGAAGGACACACCTACCACAAGTAAGAGGATAAGCGTGGAATAGGTTAGTTGTTTAAACATAATTAACAATTCAACCTCCAAATATTAGTTACTAACGCAATTCATCATGCGCCGTGTTTTTGAAAAGTTCTGTTTTTGAAATAAATCGGTATTTTAAAAGTGTCCATGCAGCAAACAATCCGTCCGACCAGAACCGAAGTTTTTTGCCTTCCTTCTTCGTGCGCGGAAAATAGGAAACTGGTACCTCATGAATGCGATAACCCGCGCGTAAGATTTTAGCGGTAACCTCCGGACAGAATTCAAAGCCTTCGCATGTCAAGTTCAGTCGTGTTATCAGTTCTGTGGAAAAGACTTTATAGCCCGTAGATTCATCGGTGATTCGACATCCGTAAAGAAGATTCGTGTAGGTCGCGAGAAGACGATTTGCTATGAAATTATGAAGACTTGCATTTCCACGCCCATTTAGAAACCTCGACCCGTAAACGACTTGAACATCTTCCTTTTCAAGCGGTTTTAAGAGTTCAGACAGGTCTGCCGGGACCAACTCCATATCGGCATCCTGAATAACAACTGCCTCTCCCTTCACGTATGGAAGTCCACTCCGAATTGCAAAACCTTTGCCGCTATTCTTTTGGCAATGCACAACGGTTAGCGCATGAACCCTCTGTAGCTCCTTAAGTACTTTGTGAGTACTGTCAGTAGAACCGTCGTTGACAACAATAATCTGTTTTTCGATCGGCACTGAATGCACAGCCTCGACGACCTGTCTGATCGTTTGCTCTTCGTTGAACGCAGGAATGATTACAGATACCAGCATCGTTCATCACACCTCCGTATTAGATAATTAGAGCAATGATCTGACCATACCGCCGTCTACTTGAATTGTTGTCCCTGTTATGTAACTTGCGCGTTCGGACGCGAGAAATACAGCCAAGGTCGCGAATTCATCAGGATCTCCGATTCTGCCGAGCGGAATGTCCGCTGTCATCTTTTCGAGTGCCTCATCAAACGTGATGCCCGCCTCTTCGGCGCGTACCGTCGCCAGCTGCTGGATGCGATCCGTGAAGATAATACCCGGGCAGACATTGTTAACCAAAATCTTGTCCGGCGCCAACTCCGTTGCGAGTGTTTTCGCGAAACCGATCACACCTGTCCGTGCCATGTTCGATAACATCAGATTATCTACAGGTTGTTTAACAGAGACAGAGGTGAGGTTGATAATCCGTCCACCGCCGCGTGCACGCATCGACGGGACGACAGCACGGCAGAGATTGATCGTGCTCATCAAGTTTAAATGTACTGCGTCTTGATAATCTTGAGCCTCCAAATCATCAAACCGTCCCGCTCTGGGACCGCCTGCGTTGTTGACTAAAACATCAATACCACCAAAATGATCAATCGCTGTGCTAATAAGGTTCTCAACCTGTGCTGGTTGACTAACATCGGTGGGTACCGCTAACACTTCCGTGCCGGTCTGGTTCCGAATGTCATCCGCTGTTGCTTCCAATGCGTCATTATTTCTGGCACAGATGGTAACTTTTGCGCCTTCGTGTGCTAAACCGAGCGCGATTGCGCGTCCGAGTCCTTTACTTGAGGCACCTACAACTGCAACTTTGTCCGTGAGTCCGAGGTTCATACGTTTCAATGGGGCTTGCGCAAGCCCTACATCCTTTCAAAAACAGAATCAATTTTACAGGTTAAGTATAACACCATGGCGGTGTAATGTCAAACGTAATTTCCATGCCTCCGATTGTAGGAGCAAGCTGTGCTCGCGATCTTTGTTATAGTAAAGTTCAGAATTCATAGGACACTCTATTCCGGTTCGGTTAGGAAACCGAACCTACCGGGTGATGAAAGTGTCTCTTTATTTTTAGGGTTCACTATAAATAACAGATTATTTGTAGAATCGGTTGTGTTCGCGTTTTCGTTGGATGCCTTCTACTTCTGTATCAACATTTTACGTGTTGTGGTGAAATTTTCTGCTGTTAACGTGTAGAAATAGACACCGCTTGCAACAACCTCACCGTGTTCATTCCGACCATCCCAATACGCTGCGCGGTTTCTGTTATGATACATGCCCGCAGGTTGATGTCCGAGTGCCAACGTCCGCACCAATGTTCCATTGATAGAATAAATCTGCAACGTCACATCCGCTGGCTCAGCGAGTTGATACGGGATCCACGTTTCCGGGTTAAATGGGTTTGGATAGTTCGACAAGAGAGCCGTCTCTTTCGGCAGTAGATGGTCAAGCAGCTGCTCCAACACCACTATACCGTGCAAATAGGCGGGATCTGTAAGAGGCATTTGGCGTGCTTGCGCCAGTAGAATTTTCACACCCGCGGCAGTGAGTCTTTCAATATCTAATGGATGTAAGTCAGGCGCAGCGGCCGTACCTTCTCCTAACGCACTTGCCACTAAGACAAGGTCTGAAATGTTAACGACTCCATCGCTGTTGACATCCGCTCTATTTTGCCCTATTTGTCCGAAATTTGAGGCGACTAACACCAAATCTCGGATATTCACTACACCGTCGCTGTTAACATCCAGCGGATTTTGGATGATAAGGGTATCATCTGCTGTGAGCGTATATTCCCGCCGTGTGATATTGCCATACACATCTATGACTTGGAGTGCAACGGTGTTTATTCGGTGTGCAGTCAATGTTGGTGTGTCAAATTCGACGGTGCCGCTTTGTGGATGTCCGTTCTGGCAATTGTGCAACTTGAAACCGGAGGCCGGATCCGCTTCAGACGTTGGAACAATTAACTGGATTTGATGGATACCATCTACATCGGTTACCTCAAATTGGAGACTGAGGTTTTCAGCGTTCGGCGGGTAAGACGATGGTGTGAGCATCTGTAGTGTTGTCGGTTCATTGAAGGCGGTTTGGTCAGTATTAAAGAAGCGATTTGCAGCCAACCAACCCGCGGCACACTGCGACAGCCGATGAGGTGCCTCGCCGTAGGACATGATATAGGCATCGTCGCGAAAGTCGTGCTCTAAACCGAAAGCGTGCCCAAGTTCGTGTGCGGTCACAACAGTGCCAGTCTCACCATCAAAACATTGACCAGACGCAGGAATGACGGCATATCCACCACGCGTTCTCATTGAGATTTCACTGTCAGACCAATAACCACCGCCGACCCCACATGTATTCTCTGCATCAATGAATTCACTGCTGATGTCTACGACGATAAGATAGGCGTGCTTCTCTATATCAAACTGAGACGCAACTTCGGTATAGACCTTGTCATGCGTTTCTGTATGATAGTGCCAATCGTTGAACTGTCCATCAACGCGATAGACAAGTGTATCTCCGTTCTCATCGGTTTCAAAGGTAAAGGTCTTTCTACCGAATCCGTTGAACGCCATCTGGTCGGCATAAAAGTGCTGCACGTCTCTTATGAGGGTATTCAGTTTATTCCAAGTATCGGGTTGCATGCTACGATCGCGCGGGAGGAAATAAATAATTCGCACCAGACCTTCTTGCGGTGCGGAACGATAAGACGTGACATCCCAGATTCGGAGCGTTGCATCATCGCCACCGCTAATGAGGGCACTCCCGTCTGGAGAAAAGGCGACAGCGTTCACCCATCCTGTGTGTTCTGTGAGTGTGGCGGTTTTTTCGCCACTGTCAACTTGCCAGAGGTTTACAAACTCATACCCGGTGCTGGCAAGAATTTTGCTATCGGGTGAAAAACTGATTGTATAGGCTGTTGCGTGAGCACCAAGTTTGCCGAGGAGTTCCCAACTCTGGACTTGCCACAACTTGATTTCTCCTTCGTACCCGGCACCAGCAAGAATTTCGCCATCAGGAGAAAACTTAACAGTATAGATAGACGTAGCATCCCCTTCAAGTTGGACAACGATGCTCTGCCTTTGAATATCCCATACCTTAACCTGTCCGGTCTCGTCCCCTGTGGCAAGAAATCGTCCATCGGGTGAAAAGGCGAGTGCCAACACCCATCTGCCGTGTTCAAGTGTGGTTATCTCCTGACGCGTATGGATATCCCATAACTTTACGTCCACCCCCGCGGTAGCAAACAGTTTGCCATCCGGAGAAAAGGCAATTGCCTTGATTTGTGATCGGCTTCTATCAACGATATGTTCAAGGGTCGCGATATGCTGTTTAAGCGGAATATTCCATAATTTGCAGGCGTGATCATCACCACCGCTAACAAGCAGCTGTCCGTCCGGCGAAAAGGCGACAGCATTGACAGTATCAGTGTGTGAACCTAACGTTGTCACGGTGTTGTTTGGCAAGTCCCATAACTTTACCGCACGATCACTGCCGCCACTCGCAACAACAGAAGAATCCACTGGGGAATATGCCACCGTTTTAAGGCTACCGCTATCTCTAAAGTAGGTGTGTTCTTGGGCAAAGGCAGTGAGCGGAAGCGTCAACAAAACGGTTATCGTGAGAAAGAGGTATTTGAACGACATAGGATGCGCTGCCGAAATCAGCATAAATCACTGAGTTTGTGCCATGGGGACATCCCACTTTTCGGCACACTCGCGAAGCTGCTGGTAGATGGTATCCGGTATATCAACGCCGTTTGCGAGGCAGTGCTCTCGCGAATTGACCTCAAAATCACCGGGGACTAACACCTCATCAAATCCTTGGGCAGGCGGTGTCGCTTTGATAACATCCAAAAACGCTCGAACCCCTTTCTGGTATTCCGCAAGCGGTGTGAAGGCGTTGACATCAATCACTTGGATATGGAGACCACTCATCTGTCCGACTTCAGTATTAAACGTTCCTGCCAATCCACCGATCAATGCTACGAACAAGGAAAGCGCGTAACCTTTGTGTCTGCCAAACGCAAGCAGGTTACCGCCATCGTTGTACTCAGCAGTTTTAACAGTAGGGTTCCCATGTTTGTCTACAACACAGCCTTCGGGCAGATCCCGATCTTCACTTGCAGCGACGTAGGTTTTGCCGTTTGCGATCATACTCGTCGCGAAATCAATTAGAAAGGGTCTGTCATCACCTGTCGGCACACCGATAGCGATCGGGTTCGTGCCAAGGGCACCCAGCGCACCTCCAAAGGGGAGAATCCGTCCACCGCCTTTTGAACCGCCACCCACCGTGATAATTCCAATACACCCAGATTCAGCAGCTTCCTGACCGTATTCACCGAGTCTACCGATATGTCCCGTCCGGATGAGCGTCGCGAAGCAGGTACGTCCGCTTTTCGCCTTCTCGATTGCGCGCCGGACCGCATAGCGAGCAGTATAGTGTCCAAAACCGTTCTCGCCATCAATATGAAGCGTGTTGTCGGTTTCCCGAAGGACCTTCGGCTCGGCAGCCGGACGGAGACCCCCATTTTCGATGCCTTCAAGATAGGAGGGGATCCGAAGCACGCCGTGCGAATCGTGTCCAGCGAGGTTGGCTTTTATCAGGATCTCGGCAACATTGTCAGCGATGTGCTGCGGGGTGCCTGCCGCGACAAAGAGGTTGTTCGTAAATTTCTGGAGGTCTGCGGCTTCAAATATATGCCTTTTCATTTTTTTAATTTTCCTTGCGGTTCGGTGAGGCGGGTTTAAATATTGACGTGCCTTTCCGTATATCCGCGCTCCATTTTGCGGCGTACTCGCCCATAAGCGATCTGCTTCATTACGCGCTATAGGTCTTGCAGGCAGAGTTTGCAACCCTATCCTCTGATCGCTGACCGCTGACCGTCATCTTTAATTTTCCTTGCGGTTCGGTGAGGCGCGTTACGAAAGCGGCCCGTAGTGTGTTCTGTCATCATCTTCGACGGTGTCCTCGCCGATAGAAATGCCGAGTTTATCTGCACACTCTTGCAGTTGATTGTAAATCGCATCGGGTATCTCGATACCGTCTTTTAACCGCTGCGCACGGAAACGGGCTTCAAAATCACCGGGTGCTAATACTTCGTCGAACCCTTGTGCTGGCGGTGTCGATTTGATGCCGTCTAAAAAGGCACGCACGCCTTTCTGGTATTCTTCAACAGGTGTGAAGGCGTTGACATCAATCGCTTGCATGAAAATGCCACCCATTTTGCCGCTCTCTACGTCGAACGTTCCTGCCAACCCACCGAGCAGACATGTGAACATAGCGAGCGCGTAACCTTTATGCTTTCCGAATGCAAGGAGCGCGCCGCCATCGTAGAAATCGGCAGGTTTGACACTCGGCATCCCGTTTTTGTCAAGAATGCAACCTTCAGGCAAATCTATCCCTTTGCTCCGCGCGACCTGGATCTTCCCTTCTGCAATCATGCTCGTGGCATAGTCAACAATGAACGGACTATCGTCGCCGGTCGGGACACCGATAGCGATCGGATTGGTACTGAAAGTGCCTTGCGAACCGCCATAAGGTACTGTCGGTCCCGCGCCTTTGCCGCCTGTTCCGACACTAATAAATCCTATACATCCGGCGTTCGCTGCCGCTTCTGCATATTCACCTAAGCGTCCGATATGCCCGGTATTACTGATGCTAACGCTGCAGGAAATGGCGGATTTTGCCTTCTCGATGGCTCTATGCATTGACCAACGTGAGACGTAGTGCCCAAAACTGTTTTGTCCATCAATGCGCAAGGTATTCGGCGTCTCTGTGAGAATTTCGGGTTCCGCAGCGGGCTTCAGATGCCCGGCATCGATACCGCGCAAATACGCCGGAATGCGCAGGAGACCGTGCGAATCGTGTCCGGCGAGGTGGGCGTTGACAAGAATTTCGGCGACATCCTCAGCGATGTGCCGTGCCGTCCCTGCGGCGACAAATATGTTTCGTGCAATAGCGTGGAGATGGGGAGCCTGAAGTAGATGTGTCTTTTCCATATTTTTTTCGTCCTTTGCTACGATAGGATTTCAGTTGGCAGTGTCATAGATACGCGAAACTGTGTATCTTATTTTATAGGATTCGTCTTTTTTGTCAATAGGAAAGATTCAACTTTCAGAGCCATTCAATTTTAAGAAATTATTGGATTTCACGTCTTTTTTTTTAGGAGCCGGTGCGGTTAGGAAACCGCACCTACCGGGTCTGGTGGTAAAGATTCGATCGGAAAATGGAGAATTGAATGGCTCTGCTCTCGGTAAGATGTGCTATTGACAACCTCGCTGAGACATATTAACCTTATTCAAAATCGTCAATATCTGCAATGTGAGGTGGGCGCGTCGGAAGTGCTTTCTCGGCTAATCTGTGTTCAGGGATATAATCAGAATAATCAGAAATCTGACCGTGCGTCAAGGCGTACACGACGACGTTCGTCATGAAACGATACACACCCGGTGAATAGTGCACACTGCGTGTTGGGATACTCACTGTCTCCATGGCGCACATATAGTCACGACGGTTAACAATAACCGCCAACCTATTACCGACGGAAACACCTTCAAGGTAGTTCCGTTTTGGCGGCCGTGTGCCCCACCAGAAGATATCAAAACCGATAGGCGGTCCCCCCATTCGATAGAAGTTATTATAAACTTCGTGGTTGTTGGAGATCCGCTCAACTTGGTACTCAGGCATGACGTAACGCATCTGCGCGAGGAAGAGGCGAACCATTGCTTGTGCAGGCGCGTTCACGCCGCAGTCGTCAAAGACGAGGAATCCGCCTTTTTCGACGAGATAGCGACGCAGACCCGCGGCTTCAGACGCAGTCAGACTGCCAGCCATTTTACCGGTACCATACCCCCATCCAAAGAGTTTCCGAGAGCGGACGAGCGATGGATCATGTCCTGTCATAAAGGCGAGCGGCGTTTTGAAGAGATTGGCATCGTTGAGCTTTACCGCTCCGCCTTCAACGTTCATATCAGTTCTGATTTTGGTGCGCTCGTTGAGCCATTGCGTCAATGCGTTGAGCGCAGAGGCATCCGCCCACCAGTCAGAAAGATCGTGCCGTACCCGGGCAAAGCGGAGAACACCGCGAATATCCCTTCCTTTACCGATGACGCGTCCACCCGGCTCCCCTTTTGGAAGTGGCAGCACTTCGTCATTACCGAGTACGATGTTCTCAACAACATCGCTGAGTGCTTCACGTGCGGCACCAACGTTTTCAACCATAGCAAGACCGGGTAGACGTTCAAGATCAACTCTCACCTGCACTGCAGTGCCAGCGACACCACGATTGACGTTAGCCAGTCTAACGGAAGGGGCAGCCACCACGGGGGCAGAGAATGCCAAGGCATCCGGAATATCCGATACTGAGAGATTTGTATGTGTTACGACTGTTGGTAGGGGTTCGTTGGGTTTAACGACTCTCGGCACATTCGGATCTATCGGTGGATTGACTTTGATAGTCTGTTTTGAAATTTCAAGTACCGTTCGCGGTTGGAAAACGCGCTTTTCGACAAACGCAGCCGTTACACGGGGTTGTAGCTGAACCTGTTCGACAACAACACGATTTTGCTCCGAAGCAGTCGGCTTAATGACAGGTTTGACGACAGGCTTCCGCACCTTAGGTCCCGGCGGCACTTTGAGTTGGAGCACTTCGGCACCTATGAGATCTTGGAATCGTGGCGTTTGCGTGATTAGATAAATACCCGTAACAAATGCTATAACGAGATGGAGTGCCACGGAAATTATCAAGGCACCTGAAGTTCTTTTCATACGCATTCGTCATCACCTCCAAAAGAGAATAGCTGCTGAGATAGGGCTATCCAGTTGTCCGCAGTAGATAACTGGACAGCCGAGAATAAAGTGAGCGAGTTTTAACCACACTCATACAAACACTATTCAAAACCACCAACCCGCGCCGCTTGGGGTGCGCGCGTCGGAAGCTCCCTCTTAGCCAATGCGTCTTCAGGCACATAACCAGAGTAGTCCGAAATTTGACCGTGCGTCAACGCATACACGACGACGTTGGTCATGAAACGGTACACACCCGGTGAATAGTGTACACTGCGCGTTGGCAGACTCACCGACTCCATTGCGCACATATAGTCCCGACGGACAACGATAACAGACAACTTGTCGCCGATGGAGATACCTTCAAGGTAGTTCCGTTTCGGCGGACGTGTGCCCCACCAGAAGATGTCAAAACCGACCGGCGGGCCGCCCATTTCATAGAAGTTGTTGTAAACTTCATGATCATTCGGAATCCGTCCAACCTGATACTCAGGCATGACGTAGCGCATCTGCGCGAGGAAGAGACGAACCATCGCCTGCGCGGGTGCGTTCACACCGCAGTCATCAAAGACAAGGAATCCGCCTTTTTCAACGAGGTAACGACGCAGCCCGGCTGCTTCCGCTTCACTGAGCCGACCGTCCAGCTTACCGCCACCGTATTGTCGTCCGAGAAGGTTACGTGAGCGGACGAGTGACGGATCGTGTCCCGTCATGAAGACGAGTGGCGATTTGAGAAGATTGGCATCGGTGAGTTTCAATGCACCGCCTTCAACGTTCATATCGGTTTTGATTTTGGTCCGTTCGTTGAGCCACAGCGTTAATGCGTTAAGCGAGGAAGCATCTGCCCACCAGTCGGAGAGACTGTGCCGGATGCGTGTGAAACGGAAGACACCTCGGATGTCTTTCCCTTTACCGATAACGTGTCCGTGCGGTTCACCTCTGGGTGCAGGTGGCACATCAAGAGAACCGAGGTTAATCTTTCTATTAACATCGTCAATGCCGCTGTTGACTGCGCCGACATGTTGAACCATTGCGAGTCCGGGTGGACGTTCAAAAGCGACTTTTACTTGGACTGCACTGCCAGCGACACCGCGACCGATGTTCGCGGGTCCAGCGGAAGGCGCAGTTGCCACGGGGGCAGAGACCGACAAGGCATCGGGGGCATTTGATACTGGCGGCTCCACGTGCGTTACGGCTGCTGGTACCGGTGCATTCGGTGTGACAATTTTCGGCACATTCGGATTGATCGGTGCTTCAACTTTGACAGTCTGATGTGAAAATTCGAGCACTGTCTTTGGTTGAAAAATATCCTTGTCAATAAACACCATTGTTACACGAGGTTTTACCGGCACTTGTTCGACGACGGTATCTCGCGTCGGAACAGTCGGTTTAATAGGTTGTTTGATAACAGGTTTCCGTACTATAGGCTTCGGTGGCTTTGTCGGTTGGATTACTACAGCACCTATGACCTCTTGGAAATGTGGCGTTTGCGTGATGAGATAAATACCCGCAACAAACGCTAACACAAGATGGAGTACCAAGGAAGTCATCAAGGCACCTGAGGTTCTTTTCGCACGCATTCGTCATTACCTCCACAAATAATAGTTGTTGAGGTAAATGCAATTCCTGTGCCAATGCCAAAAATGCTGAATTTGGGCGAAATTCCTGCATTAACTGCACGAAAAGGGACAGATGCCGCTTTAAACTGCACAAAAACGGGCTATTTGCGACGCTTTACAAATATGCTGCCATTAAGTACCGGTAACGGAATCTTTTTGTAGGTTGTCGGTAGAAGTTGAGATATGGGGTTTTGTAGGTAGGGTATCAGCAGGTCTTTGGTGGACAATGACTTCAATTTCGTGGTTTAACTTTTCAAGCATTGAAAACAGGGCAGTCATTGAAAAGTCACGAAACAGACCGTCCAAAAGGTCGGAGAGTTCAGATTTACGGATGCCTAAAATCTTGGCCGCCTTGCTGCGTCTCAGTCGACGTTTGGTTATAATGTCATCAATGATAAAAACAAGACGACATTTTGCGAGGTGTTCCTCTGGGTCAGGCATCTCCAAATCTCTGAAGATGTTACCGCTGCTTTTTTCAACTTCAATTTTTTCTTTCATCACTTTCGGACTCCTATCCTCTATACAGTGTGCGCATCTGTTGGATAACTTTGGGCAATTTGGCGATGACTGTATCAATCTCTGCTTCGGTTGTGTTTCTGCCGAGGGAGAAGCGGACAGTGCCTTGCGCTAAACGTGGCGGTAAACCGAGGGCGGCGAGGACGTGCGACGGTTCCATAGAGCCAGAGGTACACGCGGAACCGGTTGAGACACAGATACCCTCCATATCTAACCGTAAGATGAGGCTTTCACCCTCCACATTTTCAAAGGAGACGTTAAGCGTACCGGGCGCGCAGTGCTCAGGATGTCCGTTGTAGTGGAGCCGATCAATGTGTGCATCTAAACCTTCACGCAGTCGATGGGTTAAGGCGGCGAGATGCTGTGCATAGGTGTCCTGCTCCTGTTTCGCAAGTTCGGAAGCAACGCCAAGTCCGACAATGGCAGGGACGTTTTCGGATCCGGCGCGGCGATTGCGTTCATGTGCGCCACCGTGGACGAGGTTCGCCAATCGGGTGCCACGGCGGATATAGAGAACACCAATACCTTTGGGTGCGTAAATTTTGTGTCCCGAAAACGCGAGAAGGTTCACACCGAGTGCTTGAACGTCCATCTCCAATTTGCCGACCGATTGCACGGCATCGGTGTGGAAAGGAGTGTCGTGTTCTTGTGCAATCTCACAGATTTCCGCAAGCGGTTGGATCGTGCCGTTCTCGTTGTTGACATGCATGATAGAGATTAGCACTGTAGTGTCGCGGAGTGCGTTGCGAAGCTGCTCAACGTCAATCCGTCCATGTCTATCAACGGGCAGATAGGTAATCTCAAAACCACGTTGCTCCAGATAGTGACAGGTATGCAAAACGGCGTGATGCTCTACTGAAGAGGTGATGATATGATTGCCTTCGCCGCGGCTCTTTTGTAACTCGGTTAGTCCTTTAATGGCGTGGTTATCTGCCTCGGTACCGCTTCCTGTGAAGACAATCTCACTCGGACTTTTGGCACCGATGAGTTCGGCGACCTGCTCACGTGCGGTATCAATGGCGGTACGTGCCTCGCGTCCATAAGCATGAATGCTGGAGCCGTTTCCGAATGCCTCGGTGAGATACGGCATCATCGCGTCCCGGACTTCGGGACGGAGGGGTGTTGTGGCGTTGTAATCAAGATAGATACGTTGCATGTTTTTTATTTATATAGCGATCTGGAGAAGTTTATTCGTATGTTCGGTGGTTCCAAAAAGTTATCTGGTTCGGATTAATCTTAATATCTGGCACGGACTGACTTCCGCGGACCCGTCCGTTCGCATCGAAAAAGGAGAGGTTGAGCGTATGCGTGCCTGCGGGGAGCGGCATCCGCACCATAAAAACCTGATTGGGTAGCGTTTGCCATGAACGCGTATCCGCCTGCTCTGTCAAAACGCCGGCGAGGTTCGTAAGCAAACCTAAGGCTTCATTTTGCTTCTTCGCCTGTCGGGTGAGTAGATATTTTCCTACAGCACGCACTAACGTTCGTAAGAGGATGATAGGACGTTGTGCCTTGAAGGTTTCTATCGCTATGTTTTCTACGTCCTCTACAAGTACGCCTCTCTTTTGATGATCTTTTCCTACTGTGACTTTGATTCCTGCAAGGTGCGGACGATGGGAACCAATTGACGGGATTGCTACGCGTAGGAGATATTCCAATTCAACATCCTCAAAGACCATCCCTTCGCGTCCTATCAGTGTAGGAACAAACTTTTCATCTTCTACATCGTCTTTTTTGAGGATCGGAAACATCAAAGTCTCCTGACCTTTAGATGGAACGTAGCCACTTTCGTAAAAGAGAATCAGTTCACCGGTATTTTCAGGAAGTTCAGGCGGTTCGCCATATTGATTTCGGTAACGTTCAAAATCATCGGTAAACCCAAGTCTGCGTGTCAGGCGAACCAGTGCCTTGCCGATATCTTCTGGCATCTCCACACCGGTTTTCTCAGCGGCGTTTTGGTAGTATTCCGCGGCTTGTTTGTAAGAGATAAGGGCATCATTCCACTCGCCTGTTGCTTCAAACAACATACCAGAGAGATATGCCAGAAACCCGGTTCCGAAGAAATCGTACTTCTCGTCTTCACCTTTGAAATAATTGATTAGACCTGTAGCACGGCGACATTCTACCAATGCACCATCTAATTGATTTAGGTAGACGTAGTTGAGCGCACGATAGTAATGGCTCAAAAGCCGCTCATACTCGGTAGCAGAATATGGACGCAATTTATCGGAGGTGACCAATGAACCTAACTCTTTTTTTATCTCTTTGGTATAGCGATCCTCTGCAATATCTCCAGCTATGTCAAATGCTGCGCTGCTCTCCGTGAAGTGGTTGGCATAATGTGCAACCAGCCCTAACTCAAACTGGTAAGGAATATCCGGCTTTTTCGGTGCATGTTTCTGAAGATAAGTGTAAGCACCCTCTGGTTTGCCCGTTTCCAATGCTATGCCGACTTCTTTAAACTTATAGCCGCCACACCCTATTATTAGAGAGATAATAAGCAGAAAAGGAAATGTTTTAATCATTTGCCTCCGTAGATATGAAGCGAATAATAACGGGCGGGCCCGAAAGCCGAAGCCATCCGCCCAAATAAGTGTATAGCGAACACGCTACATTTTAAATTTGCTTCGTCCGATAAACTTTTTGATTTCCTTCTGACCGATCCATATCTTCTCGTTGGTTTCGATGTTCGTCAACGTGAGATCCGTCTGATAGAAGACGACCTGTTTGCCTTCCACACGATCTTCGATGGTATTGATTTCACCGGTCATCATATAATCGGCACCGAGTTCTTGTCCCATCCGTTTAATGGTTTCAATTGCAGCGGATTCCCCTTGGTCGGCACGTTCTTCGCGAATCTCGCCACGTTCACTCGAACTGGAGACGGTTCGGACTTTTCCAGAATTAATAAAGGCGCGTTCAATATCCGTTATAAATGTAGCGACAGGGATATGTTCCATACTTTTATTGCGGATGCCCCCAACAATCACGACCGGTCTACCACCGGTACTCATACCGTGGTTGTTAATCCAAGGATGGTTCAAGCAGTCGGCAATCATCTCATCTGCGACCATACCGGAATCGGTATCGTTCCAACGTCCGGACAGATCTATTGTGGTATCGGCATCAACGCGGGTGACCTGTTTAGAAGAACTACAACCGCTAAAAACTATTATTCCGATCAGCACAGCATAGATTGCGTATCTATGAACGGCAGGTTTGGCTGCCAATATTTTATACATTGGGAATACTCCTTTTTTAATAGTTATCAGTTATCGGTTATCAGTTATCGGTTAAGAGGTCTCTTGTAACTGACAACTCTCACTGCGAGGCAAACTGACAATTGACAACTATTCCTCTGACAACTGAAGGGTTTTTCGCAGAAAAACCGAATTGACAACCGACAACCCTCCTTAGAAATCTAAGTCGGCTTCCTGAACAATTTTATCGACGAAGGTATCAAGTGCCATCGCGCCGATGTCGCCTTCATCTCGACTCCGAACGCTGACAGTGCGACTCTCTTCCTCACGCCCACCAATAATTAACATATACGGTACACGTTGCAAGCGGGCTTGGCGGATCTTCGCGCCGATCTTGTCGTCGCTGTTATCCAACGCAACGCGACACCCCTTTTGCAACAAGAGTTGCTCGACCTCACTACCATAATCAACGAAGCGTTGGCTAATCGTCATCACGACACACTGGATAGGAGAGAGCCATGTCGGAAACGCGCCCGCATAATGCTCAATGAGCATGGCGATGAACCGTTCAAAACTCCCACAAATCGCACGGTGGATAACCACGGGACGCTTTTCAGACCCGTCGGGTGCGACATAAATGAGTTCAAACCGTTCAGGCAGCTGGAAATCGAGTTGCACGGTGGCACATTGCACGTCACGGTTGAGCGAATCACGCACTTGAAAATCGAGTTTAGGACCGTAGAATGCCGCCTCGCCGGGATCAATAGTGTGCTCAACCTGATTGTTTTTTAACACATCCTCAAGGATTATTTCCGCGCGATTCCATACGTCCACATCCCCCATAAACTTTTCCGGGTTCCGTGTACTCAAATCACATCGGAACGGTAAATCAAACGTCCCATAAATGCGTTGGAAAAGTCCAAGGATACGTTCATATTCATCTGCAATCTGGTCTTCGGTGACGAAGTTGTGAGCGTCATCTTGACACATTTGGCGGACGCGCGATAAGCCCGTCAGCGTGCCTGTAGCTTCGTTGCGATGCAACACGCCTTGGTCGTGCAAGCGGTAGGGCAGGTCTCGGTAACTATGGCGGACGCTTTTATAAATGAGCATGTGCGCGGGGCAGTTCATCGGTTTGAGTGCACTTGCCGACTCGCCGTCTTCGCTTTCAACGACAAACATATCGTCTTTATAGTGTTCCCAATGCCCAGATGTTTTCCAGAGGCTGCTATCGTAGATCAGGGGTGTCCGCACCTCCTGATAGCCTTCGCTGAGATAGAGTTTTCGCACCTTTTCAGACAAGAGATTATAGATAAACGCGCCTTTAGGAAGCCAAAATGCGCTGCCCGGTGATTCCGGGTGCATCTGAAAAAGTTCCAACTCGCGCCCGAGTTTGCGATGGTCGCGTTTGGCGGCTTCTTCGCGCTGTGTTAAGTATGCCTGAAGGTCGGCTTTGGTCTCCCATGCAGTGCCATAGATGCGTTGTAACTGCTCGCGATTGCTATCACCGCGCCAATAGGCTCCAGAAACGCGGAGCAGTTTGAAATATCGGCATTCCCTCGTTTTTTCGACGTGCGGTCCCTTGCAAAGGTCTGTGAAATCGCCGTTGTGATAGATAGATACGCCTTCGTCAGCGACACCCTCATCGCTTGCACTGACTTCTCGGTCAGAGATGCCGTCGATTAATTCGAGTTTGAATTTCTGGTCGCGTTCACCGAACCATTCACGGGCATCGTCGTAAGTCCAAGTCTCCTGTGCAAAAGGCACATTCGCTTTAATCATCGCCTTCATGTGCTTTTCGATCTCAGGGAAATCGTCGGGTGTAAGCGGGCGCGGCACCTCCATATCGTAATAAAACTCGTTTTCGATCGGTGGTCCGATCGCGAGTTTAACGGTCCGTTCGCCATCTGGAAATAGTTGTTGTACAGCATACGCCATGATATGCGCGGTCGAATGACGTAAGCGTTGTAAATAATCTTCAGGTTGATTGGGTTCACGCATTGGGGTTACTCTCTATATGTCCATTTGTATGGATTTCAAAATTGTGCTTAATAAACTTAACGTCCTTTTTCGGACACCGTTTAAGAAATAATTGTACACGATATACGAATAGGAATGCCAATTAAAAAACCCACGGCGTTAAAGCCACTACGTTTTTATCGTTCAGGTCAGTTGGAGAATTTTGGGAGGATGGGCGGTACAGGACTTGAACCTGTGACCTCTTGCATGTCAAGCAAACGCTCTAGCCACCTGAGCTAACCGCCCGTTTCGGAGAGAAATAATGGAGGTGGCGGTCGGAATCGAACCGACGAGTAAGAGCTTTGCAGGCCCTGGCCTTACCACTTGGCTACGCCACCAAAAGATGGAGCGGGAGACGAGATTTGAACTCGCGACCTCCACCTTGGCAAGGTGGAGCTCTACCACTGAGCTACTCCCGCATAATTTTGACAATTCGCGCAGAAAAAATCCCGCGATGCCAAAAGCATATATAGTTTAATATATTTGCCTTTAAATGTCAAATTAATTTTCCATTAAAATAACAAAAGTTTGATTTTTTCAAAAATTGTCGATACCCGTGTCTTAATCTATGTCCGATAATCAGCGTTGATTCGGATATAATCGTAGGAGTAGTCGCAGGTCCACATCGTGACCGTTGCGTCACCAGCACCGAGATCAATCGTAATACGCACCGGATCCTGCGCGAATAAGGCGGTCGCCTTGTCTTCATCGTAGCCTGCGTCCATTCCATCTCTGACGAGTTGATAATCGGCGAGATAGACATCCACCTGATACGGATCGAATGCCGCACCCGATTTCCCGATCGCCATCATGATACGTCCCCAATTCGCATCGTTAGCGAAAACTGCAGTTTTAACGAGCGGTGACTCCGCAACTGCACGTGCCGCTTTCTCTGCATCGTCTCGGTTTTTCGCGCTTTTGACGACCACCTCAACGAGTTTCGTCGCGCCTTCACCGTCGCGGGCGAGCATCTTCACCAATTCGGTACAGACGAACAGAAGTCCCTCACAAAACGCCTCGTAATCTTTCCCGTCTGCTGCAGCAATCTCGGTATGGTCGGCGTGTCCAGTCGCCAGAATCAACACCGTGTCATTTGTACTGCGATCAGTGTCAACCGTTAAGAGATTGTAGGTATCATCTACGACGCGATTCAACGCAGCTTGAAGCACTTCAGCATTGATTTTAGCATCTGTCGTCAGATAAGAAAGCATCGTCGCCATATTCGGAGCAATCATACCAGACCCTTTGGCAATCCCGCCGATCCTCACCGGTGTGTCGCCAATTTCAATTTCCACCGCAACAGATTTCGGATACGTATCGGTCGTCATAATCGCTGCCGCTGCATCGGCACCGCCTTCGGTGCTGAGCGCGTTTGCGGCGGTTTGAATCCCGTTTTCGATTTTGTCCATCGGCAACTGCTGTCCGATAACACCTGTAGAAGAGACGAGGACGAGGTCTGGGTCTATACCGAGTTGTTCTGCGGTCGCAGCAGCCATCCGTTGCGCGTTTGCCATACCGACCTCACCGGTGCAAGCGTTGGCGTTCCCGCTATTGACAATAACGGCTTGTGCGTGTCCATCGCTGAGATGCTCACGGCATACCAAAACGGGCGCGGCGGTGACGCTGTTCTTTGTGAAGACACCAGCAGCGGTCGCGGGGGTGTCGGTTACAATGAGTGTCACGTCCTTCACATCCGCGGCTTTAATACCTGCGTGAACACCCGCTGCACGGACACCCGAAACAGCGGTAATTCCGCCTTCTATCTGTTTCATTAATTGCTCCTTAGGGGAAAGCGTTGGGAAAATATTATACTATGTTTTGAAGGAAATGTCAAAAAGTAAGATGAATAAACGTAACCCAAATCCAAAACAACGTTTTGGACGACTCGAACACAGAAAACATCAAGTCTAAGAGGCCGAAACTTATCCGCAAGGTAAAATTAAAAAGCGAATAAAACGGAAATATGATATAATTATTCAGAATCTCTCTAAACAGCGAGGACAAAAAGATGCACACCATTTTAGAACGCTACCAAAAAACCTTTGCGAAAGATAGAGAAATGGCGGAGACTGCAAACCACCTGTTTCCAGACGGTGTGACACACGACGGACGGTATATGTCCCCTTTTCCGGTCTACATTACCCGTGCCGATGGATCCAAAAAATGGGGACTTGATGGCAAGGAATTCATCGACTATTGGGCGGGACACGGTGCGCTGCTCCTCGGACATAACCCACCGGAAGTTGTGGAAGCGGTAACGACGCAGATGCACCGAGGCACACATTACGGTGCCTGTCATCCGTTGGAACTGGAATGGGGTTCGCTCGTGACGCAGCTGATACCGTCAGCGGAGCGTGTCCGGTTCGTTAGTTCCGGTACGGAAGCAACACTGATGGCGATCCGCCTCGCGCGCACCTATACAGGCAAGAATAAGGTACTGAAATTCACGGGACATTTCCACGGTTGGCACGATAGCCTCATCTTAGGTGCCTACCCGCCTTTCGATATGAGCGTTCCGGGTATCCCGCAGGAGATAAAAGATACTACGCTGTTATCTCCACCCAACGATATTGATGCCGTCGAAACGCTACTGAAAACGGACAAAGATATTGCGTGTGTCATCCTTGAACCGACGGGCGCATCCTTCGGCATCGTCCCGACGAACGGGACGTTTTTAAAGCAGCTGCGTGAGTTGACAGAAGCATACGGTGTCCTACTGATCTTCGACGAAGTTATCACGGGGTTCCGGGTCGCACCTGGCGGCGCACAAGCGCATTACAACGTCACACCCGATATGACGACACTCGCGAAGATTTTGGCGGGCGGACTCCCGGGCGGCGCACTTGTCGGCAAAACGGAGATTCTCGAACTCATCTCAATGAAATCGGAACGCGATGGCTTGAAAATGCCACATCCCGGCACTTTTAACGCGAATCCACTCTCTGCCGCCGCGGGGATAGCGATGCTTAACATCGTCAAGACAGGCGAACCCCACAAACAAGCACACCGAACTGCAACCCGACTTCGCACAGAACTCAATGCCGCTATTGATGATTACGGACTCGATTGGGTGGTTTATGGCGAATTTTCGGGGATTAGACTGCTCATCGGACACGGCGAAAAAGAGGTCCGTGCCTCTGATTTCGATCCATACACGTGGGATTATCGGAAATTGAAAGGCAATAGCGATCCTGATATGCAGGAGCGTCTCCGGTGCGGTCTATTGCTGAACGGTATTGATCTCGCTAATAACGGCGGAATGACAACGGCAGCGCACACGGATAACGACATCACGGAAACGGTCGCGGCGTTTGTGCAGACGCTTGAGTGGCTGAAGGCAGAGGACGCGTTTTAAAAATTTACCCCAGACCCGGTAGGTGCGGTTTCTAACCGCACCTGGTATTGTTAGGGATTGCTCAGTGATAGCACCCACTACCTAAAGGTAGGGGCTTCGGCTTCATAGACATTTGCGGTTTTCTCAAAGAGTCAACCGTCTTACGTTGTCTCCACCAGCAGGCGATTCCCTGACAGGTGAAATATCCCGTCAGGCATATCAAGGCGAAATCTTGGCTATCCCCGCCTGCCTCTATCCAAAATGGATAGAAAAGTTGAAATAGGGGCAGCAATACAGCGCGCAGACTTTCACCTCTGCTCCGAAACTTTAAGCGTTAACTGCCCGATACATGTTTTGAAAGTGGTGTCACACTTAGCACTTTTTGACTACTTCTGACGGTAGCGGACACCGCCCCAACAAGCATTGGGGGTCAGAATGGTGTCCAAAGTGTTAGTGTAATTATACTACATTTTTAGGTAAAAGTCAAGTTTGTTTTTACGACAAAACCCAACGCCCGTCTACATCCCGCTACCTAAAGGCAGTGGTTTTAACGGGGAAGTGATAATTTTTTATTTTTATCAAAGCACGTCAGCAAAAAGACAAGGAGATTGAATGAAGACGATTACGTATCGCGACGCGCTCAAGGAAGCGTTGGCAGAGGAGATGGAACGCGATGAAGCGGTCTTTCTGATGGGTGAAGACATCGCCGAGTATGGTGGTGCCTATAAAGTGACAGATGGGTTGTTCAAAGACTTCGGGAAGGATCGTATCCGAAATACACCGATCTCCGAAGCCGCGATCATCGGAACGGCACTCGGCGCGGCGGTCACTGGGATGCGTCCTGTCGCGGAGTTGATGTACATCGACTTCACAGCGGTAGGGATGGACCAAATCGTGAACCAGGTCGCGAAGATCCGTTATATGGTCGGTGGACAGTTAGATGTGCCGCTCGTGATTCGGACGCAAGGCGGTGCGGGTCGATCCTCTGCAGCGCAGCACGCACAGAGCCTTGAAGCGTGGTTCGTACATATCCCAGGCCTACTCGTCGTGATGCCCTCTACACCCTACGACGCAAAAGGGTTACTGAAAACAGCCATCCGAGATGATAATCCGATTATGTTTATCGAGCACAAACTTCTCTATACAGAGGAGGGAGAGATTCCTGAGGAAGAATATACAATTCCGTTGGGTGTGGCGGATGTCAAGCGCGAAGGTGAGGACATCACGATTCTCGCAACATCACGGATGGTTCTGAACGCGCTTATTGCTGCAGACACACTTGCCGATGAAGGCATCTCTGCCGAAGTCATCGACCCACGGACACTGATGCCGCTTGATAAAGACAGTATCCTCGACTCCGTGAAGAAGACGAATCGTCTGCTCATTGCGCACGAGGCAGTTGGGCGGGCAGGGTTCGGCGCGGAAATCGCTGCGCTTGTCGTGCGCGAGGCGTTTGATTATCTCGATGCGCCGATTGAGCGGGTCGCAGCGATACCGGTGCCTGTCCCTTTCGCACCCGTGATGGAGAACTTCGTTATCCCGAACGCTGAGCAGATCACTGACGCAGCACGAAAACTCGTCCGTTATGAAATCTAATTACACCGTGATATAGTCTTCGAGTGGTCTGTCCAGTCTAAAATTAGGGATTGTTTGGAGTCGATCAATTCATTTGGTATTACAACGGGCGATGAATCACCCTACTCCGAACAAATACGCCTACAATTTTAAGGTAGACAGTCCACTGAACTATAAACCTACACAAGTATTAGGTAAGAATAGAGCTATTTCTATTCAGAGAAACTAGACTGAATGTTTTACTTCAGGCAAAAAGCGACGGAGAATCCTACCTTCAACCCCTTCCTTGTATACCGCAACACAAGTCGCCATGTGGCAGACAGCGCGAAAAATCGCTATTGAACCTGTCTTTGATTTGCTGAACAAACTCTTGTCAATCACAGGTGCACATAAACCTTTACCGCTGCGAGGGGTGGCGTATGTTTAGGGTTTTTTGGGCATTGGCATTCTGTTGTTGCAACTCGCAATGTTAATGAATGTCCGATGGGGGTTACCCACCCGAAATGTAACTCACATCAAAACCGTCTTTCGATAAAAATTAACGATTTATGAAACACCGTCAATTATATCACCTCTTGATGTCAAGTTCAATTTAGAATACCGCTGGATTAGTGCTTGACATCCCGCTCTATATTGATACAATAAGGGTGTACTACTCAAAACATGGAGGCAATGAGATGGGATATAAGTTCGATCCGAATGCGATGTACCGGATGCCGACGCACTTTGGGCCGAGGACAGGACCGAGATACGGACCCGATGGCAGAAAATTTGAATGTAAAGATAACCCGAAATCGACATCAGTCACAGTGAGTTTCCTGACAAACAGCGAGCAATTAGAGGATTTTCTGCCCCCAGGTTTCTCGCTGAACGGCGAACCCGTCGTATCCGTGTCTGGAGGCTATATGAAAGAAATCGAGTGGTTGGCAGGGCGCGGCTATAATACCCTCGGAGTGAGTTTCCCAGTCGTTTTCAACGGTGAAGTAGACCGAGCGGCTGGATCGTTTTTGACGGTACTCTGGGAAAATTTGACAGACCCGATTTTGACAGGACGCGAGGAGTTAGGTTTCTCCAAAATCTATTGCGAACTTCCGGAACCGTTAACTTTCAATGGTGAAACACACTGCACTGCCAGTTGGCTCGGCTTTAAGTTTATGGACATGCACGTGAGAGCGACAGAGCAAGTACCGATACAATCCGCATCTGCTCCACCGAAGCCAACGAGTGCTGAACAACCGCTTACCGGCACACTCCATTATAAATATATGCCGAGAACTGGAGAATGGGGGACTGCCGACGTTACCTATGCCGTGCTAACGCCTGCCAGTTCGCCGAACCGAGTCGTGCAGGAACACTGGCGCGGTGAAGGCACAGTGCAATTCCACAAAGCCCGTTGGGAAGACCTGCCGACACAATACAACATTGTCAACGCCTTCCACGAATTGGAAGTCAAGGAGTGGCGGGGTGCTTCTATCGTCAAAACCGTCGGTGGAAAAGATCTGAGCGATCAGCGGATTCTACGTTAATACATCATCGAACCGCCTGCGACGGTGACAGAGAGTCCTGTGAGATATGCGGCTTCGTCTGAGGCGAGAAATGCCGCCATTTTCGCCACATCTGTCCCTTCAGCAAGTCGTCCTAACGGCACTGCTGCCACGTTGCGGCGTGCGAATTCTGAGCGCTGTTCGTCGGCGGAAAGATCCTCCGGCATTAAAGCAGATGCCAGATGCCCCACACGTTCTGTATCTACAAGGCTTGGACAGATAGCGTTCACATTCACCTGATAAGGTGCAAGTTCGTGTGCAAGCGACTGTGTGAGACCGATGACAGCGAATTTCGAGGCACTGTACGCCGCGTAGCGTGCGGATCCCTGTTTACCTGTTACGGACGAGATATTGATAATCTTGCCACCTGTCCCCTGCGCGATGAGCCGACGGGACACCGCTTGGGAACAGAGAAATACGCCTTTCACATTGACCCGTTGCACCCGATCCCAATCCTCTTCAGTCAAGTCAACGATAAGCACTCTGTCCTTACCGGCTATAGTTCCGGCATTGTTGACGAGAATATCAATTTTACCGAAATGTGCAACCGTTTTGTCAACCATCTCGCCGACCTGTTTAGCATCTGAAACGTCCGCGACGACGCTGACAGCGCGCCGTCCCATCGCTTCAATTTCACGCACGACATCGGGTAGTCCTTGCCACTCCGGCTGATCCGCGGCGTAAGGATGCTCCGTAATATCATTGACAGCGACATCGGCACCCTCTTTCGCCAATCGTGTCGCAATCGCGCGTCCGATGCCGTTCTTGCCACCCGCCCCCGTCACTAAAGCGACTTTTTCATTTAAGTTGTACATGGATATATAACTCCTGCGAATTGAATGGTGCAGAGTATAGCAGATTTTCACGGAGATGTCAAATTGGCGAGTCAGGAACCTTAGACAGCCCAAAAACCTTTGATTTTCCGCGGAATCTATGATATACTTTGTAATATGCTTCCCGCCTTGTACACTAACAACACTAATCGGAGAAAACAATGAGAAAAGAAATTTCAACAACGGAATTACATCAGAAACTTGGTGAATTGCTCGACGGGGTCTACCGAAACGGGGATCGGCTAATAATCAAACGCGCCGACACACTACTCGCCGCGATTGTTCCAATTGACGCATATCAAGAGATGCTTCAACAGCGAGAGCAAGCTTTCTCGGTATTGGACAGAATATGGGAAAAAGTTCCAGGCGTGAGTGAAGAAGAAGCACAAGACGATATTGAACAGGCAATTGCCGAAACACGCGCCGAGAAAATACGTAAAGGGAGTAAGTTGCCTTCCTAATGCGTGTTGTCCTGGATACCAAACCCCTTAAACCTGCTATTATAGCCCCATGCCGAAACTGAACCTAAAACCCACCCATAAACCGATCCGAGACTACTACGCCACGCTCCAGCAATATGACCAGCACAATGCAACACACGAAGGTGCGGTTAGTAATCCGTTCGCTTTCTTATTGGATACCTGTGCAAAACAACTCAACGCCACGCTTATCCCGCAATATGGGATGCACACGCCAAAGGGAAACCGGATCGTCATTGATGGCGTAGTCCTTGACGAATACGGACTCCCATTCGCGTATTGGGAAGCGAAAGATATTGATGACGATCTCCTCAAAGCAGTAGCGGAGAAGCGTGACGCAGGCTACCCACTCGACAATATCCTCTTCCAAAACCCACAGCGCGCCATCTTATATCAAAATGGACAGGTAGCATTAGACGTAGACATCACCGAACCGGCACGCTTGATTGCTGCACTTCAATATCTGTTCGCTTACGTCCCGCCCGCGCTCGACAATTGGCAAACGGCTGTCTCCGATTTCAGAGCGTATGTACCCGATCTCGCGAGCGCGTTGAAGGCACTCATCGATCAACGCCACGAGACGGATCCTGCGTTCAAGGCGGCGTTCACCGATTTTTATGAAATCTGCCGCACCTCTATTAACCCGGAACTCTCACGTGATGCCGTCGAAGAGATGCTCATCCAACACATCCTCACTGAACGGATTTTCCGTACCGTTTTCAATAGGTCAGACTTTACGTTCCGAAACATTATCGCCCGCGAGATTGAAAACGTCAGTTACATACTCATGCGGCATGAAGTGAGTCGTGACGTGTTTCTTGAACCGTTAGATCGGTTTTACGTTGCTATCGAGCAGGCAGCAATGCTCTGTAAAGACTTCTCTCAAAAACAGCATTTCCTCAATACATTCTACGAAAAGTTTTTTCAGGGTTTCTCCGAAGATGTGGCAGATACACACGGCATCGTCTACACGCCGCAACCGATCGTAGATTTCATGGTGAAGAGCATTGAACACATCTTGAAGACCGAGTTCGACCGATCGCTATCGGATACTGGGGTGCATATCATCGATCCATTTGTCGGCACTGGGAATTTTATTGTCCGTCTCATGCAGGACATCCAAGGCACAGCGTTGGAAGAGAAATACCGTCATGAACTCCACTGTAACGAGGTGATGCTCCTGCCCTACTACATTGCAAGTCTGAACATTGAGCAAGCGTATTTTCAACGGACGGGGACGTATCTACCCTTTGAAGGAATTACGCTTGCAGACACATTTGAGATGCTTGAGCCGGAGCAGGGGGAACTCTTCACACGTGAAAACACGGATCGGGTGAAGCGACAGAAGGCAGCGGATATGTTCGTCGTTATCGGCAATCCACCCTATAACATGGGTCAGATTAATGAAAACGACAACAATAAAAATCGTAAATATGAGACGATGGATACTCTCTTACGAGAAACATATTCACAAGCCTCAAAAGCAACAAATAAAAACGCGCTCTCGGATCCGTATGTGAAAGCAATTCTGTGGGCATCAAAACGAATAGGTAAAGAAGGCGTTGTAGCGTTTGTGACGAATAACGGTTTTCTCGACGGCATCGCGTTCGATGGGATGCGAAAACACCTTGCACAGGATTTCAGCAAGATTTATCACATTGACCTCAAAGGGAATGCGCGCACCTCCGGTGAACGCCGCCGAAAAGAGGGTGGCAACGTCTTTGACGACCAGATTCGGGTCGGTGTAGGGATCAGTCTCTTCATCAAGAAGGCAGAAACGACATCCGAAACAGCCGAGGTATGGATCTATTCTGTTGACGATTATCTCAAGGCACGCGAGAAACAGAAACTTTTAGTGGACTTCGGAGACTACACAAACGTTCCGATGAAACAGGTGGACATTGACGCTAAGCATACATGGCTCACGGAAGGTCTCCGTGCCGAATTTGACACGTTTATCCCGATGGGGACTAAGGAAGCTAAAGCAGTGAAAAGCGCGGCGGTCGGTGTGATTTTCAAAACTTACAGTTGCGGGGTTGCAACGAGTAGGGATGCATGGGTTTATAACTTCAACCCAAACGCTCTCACTGAAAACGTTCAGCGAACAATCAACTCTTACAACGCGGAAGTAGATCGGTGGAATCGTCGGGAAAACAACGCAGCGGATGCTGATGAGTTCGTAACGTATGATGATAGAAAGATAAAGTGGAGTTCAGGTTTGAAGCAACAATTGAAAGGAGGGCAAATCGCAGAATTTGCAGAAACCAAAATTCGACAATCACTCTATCGGCCGTTCACAAAATCAAACTTGTTCTTTGACCGTATTTTGAATCAGAGAGTTCATGTTTTCCCTTCTTTCTTTCCTAAGCCAGAAATAGAGAGGGCAAACCGCATGATATGGCTCAAGGTCGGAAGAGACTGACCGATGTTCGCGCTAATGACTAACAAAATTTCCGATACCCTGCCACAAGGTGGTTCCCAATGCTTCCCTTTCTACACCTACAATGAGGATGGCACAAACCGACAAGAGAACATCACCGATTGGGCATTGTCCGAATTCCGAACACATTACGACGATGACACCCTCACCAAGTGGGACATCTTCCACTATACCTATGCACTCTTGCACCATCCCGCCTATCGTGAGAAATACGAGATGAACCTCAAGCGCGATTTACCGCATATCCCTTTCGCTGAAAACTTTTGGGGATTTGCCCGAGCAGGTGCAGCGTTAGCAGACCTCCACGTCAATTATGAATCCACACCGAAATACGATAAACTCCGAAAGATTGAAACCCCCGGCATGCAGGTCAATTGGGATGTCGAGAAGATGAAACTCTCTAAAGACAAGACGCAGTTGACATATAACGACTTCTTGACGCTGGATGGCATCCCTGCAGAGGTTTATGACTATAAGTTAGGCACACGTTCTGCGTTAGAGTGGATCGTGGATCAGTATCGTGTCAAGGTAGATAGACGAAGCGGTATCAAAAACGATCCGAACCGCGCCGATGAGCCACGATATATTGTGGATTTGATTGGGCGTGTTATCCATGTGAGTCTAAAGACGGTAAAAATTGTTGAAGGGTTGCCCGAATTGTAGCGGAAAAGGTCTCGATCAGGAGATCGATCCTACAAGTTAGCACATATATGGGAGGTTATCATGTTAGGGTATGCCAAGCTATTCAAAGACAAAATCCTTGCACAAGGCAGAGCAAAAGGTAAAGCGGAAGGTAAAGCGGAAGGCAGAGCAGAAGTGTATCGTGAGTTGCTGCAAGCGCAAAGAGAGGGTATAACACTTGAAGAGCTGCTGAAAATATACGATCCCAAAAACGATAATAACGCAGGTGCCGAGCCCTCTTCTTCAAAGAACGGGTAACTCTTTAATCCTTTAGAATAGAACTTCTGTTAACACGAACTCGGTATTATAGTGAATTTTGTAATTACTTATACACTCGTCCTGTCGTGTGAACTATGAAGTTGTGTCCCGATGGCACAGGCTAACGGTTCCTATGCTACAAAGAAACACAAACTAAAAGTTTATGCTACAAGTGTCCACTTATTTTCGGATTCTACTATAAGATGTAGTTATTGTAGGTCGGTGCTAAGGTGACCAGAGGACGTATGTTGGGATATTAAACAACGTTCCAAGCAGTGCCCACATCCCCACGAACACATAATCCCCCATGACCAAGCCTAAAAAGAATGGGATTGCGCGTTGATGTGCCCGTAAACCGAAAACCGCGATGATGATGAACTTTACCAGCCATCCGAGGAAAACCGAGAACCAGAAGTCTGCGAGTCCACCCCATGCCGCTGCGGTCATCACATACCCGATCGGATGAAAGGGCCACCACATAAATTTGTGACGTAGAAAGTAGAGAATCCATGTCATCCCTGCCCCGATCCCCATAGACTGCGTGCCATCCCAATTCGGACCGGTAGGGTTGTTAATCCACCGTTCTAAGCGTCTACCGAAAACCTCTTCACCGATACCGATGATGTAGCCGTGTACAGCGAGTGCTCCTGTCTCATAAAGAAGGTGGAGGAACGCCCAAAATGAGGCAAGCGTACCGATGACAATGGCGAACATCATCACCCAGACGAGTCTTCGGCTGTTTATACCCGCACGCTCAGCGAGTTTGAACCCCTCCAGTTGGTTTGGCATCGGATGCGAAACATTCAGCCGATTCAGCCAATAGTAAAATGAAATAATTGTGAGGTTCTCGGTCCCGACGAACCGGGGTCCGAAGGTGACTGACATGAGTCGTGCTGGATCCAACGCGAGAATCTCATGCGATGGCGGCCCGAACTCGGCACGCACGCGCGTTACACCGAGTGCCATCACGACAAAAATGACAATAAAGCCGAGTACGCCGCCTAAAGACATACCTGCTTTCACTGAAAATAGCGTGAGTCCGAGACCGCCGAAGATTAACCCAGCGATGGCAAAACGGTAGGGCATCGGTTCATTTGAATCATCAAACGCCTTTTTGGATGTTAAACAATTCTGGATGACATCACGGAGATGCCTACGCGTCCCCCACAATGCCAGCGCGCCGACGGCGAGCCATGCCCCACCTGCCCGCTCCGCAAAATAGAGTTCACCTTCACCTAACATCCCCATACGAACGACCCGTTCTGCTTTGCCAAATAGATAGAAAAACCAAGCTGACATCGAAATATCTAAGGGCACGAAGAAGGTCAGACCTATAATAAACGGGTAGGCAGATAGCGAAATCCATCCGACAGCGTTCCACGGTTTGTCTGTGAATAGATGTGTGATCGAATAGTAGTTGAGTTGGATAGAGGGAACCTGAGGGAATAGGTGGCTCAAACCTGCCAGAAGTTCAATAAACCCTGCAACCGAAAAGCCTATCCACATCGTGCCGTTTCTGAAAAAACTTTTCCGTCCCCGCGCCATCTCGAGCGGTAACTGGATGATCGGATACGCCAACTTTTCCCGCTCAGTCCACTGGACACGGATAATGGTGATGAGACATATCAGCGTAAACCAGAGGAGCGCAACAAATCCTGTCCATACCAGGATTGGCACCAACCACCCGCGAAGATGCTTCGGAAGATAAAAGGTTGAGCCACCCTTAAAGTAGGCATCGAGTGCGTAATCCTCAGGCACAAACCACGTCGGGATATAACGCCAGAAGAGAGATGCCCATTCGTTTTCGGGGGTAGCGAACCGGAACGGATGCGCCAGTGTACCGATCAGAAAGGTCATCATCGAATGACCGCCGATGGTGGATACCATGACGACCATGATGTAGATAACGAGGAGTTCCTGTGTGGTTAGCGCACTGCGAGGGGCAACTCTTTTCCAAGCGAAGTTGAGTCCGATAACAACAAAAAGGGTGAAAATGGCATTGAAGAAAAGCGAGACGAAGTTGAGGAGGAACTGCGGTTGAATCATCTCCGCAGCGTAGGCAAGCCAATAGGCGTTCCCGATAACAAGGAGTGTACCAATCAGGAGGGCACGGATCGTGATTCCAGATGTAAAGGAGGTACGAGATTCTGGCATGTGTCGAATAGTTGTCAGTTATCAGTTATCAGTTATCGGTTATCAATGTTGGAAAATGTGCTGAAATTATGAAAGTTTCAAAGTGTACTAAAGTGTGCTAAAGTTGTGAAGTTATCAACTTTAGCTACACTTTACGAGACTTTACTGGACTTTACGAACTTCTTTAACTGATAACTGACAGTTGATAACGTTTTTATCTTTTGAGAGCACCCCACGTTAGTGCGAGTTTACCTGAAGGCTCAACGGCTAATATTTCGTCGTCAAAAGTGAGATCTCCATAGGCAAGTCCGTCCCATGCACCGCCAGGGGTCCACCCGATCTGGTGTTCGCGTTTCCCGTTCTCACAATCATTCATGTGGAAACTGAGTCCGATCGTCAACCCTGCTTTCGCTTTGAATTTATCGCCGACCCCTGGATTTGCAAACGCGAGGTTGCCGCGCGGTTTCGTCGGATCAATAGCGACCTCGTAGATGTAATCATTCCCCGTCTTGATTAGCACCCATTCGGTGTTTTCCTTTGATGCAGCGGCAGATAAATCCTTGCCATTGGCACCGAGCGTCCACTGAACGAGACTATCTCGGACCATACCGTTGTCGAAATCAAACATAAATTCGACGCTATCGTCTTCCCACCATTTGTTATCAGCTGCAAAGATGTCTTGGAGTTCGTCGTCCGTAATTTCAACGGCAAAATAGATGCGGGTAGGCTCTTGCGTACTCCACGCGACTCTGCCTTGACCGGTAAAATCACTGGCTTTCGGGATACCGCCGCCAACATCTTTCAACTCATCAAAGGCAACAATTTCAGCGCGTTCCCATTCATCAAGTTTTCCGTCTATTTTAATGTTCCTAATCTGTTTTGCAACGTATTCCTTATCGCGCTTTGCCTCAACAGGTGAATTCATCGTACAGAACAACAGCACGAGTGCTGTTATCACAGCGGTAGTGATTTTAAACTTCATATACTTCTTCATTGGAGATTTCCTTCGTCTTCCAACTTTGAATCAGTTGTTCCTGCGTGCAATTTTCCTTCATTGAACTGCACGTGCTGCACAACAACTGAAGGTTATCAGGGGCATCAGTGCCCCCTTTGGATTTTGCTACAACATAATCAACTGTCATATTGCGAAATGGAAATAATACCTGACATCCGTTACATTTACCTTCCTGAATCCCAAATAATTTGTGTTTATAAGTTAGGGGTTGCTTGTAAGGTTTCGGACTATCCTTCCGGTGGATAACTTTCTCAATAATGTCCTTCTGTTCAAGACGCGACTTCACTAATTCAAAAGACTTTGGACTTAAATCGATGCCTATCCATTGCCGTTGTAACCGCTCAGCAGCGACGCACGTAGTCGCACACCCGCAGAAGGGATCAAGCACCATATCGCCTGGATTACTACTCGCCCCAATAATCCGCTCTAACAGTGCGAGCGGTTTCTGCGTAGGATATCCGATCCGCTCTTTACTTCTGGCGGTTAAGTTCGGAATATCCACCCAGATATTATTTAGCCTTTTGCCTTTTTGTTCATCAAGATACCGCTTATAGCGTGGTACATTTCCGGGTCGCGTTTGAACGATACGTCCGGCTGCAATTTCGCTGCGCATGCGATCTTCCGCCCAACGCCACGTTCTGACGATGCCCATCACCTCATACGTCAGATGAGAATCGGGATCGTGGGTTTGCGCGGTTATAGAGGTGTGTGAAAAGCGGCGTCCGGTTTCTGGTTCAACACAATAATATTGGCGTTTTGTTTTCTCGTCCAAATTCGCCATATCGTAGGGAATTGTGACGGCTTCAACGTTCCAGACATAGGTATCACTTTTTGAATATCGGAAGATGATGTCGGAATCTCGTGCTAACCCCTTTTTGAGATTTCCCTTGGTGGTTATCGCCCGTTGCCAGATAATCTCATTTCTAAAATTATCCTTTCCAAAAACGCTATCCATCATGATTTTGAGGTAGTGGCTGGCGTTATCATCACAATGGAGATAGAGTGTCCCAGTCGGTTTGAGGATACGGAACATCTCCAACATCCGAATGCCCATCATGATAAGATAGGCTTTCATGGACTTTCCATGACTGAACTCAGCAGTACTGATGGCATGATAGAGTTCGGGTTTTCTGTCCGCGAGTTCACCGTGGGATGTATTATCCAGATCATCCAATGTCCAAAAATCTTTGAACCTTGCGCCTGCAGCTTCGGTGCCGACGGATGCCTCAAACGTCCGGTTGGAATTGAAAGGCGGATCCAGATAAATCAAGTCAATAGAATTTGTGTCAAGCCCATGCAGTACATGAAGGTTATCATTTTCAAAGATGGTTCGGTTCTCGACCTTCATTCTATCTCCTCTAATGCCGTGTGTAGACGCGCTTCGGAAGCGCGTCTACAGGGAAGTTTGCTGTTTCTACTGTCGTGCTTTGATAGCACCCCACGTCGCTGCAAGTTTACCGTTCGGATCGACTGCCAGCCCCGTTTCAGCCTTAGAATTCTGATTGATTTCGGCTTCTTCGAGAACTCTGTTGTAGACGCTAAACTCGTCAACGATGCCAGTAAACACACCGAACTCGCCATCGGCTCTACCGTCTAATCCGATGAAGACAAAGCTTTCAAAATCTTCTTCAGGGAATTGCGCGAGGTCGAGATTACCGCCGCCTGTCGCCTTACCATCTACATAGTACTGAACTGCACTATCCTCTGGCGCGCCTGTGACAGCGATGTGGTGCCATTTGTTATCGGCAATGTTTTCTGTGTCTTCAACATTGCCGACCCAACCGGTATCCAAGTTAAGGACTCCATTGCGAACCCACAACGTTTTGGGTCCCTTATCGTCGGTACCCGGACCACCCGTTTTGGCAAAGATTACACCGGGACCAACATTGTCGACCTTAATCCATGCCGACCAAGTGAAATCGCTGTTGAAATCAAAGTCTTCAGGTTTATCAATTTCGACGAAATTCGCTTCGTTTCCATCAAATTCTAACGCGTCGCCAATCTTACCGGCAACCTTTTTCAGGCTACCTTTGATAGTTCCGTTGTAGCTGCCTGTTCCGTCTGTGACGGTTTTTCCACTGATCTTGTTTGCATCGAAACTCCAATAACTGACCAATCCGTCCTCAACAATTTGGGCAGGGAGGTTGGTTGTGATTAGAGCGGTGACGAGTATTAATAACACAAAACTTACTTTTTGAAGCACAATCAAATCTCCTTTGATTCGTTGAAGGTATGGGAACTCTGCAAGCGAAGTACCAGAGAGCGGCACCTTCACCCATTGAAAATCTTCCTAAGGATCAGGAACGCCCCGCCGACAACAATAATAAACAGCGCGACGGAAAAGACGAAGGCAAAAATTACTTGCAAAATTTGGAAAAGAATCAGGATACATACAACAAAGATGAAGATCCCGAACAAGACGAGTAAAATCGTTCCCATACGTTAATATAGATGTGAATGTTAATCCACGTGTTACAGCGTAGCGTGTTTTATAAACGCGCTACACTACTACTTTTCATACTACCCATCACACTGTTAGAGATGGGACGCTTTAATAGCGCGCTTTAAGCGCGCCTCAGACTTTTGGTTGAATGGCAACGCATTCAGTTCACGGTGTTGCGCGTCGTTTGCCGCCATCCATATAAAGTGCAGTTCCAAACATATAGGAGCAGGCTTCAGAGGCTAAGAATGTCACTACTTTTGCGACCTCTTCCGGTTCCGCGATGCGACCCGCGGGAAGTTCTTGTCCGAGTGCCTGCAACAACTCCTCAACATCGCGTGCTTCGCGCTCAGCTCTGGTGCTTTGTTGCATGCGCGCTCGCCCCGTATTGGTCAATCCGGGACAAACGGTATTTACCAAGATGCCGTCCGCTGCGACAGCATCCGAGAGTGCGCGCGTTATATTCAGGATAGTGACATTGGCGGCTCCGGTCGGTATATTTCCACGGGTCGGACTTGTGCCTGCAGAACCTGCGACGTTAATAATTCGTCCCCACCGGTTTTCTCGCATATAAGGAATAACCAATTGGGACATCCGCAAGTAACTGTAAGTTTTCAAGGCAAGCGCGTCATCAATCAGTTCCGGCGACAGTTCGAGAATATCGGTATTCCGAGCAGCACCGACATTGTTGACGAGGATATCGACACCACCGAAGCGATCAATTGTCGCTTGCAGGACCTTTTCACAATTCGCTTGTGTGGTTAGGTCTCCAGCAACGGCGTGCCCTTTATGTCCAGTCTGATTGATTCCTACGAGGGCTTGATTGAGCGTTTCTTGTGTTCGGGCAGCGATACAGACATGAACGCCTTCTTGCGCAAGTGCAAGTGCGCACTGCTTACCGATACCTCGGCTGCCGCCAGTGACGATCGCTCGTTTCCCGTTGAGTCCTAAATCCATGTGTTGCCTGTCCTACGCTATGTCAAGATTTTGCAGTCTATTGACCTGATTTTAACAGTCCCCATGTAACGGTAAGTTTGTCGCGCGGTGCGACTGCGAGGCTTGAGCCTCCTGTATCAAAGACTTCCACATCGTCGATGAGCGTTTTCGACTGCCACTCTCGGATACCGAATCCACCTTCAGGGTAAGCCACTTTAGTGTACACAGTGATCTGTTTACCATCGAGTGAGGCTGTCAACTTCTTGTCTTCGACAGTGACGGACAGTTCATGCCACTCATTGAGATCGATATCAATGTCGCCTTTAGCAACGATGGGCCAAGCCTCGCCACGTTCAAAAACATTAAGGATGTTTTCGCGTGGGTCTCCACAACACAACCGTTTCTGTGCCGCTTCAATGAGCATGTATTCAGTTGCTAACTGTGCGCGCACGATCAGACCAAATGCTGCGAAATTGGCTGTCTCGCCAACAATGTTGAATTTTGCGCGCATCGTGTAGTCTGTCAAATCCTCAAACCCTTCAAGGAAGAGCGCATCGGCATTTGTCGTATCAAAGACAAGGACGTTGTTGTCCGGGTTACCTGGGTCTTTCTCAACTGTTAGCGTCGGTATGTCGAGCCATTTGAGTTCAGCATTTCCCTCAAAGTCGTCGAAGAACAAGGTTTTGGCTGTCGCGTTTCCAAACAACAAAAGGACGGCACAAACACTCACAATCCACACGCTTTGAGGGATCATTTTGAATCTCCTTGCTTATTTCTTCAAACTTCCCCACGTGACAGCCAATTTCGCTTTGGCATCTACAGCGAGGGTCGTCTCGTAACCGTCGTTCATAACGGCTTGGACATCGTCTTCGCTGAGAGCAGTGTTGAAGATAATGAATTCGTCTATTAACCCTTCCCACTGTCTGGATTGACCCCAGTCACCAATTCGAGCCGGGTCGAGGATACCAGGGTTGCCACCCCAATCATTTTCGATATCGAGTTCGCCGTTAACGTAAAAACGAATCTTCTTTTCCGGTGCACTGTAGGCGGTTGCAATATGCACCCACTTATTCATTTCACCGCCTGCCAACATATAGTTAGCAAATGTATCGTTCCCACCCGGATTGCCGTTAATAGAAAACTCAACTTTATTATTCGGGTGCATCTGGTAGTGGATGTCGCCTACTTTCCAGCCGTTGTTGTTGAAGAAAACACGCCATTGCGCTTCCCGTCCAGTAGATTTGACCCAATGTGCGAAGGTAATTTCTTCAAATTCGCCGATCCGTTTCGGAATTTCGATCCATTCGGTTGTGCCGTTCAGTTCAACGGCATCACCAATTTGACCCGCAACGAATTTTCCGCCTTTGACTTCGCCATCAAACCCGTTTCCAGAAACGTCTTCGGCATCGCCATCAAACAGCCATGCTGCTGCAATCATATCCTCGGTGATCTCAGCAGAACCAGTTAGGCTCATACTCAACATAAGTATCAGACCGAGGGCAATCGTAATAATCTTCGCGTTCAACAGAGGAACCTCCTATGTGTAGACAGAAGGACCGGTAAACTCTGTACATTCTCCGACTTCTGTACAACACATTACTTTGTGTTATATTCACAAAAAATAATAACACAAAAAACATAAAAAAACAACACTTTTTCAACATAAGTGCGTTCATACAGACTAAACAAATCTATCTTTATGCGGACTGGCTTCCCATTGGGCGCGCCACGTCTGCCAAGGTGTTGGACACTGCTGAGTGCCGCGCGCGCGAGCGGGACACGCAATCACTTCGTGCCAGAGTCCATCTAACGAAGTGCCGGTCGGACTGAACCGAAAATCTACCGACCAACGGATCATACCGCTGCGGTTGAATAGCGACCGATGAAAGACCAGATTGTTAAAAACGAGCAGGTCGCCTTTTTGCATCTCTAAAGTATCAATGTCGGTATCGGATGAAGTCGGTGGAAGAACAGGGACAGCAAACGCTTCACCGGGCACGCGGTGATAAGTCTGTAAACCGGCCTTGTGGCTACCCGGTAGGAATTGCAAGGCACCGTTCTCAGTTTTAACATCCACTAATGGGAGCCATACAGTCAGATGGGTGTCGTTTTCGGTATGCGGCATATACGCACTATCTTGATGCCACGGGAGTGTCGTCAGTTTTTCGTTCGGGAGTTTCGGACGCACCCAAAAATCGCCGTTGAACTGAATATCGCCGCCGATAAGGGGTTCCAGCACATCCAGCACCTTCGGATGGGTTATTAGGTCAAAGAGTGCCTCACTAAAAACAAGCGTATGCCAGCCAAAGACTTCATTCTCTCTTCCACACGCCTGTAGGATAGCGTGCCAGCGATGCTCAAAGGGCATCTCTTCGTAGGTGTCAGAGATGACCCCTTCGTTATAGAGTTCGGTGGCACGTTTATCAACGACTTCAGAGACAACGGCGATTAACGGGGCGAGATCCGTTTCAAGTAGTGCCGATTTCACGACAAGATAACCCTGTTCCGTAAATTTCTTTTCAGAATGTGTTCCCATCGTTTTATTTTTTTGCCTTTATCGCTCCCCAAACAGTTGTTAGTTTGTCCTTGGGTTTCACAGGAAGCGGTTCCATCGAATCCTCAACAGAGATGGCTTCGTCCCAGAACGCCACTTCGTCCACAGCACCGCCATAATGGTTCTGACCATTGCGACTCCCGATAGTGAAGGGCAGTCCTTCGGTGATGTGAACGGCATCGTTACCCGCCATCTCACCCTCAAGTTTTCCGTTAACGTAAGCCTTCACAGACTCGCCATCATAGCAACCGAAGATATGGTACCATTCCCCAATTTCAAGGGCAACATCGCCAACACAACAGACAAGATTATTCCCGGGACCCGTAGAAACCTCGAAGGAGAGTGTCCCGTCAGGCTCAATGAAAAACCCGTAACTCCAATTGAGGTGGATACCTTTTTCAGCAACCGCAACCCATGCGCCGAGTTTTGTCGGCTTAATCCACGCTGCGATAGACAACGCCTCCAGTTCAGAAATTGCCGGAGCATCTGGGATTTCCACGTAGTCGGTGCTGCCGTTGAATTCTAATGCCTCACCCAACTTTCCGTCTATGACCTTCGGATTTCCGCGGATGATGCCGTCGTTACCATTTCCGCTGAGATCATCCGCCCCATCTGCTTCGTCAAATGACCAGTAACCGACCAATTCAGCATCTGCTGCAAGACCGATTACGCCTAACAAGAGAAAAATTAGACATGTAATTTTTGAAAGTGACACAAGCATACCTCCATTTACGAGCGTGTATGGTGAGATATTATACCTCACCATACGGTGAAAAGGAGCGGATATCGAGAAAAATCTTACAGTTTGGCTCTCAGTTGATCCATCAACCCATCTGGCGGATCAAAGGGGAGGTCAATCACTTCATTGGTGATCCCGCTATAGTAAATGCCGAGGAGCAGGTTGAACTCAGCGAGCGACTGCTTGAGATGCGTTGGATGAACTTTACTCTCGTCGTCAAGCCAATCAAAGACGGCTTCGGTGAGGTTGCCTTGTGCGATAACATCCTGCTCACCGTAGCTGAGCGGCCCGCCTTCATAACCGCCTTCATGGGTTGAACGTTCCCAACTGCTGAACCGCCAATGTACGAATCCAGTCGTTCCTACGACAAAGACGCGTTTGTGAAAAAAGACAACTGGGTCATCGGACGCAGTCGGCGCGATGGCTGTCCCGAAGGCGACAGAGACGTGAAGTCCATTCTCGTACTGCACGCGCGCACTCGCATATTGTGGTGATGGTTGTGCTGAATCCAGATGATCGGCGCCAGAGATTTGCCCGAGAACACGGACTGGACGCGAGTTATCAATATAAGAGGACACCAACTGCAGCACGTGCGGACCTTGGTCAACGGGTGTGCTACGTGCGCTGGCATCAATGAATTTTATCTCGCCGATACGGCCTGCCGCTACATCTGCTTTCAATTCCAAGTTTTGGGGGTGGAAGTTGAGTTGTGTATTGACGACGAACTTCGTTTGTGTCTCTTCTGCCAACCCTGCGATCTGTTTCCAGTCTTCACTTTCAACGGCAATCGGCTTTTCGACAATCGCTGCTGGCACACCCGCATCGGATGCCTGTTTCATCAATGGGTAACGGATACGCTCGTTGCTACCCCGCAGCACCGGTGCCGTGACGATATGCAGGACATCGGGTTTCTCTTTTTCAAGCATCTCGTCCAAGTCAGTGTAACGGGATGGGATGTCGAAGTCGTCTCCAAATTTATTGAGTAATTCTTCGTTCATATCGCAGACTGCAGCGAGTTTACCACCTTTAACAAAGCGGTAGGCATCTGCATGTGCGCGGGCGCGACCCCCACACCCTAACATTGCGGTTTTGTACACAGAAATGTCTCCTTTAATATTTTGATGTCAAACCAAAGTAAATGAATATTCGTAGAAAAATGTAGGATAATTTGCGGAAAACTATAGTACGGTTTATTCGCCGTTTTCGTTCAACGCCTGCGTGAAATCTTCTGGACTTTCCGCGAGTATTGCAGCGCGATGTAACTGATCAAGACGTTGCAAGTCATCAATCGCATCCAGTGTTGGCTTGAAGGTTTCAGTTACGTCGGATTGTAAACGGAGTGTTAGAGCCTCAAGAATGTGCTTGCGCGCGCTTTCTCTTAAGCCTTGCTGGATTCCTTGTTGAACTCCCTGTTCGTGTGCTTCTGGTGCTAAGTATTCAGCGATAGAAGATTGTTGCATGGTTTCCTCCGAAATGATCTCCAAAATCGTTTGTGCATCGTAGACTAAATTCCCCAAGACTGCGAGACTTCCAAGATATTCCGGTTTGTTTGGAAACATCAATCCCATCTTTTGGCAAATTATAGCACGGGTTGGGAGGCATGTCAATTTTTAGCGTAGTTTGCGGCAGGATGATGTCTCACCTGCCGCTGCGTTTGTCGGTTTACAACTTTTCTCGGAGTGAATCCATCAAACCATCAGGCGGTTCAAACGGGAGGTCAATGATTTGGTTCGTTATCCCGCTGTAGTACAGTCCAAGGAGAAGATTGAACTCAGCGAGGGATTGCTTGAGATGCGTTGGATGCACTTTGTTCTCATCGTCGAGCCAGTCAAAGACAGCCTCCGTGAGATTACCTTGTGCAGCGATATCTTGCTCCCCGTAGTTCAGCGGGCCGCCTTCGTAGCCACCCTCTGGTGTCGCGCGTTCCCAACTGCTGAAACGCCAGTGAACGAAACCTTTCGTCCCGACGACAAAAACACGTTTATGCGCAACAGTGCTTTCACTGTCTGATGCTAACGTCCCCATGCCGGTACCGAATGCAAGGGAGACGTGAAGACCGTTCTCATATATAGCCTGTCCAGCAGCATGCATCGGAGACGGCTGGGCGGAATCTAACTGCTCTCGCCCAGCGATTTGACCGAGGACACGGACGGGACGGGAGTTATCAATATAAGAGGATACCAACTGCAGCACATGCGGTGCCTGATCCACCGGCGTGCTGCGTGCACTGGCATCAATGAACTTAATCTCACCGATACGGCCTGCCGCGACATCTGCTTTCAATTCCAAGTTTTGTGGGTGGAAGTTGAGTTGCGTATTGACGACAAACTTCGTTTGCGTCTCTTCCGCCAATCCCGCGATCTGTTTCCAATCCTCGCTCTCAACGGCAATCGGTTTCTCTACGATCGCTGCTGGCACACCCGCATCGGAGGCTTGCTTCATTAACGAATACCGAATACGTTGGTTGGTCCCCCGTAGCACAGGTGCGGTAACAATATGGAGGACATCCGGTTTTTCTTTCTCAAGCATCTCATCAAGGTCGGTGTAGCGTGAGGAAACGTCGAAGTCGTCTCCGAAACTGTTGAGTAACTCCTCGTTCATATCACAGATTGCGGCGATTTTGCCGCGTTTGACGGAACGGTAGGCACTTGCGTGCGCACGGGCGCGGCCCCCACACCCTAAGAACGCTGTTTTATACATAAAATGTCTCCTTCAATACTATTTCCAATATCAATCTAAAATGGTTAAATGTTAACAGGAGAAAATACAAGTTAATTTTTTATAGCCTTTGCCTGAGTATATCAATCAACCCATCAGGTGGTTCAAACGGGAGATCAATAATCTCATTTGTTACGCCGCTGTAGTAGATACCTAAAAGTAGATTGAACTCCGCGAGTGATTGCTTAAGATGTGTCGGATGCTGCTTGTTCTCATCATCTAACCAATCAAAAACGGCTTCGGTGAGATTGCCCTGCGCCATGACATCCTGCTCTCCGTAGTCAAGCGGCCCGCTTTCGTACCCCCCCTCTGGTGTTGCACGCTCCCAACTGCTGAACCGCCAATGTACGAACCCTTTGGTTCCGACAACAAATACGCGTTTGTGGGTGTGATTCCCCGCATCCGGTTCTTTAGGTACTTTCTGTCCTAAACCTGTCCCGAATGCAAGAGAGACGTGAAGACCGTTTGCATATAAAGCCTGACCGGCAGCATGCATCGGGGACGGCTGAGTGGAGTCCAAATCCTGAGCACCAGAGACCTGTCCGAGCACCCGCACAGGACGCGAGTTGTCAATGTAGGAAGAGACGAGTTGCAACACGTGAGGTGCTTGGTCTACAGGTGTGCTACGTGCGCTGGCATCAATAAATTTGATTTCACCAATTCTGCCCTCTGCGACATCTCGTTTCAGTTCCAAATTTTTCGGGTGGAAGTTGAGTTGTGTGTTAACAACAAACTTCGTTTGTGTCTCCTCCGCTAATCCGGCAAGCTGCTTCCAGTCCTCGCTTTCAACGGCAATCGGTTTTTCCACAATCGCCGCAGGCACACCGGCATCGGATGCCTGTTTCATCAGGGAGTAACGGATACGTTCATTGGTACCGCGTAGTACCGGGGCAGTGACAATGTGAAGGACATCGGGTTTCTCTTTTTCAAGCATCTCATCAAGATCGGTGTAGCGTGATGAAACGTCAAAGTCGTCTCCGAAACTGTTGAGTAGTTCTTCGTTCATATCGCAGATTGCGGCGATTTTGCCGCGTTTGACGAAACGGTAGGCATCCGCGTGTGCACGGGCGCGACCGCCGCACCCTAAAAACGCAGTTTTATACATGAAACTTGTCTCCTCTAATATTGAAGATAGCACGCCAGCAGCGCACCAGAACATAGCATAGGGTGAAACCACGGTGATCTCACCCATAATACAGATTTATTTCAAATTACAATTGCTCTCGGAGTAAGTCCATTAACCCATCAGGTGGCTCAAATGGGAGTTCAATAATTTGGTTTGTTATCCCGCTATAGTAAATGCCGAGGAGCAGGTTGAACTCAGCGAGCGACTGCTTGAGATGCGTCGGATGCACATTATCCTCATCATCTAACCAATCAAAGACCGCCTCGGTGAGATTCGCTTGTGCAGCGATATTTTGTTCGCCATAATTAAGCGGACCGCCTTCATAACCACCTTCTTGCGTTGCCCGCTCCCAACTGCTGAATCGCCAATGAACGAAACCTTTCGTCCCAACAACGAATACACGTTTATGCCCATAAATACCGGGGTTATCGGATGCCGTTGTTCCCATACCTGTCCCGAATGCGACAGAGACGTGGAGACCGTTCTCATACAAAACTTGTCCAGCGGCATGCATTGGAGATGGCTGATCTGAATCTAAACCCTCGTTTCCAGCGATTTGTCCAAGAACCCGGACGGGTCGTGTGTTGTCAATGTAGGAGGATACTAATTGGAGCACATGTGGACCTTGATCAACGGGTGTGCTGCGCGCACTGGCATCAATGAACTTAATCTCGCCGATCCGTCCTTCGGCGACATCTTTTTTTAGTTCGAGATTTTTCGGGTGAAAGTTGAGTTGTGTATTAACGACAAATTTCGTTTTTGTTTCTTCCGCCAGTTCCGCAATTTGCTTCCAATCTTCACTCTCAACGGCAATCGGTTTTTCGATAATCACTGCTGGTACACCCGCATCGGATGCCTGTTTCATCAATGGATAACGGATACGTTCGCTTGTTCCTCGCAACACCGGTGCGGTGACGATGTGAAGGATATCCGGTTTCTCTTTTTCGAGCATCTCATCAAGGTCGGTGTAGCGTGATGAGATATCGAAGGCATCCCCGAATTCGTTGAGCCGTTCCTCGTTCATATCGCAGATTGCGGCGAGTTTACCACCCTTGACGAACCGGTAAGCATTTGCGTGTGCACGGGCGCGGCCCCTGCACCCTAATATCGCAGCTTTATACATAAAATCTCGTCTCCTCTAATATTAACAACAGCACGCCAGCAGCGCGCCAAAGTGTAGATAGGACAAAGGCTGAAGTCCTTGCCTACTACAAATTACAACTTCTCTCGAAGTGCGTCCATTAACCCATCGGGCGGTTCAAACGGGAGTTCGATAATTTCGTTTGTGATCCCGCTATAGTACATCCCTAAGATGAGGTTAAACTCCGCGAGCGATTGCTTGAGATGTGTCGGATGGACGTTATTCTCATCGTCTAACCAATCGAAAATGGCTTCGGTGAAGTTAGCCTGTGCAATAACATCTTGCTCTCCATAGTTCAGCGGGCCGCTTTCATAGCCACCCTCCAATGTTGAACGTTCCCAACTGCTGAACCGCCAATGCACGAAACCCTTCGTTCCAGCGACAAAAACACGTTTGTGACCGTAGATGCCTGGATCATCGGATGCCATTTGTGCCATTTCTGTACCAAACGCGACAGAGACATGGACACCGTTCTCATACAGGGCATGCCCGACAGCATGCGTCGGAGACGGATGCCCAGCAGTAGAATCTAAATCCTCGCTTCCAGCGACTTGTCCAAGAACCCGGACGGGGCGTGCGTTATCAATGTAGGAGGACACCAACTGTAGCACATGTCCGCCCTGCTCGGCGGCTCTACTACGTGCGCTTGCATCAATGAACCTAATCTCGCCGATCCGCCCTTCGGCGACATCTCTTTTTAATTCCAAGTTTTTCGGATGGAAGTCGAGTTGTGTATTGACAACAAATTTCGTTTGTGTCTCTTCCGCCAACCCCGCGATCTGTTTCCAGTCTTCGCCTTCAATCGCGACGGGTTTTTCAATAATCGCCGCGGGTACACCGTGGTCGGATGCCTGTTTCATCAATGGATAGCGGATACGTTCGCTGCTATTCGGAACCACCGGGCTTGTGACGATGTGGAGGACATCGGGTTTCTCTTTTTCAAGCATCTCATCGAGGTCGGTGTAGCGTGATGAGATACCGAAATCATCCCCGAATGTGTTGAGGCGTTCTTCGTTCATATCGCAGATTGCGGCGAGTTTGCCGTGCTTGACGAAGCGATACGCATCTGCATGCCCACGGGCACGACCGCCACACCCCAACATCGCAGTTTTATACATAGGACGGTCTCCTTAATATCTTCAGTGGAACAAATCAGCTACATCTGTAAAAAATGACAGATTGTATAGGTTAACAACAGAAATTGATTTTGTCAAGCATTACTTCGGGATCGCTTCTACGGGGAAATGTAGACTTTCTCGCCACTCTTTGCACTGTCGTAAAGTGCGTCTAAGATTTGCATGAAGGTATGGGCATCTGGCGCAGCGACATCCGGTGCGACCTCACCTGCTATCGCCATGCCGAAGTGGTTCAGTTCATAGTAAAAGACATGTACCTCTTCAGGCAGTTCACCGTGGTCGATTTCAAGGGGTTCATCCACGGTTTCTCGGATGAACTCACCCTCTTTGAATCGGGAGATACCACCGTTTGTGATTGCACCGGTGGTGCCGTAAAGTTCCACGACACTCGCGGAATCTGAGTGGCTCATCCGAGAGCAGTCGATCTGGATGGTTTTCCCGCCTTCACATCCGAGGAGACCGGTGAAGTAGTCCTCCGCTGCGCCTTCAGGTCCGTCATATTGTGGGTAAAGCACGTGCTTCGCTGCAAATGCCCATTCCGGTTTCGGACATCCCATCCACCACCATGTGAGGTTGAGTTCGTGGGAATAGTGCTGTCCTAACGAACCACCCTTCTGCCCGTAGACATGCAGCCAGCGAGTGTTGGCATTAAGATCTGGGATGAAGTTGTATTTCCCGAAGACGCGGGCGTGATACAGGTCTCCGATTGCACCGTTCAGGACAGCACGCCGAATTTTTCGGTTGTTCGGAAAGTGACGCATAAAGTAGCAGAATTGGAGTGTTTTTCCGGCTTGTTGTGCCGCCGCCTCTATCTCTAAAATCTCTGGGGCGCGGATAGCGTGAGGCTTTTGCACCAAGACATGCTTACCCGCGTTGAGCGTATCCAAGACTTGTTGCAATCTACCATCTGGAGAGGTCGCAAGATAGATGGCTTCTACATCAGGATTTTCAAGGAGTTCGCGATAGTCTTCGTAGCGATGTGGCACTGCATTGTCATCTCCAGCCTGTTCACGACGGGTTGGGTCCCGCTCTGCAATCGCAATAACGTTGAGTCGAGAGGTCGCATTCGCAGCTTCGATGGCACGGCAGCCTGCCCATCCACACCCAACGACACCGAGTTGCGTAATTTGATTCGCCATAGGTATTGCCTCCGGTGCTTCCCTGGAAAAGTAGAAAAAATGTTGTCTAAAACATATTTGGTAATTCTGCGATGCTATTAAGCACCCATGTCGGTTTCGCGATGGAGTTTTCCAACTGATTGGGTTTGAACTTCCCGGTCCTGACAAGAATACTCCGCATCTTCATATTTTCTGCACCGACTATATCGGAAGTGATGTCGTCGCCTATCACAACTGCTTCACTTGGCGAGATTTGCAGACTTTCAAGCGCGATTTTGAAGAATGTCTCACTCGGCTTGCCCATCACAGTCGCAGTTTTGCCTGCGGCTGCCTCCAGGAGTGTCACGAAGGCACCACAATCCAAGAACACGCCTTCAGCAGAGAACCAGTAGAAACCCTTTTGCAACGCTATGAGTTCAGCACCGTTCATCAACAGGCGAAAGGCGTGATTCAAAGCGTGGAAATCAAACCCTTCGCCGTAGTCTCCGACAACGACAAAATCGGGAGCGTTGTCATCTACCGGTATCTCCTTAAAAAACGCTTTGACGGCATCGTCAACCATGAAGTGGCAACTTGCTCCAGGCTGCGAGCGTAGGTATTGGAGACAGGCGTAAGTTGCATTAAAAATCTCATCTTCGTAGATGTCAAAACCGAGTGTCTGCATCTGCTTGTGAAGCATTTTTGGGGTTTTGGCAGTCGTATTCGTCAAAAATCGGAGTTGATATTTCTCCCGACGCAAGTAGTTGACAGTTTCGATTGCGCCAGGGCAGGGTTCGCCTTTAAAATAGAGCGTTCCATCCATGTCAATTAAGAAAGCCTTAGGGGGTGTTAGTCTCATCTTCCGCTATTTATCCTCGGTGCGCTACGGTTCCACAACTTTGTAGTGTTCAACCTGTCCATCGCTAATTGTCTGGATTGTGAGGCTTTTGACAGGATGACGGTTCTCATCGTAATGCGAAATAGTTGTGGCACCTTTGTAACCACTGACTCCAGCGAATGCATCGCGAACTGCAACTGGATCAAGCGACCCTGCTGTTTCTATCGCCAATGCTAACAGTCGCATCGCATCATACCCCGACGCAGCGATGCCATCCGGTGGACTTCCGAACAGTGCTGTGTAGCCTTTTACAAATTCTTGAACGTCCGCGTCCTGTGTCGCAACCGAGAAATTAGTTGGATAGTAACTGCCATCCAAGATAGTGTTATCGTCTAAGATGCTGAGAAACCGTTCTCGGTCGTCCCATGCGCTGCCACCGAGGAAGGTCGCTGTGATACCGATTTGTCTTGCTTCCTTTATTAACGACGGCACTTCTGGCTGCGGGCTGGGACAGAAGATAACATCAGGCGTAGTGTCATGAATTTCCGTGAGCAGTGTGGTGAAGGTGTTATCGCCTGCAGTATAGGCACCGCTGTGAACGATTTGCCCACCGATTTCCTGAAATGCTGCCTCAAATGCCTGGACGAGATCAGTGGAGTAGGGGTCGCCTTCCTCATAAATTGTCGCAGCCGTTGTGGCACCGAGTTCGTCAGGGTTCATTGCAAAATTCGCCATCACCTTCCCTTGAAATGGGTTCGGTACTGTAATGAGAAAGACATAATCTCCGGCTTCAGGGACATCTGAACCACTGGATCCAGGAAGCATGAGTCGTTGCGCTTGTTGCGCAATTGGACCGACTTCAACAGCCATAGTAGAGCGAACGGGACCGAGTAGGGCAAAAACGTTTTCCATCTCAATGAGTTCTTTTGCGGCACTAACGCTTGCTTCTGGTGTTGGAAGTTCACCCATCACAGGTTGGTTATCTCGGGTGATAAACGCTATCTGCATACCAAGTACGCCACCCTTTTCATTAATTTGGGCCCGCGCGGTTTCAGCTCCTTGACTAAAAGTAGTATAACTGTGAGATGGCTGAATCACACCAATTTTTAATGTCGCCTCTGTCGGCGGAGTGGGAGTATCGGGTTGAACAATTTCATTTACGCGTTCACATCCAGTCAAGGCGGTAAGCAGAATAACTGAAATTAAGATAAAAATTCTTACAGACATAACTAACTTTTCTCCTTTTGACAAAATACTTGAAAAATATTTGGGTTTGTGATAACTTTTACTTAATATCCAAAGTTTCGTAAAAACAGTAACACATCCGACCGATTTTGTCAAGTTTAGAAACATACCGAAACATATCTGTTGAGGAGAAATTAAAAAATTCGTTTTGAAAGCTTAAACAAAAGCGCGCAGCCTGCAACAACGGCGCAGGCGACTCTAACGCGAAAACCGTCAAAGTCCAAATTGCCGTTACTGCTCCGCAAGGAAAAATAAAAAAATGGAACTCGGTTTTTTCACAATGCCTTTGCATCCACCCGGTAGTGATACGACGAAGACATTAGACGACGATCTTGAGCAGATGATAGTCCTTGATGAATTGGGCTACAAAGAGGCTTATGTCGGTGAGCATTTCACGTTTACGTGGGAGAATATTCCGTCTCCCGACCTTTTCATTGCAAAGGCGGCTGCGATGACAAAAGACATTATTTTTGGCACGGGGATTACCTGTATGCCGATCCACAATCCTGCCGTTGTCGCGCATCGCATCGCGCAATTGGATCATCAAACGCATGGACGCTTTCATTGGGGGGTTGGTTCAAGTTCCACACCGAGCGATGCGGAGATGTTCATGGCTGGCGAAGACAGGCGTAGAGCAACGCGAGAGGGGATTGATGCCGTCCTCAAAATCTGGACGGACCCGGAACCGGGACATTACAAGACCGATTTCTGGGAATTTAAGATCCCTGAGTACCGCCCGAACATTGTGAGTGTCCACATGAAGCCTTATCAGAAGCCGCATCCACCAATTGCGTTGGCAGGGTCTTCGGCAAGGTCGGACACGCTAATTTTCGCTGGTGAGCGCGGCTGGATTCCGATGAGTATTAATTTAGCGCATGTGCCTACCATTAAAACACACTGGGACGCGGTGGAAGAAGGCGCAGAAAAGACTGGCTTATCGCCATCTCGCTCGACATGGCGCATTGCCCGCGAAGTCTACGTTGCGGATACTACCGAACAGGCGCGAAAAGAGGCATTGGAAGGTACGCTCGGACGCGATTTTAGGGACTATTGGTTCAAGTTGTTTAGCCCGGGACATTTCAAACCGAATCAGGATATAGACGACGCAGACATGAGTCTTGAACATCTGTTAGATACTTTATGGATCGTTGGAAGTCCGGATCACGTTGCAAACCGTTTGCGCGAACTCTATGATGAAGTCGGCGGTTTTGGTGTCTTACTTGCCATGGGACATGAATGGGATCCCAAAGAGCAGTGGTTGAACTCAATGACACTCCTTAAGAATGAGGTAATGCCACAACTCTCAGATTTGACTTAAGGGTAGTAGGCACGCTCCGTGTGCCGTAGCCGTAACATACGGATGAGGAGCAATATGGATACCCTCATGGCAGGTGCAGCAGAGACTGTGATTACCTCCATCAAGGACAAGCCCGAAGTTTACGCTGATTTGTATGCGCGTGCGTTAGTGCTTGCCGATGGTGAGAAACAACTCGCTATTGTAACAGCCGACTACGGTCAGTTTACGCTTCAATACAATAGCGTGCTGCTCGATGCAATTGAGAATGCTACAGGCATACCGTCAGCGCATGTTGTCATCAACTGTAGTCATACGCATAACGCCCCGGGTGTTGATGGACGATGGCTAACTGAGGCATCCGAGGCGTGGTTAGCGACATGTCTCGCCGAGTTGGTGAAAGATGCGGTAGATGCGCTTGAACCCGCAACATTTCGGTCAGGACGCGCACCTGTCCAAATCGGCTATAACCGTCGTCTGATGAATGACGAGGGTTATATCACAATGGCACCGAACCCGGAAGGATCTGTTGTGCCGTGGGTTGATGTGTTGGGGGCTTACGACGAAAACGGAGAGGTCATCGCGGTGCTGTTCTCGCATGCGGCACATCCAGTGATTGTCCACTGGTCGAGTGAGGAGATGGGTGCCGATTATCCGGGTTACGCCGTTGAACACCTGCGCAATTTTTTAGATCTGAAGCCTGAAAGTGTTCTGCTGTTCGCGCAAGGCTGCGCGGCGGATATTAACGGGTATCCGTTGCGCGGTGGTTTCAGTGCGTGCGATGTCGCAGGGTTTGCCCTCGCATTTGCGACACACCAAGCCTTAAAGACTGCGAAGGAGATCCCTGCAGCATCCCTTAGAGCCTGTTCCAAACTCGTCAATTTGCCGTTCCGAGATCCGCCATCTGTTACGGAATGCGGACAGTTAATAGAAGAATTTCCTAACGACGAACGCTTTGTCGCCTTACTGGAAGTCGCCAAAAGTGGCGAGAAGCGCACCTTACCTTTCCCAATGAGTGCATTTGCTGTTGGCGACGCGCTCTGCTTCCTGTCTGTATCGCACGAACTCTTTTCGGAATATCAACTCTTTGCTGACGAAACATCGCCGTTCTCACACACCTTCGTCTTTGGATATACAAACGGGAGTGAAGTCTATATTGCGACCCAGAAGGCTTACGAATTGGGGCTGCGGGCAGGTTATGAAGCGGGACCGCGGAATCATGCGCTTAGTGGTCCCTACCGGTTGGCGTTGTTGCCATCAGTTGAAGCACAGATCCAAGCGGAAATAACGGATCTATTGGGGAAATTGAAAGACTCATAAACTATATTCCTACCAACGTTTTCTATCATTCCGATGCCCGTGGTGTGAGCAGCAACGTCATCCGATGTTCTTCAGATAGGTATCGGTTAACGGCGTTGGCAACATCATCCGCTGAGACATCAGCAAATGCAGTCGCAAGCTGCGATAAGTTATTTCCGTACTGGTATTCTATCATCCCCCAACTCACACCCAGCTGCAGGAACATCAGGGTCTCTGGTATATTCTCAGGTTTCTGTTGCATGAGCGTTTTCATATCGGGCGGTGCGCTGAGTTGCATCGAAAGGGACTGGGCAATCATAGGGACCTGCGTGTTGTTCTCCGGTTGTTTTAACGGATTCATCAGTTGTCCAATTCGCTGTTTAACCTTTTCTATATCTGCACCCGGCTTGAGCGAAGCACTGACGTATAAGTATACTTGTTCCGGTGTGATAAGATCAACAGCAGAATAAATGTAACCTATCAATTCCTTTAATTGAGCGTCCTGCGTGCAAGCTAATTGCCAAAGCATACTCCCGATATAGAGTGCAGGGTAGTCTTCGTTTTCAGGGCGAGGAATCGGATAGGTTTCCATGTAATGCGTTACATTGACATCCCAAGTGATGTTTTGATCTTTCGCTATCTTTGGAGGGACTGTTGATCGCGGAAGCGTTTTCTCGGTTAATTTGATAGCTCCGAGTTGTTTCTCCATAGTCTCTTTCAGTGTTTCGGAATCAACGCCGCCAATAACACATAAAAGGACGCGATCCGCTTGGACTAAATGCTGATCGCGATATTCTTGGAGTTCACTGAGTTGCGCCGATTGAATGTCTTTACGCATCGCTATATCGGTTTCACCATGCCGAAAGACCTGGTTCCACGCAACGTTTGCCAACTTATGCGTCGCTAAGTTCGCTTCAATATAGTCAAACTGCGATAACACTCTCGGAAGTTCCTCAGTGAGAGTTTCTGCTGAAAACGGCAGTCCTGAAAGCCATTTAGCATGGCGTGCTAAACCCTGTGTCCACGTATCCGTATTCCCCATGAAATCCAAGCGTATATTATCAGCCATTGTCTCCGCGTTACTTGTGTTGTAATCAATCGGTCCTGCGGTGCGTACTGTCAGATGATTAATGAGATGGCTCCAATATGCCTTTGCTTTTCCATCCGTGACGAGTCCAAGGGGCAAATAACTGAAGATACCGACATCCGTGGAATTTTCGACATGGAGATTGACAACCTGGATACCGTTGTTTAAGGTAAAGCGTGTCACTTTAGGAGCGGTATTAGAAGTAAGAAGATTAGGAAAATCTTCTGATGCGTTAGGGACTATGACCTTCTCAGAAACCTGCGAACCGGTACTGCTGCTTTTGCCGGGGGTGGCAGCCTGCCCAATCTGATTTCGCACATCCGGTTTTGCGACGGTATCAAGAACGATAGGTGCCTCGATAATTTCAATAGTCGGCTCGGACTGTGCCTCGAAACTATACGGTTGCTGGAATCTGGCAAGATATTGATGACTCACACCGAGCAGCAATATAACCAAAACCGTCGCTGTACCAAGAGCCATCCATGGCAACAACGGTTTTCCAGTTGGCGGCAATACCGGTTTTATGTCAGCAACTTGCCGCATGATGTTTTCAAGTAGGTTACCAGACAATTGCCAACCGCCAAGCGTCTCGTTAATCAAATGTTCATCTGATGTTTGTAAACGCTCCCGCGCGCGTTGAAGCCGACTCGTAATTGTGTTCACCGATACCCCCAGAAACTTACCAATTTCCTTCGTGGTCATCTCGCCGAGATAGTAGAGCGTCACCACCGTGCGTTCGCTCTCTGGTAATTTTTCCAGAAGTTGCTTGACGATTTCATGACGACGTTCAGTTGCTGCTGTCTCGCGTTGATCCAATACATAACGCTCATAGGTTAACTTATCTATTGCTTTCACAGACGCGTCCCCCAGCGATTGCATCGCAGGCTTCTTCCTTCGGAGCCAATCGGTGCATAGATTATTGGTAATGACATACAACCAGCCTGCAAATTGATTTAGATCCTTGAGTGTCGGGAGTTTCTCATAAGCTTGAAGGAAAGTGTCTTGCGTAATTTCCTCAGCATAGTGAAAGTCACCGATCTTTCGCCACGCCAAGGCGTGAACACTCTTTTGGTATCTTTGAACCAAAGTGCTAAACGCCTCATCGTCGCCAGATAAGACATTGTGAATCAACTGAACGTCGTCTTTATCCATCGGAACTCTCCATAATGCGTCTACACAAACGACTGAATTTCTACCAATGCATCGTATCACTCCGACGCACGCGGCGTGAGAACTAATGTTATCTGCTTATCTTCGGTTAGATACCGATTAACAACATCAGCAACGTCAGCCGCGGAGACATCGGCGAGCGCGTTCGCAAGTTGTGATAAGGTATCCCCATATTGATAGTCAAGCATACCCCACGTTAAACCGAGTTGAAGGAGCATCATCGTTTCTGTCACACCTGCAGGTTTCTGTTGCATTACCATCGTTATGTCGGGAGATGAACCGAGTTCCATCGAAAGGTACTGCGTATACATCGGAACCTGCGCGTTGTTCGCGGGTTGCTTTAGCTGGTTTATCAACTGTCGAATTCGCTGCTTAACCTCTTCTATATCTGTATCCGATTTCAGCGAAGCACTGGCATATAAGTATACCTGTTCAGGCGTGATAAGGTCAACCCCACAGTAAACGTGCCCCGTCAACGCCTTCAATTGAGCATCTTGCATACAGACTACCCGCAACAGCAGGCTCGCCACATAGAGTGCTGGGTAGTCTCTGTTCTCAACGTTGGGAATTGGGTAGGTTTCCATGTAATGCGTTGTATTAACATCCCAAGTGGCGTTATGTTAGGTCTCCAAAATCTTGTGGGACTACGTTAGCACTTAAGGATGTTCCGCGTGTTTTTCAATCGTTCCGCACGTCAGTTTAAGAGGGTTACGCATACACCTTCTTAAACTTTCGGAGACAACGGGTAAACAGTGTGACAGCCTCTATATCTTGGCGTTTGGGTGAAAACAGATAAACACCGTTGCCTTTGCTTTCATAGGACAGCGCGTATAATCCACGGGTATACCGACCGATCGCTATAACCCCAAAGGCATTACCACCGACCCGGGGAGTTACCCCGGTTGAACCTGTAGAAATGGTGAGGAGTCCAACAGCAGAGAAATTTCCAAAAGCAAAAACCCCCGCGGATATTACGCCGATTGAGATGATCCCGCAAGATACGCTGCCAATAGCAATGACACCAAACGAAACAGCTCCAATCGAAACAACGCCAAAAGATATTGCTCCAAAAGAGACAATACCAGATGCCATTGCCCCGAAAGTTATATCGCTCAAGATAGGTATCCATGAAAATTCCAAATATTTCGCTATGCCGTACGCCAAGAAAGGTAAGAAAGCCAAAATCCATAAAATAGCTGCCGATATGTGCCACTTTAGGACGTACGCGTCAAACGTTTTTTTGAAGGTTTCCGAACTAAAAGTTTTTGACATCTTTCTTCTCCTATTTATACAACTGTAGGGTTCAGGTAAAGCACACAAGTGCTGAAACAAAACACATAGTATCGTTAGAGCAAGTGATTGTTTTGTTGCTTGATTTCTAAAGACGTAATTTGAGTGCAGAAAACGTGCATAATCTGAAAAAAATGAAAATTATCTGGATTTTTTAGCCATTTTTCTGCGGAGGTCGGATTCTTAATATTGCTTAAAATGACAAAATTTAGTATAATCTCTACATATTACTAAACTTTGGACAATTCATCCTGGATGCGCTGGTCTAAAAACATAGGAGTAGTTTATGAACCCGAAAATTTTTAGGTTAACACTATGCGTATTACTCGTCCTCTCAGTCGCTTACCTCTCTGCGGAGGAGAGAGCGGAAGATGTCGGAATAACTGAAGAACCGATGCCTACACTTAAAGTGGGTTTGATTCATCCGTTGCTAAATTACGCTACTTTTGGCGACGGTGCGAAACTCGCCTTAGCCGAAATCAACAAGGCAGGTGGTGTTCTTGGGAGACAGGTAGAACTTATCTATAAAGTAGAAACAGGAAGCATCGCTGATTCTGCAACAGAATTAGTTGAAAAGGAAAATGTTGTGGCTATATTAGGTCCGATGTTTTCGAGTAGTGCTGTTAAAGTTGGACCGATCATCAATATCCCTGTCATTGTGGGGGCAACAGGTGCGGACGTTACGAATACTGGGAATGATCCGCGAGATTTTCTGTTTCTGGTAGCGAATTCAAATGCTTTGCAAGCAAAAGTCATGGCAGGTTTTGTGGTGAACGACCTCGGAAAGAAAACTGCAGCGATGATTTGGCAGAACGGGGATGTCTACTCTAAAGGTTTCGTTAACGCGTTTGATGCGAATTTCCAGGAGCTTGGCGGTCGCATTGTTGCTAATCAAATCTATGAACAAGGCGATACAATGTTTCATGGGCAACTTGGGATCATCAAAGATGCAAACCCGGATGTGCTGCTTCTCGCAAGTTTTCCGCCAGAGAACCCGATCATAGTGAATCAGGCACGGGAGATGGGCATTAAGTCCACCTTTATCGGCAGCGATGGTTGGGATGATTCGTTGATGTTAGACGTTTTAGAGGATAACACCCCTCTCGAAAATTCCTACTATTGTAGTATCTCAGATGAACTTGCTGTGGATTTTACTGATGCTTATGAAACGATGTTTAAAAATCAGTCTATTGGTATTGCTCCGTTAGGTTACGATGCCATGAAGTTATTGGCAATAGCGATTGAAAACGCGCAATCAACAGACCCTGTTATGATTCGGGATGCTGTTGCTGCTATTACTGACTACCAAGGGGCGACAGCTATTTCCGGCTTTGATGGGAACCGTCATCCTGTCAAACCTGCTGCGGGTATCCGCGTGTTGAAAATTGTTGAGGGTCAACCGCAGCAACACACTATTGTGAAAGCAAATGAGTAAGTCCAGCGGTATTTAGTTTTGGATAAATTATGTAATTGAACGTGAGTTCGATTAAAAGTAGGTCTCTAACTTAGCGCGAGCGTTCAAGACACCTTCAACAATCGGTTGTGGTGTCTCCGCCTTCAACCCTAAATAGATAAGCATGATTTCTTCTGTGTAGCCGACACGGTCTATCTCCTTGCAGATGGCGGGAAAATCCATCTCTGGTGCCCAGAACGGTTCGCTTCCCGTCTGTGAATCGACACCACAGTTGAAATAGACACTAACCAGCCGTTCTGACAACGTTCGCAAAGCGACAACAGGGTCGTCTCCAGCGCGATGAAAATGAAATGGACTGTAGTAAAAGCCTAAGTTTTCGGAAGGGATCGCGTTAAGGATCAGCTGCGTGCGTTCAAGGTTGTAGGCGAGACTTCCTTCATGCGCATAGAGGACGAGCGTCAGATTCCGAGCCTCTGCTTCTGCGGTAATTGTCTTGAGATGATCAATAATCGTGTCAATCTCACGAGCGGTGGCGGCTTCATTGCCACCACTCGCGATACTGACGATTGGAACGGAAAGCCTTTGGGCAGTGTCAAGAATCGAGGTTAATTCTTCAAGTCCATCTGGTGCGTCAACGCGTACCGTGCTCAGCATGGATTTGAAATTGAGTCCGGTCTCTTCTCGAAGTGCATCAATAGATTCGGCTTCCACATCCGAAAAATGGGTTTGCGCGAGTTCAATGGCAGACATACCGCCTTCAGATAACTCGCTCACAAACGCCGTCAAAGGAAAAGGGGAAAATGGAAGGGTGCTTGCACAATAGGTTCTCATGAATTTGCTCCAAAGGTAAAACCGAATTACTTGCCCATTTCCTTGAGTGCAGTTAGACAGCGTTCGACAGCCTCAAGCGGTGGGAAAGCATCGCTTTCATATTCGACGATATACCACTCCGTGCCACCGGTCGTTTCGCAGATTCGGAAGATTTCCTCCCACTGCACGCTGTCTTCACCAATAATAGGACGGAAACCGGCGTGTCTATCCGCCTCACCTGCTGATTCTGTGTAAGGTTTGAGATGTACTGTGCCAGCGCGTCCGGGATATCTTTCCAGTATGCCGACAAGATCGGCACCACCAGAGAGTGCATTGCCCATATCCAGCTGCATCACGACTCCATCATTCGTGTTACCAAAGAAAGTATCCCACGGTTGTTCACCATCAAGCGGTGTAAATTCTACGTGATGGTTGTGATACCCCGTCACCATATCGTGCGCGGCGAGTTTATCAGCGATCCCGTTGAAGATATCCGCCAATTTTAACCAATCCGCCCGCGACTGACGCAGTTCGCCCGGTATACCGGGGACGATAACATAACGGTTCTCTAAAACCTTGTTGAATTCTATCGTTTCGGCGAGTGTGTCCTCTTGGACGAGGTTGAACGGCGTGTGCCACCCACAGCAGACCAAGCCGAACTCATCGAGATAGCCTTTCAACTCTTGTGCGGAGTGTCGCGGTGGACCGGCGAACTCAACGCCTTCGTAACCCATCTCTGCGACCGCTTTTATTGTGCCGCGAGTATCCTCCGCCAACTCATTTCGGACAGAAAACAGTTCTAAACCAATTGGTACTCTTGACATAATTTTCCTTTCATGTTGTTTGTTAGTGTGGAACGGTGTTGCTCTAACTTCATGGCAACATTATAGAATAGATGTATGTGCAATTCAACCGAAATTTAGGGGTATTCAGTTTCCTATTTTGGTTAATGTAATCTATGAGATGTTTGGAGGATTAAACGGGACATCCAATATTGCCAAGCGGATCATTAGTTCGGTGCAAAATTTACATGTATGAATAGAAAATCGAAGAGTATCAATGCCACATTCCTATGGCTGCTATTCTGAGCAGTTCTTTAAATATGTATCAAAAATCTGAATTGCTATACATATCCATAAATTCCTGTGGCTGCCATTCTGAGCAGTTCTTTAAGTTTATTTGTTGCTGTTTTCGGATCGGGTTCAGTGAGAAAAGCTGCAATATCCGCTGATAGGCCTCCTTGAGACAACTGTACAGCATTGTCCCCATATAATGTACGAAAATTTTCCCTCGTCTGTTCCAATTCTCGGCACACTGGTAGGTGTTTCCCGCAAAGTCTGTCCAACACATCCTTCGGCTGTTGATCTGGTTCCCAGAGAGGTTCTGCCAGCCATCTCAGGTGATAAGACATTTCCGATTCCGACATCATGGGCAATGTGTCATACAGTTTTTCCCACCCTGCCTCCGTTTTTGGTGTCCATAGGGTGCGCAACTTGTTTTCCAAATGGATCGGGCGGTATGTTTCCGCCCACTCCAGAAGTATAATTACGTCTAATCCCCACCAGGGCGATATACCGTAATCCGCGTTCGTTTCCCTTTCACTCTCTATAATTTTTTGCCGCAACGCTTGGTTCACCTCGTAATATGTCGGTGCCAATTCCTCCAATATTTCTCTTGCACGTTGGTTTATCGGATGTTCATTCAGTTTCTCTATCTGTTTAGTAAAGCCCAGTTTCTGTACTTCCTCATCGTCTTCATGAGTCCATCCACTTTCTCGTAGCAGTTCATCGAGTTCATCTCTTGTGATTTGGCAATGGTCACACTCACACAGCCTGTTTTCTTGTAGTAGTTCATCGAGTTCACTATCTTCTTTTGGTTGCCAAGTATTTTCTATTCGGGTCCTTTCCTCTAATCGGTGGAGTGCCTCGAAAAATTTATCTATTTCCTGACGATAACAGTATATTAGATCTTCAAATGAATAAACACCATTAGATTTAGATATGCTAGAAAGAAGTTCTCGATGCAAGTAATCTATTATTTCGCGGTCCGATATTTTTCTACTCAATGCCTTTCTATCCCATTTATCATCATCAAGTGCAAGTTCATCACGCCAAAGTTCTATCTCCTCACTCCAAAGTCCAACACGAAGCTTCATATATTCACGGCGAGCCTCATGAAATACCTGCTCTGCCATGTCAAGTTTCTCTTTGACGCGGGCACGGACTGTAGGAGCGTTCACGAAAACATCCGCTTTAATGCCAGCTAGGAACGCTCTGAGGATCGGAATATCTTCTCGGGTTAAGAAAACCTCGCCGTTCAACTGACTATATGCTTCCGGTAGGTCTGATTCCGTTTCCAATTTTTCATCAGAGATCGTATTTAAAGGTGCCGACATACCTGAAGATCCTGACACAGGAGACCCATCAGAAGCATACTCCCTTGCAGGCACTTCTGTGCCATCCGGCATTCGGACAACAGGATTAGGCACAGTAGATGGTTCAGATTTTAATTTTTCATCAAAAATCGTATTTAAAGGTGCTGACACACCTGAAGATCCTGACACAGGATCCCCGGATGACCTGTCTATATCCAATAACGTAAATCTATTGTCCTTAATTTCTATCCTCACATCGTAAGTTTCAAGTGTGGATAAGCATAACTCTATGCCGCTTAAAGATAGTCTTTGAAAAAAACTTTGACGTGTTAGGGGTGTTTCTTGTTCAAAGGCTTCCTCTGGAATCCCTGCCGCTTGCACCGTGGTCAACGCCTCAAGGACACGGTTCTCGGTCGCAGACCGTTGCTGTTTCGCTTGGAGCCGTGCAACTTGTGCATCGATGAACGCTGTCAACATCCGTTCATAGATTTTTTGCTGCGCGTCGGTGCGTTGCGGTGCTTGGAGTGACCGGAGCTGTGCTGTTTCAATGACCGTGCGATCCTGTCCTTTCGCTTCCAACCGTGCGATCGCTTTCGCTAAAAATATCTTCCTACGCACAGCATCGAAATCGGAACGTTGCTGATCAGATATATCTTGTTCCGGAGTAACTCTACGGTTTCCATAAATTCGCTCAAGCTGAGTATGGGCATCTGCATTTCCTTGTTGTGCCGCTTTTAGATACCATTTGATAGCTGCCGTATTGTCTTTGGCAACGCCTTTACCCTCCTCGTAAATCACACCTAAGTAGTGTTGGGATTCAGCATGTCCGCTTTCGGCGAGTAGCTCAAATTTCTTCAATGCTGTAGTGTAGTCACCTTGCAAATATGCACTCTTACCATCTTGACAATTCAGCGAAGTTTCATATTTGCTAAGCATCTCCGATGCTGTTTTATTTGGGTGATTTTTAAGAGTTTCAATCGCTATCTGTCTGGCAAACTGATTCTCAAATCCTTTTTCACTACTGAAAATATATTCAATAAGGTGTAGAAATTGGCCAAGTGAATCTGGGTAGATTTGGAGGTGGACAAACATTTTATGAACAGCGTCGTTCACAGCGTCCGGATCCCCTGATTTTAAAAGGTCCTCCAAATAGGCAGAAAACTTACTGTTAAACCGCTTTAACTGTTCAGCAGTCAGCAAATCCTGTTGCCCTGTAAACGCTTCAGTAATTGTCTGGAGGTTGGTGTTTTCTTCTCTCCCACTCAAAAAAGCGTGGCAGTTCCCACAAAGCGTTATGCCATTGTCAATGTCGGTAGCGAATTCAGTGTACTTTTCCAAAGGTTTTATGTGGTGTACGTGGAGGTTTCGCTGCACGGCACATATACGACATGTATTTTCATCACGATGTCTGACTTCTCTCCGCCATCGCTGATATTCTGGTGATTTGCGGATATCTTGCATGATAACCCTCGTTTGATGCTAATTTACCTGTGGCGAGACAGTTTGATAACTTTTCAAATCTGTTGATGTGAATCAATGATGTCAATAATTTTATGTGCATTATTGGTGCGTTTGTCAAATTGCCCATAGGTGTCAATTTAGGGATTTACGCAGCGTTTTATAACGGATGTAATAAACATGCCGCCCTTACAGGGCTTAGGAGATGGAGGAGGCGTATTCCTATAGACATGCCGTCCCTACGGGATTAAAGACCGAAGGTTTCTCCCACATTTTTTGCTTGATACGTGAGGTATTTTGATTTCAGAATTCTGTATCTGAAAGAAAAAACACGTCTATTTTCCTAAAATTGACACTTATGGTGTGTTTGTCAAATTTCCTAATAGGGATGCGTAAATATTCTGTTTGGGTTTTCGTCTTCAGAACGCTTATCGCGCCGTATAATTGGGCGAGAGGGGACAGGTTCGGTGACGTGATAGCAACGCCACTCGTGCCAAACCGTGAATCAAATAAGCCGCTCCCATCTGTGATTCATACCAATCTATTCCCGATGCCCCGTAAGGGAGTGTATCAGGAAAATAGACTTCTAATACTGTCTCAGCAAGTTCAATTCCACCATCCAACCATATCGATTCATCGGTGATGTCGTAGAGATCCGCAAACAACTCAAGCGTGAGACCGGCATCCGATGCCGGAATCTTAAACCCTTCCGTCTGAACACGGTCAACGGGAAATTTCTCATCAAGATAGGTCTCACCAATCGCGCGTGCCAACGCCATTAACCTCTCATTCTGTGTCAACCGCCATCCACCGAGACATAGCACGCCAGTACCACACGAAGTCCCGGCACCGTAGACACTACCCCATGCGGACATACGTTCAACAACTCGATTCGTCTCACACTGGCATAAACTGATAAATTCACGCGTTTCGAGGTTGTGCGGTGCGGCGAGAAATCCGTCAATGTAAACGAAGGCGTATTGCCGCATCTGGTCTGCCAATTCGGGTAGAAGCGATGCTATCAACGCTGCAGATTCAAGCAGGCTAACCCCCAATGAGAACGTTTGCGTCGGCGCATTCGTCTCAAAAAACCGTTCCGCCTCTTTGGGTGAACGACTTTCGATACGCAGCAGTCCACGGGCATCCCGTTTTTCCCACCAGTAATCGGTATAATTTTGGATCTGTTGATGGGTTTCAGGACGCTGATCTTGCGTATACGCGAACGCCAAATCGAAGATGTAAAAGCCTGAATGCCGTGGAAAATCGCACGCCCGAGCACCGCGAACGAGATGTGCTTTTGTGTCGATGTTCGCATGACGGATGTATTCAAGTCCGTCACCTTCGGTCCAGTGATAATCCAATCCATCGGCGAAACTTTGCACACAAGCCGAATTAAACGTCCTCAGTTTTTGCCAAAGCCACAGCGGAACCTGACGCAGATGATCGTGAATTGCGGCACCACCCGCTGGGTTCCGAGAACATCCGACCCGTTCTTCAATCAGCTGCCAAAACGAATGCTCACCCCAAGGGAACAATCCAGTCGCTGTATGCGTGCAATTCCGGGAAAAGTGTTCCAAGTATCGATCCACCGCTTCGACGTATTCCGGTTTCGATTCGGTTTCAGCAAGCACGTTTATGGTAGCAAGCAACGGTTCATCGTGAATTAAGTTCGTGCCGAGATGCGCACGGTCCCCGTTTCGCTGTCCGGGAATTTTAGGCGGTTTCTCCGTTAGCATCTCACCTGTCTGTGCGTGCAAAATGGACGGGAATAGTCCATTATACGGCACGCTACTTTTGATCATCAGATCGACGGCGTTGCATATTTTAGTGATAACCAATTCCGAGTTCATCGTAGACAATACCTCCGCACTGCTGAATGAAAGTATCGTATCATGAATGTAGAAATAATGTCAAGATACCAAAATAGTGAAGTACTTCAGTGGTACTCACCTACGCTACAACCAGGACCATTCAATTTTAAGAAATTATTGGATTTTACGTCTTTTTTTGCAGGATCCAGTGCGAAATGCTGCGAAAATTTCTGCGGTTTGTTTTAAAGCATAACATATATGAAGTGTTAACACCTGCGAAAAGGACAACACCAAACACCAAAAACCTACAATTGAATGACTCGGACGCGACACCCCATTTTGCTTGTCATCTTATCTTTTGTGTTGTATAATCGCTGTGTTTTCTGGGACATTCCTATTTTTTTACGCTAAACCTACCGCAAACCATTATTCAACAGGAGAGATTTATGCACGTTGGACTCATGGAAGGAACAATTCGCCGAAAAACATTCACCGAGAATCTTGATGCCGTTGTGGAACACGGTGTCCATCATCTACAGTATCATGTGCCGGCATCGGGACCGTCGGTTGCCGAGATCCGCGAAGAGATGGACGCTCGACAGATCACGATCTCCGCACTTTCAGGCACTTATAACATGATTGATCCCGATATTGAGAAACGCCACGCCGGGTTGCGGATGTTGCGTTCTGTCGCGGAGACCTGCGCGCCGCTCGGCACATCGGTCATTACGCTTTGCACCGGCTCTCGTGACCCGCAAAGTATGTGGCGCGCACACCCTGATAATAATACACCAGAAGCATGGCGTGATCTCGTCGAATCTATGAAACAGGCGTTAGCAGTAGCCGAAGAATACGATGTAGTGCTTGCGCTTGAACCTGAAGTGGCGAATGTGATTGATTCCGCGCAGAAAGCACGTCGTCTGCTGGATGAGATGCAATCACCTTATCTGAAAGTATGTATGGACGGCGCGAATATCTTCCACAAAGGTGAGCTGCCAAAGATGCGTGAAATCCTTGATGAGGCGTTCGCACTCCTTGGTGAAGACATTGCACTTGCACACGCGAAAGACTTGGACACGGACGGACAGGCAGGACACCTCGCCGCGGGGACAGGGTTGCTGGACTACGATCAGTATCTCGGCTTGCTGAAAGAAAGCGGCTATGACGGCGCGGTGGTGTTGCACGGACTGTCGGAAGCACAAGTGCCTTTTTGTACGAACTTCTTGCGTGAGAAAATCGCTGCGCTGTAGAAGACAGAGTGCTGTATCAAGTGTATACGGCACATGGAGCGTGTCTACCACTGTGTTACGGCACACGGAGCGTGCCTACTACTATTAATTTCAAACTGTTCCTGACATCCGTTCCGCTAACCGAGCGAGTGCTGGCGACGTATCCAATTTGTCGAGTTCCGCCTCAATCAGTGTAAAGTGCTGTGTCTCGGCAAGTGCTGCTTTGATGGCAGCTTCAAACTCACCTTCCGTTCGGACATGGAATCCGCGTCCTGTGCTAAAGAGCGCGGGTATGCTGCTATAGTTCCAACACCCTATATCGTTAAAAGTCCCTTCAAGGAGATGCCGTTCCGTGCCATACCCGTGGTTGTTTAAAAGAAGGATAATCGGGTTGAGTCCGTAGCGAACGGTTGTTGAGAGTTCGGTGCCTGTCATCTGGAATGCACCGTCTCCGACGATAACGAGTGGACGTGTGTTTGGCATGCTGAGTTGCGCGCCAACGGATGCTGGCACCGCAAACCCCATAGAAGTATAGTAGGCAGGACTGATAAAATCGGTGTTCTGAGACATTCGCAATTCGACAGCACCGAAGAGGCTATCGCCAACATCTGCAATAACTACCATCCCATCGCTAATAAATTCGTTGAGGTGTCGGAACAGACGGCGAACTGTTAGAGGTGCGTCAGACTCGACAACAAACGGCTTTGAATCTCGGTGTGCCCACTCCAAATTCGGTTTCCTTCGTTTTCGGAGTTTCGACGAATTGATGCCGTCAATAAAATCATCAAACATCACCTCTTCGTATGAGTGATAACGAACTGTAATTTTTTCGGACGTGGCATAGATAGAGCGCGCTCGGTCAAGGTTTGCAGTGTAAATCCCAAGATTGACATCCGTCATGAAAGCACCAAGGATGATAACACAATCCGAATCTTCAACAAATTGTCTGACTTCCTCTCGTCCCATCGCACCTTCATAGATACCTAAGTAAAGTGGATGTGATTCCGGCATCACTGATTTTCCGAGGAGCGTCGCTACCACAGGGATGCGTTTCTCTTCTACAAGGCGGATCAATTTGTTTTGATAGCCAAATCTGTGTACCTCTACACCGGCGAGAATCACCGGTTTTTTACTCTGATTAATGAAATCAATAGCATCCGCGACAGCGGCATCTAATGTGTCTGGGTCACTGAGATGTCCACCTGTTGAGGGACGTTGGTAGAGCGTGCCGCGGACATCCACCATATCACGTGGGAGTTCTAAGTAGCCAGGCCGTTTATAGCGATACACAGCATCAAGCACCCGATCGATTTCATTGAAAGCCGTGAAGGGTTCATCCAGCAGCGCAGTTGCAACGGTGATCTCGTCATAGATATGTTGCTGTGTATGGAAATCCCGGACTTTATGGTGTAGGAGCGCATCTTTCCCGCGTTCTCTGACTCCGGGTGCACCGCTAATGACGACGACAGGAGACTTTTCTGCGTAAGCACCTGCAACGGCGTTCACCACCGACAACCCACCGACACAATAGGTGACACAGACGGCTCCCATCCCTTTTGTGCGTGCATAAGCATCGGCAGCATACCCGGCTGCGTCCTCACGGGTCATACCGATATGCCGAATCGAACTTTTCTCTATGAGGTCATAGAACCGCAGTACATAATCGCCGGGGATACCGAAGATGTGTTCAATATCGTAACTTTCGAGTTTTCTGAGTAGGTATTCACCGATGGTTGGGGGTCTGTTAAACATGGGAGCACCTCGTTGTATATAATTATTTTTTCGTTGCACGAATTGCGCCAGATTAGATGCGTCGGTTTTATCAAAATCTTCGGTGTCAAAACTCCCTTGCTTTAGCTGGGGGGTGTAGACACCGCCTATAGTTGTGCCAAAAAAAACACTTGATAATTACCTAAAAAATTGGTATAATATTACTATCTACGGGTTAGGGTACGCGACTTTCAGTTTAACTCTGATTGATCCTAACCACCCCTTCGCGGGGTTGCGTAGACGTAGAACCGAAGCTACAAAAAGGACACATTAAACTACCTTGAAATATAGGCAATCCCCAAATCTTGCGAGGTTTGGATGTCCAAGTTCTGACGTAGGAAATACCTACCAGAAGTATCGGTCGCTTCCGACGGTTTCAGGAAGTTTCCGTAGTGTGCTAAATGGTCACGCTTCCATTTGAGAGTGTTGACAGCATGACCCGCACCTTGTTTTCGCGAACATGTTGCCTTAGCTTAGACCTAAGGAATCTACCTATAAGGTAGTCAGATGGCCCCATACCGTTAAACCTCATGTGGAAGTGATGGTAAAGGTTGAGAAACTCGCTTGGGAGTTCTTTCAAAGAATCCCCCAAGCTTCAGCTGGGGGAGCGGTCAATCCTACTGACCTTGGAAATAGTTGATATTTTAGCATCCCTATGAATCCCTTGCTTTTATCGAACGCGCGGGGTTGTTCTCATAGTGAGAAGTTATATCAAATCCATCTCTACGTCGCATATAAAATTTCGAGGAATGCGGTCATGTAGCCGATGGCGTACGCGCGTCCGCGGTGCCCCCAGCCTGTATCATCTACGATGTGAGGCACATGGTCGGTAATCATGAAACCTGTAAAGCCGACCTCTTTGAGCGTGCGCATGACTTCAAACATATCGCAATTGCCGGTGTCAACAAAGGATTCGGCAAACTTCGGAACATGTCCTTCGACATCGCGGAAATGGACGTAGAAAATCTTGTCGCGTTCCCCGAAATAGCGGATCGCGTCCGTGACACCCGGTCCCATCTCCGACCAGGAACCGACGCAGAAATCGAGTCCGTGTATCGGACTGTCGGCAATCTCCATCCCGCGCTTAAAGCCTTCAAAGTTTCGGAACAGACGCGGCACACCTGCAAGGGATTCAACAGGCGGATCATCAGGGTGGAGTGCGAGTTTAACGCCTGCTTCTTCTGCCACTGGCAGGATTGCGTTCATGTAGTATTCGTAGTTTTGCCACATTTCGGCTTCAGTGAAAACGCGTCCGTGTGATAAGGGTGCGTCTTTAACCTCGTCCATATCAAAACTCGTAACTTCAGCACCGCCTCTACCGGGTGTGGTTTGAGAAGTCCGCCAGACACCGCTCGGCATCCAGTGGTATCCGAAAATCTCAACACCAGCTTTACCGATATTGCGAATGGTCGTCGCCATATTCTCAATCTGTTTATCACGGCCGGGCAGAGCGAGCATCGCTTTATCGTAAAACGGGACAGGCACGTTCTCAAGTGCCGCTAACCGCAGTCCAACTGCTTCCACTTCTTGCCGAAGGTGAAGGATGTCCTCAAATTCCCATCGCTCTGTACCGGGGAGTTGTGGCGTGTTGAGCAAGACATCTTCGACACCGAGTTGTTTGATAAATTTCAGCCGTTCTTCGCTGAGTTCGCTGAATTGACCTAAACCGAGACGCATCTTCGGAGCCATAATTTTCCTCCATAGGTTCAAAATTGCTTGTCACTATCCAGTAAAATGGTGACAGGACCGTCATTAATGAGTTGCACATCCATCATTGCCTGAAAGGTACCACCGTGCGTCGGAATATTTTGCTGTTCTAAGGCAGCGATGAACTGTTCATAAAGTGCGTTTGCAACTTCCGGACGGGCGGCGTTGATAAAACTTGGTCGCCGTCCTTTACGGCAATCACCATAGAGCGTGAATTGTGAGACAACGAGGGCAGCACCCCCTGTTTCGAGAAGTGAACGATTCATTTTACCGTCTTCATCCTCAAAGATACGCAGGTTAGCGACTTTATTGGTGATATATTTTAGTTCCGTTGCGGTATCGTCATGTGCAACGCCGAGAAAGACAAGCACGCCAGCACCGATTTCGGAAACGAGTTCACTGTCTACGGTGACACTGGCAGATTTAACGCGCTGAACAACTGCTCGCATTTTTTTAATTTTCCTTGCGGGTAAGTAATGGGATTTAAGGCTTTGACGTTTTCTGTGTTCGTGCTGAAGAAACTCCCCAGCAAAAACACCTTCACTACGTTACGGACTACTGATTATTTGATATCGGACGCGGATGGACGCTGATTGTAGGATACTGCTTGCATCTGTATCGCTAAAACAGCAAATTCTCGCCATCAAGTGCTTGTGCCTTCTCGCCGCCGAAAGTCATGTTAAACTGGAATCCGGGTTGACTGTTAAATCCGAGTTGGAATGCCAATGTATTCGAGACTTCATAACGGAGTGCCAGACCAATGAAGTTCGTTACGTTTATACCCGCATAGGGAAGTTCACGCGAGAAATCCGCAAGCAACCACATGTTATCCGCGATAGCAACTTCACCAGCCACCTGCCAGTTGAGCGCAAAAAAGTCCGTCGTTTTAAGTAACTTTGATGTTAGAAAGACCCCAACACCGGCGTGGACTTTAAAGAGACTCCCGAATCTTTGGGTGCCGACCATATAGGTATTGATTCCGAAAAACGGAAACCCATCGGCGGGACTATAATCGAGGAATTCGTTGTCCGTGTTGAGCCGATCATCGGCGGTGTAACCGAACTGTGCGTCACCACCGATAGAGATGCTCGGAAAACCATCATTCCGATCGGGTTTGATGTTATACTTGAGTCCGATGACACCGTCAAATAGCGGTTGGTCATAAACACGGCGATCGGTGGTTGGATCAACATCGGTCTCTTCAGCAACATTATAGAAATCGTGAACGGTTTTCCGAACACCACCCGTTGAAAACGTGCCACCGAGCACCAAATCAAGTTCATCACTTAAGCCGTAATTGAATCTGACCGGCACGAGGAAGGTCTCTATTTGGAGCGATACGCGATGTAGTTCCTCAAATCCGCCAATATTCACTTTTTGCCGTTGGTCTGGTAGCAGATCAACTTTTGAGTATTGAAGAAGCCCAAACGAAGTGCTGGAACCGCCTTTACCGACCGGTTCTGCGGTCTGAATGGTGCTGAGATGTGGAACGGCTGGTAACTGCGCTGCGATCGGCAACGCGGGACCAAGGAGTAACGTACAAATAATGAAAATAAAGCATTGTGTACTGAATTGTCTGTTTTTAGCGGGCATAGACTTATTCCTTTAGGCGTAGAGACTAATTTTAGGGTTTTGCTTCTACCATAGCACTTTCGTCGCGTTGTCCATCGGGGCCGGGTGTATTGTCAAAAGCTGTTATGTAGTATCGCTTAAATTCGAGCGACTGTCCGACGAGAATCGGGTCTTCGCCGGGTATTGTCCACGTGCGATCCTTTTTTCCGGGTGCGGGACGCAAGAGTAAATTGCCGGCTGCGTCTCTGGTATAGAGTTGGTACCCCGCGAGGTCAAGTTCGGTGTTTGGTGCCCATGAAATGACTGCATCGTATTTCGTGTTAAATAGGGAGCGGGGTCGGTAAATGACACGGACGTTCTTTGGCGGTGCAGGCGGGACATTGGGTGTTGCTGCGTTGATAGTGGCAAATGCTTCCGCACCGAATATATCTACAGCAGCGATGCGATAGACTTTCCGAGTGCCATCTACCTCAAAATCGTGGTCGAAGTAGAAGAACTGGTCTCGTTTCGGTTCTGCGATCACTTTAAACTGTAACGGTTTCCCGTCCTCATTGTCAAGCGCGGCATAGATGCGGAAGACAGAGAAGTCGTCAGAGAGTTCATAACCTTCCCAAAAGAGCTTAATGGTGAGGTCAGTCGGATCACCGACGGTTACAACGGGTACCGGTGGCGGGACACTCGGTGTGGCTAACGCTGTTTTCCAGATACGCCGCGGTTCATCACTCTCGATTGGCGGATTCGTCGGATCTGGTGTTTCCACGCCGTTGACATCAACGTAGGTAATGCGATATTCATAAGCAAGGAGCTGTCCAGAGGTATCAAGCCGGTCATTTTCGAGATTTTGGGTGTCAATAAATTCGTTTGCGGGTGCGTCAACGGATCCGACTAACGCAAACGCTGTATCTGTTCCACCTGTAGAGCGTCTGTAGATCCGGTAAGCTTGGATGCCTTCCTGTCCAATATCGTTCCACGTGACTCGCACTTGTTCATCAGCGGCGTAGAGCGTAAGTCCATCTGGAGCACCAGAGGTACGCAGATTTTCTGGGTCAAGCGGATTCGCGAAATCCTCGCTACTTGTGCAGGCATATAGTAGAACTAAAGCAGAAAATATAAGAAAACTTAGCACACCGACCTTAAGGTCGGGTAAGGCGTGGAATAGACGCATAATTTTTTGCTCCTTGAAAACAATACAATTGCAACCAACGTTCTTCAAACCAACTACAGGGTCATTTAGTTTTAAATAAATTGTCGGATTGTTTCAACTTTTGAATCTTCTTTTTCAAGTCCGGTGCGGTTCCATGAAGATTAATTTTTTAATTCGGTAATTTCTTGGTGAAGCCCGGTGCCCCTTCCCAGTAACGGGTGGGATGGCTTCGGCTTTCGGTTCCAAACCGCACCTACCGGGCCTGGGGGTCTAAAATTGGACGAAAAAACCAGAAACTAATCGTTAAAAATAGTGTAGAAGCCTTAAACTTGCCCGTTGGTTTTGGAAATCGTAGTGCGGCAGTAATTGGAATGCGGCACGCGGGAATAGCAAATCTGTGTTTCCAAATCGGTGATTTGTAAAATCAATTTTCTGAGAACTTAGATTTGTTCTCAGTGCTTGCGAACGGTACCCAGAAAAGGTATCGTTTTCCGCAAGTTCGGACGGCTCTGAAGGTGTGGCAATTTGGTTATAGATTGAGAAAAGGACGGCGAGTCCTACACATCCGAGACCGACACCCGACATGATAGTACCCGCATTCCGTCTGACGAGGAAAGCATCCTTGTGCGTTTGGATATCTGCTTGGATTGCGGCGTTGAGATAGGCATCGTAACGCTCTTGGGCGGAAGATTTGAGGAGCGTAGCACCAAGTTGGAGGCTCATACCGGAGGCGAAGAGTCCAATTGAGAGTACGCGTGATCGGCGCGCCGCAGCCGCATGCTGACTTGTTAAAACGAAAATGAGGACGCAACTACACACAAATGCGATATATTTTTGATTCGGACTAAAGCATTTCATGTTTAAGTGTATTCCTTTTATGGGAAGATCTATTTTTATAAAGTTTACCCTATTTTTTCGGGAAAGTCAACGCTTTTTACAATGACAGGTAGGGCTATTCAGTTTTCGGTTTGATTCTGATTTTCGTTTACAGATGTTGACCTTTTCTTACGAAAGATCGCGAGCCCAGCTCGCTCCTACAGGGAAATTATATTCACATAGCTGAAGTAAATATTTAAAACTGAATGGCTCTGCAATGATAGGCGAAGACTTGTGCCAAACGACTGTGGTTAGAAAAAAATAAACGCATAAACAACTTTTGCGTCTAAATATACATAGTGCTTCGTCCATATTGGAATTAAGAGTAGACCTGTTCGTAGTAGGGCAATTCATTGCCCGTTATGCTCTGAATCCATTTGATTTGACATTCAGCAAAAACCACAGTAAAATTAAAGAGAACCTTTTCTTAAGAGAACCTGTCTTAAGTTGCAAAGAGGTGTCTATACGATCTTCCTAAATGTGAACACTATGAATTGGAGTATTAAAAAACGCGCTTGGAAAGAGACAACACCGGAGGAAAGTAATGAAAATTGCGAATAAAAAGGGAAGTGTCATCGCAAAACTCGGAATCGGCTGTGTCGTATGTCTACTCCTTAGTTTTGGCGTGCTGCTCTACGCGCAGGAGAAAACAAAATCGGAGTTCATCGGTACAAAGCCGGAGATGAACGCTGCTAAAATGAAAGAGATGAAAGAAGCAGATGCTGCTAAATTGCAGGCAATGGCTAAAGCGAAGGAGCAACCCGAACCACAACGTAATAATAGATCTTGGGGTCGCCAAAACCGTGGCGGGAGGGTTGACTTCGGAGAGAACGCAGCGTTTTACAAAACCATCATTGATCACAATCTCTTCAGACCGTTAGGGTGGACACCTCCAAACAACGAACCTTCCTATGGTTTGGTTGGTACTAAAGTTGTTGATCCAAACGAGGGAATATCACAAGCGACGCTGCTGGAGAAAAGATCGAATCGTTACCATTTCGTTACAATAGGCACAAAAGTCGGCGATATGACAGTCACGGACATCCAAGCCAAACGAGTAACCTTGGACAAAGCAGGAGAGGCAATAACGCTCAAGACAGGTGAGCTGCAACTTCTCACGGTTAAACGAGAACGCGGTGGCGATAGGGGTGGAGATCGTGGTGGGGGTGAGTCCGAAAAGGCGAGTAATAACAACGCTGGACAAGATCGAGGCAATCAGGCAGCCGCCGAAAAGCGCAGGCAAATGGAGCAGAAAGAGCGTGCTGAAAAAATGAGGCAGGAGATGATGGAGAAAATGAAGAGTGCCTCAAACGAAGAGCGGCGAGAAATGATGGAACAGTTCCGGAGACGGGCTGGTAACAGAAGAGGGCGCGGTCGCGATAGATAGCGTTGCGATTACCTCAAAAGGCACATTTCAATGTATTTCAAGGCGCGGTTAGAAACCGCGCCTTTCTTGTTGAAATAACTATGCTGCTTCCTGAGCATTCTCCGGCATGTTCTCAAGCCGAGAGAGCCAGTAGCCGACATCAAACGATTCGTCACCGATAAGAAAACGCCACTGCTTGATACGGTTGACGATCTCAAGTCGGACATCGTTCCCATACCATCTGTGATTCCTACCCAAGAGTCCGTGGATCGGTGCCGTCTCAATATCATCTGTGTTCCAGAGTCGACATTGACGTACCGTCGGATTGAGGCGGAGTTTGAACATGTAGCGCGTCAGTTCTGTTAAATTCGGTTGCGCACAGTGCCACATTCCGTGATGCACCACAAAGAGCGTCCCTGCCTCGCAAGCGATCGGCAGCTGTCCGAGGAAGTTTTGATAACGCGCGATATCCGTCTCACAGACACGGCGATAGTGGCTTCCCGGTAGAATCATCGTCCCACCCATTTCACGCGGCGTATCGTGCGAGAAATAGAAGAATTGGATGTCGAAATGCATCCGCAGGTCAATAATCGCATCGGCGTGCCAAATTTGACCGATATCGTTTTGGGGTCGGACAATGTGAACAGCATGATGATCATAGAGCGGGTTCTCACCAACTAAACTCTGAATGATACCCTGAACTTCCGGTGTCCCAAAAACTTTTCCAACAGCAGAATCATCGTCCCAGACATCGTTTAAAACCGTGCCCCCGCGCCCGCGAACAATCACACCGGATTCCATTTCCTCATGTGCGGCTTTATTCAATTCATCCGAGATTAACTTATCGAAGCGAAGGTAACCATCCGCGACGAAATTAGCCATCTGTTCCGTAGTGAGCAAATACTTTTTGTCAATCATTAGATCGCCTCCAAGTCTACCCCTTAAGGGCAAATTTATTTTTGCCTTGCACAAAATTTTTGTCTAAGCTACAACGCCATTTAAAACCCTTTTAAACTTCCCCAAGTCGTAGCGAGTTTCGCCTGAGGTGTTACCGAGAACTGTCCTTGGTTTGAGATGTCCTTGCCAGTAATCACCATATTATCGAATCTTGCCGTATAACTCGAGATTACCAAACCTACACCACCTGTCCGGAATTGAAAAGCCTCACCTCTGGCTTTTAGTGCCTTCTCATGATTAGCCCACTCATCTGTGGCTTTTAGAACCTGTTTACCGTTAATCCAGAAGGTGAACACGTTTTCATCTACTTGGAACTTCAGTGTAGACCATCTTTTTAATTTCAACGATGAGTTGACTTCAGAGCCGAAAACCCAAAAGTTATTGTCGTGAAATGCACCGCCAAAACAGACTACGTGTGATCCATCCTCATGTAAAGGGAAAGGGGCATCCCCAATCATACTAACTATCGCAGCGATTCCCTGGACCCGTGCAGCAATCCCAATACTTCCGGCACCATGTTTCTGGAGCGGCTTGACATCAAATTCTATAGTGTAATTGCGCCATTTTTCATCTCCCATCGTTAGGAAACGAAATAATCCACCAGGGTTTGTTCCGTGAAGTTCTCCATCAATAATCTCCCAAGAATCCGGATCAGCCTCAAAATCACTCTGGATGAGTTGCTCCCATCCATCAAGATTTCTCCCATTAAATTTTTCGACAAACGTCCCTGCCAAAGCAGAGAAAGTTAAAAGAAACATGGTTAGTGCAGTGATTACTGATCTCATGATGTACCTCTTCTTCGTCGATTTTTTCGATCCAAAGGGGTTTCAAGATTCGGTTAACTTTACGAGTTTTTCAAGAATATATTCAAACCTGAGATATGAGGTATGATATTCCATGCCCGGATAGGCAGGGAATTGTTGTGGAAACTGTATCACCCGCCAGCCATCTCGCATAGCTTCCACAACCGAGCTATAGGGCGGTGCCTCGCTGTCCCCTGTCGTATACCGTTTTTCACCTGTACCATCGTACATTGCCCAAGCGACAACGCTACTATTTAGGTCAGGTGTGTGCAAATGCAGCACCAGAAGTTTCTGTCTTAATTCAGACATGTTTAAAGTTAGCCTTCCTTTAAGCCGCAAACTCGAAGTTTGCGCTACAAATACAGAACTCACATTAGATTAGACGACGGTTTCAGGAAATATTGCCGCATCCTTTGGAACAATAACAATCCCATCGCGAATGCAGTAGTTTTCGCCATCGTAATTATCAATACCATCTCGGTTAACCAGTACTGAATTATCACCGATACGCGCATTTTTGTCAATGATTGCATTCTGAATCAAGCAATTTCGACCTATGCCGACCTTCGGTATGCCTGACCGCTCGCTCTCTGCTCGCGATGCCTCTGATTCATAGTAATCTGCCCCCATGAGCACAGACTGGTAAACTCGACTGCCACCGGAGATGATGCTTCGGATACCCACAATTGTTCTATCGAGTTCGGAGTCATCAATAATAGAACCTTCAGCGAGAATTGAAGAACGGACACTACTGCTGTTAACTTTGGTACTTGGCAGGTGCCGCCGGTTGGTATAGATCGGTGCCTGTTCATCGTAGAAATTGAACGCCGGTGCGGTATCGGTGAGCGCGATGTTCGCCGAATAGAAAGAACGGATCGTACCAATATCCTCCCAATAACCATCAAAAAAGTAGGCAGAAATCGGACGTGTCTGAATACTCTTGGGAATAATATCTCTGCCAAAGTCTACGTTCGATTCATCTTGCAGCACCTCTTGCAAAACCTCTCGATTAAAGATATAGATCCCCATTGAGGCGATGTATTCCCTACCGTGTGGTTCAATGCCCCGCGATCTGAAAACCTCAGGTTCAACGCGTAGCCGTTGGAGTTCCGCCTCCGTTTGCGGTTTTTCAACGAAATCAACGATACGTCCATTCGCATCTGCTTGGAGAATGCCGAGTCCGCTCGTGACCTCTTTCTCCACAGGGATGACAGATACTGTAATGTCTGCATTGGATTCGGTGTGAACAGCCAACATTTTTTGATAATCCATCCGATAGAGATGGTCGCCCGCAAGAATCAGGACATAGTCATCCTTGAACCGTGGGTTGAGAATATAGGGTTCATTGTGCTTGATAGCATCCGCTGTCCCTTGATACCACTCTTCGCCCATCAAGGTCTGTTGCGCTGCGAGGATTTGGACGAACCCGCGGCGATACGTATCGAAGCGGTATGCCTGCGCAATATGTCGATTCAAGGAGACGGAGTTGAACTGGGTCAAGACATAGATTTTCTCGAGTCCTGAATGTAGGCAATTGCTAATCGGTATATCCACCAATCGAAATTTGCCTGCAATCGGGACACTCGGTTTCGCTCGGTCCCGTGTCAATGGAAATAGACGTGTACCGCGGCCGCCTCCAAGAATAACTGCAATAACGTTCCCGTTACTCATAAACACGCTCCTACTTTAGTTGTCAGTTATTAGTTATTAGTTTTCGGTTAAGAGGCAAACTGATAACTATTACTATTATAAACTCCCTTTAGTGGACAGTACACCGGTGATATTTTTATCAAGACGGGTCGCAATATGCAACGCTTTTGCAACCGCCTTAAAGATGGCTTCAATGATATGGTGTTGATTCGTGCCGTAAGGGACGTTGATGTGCAAGGTTGTGCCGCTGTTGTTCACAAATCCGTGAAAAAATTCTTCTGCGAGTTCAATATCAAAATCACCGACTTTTCCATAACTCAGTGGTGTCTCAAAGTGGAGGTAAGGACGTCCGCAGACATCCAAATCAACTTTAGCGAGGGATTCATACATCGGAATAGTAAAGCTGCCGAATCGTTGCATCCCTGCTTTGTCAAGTACTGCTTTTTGGAGGGCTTGCCCAAGGCAGATGCCGACATCTTCCGTCGTATGATGTGCATCGACATGTAAATCACCCTTCGCCTCAATCTCAAGGTCAAAGAATCCGTGTTTGGCAAAGAGTTCTAACATGTGATCCAAGAATCCAACACCGGTGTTAATAGTGGATGTTCCTGTTCCGTCAAGGTCGAGACTGAGCCGGATGCGGGTCTCTGCTGTTTCGCGGGCAATTGCTGCTTTTCTGTCCATACTGATTTTTTAGTTTGGGTTTATTTTTTCTAAGTTGCGTTTGTAGCTATAACACTAAGAAAATACGAAAAATGTGGTGGAAATAGCGTGTACTTCGGATAGAAGCTGTCCAAAGTTTAGTACTTATATTATACGCTGAAAAACAGTTTTCCGCAACGCAAAAACAAACCCCCCGTCCAGAAGACGGGAGGTTTACCTTTATGCCCATGTCACTAAGCCAAGTTCATGTGGAGATTGCAGATCCTCATGGTTGGGCAAGGCGCGCACAGTATAGCCGTGCAAGCCTGTCTGTTTCAAGGTCAGCGTCCCTTCAAAAAGATAGCTGCCGCCCCCGAGGTCGTCTTTATACGCCATTGGACTCAAAGATCCATTGTGAATTTCGCCGGATTCATCTAATACACCGTGGTAGATTTGAACAGCGAGTTCGTGAGGAAATAGGACATCGGTTCGGACGACTGCTTGCACCGTTGTGGATTCACCCACCCCAAGTTCAGAACTTTGCACAGCAGCGGTTTTCGCATCGGTACGCTTTTCCTCAACGCGAAGGTCCGCCCAGTGGTCTCGGATGTGGGTTTTCCAGCGCGCTAAGGCAATACTGCGTTTCGCCTCAGAGGCATTGAGTTCTTGCCACCGCCGATGCGCCGGAAAATATAACTGTTCTGCGTACTCCGACACCATCCGTTTGGTATTGAAAATAGGTGCCAAATTCTGCATTGCAGTCTTCATCCGTGCGACCCATTCGTGGGGTACATCGTCAACGGCGTTACGTTGATAAAAAAGTGGCACAATCTCGTTTTCAAGGAGATCGTAAATGGCGTTCGCGTGTGCCTTGTTAGTGGATTTGGAATCCTCTGGGACGGGTCCCACGTCAATCGTCCATCCACCGCCTAAATGATTTGCCTCAGCCCACCAACCATCTGCGATGCTGAGATTCAGGACTCCGTTTGCGGCAGCCTTCATACCGCTCGTACCGCTTGCCTCATTCGGACGTAACGGGTTGTTAAGCCATACATCCACACCTTCAACAAGATAACGTCCGACACAAATATCGTAGTTCTCAATGAAGACGATTTTATGATAAAACCGCGGTTCCGCGGCGATCCGAGCGATCCGCTGGATAAGCAATTTTCCCTCATAGTCATGCGGATGTGCTTTTCCTGCAAAAATGAGTTGAACAGGACGTTCCGGATGGTTGAGAATTTTATCAAGTCGGTCAACATCGTGGAACAGCAATGTCGCGCGTTTATAGGTCGCAAACCGACGCGCAAAGCCGATGGTCAACGCCGCTGAATTGAGAATTTTCGTTGCCATGGTGTCACTCTCTTGCGGACGCTTGGAAATGCTGCCGCCGAGTGCCTGTTTCTGTTCCTGCCGTTGGCGAGCGAATGTAATCAGACGCTCACGCCTTCGCTCGTGTGTTCGCCACAGTTCTGGGTCTGGTATCTGCGAGATTTGTGTCCAGACGGCTTGATTCGTGAGTTCGACGATCCAGCGGGGTCCAAGGTACCTGTCAAAAAGACTCTGCATATCACCAGAGACCCAAGACCGCGTGTGAATCCCGTTCGTAATGGCACTAATAGGCACTTCATGCACAGGTGTACCGGGCCAAAGGTCTTTCCACATATCACGGGAAACCTCTCCGTGCAGTTGGCTCACGCCGTTGCACATTGCGGAGAGCCGGAGTGCGAGGAGTGCGGGGCTGAATTCACTGTGGGTATTCGATGGATTTGCTCTACCGAGACCGAGGAAGGTTTCGGTGGAAATGCCGAGTTCGCGGTAATAACGGCTGAAATAGTGATTGACTAAATCCGGAGGAAACCAGTCGATGCCAGCCGGAACAGGCGTATGCGTCGTGAAGATATTCCCTGCCCTTGTCGCCTCACAGGCTTCTTCAAAACGGATGCCTGTCTGCGACATCATCTGCTGGATGCGTTCAATTGCGAGGAACGCGGCGTGTCCTTCATTCATGTGGCAGACAGTCGGTTGGATGCCGAGTGCTGTTAAGGCGCGGTAGCCGCCAATACCGAGCAAAATCTCCTGCTTGATGCGGAGGCGTTCATCACCGCCGTACAAGTAATCAGTGATGCTCCGCAACTCTTCGTTCTGATTTTCGGGGATATTCGTATCCAACAGATACAGCGGGACACGTCCGACTTGGGCACACCAAACTTTGGCGACCGCCTTTCCTTCTGGATATTCGACTTCGACTAAAAGCGGGGACCCATCAGCAAGCTTCGCAGGCTGAATCGGCATATTGTAAAAGTCATTGGTTGGGTAATCTGCCATCTGCCAGCCATCTGCGGTAAGCGTCTGGCGGAAATAGCCGTGTTGATAGAGCAGCCCGACAGCGACGAAAGGGAGTCCTAAGTAACTCGTGGATTTTAGGTGATCGCCCGCTAAAATCCCTAAGCCGCCAGAGTAGAGGGGCATGCATTCTGTTAACCCGTACTCCATTGAAAAGTAGGCGATTGTTAGGTCGCTGAGCGTATCATCCTTGTAATTTGTCTCAAACCATGAATGCGTCTTATGGTATTCTCTAAACTTCTTGTGGATGACCTCAAGTCGTGCAAGGAACACGCTGTTTTTTGAAGTCGTATCCAACCGTTCTTGTGAAATCTGACCGAGCATCGCGACAGGGTTATGGTAGGTTTTTTCCCACAATTCCGCATCAAGATGATGAAACAGATCCAATGCTTCACGGTCCCAGGTCCACCATAGATTTAAAGCAAGTTCACGCAGGGGTTCAAGATTCGGGGGTAAGGTAGGCACCACTGTTAACTGACGAAGTGGCTTCATTTAATTCCATTCTCCTTCCGAGATCTATGCCGCTGCTGCGTCTGATTGTTGTGTCTTTAGTGTGATATAGGTGCCCTGTTTCCGTTTCTCGAAATCTAATTTTCCTTCGCGGGCAAGCCAACCGATCGCCATTAGGATTGTGCGTTCAGTCTCGCCGAGTTCGCGTGTTAATTTGGTAACGGTGGTTTCGCTATTTTCTTCAAGATAATGCCATATAGCACCCGCTACGCTTCCAATATTTTCTAACATTACTACCTCCAAAGTATATAAAAATCGAAAAATTTATTGAATAGACTTCAGTCAGTGTCTTGTGTGATTTGCACTGAAGTCTTAAAAAAAACAAAAAATATCGCACAAAGTTTCAATATATATTATAGTTACCTTCGGTGAGGTTGTCAAGGGGAATAGACGGTAACGCAATTTGACATCTATGCCAACATTGTGCTATAATCTTTCGCATTGGATATACGATTACAAAACCGTTTTTATAATTTTAGTCATCACTTTGAAGGTTTAATGACAAACCTATATAACAGACGTTTGGCGAGGTAAAAAATTTGAGTATTGTTGTTCACGTCACACACGAAGCCATCCAGAAAATGGGGGGCATCGGTGCAGTTTTGGAAGGGTTACTGACAACCCGCAGCTACAATGAAGCGATTGAGCGCACCTTTCTCGTCGGTCCACTCTTTTCGGGTGCCGATTTAGGGGGATTAGATACCCTCTTGTACCACGCGAGCAGTGGGATAACAGATACACCGCACGCGAAGGCTCTCAGTGAGATTGAGCAGACCTATCACGTAGAGCTCGTCTACGGACAACGGCAATTTGAGGACAAAAATCAGAAAGTTACAATCCTCACGGATGTCATCTTGGTGAACGTCTCAAACAGCAACGAAGCACTGACCGGACAATTCAAATGGCATCTCTATGAACACTTCCAAATCGAATCCAGTCGTTATGAGAGCGAATGGGAATTCGAGGAATATGTTCGTCTCGCCGAACCCGCTTATGCTGCGCTGCAAGCAATTATCGGTGAAGAGACAACGACCCCTGTGTTTGTCATCTCACACGAATTCATGGGAATGCCGCTCGCGCTCAAAACGCTTATTGAACGGAAGAACAACAAAAACCTGCAGAATATGCGGACTGTCTTCTACGCGCACGAAGTAGCAACAATACGTCCAATTGTTGAAGGACACCCGGGACACGATGTCCGTTTTTACAACGCTTTAGATCAGGCAAAGGCACAAGGACAATCCATCCGCGATGTCTTCGACGATCCGTTCTGGTACTTCAAACACGCCTTAATTGATAAAGCACACCTCTGTGATACCGTCTTTGCGGTTGGCGATCTCGTCGTAGATGAACTCCGATTCTTAGCAAAGCCGTTTGAGGACTTTCCGATTAACCTTGTTTACAACGGTATCCCGGCATTTGAGGTGAGTCTACAAGAAAAATTGACATCAAAGGCACTGCTACAAAAATATGCGAAAACGCTGTTAGATTATCGTCCCGATTACGTGTTTACACACGTAACGCGGCTCGTTAAAAGCAAAGGCTTGTGGCGCGATTTACAGGTACTTATGCATCTTGATTCCTTGCTTGCTTCTAACGATAAAACCGCGGTGTTGTTCATCCTCTCCACAGAAATTGCGACTGGACGACCGAACGAAAGCATCCACGAGATGGAGGAAGCATACGGCTGGCCGATGTACCATAAAATTGGTTACCCGGATTTGGTCGGTGCGGAAATCGAATTGAACAACGGTGTCTCCGCTTTCAACCTCCAGTCTAAGGCGATCAAAGTGGTCTTTGTCAATCAGTTTGGATGGAGCCAAGCTGCTTGCGGAAAACGGATGCCGGTAGAGATGGAATTTATGGACATCCGCAAGGGGAGTGATGCGGAATTCGGGCAGTCTATTTATGAACCCTTCGGAATCGCGCAGGTGGAGCCGTTGAGTTTCGGCGCAATTTGCGTCGTTAGCAACGTGTGCGGATGTTGCGGTTTCATTCAACGTGCTACTGACAACCGTGAAGTCCCGAATGTCGTCGTTGCTGACTACACGCAGCTACAGATCCCACCGCAATCGTTAGACGATGTGCTCCATATTGGCTTGGCGGAACGGAACGCCATTGAAATGGAAAATAGTCGGGACATCGCGGCGAAACTCTTAGGACGTTTGCCGCGTAAACCCCGTGATGTAGAGGATATGCTTCGAGAAGGCTACAATATCGCTTCTCGAATGAGTTGGGAGGTCGTCGTTAAGGATTATTTCTTGCCAGGATTGAAAAAGGCGTTGTAATACCATTTCTAAAAGTTTATATTGCATTAACTGCACCTTTCAGCCAAACCCCGGTAGGTTCGGTTTCCTAACCGAACCGGGCATAACCAAAAACAGTAGATTCTTTTAAGAGGAATCATCAATTAGAATTGGTATAATATATTGGTTAGCTTGACTTTATAAGGATTTCACTATTATGCAAGAGGTACGTAATTTTAATGATCCAATGCCATTAGCATCCGGAGAGAAATTGATGACACCTGAACAGAAGTTTTTCTTCGACTTACGGGGTTGGATTTTATTGCCGTCAATATTATCAGACTCAGAGATCGAAGAGATGAAAGCGGAAGTGTATGCGGGTGCCAGACATAGTTATCAAGGTGCACTCCAGAATTTACTCGATCATCCGGCAATTGTTGGGATTCTAAACGAAATCGTCGCTGATGAACGTTTTATCTTTGATGATTGTTATGGATTTCGGTGTGAGAATTCGTTTACGACAGTTAGGAAACCCGGCTGGCGCGTTTCTTCTGAAACAGGGACTGCGGTCCCACATGTCGTGCGTCCACCCCAACAAGCAAATGAGATGCGGTATCAGATTGCTGGTGGAAAGATTTTTGCTGGACTTACGCGCGTGGTTTGGGAACTTGAGGAGGTCAAAAAAGGAGAAGGCGGTACCTCTTTTCTCAGCGGCTCACATAAGGCGCATTTCAACTATGGTGGACCGGACCCATGCCGTCCGAATATCAGTGAATCACCGTGGGAGGATAAGATAAAGGATATGATGGAGGACTACAGTTGTCCGCCTGGGTCGGCACTTATTTTCACTGAGAGTCTTATACATGCTACCAACGACTGGACGAATCCAGACAATCCACGTTGTGCAGTCTTTAATTGCTACAACTCACTTTGGGCACAATGGTATCGGTTGAATCTCAGTCATGAGGTTATAGAAAAGATGCCTCCGAAACGCCAATCCTTATTCCGTGGCACATGGGCAATTGGTGGTGGCCCCGGCGGAAACCGCCAGTATTCGTTGGATAATAACACCACATAGTTCTGAGAGCAATTAAGTTATATTTTTGTTTTATAATGCAAGTTGCCATCCATGTGTGAGCACTCTTGTAGGAGGGGTTTGTAACCCGGATTTATAACTGTGGTACAATTGTGGTTCATATAGTGCTTGTTAATAACTATAGGACTTACGCAATGAATTAAAATGTGTTATAGTTTTTAATTATGATGAGCATGAATCTTTCTGAAAAGAGACAACCGCTGTTCTCGGATTATTGCCAATTTTTGTTAGCCGGTTTTCAGAACTTCACACAGACACACTTTGCCAATCATACGGAGAAATGGAGCCATGATCAACTCAATCGTCTCCTGAATACCGAACGTATCCCTGCCCGTGAACTCTGGCGTTCGGTGCGAAACGATATTGAGTTTGATGAAGACGGATACGTTCTTTTTGATGATACCGTCATGCCAAAACCTTATGCGAAACAGATAGAACCTGTTCGCCGGCAGTGGAGTGGCTCCGAAAAACGTGTCATCCAAGGCATCGGTCTCGTGACATGTGTCTATGTCAATCCGAAGACGCATCAGTATTGGATTATTGATTACCGTATCTATGATCCAGACCGAGACGCGAAAACCAAACTTCAACACCTTCAGGAGATGTTGCAGAACGCCTACTTCGTGAAAAATCTCCCGTTTCGGGTCGTGTTAGTAGATTCTTGGTATGCTTCAATGGCAGTGCTAAAAACGATTCAGAGTCTCTCAAAAATCTATTATGCTCCCTTGAAACGCAATCGTCTCGTCAATGACACTGAGGGTGTTGACCCGCACAAACGGATAGATGATCTGACGTGGACAGAATCAGAGTTGCGACAGGGTAAACGTGTTCATATCTACAAGTTTCCGAAAGGCCACCAAGTGAAGTTGTTTCGGATAGCGTCCGGCACCAGACGCACGGAATATATTGCCACCAACGATTTATCTCAATCGGATGTGACTGCGACGCAGCAAGAATGTCGCGTTCGTTGGAAGATTGAGCAACTTCATCGTGAGCTCAAGCAAACGACAGGTATCAGCAAGTGCCAAAGTCGTCAACATCGTGGACAACGCAATCATATTGCCTGTTGTTTGTGGGTCTGGGTTAGTTTGACGCGTGCTGCGCGCACGACGGGTCAAACGATTTACCGCCTGAAAGAAAGTTTATACGAGGACTATCTGCGACGAGAGATCAAAAAGCCTTCTATTGTCGTCAACTTTGCGTAAGTCCTAAACTATTAAGGAGATTTCAATGTCAAAAGAAACATCAAATGATGCAACGATTCCGATGACACCGGAGCAGAAATTCTTCTTCGATCTCCGCGGTTGGATTTTATTGCCATCAATATTATCAGACTCAGAAATCGAAGAGATGAAAGCGGAAGTCTATGCAGGTGCGAGACAGAGTTATCAAGGTGCCCTACAGAATCTGCTTGACCATCCTGCAATTGTTGGTGTTCTGAATGAGATTCTGTCCGAGGATCCTTTTGTGCGCGACGACTGCTACGGATTCCGATGTGAAGGGTCTTTCACGACGGTTCGTCCGCCCGGTTGGAGCATATCCGAACGCGGCGATAACGGTCTACCACACGTCGTGCGTCCACCGCAGCAAGCAAATGCAATGCGGTATCAGGTCGCTGGTGGAAAGATCTTCGCGGGGTTGACGCGCGTCGTCTGGGAACTTGAGGAGGTGAAGTCAGGACAAGGTGCTACCTCTTTCCTCAGTGGCTCACATAAAGCGCATTTCAACTACGGCGGGCCCGATCCGTATCGTCCGAATATCGGCGAGTCACCTTGGGAGGAGAGCATGCGTGAGATGATGGACGACTACAGTTGCCCGCCGGGTTCTGTCGTCATTTTCACTGAAAGTCTTGTGCATGCCGCGAATGATTGGACGAATCCAGACAACCCACGATGTGCGGTTTTCAATTGCTACAACTCCGTCTGGGCGCAATGGCATCGCTTGAACCTGAGCCACGAAGTGATTGAAACGATGCCACCGAGACGGCAATCGCTGTTCCGCGGCACGTGGGCAATAGGTGGCGGTCCCGGTGGAAACCGTGCGTATGCGTTGGATAATAATACTACGTGATAATAAGTATATGCGGGTTTTATGAAGCTTTGGAAATGTCAACGGCGTTGCTGATAGACAGACAAAAAAGCTGGAGTGTCTGGCTCCAGCAACCCAACATAGACGTACTGTAGTGGCAGAGGTCCCGGTTGGCTGTCCCTATTTTCCCCAAAAGGGAAACACCGTCCATACGGCACGTATTCGGGCAAGGTATTATCAGAGAATAGACGCTGTTTGTTGCTATACCTTAATCCGCGGCTTCACCACGCGTCGTTTTTGTGGGCGCGGGTTTCTCAGCAGGTGGTTCCGGATCGACAAACTTATACTTACCGGACTTCCGCATTTCTTTTTCTACTTCTTGATAGTAAGCAAGCAATCTGTTGAGATCGTGTCCACATTCTTTTGAAATTTTCATTCGCATTTCGCGAACTTCCTTGACGACTTCATTCATTTCTGTACTGTGAAGATCAATTTTCTTATCCATTTTATGCGGAACCTCCTAAGTAGTCATCTGGTGTTTTTAATTCTGGTGTTGTTAATCCCAATTCTCGGTTAATACGTGTGATAAAATCAAATTTGTTTGGATTAGCAAGATGTGTACAATTCCATGTGAGCATCGCGTCAACTTTGTGAAATGATGCAAATGCCAAGTGAAGTGCGTCTCCTTGTGGTTCTTTCGGCATTATCAACCTATCAATATATATTTGTGCAATTTTCAAGATTTCAATGGAAGAAACGAATATCTGAACACCTGCAAGCAATGCCAGTCTATCCTGTGTTGTTTTACCCATTCCTTGTCTAAGCTCAGTTTCAACTGCACTACTTGAAGTCAGAGTAAATACATCCGCGTATTCGTCCCACCATTGCCGAGTCAATTTCTGTCTAATAAGTGATTCTTCATCGGTTCGCAACGTATAGTAAGAACTTGGAATTGTTGTTTCAATGTAGATGCGTTTTTGCATTGTCTATAACTTATGGCTATTATATCACGTAAAGATCTAATTGTCAAAACAAATACTATTTATGACCAGATACTAACACCTGCGCACTTCGGGCAGGGACGTAGAGTTGAATCGATTGCGCCTGCCCCTCTATCGCAACATCTTGCCACGGATAATGGACACCCTCTACAGCACCGTATCCACCATACGCCGAATCATCAGTGTTGAGAAGAAGTCGGTAATCCGCTTTTTCAGGTACAGGGATCCGCCAATCTGTGACAGATTCAGTCGGATGAAAGTTGAACGCAAAAATGAGTCCACCGCGTGAATAGACGATCTGTTTCGCTTCCTCATGAATACATAAAAGTTGAATATCCACATCAGCAAGTAGACGGTAGGTTGCATCAAGGTGCTGCATCGCCCGATCAAAAGCGTTGAGATGTTTGTAACGGAGGGTGTCATCTTCAACGAGATGCCACTGCCTGCGCGCATACCAGTAGGAATTGTTGTTCCCTGCACGTGGGAAATCAATCCACTCAGGATGTCCGAATTCATTTCCTATAAAGTTGAGATACCCCTCACCGCCTAAGCTAAACGTCAGGAGTCGGATGAGTTTATGGAGCGCAACGCCGCGAGCAATGAGATGACTTGTCGTGGAAACACTCATGTTTGTGTAAAGTTCGGTGTCCATGAGTTGCATAGCGAGCGTCTTATCGCCGACAATCGATTGGTCGTGGCTTTCGACATAAGCGATATGTTTTTCACCCGCACGGCGGTCGCGTAACATGCCATAAATCTCGCCGATGTGCCACGCTTCGTCCGCTTTCTCCTTCAACAACCGAATCCAATAATCCGGGATCCCCATTGTGAGCCGATAATCGAAGCCGAGTCCACCTTCTTCGGCAGGACGCGCGAGACCGGGCATACCACTCATATCCTCAGCAACCGAAATAGCGGCAGGATTGACAGCGTGGACCACCTCATTTGCTAACATTAGGTAGCCAATAGCGTCCAGTTCAACATCGGTGTCAAAGTAATCGTTATAACCCGTAAACTCTCGTCCTAATCCATGGTCGCTATAGAGCATACTCGTGACACCATCAAACCTGAATCCGTCAAACCGATACGTCTCCAACCAATAGCGGATATTGCTCAGCAGGAAACGTTGTACCTCGTATTTGCTATAATCGAAGCATAGCGAATCCCATGCGACATGGTCCCCTTTCGCACCGGCATGGAAATACTGATGCTCCGTGCCATCAAAACGGCTCAACCCTTCGTTGAGATTTTTCACCGCATGGCTATGCACCAGATCCATGATAACCAATAACCCCATACCGTGCGCCGTATCAATGAGCTCCTTCAGTTCCTCCGGTGTTCCAAAACGGCTTGAGACAGCAAAAAAATTGCTCACATGATACCCGAAACTTGCATAATACGGATGCTCCATCACCGCCATCAGTTGCACAGCGTTATAGCCTAAATCCGTAATTCGGGGTAAGATGTTCTGCGTAAACTCAGCGAACGTTCCGACCCGCTCCGCTTCCTGCGCCATCCCAACATGCGCCTCGTAAACCCGCAGCCCCTCGGCATTGATGTTAAAACTCGGAGCGTGATGCTGCCACTGATATGGCTCCCACGGTGCCCAATACTGACCTGTAAAATCTGCATCACCTTCCTGAACGACGCGCTGAATATACGCCGGAATCCGATCAAGTCCATGTAGGGGCGAGGTCACCTCGTCCCTACTGACAACATGCACCTTGACGCGGCTGCCGTGTGTGAACCGATCAGCATATTCGCTGTCAGGCAAAAAGATGTGCCACACACCCCAATCATCAACGGACATCGGGTTCGCATCGCGCGACCAACCGTTAAAATCACCGATGAGTGCAAGCCTTTCCGCGCCCGGTGCCCATTCGCGGTACCAGATCCCGGTTTCGCCTTCGTGTTCACCACGGTTGAAACCGAAATATCGGTGCCCTTGGCTAATCTCGCCTAACGAACCCCCCGTCTTTTCAATCTCTGCTTTGAAACGTTGATAGTGCGCAAACCGTTCGCGCAGTTGGGAAGTGTATAGTTTCAGCAAGGGATCCGTGTCGATGAGGGCAGTGCCGTCAGTTCTATTTTTTGTCGAGTGTCGCTTCTGCATAATGTTTCAGTTTAACACAAGTCAATCTGCAAGAGGTGCCTATCTATGGTGTCTATCTATCGGTAACCGCTGATCTACAACAAGCGTCCGTGTCTATTCTGTTGTGAACAACTTTTCGATTTCTGCCGAACGGTCTGTTTTACTGAGCGTTGAGAGTCTTTGAAACTCTGACTCAGTCAGCTGCTCAAAAATCCGATCAATCTTCGCATACAATTCGGCTGTATCCTCTGTTATACCTGTATCAGTGGGTTCATCCAGATCAACCTCGTACGTGTTTCCATAAATATCAGTAATTTGAATTACACCGCGTTTAGCACCTTCCGGTAATACCAATGAACCATCGGCTTCCAAGACCGATTGACCTCCCATTTCTCCCGGCGCAGACGCAATGCCGAAGCGCATCGGCGGAAATTTTTGCTTCGGACGAAAAGGGGTATCTTTGATTTCTTGAATATAGACCTCAACGCTGTTTTTCGTTAGCCGTTTTTCGAGTGCTTCAAGGTGTGATATTATCGACTTCCTGCTATCGTCAGGCAAATCTGCCAGTTTGGTTTTAGCAATCAGTGCCAGAAGACTGAAGTACCGTGTATATGGTTCAACATCAGTGTCAGCAGGAAAAGGTGCACTGTTCATGAACATCAGTTCAGGATTGTTGCGGTATAACGTCATGCTATGCGCTTCCAATTGAAGCTGCTCGCGTTCAGGCAACGCGTATTTTTTTGCGGCGGAAAGTTCAACACCCATAATTGAATTGATAAGTTCAGTAAAACGCTTTTGATCCTCTGGTGTGAGTCTCCCTGAATATTCGTAAATAGGCGCGAAAAATTCACGCGTCTTTGCGTAGTTCGCTTGGCGTTGCGTGTGCCAATAGAAGAGTCCGACACATAGCAGCACAATGCCGAGCATACTTATGAAAAGCATCCGTTTTTTGTTCATACTTCATCTCCTCCGTAGAAATGGTTCCGTTTACCTATAGCCATTATATCTTTTTTCTCGTGCTTCGTCAAGTGAAACGACTCAGGTAGCCAGAGGCATTGAATTTTAAGAAATTATAGAGTTTCTCGTCCTTTTTCAGGATCCGGTGCGGTTAGGAAACCGCACCTACCGGGCCTGAGTGTCCAAAATTGGACGAAAAAACCGAGAACTGAATGGCTCTGCTCAGGTAGCCAGGGGCATTGAGTGATGAGTTTTCAGCAACCCGTAAACCCGTCGTTTTCCCACTGCTTCACTAATTCTTAAAAACACTCTGCAATATTTGCGGATTAATCACAATATTTGCGAGATTATCTACAATTTTTGCGTGTTAGCGATAGAACGCGGATTACAAATGATACTGTCCTTCAATAGTAGTGAACGTTGAGATACACTTGATAAACTCAGTGTTTACGTGTATTCCAGACATCTGTCAAGCACTAAAATTTTAGATTCCTGATGCCAATTCGGGTTCTGTTAAAGACGCTGGCATGAAACTTGCTCTATATTAGCGCATATAATTATTATTAAAAAAATAATTATTATTGCGTCAATATTACTAAAGACACCCTACGCTCCAGGATCAAGACAGAATTTGGACGCGTGTATGGACTTATCAGGGCGGGTAGGTTTTCAAAGTAAACCGTGTGAGAGACTGAAATGTGTAACTAACCCAAGGAGATAATGAAAATATGAACACACCGGACCGATGTCGTTATATATCCAGCAAACTTCAACGTCTAATAAGGAAGGTTTCTAACTATTGTTCTTTACTGTTTTTAATGCTTGTTTTTACAGCAAACAGTTGGTTTATTCAGAATGCCTCTGCGCAGGATCCAAGCGGGAGTTTTGCTCTCGCTGCGCCTTCTTCCGAAGATCCCGAAAATCCGGTACCAGACCCGGCACCCAACGAAGACTTTGTAGTAAGTGTCGAAATCGTAAAACCTGAGAATGTTTCTGTATTCACCATGAGCTTTGAATATCCTGATGTTTTGGAATTTACCGCCAGTGACATTGAGCCTGGGGTGGGGCAGTTTGATATTAACGATCTGACTTTGCAGGACGAGAAGATGATAGAAGACAGGGTAGGCAGGGTTAGCAGACGGCTTGTTCTGGGTATAAATTACGCTATGGGTGAGCCTGTTTTTTTTGACGAAGGCGTGCTTTTCACTATTGAATTTGAGGCATCGGAGAAGGGAAACCATCAGATCGAGATCGTAGAAGATACACATCTTCAAGATGCTGGGGGTACTGTAACTGAGCTTGATGCCAACGAGCTCCCCAGTATTATTGTTCCCGTGCGGGGACCGCTTCAAGCCACCGTCAATCTCGTGCCGCCAATAGGGACTGAACGCGTTGGTGAAACGGGATTTATTGATATAGAGTTACATGATCGCTCAAGAGCACATCGTTACGAAATAACAGTTAATCCGAGCGCAAACCTCGGACCCTTGACAGTTTCGTACAACTCGGATGATGACAACGGCACTGCTATTACCAACCATACTGCTGGTGACGCAATAACACTCAGCGCAGATACCTGGCTCCCTAACGAACCGTTAGATTATATTATTTAGGACTTACGCAAAGTTGACGACAATAGAAGGCTTTTTGATCTCTCGTCGCAGATAGTCCTCGTATAAACTTTCTTTCAGGCGGTAAATCGTTTGACCCGTCGTGCGCGCAGCACGCGTCAAACTGACCCAGACCCACAAACAACAGGCAATATGATTGCGTTGTCCACGATGTTGACGACTTTGGCACTTGCTGATACCTGTCGTTTGCTTGAGCTCACGATGAAGTTGCTCAATCTTCCAACGAACGCGACATTCTTGCTGCGTCGCAGTCACATCCGATTGAGATAAATCGTTGGTGGCAATATATTCCGTGCGTCTGGTGCCGGACGCTATCCGAAACAACTTCACTTGGTGGCCTTTCGGAAACTTGTAGATATGAACACGTTTACCCTGTCGCAACTCTGATTCTGTCCACGTCAGATCATCTATCCGTTTGTGCGGGTCAACACCCTCAGTGTCATTGACGAGACGATTGCGTTTCAAGGGAGCATAATAGATTTTTGAGAGACTCTGAATCGTTTTTAGCACTGCCATTGAAGCATACCAAGAATCTACTAACACGACCCGAAACGGGAGATTTTTCACGAAGTAGGCGTTCTGCAACATCTCCTGAAGGTGTTGAAGTTTGGTTTTCGCGTCTCGGTCTGGATCATAGATACGGTAATCAATAATCCAATACTGATGCGTCTTCGGATTGACATAGACACATGTCACGAGACCGATGCCTTGGATGACACGTTTTTCGGAGCCACTCCACTGCCGGCGAACAGGTTCTATCTGTTTCGCATAAGGTTTTGGCATGACGGTATCATCAAAAAGAACGTATCCGTCTTCATCAAACTCAATATCGTTTCGCACCGAACGCCAGAGTTCACGGGCAGGGATACGTTCGGTATTCAGGAGACGATTGAGTTGATCATGGCTCCATTTCTCCGTATGATTGGCAAAGTGTGTCTGTGTGAAGTTCTGAAAACCGGCTAACAAAAATTGGCAATAATCCGAGAACAGCGGTTGTCTCTTTTCAGAAAGATTCATGCTCATCATAATTAAAAACTATAACACATTTTAATTCATTGCGTAAGTCCTATTATTGACTGGCGTGTGACGCACAGCGATCCGATAGTTGCGACGGTGTTCTTTACGCCGACCGCCACAGGAGAAGGCAGTTTTGAAATCACCGCAGCGGAAATCTTTGATGTCGATAACACATCATCAACACTCTCGAACCCAGATACACTAACGTTTACCATTGCCGAGGCAAGACAACATGTTACGCAACCCAATACAGGTGTAGGTCCGACACCGATCATTGAGGTGGAAGGGGGAACGCAAGATGGTCCCTTTGAGATCAAGATTTACTTTAGATCCGAGAATAATGTTGGGCAACCTATAAACGCTGATGCCTCCATCCGATTTCCGCGCGGTGTTTACGGTTTTGCACGCAACGAGATAACAGTCGGTGGTACCGCTGGTGCATCCGTCACAACGAGACTCTGGGAAGCCGATGGCGCACAATTATACTACGCCAGAATTAACCCGACAGAAACGGGTGCGCGCACGGTAACGCTTCAGGTGCCAGCGGGTGTCGTCCACGAAGTCGGGACCAATCTCCCGAACGTTGCCTCAGAAATAGTGACTGTGAACACTAATCTGGTTAATCCACCGTGGGATGTTACTAATGATGGTACAATACAAGAAGCTGATGCTGAAGCCGTTGAACAAGCATTGGGTCAGGGACTTGAGGAGAATGGTCCTAATTTTGCGTACTATCGCAACACGATAGAAAACCCGCGCACGGATGTCAACGGCGATTTGTATGTCAATCAAGTAGACTTAGACTTGGTGCGGGAGAAAATTCCAGATGAAGAAGTCGGTATGCGAGGTCGATCGTTAGAAACCCGTCAGGCACGTGGTGCAGAAACACCACCCGATGCGTCCGTCTGGATGCCGGATGCGAAACTCAGGCAGTGTGTACGAAAAGCACTCAACCTCGCAGATGATACCGACCTCACCCAAACAGAGATGACGAACCTATCGAAACTCTCATGTAGGAAGAAAGGTATAAGCGACATCACCGGTTTGGAATATGCCACGAACCTCAAGAGTTTAGATATTCTGGGTAACGACATCATCGATTTGACGGCTCTTGAGGGACTCACGAGCCTTACGTATCTAAATATCAAGGAAAATCAGATTAGTGATATCGCTCCGCTGGACAACTTAACGAAACTCACGGAGCTATGGATGACGAATAATAATGTCGAGGATATATCTCCGCTCTCGAATCTGGTCGAACTGAGAGTGTTGCGGATGAGTGGGAATCCGGTTTTGGATTTGTCTCCGCTTTATCTGTTGATACGAGGTAAACTGAGGTGGTATGGCGGTTTGGACGTTCCTCAGTATCCGCCGTGGGATGTCAACGAGGACGGCAGCGTAGATGCGACAGATTCAGCACTCGTCACGGCTGCCTTGGGACAGAGTGGAGATGATATAGCCGACCCTCGCACGGATGTCAACGGTGATGGAACAGTGGATCAGGATGACCTCACACTCGTAACAGATAATCTTGACACCGATGGCGGCGCACCGCTAACTGTTGCGTTGTTTACATTGTTAGATCAAGAGACACTTGAGACACTGGATCGGGAAACACTGGAGACATACCTAAATATCTTGCGTGCTGAAAGCGACGGTTCTACGAAGTATCAACAAGCGATCGCTATGCTGGAGGCATTTTTGGCGACAATACATCCCAAGCAAACGCGACTCCTTGCGAACTATCCAAATCCGTTTAACCCTGAAACGTGGATACCCTATCAGTTGGCAAATGCCAGCAGTGTGCAGATTATCATCTACGATACGTCCGGAACGGTTGTTCGACGGTTAGACTTAGGACATCAACCCGAAGGCTATTACACTACCCGAAGTCGTGCTGCCCATTGGGACGGCAGAAACGGTTTCGGCGAACGCGTCGCAAGCGGTATCTATTTCTACCAACTCCAAACCGATAATATCTCATCACTGCGCAAACTACTTATCTTAAAGTAGTCGCGACGTATCTCTACTCCGTTGCGTTGGCGAGGTTTTGCGGCGTACTTGAAGAAATCCGCAGAAATCCGCAGAAACACCCTATCAAAAACCCCAAGCAAAAACACCCCCAGCAAAAACCCCAAATGCGATCTGCATTCCCAACCTCGCCTTTTTTCGCTGTTAGAGTTTTGTCCTGATACTCCATTATTTATTGTGTAGATAATCAAGGTTTCCCCTAATTTTAAAAGCGTCTTGCAATTTTTGCAGAACAGCCTCCAATTTTTGTAGATACACTACAATATTTGTAGAAATCCGACGTTTTTTGCGTATCGGTGATAGAAAGAAAATAGCGAACAGATACTGTTTTTCAGCAATACGGAACGCGGGTCTGAAACTTGATAGACCCAGTTTTCACCTGTGTTCCAGACGTACATCAAACGTGTGAAATTGCACACTTTTTTATGAAAAATGGCTTTTCTCAAGGGCATTGGCATAAAACTTGCTTAAAATATGACGCATACGATTTTAATATTTTTAATATTTTTGTAATGCTTCAATATTACTATTAACACCGTGAGGGTTTAAGCGGCGAAACAGGTTTAATGATGGAGAGATAAATCGGCAAATGTTCCAAGATGAATTCGCGGCGTACGTTGCTCAGCAAATCAAGGCACTCCCTTCACAACCTCATGCACCACAATTCGTTGCTGTGAGTGGACGGGATTGTGCGGGGAAATCGACGCTCGCTATTGACGTACAAGAACAGTTGAATCGCCTCGGTTTAACGACAACTTTGCTCTCAATAGATACCTTTTTAATTCCACATCTTCTCAGGACACCGAACGCCTCTGAATTTATTGCGTACTTTGAGAATACCTTTGACTACGCAGCACTTGTGCAGACCCTTGAATCTGTTAGAAACAGCGCGTCTTTAGTCGATTCGAACCGGCGCAACATAGTACTCGTTGAAGGGGTTTTTCTGCTACGAAAAGAACTTTATCATTGGTGGGATTTCACAGTTTGGATAGAGGTAGATACCTCCGTGATTATGAAGCGAGCACTTAGGCGTGATAAGCAATATTTTGGTAGCAGAAGTGCAGTGCGAGGTATTTACGAGAATAGGTGTCTCCCAGCACAGGATTACCATATACTGCGTGATCTGCCTAAGAAAAACGCTGACATCACCGCCACATTTGAGAACAGATTGTGGATCGTTCCAGAAGGAAAGACGTCATCAGAAATAGACGCGAAATGAGGAAAAGAAAAGATTCGGATAACTCCCAAATTCCGACTGAAATTCGGGTGATTCACCGTTTTTAGGTCGCTTGCCGATACTGACAAAACCCCCGACAGAGAGGTGAATATCCTCCGCGATGTTATAAGCAACCTGCGGAGCAACCCAAGTTGACGGGTCGGATAGGTTAAACAACACCTGCCCGCTGATACTGATTAAGGGTGTCACTTGATACGTAACCCCGGGAGCAAGATAGTGCCTACCCAGCAGATAGACACCGCCACGGGTGTACGCGGGTCTGTCTAAATTGGTGAGATAATTTTTCGGTTGCCGCGCACCTGCGCCATTGAAATGATACTCAATAAAAGCGTAAGTCTCTCCACCGAAACTATAGTCCAAACCGACAGAGGTTCGCAGATAATCATCCACTGCGTCGGGTTCATCATCAAACGGTTCAACAAGCACATAAGCCGTTTCTAACCAGAACCCTGCGCCGCCAATGCCACGCGCCACATCCAAGCCGATAAGCAGATCTCTCTGAAATTCCAATAACAAAATTGAGAAGTCTGTCTCTGCAGCATTCAATTGCGTTCGGAGAAAAATAGCACTTTTGTCAAAATCGAAATTGTTGCCAAAGATATATCCGGTATCCACCTCTCCCATCACACCGACCGGAATACGGACGCGAACCGCATCTACGCCAACGCGGTCTTCCGTGTCCAGTTGATCATAGGTGTAAGGCGCGATAACATCCGTTGGATTTATGATCCGAGCACTTCCCCAAGCAATCGCGTCCCTACCAATAGAGAAGTCTGCGAAATCGGTACTGAACTGAACAGCAGCGCGATCAAGGTTGTGATAGATGCCGACACTACCGATCGATTCATCCGCACTTGGATAGATCGGTGCGTCAAAATCTACAACTCGGTAACGAGATGAAGCGACACCGACAGCAAACGGAGACTGCGAAAAGAGTAAAGGGTCTTGAACGCGCGGCGTGAAATCGTAGGCAAAAGCAAACGAGAGTGTGTCCGTTGGTGTGTGGGAGAGATTGAGCCGTAGTCGGTTGACCACGATCCCTGTCATCGACGCGTCTGGGAACGGTGAATTGAATACAGTCGAAAAGTTTTTGTAATAACCACCGACTCGAAATTCAGCATCAGCGACCTTCACAGATGGTGTTACCATTAAACAGATGGTGAGCACCAAAATTCCTCTTAACTGGCAACTGAGGACTGACAACTGAAAACTATGCTTTCGTTTCATCAGTATCTACCTGCCCATCGCGAAGCGTAATCAGCCGTGTTGCACCCTCCATTACCATCGGGTCGTGGGTTGAGAAGATAAACGTCATGCCGGTTTCCGTGTTGAGGCGACGCATCATTTCAAGCAGGTCGGCACCGGTTTTCGAGTCGAGGTTCGCGGTCGGTTCATCGGCAAGGATAATCTGAGGTTTAGAGACCATCGCACGCGCAATAGCGACACGCTGCTGCTGTCCACCTGAAAGCTGCGTCGGTGTTCGGTCAGCGACCCCTTTTAACCCGACGGCTTCGAGCATTGCAATAACCCGTTCGTGTCGTTCCGCCTTTGGAACACCTGCCAAGAGCATGATGTATTCAACGTTTTCCTCGACTGTTAGCACAGGGATCAAGTTGTAAGCCTGAAAAATGAACCCGATGTTATCGCGTCGAAAGTCAGAGAGTTCGTTACCGCTCATCTCTGAAAGCACTTTGCCAGCGAGCCACACTTTGCCGTCTGTCGGAGCGTCCAAGCCAGAAATGATGTTGAGAAAAGTTGTTTTCCCCGAACCAGAGGGACCCACGAGTGCAGTAAATTCTCCCGATTGGATGGTTAAATCGATCCCGTTAAGCGCGTTGACGGGGATACCATCCGCTGCATAAACCTTCGTCACACCTTCAGTGACAATGACATCTGTTTTCTGATTCTGTTCCATTTAGAAGCTCCGTCGCATTGCGTCTGCTGGAGACATTTTGGCGGCGTAACGCGCAGGATAGAGTCCAGCAATGATTGTGAAAACAAAGAGCCACACCGGATAAATCATGAACTGTTCAACTGTTAGGGTTGGATAGATGAATTCCTGTATCGTCACACCTACCAGTTCAATGCCGGTATAATCGATTCCAATGCGACTTAATAGTGCCGTGACAAGGAAGCCGAGGATCATCCCCAGTGCAATACTCACGACTGCTAAAGCACCCGCTTCAAATAAGATAACGCGCGCCATCCCGAAAGGACGCGTCCCAACGGCACGCAGGACACCAAACTCGAACATCCGCTCATACAACGACATAAAAAGGGTGTTGATAATGCCAAAGACAACCACCCCAAATAAGATAACCGCCATGATGTATTTACTGTATTTCGTCATTTCTAATATCGCTGTCAATTGCGACATCAGTTCTGTCCAACTTAAGGCTTCATTGCCGTGTTCGGAATACGCCGCCCAAAACGGCAGTGTTGGATCTTGCGAGTAGGCGATGGAAGTAAATTTAATGGCGATTTCATGAGCCGCATTCCCGATACCGAGCATCTCTTGCGCTTTTTGAATCCGAACGAATGCCATGCCGCTGTTCATCTCTTCGCCAGCAAAGTGATAAATACCGGAAACCCTGAACATCTCTTGGGAGAGATCTCCGCTTTCGGCTTGTGCTACGGTCACGACCACTCGGTCCCGAAGCCCGATTTCTAAGATTTCGGCGAGTTTCGCACCGATAACAATATCGCGGCTGTTATCGGCTTCAAAATAGGCACCTTCCGTTAGTGCGTCATCGATTTTGGACAAGAATTTCTCTGTCGGTGGATGAACCCCGACGAGGATAATCGCACTGACACTCGCTGGAGATGTAATCATACCTGGCGCAAGCGTTCTTTGTGTGAAATGTTCGACAATCCCTTCCTGAGCGAGACCCTCCGTTACTTCGTCAAGAGCCTGAATCGTCAATGAGACCTCTTGTGCGTCTCGGAAACCTTCCTGATGAATTTGCGCGTCGCCGAGGAAGGAGGCGGTAGCCGTCCGAACCATATTCTCGGTCATCCCGATCATTAACGCATCAATAAAAATCAGCGCAGCCAGACCGATACCGATCGCTGTTGCGGCGATGAGTGTCCGCCGTTTATTCCGAAAGATATTTCGCCAAGCGAGTTTAATTAAAATCCACCACATATTTTTAACTTTCCTTGCGGTTCGGTTAGGTGGGTTGAAGGTTGAGAGTGCTTTCCCGTAGATCCGCTTTCCACTTCGTTCCAAGCTGCGCGCTTTTTTGAAAAAAGGATTGTGATATATCTAATGCTTCTTACTGATAACTGATGACTGACAACTGACAACCATTATCAATGTGTCCGCATCGCCTTCGCGGGCATAATCCGAGCCGCTTTTATCGCAGGAAACAGACTGACAATTGCCGCTGATAGCATAACAGTAATAGCTGGAATCACCAGACATCGGACGTTGACTTCAGCGTACAACGTCTTGAGTTTCATACCACCGTAGGTAATTTCCTCAGGGTATGTGATACCGTATATTGACAACAAGTAATTAACTAAAACGCCAAGAAGCACACCAACACAGATGCTCCCAAGTGCTATGATAACGACTTCGCAAACGACTAACCAAAAGATTTGCACCGGTTTTGTCCCAACGGCTTTCAGTACACCGTATTCACGTGTCCGTTCCAACACCGACATCAGCACTGTGTTGAGGACACCGATAGCGACAATAAGCATAATCACCAAGCGACTTATTGCGTCTCCTTGTTGATCTGTTTGCATAGCGCGATAGAAGGATTTGGCGACCACCTGCCACGGTGCGACATCAAGTGTTGAATCATTGAGTTGTGTTTCGATTGCGCTCGTAATTTTATCCACCCGATTGATGTTTGACACAATCACAACAATCTCATGGACGCGTCCTTCAAGCACGAGCAATTCTTGAGCATCATCAATGTGCAGATAACACGCTACGCGATCCGTTATATCGTCGCCGCTTTCTACGATACCGACGATTTTGTACACGTCATTCGCAATCGAACCGTCAGCACCCTGTGAAACGATCACAATTTCACTATCAACTGTTGCAGACACAATCTTCGCCAAACCTTTTCCAATGACCGCCTCATGTGACTGTATTTCGCTGAGTGTACTGCCTTCAATCACTTTTTTGTCAAAACGCGTCGCTTCGGTTTCGCGTGCGACATCAACCCCGATGATCTGGATGGCGGTACTCTTTTCACCAACAGAACCGAGTCCTGCTCCGTATACTCGCGGTGTCCACGCTTCAACGCCTGTGACGCTCTGAATTGTCTCACCCACAGCAGAAGTGTTGTCTATCGTTTTATAAAGCGACGGTTTATCGAGGTACCCCTCACGATGTACCTGAATATGCCCGATGCGGTTTCGCGTGAACATAGTGATAATATTTCCATACGCGCCATCAGACAAACCGATGGTTAGCGATAAGAGCGTAAAACCGACAACCATTGCGAGACCGGTCAGGATGGTACGCCGTTTTTGGCGAAAAGTGTTACGGAAGGCGATTTTGAGTATCATAGTTGTAGGAAAACCCGCGCCGCGTGTTGTCCAACTTATCTTCTTTTTTGAAGATTTCGACGCGTAAAAATCTTATCGTCGATGTCCGAATCGAAGGTTGCATTCAACCATCGGACAACCGTTTTGTGTCCCTCTTTGTTTTGTGGGATCATCTCCACCACAGACGGCGCGATTTTGTCACCAAAGGTCTTAATCTCTTTGAAATTCATCACCCGCATCAGGTTCCCTTTCTCGTCATAGAACCGCTGCCACACCGGTATATAATCTTTGGACTGCACGGCAGCAACAATCTTGCCCCAAACGATCGGAGAATCCTCTTTTGGTGTAAGTTGGACGTAGAGATGATCTGGAGAAGCATCCTCTGGTGTAACGTACTGATAGGTGTAATCGTTGAGCATCGACGACTCCCTGACCAAATCGTCATTCGTGAAATCGGAACCCATCCACGACCCCATCATCATTGACGGTGGGATCTTCATCACCTTGTTTGTTTTCGGCAGATAGTTCCACATCTCATTCCCGATGCGCAGTGTCGCGACCCCTTGTTCCTTTTTCGGTGCCGTAATCCGAATAAAAGTCTTGCTCATCCCTTGCGACCATACGGTCATTGCGAGGGTGCGTTCCCAGTGTGGCGTGACAATATGCATCTCCATTTCAGCATGGCTCGTCTCGCTACGATAGAGTTGATCAATCTTTTTGACGATGGTTTCAACATCAGGAACATGTTCATCGGCTTGTACGAACATGCACAGCGGAACAGTCAACACAAGCAAAAACCACACCTTCAAACCCCGTAATCTGTTCTGTGTTTTACTTCTGAATTTTGTCATTTTTTGGATTATCCTTTCCATTTTCACCGTATATTAACCTAAGTTGCCACCTTGTAGCATAACCTGTTAGGTTGTGCCTCTTCGCACCGAAAATAACACGGAACACGCCGAACTTTTCCCAAATATGAATGCTGCTTGCTGAAAAACGGTATCCGTGGGTCTAAAATCATATAGGTAGCAAGTTGGGTTATATTACTATTATACAACAAAATGTCTTAAATTGAAAATTTTTCGGATTTACAGTCTGTTGTCTGGTGTAAGATTTCCACTAATATTCGGTTGACATCTGCCCGATTGGTATGGTATCATTACCGTCAAGTAAATCGCATTGTGGAGGTAAAAGTGATGCAAGAACTGAACCAAACACCTACTAATCCTTCCTACAGCCACAGTTTTGCTTATGGAAATAGGAATGATGAAGCCGAGAGATATAACAATCAAGGTATCGTTTGCGCAAAAAAAGGTAAACTTAAACAGGCAATCATATCCTTTAGCAAGGCAATAGAGTTGGATTCGTATTATGCTGATGCCTATTGTAACCGCGGTGCAGTTTACTACTACAAAGACGAACATGAAAAAGCAATTATAGATTACAATGAATCGATCAAATTGAATCCTCGTCATGCTATTAGTTACAATAATCGAGGAGTCGCTCACGGCAATAAGGGCGAACAGGAAAGGTCTGTTAAAGATTTCACAAGAGCAATAGAGATTAAATCTGATTATGCCGATGCTTATAATAATCGCGGTAATGTTTACAAGGCAAAATGCATGTACGATCTTGCCATTTCAGATTATGACAAAGCGATAGAACTCAAACCTAATTACGCTGATGCTTATTACAATCGTGGAATTGTTCATGAGGCAATAGGCGAACATGATCTTGCTATCAAGAACTACGACCAAGCAATACAAATCAATTCTAGGCACGCTGGAGCTTATAACAATCGCGGCAGCATCCATAGTGAAAAAGGCGACTATGAGCGTGCTATTGAAGACTATACTAAAGCGATAGAACTAAATCCAAATATCGCGGAGATATATCATAATCGTGGGATTTCTTATGAAAGAAAAGGCGACTACGATCTTGCAATAAAAGACTCAACTAAAGCAATAGAACTGAAACTAAATTTCGCTGACGCTTATCACAATCGAGGGATGGCTTACGGTAAAACAGGCAATTACGAGTACGCTATCAAAGACTACAATAAGGCAATAGAACTAAATCCTAATAGCTATATAACCTTTTACAATCGCGGCATTGCTTATGGCAATATAAGCGATTATGACTGTGCTATCAAAGACTATACCAAGGCAATAGAGCTGAAGCCAGATCTCGCTAGTGCCTACATCAATCGCGGCAATGCTTACGGCAGTATAAGCGATTATGACTGTGCCATCAAAGACCATACCAAAGCAATAGAACTAAATCACAATCCTGCAGATGCCTACAACAACCGCGGGGTAGCTTACGGCAAAAAAGACCAGATTGACCTTGCCATTAAAGACTATACCAAAGCAATAGAACTAAATCCAAACCGCGATATACCGTATTACAATCGCGGTGTAGTGTGGCTACACTTGCGGGAATGGGAAAAAGCCAAAACTGACCTGACCACTGCTAAGAAAAAGGGTATGGATATCATCGCTTCATTCCGTGACGGTTACAAAAATGTTGAGTCTTATGAGAAGCAACATCGCGTCAAATTGCCGGAAGACCTCGCACTTTTATTGACACAACGCAGGCGGGATCGCTATCCGAAGCTGCAAAAAGTATTGGATGCCGATGGCAACCCTATTGAGTCACCGAATGTGGTGAATTTACGTGAGCAGCTTCGCAATGCTGGAATACCATTAAACGAATACGTCAAGACGAAACCCGCTTTCGGTATCAGCACCGCACCGACTGAAGCGTTTGTCGTAGATAAGGCGACGCGGGATGAACTCATTGCGGCACACCCTTCATCCGCTGATATCCTAAAGCCATTTTTACAAGGACAAGACTTAAAACGGTGGCATGTTGACACGCCGCATCAGTGGCTTATCTTTACGCACCGCGATATAGCGATAAATGATTATCCAGCAATCCTCAAGCACTTGGAAAAATACCAAGAACCTCTAAGCAAGCGGAAAGGCAAGCAGGAGTGGTATGAGCTGCCAGCATCTATCGGCGACGCGGAGCGTTTTGCGCAACCGAAACTCGTCTGTCCAGACACCTATAACCATCAGACTTTTGCTGTTGATGCTGTCGGTTATTATTACGGTAAAACTTCTTATCTGATTCCAACTGAGGAAACGTGGCTCTGTGGTCTCCTCAATTCCCGTACTGTGGAGTGGTTTTATTCCCAAGTGTCAAAGCAGTTAACCATTGATCCGCTTCGGGCGCGTAGTGGGTATATCCAACAGATCCCGATTCCTGATCTCACGCCAACAGAGAAAGCACTCATCGCCAAAATCGTTGACTACCTAATCTATCTTCAGCAGCAGCCAACGATAAACAGCAAGGATTTAAAACACGCCCGCGACCGTATAATGCTCGGATATTTTGAGCGAATTATTGATGGTTTAGTTTATGAGGCATATCTGGCTGAAGATCTTCACAAAGGAGACAAGCACTTCTTTCAACCGTTGTTAGAGGAACAGTTGCCGCCAATTGAAGAAATTAAAGGTGATAAGATGTCCGCGTGCCGAGACATTTTTGAACTGCTGTACGAAAGAATGCATCTCGTCCGGCGCAACCTTTACTATCTGGATAGCGTAAAAGCTGTCCGCATCATTCAGGGTAAACTGTGAGAATTACCGATATTGAAATCAAAAACTTCAGAGCTTTTCCCCAGACCTATGAAATAAATCTAAGCAAAGCAGGGAAAAACCTATTGGTTTATGGAGAGAACGGAAGTGGCAAATCGTCGCTGTATTTCGCGCTAAAGTATTTTCTTGAATCCGGCGTAGACGAGGACAACACGGACAACAAAAACAGTGAGTTTGAAAACCATCAAAACATTTTTATTCAAGATCCAGGTCATATTAAACTTTCTCTCCGTGCGGACCGGTGGTCAAAGAAGGATACCTATGAATGGTCACAGCGAGTTAAGGGAGAAACAAATAATGAGTTGATCACTGAAGCATCAAAGTCAAAGGGATTTCTTGACTACAAGGCACTACTGGAGACTCACTATCTTCATCGTAATAGTGAGACCGTAAATTTGTTTGATTTGTTGGTTGAGACACTTTTGGCAAACACGGTTAGCCCATTAACAGACAGAACCCTTGCCGAGGATTGGAATGACATTCAGCCACCCTTTCCCCGTAGAGGCGCGAAAAATAAAATCGAAAACCTTAAAAGCCGGATAGATATTTTTAACGACGAGTTAGTGAACAGATTAACGGAATTGCGTCCGAAGGTGTCGGAGATTCTCAACAAGTTTGGATATAATGTTGCACTTGATTTTGACTTTCACGGGGTTACATACAATCAAAGCACAAAGACGCTTGACAACCAGCAAATTCTCTTAAAAATCGAATTCTTTGATACGCAAATACTCTCACATCACCTTTTCCTTAACGAGGCTAAATTGTCCGCGATCGCAATTACCATCTACCTCTCGTCAATCCTGCTCCAACCAAATAGTGCCCTGAAAATTCTCGCGCTCGATGACGTACTCATCGGTTTGGATATGTCTAACCGCTTCCCAGTACTAGATATCCTTGAGGAATATTTTATAAAAAAAGATTATCAAATCTTTTTGACAACTTATGATAAAGCATGGTATGAAATTGCTAAGCAACACACGGACGAAAAGGATTGGAAATATACTGAGTTTTATTTCAAAGCAACCGACGAATACGAGATCCCAGTATGCAAGGAAGATGCCCCGTATCTGGAAAAAGCGAAAGAACATCTGAATTCCAATGACTACAAAGCCTGCGTTATTTATCTGCGCACCGCCTTTGAAGAGACAATCAAGAAATTCTGTGAGAAAAAGAAGCTTCCTGTTAGATATTGCGAAAATCCGAAAAAGTTAGACACCGATGATTTTTGGAAACCAATTAAAACTGGAAAAACAAAAGATGGCGACTCACTTTTAGACGATAAAATTGTTAACACAATTGAACAATACAGGACTTGCGTTTTAAATCCACTTAGCCATGCTACAATTGTAAATGTATCCAGAATTGAAATTGAGAATGCTATTGAAGCGGTGGAGGATCTTAAAGCTGCATTAGCAGAAGTTAAATCCGTGTTGAGGTGACTCACAATGAGCCAGAACAATCGTCGAAACCAAGCCGCGGAATTATCGGCTCTCTGTCGGTGGCTTTCTCGCCGAAATTGATCAAATGAATTTGGAGGTGAGAGAGTATCTATCTATCCACTCATCCGAGTGGACTGGTAGAACAGGTCGCTGAAAGTGGCACATAAAAGCAAGATCAAATCAGGTAAAATGCAATATTTCAGGCAGAGTCATTCAGCTTTAAGAAAAAGTCGAGTTTTGCATCTTTTTTTACCGATCCGGTGCAGTTAGGAAACCGCACCATAGGTGTCAATTTAGCGATTTTTTGACAGCGTATTGGGGATTGTTAATATAAACATGCCGCCCTTACAGGGCTTGGGTTCTTGCTTGAAAATGCTGCTATAAACATGCCGTCGCTACGCGACTGAAGAGGGTTTTGAAGTTTTCAAGGTTTCCGTGTAGTATCCGGTTCGGTTGCAAACTGAACCTACCGGTCCTGGGGCGCGAGGCTGTTATTTTTTCTAAAATTGGTGCTTATGGTGCGGTTAGGAATGCAGATCGCATTTGGGTGAGTACACCGCAAAACCGCACCTACCGTGGTTGGGGTTGAAAATCTAACCGAAGAATGGAAGACTGAATAATTTTGTATCTCAGGACAATTTCCTTGAATACCATCTGATTTTGGGGTATCATAAAGGAAATGGACACCCAATTGCGGGGCTACCCGCTAACAAGTACCATCGTTAAGTTGAAGACCGGTCGGGTCCAACTCACAATCATAGAAGAACCCGATTGGTTCCTTGATCGGCTTAGTCGAAAGGACGAGGAAGGCAGACTCTATCTTCCTTATTGGACCTATCTCTGGGAATCCTCTATCGGCCTTGCTTGTCATGTAGAGACACTTGGTGCACAACTCAGAGAGGCACAGACCCTTGAGATTGGGTGCGGGTTTGGACTCGCAGGAATTGTCGCATGTCGGGTGGGCGCAAGGGTCGTTTTCACGGATGCGGAATGTGACGCAGTCCGCTTCGCGCTACACAACGCGGAGCAAAACGGCGTTGAAGCGAGTGCCGATTTCGTCCAGATGGATTGGAACACTCCGTGCTTCAACCGCAAATTCCGCTATATTCTCGCGGCGGATGTCATCTATGAAGAACACCATTGGCAACCGATTGTGACTTTACTTCAGGATTATCTGACCCCAAACGGTATCGCCCTCTTTTCCGAGCCGAACCGAAAAAACGCCAGTGGATTTTTCAAGCTGCTCAGGGACAACGGATTCGCCTATCAGAAATCTACTTATCCTGTTAAGTTGGAGAGAAGGATTAGCCAAGTTGCTATCTACACTGTCCGACGCTTGAACGCATGAAAGGTGTTGTAATACCCCTTCCAATCTTCCGTTTTTTCAACCTTCCAATCTTCTTTTCCTGTATTGCCCAAAAAATAGGAAAAAGCGCGTAAATTCTGCTAAAAAAATAGGCAAAAAATTTACACGCCGCGGCTGCCTCGTGGCGTTTTCGTTTTGCAGAGGTCTTATGCACCCTACGGAAATCAGTCATTCGTACTTTTGGCGGACTTTTGGCAAGGTTCTTGCTAATGCTGATATGTAAGGTTAACATTCCGCGTTGTTTCGACACATTTACGCGGGATTAACTTGGGAAGGGTTGAAGATGGGAGCAGGTACCACAACACCGAGCGTTTTAATTATTGATAACAATCCGGAGCGTGCGACTTCGTTAGTCCAAATCTTGGAAGCGAGTCGGTACGATGTTTCAGTGCCGCTGCGTCTACAGGAAGGCTTGGCAGATCAAGTTTCACGCATAAAGCCAGACATCATACTCATCGGTGTCGATTTTCCGGGTCACGCAATACTTGATTGGGTTGCAGCGCTTCATGAGGACTATCCGTGTCCGACGGTTATGTTTTCACGCGATGAACGCTCAGAGACGATTCAGGCAGCGACGCGTGCGGGTGTGTCGGCGTATGCGGTCGGCAAACTCACCGGTGCCAGAGTTAAAACGATCATTGAGGCAGCCGTCGCCCGATTTTATGAATTCCAGGCGTTACAACAAGAACTCGAAAAGACAAAAATAAACCTTGCAGAACGCAAAATTATTGAGCGCGCAAAAGAGCTTGTCGCCCAGCAACGTGGCTGTAACGAGGCGCAGGCGTATCAAATTTTGCGAAAAATGGCGATGAATCGCCGGAAGCGACTCGCAGAGGTCTCGCAAGACATTCTGTCGGTTGCAGAAGTATTGACGAATAAATTATAGCAGAAATATCCTTTTTCACTGAGATTGCACGCGTTCAAGGGTGAACAAGGCGTGCACATTAGAATTGCTTATTTTGCTGAGTAGGGCGAGGTAACCTCGCCCCTACGGACAGGCGATATAGATAATAACGATAACCCCAACCAATGGTGGTTTGGGACCAGACACAGGTGTCTATCCGGCTGAGTTTATACTCGCTGATAGATGCCTTTTTTATTTCTACCCGATCCTATAGGGTATCTGTTTCTAAAGGAGATTCAAAGGTGAACGAATTAAAAAAGAAAGCTATCCGCGCAAGCCAAAAGGTACGTTCAGCACCAACAGCGGCTGCCAAGAAACGGAAGTCCAAGGTAAACGCTGCGGAAGTCCTCAAACGAGAAAAAAACGGGCTTGAGGTGATCAACGACATTCCGAACTACATTCGGGATGGCTGGGAATCGATTCCGCCGAACGAACGCGACCGACTCAAATGGGTGGGTGTTTTCTACCGGAAGCAGACACCGGGCGCATTTATGATGCGGCTCCGCATGTCGAGTGGTTTTAGCAATGCCGAACAGTTCCGCGCCATCGCTGAAATCTCTGAAGCACACGGACCTGGATTTGTGGATCTCACGACGCGTCAGCAGATACAGCTCCGCGGCTTCACGATTGAGAATGTCCAGCACATCTGGAATCGGCTTGAGGCGGTCGGTTTAGGTTCACTCCAAACCGGTTTCGACAATATTCGCGGCGTGATTGGGTGTCCGGTTGCTGGGTTGACTCCCAATGAGTTGTTTGATGCTTCACATGTCGGCAGAGAATTCACAAAGCTTATTGTCGGCAATAAGGAGTTCACCGATATTCCGCGTAAGTTTAATGTCGGCATCACAGGGTGCTTGGATAACTGCACGCATACTGCATCGCAGGACATTGCGCTGACTCCTGCAGTGAAGGAGATTGATGGTCAAGAGACAAACGGCTTCAACGTCGCAGTCGGCGGAAAAATGGGTTCTGGTGGGTACACGCCCGCGCAAGCACTTGATGTGTTTGTTATGCCTGAAGAAGCCTCAGTTTTGTGTGGCGACATTACGCTAATTTTCCGAGATCATGGACCTCGTACAGCTCGCAATAAATCTCGTCTTGCTTTTTTAATCGCCGATTGGGGTGTAGAAAAATTCCGAGAAGAATTAGAAAGTCGGCGGCACAGAAAACAGCCGCTCCTGACAGCCGGTAAAGATGCGCGCGGGAAAAAGAAAACCGACCACACCGGTATCTTCTCACAGAAAGAACCGCACCTCAATTACGTTGGGCTTGTTGTACCTGTCGGGCGCATCACAACAACGCAACTTTTCGAGGTCGCCCGACTCGCAGATGAATACGGGAACGGCGACATCCGCCTCACCCAAGGACAGAATCTGATTATCACGAATGTACCGGACACAAAAATCGGTGCCTTAACCGCTGAACCGCTTTTACAGGAACTTCGCTATGACCCTTCGGAAGTCATGCGCGGTATGGTGAGTTGCACAGGTATCGACTACTGTCACTTTTCGCTGATTGAAACGAAAGAACGCGCGATGGAGGCAATCCAGCATTTAGAAGCAAAACTCGGCAATACGAAACCGTTGACAATACACTGGTCTGGATGTCCAAACGGATGTGGCAACCATGCTGCTGCAGACATTGGATTGCTCGGTAAGAAGGTCAAGATTGATGGTGTCGTTACCGAGGCGGTGGATGTGTTCCTCAAGGGAGATGCCAGTGCTAACCCTAAAGTCGCTCCCAAAGTATTGGAAAATGTGCCTTGCGATGATTTACCGCAAGTGCTTGAAGGACTCGTCCCTTACCTTTCACGGAGGTAAGATGACGAGTGAACGTAAACTCGCGCGTTACCACGCGCGCACAACTAAAATTAACACGCATTATAGAAAGGAAGATTACGACTTCGGAATAGATTTAGGTTTGCTATTCAAAAGTCTGAAAAGTCTATGGATATAAAAAATAAAGCAACACAGATAAAACTCTTTAGTCTAAAAACAGTCCAGATGCGTACCTTCCATACCACATGGTTCGCGTTCTTCCTCGCATTTTTCGGTTGGTTTGGGATTGCCCCACTGATGGCAATTGTGCGCGAAGACCTAATGTTAACAAAAGCACAGGTCGGTAATACGATTATCGCCTCTGTTGCAATTACGGTGTTGGTGCGCGTCTTAATCGGACCGCTCTGTGACAAGATCGGCTCTCGGAAGGCGTATACATGGCTCCTAATTTTCGGTTCGCTGCCTGTCATGGGAATCGGACTCGCCCAGAATTACGAGACGTTTCTACTGTTTCGGTTGGCAATCGGTGCGATCGGTGCGGGGTTCGTCATCACACAATATCACACATCGGTGATGTTCGCACCGAACTGTGTCGGCACTGCAAACGCAACGACAGCGGGATGGGGTAACCTCGGCGGCGGTGTTACGCAGATGGTCATGCCGCTTATCTTTACCGCTATTCTCAGCTTGGGCGTGAATGAATTCCTCGGTTGGCGGCTGGCAATGATCATTCCGGGTGTCGCCTTATTTATCACGGGGTTTGCTTATTATTTTTTGACCCAAGATGCACCGGATGGAAACTATAAAGAACTCCGTGAACGCGGTGAACTTGAGTCTTCGGAAGGTAAAGGCATGGAATCCTTCATGCTGGCGATTAAAGACTACCGCGTCTGGGCACTTTTCGTCATTTATGCCGCCTGTTTCGGCGTGGAATTGACCATTAACAATGTCGCCGCACTCTATTATCACGATCAGTTCCAGTTGGATGTCAAAACAGCAGGACTTATCGCGGGCTTGTTTGGTTTAATGAACATTTTTGCACGAAGTCTCGGTGGATTTTTCTCCGATTTCTTTGCGAAAAAGATGGGGCTCCGCGGGCGTGTCATGTTCCTCTTCGTTGTGCTGTTAGGTGAAGGGGTCATGTTAGTAGTGTTCTCGCAAATGGCGGTGCTTCTGTTTGCCATTGGAACGATGATTGTCTTCAGTCTCTTCGTGCAGATGTCCGAAGGTGCCACGTTTGGAATCGTTCCATTTGTCAATAGGAAAGCGTTAGGAGCGGTTGCCGGGATTGTCGGCGCGGGTGGAAACGCCGGTGCCGTTGCGGCGGGGTTCCTGTTCCGTTCTGAGAGTATCACGATGCAGCAAGGGTTGCTATATCTCGGTATAATGGTCGCAGTTGCCTCGGTTGGCACGGTGTTGGTGAGATTTTCGCCTGCAGTCCAAGCCGCAGAAAAGAAGGCATTTGATGCAGCACTCGCAGAGAGACAACGTCTGAAAACTGAAGGGGTTTTGTCCTAAACAAGGAGTCATCAGTTGTCGGTTGTCAGTTTTCAGTTACAAGAGGTGTCTGTGGCTGCCACAAACACCTCTTCCACTGAAGACCGAGAACTGATAACCGACAGCTATAAAAAGATGGAAAATTCAACAGGAAAAGCGGTTTGTCCCTATTGTGGGGTTGGTTGCGTGATTCGCGCAACCGTCCAAGATAACAAAATTACGAGAATTTCAGCGGACGACGATGTCGCCCCAAATTATGGTATGCTTTGTCCGAAAGGTGCACATCTGAAACAGGTCTTTCAGAATCATGACGGTAGACTCGCGTATCCGATGATTCGGGACCGCCGGGGTGAACCCCCGCGCGAAGTTTCATGGGACGAGGCTATCGCTTTCACAGCAAATCGGCTCCACGAAATCCAGTTAGAGCACGGCAAAGATGCTATTGCGCTCTACGGCTCTGGACAATTGGATACAGAGACTTCCTACGTTTTCAACAAATTGTTCAAAGGATTCCTCCGCACGAATAACGTGGACACAAATAGTCGGCTCTGTATGTCGTCAGCAGTGGTTGGCTACATGCAGGCGTTCGGATCAGACGGGCCGCCGACCTGCTATGACGATATCCAGCATGCCGATGTCTTTCTGATTATCGGGGCGAATATGGCGGTGAACCACCCTGTGCTTTTCCAAATGATTCGGAAACGGCGGGCAGTTGAACCCAATACACGGATTATCGCCGTAGACCCGCGCCGCACGAAGACAGCAGACTTCTCAGATATCCATGTGCCGCTCGCACCAGGGAGCGATGTTGCCTTCCTTCAACTCATCGCCAAACGCCTTCTCGCGATGGGACGTGTCAATAAACGCTTCGTCCGTAGAAGCGCAGAAAACTTCAGCGCGTATGAAAACCATTTGAAAGGCTTGGATGAAGATGCACTTCTCGCTGCCTGTGATATTCACCCCGCACGTATTGACGAGATCGTTGAATACCTCTCTAAACCGAGTCGCTTACTCAGTTTTTACTGCCAAGGCACCAATCAAAGCACGAGCGGCGTTGACAAAAATGTTGCCCTCATCAACCTGCATCTCCAGTTAGGTGAAGTCGGCAGAAGCGGTGCAGGTCCGTTTTCGTTGACGGGACAGCCGAATGCGATGGGCGGAAGAGAGGTAGGTTATCTGTCGCACCAACTCCCCGGCTATCGTGTTGTCACGAATGATATGCACCGTGCCTATTTGGAAGGCGCGTGGCGAGTGCCGCCGGGTAGCATTGATCCAAATCCGGGGTTGACAGCGGTGCCGATGTTTGAGGCGGCGGCTGAGGGAAAGGTTCGCGCACTCTGGATCGCCTGCACCAACCCAGCAGTTAGCATGCCAGATACAAAGGTATCACAAGAAGGCTTGCGGCGTGCTGATCTGGTCATCGTGCAGGATTGCTATTATCCGACAGAGACCGCGGAATATGCCGACGTACTGCTCCCCGCTGCACAGTGGGGTGAGAAGGAAGGCACAATGACAAACAGCGAACGGCTCGTCGTCCGAAGCGATCAGTTCCTGACACCGCCGGGTGAAGCGAAGCCGGATTGGTGGATATTCACACAGGTCGCGAAAGCGATGGGATTCAAACGGAATTTCGATTTCTATACCGCTGAAGAGATATGGGATGAATATCGGATGTTAACAGCAGGTACTCCGTGCGATCAGATGGGGATGACGAATGAACGGCTCGCGAAAACGTCACTGCGTTGGCCCTGTCCGCATCCACGGCATCCCGGCACGGCGCGCCGATATGTCCGTACAAAGTTTTTCACCGATTCTGGGAAGGCACAATTCAAAACGCCGATCTATCAGCCACCCGATGAAGATGTCAATGAGGAGTTCCCGCTCGGTTTGACGACGGGACGGGTTGAGAGCCAGTGGCATACGCGTACCCGGACAGGTAAGGTGCCGCAGCTCGTCCGTAAAGACCCGGAACCCTTTGTGGAAATCCATCCCGATGACGCAGTAGAAAACAATGTTGAAGACGGTGAGTGGGTCTATCTTGTTGGGCGACGCGGACGGTGCTACGCGAAGGCACGCGTTACGGAAGCGATTCGACGAGGTTTGCTTTTCACGCCGTTCCATTGGGGAGACCTCTTCCACGCCGAAACCAACGCGAATTACGTGACGAATCCTGCTTTTGATCCGGTATCTAAGCAACCGGAATTGAAGTTCTGTGCTGTGCGAATTGAGGCTGAAGATTCATAGCAGATGGGAGAGAAGGGGCAGCTACCGAGCATCATCTCTTGAAGGGCGTTCTTGCACCACAGGTATCACGTAGCTCCGAATCGTCAGTCCATTTATCGTCTCTGTCTCTGCGCGTGGTTCTGGTGCCTCGCGGTGATCGAACACAACGTAGTAGCCCTCCGCTACGCCTTCTGTTGATAGATACGCGGCGAGTTGCTGCTTTCCTTGGGAATAGGACCGGTCGCTTCTCCATATTTTTCTTTCAACGACATATTTTCTCTGATTGTGAAAAATGATCAGATCCATCCTACCGCGCCCTGTTGGGACTTCCATGTACATCGCTCCGTTCACGCTGGGAACAAACTGGTCGAGATAAGCAAACAGCAGATGCTGTCCGATGAATTCTTGGGGTGTTTCAGGGACTTGCAGGATCCTAAAGCCTGCGCGGGCAATGAAGTCTCGGAAGTTATCCAAGAGCCGTTCCATCTGAATCTGTTCGGTGTCGGTGAGGTACTAAAACCCATCGGTATCTTCAGGGAAGTAGTCGCGTTCCAATCGGTTGACTAACGGCTTGAATGCTTGTAGAATGCAATGCAGATAAATCGGATTGGCAATTTTACACATTCTATCAGTGCCTCTTGCAAGGACTCCGTACGTTGCGAGTTCATTGATAAGGTCGTTGCGTGGACTGAAAGGCACCCCTTCCTCATACAACAGAATTCGCATCAAAAGACTTTCAAAGCGAGGATTTCGACGGATGTTGGTGGTCAAATGTGTTAGGTTGGTGTTATTTTCCTCCAGGAGTTGTCCGTGTGCCACTGAAAAATGCGTCATTTTCAGTGTTTCGGTTTTCGGAATGTCCATCTCTTCTGTGAGTATCTGCGCGAATCGGTTGATGAGGAAGGGTTGTCCGCCTGTCTGTTTGTGAATGGATTCAATCACTTCTGAGTCGAAAGCCTGCCTGGCCTCGGCAGTGTATTGCCCAAGGAGTTCTTGTGTCTGTGCAAGCGTGAAGTTTGGCAACGCAAAATCGTCATGGATATTGAACGGAGAAACGGAGTGATCATAGTTGAGTTGTGCGATGCTCTTGACCCCAATAATGCCGAGGCTGTGGGGGCACCGAGGGGTGGTTCTGGAGATGTAGATGCGGCGGAGTGCATACAAAAAATCGCTCACGACTGCTGCAGGAATGCCATCAAACTCATCAATAAAGACGACAACCCGTTTATCTTCTAACAGCCTCGCTAATGCTCTGAAGCCTCTGAACATTGACATATTATCAGTTAGGGTTGTGTTCTCTAAAAAATCCCTTAACGCCTCGGAAGGCACTTCTCCGCGTTTGTGGTAAATGTTCTCAATTTCCTCACGGATGTCTTCAGTGAGATTACTGTAAAAATCGGCGGGTGTGAGGTTTTATATGCTTCAAAATCTAAGTGAATAGGAAGATAGGTTGGTGCCTCGGCGGCAAGAATATCCATGGCAGCGTAAAAAAAGGTCGTCTTGCCCGTCTGCCGTGGCGCGAAGATGACGATATAACGTCCCTCTTTGACGCGCTTGATGAACTCTGTGAGTTCTTCCGTGCGGGGGACAACGTAATGCTGTTCAGGGTTCACGGGCCCCTGCGTACTAAACCTTTTCATATAACGCCAGTTTGATAATAAATGATGTGCGTTCAATAATAGGTTCTTTCTCCGAAGGTCCACCTGGCGACCTCTGTAGCACAAACTTTCCAGTTTGTGTGCTATGGGCGCAAACCATAGGGTCAATTTATGGATTTTTGATGGCGTTTCAGCAACTGTGGATATAAACATGCTGAAGAAATCCGCAGAAACACCCTATCAAATACCCCAAACAAATAAAGCGTACGGGACTAAAGAGCGGCTTTGAAGGCTCCAAAGTTTCTGTTCAAAGTCCGGTGCGGTTAGAAACCGCACCTACCGTGCCTGGGGACCGAGGCGGTTATTTTTCTGAAATTGACATGTATGGTGTGCTATGGGCGCAAACTGGAAAGTTTGCGCTACAATATGCTTTTATCAAACTCACGTTTTCATATAGCCAAATCTCACTGGAATACGGGTTCATCAAGTAGATCCAAAGCTTCCTGTTCTACGGCACGCGATCGCATTATATCCAATGCATCTCAATCTGCAAGATCAATGATTTCTGTAATTCGTTCCCTGACCGTCGCCGCGATATTCGGTTCCCATTCGCGTAATTTCGCGTCTAATCTTTTAACTAATGCATTCATGGGTTTACTAATTCCGATATAACCTTTGTGTTTGATCATAACTACAAAAACAGTGCCTCGGTCATTGGACCGAGGCTATCGGAAAATAGATATTCCTTCTAAAAACCGAGTTGCTTGTTCACAATGTTCTTCAGTTCTTCACCGTTCAGATACCGTTCTAAGTTATCCAAGAAAAATGAGGTGATACGGCGCATGCGGTGCTGTGAACCGCCTGCAGAATGTGGCGATATGATAACATTGTGAAAATCCCACAACGGGCTGTCTTCTTGGAGCGGCTCGACCTCCGTGACGTCCAAGCCAGCCGCCGCGATTGTATCAGCACGCAGAATCTCAATTAGATCCGGCTCATTGACAATCGGACCGCGGGCGACGTTGATAAAGAACGCTGTCGGTTGCATCACAGAGAGGTTGTCTTTATTGATAAGACCGCGTGTCTCTTCAGTCAACGGACACGCAATCATAACGACATCCACTTGGCTCATCATATTTAAAAGTTGATCCATCCCCATCAGTTCATCAACGGTATCGGGTTTATCGGTGCGGTAGGCATCGACAGCCATAACGTACATATCAAACCCCTTTGCGCGTTTCGCCATCTCCATCCCGATACCGCCCATCCCAACGATGCCGATCTTGAACCCGTCAATCTCTATCATCGGCATGCTACGGCTGCCACCCCATTGGTGCTTGTCCTGATTCCGAACAGATTCGTGGATACCGCGTGCTAAACCGAGCAAAAGCGCGAAGGCTTGGTCGGCGACATGGGTTGCGTACAATCCTGCAGCGTTCGTCAGGATGACATCACTCTGGCGGAGTGCTGGATACATGTGTCGGTCCATGCCTGCACTGGAGGATTGTATCCATTTGATGTTCGGGAAGTGTGGAAAAAGGTCCTCGCTGCAATATCCGTAGAAGATATCGGCATCTTTGCCTTCTTCAATAAGTGCCTCGCGTGAATCTGGAGCAACATAAGTGTGTTCATCACCGATGATGCTCTCCAGTCTCTGTAAAAGCTCGCCTTCAACACGTCCTTGTAATAGTATCTTCATACACTAAAGGTCCTTTCATACTGTAATAATATAGGTAATTGGAAGAGTAGGGGAATGGAAGGAGATAGATGAGAAAGTGTTTCTTCCACCCTTCCCTTCTTCCATCCTTCCGTTTTATCTTCATTGCCACGGCGGAGTTTCCGGTAACAATTCCTGAAATTTGTCAATCAACGCGTCCTCATAGGCACCGTCGTATTGTCCGTTGAAAAATTTTTCCATCGCTTCGTCAAGGAAGAGTTGCCACGATGTGTCTTCGGAACCGGGGTTGACGGGGAAGAACAACGCGCCTACATCTTGTGCTGCTTTCAGGTCGCCGGGTGAATCGCCGAGCATTAAGACGTGGTTTTCGGGATACCTGTCTTTCGTCGTTATTGTGAGATGCTCCGTTTTCGTTCCCATCTCTTGTCCGGCGATCAGCGCGACATAGGTATCAATTTCGTGTTCATCCCATTCGCGTTGGAGTGCTTCATCCGGTGTAGCAGAGACGACGATAACATCCGCTTTGCCTTGAAGCCGTTGCAGTGTCTCACGCACGCCGGGAAACGGTGGAAGATTATAGACAATCTCAGCCACACTTTCATTCACACCGAGACTCCACGCCATCACTTGACTCAGTTCGTCAAGTCTTTCGCCTGTCGCGTTGTCAATGGCGGTTTGTAGTGCAGGGTTACCGAGTTTCGTTTCCGTTTCCGACCATTCGCGTAGATGCCGAAGTTCCGGCACCGCGACACCCATCTTCTGCACGAGGGACATCTCGCGTAAGAAATCGCACACCAAGAGGATCGCTTTAAAACGGTTCGTGCCACGCGTCTTGGAGTAGAGATTCACAAAATCCCATGCCTGATGCACCTGTCGTGAGATGGATGCCAAGCCGAAATGTTTGACGAGGTTCACGCTGAAACAGTCGTTATGTTTAACCTCCATGCTATTGAAAACGCAACCGTCTGAGTCTATGCCGACAAAAAACTCGTGCTGCGGTTCAAAGTCGTAGAGTGGTTGTTGTGCTTCTTGTGCCATTTTTTAATTTTACCTTGCGGAAGAACAACGTGCGTCAAGATTTTGACGTGCTGTTCTCAAATCCGCCCTCCATTTTGCGGCGTACTCGCCCATAAGCGATCTGCTTCATTACGGGCTACGGGTCCGATTGTAGGATGGAACTCCGATTCCGTACAGAATAACTTCAATCAACAATAACTTCCGGGCGACCTTCCAACATCCATTCCGTATGGAATACCGTCGGCTCGCCATCTTTTCCGAGAATCGTGTTCCCGTCTGCATCGAGTTTGTGGTAGGTGTGTGCGCCGAAGTAGTCGCGCATCGCTTGGATAAGGTTCGCGGAGAGTCTGCCGCTGCGGTAGCTATCGAAATAGGCTAAAGCGGAACTGAACGCGGGGATCGGAACACCGAGTTGTGTCGCCGTGCCGATGACGTTCCGCCAGTTCGGTTGTGCCGTTTCAATCACACCTCGGAAATAGGAATCGAGGAGTAGATTGGGGAGTTCAGGATTTCGTTCAAACGCTTCAGCGATCCGGTGCAGGAATTTCGCCCTGATAATACACCCGCCACGCCAGCCGAGACTAATCTTGCCAAGGTCCAAATTCCAACCGAATTCTTCGCTTGCTTCCCGCATTAAAGCGAAACCTTGGGCATAAGAGCAGATTTTCGCGGCGTAGAGTGCATCGTGAATTGCTTTTAATGCTTCATCTCGGTCGCCTTGGAATGTTCCTGCGGGTCCTTGAATAACCTGTTCCGCTGCGACCCGTTCGCTTTTGACAGCGGAAATACAGCGCGCAAAAACCGCCTCGGCGATTGTCGGTGCGGAGATGCCAAGATCCAATGCCGAGATGCTCGTCCATTTACCGGTGCCTTTTTGTCCAGCCTGGTCCAGTACGACATCAACAAAAGGCGTGCCGTTTTTATCGAGTTGTGTGAAAATGTCAGCGGTGATTTCGATAAGGTAAGAATTCAATTCGCCGCTGTTCCATTCGCTGAAGACTGCTTGCATCTCATTAGCGTCCATGCCCAAGACGCTTTTCATCAGCGAGTAGGCTTCGCATATCAGTTGCATATCGCCGTATTCGATACCGTTATGCACCATCTTCACGTAATGTCCGGCACCATCGGGTCCGATGTAGGAGCAGCACGGCGTGCCGTCTACTTGGGCTGCGATCTTCGTAAAGATCGGCTCCACGAGTGTGTACGCTTTAGCTGAACCTCCCGGCATCATCGCCGGTCCCTTGAGCGCGCCTTCTTCGCCGCCAGAGATACCCGTGCCGATGAATAGGATATCTTGTTCGGCTAACGCCGCGTGTCTGCGGACAGTGTCATTGAAATTAGAGTTCCCGCCATCAATAATGAGGTCGCCTTTTGAGAGGTGTGGAACTAATAACTCAATAAACGCATCAACGGGTTCCCCTGCTTTCACCATCAAGATAATTTTGCGAGGTGTATCTAATTTCGCAATGAATTCTGGTATAGAATGTGCTCCAGTGATATTTTTGCCCTTCGCAGCACGTTCCATGAAAGCGTCTACCCGTGAGACTGTCCGGTTAAAAACCGCCACCTCAAACCCTTTGCTTTCCATGTTGAGTGCGAGGTTTTCGCCCATCACTGCTAATCCGATAAGTCCAATATCTGCCGCCAAATTTGTATCCTCCTGTGGTAGTGTCTGTTTTACATATCATACACTGCAGGAGAAAATGCTGTCAATATATTTTTTGTGAGAGGCAGTCAGCAGCCAGCCATTAGCAATCAGTAAAGAGGCGTTTAATTAAGGGGAATTCGTAAAGCCTTGCAGTGCTGTAGGTTGGGTTGAACGGCGTTGAGGTGGCAGATTAGGATGACAAAAAACTTGATTAAACACATATTCAACATTTACGTCAAAATAAGCAATAACAACGCGCGGCAAAACCTACTCGCCGGAAAGGAGTCTCACCATTCGCAGTCTACTTGGTCTCAAGAAGTATGTCATACGGTATCGGTACGCCATTTCGCTCAGTTTCTTTCTTGTACTTCTGACGAATGGGCTTCTCCTGATCAGTCCAGAGATCCTTCAGAGGATTTTCGATGAGTTACAACTCGCGTGGCGCAGCAATTACGATCCGACCTATGTAGGCGAAATCTTTACGGTTTCCGAGGGACGGATACTCTTTTTCGCTCTGCTCATCTTTGGGGTCGCGCTCGCTGGCGGTATCTTGCGTTTCATCCAACGGTATACCATCCAAGGTGTGGCGCGGCAGATGGAGTTTCACCTCCGTGCCGACTTCTTCCTCCATCTCCAGAAACTCTCCGCCGCGTATTACGATAACGTTCGCACCGGCGACCTGATGACGCGTGCAACCAGTGACCTAAACGCCATCAGGATGGTGCTGAGCAGTGCTGTGATGTATACAGCGGATGCGATCGTATTTTTCGGACTTGCACTTACTATCATGCTGCGCATTAACACGACCTTGACGCTCGCTGTACTGCTGCCCTATCCAATTCTCGCACTCCTGATTCGCTTTCTTGGAAAACGATTGCACGCGCATTATGAGCGTATCCAAGAGGCATTTTCAACGCTGAACACCAAGGGACAGGAGAATTTATCGGGTGTCCGCGTTGTGAAAGCGTACACGCTTGAGGCGAGCGAAATTGAACATTTTCAGGAGTTGAACCAAGAGTTTGTTGATCGCAACCATCGGCAGATCCGGCTGATGACCTTCTTTTTCCCGCTTTTCCGCTTTTTGCCCGGGGTCGGCATCGCTGTCCTTCTTTGGAAGGGTGGACTCGATGTCATCAATGGCGAAATGTCGCTCGGTGATTTCGTCGCGTTCCAGGCGTATCTCATGATGCTCATCCGTCCGATGATTACCCTCGGTTTCATCGTCAATACCTTTGAACGCGGCGCAGCGTCTATGGGACGCATCCAAGCGATTCTCAATGAGAAACCTGAAATTTTTGATGGCGAGCAGGTGAAATGGGGTGTTAGAGACATTGAAGGCGAGATCGAATTTAGAAACCTCAATTTTGCTTATCCTGATGGAACGCCAGTGCTTAAGGATATCAACCTTAAAGTCGAACGTGGTCAGACGCTCGCGATTGTCGGCGGGACGGGATCCGGGAAATCCACGCTTGTTAATCTGATTCCGCGCATCCGTCAAGCAGAACGCGGCACCGTCTTTGTAGACGGTGTAGATATTCAGGATATACCGCTAAACGTCCTGCGTTCCAATATCGGGGTGGTCGAGCAGGAACCGTTCCTCTTTTCTGATTATTTGCGGAACAACATTACCTACGGTCTCGAAACGGCGGACGACGCGGAGGTAAGGGACGCAGCACACACCGCAGATCTTCTCGAACAGATTGAAGAATTCCCTGACGGGTTGGAGACCTTACTCGGTGAACGCGGGATGACAATTTCCGGTGGACAACGCCAACGGAGCGCACTCGCACGCGCAATTATCATTAAACCCAAAATTCTTATCCTTGACGACGCATTCGCGAATGTGGATACGCAGACTGAGGATACTATTCTCAATAGACTCGCCGAAATTATGAAGAATCGGACGACGATCCTCATTTCACACCGTATCTCTACCGTCAAAGCCGCAGACCACATCATCGTTCTCAATGACGGGAGTATCGTTGAGACAGGCACGCACGAACAACTGCTTGAACAGAACGGAATTTACGCCAATATCTACGAAACACAACTCTTGCAAGAGGAACTTGAGAAACTATAACTTACGCAGCTCTGGGCGCGGTTTGTAAGCGCACCGAGCACCGACGTGTTATCAAAAGGGAAATCCACTAATGTTTGGCATGGGAAGCAATCTATACGAATATAGCGATGAGGAGCAGGACCTCGGAAAAGTCTATGACCGAGTGTTGATGAAACGGCTTCTTTCGTATCTCAAACCCTACAAAGTCCAGCTGCTCATCATCGGATTTTTCATGGTGGGGAATGCACTCTCGCAATTGGCAGGACCGTTCCTGATGCAGCTTGCTATTGACGACTACATTACTCCCGGTATATCAGAAGGGTTAAGGACAATCGCGATTCTTTATGTGTTGGCATTGGTTAGCGTGTTCGTGTTTGGTTACTTTGAAGAGTATCGCACACAGATGATCGGGCAACACGTGATGCACGATCTCCGGCAGTCGCTTTTTTCGCATTTACAACGTTTGGATGTACAGTTCTTTGATAAAAATCCCGTCGGTAGATTGATGACCCGCGTGATGGGAGATGTTCAAGTCCTCAATGAACTTTTTGCTTCCGGTGTGATTACTATCTTCGCGAATCTGCTCCGTATCTTTGGGATTGTCGTGGTGATGCTTCTCTATAATTGGAAACTTGCACTCGTGACATTCGCTGTCATCCCTATCATCTTCGGTGCGACGCTTGTCTACCAGATCTATTCGCGTCGTGCCTTTCGAGAACAACGTAAGCAGCTGGCGCGAATCAATGCCTTTTTACAAGAAAACATCGTCGGTATGACAACGATGAAGCTGTTCGCACAGGAACGACGGAGCCATCTCCGCTTCAACGAGCGGAACCGGCGATATCTCGCTGCCAACCTGAAGAGCATCTTCTATTTTTCGATCTTTCACCCGCTGATAGAGGTGACGGCATCGCTCGCAACAGCGGTGATTATCTGGTACGGCGGCGGACAAATTGTACAAGATTCACTAACCTTTGGGGTCCTGGTGATGTTCATGGGCTACGCGCAACAGTTCTTCTGGCCCATCCGAGAGTTGAGTGAAAAGTATACCATCTTCCAAAATGCAATGGCATCTTCCGAACGTATTTTCCAATTACTCGATACGCAACCGACTATCATTTCTGCCGCTCCGAAAAAGAATACCGAAGGTTTGAAAGGCGAGATTGAATTCCGAAATGTCTGGTTCGCCTATAACGATGATGACTATGTGCTAAGGGATGTCTCGTTCAAGGTGAAACCCGGAGAAAAGGTCGCACTCGTAGGACACACCGGCGCAGGGAAAACCTCTATCATCAATCTACTTTGCCGTTTCTATGAGATCAATAAGGGACAGATTCTGATTGACGGCGTAGATATCCGGGAGATGAACTTGGAGAATCTACGCGACGCGATTAGCATCGTGCAACAGAATATCTTCCTCTTTTCGGATTCCATTGAGCGGAATATCACTTTAGGAGACCCATCGATCTCCGCTGAACAGGTGAAACGTGCATCGGAAGATGTACATTTGGACAGGTTTGTGCAGAAGATGCCGGAGGTCTACGGTACAGAGATTAAAGAGGATGGGGCTGGGTTATCCGTTGGACAGAAGCAGTTGGTCGCCTTTGCGCGTGCTTTAGCCTCCGATCCGAGTGTCCTTATCCTTGATGAGGCGACCTCAAGCGTTGACACCGAAACTGAAATCCTGATTGAGGATGCGCTGAAACGTTTGATGGAAGATCGGACCTCTGTTGTTATTGCGCATCGGCTTTCGACGATCCAAAATGCGGATAAGATTATCGTGATGCACCGCGGCGAAATCCGTGAAACCGGCACGCATAACGAGTTGCTACAACAAAATGGTATCTATTATCGGTTGTATCAGTTGCAGTATAAGGGACAGGAGACAAAAAGAGGTTTGTAATCCGTTAGACTTTTTCTACAACCCGGCGAGCAGCATTTCTGTGGGAATGGGTATGCGTTCCTACTCCTCCGGTATTTCAAATACCACACCATCCGACTTTTTTTCGTAAAAAATAATTTTTACCTCTATGGATTCTGCTAAGGTCGGCATAGCATCATAGGTGCTGGGCTTGATGGAATATGCTTCTTCACCAACAAAGCCATCTATACCTTGGGATTCTTCATGAGGTTCCGCTAAACGATAGTCACAGCCTTTTATTTCCGCCAACTTTTTTAAGATTGCCTCTTGAAATCTAAGTCCCGCGAACGTCTTGACAAGCACCAGATCCTCTACCCATGCTTTAACCATAGTCCGATCAATCTTTTCGACAGCCTCATTGAAGTTTTCTACCATTGAGATTATTTTATCCGTCGCTTCATCAATTGCATCGGGATATTGTTCTTGATACCACGTAACCCATTCTTCAAAAGTTTGTCCCGGAAATTCCTGAATCAGTTCGCTCAATTGTCCAACATGCCTCGGTCGCGTAGCCTGGGAATTTTGGTTTGCGATATTCATTAATTGGGTCGTGTACTTCGGAAATTCACTAGCAGTGGCGTTTACATATTCCTGGATCTCAGCATTTTTTAATTTAATTTGCATACATATCCTTTGGTGCAATATAGGGTCACTGTGCATTCAACATACTGAGTTGAGAAGGTTTTGTGTGAGGCTTTGTTTTATTCCCAACTACGGATTCTGAGGTGTGCTCAAAATTCCAAGCTTGCGGTTTCGTTGAATATGCAACTTCGAAGATATTATCGCTACATGCTTGAATCGCTTCTAAGTTATTCAACAAAATAAACTGTTCTTGACTCGTCACTACTGGGCAACCGTAATACGTGTTTGTATACTTCAACTGTTTCGAGTTTTGGATCCTATTTTCGACAAACACATAATGTCTTAGCAATCTGTCGTACAAATAATCGTTTGAAAAATCGACAATATGGTGTGCTACCGGACGAATAGCGTGTTGAAAACTTGCATCAATTTCGACTCCGATGCTATTGCGTCCCGATGTCATCGCAGCAGCAACCGTGGTTCCCGTTCCCAGAAACGGATCAAGTATCACATCACCTTTCACAGAATACATGTTGATCAGTCTATATGCCAAATCGAACGGAAATGCTGCACTTCTTAATCGCGACATCGCCTTCGGGAGTTTCTGACCTGTTCCCTTAATATCCGTCCAAACATCCGAATACCAGACATTCCGCTCTTCCCAGAACAGTCCACTCTCACGTCTATTTTCTTTTTCGTCCTCCGTCTTAAATTCTCTTTTAGGGCCTTTTCTTACTATCAAGATATACTCATGTTCCAGTGTCACATAAGCACCCGCAGGCAGCATGCCGGATCCCATAAATTTGTTAGGGGTGTTGGCTTGTTTTCGCCAGAGGATATCAGGTAATGCTGAAAACCCGATATTTAAAAGATGAGTCAGGATTCTCGCGTGATTCGGGTACAAACAAAAATTACCTTTTACTGTCCTTGTCGCATCGCCTATATTGATGCACGCAAATCTACCGTTCTTTAAAACCCTGAATACTTCATCCCACACGACATCGAGAATCTCGTGCATCAACGCATACGCCTGCTTCCCATCACCGTTCGCTAACACATCCTGAATCTCTGGATTCTGATGACTAAACATCTCATCCCACATCTCAATCATGGGATACGGCGGGGAGGTAACGATAAGATCAACGCTTTCTGATGGAATTTTTTTCAAATCTCGTGCGTCTTGAAAAAGGATATTATGGGTGGTTTTCATAGAAGGTATTGCCTAAATAGTGGTATTCAGCGATATGGCTTCGATATTTAAGTGTATTCATCCGACTAATGAAATGATAACATATTTGGTAAGAACCATCAAGAAAAATCAGAACATTTGAGTTTTGCGAAACACTCTTGTGAGAGAGAGCCTTATTCTGGGGATTTCCGACAACTGATAACTGTTAACTGACAACTGGACATCTCAATGCCACACGATATAAGTCGGCATTTGCAGCACCAACCCGATTAAACTCCAGACACATCCGAGCGTGTAATCCCCTAAAATCAGTCCTAAAAAGAACGGCACGGCTTGCCGATAGAGTTTCACACCGCCAAGCTTCAGTACAATCGCTTTCGCCAGCCAACTCAGGAAGATCGGAAACCACAAGCCACCCATCCCTGTCCCGCTCACGAGTACATAGCCACCCGGATGCAGGGGCCACCACAGAAACCGAATCTTCATGATCATCAGGAATATCGTGAACAGAAAACTACTCCCGATAACACCGAGTTCCGGTCCGCTGGTCTCGCGTGGACTGACGAGCCACGTTTGCAAGCGGTTGAAGGTCTCCCATCCCATATAGACGATCCACCCGCGCGCTTTACTTCCTGCTCCCATATCGTAAAGGACATGTAGGTAAGCCCAAAACGTTATCAGGATACCGAATACGATTGCCAGTATCATCCCGATGAGGAGTTGTCGATAGCCGATGCGGCTTCGTTCTGCCAAACGAAACGCCTCTAACTCACTCGGTGTCGGATGTGCGCGGAAACAGCGGACAAACGGGTAGAGGAACGTCAACCCAGTGAGGTTGCCAGCACCGAGTCGGCGTGTTCCGAGTGCAAGTACCATTGTCCGTCCCGGATCGACAAAGATGAGTTGATGCAACGGCGGTCCAATCTCAGCACGGATACGTGTGATACCGATAACCAACGGGAAATAGAAGAGAAAAAAGAGTCCGATTGCCCAAAAGGTCATCCCCATCTGATAGCAGAAGAAGAACAGGAATAGCATTCCGACTGTGAACAACCCCGCAGCAGTCCGGTAGCGCATCGGTTCACGGGAATCGTCAGGCGCGGCTTCACCGCGGCGTTGTGCGATGCCGAATACCTTCCGTATGATGCGTCCGTAGTGTTTCCGTCCCATCCATAACGGAATACACCCGAAGGCTATCCATGCACCCGTCTGCTGCTCAAGGTGATAGATATTCCGCGCCCCGAACGCATCGGTTACAATCAGTTGGATGCGACTGAGAAGCCAGAAGAACCAGCATGAAAACGAGAGATCCAGCGGTGTAAAGAACATCAGCCCGATACTGAATGGATAGAAAGAGATACGAATCGGTCCCATCGCACTCCACGGTTTTGAGCTGAATTGCCCGATTGTTTTGCCTTTGATCGGTAGCGCGGGTATATCGGGGAACAGGTAGTTCAAGCCGTTTAGCAATTCTGCGCCGCCTGCGAGTGCAAAGCCGAGCCACATCCACGGTGAAGTAAAAAAGCGTTTCGGGTTGCTCGTCAGTGCCAACGGGAGTTGGACGATCGGATAGTTCAGGCGTTCGTTTTCCGTCCACTGCTTACGGAGAAAGACCGTTATTGATAACAATGTCAGCCAGAGCGCGATCACAAAACTTGACCAAGATAGCACCGGCGGTATCCATGCGTTTAGGGTGGTGGAGGTGTAGAGGGTAGAATCGCCGTTGTAAAACCCGTCTAAGACGCGCGGGCTTTTGACGGCAATCCAACTGGGGATGTGGTGTCCGAAAAGCGGAATCCATTCGTTTTCTGGCGATGCGAACTGGAAAGTGTGTGCGAGGACAGGGATGAGATACCCCATCATCGTGTGTCCGCTGATTGTTGTCAGCATGACGATCATGACGTAGATGGTTTGCAAATCCGCTTGCGACATCGCCAACCGCGGTAGGAATCGTTGTAGCAATAAGTTAGCAAGTACGAAGACAAGGAGCGTGAAAACCGCATTAAAGAACAGTGAGGCGATCGTCAACTGCGTTGAGTGCCACACCTCTGTCCCCATCAGGCACCAATAACTGTTAAAGGCGACAAGCACCAACCCAATCAGCAGAATATGCGGTTTAACAAGATTCCTTGTCCCATTTCTGTTAGCCATCCCCACTCCTGCTGATATGCTGTAGTGCTTTCTGTAATACTGCTGCGTTGTTATAGTCGTTAAGGGTAGGCACTTCTGTATCGGATGCTGAGCGTCTCTGAATTTCTTGGCATAGCAGCGGCAGTGCGCGCACAATGTTATCTACGATCGTGATGCTTGCCTGCTTTGCTGTCCGGGACATTGGGTTCAGATCAACGGTCACGACCTCTTTACCCATCTTTCGGAGTGCCTCACATCGGTCGCCGTCCTCAAGCGGCACGAAGACGACATCCGCTTTAAAGATGCCATCTGGATGCACATATTTCCGATTGGAGTCGATATAGGAGAGTTGCGCTTCGGTTGTAGGCATTAGCACATCCGGTGCTCCGTGTTTTAGGAGGGACTCTCGGATTTTCTGTTCCCGCCCTGTTTCCGTATGGAAAATGTTCACTTCTAACGGCGCGTTCAGCACGCGCCCTAATTCGATGAGTCCTTCCGGTGTCAACGCCGCGACATTCCCGTTGACAGAGATGACGGGATGTTCTGCCAGACAGAGCATCGCCGCTGCGGCGTGAATCGCCTCAATCGCAAACGGCTGTGTTGCCTCCCCGATGAGGTAATCAAAAGCCTCACCACGTCCATGCGCGATAAGCCCATGGATAGAAGTAATCCCTTGCTCCACGCCTGCAACGATTTTATCTCGTAGTGTCAATGAGAGGTATCGGGGATGTGTTTTCGGAACGTCGCTCAATTGCGTAGCACCTCAGCAGAAGTTTCCGTCTATTATACCGCGTTTTGCATAAGTTTGCAAGAGGCGATGTGTAACTGAATTCCGACTCAGATTTGACAAATTCCAAGCGTTACAGTATATTATATTTAAACTCCGTAAGAGTGATATATTGTCCCTAAAACTGTCGTAGATTTTAGAGTTACCTTAGACACTGTGAATCAATGTGGTTAAGAGTCCACACTTATCGGAGGGCATTGTCTTTGGCATCAACAAGTCCACTGGAATGTAAACTGATTTGAAATAAAGGAGAGAAAAAGATGACACAAACAACAAAACACCCTGTTGACGACGAAGCAGACGTTCCGGATAGCGCGAGCAGTATTGATGCTGTTAGTGATATAGAAAATCCCGCCGACTCAACGATTTACGGGCATTCGGTCTTATATCCCAACGCTTTAGCTTTGGGATATAAGACCGCTAAAGGCGTGAACCATGCAAAGAAATTGACATTCGGTAAAAAATGTGGTATAATTAGAGTATCAAGTTGGCAGACATGACAAGCACAGTCGCATGGCTGTGTGTCTGCCTACCCACTTGTCAGGGGTTAAAGACTTGGCACTTGATAAATCCATGAATACCTATAAATACCTGATAGGGAAACAATCAAACACAATACGCATTGGCAACCTACTTGATGATATGTGGCAGGTGCATGAGTATTTCCATAAGTGGCAACGCCAACGCTATAAAGACGGGTTACCTTATGCGAACCATATCGTTATGTCTGCCCACGTCAAGGATTTAAAACGAACCACGCACCCGCATTGGAATGCCCTGCCCAGTCAAGCGATTCAAGCGGAATTGCAGCGTATTGATGATGCGTATGTGCGCTTTTTTAAGAAACTCGGTGGTAGACCGAAAATTAAAAAGAAGCAGAAGTTTAAATCCTTTGTTCTAAAACAAACGGGGTGGTCAATAGAAGGCAATCGTATCACTTTAACATTTCGCAAGTGGAATCCAAGAACGCGTAAATGGCAGTTTGATAAAGTGCGTTATACCTTTCATAAACATCGCGAGTTCTACGGGAAAATGAGTCGAATCACAATCAAGCGTGATAACTGCGGAAGATATTGGATATACATACTCACCGATTTAGTGGAATCTAAACCTTTGCCCACTACAGGTCAAAGCGTAGGGGCGGATTTTGGCATGAAAGACGCGTATTTGACGTTAAGCACGGGTGAGAAAAAACACCACCCGCAACCCTTGAAACAGTCCTTGAACAAACTTCGGTCTCTTAACAAAAGTCTTTCGCGTAAAGTCAAAGGTTCTAACGGTTGGTGGCGGTGTGTTAGGCAGATTGCCCGTCTTTATCGAAAAATAGCGAACCAACGTGAAGATTTTCATTGGCAATTAGCAAGCGAACTTTGCGAGAAGTTTGACACAATCGCTATTGAAACTTTGAACCTTGACGGTATGAAACGCTTGTGGGGGCGTAAAGTTTCCGACCTTGCGTTCTACCAGTTTGTTCAAATACTGACGTATAAGTGCGAAAAACATGGTCGTGAGTTGCGTAAGGTGCGACGGTGGACACCCACCACTAAACCCTGTAGTGATTGTAGGTTTCATAACGAAAACCTAACATTGAAGGACAGGCAGTGGACATGTCCCGAATGTGGCTCGCACCACGACCGAGATGTAAACGCTGCTATAAACATATTGCAGGCGGGGATAGCCACGACTTAAGCGTGATATGCCCTTAACTCGTTAGAGTTTAGGGGAAACGCCTGCGGGTGGAGCGACAGTTAGACGGTGGACGCTTTGAGAAAACCGCAGTTGCTATGAAACCGAAGCCCCTACCTTTAGGTAGTGGGTGCTATCACGACGTGAATATCTTGATGGTCGGTCAGATTCTGTTAATCAATGGCTGGTTGTTAGCAGATTATCAGATGGCTTTAAAACTCGCTGAACAACAAGGAGACGAAAATCTCAAAACGACTATTGAGGAAGTGCTTCAACGTTCCAAAAATTGAACACCTCAATGCCACACAATATACGTCGGTATCTGCAGCACCAACCCGATCAAACTCCAGAGACATCCGAGTGTGTAATCGCCTAAGATCAACCCCAGAAAGAATGGCACGGCTTGTCGGTAGAGTTTCACACCGCCAATCTTTAACACGATTGCTTTTGCTAACCAACCCAAGAAGATTGTAAACCACAACCTTCCCATTCCGGTGCCGCTGACTAACACATAACCCGCAGGATGTAGGGGCCACCACAAGAACCGTATCTTCATGATCATTAGGAATATCGTGAACAGGAAACTACTCCCGATAACACCGAGTTCCGGTCCGGCGGTTTCCCGTGGATTGACAAGCCACGTTTGCAAGCGGTTGAACGTCTCCCACCCCATATAGACGATCCAACCGCGTGCCTTGCTGCCCGCGCCCATGTCGTAGAGGACGTGTAGATATGCCCAAAACGTTATCAGGATACCGAACACGATTGCCAGTATCATCCCGATAAGCAGTTGCCGATACCCGATGCGAGTCTGCTCTGCCAGACGAAACGCCTCTAACTCACTCGGTGTCGGATGCGCCCGGAAACAGCGGACAAACGGATAGAGGAACGTTAGTCCCATCAAGTTGCCTGTGCCTAAACGGCGTGTACCTAACGCCAATACCATCGTCCTACCCGGATCGACAAGGACAAGTTGATGCAGTGGTGGACCAATCTCGGCGCGGATACGTGTGATACCGAGAATCATCGGAAAGTAAAAAAGAAAAAAGAGTCCAATCGCCCAGAAGGTCATCCCCATCTGATAACAGAAAAAGAAGAGGAACATCAACCCTACGGTGAACAGTCCTGCTGCAGTGCGGTAACGCATCGGTTCACTGGAATCATCAGGTGGTGGTTCGCCACGGCGTTGTGTGATCCCAAAAACTTTGCGGATAATGCGTCCATAGTGCCGTCGCCCCATCCACAACGGGATGCATCCGAACGCTATCCATGCCCCCGTCTGTTGTTCAAGGTTATAGATATTGCGTGCGCCGAGCATATCTGTCACGACCATCTGGAGACGGGTCAGTAGCCAGAAGAACCAGCACGAAAACGAGAGATCCAGCGGCGTGAAGAACATCAGCCCAATGCTGAACGGATAGAAGGAGATGCGGATCGGTCCCATCGCGCTCCACGGTTTTGAACTGAATTGTCCAAGCGATTTGTTTCTAATAGGTAGTGAAGGGATCTCTGGAAACAGGAAACTTAGTCCATTGAGCAGTTCCGCACTCCCCGCAAGCGCGAATCCGAGCCACATCCACGGTGAAGTAAAAAAGCGTTTCGGGTTGCTCGTTAGTGCTAACGGGAGTTGGACAATCGGATAGTTCAGCCGTTCATTTTCTGTCCACTGCTTACGGAGAAAGATGGTTACTGCTAACAACGTCAGCCAGAGCGCAATCACAAAACTCGACCAAGATAGCACTGGCGGTATCCATGCGTTTAAGGTGGCAGAGGTATAGAGGGTAGAATCGCCGTTGTAGAATCCGTCTACGATACGCGGGCTTTTGACTGCGATCCAACTGGGGATATTGTTTCCAAAGAGCGATAGCCACTCATTTTCGGGGGTTGCGAACTGAAATGTATGCGCGAGGACGGGGATGAGGTACCCCATCATGGTATGTCCGCTGATGGTTGTTACCATCACGACCATGACATAGATGGTTTGTAGATCGGCTTGCGACATCGCCAGCCGCGGGATAAATCGCTGTAGCAGTAGATTGACCAGCACGAAGACAAGAAGCGTGAAAACCGCATTAAAGAACAGCGAGGCGATTGTCAACTGTGTTGAGTGCCACACCTCGGTTCCCATCAAGCACCAGTAGCTATTAAAAGCGACAAGCACCAACCCAATCAGGAGAATATGTGGTTTGACAAGGTTCCGTTGTCTGTTTCCGTTAGTCATTCCCATTCCTGCTGAAGCACAAGTTTGGGTCTATTATACTGTGTTTTGGATAAGTTTGCAAGCGGAGATGTGCTGGAAGCACGGGTATAGTTTTCTTGTAGGAGGAGGGAAATCCGCAGAAATACCGAAGTAAAAACCCTCCGATTCTTGGGGAAAACACCTAAGCAAAAACACACATCTTTGTAGAAGTGATCTCCTAATCGCTATCCCTTACTTGACACCAATTCGTGTATGTGATATAGTCAACTTGATAGAAAATCAAAACGTTAGGAGAACGAAAGTCTTTATGAAACCAGAAGATAAAGTAGTAGAAGAGGTCGTTGCTTATTTCTCTGAGTCACAATTCTCGGAGTTTTCTATTCACAAAGAAGTCAAAATTCAGATGGGCACAGATAACCGTAGAGCTGACATTGTGCTGTGTGACTCTAATGGAAACTTCGTCGCTATTGCCGAGTGTAAATCGCCGGGCGGGACAAGTTACGGGATTCCTCAACTGCAGAGTTATCTTAGTGCGACCGATACACCGTTTGGGTTGTTCGCGCCTCGAGTCGACAGCGATTCGTGGGTGTTTTACCGGAACCTGCGGCAGAACCGGTTTGAGCAGATCGAGCGTTCTGATTTTGAGTCGGAAATTCTTAAGAAAGACACTGAAATCGCAGACAGTGTTATTCCTACCAAAATATTGTCAAAAACTGAATATAGCAATGTCCCTATTGGTACATCTAATCCGGGTTGTATCATCATCTTGGTTGATCAATCTTGGTCAATGTCAGAACCCTTTGGAAATGGAACCAAGGCAGAACGGGCAACACAGGCAGTCAATTCCGTCATTGAGAATATTGTTTTAGCGTGCCGAAGCGGAGACACTATTAGAGAGCGATGTCATATTTCTGTGATCGGCTATGGTGGACACGTCAATTGTGTACTTGATGGCATGATATCGGAGATTGTCTCATCTATCATTTATGTAAAGAAAGTCAAAAAGCTCATACCTGATGGTGCGGGTGGAGTAATTGAAATTGAAAGTGAGATGCCAATATGGTTAGAACCCCAAGCAAATAGTCAGACACCGATGCATAAGGCATTTGAACGTGCTGCAGAGATTATTGAACATTGGATTTCTGACAGACCTGACGCTTTTCCTCCAATAGTCATCAATATTACGGATGGTGCTGCTACGCGTCCGGATTTAGCAGCAGATGCAGCGCGGAAAATCATAAGTATGGAAACCACAGATGGCGCTAGCCTTGTTTTCAATCTACATATTGCTGATGGCAGGAAAGAGATCATTTTTCCGTATGATACAACTCAATTTTCCGGTGAACCACTGGCAGAATATCTCTTTGACATATCCAGTGAGTTGCCGCAACCTTTGTTTGAACGGGCCAAAAGTGTAGGATTGCCAGCTGTGTCGGAGTCGCGGTGTTTCGGGTATAACGCGGACGAAACTTCAATGATTACAATCTTAAACTTCGGCACTTTGGGGCTAACACAAATAAAAGCTCTTCCGCCATCTATCGCCTAAAACTATGACAACTTTAAGGGGATACTTTTCTCGGAATATCGATTCCCTTGTTCTCTACACCTTTCGTCTGGCTGAGGCTGCTGGTTGCGGGGACCGAAGTTTTGTTTCTCCGAGTTTACTGAAAAAACAAAATCGCAGCATATTCAGCAGATTTTGGATCGAAAGCAGGCATTACGCCTTGTGCGGATGCCTGTATATCGCATAAATTGTCTAAACTTTAAATACAATTACCCAAGTTACTACTCACAAATTTTGAACGTTTCACGAAGGTTTCAAAGGCGTTCCGCACTCCGTAGTGGTGATATATCTATAGAAAACTGCATTTTCAAACAGTTGCACTCGGTAGGGGCGTTACGTCTGTAAATCGGTGGCAACTTGGGTTATAATTATTGCAGAAGTGCAAATATATCTACAAGGAGAAAGTGCCCTTGTTATCCGTAATCGCAATACCAGTATTTATCTTGGTCTCAAAGTTGTGGGTTAGAGTGATATGTGCAATTGTATGGTTTATGGGACTTATTTGGCAACCTGAAGGTATCCCATACCATCTACTTGGAAGTGGATTCATAGCAGGATGCACGTTTTTCGGACGATGGTTGGTCAGAAAATATCGCGATAATAAGGCGGAAACTAAAACACCAGATAGTGTTACTCCTGATAAAACATCACAAAAAGTTCCGTCAACCTCCCGACAGCCTTCGCCAGTTGAGTATCAAGATGCTGTTACTCCTGACAAAACTTCCTCAAAAACTGAATACAGCAATGTACCTATTGGGACATCTAATCCGGGATGTATCGTCATCTTGGTCGATCAATCGTATTCAATGTCGGAATCCTTTAATGATGAAGGCCCCAAGGCAGAGCGTGCAACCCTTGCTGTCAATCGTGTTCTTGAGGAACTCGTTCTGGCCTGCCGGAGTGGCGAGGAGATAAGAGAAAGGTGTCACGTGACTGTTATTGGCTATGGTGAACAAGTAGAGTGCGTTGTTGAAGGTATGATATCAGATATCCTTTCAAGAATGGTTAGAATGGAAAAGAGAAAAAAAATGATCTCTGACAGTGTTAGTAGGATAATTGAAAGTGAGATTGAAATGCCGATTTGGTTAGAACCGAAAGCGAGTGGTAGTACTCCGATGCATGAAGCTTTTCAACGCGCTGCTGAGGTTATTGAACGCTGGGTTTCTCATAAACCCGATAGTTTTCCACCAATAGTCATCAACATTACTGATGGTGCTGCTACGCGTCCTGATTTAGCAGGAGATAGTGCTCGGAAAATCATGGGTATGGAAACTACAGATGGTGCTAGTCTGGTTTTCAATCTTCATATTACTAACGGCGAGCAAGAAATCGTTTTTCCACATGATACGACTCAATTTTCTGGTGAACCATTGGCAGAATATCTCTTTTATATATCCAGTGCCTTGCCACGACCTTTGGTCAAGCCTGCAGAAGATGCCGGATTTTTGCCTGAGTTAGGTGCGCGGTGTTTCGGATATAATATGGACGAGACCTCAATGATTAAACTCCTACAGTTTGGCAGTTTGGGTTTAACGCAGGTACGAGCCGTCCCTCCAACTACTGGCTAAAGTGATGATAACCCTAAAAAAGGTGTTCTCTTTCATTACACACAAAAAAGCCGAAAGTCTTAACGACTGTCAGGATGCTGTCAAGGTAAATGAAGATAGTTGCCGCTATGCTATCGCAGATGGTGCTACGCGATCTTTCTTTCCTAAGTGGTGGGCAGAACTCCTTGTTGAACATTTCTGTGAGTTGCCAACTCTGTTTCCAAATGAGGAGAATTGGAAAGAATGGTTAGATCCTATTCAAGCGGAGTGGTACAAACGGGTTGAAGAGAGGGTTAAAGCGCGAAATCAATTTTACCTTACCAACTCGTTTAATGTCAGAGAGCCTGCTGTCTCTACCTTCATTGGACTGGAAATTGATAAACTCAAAAATAAATGGCGGGCAATCGTCATAGGTGATAGTTGTCTTTTTCACAAAAGTAAAACTGGATTTAGAAGTTATCTAATTGAAAAATCAGAGGACTTTACGGATCGCCCCGAGGCTGTATCGAGTTTTCCCGAAAAAAATTATTACGAACCTACTTTTGTCGGTGGTGAAATTCAATCCAGAGACATATTCATCTTAGCAACAGATGCTTTGGCGAAATGGATTGTGCAACATGAAGAAACCGATCAATTAGAAGCGGTTCTGAATCAACTCAAAAGGATAAAGACTGATGAGCAATTTTACAGTTTTGTGGATTTAGCGCGTGATCAAGAAAGTATTCGTTTGGTGAATGACGACGTGACGCTGATGCTAATTTCGGTGGAGGAATCTGAATCCTCTGAAACTGAAGCGGATGGACGGGAAATATCTTCCGAAGAACAGGTTTCGCAAGAAGATGTTGAACTACGAGATAACATCTTTGAAATTGTCTTTTGGGCCCTGCTCACTAGCTTCTTTAGTCTCTGGGGTTTTTATGGTCTTTATCGTTTTTTACGAGATCTCATCCTTACGCTTATTTAATGAAACTAACGAAGTAAGAGGAGCAAAAGATGCTTTGGCCAAGCCGATCTGAATATACGGAGGCAGTCCGGGATTATCCTCATGTAAGTTTGCAAGATCTGAAACTGAAGGGCGGGAAACCCAAACGAGGTAAAGATAGTTTCTTGATAAGTTACGCTGGAGGATTTTCAATTGTTTTCCCAATTAATGTAGGGTCTAAAACCTTCGCGCTGCGTTGCTGGACACAGGGCGTTAACAATGCACAAGTTCGCTACCAAAAAATATCAGATTATCTAGCACAGGAGAGTTTGCCTTGGTTTATTGATTTTAAGTATGAACCGGAAGGTATTATGGTGATGGGCAAAAAGTATCCCATCACACGTATGGAATGGGTGGATGGGGAGACATTACGCGATTTTATTGGAAAAAATTTACAGACCCCAAATATCTTTAGAATAGTAGCAGGTGAGTTTCAAAAAATGGTTGCGACCCTCCATGACCACCAGATTTCGCACGGAGATCTCCAAGATGGAAATATCCTGATTAAGCAGAATGGAACCAATGTCGAAATCAAATTGATAGACTATGACGGTTTGTTTGTTCCAACACTTCAAGGTCAGCCAGAACAAATTGTTGGACTGCCGGAATATCAACATCCTATCAGAATAACGGGTGGCGGACAAGTTAACGAAAAGGTTGACTATTTCTCGGAATTGGTCATTTATCTTTCCTTTCTAAGTTTGGCAGAGAAACCTGAACTTTGGAATCGATTTAAGGATAAAACCGAAAAGGGATTGCTGTTTTCAAAAAAGGATTTTGAGAATCCCGCCCAATCAGACATTTTTCAAGAGCTCGCAAATTTATCACCTGATGTTCAACAGTTGGCTGCTACTTTAAAGGATTTTTGTGCCAAAACTTCTATTGATCAGTTAGCACCGTTGGAGGCGATATTACCAAAACTAGATGCTAATACGTATTGCGATCAAGGGGAATCCTTTCTAAATGATGAATGTTATGACGAGGCACTTGAAAAATTCCAAAAAGCAATAGACATCAAACCAGATTATGCCAGAGCATATTTCGGTCGCGGACATGTTTACCGTCGGACCAAACGGTATGCAAATGCGATTACCGAATTTCATCAAGCGATTAAGTTTAAACCTAACTATAAAGAGGCACACTATGGATTGGGACTTGCCTATTTTGAATGGAGTAACAATAGTCGGGCAATAACTGCGGCAAGCGCAGCCTTAAAGATTGATCCGAATTATCAACCCGCTCGTCAACTTTTGGACTTTATAAAATCTACCGCGTCCCCTTCCGTGCGTCCAACACAACCTGGACCAGTATCGCCTCCTCCAAGACAGAAACCGCCTACTTCCAATCCAAAGCCACCTGCTTCTGATTCAGCATCAAATCCTGGACCAACAACACCAGACCGTGTGTCACCAACACCAAAGTCTGAGACTAATATTTGGCAGTATCTTACATTTTTCTTCGGCATAGTCTTAGTCGTTTGTGCTGTGGTATTAACAGCACAAATGGATGAAAAAAATGCGGCTCTTCATAAAGTTAAAGCCAAGGATATTGAAATTCAACAACTTTCGAGCAACTTTCAAACGCTGAAAGATGGTTCTCAGACGCTGGAAGACGAAAAAAGGACACTTAATAGCGAAAACAAAAAGTTGAAGAGGCAGCTTGCTGAAAAGGACACAGAGATTCAAAGATTGACTTCCAGGGTTAGTCCATTGCAACTTCCAACACGCAATTCCATGGAGTTAGCAGGAATGGTTCTGATTCCTGCTGGCGATTTTCGTATGGGAAGTAGCGATACTGCTGCATATACCGATGAGAAACCAGTACATACAGTTTATGTTAATTCCTTTTACATTGACAAGTATGAGGTAACCAATGAAGAATATAAAAGGTTTATTGATGCCAATCCATGGTGGCGGAAGGATCGTATTCTTGGTAAGTACCATGATGGTGATTACTTGAAACATTGGACTGGAAATAGATATCCGTATGGGAAAGGCAATCATCCTGTTATTTGGGTAAGCTGGTATGCAGCTATGGCATATGCACAATGGAAAGGAAAACGTCTACCAACGGAAGCAGAGTGGGAAAAAGCAGCACGCGGTGGATTAGTCAACAACTATCTGTCAGGCGGTTTGGTTAATTCCCAAACGGCAAACTACGACAGGAATGTTGGTAGTACCACCCGCGTTGGCAATTATCAAGCGAATTCTTATGGACTATATGATATGGTAGGAAATGTATCGGAGTGGTGTCTTGACGCGTATAGCAGCAACTTTTATGCCAACTCTGCGCGTCGAAATCCCGTTGCTGGTGGTAGTATTCATAGTATTGTTAGTAATTTTAGGAGTCTCACGGCTGCCCGCGTGTTACGTGGTGGTTCCTGGTCCAGTAGTGCAAGCTACGTGCGAATTGCTTATCGCTCCAACAATTCACTAGTGCGTACGAGTAACACTACTGGATTTCGTTGCGTAAAACCCTTCGCTCCTTAAACCTTGAAGTTTATTCTCCATTTTACAACTTATCTATTCATAGCGGTTTTCCGAAACACAAAACATAACTGTTATACTCCTTAAGTTCAAAAGCACGGAGACCGTCCTCTGTGTCTACGAGGGGTTCGTGGAATTCTAATTCACGCGACTGGTACTCGGCATACACCGCGTCAGGATCGGATACCCAGATAAAATAAAAATTTAAGGTGCAACTTTTTGCGAGTAGGTGTATAATTTAGATTGTTGCTACAAATAAGGAGGGCAAACTGATGTCTCGTATGAAAACTGACTATATATTCTCTACTGTCAGAAAAAGTGGAGCTGATAGTGAAGCAGTTCGTAGGGCAATCGATGCGGTTCAGGAAGCAGTTCGTGTTTCAAATAGGAGTCATACATCTAACGTAAAGAAAGCACAGGCAGCATACATCAAAGCACTCAATGATGCTGTGAAAAGATTCAGCCATTCAAAATAATGCTAATCATTGGCAGGACAAGCAGCCCTGCCTTTTGTTTATACCCAACTTTGGAAATTTCTCAAACATAGCACTCCGCTGGAGTGCCGGTCTTGTTAAACGTGTAGGCTATAGACATGTTGCTCCGCTGGAGCAAGAGAACTCCTTCCGCGTAAATCTGCGCAATCCGTGTAATCCGCGATTCAGACAAACAACCAAAACTACCGTACACATGCCGCCCTTACAGGGCTGGGAAACTCGAACCAACACATTTCTATAAACATATCGTCCCTACGGGACTGAAGAATGGAGGATTAAAGTCCATTCTCTCATCCTACCTCCTCTCAAAGCGGTCTTCCGAAACACAACACGTAACCGTTATGCTCCTTGAGTTCAAAGGCACGGAGACCGTCGTCGGTGTCTGCGAGCGGTTCGTGGAATTCCAGTCCACGCGATTGATACTCGGTATACAGCGCATCAGGGTCGGAGACCCAAATAAAAGCGTCCCATTTTGCCCAATCGTGCCGAGTATGATTGGGTACTGGATGAATGGAGTCAGTGATATGTTTCAGGATAATCCTCACGTTATCACGACATACTATCGCAATAAAAGGGTCTTCTTCTGGGACAAGCAGATCTGTCTTGAAACCGAGTTTCTGATTGTAGAAGTCGACCGATGCAGCGAGGTTTTCAACTATAAAAAAAGGAGCGATCTCCTGAAGTGTTGAACGCGTTGTCACTGTAATATCCCCCTGTTTCCATTAATGTCAAGATTACGCATTTGCAGCCCATCTCTTTCCATTCAAAGCGGTCTCCCAAAACACAAAACATACCCATCATGATCCTTGAGTTCAAAGGCACGTAAACCGTCGTCGGTGTCTGCGAGCGGTTCGTGGAATGCTAAGCCACGCGACTGATACTCGGCAAACAGCGCGTCCGGATCGGAAACCCAGATAAAAGCGTCCCACCTTGCCCATTCGTGACGTGTGTGGTTTGGGACTGGATGAATAGATTCAGTGATATGTTTGAGAAGAATTCGCACGCTATCACGAGATACTATCCCAAAAAACGGGTCATCTTCGGGGACAAGTAGATCTGTCTTGAAACCGAGTTTCTGATTGTAAAAGTCAATTGATGCAGCGAGGTTTTCAACTATAAAAAAAGGGGCGATACTCCCAAGTGTTGGATCTTTTTCCATCGTAAATTCTCCTATTTTTTCCTTATAGAGTATCCTAACAGATTTCTGCCTAGTGTTCAACGAAAAGTCGGGATTCGGAGATCCCTCCTACAGCAAAGCGTTGACACATCCGAGGCTTTGCTGTATACTAACGGCGATGACCATACTCTGAATTGGGAAAGGAACATTTTCATGGCAACACTCAGATGGGGCATACTCGGTTGTGGCGATGTCGCTGAGTACAAAGGCGGACCGCCGCTCTATAGCGTTGATGATTCGGAACTTATTGCTGTGATGCGACGCGACCGTGCGAAAGCGGAAGCATTTGCTGAGAGACACGGCGCGAAACGGGTCTATACGGATATAGACGATCTTCTGGGAGATGACGAACTCAACGCGATTTACGTCGCAACGCCGCCGTACCTCCATTGTGAACAGACTATCCGTGTCGCGGAAGCCGGTAAGCACGTCCTCTGTGAGAAACCGATGGCGATGACGGTTGAGGAGTGTCAACGCATGGTGGATGCTTGCCACGACGCGGGTGTTACCTTGATGCTCGCCTATTACCGGAATTTCTATCCGAATATCGTGAAGATGAGGGCGTTGATGGATGAGGGTGCTATCGGTGACGTGGTACTCGCAAAGATCAATCATACCGGTTTCTATAATCCGAATCGGCATGACCTGAGCAGTTGGCGGGTGGATCCAAAAGTCAGCGGTGGCGGTGTGCTGATGGATCTCGGTAGCCATCGGATCTCGCTCCTCCAGTATCTGATGGGAGATATTGCGTCTGTGCAAGGGTATGCGGAAGCAGTACATCTGGACATTGACGTAGACGATTCTGCTGTGTTTACGCTCCGTTTTGAGAGCGGCGCGCATGCTGTCGCGAATATCAACTGGAATGTTGGTGTCTCTATTGACGATGTTGAGGTTTACGGCACGGAAGGATGTTTACGGTGTTCGCCGCTGAATTCGGGACACCTGACGCTTGAAACGAAGTCGGAAGGACTCGTTGAACTGCATCAGACCCCATTGCCACATACGCATACAGGACTTGTTGAAGATTTCGTCAATCACCTCAAAACAGGTGAACCGGTCCGATGTTCAGGCGAATCCGGGTTGCAGACGAACGCGGTTATCGCGGAAATAATGTAGGTGTGTTCTTGATTTGGGTTCGGTGCGATTGCGCGCAGGGTAAATAATTTGGATTAGGCGACAGGCGATAATGCACTTCGCATTTGGGCGAGTACGCCGCAGAATCGCCCTACTACGAACGGTTTTGCTTGTAGTAGGGCGGTTGAGTTACGGCACAAGGATGAAGTTTAAGAATTTAATCGGGTAATTTTCGGTTTTTTTATAGGACCCGGTGCGGTTGGGAAACCGCACCTACCGGACCTGGAGTAAATCACCCAGTTTATTTTTTAACCTGCATGAGTGTGCCTATTACTTTTAACTAATTCGATTTGATTCTAAGGTTAGCCAGTCTCCGTATGCTCTTGGCATTTCTGCGGGTGTGTCTAAATCTGATTCCTTACGCCACCGTAATAACGGGTGTTGCCGATCGGACTGTGGAAGATCAACACGGGTTCCATACGCCGCCGACTCAAAGATCCCCATCATCATCTCAATGATGTGTCGTCCTTCGGTGCCGCTGCATGTATGCGGTCTGCCTTCATCTAAAGCATTGACGTAGTCCTCTACGAACCAGTAATCCGCTTCCGACGCGCTACTTTTGCGGTTATAGTGTTCAGGATAGACAAGTTCCAGCGTTTCCCACTGGTCGTGTGTGCCGTCAGGGAGATAGTGCGGTGTCGGCAGCCACCATGCGCCGCCGCTTTTCCATAAAAGTCGCCCCTCAGTCCCGTAGAGTTCCATAGAATACGCATCCGTATCCATCTTATGGAACCGGTGTTGGAGCAGCGTGCCGGTGACGTGACCTTCATATTGTAATGTTGCAGTGATATATTCGCCCGCGATCGTCCCCATCCCGCTCGGCGATGGGACGACATCTGTAGGTGTGATCGGTTTTGCACCCGTTGTCAGGTGTGCGACAACACTTTTGCAGCGTTTCCCGAAGTGCAGCATATTGTTCAGCATGTGCGTGCCGATGTTCATCAGTCCGTAGCCGCCGTAATAGCCTTTTCCGCTGCCGTACATATAACGCAATTCACCGATTTTCCCGGCATTAAAAGCGCGCGCGAGTGCCTGCATAGACGCACCAACTCGTCCCTGATGATGCACAGCGACCTGCACGCCTTTCTCTTCCGCTTTAGCGATAACAGCATCCGCTTGCACGAGGTCTACGCACATCGGTTTCTCAACCTCAATGTGGACACCGTGTTCCAGTACACGCATACACAGATCGTAATGAAACTCCGTGCCGGTGGGAATCGCGACGATGTCGGGTTGCGTCTGCTGGATCATCTCGTCTAAATCCGTGAACCGTGCCGTGACGTTGACTTCTTCGCCTAAAGTGTTCAGGCGTTCTTCAATCAGATCGCAGAGCGCGACGATTTCTGTGCGTGGATGTGCATGATATGCCCGTGCTGCCGATGTCCCGCGACCTCTACACCCCAAAATTCCGATCCGATATGTTTTCATCATTTGCTCCTTTCGCTGTCCTTATGTCCGATTGCCTGTGCTGTTGATACCCTATTGTATCATAATGTGTTTAACGGGTCAATGCGTTTGATTTTTCTTGACTTGCCTTCTCAAATCTGTTATTCTTTCAGCAGAGCGAAGGCTACTTCCGGATTTCCTTATTTATCCTAACCCCTAACTAAGTAATTCAAGCTCTATTTCTCGAATTTATTTTTTTATACATAGGACTTACGCAGCGTCTTTTGCTGGCGCGGTTTGAATGCAGATCGCATGAATCAACGGTATGAAGGTTCTCCGTATGGCATTCCCCGGTGCGTGTACGCCGCGATGCACTTCGCATCTGGGCGTGTACGCCGCAAAAACCTCGCCAGCGGCGGGTGGTCCGTAGGTATTTATCAGCAAATTGCGTAAGTCCTAATACAGACATGCTAAATGTCTCACGGCTTTGAATTATTGGAGGTGGTTCGTCGTGAATAGCTTGATAAAATTTGTATTCATTAGGACTTACGCAATGAATTAAAATGTGTTATAGTTTTTAATTATGATGAGCATGAATCTTTCTGAAAAGAGACAACCGCTGTTCTCGGATTATTGCCAATTTTTGTTAGCCGGTTTTCAGAACTTCACACAGACACACTTTGCCAATCATACGGAGAAATGGAGCCATGATCAACTCAATCGTCTCCTGAATACCGAACGTATCCCTGCCCGTGAACTCTGGCGTTCGGTGCGAAACGATATTGAGTTTGATGAAGACGGATACGTTCTTTTTGATGATACCGTCATGCCAAAACCTTATGCGAAACAGATAGAACCTGTTCGCCGGCAGTGGAGTGGCTCCGAAAAACGTGTCATCCAAGGCATCGGTCTCGTGACATGTGTCTATGTCAATCCGAAGACGCATCAGTATTGGATTATTGATTACCGTATCTATGATCCAGACCGAGACGCGAAAACCAAACTTCAACACCTTCAGGAGATGTTGCAGAACGCCTACTTCGTGAAAAATCTCCCGTTTCGGGTCGTGTTAGTAGATTCTTGGTATGCTTCAATGGCAGTGCTAAAAACGATTCAGAGTCTCTCAAAAATCTATTATGCTCCCTTGAAACGCAATCGTCTCGTCAATGACACTGAGGGTGTTGACCCGCACAAACGGATAGATGATCTGACGTGGACAGAATCAGAGTTGCGACAGGGTAAACGTGTTCATATCTACAAGTTTCCGAAAGGCCACCAAGTGAAGTTGTTTCGGATAGCGTCCGGCACCAGACGCACGGAATATATTGCCACCAACGATTTATCTCAATCGGATGTGACTGCGACGCAGCAAGAATGTCGCGTTCGTTGGAAGATTGAGCAACTTCATCGTGAGCTCAAGCAAACGACAGGTATCAGCAAGTGCCAAAGTCGTCAACATCGTGGACAACGCAATCATATTGCCTGTTGTTTGTGGGTCTGGGTCAGTTTGACGCGTGCTGCGCGCACGACGGGTCAAACGATTTACCGCCTGAAAGAAAGTTTATACGAGGACTATCTGCGACGAGAGATCAAAAAGCCTTCTATTGTCGTCAACTTTGCGTAAGTCCTATTCATCTTAATTTTATGCTTCTCCACCATTTTTATTCAATCTTCTGTAGCTTTCGAGCGGTTGGAAACCTATACAGTTGCTGACGGTCTTGTAGGTCCTATAGTTCCAGTTGTTTTTCAGGACAGTCGAGGGATGCTTTGGTTCGGTTCTGATAGAGGCGGTGTCAGTCGTTTTGATGGCGAAATTTTTGTGCCCTACATGGCTTCCCCGATCACTTTGGAGGGGGTGCCAGCATCTGGTGTTCACGCCGGGGCGTTACTCGGACGGACGCGACAAATCGTTGAAGATAAGTGGGGACACATCTGGTTTCTTACACGAGATGATTCCGAAAAAACGGGGCACGTCAGTCGTTTTGATGGCACTTCGATCCAACTGATCGGCACTGGAAACTTGTTAATTGTTGACAGGTGGGGCGATGTGTGGGTTAGCGAAAATCAGTGGCTAACGAAGTACGTCACCTCAGGTGTCCAAAAGCTCCCAGAGGTACATCGCAACGAAATTCAAGGCGAGGCACTACACCTGTCAACGGAAACATTGACAATGAACGTTATCTTTCAAAGCGAAGACGGGACGCTTTGGCTTGGCGGCAGTGAAGGCGGAAATGAAAAAAGTGCGGTAATCCTTAGCTTTCGTGAGGCGCGTCCGACAGATGCAAATGAGAAAGCGGAGGCCCAAACGCCGCGCCTCCAACCGAATATGGGATTCAGGCGGCACGATGCCCTTAATGCCGCTGGTGCAATTGAGGCGATAACAGAAGATACTTCCGGGAATCTTTGGTTCGGAGGCTATAACCTGCTCCTAAAGTTTGATGGAAAAACCTTTGATGGGATGCTCGCTTTAGGTTCAGGACAGGGAAATCTTGGGCGGTATAGATCCCTCAAACAAGCCACATTCCAAACTGACACGGAAGGACGGCTCTGGTTTAGTGACGGCCGCATCACAAGGTGGTGGGATGGTTCGCAACTGCAGACCCCCAGCAATATGCGAGAGGTGCTTGAAATTGAGGACGCATGGGGACATCTGTGGTTTACTGATGAGAACGGTGAAGTACACCAATACGATAAGGCTCTTAAGTTAACGCCCTATCGTGTCAGTGGAGGACTCGGTATTGACCGCGTTCACACCATTTTTGAGGCAATTAACGGGGACTTGTGGTTTGGACATGATAACGGCGTAACAGTATTTAACCCGAAACCCGCAATTCAGAATCATAGTATTGGCATCGGTGGTAGTGTTAGAGGGAAATCACATTTTGCATTATGGACAGATATTATAAAAATATTTGAAATTGACGGATACATTTGGTTTGTTAACAAACCGATATACAGTGAAGAGGCTACACAACACACGCTCTTCCGATACAGAGACGAGTTCTTCGATGAGGTTTCTGTCTTTGTTAAACCGAGATCAGGACACATCAGGAGACCGTCTGATAGGGAGCCTAATCTATTTGTTACCGATGGCGAACACCGATGGATGGCTTTTGGAGGGCATCTTTTCAAAGTAGACGCGACAGGATTGCTATGGTTTACAGACCGCTTTCAGAGGGTTCCTTTTCAAACAGATTTAGAAATTGAGCATGCTGAATCCGCTATAAATGCCTTACACACAGATGTCAACGACAAATTATGGGTGCTTTATGAGAACGGAAAAGTGCAGTCCTATCCCAAAACGATTGGACCTTCAACGGCTATAAATATTCAGCCAGAGACCCTTCCGCGTCTGATTAAAGTCACAAAGATGTTGGAGATGCCATCAGGCGACAAATGGTTTTACAACGCCGTGACTGGGAAATTGATACGTTGGAATGTCTCTGATCCGTCTGAACCAATTGTGCTCAAGCGGAATTCTAATACTGCGCCACTCGGCGTCTGGCAGCACTCAAAAGAATTGTATGGAAAAGTCACTTTCCTCTTCCCGGACGTTCTCAAAACATATCTTGACAAGGAGTTAATCACAACGAACGCCATTGAACTCGCTTCAGTAAACGCGTCCTTGATTTCTCAAGAAGGCGATCTCTGGCTCGCTACATCTCGTGGGGCGGTTCGCTACAATGGGAAAAGACTCATAACGTATACAACTAAAAGTACATCTCGGAATCCCAGAAAAGAGAGATTTCTTGTCGACAATGTACAGGATGTCATTGAGGATAGTAACGGCAGTATATGGTTCGCAACAAAGGGCGGCGGCACTGTCCGATACGATGGTGAAACCTTTGATACGCTCACCACAAAAGACGGACTGGCGCATAACAACATCTCGAAAATTTATGAATCTTCTGACAAAGATATTTGGTTCGCAACTCAAGGCGGTGTTACACAATATACACCGACGCGCGGCGGACTCCCGTTTTATCGACTCACAGCCCTACAGGCTGATAAAACCTACACTGAACTCTCATCGAATATTACCTTATCGGCACGTGGAAATAAGCATATCACCTTCTATGTACGCGGTATTAGTTCCCTCCGGGAAAACCTATCCTATCAATTTAGAATAATCGGGTTAGAGAGTCCTGGATGGACAAAACTTTCAGCGGAGGAGTTCGCGCTTTTGCCTGCGAGTGCTTCCGGCATTCTATCTACCCGATGGTTTCCGGCATCTGGATTGGCAACGCAACAAGCCACGCATAACGAGGGTGTGCTTCAGGAATTTCAAAACCAAAACGGCGTTCTATGCATACGATACACTGGACTCAAAGCTGGCAGCTACAGTTTCATCGCTAAGGCGTTCCGCAAAGATTGGCCCTACACGCAGCCACCCGCCGTGGTTGATTTTAGTATCCCGCCACCCTTCTGGGCACTATGGCGAACCTATCTCCCGACACTCATGTTCATGACGGTTGTGCTTGCGCTTGTCGGTAGATTGTTTATCACCCGAAGGCGCACCGCGCAGCTGCGTAACGAAATGTCTGAAAAAGAGGAAGCAGAAATGCAGCGGATCCGCGCTGAGTTGGATGAGGCACAAAACATTCAAATAGGGCTACTCCCCACAGAATCACCAGATACAAAAGCGTTTGATATTGCTGGGATGTCGGTTCCCGCAACGCAAGTGGGCGGCGATTTTTACGAGTACTTAACCGTCGCAAACGGGCAAACCGCTGTTGCAGTCGCAGATGCTGCAGGTAAAGGATTGCGCGGGGCGATGAATGCCGTGCTCACCAATGGAATGCTCCATGAAGTTGCCAGATTCAGATCTGATGCAGATGTTATCCTTACTGATCTCAATGCAGGATTAGCACCCCGAATGTACGGTCCCAACTTTATTGCACTCAACTTGGCAATCCTTAATGAATCCGAGAAACGTGTTGATTACGCCAATGGTGGACAACCGTATCCTATCCTGAAAAGAGGCACTGAAATCATTGAAATTGAAAATAGTGACCTGCCTCTCGGTGGTATGAAAAGTGTTCAATATGAATCTACCACTTTTGATTTAGCTGAAGACGATGTGCTGATCTTCCACTCCGATGGACTGATTGAAGCCCTCAACCCTGCCGAAGAAATGTACGGAGATGAACGTTTAAAAGTATTGGTTTCCCAAATCCCAAACGAATGCACTGCTGAGGAAGTGATTCAACACATCGTTGAAGACGTTCAGATATTTGTTGAAGAAGCAGAGCAGTACGATGATTTAACGCTTGTTGTTATCAAACGTCTATCTGCATCTGAGTAAAGATGTTATTACCAATGTGGCATGGGAAATGGGATATTGCGAAAGATGTCTACTTTCGGCGAGATAGGTACTCAGACAGCGCATAGTCAAACGGCGTGGCGGTATCCATTTGCACGTAATCGATCTGGCTTGCGCCGCACCCACGACGGTAACTCTGGATAAACGCGTTCAGTTTCTCAAGATAGTCCGTTTTCAGGCTGTCCGCTTGTGTTGAAAGTGTCTCTCCGGTTTCCATATCCCGAAAGACGACAGAGCCGGTATAAGGGAAGGTAAGTTCAGCAGAATCAAGCAGGTGAAAGACGATCACCTCATGTTTCTGGTGGCGGAGATGTTTCAACGCCGAGATGACTTGCGAAGGTTCATCGAGCAGGTCCGAGATAACAATGACTAAACCGCGTCGTACAATCCGCTTGGCGAGTTCGTGAAAAAGGCTGCTCAACTTGGTTTCCTGACCCGGAGTAGCGTTTTCCAACGCCGACATAATCGCTTGAAGATGTGTTGCCGCGCCTCTCGGTGGAATGTATTGCGTAATATCCGTATCAAAAAGAGCCAAGCCGACGGAGTCTCGTTGTTTTAGCATCAGGTAAGTGAGCGTCGCCGCGAGGTAACACCCGTATTCAAACTTCGTCAACGACTCCTCGGTGTGTTTATAGTTCATTGACGCGCTTGTGTCAAGGAGGATGTAGGCGCGCAGGTTCGTCTCCTCTTCAAACTTTTTGACGTAATACCGATCGGATTTCCCGAAGACCTTCCAATCGATATAGCGGATTTCATCGCCGGGCATATACTGCCGGTGTTCCGCGAATTCGACGCTGAACCCTTGATACGGACTTTTGTGCAGACCCGTGACAAACCCTTCAACGACAAGGCGTGCAACAAGTTCCATCCCGCCAATCCGAGAGAGTGCGACCGGGTCTAAATATTTATGAGATGTTTGCATGATGTTATTTTCGATTACCTCTTAAGTCTTAAATGCTATTATAGCGCAAATTGTTCTGAGTATCAATCGAAATGCAAAACGTGAAAAGATTAATTCGCATTTTGGGTAGTAGTTTGGTGTATAATTAATAGGACTTACGCAAAAATATTGGACATTTCCGCCCTTTAAACCCCCTAAATCCCCCTTATCAGGGGGACTTTAAGGCAAAATGCGTAAGTTCTAATTAATATCAAAGTTCATAACACACATACAAGAGGTATCTGAATGGGAAATCCAGTCGTACATTTTGAAATATCGGGCAGGGATGGTAAAAAGTTAAGCGATTTTTATAGTTCCATATTTGGTTGGAATATTAACGACAACACGCACGGCATCTATAGTGTGGATCCAGAGTCGGAGAACGGCGTAGATGGACACATATTTACGACAACTGATGATACGTGCTCTTCTAATGGTGTCACAATTTATGTTCAAGTAGACGATCTTCATGCGTCGCTTGAAAAGGCAGAAAGTCTTGGCGGTCAGACACTTGTCCCGCCGCGGGCTATTCCGAGTGGCATGGGTTCCTTCGCTATGTTCCTTGATCCAAGCGGTAATTGCATCGGTTTATACGCGCCGAAACAAAGTACCGATCACGAACCACACGGCGTTCAACCGGATAAGAAATCGAAGGATTAACGCGGAAGCAGAGCGATAAACTGGATCTGAAGCGGTTCTGTTCCCCATGGAAAAATAAATTTGCTTTTTAATTTATATTAATGTATAATTACTTAATATAAAAAATTTTGTGTAAAGAAAGGAATTATAGTAAATTCCAAAAATAAAGAGACACTTTTAACCTCCGGTAGGTGCGGTTTCCTAACCGCACCATAGGTGTCAATTTTAGGGAAACAGACATATTTTTTAGTCCCGTAGGGTTTATTTGCTTGGGTGTTTCTTCAGCATCTCTGTAGACACATATTACCAGAAGACCTTGAACCCCGTAGGGGTGACATCTATAGAAACTTCGCTATTATAGAGATGCCGCCCCTACGGGGCTGAGGGTTTTGGCTCATACACGTACTACATAGATGCCGTCCCTACGGGACTAAAGAGCGGCTTTGAAGGATCCAAAGTTTCTACTCAAAGTCCGGTTCGGTTAGGAAACCGAACCTACCGGGCCTGGGATCCCCTAAATTGACGCTTATGGTGCGGTTTCCTAACCGCACCGATGCTGAGTGTATAAGTAATTACAGAATCTACTATAAAATCACGTTACACTTAAGTAAGGAGAACTATAAATGCGGAAATACCGATGGATAGTTATTATCGCTTTAATCGGTTGTACGGTTTCCTTTGCGAGTTGCACGAAAGTGCAGAAAAAGTCAACAGCTATTGTATCTGGTGTATCGGATACAAGTCAGGTAGAGCCTCCGATGGATGTATTGATTTATACAGGTAGTGCCTCGTGGATAACATTGGAAAATGCGACAGTTGCAGCAAAAACAACAAAAAAACTTTTGGAATCCAATGGAATCCGTGCGGCGCTTACAGAAAATGAGGGATATCTTAAAAACTGGATGGTTGAAACAACAGCAAACGGTGCCGTGAATGTCTGCATCCTTTATGGCGTTTTACCCGCATCAATCTATGCCCCAGGGAATACCCAGCCTGATGGATCTGTAGCAGAAAACTGGATCGAAACAACCGATGGTGATACGATTCTGAATCATGCAGATTACTTGGGGTATTACAGTTCAGATGCCACACCAAATAACAAAGCACCTCTACAAAACCTTATGGATCTCCCACATGTTGATATAAATGTTGAGGAAATTGAGAACCTGAATATGCGGGTCACAGGAGATGGAAAAACGGTAGCACCAAGTTTAGTCAATTTTAAATCTAACAGACCCTTCCCCTTGGAGCAACTCAAATCTCAGTGGTACGCTGAAAAAATATATGCGAGCGATACGGGTAGTATTGAAGCGACATTAGCAGATCCAATTATTCTTCGGGATGGAATTCGTGGTAGATTGGCGATGGTCTACCAAACGCATCATGGAGATAATCCGAAAGGACAGGTTGCAGCGGAGATAATCATAAACTATCTTTTAACTGAATCGCAGCTTTAACGCAAGTACTCACAGAAACGGGACGGTAAATTGAATTTCACCGTCCCGTTTTTTTGAGGTTGTAGAGACAATCTTACGTCAGTAACGGCTTCAGCCAACGTTTCGCTGTTTCGATGTCCATTCCAGTACGTTCTGCGTAATCCGCAACCTGATCCTCCCCGATTCTACCGATGCTGAAATACCGCGCTTCTGGATGCGAATAATACCACCCACTCACAGACGCTGCAGGGAACATCGCCAGACTCTCAGTGAGAGAGATACCCGTGTTTTCCGTAGCCTTCAACAAGTCAAACAACACCCGTTTTTGGTTATGGTCGGGACATGCGGGGTAACCCGGTGCCGGACGAATCCCGCGGTATTTTTGGGCGATTAATGCATCGTTATCCAACGTCTCATCAACGGCATACCCCCAAAGTTTTGTGCGGACGTGTTGATGCATCTTCTCCGCGAAAGCCTCTGCAAGCCGGTCTGCCAACGCCTTCGCCATAATGCTGTTATAATCGTCCTGCTGCTGCTCAAATTCGGCACAGAATTCAGAGACACCGATGCCCGTTGTCACCGCAAACGCGCCGATATAGTCTGGCACTGATGTCGCTTTTGGTGCAATGAAATCACCGAGGCTGAGATTCGGTCTCGTGAACGGCTGTTCCGTCTGTTGGCGTAGGTGGTGCAGTGTAGCGATTGGTTCTGTCCGCGCTGCGTCCGCATAGATTTCAGTGTCTTCACCGACACCGTTGGCGGGGAAAAGCCCAACAGCAGCGCGCGCCTGAAACCTTTTTTCTTTAATGATGATGCGGAGGAGTGCTTCGGCATCTTTTAGGAGTTTGCGCGCCTCCTCACCGACTTCCGGATTCTCCAATATATTTGGATATTTGCCACGGAGGCCCCAAGTCATAAAGAACGGACTCCAGTCGATATAGTCAACGAGTTTCTCCAAAGCGTAGTCATCAAAGACCGTAACACCCATCGTCGAAGGTTTAGAGGGGCGGTAATTCTGCCAGTCCGGCATGAACTTTCGCTCTTGTGCAACAGGGAAGGAAAGCAAGGTCGCCTGTTTCCGATTTTTCGCACGGTGTTCCCGGATTTCTGTATATTCTTCACGGATCTGTTCGGTGAACGCCCCCTGTCTTTCACTGCTCATCAAATCGCTGACAACGCCAACACTCCGGGACGCATCTTTGACATGAATCGTTGAACCGTTGTAGGCAGGTTCAATTTGGACAGCGGTATGTATCTTGGAAGTCGTCGCGCCGCCGATGAGAAGTGGGATACGGAAACCTTCGCGTTCCATCTCTTCAGCGACATATACCATCTCATCTAACGATGGCGTGATGAGTCCACTTAATCCGATAATATCGGCGTTCTCTTGCCGTGCTGTCTCCAGAATATCTTCGGCTGGCACCATCACCCCAAGATCGATAACTTCGTAATTGTTGCACCCGAGTACAACACCGACGATATTCTTACCGATGTCGTGTACATCGCCTTTCACCGTCGCCATCACGATCTTGCCGCGTGATCGGATAGCCCCTTCCGCCTGTTCCTTTTCAATAAAGGGTATGAGATGGGCGACCGCCTTTTTCATCACGCGCGCACTTTTGACCACTTGCGGTAGGAACATTTTACCGTCGCCAAAAAGTTCACCGACACGGTTCATACCGTCCATCAACGGTCCTTCAATCACCTGTATTGGACGTTCAGACTTAAGGCGTGCTTCTTCTGTATCATCTTCGATGTATTCGATAATCCCTTCGACAAGCGCGTGACTGAGCCGTTTTTCAACCGGCAGTTTCCGCCATTTTCGACTCACACGCTTCTTTTTACCTTTCCCTTGCAGCGTGCCAGCGAGCGTGACAAGCCTATCTGTGGCATCTTCCCTCCGGTTGAACAGGACATCCTCCACTGCTTCTAAAAGCGTTTTGGGTAGATCGTCATAGACCGCAAGTTGCCCGGCATTGACGATTCCCATGTCCATACCAGCATTGATGGCGTGGTAGAGGAACGCCGCGTGCATCGCCTCTCGCACTGTGTCGTTGCCACGAAACGCAAAAGAGATATTGCTAACACCGCCACTCACTAAAGCGTCCGGACAGGTGGCTTTAATCGCCTCACACGCCTCAATAAACGCCTGCGCGTATGTGTTATGTTCTTCAATGCCGGTTGCGACGGCGAAAATGTTCGGATCGAAGATAATATCCTCTGGTGGAAACCCAACCGCTTCTGTCAAGATTCGGTACGCCCGACGGCAGATCTCCACCTTCCGTTCGTAGGTGTCTGCTTGTCCTTTTTCGTCGAACGCCATGACGATAACGGCGGCACCGTATCGACGGATCAATCGCGCTTTCGCTAAGAAATCTGCCTCACCCTCTTTCAAGCTAATCGAGTTGACGATGCCTTTCCCCTGAACGCACGCTAACCCTGCCTCTATCACCTCCCACCGACTCGAATCCAGCATGATCGGCACACGACTAATGTCGGGTTCAGCGGCAATGAGGTTCAAGAACTTAACGATTGCGGTTTTCGCATCTAACATGCCTGCGTCCATATTAATATCGATAAGTTGTGCACCATTTTCCACTTGGTCGCGGGCAACCTCTAAAGCCGTTTCGTAGTCCTCGTTTTTAATGAGCGTCGCAAATCGGCGGGATCCTGTTACGTTTGTCCGTTCACCAACGTTAACAAAAAGAGAATCGGGTGTGATGTTAAACGCCTCTAAACCGCTCAGACGGCAGGCGCGTTCTTGTGGCGTAGGTTGACGTGGCGGGTATTCAGCGGCGACTTTCACAATCGTTTCGATGTGTTCAGGTTGACTTCCGCAACATCCACCGACGATATTGACGAAGCCGTTTTGCGCGAATTCATGCATCCAATCTCCCATTTCCGCTGGCGTTTGTGTATACTGGCCGAGTTCGTTGGGGAGTCCGGCGTTCGGATAACAGATAACGGGTATGTCCGCCATCTTTGCCATCTCTGCGAGGTAGGGACGGATTTGTTGTGCACCAAAACCGCAGTTCAATCCGACAGCGAGCAGGTTGGCATGCCGAACGGAGTTCCAGAACGCTTCGACTGTTTGTCCTGAGAGGTTACGTCCACCACCGCCACTTCTGTCAGAGGAGACGATAAGCGGGATGTCGATGCCGCGCGTCTCTGCGAGGGTTTGTATCGCAAAAAGTGCTGCTTTACAATTGAGCGTATCCATGACGGTTTCAACGAGAAGGAGATCAACACCACCGTCAATTAAGCCTTCTGCTTGCGTTGTGTAGGCAGAAACGAGTTGTGAGAACGTGATATTTCGATAGCCGGGATCGTTGACGTTCGGCGAGATGGTGCAGCTGCGATTCGTCGGTCCCATGCTTCCGGCAACGAAACGCGGTTTATTTGGCGATGTCCATTTATCTGCAACTTCACGAGCGATGCACGCAGCCGCATAGTTCACCTGATACGCGATATCTTGGAGTTGATAATCCGCCATTGAGACAGAAGTACTCGTAAAGGTATTGGTTTCAATGATGTCCGCGCCAGCACTACAATAGTTTGCGTGTATTTCTCGGACAATATGCGGCTGGGTTATAGAGAGCAGATCGTTGTAACCTTTCAGGTCGCAGGGGTGATCTGCAAACGGGTCGCCACGAAAATCTGCTTCTGTGAGCCGATAGGTCTGTAACAGCGATCCCATCGCACCGTCAAGAATCAGGATCCGTTTCTCCAGTTCGTTTTTAAGATATGTTATCCGTTCAGAATTTGCCATATTTTTAATTTTACTTTGCGGAAGAACCACATGTATTTCAACTATGAATTATATTATACTATATAGGACTTACGCAAAGTTGACGACAATAGAAGGCTTTTTGATCTCTCGTCGCAGATAGTCCTCGTATAAACTTTCTTTCAGGCGGTAAATCGTTTGACCCGTCGTGCGCGCAGCACGCGTCAAACTGACCCAGACCCACAAACAACAGGCAATATGATTGCGTTGTCCACGATGTTGACGACTTTGGCACTTGCTGATACCTGTCGTTTGCTTGAGCTCACGATGAAGTTGCTCAATCTTCCAACGAACGCGACATTCTTGCTGCGTCGCAGTCACATCCGATTGAGATAAATCGTTGGTGGCAATATATTCCGTGCGTCTGGTGCCGGACGCTATCCGAAACAACTTCACTTGGTGGCCTTTCGGAAACTTGTAGATATGAACACGTTTACCCTGTCGCAACTCTGATTCTGTCCACGTCAGATCATCTATCCGTTTGTGCGGGTCAACACCCTCAGTGTCATTGACGAGACGATTGCGTTTCAAGGGAGCATAATAGATTTTTGAGAGACTCTGAATCGTTTTTAGCACTGCCATTGAAGCATACCAAGAATCTACTAACACGACCCGAAACGGGAGATTTTTCACGAAGTAGGCGTTCTGCAACATCTCCTGAAGGTGTTGAAGTTTGGTTTTCGCGTCTCGGTCTGGATCATAGATACGGTAATCAATAATCCAATACTGATGCGTCTTCGGATTGACATAGACACATGTCACGAGACCGATGCCTTGGATGACACGTTTTTCGGAGCCACTCCACTGCCGGCGAACAGGTTCTATCTGTTTCGCATAAGGTTTTGGCATGACGGTATCATCAAAAAGAACGTATCCGTCTTCATCAAACTCAATATCGTTTCGCACCGAACGCCAGAGTTCACGGGCAGGGATACGTTCGGTATTCAGGAGACGATTGAGTTGATCATGGCTCCATTTCTCCGTATGATTGGCAAAGTGTGTCTGTGTGAAGTTCTGAAAACCGGCTAACAAAAATTGGCAATAATCCGAGAACAGCGGTTGTCTCTTTTCAGAAAGATTCATGCTCATCATAATTAAAAACTATAACACATTTTAATTCATTGCGTAAGTCCTACTATAGTTAATAATATACCACATAAAAAGCCACTTTGTCCATTTAAAGCCGATCTAACTCATCATGCAAACACAAAACAGAGAACGCGAACGCGCCCCACACGCCCATAAATACGCCATCCATTTCGACATATTGCCAGAGATTTCCTATCTCAATCAGGACTTAACAGTCTTAGTGGCGGACCTTTTACCGATCTTTCACGATTTCCCGAAAGATGTCCATATCTCCGAACGTTGGGTAGACGAAGGTCTCGACTTTTGTCGCGTCATCTTTTGGGTGGCTGCTGAATCTCCAGATGCCATCAAGTCTTTTGCGAACTGGTTTCAGGCAATATTCCGAGAGGCATCCATTGCCGAAGTATTGGAGCGTCTTGTCGTCTGTGCTTTAGATGAACCCGACGGTATTGAAGTTATCCTGTCAGATTGGACGCGATTAGCCAATTAAACCAACTTACCCCATTTCCACTTCTATATTTCTTATGTAGCATAGCCTGTTAGGTTGTGCCTCTTCGCGCCGAAAATAACGCCGAGCACTCCGAGAGAAGGTTGCAACGGGTGTCTATTTCTACACACGCAAAGCAGGCGATTTCACCGCGACACGCAAGCTATTGATACGGAAATAGTATCATAAGACCATCAAATTGCCCTACTACAAGCGACATAGTTCGTAGTAGGGCAATTCTTATTCCCCATCCGCGTCGATTTCACAGCGACGTGCAAACTACTGATACGGAAATAACCATCAAATTGCCTTACTACAAGCGATATAGTTCGTAGTAGGGCAATTTTTTATTCTCCAGTTGGGTTCGTAGTAGTGCGATTCTGCGGTGTACACACCCAAATGCGAAGTGCATTATCGCACGTTCTGATATTACCGAAAAATAATTTGACTGATATTTCTCAAAAGTTATTGTAAAGCAGTGATTATTAAGGTTCTTTTGGTATTACTATAGTTTGGACAGTTTTCAGACATAGCACTCCGCTGGAGTGCAAGAGTCTCTAAACCACCGGTTTCTATAGACATATTGCTCCGCTGGAGCAAGGATACACCCCGTATCCGTGTGCCAGACGTAATCAATATGGAACTAACGATACCGACATTCAGATGTCTCCTCACGCCAGATGAAGATTAACAAATAAATTGGGTAATTTTCTAACCAGACCCGGTGCGGTTAGGAATGCAGATCGCAAATGTAAAGCTAAGACAAATTTTGCCGCGTGTGGGCAAAATTTGGGTGTGTACACCGCAAAACTGCACCATAGGTGTCAATTTAAGAGAAACAGACATATTTTTTAGTCCTGTAGGGACGGCATCTGTGTAGACACGTATTGCCAGAAGTCTTGAACCCCGTAGGGGTGACATCTATAGACACTTCACTATTATACAGATGCCGCCCCTACGGGGAAACCGAGGGTTTAGGTTCATACGCGTACTACATAGATACCGTCCCTACGGGACTCAAGAGCAATTCTGAAATATCCAAAGCTTCTGCGCAAAATCCGACGTAGTTTCAAATAGTGCTTACCGTTTCTGGCGGCAACGACGGTTAATTTTTCTAAAATTGACACTTATAATGCGGTTAGGAAACCGCCCCATAGGTGTCAATTTAGCGATTTTCGCGATATTTTTTGAAGATTCTCTATAGATGCCGCCCCTACGGGGCTGAAACTTTGGCTCATACACGTACTACTACATAGATACCGTCCCTACGGGACTCAAGAGCAGTTTAGAAGTATCCAAGGTTTCTGCGTAAAATCCAGTGTAGTTTCAAATGGTGCCTACCGTTTCTGGTGGCAACGACGGTTATTTTTTCTAAAATTGACACTTATAGTGCGGTTAGGAATGCAGATCGCATTTGGGTGTGTACACCGCAAAACCGCACCTACCGGGTCTGGGGAGTGCTGGAATTACCCATTTAAATACTTAATCTTCATGAGGCGTGATATTGCTTCGCAGTGAGAGTAGAAATAGCATGTAGAAGTCTCCGCACTCCAGCGGAGTGCTATGTAAAGGGGTCGGCGTTGGGCATAAATGCGTTTTTCGGCGAGTTATGCTGACCCCTAAACGCGTAGAAAAATAGAAACATTCTTGAAAACAAGACACAAAACAGGCAGAAAGTGTCCAAACTTTAGTATAAAAAGAAGATTTGAAAATTTAGAAAATCTGATAATTTATCTAAAACTAAATAGTCCTGATATTTGGTGAAAAAGCGTTGACATCGAAAAATAAAATAGATATAACGTTGACATTGAAAAATAAAATAGATATAATATTAAGTGAAAATCAGTTTCCAAAACACGATTTGGAAAACGGGAGATAGTGATGATCCGACGAACCGATTGGCGTACTGTATTGCGGAAATCTGTGGGCTTCCAAAGTTTTCTACTGGCAGTGCCGCTCCTTTCTTTGCTGTTTGTTAGCAGTGCATATCCGCAAAATGTTGATGAAATTTTTCAGAATTTCAAGCAGGCTTACGACAAGTCTGATAATTTCAGCGCGAATTTTGAGGAAACAACACTATTTGCGAATAAGAAAAGCGTCGCTCGCGGGCGGATTGTTTTTCGGAAACCGAATTTACTCCGTAGGGAGTACGTGGGTCGAAAAGATGCCGCTAAAGTTATCCAAATTACTGTTTTTGATGGGACACACGGTTGGACGTATACACCGATGCTCAACCAAGTGAATAAGATGAAATTGGACAATCCGGAGGGGCAGTTGTTTCCGGGCATCGGGGCATCACTTGATGATTTTGAAGCGATGTATGATATGGTGCTTGTCCCTGACGAGTTCGCGAATCCGAAAGGTATACACAACATTGAGTTCACCCCTAAAAAAGGCTTGGCGAATCCGGGCGTAAAGGAGAAGTTTCAAATCTGGGTACAATCCGATGGGTGGCTCCCTGTTCAAGTTGGACACGAGTTTGAACTCGAAGACGGATCCCGTCAAAGCGCGATTGTTAAGTTCTCAGAGATTAAACGCGATAAAAAACTCGCACCGGACCTTTTCAAGTTTGTGGTGCCTGAAGATGCCGAGGTCATCAATCTTTCCGAAAATTAGAAACTATTTCCAACGATGGGATAATCTCTAATGTATCGGCACTATATATTATGGATTTCGGTACCCTTTTTCGGTTGGCAAATCTCCTAACACTTTTACGGCTATTCCTGATACCGCCCTTCATTTTCTGTTTTCAGGCAGATATGATGGTGCCTGCCTTCGCTATTTTTGCGCTCGCTGCGCTAACAGACAATATTGATGGAAGAGTCGCACGGAAACAAGGTGTCACCAGTTTCGGGAAATTCATGGACCCGCTCGCGGATAAATTGTTGATCGGTGCCGCCTTAATCTGTCTAACCTTTTTTGAGGGCACCGGTGGCGGACTCATCCCGATGTGGATGGTTGTCGTCATTATGGGGCGCGAAGTTCTTGTTACGCTCTTGCGGATCGTTTTTGCTGCAAAGTACGGGCAGGTGGTCTCCGCAAGTCAGTGGGGAAAATACAAGATGACTTCACAACTGATAGTTATTTCTCTCGGTTTAGTTTTGCTTGCGATCCAGAACGACCAGACTGCTACATTTGTTTTGAAAACCCGGGGGCCGATCTATTTTATGATGTATCTACCGTTAGTACTCACTGTCGGGTCTGGTGTGGAATTCCTCATTAATAACCGAAAAGCGTTATCGGCACTGATTTTCTCAACCCGTTATGATCCAGAAGCAGGTGCGTGATGTCCACAGCTAAAGGTGACAGCGTTCGTTGTTTTGTAGCGATTGAAATACCAAAACCGGTACAGGCATTGCTGAAACCCGTGCAGACACACCTTCAATCCGAGATTTCCAAAGTTTCATGGACAAAGTCCGGTAACTTCCATTTGACCTTAAAGTTTCTCGGTGATGTCCATTCTGAAGCGGTTGGTGCTGTGAGCGAAGCAGTTCAGAACATTGCTGCTACACAGTCTCCATTTTCTATTGAATTCGGTGGTATCGGTGCGTTCCCCTCGCTTGCGCGTCCGCGGGTTATCTGGGTCGGGATCAAACACGGCGGGTCGATTGTCTCACACCTTGCGAAAGCCGTGAATCTTGAACTGAAGCGTCTCGGTTTTCCAACGGACAATCGCTTTCATCCGCATCTTACACTCGGACGGCTCAGGAACCCGATAAATCTGCAACCCCTAAAAAGCGTTCTACGTAAATATGATACACTTGATGGAGCCACGGTGAGTGTCAATGAAATCACTGTCATGCAAAGCCAACTTCACCCTAATGGAGCGATCTATACGCCTTTAAACGTATCTCATTTTTCGGCGTAGTACAACATAATCCGGAGCACCACCTTTGATGGTAGGTGCGATAAAGGAGAAACCTTAGAACATGTTAGATGAACAAAAACAGAAGGCTATCGACCAAGCAATCTCACAGGTAGAACGTGAATTCGGCAAAGGTGCTATCATGCGCTTGACGGACGGTGAGATTGTACCTGTCGAAGCAATCCCGACCGGCGCACTCTCGCTGGACCTTGCCCTCGGTGTAGGTGGTGTACCGCGCGGCAGAATCATTGAGATCTACGGGCATGAAGGCACCGGAAAAACCACTTTGGCACTGCATATCGTCGCCGAAACACAAAAATTAGGTGGAACCGCCGTGTTTATTGATGTTGAACACGCACTCGACACCACCTACGCAAGAAATATCGGTGTCAACATGGAGAACCTATTGATTGCGCAACCCGATGCAGGCGAACAGGCGTTAGAGATTGTCGAGACGCTCATCCGGAGTGGTGCTATTGATTTGGTCGTGGTTGATTCTGTGGCGGCATTGACACCCCAAGCCGAAATTGAGGGTGAAATGGGCGACTCACACGTCGGTTTGTTACCGCGCTTGATGTCGAAAGCACTTCGGAAATTATCTGGCGTTACGAATAAGTCTCAGACCTGCGTCATTTTTACAAACCAGATTCGGCAAAAGATCGGTATTATGTTCGGTAACCCGGATACCACACCCGGTGGACTTGCACTCAAATTCCACGCCTCCGTCCGATTGGAACTCCGTCGTGGCACTCAGATCAAGGAAGGGAATGAGGTCGTCGGCAGCAGCGTACGGGTCAAAGTCGCGAAAAATAAGGTCGCACCCCCCTTCAGGGAAACGGAATACGACGTTACCTTCGGTAAAGGCATTTCCAAAGAAGGTAACCTCTTAGATATTGCCGTTGACAACGAGTTTATCCAGAAAAGTGGGTCTTGGTTTGCCTACAATACTGAACGCATTGGGCAAGGTAGGACGAATGCCAAGAAGTATTTAGAGGACAATCCTGAGATTGCGGCGGAAATTGAGGCGAAGATCCGTGAAGCTATGAGTATGGCACCAGATGCTGGGGCTGGCGCGATTCCCGAAGAGGAAGATGAGACGGTTGAAAGCGCGGAATAAGACGCAGCTGGATGACAAAGTTTTTGGGACTAAGGCCTAATCCTGATGCCGCGATACCTCGTGTACAGAGGCGCGGTTTCGGAGACAGTCTCGGCCTCGCGTATCAGACTAAAACGTTTCTTAGAAAAAACGTTTGATTGTGGTCAGAAATTCTCGTATAATAGGCAGGGCTATTTAGTTCTCGGTTTTTTCGTCCAATTTTGGACCCCCAGGCCCGGTAGGTGCGGTTTGGAACCGCACCGGGCTTGAAAAAGAAAATTCAAAAATTTAGAAAATTCGATAATTTATCTAAAACTAAATGGCCCTGGTATAATAGGTGTATCTGCTCAACAGAAGTTGCCACCTGGCACCTGTCAGTGTTTTCGTCCACGCTTCATAATGGACAAAGCAGATGCAGAAAACCAGAGGCACTACGAAAAAACGTTAATAAGTGGGTTCTGCAACAGAGATTGGCACTTTGAAAATCCGATACCTTAATGTTACGGTACCGTCCAATAACAAAGCTTTCAGGAGGCTGATTATGATGATGTTAAAGCGAGGTTTGGCATTCAGCTGTGGACTTTTGTTTCTTTTCGGGCTTAATGCGTTTTGCGACGTGTGGTACAGTGAGAATTTTGACGACTTCAAAGATGGTGACATCGCTGGGCAAGATGAATGGAAAACGGCAATGAACCAAAAGACTTGCCAAATTGGCAGCAAGGTGAAACGGGGTGACACAGGCAAAAGCATTCTGGTCACAGAAAACACAATGGTCACGAGAAGTTTTGAAGGCACCCATGATGGCATTCAGTATGTTTCATTATTCACGCAGCGGGAAAAGGGCGCGGGTCTAATGCTGTTTTATATCGGTGGAGATGCCATCAAGTGGGGCGGAGCAGCCGTATTTAATTTTCAGGCGGATGCCACTATCCATGCGCTCGACGGCACTACAGGACAACAAGTAGCGCAGGGGAAATTCGGTGAATGGCATCATTTCCGCATCGTGCTCGACTTTAAAGACAGATCTTATGATTTTTACGTCGATGACGAACAAGTCGCCGATGATTTCGGTTTTAGAGGTGAGGGTGGCAAAGGCGGCGTGAATCCCGAACTCAGCTGGATCTTCTTCGGTTGGGACCACCCCGAGGCTCTGACCAATTATATTGATGACATTGAAATGGGAGACGGTGAGGGCGAAACGGCTGGAAAACCGCAAGCGGTTTCCGCCTCAGACAAACTCACGACCTCTTGGGGAAGAATCAAGCGACGATTGTAGCATTTGTTGACGTTTTTCTTGACACTATTTTTTCAAAGTGCTATACTTCTAATAAAAGTGTTGGGTTTGAATCTGAAACTCGACCGAATCCGATTATCCATGACCCTAAATTTTATCATCACCAGTGAGGTCGGAAAAATCGTTTTGGAAAGTGAGAACTTGACGTATGGCTATCAAAAGAGGAAATTCTGAGGATGTCTTTGAAGAGCAAAAGACGCTGGATGTTGTCTGGTATCAACAACAGATGCGTGCGCTTCAAGGGACAATTGACATGCTTGAAGGGGAACTCGAAAGCATGCGGCAGCAGCAGCGGGTCGTCCATGTCAAGGAACTTGAAACACAACTCTATGAAACGCAGCGTGAGTTGATGGCGACAGAACGGCGCAACAAGAGGTTGACGAGCACCCTGCAAGAAGCGAAGGAGAAGCTGCAAATCCTCAAGGAAAAGGTCGCTCAACTCAGTGCGCCTCCGAATAACTACGGAGTCTTCCTCGGCGCGAACGCAGATGGTACTGTCGATATCGACATCAGCGGCAGAAAATGGCGCGTCAATATCGATCCTGCTCTCAAGGGTCAAACCCTCGCGGTCGGACAAGAGGTGATTGTCAATAGCGGAATGAACGTTGTTGCCATCAAAGGTGCTGAGAGACACGGGGACGTTGTGAAAATTAAAGAGCGCATTGAAGATGAACTCGCTATTGTGAGCCTTCGCACCGATGAAGAACGCGTCGTTAGAATCGCTGAATCTCTCAAAGAGGAGACCTTGAAAACCGGTGATAATGTCCTTCTCAACCATACGACAAGTATGCTCATGGAAAAACTTCCGAAACGGGAAGTTGAAGATTTGCTGCTTGAGGAGGTCCCAGATATCGGTTATACGGATATCGGCGGACTTGATACACAGATAGAAGCGATTCGCGATGCGATTGAGCTGCCATACCTCTACCCGAAAGAGTATGAGGAGTTTAACCTTTCACCACCGAAGGGTGTTCTCCTGTACGGACCTCCCGGATGTGGTAAAACCTTGATAGCCCGAGCCGTGGCAAGTAGTATCGCAGAACGCGTCCGAAAAGAGAGCGGCAACGATGAAGTTCGCGGTTATTTCATCAACATTAAGGGACCTGAACTCCTCAATAAATATGTCGGCGAAACGGAACGTAAGATCCGAGAAGTTTTCCAAAAAGCGCGTGATAAATCGAGGGAAGGGTTCCCAGTTATTATCTTTTTTGATGAGATGGACTCACTCTTCCGCTCCAGAGGCATGGGGATCTCATCGGATATGGAATCGACGCTCGTGCCGCAGTTTCTCTCCGAAATAGATGGCGTTGAAAACTTACGAGATGTCATTGTCATCGGGGCGAGCAATCGGCAAGATCTCCTTGACCCAGCGGTTTTACGACCCGGCAGACTTGATATTAAAATTAAAATTGATCGGCCCAACCAAAAGGGTGCTAAAGACATCTTCGCAATATATCTGACACCGGAGCTTCCCTTCGCTGAAAAGGTACGTCAGCAGTTTGAGGGAGATTCACAGGCGATCGCGGACCACTTTATTGATGAAGCCGTCCGTGAGATGTACGCACCCACGGATGAAAATCGGTTTATTGAGGTAACTTATGCCCGTGGCGAACGTGAAACTCTCTTTTTCAAAGACTTCGTCAGTGGCGCAATGATTGAGAACATCGTTTCACGCGCCAAAAAATCAGCGATCAAACGCTTTATCAGCTCCGACGGAACAGATAAAGGGATGTGTCTTGAGGATCTCAAGGCAGCCATCAGGGAAGAATACCACGAAAATGAGGATCTGCCGAACACGACAAACCCTGACGATTGGGCAAAAATTTCAGGACGTAAAGGCGAAAAGATTGTCAATATCCGGGCATTGATTAATGAACCCGCACGCGATAAAAAACAGGATACACGAGTCACTCGAGGCGGGACATTTCTTTGATGGCGGTCAGCAGTCAGGGAAAGTTTCAAAGTGTTCTAAAGTTGAGAAGTTGATAGTTTTAGAACACTTTAGCTACGCTTTACAGGCTAATGGTTTCCGATGGCTGATGGTTTCTTTGCTGATGGCTAATAAAAAATGGAAATACCAATAATAATGGGAACAGAGACTGAGTACGGCATCTCAGTCAAAAATGCACGTGAGCAGGACCCGGTCGCTGCCTCTACTTTGGTGGTCAACGCTTATAAGACTTGTAGGAGCGATGTCCCGAGTACTGCTACTTCTGTCACATGGGATTATGATCAGGAGAGTCCGTTAATGGATGCGCGCGGATTTCTCGCAGAAGCGGAGACACCTATCTCTGAGGCGGACACCAGTAGTGCTGTTAATGACATCTTGATCAACGGGGGACGTTATTACGTCGATCACGCACACCCTGAGTATTGTACGCCAGAATGTGCAAACGCACGCGATCTGCTCCTATATGAAAAGGCAGGCGAATTAATATTAGAAGTCAGTAGGCTCGCAGCCGAGCGGCTGCTGCTTGACAATCAGGAAGTTATCATATATAAAAACAACACCGATTATAAAGGGCATAGTTACGGCGCGCATGAAAATTATCTCATGTCCCGTAAAGTGCCATTTGATGCTATCGTTGATGGGTTGATGCCTTTCCTTGTTACTCGGATTATCATCACCGGAAGTGGCAAAGTCGGTGCCGAAAATGGGAGTCAGGAGTCGGATTATCAAATCTCCCAACGCGCCGATTTCTTTGAAAAAGAGGTTGGGCTTAGCACGATGGTGAACCGTCCCCTGATTAACACGCGTGATGAACCGCATGCTGATGACAAACTCTATCGACGTTTACACGTTATCGTCGGCGACTCAAACATGTCTGAATTCAGCATCTATCTCAAAGCAGGTATCACGTCTATCGCGCTCCAGTTAATCGAAAAAGGTGTTGTGGGAAAGAAGTTCAACTTGAAGGATCCCGTCGCAGCGATAAAGTGTATCTCGCGCGACCTGTCTTGCAAAGAGCAGATAGAACTTGCTGATGGAAAACAGTGGTCACCGATAGAGGTGCAACGCGCATATCTTAAACTTGCGCAGCAACACCTCACGCCTGAGGAGCGGACCCCTGTCGTTGAAGATGTCCTCGAAAAATGGCAATTCGTCCTCGATAACTTGGAAATAGACCCAACACGGCTCAGCCGCCATCTTGACTGGATTATTAAGAAGAAGTTGCTGGATGCCTACCGAAAACGGCACGGATACGAATGGGACGACGCACATGTTCGGATGCTTGATTTGCAGTACCATGATATTCGTCCGGACAAAGGACTTTATATCAGGCTACTCAAAAATGGACATGTTAAACGCTTGCTGAGCCATGAAGAAATTGTGCACGCAATGCACTATCCACCTGTAGACACACGTGCCTATTTTCGCGGTACCTGTTTACGGAGGTTTCCAAAGCACATTTATAGTGCCAGTTGGAATTCGATGATTTTTATCGGTAAATCTGGGGGGCTTGACAAAATTATGATGGATCGTCCCCACTTCGGGACACAAAAGATTGTTGGTGATCTGCTGAACAATTGTACAGCAGAGGAACTCGTTAAGGAAATCCGAGGCAATGCATCAAAATAGTTATCAGTTGTCAGTTATCAGTTATCAGTTAAGAGGTTTTCGGAGGATCCCAACTCTCTTTCTGACAACTGACAGGTTTTTTTGAAAAAAAAACCGTACTGACAACTATTAAAGGAGAAAACAATGTCGACTGAAAAACAACAGGAACACCTCAAACGCCATGTTGATGAAACCGAAGACATGCAACCTGATGTTGGAAACGGCGAAATGGATGAGGAGTTCGTTGAAGATTTAGACACACTGCTTGACGAAATTGATGAGATTTTGGAAGAAGATTCACAGGAATTTGTCGAAAACTATATTCAACGGGGAGGGCAGTAGGAGTGCTCGACCTCAGCGATTACGGCACCTCCGACTTTTTCCATATCCTCAAACGTCGTCACCCCGAATTACTCGCGACGTTCAACCCGTCTGATGGTGCCTCAAATGTCCCCGCAACGGAAGCGTCATTCAGGCACTATGAAGGGACTACTGTCCTCGCAGTTGTCTACAACGCCGGAATTATTATGGCAGGCGACCGGCAGGCAACAGAGGGCTATCAGGTCGGCGAGCGGCGAATTCAGAAGGTCTATCCAGTTGATCGGCACTCCGCAATCGCTGTTGCGGGTGCCGCCGGTCCCTGTATTGAAATGGCAAAACTCTTCCAAGTTGAGGTCGAATTTTACGAAAAGACGGAAGGTGTGAGCCTCAGTCTCGAAGGACAGGCAAACTTCCTTTCACACTTGGTCCGTTCAAACCTCGGACTTGCAATGCAGGGTTTAATCGTCTTACCGCTCTTTGCGGGTTATGATCTAAAGCGGCAACGTGGTAGAATTTTTAAATATGATGCTATCGGCGGGCGTTATGAAGAGGATGATTATTACGCAATTGGTTCTGGCGGTAAAGATGCCCGTACGACCCTTAAAAAACGCTATACACCAGAGATTGACCGTCAAAACGCCTTAGAAATCGTTGCAGAAGCTATCTGGGATGCTGCCGATGAGGATATCGCAACTGGCGGTCCCGATCTTATCCGAAAAATTTTCCCAACACTTTACACTGTTACTGAAGAAGGAGTCGCCGAAGTTCCTGAGACGACTGTTGAGGAACTCTATCGCGAGCTTATCTCGCGCCTATAGGAGAATAGTTGTCAGTTTTCAGTGCGATTTTTTCTACGAGAAAATCTTTCAGTTGTCGGTAATACCATTTCTAAAAGTTTATATCGCACTATTAACCGCACCATTCTCCAGTCCCGGTAGGTGCGGTTTCCTAACCCCACCGGGCATAACCTAAAACATTAGACTCTTTATGAGAAATCATCAATTAGAATTGGTATAAGAATACAGACATGTCCACACCCTATTATGTTTCACCGGAGCAAATTCGTCAGGATAAAGAGGATTTCGTCAGTCGCGGCATTGCGCAGGCGAAAGAGGTCGTCGTCTTAGAATACCGAGATGGACTCCTGATGGTGGCTGAGAACCCGCGCAAAACGACCTTTAAAATTTCTGAAATTTATGACCGCATCGCCCTCGCAGCAGCCGGTAGGATTGCTGAATATGAGATACTCCGTGTCGCGGGTATCCGTGAGTCTGAAGTTAAAGGCTTTCGCTACTACCGTGAAGATGTTACCGCAAAATGGTTGACGAATGTTTATTCGCAGCACATGGGAGCCGTTGCACAGGCGTGGGACGCCAAACCCTTGGAGATAGAACTCCTTGTATGTGAATTAGGTATAGCGGATGCCCCTGCGAGTTCAGGACTGCAGGACAATCAGATTTATCATATCGCATTTGACGGTATCTATTCGGAAGAGGAAAAGTATGCTGTTATCGGTGGGCGTGCGACAGAGATAACAGAACTTCTGGAGCAGCGTTACACAGATGGGTTAGAGATGCAAGCAGCGCTCCAACTCGTAACAGAGACCTTTCGGACTATTGAAGCGAATGCCGCAGACGATTATCAAATAAACCCGCAGACAATAGAAGTGGGGTGCCTTGAGCAGACCACTGAACGCCGAAAATTCCGACGACTCTCTACTGATGAGGTCACAACCCTTTTGTCTTGATATGTGCTTCTCGGTTTATGCGAAAATGGAATCTGCTTGGAGTGATGGCGTTTAAAAACGTAAGCAAACGCATAGCACAAGAAATGCCTCTGATGAGGGACTTATGAAGCGTAGAATTTATGGACTGGAAACTGAGTTCGGAATCATCTGGACACCAGATGTCGCGCATAGAAAGACGCTTACTGTTCAAAACGTTGTGATGTACCTCTTCCGAGAAATCGTAGCGGGGAGAATGTACCCGGATGTCTTCCTTGAAAACGGGGCAAGGTTTTATCAAGACATCGGATGCCATCCAGAGTATGCAACCCCAGAATGCGATGACGTTGCCGAGCTTGTCGCCCATGATAAAGCAGGCGAACGCATTATTACACGTCTCGCCAGTACCGCAGAACGGCGCATGCGAAATGACGGGTTCTACGGAAAAATCTCCATTTTCAAAAACAATTTGGATACCCCCGGAAATACTTATGGATGCCACGAAAACTATCTAATGGAACGGCACGTTGATTTCCGTCAATTAGCATCGCAGCTGATCCCCTTCTTTGTCACACGTCAGGTCTTCGCAGGTGCCGGAAAAATCAAGCCGAGCCATCGCGGCTATTATGCAATCTCACAACGTGCGGAGCATATCCGAGAGGAAATTTCTATCGGAACAACGACGGCACGCGGCATTATTAACACACGCGATGAACCCCATGCTGACCGAGAGAAATATAGGCGTTTACACGTTATCGTCGGTGATTCCAATATGTCCGAATTTTCGACTTTTTTGAAGGTAGGGACCACCGGTATTATTCTCCGTATGATTGAAGACAACTTCATTCAGCAACGGTTCGCGCTCCGAAACCCTGTCAAAGCCATCCGAGATATTTCTGACGATGTCACATGCAAGCACCCCATCGAACTCCAAAACGGGAAACGACTCTCCGCAGTCGAACTGCAGTGGCAATACCTCGAATGTGCGAAGCGTTACCTTGAGCAAGCCGAATCCGATGCAACGACGACCCAAATTATGGCGCGCTGGGAGTATGTCCTCACCTGCTTGGAAAGTGATCCGATGCAGTTGGACCGAGAATTGGATTGGGTCATTAAGTGGAAATGGCTCCAAACTTACCTCTCTAAGCGCGGATTTGAGTGGGACGCGCCACAAGTGAAACACCTTGATTTGAAATACCACAATGTGCGACAGGAGGAAAGTCTTTACTATACCCTTGAAAACCGATCGGAGGTCGAGCGGATCGTCAAAAATGAGCAAATTCGACATGCTGAGCACTTTCCGCCTGAACGGACCCGCGCAAAGTTCCGGGGTAAATTCATCAGGAAAGTCAATGAGGGGAAGATTTTGTGCGGTGTCAATTGGAGTTACATCCAACTTTATGAACCCTACCAGATTCTTTACCTCTCGACAGATCCATTTAAGCCAGAATTTGACGAAGCAAGTCGCACTATCTATTCAATCTAACAGTTGTCAGAGTACTGGTTATCAGTACTCAGTACGCTACGCTTTTAGTTATCAGTTAAAGAGGTATATTGTGGCAGTAGCAGGAAAGCCGACCTCCACAATGTGTTAACTGAGTACTGAAAGATTTTTCGCAGAAAAATCGTACTGACAACTAAAAACCAATTAACAGTTTTCAGTTAAGAGTCCCTTGTGGTAGTCACGTTGACTGTATCCACCATAGAAACCCTCTTTAACTGACAACTGAAAGATTTTTCGCAGAAAAATCGTACTGACAACTAAAAACCAATAACAGGAGGCTTTTGATGCCACAACCAAAGTATGTCTACTTCTTTGGAGGCGGTGAAAGTGATGGCAACGCCACAATGCGCATGCTGCTTGGCGGAAAAGGGGCAAATCTTGCGGAGATGAGTAATCTCGGCGTGCCAGTCCCGCCAGGATTCACTATCTCCACTGAGGTATGTAAATTATACTACGAAAACGACAAGCAATATCCCGCCGGACTTGACGAACAGATTGACGGGAATTTAGAGAAATTAGAAACCGCACTCGGCGCGAAATTCGGTGATACCGAAAATCCACTTTTACTCTCTGTCCGTTCCGGTGCCGCTGTCTCAATGCCCGGTATGATGGACACGATTCTCAACCTCGGCTTGAATGATAACGCTATCAAAGGACTTATCGCCAGATCTGGAAACGAACGGTTCGCTTACGACTCGTACCGGCGCTTCGTCCAGATGTTCGGAAATGTTGTACTCAATGTCGATCACGATGAATTTGAGCACTTACTCGAAGAAAAGAAAAAGGCGAAAGGTGTTGAATTAGATACCGAATTAGAAGCCGGTGATTTAGCAGCACTCGTTCACGAATTCAAGAACGCCGTCAAACAGCATACAGGCAGCGATTTTCCTGATAACCCGCGTCAGCAGTTAGATATGGCACGGGATGCCGTTTTTGAATCCTCTGGGAACCCCCGCGCGATTACCTATCGTCGTCTCAACGATATTTCCGAAGAAATGGGACGGACCGCTGTCAACGTTCAAGCAATGGTGTTCGGAAATATGGGCGGAACCTCCGGATCAGGTGTCGCCTTCACGCGTAACCCTTCGACCGGCGCGAACCAATTTTACGGCGAATTTCTCATTAACGCACAGGGTGAAGACGTGGTCGCTGGCATCCGCACCCCGCTTCCGGTCATCGAATTGAGAAATATCTTGCCCGATGTGTACGATGAATTGGTCGATATCGGTTTGAAACTTGAGAAGCACTATCTTGATATGCAGGATGTAGAGTTTACCATTCAAGACGGCACGCTTTTCATGCTCCAGACCCGTAACGGGAAACGTACAGGGCAGGCGGCTGTCCGCATCGCTGTTGAGATGGTTGAAGAAGGTTTGATTGATAAACAGACTGCCTTGACGCGTGTGCCAGCAAACGATCTCGATCAGTTATTACATCCGAGCGTTGACCCGGATGCGAAGGTCGAGGTTATCGCCCAAGGGTTACCCGCTTCCCCGGGTGCTGCTGTCGGTAAAGTGGTCTTTACTGCGCTCCATGCCGAGGAACTCGCAGCTGCTGGAGAGAAGGTTATCCTCGTTCGTACCGAAACATCGCCAGAAGACATCGGCGGTATGGATGCCGCAGAGGGGATCCTCACGGCGCGTGGTGGTATGACGAGCCACGCCGCTGTCGTCGCACGCGGTATGGGAAAATGCTGTGTCGCCGGTTGCTCCGCGCTCTTTATCAATGAAGAAGCATTAGAATTTTATGCCGAAGGGAAACGCTACACCGAAGGCGATTTCATCACGCTCAACGGCTCCACAGGCGATGTCCTCAATGGACAGGTCGCACTCATCCAACCTGAGCTCAGCGGGCAATTCGGGGTGCTTATGGAATGGGCAGACGAAGCCCGTTCGTTGGACATTCGCACGAATGCCGATACACCCGAAGATGCCAAAAATGCCCGACAATTCGGTGCTGAAGGTATCGGACTCTGCCGAACCGAGCACATGTTCTTCGGCACAGGGATTGACGCGGTTCGTGAGATGATTCTCGCGGATGAAACCCCCGAACGCGAAGCGGCATTGGCAAAACTGCTCCCACATCAACGTTCAGATTTCATCGGGATCTTCGAGGCGATGGCTGGCTATCCTGTCACGATTCGCACGTTGGATCCGCCGCTTCACGAGTTCTTACCGAAAAACGAAGCCGAGATCCATGAACTTGCAGATCGGATCGGCGTTGAACCGCGCAAACTTGGTGAGCGTGTTGAAGAATTGCACGAATTCAATCCGATGCTCGGACACCGTGGATGCAGACTCGGTATCGTCTATCCAGAGATAACCGAGATGCAAGCGCGGGCAATCTTTGAAGCCGCTGTTGATGTTGCTAAACGCGGGATCACGGTACTCCCTGAGATTATGATTCCGCTTGTCGGGCATATCAATGAGTTCTCGCTACAGCGCAAAGTCGTCGTTGACACCGCCGAAGCCGTCTTTAAAGAGACCGGTACGCGGGTCGAATACCTTGTTGGAACAATGATTGAGCTGCCCCGTGCAGCATTGACGGCTGACAAAATTGCCGCTGAAGCCGAATTCTTCTCCTACGGCACCAACGACCTCACGCAGACAACGTTCGGCATGAGCCGTGACGACGCGGCGAAGTTTCTTGACGACTATGTTAAGGAAGGTGTGCTTGAATACGATCCGTTCCAAGTCCTCGACCAAGAAGGTGTCGGCACTCTGTTACAGATCGGTTCTGAGAAAGGTCGCTCGGTACGTCCGGATCTGAAGGTCGGTATCTGTGGTGAGCACGGTGGCGAACCGAGTTCCGTGAAGTTCTGCTACGGATTAGGGTTCAACTACGTATCGTGTTCCCCGTTCCGTGTCCCGATTGCACGGCTCGCTGCAGCACAGGCTGTCATTGAAGACGAGGCTGAGTGAAGCATAACGTATATTGTTATAATGTAGGCGTGCGCTCTTCGTTGCTGCGCACGCCTATCTTATAAATGCTACCCTCAAAATGGTGAAATAGCAATTGGATTCCATACGAGTATTGTGGTAAAATGTCAATTTGTAGGAGCGAGCTGCGCTCGCGATCTTTCGACTTAACAATGTATCACAGGAGGACAAGAAATGGATGCGCAAGAAACTCACCAATTCTCTCAAGAAAACCTCCTTCCTGAAACTACTACAATGACGTTGGAGGAATTCCTTGAAAGCGGTTTAGAGAGGTATGAATACGTTAAAGGAGAATTAATACCGGTGCCACCAACCTCATTGGAACACGGTAATATTACTACGAACTTGTTTTTACCGTTAGGTTTGTACGTTCGCCAAAATCAGTTGGGGAGTGTCTATATGCCAGATACAGGCTTCAAAGTTGGCGAACGTGTGCTAATGCCAGATATTGCCTTTCTTGCAAACACGCGAATACCTGATGACCTTAGCAAAGCGTCGCCCGTCCCGCCAGACCTTGCCGTTGAAGTGGTTTCTCGGACAGATGTATCGCGCCAGATTGAGGAAAAAGTGTTTACCTATCTGGAAGCAGGTACACAGTTAGTATGGGTGCTTAAGCCTCGATCTAAAACAGTAACAGTCTATCGTTCAGAGACGGATATCGCGTTGCTTACGCGGAATGATACGCTTAGCGGTGAAAAAGTCGTTGAAGGGTTTTCCTGTCAGGTGGCGGAACTTTTTGAGTAGCACTGGTTTTGTAACGTGCATATACCAGTGTATGGAAACCGAAGTTGAGCTAACCGCTTATTCTTGGAGGCATCGCTAATGAAATGGATGAAAGACCACGAATCACCACCATGGACTTACCTTTTAGGGACGTTGTTAATAGCCTCTGGAGTTTTTATAAACCTCCTAATTAAAACTGTTTTGCTGGGTACAATCACCGTCCTCTGCGGAACTTGGTTGCATCGCTGGTGGTACGAAGTGCCAGTCGGACATCCAAGGTTTGAAAAAATGTCAGAGCGAAGGTTTCGTTTTTGCCGTAATATTGCAATTGTGGCAAGCTGGATAATACTTGTACTAACGGTTGCCGTTGTCTCTCTTACTGTTTTTGGCGTGTTACCGTAGCGGAGAAAAGGAAACGCTTTAAGGCTGATTTTTCGATTTCCGCCTTACAAATCGGGAACAAGATCACAAATTTATCGGAAACCGGATTGCCAATCCGGAATAGAGGATTGAAAACAAAAATGTTAATCGCAGATCTAAATGAAATTGAAGGGCGTACTTATCCTGCCCGTAGACGCACCAAAAATCTTGTTGGCGGCGCGTCCGCAATCCAGATCAATGAATTCTGTATGGGGTTCGTCGTTTTAGAACCCAACGGTGGGCAAGTACCGTGGCACAACCACGAACAGGAAGAGATCTATTTCATCGTCGAAGGTGAAGGCGAAATGTGCCTCGGTGAAGAGCGGCAAACGCTCTCGGCAGGTCAGACGGTTTTTATTCCGTCGTGGATCTTTCACCAGTTGACGAACACCGGCGATACACCGATGCAGATGGTTTACTGTTATGGACCCGCGGGCGATGTGGCGCACTGGAAACAAGAACTCGCTGGCACGCTCCCGAAAGCCGGCGTTGACGCACCACCACTCCCCGAAGGCGCAGCTCCGCAATGCACTGACAAAGCTTAGAAGGACGCAGAATTAATAAACGATGCGTAACGTATACCCGAGAGAAGTAGAAATCTACCGTTCTCGGAATGGTCGAGAACCTTTCACAGAATGGTTGAACGCAATTCGAGATCAGAAAACACAAAGACGCATTCGGACCCGGCTTGCAGCTCTTAAATTAGGCAATTTCGGAGATTACAAATCTGTGGGTGAAGGGGTTTTTGAGTTGCGTTTTCGCTTCGGGGTAGGTTATCGAATTTATTTTCGTGAAGTAGATAACACCGTTGTTCTTCTGCTCTGTGGAGGTGATAAATCATCGCAGGCGCGCGACATTGAACGGGCAAAAGCCTATTGGTTGGACTACAAGGAGACGTACCCATGAAAAAAATGAGAACCTACCGCGAGTACCTTATTGAGATATTCACCGATCGCGATGAAGCGATTGGGCACCTCCAAATAGCACTTGAAGATTACCAAACTCACGGCGATACAGACATATTTCTATTCTTGCTCGAAACTGTCGTAGAAGCCCAAGGCGGGGTTGCTGAATTAGCAAAGCAAACCGATATCAAGCCACGCGTTCTTTCGGACGCACTCACCAGTGACGATGTCCCCCTGATTGACAGACTCGCAACGATTCTTAAAGCCCTCGGATACCGGCTTTCAATCGAACCGTTAGAAGTGGAAAGCCTCAATCTTGAAACTGTTACCACGGACGGACAAGCTGCAACAGCACCTCTGTCAGAAAATCAAGGCACATCACAACAAGTAAGTAAATAATAGGAGACCCATGACCCATCACGGAGAAAAAACACACCGCGTCGGCATCATCATGAACGGTGTCACCGGTAGGATGGGAACAAACCAACACCTCATCCGTTCTATCTTGGCAATCGCAGAGGAAGGCGGCATCCCGATCGGTGACGGTGAAGTCATTATGCCCGATCCGTACCTCGTCGGTAGAAACCCCGCAAAACTGGAGAAGCTCTCCGAAACTACCGGCGTTGAGAAATGGAGCACGGACGTTGACGCTGCCCTCGCTGATGAAGATTACAGTGTCTATTTTGACGCACAGGTTACCTCACGCCGCGTCGATGCAGTCGAAGCCGCAATATCCGCTGGCAAACACATCTATTGCGAAAAACCGACAGCGACTACCGCTGCGGATGCCTATCGCCTCTATGAACAGGCAGCAAAGGCAGGACTCAAAAACGGAGTTGTTCAGGATAAACTCTGGTTACCCGGTATTCAGAAACTCAAACGCTTGATAGATGCGGGTTTTTTCGGACAGATTATTGCTGTTCGGGGTGAGTTCGGTTATTGGGTTTTCCAAGGCGACGCCATCCCGACCCAACGTCCCTCGTGGAATTACCGTACTGAAGACGGTGGCGGCATTATTCTCGATATGTTTAGCCACTGGCGATACGTTATTGACAACCTTTTTGGTGCTGTCAAAGGTGTTTCCTGTATCGCTGCGACACACCTCCCGCAACGGTGGGATGAGGAAGGTAAACCCTATCCGTGTACCGCTGAAGATGCCGCTTATGCGACGTTTGAATTGGAGAACGGCATCATCGCACATTTTAACTCATCTTGGGCAGTCAGAGTCCGTCGTGATGACCTGCTAACGATACAGGTGGACGGCTTGAACGGTTCCGCCATCGTCGGTCTCCGGGATTGTTGGATTCAACCACTCTCAGGCACACCACGTCCTGTCTGGAACCCCGACATCGAACAACCGATCAAATTTTTTGATGGATGGCTCAAGGTACCGGAACAAGAGACTTACGAGAACGCATTCAGAGCACAGTGGGAGTTGTTCCTCCGACATGTCGTCGCTGATGAACCCTTCCCGTGGACGCTCCTCGCTGGTGCGAAGGGTGTGCAGTTGGCAGAGAAGGGTATGGAATCCTGGCAGACCCGCAAGTGGATAGAATTACCAGAGTTAGCAGCACTGTAACCGAAACCCGGTAGGTGCGGTTTCCTAACCGCACCAGTTTGGAATGTCTCATTAATTCTAAGACCCACTATAAACAGCACTATTCTTGCTTAAAAAATATTTGACAAAATTCACGTTTTATCGTATCATAACCGTTAAGGCATAAATAATACGACAGGCGCAGATTCTTGAAAACCAGCACTGAACATCAGGTGACAAGTATGCTAAGTCGACCTATCCATTTTCACAGCACTAAACCGAGCTTCGCTGCCCCTCAAATTGAGCGTGGCCCCACTGATCCTGTAGGCCTATGCAGTTCCGCCTACGTACCGACAACTCGTTATGCGAACTATCAGTTAATAACGCCCCCCCCCCCACTTTACAAAAATTAAGTATTTTACTTCACACGGTCTGTCCGGTTTCCATTTTACCGGCTATGGTACCTTATGTTCCCGCGCGCTGCCTTTGTCGTAGACAACGGACTGCCCCGCGGGCTTTTTGTGTTGCATCAAAGACGATATCGAAAAGGACGCGCCTTCGTAAGGCTCTTTTCGGAGAGACTTGATCTTTTACAGAATATTTTTAGGCCCTACACATGCTGCTCTTTTGTCGCACAAACTTCATAGTTTGTGGCAGGAGACCACTGTGTTTCCCGAAAATTATCATCTAACAGAACGGGCAACAATCAAAATTGCGTCCGTCCTGATTTTGATAGGAGGAAGACAATGCAAATGACTGACCAAGAAATGAAAGAAGCGATGGAACGTGCTGACGGGATTGTGGAAAAAGTACGCGCACTGACCGCTTTGGAAGACGAAGTCCTCGCGGCGCGAGAATCCGCGCGCCAACATTCTGTCAATGGTGGCAACGCATCTGCAGCACACCTACAGGAAGATTTAGCAGAATTAGAGGCACAGTTGAAAGAAAGCGTCGCAGAATTGGATAGCATCACCGAAGATCTCCACCTCGCAACGCCCTGTTTCAGGGCTTACGTCTTGCCCCAGATGAGTGAGATTGTCGGAACCCTCAAAGCCTGTGACGCAGCCGAACGGCGCGAACTCACAGAACTCATAACCGCACTCACAGACGAGAGCACCGAGACAACCGAGCAATTAGAAAAAGCAATTATAACCCGACTCAAGCACAACCTTGAACGCACATTTAGCCCGACGTAAATGCGCTTGTGTCTCTACATTCCAAACCGCGGTGGGCGAGGCACCCACCCACCGCGACTCATTCACACACATCCGCTCTTTTCGCATACGAAGACAGGGTCCGCGAATCTATTTCTAATGAGTCTGCCGCCGCTGTCAATGTTCCATGTTTCTCTATCCGCTGCCGGGCAGCCAGTCTAAGGATTTGATCCCTATTCAGCCCACCGATCCGAATCACATCCTCCTGACCACCCAACAATTCTGATAGATAAGCAGAGGCCTCTCCGATCACCCGACGCTGCACTTTCGCGGGAAGTGCACGCCAAACAGATTTCGGTACGCCACCGAAAAATAGGACGAACTCCTCTACAGAAAAAAGCGTCAAAACTTGGCGCACCTCCGCCGAAATATCCGAAGCTGCGCCTGAATCTGATAAGCTTTCAAAATCCTCTACCGCATTTTCTACCGGTGGCACAATCATAAGATCGGACGGCAATTCACTAAAACCTATCTCATTAGCACTTGTTAAAATCACCATCTTTTCAAGTATATGTTTAAGCTCCCGAATATTACCAGGCCACGCAGAATTTGTGAAAACATCAAGAACTTCAGGCGACATCTTCATACCCTGTTTACCATGTTTAACGCTGAACGCCGAAAGAAAAGCATCCACTAAAGGCGGGATATCCTCGCAACGCTCCCGCAACGGCGGTATATGAATCTCAAAGAATGCCAAGCGGTAGTAAAGGTCCTCTCTAAACTTTTTCGCTGCCACCAGTGCTTTAATATCTTTATTCGTCGCAGCAACAATCCGAACATCTGTCTGAATCATCCGGGTACCCCCAAGCCTCGTGAATTCCTGATGCTCTAACACGCGTAAAAACTTCGGCTGCGCCTCAATATGCATATCACCGATCTCATCCAAAAAGAGCGTCCCCGTATCCGCCCGTTCAAAATCGCCCTTCCGTTGACGCGATGCATCTGTGAACGCACCCTTCTCGTGACCAAATATTTGGCTCTCCAACAGTCCGTTATCCGGAAATGTACTGCAGTTGATAGCTATGAACGGATTGGCATTTCGGACACTCTGTCGATGTATCTCCCGCGCAATAATCTCCTTGCCAACACCCGTCTCCCCCGTAATCAGAACAGGGACATCTCTTTGAGCAAAACTCGCTACCTTCTTATAGACCTCTTGCATCGCCGACGAAGGCAGTCGAACAGGACGCAACGCATCTCGCATATCTGTCATACCTCAATGTTTTATATAATTGTACCACAAACTTCATAGTTTGTGGCGTATATGATGTCCATTAACAGTGGACGCTACATAAGTCCAACATTTATCAAACTCACGTTAGTATAACTTAACTGCTAATTGTGAACAACCCAAAATTGCCCAATTAAGCAATTTTTGCGTATACAATTTTTGCGTATACAATTTTTGCGTATACAGAACTGCTACCGGCTCTGATTCATTCAATCTTTAGCACTTACCCCGCCTTTTGTAAGCACATCGCTAATTTTCAGTAGGACTTACGCATTCCTTCTTAAAGTCCCCCTGATACGGGGGATTTAGGGGGTTTAAGGGACGGAAATTACTACTTTTTGCGTTTCAATGTCCAATATTTTCTCAATTTGCGTAAGTCCTGTTCAGATTTACTATAAGCGAAAACTCCGTATAAAACGACCGTTTTAGATGTGGCATGAAACTTGCATGTAACATCACTATGAGTGTGCATCTGCACCTCGTTTAGAGAAAAGAAAATGCTGACAACCGGTTAATATCCTACTCGTGTCCGAAAATCTCATAAGAAGTGAGTGAGATTTGCGGGACAAACCCACGGCAAGATGTGAACCCGTTGAAATCTAAGCATTGTTCCTGACTCTTATTTGAAGGAGGCTATCGCGGTTGTCCATTGACTTCGTAAACCGATGCCAATCGCGATAACCTTACACTTTACACAACCGAACCAAACAACGTAGGGGCGAGGTTTCCTCGCCCGATTCGATAGATACATATCTAACGACCCATTGTTGCGTAGACGCGAGGTTTCCTCGCCCGATTCGATAGATACATATCTAACGACCAAACATATTTTAATTTTTCACAGTTAAGGAGAAATCCAATGCGAAAATACGCATACCTCATCGTTCTAACACTCATCGCCGGCACCGTCCTCTTCACCAGCTGCAAACGGATGGAAGAGATGATTTCGCCAGTCATGCCGGACGCTGAAAAGATAGAACCGCCACCAGAAATGATGCCAATGGATGCGGAGGGAATCGGTATCTTTGACACCAACGTGATGCCCGGACATGGTCTAATCGCAGAAGCGTTTTACCCAGGAGTCACACTCACGCAGCTACCCGACTTTGAAACACTAACGCCGTTCCATACATGGATGGTGGCAAATATAGACGTTCCGGCGACACGGTATGAACAAGGTTTCCCAGCACTCGGCGTGGATGTGCTTGAAGATTTCGGAATCCGTTTGCGCGGGCAGTTGAAGATTGAAACCGCTGGCGACTATAACTTTAAAATCCAGTCTGATGATGGTGCCCAATTATACATCAATGGCGAACTGATTGTCGATCATGACGGACTGCATGATTTTATCTCTAAGTACGGGAGCGCAACGCTCGCTGCTGGGTATCACGATCTCGAAATTCGGTATTTCCAAGGACCCCGCTACTTCATCGGTTTGCAATGGTCTTGGCAGCCGCCGGGTGGGGTAGAGGTGATCGTGCCACCAGAGGTCCTCTATCCACCCGGTACAGGACAGGTTTCTGTTGAACCGATGGTAGAGATGCCTGTAGGGATTCCAACTGTTAGTAAAATTTACTGGACACAAACGGATGGCGTAATCCGGCGCGCAAACCCTGACGGTTCAAACGTTGAAGATATTGTTACAGGGTTGGGTTATGCAAGTGGTATTGCTATAGACAGTACCGAAGGCAAAGTGTACTGGGTAGATCACGCCCGGCACGGCATCCAACGCGCAAACCTGGATGGCACCGGTATCGAAACGCTCATATCCGCTGCTGATACACAGAGCCCAGCGGACCTCGTTTTAGACCTGTCTGCTGGCAAGATGTACTGGACAGGCTACGCTATGAACAGTGTCCGGCGCGCGAACTTGGATGGCTCAAACGTCGAAGACTACATCACCGGATTAAGTTCACCGAATACCGTCGTTTTGGACGTGCCGGGGAACAAAATCTATTGGACAAGCGGCGCCTCAACCTATCGTGCCAACCTTGATGACCTCTCAAACACTGAGGAGTTATTCGCTGGCACCGCCAGATCCCACGCCACATTCCATCCATCTCTGGAGAAAATGTTCCTGGCAGGCGGCGGCAGTGTCCGGTGTGGGAACTTGGATGGATCCGACCTTCAAACCCTCGTCACTGGATTGGGGAGCCCCGGAGGTATTGAGTTAGATATCCACGGTGGCAAAATGTATTGGCGGGATTGGAGTACCGATAAAATCCAACGCGCAAACCTCGATGGCTCAGACGTAGAAGATGTCGTTACAGGCGTACACGATCCCGATTTCATCAGTTTCCTTTATTCTATCCAATAGCCGAAAGCACAGTGAGTGTTCCAAATGTGAGAGTTTGCGACCTCGTAGGGGCGAGGTTGCCTCGCCCTACACACTAACCCCGATTTCACAGTACACAACATCGCTCATGTCAAAAGTTTGTACGAATAGTAGTCTTTCAACATTGAACTTGAGAGCAGGTTCGTAGTAGTGCGATTTATCGCACTGCTTCGCAGTGAGAAGAACGGGAGATCATAAATGGTTTCCCTACTACGAACAGGATCACCTATAAACTCAACATTGAAGAACTAATAGTTTCAGTTTTTTGTAGCATAGAAGCCCCTTAGTTTCCTATGTCATTTACACTTAAGGAGAACAATCAATGCGAAAATATGTATGGATAGCCGTTATGGTGCTCATCGCCAGCACCGTCTACTTCACAAGTTGCGAACGCATCCCGAAGGAAATGATGGATACGATTATGCCGGACGCTGAAACGGCAGAAACGCCACCAGAAATGGTCGAAACACCACCAGAAATGATGGAAACGCAGACCGGCCTGGTTGATGTTATGATTTATACAGGTGCCTCTTGGTGGATAACACCAGAAAACGCAACAATCGAAGCGGAAATCACGCGAAACCTCCTGCAAACCGCTGAGATAGCAACCACAATTACCGAAAGCGAAGAAGAGGTTAGAAACTGGACGCTCCAGACAACTGCTAACGGCACTGTTAATGTTTTGGTCGTTTATGGGGTTATTCCGAACAGTATCTATCCTTCAGAGAACACCCAACCCGATGGCTCTATTGCTGAAAACTGGATTGAGACGACAGATGGGGACACGATCTTGAATCAGTCGGATTATTTCGGTTACAGCAGTACAACAACAGATGAAACAGTCAGAATAGCAAGCCACGGAAACCTATATCACGGAGCGAACTCGTTCGGGAACTTACGGCACCTTATGGACCACCCTAACATTTTCTTAGATACTGGATTGTCAGATGTTTCTATGCTTGTTACAGCAGAAGGTAACATATTAACCCCGAGTTTAGTCAATCCGACATCTGATAGACCCTTCCCTTTGAATGAACTCCAAGGTGATTGGTTTGCTGAAAAGGTTTTTGCAAGTGATACAGGTGACGAGAACGCCACTCTTGCGGACCCAGTCATTTTGAGAGACGGTGACCACGGTAGACTTGCCATCGTCTTGCAAACAGGAAATGAACGCATAGCGGATGATGATCCGGAAGGCGAAGTCGCAGCCGAGATTATCATCAATTATCTTCTCGCGGAATAAACGCTGTTCAGGTTAGAACTTACGCACTAAAAGATGGGTAAGTAACGCGAGTTTGAAAAAAGTTTACGGAATGCATCCGATTCACAAGTCCGTATTGTAGGGGTTTTGCTTGGGTGTTTCTTCAAGGCACCCTCGCCCCTACACACTAACCCTGATTTCAGGGTAAACAACAGAATGCACACCCCTTGTAGGCGGGGTTGAAAACCCCGCCACATCCAACAACCGAAAACTATCCAATCACAAAAACCACAGAAATCCCATCAATCACAGTTCAGTTCCCAAACGTTAATCCCTAACAACCCATAGCGGAGGCACAACTTCATGAAAACCCAAAAAAGACTACTTTTCATCTTAACACTGCTCATCATCTCAACAACGTATCCACCCATCGGCTTCACACAAGACTACACAACCTTGAACCTACCGGAAAGCGCAAAAGCGCGTATCGGGAAAGGAATCGTTGAAGATCTACAATTCTCGCCGGACAACAAACTGCTCGCGGTGGTGACCTCCATCGGTATCTGGATCCATGACATCACTACCGGCGAAGACCTGGAACTCCTTACCGAACAAAACACCGGGGCTTACACGAGCGTCGCCTTCAGTCCCGACGGCTCAATGCTCGCAAGCGGGCACTCAGACGGCACAATCCAATTGTGGAATGTCGACAACTTCACATTAATCAGGACACTCACAGGGCATGGAGGAAAGGTTAGATACATAGTTGGAACGAGACCTCTTAGCGGTGTCATGAGCGTCGTCTTCAGCTCAGACGGCATAACACTCGCAAGTGGCGGTGGCGATAAGACCGTCAGGTTGTGGGATGTCAACACCGGTAGACAGAAAAAAATCCTCAAAGAACATACGGACGTTGTCACCAGTGTCGCCTTCGGACCCGACCCCAACGATGTAGATCCACGTTGCCCAAAGGAAATACTTGCCAGTGCAAGTTGGGACAAAACCGTCATCCTTTGGGACCTCTCCACAAATCAACCGAAGCAAACATTCACCGGGCATACCCACATCATCACAAGTGTAGCGATCAGTCCAAACCCTATGATTCCTGTCCTCGCCAGCGGCAGCTGGGACGGAACAATCCAAATGTGGGACCTCTCCACAGGGGAATTAAAACATACACTCACAAATGAGTACAAGTCACGAACAAATAACATCTGTTTCAAATCCGACGGTTACATTCTCATGAGTAGTTCGGAGAGGGGCGTAAATCTATGGGCAACATTAAGCGGTGCACACAAACAGCAGTTGGAAGGCACCTTCGCGTGTTTCAGTCCCGATGGAAGCCTTATCGCAACAAGTAGTGCTATACCTGAATTAGATTATTCTAATTTCGAAGAATACAAATATGGAGTCAAAATATTGGCGATGCACCCCGCCCAGATATGGGGAGTAGAAGAAGGTTTAAGCACAATATATGGACGTTCTTCTGTGCTGAGCCGTGATGGCAAAACCACAGCATTAGGCAGCGTAATATACCCCCCTAACGACGCTAAGCACCGTAGACATTTTGAGTTTTATATCTACGATACGACGCAAAGACCTCAAGAGTATCCGCCGATCATAAAACCGAAAACGATAATCTCCACAGCAGACTGGGCGGAAGTCCCTGATATCTGTTTCGATTCAGACGCTAAGATAGTTCCCGATAGTTCTTATTGGACTTCCTCAGAGCTCGTATCATTTGGGAAAGCAAATCCGGATATAAACACAGTTTGCGCTGTTGGAGGATTGGACCAATGGGTTGTGGATTACGCGTTAAGTCCGGATGGTCAAACGCTTGCGGTTCTGTTGGATTGGGCAATTGCTAAGCCTTTCGAGCAAACTGTTAATATGGAGCGTGAAGATGGGCTTCATATTGGTCCTGGTTTTGAACCGAGAAAATTCCAATCGTTAGATCTTGAGGGGTTCCGTAGTGTGCTACTGTTCGATACTGCCACCGGAGAACTCGAAAGCCTATACAATCTTTGGACACCAGGTGGTTATCGTGGTAATGGTTATGTATTTAGTCCTGATGGATTGACACTGGCATGTAAGGAGTCAGAATGGGATTCTAATGTTGGAGCGTCTATAGAATATATCGTTTTAAAGGATATCCGGAGCGGTAGCACAAGACAGAGCATTCGTATCCCTCCTGGCGATGGCGATTTTGCCGGGAGCATCTACATCGGCTTCAGCCCAGATAGCGAAACGATCATATATTCTGATAACTCTGACACGTCCATTTATATGTGGGATGTCGCAAGCGGCTCCCTAAAACAGACACTCTCTGTAGGCAGTACAGGAAGCGTGTCCGATATGGCATACAGCCCGGATGGCGAAACGATAGCGATAGCGATGCGCCATAGTGATCAGATCAATTGGTGGGACGTAGAGACCGGTAAACACCTATTCACAAAAGGTAGTCTGGGGGGTTATGGCATCGCCTTTAGTCGAGATGGTAAGACGATCTGGGAATACCAGTACCCACTGACTATGATATGGGATGTCTGTACTGGTGAAGAAATACAGTTTGAAGCACAGAATATCGTAAGCCATTCCGAATATAGTAAGGATTATTCCCAATATCATGATCCGTATGATAGAGCGGAACTTCTTCCAGATGAAGAGGGATTGACACTACAAACAGATAAATATCTTTCCGGTTTCGGGACTGTGGGATTGTACGATCTATCAGGGGTAGTCCACTCCGGTTTAGTATTCACAGGGTATGAGAGAGACGCACAAAGTATCAACCAAGTCTCGTTTAGTTCAGATGGCAAAACGCTCGCAAGTGCGGGGAATTATATCAGATTGTGGGATGTCGAAACGGCAACACCGAAATCCAATCATACATTAACATTAAATACTCTTTCTGCCAGTAACGCTGTGTTCAATCAATTCGGGATCGAAGCACTCGCGACCAGCTCTTGGAATGAGATTTCGGTGTGGTCTCCATCTGACGATAGACGAGTCGCGAGGCTCACTGGACACAAGGACCACATCACGAGCCTCGCGTTCAGCCCCTTCCCCGGCAGCAGCACCCTTGCAAGTGGAAGTTACGACGGAACAGTCAAGGTATGGTATCATGTGAGAGTTGGTGATTCGTCAGCCTCAGTAACACTCAGCGCGCATACGGGAGTAGTCACGAGCGTAGCGTTTAGTAATCCCCACGGGTACGGGGCCGGCAGCACCCTCGCAAGTGGAAGTCACGACAAAACAATCAAGTTGTGGTACCCTGCTGATCCTATTGTTGCGGATACATTCGAGAATAGGCTGCTCGGGCTGACACCAACACGCTCAGTAACACTCACCGGGCATGCGGAGAGAGTCACAAGCCTTGCCTTCGGACCACTCTATCCAGCAGCATTCGGACCAAAGCATTCAGGAACACTTACACTCGCAAGTGGAAGCTTTGATTCAACAGTACGACTGTGGAAGGTCAAAGCTGGCGAACTGAACGAAGACTCAGTCTCCCTCAAACATACCCTCACCGGTCATAAAGGGCCAGTCACGAGCGTGGCATTCAACCGGATGGGCACTCTCGTTGCATCAGGAGGTATGGATAAAACAATCCGTATCTGGAATCCTTTCATCGGTAAACACCTGAAAACGCTCAAGGGACATAAAGGCGCGGTTAATAGCGTCTCGTTTAGCCCGGATGGCAACACCCTCGCATCAGGAAGCGCGGACGGCACAATCTTGCTCTGGGACATTGACTTCCATCGTATTGTTGTTGAATTAAAAGTTGATGTTAACGGAGACGGCACCGTCAACATCCAAGACCTCGTACAAGTCGCAGCCGCATTCGGTGAAGGGGCAGCCGCACCCGCCGCACATGCCACAATCATCGAACACCTCACCGCTACTGAAGTCAAACATTGGCTATACGCAGCACAACACGCAAACCTCACCGACCCAACTTTCCAACGCGGCATTGAAGTCCTAAAACAACTCCTCGCAGCGTTGATCCCCAAAGAGACAGCACTCCTGCCGAACTACCCGAACCCGTTCAATCCAGAGACATGGATACCGTATCAGTTGGCAAATCCAGCAGATGTCGCGCTCCGTATCTATGCGGTAGACGGAAGTTTGGTACGCGTGTTATCATTAGGGCATAAAGCAGTAGGCACCTATCAGACCCGGGCGCGTGCGGCGTATTGGGACGGCAGAAACGCAGTCGGTGAACCCGTCGCAAGCGGCGTATATTTTTACACACTCACAGCAGGAGATTTCAATTCAACACGAAAACTGTTGATACGGAAATAGGCGAGTACGCGGTTGTCAGTACTCAGTACGCTGCGCTTTCAGTACTCAGTTAACAACTTGTGACGGGTGTGTAAAGTTTTTGTCACGGTTTCCTTGATTTTTTGATAGGACCGGTTTGTTTACATAGCACTCCGCTGGAGTGCAAGAATGGATACCGGTTTTTCTATAGATATGTTGCTCCGCTGGAGCAAAGAGGCATCTTTACAGATTTTTCTATAGATATGTTGCTCTGCTGGAGCAAAGAGGCATCTTTACAGATAAGACTTCTTCACGCCAGAGACGTGATATATCTATAGAAATCTGCCGGAATGTTTACACACCCTATATTCCAGGGTCATTCAATTGTACGCTTTTTGTGTTGTATTTTTTGCAGGTGTTAATACTTTATATATGTTATGTTTTAAAACAAACCGCTGAAATTTTCGCAGCATTTCGCACCGGATCCTGAAAAAAAGACGTAAAATCCAATAATTTCTTAAAATTGAATGGTCCTGGGAGGTAAAAACCATTATCTTGGATTATTTCCGAGACCGTGCTAATATTACTGTGTAAATCTACTATGAATCAATAAGCGGTTATACATCAAACAGTGTCTTTATAAGGTTTTAGCAACTTGTCGAACTGGACAATAACTGATTACCAGTTCCTTTTATCATGGCAATCACATATATCAAAAAAAATACAGTTCAGATCAGCGGAGGCAAGGTGTCATGGAAATAAGAAAACGCTATCTCCTTTTCGTCTCACTATTAACAATCGTCGCGTTCATAGCACACGCACAGGACACCGACGACCACGAAGCCGAAGCAGCCCAAACCTATTTCGACCACGTTACACTGTTTTCGGGTGGCAGGATCACGCGCTTTACACAGATGCCGATTCGCGTACATATCTCGCCGACGCTCAAAGCACTCCCCTATCTAAACGAGATACGCTATGCCATGAACACATGGGAATCCGCCACCGGTGGCAAAATCCGGTTCCAAGAGACCGAAACCCCGGAACAGGCAGACATCCGCGTTAACCCAACCTACAGCGGTCGCTTAGCGTTCTTGGACACACGACTCGGCAGTGCGAAATTAACGAGGCTTTCACAAGGCACATCCACCACTGCTCAACGTTCAAGCACGACAATCGACTTCACCGTAGAAATTGTTCTCATGTTAGAGGGCGATGGCACCATCGGTGAACTCTCAGAAGAAGAGATGCGGACGGTCTGTCTCCACGAATTGGGACACGCCATCGGGATCTGGGGGCACAGTCCAGACACAGATGATGCCTGCCACGCAACAGCGACAGCGCAGCACCCGACCCCGCGCGACATCAACACGCTCCTGAAACTTTACGACACACCGCTCCATACGCCGCAGCACGACATTGCTATCGATCTCTTAAAAAAAGAGATCCAAATGGCTCCGAGACTTCCGCGTCCGCACTACCTCCTCGGTGCCGTCTACTTCGATAAAGGCGATATGACATCAGCCATCACCAACTTTCAGAACTGCCTCGGTGTCGATCCGAATTATGAACCGGCGAAGGAGAAACTGATTCAAGCGTATCAAAAGACAGGACAATCGAACGAAGCCGTGCGTCTTGTTGAACAGCGTGTAAAAAGCCAGCAGGGACACCGTTCCCTCCGCGACAGTGCCGAATCCTATAACTCCCTCGGCACGCTCTACTACAAAGAAGGCGATACGGACAAGGCGATACAGGCTTTCGAGAGCGCGCTGAAACGTTCACCGCACCACAAAATCGCGAAAAAGAACCTATGTCAGCTCTACCGTCAGAAAGCGTTCAACGCCTTGAAAAGTCGCGCTTTTGCGGAAGGCACCACATATTTTCAGAAAGCCATCCGTCTCGACCCGGAGAACGCCACCACCTATCGCGTCATGGGAGACGGATATGCACTCGTTTCCGAGTTCGCCCAAGCGATTACACACTACCAAAAAGCACTGGAGCTCGCACCCGACGATGCGGAGACACAGAAGAACCTCGTACTCAGCTATAATAACCACGGGGTAGCACTCAGGAACAAAGGCGAATGGGACGCGGCGATTCGCGCCTATCGCGACGCGTTATTACTACAACCCACCTATCAACTCTCTAAAACGAACCTGAGCGATGTCCTCTGGCAAAAGGCGAATGCCCGTCGGCAAGCCGGACGTTCCACCGAGGCAATTGCGACCTATCTCGAACTGCAAAAACTGCAACCAGACGATACGGCTATCGCCAGCCTACTTGGGGAACTATACCTCAAAGTGAAAGACTATCCCGCTGCGATCTCCGCATTTCATAAGGTTCACACCGCACAGTCCACCAAACAGGCCACCAACGCACAGGCACAACGCAACCTCATCGCCGCGTATCAGCAGTATGCAGGCGCCTTGAGAAACCAGAGAGATTATAGTGCTGCACGGGTGCAGCTCCAGAAGGCGGTAGATATCTTTCCGACTAACATCAATCTCCGTTTGAGCCTGTCGCAGGCGTATCAACACCTCGGCAAATATGAGCAGGCACAAACCGAATTGGAACAGATTTTAGCACAAGACCCAGAAAACAAAAACGCAAAAACAGAACTCGTGAACATCCAGATCCGACGTGGAAATACCTTGATGAACCGGAAGAAATACGCAGCGGCACTCGCTGTCTTTGAAGGGATTCCGGCATCTGCAAAAACTATAGATATGCACAACATGATCGGCTACCTTTATCTCGTGCAGGATGAACACCTCAAAGCGTTGGCGACTTTTGAGACCGTCCTCGCGAAACGCCCGAAGAATGCTGTCGCATATCAAAATCTGCTCTCGCTTGAATCGCAACTCGATGTAATGCTGAGTAAAGCGAGAGCCGCAGCCTCGCCAACACCCGGCACCGGCGAGGCTGCACCAAACTCTGGGACAGAAACCGCCGACCCGACCGCGGAGAAGTTGACTCGCGTGCAGTGTGCACTCGTGCGTTGTTTAATGAACCGAAAAGCGCCGAAGAATGCGATGGAGAAATATCAACAGGCGTTAGGTGTGAAACCCTACGCGCCAAAATCGCGAGACCTGCTCATTGAGACCGGTAAGCAGCTCGCCAATTGGTATCAGAAGCGGAACGATGTTGATAGACATGAGGCAATTGTGCGTTGGATAACAGAATTGGACACCAATTAAAGGTAACCCCGTTTGTAGTAGGGAAACCATTCATTGCCCGTTTCTAACCTGTGGCTGCGTGATTTGAACCTGAAGGTAAGCCCATTTGTAGTAGCGATGGAGTTCCGGTAGGTTGGGTTGAACGGTATTGAGAAACTCATATCGGACGCTAAATACCGCTGAAGGCAACAACGCATCCGATACACAAGAACACAGTGAAACCCAACTTCATACCGTTAGCGTGTGAAAAACCGCAATAGCGTTGGGTTTCACTCGGTTTCTGTTTAATATGGCATATATGGAGAGATTTGATTTTTCTATTGCTTTTCAGGGTTTTGGTGGCATCCGTTCAACCCAACCTACGATACTGGCAACCGACAACAGAGTCTTGGAAACTATTACAGCAATTATAGTAGATTCCATAATTATTTTCATATACGCTAACTCGTAGGGGCTGGGTAACCCAGCCCCTACGAAAGGGCGAAGTGTAAACATATTTCCTGATTTTACTATAACAACGGAGCGTAATTATGAATCTTTATAAATCAACGCAGATAAGTGTGGTCATCCTGTTAGTCCTCCAAATCGCCATCTTCAGCGGTTGCGATCAGTACGAGGAATTCACCAATGACCCACCTGAAATCACCAACCTCACTGTTCCAGTGGAGGTCGAATACGGTGAAACCGTTCAACTCCGAATTAGGGCTTTTGATGCGGATAACGACGATCTAACCTATATATGGGATGTTTCCGAAGGCACATTGGTGAGCGACACGGGTCCCGAAGTTCAGTGGACTGCCCCAGAATCATCGGAAAAAATGGTGCCATCGAAAGTCGTAACCGTTAATGTCTATGTCCGAGACGGTAGCGAGAAAGATGCCTCCAAAACAGCAACGATCCTCGTCTACTCCAAACCCTACAGAATCGCCGAGACACTCAGCGGCACCTATACGCTCGTTTCCAAAAGTGTTCACGGCGACCCTGTCCAAGTGACAGGTGCCCTGCGCCTCACGCCCACAACGTTCACCCAGGAGTTCCAGGAGGTTTTAGAAGGCGAAGCACAATCCCTGAAACAGTTCGTCACCGGTTCCTACAAACTCATCAGGCCGTTTGCCCAAAGCAGCGGGACAATCCACTGGTTCACGCATGGAAACCCCAGGCCTTCTGTAGGTACATATACTTGGGATGGACAATTCTTGGCTTTAGTCTTTCGCGCCGATGCTACGCAGTATATCTACAACCGTGCAGGCCCGGACCCCGAAGTTGTCGAAACCGATGATGCCGAGCCAGAACCGATTGATCCCGAACCCATTGAAGAAGATATCGAACCGGAACCGATTGATCCCGAACCCATTGAAGAAGATGTCGAACCGGAACCGATTGATCCCGAACCCATTGAAGAACTCGAAGATGAGGTTAACCCGGATCCGGTGAATACCGATGGGAAACCCGTTGTCATTACCGATGCAACGTTCAAAACCGAGGTGTTGGATGCTGAATTGCCGGTTGTGCTTGAATTTGAAGCCGATTGGTGTCCGTTCTGCAGACAGATGAAGCCAATCGTTGCGTCCGTCGCGTTGGAACACCGGAACACTTTCATCATTGGGAAGTTGGATATCGACGAAAACCGGCAGACGACAGAGAAATATAAAGTTAGGGGGATCCCAGCGTATATTGTATTCCGAAACGGTGCAGAGGTCGCAAGGTTCGCAGGCGCGATGCCTAAACAAGTCTTTGAAAATAGAATCCTTGATGCACTCAAATAGGTTTCATGTGGACATCAGGAAAAAGGAGATTGCCAATGAAACGCATGCTATTTTCAATTTTGATCCCTATGTTTATGGTGCTGGGCGGCGTGTCCCACGGCCAGGGTTTGGGCATACAGCCATACGAACGTGAGAGGGTGCGCTTAATCTATTTCCGCCCAAGCGACCGTCCACATCGCCAAACTATTGACACAGAGTTGGACATCTTGATACGATGGTCACAGTACTTCTTCGCCGAACAGATGCAAAACTACGGGAGAAAAACATTTGCTTTTGAAACCGATACTACCGGTCACGCGAAGGTCCACCATGTTACCGGAAAGTTCACAGATACCTATTATCACAGTGATACCTACGACAAAGTAGTGAACGAGGTTATGGAGCAGTTTGATACCTCAAGGGATGTCGTCCTCATCACCGTGGACGTGAGTAGCGAATTCATTAACAACGAAGGCACGTGTGGGATAGGCGGCGGCGGTTGGAAATCGCACGACAGCGAATTGTGGTGGCGAGATTTTGGCGGAACGGCTGTTATCCCTGCCTCCGGTGTCTGCATTAACCCGAGTATTACCGCGCATGAACTCGGACACGTCTTCGGATTAGAACACGATTTTCGCGACGATGCGTATCTCATGGCTTACGGCACGCAAGAACGCTTATCGCAGTGTGCTGCGGAATGGTTGGACGCCCACCGGTTCTTCAACAACGATCCAGTGCAGCTCAATGATGCAGCGACGATGGATATGCATGCCTCGAACACTGCGACACCGGGGAATCTGAGTCTGCAATTTGAACTGACCGATACCGATGGCCTCCATCAGGCGCAGCTGATTGTCCCGGCAACTGCCGCGGATCCTGCACAAGGCACGAAGCTCCATAGCTGCAAGTCACTGAAAGGTGAAAACCAGACTGTTGGATTCCTCACGACGGATTTAGCAGCCGAAGCTGGAAGCGAAGTAACGCTGCAAGTGATTGATGATAGGGGGGGTATTACCAAACAGACCTTCGCCCTTAAAATAGAAGGTAGAATCTCAAACCGGGCACCCATAGCCGTCGGCACAATTCCTGACCAAAATTTGACGCTCGGCGGCAGTGCTACGATGCTTAACATATCGCCTTACTTCAGCGATCCAGACGGTGATGTTTTAAGTTATAAGGCTGAATCAAATAACACAAGGGTGGTAGCTGTGCGTTTGGCTGGAAGCCAAATAACAATCGCACCGAGGGGTATAGGTAGTACGAGCGTGGCGGTGACGGCGAGCGATGGTAAATTGCTTGTCACGCAGCGCGTCTCAGTTCAGGTCGAGGGCGCGCCTGTCGCAGATGCCACAGATACCTTTGACGACCCTTTTGAAGGCACGGCACTGCAAAACCCGAATTGGCAGTGGCAAAATGAACCCGTGAATTGGGATGTCGGCGAAACACGAGACGGTTTCCTCCATATCAAGAGCGAAACCAACCGGAATCTCTGGGCATCAGATACCACGCATTTCTTGTATCAGGAGACCAGTGCCGACGCATTTGACGTCGAAACCCACTTCTTCACCAGATGGGATACATCTTCCGGTGTCAATGGACTGGTCGTGAAAAGTCCGGCGGACAATAACTGGGTGACAATAAAATTCTGGGCACGCGATGCTGTCTCGAAAGGACAAATCCAGTATCAAACCAAGCAAAATGAGGGTGGAGACGGCTTGACAGATAATGCCGGGTTCACACCGACCTTTGGCAACACCGAACTCTTTTTCCGGCTCCGTAAACAAGGAAACACCTACACAGGATGGTATAAAACCCGCGAAGCGGACCCTTGGATAGAGATTGGCGTTACGAATTTTGCTTTGACACCGCCGCTACACGTGGGCATTTATGCAGGAGTTACCGCGGGGGCAGGCACCTTAACGGTTGACTATGATTACTTCCGAAGCACAGTTGACACGGGTGTTCTCGCATCACCGCTGCTCCATGTCGCTGCCATGGAGACACCAACGGAAACGACACTCTTGCCGAACTATCCGAACCCGTTCAACCCAGAGACATGGATACCGTATCAGTTATCATCGCCATCGGATGTGACGGTGCATATCTATGCAGTAGATGGAAGTTTGGTACGCGTGTTATCATTAGGACATAAAACGACAGGCATCTATGAATCACGCACCCGTGCTGCCTATTGGGACGGCAGAAACAACTTAGGTGAACCCGTCGCAAGCGGACTCTATTTCTACACACTCACCGCAGGCGAATTCACCGCAACACGTAAAATGTTGATACGCAAATAGATAGACCCACTGTAGGCGGGGTTTTGAACCCCGCCAAAACCAGCAAACGATAATGACCTTATCACAGAAATCACAGTTCAGATACCAAACGCCAATCGCTAACACCGCATAAAGGAGACACAACCTCATGAAAACGAGAAAAAGACTACTTTTCATCCTAACACTGCTCATCCTCTCAACAACCGTTCTATCAACAGGCTTCACCCAAGACTACACAACCTGGAGCCTCCCCGAAGGCGCCAAAGCACGGCTCGGCAAAGGTAACATAAACGAGATCGCATATTCACCGGATGGAGCACTACTTGCCGTCGCAAGCTCCATCGGTGTATGGCTTTACGACACGAACACCTATCAAGAGATCAACTTGCTCACGGGACATACGAGTTCGGTTCTTAGCGTCGCGTTCAGTCCTGATGGCACCACCCTCGCAAGTGGTAGTAGGGACAGGACTATCCGTTTGTGGGATGTCGCTACAGGCACCCTGAAAAACACACTCACGGGACATACGGACTGGGTTTTTAGCGTAGCGTTCAGCCCGGATGGCACCACCCTCGCAAGTGGGAGTAGGGACACCACGATAGACTTGTGGGATGTCGCTACAGGCACGTTGAAAAACACACTCACGGGACATACGAGTTCGGTTAGTAGCGTCGCGTTCAGTCCTGATGGCACCACCCTCGCAAGTGGGAGTAGGGACGACCCCGTTGTCAGATTGTGGGATGTCGCTACAGGCACGTTGAAAAACACACTCACGGGACATACGAGTTCGGTTAGTAGCGTCGCGTTCAGTCCCGATGGCACCACCCTCGCAAGTGGGAGTAGGGACGGCATCCGTTTGTGGGATGTGGATACTGGCACAACTAAACACACGCTCACTGGACATACGAGTTCGGTTCTTAGCGTCGCGTTCAGTCCCGATGGAAACACTATCGCAAGTGGGAGTGGGGACGGCATCCGTTTGTGGGATGTGGATACTGGCACCCTGAAAAACACATTCACGGGACATACGAGGACGGTTTATAGCGTCGCGTTCAGTCCCGATGGAAACACTATCGCAAGTGGTAGTGGGGACAGGACTATCCGTTTGTGGGATGTCGCTACAGGCACCCTGAAAAACACACTCACGGGACATACGAATAGTGTTAGTAGCGTCGCGTTCAGTCCCGATGGTACCACACTCGCAAGTGGGAGTGGGGACACCACGATAGACTTGTGGGATGTCGATACTGGCACCTTGAAAAATACACTCACAGGACATAGGGGTTCGGTTAATAGCGTAGCATTCAGCCCCGATGGCAACACACTCGCAAGTGGAGGTTGGGAAAACACCATCCGCTTTTGGGATGTCGCTACAGGCACCCTGAAAAACACACTCACGGGACATACGAATAGTGTTAGTAGCGTCGCGTTCAGCCCCGATGGAAAAACACTCGCAAGTGGCGGCGGACGGGACGACGGCACCATCCGTTTGTGGGATGTCGCTACAGGCACGTTGAAAAACACACTCACGGGACATACGAATAGTGTTAATAGCGTAGCGTTCAGCCCAGACGGAAACACCCTCGCAAGTGGGAGTTTTGACAATACCATCCGCTTTTGGGATGTTGAGACAGGCACGTTGAAAAACACACTCACGGGACATACGGACTGGGTTAATAGCGTCGCGTTCAGCCCGGATGGCACCACCCTCGCAAGTGGCGGCGGACGGGACGACGGCACCGTCGGCTTGTGGGATGTTGAGACAGGCACCCTGAAAAACACACGCACGGGACATACGGACAGGGTTCGTAGCGTAGCGTTCAGCCCCGATGGAAACACTATCGCAACTGGTAGTTGGAACGACAACGACCCCGTTGTCAGATTGTGGGATGTTGAGACAGGCACCCTGAAAAACACACGCACGGGACATACGGACAGGGTTCGTAGCGTAGCGTTCAGCCCCGATGGAAACACTATCGCAACTGGTAGTTGGAACGACAACGACCCCGTTGTCAGATTGTGGGATGTCGCACCCACAGAGCCACCGCCGCTCGCAGCCGATGTTAACGGAGACGGCACCGTCAACATCCAAGACCTCGTACAAGTCGCCGCAAACTTCGGCGAAACCGGCGAAAACCCGGCAGATGTCAACGGCGATGGTCAAGTGAACATCCAAGACCTCGTCGCTGTCGCAGCCGCATTCGGTGAAGCAGCAGCCGCACCCGCCGCACAGTCCGCAGCCCTCGAACACCTCACCGCTACCGAAGTCGAACGCTGGCTACACGCAGCACAACACGCAAACCGCACCGATCCGACTTTCCAACGCGGTGTTGAAGTCCTAAAACACCTACTCGCACTCTTGACACCCAAAGAGACGGTGTTGCTACCCAACTACCCGAACCCGTTTAACCCAGAGACATGGATACCGTATCAGTTGGCAAATCCAGCAGAGGTCACCCTCCGTATCTATGCGGTAGACGGAAGTTTGGTACGTATGCTATCATTAGGACATAAAACGATAGGCATCTATCAGACCCGCGCGCTTGCGGCGTATTGGGACGGCAGAAACGCAGTCGGTGAACCCGTCGCAAGCGGACTCTATTTCTACACACTCACCGCAGGCGAATTCACCGCAACACGAAAAATGTTGATACGAAAGTAAGCGAGTACGCAGTTAACAGTTGTCAGTTTGCAGAACTCGGCACGCTTCCTCCATGCGGGCGGGATTTGGAACCCCGCCATAACTGAAAACTGATAACCGAGTACTGAAAACTACTGAAAACTATTAACCGAAAGGTTTTCGTAGAAAACCGTACTGAAAACTGACAACTATTTTAACAACGGAGCGTAATTATGAATCTCTTTAAGTTAACCGAGACAGGTTTGGTTGTTCTGTTCATTCTCCAAGCCGTTATCTTAACTGGATGCGATCAATACGAAGAACTTACCAACGACCCACCTGAAATAACCACTTTCACCATCCCGAATGAAGTCGAATACGGTGAAACCGTCACATTTAAAGCAAGAGTCTTTGACCCGGAAGACAATCCTTTGACCTATGCGTGGGAGGTATCCGATGGCGTTTTGGAGGGCGAAGCGGGCCCCCAAGTCCAGTGGACTGCCCCCGAACTGCCGTCGGAGGAGATCGTCCCGCCGAAAGTCGTAACCGTCTACCTCTACGTACGCGATGGCGGCGAAGAAGATGTCCACAAAATGGCAACCATTACTGTTTTCTCCAAACCCTATAAAATTGCGCAATTCTTCACCAGCACCTATACGCTCATCTCCAAACAGGTCAGGGGCGACCCGGTCGAAGAAACGAGTACCCTGCGGCTCACACCGACGACCTTTACACGCGAAATCAAGTCAAACCCTGAAGCCGAGGTACAAACACCGACGCAGTTCATCACTGGCTCCTATAGATTCATTGAACCATTTGATAATAGCAGTGGGACAATCCACTGGTTCCCTACGGGCAGCCTGAACCCCGAAATCAGTACGTATACGTGGGACGGTAGACTCTTCGTCATCTTCTACCCCGAAACCGCCACCAGTTATATCTATGAAAAGTAACGCTTCGTCCAGTTTCAAATCATACAACAAGTTGCAGGCGGGGTTTGCAACCCCGCCGTATCCAAGTGCCTCCAGGTCCGGTAGGTGCGGTTTGCAACCGCACCGGATTCTACGCGGAAACTTTCCTTCCAATCCTTCGCATTTTCCACACTTGCACTCCTACATCAAACTATGATACAATACTAATTACAGCAAAATTGAATGTTATTGAATGTTTCCGTTAGATCGTTAAGGAATCACCTTATGCACACCTTACGCAAAACTTGCACTTTACTGATCATCGGTTTAGTCGCAATCTACACTGCCGGCTGCGGTGAAAATGTTGAACAGGAGATAGACCCCGTAGTGTTTGACACAGAACCCGCCCGCGAAGAGCCTTCTGAACCCATCGCGACCGATGGGAAGCCGATCACAGTCACCGATGCGACCTTTGAAGCCGTTGTATTGGGTGCTGAATTGCCCGTCGTGCTTGAACTCGGCGCGGAATGGTGAGGCTTTTGCCGGTCAATGCGACCCACCGTTGATGCAGTTGCATCAGAACATCGTGAAACCTTTATCATCGCGAAATTGGATATTGATAAGAACCGTGAGACCGCGGGAGAGTACGGCGGACAAGGGATTCCGGCTTACATTGTCTTCCGTGATGGCGAAGTCGTAGGAAAATTTGTAGGCGCGATGCCCCAAGGAGAGTTTGTCCAGAAAATTTTCGATATACTCAAATAACGCCAGTTTGATTAATCATTCCGGCTGTGTTGCGGTTCTTTTCGCATCACAGAGACATCAATTGTAGCACAAACTTCATAGTTTGTGGCGTATATGACATCCATTAACAGTCGACGCGACATAAGTCCAACATTTATCAAACTCACGTTCAAATAGTTATCAGTTTGCCTTGCAGTGAGAGTTAAAGAGAGATTTGATTAACCAGAGCATCTCTTAACTGAGTACTGACAACTGTTAACCGAAAGGTTTTCGCAGAAAACCGTACCAATACTATGGCACAACAAAACATAACACTCCAGAAAATCGACGAATACCGCTGGCGTATCCCGAAAAGTTACATGAAAGGCATGCGCGTGGACGGCATCGTCTATGCCAACGAGAAACTCCTCGAACAGACAAATAGCGGCGAGGCGTTGCAGCAGGTCGCAAACGTAGCGCACCTTCCTGGCATTGTCAAACACTCGCTCGCAATGCCCGATTTACATTGGGGATACGGGTTCGTCATCGGTGGTGTCGCGGCGACCGATCCGAAGGCAGATGGTGTCGTCTCTCCCGGCGGCATCGGATACGACATCAATTGCGGAGTCCGCCTCATCCGGACGAACCTCGATGTCTCGCAACTTGACGGTAAGCGGAAAGCACTCATCGCTAAGTTGTTCGAGAACGTTCCGTGCGGTGTCGGCTCCAGCGGCAAAATTCGGCTCACCGTCCAAGAAGAACGGCGGATGTTGGAAAAGGGCGCGCAGTGGTCAATTGATCGGGAATACGGACACCCTAACGACCTCAACTTCACCGAGGCGACCGGTTTCCTCCAAAATGCAAACGCCGACGCTGCAAGCCAACGCGCCTTAGAACGTGGCAAAAACCAACTCGGCACTCTCGGTTCCGGCAACCATTTCCTTGAAGTCCAAGCCGTTGATCGTATCTTCTACCGAGAAGCCGCCGATGCGATGGGGTTAAGCGAAGGCAATATCTGTGTCATGATTCATACCGGTTCACGCGGCTTCGGTTATCAAATTTGCGATGAACACGTCAAGAGTTGGGTCAAAGTCGCCGAAAGATACGGCATCAGGCTTCCCGACCGGCAGCTTGCCTCCGCACCGATTAACTCACCGGAGGGACAGGACTACATCACCGCGATGGCGTGTAGTGCCAATTATGCGTGGAACAATCGGCAATGTATTATGCACCTCGTCCGGCAGACCTTCATGCAGTTTTTTGGTGCCACAGAAGACGAACTCGGCTTAGAGCTCGTCTACGATGTCGCACATAACATCGGAAAATTCGAGAAACACACCGTTGACGGCAAAGAACGTGAACTCTTTATTCACCGCAAAGGTGCGACCCGTGCGTTTCCGGCAGGACATCCAGAGATTCCTGACAAATACCAGAAGGTCGGGCAACCTGTGCTGATTCCGGGTGATATGGGAACCGCCTCTTACGTGCTTGTCGGCAATCCGGGCGCGATGGCGGAGACATGGGGCACCACCTGCCACGGTGCGGGGAGAGTCCTCTCACGGCGGAAGGCGATCGCCTTAACGAAAGGACGTTCTATCCAAAAGGATTTAGAGGCGCAAGGCATCTTCGTCCGTGCGGAAGGCAGACGTACCCTCCAAGAAGAGGTACCTGAAGCTTACAAGGATGTCGATGAAGTCGTCCGTGTCGTTGACAAAGCCGGACTTTCACGGCGCGTCGCACGTCTCCGTCCCATCGGAGTCGTGAAGGGTTAAATTTTTAAGAAAAATAAACAACTGACGGCCGATGGTGGATGGCTGACGGCTACGGGAGAAGCAAATGAAAAAATTAGTGCTGGTAATATTCACGGTTGCAAGCCTGATTGGAAGCCTACTTTTTGTATTGACATCCTGCAATACCCCAATCGAAGCACAAGATATCATAGAACCTTCGAGTGTCACTGTCGACGACCTGACGGCTATCCTTGAAGGGATGCCGCTTTCGGATGTTAAAGAGGCAATATTGAAGGTAGATCCTAACGTTCGGTCATTAATTGGGGTCCATGCTTTAAATAGTCTACCCAGTGAAATCGCTTTTGATGCGGGCAAATTGTTAAACGGTGAAGTTCGGGAGGGTGCTACCTCAGTATCGCTTGATGACTTCCTCAAGGTATACCTGAATGACCTATCGGGTGTGGACCCTGAGGTTCAAGCATTAATTGGGGTTCGGACGTTAAATTCTCTGAATGATGTGTCCGATGAACTCGCTTTTGATAACGGTAAGTCATTAAAGGGTAAGGTCCGGGATGGTGCTGCCTCAGCACTACTTGATGAACTTGTCAACGCATGCTTGGTGGAAGTGCCGCATCTGATAACGCCAGACATCACTGACGAGCAGGTAGAGGAATTTGTCAACAGTTTATGCTTTACAGATATGCGACGCAAATTCAGGGAATTGAATCAGTTATACTCTATTATGTTAGAGGAAGCGCTGTCTAAACAGTACACGCTTCCACCACTGGAGTAAAGATGGCTGTATCCGACGCTGAACGGTTAAGGTTTTTACCGAATCGTTAATATTTTGTACCCTTACTTAGTTTTCTGCCGTTATTAAAAATAGTGTCTACTTTTTTATCAGAGTGTGTTCAAAAAATAGGCAACACAGGCGCGCGTGTTGCCTAAAATAGACACTTTCCGATTGGCACGGAAATTGCATATATCTAAATAAGCCTCCTTGGGTAAGCCGGAAGCATAATTTCTAAAAGGTAGAGTTTGCAAACCTATATTGCATGCGTTAGGTTAGAATCCCTGAAACCTTAAAACCTCTTAGGAACATCGCTTCCGGTCCCTTTTTTCTCTTTCTCTCAACTATTAAGCCATGCCGAATCTCAACATCAAAACTACACACAAACCGATAAAAACATACTACACTGAACTCGAAAAGTACGCACAACTCGGCGAAGAGAACGAAGGCACCGTCCGTGCCGCTTTCCAAAACCTCCTCCAGCACTACTGCGGTCAATCCGACCTCACACTCCTCTGCGAAAAAAGCCACTACACGCCGGAGAAGCGACGGATAACGCCTGACGGTGAAGTCGTCGATGGCTTCGGTCTACCACACGGCTACTGGGAAGCAAAAGATACACAGGACGATCTCCACGTCGAAGCGGGTAAAAAGTTCGCCGCAGGCTACCCTTCAAAAAATATTGTTGTCCAATTCCCGACACATGCGCTCCTCTATCAACACGGGCAGCTGCAGCTTGATGTGGACATCACCGAACCGAGAAACCTTGTCCACGTCCTCGAAACCTTCTTCGCGTATCAGGAGGAGAATATCGCTGCGTGGCATACCGCAGTCGCCGAATTCAGAGAGATTGTGCCAGAGCTCGGTGAGAAATTGGCGGCACTCATCGAAACCGAACGCCAGAGCAACGCGCATTTTCAGAAGGTGTTCACCGGTTTCCATGAGCAGTGCCAAGTCTCCATCAACCCGAACCTCTCTATCGCCGCCGTTGAGGAGATGCTCATCCAGCATTTACTCACCGAACGGATCTTCGCAACGGTTTTCGATAACCGCGACTTCACACGCCGAAATATCATCGCCCGCGAAATCGAGAACGTTGTCGATGCACTCACCGAACGGACCCTGAACCGCTCCGAATTCCTCCGTCCCTTGAACCCGTTTTACGTCGCGATTGAGCAGACCGCCAGCACAATCACGGACTTCTCACAAAAGCAAGGGTTCCTCAACACCGTCTACGAGCAGTTCTTTCAAGGCTTCTCCATCAAGGTCGCAGACACGCACGGTATCGTCTACACACCGCAACCGATCGTCGATTTCATGGTCAAAAGCGTTGAACACATCTTACAGACCGAGTTTGAGCGTTCCATGTCCGATACCGGTGTGCATATCATCGACCCGTTCGTCGGTACCGGCAACTTCATCGTCCGCATCATGCAGGCACTTGATTCCATCGCATTGGAGCGGAAATATACCGCCGATCCCCCGGAACTCCAGTGCAATGAGGTGATGCTCCTGCCGTACTATATCGCCAGCATGAACATTGAGCATCAGTTTTTCACCGCAACAAACCGGTATCTGCCTTATGAGGGGATATGTCTCGTAGACACGTTTGAGATGGCAGAAGGACAGCAGATGTCGCTTTTCACTGCTGACAATACGGCGCGCGTCGAGAAGCAGAAAGAGACCGATATGTTCGTCGTCATCGGCAACCCGCCTTATAATATGGGACAGGTCAACGAGAACGATAACAACAGAAACCGGGAATACAAGACGATGGATGACCGGGTTTCGGACACGTACGCAAAAGACTCCAAAGCGACGCTCAGAAATAAACTTTCAGATCCGTATGTCAAGGCGATTCGGTGGGCATCTGATAGAATTGGAGAAGAGGGCGTTGTGGCTTTTGTGACGAATAACGGTTTTCTTGACGGTATAGCGTTCGATGGCATGCGAAAACGCCTTGCAGAAGAATTTGACGCTATTTACATTTTGGATCTGGGTGGTAATGTCCGAAAGAACCCGAAACTGTCAGGGACAACACACAATGTATTTGGAATTCAGGTTGGGGTGAGTATTAATTTTTTCATCAAAAAGATTGACAACACAAATTCGCAAACGCAAATTTTCTACACTTGTGTTGATGAATTTTGGCGGAAGGAAGACAAGTATAACCATCTCAATTCAAAACAGCATTACCAGAATATTGAGTGGAAGCAAATAACACCTGACAAACGGAATACGTGGCTCACCGAAGGTCTTCATACTGAATTTGATACTTTCATCCCGATGGGGAGTACGGAAGCGAAAAGGTCTGCTAATGGAGGGAAGGCAATTTTCGGCACCTACTCTTTGGGCGTTGTTACGAGTAGAGATAATTTGGTGTACTCATTTGATCTTGAGTTGCTGCAAGAACGGGTTGGCACATTTATTGAAATATATAACACTGCCGTTGACCAAAAAAAACGACATAATCCAAAAGACCCTATTGAAAATTTTATTGACACGACTGACGCGCGCATCAAGTGGAGTCATCGGGTTAAGCAATCTCTGAAAAATTTGGCGTTTAGCGACTATGAAGCATCACACTTTCGGATCTCGTTATATCGTCCATTTTGTCAACAATATCTCTATTTTGACCATTTATGGAATGAAAGGCGTTATCAACAGTATCGGATTTTTCCTACGCCAGAAACCGAAATCGATAACCGTGTGATTTGTGTGAGTGGAGTAGGACATGATATTTTCAGGTGTCATATTTCCAATAAAATCCCTGAATTGAAATTTTCAAATTCCGCAAACGGCGGTTCTCAATGCTTCCCGTTCTATACCTACGACGAAGACGGCACAAACCGCCGCGAAAATATCACCGATTGGGCATTGGCAGAATTCCGTACCCACTACCACGACGACACCATCACCAAGTGGGACATCTTCCACTACAACTACGGACTTTTACACTATCCAGACTATCGCGAAAAATACGAAGCGAACCTCAAACGTGATTTGCCGCATATCCCTTTCGCTAAAGACTTCTGGGGATTTTCAAAAGCAGGCGCGCAACTTGCTGATCTCCACGTTAACTACGAATCCCAATCCGAATACGATAAACTGAAGTTCATCCAGACCCCGGATGTGCCGCTCGATTGGCGCGTCGAGAAGATGAAACTCTCAAAGGACAAAACGCAGATTGTCTACAACAAATTCTTGACGCTTGATGGGATACCGCCAAAAGCCTTCGACTACCGACTCGGCACCCGTTCCGCCTTGGATTGGGTCATAGACCAGTATCGTGTGAAAACGGACAAACGAAGCCGCATCGTCAACGACCCGAACCGCACCGACGATCCGCAATACATCGTCAAGTTAATCGGCAAAGTCATCACCGTCAGCGTGGAGACAGTGGATATTGTTGACGGCTTACCAGCGTTAGAGATGGCGTAAAAATCGCTATGTTCTCATCGTCTGACAACTAAGTACTGATAACTGAAAACCAACCCCTTGGTAACATTTTTTTCTAAACGGGACATCACAGAAAAACGCCTATAAACCCACACAGTGACTGGGTTTTCAACCGTTTATGGAAAATTGACAAAAAGCAGAAAAAGATACCATTTGGTATCTTTTTAAGGAGATTGGTATCTTTTTTCCGTATCGCTGAAAACGTTCTCACAGAATTGAAATCTTGATTTCCGCCTGATAAGGAAAACTTGCTCTTTATACCCCATAGGGGTGTTATGTCTATAGAAAATTGGACATTCAAGGCACTGCACCCTATAGGGGTGCTATGTGAATAAAAAAGTGGCAACCATAGGTGTCAATTTTAGAAGCAAACAGCCGTTGCGGTCCCCAGACCCGGTAGGTTCGGTTTCCTAACCGAACCGGATTCTACGCGGAAACCTTGAAGATTTCAAAACCCTCTTCAGTCCCGTAGGGTTTATTTGCTTGGGTGTTTCTTCACTATGTTTATAGCAGCATGTGGTCAAAAAACACCCAAGCCCTGTAAGGGCGGCGTGTATAGAGACTGAAACTTCATGAAACCGGACTACCAGTAAAGTGCGTAAATCCTGTTTATTGAGCGTATGAAAAAATATTATGCACCCTTTGCCCTTAAAAATAGTCTCTTTAATAATTGGATAATAGTGCCATGCCGACACGCGCGACAGAATGACGGCTTTGAGTCATTGGTCCTAAAATTACGAATCGGAGGAATAGTTATGAGATTGAAGTCAATTTTTTCTATCACGCTCTTGATGCTGATGTCTGGAACAATGTCTCCGCTTTTTGCAAAAGCACCGGAAACTGCCAAAATCGTATTCGTATCAAGGCGTGATGGCAATTTTGAGATTTATATCATGAACCCGGATGGATCTGATCAGACAAACTTAACCCAGCACCGTGCCAAGGATTCCGCCCCTATCTGGTCGCCGACAGGTGAACAGATTCTTTTCGTCTCGGATCGCGGCGGGGTAGAGGATCTCTACCTTATGGATGCAGATGGAACAAATGTGCGTCAGGTTTTCAAAAAATTAATAGGCAGAGAGTTTCCAACTTGGTCGCCTGATGGAAAAGCACTCGCGTATCACCGATTTCATACATCCTCTATCTACACCGCCTCAATTGACGGAAAAGATGAGACAAAAGTTGCGGATGGCTTATGGCCCGCGTGGTCTCCTAACGGTTCTGAAATAGCCTTTATGGCAGCCAAGTTCGTTTGGGCTGAAAACGGAAATCTCCAAGCACCGAACATCAGGGTCGAGATTATTAATCTACGAACGCATGTAGAAGAGAAGCTTCTTCCGGGGAAGATTGGGATGTTTGACCCAACTTGGGCACCCGATAGTACGCAGATAGCCTTTTCTTGGAGAGGTAGGCACGAGATAGGAGCCACTATGGGTATCTATGTTGTGAATCGAGATGGTAGTGGACTCAGAGAGATTATTGATGCCGAAGATGCCGTCGCGTCAGCGTTTAACTCTACCTGGTCACCGGACGGGAATGAACTCATTTACAACAAGCGGATTGGTGGCGTCAGAGACCTCTTCAAAGTCGCTTTGGACGGCGGTGTTCCAGAACGACTCACACACCGACAGGGTGATAACTTCAACTCGGATTGGTTTGATCCGACGTATGCGTTGCCGGTATCGCCGCAGCCAGCGTTGCTAACGACGACCTGGGGAGAACTGAAATTGGAGAAATAGTCATGAGATTACTATTGATTTTTTCTATCATCCTCTTGATGCTGATATGTGGAACGATAGGTTTGGTTTTTGCGGAAGCCCCGACAAGGCCGAAAATCCTGTTCACGTCTACCCGGGATGGGAATTATGAAGTGTACGTGATGAACCTGGACGGCTCCGAACAGGTGAACTTGACCCAACATCCGCGCGAGGATCTGAGTGCTGTCTGGTCGCCGACGGGTGATAAAATTCTGTTCGTCTCAAATAGACAAGGCACGCGTGTGCGAGACCTGTATCTGATGGATCCTGATGGCTCGAATGTCCGTCGCGTCTTCAAGAAAAAAGCAAAGGGTCGGAGAGGAAGTCCGGCATGGTCTCCGGATGGCAAACAGTTTGTTTACAGGTACACGGACTGGGATCGTTGGGAGTTCGGTCTGTATCTTGGGACGTTTGGCGAAGAAGATGCCGAGCTTCTCCCGTCTGGGAATTCCCCGGAATGGTCTCCTGACGGTTCCGAAATCGCATGCTCTAAACCTCACCCACCACGGGGGTATCAACTTGCATTTATTAACGTTGACACATGGGAGGCGGAGCAACCTCTACCCATGAAAGTAATACAATGGCAATTCGATCCGTCCTGGTCTGCTGCAGGCGATAGACTTGCCTTTGCAGGGAACAAACATCCGTTGCCAGTCATCTTGGATCGGGATCTGCACAACGCATGGAAGAACAAACAGACGATCTACATCGTCAATCGCGACGGCACGGGTCTGCGTCAACTTGTCGAGGAAGCCGGTCCCTATGCGGCGACACCGGTGTTATCGCCAGACGGATCGGAAGTGCTTTATACACAGGAGATTAATGGACATTCCCAAATCTTCAAATTAGATATCAACAGCGGGGTTCGGACGCAGTTGACGCATCTTGGGCGGAATACTGGGGCTGATTGGTTTGATCCGACGTATGCGTTGCCAGTATCGCCGCAGCCAGCGTTGCTAACGACGACCTGGGGGAAACTGAAAACGGAGAATCCGGATGGTAGAAAATGATGTTCAATTAATCCAGAGAACCTTAGCAGGTGATGAGGCGGCGTTCACTGCTTTAGTCCGAAAATACCAAAAAGGCGTTCACGCACTCGCGTGGCGGAAAGTTGGCGATTTTCACATCGCTGAAGAGATTACGCAAGATACCTTCCTCCAAGTCCACAAAAAACTCACTACACTGCAAAACCCCAGCCAGTTTGCGGGGTGGTTATATGTAATTACGAATCGGATGTGCATCAGATGGTTCAAAAATAAAAAACCGACAATGCTATCACTGGAAAAAACATCGCGGACAGAGGTAGACCAATCTTCTTATAAACTTTATGTAGCGGAGCAACGCGAGACGAAAGCCGCGGAACATCGCTACGAAATCGTTAAGGAACTACTGAAAAAACTGCCCGAAAGTGAACGTACCGTCGTAACGCTCCACTATCTTGGCGAGATGACAGCGAAGGAGATTGGCAACTTCTTAGGCGTATCCGCGAACACGATTAAGAGTCGGCTGCAGCGGGCGCGAAAGCGTCTATAAGCGCAGAACGGGGAACCCTTGGTGCGTGAAGTGCTTGGGAGTGTGCAATTTCCTACTCATCTAACAGAGAATATCATGCGGCACGTCTCCGATATGCAACTGACACCGCCGCAGGTCGGGAAACCGTTGCTACCGTGGGCGGCTTTTGGCGCGGCTGTGCTTTTGATCGTTTTGATGCTCGGTACGCATAACCAGTATCTCGCGCGATTCCAGCAGCCATATAGTTTTGAAGCACAATCTGAATCGACGGTTGAAATCGTTGATGCACCGATCAGGCTTCATCTTCTTTCCAAACCGGCTGTCCGAAATCAGGTCGGACGAGCTGCTACCCCTACTAAAAACATCGGAACCGGTTTACAGACTTCTGAGACGGCTGTCGCAACCCCGACAACGGCGGATTTCCGCGCTACATTCTCGACCGCGCCGTGGACACAGATGGGCGGACCACCAGGCGGATTCGTGTTTGACATCTTTGAGACATCTAAAAAGACACTCTACGTTCATTCGTCAATGGGTATCTACAGATTGCCAGCTGGTGCAACTGTCTGGACACCCGTAAACGTCAATATTCCAAACAGGGTGTTCCGAGTCCCTATAGCAGAGCATGCAGACACCCTCTATATCGTCGCTGCCGATGAACTATTGGCTTCAACCGATGATGGCGAGACGTGGCACGCGTTAGGAACTCGACCCGAAGGGAATCTTGCTGAACTCATCGTGGTAGATGCAGCAGATAGACGCAACGCACACAAGACTGTTACAATGTATCTCGCACTTTCGGATAACGGCATCTTCCGATCTACCGATGCCGGAAAACGCTGGACACCCGTGAACAACGGGTTGACAGACAAGAAGATTTACAAGCTTGCTGCAGTTAGAAACACGGTATTCACCGGTACAGACAGAGGCCTCTACCGCCTCAACGCCGATGTTTGGGAACAGTTACCCGTAGATACAGCCAGAGTCGTACACGAATTGGTGGCCTTTGAAGATAATCTATATGTCGGAACAGGTCGCGAAGCTGAGGATCAAATGCGACTTGATCCCTCACGGGCAGGCAGAATTTTCAAATCAAACGATCTTGGAACGTCGTGGACCGAGATAACGCCTACAGACAAAAATTATCCCTTTATAGCAGCATCTGCTATGGCAATGGCTGTTAAAGGCGAAACGATCTTAGCACGCGGTCTCAGGCTATTTTGTTCAAAAGATGACGGGATAACCTGGACAAATCTTGGAGCTACCTCAAACACCTTTGCCTATTTAGCAGTCGATGAAAATACCTTTTACGAAACCGGAATCTACGGTCTCTACCGCACAACCGACGCGGGTGAATCGTGGCATCATTTTATGGAAGGCATGATCGGCACTGGCGTACAAGATGTCGTGGTGTTCAATGATAGACTCTACGTACAGACCGACAACGATATTGTTCAATCAGATGACAACGGCACATCTTGGACAACCGTTGAGATGGAGGCACCTAAACGCGTATCTAACTCGGAAAGGATAAATCTGCTTAACAAAGGCACTCTGGATGTGCATTCAAAATTTGTCATTGTCGGTAACCTTCTTTAGGACTTACGCAATGAATTAAAATGTGTTATAGTTTTTAATTATGATGAGCATGAATCTTTCTGAAAAGAGACAACCGCTGTTCTCGGATTATTGCCAATTTTTGTTAGCCGGTTTTCAGAACTTCACACAGACACACTTTGCCAATCATACGGAGAAATGGAGCCATGATCAACTCAATCGTCTCCTGAATACCGAACGTATCCCTGCCCGTGAACTCTGGCGTTCGGTGCGAAACGATATTGAGTTTGATGAAGACGGATACGTTCTTTTTGATGATACCGTCATGCCAAAACCTTATGCGAAACAGATAGAACCTGTTCGCCGGCAGTGGAGTGGCTCCGAAAAACGTGTCATCCAAGGCATCGGTCTCGTGACATGTGTCTATGTCAATCCGAAGACGCATCAGTATTGGATTATTGATTACCGTATCTATGATCCAGACCGAGACGCGAAAACCAAACTTCAACACCTTCAGGAGATGTTGCAGAACGCCTACTTCGTGAAAAATCTCCCGTTTCGGGTCGTGTTAGTAGATTCTTGGTATGCTTCAATGGCAGTGCTAAAAACGATTCAGAGTCTCTCAAAAATCTATTATGCTCCCTTGAAACGCAATCGTCTCGTCAATGACACTGAGGGTGTTGACCCGCACAAACGGATAGATGATCTGACGTGGACAGAATCAGAGTTGCGACAGGGTAAACGTGTTCATATCTACAAGTTTCCGAAAGGCCACCAAGTGAAGTTGTTTCGGATAGCGTCCGGCACCAGACGCACGGAATATATTGCCACCAACGATTTATCTCAATCGGATGTGACTGCGACGCAGCAAGAATGTCGCGTTCGTTGGAAGATTGAGCAACTTCATCGTGAGCTCAAGCAAACGACAGGTATCAGCAAGTGCCAAAGTCGTCAACATCGTGGACAACGCAATCATATTGCCTGTTGTTTGTGGGTCTGGGTCAGTTTGACGCGTGCTGCGCGCACGACGGGTCAAACGATTTACCGCCTGAAAGAAAGTTTATACGAGGACTATCTGCGACGAGAGATCAAAAAGCCTTCTATTGTCGTCAACTTTGCGTAAGTCCTACTTCTTTATACAATTGTCCCTGAGCCAGACAACCTACGTATCTCCTATTTATCCGCCGATGGCAATACGTTCGTTCCAGTTCAAGGGGTCCCTATTTTGGGTGAGAAAGATCTCTCCACTGCTGTGTTGAAAGAGATCGCAGAAGCACAAGGCATTCACTTTTCGGGTAATCAGAAAAGCGATCGTAATTTACTACATAAATTGCGTGTTACTGAAGACCATAGGAAAGTCGGCGCGTTTGCAGTCAGCGGTGGAACATTCTATGTGGAATACAAGCGGAAACTTTTCAAGTGGAAACCCGGCGATCCTGAATGGAAAAATACCGGATTAATCGATACCGGTCCGCATGCGAATGACGGTTCAAAAAGCGGGTTTAAATTGGCAATCTCAGCGGAAACCGTCTACGTCGGTAAGCGAGATGGCAGGCTATTCCAGTCGCTTGATGACGGCGACAGTTGGCGCGACATTACACCGAGCCTGCCCCTGCGTTTTACCCAGTTCAAGGAGATCGTCTTTGTCGATTCAACGGCTTACGTCGCAACGGACAGGGGTATTTTAACTTCACAAACCGGCGCATATTGGCGTGTACTGACCGATAGCGCGGGCGAGCGTATCCTCATAGACACCTTCGCTGTTGATGGTACCACAATTTATGGTGCCGGTAATGCCGGTGTCTATCGTTTAGATGACCGTAGACAATCGGAGCAAATTTTTCCAAGTGTTCCTGATAAGGTCTTATCTCTCGTTGTTAAGAACGACACACTTTATATTATCACCAAAGGCAGCGGGATGTTTCAGATTCCCGTTGAAGGAGAAGGGCAGAGTTTAGTTCGCAAATAGGCATAATTCCGTGATTTTGCGTAAGTCCTATGAGTGTTCGCTTAGAACTGAGGTGACAAATGCTATGAAATTTCTAATTATTGTAACAGTTCTGTCTTTATCTCCTGTATCTGTTTTTGCAGGTACATTTCTGGATACCTTTGAGGACGGAAATTTGGACGGATGGCGGGAAGTTGTTCCGTGGGATAGGGAGCCGGGGTCTTGGGAGATTGTTGCTGGTGGACTTCACGGGGCAGTTCATGATGGGTATCCGCGTCTATTCACAACTGGGGATGATACGTGGAAGGATTATACAGTCGAATTTGATGTCAGGCCCCTTAAAAAGCACGGTCGTCCAACTATTTCGATTGCGGCGCGGATTCAGGAGAAATGGTTGGTGGAGTGCAGTCTTATGGAACCAGTAGTTGTGTTGCCTGGTGGTGCCAATGCACCTGAAAAAGGTTGGGTGTTTTGTTCCGCTGGCAATTTGCACCGTGCAAAAGCTGATCTGCTTTTCTTTGACCCGCATCCACTTTTAAAATTAAACAGATGGGCACACTTCAAGTTAAGCGTTGAAGGCGATATCTTCACCTTCTGGATTAATGGTGAGCTGGTGATGGAACCTACGGAACTTCGTATTATTAGGAACCGTGAAGGCTTTGAGGACTTTCCTGAGTTTCAGACCGGGGGTGTCGGTATCGGTCTCTCGAATTATACGGCGCGCTTTGATAACGTCACTGTTACAGGGGATAGCATTCCCGACAGCGGCGCGTTCGCCGTAACGCCCCCAGGAAAACTTGCGACAACCTGGGGAAACTTGAAAAAATTTTAGCGTTAACAGCGATAGCATCAAAAGGAGAATTATTATGAAATCTGTGATGATTGTAGCCATCCTTTTCCTCCTACCTCTTTCTGTGTGGGCAGGCACGTTTTTAGAAACCTTTGATGGCAAAGAGTTGGACGGATGGCAGCAAATTTGGGCGGATAAGGGACCCGCTGTCTGGGAAATTGTTGATGATGAACTGCACGCAGAAAGTCGTGAGGCGTATATTCATTTACTCACAACTGGGGATGACACGTGGGAAGACTATACTATGGCGTTTGATGTCAAACCCGTGAAAAAACACGGTATTGGCGGTATCTCGATCGCTGTGCGGGTTGATGGAAATTGGTTAGTTTACTGCAGTATTTATGATCCCGTGATTATAAGGGGTGATGATCCCCCGTTTCAAGAGAGACGAATAGGTTGTCACGCTGCCGGTTTGCACCTGCCACCACATGTTATCCTTATCACTGAACCGCACCCACTTTTAAGATTAAACAGATGGTCCCATCTGAAGTTAAGTGCTGAAGGCGATATCTTTACCTTCTGGATTGATGGTGAGCAGGTCATGGCACCGACGCAACTGCGAATCTTCAGGCAGCAGATTGATGTCTTTGCTGATTTTCCCGATTTTCAGACCGGGGGTGTCGGTTTTGGTCTCTGGAACTATACGGCAATCTTTGATAACATCACTGTCACGGGGGATAGCGTTCCCAACAGCGGTGATTTCGCCGTAACACCCCAAGAAAAACTGGCGACAACTTGGGGACACTTGAAGAAATTTTAGATACCTAATTTATTGGAGAATCTAAAAATGAAACGGACCTATACAGTCTTTGGCATAGCACTACTGCTGAGTCTATTTCTTTTCAGCATAAATGCTTGGGCGGATACATATATTTCCTTCAGTTCCAATCGAACTGGGAACTCTGACATCTATGTCATGGATATATTTGGAAACAATCTACGCAACTTGACGAATCACCCCGCTTATGATGGTGACGTAACATGGTCACCGGACGGGGATTCTTTCGCTTTTGTGTCGAACCGGGATGGACACCGCGATATCTACATTATGGATGTTGATGGGGTAGAAACTCGACGATTGACAGATCATCCAGAGGAGGCTACCCAACCTGACTGGTCGCCTGATGGACATTGGATCGTATTCACATCGGACAGAGCGAGCAGAGAAAACTATGATATCTACAAAATAAATGTTAACGGTAGAAATCTACAACGGCTCACTAACAATAGAGCATACGATATGAGCCCGGTATGGTCGCCAGACGGGAAACAGATTGCTTTCTCTTCGCATCGCGATGGAAGTTGGGGTATCTTTGTGATGAATGCCAACGGGAAACATCTTAGACGCGTTACACAAGCAGAGGTTGGAGGGATATCTCCGAGCTGGTCGCCAGACGGGAAACAGATTGCTTATCCAATTCTTCGGTGTCAAAACCCCCTTGCTTTAGCTGGGGGATGTAGACACCGCCTCCTATATTGTGCTAAAAAAACACTTGACTTTTGGTCTAAAATTTTGTATGATATTACTATCTACGGGTTAGGATACGCGACTTTCAGTTTAACTCTGATTGATCCTAACCACCCCTTCGCGGGGGTTGCGTAGACGTAGAACCGAAGCTACAAAAAGGACACATTAAACTACCTTGAAATATAGGCAATCCCCAAATCTTGCGAGGTTTGGATGTCCAAGTTCTGACGTAGGAAATACCTACCAGAAGTATCGGTCGCTTCCGACGGTTTCAGGAAGTTTCCGTAGTGTGCTAAATGGTCACACTTCCATTCAAGAGTGTTGACAGCATGACCCGCACCTTGTTTTCGCGAACATGTTGCCTTAGCTTAGACCTAAGGAATCTACCTATAAGGTAGTCAGATGGCCCCATACCGTTAAACCTCATGTGGAAGTGATGGTAAAGGTTGAGAAACTCGCTTGGGAGTTCTTTCAAAGAATCCCCCAAGCTTCAGCTGGGGGAGCGGTCAATCTGCAGGTTTTGCGGGCAGTGGTATCTACGTCATGGATATGCGTGGGAAAGATTTGCGCCGCGTGACACCTATGGGTATTTGGAGTCGGCATCCGGTGTGGTCACCCGATGGTGATTGGATTGCCTACGATATGGAACCTGAAAAGCAGTGGGGCAACCCGAAGGAGTTGGATCAAAACATTTATATCGTCCGCGCTGACGGAGGTAGACCTCGCCAAATCACAGTGGATGCGGAAAAAGATCGTGATCCTGCCTGGGTACCGGAGGCGTTTTTCTCTGTATCCCCGAATGCGGAGATGCAGACGACGCTCTGGGGTAGACTCAAGCAAACCGACAATTAGGGGCACCTTGCCAATGGGAGTAGAGTCATGAACCGAAACGAACGTCCTTTATCAGAAATGATGGCTTGAATCATTTAGGAGAAGCAGGTATGAAAGTGGTGTTGATTTTTTGTTTAATGCTTTTGGTGCTGATGTTTGGGGGGGTGTGTCAGGTTTTTGCCGAAGCCCCGAAGACCCCGAAAATCCTATTTACCTCCAGACGGGACGCGAATCTGGAGGTGTACATGATGAATCCTGACGGTTCCGAACAGGTCAACCTCACGCAGCATCCCGCTATTGACCTTCAGGCAGCTTGGTCGCCGACCGGTGAGCAGATTCTGTTCGTCTCGGATCGCGGGGGCAAGAGAGACCTGTATGTGATGGATGCCGATGGTGGGAATGTCCGCCGCGTCTTCAAGCAAAAAATAGATGTTTGGAGAACAGCACCTACATGGTCGTCCGATAGCAAACAGTTTGCTTACCAGTGCGTGGACTGGAGCTTTATCAAGAACGGTCTCTATCTTGGGACGTTTGGAGAAGAAGATGACGAACGCATCGCGAATTACAGTTATCCGGCGTGGTCTCCCGATGGTTCAGAAATTGCTGGTTCTATAGCGCATAAACTGGGGTCTCGACTTATGTTTATCAACGTCCGCACACGCGAGACGGAACAACCGCTCCCGGATGAAGCACTCCTATTTCAATTCGATCCGTCCTGGTCCGCTGCAGGGGACAGACTTGCGTTTTCAGGGAACAGGCATCCGTTGCCGGTGATCTTGGATCGGGAGCTGCACCGCGTATGGAAAAACAAACAGGCGATCTACATCGTTAACCGAGACGGCACGGGGCTGCGGCAGCTTGTTGATGAAGCGGGCCCCGATGCGGAGTTTCCTGTGTTATCGCCGGATGGCTCGGAAGTGGTTTATACACAGGGATCCCAAATTTTCAAAGTTGATGTCAACAGCGGGGTTCGGACACTGTTGACACCTGTTGGGCAAAATGTTGGTGGGGATTGGTTTGATCCTAACTATACCTTGCCAGTATCGCCGCAGCCGGAATTGCTAACAACGACATGGGGAGAACTAAAAAAAGAATAGCGGCTCCTGGTCACCAGACAGCCAACGGATTGCGTTTGTCTCTTACCATCGGGGTGATGAAAGGAAAGGTATTTATGTGATGAATGCCGATGGAAGAAGATTGAGACGAATTTAGGAGGAATTTATGCGTATGAAACGCACGCGAACTTATGTTATATTAGGCATGGCGTTATTGTTAAGTATTAGTCTATTTGCCAACAACGGCTGGGCGGCAGCGGCTGAGATTATTTCTTTTTTTCCAAGAGGAAACGACGCGCGTTCCATCCATTTCATAGATACCCAAGGCATACTCCTTCAAGGATTGATGGTGGATCCTGGACGTATAGGCAGCTTCAGCTGGTCCCCTGATGGGCATTCGATTGCCTATGGGTCTAACCAGGATGGGGATCCTGATATTTATGTGAGGGATGTGAGAACAAATGTAGAACGTCAGTTGACGTTCCACGAGAATAGAGATATATGGCCCGCTTGGTCTCCGAATGGGAAATGGATCGCATTCATCTCCGAACGCGACGGGGAGATGGACATCTACCGAATGGACGCAGATGGCGGAAATGTGAAGCGGCTGACGAGCCGAGGGGGCTGTAAAAGACCGGCTTGGTCTCCAGACAGCCAATCAATTGCCTTTAGTGCATCCAAGAAAGATGAAATAATCGGATCCCGTATTTATGTCATGAGTGCTGAGGGAAAAGGGTTGAAGCCGCTTGCAGATGCATCTTCCACTGTATGCACATGGTCGCCTGATGGTAAAGAGATCGCTTATATTCCACCTGGAGATGCTGTCGGGGGCATTGCTCTCTTCAGTATTGACATAAATGGCAAAAACATGCGTCAACTCACCCGGTTGTATGAAGGGTGGACATTAATCACTTCACCGGTATGGTCTCCGCGTGGAAAATGGATTGCCTATATTTTGACTGAACCGCCAGAAGCATTGGTCGCAAGATTGCTCGGAGGGGAGCGGATTCTGGCAGATGAGCTTTTCGATAACTCGGTCATCTGTATTACTAAGACAGATGATGTTGGGGGTGGAGAACCTATTGAGGTGATGGGAGGATTAGTGCCTGGTCATCTTGAATGGATGCCGGAGGAATTTCTCTCAGTATCCCCGAGTGCGGAGAAGCAGATAACGCTTTGGGGTAGTCTTAAGCAATCCGAAAATGCTGTCAAGTAGCTGCTGCATATCGAAGAAATTCGTTGTAACTTCTACGTATCCGTTGTATTTTAACCTGTTAAGGAGCGTACAATGAAATTTGCTATTTTGATTATTGGAGGTATTCTCCTGTTCCAGGCGTTACCAGTCTCCGCTGGGACGTTCTTTGAGACGTTTGATAACTTTAACTTACAGGATTGGGAAGAAGTTAACGAGCGGAATGCTCCAGTCGGCGAATGGCGAGGCGTTAATGGGGAACTCCACGCAGAAAGTGAGGATAACGCAACCCGGATGCTCGTTATAAAAGATGCGGCGTGGCACGATTACGAAGTAGCGTTAGACGTGATGCCGCTTGCCAAACATGGACGTGGGCACATTGTGCTTGCTGCACGAGTCAATCAGACATACGCGGTTGTTTTCGCGATCGGGAATATTTTCTGGAACACACCTTCACCGATCGTTTCGGGTGTTGTTCTGAACGTGCCTCTTGGAAGAATTGAAGGACTCCCACTCTTCCTTGCGAGAATAGATAAGTTTGTAAATATGGAACTTGACCAATTAAATGAAGTGCTCAACGGACCCGCGAGAGAGGAAATTCAAGAAGATATTTTGAAAGAGGGTGCAAGTATGGCTTGTACAACGGTTTTACCGCATGCTTTTCTCAAAACGAGGGAGTGGCATCATTTAAAACTGCGTGTAGATCAGGCTAAGTTTACGCTCTCGGTTAATGGAGAGAATGTTCTATCTTTCGCCTGTCCGTTTCAAAACTTTCCGTTTAAGGACGATCTCACTGTTGGCAGTGTCGGCTTCGGTCTTGCAGGCTATACCGCTCGATTTGACAATCTCAAGATTACCGGTGAAGAGGTGCCAAATCATGGCAATTTGTCGGTTCAACCCCAAGGTAAACTGGCAGTGACGTGGACACAACTGAAACAGTCCGGAAATTAAACTTGTGGTTCCTTACAGGAGGGACATGATGAAATCCGCACGACTTGTTTATGTTTTTATGCTGATATTCCTGTGTTCAAGCGTTTGGGATGTCCGCGCAAAAGCACCGACAACACCTAAAATTGTATTTTCGTTAGTCGATGCTGGAGAAAATGCGGAAATCTATCTGATGAATCTGGATGGAACCGAGCAGGTGAGGTTGACACACAACAAGGCTTTTGATGTCGCACCTGTCTGGTCACCGACGGGCGAGCAAATTCTTTTTACCTCAAACCGGGATGAGGTCAATGACCTGTATCTTATTGATGCCAATGGCAGAAATGTGAGGCGAGTCTTTGGAAAATCGGCGAATAGAAGTGGGGCAACTTGGTCGCCAGATGGAAAACAGATCGCTTATGATCGGCGCGAGCAGGGCAAATCGTTTATCTACATTGGGTCGATAGACGCTCAAAAAGAGGAACGCGTGGCGATTGGCGGCGGTCCAGCGTGGTCGCCAGATGGCACGGAGATAGCGTTTCTCACGGGTTGGCCCGAGCGTATGCAGATAAACCTGCTCAACGTTAGCACGCGTAAGCAAAAAGTGTTTTTTCCTAAGCCGGTAAGGCCTTCGTGGATGATGTCTCCGGCGTGGTCGCCTTCAGGTGACAAAATCGCGTTTTCTTGGCTCCATGAGGTTGAGTTAGATGAACTCGTCGGGACAGATAAAATTTACATAATAAACCGCGATGGCACAGGGCTTCAACGGGTTACTGACGGAGAAACGCCGCGAGAAAGTGCGCCGGTTTGGTCTCCGCACGGAGACGCGCTCCTTTATAACCAGTATATTGAAGGCGAACAAATGCAGATTTTCAAGATTACATTGGACGGCGGAAAACCAGTGCAGCTGACAGACCCAAGATTTTGGCACTTTACAGGCGATTGGTTTGATCCGGCGTATGCGCTACCCGTTTCGCCACAACCACAGTTGCTAACGATACAGTGGGGAGAAATCAAAGAGGAATAGGTTTTTAGAGCTTACTTTTTTAGGAAAACAGAGTTAGGGAAATTCGTCAAGATGAAATATATATCGAATTATGTTGTATTATGGATTCTATTATTGCTGAGTAGCGTTTTACCGATTAGAAATGTCCAAGCGGCTGGAACCGGAACACTCTCTTTTTCCTCCAACCCCCGAAGTCCTGACCTCTATCTCGTAGATAGTACGGGGCAGAATCTTCGGAGACTTGTAACCGATAACATAAATAAGGGGTCACCCACTTGGTCGCCAGATGGACGTTTTTTTGCCTATGTATCCAACCATGATGGAGATTCCGACATCTATATAATGGATGTTAGAAACAAGGCATCCCGTCAATTGACCAACCACCCGGACAGGGACTTATCGCCAGAATGGTCACCCAATGGAAAATGGATTGCCTTTGTCTCTGACCGAGCAGGTGATTTGGATATCTACAGAATAGATGTAGACGGTTCAAATCTAAGGCGATTAACAAAATCGGGAAATAACAAATATCCGGCTTGGTCACCGGACAGTCAATGGATTGCTTTTATCTCTTCTCGAAATGAGAAGAAGTCTCTCTATATAATGAATGCTGATGGAAATAGGGTAAGACAACTCGGAGACGCTTCTTTTACCTGGGGCGGATGCACTTGGTCGCCTGATGGAACACAGATTGCGTTTTCTGCCTGGGACCCTGAAGTAGAAGGGATAAATATCTTCATTGTTAACGCGGATGGAAAAAACATACGCCACCTAACCCGAGAAAAAGCCAGAGATCTCCCCTTCGCTCCAAAAGTACCGATCGCTTATCGACCCGCGTGGTCGCCTGACGGTCATTGCCTTGCCTATACTTTGGAATATCTACCTATACCTAAACCTGGAGATCCCCAAAACCCGGAGATCCAACAAGATAAAAAGCGCATTTTCCCGCTGGTACCTCGTGACGGTGTTATCTATATCACAAATGCGCTGGATGAGGGCGGATGGAGACTTTTTTCCATAACGGAAGAGTTGGCAACCGATCTATCTCCTGTATGGGTGCCGGAGACTTTTTTCTCTGTTTCACCGCAGCCACAGTTGCTAATAACGGTATGGGGTGAAGTGAAGCAGGAAAACTGAAATAGTTTTTTCGGAGGCCTATATGAGGCGATATAAGTGTTTATCTGTTTTATGTATACTAAGCATGGTAAGTAATGTATTGCTTGTTAGAAATAACGCCAGTTTGATTAATCATTTCGGATATGTTGCAGCTCTATTTTCGTATCACACAGCCGTGAGTTGTAGCACAAACTTCCCAGTTTGTGCAGTATCAGAAGCGTTTTGAACTTGAAATTCATTAACCGAGCAAAGAGGAATATGCCAAAATGAAACACGTATTGCGTTATACAGTATTATGGAGTATATTGATTCTATGGGTTGGAAATGTCCAAGCCGATCGAATGGGAACACTCTCATTTTCTTTATTCAACCGGAGCCCTGACCTCTACCTCATAGATGGCACAGGTAAAAATCTCCGAAAACTCAGAACCGATCACATAAATAAGGGGTCACCCACTTGGTCGCCGGATGGACGTTTTTTTGCATATCAATCTAACGATGATGGCGACCCCGACATCTATATAATGGATGTTAGAAGCAAGACATCCCGTCAATTGACAAACCATCCCGACAGGGATTTATCGCCAGAATGGTCGCCGAATGGGAGATGGATTGCGTTTGAATCTGACCGAACCGGAGATCTGCATATCTACAGAATTGATGTAGACGGTTCAAATTTGATGCGATTGACAAAGCGTGGGGACAACCAAAACCCCGCGTGGTCGCCAGACAGTCAGTGGATCGCCTATAATTCCTATCAACAAGGAAATCGTGAAGCCGGGATTCGTGGAAGGCAATTTCTCTCTGTAATGACTGCCGATGGCAAAAGGACGAGACAACTGACAGAGGATCTAAATATGTCTGGCTGTACATGGTCTCCAGATGGAAAACAGATCGCTTTTGCTGCGGGGAATATAGGAGAAGATGGTATGAATATTAGCGTTATTGGTGTCAATGGGCGTAACCGCCGCGACCTAACCGAAGTGGGGCCGAACGCATGGGCACGGAGTCCGGCGTGGTCCCCTGATGGCAAGTGGATCGCCTATTTTTTCAAAAATTTGCCGGTATTGGATTTAGATCTTGGTCACGGAATCCGAGCCATTGACCTTTGGAGTGGTGACAATGTTATCTGTGTTATAAGTCCTGAAGGTCAGAACGACGTGCAACAGCTTAAAGCAACAAGGGGATTGTCGTCCAGTCCTGTGTGGGTGCCGGAAGCGTTCTTCCCTGTTTCGCCGCAACCGCAATTATTACCAACACAGTGGGGACAGTTGAAAAAGTAGGACTTTTTTGTTCCTACATTTAGCGCGCACTTCCAAGGTATCCATTCCCGTACGACCTACCTTAGCGGAATTACCCGTAACCCTATGGGTATCAACTTTTTTCAAATCATGCACCCTTTCCGCCTTAAAATTGTATCATTAACAATTTGAATATAAACACAATCACGTTTATGCGTGAGTCATGGAGAATTCTGATAGTGGAGAACGATGTTCAACTGATTCACAGAATTTTGTCGGGTGATGAAGCGGCATTTAGTGCTTTGGTCCGAAAGTACCAAAAAAGCGTTCACGCGCTTGCGTGGCGGAAGATTGGCGATTTTCACATCGCTGAAGAGATTGCCCAAGATGCCTTCCTCCAAGCATACAAAAACCTTGCAAGGCTGAGGCATCCCAACCAGTTTGCTGGATGGCTTTATGTGATTGCGAGTAATCTTTGCAAGAGGTGGCATCAAAGCAACAAACCTGCGATGCAATCCTTGGATGACACATCTGTAGCGGCGGTAGAGGGATTTTCTTATAGACGTTATGTATCCGAGCAACGGGAGACGGAAGCTATGGAACATCGCCACGAAATCGTCAAAGAACTTCTGGAAACGTTGCCAGAGAGTGAACGTACCGTGGTGACACTCTACTATCTCGGTGAAATGACGGCGAAAGAGATTGGCAATTTCTTAGGTGTCTCAGTGAATACGATTAAAAGTCGGCTTCGCCGGGCTCGGGAGCGTTTACAAGCCGAAGAGCACCTGATTAGCGAAACGTTGGGGAGCGTCCAATTGCCCACCAATTTCATTGAACGTATTATGCAGCAAGTCGCCGACATCAAACCAGCACCGCCTTCGCTTGGCAAACCGTTGCTACCTTGGATCGCTTTTGGCACCACTATCCTTCTTATAATGCTGATGATCGGTGTCGGGTCCCAATACCTGAGTCGCTTTCAGAGACCTTACAACTTGAATGCCGAATCGGAAACCACTGTTGAAATTATTGACGCGCCTATTGTTATTGATACGCAGGCGGAACCGGATGTGCGAAACCAAGCCGGACGTTCTGATACCACGGGTAGGGGCAGCGGCGCCGGTCCGCAAGTTTCAAAACCTGTTGTCCCTGCCCCGGCGCAAATAGAAAAGGAACCACTGACACCACCACAGCAGTGGATGCCAGCGAGCGTCCCGGCAAGCGGCCCCGTCGGCGGCTTACTGGTAAGTTCAAACGGCGATACCTACGCCGCTTCGCGTCTCGGTATCTATAGATTAACGCCAGACACGCGAGCGTGGACGTTCCTCAGCCCCACAGCTTTGGAGGCACCCACGGAGGCACCCGCCGTGATACCGATGGCGGAGCAAAACGGGACGCTTTATCTTATTTCTGGCGATGAAGTACTTATTTCAACCGATAGTGGCGAGATGTGGGAGCCGGTTGGCACCCGCCCCGAAGGTGTTGCTGTCGCATTGACCGTAACGGATGAAGCCTTGTACCTCCTGCTGAGAGATAAAGGCGTTTTCCGATCCGAAGATAGGGGACAGCAGTGGACACCCCTCGGTGGTGAAGTGATGGATAGAAAAATCTTTGCTTTGGCTGCTCTTGAAAACACAGTGTTTATAGGAACAAATCAGGGACTCTACCGTATCAATCCAGGGCATAATTCGGCAATGGATATATGGGAAAAATTGCCGCTAACGACCACTAAGGCTATCCACTCCTTAGCGGTTTCTGAAAGCAACCTCTATGTCGGGACAGGTCCCGACTTGGGAGCCTTTAAAGAGGAGGAAATACGCGAAGAGGTGTCTGGCGGGCAGTCTATGTGGGAAGTTTTCCGGTCAACCGATTTCGGCGATTCGTGGACTGAAATCACACCGACAAGCGAGCCAGCCTTGACGATACTATCCCCGGGCATTAAGGTCCTTAGTGTTGGAAAAACGCTTTGGGCATTGGGATACACCGGTTTCCAATGCCGATCGACTGATGCCGGCGAAACATGGACAAACCACGGATACAAAACATTGAATCCGCTTTCAATGATGAATTCGTTTATGCTGAGTGTATTCCCGGCTATTGGCATGAACGAAAATATCCTGTTCAAAGCCAGTCCTTTTGGGCTTATCCGTTCAACTGATGCTGGCGAATCGTGGCATCCGTTTATGACAGGGATGGTGGGAACCCGGATATTTAACTTAGTTGCATTCAAAAACGCACTCTATGCCTATACCGGTACAAATATCGCGAAATCCACCGACGGTGGGATGTCTTGGAGGGACCTGCGATTCACCCCTGATAAATTAACACCAGAATTAGGATCGGCATTTGGAGTTGGTCTGCTACTCAGTTCTTCGCAGCTGGCAATTTCTGACGATAAACTCTACTGCATCGGCAGCGCAGTTGCCGCAAACATAAGAGAGGCACAGCAGCGCATCTTCCATCTTTCTGAGAATGGCGGCGCGCTGGTGCTTATGCCAGAAATCCCTGTTTTGGGTGAAAACCTTTCTATCGAGCCTCCAAAAACCGCATCACAAGAGATGGCGGAAAAAAATATACCCGACGATGCCCCTAACGATCCTGAGAAAGCCGATAAATCGACAGACACAATTCGCAAGCCCATAGAATCTCACAGCGCGTTTGCAGTCAGCGGCGATACGTTCTATGTGGAATATCAGGGGCGGCTCCTTCGGTGGAGACACGGCGAACCTGAATGGTTCGACACTGGACTGGTAGACATTGATGCACCTACTAACCATGAGGGTCCCGATCATTTCGTTCTGGCGGTTTCAGGTGAAACCGTCTACGTTGGCAAACGGGATGGACATCTGTTCCGATCGTTTGATAGCGGGAACACATGGAAAGACCTGACCACAACGCTGCCACTTCGATTTGAACATTTCAACGATATTGTTTTTGCGGGTTCAGCGATTTATGTCGCCACAGACGCGGGGGTCTTAACATCGGCGGACGGTGAAAGTTGGCGCGCAATCACCGATAAAGGCGGTACACACACCGTCATTGACCGAGTTGCCGTAGATGATATAACCGTTTATGGTGCTGGCGATACGGGTGCCTATCAATTGGATACTCGTGGCAGATGGGAACAGATCTCGCCAAACGTACCAAGCCGCGTCATTTCTGTTGCTGTCAAGCGTAATAGGCTTTATATTGTTACCGAACGGAGCGGGATGTTTTATGCCGCGCTTGAGAAGAAAAACGATTGATATTCCCAGCAATTCTCCCATTAAAAACCAATTATTTCTCATTTCATCACCGTCCTGATTCAATTCTCCCAATTTTTTTTCCATTATGCACCTTTTTGACCTTCAAATTGTATCATTAAACAACGACTGAAAGTTTGAGCAATTTAGGGCAACATAAATTATCTACACCCGAAAGTGTTTTCGGGAAAGGATGCATTCAGATGAAAAAAATAAGCCTTTTGATTTTAACGCTACTGTCCATTTTCACAGTTACTTTACCTTTTGCCGCTGCCGAAGAGTACTTCCATACTCGGACGCTCAGCGGGCATAAAATTTCTGTCTCTGCAGTGGCATTCAAAGACGATAGCACACTTATCAGTGTGGGAGGCGATAGCGACCTTCGCTTTTGGAATTTTGACACGGGTGCACAACCCTGGCATACCGAACTGGGTCTCTTCTTAATCTCTGATATTGCGATCTCATCGCATGACTCGCGCTTTGTCGTTTATGCCGGCGGACTCTTTTTCCGCCCTTATATTGGGATGTCTTACACAGATGACGGAGACATAAGAGGTTACCTCACAGGACATACAAACACTGTCAATACGCTGTCCTTTAAACCAGAGAGTTCCATCCTTGCCAGCGGGAGCAACGACGACACAATCCGTATCTGGGATCTGACGTGGGACGCATGGAAAAGTCGATCCGTTCGGACACTGCGGGGGCATGGGAATGATGTCGAGTCGGTTGCGTGGAGTCCTGATGGAACGCTGCTCGCCAGTGGAAGTAGAGACCGTACCGTCCGTTTGTGGAACCCAGACAACGGCACCAACACCGCTATACTTCGCGGACATAGAAATACCGTAAGATCGGTTGCGTGGAGTCCTGATGGAACGCTGCTCGCGAGTGCAAGCAACGATGACACCATCCGTATTTGGGACCCAACGGACACGGATGCCCCGCTGCACGTCTTGGAAGGGCATACCGGTAACGTCCATACGTTGGCATTCCATCCAACCGAGGCAATCCTTGCCAGTGGCAGTAGCGATGACACCATCCGCTTATGGGACTCCACTACTGGTGTCCACAAAGCCACTCTGAAAGGGCATACCGGTAGTGTTAATACAATAGCTTGGAATTCTGATGGGTCACTTCTTGTGAGCGGCAGTAGCGATGACACCATCCGCTTGTGGGAGCCACTCGCAGCGGTTGATATAACAGGGGACGGTAGTGTCACATATCTTGACATTATTGAAGTGGCGAAAAACTACGGAAAAACTGTTGTAGATGGCGCAAACCCAGGCGCGGATGTCAACAAAGATGGCATTGTTGATATTGAGGACCTTATTGTTGTTGCTAAGGCAGTGGATTCCCAGACAACAGTAGATTCCCAAGCAGCACCTATGCTTGCACAGCATCCACGCGATTTCTCCTTCACCGCAGAAGATGTCCAGCAGTGGATCCAAGACGCACAGGATGTTGGTGCCGATCCACAGGCGATTGCTATCTTAGAACGCTTTTTGGCAGTTCGGACACGGATGGCACAACCGACACCCGAAAAAACAGTTCTCTTAGCAAACTACCCCAACCCCTTCAATCCAGAGACTTGGATACCTTATCAGTTGGCGCAACCAGCGGAGGTCGCTGTCTCCATCCACGCTGCGAACGGTGCTTTGGTTCGGACGCTGCCATTAGGCGAAATGCCTGCAGGGGTCTATCAGAGTAGAGACCGTGCTGCCTATTGGGATGGTAAAAATGCTCACGGAGAGCAAGTCGCAAGTGGTGTCTATTTCTATACGCTCAAAGCAGGGCAGTTTACTGCGACGCGTAAGATGTTAATTCGGAAGTGAAAAATAGCAATTATAGTGGAACTCAGAATTAATCCTACATATTTGTAGCATAGGAACCGTTAGTCTCCTGTGGCACACTTTTTGTAGCATAGGAAACTGTTGGTCTCCTGTGGCACACTTTTTGTAGCACAAACTTTATGAAGATTAAGAATTTAATCGGGTAATTTTTCCGAAGTCCGGTGCGGTTAGGAAACCGCACCTACCGGGTTTGAAGGAACATAGAATTACCCAAATATTTTATTAAACTTCATTTAGTTTGTAGCACTTTCAAGGACAATGAGAGCACTAAGAATTGTTTGAGCGTGCCCTCTTAATTCTAAAATCCACCATAATTATCGGCAGTCGATTATAAGCGGAATGGCTGTCAGCAATCAGTTTGAGAAAGTTTAACCGTTCTAAAATCTCTGTTTTTGGAGGGATCAAAGTGAAATCTGTTTTTATTTTTGCGGGGATCACCATCGCGATGCTCTGTCAGCTTGGCTGTTCTCTTGATGAAGAGCAAACACAATCTGAAAATCCTATAACGAACGATTCAACATCCGTTCTTAACGCCCCACGCTTTGTCGGAAATGTTGTACTGGAAAACATGTACGAAGATGAAGCTGGGAAACTGGCAAGCAAAACACCCTTGGAAATCATTACCGTGCTTGAAGGCACTGGCAAAGTCAGTCTTCAGGCTCGATTTCGGTCAGTTCAAGACGGGCCTTACGGATCACCGGTCTACGAATGTGAACTGATTGATGAATCAGCAGAGATTGCCCGGGGAATGTCAGGCAGTCCTATCGGACCCCCAGGACGTGTTATGGGAGCACTTGCCTTTGCAACTCTATATAGCAAACCACCGTATCGATTCTGGGTCACACCTATTGACTATATGGAGACAGCCATAAACCATCCAACGTTTGGTGAGTTTTTGAATGGAGAGGCGGCACCCGCTGCACCTGCACTGGCGATGAATGCTATGGACGTGCCAGTTAAAACACCTGTGATAATGACAGGAATTCAGCCCCACAGAATTGAAGAACTTTCTGCGCATCTCTCTGGCTCAAAATTCGATTTTGTTGAATTGCTTGGTAATATCGGCGGCGCACCTGCAGCACCGCCTGCAGGTGCTACAGCAAAACTCTTTGCGGGAGATATGATTGGTGCTGCCATAGCTACAGGAGATGTTACGAGCCTTATTGGCTATGGGACAGTGACACAGGTTTATGACGATAAATTTGTAGCCTTTGGTCACCCATTCTTCGCAGATGGGAAGTCCGCATTACCGGTATACAGAGCGGTAACGCATGGGATCGTGCCCAGCCTGGTGGTATCAACTAAATCTGTCTCCGCGTACGGAAATCCGATTGGGACAATAACTAAAGATCTGCATCCTGCAATTGTAGGAGAACTCGGACCAGGACCGGCAATGATTCCTGTGAAGGTCTCCTATCATCCGGTTAACAACACGCCTATAGAGAAACATCACGTTGTCGCTTATGGGCAAGAGTGGGCACTGTCGTACGTTGCTGCAGTAACAATGGACGCAATTCGGATGGAGCGGAATGCTGCAACCGTTGAAGGGACTGTGACGCTTCACTTTCAAGAAACCGAAACTGTCTATACGGAAACGTTCCGGACAGCGTCTTCAAACCCATTTTTCGATGTGTACATAAAGACGGGTTCAATTATTCGTTCGTTTACCGATACACTTACAAACAGCGCGGGCAGAGCAACTTTGAAAGCGGTGTCGATTGCTATTGTGGATAAACCGCAAATTGCCACAGCCGAAATTGACGAAATTATTGTGCCTGCTGAAGCGATGCCCGGAGAAAGCCTCACGGTTTCGGTGGTGCTACTTCCGCATTGGAGTACTGCGGGTGCTGAGCGGATAATTCAAAGAGAAGTTATAATTGACATCCCTGAGGGCTTCCCGATGGGTGAGGCAAACCTTACGGTTTCCGCCTCCACTGATGAATCGGCTGACGGTACAGAATTCACACAACTCTTCGGCGATATTTTCGATGAACTCTTAGGCGAGGAGGAAGAAGATGATGAAAGACCGTTGCCAAGGAACCTCGACGACCTCATCCGTCAGAAGGAAGAAGATCAGATGGATGCGGGGTTAATTACAATAACCCTTACACCATCGGCTTTTGGGGGTGGATTCCCATTACCGGAAGATTTACTGCTGCCAGAAGGCTTCCCACTCCCAGGCGATGCTGAGGAGCAGTTTATAGAAATTGAACTCATTATTGAAGGCTTTATCGTAACAGGCTCTAAAGACGCACAGATTACGATTAAAGTAGGAGACATGGGCGCGGGTGTGCTACCAATAGAGGGTGCGCAATAATAATCTCAGAACGCTGTTGTATGGACAGGTATCCGTGCCTGTCCATACGGCATTATAAGTAAGGCATTTTTTGCGCGCGTATGTTTCGCCACGGTGTTTTGTCCGCGTTGTCGTGTTATGGCAGCAATTTCCGCAACGTCTGAATCAGCGTACTCTCCGAGAACCATTTCCCCGCCACACGCCACACACTACTTGAAAACGTCGGATAGACGTGGATCATCCCGCTCAACTTCCGCAACGGAATCCCCTGTTGCATCGCCAGCACATATTCATGCACAACCTCACCCGCATTTGCACCGACGAGGTGAACCCCCAATATCTTCCCAGTCCATCGAGTCGCAATAACCTTGCTGAACCCGTGTGTCTCACCCTCTGCAACAGCTCTGTCAACATCGTTTTGATCGAGTGTAAAGATGTCAACATCGCCGTATTTCTCACGCGCCTCTGCCTCGGTCAGACCACAGCGTGCAACCTCTGGGTCACAGAAGGTTGTCCATGGAACGACGGCATAGTTGATGGTGTTGGAGAGCGGAAAGAAGATATTCCGAAGGAGCAGCTGCGCTTGGAAAGCAGCGACATGCGTAAACAGATAGTGCCCGATCACATCGCCTGCGGCGTAGATGTTTTTCACACGCGTCTGGAGTTTATTGTTGACTTCAATCCCGCGGCTGCCTACTTGCACCCCGATTTTGTCGAGTCCTAATCCTTCCACATTCGGTGCACGTCCTGCTGCGATTAGGATATTGTCAAACGTCTGTTCTGTCGTCTCGTTTTCACTGTTGCTGAATGTCACGCTCGTGCTATCTTGCACTTTCACCATTTGTGTTATATTGGTATTGCATCGGATTGTGATTCCTTCGTCGCGGAGATAGCGCAGCATCTGTTCAGAGACATCGGTGTCCTCTTTTGTGAGGATGCGTTCGCTCCGTTGGGCAATCGTCACATCGGCACCGAGACGATGAAATGCCTGTCCAAGTTCAACACCAATCGGACCCGCACCGACAACGAGCAGCCGTTCCGGGAACTCTTCCAACTCCCAAACGGTTTCGCTGTCGAGATAACCGCAAGATTCCAACCCGGGTATCGGCGGCGCAACCGGACGAGAACCTGTACTAATCACATACTTTTTGCTTTTGAGCGTGCGCGTCTCTCCGCTTTCGGTATCTGCCACGACGAAGGTATCGGAGGATTCAAAATGTCCGTCTCCAAAAATGACATCGACGCCCATTTCTCGGAACCGCTCTGGGTTGTCGTGTTCTTCTTCTATGACGTGTTGCGTTCCTCGCACATACGCCATCACGCGTTGCCAATCAGGCGAGGAGTCTCGCACGTTAATGCCGTATTTCTCTGCGTTTCTGGTGTAATTTGCAACCTTCGCCGCTTTCAGGAGTGCTTTAGAAGGCACACATCCTGTCCAGAGGCAGTCGCCACCGATGCGATGCTTCTCCACAAGTGCGGTCTTCTTTCCTAATTTTGCCCCTGCTACAGCAAGCACAAGTCCCGCGCTTCCGCCGCCGATGATCGTCAAGTCGTACGTATCCACGGTTCTGCCTCCATGTTGTGTTTGTCTATCGCTGTTGACGCAGGACTCTGCCGGGCAGCTGCCCTGTCACGTTGCCATCTTCAACAACTGAAACGCCGTTGACGAACACCCAGTTTACACCAACGGGAGATTGGACAGGGTCAAACCATGTGGACTTATCTGCAACGGTCTCCTGATCAAAAACAACGATGTCAGCGGCGAATCCTTGATGGATCCTACCGCGGTCGGAGAGTCGGAACCGTTCTGCCGGGAAACCGCTCATCTTGTAAATCGCTTCTTTCAGCGAGACCAATTGACGTTCACGCACGAATTTGCCGAGATACTGCACGAAACATCCGTAACTCCGAGGGTGTGGATGTGGAATGTTATAGACACCATCGCTCGCGATCATCATACGCGGGTGGCTTGCCGTCTGATTCAAGATACGTTCATTTTCTTCCGGCGGCGTTGCCCACGGCATCACAAAGGTCTCAATTGTCGCTTCTTCACAGATAAGATCGAAGGCGAATTCCTCGTTGGATTTACCCTCACTTTTGGCGGCTTCGGCGAGTGTCATACCGATAAACCGACCCGAACGGTTGTAACCCACAATCTGGCTACCGTCGCGTAATTCGCCTTTCAGGTATGTAATCGACTTATCGCGGACCTCGGGGTTTTCGAGATGTGCTAACATATCAGCCGGTGCACCCGTCTGGAATTCCATCGGGAGCATCATTGCGAGATGTGTCATACCGGCAGGATAGAGATAGGATTCAAACGTCAAATCTATCTGCTCTCTCTCAATGCGTTCGAGTACCGCAGCGGCTTCATCGTCAACCCGTTCATGCGAAATATGAACAGGAATCCCGGCACGTTGTGCAATCTCAATTGTCTCCTCCCACGCCTGCTTTCTACCGAGGATACGATACCGAATATGCGCGGCGTAGATTGCGTCGTAACTTGCCGCGATCTTTGAGAGATACACCAGTTCGTGCAAATCGGCATTTGCTGAAGGTTGATAATCCAACCCTAAGCAGAGGCAGCACGCGCCTGCTTCTAACCACTCGCGTGTTGTCCATTCCATCGCTTTCAGTTCATCAGCGGTTGCAGGACGCGGATCCCATCCCATCGCACCGATGCGGACAGCGCAGTGCGGCACTTGCGGATATAGGTTCGCGGGGATATGTCCGTCGAACATACTGAGATACGCATCAGGTGTCTGCCAGTTGAGTGGCAGTTCGGCATCGCCATAAGCGAATTGCGTGTAGTGCCACAATTCTTTCGCCTGCTCTGGTGATAAAGGTGCCCAGCCAAAACCGTCTGGCGCAGCTAAGTGTGTCGTTACACCTTGACTGACAGCAGCGAACTGGTCGCGCCCACCGAGCAGGGCGATTTCGGAATGCACATGCACATCAACGAACCCGGGACAGACCACCTGTCCCACTACTGAAATTCGACGCGGTGTTTCTGCTTTGCTGAGGTTGCCAATCGCGGCAATCTGATCGTTCTGAATGCCGATGTCTGCAATAAATGGTTCTTGTTCACCCGTTCCATCAATGATATTTCCGCCTGCAATAATTGTATCAAATCTCATAAAATTCTCCTCTATTGTTGATTGAGTTTACCATCAAAAGCGGTGTCCGTCAACAGGAAATTTCGTCAGAATGGATCTCCAAATTACGACGTTTATCCCGATTTCCTTTGACAAAAAACTAAATGCCTGATACAATAACATTTAGATTAAATTTGTAAATCGGGGTCCCTTAACCCGTAATAGGAGGAAAACTCATGCATCAGGCTCACACTTTCATCAGGACATTGTCCGCAGGTCTATATTCCGTATTCGGGATAGTCCTATTGTCGTTAACGATTGCGGTGGGCGGGTGTAGTGAGGATTCTTCTGGCGGCAGCAGCTTCACGGATATAGCACGCGGTGAACCGACTATCATTGATTCTGTCTTGGCGAATAATATTTTAGAGGACAGACCCAGCGGGATTACAAACACGTTCTTCGCCGAATTCGACGATCAGGTGTTTTTATGGATCTTATGGACAAATATCACCGAACGACATACCGTTGAGGTCTCATGGTACTCGCCGGAAGACGACCCTGACGATCCACCCTTCTGGACAGATAAGCAGAGCTTTACATCAACAACCGGTGATAAAATTACGTGGTTTTATGTCGATCTACCAAACCCGGACATTACAGGTGAGTGGTTCGTTGAAATCCACCTTGATGGCGACCTCTTTGAGCGGAGCCATTTCTTCTGGGTAGAGTAACCACCTGCCGCATCCAGATGGAGAGAAGTCATGGATAGACTCAGAATCGCACATATCGGCACGGGCAGACGTGGTGCCGGTACCTACCTTCCCCTTATCTCAAAATTAACGGACGACCTTGAGTTAGTCGCTGTTTGCGATCCACGTGAAGAGAGTGCTACAGAACAGGGCGAGAAATACAATGTCCCACACCATACGAACACTGAGCAGATGTTAGATAAAGTAAAACCTGATATCTGTTCAATCGTGATTACACCGAGTAATAATCACATTCCCGGATTACTCTGCTCCGAACGCGGTGTCAGTTATTGTACAGAAACGCCGATTGATACTGACCTCGGATGGGCGGACAAGATGATCGCCTCTGCACAGGAGAACAGCATAAAACTGGAGGTTAACGAAAATTATTATCGTGTGCCGACAGAGCGGATCAAACGGGAGATGATTCTTGCGGGAGTCTTCGGCAAAGTTAACGTCGCTTACAACGATTTTCGAGGCCACGGTTATCACGGCATCGGGCTCATCCGCAGTTACGTCGGTTTTGACAACGAGCCCGTGCAGGTTTACGGCTTCCGAAAGGGATATGACGTTCAGGAGCACGTCTGGCGGAAAGGGCAACCCTCGCGCGATACTGAGGATTGGCAACATGCGGTGATTGAGTTCGCCGATGGTGCTGTCGGCATCTTCAACTTCAGTGGTCTCTCCTACGGTTCTCCGCTACGCGGCTTTAACGGTTCTAAATTCTACGCCGAACGCGGCATGTGTTTCCGAAATGATGCTGTCATCTTGAACGACACTGCCGATGAACAGCGTGCAATTACTATCGCACGTAGAACCAATACTGTTGACGGCTACGAAACCTTAGCCGCGCTTGTCGCTGATACCGACCCTGAAGTGGTTTGGGAAAACCCGTTACAAAATTATCCGCTCGGCGATGGTGAGATTACGGTCGCTTCGGAACTGATGAGCCTCGTCAACGCTGTTCGCGATGATATAGCACCTGAATACGGGGCATACAACGGGCGTAAGGACCGAGAAATTGATGTCGCGATGGCGCGTTCATGGTCAAACAACGGCGCGCCGGTTACCTTTCCATTTGAATATGAGAAACGTTAAACGTTGTATTGGCTTACTAAACATTTTTTGCTGATGGTTGTTCTGCTGACTACTGATAACTGAATTTACCTTGCCGTTTGTGTGAATTTACCTTGCCGTTTGTGCCAAGATTCTGTATACTTTTATTAATTGAAGAAAGCACGAAAGGTAAGAGGAGTTTCTCATGTTCAAAAAGAGTTGGGCTGTTTTCGTTCTTCTATTCATCTTCGGTGTCACCGCAACGCTGATGGAGAATACAGCCGCAGAAGACTATTTTCCAGGCACGCTTGGAAGTTATTGGGTGTATGAGGACCAAGATGGCAATGAATTAACGCGTCGCACCGTTGAAGGTAAAGAGATCATAGGTGAAACATACAACCGTTTCAGTTATGAACCTGACGTGAAAGACTCGGCAAATTACGCGTATCACTTCCATTTCTCCTTTTATCGAATTGATGAAGGCGGCGTTACGTTACTTGCCAGTAATGATATAGAAAGAACAACCGAGGCACATCTTACAAAGGAGATGGAAGCTCTCACCGAAATAACGAAAAGAATGGTAAACAACAACGCCGCATCCGATGCACCAAACATCTCCTTTGATATCAATTACAATGTAGCGGTAGAAGCGCAGGACTATTTCATCCTACTACCAACTACCACAAACCCTTACGAAAAGTGGAACACGGCGCGAATAGCAGCTAAAATCAGAATGAAATATGACATACAGGGAGGACCTACCGATTTTCAGGAGGCAGGTGATATTCCAGAAATTCTATTTGACTTTCATATCTCCGAAACCGGAAATATTCTCAGCGCAGAAACCGTTGAAACGCCTGCGGGAACATTTGAAGACTGTTTGAAAGTCGAATACCGTACAGCAACAAAAATGGAAGTATCACCACCAGAGCAGCACGAAACGAGTGAACCACCTGGTGAATCTGTTACGACGTTGTGGTTTGCCCCTAACGTCGGAATCGTCAAATTTTACCAAGAAACAGAAGATATACTTCTGAAGACTATACCAGACCCTAATCTTCAATCCTCAGCCACTATCAAGACCTTTGAATTAACGAGATATGAGATCAAGTCCGTTGCATCAGGAAATAGTGAGAGCGATTAATCCCGCTTTATAAGGAACAATGCCCTTCTTTGCTGGCGGGGTTTGGAACCCCGCCAACTCTTCGTCTATAAGTAGATTCTAAATTTTACTATAAACAACGATTCTCGGTAGTCTCTAAAGTTAGCAAAAATAGCGAAAGGAACTTTTCATGTTGAAAAAAATGCGGTCCGTTTTCGTTCTCTTATTCATCTTTGGTTTTAGCGCAACATTGATGGGAAATGAGTGGGCAAATTACTATTTTCCAGATGCAATTGATAGTTACTGGACCTATGAAGACCAAGACGGTGAGGAATTAACGCGCTACGCAATAGAATCCGAAGAGATTGATGGTGAAACCTTTAGTGCTTTCAGTTATGAACCTGCCTTGGAAAATTGGGTTGACTACCAGTATTATGTCCATCCCTATTTCTACCAAGTCAGTGATGACTGGGTCGCGTTCTATGTCGGTGATGATATTGAAAATTCGATGCGTGCGGTTACAGAACAGCAGTGGAACGAAGCGGTTGCGATAATGAAGCAACAGGTAAATAATCAACTGCCACCCGGGATGAATATTGACCTTGATGTGACATACAACCTTGATGTCCAAGCACAAGATTATTTTTATTTTTTACCTACGCCTGCTACGTTCAATGAAGAATGGGAAGCGTTACGTGTTGATGTGCAAATGGATCTGCAGATTGAAATCACAAGCAACATGGAGGGATTTCCACCAACGAATCAGGCTATTAAAATGTCACTTGCCCTCGTTGAGACTGGGAATGTCACTGGCACAGAAACCGTCGAAACGGCGGCTGGCACTTTTGAGGATTGCTTGATCATTGCGTATAAAATGGATGCTTCAATAGAAACTGAACCGGATCTACCAGAAGCGAAAGCCATGTTCGCGGATGTATATAAGGGTGCGTTGACAACGCTTTGGTTGGCTCCGAATGTCGGCATTGTTAAAATGCTACAAGAATCCGAAAGTACCGACATCGTTAAAACCTTTGAGCTAACGGACTATGAAATCAAATCTACTGAATCAGAGAGCAGCGAAAGTGATTAATTCTGCTTTCTGGCGGACTGCTTTCGGGAACTTGAAAGTTTACCGAGGGGCGCAAAAGGAATCTCTTATGTTGAAAAAGATGCAGCCTATTTTTGTTTTTTTACTTATTTTCGGTTTCAGCACGATGTCAGTCGGAAATGAATGGGCAAACTACTACTTTCCAGATGCAGCGGGCAGCTACTGGACCTATGAAGACCAAGACGGCAACGAATTAACGCGCTACGCCATAGAGCCTGAAGATATTGATGGCGAAACCTATCGCGCCTTTAGTTATGATCCCGCCTTGGAGGATTGGGCGGACTTTGAGCATTACATTCACCCTTATTTCTATCAGGTTGGGGATGACTGGGTGGCGTATTTTGTTGGTGCTGAAATTGAGAACGGACTTAAAGCAAGCACAGCACAAGAGATGGAAGAAGCACTTCCAATGCTACGTCAACAAATGCTCGGGGGTGCCCCTGAAGGGGTCTCCCTTGACTTGAATTACGATATTGAGGTGGAATCGGCAGATTACTTCTATCTGCTACCGACTCCTGCGACATACAATGAAGAATGGACGGCACTGGAGTTAAGTGTCGCACTCACCCTCACAATGGATATCCAAGGGGCACCTATGGAAATACCGGGCGGCGCACCGACTATCAAAACCCATAGTTCTATTGTTGAGACGGGCATCGTTACCGGCACAGAAACTGTCGAAACAGCTGCTGGCACCTTTGAGGATTGTTTGATTATTGAATACCAGACGGACGAAACGGTTCAAGTAAATATCTCCGTGCCTGGAGCTCCGCAACAAGAACCGGAAGAACGAGAAGCCACGACCGTAACAACAATATGGTTGGCACCTAACATCGGTATCGTTAAATTCAGTCATGAGCATCCAGAGAATGACGAAGCAAAGGAGCAGCTCGGATTGGAACCCGATGGAGAAAAAACCCTTGAACTAACGAACTACGAAATCAAAGGCTCACCTTCGGAGGGAGAATGAGTACCTTCCCTATCTATCGGCCGAGACGACTGCGGGCAAATGAAAACCTGCGGCGACTCGTCCGCGAAACAGCACTCTCTGTCAACGACCTCATTTATCCGATGTTCGTTGTTCATGGACATAATACCGCAACTGAAATCTCTGCGATGCCCGGATGCTACCAATACTCGGTTGATAGGCTCGTCGTCGCTGCGAAGGAACTTGCTGCCCTCGGAATCCCTGGCACAATTCTGTTCGGCATTCCAGCAGCGAAAGACCCGCTCGGCACTGAGGCTTATGCCGATGACGGTATCATTCAACTCGCGGTCCGAGCGATCAAAGATACCGTGCCTGACCTGCTTGTGATGACAGATGTCTGTCTCTGTGAATATACTGACCACGGACATTGTGGTGTCATTGAAGATAGTGAAGTGCAAAATGATCCAACGTTGGAATTGCTTGTTAAAGAGAGCCTTTCGCACGCGCGTGCCGGCGCCGATGTCATTGCCCCTTCAGATATGATGGACGGTCGCGTCGGCGCAATTCGAGAAGCGTTGGACGAAAATGGGTATGAGAATATACCCATTATGGCGTATGCTGCCAAATACGCCTCGGCATTTTATGGTCCCTTTCGCGAAGCCGCGGAATCCGCCCCGCAATTTGGGGACCGCCGCTCCTATCAGATGGATCCAGCGAATGTAGAAGAGGCACTACGGGAAGTTGCATTGGATATTCAGGAAGGCGCGGACATTCTCATGGTGAAACCCGCGCTCTCTTATCTGGATGTCATCCATCGCGTCAAGACAGAATTTCAGGTGCCTGTCGCTGCCTATAACGTCAGCGGTGAATACGCTATGGTTAAAGCCGCAGCGCAGAACGGTTGGATTGACGAGGAACGGGTCGCATTAGAACTTTTAACGAGCATCAAGCGCGCAGGCGCGGATATGATTTTAACCTATTTTGCGAAGTCTGTTGTCGAGTGGTTCAACGATTAGGAATCGCTGGACGTTTCCGTCAGACGTTGGGTTTCACTGCGTTCTTGAGTGGATATGACGATAAGTCAGATTTCAAGGGGATTTGGAACACCCAAATTTCCCTTTTCAGTTCCGTTCTACCCAACCTACGGGACTATCGATTGATAACGACATAATTTTACCGGAAACCCGTTTTTGACAACGGAAAAAACGGAGCAGAAACCCAATAGTTAAAAATTTAATAAATTTGGAGGGAATGCTTTGGAGAGCAGTAAATCCTTAGCCGCATGGCAAAAATCACAACAATTTATCCCCGGTGGGGTCAACAGTCCTGTCCGAAATTTCAGCAAGGTCGGTGGACATCCCCGTTTCATCGCACGTGGCGACGGTTCAAAAATATACGATATTGATGGAAACGCGTATATTGACTATGTCGCTTCATGGGGTCCCTTAGTTTTAGGGCATGCGCATCCGAGTATCACAGAGGCTATCAGTGCAGCAGCGTTGAACGGCACGAGTTTTGGCGCGCCAACGCCATTGGAAACAGAACTCGCTGAGATTATTATCAACGCTGTACCTTCGATCGAAAAGGTGCGTCTCGTCAATTCCGGTACTGAAGCCACAATGAGTGCGATTCGCGTTGCGCGCGGGTATACCGGTCGCGATAAAATCCTCAAGATCGACGGATGCTACCACGGTCATGTGGACTATCTGTTGGCAAAAGCCGGTTCTGGAGTCGCAACATTTGGATTGTCTGATAGCGGCGGCGTGCCGGAGGATTTCGCACGCAATACACTCACCGTCCCTTTTAACAATCCCGATGCTGTCCGTGAAGCAATAGAAGCCAACCCAGACGAAATTGCCTGTCTCATTCTCGAACCAATTATGGGCAATATGGGTATCATCCCACCTCGTGAGGGATACCTCAATCAACTCCGTGAAATCACCGAAGAACACGGCATTGTACTCATTTTTGACGAAGTTATCACCGGTTTTCGGGTGGCGTACGGCGGTGCCCAAACTTACTATAACGTCACACCCGACATGACCTGTTTAGGGAAAATTATCGGTGGCGGTTTGCCCGTTGGCGCATACGGCGGAAAACAGGAGATCATGCAGTGTGTCGCGCCAGAAGGCGATGTCTATCAGGCAGGAACCTTGTCCGGTAACCCTTTAGCCGTTACTGCCGGTATAACAACGCTTAAGAGTCTCGCTGAACCGGGGGTTTATGAACAACTCGAAAGTCGTGCTGCAGCCCTCGCAGAGGGACTCGCCGAGGCAACCAACAAACACGGGATTGATGCTTGGCATAGTCGCGTCGGTTCGATGCTGATGCTCTACTTCACATCGGAAACCGTTACGGATGCCGATGGTGCCCGCACAGCGGATACCGAACGCTTTGAACACTACTTCTGGGGACTCGTAGCGCGCGGTGTCTATGTCGCACCCTCCCAGTTCGAGGCAGGATTCGTCTCTTTGGTCCATTCCGAAGACGATATCCACAAAACCGTTCAAGCCGCAACACAGGTATTGGCGAACTTCTAAGGGAAAATAAGGGAAGGGCAGCCACAAGGACTGCCCCTACATTATGTCCAACTTTGATCAAATTGTTGAATTAATTGCCGATGATCTCAGTGCTGTTGAGGTGAAACTCACTGAACACACCGCCAGCGAGTATAGTTTCGTCGATATGGCAGTCCAACATGTTGTAGAAGGCGGTGGCAAACGGCTCCGTCCTATCCTCGTTGTGCTTTCTGCCAAGGTCTGCGGATACAAAGGGAACGATGCGCACACACTCGCCGCTGTTGTTGAACTTATCCATGTTGCATCGCTTGTTCATGACGATGTGCTGGATGAAGCCGCGATCCGGCGTGGACGTGAAACCTTACAGACGAAATGGGGCAATAAAGTTGCGGTCCTCGTCGGAGATTATCTCCACGCGCGGGTTCTCTCTATGCTCGTTTCCCGCCGTTCTGACGATCCCGCAATGGCGATCCTTGCCGACACCACGCAGGCGATGTGCGAAGGTGAAGTTATTCATGCATACAAGAGCGGCGATTTTGACATCTCCGAAGCCGAGTATCTCAAAATCATCAGTTTCAAGACCGGCAAATTGATCGCTGCGTCCTGCACCCTTGGCGCGCATCTCGGAAACCCAACAGACACACAGCAGGTTGAAGCACTCACAACCTACGGACAGCAAATTGGAACTGCCTTCCAAATTGTCGATGATGTGCTTGATTTCACAGAGGATGCTGATAAATTAGGAAAAAACACGTTCGGTGACCTCCGTGAAGGCAAACTCACTTTTCCAATCATTTATGCCAGATCCGTCTGCAATGATAATGAAAAGCAGACACTTGAAAAAGTCCTGAATCCTAACACGGACGAAGCCGAGGCGATCGCCTTTGTTGAAGCCTTGTTCCAGCGGTATGGTGTTGAGAACCACTGTCTGAAGGTCGCTCAAGACTACGCTGACCGTGCCAAAGCAGCATTGACAACCTTACCGGAGACATCTGCTCGTATAGCATTGGAGCAACTCGCAGACTACGTCGTCTCACGCGAGTCATGAGGAATGGCTATCAGTTGTGGGAGACCATCGGCTGTCGGTTAAGGAGATTTTTGATTAATCAGACCACCTCTTAACTGATAACTGACGACTAATAACTATTATAAAATGTTTTATCCTGCATATATAAACCTTCAAGATAAGAAATGCCTTGTTGTTGGCGGTGGGACCGTTGCTGAGCGGAAAGTCGTCGCTATGCTCATTAGCGGTGGCGATGTCACCGTGATTAGTCCGGATGCAACGGAATTGCTAATCTATCTTGCACAGATCGGCACAATTCGCTGGCACAAACGGCAACTGAAGGCGGGTGACACGTACGGTTACTTTCTCGTCTGCGCCGCTACTGATTTCACGGATATTAACAGTGCTGTCTTCACAGAAGCGCACGAGAAGTACAAAATCCGATTAGTCAACGTGGTTGACGTTATCCCACAATGCACCTTCGCTGCCGCCTCTGTTGTAACAGATGGCGAGTTGATGCTGAGCATCTCCACGAGTGGTAAAAGTCCCGCGACGAGCCGCCGCATCCGTGAATATTTTGAAGAGGTCCTACACGCCTCTTCTCTATACACGCTCGGATATGAAGATGGAAAACCGGTGCCGATTGCCAGAGAAAAAGAAGGGCAAGGGTTACCCTATCCTATCTATCTGCTATTGGAAAATCGCACGTGTGTCGTCTTATGCGAGCAGAAAACTACAGAAATTGAACGCCGCATCTCTCTGCTAAACCGATGTGGCGCATCTGTTGTCCGTGCAATACCCGACGAACTGAAACCGCAGCACTTTGAAGATGCGTTCCTTGTGATTGCGGATAAGGCTTCTGCAGTAGACGTATCTTGTGGGAGAGAAGCCGGATTCATTCGTGAATATCTTGATGAACCGAGTGCCGGCACCTACTTCACCCCTGATCTCGTGATAGATGACAATCTGATAATTAGCGTATCGACGCAAAACGACAAAGACATTGACAAAGCAAAACGGCTTCATAAGGAACTCGCTAACCAGTTTGAAAACAACGGCTACGGCGCATTTATCGAATTTCTTGGGGCGCGTCGTTCCGAGATTCTCAAGGCTTTTCCAACGCCTAAAAAACGCGCCGACTTCTTTGAAATGCTTATTGACACCGTTGAAGAATCGGTATCGGGGTTACAAACCCCTCCGACAACATGCTGTCTCGGTCTCACAAATCCTGAGTGTTCCGCTGAATGTCTTTTCAACTGGGTTCGGCACGGCAGTTTGGAACGTGCCAACGCCTTTACCACCAGATTACTTGACAAAGAGCACGCATGTTGTTAAAATGGTATCAATAGTCAAATCTACAATGACTTGGACACAGTGAAAAGGTGAGGATAGTAGAAGAAACACGCCAGCAAAAACTCCCTCGCCAGCGACAGCAGTGACTTTGTTTGCTGACCAACTGTCTATCTATTTTTAGAGTTTACCGACAATAAAAACGTTACGCCTTTTTTTAAATTTCAAAACGGTTAAAAACTGCTTTTACTATCTCATGTGGATAAGAGACATTCCTGCCTTGATATGCAAAGGAAGAAAATCATGAATACGCTAAACGACTTTGAACTCAAGCAAAGAAAGTACATGCCTGTCTTTCCAAAAGCGAGTGGAAAACCGACCACTTACATTGAAGGCTACCCTTATGAGGACGATGAACCCATGCCAGCAGGCGAATTTCACGGGATGCAGATGCATAGTTTATTTGACCAGTTCTTACGATATTTTGAGGCACACCCGCATATCCATGTCGGTATGGACAACTTTATCTATTATCGCGAAGGCGATATCAGAAAGGTCGTGGCGCCCGATGTCTTTGTCGTCCTTGGTGCCGCGAAACTTCCGTTACGAAGAAGTTTTTATACCTGGGCAGAAGGTACCGTCCCTACAGCAGTTTTTGAGTTCCTTTCAGATACAACAGCGTCTGAGGACCGGCATGAAAAAGTTGAGGTGTATCTGCGTGATATGGGGGTCGCCGAGTATTTCATTCATCAACCCAATATGAATCGCCCTATAGAATTTCGGGGGTGGCGGCGAGATGCATTGGGCGACATCGTTGAGATTGAAGAAGAGGGTGATGATGGTTTGTTCAGTGCGTCGTTAAACCTTTATTTTCGGTGGGAGCTTCATGAGGCGTGGGAGTTGCGGCTTTTACGTCCGTATCTTCCCGATGGCACCGCTATTACAACTTCCCTGGAGGAACATCACCTACGAGTGGCAGCAGAAGAACTGCTGGCAGAAGAAGCAGAACAGCGGCAAGCGGCGGAAAGGCGCGCCAGAGAAGAATCCGAAAGACGACAGGCAATAGAAGCCGAGTTAGAACGCCTCCAGGCACAACTCGCCAATAGCGAAAATGAAAGCGAATGAACACACATAACGGAGAGGCATATCCGACTGCTATGTGTCCTTAGTCTCTCGAAAAGCACTGCGTATGATAAATTTTTTATTTCTCGTTACCCTTCTAATATACTTAGCCGCAAGCATTTTTCAGACGCTCTCGTTGGCTATCAGCAACCGAAGCGAAGCGGCTATCATCCGTCCGACGATTGAGCGCATCGCTTTTTGGGGCACCAGCATCGGTTTTGCGTTTCTGAGTCTCTTTATTACGTTATGGTGGCTCACACAAGGGCATTTTCCGATGACGCACTGGACGGACTCCACCGCTTTCTTTGCATGGGCAATCACACTGATCTATCTCATCATCGTGCGGCTGACACATCTCCGCACGCTCGGTAGTTTTGTGATGCCGGTTGCATTTATTGCCATACTTATCTCATATAGTTTCGCGACACACACTGCTGCACTCCCGGAACCGTTGCAAAACTATTGGCTTTTGGCACACACCTCCCTCATCTTTCTCGGCTATGCGGCGTTTATCGCTGCGTTTGGATTTGGATTGATGTATTTGATAGCCGAGCGGAAAATTCGCCAAAAAACGGACACGCTTTTTGACAATCTTCTCCCTTCTCTCGGTGTTTCTGATGAACTTGGGTATCGTTGCACGATTCTCGGTGTGATTCTGCTCACAATGGGTGTTATTGTCGGAAGTCTCTGGACTCAATATATCCGAGATGTCCCGTGGAGGTGGCTCGATGCAAAGGTAATCTCCACCCTCATGACATGGTTTATTTATGTTGTCCAGATCGGTCTCCGCCAGTTTTGGGGGTGGCACGGACGACGGGCAGCCTACGCCGCAATCCTCGGCTTCGTAGCGGTCCTTTGCACTTACGTCGGCGTTGATCTCTTTTTAGACAGCATGCATACGTATCGCTAATTTTCTTAGGTAGAAACCGTTTTGAATTACGGCTGTGCAACTTCCAAATTTGACACAACTGCTGATATGTGATATAATTTACGCAGCGTATAAACAACATTTACCTTTTAGATCTTTTGGTTGAAGGAATGAACCAGATCGTCTCCATCGGAACCAGCCATCACATTGCCCCCATTGAATTCAGGGAAAAATTGGCGTTTTCCGAAGCACATCTTACTGAATCGCTCCAGCAGCTTCGTGAATCTTATCAGATTCACGAAGCGGTAATTCTCTCTACCTGTAACAGGGTAGAAGTCTACGCTGTTGCGAATTCAGTGCGAACTGCCGATGCTGCCGCCAAAATATTGGTTGAGTTCCTTTCCGACTACCACTATATTGGTGTGGAGCCGCTGAAAAAATGGACGTATCTCCATCATAATATGGAGACAATCCGACACCTTTTCAGAGTGACGGCGAGTCTTGATTCTATGGTGGTCGGTGAATCCCAAATATTAGGACAGGTCAAGACTGCTTACGATACCTCGCGGGAAGCCGGTGGTGGTGGGACAATTCTCAATCGTCTTTTCACTAAAGCTTTCAGCGTTGGCAAACGTGTCCGATCTGAAACGACTATCGCTACGGGTGCCGTTTCTATTAGTTACGCCGCCGTTGAACTCGCCAAGAAGATTTTCAATACGCTTGAAGGCAAAACTGTTGCGATTGTCGGCGCAGGTGAAATGAGCGAACTGACCGCAAAGCATCTCGTTGCGAATGGTGTCTCTAACGTGATTGTTGCAAACCGCACATACGAACGTGCCGTCAAAGTCGCGGAGAAGTTTAACGGCATACCTATCGCTTATGATAGCGACCTCGGTTTCCTCATTGATGCCGACATCGTCATTAGTTCCACCGATGCCCCCGATTATCTCATCAAACGACAACCTCTCGCGAACATCATGCGGAAACGCAGACACCGGTATATGTTTCTCATTGACATCGCTGTACCACGCGACATAGAACCCGATGTGAGTAAGATTGACCACGCCTTCCTTTATAACATTGATGATCTCGAAGCTGTTGTCGCCTCCAACCTCAAGGGGCGCCAGCAAGAAGCGACCCGAGCAGAGCAGATCGTCACCGAAGAGGCGAAGCGGTTCTACGACCAATTGCAAATCTTTCAGGTCAACCCGACTATTAAGGCACTCCATCAGCAGTTTCGGGAGATCGCTGACACTGAATTGCAAGCCTGTTTCTATAAAGCAACACTCTCCGATCAGCAGGAAGCAGTTGTTGCCTCCATGGCGCAAGCGATTGTCAAAAAACTGCTCCACCACCCCATGCAAAATCTACGCTGTGCTGTCAACGACGGAGATGCCGACCACGGGCAGTACATCCAAGCCTTACAGGAATTGTTCGCTTTAGATATTAATGATGATAATTCAGATGTGTAAGGTAAAATTCCATCAAGAGCAGCATAACTTCACGCGAACCCCGTTTTTGACAGGGATCCCCACCTGTTACTGGGCAGGGGAAAAACGGAGTGGAACCCTGATATTTAAAAAGGAATTTTGATGCGCAACTCGCTTGTAATCGGTACCCGTGGTAGTCAACTTGCACTTTGGCAGGCACAATTCGTCAAAGATCAGTTAGAACGCCTTTTTTCGGATCTCGAAGTCAACCTCAAGATTATTAAAACTACCGGGGACACAATTCAAAACCGATCATTAGTTGGACTCGGCAAAGGAGCCTTTACCAAAGAGATTGAAAACGCACTCTTAGCAGGAGACATTGATCTCGCTGTGCATAGTTTGAAAGATCTCGCAATAGAACTTCCCGAGGGACTTCGTATCACCGCGATTCCGACACGGGAAGACCCGCGCGATGTACTCATCACCGCCTCAGGGCTGCCTTTAGAGGACTTAATCAATGGCGCGACAATTGGCACTACGAGTCCGCGTCGAAAAGCGCAACTTCTCCATATGCGTCATGATTTACAAGTCGTTGATGTCCGAGGCAATGTAGATACACGGTTGCGTAAACTTCACGAAACCGGTCTTGACGGAATTATTCTTGCCGCAGCCGGCATCAACCGCCTCCGCAAGCCGGAAGTTATTACACAATTCTTTGATGTAGAACGGATGGTGCCAGCCGTTGGGCAAGGTGCGCTCGCGATTGAAACACGCGCAGGTGATACCGCTGTTGAAAGCTTACTTGACCCCCTAAACGATCAGGAAACGGTGGCAGAAGTTACCGCTGAAAGGGCTGTGTTGGAAAGCCTCGGCGGTGGATGCCAAGTCCCGATTGGCGCGTACGCCAAACATGTCCATGGCGAACTTTCCCTTATCGGTGTGGTTTGTCATCCAGAAGGTGCCATACGGATTGCCAAAAGTGCAAAAGGGGAGCCAAACGCTGCTCAACACTTAGGCGAAGTTGTTGCCGAAAAACTTCGAGAGGGTGGGGCAACTGGATTGTTGGCAACACAAGGGGTCTTGGAATGAACGCGTCTTTAAACAAACTATCCACAGGCATCGTCTACATCGTAGGTGCCGGTCCCGGTGATAGGAAGTTGGTTACACTTAGAGGGGTCGAGTGCCTTCAGCGCGCCGATGTCGTCATCTATGATCTGTTACTGAACGACGCATTACTGGAACATTGTCCCCCGCACACCGAAAAAATCAAGGCACCCGACCCAAGAATCCGAGCAACACGCCAGACCGAACTCAACCAGTTACTTGTTGAACACGCGAAAGCCGGTAAAATTGTTGTTCGTCTCAAGGGCGGAGATCCCTATATTTTTGGGCGTGGCGGTGAAGAGGCGATGGCACTCACCGAGGCAGGAATTCCGTTTGAAATTGTCCCCGGTGTCACCGCTGCGATTGCCGCATCTGCTTACGCCGGCATCCCGATCACACATCGTGACTACGCTTCATCTGTCGCTTTTGTTACGGGACATTCCGCTGCACTGCGTCCAGATTCAAATATCAATTGGGAGCAACTTGCGACCGCGGTAGATACGTTGGTTGTCTACATGGGGGTTGCGCACCTTCGCCAGATTGTGGAACGGCTGATAGTGCACGGTAGGAGTCCTACAACCCCCGTTAGTTTAGTGCGTGTTGGAACGACACCGCAACAGCAAGTTATCCAAGGTACTCTTGATGATATTGTGTTGAAGGTGGAAGCAGTTCAACTCGAAAGTCCCGCACTTATCGTTGTCGGCGAGGTAAATCAACTCCGCGATCAACTCCGCTGGTTTGACACCAAACGGCTTTTCGGAAAACGCGTCCTTGTCACACGCGCCCGTGCACAAGCAAGTGAATTCGCAGACCTTTTAGAAGCAAATGGTGCCGAGGTCATCCAGTTCCCTACGATAAAGATTCAACCTACTGAGAATGTGGACATACCTTCTCCGAATGCATACGATTGGGTTATCTTCACGAGTGTCAATGCTGTTGAGATTTTCTATGAACGTTTACGGGAAAACGGGGAGGATGTCCGGGTGTTCGGTGGAATCAGAATCTGTGCAGTGGGTCCGAAAACGGTTGAGGCACTCAACGATATCGGTATTCAGCCTGACTTTGTTCCGACGCATTCCCGCGGGAGTGCTATTGCCGCTGAAATGGAGAACGTTAGCGGTAAGAAAATCCTTCTGCCGCGTGCTAAAATCGCTACGGCGGACCTCCCTAACGGTTTACGCGAGAAAGGCGCAGCAGTAGTTGATGATGTTCCTCTCTACGATACCCTCAAAGTGACAAGCAAGGACCACGAGACAATCGAAGCAGCCCTCTTAAAAGGCAAAATAGATCTCGTCACATTCACCAGCTCTTCTACAGTCACCAATTTCTTGGAGATGTTCCCCGCGCACAAACCTGAAACCTTATTGGCAGATGTGCGAGTCGCAGTCATCGGTCCAGAGACGCAGAAAACAGCGATAGAACACGGTATACAGGTTGATGTGGTTGCAAAGAAAGCCACAATAGAGAGCCTTGTAGAGGCAATTATTGCGGCTTATCGTTCTTTGTAGGAGGGGTTTGTAACCCCGATGCCTCATCTACCCAAAAATCGGAAAGATATAAGGCACAAGCACCTTTTGATAGACTGTAACACTCCCGAAGATTGAATAGAACCCTGCGCACAACACCAATCCAACCTGTTTCCACATAGGGGGCTGTATCTCTTTCGGTAAGAATTTCCGGTTGACGTAGAGCGTATGTAGCGAAGTAATCACCAATAGATACCCACCGATTGTTGCCGATACCAGAATCATAAAGAACGGCTTAGCGAGATACATCGCGATGATACCCCACAGTATATAGACACCGAGGATCGGATAATAGATCCATTTTGCGTTGTGTTCACCGAGGTTTCGCGCACGTTTCAATCCTGTCCATATAATATCAGTATAAGTTCGAGGCACACCATCTACGCCACCGAGTTGCGTTGAGAACAGCACCCAGAATCCACACACCAGTGTGAGATACCACAACACTCTGCCACCTTTTTCTGCCAGTCCGTCCGCTTGAAATCCTGCTGCTGACCACTGATCCATCTCCTGTCCAGCAGGCACAAACGCTATTGTGAGCATTGCTGGTAGCGCGATCCCGATAAAACACCCGATGAGCCAGATACCGTACTGCTCAAATCGGACGTATTTCCACCACTCTTTGAACCGTTGGAGGTTTTCTGGTGAGATGCGGAACACCTTGCCCCAGTGTGAGAGCGTCACGTTCTGTCCACCGATCATAGATGGAATTGCACCGACGAGACTGCTCATGCCCCACCCTTTATCGCGTACGTAATTGGTGATGGTGACATTGCCTAAACCACCGCTTCCTGCATAAGCCGCAAAGGCGCCAAGCAACAACCAATCGACCTGTCCACTCTGTCCTTGAGACTGGAGTGCCTCGAAACCGAGGAACCCTTTGATAGTCGTCCACCACACGCTCGGTGGTACCATAAACAGATCGATGACAACAAGGTAACTGATAATCCAGATGACCATGAAAAGCTGCACCTTTTCAAGGGCGTTGTAAATCTTTCCACCAAACAGGACGATTCCTAAGCAGGCGAAAAAGATGAGATATGCGAACAGACGCACCGTTCCACTATCAGCATCTTGTGGCATATAACCGATCCATGCCGCAGCGAGCGCTGTCGCAGCGGTCATTGCCCAACCGGGCCAAATCCCGAAAAAGTTAATGCTCGAATAGAAAGATGCCCAAAACGGCGCACCCGGTTTACAGCGCATGTAACCGCTCAACATCGGTTCGCCTGTGTAAAGCGTATAGCGGATCGCCTCTGTGTTCAAAATGACCTGAAGCAAAATAGCGATCGTGGCAATCCAGAGCAAGCTACCCCCGTATTGCGCAGTAATCGCCGGTCCCAACAACCACTCGCCGCTGCCGATTGAACCACCTAATGCGATAATACCGGGACCTAAGATGCTCCGAAATGCTTTGCTAAATTGATATTTCGGCGGTTCGGGGAGGTCGGTTACCTCCCAATCGGGTAGTGCACCACCTGCTACACGTTCATCATTAGTATCTGCCATATCTACTCCTTATTTCTTTGCTACTCTTGCCACTCCCAACAGATAGGGACATCCAGTTTCTCAGCGATGCCAGCGAGACCTCGTAAATGGTCTACATGGATCGGAATGCCGTTTTCGAGGTAATTGTCGTAGTTATTCCATTCGATTTCACCGGGAAGGTATGCCTGTTTTACGCCTTCTGCCGTTTTCGAGGTATGAATCTTGCCAATACCTTGCTGAATCTCTTCAACGTAGCCATCATAATCGGTGAAACTCGCAATGTTCAGCGCGAAAAAGAAGTGTTCAGATGGATCCGCCGATTTATTACACGCCATCAAGCCGCCGCTCAGCGGACCGGCAAGGATACCCATGATGAGTGCTAAACCGTAACCACGCGGTCCTGCTGCGGGTGCTAAGAACCGTCCTTTATCCGGATCGCTGGTGGGTTGTCCGGTATCGTCTATGAGCCACCCTTCTGGGATCGGTTTGCCATACATCCGAAGCGTGCCGATCTTTCCCCATGCGGAGACACCACACGCCATATCCAATACGATTGGATGTCCGTCGCCGGTAGGTAGCGCGTAGCTCATCGCATTGTTGGCAACTACTGCTTCCGCACCGCCGGGTGCGACAATAGAGGCACCGCCTGTGTTTGTCGTCGAAAACCCGATCATCTGGTTCGATGCCGCCATAATTGAGTAGCACGCAGCCGCGCCGAAGTGCCCCGCATTACGGACTCCTGCTGCAGCGATGCCGGTCGTTTGCGCTTTCTCTATTGCTGCCTCCATAGCGCGTGTGCTTGCCAGATGTCCCATGCCGTTGTCTCCGTCAACGACAACGAAACTCGGTCCCTGTGTTGCGATACGGAGTTCAGGTTTCGGGTTCATCTTTCCCTCAAGGACGAGGTTGAGATAACCGGGCAAGGCGCGTGTGCCGTGTGAATGCACACCCCGCAAATCGGTTTGCACCTGAAGTTTCGCCATCTGTTCAGCGTCTGCCGAACGCAGTCCAGCCTTTTCGCAGAGCGTCCGAGCGAAGTCGTGTAACCGCGCTGAATCTACCACAATTTCCTGCATAACATTTTTCTCCAAATGTGAATTCACTGCGTATTTTAGCAGAGGCGGACTTCCATATCAAGTACAATCCAGGTTTTTCAATTGCTCTCAACGTTTATTTGGACAAACCTATTCGGTTAACGTTAAAATTTACACAATAAAAGCAGATGGAGGAAATACACATGCGTCAACACAACACCTTCAAAACCGACACGAAAACACGCTTCCTGCTGTTTATCCTCGCGTTCACCTGTCTGATCCTTTCTTCGTGTGCGGACAATCCATTGCAACCCGTCAGTAGCGAAGAGGAACAGCGGATAAAAGCGGAATTGGATGATCGTTCATTCCGCCAATTTGCCCCTTCTAAAGATGCCCACAAGCGAAAAGGCGTTATCCTTGATTTCTTTAACGGTGTCAGCCTCTGGGCACAATATGCCGAAGGTATGTATGCGCTTAACGAGTGGGAGATATTATCGGACGACTATCGTATTGAAAAGGCGGGTTCGGAATACAGAATTTATTTTGAGGCACCACAATCCCAACAAATACTCCCAACAGAGTGCGACAATTGCATCGAAACCACGGGTATCTCAATTTCGATCCAGAACCTTTTCGATAGTGAAAAGATAAGGTTCAGATTGAATATCAACAACGACAACTTTCCGCGCCCCTTTCCTATATTTGAATCGTGGACAAAGTTTAATGAGGACGAGTATTTTGATTAGGGGTATTTAGTTCTCCGATAAGGGTGAACTTCAAACCGCCATACCTCCTTGTAGGAGCGAACTGTGCTCGCGATCTTCTGCTCAAACTGCTCAAAAAACTGAAAACTAAATATCCTTATATTCTAATATAAAAAATTTGACAACAACCACTAACATAACGTATAATGTTGTGCACTGCAGCAGAGCCCGTGATGTGAATATATCTTTAAAAGGAGAACGTAAAATGACAAATGAGCGCCTAACCATTGAAGAGATGGAGCAGAGATATCCTAACAAATGGTTGTTCATTATTGACTGCGAAATCAATGAAAATACTGAGTTGCTATCAGGGGTAGTTGCTGTACATGGCCGCTCCCGTGATGACATCTATGATGCTTCAGGACAGTACAAAGGTGGTGCAGCAATACATTATACCGGTAAACTTCCAGAAGGGATGGCATATCTGTTGTAATGGGGCATATTTCCTTTGGTCTGAATAATGGGTTAATTGTTCTTCGTCTTACAGTAGGCGGGACCAACGTAGATTCCTTCCGGAATGTGCGTGTGGCTTTAGATACCGGGGCTTCGACTACTTTAATTCCGACAAAAATTGCCTTGGATTTGGGGTATGATCTCTCAAGTCCAAAAGAAGAGGAAGAAATTATCACAGATAGTGGTATTGAACTAATGAAACGCATTACCGTGCGAAAACTGACAGCAATCGGGGAAACTGTCGAAAATATTGATGTCTTGTGCCATGACCTTCCTGCGGATGCAATTATAGACGGTGTATTAGGGTTGAATTTTCTGGCACATTTTGATGTCAATATCTCGTTCTCAACAGGAACTCTTGAACTCCACCCATACTAATGCCGCACCCAAATAATTTCTGATAAAAATGTGAGACTTCTAATCTCTGGTCGTGATGTCTACTAACCTCTAATGCCTCCGCTAATCATCCTGAAAATCCTCTAATCTTGTAAATTCTGATTGTGACAACTCATAATCGAATGCCTCTATCGATTCGGAAAAACGCTTGATTTCAAGTGCTATTTCAGGCTAAAATGAACGGTGGAGGATAAAGGGTCATGTTCCAAAAAGGATTATCATTCGCCGCTTTTTTGTGCGTTGTTTTCGTTAGCACCGCGTGGAACGCAACCGCGCAACCCCCCAAGAATTCTATGCCCGCAGCATGCAAGCAGCACGTCAAAATAACGACGGGAAAACTCATACAGACGCGTGAGGTAAGGAGTGGCGACGGTTATCTCTCACAACGAGATCTCACGCTCCATTTCGGTATTGCGGATTATGAGCAGATAGATAGCGTTGAGGTTCAGTGGCAGAGTGGGATAAAGCAACTGATTAAATCCGTGCCTGCAAATCAGGTGCTATTTCTTGAGGAAATTAGAGATGAATAAAGTCGAGAACGCAGTTGAACGCCATTATTGGAGGGCAGTAGCTTTCCTCGTGATACTGATTTTAGCCGGGGCAGGCTTCTGGGGATTGCGGCGATTCGCACCGGCGATGTTTCTCGGAAAGCCAGATCTGATCGCTGTGCCGAACGCTGAACATCCACAAAATCGAACAACAGCGCAACCGAACAAACCAGAACTTCTTAATATCAATACTGCCTCTATTGAGGAACTCCAAACCCTCCCTAACATCGGCGAGGCGACAGCACAACGGATTGTGGATTATCGGACACAGCACGGCAATTTTGCCAGTATAGATGCGCTCCAGAACGTCAAAGGTATCGGCGCGAAGACGTTGGAAAAACTCCGACCTTTCGTTGATGCCAAGTAGCTAAATATCTACCCTACCGGTCTCTGTAAAAATGTGCTGAACGGGTACATCCCATACTTGCGGGAACGTATCTTCTACGACTTGTATCTGGTACGCCAGTCCGATCGGAATAGCGTGCGCGCACTCTGCAAGAAAACGGTCGTAGAAACCTTTACCGTATCCGAGGCGATACCCTTTACAATCGAAGGCGATACCGGGGACGACGATGAGTTGAAGCTCCGTTGTGGGAACAAGTGGGCATGCTGTGTTCGGTTCTAACATACCGTAGCGATGCCGGACTAACGCTGTTTCTGGTTCTTGAATTCGCCGCGGTATAAGCCGGTTCTGCTCCGTATCTGCGACAGGGGCACAAACATGTTTTCCCGCGTGGAGCAACCTTTCAAGGAGCCCGTCCGTTTCGACTTCGCTCCGCATGCTGAGATAGAGCATTACGGCATCGAAACCCTCGCTTTGTATCCAACGCATGACCGAATCTGCAATCTGTTGGCTGAACACGGCACGAACTTCCGGTACGAGTTCGTCACGCTGGCGAAGTACTTCAGCGCGGACGCGTTCACGTTCCATTATTTTGTTCCTTTATAGGTGCGCGTTCCGCTTTTTACTTATGATACCGGACTTTTCCAGCGACTTCTACGGTATCAACAATCGCCATGATTACGGCATCAACCGGTTTGTTCGATGTGGCTTGGGTTTGCCGCGCAGAACTCCCCGTTGCGACGAGGACAATTTCGCCGATGCCCGCGCCAACCGCATCCACAGCAACTGTATATTTTCGGTCGACTTCTCCATTCAGATCCACATCTTGGACAACCATCAGTTTGCTTCCGATAAGCTTCTCATCTTTCTGCGTCGCGACGATTGTCCCAGTAACTTTACCAAGGATCATTTAATTAAAAACCTTTCATATTCGGTGAGGCTTCCATCCCTCCATCACCGAGTTTGAGATAGTTCACTTTGCACTTTTTGTGTATGTAAAATTATACACGAAACCCGTTGAAATTTCAACTGACAATCTGTAAAGTGCATCCGAAAATGTGTATAGCCAGAGTTTCTATACGAGTACTACCGCTATTGAGAGACTAAAGATAAATCCGCGTGATCGGCATAATCCGCGAGAATCCATGATTCAGGCGATATCAAGGCAGTTTGCAAAGAAGTAAGCACACGGTGTGTGACGTAACACAAGTTTGACAGCTGACCGATTGTATGCTAAACTATTTCTAATGTGTAGCCTGAATAAAGCGGAGGAAACCTTGAACCGAGATCACGCAGATGTCATCATTATCGGCGGCGGTATTATCGGGTGTGCCATCGCGTACAATCTTGCCAAGCGAGACATAAAACCGCTGCTGATTGACAAAGCATCCACCGTCGGCACAGAAGCCTCTTGGGCAGGTGCAGGGATTCTAACCTCACATGCCTCAACGCATGAGCCGTATCCGACGCTCTGCCGAGCGAGTCTGGCACTCTATCCGGCATTAGCGGAAGAACTTCGCGCAGAAACCCAAATAGATATTGAGTTTATCCAGTCTGGTACACTCTCAGTATTTTTCAACGAAGCTGAAGCAGCGGGGTTAATTGGACTCGCAGACCGACGCGTAAAACGCGGCTTTTCAGCGGAAGTCTTGACAACCGAACAGGCGTTACAGTTAGAGCCAGCACTCTCAAAGTCTATCGCTGGCGCGGTGCTGTTTCCTGAGGATGCACAAGTGCGCAACCCAAAAATGGTGACCGCACTCGCAAAGGGTGCTGCGCAACTCGGTGCGAAATTCCGATTAGGTAACCCTGTTACAAACTTTATCCGAGAAAGTGATCGCGTCATTGGGGTCGTTGTGAATGGTGAAACTCTATATGCCGATACCTTCGTGATTGCCGCCGGATGCTGGGCGGGTACATTGATGGCGCAACTTGATGTGCCAATACAAGTTGAACCCGCAAAGGGGCAGATCGTCCTCGTTGAAGCGATGCCACCACTTTTCCAGCATGTTGTTGATGGATTCGGCATTTATATCGTGCCGAGGGCGGATGGCAAAATTCTACTCGGGGCGACTGTGGAATTCGTCGGCTATGACAAAACCGCGACGGTAGACGGCGCGAAGCAGATGATTGATGCAGGCATCGCTATCGCGCCTCAACTCGCAGATAGCACTTTCGTGCAAACGTGGGCAGGCTTGCGTCCCTATGCCAAGAAAGGTCCCCTACTCGGTTATCTACCAGGGCATGAAAACGTCGTCTTAGCATCGGGACATTTCAAAAATGGCATACTTCTGGCACCCATCACAGGGCAACTTATCGCTGAATTGCTCACAACCGGGCAGTCTTCACTACCATTAGAGCCATTTCAGCCAGAAGTGGTATAACGGAAATACCGCATACCCCTCGAAAAATTGGGGTTAAAAGTGCCAAAATCTATTTTTCTTGAATTTTAAATGAATTGTTTCAAAGTATATGGATTAAACCATTAAGAGTTTTTTTATGATCAAAAAAAGGGGTACCGAATATTACCCCTGTCTGATGAGTAACCTAAGAGGAGGGTTATAGAATGTATCGAAGTGTTTTGTGTTTAACAACGGCAACGCCTCACACCGGTGCTGTTGGCAAGAGCGTCTGGAATAACGGTAGTAGAAGTAATGATGGAGATTGCGCTTTAGGAGAGCGCACCTCAAGAAAGGCACAGGCATCTAAAACTGCCGATGTGCGCCGTTGTTGGACTAAGACTCGATTATGGAGAAGGCACAGACCAAGGAGCGAGCAAGCAGGCATCCTCCAGTATGCTGGAATAGAAGGAGGGTCGCGCGCCTTCGCTTGAGACGCTCCTCGTTTGAGGAGACAAGCATGTTACACACTGACGAGCAGTTGATGCTCTCTGTGAAGGATGGAAATAGAGACGCATTCCGAACTTTAACCGAGCGACATTATACAAACACTTTAAACTTTATCTATCGGTTTGTCAAAAACCGAACGCTTGCGGAAGACCTCTGTCAGGAAACATTTTTACGGTTGTGGCGCTGCGTCCCATCGTACCGCCCTATTGCCAAATTCAGAACGTTTCTTTATCATATCGCCAAGAATGTCTGTTTGAAACAGTTGGCGAAAGAGCAGAGGACCCCTCAGGTTGAATCATTGGATACGCATTCTGGAGACGATAATGAATACTCTCACCCAATTGCTGTTGCTATAGCGGACACACGTTATTCCCCGGAGGGACTGATCATCGCCAAGGAGACTTACGAGGCGATTCAGGCTGCAATCGCTAAGTTATCGAAGGAGCATCAAGTGGTGTTCCGCTTGACAGAAGTTCAGGGATTGTCGTATCAGGAGGTCGCGACGATCCTCGAATGTCCGATTGGTACCGTTGCGTCGCGAAAAAACGCCGCGATTCAACAACTCCGGAAATTTTTAGCACCCTATAGAGCGAACTTATAATGTTGAAGTCTTTAGACTTCGGATAACAATAAGCCGTTTAGCACTCTGGCGTACAACCCCGCGTCAGAGTGCTTTTTTAGTGGATTTCCACAACGAAATCGGATATGCTATTCTTGAAAGCCTATCAATTATCCTCGTAACAGGAGGTAGACAAATGGAAAATCTTCAAGGACTTGCTGTTCTGGCAATGCTGTTAGGTATATTCAGCACAATTTTTTGGATGGTTGTCAGTTGGCGCGCAATGAAGGCACACGAAAAACTTGCAGATTCTGTTGAACGGTTGACGCGACGAGAAACTGATAATCTGGGAACGCAATCTGGGGTGTCACAGGAAGATTAAGAGGACGGTTCCGATGTGTATCTCATCTTCTGAGAATTAACGTGAATATAGGGAGAGGTCATCTGCTTTGCTCTATAACTATTATAAGATAGTGGCGTAGAGGGGCAAGGCCCCATGCGTTTTCGCCTACTGTAGAAGGAATCTGAATGAAACCACATATCACGATCATCACGCTTGGGGTTGAAGACCTGCAACGCGCCATCAATTTTTACGAGAAAGGGTTGGGGTTGCCTCGAAAGGATGAATCGGAAAGTATCGCGTTTTTTGATATGACAGGAACAATACTTGCACTCTATCCGAGAGACGAACTGGCTGAAGACATTACAATATCACCTGAAGGCACCGGCTTTCAAGGGTTTACGCTTGCCCACAACGTCGGTTCCCCAGAAGAGGTAGATAGCACGTTAGCAGAAGCGATCGCCGCGGGTGCGGAACTCGTTAAACCGGGACAGGAGGTATTCTGGGGTGGTTATTCAGGCTATTTCAAGGACCCTGACGGTTTTTATTGGGAAGTCGCACACAACCCGTTTCTATAGACTTTTGGATAACAGAAGGATCCTGTCCGTGAACTTGGTAGGTGCTGTTTTCAACTGCGCTGGATTTCGCACGAATAAGTTGCTTCCTCACTTCTTCGCTGGCGAGGTTTCTAATCCCACCAACTGACCACTGAAAAACTCTAAATTCAATAGACAATCGGAATAGGTTAGCGTATAATGTGAATTAGGTTGGAAGAAAACGATCCCGCTTTTCTTGACAAGTCTTCGCGAACGAAAGGTATGAGGCAATGCAAAATGCTTATTCCGAAATCAAAGCACTCACTTTTGATGTTTTTGGCACAGTTGTGGACTGGTACGGTTCAATCGTTGCCGAAGGCGAAGAGTTTGGGAACACCCACGGCATTGATATTGATTGGGCACAATTCGCCTTGAAATGGCGTGCTGGATACGGTCCCGCGATGGACAAAGTTCGGCGTGGCGAATTGCCGTGGCAGAACATTGATGCGCTGCACCGACTTATCTTGGAGAGTCTCCTTGACGAATTCAAAATCGTTGACTTGAATGAAGCCAATAAAGATCATCTAAACCGGGTCTGGCATCGACTCAAACCGTGGCCCGATGCTATCAGTGGATTAGAACGGCTGCGGAAGCGGTATATCGTCGCTACACTCTCTAACGGCAATATCGCACTGCTGACGAATATGGCAAAATTCGCTGGACTGCCGTGGGATTGTGTCTTGTCTGCCGAATTAACACAGCATTACAAACCCGACCCTGAAGTTTATCAGGCCGCTGCGGACCTGCTCGGTTTGTCTCCAAATGAAGTTATGATGGTCGCCGCGCATCCGGGTGATCTGCGAGCCTCGCAAGCCGTCGGTTTTCAAACGGCACTCGTGCCGCGTCCTTTGGAATATGGACCCGACAACGTCCGAGAGGTGACCGCACATCCTTCCGACCTTGTTGCTGGCGATTTTAATGAATTGGCGGATCTGTTGGGTTTAGAATGAAAAAAGAAGTTTAAATCACAAAAAACAGGAGTTGTAGAATACGTTATGGACAAAATCCGAATCGCTTTTATCGGCTGTGGCGGTATGTCATCGCAATTGCAACAGTGTATACCGATGGTGCCAGAGTTTGAATTTGTTGCTACCTGCGACCTTGTTGAAGAAAAGGCAGCATCGAATGCCCGAAGATTTGGCGCACTCCGCCACTATACCGATTACAACGAGATGTTCAAAAATGAAGATCTCTACGCTGTGGCTGTTGTGGGTAGACCAGAAGACAAACTGCATCGGGACATCGGTATCGCGTGCCTCCAAGAAGGTTATCACATCTACACCGAAAAACCGCCCGCGACTACCGCTGAAGGCGCGAAGATGCTCGTTGATGCCTCTATTGAGACCGGTAAAACGGGGATGGTCGGCACAATGTGGCGACATGCACCTGCGCATCAGATTGCCAAGCAGTTGATGGACGAAGATGCGTTCGGTGAAGCCAACCAATACCATACCCGATACCTCGCACCGGGTCCCAGGCTTCAGGAAGCCGGATCGCCTTTTGCGTGGCCCTTTATGCTCGATCAGGTCATCCATCCGACCGATTGCATGCGTTTCTTTATGGGGCAGGTCAGCGAAGTCTATGCGACAGGCACGGTTGATGCCGCATCGAGTTCCGTCTCAATGTCCGTGAACCTGCGTTACGAGAACGGTGGTATCGGCACAATGACGCTCGGCACGGGTCCAGTTTTAGAAGCGATGGTTTTTGTCAAAGGCACCGGTAATCAGGCGATTCAGGTATTGGAAACGCGTCAGTTGCGCCTTTATCGTAATCCGACATGGCTTGGCTTCGGTGGTGGCTATGCCGATACGCCGACTGAAGAGTGGGATCTCAACACCGCATATCACGGTATTGGCAGACCCGGCTATCTTGAAGAGATGCAACATTGGGCAAGGTCACTGCAAGGAGGGACGCAGCCACATTCAAGCCTTGAAGATTCCTACCAGAATATGCGCGTCTTAGAGGCAATGAGTCGTAGTATTGAGACTGGAGAAGTCGTTCACATTCCGGCGTAATCTATAACCCTAAACCCCGTAGGTGCAGTTTGCAACCGCACCAGGGTTAAAGAAGTACTATGAATTAAGTGCCTTCTTTTACAACTATTGAGGTTCATCAATTTGGTGGAGGTAGAAATGGAAAAACTGGATCGAATCCAAATTAATCCGAAGATTTGTCTTGGACAACCTGTGATTCGAGGCACCCGAATCACGGTAAGCGTAATTCTCAAATTGTTAGCCAATGGTCGGTCGATCGAGGATGTTATTGAGGATTATCCAGAATTGGAGATCGCTGATGTCCAGGAGGCGATGAAGTACGCCGCTTGGGTGGTTTCAGACCAACTTCTGGAAATGGAAGCGATGTAGTAGGAGTTTCAAATGACATCGCTTCGTTTTCTTGTCCAATATGAACCTGCTACTAAGGAACCACTATGAACTGGTCACCACGTGTGAAACCCATCAAAATCCGTCGGCTTTACCGATATGCGCGGCTCGGCATCTACGATGATTTATTGTTACACGATGTCGGTTGGGAGCTTTATGCGCGCTGTACCGACATCGCCACAGTCGCTGATGTCTTTCGCGAAGGGCGAGTGCCTTGTCCGCTGTGCGAGACAAAGGTCGTACGCCGGATTGACCCGCTCTTTAGTAAAGGTGAAGGCGGGCATCACCAGAACTGGTTTCGCTGCACACACTGTGCCAAACGGCTCCTCTGGCGCGATTGCCGTCAAGCACTGCGTGATACACCGAGATGCTTTGAGTGTCGTGCTGTCCTACAGAAAACCGATGAGTTGCGATGCGTTTGTGGTAAAACGTGGTCCCAAGAAGCCTACAAGCGATCGGCGAGAACCCGCATCCATTTGCCGTGCCCATACTGCCTTAACCTCGTCCGGAAGCCAGATCCACCGCCAAGAAATCAAGTTGCCAGAGCTCGGAAGTCCAGTCCTGCGCTGCAATGTCCGAAGTGCCAAGCGGACGCGCTCCACCAGCACGGCAACATCGAATGTACTGCTTGTGGTTACAAACGCCGATGGCGGGATTACCGCAAGAGTTTAAAAAAGAAAGACGAAAAACTCGAATGTCAAGGCTGCGGACACTCCTTCAGATGGCAGGTGTGGCGTAAAAGCACCCGCTCGCTGAGGACTGGTAACCCAAGACCTGCACGTGAGTTCATTAAAAGGTGGCTCAGGTGCCACACACCACAGCAGCGTATGATACAGATTGATACCCTACTTCAAACCTTACACGGTAGGGGTCCCTTAGCACCGCTATTTATTGATAGCGGTGAACATAATATCCGCCAGATGCTTGACGATTTGGCATCATGATTTGAACGATTTCTAATTGCTTACCGAAAAATGACGACTCAGGAGGAAACTATGAAAGTTCTGCTTTTTATAACCCTCGCTATCGGCTTGGTAATGCCTAACACACTTTGGGCGCAAAACATGGCACTCGAATTAGATGGCGAAACGGCGATTGAAGTTCCAAACAGTGACAGTTTAAACCCCAAAGATGCGATAACGATAGAGGCGTGGATGAACATGAGCAAACCTAACGGTGAATGCCTCGCAAAGGATTGGGGCGGCAAAAGGGATTACATCTTTCCAGAGATTGTCCAAAATGGAAAGGGATTACGATTTGTCCTCTGGCCCGGCACAAAAATCCTTGATGTCCCTGGATTAGAACCGAACGAATGGCAGCATGTCGCGGGTGTCTGGGACGGTAAAGAGATGCGGATATATATCGATGGGGAGGAGAAGGGTGCCGCGCCCTTTGAGGCAAAGGAGTTAGCGGCAACTGATGCTCCCTTGTATATCGGTGTTGGTGATAGTCAAAATTGGTTCTGTACAGGAGCCATTGATGAAATCCGTATTTGGGAAGTCGCTCGGACCGAAGAAGAGATTAATGAATTCATGATGAAGGTACTCAACGGCGATGAAGAGGGCCTAAACGCACACTATACTTTCGATGAAAGCAACGCCGACGACAATACCAAAAACGGAAACGATGGCGAGGATGGATTCGGAAAGCCGAATTATATTGATGCCACCAAAGACCTCGACCTTGAACCGCTTGCTGTTGAACCGGGAGATAAACTGGCAACAACGTGGGCATGGGTGAAAAAGACCCGATGATCGGTTTTGGAAGGATGAGTGTTTTATCCACTTTTAAATTAGGGGCAGCCGTGGTTCGTAGTAGGGCAATTCATTGCCCGTTGTTAACCTACACACGTGCGATAATGCACTTCGCATTTGGGCGAGTACGCCGCGATGCACGTCGCATCTGGGCGAGTACGCCGCAAAAATCGCACGACTACGACCCACACTAAAATTCAAAATGAATAGAATACTGGGTGAGGTGCTAACGTGCCAAAGGATGAACATCAAAGGCAAGTCATAAATGATGAATTTGTAAGGCGAAAGATGCAGCTCCGAATCGCTCCCGGGCCGACAGGTGATGATGTCCCCGAATGGACAACCGACGGTATTGAGGAACTTCCAGGGTTCTTCAATTCAACTGCTGATATCTGGGATCAGAAGTTTAGTGCTGAACCCGATGATCCGTTCTATCAGGCTGTCGCCCTTCAGATACCACAGACAGATACACCGATTGACATTCTGGATCTCGGTTGTGGGACGGGGATTCAACTTGAGTTCGTTTTTGCAAGGGCACCCAACGCTAAAGTTACAGCAGTGGATAGGGCACCGAACATGCTTAAGCAGCTCAGCGCGAAATTCGCTAATAAAATCGAACAATTGAAATTACAGCAAGGCTCTTTATTGGAACTTACGTTTGGGCATCATGCGTATGACTACGTTATTTCTACGCTGACTATGCATCATTTCCTACCAGAGAGAAAAGTTGCTATCTACAAAAAGGTGAGAAAGGCTTTGCGAGCGACTGGCATCTACATAGAAGGTGATCAGACCAACACAGTTGAAGGAGAGAAAAGTACACTCTATTGGTACGATAGGTGGATTGCGAAGCTCCCAGGAGGTGACCGTGCCGAGTGGAACTATGATATCACACTATCACCGGAGACACAAGCCCGCATTCTTCAGAGGGCAGGGTTCTCTGAGGTGCAACTTACGTGGCATCATCCTTCAAAAGGTGCTGTTCATGTTGCTAAATATTGAAGAACTTGATGAAACAGTGGTTTATTAAGAGTGTATTCCATGATAACAGATGAACAACTCAAGATAGAAGGCTTAAAGGCTCTTACGGAAGCTTTAGGCGATGTCCAAGCTGAAAAGTTCATTGCCTTGATTATGCGTTCTCCGTTTGATTATACCAAGTAGCGGAAAAAATTATGGGCTGAAAAAAGTGTGGAGGATATCAGCGATATAGCAATGGAACTGAGAAAATCAAAATCTGATTGAATCGCACGGGCTGATTTGTTAGCAAATATACACACAACGCGACACGCTTTCACTAAGGAATAAGAAGTTGCATAAACCTTCAGATGAGATTCTTTCGTTCTATAGACAGACGCAAGAGTCGAAAAGACTTACGAATGATGTTAGAGGTCAGATAGAATTTACGCGTACCCAAGAGATTGTCACACGCTATCTACCGGTGCCACCAGCAGTCGTTTTAGACATCGGTGGTGGTGCGGGACCTTATGCCTGTTGGTTAGCAAAGATGGGGTATGAAGTCCACCTTGTGGACCCTGTGGATTTGCATGTTGAGCAGGCGAAAGAAGCCTCGAATCAACAACCAGAAACCCCGATTGCCAGCATATCGCTCGGTGACGCGCGGGCACTCCGTTTTGCATCTATGTCCGCCGATGCTGTTCTGTTATTGGGACCGCTCTATCACTTGATTGATAAAAGCGACCGGCTGTTTGCACTCCGAGAAGCGTATCGCGTCTTACGAAACGGTGGTATCATGGTTGCTGCTGGTATCTCACGTTTTGCCTCTCTACTCGATTTTTTCTGTAAGGACCGATTAGGTAACTCGGTCTCCAGAGATATTGTTCAACACGACCTCGAAACGGGGTATCACCGCAACCCAACTGAAAATTTGGAATTTTTTACAGATGCATATCTTCATCGACCGGACGAACTTCGATCCGAGTTAGTTGAAGTCGGTTTCCAGCATCAGGCGACACTTGCCGTTCAAGGACCATCTTGGCTTTTCAAGTCGGTTGAAAGGTATTGGATGGAGCCTGACCAGCGTGCCGTAGTTTTGGATTTCATTCGGAAGGTCGAAGCAGAACCGTCGATACTCGGCATGAGTTCTCATATTCTCGCAATCGGCACAAAGTAAATACATTACTGGTGTCTTATGGAAGGTAGTTAATAATGCCCGAAGGTCAGGTAGTTCGCAAGACGGAAACCCTCGCTACAGTCGAATCGCTGCAAGCTGATTTTGAAGCACTCGGTGTCAGAAAGGGAATGGTCTTACTCGTTCATTCGTCCTTGAGTGCGATGGGATGGGTCTGCGGCGGTGCTGTCGCGGTTATCATCGCGCTTCAGGAGGTCTTGGGGGACACTGGGACGCTTGTGATGCCGACCCACTCAACCGATCTCAGCGATCCAGGTCAATGGGAGAATCCACCTGTCCCCGAATCATGGTGGCAGACGATACGCGAGACAATGCCCGCCTACGATCCCGATTTGACCCCAACGCGTTCAATGGGCAAAATTGCCGAGACGTTCCGAAAGCAGAAAGACGTTCTCCGCAGTGCGCATCCACAGAGTTCGTTTTCTGCACGAGGTCCGCAAGCATCATCCATTGTAAATAATCACTCTTTAGTTTATGGAATGGGTGAGAATTCACCGCTTGCCAGAATTTACGATTTACACGGTTATGTTCTGCTCCTCGGTGTCAATCATTCGAGCAATACGTCTATACACCTCGCAGAATACCGGGCGGATTTTCCGAGCAAACGCGTCGTCCAAGAAGGTGCCCCTATCTCACAGGCGGGTTCAACGATATGGACCACCTTTGAAGATATTGATGTAGACGATTCGGATTTCGATCGCTTCGGTGTGGATCTTTTGCGTTCTGATGCGGGGAAGGTAGTTCAGCAAGGCGAGGTCGGCATTGCAAATTGCCAGCTCATGCCACAACGCACTATTGTTGACTTTGCTGTTGGTTGGCTTGAGAAAAATAGAGTGTAACAGCAGTCTGAACCTAAAAAATTGATTTCTCATTGTCTGTATGTTGTGTTATAATAATAGATAAGTGTACTGGTAAGAATTTTGCAGAATAATATCTTGAACAATGGTTTCGGATATAGGTAGACCCAAGGAGAATGTCAGATGGAAGCCTTAAAAGAACTTCGCGTATCCAACGATGCGATGAATGATCCAGCAGAATTGCGTCACCGGATCTCAGAAGAGGGCTACCTCTTCTTCAAGCAGCTGCAAGATCCTGACAAACTCTGGACATTGCGGCGAGAGATGTTGACGACTATGCAAGAAGGCGGTTGGCTCGTCGCTGGCACCGACCCGATGGACGGCATCGCCGATATTTCCACCCAATGCACCGAGGGTGATCCGGAATACACGGATGTATACCACGAGGTCTATAAGTTACAGGCGTTCCACCGTTCCGGACACTGGTCCGAAGTCGTTGATATGGTGGAGAAAATTATCGGTAGAGAAGTACTGCCACATCCACAGAAGATTGCGCGCCTCTGGTATCCCAAGTACACGGCGCATACCACACCGATACACCAAGACTTCGTTCACTTTCAAGGGAACTTCCAGACTTATACGTGTTGGGCACCTGTCGGAGATTGCCCGATAGAATTGGGCGGTTTAGCAGTCCTACCCGGTTCGCATAAGATTAATAAAGTCAGAGAACACCACTTTTCACTCGGTGCTGGTGGTTTGTGCGTTAATGAGGACGAGTTGTCTGGTGAATGGCATTCCACAAACTATGAGGTTGGCGATACGCTCATCTTCCCGGCTTTGACTATTCATAAAGCACTGCCGAATTTGACCGAAGACCGGCTCCGCGTGTCGCTTGACAACCGTTATCAGGCGGTCGATGACCCAATCGCTGAGCACATGTTGGAACCGCACTTGAACATCTTCAACTCGCTTCAATGGGAAGATGTCTACCGCAATTGGGAGTCCGATGATCTGAAGTATTACTGGAAAGACCATGACCTGACTGTCATTCCAAGGGATTTCAGTTACGGGAACAAGGGGTTTGAGGAAGCGTTGGAATTGGCAAGAGATGGAGACGAACGCGCCATCATACACTTAAACCGCGCCATCAAGCGGGACGCGACCACCGAATTGGCACAACGAGCCGCAACAGTTCTACAGAAAATCAATGCCGAGGCTGATTAGTTGAAGAAAATTGTTCTTGCGCGAATCGTTTTAGTGTTGTACGGTGTGCTTAGCATGGTCTCAATGAGTAATAGGGTGCAATTTTGGAAGAAATACAAAAAAGTTGACCTCTGATGCAAATTTATGCTATACTTTGAGTAAGTCGTCTCCTATTTCTCTATTGGTAAAGACAAATCTTCTAAGGACATTTGAGTGAAAGGTCTGATGCGATTATAATTATGGCACAATATAGGTTTACTGGACACGAAACTTTCCCTTGTCGATACCCTTGGATCCCTAAAGCCGTCACTGCTTTACAAGAAAAAGAAAACTCGGATTTGTTTATGGATATTGACAAGGCAATCGTTCGACTTGGTGTAGGCAAGCAAATGGCCAGAGCGATAAGATTTTGGGTGGAAGCCGCGAAGTTCGTTAAAAAACAGGAAAACGGTGATTTTAAGATTACTCAATTAGGTAAAAAATTGTTGAAAAAAAAAGGGCGTGATCCATATTTAGAGGATGTCCAGACCCTTTGGCTCATTCATTGGAATTTTTCAACTCACCGTGAGAGTCCTATTTTCGCTTGGGATTACCTTATGAACCGGTGGCAAGATCCTGAGATTTTCCCGCTAGCTGTAGTTCAGAGTTTCAAAAAAGAATCGGATTCACAAGGTAGAAGCTTATCTTGGGCAACACTTAAGCAGCATTTTAATATTTTTCTTCATACCTATGTACCGACACGGGGAAAAAAAGCAGTTGTACTTGAAGATAACCTTGATTGTCCTTTAATTGAATTAGATCTGATTCAAAAGATTGGTGAAAGAGTTTCAGACATTGATGGAAAGCGAGAACCGATTTACGCTTTCAATCGTGAACCTAAACCACAAATTAGTCAGCAACTTTTTTTTTATTGCTTAAACGATTTTTGGGAAACCTACTACTCTGAAGATAAATCTTTGCAGTTTCGTCAAATTGCTTCTGGACATGGCAGCCCAGGTCAAGTTTTTAAGCTTTCGGAAGTAGAAATTCGTACCCGTTTAGAAGATATTAAAAAATTAACGGATGGCGCGATGAGTTTTCGAGAATCGGTAAACCAGAGGTTCATTGAAAAAGAAGAAAAAATTAAATGGGAAGATTTGTTTGATGCTATTTATCCAGAGGAAGATTAACCCTTGAATAAAACAATCGCTGATATATTTCATATTAACCAGCGTTTCTTGCGATCAATACACCTTGAGCGTGATTTCTCAAACCCTGACAGCTGTAAAGGGTACATACCTACGGAATTTACCAAATCTTGTTTGGAGCGTTTGGCCGAAGGATTGCAAATAAATTCCACAAGTCGAGCATGGCGGTTAACTGGAGATTATGGCACTGGAAAATCAAGTTTTGCTTTGGTTTTGGCTCACCTATTTTCCGGTCATAAAGATGGAGTATGCAAAAACCTACGAGAATCCATTAAGATTGAGAAATCTTGTCTTGACGAATTGAGGCTTATTCCGATATTGGTAACCGGTAACCGATCGCCTTTGAAGATCGCTCTTCAATCTGCTTTGCAAAAATCCATTGATAGTGTTATTGGAAATTCTAAGACAAAGCTCCCGACTCAACTTCAGCGCATTGTAGAAATTTCAAATGAGGACATTTCTTCGCGTGTTAGTTCTTCAGTATTTCCTGATGAATTGGAAGAAATCTCGAGTATTGGAGATAAAGATATTGTTGAGGCGTTCATTGAGTTTAGCCAATTCGTCAAATCGAAATCCATAGGATCGGGGGCCCTACTTATTCTGGATGAATTAGGCAAATTCCTTGAATTTGCAGCAATGTATCCTGATCGTCAAGATATTTACCTACTGCAACAATTGGCGGAAGCAGCTTCACGCAGCGGTGATGCACCTTTATTTGTCTTAGGACTTTTGCATCAAGGCTTCAATGCTTATGCCGACCAGTTGGACGTAACATCTAAACAAGAATGGAAAAAAGTTGCTGAGCGGTTTGAAGAAATCCTTTTTAATCAACCGTTTGAGCAGATTGTTCATCTATTATCATCTGCTTTGGGTGTACAGACACAAGATGTATTTAAGACACACCAAAGCGAAGCAATATCTCAAATGAGATGTGCCCTTGATCACGGGTGGTACGGGCCCGTGCCATTAAAAGATGAGTTATTAGATAAAGCGGCGAATTTTTTTCCATTAGCTCCGCTGACAGTTCCTGTCATTGTGCGCACGATGCATCGCTTTGGACAGAACGAAAGATCGTTGTTTAGTTTTCTTCAATCTTCAGAGCCATTTGGCCTACAAACCTATGCTTTACAACATCGGCTTAGAGGTGCCAGATTATACCAAATTCACAATTTCTACGATTATGTCCGGGCGAATCTGAACCATTCACTTAACCTCACAAGCATGCAGACCCATTGGGGTGTGGTTGATGCCGTTATTTCTAGTTATGTGTCCAATGAAAGTTTGGAAGTGGAAGTGTTGAAAACAGTAGGAATGTTAAATGTATTGAATGCTAACGATCTGATTCCCACAGAAGAACTTGTGATACGAGCAGTGAGATCAAGAAAACTTTCAGGTGATCATGTTAGAGACGTAATAAATACTCTGAAAGACAAAAAACGCGTGTTATACGACCGAGGTATTGCTGGTGGTTTATGTCTTTGGCCCCATACCAGTGTAGATTTGAACGCCGCTTATAAAAACGCAGAACGTGCGATAGCAGATATTGGACAAGTCAGTGAAAGAATTAAAGTCTATCTTGATGCGAGACCAATCGTTGCTAGAAGACACTATATAGAAACAGGGAATTTACGGCATTTTGAAATTCAGTATCTATCTGGCTCTGAATTTTCCCAAGCTATACCACCGCTGAATGAGGGAGCAGATGGAAAAATAATCATCGTCCTATGCGATTCACTTCAAGAGCGACAGCAGGCGTTACAAACGGTTAAATCTGTTAATCACCCGCAAGTGATTGTTGCTATTCCAGGTCCGCTGCATAATATTGCTGATTATCTTCGGGATCTTCTGTGTTGGGAATGGATTGGCAAAAACACATTAGAACTTAATTCTGATCCTTACGCGAGCGAGGAAGTGTTACGGCAGCAGGAGGCTGCCTACACACGCCTTAAAAAACGAATCGCCGACTTAATTGATCTGCGTAACTATTCAGGCACAATGAATTTCAATTGGTTCTCTGAAGGGGAACCATTATCAATTCCTACGGGAAAAAAACTTTTAAAGCATCTTTCAAAAATTTGTGACCAAGTTTTTGATCAGTCTCCCAAAGTTCAAAATGAACTTATTAATAGACAGAACTTGAGTCCAGCTGCGTCCGGTGCTCGAATGAATTTGATTAGGGCGATGCTGGAAAGTGAATCTAAACTCAACTTAGGAATGCCAGACAATAAACGTCCCCCTGAGATGTCAATGTACCTTTCGATTTTAAAGCAAGGGAATATTCACGTTAAAGGAAAAAAGATATGGCACATTCAAGAACCATTGGCTAATGATGATCCCTGTTATTTATTATCGACGTTGAAACGAATTGAAACTCTTTTGAAGTCTTCGGTAAATAGCAAAGTTCCTGTGACCGAACTGTTTGCAGAACTTAGAAAACCTCCATATGGGGTTCGTAATGGCTTAATACCTTTGCTATTGGCGATTTACTATGTCGCACATCGACAGGAGATCGCAATATTTGAAGATGGTATCTTTTTGCGTGAAGTGAGAGGAGAAGATTTTTATCGATTGATCAAGGCACAAGAGTACTTTGAAGTTCAGCACAGCGCAATTGAAGGCATCCGCGCATCGGTTTTTGACCGGTTGATTCAGGTCCTTGAGATTCCACGAACATCAGATAAACAGGATTCACAAATTCTTGATGTTGTGATGCCTTTGTGTAACTTCGTAACACAACTTCCGGAATATGTTCATAAGACGAAGAACCTCTCTCCAGGAGCCATTGCTGTTCGTGAAAAACTCATGTCAGGTGAGGAACCTGCACCACTGCTTTTTCGGGATCTACCAACGGTTTATGGTGAAGATCCATTTGATATAACGCAATCTATTGATGACAGTCGAGTCCAGAACTTTGCCGAAGGAATCAAATTTTATCTGACTGAGTTGAAAAATGCCTATACAGAATTGCTTGAACGCATAAAATATGCTATTTTTGAAGCGTTTGAGGTGGATTGTAATTCAGAGGGAAGAAACTTAATCACAAGACGCGCCGACAATTTATGGGGCATGGTGACTGAACGTCAACTCAAAGCTTTTTGCGGCCGTTTGAAGGATAAGCATCTTTCCGATACGAAATGGATTGAATCAATTGCTAATTTGGTTATATCAGATTCTCCTTCATCCTGGGATGATTCAGACGAAATTGTTTTTCAATATGAAATAGCAGCTTTAGTAACAAGGTTTAAACACGTCGAAAGCATCTATTTTGAATCAAAAAATATTCCTGAAGAGAACAGTGGAATTCTCCTCTTAGTTACACGAGCGAAGGGTGATGAACTTGCAGAAGTTGTGTACTCTCTTCCGCAAGAAGAGCCTGAGCTAGCAAATATTGAAGGAGAAATTCAGAAATTGCTGATGAAACATGATCGTCGTCTAAGCTTGGCAGCCATTGCCCGTATGGTTTACAGTGAACTCAGCGATACTGTAAAGAAACCGGATAAGAAAGAAACCAATAAGGAGAACTAAAACAATGCCTCAAAAAGAGCGCCATATTCTTAGTCTTTCAGGTGGAAAAGACAGTACTGCATTAGCTATCTATCTACGTGACGATGTTTCCGACATGGAATACATCTTTCACGATACTGGCAAAGAACTACCTGATACGTATAAATATCTCAAACGCCTGCAAGCATATTTAGGCGTAGAGATTCAAAAGACTACCAAACATACAAGTTTTGACAAGATGTTACGGGCGTATGGAGGTATGCTTCCTTCCAACCACCGCCGGTGGTGTACCAGAATGTTAAAATTAAAACCTTTTGAAGATTACGTTGGTGATGATCCAGTTGTAAACTATGTTGGACTTCGAGCTGACGAAGATAGAATTGGCTATATCAGTCACAAACCTAATATTAAGGTAGTCTATCCATTTCAAGATGATGGAAAAGTTTATAAGGATATAATTGAGATTTTAGAAGGCTCAGGTTTGGGGATGCCTCCCTACACTGATTGGGGACGTACTCACTCGGGCTGTTTTTTTTGTTTTTATCAACAGAAAATTGAATGGGTGAGATTAAAACAGACATATCCTGGACTTTTTGAAGAGGCAAAAGCTTATGAAAAACCTAACAAAATCAATGGAAATATTTTTTATTGGAATCAGGACGAATCCCTTGAGGAACTTGAACAACCCGAACGAATGGCAGAAATCATCGCTAACTGGGAAAAAACGCAAGAACGCCTGAAAGCCAAGCGAAAGAATAGATCGTTGGTATCGGTGTTGGCTGGGTATGAGTCTGAGGATAATGAAGATCGAGGTTGTCTCATGTGTTTTTTGTAGCACCTGAGGAACAAACGCTATAATTTTTACCTACAACTAAGAAGATTATATGTAAATAATAAGGGAGTTTTTTATGGAACTTAAAAATATTTTACGTGCTAATGCTTTTAGTATGTGGCAGGTTCTTTGTGAATCAGGTGTTGGTTTTTACATTCCACCGTATCAACGGGAATATAATTGGAACAAAAGTGATATTGATCGTCTCTTTGAAGATGTTGTTCATGGATTACAGTCATTAGTAAAAAAAGAGGAATCAATTACCTTTTTGGGTACACTGATTGTAATGGACAACGCTACTTTACCTAAAGCAGATAAAGCGCAATTACCCGCTAATGTCCGCTTAGTGATTGATGGACAACAACGATTAACTACTATTCTTTTAACGAATATTAATCTCCATGATGAAATCAGAAGACGTAGGGCTAAGCTTAAAGTGGAAGAAGAGTCTTTTAAGTGGTTGAATCGTAAGGCGATTGAAGTAGAAAAGCGACTGCAAAAAACATTTGAGCTAGATATGGATTGGCCAGAAGATGAGTATAGTCGATGGTATCCATGTATAATTCGTGCATACGAAGATCAGTGGTCCCGCCTTGAAGAAGAGGCAGAGTATAAATCACCTTTGGCTGCATTTGTCCATGGATATTCAAGACATATACGTGGAGATGATTCTAAAAAGCTGTACAAAGGAGAAAATGGTTCAGTTGAAAAAACTAATATCGTATTAACTAATTATGGAGTGATACGAGGACAACTTCGGGAGTTGTTAGTATTAAATGAAAATAATCAAGAATTAGGTATGCTTTCTTTAAAAGACGCAAGTGAAAACAACAATAAATTTCAAGAAGCTATTATGAAGGCTGAATTCCCTGAAGATGTTTGCTCTATTTTATTGGATGAAGGTAACAAGGATTTCAAGCAACTCATCGGATTAGTCTTGTTTGCTAATTTTCTTATGGATCGAGTGACAGTCACAGTTGTGTCAGCTGACAATGAAGATTATGCTTTTGACATATTTGAGTCATTAAATACTACAGGGCAACCACTGACAGCATTCGAGACTTTCAGGCCAAGGGTTATAGAAAAAGAAGGAATATCTGACTATGAAGGTTCAGATTCACGAAAGTTAATGAAACCTATTGAAGATTATTTGGGAAAATTCAACAAAGCAGACGACAGACATACCGAGACAAGTCGATTTCTGACACCTTTTGCACTTGCTGAGACTGGATATAAACTTCCCAAACGACACAGTGATCAGAGAGGGTATCTAAGAGATCAATATGAAAAGAAAAAACTGCAAGAAGAACGGCATAAGTTTCTTGAACATATGTCACATACAGCGATTTTTATTGATGATACTTGGAAGAAAAAGGATAATGCTTTTGAATCTATAACATTCTCCAATAAGAATGTGGTATTAATGTGTATGGACATGCTTGGGGCAGTTAATCATGAGATCGCAATTGGATCTTTGGTGAGATTTTACTCACAGGTTCAATTAGCTGCTTCTGATACCCGCGAAGAAGTTATACTTGAATTGGAAAAAGCCATAAAAACTGTAACCGCTTTTTTTATTTTTTGGCGTGGAAGTGGAAAAACAACCGGAGATCTCGCGGCGCAATATAGAGAGTTGATGGAGAAAGGTTTTGATGAACTTGGAAAGCAAGCATTTTGCAGATGTCCAGATAAAGGACAACAGTTAACATATCTGACTGCAGATAAATTACAAGAAGCTTTAAGATATGCTTTAAAAGATCGCGGTGGTATAAACTCTAAAAAGGACTGGGTAACGCTTTCGTTTGAGGAACCTGTCTACAAAGATCGCAAAACTCTAACTCGTTTTCTGTTATTTGCAGCTATGCATAATACAACTGAAGATGACGAAAAACCAGGACTCCGTCGCCCAGGACGAGAAGGAACTCTGGACATGCTTATATGGGATAAGTGGAGTAAAGATTTAGAGATTGAACATGTTGCATCTCAAACAAAGCCTGCACAAATTGAATCAGCAGAAGATCAAATCAACCCGGAAGAAGATCTATATGGAAAACCTAATCTTCTGGATTGTTTGGGGAATTTAACACTTTTGCCCGAATCTGAAAATAAATCCTTTGGAAACAGGGAATGGCCAAAAAAGAAAGAGTTGTTCTACATCATATCAGCACCTTCAACAGAAAAACTGAAAACACGTTTGGAAGAAGTAAGAAATCGTGATATTGTTGAGGTGCCTGAAACTACTAAAAAACTGATTTTAGACGGAAAGTACTACCCACATCTTTCTGCTATTTATGAAGCACCAAAATGGGACGTAGAATTTGTTCAGAACCGTTCAAAAAGATTAGCAGAATTGATATGGACAAATATCGCACCGTGGTTAGGATTTGACGACGAATAATCAACAGAATACACATTATGAAAACCGTCTATGTAGATAACAATGCTACAACCTCCGTTGCACCTGAAGTATTGGAAGCAATGACACCATACTTCATTGAGGCATTTTACAATCCCAGTGCAATCAGTGGACGGGCATCGGGCATTGATACAGCCATAGCGAAAGCCCGCCGGATAGTGGCGGAATTCTTAGGGGCTTCAGATGCAAAGGAGATTGCCTTTACTTGCAGTGCGACAGAAAGCAATAATTGGGCGATTTTCGGTGCGGTCCGCGCAAATCCTGAACGCCGTCACATCGTCACGTCCGAAGTAGAACATCCCTCCGTTTTGGAAGTTTGCAAGTCACTATGTAAAAGTGGTTATGAGGTTACGTTTCTTAATGTGGATAGTGAGGGTAATCTAGACATGGATGAGTTAATAGATTCCATTCGTCCTGATACGCTTTTGGTTACGCTCATGGCAGCTAATAACGAAACTGGAGTAATATTTCCCGTAAATCACTTATCTGCGGCTGTTAAAGGACGAGACCCGAATATTGTGTTTCACACTGATGCCACGCAATACGTTGGGAAAATGCCAGTTAACCTCAACCGTGATTTTGAACATATTGATCTGATGTCTTTCTCCGGTCATAAAATCCATGGACCAAAAGGAGTAGGCGGACTTTTTGTTCGTAAAGGCACATCCTTAACTCCACTTCTGTATGGCGGAAATCAAGAAAGTGGTCGGCGGAGCGGAACTGAAAATGTTCCCAGTATAATCGGTTTAGCCAAGGCATGTGAGTTAGCCAGTGCCAACATCAAGAGCATGCAAAGTGTAGGTGTTTTACGCTATCAATTGGAAAAAGAACTGCTTGAGTTATTTCCCTCTGCCTTAATAAATGGAAGAAAAGCGAATCGTTTGCCTAATACATTGAATATTGCTTTCAAAAATATGGATAGTGAAACCCTTCTACATCAACTTTCACTAAATGGTGTGTACGCCTCAAATGGTTCAGCGTGCTCCACAGGTTCGTTGAATTATTCGCACGTGCTTTCGGCAATGAAAGTCCCGTATGATTACATTGCTGGTAGTATCCGATTTAGTTTTAGTTGCTTGAATCGTCCAGAGGATGTGGAAATAATAGTGGAGAAAATGAAGCAGATCCGAGCGGATGATAGTTGAGTAACAAATGCACATGGCGAATTTGGGGTTGATTGGCTTGAGGAGACTGCATCGGAGTGAATAAAACAGATTTCCACTACAAAGACATCGTGCCGTGGGGTAGATCGTTCGACGAATACCTCGATATGTTTAGCCTCTCTGAGGACGACTTGGCGCGGGACATTGTGGGTATAGGAGACGGTCCCGCGTCGTTCAATACCCGGATGCACCAGCGTGGCACGCCAATAGTCTCCGTAGACCCGATTTACCGGTTTTCAGAGGCAGAATTGCGCCAACGGATTCAGGAGACCTACGAGGATGTCATCGCGCAAGCTCGCCTGAACCGAGATAAATTCGTTTGGACAAAATTCTCGTCTATTGATGAATTAGCAGCAGTCAGGATGCAGGCGATGGACGAGTTCTGTCGAGATTTTGAGAACGGCAAGCAACAAGGATGCTACATAGACGCATCACTCCCGAATTTACCCTTCCCTGACCAGCATTTTGACCTTGTGCTCTCCGCACATTTCCTCTTTTTCTACTCAGCGAACCGAGACCTTGCTTTTCATCTTGATGCTGTGCGCGAACTGCTCCGTATCGGATCTGAGGTAAGAATTTTCCCGATTGTTGATGTCAATAGCAACCCTTCCGCCTTCTTATCGCCTGTTATTGATGCACTTGAAAAAGACGGAATCGCTTGCTCGGTTGAACGCGTTCCGTATCATTTCCAGAAAACAGGGAACGAAATGCTACGGTTAAAGCTGTGCTAATTATCTGAATTACAGACTACCACTTATGTGTTGGTTCTTCAGAGAGGACTTTCTCATACCCGTATGTCCAGTCTACGGTTCGATAGCCGCAGTTGCTGTAAAAAAGAAATGCGCGATGGTTATCCCAAGCAGTACTAATCGCTGCGTGCCGGTATCCGACTTTGTGCATCTCTTGAAGCTCATATTGGAGTAAGTAACGTCCTAAACCTTGTCCCTGAAACTCGTCTTCAATTCCGAGCCAAGTCGTGTGAAGCCAATTTTGTGCATCAGGATGCGATGAAAACTCACCACCAGAGACAGACCAACACTCGCCGACCTCTTTATCATCTTGAAACGCTCTCACGGTACAGTTCGGGAGTTGTCCACGTCCCTCCTTCCAGTCAATAGAAAGCGTTACAGGCAAACTTGAAGGTATCGGTGTAACGGTATAGTTTTCCCAATCCAAAAAGACTTCGCCTTCAGAACGTCGGTAGCCGTTGAATCCCAAGAGAGCCTGAACCTGATCAAGCGCATCCGATAGATAGGAATGTCCGAAATGATAGAAACGATACCGGCAGTCTTGTGAAAAGGCGTAGATTTTGGAAATATTATGCGTTTTCAGATGTGCCTCAGCCTTTTCAAGCAGGGCTTGTCCAGCATGCCGCGCGCCGCGCTCGTAACCCAAAAACCGGATAACACCTATGTCCACTTCCCTGTTATCTCCAACCTGACCGATGCCGACGTGAATAAACGCCTGCACCGCACCATTTACGATCGCAACAAAAGCAGTTTCGGAATCGAGTCCACCTTCTTTTTTATTAGCTTTACCGGTTGTAACTCCACTTATTGCAGTAGCGAATTCTTCCTCATTTACTGGGTAGCAATGCGGAACGTCTGCAGTCAGATGGTTATAAAATTGCGTTACCGATGTTTGCATATCGGCGGTATATTGAAGAATTTCCATCTGTTCCCTCTAATTTTTTATAGTAGTGCTATTCATTGTTTGTGGTGTTTTTGTACCGTGAACTGTTAGATTGCGGGCTGTTAGCCTCAATATGGCGAAACATGCCATGCAAAATCACAATCTAACAGATTGTGGTACAAAGAGAGTTTGATCGTTCGATTATTATGAGCCGAAGCCTTAATTGCTACGCTCGCAGTTGCAACAATTTATGAACCGTTCTCAATTACTTATACAACAGAAAATTGGCGGGGTTACAAACCCCGCCAGCAACTATAGGAATTTTGTGTGAGTCCTGAACGAAAACATAGAATCATTTAGCGTTTCTGGACTTGGAAACTGGCATCTAACGCCTTTGCAACTCGGACTTGTGATTCTTCGAGGTGTGCCAAGCTATAATCATCAAGTCTGCCTTGTGCATTTTGAAGCACGCCTTGTATCCGAGTGTTGATCTGTCCGAGATGGCGGCGTGCAAGTGACCTCGCATCTTCAGGTGTTCCGCTATCGGCATCCAGCACCAGTTTGATAAGCTGCTTCAGGTGTTCACGTTGCAGGGCGCGACGGAAACTGGAGATGAACGCATCTGTATTCGACCACTGCTTTTCGCCGACATTGCGATCCAGTTCTGTCCAGACTGCATCCGTAATACCCGTGAAGAGTTCTGGCAGTGTGAATGCGTCCTCACCTTTAGGAAATTTCAGTTCTGTGTCCTGAACGCGCGCGAGGACGTTCGGATGGAGCAAGCGTCCTAAGATTCGGTTCTGATTGCTCAGAATGACACTATGCACCGGGTAATCCAACCGTGTAGAACTCCCGCTACTCGATCCCCAATCGCTCCAACGCGTGATCGCGAGACTGTTGAGCAAATCCGGTGAGAAATCAAAGGCTTTGTCCGAGAGCGCGTGCTCTTTAAGGAACTCAAGGGCTTCACGCTGCTTCGCTGCCGGGACAGGCACGAACGGCAGCCGTCCGTTCTCATCCCCACGATGATCCCGGTGGTGGTACTGTCCACCGATATAACGACTCGCAAGGTACATCGAATAGCCGTGTTCACCGAGCAGCGACCCAAAGGCACGCCTGACACGCTGGTACCCCATTCCGTCTTTTGTAACCTTGTCAGCAACCTTGTCCCAGAGTTCAACAACAATCTCGCGACGTTGCTTCGCAAAATCGAGCGGATCCGAACCGAGATCCCATCGATTGACCAGCGGGTCTAAATCCCTGCTCTGATATGCCGACGCATCACCGTCCGTACCGTACGTCAATCCCGGCGTTGCGACGCGGGCAGCGATCTTCTGCAACTCCGGCAATTCCGCTTCAGGGCTGCTGCCATCGATCGATTTGTAAGCGTATTCAATCACCCAGTAGTCCCACGGTCCAATCGTCGTCGTATAATAGTCACCCTGCTTTTCGCCTTCAGGTGCGATATTCACAGCGTCGTATTCCATCACGGAACCGAGAAGTGCCTCATCGCTTTTCTTATTCAAGTCGTCAAGCGAATGGATCGTACTCGCTTTAAAGTTGTGCCGTAATCCCAACGTGTGTCCGACTTCGTGCATCGTCAGTGATTTCAGTGCTTGACCGATAAATTCTTCCGGCAACTCACCATCTTCACCGACCACGCCACGCGCCTGCAAGACGCTTGCCATGAACCCCATCTGTCGTGCCAATCCAGATGCCATCTGGCACTGGAACTGTGAGGAATCATCTATCGGGTGATCGTGTTCATGGTCAAGTTCATCAAAATACGTCGTATATTCGCGCTGCCAAGATCTGATGAAGCCGTCACTGATAAGGATATCAGCGTCCAATATCTGACCGGTCAACGGGTTCACGCGGGATGGTCCAATAGCAAAGCCTGCATCAACGACCCAGCGGATGGTGTTATACCGTGCATCTTCGGGGTCCCAATCCTCATAATCTTGCTGAATCCGTGCTTCAATCGCGTCAACAAAACCTGCCTTTTCAAACGCCTTGTTCCATTCCAGGATCCCTTGGCGAATGTATGGCCGGAAACGATGTGGGACTGTTTTCTCGATGTAGAAAATAATCGGATCCATCGGCGGCGACACCTTCGCTTTTTTGTCGGCTTTTTCCAAATGCCATCGGTTGACGTACCGGATATACGGTGCATCGGTGGTTTGGAGCGAATAGTCTTTGACGGTTGTCATGAAATGTCCGAGGCGGTCGTCAGCCAACCGGGAACGATAATTGTTTGATGGGAGTTTAGAGAGGCTGTAGTGCAGTGTTAACTGGATACCACGACTGTCAGGAACCGTTGTTATATTGCTATTTGAAGTGTACACCGCTTCAACTCTCAATTCGACGTTCTTCGGAAATGCCTTGATTGTTCCCCAAGTGCTCCGCGTTTTGTCGAAGCGTGCGTCACGGGCAATATTACGTGCCAAAGGCGGTAGATCCGATACAAAAACGGGAGAGATATTTACTAAGAGGCTCCGCCGTTGTGGATGGATACTTTCAATCTTGAGAGAAAAAAGCACAGAATCGCTGTAGCTGTAGTCAACTGATTGTGCCGTCGGTGTGCCTTTATCAGCGCGGAAACGCACATTTTTTCGCACGAGATGCACACGGTCACCAACGCGCCGCCAGACCAGCAGCCACTCATCCATCGTCATCCCTGAGATGAGACGGCCTCTCCCCAGACCCCGCGAAAGGCTAATCATACATAGAAAAGGCTGCTCTAATTGGGATGGTTGTATTTCGCAATAGAGGTTCTCTTTTTTCTCGTAAAGCCTAAAAAAACCTTGGTAACTTTTACTGTCTTCAGTAACTTTAGAAAAATCTTCGAACTCTTTTTTCTTTTTTGCTGCTGCCTGTGTCTCGGATTTTGCAGGCTGTGCTGTTTCCTGCGCAGATACTGACAGGCAATAACCGCTTATGAAGATTAAACAGATTCCAAAAGTCAATAGGTATCGCATTGTTTCTTCTCCTTTTTTGGTATGTCTGATACGTTTCCAAACTTGTCATTAAAAGTGAACGATTGACATAGCATGTCCCGCCGCGAATCGTTGCGTTTTCAATTATATGTGTTATGCTAACCGAAGCAAGTATATCATTTTTCGATTTTCTGTGCTACATAAGTTTCTCGCCTATCCTGTCTTGCTTGTAGGAGCGATACTCGCTGATTACCGATTGCTATTTTGCTGACGGCTGACGGCTGACAGCCGAATGCCTCTGCCCACCTAACGGTAATGAATCCGTTGACTGCCGTCGAATGAGATCCGCGGCCAATCGCGTTCCCAGTTTTCGGAGTCGTATGGAATATAGTGGCACGCCAACGCATGTCTGCGCGTGCCAGGTTTTAAGACTTTCGCTCCCCCGTGAATCAATTTTCCGCTGAACAGAACCACATCTCCGGGATTCACCAACACTTGGACCGCGTCCTTACCGTTTTCGCGAAAAACCTGTTTGACTGCCGGGAAATAACGGTTGTGCTGCTGCAGTTCGTAGGTCTCGTCCGGCAGCAAGGTCATCGGCACGTCGTTTTGCGTGATCAACCGGCCCCTATTTGAACCGGGCTGGACTATGAGAGGTCCGTTGTTCTTATCCACTTTGACCATCGCAATCCATGCCGACATACAGTCTGGTAAGTAGTATTGATCTTGGTGAAACGGATGCTCTGATCCCTCATAAAAGTGCATCGTCTGGACACCTTCGGGTTCGCCACCAAAACAGTCCGCAAGCGGCTTATGTAGGCGGGAGTCGGTAAGTAAATCTAATACATAAGGATCGTAGAGATGTTGATTAAACGTTCGGGATCCGTATTTGTCCTGCTGAAAGAACCCGTCAAGCTGCTTGCGTCCCGCGTGGAGATCTTCTATGTGTTCAACGAAGCGTTCGCATTCTTCACTCGCGAAGACACTTTCAAGAACAAGATACCCGTTTTCCTCGTAGAACGTTTTTTGTGCAGGGGTCAAACCTGTATGTTCAGATGCCATTTTTCCTCCTTTAGAAATTGCGGACACTTTTCGTGGCTCTCTTTTATTCTATCACAATTATTTGCTGAAAATGTAGTTAAATTTCTAAATGTGCTTGATAGTTTTTCTTGAAGTTGTTAGTGTTAACGTGAGTTCGACTTGTTACGGAGAACACACGGCGTGTGTCTACTACTTTTAATCGAGCAAAAGGACGATTTATGAAAACAGTACCGAAAATCGTTGCAATTGGTGGCGGAGAAATTAGAGAAATGGAAACCGCTGCTATTGACAAACGCATCGTTGAATTAACCGGCAAAACACAACCGAAGGCACTCTTCATTCCAACTGCCAGCGGCGATCCATCTGGATATATTGATACTTTTAAGAAGGTTTATGGTGAACATCTTGGATGTCAAACGCGCACGCTCGAACTCATTCAAAATCCACCGGCGTTTGATGAGATGTCAGCGTTAGTTTTGGATTCCGATCTTGTCTATGTTGGGGGTGGAAACACCTACAAGATGATGAGGCTGTGGCGACGTTTGGGATTGGATACTGTGTTGGCGGAGGCTGCATCCCGCGGTATCGTTCTATCGGGTCTCAGCGCGGGTGCGATCTGCTGGTTTAGATACGGGCATAGCGATTCCCGTTCTTTCTACAGCAACTCGGACTGGGACTATATCCGCGTCAGCGGACTCGGATTCATCAATGTAGTGTACTGTCCGCATTATCACGTTGAGAAGCGAGAAATCTCCTTCTCACAGGTGATTGCAAAACGGGGTGGCATCGGCATCGCTTGTGATAATAACGCAGCGATTGAGATCATTGGTGAGCACTACCGGATTCTCACCTCTGCGCCGAATGCGAAGGCGTACAAACTCTTTAAGCGTGACGGAAACGCCGTTGTTAAGGAATTACCTCAAAATAGTGAGTGGACACCTTTAGCCGATCTTTTAAGGCGGAAATAATACCAAAATCCTGTTTTGCATCGCTCAATGAAGACTGGACACTACAATTCTATCTTGACCAATTACCAGTGCTATGCTATTCTATCCAAATCAATACTTTTTAGAAGGAGGAGTACCTTTTCTCTTCGCGATGCAAGCCTCGTAAACCTTTGTCGAGGATGCGGAGAGTCTCGGTTTTATACACTTTATGCAGGTTGCAGCAATGTTTGGTGATCAAAAAGGTGGCGTAGTTGAAAAACCGGATCCCCGCGCTGGTGGAGATATCGCTGTTGTCAAAATTCACGCCGTTCCGATGTGTACGGAGTATAAAGGGTTCATACATGGAGGCACCGGCGATAGTTTCGGTCACGAAGCCGCTGGCGAAGTTGTGGAAGTCGCACAACCCGGCCGCGTCAAAGTAGGGGACCGCGTGGTTGTTCAACCACAGAACACCTGTGGTAAATGTCAGATGTGTGTCATTGGTGAGCACATCCACTGTATGGGAGGTAGTCGTCCGAGTATCCGGGATCTTGTCGGAGAAGAGGTGGCTTCGTCAACTTATGCCCAGTATATGCACAAAATGGAGGATATGTTATTTCCGATTCCTGACGGTGTGAGCTATGAACACGCCGGGATGGCGTGTTGTGGACTCGGACCGACGTTTGGTGCGATGGAGCAGATGCAAGTCAATTCGTTGGATACGGTCATGGTTACTGGGTTAGGTCCCGTCGGGTTAGGTGGTATTGCCAATGCACACTACCGCGGTGCACGTGTTATCGGCGTAGAAAGCCATCCGTATCGTGCCGAACTCGCTAAGAAGTTGGGAGCAGACGAAGTCTTGAACCCAAATGATGAAGATATTCTTGATCAAATTCGTGACCTGACAGACGGTGTCGGGATTGACAAAGCATTAGACTGCTCTGGCGCGTCTGCAGCACATCGGTTGATGGTTGACGCAGCCCGAAGAAAAGGGCAAGTTACGTTCATTGGGGAAGGTGGCGAATTTCCACTTGCGGCGAGCCGGGATATGATTCGGAAAGGCTTAGTCCTACGTGGGAATTGGCACTACAACCTCGGGGTCTATCCAAGATTAATGCAGGTGATCCAAAATTCACCTGAAGTTTTAGACACATTTATCACACACACTTTCCCGATGCGTGATGTACAAAAGGCATGGGAACTGCAGGCGACAGGGGAATGCGGTAAAGTCGTGCTGCATCCGTGGGAATAGTCGGTTCTTAGGTGGTAGCGTCTTGGAGGCGGCGGAGTTTGAGAACAAAGGCGTCCTCGTTGAGTGCTACCATATCGTAAGAGATCGCTTCCCCTTGGGAGACATCACTTTTGCGTGTAATGTCATAAGCCAAACCGAGGGGAAGCAGATTCTCGGCATGTGCAACGTCTGCCTTTTCAATTAAACCGTTGACGGTATATCCGCCGCTGCCATCGAGTATCTCTCCGGCTTTCAAGTCGCGTTTGGCAACTGTGATAACATCGGCGACCGGTGTCGGTAACGGTGTGCCTGTCGGTTGTCCGTAAAGAGCGGCTTTCGCAATCGAAATCGGAGCTTCAAGTAAGGCTTCCATGGCTTCTCTCATATTCTGCCCGTGTGATTTCAAAGTCCAACATCTTTCCGTCGTCTGCTTCTCGTGCGATCGTTAATCCGAGCGACTCCCACAAAGCTTTTGAACGGATGTTATCCACAGGAACATCCACTGGGCAAAACCGATCAATACTCAATTTTCCAAACGCGTGCGCCATCAAACACCGCACAACCTCTTTTCCATAACCTTTACCCCATAGTGTTTTGTCCCAGATCCCGATGGGTAAACGCATCACTTTTTCGCCCTCAACTTTCGCCCGCTCCAAATTCATCCACTGCAAGCAAACTTCGCCAATGGTGCGTCCACTCGCTTTTTCCACGATTGCAAACAGAAATCCGCTATCCCTCATGAATTTACCGGCTTTTTTGAGATATTCCTTTGTTATAGGTTTATCCGGTGGAGATTCCTCAATCGCATTTAGGAATTCAGGATCTCTGTAAAACGGGACCGCAGTATCAAAATCGGCCTCCTTAAAGGGTCGCAGTTTCAGACGGTTAGTCTCCAAGTGAATATTGTGGCATGCAAAGTTCCCTGTTTGTATCATATTTATGAATTTCCTTTGAGTTTTAGAAGTATACTTGGTCAGAGGCATTCGGTACTTCCACTACGATATTCGGTGGGTTGACCGAGGTTGAAAAATCTAATGTGCCGCCATATAAATCTAAAAAGGGAGTGAACCCAACTGCATAATACGACATAAGGGCTGTTGGGTTTCACTGGGTATCTCTTTAATGTGTATAAATGAGCGGATATTTTTCAGTAATCTTAGGGTTTGCGCTGGCGCCTATTTAACCCAACCTACGTGTACACCGATCTTATGTTTTGATGTCTCCAAACACTATAGGCTGAATAGGTAGGTAAACTTGCTCAAGAGTGTCCAGTCATGTGTGTGGAAGCCGTCTGATGTATCCCATCCGTGATCGTATACAAAATAAAAATCACTCCCTGGACGATAGATGTAATTGAGCAAGAAATTTGCGCTGGCTCGTTCTGTACTATCGTTCCATTGTGTGTATAACTTCGTAAAGAAACGGGTGTTTAACGCATAACTGATACGCGTACCAACAACATTTGTTGTGAATAGGTCGATTTCTGGCAAGTTAATCCAGTTGCGTTGGTATCGGGCTTCGATCGCGAGTTGAGAGGTCATTCGCCACTGACTATCAATGTTGACACTCACGCGGTTGCCGTGAAAATAGTCCGCATAATCCACGCCGCTGAATACAGAAAGCGGACGGCTGCTTTCGGTGAACACATTCAATCTAACTTCGTTCATCTCGTAGTCGCCAGTAGGAATTTCGGCATCACCGATACTGAAGGGTTCATCAACACGGTCAAAAAACCGTCGGAAATCAAGGTTGATCCCGTCGTCGGAGTTCCCAATTATATCTCCAGCGACTCCCACGTCCCAACCGATGAGCGTGTTGTCGTGGTCCAGCAGATAACCACCAGAGAAGCCTGCTCCGACATCCCGTATACCGTACCGGTTGACTTGGACTTCATAATTGGTGTTCAACATGAGCGACCGTATGTCCTTGCGATGCATGAACCCCATTTTACTCGTGAAGTGCGGACCGATGTCAAGGTAAGAAGCATTAACGCGAAAATGCTTGTTTCGCCAGTTATTTGAGAGGTACCATGCCATATCGCGTTCCTCTGGATCTGGCGACCAACTCCCCACCGTCATCGCCCGCATCCGCCACTGATCGTGTGGTCTCAAAAACAGATCTATTCCGCCGTTGCGATGATAATCGTTACCGAAATCGCTCTGCCGATTGGTGAAAATGAAACCGACGGTTGAATCACTGAGAATGTCCCGTTGCATTCTTAGCACAGAGAAGTTCCTCATAGGAATTTCCCCTGAAGCAGCGGTCGTCATGTTGAGCGCACCTACACTGTAAGCACCGACTTTTCCCGTCAGTTTGCCGCCACCGAGTAGCCGAACCTCTCTTTCATCTTCGATTCCAATGCTGCGACTATAGAAAACCGACAATGGCGGTGGACCGAAGTTCCCGATGCCTGCACCGAATGTAAACAGTCCGCTACCTTCAAGGAAGAAATCGCGCCGCTCTGGAAAATAAAGGCTAAATCGTGTGAGGTTAACCTCTTCCTGATCTGCTTCTACCTGTGCGAAATCGGTATTGAGCGTTAAGTCCAATGTCAGGTTTGAGGTCATGCCATATTTCATGTCCAATCCGAGGTCGCGTTCAGTGGTGCGCTGCCAGTCTCCATCTTCGAGATTCCTCGCCAAACCGCCGAGGAGATACGGTTTAACATCAAAATAGGACGGCGACACAATACCTTGTAATCCTGTGAGTTTACCTTGATATATTGGATGGTACGTCCCGGGCCAACTCTGACTTCGCGGCACCTGAATCCACTGAGAGGTTTCGTTTGTCCGTTGTATGTTGCGTCCAAAATTCACACCCCATACCATTGAATCACTTTTCTTAAACCGCAACTGGTTGAAAGGAATCGCGATCTCAACCGTCCACCCTTTTTCGTGTTGCCGTCCTGCAGCTTCCCAGATACAGTCCCAGCTTCCGTTGAGGTTTTCGCCACCGTCTGTGACGGCAGTGTCTGACAGTGCACCGAGGGCATTCGTCCGAAAGAAAAAGCACTGCCGCTTATCGCCATAGGTGTCGAGCATGATGTAAACATTATCATTTTGCCAGAGTTGCCCGTCGCGCCGCATTTCGTTTGCAACAATCTTGTCAGGTTCGGAGTCGTAGCACTCAAATCCGATGTAAAGTTTCTCTGTGTCATACAACATGCGAACTTCTGTGCGTTCGGTAATCGGCTGTCCTTCGTTGGGTGATTGTTGGGTAAAGTCGTCAATCACTTGTGTCTGAGACCAGGCTTCTTCGGTGAGATGTCCATCAATTTCGATCGCCTCAAGAGTCAACAGTGGTGTTATTTCTTTGTTGGCTTCGGCACCAAGGTTCATAGTAATAGTCACAGCGAATATCAGAAGAACAATTCTGTGGCGCATCTTTTTTCCTCTTTTAGATTTTTCTTGCCTGCAAACGTGATATTTTGTTGTCTTTTAAAAAAGAAACACCCTCACCGAAATCTCATTTTGTGGCGTTCAGTGATGGGCGTTATATTGTGTAATTCGGAAAGTGTTTTATGCTTCACTTACTCGCCCACCACTGCGCGACACATGGCAATACCAGTCAGCACGACACCAAGCCCGATGAACGTGCAGCGGCAATTTTTATGCATCAGTGTGATAGACGACAAATAAAACATCCGAGAGTCCTATTTAGAATTCATGTATGTTAAGTATTATAACATGTTTTAGGGATGGGTGTCAAATTTTTATGATTCCTATAGATACTCAAACATTTAACCTTCAGGTTTCTGAAAAATTCATATTTCTTTCAGAAAAAGCGAAGTGGTTCACAACTAAAGATGAAAATGAATAGTTGTATCTCAGTTTTACAGTTTCGGAGAACTTGACGAGACAGCAGATGTAGGTTATACTAATTGGCAAGACGCGTGTTGAAACCGAAACTTGGCAATAAAGGGAGATGTTTCATGAAAGGCTTGATCGTTCTTAGTATATTTGCGACCCTCATATTAGCATTTGGCATCCAAAGCGTTGTCCGTGCTGAAGATGATACCGTCCCAGTGGCTGCAAAGGACGATATTGCCATCAGTGAAATCATGTACGGCACCAACGCCGACAAACTTCCGCAGTGGATTGAACTTCACAACAGAAGTGGAAAAAAGGTTAGCCTCGAAGGGTGGGAAGTTACAATTAAAAACCACCCGGAAGATAAGTCCGTACTCGCCACCACGCTTACCTTTACTTTAGATGCAAAGATACTTGATAGAAACCAAGTGCTGTTACTTGTGACTGAACAGGGACCCAACTCTCGTATCCGATCAGCCCGTATCGTCATCCTAAAAGACCTTATTGGTGGCACACCGGGCTATCGCCTCTTGAGCCAAACCGCCTTCAAAGTCACCCTTATGTCAGCGGCTGCCACAAAAACCGTGCGCAGGAAACCAAGCGACATCGCTGGCAACCTTGCGGAAGTCCCCGAATGGAAACTTCCACTGATTGACGGAAACCAACGGAGTTCTATTATCCGAGCGTATGAGGGTAACAGAGTAACGGGCGATCCGTTCGATGGCACGGCAGCAGATGGGTGGGAACTTACCGCCAAAGAAGGTTCCCAGTATATAATGCAGCACAATACCTACTATGGTCACCGCAGCGATCACGGCACACCGGGATATCGCGTACGTGGGCCTTTGCCTGTGGAACTCTCCAAATTCCGCCCTGAATATGAAAAAACCAGTAAGACAATTACTATCAAATGGATAACCGAATCTGAGATGAACAACGCGGGTTTCAACATCAAACGAAGCACAACCAGAAACGGTGAGTTCAAAATCATCAACGCCGCCATAATCCCCGGCGCAGGCACAACTGGCGAAAGGCAATCCTACACCTACACCGATAAGACTGCCAAACCGAAGGTCGTCTACTATTATCAGATTGAATGTGTCTCCGTAGACGGTACCCGTCAGACACTCCGCATGAGTCGCCTCAAAGGGCATGTTACTCCTTTTGGCAAAATACACAACTTGGTCTTGTGATAAAATTAAACAGGACAAGTAAATCTCCAAACTGTCGGCCTTCTAATGTGCTTCTAATACTATACCTATAATCGGATATATCTATAGCCGCGTCCTCTTCTTCATCCTTTAAGGCATCCGTTGTATGAAAACGAGCAGAATATCTTTACTCAGTTTGCTAATTTTAACAGTTCTGTTCTCATGTGCGCGGGTTCCGCAACAGATTGTTGAAGTGCCTGAAGAGAGAGGCGATTTCACAGTCATCCGTGTAGAGGGCAGATATGGGGCTGCGAGCGGCTTTTTCGTGGCATCTGACAAAATTGCGACGAACATTCACGTTGTCGCACACCCTGGACCCGTTTTCATAAAATCGCCTGACAAAAAGAATATCTGGGCTGTAGAAGGTGTCACGGCGTTTGATGTCAAAAATGATCTTGCTATCTTAAAAATTGTCGGTGAAGGCATGCCATCTTTGCTTGGTGACAGCGATGCTGTTGGGGTAGGCGATACTGTTATCGCCACAGGTTACCCCAGTGGAAAGTACAGGGTTACTAAGGGGATTGTCCATCGTGTACGCAGTAACGATAAATGGCTACAGATGGAAATTGACCTTTCGGGTGGCAGCAGCGGCAGTCCTGTACAAGACAGGGACGGTCAAATTATTGGTGTCGTTTCTGCCGTAGAAGATCCGTACAGTTATGTTATCCCCTCAAACACGCTACGAACATTGATGACCCGATCGGGACCTGTGGAGCCTTTGACACAGTGGCGTAAACGAGACCCTATTCGTGCCTATATATACTCTGTTCGAGGGCAACGGAAATACAATGCTAATCACTATGTTGAAGCCATAGCCGATTTTGATAAAGCCATCAAACTATACCCTCAGAAGGCGGATGCCTACTACAACCGAGGGCTTGCAAAATTCACGCTTGGAGACCTTGAATTCGCTCAAGGAAACTGGGCAGAAGCTTGGAAATTATATGAAGCCGGAATTGAGGACAGCACGCAAGCCATCAAACTGACCCCTGAAGATGTCTATGCATATCACAATCGCGCAGGTGGAAAGTTCCGACTCGGTCAATCCACGGCAAATCAAGGAGATATAGCGGAAGGACAACGGTACTATCGAGGGGCGATCCAAGATTGGACACAAGTTATCAAACTCAATCCAGAACTTGCCGATCCGTATAACAACCTCGGAATAGCAAAAGCGATCCTCGGTGAATCTAAAGACAGTCAGGGCGACATCGCAGGTGCACAGGAATTATATGCTGAGGCGATTGCGGACTGCACGCAAGCAATACGGTTAAACCCAGCGTATGACGAGCCATATATCAATCGTGGATATGCACAGTTCCGCCTCGGTAAGACGAAAGCGGATCACGGAGACATGGCGAGTGCGCGGGAATTGTATGCGGCAGCCGTTCAAGACTTCACCGAAGCGATACAATTGGACCCTGGGAGTGCATACGCCTATGGGAATCGCGGTGTTGCCAAAGCCTCGCTTGGTAACGCTGAGGGTGCGATAGCGGATTTTGATACGGCACTGCAAATTAACCCAGAATACGCCGAAATCTACTACGACCGTGGACGCGCAAAGGCGACACTTGGACAAGAGGAAGCCGCACAAGCAGATTTTGAGAAGGCGAAAGCACTAAACCCGGACGTTAGAAAATAAGTATAGATAGTAAGGTTAAAGGTATCCATTCATGAAACAAAACAGCAGGTTTTTACTGGTTTTACTTGTCTTAAGTCTTCTTCTCTCCGGTGCGCGGATCCCCCAACAACTTGTTTCCAAGAAACCCGAAGCACTGACGGTAGGTGTAACGTCTGAAAAACTAATGGGTTCTGTCGTGCGTATAGTCGGTTGGCTCGGTACTAAGACGCTGACTAGTAGCGGTTTCTTCGTAACGCGGGACAAGATAGTGACAAATATTCACGCCGTCGCACACCCCGGACCCGTTTTCGCAAAACTTGTTAACACAGAGACCGTCTGGGCGGTAGAAGGTGTGACAGCGTATGATGTGAGAAACGATCTCGTCGTCCTAAAAATAACCGGTGAAGGCACGCCACTACCGCTTGGCGATAGTGATGCGGTTAAGCCTGGTGAATCTATTGCTGTTGTGGGTTTTCCGAGGGGAACGTACAAAGTTGTGACTGGGACTGTACGAAACACTCGGAATAGCGATAAGCGGATTCAAACAACAGCTGATACGGTTACAGGGAATAGTGGGGGACCTTTACTAAACAGTAAAGGACAGGTTATCGGGATTCATGTTGCCAGAGATGAGGCTATCCCTTCAAACGCACTCAGTGCTTTACTCTCGCAATCTACACGAGTGGAACCTGTAGAACAGTGGCACAAGCGGGAACTTATCCGTGCCTATGCTTACTTCATGTTAGGAAAAACGAAATTCGCTGCCAAAGACTATGACAACGCGATGATTGATTTGGATAAAGCGATACAGATGAACCCTAAGTTTATTTATGCTTATTATGCACGCGGGATTGCGAAGTTTGAACTTGGTGACTATAATGGTGCGATAGCTGATTACGATAAATACATTGAACTGAACTCTGGAGATGCTGATGCCTACTATCGACGTGGAGAAGCGAAGAAGACACTGGGACAACACGACGCAGCGCAGGCGGATCTTCAGAAGGCTAAGGAATTAGATCCAGATGTCGGACAGTAACTCTGGGCAATAAAATTAGAGGTATCCATTATGGCTTTGTATCCAAACGCCCAATGGTACAAGGAAAATGGGCTTTTGGAGTAAAGGCGGTTAAAATGGAACGTCTGGCATACGGAAACACCGAACTCGAAATCTTCCGGTTTTTACCTTGAGGTGGGACTTCCCAATCAGGTAATCTTATTCGTTAAGGCTCTGTGAGTGCATATTGAGGGGATTATCTGCCTCAAATACACGCTGTGCCGCAGCGGATAGTTTTCCTTGGACCGCGGCCTGTTCCACCCAATGGGTCGGAATGCCATTTGTCCATTTGGCTGGATCTGCTTCTGGGTCAGGCGTTCGATACGCCATAAGCAATCCCCACCGGGTCGGCATCTCTGGCTTCCGATAGCCAACATAATGCGGCATGTGATGGACAAACGAAACCATGCTTCCGAGCGGTAGTGAGAGGTGTACAATTTCCAACGGTTTCCCGGTGAAGGCGTGGATCTTGCCTTTCAGCCAGCCCGCTTTCATGGCAGCGTCATTATCCGGTCGTTCCGTGCTCCACTTATATGGAATCCGATAGAGATGTGCACCGGGGATAATCGCAAGTTCGCCGCCATCCTCGATAGTTGCCCCTTCTGGATAGCACAACGTCCGAATACACTGCCGTTGTAGAAAATCAGTGGTAAAGGCGTGTCCAGTCCCAATCGGGTCCTCAACTTCGTACTGTCCCTCCCGATACTGGTGTGCATGCCACCGGCGACCTTTTGAACCCGGTGCCCGGTTGAGCATGAAGCAGTGATCGAGTATAAATCGGTCTCCGAAAAGTTTCCTGAAGAGTGCCATCATCTGCGGATGAGCAGATGTCACATCCATTATAAAGTCGTCGTATCCTGCAGGAAAGTATTCCGGCATCACACCTTGTGACTTGAACCCATGTGTAACCAACGCGTTGCCCGGTCCGAACAGCCCCTGAGTATGCATATATTGACGCAACTCAGCGGTTCTGAGGAAACCGGGCATTTGCTCTGAACCACCGCAGCACGCCGCCAAAAACGCTGGCGCAATTTGTTCTGGCAAAGGCTGCGGAAACCCCCGCGCCTCAAAGTCGATAGCACTCCACTCCGTATCCATGAGGATCGCATCGTTCATCTGTTGTAACTTCTGTAAGCTGGCTGTCCACTGCTTACGGGCAGCATCCGTTAGTATCCCTTCCCACACCCAATATCCATCACGCTCAAACGCAGTCCGGTCAAACGCTTCAAGTACTTCCAGTTTCAACAGGTTGTCCACACGATTTTCCGGGGAGTCGTCGTGTGTCGATAAGGTATCCATTCGCTTCTCCTTTGGCGAGGAAATTCAAACTGTTTAATTACAGCGTGAAACAGAGTTGAAAATCTATATGCGATTGTTTACTTCACCATAGATTGGAAATCGCTCCTATGAAGAACAGCTTCGGGTTGGGCGATGGAAATACCAAAATACTACTACGATCGCGGGCGTGCAAAAAAAGCACTTGGACAAAAAGAGACAGCACAAGTTGATTTTGAGAACGCTAAGGAATTGGATCCGAATGTCGGACAGTGACTACAGAAGATGATATCTTAGCAAAAATGTCGCTATCAGGCGTTTACGCCTACTCGGAAAGCGTATAGTTTTGCTCGGTTCAACACAAAGCGAAATCTCAGCGGTTGTACCGCGGCCGCCAATGTCGCCGATTTCCATTGCACCGAGTGCCGTATATCATCACTTGTCAATGGGATACAATCCTCAATCGAAAATCCTTGTTGAACGTGTCCATCAGCGGTTAGCACTTCAACGCCGACCTGACCGCCACTCGCATCCGCGTTAATTTCAAGTCCACCGTCCGGAAGCTGCAACGGGACGGTTTCAACGACACCCTCCTCCACTTCGGCATCAAGAGAGACGAAGCCATCCAGTCGCCATTTCGCAAGTCCAATCGCCTTGTGTCTATCCTTCATCTGGGCACCGTGGGTGTGCTCTGTCCCTGTATAATACCAGTGAATTTCGTCGTCGGTGATAATTGGTTCTATAGCGGTACCCATAATCATACCCATATCAAATGTGCCGTTCTCGCCGCGTGGAATGATCGGCGTTCGGTCCGAATCAGGATAGTCCCAATTGAACCCGTCTCGGCTACAAACGAGTTGCGCATCAATTGGTCCATCAATAGGGATTTCATGCTCCGCCGCGCCCGGGCCCGTCACATATAACACACCCGGAATACCGATGTAGATGTTATGATAGAGGAAGCCAGACATATTATGGATTTCCGCACGATCCGCACCGTATCGCTGCATACCCACTGCGTCGTCCGCATCAGTAGCACCGAACATCGGTTCGAGCGGTTTCCAAGGTCCATCAAGACGTGGACTTTCGGTATATGCGATCATGCGTCGTGCGTCTTTATCGTCCCCACGTATGAGGGCATAGGCTCGGAACAGGTCTGTTTTTTTATCGTAGATGACGTTGAACGCGCCTTCGTTTTCCCGATCTGCAATCGGTTTGAGATAATCCGAGTCGTCCCATTGGATTCCATCGGGTGACATGAGCAGGAATATGTTACGATACCGTCTACAGAAGCCTATCATCTTATACCGTCTTTGCGGATCCGGTTCGTCGTCATCACGGAAGACACACGCGCCGTGTAGGTCCCACACAATATTGTTGTTTGGGTTTCCGTTGAATTCAAAGAGACCGAGATTCGGTTTCGTCCACGTTAATCCATCGTCGCTTTCTGCGTAGCAAGTAAGGTCGCCGCGGTCGTTTTCGACGAACTTTCGTCCGTGAGCATCGTGTGTTTTTCCTCTGTATGTTGATGGGTTTCGGTCGGTACGTGGGACGTAAAGCCCCGGAATCTCATTCGCTTCAAACCGCCAGTGCGGTCCCATGCGACACATGTACCACATGCGGTATTTTCCGTACGCTGCATCGTAGAGTGTGGTGCCGTAGAGATGGACACGTCTGGACTGATCGGGTCCTCCATGTTCCCATGGGTTATCGGGATCTGGTTCAAGGACGGGAACATCGTGCTTTACACACTGATGTAGTGTGCGTGTCACGCCGTGTTTAGAGGCAATCAGCATATCGTCAATGAACAGTTCGGTGCCAGTGTTAAGGGTATGAACGGTATTTGAATTCACGTTGTTTTCCTCAATTAGGGTGTGGCTTACAAGCCCAATGTTGCGAAGTTCGTATTGGAAATGCTTTCTGTTCGATGTGTTTGTTAGTTTGATTCAGATTAATCCGTTGACCACAACTTCCGCATCTCCTCAGAGGAGGCGAGCAGTTCATCCAAGGTTCCAACAGCGTCAACGCGACCGTCTTTTAGGACGATAATTTGATCCGCTCGACGGAGTGCGGGTCGCCGATGAGAAACGACGAGACAGGTTGCACGTCTGGTTTCAAAGAGGCGTTCCCACAAAGTCTGTTCCGTCTCGACATCAAGTCCAGACGAGAGATCATCAAAAACGAGTAGTTCCGATTCTCTGATAAACATGCGTGTTGCCGCTGTGCGCTGCATCTGTCCACCCGACAACTTGACTCCACGCGGTCCAACAACGGTATCAAGCCCCTCTTCAAGCGTTGGCAAGTCTGTTTCCATGACACCGAGCCGAATTGCACGATTTAGGTTATCCCAATTCCATGGCAAGCCCATGAGGATGTTAGCACTCAGTTTTTCGCTGAAAAGTTTTGGCGTTTGTGGTGTATACGCACAACGGGGTGGGACGAAGAACGACTTCGGATCCTCGACAATTTTGCCGTTCCAACGAATCTCTCCAGCCTGTTTCGGCAGAACACCCAAGAGAGTTTGCACCAGCGTCGATTTGCCGGAACCGATCTGTCCCGTAACAACAGTGAACGAACCTGCTGAAATTTTCAAATCTACGTCAGCAATCCCTACTGTTTCGGTGTCGTAGCGATAGGTGAGTCCAGTGATAACGAGTTCATCCAGCCGATCCGCATCCGTCCTTTCGGGCATAGTGAGTGGCGGTTGGTTCTCTCGGAGATATACGGGTGTGTGTTCTACTAAATTTTCTCTCGGCATCTCCTCAACTGTCTGTTCCATTCGGGAGAACGAAACCGCTGCGCGTTGATGTTGTGCCATTGTGCTCCCAATAAGCGATCCACTCCTGGCAACATCACCGATATATGTAGCGAACAGTGCGAAGTCGCCGACTGTAAATGCGCCCGCTTTCATCTGTTCTGCGACCAGAATCAAGATCACACCGATGGCGAGGTTACCAATATTGAAACTTATTGATCGAAGTACTTGGTTGAACAGGTTATCTACCAGCGTTGCTTTACGGCGCGCGTCATTGAGTTTCCGAAAATGGGCAATCACGTTCGATTCCGTCCGTGCAACCTTCACTGCTAAGATGGATTGGAACAGTTCATTAACAAAGTTAGTTGACTGTTCTGTGGAAACCCGTTGCGCCGTACGATACCGCTGAATAAATCGTCTTGACATGTTGACAATCGTGACAATAAGGATACCTGGGATAACTGTAATTAGTGTCACTATTACATTGATCCGAGCCATCCAGATGATTGCCAAGATCACGAAGATAAGATTGCCCCATAGATGGATGTACTGTTCCAGGTAACTCAAGATTGCTTGCACATCATCGCGCAGCCGGTTTGTCGCTTCGCCAGAGGCGGTTGACACACGCTGCGGTGCGGACATGTTCATGATAGATGTCATCAGGTTTTTTCGGAGCAGCGTTGAAATGGCGTAACGCCAACGTGCCCATACGAATGCCGACGATATGAGTACACCTCGATCCGCGAGGTGAGCGACAAGAAAAAGTGCAACAAAGGTCCAAGGGTTGAGTCCTGCGCCAGTTCCGCCAGTGGTGGATTCAAGCGTATCAAAAAGTGCCTTCCTAATCAATCCGTCGAAGAACGGCATGAGGTCGTCTAATCCTCGGAAAAGGATCGTGCCGAGAAATAGGAGTGGACGGTAACGGATGAGGCGAATCGAGGCTTGTCCTGTTGTCATTCGGTCAATTCCTCCAATCCGCCTGTTTTCAACAATTGTGAGAATACCGAATCCGGGTCTTGAACGAGTTGCTTTCGTTCATCGTGTTCCTGAATCTCACCGTCGGCGAGGATCATAATTTCATCGACCTGTTGAACGGTGCCGAGTCGGTGTGCAATGATGATGCTGGTGCGTCCTTTCAACAGCCGTTGCACTGCGCTGTCGATGCGTTGTTCCGTCGCTGGATCAAGTCTGGATGACGGTTCATCAAGAATAACGATCTGTGGGTCTTTTAGGAAAACCCTCGCGAACGCCAGCAGCTGCGCCTCTCCTGCAGACATACCGGTGCCTTCAAGAACGGTATCAAGCCCATTTGGTAACGATTGATACCATTCGGATAACCCGAGTTCTTCAATCACTGACAGAATCCGATTGTCGCTGATTTCGGCATCAAAGAGCGTTAAATTCTCGCGTACCGTTGCGCTGAAGAGTTGTACATCCTGCGTGACCATACCGATCCGGTTCCGTAAATCGTCCAACCGAATGCGTTCAATTTGCTTGCCGCCGACGCGAATCTGTCCGTTATTGATTTCATAAAACCGGAATAGGAGACGGGTGATCGTTGTCTTACCGCTACCTGTCCGTCCGAGTAATCCGAGTGACTTTCCGGCTTGTAATTGGAAAGAAACATCTTTCAGCACCGATTCGTCTTCGGTGTACCCAAATGTGACATGGTCGAATTCGATGCCGAGCGTATCTGATTCAGCGAGTGCTTCTGTTCCATCTTCGATGCTTGGGGTGATGCGATAGAGTTCCTCAATCCGTTTGAAACCTGCTGTTGCCCGCTGCAGTTCGTTAATCTGACGGCTAATCATAATCAAGGGACCTCGAAGCATCATTGTGTAATGGATGACGAGGTAGACGGTCCCGATCGTGAACACCTCTATCTGGTAGAGATAGATACCGAACCCCATCGTCAGTGCAACGCCCAATGCGAAAAGCACACCGCTGATTGTCTGTAGGATTTCTCCCATCACATGTGCTTTTACGGCTCGACCGTATACATCCCGATTCACATCGTAGAACCGATCCATGGTATAGCCGATACCACCGTTTGTGCGGAGGTCTGCGATACCTGTCAATCGTTCTTCAAGAAACCCGAACAGTTTGGAATAGCCTTCACGTTCAGCCGTGTAGACGGGAACAGCGATGTTTCGAGTGAGGTTATAGATAAATATGGAAACTGCTACGAAACCGGTCAACGCTGTACCGATGCGCCAGTCTTCGAGGGTGATTACAATCAGGATGCCGACGAGCAGTAGCAAGCTGCCTAACACCTGAAGTATAAATTCGGAAAAAAAACTTGAAAGTGCTGCTGTATCACCGTCAACGCGCTCGACCATTTCACCCGGAGTGTATTCATGGTGGAAGGGCATGTCGAGTTGTAGGCAGTGGTGGGCAAGATCGCCACGCATCTGATTTGTTGCACGCCAACCGACATCTTGCCCTAAATAAGTGCTAACTAACATCACGAGTTGCCCAAGGGTGGCAATTGCGACGAACGCAGCACCAGCAATGATTAAGTTTCGCGTCTCGCCTCCTGCTTCTGCTGTGTCAAAGAAGTAGCGGATGAATTGTGGATTAAGTAGGGTAAGACCGATCCCGACGAACATGAAGATGGCGAGCAGTGTCACACGCATCCACTGCGGTTTGAGATACTGTGAAAGGAGTGCAGCATACTGCCTAAATCGGACTTTTTCCAAATTGGAGGGTATCCTTTCGGGTTAGCGCAACTCTGCTCATAACCGTTGTTATTCGCCTAATTTATCTTGAGTGCCGCCCAAGTAATCGCGAGTTTACCTTTACTCTCGACAGGCAGCCCGACAGTTGCCAATTTTTTGATGTCGTCAGCGTTCAACGTCCAGTCATAGATCATCACTTCGTCAATCAACCCTTTGAAGTATCTGGCACCGCAGCATTCATCCCATCCGAACTTTAAGTTGATGACCGTCTGCTCGATATGCGGAATGTCGTTTACCTCAGAATCAAGTTTGTCACTGTCTCTGTGATAAATGTAATTCGTTGCTTTAGTAGGTTCAATTGCTATCGCGACCAACGCCCATTTATTTTCCGGGATTTCTGGGGCACCTTGCCAGTTCCAGGTCTCTGCGGAGTTATTGTTCCATACGTAGGTTAGGGTATTGTTCGCAGCAACACCCATCCACCACGATGCTGGATCACTTCGACCTACGACAATTCCTGACCAATCTATCGTTTTCCAACCGTTGATCCGGGCGACCACGGTGATCTTGTCTGTTGTTAGTTCAAACGTATCATCGACAACGACGTGTCCGCCACCACCATCAAAATCAACGGCACCGTTCACCCAACCGTCGTCAGACCATTTCGCGCCCTTTTCCAATTTGGCATCCTTTCCATTACCGGATTCGTCGTTGCCATTGCCATCTAACGGCCAGTAGCCGACAAGTCCGTCAGTCAATTCCGCTGCAAACGCCCCCGTAGACCAGAGACTCACGGCAACGGCTAAAACTGTAATAACGCTTACTCTGTATACCACTTCTTACCTCCCTATGTTACATCCCGCTCTTTCAATGGCAGGAATTAGAAACGCTGTTTTTGATAGAGAAAAACAGCCAAAGATGCTATACTTTAAACAAGCACAATCGAAAAAAGATAACAGTGTCTTCACAAGCCTTTATCATACAGTAAGAGAAAGTTTCGTGCAAGAAAAATTGTGTAACTCACTTTGGTATGAGGCACCATTGACTAAACACTTGAGGACATTTGAATGATTGACTCCAAAGGCCATCCGATTATCGTGCTCGGTGTGGAGCGCAGTGGGACATCTGTCGTTGCTGAAATGGTCCACAGATGGGGGGCTTATGCGGGTCCTTCTGAGAAGTTACATAAGGCCGATGCACATGCTCCGAGAGGATATTGGGAGTTTCTGCCTTTATGGGATCTGCTCGCTGAGTTAGGAGATTTTGACGCTGGAGCGACTTGGTGGGAGCGAGACTTCCAACAGCGAATGGAGAAAAAAGCCTCTGACCCTGCGTATAAACAGAAAGCCACTGAACTGATGGCTGAAATGTACACGGGAGGTCCTTGGTTTTGGAAAGATCCAGCACTCAGCCATTTTTTGCCGTTTTGGAAACAGATATGGACCGATGCAATTTACATAATCACGGTTCGCAACCCTCTTGACACAGCAGTCTCATGGCAGAAATTTATTATGCCAGCGAAGGTACCAGTCCGTATCTCCTTTGTCGCAATGAATTTGCTGCGTTGGCAGCACATGATGACGCTCATCTTGCGGCACACAGAAGATGCACAACACCGCCTTTTTCTTCGCTACGAAGATATTATGTGTGATCCACGTGTACAAGCCGAGAGGTTGGCTTGTTTCCTGAATTCAAAGTTTGGAAAGCAGGTCTTACCGATTCAGGCGATGGTCGATGTGGTTGAACCTCAGTTATGGCGAAATAATTGTGGCGTTCCGTTTGAACAGGCAGCTGAAGCAACTGTCGAACAGAAAGTGCTTTATGCCTTTCTAAAGCAGAAGATTAGCAATTCATCTGAACCTTTCAACGCTGCAAAATATCCACTGCCACCGGGATACCTTGAGTTCCTAAACATTCAAGAGGCATTGCTAAAAATCTGTCGCAGGCTTGAAGAAGTGGATAAAAAGGTTTAAATCGCAGAATCAAGGAGTTGTGGATGTCACGTGCGCAGTGTCTCGTTCACAGGCAGAAAAGAATTCTAATGGTCAAACACCGGCACAAGGGAGAGGAGTGGTGGTGCCTTCCTGGTGGTCGCATTGAAGCAGATGAAACGCCGGAACAAGCCGCGCTGAGAGAACTTTGGGAGGAGTGCTGTGTACAGGGTGCAGTAATCCGCCCAACATCTGTTGTTACTTTTGCACCCGATGATCTATATTACACCTATTTGATAGAGATAGGTACACAGGCAGTGTCCTTGGGGAGTGATCCTGAACTAAAAGAAAATCAGGTTCTTGTGGGCGTTGCGTGGATGAGTCTAAATGAACTCACTGAACGAGATAGAGTGTTTCTGTGGACTGCTGGTTTGTTGACAATTCCTGAATTTTCTGTGGAAATTTGTTGCTAACCGAATTTAAGGGTTATACACTCCGTTACTCAGGCTTTTATGACCATGCACCCCGCATACTTAGCAGGCTTTGATGGTTCCTCTCTGCATTGAAACCTATCAGAAAATATTGTATCTTTTCCCCGCTCGTGATATACTCTATAAACCCAGTTTTGGGTGGTACCGCCACGAACATTCTACACGCTCTTCTGCCACCTTCCCACCGTATAGTAGGGGGATAAAAGGACTGGAACTTGAATACCAAATGGATATATCGGAAGAACTAAAAGCGCGTGACGAGCGCATTGAAAAATTGGAAAGAGCACTTTTGTTAGTGCTGAGTTTAAACATTGGGAATCATCTTGATAAATCTACTAAGAATTGTTTTAGCCATGTTCAAACTTTCGCGGTAGAGCAGATGGAAACCCTTATTGCGGAGGGTGGAAGCACGAAGAAAGTCATCGAAGGTTTGCTTGCCGCCAGTGAAAAGCGTTTTCGTGATGAACTCGCTATATTGGGGCGGGGGACCTCCATCGTCAGGGACGGCGAAGCGTCTGAGTGATTATTGCGCATTGAAAAGTCTACTTATACCATTTCTAAAAGTTTATCTTACATTAACCGCACCTTTCAGCCAAACCCCGGTAGGTTCGGTTTCCTAACCGAACCGGTCATAACCAAAAACAGTAGATTCTTTTAAGAGGAATCATCAATTAGAATTGGTATTATTTTGATAGTTCATCATAAATATCACATCGGTTACAGAAAGGAATTTCTATGAACATAAAAGAGATTCGTGCCGTAGAAATCGAACTCAATCCAAAACCGACAACACCACCACGCACACCGAGTCGAGCCGGAAAATTTCCGATGAATCGCCCCGACTCCCGCTATCCCGTGCCCGACAGAAAAGAGAGGCATATCTCCAGCTCGGATTGGAAACGTCCGGCGTGCATTGTAACAGCAGAAGATGGCACATGGGGATTCGGTATATCGCTTTATGCGGGTCCCGTGACCAGTATTATCAATGATCACTTTGCCCCGCGCCTCGTTGGCGAAAATTGTATGGCGACAGAGAAGTTGTGGGATATGATGGTGCGGCGGTCAACTGCCTTTGGCGCAACCGGTTTGACGAGTTACGCCATCAGTGCGGTTGATTGCGCTCTCTGGGATCTCAAAGGCAAAATTCTACAAAGACCAGTTTATGAATTGCTTGGTGGTCCTCAAAAAGAAAAGATTTTCTGCTACGCTTCCGGTTTCGACCAAGAATGGTATATGGAACTCGGATTCAAAGCAACAAAACTTTTCACGCCGTGGGGTCCCGAACAGGGGTTAGAAGGTTTACGAAAACTTGAGGAATTGGTCGCAAGCACACGAGAAACAATCGGCGATAAGGTTGATTTGAGTTTAGATGCTTGGACAGGTTTTGATGTTGAACATACCGTGCGCGTCTGCGAAACGATGAAGCCTTACGGGTTGAAATGGATGGAGGACTACATTCCTGCCGATGATTTTGTTGGTTATGAGACGGTGCGTCAACGCCTCCCGTGGCAAACCCTCGCCACTGGCGAACACTGGTATCTACCAACCGTCTTCGCGGCGGCGGCGGGACGACGATTGGTTGACATCTTCCAACCTGACATTTTGTGGTGTGGCGGTATTACATCGGCGGCAAAAATTTGCCACATTGCAGAGGCGAATGGGATTAATGTGATTACGCACGGTGGAATGAATTATCCTTATGGTCAGCATCTTGCGTTTGCTATGCCTGCTATCACGTGGGGTGAACGCTCTGAAGGCGTTTCTGCCCCCGGTGTGCCTCTTGAAGAGATGGTCAAGTTACCGGGAACTTCAGTCATCAAAGATGGTTATGTTGCTCCATCGGATGCCCCCGGTTTCGGTCTTGAAATTGACGAGACGTGGATAGAAAGTGTAATGGCTTAAGTCGCTTCAAATTGCCCTACGTAGGAACGTTGCTATGACACCAACCTTAAAAGTCTCAGAAGTAAAAGTCTCAGAAGTTCTTGAAATTGCCCTATATGTAACAGATCTCGCTGCTGCAGAATACTTTTATACAGAAATCTTGGGGCTATCTCTGTATTCAAAAGTAGTGGGGCGGCATGTTTTTCTCCGGTGTGGTGCTCGAATGGTGCTTCTCTTCAATGCAAAAACAACAATTGATTCTGAAAGTGGACCACTTGATGTTCCAAAACATGGAATGAGTGGGGAAGGACACATAGCCTTCGCTGTACGAGATTATGAAATTGATCAATGGAAGGAACATCTTATAACACACGGGATCAGTATTGAGAAAGAGATCTGTTGGGAAAGGGGTAGGTCTATCTACTTTCGTGATCCATCGGAGAATAGCATAGAAATTACCACTCCGGCTATCTGGGGAATCAAGGAGAATATATTTTTTAAAGATAATGAATGACGAAATTACTGTTGCCAATCAAGCACATTGGGAAGCCGAAGTCGTGAAAAAGAACGGCTTTACCGTGCCATGGCTCAATCTCAATAGAGACGATATTCAGCTATATGCTGAGGACCGGCTCGATCCGGCGCCGTCCGACCTCTACCAAATTTACCCCGCATATCTACTCAGAGATGTTGCGCATAAGGACGTGTTGTGTCTCGCGGCGGGTGGCGGACAACAGTCAGCCGTGTTCGGTCTGCTTGATGCCCGCGTAACTGTGATTGACTTTACACAGGGTCAGCTTGACGGAGACATAGCGGCTGCGAAGCATTACGGCTATCAAGTAGAAACGCATCGCCTCAACATCCGAGATTTGTCCGAAATTGAGGATGCTTCGTATGACCTCGTTTATCAAGGACCTTCGATGAGTTGGGTGCCATCCGTTCATGAAATCTATAGGGGTGTGTCGAGGATCATCCGACCGGGTGGGCGGTATCGCGTGGATTTTGGGAATCCTGCCAATCATTTTTGGGAATGGGATGGTGAATGCTATCGCGTTACCGAACCGTATTCTAAGCGTGTTTTTAGATATCCAGACGGGGCATTCGATTTCCGACACTACTTGAGTGATATATTCAATGGACTTGTGGACAACGGTTTTCGGATTGAGCGGGTTGAGGAACGTTCTTGGACACAGCCAGATATTGAAGCCGCACCGGGCAGTTGGACGCATGAAATGGCTTACAACGTGAGTTTCGCCGTCGTCGCTGAGAAAGAGGTATAGGTCTGAAAGGTGAGGGTTTTACTGTGGAGGCGTTGAATATTCGCAAGGCACACGCAAACGACAGCGAATTCGTTTTTACCGTAAAGAAGGCAGCATACCGAGAATACGTAGAACAGGTATGGGGTTGGGATGATAATTATCAGCGGGAACGACATAATAAAGAGTTCGCTTCGCACGATTTTCACATTATCCAGTTTCGTGAAACTGATGTCGGTTTCTTCATAACATCTTCTACTTCCGGCACGCTCAAGGTCAATCAGATCTTTATTCTCCCTGAATATCAAGGGAGAGGCATCGGTTCCGCGTGCATGACCCATATTATTGATAATGCCAACCTTGAGCAGAGATCTGTGGTGCTTCAAGTCCTAAAGGTTAATACCCGTGGTATTGCCCTCTACCAGCGGTTGGGATTCACAATCGTCGGTCAAGATTCTATATACTTCCAGATGGAAAAGTTGCCCGAGTAGTTCAGTTACAGGAGAAAATTATGGCGCAATTCCGCCACAACGAAAGAGGTATAGATCCTGTACCACTCGGAAAGTGGAGGTTTACTGTGAGACAGCTAAGTTTGCGCAAGGCATACGCAAGCGACAGTGAATTCGTTTTTGCCGTAAAGGAAGCAGCATTCCGAGAATATGTAGAACAGATGTGGGGTTGGGACGATAGTTATCAAAGGCAGCTACACAATAGGCGATTTGCTGCGCAAGATTTTCGCATTATCCAGTTTCGTGGGGTAGATGTCGGTTTTTTGGCAATATCTCATACTTCGGACACGTTCAAGGTTAATCAACTCTTTATTCGTCCTGAATACCAAGGGAAGGGCATCGGTTCCGCGTGCATGACACGAATTATTGATGATGCCAATCTTGAGCAAAAGCCTGTGGTGCTTCAAGTCCTAAAAGTCAATACCCGCGGTATCGCCTTCTATCAGCGGTTGGGATTCACAATCGCTGGTGAAAGTGCTACACACGTTCAAATGGAAAAGCTGCCTGAATAGAGCAGAAAATTGGAAATAGGAGAAAACAGTGGCACAACTTCCCAACAACTATGAAAGTTATCTCAAGGATCGCCCCATTCCGAGAGAAGTTGCAGTAGACGATTTATCACCAGAGGAGATTGAGCGCATCACGCAAACCGTGTTTGTCGCTCCTGAATCTCAACCTGTCGATCTCCTTTTTATCTTTGGGACTTCTACTATTGATAATGGAATTTTAGAATCTGTGGCGCGTGATTATCAAAAAGGTCGCTTTCCAAGAGTGTTGGTCACCGGTTTGAGTGGACGGCTCTATTCCGAAACAGGCAAACCTGTAGCACATATAATGCGTGATGAACTCATGGCACGCGGTGTTCCATCAGAGGTAATTCTCGTTCAGGACAGGTCAACGAACACGCTTGAGGATGTTGCCTTCAGTCTTGATGTCTTAGAAAAGCATAGCATTTCTCCTGAGAGTATAGCATTTCTGTGCAAGGCACACCACAGCGGTCGATGCCTGCGAACCTTGCGGAAATTCTTCCCTTCTCAAACGCTTTTGTCTATTACCTATACTGCTGAATATGGCAGGGTTAAAGTATCCAAAGAAGATTGGTATCAGCACGAGGTATCCAGAGGTCGTGTGTATGGTGAATACTTGCGTATCATCAAATATTCAAAAAGAGGCGACATCGCGCATCTTTAAAGTAGTAGACACACGCCGTGTACCGTAGTTGGAGCATATAAATTTATAAGGTCTATGGATTTCATTGAAGCACTCTCCGCAGATAATTTAACCGCTATAAAAGCAGCCGCCAAAACGGATGTTCACTGCCATGCGTTTTTCAGCGCACGGCGGGAAAGTGTCGAGCATTGGCTCGGACATCCTCTAACCAAGCCGCCTCTGAAAATGAAAGGCGTTGAGGGCATGATGGCGTACGCCGACGCAGTTTTAGTGCCGCACATAAAACACCAGCAAGGTTTTGAGTTCGTCGCGGTATCAGCGATGAATGATGCAATCCAAGATGGTGTTGTGATGCTTGAGATGAGTTTCGATATCCGGCTGGCAGAATTCTATCCTGACGGGGTGGCTGGACTTTGCGCGTTTATTGAAGCGTTAGTTGAGCGGTATCAACCACAGGCAGATCTGCATCCTGAGCTTGGCTTTTCACGCGGGTGTGCTGACGACCCAAACCTGATGGCATTAGCGGACGAAGCCGTAGAATTAGGAATGTTCCAATCAATCGATCTCTACAGCCGTCAGGAGGTATGTCCGCCAGAGGTTATGAAGCCGTTGTTCACAAAGGCACGCGCAGCAGGAATGAAACTAAAGGCGCACGTTGGAGAATTTGAGGATGCGGAGGAAATCCGACGAACCGTTGAAGTCCTTGATTTGGACGAGGTTCAGCACGGTATTGCTGCTGTGGAGTCAATCGAAGTGATGCGGTGGCTTTCGGAGCATCAAATTCAATTGAATGTGTGTCCAACAAGCAACGTGATGTTAGATGGTGTGCTGGATCTCGCCTCGCATCCCATCCGTATCTTATTTGACAACGGCGTACCGGTGACAATCAACACAGACGATCTAATGATATTCGGTCAAAGCGTCTCCGCAGAATATCGGAACCTTTACCAAGCAGGTGTTTTCAGTGCACAAGAATTGGAAGATATTCGGTGTGCGTCCCTCGCGACTGTAGGGAAGAGGTTACCTTGTCCCTACATAAAGGAGGAATGAGCTGTGTCTAATACAGAGAAATGGCAAATTCGACAGGCTTTGCCGAGTGAAGTTGAGCATTTGAGCGGACTTGCCTTCCGCTCTAAGTCATATTGGGGGTATTCTGACCGATTTATGCAGGCATGCCTTGAGGAACTCACTATTGACACGTGCTATATTGAGAACAACCCTACTTTTGTACTTGAAGCTGCAAGAAACGCTGTAGGGGTCTATTCCTTAGAACACATTTCTGCTGCCGAAGTAGAGTTGAGTCTTCTATTTGTTGAGCCGGATTTTATTGGAAAAGGCTACGGTCGAAAGTTAATAACGCATGCGCAAGAAGAAGCACGACACCTCGGATACAGTAAAATGATTATTCAAGGAGACCCGAACGCTGAGCGATTTTATCGCTCGGCGGGAGGTTCAGTAGTCGGCACAAGGAAGTCTGCAAGTCTTCCTAACCGTGAACTTCCCATATTCTGTATCAATCTGAAAGAATCAGACGAAAATTCCTTTGGATAGGCAGATATAAGACGTATACTTCCAAGTTTACTATGGTTACTCGACCCGTGGTTGCCTTGCAGATGGATTTCTTTGTAGACGGATTTTTGAATCTTTCAACGGGAGTTCAATACGTGCGCCGTTGTGTAGGTGTGATTCAATGATGCCAAAGATCAGTTCCGTGCTGGCATACGCGCACCGGACACCACCTCGGGTGGGTTCCCCTGTATCTAATGCGTGAACAAGATCTTTAATCAAGTTTGCTGTGCTACTGGTGTGTTCAAATTCAGGAAAGGTTTCAGGGACCTGACACGTCCGCCACCCCGGTATATCTTGCTGCTTACGGAGATGCCATTGCCAACCGTTGTTCCAGCATGTAACGGTTCCACCATCACAGATTGCTTCCCATTCACTACTCCGTGGTGTTAGCATCGCGTGCGCTGTCACACCATTTTCAAATTGGATTGTTCCACCACCAGACGGATCCGCTCGCAGTTCATCTCCATCAAAAACCGAATCGCCTTGTGGCAGATAACCTGTGACCCAACTCGCAGGTGCGTCGCTATTCAGACGTAAAATTAGGTCGAGGTGATGGCTGGCTGAGTTGAAAAGTGTACCGTTTGAATAGATAATCAAGGTGCGGAGTTTACCGATTTCACCACTGTCAATGATCTCTTTCATCTTGTCGAAACCTGTATGCCACCGGCGATTTGTGCCGAGGTTAAAGGCAACATTGTTTTCTTCTACCGCAGATACCATTGCTGCGGCTTCGTCCATGGAAGCTGCCATCGCCTTTTCTGCATAGATGGCTTTCACACCGTGCGTTGCTGCGTAAATAACAATTTCTGCACGATGCTCTGGTTGTGTGGCAACACTGACGATATCGGGCTGCTCTTTTTCAAGCATGTCACGGTAATCGGTGTATTGATTCGCTTTTGGAACATTATATCGGTTGCCAAAATGTTCCATGACTTCTGGACGCAGATCGGCACATGCGACAAGGTCAGTTCGTTCTTCAGCAAAATAGCCTGCAGCATGCGAGTAAGGTAACTTAATCGCTTCGTAATCGGGGACTTCGTTATCAATGAATGCACCCATCCGGCTACACCCAATAACAGCGGCGCGATACGTTTTCATCTGTAATCTCCTTGTCCTCAATGAAATGATTCGATGGATCCTTCTACCGCATTCGATCAATTGTTCACTCGCTAAAAGAATAACCAATTTCGTAAAACACGTCAAGAAAAATCAGTCTAATTTTTTCTTGACGCATAGAGACAAATCGTGTATCCTTTGGCTCTTTACAAAGGTCAGGTTGGTTGCAGCGAAAGAACCTTGAATCGTTTAGGTGGTGCCGCCTGAAGTGCATCCAAAATTGTATGTAGGTGAAAGATTATCACGTTTCATCATCGTCTTAACGAACGTCTCCTTTTGAATCCTTCGCGAAAATTCGCGGTGATTTGGGGTAGGCAAAACAAAGGTAAGTGAAACATAATGGCAATGTCTGTTTATGCAGGCACAACTTTAATAGAAGCACAAAAAATTGTTGAAGGTGATTACTCAGCTTTTGATTGGCGGGAGCGTGTCGCCTATTGCAAGGTGTATCTTGGCATGAATCCAGCGATTCGGGAGGCAGAGAATGCTCTTGACAACGACGCGGACAAACCCGTTATTGTCGCATTGCTACTCAAATCAGAGAAAATGCTTGTCAAAAATAGGGTCAAGCATCTCAGTGCCATCAAAACCGCGCGAATTATACCGGACGAGGAACTTCTCAAACGGACAGGCTATCTCTTTGATAGCAAAAAATTGGTTGGGCTTCCCGAAGGTGTCGTGATGCGTGCAAGCAATGGTGTTTACCTTGTGCAGTGTGATGTGAATCAATATCAATGTTCGCTACGCGGAAAACGAGACACGTTTAGTAGAAATCAGCAAGTCTATGTTGGAGACCGCGTCAAAATTCGGGTGATTGATGAAAAACATGGTGTCATTGCAGCCGTTATGCGTCGCAAGCGTCAATATAAACGCAAGGGCACACAATCTAAAGGGGTTATTCTCATTCCGAATCTTGATGGGTTGGTTATCGTTTCTTCCGTAAAAGAGCCTCCGATCTGGCAGCGAATGCTGGACAAATTCCTCGTTATCGCTGAAGCATCGGGGATTGAACCACTTGTCTGTTTTAATAAAATTGATATGCTTGAAAACCGTTCAGAAGTAGACGCGATGGTCACACTTTACGAGAAAATCGGTTATCCGGCAATCGTCACGAGTGCGACAACCGGTGACGGAATCAAGGATTTGAAAGCGTGGATGAATGGAAAGATTTCAGCACTCACTGGATTATCAGGAGTTGGAAAGTCCTCGCTCCTGAATGCAATCCAACCCGGTTTGGAATTGAAGACGAACGCAGTGAATCCGAAACGAGGCGGAAGACACACGACTGCTGCAACCCAACTTTACAAATTGGATTTCGGCGGTTTTATCGCCGATACACCGGGACTTCGCGAATTGCACTTTTACGACATCGAGCCTCGCTTAATGGACCGCTATTTTCCAGAGATGAATTCGCTCCGAAAGCACTGTACAAGAGGTTCCTGTACGCATACGAATGAGGAAGGTTGCGCAGTGAAGATGGCGTTGAAAAAAGGCGACATCTCAGAGTTTCGGTATCGGAGTTATTGTGAATTTCAAAAATCGAACGATTAGATTAATAGACTATTTCATTATGGAGTACAATCTATGCGTACAAAACTTTGCATTATGACGGCTTACGCCGATGAAACCTTAGCACTTCTCAACGTCTTAGGACAGGATGTTGGTGGTTCAGTTGATTGGAACAGTAGACTTCAATTTGAAGGCGTTGATGGAAACAAGCAATGGGTTGTCATGCAGTCGGGCATGGGCAAAGTACGTGCGGCATCAATGTGCCAGATGATAATAGACACGTATCAGGTGGATACCTTCTTTGAGTTCGGATTTGCCGGTGGTTTGGTCGATACCTTGAATATCGGAGACATTGTAGTGATTACCGGTGTCTCTGAACATGACGTGCCGAATAGATCCGAAATTCAGCGTGAACAAGAGAGTTGGCGGGATCGTCTCTTTGATGCTTCTTCATTCTCAATAAACAGATTCGCAAATACCCTATCAACAGATCCCAATGTTACACTTACAAAAGCCCCAGTAATCTGCGGAGATATGGACGTATACAATCGTGAAGTTAGGGATAAAATTGCTGTAGAGAGTGGCGCCGTTGCAGTGAATTGGGAATCGTCGGCGATTGTGGATGTCTGTGCGATTAATAACGTCAAGTATGTCGGTGTCCGCATCATATCTGACTTGTGTATTGAAGAAGATAGCGGACCGATTCCCAAAGAGCGGGTTGAACGTTTACACAAATCCACAACCGCGTACGTAAATGCTTTGGTGGATTTCAATAAAGACAGCGGGATTCTTTCGGATGCGGTCTAATATAGAACTGATGAAAATACAGGTTGAGGTACTATTCACACGGGATGAAAATGGATGCCTTCAACGTATCAACGAACCTGCCGGTGATGTAACACCAGCACCTCGTTTTTTCTTTGGATACACCAATGAGGGTTCAATATGTAGATTTCGGCAGGATCTTCCGGACAATATCGTTACGCAGCTGAAAGAAGTTGCTGCCATCGAACCTATGCCTATGAATTCCCTGAAAATTCCAAGTGTTCACGGACAATTCAAGGAGATTCTTCAAAGTCACGCGCCGATTGAACGGGTCTGGGTCGGTCCCGCTTATCGCTTTCCCGAACAGATTGCACCACCGCCAAATGTTGTCCGACTATCACGTACAGACGCGGGACTTTTGAAAGGAAACTTTGCCGAAATGGTGCCGGAACTAAACAGTTCGCAGCCCTATTTAGCGGTCATAGAGGATTCACAGGCAGTGTCAATTTGCCGAAGTGTCCGCTCATCATCACGTGCCCATGAAGCGGGAGTTGATACACTGATTGGTTATCGTCGGCGTGGGTATGCAACTTCTGTTGTTGCTGCTTGGGCACTTGCTGTCCGTGCCTTGAACCGCATTCCTCTCTACAGCACATCGTGGGACAATACGGCTTCTCAAGGTGTGGCACGACGATTAGGTTTGGTGCAGTATGGTGTGGATTATCATGTGACATGATATGTGCAATGAAGCATGTCCATCACAACTCATAAAGGAGGGAAAAATTAAACGATGAACACTAATGAAGACACCGAAGTGCGCATCCTCGAACAGATACCAGATGATGTTGAGGCATACGGTTCCATTCCAATTGCCTTTGAAGTGCGGAGCATTTTGAGAATCAATTTCATGGGCACCAACGGCTTGGGGGGTCTCAGCTTAAACGAAGAAGAAGTTGCAGTTCCTTGGATTAAAGACTACGACTGTGATGAAGGACCAGGTCGCTGGCGGAGATGGGACATATCGCGTTGGGGGATTCTGTCTGCATTCATCGAAAATAAAAGGGTTGGTGGTGCAGTTGTAGCTCTCAACACACCTAACATGAATTTCTTAGAAGACAGAGACGATCACGCGGCACTCTGGGATCTTCGCGTCATCCCAGAACTTCGGGGGCATGGAATAGGAAAAAAACTTCTACAATCCTCATTAAACTGGGCGCGACAGAGGTCGTGTGTATTGATGAAAATTGAGACACAAAATATCAACGTCCCCGCCTGCAGATTCTACGCGAGTCAGGGTTGTCAACTCGGAACTATTCGCCGATTTGCATACACCGATTATCCAGATGAGGTCCAACTGATTTGGCATAAGTCACTTTAGAATTTTGATTCAGACAACTGTGAACTTGACATCCGTCCCATATTATGATAGACTACGGCATTAGTAATAGAAACCAATCAGCAATTAGGAGGAATGCCACATGCGATGGACAACAAATCGATACAACACTCTTCTAAAAAAAGGAGCCTGCAGTCCGCTTTACTTGATACTTATCAGTTGGATGTTGCTCCTTACTTTCACTTCCGTAGGTTTCACCGATGAACTGCGTCTGGTTACTGAGGTAGAATTTCAACCGCTCACGTCAGCAACCCAGCGGCTCATTGAAGCGTTGGATTATCTCGGTTCACCTCTGTCTGAGGACGACCTTTCGGCAATCAAGAAAGCCTTGATCTCCGAAGACCATCAACAAGCAGTTGCTGACATTCAAAAAATTCTTGATGTGCACTGTTTAGCTGGTGTCAATATCAATCCTGAGAGCCGCGTGAAGGTTATGGAAGGTCCGGTCAATAAGGAACTGATGCAACAGGGGTGGCGCACCTTTTTAGTGAAAGTACACAACGAGGCTGGCGTGACGGCACCTTTAGCCGCAGAAAGCGAAAATGCCGCGCCGCTCTATAAGCGTTCCAGCGGAAGTCCTGACCCTGAGATAACCGTCCCTAAGAGCGACGTTCCCCATCGGTTTTTAGATGTTGAAGTCTATGCCAATCCACCCTTGAAAGCCGGTCTGTCCGGATTGGAATTGGAGTATCGTATCGTTCAACTCTACAGCCGCGATGCAGGGAAGCGAGAGGCGATGCTCGGTTTCAACGTCGGTCAAGGGACACAGGACATCGGATTCCGTAGCCAAGTACCTATCTTATTCAACTGTGTGCCAGCCGTGAAAGTAACGCTGGAGGTATTCGACTTTGATGGGGAACCGACAACCGCTGCTTTTATCATTCGTGACGCATTGAATCGGGTATATCCGTCGCGCGGGCGGCGATTGGCACCCGATTTCTTTTTTCATAACCAAATCTATCGACACAGTGGTGAATCGGTGCTCCTGCCGCCGGGCAACTATACTGTCGAATACACACGCGGTCCAGAGTATAAGGTAAAAACACAAACTGTTACCGTTCCGAATGCCGAGACGCATCAAGAGACATTTCATCTGGAAAGATGGATCCATATCGCAGCGGAGGGTTGGCGTTCCGGTGATCATCATGTTCACGCAGCGGGTTGCTCTCACTATGAAAGTCCCACGGAGGGGGTTACGCCCGAAGATATGATGCGTCACATCCTTGGCGAAGATCTCAATGTCGGTTGTGTACTCTCGTGGGGACCCTGTTGGTATTTCCAGAAACAGTTTTTTGATGGCAAGGTTCACGAACTCTCGACCGATGACTATGTAATGCGTTACGATGTGGAGGTATCAGGGTTCCCTTCATCACACGCTGGGCATCTCTCGTTACTTGGGCTGACCGAAGACGATTATAGCGGGACTGAACGCATTGAGGAATGGCCGAGTTGGGATCTCCCTGTCCTTCAGTGGGCGAAAGAACAGGGCGCGGTAACAGGTTTCAGTCATAGCGGTTGGGGTTTGAAAGTAGATGGCGATGAACTCCCCAATTATAACATGCCGCCTTTTGATGGCATCGGTGCGAACGAATATATTGTGGATGTCGTTCATGATGCTGTTGACTTTATCTCTACGGTAGACACGCCTGCTGTTTGGGAGTTGAACATCTGGTATCACACGCTGAATTGTGGTTTCCGCACGCGAATCAGCGGCGAGACGGATTTCCCGTGCATTTACGGTGAACGCGTCGGGTTGGGTCGTATTTATGTGAAAATGCCTGCAGGTGCCCTTGATTTCGATGTGTGGGTGGCAGGATTGAAAGACGGTCGTTCTTATGTCGGAGACGGCAAAAGTCATCTGTTAGACTTCACCGTCGGTGGTGTACCCGTTGGAGAGGAGACAGCAGCGGGTGAAATTAGCCAGTTGAATTTGGAAGCACCCAGCACAGTAACCATCACTGCTCGCGTCGCCGCACGACTTGATGAAACGCCGAACCTTGGGATAAAGAACCGCTCTCTGGATCAGCAGCCGTATTGAGATGTTGAGCGTGCGCGCATTGCGGAGAGCCAAAAGGTGCCTGTTGAACTCATCGTTAACGGCCAGGCGGTTGAGACGCAAGAAATTGTCGCTGACGGTGAAATCGTACCCGTTCAATTTGAGGCATCTATTGACAGATCGAGTTGGGTCGCGCTCCGTATCTTTCCATCGTCCCATACGAATCCTGTTTTTGTTATTGTGGACGGTAAACCGATCCGCGCAAGTCGCAGAAGTGCGCAATGGTGTTTGGATGCTGTAGAAGTCTGCTGGAACCAAAAGGTCAACCGCATCCGAGAGGACGAGCGTGGTGCCGCTCGCGAAGCATACAACGTAGCATCGCAGACATATCAAAAGATTCTCGAGGAATCTGATGTAGACTGAAACTGAAATGCATGAAGTCCACCCAGACCCGGTAGGTGCGGTTTCCTAACCGCACCATAAGTGTCAATTTTAGAGAAACAGACATATTTTTTAGTCCCGTAGGGTTTATTTGCTTGGGTGTTTCTTCAGCATCTCTGTAGACACATATTACCAGAAGACCTTGAACCCCGTAGGGGTGACATCTATAGAAACTTCGCTATTATACAGATGCCGCCCCTACGGGGAAACCGAAGGTTTAGGTTCACATGCGTACTACATAGATACTGAAGAAACACCCAAGCAAATAAACCCTACGGGACTCAAGAGCAGTTTAGAAGTATCCAAGGTTTCTGCGTAAAATCCAGTGTAGTTTCAAATGGTGCCTACCGTCTCTGGTGGCAACGATGGTTATTTTTTCTTAAATTGACACCTATGGTGCGGTTTCCTAACCGCACCGGGCGTAACCAAAAACAGCGGACCCTTTTAAGAGAAATCATCAACCAGAATTGACATCAGAACTGAAATGTATAAAATCCCTTGAGATAAGCAACCGTTTGACATGGAGATAAACCAGATGCAATACGACAAAAAAAGATTCAAAATATACGCACTACCTCACCCTCTTGTCTTATTTTGGGTATTGAACCCAGTGCTGATAGTCAACGAGCTGATTTTCGGGCAACGAGCCCCCAAAGTCACCTTGATTGACCAAAAGAGTGATAAACCTTTGATGGAACGCACTTACTACCCTTGTCCGCACTGTGAAACGCTGAATAACAGCCGTTTGTGGGCAAAAGGCAACGCTTTGGGGAATTGGTTTGGCCTTATTTGTCCGAGTTGCCATCAAGTAATTCCGTGTCTATGGAACGTTTTTAGTCTCGCCATATTGGTGCCCACTTTACCGTTGTGGTATTTCCCTGCACGGTTCTTCCGCCGAAGATGGCTTGAGATAAAAAAAGAAAAATTGGCGAAGATCCTTGAACGCCCTCTAATTCAAGCAAAGTCCATAAATTGGGTTTTGATAGGCGTTTTCGGTTGGGGTGTACCTACGTGGGTCATTTTCGAGGTTGTGTTGAACGTTTGGTCCGGAAGAGAATGGGATTTGATAATGATGTTTGTTAGTTTGCCAATTTGGTTGGTAGCAGGTTTTGCATGGGGCTTATGGATGCGTGCTTCGATGAATCGAAAAGTGGTGCGACAGGTGCGTAAGCCTCGCCTGCTTCGGTTATGGACGCATGCTTGGATGAATCAAAAAGATGAAAAGGCAGAATAGAAAGAATAGGATGAGACCCCAAACACAAGGCGTTTACATAAATTTTTTAAGGAGCAGTATTATGAAACTTATGCCTCAAGAGGTCGAGCAATTCAAGCGCGTAGGCTATCTCAAAATCGACGGACGCGTTATTGATGACGAACACCTTACCGTGCTACGCGAACATTACGATGCCCAATTTTCACAGAGACGCGGCACAATCGGTGAAGGGTTGCGTAACCTTGCAGTCGTCGGGGACTCGGAAGGCGATGAAGACGCTGATCGTGAAGAAGAGATGTTGCAGATCATGGAGATGTGGCGGCTCGATGAAGAATATCGGAAGTTACTCTACCACGAACCGCTGTTAGATATCGTCGAGAGTTTAATCGGATCCGATATCCAGTTATTTCATGATCAGGCACTCTACAAACCCGCCTATCACGGCGGTGAGGTGTATTGGCATCAGGATAACGCATATTGGCAGTGTGTCCCGTCGGATCTTGTGAGTATCTGGTTAGCACTTGATGATGCCGACGAGGAGAACGGTTGTATGAACGTTATCCCCGGCAGTTATTTAGAGGGGTTAGCGGCACACGGGCGCGCCGAGTCAGAAAAAGGTAAATTGCCAGCGTTGTTGCAGGTGAATGCTGATGTAGACCGTGCTGTGCCAGTGCCGGTTAAAGCCGGATGTGTGATGGTCCACCACTGCATGACACTCCACCAAACGAACCCGAACCGCTCACCCCGAGACCGCCGGGCACTGGCTATCCATTACATGCCGTCCGGTACGCGAAATCGCGAGGGTGAGGTGATGAAAGATAATCCGCTGCTACGCGGCGAGTTGGCGTAAAGCAGATTATTATGCCAAGCACCAACCTCAAAACCACGTTTAATACCGCTCCTGCCCTCTATGAAGAAGTTCGACCCGGATATCCTGAGGAGTTGATCCAAGATGTCATAAGTCTCTCTGGACTCAACGACCACAGCAAAATCCTCGAAGTCGGATGTGGCACTGGGAAAGCGACGTTATCTTTCGCGGAATGTGGGTACGAGTTAGTCTGTCTGGATATTGGTGCCGATCTGATTGCTGTCGCGAAGAAAAAGTTGACGGAATTTCCAAATGTTTCGTTTGTCCAACAAGCGTTTGAGGCATGGAAACCGGAAGGGACGTTTGAGTTGATTATTTCAGCTACTGCCTTTCATTGGGTAGATCCAAAGGTAAGATATCTGAAGGCTTTCCAAGTGCTGAAATCAAATGGTTTTCTTGCTGTTTTCTCGAACCAGCATGTGAGAAAGGACGAAGGATTCTTTGCGGAAAGCCAAAGCCTCTACGATAAATACTACGCTCCGATGACCACGAATCGCCCTACACACGCTACGAACTTTCCGGGTGTGGAGGCATTTCGCTCGCCAATTCGACGCGTATATCCGTGGACGCAAACGTATTCATCTGAGCAATACATCAAGCTGCTCAGCACCTATTCGGATCACATCGCATTGCCAGACGAGAATAGAAATTTGTTATTTGAAGGAATTACCAATCTCATCGAGACAAAGTACGACGGTCAAATAACCAAATATTATGAAGCCGTTCTTGACTTTCGGGAGACGAATTGACATCTATCCCCAATTGTGATAGGCTAATGTGAATTCGGTATCAGGAACTAAAACCAGAAAGAAAATCACTCATAGGAGAAAAAAGTATGTTTGTTATCATTGCACCTATTCAGATTAAGGAAGGTCATAGAGATGCCTTCATCGAAGCCATGATAGATGACGCGAAAGGCTCTGTCGCGGATGAACCCGGCTGTCTGAGATTTGATATAATTCAGGACGGTGCCGATCCGAATCGGATCTGGCTTTATGAAGTCTATACAGACGAGGCAGCGTTCCAAGAGCATCTAAAAGCACCACACTTCATCAAATGGCGGGATACCGTCAAAGACTGGTTCGCTGAGAGCGATTTTAAAGGCGCAGGCGGCGGAAGTTCCAACATTTCCCGCCAGATGACGCTTGGCAGTAGTCGATTTTGATAGTTGATGCACTTTCCATCGTTTCACCATCCGTACAGCGCATTGTTGCAGGTGAAAAGGTTGTCGAAATACGGCGTTGGCTGCCACCAAAAATTCCATTTCTTGATCTCGTGCTTGTAGAGAATGAGATTTACCTGACTGAAGAAGGTCAGGAAGATCCGAATGGACTGACACGCGCAATCGTTGATGTTACGGGTGTTCACGACTGGACACGCGAAGAGGCGGAATCGCAAGACGTAGCGTGGATCCCTAACTATGTCTGTTGGGAACTCTCAAATGTGCGGCGTATAGAACCACCTTTCCTGTGTGTCGCACGACGGAAAATCTATAAAATTGATATTGACATAACCTCAACACTTCTCAAGACATTTGAACCGACATCTTGATATGGAGGTATAAAATGAGATGGATAGTTTCCTATATTCTGAGTGCTGCATTCATTTTTACGTGTTCCTTCGTGAGCGAGGCTATTGAGGACGACGCAATGGTTCTCTACTATTCGTTCGATGTGGGAAAGGGAAAAGATGTTGAAGACCTGAGCGGTAAGGGAAATCACGGTACGCTCGAAGGTGATGCCAAGTGGGAGAAAGACGGAAAGATCAATTCGGGTGTGTTTTTTAATGAACAAATTCAGAAAGGTGTCGTCGCTGCCGAAGCGTCTGATAGTCTGGCGATTACCAAGAGTTTGACGATGGAGGTATGGGTATACCCAGAAAGCGTCGGTGATTATCGCAATGTACGCGGGCAGGCGGGACCTCACACCTATTATCTGAGTATCCATCAAGGTAGACCCTCTGTGTGGATGGGATGCCCCGGGGCAGGTGGGCGAACATGGAATAGCACGAAGAACGAGATTCCGACCGATAAGTGGTCGCATGTCGCTGCTGTTTACGAGTTTGATAAGGAGCTTCGGCTTTATATCAACGGCAAACTTGATAATACCTATACCCTGAAAGGTGAGATTCCTATTTCTCCGTCAGATCACTGGTTCGGCAATCGCTTGGATGGTCCGTGGCCCTATGGCGGGAAACTTGATGAGTTTGTCATCTATAACCGTGTCCTGACTGAAGATGAGATTCAGCAAGATATGGAGCAGGTCTTGAGCGTGTCGCCGTTGGATAAAGTTGCGACGACTTGGGGGCTGCTCAAAAGAGATAGAGATGTTGACTAAACTGACTCCCTATCTATTTACTTGGGTGGAAGTTCACGGTGCGTCGCGGAATCAAGCATACAACTGGAATAGTTTCTTAGTGCAAGACGAGAGCAACAGCATCCGAGCATTGATAGATCCGCTCCCACTGCCAGCAGATGAGATTCAGCAGATTGACGAACTTGGCGGTCCGACACATCTAATGCTAACCTGTGCCTATCACGAGAGAAGTTTGACGGAATTCAAGCGAAAATGGGATTGTAAGGTTTTGATCCATGAAAATCAGGTACAGGACGCTGAATTTGCTTTTGATGATACTTTCGCGGACAGAGATGTGCTTTGGGATTTTGTAGAAGTTGTGCGTGTGCCGAATGTCCGGCATCGTGAGGAGGTCTGTTTCTACGTAAAAAATCACAAAGGTGCACTGATAATCGGCGATCTTCTCAGTGGTGGTAGAAAAGACAGCGGCATTCCGGATGGAAAAGTGGGATTTAACGCGCCTGAATATCTGGTAGATCTTGCTGAAGCACGTTTATCTCTCAGGGAGCTGCTACATTTTGAATTTGATCTTATATGTTTCGGTCACGGATCGCCAGTTGTTCGTGGTGCTCAGGAAGTTTTGAAACACTTTATTGAATGTGATGCTACGTGGGAAGACTTGGCTCAAAGACGAGAAGAAGGCTTTCGTTTAAATCCGGGACTTAGAAATCTTCATCGCACCTAACAATACGATGAGACAGTGAGACGACCTGCTCTGAATGCATCTATCGCACAATAACTAACACGAAAAGGATTGCTATGCCACAATCGTCTCTTCCAGTTGGAAATATCATAAAACCTATTACTCATATTCAGCCGCCTCAAAGGGTAAACTACAAGGGTAAATTCATTACATTATCACCTGTCAATCCGCAAACCGATGTTGTCGAACTTTACGAGTGTTCTCACGGTTCGGGTATCAAGGAGCAGATATGGACCTATATGAGTTACGGTCCCTTTGACAGCAAACATAACATGCAAGAATGGCTTGAGGATGGAGCAATATCGGAGGATCCACTCTTCTTTACTGTTCATCATCTTGAATCGAAGCAACGTATCGGGATGGTGAGTTTCCTAAATATCGTCTCAGATATGCGGCGATTGGAACTCGGACACTTATGGTATTCGCTGGATTTTCAGCGATCAAACGTGAACACGGAAGCCATATACTTGATGCTCTGTGAGGCTTTTGATAGGTTAAAATACCGCCGAGTTGAATGGAAGTGCGATTCTCTGAATGAAAAGTCTCGAGCAGCGGCACTGCGTCTCGGTTTTAAGTTTGAAGGTCTCTTCAGGCAACATATAATCGTAAAAGGTCGAAACAGGGATACGGCTTGGTATTCAATGTTGGACAGCGAATGGGGTGGTATTAAGAAGAACATGGAGATGTGGTTGTATCAAAACCCCGACCAGCAGTTGTCCTTAACATCGCTCAATAATAATGAGTAAGGAGATATATTCATGAGCAAATTGAAATTCGCTTGTCATCTCATCCAATTTGGTGGAGAACAGCAAGAGAACCCAGAGAAAGTATTGCGCGAAGTCGCCGATGCCGGTTGGGAAGGGGTCGAAAGTGTTCCTATGGACGGAGCAGAAGGACTCGTTGAAATGGCAACCCTTGCTCGCAGTCTCGGGCTCCATATCGTCAATGCGGGTGGTCCGGGACTTGATAGAGTCCGTTTCAACATCACATTGGGCAATAATGCTGCCGAAGTACCATCGTTGAGGCGTTCAGAATGGGGCGGTGCTGATCCAAGCGATGCGGATTTCGAGAACGCTGCCCGAACGTTAGACGACATCCTCGCGTATTGTGACGCTCACAGCATCAAAGGCTTCCACCACGCACATCTCGGCACAATGCTTGAGACGGTTGAAGATGCGGAACGCCTTTTGGCAGTAGCCCCAAGTCTCTGGTTGCTATTTGATACTGGACACATGCTCGCTGCAGGAAGCGATCCGATGCAGGTTTTTGAGAGCGAAAATTTACGGAATCGGATTGGGCATGTTCATCTCAAAGACTGCCATGCAGATGATCCTGAGACATGGGATTACAGAACGCAACGCTTCGGTGAGAAGGCGCGTTTCGCGGAACTTGGCGCGGGAAACTTAGGGCTTGATGTCAAAGCCGCACTTGAAGGACTTGAAGCGGTCGGTTATGACGGATGGGTCTCTGTGGAACTTGATCGTCCGTATCCGCCGCGTCCAGCAGCCGAAGCCGCAGTCGTAAACCGAGAATATCTGCGAGGTCTCGGATATTAAACGGAGGCACATTCCTATGCTGAAGCGAATCAAAATTCAAGGGTATAAGTCGCTCGTGGATCTTGAACTAAATCTCAAACCTCTTTCCGTGCTTGTTGGTCCTAACGCCTCAGGAAAGAGCAATTTCCTTGATGCCCTGCAACTTCTGTCTCGGATGTCAACCTGCCATACCTTGGAAGATGCATTTGAGCCTCCCTACCGAGGGCATCCGCTGGAATCGTTCACTTTTGGAGATGAAGGTATCAAGAGCCTTCTGGAAAAGGAAAGAGTGTCATTCAGCATAGAGGTAGATGTTCAACTTTCCACTGCAGTTATTGAAAGTGTCAATCAACGTATTCAGAAAATCAGAGAAACAGCAGAAAAGGATACACAGAATGCAAATAATCCTGTTTCAAGGCGGTCGCTACCCGTGCGCGAGAAAGATCTACGTTACCGTGTTGAGATAGAAATGCTTCCGAAATTGGGTATTCTGCGGGTAGCGGATGAATACCTTGCAGCACTTAGTACCGACGGTAAGCCAAAACAGAATAGGAAGGCTTTCTTAGAGCGAATCGAGAATCGGTTGCATTTGCGGATGGAGGGACAGTCGCACCCACTCTACTATGAGCGTTATCTTGATTTTAGTATCCTTTCGAGATCGCACTATCCGCCCCACTATCCGCATTTGACGGCGATGCAGGCGGAATTAGCGAACTGGCTGACTTTCTACCTTGAACCCAGAGAACAGATGCGGCTCCCAAATCCGGTCAAGGCGGTTCACGATATTGGATCAATGGGGGAGGATCTTGCAGCTTTTCTCAATACTTTGCAGGCTCTTAATAAGCGACAATTTGAAACCGTTGAGAAATCGCTCCGGACCATGATTCCATCTATAACAGGAATTGATGTTAGTGTTAACGAATTAGGTGAGGTTGAATTGGATCTGCGTGAAGGCGAAAAGCGTATCTCTGCCCGCGTCATATCGGAAGGCACACTCCGAATTTTAGGACTTTTAGCACTTGTTGGTGCCAAAGAGACTCCGGCGTTGATAGGATTTGAGGAACCAGAAAATGGTATTCACCCTCGCAGGATTCGACGCATTGCTCGGTTTTTGGAAACTCGTATGATTCTTGAGGATATCCAATTCATTGTGACAACACACTCATCACTTTTGCCCGATCTCGTTCCTCCCGAATCGTTGTATGTTTGTCGTAAGGTTAACGGGAACACAGAAATTGAACCTTATGCTCAGATGTCTGTAGGACCACTATGGAAGAAATCAGAAATTGAGGTGGCATTGGACGACGAAGATGCCTTATCCCCTTCCGAACGTATCTTGCGGGGGGACTTTGATGCGTAATATCAATCTATTTGTTGAAGATGTTGCCCATGAGGATTTTCTCATAGCATTGATTCAACGGCTTGCTAATGCGTACAACGTTGAAATCAATATTAAACTTTCCAGTGTCCGCGGTGGGCATGGAAAGGTGATTACGGAGTTAAGACAGTATAAACGGGATTTGCAAAGCAACCAGGAGGATTTACCCGATTTAATTATCGTTGGCACAGATAGCAATTGCAAGGGACTTTCAGAACGAGAAACGGAGATTAATCAGGTAACCTCTGATTTAGCGGATTTAGTCATTAGCATGGTTCCTGAACCGCATATTGAACGGTGGTTACTTCTTGATTCGGCGGCGTTCAAAACGGTGTTTGGCAGAGGTTGTGCAGTTCCCGATCAGAAATGCGAGCGCGGTCGGTATAAAGGGCTGTTGCTAAATGCAATTTATGAGGCAACCATGGTTCCTCCTTTAGATGGCATTGAACGCGTAGAAGAACTCGTCAACGCAATTGATCTTCAGCGTGTAATGCAAAGTGATAGGTCTATTGAAAAATTTATAAAAGCACTACAACGCCAATTTAGAATTTGGCAACAGACAGAGAATTAACAGTCCAATCTCAGTTTACTCCAACCCGGCCGCATGCCTTCCCGCAGCTGGGTCTCCAGCAGCATAGAGCATCCCATTGTCTTTATTGATATAGAGCATGGAAGGCGCGGCAATAGCACCACCTTGCGTCTTAAGTTGGTGACCACGATCAGCGAGCTCTTCCCTAACGCTTTCACTCACACTGTCGTTGATGGTCAACGAACCCGCTTGTCCGAATGTCTCTATGCGGTTCGGGTTCGGATCGAACGAGTTTTCGTGATGCGCGGTAGCAAAGCGCGGTGCTGTGACAGCATTTTCCGGTAGCATGCCGAACTCAACGAAATTGAGCAGCAAATTCATCGTCGCTTGATCTTGCAGATCACCACCCGCAACGCTGATAGCTAAAATCGGCGCACCGTCCTTAAGAACCAGTGTAGGGGTGAGCGTAATTCTCGGACGCTTTCCGGGTTGGATACAGTTCGGATGTCCGGGGGTTGTGTTAAGGCTCCGTAAACGGTTACCATAACTGACACCTGTTGGACCGACCATGCCGCCTGCGTGATAGACGTTAGCACTCGGTGTCGCAGCGACAACATTTCCCCATTGGTCAGCAACCGCACAGGTCGTCGTCCCACCTACGCCGGGTCGAAACACACCATCTGCCTTTATCGGCTCCATGTTATCTACATCGCCCGGTCGCGCTTCGTGTGATGCTTTCTGCATATCAATGAGCGGTCGGCGAATCTCGGTATAGACATCGGAAAGCAGTTCGGATAACGGGACATCTACAAACTCTGGATCGCCGTAGTACGCGTCGCGGTCAGCCATCGCCAATTTAAGTGCTTCAGTGACCGCATGCACATAGTCTGTCGAGGCATTACCCATCGCTTTGAGATCGAAGCCTTCCAGCAAGCGCAATGCTTGACAGAGATAAGGACCTTGCGTCCAAGTGCCACACTTGTACACCGTATATCCCCGGTAGTCCACCGTTACGGGGTCTTCAACGAGCGTGACATGCGCAGCAAGGTCGCTTTTACGAAGAAATCCGCCTTTATCAATGTAAAAGCCTTCCAAGGCATCGGCAATATCGGTATTAGCACCGTTCCGTCCGTAGAAACGATCACTTGCAGCTTGGATTTTTTCCTCACGGCTCCCAGACGCTTTCTGTTCCGACTCGATCATCCGACGCAAGGTGACCGCCAAGTCAGCATGCCAATCCGCTTCACCAGCATCAAGCAGTGTCAGTGTGGGTGCGACAATTTCCGCAAACGTCTTTGTGCCGTACTGTTTGAGCGTGGTTGTACAGAGGTCCACAACCGATGGCACGGGTGCCATTTTGATGTCGCCGTTCGGGATACCGTTCTCCATATACCAATCAATTGCGGTTTGTGAAAGCGGTGCACGTCCCTGTCCGGAGAGCGATTTCACTTGCTGCTTTTCCGCGTCAAAGATAAGAAGCGGGACCTCACCACCGATAGAACAGGCACCGTGGTCTGTAACATTGAGCGCGAGAATCGTTCCGGCTGCTGCATCTGCGGCATTTCCGCCTGCTTCCAGAATTTCGATCCCTGCTGCGACTGCTTTCGGGCCACCGGCAGCAACAACGCCAGTTTTACTAACGGCTTTCCATCCAATTTCTTGAGTGTTTGGCATCGGTTTTTCCTTTGCTTTCGCGTCAGAAGTTGATCTGATTTCCAATTCCGTTTTTTGCAATTGAAAGCATATCACAGAACCTCATCTTGTGCAACGCCTAAAATGATACGACTTCTGTAATCAACAATAGCACTTGACAATCCCACCGATTAGGCTTAAAATTTAACAAAAATCCAGCAGAATTGGTTTTGAGGATCGAAATGTATAGTAACGCACTGATCCAAGATAGATTCATGAAAATTTGTGGTTTCTCGCTACTCATTGCTATGATGGTGTTTGCTTCTCCCGTGTTAGCAAATGAAAACGAGAGCACATCTCAAAGGGATCCAAAGATGACAGACAATCCGGAACCTGTGACAAACGATAATACGCATCTAATACCCAAAACAGAATTTGAAGGACCTGTCCTCGAATTTGACTTCCCATCTCTGCATATAGGTGTAGCTGAGTATGAAGAAGGACCTACAGGGTGCACTGTGTTCTATTTTCCTAACGGGGCAAAGTCTGTCGTCGATGTTCGGGGCGGAATGCCTGGAACTATTCAAGGTATTGCCGCTGCAGATGGTGGGACAAGTGCTGTTTGTTTTGCTGGCGGTTCACTTTATGGGTTAGAGGCTGCGACCGGCGTATCTGCTGAGATATTCGCGCAGAGCGACTATTCAGGCGTACATGAAGTACGTGGTGCTATCATCTATGATTTCTTCCGAGCGAACTGGATTTATCCAGATAAAACGCTGGGTCGGGCAGCCTTGAAAGTGGCGCAACCCGGTATTTTTCCGCTTGGTGCCAGAGGAGCTGGCCGTTCTGCGACTTGTGGGAAATGGTTATTGAAACCTTTCGAGTGGGAAAGTGCAGGACAAGGGGGTGCCTTTCGTCAAGTCGGTCCCACAAAGGTCGCGGTATTTAGTGTGGTCAATTCACTCGGAGCCATTATGGATCGACAAGGCAATGTTGTTAGGGGGCATTACAACCCTCAGACAGGCAAGAGACATACACTTACGGATGCTCTGGATCTGCCACCGCCGGATGATAATGGCACAAATCCGTCGGGGGGTAATACCACGCTGACCTTAGTGGTTACCAATCAGAAGATCAGTATGGAGGAACTCCGACAATTAGCCAAGCATGTTCACAGTTCGATGACACGAGCGATTTACCCGTTTCATACTAGTGTTGATGGGGATGTTCTCTATGCTGTGACAACAGATGAAATAGACAATCCAGATATAAATAACTTCCGATTAAGTCATATAGCTTCCGAACTCGCTTGGGATGCTGTATTGAACTGTTTCGAGAAGGATGACTCGGAGAAACCTTGAGTTGAAATCGGAAAAAGACAAAAACAAGGGGCGGATTTCCCTTCCCTTAAGTTGAACTCGCGTTAAGTTGGGAATTATAGAAAGGAAAATATGGCTGAATACAAGATTGCAGTAATTCGGGGAGACGGAATCGGGGTTGAAGTGATAGAGGAAGGCATCAAGGTCCTCAACGCTATCGCCGACAAATATAACATCAAATGGGACTTTGTGGAGCTCCCTTGGGGGTCAGACTACTATTTCGAGCATGGGCACATGATGCCAGCAGATGCCTTGGATACCCTTGCGGCGTTTGACCAAATTTATCTTGGCGCAGTCGGACACCCCGACATCCAAGACCACATTGCGCTTAATGGGCTACTGCTGCCTATCCGACGGAGGTTTGATCAGTACGTCTGTGAACGGCCAAGTGTCCTCTATCCCGGTATTAACACACCACTCAAGGACAAAGGTGCTTGGGATATTGATCTCGTGGTGATAAGGGAAAACACAGAAGGCGAATATGCTAACGTTGGTGGGTTTCAGTACCAAGGGTTCCCCGAAGAGATCGGTGTACAGGTTGGTGTATTTACGCGCCACGGCTGCGAGCGGATTATCACTTATGCCTTTGAACAAGCTCGGGCACGAGATAAGAAGCGCAAAGTCACTTCGATCACCAAATCAAACGCGCAAGGCTACGGCATGATTGTATGGGATACAGCCTTCGAGCGAGTAGCGGAAAAATATCCCGACATAGAAACGGAATCGTTGCTTGTAGACGCAGCATGTATGGATTTCGTGCGGAGACCAGAGGACTTTGATGTGGTTGTTGCGAGCAATCTGTTTGGGGATATTCTCACCGACATCGGCGCGATTATTACCGGAAGCATGGGGTTGGCTCCGAGCGGCAATATCGACCCGCAACGTCGATTCCCGTCTATGTTCGAGCCGGTTCATGGGAGTGCACCGGACATCATGGGAAAAGGCATCGCAAATCCGCTGGCGGCAATTATTTCTGGTTCGATGATGTTGCGCTTCATGGGTGAGGTAGAAGCGGCGGAAACGATAGATGCAGCTGCACTAAAAGTCGTCGAGGGCGGCAAAACCCTCCCATCGGACCTCGGCGGTCAAGCCACAACCTCACAGGTCGGTGATGCTGTGGTGAATGCGCTTGGCTGAGATTAGGAAACCTCGCCAGTGGTTCAGCGGTGAGCCTCACGATTCTGCTGCAGTCCTATAGGGAGGGAAATTCCTCAAAAATTTTGACACTTTTCAGAAAGTTTAGTAAATTTGCAACAATTGATTGTAACGATTCATGATGAAGAGGATTTTCCAACCCACTTCTGTAATATCATTAATTGAACAAAATCCTCACATTACATAAAAGGTGATTGGTGAAAGGACAAAACTCGCCGCAATTCAATTCTGAAGGCCCTAAGTTACCCTTGAAGGGGTACACATACTGCAAAACTTTGTTTGATGAATTCTTTCTACCTGTGTTAAAAGAACGCTTTCCGGATGTTCTTCCCCGTCTCAGTGCTGGTGTCATCGGAATGGGTTCCGACGTTCTTGGTGCCGATGACGAACTGTCACGCGATCATGACTGGGGACCAAGTAAGTGCCAACTACTGCTGTCGGAACAGGATATTACAGCGTATGGCTCTGCTATTTCTCAGGCATTGGAGGCGGCTATCCCAGATGCGTTATTAGGAATTGACACGGACATCTTGCGACCTAAGACAATACGGATAAGTACCATCGACGAAGTCTATCATGATTTTCACGAATCTGCTCATCCGCCGGTGACGATCAAGGAATGGGCTGCCGCTGATGATAACAACCTCTGTTATGCGTCGTCTGGTTTTGTTCTCTACGACCCTTCTAATGCGCTTAGCGAACGTATATCGGCTTTCCAAAAGGCATACTACCCGCCAGACATCTGGAAGTGGAAGATCGCGAGTGATTTATGGGGAATTTGGCACAACGGCGACTACAATTCGTCCTATCGTCTGGCTAAACGGGGTGACGGTATAGGTTTACTCATCGGCCAGGGTGCTTTTGTCGAATGCACTCTAAGACTTCTGTGTCTGCTCAATAAACGCTTTCCCGTATACTGGAAATGGCTGCACTGGCAAGCGCAAAGCCTCCCGAAATGGATGAACATTATAGAACCATTTCTTAAGAAACTCGAATCAGCAAACAATCATAAAACACGCGGCGAGATCATCAGCGATATATGCCAATCAATTCGGGAAATTCTTTACAAAATGGATTTACTTCCCGATACAGAATGGCACAATTTCATGGGCAGCCAAGAGATTGCCCTGCAAATTGAATCGACTCAGGTGAAAACGTTGATTCGGGAAAAAGATCCCCATTTGTATGTGTGGTAATTGCGGTGGTCTCTATCGCCCTGGATCACAAACTAAAACTGATTGAACACTCAGATAAGAATCCGAGAAAATCATCAACCTTGCCAATCGGCGAGGCAGATCTTCCGCAACTGCTAAGAGAACTGAATGCCCCGCGTTCAACTAAGAATAAATTTGCATTTCTAAATTGAATATGTTATCATATATAATGTAATCTGAAAGTAAGGAAATAGGTGCGGTTCAGTGCAGTAAAATATAACCCAAAAAGTTTCTCTACATGTTTTCAGGTTTTACGGGCATTTGGTCGTAAAGCCCAATGCTTTAGCTTTGGGATATAAGACCACAAACACCTTAATTTTCCAAGAAAGATTTGCTTTTCAGTTACGATTGACTCGTGGGGCTAACATATTGACTTGCCACTGATAATGGAGACATATGCTTGAGCTGACTGAGAAAAACTACCACGCAGCGATTACCGAAAACTTCCCTCAGTTGCCGATTGAAACATGGGAACCATTCCGCGAAGGTTGGGCGAATCGGACGTTTTTGGTCAATCGGCGGCTCGTTTTTCGCTTCCCTAAACATCAGGTTGCAGCACACGACTTGGTCCGTGAGATACGTTTACTGACCGAACTTGCTCCTACCGTTCCCTTGCCTATTCCGCAGTATCTCTACCACGGGCACCCCACACAACATTATCCGTTTGTGTTTGGGGGATATGCCTTCATTGAGGGAACGCCACTAAATCAGTGTCCACCGCACGTACAATCGGCATCGTGGTGGCAACCGCCGCTGGGGACTTTTCTCACTGCACTGCATTGCTTTCCCGTAGACCGTGTGCAAGACTTACTTGAGACCGATGTTTATACGACACCACAGGCATGGCAGGAAGGGATAACCAAAATGTGCGGAAAAATACGAACCTATATCTTTCCGCTGCTCACTCGCCGACAGCAAGAGGAACTTAGCACCTATTTCGAGCAGGTGATGGCCAACCCGTCTATCTTTTGTTTTGCCCCCGTACTTATTCACCAAGACTTTTATTCTCACAACATTTTAGTCGATGTCAATAGGGAAACCGTCACTGGAATTATTGATTGGGGAAGTTGCACGATTGGTGACCCGGCAGAGGATGTTGGTGATTTGGTTGCTTATTACGATGGTGTTATTGACGATGGCTGGCGTTCTCGCTGCGCTTTTTACCGTCGTACTGCCCCATTTCCAGATTTACTCTATGTTCTCGAACACAACCAACATGAAAAAGTAGCGTCAATCGTGGACAAGATTAACGCATTATGGACACCATGAGTCAGAGCATACGATTTCAATAGTCCGGACTGAAGATAAAACCTTTGCATTTATTTTTAGAACACAATTAACCTAACACATGGAGAATAGATATGACACTCATTTCAATTCATGATGCGGCAGCCAACGGGGATCTCGATGCCGTAAAAAAAATCGTTGAACAGGACCCCCGTCTGGTCAACCAGGACGACAAATATGAATGGCGCCCTATATTTCATGCCGGACTAAGACGGCACTATGATGTTGTTAAATACCTAATAGACTGTGGTGCTGATTTGGCAGCGCATGACGGTTATGCGATTCACTATGCTGGAGAAGTACCAGACAATAAGGAAGTCGTATCATTACTCATTGCGTATGGCGGTTTGGATGCGCATGCCGAACCATCGAGCGAAGCCGCGCGCCAGTTTATATACGCCGTTTTCTTAGCCAATGTGCAGCGAGTCAATGCAATGCTCCGGGACAACTCAACGTTAGTGCACGAGCGTTACGCCCGTGGCGATACAGCCTTGCACCATGCTGCTCGAAACGGGGACCAAGAAATTGTAGAACAGTTGGTCGGCAGTGGTGCAGATGTCAATGTAACATCGGATCACGCGCATTTTCCGCTGTACTGCGCAGCCGGTCACGGACATGTAGAAACGACGCAGTATCTCGTGGAACATGGCGCGGATTTACAAGCCAGACTTGCGGATGGCAAAACGGTCGTTGAGTGGCTAAAACAGTATGCCGATCATGACAGTCGCTTTAAATCTTGTCTCGATGTATTGGAGAGATAATGTCTCAAATGCTGCACGACGATCGCGCCAACGGTATGTTTTCATGAGCAAAATAAGGAAAGCCCCAATGAAGGTTCAGATCGCGACACGCGCCGATATTCCGAGTTGGCTTGAATTGGCATCACAGGTTGAGTTTCTCTTCGGACCGATGGTTGACCAGCCTGATTTTCAGAGCGCACTACGCAAAAACATAGATCGGGAAAGCGCCTACTGTGTTCGAGAACAAAATAGGTCAGCCGGAGCACCGTTGATGGGAGGTCTGTTTCTATCCGTCAGACCGTCTGAATACCATATTCGCTGGCTGTCCGTGGCTGAACAATGGCGTCGCAGGAGTGTCGGCACAATTCTCTTAGAGCACGTATTTGATTTGATTAGACCACCTGCCGAGTTGTTTGTCACAACATTCGGCGAGGATAATCTTGAAGGGCAGCCAGCGCGTCAATTCTACAAAAAGATGGGTTTTGAATTTTTAGCAGAGGCACCTCCAGGACCGGAAGGCGGATCCAGAGAGATCTTTCGAAAATCCTTCCTGTCAGATCCTGTTCACTCCATTTGAGTCAAAATTGCCTGTTTATTGGATCCAACTTCCAATAGCATCTACTTCAAACTGGTATTTGATTTCCTAACTTCAGGGCAGAAGGAAAATCATGATTTCAAAGTACATTGACAAAATCAAAGGTGGCAGATCTCTTCAATCCGATGAGGCTGAACAATGTTTGAATACGATACTCAAAAAAGATGTGCCGGACGGACAGATAGCAGAACTGCTGATAGTGCTCTCTGAAAAGGGCGAAAGTGCTGATGAGATTCTTGGGTTTTCAAGGGCATTGTTGGCGAGGTCGAAACCTGTTCCTCTAACTTTCAATGCCATTGATTCGTGTGGTACAGGTGGTAGCGGTTTGAATCGATTCAACGTATCCACGACCGCTGCGTTTGTGTTGTCTGCGGGTGGTGTTCCAGTTATCAAACATGGGAATAAAGGTTCAAAGCGACCGAATGGAAGTTTTGATTTGCTCGAAGAACTTGGCTGTGAATTCGATTTTGAAGACGACCTGTTAACGGACATTTTTGCCAAAACGAATGTCTGTTTTCTCTTTGCGCGTACATACCATCCTGTCATGAAAAAGGTTGTGACTGCGAGGCAAATGGCTGACAGGAGAACCATTTTTAATCTCAGTGCTCCGTTATGCAATCCAGCAAATCCGCAGTATCAAATCCTCGGGACAATTGATGTAGAGATGGGCAGACAGTTGGCAGAAGTACTCCGCCAACTTGGACGGACGCGGTTCTTAATTGTTATCGGTGAATCTGGAATTGATGAAATTTCAATCTCTGGACCCACGCATATATTTGAAGTCGTTGGAGATATAACCAAAGAATATAAAATTACACCCTCGGAATTCGGAATTACTGAGTGGGACTACAGCACAATTCCCGGAGGTGATAGTGACGAGAATGCAGAGATATTCCTATCTCTTCTACAGAACCAGACTCCCGAACCAATCTTGGACCTCGTCTGTTTGAATGCTGGTGCAGCCTTCTACTGTTTTGGACGGACAGACTCTATTAAGGAAGGCTTTGATCTGAGCAAAAGTCTTTTCGCTAAAGGTTTGGTTGAAGAAAAATTCTTTGCGTATAAGCGTTTATCCAGTGGGACAGATTAAAACATGGAAACTACCAGACCACGACAATACTGGGACGATTACGCATCTCGATTCAAGAATCGAAGTTTGGCAGAAACTTATGAGTTACGACCTCCGTATCCAGAGGAGACATATCAAATACTTCTCAATTTGCTGGGAGAATCACGAGGAAAAGTTCTGGATGTTGGATGTGGTCCAGGAAAAATAGCACGGTCACTTGTCGATCATGTAGATGGTGTTGATGCGGTTGACTTCTCGCAGGAAATGATCCGAGTGGGGAAATCACTTATCAACGGCAACCACCCCAACCTCCGGTGGATCAGTGGAGCCGTTGAGGAAGTGCAGCTATATCCCCCCTACGATATGGTGACGGCTGGTGCAAGTATTCATTGGATGGAGTGGGATGTAGTCTTTCCGAGATTCAAGGAAGTGCTGACAGCAGATGGTTATCTCGTAATTATTGATGGGGATCGTCCTGTCAGAGCACCTTGGCATGATGCCGAGCTTTCACTGATCCATAAGTATTCCACCAATAGACACCACGAGCAGATTGATCTGATTCAAGAACTCGTGGATAGAGAACATCTATATCTGATTGGAGATAAGCGGACAACGCCGGTGAGTTTCTCACAGTCGCTTACAGATTATGTTCAGTCTTTTCATTCCAGAGAAAGCATGTCCAAGGAGCACATGGGGGCGGAAAATGTTAGGACATTTGATGCCGAACTATCGGATATTTTATCTGATTATGTTGATGATGAAGGACTTCTCAGTTTCCCATTAGAAGCGAGGGTTACTTGGGGAAGACCACTAACATAGGACACAAGACTAAAAATCACACCGAATCATTATCCATCGGTTTCTTCTGGAAGGCGGAAGTTCGGTCCGCCGTCGGTTGATTGGATGGTAAAACCGCTCCAACCCCACCATTTGTATTTCCCTTTTCCACGGGTATATATCACCTGTGTCAGATGTTCATCCGTAATCGTGATAGTGTAACGTCTCTCAATCGTCTCATTCCCTGCCGGAATCTGCAACTGCTTAATCTGTTTCTCGGCACCCGCAATGAGGTTTATCTCTAACGGTTCAGATGCGCTTGCACTGAAATAGCATGTTATCTCGTATGTTCCGTTCGGAAGTGCCACTCGGAAAACGCCATCCTCCTGTCCCCAAATGCTATCTTCGTAGGGCTGCGAAACTTCGGATCCATTTTCAAAGACGTCCCGTTCTGATTCCGTTAGCCAGCCGTATCGCCCATCGGTATAGACCGTATCTGAATGGACAGCGATGTGTCCGAGTGCTGTCTGTCCATCGTCGGGTTGCATGTCAAAGGCGATGGTGGTTCCGCCGCCCCACATTTCGGAGTCCGGTGCTACGCGCTTACGGCGATAGAGTCGGTTATAGTCGTTGGAATCAATGAGTTCATATTCTTCCTCCAAGCCAGCAACATCGCCATACTCCGTCCGCCAAATGATGGCATAATCAGCCGGCAATTCTTTTGCCTTGTATTGCTCTTTTTCCTTGTATTGCAGCGGAAAATGATCTGTATTTGCCTCATAGTTATCGAGGTAACCGATTCCCATGTGTGTTGCTAACAGACATTCAAGGTGCCCGAACGGTTCAACGTATTTGGGTTCAAAACCGAGCGAATCTGAAAAACCGCCCCATTCTCCGGGTTCACTCGTGAGAATTGTATCTTTTTCATCCATACCTTCCAGTGAGAGCGCGTTGGCGATGTCCCGATTGAGTAGCGCATACGTGTGGACATTATAGCCGAGATGCCATAAGGATAGGACAATGATGACCCCTGCTACCCCGTAATTTATATAGCGATGCCCGTTGACAACGAAGAACGGAAGCAACACAAGGAATATGTACAGATGAAACCTGTCGTTTATCCAACCGCCGCTATAGCCTGACCATGGGGCTATGAAATACATCGCAGTGATGGCGATTGCCATGATCAGAAACCCATCCATTTGTGTCAAAACGCGTGTCCAGGTGCGTTCGCCAGTCTCTTTCCATTCCTCCGATTCACGGAATTGATGGCTCTGCCGGATTCTATTGATAACTGTGAGGACGAAGGCGATAGCAAAAAAGACTAACAATACCCGTCCGATGAGTACGTGATCATCCCGAAAAGAGACCAAGGATTTCATAGAGAAAAAGTAGTCATTCAGCCATTCAAATCCCTTATGTTCACCATCACTCCCGTGAGCGTTGGAAAGATAGAAATAGTAGGAGAACAGGATAAAATAAGCAGGTACAAGCGCCCCTACAAAAGTCAGTGCAGGCTTGAGTTTCACTACGCCATCCTTGAAACGGTGCATCAGTGGCTCGGATGTCTCCTTATAACCCCATACCCCTTTCAGGACATCATAAACCGATCCGTAGAGTGCAAAGAATGTCAGGGACATAATAAGCAAGGCGTAGGAGTGATAGTGTGTAAGATAGGTCACCAACAGCAGTATGTATATCACCACGATGTTGATCAATCGGAGTTGATCCTTGACTCTCCACCAATAACCCAGAGTAAAGAAAAATAGAGACATACTGAGGACAAAGTTGTAGAACCCCATGTGGAGCAGGTAGTTGTAGGCATAGAGAAACCCAAGTAGTCCGAAGACCATGTTTCGTTTTGCGATACCGTTGAGGAAATAGAAGAGTGAGAGCGGTAAGAGACCGATGCAGAGGGTCAGCACGATCTTTTCGCAAACGAGCGGGGGAAAGATGTATAACAATAATAGTAGGAGTGCGTGGGATGTCCAGTTCGGAAAGACAGTGGCATTCAGGTCGTAGACTTCGCGTAACCGGTAATTTTCGTGATTGTGGTACTCCTTCACAACGTATGCGTTATAGATATGACTTGCCCCGTCCTGCGTTGGGAAATACTTGAAACCCCAGATCGGCAGAAGGTGTATCACCATCAGCGCAATAACCGTGACATATCCAACAGATAATAGACGTACTTTCATGACCCTTTTGACCTCATCAGTGTCTGTTTGTCTTTCCAACCCGACTCAATCTTTATTCTAATGGATTTTCGTTTTTGTTTCAACATCTAACTGACAACCGAAAACCGAAAACTAAACCGCTATATTGAATTTGCTATCTATCCCAAATTGTGATAAACTATGGCATTAGAACAGAGATCTGATACTTGAGTCTATGGTGGATTAGGAAAAAAAATAGGCATTTCAGTGAACAGTCAGGGTAAAACGCTGCGTCGTCGCTGGCGAGGTTTTCCAACCTCGACTCTACACATTGTAACAGACAAGATTTCTGCGATAATGAGGAGTTGCGTGAAAATTCCAAGCATCCGTATCATCGGTGATAATTCACAGGCTGGAACATACATCTTGCGAGTCTGTCTTAAAGAAAACACGACATTACAATTCGGACGGTTCAAAAAAGGTAAATTGATTTCATTGCCTGCTGGAGACTACACTTATGTCGGTTCTGCACTTTCAGAAAAGGGAGCGACTTCGCTGGCGCGACGGCTCATTCGGCACGCAACGCGGAGTGGTGATAAACCACCACATGCCATTCGAGAAAAGATGATGAACCAATTCGTCGAATGCGGTTTGGGAAGCGGAAATCTATTGCTAAGACAAGGAAAAACCTTGCACTGGAACGTCGATTTTCTCTTGGATTTGCAATCGGCGGAAATTGTAAATATCCTTGCTATCCGTTCTCCAGAACGTTTGGAAAATAGAGTCGCTAAATGGATTGAACGCGATCCACAGACAGAAATTATTGAGGCCGGTTTAGGCGCAAATGATACTCCAAGTGCCACACACCTGTTACACGTCCAAGCAGGTGAGACGTGGTGGGCATCGCTCACTGACGATGTATTCTGGAGGAAAATGCTCAATATTGAGGGTTGAAACAGGTTTTCAGATTTTTATATTATTTTTTTATTTTCAACTATAGCCACTTCCGAGGTAAATATGCACGATCCACGACTTGATAAACTTGCTGATGTACTAACAAATCATTCAACAAAAATCCAACAAGGCGAATTTGTACTCATTGAAGGTATTGACATTCCACAGGAGATGGTCATTGCCCTTATTCGATCGGTTCGGAACGCTGGTGGGATCCCGCTCGTTGAACTCAAACAAAACCGTATCCAACGTGAAATCATTCTTGGCGGAGACGATGCCGGCATAAAACTGATTGGCGAATACGAAACATATCGTATGAAAAAGGTACAGGCGTATATCGGCATACGCGGTAGCCACAACATTACAGAGATGTCTGATGTCCCATCGGAGGCAATGCAACGTTATCAAAAACATTGGTCGCGACCGCTCAACGATATCCGTGTACCACAGACAAAATGGGTTGTGCTACGATGGCCCCATCCGGCGATGGCACAGCAGGCGCAGATGAGCACGGAGGCGTTTGAGGATTACTATTTCGACGTTTGCACGCTCGACTACAGCCGAATGGAACGCGCCATGGTACCTCTCAAGTCCCTGATGGAAGAAACCGATGAAGTCCGCATTGTCGGTGAGAATACCGATCTACGGTTCAGTATCAAGGATATACCGGTTATTCCGTGTGCAGGCGAGTGTAACATCCCTGATGGCGAGTGCTTCACTGCCCCGGTGCGAGATTCAGTCAACGGAACGATCCATTTCAATACACCCACAATCTATCAAGGAACGACCTTTACGGATATTCAACTCCGTTTTGAAGATGGTAAAATCGTTGAAGTAACAGCGAATAACACCGAAAGACTCAACGCTATTCTTGATACAGACGAAGGTGCGCGCTATATCGGCGAGTTTTCGATTGCATTCAACCCGTACATCACAAACCCGATGTTGGATATCCTGTTCGACGAGAAGATCGCAGGCTCTTTTCACTTCACACCCGGTCAGGCTTATGAGGAAGCAGACAACGGAAATCGATCCGCTGTCCATTGGGATATGGTGATGATCCAGACACCAGAACACGGTGGTGGAGAGATGTCCTTTGACGGGAATCTTATTCGGAAAGATGGACGATTTGTCCATCCGGAATTGGAAGCACTGAATCCGGAAAATTTGAAATGAGTAGAGAACAGCATCGAGTCCATGGTGATCCGCAGCGATTTGAAGTCGTCGCAGATTTCATTGCCGCACAATACGGCAATACAATTCACTGTATTGCCGATGTTGCTGGCGGGAAGGGGATATTAACACGTCTCCTCACGAAAAAGAAAAACTTTGCCTGCGAACTCATTGATCCGCGCCGCACAGTCCTGAAAGGTATTGATCATCGTCCTGAGCAGTTTGAACCCGATATGGCGGATTATTATGATCTCTTGGTCGGACTCCATCCAGATGGTGCATTGCGTCAATTGGGAGAGGCAGCCCTCGTTCGGCCCGCCGTGATAATTCCTTGCTGCAACTTCTGGGATGAACAGCGTCGTGGACAGTACGAGTTGTTGACGGCAATTGAAGAGTTCTATCGGCAACATTCGATCCGATTTGAGCGAATTGCGCTCGACTTCAAGGGACCGAAGAATATCGCTATCGTCTCCCAACCCACTTGAACCTTGAAGCAGATGCTGATGCCACTGTTCTTGTAGCTGCAATTTAATTTATGAGAAAATGGATTCTCACCGCAATCGGAACCATCCTTTCACTCGCATTGGGATACCTCTTTCTTGAGGGAAGTCGCTATAGCCAATTGATCGGTTATTTCGGGTATATGAGTGTTGCCTGCACGCTAATCCCGTTGCCGACACCGCCGTATGTCATTGCCCTTGGGAAGGTCTATGATCCGATCATCGTTGGTCTCGCTGGAGCGATTGGAAATTGTATTGCCGCGTTTGTGGAATATCACTTGCTGCTTTGGATTTTTTCAAAAACTGAACTCCAGCAGCACGTCGAAACCAACCGTATCTTCCAACGATTTTCCTACTATTTTGGTCGCATGGCGTTCGTGTGCTTAGTTTTTACCGGGTTCACACCAATCCCCTTTGAACCTTTTCGATTCGCCGCGATTCTGATACGCTATAATCTTCCCTTGTATCTCTTAGCAGTTTTACTCGGACGTTTCCCGCGTTATTATCTTATGGCTCTTATCGGAGATCAATTCCAGATCCCAACGCGCTACCTAATCATCCTTCTCATTGTTTCGCTCGTTATTCCTATAATTGGGATGTTGATCAAGCGTTACTCATCAGACAACGATGAGGAAATCTAATGAGAAGAAAACCAATGGAGTGTCCATACACTTTTGTTTAACGCTCTTTGCTGATCGCTGACTGCTTCTGTTGATTTCCTTGTTGCCGTTTTCTTGTCAGTCGGTTATACTTAACCTGAGTTTGATATAAAATCTAAGTTGGACATGGATTTCCGGCCCTACCGGACTAAGAACTGAAAAGGAATAATATGGCACGACAACCGAATATTCTCTTTCTTCTCACTGATCAACAGCGCTTTGATTCTCTCGGTTGCAACGGTGCGCCAATTTGCAGAACACCTGCTATTGACGAAATTGCCGCAACCGGTATGCGATTTACGAACGCTTATACCCCCATCGCGCTCTGCTCGCCAGCACGCGGTTCACTGCTTACCGGACTCTATCCGCACAACCACGGGCAGCTGTCGAACATGGGGAATTTCAACGGTGTATTTGCAAACCAGATCCTCGACAAACCGGCATACCCAAAACTTCTACGGGATGCAGACTATCAGGTGAGTTGCATCGGTAAATGGCATCTCGCCAAGCAGGGTGACACGGAGTTCTGGGGCTATGACAAATGGCACCCTTATAATGAGTGGCATCAGTGGCTCCGCGACGATGGAATCGACTTCCGAATTGATAGGGATGCTGTTCAACCTTTTGAATGGGGAGGCGAAGCACCTTTCTACGGAAGACATCCACTCCCTGCTGAACGGACGATGGAGGCATGGACTGCAGATAAAACGATTGAATTAATCGACGGTTATTCGGATTCTGAGCAACCGTTTATGATTGCTGCGAATTTCTTCGGACCGCATTTCCCGTATGCCGTGCCAGCACCTTACGACACAATGTACGATCCGGACACCGTTGAACGGTGGGGCAACTTCGATGAACAGTTCATCAACAAACCGCTCATCCAGCAGAAAGAGATGCTCCGTTGGAACGCCAGCCACCTGACATGGCCCGATTGGCAGAAAGCCATTGCCGCCTATTGGGGGTTCTGTACCTTCATTGACGATCAAGTGCGACGAATTCTCGACTGCCTTGAGGCGAACGGTTTGGCGGAAGATACTGTCATTGTCTTTTCAACCGATCACGGCGATATGCTCGGCAGCCATCGGCTTTTCAACAAAGGTTTTCACATGTACGAAGAGACACATCACATCCCGCTTGTGATCCGTTGGCCCGGCGCAACATCACCCGGAACTACGTGTGATGAATTTGTGAACCTTGTTGATTTGATGCCGACCTTCTTGGAACTCGGAGGGGTAGTAGCACCTGATAATCTTGATGGCAGATCTATTGTGCCGCTTTTGAGAGGTGAAACCGTGGAGGATTGGCCCGATGACGTGTTCGCCGAATTTCACGGATACGAGCCGACACTCGCTTCTGTCAGGATGGTGCGGACGGATTCGTGGAAGTACGTCTACAATCCATATAGCGAGGACGAACTCTACGACATGAAAAGCGATCCACACGAACTCCATAACGTAGCGAACCATCTCGGTTACAAACATGTGCTTCGTCGCATGAAAGCGCGCATGGTCGATCGTTTACGCGAGACGAAGGACAATATCGTCATGGATGGCGGATGGCAGAGCAATTCCTTTGACCTGCTCATTTCAGGAAGAGAACGGTAGTTTTTAAGTGCGTTTGTGGGTTGAATTGGGAAGCACAGCTGCTGAGTTGGTTTGCCGGAAAGGTTATTCCTGTTTCACTTGCCCCCACGTCGTCGTTAGGAAATTCGGTTGCGGTGCAACTGGCAATGCGAACGCTGGGTCAAACCAGTCTCCCGAACTATTTGCTTGAAAAAAATTTCCAAATACTTTTGGTATAAAAGTATCTGTGAGTTGTTCTGAAACATCGCTGCCCAACGCTATTTTGAAGATTTGCAAGCGATTGTTCTTATCGGCCTTGTCATAGAGAAGCGCATCGCCTTGAGGTGACCAAACCGGTGAAGTTTCTCTCGGTGCAGCGTCACTTGTAATTTGCTTCAATCCGGTTCCGTCCCTGTTTATAATATAGAGCGTTTCTATATCAATATTTTTCTGAAGCGGTTCCGGATTCCAAGAAAAAACCAGTTTATCCGCTGTTGGTGACCAAGCTAAACCTCCATTAATCCACGACGGTTGTGCGTCGCGTGGAAATATCACCTTCTGTTTTTTTGTGCGCACGTTAATTAGATTGATTCGTACGCTACCACTCCCATAACCAGACAGAAAAGCTATTTCAGTGCCATCAGGGGACCATGCCGGACTGGCTCCAATCGCAATACGTTCCTCTTTTTTTCCGTCTATTGTACCGATGTAGATATACGTTCCGCTCGGTTCTCGTCTTCTATAAGCAATTTGTTTCCCGTCCGGCGACCAGGTCGCGCTTGATCTATCCTTTGACTTGCCGAACACTCGCCGCACATTTTTGCCATCTGGATCCATGAAATACAAGTCTCGGCTTAGCCGAAACCGATCACGATCGGAGGCGAAAAGAATTTGTTCACCCGTCGGCGACCAAGTCGGCACAGCATCATCCGCACGGTGGTGGGTGAGTCTTATCTGACCACTGCCATCTGGGTTCATGATATAAATTTCGCGATTGTTATCGCGTGACGACCTAAACACAATTTTCGCAGTAGCAGGGGCTTTGGCAAGAACAGGAGAAATGCTCACACACAACAAGGCTGCGCTTGCTACGAAAGATAGGAAGTAACTCTTATGTTTCATGGAAGGTCTCGTGAAAAATAGCGGCTATATTAATAAAAAGGTGGAAACTCGGCTTAATTATACAGAAATTGTGGAGAAAATCAACTGTTTTTTTGCGTAAAGGATTCTGAATTCTCTTTTTTTGAAAAAAATATGGAGATGTGATAGAATGTTTGTAAATCTTTAATCCTGCAAGGAGGGCGTTGATGATTATCACCGTTGACGAAAGCTATCGGCAGAAGCGGGACCGCACCGAGCAACAACTCTTCGCTGTTGTTGAGCAAAATACGCCAGATACAATCAAAACACCCCTTTTTCCACAAGACGCATCAGAGGCATTCACATTCCATCTCAATAAGGAATTGATTGAGCATTTGAATCTCTGGGAATGGTTCCGTAACTATGCGAAGGAAGCACAAGTCTCGACCGCTGGTATCCGGGGTCCACAGAATATTTTATACCCGTGGGACACTCGCTTCCCGATTAACCAGATTGGGATTATCTTAGCGACGCTTGGAAAGAGCCTCGTGGCAAACGAAACCTCAGACGGCAGGTTGGTTGAGAAACTCGCCGGATGCGAGGTGCGCTACAATTCGCAGAAATATGTCGAACACATCGCTCGGATCCAAGCCGCACAAGGGATTCGTACGTATGTACCGAAAGGGTTTGGTACACTGCCTATTTGGATGGCATCGTTTCTGATTTTTATGCTCGATTTGGACGGTGGCGAGCATGTCACATCCAGCCACTCCGTCAGCACCAAAAACGCGACCAAAGACCTCAACAATCAGGGCAGTCAATACCTACCCGAAGAATCCATGCAGTTCGTTAACAAGATTGAAGAGATTCTCAAAATCGCCGAAACGGAAGGCTATCCTATTCAGTTCAGCACAGTTGATGACGAACACATTGATTTTGAACGGCTTGATGAACTCCATGACGGTGTGCAGCTTTACGTCGGCTATCTCAAAAGCGGTGTCGCTACAGAGGCGAATCTCAGACTCATTCGTGAGGTAAGACCTCCTATTGTTGTGGATTGTGTCGGTGGGTGTATGTATCGTCCGATGCGTGCGATCTTTGAACGATTAGGGATTGCGAACTCTATCCATTGGCTCCACATTGAGGCGGATCCGCTCTATCACAACATCGGAAAGCTCGATCGGAATCCGAAGACCGGTGCGGCTGAATTTTATGATCTCGGGTGCGATTTTAGTATCCTTGATGTCGTCAAATCCACAGATTATGCGGCGAAACTCAAAGCACAACCGGTCGGTACTATTATTCAAGCAACCGACCCAGATGGCGATAGGCTTATCGTCTGTGAGATAGAGGATGCGTCGCGGGCAGAAACATTGGAACATCTCGGTGTCGATTTTCTGGATCTCGGGGATAACCGACTCTTGACGATTTACACACCGAATCAAGCGTTCCTCATGTTGATGGATTTCTATGCCAAGCAACTCAAAACCGCTGGACTTTGGGAAGATCATCCGCGGTTCATGATAAAAACAACGCCTTCCGCACTCGCTTGGGATCAGTGGGGTGCCACAAACGGTGTTAAGGTTATTAACGTGCCGGTCGGTTTCAAAGAGATCGCCGCTGTTATGAAAAAGATTGAACGCCAACTTGCAGATGCGCCGGACGCACCGGCCGTTGTCCAAGATGTCTACGGTGAGACAATTTCACTCGGTGTACACCCGAGACTTATTTTCGCCGGTGAAGAGAGCGGCGGAATGATTACCGGTCCCGAAGCACTTATCCAGAGTCAAGGCGGTAGAACTGCCATTGCGATGCGTGAGAAGTCGGCGGGTGAATCTATGGTACTCGTCACCGCACTCGCAGCACACTGCAAAAAGGCGGATATACCCCTTTCTGATTACCTCGCTTTTGTCTTTACAGAGAGTCAGATCACCGCAACGTGCGATGTCAGAGAGGACATCACCTATTACAACGAATCTGAACCGAATCCTGAAAAACTCCGTGCAGCAAAATTGGAAGGCGAAGCAAAGCGTGATAAGAATGACCTCTTTTTTCTCGGTATCGCCATTGCCCTCCGCGACGGAAAAATAAGCATGGATCAAGCGCGTGCTATTCTTTCAGATGCGCTTCCGACACTTGATTTTGCAACGCTTGAAGATGTCCGATTTGTCGGGGACGGGAGTTATCTCAGGTTTCGTGATAAGTTCGTTGAAGTGCGGAAATCTGGCACGGATGCGAAAACCAAAGCCTACGCCTCCGGTGGCGATAAGGATGAGTGTCGGAAATTCGCCAAAGCCTTTGGTGAGTCAAGCGGTGAATTGACCGAACTTTACGTTGAGCGGATCGGTCAAAATTACTTAAGGGATGTTGAAAACCGAGCTCGGCAGATTTATGATGCATTTCAGTCAGAATAGTCGTCAGTTATCGGTTAACAGTTTTCAGTTAAGAGTCTTTCATAACGAAGAACTCCACCTTCGCAGTTTTTAGGAAAATGAGGATTGTTACAGAAAGTCTCTTGTCTGATAACCCTCACTGCGAGGCAAACTGAAAGCTGAAAACCACTAGAAAAAGGAGAATTACCATGATCAGAACAATTATCAGTCTTTTTGGAGTGTTTATTGGACTTGCACTCCTCTTTTCTTTCGTTCCAGTATCCGATGCGGAGTGGACCGTCCTACGCGAAGATGATATTCTCCGCGGCGACGGCATTGAAGGTATGCTACAGGATGTCTATTTCATGGATGATCAGAACGGTTTGGTTGTTGGAAATGGCGGTCTCATGTTGAAGACATCGGATGGCGGCAAGACTTGGGAGAAAATGGAAGTTAATATGCAGCCCCCGGGTGCCGGACAGAGACCCGGTGGTGGTGGACCTCCGGGTGGTGGCTTCGGTCGTGGCGGTCCCGCACCGCTCTATAATATCTACTTCGTAGCCGAAAACGTCGGATATATCACTGGCGGTAGAGGCACTATTCTGAAGACTGAAGATGGTGGTAAAACCTGGGCACGAAAAATGGCGAGAAGTGATACCCCTGGACGTGGTGGAAGACCCGGCGGCATTCGCGCCAATTTGATGGGCATCCAGATGATTAGTGAAACAACCGGTTTCATCGCTGGTTCAGAAAATACGATTCTCAAAACAACGGATGGAGGCGAAACTTGGGTCGGCAGCTCGGAACGCGCACGCGTCGGCGAAACCCGGAACAATCTTGAAAATATCTGGTTTGTTTCACCGACAACGGGTTGGGTTATCGGCTCATTCGGGACACTCTTGCATACCGCTGATGGTGGCGAAAATTGGGAGAAACGCGATCCCGGCTTTGATAATAACCTGTTCGGGATCTACTTCCTTGATGAAAACACCGGCTGGATCTGTGGGCAGGAGGGCTTAATCCTGCATACCACCGATGGCGGGGCAACTTGGAACCAACAGAAAGCCGAATCCTTTGACGATCTTCACGATATTATCTTCGTTGATGCCATGGTGGGTTGGGCAGTCGGTGGTTATAACTCTATTTTGCATACCACTGATGGCGGTAAAACATGGGCAGTATCGAATATACCCGGAGGCGCGACCTTCAAGGGTGTTCATGCGACAGATCAGAACCACTGTTGGACAATTAACGATTGGGGCGTAATCGCAGGATATAAAGCAAAATAGTTATCAGTTATCGGTTTGCCTCGCAGTGAGAGTTGTCAGTTAAGAGGGTTCTTGTAACAAATCACTACCTCTTGACATATTCCAAATAAGTGTTGTATTACCTGCAACCTCTTGTCGGATAATTGGCTGCCGATAACCATACGGAGAGAAAGGATAAGGAATGTCAGAACTGAACAGTCATAAAGTTACAATGCTCGGCACTGGGCTCATCGGAATGTTCTACACGATGACGCTCCATAACCAGCGTGGCACAGATCGTGTTCACGCTGTCTACTCTCGGCGCGAAGAACGCGCAACAGCGTTTGCCGAGGAGTGGAACATCCCGCACGCGACAACCGATTTAGCAGAAGCTATTAACCATCCTGAAACAGATGTAGTCGTCATTGGATTGCCGAATAACTTACATCTGAAAGCCGTTGAACTCGCCGCAGAAGCGGGCAAAGGGATCCTCTGCACAAAACCCCTTGGACGCACTGCTGAAGAGGCAAAAGCGATGCTGGACATCGTTGAAGATGCCGGTGTGTTTGGTGGTTACCTCGAAGATTTGGTATATCCGCCTAAAACCCTGAAGGCGTTGGAATCTGTACAAAACGGCGCGCTCGGCAAGATTTTGTGGGTGCGTTCCCGCGAGACACATCCTGGTCCACACAGCGATTGGTTCTGGGATCTGGAGCAAGCAGGCGGCGGTGCTATCGTTGATATGGGATGCCACTGCATCGAGATTATCCGAAACTTCGTTGGGAAAAACAACAGACCGCTTGAGGTGATGTGCTGGGCAGATACGCTCGTGCATCCGATCGATGCGGAGGATCACGGCATCGCGCTCATCCGATTTGAAAGCGGTGCGATGGGACAGTTTGAAGTGGGTTGGGCATTCCGCGGCGGTATGGATTTACGCGATGAAGTCTCTGGCAGTGAGGGAACTATCTGGCTCAACCACTGGCTCCGCACAGGGTATGAGATGTTCACGGCTGTCGGACAAGGTGGTTATGTCGCTGAAAAAGCCGAAAGCGACACGGGTTGGCTTTTCCCCGTCGGTGATGAAGTCGCGGAACTCGGCTATCGCGATATGTTCCTTGATATGTTTAACGCGATTGACGAGGAACGTGAACCGATGGAAACCTTTTACGATGGATATGTTGTCAACGCTGTCATTGATGCCTGCTATAAATCCGCTAAATCCAAGCAGTGGGAAGCAGTTGAAATCGAGGATTGGCGAGGCACGACGGAAGTTACCGACGCACAAGCAAGCCAGTCAGATGCTGATGAGCGATATGCACATCTTAAAGACGAACGGATGCCGGATGGCAGAATGAAACGTATCTTTAGGGATCGTGAAACAGGGGAGATTATTGAGAGAGTCGAGGATTAAAAGGAGACTCCGAGATGGCTCGAATGTTAATAGTCCTTGTGCCATTGTTCTGTCTGGTTTTAAGTAGTTTTGCTGCGTTTGAAGAAGAAACCGTATTATTATACCTCTTTGATGAAGAGGCAGCGAATAAAGCGACAGACCATTCCGAATTTGAGAATCATGGAGAGATCACCGATGCTGAATGGACAAAGGATGGAAAACACGGTGGTGCGTTAATCTTTGATGGCGCGAGTAGCCTTATTGAAGTGCCGCATCACGACAGTCTCCACGCTGGCAGTGATGAGGTGACAATTGAGGCATGGTTTAAACCGGCGAAATTTCCACCTGGATATCCATCGATTGCGAGAAAGGGGCTCGTGGGTGACAGCGGATGGGGACTTGACACACCCGGTGGAACAGTCCGCGGCTTCATCTATAACGCACCCGGCGACTTCGCTGTCGCACAGGGTGAAACAGTTATGAAGTTGGATACATGGCATCATCTCGCTATGGTCTACAATGGCAAAGAGGTTCGCGTTTATCTGGACGGTGAACTGGATGGGAAAGTCGGACGAGGAGGGGACATGCACCGAAATGAGGCTCCAGTCTGGATCGGTGCACGCCAGAACAGCCACTGGCTTCATGGAACGCTTGATGAACTCCGTATCCTCAATATCGCAATCTCCCAAGAACAAATCCAAGAGGATATGCAGAAAGGTGTCGCGTTTGCCGTAGAAGTTACGGGAAAACTCACAACAACATGGGGACGGATTAAATCCGAAATCCGCCGTTAACAATTGATAGTGCATAATACATCCAGGCTCATGGAAAAATCGAGTAAGATCTGCATAAAAAGGAGGGTTTTCAAATGACTCGAATGCTGACAGTTTTTGCGCTTGTGCTTTGTTTCAGTCTGAGTTGTTTCGCTGCGTTTGAAGAGGAGACGGTATTATTATACCTCTTTGACGAAGAGGTTAACGATGAAGCGACAGACCTGTCCGAGTTTGAAAATCATGGCGAGATTACCGATGCCGAATGGACAGAGGATGGAAAGGTTGGTGGCGCATTGGTCTTCGATGGTGCGAGCAGTTTGATTGAAGTGCCACATCACGACAGTCTCCTTCCCGGTGGCGATGAACTGACAATTGAGGCGTGGTTCAAACCCGCTTCTTTTCCGGGCGGGCATCCAGTGATTGCGAGAAAAGGTTCCGTTGCTGAAAGCGGATGGGGTTTTGATACACCGGGCGGTAAAATCCGCGGATTCGTCTATACCGCACCGGGTGCTGCTGCTGTTGCTGAAGGCACGACACAGATGACATTGGACGCATGGCATCATGTCGCTATGGTCTACGATGGCGAAGAAATTCGCATCTATCTCGACGGTGAATTGGAGGGAGAAGTTGCGCGAGAAGGAGACATTAACGAAAACGAAGCCTCAGTCTGGATCGGCAAAAAAGCAAATGAGAGTATCTGGCTCGATGGCGTGCTTGATGAACTCCGTATTCTTAATGTTGCGATCACAGAGGAACAGATTCAGGCGGATATGGAGGATGGTATCGCCTTTGCTGTGGAAGTTACTGGAAAACTTACAACAACATGGGGACGGATTAAATCTGAAATCCGCAATTAGCGACTGGAGATGACGATGATAGATTCAAGTTGGCTGGAATATTGTGCTACGGATGAGCAACTCAAGGCATTCAACGACGAAGGCTACCTTATCGTCGAGGATGCTATCAGCCCGGAGATGGTGGATGCGTTAGAGGAGGTTGCTGACCGACTTGATGCTGAGGAGCGCGCCAAAACCGGACTGGCACCGCACAAATTGATGTCAAAGTTCCGCACCGTCATTGAAGACGATATACTGCTGGAACTGCTTGATAACAAGAAGGTGTTTCCGCTCCTTTGGGATATTCTTGGATGGAACATCCAACTTTATATTTCACACCTCATCATGTATCCGCCAGAACCGTCCGATACACAGCGGATCCGAAAAGGCGCACATTGGCATCAGGATGGCGGCAGACCTGTTCCAGAGATGGAACGTCCACACCCTCGGCTTTCATTGAAGGTTAGTTACTGGTTGACCGACGTTACGGACCGAGACAACGGCGCAATGCGGATTGTTCCGTGTAGCCACAAACTTGACACCCGTCCGCCAAACGGCGATAACGATCCTGATGGTGATCCTGATGGTGCAATGGATCTGCTCGTCAAGCGTGGCACGGCAGTGCTTTTTGATCGGCGGATGTGGCATTCACGCGGCTGGAATTTCTCTGATGTAACACGGAAAGTTTTGTTTATGGGGTATAGTTATCGTTGGTTGCGTGGTTTGGATTACAACCTCATGCCACCGGAACTCCTTGAGAAGTGTGATCCGATTCGGCGGCAACTGCTGGGTGATGGTGTAGACATTAAAGGTTGGTGGCAACCCACAGATGCGGATGTGCCTCTGAAAACATGGATTGCGGAGCACCGCGGTGAGGAATACTTACGGTAGGTAGCAGAACCTTTAGCCAGAGATATTGTGTGTAAGTTTCAGGGTCGAACTCTGGGTGTTTTTCTGGTGTTTCTTTCATTTGAGTGTTCTCCATGAGTTCTACCGGGTTCCGACTCGTGGTTAATCATCATCGTCGGATTTTTCTAGAGGTGCGTGCTTGGATGGATCAAAATACGAGACGTATTTTACTCCATTCCGTTTGTTCTCTTCCTGTTTTGTTTTTAAATACGCAAAGTATTCGTCTAAAGATTTAAATTTCGCGCTAATTTCCGCTTTAATTCGATAACATTCTTCAAGGATAGGATTCGTGTAGGTTTCGGGGTCGAATTCCAGTTGCTTTTCTGGTGTTTCTTTCATTTGAATATCCTCCATCAGTTCTATGGGTGTGCAGATAGTTATCGGTTGAAATCCTGCTTCTTGGCAAACCTGATTGATATGCTCACGCTTGTATTCATTCACAATATGCTTATGGTTCCATGATACCAAATATTCAACACCGTGTACCGTTGCGATAGCGATATGTTGTGCGTCAGTCACAGAATTGCGTGGGACTGCACCAGCGTTTAATAGTCTATACGTAAGCACATTTGTCTCTGGTAATATCTCTAATACCGTTAGAGCGGATATGATTTCAAGTCGTCGCTGTGCTACGTTCGCATCGCCAAGTCGGACCTCATTGCTAACTATGTCTGAAATAACGAACTCAAACCTATCCCCATAGTCCTCCCACAACTGTTGACTTGCTCTTTGCCAAGATGCTAATATTGCATCATCACTCGGACGTGCTACTAAGTGGCTAATAACCGTTGGCTCAATATAAACTCTCGGCTTGGTTGTTACATAGTTTACCATGAAATGTTGTTGCTTTCAAATCAAGTTTCCAGCGTAAGGTTTTAACAAAAAATCAGCGAATTCAAAAAACAAAAGGGTGAAAGAGTCGGAGGAAAGAAATTGCGAAAAGGTTATGCTTCCATCCTTCCACTCCCCTATCCAAAATTAAGATCGCATCACGCCAAAGTATCTTCTCCATCTGTCAACCACGCCAGATCGAATTTCGCGAGCGACAGTGTCTCGTAAGCACCATTCTCACCGCGCTCATAGAGGCAACATATATTCATATCTGAGTCAATACAGAGATCGGAATACGCCGCGGGACCGGCGTGCAAGACTTTGCCACTGCTCCAACTTTGACACTCATCATAACTGATGCGAATTGTCAGCCGTTCGCGACTTGTACTGGCGGGGTTGGAGAACAGGATGCGATTTTTGTCGTGTTGGTTGGCATCCGTATACCGCACCATACTCGCCTGACAGATCGGTTCGATAAGGTTTTCCTCGTAACCGAATTCCGTAAATGTATCGCCGCTGTCGCTGCTTCGCGCATAAGCACGCCGTTTTGGTGCGACATAGTTCCGGCAGTTAAAATAGAGTCCGCCATCTACCGTCTCAACAACAACCGATTCATTGGTTCCGGGTTGTGCTTTGCCAGCCATCCGCCATGTCTCACCGTGGTCGTCGCTGACAATTAGATGTGAATAGCCGTATTGGGCATAGTCCCGTTCGTTCCCCAGCACATGGTCACAGGGAATCACCAATCTACCGTTTGCTGTCTGAATTCCGTGGCAGGGACCTGTTGCATACCACGTCCACGCTTCGTCTTTTGTTGTGGCTGTGATTTCTCTCGGTTCAGACCAAGTTTCACCGTCGTCGGTGCTGGAAGTTACCCAGACAGTGCGTGGTGCTTCACCCGCAACAATCTTTCCCTCTGCGCCATCAGCGAGATTCTTGCAGAAAAGGAGCCAGATGGTACCTGAATCGCGATCGACGACCGGCGCAGGATTGCCATCCGTATCGGTGCCTGTGGAGACAGCGACTTGCATCGGTTGCCAACTCTCACCGTTGTCAAAACTCCGTTTCAGTACAATGTCGATATCCCCGGAGTCTCCACCACCACCCCGCCTGCCTTCACAGAACGCCAACAGTGTTCCTTCGTTTGACCGGACGAGCGCAGGTATTCGGAATGTATGGTACCCCTCCGTTCCTGCCCTAAAAAGAGGACTCTCTGTCTTGTGCATATTTATACCTTTCCGTGGATAGGGACGGATGTTATACCATTTGCAAATAATGTTGTCGCATTACCGCATGTTATGAAATACGTTGGCATACGGGAACACAGACTAACAGTCTATGCTACATAAGAGGCAAATAAAATCAGAAATGGTATTACAACCGTCCCTCGATGCTTGTTACTTGGCGCGTTTAATCCGTGCCCAAGTCGTCGCCAGTTTTCCAGTTGGCTGGACAGGTGCCGGATCATCCATTACAAACTCATCGGGTTCTTTCTGATGGTCTGAGAGCCGCAGTCCATCAACGACGCAATTCGTTGGGAACTTGGGATCCGGTGGAGAAGCATTGTTGACTTCAAAGGTTTCCGCGAACACAGTAGGTCCCTTGTCGAAATCAGCTTCACCTTCAAGTCTGCCATCTAAGTAGAGTTTCAAACCGTCGGGTCCCCATGTCCCTGCCATGTGGTGGTGCTCACCCTTTGTCCAGTTGAGTGCCTCGCTATTGGCGTTATGCCATGACCCCGCGCTTTTAATCCGCATTTGTGCGATTCCGCCGTTGTTAAACTGAAGAAATATCGCATCGGTGCCGCGTTTGTAAGTCATGAACACGAAAAGTTCACCTGTAACTTCATTGGCATCGAACCCCATCGTTACCCATAACTCAACGGTGCCTTCATCGAGGTTAACGAAGCGATCTTCGACAGGAAAGTGGATAACATCGCCAACCTCTTTGCTGACAAAACCGTTGCCAAATTTACCGGGTTCAAAACTCCCGCTATCAACGGTGCCGCCTTCTTTTTCGACTTCCGCTTTGCTCTCAAGTGCAGAAAAGAAGGTTTCCTCTGCAGTAGCGACTGAGACGCAAAGCAGCATAATCGTCAATAAACATAAAATTTTCATAAAAAATTCTCCTATTTCTGTTAGATTTGTTGGTATGAGCATTTGCCCACCCTATAGGCTATGAACCAAACGATTTAACGTGAATTTAATATTGGATGTTGACAACACTATTACTATTTTTTAGTAAGACGAATAAATGTTGGTTTTCGATTATTTTAATTAGGTTTTGTACACAAGGCATATACATAAGGGGAGGTCAACTGTTGGTTTGGCACCCGAAGTGCTGTTAATAGGTTACCAACAACAATATCTGTCAGATTGATACACTTACAGAGCACCTCGTGTCCCCATTTGCCGATGACTGCCCGCCACGGCGAATAATCGACGACGCTCAGCTTCAAGGGACCGCCTGTGTACCCATATTCTGTAACGTGAAATCCGGTTTCTCGCAACACTGTAGCAAGCTTTACCGGTGGAATTACCTTGTGTGTCGCCAAGAGTTTCGGACTCGCGACGCGCGCGATCGGTGTATACATACCACGCAGATTCGGTGTTACCGTGAGCATTGTTCCACCGGGTTTAAGGAGACTGTACATCTCTTCCAAGATCGCGTGCGGCGTGCTGAAATGCTCAATCAGTCCCATTGAGTAAACAAAGTCAAAAGTTGCGCGATGCGCTTTGGCAAACGCAAACACATCTTCACGAATGATTGTCCCTTCGGTCCCTGCGAGGCTAAGGTTGCGTTGTGCGAGTTGACACCCCAGTTCTGAAAAATCAACGCCATAAGCGTCGCTGTTATAGTTTTTAGCAAGGTAGGGCAGCCACAGCGAATCGGCGCATCCCAGCTCAACCAGCGTTGGATGTTTAAAGCTTGTGAGCGCGCGATGGAACAGTTTGGCGAGTTGACGATTTGCCACGTACGCCCACCGTAAGTGGCGGACCTTGTGCTGCTGCGCGTCCCAGAGTGTTGTCCAATAGGATTCGTCCGTCAGCGGTTTAACTTGCGAACGCATGCTAATTTTCCTCCGAGAGAACCGCATCGTGTTCCAAAATGGGGCAGAGGTCACAGAGCTGATCAACACAATAGTTCTTGTAAAGGCGGATGAAGCCTTGCTCAATTCTGGCGGTCGGTTTCAAATGTCGCATCTGCTGCGCCTCCGTGAAAATCTGTTCGTCAACTTTACGGATAATCTTGTTCCCTGTTGATTTAGAACCGACACTATAGAGTCGTAGAACTGCCTCTTGCAGTTGCTGACTTCCGGCTTCGACCGACCAAATATAAGCAACTGGTAAGATTTTATTTACAATGATGTCCACAGCCCGATTATTGCCAATCAGTCCAGCTTTGCTGCTGTTAGTCCCAAAGTTAGAATGCGTTTCCCAATAGCCGGTGGGTTCAAGGGTCAGCAGTGCGCGGAGTTCTTTTTCTATAGTTCGCAGCGACTTTAGTGTATCCGCTATTGCGGCTTTTTCACATGTTGGCAGAAAGTACATCATCAGGCTGCCTTGACACTGATGAATTAACTGGCTCATCGCCGCGATGCGTCGGGTGGGATGATTGAAAGGTCTCCCTGTAAAACTCCAACGTGCCTCTGTCATACGTGGCGGAAGTTCCGCGTATGCCGAAGTGCTCCATAATTTTTCTAAGGCGACAATGCTCGGATCGTCTGTCACTTTTGGTGATAGCGGTTTCTCGCGTTGTGATGGCAAAAGACCGGCGACCCCGAAAAGCATCGCTTGGATCTCTAACTCCGATTTCTGATCGAAGTCGACAAAAGGGACATGCTGCGCCAACTCGCGCAACGCCTTACTATTGCGTTCATACCCCAGTGCCTCCATAATACCTTCATAGAGGAGTTGCTCGAAATCGAGGCGTGTCCTTAACAGGCGCATTGACTCCGTCTTTTCTAAAAACCGTTCGCGTCCGAGCGATTCAAAAACGCCTTTCAAGGCTTCTATATTCAGCTGCTTTCCAGTTATCCGACACAAGCCATCGGTTGTTGTGTTTTTGGTGTCGTCGTATAGATCCCCTGTATCTACAGCGACCCATTTCAGCAGTTCTACGGTTGGAATACGTTTTCCATTCTGAAGCCGCGTCCGTAGATTGAAGTCGTCATTAAAAAGGACCGCATGCACAATAACACGGTTGTATCTGGAATTGAGATGATGCTTATGGGCGTACCACTCTGAAGATCGGACATGAATTTCGACATCACCGATATGAAGTTTACCATCAATCTCAATTTCGGCGTGCATAAAATCGGGACCCTCATTATGGTTCCAGATACCAGGCTTTAGCACACGAATTGCCCGTCGATCAATCGCCTTCATGTTGGTATCAAAAAAGTGCTGCTCCTGCCACCATTTTTGGACTAATGCCTCGTCGATTTTATCCAAGTCTGGTTTATAGGTCTCGTCAATCTCTCTGAACAGTTTAGCGGCATATTGAATGTTAGTTATATCGTTTATATCTGCTTTCATCTGATTGGTTTATTTTGCTCCGTGAATTTCGTTCAGCAGTGCCTGTGTTGCAACAGTCGGTTCGGGATGTGCACAAACAGCGGAAATTACAGCGATACCGTGTGCCCCTGCCCGAATTACGTCCGCAGCGGTCTGAACAGTAATGCCGCCGATCGCGATAACTGGGCAAGCTGCGATGTCGCACATTCGGCGAAGTCGTTCTAAACCTTTCGCTGCTTCAGCGTCCGTTTTTGAAGAGGTACCGTAGATGGGACCAAATCCGATATAGTCGGCACCTTCGGAAATCGCTGCAAGTATTTTCTCTTCAGTTCGCGCAGATGCCCCAATGATGGCTTTTGTAGAGAGAATTTGCCGCCCGATAGAAACAGGCATGTCGTCTTGTCCGAAATGCGCACCCATCGCATCGACAGCGAGTGCGATATCAGCTCTGTCGTTTACAATCAACGGCATTTCGTGCTGCTCACATACCGCCTGCATGCTCTGTGCCGTTGTTATCAATTCGCGCGTCGTTCCGTGCTTTTGGCGGAATTGCACTGTGTCCGCACCTCCCACGATTGCGAGTTCCGCCAGTTCCGAGTGCGTGAATCGGGATTGCAGCGTCGTATCCGTAATAATGTGTAACACGCCGATTTTTTTCATATTGGCATTCTGTCCAAAGTGTGATAAATTATAGTTACCAGTTCTCGGCTGTTAGTTTTCAGTTAAGAGACCACTTGTAGCGGGTACGAACTTTGCTATTACCATAAATGTGTAACTGACAACTGATGACTGATAACCGACAACTCTTAATTCAGTATATCACATATAGGAGATACTTTGTGAATAATTTGTTGTTTCAGTCTGGAGATAAAGTGCTTTTTATTGGGGATAGTATTACGGATTGCGGACGGCGAGATGCACACGCCCCCTTCGGACACGGCTACGTCCGAAAAATAACTGAACTCATCACTGCTAAATACCCCGAACGCGATATTGCCTATGTCAACAAAGGCATTGGTGGAGATATTGTTGAAGGTTTAGAGAATCGGTGGGACACCGATGTGATTGCCGAAGAACCGAAATGGCTCTCGGTGAAAATTGGTATTAACAATGCCAGTCGCCAGCATGGCGCAGGCGTTTCGTCAGAAGAGTATCTGCCGGTTTGGGAGGCGTGCTATCGACGGATTCTCACGCGCGCAAAAACCGAGTTAGACGCGTCTCTTTTTCTATTTGAAATTTTTTATATTGAAGAAGATGTTGAAGAGCCACGTCCGTTGGACGTAGATGCTTACAATGAAAGCATTCATAGGCTCGCGGCGGAGTTTGACGCAAGACTAATTCCCACAAATGCCGCTTTTGATAACGCAGTCGCTGCCCGTCCCGGAGCACTCTGGACAACCCAGGACGGTGTTCATCCAAATGCGGAGGGGCATACCTTGATGACGTTGGAATTCCTTAAGCAGACAGAGTGGTAAACTATCCTCGTGTAATTCAGTGTTACTGGGGGTGAACGCTCTCACTCTGACGTTTCAACGCTTCAATGAATGCCTGCTCGTGGTGTTTATTATATTCGGAGGCGAGTTGCTGGGCACCCGTTCGGTTCCCCCAGTAAAATTGCCACCCAACGAGAGATATACCGGCACAGTCGATATATCGACGGTCACGAATAGCATCTACAGCAAGATAGATGAACGTTCCACTCAATGCTGCCGCGAGAACGCCCTCTTTCACTTTGCCCACGTAAAGCTGCCCACTCCCAGGAACAACTGTAGAAAGCCAACCTGCCACTTGTGGTAATTTGGACGGCAGAGGTGTCTCCGCCAGTAGTGTGTCCGCCAATTCGCTCGCTTTTTTCCGCCGGAATACACCCATCTCGGATGTGTTTACTTGTCGCAGTTCTGAGATCGCCTTGTTCCAATCGGTCGTATGAATGTAGCACCAACCGCGTAAGTAGTGTGCTGCAGCCACGACTTCTGGCTCCGTGCTGGCGTGTAAGAGCTCAAAGAGGCTACTTCGCGCCTGTGAATACTTCCCCGCATCAAAATGCAGCTGCCCAAGCATCAATTGACTCTGAAACCGCAAAGGCGAATTCGGATGAATGGCTGAAAACCTACGAAACAACTCTTCAGCACGTGTAGCATCATTCTGATAATAATAAGTCTGTGCGATCCGATAGTTCGCTATATCTCTGAACTCCGTATCAGGCTCGTAGAACAACAGCCGTTTATACGCAAGCCGTGCCGCTTGGTAATCACCCGATTCAAAAAGTTGCTCTGCGTAACAATATTGCGGATCTGTTACTTCAGGGGTGCCGCTCGTTGTAAAGGCTATGATAGAGATTAATAGATACGTCGTTGGCATGTTAAAACTTAGATTGCCACAGCACTAATTTCACTTCATCTGCTGGTGGTGGTATTGCCCCGAATAAGCCGGAATCTCGAATTTCCTGTTGGAGTTTATTACGAAACAGTCTTTCATGCTGTAGGTTAAAGGTTCGGGCAGTCTGGATTCCCTTGTAAATGCTATTCCCATAGAAAAACGCGCCGAGTATTCCGATAGGGACAGCGACTTCGTAACGTCCTCGGTCAGCGTAGTAGAAACTCGCACCTCCCAGCACTGCGACGCTAACAAACGTATAGAGTCCGTCAACGGTTTGTCCTGTATAAATCTGTCCACTGCCCGGGACGAACACTGAAAGCACACCCGCAATCGTTGGGGAACGGCGCGGCAAATTCTCGGCATCTTTTACCTTCTCTGCTAATCTATTGCTAACCTCAGCAAAAGGGCTCGCTGGGTAGGTTAAAGAGACATCGTTCCACACTTGGCGCGCTTGTGTCCATTCCCTTTTATCTATGTGTACGACTCCAATTGTAAAGTGTGCGCGCGGTGCCAAGTCACTCTCGGTGTGTTCCTCAAGAAATCGTTTTAGCGATGAAAGTCCCTGTTTACTATTGCCTAACAGGATATGGCATTGTGCAATATTGTTCTTGCACCGCGCCACAAGACTACTTTCCGGATAGGTATCAATCAGAAATTGGTAGGCGCGAATTGCGTTTTTCAATTTGCCTGCGTTCTGGTAGGATGCGGCAACGCGAAAAGCTATAAAATCGCTTTGAGGGGTATCAGGATGTAGAAAAAGGAGTCGTTTATATTCGTGGGCGGCGTTGAGATAGTCGCCTTCTTGGAAAAGTGAATCTGCAAAAGCGGATTCTGCTGCCGCGGACGGTGGAGCCGTGCTAAAAAAAACAAAATATAGGGTGCAGCTTACAAGGGCATATCGCACTGAGGTAGGACAGAGGGTTTTCATTCGGTGTCGAGTTGTTTTTGCATATGTTCTTTGCTGACTGCCCAAACGTTATTACCAATATCTATGAGTTGTGGGGCAAAACGAGAGTTTGAAATTTCGCTCTTGAAGCCATCGCCACCGTATGTATTTAAAAGAATGAGTGCGAAAGCAATAACAAGCGCACCAGAAGCGATACCGAAGCAGACTCCTAATAGACGGTTTGCCCAACCTAAGACCCCTTTTTCAAGGATACGCTGGATACGTTCACAGAGCGAGTCAACGAGAATAGAAACGACAAGGATAATGGCAACAATGCTCAACCATTTCGTCCAAATGGGATTTGATATGAGTTTCTGAAGAAGTGCCGCGAGTTGATGCCAAAATTGGCATGCCGCGAAAAATCCCACGCCAATTACGAATACACCCCAAACACTTCGGGTGAAACCTGCACGGCAACAACTTATGCCTGCCAGTCCAACAAGGATGAGGATGCCGATGTCGAGTTTCGTCATTGTTTATGGGTGTTTTTGTCTGAGAAGCCTACAATTCGCGCCCTAAGCGGTATCTACAAAGGGGATTTCCTTCAGAGTTAGCCCTAAACTCTGCTCAATTGCTGTCTCTATAGGAATATGGTTACCTAATTGATGAAGCAGCTCGCGAATCTTCGGGAGGCCGAATTGCTGAATAAGATATTCAACGATTGCTGTGGATTGGATATATGCCAATTTCCGATATTTCGTAGAAAGTTGGCTAAACGGTTCGCTCAGTGCGGCAAAGGGGAGCAAGCACTTCGTTTGGACCGACTGTTGCAAATTGAGGCGTTCGGATTGGAACATAGGACGTGCAATGCTTTGTGCCAGTCCTTCATCGAGCCATATAGGGCAATGCCCGTTCGTTAGGTGATGGACCAGTAGATGGACCCATTCATGCCGAAGCAGGGCGTATAAGATGCCCAGAACAGGTTCACTCACTGCACAGTATACCAATTGGATACTACCATCGTAGCAACCACTCGCCCAATTCGGCAGCAAACGTTGCGATAGTTCGGTACCGTTTGTATTTGTAATTGAGATGGGTACGCGAGATAGGGGATAGTGCCCAAGCATTTCACCGAGTTCCCCATAGGTTCGATGAATCAGTCGACAGATATTCCACACTGTCTCGGAGTGCATCGCGGAATGACAGGTCAGACTGAAAAATTCGGAATTTATGGTGTATTTGGGTGGGACTGTAGCGTCCGGCACCAACCGTTCAAGGAATTCTTGGGGTGGCGGTTCCCGCAAATCATTTGAACAGACCAACGCCTCATAACACGCTTTCTCATCAAGGATACGTGCCTTACGTCTCAGGGCTGTCGGTGAATCTGGACACAACTGAAGTGCGATATCTAGGCATGCCAATGCTGTATCCCATTCTCCAACCATCTCGTATGCTTTTGCGAGATCGGCATAGATATAGTGATGCTGGGCTGCACCCAATTTCAAGCCGGCGAGATAGTGTTGGATGGCTTCAACATAGCAAGCTTGTCCGTAACTAACCGTTGCTTGTCGGAAATGCGACAATGCTAATGAATTGGTATGCCTTAGATGCACTACTTTCATAAGGAACAGGGGCATTAAATGCTCTACCTCCAATGCACACCTGATCCTTCTCCCATATAGCTATGAACGTTCAATGTCAACGACTTTGAAACTAATTTTTCCACACTTCAGGGTAGAGCCATCTTGAACAGGAGTAGACGTTTCAATACGCTCGTTATCAAGATAAGTCGCGTTAGAACTGCCTAAATCTGTGACGTATACCTCATCATCCTTCTGCTCAAACCGAACGTGCAAACGGGAAAGTGTCCGGATCGCATCGTAACGTTTTAACATTTCAGGAGATGTAGGTGATTGTTCAGTGTCCCACTGTTGCAGTGCATCCGCGTTCGGTAAAGACGCGTCTACCTGCATAATTTCGGTGGTTTCGTTACCCATACCTTGTGGACTATACCCGAATTGCGGCTGCAGCCCGTCCGGTGCATCGCTCCGAATTCCTGCCATGACCCGTTCGCGGGCGCGCTGTTGACTGCCCGGCGGTAACATGACGTTCTCTCTTTCCTCGAAGCGGTAGTGTGAAAAATCGATTAATTGTTTCAACGGCTGAAGTTCCGGGAAACTGTTGATCTCCTTCAAAAGACGTTTCTGCTTACGCGAGAGCTTTTCATTTTTCAGCCAGCGCGTATAAGCTTCCAGCATCTCTGCCTTCTTAAGGTCGTCTGCTGAGATCCCAGCCTTCCGCCATTTCTTCCAGAAGCGCATTAGTTAATCCTCCAAATTAGTAAATCCACTGGATGCCTTTAGCAACCAGAATTTTCCGCAATTCTTCTGTACACCGAAAAATCCAGATCTTCACAGTTCCTTCTTTTCGGTTAAGAATACGGGCAATCTCTGCAATACTGTAACCTTCTAAATGCCGCAGCATCCACGCAATCCGATGATTGGATTTTGTGACCTGTTCAAGGGCACTCTCCAAAATCTGTTGTGCTTCTACGGTTTCTAATTCTTGTTCGGGGCCTGAGTATGGATCCTCATATTTGCTCAACGGCTGTTCATCTTCGTCAGGTGAACCGCTGAGTGGATGTTCCCGAATCCTATTCCGTTTTCGTATTGCATCGATGATGGTATTTCGAGCCACCATGTTTAACCATGCTTGAAAACTACCTTTTTCTGCGTCCCATTTGTTTTTGTTTAGCTTCTGCCAAACCTTAATGAATACATCTGAGGCAACCTCCTCTGTATCCTGGTAATTTCCAAGCATTCGGTAGGCTTTATTGTAAACCCATTTGTAATGCTTGTCGAACAATTGCCTAAACGCGGCGTCATTGCCTGCTTTCGCTTGCGTCGCGAGATAGGTGTCTTCGACAGCAGATAAATCATTAGGTGTTTGGCGCGCCATTATAATCTGCTCCTTCGCCTATAAGTATCCTTACTTAGCAGGCTACACGATATAACGTTAACATGGTTCATCGCGTTTCAAAAAAGACGAAAAAAGTGGCACGCCCTCGAAAACTAATGCGCTACCAACATTTGCTATAATTTATTGTAACAAATTGTCGCAAAATATGTCAAGAAAAATATTTTTTTAGAATTTCTGGGGAACCGCCTATAGGTTCACAGGCGACATAAAAGTAAATATTGTAATTCTTTAAATTGCACGCACTATACGGGAATCCTTATCTACGTCACAAAATCTCGGTACGCGCTTAGCGGACACTTGCAAGGACAATCCGTTCTTTCTCGGCATAGTCCTTGAGCAGTTCGCATGTGCAGTAGGCGGGTTCGGCATCGATCAATGCTCGGACTGTATCACCTTGTGTATCACCGATTTCAAGGATGAGTTTTCCGTTCGGTGCGAGGTATTCAGGAGCTTCAGCAATTAATCGACGAATCACAGCGAGACCGTCGTCGCCAGCAAAGAGGGCAATCTCTGGCTCATAGTCACGGACATCTGGGCTCAGGGTATCCCATTTGGTCTTTTTGACATACGGCGGATTGCAGACTATCCAATCAAATCGAATGTCTCCGACAGGGTTTACCGTTTTTATGGGGTCAAATAGATCACCGGACAGAAATTTGATTTGTGCCGTGGGGGCGTGTGTGTCGGCGTTTTTCTCGGCGACTTCAAGGGCGGGTTCAGAAATATCTGTTGCAATAATGTCCCATTTCGGTTGGTGCACTGCAAGACTCGTAGCGATGACACCACTCCCAGTACCGAGTTCCAGTAGACGTTCAGAATTCCCTGTTTTTTCTTTGAGAATCGTTTCAACAAGCTGCTCTGTCTCAGGTCTCGGAATGAGAACCCGTTCATCGACATAGAAGTCTAACGACATGAACTCTTTTCGATTCGTTAAGTAACTAACAGGTGTGTGCTCGATGCGTTTTTTTATCAGTTCTCGATACGGTGTGAGATGTTCTTGGAAGACAGGCATTTCAAAGTGGAGATAGAGTTCCAAACGGCTTCTTTCGAGTAGATGTGCGAGCAAAACTTCAGCGTCTAATCTCGGATTTGAGATGCCGTGCTGTTCAAAATACCGCGTTGTCCAATCGAGTAAATCTACGACACGCCACATTTTATTAGGCATAGTCTGTGTCCTTTAGTCGGCGTGCTTTAAGTCTCTTTCAACTTTTCTGCTTGATCGGCGGTCGTTAACTGCTCGATAAATGCTCCTAAATCACCGTCTACAACGGCATTAAGTTGATAGGAGCTAAAGTGGATACGGTGATCCGTTACACGAGATTGTGGAAAATTGTAAGTGCGAATTTTCTCGCTTCTGTCGCCACTTCCAACCATAGAGCGTCGCGTTTCGGCTCTCTCGCTGTTAATCTCAGCCTGTTTTTGCTCTTGGAGGCGTGCGCGGAGAATTTTCATCGCCTTGGAACGGTTCTTATGCTGGGATTTTTCGTCTTGGCAGGTTACAACGAGTCCTGTTGGTAGGTGTGTGATTCGGATAGCGGAGTCGGTTGTGTTAACGCTTTGGCCACCGGGACCTGAGGAGCGATAGGTATCAATTCGCAATTCAGTCGCTTCATCGATTGCCAGATCAAGTTCTTCCGCTTCAGGGAGCACAGCTACCGTGGCAGCAGAAGTATGGATACGTCCGCTCGTCTCTGTCGTAGGAATTCGCTGAACACGATGTATACCGCCTTCGTATTTCAGGTGGCTATAGGCACGTGTCCCTTCAATGGAGAAAATAACTTCTTTAAAGCCTTTTAATCCCGTTGGATTTGCGCTGAGGAGTTCAACTTTCCAATTCTGCCGTTCCGCGTAGCGGGTATACATCCGAAACAATTCAGCTGCAAAGAGACTGGCTTCTTCTCCACCCGTGCCTGCCCGAATTTCGATGATAACATTCTTTTCATCGTTTGGATCTTTTGGGATGAGAAGCATCTTGAGTTCTTCAGTCAATGCCTCTTTTTTCGTAGTGAGGCTGTCCAATTCCTCCTGCGCCAATCCAACCATGTCTGCATCAATTTCTGATTCTATCAAAAAGAGCGTCTCCTCAAGCGTGGATTCTAATTGCTGGTACTCCTGATAAGCTGATACGATTGGCGAAAGTTCCGCGTGGGTTTTGGAGAGCTCTATTAACCGTTGCTGATTTGAAATTTGCGCTGGATCTCCAAGTGCTTTTTCAACTTCAGCATATTTAGTTTCGATGTCCTTAAGTTTTTCAAGCATTGTGGCACCGCTTGCAAGCGAAAGCTTGCTGTTAGCCGTTAACAAAGTAGAAGTTAGCACATATTTCGATGATAAAAGTGCTGCCCGTGTCTATTCTTAGTATATTATATCAACGGCTGATAAGACACGGGTGCTTCCTTAGGAATTCTGGTTAATTTGGAATAACGAGTCGAATTGTGTATCTACTCTTCTTCTTCAGTTTCGGTTTCGGTTAACCCATAACGTCGGCGAAAACTTTCAACACGTCCAGCAGTGTCAATGAATCGCGCCTGTTGTCCAGTGTAGAATGGGTGACATTTTCCACAAATATCTACCCGCATTTGGGGTTGGATAGCGAGCGTGTTGTGCTGTGCGCCACAAACGCACGTGATAACACTCTCTACCATTTCAGGATGAATTTCAGGTTTCATGATGTCCTCCCTTAATTTGAGATTTCCGAATTGCGAATTTGCTATTCAGTTCGTGTTCCGTCGTATGATTGTCGTCTCGTTTCTGAAGCACAAGGAGCAGGTGTATAGGGATTCCACACCTACCGCTTCGGACGAGCGTTGATTCTGGATGTGTTGCTGTACGTGGCGTTGTCTACCATTCGTTCGAGGAACTCGGCGTTTGTGCCAGTTTTGCCGAATTGCTCAATCAGCATTTCGAGTGATTCCGCGTTATCCATTTGGCTTGTGAATTTTCGCAGCACCCAGACTTTGTTAAGTATATCTGGTGCTAACAAAAGCTCTTCACGCCGTGTTTTTGATTTTTCAATGTTAATCGGTGGATAAATACGGAGATCTAACAAGGCACGCTCCATGTGAATTTCCATGTTGGCGGTGCCTTTAAATTCTTCATAGATGTATTCATCTTGGCGGCTTTCCGTATCAACCAGGACAGTTGCGATGACCGTTAGACTCCCGCCTTCTTCAAATTTTCGGGCTGCGCCGCAGAATTGGCGTGGCTTCACGAATGCCATAGCATCTAAGCCGCCACTCAATGTTTTGCCGCTGTGAGGTGTCATAACATTGTGGGCACGTGCCAATCGGGTCATGCTATCTAATAACACAACGACATCTTTCCCGTACTCTGCCCAGCGTTTTGCCTTTTCAATCGCCATTTCTGCAACTTGAATGTGGCGTTCAGGATGTTCGTCGAAGGTGGAGCTAATGACTTCACCTTTGACGGAGCGTGCGACATCCGTAACTTCCTCCGGGCGTTCATCGATCAGTAGAAAGATGAGGGAGATTTCTGGATGGTTCGCTTCAATACCGGCGGCAATATTCTTCAGCAGTGTCGTTTTTCCACTATAAGGCGGAGCGACGATCAACCCGCGTTGCCCTTTACCGATGGGTGCTATTAGATCCATCATCCGGGTTCCGAATTCTGACTGGTTGTGTTCCAGTTTCAATTGTTCGTACGGATGGATAGGGGTGAGGTTATTGAAAAGAATTTTCTGTTTGACAGCTTCCGGTGGCTCTCCGTTGACCTTCTCAATTTGTAACATTGCGAAGTAACGTTCTGCCTTATTCTCTGTCTTCTTAGGCGGCCGGATTACACCTTCAACGACGTGCCCTGTCTGTAAATCAAAGCGCCTAATTTGCGATGAGGACACGTAAATATCCTCGTTGCTCTGCAAATAGTTGGAGCGCGATGAACGGAGAAAACCGTAGTGTTGATCCCGGTCATCTAAGATTTCCAGGACACCTCCCCCATAAAATTGGATGTCTCCCTCAGATTTAGCCTCTATGATTTCGTTAATCAATTCCTCTTTCCGAGACCCACTGTATTCGTTCACTCCGAGAGTCAGCGCAAGATCTTTGAGTTCCGAGAACTCCATTTCTTGGAGCTTGCCAATGTCCAAGCTCTCCATAGTTTCTAATACTCCTCATTGTGCCCGGTTCCAAGTAATCGTTTCACCGTGGTGTTCATCCAACAGTCTAACAAATTCTTTGTGCCTACTCAAATATGCGATCTGTTAAGATGTGTTCGCAAAAAGCAGGATACGAAGAAGGGGTTAAAATGGAATCGGGGCTGATCCTATAGAATAATTTACTAATGTTGGTTTCTATCGTTTTCGGTGCGCGGTTGAAACCACGTCTACCGGGTTCTCCAAAAATGCTCTTTTCATAAAGCAGCATACGGAAACTAAGGTACGAAGACCGGATTTTCCTAAAAGCCGGTTAAACTGGTATGATACCCGAACCGAATGCATGAAACTTCTGAAGATGCGCTTGCAAGCGGCCCGCTAGGCCGTTGAGATACGCAACGAGGCAAAATGCGAGGTATAAAGGGGTATCGGTGGAGTAGGTGCAATGTTGCCCGCGGGAATGTTTCTTGTATGGTTGCGTTGCAATGCATGCCAGAAGATCGTCTCAATCTGAAGGTAGTGCTTCCTTGTTTCCATATTATTACGAAACATATTGAAGCGAATGTCGCATACATCACCTTGCAGCCAGGGACTCATTTCCTCTAAGCGCGCTTTTCTCAGGAATTGCACAATTTTGCCAAGGGAGATCTGCGAACTTTACCCTTAAAGCATGCTTGCGCTAGGAAGTTAAGAACTTTAATCATTAATTATACACGATTGACTGTAAAAGGTCAAGTTTTTTTTCAAAAAAAAGTTAATTATGCCCAAAAAATCGTGATGTGTAGGTGCAGTTTCGAACGTGCGCCATTGGAAAATAAGGGTTGCAAGTGCGGCTTTCAACCGCACTTTGTTGATCTATTCTTTAGTTTCTTCGGTAGTTTCTTCGGCATCACCTTTCAATTTTTTAAGGCTGCGCCGAACGTTCTGGTTGTACTGGTTATCTGCGAGAAAACCTTCCCAAAGTGCTATCGCATCGTCATTATAGCCTTGTGAGACGTAGTAATCCCCAAGTGCTACGACGGGAATATCAGAGTTTTGATTTTTCTCAATCGCCGCTTTAAATTCGGCAACAGCGGTTTCGGTATCGCCGTTAAGTAGTGCCAGTTCACCTCTACCATAAGGGATTAATGCGTGTTCTGGATATTCCGCCGCCAATTCGTCTATCATCTGTTGCGCGTCTTCCGGTTTCTTGCGTTGATAGGTTGTGCGCGCCGCAAGAATAGTTGCATAGACTATCTGATTGCGAAGTTCCCGCTTTTCAACGTCGCTTTCTGACTTACCAAGCAATCGCTTCGCTATCCGGGCAGCGGCTTTATACCTTGCACTGGCTTGGACGTAATTCTCATATTTATAGGTGAGATCACCGAGCGTTTTAGCACCGATGTACGAATCACCTTTCTGATCGACGAGGTCTTGAAAGATTGCAGCGGTTTTCCGATCCTTCAACCGGTAATGGAGTACTTCGGCAAGACTTTGCAACGCATCCATATTCTGCGTGTTCGCGGCAACGGCACGTTCAAGAACTTCTCGCTCCTTCTCAGGGTCGCCTAATTTTTTGTGTGCCAGCGAGATTAACCAGTATATCTCGGAATCTTTACTCCGACTCATTCCGATGACAGAATTATAGGTTTCTATCGCTTTTTCGTATGCGTCGGAAGTATAGTGATTTCGACCCGTGTTAACAACAGCATCAATGACACCACCATCTCGACTTGCGGCTTTTCTGAGCACCTCTTTCGCGCGTTGATGCATCCCGACTTTTCGGTAACAAATTGAGAGTTTGAGGTAGGTGTAAGGGTCGATTTTCACTTTTTCGGCTTCTGCGCGTGCGATTGCATCGAAGTATAACGCACCCGCATCACGGTAACTTTCATCGCCGTAGAAGAAGTTGGCAATCATAAGTTCAGCATTGTGGTAACTCCCTTGGTCGTCACCGGCGACACCCCCCTGTCCACCGAAGTTCCGCATCACATCTGCCGCGCTGATCCCGAATCCAGAATCTTGGATTTCGACGTTGGGATTTCCCATTGCGGGGCTTCTTTCAACGCCACCGCGCGGTCGATCGCGTTCCCGTCGGGCTTCAAACTGTGCCAAGGCTCTTCCCTGCTGTGTTGCCAATGGATCGTCTGGCTCCGGAATAGTGGCGTTGAAATCTCTCAATTCTTCTTTCGCTTTTTCAACCGAATCTTCAGCACCTTCAACCTTACCATATCTCTTAACGAGCAATTGGTTCGTACGTTTCGCTTCTTCTTCGTCCTTGAGGAATTCACGTTGGATTCGCGCCTTATTTTGAAGAGCCGGTGCGGCGCGTTTGTTTCGCGGGTTACGATTGGCGAAACTATCGAAAGCTTCTATTGCTGATTCGTAGTCTTTCGCCTCCTCATAACTCTTCGCCAACATCAGGTGGGCATTATGGCTTAATTCCAACTGCGGAAAGTTGTTAACGATTGCGTCAAATTGCGTTTGTGCTGCTGTAAAATCCTTTTCTCTAAAATAGTGCATGCCGAGTTGGTAGTGCGCTTCGGCGGTTTCATTGCTTTTCGGTGCAGCGGCAATGACGGCTTCGTAGGCTTTGATGCCTTCTGCTGGTCGGTTCATCTGCTTAATAAACAGAGTCCCTATAGCAAGCTGCGCTTGAAATGCTACCGGTGTACCGGGTTGGGTATCCACAACGCTTTGATAAGCCTCAATCGCGCCGTGATAGTCTTTGTTTTCTGCAAGTGTTTCCGCTTTGCTCAATTCGCTTCCGGGTAAGCATCCCATCTGCGGTGCTGCTACTAATATAATAGCAATAATTATACAGCATTTCATGCTTTTAACAGCAGGTTCCCGGAAACCTGTGAGTTGTGCCAAAAATGTCACGGTTTTTCTCCTTTTTAGTATTGGCTGAGTTCAAGGACAACTACCGGAATGGACATCCGTATGCTTTAGTAGCAGGAATTAGACGCGCATTCATCAATGAGTGCTAAGACCTCTTGCCGAGTATAACCCTCTTTTTGGATGAGTTCGTCGCAGTCCACCCGATTTTTTGCGTCGGGACCTCTGCCTGCTTCAAGGATCGAATTTGTCAGCCAACTGGTGCGTACGCCGTTGATACCAGAGGTGTAGTTTGCCTCATAGTCCCCTTTCACCAAACCGACGAGTTGATCAACTTTACTGCGTGGATATCCTTCCGGACGCGGGTAGGTGAGCGGTTCTGCCTCGCCATCCTTGGGGATGTACCGGATCCCGCCTTTGATTTCAATCGTGCCTTCGTCGCCCTCAAGAATTACCCATTCTTCAAACCCGACGCGCGTGTTACCGAGGATGGTGATTGTCCCTTCAGCACCGTTATCCAGTGTTACATCAGAGTAGGAATTAATTTCGACGAATTTCGGAACGAGATTTCCATCATCGTCTTCAAACTTCATGTCGGTTGTGCCGTAGACTGCAGCTGGCAAAGCATTGGTCATCCACAAAAATATATCTTGGAGATGGCTGCCGGAGTCGTTCGGTTGACCACCACCGGAGAAACGTGGGTTGCCTCGCCATCCACCTGCACCCCATCGCTGTGCCATGTAGACTTCAAATTTCTTTAGGTTTCCGATGCGTCCTTCGGCGATTGCGCGCCTACCTGCCATATAGGTATCTTCGTAATGGCGTTGATACCCGCCGACGAGGTGTAACCCGCTGCCCATCGCAATTTTGGTGATTGAGATTGCGTCGCCGACAATGTTCGCCATCGGTTTTTCGACGATGACATGGCAACCGGCGCGAAGTGCGTATTTTACATGAATATCATGCAGGGAGTGCGGTGAGAAAACGCCAACGATGTCCAAATCTTCGTGATTGAGCATCTCGATGAATTCATGTTCACCGAGGTAGCGATTGAGACTGTTCGCTTTATAGCCATCAACGCGTTCTTGGAGTGCATTCTCTAAAGCGTCTAAACTGCTTTCATGTGTATCTGCAGCGGCGACAACTTCAGCATCGGGACGTGTTGCGAAACCGAGTGTGTTACCGCGTCCGGCACCGCCGGGTCCAATCACGCCGACTCTTAAAATATCATTCTTGCTGGTTCCCATGATTCTAACATCTCCGAATTGTATATGTCAAGAGAAATTTTGTGCTAAAAAAGATACCAATCTTTTGGAAAAGATACCAAATGGTATCTTTTTTTGCTTTTTGGTAATTTTCAAAATATGGTTGATAACCCAGTCACTGTATGGGTTCATAAGCATTTTTCTTTTCTGTTTCGCTGTAAAAAAATATTACCATGGCAACGGTAACTATCAACGGCTAAAGACGCGGAAAAGTTTTTTGATCGGATCGTAGAACTCGTCAACCACGCGTTCTTTGAGCGGAATGATGGCGTTATCTGTAATTGTGATATGCTCTGGACATACCTTCGTGCAGCATTTGGTGATATTACAATATCCGATACCGTCTGAATCCTTCAGTTCTTCCAGGCGATTCTCAGTGTCAATCGGGTGCATTTCCAAAGATGCAGCATAAACAAAGAATCGCGGTCCGATGAATTCCTCATGGAGATCATGCTCTCGGAGGACGTGGCAGACATCTTGGCAAAGGAAACACTCGATGCATTTCCGAAACTCTTGGACGTGGTCAATGTCTTCTTGTTCCATCCGCCATGTGCCGTCTTCGGCATCGGGTGGACGCGGCGTGAAGGGTTTCATTTTCTTTTTAACTTCAAAGTTCCACGACACATCTGCAACGAGATCTTTGATGATCGGAAATGCGCGCATCGGTTCAACTGTGACGGGTGCGTCGAGCGGTACGGTGTCAAGACGCGTCATACACATCAATTTCGGTTGCCCGTTGATTTCGGCGGAACACGACCCACATTTCCCCGCTTTACAGTTCCAGCGAACAGCCATATCGTTTGCCTGTTCGGCTTGGATACGGTGGACCGCGTCTAAGACCACCATGCCTTCAGAGACTTCGGTATCGTAATCGACAAATTGCGCATCGTCCGAGTTGCCGCGCCAGATTCTAAAAGTTGCTTTGCTCATAATAGTTTGCCTCGCAGTGAGAGTTGTCGGTTATCGGTTACGTCTGCTGTGACGCGAGTATCCGCTGACAATCATCAACTACTTTCCCCCATTTTCGGTTTAGGTTATCATCATCAGAAACCTCTTTAACCAACAACTGATAACCGAAAACCATTTATCCCATTTCATCTATAATTTCTTGTAGATCAGCTCGGAGTTCGTCAATCGATTCGCGCCGGACTACCATTTCGCCATCATCTGTTTTCTTGATGATTGTATTATATTTGCCTGCACCTGATTCTTCTTTTTCTGGGAAGTCATCCCGTGAATGCGCGCCGATACTTGCTTTGCGTTCAAGTGCAGCGAGCGCAATCGCTTCGGAAGCCGTGAGCAGACAGTCGAGATCCAGAGCCGTATGCCAGCCAGCGTTGTACTCTCGGTTACCGATCGCATGAACGTTCTCCGCTTTTTCACGGAGGTTCTGAATCTCTTCAATGGCTTGTGTGAGACTTTCTTGGCTTCGGGCAATACCGACCAGTTCCTGCATCTTTTCTTGGAGTTGTGCTTGGATGTCGTAAGGACCCGTATTGTTGTCGTTGCCATCCGTTTGTGGGTTCTCAAAGGGTTTTAGTGTATGCGCAGCGATTGTATCAATTTCCGATTCATCAATCGGAACTGCTCCGTTTTCCATCGCAAACTGCGCAGCGTATTCTCCTGCACGTTTACCGAAAACGAGCAGATCGGAAAGAGAATTACCACCAAGTCTGTTGGCACCGTGCAAACCGGCAGCGCATTCGCCTGCAGCGAAAAGTCCGGGAACCGCTGTCATCTGTGAGTCCGCATCAACACGGATACCGCCCATAATATAGTGCGTTGTCGGACCGACCTCCATCGGTTCTGCTGTGATGTCGATATTAGCAAGTTCTCTGAACTGGTGGTACATGCTCGGCAGCTTCCTGCGGATATGTTCGGCAGCATTCGGAATCTTCTCCTTAATCCACGCGATATCCAAGAATACACCGCCGTGTGGGCTGCCTCTGCCTTCTTGGACTTCTCGGACGATACAACGTGCGACGTGATCGCGTGTTAAAAGTTCAGGCGGACGGCGTGCTTCTCGGTCGCCTTGTGTATACAACCACCCCTCTTCAGGACTATCCGCTGTCTGGTTCACGTAGAGTTCGGGGATGTCGTCGAACATGAAGCGTGTGCCTTCACTGTTTGTGAGGATACCCCCCTCACCGCGGACACCTTCCGTAACCAAGATCCCTCGAACACTGGGGGGCCACACCATACCTGTCGGATGGAATTGGACGAACTCCATGTCAATGAGTTCCGCCCCAGCGTGGTATGCGAGAGAGTGTCCATCACCGGTGTATTCCCAGCTATTGCTTGTGACTTTGTATGCCTTGCCAGCACCGCCAGTTGCCAAGACAACGGCTTTCGCTGTAAAGACTTTGAAGCGTCCTTTTTCACGCTCGTAACCGAAGGCACCGGATATCCTGTCTCCTGTTTTCAGGAGCGAAACGACGGTATTCTCCATGTGCACTTCAATGCCTTGGTGTATACCGTGGTCTTGTAAGGCGCGAATCATTTCTAATCCTGTCCGGTCACCGACGTGAGCGAGGCGTGGATATTGGTGTCCACCGAAGTTTCTTTGAAGGATACCTCCCTCTTGTGTTCGGTCAAACAGCGCGCCCCATGCTTCCAATTCGCGCACGCGATCAGGCGATTCCTGTGCATGAAGTTCTGCCATCCGTGCGTTGGAGAGATACTGCCCACCGCGCATGGTGTCGGCAAAGTGGACACGCCAACTGTCTCTTTCATCGACATTCGCCAAAGCAGCGGCGACTCCGCCTTCTGCCATGACAGTGTGTGCCTTACCAAGCAAGGATTTACACACGAGTCCTACTTTAAGGTCGCCTACAGCGGCTTCAATGGCAGCGCGAAGTCCAGCACCACCGGCTCCGATTATCAATACATCATATTCATGTGTTTCGTAAGATGACACGTTAATGTTTCCTCTTTCTTCTCTATTATAAACTCTGCTTAAAATGTAATCCAGTCTTGACCGAGTGCGGGTGCTATAAAACGGACGTATGCATCCGAAAAACCGACCCAACAGAGACTCATCCATGCCCAGAGCATGTGCCGACGGTTTAAACAACTGACACAGTTATAGGCTTGCCGACGCACTGGTGCTTTGGAGAGTAGATCAACTGCCCCGCCGACTAAGTGACGTAAAGAGTGGCACCCGAACGTATAACCCCCTAAAAGGACGACATTGCCTGCCAAAATGATGGTCCCTATACCGATACCAAAGGTTGTCCCACCGTTACCATCATCAAACCAGAGTGCTTTCCATGTATCATAGGCGAGAATACCCACAATAATGATTGCAACATAAAGGAAATATCTGTGGATGTTTTGTATAATCAACGGGAACGAATTTTCACCCCGATAACCGTTGCGCGGTTCTGACACTGTGCAAGAGGGCGGATCCGCCCAAAACGCCTTATAATACGCGCCACGATAGTAGTAGCATGTAAAGCGGAATCCGAGCGGTGCCCATAAAATGAGAACAGCTGGCGTAATGAAACTGTTTGTCAACCAGTCTGGCATCATACCGAACCAACTGTGTTCAAGGCTATGTGCATCAGTGCCGAAAAGCAGTGGCGAGTAGAAAGGCGACAGGTATGGACCGTGGATGAAGTGGTTTCCTTCAAAAACCCGAAAGGTTGCATAAACGATGAATGCACCCAATCCAACAAACACGGCTAAAGGCTGCAACCACCACGTGTCTTTGCGCTGGGTTTGAAACGGACGTTGTTCCGTTGTTAACGTGAGTTCTGGATGTTGGGTCATAGACGATTTTTTCCTTAGTTTTACAAAATAAAAAATAAAAATGAGATTGTGGTTAGGACAGGCGATTCAATAACTAACCACTTCTGTTTTTTGTGGATTTTGAATTTAGTCAATATATTGTATCATGCAATGCAGTTTTTGTCAAATTACGGAGTCGTTCAGTTAGTATTAACGGAGTTCCCACAGCAGTACTGTACCATCACCACTGCCACTGGCAAGTATGCGTCCATCGGGACTGAACGCCATACAGGTAATCCGATCCGTATCTTCTGTAAGGAGGTCGGTCTCTTGGAGAGTTGTCGCATCGTAGAGCCAAATGCTGATACGACTCGCTACGGCGAGAAGCCTGCCATCAGGAGAATATTGTATGTCGCCTACGCCACCTTTCCCGATTCGCGCGACGGCTCCATCAGGTAGTTCCGACTGTGTATAGTCTTGCGGAAAGGCATTGGATAAAGATAGAAGTGAAATGAGGATAAGCGTCAGAAAAGTGAGGAATAACCTAATGCTCATAACGAAGGCTCTCCTTTAGCGGAAGCCGATTAGCATTATAGCCTTTTCACACACGCGTATGCGTCAGCACCCTTTTTGTAGGAGCGAGCTGTGCTCGCGATCTGTCCCTTTTCACACACGCGTATGCGTCAGCGGTTCCCAACCGAGCAGGCGTTTCGCTTTTGAGAGGTTAATCTCTTTCTGTTCGTGGTCTCCAGCGATGAAGAAAGCGTCAAAGCCTTCATGTTCAACCGAAATCGCAGCGAGATAGGCGGTCGCTAAGTCTTCCTCATCCGTCCACCAGATATGCACTGATGAATCTTTCGGTTGATTGTAACGTTCAAGCCATTGTTCGCGTGTAGAAGGACCTGTAATCCGCAAAGCGATCAGCGACATACCGTGTTCCCGCGCGAAGTATTCGCAGACCTGTTCGCCAAAGCCTTTGGTTAAGCCATAGACACCCGGATTATCGCGCGGCACGACATCTTCATAAGGGAAATTATTGCGCGTCCGCTCATGCACGGTGAAGGTGCTTGTATAGACAGCGTGTCTGATACCGGCTTCCTTCGCGGCGTGTAGCACGATATGCAGCCCTTTTGCGTTCACCTCGTAGTTTGCGACGATGTCGCTGAAATCCGCGACAGAGGAACGATCGCTCGTCGGTTGCAGCATGACCATATAAACAAGGGTATCCATTCCTTTCAACGCTTCTTGAACGATATCAGGGTCGGTAACGGATCCTTGTATATAATCTATAGAGGTATCTTTAGGCGGATTGACATCCAGCACCCGAAAGTTATGATGGCTTTTCATGTAGGGGAGTGTCATGGTTCCGACGTGCCCCGAACCCCCTATCAGTAGAACGTTCATATTTAGCCTCCTGTCTTGTCAGTATCGTGTGACCTAAGTGTTTATCATACCCTTAGCCTTAATATCTGTTGCGACAAGGCTGTTTACGGTGGTGAGGAGAAGTCCCAGAGGAGTATTGTGCCATCTGTCCTCCCGCTGGCGAGCGTTTTCCCATCCGGACTGAATGCCATGCTTGAGACACCACCTGTATGCCCCGTAAGGGTTTTAATGAGTTCACCCGTGTGGGTATTCCATACCCGAATTTCACCGCTCCAAGCTCCTCCGCTGGTATCATACAAACTATGATACCAGTCGCCACTAACGATATAGTTTCCATCTGGACTGAATACCACGCTTGAGACCACATCTTTATGTCCTGTAAGGGTTTTGAGAAGTTCACCCGTTTGGGCACTCCATAAACAGATTTCCTCCCCGACACTCCAAACAGCTTTATAAGCTTGCCAATGTCCACTCACACTGGCAATTGTGCTTCCGTCTGGACTGAAAACCACACTATTGACTACGGACGTATGACCTATGAGGGTTTTTATGAGTTCACCAGTGTTGATATCCCATAGGCGAATTTCTTGGCCTACACACGTACCCGAATCCTCAGGCCCTCCCAGATATACTAACCTTCCACTGCCGCTGGCGATCGTGTTTCCATCTGGACTAAAAGCGACAGTGTTGACGTTTTCGATATGCCCTTTGAAAGTTTTGATGAGTTCACCGGTGTGAGTATTCCAGAGACGAATCGTTTTGTCCTCACTGCCGCTGGCGATCGTGTTTCCATCCGGACTGAATACCACGCTCCTCACTGACGCTGTGTGTGCTATAAGTGTTTTGATGAGTTCACCGGTGTGGGTATTCCGGAGACGAATCGTTTTGTCCTCACTGCCGCTGGCGATCGTGTTTCCATCCGGACTAAATACAACACTCCCCGCCGAATCGGTATGCCCTATAAAAGTCTTGAGGCGTTTGTTAGCGTGGACATCCCATAGGTGGAGGTTGTTCCCTCTACTACCGGCGATCGTGTTTCCATTTGGACTGAATACAACACTTTCAATAGGAACTATGTCTCTTGTCATCGTTTTAAGAAGTTCGAGATTATGGGTGTCCCACACACGGATACCATCCGAGCTCCCACTTACGAATGTATTTCCATCTGGACTGAATACAACACTGACCGCGGGGACAGGCAGAACTTTGATGAGTTCATTGGTATCCGACACGCGGATCCCATCCGCAGCTGCACTGATAAATAATTTTCCATCCGGACTGAAAATCACACTGTTGACCGGCTCCGTATGTCCAGTGATGGTTTTGAGCAGTAAACCTGTGTGAGGATTCCAGAGGCGGATAGTTTCGTCACTACTTGCACTGGCGATTATGTTCCCGTCTGGACTAAAAGTCACACTGGTGAAACTTCCAAACGGCTCAGGTCTTCTGAACGTTTCGATGGGTTCACCGGTATCCACATCCCACAAGAGGAGGGTATTGTTGCTTGATCTGTCGCCTCCGCTGGCGAGCGTTTTCCCATCTGGACTAAAACACACACTCAGAGTACCATAGTTATTTCCTTCTAACACTTTGAGAAGTTCGCCTGTATGGGCATCCCGCAAGCAGATTCCGAAACCCGGGCCTTCCTCACTTGTATCGTCACCTCCGCTGGCGATAGTCTTTCCATCTGGACTAAATGCGACACTCAATACCCGATTCGCATTGCGTGTGAATGTTTGAATGTGTTTGCCAGTGAGGACATCCCACAACCGAACGCTACCGTCATCGCTGCCACTCACGATTGTCCTTCCATCTGGACTGAATGCGACACTACTGACAGGTCCCATATTTTCAGTAAGAAGTGCCACCTCTTGATACGTCGTCATATCATAGACCCAAATGCCAGCACTTCCCGCTGCCGCTAAATGTATACCATTGGGTGAATACGCTATTTGTCTTATACTGCCTTTCCCAAGGCGGGCTTTGGCACCTTCTGGCAAACGCCAACGTGTACTGTCTTCGGCGAAGCCGTTTGGTTGAGAAAGTGTGAAAAGAAAAATGCACGTCAAGAATATTGAAGAGACGGTTTTCTTCATGGGATAAATCTCCAATAGGTACACCCAACAGCGTGGTTTCAAATTGCGTTTGTTTAAGCACGAAAATAATTAAGCCGTGCCTGCAGAAATTTGGCGTTATCCTTGATACGAATAAGCACCGTGCTGAATCCGGAGATCAAAATTGTCGTTTGGATCCCATGTCGGCATGTCGGATGGCACTTCGTAAGCAAACTGCTCCGTGTCCGATGGATAGGGATTCGTGCGGCGTTCGTGGAGTGCGCGTTGATAGAGCTTACACCGTTCTGTGAGGAATTCGTTTTGCCACCACTTGTACCGCTCATTCCACCGTGGTGTCCGTTGGTCGAAGTAGATGACGCGACGAAGTGTTTCACTTGTGTTGATTTTACTCCCGTGCAAGACTTTGGTATGATGGAGCAGAATGTCACCCGGTTCAACCTCTGCTGGCACTGCGTCTTCACGCTCAAAATTGACTTCGCCTCGCTCAATGACCTCCTGCGCCTCTTCTATTCCCCAGAGGTGACTCTTTGGGACGACCCAGACACATCCGTTATCAACGGTGGAATCATCAAGATATATGTCAACGTTGAAGATGGGGTGATTCTCGCGGATTGCGTTACCGTCCCGATGCCATCTGACAGAGGAACCGTGTTTCGGCAGTTTGAAAACTAACGATTCATAACACGGAATAAAATCGGGTCCAATAATCCGGTGCAATAAGTCACCTATAGACGGATGTCCAAGCAATCGCAGAGAGAATTCGTTTGGATGGGAGTGTAAATAGGTCAGGTAGTAAGGAATCCCTTCAGGTCCACGGTTACACCATTCATCTGCCGGTCCACCTGCCAAAATCTCGTCAATGAGTCGTTGGCTTTCGCTTTGCGTAACAGCGAGTTCATCGGGTTGGATAACGCCTTTCAGAATGAGGTAGCCGTTATCGTTGAAGAATTGGATTTCGTTGTCAGTAATTTTTCGCATAAGTCTTTTTCCTATTTCTGCCTAAACCGTGTCAGGCACTTGGAATTTTGTTCGTAGCAATCGCGGTGTGCCACGCTGAAACAAATTCTTGGACAGATGGGTATCGCAACTGTTTGTCCGTGTTTGTTGCTTTTTTCGCGACGTACCACATGGCATCGTTTCCTTTCCAATTATCTCGTGAATTGCTGTTGTTAGCGAGGAATACGAAGGCTGTCCGCCCAAGCATAAAGACATTTGTCCGTTCGTCTATGCGTTCGCCTTTCTGAAATTCCTCCGGTGCCATAAAACGACTTGAACCGTACAACCGTCCGCGGTCGTTTATGAAGGTTCCCGGATGGTAGAGGTCGAAATCGAACAGACGTACCTGTTTTTTCTCAAAGTTGTAAATGATGCTGCCGTCGTAAAAGTCTTCAGCGATGAAACCTCTCTTTTCGATGAGGATATGGACATCATAGATGACGTTGAGTGCGTCAATGATTTCAGCAGCTGGTAACGCACAAAATCTGTCGCGCGGGTGGATTTCATCAGCGCGGAGTTCCCTTTCCGGACGCAGCCCTTCGCCATCTATCCAGTCGTAGACCAATGTGAATCCATCGGGTGTGGTGAAAGTATTGTGCAATTGAGGAACTGCTTCGTGCTGAACAGTGGCATGAAACCGAACGGCTTGCTTGAGCCACGTGACATTTTGTGGCGTGTTACCGTGTTTGACGAACCAACGTTCGGAGTCTACTACTGTTTGGAATGAATGATCCCTTGCGTCGTGCACCGGAAACCGATACATGATTTCGCCGATCTGTTCCAAGTATACTTCAATATCTGTATCAATTTCTCCAACATCGAGAAGTGGGTGCTCGGTGGGCATTTCTTATGTCCTCATCGGACGCGACAAGCTATTGCCTAACCGTGTCGCGTCGGTTTTGTGAGTTGAAATAATAGCATAAACCAAAACGGAAAAAAAGTCACGTTTTTCTTTGTCGTCCCATTCAAAAGCGTTTTCAGCTGTGTTAACCTTCTTGAGATGTTACAGATAAGGAGTTAAATCCCAGAGAAGGATGGATCCATCAAAACTTGCACTTGCCAAAAGTTCATTGTTTGGCGAAAAAGCGAGCCCTTGGATATCCGTTGGATGTCCCAAAAATGTGGCGATCTGCTTGCCTGTTTCAGCCTCCCACAAATGGATAGGTACCTTCTTAAAACCTTGCTGCCACCATATACCACCAGCCAAGTACTTTCCACATTGTGAAAATGCTAACGCCATCATATTTTCATAATGCTTTGGTAGAGGTATTCGCTTGTGGATTTGACCTTGTTTTATGTCCCATAACAGGATTTCTGGTTGTCTTAATTCTCCACCACATGCTAAATATGAACCGCATGGCGAAAAAACAAATTTTAAATATCTCCCATCTGATAGTGGTGTTTCTACACTTTGTATGACTGCAGACACTTCACGACGGCTAACATCCCATAACATGTGATCTGCTCCTTCCTCTCCGCCGCAAGCCACATACAAACCGCAGGGAGAAAACCCTCCGACATTCCCAACCTTATCCCTTGGAAATTCATGGATCTCTTCGGCCTGTTCGATATCCCATAGTCGCGCAGACTTACCACAAAATTCTTGACTTAGAAGAAATCTACCGTCTGGACTAAATTCCAATAGTGTAATTCGGGATTGGTCATGAGGTAGGTCTTTGAGTTGGTGTTTAAGTTTACATTGTTCATGCCCACTTTGTGCATTCCATACTACGATTGTTCCTTCCTCATCAGCACACGCGAGAAGGTTTGCTGCGGGTGTAAATGCCTGCTGCACCCATGCTTTGCCGTGCCCCGTCAATTCAGCAATTGGCGACTCAATATTTTCAAGGTTCAGAAGTGTGACGGTTCCTTCGTTAATGCTAACAATATAACTATCACCATTGGAAAATGTGAATAGGTGTTGTCTTCCTCCGGTTCGTCGTGGACGCTTGCTTTCAATATCCCATAAGAATGCCTCGCTATATACTTTTGATTCCGCCGCTAACGTTTTGCTATCGCCCGAAAATGCTATTGAATTTGGGTAATAAGTAGGCTGATAGTCAGATTCTTGCGTATGTGAGTTTCCAGAGAACCATACTTTGATGCCGCCATCTCCGGATTCGTGTGCCAATCGTGATCCGTTTGAAAAACGGACTGTCCCCCATATTCCTCCAATGTCTTCTATAGTAGAGTACAGTTTCTCATCACTTTCCAAATCCCATACAGTAATGATACTTTCACGAAACCTTTCAATATAGGAAATTGCTGTTGCACGCAGAACACCTTCCGGTGAGTAAGATGGATTCATGTTCGCCTCACCAAAATCAGTGTATATCTGAATCTGTTGCCAGTTAACCATGTCCCAGACGCGGACTGTGCCATCGTTTTCTCCACCGGAGGCGAGAAATCTACCACACGGCGAAAAGCAGAGGCGATAGATAGAACCCGTGTGTCCTGTGAGGCAAGCAACTTGTTCACCGCTTTCTACATTCCATACGATTATAGATTCAGCATCGCTACCTGCCTCGTCGCGACCTGTAGATACAAGCAGATGCGTATTGGGCGAAAAGGCGATCGGCATGAAGCGACCGCCTTTTTCAGATTCACAACTAAATTTTTCAAGAGGTTCCCCCGTTTCAGGGTCCCAGAGGTTGACAGTACCAGTAGCACTATCGCTTGTAGCGAACCGTTGACTGTTAGGCGAAAAGGTGAGATGACTCAATTCTGTTTTTATCTGCGTCACGCGTAGACCTTGTTGGATGTCCCACACCTCTATGAGGTTCTCCCAGTCGATGGTAGCGATCCATTTTCCATTAGGCGAAAAAGTGGCTCCAAATACGCCTCGTTCCGCACCCCATAATGTGACAGGCGACATTGTCTCTACTTCATACCACCAGAGCCCAACCTTTGTTCCCATAGCAAGATAATGTCCATCCGGGGAAAATGCCAGAGCCTCCACGAGACCTTGTCCCAATCGTGCAACCGCACCTTCGGGGAGTGCCCAAGTCGTTACATCATCTCCACCGGTGCCGATTGGCGCAGGGGTTACTAATTTTTTCGCTTCCATCAAAATATCTCCGTGTGTGCTACAGATAAGGTTTCAAGTCCCAGAGATAGATCGCCCCGTCGTGTCCGCCACTGACTAATAAGGTGTTATCCGCCGAAAATGCGAAACACTGAACATCGGTAGTGTGTCCCTTGAAGGTGGCGATGTTCTTACCCGTTGCGACCTCCCATAAGCAGATAGCGGTCTTTTTTTTCCCTATTCCACTTTTCCACCAAGCACCAGCAGCCAAATATTGACTGCATGGCGAAAAGCACAATGTAACTGACCTCTGATTTTCTTCTGATTGTGGGATTGTCATGAGTGTTTTGCCATCTGTTGCATCCCACAAGACAATCTCGTGCCACAGTCCACCAGCGATGATATTACCGTCTGGTGAAAATGCTATCCCAGTGTCGGATTCACGATATGCTCTGCGTCTTGGTGCCGGTGTCAAAGGGAGCTCAGCAATCTGTTTTCCCGTGTCAATGTCCCACAAACCGGCTTTCCAATCCCGTGACCTTGACATACTTGCGAGTCGTTTTCCATCAGGACTAAACGCCAGCCCAGTCGGGCTAAACCGCAACCCGTAAATAAATTCCGCATCGTTGATGATCGTGGTGTGCTTTTTCCAACTTTCGCTTTCCGTCATATCACCTACGGTTGATGTACGTTCCCAGATATGTATGTTGTCGTTCTTATCTACGCTTGCGATCCGGTGTCCTGTGGATGAGAAGGCTTTAGCGCGTCCTAAACCTGTTTCCAATGGCGGGAGTTCAACAATAGATTCACTCTTGCCTACTTCCGATATCTTTAAATTATCTCCATATTGGTTGAGGGAAATAATTTTCCCATCATCTGAGCGATAAACAACATGTGAAGTCGCGGGCAGTTTCTCGCCGTGTGGTCGGTACGCACGTCTGCTCGCAAGATCCCACAAGAGGATATTGTCGCGCCAAAGTCCGGCAGCAAGCGTCTTTTCGTCCTCTGAAAAGGCTAACGTATCCATCGTAGGAATATGTCCATGAAGGGTTGAAAGGGTATGGGATTCGGCGTTATGACCTTTCGTCCAAATTTTGATTTCACTTCCGCAGGAGACTGCCAATTGTGTTCCATTGGCAGAGAAACGAACCGTCCTCCTATTCCCACGGCATTCAAATTCATCCAGTTTCTCACCTTTTTCTAAATGCTGGATCTCAATCTTGGAGTGAGATGGAAAAACTACTGCGGCAATCAATCCGCCCTCCGGCGGATAATATGGATGTGTCTGAGCATCCTGATCTTCGATATAAGTTTCCTCAAGGCTTCCGCTTTCCACGTCCCATACCTGAATTCTACCCTCTGAACCACCGGCGGCAAGGAATCTTCCACACGGTGAAAAGCAGAGTCTCCCCCACCGCTCCGACCAGTCAAACCGAGCGATTTGTTCACCTGTTTCCACACACCACACGGCGATGAATTCAGCCGTAGGATGGTTATTTCTATCATAACTTGTACCTGCCAACAGCCTTAAATCTGGAGAGAAGCATATAGGATAGACATCATAGGTGGATGGGATCTCAACTTCGCTGAGTAACGTTCCGGTGCGCGGGCACCAAGATAGAATCTTCTTCGTTTTAAGTTGGGGGCCACTAAATACAACGAGACGTTCTCCATGCTCGGAAAAAACAGGTTTGGCAACGTCGGTCCTACCGTGATCATCTACTTCGACGGTACAAACACCGCGTTCAATATCCCATATCTTTAGATTCCCAACAAAAGTGTGTGTGGCAATCCGGCGATTATCAGGTGAAAATGTGACAGAGTCAGTCATTCCACGTTCCGTGTCCGAGAGTGCAATTGGAGATAATGTGGGGAGTTTGTACAACCAGAGTCCAATCGCTGTACTCACTGCGAAATGCTGTCCATCTCGTGAGAATGCCATATCCCCAACACTGCCACGCCCCAATCGAGCAATCGCGCCTTCAGGAAGTGCCCAAGTTGTCACATCTTCGCCGTTTATACTGCGCAGCGCGGCAGCAGTAGAATTTTTATTTTCCATGAAAATCTCCTACGGAATGCCCGCAGCCCATAGTTCGCGAGCAAGATTTGTTCATGTGATTTGGAAAGAAGGTTATGTGCAAAACTGTTGATGGGAAAAACAAGATAAGAAGAAACTGCTTGCAAGCTTTACTGAAATAGTATATCATAGATGTATCAAAAATTTAATCTTTTTCAAGAAAACAGATAATTTGTCTGTATATAATATTATATAATATGATGTGCTATTGTAAATAGGAAACCCTTCCATGCGACACAACCTCTTCGTCCCTAACAAAATGCCTTATGCCAAAGGAAAAAACCGTCCGGATGTCCCGTGTATCCTGTGTGCAATCGTCGAAAAAAATGATAAAGTCGAACGACTTGAAGTCTATCGAACCGAACGTTTTACGATCTCGCTTAATCTCTATCCTTACAGTCCGGGGCACCTCTTAGTCTTTCCAAATCGGCATATTGTTGATGTACGGGAGTTGAATCAGGAAGAGGTTCAAGAACTTCACGAACTCCAATGTCTCTGTTTTGAGGCGTTGACGAGTGCCTATCAGCCACGCGGCTACAACGTCGGTTATAATATGGGTGATGCCTCTGGTGCGAGCATCCCGCATTATCATCTGCATGTTGTCCCTCGATACCCGCGTGAATTGGGGTTCATGGACGTTATCGGTGGCGCGCGCATCATCATTGAGGACCCGAACGCTACGCAAGAGAAGCTTGTACAGATATTTCAGGAATTGACAGTATAGTTATCAGTTATCAGTTACTAGTTGTCAGTTAAAGAAGAGCGGTTTGTAACGAACTACCCTTTCTTGATATATCCCAACACAGGATAGATTGTTACAGGAAACCTCTTAACTGAAAACCTTGACCAACAACTCGCGCCTTAGCAAAATTATCTGTAGACGAGTTGTTGGTCAAAACTGAAAACCATTCACGAAAGGAAGGAAAGCAGCATGAGCAATCTCGCTTATGATCTTTTATCTGAAAATCTGGAGAAACAGGGAATCCAGATAGAAACAATCAAGGCTCATCTCAAAGAGCAACACATTGAAACACCCTCGTGGGGTTACGGTAATTCCGGTACCCGATTCGGGGTTTTTGAGCAGCCCGGCGCAGCGCGGAATGCGGCAGAGCGTTTAGAAGACGCAGCCACCGTTCACCGCTTCACGGGTATTGCCCCTACTGTCGCGCTCCACATTCCGTGGGATAAAACCGACGATTGGAGTGCCTTGAAGCAATACGCTGCGGATGTCGGTATCGGCATCGGTGCGATTAACCCGAACGTCTTCCAAGATCAGGCGTATAAACTCGGAAGCGTCTGTAACCCGGACGCGGATATCCGCCGACTCGCCATTGACCACATGCTTGAGTGCGCGGACATCATGGAGAAGACAGGTTCCGATCTACTCAGTTTGTGGTTCGCAGATGGCACCAACTTCCCGGGGCAGTCGAACTTCAGGAAGCGCAAGCGGTGGATGGAGGAGGCGTTAGCCGAGGTCTATGATGCCCTCCCAGATGCCACTCGGATGCTCATCGAATATAAGTTCTTTGAGCCAGCGTTTTACCATACCGATCTCCCCGATTGGGGCACTGCTTACCTCATGGCGACAAAACTCGGTGAGAAAGCACAAGTCCTCATCGACTTGGGACACCACCCGCAAGGCACAAATATTGAGTTCATCGTCGCCTATTTGATTGACGAAGGCAAACTCGGCGGATTCCATTTCAACTGCCGGAAATACGCAGACGACGATCTGACAGTCGGTTCTATCAATCCACAGGAACTTTTCCTGATTTATACCGAGTTGGTTGCTGCAGAACTTGATCCCGATACGGAAACCGATATTGCTTACATGATTGATCAGAGTCATAACCTGAAACCGAAGGTTGAGGCGAGTATCCAATCTGTCTGCAATCTGCAAAAGGCATACACAAAGGCACTACTCGTTGACCGGGAAGCACTCGCAGCCGCGCAGGATGCCGCCGACCTCGTTGAAGCGGAGTCCATCCTCCAACGCGCCTGTGAAATGGATGTGAATCCGCTTTTAGAGCAGGTCCGATTGGAAATGGGGCGCGATCCGCACCCGTTGGCAGCCTATCGGAAAAGCGGTTATTATGAGAAGATTAGTACCGCTCGCGTCGGTGGCGAAAGCCAAGGATGGGCATAAGCACGCTTAGAAATAGTTGATGTGTTGTCCGGTGCGGTTAGAATGCAGGTCGCAAATGTAAAGCTAAGACAAATTTTGCCGCGTGTGGGCAAAATTTGGGTGCGTACACCGCGATGCACTTCGCATCTGGGCGTGTACGCCGCAAAAACCGCACCTACCCATTCGGGGGGCGTATGACGAAGATTAAAATCGGAATTATCGGTTCAGGCGGAATGGCGCGGCACCATCTCTCCCGGTTTGCGGCAATGGAGATCGCTGAAGTCGTGGCGATCGCCTCCAGAAATGAGCAGACAGGAAACCAACTTGCCATTGAACATAAGGCAGCGTACGTTCCTGAATGGCACGGTCTGATTGAGCGAGAGGATATAGAGGGTGTCGTTATCTGTACGCACAACGACAGCCACGGTGAGATTATCCTTGCAGCGTTACAGGCGGATAAACATGTCTTTGTGGAATATCCGCTTGCCAGTGATATTGGTGAAGGAGAAGCGGCATTGCAGCTCGCTGAGGCGCGCGGTCGTGTGCTGCGGGTCTCACATCCAGAAGCCGTTTCTAACACCCACAAGGCACTCAAGCAAAAAATAGGCGAACTCGGCGACTTACTACTTACCTCTTTTGTGCGTCTTACTCCGGGTCGTGGTGCCCGTCCTGAAATCCTTTTCAATCTGTCGGTATCAGGCACACCTGCCCATTTCTTCATCTATCATATCTATCCGATTGTTGATTTCTTCGGTGGTGCCGTGTCCGTTAAAAGGAGTGCCGTCTACGAAGGATTAAGAGAAAACGGACAGTATGACCGATTTGTTAACACACTCGCCGTTGAATTCGAGCGCGGCGGTATCGGGCAATGGACATGGGCAGGTGGCATCGCCATTAATGCTGCCGAAGAACATGAACGCTACGTCCTCACCGAAGGCACGATAAGTGATGCCGGTGATGGATGGCACTGTACAACTCCGGCTGGTGTAACACCGCTCACAATTCCAGATTCACCGCAGCCAACCCTTCAAGAATTATGGCTTTCCGAGATCCAAGATGCTGCCGATCAGCCCCCAAATCTGGAAGACGCGGCAGTAGCACTCGAAGCAATCCGTATCAGCCTCGCATCCGAATAATCTATCCCAAGGTCCGCTGGAACCACTCCACCGATTTGGTAATGACCGCTTGCTCCGATGCAACGGTGTTAAAAGTGTGGTCCCCTTTATCGATGATTTCAAGTGCTGTCAATGCGTCGCGTTCGGACATCAGTTCGTAGTAACGTTTCCCGTGAGAGACCGGCACGACATCATCCCCACTCCCGTGAATCACGAGGAGCGCGCCTGTGAACTGCTGGATAAGCGCGGAAGGTGATATGTTGGGGAGTTCTTCATAGAACGCTTTCCCGACGATGTTTGGGTTCAATTGTGCAATCTCCTCTGGTGTCGGCGTGTGCTTGGAGCGCTCCAAAATTTCCTCTCTTCGGTCTGGTGGGTCGTCCGAAAGCGGTGCCCACATCACCGTTGACTTTACACGTGCGTCTTGCCCTGAGACACACGCTGCGACACAGCCACCCATGCTCAAACCCAAAATGCCGATACGTTCAGTATCTATACCGGGCATAGCGGTAAGAACGTCAATTGATTTGATAGCATCCGAAATCTCACCACCGATGGTCATCTCCGAGAAATCACCTTCACTGTCTCCAGAACCTCGGAAATCGAAGCGCAGCGCGTAAAACCCCGCATCAGCGAGTTCGCGAGCAGTTTTAACGAATATCCTGTGCGGTTCAACTTTCGTTCCAGTGAATCCATGAAAGAAAGCAACCGCTGGGCACGGCGCATCACAATCCGTCGGTGAATGGAGTATCCCGTTCAGTTGTTGTCCTTTGTTGTAAAATACTATAGGTCTTTCTATCATATTTTTCTGCTCCTTTTTCTTGACATTAAAACTTGTTTATGGTAAACTTATTATATAATAACTTTTATTTCAGTGAAGTAGGATTTCATGGGAACAAGGTCAATAGGTTTGCAATTATCAACCCGATTCCGGGATATATTTGAAACCGCAATCGTCTTCCTCTACCCCGCAAAATGCCGCGTCTGTGAAGAATTCCTGGGCGTTGCGTCTATGCCTTATATCTGTGCGGATTGCTGGCAGAACATGCAATTCCTTGAACCGCCTTGGTGTGATATATGCGGCACACCAGAGGTCAACGGACTTTGTGATGCGTGTGCTGTCTCCCCGCCTCGCTACGGAAAATTGAGATCTATCGCATTTTATCACACAACACTCCAACAGGCAATACATCTCTTTAAATTTGAGAAGAAAAGGGTCTTCGCGCAACCCTTGGTTCAACTGATAAATACCCATATACCTTCAGATTGTGATATTGCAGAATACGATTTCGTTCTGCCTATTCCGATTCACAAAAAACGGCTGCGGGAACGGGGTTTCAATCAGGCAGCACTACTTGCCGATGGAATCGCGAAAGCGGAAGATATACCAGTTCTCGTTGATACGCTGGTGCGGAAACGACACACAGTCGCGCAAAGCAGCTTAGACAGCGCAGCCCGTCAACAGAATATCGTTGGTGCTTTTGAGGTCCGAAACCCAGATATTATTTCTGGAAAACGACTCTTGGTTATTGACGATGTGTTCACGACTGGTGCCACAATTCGCGAAGCCGTCAGCGAATTATGGACTGCCGACCCCGCTGAAATCGATGTTTTGACACTGGCGAGGACTTCGAACACCTGAAAATCCTGAAACTTTTTCCATTTATATTGCGTATTATATCAATGTTCATGGTAGGACTAAAAACTACTTATAATTGTGCTAATTATTTAAACTTGTGGTGGGAGGGGTAAACCTTTGCACTTAAACAGCATAAAAATTCGCGGGTTCAAGAGTTTTGCCGAAGAAGTTGAATTGATACTTGAACCCGGCATCACTACCATTGTCGGACCCAACGGTTGCGGTAAAAGCAATGTCTCCGATGCAATCCGGTGGGTGCTTGGGGAGCAGAGTGCTCGCTCACTTCGGTGTACCTCTATGCGTGACCTGCTTTTCAATGGGGGTGCCAATTTCGCACCTGCGCAGAAAACAGAGGTAGCACTACGCTTTTCAAATGGCGTTTCAAATGTTAAGGACGATTCTAATGCATCCGCAGAAGATGGTCCCAACATTGTGCTCGGTTCTCCCGAAGTTGAAGTCTGTCGCCACCTCACCCGCGCTGGCGAAAGCCGCTATTTGATCAATCAGAGTCCTTGTCGGCTCCGTGATATCAGCGAACTCTTTATGGATACCGGTATTGGTGTTGATGCCTATTCCGTTATGGAGCAGAGCAAGATTGACCTGATTTTGAACGTGCGCCCTGAAGAGCGTCGCTTTCTGTTCGACGAAGTTGCTGGTATTACTAAATATAAGCACCGAAAGAAGACGGCACTCCGTAAACTTGAACAGACGGAGCAGAACCTTGTCCGTATCAACGATGTCATTCAGGAGTTACAGCGCGAGACTGAAGCACTCAAAGAACAAGCGGAGCAGGCGCGGCACTACAACGCGCAACAGGCACAACTCAAGCAATTTGAGTTGTGCCTCGCACATAGGGAATACGATAAACTTCATACCGATTATAGTCAGGCACAAGCCGATTTAGATGAGATTTTAACCACCGTCGCAACGGCTTCTGAAACGCTTAAAGCTGCTGAAGAACGCATTGAGGCATCCACAAACCGCCAGTCCGAATTAGACGAAGCGATACGTACCGGACAGGCAGCACTGCGCGAGATCGAAACACAAATTGAGCAGATTGAACGCCAGATAGTCCTTCACAAGGAACGGCAGCTCAACATCCAGAAGCAACGCGAACGCGCCCTCCAGACGCTGGAATCTTTGAAAGCACAGCAAGCGGCACTGCTCACACAGAAACGAGAACGGACCCAAGAGCACCAAAAACTTGAGGCGTCCTATAAAATAGAGGAGAGCCGACTCGCAGCACGTCAACAGCTGCTCACACAACTCGCCGAACGCATCGCTGCATCCAAGGAGTCTGTACAAGAGGCACAGACGGTCTTACAGGAAGCCGCAACCGAATTGGAAGACCGCGAGCGCAAACGTCTTGCAATTGAACACAATTTGAATAGTACCGAAGGAAATCTCAATCGCCTCAAAGAAAATGCAGACGCATTGGAAACCGAACACAAGACCGCTACTGATACGCACGCTGCGGTTCAACGCGCCGAAACACAACTAAAAGCGGAACTGGTTCATATTGAAGCCGAGAGAAATCACGTCGAGACGAACCTACAGGAAAATCAGGATGCCCTCCGCAAGATTGAAGCCGAAATTCAAGGTCTACAGAATACCTTGGGCAGTAACGTCTCACGGCTTAAATCGCTACAGGAATTACAATCTGCTTATGAAGGATACTATGCCGGTGTTCGAGCGATAATGCAGGCGAAAACCCACTACCCTGATCAGTTTCAGGGTGTCTGTGGTGTTGTCGCTGAACTGCTCATCACAGATGCCGAGTATGAACTCGCGATAGAGGTCGCACTTGGTAGTGATATTCAGAGTGTTATTACTGAAACTGCTGAGGATGCGCAAGACAGTGTTGCTTTCCTGAAAAAACATCGTGCGGGTCGAGTAAAGTTTCTCCCGCTTGATTTTATACGCGAACGCAGGTTCTATGATGATGCACTGCTCAACAAACCCGGTGTCATCGGTGTCGCTCAGGACTTGATTGACTACGACCCTGAATATGAGCCTGCCATGCAACATCTGTTGGGGAATACACTCGTTATTGAGGATTTGGATGTTGCTGTCGCTCTTACCCGCCAATTCCGTCCAAGAGCACGTTTCGTTACTTTAGATGGAGATATCATTGATACGTCTGGTGCTATCACCGGCGGTCAGACGAATCAGAGACAGCGTGGATTACTCGGTCGCGCCCGCGAACTCGAAACGCTTGAAAATGAGATCGGGAAATTGACGCAGAACTCCAATCGGAAGGTTGAGAAGCGTAAGGCGTACGCCGCGAAAATAGCGGATTTACAAAAGACGCGGCAGACGCTCACCGCACAGTGGCAAGATAAGCGGGTTGAGAAAGCGTCGCTAACGAAAGACATGGAGCAGGCGAACCTCCAAGTTACTCGACTTGAGCACCAACTTGCCGAGGTTCGGGCAGAAAACCGAGAATTAAGCAAAGCCGTCGATGCATCACGCGAGGAGCAGCAGGCACTTGAGACTGAAATCGCGGAATTCAAGCAAAAGCGTACTCGCACCCAACGGTGGATTGAACGCGTATCCGAACAGATTGAGAGCGAAAACAAGAAACATGTTGAGGTCGCCGGAAGCTGCCAAGAGATGGAAGTCTTTTTGGCGGGACAGCATCAGAAATTGCAGGGTTTGATGTCGGAGTTAGAAACGATTGAGGAAACGTATCAACGGGCAACAAAGGATATTGCTGAACAGCAGGCAATTATTGACTCCGATGAACAGACGAAGATTGACCTCGGAGAACAGGTCGCCGCTGCACAACGCGAATTCCTCCGTTTAGAGGGCGACCGCGCCGAAGCGGAATCACATGTTGATGAACTCACGCAAGAGCGGGAGACGCTCCTACAAGAGGTATCTGTCCTCCAAAAAGAGATGCGTGCAACTCGGAGAAACTTTGAGAAACAGAATAAGGCGCGTCATCAACTTGAAGTCGCAACAACGCAGCTTGAGATGCGGATAAAATCGGTTTCAACCCGTATCCACGATAAGTATCAAGTCTCGATTGATGCGCTGCCACCGCTGATAAATGGTGAGCAGGCGATGGACGAGATTGATCTGCTCGATAGTATCGAGAAGTTGAAAGCAGAACTCTCAGGCATGGGGGCAGTGAACCTCAAAGCAATTGAGGCTTACGAGGAACATAAGAAACGCCACGATTTCCTTATTGCCCAGCGCGACGATGTCCAGCAGTCGATGCAAGCCACCGTTCAGGTGATCCAGAAGATCAATCAGACCTCAAGAGAGGTATTTCTTGAGACGTTTGAACAGGTCCAAACCAACTTCCAAGAGGTATTTACACAGCTCTTCGGGGGCGGTGAAACGGAATTGTTATTGACGGATCCATCCGATGTGCTTGATTCGGGCATTGACATTATTGCCCGTCCGCCGGGTAAACGTCCGCAGAGCATCACGCAGCTTTCCGGCGGCGAACGTTCGTTAGTAGCAATTGGACTCTTGTTTGCTGTCTTCAAAATCAAGCCGAGTCCGTTCTGTGTGCTTGATGAAGTTGATGCAGCACTTGACGAAGCGAATGTGCTCCGCTTCGCCAATCTCATTCGTGCCCACGCCGAGGATACACAGTTTATCATCATCACGCACAACCGCCGCACCATGGAAATTGCTGACGCTATGTACGGTGTGACGATGGAGCAGGCGGGTATCTCGAAGATTGTCTCTGCCAAGTTTGGTGAGTAGCCGTTTTTTTATCTATTAAATCTGGTCATCGTTCCACTTCGTTTCACGATGGTGTTTGGTTAATTTTGAAGGGATTCAGACGCGAACAGTTAGTTATTAAAAGTCTCTGTAGACACCCCATCCGCAGGGTCCGTAGCGGCATAAACATCTAATCCGTGAATATGGACAAACTAAATCGTGAGCAGCTCACAATCCTTCCGCTCACTGAACGCCAGCACAAAATGACGGTGGCAGATGTCTACCCGTTAGATACGGAAACCCCACCCTATGAAAATCCGAATCTCCGTATTGTTGCGGACCGGATTGTCGAGGCGCATCGCGCGCGGAGACAAGTCATCTGGATGATGGGCGCGCACGTCATGCGACGCGGTAACTCCCGCTTTATTATTGATTTGATGGAACGCGGTGTCATCACGCATCTCGCCACTAACGGTGCATGTGCCATCCACGACTTTGAACTCGCGCACATCGGGGCAACGCTTGAAGATGTGGAAGACTATATCTGGGACGGTAAATTCGGTAATTGGGAGGAGACAGGACGTTACCTGAACGAGGCGATTGTTCGGGGTTACCGAGATAAAATCGGCTTTGGGGAAGCAATCGGCAGATTAATCCAGGAGGGTGAACAAGGTATCTCTTTTCCGCATCGCGATGTGAGCATGTTTGCCGCTGCATATCGCTTAGGCGTGCCGTTCACTGTTCATAAAGGGATCGGGTTTGACATTATTGACCAGCATCCTGCTGCCGATTATGCCGCGATGGGATGGACGACAGGCGAGGATTTTCTGCGTTTTGCGCACAGTGTTTCGCAATTGGAAGATGGCGTTTTTCTCAATTTGGGTTCCGCTGTGATGGGACCCGAAGTCTATCTCAAAAGCCTCTCAATGGCACGCAACATCGCAACCCAGCGCGGAGAGGAGATTCGGCATTTCACGACCGCGAACTTTGACCTCATCGACTTCCCTGATTTCCAAGATGAGGGTGCACCTACCGATGCACACTACTACCACCGACCGAAAAAGACAATCCTCATCCGTACCGTGAAAGATGGCGGTGAGGGGTATCATATCTCCGGCGATTTTTCTGTTACTGTCCCGCAGTTATACCGTCTGATAACAATTTCTTTGTGAGACATCTGCATCTGTCCAACCGCGGTTCGGGTATAAGTATCGCATCTATATTAATAAACGCTGCTCCGATGTCCAACATCGTGAACAACAATTGTTCTTGTTTGTCTATTGAAAGTATAGATAACTCGGTAAGCACCAGCAACGCGTAAACGGAATTTCCCTCTATGTGGGCCTCGGAGAGCTTCGTGGCGATGTGTATCGCAATTTTCGCATAGTGATCTCAACTTGTTAAGAATTCGCTGTTCAATCGTAGCATCTAAACGGGCAAAATCTGCTTCCGCTTTTGGCATAATTTCCAAATTATACATTACCACTTCAGTCCCAGTTTTTTCGCCACTTCTTCTATTGGAATCGCTTTGACTTTACCAGACTCATGTTCTGCTACGCTGCGTTCCAGCCTTTCAGCCACCTCCGGACGCAATTCTAACCCCTCATCTGGGTCATAATAGTAATCTTCAAGAAACTGCTCCAACTCCAAATAGCACACAAAAAATTCAAGGAATGCCGATTTCAGCGGTTCTGTTTGCTCAACCGATGGTGCCGCCTTTTGCAGTTTCGCAATCTGGGCGCGTGCTGCGAAAAGTTCCGAATTCGTGAGCGTCTCCATCAACCCACGGAACGCATCATCCAGTAATGCCGTCACCTTGATCTCAGGTTGCGGATCCGTGATTAAAGGTTTGTCGCTCATCCGTCGTGCTATCCGTCCTTTAGGCGAAGTTTTTCGCACTGCTTCCACAGCTGCAACGCGCTTCTGCAGAGGCGCGAATATGTCGGATGCTTGCAATATTGAAAGCAGTGATTCCTCAGGTTCCTCCAACTCGAATGCCAGTCCGCAATAGCCTTCATAAAACTCTCGCAACTCAGTTTCCAATGCCGTCCTATCGGCATTCTCGGCGAGCAAGGCGACGAGTCTTTCACGGGATCCAAAAAGCGGACAGTTTACAATCGGTGTAAGCCAAGTGCTGAATTGTGCATACGTCATGCCTGTTATATTGTGTTTCATTGGTCTCTCCTTTAACTATAACTAACCCACAGATGCGATTTCCAAATTGTCGCGCCAATGTTTCTGTAACATTAGTTTCAGCAATTGATGTGTCGGTGCGTTCAGCTCACGATCGGCTTTGACTAATAACTCCGCCTCTTTTTTCGCCGTTTCCAGAAGCGTAGCATCGTGGATGATGTTTGCGATTTTGAAATTCGGGACACCCGATTGACGTGTACCAAAGAACTCTCCCGGTCCACGGATATTCAGGTCTGCCTCAGCGATCTGAAAGCCGTTGTTCGTCCGAATCATCGCTTGAATCCGTTGGTAGGAATCGTCGCCTTTCGGAATGGCGACGAGGTAGCACGCCGATTGGTGCTCGCCACGTCCGACACGTCCACGCAATTGGTGTAGTTGGGACAACCCAAACCGTTCTGCGTTCTCAATCACCATCAGCGTTGCGTTCGGGACATCAATGCCTACCTCAATCACAGTTGTTGAAACGAGGATGTCAATATGCTTATCGTTGAACTTTGCCATGACTTCCTGTTTCTCAATTGATTTCATCTGCCCATGCAATAACCCAACGCGTAGGTCTGGAAACACCGAGTTTTGAAGATGTTCTGCCATCTCTGTGGCGGCTTTAAGTTCTTCCAGTTTTTCGGACTCTTCAACGAGCGGATAGACAACGTATGCCTGTCTACCGCGTTGAATCTCCTTCCGTAAGTTACCGTATAACTTTTCCCTGTCCTTTTCCTTTATCCAGTAGGTCTTAATTGTCTGTCTACCGGGTGGCATTTCATCAATGACAGAGACGTTCAGATCACCATAGAGTGTCAAGGCAAGTGTTCTCGGAATCGGGGTTGCTGTCATGACGAGAACATCTGGTGGTAGTGCCTTGTTGCCCACTTTATTACGAAGTGTTGCGCGTTGCATCACACCGAACCGGTGTTGTTCGTCGATAATAACAAGTCCAAGTCTGTGAAAATCGACACCTTCTTGTATCAATGCCTGTGTACCGACGACGAGGTCTGCGGTGCCATCGGCAATTGCCGCTAACGCTTCTTCGCGCTCTGCTTTGGGTAGGTCGCTTTTGAGAAGCACGACGTTTATTTTCTGATTATCCGCATGAGGCATGTCTTTGCGCAAGGACTCGAACATCTCAGATAGGTTGTAATAGTGCTGTTCGGCGAGGATTTCAGTCGGCACCATCAGTGCACCTTGGTACCCATTTTCGATGGCGCGGAGCAGTGCCATCGCGGCGACGACAGTTTTCCCTGAACCGACATCGCCTTGAATAAGCCGATTCATGACATTTTTCTGGCGCATATCGTTTTGGATTTCACCGAAAACCCGTTTTTGCGCACCGGTCAGTTCATAAGGCAGCGAAGCGATGAAATCTCGTAGCAGGGAGGGTGAGTTATCTTGTGTTTGGGCATCAATTCGGAATGCTATACCCTCTTGTGAGATTTTGCGGTCTTTTTTCAGTTCCATGCCAACGCTGAGCAGAAAAAACTCTTCAAAAGCGAGCCGTTTTTGTGCTGCTTTTCGATGTGCCTCGGAGGTCGGAAAATGGATCTCGTTGATAGCCGACTGTCTGTCTATCAAGTTTTGCCGTTGGCGGAGTGCAAGCGGGAGGATTTCTGGGATTTGCTGTCCGTATGTGTCAAGCGCAGTCCGCATCCACATCCGCAGCATTTTCGCTGTGAGTTTCGCTGTAAGCGCGTATTTCGGAACAATCCGTTTTGTGTGAATGAGATTGTCTTCCTCGAACAGTTCAAACTCATAGTCAGTAGCCTGGATTTCATTGTAACGCCGCGAGAACTTGCCACTGACAACGACTTCGGTCTCAACGGGGAGCAGCGACTTCATGATACCGATACGTCTTCCGAAATTAACTAACAGCGCAACGCCGGTGCCGTCGTAAATTGAGATTTTGCCGATGCGTTTCCCTTTCGCAGTCGGAGATGACGTATGGTTAACGACTTTGCCTTGGATTGTCTCCGGTTCATCATCTTCTGCTCTGCCTACCCTATAGATTTCTACCATTTTGGAGCGGTCAATATAATCGCGCGGATAGTATGCAAGTAACTCACCGACTGTTTCGATGTTGAGTTCTGCCGAAAGCATTGCAGCACGGCGGGGACCAATGCCTTTGAGGTACTGGAGCGGTTCAGATAGAAAATCGAGGGAAGCAAGGTCTGTTGAGGCGGGGATGTCAGAAATCGGCACAGATGCTGCGGCTTCTTCCGTGGAAGTACTGTTTGCCTGCTGTGAGGTAACCTCATCATCTCCAAAGAGAGATAAGCGTTCTGTTTGCCGTGTATAAGTTGTAGGTGCTGCTACCGGTTCCGGCTTTATAGGTACGTTTTCTGAACGATTTTCTGTTTCCCCGAAAAGCGGCAACATCTCTGTTTGTGTTTTCTTTTTCGAACGGGTGCGTTTTGTTATTGGCTGCTGACGTTTCTGGGACGGTTCTACGCTTGTGTTACTTACGTCCGTGAGGTTTCGCTGTCCGCCGCCAAGTGCGGTATCAATTCGTTTTGTTGCTTCTTCGAGCGTACGCTGTCGCTCAGCGGGTGATGCGCCTGCGTAATTTTCAAAGAGACTTGCTAAGTTGTTCAGCACCTCTTTTTCGGTTGCCTCCAGTGTGAAGGCATCGCCATTTTTTACCCATAGCTGGACATAGCTTCCCAACCCATTGACAACGACATCGTCTTTGCAGCCCTTTCGGAGTTCTTGTTGAAAGGGACGGCGGATAGTGCTAAGAATGTTTGCAAAATTGCTCATACTTTTATTTTTCGACTAAACGCTGTGATTTTATTGGTGAGTCCTTTCAGCTTAACTTAATATACGATGGATAGGCGTTTATTGTAACAAATTAGACGCAAATTCACTGAAAACGTTGAGTTCTGCTGGTCAGGGCTATTTAGTTTTCGGTTCCGATTTCGATTTTCGTTTACAGATGTTGACATTTTTTCGCAATATCGCGAGCGACAAGAAACCCCCAAGCAAAAACACTCGCTCCTACAGAAGAAAACATACATAGGTATATAAAGTGAATATATAAAACTAAATGACTCTGTTCTGCTGGTAAAACAGGCTTGACACAGTTTCCAAAATCGCCTATAATTCTCTTAAAATTAACAGACTCGCAACAGAGGAGCGACGTATGCTATCTCCATACTTGACGGATGTCCAACAAAAAGTGTGGCAGACGGAGGGGTATCTGCTCATCAAGAACGTGCTTTCACCTGCTGAAATTGAAACGCTTTTGGAGGCTGTGGATTCAGCGATTGAAACGTATGTTCAAGAGACACCCAGTCTACAGGTACAGGGCAATCGGTTCGGGAAAGGTGCCTATACAATTATCCGAGCGATTGAACGCACGGATGCTTTAGACCCGCTCACGGATCATCCGCGTACCTTCGGCACGATCCTTTCATTGATGGGTCCATATCTCCAGATTATGGGGACCCAAATCTACGTCCGGCACCCCGATGTTGAGGCTTTAATGGGGTTTCATACGGATGCGGGTCCCTCGCTTCAACGGATTCATCCGCATCCGGATAGTTTACCTCTGCAATTCAAAATTCAGTTTTTCCTAACGGATCTGACTGAACCGGATCAGGGGAATTTTATGTGTGTGCCCGGAAGCCACAAGATAGATTTCCCCGAGAGCGGATTTAAAAAGGGTGAGTATCCCGAAGGCGCGATTCAAGTTCTCGCAGAGGCTGGAGACGCAGTCATCTTTCCATGGGCGATGTGGCACGGTGTCGGTCCGAATCAGACAGATCGCATCCGCAAAAGCGTCACCTTCCGTTATGGACAGATGTGGTCCCGTCCTTATGACTATGACAAACTTCCCGCAGAAGTGCTTTCACGGATGACACCGCGGCGTCGTCGGTTGTTCGGGGACATGGGGCAAGATCATCACCCGACCGACTACTTCAAGCCGCATGATCAGCTTGAGGTTATTGGCATCGACGAATGGAATCTCACACTCCCATAAGACTTTGTGTTCAGGTTTGGAACCTCGTCAACCGTACTTGTTCCAAGTCAACCGTCTCATATTTCGCTGGCGAGGTTTGTAACCTCGCCAATCTCCGCATGAACACTGAAAACAACGACTAATCCGTATGCGCCTGCAATTTCTCAAATAGATCCCGAAAAATAGCATCCCGATTGACGCTCGTCGCGACGCGCATGAGATGACGGCTGTTATCAAAACTCCACGTCACCGCCTCCGTCAAGATAGGACTGTGGACGATGTCCGTCGGCACCCACGCCGGATTGATGAGGTATGCTGTCGCAGATATATCCCATATCACCTTTGACCAAGCGAAGTGATCGCTTGAATAGTCTTTAAAGATCTCTACGAGGTAATCCCCGACTTTTCCTCTACCTTGCACATAGCGTTCCATCTCAGCGACTGTCGTATGTAGATGTGAAACGACCCCGCGTGCGGGTAGCCAAACGAACGGCACGCCGCAGTCTAAAACCACTTGCGCGCTCTGAAGGTCCTGCATAAGGTTGAACTCTCGGGTGTGGGGCCAGTACAATGGATTCCCTCCGAGCCAGACGATGACAATGCGGTTGATGATTTCGGGTTCTATTAGGATAGCAGAGGCAACGTTGGTTATCGCTCCCACAGCGACGACGTAAAGTGGTTCTTCAGGAGTTGCTGTTAATGCCCGTTCAATCATATCGGTGGCAGCATCGCTCGGCACTGGGGTCTCTTTATCAGAGAGAAACGCCCTTGAGCCGCGATAGACGAACCCGTCGGCAGGGACATTGAGGAAGTCCAATAGCCTTAGAATTTCGTCGTAGCTTTTCTCCATCCCATCTTCGGCGTTAGCGGAGCGGTTGTTATGGAACGGCGCGGCATAGAGTGCCTCAACGTTGAGGTGTTCAGGTGAAAGCAGCGCGTGAACGACTGCAAATTGATCGTCAATTTCGTTATAAGTGTCAGTGTCAAGTACCATCCGCACTTGTCCTGTCGGCGGTTGGAGCATCTCCAAGCGTTTTGACGCTGACAGCGTCGGAAAATTCATAAGTCGTTTTAACCTTGCAAATAGAGTATTTTCTTTAGTATATCACATCTGCAAAAAGATAGGGAATTTAACACTACTTCATGTCGAATAGGAACGGATTGTTCGCGTCGTAATAATATGCGGGTTCTTCTACAGAGGTCTTGCTATCCTTCGTCAAACGGATAGGTGCGGAGAATTGTTCAATAACGCCTTTTTGCGCAAGCCATTCGCAAGCTGCCCCAAAGCCGAGTTGACGCTTGCCAAAATGTGTATAGATGTCGGTTATCGTACGCTCGTCGCCGGATTCCTCAAAGAAATCAAGCAGCGGTTTGAACAGGGTCTGTAGGTTATCCTCTAAATACTGGTTGATCTGTTCGAGTACCTCGCCAAGCATCGCCTCATCTTTGGGTTTGTCTATCAGGTCCGTGAAAACGGCTTTGAAAAAGTCGGGATTGTGTTTGAGTGCTTGATAGATAGCCTTCCGTCTCGGCGTTTCACCGTGCATGAGGACTTCAATACGTGCCAATTCTCTGACAAGGTATGTGATGTAGAGAAACGTATAATCCATATCGCGCTTGAGGTGGAACCACTTTTCAGCTTTCGCGAGTGCGGCAGTCACTTCGGCACCAGCGTTGAGGAGTTGGGAGTGCATATCCCGTTCACTGACCTGCAGATAGGAAGAATCGCCTACCGGAAAATTAGCATCCCCATCTACAGAAAACAGACTATCCTTGGAAAAGAGGGGACGGCTATCAGCGAGGATCGAATGGAGCGTGCTGCCCTGTAACGTTTGGTCCAACATTTTTCTATAAGCACTGCGGGTATGGAGTTGGACAAGGATCGGCACCCCTTCTTCAATTAATTGATACTGTTCCTGTTTGAACTTCGTGCCGTCACGGAGAATCAAAGTGATATGAACAGCCGTCTTCTCCCAGACATTATCTTCAGCAAGGTTGCTGGTGAGAATCGCCGTGAGGATGTACATGTCCTGCTCAAGTGTGTCCGATATACGCGCCACCGCGCGGTGGATTTGTGCGTGCTGAGAGGAATCGCGAGCACCGCTCGCTCCTACAGTCTGAGCAGCATCGCGAGCTCCTACAGTGCCGTCGTAATAGTAGGCGGGTTCTTCCACGGCAATTTGGCTTTTCGTCGTGAGCTTCAGCGGCATCGAAACTTGCCTGATAATACCCTTCCATGCTAACCATTGGCACACCAGATCGAGCGATTCTTCACCGTCGTTATGTAATCCGCGTCCTAAGTCTGCGTTCAACTCGGTGATTGCGAGCGGTGCTTTCTGCTCAGCGAGGTAGTCGAGAACGGGTTGAAAAATAAATTGCCGTTCATCAAGGTAGGTGTGAACTGCATCAAGCGCGTCTTGAATGACGACCTCATTTTTTTCGCAGTTGATCAAATCTGTATAGACCCGGTTAAAGAAATCTGGGTTGTAGCGGAGCGCTGGTTGAATGACCTCGCGTGCGGGGATTTCATTGTTCAGAAGTACCTCTATCCGTGCTAAACCCAGCACCGCATTTAGAAGTGATAGGAAGCAAGTCAGGCAATCCTTATTGACGTAAAACTGTTTTTCGGCGTAGACGAGACTCGGCAAAGTGCTGGTGATGACATTGAGCAGTTGGAATTGTTTGTCGCGTTCGCCGATGTTATCGCGATTCGCGTTCTTATCATACCACTCTTGGATGGAAGCATCGTGGGAAAAGAGGAGTGTACTATGCGAGAAATAGGAGTGCATGAAAGACCCCTGTTGCGCGCTCTCAATGTTCTGCTTAAAAGCGTTACGCGGCGTTATATTGGCGTGGATGTTTACGCCGTTTTCGACGAGTGAGAAGAAAGATTGCGTTGGACGAATGGCATCCTTTCCGATGATTTCAACATCAAGGTCCGATTTTTCCCATACCTGTGCATAAGAAAAACTACCCGCAACAATCGCAGCGAGGACATAGGGATCCTTCTGAACCTTCTCAACAAGGGCATCTACCGCTTCTTGGTACTGCTGTTCGATAACGTCTTGGGATGGCATTGGATTCTCCTATTTTAGTATAGTTTGGAGTCAAATTTTGTTGTGAAAAATAGGGGATTTTCTGCTATTAATTATACTATAAATCTGTTAAGAGTGCAAATGAATTTGGCAATGGCAATCAGCCATCAGTCGTCGATTTCAGTTCATTGTCAGAATCAGGATGAGAGATACTCTTTGATTGAAAATTGCCGTTATGGAGTTACCACAATGTTTCTTAAACTTCATCAAATTGCACCGCCTATCAAATATTCACATATTTTTATGTTTAACGATAAATAACGGTTTTCTTGAAATAATTCTGGACTTGCGCTAATATGTACGGTTAAGTACTACCTCACAAACAAACGGAGGATTGTGCAATGAAATGGATAAAATATGGATGGTTTGCGATGATAGCAGTGCTAATCAGCATATCCGCTGTTTTTGCAGTCCATGATGAAGATAAGGGACCTGAGAAATTCGGGCGTTATGAATTCAAGGAACAAGACATCGCGGCGGCAACAGATGAATGTGATGCCGGTGGCGCGTCGGGCCCTGAATTCGTGCCGACAGTCCGAGACGATGAACCGAATTTGGCACTCCTCAAGGATGCGAAACCAGAAGCTTCCTCGCAGTTGGAAGGGTGGTGTCCGCGTAGGCACTGCGTAGAATACCTCAACGACGGTTTTTATAACAACTGCCGCAGTTGGATTATCGGTGCGATACCAGGGTGGGCACAGATTGACATGGGTGATGTCGCGAATGTGAACCGTATCTATTTCGCGAGTGATCATGCCCAAAATTTCCAGGACCGAAAAGCGGCTGACTTTGATATTCTCGTCGCGACTACTAAAGCGGATCCAGATTCCGAAGCGAACACATGGACGAAGGTTTACACGCACAAGGGAGATCCTATTAGCGAGACAACCGAGTTTACCTTCAAAGATATAGAAGCACGGTGGTTGCGCCTCCATATTCGCGCCGACGGTGGCGCGCGTGTTGATGAAATCGAGATTTATGGTGGACGCGATCCGATGGCTGTTGAGCCGGACGCGAAACTTACCACGACATGGGCAGAGATAAAAACAGAGTAAGATTGCTATTTGTAGACGAGGTTTAAAACCTCGTCTACAGCAAACAGGGTAAATAAGAAAAGATGCAATATGTCCGCGTGAAAACCTTCATACGGCAGATACCTCTCATTGTTGGACTGACGCTGTGTGTCAGCATCGGTTATGCTGAAATTCTGTTTCACGACGATTTTGAGCGTCAAGAAATCGACCTCGCTAAATGGTCACCGCGCGTGAGTTGGGGAATTAAGGATAACGACACCCGACATGATGTGCTCGATAGAAGAGTGCTCGACGTTTGGGGTGGTGGTGCGGGGTTGACGCTTACTGATTTCCCCGAAGAATTTGATTGCTACGCTGATTTCAATGCCAAAAATGGTGGTTCGTTGGGGTTCGTTTTCCACGCGAGGAACGATAGATACTTCTATATGCACGAGATTTCAACTGCTGGCTCTAAGTATTCACCACAACACATCGGATGGCATATAAACCTTGAGAACAATTGGTCCGTCAAAACAACGCCTTTCGCAGATGAAAAAAAACGTAGGCAGAATGTTTGGTACCGCGTCAAATTTGAGGTGCGCAAGCACTACAAATTTAAGGCGTACCTCGGTAGGGTTGGTGCGAACTGGAATAGTCTCGCCTTTGTGAGTGAATGGAGCGATGATGAGGAAAGATACAAAAAGGGGAAAATCGGTTTCTACACACGCGGTGGCAATCGGGGTGCTGCCGCCCACCACGCGCAATTCGATAACATTTTCGTTACGACCCCGGGATTTAATGTTTTTTCCGTCGAACCGAAAGCGAAACTCGCCGTAACATGGGGAGACCTCAAAACACAATGAACTCTCAAAAACCTTTAGCAATAGGGATCATCGGTGCCGGTGGTATGGGTGGGCATCACTACAATGCTGTAACCGATTATGGTGGACGTATCGTCGCAGTCCACGATGTACGGCTTGAAGCAGCACGCGAACTCGCAACGCGTACCGGAGCAGCACTCGCTACTACTGATTTGGATGCTTTTTTCGATGTAGAAATGGATGGCGTGGTGATTACGACACCACCTCCGATCCGTCTCAAACCCATTGAGATGGCGTGTGATCGCGGTATTCACATGATGGTTGAAAAGCCACCTGCGCTGAATATGGTTGAAGGTAGAAAGTGCCTTGCCTGTATTGAGGAAGCGGATGTCATCGCCGCTGTCGGATTCCAACTTCGCTATCATTCCCTCTATGAACGGTTAAAAGAATTAATCGCCTCGGAGACGGTACATCTCGTCCGGACGGTATGCACCGTTGATTATTACCACAGTTTCAGAATGTCGCCGTGGTTTCTGCAGTCTGAAATAAGTGGAGGTCCCCTGCCCGAACAGGCGGTGCATGTGTTGGATTGCGCACGGTTTGTTATGGGGAATCCGAGACCGGTGCAGGCGCATGCATTGGCTATCAAAAATATGGCGTTGGAACGAACGGAATTCGATGCAGAAAACGCTATCCAGATGACCTATCAATTGGATAACGGCGTTTTCGGAACGCACATGAACCACTGCGGCACCGAAAAATTTACTTTTGAGGTTGAAATCGTCGGACCGCATTTACGTCTACAAGCAATTATGACGGATAATACTATTCACGGCTACCTTAACGGTGAAACCATCAACGAATTGGTACTTACTGAAAACAGTCTGGGTTTAGATAAAACTGGCGCGTGGCTGTGTGCTATTGAAACAGGCGACAGGACACTCATCCGCTCGCCTTACGCTGATGGCGTGCAGACGCTCGCCTTAATTGATGCCGCGGTCCAGAGCCGCGACACTGGTAGATTTATCCAAGTGGAGGACCTGTAAGGTAAATTAAAAAAACGCTAAGCTTGGAACGGAGTGGAAAGTGGATATACGGGAAAGCATTTGAAGTCTCTAATCCATTTCACCGAACCGCAAGGAAAATTAAAAAAATGGTAAATTGGATCTATTTTCGGAATAGCTGAAACTCATGCAAAAAAGTGCAAGAGTTTCTTGACACACATAACTTACAAGTAGAAAACCGGACAGACGCTCGAAAAGAGAAGATGGATGCCGCAGCGGTATGGGATTTAATGGGCGATGCGAAGCAGATCGTTGTCGCGAAAGGGAAGCGTCTGGAAACCTTCGTGCCGTCTGAAGACACCCAAGCACCGATTCTGAAAGCGGTCCTGGGTCGTAGTGGTAGCCTGCGTGCACCGACAGTCCAGAGTGGAGATGTCTTTTTTGTCGGCTATAATGTAGCACTCTATGAGAACCCACCGTTCGTCTAAATCCTACGAGGACGAAAACTGATGGCAACTATTGAAAAGATTTTGATTACCGGTGCGAGTGGATATTTAGCGCAATTTATTATTGACCGGTTGCACGGCACGTATGAACTGACGCTGACTGACATCGTTGAACCGGACAATGTGCCTGCAGACACGACTTTTATCAAGGCGGATGTGACAAACGCTTCCGAAATCGAAGCAGCGTGTGCTGAGCAAGACGCTGTTGTGCACCTTGTCGCCTTGGTCCGGGGACGGTCGGATAAACCTGCTTCGTTATTTGCGGATGTGATGGTGAAAGGTACATGGAATGTCGCTGAAGCCTGCGTTCAACAAGGCGTACGGAAACTTGTGAACATTTCGAGTATTTCAGCATATCCTCCTGCTCCGAGTGCAAAATTGCCGTACGCGGTAGGCGATGATTTCCAGTTCGGCGCGGGAGACCTTTACTATGCGCTCGCGAAATATCTTGGCGAGCAGATTGGTGCAGCATATCATCAGGCACGCGGATTAGATGTGATTCATGTCCGTCCGGGAGTCATCGCTGGCGATGGACAAAACCCCGGTCCGGCAGCCCCTGATGTTGTAACGGATCCTTGGTTCGTTTATGTGGATCCGAGAGATGTTGCGCAGTGCGTCGCCCGGGCGATTGAGACGGAAACCGTAAAATATGGAGCGTACAACGCCGTCGCTGGACGTACCGATTCCCGTTTCGCATGGCAGCAAGCAAAAGATGATTTAGGATATTCACCAGAGCACAACTGGCCAGAAATCCCCGGCGGCGAGACGTAAAGATGCTTATGACATCTGAAAAGAATAATACCCAATCAGAAAGTGTCGAATTGCGTAAGAAAATCGCCGCGCTTGATGCTGAACTCACCGAAGATTTCAAATCCCAATTCTCCGTATCCTCCTTTTTGTCGCGAAAGATTGTCAGTTTTCAGGGAAACAAAGACAAACCTGCGTATAGTTGGTACAAATATAAGGAAGCCTTCTCAGCAAGTCTGGTTGAATACTTTCTTGGCAGTTACGACGGACAAATATCAGGAAAGGTGCTTGATCCGTTTGCTGGGATAGGCACAACCCTGTTTGCCGCAAGCGCACTGGGCATCCCTGCAGATGGTATAGAATTGTTGCCCATCGGTCAAGAGATTATTCATGCGCGTCTTTTGTCGGAAAGAGAAATGTCATCAGATGATCTCGCTACACTTGAGCATTGGATAACCTCTCTCCCTTGGAAGGAATGCCCAGAAAGGGTGTCATTCAGTACAATCCGAATCACAGAAAATGCCTATCCACCAGAAACAGTAGAGGCAATCGAACGGTATAGAGGGGCACTCCAGCAGGAAAATGAGAAAATCCAGACTATTCTGCAATTCGCACTATTGTGTATTTTAGAAGGGATCAGTTACACCCGAAAAGATGGGCAATATCTGCGTTGGGATGCTCGATCAGGTAAAAGACGACCTGGGACAAAGGCTTTCAACAAAGGTGAAATCTTTCCTTTTGATGCTGCTATAACCAGTAAGCTCAAAGAAATTTTATCGGATATTCGCGATACTGAGACACCTGTAACGCTTTTCCCAGTTAATCGGACAGTGAGCGATATTCAGTTATTTAAAGGTTCATGTCTTGAAGTCCTTCCAACGCTTGAATCAGCTGCCTACGGTGCGGTTATGACTTCGCCACCGTATTGCAATCGTTACGATTATACACGAACTTATGCCCTTGAACTGGCAATGTTAGGACTGACACAGGCAGATGTTTTGCGTTTACGGCAGGAAATGCTCAGTTGTACTGTGGAAAATCGAGAAAAGGATTTATTGAAAATTTGTCCGCAGTGGACTCCTTTTATAGAGGCAGCCAACCAGCAAAAGTTGTTACAAACAATATATACCTATCTTGATCACGAAAAGGCATCCGGTGCTTTAAACAATAATAGCATCCCGCGGATGGTGCGCGGATATTTTACCGAAATGGCATGTGTCATCGGTGAATGCGCCCGCGTCCTAAAACCAAATGCCCGTCTTTTCATGGTAAATGACAATGTACGCTATGCGGGTGTGAGTATCTCTGTAGATACGATTTTATCCGACATCGCACAATCCGTCGGTTTTGAGGTAGAAAAGATCCTTGTTGTCCCCGGTAAAAAAGGAAATAGCAGTCAACAAATGGGGACGTATGGGCGGGTCCCTCTTCGGAAATGTGTATATGTCTGGAGAAAAGATCATATAACATCCTTGGCATTCAATTTGCCTTGATGGGGACACATAATGTTCAAACAGCATGGTGGTTTACAACTAATGCTTTTTAAATTGGTTGTCGGAGTTTCTCTATTTATAATGGTAGGCATCGTTGCCGCGGCAAAATGGGAAGTCATTTCTGAACTTCCAACGCATCGAAAAAGTTTTTCGACCGCTGTGGTGGATGGTAAGATTTATCTCATCGGCGGGACGCTCTTTGAACATGCACGTGGTGTTTTGCGTGATCCGGGTCCTGGTATTTGGCGGGGTCCATTTGGAATGTCCCTGGTGGAGGTGTATGACCCAGAAACCAACACGTGGCAAAGACTCGCTGACATGCCGACCGTCCGGGCAGGTGCTAAGACCGCTGTTGTTGATGGAAAAATCTATGTTATGGCAGGATACGCCGGGAAAGACAACCAGGGTAAGAATTTAAAATTTCTGAAAGCCGTTGAGATGTATGATCCACAAACCGACACGTGGGGCAGGAAGCAGGACATGCGGATTCCCCGGATACAGTTCGGTGTTGGTGTGGTCGCTGGCAAAATCTATGCTATTGGTGGGTATCTCAATCCAAGGGACTGGAAACCTGGGCTGCAAGGACGCCTTGATCTCGTAGAAGTCTACGACCCTGTTAGTGATACATGGGCAAAGCGGGCGGACATGCCGACAAGACGTGATGGCGTTAGAACAGCGGTTATTGATGATACCATTTACGCCATCGGCGGGGCTGGCTGGCCGCAAGTCGGTGCGGGAGGTCCCGCTCTTGGAACGATTGAGGTCTATGAACCGAGAGTCAACCGGTGGACGAAGAGACCTGACATGCCAAATCTGAGGACGGGCTTTGCAACAATTGTTATTGCGGATAAAATCTATTTCATTGGCGGTTACACTGAGGGAGGGCATGGGCGGCTTGCGAGTACTGAAGTGTATGACCCGGCTACGAAGAGATGGCGTTTGACTCCTACGCCTCCTGCTCCAACCCTACCGCCATTTTCTACAGTGGTAGTCAACGGCAAGATTTATGCCTTTGGTGGCACCACAGAAGATAGGGAATTTTCTCCAACCGTTGAAGTCTTTGATACGGGGTTCCGTGCCGTCACAGCAAGGGGAAAACTTCCAACGCGCTGGGGAGCGTTGAAAATAGAACGCCAAAACTAATTATCTTGTGCTTTGACCGCCTACAATCCCATGCCCCTCTTTAACACGAAGAATCTGGTTTGATTTTAGATTAGAAAACTGCTCTCTGCGTCCGCTTTGCCAGTGAATTTCAAGGGTGTCAACCTCTGAATTCTCTCCAAGTCCAAAGTGAACACGCAAATCGCTTTGCGATAGGTAACTCGCACCGCTACGTACCTCTTTGAATAGAGACAGATCTCCCGCTTTCACAACTATCTTTGTGCCGATACCTGACACGTTGCTCTGCGTGCCGATCGGGTGAATTGTCAGCCAATAGTTGCTGTTGCCACCCTCGTTTCTGAGGAGTGTTGCCGGTTGATTGGAGTTATTGAGGAAAATATCAATATCCCCGTCATTGTCGTAGTCACCAAACGCTGCACCGCGGCTAACTCTCTTGGGCAGTTGTGCGAGTCCAACTTCAGCGGATACATCGGTAAAGTGATAGGTGCCATCTTGTCGGCGCGTGTTACGAAACAGCAGATCGGACTGCGGATAAGTGCTGTCCGAGAAAAGCGCGATATTCTCCTGAAGATGTCCATTCGCAACAAAGATGTCCAAGAGACCATCGTTGTTGTAATCAAAGAATTCGACTGCCCACTTAAAATATGGGAGCGTCACTGCGCCAATCCCTGAAGTAAAAGAGACATCGGTAAAAAAAGCAGCACTCTCATTTTGATAAAGGACCACTGGCAGTGAAGAGGCATTGCTGACAACAAGATCAAAGTAACCATCGTTATTGTAATCACCGAACGCGCTGCCCATGCCGCTTCCGGGAAAACCGTTCCCGTCATAGCCTGTACCGGTAAGGTCGGCAGTCTCAATAAAGGTGCCATCCCCGTTGTTACGGTAAAGAAAATCTGCTTCCATATCGTTAGCGATATGAAGGTCTGGATACCCATCACTGTCGTAATCCCCGACTGCAACAGCGAGACCGAGCGCGCGATGTGAGATCCCCGCAGCTTCAGTGACATCTGTGAAAGTGCCATTGCCGTTATTACGATAGAGGATATCGGGTTCGCTGACAAAATGGCTACCAGCAATTTGATCCGTCGGACTACAATACGTTCTGATACCCCGTGTCTCCCACCACTGATTCTCTGCAACCGAAAATTTCATATAGTTGACGACGTATAGGTCAACATCACCATCATTATCGTAGTCGAGAAAGGCACAACTTGTGCCCCAGCGTTCATCGCCAACACCCGCTTTTTGTGTAATATCGGTAAAAGTTCCGTCTCCGTTGTTATGGTAGAGAGTGTTACGTCCGTAGTTGGTTACGTAAATCTCAGGGTAGCCGTCATTGTTGATATCGGCAGCAGCACACCCGACACCATAACCGGTATCTCCGACACCGGCTTTCTGCGTGATGTCGGTAAAAGTGCTGTCCCCGTTGTTCCGATAGAGTGTGTTGCGCGGAAGATGTGTTTGAGAGGAGTCTTCGGCGACTGGGGGTGGGATGTGCGTAGCGTTCACTACATAGAGGTCGAGATCCGCATCGGCATCAAAATCAAAAAAGAGTGCACCGGATCCGAGCGTTTCGATGAGATATTTTTCGCCGGTTCTACCATCAATATGCTGGAACGTAATGCCTGCGGTGGCAGTAGCGTCAATGAATTGAACGTCGGCAGGACCGGAAGTGCTCAGAATAAAGGAGAGGGTAATAAAATAAAAACACCTCATTGGTCGTCAGAATGCTCTTTCTGTTTTTCACGTGCGCGTTGTGCTTCACCTATCAAACCAAGTGCTTCACAAATTTGAGCGAGCGTATCCCAATAATTCGCCTCAGTTGGTGCGAGACGGACAGCCGTTTGCGCGTGGGAGAGTGCCTTGTCCAAGTCCACCTCCAATTCAGTATAACAAACCGCGATATTATTATGCGCAATCGCGAGTTCCGTATCGGTAGCGATTGCCTGCTGATACGCCGCAATCGCGAGGTCAATTTTTCCGTGTTTATGGTAAGCATGCCCCAAGTTGTAATGCGCAGTCGCTAAATCGGGTTCGAGTGAGATAGCATGTTTGTAGTTTAACACTGCATCCGCAAGGCGGCGACGCGCGAGGTAAACGATACCCAAATTGTTATAGCCTCTTGCGTCATCGGGATGTCTTTTCACCCACAATTCGGCTTTCTCAAGGAGTGGGTCTGTCTGACGGAGTACTTTAAAAAACGCCATTGCTGTGGCAGCCTTTTCCTTTTCATCCTGTTTGACGTAAATCTGAGCGAGTTGATAATGCGCCTCCGTATGATCCACCTGAATTTCAATTGTTTTCTCAACAGCGATGATTGCTTCGTCTAACCGTCCCTGTTTTGTATAGGTTTTACCTAATCCGAGAATCGCACTGGCACTTTTGGGATTGAGGTGTGTGGCTCTTTTATAGGCGCGTGCAGCCCTGTCAAAGTCGCCCTGTTTCAAGTGGACTTCACCGAGTCCGGTAGAGGGATCTGCCCATTCTGCGTCAAGAGCAATCGCATGTTTAAACGCTTCAGCGGCGCGTGAAAATGCCCCTTTCTTAAGGTAAACGATTCCAATGTTATAATGCGGTTCTGCTGTCATCGGAGACAATTCGAGTGCCTTCTGATAAGCATCAAGTGCAGCATCGTATTGCTTGAGTTCGGAATATGCGACACCGAGTTTGTTGTAGATAATAGCGAAATTTGGATCAAGCGCGATGGCTTTTTTATATTCGGAGATGGCTTTTTCAAACTCTCCAATAGTATGGTAGGCAGTGGCACTCTTATAATGCTGTTCAGCAGTTGAAGGATTGGATAAAACGGTGTTGCCAAGAGTGCTGAAAAGGATAAATATGGTGAGATATTTAAGCATACGCTCCACCTCTTTGGTGTGAGGGCGGCGTTTGTGCCGCCCTGATCAAGCGTATTTTTCTAATCGCGATCGGTTTTAATGCTCGCCCAGGTTGTCGCGAGTTTCTCTGCGGGTTTCACCGGTAGAAAATCACCATTCATAATCTCTTCGATTTCCGCCGCGGTGATGATTCTGTTGAAAACAAACACCTCGTCAATGATACCCGTGAAAAATTCCTCGCCGGGGTGCCGCGCACCGACCATAACAGATCCGTCAATTTCATCAACAGGTGGTGGTTTAGCTCCGCCGCCTGCTTTTTTCCCGTCGTTGTAGATGACTACCTCTGACTTGGTGTCGTGGGTCACCGCAAGGTGTACCCAGTCTTCGGGTTGAATGTCATCGCTGACGGCTTTTTGTGCCCAACCGCCGCCGGATGTCGACCAGAAATAGGTTTTGCTGTCGCCCTTTCTAAATATTGATGCCCATTTCAGGGACCCAGCTGTCACCATGTAATTCCAATCGCGAATTTGGTCATCGCCACGTTTGACCCAAAAAGCGATAGAAAACTGTTCTCTTACCTGTAATGTGTCATTGATAGGCACTTTTACATGCTGTTGCTTTGTTCCATCAAATTCCAATGCCTTGCCGAACTGACCATCTACCCACGTGGGGTTTTGGATAAGTTCGCCATCATGACCATGTACGGAGCCATCGGCGGCATCACCGCCCTTTCCTTCATCAAAGGAGAGGTATAAAACGAGGGATTTGTCATCCAACCCTGCATATAAAGATGTTGTAAGGGTGAATAATACAAATACTGCAACAAGCACCCCTATAAATTGTCTGAATTTCAGCACAGTGTATTCCTCCTTCAATCATACAAATATGGTAAGACTTTCCAAAACAGCAAATCGGATATTAAATTTGGACGACCGTGCAGTTATTCGGTTGGCGCGAAGCAGAAAAATCTAACAGGCACCACATTTCTTACAAACGGTCGTATCACATTCGCTGGTTGTAAACCCTTTTTCGTGCTTGTTGTGCTCAAGTTGTAAGAATTCGGGTTTGACGTTCAGATCGAGATGGTCCCACGGGTTGATTTCATGCAATGGACGTTGGCGCGTCGCGTAAAAATCTGGCATTAGCCCGTGTTTGCGGAAGGCTTGGTTCCATGACACGCCGTTTGCGAGTTCAAGGATAACCTTCCCGAGTCGCCGGTCACCGCGTGCAAAGGCGGCTTCTTGATGCGCGAGTCTTGCACTCGCAGACCCGACTTTTATACTACCAAGTTGGTTAATTTCGCGTTTCAGGAAATCAAGTTTTCGTGAGATGGTTTTCGGAGGCTCCATTGCTACCCATTGGAAAGGCGTATGTGGCTTCGGCACCATGGGTGAAATTGTAAAACTGATACGGGCGATTCTCCCTGTCCGCTTGGCATGCGGAAGTAGGATCGTACGCATCTCTTTTGCCATGTCTACAATAGCCTCTACATCCGCTGGCGTTTCCTGCGGAACACCGATGAGGAAATAAAGGCGAAGGTTGAGAATATCACGCTTCAATGCTTCTTCAAAAACGTGATAAAGTTGCTCGCGCGGAATCGCTTTGTTGACAACCTTTTGAAGTTTTTCAGTGGCGACTTCTGGTGCTATCGTGATAGTGCCTTGTTCACTGTCTGCGAGTGCGTCGAGCAAGGGAGGACGGACAGTTTCAGCGCGGAGTGAAGCACAAGAGATACGGAACCCACGTTCAACGAGACCTGTAGCAATCTCATCAATTTGAGGGTGGTCAGAAATAGAAGCACCGACAAGTCCAATCCTATCGGTAATACCACGTGCCCGCTCCGCAAGTGCGAGCGTGTTTTCCACAGACCGCCGCCTCGGCCATCGGCGGGCATAATCGGCAACACAAAAACGACACTGTCTACCACACCCGCGCACGATTTCAATGAGATGCGCATTCGCGAATTCAGTGTTCGGTGTGTGGATATGTGTACAAGTTTCGACATCGTCAAGTTGTGGAACTGCTCCGGCGCGAATTTGCGGTGCTGCGCCGGGTTTTGGAGAGACGGCCTCAATAGTTCCATCATCCTGATAGGTTACGTCGTAAAGACTTGGCACATAAAGCCCCGGAACAGTTGCTAAAGTTTCGAGTAACTCACGCTTCGGGGCACCAGACTGTTTCCACTCATCAAAGTGTGCCATGAGTTGATGGACGACAAGTTCGGCTTCTCCGACAACGAAGACATCAACAAAATCAGCAATCGGTTCTGGATTGTAGGAGATATTGATACCACCAGCGACAACGAGCGGATCCCATTCTGTACGTGTTTCAGCAAGCGGTGGTATATTTGCGAGTTGTAAAGTGCGCGGGATATTCACGTAATCTGATTCAAATGAAACAGAAAACCCGATAATATCAAACTGGTTCAGGGCAGTTTGTGTCTCAAACGAGAAAAGCGGCTTGTTCTGCGTGACAAGTTTCTGAATATAACTCGTCTCTGGCACAAAAACGCGTTCACAAGCGGTGTCCCTTCGAGAGTTGAGGGTAGCATAGATAACCTGAACGCCAAGGCTTGACATCCCAAGTTCATAAGTGCTTGGATAGACAAGGGCGAATCTATTAGGTTTTCTGAAATTATGATGCGCACTGTGTTCTTCGCTGCGCAGACGTTGGTAGTGTTGGCGTAGGTCCACTATTTCCTCATGTATAATAAGGTGCGCTCGAAAGCGCACCTACAAAGTAAAACAACGGGCAAAGTAAAACAACGGGCAAAGTAAAACAACGGGCAAAGTAAAACAACGGGACGCGCTTGGAAGGCACGTCTACAAGCAAAATGTGAAAGCGATATAGGCTACATCGTGCTATCAAAACGTAATGTAACTTTAACCATAGTTAAGGAACCACATCAAGATATCTAAATGACTTTAAAAGGTTGTCCTGATAGGAGACAATATAGCACTCGTCCTTATTTGTCGTTCCGGTTTCTTTTTTGAACGCGCAGAAAAGCTGGGATTTCCCAGTCCGTATCGCGCTGTTGTGCGCCTTGATCCCTTCTTCGGGCAGGTTTCCGTCCGCTGTCTTGGGGCGGTTGCTCTTGCTCCACAGGTTGTTCTGGTTCTGGTCTCGGTCTGCGGGTTGGCGTAGCAGATCTGCCAGATGACACTCTACTAGCGGGTCGGGTTCTGCCTGCCCTTGCCATACGCTGTTCCGATAAAGCTGATGGCTGTCTTTGATAGACATCCGCGTCATCATATCGTGCGGATGGGTTTCCACTTCCACTACCTGATGTCTCGGCTCCGAGTGCGTATGCCGTATCAGAATCAAACCCTGTTGCGATAACAGTCACAAGGACTTCATCATCGAGTTCCAATTCATCTTTGTAAACGAGACCGAAGATAATTTGCGCCTCGGGCGCAGTATCCTTAATAACCTGCATGGCTTCATCAAGCTCGTGCATCATGAAATCAGGAGGCGCGGTGATGTTGACAATCATACCGACAGCTCCAGCAATGTTCGTCTGTTCAAGGAGCGGAGAACTAATAGCCTGCTCGGCTGCAATTGGGGCGCGATTATCACCAGTAGCATGCCCCATACCCATCAACGCGCTTCCGGCACCTCGCATGATAGATTCAACATCAGCAAAGTCAACGTTAATTTCGCCGGACTCTGTAACGATGTCAGAGATACTTTTAACCCCATGGAGGAGGATCTCATCTCCAATGCGGAACGCCTCTCGAATTGGCAATTTCCTGTCCATCGTGTCAATAAGGCGCTGGTTTGGGACAACAATTACGGAATCGGCTGCTTGACGGAGTTCTTCAAGTCCTTCCTCAGCGACTGTGGAACGGCGTTGCCCTTCAAAGTTAAACGGACGTGTCACAACTGCGATTGTAAGTGCGCCGCGTTCTTTTGCTTGTGCAGCAATCAGCGGTGCAGCACCTGTACCGGTACCGCCACCCATACCCGCAGTAATGAAGACCATGTTTGCATTTTCGACGATAGTCTGCAGATGTTCCCTATCTTCCTCAGCAGCTTTTCGACCAATCTCGGGGTTGGCACCGGACCCTAAACCTTCGGTCGTATTAACGCCGATCGAGATTTGGGTGGCACCGCGGCAGGTCAGCAGTGCCTGCTGGTCGGTGTTGACGGCATAAAACTCTATGCCAGTGATCCCAGCTTCAATCATACGTTTCACAGCATTCCCACCAGCTCCACCGACACCAATGACTTTAATTTTGGCGCGTAAATTTTCAAATTCCTCTTGTTCAAATTCTATCATGTTGGCTTTCAGTTACTATAACTAAAGACACAGCAACCTAATTCCTCCTATCATTGTCGCCTCAATCCCTGACCGAGGTTCCTTTATAACTTTTGTTGGTTCGCTTTTTCACATTAAATTATACGCTATTAGAAAAGTTAAGTCAAGTATTCCTGAAAGTCTAACTCGGATAAGACTTACTTTATTAAGGAAGTAGACCTAATATCCGAACCATTCTTTGACGCGTTGTAGAAGATTCCCAACGCCACTATCGCGATGACGTGCGTCGTGTTCCTGCTCTTGCCGTCGTAAAGATTCACCATAAAGCGCAAGTCCGATACCGGTTGCATACATCGGGTGATTCACTCGGTCCGTTAAGCCTTGTAATCCTCGCGGGTAGCCTATCTGAACACGCAACTGCAACACGGCTTCAGCAAATTCTTGAAGACCGTCCATAAGTGCCGTACCACCCGTGAGAACAAGCCCTCCAGGAAGCGGGATGTCCTCCAATTCATAACCAATCACTTCTAAGATTTCTGCCATACGGTATTCAATGATTTGTGCAAGCTCCACTCGGTCGATGAAGCGAGGTGGCGTAGACTCACTCGTGACCGGAATAGACCTGACTTCACTTGGGTCGACTAATTCCGTCCAAGCGCAGCCGCGGTGAAGTTTTAGTTCCTCCGCTTCTGGAAGGGTGACTTTTAAGTATTGAGCAATGTCGTTGGTAACATGCTGCCCGCCGACGGGGACTACTGCTGTATGTTGAATAGAATCCTCTTTATATATGACGATTTCGGTTGTTCCATCACCGATGTCAACCAAGGCAATGCCAACTTCACGTTCATCCCTTGAAACGACGGCTTGCGTTGCAGCCAAGGGGGCGGCGACAAGTGTTTCTACTATAGGCACGCCTGCCTTTTCAATACTATTGAGCAAATTCTGAATAGCCGTTGTACCACCTGTGATAATGTAAGCGTAAGCTTCAAGCCGCGCACCAGACATGCCAATCGGTTCTCTGATACGGTCCTGAGCATCAACGACAAAATTTTGCTGAATTACATGCAAGATCTCTCGGTCAGCAGGAATAGAAATAGCTTTCGCTGCTATCATCGCTCTATCAACATCGTCATGTGAAATTTCGTTGTTCGCGACAGAAACAACCCCGTGGGATGTTTGTCCAATGATATGCTCACCGGAAATGCCGACACAGACGGCGTCTATTTTCACGCCCGCCATTAATTCCGCATTCGCAATCGCTTTACGGATAGCCTCCGCCGTTTGGTTAATATCAACAACGACACCTGCTCGAAGACCTTCGGATGGTGCCTGACCAACACCAATCACGCCTATTTTTTGGGGGCTACCGTGCAGGGTATTTCCAATAACTACTGAGATTTTGCTTGAACCGATATCAAGACCTGCAATAATGTTTTGTTTTGGCATTTAATGTTTTCACCTCCCTTTCCTATAACATCTTAGACATAAAGAACGATGAATAGGGATAGTACTTTATTTTTCTACCTACCTATGGGTTTCCATGAAATAGGCACTATTCACTTTCTGTTAATCCCCCTAAGTAGAGGGTCTCTTGAAATCTCGCATCTAAGTACGGCTGTGTTTCCACTGAATTCTCCCGGATAAGTTGGAGCACTTGGATTTTGTGCTGTTTTAAAAACAGAGCGATATGATGGAGTCCCAATTCAATCGCATCCGCAGCGAGCCAAACAGACACAGGAAAAGCATCAAGTTGGAGTTTTATCTTCTGGGGATCACTTGCGTTGATACTTTCTATCTGTGTTGCAAGGTCTCGTTCCTGAAGCAAGGCAGTCTTTAATATCTCTAATCCCAAGGCAACTTCGGACATCCCGACAGCAGCACCAACTTTCGGCAATTCATCACTGATTGCCTTGAGTACTACCATCTTTCCGAATTGCTCAGATACCTGCGGGTTAGTATTTTCCTTATCTTCCTTATCTATATGTTGTAACACATGTCCCTCACTATCTACCAAGTAAAACGAACTATTCCTATTAACGGATACATTTGCAGTAGAATCAACTCTCAGGAGTACAAAGGGTTCACGCTCAGTGATTTTGATAGTTAGCATCCGCTTCATCACGTGTTTGGTAACGTGAGCATCTTTGATATAACTCAGATTCGTCTTGAGATAGATAGATGTTTGTTCTTCGGAGTCTGTGACAATATTTTGCAGCTGTTCACCCAGAGCATCATAAATTTGTACATCAGTATAATGTATGTTCCCAGAAAGTGCAAGAGAAACATATTCAGCACCAAAAAAACTGAGTGCTATCTTGCCGATGAACGATAAAGTCAGCACAACGGCAAGGATGAAAACGACGCGCCGGAACAGGTAAATCTTGGCATTGGTGCCCTTCCCCAGTCGCCGTGCAGGCATTGAAACTTGCCGTATGTATCCATCACGCTTTCTGCGCAAGAATGAACCCTCCGTTTATCTTCTATTGCAAGAGTGTATTGTCCCTATGGTGTTCAATGTCGGTGGCTCTTGAAAGTTGAAAATCCAGTGCCTAAAAGAAGATAAATTTGATTAATTTGCTGCTTGAAGCCTACTTAAAAATTCGCGCCCTACTTTACTAATATCACCAGCACCTAACGTAATTACAAGGTCTTCAGGTTGCGTTATCTTCATCAGGACATCGGCAACTTCATCTGTGTCTGGGACATAAAGGACGTTTCGATGTCCGTGTGCTTGTATGGATTGTGCGAGTTTTTCAGCGGTGACATTTTCAATAGGTGCCTCGCCAGCACTATAGATTGAGGTGACGATAAGGATGTCCGCCTGATAAAAAGAACGAGAAAATTCGTCTGCTAAATCTCTAACACGCTGGTATCGGTGTGGTTGGAAAACCGCGATGATACGACGTTTATAACCGTCGCGCGCACCGTTCAGTGCTGCTTTCAACTTTGCTGGATTATGGGCATAATCGTCAACAACAATGATATTATTAGCTTCTCCAAGGATTTCAAAGCGACGATGCACACCTTGAAACGACTCCAGACTCTCTCGGATGCGATCAAACGGAATATCAAGTTCAAGTCCGACTGCGATTGCTGCTAAGGAGTTGGAAATATTATGGCGACCCGGCATTTTCAGGTGGACCTCACCATACAGGTGTCCATTTTTCCGAACTCGATAGCGCGACGTGGGACCTTCTATGGTAATACCTTCAGCAACCAAATCCGCACCTGTCTCAAGACCGTATGTAATATAACGCTTCTTGACCCGTGGGATAAACTTCTGGATATTCTCGGCATCCAAGCAGAGGACCGCTGCACCGTAGAACGGCACCTTATTAATGAATTTAAGAAAGGTTTCCCCAATTTCATCAATACTGTTGTAATAATCCAGGTGGTCCGCATCAACGGATGTGACAACGGCTACGGTAGGATAAAACATCTCAATAGAGCCGTACGCCTCATCTGCTTCGATTACCATAACATCGCCTTCACCGCTTCGAGCGTGGCTGCCGTTCATAAGTTTCCCACCTACAACTACTGTCGGATCAAGACTACTAAGGACTGTAGCAGTCATAGCGGTTGTGGTGGTTTTTCCGTGTGTGCCGCTGACGGCAACGCTATAGCGCATTCGGGTGATCTCATTCAGCATCTCCGCACCCCTGACGATTGGGATTTTCTGCGTCTTTGCAGCAAGAAGTTCCAGATTGTCAGTTGGAATGGCAGGGGAGATAACGATAACATCGGCACCATTTATATGGGATGCGGCATGTCCATAGTAGATAGTAGCACCCCGCGTACGCAAGTGCTCTGTCGTATATGATTCCTGGATATCTGAGCCGGTCACATGAAACCCAAGATCCAGCAGAATTTCAGTGATACCACTTAAACCTGCCCCTCCAATACCGATAATATGGATATGCCGTGTTTTTCCAAACATTTTATCTCTTTTCTGTCAACGCGAGACTTGTAAATACTATTTTGAAAGTTAATATATTACACCGAAAATAATTTATTACGCTCCCAACTAAGCGTACGAAAGAATAGATTTGGCAATATCATCACTGGCGTATGGTTTACCGAGTGCCCGACTGGCGGTCACCATCTGTTCGTGTGTGCTCCGGTTCAGTAGTATATTGGTAAGGGTTTCAACAAGCATTTCTACTCTAAACTTACCTTGTTCCAGCACAACGGCAGCACCTTTTTCAGCGACACTGTGCGCGTTTAATACCTGATCATTGCCCGTCTGTGAGGGTAAAGGTATGAAAATTGCTGGAATACCACAGGCAGTAACTTCGGCAACAGTCATCCCACCTGCTCTACACACCATAATGTCTGTGATGCTGTAGATTTCCTCAACAGCGTCGAAGAAGGGACGGACACAATGTAGGAATTCCTTATGTGATGCAAGTACCTTTTCATATTTGGTTTGGACCGCTTCCGCCTCAACTGGACCAGTTTGATGGACGATCTGAATTTGATCGGCAAATCCAATTAAGTGTGGCAGTGCAGTCACAACGGCTTCATTAATAGCACGAGCACCCTGACTCCCGCCCATCACAAAGATTGTTTTCCGATCTGGCGACAATCCGAATTTCCGATAAGTTTCCTCTCTTCTCGGAAATGCTGTAATTGCTGGACGGATCGGATTTCCGGTCACCTCTATACGCATAGCGTGTCGGAACGCTTTGCCCTCACGAGTTGACTCCATAGCGAGATAGACGGCCTTTGCCCATCGTGCCAAGATACCGTTCGTTAAGCCAGCAGAAGCATTCTGTTCTTGGATGGCTATTGGAATCTTGCGAAGGAGTGCCGCTAAAAGCACCGGACCTGAAACATAACCACCTGTCCCTATGACAACATCTGGTTTCAATTCCTTCATATACCGTAATGATTGGGCGAGCCCACGCAAAACCTTCCAGATAACTGGAAACCATTGTAAAGTTAAACGGCGTGGAAAACCTGCGACTGAGATAGGTAGAAAGCGAAAACCGTGCTGAGGCACCAGTGTCGATTCCAACCTGTCTGCACCACCGATGAACACAATATCTACCGTGGTATCCATGCGCTCCAACGCCTGCGCGATACCGATCGCTGGATAGATATGCCCACCTGTCCCTCCGCCTGCGACAACCACCTTTTTGTGTGTCCCTATCTGTTGAGCGGACGCTACGTCCCGACTGTCAGTTTCTGCTAAAGTTGTATCGTAACGCTTAGAAATAGCCATGATTAAGCCCACCCAAAGGTCCCATTGAGAAGCCATCTTAACAAAATTGGTTAATCTTGTATTAGTCTATCCTACGATTGCTGCCTTTTGAAATATTAAGAAGAATACCAACGCTCACCAGACTGAGGACAATTGATGAACCGCCGTAACTAATAAACGGCAATGTAATGCCTTTCGTCGGCAGCAAGCCTGTCACGACACCAATGTTAATAAACGCTTGTAAACCGATCAGTGTCGTGATTCCAGTGGCAAGCAAAGATCCAAACAAATCACTGGCTTGTCGAGCGATGTGGAATCCTCGCCATACAAATAACATGAAAATAAGCGTTACAGCCGCAGCACCGATAAACCCGAATTCTTCTCCTAATACCGCGAAGATAAAATCGGTGTGTGGATACGGAAGACGTGAGATTTTCTGAAGGCTACTATCAATACCCATTCCGAGGAGTCCACCACCTTCAAGAGCGTCCAGCGAACGCGTTAAGTGATAATTCGCTGCATCCGGCGATTTCAACATCGCAAGATAGTCCATGATACGCTTTAACTTATAAGAATCCCGAATTACGATTAAACTGAGAAGACCGCTCCCCGCGCCAGCAAGCATCAATACATGCCATATACGCATGCCACCGATAAACAGGACTATACAGACGGTTAGCGCTAATAAAAATGCCGAACCAAAATCTGGTTGACTTACCACGAGACCGAAAGCGGCGGTTACAATTAAAATATTCGGAAGCACACCATTAAAGAGGCTTCTAATACGTTCTGGGTTGCGGCTTATGAAATTCGCTACATGAATAACCAACGCTATTTTTGCAAATTCAACAGGTTGAAAATTGATAGGCAATCCTATATTGATCCAGCGTTTAAATCTGCCACCTTCCGCACCTTGCACACTCACACTTAAACTTGGCACGAAAACCAAGAATAACCCTACAAAAGAGAGAATCAAAAGGAGGTTCGCGTACTTCGCATAAAACCTATAGGGCACATAGGAAATCATGAACGTACTGACTAAACCGATCACACATGCGATGATGTGTATTTGCAAATAACGGTAACTATAGCCATCATAGTGCCTTGAGGAAAGGAGATGACTTGAACTGTATACCATCAAAATACCTATAGCAATAAGACAGAAGGTAATGGCTATTAATCCTCTGTCCATTCGCCCAGAGTTTGCTCCAGATGGCGTTTCCGTTATCTGTTCCTGTTGATCTTCAGCAACAGGGTAGGTCTGCGTGTTTGCCCACCAAGCTCCAGATTTTCGTTTAGACTTGAAATTTCGCTTGCTACGGGGAGAGTTTTGGTAGTTGCGTAGCATCGTAGTGTCTTTTCCTTCCTGCGTTACTTTATAATTCTTGAAAACCTAATTTGTTAAAATTTTTAATGAAGTGGTTGAAGTGCGTCAACCGCTGCTTTAAAGTTAGCACCGCGTGCCTTATAGTCGGTGTACATATCAAAACTTGCATTTGCAGGTGACAACAGGACGACATCTCCTGGTGCCGCGAGTTTATAGGCAACCTGTACCGCTTGTGCCATCGTTTTCGCCTTTACTATTTCCGTTGTATCGGCAAGCGTTTTTTCAATCTGTTGGGTATACTCGCCAAGCATCACGGCGGCTTTGACCCGGGTCTGAACAATTTCACGTAGTGGTGTATAGTCATTACCTTTGTCGTAGCCGCCCATTATCAGGACAATTTGAGAGTCCTTTATTGACGCAAGAGCTGCTTTAACTGCCGCCACATTTGTTGCCTTTGAATCATCTATGAATTCAACACCTGTTAAAGTCCTTACAGGTTCAAACGCGTGCGATAAAGCCGGATGTGCCCTGTCGAACTGCTGAAGTGCTTCTCGAATGTGTATTTCTGATACACCAAAAATCAGTCCTACAGCAATGGCCGCTTGGGTGTTTTGTATATTGTGCGTTCCGCGAAGTGGAATATCCGCAATGTCACACATCCTCTTACGCGTGCCGTTCCATTGCGCAAAAAGTTCCGAACCTTCTCTAAATACGCCTAAAAATGATGAATATTCAGGAGCACCTCTGTCTGTAAAATAGACCTTTTTCGCTGCGGTTGATGCCTCGAAATCCTTGACAGATGCATCCGAACTGTTGAGGATGATCCAGTCAGCATTCGTCTGATTATCAGAAATCTTCTGTTTTGCTGCTTGATACGCCGACATTGTTCTATGTCGGTCCAGGTGATCGCGCGATAGGTTAAGCACTACGCTAACCATGGGATGAAAAGTGATAGTACTTTCCAACTGAAAACTGCTTGCCTCAACAACAACGACATCTTCGTTTGTAAGTTTTTGAACCTCTGCCGCTAATGGTACACCAATGTTGCCAGCAACACAGACCTTCGTAAACTTACTGCCTGCCTTTAGTATTGCCGCTGTGAGGAGTGTCGTTGTTGATTTGCCTTTTGTGCCAGTAATAGCAACAATTGGTGCTGGACATACGCTTGCGGCAACCTCTAATTCCCCAATAATCGGAAGACCACGCGCGCGCGCATCGCGAAGAATCGGAATATTAAGTGGCACACCCGGTGAGACGACTATAAAATCGGTATCCATAATACATTCCGCCGGATGCCCATCGAAAAATTTTTGGTATAGCGGACAGGTTACATCCGATTTAGGAAACTCATTGAGCGCGGCGATTTCCGCTGACAACGCCTCGGCGGAGCGTGTATCTGTAACCGTGACAACGGCACCGTATGAACGTAGCAATTTCGCAACGGCGACCCCACTTCGGTTTAAGCCAAAGACTGTCACACGTTTTCCCTGTAATTGCACCGAGATCCCTCCAACGTGCAGTTTAAAACCATACCTACCGAAGTTTCAATGTACTTAAGGCTATCAAGACTAAAATCAATCCTACAATCCAAAATCTGATGACGACTTTCGATTCTTTCCAACCCGAAAGCAAGAAATGATAGTGAATCGGCGACATCTTGAATACGCGTTTGCCAAATGTACGATACGACCAAACTTGGATAATAACTGACAACGTCTCGGCGACGAAAATAGCACCAACGATTACAAGTAGGAACTCTTGTTTTATAAGCACTGCTACCGTTCCAAGTGTCGCACCGAGTGCCAGTGAACCAGTATCGCCCATAAAGACTTGCGCCGGATGACCGTTATACCATAAAAATCCTAAGCCCGCGCCGACCAACGCTGCACAGAAAATCGCCGTAACTTCGCCGCCTACTGGGAGATGAAATATGTTCAGGTACGCCGCAATCTCGTTGTGACTTGTCATATACCCTACAATCCCTAAAGTGCCAGCAACGAACAGCGTACATCCAATCGCTAATCCATCCATCCCATCGGTTAGATTGACAGCGTTGGAGCTCCCAACGATGACCAAGGTTGCGAAAGGGATAAATAGAATGCCCAAATCTGGCTGAGCATCTTTGAAAAAAGGGAGGATCAAAGATGTTCGTGTTGCCGGATCGTCAACTTGCGTGGGACCCCACTGGTAAAGATATCCCGCGATCGCTACCGCACCCACAGTTTGAAGCGCAATCTTATGCCACCCTCGAAGTCCTAAGGATTGTTGTTTGACCAGTTTGCTGTAATCATCAAGAAAACCGAGTCCACCGAACCAGAGTGTCGTCAAAATCATCAGGTAGATATAAGGTTGATCCAAACGCGACCAGAATACTACCGATATCAGAACGGAAACGATGATGAGTACGCCGCCCATCGTTGGTATACCCGCCTTATTCTGATTTTCGGTGTTCTTTTGAGCATTTGCTACTTCTTCCTGAATATGTTCCCCGATACGCAGCTGCTTCAACTTCTCAATCATAAAAGGACCCAAAACGAGGGAAATAAGGAGGGCAGTAGCCGTCGCATAAATTGCACGAAAACTAATATAGCGAAAGATATTGAATGGTGAAAAGACTTCAATCAGGTTCTCAAAAAAGAGGTGATAAAACATTTGCTGTATAGCTTTCGTTCAAATTAATTCTGGTTGACAGATTTATGCTTAAGGTCGCTTGCCGCGCGGAAAATTTTTTGGCACTTCGCCCAAGAACACTATCTACACTGTGCTTCCCAGCTTTCCTTCTTGCTTTAATTTGGAAAGACTTGCCCCGGTTTGGCTTAGGAGATTGGTCGTATATGTATACGTTAAAGCATTTTTCTGCGTATGCGCTGTAAATGCTAAATCAATGAGTTCCGATACAAGTTGCGGAAACTCAATGTCTTGATGTGCCCACAAGTAATAACTATATGAACCGGGGATCGTATTAATTTCATTCACATAGACATTTTGATCGGCATCTACGAGGAAGTCAATACGTGCTACACCAGCGCAATCTAAAACTTGAAAGGTCCGTATGGCAAGCCGTTGTATATTTAACGTTAGTTTTTCAGAAATGGGTGCAGGAATTTTCCGATCCGCACCTGCCATTCCTGAAGACCCTTCCTCTTGGTGGATATATTTATCATCAAAACTCAGCAAATTCGCCTGTGTCACCGGTTGCTCACACACAGAGACTGTCGGTTCATCCGTACCCATCACGGCACAATTGATTTCAACAGGGTTCTCTACTGCCTTCTCAACAAGTATTCTGCGCGAGTAATCTCCCGCCACCTCGACAGCACTGATAAGTTCCGTCTGGTTTTTGACGTGACTGACACCAATACTTGAACCCCCCATCGCCGGTTTGACAAAGACAGGATAGGAGAGTGTTGTCTCTACGTCTTCGATAATTTTGTCGCGTCCAGTTTCCCACTCACGATGATCCCACCATACGTAAGGAAGTATTGGAAGTTCATTTTCGTTGAGAATCGCCTTCATCATGATTTTGTCCATACCGACAGCGGAACCGACAACACCGGCACCAACGTAGGGAAAATTCATGAGTTCTAACAATCCTTGGAGTGTTCCATCTTCGCCATGCATGCCGTGGATGGATGGAAAAACGACATCTATTGGCAGAACGGTTCTTTTCCGAACCTTCTGACCGAGCCAATGGTTGGAACTCACAACGAACTTCGGCTCCGGATGGAACTCGACGGTAACTTTGTCTAAATTGGAGGGATGGGGTAGTGTCCCGTCTGTAAATGTGGATAAATCGCGAAGCGTATCACCGGTTAACCACTCGCCGTTTTTTGTGACGTAAATAGGAATGACGTGATAGTTTTCTTGTAAGGCGAGATAGACCTGATGTGCTGTCACAATTGAGACTTCGTGTTCAGGTGTGCATCCGCCAAATATAAGGGCTACATTTTGTTTTGACATTTTTTATCAGTTGTCAGTTATCAGTTGTCAGTTGTCAGTTTGGTTTTTGATAGATGAACATCTTCGTGTAATCGTCGTTTCCAAATTGGAAAAACAACGGTTCCTAAAAGATGATCAACAATCAGAAACCTCTTAACTGATAACTGAAAGCGAAGCGAACTGATAACTGACGACTATTCCTTATAGTTGTCGGGGAGATCGTTCTCAAAAAGAACGACATCACCCGCCTGTACCTGTGTTGCTAAATGCTGTTTGACTTCTTCTAAGTTGAGGACGACAATAATCTGTTGGTTCGGGTATTCAGCAGCCTTCAAGCCCTCTAAAATCGGTGTAGTACGTGTAGGTCCAACTAAAATAACCAGATCACAGACCTCAGCAGCTTGTTCGCCGAGTCGTCTGTTTTCTTCGTATTCTCTTTCACCGAGTTCTACCATACCGGGGGTTACCAAGACTTTTTTCCCGTCTCCAATCTCAGTGAGCACCTCAAGTGCCGCTTTCGCACCCACAGGATTTGAGTTGAAGCTGTCATCAATGATCGTCACGTTACCTACGCCGCTTGTCAATTGTAACCGATGCGGCACAGGTTCGACATTGACGATCGCTTTCTGAATTTCTTCAAGCGTCATGCCACATTCTATAGCAACTGCTATAGCAGCGAGGATGTTGGATACGTTATGTCTGCCTAAAAGCCGCGTCCGGATTTCCGATGTGCCTACATTGGTATGCACTGCGAAAGCGAGTCCTTCGGGGGTATGTCGAATATTCGAGGCTGTTAAGTCTGCCTTATCAGAAACTGAATCTACAGAAAACGGTTCTGTAGCGTAGCGACGTACCGGATTACCATCCTGCTCGCGTTTATCGGAAAGTCCTGCACAAATTTCGTTGTCGCAATTGAAGACAGCAAGACCCTCCGATGGTAATGATTCAATCAGTTCATATTTTGTTTGCGCTATATTCTCAATGCTTTTAAAGCGTTCCAAGTGTTGTGGACCGACAGCCGTGAGAATACCGATTTCAGGGGATGCCAAATTGCACAATTCGCGAATGTCGCCGCGTTTGTAAGCACCCATCTCAACGATAAATATCTCGTGTTCGGCGGTCAACTCACCGCGGATAACCTTACAGATACCCATCGGTGTGTTATAACTGTCAGGTGTCATCAAGGTATTAAATTTCTGGGATAAAATTTGATGCAAAATATACTTCGTACTCGTTTTGCCATAACTTCCTGTGATACCGATGACTCTCGGTTGAAGCATCTTGATTCGTCTCCTTGCTGAAAGGAGATACATTTCATTTATCGTCCGTTCCAAAGGATAGATGAGTAGATTGGCAACCGTTAGATTAATGACGGCTATTTCACTGAAAAGGAGGATAGCGACTCGCCATGGACTCATTTTTGCTACTAAGGCGAGTGCCGTTGCGCTGGCAGCAAGTAGACAGATCGAAAGTCCGAATACGCGTTTCGCACGTGCCGTGTAGACGAGAGGTTTTTTCACCTCAATGTTTTTCCGTCTCGTGCTCAGATAAACTTGGAACCCACCCCAAGTAACACACAACACAGGAAAGAACCACGGCCACGTGTCATGATACTGTGGATAGAACGCTGTAAGAACCAGCAGACCACCAATGACGAGAATCTCTTTAATTTCAAAACAGTTCTTTAGATGCTGACGTATCCACTTCAGGTATCTGCCGGTTTTGTAACCGTCGAGCTGAAGTATATGAAGTCCACTTGTGGTTCTGACGATTGCTCGTGCCAAACAGGTTAACGTGGCGAAGTAGAAAAGTATTGTACTCAATGTCATTGTTCTTTTTCTTCCTTAGTATTGAGCGTGTGTCTTTAATGCTTTCTATGTGTTTGCAATTTTTAAGAAACTGGCGACAATTCGGCAAAACTGCGGAAACTGATCAAGGTACGAAAAGTGTCCTGCCTCCTTGAGAACGACCAACCCCGCGTCGGGTATCTCCTTCTCCATGATTTGTCCCAATGATACGGGTGTATCCTTATCGTTTTCACCCCAGATGAGCAGTGTCGATGCCGATATCCGCGGTAATAGAGAACGCAAGTCTTGATTTACGACCTTAACAAGTGTCGCTCGCATTTCTCCAGCATCCTGATAGTCTTTGGAACCGGCGCGGGCAGACATCGCATTTGCAAGCCGGACACCTGATTTCCCACATCGACGGAGCAATTTACCGACTTTTGCCATACCGACTCGGAGATAGTATTTGGTAGTTCGCGGAGGTCTAATCCCGGCACTGTCAACAAGGATAAGTTTATCAACTTTTTCAGGGTGCTCCGCTGAAAGGATAATAGAGATTCGACCGCCAAAGGAGTGACCAATGAGATGTACCTTTGGGATGCAAAATTTTTCCAAAAACGCTGTAACGAACTGCGCGTAGTCGGATGTGTCCCATGCTGCAGGTGGAATTTGGCTCTTCCCGAACCCCGGCAAATCAAGTGCGTAGACTTTATGGGATTGTGCAAGCCATTCAAAAACGGGTTGAAAACTTGCCGCCTCTGCGCCCCAACCGTGCAGCAGGAGAACGACATCGCCTTCCCCGGCAACCTGATATGAGATGTTGAGGTTGTTAATTTCCGTGATTGGCATCTATAACTATTTCGTGTTCGCTGGGCTTTTAGAGAGATTCCAAAAAATCTGAAGCGACAACCCTGTCGTCAAAGGGAAATCTTTTGCCGTGAATTTCTTGGTAATCCTCATGACCTTTACCCGCAATTACGACCACATCTCCGGATTTTGCTGTGGCGATTGCGTGATGAATAGCGTCTCGCCTCTCCGAAATACACACATGTTTGGTGTCATGTGGTAAATTTGACACAATCTGCGCAATAATTGCATCAGGATCTTCGGTCCGCGGATTGTCCGATGTGATTACGCTGTAATCCGCAATTTGGGCAGAAATATTTCCCATTTTAGGACGTTTTCCGTTATCCCTGTCACCACCGCACCCGAAAACGCAAATCAACTTCTGTTCGGTGATACGCTTTGCCGCAGTTAGCACATTCTCTAAACCGTCGGGCGTATGCGCGTAATCAACGATAACAGCAAAGTCTTGTCCTCGATCAATGAGTTCAAACCGACCGGGGACTACCGTCGCTGCGAGTCCTTCTTGGATTGCTGACATCGGACAACTGTAACGGATCCCCACAGCGATAGCTGCCAGAGCATTGTAAAGATTATATTCTCCGAGCAATCGCAACTTAGCAGGGAGCTGCCCTTCTGGCGTGACCGCTGTAAATGCCAAGCGGTTATGCGAAAACGCTATGTCTTCGGCATGCAGGTCAGTTGTATTATCAAGCCCATACATCAACAATTGTGAATCCGAGCAGGCTTCCGCAATGCGTTCCGACACAGGCGAATCGCTATTCAAAACCGCAACCCCTTCTTCACTGAGTTGCTCAAATAGCATTAGTTTCGCCTTCAAGTATTCCTCCATCGTCTGGTGGTAATCAAGATGGTCCTGGGTGAAATTGGTAAAGACAGCAGTATCAAAGACGAGTCCTGCTAATCGCTGTAGTGCTAACCCTTGGGAGGAGGTCTCCATCGTAACGTATTCTACTCCGTCATCAACAAATTGTTTGAAGAGTGCATGGAGCGCTAAAGCATCCGGAGTTGTAAGGGATGCGGGGAGTGTTTTCACTTCGCCTTGCGTGTTCATGTACTGATGTCCAACCGTCCCAATGAGTGCGGCTTTGCGTCCACTTGACTTGAGTATCGTATGTATGAAATGTGCCGTTGATGTTTTACCGTTGGTGCCTGTGATACCGATGAGTTTGAGGTGTTTTGCAGGATTTCCGTGCCAATTAGCAGCGAGCAAGGATATGGCGCGCCGTCCGTTAGGGACCTGCACATAGGTGACAGGTGTTGTTGGTATTTCTAACGCCGTCCTCGGCTTTTCGCCAATAATGGCTGCTGCACCCTTTTGAAGTGCATCCGCAACGAAAGCGTGGCTGTCTACACTAATACCTTGGTAGCAGACAAAAACGTTGCCCGGTTCAATTTCCCGATTGTTGCTAACAATACCCGTAATATCAATATCAAGTGCCCCAGTACTCGCAGTAAGGTTTAGTCCATGGAGCAGCTCACGAAGCTTCACAACCCGCCTCCTTCTGCGGTAAGGCGTTGCGCCGGGGTTTGCTCTGTTGCGACGGGTGCGAATTCGGGGGTTTTTTGCTGTTGAGGCCCGAAAAACTCGGTCTGTTTCAAGTATTGCATCGTTTGGGCGGCAACTTTCTGGAAAAGTGGTCCAGCGATTTGTCCGCTGAAGCGCGCCCCTGTTGGTTCATCAAGCATAACGATTATGGACACCATGGGATTTTCTGCTGGTAGGAATCCCATAAAGGACATAATCTCTTTTCCAGCGTAACCTTTACCATTCGGTTCTGCTTTTTGGGCTGTGCCTGTCTTTCCTGCCACGCGATACCCTTCAACACGGGCACGACGACCACTACCACCCTCAACAACGCCAACAAGTATATCTGTCATCTGTTGCGCCACTTGTGGGTGCAGTACTTGTCGAACTTTGATCGGGTAGATCTTTTTAATGACTCTCCCGTTGCTATCTCGGATTTCTCGTGTAATATGCGGATGGAGGAGTTTTCCACCATTCGCGATGACATTTAAGGCGTTGACCATCTGCAGAGGTGTTACCATAATCCCTTGTCCAAAAGGCACAGAGCCGAGAGAGTGAGTATCCCAACGCTTGGCTGCATAAAGGCTACCGCTGTGCTCATAAGGCAAATCCACACCTGTTGGTTTTCCAAAACCGAAATTTTCAATGTAAGTGCTAAAGTCCGCGTGCCCTAACTGGTTCACAATCTTAATCATACCGATATTGCTGGATTTTTGAATCACCTGTTCCAGTGTTAGCACACCTTTTGCTGAAACATCACGGATAATCCTGCCATTTGAGAGCCGATAGCGACCATTTTCGCAGAAAACCGTTGATTCAGGGGTCATGACCCCTTCGTTGAGTACAGCGGATGAGGCGACAATCTTAAAAATTGAACCCGGTTCATACGCAAACCAAACACCAAAATTTCGTTTTGCTTCCTCACTGCCAGCGGCGTATGTGTTCAAATTGTACGTCGGGTAACTCGCGAGTGCTAATATTTCTGCCGTTTGTGATGCCATGACGATCACTGTGCCCCGCGGCGCGTTCCACTGTTCGCAAGCTGCTGCCAATTCCTGTTCAGCGACATCCTGGATGTATTCGTCGAGTGTCAAAACAACGCTATACCCATAATCATCGGTGGAGTCTCCACGAGTTAGCAGCATAATCGGTTTGTTTCGGGCATCGGCTACGCGTTGTGAGGCTTGACGTTCCTTCGCGCTTAACAGATAATTGTTGTAATGATACTCGATTCCCTCACCCATATTCTCATCGTTTATATGCCCGATGACTTGCGCTGCAAGTGTCCCCTTCGGATAAGTCCGCTTTTGTTCAACTTCGTGCTTTATACCACGGATGTCTCGCTCGATTGAACGAATCTCATCAAGCAATTCATAATCCAGATCCTTTTTGAGCCACACGAACCGTTTATCCTTACGGCGGAGTTGCGTGATCAATTCAGATTCAGCAACGCCCAAAACGGGTGATAGCCTTTCGGCAACTTTTATCGGATCAGCTTTTATATACTTCGGATCGGCATAAACTGAGATGCTGTGACGACTCAAAGCTAAAATATTTCCATGCCGATCCAAAATTTTGCCTCGCTTTATTGTGGCTGTACGCGGAGAGTGCCAAGTGCGCTCAGCTGTCTCTTGATGTTCTGTGTTGTTGGAGATCTGCACTTTGAACAGTTTACCAACTAACAACAGAAATCCAACCTGCAGCACAATAAGTACGAAAACGAGGCGGCGAACGGATAAATGCAAATTGTTTTTCATGTTTTTCCTAAGTATAAAATTAAAATGAATCCAAATGCCTTTCAAAAAGGCGAAAAACAACATTAAAAAACGAAACTATTTGTCCCACACTATCTGTGAAGTATCAGTCGGTTCAACCATTTCAAGCTCAGTTGCGATTTGTCGAACCCTCTGAACACTGCTTAACGTCGATTCTTCCAACTCAAGTTGATAAATTGCGTCCTGAACATGGTGCTTTTGTCTTTCGTAGACGGGTTGCCGCAGTAAAGCAACATTTTTCGCGTAAGATGAGAACCAGATGCTACCAGCGAAGGTACAGAATGATAACCCTAAAACGACATAAACTAATGGAAACCTCTTTTTTGGCTTAGGTTCCTCCACTTTCGTGGTACGTGCTGAATAGAGATCTGCGGTCTGCATCTTATTGAACTTTCTCACCAATTATAGGCAATAGAGATTCCAGGTTTTGGTTTCTCCGTGCCACTTTATAATTATTCTCGGAACATCCTATTGCTCACAAAGACTCATTACTCTCTAAACGTTGAAAATTATGTTTAAGGTACACTTTTTCGTAGAAGCGAAAGACTACAATTTACGAGCAACACGTAGTTTGGCACTTCTCGCTCGCGGGTTATGTTGAATTTCATTTTCACTCGGTAACACCGGACGCTTTGTGACAATTTCTACCGATGGCTTGTGTTTACAAATACAAATAGGCGTTTTCGGTGGACAGATACACATCCTCGCGCATGTCTGAAAGCAATGTTTAACTATCCTGTCCTCAAGCGAATGGAACGTAATAACACACAAGCAACCCCCGGGCTTCAAAAGTGAGATCGCAACATCTAAACCTGACACAAGGTTTTCCAACTCTGCGTTGACGTGAATCCGCAGTGCCTGAAACACACGCGTCGCTGGATGGATTTTGAATCTCTTTCGCGGGACGGCTTGCTTGACAATTTCTGCGAACTGCGTTGTTGTTGTTATCGGTTCCTGTTGTCTCGCTTGAACAACCCGATTGGCAATCCGTTTAGCGAATCGTTCCTCGCCATATCGCTTGAAAATATCAACAAGGACATCCTGTGTGCTATCGTTGACCACCTTCATAGCCGTCAGGGTAACCTGTTCGGTACTATCCAACTCCGGTCCGAGATTCATGCGCATGTCTAAAGGGCCGGTGTGGTTGAAACTAAACCCTCGGTGTGGCGTATCTAACTGTAGAGATGACACCCCTAAGTCAAGTAGGATGCCGTTAACAGCATGAACTGAATGCCTTTCTAATAAGACATCCATCTCAGCAAAATTGCCTTTAATAAGGGAGCACTGCTCTCCGAAGGCATGTAGCCTACTTTCAGCGACAGCGAGAGCTTCAACATCGAGATCTATGCCAATCACACGCCCGCTTGGAGCGGAGTTTTCAAGGATAGCCGCGCTATGTCCGCCTAATCCTACAGTCCCGTCTATATAAACGCCATTCGGCTTCGGGTTGAGAAAATCAACCACTTTATCACATAAAACTGATATGTGGTGCGTATCCATACTCGTCCCAGTGTAACTTTATACCTTAGCCTTAGCAAGAAACGTGCCAATTTATTTTACAAGTTATTGGTTCAACATCATGCGTCTATCCGATTTTGATAAATAGCCGTCACAAGTTCCATTGTCTTGACTGCATCCGCAAAACAGGTTAACGGCTGCTGATCCTGCTGGATACAATCCACGAAATGCCGACTTTCGCCATAAAATCCATAAATTCTGTGCTGTTTATCAGAATCCGCTGCTTCCTCCGGTGTGATTTCGGTTGTACCTTCGGGCGTGTGAAGTACGGCGCGTCCACCCGCGTCGGGATTAATATAAGCCGAAATCCCACGGGCGTGCATTTCAAATGTATGAATGCGCCCGCCAACTGCCCAATTCGTGCCAAGATATCCAGAAGCACCACTTGTAAATTTCACGAGCGCGTTGAAACTGTTCTCACGTTCCGAATAGAAGCTATTGATGTCGCTTGCAACGGCTTTCACCTCACCTCCACCAAGCCATCGGAGTGCATCTACGGCGTGAATTGCATCACAGGTCAAAACGTCTATCACACCATCATAGTAGAGAGCATTCGGTGTATTTTTATGGAAGGTTGACATGCATTGGATAATCGGACCGTGTTCTTCAACTATTGTTTTCACCTTCTGTAAGAGCGGAATAAAACGACGATTAAAACCGACCATCGCTTTACAGTCGTTCTTCTCCGCAGCAAGTGCCATCTCCTTTGTTTGATGGAGTGTGACACCGGGGGGCTTCTCAATAAAAACGTGGAGTTGCTGCGAAAGACAGTGAATAGCAAGCGGAAACAGGTGTTGCGGCGGCATCAATATATAAACAGCATCTGGTGATGTTTTCTCAAGCATCTGTCGATAGTCGCTAAACGTCTGATCAATCTCAAACCGTTCCGCTGTTGCCTGAAGTTTAGATGGCACCAGATCGCATAATCCGACAAGATTAACATCTTCGCACTCTCGGAGCGATGGGTAATGAACACCGTTTGCCATACCACCCGCCCCGATCAGCGCAATATTAACTTTTTTCATCTCATATCCTCCTCGCAAATCTTTCCTTGCATGTTATAGGAGAAGGTGTTAAAATGCAACCAACTTCTAAATTCTGACGCTATTTATCAATTTTGAAATAACACCATGAATACAGACCCTATTAAATTAGAACTTTACAAAAACATGCTGACATCGGTCGCAGAGGAGATGGGTGTAACGCTACAACGCACGGCATTTTCACCGAACATCAAGGAACGGCTCGATTTTTCATGTGCAGTGTTTGACGCTACAGGCAAGATGGTAGCGCAAGCTGCACATATTCCGGTGCATCTCGGTTCTATGCCGCTTTCCGTCCTCGCTGCGATTGAACATACCGAAATGGCACCCGGTGACATGATCGCCCTCAACGATCCATATCGCGGCGGCACCCATTTACCGGATATAACGCTCGTCGCCCCTGTTTTTTCAGATGAAAAGATAAGCAACGAAAAAAAACGTCCCATCTTCTTTGTCGCAAACCGCGCACACCACGCAGATGTCGGTGGGATGGCTCCGGGTTCAATGCCGATCGCAACAAGTGTCATCCAAGAAGGCATCCGTATTCCACCCGTCAAACTTATCCGAGCAGGAGAATTGGATACTGACCTCTGGGAACTGATTCTTGCCAATGTACGTACGCCTGAAGAACGTCGTGGCGATATGGAAGCACAACTTGCAGCGAACCGCGTCGGCGAACGTCGATTGCGGGAGATGATAGCCAAATATAGCACGGCGGAAATTGCTGCATATATGGAGAAACTCTGCACGTACGCCAGTCGAATGGTCCGGGCACGCCTCCGAGAAATCCCTGACGGGCGTTACGTATACGCCGATGTACTTGACAACGACGGTATTACCGATGATCCGATTGAAATACAGGTCGCAATTGAGGTCGAAAATGATGAAGCGGTCGTCGATTTTACTGGCACAGCGCCGCAGGCGCGTGGGTCTGTCAATGCGATTTACGCTATTACGCTTTCTGCAGTTTTTTATACTTTCCGATGCCTCGCTGGGGCAGATGTTCCCGCCAATGCGGGGTGTTTAGAACCGATCCAAGTTATTGCACCAGAGGGAACCGTTGTGAATGCTAATTTCCCTGCAGCGGTTGCGGGTGGAAATGTCGAAACATCACAGCGCATTGTTGATGTACTACTCGGTGCTTTGGCGCAAGCCTGTCCAGACCAGATTCCTGCTGCGAGTTCCGGCACTATGAATAACCTCACAATCGGCGGCTACGATGCTTCACGCGGAAAGGATTTTACCTACTACGAAACGATCGCAGGTGGGATGGGAGCACGTCCAGGCCGAGACGGTATTGATGCTATCCACACGCACATGACGAATACAATGAACACACCCATAGAGGCAATTGAGACGAACTATCCGATGCAGGTAGTAGAATATGCAATCCGGCGTGGGACGGGCGGTGGGGGAAAATTCCGTGGTGGGGCAGGTGTTGTCCGAGCATTACGGCTCTTAACAGAGGCGGAAGTCACCATCCTTTCAGAACGCCGAATCCGAGGTCCCTATGGCTTGCAAGGTGGGGAAGCCGGACAACCCGGACGCAACGTGTTAATTTCTGATGGGGAAGAACAGCAATTAACCGGCAAAGTCTCCATTTCTACACGCGAAGGCGATGTTATTCGCATAGAAACACCCGGTGGTGGTGGATTTTCGTCTTAGTAATTAAGGTTGTTATTTCACGCTGTGTGTTATGTCAGTGGTCTGCGAATAAACACGACTTGACCTGCAAAAAAAAATACAACGTTATAAAGCAAAAGAACCACCAGCAGATTGAAATGCATCGATATTACGTCTGAAAGGAAAAACGTCGGTGGAACAAAATCTGGTGGATCTGCCTTCAAAATACGTTGTAGGATTTCATAGTCCCCGGTTTCTTCAATATATCTATTGACGTGTTCGGCGTATCGGTGACGATATCGGATAACAGCGCGACGGAAATTCCATTCGCTGAGAATTCCGGTATTCGCTACATCAGTCGCTAAATAAACAAATGCTGCCGAGGGTGAAATTAGGGAGATAGACAGGTTCATATCGGCTTGTGCCTCAACTTTGTTGATGAAATCTTGCCGAATTGCTGCTGCGTTTCCTACGCTTAGATTCATCTGTTTCTGCTCCGATTTCGCGCGAATTTCGTCTATAATCCGTTTTTCTACATCACTCAATGCTGCTGAATCGCCGCCACGCTCCTGTATGAATTCTTTTATCTCCTCCTGGTTCTGTTGCCAAATGTCTCCTGAGAGTCTGCGCATATTCTCACGGACCTCATACACTATAGGTATAGGACGCAAATAGGAGGCTAAAAATGGACTGAAGTTGGGTATCACTAAAACCATGACGACCCACAACACCATCAAGACAGTTAGGGTCGTTTTCGGATGTTTCGTCAAACACGATCCAAAAAGCCCAAGCGCGCAAAAAACGGATAGGTAAAGCAGAGCCAGTAGAAAAAGAAATAAGGTTGCTACCCAATCGGAGGGACGAAGATTCACATTCGGCATTAGGTATAAGAGCAGAATCACACTGACGAGTGCTGGCAGTAGAGAAGTGATTAGGCTGAAATAACTCCCCAGGAACTTCGCAGCTAAAAATAAAGGGCGTGGGATGGAATTTATTAGCACCACCCGTAAGGTCCCGCGACGATACTCCCCTGAAATAGCGTCATACGTAAACACAAATGCTAATAGACTCCCAACGATGTTAAAGAAAAACACAAAATCTAATTGGGAAAAAAGATACCGATTTGGGTTGTTAACAAATTGTCGATTGTTCTCAAATTGAGGACCATTTGTCGCCCTACTGTTGGCATTCAAAGAGAGTTCTTCGTCCAATCCTGTTGCCAAAACCCGCAATGTAGGAAGGTCTCGGTTCATCCAATACCAACTGTACTTATTGGTATACAGATAGTCTTTGAGTTTGTATCCTGTGTATAATTGCCGTCCTGCCCAAGTCTTATCGGTCGCTAACATTGCCGTTGACCCGATGAGAAAAATCAGTGCCAAGATCATTGAGACCGCGAAACGAGCACTGAGGATATGATCATGTATTTCTTTTTTGATTAATGTCCAGAACATGTTTTCCTCAATTCCGCTGTCATCTTACATCATAACGATGGAACGCTAAGTTTGCTCCCATAAACAACAAGACGTTCCACAAGAGAAGCAGTTGCAAATCAATCCAAACCGCAGAGAAACTGCGTTCCAATGGCTGGGGTCGATGCACAAACATGGACCCTTGTCCCTCTTGTCTCACACTCCGTTTAAGCCATGCGAAAAATCGCCGCCGATAATCTTGGTAATCTGGTATCCCTGTCTGTGCAAGCGTCGTTGAACCGTGGACGTAGGATGCTAATGGTGAAAGCCGAGAGAGGTTTTTTCCTAACTCAATTTGGCGGTCGATTTTGGAAATGTAAGCATCGTCCATTGACCACAATATCTCTCGTTGTTCCTCAGTGATATCATGTTCGGTAACAACCTGTTCTTTCATCTGCCTGTGTTCGCCTTCAGACGGTGCTGGTGCAATTGTCCGCGTCGTTAAAAGCGCGAGCCTCGGTATCCATAACGTCCATATCATCCAGATAAATAGACACAAAACGAGAGAAGTTGCCTCTCGATGAACCACTGTAGAAACAAGTAAGCCGAGTGTAAAGAAGACAGAGAGATAGATTAAAGTAAAACTGATAATGCCACCGAGTCGCAGAAAATGTTCACTGGAAAGTGAAATGCCGGAGAAGATATACATATAGATGAACATGAGCAGCACTGTCGGAGAGAAACTCAAAAGCAGACTTATATAGCCGCCGATCCATTTGCCTAATAGAAATGTTGATCGCCGAAGGGAATTGCTCAGCACCAAGGAGAGGGTATGCGTCTCTTTTTCACCACAAATGCTATCATAAGAGAGAAAAATCGTTAGGACCGATAAGACTATACTCACAATATAGACAAAATCGGGGGTCTCAAAGAGTTCAAAGATGTGACGCTCCTCACCAAAACGCATGAAAACCTGTCCAATAACGTTATATCGGGGATGATAATTTGGGATGACTGGGCGGATTTCATTTGTCCCTTTCGCTATTAGGCTCAGGGGTTGTGGAGGCCTGGAGATGCCACGCGCCAAATTCGACTCTTTTTCTCGGTGTTGGTAATCGTGCGACATCAAAACGATAGAAATTACACATAAAACGATACAGACAATGCTTGTTAGGATATAACGACCACTGGTGAGATTATCAATCAGTTCGTGCTTGATTAAGTTCCCAAGTTGATGCATATTGTTTCCTAAACCGTCTCGGTTCCCAAGTTTGGTAGGTGCGGATTTCTTCAAGTACGCCGCAAATCTGTTAGATTGTGTCCGATAAGGCGCGAACTAACAGTTTGCACTACAAATACGGAACTCACGTTATCCTACTTCTGTCCGAGAACCTTCAAAAACTCTGGATCATCCTTTACATCCGAGAATCCGGGGGACTCAAGGAAAGACGGGTAGTAACTATCCATATAATTATGGCCCCTAACCACATAAGCGTCCTGAGCGATCTTCAAATGGTGTAAAGTCTTCTCGCGATCCTTCTCAGATGCCCAGATGCTCACAGCAAGCAGAAAGTGACTACCTTCGGTGTAATTTCCCAAATCAATAGCGACTTGTAGGAGACGTTTCGCCGCATTATACTTCTTAGACCACACCAGACGACAACCAACGTTGTGAGCAGCGCAATAAAGCTCGTAAAGATTTACAGGAAAACCTGCATCCAGTTTTTTCAACTCTCCTTGAATAAATGTGTTCGTTTCGGTATAAACTTGATCGAAACGATCCCAATCTTCCTGTTTGCTATACAACAGCAGTCGAACCTCTCTCACAGCCAACCAGAATTTAAAATAAGACTTCCAACCGGGTTTACCATTGGCACGTTCTAATTTTTCTATTTCGAGAAGTGCCGCATCTAATCGGTCGTTTCTTTCTAATACCGATGCTCCGGTTCGGAGAAAATCGCAACGACTGTACTGACTCACTTCAGGGTTTTCTAAGCGTTCAGATGCCTCATTATAAAGTTGAATCCAGTCATCAATACGATCTTCCGCTTTCCAACATCCGGCAGCGTTCAGATTAGAAATAGTTCTTAACACATATTTTTCTGACTGTCTGCATGCCCAACGGTAAAGACGCGTCTGCTCTTCAATAGCTTCTCGGTTTCTCCCAACAAATGCAAGGCTCTCGACTAACGACTTATGCGACCAATAACGCTCCGTATCATCTGGCGCGTCATTCATATAGTTACGGAGTAAAGGTATCCGTTTTTCCATTCCGAGTTTACCCATATACGGGTATATCTCATAAACGGCAAGATTCACCAACTCAGGTGTGGTTTCACCCTTAAGTGCTTCTTCAATCTCATTGGAAACGTCCTTAAGAATATCCGCTCTTGATGCCGGGTCAGATTTTACTTGTTCCATGAATGCATCGAAGTTGCCACGAATATCTTTCACTTTATCAGACATAATAAAATCTCCTTTGGAACCCCCCCAAATCTCGCGAATTGTAGGTTCCTCCTTCTTCAACCGCTTGCGGGCGCGATGGAGCCGACTCTTGACGGTGTTCGGCGATACACCCAAAAACTTGCTAACGTCTTCGCATGTCATACTATTGAGATAATGAAGCGTTACCACGCTCCGTTCACCCTCCGGCAACTTTTGCAGGAGGCGTTCGACGACTTCGCGTTGCTGTTCATTCGCGAATTCTTCTTGTTGTTTCGCGCGATATTGCCCATAGGTCAGGTCTTCTAACGCCTCTGGCGGCATTGCATCTAATGATTCCATCGGAATCCGTTTCTTTTCAAACCACGCGAAACACTGACGTGCAGCAATCACATAAAGCCATCCGGCAAACGTATTCGGGTTTTTCAGGGTCGGCAGTTTTTCGTAAACTCTGAGGAATATATCTTGCGTGATTTCTTCAGCAATGTGGAAATCACCGATTTTCCGGCGTACGAACGCGTGGACCGGTTTTTGGTGTTTCCGCACAAGTGTGCTGAACGCAGACTCGTCCCCCGCCAACGTCCGTTCAATCAATTGCACGTCATCATTTTTCATGCAATATCTCCTAAAATATGTTGTCTCTCAAAACGTTAAGATAGGAATTGATGACAGAAAGGTTGCATAAAGTACAAGATTTAGGAAAAATTCTATCATTAAAGTGGGGAAATTTGAAATAGGAAGTAAATGTCGCGAGTACAACTGGCTCGTAATGAAATTTGAGAAACAAAATAGGCAATGGCAGGCGTAGAGGTGTTTTTGCTGGGGAGTTCCCTTGGGTCTCTCAACCCAATGGGTGCGGTGACTACACCGCTACGATTTCCAAGGTGTGGGATTTTGGAGCCCTAAGCATACCGAACGTGAACGTCAAAATTTATCCGCTTAGTGTCAAAACAAAAAACTTGAGTTGAGAATAAGCCGGATTCTGTATGTGATGATCATTCATCTGGGATGGATGTTACCGTCCACCTCAAGCGGTTACCTGGGGACGAGGCGGGCAACCTCTACATGTCCCCGATTTACCTTGCACCAGATGGGGTTTACATAGCTCCATAAGTCGCCTTATGGACTGGTGCGCTTTTACCGCACCGTTTCACCTGTACAACGTTTTGAGGCGTTGTAGTTTGCTTTCTGTTGCACTATCCATAGCGTCGCCGCTCCTGGGGGTTACCCAGCATCCTGCCCTGCGGAGTCCGGACTTTCCTCATCCCGATCGCAATACTACAATCGAGACGCGACCATCTACTCAACTCAAGTCCTTCTATTATATCCTAACTGACGCTTTAAAGGCAACGAAATCGGAACGTCCGTTATAGGATTATGTTGAAGTGATTGTTTCGTTCAATGTCTCATACCATGAGTCTTCAAAAGGATGTTACTGATGCCGAGCTTCGGTGTTGCAGAGAGTTCCAATACGAAACGTGGATTAAAGCGATCTAATGCTTGTTGTTGGTAGTCTTTGAGTTCTATTGTGCAATTACTTAACTGAAACAGTGAGTCGGTGCGACTATGGGGGTGGGATCCGTAATTGTTTACAGATGTCCTTCGCTAAGCGATTCGCGATCTCAGTGTGCCGAGGGATCGCAGTCTTGACTCCGTCCTCTGAACGTCCCCATATCGAGTGGTTACCACCTTCTCGAATAAAATAACAACCGTGCCTTTTGAGGTGTTGAATCAACGATCGCCGTTTCATAGCGCGATTGTAACTTCCTCAAAAGTTTCGCCTTCCGTTCTGTTGATTGCCTCCTCCCGGTTAAGTTCCAAAATATCCTCAAGCCCGCTTTTAAGGCTAACCAGCAATTCGTCCTTAGTCCGTTCTTGACCATTTACGCCGGGAATCTCCTGTATCCAGCCGATCCACCAGCCTTCGTCCTTTTGGATAACAGCGGTATAAGTTTGTGTCATCAGTCCTGTTCTCCCTTAAAAATGATATAAAAAACCAGAGCCATTCAGAACTATTCCGTTCTTGCTTTTGAATGACTCTGGAATATATAGCTTTAGGAACATCCACTTGTCGCGCCACAATTTGCGCAACGATAGCAGACACCACTTCTCACCATAAGGGCACCGCACTCAAGACACGGTGGTGCATCTGCATGCTGTAGCACAACTTGCTTCTCACGCGCGTCCAAAGCGTCGGTCTCACCGTTACTACCGTGTCCATACGGATGGAGTTCCTCGGGCGGCACCATCTCTTTATCAAAAACCAACGCGTCGGAGTTTCCGTCTGGTTCTTGGGAGAGAAACCGTATGCCGAGCCATCGGAAAACGTAATCTATAATCGACTTTGCCATCGGAATGTCAGGATCAGACGTGAAACCTGACGGTTCAAACCGAACATGGCTAAACTTATTAACAAGCGACTCTAACGGTACGCCGTACTGCAACGCAATAGAAGTCAGGACCGCGACAGAGTCCATCAAGCCAGAGACAGCCGTTCCTTCTTTGCTCATACGGAGAAAGACTTCGCCAGGGCTACCGTCCTCATAAAAGCCGACATGAATATAGCCTTCATGACCGCCAACGCTAAATTTGTGCGTAAGAGAAGTACGCGTGTCTGGGAGACGCTTTCTAATAGGACGTTCACCAGGCGCATCAATAACAACCTCATCGGTTTCACTTTCCGCATCCTGTTGGCTCCGGGTTGAAAGCGGTTGACTGCCTTTGCTACCGTCCCGATAAACAGCGAGACATTTGACACCGCGTCGCCACGCTTCTACGTATAACGTCTTGATGTCATCTACTGTCGCGTCGTGCGGAACGTTGACGGTCTTGGAAATAGCACCGGAAATAAAGGGTTGCACAGCCGCCATCATTTTCAAGGGTCCCATGTGATTTATATAACGCGTTCCGTGTTTACCACACTGGACAGCGCAATCAAAAACAGCATAGTGTGTCGCTGAGAGATGCGGTGCGCCTTCAACTGTACCTGTGCCGCAGATGAATTCCTCAGCCTTACTAATTTCATCTTCATCGAATCCGAGTACAGAGAGAAGATCGAAATCCAGATCTGCCGCTTCTTCCTCATCTATGCCTAACCGCTCAAGGCACTCTGCCCCGAGGAAACCAGGGGCAAAGGCGAGATTCAGGTCGAACGCAGTGGGCAACATTTCTGCGACGCGATTGATATCTTCCTGTGTGAAACCTTTCCGCTTCAATGTATCGGGATTGATGTGTGGTGCGCCTTCAAAAGTTCCCGTCCCGACCAGATACGTAATAATCGCTTCAGTTTGCTGGAGCGTGTAATCTAAGTTGTACAAGGCATCTCTGACACTTTGGTTGACGATTTTCATGTACCCGCCGCCTGCCAACTTTTTGAACTTAACAAGCGCGAACTCGGGTTCAATGCCGGTCGTATCACAATCCATCAAGAAGGAGATTGTTCCGGTCGGTGCGATGACACTAATCTGTGAATTCCGGTAACCCCACTGCTCGCCTTTTTCGACACAGATATCCCAATCTGCTTTTGCTGCTTCAAACAGTTCAGGCGGACACGCGGCGGGGTCAATATTATAGGCAGCCTCGCGGTGCATCCGCATAACGTTCAACATAGAATCGCTATTCTTCACGTATCCAGCAAAAGTACCAACACTCCCAGCAATCTCGGCACTTGTCTGGTATCCGCGACCACTCAGGATAGCCGTAATAGCACCTGCGTAAGCACAAGCCTGCTCGCTATCGTAAGGAACACCTAAACGCATCAAGAGCGCGCCCAAGTTAGCATACCCGAGTCCGAGAGGGCGATATTCGTGAGAACGTTGTGCTATATTTTCTGTCGGATACGAGGAGAGATCTACTATGATTTCCATCGCAGTGGCGAAAACACGAACAGCCGCACGGAAACCGTCAATGTCGAAGGTGTTATCATCTCTTAAGAATTTAGCGAGATTAATACTGGCGAGGTTGCAGGCGGAATCATCTAAGAAGAGGTATTCACTGCACGGGTTGCTGGCATTAATCCGCCCCGTGTTTTTACAGGTGTGCCATTTCTGAATCGTGCTGTCAAATTGGACCCCCGGATCCGCGCATGCCCAAGCAGCATAAGCGATCTTCTCCATCAGTGTTCTGGCATCATATTCGTCAGCAACGTCGCCGCTCGTCCGATATGTCGTTTTCCAGGAATCCCCCTGTAGATAGGCGTTCATGAAGTCATCAGGGATCCGTAAAGAGTTGTTGCTGTTCTGTCCGCTAATCGTACTGTATGCCTCACCGTTGAAATCGGCTGGGTATCCTGCAGCGATAAGTGCCTTCGCTTTATCTTCTTCCCTGAGTTTCCAATCGATATAGTCAACAATCTCCGGGTGGTCCATGTCAAGGATGACCATTTTGGCTGCGCGTCGTGTCGTACCGCCGGACTTGATACTGCCTGCCCATCGGTCAAAGCCTTCAAGGAACGAAAGAACGCCAGAACTCTCACCGCCGCCGGAGAGGAGTTCGCCTCTGGCGCGAACTTTACTAAAGTTAGAGCCTGTACCACTGCCGTATTTAAAGAGACGCACCTCAGACTTCTGGAGCTCCAACATAGAGTCCAGAGAATCGTCAACGCTTTGGATGAAACAGGCGGAATTTTGCGGATGTTCATACGCATTGGTAGTGACCTTGACTTCTTCTGTGTCCCGGTCCCAATAGTAGTTTCCACCACCCCCCTCAATATTATATTCATGCCACAAGCCACAGTTAAACCAGACAGGCGAGTTGAAGGCACCCCGTTGTGTAACGAGGATATGCGTCAATTCCATCTCAAAAGTCTGTGCGTCTTCAGGCGTGGCAAAATAGCCCCCGCATTCTTCGCCTGCGCGGCGGAGCGTGCGCGCCACACGCGTAACCAGCTGGCGAGCGCTGTCCTCTGCTTCTGCCTCTGGAACCCCGGCTTTGCGGAAATACTTTGATGCCGCAATATCAGTCGCGAGTTGGGTCCAGTCGGCTGGTACCTCAACCTGCTCCTGTTTAAAGATGACATCACCTTTTTCGTTATAGATGACTGCGTCGCGACGTTCCCACTCCAACAAATCGTACGGATGAACGCCAGACGTTGTAAAATAGGGTGTGAAAGTGAGCCCTGTCCGATCACCTCCGTTAGGAGGTTTTGGAGAGGTTGCCCCTTCATCAACCTCTTTCGGATTATCAACTGCCATACTCATACCTCTCTGGTTATCGGTGCGTTGGAGGAACCGCACCTGTGCAACTTATAATAATATGCGCCCCCAAGCGCGTCTATAAAAATCCGATGTAATACTAATTAATTTTCTTTAAGAACAATTCGATGATAACGTTTCTTGCCAGCACGGAGAAGCAAGGTGTTCTCCTCAAGCAAGTCAGTACCAACGACCATATCTATCGCACGGTACTGTTTTTCATTGATGTAGGCACCACCTTGTTGAATGAGCCGTCGCGCTTCGCTACGTGAATTTGCCAACCCGACTTCATGGAACAATGCCATAATTGGAATGCCGCTGTCAAGCCGCTCTGATGGAATAACGGAAGTTGGCATCTCGGCTTCATCAAGGTTACCACCCCCAAACGCAGCGTGCGATGCTGTTTGGGCTTTGTCTGCTTCTGCCTTTCCGTGTGCCAGTTGTGTTGCTTCGTACGCGAGGATCTCCTTCGCTTCGCGAATTGCCTCATCTTCCAAATCGCCGAGCCGTCGGACTTCATCCATCGGCAGGAAGGTGAAATACGCTAAGAATCGCGAGACATCGCGGTCGTCTACGTTGATCCAGTACTGATAAAATTCATACGGCGATGTCCGTTCAGCGTCAAGCCAAACTGCACCACCTGCGGTTTTTCCCATCTTCGCACCAGTCGCTGTAGTGAGCAGTGGAAAAGTAACAGCGTGAACCCGTTCGCCTTCAATCCGACGGACGAGACCAACACCGGCAAGGATATTGCCCCATTGGTCGTCCCCGCCGAGTTGGAGACGACACCCATATTTCTGAAAAAGACACAAATAATCGTATGCCTGGAGCAGTTGATAATTAAATTCGAGAAATGAGAGACCGAGTTCACGTTCAAGGCGCTGCCGATAGCCTTCTGCTTTAATCATCTCATTCACCCGAAAGTGTTTGCCAATATCGCGTAGAAATTCAATATAGTTGACCGTAAGCAACCAGTCAGCATTGTTAAGAAATCTTCCAGCTTTCGGAGCAGCCTGCGACTTCTTACTATCAGTTGTTCCGTTATCAAGATTTAAGTAACGTTGCAGCTGCGCAAGGATACTTGTGCTATTGGCTGAAATTTGCTCTTCCGACAACATCGGACGCATCTGAGTTTTGTCGGTCGGATCACCAATCATTGTTGTCCCACCACCGATAATTGCAATCGGCGTATGCCCTGCGCGTTGCAGGTGTGCCATTGCCATTATTGGAACAAGACTCCCGACATGCAGACTCGATGCTGTCGGATCGAAACCGACATAGTAAGTCACTTGTTCTTCAGATAACAGTTCGGTGATCTGCTCAGCGTTTGTAGTCTGTTTGATAAAACCCCGTTCTTTCAGGGTTTCAAAGACGTTGTCCATTTTTTATCCAGTTTCAATTTTAGTTATTATTTAAAGAATTCGGAAGGTACGGTTCGTATTATGATATTAGAAATCTACAAACTTCACCCTACAAGTGCCGTTTGTAGACCCAACACACAAGGGACACAATCGGGAATTTGATCGTAAACTTGTGTTTACAATTGAATACGGAAATTGGAAATCAGGATTTCTTACCGAAATATCCTTGCCCAATATTATATAGAATTTTTGCGGCTCTGACAAGTAATTTTTTCTGAGGCTTTTGACGTTTTTCAAACTTTTGAGATTAACCCGAAGCGACTTCGACGCGTCTGTAGACATCTTGCAAACGGAGTTCACAGTCTATAGAGCGCAGCGACAGTACATCTTCAAGTTCTGCGAATTCGGTCTGTAGCCACCCAGCCCCTTGACGACAATAATGTTCAATGTGAACCTTGTCTTGTGAGATGAGAATGTAATCTTTTAAGGAAGCAATTTGCTGATAATGCTCAAATTTCTCACCTTTATCGTAAGTTTCGGTCGAGGGCGAAAGGATTTCTACAATGAGCGTCGGATTCAGAAGGGTGTCAAAAGTATCATCTTCAGCGCGTGGCTCACCACAAACAACGACGACATCCGGATAAAAGTAGGATCCTGTTTGGGTAGCCTTCACCCGCATATCGCTTGCGGCGACTTGACACGCTCCACCGATTAATTGGTTGTAGAGCTGATTCGCCACATTCATTGTAAGGAAATTATGAGCGAAACTTGCCCCGGACATTGCGACTATCTGTCCATTCAGGTATTCGTGTTTAGTCGTCGCCTTGCGCTCGAAAGCGAGGTATTCTTCAAGGGTCAGATAGGTTTGTGCTACGACAGATGACATGCCTGCCTCCATAAATCTCACATCAGAGGTCAAAACAACTTCGGTTTATCTCCAAACTGACATTTGTTCCAAAATCGAAACCGACACTGTGAGTTAGGCAACCGTTTTTACGCCTCATCATCTTCCTCTGCATAAGAATGTCCACTGAAAATTGCGCGGACCTGCTTGGCAGTCTTCGGACCTGAGAGCAGTTTCCCGATGCGATCACCTTCCTCCTCAAGCAACGCCTTAACATTCGTCAGCACCGCTTCGAGTTTGTCCCCAGGGAACTTGCAGGCACCATTTTCGTCCATGTGGATAATTTCGCCCGGGGCGACATCCATTCCTGCTATTGAGACGGGTACGTTGACCGCCTGAACCGCCATCGCTCCGTGTCCAGGTGTGATACCGCTTAACAGGTACTGAAATTCCATCGGTCGGATTTCGTCAATATCGCGGGATGGACCGTTTGAAATCGCGCCTAAGCAACCGATTGATTTCATCGCTGCCGTCATGTTTCCACCGGCTAAGCCGACTTTATTCGCGAATTCGGGTGGAAATTTTTGCTCAAACGCTAAGATTGTTGGCTGTTGGGAAGCACCTAACGCATCAATAACATCCATAAAAGAGAGTTCTGAATAGTTGGGGTCAGGTAAACCGTAGACGCAGGTCACCGCGTACCCAGCCACCGCGCCGAGTTCAGGGTACATACAACGGAGCGTCGTATCCGTATACCAATTCTCAGTCCACGGGTTGTAAAGTCCAAGGCAAAGTGGACTCCCCGGATACGTAGCAACCACATTTGTAATTGAGGGTGTGTCGTATTTCCGCAATTCTGCCAACATTTCCTGTTCTGTTAATGCCATAGGTGATTTCCCTTTTTTGAATCGTATATACACCGCGCCGATACGAGGTATAGGAATCTCGCGTTGCAGTCGTTATCGTTCAGGCGAGGCGTGGTGCCTCGCACTATGGGTAGAGATAGGTTTTAGACTGGCATTGTCCTGCCAGCGTATGCGCGTCCGATGCGTGCAGCTTCTTCGCCACCACCGGTGATTCGTACGCCAGCGTCAATGCTCGCCTCAATTGTATCAGGGGACGTGCTTTCCAAAAAATGTATGCCTGTTGCTTTGCATGCTGCATAGACGCGATCCCGAGCGTCTTGCAATTCCTTTGGACGTGGATTCGGTGGATTTTTGTAGCCGAACGACATGCTCATATCACCGGGCCCCCACTCCGCGAAAGCAATGCCCGGTACCTGCGCTGTAATCTCGACGTTTGCTAATGCACGTTTATTTTCAAATTTGAGACCTAAGAGGAGTTCACCATTTGGGTTTAGAGGCCACGGATCGGCGACATCAAGATATTCGTTAGCGGAAATGCCCCAGATAGGTGCGGCGGAGCCTTGACCTGCTGACCCGCGTCTGCCGACATCCAACTGCGTGCCAACGCCGATTGTCTGGAACGGGTACCGGCACGCTTCAACAAACGCTTTGACCGCCTCTGGAGATTCAGCGTGACAAAGTAGGAGTCCATGCACACCGCGTGCGAGGAGCTGCCGCATCTGCCAACCGTTGGCACGAATTACATCTGCGCTGATGCCATCTACTGGCAATTCGACGATGACCGCCGGGGTCGTGTGTCCACTGTTGGTTGGACCGCCGTCAGCAAGACCGCGCATGAAATTATCCAACCCGCCGAGATCGAAACTTCCGTGCTCCATGCCGACGTTGATATAGTCTGCCCAAGTCTTTGCCATCGCGATCCCCGCATCATAGTTCAGGTTCGCGCCTGTGTGACTGCCAGTGTAGAAGACAGGCAGATCATCTTCCAGTAATTCAATCGCTTTATTAACGCGTTTTGGCATTACGGATTCTCCTTAAAAAATTAACGGACAAAGTGTAACATGGTTTCGATTATTTCCGAACATTTTTTCGTGGAATAATTTAAATAATATTGTACAGGAAACGCGGCAACCTGTCAAGATTTTTTTAAAATTCGCAAACAATAAAAATCGAGAATTTTGATCTTAGACAACTTCGGTCTTGACAAATCCAAGGGTTTCATTTACCTTAAAAAATGAATTACGAACACAAGTTTTTATTAAGGAGTCATCAACACCATGAAAGCAATTGTCACCAAACTACTACCCGACAAACGGCGCGAAAAAACCGTTGCCCACGACTGGAAAGAACCCGCACCACCCGTTCGGAACGAGGTGCTTTGTCAAGCCGTCTTCACCGGACTTACCAACGGCACAGAACGGAACCAGATTATCGGTGGAAACTATTCAGCATCCGATGACCGACTCCCCGCAGGCGGTGGATACCAGAACGTCGGTAGAGTCATTGAGACAGGACCGGACGTGACGCAGCTTCAGGTCGATGATCTCATCTACGCCAGTGTAGACCATGTTGAACGGTTCACCATTCCAGAGGATGGACTTCTGCTAAAATTGCCAGAAGATGTTGATCCGGCGGATGCTGCCCTTTTCGGCATTTCTGGCGTTGCGATGCACTGCTGCCGCCGCGTTGATCCACGTATCGGCGAAAAAATACTTATCGTCGGACAGGGATGTATCGGTATGTTTGCCGCACAGATCGCATACGCTATGGGAGCACGCGTCACAGTCTGCGATATTGAAGAATCGCGGTTAGAGCAGATCCGTCAATTAGGCGTTGCAGAACAAGTTTTTAATACAAGTGGCGACGGTTGGAAGGCACAGATTCAAGACGGCGCATTTGACGCTGTCATGGATTTCGCAGGTGTACCGGACATGGTCACGCCGATGATTCATGCCTGCAAAACCCGTGGACGACTCCTTTTAGTCGCTGGACGGTTTGATGTCAATTATACCTTTAACATCGGACAATTTAAGGAGATTAGCATTTTACAGTGCAGCCATTTCACGCGTGATGATTTGGAAAACCTTTGCCGATTTTTGTGCCAAGGTTCCGTTAAAATCGCCCCACTCATTCGTCACCGTGTACATGTTGACGAATCACCACAGATATACAGATGGCTCCGCGATGAACCGATGCGCCTGCTCGGAACCGTATTTGAATGGGGATAAGTGCTAATTGCGCCTGCCTATACAACATGGACAGGCGCGTCCATCATGCAATTATTAGGGTTTCCTAAATTTTCTTAAGCCGAGTCACGGTATCCAAACTATCCTACCTAAACGCCTCCAAAAAATCTTTAATCAAAAAAAGTGCAACTTTTTCGCAACTCGTTTGTAGTAACGATAACTTCAAGATGCGCGGAGTTGAAAAATGAAAGAAGATAAATTCCTTGCGCTTTTCCACGAGCACAAGGCTCAGATTTATCAACACACTCTCTATCTCCTCGGAAATCGGGAAGATGCAGAGGACATAACGCAAGAGACGTTCATCAAGGCGTGGGAGTACCGTGCTAAATTGCGTCCGAAAACCGCGCGTTCATGGTTAACAAAATGTGCACAGAATCTCTGTTTCAATCTGCTCAAGCGACATAAATTTCAGATGCATTTAACGGATAGCGACGATACGGATCCCGAAACGGAACTCGAAACTTTAATGCACACACATTCTGGTCGATCAAATCCATCGCCAGATGAAATTGTGGTTCAGCAGGAACTCAAGGATTCAGTGCATTGTGCTATTAAGAAATTGCCGCCAGATATGCGGTCGGTGATAGTTATGCGGGAATTGAACGGTATGAGTTTCAAGGAGATTGCTGAGGTCTTGGAGCAACCTGAAGGTACCGTGAAATCCACAGCATTCCGTGCCCGAAAGAAATTGCGGGAGCTGATGCGTCCTTATTGGAGAAATAAAGAATGAACCGATTTCCTTCCGATCAAGATTTAACGTGTACGGAAGTACAGGATACCTTAGAGGCATATCTTGACGACGCATTGGATGCGGACACATACGCGAGTGTCGCATCACATGTCGGATCGTGTGCAACGTGTCAAGATGAAGTTCGCTTCGCACAAGCCATTAGCGGCGCGTTGCATGAACTTCCGAAACCGGAGCCACCGCCTGAAATCTTTGACGCAGTTGCGGCTTATGTGCATGCACACCCAGCCGCGGGTCAGAGATGGTGGCATCGGATATTTCAATTATCAAGACTCTGGGATAACCTAAGTTTCTCACGGGTTCGCGTAGGTGCGCTGGCATGTCTTGTTGGGATTGTGCTGTTGTTCACATTCTGGGATAATTTAAATTTAGCATTCGTTCGCGCAGGTGCGTTGGTGTGTCTCATAGGCGTTGTTCTGTTCAGCATCTATCAGTACCAACGGTATCTGAAAGTGAAGCGAGCCTCCCGAGATCTTTCTTACGCCCTCGGTAAGTTGAATTACGCTGTGGCGCGAACAGGCACCGTTGTTAGCGAAAAACTTCCGGATGTGCAGATTAATGAGGCTTCCGGTCGTGCCTTTGTTCAGATTGAAACAGCCTCCCGCTACGCATCGAAACAGAGAAAAAATATTTCATCAGCAATTCACCGGAGTTTGGAGAATTTTAACCGGTTCCCCGAAAATGTTCGGGGGCCGGAAGGTCAGCACTGCTCAAACTAAAAAGGAGAAACACCATGAAACCGCGAAATCATTTAGAAAAAGGACTGATCCTCTTCGATTTTCCAGAGCCTCTCCCGGCAAAGGTCGAAGTTAACTTACCCGCGAAACTCATCAATCTGGTTACCAAATCGGTGAGCGACGATCCAGAAGTCGTTGAACTGATTCAGATGTTGGATGGCATCTATGTCCGCAGCTACGATTGGGGAACTATTGATGAAAAGAAATTAGTTAACCATTTCAAAGAAAAGCTCGAAAAGGATGAGTGGGAAGTCCTCGTCAAGATTGAGGAAAATACGGAAACGGTGGAGATTAATCTCCTGTTCGACGAAGACAAGGTTTACGGGATTTTCGTTATCGTTATCGCTAAAAGGTCTGGGGAAGCCACCTTTGTCAACATCGTTGGAGAAATCGCGCCGGAACGCGTTGAGGAGTTGCTCGGCAATTTGAGTAATTTCGGCGCGGTAGACATCGACTTTGGAGACAAATTGAAGGGGCAATGGAAAAGAGAAGACACCGGAGAGAAAGCGACAGTCATGATTCTCGGCAGCGGATTCTTCACAAATCCCGGAATCAATACATTCAACTATAGAATGGATGATGTCCTCGCTCCGAAGCGCCAAAGCGAAATGGAACAACTGGTGACACAAATTAAAGAATTTCGTCCTACCAAGATAGCCGTTTATGCAGACGAAAGCTATGATGCTGAACTTAACGCAAACTATCAAGGCTACTTGGAAGGCACCTACGAAGCCACACGAAGGTTGGCGGACCAGATCGGTTTTCCGTTAGCAAAACAGATGGAACACTCGAAACTTTATTGTGTCGCTGATTGGCCCGAACACCGCCCAATCCTTGATAAAATTGACGACCCCTTGATGGACTACGCCACGTTTGCGGAGGCGCATAATCAGGAGCACTTCTTATCGACCATTTCCGCAAGCGGGGTGAAAGTTCGGGCGGACGTAGATGGCACGGTCTGGGTTGAACGTGAAGGATACGAACCTCTGGTTGACATGTATATCCGGATCAACGATCCTGAATCTATACGTGCCGACCATCAAAGTTATCTGCGGACCGCACGCATTGGACTCAAAGACCAATACCCAGGTGCGAATTGGGTTTCACACTGGTGGTATGCACATAATCTCAAGAATTTTGTGAATCTGACGCGCATCACCGAATCTGCCGATGATCGCATTCTGCTAATTATCGGTGCTGGGCATGTCTACCTGATTCAGCAGTTCCTTGAGGAATCGGGAGATTACATCGTCGAAAGCCCACTCAAATACCTAAAGACAGAGGAGAAGCAGACACCATAACCTGTCATTCCAATTAGTTGAATTTTTGAAAATTTGGTAACCCTTTTTCAAGCGGATCAATCCCGCTACAGATAGGAGAATATTTTGTGAAAGCCTTAGTGAAATACCAATTCTATTTAATGACATCACTTGCTGCCGTGCTATTCATAGTCGGCACAGCCTTAAGTGATGATCTGACAGACATATCCACAGAAACAACCAAGCAGATGGCAAAAAAAACGACGATTATGATTCTCGGCAGCCCACATTTGGCAGGATGGGACGGGGTAGAAGTAGATGATATGCGCACGCCTAAGCGTCAAGTTGAGCTTCAGCAACTTGTTGAGCAACTCATTAGATTTAAACCAACAAAGATAGCCGTTGAGGCGGATACACGTTGGGATGCTGAACTTCAGGCGGAATATAATGCCTATCTAAAGGACGATTTTCAACTTGAACGTCACGAAATCCATCAAGTCGGGTTTCGATTGGCAAAACAGATGGGGCACTTGAAGATATACTGTGTAGATTATTTCCCAAGCCGCAAGGACGACCCTATCTTTGGAGATGATTTTAATTGGGATTTGACAGACTACCATAAGTTTGCAAAAACCCACGGTCAAGAACATCTCCTGTCTCTCCCGTCCAATGAAGAAGCACTTGGAGCGACGGATAACTTGGTTACTGAGCGGATAATTGACATGTACACACGGCTCAACCAGCCCGAATGGATACGTTCAATCCATCTGGAATTTCTTCGGTACTCGCGAATTGGATTAGACGACGAATACCCAGGCGCAAATTGGTTTGGGCATCAGTGGTATCCCCGGAACCTAAAAACTTTTGTGAATCTGACGCGCATCACCGAATCTCCTGATGATCGTATCCTTCTGATTATCGGTGCCGCGCATACTTTCTTGATTCAGCAGTTTCTTGAGGATTCGGAAGATTACATCATCGAAAGTCCACTGAGATACCTAAAAACGGAGGATGCTAATTTGATGAAACATCAGACGAAGCCGACAATCATGATTCTCGGCAGTAGCCATCTGGCAAATCCCGGAATGGATGGATCCAATCCAAAAATAGATGATGTCCTCGCACCCAAACGCCAACGCGAAATCAAGCAGTTGGTCGAACAACTCAAGGCGTTTAATCCTACCAAAATAGCACTTGAGGTAGATTTTTCACGGAATGCTGAAATCAATGCAGAGTATCAAGGTTATCTGAAAGGAACATATCAACTGACACGCGGTGAAGGGAACCAGATCGGTTATCGATTAGCAAAACAACTTGGGCATTCAAAGGTATACTGCGTGGATTATTTCCGAAGTAGTAAAGAAAATCCAATCTTTAAAGGTGGTATTGATAGTGATTTAATAGACCGCGGCGCATTTGCGAAAGCGCATAATCAGAGACACCTTTTCGGATCTCATCCCGGATCTCCGGGAAAAGTTACACGGGATGAGGATGGGACAGTCTGGATTGAACCTGAGGAATACGAACCGGTAACCGACATGTATATGCGCCTCAATCAGCCTGAACGGAGCCGCGCGAGCCAGCGAGCGTATTTACATGATGCTCGTATTGGACTTGGCGACCAGTATCCCGGTGCCAATTGGCTTGCCCATATTTGGTATGCTCGGAATCTAAAGGCTTTTGTGAATCTCACACGGATCACCGAATCTGCCGATGATCGCATTCTGCTAATTATCGGTGCTGGGCATGTCTACCTGATTCAGCAGTTCCTTGAGGAATCGGGAGATTACATCGTCGAAAGTCCACTGAAATACTTGGAGGTAGGTGCGATGGAAGCACCTTAACCTATTGTCCAGTTGTTGAAACTTTAGAGGAATACGATGCTAACGACACTCATCCGTCGAGAACTCCTTGACAATCTAATGACGTTCCGATTTGCAGCAGCGGTTTTCATTATGCTGCTGCTTGTTGTTGCAAATACCATTGTGCTGATTAAGGATTATGACCGACGGTTAGCAAGTTACAATGCTGCTGTTAAATCGAATCACGATCAAGTGCTGGAAAGAAAAACCTATTCGGGTGTAAGTTGGGATGTTGTCCGTCCACCAAATCTGTTGAGTATCTTCAATGTTGGATTGGATAAACGGCTGAATAACGAAGTATTTGTATTTTACAGTTATGTGCCCACACTGTGGGATGGTCAGAAGCATGGGTCAACAAATCCATTTCTGAATCTCTTCTCTTCGATTGATATTGTCTTTATTTTTGAGGTCGTTCTGAGCCTAATGGCACTTATTTTCGCCTACGATGCACTTGCTGGGGAACGTGAGCGCGGCACATTGCGTCTTGTCCTAACGCATCCGGTGAGTCGTAGTAAAATCTTATTGGCGAAATACATTAGCGCAATGATATGTTTGCTGGTGCCATTTTTGATGAGTCTTCTCTTAGTTGTGGTTTTGCTAACAACATCCACCATAGTGTCACTAAAGGTTGATGATTTTCTTTGTATCGGTGGAATTGTCTTGAGTTCAATTGCGTATCTGTCGGTATTCTACTTCATCGGCATGTTGATTTCAGCAGTAACCCGCAGAACCGGCACTGCCCTAATGCTTGCGATGTTTGTCTGGGGGTTTTGGGTATTGGTATATCCGAATGTGATTCTTGTTGCGATTAACCCAGCGCAGCCTTCTCAGGACCGACTGGCATCCGCTTTTAATCATATTGAACAGATATGGGAGGAATTTGACCGAGAACGTAAGGGTTTCCTTGCTAATGATTCAATTCCAGGGGAAGATCCACATTTTGGCATTGTAGGGGACGATCCGCATTTTGGTATGATAGGTGGTTCAGGCTTCAACTATGAGGTATGGCATAAAGTACAGTCAACACTTCTATACACCTATGTTGCTGGTTCAAACATAGAGAAACTTGCTGATGAATTTGAACCTCAGGTGCCGCATGTTCAGAACTATTACCGTTTCATCGTACCGAGGAAGATTGACGCTGCAGAACGATCATGGCTCGTGCGAAAACAGGCACTTGAATCTGTTTTCGTTCAGCCAGCGATGGTTGATCGCATCTTTTTGAGGTTTTCGCCTGTCGGGATGTATGACGCTGCGACGCAAGCATGGGCAGGTACAGACCTATTCGGACTCAGAGATTTTTATGAGGCGACGCGAAAGTACCGGAGGACTGTAATTGACTATCTCTACGATACAAACGCGTTCGGAGATCGACGATGGTTTTCTGCTGACAAAGGGGCGGTGGATTGGGATAATTTTCCTCAGTTTTCTTTTCAGAGAAGTGGTGTACATATAAATGCGAAGCGAGCACTACCCGATTTACTCCTGCTGCTAATGATGAACGTTATTCTCTTTTTCGTAATATATTTGGTTTTCCAAAGGAGTGAAGTGTAGGTTAGTTATGATTTGGCATATTATAAAACGCGAACTGTACGACAACCTCAATAGCTTGCGATTTGCACTCGCGACAGCGTTGCTTTTCGTCTTGATGCTGATCAATGCCGTTATCCATATTCAGGAACACCCTGTGCGTATGCAGAAATATCACGATGCTACCACAGAATCTCTGAGTACCTTAAGATCTCGGACGGATTTATTTAGCATTGCGCAAGAAGGACCTGGAAATCTTTACAAAAAGCCGTCTCCACTCTATTTTTGTGCAGAAGGCGGGGACATCTTTTTGTCAGATTTTGTCTACGGCAGACCTACCATTCAGATCACTAATAATTTAAGCGGTTTCTGGTCGCTGCATTATCCCGGCGCGTTTCCTAATTCATCAAATATTCGTCCAGCCACCATCAAAGTGGACTGGGGATTTGTGATCGGATATATTTTGAGTCTGATAGCGGTCCTGTTCACCTTTGATTCTATTTCCGGCGAACGCGAACGCGGTACGCTTCGATTGATGTTGGCGAATTCAGTGCCACGGCACACCGTATTGATTGGCAAATTTTTAGGCGCATTAGTAAGTATTAGCGTTCCGTTCGCACTTGCGATATTGATGAATCTATTGGTAATTTCTACGTCCAGCAACGTTCACTTTGGCACCGATACATGGATCCGTTTATTGATAATTTTCTTTTTTGCGATTTTGTATCTCTGTCTGTTTCTTGCGTTAGGTTTGTTGGTTTCGTCATTTGTGCAAAATAGTGGGGCGAGTCTTGTGATACTCCTATTGACATGGTGTACTTTCGTCGTTTTTATACCGAGCACCCTCGCTTCCATTGCAAGCGGTTTCTCAAACCCGATGACTTATGATGAATTCTACAAACGCCGAATACAGAACCGAAAAGAACTCAGGGATGAATACGTTGCGCTTTTGCAAGAGACACGTGGGCTTCGAGATAAAAAGATACAGTTGGATAGTGAGTATGTCACCAAAGGCACTGAACAAGAGGAACGTTTAACCCACGAACATTTAACACAACAGATTGCCCAAATTCAACTGGCACGTTCTGTTACCCGTATCTCACCTGTTACACTTATTCAGCATCTTCTTGAGGTTTTTGTCGGAACAGGGTTTGAACGGCATCAACAATTTTTAGAAAATGTGCAGCGTTACGCTCGCGAATACCGAGAATTCGTCACGGATATGGATAGAGCGGATCCTGACAGTCTCCATATTATTGGAGTTCGTGAGGGGATGTCGAAGAAGCGTATCAGCCCAGAATCAATCCCGACCTTTGAAGATACGCTCAACCTCGGTCGCGATTTCAACGCTGCGGCGATAGATTTGCTTTTGTTGGTTCTGTTTTTCGTTGTTCTTTCGTCTGCAGCATATCTTGTGTTTGTGGGCGTTGAGGTGTAATAGAAAATATTAACGCAAGGAGATACCGCTGGTGTACGGAAATTTAGAGGGGAACAGAAAGCTATGTGGGATAAAGTAAAACTAACCCGTCCTTCATTTCGGGACCTACTCTGGCTGTTCGCACGGGTGTTGAAAGCATCGCCTTTTATCGCTACAGTGTGGATAATCCTTGTCCTCATCAACGCAGGTGCCGGCGCAGCCCAGCTCCTCGTGCTACGAGAAACCGTTAACACCCTCGTCGATGCAGACCTTATAAACAGTGCGGTCCCCTGGCTGGTTGCGCTCTGCCTTCTCTTTTTCGTGGAACAAGCGATCTCAACACTCCTCCCACTTTTGCGCGAACAACTCCGCATTAGAGCCGGTTTCACGTTGCAGCGTGCTGCCCTGCAAAAGACAGGCAAACTGCCACTGGAGGCGTTTGACGACGAAGAATCGCACGACCTCATCAATCGCGTCTTGGCTGGAGGCGATTCGAGCGTTGTCCAATTGATGCAAAATGGTCTGAGCCTTATTGAGTTTATCCCAGTCCTACTCACCAGTACCGTTGTTTTAGGACTGATTTCAATTTGGATCCCCCTCATTATCATTAGCGGCGCAATATTGCTGCGAGTTTTTGAAATTCGGATGGGGGCGCGCGTACGCCATTTTGAAGTGGAAAATACACGCAACAAACGACTCGCGGATTACTACGCCCAACTTCTAACAGAACGACGCAGTGCCCCCGAAATCCGTTTATGGGCAATCGGCGAAACCCTTCTCCAACGCTGGCGGGCGATCCTCGCCCAATATCTTCGGGAACGCTTGCATATCGATTTTCAAAATGCCTCCCAAGGTATTTTCCAGGTGTTTATTTTCGTAGCCATCATCGCCGGAGCATTACTCGTTACATCGCTTTCACAGGGAAGGGTCGAAGCCGGACTCGCTGCTTTGGTGTTAGAGGCACTCCGGAATATCACTGCAGGTATGAACTCCATGCAGTATCTCGTCATCGGTTTTGTCCAACACGCTGGTTACGGAGAAGACCTTCGCCATCTGTTAGGCAAAAAACAGGACGAAGACGCTCCCGAAACACGGACCCCTTATCCACATCCGATACGTGAGGGGATCCGTTTGCATGATGTCGCGTATCGTTACCCGGGGGCAGACACAGACGCGCTCTCCGATATTAACATTGATATTCATCCGGGCGAAATTCTCGCTATAGTCGGTGAAAACGGCGCAGGAAAAACGACTTTGGCGCACATCTTAGCAGGCTTGCGTTCTCCAACAGCAGGACATGTCACAATAGACGATATTGATACCTCCACAATCTCATCCGAAGACCTCCGGCGCGCTTGCACCGTAGTGTTTCAACATCCAGCACGCTATCCGACCACCCTACAAGAAAATTTAGTTTTGGATAGTAGGGACGAGGTTACCTCGCCCCTACTTGCCGCCGATACATACGTTGAGGCGGTCTTAACCCAAGTCGGATTGCCAATAGAAAGGTTCCCACTAAACACGTTTTTAGGTCCTGAATTCGGGGGTGTAGATTTCTCCGGTGGCGAATGGCAACGCGTCGCTATCGCCCGCAGTCTGATTAAAGAAGGAGGCGAATTTGTCATTTTTGACGAACCCACGGCAGCCCTGGATCCGCTCGCTGAATTGGAAATTTTTCAACAGTTCGTTGAATTAGTAGAGGGTAAAACCGCACTGCTCATCGCTCATCGACTCGGACCCACACGGCTTGCCGATCGCGTTGTTGTTTTGGAGAATGGACACATTGCAGAAATCGGAAATCCCACTGAACTCCTACAACGAAATGGAAAATACGCTGAAATGTTCGCAGCCCAAAGTGAGTGGTACCAATAATGAAAAACACAAACACATTACCGCGACGCGCGATGCTTCGCTTAATCTGGCAATTTATACGGATTGCACCATTTCCGCTCCTTGTCACCCTTCTGCTCCGTTTGATAAACGCAGGACATCGCGGTTTTTCGCCGATTATCATCGCCGGATTCACAAACGCTTTAATAAACGCCGAGGGACTCCTTTTCTGGATGGGTGTTTATCTCGTACTAATGACCGTGGAGATACTAACCGATGTTTTCAACGGTGTAACACAGATGTGGTTCTCCAATAAAGCTGTGCTACACTTCCAGCAAGACCTTCTGCGTCAAGCCGGACAAACACCGCTCCTCCATTTTTTGGATGCTGACTTTCACGATAATCTTAGCCGGGCAACACAAGGTTTCAGTGACCGAGTTGTCAGCTGGTTTCAGAGTGTTCTCGCCAATGTCCATAGTATTGCTGGCGTGTGCGGACTGTTGGGCGCAGTTTTCATTATAAGTCGTAATATATGGTGTATGATCGCTTTGCTCGTCAGTTCCGCCATCATTCTCTTCACAAGGAAGCCCATTGCGAGGCTTGAACTCGAACGAGACCGAGCAGCAGCACGTCCTAACCGGACACAGACAGCATGGGCAGCTCGACTTTACGAACGCGTCAATAGTCCAGAGGTGCGTCTCTTTACACTCCAACACTGGCTGCTTTCAAAATGGGAAAACGCATATCATCAACTCGCTGCGGTGGAAGTCGGATCACTGAAAAGGAAAACCGCCTGGAACGCACTCGCCAACTTCAGTTCTATCCTCGGATATTGCGTGATCGTTTTCATCGCAGCCCGAACCGCACATAGCGGAGACCCTGAAAAAATCGCCGGTATCTTCACCGGCTTAATTGCCGCCGCCGCTGGCTTACAAGGATTTCTCTCATATATGGCACACTCCATGGGAAATCTCGCCGAACAGAGCGGCATCTTACGTGACCTGGCGACGCTGTTCACAACGCAATCTACGAAAGAGGAAAGCGTTTCCAATACAACAGAGAAACATCAGCCCACCTCAGAAGCGAGAGAGACAACAGTTGCTATGAACGATCTCTCGTTCCAATACCCGCGCGCAGCGACGCAAACCCTCAAAGAGATTACCGCAAAAATTGCACCCGGTGAAACCGTTGCCCTCGTCGGGAAAAATGGCGCAGGAAAGACAACACTCGCAAATATATTACTCGGTCTGTACGCACCAGATAGTGGAACACTCACGTTTTCACAGAACGATACAACTTCTGAAAAACCGACAACAAGTGCTGTCTTTCAAGACTTCACGAAGTTCCTACTGCCCGTCAGAGACAATGTTGGCTTTGCTGACCTGAATCGCATGCAAGACGATAACCGTATGCGGCACACACTCGACAGAGCAGGTTCCACTTTCTCACAAGAACTCGATACTTGGCTCGGAAACGAATTCGGTGGACGCGATGTCTCCGGTGGAGAATGGCTGCGCCTTGCCGTCGCGCGTGGACTTTTCCGACAAAGCCAATTCGTTGTGTTTGATGAACCCACTGCCGCCATCGATCCAGTCACCGAAGTTGAAATGATCCGAGAACTGCTCACCAAAGACGCATCGCGTACCACCCTTGTCATCTCGCATCGGCTTGGGGTTGCCCGCCTCTGTGACAGAATTCTCGTTTTAGATGAAGGACAACTCGTTGAAGACGGTACGCATGAAGAGTTACTTGCCATGAACGGGTTATACGCCGAAATGTGGAACGCACAAGCGTCATGGTACGCTTAGACACAGAAATTTAATAATATTTTACCGTCCCAAGCAATCCCCAAAAGTGCATTCACGACCCACCTCACAAACCTCCGCTTCGACACTAAGAAAAAAGTGCAACTTTTTAGTGCCTCATTTGTAGTACGAATCACAAGTTTCTCGCCGTGTTTTTGTGAGTCAATCCTATCAAAGTATTGTCTTGCTGATCACTTGGCGAATTCCATACTACTTTACGGTCTGTACTTCCACGCTATGCTTAGAAATACGAGGTAAACAAATGAAAATAAATTGGTTAATCGTTATCACCTTGACATTTACTATATGTTCTCAACTGATGGCTGTTTCAAATGACACAACAATAAAAAAAGAGCTCATGGCTGTAAAAACGGATCAACCGCCTACTATTGACGGTATCCTTGACGACGCTTGCTGGCAAGACGCGCCGCAAGCAACTGGCTTCATTGATGAACGCACAGGAGAACTGTCGAAGAGTCAATCTATTGGTCGTCTTGTTTATACAGACACAGCCATCTATCTCGGTGTTTATCTCTATGACGATATGCCCGATAAAATTGTGGCACGCCAAACCAAAGACCAAACCCGATTTCAAGGTGAAGACTGGATGTCCTTTAGTCTTGACCCATTCCACACGCACCAATTTTCCGATAGAAACTTCTTTATGGCGAACGCGCTCGGCACGAAATTTGCGCACCTCGCCACCGGACGTGCCGAAAAAAGCGAATGGATCGGACTATGGAAAACGGCGGCCCAGATTGTCGATGACGGCTGGATCGTAGAGATGGAAATCCCGTGGCAGATGTTGGATTATCCCGATACAAAAGAACCAATTCGGATGGGTATTAACATTGATAGAGGCCAACAGCGCACGGGTGCCCGTACTTGGTGGTCCAACTTGGGCGTTAACGAATTTAAAGAGAACGATGGCCACTGGATCGATGTTTTACCACCGCCTCGGCAACGTGAACTGAAGTTTCTACCGTATCTCATCGGTGGGTTCAGCGAACAGGAGACAACGGATCGTACATATTCATATACTGCTCGCGCAGGTGCTGACCTACGCTATGAAGTTACGCCGCAGTTGCGACTCATTGGCACTGCCAATCCTGATTTTGAAAATATTGAACAAGCCGTAGAAGGTATTGATTTCTCGTACGGTGAACGCTACGTCCCTGACCGTCGTCCTTTCTTTTCTGAGGGGGGCAATGTCTATAACGTTGGTCAGCTTTTTTATTCGCGGCGGATAGAGGATATGGACGGCGGGCTTAAACTCTTCGGGAAACTCGGAAAAAACACCTCAGTCGGCACCTTAGGCACGTACCATCGGAACAACCAGAACTTTATTCTTAGTGCCTCCCAATCCATTACAGCGACATCTAAAATCAGTGCTGCATTCTTATCACATCACAAACAGGGTAATTCCTCGAACAATGTAGGCTCTGTCTCAGGTAATGCGCGACACGGAAGATTTTCAGTATTCGGTGATCTCACCCAAACTTGGGCGGATGAGTCAGATGGAAGAGGAGGTACCGTTGGTTTGAGGTACAACGGCCGTCTCATTCAAGCGACTTCAAGAGCTTTTTTTACAGATCCGGATTTTGTGAACAATCTTGGCTATCATCCGTTCACAGGCTACCGCGGCATCAACTTCACCTCCACGTTCAAAAACGAGTGGCGTGACGGGATTGTCCGCAGTTTTATGCTCTTTGTCCATACTGACGCTTCAAACACATACCAAGGTGAGGTTTTCAGCCGTGACATCAGACTCTACTCAGAACTCTTGACACATAGTGATTACTCAGTTTCAGCTTTCTGGAACGGTGGTCGATTTAAAGAATTCTCAGATTCTGTGTTCAGCATCAGTTTCGGAACCCGTGCCACGGACCGCTTCAACAATTTCAGTGTTGACTACGATTGGGGTGAACAAGCCGGCGAGCGGTTTTATGGCATTAGTGGGAATCTGAATCTACGCGCTTACGGTTTCACCGCTGGTTTGACCTCCCAAATCCAGTGGCATTTCGAGCGTCGATACCAACAGATCCTAACGCTTACTTATGACTTCAGTCCGGCGCTAAGCCTCGGCAGCCGTTTAATTTGGCAAGTGGAAGGTGTTAATATCTATTTCGCATTGCGCCGCTCTGGATATGCTGGCACGGATTTCTTCATCATCCTCGGCGATCCAAACGCTTTGGAATTCAAACGGCGTTTAGTGACTAAAGTGATTCGGGCATTTTAAGTTTTTCACGCTGCTAAATTCGCGTAAGTCCTACTTTTTTTGACCGCCACCTAAAAAATCTTGATCTTTAGGTTAAAAATCAATTGGGAACTGTTTATGCGATACGATTCATTCTCAGCGATGAAATGCTGCTCCGAGGTATCGAAAGTATCACGGAATTTCATACCAGCACCATGTGTAGCACTGCTTAGTTTTCTCATTCGGTGTGAGAAAAACACTCTTCACTATCTTTTTAAGAGTCCGTGTCTCTATATGGGTAAGTGAACGATGAAGGTTAAGAAACTACTTCTTAATTTTCATCAAATTATAGCGTTTACATCTACAAAATACCCGCATACGGAGGAACTAATTGATGAGATCGCCGCAATTTACGACAGTAGAGAATTACGTTGCACATAGATATACTGCAAATAGAGAAAGAAAACAGAAAACTTATCTGATGGTGTTGTTCATCGCACTATCGTTTACGTTAATCACAAACGGACAAACTTGGGCAGATGAAAACATACAGGCCGTAAAAAAAGAACTTCCTGCAGTCAAAACGGAACAACCGCCCACCATTGATGGCATTCTCGACGATGCTTGCTGGCAAGATGCCCCGAAAGCGAATACTTTCATCGACGAACGCACTGAAAAGCCCGCGAAGAATCAATCTATGGGACACCTGGTTTATACAGACACAGCGATTTATGTTGGGCTTCATCTCTACGATGATATGCCTGATAAAATTGTCGCCCGTCAAACCAAAGATCAAACCCGGTTTCAAGGCGAAGACTCGGTAGCCTTCAGTCTTGACCCGTTTCATACGCACCAGTTTTCTGACAGAAATTTCTTCATCGTAAACCCACTCGGCACGAAATACGCGCATCTTGCTACCGGGCGCGCCGAAAAAAGTGAATGGATTGGATTGTGGAAAACCGCCGCACAGATTGTCGAAGACGGCTGGATCGTGGAGATGGAAATCCCGTGGCAGATGATCGATTACCCCGAAACAAGCGAACCCATTGGGATGGGTATCAACCTGGATCGCTTCCAGCAGCGGACAGGCGAAAAATCCTGGTGGTCTAATTTAGGGGTTCACGAATTTCGGGAAAACGATGGATATTGGGTGGATGTCTTACCGCCACCCCGAAAACGTGATCTGAAGGTGCTCCCGTATATAATTGGCGGTGTCAGCGAAATGGGGACAGATGCCAGCGAATACACCGCACGCATTGGTGGAGATGTCCGGTATGAAGTCACACCACAACTGCGGCTCATCGGGACTGTCAATCCCGATTTTGATAACATCGAACAAGCCGTGGAAGGCATTGATTTCTCTTATGGCGAACGCTATGTTGAAGACCGACGTCCATTCTTCTCCGAAGGCGGAAATCTATACCGATTTGACAAATTCTTCTACTCTCGGCGCGTCGCCGATATGGATGCCGGGCTTAACCTCTTCGGCAAGGTAGAGAAAAACACCAGCATCGGGGTCCTCAGCACCTACCACAAAAACAACCAAAACGGCATCTTTCGCGTCTCACGTACCTTCACAGAGACAGCCAATGCGAATGCCGCAGTCCTGACACACCACACTAAAGACGGAGAGGCGAGCACTGTCGGCTATCTTTCCGGTGATATGCGATACAACAGGTTGTCGGCAAAATCCTACTTTGCGCAAAGCTGGGCAGGCGAAACATCCGAAAACACAGGACGCGTCGAACTGAGTTATAAGGGGCGAATTGCCCGAACCTATCTTCAAAGTTTCTTCGTATCGCCTAATTTCGTCAATCACCTCGGTTACCATCCTTTTACAGGATACCGCGGGGCGGTCCTTGGTGGACAGGTGATGAACGAATGGCGGGACGGATATCTTCGCGGTATCCGCTTTAACGCAGAAACAGAACTTTCTAACACCTATGGGCGGGAAACGTCTCCGACAGCAGACAACGTATTCCGACGCACGCTCTACCTCGATGCAACACTCCTGACGCGCAACGATCACGCGCTTATCTCCAGTTGGAGGGGTGGAAGATTTGGGGAATTCACCGATAGCATCTTCACCATAGGTGCTGCCGCAAATGCCACAAACCAATTCAACACGGTGGTCCTTTTCTACTCCGGCGGACAAAGTGCGGGCGAAACGCTTCACAGCATCAGTGCACAGCTGAAATTCCGCGCATACGGTTTCACTGCAGCACTCATGACGCAAATCCAACGCCATTTTGAGACCACCCATCAAAACATATTTACTGTCTCATACGACTTCACACCTGCCCTGAGTCTCGGTAGTCGGCTTATATGGCGGGCAGAACACAGAAACATCTATTTCGCACTTCGCAGAAGTGGCTACGCTGGCACAGACTTTTTCATTATCGTCGGAGACCCGAACGCTCAGGAATTCAAACAGAGATTCGCCGCAAAAGTTCTCAGGTCGTTTTAGTGCCTTCAATCAACGCCTCAGATTTATAGTAAAACCTATAGTTAATTGGGCACTCTCAAACTGTCTGAATGCCTATGACAGGCATTCAGACAGGCACAACCTAACAGGTTATGCTACAAAGATGTCCACCTATTTATGGACTTCACTATAATACACAACAACAAAAAATCTAATCGAAAATCAGTATACAAAGATTCACTTTTCCCTTCCCTGAAAAAGCTCTTCTTTAGGTTCAAATCTAATTGAGAACCTCTATCCACAGCACACCTATGGCAAAACACAATCAACCCAGAAAGAACGCACAAAACGGCGTGAAATCTGGGTTGAGTTAAGAATGGAATTCGACTAAAATATGTATAGGTAGAAAACGAGAGGTATTATCGGCTTCCTTTCAAACCTTTCAAATGTGTTTTTTCGCTTCTTTTGCAGAATTATGCACACTTTTTTTTCATACTTCGCGTCACTATAGTATAGTGAAGTGAATTGATAAAGTGCTTCTTTGCAATTTGTAACCCATTTACCCATAAAACATGGAAATCGTATAAGCTCCTTTGATGAAAACAGTCTTTCTGGAGATATTTGATGAAAAACGACGATGTTGTGTTGATCCAACGCATCCTTGCCGGTGATGAGACCGCCTTTGCAAGTCTGGTGAGAAAGTACCAGAAACAGGTCCACACGCTCGCATGGGGGAAAATTCGGGATTTCCATGTCGCTGAAGATATTACGCAGGAGACCTTTCTGCAAGTCTATCAGAAATTGGAAACCTTGGAAGACCCGACACGGTTTTCAAGATGGCTTTATGTGATTGCAGATCGGCTCTGTATCGCGTGGCTCCGAAAAAACCAGCGACAAACCGAACCACTTGAAGATGCCGACATCTCAGGAATAGAGACAGAAGCATATTCCCGATTTGTCGCAACAGAGCACGCGGAAATTTTTGCTGAAGCGCGGCGCGACCTGGTCGAAAAGTTGCTTGCGAAGTTGAAGGAAAACAACCGAACAGTCGTCACGCTTCATTACCTTGAAGGCATGACTTATGCAGAAATAGTTGACTTCTTAGGGGTACCAGAAAATACGATTCGGAGTCGTCTCCGCCGCGCCCGACAACAGCTAAAGAAGTATGAATTCATGATTCAAGAAGCGTTAGATATCACGATTGAAGGCGAGCATCGCCTCCACAAGCATTTGAATGGAGATTTTGGAATGAGATTAACTTTTCAGAGAGATGCCCTTTTGGACTCGCTACAAGTGCTGCAGCGTATCGCGAGTGAGAGGGAAACTTTGCCTACTCTCTCAAATGTTCTCATCCACGCGGAAGGGAGCACGATTGAGTGTATGGCAACGGACGCGGAAATGGGTATCAGAATGAAGGTTGACGGAACCGTCAAAGAAGCGGGATCAATCCTCGTCCCCGCCGAAAAATTGGCGGATATCGTTAAAACGTGGCCCGCCGAGCAACCGATAGATTTAGCAACGACAACAGACGATCACGTCGAAATTACCTGTGGGGACAGTGTGCGCAAAATCGTTGGGTTTCCCGACAAAGCGTTCCCACAATTCCCAGTTGTCGATCCAGAAGCATTTGCTATTGATGGGGAAGTTCTACGGTCTATTCTCCACAAAACTGCATTTGCTGCACCCACAAAGGATCGTCGCCAATTTCTAAATGGACTCTATTTTAATGTTCTTGAAGATAGAACCGAAGTCGTTGCAACTGATGCCATTCAACTTGCACTTGCACATTGTGAACCGCTCAAGTTTTCCAAGGATAGAGATGGGTTCATCGTACCGCTCAAAGCCGTCAAAGAAATTGAGCGAACCTTTGCTAATTCCTCAAAGGTAAAGATTTCACGCCTCGAGAACCAGATTCTCTTTGCCGATGAGTATACCACGCTGACAACGCAATTGATAGACGCTGAATATCCGTCGTATGAGAAGATCATTCCGATGTCTCCTGTAGTGCGGACAGTTGTACGCAAAGAGCCTATTTTGCAGACGATGCGTAAGGTTGCGTTGGTATCAGATCCGAAAACCTTTAAGGTCTGTTTAGAGATAGATGAACAACAGATGCGGGTCTCAGCGGAAACGCCTGAACCCGATGAGGCGCATGAGACGTTAGCAGTGGAATCCAGCACTGGAAGTATCCGTATCGGTATGAATGCTCAGCTGCTGATAGAGACACTCTCGCACATTAGAACAGAGTCCCTGTCGCTGGAGTTCTCGGGGACGTTGAAACCTGTCATTGTTAAACCGATTGGTGAGGAAAACCATCTCTGTCTCATCATGCCGATGAGCTTGGAATCCTAAGCATCTCATTTTGAAAAGGGAATTACAATCAATCCGGATCAGAATCTAAGGAAAAATATGCTGTGATGTTCAGTGACCATCCAGATCAGGTGGATGTTTGTGTCAAAGCAGGCTCATTAGTGATGCGAGACGCACGCCTTCTACATTCAGTACGAAAAAACGATACAGATAAACGACGCACCATGCTCCTTGTATGGATTAGCCGCCCAAACACCATCCCGAACTATTGGAACCACGAAATCCCTGAACCCGTTTTAAATCGAGATGAAACCAAAGACTACCCCAATTCACAGATTCCCAATGAATTTTTAACTTAAATGATTAGGACTTACGCAAAGTTGACGACAATAGAAGGCTTTTTGATCTCTCGTCGCAGATAGTCCTCGTATAAACTTTCTTTCAGGCGGTAAATCGTTTGACCCGTCGTGCGCGCAGCACGCGTCAAACTGACCCAGACCCACAAACAACAGGCAATATGATTGCGTTGTCCACGATGTTGACGACTTTGGCACTTGCTGATACCTGTCGTTTGCTTGAGCTCACGATGAAGTTGCTCAATCTTCCAACGAACGCGACATTCTTGCTGCGTCGCAGTCACATCCGATTGAGATAAATCGTTGGTGGCAATATATTCCGTGCGTCTGGTGCCGGACGCTATCCGAAACAACTTCACTTGGTGGCCTTTCGGAAACTTGTAGATATGAACACGTTTACCCTGTCGCAACTCTGATTCTGTCCACGTCAGATCATCTATCCGTTTGTGCGGGTCAACACCCTCAGTGTCATTGACGAGACGATTGCGTTTCAAGGGAGCATAATAGATTTTTGAGAGACTCTGAATCGTTTTTAGCACTGCCATTGAAGCATACCAAGAATCTACTAACACGACCCGAAACGGGAGATTTTTCACGAAGTAGGCGTTCTGCAACATCTCCTGAAGGTGTTGAAGTTTGGTTTTCGCGTCTCGGTCTGGATCATAGATACGGTAATCAATAATCCAATACTGATGCGTCTTCGGATTGACATAGACACATGTCACGAGACCGATGCCTTGGATGACACGTTTTTCGGAGCCACTCCACTGCCGGCGAACAGGTTCTATCTGTTTCGCATAAGGTTTTGGCATGACGGTATCATCAAAAAGAACGTATCCGTCTTCATCAAACTCAATATCGTTTCGCACCGAACGCCAGAGTTCACGGGCAGGGATACGTTCGGTATTCAGGAGACGATTGAGTTGATCATGGCTCCATTTCTCCGTATGATTGGCAAAGTGTGTCTGTGTGAAGTTCTGAAAACCGGCTAACAAAAATTGGCAATAATCCGAGAACAGCGGTTGTCTCTTTTCAGAAAGATTCATGCTCATCATAATTAAAAACTATAACACATTTTAATTCATTGCGTAAGTCCTAATGATGTTCCTAACCCTGATACGCCAAGAACTTTTGACCCATCTGATGAGCGCGCGTTTTTTCGCTGCGGTCATCATTACACTCCTACTCGTTGTCGCCAATACGTTTGTCCTGATCGGTGCACACGAAGAGCGTCTCGCCGACTATAGCCAGAAAGAAGCCGTGAATCGCGAGACAGTCGCCGCAACACCTGCCTATTCGGTCTTGAAGTTGAAAGTTCAGCGTCCTCCGAACCCTCTAAGTCTCTTTAGTGCTGGCTTAGAGACGCGTTTTGGCAGTGATATTGACATAGCGTTTGACAGTGTGCCAGCCCTATCAGACCCAATAGCTGATGTCAGACCAGAGGAAGAACAGTGGGCGTTTGGTAGCGTCCCGTCCCTCTCAAACCCCGGGGTACCCCTCGGTATAAATAATCCATATCTGTATCTCTTTTCACAGATAGATCTTGCCTTTATCTTTCAAGTTGTGTTGAGTCTGCTGTCCCTGCTTTTCGCTTATGATGCCATTGCAGGAGATTGGGAAACCGGCACCTTGCGCTTGGTGCTTTCACACCCTGTCGGGCGCGGGAGCGTCCTGCTTGCCAAATATCTCGCAGCGATGGTCTGTCTGCTGCTCCCTGTGCTAATGAGTCTACTGCTCGCCCTGATTCAGTGTTCTTTCGCGCGCTCCCTGCAATTCGGCACAGACGACTTTCTACGAATCGGTGGCATTGTTTTGACAACAATCGTCTATCTATCGGTTTTCTACCTGATTGGTCTGCTCATTTCCGCAACAACCCGCCGGGCTGCCACGTCCCTGATGCTCTGTATGTTCCTGTGGGTAATTTTGGTGCTTGTCTATCCAAACTGGAGCCGGTTTGCCCTGAATCCAGTCGGCGACATGCGTGCAGAGAAATTATCCGCTAACCAGCAGATAGCACAGATTCGGGAAGAGGCAGATCGAGAACGAGATCGGTTCTTGGCGAGCAGTCCGCTTAAGGGAGACCCTCCACTATTTTTCGATACATTTACAGGTACCGACTTCTTTAAAGGCGGGGGGTGGTATCTCGGAGATTTCCCTCGGGTTAACATCGAAATCGAATTGAAAAATACTGCGGATCCCTTGGTAACACACTTGCGCCGTTATTATGAATTTGCCGCGACACTGCAAATCCAGAATGCCGAGAAGGTGTACTTAGTTGGGGAGCAACTGGTCGCACAGATATCCCGCAGGCAAGCACGATGGGATGAACGACTCATGAAATTCAGCCCTGCAAGCCTCTACACGTTCGCAACCGCTGCGTGGGCAGGTACCGATTTAGACAGCATGACAGACTATATCCGAGCCGCGCAGACATACCGGCGCACTCTCATTGACGCTTTTCATGAGAGAGATGCCTTCGCAAGTCTACAGTGGTTTTCAACGAATCAAGGAACCATAGACTGGTCGATTCTGCCTGACTTTCGTTTTGAGCGGGCAGATATCAGCATCAACGCACAGCACGCCCTACCGGAATTACTCTTGCTGGTCTTCATCAACCTCGTCCTATTCATGGCAACATTTCTGGTCTTCATCAAAATTGAAGTATAAAATGGTTATCAGTTATCGGTTTGCCTCGCAGTGAGAGTTGTCAGTTAAGAGATGTTCTGATTAAGTCAAAACCCTCTTTTAACGGATAACCGGTGACTGATAACTGAAAATTAACGGATGACTTCTTAACTGAAAACTGAAAACTGAGAACCGAGAACTAATAAAATGATTTGGCATATTGTTACACGCGAACTCTTAGACCATCTTACGAGTCTACGCTTTGCTTTAACAACGCTCATCCTCGTAGCACTAATGGTCACCAACGCCGTTGTACATCTTCAGACACATCCGGAACGGATTCGGAAATATTCCGAGAACGTTAGTGCCTCCCACACCGAGTTGAAATCCCGCACCCAGTTGTATGCGATGCTACAAAAGGGTCCGGGTAAACTATACAAACGTCCTTCATCGCTCACCTTCATTGCCGATGGAGGGGACGCGTTTTTGCCAAGCAAAAGCGTAAGTGGTGGTTTCTGGAGGCTATACGGACTGTCCTACATTTGGGCAATGGGCGTTCCACGTCTAAATATGGATGCGATCAGCAATCACCGCCCGACCGCCGTGGTGATTGATTGGGTCTTTATCATCACTTATCTGCTCTCTTTCATTCCCCTCCTCTTTACCTTTGACGCGCTCTCAGGGGAACGAGAACGCGGGACGCTGCGGCTGTGTCTCGCAAATTCCATCTCGCGTCCCGCCCTGTTAGTCGGTAAATTCCTTGGCTCGCTGATTGCAGTCCTCATCCCTTTCTATTTTGCAGTGTTGTTCAATCTCGCCATCATTTCCACCGAGAGTTGGACGCAGCTCAGTGGGACAGACTGGGGACGCGTAGGGCTCATCGTCCTCATCGCTTCTTGCTATGCTGGCATCTTCATCGCAATTGGACTCATCGTCTCCGCGATGACACGAGAAAGCCGGTTAAGCCTCGTTGTCCTGTTGCTAATTTGGGTGACCGCCGTAGTGTTTATGCCATCAACCCTCGGCACTCTCTCGACAAAATGGATGCCCTCTGTCCAAACGCACCATCAATTTCGGAAGGCAAAAAGTACCGCCTTCGACCAAATTTTAAGCGATTTCCTCAATAAAAGGGAAACTTTAAAAGAACGCCGTCAATCAGCAGGAACCTCTCAGGAAGCAGTTGCAGAGGTAGACACTTCGGAATTAGAGATCCAGCGCGAGTTCGTGAACAAAGACATGGAGACGCGGGAGCAGCTGAGCCGCCAGCATCTCGCGGCACAAAGCGCGCAAGTCCTACACGCAAGACAAATAACGCGGTGCTCCCCTGCAGCGATTGTCCAATACGCCCTTGAATCCATGGCAGGCACAGGCTTTAATCGCCATTTGCAGTTCTTAGAAAATTGCCATCTTCATATCCGTCAGTTCCGAGACTTTATCGTTGAAATGGATAGCGCAGATCCAGAAAGCCTTCACTTCATCGGCATCCCGAAAGGCATGTCGGAAAAACCTGTCTCACCAGCGGCTATCCCGATGTTTGAGGATAAGTTAACTTTTCAAGATACACTCAACTCGGCTATAATGGATATACTGTTGCTCATTTTACTGCTCGGTATATTTCTTTCAGGTGCATTCCTTGTCTTCCTCCGTTCGGAGGTATAAATCGTTGCGAGAGGTTCAGCGAAAAATTATCACAACTGACAACAAGCGATTCCACTGAATTGTCTGCATGTTCCCAGTAATTTACCATGCATAAATTCTCAACGGATTGTATTTTTTTAAACCGCCCCGCGAAGAATCCCGCTCATTAAGTTAAAATCAAATTGAGGACTGTCTATGCGATCGGATCTATCAATGCACACTGATTTGAAAGATGAAGAACTCATCCAACTTGTACAAACGGGTGATGAGTCAGCATTTACAGAGTTGATGTCGCGTTACAGTCCTCGCGTCTGGAAAGTGGTTGTCGCAAATTCGAGACAACGTCGGGACGCTGAAGAGATACTCATGGACATCTGGCGTGCCGTCTGGGAAAACATCAGCGGACTGCGGAATATCGGAAGTTTTGGGGGATGGTTACAGCGAATCGCTTACAACGCTTGCACCCGATACTATGCATCTGTTCATCATTCAAGAACTGATATTCCACAGAGTTACACTGACCTGACCGATCATATTGATCAGGATGCGGTCGCACGTTTTCAGGAAACAGAACTGTGTAACGACTTAAGAGAAGCAGTGTTTCACCTCCCAGATAAAGTGCGTAATGTTGCGATTCTATACTACTTGGAATTGTGGAGTATCAAGGAAATCCACGGCGAACTTGGATTAGCGATAGGCACTATCAAGACTCAATTAAGACGGACACGTGAACTCCTACGCAAGGAATTCGGTGTCGAACTCCTAAGAGGGGGAATTATGTCAACTAAACGAGAAGGATCCAAACACACCGGAACCAGAATCAAGGTTATTGGTGTCGGTAGCGCGGGTGGTAACGCTGTCAAACGAATGATAGAGACGGGTTTGACAGACATTGAATTTTATGTTGTGAACGTAGATCAGCAGGCACTTGAGAAGTGCAAAGAGGCAACACCGGTACTGATCGGCGTTAACACCACACCTGGGTATTGCGGAGCGAATCCAGAACTGGGCAAGAAGGCAGCTGAGGAAGACAAAGAAAAACTCGCTGCCATCGTTGCAGACGCAGACCTTGTTTTTGTCGTTGCTGGAATGGGTGGCGGAACGGGAGCAGGTGCTGCGCCTCTGATTGCCTCCCTTGCTCGAGAACACGGGGCTTTAGCAGTAGGCGTTGTGACGCGTCCGTTCAATTTTGAAGGTCAACGTCGCGCCGAACAGGCAGAACAAGGATTACAAGAACTTCAAGGAAATGCGGATTCCGTTGTTGTGGTCCCGAACCAACGGTTGCTTGACCGGATGGATCGGTCATTGAAAATACGTGAAGCGTTCAGTCTCAGCGATGAAATGCTGCTCCGAGGTGTCGAAAGTATCACAGAATTTCATACCAGGACCAGTACAATGCATAGTGCCACTTAGTTTTTCGGACTGGACAGGAAAACAAAAGGTCTTCGCTCATGTCAAAAGTATGTGCGTTTTTTTTGTGAAAGCAGTCACCACGTGGGTTTGACATCAACTTTGAATTTTAGGGTTCATTAACCGTAGGGGCGAGGTAACCTCGCCCCTACAGACCACACTATGAGCCGGGTCTACCCGTAATTTGAAACTTGATAAAGCACTCGCTTCGTCTTTGCCTATCGACTCTCCACCACTTTGAATGCTAATAAGATTCGTCCTCAGTAATGGAAGGCGCGTTGATGTTTGCCCTCACATAGAACTTATTCAACGCGGTAGCCTATAGCGTAGGTTGTTTCAGAAACAGTTCGCCGGAAGCCAAGCAGGTCAACGCGAGTAAGTTGTCTGGAGGAATGAAATGCGTTTTCTTGAAAACATTTCCCATGGAATAAAAGCACTTCTGATAAATAAACTGCGTTCTTTGCTAACAATGCTCGGTATTATTATCGGTATTGCATCTGTACTTGCTATGATTGCTATCGGTGATGGTGCCAAAGAGATTATTCTTGAGGATATTCAAAAACTTGGTGGGCTTAACACCTTCACACTCTACCGCGTTTCTACCAAGTTAGTAGGCGGTCGCCGCGTACCAATTCGGAGCAAGGAACACTTTAACTATGGTGATGTTTTGGCAATTGAAGCAGCGTGTTCATCCGTGAAAGGGGTTACCCCGCGCCTTGCGTCGTACTCGGTTGTGTTGGTGCAAGCCAAAGACGGTTCAGACATGCGCGCGGGCTATTACGGCGTGAATGAAGTTTACACTGAATTGATGAAGTGGGATTTACAAGCAGGAAGGTTTATTTCAACGGATGACGTTAGCAATGCAACAAAAGTCGCTGTTATCGGGACGGATGTGGCGACCAATCTTTTTGGAAACGTATCGCCTATCGGCAGAGAAATAAAGATCGGAAGTGCCAGTAGGCAATACAAGTATAAGCGACGCACCGAAAAATTTATTGTCATCGGTACACTTGTTCCCCGCGGACGAAGTCTTAAGTTCGGCATGAATTACGATGAGCAGATCTTTATTCCAGTGACGACGATGCAACAACGATTCACTGGCAACGATAGGGTTTTGCAGATTGTCGTTCATGCATCCACTGTAGCGGCGGTTCCGAAAGCTATTGAGGAAGTTAAAGCGGTTATTCGCAAACGCCACCGAAATGAAGACGGCTTCTTCCGCATCTTTGAGGTGCACAGCGGGACATCAAGTTTATTGAAAATCAGTACTATCATAAAGATCACATTGGGCAGTATCGCTGGATTTTCACTTCTTGTGGGCGGCATCGGTATCATGAACATGATGTTGGTTGCCGTAGGCGAACGCACACGCGAAATTGGCTTGCGCAAGGCACTCGGTGCGAAGAACTCTGATATTCTGCTGCAATTTTTAAGTGAATCTGTCAACCTGTGTTGCATCGGTGGGCTACTCGGCGTTGGACTGGGTATCTTTGTTGGTAAGGGAATGGCGTATCTTGCCGTGAGAATAGTGAAAATCGTTCCCGCGTGGCCTGCGATATTTTCGCCTCAGTGGATATTGATATCAGTTGCTTTCTCCGCAGTGCTTGGCATCTGCTTCGGACTGTACCCTGCCGTAAAAGCCATGCGGCTGTCACCGATTGAGGCACTGCGTGCGGAGTAAACTAAAGACAAAAGAACTAAACCATCTTTACCTTTGCTCCGCAGTGTTGAAAGCATCACGGAATTTCATGCCAGTGCCATGCGTAGCTCGGCTTAGTTTTCTCATTATATCCGTGCGTTGCGCATAAACGGTTCAATTGTATTCTCCTGAATCTTATGGTATAATGTATCCTGTTGCTTAACGAGGACGCTTGTTTCTAACGCTGTTGAGTCCTTGTAACAACTGTGGTCAAGTACTCCGTTATACCTTAATATTCAGGAGAATCTTTTATGCGAAATCTGCGAGGACCCTACAAACTCATGTTGGCTCTACTCGTATGCGTTTCCTTTTGTTCAGCAGCACCAGAAACTAAAGCCGAAAAGGATATAGAGATGGAAAAAAATCGAATCCAAATTTACCAAGCAAATCCGCGCTACTGGCAGTATAAAGGTGAACCCGTTCTGCCAATCGGTGGTTCAGTTGAGGATAATCTGTTTCAGATACCAAATCTCAAAGCACATCTTGAACTGTTGAAGTCAGTCGGTGGCAATTATGTCCGCTCCACAATGAGTTGGGTTGATGAAGGCGATGTACCGCCCTTCAAAAAAGTCGGTGATCTATACGACTTAAATCAGTGGAACGCCGAATTTTGGAACCGTTTTCGGAACTTCATCACGTGGACGCACGAGATGGATATTATCGTCCAGATTGAGGTGTGGGCAACTTTCAATTATTACCGCGAGCCGTGGGATGCCAACCCGTTCAATCCGAAAAATAATAGCAATTATACCGTAGAAGAGACAGAATTACCCACCGCTGTTAACAGCCATCCTGTTGCAACGGGAAACAACTTTTTCTGGTCTGTACCGAAAGAACGTAATCAGGAAATTGTCTTGAAATATCAGGAAAAATTTGTGGATAAACTCCTCTCCGAGACGCTTCCGTACGGTCATATACTCTACTGCATGGACAATGAAACTGCTGTCACGGCTGCATGGGGTGAATATTGGGCGACGTATATCCAGAAGCAGGCAGCAGCGACTGGGCGTGTTGTTGAAACGACAGAGATGTGGGATCCGTGGGATTTATCCCATGAGAAGCATAAAGCGACATTTGATCATCCTGAAACCTACTCGTTTTGCGATATATCACAGAACAACCATCAGAAGCGGCAGTGGCATTGGGATAACGCCCAGAAAATTCGGGCACAACTTTCGCCGATCCGTCCCATCAATAATATCAAGATTTACGGTGCTGATGGCGGACGATTCGGGAGTACGCAAGATGGGTTAGAACGGTTTTGGCGAAACATCTTCGGTGGATTTGCCTCAGCACGGTTCCACCGCCCCGACAGTGGTGTTGGCTTGAACGAAACAGCGCAAGCACACCTGAAAAGCATGCGAACCATTACAGACGAAATGGACATTTTCACGTGTGAACCGCACAATGATTTGCTCTCTAATAGAGCAGATAACGGCGCGTATACCATCGCAAATCTGGGACAGGAATACGCTGTCTATTTTCCGAATGGTGGCTCGGTCGATATCAACTTGAGTGCTATAAAAGATGCTAAAGTACTAACAGTAAAATGGCTAAATATCGCTAAAAGTGAGTGGGCACAGGAAGAAGAAATTACCTTCAGTGATAGCATAACACTGTCTGCACCGACTGAGGCGCATTGGGCAGTTTTGATTCAATCTAAGTAGGATTGTATTGAAAGTAGTAGGCACGCTCCGTGTGCCGTAACGGCATTTATTAAAAACAGACCGATCAGAAGGATATAGAAGTCTATTTGTAGACGAGTGAGATAATCTCGCTGCGACTGAGATAACCGTAATCCGTCTAATTCTTTCCATCCGCGTCCTACAAACTCCTAACTCAGAAGGCATTCCATTTTTTTTTGCATTCTCTATATCCGCGTGTTATAATATATAGCGTTGCTTAACGAGGAAATCTGTTTCTGACACCATTTTCATTTTATGGGGGCAACCGTCATGTTCAAACGTCGGCTCAACCAATTCAAACATGAAAATGTCGGGATGTTTGACCTCGCTTCTATCGGGATAACGCTTGCGCTTGCGATCTGTATCGGTTATTTCGGGGGTAAGTGGATCGGTGGAAAATTAGGCAACGCAGCGGTTGGGTCCTTCATCGGTTTCGGCATAGGAGTCGCCGCCGGATTTATGGAGATGTTCCGTTCGATCGCACGTTGGAACCGACAGCTTGCACGCTTAGCAAAAAAACGCCACGACACTTCAGGACAAGCACAAGACACCGAAGAAGGGTAGCAAAGGAGCTGCTTAGATGGGTCCCGTGTTAGAATTTGGCGACCGATCCATCCGTCATATTTACATCTTGACGATTTGCCTCACCGTCGTTATTGCGGCAGTGTTGTTAGTCTTCAAACGTCTTGCGCTCCCGAGTTTCTTGATTGGTAGTGCTATCAGTTTGAGTCTGTTCTGGTCGCTTGAATTCGTCCTTCGGCGACTGATGCGTCCAGGGAAAACGAAGCGCACGAAGTATTTACTTGGCTTTATCACGCTCGGTAAATACACAGTGCTCGGCGGATTACTCTATCTGTTGTTTAAAATGGAGTGGATGAACATTTACGCACTCGCGGGCGGGATCGCCTTAGTCCAGGGTGCTATTATTATCAAAGCAATTAGTCTGATGGTACTCATCCTTTCCAATAAGGATTCCAATCAGTCGTGAGGTGAAGTTTCAAATTGACTCTTAACAGGAAAGCACTCAAAAAAACCGCCGCTACCTTACTATAAGAGACACCGTAATAAAATATGAAAAAGCTATCGTTTATCTGCTTGGTTGTGGGACTCAGTTTGGCAATAGTCGTCGGGAGTTTCGCAGCCGAGAATGGTCACCGTAGTTTGCTCTCTCCGATTTCAAAACTTTTACCGGATGAAATAGTCCCGGAACCGACTCGGTGGCATCAGCCCGATCTCATTCCCAACACATACTTTGCTGTTCTTGTCTTAGCACTGTTTTTTATTTTTGCCACCCGGAAGTTGAAACGGATACCTGAAGGGAAAGGACAAACCCTGTTAGAGGTGTTTGTCGGCGGTATTATGGACTTCTTCGGGCGGATTTTAGGCGATCGCGGCAAAAAGTATGTTCCATTCGTCGGTTCCCTCTTTATCTTTATTCTCTCCCTGAACTATCTCGGAATCATTCCGGGACTTCAACCCCCAACAGCAGACCTGAATACAACGCTTGCCCTCGGTATAACGGCTGTATTAGGCGTTCAAATTATTGCTATTAAAGAGAACGGGATAGTGGGCTATCTGAAACATTTAGCCGGTAACCCACCGTTGTTGGGCATCTTAATGTTCCCACTTGAAGTTATTGCCCAGTTATCGCGGGCAGGTTCACTTGCTGTCCGGCTTTTCGGAAACATTTTTGGTGAGAAAGCGGTGGTTATTGAACTCACAAAACTCGGACTTATCGTGCTGATTGCAGATGCCATACCGATTATTCCGGTGCAACTGCCTATGCTGTTTTTCGGGCTGTTTGTTGGCTTCCTGCAGGCACTCGTTTTTACTATTTTAACAACTATCTACATCGTGTTGTTTATAGAACACCATGACGACGCGCATGAAGCGCATCACTAATTTTTTGGGACTTGTAGGGGCGGGGTAACCCCGCTCCTACTACTACAAGCCCGTATCCGTCCAAGGAGGACATTTCATGATTTATTTAGCAGTGTTGGCGTTCGGTGTAACTTTGGGATTGCCGATCGCTGTCATTTTCGCCTCAAGAGCACAAGCAAATGCCGCAAGTACCGCTCTTGAAGGTATCGCACGTCAACCCGAAGCCGCACCGCAGATCCAAACTGCAATGATTATCGGCTTGGCACTCATTGAGTCGCTCGTTATCTATTCGCTTTTAATGTTCTTTCTCTTGTACAATAAACTGCCGGAAGGCGAAATCCTCAAAGAGATGATTGATGCAGATGCGAAACGAGTAGCGACAGATGTCAGAAGCGGAAATTAAATAACGCCTGACTGAAGACGTATGGCACGGTTTGCGAGCCGAGACGGGTCATCCAGACGACACGCACCAACGGATACGTCTTCAGTTTCAAAAATAGAGTATAGCAGACTTATGCAAAATACCAAGCGTAGGACAACGAATTACGTCCTATATACAGCGATTTTAATGGGCATCTGTCTCAACGGCGCGTTCGCCGCTGAGGCACCAGCCGGTGGTGGACTGTTAAGCCAGCTCGGCATTGACCCGAAGACGATCATCATCCAAGCTATCGGTTTTCTGATTGTGCTCGCTGTACTTTGGAAGTTTGTCTTCGGCAAGGTCGGTGGACTTTTAGAGGAACGCAGATCTGAAATCACCACGCAAATAGAACAATTACGAACGGATCGCGAAGAGTTGGACAGGCTCACCGCAGAGACGCGCCAACGCCTCGCCGATATCGAAACCGAGGCACAAACCAAAATCCAAACTGCAATTGAACAAGGGAACGCCGAACGTCAGGATATCCTTGCACAGGCGCGACAAGAGGCAGAGGATGAAGTCGCAAGAGCCAGAGCAGAGATTCAACGGGAGAAGGATGAAGCTATCTCCGAACTGCGGGGCGTTGTCGCTGAACTCGCTATTGATGCTGCCGGCAAAATCATCAGCGAGGAACTCAACGCAGAGAGACATCAGCATATTATTGACGCATCCATTAGCAGATTACCAGCGGACCCGCGTTAGTAGGACCTTTTTTATTCAAGGTGAGAACAAACTATGAGAGACATTCGGGTTGCGAAACCTTACGCCCGCGCCCTATACGCTGCAGCGTTGGAACAAGATGCTTTGGCATCTATTATCGCGGATATAGATAAGCTGCGAGAATTAATTGAACAATCCGAGGAATTCACGCAATTAATCCATAGTCCTGTGCTATCTCCACAATTTAAAAGCGAGATGTTTCAGCAGCTTTTCGCCGACACAATGCACCCGCTGACGATTAATTTTTTCAAACTACTCGCATCAAAGCAGCGTGAACGTTACCTCATCGCAATTATGGATGTCTTTTCAGAGATTGTTGACGAAGCCGCGGGTAGGCTCGTCGCAAAAGTGACAACCGCTGTGCCTATAACGTCGGAGCAAGAGGAACGGTTCATACAGCAATTAAGCACGTATTCGGGAAAACAGGTGCGATTGGAAACCACAACTGATGCACGGATCCAAGGTGGATTCATCGTGCAATTAGATGACACCGTTTTTGATGCAAGCGTCGCATCACAACTCCAACGCCTGAAGCAACAACTCGCAAAAGGGTAATAGTTATTGGTTGTTAACTGATAATTACGCCTCACAGAGGACTGAAAATATGGCAAGAGAAGTCCGACCGGACGAAATATCAAATATCCTTAAACAACAACTGCAACAGTTTGAACAGGACGTGGATGTCTACGATTCTGGCACCGTGCTGGAGGTAGGCGATGGGATCGCGCGAGTGCATGGACTTGCGAATGCGATGGCAAGCGAAATGATTGAATTCCCTAACGACATCTTCGGCATCGCTTTCAACCTTGAAGAAGATAACGTCGGGTGCGTTCTGTTCGGTGAAGACCAACTCATACACGAAGGCGACACCGCCAAGCGGACCGGAAAACTACCGGAAGTCCCTGTCGGCGAAGCACTCCTCGGGCGGATTGTTGACGCGCTCGGTCAGCCTATTGATGGCTTGGGCGATATTGAAACAGAGCACCGACTTCCAGTGGAACAGAAAGGGTTAGGCATCGTTCAACGGCAACCTGTTGGTGAACCGCTCTATACAGGCTTAAAAGCTATTGATAGTCTGACACCGATCGGGAGAGGTCAACGCGAACTCATTATCGGAGACCGGCGAACCGGCAAAACCGCTATTGCAATCGACACTATCCTGAACCAGAAGAATACAGATGTCTATTGCATCTATGTCGCTATTGGTCAAAAAGGTTCTACTTTAGCACAGGTTGCGGCTACGCTTCGCGAGCATAACGCGCTGGAGTATACGACTATCGTCTCCGCACCGGCAAGTGCACCCTCACCGCTTCAATACCTCGCACCGTATTCCGGTACTGCAATGGGTGAATACTTCAGGGACAATGGTAAACACGCGCTTATTATCTACGATGACCTGACGAAACACGCGTGGGCATATCGTCAGATGTCTCTGCTTTCAAGAAGACCTCCGGGCAGAGAAGCTTATCCGGGTGATGTTTTCTATCTACACTCACGCCTGTTGGAACGCGCCGCAAAATTAAGCGACGAATTGGGGGGAGGTTCCCTCACTGCCCTGCCAATCATTGAAATCTTTGAAGGCGATTTAACGACCTACATCCCCACGAACGTCATCTCTATTACTGATGGACAGATATACCTCACAACAGATCTGTTTAACCAAGGTGTGAGGCCGGCGATTGATGTCGGGCTATCTGTTTCACGCGTCGGCGGAGATGCGCAAGTCAAAGCCATGAAAGCCGAAGAGGTCGCGGGTACCCTTAAAATTGATCTCGCGAGTTTCCGAGAAATTGCAGCCTTCGCACAATTTGGGTCGGATTTGGATGCAACGACGCAATCCGTGCTCCTACGCGGCACACGTCTTGTTGAATTGCTGAAGCAACCGCAATACCAACCGATGCCTGTAGAACGGGAAGTCGCCTCTATCTTCTGTGGCACCAACGGCTATCTTGACGATGTGCCAGAGACAGAAGTCGCACGGTTTGAATCCGAATTCCTGCAATATCTTGACAGGAATCACGCGGAAATCCTTTCAGAAATCGCAGAGACCGGTTTACTCAGCGATGAATCGCTTGAAACCATGCACGCGGCTGTCAAGGCATTCAAAGAAAATTGGAGTGAAACGCCTGTATCAACACCGGCAGAAACGGGCGCACCCACCGCATCAGAGGACGCGCCCACAGAAGGTGAGTAACCATGGCAACGCTACGAGAAATTCGGCGGCGCATCGTCAGCATTAAAAACATTGAACAAGTTACCGATGCGATGCGCGTCGTCGCTGCAGCGCGGCTCCGTCGTGCTCAAGAAAATATCATGGCGACGCGTCCGTACGCTGATAAACTCAACATGGTCTTAGGACACCTGATCTCGCAGATGGACGTTGAAAACGAAGCACTGACACACCCACTGCTTGAAACGCGTGAGATAAAGCACGCCTGTATCGTCTCCGTCTCCGCTGACCGAGGATTGTGTGGCAGTTTCAACAGTAACCTTATTCGGACAACCAGACAACGTATAGAACACTATCAAGAAAGTGGTGCGGATGTAACGCTCATTTGCATCGGGCGCCGCGGGCACGAGCATTTTGCGCGCCGCGGCTACGACATTACCGATTCATACATCAATATTTTCCGCCAACTTGAGTTCCAAACAGCCGTTGACGTTGTCCACGAGTTTGAACACCTCTATACTGACAAGAAAATTGACAAAGTCGAAGTCGTTTACAATAATTTCAAGTCTGCCATTCTTCAGACCGTGCTTGTTGAGCAGCTCCTGCCGTTAGAACCCGAAATACCAGAGGGCGATGAACGTTTTCTGGATTATGTCTATGAACCGGGACAGGTGGAACTCTTTGAAATGCTACTCGGAAAGCACTTGAATATGCAAATGTGGAAGGTGCTTTTGGATTCCAACGCAGCCGAGCAAGCCGCACGAATGGCGGCGATGGAAAATGCCACACAAAAGGCAAAAGAACTCATTGACGAATTGATCCTTCAACGCAACAGAGCACGTCAAACACAGATTACGACGGAAATTTCCGAGATTGTAAGTGGCGCAGCCGCATTAGAGGGGTAAAAGTAGCCAACAGACTCCGTTTTGCCGTAGCAAGGTAGTAGGCACGCTCCGCCGTGCCGTAACCGTCCGGAGGTTCCAAATGCCGATCAATGCCAATAAACAGATCGAAGAGGCGATGGAACGTGGCGAATTCAAGAATTTGCCCGGTGAAGGTAAACCGCTCAAATTGGATACGAATCCGTACCTTACACCCCAAGCGCGGATGACGAACCGACTTCTGAAAGAGAACGGTTTTACACCTCGGTGGATTGCGTTAGAGAAAGAGATTAAGAAAGAAAAAGCACAACTTGAAAGGCTCCTTAAAAATCTGAAAGGTCGTCGAGAGCGATTAGCCGCTATCATTCAGCAGTATCCACACCGACGTGAAGCCGTCAGTCGAAGTTTTGAACATGAACGTGCCCGCGGTATTGAACAATACAGTGAGAAACTCGAAAACCTGAATCAGAAAATCCAACGCGTGAATCTCCTGATGCCAACTCGAAATCGGCAATACGCGTTAATCAATCGGGCAGAAGCACTTACCCACTTTCAGAAGGCGTGTCCGAGTCTCTAATCGCTCCGAGTTTGTGTGCGATTGGAAATGCCCTTGCCAAACAAAAGATGTTAGGACATACTACAGTTTTTGGATTTCAAAAGAAGTCAACTACTCTGAATTAAGAATCAAAAAGAGGAATATCACATGAACCAAGGAAAAATCTTAGAGGTTGTCGGTGCGCGAGTAGACATAGATTTTTCGGAAGGCACATTGCCGGACATCCTGAACGCTGTTAAAGTTGAACGTTACGATGGAACCGAACTCGTACTTGAGGTTCAACAACATTTAGGCGAAAGTCGGGTGCGTGCAATAGCAATGGACACAACCGACGGTTTAGTCCGCGGCACACTCGCAACTGATACTGGCGGTCCGATTACCGTGCCAGTCGGCGATGCCGTGCTCGGTAGAGTTTTCGATGTGACAGGTCAACCGATTGATGAAAGAGGCGATGCCGGTGAATCCGAACGATACTCCATTCATCGACCACCGCCCCCGCAGGCAGAACTTACCACAGCCACCGAAATGTTAGAAACAGGCATCAAAGTCATTGACCTGATTCAACCCGTCGTTCGCGGTGGAAAAGTCGGATTCTTCGGCGGTGCTGGTGTTGGAAAGACTGTTTTGGTTGCCGAACTGATTTATAACATCGCAACACAACATGGTGGTTATTCCGTCTTCTGTGGGGTCGGTGAACGGACGCGTGAAGGGAATCAGTTCTGGCTTGAACTTGACGAGTACGGCGTGATTGACAAAACGGCGATGGTCTTTGGACAGATGAATGAACCGCCGGGCGCACGCCTCCGCGTCGGGCTTGCGGGACTGTCTATGGCAGAGTACTTCCGTGATCAGCAGGGTCAAGACGTGCTCATCTTTATCGACAACGTCTTCCGCTTCACACTCGCAGGCGGTGAAGTGTCAGCACTCCTTGGACGGATGCCTTCCGCTGTCGGTTACCAGCCAACACTCGCAACCGAAATGGGTGAATTGCAGGAGCGAATTACTTCTACACAACACGGTTCAATTACCTCATTCCAAGCCGTCTATGTGCCAGCCGACGATTACACCGATCCCGCTGTCGTCTCCGTTTTCGCACACCTTGACGCTGTGACGCGATTGGAACGGAGTATCTCCCAGAAGGCGAGGTTCCCTGCCGTTGATCCGCTAACATCAAGTTCACGTATCTTATCAGCAGACATTATCGGTGATGAACATTATCAGACAGCCTTTAACGTTAAACAGGTACTACAGGAATACGGGGACCTTCAGGACATTATTGCGATTCTCGGTGTAGACGAACTCTCAGATGAACAGAAGTTGGTTGTCAACAGAGCGCGGAAAATAGAGATGTTCTTGACACAACCGATGTTTGTCGCACAACGTTTTACGGGGACACCGGGCAAATACGTCAAAATTGAGGATACTGTTCAAGGGTGCCAAGCGATTCTTAACGGTGATTGCGATGAACTCCCTGAGCAGGCACTCCGCTACATCGGCACTATTGACGAGGCGTTTGAACAAGAAAAAAGCGGCGACATAGAAGAAGCAGCGGATTAGTCGTTAGCAATCGGCTTTCGGAAAGAGACGCAATCTTATGCTAAATAGAAATTTTCATCTTGAGATTAGGACACCGGAACAGTTGGTTTATGAAGGGGACGTGACAAGTGTTCACGCGCCTGGAGTGGAAGGTAACTTTCAGATTCTGGCGGGGCACATCCCTTTTCTTACAGCGTTAGATGTCGGCGAAATTCGTGTCCGTGAATCATCTGAGACATCGCAGTTAATGGCAACCGGCGGTGGTGTCTTTGAAATACTCCGAACGGGTGTCACCGTCTTGGTTGAGACTGCGGAGTGGGCATCCGAAATTGATGTCGAGCGTGCTGAGCAGGCACGCGACCGTGCCCAAACGCAACTTACCGCAAATGCACCCGACCTAAACCGCCCACGAGCAGAAGCGGCACTCGCCCGAGCACAAAACCGCATCAAAGTCGCAAGCAATTTGTAGATATTGACCTCTTGTATCCTGTAGTCTCAATTCTTGGTGGAGGTGGGCAATGAGAAATTTTGGAACCCGAGGTCCCGTCAATCCACAGGAAAATTACATCGTCAGCCGCGCCGAAGAAACTGTAGATTTCAGTAACCGCGTCAAAGAGGGACGCTATATCGTTCTTTTTGCACCGCGCCAGTCGGGAAAAACCACCTTTTTTCAACGCGCCCTGGACGCACTTCCAACCGCCTCTACAGACATTGCAGGAGCCGATGCAGAGCCAACCTACTTTCCAATCCGCCTGAATTTTGAAGAGTATGAAGATTACACCCCTTCCGCTTTTTACGCTTCCTTTTATAGAGAAATTCGCAAAGAAATTGAGGCGGTTTTCCGAAAACGCGGAGGTACACCAGCTGAGACCCTAAGCCAATTTTTAGAGAACGCGAGGATAACGGACCACGTTGAAATGCGGGAGTTCTTTGAACACCTCGCGAGTTTTCTTGACAATCAGAAGGTCGTCCTTATCATAGATGAGTTTGATGGTATTCCACAAGCCGCAGTGAGGGGGTTTCTGCATTCGCTCCGTCACATCTACCTCCCCGGTAAGCCCCGATGTCCCCACAGTATCGGTATTATTGGCGTTAAAAGCATCACACAACTCAGTTACGACCGGTCCATCTCGCCTTTTAATATCCAAGATGAGTTTCACCTATCCAATTTCACGCTGACCCAGGTGCAAGAACTCCTAACACAGTACACCGATGAAATTGGGCAAACCTTCGCACCAGAAGTTATTGAAAGCCTTCACAAACAGACTGCGGGCCAACCCTTCCTCGTCAACCGATTCGCGCAGATACTCACAGCGGAACTGGATATTCCCAAAACTGAGCCGATAACGATGGTGTATTTCGCGGAGGCACACGCGCGACTCCTTCGCGAGCGAAACACCAACATTGATCATCTGACAACGAATATCCGCAAAAACCGCCACTTTGAAAAAATACTTATGGAAATCATGACGTATGAGGAAGGCATACGTTTTAATCTACACGATGAACTCATCAGTGAGCTCGCGACTTATGGCGTTATCGGAGAAGCACCTGACGGAAGATGTGAGATTCTCAACCCGATTTATCTTCATCATATCATGCAAGCGTTTACGCCAGCAGTCAACGGTCTGGAGCGAGATTACTTCGCAGAGGAAAATATCAATGGATTTCTCAATTATCTCACCCCTGCAGGGCAGATTGAGATGGAACCCCTCTTAGATAACTTCCGGGATTTTATTGCCCGCACAGGTTTTAGGATTTTGCAAGTCCCAGAAACCCCGCAAGAATATGTCGGACGGCACCTGCTCCTGACGTATTTGGATTCATTCGTCCAAACAGTGGGAGGCATCATGTCATTTGAAGTACCAACCGGGCGCGGGAAAATGGATCTCCTTATTACCCACAATCAGCGAAAATACATCGTCGAAACCAAGATTTGGCGAGGCGATGCCCGGTATCAGGCAGGTAAAGCGCAACTCGCTGCGTATCTCAAACTGGAAAACGTGCAGGAGGGATACTATGTCGTCTTTGATCACCGGAAGGAACCGGAACCCCGCGTAGAAACCGACCACTTTGACAGCTTAGCAATTCGGAGTTATGTCATCCCTGTCATTCAAGAAGCCCCTTCGCACACGCTGATATAACACCCTTCCGCGAACCTTATAGCAAACTATACACTCACAGAAAACAGGGTTTGTACCCCGGCCAGCGAGCGAAGGTACGGGTTTATTGTTGCTTAAAATGTAAACGTATTTTCGGGCTCTACTATAAAGCAGTTTTGTGCTTGTGGTGGGTGCGAATTTGTCATCAATCGCTAGCGAGCAGAAGCGGCAATCGTCCGAGCACAAAGCCGCATCAAAGTCGCGAGCAATTTGTGATCGTTCCATTTCCATCCTTTAGTAGGCGCGCTCAGAATGCAACGAGTTTCCACACGAGAATTATTGTAAGAGATACTTTGAGGGGGCCGTAGTAGGTTTTACTAAGTGTTCTGTAATATAACCCTAGATCTCTGCCTCTATCCGCTTAATAAAATGTACATTCTTGTCTTTAAGGAATTTTAACCCAGATTTATTTCTGTATTGATCAAATGTTGGGCAATCCGGTGCTAATTCATGAATCAGAATCCAGTACTGATCACAGTCATATTCTAAATTAGGATCAACTGTATCGTCGAGGAAATCAATAACTTTGTCTCTATGTTGGTTTGCGGCGAGAAGCATTCCCATTGACATGCAGTCCCTTGTCTTAACCACATCTTCAGCAAGTTGATCACTAATTGCTTCGCCACAGATAGTCATAAAATACAATCCCCAACAGATGGTATCGGAACACTGAAATTTGAGAAAATGTCTCAGAATAGGTTCAAAGTCAACATTTGTAATCATCTGATGATGTTTTTTTGCTACCTTGCAGAGAATTGGTAGAACAGTTGGGTTATAAAGTACTATAGAAATGAGGTATTTTAGATATACCTCCGCGTTGCTTTCATCAATTTTTGAGGTGAGAGAACGCGCAGCATATTTCAAAATATTTCCGTCAGGATGACGATTTTGCAAGTTAATCGCATAGTCAAAAAAATTAGCCATTTCCCTACGCTTAAGGAGGTTTTCTCTAGGTGGTAAACGATTTTTCAATTCAACAATCCATTCCGTTTGATACCCAAGAGGAAGTTTTTCAATTTTTACTTTCTTAACATTGAGATTTAAGAGATATTTTCGTAATTCCTGTTCGATGTGCATTATAAACATTTCAGCTTTTTCCTCTGTTTCACAATAGCATTCATAGTCATCGCCGAGCCGATTAAATGTGTAGTTTTTGTCGCGTAAAACATTATCAATATTAAACAGAAGGAGTTCGGACATAATAGTTGAAGTAGCAGGGCCGATCGGGATGCCTTGTGTTTCATTTCTTTTTATTTGTCGTTGATACCGATCAAGTTGGTTGTACCATTTTCTTCCATTCCTCTGATTTGATTTTGCTTCACTGTGCCCGACTAATGCCCATGGAATTGAGTGCGTATAGATAGAGGGGAAAAATAGCGAAATATCCACGTTAGCCCGATAGAACTTTCCTCTTGTAAGTTCTACCTTAGACATCAAATTACTGAAATTTTCACTTTCAAGGACCAGAACTCGAAAATCTTTATCTTCGGAACCAGTGTCTTCATTATAGATTAATCTGAATACTCTTTTATCGTCGTGTTGAGCAGGCTTCAAACGGCTGTTAGGGTTCGTACAGATATGTTTCAGTTTGTCCCAGTTTTTTGAGATACATTGGCACAACCTTGCATAGGGAAGCGGATGAGGTATTTGCATCAAGCGTGTCACGTTGTTAAATCTGCTTACTCTATATTCTACCTGATCGTATCCGTTTTTCCTATCTTCCAGTTGATGACTTCTAAACATGTCAAGCATTTCATTAGCAACTTCAGATGTAAAATCCACAGTGGAAAAGACAGGAGGGGCACCGTCACGATTTTGATTCACCATAGGAAAATAATTGTACCCCAACAATCCTTTGTAAATGTAATTTTTATCTGGTATCTGAGAGTTCATATAGTGCTATCCTCAAAGTAATTTATAAAAGGTCAGTGCTGTCGAAAGTTGTGTATCTACCCAAAACTACATGCAGTAACTACAGGGAAGTCGATTCTACGTGTGGCGAACTGAAGACATGCGACAATATCTTCAGTTTCAAGGTCTGGCATCTCTTCAAGAATATCTTCAAAAGAAAGGTCCCTTGCAAGTGAATCCAAAACATCTGCCACCTGGATCTGCATACTTCAAAGGCAGGGTCGTCCAGCACATTGATTTGGGTTAAAAGTAATTTGGCTCATCAGTATCACTTCTCTCGTTTCTGAGGATTTCGATTAGGGGTAGATGTTCATCAAGCAACACGCGCATTAGCGAACTCCTGAGTCATCTGCAAATAAGCCACTGACTGTTTGCGTGAAACTGTCGGGAAATCGTCAAGGAATACATCAAGCGAGTCGCCTGCGACAAGGTGCTGAATCAGGCTTTTAACCGGCACGCGCGTGCCAGTTAAAACTAAGGTGCCGTGCATCACGCGTGAATCTTGGGAGACAATCTGTTCTTTTTTCATGACTCATTTCTCCTCCTTACATGTTGTCGGTTGTTTCTGTCTATAACCACGTTTCATTGTCCATCTATAAGGTAACATGTTTTTGGGAAAATATCAAGATGTGTTGTAAGTTCCTCCGAATACTATGCGCTGTTTGAGGACACTGCTACGGATGCATGCGTGTTATACCAAATCTAAAAAATAAAGTTGCATTATAGAGATTTTGGAACGCTATGAGGTATCCGAATGTCCGAGGCGCAATGAATTGCGCTACTACGAGCCAGTTTTTTGTTAATGACAGACATTTATTTAGAATGGTATTATTTACAAAAAAACGCATTTTTTCCCAAAGGTGCAACTTTTTGACCCCCAATTTTCGTCTTTAATCACAGAAGACAGATTTCTTGTGGAGGTGCCCGATGCAATATAGCGATGACAAGTTGGTTCAACTCACTCTAAAAGGCGATCATGATGCTTTTGCTATTCTGGTAGAGAAATATCAATCGCAGATTCACGCGCTTGCACCGACTTATGTCGCAATTTTAGGGAAAGGTCTGCAGTCCTGAGATTGAGGGTTTCGCGCAACCGATTATGGCAGATTTTAGAACCACTTAGCACTACAGATGAGCACTTAACCCCCTACTCCTTTATCAAGGGTAGGGGGTTACAAAAACAGTTCACCGAATGGCCAGATGAGGTTGCATCACTCGTCTGGCCGCTCCGTGAATTCAAGAGAGTTGTGTTTCAACCCTATGAAGGAAACACCTCTCGACATGGCATTGCGTGAGGGCAATGCAGAAATTGTCAACGCACTCAAGCGGCAATTGAAAATGCGTCCGTCCTATGTGAGACCTGCTATCCGATTGGGTGCCGTGTTGAAGGTAAGTTTAGCCGCTATACTCAATGCCAGTCGGCAAGCGTTTTTAGGGATGTTAAGGCACATCCTTAAACGCAGTTTTCAGGAGGGTTACGGCAGTCTCAATTAGGCAATTCTGGCGGGAAATTCGTCTAATGAAACGGGGTTTGGTGTAGAGTTCATAGTGCGTTACAACATTTTTGCCGATTTGTGAAGGAAAGTTGATGAACATTGTATCAATTGACTCGGATAAACGAAGTGTACTTATCCCTCTCTTCGCCGATTATCGCCCGCAGCGCATCTTTATTCATAGCGTTCTTGAGGGGCATAGTGGTATCGCGCTCGCAGATTCAAAAACAGATCCACGGGTTGCCCAATTAACGCATCCCGGTTGGGCGATACTCGGCGGCGATGCGGCGCATCCGGTCGCGCAAAAATTGGTCCAGCAATTATCAGAAATGTGGATTATTCCTATCTCAGAGGCATGGCGTGAGTTGATATTTCAAGTCCATGGTCACCATCTCAAACAAATGCAAGGCATTACGTTTTCCCCGGAATCACTAAATCTCAAACATCTGCGGAACCTCCAAAAACGAATCCCTTCTGATTGCCAGATTCAACGAGTTGACATCTCCTTGGCGAACCGACTTAGAGATGAAGGACTTTCCAGTTTCCCAGGTTTCAGTTCACTCACTGATTTTGCTGAACGGGGCATTGGCTTCTGTGCAACAATCGAGGGGCACATTATAAGTCACGCTGTCTCACTGATGCAATATCGTGAAGGGATTCATATCGGGATTGAAACACATTCTAACTTTCGCAACAAGGGATTTGCGACAGTTATCGCTGCTAAACTGCTTGTACACTGCATTGAACAAGGCATTTATCCGCATTGGTCCGCCAGTTCTGAAAACGCAGCTTCTATTCATTTAGCTGAAAAACTCGGATATGTCCGTGATGGGGTATACGAGACACTCGGTGTGCCGATAAAAACGTCGTGATTTTCTACTTCAAGTGCATGCAAAAGCAGTTGTAACTTAGAGGAAGTATTCTTGAACGATAACTTCTTTTGGTGCCCACACCGGAATACCCTTATTTTTCGACTCTGCAGCAATTACCAATTTACCCAAAAAGACTGAATCTATCTTTGGAGGATGCCAGTAGAAATGGCGATTAACGGGATCTTTTTTGACTTATACGGGACACTCTTGGCGTACGGAAATATGGATGCCGCATGGTCTGATTGGTTAAATACACTGCATGAGCAGCTCAGGTCGCGAGGATCCACCCACTCCATTGAATCACTCGCTGAAGCTTGCGATCAGTTTTACAGTAAAAGTGAGCCAACGCCGCGACACCCTAATTTGACAGTGTTTGAACAACGTATCCAACATCTCTGCTTCGATTTAAAACTGAACCCCACTGCTGAAGATATAAAAGTGATAGCCAATAAAGTCGCCAATGCTTGGCAAGCACATATATTGCTCGATCCTGAAACACACCACGTCCTGGATACACTCCATCACTCCAAAAAACTTGCCCTTGTTTCAAATTTCGACCATCCGCCACACGTCCACTCGGTTCTCAACACGCTCGGTCTTACACCCCATTTTGATTCAGTTGTTATTTCCGCTGAAGTGGGCATCAAGAAACCGGATCCGAGAATATTTGACTCGGCTCTTGAACAGACTCGAATGAAACCCGAAGAAGTCATTTATGTCGGTGACACAGAAGATGACATCATAGCCGCCCGCGCTGCAAATCTTGTTCCAATACTGATACAAAGGGGGAACGAGGGCAATGCGTTTGACTTCAGCGTCAATACACACAATTTAGAACAAGCAGAATTCACGCCTGATGTGAGAACAATCACCAAACTTTCTGAGTTGCTAATACAGTAAAATGTCTGTCTTGTAATTCCTTCTAATCAACATCCATAAGCGTTAACATAGGAGTTTAGAATTGGCTGTAAAGATAGTCATCTTCGATTTATTTGAAACACTCGTCTCAGAATTCGATGCGGGGCACCCTTCAATTACCGAAGTCGGACAGACTTTACAGTTGCCTGTAGAAGACTTTCAGCGAGAATATGTGAATCATCGACCAGCACGATGTACAGGACAATTAGACTATGCAGCGTCTCTACGTTATATCGTTCGTAAGTTTGGCGGTAAATCTCCTGAAAACACTATTAAGACACTCGCTGAGCGTCGCCATTCTGCTTTTACAGGGCATCTGCGTCATGTAGAACCCGAAATCCTTGATATGCTCAATGAAATCACCATTTCAGGTATTCGACTCGGTCTCATCAGTAATACCGATGGTTCTGAAATCTTGGATTGGGCAAATAGTCCTTTGTCCGACTTTTTTGAGGTAACAGTATTTTCCAATGTGGTCGGAATGGTCAAACCCGATCCTGACATCTATCAACATGCCTGTGAGAATTTGGACGTTTCCCCTTCAGAGTGCATATTCATAGGCGATGGCAATAGTGACGAACTTCGAGGTGCAGCACAGATTGGGATGTTGCCGTTTTGCGCAGCGTGGTTTCTCCGTCGGCACACAGACTTGCTTGGAGAGAACATTGTGATGCGTCGAGCAGCAGGCTATCCAGTGTTGTATCATCCATCAGAGGTGGCTGATCGGGTGCGGGATATTTGTACCGCCTGTTAACGATTAGTAACGCACGAATAACTACAAGCAGACAAGCAAAACAGGAGATGTATGTGATGGTGATACGCGTAATAGCATTGTTTATGGTAATTGCAAATCTACAAACCTTGGCGCAAGAAAATACACAGACCGTTCTAAAAGAACTTCCCGCAATCAAAACAGATCAACCACCCACGATTGATAGTGTTCTCGACGATGACTGCTGGCAAGATGCACCGCAAGCCATCGGCTTTACCGATGAACGCACTGAAAAACCGGCAAAGAACCAATCGGTGGGTCGGGTCGTTTACACAGACACAGCCATCTATGTCGGACTTTATCTCTACGATGATATGCCCGACAAAATTGTGGCGCGCCAAACTAAAGACCAAACACGAATCCGCGGAGAAGACTGGGTCTCCTTCAGTCTTGATCCGTTTCACACACACCAGTTCCCTGACAGAAATTTCTTTATCGTAAATCCGCTCGGTACAAAATACGCGCATCTTGCTACGGGACGCGCGGAGAAAAGCGAATGGATCGGACTCTGGAAGGCTGCGGCACAGATTGTGGAAGACGGTTGGATTGTAGAGATGGAAATCCCGTGGCAAATGCTCGATTATCCCGACACAACTAAACCGGTTCGGATGGGTATCAACATTGACAGGCTACAGCAACGTACCGGTGAGCGTTCGTGGTGGTGTAATTTGGGAGTGAATGAGTTTCGCGAGAACGACGGGCACTGGATTGATGTGCTACCCCCGCCTCGGAAGCGTGAACTCAAGGTATTACCCTATCTGATTGGTGGTATCAGTGAAACGGAAACTTCTGTAGAAGCGCTCTCTGAATCGCGAAGAGAATACACTGCCCGCGCGGGAGCGGACATCCGCTATGAGGTTACGCCACAACTGCGACTGATCGGCACAGCCAATCCGGATTTTGATAACATTGAACAAGCAGTGGAGGGTATCGACTTCTCCTACGGTGAACGCTTCGTGCCAGATCGCCGTCCGTTCTTCTCGGAAGGCGGCAATGTTTACCGCCTTGGTCGCCTATTCCATTCGCGGCGGATAGCGGATATGGATGGCGGGCTTAAACTCTTTGGCAAACTCGGTAAAAACACCTCTGTCGGCACTTTAGGCACGTATCATCGAAACAATCAGAACGTTATTCTTCAAGCCTCACAATCACTCACAGCGACATCCAATATCAGCGCGGCGTTCCTTTCGCATCATCACCGTGACACTGGGCTGAACAATGTCGGTTCTCTTTCCGGAGATGTACGCTACGGTAAGTTTTCAGTGGGCTCCCGTCTCATCCAAAGTTGGGTAGACGCATCAGATACCAGGAGAGGGTTCGTCAGTTTAGGCTACAACGGACCGCTTTTCCAACCTTACCTGTCCGCATTTTTTGTGGATCCGGATTTCGTTAACAGTCTCGGTTATCAACCGTTCACCGGCTACCGCGGTGTAGGTTTGGGTAGCTTCATCAGAAACGAATGGCGTGAAGGATTTTTCCGCAGAGCATCCGTTTCTGTCGAAAGCCAAGTTTCTAATACTTACGCAGGTGAGGTTTTCCGGCGTGACCTGTCCATATCTTCACTGATCCTAACGCATAGCGACTATGCACTCGCCGCTGGTTGGCGGGGTGGGCAATTTGAAGAATTCAACGATAGTGTTTTCAGTATTGGATTACGGGCGCGTGCTTCCGACAGATTCAATAATGTCGGTATCACCTACAATTCGGGTCAACAGGCAGGTGAGAGGATTCATCGTATCAGCGGATATCTAAATCTGCGAGCATACAATTTCACCGCAGGGTTTTCCTCACGAATCCAGTGGCATTTTGAGAGACGCTACCAACAGATCTTAACACTTACTTATGACTTCAGTCCCGCCTTAAGCCTCGGCAGTCGCCTAATCTGGCAAGTGGAGGGTATCAACATCTACTTCGCATTACGCCGATCAGGTTATGCTGGCACAGATTTCTTCATCATTCTCGGAGATCCGAACGCCTCGGAGTTCAAACAACGTTTGATCGCAAAGGTCATTCGGTCATTTTAGAATTTTCTCAACGTTCGTGCGCTTATGTGAGCGAGATCGTAGATCCAATACGCAGAGCATGCTTGGAGATGAAGTCTTCCACGCCAGCAGTGGAAGTTTAAAAAACTTACACATCGTAGTGCGCGAAGGTGAGGAACGCGCCCATAAAGAAGACGAAGTTGAAGAGGAACAGCAATAGAATATCCAGACTGGCTTCGGCGAATGCGGTGGAAAAATCAGATGGGGTATCCTCGAATTTGGGGATCTTATCCAAGGTTATTTGCGTCTCCCGCAATTGCTGCCTGTCCGCATCTTCAAGAAAGAGGTTGGGATTGAACGGATATTCTTCGTATGTAAACTGTAGAAGACTGCGCCGATATTCCATCGCCTTCTTGAAAAACCGCTCGTAATGTTTGATGCCGGTGCCGACCAACGCCTCACAGCCGATATGATAGATCGCCGTTGGCGAGATACGGGATATATTCTGCGCAAGTTTTGCTTGATGGAGTTGTTGTTGGCGGTATGCGTTGTAGATCGCTTGCTTGGCATCCGCTATTTTGGCAGCACGGGTCAGGGGTTCGCCCGGCGACCAGTGTGCGCTAAATCTATCCCTGCCATATCGATTAAGGAGCTCGTGGGTCGTTTCACTTGCCTCTCTGGTGACCGTTTTCTCATCGGGGAGTTCCGCCAATCGACTTGCGAGCAATCCGCCTGTCCGCGGGATAAACACCGCAAAACAGACCCACACCAGAAGGAGCAGGACGAGGCTGACCGATGAACTTCTCGTGAGGCAGGAGATAAACAGCCCAAGCGTCGCGAACACGGAAATATAGAGGACTGAAAACAGGACGACCCCGCCGATCTGTAGCCAATAGGTCGGTTCAAAAGGCAGAACCCGGAAAAGCGAGATGATAAGCACGTTCATGCAAATCCCGATGATCAACGGAATCGAAAGGCTGATGATCGTGCCGATGTATTTCCCGAAAAGCAGGGTTGCGCGAGGGAGCGAATTAGAAAGACAGAGGCGGAGCGTGCCAGTTTCTGCCTCGCCTGAGATACTGTCGTATGTCATCGCAAACGCCGCGAAACTCAGGATAACGCCGACGGTGAACACCCAATCCAATGCGTCAAACCGCTGGAGCGTGTAGTTCCTGCGCAAGATCGTTTGGGGACCGACAAGTTCAAACGTATCCACCGCAAAGGCATTCGGCAGATCTTTTTCATGCCCTTCAGCGATGAATCCCAATGGACTCGGCGCACGATATATCAGTAGGTTCGGTCCGTAACTGACCACGGCGTGTAAGCCTCTCTCCGCCTTATTTTCCAGAAGCCGCAAGTTTTCGTTGACGTTTTCACTGTAATCTGCGACCTGTTGGCGGTAATCGTGGATATACAGCACGCTTCCCATCAACATCAGGACGATGACCAGAAGCAACGTCAGGGCGAAACGGAGACTCTGTAGATGATCTAAAAGTTCTCTCCAGATAATTTCACGTAGCATCTTATTATCTCACCTCGCTTTTCAAGAACATCGCGCCGGTGACCAGAAACAGCAGGATGTTGAGGAAAATCAAATAGACTGAATCCGGTAAAACACCACCGAGCGCGATGTCTTCCCACGCGGGTCCACTGCTAAAGACAGGCATGCCGCTTAAGTCAAGCCGTTCCACGTCATCCCAGCTTCTCGGTGCGACGTTATCAAAAAACGTTTCTTCGTCTGATTCCGTGAGTCCGGCTTGTGAGGGCATGTCGTTGAGATTGACTGATGTGAACCAGTTGACGCTTGAGAAAGCACCTTGTTCCTGCATGTATGCCATTAGTGCGTTTCGGTAATCCTGTGCTTGATGGATGAACCGCTCATGTCGCCGTAAATCCGTGCCAGACAGCCCCGCAGAGATGTTGTAGTAGACCCATGCTGGTGAAAGCCTGGAAAGATTTTCAGCCAAGACGGTCTGCCTTTTTAGCGAGCGGTAGTATCCCTGATGGAGGTTTCCTATCTGCTCTGCGTATTCAATACGGTGTGGAATGTAAAATTGGGCACCGTCGAGATACCAGAGCATCGCTTCTCTGGATCCTGTTAGCACGTGGAAGGCGAATGGATAATGACCACTGACCACACTGCGTTCCGATGTAAAGTAAGATCTACTTTGATGCTTTGCCCGTAATCTCCGATTTTCTCCCAAAAGGCTGTTCTGAGAGCCGCGCGCTCTATGTTGACCACGGATTTGGACGGTATTGGTCGAACCTGCTTTGCGATATACACCGCACCGTTTGGAATAATGAACACAATCACGATCCAGAGGAATAGCAACCAGACGAGTGCCCTTGCCGACCGACCGGTGATGGCTGAAACCAGCATTGAAAGCAGGAAAAAGACGGAAAGGTATAACGCCAAAGCCGCGAAGAGTCCGGCGAACCGGCTCCATTCAGCGACCTGAAATTCTATCATCGGGTTTACGTTTATCAATATCGCCGCGGTTATCCAACCGATCGCAAGTGGCACGAGAAGACTCGCCATCCCGCCGATATATTTCCCAATCAGGATATGGTATTTCGACACGGAGTTTGATGCGACAAGTGCGAGTGTTCCGCTTTCACGCTCACCACAGATGACATCGTAAGCGATGGAAATCACAAATAGGCTGAACGCAATCTGCACCATGACCACTGCGTCAACAGCGGCAAAAACGTTCAGCAGCGGGTTGCCACCGCCGAGTATTTTCGCCTCCGTCGGGACATTTTCGTAAGAGACCTGGACCGTGCTACCGAGTTGCCGCTCCATCCCTAAGCAGATAACGCTTAAGGGTTCAGGCGGTTTTGCGACATCCAGCCTCAGGTCCGAATACACCTTCACTTTCTCAAGCGCGTTCCGGTGTTCGATTTCTGCCGCATTGTGAGTGCTGAGCCGTTTCTCGTAATCCTCCATCAGTACGTACGTACTGGCGACAAAAAGCACGAGGCAGATGATTAACCCGATGAGTAGGCGGAGTGAGAGGATATTCTCAGTGAATTCTCTTCTGGCAATTACCCAGATGGGATACATTTGAAAGCCTCTATTTGGTGTTGGGAAAAGTGAGGGGTTCGGACAACTTTGGGTATGTTACTGATAACCCATAAGTGTCAATTTAGGGTTTCCGTAGGTTGGGTAGAACGGGGTTGAGAAGTCGGATGTCGGTATTCCAAATTATACACGATGTCTTGGCGAAATTCAGGACTGTTTTTAGCGTTGTATCTCTTACTTATCGCTTAAGGCATATACACCGCGGCGAACCCTGACAATCTCGCCCGCCTCCACAAGACGCGTGAGTTCGTGTTGTATCGCTTCTGGATGTCCGTCGATGGATGAAGTGAGTTCGGCTGTCTTTTTCTCGCCATCGGTAAGAAGAGCAAGGATTTGCTCTCGGAAGGTCTGACGTGGGATATTTCCGCCTCTGAGCCTTTGCAACACGCGGTTTGCCTGTCTTTCGGAGCAACCCAAGACACGCTGAACTTCTTCTCTACTGGACTCAGCCGTTAGATTTTCACGTTCCTGTTCAAAGCGTTCGCGTATGGCTATCATCTCAGGAAGTCTATCTAACCCGCCGGCGATCTCGAAATCTTCCCAGTCAAAGATAGAAGTTTCAGGTCTGTTGGTAATGTTAGGAAGTGGCACCCCGGCGATCAACACAATCCGCCTATCCGTCAATCGATCCAACTCAGCCTGCACAATAATCTCTGTGAGTGAATAAACAGCGTCTTCCTCGTAAATACTTTGGAGCCGTGGGTCTTTGTAGATTCCCGATGCTATTTCGTCTTCATAAGAAAGCCGTTCTTCATCGTTTCCAAACAACATCTGGGCGCGCTGCCAAATAGCAGTCCTTGATCGTTGTGGTGTTCCAACTGTCCAAATGACATCTGCTGCTTCAGGAATAGTGTCTGCCATGCTCACCTTCTGGAAATCATCTATGAAACAGACGTTCCTGTTCTTTGGAATATCGCCCAAGCGTCTGGCAATATCTTTGTTGGTTACAATCCCATGTTTAACGCCCAAATCCGCCTCAATTTCCGCGTGGATACCGCGAAGGAAACGCTGTCCTGTTTCGGAGACGCGTACGTTACTCCAGTTGTGGTAGTCGAGAATGGCTTCTGATGGATAGATGCCTGTGCGAACCTGGAATACACGGTTATCGGGACTCCATGGTATGGGGTCGGTCCAATAGGTCTCAAGGTTTTCATCGGGGAATACTCTGTGGAGATGTTGCTCCGAGAATACGGACGATACCAACAAAAGACGTTTGACGCTTGCATGCAGCACGGGTGGCACCCAAAACCGCAGGACTTCACCATCCCAGCGAATCGGTGCGTCGGTGTCTCGTGTGTAGTGCGTAAAGAAACGCTTGAGTTGATGCCAAAATGTCCAGCCTTGCTCCCGACAAACGGTTGGAAACTCCTCAATGCTCTCTACAGTTTCTGTATCCAAGATCCCTAACGCAATCGCTTGTGCCATCGGCATCAGAATTCTTAGATCTTCATTAAGTGGAAAGGATTGAGAGAAGATAGGGAGCCCTTTTGTCCTGAGTTTATCTGCGGCACTATCGTCTAACGGAATGTAGGCAGCGGCACCGCCTTCAAACTCGATGGTAAAGCGTGTCAATGTTTTTCCGGTATCAGTGTCAACGATCCCGCGCTCAACTACTCTGCCATGCACTCTAACTTGACACATCTGTTCGGTAAGTGTTTCCGCTTGCCATTCAAAGGTCTGCATCACTGCGCGCACCCCTTTGACGGCATCACCATAAAGTTTACCCTCAATTTCCAAAGCACTCAGCAATGTTTTGGCGAAGTTCCCTAAGGCGGATCCTTGCCAGTTAGTAGCCCATTCCTCCATAATGTTTTTTGAGAGTTTACATTCGAGGAAGAACTTATGTGTGCGTTGTTGGTTGAGCACACAAAGTCGTTCGGTTTGCCCTTCTTGTTTGAGAATCTGTTCTACGAATTCGGTATATTGGGGATCAAAAAACAGTTGCGGAATCGTCAGCATTTGTACTTTCGCGCGTCGTAATGCATCAAATTGGGACAAGTATCCACGCTGCTGACACTCGGCATAGACAGGACATTGTGGACAGATACTTTCATTCGGATTCCCACCTTTTTCCTCAAGCGCGGTACACCGTTCTGGATCTTCACAGACATTTCCATGTTCAAAGGGTGTTTTCATACGGACACCAGTGGGTATGTCTTTCACTTGTTCCCAGAGATGTGTTCGAGGTTTCCAGTAAACCACCGATGGCATATTCTGCTCTCGAAAGTGTTTTTCCGCACTTTCTGCGAATTTAACCTCTGGCGTATTTACAGAAATTACACCACCGCTAAGGTAATATGATTCTTCCGCCTCTTTGTCCCACGGACCTATCCCTGTCATAACGCCAAGAATACGTACACCCCGGTCAAAAATGCTTTCTATTTGAAACACATCCCTTGGAAGTATCTCATCGTTTTCGGTGTTATCCTGTTGTCCTAACACCGGAGGCGGACGTTTTATCGCCAATGGACTGAGCTCATCTTCTCGGACCTGTTTTATTTTTACAGGGGCAGGGATCTTTGTAGCAGATATCGAGGACAGAATTCCTGTATCCTCCCAAACATCTGTGATTGGCGTTGCTTGAGTCGGAAACCCGGGGTCAGGTGTAAATGCGCGGACCCATACCACACCATCGCTTTCCGATAGTAGGACATCTTCACTACCTGCAGTGCCTTCAGGTTGTGTCCAGTAGTGAGAACCGTCTTCTTGTCGGACATAAGAGAACCCACGCTGTAAGAATGCTTCTCTTGCGAGATCAAGGCTCTCTGAACCCAGAGATAGTGGCATAGGAGTGACAATTTGTTTGAGTTCTGTGTTATCGGCGGCGGGTTCGTGAAGTTTTGCACGGAGGGCATTGATAGGGGCAAAGAGAACCTCTTTGTCAACGACGGGTGGGGCTAACAGGTCTCCAATGAGAATCTCATAGCGTGCGTCCCAACGTGTATGCCCTTCTTCGCCAAATATTTCGAGATATATGTCACGTTGATACGTATTTTCTTGAGTCGGGGTGTCTTTATAGATATATAACTTCGCTGCTTCGGTATTCGGGTGGAGATAGTCTTGGACTCTACAGGAGAAACGGAGGCCGCCGGACTTCCCTAATGTCAAAAGCGGATTATTAACAATATTGACAAGTGCCTCGATACAAGCGACAATAGCATCTGGTGCCGCGCGGATTGCCTCATACTTGAAGTGCAAATCGTGCCATCGCGCACCATGGCGTTCCGAAGGAATACCTGTATGCACCTGAATACCCCACGATGCATCCCATCGTTTAATTTCCCAATCCGTTATGCCTTGGCGTTTTGAGAACCGTTTGCTTCTAAAATCCCCGGGACCCCGATCATGCCAAGGTGCGCGTCCCATAGGCATGAAAGAGATATGTGATTGCTCCAGGTCATGAAGCATCATAGGGTAGCGGTGTGCACAGTAAACCGTATACTGGTGCGCGTGATCCTTGGTATACATCGCAGGTGTCGCGACTGTTTTGCGTTGTCGAAGAGGCTTTTCGTGCCGTTCATGACAGCGTTGAACAATATCTTTCAGAGAATTCATTGCCATTGACAGCCTCCTAAACGAAGTTACAGAATCTATCCTCGCATTGGTGTTTTTCTATCATTAGCTTGTATTATATCAAAAGTTAGTTTCTCAATTCAAGTTTTTCAGGAAAAGGGCATGGAGGGGCATCTCTATTCGGATAGAAAAAATTTAAATGTGCGATTTGATATGGTTTTCTGGGTTTAACAGACGTTTCTCGGACAAATTAATCAATTTTCTGAAAATTTAATTTGACTTATCAATCAAAGCAGAGTATAATTTACTGATATTAGGACGGTTTATTATTAAATTATTAAATTATTGAAATTGTCCTAATGTCATTTATATTAGTTGAGTTCGTGCTATAATAGGAACCCTCTATTTGTTATATCATAAAACTTGTTTATCTGCTACAGCTATTTCTAAGTGCAATAACGCACAGTGTTCAACAACACATTGACTGAGCAAAGGAAATAAGTAGCCACTTACCAGTAGTTCAGTCTCTTCGTGAAGCCTCCAAAGTCCCTACCCTCTGATACCCTGATGGGGAGATGGGACGTTGGGGATTAGGGGATAGGGGATTTAGGGGTTAATCCCCTACCCCCCTTAATAAGGGTATGGCGTGAAGATTTAAGCGGTTGCCTATGCGTTGAGAGTGTCTAAGTTATGCTAAAATCTATCATATACCGATCTGTCTACATCTACAATGAGTTGAGATTGAAAAGATTTTGCATTTTTTTTGTTGATTTTATTGCTCTTGCATCTATAAATGGGTATAACAGTCTGTCTGAAGCGAAACGACAGACTGTTATTGCCCTCCTCTAATCACTGTAGCAATAACTGGAGAAGTTCACTTATGACACAAATGATCAGCAGCATTGGGGGGACATACTGTGAAAATCACTGTATGTGAGAAAGAAGAAGTCGTTATTTTTAGGCTAAAGGGTAGAGTCATCTCACCGGGTATCAAAAAGGTTTTGGAAACTGTGGAGGAGACACTCATCAGACACGCCTTATCTCCAAGACTTGTGTTTGACTTTAAAGAAGTAACTCGAATAGATGGTGCTGGACTCGGTACACTCGTGAAAATCTCTTCGGAGATCCGCCCACGTGGTGGGAAAATCGCGATAATTAATATGAACAAGCATATCAGAGATATCATTGTCAAAACGCGATTAATCACCGTTCTTAAATGCTTTAAAAGTGAAGACGATGCTGTTACTGCCTTGCTACGGTACTTCTAACGAGATTCAAGCTAACTTCAGCACGAGGTACGCTGCTAATGAGAGGCTTAGACGCTTACAAAGGACTCCTACACCGTCAGTGTAACCTCATCCTGTTTTGCAATCTCCTTGATATGACCATATCCGGCAGATTCCACCAATTCCAACGTTTCTGGGGATAACCGATCCAGAATAGGTTGTGGGAAATTATGCCTACCGGAGTATTGTGGGGCATACCGCAGAACAAGAAACCGTCGATCCCGATCCTTCGGCTTCCAACGTAGCACACCGTGCGTGAGTAATTCCGAAATAATTACAATGTCGCCCGCCTTCGGTGTAATATTGACGAAAACCGGATCATCAAGCGGATCAATACCGTCTTCTTCGTTAAGCCTCAGCAGCAGCTCGGGTCGCTTAAACTCACTCTTATGCGAATTGGGAATTACGATGAGTCCTCCGTCACCCGGATAGACATCCGTAAAATAAGGAAAACAGACAAAGTTATCACAGTAGATACGTCCGTTGTCAGCCTCGTAACGCGTGCTATACCACCCGTAATCATCACGAGCGCAGTGCAGTCCACCAGGGTTCACCTTTGCGTTCTCACCAGCCTCCCACAAATCGTGTTTATCATGCTTCAACGAACCTCTGGCAAACCGCGGTTGATTGTCCGTCAACTCCTTGATAATCGGCCATAGTGCCGTGTGCAGTGTTAAGCATTCAAGCGATTTATCGAAAGCAAATCCGTGCTGATGGAGTCCTCGCTGCTCAAATCCGTCTGGTAATTCATCAGCGGGTGTCGTTATGTATCTGTCAACCGCTTCAGAGGCTTCCGCCAATGCCTCACCGGTGATGACGTTTTCCAAATGAAGATATCCTGTTACATCAAACAGATAGCGTTGTTTCGGTGTCATTTTTCTAAATTCCTTGCGGTTCGGTTAGGTGGATTAGTGATTTTCACGTTCATAATGCCATGTCAAACTTTGTGCCGGTCACATTACCTTTTACGTATGCATCACGGAAAAGGGTCTGACGTTTCGGTGGCATCTCCTCAAGCAATACCTGCGGCGGTTTCGAGAGGCTCCACCGTTTATCTACTGAATTATACGCATTGAAAACCGCTACCCGATCAGTGTCTGGGTTTTGCCATGCCCGTCCGCTATGCGTAATCGCCTCCGTAAAGATAATAACAGACCCAGCCGGACAAGAATAGGTATCCCAAAACTCCCAGTCTTGCGTATGCGCACCCTCTGGTGCAGTGTAAGCCGCTTTGTGGCTCCCTGTAATGAACATCGTGCCGCCGTCGCCTTTTTCCACAGGGTTGAGTTCCCAGACGACGCGCGTCAAGCCGCTATACGCTTGACCGGGAAGGCACGAGTATTGGTGGCAATCTCCGGGCATCCGCAACATACCGTTGCCGTTGTGCGCGTGGAATGAAAAAGGTGTTTCGTCTGATGTAGAACGCAACGCCAGAAAACTCATCTCCATGCGGAAGCCGTAGCAGGTGTCTGAGGCAAGATAAGGTGTCGCGAGAAATTCGTTTCCGAACGCTACCACAACCGGATGATCCGTCAACTTCTCCAAAGGACCACCGTAAGTCGATCGGTGGTGTTGTGGCGTAATTGTTTCAGGGTCATTCTTTAACCGATAACAGAAATCGCGCATCTCCTCAATCTCCGATTCTGTCAACACACCCGGCACCAAGAGCCATCCGTTTTTGTCGAAGAGGTATTTCTGTTCCTGTGTTAAAGGAACAACAGTCTCACCATCGGCATTCGTCTGCGTAATATCAGCAGCACCCGTTGCCAACGGACTCCCTAAATCTTTGTTGAATTTGCCTAACAGTTCTGTCATAAATGCTTCCTCTCTAACTACCTATAGCGGTAAAACATACCGAACCACAATCTGAAACTAATGGATACGTGCACCCGTGAAATAATCCGGATTTGCTCCCATTTTTTCTAACAGTGGTGCGGTCACTGTGTCAAGCCTTTCAATCACATCATCAGACGGTGTGTATTCGACAACGTGCAGGTTTTCTACCAATTCATTTACATTTCGGGTGCCGACGAGCATGCACGTAATCCCTGGTCTCGCCATTGCCCAAGCAATAGCAAGCCGACTCATCGGGATCTGCTCGGCTTCCGCGATTCCGCGGATAGCCTCCAGGGTCTCAAACATCTCTTCCTCGGCACCCGCTTCGCCGTGCGAAGCCTGTTCTCGGTCATCTCGAAAATGGCGAAACCGGGAATGCACCGGGGGTATCTCCTCTGCGCTCTTATACTGTCCTGTTAATATACCCTGTAACAGCGGCATATATCCCAAGATCCCGACGTTATGCTTTCGACACAGCGGAAGCAACTCAGGCTCTATTGCCCGTGATAAGAGGTTATAGCAGAGTTGATTCACGGCGATAGAGGTACCTGTATCAAGTGCTGCTGTGAGTTGTTCCACCCCGAAGTTGCTTACACCGATCGCACGGATGCGTCCATCTTCCTGTAACCGCGTTAGTTCAGCCATACTCTCTTCAATGGCAATCTCGTCGTCGGGCCAGTGGATCATATAGATGTCAACGTAATCTGTTTGTAACCGGTCAAGACTCGCTTCGCACCGTTCACGGATGGTAGCAGGGTCGGGTCTGCTGACTTTCGTACCGATGACTGCTTCGTGTCGTCTGCCTTTCAGTGCAACGGCAAGTGCCTCTTCGCTCCGTCCGTTGTTATATCCCTCCGCCGTATCGAAAAAATTGATGCCTGCATCTAACGCAGCATTCGCTACAGCCGTGACATCTGATTGTGCCTGTTCCCCCCAATAATCGCCACCGCCATAAGCCCAGCAACCGATCCCCATCGTTGAGATCTCTATTCCAGATTTTCCACACGTCCGCATCTCCATTTTGAGCCTCCATGAAGTGTGGCAGTCAGCAATCCGTGCCTGCCCGATTCGATATCCAAATGGATACCGGTACACCAAGAACTCTTTGCTGATGGCTAATATTACGATCTATCCTAATTCTGAACACAATTCTGTAATCAACGCAGCGTTTTCACCAATCTGATCGCCGAATTGCTGATACATGCCGAGCAACAACGGATCAATTGGCTTGGTGTTTTCTATCGCGAACTTCACCTCTTGCCGAATCTGTTCCGGGCTTCCAATTGTTCTACCTGCCGCAAGCACCTTGAAGAGGAGGCACGGTTTCTCTGTACGCTGTATTGCCTTACACATCTCATCGCGATCTTCCCGCGCGTAAATTTCACCCAACGGCGCGTAGCCAAATTTTTGCGTAAATTTTTCGCTGCCACCGTGGAGATTATAGAGTCCTGTCATGTAATAGTCTATATCCCACGCTTCGTCTTCAGCAATGTGCAAAAGTTTCGGATCATGCACAGATAAACCGACCAAGACACCGGTATCACGAATCCGCTTGAGGATGTCTTGCAGATACTCAAGCCTGTTTTCGCGCAAACATCTCTGCCCAACACCACCACCGTGTGGTGCCATACCGATCGGGTTATGTTTCGCGGCTTCAAAAACATGGTCGGGATCCTCGTACCAGCGGGAACCTTGGCTGAGGCAGAACCAGTTTATCGTGCCACCCGCATCTCGGTAAAGTTGTAGATCAGACATGGAGCGGTCCGTCATGCTATTCTGCCAAGAATTAATCCCGGCTTCCTCCGCCCGTTTGAGCGTTGCCACAACCCGTTCTGGTGTATGATACGCCTGCTGATGCTGTGAAAGGAGTTGGTTGAAGTGAGAATAGCCGTAAATCGGGTTATCCCCGATCACTAATTTACTGATTTGATGCCCACAAAACGAGATTTTCGGTAAGGTAGTTTCCACTGTTTATCCTCCCAGCAAGAGAACACGTTTTAAAAACATAACTAATCGAACAGAAATCCTTCCAAAACAGATGCATCAATCGCGCGCACAAGATGCAGCGTCAAATCCAACGCTGCCATGTAGTCATCAGTGTTAATGATTGAGACATGGCTATGGATATAACGAGACGGCACACCGAGAACAACGGACGGCACACCTCTCCCGAATTGATGGATTGCACCACCATCTGTCCCACCAGATTGGCGCACCCCAAGTTGATGCGGTATCTCATGTTGCTTTGCTGTCTCAACCACAAAATCCGCCAATTTCGGATTCACAATCATTGAGGAATCAATAATCCGAATTTGTACGCCGCCACCGAGTTTTCCTTGCGTATTTCCGACGCTTAAGCCTGGGGTATCATCGCCCGGTGGACCCTCAAGTACAATAGCGAGATCGGGTTCCACACTTGCTGCCATCGTCTTCGCACCTCGCAACCCTATCTCTTCTTGGACACTTCCTGCGCCGATAACGGTGTTTGGATGCTCGTCGAGCCGCAAAAGCGCATCAATCACGATCGCAACACCGACGCGATTATCAAATGCTTTGGCGGTGAGCAATTTGTCATTTTTCAACCGCATAAAAGGACCGTAAGGCGCGATCGGACACCCGGTGACGACACCATATTCTTCTATCGCTTGTTCCTCGCTCTCGGCACCGATGTCAATAAAAAGGTCCTTTATGTCTAAGACTTTATCACGCGATCCTGAAAGCAGGTGCGGCGGCGTGGAACCGATAACGCCCGGCACCTTACCTAACTTTGTTGTGATATTGACCCGTTGTGCTAAGAGTGTATGTGCCCACCATCCGCCGAGCGGCAGAAACTTCACAAAACCTTTATCCGTGACATTTTGCACAACAAAACCGATTTCGTCTAAATGTGAATCGAGCACAATTCGTGGGTTTTCGGCACTGCCCGCGCGCGTACAGAAGATACTCCCCAATCTGTCCGTCCCTATTGGACCAACATCGGAGACAGCATCACGAAAAACATCCCGCACTTCTCCCTCATAACCGGGGATTCCGTCTGCTTGTGTTAATGATTTAAGTAACTCAATTGAAGTTTCGTTCATCGTTGTGTTCCTTTATCAATCGTGATATAATTTAGGGAAAGTATAACACGGTTGACTTTTTGTGCCAACCCTTAAGTAGATTTCACATTTAGTAAGGACTCATACCGTTCCTTATTAACGTAAAATGGCATAAACGTTAATAACGCCAATCCTTATTAACGTAAAGTGATGTAAACGTTAATAACGCCGTTTATCGTTAACGTAAGTGATCCTATTTGGAGGTAATTGACTGTGAGGATGGAACTTTTAGATGTTATTGTGCTCACACAAAATGTCCCGAAATATAATCTGAATCAAGGAGAACGCGGTACGGTGGTTGAGGTTCTCTCAAACGACGAAGCGTTTGGAATTGAATTCATTGACAGTAGTAGTGGATACACGTATGCATTGGTTACTCTGTGCCCGAGTCAACTTCGTGTGCTTCATACTTATGGTATTGATGAATGAACTGAGCGATGTAAAAACGGTTCAAAATTTAACCTCTTTTTAATTTGACACCAACTCGTTTAAGATGCTATATTAATCTTAATCACTCATAAAGCAGAGCACATAAACTACCGTCAACAATGTCTATGCTGAACCACTTACATAAGCATCTACGGTTCAAAATCTATCTGGGATTGATGGCAAACGAGGAAAACTCATGGCAAAAATAAGCACGCGGAATCCCAATTACGATCAAGTGGAAAAATATAGGAGCGATACGGAAGCCGCTCTGTTAGCAACTATCCAAGAAAACTCGCAATTGCCGAAAAAAGAACAACAGCGGTATCAGCAGTTGTGGCGTAAGTGTGAAGATGAAATCTTAAGTGAAGACGAACTGAGAGAGTATCAGGCATTGCTGAGTCAACTGGAAGCCCGGAACCTAAAGCGTATTGAAGCACTCATTGCTTTAGCCCAGAGTAGGGGAAAAACGTTAAGCAAAATTATTACTGAATTTGGTTTATAAGAAGATAATTTTTAAGGTTGTTACAGTTCATAGGAAAACCTGCAACTACATAACACGTCTGAAAAAATAATACTACTATACCTCTACAGAAAAAAACAAGGAAAAGATCATGAAAAACTACATGCTCATTCTCATACTTTTACTTGCCACCACCGCCTGTGCAAGTGCCGAAGATCAGGCAGATTATAGCAACGACGAAATCCGCACCCTACTGCCCTTTGATGCGATCCCCGCAATTACCGAACCACAATTCGTCTCTGCCGGTGCCGCAAAATTAGACCCTGATGCTCCCGTCATCGGTGTGACTTTCAACGATGAAAGCCACGCCTATTCGCTCTATCTCCTAAACGGACACGAGATCGTCAACGATGTCGTCGGTGGACTGAACATCGCCACGACATGGTGACCGCTCTGCAAAACGGCTATCGTGTATAGTCGGGAACTTGACGGTAAAACCTATACCTTCGGTGTGAGTGGTAAATTGTGGCGTGACGCGTTATTAATGTACGACCATCAGACCCGTTCCCTCTGGTCGCATATCACTGGGGAAGCGATACAGGGACCGCTCACCGGTAAACGGTTGAAACCGCTTGCCTCCATGCCGCAGATTGCATGGAAAACATGGCAGCTAAACTATCCAAAGACCCAAGTGTTATCTGTGCCTACCGGCGGAGGAATGCGCGAGAGCAGAAACCAAGACGCCTATGCAGACTACCATGCCAGCCAGCGTACCGGTGTCAGCGGAGTGGAATACACCGATAGCAGGTTACCCAATAAATCTCTCGTGATCGGTGTCCAATTACAGACTAAAGGCGGTAGCACGCAGTTCCGTGCGTATCCGTTGACCCATTTCACTGAAACCGCAGTCATCAACGATACGCTTGACGGAGTGCCGCTGCTGATTTTCCACGACAAAGTGTCGTTTGCAACGACAGTCTTTAAGCGGAACGTGGCGAAAGACGTGCGGACCTTTAGTCTGCAAGAGGGGCATTTTGCAGTGGACAACGCAGGGACACGCTGGAATCTCATTACCGGCGAAGCATCATCCGATAAAGAGAAAGCAACGCGTCTGGAACGGGTACCCGCTGTCAACATTTACTGGTTCGCGTGGGCGCGGTACTATCCGCAAACAACAATTCATCGTCAGTAGTCTATTAATCGTCTAATTCGACGACTTCGCCTGTCATATTCCGATGCATCGTCGGGCGGATGACCAACTCAGGGATGTTGCTCCGCTGCGGCAGCGTCGCGATCAATAGAATCGCCGCTGAGGTTTCGTCTACACCTACCATCGTCGCGCGGGCGTCTGCATCCGGTGGAATTGGACGATTGTCCAGAATTGGTGTTGCTACTTCACCGGGGACTATAACACTTGCTCGGATACCTGTATTTCTTAAATCGGCGTTGAGGAATTCGGTGAAGTTGATAACACCCGCCTTCGCCGCGCCGTAAGCGAAACCGCTAAACGGACCCGGTGTAACCGCCGCAAGCGATGAGATATTGATAATCGTCCCCGACTTCGCCTTTAACATCGCCGGTACAACCGCTTGTGTGCAGAAAAACGTACCGATCAGATTTGAATCAATCACCGATCGTGCCTCTTCTGGGGTCGTATTTAGGAGCCGCCGATTATGTGAACTGTGTCCGGCGTTGTTCACCAGCACATCAATCCGTCCGAACTTCTCAAACACATCAGCCACCATTTGCTCAACAGCGTCATAATCCGCTACATCAAGCGCATAACTTGCCGCTGTTCCGCCTGCTGATTCAATTTCATCTATGACGGATGTTAACTTTGATGCTGTTCTTCCGATAATGACAACCGTCGCTCCCTCTTCTGCCATCGTAAGCGCGGCACCTCGACCAATACCGCTTCCACCACCCGTGATAATACAGACTTGTCCTTTTAAACGCATTCGTATCCTCCATTCGGCAAAACGGGTTTCACTGCCGCTTTCACCTCTTTTGATAACGATTCCAGTTCATACTGTGCATCCGAGATTTCGCTTTCTCCGCAATTTCTGGATATGTTGAGAATACAGATTAGCAGAATTCAGTAAAATTTTCAAGATTTCGGGGGAATGGTTTTTAGTTGTCAGTACGATTTTTCTGCGAAAAATCTTTCAGTTATTAGTTAAAGAGAGATTTGATTAATCAGAGTGCTCCTTAAAACTGAGGGCTAATGCGTCTGAATCAGGATTTTCGGGGTTAGAGATGTCGTAATCGGGTTACAACCCTTCCTACAGGTCGAAAATTCAAAACACTTGACAAAAATCAAGAAACACTTATAATAGAGATAGACTTCGCAATTGGACCAAACCCCAAGGAGGTTATCCCTGTGTCCTTAAAACAACGCATTCACAATAAAGAACCGATTAAGATTGCCGGTGGTGTTTCTTTCGGCTGCACCCGCGACGAGATGGAAGCCGTCCTCAGTCAAGACGATTACGATTTACTCGGAACCGACCATCAGCACGCAGCCGCGAACGAAGACAAGCTCGTTGAATACTGCAAGATGGCAAACGAATTCGGTATAGGTGTACAACTCCGCATCAAACACACCCGAAACGCTTACTTAATAGGCAATCTGTTGGATTTAGGTCCGCTTGCCATTGTTGTGCCACAAGTTGAGAAAATTGAAACAGTGGACGAAGCAATTGACGCGTTCTATTATCCACAGAAGGGAAAACGGAGTTGGGGTCCGAGCAACGGATATGGCATTGATCGCGGCATGGATCGCCTTGAATATGCAGAGTGGTGGAACAACACAGGTATCCTCATCTTGCAGATTGAGTCTGTTGATGCCGTGATTAACGTCCGCAAATTGGCAAAATCCGGTGTAGATATGGTGACCTTTGGCGAGAACGACTTGAATTTCAGCATAGAGTCGTATCCGAGTGCCCCGTTTAAGAACCTCCAAGAGTGTATTGCCCACGTAGAGGAACAATTGGCAGATACACACGTTAAAGTGGGTGCCGGAGCCTCACCGTCGGGTTCATTGTAGAAACGATCTCTTGATAACGACAATTCGATGCGAAGAATCTTTTTCACCTACGTTTCGGTTTGGAAGCCCAAGTCTTTAGACTTGGGAGGAAAAACCGCCTGAGCGAATTAGACCCAACGGTTGAAAAAAGATTTGGCATTGGATTAAAAAAGTAGTATGATAATAGTATCAGGTTGGCAAGTCTAACAAGCGTAACCGCAAGGTTGCGGACTTGCCTCCCACTTGTTAAGGGATAAATCCTGATACCTGATATACCATGAATTTAACTTTTAGGTGCCCTGTGTATCCGACACAAACACAGGAACAAACATTATTAAAGTGGTTAGACCACCTTTGTGAACTTCAGAACTCTGCTCGCCATGATCGCAAGGTTGCGTGGGAGACTGAAGGTGAACGGGTGTCTTGCTACGCTCAGCAACAGAAGTTGACAGTTGCCCGTAAAAAATATGCCGACTTCCGTGAAGTGCCACAAGATATGCAAGTGTGTATTTTGGAACGCACGGACAAAGCTTACGACGGTTTCTATAGCCGGTGCGAAGCCGGTGCTGCGAAAAAAGGCTATCCAAGACACCATAAACGGATTAGGTCTATGTCGTGGAAACTTCGCAAATATCCGAAAGTTGTTCAGCGAAAGACTAAAGACACAGAGAAAAAAGTTGTAAAAGTTCGCCAGATGCCTATCCGTGAAACAGCATGGAAACACGACCGTCTCAAAGTGCCGGGTTTAGGTGAAGTCAAGATATACATGCACCGCCCGTTAGAAGGCGATCCGAAAGAAGTGTCGCTGGTTAAAAAAGCGAGTGGCTGGTATGCTCATATCTCCTGTGAACTGCCCGATACACCGAAAGTTGAACCGACTGATGCGATTGCTTTTGATGTAGGCACAACGCACTATCTCACAACTTCGGATGGTGAAAAAGAGGACAACCCGCGCTGGTATCGCCAAGCAGAAGGTCTGACCCGGAAACACGCGAGAGACCTGTCGCGCAAGAAAAAAGGTAGTCACCGTAGAAAGAAACAACAACAGAAACTCGCTTTACACCACGAGCGGACAGTCAATAAACGCCAAGACTTTATCGGCAAACTCGTCTATAAACTCTACCACCACGAGAAAAACAATGTATTAGTGGCAGAGAACTTACGCGTATCTAACATGGTAAAGCACCAACACCTCAGTAAGAGTATCAGCGATGTATCTTGGGCAACCTTCTTTAAGTGGTGTGGAGACATAGCCGAAAGAGACGGTTTCCACTTCCACCAAGTTGACCCGAAGCATACCTCGCAAACATGTTCTTGCTGTGGTCAGAAGTCGCCAAAGAAACTCTCTCTGGCGATACGCACTTTTAACTGTCAGTTTTGTGGCACGGTTTTAGACCGAGACCACAACGCTGCGATAAACATACTTCTTAGGGCAGCTGCTGCCTTTCGTGGAGAGCGGTGGGTTACCACCCTCTATGAAACGAGAAACAAGAACGAAGCACGAGACAAAGGCTTTCAGAACGCAACACAGTTAACGTTGTTTGACGCTCTTAACAAGCCCAAGTCTTTAGGCTTGGGTAGTTGACAAATTTGCTCTTATTGATAGAACACCACTAAGGAGTCTCAAAATGCCAAAACGGATTAGAATCGGACTTATCGGGTGCGGTATGATTGCCGGATCCCATATTAATGGGTATCTCGCGCATCCGCAGCACGCTGAAATTATTGCTGTCTGCGATACAGTGGAATCAAATGTAAAGCGGAGAGCAGCGGACTTTCTGTCTGTTGCAGCGTCACGCGCGGAAACCGCTAAAACTGAAGCAGAAAAGGCGGAAACCGCAGAAGCACGCGAACGATTGAAAGCCGATGCTGCGCTTTTAACAGAATATGCCGACACGGGTGTCAAAGTCTTCAGCGACTACAACGAAATGATAAAAGAATGTGATTTAGACGCTGTAAGTCTTGCATTACCGCCGTTTGTCCATGAGCCTGCAACAGTTGCTGCAGCGAAAGCCGGGCTGCACGTTTTCTGCGAAAAACCGATGGCGCGCACAGCGACAGAGGCGAGAAATATGCGTGATGCCTGCGACGCAGCCGGTGTTAAACTTGCATACCAGAGCGGTGGCACATGCCTCGATCCAACAAGCTACGCCATCCGGGACTACGTTACCTCTGGAAAACTCGGCGATGTCTACTACGGCAGACTCACCAGTTACCGCGTCCGCGGCAGACCGAATGTTGATATGTTCGGTTTTGGCAGGTGGTTCCTTAATTCCGCCTATAGCGGTGGTGGCACGGTATACGACACAGGTGTCTACGATATTAACCGTTCTATCTATCTACTCGGTTCCCCGCAACCCGCGACAATCAGCGGTATCGCCTATCGTGGAATGGCACCCGAATACACGGGTGAAGAGATTAACGACGTTGAGGAACACGTCTCTATCTTTGTCCGGTTTACCAACGGCATGTCCTTTACCTATGAACACGGTTGGGCAAGCAATATGGCAGAGCAACCGCAAGGCATTTTCATCTTCGGTTCCAAAGGTTCGTTCAGTGGTAATAAACTTTTCCTTGAAAAAGGAAAATGGAATACCGACGATCAGGGCAACCGTAGACGTTATCAAAGTGATCTCGTCGAAACACCGTTGGCGTCACCAAAAAGTTCCTTTCCTGATAAGTTCCGCGATTTCCTCAACGCCTGTAACAGCGACGCGCAACCCGTCAGCAATGGTGATGTCGGCTTGAAGGTAACAGAGATTATGAGCGGTTCGCTCTTGTCGGCGAAACTCGGACGTGAAATCAGTGTAGAAGAACTTTACGAGATAGAAGCACTCCGCACTGAGCCGACACCCGGTTGGCCGATTCCATAAAGGCAGACCCAACGAATTTAAGGTTGACAAATACCCCTTTAATCAAGTATCCTTTAACGTGTTGTTGGGTGTGCCAAAATAGGTATCAGGTAAAAGGTATTATTTTCAAGGAATGATACGGAGGATTAAATTTGAAAAGTTTTGAGTTTTATGAACCTACCACCCTCGCGGAAGCGTCCCGGCTGTTCGCAGAGGAGCATGCGCAGCTTCTTGCAGGCGGCACAGATATTGTTATCGGGATGAAGGCATACACCGAAACGCCGCAATCCGTGGTTAGCCTACAGAAGATTCCCGGATTAGCTGGCATCACCACTGACGGCGATAGCATCAGCATCGGCGCAATGACAAAAGTGCGGGAAGTTGAATTGTCCAGCGATATTCAGCAACATCACACTGCACTTGCGGAAGGTGCATCGGAAATCGGGTCTATCCAAATCCGAAACCTTGCCACCATTGGTGGTAATATTGCACATGCTTCTCCAGCAGCCGACACGGTCGCGGGGTTGCTTGTCGCCGATGCACAGGTTGACATCGCAAGCGCTGATGGTGAACGGAGCGTTCCAATTGATGAGCTCTTCACAGGACCAGGACAGACAGTTTTAACACCCGGCGAGATTATCACACGCTTTCGGCTGCCGAGTCCGGCATCTGGTTCGCACTACATCAAGCACAAAATCCGTGAAGTGATGGACCTGGCATTTATCGGTGTCGCCGCCGCTGTCAATCTTGACAACGGGACGATTACAGATGCACGAATTGGACTCGCCGCCGTTGCACCTACGCCGATTCGCGCGACGGAAGCAGAGAACCTCCTAAACGGAAACGCACCGACACCAGAACTTCTGGAACAAGCAGGCGAAGCAGCCGCAGCCGCTGCCAGTCCGATATCCGATTTACGGTGCTCCGCTGAACATCGTAGAGAAATGGTTGATGTCCTTACAAGAAGAACCCTCCAACACGCTTTGGAGAGAGCAAGAGCGTAAAAAGCATTCATATCTAACGCGAGGAATGACTTTTATGCCTCGCATTGTCCAATAAGTCAAGGAGAAAAAATATGGCAAAACTCCCTGTCAGTCTAAAGGTCAACGGTGACGAACACGATTTACTCATTGAACCGCGCAAAACCTTGCTGGCTGTGCTGCGAGATACGATCGGTTTAACAGGCACCAAAGAGGGATGCAGCACCGGAGACTGCGGCGCATGCACGGTCGTCGTTGATGGCAAAGCCGTAACGTCTTGTATGGTACTCGCTGTCACCGCGTCTGGAAAAGAGATTACCACTATCGAAGGTTTAGCCAGCGATGGCGAACTCCATCCCGTCCAACAGGCGTTTATTAATACAGGCGGCTATCAGTGTGGGTTCTGTACCCCCGGTTTCATCATGGCATCAAAGGTACTCATAGACGAAAATCCGGACAGAACCGAAGAAGAATTCAGACACGCACTCGGCGGAAATATCTGTCGATGCACTGGATACACAAAAATTCTTGAAGCAGTTTTGAAAGCAGCGGAAGAGATCCGCGCAACTACATAAAGAATTGAATTCAAAGGCACTCAATTCGGAAATTGAGGCTACAAACATTTTATTTTCAAGAGGAGAAAACATGGCAAAGACGCATCGCGGATCAGGCATAAGACACCTCTATGTCGATCCAAACGGAAACGTTCACCAAGGTGAATATAATAACGGTCGTGGAACCTGTCCAGTTTGTGAACGCACCGGTGTAAAAGTGCTCTACGAACGAGAAGTTGGTGAAGATACTGTAAAAGTCTGTAAAAGATGCAATACTGCTATCGGACGCGGTAAACTTCACAATCTCGTCGCAAGTGCATAATAGTTATCGGCGGTCAGTCGTCAGCGGTCAGCGGTCAGCAAGAGAAAGTACCTTCACCAGAAACCTCTTTGCTGATGGCTGATAGCCGACAGCCGACAGCCATGAAGAAAGGAGCATTAGATGTCAGAATATACTGTTGTCGGGCAGACAGTCGCACGTGTGGATGCTGTCGAAAAAGTGACAGGTGCCGCCCAATACGGTGCTGATGTCCATCCGCCCGGTATGCTCTACGGCAAAATTGTCCGTAGTAAACACGCGCATGCCAATATACGCGGCATTGACACCAGCGAAGCCGAAAAATTACCCGGAGTCAGGGCGATTATCACCCAAGATGATGTCCCGAGTGGACGTAGAGTCTTCGCAACCGATAAAGTGCTTTACTTAGGTGAACCGCTCGCTGCCGTCGCCGCAACCGATCCGGATGTCGCTGAAGAAGCCGCTGAACTCATTAAAATTGATTACGAAGTCCTACCGGTTGTGCAGGACGTTATGGAAGCCATCAAGCCTTCCGCACCGAGACTGCAGGGCGATGACACAAAAGATGGTCCCAATCGACGAGAAATCAGTGGGGAAATCCGAAAACTCTCTCGTGATAAAGAGAACGATCACAGCGACCAAATCAGCAAACTTGAAGCAGAATTAGAGGCATATCCAGACGAGGTTTACTACAACATCTCTGCTGAAAGCCATACCGAAGCTGGCGATGTTGAAAAAGGATTCGCAGAATCTGATATCGTCGTTGAGGATACCTACGTAATCCCGCGTGTCCACCAGACTTACATGGAACCCCACGTCTCTGTTGCCAGTGCCGACTCATCCGGCAAGGTTACCGTCTGGGCATCTACGCAGGGCCCGTTCGCGATCCGTTCCGGTATCGCAGGAACACTCGGCATCCCGTTGACACAGATTAACGTCATCGGAACGACGATGGGTGGCGGTTTTGGTGGACGTTTTGGAGTCATCATCACACACGTCCCCGCCGTGCTACTTTCACAGAAAACAGGTCGTCCCGTCCGCGTCCAAATGACGCGTGAAGAGGAATTCACTGACGGCAGACCAGCACCCGGATGCGTTATCAAACTCAAGACGGGTGCGACGAACGACGGACGCATCCTCGCACGCGAGGCACTCGCTTTCTGGGATTCTGGTTCCGTCTCTGGTGCCTCCATCGGAAGCACAATTCGGGTTCGCGGGGTCTATAAGATTCCAAACCTTAAAGTAGACGCTTATGGTGTTCATACTAACAAGTCCGGCACAGCCGCTTACAGAGCACCCGGCGCACCGCAAGCCATCTTCGCAGGTGAATGTCAACTCGATGAGATAGCAGAACGTATCGGTATGGATCCCGTCAAATTCCGTCTCATGAATATGCGTGAAGAGGGCGACGAAGTTCCAGCAGGTGGAAGTGAACCTAAAGTCGGATATAAAGAGACCTTGGAGGCTGTTGCTGATGCCGCTGGATGGTGGGATCGGGAAGCTGGTGAAAACCAAGGGTGGGGCGTTGCTGTTGGCGATTGGACAAACGGTTGTGGTCCCGGTGGTGTCTACGTTTCCGTTCATGAGGACGGGAGTGCGCGTATCTTCCACGGCTCTATGGATATCACTGGAACGGATACCGCGATTTCGCAGATTATCGCTGAAATTTTGACGGTGCCTTACGAAAGCGTTACAATTCGACGCGGCGATACGGATTCCGCGCCATATTCCACAGGTTCAGGTGGAAGCGTTGTGACGTTCACAATGGGCAACACTGCCAAATTGGCAGCTGAAGACGCACACCGCCGGATTCTCGAACTCGCTTCAGAGCGGCTGAATACCAATGTGGACGATCTTGAGCTCAAAGATGGTGCCGTCCATGTCATCAGCGCAGAACAACCGAAATCTATCTCGTTAGGTGAACTCGCGGCGTATAGCCTCTCGACCACCGGTGGTCCGATTGTCGGAAAAGGCTCCTTTGCGCGGCAACCGAGCACACCCGCACTCGCGGCACAGATTGCTAAGGTCGAAGTCGATCCAGACACTGGTAGAACCAGAGTCCTCAAACTTGTCGCTTCGCAAGATGTCGGTTTCGCTATCAACCCGATGGCGGTTGAGGGACAGATTGAGGGTGGAACAGTGCAAGGCTACGCATGGGCAATGATGGAAGAGATGCAGTACGGTGATGAAGGGAACATCAATCCCGGTTTCGTCGATTACCGCGTCCCAACTTCCGCAGACCTTCCAACGGTAGAATCTGTCATCGTTGAGGTGCCTGCGCCGAACGGTCCCTATGGTGCCAAAGGTGTCGGCGAACCGCCTATCACACCTACGTTGGCAACGATGGCAAACGCTGTCAAAGATGCCATCGGTGTCCGGATTAGCGAGTTGCCGATTAAACCCGAAAAGGTTATCCAAGCGTTGAGAAGCAACGGACACTAATCGCATGTCTATCTTGTAAAGTGACGACAGTTAGCAGTAGCGCGGCTTCTCGCGCTGCTGCTAATGTGTTTGAAATAATGCCATGATACCTAACACTGATGAACAAGCGACACAGAAAAACGTTAGAAGCGATCTTTGCACAACCAATCTCAGGCAACATCAAATGGAGAGATGTAGAATCTTTGTTAAAAACCTTAGGTGCTGTCCTGACAGAACGTGCGGGTTCAAGAGTCTCTGTATCGCTTAATGATCACGTTGTCGTGTTTCATAGACCACACCCAAGTCCAAACATGGATAAAGGGGCAGTCAGAGATCTACGACGGTTTCTCCAAAGGGCGGGGATTACACTATGATCGAATACAATGGTTATATCGGAGTCATTGATTTTGATCCGGAAATAGACCTCTTTCATGGAACTGTGATTAATACACAAGATGTAATTACATTCTATGGAGCATCTGTAACCGAACTTCGGGCGGAGATGCAGAAGTCACTTGAAGTTTACTTTGAAGTCTGCGAAGAACAAGGAAAAATACCAGATAAACCTTTCTCAGGTACACTCACGTTTGAAACAACCCCTGAGTTGTACAATCGAATTGCATTGAACGCAGCGCGTCGTCAATTAGAAATAGATGTCTACCTTCAAGAAGTCTTAGAGAAGGTGGTTTCGGCAGATTGGTAGAATCCTGTACGCGCCTGATACTTTTGGAAACTAAGAACTTATGTTTAACGAAATTAGAAACGAACACGGTGAACGTCTCGATTACACTTTTCACGAAGGTAGTGGCGACAGAATTGTGGTGATCGGGCATGGGGTCACCGGTAACAAAGACAGACCTGCCCTCATCGCTTTGGCAGAAGGACTCGCCGCCGCTGGCATCTCTGCCCTGCGATTTTCTTTCTCCGGCAACGGCGATTCGGAAGGCGCGTTCACAGATTCCACTATCACCAAAGAGGTTGCCGATCTCGGTAACATCATTGATGTACTCAGCAATTATAAGGTCTGCTATGTTGGGCATAGTATGGGTGGGGCAGTCGGTGTACTCCGCGCCGCCACTGACGAACGCATTCAAGTGCTTGTCTCGCTCGCAGGGATGGTGCATACAAAGGCGTTTGCGGAACGTGAATTTAGCGATGCTACACCCGACGAAGGTTTCATGTGGGACGAACCTGATTGCCCGCTCTCACAGGCGTATATAGATGACATGGCAACGATTGACAGCGTCGCAAAACGTGCCAGTCAATTTGCCGTGCCGTGGTTACTGGTTCATGGTACAGAGGACGATATTGTGCCACCTGAAGATAGCCACGACATCCTTCAGTTCGCAAACGAACCGACAGAACTCCTTGAACTCCCCGGCGTAGATCACGTTTTTTCTGGCGACGGTACTGCCGTTATGGTCGAAAAAGTCGTCGCATGGATTGACCAAAAATTGTGATTCAAAAAAATGAGTCAAGCACACTTAGCCTATGAGAGCAGAGTGAATTTGGGCAGTTATTATACGCCCACTGAAATTGTAGATATAGCGTGGGAGATGATCGCGCCTTATGTGAATTCACAGACGACTCTCATTGATAGCGCGTGTGGATACGGGGATTTTCTGAAAGATCGGGGGCAGTCTATCACAATTGGATGTGATATAGACGAAACTGCTATCGATGTCGCTCAAAAGAACAACGATAACGTTCGGTTCTTTCAAACAAACGCTTTATGCAATGTATCAAGGGCAAAATTCGGTATTCCTCAGCCGTCCGATTTGATCGTCGTTGGAAACCCACCCTATAACGATAAAACATCCCTGATTCGTCACAGTATTAAAGACGTTGATTTTGACATCGATGAAGATATAGCGAGTCGGGATTTGGGCATATCGTTTCTCCGTTCCTACAGTAAACTCGAAGCAGACCTTATCTGTGTGTTGCATCCGTTATCCTATTTAATTAAACCTACCAATTTTAGACTGCTAAAGGAGTTCACTGCAAATTACAGATTGGTAGAGGGTCTGTTAATCAGCAGCGGGGAATTTCCTGAGTCAGCAAAACACACGCCTTTCCCAATTGTCCTCGCGCTTTACGAGAGAGATACGCAAGGGATGACGTACGATTTTATCCGTTCCTTTCGTTTTCGTATAGCCGGTAAAGATAACAAAAAGCGCGCAGCACCGATAAAGCCTCAGAGAGGCGTAATGTCTATAGGAGATTTTTGTCTCAGCGATTTTGATTATATTACGGGTTATGTTGATAAATACCCTAAGAAGAAGAACCGACCTACATATAATGATTCTCTGTTTTTTTGGACAATGCGAGACATCAACGCATTAAAAAGAAACCGCACTTTTGTTGAAAGTTACAGCACGAATACAATCGTAATTGACAAACGAAAACTTGATTATTATGCCTATGTAGATGTTTTCAAAAGAAACCTGCATAGACTGCCTTTCTATTTTGGGAACTGCGATGTGCTTATAGATAATAACCTGTTCAAACAATACAAATCTGCTTTCATCAGTGATACTGTTAGACATCATCCTTCTCTGAAAAAGCATTTTCCGCTAAATCCAATAGAGAAGCAACGGACAGAATCCGAATTAGATACCTATTTCAAATTGTTGTTAGGTGAGCATTATGTTTGATGCAGCTGCAGCGATCCTCTGATCGCAATTTCTGGAGAATTTAAATTATGTCAACACCTCGTCTTTCAGTCTCAACGTGGAGTTTGCACCGACAACTCGGTAAACCCGGATTCACCGGACCCGCGCACGGCATGCAGATTCCGACCGAAACCCACAACAAGGGACCCATTTCACTTCTTGAATTACCCGCACGCGTTGCCGAATTCGGCATTCGTACCTTAGAGATTTGTCATTTCCATCTGCCCTCTGTTGAGCAGTCTTACCTCTCCGAACTCCGCGCCGCCCTTGCAGATGCCGATGTTGAACTCTTTTCCGTGCTGATTGATGATGGCGACATCACGCACCCGTCGGAAGCAGCACGTGACATCGCTTGGATTGAAAAGTGGATTGACATTGCTGGCAAACTCGGTGCGAAATGTGCACGCGTCATCGGTGGCAAGGCAGATCCATCAGCGGAGACCGTAGCACAGAGCCGCAATGTCCTTGCACAACTCACCGAACGCGCCGACACTGCAGGCATCCGCTTGATGAGCGAAAACTGGTTTTCCATCTTCTCTACACCTGAAAACGTCAAAACCATTTTAGACGGATTAGAGGGTAAGGTGGGATTATGTCTCGACTTCGGTAACTGGCGTGGCGATACGAAATACGAAGACCTCGCCGCGATCGCTGCGTTGGCAGAGTCGTGCCACACCAAAGCACATTTCGCCGCACCGCGCGAAATGGACAAAGCGGACTATGTGCAATGTCTTGAACTCACCCAAGAAGCCGGTTTCGCGGGACCGCATACGCTCATCTACGACGGGCCCGGCGACGACGAATGGGAAGGCTTGGCACTGGAGCGCGAAGTCGTGAACCCGTACCTCAATTAAGGTAGGTAGATAAAAATGTTCTCACTTTCACAAACGCAACATAGTCTAACCGTCGCTTGGAACGAGCAACAGGTCTTGGGTTACCATTTCCCCGAAGATGGCAACCGTCCGTTTTGCCACCCATTGAATCTCCCCGGTGCGCCGCCGCTTACGATGAACGAACCCGGCGATCACGTACATCATCAAGGCTTATGGGTCGCATGGAAAAAGGTCAACGAAGTCAATTTTTGGGAACAACCAGGACCCGGTAGTGATCCGACCGGTTTCGGCAAGATCGTCCATCAGCGAATCGTTGCACAAAGTGCAGACGCTGACAGTGCACGTCTAACAACAGAGAACGCGTGGATAGATTGGCAAGGTGCAACGCATCTCACCGAGCAACGAGAGATAACCATCCATCCACCCACAGCAGATGCGATGCAGATTTCTGTGGCGTTGACATTGCATCCGAACGCGCGTGAAGTCGTTTTAGATTTACGGCGCGGTGAACCCGGTGCAGACGGCAGATTCTACAGCGGCATGGCGATCCGATTTGACAATATCATCACACCGGGCAACCTATTAGATGCCGACGGACGCACCGAACCGATGGACATCTTCGGTCAACAAAGCCGGTGGTGCAGTTTCACGACACAACACCCGACTGACAACAAGACGTACGGCGTCGCTATCGTTGACCATCCGGATAATCCTCGCTATCCAACAACATGGTGGGTACGCAACCGTGAAAACTACTGCCTAATCCATCCCTCGCCTGTCTATTATGAACCGCTCCATCTCGCACACGATGAAATCCTGAACTTACAGTATAGTGTTGTTCTCTACCGCGGCCAACCCGACGCTGCGATATTTGAGTAGACTCTCTGATTAGGAGAAAATAGGCATGTTTCTTGGTATAAGAAAAGCGTTATTAATCGGAAATACCTCTCATATCGCCATAACAAGTGAGGTAAATGCTCGGTCTTTAGTCCCGTAGGGTTTATTTGCTTGGGGTTTTTGCTTGGGTGTTTCTGCGGATTTCTTCAATATGTTTATAGCAGCTGTCTGTCAAATGAAGCATTGGCAAATGCTGAGTGTATCTTTCACGCCTTGAAACATAAGCGGATGTTACCTTTCAATGAGGCATACCACGATCCAGTCCGTCACGAATTGGATCGCCTTTTGCTAACTGAAGGACTTGACATCACAACTGAAGACGCTCACAATGCTATGCGTCGCCTTCGTGAATTGTTATGTGCCGAACCAAGCATCCACGGCGGAAAGAAATCCCGATGCGACCTTGAAAAGGAATGGAAAAAACTTAATCCGTGAGAGTGCCCTTTTTTGCGTGTATAGTGAAGCACATAAATAAGTAGACATCTTTGTAGCATAAACTGTTAGTTTGTGCCAGTCTGAATGCCTGTTATAGGGATTCAGACTGTTTGAGAGTGCCCAATTAACTATAGGCTTTACTATAAATTACTATAGTTTGGACGATTTTCGGACATAGCACTCCGCTGGAGTGCAAGAGCCTCTAAATTACCAGTTTCTATAGACATATTGCTCCGCTGGAGCAAATAAACACAAGCTATCTGTGTGCTATCAATATGAAACTAACGACACCGACATTCAGAGGTCTCCTCACGCCAGCGGCGTGATATATCTATAGAAATAGTATGCAGAGACCCCTGCACTCCAGCGGAGTGCTATGTAGAGGTACCTGCGTTGGGTATAAATGTGCTTTTCGGTGAGTTATGCTGAACCCAAAACTCGAAGAAAAATAGAAACATTCTTGAAAACAAGGCACAAAACAGACTGCAAGTGTCCAAACTATGGTTTAAATTATACCCATTGTGTTTAATGGTTAAACTAACATGAGGAACAGATGATATGGATGAGTTTAAGACTTCAGAAAATTGAGCGGATTTGTCGTGAAGCAGGTTATTCGCCGCCCCGCATTGAATCACCAAAGGCGATACTGGAGGAACTCTCATGAATGATAAAATTTTGAACGAATGCCGACAAGCGAAGGAGCGGATCGCAGTGCTGTTTGGGGACGTGGATACCCTTATGGATTTTTTGATGAAACGTCGGGAACAACGTTTGAAGCAGGGCAAAAAGTATGTAGATTTCTCACCGTATCGTGAAAAGAAACAAAGCAACCGTAAATCCTAACCCTGCTTCTGCTTGTGGGAATGCAATGCTACGGGTCCCGTTGTCCGCATTAGACGTTTCCAACCTTGAAAATCCGATAATCCTGATTCTGACAATCCACTGCCAAAATATTTACACCCTCTCTTTTTTCTTTACATTTTTTGGAAGGTAGCATATACTGTTAATAGTACGCGCGAAACGTTTATTACCCAAAAATGAGAAACAAAAAATCTTCAATAGGAGGAAAAGACTGTGCAAACTCCAACTTCTGCTCTTGAAGAAACCGGTATCGGTTCCATCCACGTTGAAGCACCACCATTACCTACGATAGACGAAACCGAACTTGACTACCACCAACTCTGCCCCGCTGAAGATTTTGAGGAACTCGAAGGCAAACCCTTTCATGTCAACGGTACACATCTGGCTGTTTTCAAGTCCGGCGATAAATTTTACGCCGTTGACAACCGTTGCCCACACATGGGGTATCCGATGTCCAAAGGGAGTATCCGTGATGGAGTCCTAATCTGCCATTGGCATCACTGGGAATTTGATCTCAAATCGGGTGCCTGCTTCTTGGCGTTCGGCGACGACCTGAAAGCCTTTCCTGTTGAGGCCCGAGAGGACGGTTATTTGTACGTCGGGTTAGCGAAAGGCGAGCGAGAGGCAGCAAAACAGCGTGTCATCGCAAACGGTAAGCGTGCCCTTGAGCGTGGTCTCAAGGACCGTAGCACCTTCTTTATCGCTAAAGCCGTCACAGCACTGCGTGATGCAGGCGCGACACCCGCGGAGATTATCCAACAGGGCCTCCACTACGGTGCACACAAAAGTAGTGATGGATGGTCGTCAGGTGTTGCGATCCTCACACTCGCAGCGAACTTGTGGGATGATGTTGATCCAGATGACCATAACCTGTTTCTTGTACACGGATTAAGCCAGATTAGCCGTCGAACAACGGGAAGTGCACGCCCCTATCGCTCACCCTTCCCGCGGATGAGCGAGGAACACGATCTGGAAACACTGATGCGATGGTTCCGGTATTTTATTGATAAACGCCACGGCGGCGCGGCGGAACGCATCTTGCTCACGTTGAATGACCGAGACTACGATAAATCGGTCATCGCAGACTTTGTATACACGGCAGCAACAGACTATTACTTCACCGGCGACGGGCACGCCCTCGATTTTGCGAATAAAATGTTTGAAGCGTTGGATTACATCAATTGGGAAGGCTCACACGAGATTTTGCGTCCGATTGTCGTTGATCTCGTCGGTAGAACACGGCATGAGGAAACCTCTCGATGGGCTGACGCTGTACCTGTTTTAGAACCCGTCTTTGAGAGACTCGATAGTATCTGGGACGACAATCAAGCGAACGAAGCCGAACTCGATATTTCAGCGTTTGCACAGACGCTGCTCGGTGACGAATTTGAACCCACTGTCGCCGAAGTTGAGCAAAAGATTCGCGAAGGGGTCAATCTAACCGACATCTGCCGAGCGATGACATACGCTTCAGCGGTTCGTACTGCCCGGTTCCATCTCAAGAACGAAGGAGACTGGCACGATGTCGCGAACATTTACTCATACTCGCACGCCTTGTATCACGCTTTCCAGTATGCGCCAAGCGCAAAACTCCTGCGCGGCATTTTTCACGGGGTCGTCTATTTGGCATACTTACGTTGGTTGAACATGCCTGCCGCCCGTATTCCGAGACCCGGGCAACGGATACCTGATGAAACTTATGCCTCTGCTGACAAAATGTTAGATCGACTCCAAGAGTTCGCTGACTTCCAAAAAGTCTACGAAGCGGAAATTCTTGTGAATCAGTATCTCGAAGAAGGGCATGACATTGACGCTCTGAAACAAACGCTCTCACACATCTTGCTACGTGAAGATGCAGAACTCCACATGTTCCAAGTCCTTGAAGTCGCCTTCCGGCATTACGACTTGTCAGTTGACGCTGAAGAACAACGGATGCATCTACTGGCGGCGACACGTTACATCACGGCGCAGAAGCTGATGAAGAACATTCTGTGGTCCACTGAGAACGCAGAACGTCTCGCACGCGGTGAGTTGCTCAGCGAACGCGATGATGATTAGTGTAGAGGGTGAGGTTACCTCGCCCCTACCCTCGGGCTGGAATCCCACTGCTCTCGCGGTAGGAGGAAAGCCCGTCTCTTTTTTGAAATAGAACTTCGATCATGCCAAAAAGCACGCACAACCCCAATTTTACGGATTGGCGTAAAACTGTTCCTGACACAACAAGACGAGACTTTCTTACTACGGTAGGCAAAACGGCACTGCTTGCAAGTCTGGGCATGTTTGGCGCAGGCTGCGAAGCCGTTGACCGAGGCCTGTTGGACAGAGGACTCATGCCCGTTGTTTTGGAAGACCCGCAAGCCGCAGGACTCCCAAAGCCGGGCATGCTCGTCCATTCGGATATCCCTTTTAACGGCGAGTTTGCGCCGCATCTCCTCAACCATGATGTGACTCCCACAGAACGACATTTCGTCCGTAATAACAGCGGCATTCCAGAACGAGCAATAAATAAAGATCTCCGAGGATGGAAGTTGGTTGTAGACGGTGAAGTTGATAAAGAACTGGCACTGTCAATGGATGACTTAACACGTTTCCCACAGGTCTCCATGGAGGTCGTATTGGAATGCGCTGGGAATGGCAGAAGTCTATTTGAACCGGAAGTTAGCGGGATCCCGTGGCAACGCGGCGCGATCGCTTGTAGTGAATGGACGGGCGTACGCCTACGCGATGTCTTGCAAGCCGCAGGTGTGAAACCGAGTGCTGTCTATACAGGAAACTATGGCGAAGACCTACCCAACGACGGCAGCGAACCCTTTTCACGCGGAATCCCGATCGAGAAAGCGATGGATGAACACACGCTCATCGCGCTTAAGATGAACGGAGAAGTGTTGCCAGCAGCCCACGGATTTCCCGCGAGGCTAATTGTCCCCGGATGGGTCGGCAGCGCAATGCAAAAATGGCTCAACCGTATCTGGGTACGGGATACGGTTCACGACTCCGAAAAAATGAGGGGCTATTCCTATCGCATTCCGGCTTATCCGATAGCACCTGGAGATAAGCCGCCAGTCGAGGATATGCGCATCGCGACTGCATGGCAGGTTAAATCTTTGATTACGCAACCACAATCATCTCGGGAATTCAGCGCGGACACCCCTATAAAGGTCCGAGGACATGCTTGGGCAGGTGAAAATCAGGTTGATAAAGTTATGATCTCTACAGATTTCGGGCTGCAGTGGCAAGAGACCCGGTTAATTCTGTCATCAAACAGATACGCTTGGTTCCATTGGGAAGCCGAACTCACCCTTGCAAACAAGGGGTACTATGAAATATGGGCACGCGCGTCCGACCATACAGGTGCCGCGCAGCCATTCAGTCAACCGTGGAATCCCAAAGGCTACCTCGGAAATGTTATTCACAGGATACCTGTCTCGGTAGCCGCCTAAACAGGCTCGCAAGATTTAAACCCGTAATGTAAAGGGGTGTCGGTGGTCAGTTAAAGAAGTCCATAAAGTTACCAACTTCGCAACTTTAGTACACTTTGAAACTTTCTTCACTTGCTAACATTGATAACCGATAACTGATAACAATTAAAAAGGAAAATTAAAAATATGAGACTCGGTGTTATGTCTGACAGCCACGACAACATCCCAAACGTCAAACGCGCTGTCGCACTTTTCAATGAACTCGGTGTGGATCTCGTCGTCCATGCTGGCGATTTTATTGCTCCGTTCGCTATTGATTCGTTAGGAGACTTGAACTGCCGCGTTGTCGGCGTATTCGGCAATAATGACGGTGAACGTATCGTCGTTGCTAAACGATTTGAAACCATCGGCGGTGAGGTACACCCGAACCTCGCAAGCGCATCTCTCGGTGATAGAAACATCGCTGTAATGCACTATCCTGAACTCGCCATCCCAATCTCCAAAAGCGGCGATTTCGATATCGTCGTCTACGGACACACGCATCAGATAGATATCCAAAAAGGTGAAGCTTTATTGCTCAATCCCGGTGAAACAGGCGGATGGACGACCGGGAAGGCAACGGTTGCCGTTGTGGATACAGAAACGCTTGAGGCAACAATTCATGAATTGTAGAAGTGGTGATGAAATATAGAGACCTGTTCACACCACCGCACGGAGAAGCGCGAGAACCCAAGCAGCAGTGTCTTATCTGGTCTGAAAACCATGAACACGCTGTCGCCTCCATAGATGATGAGATTCACCCGCAGGCGAAACGCGTCTGGCTGGAATTTGAAGGTCTCAAGGTTATCTATGCCTACGAAAAGCATTGGAAAACAGGCGACTGGGAACTCGTTGAGGAGAAAAAAGGGAACATTCCGTTAGTAAACAACAACCCTTTCAAACCTGACAGTGAAAGCGTCTTCCCAGTCAATAAACATTGAGAGATATGCGGTTGCATTAATCGTCGGCAATGCCCGAAGTAATCTCGACCTGCCCCTCATCTCTCACGATCCTTTCAATGTAGAGCGTGAACCTATACGTCTGATGGTTCTTATATTTTTCAAGGTTGGAAGGAAAGAGGTCATCTCCTGCAGCATCATCTATGATCCAAAATGTCACATTGCTATTATTTGTGTCAAGTGTCATCGCGCCTGAATAATTTTTTACCAATTCCGGGTCTACATCATCTCGAATCCCCAGCAGCGCATTCATCCTATCAAGTGAAACAGTCGCCTGAAGACGCACTGTTTTTCCAACATGACGCTGACCACCCGTCACAATCAGTTCAAGCGTTGTGTCGATAACTTCAATATTCGCTTTCGCTGTGTGTTCAGGGACATCAGCCCAAATAATGAAGAAACGCTCTCTGTCTGTGGTTGTGTCTTCGGAAATGTCTTTTATAAGCAGTGTGAAGGTGTAAGTTGTATGGCTCCGAATGTGTGCCAAATCACTCTGCATGTAGTTTGAATAATAGTGATCGAGCACAAATTTAGCGTCCGAATCCGTAATGAAAAAATGTACTTTATTGTGATGTGTAAACAGTTCTAATTTTGGAGGGTCCCCGTCAGCACTCGGATAAATCCTGCCAGCAGCGGTGATCGTAACCTTTTGTCCCTTGTATGCTGAATTGACCCCGTGTGCTTCAACATCGTTGACAATATCAGTAAGAGTGATCGGTGTTTCCTGATGCGATTTTGCAGCACATCCGCCAAAGATAAAAATGGCAAAGCAAGCACTTAAAGATGTAAAAAGTTTCATGTGCAGATTTTCTCGGAAGACCATAGCGAGCGTTGAACCTACTCAATATACCCCAAATTCCGCAACTTGCCCTCTAAAATCTTTGTCTCTTCAGTCGTGGATTCTTGCGCTTGTAAGTGCTAGTAATTGGAATTCATTCGGATTTGAAGATCCCGATTGATGTTCACATCCTGTTATTATTCAGCAGGACAAATTTTGACCGCTGTGGTATAATACTTACATGAGAGTTATCTCGCGCAGAACTTTGAAAGAATTTTGGGAGAAGCATTCTAATGCCGAAGCGGCACTTAAAACGTGGTATACCCGTGTGAAACGTGCTGAGTGGAAAACACCATCCGATGTAAAAGTTGATTATCGAAATGCAAGTTTTATCAAAAACAACCGGGTGGTCTTTAACATCAAAGGGAATTATTATCGTCTGGTAACAGCTATCCATTATCAATCTGGCATCGTTTATATTCGATTCATTGGAACACATAATGCTTATGATAAAATTGATGCCTCAACGATTTAAGGAGCAACTATGGATATTAAACCGATCCGATCCGAAGCAGATTATGAAACTGCCCTAAAAACCATTGATCAGCTTTGGGATGCAGCACAGGGTTCACCAGAGGCGGATCAGCTTGATGTGCTTGTCACACTGGTGGAGGCTTATGAAGAGAAGCACTACCCAATTCCGCCACCAGATCCTATTGAGGCAATTCTTCACTATATGGAGAGCCAAGGGCTATCCGAACCTGACCTCCAAACCTATCTCGGTGCGGATATCTGTGTGTCAGAAGTCTTAAATCGGAAGCGTGCTTTATCGCTTGATATGATTCGGAAATTGCACAAAGAACTCGGAATTCCGGCGGATATTTTGGTACAACCCTATGCAGCACAGATTGATGAAGTTGCCGACTAAAATAGAGACTTATTCAATATACCCCAGATTCCGCAACTTGCCCTCTAAAATCTTTGTCTCTTCAGTCGTGGATTCTTGCGCTTGTAGGTGCTGATAATTGGAATTCATCAAGATGTCGTCGTAAGCGTCCCGGAAGCGATCAGGATCCTCACAGGTAAGATCCTCGCCATTCAGGACCTGCCGATACACAAACTCACCTGTCTGTTCATCTTCACGATAGAGATGCTCACCATCCGTCAGCGACCAGAGCCGAACACCTTCCGAATATTTGTTAATCTCCACGTTGTCAACCGTTGTCCGAGAAGTCACGCGGTGGTGCGGCATTTCCAAGTTATTTTTACTGAGAAACCCGATACCGTAAAGGCTATCCAACTCCGACAATACCAACCGGTTCTCATCAAATTCTGATGGAGATAGCAGATCCTGTCCATACCCGTGATAATCCACATCAATATCTGCAAGATTCATAATCGTCGGAAATAGATCTATCGCCGAAATCGGTGGTTTCGGGAATTCAATATCTGACACACCCGGAATATGCGCTAACAGCGGCACATGTAACACGTTCTGATTCAGCGTGCTGCCGTGATCGATAAGCTCTTCGCAGATACCTTCACCGTGGTCTCCGAACATGAAGACTGCCCACTCTGAAAGTTGAAGTTGCTTCAAGATTTCGACCAACTTAAACTCGAGTATATGCGTCGCTGCGGCATAGTAGATACGCAGTGCGTCATCTAATCTATCGTTGTCAACCAGCCACTTGAGGCTTGGCGCGCCCGGGATCCCGCTCATGCCGTAACCGCCGTGTGTATACCAAAAATGCAGAAAACAGAACTGCGGTACATCCGAGGGTTGTTTTAGGTGCTGTATCAGGTCTTCAAGCGAACCGAGATGCTGCGCTTGCGCATTCGGATCAATTGACGTGATAAACGGCTCAAAATCGAGGAAGCGGAACACTTCCGGACGTTCGGAACGTCCCGTGATATGATAACCGGCATCACTGAATACCTGAAACAGATTCGGAATGCCCTCGAACATTTTAAGATACGTCTGTCCGTAGACACCGTGCTCAAACGGGTAAAGTCCTGTGAAATAGGAGGTATGGGAGGGACGGGTCGCAGGTGCCGACACGAAAAACTTTTCAGCGAGCGAAAAATCCTGCGTCAACATATCAAACTTCGGTGTATTGAAAAGCGGATTCGTCCGACTGAGCGCGTCATATCGCCAACAATCAATCGAGATAAGCAGAAATTTATTGACCACGTTGCTTTCCATCCTTTAATCTATTAGCCGCGTATTATATTGCCTCTCGGTATGTTGATACCCATCAAAGAGGTCAGGTTGAAACGGCGGCGGTGTGTAGATATAGACTGCATCGCTATAAGGATCGTAGAGGATAACCTCTTCGCGGGCATCGCCACAGACATCGGCAGGAAAACAGTGATACCACCCCATCTTGCCACCCGTCGGCGGCGGAAGTTCAGGGAACACCACCGTCCTGTTTCCAGTGCCATCGTAAAGCGCAGCCGGGCTATAAATCAATTCAGAGTCTCCGCGCCAGCGGACAACTTCTAAACCCGTATTGTTCGGCGTTTCATCAACGTGAAATCGGCTCCTAATCTGCCCGTCTTTGTCTACCACCATTAGGTCAGGATGATGTCCGTTATAACGTATCACTAAGGCATCCTCGGACGGATCTGAAAGTAATTTGCCACACCGAATTTCTTGTCCGTGCGGCACAACATCAAAACCGAGTGAGAGGATCGGATCTCCTACGGCATCAACCACCTGTCCGCCACCGGAAAGGATCGCCCGTTTATCACCATCCCATTCGGAAACTAAGACCGAGTCCATGTTGTCGCCGAAGAAGCGATTCCAAAGCACCGTCCCATCAGCGGCAAGTCCGAAATTCCCGCCGTTGACTTCATCAAGTCCGTCGCCATTAAAATCGCCAACTGCCGGAATATACGCGGAATGCTTCGGATAACGAAACCATTCATCGGTATACTGCCAGAGCAGTTCCAACTCATGGTTAAAGGCGAGTAGATTTACACCTACCTTAACAACGAAATCCTGCGGTTGGGCATTTCCAGAGAAATTCGCGATCATCAACCGCTGGTGGACATAGTTTGGGATGTGGAGTTCGCCATCAGCATAAGCATCGCACTGACGCAATGCATCTGACGTGACGGTACGTTTGACAGCACCCGTCGCACCGTCTAAAATCATCAAGTGAATCGCAGACAAATCCCACTTACTCGTTTCTGAGACATCTGTATCTATCCAGAAACAGATAACTTCTGCCTGTCCATCGGCATCGATGTCATAAATAGCAACGGGACCTGGTCGGTCAGGTGAGAGTGTTGTTAGATAAGCGTCCTTCGCATCCGCGTCTCTGATTTCGAGATGCTTATCACCAAACGACCAAATGGGTTCACCTTCGAGCGTAAATGCACCCAGGAAGCACGGATGAATGCCGCCGAGCGATTTATACACCAGAAAATCGACAGTGCCATTATCCGTCAAGTCGCCGATACGGACATCGCCACCCCACGCCTTTCCGTCTGTTTCATTCAGAAATGCGTCTGGAATTGCTACCCGTTTATAGAGATGTGCGGATTGCGGTGTGTTCATCTTTAATAGGATTTACGCACTCCTCTTAAAGTCCCCCTGATAAGGGGGATTTAGGGGGTTTAAACAAACGCTTTGAAAAGTTCGACGTAGAGTGCGAGTACCTTCTCTGGGTCAGGTCCCGTATAAGCACACTCATTGGATATGTAGCCTGAGAAACCGATGCGATCCAGCCATTGAAACATCTGCCGATAGAGATCAAAAGTCGCTGGTTCTTCCACGCGGTGCGTATGTACAGCAGTAATGTGAGGGGCTACGCGCGAAAAGAGCGGTTCAATACTGCCAGCATCACACCCTACAAATTGCGAATTGAAAACAAAACCGACGTTCGACAGATTTACACCTTCGATCACTTCCATCGCCGAATCCGGATCTGTGAAAGAACCGTGCATCTCAATAGAGACCGTAATATCCTTCTCTGCAGCATAAGCACCGAGAGCCTTCAGACCGTCTGTGACATAACCAACGATGGCTGTGCGGTTATCTTCGGTATACCGGTCGCCGAGTACTCGAACATGGTCGCAGCCCATAAATTCCGCCATGTCAATGACGCGTGTAACACGCCGGACGGTCTCCTCGCGATCCGCAGCGTTTTCGGAGTGGAAATTTTGGCAACTGGTCAGCGAGGAGATAACAACCCCGCTCGCATCGACCTGTGCCTTTAATCCGTCCCAAGCCTCTCTTGGCGTATCCCACTCAAATCCGTGCTGCTGCTTATAATCCATTAATAACTCGACACCGTGATAGCCAGTCGCCTCAGCAGTGTCAAGTATCCGTCCTAACTCCCACTCTTGGCAGGTTTGATAGGTATTCAATGACCATTTCATTTTTTTAATTTTCCTTGCGGTTCGTTGAGGTAGGTTGGACCTTTGAAACACCTTTCCGTAGATCCGCCCTCCACTTCGTTACGGGCTAAGTTTTCGTTACTTAACTGAAAACTATTCTTCTGAGCACTGACTGCTATTCTTGTATTGGGATGGGGTACCAGAGTCCTCCAGTTTTAGTTGTGAGTGCTCTATGCGTCATGTCGTTAATGCCGATGACATCTATGGTGATGTTGTTCTGAAAGCACTGCTTCAGCACTTCTGATAATGTATAAGACCCTTTGGTAAACTCATCGGTAACAAGCACAAATCGGCGGTTCACCCCTTCACGGAAATCGACGCGGCGAATCGTTTTTATGATGGCGTTGTGTGCACGCTCATCACCCATGCCAGCAACGACATGCGTCGTTAACAACCGTTTGAACTTCTCGCTATCCCGTGTCTGCGGATGAATAATCGTATCACTCTCAAGATACCTGAAAATAACGATACCCAGTGTGAAGTCGATCCCTTTCTCTTCAAATACTGTTACCATCCGATTCAGCTGCCTACCGACTGCGCGGATATTATCTATCATACTCCCACTAATGTCAAGCAGAAAAACGAGATCAACAGCGTCTTCGGTCTCGCCATCAGCGATGCTCTCGGCGATACCTTCCAGTGCCTCTCCCATCCGAGCGTCTCTGTCAATAGGTTGTGCGGGACTTTTACGACCTTCAGCTTCGTTCGTCTCGGTTTGTCCTTGTACATTTTTAGGTTTAGGTGCAATTGTGGGTGCCTGTGCATGTGCGGCTGCGATTGTCTTCCATGCTGGCGTTTCTGTCGTGTGTTCGCGTAGCGAGGTCTCCGCCATCGGTAGTCGGGCATCTGTTTTTAACACAGGAATTGAGGCATTAGACATGGTTGGAGGTGCTGAATGCGTCAGGTTTGCAGCATCTTGATTGGCAGCGGGTGAGTGCTTCGCGTGCACAGGCGTGGAACGCCGTGCTGGCATCGAACGTTTCTGAGTACTACTAACATGAAAACGTCGGAGTTCCGTCACCGCAATCGCTTCAGACACCAACGGTTCTGACGGCTGCATCGGGCGATACAACCGAATGTAACCGATACTCATAACGCCTATCGCGACGGCGTGTAAAACCAATGACATAAGTAATGCCCTGCGCGTTTTCCTACGTTTTTGGAGCCGTTTATCCCAATAGGCATCAAATAGCATGTTCTTTCCCCCACTACGAGGTCCCGTGGTAAATTGAGACGATTCCATTGTTCCCATCCACCTGAAGTTCCTGCCCATCAGTGATACGTTGAGTGGCGTTTGGAATATTAACGACTGCAGGAACACCGTATTCCCTCGCGACAACCGCGCCGTGCGATAAAATACCACCGCGCTCCATCACCAAACCCGCTGCATGCAGAAAAAGGGGTGTCCAGGCAGGATCCGTTGATGGACACACCAAAATATAATCACGGTCAGATGGATTCACGTCCGAAGGTGCCAGCAGTACACGTGCTTTCCCCGTTGCAACGCCAGCGGAAACGCCTATACCGGTATACGTTTCCGCTGCGCCAATTGACACTGGCGCGCCAATCTGCTCCAATGCATCACTGAAAATGACATCCGGTATCTCAATCTGTAACATCAGTTCCCGTTCAATCCGCCGCGTGGCGATAATATCACTGAGATCATCACCATCAATCAGTCGCTCTAATTCATCTGGCACCAGATAGAAAATACCACCCTCAAGTTCATAACGGTTATCTAATTCCAGTAAGGTACGTCGAATTTGCTCATAACCGAGCATCAGGTAAAATTTCGCTGTTTCCCTAAAAGGCATGTAACGCCTTGTGAAATCCAGTTCACTCTTGATCTGTTTCTGTAAATTCGCCTTATCTCCGAGGATCGCACTGAGTTCCGCCTCCGCAGCCTCACGCTGTTCTACTTGTCGCACAAAATGTGAGGCACGTTCTTGTCCTTCGTCTGTTCCTGAGATTTCTTGCTGAAAAGATGCAATCACCTGTTCAAGATAGGTCGTATCTTCGCGCCATCTCGGTTGTGCCAATTCAAACTCGTTAACGGCACGGTGTCCATAGTTTTTTATAAAATCGGTGAGTGCCAAGTCTCCATTTGCTACCTGCCATAGTTTCTCGTTAGTTTCGACGGTAAGATTACCAGAAAGTCCGCTAATCAGCCTACTCGCGAGTGACTTTGCCGTTATCTCATCCAAACATTTTAGGAGTGCCGCCTCTAATCGTTGCAGTGAAAAGCCAGCAAGCAGCGTGGCAGTGAGTGCTTTCGGCGCGAAATCGTCTAATGTTTTCGCGCACCATGTCCGGAATTTTGTCACTAATTCCGCATCGGAGAGGTCTGAATATAAAAGGTTTTGCTCTGCTTCAACTTCTACCTGAAATGCCGGGAAACTCTCCTCCGTTAGCAGCTGATCAAAGTCTGATCGAATGCGTCGGAGCCGCATCTCTGCACTGCTCATACGAATGACATGAAGCGGCAGTTTCAACCAAAATGACGCGTTACTCCGCGTAATATCGGTTTGTGCTTGCGCGTACATCGCCTGTTGTGGATGCTGTTTCAAGGCATTGAAATCATGAGCAAACGGGAAACCATCAAAGTGAAGTTCCGCCTCACGGTTCAAATTAACGTAAACCCTTCCACAGATGAGGTCAAGAATCCCTTCGTCATCCACCCGTTGGCTCGGATGAAACCCTAAACCGCGGTACGCTTTGCCTAACCCACCAGCCCCCGACATAAATTCCTTGACAATCGTCCAGGTCATCGGCAACGGAGCAGGCAACACCTCCGCGAGATTGTGATGACACCAGACAGTACCGTGTGTTTCGGTCCGTGCTTCCAGTTTCTGAATCTCCCCTTGACGCAGTTTTTCAACGGACTCCGTGTCGGTCCCAGAGGTTGGATGTACGTGCTCGGAGGATGTAGTTGCGGTGACAGGTGTGGTAATGTGGCGTGCTTGCAACAACACAAACTGGGCATCAGCGAATGCCCACTCAATATCCATCGGCTTTCCATAGAAGGTTTCAATCTGCATGCCGAGTTGCGTCAGTTCTTTCAGTTGTGCATCCGTTAGACTCGGAACGTCTTGTTGGGCAGGCGATACCTCATCTACACCGGCAGCGGTTACCATCTCGCGTTTTGTAGCAACATTTTTTTCTAAAACCTCGCCTGTCTTCCGCGATATATGGAAACTATCAGGCGTGATTACCCCAGAAACAACCGACTCCCCTAACCCCCAATTCGACTCAACGATGGAGACATCCGCACTAAAAGGACTGACAGTGAAAAACACGCCGGAGACATCTGCCTCACACATCTCTTGGACTACAACCGCCATTGCTAACCCGTCATTGGCGATTTCTTGTGTCTGCCGATAAGCAATAGCCCGTTCCGACCAGAGCGATGCCCAGCACGCTTTCAGCGCATCTAAGAGTTCATCGGATGCCACATTCAAAAAGGTGTCCTGTTGTCCAGCGAAACTCGCTTCTGCTAAATCCTCCGCGGTCGCACTTGAACGTATGGCGACTGTCGCTGTCTGCAATTTCTCCTGTGCCGTGCGGATTTCCGTGATGAGTTCTTGCGACAATTCAAGATTTTTAATAGCGCCCGCATTCTGTTCGGACAGATCCTGGACAGAAAACCGATAGGCATCTGTGGTGACACAAAAACCTTGTGGCACTTGAAACCCTGCCCGCGTCAGTTTTCCGAGATTCAACCCTTTTCCACCGACCCCGGATAAGTCTGTCTCATCAATTTCTGAGAAGTGTTTGATAAATCGCATAAGCCAAGATTCGTCTGCGAAGGATAGGAGTGTTTGAAAATAGTATAGCAGAATCCATCTGCGAAATGCAAATGCGTTTAGCGGTTATTACTGATAGAGAAGTGATGGATTAAACATAAAGGCTGGTATAAAACCAGCCTTTATAGAATTGTGTGATGGCAAGATGTTGAGATTGCTATTAGTCATCATCATCATGATCGTCATCGTCATCGTCATCGTCATCATCATCATCATCGTCGTCATCGTCATCATCATCATCATCATCATCATCATCATCGTAGTCGTCATCATCGTCGTCATCATCATCATCATCGTCGTCGTCGTCGTCATCATCGTAGTCATCGTCGTCGTCGTAGTCATCGTCGTCGTCGTAGTCATCGTCGTCGTTGTAGTCATCGTCGTCGTCATCATCGTCATCGTAACGGAGGTTAGGAAAATCGGCAGGGTCTTGCTGATTAATCCAATCTCTGAAAAGTTGAATTTGCACAGCAGTCAACGGAGGACCGTCAGGAGGCATTCTGCCAGAGACAATTTCTTCAATAATATCGCTGCTTCGCGCGTTACCTGGGACGAATACATCCTCGTCCTCTGCGCTTCTTATGAAGGTTTGGTATGTCCTGAAATCGAGGTCGTCGGGACCGTTAGCATCGTGACAACCACTATATGCACACCGCGCCGTGAGAATAGGCAGAAGGTCCTGTTGAAAAGAAACTGTACCGTCAGTGGATTCCGGAGTTTGGGTCTGAGGTGGTTCATCAACGGGTTTATCAGTGGTTACTTCTTGGTTATTAATCCAATCAGTAAAGCGTTGAATTTCCGCAATGGTCAACTGTGGACCACCGATGGGCATTCTACCTGAAACAATTTCATCAATAATAGCACTTCCTTGCGCATCACCTGGAATAAATACGGGACCCGCATCCCCACCCTTCATAAAAGCTTGATATGTGCTGAAGTCAAGGTTTTTGGGACCGCCAGCAACATGGCAACCAGCATACGCACATCTTTGTGTGAGAATAGGCAAAAGATTCTGTTCAAAGGAGGTTTCAGCGTTAGTGCTCTCAACGCTTTCCATAGCCGGAACCTGCTCGTTTTCAGATAAAATGTTTAAAATGTTATCGGGTAGTAAGAGTCCGCCTTGCTGGGCATCACACCCAAACAGGCAAAATACCAACCCAATAGTCAGCAAGAAAAATCTGTATCTATTTTTTATTCGCATAATGATGAACTCCCTTGTAAAGTAAATGGTTTGAATAATCAGTTCTGGCATACGCTAATTCAAGTAGGTGGACATCTAATTAATTAATGCTAACGCAAATATAATGCCAAACCTGAAATAGGCAAGAAGTGCCTGATTTCGTAGGGTTATCAAATTTTTCTGGAATAAAAAATGGACAATTCTGTTCAAAAAATGGACAGCAGGAGAGGGGTTAGACTGCGTTTTGCTGGTGAGAAGGGCAAATTAAGAGAGGCGGGTTGGGAAACCAGCCTCTACAACTAATTTATACGGTCGTTTAGTTTCTTTCTCCATACCGCTTGACAAATCTCCGCAAATTGGCTAAACTGAGAAAAATGTTTCAGAATGCATCCGAAACTCTCACTTTAATCGTTTCCACTGTCATACAGTGGCTCTTTTATCGGAAACGTTTGCCGAAGAACTTCGCACCGAAACGGATCCTCGTTGTCAAACTCGATCATCTCGGAGATGTCCTGTTAGCAACACCCGTGTTTTCCAATCTACGTCAAGCGTACCCAGATGCCGAACTACACGCATTGACCGGTGTGTGGAGTCGCGTTGTTTTGGAAAAACATCCTGATGTGAATAAGGTCCTGGAATACAATTCCCCTGCTTTCTGCCGCACAGGGGAACCGACTTTGCTAAAACAAACGTTCCGACTTTACCGAGAGTTACGGCATCAAAAATACGACCTAATCGTGGAACTCCGAAGTGATTGGCGTATTATCTGTTTTTCACTATTACGGATTACACCGAAACGCCTTGACCGAGCGTCCCTGCAAGTTGCGAACAAATTAGGCTTCGCGCAATTCACCGGCATACACGAAACAACGCGCAACCTTGATGTCTTAGACAGAGCAGGCATTCCAACACCTATAAAGACCACGACCTTCTCGGTAACAGCAGAAGATAGGAAATGGGCATCCAATTTCCTAACAGAGCATCAAATTGACAAAGAACGACCATTGATTGCTATCCATCCAGGTTCCCCAATTCCATTAAAACGGTGGATACCTGAGCGATACGCAGAATTAGCGGATTGGCTAATTGCACGAAAACGTGCAGAAATTCTGTTTGTCGGTGTAAATGACGAAATGCCGATAATCACCGAAATTCAACGGCTGATGCGGGCGGAGTCGGTTAATATCGCCGGTAAAACAACCCTGACCCAGTTGGCATCAATCTTGCATACATGTAATGTGTTTATCGGCAACGATAGCGGTCCGATGCATCTCGCTGCAGCCGTAGGCACCCAGACAATAGGACTCTATGGACCCGGTGACCCAACCCGCTTTGGACCCGTAGGCACAAAGTGTCGGACGATTCAACGCAAAACTGACTGTCCGCCATGCCGGGGTACAACCTGCCGATTCGGCAGAGACGGATGTATGTCCAAAATTCAAGTTGCCGATGTAATCCAGACGCTTGAAGAGTTCGAGTATTTGCCCTGAGAAAATAGAAAGATTTGACAGAAAACAAAAACATCTGTCAACAGTGACAAATTAACTTGACATAGTTTAAAAAAAAAGGTATAATGTCTGTTAAAGTGTGAAACACAAGAATATGCCTTAGCCATTCGACAATCAATTTTTCCCGCGCGCGTATTGTAAAGTCCACAGTTTGGTAGGAAAAGACGATTTTTGGATGCGATCGGCTTGCAACATCGGTTTGCAGGCTACGCGATGAATCTAAAGGAGGAATTTAGAAAAATGCAGCAATTGAGATTAACGTGGCTCGTGCTTGTCCTTTTTGCAGTAGGCATCATGAGCATCAGCATTGTAGGGTGTGGTACTGACGATGAAACCCCTGAAAAGCCAACTGAGAGTTCCGCAACGGAGAGTACTGGGGAAGAACCCGTTGTTGCTTCAAGACCCCCCATCGACTTTGATGCCGAGAAAAAAGCAATACAAGCCGTTTATGCCGACTTCTATAACGCCTTTAACGAAAACGAGATCAAAGACATTCAGGATACCTTTGATACTGCTTCTATTGAATTCGGGACCATCTTTGCCGGTAACGAACCTGTGCCAGTAGCGATAGGTTGGAAAAATGTCCAAGTCAATATCTTAGGCTTATGGCAGGGTATTGGAACAAAAGGTAACAAGTGGGGACCGAATTCTACACTCTCGAAGGTTTGGATCCGCTACAAGGGCAGCTCACTCGAAGCGTGTGCGCTCGGATTAAACTGTTTCAAAGGCGCGTATCCGGGTGAAACCCACCTCTATCTCGTGAAAAAGAAGGACGAATGGTTTATTCAGCAGATTGACAGCATTACGCAGAATAATCTGGGTATCTTTGGTTTAGACGAGACTGCGAAACCGCGCATTGAGAAATTCTTTGCGAAGTCTTCTAATGATCAGGAAGATTTAGCTCCGTAAATTTGCCAATATCGGTTCGCGAACTTCGCCGAAAACTGCCCGTTTTTGTGCAACTTAGAACCTCAGCTGCCCGTTTTTGTGCAGCTTAACCGTTTTGATGCAGAGATTACCCGCAAATTCAGCGGTTTCAGCATTGGCATAGAAATTGCATACATCTTCTGCATCAACAACTTTTATTTTTCTTTTCGTAGGATACGCAAACAACACCCCTTGGAGGTAATAACGAATGAGCGTAAAAAGAACCTCTGGTGCCTTTATGACTTCATTGGTACTCCACGTGATCATCGCTGTCGTTGCCGGTGTTTATCTGGTAACACAAACTGAACAGTTTAAAGATCTCGTCGGTGCCGAAGTGCTCCAACCCAAGAAGCCACCGAAGCCTAAGGTACGGAAGCCTGTCGTGAAACCGGTTATTAAGCCGACTGTTCCGACGCAAAACACTGTCGTTGTCGAACAGGTTCAGGTACAACCGCGTGTAACGACTGCGTTTGTCGCAAAGTCAAGCTTCCAGCCGCAGACGGTACTCGAATTCTCAAACCAGACCGTCAAAGTTGACGCACCAATCAACCCGAATGTCCCGAAAGTCGTTACACCAAACGCACCCGTGCCGACCGTTGTAACACATACAGATCTCCCGGTATCGGACGCACCCGGTGCCTTGGCGTTCTCCGCACCTGTCGCAAGTGCACCCTCCGCCGGACCGGCTAACATCGGTCGTGGTGTCGCAGGTACCGCAGTACAGGTGAAAGTCGCTTTTGAACGTCCACCCGGTCTCGCAATGGTCGAAAACGTCGGTGCCGCACGTGATGCCCTCGGCGATGTCGTTGAAAACATTACTCTTGGTAACGTCGAAGTGCCACCCCTGCCCAGAGGCGAACCCGGTGGTCGCGTTATCGGTAAAGGTAAAGACATCCGCGGTGTATTCCGTTTCACACGGATCCGCCACAGTCTCTCTGACTGGTGGGCTGATGCCTCTTCTCTCAACGCATTGACGAAGTGGCTCAACGAACGTACCAAAATCAAAACCGACATGAACGTTGAAGGTGGCGCATTGAAACTTACCGATGCTAACCTCTTCAAAACACCTTTCGTCTTCATGACAGGACACGACCCCTCACTCGTCCGGTCTCGTAACTTGCTTGGACGGCAGTATGGTGGTGGTAAAATGGACAGCCGTCTCACTGAGACTGAAGCCGCTGGAATGCGCCGCTACCTCGTCGAAAAAGGTGGATTCCTTGTCTTTGACGATTGCGGTGTGAACGCACCTGCACAGGCGATGATTCGTCTCTTCCTCGCACAGATGCGTTACGTCATGCCTGAGTATCAGATTGAACGGATTGCCAACGATCACGAAGTCTATGACAACTTCTATGAAATGGGCGGACCCCCAGTCGGATTCGACATCTTCTGGTGGGGCACACGTCCACCGAAACGGAACTACCTCGAAGGTATCTCCGTCGGTGAAAAGTTGTCCGTTATCGTTGTCCGTCGTGACTATATGTGCGCCATGGAGTCTGTCAGTCTCCCAACACGTAGTGTCCACTATTCACCCGGTGTGTATCGTTTCATGACGAACGTTGTGGTGTATGCGTTGACGCACGGTCAGATTTCTGACTACTCCGGTTATGTGCCTGAAGACACATTAGCCAAGAAAGAACTCCCGACACGCGCACCTGAAGCAGCGAAGGTCGGCGGTTTTGAATAGAGTTTTTGTCTCTTAGTGCGGTTTCTAACTGCACCTCTTATCTAAGGCTGTTTAGTTATCCATCTTGGGCAACTGGACAGCCTTAGTCTTTTAAATTGACTTGAGCGGAAGATAACTGAACCCTCTCAAGCAATTTGAATACAACACGCAATCCTCCCTACCAATTTCTTTTTAGATGCAATCCATGTTGAAATTCATGCTAAATTTTTAGCATTTTCTCTTGACATCATTTTCCATAAATGCTAAAATATTAGCATATTGTCTAATTTTTTCAGATTATGCAATGTTGTCTGCCCGAAATCGCGTCTTTAATAAGCATATAGAATAGTTATCAGCGTCAGAATCTTCAATTGTCAGTTAATCTCTTATGGCAGTTTATAGTAAAGCCCGCAAATAAGTTGACACTCAATGGTATCGAATCCACACCGCCGCTCGTAGGGGAACCGGGTAACCCAGTTCCTACGAGCACAACTGACAACCGATAACTGACGGCTCTTTGTTAGGAGGAACTCGGTGGAAAGAGAAGACGATGTTCAATTAATTCGCAAAATTCTGTCTGGCGACGATGCGGCGTTTAACGCCTTAGTCCAAAAATATCAAAAAAGCGTTCATGCACTTGTGTGGCGAAAGATAGGCGATTTTCACTATGCTGAAGAGATTACGCAAGACGCTTTTCTCCAAGTACATCAAAAACTCTCGACGCTCAAGGACCCCAGTCAATTTGCGGGATGGCTCTACGTGATTGCAAATCGGCTTTGCATCACTTGGATACGAAGGCAAAGACCTGTGATGCAACCGCTGGATGACACGTCTGTAAAAGCAATAGATAACTCAACTTACGAGCGTTATATATTGGAGCAGCGCGAATCAGAAGCAACCGAGCGTCGTCATGAAATCGTTGGCGGGCTTCTGGCAAAACTGCCGGAGAGTGAACGTACGGTAATGATCCTCTACTATCTGGGTGAAATGACAACAAAGGAGATAAGCGATTTCTTGAGCGTGTCGGTGAACACGATTGCGAGTCGGCTCCACCGGGCACGAAAGCGTTTAGAAAAGAAAGGAGAACTTCTTCAAATGCTAAGTAATAATCAGCAACAGAATCTGGCAACGCAGATTGAAAACCACCATAGATCGGGCGAATTTGATAAGGCTTTAGAGATTAGTGCACGTGCCCTAAAATCCAATCCGGCGAACTTAGAGGCTTATAGTTCTCGATGGAGACTTATAGGCGAAATGTTTCCAGAGGAAGAGGCAAAAAAAAGGATTTGCTCGGAAACCGAAGCACTGCTACGGACACAACCAGAGACCTCAGAGGTCTTAGACACCGCCTATTGGGGATATATGAGCCTTCCTAACCGCACAAAGAATGTTCCAAACAGTTTGTTTGATCAAATGTTGCAATATCCCAGAACCCAAGTTTATCTGACAGCATTGTTAGGATTAGCTGAACAGAGTGAAGAGGCAGGCCAGAAATGGCACTATCATCAGCGTGTCATTGATGAATTCACTGTCTCAGATGTCCCAGTATTATCATGGTATCTGTCAGCTTATGAAAATATGCTGAGGTTAGCTGAGCAAGATCGTTCTCTGGCAAGCGATGACTTCCTTGATGAACTGATTGACGGATGCCTTGCAGCACATCTCACCATGTGTAAGGAGACACAGCAGTATTTCGGTTGGGCTTATACTGTAGCGGTTGAATGGCGGCTGAAATTTAACATCCGATTAGACAAAGCCTTGGAAACGTTGGAACGTGCTGAAATCAGATTAGCGGAAAAAGAGGAACAGACATGGCTCGTTAAAAACAACAACGGAACTGTAGAAAAAGCGCACAAGGAAATCGCTCGCTTGCGCTGTGCAATCTACCTCCAGCAAGAACGGTGGCGAGAAGCATACGATGGACTTATCGTAAACGCTCCGGATTATTTGGAGTCCCTTTGGGCAAGGTTCAACGACAGCACTATAAATTACTTTTGGATGTTGGGACAGTCCGCTGAAGGTATGAGAGAATGGAAAAAAGCAAGGTGTCACTACGCCGATGCCCACTTTGCACCTACGCCTCACTGTGAAAAAGTAAGGCATGACTATGACCCTACTCACTTTGCGCCTACACCTCGCGTGGAAAGTCGGACGGGCTTGAAACGCATCTATCATCAAATAGAACGAGGGGAAACCACCAATACGTTTGAGGCGTTCCTCAAAGACACCGAAGCGGAATATCGGATTCGAGAAGGTGCTGACCGCGAAAGAATTCGTCAGAAACTTATCACGAACAAACTGAATCAAAAAGCGATGGATTTTCGGTTAGAAACTTTGGAAGGAGAGGTCTACACACTATCAGCCATGTCTGGAAAAGTTATTTTACTTGATGTTGGATCTTCGTCGAGCATAATGATCCCGGAAGTCAAGATCGTCTACGAGCGATTCAGCAAAGTCAACGATGTGGTCGTCTTGGGCATCAATGCTGGCGAAACGCCGCATCAAGTGCAGCAATTTTCAGATGAACATCAGCCACCTTGGCCCGTTTTGCTTGACCCACATCAGGAGGTGAAGAAGGCTTATCAGATTAGAGTGGTACCGTGTTTTATCTTAATTGATAAAGTGGGCAATTGGCAATACAGTTGTAGTGGTCTGAATCTCATAAACGGTCAGCCCTTAATTTGGATGATTGAGGCACTTCTATCAGATTAGGTGATAATGTAATGTTTCTAACACTTATTCGCCGAGAACTCCTCGACAATCTAATGACGTTCCGATTTGCGGCAGCTGTTGTGATTATGCTGTTACTCGTGGTCGCGAATACCGTTGTGCTCATCAAGGACTATGAACAGCGGTTGGCGGACTATAATTCTGCTGTTGAAACCCATCGGCAGGAACTCCGCCTGGAGAACAAAACCTATTCGGATGGAATGCTTAGTTTCTGGGGAACGATAATCGTTGATCGACCTCCGAACCCGTTGAGTATTTTCAACACCGGTTTAGATAAGCGATTGGGGAACGAAATTAGAGTTTCCCACATTTTTACGCCGACAATTTGGGATGCCAATAAGCACGAGGCGGATAATCCATATTTCAATATCCTTACTTCAATCGACATCGTCCTCATTTTTCAAGGGATCCTCAGCCTGCTGGCACTCACTTTCGCCTACGATGCCATCGCGGGAGAATACGAACACGGCACCCTCCGCTTGATACTAAGCCATCCCGTGGGACGTGGGTATATCCTATGCGCCAAATATATTGGTGCGATGGTCTGCTTGTTCGTGCCGTTGGTGATGAGTCTGCTCCTGATGCTCATTTTGCTGACGACTTCCGCTACCGTTTCACTGAGCACCGATGATTTTTTGCGTATCGGTGGGATTGCGCTTGCGTCGTTCATCTATCTGTCGCTGTTCTACCTCATCGGTATGCTGATTTCTGCAATCACACGGCGCACCAGCACAGCACTCATCCTTTCAATGTTCGTCTGGGGGTTCTTAGTACTCGTCTACCCAAATCTGATTCTCACCGCAGTTGATACTGCTCCGCAAGCGGACCCGGAACCCGCCGCTTACCATCAGATTAAGCGGATGTGGGACGAACTTGAGAGAAAGCGGGATCAGTTTCTCCGCAATGACCCTGTCCCAGGAGAGGGTTGGGGATTTAACTTGGTTGACTTGGAAGGCATAGACTCTATTTTCTCGGGGTGGGAAGACAAACCATCAAGATTACTGTATTACACTTACGTTGGATCCGAATTTGAAACGATTCACGAAAAATCCGAACCATACGTGCCACACGCCCAGAATTTTTACGGCTTCATTGGACCCCTGACCATCAATACGGTAGAACGCACATGGCTCATCCGAAAACCGGCACTTGAGACGATTTACGTCGAACCGGCAAACAGAGGGCAAATGTTGCTGAAGTTTTCACCCGCGGGCTTGTATGATGCCGCAACCGAAGCGTGGGCAGGCACTGACCTCAATGGTATCCAAGATTTTTTCAGAGCGGCGCAACGCCACCGACAGGCAGTCGTCAATCACTTTTATGATGAAAAGATATTTGCGTCCCGACAGTGGTTTTCTTCCGATCAGGGTGCCGTTGATTGGGACACACTCCCGCAATTCTCTTTTCAGAGGAGCGATATAGGCATCAACGCAAAACGAGCAGTGCCGGATCTGTTCCTGCTGCTTATGATGAATGTCTTTCTCTTTATAGTGATATTTCTGGTTTTTATCAAAAGTGAAGTGTGAAGGAGTTTCCAGTGTACCAGTGGCCAGTTAAGAGAAGAAGGAAATGGTTCATAAAAACCCTCTTCTCTGGAAACTGATAACTGGTAACTGTTAACTGGAAACTGACTACTTATGTGGCATATCACGAAACGTGAACTCTATAATAATTTGAATAGCCTCCGATTTGCACTGACGACCGTGTTGTTGCTGGCACTGATGGTAACGAATGCCGTTAGACATATCCGGGAGCATCCAAAGCGTGTCCAGAAGTATCACGACGCTGTCACTGAATCCGTGAATCGATTAACTTCTCACGCTGACAGTAGTCTCTATACGCTGGCACAAAAAGGACCCGGAGACCTCTACAAAAAACCATCAGCCCTGAATTTCTGCGCAGAGGGCGCGGAAACCCTTTTACCAGATAGGATCAATGGCGGCGCGTTGGGGAGTTCACGGTTCTGGTCACTGAGATATCCAGATGCTAACATAAATATGATGAATGTTGGACCCGACGTTTCCCAAGTCGATTGGGCATTCATCATTGGCTATGTCTTGAGTCTCATAGCACTCATTTTCACTTTTGATGCGATCTCCAGCGAACGCGAGCACGGCACGCTCCGATTGATGTTGGCAAATGCAATCCCACGACAGACTGTGCTTATCGGTAAGTTTCTGGGGGCATTGATCAGTATAACTATTCCTTTCATGCTTGCTGTGTTGGTGAACCTTCTGATGCTTTCTACCGCAAGTGCCGTCTATCTAAATACACAAGCCTGGGGACGTTTAGGTATCATTCTCTTTATCGCACTTTTGTACACGTGTCTGTTTTTGGCGTTAGGGCTGTTAGTCTCGGCGCGTGTGCAACGGAGTGCCGTGAGTCTGGTGATACTTCTGTTGACGTGGGTCACTGTTGTCGTTTTTATGCCGAGTACGCTCGCCGCACTTGCAAGAGACTTTTCATCTTCTATGTCTCGCGATGAATATTGGGCGCGATACGGACAAAGTGATCACGAATTTCGGCGCGTGAACCATGTTTGGGCACGGGCAAAGGGATTGGACGACAGAACGCTAAGGAAAAGAGGTGAATTTTTCACCACAATGGCAGCAAACAATGAACACTTGCACGAGGGGTTCTTAACCTTTAAGGTTAACCAAGTCCAACGTGCGCGTGCGATCACCAGAATCTCACCCGCGGTGCTTCTTCAGCATTTGCTTGAGGCGTTCGCCGGAACAGGTCTTGAACGGCACCAGCAATTTATCGAGAACGTTCAACGTTACGCTCGTGAATACCGAGAATTCGTCGTAGATATGGACAGAGGCGACCCAGAGAGTCGCCATATCATGGGCGTTCGCGAGGGGATGTCTCAGAAACCTGTCAGTCCAGAAGCGGTCCCTAAATTTGAAGATACGCGCAACATCGGTAAAGATTTCAATACCGCTGCGACAGAGTTGCTACTGTTGACGCTGTTTGTTGTGGTTTTACTGGCGGGTACCTATCTCGCGTTTGTGCGTGTTGAAATCTAATTAATTTATGCTGAATTTTTAGTGAATCGCTCGATGCATTGTTTTTTACACACCAAATATTGGCATACTACGAAAAGAGGTGACGAATATGGAAGACTACGGCACCGTCAAACTGAGTCGGCGGGAACGGCAAATCATGGATATCGTCTATCAACGCGGTCCCGTTTCCGTTGCCGATGTTCTCGAAGACCTTCCCGATCCACCAAGCTACTCTACAGTTCGGGCACTGTTGCGAATCTTGGAGGAGAAGGGGTACCTCACCCACAAAAAAGATGGCAAACGTTACATTTATCGTCCCACACAACCACGCCATCAGGCAGGACGTTCCGCGCTCAAACAGATTTTTCAGACTTTTTTTGATAAATCCATTGAGAAAACGGTCATGACATTGATTTCTGACGCTGACCTCTCGGATGAGGAACTCGACCGTTTAAGCCAACGCATTGAACAAGCGAAAAAAGGAGGCACCTCGTCATGATGCGATTCATTGAGACGCTCTACGCAGACCCATTGCTGAAATTTCTCGTTGACACCACAATAAAAAGTTTCGTTATTTTCGCGGTTGCGGGTTTATTCGCATTTTGCCTCCGTCGCAAATCGGCGGCGGTGCGTGGCTTTGTTTGGAGCATGGCAATCCTTGGATGCCTCATCGTTCCACTGTTTTCTCTTCTACTTCCGAAGTGGGAACTCGGTATTCTACCAGTGGAAACACCAACTTCAATTGCACAGAGCCAATTATCACCAAAGCCGGTACCGTCAATAGTAATCACACCCACACAGCCTCAGCCCAACCCTGTGACAGGTCAGAGCGGTTTTCTCGCTGCACTGCAGTGGACAGACTGGATAGCGATAGTTTGGACAGGTGCTGGACTGTTTCTGCTTATCCGTTTGATTGTCGGTATCGGTGCCGTTTGGCATATCTCTGATCGTAGTAACAATTTTAGCCGCGCTGTCAAGCAGTGCCTGTCTAATTGGGATCGACGAGTAAATGTCCGTCTCAGCAATAGGATTACAGTACCAATGGTTTGGGGTTTCTTACGTCCTGTGATTTTGCTACCAGCTGATGCGAATCAATGGCAAACCGAGCGACTCCGCGCTGTCCTGTTCCACGAATTAGCACATATTAAACGACGGGATTGGGTAATGCTGATGATAGCACAGGTCGTGTGTGCAGTCTATTGGTTCAATCCATTTGTGTGGTTTGCAGCACGTTGGATACGAATAGAGGCAGAGCAAGCATGCGATGACCAAGTACTAAATGCCGGATATCAACCGACTGACTACGCCCAACACCTGCTTGATATTGTGCGAAATGTGAACGTTGCCAGTTTTGCTTCGCGTGCGGCTGTGGCGATAGCACGCTCCTCAAAGATTGAAGGACGACTCCGAACCGTTCTCGCCGAAAATCTGAATCGGCATCCAGTTACGAAGAGTGCCATCGGAATAGGACTGCTCACTCTCATCTGTTTCGCTGTCCCAATAGGTGCGGTCCGTTTGGCACAAGCGGTCGATCCAAAGGAAGCACTGTCTGCACAAATTCAGGAAGCATCCATATCCCAACCAACATCAAGCGAGAATCCTTATGACCGAACGACGAAGGCAGAACAGATTGACGAAAACGTTGAAATCTGCAAACAGCATCTGCTCGAAATTGGCAAGGCGATTCAAGCTTATCAGAAAGAACAGGACGATTTTCCAGAGTGGCTCTCAGAACTTTACCCTAAATATCTGCCAGACGCGAATATCTTACTTTGTCCAGCGGATAGAGTCGGAGGCAGAGCTCTCTTTCCGCCGAATATAGATCCGAAAATGCCCGTGAGCTACGGGTACGGATTGCACCCTGGGTATAGAGAAAGCACGCCGAAAAACCGAGCGATGTACGGCGATGTCATACCACTCGTGCGTTGCCGGCATCATGCCAATCAGCCGTTTGAATGCCTAAACTTGAGTTTCGCCTTTAAGGTATATCCCTCATCCCAGGTTTGGGAATACACACCTGAAGAGATGTATGGAACTCCCGAAAAAACCATTGAGGCTTTGGAAAACGGACTTCAACGACAAGCAGATAATCCACCTTTCTTCTATGTCTATCGCTCGCTTGCCCGTCTCTACATTGAAGTCGGACGCGAAAAAGATGCTGAGAACCTCGCTAACCATTTTAAATCGACGATGAATCCTGACGACCTTCAAGCACATTTCGTACTCGGCATGATGCTTGAGATGGCGAATCAGCATGAAGAAGTGCTTAAGGTCTTTGAGAATCTTGAGCAGCGACAACCAAACAACCCCCGCGTGCTTGATGAACTTGTCCGAATTCATGAAAGGCTCGGTAATACCGAACTCGCGGAAAAATATCGGAAAAAGGCGGACCCTATGTCAGAACTGATCGGGAAAGTTGTGCCTAACTTTTCCGCAACCGACCTTGATGGCAAACCGATCTCGCTTCAAGACTATCGCGGAAAGGTCGTCTTACTCGATTTCTGGGCGGTTTGGTGCGGCCCCTGCCTTACAGAGATACCGAATGTCAAAAGGGTTTACGATATCTATAAGGATCAAGGGTTTGACATTATCGGGGTCAGCCTTGACACGGATGAGACGCGGCTGCGCAATTATCTGAAAAAGAATAACATCTCTTGGCGGCAAATATTCAGTGGTCAAAAGTGGAAAAGTCCCCTTGCGCAACAGTATCATATTCGCAGTATCCCCGCCCCGTGGCTGATTGCGAGAGATGGCACCTTAATCTCACGCGAAGCCAGAGGCGTGAAGTTAGAACGTTTTGTAGTGGAAGCACTCCGAGGCAAAGTTGAGAACGAATAGTTGAACGAAAGGGTTCGCTTAGACGCAAATAAGTTTCCATAGATGAGGGAGTGTTCAACATTATTCAGTAAGAAATCTGAAAAGGAGAATACCAAAATGAGAGCAATTTTGACTGCGGCAATGGTGATAGGTTTACCGATGACTTCTGCGAACGCAGATACACCTGCAGAAAAACCCAACGAAGATCTGATGATGGAACAGCATGAAAAAAATATTGAAGTTTGCACGCAAAATTTGGTTGCACTTGGCAAGGCAATTCAAGCCTATCAGAAAGAGCACGGTGATTTCCCCGAGTGGCTTTCAGACCTCCATCCGAAACATTTGACAGATGCGAACACCTTGATCTGTCCTGCGGACGAAGAGGGTGGCAAGACAATATTTTTCCTGAACACCGATCCGGGAATGCCAGTGAGTTATGGGTATCAGTTTCACCCGGAATACCGAGTGGAAAAAAGTGCCCAACGCGAGATGTACGGGGATGTCATGCCGCTTGTCCGCTGCCGACATCACGAGAACGAAGATTTTGGTTGTTTGAACCTGAGTTTCTCTTCAAAAGTCTACAAGTCATCCGGTGTTTGGGAATCCAGACTGGAAGACCTCTACGGCAACGACGCAGCAGCCATCACGGCTCTCGAGGATGCCCTTGCGCGACACCCAGATGATCCTCGTTTCTTTGAAGTCTATCCGCAGCTTATCAGACTCTACACTAAAGTAGGAAATCAACAATCTGCAAATGTCCTTATAGAACGTCTCAAGTCAGGCACAACAAAAGACCTTGATAGTTATCGAATGTTATTCGATGTGCTTTCAAGAGCCGAGCGATACGAGGAAATGCTTGAGGCTTTTAAGGAGGCTGAGCAGCAGCACCCCGACGCGGAACCTATCCTCTGGAGACTCGCCTACATCTATAGGAAATTAGGTAATACCGAACTCGCCGATGTGTATGACCGTAAGGCTGATCCTAGATACGAATTGATTGGAAAACCTGTGCGAGACTTTTCCGCAACTGATCTTGATGGGAATCCGATTTCGCTTCAGGACTATCGTGGAAAAGTCGTCTTGCTCGACTTTTGGGGAGTGTGGTGTGGTTTCTGCATTAACGAAATGCCCAACCTCAAAAGAGTTTACGCTACCTATAAAGAGCAAGGGTTTGACATCATCGGGATCAGTCTTGATGATGAGGAACCGAAACTGCGGGACTACATTAAGGAGAACGACATCCAGTGGCGGCAAATTTACAGCGGTGAAAGGTGGGAGGAGGATCCACTTGCACAGCAGTTTAAAATTACGGGTGTGCCTTCACAGTGGCTTATTGATAGAGATGGCAAATTAATTTCGCATAAGGCGAGAGGTGAAGATTTAGAAGGTCTTGTGGTGGAAGCACTGAAAGAGAAATCTGCAAACCGGTAGAGCGTTCACTAAACCGTCCTAACAACAGGAGTGAAAACAGTGATAGACCTTCGTAACGTGCTAAGAACTTCAGCAACTGTCCCAGTGCAAGCACATTGGGATCCGATTGAGAATACAGCGAATAATTTGCATTGGGCCTCAGAAGAAAAGTTTGATCGTACCAAAGCACAATGGCAAGAACCGGTGGATATGACGTGGGAGGAGTGGTTGGAGTTGTTCAATCCGGGACCTGCGCAGCCATTGAAACACTACAGCACAACGGATTTCCAAGCCTTCCTCCCGCCATCAACCGTCAATGTCGGGGATGTCTGGGACTTGGATCCGGAGCGGATGCTTCCCTTTCTCCATCAGTTTCACCGAGGCGCGGCAATGAATCTCAGACATGGTCAAAACGGTGCAAAGGCGTGCTTACGGGCAACTTCGTCTGAATACGCTGATATTGTCTTCCGAATCCATGCGCGTTTCATACTGGACGCGTCTATCAGTGCTTATCTTCGACCCGCACAGTTCGCTGGACATTTGGTTATCAATCGCAATAGCGGAACGATTTGCCAATTTGGACTATCCCTTCCAAGACGCAATAGCAATGTTGATATCGGTGCTTTTAGGACTGCTGATATAGGATTTGTGCCTCGTATGGAGCTCTGTAGTTTATCAGAAGCACAGCCAAAATCGATCAATTGGGAAACTGCTATCACTATGGAAGAAGTCGAGAAGAAGTTTCAGAAAGTGCTTTACAAATTCTTTGAAATTGAGTGGACCCCGATTGAAGATGCGGTTGAACTCGCGAAAACGTCGAATCGTCCGATTCATGCGGTGCTTTTATTCGGTGTACTTGATGATGAATCCTGCTGAGGAACGGGTAAATCTTTGAGAGCGGGTCCGCTCTCCTCACCGAAAATTATCAAATTGCTCAACACGCACTTTGTGAATGTCTGGGTCTTGCTCAGGGAGGTGCCCGAGCTGCAAGCGGGTGCTAAAGGGGCAAATGCCGCTGTCTTGGCAACGAAACTCCGACAACATTACACAGATTCCGTAGATGTCCTAACATTAACCCCCAACTTGGAAGTGATTGAACATCTATCCAGTTGGAAATTATTTCATCCCTATTATCTGCCTCGCCGTGAGCGAATACCTCGATATCTAAAGCTGCTAAAATCGTCTGCGGGTATGGAAGTTGCGGCACAAAAACCGAGTGAAAATCTCAACGAGGCAACCATCGAAAAATCTATTGCCGATTTGGAAGCGCAACTTCAGCAACACCCAGATAATGAAAATTTTTTCTATATCTACCGCTTACTTATTCGTCTCTATATTGAAGCTGGACGGGAAAAAGATGTAGATCAGCTTATTGACCGTTTCAAACTTGTCAACGCTAAAACCCTTCTTGCTCAGGTTCATGAAGAATTAGGCAACGCCGAACGCGCAATCGAATACCGCAGCAAGGTTACACCTCCGTTGGCATTGCTTGGAAAACCTGTTCCCGATTTTTCCGCAACCGACCTTGATAGCAAACCCATCTCGCTCCAGCAGTATCGTGGGAAAGTTGTGTTACTCGATTTCTGGGCGGTTTGGAACGGGTTTTGCATCGGAGATATACTGAATCTCAAAAGAATTTACGATACCTATAAAGATCGGGGATTTGACATCATCGGGGTTAGCCTTGACACTGACGAAACGAAGCTGCGCAACTACCTCAAGGAAAATGACATCCCTTGGCGGCAGATTTTCAGTGGGTTAGAACGGCAGTGTCCGCTTGTGAAACAGTCCGATGTTAAATCTATTCCAGCACGGTGGCTTATCGGCAGAAACGGCACGTTGATTGCTCATGAAGCCAGGCACAAGTTGATCTCCCGCGAAGGCAGAGAGCTAGATTTAGAGAGGTTAGTCGCAGCGGCAGTGGCAGGTAAATCCAAGAATCAGTAGCGATGTTCTACGGAAAAGGCGCGGTTCAAAACCGCGCCTATATATTTGTAGGATAAAGGGTGGATTTGCATTCCGAGTTATGCTATCATGAATGGAAAGATATTTCCTATTGAGGTGATAAGTCAAGGCACCCACCACCTTAAGGCGGGGGCTTGTGCTTCGTAGATAGTAGCGTTTCCGAAGAAGCGTCTTACACCGTCTCCGCAGAGGGACCCAAGCAGCCCTCTCAACGAAAGTTGACTATTTATTTTTGAGAATGCGTTTACGAACCCACGCTTTTACCTGTGGTAGTTCATTACATTCAATAGTTTGTTTGTGGTGTGAAAGCGAAAATATCTTTTTTAGTTTTACACGCCGCAAGATAGAATCCCACAAACTGCGGATAACCTCACACACAACGCTGTGTGATCGAACTGTCCTACCGAATATACTAATACACTTGACTATTCTTGTCAAGAGAAAAAAGGAGCGGGCATTCCTCCCCGAGCTAAAGCAGCGGGGTCTCCTGCCCGAAGATTGATGAAACTCGGCGTATCCACTTATTCTTATTGGCATTTCAAACCCGAACGTGTCCCTATTGAACACGTTATTGAAGAAGCCGCACGACTTGAACTCGACGGCATCGAAATCTTACATCAACAGATGGCATCTGAGGCAAACCCGTATCTTCAGAAACTGAAACGGCACGCCTTCATCCACGGACTTGATCTCTACGCGCTCTCCATCCATCAAGGCTTCGTCTCGCCAGACGCGGCAACGCGGCAAAAAAACATCAATCATACCATCCACTGTATCCGGTTAGCACATGAGCTCGGTATCCCTTCAATCCGTCTCAACTCAGGACGTTGGGGAACTGTCCCGTCCTTCAACGAATTGATGAAAACCGAAGGACAAGAACCGTCACTCCCTGGACACACAGAAGATGAGGCGTTTGAGTGGGTCATCGCTGCCATCGAAAAATGCCTCCCGGACGCTGAAAAATGTGGGGTCGTCCTCGGACTCGAAAACCACTGGGGCTTAACCTGTACACCTGAGGGAGTCAACCGCATCGTCTCTGTTATCGATTCGGAGTGGTTGAAGGTGACGATGGACTGCGGGAACTTCCTCTCAGATCCCTACGAAAAATTAACACAGATTGCGGATGAGGCGGTGCTTGTCCACGCCAAAACCTATTATGGCGACGGTGAATGGTATACGCTGGACCTGGATTACACTAAAATCGGCGAGATTTTAAAAGATGTCGGATTTCAAGGATATGTATCCATCGAATTTGAAGGGAAGGCGGATGCACACGTCGGCGTTCCACAGAGTGTGGAAATGCTTCGCGACGCACTCCCGAAATAGCAAAGTATAATCTTCCTGTACAATGCATAACGGTGGACGCGTTCTCTCGGAGGGGTCTTCTAATGCTTAGAAAAATCGTAATATCAGTTTTGATTTTCGCACTGCTCGTAACAATAGGAGGTACCACCACAATGGCAGACACCGGAGAAATAGCAGGCGCAACGAACGCTTCAGAAGCCTGGCGCGCCCTGCAACGCCTACAAACCACTGCTACCGTTCTCCACACCGTTGCACACCCAGACGATGAAAACGGGGCACTATTGACGTGGCTCAGTCGTGGGCAAGGGGTCAGAACGGCATTATACTCAACCACGCGTGGCGAAGGTGGCGCAAATCTTATTGGTCCCGAACTGTTTGACGCACTCGGAATCGTCCGGACGGAGGAACACCTCGCTGCCGTACGCTACTACGGCATTGATCTCTTTTTCAGTAGTGCTGTCGATTTCGGTTACTCCAAACGACTTGACGAAACCTTAGAAAAGTGGGATTATCAGATGCTCTTGGAGGATATGGTCCGCCTGATTCGGTACTACCGTCCCGATGTCATCATCTCCCGATTCCAAGGCAATCGTCGAGATGGCCATGGCCACCATCAAGCCTCTGGTGTCGTAACATTGGAAGCGTTCAATGCCGCAGGTGACGCGGCACGCTTTCCAGAACATCTTGCCGAAGGTCTCCAACCGTGGCAACCGAAGAAACTATACATCACCCGCTCCAGATGGAGACGCAGCAATACCGAAACCGCTGATACACCTGTCGTAAAAATTGATACCGGTGAATATAACGCCTTATTAGGACTCTCTTACGCACAAATTGCACGCCAAGGACTTAGTTACCAGCGTTCACAAGGGGTCGGGCAAACGCGCGCATCCAAGGGGTCTTCGCTCACCGAACTGCAGTTAATCAATACAACACTTTCCGAGCATCCGAAATCTGAAGACAGTCTATTTGATGGGCTTGACACAACGGTAATAGGTATGGCGAAACTCGCCAACGTGCCTACGTTGAATGCAGAATTCGCGCAGCTTCAGGAAAGCGTTAACGCCGCAATACGCGACTATGATGCGCGCCACCCTTGGACGGTTGTCCCACACCTCGCAAGTGGAGTCAAAACGACTCGTGGCTTAATCGAAAAGATGCACAGTTTAGATCTTGACGACAAGGTGCGATCACATCTCCTTTTCCTGCTTCGGAACAAAGAGCAAGAATTTATAACCGCAGCAAATGCAGCACTCGGACTGTCTCTGGAAGTGCTTGTTCAACCCGCAGGCACGCGTTCGTCTCAAACTTTTACTGTCGCAATTCCAGGACAAAAATTCTCAATCGGAATGCGATTGGTGAACCCCGCTCCGGTTGCCGCTGAATTCGTCAATGCCTCACTCCACACGCCTGAAGGTTGGCATGTGAAACAACTGCAAACAGATTCAGATATAGGAGATATGGGGACTATACAGACGAACGAACCGATTTCCGTTACGTATGAGGTAGAAGTACCGCAAAATGCAGCGTACACCCAACCTTACTGGACTCGCGAATCTGAATACCACGACGCTGTTTATACGCTCCAGCATCCAGAACACCGCTTTCTACCTGCCCCACCGCCTGATGTTCACGGCGTTGTAACCTATCGCGTGGATGGTGTGGATTTCATGCTGACGCAGCCAGCTCAAACGCGCGCGATTAACCGACCTTGGGGAGAAAAACGACGTTTGCTAACAGTGGCTCCAGCCATCAGTCTATCTGTCTCACCGCGCATCGGTGTTATCCCAATTCCTGAATCTACGACGACAGCCGAGAAGGTCACTTTCACCGCAACGGTAGAAATGCTGAATAATGTAAAAGGTGAAGCAGAAGGGATGCTCTCGCTTAAATTACCGGATGGATGGCATGCGTCCCCTGAAAATACGCCTTTCACCTTTACACACGAAGGGGCAAGCAAGACGTTCGTCTTTCAGGTTTCCGCCAAGGACGTAGACGCTGGCAGCAACTACGCAATTCAGGCAATCGCTACATATAACGGTAAAGAATACACGACCGGCTATCAGACAATCGAACACCCGGATCTTGAGCCGCGTCACCTCTACCATCCCGCTACAATGACGCTTCACAGTATCCGGCTTGAACTTCCACAGAATTTGAGCGTTGGCTATATCATGGGGGTAGGCGATAAAATCCCTGAAGCTCTGGAACAGATTGGGATTGATGTAGAGATGTTAGGCACGGAAGAACTCCGTACCGGTGATTTGAACCGATTTGATACGATTCTTATTGGCATCCGGGCGTATGCCGTTCGACGCGATCTTGTTGCCTATAACAGCAGACTCCTTGATTATGTGTATGAAGGCGGCAATCTCATCGTCCAATACCAAACCCCCGAATTTGACGCAGCCCCCTTCGGTCCTTACCCTTATACAATGGGCAGACGACCAGAAGAAGTCTCCGAAGAGGATGCACAGGTGACTATTTTGATGCCAGACAACCCAGTATTCCAGTACCCGAACCCAATTACGGAGGCTGATTTCGATGGATGGGTCGAGGAGCGCGGTTCTAAATTTCTGACGGAATGGGACGGAAATTATCAGGCACTCCTCACATGCAACGATCGTGAGCAGGAGCCACAACACGGCGGACTTCTCTACACCCAATACGGACAAGGCACCTATACCTACGCTGCGTATGCCTTTTATAGACAACTTCCTGCAGGGGTAGCAGGCGCGTATCGCCTTTTCGTCAACTTGCTAACGCTTGGTAAGTAACCGTAGCATTAGGCATCTTCCCACGGTGCTACATCACCAACGGGCTGTGGTGCCGGGAAACGGCTCACAACATCAACAGGTCTACCCAAATCTGACGACTCAATCACGCGTTCGCATATCTCTAATGCGTGCCGTGCTTGCGCACCGTTACACCGTGGATTTCGGTCAGATCGGATCGCGTCTGCGAAATCGGCAACCCCTTTGCCCCAGTCTAATCCAGTGAAGGCTTTCGGAGGCGACTGTTCATCTTGCCATCCGCCTTGTGGCGTGAATTTTTTGATGCCGCGCCCGTCATCGTGTGCCTGAAGGGAGAACCCGCCTGCTGTACCGTGTATTTCGTACGGCGGAATCTGGGAAGTAACCGTAAAACTGTGATAGATGAATCCGTGTGTTCCCCCCGTTTGTGGAAGGTCGAATTCAAGCACGGCAAACCCGTGATCCTTCTCATTTACCTCGAACTCAGTGCCTTGACGCGGGCCTTGGGTTAACACCCGCTTTGGAACAGCGACTCGCGCGAACCCGTGTACTGTCTTGACTGGGGCGATCATGGTCGTCATCGTTGTTAGCGGATAAGGCGCGACATCTCGGAACGGACCGGCATGCATCAAAAACGCGTCCGCACTCGGATGCCAGTGTTCCAACGGACCACCGAAGTTCCCGATCGCAGAGATGACATCGCCAATTTCACCCTCGCGAATCCGTTGCCAGACGTTCTGCTGGACATAGCCGAGAATAGCCGACGGCGCGCACGCCAACTTTAAACCCATCGACTCTGCCGTTTCTACGAGCTCGTTCGCCTCATCAGTGCGGATAGAGATCGGTTTTTCAGAATAAACATGTTTCCCCGCTTTTAGTGCTGCCAACGAAACTGGGTAATGAGAGATGTGAAGCGTTAAATTCACAATCGCTTCTACATTCGGATCATTCAGCACTTCCTCAAGCGATTTATAAACGCGTCCACCGTTTCGTTCTGCTAATGCCGATGCGCGTGCCTCGTCTTGGTCATAGAAGCCGACCAATTCAATGAGATGTGGGTACGCTTGGCAACGGGGTTGATAGCCGCCCGCGGAAATCATGCCACACCCAACAATCACCGTCCGGACTGGCGTTGTATTAGACATTCAGTATACCTCTTTTTACGTATCAATTTTGTTTCCAATTCATGAGACTTTAAGTTTAGCAGATTCAATTATTGCTGACAAGTCTATACTGATAACTGACCAGCGTCATTCAGTTGTCCCGCGGGGTCAATATTCAAATTTTCCAGAACCTCGTGTAGAAGCACTCTCCGAATCGCGACCGATCCGATAAAAGCGACAGAAAACCGAGAGCTAAACGGCTTTTATGAGGTTCTTATACAATTTGACAGAAATGGCATATTGTGGTATATTTGTAAAATATTATTAGGACTTACGCAATGAATTAAAATGTGTTATAGTTTTTAATTATGATGAGCATGAATCTTTCTGAAAAGAGACAACCGCTGTTCTCGGATTATTGCCAATTTTTGTTAGCCGGTTTTCAGAACTTCACACAGACACACTTTGCCAATCATACGGAGAAATGGAGCCATGATCAACTCAATCGTCTCCTGAATACCGAACGTATCCCTGCCCGTGAACTCTGGCGTTCGGTGCGAAACGATATTGAGTTTGATGAAGACGGATACGTTCTTTTTGATGATACCATCATGCCAAAACCTTATGCGAAACAGATAGAACCTGTTCGCCGGCAGTGGAGTGGCTCCGAAAAACGTGTCATCCAAGGCATCGGTCTCGTGACATGTGTCTATGTCAATCCGAAGACGCATCAGTATTGGATTATTGATTACCGTATCTATGATCCAGACCGAGACGCGAAAACCAAACTTCAACACCTTCAGGAGATGTTGCAGAACGCCTACTTCGTGAAAAATCTCCCGTTTCGGGTCGTGTTAGTAGATTCTTGGTATGCTTCAATGGCAGTGCTAAAAACGATTCAGAGTCTCTCAAAAATCTATTATGCTCCCTTGAAACGCAATCGTCTCGTCAATGACACTGAGGGTGTTGACCCGCACAAACGGATAGATGATCTGACGTGGACAGAATCAGAGTTGCGACAGGGTAAACGTGTTCATATCTACAAGTTTCCGAAAGGCCACCAAGTGAAGTTGTTTCGGATAGCGTCCGGCACCAGACGCACGGAATATATTGCCACCAACGATTTATCTCAATCGGATGTGACTGCGACGCAGCAAGAATGTCGCGTTCGTTGGAAGATTGAGCAACTTCATCGTGAGCTCAAGCAAACGACAGGTATCAGCAAGTGCCAAAGTCGTCAACATCGTGGACAACGCAATCATATTGCCTGTTGTTTGTGGGTCTGGGTCAGTTTGACGCGTGCTGCGCGCACGACGGGTCAAACGATTTACCGCCTGAAAGAAAGTTTATACGAGGACTATCTGCGACGAGAGATCAAAAAGCCTTCTATTGTCGTCAACTTTGCGTAAGTCCTAATTATTTTACAATCTTAAAAAGAAATCCAATTTTCAGGCGGGCGAGAGCATATCCTTCGGATTTTTCGATCTTGCAGAGAAGACATAGGAGAATTTATGAATAATTCTGGATTACAAAGCGTTATTGATGAACGGCGAGACAATCGATTAACAGACACCACCGATAAATGGTTTCAAACACTCATCCAAGTAGATCAGTATATTGGAGATGTTTATTCAATCAGTTATGAAACTGCCCGTGTTTTAATTCATGACCATTTCCGCCAAGAAGTTGGTGGCATTCCTAGTCTGAGTTTTTTGATTGCCACTCGTATTAAGCCGGATCAAACAGAAATTGATTATATGCTTGAAGATACATCTATTATTCTGTTACGAGTTATGGATGCGGTGCCTATTCCAACTAGCGATGAGGCAGAGCGAATACGTGTTGAAAGCGCACAATTAGTCAGCGGAGAGCCTAGTAGACATTGGGATGATCCTGAAGCGATGGATCCACAAACAAGTCAACAACTCTCATTCGCTGGGGTTGGATGTCGTGTGATTGGAACATTCTTCCTTGATCTCGCTTCTAATGACCCTCCAAATTTGGTAACACGTTTTGGAAGTGACCTTTCCAATTACTATCCAAATCAAGGATTGACAGTTTATAAACCAAACGATAATGCCCTAAAAGAGATTGTAAATTACCAGGATCCTGATCGTCGTGAAGACTTGAGAAATCATACACGTGTTGCAATTGGGGAAGTCCGTTATGCGTCAACTAATAGATCATTTCAAGGCATATCAGATGTTGAGGTAAGTATCAGTCCCGCAGATCTGCTTGAACAGAAAACAGCACTGTTTGGCATGACAAGAACAGGTAAGTCAAACACAACTAAAATTATTGCCAAATCCGTTTTTGATTTACGATTCGATCCAGAAGAAGATAAACCACCCCGCATTGGACAAATTATCTTCGATCCAGATGGAGAATATGCCAATGAAAATGTGCAGGATGCAAACGAAGATAAAAACCCATCTGCTCTGAAAAATGTATGGCGATCAAACGAAAACGGGAAGAAGGAAGACATCGTAACGTATGGGACTATGGAACACCCTGATGATCCAAAACGAAAGATAATGCTTTTAAATTTTTACGAAGATAGAAACCTACAAAATGGCAAAGATATTATTGATGCCGTTCTAACTGAGGAAAGCTCGGCTTATATCCGAAACTTCCGTCAAATTGTGTTTGATGAACCTGATTCCAACGATCACAGTGCAACGATTCGGTATAGACGACGTGTACTTGCATATCGTTCGCTGTTAGCAAAAGCAGGGTTTGAACCACCAAACGACTTGTCTTCAAGTCCAAAGGGCTTGTTTAACGAAGAATTGCTGACATACATGGAAGATAGCGAGAGTAATAACTCACCAATTTATAAATCCGCAGCGAAGGTTTTTAGGAATCCAGATGCAAAATGGGGACAGTTACACACAGCATTTGAAAATTTAGCTCGCTTTATTTCAGATAGCAACAGCGGTTACAAAAAATTCGAGAACTGGTACGTAGATCGTTCTGGTGGTTCGGGCGACAATTGGGCTGATGAAGATTTGAAAAAAATACTGGAAATGTTCCGTTATCCAAACGGTGCAAGACTTATTGGGCAAGCAAGATCTCAACATACGAAGAGCACGACAGAAGATTATGCCATTGAGATATATAACCACTTGCTTGAAGGCAGGTTAGTAATTATTGATCAATCAAGCGGCGAACCTAAGGTTAATGAGTCTTCTGCGGAGCGGATTATGTGGGAAATTTTTTATGGAAATAGGGATAAATTTCGACTAGGAAAGACACCTTTAGATATTCTCATCTATATTGAGGAAGCTCATAACCTATTGCCCACTGAATCGGAATCGGATCTTAAAAGTGTATGGGTGCGAACAGCCAAAGAAGGCGCGAAGTATCGCCTCGGCATGGTTTATGTCACTCAAGAGGTTAGCAGCATTCAAAAGAATATCCTCAAAAACACGGCGAACTGGTTTATTGGACACTTGAATAATACTGACGAAACAAGAGAACTTTGTAAGTTTTACGATTTTGCCGATTTTGAAAAATCAATTCTCCGCGCCTAGGATAGAGGCTTTCTCCGGGTCAAGACCCTCAGCAATCCCTTTATCGTGCCAGTACAAATCAAAAAATTTGAGGTATAATTATGCCGTATGAAGGTGAATTCGCAAAGTACAAATCCATTCGGCGACTTGTCGAAAATGAACGCGTAAAAAATTTAGTGGAGCGTGCTATAATTCAAGACCACTCTTCGGATGAAACTAAACTCCCGATGATAAAAACATCAGAGATACCCACGAGTGGGTGGCAACCAGAATTTGTAATTGCCATTGACGGAAGTCACCAAGAAACATTCGTAGAAACAGGCTATCCAGGTGCTGAAGTCGGATATGTAACTACTGCTGCTGTTGTAATGGATATGGAAAAAATTAAGGAATTTGACTCTCACAGACCGGTTAACCCAAAATTATTTCGAGAGACTGAGAAAGTTGGTTCTATTGATTCCGCCTTTCCAGGTTGTAACATTGTTATTGACTCAGAAAAATCCGCTAAACGCTCGTTAAGGAAGATGTTATTTGAAACCCTTGACGAAATTAGGCTTTTTGAAGAAGGTGAATCGCTTCTCGAAACATACGAAGCATTATTGGTACACAAACCCGAGGGCACAGAACCAGATTGCCCATATTTTGAAGAGGAAGATTGTCTCGCAGAAAATAAAAAATACCAACGTAAAAACGGGACTTATCTTTGTCAATGCCAAAACGCAAATACTCTCTACTCCACTGATGCTTTGCGAGTCCACGAAAGGATGGTGCCCGACAGTGCCAATGGTGAGATGTTTGGTGAGATTATGCAAGTTTTAGAACGTATCGTGGTTATCCATATCTTACGTGCGTTTAAACAACAAGACGCTCTTTGGCTACTTAAAAACACAGGAATTGTAATTGACGGCCAACTTGCTGTTTTTGGATCTCCAGCCTGGTTACATTCTGCAATTCGTGAAGAACTTTGCCTAATCAATGAAGCCGCCAAATCCATCATAGGTCAGGACTTACTTATAATCGGTATAGAAAAATCAGGCACTTTTGTCAACCATTTTGAAAGGATTGACCAAGATGAACATGGTGGACAAGGTAAATTTCCGCCACAAACTGTTTCCTTGTTATCGGATGAATATATCAAGAAAAACATAATTTTTTCAGAGAGCAGTAAGGCATACGGAGCAGACACACACTTTGGTCGTAAATTGTTTTATAAAACTGCATCAGGAGCACGCCTTGTTGCATCACTTCCTTTTTTTACTGATTTACATCGCGATATGACCAGTGCTAAGCCAAGTCAGTTTCCCTGATTGTCAGATGCACTTAGTTTACTTGATCAATTAGTTTCATCCCGTTATCCAAATTCTTTATCACCGCTTATTTCCGCACATGCCGAAGCAGCAATTCCAATGAATATAGGATCTCGTGTTTTAGAAGAAATGGCAAAGCGAATTAAAAAAGAGGTGAACCGATGAAGGTTGTTAATGGTAAATTCAAGTATAGTCGCAGCGATGCAACCGGACGATGGGCTGCGGTTGGTCCCTATTATGCAATGTTTCCGATAGAATTCGCATTTGACATAGTTAAGGAATACTCTGAACCAGGGCAACTCATTTTGGATCCATTTGCTGGACGCGCTTCAAGTGTATTTGCTGCGGCAACACAAAAAAGATATGGGTTAGGTATTGAAATAAATCCACTCGGATGGGTATACGCCCAAACTAAATTACAGCCAGCTACTCAAGGAAACGTAGAAAGACGACTCAAATCACTTGTTGACATGAGCGAAGCATGTGTTCAAGAACCAATGGAACTCCCTGAATTTTTCAGGATGTGTTATTCAGAGAAGGTTTTAAATTTTCTGATTACTGCACGTAAGGAACTAAAATGGAAAAGTCGTAAAGTAGACCGAACGCTTATGGGATTCCTTCTTATTCATTTGCACGGGAAGTTAGGAGAGGGTCTTTCCAATCAAATGCGACAAACAAAAGCAATGGGGCCTAAGTACTCTATGGACTGGTGGCGAAAAGAAGATCTTATTACCCCGCCTGAGATACCAATTAAGGAATTTTTGCTTGGGAAAATACGAAGGCGATACAGCAAAGGCATACCGAATGTAACAAAACAAAGCGAAGTTAAATTAGGCGATAGTACTCAAATGTTGCCAAAGATTGCGAAGAGGATTGCCAGCGGCAAACAAATTCCTTGTTCGTTACTTTTTACGTCCCCGCCGTATCAAGGTGTCACAAACTACCATGACGATCAATGGTTGAGATTATGGCTACTGGGAGGGGATCCTAAACCAGGGTATGGTGTGGAAAAATACAAAGATAAATTTTCATCAAAAGAAGTATATTATGAACTATTGGAATCTGTATTCAAGAACGTCTCACAAATTATGAGTGAGGATGGCACGATCTATATCCGAACTTCTGCCCGAAAATTCACCTTTGACACCACTATAGAAATATTGGATCAATATTTTCCATCTTGAAAAAGAGAAATTAAGGAAAAACCTTTTCCGCAAAAAACTCAAACGCATCTATTTGGTGATTCTAAGAGAAAACCAGGGGAGAAGGATATAATCCTGACGAAAAAATAATTCTATCAAAGTATTAATACGTTGGTAGGGTTTGCTGCCATTAGAATTGTCAACAACATTTGATAAATTCTATATCAGTTGTTATCCTTCACCTGACATATAATCTTGCAAATATCGTCCGATTTCTTCGCCATTTTCGATTATGTTGGTGAAATATGTATCGCAAATATCGTTGAAACGTAAAAACACATCACGAGTCGTTGCATTCTCTTTCTCAAAAATACCTACGGGTTGGCAATCAACTCCCCATGCCTTGAATTGGTGTAATGTGAGTGCTGCAGCTTGCGTTTTAGTATCACTATTTAGAGCAAACACAAATAGTGGGGGTATCTTTCCGTTTATTCTACAGTCTACTTTATAAATTCCATCGGGATCTTTTGTTGGATGTTGCCAGTTGAATGTCATACGATTTAATTCTACCTTCTGATACAAAAAGGCACGAAAATCGTCGATAAATGTTGATCTAACCGTCTCTCGCGACAAGTACGTAACGTCAATTATTTTCAGTAAGGCTTGGACAAAGTCATAAAGTGCTTCGCCATAACATCCATCAGAGACATCAATAACTAATTCTCCATCATAGTCTTCAACTTGAAACATGGATAGGGTTTTTAAAATTAACTTCTGGCGATTCCCACTATGAAGTTTCTGTTCATCCATATAGTATGAGAGGTGCATATAGGTATGTGCCTCGTCTGAGAGGACCCACCTATTCCCCATCTTTTTCAGGACAATAACCAACTGATCCCCGTCATTGAAATGGAACGGCGTAAAAACGAGGAAACGGTCTTTGCCATCTGCTGAAAGCTGTATCTCTGCGGAAACTTTATCAATAAAATCTTTTTCTATTGTTTTAACTGACATTGTTCTCACCACCTAAGTAAGTTCTAATTCTAACTGTGCAGGTAATTCAAAGTTCGCATCCTGTATAAGACACTGTAGCGCACCTTCAAGATTATTATACCGGTCTGTCTCTTCCGCGTAAGTTTCCTCATCATAACCTATCTCTTGATATCGCTCTGTAGCACAGTGAATGTGGTAACCGTAAATTTTTTGTTTTTCAATTTTGTTATTGTGCGGACGCTTAGGCATACCGTTATAGCGACGGATCCGAAAGGTACCAGTTTTAGGATCTATAACCGCTAAGATTACCGAGAAATCTGATGGATATTTTTCATTCTGATTGGTTATGAGGCGGAAACGGTTACCGTTTTCCCCAATGATATACAAACTACTATCCTTATTTAGTTGGATACGCCAGTCATCTGGTAAAATTTTACGTTCATTAATTAACGCTGCTATTTGTTGATCGGTGTATTTTATATCCATTAATCCTATCCACTGACAAACTTTGACTCTGGCAGATTCACCGGTATAGATAACCAAACGTTCTTCTTATTGAAGTCTAAAAATATAATAAGTAACATAGTAAAGTATATCACACCATCCGAAAAATTGACAATATTTTATGCTCTGGGTTGGGGCTATTTAGTTTCCCGTCTTTGAAATGATTTGGATAGCGAGAGTCGGTAGATACAGTTTCCTAACCACACCGTAGGTGTCAATTTTAGAAAAACGCATCATAGCAAGGAACACGCTTCCACTGTAAACAGGTAACCGTTCCTCAGTCGGTTTCCGCTTCCACAGAAATTTTTGCGCGAAAAGCGTTAATACACGGTTCCTCTCTCGCCCAATATCCGGTAACACCTAACTTAAAAAATTGACCTCGATCGAAACAGTGTGTGATTTGACGCGTGTCACCGGGTTCACCCCACTCCCAAGTCAGCATATCTTTCGGCGATTCTTCTGCTGTGGAGAGTTCGGTATCACCATCAAACAGATAGAACGCTGCTTCACCCTCTTCCCTACCGATTTCAATATCAACAGTGAGGGTCCCGCCGTTTTCAAACGCAGTCGCATCAATTGTGACAACGGTATAATCCTGATGGTTTCCAGCTGTTGGTGTCCGAAAGAGGTCCAATACCACCTGCGAAGGATTCTCGCTGCTGAGTACAATATTACCTAACCCGGGCTGTTTTCCTGCTAAGGCTTCCTTGAGAAATGCAAGATAATATTCAGATTCGCTACGCTCACTATCTTCGCGGAGGGCATGTATCAGTTGTCTACCCATCAGTTCAAACGCTGATGATATAACGAAACAATCCACAGGTGAATCTTTTTTGGCACCGGTTTTCCACCCCTTGATAATCGCTTGTGCCAAGGGGTGCGTTGTATCAAACGTTTGACCTTCGCGTTCGCGCCTTTTGGCAATCGGTTCTCGTAAACTATGGATACGTCCCAATTCAGAATTGGGAACCCATGTGTTAATAAAATTGTCGTTCAAGAATTCAATAACTTTGTCTCTTGAGAGCACACGTGCCCTCAGGCGTTTGCCACTCCCTCAGCAGGACTCGTCCAAGAGCGGTCCATCTATGGAAATGGCATGGATCGGTTTTTGTTGTGTCGGTGCCATCTCCAACGCTTCTTCCAGCGATACCCAGTGAATGTGCTGCGATTTATAGAAACAGAGCGCTAATTGGTGTTCCACTTCTGCTTGCGTAATGGACGCTGTGAATTTGATATTTTGCACAACAGTTTCTATCCCTGCGCGGAGTTCCATTTGCGGGCAGAAGCCGCTATCTGTAATATGACCCTCCTCGTTTGGATCAATCTTCCATTTAGCACCAAAGTTTATAGTACCTTCAGGAACGTACATCTGAAAGAAGGCAACCGATCTTTTCAGTCTATCAATAACAAGATGCCCTATAAACTCGGAAGGCGTGAACCAACCGTCCTTTAGATCAAATTGCGCATGGATGCGGAATACGACATCAGCGAAGTCAGCGTTGTAAGCGCGGAGGCATGCCCACAGTCCTTGAGATTCGGTTTTACGGTACGGTAGCTCCCCACGCATATTCAGAGATGGATTCGGATGAAGTTGTTTCAGCAGCTCCAAGACACCCGCGGGCGTAATCTCCCAAGGCACACCGACAGAAACGGAAACCTCTTTAGGGAGGAAATCACAGAAAATTGAGGCGGAATACTGCTTTTCTGACTCAGCGACCCGAAGATTCGCCAATGTATCCCACTCCACATGAAAGTTATATGAGGAGTACTCAATGGGAGTGATGAACCCTTTGACAGACACTTCTACATCATCAAGCTTAAGTGCAATTTTGTTGTTGAAAGTTTTCATTTTTCGTTATCAACTTCCTTTTCGGTATAGGATACCATTGCCATTAGAAAGAGGCAATGATTCGCTTATACCCAACTTTGGATGCACTTTTACAGGCGCGGTAGGTGCGGTTTGCAACCGAACCGGACTTTCTACACAACCTACCGGACCTGGGATAGTTTCTATAAACAGTTTTCTGTCCTCACAAGACTCAAGAGGGTTTTGTGGTATTCAAGGTTTCTGGCTAAGATCCGGTGCGGTTAGGAAACCGCACCGGGCTTCACCAAGAAATTACCGAATTAAAAAATTAATCTTCATGCAACTATGCCTCTGAAAACTGACGATTTCTCCAGCACCCCCAATTTTATCTTGACGTAAAAGGTTGATGCAGTGTAGAATATATGATGCAATAGGCGAAATAAACTCACTAAATATCTAAGGTGATAACTGTGTTAAAATACAACTCACTTGCGTCCATCGCTATTTTAGTCTGTTTCATGCTCTCTGGATGTGCAATGTTCCGCGACACATCGCAAACCGAAGCTTACAATGGGTTCGCGATACGTGCTGCGCAAGCACAACTCTGGAATGAAGCCATCTTCCGCTGGAAGCAGGTCATTAATATTGATCCGGATGATGCTAAGGCACATAACAATCTCGGTGTCGCTTACGAAGCAGTTGGAAACATGGACGAGGCTGTTACCGCTTACCAGCGCGCAGCGGAATTAGAACCCGGCAACAAATACTATCGACTCAACTACCGGCGATGCCGCATACACCTTCGACGCAGCGGACTTGATGACGAAGAAGCATCGCAACCAGATGAGGAACTCCCACCGACAGAACAGTGAGGACAACAATATGCAAATAACAAAAACAATAGGAATCCTATTCGCAGTTCTAACGCTTTGTGGATGTGGTAGTGCCGTGACGCGCGTCTCTATTCCGGTGAAAGTCCAATCTGAAATTGACATCAGTCGGTATTCCAACTTTGCCGTTTTGCCGTTTGTTCCTGAAAAACAGACAGAACGCAACGAAAATCTGCCCGAAGAAATCGGTGCGGAAATTGCCGCAATACTCCGTAGAGGTTTAGCACGCCAAAAACATTTCGAGGTCGCCAGCACGCAGGAGACTGCAAGACTGCTCACAGGTGAAACTGTCGGAGAGGATTGGCTCTCTGATGCAAAACATCTGAGTCAACTCGGAGAGTATTTTGAAGTGAAAGGGGTTATCATCGGCAGCTTTCGTTTTTATTCAGATAGCAGACCGAGACGGTATTATGGCGAACGCTACTCTGTACAACGGCAACGCTACGTAATGGATTATCAGGACTACATGCAGAAAACCTATCTGCTCTCACTGAGAGTGATGATCATTGATGTCGAAACCGAACAGGTTATCTGGGATGAAACTTACCGACGGAGCACTGCAGAAGCACATACGATCGGCTCTTTCATTTTCTCTCAGGCAGGTCCACAAGCAAACACGATCAGAGAACTCGGTAAGCGGGCTGTATCAGAATTTACCCGTCAAATCTCGCCACACTATGAGCGTGAAGATAGATATTTAGTCAATTAAGGGAAATTGACACAAATTGCGAAATATTCGCTACGAATTACGTAAATCGCGATGTCCAATTTTGTTCTAATGAGTTTTGACGTTCAAGTTCAGTATTCGTAGGGGCGAGGTTGCCTCGCCCGATCTACTAAAAAAAGAGGTCAGAGGTGTGAAAAAAAATAAATACAGCGTCCGAACAGCAAGAGAGATATCTGAAAAGCACACCAGTAATACACGACAATTGTTGGTTAGATACGTCCTCCATATCTTCTTACTTCTGAGTTTATCGGCACCTTGTGTCGGATGGGCGCAGGCTTTTGGAAAAAACAAGATTACTGCACAACGTTTCGATTGGCACATCCATCGGACAGAGCATTTCGATATACATTACTATCCGAGCGAAGCGAAACTGGTGCCTATTATGGCTGCCATCGCTGAGGAAGCTTACGAACAGCACAGCGAGGATTTTGAACACGAACTGCGAGATCGAACACCGCTTATCCTTTATAAATCCCATAAGGATTTTCAAGAGACCAACATAATCCTCCAAGAACTTCATGAAGGTATCGGCGGCTTCGCAGAACTTTTTAAGCATCGTATCGTTATACCGTTCACCGGCTCCCTTGAAGCGTTTCGAGAGGTGATCTATCACGAACTCATTCATATCTTCCAGTACGATATTATCTATCAAAAACCGCATGCACGTATCTACAGTGGTGAGTTTCTCTATTCACCCCCTATCTGGTTCATAGAGGGGATGGCAGATTATTTCGCTGAAGATAATGATGCAATCGGCGAGATGGTCGTCCGAGATGCCAGTATGAATAACAATATTGTCCCCTTACCGCAACTTCGGAATTTCAATCAACTTAGTTCACCCTTCGTCGGATATAAGTTGGGACAATTGGCGGTGGCATATCTTGCAGAGACCTACGGACGTGAGAAAGTCGCTGAGATTTTGCAAGGGTTACGACAGAGTCGTACGAAAGATATTGACCGAGTGTTTAGAGAAGTCCTCGGTGTAGAACTCGAGGACTTTGATAAGGCGTGGCGACAGACAATGCGGAAACGTTATTGGCCCCTCGTTGAAGATAGAGAGTTACCCGACCTCGTCGCAAAAAACCTGACCGAGGAAGCGAAATACTCTCATAATATCAAACCAGTATGGTCGCCGAGCGGTGATATTATCGCTTACGTTACTGGAAACGATGGATTTCTTGAGATTGTCCTCATGTCCGCAAAAACCGGTGAACGTATTGAGCGAGTTACCAAGCGGTTTTTCCGTGAGAAATACGAGGAGATCCGAACCGATTTCGGCGGATTTGGCAGAAGTCTCGCATGGGCACCCGATGGTGATAGAATCGCCTTTGTCGCCAAGCATCACGATGCTAACTACCTCCTTGAAGTCAATATCTTGACAGAGGAACTCACGCAGTACTTTGAACTCGATTTTGATAGTGCCACTTCTCCAGACTACGATGGCAGCGGTGAACGCATCATCTTTTCCGCACTAAAAGAGGGACAGACAGACCTCTATATTATGGAACTCCTGACGGGTGAAATCGAGAGACTCACTTTCGATCCGTTTAACGACACGCACCCCTCATGGCACCCAACAACCAGCAAAATTGTCTATACCTCTGAACGCGGTGGTAAAAATAGGCTTGTACTGATAGATATTGACCGCCGGACGGAACGTCTGTTAACCGACGGTACCTATAATGCTATCAGTCCGGTGTGGACACCCGGCGGAAAATCAATCCTTTTCTGTTCAGATGGACAAGGCATTTACGACATCTACAAACTTGAAGTCGCAGAGAAGACACACGCGCCGAAGCACGCGATTACGGACGAAGAAACACAACCTGAACAGCCAACCGGCAACATAACGAATGAAGGATTGTTGTTCACTGAGAATGGTGGGGCAGAACTCGCAAACCGAACGCTAAAGGTTGAGTTAACACGTCTGACCAATATGATGACGGGCTGCTTCAATCCGAGTTTGTCCCCGAATGGAAAGCGTCTATTGTTTAGTGCCTATCAGAATGGAAAATACGATGTCTGTGTTATGGAGACTTCCAAAACTATTGAAGAAAAAGCTGAGGCTACAGACTTAGCAGAACCTTCCGTTATTTTAACAGCGGAAGAACCTGGGAATTATAGGATAGCCAAACGGAAATATAGCACAAAATCCTCGTTCGCTTTAGATGCAATCTTCCCAGATTTCAGCCTCGGTGCCGACGGTATCCTGAGGAGCACCGTACAAATCATCGGCAGCGATATGTTGGGCAACCATCGTATCGGGGTCAGCGTGATGAACCAATCCAGTTACCTCGCACCGGATTTCATCGCACAATACGGGTTTTTGACCAACCGAACAGATATGGGCGCGATGATCTACAATTATCACGAGTACCATATTTTGGGCGCCATCCAGAGTAGACGCGGTATCTTACAACGGATTACGGGACTCGGCGCGTATCTCAATTATCCATTTGATAGATACCATCGGCTTGATCTTAACGTCTCAATGTACTCACAACCGTTTTCCTACAACTTCCAGACAAGCCGAACTTTCGACCCGTATGACGATAGAGGCTTACTTACAATGGGATCCATCGCTTTCGTCGGTGATACAACCATGTGGCGAGAGTGGGCACCCTATACAGGTTCGCGGTACCGCATTGAGATTGAACAATCTTTTCCGGCACTCGGTAGTGAATTGGCACTAACAAATGTCATTTTTGATGCCCGACGTTATTTCGGGCTCGGTAGACGTTCTACTATTGCAGCACGGCTGCTACTCGGCGGCAGTTTTGGTGATGACAAATCCTATTTCTACCTCGGCGGGATTGATACCTTACGCGGTTATGATTATGAAGGGTTAGTCGGCACACGCATCGGATTGCTCAACTTAGAAGTTCGCATTCCGCTGATAGATGTACTCCATTTTGGATGGCCCGTCAGGTGGTCGATCGGCGGAATACGTGGTATCGTTTTTGCCGATCTCGGCGGTGCATGGTCAGATTGGCAGTACGGATCGGAGAACCCATTTGATATCGTCGTCCGAGAAGAAAATCGCATTCGACTTGACGATGTTAAAGCCGCTATTGGCATCGGGATGCGACTACGACTCGGGCTGTTTTCAATAGACTTCGCCGCAGCGCGAAGTACAGACTTTACCCGATTGGAACCCGGTATCAAGTATCACTTCGGGCTTGGGCAAGCATTTTAATAGTTACCAGTGGCCAGTGGTGAGATATACCCTGATTTTATCAAAAACCTCTTGTAACTGGTAACTGGAAACTGGTAACTAAAAAAGGAGAAATATGGAATCACGAACCAAACGCTTTATTATCACTCTCGTCATCCTCGGGATTGTTCTTGGATTAGGGGCACTCTGGGTTAACCTCTATCCCGATTTCCTATGGTTTGACGTGGTGGACTATAAACCTATTTTCACTAAAATTCTCTGGACCAAAATTGTCGTAGGGGCAATTGTTGGGGTCTCTTACTTAGCAATTCTGTTAATAAACCTCGGCTTAATCTATCGATTCACGCCAGCACACCTGAGTCCCGCATTTATGGGCGGTACTGAATTCACAGGCGGCACCTCAAGCGATCCCGGTGCCACGCGAAAAATGGTTTATGGAGGACTTACACTCGTCGCGATACTTTTCAGTCTCTTGATGGGTTATACTGCAAGCGACCGATGGGAAATTTATCTACGTTTCTTTAACTCTGACGAACTCGTTTTTCCTGCGGCTACCCCCATTAGCGTGGAAGGAACTATTGAGGCAAACGAAATACCTGTCTCACAATCGGAACTCCAAGCAAAACACATAAAGGTTGGGGACCTGGTCAACGTTCAAGTAGACGGCATAAATCAGGAGGCACGCGTTGAAGCCGTGTTGGAAAACGCGATCCGATTGAACACGAGTGTCCAAATAGAACCCGGACAAAAAGCGTTTTTCACGTCCCCCGCTCGCGACCCGATTTTTAAAAACGATGTCGCCTTCTACGTCTTCAAAATGCCGATGCTACGCTACATCTGTGGGACACTTTTTGGCATCTTTATGCTGGTTACAATATTTGCCACCGTCATCTATTTTTTCCACGGACTTATCACAGGCGATACCAGTCAATTCCAGTTCCGTCCACCACTCAACGTTAGAGCCCATCTGTTCGCGCTTGTCGGTGTGACACTCCTCTGCAGAGCATGGAACTACCAATTTGTTATGTACGATCTCTTGTATGCCTCAAACAAGGTCGTGCGTGGCGGCGGTGGGTACGCCGCCATACAGGCACGCCTCCCCATATTGTGGATCATGCTCTGTATCACAGTGCTCTGCGCTTTAATTTTTATTATAAGTATCTTCCTGAAACGCAATACCTTTGCTTTCGGTGGGTTTGCTGTATTTCTAATCGCTGGCTTCCTCGGACAAGTTTATCCCGTTGCTATACAAAACTGGCGGGTTGAACCCAATAAACAGGTCTTAGAAGCGGACTACATCAACTATAACATCAAATCAACACTTGAAGCTTACGGGTTAGCTGAGAACACGGTAACCGAAGAAGAGTATCCACTGACAGAGCAACTCAGTTATGAGGACATAACCAGTGCTGAAAATGCACCTGTTTTCAACAGTATCCGTCTCTGGGATTGGAGACCCCTACGTAGAACCTTCCGACAACTCCAAGAATTGCGTTCACAGTACGACTTCAATGATGTCGATATCGATCGCTATGTCGTTGAGGGCGAAATTCGGCAAGTGATGCTTTCAGGACGCGAACTCAATATTAACGAACTACCCGTAGAAATCAGAAACGATTGGTATAAGCAGACCTATACCTATACCCACGGATACGGTGCTGTCGTCAGTCCCGTTAACGAGATTAATAACGGCAAACCCAACATGTATATCCAAGGGTTACCGCCTATTGACTACAACGAGCAGTGGCAACACCGGTTTAGTGAAACGCCGGGACCCCGTATCTACTACGGTGAACGCACGGATCGCTACGTTATCGTGCATCCAGACCGGACGCAAGGGCTTGAATTTGACTATCCGCAAGAGGGACAACAATACGCCGAATACGCATATCAGGGAGAAGGCGGCGTACTTCTAAACTCTTTCTGGCGGAAAATGGTGTACATGTTCAAGTTTGATAACGAAATTAACTTCGTCCTACCCGGTGAAATTTCATCAACAAGCCGAATCCTCTACAACCGAAATATTAAAAAACGAATTCAGAAAATAGCACCTTTCTTGCGATATGATGGGGATCCCTACATGATTATCCATAACGGGAGACTCATCTGGATGATTGATGCCTATACGATTACGCATCGGTACCCCTATTCCGTTTCTATGAAAGAGTTCGTTGACGAGAGAAGGCGGCAGCTCCCAGATACGCAACGGGACGATCAACCCTGGGGCAATTACATCCGAAACTCTGTTAAAGTCATTGTTGATGCTTATGATGGCACCGCCGATTTTTACATTATGGAACGGGAACAGGATCCAATCGCGGAATGCTATAGAAGAATCTTTCCCAACCTTTTCAAACCCTTTCAAGAAATGCCGGATGAACTCAAATCGCATATTCGCTACCCGATGGCAATGTTCCTCATCCAAGCGCGGGTTTACCAAGATTATCACATGAAGGATCCGATAACCTTCTATGCCGGTGAAGATAAATGGGAAATCGGGATGGAACTCTACGACAATACAGATGCACAAACACAACAAGTACAACAACAGCCCAGAAGTCCGTTTGTGCCACAACAGCAGACAGTCCAACGTTCAGCGGCGGAGGGCCAACCCGTTGAACCTTACTACGTTGTTATTAGGCTACCCGGAGAAGAAAAATCCGAATTTATGTTGATGCTACCCTTCACGCCACTCAACAAACCGAACCTTACCGCATGGCTTGCCGCACGATGTGATCTGCCCCAATATGGGCAGCTTCTCGTTTATCGCTTCCCGAAAGGCAGACAGATAGCAGGCCCCATGCAGGTAGAAAACTTTATTAGCCAAGAGCCAGAGATTTCCCAGCAGATCAGCCTCTGGAATACACAGGGATCCCGTGTCCTACGCGGGAATTTGTTGATCTTGCCAATGAACAACTCCCTGCTCTATGTTGAACCTATCTACATCCAATCTGAAGATGAGAAAACCGCTATTCCTGAATTGCGGCGAGTCGTCATCGGATATGAAAATAAGGTCGTCTGGGGCGAAACCCTTGAGGAGGCACTCCTCAACATGTTCGGACAGGGAACGCTGAGCCAAACTACAGGGACAGCCGAGACAACTGAAAGGACAGCCGATCCGAGCACAGATCAGACCTCATTACGAGGACTCGCTGAGCAAGCAAAACAGTATTTCGATCAGGCGCAAAGCGCACAACGCGCAGGCGACTGGGCAGAATACGGACGTTCTCTGCAACTTTTAGAGGAGACCTTGCAGCAGCTCGAAGAAAATACAGAGTAAAAAAGGAGGTGAAACAGATGGCGCTCGATTGGAAACCACGCCACAGGGATATGATTATCGGAGGTATCCCATGGTTAGCCAGAATCAGCGATAAAGCCAACGCACAATTACAAGGTATTATCGGTGAGTATATCTATCCGTGACCACAGGACAAAATGTTCCTGGAGGAACATAAGTTAGAGGCTGAGGAGTTTGTCGAAATGGTGAAAGATAACCCCTCAGACGATGAAATGATTGCCGCTATGAAGAAATTGGAGCGTTAGTGGTAAATTTGCGAAGACGGAAGAATAGTTCTCGGTTCTTAGTTATCAGTTTTCGGTTAAAGAGGATGTTGTGGAAGGCACAGAAACCTCTTCTACCGAAAACTGATAGCCATTTCCCATCTGTCCCAAACGAACCGCAAGGAAAATTAAAAAATTGGAATTAACTGAGTATCGCGACCAGATCAACGAGATTGATGACCAGATTTTAGAACTGCTACAGAAACGAGCAGAGATTTCCAAGAAAGTCGGTGCGGTGAAATCAGAGACAGGCATTGCGCAGGTTTATGTTCCTCACCGGCAGAGGGAAGTCATCGCACGCTTGATGGCACAGAATGATGGTAAGTTCCCAGAAGCTGCGCTTGAAGCGATCTGGACCGAGATTTTATCTGCATCCCGTTCCTTACAGGAGCCAGAGCGGGTTGCCTTTCTCGGTCCGGTTGGCAGTTTTGGGCACTTGGCAGCTCGATGTCATTTCGGCGCGTCAACGGAGTTGATTCCTGTCCATCCGCAGGTCGATATCTTTACTGAGGTTGAATCTGGTAGAGCCAATTATGGTGTGGTCGCTATCGAAAATTCGGTGCAGGGCACTGTTCGCGACGTTTTAGAGCGTTTCCAACACACCCCCTTGTGGATTTGCGCAGAGACATTTCAACCGATAAAACAGCACTTATTGTCAAAGTCACCGCTCACAGAAATTCAGTGTGTCTATTCGCATCCGCAACCTTTCGCACAATGTAGGGCATGGCTAAGCCGACATCTCGGCAGTGTTGAACAGGTCGAGGTCGTTAGTACGTCTGAAGCGGCGCAACGCGCTGCACAGGAACCGTCAACAGCTGCTATTGCCAGTGAACTCGCAAGCGAGATTTATGAGATTCCGATTGTCGCTAATGCCATTATGGATGAACCAAATAACACAACGCGCTTCTTTATCATCGGAAGTCAGATGGCAGACCCAAGCGGACACGATCGGACTTCGCTCTTTTTTGCAATTCGAGACAAGGTTGGTGCTCTACACCAAGCCCTCGGTATTTTAGAGGATGCTCGGTTAAATCTAAGTTATCTTGAATCGCTTCCATCACGAACCAAACTGTGGGAGTATGTCTTCTTTGCTGAGATGGATGGTCATATCGCTGACGAACGCGTCATCGTGGCACTTGAGCAGCTTGAAGAATTGTGTCGGTACGTCAATGTGATCGGATCCTATCCGCGTGGGACGCCTTGATGTTAGCACTAACGCAACAAATTCATGCACGCGCAAATGATCTCGGATTTGAACTCGTCGGAATTACACCGGCGGCACAGAGCGAAACGATTGCGCGTTATCGACAATGGATAGAAAATGGTTATGCTGGGAAGATGGGCTATCTCGAAAGGCATCTCCCCCTCAAGGTGGATGTGCGTCAACTTTTGGCAGAGGCGAAATCTGTCATTAGCCTCGCGATGAACTATTATACGCTTGATCCACCGAAGGCTCTCGCGGAGGACCCCGCGCGTGGACAAATTTCCCGTTATGCTTGGGGCGACGACTATCACGATGTCATCCGTCAACGTCTTTCTGAACTTGTTGATTTTATTAAGCAAACAGCCGAAACTGAATTGAAAACACGCGTCTGCGTGGATACCGCGCCTATCATCGAAAGGGAGTACGCACAAAAGGCAGGTATCGGTTGGATCGGTAAAAATACCAACCTCATCCATTGGCGTTCCGGTTCTTGGTATTTCCTCGCAGAGGTACTCATCAATATCGACTTGGAATCAGATACCGCTCCCCTCCGCGGGAGTTGTGGGACTTGCACGCGCTGCATTGAAGCATGTCCGACGGATGCGATTGTTGAACCGAATCTCCTTGATTCTCGACTTTGCATCTCGTATCTGACAATTGAACTGAAGGAGAGTATCCCGAAGGCATTACGTCCCAAGATTGGTAACTTAATCTTTGGATGCGACATCTGTCAAGAGGTCTGTCCATGGAATAGCAAAGCAGTTCCAACGGACGAGCCAGCATTCCAACCACGCGACGGAAATCTTACGCCTAAATTGCTATCACTCATCGGCATGACACAACAGGAGTTTAGTCGAAAGTTCAAGGGGAGTCCTATCAAACGTACCAAACGTCGCGGGTTCCTACGGAATGTCCTTGTCGCTATCGGGAATTGGGGTGAGCCGCGTGCCGTTCCAGCACTCAAAGACGCCTTAGCCGATAACGATCCTTTGGTCCGAAGCCATGCCGCATGGGCATTGGGAAAAATCGGAGGTGATACCGCCAAACAAATACTGCAAACACGACTCGCTGTTGAAACCGAACAAGAAGTTATCGTTGAAGTTCAGGACGCGCTCTTAGCACTCCCCGTCAAACCTCCTGCCTTTAGGTAGGGGATGTAGACGGCGAAGCCCCTGATAAAAAAATAAAATCATAGGTGAAATCAAAGGCTATCTTTCTAAGGTTTTGCGAGAACAAAAGCCAAACTTGAAAAGTCGTTGGTTTCCGTCACTTTGGACGTGGAGCAAGTTTGTCAGTCCTTGTGGCGGTGTAGTCCTTGAAGTCATGAAAAACTATATTGAAGGTCAAAGTGGCCAATGAGAAAAGCACACAAGTTCAAACTTCAAAACCAATCTAACAGCGTCAAAATCGGCAATATGATTGACGATATGTGGCAGATACACCTGCATATCATGCTTTTGCAGCGTAGGTATTACCGAATGTTTGGTAAAAACCTTTCTGTCTATCGGATCAAAGCACATATTGCGAAACTCAAAAAGCGAAGCAAACCGCACTGGTCAGACTTGCCGAGTCAAGTTGTGCAAGACGTTGTATTACGATATGGTAAATCACAAGACGCATTTTTTGAAAATATAGAAGACCGCAAAGCAGATAAAACAAGACGTAGAGTCGGTAGACCGAAAATCAAACCGAGACACAAATACAACTCTATGACCTTTAGCCAAGCGGGCTATAAACTTGAAGGGAATCGTATCAAAATCAACTCTATAGATACATGGTTCTCCTTTCACAAACACCGTGAAATCAGCGGTGTCATCAAGACGATCACAATCAAACGTGACGGGTGCGGTGATTATTGGATATGCTTTTCGTGTGAGAATGTTGACGATTCCGAACCAAAACCCAAGACGGGTAAGAGCGCAGGGTTTGATTACGGAAACAAAACATTCCTGACAAGCGACGCAGGCGATAAGATAGAATCTCCGCAGTTTTTCCAACAATCACTGAAAACGTTGCAGTCCCTGAGCAAAGCACTGAGTCGCAAAGTCAAAGGTTCTAACAACTACTATCGTGCGTGCCGTGCTTTGGCAAGACAACACAGAAAAGTTGCCCGCCAAAGAGAAGATTGGCAATGGAAACTTGCGACCGAACTTTGCGCGGAGTTTGATATACTCTGTTTTGAAACACTGAACCTTGACGGCATGAAACGGCTTTGGGGACGTAAAGTCTCTGACCACGCCTTCTATCGGTTTCTACAAATACTAAAACAGAAATGTGCGAAGCACGGTAAAAAGCTTGAGCAAATCAGCCAATGGACAGCGACAACGAAACCGTGCAGTGATTGTGGATACAAAAACGAAAATCTTTCTCTTTCAGATAGACAGTGGACGTGTCCCGAATGTGGTTCACACCACGACAGAGATGTCAACGCTGCTATCAATATCAAACGGGCGGGCTTGGCCGCCTAAAGTGGAGCGATAATGAGACGGGTTTTCTCTTAGAGAAAAGCGCAGTCGCGAGGAAGCACAAGCCCCTACCTTCAGGTAGTGGGTACCTATGACAGACAGAGCAACCATCACGGAGGTATAAAAACAATGCGTGAAACGACAAATGGACATCATCAAATTCCATCTCCCGGCGCAGGTACCAATGGACTCGCATGGCGAGGAACATCACTCTGGAGTGTTGAAGGTGTCGGTCCTATTCATGAAATTAATCCTGAGACCGGTGAGGCCTTGCTAACACTTACGCCACCTTACCCCGGTGGTGCCGGTTTGGAGTGGGCAGGTGAGTATCTTTGGTACAATAGTATATGGCAGCAAACATTTTACAAACTCACAGTACCGGATTTAGAAGTTGTCACAACCTTTTCATCGCCCGCGGAAGGACCACACGGATTGGCATGGGATGGTGAGCATCTCTGGAGCGTTGACATGAACACAGGTCGGTTCATTAAACAGTGTCCTGAGACTGGGGAAATCCTTGCCGAATTGTCAACGCCGGGCGGTCGCGCGCATGGACTTGCATGGGATGGCGAAGCACTTTGGAATGCCGATACAAATGATCATGTCGTTTACCGAATCCACCCTGAATCTGGTGAGGTCCTAAATTCCATTTCATGTCCAAGCGAACCGCATGGGTTGACTTGGGACGGCACGGCGTTATGGTATGGCGAAGATAAAGCGAAAACAATCCATAAGCTCAGCATATCGGAGTAGTATCCCGTATAAAACCGGAAATTAAGAAGTTATCGTAGTCATATTGGTCTCAATAACCGATAGTAGTGTTCAATCAGTGAACAGAAAATTACAGATTATGGTGGAAATAAGTCAAGATTCGCTGATTTCATGCGAATTTCTGGGTGGCATGTAATTTGCTACACTATATACAGCATATAGTGCAAATGGGTAAGCGTGCCTCGCATGTGCCCGAATTTTACGCTTTTTCAAAATATGCACCCTTTTGGCTTACAAATTGTGTCTTTAACAATTAGAATTTTCATTGATAACAAGGGAGAGAATGCTGTCAATAAAAAATTGTTTCACTTTAGCAGACGTATATGTCTATGGGTTTAGCATATACGGATAACACCTAATAGTGAGGGAGAGAGAATTGAGAAGATTACAGATAACAATACTAACCCTGCTTCTCGGAATCGGGTTAGCAATACAAAGCAGTGCTGACCGAGTGCAACTCAATACGAGTGCCGCTGTCATTCACGATAATCTCGGTGCGAGTGTCGGCATGAGCGGTGATTACGCAATGGTAGGTGTCCCGAATGATGATACCGACGACGGCAGAAATGCAGGTTCGCTCCAGGTTTTTTTCCGTAGTGAAACCGGATGGGTACAACATCAAAAACTGAACGCCAGTGATGCAGTAGGGGGCGACCAATTTGGCACAACGCTCGCTATGAGCGGCGATTATGCCATCGTTGGTGCACCAAGAAAAGATGACGTAGGAAATAACTCAGGTGCCGCATATATCTTTACGCGGCAAGGCACGGAATGGGTAGAACAGGCGAAACTAATCGCGCCCGACGCACGAGCAGGCGACTATTTTGGAATCTCGGTCGCTATTGATGGAGACACAGCACTCGTTGGTGCCCACCGTGTCAATAAACCCATGGCAGACGCAGGATCCGTCTACGTTTTCGAGCGGCTCGGCAATAGCTGGATTCAGACAGCCCATCTCACTGCTCCAGATGCCACTCGATTCGCATACTTCGGTTTTTCTGTCGGTATTGACGAAGATACTGCTATCGTCGGAGCGATCCGTGATGACGAAGCAGGTTCAGATGCGGGGGCCGCTTATGTCTTTGTACGAGAGGGCATCCAATGGACATTCCAAGAAAAACTCCTCGGTAACAACACTGAAGCAGAGGATAACTTCGGATACGCAGTTGATGTTGATGGCGATTTCGCTATTGTAGCCTCACCTAAAAATAAAGGTGGAGGTGCCGCTTATATCTATAGCCGAGATGGGACCAAGTGGCAGCAAAAAAGAAACCGCGTCCGTATCCGGATGATTCCCATTGATCCAGATGGCGCATCCGGCTTTGGCGTTTCTGTTGACATCAGTGGGGAAACCGCTGTTATTGGAGCAAGGGGTGGTGTCGTCGGTCAAGATACAGTCGGGGCAGCTTACGTCTTTAAACAAAATGAACCGCCATTCTGGAACCAACACACCAAACTCGTCGCAGGTGATAGACGCGGCGGAGACCAACTTGGGGTTGCTGTCGCTATCAGTGGAAACGAGGTTATTACAGGCGCGCCAAAACACAGTGCAGGCGGACTCGCTTCTGGTGCTGCATATATCTTTGAACAAAAGGAAGATGGGGCGTGGGTAGAGACTATCAAGTTAAGCGATGGCGAAACCGCTGCCGAAGATCAGTTTGGTATCTCGGTCTCGATTAGCGGCAATCTCGCTGTTGCAGGCGCGCAACAAGATGATGACATCGAACCAAACGCGGGTGCCGCATACATCTTTGAGCGGAGTGGAACCCTCTGGCTACAACGCGCAAAACTTGCCGCTGACGACGCTAAGGCAGGCGATCTGTTCGGAAATGCTGCCGCTATTAATGGTGAAACCGTACTTATCGGTGCCCCCGGTGTTGATGATGCGGGTCCAGAAGCAGGTGCCGCATACGTCTTCATCCGATCAGACACCGAATGGATTCAACAAGCCAAATTAATAGGGACCGATACCAGCATGTTCGACCACTTCGGAACAGCCGTTGCACTCCATGAGGATACCGCTATCATCGGGGCTCACGGAAAGGATGAAGTCAGCGAAGATACCGGTGCCGCATACATCTTTGTCCGAAACGGGGGCTCTTGGACACAACAGGCAAAATTTACACACCAAAATGCTGTACCCGGAGATCAGTTCGGGCGTGCTGTGGCTATCTATGGCGATAGCGCACTCATTGGCGCACATCGGAGCGACGCAACAGGACCCGACTCAGGTGCCGCATACATCTTTACGCGCACCGGCGGCACATGGAGACAAGACTTCCAACTTATCCCAAACGATAGTGGACTCGGCGACGAATTCGGCTATGCTGTGGATCTAACTAACGGGGTCGCTATCATCGGCGCGCCTAAAGAGGATCGGCGAGAACCTGATATGGGAGCCGCTTATGTTTTTGTAGAGACGCGAGATTCTTGGCTACAACAGGCAAAACTTGCCGCTACCGATGCCGAGGCTGGCGATGAATTCGGGTCAGCTGTCGCTATTCATGAAGACGCAGCAATTGTCGGAGCGTGGAAGGATGACCATCCGCTCGGCGCAAGTGAAGATTTAACAGCGCAAATTGACAAAGGCTCCGCCTACGCCTATCTGCGGGATGGGTTGACTTGGGTGGAAAAACGTAGAATTATTGCAAGCAGCACGAACCGATCAGACCTGTTCGGTGCTTCGGTCGCAATCAGAGGCGCGTTCGCTATCGTTGGGGCTGCAGGTAATGATAATGCTGGTGATAATGCAGGCTCCGCGTTTATCTATAATCCAATTGATCTCGGATTCCGACCTGCAGATGTTCCGTTCCCCGTGAATCCAGCCTCCCAAACCCTCACAACGCTTGGGCATATCAAACATACAACGGTTTTCCAGAATTATCCGAACCCTTTTAACCCCGAAACGTGGTTTCCTTACAACTTAGCAGACCAAGCCGAGGTCACCGTGAAAATCTATGACATCGGCGGCGGGCTTGTCCGCGAATTAAATGTTGGGTTACAGGAACCCGGTAATTACCAGAGCCAAGAGAAAGCTGCGTATTGGGATGGTAAAGACGAGTCTGGAAGGCGGGTCGCAAGTGGTATCTATTTCTATACATTTACGGCTGGCGATTTCCAAAGCACCCGCCGGATGGTCATTTTAAAATAATAGTTTCCAGCCCTTGTAGGTGCGGTTTGAAACCGCACCGGACACCTTATAAGATTAGGACTTACGCATTCCTCCTTAAAGTCCCCCTGATAAGCGGGTTTAAGGGACGGAAATTACTACTTTTTCCGTTTCAATGTCCAATATCTTCTCAATTTGCGTAAGTCCTGAAGATTACCGCATTAATTTTAAAATCTGTATCAACGCGATCCTAATAAGAAACAGCGGAGACATTAAATGAGCCAGCACACCGGCTATGACGATTTACAAACCCATATCCCTGAATTAGAAACACCCGCAATCGAGACATGGGAAAATGAGTATAGCCACCGCGATTACACGATTGAAATTACCAACCTTGAATTTACTGCCGTATGCCCCAAAACGGGATTACCAGATTTCGCCACACTCTGTATCACCTATGTCCCCGATCGGCACTGTGTCGAACTGAAATCGTTGAAGGAGTATTTCCTCTTCTACCGAGATGTCGGTATCTTTCATGAGCACGTCGTCAATAAAGTGCTGGAGGATTTTGTGGAAGCGTGCCAGCCGCGGAAGGCAGAAGTCGTCGGCGACTTTAACATCCGTGGCGGTATTAAAACAGTCGTTCGGGCAAGTTATCAGAAATGAACGCAGCAAGAGGCGCGCTTTGATAGAAAGCGCGCCTAAAAGATCGATTAACAGATAGACCTTATACAATCGGCACTGAGCGACCTATCCGTGCTGATTCATAGAGCGCATCAAAGATTTTTGCTATGTTCAGCACCTCTTCCGCAGGTACCGGAGACGGTAAACCTTCGCGGACAGCCTTGTGGAACGATTCAAATTCACTCAGCAACCCTGTGAGAAGTTTCGGTGTTTCATTCACCATTTCATCTTTTTTATCACGGTAAATCTGAAGCGGTTCATAAGTCGCACCCGCTAAATCACCCATAAAGAACGTGCCGCCGATGTTCTCGATGTGCGATGCCCATGCGGTCTCCAAAGTTACCGTCAACCCACCCTCAAAGCGGATCGTGCCCATCGCGAAATCTTCGACTTCAAAATCTTCAGGATTCCATTTACCCCACGGGTTGATGACATCCTTTTTATGTCCAAACTTTGTTGCCGTCATTCCGAATGCCTCAACCGGTTTCGGGCAACCGATCATCCAGAGCAATACATCTAAGATATGCACGCCGATGTCAATTAGTGGGCCTCCGCCTGCGATCGCTTTACTCAAAAACGATGGCGAAGCCGGAACACCGCGCCGTCGCATCGCCATTGCACGCGCATAATAAATATCACCGAAAAAGCCTTCATCGTAGAGTTTCCGCAGCGTACGCGCCTCAGCACGGAATCGAGATTGTAAGCCGATCTGTAGAATTTTACCGCTCGCTTTCTGTGCATCTACCATCGCCTGTCCGTCAATCGCGTTGGCAGCAATCGGCTTTTCACAAATAACGTGCTTGCCAGCGTTCAAGGCGGCAATGGTGGGTCCAGCGTGGAAGTTATTTGGCGTGCAAACACTCACCGCATCGAGTTCATCCATTGCAGCCAATTTCTCATAATCGCTGAAAACGTGTGGAATGTCATGCTGTTTTGCGAACGCTTTCGCGCGCGCTTCGTCAATGTCGCACGCGGCGATAATTGAAACACCCTTGACCCCTTTATGACCGGGAAGGTGTTTACCGCCAGCAATACCACCACACCCAACAATACCTACCTTAACTTCTTTAACCTTAGCCATTTTTGCTCCTTCTTCACGGATTCTAATCTAAACGGTGACAACCTGTGGTGCTTGTTCTAAATTCAGATTGTGCGCCGTTGCCCATTCTGTCCCTGCCCAGTGAACACCGTTCGGGTCGCGCCTGCCCTGCGTATCCGTCCATGCACCGAGAAATTGCCTGCCAAGATCATCCAGATTTTCCACTAACGTTTCATCCGGTTGCAGTGTGTCGTTATAATACCGCAGATAATAATCAGGCTTAATCCAGCGATAATGGTATCCGTAGATGACCACCTTAGAGATGTTCTCTCTGAAATTCAACCCTGCAGCATGATAGATACGACTTTCAAATAGAAACGCATCACCTGCTTGGAGAAGTGGTTCATCGTACACAGGCGGATCGATGTCATTTTCAGGGATGCACAGCGGCTCACCCAACTTATGGCTCTGCCGGATAAACCATGTCGCTCCTGAGTTCGGTACGCTGAAATCTGTCAAACAATAACCTACCTTCAAACCGACGCGTGGACACCCTGCGTGCCCGACATCCAAATGCACACCGACATCTCGATGCCAGTTACGGTTGTCAGGTTTCTCAGGTGCCTGCGGATGTTTATAGATAAGCGCGGTGTTCGTAATATGGATATTTGTACCGAGCAGCTGAAGAATCAACGGCACCGCCTTTGACTGTGTTGCAAGATCGGCAAATGCAGGCTCTTGCACCAAACCGTCCCGCCGATGCGCGTAATAGCCGTGGTATTCAAACGATTCCATGAGTCGATCGCCTGTCTCAGTCAAACGACCAATCATCTCGCTATCAATTGCAGAACGTACGATGAGGTAACCGTTCGCATCAAACTTCTGACGTTGTGCATCTGTCAACTGAACAAATTCCATTTTTCTAATTTTCCTTGCGGTTAAGGCGAGTGGATTTGGGGTTTGACGTTCCTTTCTCTGGAGTCGTCAATCCTTACCGGCTTGACTTGATTTTCTGGGCTAATTTTCAGAGACCTTAACGGACAACTACAAGTCGTGCTGTGCTGTTGCTTATGTCAAACGCATGTTCATAGATGGACTTGCAAGCTAATAGAGGCTTGATAGACACGTGGAAGTATGTTATCATAAATGCAAAATTGTGTCTACAGATTAACGGAATAGTGAAAACATATCTCTTCTGCTCTTTTTTATTGATTTTCTTATCCGTAGTGTGTCTCGCGCCAGCAGAAAAAGGCATATCTACTGAAGCCGCGCGCGCATACCAAACAGGCTTGCAAGAACTCGCTCGGAAAGATGATCGTACAGCCCTCGCAGCGTTTCAGCAGGCAGTGAAACTCGATGCATCGCACGCTGAAACACATTACCAACTCGGTGTGCTTTATGGCAAACAATCGCAGTGGAAACCGGCGGTTCATGCGCTCCAGAATGCTATTAACCTCACGCCTGATTTCGCGGATGCACACGTTCGTCTCGGCGAGGCACATCTTATCGGTATGGCGAACGCCAAAGATGCCGTTAAACCGTTGCAACGCGCTTTACAACTGCAACCCGATCTCTCCCGCGCACGCAGACTCTTAGGCACCGCCTACCTTCGTCTGAACCAAATCGATGAAGCAATTCATCATCTCAAACAGGCACCGCAGGATAGTGAAGCACGTTACCTACTCGGTCTCGCCTACTTCCAAGCGGAGGATTTTAGGCGAGCGATACCATATTTTGAAGCAGTTATTAAACGCCAAAATCGGCACGCGAAAGCACATTTCAATCTGGGGAATTGCTATCTACGCACTGGGAAAATTACTGAAGGGCGCGCGACACTCCGTACATTTGAAAAACTTACCCGTGAAGAGGAACGACTCACAACACTCCAACGTTTGATTCTCGACAACCCGCAACGCCTTCAATTCCGTCATCAACTCGCTGAACTGCACATCAAGCGAACAGAATGGAAACCGGCTGTTGCAGAGCTGAAAACGTGCCTTGCTATCGTTCCAAATGATGAGAAGGCATCAGAACTCCTCGGTTATATCTATCTTCAAACAGAGTCTTATTCGGATGCACTTGAAATATACGGACCCCTCGTTGAATCACATCCAGAGAGTGCAATATACCGAAATAGCCTCGGCATTGTCTACATGATGCTGAAAAAACCTCGGCAGGCGATTACGCAATTTGAAGCAGCAGTACGTCTTAACACAACAAACCCACAACTCTATCGCAACTTGGCAAACGCCTATCGGCAAATCGGCGAACAGGCGAAAGCAGAACAGGCGTATCAACGTTATCGTTTCCTGACAAAGTAAACTTCCGCTTGCAATGATATTATGAACAATTCACAATCTCAGTCCTCAAGTGCCACGAATAATTCCCGCGTCTCGCAAGGGAAAAAGAAGCAACAGCAGCAAGAACATGCCGATGTGTGCGTTATCGGCTCTGGTGCAGGTGGTGCTGTCGTCGCAAAAGAACTCGCCGAAGCTGGGTTATCGGTAATCGTTTTAGAGGCAGGCGAAAATCACGACCCTACCACTTTCGGTAGCTACGAACCGGAGATGTTGCGCCGCCTCTTCTGGGATAGCGGTTTACGGCGCACACGCGATGGCGCAATCGTTATCTCGCAAGGCAGAGGGGTCGGTGGTTCAACCGTACATAACCTCTGCTATGCCGTCCGTCCACCGCAGGTGCTATTAGACAGGTGGGGTGTTCCAGACCTCTCATCGAACTTCGAGCGCGTGGAGCAAATGCTCGGTGTTACACAGATACAGGAGACAGACGTAAATCGCCTAAACGCCGTTATCCGTCGCGGATGTGAAGTAATGAAGTGGAACGGGGTCGTGCAAAGACATAACCGCGCTGCCTGCCCTACATGCGGTGCACAGTGTCTTTTTGGGTGTCCAATCTCCAAATCAACTCAGGATGCGTCAACAAGAATGGGCAAACAGAGCATGGCGGTTACGTATATCCCCTTAGCACTCGCCGCAGGCGCGCGACTCTATAGCAACTGCACAGCTGAGAAAATCCACGTGGAAAAGCGGAAAGCCGTTGGTGTCTCTGCGCAACTGCCATCAGGTAAACTGCATGTTCAAAGCAAGGCGGTGGTACTCGCCGCGGGTGCTATTAACTCGCCACAACTCTGGTTAAAAAGCCGATTGCCGAACACAAACCGACGAGTAGGAACGAATCTCCATCTCCATCCGGCTGTTTTTGTCGGTGGAATTTTCAACGAAACCGTTGACGGACACCTCGGTATCCCGCAAAGTTTCTATATTGATGAATTTCTTGACATGGAAAAGACACGGAGCAGCGGTTATTTGCTCATGCCTGCCTTCGGTTCACAGATGATTGTCGCCGCAAGCCTTCCGGGATTTGGCGAGGACCACCGCGAACTGATGGAACGCTACCGGCATATCGCTGCGCTTCTCGTTCTCTTACACGACAGAACGACCGGACAGGTCTCAGTCAATTACAAAGGCGCGCCAAACATCGCATACCGATTGCGACGGTCAGATAGAAAGGTCCTCATAGAAGGCGCAATCAATGCCGCCCGTCTGCTTTTCGCTGCAGGCGCGACAGAGATTGTGATGCCTTACACACAACACCTCCCTATCAAAACAGAAGCCGATCTTGAGATTGTCCGCCAACGCGGGATCGTCCGAAATGACATCATGCTCGCTTCAAGCCATCCGCAAGGCACACTCCGAATGGGGGAGAATCCGAACAGAACGGTCGTCAAACTTTCCGGAGAATCCCATGCAGTGAAAGGCTTATTTGTCGCTGACGCGAGCCTCTTTCCAACCTCTATCGGTGTACCACCAACATTGACGATCGCAGCACTTGCTGAGCATGTTGCAAGCCAGATAATTGAGAGTGGTATTGTATAGTGGGGATAACTGTTTTATGATTGAATCAATTCCACATCATCCACTCGGAAATTTCCCGACCCCTGTGCAGCGTCTCTCAAATCTTGAGCGTGCCCTCGGCTTTGAGTCACTCTGGATAAAACGAGATGATCTGAGTGGTCCGCTGGGCGGTGGGAATAAGGTCCGAAAACTGGAGTACATGTTCGCAGCAGCACATCCAGATGGAAGTGATCGGAAAACGCTTTTCACAATCGGTCCGACGGGTTCTAATCATGTTCGCGCAACAACAGTCTACGGCAAAGCATCTGGATTCCAAGTAGAATGCCTGCTCTTTAAACAACCTACCACCGAGTATTCCGAAACGAACTACCGCGTGATTTATGAGCATGCAGCCCATGTCTACGAAGTTAAGCGTATGCATACGATGTTCATCCGTTACGCGTATGAACAGGCAAAAACGGCTCTTGGGTTCGGTGAGGAACGCTACTTCATTCCAGCGGGCGGTTCGTCACCACTCGGCTCTGTCGGTTATGTGAAGGCGATTTCGGAACTAAAATCACAGATTGAGGAAGGCATCCTCCCAGAGCCACGGTTCATCTTTGTACCAGTAGGGACCTGCGGCACTATGGCAGGCTTAGAAGTCGGAGTCAGGCTTGCGGGGTTGCGATCCCATGTTGTTGGCATTCGTGTTGCTGATCTGGTAGTGGCAAACACGTGGGCAATCTCTCGGATGGTGCAGCGCATCTTGCGTCTTATCGGAGCAGTAGATACAGACAATATTAACCCAAGCGACATCGAACTCTGGCACGGTGATTTTGGTGAAGGGTATGCAATCCCAACAGAAGCAGGCGCGCGCGCGGTCGCGATGATGACTGAACATGAAGGTATCACGCTTGAAAATACTTATACTGGAAAAGCACTGGCAGGACTCATCCACTATGTAACGGCGCGGCACCACAAAGGCGAACCGATACTTTTTTGGCATACCTACGGTGGAGCACAACAAAACACGGTATAATCCAATTACAAACACGAGAGGAAATATATGGGAATAAACTTTTGTCAAGCAAGTTTTCGGCTGGCAAGCGGTGCCGAAAATTCCAAACCGAGTTTCGTTCAGGCTGGCATGTCTATCATCGACTGCGACCTCCACAATCGGCTACCTTCACACCAAATGCTCTATCCATACCTACCCGATTACTGGTGCGACTATTGCGAAGAATCGGGTTTCCCCGGACCCGACGCAAATGATTATCCCGATGGTGTTCCAACCTCAGCACGTCCAGAAATCACACATCCAACAGAAGATCTACCCGCATCGGATTTGGCACTGCTACGTCAGCACGCACTCGATTTCTGGAATGTCGAATATGGGATACTGACGTGCGGGTATCGTGTACAGAGTGTCCACAATGAAGACCTCGCGGCAGCACTCGCTTCGGCAGTCAACGATTGGCAGATTGAGCACTGGCTAGACCCTGAACCCCGTTTACGTGCTTCACTGATTGTGCCAAGCCAAAACCCCGAACTCGCAGCACGAGAAATTGAACGTTTAGGCGGGCATCCGGGGTTTGTACAGGTAATGCTACCCGCCCGATCGCAGGCACCTTACGGCAACAGACGCTATCAACCGATTTACGCTGCGGCTCTCCGTCATCAACTCGTAGTCGGTATCCATTACGGCGGTGCACCCGGACTGCCACCGACCTCTGTAGGATGGCCCTCAACCTATTTGGAGGAATACGTCGGCATGTCGCAGGTATTTCAGGCACAGGTTTTGAGTCTCGTATCTGAAGGCGTTTTTGACAAGTTTCCTGATTTACGCGTCGCGCTCATAGAAACCGGTGTTACATGGATGCCATCACTTATGTGGCGGTTTGATAAAGAGTGGCGCGGCTTACGAAGTCTGACACCGTGGGTCAAACGCCCACCATCAGCATATATTCGGGAACATATCCGCATGACACTCCAACCCATTGATGCACCACCAACCGCAGCAGAACTGTTGCAGATTGTCGGTCAACTCGATTCCGAGGACATGCTCATGTTTTCAAGCGACTATCCGCATTGGCATTTCGACTCTCCAGAAGAGGCTTTCCCCGCACAGTTACCCCAATCGCTGACACGCAAAATCTTATCCGAAAATGCGCGGGAATTTTACGGACTCTAACGCGTCCTTGCGACAATAAATCGCTGGTAGTGTTTACTAAAGGAGAGAGCAATGATGACTCACAAAAAACTTGCGGCAAAAGTCGATCAACTGTTTGCAGAATGGAATAAACCAAACTCCCCCGGTGCCGCTGTAGGAGTTACGAAAGATAGTAAGCTCACCTATAAACAGGGATACGGGATGGCGAATCTGGAATACGACATCCCGATTACACCGTCAACCATCTTTGACATCGCTTCGGTATCCAAGCAATTTGCGGCGTTTGCTATTGCTACTTTAGCACACGACGGAAAACTTTCTTTAGATGACGATATACGGGTGCACCTCCCCGATGTCCCAGACTTCGGTCCCACAATCACAATCCGGCATCTTTTACATCATACCAGCGGACTACGGGATTGGGTACAGTCGCTTGTCATCGCCGGTGTCGCAATGGAAGACGTAATTTCGTTCAAACATATTTTGAAAATGGCACGTCATCAGAAGGCACTCAATTTTGAGCCTGGGGAGGCGTATCTATACAGCAATACGGGGTACAATCTGCTCGCAGAAATCGTCGAAAGGGTGACGGGAAATTCATTCAGGCAATGGACAGATGCTCACATCTTCAAACCTCTCGCTATGACGAACTCCCACTTTCACGATGACCATCAAATGATTTTGAAGAACCGAGCATACTCGTATCAAGCCATCGAAAACGGTGGATTTAAGCATGCAATCAACAATACAACCGCACTCGGTTCAAGTTCTCTCTATTCAACGGTGGAAGACCTCGCGAAGTGGATTCTGAATTTTGATAATACACGTATCGGCGAACAGACAGTGATTGATCAGATGCACCAGCGCGGTGTGCTAAACAACGGTGAGCAGATTAGTTACGCTTTGGGACTGAATATCGGCGAATACAGAGGATTGAAAACCGTTGGGCATAGCGGCTCATGGCGCGGATTTCGGAGTCATTTAATCCGTTTTCCAGAGCAAAAATTTGGCGTTGTTATCTTATGCAACCTTGACACCTTTAATCCGCTCCGTTTAGCAGAAAAGGTCGCCAATCTCTATCTCGCTGATGTCCTTGCTCCCGTAGAAGAAGCGTCCGAGCCAGAGAAATCAGCACCTGCTGAGGACATCAAAATTGAACCGCTGACACCAGAACAGCTGACAGAATTCGAGGGTGATTATTATACTGAAGAGCTTGATACAACCTACAGCATTCGCGTACACGGAAATCAACTCATAGCACAACACATACGGCATGACGACATATTGCTAACCTACGCCGACGGTCATTTCCGTGGGAACACATGGTTTTTCCCAGAGATCCATTTCACACGAGACGACACAGGGCGCGTCATAGGATTTAGGCTGACAGGAGGCAGAGTCAAAAACCTGCGCTTTGAGAAAAAGACACATTAAGAACCAATAGATGTGCGGTCTAAGCGACAGGAGATAAACGTATCGTAGATCAACCGCTTTCCAATCCGTGTTTGCCTTGATGGAAGTTTTTTCTTGACATTTAGATAAAATTCCTATATAATGGGAAAACTAAGAATGATTGTGAGCACTTTGCTAATCAGACCGGAGACTGAAGCAGCCATCCCACTTTGCGACAAGTTTTCGCTGTACCTGTCTCCGTGACGAGGAAAACCAAATTGGGTTATAATTTTGAATGGGACCCCGCTAAGGCGAAACAAAACAGCCTCCGGCACAAGGTCTCTTTTGAACGCGCAACAACCGTTTTTCGTGATATCAATCAACTCTCTATTTTTGATGAAAACCACAGCAATAATGAAGAACGTTGGTTGACCCTCGGTTTAGACAGAAACGGTATTTTACTTGTCGTGGTGCACACCTTCAAACAAACAAACGACTCAGATGTGAGCATCCGTATCATCTCTGCTCGCAAAGCAACACGAAGAGAAATTAAACAATACGAGGAATTTAACCTATGAAAGCCGAATATGATTTTTCAAAAGGAGAACGCGGTAAGTTCTACCAACCAAAAGCCGTTTTTAATCTCCCTATCTATTTAGAGGAAGACGTTGATGAATTCATACGCAAACTCGCTGAGGAGAAAGGCAAAAATGTTGAAGAATTGGTTAATGAATGGCTTCGCAGCAGTATGCAACTGATTCAAAGCGTTCAGTGAATGCTCCAACTGATTCCTTCACTTTGAGGTAAGTCTTGGGTGTAGAAGCGTTTTTAGTAAACCCAATTTTTTGAAAGGAACGACTTGTTAAGCAATGGCACTTAAGGAACACATTGACGACATACGTGATAATTTGCAAAAAGGATTGTTTACAAGTGAAGCAGCCGTTTCCGCTGGTATTGTGCTTAGACTGTTTGATGCCTTGGCGTGGCCAAGGTACAATCCTCAGGTTATCATTCCAGAATACTCAGTAGGTGGACGAAGAGTAGATTTTGCTTTATGTTATCCTCCATCAAAGCCGATCATCTTCATTGAAGTTAAACAAGTTGGAAACATTGAAGGAGCAGAGAGGCAACTATTTGAATACGCTTTTCACGAAGGGGTGCCAATCACTATCCTCACCGACGGTCAGGAATGGCATTTTTTTCATCCAAGTGGGCAAGGAGATTACAGAGAACGTAGAGTATACAAACTAGATCTGATCGAAAGAGATAGTGAAGAAAGTGCTAAGCGACTTACCAGATACTTACATTATCAGTCAATACGTACGGGTGAAGCCGTTAAGGCTATTGAAGAGGACTATCGGGACATTTCTAGGCGGAGACAAGTCGCAACACGGTTACCGGAGGCATGGAGTAAATTATTGGAGGAAGCAGATGAATTTTTACTACATGCAGTGGCAGAGAAAACCGAAAATCTGTGTGGATATAGACCTACTGATGATCAGGTATTAAGTTTTCTGAAAAATTTAGAAAAGAAAACCGAGTTGAGCCAGAGAGGACCACTTTCTCCTACTACTTCACCAGTGCAGCCAGGACCACGCCGTCAGAGCAGAAAGCAGAAATCACCGCAAATACGTCTTGTCGTTACTATGCCGAATGGAGAAAAAATTGATCATAACGTTGTGGCAATTACCTTTGCCGAGGTAATAGAAAAACTAGGGATTGAGCGGGTTAGAAATCTCGAATGCCAAGTAAACCGGATACCCCTCATATCAACATCTAACCATCCCGTATACAATCAACACAAGTCTGGGCAGTATTACATAATGACTAACACCAGTACAAAAAAGAAAAAAAGACTCCTTGAGGAAATCGCTGCAGATCTTCATGAACCATTGAAGATAGAAATCATTGACTAATGCGACATTTGCTATAACGTTATCGGACTTATCTGCCGAATTTGCCCCACCTATAAGGACATAAAGATGGCAAAAGTAGAGACATCTGAACACAAAAAACCACCAATCATCGACTGCGATGTCCATAACACCCTCGCTTCCGAGACGGTTCTATACCCCTATCTTTCGGAACGGTGGCGCAAGCACCACAGCATGGTCGGTACAACCGATCGCGTTGGGGCATACATCCCGCGTGCCCACCCCTTCGGTGCCAGATACGACGCATGGACACCCTCCGGACATAGACCCGGTTCTGATCTCGACTTCCTACGCGAGCAACTGCTGGACACATTCAACATTGAATACGGTATCCTCAACTGCTTAACGCCGGTCTGCGAAATGCCTAACCTCGCATTCGCCGCAGCGTGGGCAAGTGCCGCGAACGATTGGCAAATCGAAGAATGGCTCGAAAAAGAACCGAGATTACGCGCTTCAATGGTTGTCGCATGCGATGACGCAGCGTTCACCACCGCCGAAATTAAGCGACTTGCAGATCATCCGGGGTTCGTGCAAATATTACTGCTCGCGCGGACGATGGAACCGTTAGGACGACGTAGGTATTGGAAGATGTACGAGGCAGCGGTGGAGCACGACCTACCTATCGGTATCCACTTCACCGGTGTCGGCGTAGGACCGATTACCGCTGTCGGTAGACCCTCACACTATATTGAAGATCACGCAGGGATGACACAAGCGTTTCAGACACAGGTAACCAGCCTCGTCTGCGAAGGTGTCTTTGAACAATTCCCGACACTCAAAGTCGTTCTAATCGAAGGTGGATTCGCTTGGTTACCGCCGTTGATGTGGCGACTTGACCGTGCATGGAAAAAACTGCATGACGAAGTGCCTGAATTGAAACGATTGCCGTCTGAATATATCCGTGATCACTTCTGGATTACCACACAACCGATTGAAGAACCTCCTAAACAAGAATACTTTGATCAACTCCTCGCCCAACTCAACTCAGACGACAAGTTGATGTTCGCAACCGACTATCCGCACTGGGACTTCGATTCCCCCGATCAAGCACTCCCGAAAAACCTCACACCGACGCTCAAACGCAAGATTATGGCAGAAAATGCGCGCGCCTTCTATCGGTTCTAAAAGAGTTAAAGCCAATTAGAGTGTCACGATTTGCGGTTCTTGTTCTAATTCCAGACTATTTTCTGTTGCCCACTGTGATGCTGCGCCGCCACCACCGCCGAGAAACTGTTTCCCCAAATCATCAACCTTTTCCAGCACGTCCTCATCGGGTTGTTGTCTATCGTTGTAGTACAGTAGATACCCTTCCGGTTTGAGCCACGCGTAATGGTATCCGTAGATAACAATCTTGGCGGTTTTATCCGTAAAATTGAGTCCAGTGGTATGATAGATGCGGTTTTCAAAGAAATACGCATCTCCTGCACGGAGCAACGGTTCAGCGTAACCCTCAATCGGATCGATTTCGCCTTCGGGAATCTCCAAAGGCTTTCCCGATTTGTGGCTTTTCGCGACAAACAGCGTCGCCCCTGAATTCGGAACATCGCAATCCGTTAAACAGTAAGCCACTTTTAATCCAACGCGCGGGCAAGCCTTGTGTCCGAGATCCAAATGCAAACCGGCATCTCGGTGCCAGCCACGCTGCTCTGGGAGTTCGTGCGGCTGCGGATGCTTGTAAAGAAGCGCGGTATTGGTAATATGGATATTGGTGCCAATGAGTTGGATGACCAAAGGTATCGCCTTTGTTTGCGATACAAGCTCCGCGAAGGCGGGTTCTTGCACCAATCCATCTCGCCTGTGTCCATAATGTCCACCATTGAGGTCCAACGATGCCATCAGGCGATCTCCTGCCTCCAGCAATCGATCTATTATCTCATCATCAAGTACTGAGCGCATGATGAAGTATCCGTTCTCTTCAAATTCCTGACGTTGCGTCTCCGTCAACTGGACGAATTCCATTATGCATGCTCCTTTTCCTAAAAAGAAATCGGTGTGATAAAAATACCTGAAATATGGTATCATAAATTAAAACAGATATCTACTAAAGGTGTTCAGTAAATCGAAACGCTCCACTGTAGAAGCACTCTCCGAATCGCGACTTTCTCACTTTTCTGAAATTATGCACCCATTTCGTCCCAAAATCGCGTCTCTAATTATTATACAGATGTTCGCCTTTCGCGAGATGCAGCATGAGAGGTCACACAATATCTCCTAAAGAGGTCGGCATGAATAAAAAACAGCACTAAACTACAAGGACAAGCAAAACATGATTCAGGTTTCACATCTCACCAAGAAATACGGACAAAATACGGCAGTTGACGACATTAGTTTTGAGGTACAACAAGGTGAAATCGTCGGTTATCTCGGTCCCAACGGCGCAGGGAAAAGCACAACACTCAAAATGCTCGTAGGCTTGCTGCAACCGACATCCGGCGAAATCACCGTGGCGGGATACAATGCCGGAACGGAGCTGCTTGAATTAAAGCGGCACATCGGATACGTGCCTGAAGAAGCACAACTCTACGAACACCTCACTTTAGTAGAACACCTTCAGTTAATCGGCAGACTCTATCATTTAGAGGAACGCCTCATCGCGCAGAAAATAGAAGAACTCGCCAAGTTGTTTGATATGGCATTTCAGGCGAACCAGAGAATCAGTGGCTTTTCACAAGGCATGCGGCAGAAGTGCATCATTATGTCCGCGCTCATGCACAATCCGGATGTCCTGTTTTTAGACGAACCGTTCACCAATCTGGATGTTGGAACGGTAACTCTCATGAAAACACTCCTCCAGCGTTTAGCCGAGCTGGGAAAAACGATCCTCTATTGCACGCACATTCTCGAAGTTGCCGAAACGCTCTGTCCGCGAATTATGATTATCAACGCGGGAAAACTCATCGCCGATGCACCCGTGGACGAATTGCGACAGCGGACAAATCAGACAGCACTCAATGAGATTTTCGCACAACTGACCGACACAACCGGGATTGATGAGAAAACCGAGGCAGCCATTCGGATAGTGATGGAGGACACCCCGAATGCTTAAGTCTTCCAACAGTGAGTTTTCGGCTTTCAAGTTTCGCGAAAAAATCGTAGCAATGCTCGGTGCCTCTCCAACACAGTACAGGCACCTCCTAAAAATCGAAAAACTGGTCGAAAAGCGGGCACTTGAGGGAAAACGTTTTGTTAACTTGTCGCTTGGTCTAACTTGCTTATTTTGCTTCGTCATGAGTATCCCGATCGCTTTTATGATGCTCCTTCCTATAAGTGTATTCATGTACGCTGTTATAGGCATTACTATGTCGATGTTCATAGTAGGCATCTGGACGATCCCGTACTTTGATATTCTTCTTAGCCCTATAAACTACCCTGTAGTCGCACACACCCCAATTTCATCGCGAACCTATTTTCTCGTAAAACTGACGAAGATCCTCACTTACACAGTCCTATTGTTAGCCAGTTCAAGTCTATTACCTGCTATTGGCGGCATTTGGCTCCGTGGAGAAGCGTCTGCTGGGTTTCGATTTCTTTTTCCGATCGTGTACCTACCGATCGTTTTTATGTCTGGCTTTTTCACGATTGGCGTAATGACGGTCTTCGCAGGGTCCTTGACAAAACTTTACACCAAAAAGAGCACCCGAAATATCGCACAATACGCGCAGTTTATATTTCCAATGCTTTTCCCTATGATGTTGATTCTCCTCCCTCATTTATTACCAGAAGATTTCACATTTGATAAATTAACCTCGGCTCTGAAATGGTTTTATGTACTTCCGAACGGTTGGTTTGCCAGCACAGTATCGGTTGCACTCGGAGAAACAGATTCGCTCTCTCTTACTTTAGCAGGACTGGCTGTTGCTTCAACGCTCTTTTTGGTGTTGGTGCCGCTTCGGAGTATCGCGAGGAGTTATTCGGAATATCTCTCTTACCTATTGGAATCCGGGAGTCGCCAAAAATCCGAGTTACAGGTGAAAACGCCGCTACTTGCCAGAATGTTCCCTAACGCCACTATTCGTGCAGGGTTTTGTCTCGGCACAGCGTATCTGTATCGGGATAAGAGGATCCTGCAACAATTTTTCATTTCTGTTGGGAGCATCATTATGATTGCGGTTTTTTCTGCACAAGAGACACTATTTCCGCTGAAGTGGATTCATTATTCCCATGCTATCGGACTAAGTCCAGGCTTCTCTATTATGTTTTGCTTTGTTGGTATGACCGTCGTCGATAGTTTTATCGCACCCGTGAGATATTCAGAACATTGGAAAGCATCATGGATGTTAACGCTTGCACCACTTTCAGCACCGAATGACCTATGGCGAGGTGTACAAGCAACCACTCTCCTCTACCTCGTTGCTCCGTGTACGATTTTATTGTTTTGTATTGCTACTGTTTTTTGGGGAACTTCAGGTATATTTTATATCTTACCGGGGTTAACCATTTTACTCTACTATGTCATCTTTTACCCGAAACCGTCGTCTGGTTTGCCACTTGCAGAAGCGTATGTCCAAAAACGGACAGCCGCAGCGATTTGGCTTCCTTTCATCTGTAACCTGCTTGCTATCGGCATCTTCATAGGCATCCAATTTCTAACGTATCTGCTGAATGTATGGGTCTATTACGGTTTCTATTGCGTCACGGTTGTAGGTGGTCTTATCGGTTTTATTTATTTCCTGAAAAAAAATAAACGAGTGGAGGAAACCGTAGATGCTTGAAAAAATCGTAGAAATGCTCGGTGCCTCTCCAACGCAGTACAGGTATCTCCTGAATACAGAGAAATTGGTCGAAAAGCGGGCTTTGAAAGGGAATCGCTGGGTCAACCTATCGCTTGGTTTGAGCTGTGGAATTTTCTTTATCGTAGGACTTTCGAGCGCGTCTATGCTACTTGTCTCTTTGAACGTGTTCACCTACGCGCTGATCTGCATCACCATGTCTATGGCGATGATAGGCATCTGGACGATCCCATACTTTGATATTCTGATTGCACCTACACATTACCCTATTGTGGCACACACGCCCGTTTCATCGCGCACCTATTTTCTTGTGAAACTGACGCAGGTCCTCACTTACACTGTGTTATTGTTAGCCAGTTTAAATCTGCCACCTGCGATCGCTGGTATCTGGATTTATGCCCGAGAGTCTTCGCAACTCCTATACCTTTTTCCGATCGTCTATCTGTTTATCGCTTTCATGTCTGGCTTCTTTACAATTGGCGTGATGACAGTCTTCGCAGGATATTTGACGAAACTCTATACGAAGAAGAGTCTCCGAAATATCGCACAATACGCACAGTTTATATTTCCCGCGCTTTTTCCAGTGGTATGGATCCTCTTCCCCCGTTTACTTCCCTCATTATCGGATGGCGGAATAGAAAAATTAACCTCCGTTCTGAAATGGTTCTATGCTCTTCCGAACGGTTGGTTCGCCGGAGCTGTATCGCTTGGGGTAGGAGAAATAGAATCGCCCCATATTGTGAGAAATCTGATTTTAACAGGATTGGCAGTCGTTTCAACGCTCATTTTGGTATTGGTGCCGCTTCGGAGTATTGCAAAGAGTTATTCGGAATATCTCTCCTACTTATTAGAATCTGGCAATCAACAGAAATCCGAGTTACGGGTGAAAATACCGCTGTTCGCGAGACTGTTCCGAAACCATGCGATGCGTGCAGCGTTTTGCCTCGGTGCTGCATATATGTGGCGCGATAAGCACATATTGCGACAACTTTTCGGTTCGTTCGGTGCCATCCTTATACTCGTGATTTTATTTATGCAAGACGAACCCTTTTCTCTCAAATGGATTCAAGACGCTTACGCCATCGGATTAAGTCCAGGCTTTTCCATGATGTTTTACTTTGTCGGTACAAGTTTTATAGGGACTTTCATTTTACCGATCAGATACTCGGAACATTGGAAAGCATCGTGGATGTTAACGCTCGCACCTGTTGCGACAACGCGCGACTTGTGGCGAGGTGTGCAGGCGACTACTCTCCTCTACATTGTTGCTCCGTGTACGCTTCTTATGTTTTGCATTGCGATCGTTATTTGGGGCGTTTCAGGTATCTTTTACGTCCTACCCGGGCTCACTATTCTACTCTATTACGTCATTTTTTATCCAAAACCAGTGTCTAACTTGCCGCTTGCCGAAGAATTCGTCCAAAAACGAATGGCTGCTGGCGCGTGGATCCCCTTTGTATATAGTACTGTTGCTTTTATAGTCTTCGTAGGCATCCAATATCTAACTTACCTGATTAATATATGGGTTTATTACGCTTTCTATTGTGTTATGGTCGTGGCAGGATTTGTCGGTTGGATCCACTTTTTTAGAAAAAAATCATAAGCAGTAAAATCGCATAAATTAACTTCAGAATCATTCAGTTCTCCATTTTTCGCTCTGGTTTCACCCCAGACGCGGTAGGTGCGGTTTTGCGACGTACCCATAGGTATCAATTTAGGGAAAATAACCGTCTCGACCCCCGGACCTGGTAGGTGTCAATTTAAGAGAAACAGACATGTTTTTTAGTCCCGTAGGGACGGCATCTCTGTAGACACATATTGCCAGAAGTCTTGAACCCCGTAGGGGTGACATCTATAGAAACTTCGCTATTATAGAGATGCCGCCCCTACGGGGCTGAGGGGTTTGGTTCACACGCGTCCTACATAGATACCGTCGCTACGCGACTCAAGAGCAATAAGGTTTTGGTTCATACGCGTCCTACATAGATACTGAAGAAACACCCAAGCAAATAAACCCTACGGGACTGAAGAGAGGTTTTGGAGTATGCACAGTTTGTGTCTCAGATCCGGTAGGGTTAGGAAACCGCGAAAAAACACCCAAGCAAAACCCTACCGGGCCTGGGGACCGCTAAATTGACACCTATGATGCGGTTTTGCGACGTACCATAAATGTCAATTTAAGAAAAAATAACCGTCGTAGTCTCAGGTCCCGTAGGTTCGGTTTTGCGGTGTACTCACCCAAATGCGATCTGCATTCCTAACCGCACCGGATTGTCAACAAAGACGCGAAACCCTATAATTTCTTAAAACTGGATAATTCTGAATTAACTTGACATACCCTAACAAAAATTGGTATGATTTAATATAGTAATAATATTTATACTTGAAAAATGTATCCATTACACTTTGCTGCTGGTAATCCTAAAGGGCATCAACGGCAGTCAAGATTGCACAATATATTCTTTCAAGACAGTTACAAGAAAACATCTGACCGGCAAAGTAAGAGAAACCATTACACCGCTATAAGAGGTGAACCTATGGCAACCCAATTCTCAAAAATCGAGTGGACTGAATCTACGTGGAATCCAGTACGCGGTTGCACCCGTGTCTCAGAAGGTTGTCGGTTCTGTTACGCCGAGCGGATAGCAGCACGTTTCTCGGGTAAAGGCATGGCTTACGAAGGTCTGGCTAAGAGTACCAAAGCAGGACCGCGGTGGACACAAGAGGTACTTCCTGTTCCTGAACTGCTAAATGAACCGCTTAAATGGAAAAAGCCACGCAGAATCTTCGTCAACTCCATGAGTGATCTCTTTCATGAAAAAGTCGAATTGTCCTACATCCAAGAAGTCTTTGCTGTGATGCAAAAAGCAGATAAACATCAATTCCAAGTCTTAACGAAGCGAGCAGAGCGACTATTAGAGTTCAATTCCAGACTGCCTTGGCCCTCCAATGTGTGGATGGGTGTCAGCGTTGAAGATGAACGCGTGACGGATAGAATCGAAGCACTCCGTCAAACCGACGCGCATATCAAATTTCTATCACTCGAACCATTGCTCGGAGCACTGTCAAATTTAGCGTTGGACGGAATAGATTGGGTGATCGTAGGTGGTGAGTCCGGTCCTGGCGCACGCGAAATGGAGAAAAAGTGGGTTATTGACATCCGCGACCAATGCGTTGATGCCAACGTGCATTTTTTCTTCAAGCAGTGGGGTGGTAAACGTAAATCGAAAACGGGGCGGGAATTGGAAGGCAGAACTTATGACGAGATGCCGGTCTGAACATTCGTCAAATCCGGCATCTTCGGGTGTCAATCTTAAACTTAAATTCTCGGTAAATCGTCAGCCAGCAACGCTTCAGAAACAGATTTTTTCGTCGATTCTTGTTCAGGACGTTCAACATGAAAATAACGGAACCAGTCTTTAAAATCTTCGGTAGGGAAATTTCCGTCATAGCGTTCCTTGAACTTATCATGGAAGTCTTCCATATAGAGGCGCAAATAGCCACTCGTGCGTTCAAGCGCCTTCCAATCAAAGATGTTTGAAGGTATCTCAACAACCCCTCCCTCAAGCAGATTACGCCGCATTTCCAAGTAGTAAGAGTAGCGAGTTCCGACTATAAAATCAATGAGCCTGTCAAAGGCTTTTGAGGGGATCTCAGCGAGACGACCCTTGAAAAACTTATGCCGAACTCCCATCTCTTTTTCCAAATCTCTATTGAGCATAAAGCCGATAATAACATCAAAAATTTTTTCTAACATTTCATTCGTCCTTTATCAGATAACAAAGTATAAATATAACACCCGACTCGAGTTTCGTTCGCGTCTATTTGCATAGCAGTAAAAATCAATTATATCATTAATCCACAAACACGTCAATTGAAAAAATAGCGGTAAACAGAGTCACTGAGTTCTCCGGTAATTTCGATCTTTCGCTCACGGAGTTTTCTTATAGGAGCGACTTCCGGTCGCGACACTCACACTGTGCTGTTGACGACTTGTTCTTTTGCTGATTGCTGACTGCTAATAACTGAATGCCTCTGAGAATTTAGATTGCAATGCAATCCGAATTTTGCTATATTTGTACCATGCTTATATTTTATCTGGTAATCGCGGTGGTGGCGATCCCACTCGGCGCAGGAATCGCTTTTGTATTCCAGATACAGCAAAAACATTTTGGAAACATTTTCGGTTTGACTGCTGGCGCAGTCCTCGGTGTTGTCTTAGTAATGATGATACACCTGTACACCGAGGTAGGGTACGTTACAATTCTTGTAATGTGGGGCGGGTTCCTCCTCATCTCAGTGATAGAACACCTTACAACACATCGCCAGGATGAGACCGAAAGCAACACCGATAAAAGGAAGTTCGGGTGGGGAGTCAACCTAACGGTCTTTGGCTTGTCGATCCACTCGCTCACAGATGGACTCGCTTTGGTTATTGCAGCAAGAGAGGATGTCTTGGGTGGTGCCCTCGCATTTGGCGTATTGACCCATCGCCTGCCAGTTGGAGCACTTATGGCTGTCGCGCTCCTTCGAGACCAGATATTTGTTAAAGTATTGGCGCGGTTAACACCACTGATAATTGGACCAGTGGTCGGCGCAATATTGGGAGAGCAGCTGCTCCGCGGGGCGTTCGCGGAGTTGACAGAGTACCTGACAGCATTCGCCGTGGGTACGCTGCTGCACGTCGTGATGGATGGGTTCCGTGGCAAATATACCGCTGAGGAGGCTGGATTGAGCCGCACAGCGAAAGTGCTGTTTGTCATAGGATTCGCGCTGACTTTTTGCGTTATCTATTTCTTTCAGGGATTTGAAGGTAAACATGTCCATTAAAACGCGGTGCCTGATGCCTCTAAACGCGACACGGTATAAGAAGGGTATCCCTACGCTCATTGCTGTATTCTGCTTTCTGATGTCTGCCCTGCCAGCAAAAAGTAATGAAATTCCGATCGCTGTCTCCGGCGAACCGAGAGCGACACTCCAGATTGGTGCGAATGCTTCGGAGCAGGAACAATTCGCCGCCGAGGAGATCCAAACCTTTATCCAGCAATTCACTGGAGCTAAACTCGACATCCGCACCAATCGACAACAGACAGAAACCCCGATAGCGATCGTGTTAGGCACCCCTAAATCAAATCCGACGATTGCAGGACTACAGGCGAATATAGAACTCTCACTCGGAAAAGAACTCGGAGACGAAGGCTATCGTATCAAAACAGTTGAGGTCGGCACTGAGATCGTCATCGTTGTGACAGCGCACACCGAAAGAGGCGTTATCTACGGCGCGTATGCTTTCATCGAAAAATGTATTACGGCATTAACCGGCTTAACACCGGTGCATCCGGATATAGCGGTTGCCAGAGCGCAGACCCTACTCGTGCCGTTCATAAACGAGACATCGGCTCCATTTTACCCCGTGCGTGCTGTGTTAGAGATAGAAAACCCGGATTGGCTCGCACGCCACCGTATCAACATGAGCGGCGGCGAGGGAGTTTGGACAGGCACTGGGATCGAAGACGGATTCGGGACTGCTTTCAAATATGTGGATACACCCGCATTTGAAGCACTGCAAGATGAACCGATAGCACAACGACGGAACCGTATCGCAACGCTACGAGATCGGTTTAATGCCCTCAAACGGCGCGGGATTGATGCTTACCTCTTCATGTATGTGACCGGTGAACCGACAAAGGCGCTGATTCGGCAGCGTCCGGACGTTTTGGGACCAGAAGTGCTTTATGGCGCATCTCGGAACGAAGTGTCTTACCGACCGTTCTGCTGGTCCAAACCGGAATTCCACACGCTCGCCAGGGAACTGATTCAGGCGATTGTACGTACTTATCCAACACTTGCCGGTTTTCATCTCAGGTCATGGGGACACGAGACGCGCGCATGCAATTGTCCAGATTGTGGTGATAGGACAGAACAGGGACAAGCAAAACTCTGGCAAGTCTACTTTACAATGATTGATGCCGCACGGGAGGTGCGTCCGGATTTCAAATTCTACATCTCCGGGTATGACAGCAGTTGGCTTCAGGATCCTGCGGGGGACTATGCACGCCAATTGCCGAAAAGGACTATTTTTTCGCGAAAGTGGGGCGCGGATGGCGAACCGGTCGCAGAGGCGGGGGTGCCTATCCAACAAATCAGAGCACTCGGTGAAATTGGACATCGCTTCATAGTACTATCCCACGAGGTGGAAGAGGTAATGCCGTTCTGGATGCTGGAGAGTGACCTGTTCGTACAAGGTGTCCGACAACTCGCCAACGATCCTGAAGTCATCGGTTTAGGTGGGTTTACCGTCCAAGGTGCAACACAAGGGTTGGGATACCTCGACAGGCTCGTCAGTGCACACCTCAATTGGGATATCGAACTCGACTATTTTCAACTACTCCTTAATGAATTGATAGCCCGATACGGCACTGAAGCAGCACCACATATTCTGAATGCCTTACGCGTAAACGGATGGAACATGGCGAGTTATTTTGCCGATTACGCGGGCTCCTTAACCGTAGGCGGCACCTACGGGAGCGGTTCCGCTGGACTCGCAACACGATTCTGGACGCTGATTGGACCAGGACCTGTAGAGGATACACTATCTATCCCTGAATTTAAGATCGCTAAATTCGCCTCAAGCCGGTTTACCGCACTTTTAGCACCGCAACAGCAATCTGCAAATGAGATAAGGGCAGCAGCCGAGATCGCAGAACCTTTTGATCTTGAGGCAACTGAAGATTTAAACGACGCGATTCACTTGATGGAGCTATGGGTGCTGTTATTTGAAAGCCGAACCAAATTAGTGGAAGCCATAATGCTCGGCTACCAACTCGGAGCAGCAGAGGCAATCCGTGCGAAAATTATAAGTGCCACAGAGTTCTCGAAGTCCATACAGCCACACATCAAAGGTATTAAAGAATTTATTCCACTTTTTGGGTATTCACATCAGACGATTGAAGCGGAGTTGCTGATCACCTTAAATGAAGAAGCCGCTTGGTTAACAAATTTCGATTATCAGACGCTTCAGAAGCATGATACGGACTTCTCGCCAGAGGATGCCTCTCTGCAAATTTGGGATATTCATAACTACCCAAATCCTCTGAAGCGAGAAACAACATTTACCTATCAGTTGTCACTGGATGCAGATGAAGTCTCTATCACAATTTACACAACATCCGGACGGAGAGTAACAGCCTTGAAAGAGGCTTCAGGCAACGAAGGCTACAACGAGCACCTCTGGGATGGACGAAATGATGACGGTGTGTTGCTTGCCAATGGCGTCTATTTTTACAGAATACGCGCTGTCGTTGGAGAACAAACAGCGCAGCTACTTGGACGTTTAGCAGTGTTAAGATAGAAGACACAACGATTAAAACCACACATAATTCATTTATGAGAAATAGGAGTTTATCATAATGGGACACCAAATTACGCTTGATATTCCCAACGCAGTATACCGACGTGCCCAACAGGTTGCTAAAGCGCGAGGTGTGCAGCTAGAAAATATCCTTGTTGATGTGCTAAATGCGTACTGGTTTTCTGACGAAAATTTTCTTAGTGAGGCAGATAAACTCGCGTCTGTTAGTTCAAGTGTTGAATCAACAGATTGGTGGGATGTTGAAGGTGATAAGGAGTGGGATGAATGGAGCCCTTGAAATCTGCAGACGTGATTATTGCTGATTTTCCAGGAGTCACAGGGGTAAAAAGGCGACCCGCAGTGGTTATCTCAACGACAGAGTACCATACTGTTTTGGAAGACGTGATTCTTGGTGCTGTTACAACCAATTTGGCGGCTGCAACCACTCCAACAGATTATTTGATCGCGGATTGGGCGGCAGCTGGCTTACGCAGACCGAGCGCATTTAGGACTTTTCTTGTAACGCTTCCACAGAGAGAAGTGCTGGCAGTTATCGGACGCCTATCATCTTCAGACTGGAAAGCAGTACAGGAATGTGTGTGCAAGGCTATCGCCGTATGAGGCAACAGAGCACCATAGTATATTTGTTGATCGTAAGACGATTTATCGCCTGTCTGCGTAAGCCTTAAAGAACTAAAGGAGATTGATGATGCTTCGTGTATATATTATATGCCTGACGCTTTTACTTACGATAATCGGTTGTAAATCACAAACTTTGCAGGAACATCTTTTAGAACCACCACCGCCTCTCATTAATTTCGCACTGAACCGAAATGGCGCAACCGCAGATTCCTCACAAGCCGTGCCAAATCATCGCGCCGAGGAGATCATCGATGGCGATACCACTTCTGAGACATGGGATGAAGGTAGTGGGTGGGGGAGCAGCTTAGAACATCTCCGCACCTCGGATTTGAACAAGCGTCCTTATGTGTCCATAACACTTGCTAAACCTGTTGATATTCGCAAGATTGTCATCTGGACGATCGACTCTGAGGAATATCCAGCACCGCAATTCGGATTGAAAGACTACCGAATTGAGTATTGGCACGGCACTGGCTGGGGGCTTATCCCATCAGGGGACACAAAAGATAAACAGTATACAGCGCGAAATAACACGAAAGGCAAGCGGGTTCACGAAATCCGCCAACGTCTCATTGCAAGTAAGATAAGGCTTGTCCCAGTCTCTTCAAACGACACGGTCCGGAATTACCAGCACATGGCAGGCAAACGACCCGTGTACGACGTAGAGGGCATCGCGCGGGTAATGGAACTTGAAGTATGGGGGTATGCCGCACCGGAGGTATACACGCTTCAACAGATTGTACAGGGCATACCACCCGAATCAGTAGGACATGCTGTACAGCCAGAGATACAAGACGGAAAAGATCAAGCCGAACCGACTATCAAGGAGACCATCCAGAACGTCTTAAACCGATATGAAAGTGGATATGACACGGCAGATTTACCACAAGTTATGTCCTGTTTCTCAGAGGCGTATCTATCGAACGGACGCACATATCAAGACGTTAAAACCAAGGTATCACATTTTTTTGAAATGTACCATCAGATTGACATGACGCTAATCGATGTCAACATCCATCCGAATATCGTTGATGATACCGCAATCGTGACCGGAGGTTACACGTTGCAATACGTCACGAAAACAGATGGACAGGTTAAACAGACATCAGGCAAAGTAACGCTGGTCCTCGCTAACGAAGCGGAGACATGGCGGATCATCCGAGCAGAATAATGGGTGATTTCAGACTTGACTTACAAAGGATTTGAAATGGAACAAGAACTGTCTAACCTTTGGGCAAAATCATACATCAACGATGGATATTTGATGCTTCCAGATATGATTACATCCGAAGAATGCGAAGCATTAAAAGCGGAGATGCTGAAAATCTTTCGTGGTGATTACCCTTGCGACGCAATTCCACCAATGCCAGAAACGACGAGCGAACTGGAAATATTAGATAGAATCATGTGCGTCGGCGAACCCCACGTCTTTAGTCCGCTGGTCCGCCAGTACATTGAGCATCCAAAAATCTGTGAAGTTCTTCGGGTGATTGTCGGCGCGCATATCCCGTTTTGGGATGGCGGCGTAAAATGCATGCAGTCGATGATGTTGAGCAAAGTACCCGGACATACCGGTAACCCGTGGCATCAGGATGAACACCCGATTCCGACACGGGATCGATCACTCCTCGGTGTATGGATAACACTGGACGATGCGACAATTGAGAACGGTTGTCTCTGGGTGTTGCCGAATAGCCACCGTTCCGGTGTCATCTATGACCGTTTCCCGCACGACAAACGCCACGAATTCGATAGTTGCCACGAAGCCGCCGGTTTTGATGACACTGACGAAATTCCGATTGAGATGTCAGCCGGGAGCGTCCTCTTTTTCAACGGTTACCTTTTACACCGTTCAAAAAAGAATCGTAGCAAGACATACCGGCGCATCTTTGTGAGTCACTACTGTTCAACTGCATCGTGGTTAGGATGGAAAGGACAGCGGAATTATCGCGGGGTTATCGCCGTCGCTGGCGAAGATCCGTATATTGATGAAGGGTATGTCACACCAAATGTCTGGGCGCGATGGGAGTAGTGTGAACAACTCGTAGCGGAAACACCTGATCGAACCGCAAGGAAGTATTTTTGTCGTTTTTGTAGGAAACTTGTAGTCCGTAATGGAATGGAGGACGGATATACAGGAACAGGCTGCTTAACCTAAACGCACCTGACCGAACCGCAAGGAAAATTAAAAATATGAAACTGACAGAACATCAAGTGAATTTTTTCAATACGTTCGGATACCTCGCAATACCGGGGATGTTTTCTCCAAGCGAGATGGAATGGATTATAGAAGAATTTGAGGCGACAATTCAGGAATTCGGGGGCGGTAAAGACCACGACGGAACACATCGCACAATGTTTGGGGGTCCTATTGAGCACCGTTCTCGGCTCTGTACCTTGCTGGATGATGAACGGGTCAAAGGACTCATCGGTGGGGTGATCGGTGAAGACTTTAACTACGCGGGAGGTGATGGAAATTATTACACCGGCGACACCGGTTGGCATCCTGACGGGGGTTGGGGTAGACTTTTCGCATGTAAAGTAACGTTTTACCTTGATCACCTGACGAAAGACACCGGATGCTTGCGCATCATCCCCGGGAGTCAAAATCCAACACATTTCGTCAGAGCTCAAAAGATTGATCCGAATCAATCAGAAGCACTCTACGGCATTCCACCTCGCGACTTTCCGACCAGCATCGCCTTAGAAACCAATCCCGGTGATGTCGTGATTTTCAATCACGATACTTATCACGCATCTTTTGGTGGTGGTACCCGACGACGGATGTTCACCATGAATTGTACGCAACATTGCACAACCGAACCAGATTTAGAGACGTTGCATCAATATCTAAGCGTCCATTCGGCAGGCGGGTACCAAATTGACACCGGCGCGGGTATGTTTTTCCCAACGATGGTTGACACTGCAGATGAAAACCGGAGAATCCATCTCCAGCAATGCAGCGACATCCATGACGAACTGTTCCCACAATACGCTCGACGCGCTTAGCATATATTGTTCAGAACTCGCACAAAATCCCTTGCTGATGCGTTTTTAAACCGCATTAGCAGCATCTAATGTGTGGAACGCATGGAGAAATTGCGTAAGTCTTGGGCTTTTTGTTGCAATTTCCGCCGTTTTATGGTATTCTTTCTATAGTATAGATTAGGACTTACGCATTGCCTCTTAAAGTCCCCCTGATAAGGGGACTTAAGGGGTTTAAAATACGGAAATTGCCGCTTTTTGCGTCTAAATGTCCGATATTTGCTCAATGTGCGTAAGTCCTATAGATATTAAACTGTGGATTGGTGTAATCTACCCACTTGCAAATTCATATTAGATGAGAACTATATTTATTGGTACACCTCCATATAACAAGTACTCAGGGTACATCCGGAAGGCTGTTATCTCGGCAGCATTCATCTACGGGATGAGCACGCTTTGTGCTGTCGCTTCCTCCTCACCCAAGGTTCGCACCCACTTACCCGCCAGTTCCATCGCAATGAGCGACGATGCCTTAGCCACTTTCTTTAATCCCTCAGGCCTCGGTATGGGGCGCGGTTTAAACCTTTACTATCTCCGAACATATCAGAGCGATTGGGCAGGCGATGATGCTTTTTTCCTCGCTGCTCCGGGGGCAGGCTTCGGCATGGAATTTGTTACTGCTGACGCAGACACAGACTTCACGCGTTACACGCTCTCAGGTGGACACCACTTGGGCAAGGCACTTTACTGGGGCACAGGTTACAGTTGGATAAACTCGGACGATAAAGGTTATGATGCATTCCGATCTATCTCTGTCGGCTTGATGTACCGACGACGGTACTTTTCAATCGGGGCAACCGCACGCGATCTCAACAGACCTAAATTGCTGGGAGAAAAACTCGGGCGCACTTATGACTTCGGATTAGCACTCCGTCCAGGGACATGGCGAACCACACTCTCGATTGACATGCAGAAAACGCAAGGTGTGGAGGATTTAGCGTTTCGATATGCTTTAGAAGTGCGTCCCATCCGTGAACTCATGCTTCGTGGCACGCTGAACAACGACCTAAGTTTTGATGTCCGTTTCGGTATAAATATCGGAAATTGGGGGGTCGGAACGGGAAACGCCTTTGACAAAAATCGAGACTCACAAACCGGAGTCGGCTATTTCCATTTCTCCAATGCTATCAAAACGAAACCAATACCCCGCCGTCGGATGTTCCTTGACCTACCAATGCAATCTCTCAAAGAGGTCCTCCCGATAGCAAAATGGGACAAGGATGTTGCAGGGATTCTCATCCGTATCAATGGGAGCGATTACGGCATCGCACAACTCCAAGAGATGTCAGACGCTATCTTGGATTTCAGGGAATCCGGACGTGTTGTACTCTGTTACCTCTCTAACTGTTCAACCGGCGATTACATCGTTGCATCTACCTGCGATGGCATCCTGATGCATCCTGCCGCCGAAGTACGGTTGATCGGTTTGCGGACAGAACGTTCTTTTTACAAAGGGGCGTTAGACATGCTCGGTATCAGAGCTGACCTTGAACGTATCGGTAAGTACAAATCAATGACTGAGCCATTTACAAGGCAAGAGATGTCGGACACACACCGTGAGATACAGAATATTATTCTTGATGATCTCTATGAACAACTCGTGGACACAATCGCAGATGGTCGCGGATGGACACACCAAAACGTCAAAAAACGGATTGACGAGGGACCCTACACAGCAGGTCAAGCACTCGCTACTGAACTCGTAGACCGGCTCGTCTATGAAGACGAACTCCTTGATGTTGTAACCGAACTCACAGATACTCGCACCGATTTGGTGACATTAAGTGACTACGCGAATAGTGGGTTGTACAGGCAGGACTGGCAGGTACCGCAGCCGAAGGTCGCAATCGTTGAGGCGAAGGGTTTGATGTTAACCGGTGATAGTTTTATTGATCCGCTTTTGGGGACACAAGTGATGGGGGCAGATACAATCGCACGTGTTATCAGAGAGATAAAAGACGATGATGACATCAAGGCAGTTGTCCTAAGAATTGATAGCGGCGGTGGGCTTGTTGCTGCAGCCGATACGATATGGCGTGAATTGGTGCGACTTACAGAGGTCAAGCCGCTCGTGGTGTCGATGGGCGATGTCGCGGCATCGGGCGGCTATTACATAGCAGCACCAGCAGATACTATCGTCGCCGAACCCGGAACGATTACCGGTTCTATTGGTGTTGTCAGTGGCAAGTATAGTTTCAAAGGATTGTATGAAAAACTCGGCATCCAAAAAGAAATCCTCAAGCGTGGTGAACACGCCGATTTTTACACAGACTATGGAGACTATCCACCAGCAGAACAAGCGATCGTACAGAAACAGGTTCAGGAGATTTACGACGATTTTATCAAAAAGGTGGCACTTGGAAGAACGAACTTAACCGTAGAAGATGTGGACAGACTCGGACAGGGACGTATCTGGTCGGGCAGACAAGCAAAAGAAAACGGACTTGTGGACGAATTAGGCGGTTTAAGTCTCGCACTGGCTATTGCACGGCAGCACGCGGGGTTGGGAGAAAAGTCATTTGAAGTAGTCCAATTCCCTAAAAGAACATGGCTGTCACAAATATTCGGGAACCTACTATTTCCATTTACGACCCTATCTCGTACCAAACTTGGGAACGGTGGTATAGAGAACGCGGAAAAGGAAACCGAATCTCCGCTGTGGTTTATTACCCGTTATACGGGTTTGAATACCACCGCGAGGCTTTTAAACATAATCAAACAACAGAGGCTTTTTCTCCTGATGCCTTATCACATAAGTGTAAGTAATTAGAATACAGTATAATTGAACTAAAATCTTGAAAACTGATGTCCGGAGCAGCGTTAAAATGTTGTTCGCTAAAAACCATTCAACACTGCGCCGCAAAATGGTCCAAAACCAAATTGAAGCGCGTGGTATCCATGACCCTCAAGTACTTGCTGTCATGCGAAAGGTAGAACGACATCTCTTTGTAAAACCGCAGTACCGCCATGTGGCATATAAGGACGGACCTCTACCGATTGATTGCGACCAAACAATCTCACAACCGTACATCGTCGCACTCATGACAGATCTGCTGGAACTCACGCCAACATCAAAAGTGCTTGAGATCGGCACAGGATGCGGCTACCAAACGGCGGTACTTGCCGAGTTGGCGAAGGAAGTTTATTCCGTTGAGATTATACCGAGGCTTGCCAAAAGTGCGAAAACACGATTGGAGGGACTCAACTATCACAACGTCCATCTCAAAAAAGGAAATGGACACTATGGATGGCAAGAATACGCACCTTACGACGCTGTGCTTGTCGCTGCAGCACCTAAGGGCGTACCGAAACGACTCATTGAGCAACTCGCAATAGGCGGGAAAATGGTGATCCCAGTCGGCGATGCTGAACAAAATCTGCTACTAATTCGGAAAGGTTTTCAAACTGGAAAGAACGCAACACCCTCTATTGAGACAAGCGAGGTTACGCCAGTCAGCTTTGTACCAATGACAGGGACACCAAGATGATTCTCCATTCAATCCTACCACGCTTCCGACACAGAAGATGTCGATTCGGAAGTAAACAAAACTGTATGATTGACTATAAAGGAAACGATAGATTGAAACACATACTTCATCTGCTTCTATTTATCGCGATGTTTTCTCCAACTGCTACCTTCGCTGCATTTAATGACATCGGCGTTGGGGCAAGACCGTTAGGTTTAGGAGGCGCATTCGTCGCACTCGCTGATGATAGCAACGCTGCGAACTACAACGCCGCAGGATTAGGATATATTGATGCAATCCTCCTCAGTGGAACACACGCACAGCGTTTTAATGGACTCATTACTTATAACGCGATCAGTGGCATTATCCCTTTTGGGAAAATAGGTTCGATTGGGGCGAGTTTCGGGGACTTAGCAGAAGACTCCGACGTTTACCATGAACAGACGGTGCGTCTCTCTTACGGAAATGCACTTTTCAAACAATTCGCAATCGGTGCAAATCTGAAACTCTTCCGTACCTCTTTTAACGAGGCAAACGAGTTCGTCGCCGAGAATTCATATTTCGCCCAAACATCCAGCTCTGCCGTTTCTTTCGATTTTGGGGTAATCGCAAAGCCGTTTCAGAGTTTGAGTCTCGGGGCATCTATAGAGAATTTACTGCCTGCAGACACAAGCATCTCTGATGCCGGGACAGACCCAGTACCCCTAAACATCCGCGCAGGCTTAGCATACAGACTTGAATCTATCGCAGAGATGAGCGCGCAAGGCGCAGCGGTCAGCAATTTATTGAAAGGGAGTTTAGGGACTTTCGAGGTCGCATCTCGCAATGGAGAGATTTATGTCCGCACAGGTGTAGAAGTCTGGTTGAATAAAGCTATCGCTGTCCGTGGGGGTTATGGGTTAAAGAATGGTAGTAATTCCGCAACGACCTTGAGTTTCGGCGGAAGTGCCAGACTTCCGGTTAGCAGTGCCGCCCTCCAAATTGATTACGGGTTTCAACTGCTCAGCGAAGACTTTCAGGACAACACAACACACCGGTTCTCCATCAATTTGATACTTTAGAAAAGAGCGTGCCTCATGAAAAACATAGTGATTGCTTTAATACTTATTGTAAATCTATTGATCGCCATGAACGGTTATGGCGCGGTGACCTCCGTCGGAGAGATAAACGTCGTTGGTGAAACAAAAGGCGTTGTGCCTGCCAGTTCAACGGTACCACTGATCGTGACGCTTTTAATAGACAGATCACTCGCAGAACTGGGTGAAGAAATTAAGGTGATTGAAATCGCAATGCCATCCGGATTCCAGACCCAATCGTCCTACTTCAAAGGTATCTTGCGGGACCGGAACCAAATCGCAGCCCGAGCAGTCGTCTCCGGCGGAAATGTCCTGCGCGTTGAACTGGCAGATTTGATTGTTGATACCCGGAATTCGAGATACGACATTACCTTTGAGTGCCAAACGCCGAACACTGTCACATTAGAAGCAACGTTCAGGGTGCGCTTGCGCAATCTTGATGACGCGCCTATCGGTGAATTCATCCGACCCCAACAAGCAGACGGAAAGCTCAATAACGACAATTTTACATTGCAGGTGATCCCGAATGTACCACCGAACCCAGTTATAGGTTTCACCGCTGAAGCCGATACAACCGGCGAAAACGATGTGACGCTCCGCTGGCAGAAATCAACCGACCCCGATGTCAACGGTTATCTTATCTATAGGGACAAAGAACTTCCTGTTAATGTTGAACCACGTTCCGCAACCACCTTTCGGGATGTGAATGTTATTCCGGGAGAACATACGTATCAGATCACTGCTTACAAGACGCTTTTCTTGCAATCAGAACGTTCCGCGAAACAGACAGTGAACGTATCACCGGATACCGCTGCGCCGGAACCGCCAATGATGCTCAGCGTTACCACTTCAAGCGAAGGAGTGGAAATTCTGTGGAAACCGAGTGCCAGCCGTGACGTGGTAGAGTATAGAGTTTTGTTCGGTTCATCTGAGACTGATGGACTCCAACCGCTATCCAATGGTGTACAACAACGAACACCAGAAGATGAAGTTGCTGGATACAAATTGATTGATGACCGCTCATTGTCCATAGGTAGTTTTACTTACGCTGTCATCGCAATTGACGAAGCAGATAACGTATCCGCTCCGACACAGAAAAAACTTCGTATTTTTGATAAACCGTATCCAAACCCATTTACCCCACTTTCTCCTGATGAAGATTTCAATCAAGTCGTTTTTCCCGCGCGTGCGCTTGAAGATGCTTCAGGCGAATTTACAGTCCTCATTTACGACATTGATGGCATGCTTGTCAAGAGCCTAACAGCGCTACCCGGTGAAACTAAATTGACTTGGGACGGTCGCGACGAAGCAGGGGAAATTGTGGAAAGTGGCATCTATGTCTACCAACTTCAAGTAGGTGAAAGTTTTAAAACAGGCACATTAATCGTCGCTAAATAGCATCAGAGATTGAGGTTGCCCACTGCAGCGGCACGGAGCAGTTAAATTTTTTCGACGCGCACCTTACTTACAACATAGGCAGCTTTGCCGCAACTGAAAAAACTATTGACTTAATTCCCAATTTGAGGTTATATTATAGTTTTAATTACCTATCGCAAGCCTTTGGCTTGTTAACACGCATTGAATTTTTTAACAGCAATTTTTGGATCCCTGCAAACTACATCAAAAAGGGCATGCTGTTAACCGAACATCAAAAGGAGATACAATAACAATGAACAGGCTTGAGCCACGCACATTCTGGTGGATAACACTACTCGCAATCGTCGGCATCTTGGTAACAACTTTGTCTGCCACAGCAAATTGGGATGTTCTTCAAAAACAGGACCCCGAAATTCGTGATTATATGTCGATCTCGTTCACGAGCGCAAAAAATGGGTGGGCAGTCGGTGTCTCACCGCTGGAATTAGACTATCCCGGCTTTATCGGATATACGACAGATGGTGGAGCAACATGGAATAAAGCCGAAATTGAGGTTGATGCTCAACTCGCCAGAGTCTATTTCTTAGATGAAAATCACGGGTGGGCAACCGGTGAAAACGGCAAGATTGTCGCCACGACTAACGGTAAAGATTGGGAAATACAAACAAGCAAAGTTGACAACCCCCTTAAAGGTATCTACTTCGTCAATAAAGATGTCGGATTCGCTGTCGGTGCAAACGATACCATTCTCTCAACAAAAACCGGTGGACGGACTTGGAAGGTGCTTCAAGGTGGACAAATTGGTGCCGTTGGTGATGACGAAGCAACCATGTACAACGCCATTCAGTTCCTTGACGAATCCACAGGCTGGATTGCTGGCGTACACCTTGTTCCTCAAATCAGTCAAAATAGCGTAATTCAGAAAACAACAGACGGCGGACAGAGTTGGAATGCACAAGAGACTGGCGCAGAAGATGTGCTTGAAGACCTCTTTTTCTTAGATGACAAGCACGGTTGGGCAGTCGGTGAAAACGGTCTTATCCTCCACACCAGCAACGGGGGGGACAAATGGACACCCCAGATGAGCGGCACCGAAGAAACACTGAGAAGTATCCGATTCGCTGATAAGTATATGGGTTGGGCAGTCGGTGGAGATCTCGGAGTCGGTGTGATTGTACATACCAATGACGGTGGTAAAAACTGGGAAGTCCAGGATCCGGGTGATCCCATGGTCCAACGCTTCCGGATGAACAGTGTCTTTGTTTTAGACAAACAGGTATGGTTAGCCGGTGGAAACGGCGTAATCTTGCTGGGAAAATAAATTACACTTGGCTTGATGAGGCTTCGATCGGCGAAGGTCGAATAACTAATGTTGAGTCATCAGTGAAAAGGTTAATGGACGGAGGTAGAATTTTGGAAACATCCACATTCGCTACGCGAATGAGTCGATTGGGAACAGAATCCGCTTTTGAGGTGCTTGCTAAAGCTAAGCAACTTGAGGCACAAGGTAAAGACATCATCCACCTTGAGATAGGACAACCCGATTTCCCAACACCGAGTAATATTATTGAGGCAGCATACCAAGCAATGAAGGATGGGCATACCGGCTATTGTCCATCTGCAGGCGTGCCAGAATTTCGAGAAGTTGTCGCACAGCATATAACGGACACGCGCGGGATTACAATACACCCTGATGAGGTCACGGTAACCCCCGGCGCGAAGCCAATTATCTTTTTCACAATTCTTGCCTTAATTGACGACGGCGATGAAGTGATTTATCCTGAGCCGGGTTTTCCTGTCTACGAATCAGTTATTGACTTCATTGGCGGAAAAGCGGTGCCACTACCCCTTCGCGAAGAGGTAGGTTTCCGGTTTCGACTCGAAGACCTCGCGGACGCAATCTCGGATCGGACAAAACTGCTCATCCTCAATTCACCTCAGAACCCGACAGGCGGAATACTCACCCTCGAAGACCTTGAAGCAATCGCTGAATTGGCACAGAAACACAATTTTTATGTACTGACAGACGAAGTCTATTCACGCATCCTCTACGAAGGTAAACACCATAGCGTCCTCAGCCTCCCCGGTATGAAGGAACGGACAATTTTGATCGAAGGTCATTCTAAAACTTACGCGATGACAGGGTGGCGACTCGGCTACGGTATCGCACCGCAAGCAATCGCTGATAAAATTACCCAGCTAACTATTAACTCAAACTCGTGTACTGCTACCTTCACACAACTCGCTGGAATAGAGGCACTCACAGGACCCCAAACTTTTGTCACTGAAATGGTTACAGAATTTCAGAAACGACGTGATGCAATTGTGGATGGACTCAATGCAATTGACCGAGTCAGTTGTATCAAGCCTCTCGGTTCGTTTTATGTGTTTCCAAACGTGACGCAATTACCCGTTTCATGTGAAGCACTCGCCGATTACATCATGGAAGAGGCAGATGTAGCACTTTTACCCGGAACTGCCTTCGGTAAGTATGGGGATGGGTATCTCCGGCTTTCGTACGCGAACTCCTTAGAGAACATCCAAGAGGCATTAAGCAGAATGGAAACTGCAATCTCAAAATTGTAACACTTTTATCAGTCGTCATAAGGAGAATGGTCCTGCTTACTGATAACTGAGCGTTGACAACTCATAACAGGAATTTCTTGTATGCCTCGTACTTTTAACCAGAAAGCTACCGCACGTATCCCAGCAAGTACAACAAACCTTGGACCTGGGTTTGACGTGTTAGGACTTGCTCTCCAACTCTACAGTAAAGTCACGTTGGAAGCCACCGAAACCGACACTCAGGTCGTTGTTAGCGGCGTAGATGCTGATAAAATACCAAGCACACCAGAACATATTGCTTTTCAAGCTGTAGAACTTGTCTTTGACCGGAGTGGCACCAAATGTCCAAAAGGTTTCAAATTGCAGATAGAGAATGGAATACCCGCCATCCGTGGATTAGGAGGTAGTGGGACAGCCATTCTTGGTGGGTTACTAACGGCGAACGCACTGTGCAGTTCTCCCTTTTCTGACGTAGAACTCCTCAATTTTGCCACAGAACTGGAAGGGCATCCGGATAACGTTGCTGCTTCATTGTATGGCGGCATCGTCGTCTCGGCACAGGAGAATGCCCAGGTGCATACGGTTAAGTTGGAATGTCCACCTGTGCTTTCAGTTGTGCTCGCAATTCCGGATTTCCCGCTATCAACGGAACAAGCGCGCAGTGTGCTACCCACTTCAGTAGGTTTCGCAGATGCTGTATACAATACAAGTCGAAGTACATTGTTAATCGCAAGTATTGCCACAGGGCAATTTGAGATGCTGCGCGTCGCTATGAAGGATAGATTGCATCAACCCTACCGTGCCTCTCTGATTCCGGGGTTTGATGATGTAGCAAAAGCTGCTACCACCGCTGGCGCACTCAGCGTCGCTTTGAGTGGTGCCGGACCGACTGTTGCAGCCTATTGTCTGGAGCATACAGAACAGGTAGCTGAGCAGATGCAGGCTGCCTTCAAAAAACATCAAATTGCATCTGATATTAAAATTCTAAAGCCAGATGTTGACGGCGCGAGTCTTCACGTTGAGAACCCCTGAGAGCCAATAATTGAGAATTAATTTTATAACTAAACTCTAAGGTGTTTTAGTCCAGAAGTTCCGTCTCGCAACTATAGTAGATTTTACAATTAACGATAGACCCTTGATCGGCACGCTTTGTAAGCGGATCTATCAACAAAGGTCTACATATTTTCGTATATCATTATAATTCGTATATCATTATAATTCGTGAGTTCAATAATAAGAATACAAGTGTAGACGTAGGTGTTTTGCTTGGGTATTTCTGCGGATTTCCCAAGGTAAAGCGGCGAAACTCCAGACTCATATTATTTATACGGAGAATGCTGCTTTTCAATAACTCCTTGGCATGGATAGATATAGCGAAACCCAAACGCTATCGGTGTCCGAACGTGTTGGGCTTCACTCGTATTTTGGTGGTTTCAGGTTTATAAATGAACTTGAAGGCTATCTTCTCTGTGCAATTTTAATGGGTTCCCATTCAGCTCGGGGTCCCCATAGCAAATCGTGCATAAGGTCTACATAATGAATCATCTCTTACTTCTATCAAACTCACGTTATAAATACTGAAAACCAATAAAAAGATGTCAAATTTTCATACAGAAAACATTGCATCAATACTGAACAAATTCGATTCCAACATGGACCAAGGGTTGAATGCAGAAGCTCTTGAGAAAGCGAAAGCGCGGTACGGCAAAAACGAGTTTGCTTCAGAGAAAAAGATCTTTCCGCTTAAGGCGTTTCTGGAACCGCTACTGACATGGCGTATCATCGTTTTGGCGCTCGCGACGGGCATCTTGATCGCCTTTTCTTTCAGCGGTACGAGCAGCGTTACCCTTCACACGGTAGGTATCGTCGCAGCAATGTTAGTTATTCATATCGCATACGCTTGGGCAATAGTGTATCGCACTTGCAGTCGGAATGCCAATATTGACAAACTCATGGCGCATAGTATCAAAGTTATTAGACAGGGAAAATTTGAAAAATGTGCGCCCGAGGACATTGTACCAGGCGATTTACTCTCATTAGCTGCAGGAGATTACGTGCCTGCGGATGCCAGAATCATTGAATCTGAAGGGCTTATGATTGATGAGTCGGCACTCTTCGGGACCGAGGGACCCGTGCAAAAAATAAGCATGGATATTCCAGAACCTGCCTTACCACCAGAAAAACAGAACAATATCGCATTTGGTGGAACATATGTCGTAGCAGGACATGGGTTCGCAATCGTTGTGAAGACTGGAAAGCAGATAGAAATATGGAAACAACATCAAGATGACTCCCCAGTATCTATCGCGAACACGCTCGCGGAAAACGAAACCCAAGATTTAAATGCCATAATAAAGATAGGGGGCATAGTTGTCGCAGCTATAGTGGTAGTCATCGGTTGGTGGTTTGAGTATCAGAATCGGGTTACCGATTGGCAGTCCCTAATCCTTCTCGGTGTACTATTCGCACTGGCATCTGCACCCGGCAATGTTATTGGGCTGCTCCGATTGTCGTTTTCCAAGCATGCCGAAAAATTAAGAGAAAAAGGGATTACACTACGCAATTCAAACAGCCTTGAAAAATTGAGTCGCATCACCATCTTTTGTGCAAATGAAAATGGACTCGCCACTACGCGTGCCCTAACGATCTCCAGTCTTTTCGTTGATGAACAACTCGTTGATGGGAATACGTGGCGAACATGGTTGGATTCCCTGACAGATCTTTCCGCCACAGAACGACAAGCAGAAGTTGCAGCGATACCACAGGGTGGGAAAATTCCTCAAGGGGCTCCGCACTTGGTATTTACTGCTGGACTCGGCACCTCTGACGGGCGGAATCCGTCTAACGCGGCTGCTTCCAATATCGCAGCAACTTCCGAAGCCGAGACTAATGAGACAGCACCTTCACCTAAGGCTACCATCAAAAAGAACATGGAAAGACTCGGCTATCAATTGGAGAGTATCAAGGCTAAACTTCCTTTGGTAGATGCATACCCTTCTACGCGTAACTATGGGTACCAGATGCAAGTGTTTGAATCAGCGCCAGAGGACTATCTTAATGTTATTTTTGGAGAGGCACAGACAGTACTTGATACCTGTGGTTCCGTACTTGTTAACGGCGAAATTACACCACTCTCGGACGACAAGTATGAAATGTACCATGAAATTATAGGTTATTTGCTCAGCACCAAATCACAGGTTTATGGTGTCGCCTTTCACTCTTCTGATGTTATTCTGAAACCACAAGAAATGGAAGACAATCCTATCTTTTTAGGATTTATAAGCTTCTCTATCAGCAATGATGAGGAGACGAAAACAGTTCTGAAATCCAGCCTTGACACCGGCCTTAAAATTATTCTCATCTCGGAAGGTAAAGAGCAAGAGACTGTTGACTTAGCGAAAGATCTCGGTCTTGTTCACAATCGGAAAGCAGTGGCATCAAGGGAAGACCTTGACGCAGTCCCGCGTGAACAAATCGACAACGAAACAGCAAAGTGGTTTGCTTATTCACAGCCAACTTGGGAACAGCGCCGGAATATCGTCCTGAGTCTGAAGCGGCAAGGGCACGCCGTAGGATTTTTGGGCCAAAATAGAACCGATCTACGTGCGATGAATGTCGCTGATATCGCGCTTGCTAATAGTGCGCACGCATCACATGTTGTTCAAGCCACTGCCGATGGTCTAATCAGTAATAAAGGCTTTCAAGCCGTAAGGGATGCGCTGCTGCATGCCCGTGAGGCGTATCACAACGCAGCTGGATTCCTACGGTGGAACCTCTCCTGTACACTTTCTTTATTCTTCACACTCACTATTGGCATGGTGCTACACTACCTTTACAAAATGCCGATGCCGTTGACGCTAACGCAGATAGTTTGGGTGCAATTTCTCACAACTCTACTACCATCATTAGGGATAGGCGCAGAACGGATATTCGCTGATACCGATGAAAATGATTGGCACCACCGCCCGACCCTCTTTTCAAGAGCGCGTTTTCTTTCAAAAACAACAGGCGTAGATATTATTTGCCGTGCCGTAACTATTAGTCTGATGGCACTCATTCCGTTTTTCTTTATGTTGTGGCGTTCCCCCGCATTGTCGGAGACGCTCGGTGTCTCAACACTCATGAGAGAGGTGTTCTCAGGCGGAAATACTGATACTCCAATTGCACCGGATATCACGGTCGCGCGAACAGTCGTCTGTACGACACTCATCCTCACGCAATTGGCAACATGCTGGCAAGCTTTGCGCTATCCATGGGAATCACTATTTCAAAGGATATTCGCGAATTCCCGGCTTATCGTTATCTCCATCGTCGTGATCGCACTTCATCTGACAACACTCTATATTGAACCGGTCGCGCAGTTTTTAGGAATGGCACTACTCAAATGGGAATGGCAATGGACGCTCCTGTTTAGCCTGACCCTGTTCTTATTGCCGTTGAATCTCGCAATAAACTCTGACCCAGACGACGATTAAAGCACGGTATCGACTATACCCAGAAGCCGTAGGTCGGAATCCCAGCAATAATCCCTAAGATTGTCCAGAGACTCCCTATTGTGAATTCACCCAAGATTAACCCTAAAAAGAACGGGGCTATCTTCCGATGCCGCACGACACCACCATATTGAAGAATCAACAATTTGATTAACCAACTCATGAAAAGACAACTCCACGTAACATGCATCCCCCAACTCGTAGAGATTGCGAATCCCGCAGGATGAAACGGCCACCATACGAATCGCATCCGAAAGAACATCAGCACTGTCGTCAGTAGGAAACCGATACCCATAAACCCACTTTCAGCAATCAGTGTCTCTTCAGGGGCTTGCAACCACCCCGCAAGGCGGCGGTACGGTTCTATCCCAAAAGCACTCAGAGAGGGCCAGTACGCGCGCACTTCCATTCCCAGTCGGTAGCCACGGTCGATTAATGCCCAAAACCCCGCCAACGAACCTAAAACGGTCGCAAGCACTAAGGCGAAGACGATACGATGCATCGTCATATTCGTTCGTTCCATGATTTTGAAGCCTTCTAACTGATGCGGCATTGGGTGACTCCGATGCGCCCGATTAATAAACCAAAACATAGAGAACATAATCAGGTTGTCTCTTCCTAATTGACGGGTGCCAACAGTCCGAGTCAGAATTTCATCAGGACCGGAATAGTGCAGATCATGCACAGGTGTACCGAGTTCGGCGCGCATCCGAGTTATGGCAATCGAAATCATGTAATAGATAACAAAAAATGCGAACATCACCCAAAGCTCGGCACCGCCATAGTAGCAGAAAAGCACAAGAAATACCATTACAGCAATAAGACCGAGCGTCGCCCCGCGATAGGACATCGCTTCTTGTGTTTCGCGCCCTGAAGCACTGACGACAGTATTCTCCTGTTGGGTAAGTCCCACAACGGTTTTCCCAACGTGCAATAGATGTCTCCGACTCGCCCAAATTGCCAAAACGCACAGCGCGAGGTAACCGCCAGCTGCTTGCTCATTCATGTATGGAAAGCGAGGTAGGGTGCGTAGACCAAGCGCAGCACCGAGCACACGCATAAACCGCCAATACCAGAAGAAAAACCAGCATGAAAACGAAAGGTCTAAAGGAATAAAAAAACCAAGCCCGATTGCAAACGGATACAGTGAAAATGGGATTCTGCCCATAGCATTCCACGGGCTTTCCGTAAAGACTTGAACATTTCGCACACGGGTTCTGAATTCGGGTAAGATTGGATATAAAAAGTTGATGCCGTTCCAGAGAGCGAGTCCGCCAGCAATTCCGAAACCGAGCCACATTAATTTGTTCTGAAAAAGGCGATTCTGCGGTGTCTCTGTTAACTGGAGCGGGAGTTGAATTATCGGATAACTTAATTTTTCATGTTCAATCCACTGCTTGCGGACAATTATATTGATGCAGAGCATTCCGAAAATCAACATAGTAATAAAAGCAGTCCACCAAAGTACAGGGGTCGCCCATCCGAGCAATGTCTCAGCCGTATAGAGGGGCAACTCACCCTCATAATATCCACTTAAAAGTGACGGATCGCTGACAGTAAGCCACTCTGGGAGGAATGGGACGAACAACTGCTGCCACTCATTTTCCGGGGTAGCAAAGCGGAACGCATGCCCTAACATCGGCACCAAAATTTCAAGCATGTCGTGTCCAGTGATACCCGAAGCGATAGACAGCATCAGGTAAACAATCACCAGTTCGCTCTGGACCAACGCCATACGCGACGCAAAACGGCGCAATAATTGGTTCACACCGATAACCAGGAACAGACTGAAAATTACGTTAAAAAACAGGGAGATCGTCACGGGGTGTCCCGAATACCGAATCACCTCCATCTCAATAACCCAATAGCAGTTAATCGGTATTAGGATAACAGCAATAAGAATAGATTTGAGTGTAACACCGTGGGCAGGAATTTGTGATGACGCTGACGATGCGGAAGTTTCAACTTCCATATAAAATAGAACTCCAATGCACTCGAAATGATATCGTGTTATTCTGGGAAAAGCGGAGTGGTAAGGGATAACATTTAAAGTTACGTCTTACAACCCACCTGTGAATATTTTTGCACAAATTTATCACAATCCTTATAACATGTCAATTCTTAAAGCCTTAATTCGACTGTAGATTGAAAGATGTCTGTCAACCGAGACAGCCACAGAAAATAGACTTTATTTTTATAACTTTTTCATGTTATAATGGAATTTGGCAAACGTGCTTGTAAGTTGTGCCTTAATCGCAACTGGCGAAAATAATCAGGAAGCAAACATGAAACCATTCCGCTACATTAAAAGACAAATTGAGAAATTTTTTTATAAGGCTTACCAGCGGCGTTTGGAATCCGACGCAAACACATGGAAAATTCCACGTCATATCGGTGTGATCCTTGACGGAAACCGCCGTTACGCCAAAGCCAGTGGACTTGAGAATGTTATCAGAGGACACCATGAGGGCGCAAACAAGTTAGAAGAGGTACTCCACTGGTGCGATGAACTCGGGGTTGAGATTTTTTCAATATGGATTTTCTCGCTTGATAACTTCAAACGCGCAGCACATGAAGTCGAAGGTATTCTTGGACTTATTGAAGGAAAAATGCGCGAACTCGTCACAATTGAAGGACTCCATGCGAACCAGATTAAGGTACGCGCAATGGGGGAAATAGAACTCCTACCGCCGAGCCTTCAAGAGGCAATTCGGGAAGCAGAAGAAGCGACACAACATTACGAAAAGTTCATCTTAAATGTCGCTGTCGCTTATGGCGGACGCGAAGAAATCATTGAGGCTTTTCGGGGACACCTAAAAGCCGAAAGTGACACTGGCAAATCGGTTCGCCAAATTGCTGATGAACTCACTGTGGATAAGATTACACCATACTTATACACCTCAAACCTCCCAGACCCTGAGCTAATTATTCGTACCAGTGGAGAGGTCCGACTATCAGGATTTTTGCTCTGGCAGAGTGTTTATTCGGAATTCTATTTTTGCGATACGTATTGGCCCTCGTTCCGTAAAATTGATTTCCTCCGGGCTTTGCGTGCCTACAGTGAACGAAAAAGACGATTCGGGAAATAAATATAAAGCATACATATTCTTCTTGGCGCCGCTAATTATTATTCTTGAAATTTGTTATATTTTTTGTTTTAATTCTCTAAGCCTATAGGTAAAAAGGAGCGGATACATGCGATTTGGGATCTGTACCAGTTTAGAAAATGTCAATCGGCTCGCAGAAGTTGGGTATGATTACATCGAATTAGGGGTACGCTCCGCGTTGATACCTGAGTCAGACGAAGCCGAATTCCAGAAAATTCGAGAGCAGGCGGCGAACGCCCCTTTAAAACCGGAATCCTACGCAGGCTTTATCCCTGGCGATCTACGCGTCGTGGGCGATACTGTCGATTTTCCGCGTTTGTCTCGCTATGTGGAGACTGCCTGCCGCAGAGCCAATGAAATTGGTGGTGAAGTGATCGTCTACGGAAGCAGCGGTTCTCGAAATATAGCGGAAGGCTATTCACGCGAACGGGCATTGGCACAGATCGCCGAATTCCTTGATATGGCTGCAGATCACGCCGAAGCACACAACATGATTATCGTCATCGAACCGATTTGCTTGCGAGAAGGGAATATCCTCCGAACTGTTGCAGATGGTGTGGCAATGGCAAAACGGGTGAACCGTCCGGGCATCAAAGCGTTAGCGGACCTCTATCATATCTGGCAGGAAGAAGAGCCGATGCAAAATATCATCAACGCCGCTGAGTGGCTCGCGCATGTTCACATCGCGGAGCCTGTTAAACGCTCCTACCCCGGAAACGACGATTTTGATTTTACAGATTTCTTCGCTGCGCTCCAAAAAGTAGGCTATAACGGTCGCGTTTCGTGCGAGTGCAAATTTGACAACTTTGATGAAAATATTGAGGTCGCTTTGAAAACGATGAAGGCTTACGTCTGATAAATGCTTGGAGGTGGTGTTTATCCTCACACATGAACAAGGTAGAGTCATCCGGGCACGAACAGGATTCTATGACGTTCAGCACGATGATATTGTCCTGCGATGTACACTCCGCGGTACCCTCAAACGAAGACACCGCTCAGAAACTGGGCGCAGGATATATGCAGATCCGGTTGCTGTCGGGGACCAAGTTGTCTTCACACAGCTTGATGCCGAGGAAGGAGTGGTAGAGGATATTCTGCCCCGTAAAACGAAATTCTCACGGCAATACGCAGGAAAGCAAGGCGACATCGAACAGGTTATCGTTGCCAACGCAGACCAAATCATAGCCGTAGTATCTACGCTCATGCCGCCTCTTAATTTTCGGACACTGGACAGATTCCTCATCTTGGCTGAAGCCGGTGACATGGACGCAGTGATATGCCTCAATAAGATGGATTTAGTTGACGCAACCCAACTCGAGGCACTGACGGAGACTTTTACTAATTACGAGAAGTTGGACTATCAAGTGCTCTATACCAGTATCCATACACCTGAAAGCTTAGACGCGCTTCGGGATGTCTTAAGAGACAAATTTAGTGTTATCATCGGGGCATCCGGGGTAGGAAAGTCCAGCCTTCTGAACGCGATTCAACCGGATTTAGGCTTACGAACCGGTGAAGTTGGCATCAAGACCCAAAAAGGACGGCATACAACGACGCTCGTTGAACTCTTTCCACTGGAAATTGGCGGTGAAGTCGCGGACACACCCGGTATCCGAGAGGTCGGCTTGTGGGGAGTGGACACTGAGAACTTAGAATACTATTTTCCCGAAATGGAACCGCATCTCGGTCAATGCAAATACAGCGACTGCGCCCATGTCGCTGAACCTGATTGCGCTATCCAAGATGCCGTTGAAGCTGGTGAGATACATGCAGAGCGGTATCGGAGTTACGTCGTGTTGCGAGCAGGTGAACCAACAGAGTTCTAACTTCAAAATCGCGGAAAATGTTTACGCGCGTACGCTAATCGCTCTGGCACCCCGATATCGATCCAACTCGCGTCCGTTTGGAAAGCATATAGGTTAGAAACGAATGGAAAAACGTCTCGTTCCATAGAAAAGGTTTCTTGTCCGTTCGGAAATGCTGCAGCGATGCTTTGATCAAAGAGATACACAGCACCATTGACATATCCCGCGCGATGGATGGGTTGTTTCTCTCGAAAATCCAGAATCTTGCCATCGCTATCAGAGACAATTTCGCCGTAGGGACGGATATCTGGTACGTGCACACTTAGAAGCACTCCCGCCATACCTTGATGAAAGCGATCTAACATCTCTCGGAGTGAAAAGCCAGCAATCAGGATATCTCCGTTCAGCACAAAAAAAGGAGAGGTATCAATCTGTTTCATCGCGTTCAGAATTGCGCCACCTGTCCCGAGCCGCTTCTCCTCTTTAGCATAACGAATGCGGATTCCAGCGTGGTTGTCACCGACCCGCTCATAAAGTACATCGTGCAAATGTCCCGACGCGAGAACCGTCTCGGTGACACCGGCATCCTTCAGCAACTGGATCTGCCATTCTAACACCGTTTTCCCAGCGATCTCCAGCAGAATCTTCGGAACCGTTTTCGCTGCCTCACCAAGCCGAGTCGCAAGACCACCACACAGAATAATCGCTTGCATCGTTATTCTATCAACCTTTCGCCCCGCTGGGGTTTGTGGTTTTAATATTTGTCTAACAACTGGTAACTGACAACTGGCAACTGACAACTAATTTTACACCGACCTATGCATTGCTTTACCGCGCGGATTTTCAAAAGCATCTACCCACATATCACACCACGCTTGGTGTTCAGCCAAAACGGTTTCAGGGTTTTTTCGGCTGCGTACGATGAAGTCAGGATGTGCAGTTCGTCCTGTGTGATGTCCTGTGGTCTGATAACGCAAATCCAATGACCAGCGACACCGGTCAGAGGTGTTCGGCTCCGAACGATGCGGTGTAAAACGGCTCAATAAAACGAGATCGCCTCGGTAACATTCCAGCATGAGCGGTTCAACATCCGGCATTAACTCCGGTTTGATCATTGTCCCACCCTCTTTCTGATGGGTCAGATAACCTTTATCTTCAGTAATACCGGGCAATGCCTGTAGGCATCCCATCTCTATTGTACTATCACCAAGCGGAAGCCAGCACGTGACGATCTCGGAGCCTTCTGCTTCTGGCATCATGACGCCAGCATCTTGATGCCACGGCACACCACCTGCCCAACTCGCGTTCCCATCCACAACCGGCGGTTTCGCACGCAGGTGCTGAATCGGATTGCAGGTAATCTCCGGTCCAACAATGCTTTCGATAACATCTAAAAGGTTGTCGTTCTTCAGGAATTCAAAGATGGCTTTACCGCGGTAGTGCATAATATCCAAACCGCTTACCATCTCACCGGACTGTGCGAGTAACTTGCCAAACCGTCTGTCGAAGGGTTCATCTTCAAATAAGTTTTCGATTTTACCCTCCTGTTTTAAGGCGAGGGCGCGTTCCGAAATCCAATCCGAAATCTCGCCAATCACCGGTTGGAGGTCTTCATCCGTCAGCGCATTTTTGGCTATCAGCACGCCTTGTGAGCGATAGGTTTCGCACTGTTCTTGCGTGAGTCTCATAAAGAAATATCTCCATTTCCATTTTTCATGAAACTTGCTATAAAAAAATGTGTAGATATGATACCATAATGGGGAAAATTCAACAAGGAGCATTACCACATGAAAGGCAAACGGATTGTAATGCCAGCGAAACGCTCGGCAACGCTGGAAGATTTTGAACTCGATGAAACACTTGCACCTAACCAAATCTTACTGAAAACGCACTATAGCTTGATTAGTCCGGGTACCGAAGGCGCGGGGTATACTGGACTTGAAAGCGGCACGCGATTCCCACACGGTTCTGGCTATACGGCGATCGGTGAAGTGCTTAAAGTCGGTGAAAACGTAACGAAATGTGTCGCCGGGGATCTTGCCTTCTGTTATGGTCCGCACGCTTCTATCGCGAAAACAGAGGCGGTGCTTTTGGCGTTCAAACCCCCTTTAGATATAGATGAGAAACTGGTCCCGTTTGTCCGAATGGCAACAGTTGCGATGACCTCACTGCGCGTGTCATCTGCTGAATTCGGGGATACCGTCGCGATTATTGGCTTAGGATTGGTAGGCAATTCTGCATCCCAACTCTTCAATTTGGCGGGCATGAAAGTTATCAGTATTGAGAAAGTGCCGCGTCGCCTTGAAATCGCGCAGCAGTGTGGTATCCAGCATCTGATTAATCCTGACGAGGAAGATGTACTTGAACGTGTCATCGCGTTGACAAACGGCGAAAAGGCAGCGGTCACCGTTGAAGCGATCGGAAACCCGCGGCTCGTAGAGACTGCCTACCAATTGACCGGCAGAAAAGGTGAAGTTATCTTACTCGGTTCACCGCGTGGCGAATACGTTACAGATGCAACACCGATCCTGAACTATAGCCATAGTATCGGTTTAGGCGCGATTACACTCAGAAGCGCGCATGAGTGGGTCTACCCGACGATGCACTCCGGCGAATCGAAACACTCGCTTGAACGCAACTCGCGCTTGGTGTATTCACTGATGTGTGAGGGTAAATTCAAGGTAGAAGAATTACTGACACACGTCATTGATCCGGCAGACGCACAATCCGCCTACGATGGATTAACAGATCGGAAAGATGAATACTTAGGCGTAATCATGGATTGGACATAGTATGTTGAAGACCTCACGCTAAGTTCCGTTCATTTGTTACGGCGCGACAGGCTACTGGGCCCCTCTCGCTGCCTTCGCCGCCTCAAAGTGGCGGACCGCCGTATCGAACTGGTCGCGGCACCCCGTGTTGCAGAACCCTACAACGTGACCGTCGTACTCGGTCAACGCGTTAGTCTGTACCGGTTTACCGGACCAAGGGCAGGTCTCGTTGATGCAGTCGGCGATGTCGAGGCTGGTCCTCCTGTTTTGGTCGTCCAAATTTCTGTTCCTCCTTGTGTGCTTTACGTATATCCGCAATTTTAAACCTGCCACCGATCTTGGAATTGGGTGACCATCGCTTCAGGTGCACCGTGCTGTGCCAAGAAATTCACAAACGCTTGGTAGAGTCGGCGCGCCTCTGATGTATCCGATTCAAACCGATTATTCATCTGCTCTGGATCAGAGGGCAAGTGGAATAACTGATTCGGGGCACCGCGATTCTCTAAAAGTAGAGACCAAGTGCCGTCAGTGATACTTCCATGCGGGCTACCACCATCCGGACTCCAGCCACCGACCCAAGCACCGTGCGTAACCGCGTATTCGCGTCCAGTGTCGGTATCCCCCATAATAGCCGGGAGGAGACTGTTGCCTTCTACCTGCCCACCGCGTTCTGCACCGAACACGTCAATGACAGTAGGCGGAATATCAACAATACTCGCAAGCGCGTCTGTGTGACGTGGCGTTGCATCGGGATGATAAACCATGAGTGGGATATGGATAACCTCTTCATACATGCTCAGATTCTTAGCGAGCAGTCCGTGTTCACCTAATAAAAAGCCGTGATCCGCCATGAAAATCACCATCGTATTTTCCATCAACCCCATATAGTCAATTTTTCGCAAGAGTTGTCCAATCCAATTGTCAACCAGTGATGCTTCCGCCCGGTAGAGCGCATTGAGCCGTTCCGTCTCGCGTTCATTCATCGGATTCGGACCGTAAGGCGGATAAATCGGTTCAGGTCCGTCATAATCGCTCGAATCAAAACGCTTTAGGTACCATTCAGGGGCATCCCACGGTTCATGTGGATCGAAGGTGTCCACCATCAGGTAGAAGTTTTCGTGCTGATGGTTCCGTTCCAGCCAATCGCAAGCCGTTTGCATCGTCTGCGCGGCGAAAGTATCTGCCTCTGTCTGCCGAAACGCTATATTTCTCAGGTGGTTGCCGAGTCCACCGGGCAATTTGTTCGGATGTGTTCGTGTGTATTCGCGATACTGCAACGATTTTTTTGATTCATAATCGTAAGGCTGCGTCTCTAAATGATCACCCTCTTGCCCGCGAATCCATTTCCATCCGGTGAACCCACGATTGTAAAAAAAACCGTTGTTGATGTGATGCGGCGTATCCGCAATCATCATACTCACAATTCCAGCGTTCGTTAAGTCATCAGCGATGACGGGAACATCTCGTTTAAGGGGTTCCCATCCGCGCCGACAGATGCTGACTTGCCCTGTCACGAGCTCGCCTCGGATCGGAACAGTCGGAAAACCACAGACGTATGCTTTGTCAAAAACGACACATTTTTCCGCGAAGGCGTTTAGGGATGGCGTGTATCCTTTTCCACCATAAATAGCAAGGTTATCGCGTCGAAACGTATCTGAAATAATGTGGATTATGTTCATATCTTATCTTCGGTGTGGAAACCCCTGAATTCATTCAGGGGAGGAAACACCGCTCCTGTAGTAAAAGTTAAGGCGTGTGAGCACTCTAAAATCAGAGCGTTTCGCGCTTGTTGTTAATCGTTTGTTTCCCATACTGTATATCGAAAACAAACCCTTTGCGTTAACACCAGCAAGTCGGGCTAATCCGTATTTGACATGCCGAATCAATGTATTTTTGACGAGGTTCCCTTGACCTAATACAGTGCCACCCACCCGTGTGCGTTTACCGCCTTTCGCTTCCTGTTGCCTATGCAACTCTCTCCGTTTTATCGGTATCGGTGAGATACACAGTAAGTCGGTGTTATCGGGTATATCTAAACTTCCTACGGCATGAGAGGCGAGACACCAAGAATCTACGCAATGTGCATCAAAGGTTTCCGCTAACTTTTTTGACGACTTCTTCAGACCTAACCTATCGCGTATCTCTTTCGTCTCCCATCCTTGAAGGGTTAGTAATGCCCACCGTTTTCGGATTTCGGTATAGAACCACTGTTTACCGACTTCTAAAGGACTAAACGATTGATTCCACTTCTTCGCACGTTGTATCGTCCGTGCCTTAATATCTTCAACGCAGACATGCGTGAGTGGATAGAGTTTAGAAAGCCAATCAAGAACCCTTAACTTCCAATCCCACCTCGCACGCGTGCCTGCCGGGATGCGGGCTTTGTTCGCAAGACGGTTCGTCTTGTTCTTGCGATTCGGACACTTTCGGGAACGCCTACTTCTACGCAACTCTCGACGCTTCGCTACTTTCTTACCGACCTTGCTGTGAGCATCGGCTTGCACATTGAGATAAGTGTGTGCCGCACTTTTGACGGTAAACCCTTCTTTCTTGCTACCAGGGTCTACACCGACGACTATCTCTTGTGTGTGTGCCTTTGTATCATAGTTTAGCCGAATACAAAAGATACCGTTAGACCAGTAAGGTGTTGCCAATCCTTTTTTGATAAGCACACCTGCTTTGGTTGGGTGTGTCGGCATAAGTTTTTTGCCAGACTTACTCTTTACTGGAACAAACATCGTTTGTAATCTCCCTTTCGGGTTGTGTGTTGCCCCTTCCAGATCACAATATCCAAGAGGTATCAGACGAGGGGAGTATCCGATACATTGTTGAGGCGACCACGCCGAGATAAAGCGATATTTTACTGTAGAAAATAGTTTAACTTGTGGAGTGAACGTTTGGTATACGCTTCGCACAAGCCCCCGATTTTAATCGGGGGTTATTGACATCAATTTCTCCAATGGTAAGGATAATATGGGTAGGAAAACTGAGGCAAGAGATCCGCTCAGCTACAATTCATGTCTATCTATATTATACACCGTTTTCGGTTTCTGGTGAAGTCTTTTCACGGGCAGCCATCTGCACCACCGCCGGTAACAATCCATAAATTCCCCAAAAAGGAATCCCAATCGCATCACCGTTCAAAAGATTGTTCACCGTGAAATGCACCATCAACGAAATCTCCGCTGCCATCAACCCGATAACAACAGAACGGTAAAAACCGTCGTCTATCGTTTTGATCGCGCGAAACCCGTAACGTAAAAAGGCGATATTCAGCCATACCCATACGCCTAATCCAACGATCCCCAATTCCGCCATCACTTGAAGGTATTCGCTATGTGCGCCGAGTTGATACTGTGCTGTGTAACTCCCAACGAGTGCTACATCTTCTTCGTAAAGCATCGCAAACGCGCCATAGCCTTTACCCAAGATCGGACTCTCAAGGAACATCACAACCGCTTGTCCCCACCGTAGCAGGCGCGCTCGGTTTGAAGCATAACTGATATCTACCGCGGACGAAACCCGCTCAATAATAATGCTATAGACACCGGGCAAATTCAGACATACCAGTAAAATGAGACACGCCGCACCGATAAATAGAATCTTTTTATGCGTAACACCTCTGCCGAGTTGCAGGAGCATAAAACCGACCGCGACAATAACGGAAAGCCAGACACCACGCGAAAAGCACATCAGAAGCCCGACACTGAAACAGACGAACCACGCTGTCCATAACACTCGGTCATAAGTGCTGTTATCAAACAAGAGACGGCTGAGGCAAATTAGAAAGAATATTGCAGTGAAAGCGCCGTAAACAGAGTAATTCGTAAACGGCGCGCGCCGATAGGCACTTGTCCACTGCCACGCGTCAATGTGATAGATGAGAACAATAACTGTCCAGATCACAGCGACAGCGGCGGAAGGGAAGATGGCAATAAACAGTCGTTTCAGGGTAGTTCTGTGTTGAATAACAGTATACACGATTACACTGAACAGCATGTACACCGTCGCACGAAGTGCCCCTTTGAATGTGCCAAAGAGATCAGGCGTATTAATTGCTGAAAGGAAAGTAACGAGGATATAGACGCAGAGCGGGACGAAAAAAGGAAAGGTATTTTGGGGTTTCTCTTTCTGAAGTGCCCGATCAACTATTTTTTTCACGCAGTAAACGGCGACGAGCATGCCTAATAGCGGTTCTGTCGGTGTTTGAATTTCAAAGCGACTGGGGAGGATGTATCGGAATGAAAATGGCAGCGCAATTAATAGCAGATAGACAGCGAGTTCCATGCCGAGGAAAACAAAGGCACCCGTTACAGCCAGCAAACTGAGGAGTGGGAGCGGTGTGTCCGAGTAGCCGCCGACAATGCCACCGACCCCGAGACAAACAACAAAAAGAAGAATTCGCTTGCCATGCTTTAAAAACATCCGCGGAATGGTTATCGGTTAAAACTTCATTTTGACACCGAGTCCGATTGCAGTGCCATCTAAAATTAGGTCGAGTGGGACAGTCCCCGCCGTTTTTACTGTTTTGAGTATCCGTTTCAACTCAATGTTGAGTGCAAGGTTATATTCCCATTGAAACAGTTCCGCACCGATGAGAACATATCCAGTTGTACCGGAAGAACTGTCATCAAAACTGATGCCTTGCTGTTCGATCAGGTCCACTGCACTGCCACTAAAACTCGTCCCCAAAAAGCCGATGCCACCGCCTAAATAGATCGGTAGAAATTCGGACAGCAAAACGGGTCGGTAGATGAGTTGATATGAAACGGGTATAAGTGTGGCAGAGAGGTTTGCCGAGGTAGGTGGTGGAATATCAAGCTCCATCTGCCAATAGCCGAACTCGAAACGTGAATCTAACTCCGGTGTATGTTCAAATACAACTGAAAACGTAGGCAACAACGCGCCCGGAATGCTTGATACACCGACACTCTGGAGAATATCAGCCAAGTCGCCTAACTCCGGTTTATATGAAAACACGGAAAGTTGAAATGACGGAGTATCAAGATATTCTCCCAAAAAATCTCGGACGGGTGACGGTCGCAAGGGTGGGGTATCAACAGCATCCGCCGGCGCTAAACAGGACATCAGGAGCAGCAACATGAAACATACAAATATTAAGCGCATAAAAGCAACGACCTTATCCGATGGGTGCTGTAGGATAGTGATATGACAACGGTGGGCGGGCAAGGGACCCGCCCCTACGTTGAGTATGAACAGTTAGGCTACATCATCGCGCCCGCGGGGAGCAGAATGACTTCAACCCTGCGATTCATAGCTCTGCCAGCGGCAGTGTTTTGCGGGGCGATAGGTTGGGTATGTGCCATGCCAACTGCCACTATTCTGCCGGCATCAATTCCTTTGGATTTCAAGTATTTTGCTGCCGAATTGGCGCGTGACTGTGAGAGGTCCCAGTTGCTTCGATGACTTCCGCGCAGTACCGGCGTGCCGTCAGCATGACCAACAACCTTGATCTTTGCATCCGATGCCATGAGCTGATCAACGATGCCGTCAAGGATCTCTTTGTCTTTGCTCGATAGACCGGTCTGTCCGCTACCGAAATTGACGGTAGCCACCAGCGTCGGCTTCGCAGATGCCTTCTTATCGACTATTGAGACCTGTTCCTTCAAAGCCATCACATCAGACTGAAGCTGCTGAATCGCTGCGCTTTGTGATTGCTCAGATGTCTCATGCGCCATGATCTGTTTATCCAATTTGGCGTCTACGCCTTTCACAGCGTCCATCGCTTCTTTGCCTTGCATATCAATCGTCTTCGTTAGGTCCGCGCGGAGTTGCGCGTCCCCTTCTTTGGCTTTTTGCTCGGCTGCAGCGATCGTATCGGCATCACCCTGTTGGGACGCAGCAATCGCCTCTTCTTTCCCTTTGGAGATTGCTTCCGTCGTATCTTTACTATGCTGATCGACTTTGCCTTCTAACATCGTGATTTTGTTTGACATGTCAGAATTGGTCTGGTCCATCTTTGTGACATGTTCATTCTTCCACATTTCAAACTCTTCTTGGTTCAACTTGCCGCAGCTACTAACAACAAGCGCAACTCCGAGAAGAGCGATAATTGTGAAAGCGGTTCTACTTAGCATGGATTCCTCCTAATTTTTTCGACAATTTTGAGCGTTACTTGCGAACCGACATTAAAGCGTCAGTTTCTAAGTTACGCCAAAACAATATACTCTATTTTCCTCGGAATTCTTCTCAAATCCCGTTTTGAGCGTATGTATGCAAACGGAATAATTACTTTCCCGCGCACAAACAACGGTTTTCAATGCCCGAAACTGCATCGCGAACTTGCAAAATATGGGAAACCTGTAAGCGATTTATTCTCACAGGTGCTTTTGATATAAATTATATCACTTTTCTCCAAAAAAAGTCAAAAGTTTTTTTCATGACTACCAAAACAGTAGGATTAGATACTAAAACGCCCTTGATTTTTGATGCAAAATAAGATAGAATTTAGCATCCACGGTACTCGGAAACTGATACTGATAGAAAGAATTTGCAAGGCTCGCGAGACTAATAGTATTACCAACCAAGGACGACTGACAGCATGGGACAGATAAGCATTATCTTAATCGCAGGATTACTCTTTCTTTTCTCCTTTGAACCGCCGCAAACAAACATAAACATCAGCGATATGCAGGTGGTGCTTTGGACAATTGTATTGACAGGTTTTCCTGTGCTCATTACATGTTTCGTGACATTGTACGTGGCACGCACCTTTCCTGCAGACAAAGAGGAGAACCTACCGAAACACTATCGCCTACGACGCTTCATGATCGTTTTTGAGTGTATTAGCTTAGCTGCGTATCTATGTAATCTATACCTGCTGAATTTACCTGTCCTGATTAACAAACACCTCGCCTTTTTCCCGATGAAAAACCTACGCCAAATATTTACGTTGCTTCCGCTTCTGATCGGTTTCATCTGTATCCGGCTTGCCTTTTATCAAGTGAATCGGCGCCAACAAGGACACTACCGAGAGGTCGCCACGCTTCAGTTCAAGTTTCTGCTGTTCCCCTTGCTGCCGATGTTTGCATATCTCGCCATAATAGATGCTGTGTACCTGCTCCCCTATTCAGCGCAGATGTTCATCTTGGAGCACCCTTATGTTCTAATAGGGTTGATTCTACCCGTGATTGCATCCGCTTTTATCTTCGCGCCATTACTCATGCAGTTTCTGTGGAAAACGGAACCATTGGCGGTAGGTTCAGCATTGAAGGAAAAATTAGATCTGTTGACAAAACAGAGTGGCATAAAATACCGGGATATTGTGGTGTGGCAGACCGGTTCACTGTTAATAGCAAACGCTGCAGTCGCGGGGACCTTTCCCTGGAACCGCCGAATCTTCCTGACAGACGCGCTCCTCGAATACTTTACGGATGAAGAAATCGAAACCATCGTTGCCCACGAACTTGGACATATCCGCTACAGACACATTCCGACGTATATGCTGTTTTCGATCTTCTATTTATTGAGTTATCTGTTTTTCTTTATTCTTGTTGAAGAACCGTTGGTAGCATATTTCCAGGAATCACAAATCTTGCCAACGTTATGTTCCTTAACTTTTCTCATCGTCTATTTCGTGTTCATCTTCCGGTATTTGTCAAGACGGTGTGAACATCAAGCGGACCTATATGCGGCTACGCTCACGAGGAAACCAGAAGCATTCAAAAATGCCTTGATGAAACTTGCCGTGCTGAATTCGGTGCCAAAATCAATTCGACGGTTCTTTGAAATGTTCAACACACACCCATCTATCCACCGACGGATTGATTTTATCAATCAGTGGATAGAACAGAATTCAGCCGTTCAGCGTTATAAAAGTTATCTACTTGAAGTCAAAATCTTAATTGCGCTGCTTCCGATATTTGGCATCCTCGCGTTGCTTTTGCTCCGTTAAGCAACAAAACCGATACTGAATCAGATGAAGTTCAGCGATCCACAATCGCCTCAACCGGAAGTCTACTCTTCCGTATCCGCAGTAAACGGTATCTCGTCCAGTTCTGTATCCTCTTCAATCGCAAATTGGAGTCGCTCCACTATCCGGTGTAATGGCAATTCATACTCTTCTTGAAGGCGACGCTTTTCATCAGCGATGTGGAACGCAACGAGCAACGGAACCCTTTGCTCATCAAAGCCCTTCCTGAGATAGGATTCAACCAAACTTTTGACATAGTCAACGAGTTCGGAAATAGCTTCCGAAGTTAATTCCTCAGTCGGTTTGATAGTATAAGGTGTTCCGAGTATAACGAATCGAATCGGTTTATTAAGATCTTGTTCTTGCTGTTCCATTATGTCGTTATTGACTCCTTTCCTATTTTTTAAGGTTATCAGTTTTAGTCCCGTAGGGTTATTTGCTTCGGTGTTTCTGCGATATGTTTATAGAGCCTGGTGCATTGTCTCTGTACACGGTGCGATACCTGTCCATTTTTCAAAAGCGATAGCCCCTTGATGCACCAACATACCGATACCACCCAAGGTTTCACAGCCGCGCGCGGCGGCGGCGCGCATGAGCGGTGTCACTGGAGGTGTATACACAATATCGTAAACGATAGTCTTAGGTTGAAGCCAGTCGGCAGAAATCAACAGCGGATGTGTCGCATCCATGCTAACTGTCGCAGTATTAATGAGGAGCATGCTCTCACGAACAGCAGCAGGCAATTGAGCATCCTTAAGCCCTAACCCTTGCATGAAAATGCCCGTTTTTTGCCCCATCTCTTCAGCTAAAGCGATAGCTCTTTCCACAGTGCGGTTGGCGATCGTAATCGAAGCCACACCTGCGAGTGCCAACGCAACGACCACTGCCCTCGCTGCACCGCCTGCACCTAAGACAACAACATTTTCACCTACCGGCACGGACATGTTTCCCTTTTCCTCTAAGGCTCTCAAAACACCCGGCGCGTCCGTATTGTCGCCGTGTATCCCTTCATCAGTAAAAGTGAGTGTGTTCACTGCTCCAATGAGTTCTGCTTCCCGCGAGATTGATGTAAGATGTGAGATGACTGCCTGTTTATGCGGAAGCGTCACGTTAATACCAACGACATTGATTGCTTTAAACCCCGCGATTGCGTCTGTCAAATCATTCGGGCGGACATGAAAAGGGACGTATACATAATCAAGCTCCGCTTTGGCAAAGGCAGCATTGTGCATCTGAGGCGACCGGCTGTGCTCAACCGGATCACCAATAACACCAACGATGCGGGTATGTCCTGTCAATAGGTGTTGTTTTTGCATTGTTTAATGGCTTTCGACCTTCGGCAGTCGGTATCCGGTTGTCAACGCCAAACCCGCGTGCAAGAAGAAATTAACGTTGCCTACGGGATCGAGTAACCATCTGCTGACCGTCGATTGCTGACTGCCAATTGCTATTTCTCAAGTAGTTCTTCAACTGTCTGTTTCGCCACTTCCATTTTCGGATAGCGAATTTCTCGATAGCCACGAACCTCTTCTACACATTCTAACGCGCGGAGGTGTCTTTCGTATGCCTCTGCATCGGTTGGAGCGAAGGTGTTGATCACACGCGTAATATACCACTCTCGGAATTCTTTTTCTTTCGCGTGCCATTTGGAGAGCCATCGTCTTAGAAATTTCATCCGCTTCATCAGGTTTAACTGCCAATTATACGTTTCAATATCGTCCTCGAAGTCGAGTCCCATGACCGTGAAATGCGGACGATTGAGATGGACATATTTAATTTTGTCCCCGTTTTTTGGATCAACCTTATATAATTCCTTATCACGTTCCAATTTCTCTTCACTCGTCAGGAGGTGTGCGACGTAGACTTCATCCTTAATCAGCATCACCTTATGAAGATATCTGATAGCGGCTTTTGTAGCACGATAACCATGCGATTCTGAATCGTGAGCGTGAACCTGCTTTACCTTTTCGACATAATCGCGCGCGTAGTTAAGATTTTCAAACTGGACGAGGTCGTAGACATAGAGTGCCAGGAGTCGATGCGTGTCGTCCGAACCGGTGTTTAACGTTTCCACGGCGCTTTCCACGAGTGTCATATATGCTTGTGCCAGACGTTTCCCGCCACGTTTCCTTTCCAGAATCTGTCGTTTTGCAGAGAGCATTTCCGCATAACTCGACTGGCGAGGCACCTCACCCTTGAAGTGTTGGGAGTCAAGCGCGAGCCGCCGTCCGACATTGAATGCTTTCATATTGGTCTCCAAATCGGCATGCGGCACCATCTGTTTGAGTGCCAAGTGGAGCGGTTCCAGTTCAAGCGGTATCAATCGTCGTTGGAAGGCAGTCCCCAAGAGCATCATGTTTGCATACAACTTATTACCGAACAACTGCTCAGAGACCGTAAACAGATCGATGCCGAAATACGCGTCGGATTTGGTATGTGTCTGAAGTGTTTCTTCAAGCGTGTCCGGATCAAAATCGTCCTTACCAATGAGGGTCGTTATTGTCTCAGTTTTTGCGGTATTGACCACAGCCGCGGTACGATCAGGCGACGCTACACGGAAGAGAGACCGCGGTGTGATGCCGCGAACTGCCTCTAAAATGTCAAGTCCTAATAGAAGATCTGCTTTGCCATACGGGATCATCGGGGAAGCGTGAACACCGGGTTGCACATAAGCGATGTGCGTATAAACCCCACCGTTGCGAATTGCCAGCCCTTTTCTATCACAGAACGTCACATCGTAGCCTTGGAGATACCCCGCAACGACAAGTACCTTGGAAATAGTCCCGATACCCATGCCACCGACCCCTGCAGCATAAGTGTTCCAACTCCGCTCAAATGTTAGTGGTGGCGGCGGTGGTAAAAGGTCGCCACTCAAGAGGTCCGTATAAACGGAAGCCACTGCCTGTACTTGTGGTGGACGTTTACGTGTGACGATAACCTCTTCAAAAGCTGGACACGCGTATTTAATCCGCGCACATGCCCCATCAGAGACGCAATTCGACTGGTCGATGGCAACCTTCTCGCCATAATCGGTATCAACGATTTTTAAACCGGGACACCCGGTAGCAGTGGTGCATTCCCGACAAAATTCGCAGACTTCAGGTGTGATGTTAATATGCTTCTCGTGTTTCAGGAAACCATCTTTGGCTATAGTTTGGCGTTGTTCACGACGGAGGCGGCGATGATAGGTAATCGCGCACTCTTTATCGGCAATGACAATTTTGACACCCGATTTCAGAATGGTTTTCTCAAGGTATTTTTTATAGTTTACCCGATCTTCCGGATTCGTGCGCACAATGTCTATTTCAGAACTGCCAGCGATCCCTTGGGCAACCAACTCAATATCCTGCGCGAACGTTGGGTTGCCGAGGATATCAAGTTCATCCGCAGGAGTCGGTTGATGCCCGGTCATTGCCGTCGTTTGGTTGTCTAAAATGATATAAGCGATGTCTTGGTTGTTTTTGATTGAATCTGAAATCGCTGCCATCCCGCCATGAAAAAACGTTGAATCGCCCATGAAGACGATCTGTTTATTTTCGATAAACGGGTCGATGCCAGCACCTGACCCACCCCCTAATGCCATTGCGGAGAGGTTGTGCATCAAGCGCGGAAACGGCTCGTATTTGAGCATTGAATAACAGCCGATATCACCGTGAAAGACGAGATCTACCGGACTTGAATCGTGATGCTTCTTCATATAGTCGGCATCCATAAACTGTCTTGTAATTTCAAGGAAGACACTCGAAGAGTCGCGGTGTGGGCAGCCCGGACAGAAGGTAGGTGTCCGTTGTGGGATATCAATCTGTTGTTCGGCGACCGCTTTTTGGAGATTCTCTTCGCGGGAAAAGTGTCCCAAATCAATGAGGATGTCAGTCTCTTCCGAATCAGCGGTGCGGGATCCTGTAGCAAGGCGGTGTTTGAGAAGTGGGATGAGCTTCTGGATGAGGATAGACGCATCCAATCCGGAGGCTACGGGAACCCCTGCTAAACCGTCCGGGAATTGTTTGCCCCAGACGTTTACATACCGTTTGATGTTGCCCTCTTGGTACATTTGAGTAAGGAGTGCTTTAATTTCGTTTTCTAAGAGTGGACGTTTCTCTTCAACGACGTAGATTTCGTCAACCTGTCCAGCAAATTCTCGGACGATATCCGCATCAATCGGATGCGTCATACCGAGTTTGAGAACCGGGATGTCGCCGTATAGGTTCAATTCTCCGAGTGCATGAAGAAGGCAGCTGTGTGCCAAACCAGCACTGACAAACCCGAGAGGGTACCGCTTTTTACCAGAGATATCCCGCGCAAACTGAATTTTATTGAGTCCGAGATGCCTTGCCGTTTCAAGAGCAGTAGGCAGCCGTTCCTGCAACGTTTCTGTCTCAATCTGGGCGGTATGCGGGGGTAAGACAACCCGTTTATCAGCATCAATAAGTTGGGTATCAAGATTAACTCGCTTCAGACCCGTAATATCAGGATAAATGTTAGGTTGAAGTTCAACGTTTCCGCCGCCACTCGCCTGATTTTCAGTGGTTAAATAACAAACATAAAGGTCAGATGCAGCGGAAATCTGGAAAGCACTGTTAACCCAATCTTTGAGTTCCTGAAATGTGCTCGGTTCTATAAGTGGCGTATAGACATGTCGCGCCAAGAATCGTGAATCAGCAGGCACCTGCGTGCTGTGCGACCAGGTATCATCACCAACGACAACGACAGCCCCCTCAGTTGTCCCCGCAAGGTTGCTAATCGCCAGCGCATCGGAGGCGACATGCAAGCCGACGCTTTTCATGAACGCAATCGCGCGGACATCCGCCATCTGCGAGCCATTGAGACGCGCAATACTTAACGCTTCATTGTTGGCTATTTGCGCGACGATACCGTTGTTTTTCAACAATTCGGCGTTACGTTGGATGATGTCGAATACTTCGGCAAGTGGGGAACCAGGATACCCTGTGAGAAGGCTGACACCACTCTCTAAGGCACCTTTGACCAATAACTCGCACCCAGTATAGACATGCGTTCCGCTGGCTTGTGTAAACCTGTCGTCCATATTTTTAACTTCCCTTGCGGTTCGGGCAAGCGGGTTGGTTGATTCAATCGCCTTTTCGTAACCCTGCTTCGCAGTGAGAACCATTTCATTACGGACTATCGTTTTTGGGTTTTTATTTTTATCAGAAACCCGATTTGGACATCGGACAAATCGGAGCAAAAACCCAATAGTTAAAAACTATTCCTCAGACAGTAACTCTCGCGCATGTGCAAGCCCTATTTCTGTTTCTTCACCACCGTGCATTCGGGCGATCTCATTAACCTGGTCTTCTACCGTTAACGGTTTCGCTGTAATCAGAGTCCGTTCATCAACAACCTTTTTTTCGACTCGGAAATGCTTGTCAGCAAAACGGGCGATCTGTGGGAGATGTGTGATACAAATCACCTGTGAAAACGCCGAAAGTTCCTTCAATTTCTTGCCAACAACATTCGCGACCTTGCCACCGATGCCGCTATCAATCTCATCAAAAAGCAGTGTCGGAATCTCATCAACTTGGACCAGTACTGTCTTTAAAGCGAGCATGATCCGCGAGATTTCGCCACCTGACGCGATTCTCACAATCGGACGCGCTTCGGAACCGACGTTCGGTGCAATCAAGAATTCTACATCGTCCATCCCATCGGAACGAAACGCATAACGTTCACCTTCTACCTGAAACGGACCGCGTTCGTCTGGAATATGTTGGACGGATGCCTGAAACTCTGCTTTGTCCATGCCGAGTGTGCGGAGTTCCTTTTCAATCCGTTCTGACAGATGCTTCGCGACGTGCAGTCGTTTCGCTGAGAGTGCTGTACACAGATGCTGTGCTTCTTGGATTGTTTTCTGAATCTCCCCTTGGAGCGACGCTTGTTTCTCTGAACCGAGTTGTAAAGTCTCCAATTTTTGCTCAGCGTCAGCATGGTATGTCAGTATCTCGGCAATGGTGTTGCCATAACGCCGCTTCAGCTTTGCGATCAGCGCGAGTCGGTCGGCAATCTCGTCCAATCGCCCTTGGTTGAATTCCACGGTGTCTGCATACTGGCGGATCTGTAAGGCGATATCTTCCAACTCGTAAAGCGATGATTCCAAACGCTCCCGCAATTCCGAGAGGCTGCCATCAAGTTCTGATAAGTCTATAAGCGCGTTCGCAGCATCTTTCAGACGGTCAAGCGTAGACAAATCCGTTCCCATACCCCCACTGCCAAAACTGCCTGCTCGGTTGCTACCGTCAAGTTGTTCGCACACATAGTTTGCAGACTGAGATAATTTCTCCGCATTTTTTAGTACGCGGGCTTCATCTGCCAACTCTTCGTCTTCACCATCTGCCAGATCTGCCGTAGTCAGTTCTTTAATTTCAAACTCAAGGAGCTCTTTTTCGCGTTCTGATGCCGCCAAAGTGTCCGCAAGGGATGCCGCCTCTTGTTGCAAAGCGCGTAGTTGCGTGTATAGTTTGCCAACTTGTTGTCTCGCCTCACTGCTCCCGCCGAAATCGTCCAAAAGTTTGAGATGTGTTTCGGTCCGAAATAGCGATTGATGTTCGTGTTGCCCGTGGATGTCAACAAGCAGAGTTCCGAGTTCTTGCAACTGTTTTAAATTCACCAAACGCCCATTGATATGGCAGCGACTTCTACCGTTCGCACTGATTTGCCTTGAAAGAATCACCACATCGGATGGGTCTAACAGGTCGTTAAATGCAAAATCAGTGTGCCACATCGGATGCGTATCGTCAGGTGCGACACTCGCTTCTACTTTTGCAAAATCGGCACCTTCGCGTACTATGTCGGCGGAGGCTCTCTCACCTAACACCAATCCAATTGACTTGAGGATAACCGATTTACCAGCACCTGTCTCACCTGTAAAGATATTCAATCCGGATGCCAGTTCCAAGTCAAGTTCATCTATGAGGGCAATATTGCGGATAGAGAGTGTTTCTATCATTAGTTGTCAGTTATCAGTTTTCAGTTGCCAGAAAGAGGGTATCGTTGTAGAACACCCTTTCAGCAATTGATATTCCTGTTGATTACTGCGGACTATTGCTCATATCCCTTTGATTCTTTCACCCAACATTAGTTTTTCACGCAAGGCTCTGTAGTAACTATGATGTTGCGAACGGATAAGTTGAATTGTCCGTTCTGCTCTCTCTACTTTTATGACCGCGCCTGCAGTGAGGCTGTGCGTCTCGCGCTGGCCATCTACAAAAACATCGACGCTCTGATACGCGGCACGCATCTTGACGGTTATCTCAGCATTACCATCAGCGATAAACGGACGTACGGTCAAACTATGCGGTGCTATAGGTGTCAGAAGGATCGCCTCTAACTGCGGTGCAACGATAGTGCCAGCACAAGAGAGCGAATATCCAGTCGAACCACTCGGCGTTGCGATTATCAATCCATCAGCATTATACGGTATAAAGAGTTCGTCGTCAATATACGCGTCTAATTCAATGAGACGCGTATAGTGCCGAATAACAACATCATTGAGCGCGAAAGCTCGGAACGTTTTTTTTAATTTTCCTTGCGGTTCGGTAAAGTGGGTTTCGGCCTTCACGTTCCTGTCCGTATATCCGCCCTCCATTTCATTACGGGCTATGGTTTTATTAGAATCTGCAATTTCTTCTTCCGATTCGGTCAGGTCTACTTGGGGCTGCCCATCCACAACGACTTCTAACATCATACGATGCTCTATCCTATAGTCTCCCGCCAAGGTCGCCTTCAAAGTCGGATAGAGTTGATCAAGCGAGGCATCCGTCAAAAACCCAAGCGTCCCAATATTAATCGCTAAGATAGGCACATTCTCAATCTCTGATGTATGTGCTGCGCTCAGTAGTGTGCCATCTCCACCCAGAACGAGAAGCATATCCGCTTCTTCAACGACCTCCGTTTTGGAGATACCGGTTTGTGGATACCCTAATTCGACGGCTTGTTCCTCTGGCAGCAGCGGGATAATTCCGCGTTCTTTTAGCCACGTAGACACATCTTTAACGATACCTGCTGCGTTCGCTTTGGTCGTATTGACAAAGAAACCGACTGTTTTTATTTTTTTCATCTCGTCATGCGAAAGGGTTTGCTATTAGAAAAAAGATCGTCCTTTAATTCTCCAAGCGTGTAAATAAAAGAATAACGCCACCGCCGACGAGAAAAGCCCCCACAGTGATGAGCAGGTTCATATCAAGCTGCGGTAATATGTAAGCGGTATCTATGCGTTCCCCGTCAATCATTGCGAACTCGCGGAAGGGCCATAATCCGTAAAGTGAACCCACCATCAATCCGATCAGAAAGGCAACTGTGAGATTGCGGTACCGTTCCAATAAATAGTTGAGCAACCGTGTAAATGCCAGAAGTCCAAACAGACATCCGAGCGCAGCAAAAGCGAGTATCAGAACACTTCCTAACATCGCCTCGCTTAAAGTACTACCATTGATCAACCCTGGAACACCCTCTATCAGCGTATTTATCGCCGTTAAAAGCGGGAAATAGACCCCGAGTGCAAGCATCAGAAAAGAACCGCTAATACCGGGCAGGATCATCGCTGAAATTGCGAGTACCCCGCTTCCGAAAAAGAGCCCGAGTTCCCAATACGTTGGAAACCCATCTGTGTGTCCTTTATTGTTATCCATCACTGCCGCGTTCTCGGTTTTATGGGCAACCCGTTCTAATTGCTGTTCGCCTGTACCGATAGAGAGGCTTAATATCAGGGCAACGGCAATCAATAGGACTAACAATTCCTTCCAGCCGAACGCTTTTAGCATTCGCAACGGAACGAGAATAGATGTTAAAATCAAACCGCTAAAGAAGCCATAAGTCGCGTCATGATGATTGTTCAGCAGATAGACAATCAGTTTCGACGTAAGCAATAGGGCAGCGATCGCGCCGATGCCTAACAGTGCCAGAAAGCCGAAGTCAATACGGCGAAGCTCGGCTCCTGCTTCCGTGAAGGCAGATTTTTTGAATCTTAGTACCCCAAGTAATTTTTTAACCGTTGAAAGCCCGATACACCGTAATGCGCCAATGAGTCGCTCATAGATACCTAAAACGAGTGCAAGGGTCCCGCCACTCATACCGGGGATAATATTAGCAATACCTATCAGAAATCCGTTAACAAGAAGTCGGAGTGAATTCATATTTTGGTTGTCGGTTGTCCCATCTGACGAACCGTCGTTAATGCCAACAATCTCACTGGCGAATTCAGACGCTGTAACTCGGTAGCAGCAGGCAGGTTTCATGATTTTGGATAAATTATACTACAAAAATGATTTTCTGTCAAACGGTTATATGTGAATTCTATTAGTTCCAGAGGTTTTAAGTTATCGGTAGTGAGCATTAGAATTTTCAGTGTTATACATACTTTCTGAAAATGAACCGACCTCAATAAATTAACTGTCTGTTAACTTTATTTCACCGCCCAATAGCCTTGATTTTTAGACTGGAAATCTGATGATTTTATGAACATTTCATGAACATGCCATAAAAAATTGTTCACGATTCTTATCGGTGAATTTGTAAGGCTTTCAGACCGCTTGGTACATAGGTTTACGGAATTCTAAAATTCTGTATTTTCGGAATTTTCATGAACAATTGGGCAATATTTTTTTGAGAGAACTCTGCTTCAATGTGCCACAAATCTAATGGATACGGGAAATCACAGCACTTGATAACTTCGGATTATTTTTAGGTTGTTCATAAAACGTAATTTTTATTTGTTACACTTTGTTAACTATTTGTTAATTCCAAAGGTAATTTCGCGCACTTAGAATTTCTCTCAAAAACTACAATATATATGATAACATATTTAATCTAATAAAATCAAATTTATTCAATAGGACAGGCTTGTTTATATAGCACCCGCCGGAGTGCAAGAGAGACCCCCTTTTTTCTATAGATATATTGCTCTGCTGGAGCAAAAAGATTTGTTGATAGATATGGGTTTCTCGTGTCAGAAGTGCGATATTGCTTCGCAGTGGGAATGTCAATGTAGGGATTCTTGTGGTAGGCGGAACGATAGGTGTATAAACCTTTTCGATTTCCCTTTTGACAAGATATTTACATATCCATCTGACAGGGTAACATCTGACACAATTGTATCCATCGGACAGCCCCTAATTTTCGCTTGCAATTTACTATGAATTTGTATATAATACTTCACATAGATTTATGATTGAGAAGAAATAAAATAGTAGGAAATTACGGTAATGTCGATTCCTTTGGTGTTAGGAGCAATGTTTGGAACAACTCGCTTTCTGCATTGTAGCACGAAGAAACATCTGACTGACGGTGAGGATTTGCTTGCCTATTGGGAAGGTGTAACTGGTTTTATTTTTCTACCGTTCAATATTTAAATGGGGATGCTTTATATTCAAATCTTAAAATTTGCTCTGGGAGGTAGGCATGAGACAAACTGTCGCCGTTAAAGGCGCGCGAGAAAACAATCTACAAAACATTGAACTTGAGATTCCGCGGGACCAACTCGTCGTCGTTACTGGCATCAGCGGTTCGGGTAAATCTTCATTGGCATTTGATACTGTTTATGCAGAAGGACAGCGCCGATTTCTGGAATCGATGTCCACGTACGCTAAACGCTTTATTACACAACTCAAAAAGCCAGATGTTGATTTCATTGATGGCTTGTCCCCTGTTGTCTCTATTGAACAGAAAACAATTACGATGAACCCGCGCTCCACTGTTGGGACAATGACCGATTTGCAGGACTATCTCCGTATGCTCTTTGCAACGATCGGTGTTGCGCATTGCCCCTATTGTGAAGTCGAGATTCCTATCCGTTCACACTATCAGATATTGGAACGGATGCTCTCTCTGCCAGAAGACACTGAGGTAGAGATTCACGCGCCAGTCTTCAAAATCTACGGTGAAGATTACGATTACCTTTTTGACGACATTCGCACGAAAGGATGCAGACACGTCAAAATTGACGGTATTGAACACGACATCAGCGAGGAAATTGAACTCGATCCAGATCAAGAGTACGATCTCCAAGTGATTGTTGACAAATTCTATGTCAAAAAGGATATTGATAAACAGGTGCTCGCCTCCCTTGAACACGCGATGCTCGTAGGCGAAGGGTTCATGCGTTTTGATGTCCAGTTTCCCGAAGATGCCGAAGCAGACGCGATACAGTTGTTGGAAGGTTTCGGATGTCCGAAACACGGCATAATCATGGCTGAACTCGGAGCGCATCATTTTACCTTTAACGAACCGACGGGCGCGTGTGTAACCTGCTCGGGACTTGGCACCTACTTACAGGTACACCCAAACCTACTCGTCCCCGACAGGACACGGAGTATTGCCGATGGCGCGTTCGTCCACCAAGCATTCAACTACGACCCAGATAGATGGGATGGCAGGACAATGTACAGCCTCGCTGCCCACTATGAGTTTGACCTCGACACGCCTTTTGCAGAACTTCCGGAAGCGGTTATTGATATCCTCTATTATGGCACACACGGCGAAGAATTCCCGATCCGACAACCCGAAGGCGCGAAACCTGTTGAAAAACGCCACCTCGGTCGGAAAATCCGTTTCGACGGGATTATTACCCGAATTGATAGACACTATCGCCGCTACCGAAAACAGGGCGAGGCGCACTCCGGTATGGAGGAATATCTCCGAAAAGTGATGGTAGAGCGCACCTGTCCCGATTGCAACGGTGCCAAGCTCAAGCGACAGCGGCTCCTTGTTACTATTGACGGCCAAACCATCCACGAAGTCGGTGAATTACACTTTGAAGAACTGAGAGATTTTCTGCTAAGTATTAAAGGTGTTCCCGAAAAACAGCGAGAAGCCGGCAAGCGCGTCATTAATGAACTTGTGACGCGGATTAACCTCCTCCTCGGCATCGGACTCGATTATCTCAACCTCAATCGTCGTGCCGCAACGCTCTCCGGCGGGGAATCGCAGCGTATCCGTCTCTCCACACAGATCGGATCCGGGTTGATGGGTATGCTCTATGTCCTTGATGAACCGAGTATCGGTTTGCATCCAAAGGACAACGCTAAGATGATTGAGACCTTACGGAAACTACGGGACATCGGCAACACCGTTATCGTCGTTGAACACGATGAAAGCACAATTCGCGCCGCAGATCATATTATTGAACTCGGACCGGGACCCGGTGTCCACGGCGGGCAGGTCGTCGTTCAAGGTGAACTTAAAACGGTACTTGACTGCCCTGAATCTTTGACAGGTCTCTATTTGAGTGGAAGACAAGAGATCCCAATGCCAGAAGAACGCCGCGGCTTAAACGGTAAGTTCCTAAGTATTACTGGTGCCAGAGAAAACAACCTCAGAAGCATTGATGTGGATATTCCGGTGGGTGTCTTTATCTGCGTTACCGGTGCTTCCGGTTCTGGCAAGAGTACCCTCGTCAACGAGATTCTCTATAAGAGATTACATTCTATCTATCATGACAGTCGGACGCTCTACGGTACACACGATGAACTTGAAGGGCACGAACACGTCAGCGATGTGATTAGCATCGATCAGTCACCCATCGGGCGTTCCGCGCGTTCTAATCCTGCCACATACATCAAGTTTTACGATAATATTCGTAAACTCTTTGCCAGCACGCCTCTTTCACTCTCAAGAGGTTATACCGCCTCACGATTCAGTTTCAACGTCAAAGGTGGACGGTGTGAAGAGTGCCACGGTGAAGGCACAATCACCACGCAGCTTCACTTTATGCCGGATGTTGAGGTCGTTTGTCCGACCTGTAAAGGCGCACGTTACAATGAAGATACGCTTGACGTTACTTACAACGGCAAGAATATCTCTGATATCCTTAATATGTCAATTGAGGAGGGCGTTGAGTTCTTCGCCGATCAACGACTGATTAACCATAAATTGAGTGTCTTGAACCAACTCGGTATGGGGTATCTCCAGATCGGACACCCTGCTACGATCCTCTCCGGTGGTGAAGCACAGCGGATAAAGTTGGCAAGCGAACTCGGCAAACTCAAGTATGGCAAGCACAATCTCTATATTTTGGATGAACCGACCACCGGACTTCACCTCGCGGATGTACAGAAACTCTTGGACAGCCTTAACCGTCTCGTCGATAACGGACATACTGTGCTTGTGATTGAGCATCATCTGGATGTCATCAAAACTGCAGATTACGTCATCGACCTCGGTCCTGAGGGCGGACATAAAGGTGGGGAAGTATTGGCGCACGGCACCCCTGAAGAGGTCGCAGCAGTTGAAGCCTCCTTCACGGGGCAATTTTTGAAGGAATATCTTATCTGATTTATGATCAGGTGATGCAAAATGAGCAAAGACGTGTTTGATGGATTCAATGTGAACATATTTCTTGATGAGGACGGCGATTACTTGGCACATTTTGTTGAGATGCCCAATGTATCGGCATTTTCAGATACACCCGAAGGGGTATTAACGGAACTCGCGATCGCTTGGAAAGGTGTAAAAGAAATAGGACTTACGCATTTTTGACTGCCTCCCGTTCTGTTAGATGAGCATTTTCGGAAAACACAGCGTTCTGGTGGCACAAACTAAGAAGTTTGTGCTACAAAAGAGCAGCAGGCGTCCGTCCTACCTCTGTCAAATAAGGCGCGAGTCGGGTCTATAGGCAGCTCTGCGCGTTTCAGAGTTTTTCAGAGTATTCAGAGTCAACGCTGAAGTTCGTTTGGTTTTGCAAAGGTTGTAAACATACACTATGACTACTTTCTGTGCGTTTTCCGCATACGGTGCTCAGAAGTTTACTCTGAAAATTTTGTATTTGGCGAAGGCATGTTCTTTCTGGTGAATGTGAACGCGAAGTGAACGCTAAAAAAGATCTATGCTTTCAGAGTTTATACGTTTGTTAATATTTTGTTGCGATGTCAAAGAGATTATGCTGAATCCCCCTCTCTATATTATCGTCCGTTAAGTGTTCATGAAGTGGGTATCGTTCACAGGTTTCGTAATTCAGGTGGAGGGAGGCGAGGAAGCTGCGTAAGTCCTAAATAAATGACAACTTGCGTTATTTTATTCAGAGGAAAAGCCACGCGAGTTTTTAAGGAAAAGCTATGAAAAACGTCCTAATTATTGCCTTCTTGCTAATCTCAATTCTGTTTTCTCTAAGTGGATTTGCTCAGAATTACATGAAGTGGGGACTACCTGAACATGCTATACTTCGTCTTGGGAAAGGGCAAATTTACGACCTAAAGCATTCGCCAAATGGCAACCTGATTGCAGTAGCAACCTCTATAGGCGTTTGGATATATGATGCTCATTCTGGCAAAGAAATTAGATTGTTTCAAAAGCACGGTTATGAGGTTCATTCAGTGGCATTCTCGCCAAATGGCAAAATGCTGGCAAGTTCCGGTTCCGATGGTATCCATCTTTGGGATCCCTCCACCGGTCAACATTTAACTACTCTTAAAGATAATGCACCGAGCGGTACAAAGAATTTGGTATTTTTTTCCCCTGATGGACGAACACTGGTTAGTACAAGGGATAAAATAATTAGATTTTGGGATGTGGTTAATAAGACTGTTTCTAAAACCCTTACAGGGCATACATGGCAAATTTTGTCGCTCGCTGTTTCACCAAACGGAAAAACTGTAGTTAGTGGATCTTCGATCATTGGTGAGAAACCACAGAGTAATGCCCTGCGTTGGTGGGATGTTGAAACTGGAAGAATGTTGTTTTTTTCAACAGCCATGGATTCAGCAGTTACTGCTCTGGCGTTTTCGCCTAATGGAAAGATACTAGCTTGCGCGAATAGCTTGTCGGAAAATCCAAACATCTATTTATTTGATGGTGTTAGCGGTGAGATATTAAGGACGCTGCCCGAACTCCATGGTAAAACTATAAGCTTAGAATTTTCTCCTGATGGCAAAATGCTAGCCAGTACTGGATGGGATCGTACTATCCGCCTTTGGGATCCACACACTGGGCACCATATCCATACGTTTAGAGGATACGTAGGGTGGTTATCGTTTTCGCCTGATGGTAAAACCCTTGTGAGTGGTGAGGATGGCGCAATCCGGTTTTGGGATACATCAACGAAACAACAGCGTTTTAGTGTCTCTGGTCACTGGAATAGTATAGGTGCGTTGACGTTTTCACCCGATAGTAAAATGCTAATCAGTGGTGGTTATGAAACTTCCATGATTCAGAAATGGGATGTATCTACGGGCGAACTCATGTCTACCTTAACACTAAATAGAGAACTTATTTTGGCTTTTAATGCGAAACGCGGTTTATGTGCTAGCGTAAACATTGATGCAGATCCTAATAAAATTCATATCCGTGACATTGATACCGGTCAACTTCGCGCTTCAATGGACTATCAGTTTCTCTCACCACGAATTTCAGGTGTTTCACCACTAACATTTTCACACGATGGAGAGACAATAATTGTTTTGAACGAACAAGAAATTGGTGAAAAACAGGTGTTGGAATTTTGGGATTTATGGCTTCATTCCGTTAACTTTCAGTTTGTGCCACATGAAAATGAAATTTTCAAATATTCTTATTCTACATATACTGAGGTTACGGCTCTTGCCTCTTCACCAGATAACACGCTTCTCGCTACCGCTGTACGAGGTCGGGTTGCCCTTTGGAAGTTTGGCACCGACGAACTTATTCTGTCTTATCCTGAATTTGGTGGCCTTAGTTGCTATGCGTTGGCATTTTCCCCTGATAGCAAAATTCTTGCTGTCGGAGACTCTTTGGATATCCGTTTAATTGAAGTGGATACAGGAAATCTTATAACAACCGTGTCCAAACATAACAACAGGGTTAAAGCGTTGGCATTTTCCGCTGATGGCAAAATTCTTGCGAGTGGAAGTCAGGACGGTACGATTTTGGTGTGGGACTTAGATAAAGTTATGAAGAGCCGGTAGCTCTGATTCTGTATCCTCTTGAAGATGGTTTTAACGCCTAAATGTAGAAAGATGTGTTACATTGAATTTCCCCTTGCAAATTTAATTCCAAATTGTGTATACTTTATAGCATGAAATTAGGGCACTGTACCAGCTGCTCGTGAATCTGTTACAGCACATTGGTATGTGCCTCTTTAAACACTGTGAGACAAGGGGTAGAACTTGACCGATAACTTATTAAGATCCTTAAATGATGTCCAACGCAAAGCAGTCCAACATGTTGAAGGTCCGGCTCTTTGTCTTCTTTCTGCTGCTGGTAGCGGCAAAACGCGCGTCATCACACACCGTATCGCCTACTTGATTGCACACTATGATGTTTCCCCTTTCCGTATTCTTGCTGTAACCTTCACCAACAAAGCGGCAAATGAAATGAAAGAACGACTTGATGCCCTAATTGGCGAAAATATTAGTAAGGATATTTGGGTGTCAACCTTCCATGCGACTTGTGCTCGAATCTTGCGACAAGAAATTGATAAATTAGAGGATTATACTCGCTCCTTTACAATTTTTGACACGACTGACCAGGTTGTTGTTGTCAAAGAGGCTCTAAAGAAACTTGGACGCGAAAACAGACAATATAACCCGCGCGCTATTCTGAGTCATATTAGCCGTGCTAAAAACGATTTTCTCAAACCCGCTGCTTATGCTGACATTGCAGGTGACTACTTTGAAGAGATTGTCGCGCAGGTTTACCCCATATATCAAGATTTGCTCTGTCGAAATAACGCCCTTGATTTCGATGACTTGCTTCTCTTGACTCTAGAATTGTTTGATGATCATCCGGATGTGCTTGAACGCTACCAACACAAGTTTAAGCACATCCTTGTTGATGAATTTCAAGATACCAATCAGTGTCAATATCGGATTGTGAAACAATTGGCTAAACCGCACGGAAATCTCTGTGTTGTTGGTGATGACGATCAATCTATTTATGCCTTTCGTGGTGCTGATATTAGAAATATTCTCAACTTTGAAGAAGATTACAAGGATGCCGAAGTATTCCCTTTAGAGCAAAACTACCGATCTACAAAAAATATCTTAGATGCGGCGTGGAGTGTAGTGCGCAACAACAAGGCTCGGAAAAAAAAGCGGCTTTGGACTGAAAACGACAAAGGGGACCCTGTCTTTTGCTATGAAGCAGTTAACGAAAACGACGAAGCTAACTACGTCGCCACGCAGATTGAAAATTTGCACGTGGAGGGGGTTGACTACGCGGACTTTGCCATTTTTTATCGGACTACCGCACAATCCCGAGTCTTTGAAGAGGCATTCCGAGCAGCAAACATTCCGTATCAGATTGTCGGCGGTGTCGGTTTCTATGACCGAATGGAAATTAAAGATCTTCTTGCCTACCTCCGTGTAATATGCAATCCTGACGATTCAATTAGCCTCCGACGTATTATCAACATTCCAGGGCGCGGTATTGGCATGAAAACGATTCAGCGGCTCATTGATTTTGCAGCCAGCGAACGGATCTCCTTGTTTGAGGCAGTCAAGCGCGTTAATGAGATCTCACAAATTAGTGGTGGTATTAAGACGAAGGTGAAAAAGTTTAATAACATCTTTGACAGCTTAAGTGACGATATCCTACCTTCCGATGCCTTATATCATATTTTACAAACTACAAAATATCTTGAAAACCTTGAGGGTCAGAACACCCTTGAGGCGCAGGGTAGAATTGAAAATATTGAACAACTGATTAATGCAATCACTGAGTACGAAACCTATTCCTCTGCCCCGTCTCTTGCTGATTACCTAGAAAATGTTGCCCTTACAATGGATGTAGATGCTATGGAAACTGACGAGACGAATGTAGTACCATTAATGACTCTGCATAGTGCTAAAGGCTTGGAATTTCCGTTTGTTTTCATCGTCGGTGTGGAAGAAGGGTATCTCCCTCATCAACGCTCCATTGACGCGGCAACAGCAGCGGAATTAGAGGAAGAACGTCGTCTTTGCTACGTCGGAATAACACGAGCGATGGAGCGTCTCTATCTTGTTCATGCGGATGCGAGACGAATATTTGGTAATTCAGAATATCGTACTCCATCACGCTTTATCTCTGAGATTCCCGATCAGCTCATCAAGCATGTTGACCGGTACCATTCTCCATTTCACGAATCGACGGGCTTGTATGAAGAGGTACCTGAGGATGCAGATGATTACTCGGTTGACCAGATTGTCCATCATCCGCAATTCGGAAGGGGTAAGATAACGAAAGTCACTGGTGCTGGGCAGAATGTTTATATCACTGTTCGGTTTAGTCGTGCTGGCATGACAAGGCGATTCGCCGCTTCGCTTGCCCCGCTGACAATGTCTGATTAATAAGGAGATACTCTACGAAAAATGGCAACGATTACGACGGAAGGCGTACGCCATGTCGCAAACTTGGCACGCCTTGAATTTAACGATGAAGAGACAGAACACTTTACCGAGCAACTTGCCCGAATTCTGGAATATATCGGGAAGTTGAATGAACTTGAGACAGATGATGTGCCACCGACATCGCACATCCATCCGCACCAAGTTTTCATTATGGGTTCGCAAGAGGGGGCAGCGCATGTCGCCAAACCAGATGTTGTCAAGCCTTCCTATCCCCGCGAAGAAGTCCTCTCTAACGCACCTGAACCTGAAGAAGGATACTTCGGCGTTCCCAGAGTAGTTGATAGGGATTCTTAAGCGAAGCTCAGGCAACGCGCCGAACCGCAAAGAAAATTAAAAAAAGTTACAAAGAACGATAGTCCGTAATGAAATGGAGGACGGGTTACGTAAAGGCGGTTGAAGTAACCAACCCGCCTGACCGAACCGCAAGGAAAGTTAAAAATGCTTTATGAATTGACGGCACATGCTTTACACGAGAAACTCAAAGCGCGTGAGATTACCGCTGTGGAACTCACAGAATCTGTCTATGCGCGTATTACTGAAGTGGAGTCGCATGTCAAAGGCTATTTGACGCTAACGAAAGATTTGGCTTTGGAGCAAGCGAATCGTGCCGACGCGGGATTTCAAAACGGAGATGAGATGCCGCCGCTCGCGGGTATCCCAATCGCGATTAAAGATGTGATATGCACCAAAGGTGTACGGACAACCTGCGGTTCTAAAATCCTCGAAAACTTTGTGCCTCCATACAATGCGACCGTCATGGCGAAACTCTACGAGCAGGGCGTTGTCATGGTCGGTAAAACGAATATGGACGAATTCGCGATGGGGTCCTCTACCGAAAACTCGGCGTATCAAATTACCCATAACCCATGGAATCTGGACACTATTCCTGGCGGTTCAAGTGGCGGTTCTGCCGCAGTTGTATCAGCGGATACGGCAATCTGTTCACTCGGTTCAGACACGGGTGGTTCGATTCGACAACCCGCAGCACTCTGTGGGGTCGTCGGGATGAAACCGACGTATGGGCGCGTCTCTCGCTATGGACTCGTCGCTTTTGCCTCTTCACTCGACCAGATCGGTCCGTTTACCAAAGATGTTACCGATTGTGCTTTGTTGCTCAATGCTATCTGCGGCAGCGACGCGATGGATGCTACCTCCGTTGATGTCCCCGTGCCTGATTTTACGCAGGGTCTCATTAACGACGTAAATGGTTTAAGAATCGGTGTGCCGAAAGAGTATTCCACACCGGCATTGGACACAGAAATTGCAGATAGTGTTCAAAATGCGACTGCTGTTCTTGAAAGCCTCGGGGCGACCGTTGAAGAAATATCCTTGCCACATACGGAGTATGCAATCGCGACGTATTACATCATTGCCCCCGCTGAAGCGAGCGCGAATCTCGCAAGATACGACGGAGTCCGTTATGGATACCGCAACGAAAACCCTGAAGATCTAATCGGGATGTACAAAAAGACGCGAAGCGAAGGGTTTGGCGAAGAAGTAAAACGTCGAATTATGCTCGGTACTTTTGCCCTGAGCGCCGGTTATCAAGATGCTTATTATAAAAAAGCACAGAAGGCACGGACGCTGATCAAATCTGATTTTGATGCCGCATTTGAGAAGGTTGATGTTATCGCAACACCTACCTCGCCGACACCAGCGTTCAAAATAGGAGAGCGGATTGCGGATCCGTTGCAGATGTATCTTTCTGATGTTATGACAACGCCTGCAAGTCACGCCGGGTTGCCCGGTATCTCTGTGCCGTGCGGCTTCGTCCAAAGCGGGCTGCCGGTCGGATTGCAACTCCTCGGCGCGCCTTTCGCAGAAGAGAAAGTGCTGCAAGTTGCCTATACTTTTGAACAGAATACCGAACATCATCGGCAGAAACCACAAATCCAGATGAATGGAGCTGTTTGACAATGAACACCGTGATAGCACCGCTTGGCGGGCTCCTTGGTGCAATACTTGGTGGTGTACTTTGGGCAAAGTATATCCAGTGGACAGGACACACCGCTGGCTTCATTGCTATCGGTATCGGTCTATTGACTGGGGTAGGGATACTCTTTACAAGTAGCCGATGCCTTGAGCGTGAGGCAAGAACAATGTGGCGTGTTGTCAGTATTGCCGCTGCATTCTTCGCGATACTCGGTATCTTTATCGGAAAATATCTGGATGTCCAGTGGAATGCGGTTGCACAAATCGCGGAGCAACTCAGCCGGGAGCATAATATATCATTGGAGCAAGCCATGCCGACAGCGACAATTGTGTTTAAGGGGCAATCTGTCTGGGAACTGATGCAGGCGCGGATGATTGGCATCTATGACCTGCTTTACGGTGCAGCAGCTGCCTTTATCGCTTTTCGCATCCCAAATATTCAGCGATTACGAAACTTTTTTTATTAATTTGGGCTTACATAAATTCCATGTTTCTGCAGCTCGATTTCCAACCGCGCCCTTCCAAAGCGCGACAGAAACATGCCTGCAGGAGGAGAAAAAATGAAACTTCTAACAATACGTTCTGGAAACCTACAAACTTCAGCCAAAATCTCTTTTCACATTTTGTTATCTATATTTCTGGTCTGCATGTTCCTGCCACTCAGTTGGAGTTCGGAAGAGACAGGAAAGACGGCTGATGATAAACTGCTGGAGAGCATCGCGCTCTTTTCAGATGTCTTGGCTTATGTCCAACAGTCTCATCTTGATACACCCGATAGTAAAGAGATCATAGAGGGCGCAATCAAGGGGATGCTTCGCGAATTAGATCCATACAGCCAATTTATTCCGGATTATCTTGAATTTCAGACCCAGAACCAAGGCAAGTACGGCGGGCTCGGTATGGTCATCGGTTTTCGGGAAGATATGTTGACTGTGGTTACACCCTTTAAAAATAATCCGGCTGCGTTGGCGGGCGTTCAGAATGGGGACATCATCAGTCGCATTGAAGGCGAATCTACAGCCCCACTGTCCTTGAGCGATGCTGTAGACCAGCTCCGTGGTGAACCGGGAACCCCTGTTTCTATCACAATCATACGAGAAAACGAGAGTCGCCCGATTGAACTTACCATTACCCGTGACGTCATCCGGATTCCGAGTGTTGAACAAGATATTATCGGAGATAACATCGGATACATCAAAATCAATCAATTCCTTCAAACAACAGCAAATGATGTCGATAATGCCCTCGCTGAGTTCAATGCAAAAAATGTCCGTGGCGTTATCCTTGACCTCCGCTCAAATCCGGGTGGTCTACTTTCTTCCGCTGTTGATATCGCCAGCGATTTTCTGACACCCGGTCAACTCATTGTTTACAGTCAAGGGCTTGAATCACGAGAGGACTTCCCCGCGAAAGGAATAAAAAGAGAGAATTTTCCACTAATTGTCCTCGTCGACAATGGAAGCGCGAGTGCCTCTGAGATCGTCGCGGGGGCTATCAAAGACCATGGGCGCGGGCTCGTCATGGGCGACAAGACCTTTGGAAAAGCATCTGTCCAACGTGTGTTCCAGTTGCGTAATTCAAAAGCTGCCGTGAAACTAACCGTTGCGCGTTATTATACACCCAACGGCGTTGATATTGATAAAATTGGCATTATCCCCGATGTCGAATCAGCAGGATTTAGTCGTTCTGAACAACAGATGCTGGAGTCGAAACTCCAAAATCATGAGAAACTTAAAGCCTTTATAGAAGAGAATGGCGATGACGTGTTAGAGAAACTTGCCGCTGCTGAACACGCCGCTCGCGACGATCTGCAAGCCGCAAAACAGCGACGGAGTTACCAACGCTTGAGCGACGCGCTTGCTGAAGAGCAAATTGTTCTGAGTGATTTCGGCATTAAATTCGCACTTGCGCGGATCACGGAAACATCCCGTGACGAACTGATGCACGATCCGCAGATTGTCGCCGCTATGGATCAGTTGAAGGTACTTGAACTCTTTGGAAATAAAAACTAACGGAGGAATTAGATGCCTGAAGTCCAAACACCACTATCAAACTATATTAATAGTGAGTGGCAAAAATCAGAGGCGGCTGAACTGATTGACGTTACGAATCCAGCAACTGGAGAAGTCCTCGTCCAAGTACCGCTTTCACCCGCTGAAGAAGTGCATCAAGCTGCGACTGCTGCTGCCGAAGCACTCCACGAGTGGCGACGTACCCCGCCTGTTCAACGCATTCAATATCTCTTTACCTTAAAAAATCTCCTTGAGGAAAACTTAGACGACATCGCGAGAACGATTACGTTGGAGTGTGGTAAGACAGTTGACGAGGCAAAAGGCGAAATGCGACGTGCTATCGAAAACGTTGAGGTGGCGTGCGGCATCCCGACGCTCATGCAAGGCACGAACTTAGAGGATATCGCCACCGGTATTGATGAATTCATGATTCGTCAACCCGTCGGCGTATGTGCTGCGATCGCGCCTTTTAACTTCCCAGGGATGATTACCTTCTGGTTTTTACCTTACGCGATTGCTTGCGGCAACACTTACATCGTCAAACCCTCCGAAAAAGTACCGCTCACGATGCAAAAGATATTCCAACTGCTTGAGCAGACAGGATTGCCTAAAGGCGTGGTCAACCTTGTTAATGGCGGACGCGAGACTGTAGATGCTATCTTAACACATCCAGATATCCGCGGCGTTAGTTTTGTCGGTGCGACTGAAACCGCAAAAGCCATCTATGCGAAAGCCGCTGCAAACGGGAAACGTGTCCAGTGCCAAGGCGGTGCGAAAAATCCACTGATTGTGCTGCCAGACGCTGATCCACAGTTTACTGTGAATGCTACAGCGGAGAGCGCGTTCGGGTGTGCCGGTCAACGCTGTCTTGCGGCATCCCTTGCACTTACTGTCGGTGGTGCGCGGAATTGGTTTACAAAAGCCATCGCTGATACCGCTACTGATCGGGTTGTCGGAAACGGATTGGAGGATGGGGTCGAAATGGGGCCCGTTATCACTGCCGAAAGCCAGAAGCGAATTGAGGGGCTAATTCAGGCAGGTGCTGATGAAGGTGCACAGGTTCTTGTTGATGGTCGGTACCCAAGCATCTCCGGTGGTGAAAACGGTAATTTCATCCGTCCGACGATTCTTAACGGTCTTAACCCGGAAGGCGAGATCGCCAAGACTGAAATCTTCGGACCCGTTTTAGGGCTTATCCATGTTGAAACGATTGACGATGCAATTGAACTCATCAATAGCGGCAGCTACGGCAATATGGCATGTCTCTTTACGAGTAGTGGCGCGTCTGCCCGAAAGTTCCGCTATGAAGCAGAGATCGGAAACATCGGCATTAACATCGGTGTTGCTGCGCCAATGGCATTCTTCCCCTTCAGCGGTTGGAAAGATAGTTTCTTCGGCGACCTCCACGGTCAGAGTTGGGATGCTGTAGATTTCTTCACACAGAAGAAAGTCGTCGTTGAACGCTGGGCGTAATTTTCATAGCAGTATTTTTTCCAATTCGGTAGGCGCGCTTTGCAAGCGCGCCGATATTTTTTGGAAATACTCTGTCTTTTCGACTTTGCTGGCGAGGCTTAATCTCGCCTTATAGTGCTTATCGCGTTCATGCTCACCACGGCTGCCTATATGACGGCGAATTCGCGAAACGTTCCATCCCCAATTCCAAATCAATCTCTGTGTTCGGTGGCAGCTGGACACGGAGATACATGCCATTGACCGGAACTGTTCGCACTGCCTGACCGATGTTAGCGCGTGCTGAAGTGAAGTTGTGCTCACCCATCGCACCTGCTTGCACAATAACTTCCCTTGATGCTGTTTTATTCAGATTGACAAGCTGCAGTCCGGTTGTATTCGCTGTCATTTTTGTAACCAATGCACCAACATCTGGTGGAAGTCCCGGTCGCTGCTGTTGTGCGTCAAAGTGCCGCAGCCGTGTCACGAACATGCCTCCGTTGTAATGCGGTAGCGGAGTGCCACAAGTAAGTTGAACCAACCCTTCACACGTAATTGGGTTACGTCGCTGGAAATAGGCATCTCCATAACTGGCTGGATCTTCATCGTCGTTATCCATAAAATTCAGACGTGCCTCGACTTGCGAGAGGTTGTGATTGAGGATCGCTTCTGGGTATTCAGGATATTCACCCCGCATATATGCCAACCATGCACCGTCATGTCCACCGCTATCCTTCGTATGATGCCAAGCGTTGATGTCAAATTTCGATCCCGTCTTTTTAGCGATGTTCTCTGCGCGTTTTTGATCTGTCTGATCCATTGACAGTGCCCATAGATGCGCAACATCCGAGGCGTGCATCGGCATGAATTCAAACCAGCCGTCCACCTGCAAAGCCGTGCCACCCTCGTTTGTAATTGGATACTGCAACCACGAACCCGGAACATAGTTAACCTTACCCGGATCGCCATACTTCTGTGGGACGTAGAGTTGATCGTTCTGCTCAATCCCTCTCTCAATTAAAACGTCAATCTGTGAGCGCGGAAAATCAAGATACGCCAAATCTCGCCAGAGCAACGCCGCATTCTGTCCAGCGATACTTACTGCTTGTCCGACGCTATGCCATCCATGCGGCCAACTCCACCCATAGTATGAACCATACCACTTACCGTCTATATGTTCACCAATCTTACCTGAAAGTCCGACATTGTCTGGAACGATTCCGCCGTTTTCCGCTGTACGTTCTATCCACGCCTCAACATATTCCCGTACCCACGCTTTATATTTATCTTCACCGGTTAGGAGATAAGCATTGGCAGCAAGCGTCGTGGCGGCGAGGTTGACGACTGTATCTCCGACACCTTGCCGTTCCCTGATAAGCTGCCCCATGCGTATGCGCAGTGCCTCATTTTCCCGCACCGCTTCATGGCTCGTGCCGCCCGGTATATCGTAGAACGGCATATTATAGCCGTCCCAGGGCCAATATGGGTGTCCAGCAAAAGCCCAAAACGCCGGTCCTTTACTACCGTTCATAGCGCACTTGATGATTTTGTGCTGCGGGTCGTAGTTCAGTGCATCAGGGTCTTCGTTCATAAAAAACCCCGCAAACCGTTTTGCCCGTTCAATGTGCTTAGGGTTTGACGGGTCCGCCATGCAGAGCATATAAAAAAGGTAGTTTCCCTCGCTTTGATGAAACCAGTCATAACCGGGTTGATACTCCTTCACGACCATCGGGTAACCGTGACCGGTACCATATCGCGCCATATCATTTGTGATGACATCGAATTCCGTATCTGCGTCAACCAAGAATTGCGTATCACCACCGAGCATATAAAAGAGGGGCCAGTTATGAAAACTTTCATAAGCATCGTCCAATCCGTCAATACTCTGAAAGTCTGGATTCGTTGGCCAGAGCAGTGTGCCATCTGGACGCGTATATTTCTGTAAGACTTCTGGTCCTGCTGCGTTCATTTTATCAATGAGTTCGCGTTCAAGGACTGCCCACGTCGGTGGTGTTTGGATGTGCGTCTGCGCTTCAATCGTTGGAAACACGATTTTTACCCCTGACATTTGGATTGCAATTGGTTGCAGTATATCATATTTTCGTGTATTCGTGAAACTTATGTTTTTGGGCACCAGAGACATTCAATTGTCCATTTTTCGATCGAATTTTCACCCCGGGCCCGGTAGGTTCGGTTTTTGCGGCGTACACGCCCAGATGCGAAGTGCATCGCGGTGTACTCACCCAAATTTTGCCCACACGCGGAGACCAAATTTGTCTTTGCTTTACATTTGCGACTTGCATTCCAACCGAACCGGGTTCTAAGAGAAAATCTTGACCACTTCAAATCCTCTTGAATCCCATCTCAACCCCAGGTCCGGTAGGTTCGGTTTCCTAACCGAACCGGCTCCTTCAAAAAAAGATGTGAAACCCAATAATTTCTTAAAATTGAATGCCCTGATCATAGTTAGGTTTTCCTTGACATCTGGTCTCTTGTTATGATATGTTAATTCAGTAAAGTATATTGATTTGTATTACGTTAACTTGTGGTAAAAAATTACCGCTCGGAGTCTGGATGTACGTGTGCCAACTGATTTGCCATTAGGGATGGACATCTTAGAAATGACAGATAGTGAACTTTATGAAATAGGGATTAAAATCCTTACTGCTAAACTCGGTGACTCTGAGGTGCCACGGTTTATTCGGCAGTGCAATCCCGGTAAAGGCGATTACTCTGTTGATCGACATAAATTGCTGGCAAATCAGCCCGGCATTGACACCATTGTCAAGCGGATCCAAGATAGACGTGCGGCAAGGGAAGCAGAAGAACGCTCGCGTGCTAAAAGGTTTGCTATGCCTCAAAGTGAAATCCAAAAAATGACAGATATTGAGATTTCTGAAATCGGAAATCAGGTTCTTATCAATAAACTTGGCACAGCTGGATTGATAGGGTTTATCAGGATTTGCCAGGAACTTAACGGTGGTTATCCTCGGGGACTGATTGAAAGTAGTGAAGAGGCTAAAGAATACATTAAACTTTACACTGCAAGCTTGATCTTAAATCCTAAAATAGTCGAAGACTACATTAAACGCGGCAATGCCTATAGTTACATTGGTGAGCATGACAAAGCCATTGCTGACTATGATCAGGCGATAAAACTCAAACCTAATTATGCCAAAGCCTATTACAATCGCGGCAACGCTTATCGTGATAAAGTTGATTTTGACCAAGCTATCGCCGACTATACCAGAGCAATAGAACTCGAGCCCGATTATGTTGATGCCTATTACAATCGCGGTAAACTTTACGATGAGATAAATGCGTATAACAAAGCCATTGAAGACTTTAGCACAGTGATAAAACTTGACCCTGAACATGCCGATGCATATAACTATCGTACTACGGTTTACCGCGATAAAGGCGAGTATGACAAAGCTAGGGAATCAGTCAGATAAAGAAATTCTTCTTGTGAAGGAGGGCGAATGAACGATAAATCCGATTCTCAAAATGAACTTAATAGGGTTTTGGAAAAGATTCAAGAAATAGTAAAAAAGTCCGCTGATGGAGATTACATCTATCGGGGTGAACCAGAACTGCATCAAGAACATCCTTATCATGGAAAGGTTTCCTCAAGCCTGTATCGCTCGTCATTGACTGATTCTGTAATGGAAGAGGGTATAGAAGAGTACCGTAAAATTATTGAATCTCAGATTGGGAACAGGGAACGGTGGACTTTGGAGTTGGCGAAAGAATATTTATATGAAACTGGCAGCGAAACAATCAGCGATTTTGAAATCTTAGCGCGACTCCAACACCATGGTGGTAAGACCAATCTTATAGATTTCACAACTGACTACCTGATTGCTCTCTTTTTTGCCTGTGATAGATCCTATCATAAAGATGGCAGGGTTATCTTACAAAAAAGAGAATCGGAAGATTACCAAGCGGAAACACCTTCAGAAGCAATTAAACGGGTGGAATCCCAAAAAAGTGTACTGCTCCGGTCGCCAAAAGGTTTTATCAATCCAGATGTTGTGGTGATTATTCCAAAGGAACTCAAATTTTCCGTGCTAAACTATCTTGAAAAGCACCACGACATATCTACTAAAAAGATTTACAAAGATATCCACGGATTTGTAAAATGGTTAGGCGGATACATTGATCCTATGGCTGAATTTGGTAAAGGGGTAATTTGTCAAAATAGGGCGAGTTTAGGAAATAACATGCAGGAGAAATTGAAATGGTATGAAAAAGCTTATGAGCATTTTACCGAAGCATTGAGACTAAAATCAGATTTCACCGAAGTTTATATTCATCGCGGAGCTGTTTTTCGCGATGTTGCCCAGTTTGATCCTGCTCTTAAAGACTTTAATACTGCAATAGAAATAGTCCCTGAGGCTGCCGATGCGTATAACGAGCGCGGAAGATGTTATGCTAAAATGGGTGATACTGAAAAAGCACTAAAGGATTTCAACATTGCTATAGATTTGAATTCAGAGAAGGCAGATTTCTATAACAATCGCGGTATAACTTACAAAGATATGGGTGAAGTTGACTTGGCAATGAAAGATTATAATAAAGCAATAGAACTAGATCCAGAATTTCCCGAGGCCTATAACAATCGCGGCATAGTTTATGACGAGAGAGGTGAACTTGACTGTGCTATCAAGGACTATAGTAAGGCAATAGAACTCAAATCTTATTATGCGAATGCCTGTAATAATCGCGGTCTGGCCTACCGAGAAAGGGGTGATGTTGATCTTGCCATTGAAGACTTTAGAAATGCAATTATAGGAGAGTATGATTTTGCTGAAGCTTACTACAATCTCTGTGAAGCCTACCTCATCAAAGGTGATTTTGAGAGTGCTTATACTGACTTGGCTACACTAGCAATGCTAATGTCGTCTCCCTATGCGTATTTTGCTTGCGGTATAATCGGGTTGTGCCAACAGCAATGGGAAAAGGCTAGATCAGACTTTACTGTTGCTACGGATAACGGATTGGATATCGTCGCTTTATTTTATAAAGATTATGGAGGCATTGAAGACTTTGAGCAGAAGAATGATCTTCAGTTACCGGAAGACATCGCGACGATGTTGAGGCAGCAATAACTCTAAAACCCATCGAATAGGGGTATAGTGAAGTGGTAACGCGTAAACCTAATGATACCGAGTCATATTACAATCGTGGCATCGCTTACTACGAAAAACGTGAGTATGATAAAGCCATCGCAGACTTTAGCGAGGTCATAAAACGCGCACCCAATCATGTTGATGCTTATTACAATCGCGGCAATGCTTATTGGGATAAAGTTGATTTTGACGAAGCCATTGCAGACTATACCAAGGCGATAGAACTCAAGCCCGATTATGCCGAAGCCTATTACAAGCGCGGTAGAATTTATGCTGAGGACGATGAGTATCACAAAGCCATTGACGACTTTGGTATGACGATAAAGTTTGACCCTGAACATTCCAACGCGCATGGTTATCGTGCTGACCTTTACCGTGATATAGGCGAATACGACGAAGCCGTTGCGGGGTATAACATGGAAATGGAACTCCGCCCCGGTGCCCCCGAGGTCTATTATAACCGTGGAAACACTTACGCCGCAAAAGGTGAATATAACAACGCCATTGAAGACTTTAGCAAAGCGATAGAACTAAATCCAGAGTTTGCAGAGGTTTATGTCAAACGCACTTTAACTTATATCCGAATAGGCAAATTTGATCGCGCCATTCAAGATTATGACAAGGTGCTGGATCTCAAACCAAAATCTATTGCATTCTACGCGGCTCGTGGTATAATATCTCTACAAATAGAAGAATGGGAAAGTGCTAAATTAGACCTGATTTTTGCCAGAAATTTAAGAGTGAATATCATCAATATATTCCATACAATGTACGAAAACGTTGCTGACTTTGAAGAAAAAAATAATGTGCAGTTGCCGAAAGACATCACGGCAATGCTGACGTAACAATAAGCATAATTCCTGATTCATCAATTTTTGGAAGACTATAACAGGGGAGCATATGCTGGCACAAACTATTTCCGATATCATAGAATGCAAGCAAACAATTGAAAATCATAGGTTTGACGAAACCGCGACTAAACAGTATATTGTTCTCCCTATTCTCAGATCCTTAGATTGGCAAGATGACAATTTATATACGTTAGAGGTGTTTCCAGAAAAAAGAGTTGGCGATGGAAAAGTTGACTATGCTTTGCAACATGATCAAACCTCTTTGGTATTTGTTGAGTGTAAACGTTGGGGCACAAGCATTGAGAAATATCAGGCACAAATTTGCCAGTACGCTTTTCAAGCAGGAATAGAAATAGCCGTTATCACCAACGGAAAAATATGGGACTTCTACCTACCTAATCTAACAAGTACACCTGACAGGAGGATTATACCATGGGAAGATAGGATTTTCTGTTCCATTGATCTTGAAATACAGCAGGAAGCAGCATCCGACTTCCAAAAATATCTCTCCAAGTCTAATGTTGAACAGGGGAAAGCAAAGGTGGAAGCGCGAGAAGCGTTTCAACCCCGATTGTCCGATACTCCTTTACCACGGCAGAATTATGGATTACCGATTCTGAAAGCCTTAGAAAGTCTTGGAGGTTCTGGAGCGACCCACCGAGTATTAGAATTGGTCTATCAATTCATGGATTCGGCTAATGAGCTGCGAGAAATAGATAAGTCTCTTCGATCAGACGGTCAGTTTTATTGGGATAATCGGACCCAGGACATGCGACGAGAATTAATCAGTAAAGGTCTAATGAAAGATGATTCTCCGTGGGGTATTTGGGAAATCTCTAATGCTGGGCTTGAATACCTCTGTGATATGGATGTCCAAAAATCACCACGATCCCCAACCCTGAATACTTCTTCGCACGAACATGGGGCTGAACCTTCTGATACTCCGCTTCCACGAACGAGCTATGCTTTACCTATTTTAAAAGCCTTAATCCAGCTTGGTGGCTCTGCAATCACCAGTGAGGCACTCAAAACAGTTCGCCAATTAATGGAAAACGAATTGAAACCAATAGACCTATCACAACGTCCAGCCGGACATTTGTATTGGGAAAACCGTGTTCACGATATGCGACGAGAATTGATAAATAGGGGTCTAATGGTAGCCAATTCTCCGCGCGGAATTTGGGAAATTTCTGATGCCGGGCGTGAGTATCTTATTAATCTTAATAGTAAGGAAAATTTAGACAGTGGATAATACAACTAAACCTGTTATAGCAGCTCCAACAGCGCGTGCGGAGTCCGATCTTGACGGTGCGAGAAACATCCTTGCGGATGCCCTTTACGAGATGGGGTATGATGGCACGTTAGTAGACACTCTGATAGAAAGAAATGTCATTGATTTCAGTACTGTTGACTACACAAGCCATATCAAGTACCAACTTAGAGAACGTTATGGAGAATCTATTTTATGGGATGATAGTCTTGAAGATGCTGTTGCCGTTGAGGTTTTAACAGTTTCTTTAACAGGTGAACTGGGAAAAAACTGGAGTGCCTCTAAGAACGACACTTTTCAAGAACGTATCCGAGATGTGATCGGAAAATTAATTGAAAAGTTAGGGCTAAAGGTAGTTTTGCGCTATGATTTAGTAAAGAATGGCACCTTATCCGAAGAATTGGAAAGTGTTAAACAACATTTGACAGTTGATTATGGAGAATTTAACTCTGATCTCCCGTATGTTGATCTTGTAATTTATACCGCCGAAAATTCGCGTGTTATTGCTGTAATCTCGTGCATAATTAATTTGAAACCCCGAATTTTTGACACAGTTTATTGGAGACTCAAATTTCGGGAAGACGAAGATAAAGCCTCTATCAAATTCTATCTCGTCACAACTGATATAGACGAAACTCTGAAGATTGCAGACTTACCGGAAAAAAGACGAGCCATTTTAGAGGCAGAACTTGATGGCATCTATGTACTAACAGCATCGGAATTTCAGCAAAGCGATAAGGTTAAACTGTTTGAACATTTTATTGAGGATTTTAAACAAGCCATAGAAGAGAGTCAATAACCTAATGAAAATAGCAAATGCCCCGTGTTCGTGGGGTGTGCTTGAGTTTGAGTTAGACGGTGAAGCACCCAACTATACACAAGTATTAGACGAAATGCACGCCATCGGTTACATCGGCACCGAACTCGGAGATTGGGGGTTTATGCCGACGAATGCCGGACAGCTTCGCGACGAACTTGCGAAGCGGCAATTAACACTGTTGGGCGCATTCGTAGCGGTCGCGCTCGCCGATACGAAGACACACGCAGTTGGTGAAGCAGCAGCACTGCGTCACGCCCGTTTGTTAGCAGATGTCGCTGGCGACACGCCGTTCATCGTGCTTTCAGATGATAACGCCACCACAGAACTACGTACCCGTTATGCCGGTCGTGTCCGGCCTGAACACGGGTTGACACCTGCAGAGTGGGATACCTTTGTACAGGGCGTACACCGTATCGCGCAATCGGTGAAAGACGAAACAGGACTTCGCACCGTTTTTCATCCGCATTGTGCAGGGTATATAGAGACAGCAGCAGAAGTGGATACATTGATGGAACGCACCGATCCGAGCCTCATTGGGTTGTGTTTTGATACCGGGCATTACCGATTCGGTGGCGGTGATCCACTTGAAGCGTATACGCGTCATGCAGACAGGATATGGCACGTCCATTTCAAGGACTGTCATCCTGACATCGCTGCCCGTTCTCGAAAAAATGAATGGGATTACTTTGCATCTGTCGGAAACGGTGTTTTTTGCGAATTAGGCAACGGAGAGGTCGATTTTCCGTCATTCCTTGCAGAATTGCGAAACCGGGATTACGACGGTTGGATCGTTGTGGAGCAGGATGTCCTACCGGGGATGGGGAGTCCTTACGAGAGCGCGGAACGGAATCTGCGGTACCTAAATTCGATTCTATAGCAGTGGATATTGAAATTAATACACAGCGTGGGAGTTAGGAGACCTTTGATGAACAACCCTTCAAAAATTGGTGTTGGTGTTATCGGGGCGGGACGTATCGGTAGACTTCATATTGAGCATCTTGCACAGCGTATACCAGAAGCCGAACTGCTCTCGATTTGCAGCTTGAACCCCTCTGGTGCCGAATCCCTTGCTGAACAGTTTAAGGTCCCGAAAGTGATGACCGATTACAAGGCTCTCTTGGCAGATCCGCAGGTTGATGCTGTGCTTGTCGCCTCTTCAACGGATACGCATGTCGAAATCAGCCAAGCCGCCGCGAAAGCAGGGAAACACATCTTTTGCGAGAAACCGATCGCGTTTGACTTGGATCAGATTGACGAAACCTTGGCGATTGTAGAAGAGGCAGGCGTGAAGTTTCAGATCGGTTTTAACCGTAGGTTTGATGCAAGTTTTAAGCGTGTGCGTGAAGCGGTTGCCTCTGGCGAGATTGGCGAGCCGCACATCATACGTATCACGAGCCGCGACCCGGCACCACCGCCGATTGAATACGTCAAGGTCTCCGGCGGGATTTTTCTTGACATGACGATCCACGATTTCGATATGGCGCGGTATCTGATCGCGGACGAGGTTGTTGAAGTCTACGCAGCGGGCGGCGTGCGCGTTGATCCGAAAATTGGCGAGGCAGGCGATATTGACACAACGGTTATCACCCTACGATTCCAGAATGGGGTTATCGGAATGATAGATAACAGTAGAGAGGCCGTCTACGGCTACGACCAGCGGGTTGAGGTATTCGGTTCAAAGGGGATGGTTACGGCGGCGAATCCACCGAGGGATACTGTTACCTTCAGCGGTAGTGAGGGCAGTCGTGCTGCATCGCCCCCCTACTTTTTTGTGGAACGTTATCAGCCCGCATTTCTCGCGGAATTGCAAGCGTTCTTTACATGCATCCAAGAAGACACACCACCACCCGTCACAGGGGCAGATGGTCGCGCACCTGTCGTAATGGGTTTTGCAGCGTTGAAATCGCTGCGCGAAAATCGTCCAGTCCTTTTGTCGGACATTTAGTGGTAAGGGTCTAAGCAGATGCCCTACTCACCGCCGACATCACCGACTTCGATTTCGATCTCATCTCGATTTCGGACACGCTCCACGAGACCGTCGCGGATGTCCACAATCCGGTCAGAGACATCAAGCATTTTCAGGTCGTGCGTTGCCGAGATTACAGTGACACCCTGCTCGTTATTCAGGTGTTTAATGAGATCAATGATCTCGCGTCCAGTAATTGTGTCGAGGTTTGCTGTCGGTTCATCAGCGAGGATAATGCTTGGATCGTTGGCAAGTGCTCTGGCAATAGCAACGCGTTGACGCTGACCGCCTGAGAGTTCATCAGGGAGATGGTACATCCTGTCTCCTAAGCCTACCATATCCAGCAACTTTTCCGCTCTTTCATTGCGGTCTTTCTCAGAAATCCCAGCGAAAATCATAGGTAGCGTTACGTTTCCGTGCGCGCTCCGAACATGCAGCAGGTTGTAACTCTGAAAAATGTAGCCCACGCGGTGGCACCGAAACGCCGCAATCTGTCTTTGTGACAGTTGGGACATGTTTTGACCATCAATGTAGACCTGTCCTTCTGTAGGGCGGTCGAGCGCACCGATCATGTTAAAGAGGGTAGATTTACCTGAACCGGAGGGACCCATAAGCGAGATATACTCGCCGCGTTCAATCTCAATGTTGATGCCATCCAAAGCACGAAGAATGTTTGAACCCATGCGATATTCTTTGACAACATCTTCAGTTTTCACAACGATATCATTCATAATTTTCCTCCGTGCCTATACCTCGGTACGCATCGCTTCAGCTGGTGGGAGTTTCGCAGCACGCCACGCGGGGAACGATGAACCGATGACTGCCAAAATCATACCGAGTACACATCCAATCAGAATGACAACTATTACACCAAGCTGCATCGGTCCATTTTCAGGCTGTGCCGGTAATAGCGGGAAATAGAAAAATAGGTCTAACCCATAGTCTTTAAGTCCTAAAAGTACTGCACCCAGTGTTCCGAGGAGTGCACCGATCAGTGCCCCGGAGAACCCTTGGAATCCTGATTCAAGTAGGAACAGTCTAACCACGAAGCCGTCTAATGCACCGAGACATTTCATTGTGCCGATCTCGCGAAAACGCTCTGTTACTGCCATCAGCATTGAGTTTGCGATACCTACCACACAGACAATCAAAGACATAACAATGAGCCATATATCTTTTGTGGAAATACCTTGTTCCGTTGTCTCTTCAAAAGTGTTAATTGTTGATTGTCGTCCGCTCTCCTGTAGCGCAATGCCGATTTCGTTGTTCGTCCATACCGAAACCAGAAACGCGATACCCAGTGTAATGCCTGCTGTCGTGATTATTGAACGGCCAAAACGGATTTTCAAACTCTGAAAGCTAATTTTTAGCGATTCTACGAAAGGCAGATCGATCTGTTCTTCAATTGGTGTTCTTTGTTGCAAATCTCTGTCTCCTTATTTTTAGGTATCTATGAAGATATTGTATCAAATTTACAATTTCAAGTCAAGTTTTTCATGCATATTGCATACGCGACAGAGTTATTCAGTTCTCCATTTTTCGATCGAATCTTCACCACCAGAGCCGGTAGGTGCGGTTTTGCGGCGTACTCATAGGGGTCAATTTAAGAAAAAATAACCGTCGTTGCCACCAGAAACGGTAGGCACCATTTGAAACTACACTGGATTTTACGCAGAAACCTTGGATACTTCTAAACTGCTCTTTAGTCCCGTAGGGACGGTATCTATGTAGTACGTGTATGAACCTAAACCCTCAGCCCCGTAGGGGCGGCATCTGTATAATAGCGAAGGTTCTATAGATGTCACCCCTACGGGGTTCAAGACTTCTGGCAATATGTGTCTACAGAGATATCGTCCCTACGGGACTAAAAAACATGTCTGTTTCTCTTAAATTGACACCTATGGTGCGGTTTCGCGGCGTACTCGCCCAAATGCGACCTGCATTCCAACCGCACCGGCTCCTTTAAAAAAAGACGTGAAATCCAATATTTTCTTAAAATTGAATGCTTCTGGTTGACTACCTCTATAGCATTGACTTTTCAATTTTTCGTTGTTATACTGACGCAAAGGCAGGTACAAACCGATGCTCCAAAAGATTTTATTTTCTCTGCTACTATCCCTATCTGTCGGTATATTGTGTTTGGGTACGCCGATTTCTGCACACGACGCTTTCTATCCACACCATCGCGAAGATTTTGAGAACATGGCGCGCCGTCGCGAATTACGGACAACTGTCCTTCTTAGCACGGCTGCTTTTCTCTGTGTGCTTGGAGTAGTCGTCTACGTTGCCTTGCGAAGAAGCACAGATGATAATGATGTTGACGAAGTTGATGCGAAAACGGTTCAGGAGAGCTTGACGGATGCCGCAAATCGAGCCGCGCGTGCTGCGCGACAGGTACTTGACACCACAGGAGACATCACAGAAGCTGCCACAGCATGCTTCACAACCTATGCTGAGGCATTTGGTATGACATGGCGACGACCTTCTTATGAACAGCCTCGTCCTGAATTAGTGCCTTACCAGATGCGAGGCAAAATTGGGGCGGATGTCGTTACCCTCAGCATTGATACGCAAGTCGTTCAATTGAAGGTAGAACACGTGCCTTCTAAAATAGGTTTGAGTTCGCAGGGATCATCGAAAAGTGTGAATGCAACTGTTGTACTGGAAAGATCTGATAAAGGAGAAGAATAGAGGATTGCTGGTTACTTCGTAGGAGCGAGCTGTGCTCGCGATCTTTGTAGGAGCGAGCTATGCTCGCGATCTTTCGGAAAAAACGTTAACGCCTGTAAACGAAAATCAAAATCAAAGCCGAAAACTGAATAGCCTTGGGTTACTTCGTGAGTCGGTTGATGAGTGAGGCACTATAGCCTGCACCGAAACCGTTATCAATGTTAACAACGGTAACACCGGACGCACAACTATTTAGCATGCCTAACAAGGCAGCGAGTCCACCGAAACTTGCACCGTAACCGATACTGGTGGGTACAGCAATGACGGGACAATCCACCAACCCACCGACAACACTCGGAAGCGCGCCTTCCATCCCTGCAATGACGATGATAACGCGAGCCGTCAGAAGTTTTTCGTGATTGCTGATGAGGCGGTGTAACCCTGCCACGCCGACATCATAAAGTCGTTCCGGTGCATTTCCCATCATCAGTGCCGTTTCAGCGGCTTCTTCTGCAACCGGTAGGTCGGATGTGCCAGCAGAAACAACGAGAATCCCTGGTGTACCTTCTTCTTCAGATTCGGAGACGGTAATTGTGCGTCCAAGGACGTTATAGCGTGCCGCAGGTTGGATTGCTTTTACGGCTTCGTACATGTCAGGGGTCGCGCGAGTCGCAAGGAGGGGGTGCCCAGCAGCGAGGATGCGTTCACTGATCTGCTTGACATGTTCAACTGTCTTCCCTTGACAGAAAATGACTTCCGGGAACCCTGTACGAAGCTGACGATGGTGATCAATTTTTGAGAACCCTAAATCTTCAAACGGAAGCGTGCGGAGAGATTGCAGCGCGTCATCCACTGCAATCTCTCCACCTTTAACCTCTTCAAGCAGGGTTCTTAACTTTTCAATTTTCATTGACATCCTCCCACAGATAAATCAGTGGGATTCCTCCATTCCTGCTTCAACGTCCACAGCCTCCAAAGTGAGGTCTTACACGAACTCCACAGGCGTTTAGACTCTCCGCCTGCCCGACGGCGAGTAAGTTGGTGGCAGGAGAGGTGGAACTGGTCCCACCACAGTTAAAGTTAGCATCCAGAAAAGAGACCCTTAGGCTTTCTCTGTAGTCTCTTCGTCGGTTCCGCCATTGCCACCAACGCCCGGAATGGACTCGGCGATTTTAGCGCGAACATCCGCAGAAACTTTACGACCTGTTTCCACGGCACCCTTCACCTGTGCTCCTGCTTCTTGGAGACGTTCTTTTGAGGTATCTACGATGCCATGAACGCTCTCTTTGCCCTGTTCCACGATGGTCTGAGCACCTTGTCGCGCGCTATCGGCGGCTTGATGCGCGAGTTCAACTGTCCGGTTTTTCGCATCAATTGAGGTGTCGCGAATTTTCTGTCGGGTCTCCTTGCCCGAACTCGGGGCATACAGCAGACTGACGACTGCACCTGCCATAAACCCGGTGAAAAAAGCGAAAACCATTGTTAGCCCGTTGTTCTGTCCGTTATTACTCATTTTTTTATCCTTTCTACTCGGTTAAATCTATTTAGATGTCGCTTACAAGCCAAAACTTATAATTAAAAAGAATGGTGCCACTTGCAAGCCAAAACTTAGTGTTAAAGTTTACGAAAATCAGCGTTAAAAGTTTCAATTCTTGTGTTTATCTCTTGGTGTAATTTAAAATGCGTTCCATTGTAATTAAACGTTTAAGGCTTCACAAAGTTGACATTCAGAGTTTGCTCAATTCGCTTAGTCGTTAGTCGCTTCGGATATTGGTGTATCTTCTTCTGGCGCAGATGGCTGTGTGATAGTGAAACTGTCCCATCCAGCTTTGATGCCTTGCCACAAACTTACGATATCTGCAAGTGAGACTGCTATCTGGTTACGGAAAAACGTCGCTTGCTCAATTGTCTGTCCGGAAAAACCACTCACTTTCTGAACCAATTCTTCAAGTTGTTGAATACTTTGATTCAGAGCACCACTCATTTCTTGGATATTATGCACAGTCGGTTGAATTTCCGATTCGCTGATCCCTTGTAAGGACGCTGTCAACCCGTTTAGATTTTGTAGTAGTTCGGGGAGTTCCGCATTTACCGCTTTCACCGTCTTATCCACATCAGTAATCAATTCCCCGATTTCCTGGTTGATCATGTTTTCTGCTGAGTTCAAAGTGTTTCGGATGCTATTTAGCGAATTGCGAAAACTACCAACTGCCGCGCAGAGATACCCTACAAGTGCCGTAAGCGCAAGTAATAAAACGCCAAGGCTAAATTTCCAAAAAATAGAACCAATAAAATTCCAATCCATAATTCTTCCTTTACATGATCACTGTAGAACACTACCCTATGATAGATGAATTTTCAGACGTATTTACTATAAAAGATACGTGTCCTACAAACTTAAATTTGAAGCTGTTTTTTCACAATTTCACCCGCTGCGTCAATTGCGGCGTTCACTTTACTCGGATCTTTGCCGCCACCTTGTGCGAGTTCAGGACGGCCACCGCCGCGACCATCTGCTAACTGTGTTAATTCAGAGATAATTTTGCCTGCTTGCAAACCACGATTTTTCACCAAGTCTGAGGTTACACCAACCACAAAAGCGACCTCATTTCCAGTCACAGCGGCAAGCGCAACAACACCGGATTCTAAGCGGTTTTTCAGTTCATCAACGAGCCGACGCAAACCGTCTCTATCTGTGTCTGCAACACACGAAGCGACAACCCTAACATCTTCTACAAGTGTCGCGTCTTTAACCAAAGCATCAACGTTACCAAGCGCGTGCTGGCTTTTGAGTTGCTGAAGCTGCTGTTCCAACTCCCGTTGTTCTTGCAATAGCCGTTCGATCCGTTCGAGCAAATCCGTTTTCGGTGCTTTTAACAGACCCGCCGCGTTAGAAAGCAGCGCAGTTTCTTCTTGAATATTAACCGCCGCTGCACTACCCGTCAGTGCCTCAACGCGTCGGACACCTGCGGCGATGCTGCTCTCACTCATAAGTTTCACGAAACCGAGTTCGCCAGTTGCACCGACATGCGTGCCACCACAGAGTTCAACGCTATAGTCTCCAGCTTGCACGACGCGGACGATGTCTCCATACTTATCCCCGAAGAAGGCTAACGCGCCTTTCGCTTTCGCAGCGTCCAGTGGCAGTTCATTGATAGAAAGCGGGTCATTTCCACGGATTTTTTCGTTGACGAATGCCTCAATGTCACGTAACTGCTCCGCTGAAACAGATTCGTAGTGTGAAAAGTCAAACCGGAGTCTACCGGCTTCAACGAGTGAACCTGCTTGCCCGACATGTGTGCCGAGTATCTGCCGTAATCCACTGTGTAGAAGATGCGTTGCGGTATGGCTCACTGCAACAGCACTTCGGTGTTCGGTATCAATCTTTGCGTGCACAGCAGTATAGGGTGTAATTTCACCCGCAAGTACCTTGCATTTATGGACAACCAGATCAGCGGAAGGTCTGAGTGTGCCTTGTACAGCCAATTTTGCGTTTTGGCTCTCAATTGTGCCGACATCGCCGACTTGCCCGCCAGACTCGCCGTAGAAAGGCGTGCGATTTAACAGCACGAACACCTCGTTGCCCTCTTGCGCACTACCTATTGATTCTGCGTTGGCAATTAAAGCGACGATCTCTGCGTCAATGTGGTCTTGCGTGTAGCCGACAAATTTCGTTTCACCGTGCTCTTTGAGGACTTCTGCATAAACGGAAATCTCTTCGTCTTTCGCACCGCCTTTCGCTTCCCATGCGGCACGTCCACGCGACCGTTGCGCTTCCATACTCTCTTCAAATCCAGCATCGTCAACAGTGAACCCACGCTCCCGAGCGAGCATCTCTGTCAAATCGAGTGGGAAACCAAACGTATCGTATAACTCAAAGGCGCGCTGTCCATCAAGTTGTGTGCTATCTTTTTCTCTGAGTGTATCAAAGGACTGGTCAAGGAGTTCCAAGCCGCGTTCAATCGTCTGATGAAAGCGGTTTTCTTCACCCTGAATCGTTCGGGTAATAAATTCACGGCGCGGTAGAACGTCGGGGAATACATCACCGAGCAATCCAACGACGTTATCAACGAGTCGGTAGATAAAGGCTCTGTTCATCTCTAATTTTTTGCCGTAAAGTACGGCACGTCGTAGAATCCGACGGATAACATAACCGCGTCCCTCGTTAGACGGCATCACACCGTCACCGATCGCGAACGTCAAGCACCGGATATGATCAGCGATGACCCGATGCGGTAAGCCGCGTTCATCATCAAAATAGGCGGTGTCTGTCATATCAGCAATGGTTGACAAGAGCGGTGTAAAGAGATCTGTCTTGTAGTTTGAATCGACACCTTGCAATATAGAGGTAATCCGCTCAAAACCCATGCCTGTATCTACATGCGTCGCAGGCAGCGGCTCAAGCGTGCCATTTTCGCTCCGATTGTATTGGATGAACACCAGATTCCAGAATTCTCGGAACCGATCGCTGATGTTAGGACCGGTGTCTGGATCATTTGCGGTTTCGGGGTAGGCTTCAACACCCATATCAACGAAGAGTTCGCTACACGGACCACAAGGACCCGTCTCTCCCATTTCCCAGAAGTTATCCTTATCGCAGCGACGGATACGCGAGAGCGGTAGATCTGTCTCTTGGAGCCAGATTTTTTCTGCTTCGTCATCTTCGAGATATACCGTTGCCCAGAGACGTTCCTGCGGAATCTGCCAGAGTTCAGTTACCAATTCCCACGCAAAGGCGATCGCTTCCTGTTTGTAATAATCGCCAAATGACCAGTTTCCTAACATCTCGAAGAAGGTATGGTGGCTTGGCGAATAACCGACCTCCTCAAGATCGTTATGTTTACCGCTGACGCGTAGACATTTTTGCGTATCAACAGCACGCGTGTACTCCCGCTGCCCGATACCGAGAAACACATCTTTGAATTGGTTCATACCGGCGTTGGTAAACAATAACGTCGGGTCATCTGCGGGTATCAAGGATGCACTCGGGACGATCGCGTGTCCGTGTTTGTGGAAGTATTCTAAGAAACTGGCTCTGATTTCATCTGATGTCATTATGTAGATAGACTCCTATGATTCCTATTCCAATTATAATCAATTCTTGTAGAGAAGTCAAGGCAAAACGGATATAAAGATGCGGTTGGATTGTTTGTATAGAATGCCTTCACACGTTAAAAAATTTGTTCCAAGACCTGCCGAACAATGTCAGATCCGAACCCGCGCCGCGCCAAGAATCCGTGGAGTCGTCGTTTAGCAACGTGGGTTGGCAGTCGTTTATACTGTTTCGCTCGTTTTTGTGCAATTTCAAGCGCGACTTTTGTTTCGTCCTCGGTTTCTACCGTCGCTATAACTTGTTCAGCGGTCTCTCTGTCGATCCCTTTGTCAACCAGTTCACGCTTAAGCAGCGTTTTTCCTCTCGGATTTGATTTTTGTCTACGGACTATCCAATTCTCTGCGTACTTCCGGTCGCGAATATGTCCTGAACGAATCAATTCCACAATAGATGTTTCAATTGCGTCTGATGAAAAACCTTCTCGTTGAAGTTGCCGTTCTATTTCACTCTTAGTATATGTTTTCCGTTTTAGTGTGAGGCGGGAATCTTCTGACGCGTCCGTTCTGGTGTTCTCTTTCTCTTCACGGAGCAGCCTTAACGCATAGTTCTTCGCGCGCATGACTTCATCCGCTGCAATTATCTTTTCGATGACTTCGGCTTCAATCTCTAAGCCGATACGCAGCCCAAATTTTTCGACCAGGGATGCGTGAATCACAACAAACGGCGCACTATCAAGGAAAAGTTGTTGATGTGAGGGCAATTCAGGGGATGCCTGAATATCAGTGATTTTCTGTTTCATAGTGGCTCTCGGCTTTCGGAGACCATCAGCAGTCAGAAACCTAAATCAACGCTGAATGCATATATGGCGTTCAGCGGGTAGGGTTGTGGCAGTTACCATTTCTGCTACTGCCACAGCTCCCTCTTTGCCGAAAGCCGACTGCTGATGGCTATTCGTCTATTCGCCGCCGTTACTGCCTGCCCAGAGGGCACCGCGTTGCAGGAGTGTTCCAAACATCTCGTGCTGGCACGCCGAGGCATCATGACCGAGCGCGAGGTAGAAAACTTTGCCTTCGCCCCAGTTCTTCGTCCATGCCACTGGTGCCGCGGCACCTTTCCACAAGGCTGATGCAAGCACATGGTTCCGAGGATCGTAATCGAGGATGTACTGCTCATCCGTCACGACGAATTCGTCAAGGCCTTCGGTGATTTCATGCTCGCCATCAACGATGCTGACTTGGTAGTCGCGGTAACGCGGATGTGTAACAAAATAACCACCGACCATTGAACGGTATTCTGGACAGCCGCGGAACGAATCTGCCGCTGAATGGACACCGACATACCCCTTACCTGAAGCGACATGGTTGAGCAAACCGTTCTTTTGCGCGTCCGAAATCTCGCCGACTGTGTAATAGAAAACGATAAGATCGTACGGGTCCAAATTCGGTGAAACAAGCGCGTCAAGGTCTTCCTCGACTCTCGTGATCTCAAATTCATCTCGCTGTGAAAGCACGTTCACGATTGCGTCGCTACAGCCTTTCCAATCATGAATCGCGCCACCCGCGAAAACAAGTGTGTTAATTTTTCCCATTAGTTTAGTTAGCCTCCTTGCTATATGATATTGCTATTATATCACACGTGCAAAAATACACACAAACTTTTTTTAGTGCCTTAACGCTTCTTATAGGAGCGACTTCCCGGTCGCGCCCTCACTGACTGCTGATGGTTGAAGGCTAACCGCCACTCTGATTTGCATCACGAGATGTCTTGTGATATAATGAAAGGAGTTAGGACTTACGCATTTTCTCTTAAAGTCCCCCTGATAAGGGGGATTTAGGAGGTTAAATACAACAAAATATACCCGTTCTCTGTTCAATTTGCGTAAGCCCTAGGAGTATTAGAAACATCTGCTGCCTCGGTATATCTGCTGCCAAAAGGGAATTAGAATGGAACTCAAAAGCGTTTTGTCTTGATCGGTTATTGTAGTCGGTGTTCTCATCGGTATATTCGTTATACTTTCATTACGCCGGTGGAACATTGATTACCCACGACCAACGCCGCGGACAGTTGAAATCCCAAACGCAATTCGACAGAGATTCGCAGAGCCGTCCGAAAAGCCTTAGTTTCATCAGAAAGGAAACCGTAATGCCAAAAAAAATTGCCATCTTCCCAGCGAGTTTCGATCCCGTCACAAACGGACATGCCGACCTTATTGACCGGATTTGCAATCTCGGTGTCTTTGATGAACTCGTCGTTGCTATCGGTGTGAACCCCGCCAAACCCGCACGTTTCACGCTTGAGGAACGCACCGAGATGCTTGAAACCGTCATTCAACCCTATCCGCAAGCCACGATTGATGGGTATACCGGGTTGACAGTACATTACGCACAGACACGCGGCGCGTGTGCTATTATCCGCGGACTACGCGAAATCTCAGATTTTGAATGGGAATTCAAGATGGCACGGATGAATCAGCAGATTGCACCAGACATTGATACCCTCTTTATGATGGCGAACACGCAGTACGCACATATCAGTTCAACGCTCGTGATGGAGGTCGTCCAGATGGCACAGCGGAAGGTCAGCGAGGAGAAGTTAAGGGAAATGGTCCCAGAAATCGTCGTCGAATTTATTAAACGAAAATTTGATGTGCTGTAAATAGTTGTTAATTGTCGGTTTTCAGTTATCAGTTAAGGATTCCGCTTTCGGAACTATCCCTCCAAACTTAGAGCACCTTAGAAGGCAGTAAATTGTTACATGAAACCTCTTAACCGATAACTGACGACTGATAACTGACAACTGTTAAAACCGATTGTCCAGACTCAAACTCACATTGAAACCCGGTGCGTTTACACCGGAACCGTGTGGACGATACCGCTGATTGAGCAGGTTTTCAAGGGATAATGTCAAACGTGTGTAGTCAAAAAGCTTGACACCACCGCGAATGTTCAGTGTAAACCATCCCGGTGTCCCTGCGTCTATAGCGGCACCGTTGGCATCAAATTTAACTTCCGCTGGATCGCGCGTCGATCCTTGGATTCGTGGGTCGCGGATGTCGCTCCGGTTCAACCGTCTCTGTTCAGCTGCGGCACGCACAAAGAACATCGCCCAATACTGCGTATTCAGCGGTTCCCACTGGATACCAACGATGCCGTTCAACGGAGGTTCTCTTCGGGTGCGTGCTTCCCAAGGCTTCTCAGGATCAGGTGCTTCACCACCAATCGTGAGGACTTCCCCACGCAGTAGTGCTACATTACCAAAAACCGATAATGCCGGCTGAATCGGAACAAGTCCGGCTAATTCAACCCCCTGAAACTGTGCTTCATCGATGTTATCAAATACGAGTACATCAATATCCTCGTACGTTTTGATCAGGTCTTGATGCAGTTGAGGAATCTCTTGGCCCTCGTATGCCTCTTGAACAGGTTTGCGTCCAACTAAACCGCTAACCCGGCTGTAGAACAGTGTTAAGGCACCACGGAAGTAGGAGTGTTGTGCCTTGAGACCGCCTTCAACTGTCCATGAGCTTTCAGCATCCAAATCCGGACTCGGTGCCGTGACACCCTCATTGGTGACTTCCACTGCTGTTGTGTCATTTAGGGAAGGCGCACGGAAGGCTGTGCCAAAACTGCCGACAACGTTCAGATACTCCGTCAAACCAACCACTACCCCGGCACTTCCTGTTAAACTGCTGTCGAATACGTTGAACTCGTCAAAAGCCGGATCTCGGACGGAAAGGTCTGCATTCGTTTGATAAAACGTAGCACGTCCACCGAGTGTGAGTTCGACACGCTCGTGCACCGTAATTTCATCTTGAAGATACAGACTCGCATCCCAGAACTGAGAACCGTTAATGAAGCGTCCTTTTTCATTGTCAACATCTTCCGTGCCACCATCAGTTTTAACGGTCTGACTCTGGATCGTATCGAAATAGAATTCAGCACCACCGACCAAACGTTGCTTCGGAAGAATTGAACTCACCGCTTGCGCACTCAAACCGATGGTGTTAACCGTATCATATCGCTGCCGTCGCGCTGTTGCACCACGGACCACCTCGTTGCGTCCCTCTTTTTGGCGATGATAAGAGGCTGTCACTCGGAACGCGTCAATGTTCGCTTCTACTGGGTTAACTATGTAGTTGGCATAAACGAGGTCGCGATCTTGTGGTTCAAAAAAGAACTCGGCAAACTCTTGCGGTGCGATTTTATCATACCGCGGTGTTTGCGGCTGTCGCCACATCTGGTAAGCAATGTTGATATTGCTTGTATCGTTCAGTTGATACCCCAATTTTGCATCGGCGTTAAAGGCTCTCCAACCTAAGGGACCTTCAGTGTCAATGAGCCATCTGTCGGGAATATTGTCCTTTGATAGTGCACTCACCTCATCATAATCATAGAGTTTCACGCCACTCGGCATATCGTCCACTATTTCATACTTCCGATTCTTGTAGTGGAGGTCATACCCGCTTCCGGGTGTTATATTGCCGTAGTCTCGCACACCACCCCCAACAATGAATCCGAGTCGTCCTTGGTTCCCTGATACTTCTAACCGCCCAAGTTTTTCCTGTGTGGCAGTTGAGTAACGAGCAAGGAGTCGTGGATGTATAGCCAAGGTTTCTTGCGATGGATCAATCAGAACATTTTTGGTAAAGAAACTGACAACACCACCCATCGCACCACTGCCATATAGCATGGAACTTGAACCGAGTAACACCTCCGCACGTTCTAACATCTCTGGCGCGATTGTTGCGGTGTATTGATTGGGTCCCGAACGGAATGTTGAATTGTTGAGGCGGACCCAATCAACTTGTATCAACGTCTGGTAACCCGTTAAGCTTCGGAGCATCGGTGATCCTTGTCCGACTGTTGTTTCCTGAGCGATTACGCCAACGGAATCACGAAGTAGGTTGGACCCATGTTCTGCGTTGGACCGCTCCATCTGTTTTAAATCGAGAACAGTGATAGCATTAGGCGTTTTGAAAGGCTCTTTCTCAGCGCGTGTAGCGGTCACCGTTACTTCCTCCACCTCCACAACTTTCTCCGCTTCCACAACTTTTTTGTCAGATTTTTTATCAGTATGTTTTTTCGCGAACGTAGGTGGAATCCAAATTACGGATAGCCAAATTACAAATAGAATCAAGCTTGTGATAAGAAAAAGATGAAGCGATTTTGGCATGACGGTATTCTCCTCTGATTTTTTTATAAGGTGTGTTGTCCGAACATCCGATACGTCCGCAACCTATGTTTGGCATGTATGCAAATTGTATGCCATCCAAGATTTTACGTGAAATTGACGAATTTTAACCCATTTCCGCCATAATTTGTGCTATAGTGTTCATTTATTGGACGGTTTTTTATCAGCTATTATACAGCATATCCGCATCTCGCGTCAAAAATTAACGCTTGCATTTTGCCATAGGTTGTGATAGGTTATATTCAATATAACTCCGTAAATCCAAAAGAGGTTCAACAAATGGTACATTTCAGATTGACTTTCGTTTTAATGGCATTCGCGATACTGTTTACTGGGATCGCTGTGCCAGAAGATCAAGATACACAAAAGGGCGGCACGATCATAGGGGATATTAAAGACACAACACTTCTTGAAAAATCGCTTAGTGGGGTTCGGGTTGTATGTGTAAACGCAGACGGTGCGGAATTTGAGACACAGTCTGATAAAGACGGCCATTTTGAACGTGCGGGTTTACCCGCTGCTCAGTATGTTGTCAATCTCTATAAACCCGGATACGAAGACCGTCTGGGAAAACCCGTTTCAGTTATTGATGATGGACGGCATTATGTCCCACTGACGATGAATATATCCAAGAATCCAGACGATAACAGCAACCGAGGCGGTGTCCTTCGGTTCCGGGCTCACAATCGCACTAAACCCGGAGGTCCAATAGAGGGGCTTGAGATTATAATTACCGGAGCTGTTGGCGTTAATCCGCCAGTAGTGACGGGTATTTCTGGCGTACACGGACAATATCAAAGTAACAAATTGTCTCCGGGTACCTACATCGTAACGCTCATCAAAAATGATTATCATGTCGTTTGCCCAATGACTGTTCATCCCGATAAAATCACCGAGACCGGTATATCCCTCTCAATTCCCGATAAAAACACAGATGCCAATGTTCCACAAGCACAGGAAGCGGAATGGGCAAACGCAAAAAACGTTATCCACGGTAGGATTCATGAGATGATTCCGCTTCGGCCCGCCTTGAGTGATGTTAAAGTTGTCATTGAGAGCGTAGACAGGATTGTGTTTAGTGACACATCCAACGCCGACGGAGAATATGAGTGTCGTGGCTTGTCGCCAGGTCGCTATCTCATTAGCCTCCATAAAGAGGGATATATTGAGAAAAAAGGGATGCCTCTAATTGTTACGAACAATGGAAACCATGGCGTATGGGTTACTGAAGAAGGCATGTTTATCAGTTATGCCGTGGTTGCAGACAAAAGTATCTTTAAACTCACACACGGAATGCGGAAACAATAAAATCGCTGAGTAAATGTGCTTTTTAACGTCTTTATTGAAGACGGGTCTGCTGGGGCATTTAAAAAGGAAAGACAGATGACGCATTTTAGGGCAACCCTCATTTTAATTGCGTGTGTAGTTTTATATCTCGCTGGCGCAACTGCGCAGGAATCAGACACACTGGGTGAAAAAGGCACTGTCCATGGATATATTACAGATACAACCCCGGCACAGCTTCCTATTGTTGGTGTGCGTGTTCAGATTGACAACGGAAAAGGGCATATTTTTGAAACAACGTCTGCCGAAACTGGTGAATTCGTATACAGAGATATACCGGCAGATGATTATCTGATTAATATCCACAAGTCTGGATACCAGAGTCGAAATGGGAAACCCGTGTCGGTCACAAGTGGTGGCGTTCATTATGTTCCCTTTACAATGAACAAAAAGGAGAGTATATTCACCCGACTCCAAAATTGGTTCAGCCCGAAAGAGACGCAAGGCGGCACGCTTCAATTACAGGTTACAACGCTATCTCCGCAATCTGTTCCGATTGAAAACGCTGAAGTTAAAATTTCAAAAATTCGTGGCAAGGGCACCTTCTCAAATAGTATCCAAATCACAGACGCGAGCGGACAGTGTCGGTACGACAATTTACCATCGGGACTCTACTTCGTTACCGTTCGTAAGGACGGTTATCATACTACAATTTCGATGACTGTTCAAGAAAATCGGATGACCACTGCCGCTGTAAAATTTCCCATTTCTAATGGGACCGCGGACGCTAACGTTTTACCTTCACAGGAAACAGACACAAAATGGGTGATTCGTGGTAAAATTTTTGATACCAACTTTCAACGAACCCCGGTAAGTGGTGTCGAAGTCAATATTAGGGGTGGAAACTTGAAATCCCCTAAGAACGCTTTATCCAATGCGGATGGCGAATATGAGTTTTCTTTACTTCCAGGACGCTACAGCATTTACCTTTATAAATATAAAGACGGGTATGAGGACGCAATCGGTCTTCCTGAAGTAACTGCTGCGAGTCGGCAAAACAGTGTCACTGTGATTAAAGAAGGTATGTTCGTTGTTTACGAGGCTGTTGCGAATGGGAATGTGCTTGAACTTAAACACGGTATATCGAAAGAACAGAAGAGTTTTTTCGAGAAATATGGGAGAACGATTCTGGGCACGCTTTTCTCTACAATCATGGCTAGTATATTAGGCTGGTCCTTTCAAGCCTTTACAAGGCACTTAAACAGACATCAACGGTCCTTAAACGAACGTCGACGAAACTTACACAAACGTCAACGTCAACAGTACTTAAACGAACGTTGACGAAAATACAATCAGGAGTCAATATGTCAAAACAGAAATTAAATTTTGCATTCATCGGATGTGGTGGCAACGCACGCGGACACGGACGTAGTGTCTCAAGTGTTGAAAACGTAGAGATTGTCGCCCTTGCGGATCCGAGTGCAGGTTCACTCGATGCCTTCAAGGAAACTGTCGGGTTAGACGATTCGCTACCTACCTATGCCGACCACGTTGAGATGTTAACCGCTGCCAAACCCGATGCTGTGGTTATTAGTTCACCGCACGGACTCCATTTCCAGCATATCATGGACGCGCTGGATGCTGGATGCCATGTCCATACCGAAAAACCGATGGTTTGCACGGTGGATCATGCGAAACAGGTAATTGCGAAAGTTGAAGAGACCGGTTTGCACCTGATGATTGGCTATCAAAGACATCTAAGCCCGACCTATCAATACTGCCGCAATGTCGTCCAGAGCGGTGAACTCGGACGCGTTAATTTTGTCTCCGCGCATCAATCACAGAATTGGTATCGCAATCAGCAGGGAAAATGGCGACAAGATCCATTTCTCGGCGGCGGTGGTCAACTCAACGATTCAGGAAGTCACTTAATTGACATTCTGCTCTGGGTGTTGGAATCAAGTCCTGATACCGTCTTCGCCATGATAGACAACTTAGATATTGAAGTTGATGTACTCACGGCGATGTCAATCAAATTTGATACCGGTGCCTTGTGCAATATCAGCATTGTCGGACACGCTTACGGTGGGGTGCGAGAAGCATTTTCTATCTGGTTGGAGGAAGGCGCGTTACATCTTCGTGAAGGCGAACTCCTTCGTCAGGAACAAGATGGTAAACCGCAACCCGTTGACGAATCTGAGATGCCGGCATCAGGGAATAAGGATGTTGCTTTCATTGAGATTATCCGTGGTGAACGGACAGAGAACCCGATTGGTGTTGAAAACGGGTTGCGTGTTATCCAATTAACCGAAGCCGCATGGCAATCCGCCGAACTCGGTAGACCCGTCAAGGTGGATCTGAGTTGAGCTAATGCTTAATGTCCAAAACCTGTGCAAATCTTTTGGAAAAAAGCCGTTTCTTACAGAACTCACGTTCCAGGTAGCAGCCGGTGAGTGCCTCGTTCTGCTTGGCAGAAATGGTGCAGGTAAAACGCTCCTGCTCAACATCTTGGCGACTTTAGTCAAACCGACCTCCGGGACCGTCTCTATTAACGGCGTTGATGCATTCGCAAACCTGAAACAGGTGCGTCCATCTATCGGGTATATCCCAGTCGGGTTTGAGGGGTACCCTGAGTTATCTGTCGCGGATTATCTCAATTTTTTCGCCGCTGCTTACAAATTGGAGAAGCGCGAACGTGCCTCAGCAATTGATACTGTGCTTGAATTAATGGACATCCAACACCTGCACAACGCTAAAATTGGTGACCTGTCAACAGGAGAAAGGCAGCGACTCTTATTCGCTAAAACTTTTCTGCATGAGCCGCAGCTGTGGCTGCTTGATGAACCGCTTACGCCTCTTGATCCGAGTGGACAGGTCGAGATGGTGGAGCTCCTTAGAGAACTCCAAGCAATGGGCAAGACAATCATACTTGCTACCAATCGCCTCGAAGATGTCTCTAAGGTGTACAGTACTGATTCGCAGCGCGAAAACTTCATCGGAATACTGGACAGCGGTAAGTTTGCTGTTTTCAAAAGGTTTAGCGAGTTACAGGGAGAGGTTACGGAAACCGACGGTGCAGACAGTCTCTCGCCAGATTGGTTTAATGAACTTTTAGCGTAGCTTGCAAGCTAAAACTTGCTCTACAAAAGTGTGGAGGTTACAAAAACATAATGTCAGATATAGGAAAATTCTTTCAAGAAAACGGATACTATTTCGCTAAGGGGGTCTATTCACCCGAAGAGATCAAAGCGATGGAAGGCGACTTTGATCGCGTGGTGGATCAGCTCCTTAAAAGCGATGAAAATGTCAACGCACGCTGGGGTGGCAGATTAATGGATGCCCTTGACGGCGGCGAATCCGTTATTATCCATACGCACAATATCCAGAGTTTTTCTGGGGTCTGGATGCAGGCATTCGTGCAGGAGAAGTTTCTGGATACCACCGAAGCCATCATCGGACCGGATATTATGCTTCACCATTCCAAACTTTTCTGTAAACCGCCAGAGAAAGGTGCACCTTTCCCAATGCACCAAGATTGGCAATACTTCCCCTCTGTCAAAGACAGCATGATAGCTGCTATCATTTATGTATCAGAAGCCACCGATGAGATGGGGTGTGTTCGGGTCTACCCTGGTTCCCACAAGCAGCTCGGACGCACTGACGGTATGATGGGAAGTGGCGCGAATGTTGAAATTACGGAAAAATATCCGATTGAGGACGCGACTGTTTTGGAAGCGGAACCCGGAGATGTGCTTTTCTTTAGTTACTTCACCCTACACGGCTCGATGCCGAACCATTCCAACAAGACGCGGAAAAGCGTTCTCGTTCAAATGCATGCCGGAGACGATGAGATTGAATCCGAAAATCGCCACACCAACGTCCAATTGGTACTGCGTGGCTGGAACCATCTCGCAACCCGTTCTTCTGTGGGTGGGATTAAATAAATCAAGGAGCATTTTGGGCTACTTGGTTATTGGGTGGGTCTAACTGTTTTTAAGGCTTTAACCGTTGAAGCGTCTTCCACATTTTTTAAGGAATCCCGGGTTGATAGTTAAGCAAAATCAAGGGGCTGCGTAAGTCCTATTAGAAAAATGAACATAGCCCGTAATGAAATGGAGGAGCGGATCTACGGACTCTCGCTGCGAGGCAAACTTCAAATTCCAAACCCGCTCTGACCGAACCGCTTTTAAGGAACCCTGGGTTGATAGTTAAGCAAATCACTGGGTTGCGTAAGTCCTATTAGAAAAACGAAACGTAGCCCGTAATGAAATGGAGGGCGGCACTACGGAATAGCACTTCAAATTCCTAACCCGCTCTGACCGAACCGCAAGGAAAATTAAAATTATGATTAGAGTTGCAAAAATTAGTATGGCGCATGTCCATGCTGGTGGCTACGCCCGAAAACTTCACGAAAACCCCGAAACCGAACTCGTCGCTGTTTGGGACGAAGAAGAATACGGCGGAAAAGAGGCTGCGGAGCAATACGAAGTTCCCTTCTACACAGATCTTGATGAAATCCTCAGTCGCGACGATGTAGACGCTGTCGCTGTTGACGCGATTACGTCTGACCATCCGCGTGTCATGATTGCTGCCGCTGAAGCCGGTAAACACATCTTCACTGAGAAGGCACTTGCGATTACCGTCGCTGAGTGCGATCCGATTATTGATGCCGTTGAGAAAGCCGGTGTAAAATTCATGATTTCGCTGCCTTCGCGTGCGAACCCTGAAATCCTGTTTGCGAAAAAGGCAATCGACGATGGACTGCTGGGGGACATCACATTCGGTAGAGGACGGATTGCACATTCCGCCGCGCTGGATAGCTGGTTCAGCGGCACGAGCGCATGGTTTGCGGATCCCGAACGCGCAGGCGGTGGGGCACTCTTCGATTTAGGATGCCACCGTGTTGATGTTATTCGATGGTTAATGGGTGAACCTAAGAGTGCTATCGCCAAAATTAACAACTTTACAGGCAATTTCCCGATTGACGATAACAGCGTCTCGGTTGTTGAATTTGCAAACAAAGCACTCGGCGTGATTGATGTCGCGTGGACGCACCGTTCAGGTCCGAACATGCTTGAGATTTACGGCACAGAGGGCTCGTTTGCCGCCGGACACGGCGAAATGCATTTTGAAACCCGCAAACTCTCTGATGAAGAAAAAGCAGAATACATCGCCAACGCACCGGCTGCACCCCCCGAACCGATGCAACAGTGGATCAACGCTATTCTTCGCGACGAACCGATGACGATTACGATTCAAGATGGACGGAACCTCACAGAGTTGATGCAGGCAGTCTATATGTCGGCTGAACAGGGACAGTCAATTGATTTTCCGCTCTAAGTCGCTATGCTAAACTCACGTTATAGTAAAGTCTATAATTACTTGGACACTGCTGTAGTACAGGCGGTAGGTTCGGTTTCCTAACCGTACCATAGGTGTCAATTTTAGAAAAAATAACCGTCTTGGGACCAGTCCCGGTAGGTTCGGTTTCCTAACCGAACCGGATTCTACGCGGAAACCTTGAAGACTTCAAAGACCTCTTGAGTCCCGTAGGTGTTTTTGCTGTGGTGTTTCCCTTAGGTTGAACGGCGTTGAAAAGGTTGATGTTGATATGCCAAGCACACCTGAAAGTCAATAGTTTGCCATATCCATTCAAGAATGGAGTGAAACCCAACTTTACGCTGTCAGGATTCCGGGAACTTCCAAGCCAAAACGTTGGGTTTCACTCGGTTTCTGGTGAATGTGGTGTACTTAGAGAAAGTTGTGTTTTTCTATGATTTTCAGTGTTTTGATAGCATCCGTTCAACCCAACCTACGGTGTTAGGATTGTTTTTTCTAAAATCGACCCCTAACCTACTATGTATACTTGTGATGTGCGAAAAGTATAAAAGAAAATAAAGACGAACAGGTTACCAGTATATCTAAGGCAGGAACTTTGGAGGAGATAGCCGACTATTGGGACACGCATAGCTTGGCTGACCACTGGGATGAAACACATGAAGTCAATTTTGAGGTTCGGATGCAGCGAAAGTGTCGTGTAACACTTACCCCAGAAATCTATGAAAAAATTGAAAAACAAGCCCTTGAACAGGGAGTCTTACCGGAAACTTTGGTTAACTTGTGGTTAGCTGAACGCCTCCACGCGATCGAATCATCGTAGATGACAATCGCCTGGCACAACTATAAGTTGTCCCATTCCATTTAAGCAGATTGAATAACGAATATTATTCAGAAATCCCCTGATAAGGGGTTTCCTCCAAGAGAAACGTCTGATTGGGGCAATACTCTCCATGTGTGGATACCGTTTTTTTACATGACAACCTATCCGGCGGGGAGATGTAAACCCCGCTAATAAGAGGCGATATAAAAGATGAATTTCAAACAAAAGTTAGCATATATGGCAATCGGTTGTGTATTTACGTTAGTAGGCTACCTCCTTGCTACACTCGGTGCGGGTGGGTTCAACCCACAAAACGCAACCGCACAAGACAATATGAAACAGGTAATTGATGAAATCATCACTCGGAAATTAAAAGTTGTCAATTCCGAAGGTAAAACGATTGCTATCTTGGGTGAAGATGAAAACGACAACGGCACCTTATTTATATTCAACAAAGCAAGTGGCTCCAGGGTGGGTTGCGACTTTGATAAGAATGGAGATGGCAGACTGTTTATCGGTAACAAATCAGGTAAACCCGTCGTTGGCTTGAGTGCTTTTGAGGGATACGGGACCTTAATAATTGGCAACAAATCAGGTAAAATTGTCGCTGGTTTAGGTGTTGAAGACGATGCCGGCATCCTATCTATCGCCAACAAAAATGAGATAGAAGTTGCTACCTTGAAAGGTTATCTCGGATCTGGCAGTCTGTCTCTCTCCAACAAAGAAGGGATGACCAGGGCTGTGTTGGCAGCAAGTCCCAGTAGTTACCTACCCTCAATTTATAGGCAGAGGGAAAGAGAAGGGGAAGATGGCGTAACCTTGAGTTACGGCTACGAAGACTCCGGTTTTCTATCTATCTCTAACAAAAACGGGCATGAAGTTGCGACATTGGGTGCTACTTCAGACGGTGGCATCCTGTCCATCTATAACAAAAATTCTAAAGTCTCTGCTCGGGTTGGAATAGACACCCATGGATGGGGCGGATTCCAATACTTTAAGGGAAAGTGGAGAACCCATTAACCTTTACCGTTTTTGAATCGAAATCCAATTATGTAGCAGAATGGAGAGTACAATGAAATTATTGTCAGAAGATACTAAGGTTGTGAATGCACTTAAGCGTATCTTATTAGGAGAAGACTACTTTTACTTCAAATATAATGAATCAAAGTCAAAAGACTACGATTTTTTACATGTTGATGTAATTGATGATAAACCTGATAATGCTAATATGCACAGGAGTTGTATAGTGGAAGAATTAGAACGCGCTTCTAGACGTTTCTTTAGAGGAGTATATGATTCAGGTCCAAGAGATACTCGTCGGGGAGATTTAGACAAGCAATGGGGTTATTTCAGAATACGTGAACGTAAAAAACCATAGAGGAGGCACAGAATCTCCACAGTTTTGTGTCTGAAATTACTTATTGCGCTACTTTATCTGCCCACTAACCCAAATTGAGGAATATCATGCAGGACTATCAACCAATTTCCCTTACCGACTTATGTAATGTAGGTGCAGAGATTATCGGCGAGAACGCAACGCCGAGCGTCGGGGCACAGACGTTCCACGGGCTTCCTTTTGAAATCGCTGAGGGTGAAGCCTGTTTCTTGGGCTTCGGTGAAGGTATTAACGCCGATTCTATCCAAGTTCCTATCAGTGCAAGTCCGAAGCGGGTGATTTTTGTGCATCGGCTGCTTGAGTCACGCATTCCTGAAGGTGAACCGATCGGCAGGCTGATTGCCAATTATGTTTTCCGGTACACCGATGGTGAAACGGTCAGCGTGCCAATTCGCGAACGCTTTGAAATTGGCAGTGTACCGCAAGGATGGGGACAACAGACCTTCCTTGCGATACCTGACCGGCAAGAAAGTTTAGCATCGCGGCACGAGGGACCTTGGGGGTCCGCAGGCAACCGACAAACGGAGGTGAGCCAAGGGACACCGCGCGACTACTATTTATGGACCTGGAAAAATCCGAGGGACGGCGTTGAAGTCGCATCCATTGAAATCCAGCCGCAAGAACGGCGTTTTATTGTTGCAGGGATTACGCTCGGTTATCTCAACGAAGACCCAATACCGCGTCGTCCACGCCGCGAAGTCAAAATCACGCTTCCGCAATCTGATGATGCCGACAAACCCTTTGATATGGAAGTCAATGTTGATCGTGGTGTTGCGACCTATCCGTACCCACTACCCGAAAACTCACCTGATGCGTTTATCAACGACGATTTCAAGGGTTGGGGTGAATCTCAAAACAACAAAAGCAGTCCTGCCTATGTTGAAGTGTCCGCGACGCCATCCGCAAGTGTTGAAGTCAAAAACCAAGGTGAGACGCTTGGCACTGTCAATTGGGGAGAAGTCGAAGAAAAAGGAGTTGTTCAGCCTAACGAGCGTGTCAAAGTAGAGGTCATTGACTCTGGCAGGAACTGGGTATATACCACTGTAATTGACGACGATACGAACAAACCGGTGCCGTGTCGTGTCCATTTCCGTTCACCGCACGGCGTGCCGTACGCGCCGCACGGGCACCATGCGCACGTCAACTCAAACATGGGGACGTGGCACGTGGATGTCGGTGGCGATGTGCGACTTGGACAGATTAGTTACGCCTACATTGACGGCACGTGTCAGGGATGGCTCCCTCGCGGTGAAGTTATCGTGGATGTCGCCCGCGGCTTTGAATATACGCCTTTGCGAACGACCGTCAACATAGAACCCGGACAACGCGAGTTAACACTCCGCTTAAAGCGGTGGTGCAATATGAACGCTGAACGCTATTTCAGCGGCGACACGCACGTCCATTTCCTCTCCACGCAAGGCGCGCATACCGAAGCACAAGGCGAAGACCTTGGCGTTGTCAATCTTCTCCTTTCGCAATGGGGACACCTCTTCACGAATACCGAAGAATTCATCGGGAGACCTACGACCTCTGCCGATGGACGGAGCATCGTCTACGCGACGCAGGAGAATCGCCAGCATGTCCTCGGTCACCTCACACTGTTGGGCTTGAAGGAACAGGTCGCACCGTGGTGTTCGGATGGTCCCGGAGAAGCGGAACTCGGTGGAAATATGGAGGTCACGCTCTCACACTGGGCAGATGCGTGTCACGCACAGGGTGGCACCGTTGTTTTACCCCATATTCCGAACCCAAATTGCGAACCAGCGACGCTTATCGCTACGGGACGCGTGGATGCCGTCGAATACCTCACCAACGCTATGTATGGGCATCTTGAGTACTACCGTTATCTCAACTGTGGCTATAAATTGCCACTCGTCGGTGGAACGGATAAGATGACGAGCGATGTGCCAGTCGGTGTCTATCGCACTTATGTTCACATTCCTGACAACGAGGAATTCAATTACGATAACTGGTGCAAATACATGAGTGCCGGAAACACATTCCTCAGCGGCGGTCCCATGATCCGCCTGACCGTCGATGGACAGCCAATCGGTAGCACGATTAACCTACCCGGTAACGGTGGCACTGTTGAGGTTGAAGCCTCTGCGGATTCCATCTTCCCGATACACACCTTGCAGATTGTGCAAGCAGGACAGGTCGTCGCTTCCACTGAGGACAAGGATGGTAAAGCGCATTTACACCTGAAAGCGAACCTGAAAGTGGACAAACACTCATGGATTGCGGCGCGATGCGGTGGACCTAACTACGCACAAGCCGTCCCGCACTACGATGGGTGGGGACGCGGCATCATTGCACACACCTCCCCAGTCTATATTGCAGTCGGCGGCGAATGGTGGATGTTCGACCCAGAAACGGCAAACTATATGCTGACCTTGATTGAGGGTGGGTTGTCCTATATCCAGCAGACAGCGCGTCATCATGAACACGGCACTGTAACGCACCACCACGGCGAGGATGACCATCTGGAATTCCTTTCTCGTCCGTTCCAAGAAGCACGACAGGCAATCCATCGCCGAATGCATCAGTTGGGTATCCCGCATTAGATAATCGTAGGGGCGAGGTCACCTCGTCCCTACAGCAAACGCATTCCAAAATCCTAAGTGGACAAATCCGTAATTTTAGACAGTTCTTGTAGGTTGGGTTGAACGGTAAAAGACAGATAACTATCAGGTTTCAAAGGAGATACGGTTTTCCAATAAACCGTCGATAGAGATAGGCATAGCGAAACCCAACAATCCAACGACACCATCATTGGGGGTAAACATGCCGAAAGAATTAATAGCCGTTGCGCCACGACAACCCGTTTTGCAAGAATATGAGGACGGTCCCGTTCCCGCAGGCAGCGTTCGAGTTCAAGTCGAATTCGGTGCCCCTAAACGCGGCACTGAACTAACAGCGTACTACGGATACAACAACGCAAATTTTCCACTCAGACTTGGGAATATGTGCGTCGGAAAAATTATTGAAATCGGAGACGATGTTGAAGGTTTCACTATTGGGGAACGCGTTTCCAGCCACGGGCATCTCAAGGAGACACACACATGGGACGCAAACCGGCTTCTCAAAATGCATGATCAGATGACATGGAAAGAGGCGGTCTGCTATGATCCATTACACTTCGCAATGTCCGCAATTCGTGATGGCAAGGTCCGTGTTGGCGAGAGGGTGGCCGTCTTTGGACTCGGTGCCATCGGGTTGATGACAGTACAGATGGCGCGGATCGCGGGGGCGGATTTCGTCGCTGCTGTGGACCCGATTGAAAGACGGCGGAAAGTCGCTGGAAAGACTGGCGCGGAACTTGTTATTGATCCGATCGCCTCCAATACTGGCGAAGTGCTCAAAAAAGCGACCGGGGGGCTTGGCGTTGATGTGGCTGTGGAAACGAGTGCAATCTACGAGGCACTTGATGATGCACTTCGCAGCGTCACCTTTGAAGGAACAATTGTCTACGCTGGGCGCGCAAAAGCATGTACAGGTGGGCTCGACCTCGGTGCTGTCGCGCATGTCAATATTCCGAATATCATCTTTGCACGCGCCAACAGCGATCCGAACCGCGATCATCCGCGCTGGAATTTCAAGCGTATTATTGATACCTGTTGGAAATGGCTCGCAGAAGGGCGATTTGACTGTGAAGATGTCGTTGATCCGGTTGTGCCGTTTGAAGATTCAGTCGAGGCTTACATAGAGATGGACAATCATCCTGAACGGAGCGTTAAATTGGGAGTTTCCTTCGGTTGAGGTTTTTTACTTCTTCGGTTTTCGCTCTGTACTTCGCTTCGCTTACGTGCAGGTTTCTGGTGATGCTAAAGACGTAGCCTGCAACAACGGCGCAGGCGGATCTACGGCAAATAACGTTATTTAACCAATTCACCTAATCGAACCGCAAGGAATAATTAAAAATTACTGATATGCAATTAAAAAAATGCCGAGGACCATCACAATAGCGGCGATGAATCGGCGTTTTGTGTAAGTCTCTTTCAGGGTGTACCCACCGAGCAAAACAACGAAAATGACAGAACACTGCCGAACCGCGGTCACATAACTGACCTTTTCTGTCATCAAGACGTAGAGGATGAGCGAATAGGATACCAACGAAAGTACAACAACAGCGAGCGCACGTTTCCATTCTGTGCGTCCAATCTCGGCAATTTGCTGGTGTGGAAACCGGGCAAGGCAGGACAAACCGTAAAGGACTTGCGAAATACTATTCTCCATTAAATAGTAGGTCACGGCTCGCCACAAGGGAGCATCCATCGAGTAGCGATGAAATTCAGACATCCCTTGCTTGTCTATCAGTGAATACCCAATGACGCTTGCCAGGGTTGCGTAAGCCCAGAGAGCATCAGGTTTGCCAAGGTAACGAAACAACGTCTTGAACTGGATGCGCGCCTCGCGTTGCTGATAGAGTATTATGGATGCCATTACACATAAGATGCCGACCATGCCTTGTGCTGAAATTCGTTCCTTCAAAAAAAGAAAGGCAAAGAGTGGCAAGAAGGCTGGTGCAGCACGTGTAATTGGATAAACAAACGAAATCTCGCCAACTGTATAAGCGTGCGTCAAAAACAACTTGTATAACAGGTGGACAAAAGCGGAGCCAAGAATATAGATCCATACCGGTTTCGGAATTACCGGTTGCTTGATACCAAAGGCAATGAACGCTATTACTATGGTGTAGAATCCACACCAGAAAAAGAGGATTCGTGTATCTCTACTGGATTTGCTGTAGAAATTCCATAAGGCGTGGCAAAATGCTGACAGCAGAATTAAGGCGATTGAAGTAGAAGCCATAGGACCCCTTGTTATTTGTAGTCAACGATCTTGTGTCGTTCTTTTTCTAATTCCACAGGAGATAATTATGTACAAAAAATGGAAAAAACACCAGCCTTTTATTTTATTTGGGTTTGTCTTTGGCGTACTTGCCCTCACAACAACCGTTACGCTCACCCAAGAATCGTGGTTTCCTTCTGAATGGGGTGCTGATGACCGACGGGGTGCCGTAAACCGATTAACGCCAGAGAAAGTGTTGGAAGCTGCGGGTTTGATTAAAACTGGTGAAGTTTATCAACTCGGCAGAGTCTATGAGAGTGGCATCCCTGTTTTCGGGACACGACACTATAGCCTGCGGATTCCAGCGATGTCCGGTCCTCTTGGTGAAAACAAAACAACGTGGTTTGAGGAAATTTTCAGCGGCGAGATCGGTCAGATCGGCACCCAATTTGACGGACTCGGTCACATCGGTATCGGCGATCTCTACTACAACGGCTTGGACCAGCGCGATTTCGCCAAAGCCGAAGGGCTCACGGAACTTGGTGTTGAAAACGTGGGTCCTATTGTAACACGCGGTGTCCTGATTGATGTTGCTGGCTATAAAGGCGTTGAATGCCTCGGCGATAGTTATGAAATTACGCGCGCTGATCTGGAAGGTGCCTTGAAAAAACAGGGAGTCGAGATTACTCCGGGTGATGTCGTTATCATCCATACGGGTTGGGGTAAATTCTGGATGACGGACAATGATCGCTACGGGACCACTGAACCGGGCATCGGGTTGGAAGCGGGACAATACCTCGTTGACCAGAAAATTGTGATGCTCTGTTCTGATAACTGGGGTATTGAGGTCGTCCCGAACCCTGATGAGTCCCTCGCCTTTCCGGTGCATCAACTGTTTATCGTCAAACACGGGATTTACAACCTTGAGAACATTATCACAGAAGAGTTAGCGGCGGCGAAGGTCTACGAATTCGCCTTCAGTTTCGCGCCCTGCGTCTCAAAGGCGCGACGGGTTCCCCCGGCAATCCGATCGCCATTCGATAGTTGCTTATGGTGGGACAGCAGCCTTGCTGTCCCATAACACTTCTTTTTTCTCCATCCACATCTGCACAAATCCGTGCAGTCTTCTCTCCGTTTGCCCCATTTCGTGCAGATAGTATCCACGCTGAACCCACTAAATCCGTGATATTTCCCATTTTTCCCATCGTTTTAAATTGGCACAGAATTTGCTATTTACCTGACAACATAACTTTAGGGGAGATGTTCCATGAAATTGCTACGTATTTTCTGTTTATGTTGCCTGAGTTTAGGACTGGTGTATTCTGTCTCTGCGAAACCACTCACAACCGAAAAAATTATCTTTTCGTCTTATCGAAATGGCAACTCGGAAATTTATATGATGAATCCCGATGGCAGTGAACAGGTTAGATTAACCAATCACCGAGCAGACGATTTCAGTCCGGTTTGCTCACCAACAGGGGAAGAAATCCTCTTCGTTTCTGATCGAGGCGGCGAGCGTGATCTCTATATTATGCGTGCTGATGGACACGGAGAGCGACCTGTATTTCGCACAGCACCCGCATATAGAGATGATCCCGCTTGGTCCCCTGATGGAGGAAAAATTGCTTATATTCAACTTAACCGTGAGACTAAAAGGACAGCCGTCTATACTGCCAAGGCAGACGGAACGTCGGTAAACCGCATTGTCGAAATGGAAAAAGCGGATGGTGAAGAGCCCATTTGGTCCCCGGATGGAACAGAAATTGCGTATGTTGTGAGGGACGAGATTCGTTGGGCGAGCCGCCAGATCCGATTTATCAACCTAAAAACCGACAAGCAAGAGACACTCCAACTCGATGGTCACCAGCGAATGTTTCAACCGGCATGGTCACCGACTCACAACAAAATCGCCTTTGTCTGGCGCAGACCGGAGTTTGCACAACAGTCCATATTCATCGTCAATCGCGATGGTAGTGAACTTCAACAGATTGTTGATGATGTGAGTATTGTCATAGGGATAAAAACACTCACTTGGTCGCCGTCTGGCGATGAACTTGCCTATTCCCAAACAATTGACGGTAAAACTCAGATTTTCAAAATCAATGTGGTAACGCTCGAAATCGCGCAACTTACGCACGATGGAAGCAATTATATAGGTAATTGGTTTGACCCGTTGGCTTTACCCGTCTCACCGCAGCCGCAGTTACTCACGACCACATGGGGTGAAATCAAAAGTTCGGATTGAACCTGAATGATTATATTGCTTTCCTCTTATGTAGCATAGACTGTTAGTCTGTATTCCCGTATGCCAACGTCCTTCATAACATTCGGTAATGCGACAACACTATTCACCTGAAAAACGCATCAAGGAGGTGTTCATTGTGGTGCCCCAAATTTTCCAACAGACTGTTTTGAAAATGAACAGATTTGCTTTTACTTTACATTTCGCGTTTATCGCAAGCATTTTACTGGCAGGGTGCACGGCACCCGCACATTTGAGGCAGAGGGCGCATCCCTCTACTTCAGAGCTCTCACCAGATGAGAAGATGCAGCAAACTATAGGCAGATGGAAAGGTACACACATCTCAAAGGCTGTTCAGAAATGGGGAGCACCAAAGGAAGTTAACGATGACGGGACGGGTTGGCAGACCTATATTTGGCACGTACCCGTGCAGGGGTTCTTAGCTGGACAAGAGGCAGATATACCGGGATTTCAAATCCGACAAGACCATCAATTCTATTCCCAACGCCGTCCGAGTGGCATGCAGGGAGTAGGTGGAGTCTATGGGTCAACAGGTTACACCTACGAACTCACATTTTATACGCGTCCAGACGGCATAATTTCCAAAACTGACACCAAAAAGAATTATGACCCTGCAAGCGAACTCAAGTGGAAGTAGAGGTATTTAGGCTATTCACAAATAAAACGGAGGTGAAAACCAATGTTGAGTAGAATCTGCTCTTTATGTGTATGTGTGGCAATCGGAGTGTGTTTACTCACGGTAGGGTGTGCACCACTTCCAAGACGAATAGAGACTACACACCTATCCTGCAAGGCGTATCCATCGCTTGTTGACGGTGATCTTGCCACAAATAGCTTCCTGAAGGTAAAAGGCTTTGTTGAAAAGGATAACACTGCTTATAAGCACAGTCTCCGATATGGCGATTGGGTGGAAGGTAAACATAAGGCTGAGGCATTGATTCAACTTGATACGCTTACGCCTGTCGCTTACATTCAGGTGCATCCAATTTCAACCATTTATCGTCTCTCGGTAGACACATCGACGGCAGAGATCGCGCATGAAAAATTACATCATTTTGAGCCAGTGACGAGTCATAAGATTGCAAGATCCGAGAACGGCGCAGTGATACGCATTGATATCGACAGACCCGTTCGGACGCTGCGAGTTTCTATCTATGCCAATCGTGATTTAGCGGGTGCTACACGAGAACCAGTAACTGGTAGAACTAAAGTGTCCTTTGAGGATGTTGTGATTCGGGAAATTCGGGTGTATCAGTGATGGAAACCAAGACAATAGGAGTTTTGAAAATGAACAGATTCACATTTGCTTTATACTTTGTGTTTATCGCAAGCCTCTTGGCTGCAGGGTGTACGGCACCATCATTTTTGATGAACCCACCAGAACCGTCACCACCATCACCGGATAAAAAAGCACAGCAAACCGTGGAAGCGTTAATGCGGAAACCCATTTCAAAGGCGATTCAGAAGTGGGGCGCACCACATGGTCTCAGTGACGACGATGCAGGAACGCGCATCTACATCTGGCACGTACCCGCGCAGGCATTTCTTGCCCCACAAGATAACAGCACCCTTTCTCGACGATCTCCCAAGGTTTTGAACAAGGCGACAGAGACCCCGCTGCCTACAGATGACATTTACGAACTGATGTTTTATACACATCCAGACGGTGTAATTTACAAAACACTCACGAAAAAGGAGCAAGCCTCCGCGTTTTCTTCAAGGAACTTTAGCGTCACAAAATAACACAATGAAACTACCAACAATTTCCATCGCATCACATCGCGTCACGCGACTCATCATCGGCGGCAATCCGTATAGTGGCATCTCACACCACTCCCCTGCGGCATCGAAAGCCATGGAGGACTACTATACGACGCTGCAGATTATGGCAGACCTCCGGCAAGCAGAGGAGAACGGAATTAACACCGTCCTCGCTCGTGCTGATCGGCATATCATGCGTACCTTGAATGAATATTGGAACACAGGCAGTACAATCCAGTGGATTGCCCAGACACCTAAAGATACAGAATACGCGAACCTCAACGAATACCTCCAGATTATTGCGCGCTATAAACCGATTGCCATCTACCATCACGGTGGCACGACCGATAAGTTGTACGCAGAAGGACGACTCGGTTCATTACGTGAAGGTCTCAAACGCATCCGGGACCTCGGTTGCGCGGTCGGACTCGGCACGCACGATCCACAGATTCTCAAGTATTGCTACACTGAAGGATATGATGTTGACTTTTATGTCTGTGCGTTATATAATCATACAAGGCATAGAGAACTCTATCTGCCGGATGATCGGTACGCAGCGTTCGCCGCTATACAGGCGATACCGATACCGATAATTGCTATCAAAGTATTAGCCGCTGGTAGAAACGAACCGCGTGATGCATTTCAACTTGCACTCGAAAATATAAAGCCCACAGATGCAATGGCGGTTGGAATGTACACCCAATTTCAATCCGACCAGATTCGCCAGAACGCGCGAACTGTTGCAAAATTATTGTCTGAATCAGGATTATCGGGATTAGAGGATTTACAGGATTAGAGAACAGATCGTTAGTGCTTTGTCGACTTTGAAATTGAAGGGAGTCAGGCTCGTAGTAGGGCAATTCATTGCCCGTCACGGCTGCAAGCACATTCCAGAAAGACCCAACACAATGAACCGAATCGTAGAACCAGAAGTCATGGATACACAGGAAGCCGCAGAAGCCTACGATGCGATGGAGCACGGTGAGGTTGATCAGGCTTTCGTGGATCGCGTTATCGCACTCGGTGCCAGCACCGGACATTTTCTCGATGTCGGTACCGGTCCCGCACAGATTCCAATCCTACTCGCCCAACGCTGTCCCGATATCCACATCACCGCTATTGATTTATCCGAAGAGATGCTAAAAATAGCGAAATGCCACGTCGCAGATGCCGGTCTCACTGATCGGATAACCCTTAAACGCGTCGATGCCAAAACCTTACCCTACCCCGACAACACCTTTGACGGACTTATCTCCAACAGCATTGTCCATCACATCCACGACGCGATGAAAGCACTCCAAGAGATGGGCAGAGTTGCCCGTTCCCAAGGAACAGTCCTTATCCGCGACCTCATCCGTCCTGAAACACCCGCAGACGCACAAGCCTTTGTGGATCTGTATGCTGCAGATGATACCCCTTATCAACAGAAATTGTATTATGACTCCTTCCTTGCCGCCTTTACCATTGCTGAAATCAACGAGATGCTGACACAGATGGATATGCCGGATGCCGTTGTCCTCCAAAGCACTGAGCGGCATTGGTCTATTGAACGTGCTGGATAAGTGTTGCAATTTTAGTGGTGTAAGCAATTTCGCAACTGAGACAGGCTAATACTTCTGGAAAAGGTTTGGTCATTCAATTTTTCATGTTTGAAACCAAATTAACAGGATTGGTAGGACAATAGGTTAAGGTTTCAAGTTCCTGCTATGGGGGTCTCATCAGAAAACTAAATCGCCCGTAGGTGAAAAACTGTATCCTTTCCTTAGTTTTCGTATAAGTTCAACAGACTATTCAATTACCCACTAAACTGCATTCTCCAAGGATTACGTAAAAAAAACTTTTACCTGTATTTGTATAGGTGCCTTTACGCAATCCCCCAAACTTTACGTCCCGCCAATCTCCGACGAATGAGGTATTCTGTCGTATCACATACCCCCGTATTTTTACAAAATCACCCACCTTGAGATTATTCAGCGGATCGACCGCTGGCCTACGGAGGAATTTACAAAGGACTTCAGCAGAAGGATTACTGTTGTTACCCGAATAAAGCTTCGAGTCATCAACATGCAACCAAATGGAATGATCGAATTGGTTAATGTAGTTATCCGATTCTTCTTTATGGTGTTGTTTTATAGTTCCTGTTACTATGAAGAATTTTGTAGAGGGAAATCCATAGGTTTCGTCTGCGTGACTTGCATCCCTCATATAATGAGACATCAATTCTGTAGCACTCACGGATCGGTCTACAAAACGCTTCTGTGTCTGTGATTCACAACCCTGCAGCATACCTATTTCTAACGCGAATAGAACAAATACCATAATTTTACTAAAAAATTTCATCGGAAACATGCCCCCATCGGTTAGTAAACTACCTTTTTAACACCAAAAAGGTTCTGATAATAGAAGGTTTAGAGAAAATAATGATGCTATAGTAGATCGAAAACCCTCCAACCGGGCACTATTGCATTTTATTATGAAAATAATATCATATTATGCCGAAACTATCAAGAACCGAATCGGGCAGGCTATTTAATTTTCGGTTTCGTTCCTTGTCCGGATCGGCCGAAATGGCTTGACATTCGTCTTGAAATGTGTTAATATGTGATTATTGAATTTAGAGCAAAGGATGTGAAAGAAGAATGAACGATGGGTTTGACGATGAACGGGACTTGTCGCAAATCCCAAGCGAAGTTACGACTCGTGTGCTGAAATTAGACGTACGGCAACACGATATTCATCGGAACCTGAGAAGTATTGGGGAGGAAATAGCAGCTTTCTATCTGGATGGACTCAAAATCCTGCATGATGGAAACTTGCAGACTGCGGCAAGTCTCTTAGGACATCTTGCTAAGGAAATTGATAGTGGCTTAAAAGATCTTCTGCCGACAAAAGAGGATACTAAGAAAATATTTAAGCGGCTTGATGGAAAAGGTTTTGCCCAACCAAAACAAATTGCATTAATCTTAGCTGCTCTAAACTTAGATATTGATAATTTGCAATCGTCCACGCCGTTGACAAACCAGGACCGAGCGCGAATAGAGAATCATCTCAGAAGCAGGGGATTAAGTCTATCAAAAGAACTTGCTTCAATACTTATAATACTCAATCTGGATGCTAATAATTTACCATCGTCGGATGTTGCAAACCGTGTAGATATTGCTATCCGATGGATAGATGTTTCGATAAGGTTTAACGACTTTGACCACGATCATGGTGTTGGAAAACCTCCACGGCCCCTGGAAGAATTTATGCCGCTTTGGGAAACTTTTGAAAGTGTTCTGGCAAATCTGGTAGGGACTTATCTCAATTTTTCCTCTCATGTAATAGATCAAATTCTTAAACACGAGGTCCCTACTAAGGAGGTAAAAAATTCTCTCCCCAACATGGTAAAACTTGATCCGTTGGAAGCTGGACCAGGATATCGGTATTTCTTTGAGCAGCTTCCCCACCGTGGGTGGTTAGAGCCGCTGAGCAATATTGGGTATTTCAATCCAAAATATAATCCTGCTCCTCAGGAAATACCAGATCAGCCGGGATACTATCGTATCCCGGTCTGGTATGCTTTGGAATACCTGGTGAAGGTTGCCGATCAAACTAAAAATCGACGATCCAACCAAATAGTCAACACCTTGGTCAAAATTATAGATGCAATTATCTACTATACTAATGACAATGGAGAGCGGATTGAGAATGATCGGACAGACCTGCAGACTATCAAAATTATAGGAACGCTTCCTATAAACCTATTAGAACCTCAGCATATTACTTTCATAGAGACAGCATTGAAATCCAAATTGAAGTATGGGACAACAGTAGATCAAGAAATAGGTGAAACAATTCTGCCCAAGCTTCTTGATGCGGAAACTCAAAAGTTAACCCTCATGTTGCTTGCAATAATTTTTGAGGCGAACTCCGTTGATCGAGAGATTCAACCCATAATGGACGAATATTGGCTTGAGGATGCATTGAAGAAATATGGGCACACCATCGCGAATTTATGTGGCCTTGAGGCAGCACAGATTGCACTCACACAGATCCGAGCACTTGCTGCCGAAGATTCTTCTGTGTTTCACTTTATACACCCCGTTGAGAGCGATCTTTCGCGCCTCTCTCGTGCAGATTACACTGAACTTATCGTAAGTTTTACCAGTAGTATTTTTCAATCTGCTGAACCTGTGAGTATTACGGAAATAATTCAAAGCTTGCTACAAGAACGGTACGTCATTATTAAACGGATCGCACTTAAGGCTATCACGCACCATTACGGCGACTTGAAACATCTATTTTGGGGGTGGGAGGGCAATCCCCTTGATGAGATTGGATTAGAAACCGAAATATCCCAATTAATTCAAGCCAACAGCTATACATTTAATGAAGACGAAATGGAGCAGATACTACAATGGATAGAATCAACCCAATACTAACATCCATCGAAAATGATGAAAGGCGCGCAAAATCAGTAGCGTATAGTAGGCGAAAATGGCTGTCTAAACTTTTGAAAACCGGCAACCAAAAGGTTATCGACGCTTACGAAAAATATGATCGCCTTTGCCCAGAAAACACTGAAAATTCTGGGATTATGCCTAAGTCCGGAGCAATTGGTCCAGTGAGACCGTTGGCAGTCAATGAACTTTCCAAGATGTCAAATACTGAAATTGCTGATTATCTAAGTCATTACAAAGAGCAGGAAATCATCGGTTTGTCCGTTTTAACCGGGCGTGGACTTGCAGACACACTTTCGGAATGTGTAGCAGCGAACCCGCAGCGGTTCACGGATAACCTACTACCTTTCCAAGATGTTCGGAATCTATACCAATCTTCTCTACTGCGGGGTTTCTTGAATGCGTGGAAGGATAAGAAAACATTTGATTGGGCTGCACTGCTTGGATTTATACGTTCTATTCTCGTATCAGAATACTTTTGGAATGAGCAATACGAGGATGGTTTTAATTATAGGAATTGGGTTCTTTCTGGTGCAGCAGATTTGATAGCAGAAGGCACAAGGGATGATACACACGCGTTTGATACACAACTCTTGCCCCTTGCTGAAGAGATTCTTTTGATTCTTGTAGATAAGGCACAGCAGAGTGTTTCAACCCTTGATAATCTTCCCACCGATGTTCTAAATTCAGACAGAGGTAGAGTGTTTTCAGCAATGGTAGGCTATGCCTTGCGATTCGCCCGTACCAGCCAGTCTGAGTACACAGATTGCCGATGGCCCTACGCCATCAGAGCAGATTTCACCAAAAGATTAGATCGAAGCGTTGAACCCTCGTTTGAATTCTCTTATACGCTTGGCTTTTATCTACTCTATCTGTCGTATCTTGATAAAGAGTGGGTTCACCTCAACATAAATCATATCTTCCCACAGCGTAATGAAGACCATTGGCAAGCCGCTTTTTCCGGGTACTTGTTGCGCCCGGGAGTCCGAAAGGAGTTTCATTCTCTACTCAAAGCACACGGACACTATCAGAAGGCATTGAGCACCCACTTTGCTGATGCAGAGGTGTTGGATGGGCTTGTTCGGCATATTTGTACGGGTTGGATCGAAGACAGCGAAACCTTAGACGACAAAACCAGTCTCATTTATCAGTTGATACACAGTGGCAATCCAAATTTGCTTGCGGGTGTAGTCTACTTTTTCTCTCGACGTGCTGATAACCTATCTGATAAAGTGAAAGTAAAGGTTATACCGGCGTGGCGTGCCTTGTTTGAAGTCCTTTCCCAAAGCAGTAATGAAGCAGCATATCAGAATGTTTTAGTTCCGCTATTAGGATGGCTCGGACTCATTGACAAAATAGACGCGGAAGTACTCACTTGGGTAAAACTATCCACCAAATATATTGACAGAAGTCCCCAACCTGTTAATTTGGAATTATTTGTTCAAGCATTATTGAAGAAGGCACCAGAGATGCCAAAGGAGATAGGGGAAATTTACCTAGGAATTCCTGCAAATGTCTTATCGCGTTTATGGCCCGGAACGCCAGAAATTACCCAAACTGTCCAGATTGTGTATGAAAAACAGCATAAGAAAATTGCTGATGCCATCTGCAATCGGTTTGCGGAAGCTGGGTTTGATTTCTTAAGGGAACTTTATGAAGAATATCAACGTCGATAGTTTTCCTGATTTAACTCATAAATTCCAATGAAAAGGGGTGTGAATTTGATGTTGGAACAAACACAAATCTTAAGGTATTCTTCATCAGGTGGACATGGTTTTGCAGCGGAGGATGCAAATAATTTGAAGGACAAGCTCCGAGATAAGATAGCCGAGGTAAATCGAACCGCTTGCATCTGAATATATGCTCACAGAAGGTGAATTTGAATCCATACTCACGAAAATTAATGAAGAGGTGAACCCAAAGTGGCTGCACCGCATGTTTAAACAGGAAGATCAATCTATTTTCCTGCGCGTTGAGTTTGAGCATCTATTCAAAGCAATCATCCGGAAGCTCCCGAGGGTCTCGCTTCCGTCAGTAGGACAATTTGAAAGAGCAGTAGATGAGATTTGTCTTGAGAGTACCTAATCGAGGATGGCGTGGACTTTAAAAGAGAGCCTCTTCTCTTATCCGCGAAATCCGCGAAATCCGTGATAATCCGCGATTCAGACAATCAACGCGTTTCGTCCAGCAACCGAATTTTCCCACCGAGTCTTAATTTTTTATACACTTCCTTTCCAAAAATGTGTTATAATATTGACAAATCCCCAAGATACAGATCCAAAATTTCGCGCTTACACATAGGAGAAACTCTAATGTCCAAAATTACCTTTGTTTTGTCGCTATGTGCACTCCTGATTATTCCCAACCTCAGTATCGCCAATGTTGCAGAAGACGGACTCGTTGCTTACTGGCCCTTTGACGAGGGCGACGGTAAAAAAGCCATAGATGTCACTGGCAATGGACATGACGGAGAATTTAACGGAAATCCCAAGTGGATTGATGGAAAATTCGAGACCGGACTCGAATTTGACGGTGAGGAAGACCATGTTGTTGTTGCAGATAACCCAGCTTTCGCAATTGAGGAAAATATTACCATTATGGCATGGTTCAGTCCGAACGATGTACTCACCAGACGACGCTTGATGGTCAAAAACGATTCCATTTTCATCATCTTTGACTTCGGCAACGTAGACAGTATCGATTTTCTCGTCAAACCGAACAACACCTTTGCTGAATCCACAACGACCGATTGGAAGGTCGGAGAATGGTATCACTTTGCAGGGACGTTTGATGGAAAAACAATGAAGGTCTACGTAAACGGTAAACTCGAAGGCGAAGCAGACAACGGTGTGCCAATTGCACCTTCCGCATTAGAACTCTGGATCGGTGGCGATGATTTCGGACGACCAACCGATTTCTTCCCCGGCAAAATCGACGAAGTCCGAGTCTATGAGAAAACCTTAAGCGAAGCCGACATCCAAAAAGTCATGGAGACCCCGCAAGACGTAGAAGCACGCGGAAAACTCACCACAACGTGGGGCAAGATAAAAAATCTATAAGAGGAATTTGCATGGCGACCCATCAGAAACGCCCCGTCGTTCTCATCATTCGGGACGGCTGGGGCAATAATCCGTACCCCGAATTTCAGCACGCGAACGCCATTCATCTCGCGAAAACACCTGTAGATGACTGGCTTCGACAGAACTACCCAAATGTCCTAATCCATACCTCCGGTGAAGATGTCGGTTTACCCCCTGGTGTTATCGGCAACAGCGAAGTCGGGCATCAGAACATCGGCGCAGGACGCATCGTGAACCAAGAACTCCTCCGCATCAGTACGATGATCCGCACCGGCGAGTTTGCCCAAAACGAAGTCCTTTTAGATACGATTGCCCATGTCAAAGAACACGGAACACATCTCCATCTCATGGGATTAGCAAGCGATGCCGGCGTTCACAGTTCGCTTGAACACCTCTACGGACTGCTTAGACTTGCTAAGGCAAATGGACTCAAGCCTAACCAAGTCTTGATTCACAATTTCAGCGATGGACGCGACTGTCAACCCGACCTCGGTATCCGATTCTGTGAGCAGATTGAGGCGAAATTGAAAGAGATCGGCATCGGGCAGATAGCCTCCGTGGTTGGTCGTTTTTACGCCATGGATCGGGATGATCGCTGGGAACGCGTTGAGGTAGCGTATCGCCTTTTAACCGAAGGGTGTGACAACCACATCACCGCCGCTACGGATGCCTATCGCGACTATTACGAGAATCCGGATGACACCAACCGCAAAGGTGATGAATTTGTGCGCCCGAGTGTGGTTGTTGGAAGTGACGGTGATCCACTGCCTCGTATCACTGACGGTGATGCCGTTGTTTTCTATAATTTCCGAGGCGATCGACCCAGAGAACTCACCAAAGCCTTTTGTCTTGATGAATTTCCGTATGAAGCGGAAGGAAAAGACGGTGTCACACGAGAAATGGGTTTTAAACGGAATTGCAAACTTGACGTTAAGTTTGTTACAATGACCGAGTACGAGCAAGGAATGCCTGTTGAAGCGGCGATCAAAAAACCACCCAAAATGAAGAATACACTCAGTGCTTATGTCAGCGAGGCAGGACTCACGCAGTTCCGATGCGCAGAGACTGAGAAATTTCCGCATGTTACCTTCTTTTTCAACGACTATCGAGATGAACCGTATCAAGGCGAAGATCGGCAAATCATCGCCTCTCCACGTGACGTAACGACCTACGACCAGAAACCGGAGATGTCAGCGCCGGGCGTGACAGCAGAAATGTTACGTCGAATCGGCTCCGACAAATATGACCTAATAGTACTCAACTATGCCAACGGCGATATGGTCGGACATACGGGTTCCCTTCAAGCATCTATCAAGGCAGTTGAGGCAGTTGACGCTGGTGTTGGGAGAATTGTTGACGCTGTGCTTAAAAAGGATGGCGCGCTCATTGTCACCGCTGACCATGGGAACTGTGAGCAGATGATTGATCCCGATAGCGGCGGTATCCACACTGCACATACCACCTATGATGTGGATCTCATCGTTGTCGATAATCAACGCAGAGGGCAACAACTCCGTGAGGGTGGACGACTTGCCGACATCGCACCGACAGCACTCAGTCTCCTCGGTTTAGATCAACCCGCTGAAATGACAGGTGAATCGCTAATTTCCGAATAGCAATCCCTAAAAGGCAAGCGCATCGCGCAAGGAAGGATTCTAAAATGAATGACTCTCAACAGCAGCAAATTCCAACGAACGCCCATCTGACGGCTGAACAAGACGCAGAATCCGATGCCAAGAAGGTTACATGGTTTTTCATCGGTTTTTTGGGAAACATACTTGGGGTCCTTATTGCTTCTATCTATGAGCCAACGCCATCTGCCTCACGGCTGCTTGGGAAATCACCTGAACATGCAGCCTTGTATACAGATAGTTACACAACGAAAGGTCGAAGCATTCAATTACGTCAGTCCATAATTGGTCTCGTTGTTCCCATTGTCCTTATGATCTTATGGGTAATCCTTCTGGGGAGCCTTATGTAGAATGCGTGCAGCCTGACAGAATGTACAGGATTTACAATTTATGTTCCAGCACAGTAAGTAGTTGTGATAAATAAAATTAACTCGGTATAAGGAGGTTTTGGTATGTCTACACTGACTGACCAGCAGGTTAGCGACGATTTCAGGCTATTCGCTGGAAGCGCGAACCCGGCATTAGCAAAAGAGATCGCTGCGATTTTAGGCGTTGAACTCGGTAAAATTACAATCGGTCCATTTCCGAATGATGAAACGCGCGTTCAAATTGAGGAAAGTATCCGCGGCACGGATATTTATGTTGTGCAGCCAACAAGTCAGCCTGCTAACGAAAATCTGATGGAACTGCTCATCACGATTGACGCGATGAAACGGGCATCAGCCCGACAGATTACCGCGATTATTCCGTATTTTGGGTATTCCCGTCAAGATCACAAAACAACAGGACGCGAACCCATTAGCGCGAAGCTTGTCGCCAATCTATTGACGACAGCAGGCGCGAGTCGGGTCATGGCTCTGGATCTACATGTGCCACAGATACAGGGCTTCTTTGATATCCCTATGGATCACCTAACTGCCGTGACGACTTTGGTAAACTACTTCCGCGAGAAGCAGGTCGAAAACGGCGTAATTGTTGCCCCTGATGCAGGTCGTGCCAAGTTAGCAGAGAAATACGCCGATATGCTTGGGCTGCCGTTAGCCATCATGCACAAACGACGCACCGGTATTGATGGACAGAGCGTCAAATTCGTTGAACTTGTTGGGGATGTTAAAGGTAAAACTCCTATCATCACCGATGATGAAATACAAACAGGCGGAACGATTCGCCAACAAGCCATGGCATTAGCGGAGGCTGGCGCAGAACCTGCTTATGTAAGTATCGCACACCCGATACTCGTCGGTCCGGCGTTAGAACGTCTCGAGCACCCATCAATTCGTGAGGTGGTCACTACCAATACAATTCCTGTTCCTGCTGAAAAACAGTTGGATGGTAAAGTTAAGGTGCTTTCTATCGCACCACTCCTCTCTCAAGCCATATTGAGAGTACATCAACACCGATCAGTGAGCCAAGTTTTCCGGGACCAAAAGCTTGACTTCCCTGTTTAAGTTGTAAGTTCCCAAACTCGCCGCTGAGAACTCACTCATGTGTTGGGTACCGGATGGAAACTTTCTTTTGCGAAAATCCATTTTGCCGACGGCAGAAATGGGTAGGCGGGCTCCATGGACAAAAAACCGATACTTTACCTCAGTCACTGCGGTTCGAGCATCGGCGGAGGTGAAAAGCAACTTGCTTATCTCGTTGCAAATATGGATCAGGCGCGCTATCATCCCATCGTCGCTTGTCCTGATGATGGTGTTTTTGTTCAACACTTGAGGTGTGCCAATATTCCCACAGTGGTTCTTGCGCTTCCACCGTGGCGAAAGGCGAAGTCGTTGATAACGAGGCACAGTGCCGCTCGGAAATTACTCGCACTTGCCAAGACCCACAACGCTTGCCTAATCCATACTTCCGATTCGTGGTTTAATCCGTATCTGTGGTCCCTCAAAAAACGGCTGAAAGTCCCTGTTGTTTCGCACGCGCGGAACCTTCTCACACCCACGCAGGTGAAAAAGTACAAGTTTGACCGGATGGATAGTATTATCGCTATCTCGGAACAGAGCAAAACGCCACTCATCCAAGCAGGCGTTGATGCCAGCAAAATTGAGGTCATACTGAATTGTGTTGATTTGTCGGTCTTTCAATCCACGCATGGACCCGCACACCCAGCGGAATATGTCGTTGGTATTGTGGGTAGAATTGAACCCTTCAAATGTCAAAAAGCGTTCGTTGAGATAGCCTCCAAGGTCGCTGCCCAATACAAAAAAGTCCGGTTTCGCGTCATTGGTGCCGCATTAGATACACCTGTACATCGTGCTTACGAGCGTGAAGTCCGCCAGTTGGTAGCCAAATATCGGTTGCAAGAAATCGTCCACTTCACCGGACACTGCACCGATATGTCCACGGTAATGCAGGAACTCAATCTGCTCGTAACCCTTTCAGCAGGAAGCGTCATCGCAGAGGCAATGGCAGCTGGCAAACCCGTTATCGGCACACCGATCGGCAGTACCGCTGACATGATTGTTCATGGCGTAACGGGGTACATTATCCCATTAGACCCGATAGAGAAAATCGTAGACAAGATTATTGAGCTCGCCAAAGATCCGATCCAAAGCATGCGTATCGGACAAGCGGCAAGAAAACATGCTGAAGAAGCCTTCGGCATTGAAGCACATGTCCAAAAAGTACAGGACATTTATGAGCGATTGTTAATCAAGGGTTGAAATTTTTAACAGATTGACCTATAATAGCAGCATCATTTCGCTAAGAGGAGTGTAACGGAACAATGCTCACCCAAGAACAGTGTGATTTTTACGACGAAAACGGTTATATCGGTGTTGAGGCAGTGCTATCAGGGGAAGAGGTCGCGGACCTCCAACGCGTCACCGATGAATTCGTTGAGAAATCGAGAGAGGTTACCGAACATACCGACATCTTTGATCTGGAACCCGGACATACCGCCGCGAATCCGCGCGTGCGGCGTATCAAAAGCCCGGCACTGTACCATACCGTCTACGACCAAACCTTACGGCACCCCAAAGTTCTGGATATTGTGGAACAACTTATCGGATCCGGCGTTCGGTATAATGGGCATAAGTTGAACATGAAGTATCCAGAGTTCGGAAGTCCAGTTGAATGGCATCAGGATTGGGCGTTTTATCCGCATACCAATGACGACCTGCTTGCAGTCGGTATTGTAATTGACGATATGACTGTAGAAAACGGCGCATTGATGATAATTCCTGGCTCCCATAAGGGACCAACCTTAGATCATCACCAAGATGGCGCATTTATCGGTGCGGTGACGGATCCCGATTTCACGTCAGAGGGGGCTGTACCTGTTGAGTTGAAGGCAGGTGGGATCACAATCCATCATGTTCGGGCATTACACGGATCTGCACCGAACACCTCTGACAAATCGCGACGCTTACTGCTTTTCCAGTATTGCGCCGTAGATGCCTGGCCCCTGAAAGGCATCCCGGATTGGGACACCTTTAACGACTTCATCATCCGTGGCGAACCGACGAATCAACCCCGTATGGTGGCTGCACCCGTACGTATGCCAGAACCCTATGCGGAGTTAAAAGGCTCTATCTACGAAGTCCAAACGCTACTTGAAAACCCACTTTACGCCAAAGGGCAGTAACTGAGACATCAGGACATTTATCTAAAAAAAATGGCGAGGCACAAAAGCCTCGCCATACAAAGTCAACTAATTGCGTATAAGCCTAAAATTTTTAGTTAGCAGCTGTTGCCTTAAAGCGTGGATCCGCTTCAACAGCCTTAACCAAAGCGTCTGTAGTAACTTTACCCTTCTCAACCTTCACCACAGCCTTGTTATCAGCCATAGAAACACTGACAACTTCAGAAACACCGGTTACCTTCGTAAGTGCATCCTGCACCGCACTGGTACAAGAGCCTCACGTCATACCGGTTACAGTTAGTGTCACTTCTTCAATACTTGCTTCTGCCGTTTGCGTTGGTGTTTTTGTCGTTTCTTCTGCCGTCTGGCTTGGTGTCTCTGCTGGTTTCTTTGACGAGTCTGCACAAGCAAAAACAAATAGAAGTGCCGTAAAGCAGACAAATAGCATGCTCACGTTTAACTGACGCATAAGTTTATTCCCCTTACTTGTAAAAGTTAAAAGCGATTTTCCGATCGCGCCCGCTCAACTTTATATTTAATGAATTAAGCTATATCCAATTGCGCGCGCAAAGGAAATATGATTCGCTCTTCAACTCATATAGAAAGGGCGGATAAATCCGCCCTTCTTTCTATGCCACTAATTGGCAACCGTTGCCTTAAAGCGCTTATCTGATTCAACAGCTTTAATCAGGGCATCTGTCGCTACTTTACCCTTTTCAACCTTTACAACAGCCGTGTTGCTCGCTGAAGAAACGCTCACCACTTCAGAAACACCGGTGACCTTGCTGAGTGCACCCTGCACCGCACTGGTACATGCGCCTCATGTCATCCCCGTGACATTCAGTGTGATCTCTTCAACGGCGGCTTTATCCATGGCTTCTGCTACGTCACTGGCGCTCTTCGCATCAGATTTCATGGGAGCACTGTCCATAGTGCTTGTGGCGGTTTCAGACATTTCTGCCTTCTGTCCCATCATGCCACAGCCTACCATGAATGCAAAGGCGACAAGACAAATTAGCGATAATTTTGCTATTTGCATGGGTTAACCTCCTTGAATAATTATTTCTCTACTATTCTAACACGATATTAATTTTCTTGGCAACATTTTTTTTACAAAAGTGAAATTAGCTGCCAAATATACGGAAATTTACCTGTGTTCCAACAGTACCTATAATTGCACATTCTTCATGAAATGGATGTCCTGCTGGCTTCTGTAGCCGTGGGTTCATCGACGATGCACATCTAAGAACGTAAAGACTTTTTGAATCCGTTGCAGCTGCTTGTGCAACGCAGCAGCGCGCTCAAATTCCAGAGCCTCCGACGCACTATCCCGTTTAGAAACCAAACGCGTCTGTACTTTTTCGTATTCTCCATCCAGCAGATCGACGATGTCTGTAATCACCTCTCCATAGCGTTCGCGCGTAATGAGTGCTGCACACGGAGCATCACACCGCTTTAAGTCATACTGGAAACAGGCACGAAACCCCAGAATCGGTGTAATCTCACCTTCGCACGTGCGTACCGGAAAGATCCGCTGTAAAACGTCAATCGCCTCATCTGTCCATCGGCGACTTGATAACGGACCGAAATATCTCGCACCATCTTCTATTTGTGTTTCGGACACGCGCTCAAGGCGCGGAAAAGCCTCTCCAACGTCTATCCGAATATACCAAGATGTCCTGCCATATTTCAGAGCGGTGTTATAAGTGGGTTGATATTCTTGGATCAGTCGCGATTCAAGGAAGAGGGCTTCCTGTTCTGAACGACACACCTGATATCGGACATCTGTTGTCCACCGGATCAGCCGTTTGATTTTGCTTGGGCGGTTCTTCGTTTTATGGAGATAAGAACGCACCCGTTTCCGTAAGCATTTCGCTTTGCCGATATAGAGAATCGTCCCCGTGGCTCCCCGAAAAAAGTAGACACCCGGGTCCGATGGTACATCGGCTATCATTTCTTGCGTCAGCATCAGTCAATTCACAGAATCATGTTTGTTTTTTCCAATTTATCATATTTTTCTAAACGATTCAACGAAAAAAGACACGTCCATATCCTTGACACATTTTTTTCTTTCTGCTAAACTCCTATATTATCAACGGAGGAAAACAAACATGAAACAGATATTTTGGCTCGCGCTTATTGGCTGCTTGTGTATAGCAACGTATCCGCTTTCTGCCGAGTTGCTCGATGATGCAGTCGGTATCTGGCGCTTTGATGAAGGCAAAGGTGGGACTGCTGGAGATACGTCCGGCAATGGGAATGATGGCGCGATTAGCGGCGCGAAATGGGCAGAAGGTAAATTCGGGGGCGCATTGGAATTTGAACCACCGCATGTCGTGACTGTTGAACACTCTGATAGCCTCAGTTTCAAGGAAGAGATGAGCATCGCAACTTGGGTCTACATGACTAAAGACGTTTCCGATACCGCTATCCGAAAGAACGGTTCCTATCTGTTGGAGGTACAGTCGCCAAATGAGAGAGTGCCCGGAGGCTATGTATTCGGTATCTGGTCAGGTGGTGGATTTACAGGCGGCGTGTGGGGGACAAGCGTCATTGAACCCGAAAAATGGTATCACATCGTTGGACTCTATAATGGAAATGAGATGCAACTATATGTAGATGGCACGCTTGAAGCCACAACCAAACAAGATGGCGATATAGATCAGGCAGGTGAGCTGCTTTTTGGGACCTTCGGCGGTGAGAAATTCATCGGTAGATTGGACGAAGTTATCTTCTTTGACCGCGGCATTACAGAGGCGGAGGTTGCAGAGTTGATGAAAGGTGTAGAAGCGGTACTACCTGTTTCCCCAAACGGGTTGCTTACAACAACTTGGGGACAACTGAAAAATCGCTGAGTTACTTGAATATCCGCCCGTAAGTGTTGTCGTATAGGCGCAAATTCTTGAACATTCTATTGAGGAGGACACCATGGCAGACATGGAACTAAATCAATCGACATCCACATCGCTAGCTGTGCAGCACAACCTTTTAACGGCTGATGACCTGGCTAAGCAGCCTAATGATGGCACTCGATATGAACTCGTGAAAGGAGTACTCCAAAAAATGCCACCTGCTGGATTTGAGCATGGCATCTGCGCCGCTGAAATTGGAACCAAACTTAACATATACGTTAAAACGCATAAATTAGGGTATGTTTGTGGTGCCGAAACAGGTTTTAAGATTGCTCAAAACCCAGATACGGTGCGCGCACCAGATGCCGCCTTTGTTTGTCAGGCATCAATTGAACAGCAAGGTATTGTCAAGGGTTATTGGGAGGGGGCACCCGATTTGGCTGTTGAAGTCATTTCCCCCGGCGATACTTATGCTGAGGTTGCCGAGAAGGTGGAGGAATGGTTAGCTGCTGGTTGTAGAATGGTGTGGGTTATTAATCCACGTAGAGAAACAGTAGAGGTTTATTGTCCCAATGCGGATTTCACGATTTTACGTGGGACCGATACGCTTGATGGTGGAGATGTTGTTGAAGGGTTCCAATGTCGGGTTCAAGACATCTTTGTGTAATCTACGACTAACGCAATTTGCTAAGATTTGACGAGCATTGCACGCTCTGTAGGTTTCTGCTCCGCTAAGGTACACGGTGTGTACCTCCCACTTTCAAAGAGGTAATATCACAATGACACGATGGCAACCGACCCCTGCGCAGAAAGCGCAGTATGAGACCGAAGGCTACTTTATCCTTCGCAATATTATCTCACAAGACTTGGCCGCGGAACTCCGCGGTGTGATCCGCAACCACATCATGCAACCCGATCCCGGACAGTCCGCTGATATCGATCCGATGGATCCCATGGAAAATTCGCCACAAGGACGGATCGCACGTTATCGGAAACTCAGCAACTTCTGCGTCCAAGCACCACTGATATGGCATAACATACATGCCGCCCCTAAAATACTCAACATCGCACGCTATTTCCTCGGTGACGACATCATTATGAAGTTCAATAGCTGCTTCCTCAAACCGCCACTCACTGGCAGTGCAACCCCCTGGCACCAAGACAACGGACTCTGGCGCGATGGTGAAACGGAACCTTTCAACTTCTGGACACCCCTTGAACCCGCAACCCAAGAAAATGGATGCATGCAGTTTATCCCCGGCAGCCACAAAACCGAGATCATTGAACACGTTTTGTACCCCGATAGTATACACGGCGAACTACCACGCGAAGCCGTTCAAGAGATGATCGAAAAGCACGGTGTACACCATATTGAGTTAGGTACCGGAGATGTCGTTATCTGGCACAGCAGCCTTTGGCACTATAGCCCACCAAACAAAACTGAGCAGAGCCGTATTGCTGTCGCAGGGGTCTATACAAACCCAGAAATCGTCAAGACAAGCAAACGCTTCTGGCATAACTTCAGATGGGTGATGAAGGACGGAGCGGTCTGTACACAATTTCCGCCGGAAAATGTCGAGATGAAAATCGAAAACCCTCAGAAACCGAAGCCGTTTTCACCCGCTAAGGACTACTAATCAATGGCATTGAAGAAGCCAAATATTGTTGTTTATCTCTCCGATGACCACGGCTCGGAATACCTCGGTTGCTACGGGAACGAATATATCCAAACGCCACACTTGGATCGCATTGCTGAAGACGGAATCCGTTTCACGCACGCTTTTACGCCGACACCAACGTGCGCACCCTCACGTTCCACCCTCTATACAGGGCTGTATCCGGCACGACATGGCGCAATGGGCAATCATACGGAGTGCCACGCGCACCTCAAAACTCTACCGAGTACGCTCCGAGAACTCGGCTATCGGGTCGCAATCGCTGGCAAAACGCACGTAAAGCCGGAGACGCTCTTCGATTTTGAATACATCGGCGGTTTTCTCCCGAAGCGTGCCGAGCATAACCGAAAATACCGAGCAGAAGGACTTGATACGGTTCCCGTTGAACGTTTCCTTTCAAACCATCGACAAGAGAATCCGGATCAACCGATTTGTCTCATTCTTGGTGATAGCAACCCGCACGTCACGTGGGAACCCAACAAAATTTATGACCCAGATGCCTTGCCATTGCCTCCCTATATCGCTGATACACCGATCGCTCGAAATGCGCTTGCCAACTACTATCAAGACATCACTACGATGGATACCCGTATCAGCGAAGTTGACAAAATGCTGGAGACACACGGATACGCAGACAATACGTTGTTTATCTATACGACTGATCACGGTTCTGAGTGGCCACACTGTAAATGGACCTTGTATGACACCGGGACGCGCCTGCCGTTCATTGCGAGGTGGTGCAACGAGATTTCTGCAAATACCGTTTCTGATGCAATGATTTCACACGTCGATTTCTTTCCGACGCTCATAGACATCGCAGGGGGTGAACCCGCGGACGATTTAGATGGCAAAAGTTTTAAGAAAGTCTTACTCGGGAAGCAGGCGACGTTCCGCGATAAAATCTACGGCACGCATACCCGCGACGGAAATATGAATGTTTTTCCGCAACGCTGTGTCCGAGATAATCGCTATAAATATATCTTGAATCTCATGCCTGAAAATGGATGGACGACGCATTTCACTGAAGTTGAAGGCATTCCAGAAAGCCACGCTGAGGTCTGGAAAAGTTGGGTGCAAAAAGCAGAAACCGATCCGCAAACCGCACAACTCGTCTATCTCACACAACACCACCCCGTAGAGGAATTATACGACCTAACAACAGACCCTTATGAATTCAACAATATAGCCTTTAATGCGGATATGCGTCCGACACTCGAAAAAATGCGCGCCGATGTCCGCCACTGGATGCAATCACAAAACGACGAAGGGAGGCGTGAAACATGCAATCCAAATTGATAACAAATTATTTCATGAACCCGAAACGGAAAACTCCGTTTTCAGGCACTTTTAGTTTAGTGAACCTTTCAATCCTATTGGCTACTATCATCTTCTTGTGTCCGGCATGTGACAAACCGGAGCAGGCTTTACAAGAGGTAGTTTCCACGCAGGATACAATTGAGCAACTTCCGTTGGGTGACGGACTCGCTATTGGTGCAACGGCACCTGAGTTTTCATTGCCAGATGCTGAGGGGAATCTCCATAGTCTCTCGGATTACAGTGGACAAAAGTTAGCCATCGTCTTCTATCGGATGGGGACATGAGGTTTCTGTCAAACGCAACTCGGTGAGTTGCAAACAGGTTATGAAGACATTAAAGCACAAGATACCGAAATAATTGCGATTAGTGCCGATTCACAGGCACTTACAGGCATAACAAAGCAGAGTCTCGGGATAACTTATCTCTTACTCTCGGATGAAAATAGGGAAGCGATTGATGCCTATAATGTTATTGACACAGGGAACATGAGCATAGCGCGCCCGGCAACCTATATTATTGACCAAGACGGGCGTGTTGTGTGGAAGTCCCTTGATGCTCAGTTCGGACACCGCTCCAGTTCGGACCAGATTCTGACAGCATTGAAGGAATTGGAGTGAATTAAAAAAGGAGTCTTTTGGAATGATTGATGTCTGTTTTTTTGCTGATGAGGTTTCTAAAACTGATTTTGAGGAAGCCATCAAACTTGGTGTTGAAGCTGGCGCGAATACCGTCGAAATACGCGGCGGTGTTTGGGGCAAACACGTAACCGAAATTGACGATAACGATGTCCAACGCGCGCAAGATGTACTGAGTACCTACAATGTTCGCGTCGCCAGTATCGGGTCACCGTTTGGGAAATGTTCAATTGACGATCCACAAGAATATGACAAACATCGGAAGCATTTCGACCGAATGGTTACACTCGCACACGCCTTTGATACTCAAGTCATTCGTGGGTTCACGTTTTGGAATCCGAATCGTCGTATTAAAGGCGCACCGCGTCCGGATATTAACGACTATATGGAACGCATTGTCGAAAAACTCTCACTGGTTGTTCCGATTGCTGAGAGCGCAGACGTTACGCTCTGCTTTGAAAACGAAAGTGCTTGTCTCGCTGGTTCATGCGAAGAGACGCGTGCTGTCATTGATGCACTCGGAAATAGCACCTCGCTCACCTCGTGCTGGGATGTTAATAACGGGTTACACTGCGGAGAAAATCCGTTGCCAGATGGATACGCCCACATCAAAGGTCTCGTGCGACATCTGCATGTGAAACCGAATCCTGAGAAAAACCTTGATCCTATCGGCGATACAGAATTGCGGTATGCTCAGATTTTGGAAACACTCGTTGCTGATGGATTCACTGGCTCAGCGAGCATTGAACACTGGGGACAGCCGGAAGATATGTTGAAGGGTATACGGCAATTACGCGCCCTCGTTGATGGGATGTAGACTTCTATAACGAAAGGAGAAACAATGCAATTAAAGCCGGACGCACCGCAATTAACTTGGCAAGGAAACATCTCTCTTCAGAAAACCGAAGATTGGGTGATGCCGTGGCGCACACCCCATTCAGCACACGTCCTTTTCCCGGAGCCGCTACTTGAACGATCAGCGATGCCCGCAGGCGTGCGCATCAGTTTTCGGAGCAGTACAACCCGAATTTCTGGCAGTATTGTCCCGCAAAAAGAAAGTGGGATACTTGACCTCTGTTGTGATGGTGAAGTCGTAGCCGCGCTTGATCTGTCGCAGAAAGACGATTTTGTTTTTGAAAATTTGTCCGATAAAGACAAATTAATTGAGTTGTGGTTGCCACAATTCGGGAAGTTTCAACTCCGCAGCTTGGAAATAGATGATGGTGCGACGCTGGAACCTTTCAACGACACGCGCTCGCGCTGGATTACCTACGGCAGTTCTATCACGCAATGTCGGACAGCGGCATCACCGACACAGACGTGGCCCGCGATTGCTGCGCGCACACACGGGTTGAATTTAACTTGCCTCGGTTACGGCGGGCAGTGCCATCTCGATGCAATGGTAGCACGGATGATCCGAGACGCGCCTGCTGATTATATCTCAATGTGCCTCGGCATCAACATCCAAGGTGCATCCAGTTTAGGACCGCGGGCGTTCCGTCCTGCGATCATAGGTGCAGTCCAGATTGTCCGAGAGAAACATCCAGATATACCCATTGTGCTGATGTCACCTATCTGTTCACCACCGCGGGAGGAGAAACCGAACGCAGTAGGATTTCACCTTCAACGAATGCGTGAAGAGGTGCAAGCCGCTGCTGAAGCACTTCAAGCACACGGCGATAAGCGTGTCCATTACGTTGACGGGTTAAGTGTCTTTGGTGATGACTATGTTCACCTACTCCCTGATGCCCTACATCCCGATGCGGAAGGTTACCGGGTCATGGGTAAGAATTTCACAACTGTAGTCGCCGAAAAGTTTTTCCTATAAACGCATCCCCAAAAAGTCGCTGGCGAGGTTTCCTAACCTCGCCACAACAACGTGTATAAGTCCGGTAGGTGCGGTTTCTAACCGCATCTTGCACAGGTCCGGTAGGTGCGGTTTCTAACCGCACCGGGATTAAAAAATAATTCTAACCTATCGGAACCCGCAGAATTTTATTTCTCTATCTCCACAGCCTTCCCTGTTTCTGCGGACGCGTAAATAGCATCGGTTATCTTCTGAACAACGAGTGCGTTTTCCAAACTCGTCAACGGTTGCCGATTTTCGCGTATACCAGCGGCGAAATCAGAGAGCGGGTTGCTGTGTTCTGATGCTGGTGCCTCCCCTATTTCCGTAAGGGATGTTGATTCAACACCGCCTTCTGTTGTTGTGCGATTATAAGTAACACTTTCCGGTTTTCCATCGCCCATTGTCAACTTAAGAGACCCTTCTGTGCCGATAATTTCCCAACCTTCATGTCTGTGCATCGTCATGAACTCACCGCGTTCAACACTGAACACAATACCACCTTCGCATCGGATGAGCGCAGTATAGTGAGTTTCCGCATCGGAACCCGGAGCGATGTGCGATTCAAAGACCGATGGCACCGTCCATGTCTGTGCAAATACGGTCTCCGGCTTAAGCTGCCATCCTGTAATACCGAGCAGATAGTCGAGATCGTAACATCCCCAGTTAACGAGAATGCCGCCGCCGTTGAGTGCCTTAATCAATCGCCAAGCAGGGCGCGGTGTGTCGGGTTCTTTCCCGGCACCTCTGATGGCGCGACAATATACACTGCGTAGTTCGCCTAAACCACCCGTCGTGATGAGTTGTGTCGCAAGCCGAGCCGCTGGACTGAAACGGTTTCGCGAGGAACAACATCCTGAGATTAAGTCTCCACGCGCAGCGATGAGTTGTTCGACCTCAGCGGCGTTCATCGCAATCGGTTTTTCAATCAGGACATGCTTGCCGCTCTCAAATGCGCGCAGGGCGACTTCTGTCCTATATTGCGTCGGAAACGCGAGTACGACCGCTTCGATGTCATCGTCGTTGAGCATCTCAATGTCGTTACTATACATTTTGGGTGGGTTGAAGCGTTCCGCAGCACGGGTTCTATTTTCTTCAATCATATCCGCCGCTGCGACTAATTCAATGTGTGATGCCTCCGAGGCGATACTGAGGTGTCTGCTTCCGATGACACCACATCCAATTACACCTACTTTTACGGGTTCCATAAGATAATTAAAGGGTCCTTTCTCAAGATGAAGTTTAAGCGGTAGGAACGAACGCTAGGACACTGCCAACAATTGGACATTAATCCCAGACTTTATGCACTCAGTATGACACAGAGACGAATTGGTGTCAAGAAAATCCAAATGGTGAATAGGAACGTCGCTTCTCTTGTAGGAGGGATCTTCAAAATCAGCGAAATCCGTGTCATCCGCGATTCAGGCAAATTATAGCAAAACTCACAATTGATTATACACCTAAAGATTGGCCGGATTAGGAAACCCTGCTGTACACGGGCTGGCTTGCTGCACCCACGTTGCGAAATTACGATACCCATCATCCATTATCCAATTGTATACTGGATAATTTGATGATAATGGATAAACTTCCCCTAGCGGAAGGGATTGGATTTTAAGCGTATTCGAGACATGGTCACAATATTGAATCCATGTTTCCTCTCTCCATTCGCATAGATATTTCTTTGTTCGATTATCGTTATGTTGGTAACCAAGGTAGTTAAAAGGATTAAGACCTAAAGGTTTTGTTTTCCCGTATTTATCTTTAATAGAGTTTATATGCACTCCAAATACATGATTACCCTTTATAAGGCTTTTCATGATCTCGTATCGAACCCATCGACGCGCATAGGTTTCACTTCCAATCAAAACAACCGTTACAGAAGTATGCTGAAGTGCTTCATCAATGAGTTGTTTTAATGCCATATCTCCAGTCCTCTTCTCGGATTCCCAGATTGAAGCATCAAAAAAGCCCGCATCTTCTCTATCAGGCTTAGTTATCCAGTGGTTCCGAACAACATTCGCCCTGAAATCTATCACGTCTTGGTAATCGAAACTGAAAAATACTCGCTTTGCCATTCATCGCTCCTTATTGCTGTATAAGTCCCAAAACCCCTATAACTAAGATGACAGTCAGAATTGGGAGGTGAAACCAAAGGATTGTCCGTGAACAGCAGACTGAAATCCAACCTTTTTCATTGGATTTAAAAGCGAATACATCCATTGAAAAATCTATGTCTTTGTCATCCATTTGTCTAACGTTATTATATAGTACTCGGAAAAGTTTTTCATCTTTCAAATAAAACCCATCTAATCCCCAAAAAGCAAGCGTAGGGATGGAAGTTAACCAAATATAATCGTGATTCCCATCTTTCGCGGTGAAGCCAAGGACAACTGCAACAAAAATAACACTTTTCAACTTCAGAGAGAAAGAGTTATTTGCTAATCGGTTGATCACACTTTGGATCATCTCTAAGTGTTTTATTTTTTTTTCGCTTTGTTCCATTATAAAATGACTGTTTACAGTATTCGCGAATTCGGGAAAATGGGCGGACGTTGTTTTAGAACGAAGCTTTGATTTGACCCCAATGTGTCGCGAGTTTACCTTGCGGTTGTACAGGGAGACCTTCCGCTTCAAAAATCTGCTCAACTTCATCTGCGGATAGGGCTTTATTGTAAATCATAACCTCATCAATGATCCCTATGAAACCCCCGTCAACGGCATGTCCGATCTCTGTTTCCGATCCAGCGGTAGATATCGGACCGTTGTAACCCATTTCTTTCTCCAACTTACCATCAACATAAATCAACATATCTTTGTCAGCAACAACGCCAGCGAGATGATGCCACGTCCCTGGGGCAAATTTAGGGGCACCAAAACCGCCATCTCCTTGCCAACCCGGTTGAACAATAAATTCCATCTCTTGACCAGCATTTCTACCATCAAACCGCAATGCCCAACCGCTGGCATCTCGCTGCGCAAAAATCGTACCACAGCATCCAGCGACGACACCTTCCACAGGACTATCACTGTCCGCATTCAACCAAACAGCGACACTCATCTCTTTTTCACCAGCAAGTTCTAATGAATCGGTGCCCGGAATATGTACAGAATTCTTACCATCGAATTCAAGTGCCTTTCCGACTTTGCCAGCGACAGATTTCGGTTTCCCCATAAGTTCGCCATCGTTGTCACCTAAAAGGTCTTCAACAGTGTTACCCGCTATCGTCCCGTCATCAAAAGACCAATAACTCACGACACCGTCTAACGGAAGTTGTGCGTCCACCAAAGGAATCGCTACGAAGAGGCACGCAATACACAGGATTGATATTGATATTTTGGGGAACATGTAATTTTATCTCCTTATATTTATTTTTTAACGAAAGAGGCGGGTAAGAACGAGCATCACCCGCCTATTGATAGATTAGTATTGCTGTTTAACATTCGCCCAAGTCGTGGAGAGTTTGCCTTCGGGTTCAACCGGTGTCAAAAGTGTCGCGGAAAGCCCTTTTTCCATCATTGCCTGGATCTCATTAGCAGTCAAGGCAACATTGAAAATCGCAACTTCGTCAATGATAGCATTCCCGAATCTGCCATCACAACAGGTATCCCTGCCGATATATAGCGGTCCATCGTCCGCATCAATAGGATCTTGATTAATCGTCATTGAGCTTTCTGCCACGCCATCAATATAGATATTCCACTCACCGGTTGCACTGTCAAACGTGGTGGTGTAGAGATGCCATTCGGTGATGTCGTCCGGTCCGACTTCGCCATCGCGCCAGCCACCGGGCTTATTCCAGCAACCACTGTTACAAATCGGCCACGAAACGTTTTTGGTATCCGCATTGGGATGAATGATAAAGGCATTCCGTTTTTCAATCATCCAACCGTGCTGATTCCAAGTCTCTGTCATACTTTTAACCCAAAGCGAGACAGTGATGGCATCTGTCGGATTCACGTGTGCCGGAACTTCAACATAAGCATCTACGCCATCGAGTTCCAACCCTGAACCAAACACGCCATTAACCCACGACGGGTTTCCTTCTATTGTGGCATCAAGCGCACTATCGGATGAATCTGCGGCGAGGTTGCCACTGCCTTCGTCAAAGAGCCAGAGACCTGTCAGCGTTTTAAGCTCAAGTTGCGCGAGCGCCGGAGGGGCAGCAAGCAGGCAAACACTCAGAAGTAGACTGAGTCCTATGGTTAATTGTTTCATAAATTTCATGAAAACCTCCTAATATATTTAGGTATTCGTGTCTGAACAAACCAAATTCAGTGAATTTGCGAAATCTTTTTGAACCTATAGGTACAATTATTATGCCAAAAAAATCGGTTTGTGTCAATCTATTTTTTCTATGTGAATCTTTAACAGGACTTACGCGATGCGCAATAATGCACACTGAAAATCCTTGAATTCTGAAAATCCTGATTCTGACAACTGGCGACTATTTTTCTCACAATTGAACACCTCTGCCTGCTTCCGATTTTCGGTTGACATAAATTGTTCAGACGTGGTATCATATAAAGCAGAATGAAGCACATAGACTTCAGTTCACGATTGTAGAAAAGTACAATGCACTACCTAAAACGAAGGGCGTTACTCGCAAGCCCGTCTCAAGAAGTAAGGAGGTTAGCGTTCATTCCATACCTGAAGCGTAGGGCTGGACGCTGTGAAGTTTAATGAAACAGAGAAAGCGAATACTATCTATTTTCGGAGTCTTGCTGCTGCTTTCTATCGCGCCTTTCGCGCTTGCACAAAAAGCGTGGGAGACGGTGAGCGAATCCAAGTGGCAGGCTTCCTTTTCTGATGTCTTTTTTATAGATGCACAACACGGATGGATTGTCGGTAGCAGTGCAACAATCCTACATACCAATGACGGCGGCACAACGTGGAACCAGCAACCCCTACCGCTTGAAGTTGAACTAAAAAAGGTCCGTTTCATAGACCCACAAATCGGCTGGGCAGTCGGCGAAAACGGCACAGTCCTGAAGACTACAGATGGTGGGCAGACATGGATGAAGAAGAATACTGGCACCGGTGTCGCATTGTTAGATGTCTCTTTCGCGGATGAGAAACACGGTTGGGCGAGTGGAGATGGCGGGTTCATCATCAGCACCAAAAACGGTGGCACAACGTGGGCACAACAGGCGATTGACACCAACAACACGATTGAAGGCATTCACTTCGTCAGTCCACAGGCCGGTTGGGCAGCAGGTGGCGGTGGGACCCTTCTCCACACCAATGACGGCGGGCAGAACTGGCAGTTCCAGACGAGTGCAACAGTCAACACACTTGATGCCCTTTTCATGCTAAACGATAAAGCAGGATGGGCAGTCGGGGCAGGGGGTGCTGTTGTCGGAACGGTTAACGGTAACAAGTGGGCCATCCAAACGAGCAATGTCCCGAACTCTAACGGGATGCCTGAACCAATTTGGGATGTCCACTTCGCCGATGAAAATATTGGGATTGCCGCTGCTGAATTCGGTGTAATCCTTCGGACAAAAGATGGTGGCACAACCTGGGCACCCCTTGAGACTCGACCCGTTGCCGCGCGACTCCAAGGTATTCACATGATCAATGCAACCGAAGCATGGATCGTCGGAGATAAGGCAACAATCCTGCACACCACAGATGGCGGTGAAACATGGGATGTTATATCAAGCGCGAGCGAACTTCGTGCTGTCTATTTCCACAACGACATGCTCGGGTGGGCAGTCGGTGAAGCAGGAAGCGTTTTGCATACCAATGATGGCGGTGAAACATGGAAACCCCAAAATAGTGGGAATGTCTTTGATCTCTTCGGTGTTGGGTTTGTTGATGAAAACAGAGGGTATGTCGTCGGAACCAACGCTGCGTTGGCTGAAACAAAAGATGGCGGCAAAACTTGGGGGGACCTCAGCGATCCAGGAGATGAAGGACACGGCACCGCCGAACGGATTAAGTTTGAGGGAGACATGAGTTGGCTCAGCGCGATGGGTTCCTACGCTATGAGTTTTGGAAGTCCTACACACGGATGGGCGGTAGGTGAAATGGCCAGAGTTATGCACACAGCTGATGGCGGACAAACTTGGAGGAATCAGGATGGTGCCGCTATGTTCGTCAATCTGTACGGGGCTCATTTCATTAATGGAAATGTCGGCTGGGTCGTTGGAGATGCCGGCACTATCTCGAAAACGGTGGATGGCGGACAAACTTGGACACCTATCTCGCAAGGACCCACCTGGAACGATGTCCATGCTGTAGACGCACAAAACGCATGGGTCGCTGGGGAACAGGGGGCTATTGTCGTAACTACAGACGGCGGCACTACCTGGATTGATCAGACTGTTCCAACGCAGGAAAACCTCAATGCTATTCTGTTCCGGGATGCCAAAGAAGGCTGGGCAGTCGGAGACAACGGCACAATCCTCTACACAAATGACGGCGGTGTCACCTGGCTATTGCAGCAATCGCCAACAGGAAACAATCTTCGCGACCTCGTTCAAACGCCAAGTGGTCAACTCTGGGCAATTGGCGACGCTACAACTATTATTCGTTATTAGCACCTATTTAGATACGGTATGGGTGGGTCCCGTTACCTGCCCATATCCATAATTTCGATCGTAGAGATGCACCTTCCTGAAAGTCCGTCTTTACCGAACACGGGAGGACACGACCGCGATGAATCCATTACGGTTCTGCCACTTTGTATGTGTCGGAACCTTTTTACTGCTCCTAATAAATCTCACATCCTTAGCACAAGAACCACGGGGTTTGACATTAGAGGAAAGTATCGAGATCGCCAAAGAAAGCAATCTTACTGTTCAAACTGCTGAGCAGAACCTGAAAACTGCCGAGGCACAAGTTCGCTCTGCACGCGCAGGGCTCTTGCCAAGAATTACAGCCAACGGCAACTATACTTATTTTAAAGATGTACAAAAGTCGGTAATCCAAGCCGAGGGTGGGTTTGGGTTCCCGATGCCGGGCGGAGAAATGGACGAAATGTCACCACCGAGCGCGGATAACGAGTCCGAGCTGATTGAACTGGAATTTGGAGCACATCACAACCTTCAAGGTACTGTCAATCTAACACAACCTGTCTTTGCATGGGGACGTTACTATTACGGTTATCAAGCCGCAAAACTCAACTACCAAGCCGTACAACGCGATGTTGATGCCGCCTATAATCAACTCCGTTTAGATGTATCTGAGGCGTTTTACGCTGTCTTGATCGCCCAAGAGTTTGTGAGGGTAGCACAGCAAAGCGTTACCCTTGTTGAAAAGCAACTCGGAATCGCAGAGGCATCGCTTAAGGCTGGTGCCGCAACTGACTTTGATGTCCTTCGGGCAAAGGTCCAACTCGCAAACGCTCAATCCCAAGTTGTTCGTGCCGAGAACGCCATCATCACCACCAAAAACGCCTATAAAACAGTACTAAACATACCACTCGCCGAGGACGTGTCGGTTAAAGGCACACTCGAAATCCCAGAAAAACATCAAATGCCAGCCTTGAACCTTGACGCGCTTATAGAGCAAGCACTTAAAAATCGTCCCGAAGTACGCCGCACGCAATTGAGTGAGCATGCTGCCAACAAACAGGTTGACATCGCTAAAACACGGAGCCTTCCTGACCTCGGACTTTTCTCAAACTACCAAATATCACAGAATGAAAGATTGACACAAATGAATAGGATTTGGAGCGTCGGTTTCCAGATCAATATCCCTATTTTTGATGGGTTTGCGACGCGCGCAGCTGTCCAACAATCCGAATCTACTCTAAAGCAGGTCCAGTTGGGCGGAACCCAAGTTAAAGTCGGTGTTGAGTTTGAAGTGCGCAATGCCTATCTTAACCTTCTTGGAGCGCAAACGCTTATTGATGTACAACGTGAAGCAGTCACCCAAGCACAGGAGAGTGTACGCATCGCAAATCTCCAATTTCAAAATGGAATCATTACCACTGTCGCATTGACCGACACCCAACTCGCGTTAGCACAAGCAGAAGTTAATCGGCTTCAGGCATACCACGATTACGTCGTCGGTTTAGCGAGATTGGAAAAAGCAATAGGACAAACCCTGCAATAAATAGACACTTAACATAACGTTGATTAAAAGGAGAAAGGAGAAAAAAATTGAAAAAAGTACTGATCGTCATTTTCATATTATTAGCAATAGGCGCGATTCTTACCGTCCCACGATTTCTGAAACCGGAGAAACCCACACCGGAGCAAGCTGAAGCCGCAGCGGCACTTAAACCTGTCGAAGTTACAAGAGCAAAACGCGGCGAGATTCGTTCTGAACTCGAATTGTCTGGGACTATTCAAGCAGAATCACAAGTCAATGTCTTCCCCAAAATAGCCGGGCGACTTATTGTCCTAAACGTTGATGAAGGGGACAGCATAAAAAAAGGGACACCGCTTGCCACTGTCGAGCATGAAGAATTAGAACTCGCTGTTCAACAAGCAGAAGCGACATTGGAAGCCGCGGAGACCGCTTATTCTCAAACAATGCAGCTCGCGAAGGTACGAGTGCAATCGCAGATTGCGCAAGCAAGGGCACAACTTCGGGCAGCCGAGATCGCACTACAACAAGTTATTGATCTTTCTGAAATTCGGACGGTCACGCAAATAGAGCAGGCACAAGCAGGACTGGAATCACTCGTCGCAAATCTTGAGAAAATTAAGAGCGGTGCCCGGGACGAAGACCGACGGCAGGCACAAGCCGGCTTGAATCAAGCCGATGCAAACCTCGCCAATGCCAAAAGTAATCACACGCGGATGCTCCAACTCTTCCAAAATGGTGCTATTAGCCAGCAATCCTTGGAAGGCGCGAAGACACAGTTGGATATTGCTATCGCACAGCAGAAAATCGCTGCTGAACAACTGCAACTCATTGATAATGGCGCGCGTGCCGAGGATATCCAAGCCATGGAAGCACAGGTCCAACAAGCGGAGGCGTCCTTACGGTTGGCGCAGACACAAGCCACTACAAGAACATGGGAAAAAGACATTGAACTCGCACGTTCTCAGGTCGAAACCGCACAGGCAGCACTCACTTCCGCCGAAGCTTTGAAGACTGCGAAGAGTTGGGAAGCAGAGATTACCTCTGCGAAAACAGGACGCACACAGGCAGATGTTGCACTCAAACTCGCCCAGAAACGTCTCAAGGATGCTACAATTCATGCCCCGATTTCTGGTGTTATCTCCAAACGCTACTTGGATTTAGGAGGTATGGCAGTTCCAACAGCACCACTTTTTGAAGTGATCAATATTGATACTGTTAAAGCTGCCGTTGATGTAATTGAGGCACAGTTGAGCCAAGTGGTACTCAACCGGCAGGCATTGATAGAAATTGATGGGATAGATACCCCGATGTCCGGTAGCGTCGCTTTCATTAGCCCGACTTTAGAGGTAATGCGGCGTACAGCCACTGTTGAAGTCCGTATTGACAACCCCGACGGAACTATTAAACCGGGGATGTTCGCGAAAGTTACCGTGCCTGTCAAGGTACATACGGATGCAATTCTCATCTCACGTGTCTCGCTCATTAGTGATGTTACCACAAAAACACAAAACGTCTTTGTCGTTGAAGATGGTGTCATCCACCGCCGACCCGTGGAGATAGGACTTTTGCGTGGCGGTGAGGCTGAAGTTCTCAATGGAGTCATGGAAGGAGACGCTGTTGTTACTGCTGGGCAGCATTCCTTGAAAGATGGAGAGAGCGTTAGGGTCGTCAACCCATAAACCTTTCTATTTAACGTGAGTTCGATCATAAAAAGGTGGCAGTGTTCGTAGGTTGGGTAGAGCGGTAAAGGACCAAGAACCTTTCGGTTATACAGAGAATTTCGGGTTTCGATAACCGGTTCCTGAAGATAGATATAGCGAAACCCAACAACCCAACTGCCCTGACTCATGGCAGCTGCGGTATCAACAAAGATTGCCATCCTTTCCTATTTCAAGAAGTGTCTTTTTAAATAAAAAAGGACTTGATAAATTAAACGAATTAGTATAGCATTATATGGCAAATGCTGACGATACGCACGGGGCGAAGTTTGAAAACTATATTCAGAAAATCTGAGGCGGAGCCTGTTTACCAGACACGTCTGAATTTGAGAGAGGTTGCCAGCAACATCACCACAAAGAAGTCTTAGTTGGAAAGGGAAATGAAAGTTGAACAACGCTACGGTCCTAAAGTAAAATCCTTTCAGGTCCTTGAACTGGAGTACCTTTTACAAGAGGATTCGCCTGAGCTCTTCTTTTCGTTCGGCTTAAAAAAAGGCGGACAGTTAATTGTTACGCACGCGCCAGCAAGACTTGATATTATGGGCGGCGTTGCGGATTATTGCGGTGCTAATGTCTTTGAGATGACACTTGACCGGACCGCAATTGCCGCGTGCCAAGCCAGAGAAGATAGAAATCTCTGTGCAATCACGCTTCGAGTCGGGAGTCAATTCAAACCCAACGTTCATTTCTCGCTTGATAATTTCTACGCCGATGGCTCTCTCAAAACCTATCCACAGGTTCAAAGTTATTTCAACCAAGAACCGAGCACTGCTTGGGCAAGCTATATACTCGGTGGATTTTATGTCCTACTCAAGGAAGGGAAGATTAACCAATTTCCACACGGTGCCGCGATAGTTATCAAGAGTGATATTCCGATAGGTGGGGGTGTCGCCTCATCTGCTGCTGTTGAAGTCGCTACGTTGATGGCACTTAATCAACTCTATAATTTAGAATTAGGCGCAATGGAAATAGCGCACCTCGCACAAATCGTTGAGAATCGAGTTGCTGGCGCACCTTGTGGTATCATGGATCAGGTGACTGCCGTCGCAGGCACCTCATCAAAAATTCTCTCGATCCTTTGTCAACCGGACAAAATTCTCGAATTCGTTTCAGCTCCCTTGAACGTCAGTTTTGTCGGTATTCATACAAAAGTACAGAGAAGCACGACGAGCACCGCTTACATCGACACACGTATCGGTGCTTTTATGGGATTGACTATTCTTAAAGCCGCTTTTGCTTCAGGAGCCGAAGCCGCTTCTGAGCAAGGCAATTATGCCCAAAAAATCTTGGATGCCTTGGCTGATAACTATCTCTGCAATGTTTCTGTACAGGAATTTCGCGAGCGGTGTGAACACCTATTGCCTGAACAGATGCATGGCGACGAATTCCTTGAAAGGTACGGTGAAATCGTTGATACCGCTACGCAGGTAGAGCCAGAGAAAATATATCCTGTGAAAAGCCGCGTAGAACACATGATTTATGAAAATGCCCGCACCCAACAATTTATTACCGCTATAAAAAATGCGGGTAAAGATCCAGAACGCATCCAAGACTATCTTAGAGAAGCCGGGAACCTTATGTATGAATCCAACGCGAGTTATCGTGATCTCGCAGGACTCGGTTCGCCTGAAGTTGATGGACTTGTCAATATCGCTCGGAAAATTGGGGAGCAAGGCGGTATCTACGGTGCGAAAATTACCGGCGGTGGCGGTGGCGGCACAGTTGCCTTACTCTGCCACGGCAATGTGGAGAACTCGCTGACACAAGTCCTTGCTGCCTACAAGCTCGCTTGGGGGATTGACGGTGAACTCATCAGAGGTAACGCAGTGGGCGCGTATGAATTCGGGCACCTTTTGTGGGAACTAAAGGAGAGCCAACCGCCAACACATTTCTAAATGGTTATCAGTTATCAGTTCGCTTCGCTTTCAGTTATCGGTCTGGTTTCTGGTAATCCTCTATCTGTTGGTAACTCCTGTTCTGCTATTCGGACACAAACAGGCAAGAAGATGTTCAGTAACACAAGTCCCTTGTAACTGATAACTGATAACTGATAACTGATAACTAAGAGAAAAATAAACTGTGCAAAACATGGACAGGAAAGACCGACACCGTGAATCTGGTGTCACATGGCGCGCCATACTCATTGCTATCTTCTTAATCCCTCTGAATGTCTTTTGGATCATTGAAGTTGAATGTGTCTGGCATTCTGGACATCCAACGACGATCTCCCTCTTCTGGAATGTCGTTCTCAATATCTTTTTCCTGATCTTGATAAACCTTGTCCTCAAGCGCACCGTGCCGCGGGCAGCGTTGACGCAAGGCGAGATGATTACCATTTACGCCATGCTCTCTATCGCATCAGGCTTAGCAGGACACGATACGTTAGCCTTGACAATTCCGGCACTGCCCCACGCCTTCTGGTTCGCTACCCTTGAGAACGATTGGGCGGACATGTTCCACACTTATATCCCACAACACCTTGTGGTCGCTGATAAGGAGCTGATCCGCGGGTTTTACGAAGGCAACACCCCTTTTTATAACGCTAAAATTGGTGGCGCATGGATAAAGCCGACGTTGTGGTGGACATCCTTTATTCTCGCACTCGGCACTATCATGATCTGCCTGAATGTACTGATTCGGAAGCAGTGGACCGAACACGAGAAACTCGCATACCCAATCATCCAACTGCCGATGGCGATTACAGAGGGTGGAGGTGCCGCGAAGCTCTTCCGAAATCGTATCTTGTGGTATGGGTTTATCGCTGCCGCACTCCTGAATGTTTGGCACGGCTTGGCACACTTCTTCCCGGTGCTGCCAGATTTCAGTGTCCGGCATAACGCACGTAATTGGGGAACGGTCTTCACAGAAAAACCCTGGAACGCCGTCGGTGCTATCCCTGTACCGCTTTATCCGTTTGTCATCGGCTTAGGCTTCCTCTTACCTTTAGACCTCTCTTTTTCGTTGTGGTTCTTTTATCTCTTTGAGAAGATCCAGCGCGTCTTCGGTAGCGCAGTCGGAATTCCAGCACCCTTCCCGTATGGGAGTGAACAGTCGATTGGTGGTTGGATGGCGATCTTTGTTATCGCACTTTTTGTAACTCGTAGGCACATTGCCAATGTGGTACGTACCGTCTTTGGGATGTCCGGTGGTATTGATGATTCACAAGAACCTATCCGCTACCGCACAGCAATTCTACTCATTGTCGTCTCCAGTCTCTTTATTATCTGGTTTTGTCTGAAGGCAGGGATGACACTCCCTATTATTCTACCCTTCTTCGCATTCTTTTATGCCATCTCCATAGCCATTACACGTGTACGTGCCGAGATCGGTCCACCCGCACATGAAATGGCAGGGATGTGTAACGCGCAACAGTTCTTAATCAATATCCTCGGCACGCGGCGTATCGGTCCGAATAACCTGACGGTTTTCCCATACTTCTGGTTTTTTAGTGGACGTGGGTACCGTGAACACATCATGCCGCATCAACTTGAAGCCTTCAAGATGGCGGAACGCGCAAATATGAACACAAAACGACTGGTGCTGGCGATGATCATTGCTGTGGTACTCGGTTCTCTCGCGTCGTTCTGGGCAACGCTTAGTGAACTCTACCGTCTCGGTGGTGCAGTCACAGGCGCAGGCGGCGGGATTGGACCGTCAGTCGGACATATCGGTCAATTCGGCTGGCTTGCAGGGCTGTTCGCTTTCCCGCGCGACCCGGATATCCCAGCTATGAGTTTCATGGCAGGTGGTATGGGCTTCACCTTCTTCCTGATGCTCATGCGGATGCGCTTTATTTGGTGGCCCCTCCATCCAGCAGGCTATCCGATCTCTATGACCTTCGGTGTCGGCTACTTTTGGAGTTGCCTCGTTATCAGCAGCTTCCTCAAGTGGATGGCACTCCGATTCGGCGGACCGAGCACTTATCGAACAATGGTTTTCTTTTTCTTCGGTGTTATTCTCGGTGAATACTGTGTAGGCGCGTTCTGGAGCGTCTTGAGTGTCATTATCCGTGAACCTATCTACGACTTTGCACCGGGTTAGGTATTGAGCGACACGCCACGGAAAATCTGGTACGGAAAAATAATTTTGAATATTTGTCGTTGACATCTACACAAAACGATCAGACCCCAATTTAAACTGCCAACTAAGCAGGAACACTTCAACGAAATTTATAGTGAAACCCAAAAATAAATAGACACATTCGTAGCATAAACTTCCAGTTTGTGCCAGTCTGGATGCCTGTTATAGGTATTCAGACTGTTTGAGAGTGTCTAATTAATTCTAAACTTTACTATAAAAATATATCTGTCACGTTTTAAACTATGAAGAAAAATCAACTATCTTACCTTTCTGTTCTAATAGTAATCCTTATTTTACCTATAACTGTCAATGCAGCAGACGAGGGCGCGCACGCCGCCGAATTTCTCAGTCACGGCGTAGGAGCACGCGCACTCGGCATGGGAAGTGCATTCGTCGCTATCGCCGACGATGCGACCGCTACTTACTGGAACCCCGCTGGGCTTACCAAGGTCAAGAAACATAGTTTCTCGGCGATGTATTCCGATACCTTTAGCACAGGAGACGGCAGTTGGCTGAGTAGAGGTTTGGTCGCCTACAATTTCCTCAACTACGTCTATCAGATTGAGGACATCGGCAGCCTCGGTCTAAGTTGGATACGGCTCGGTGTTGACGATATACCGCGGACCACCTTCATTGACATCAACAATAACGGTAAACTCGGTGATTTCCACGACATTAACAACAACGGTATCAAAGATGAAGGCGAGCTCTTTATTGACAAACCTGAAGTCGCAGAGTATTTCAGCAATACCGATAATGCACTGCTTATCTCTTATGCCCGTCAGGTCCACGCTATGGTAGCAGTCGGTGGCAATCTCAAACTCCTCAACCAATCCATCTTTGAGTACGGTGGAAACGGCTTCGGGATTGACATCGGTCTCATTGCGGAACCGTACAAAGGTTTACGCGTCGGCACTATGTTATTAGATGCAACCGGCACCCAGATCCGATGGAACACACCAGACAAGCCAACGTTCACTCGCACCCGACGACTCCGATTCGGCACTGCTTACCATTTCGCCGTTCCACGCCTCGGTAGAGGCACTATCAGTGTGGACTTTGAAACCGATCAGGCGGATCTTCAAGAAGGGAGTGATGGCGGTGGCATTGCCCTACGTGCAGGTGCGGAGTACTGGATTTTCAACACCGTCGCACTCCGCGGTGGATGGAATGGACATGGGCTGTCTGCAGGGGCAGGGCTCCGCGTGGCGGTAAACGCCATGTCGTTCTTCATCAACTACGCTTTTAACACACACACCCTCGGTGCTTCACAACGCATCTCTGTTTCCGGAGAGTTTTAGCACAGCAAAAACCCTGTATTGGGATATACGGAGATATTGTTTGCCAAAGTGTAAACATATCTTCAGGTATCGTCGTGCAGCCCTCATGTCCAAACGTTTTCTGTTTGAATAGGCAGGTAACGTTTTGGGCTTTTTTTTTTCCTGTTGGCCGTGAAAAAATATTTTTTTTTCACGGGATGTAACGTTTTGCCAAAAAAATGTGTCTTATATAATGTCATGACAACATAATTGGGCAGTCTGTATTGCATTGCACAAGGTCCGAGACTCGGTGCTTGATGAGATGTTTCAGTGGATGTTAATGCTGCTGAATCTGTTCATAAGGAGGTACCTCGATGGAAAGAGAAGACGATGTTCGATTGGTTGAGGCCGTTTTAGCGGGCGACAAATCAGCATTCGACATCTTAGTTGGAAAATATCAAAAAAGTGTTCATGCCCTCGCGTGGCAGAAAACTGGTGATTTTCACGACGCGCAAGACATTGCACAAGAGACCTTCCTCCGCGCCTATCAAAAACTTTCAACGTTGAAAAATTCGAGCCGGTTCCCGCATTGGCTGTATCAGATTGCAAATCGGTGTTCCGTGAATTGGCTGCGCAAACATAAACCTGAGAAGCAATCGCAATCGTTGGAACACACACACATAGCAGAATTGGAAGAATCTGATTATGCGCGTTATGTATCAGAACAGCGCGAAACAGAAGTCACCGAACATCACCGTGAGGTCGTCAAAAAACTTTTGGAAGAATTGTCGGAGAAAGAGCGGATAGTGATTACGCTCTTTTATCTCGGCGACATGACAACAAAGGAAATTAGTAAATTCCTGCGGGTATCGGAGGAAACAATAAGGGTTCGACTCCATCGTGCGCGAAAACGGTTAAAAGAAGAAAACGAACTCTTAATCCAAAAAGTTCTTGGCGGCGTGCAGATACCGGCAAGTATCGAGCAAAACGTCATGCGACGAGTTGCTGAGATGGAACCGACATCTTCTCCGAAAATGGAACCGTTTTTACCGTGGGTGGCGTTTGGCACCGCTTTGATTATAGCAATCCTATTGATTTTCGTTGTCAACAACCAATATCTTGCCGATCTTCAGAAACTTTACAGTACTTACTTTCCGAGCAATGCTGAGGCTGGAAAAGATGAAAAGGGTTTCGCTGCTGACTTTACGATAACACCCGGAAACCATACGAGTGGTGTTGATCTTTTAGCTGCACTGCTCGAAGAAAAATACTCGGTCAGCCGTTGGTCAAGGGATGCGCTTGAAAATCCTGATTTTCCGGTGGTGGCTGCGGGGGTAACGTTTGATGTCGTTGTTGTTTCTATGCAGGAACTCGGCTTTGCTGAGGATGCGTTTGCTACGCTTGATACGATTTATGGGAGCGCGAAACAGATGGGACTCGAAACTTGTCCGGTTGGGCTTGCCCCGCTGCTGCGTCTGCACCTACTTAACCAACCAGACTATAGAACCGGGAAGCGGCTGAGTGAGTTTTTCGTTGCGAGTGAGCCGTTTGTTCTGACGCGTGAGGGCTTCCCGAAGATTTTCAGCATCGTGCGGGATGATAGACACTCGCAATTCAAAACCGGTATCGGTCTATGGTTGATTTCAAATGGTACCGTTGAAGCTGGAGATACGGAACTCCCCGGCAGGCTGTTTAGTGCGTCTGATCCGTGGGGGTATGACCACAAGGGACGTTTTGCATTCGTTATTCCGAAGTGAATAGGACACAGTCCTTTGAAAATGTAACTCACAAGCAAAGCGAACTGCCCAAACTTTAGTAATATGATCAAAGAAACAATTAATCTGTGTTTCTTCCTACTGAAACCCAGGGAGCGTGAAGATTTTGCAGAACAGATGGATAGATTGTGATAGAACGCAAACAGTATTACCCGTGATGCAGACCGATTGTCCGCGCCGTTCTGGCATTGTTTGTGCGCTGCTGCCTGCTGGTAATGATTCATCAAACTGGCGTTTCTACAGACAACACACTGAGGAGGTGTGATATGATCAATATTTTGAAAACAGGAATCCGTCAACACTTTATTGTTTATGTGATACTATTTCTCTGCTTTAGTAGCAGCCAAGCAGAACCCCCAGAGGTTCCAAAACCTCTTAGAGGGGTTCCATTGGTAGCAGCTACAGCATCGGACGCAGAACTAAGCGTCAATCAAATTTACAATCAGGCAATTCGGTCTGTCGTATGGATTGGTACTAAAAGCGTACAAGCCAGTGGCGTTTTGATTGACAGAGATTTGCGGTTTGTTGTCACCAATCACCATGTTGTGGCGGATACAGAGAAAGAGGAATCGGTAGTAGTAATCTTTCCTGTGCGTGACAAGAAAGGTAAACTGATTGAGGAACAAACTTTCTATACAGATGAAAGTAATCTGAGAGTTTTACTACAACTCGGTTATGCGACCACTGCTCGCGTCATTGCGACAGATGCTAAAATGGACCTAGCAATAATCGAATTAGAAGGACTACCAGAGACAGCTCGCGCGATTGACTTCTCGGCAGCTTTTAGATTTATTCCAGATCGCGCGATTGACTTCGTGACACCCTTTAGAGTTGATGGAGTTCTTGCCAATCCAGTTCATATTATTGGGAATCCAGAGGGGAAGTTGTGGAGATGGACAGCAGGATTTTTGGATAGGTTTGACAAAGGGATGTTGCGGATTAACGCTGGGACGTACGGAGGTAACAGTGGTGGTCCAGTGCTCAATGCTGAAGGCTCACTAGCTGGGATCGTTACCTTGAGTAACAGGCAAACCGAAACGTTGGCTGTTCCGGTGAAAGACGTGGAAAATTTACTGGCGACATTAGAACCGAGACATATAGTCTCGATTTCAAATGACCTTGAAGCAACGATTCCTTTCTTCATCAAGTGGGAAGCAGATGGCGAATGGGAAGAAGAAGAAGAAATTGTTCTTGAATCTGGCAAGATAGCAACTGCCTTTTTTACAGGAGCGGAAAAGCTTCCGGAGGGTTATCCACAAGTCATCTTTGATGAAATCGCTAATGATGGCGAGGTGACGTTTTGCGATCCCTACTCTCTGAAGACCCACATGCGATACTTTGGATCCGGTTTTGAGGATCCAGCCATAGGAAGTGGTTACAAATACTATTTCCATTATGACTCCCAGACAGAAATCCTCTCTCTACGCGAGTTAGAAGAAAGCAACCGATAGGTATTAGCTCAGTCTAAAGGTAGTCTTATAGAAACTAAAACGATATCGCTCATGTGAAAAGTAAGTGCGATTATTTTTCCGAAAACAGTCACCACGTGGGTTTTAAATCTTCGTTAGCACATAGTCTTTACATGGGTGAACCTATTTACTTTCAGTCCTTAGTCCTGACTCGCTATGAGTTCATACGCAATTGATTTTACTTCTACAGACAACACATTGAGGAGGAAAAAATTATGATTAGCAAAAGATTTTCTAAACGATGGACACTCGCATCATGTCTGTATCTTGTCCTATTTATCCCGACGTTCTTGTTCTTTTACGGGTGTAATGATGCAGGACGAGAGCAACAGAGGATCTCCAGTACCTCACAGGAAATTCAAGCCTCGCAGCAGGACAACCGAGCCAAGCAGTGGGAATCTTGGTTAAGGATACGTAAGGAGGTAGGGTATGATGTTCTGAGTGCTGCAGCATCGGAGGCATGGATAGAAAAACATAAGGACGAGATACATATTCCCGATCAGATTGAGTTTGGGAAACCACATCTTGTACGGGAACTCCCTTTTATCTCTTATATGATTCAGATAGCGGTTGATCCGAATGGCAAACGTCACGTGGTTGCCTTTGAATTGCCACCTGAAAATGAATTGCCACCTGAAAAACATACATTCCAGCCTGAAAAATATGGCTATTTGAATGAAACGGAATCAAAAAGATGGCTGTCAGACAATGGCTATCAAATTGAAAAAACAGATAGTGGATATAAGTTAAAGTCTGATTATACAATCTCAGGTGAAGGTATAAACGTGTCACACCGTGTTAATAAGTCAATAGCTCAGGGTGCAACAATAATAGGTGCGCCACTTGGAGAAGATGCTGTTTTTTCGTATATCCAAGATAAATTTTACATTAAACCGATAGCCAGTAAGGATTAAGCACGCAAAGCAAAAAGGAGAATTTATGAACACAACACGGAAAAGTCAACTATTTCGCGTAAGTCTTGGTACTTTATCTTTTCTGGGAATACTTGCATTAACTGTGCTATGTGTCACATTCATCTGCCCGACACATAGCTTCGCCCAAAATTTCGTTGAAGGACAGATGCCTGACACTTTCTTGACAGCTAGATTTGTATTATCGGTCAGAAGTATTGCTTTCAGTCCAGATGGCACGACGCTCGCAAGTGGCGGTGCAGAATGGAATAATGAAGAAGGAAAAGAGATTGGTAATGTATGGTTGTGGGATGTTGCCACCGCAACACTCAAAGATACACTGGAAGGACACACAGAGCGGGTCAGAAGTGTTGCTTTCAGTCCGGATGGCACGACACTCGCAAGTGGAAGTGAAGACTATACCGTCAAGTTGTGGGATGTTGCCACCGCAACACTCAAAGGTACATTGGAAGGATACACAGGGCGGGTCAGAAGTATTGCTTTCAGTCCGGATGGCACGACACTCGCAAGTGGAAGTGAAGACTATACCGTCAAGTTGTGGGATGTTGCCACCGCAACACTCAAAGGTACATTGGAAGGACACACGGACTCGATCAGTAGTATTGCTTTTAGTCCAGATAGTACGACACTCGCAAGTGGAAGTGAAAGTGATGACAATACCGTCAGGTTGTGGGATGTTGCCACCGCAACACTCAAAAATATATTGAGAGGACACACGGACTCGATCAGTAGTGTTGCTTTTAGTCCGGATGGAAAAACACTCGCAAGTGGCGGTGAAGACTGGAATAATGAAGATGGTACGGTGCAGTTGTGGGATGTAGCGTCTGGTGCACTCAAATCTAAGCTGGAACTCCCTAGCTATGCTAATCCTAGCTATGATAGGCCTATCTATGCTAATATTGTTGCTTTCAGTCCGGATGGCAGGACCCTTGTGAGCGGAAGCTCGGACAATACCGTCAAACTATGGGATGTTATTCGACAGCCCAAAGCTCCCAAAGTCACGCTTAGTGTTCATGGAGGTACGATTTATAGTGTTGCCTTTAGTCCCGATGGGAAACTGCTGGCAAGTGGAAGTGCTGGTGTGATACGACTGTGGAAAGCTCTACCGCCTGCTAACGGGGATGGTGTTGTCAATATAGCCGATTTGGTAGAAGTTGCCCAAAATTTTGGACAGATAGGCGACAATGCGGCGGATGTCAACGGTGATGGTGTTGTCGATATAATAGACATCATTTTAGTTGCCGTGGCACTGGGTGAGGTGGCGGGTGCTCCCGATGCAAATACCCCGTGGGTCTCTATGTTCACTGCGGAAGAAGTCTCGCAATGGCTCATTGAAGCGAAGCAACATCAAGGTGAATCTCCTACGTATGCGCGCGGTATCCTTTTCTTGGAACGACTTTTGGCAGTGCTAACGCCCGAAAAGACTGTCCTGTTGCCGAACTACCCGAACCCGTTCAATCCAGAGACGTGGATACCGTATCAGTTGGCAGCACCCGCCGATGTCAGCATTGCTATCTATGCTGCCGATGGCGCATTGGTGCGGAGGTTAGCATTAGGGCATCGAGGTGTCGGTATCTATGAGAGTAAAAGCCGTGCGGCGTATTGGGATGGCAGAAATACCATCGGTGAACCTGTCGCAAGCGGTGTGTATTTTTATTCGCTCACCACAGGCGAGTTTAGTGCAACACGCAAAATGTTGATACGGAAGTAATATCTTATTTATAGTAAGAAGTCATATTGAGTAAAACATAGAAATGTAGTAAAATAGTGAAATAAAAAGGGATACTTTACATCCCTTTATTTTACTATTGATACCCATTTACTTTATGAAAGGTGCTCTTATGACCTCCGAATCTGAAAAGTCGCCGAGATACAACGGTATTCCGAAGCAAGTTTCGCGTAAAGATTTTAATCGTTATATCTTGCCACATCTGAAAAAACGCGTCAAAGGTCCAAAGCCGAAACTTTCTTTCTACAAGATATTCAACTATATTCTCTATGTTTTGCATACGGGCATTCAATGGGATCAACTCCGAACCCGAAGGAATGAACTCCATTGGTCGAATGTCTATAAATGGCATAATCGCTGGTCTAAAGATGGTTCCTATGAGAACCTTTTTCAGGCATCCGTCATTCACTTACTTGATACCGACAAACTTGACACGACACGCCTTCACGGAGATGGTTCAAACACCGTCGTGAAAAAGGGGGTGACGGTATCGGATACTCCGGACACAAACATCAGAAAGGCGAAAAGGAGTTGACGATCACCGATAACCATGGGTTCATCATAGGCCCGATAACGACCAAACCCGTCAACGCACATGATACAACGATTTTGCCGGAAGCCTTCAGCGATATAATCACCTTCGCTCATGTCAAAAGTAAGTGCTTTTTACAAGTTTTGATATAAATTCAACAGAGACAGATTTCAGATTTATGACGAACTCACAGATTGCGATGTAACCCGAGAGAAACTTTTTGTGAACCCCGCGAAAGGGGCGAAGGAAGTTACGAACTGTTGTCCAGACACCTTCAATCGTATTTGTATGGACTTCGTAAAGACCATCACCGTCTGCGTCTCTCGCCCACTCGCCATCTTTATGACAAACGGTCTCACGGGTGCGCTCGATAGGGTTATATCCGCGCCACCCATCCGTATACACTGTCGCAGTCGCCCGCGTAAACTGATGAACATGTGCTGAAAGCGTCGCCGCATCGGTTCGATGCACAAGACGTAATCTTAAGAGATGGCTTTCACGACCTTTCGTCCCAACAATAGGCGGACGATCATTGTCATAAGTGCCGTGTCCGCGTCGTTTATTACCCCGACACCGCGGCGGATCCGAAGCGTCAACGTGTTTATCGCCTTTTTCACCGGCGTTTTGAAACATCTCATCTGTTTCAACTTCAGCATCTGCTAAAGCAGCTTCAGGTTGGATACTCTCTGCTGAAGTTTGAAGTTTACGTCTGATAAAAAGAACTGTTTGACGGCTTATGTCGAGTTCACGCGCAAGTTGTGCACTTGAAACACCTTGACAAACACCCCGCAAAAGCAGAACAACCTGTGAGGGGCGAAACTGACTACCCGCAAAAACCGTTCCACTATAGAGATTGTAGATGCTCTGACAGTGTTTGCAGCGATAGACTTGTAGACCGCTTGTCGCAGTCTTACGGAAGTTGCGTGCCTCCGAGACGCTCGCTTGGCATTTTGGGCAATACAGACCTTCAGGGTGGAAATGATTCAACACCCATACTTCAGCTTGTTCTTCATCTATGAGAGATTGTATTGGAAAGTCCATAGTTAAACACTAACATAACTTGAAAAAAATAGCACTTACTTTTTACATGAGCCAATCACCTTTAGTCAACGGATAGGTATGGATCTTTCGGGTTCTGCTCTCACCCTTGATTCTGCCTTTGATTCTAAGGCAAATCATCAGTTGATTAGAGAACACGGATTGAAACCCGTGATTTATCCGAACCGTCGGAATGCTAAAGAACCTATCGTCATTGCGCGTAAGTTTCGCTGGTTTGACAAAGAGATATACAAAGAACGCTATAAGGTCGAGCGAACTTTCGGGTGGAAACCAGACACTTATCGGAGACTCGCACTGAGCTACGATAAACTCAAAGAGACGCGTTTAGGGTTTCGTCATTTGGCATATTCTATGATTAACTTTCGTATAACTTTCAACGATTCATAACGCGTACTCGCTATGAGTTCAATATTTGGTTAACACCCTCAGTTGCCAAGCAGTGAACAATTTGAAGAGTCAAAACTAATTTCCAAAACAAGGAGAACGAACTCATGAAAACAACACTATATTTCACACTCACACTACTCACTTTTGCAATGCTTGCATTTGTGCCAAACAGTTTCGCAGGAGAGGTGAAGGTAATATACTTCCTCCCGAATGACCGTGATGAACGGGCAGATATAGACGACTCGATGGATTCGTTGATAAAAAGAGCTCAAGAATTTTACTCAGAAAACATGAATAACCATGGGTTCGGTAGTTCAACATTCTCGTTTGAATCTGATAGTGATGGTAATGCTGTTGTGCATCATGTTGATGGTGCTAAGAATGCCGAATATTATTATCAGAACGGAGATCAAGTCTTTACCGAAATAAATCGGCACTTCGACACACAAAACAATATCTGTCTTATCTATTTGGATAATAGCGATTGGATTTCAGGGGGGTTTGCACGGTATCGCAATAATGGGGCAGGTGGCGAAGCGGTCGTCTTTGCACTTGACATTCATTCAACTGTTCACGAACTTGGTCATGCATTTGGTTTGGCGCATGACGGGCGTCTATATGCGGATACGACGGTGGAGTCAAACTCAGTTACCGGTGGAATTTCAACTGAAATGGCCAGGACTTATTGTGCCGCCAAACTGTTAAGTGTCAGTCAATACTTTGGCGGTAGTGGATCCTCCTCAGGTTCAACAACAATTAAGATGCTGGATCCGCTTCCTTCGCCACCCGATTCGGTCAAGCTGCGGTTTGAAATATCCGACTCCGATGGACTGAATCAAGCACGGTTGGAGATTTCACTAAGTGACGGTGCAATTGCTTGTACAGCATTAAGCGGGGACAGTGAGACCGTAGAATATATCTTAACAAGTGCTGTTGCTACACGCGTAAATAGTAACGGTAATGTTTCTCTATTTGTTTCCGATGATACTGGTTATTTAACAGCGATGAACTTTACGGTTGATCTTACCGAGTTGTTAGTAGTACCTCCGGAAGAAATATCAATACCAGATACGGGTTTAGCTGCGTTAATCCGACAAGAGCTCAATCTTAAGTCTGATACTAAAATTACACAGATTGATATGTTGAATTTAATAACCTTTGACAGTCCCTCCGCTACTACCATTACTGACCTTACAGGTCTTGAATATGCTCTGAATATGGTTATCTTTAGACCGACGCTTCATGGTTCAATTGATGTCAGTGATCTATCTCCATTATCAGGAGTACCAAACTTAAGTGGATTAAATCTCAGCTCATCTCAAATCAGTGATATTAGTCCACTTGCAAAATTAACGAGCCTGTGGCAATTAGCACTTGATGTTAATCAAATCAGTGACATCACTGCTATATCAGGTTTGACACGATTAATTGAGTTAGAACTCCAAGATAATCAAATTAGCGATATAAGTCCACTATCTGGATTGACGAACTTAGAAATATTGATACTTTCCTCTAACCAAATCAGTGACCTGTCACCACTATCTGGGTTAACCACTTTGCAAAGACTACATATTACTGGCAATAATATTATTGATGTCAGTCCACTTGCAAATTTAACTAATTTGACACACTTAAGTCTTTCACACAATCAAATAACGGATGTTAGTTCACTCACAAGCTTAACAAACCTACACACACTGCATCTTATAAATAACCCAATTAAGAACAGAAAACCACTTCTTGAACTTTTGCGAAAGAATCCAGATGTGGAAATATATCTCAAGGATTTCTTCACACCGTTGCCTGTCACGCTATCCCATTTCCGCGCAGAACACACAACGGATGGCGTTATCCTGAAATGGATAACCGAATCGGAGGTTGACAACGCAGGATTTTTCATATATCGCAGTGAAACAAAGGAGGGCGAATTCAAAGTCGTCAACCCCACACTCGTTCAAGGCGCAGGCACAACGAGTGAACGCCATACCTACACATGGACAGATACTACCGCGAAACCGAATACCGTCTACTATTATCGGATAGAAGATGTCTCACATGCGGGGGTTCGCAAGTCGTTAGCCACGGTGCGCATGAGAGGACTTGTCTCCGCGAGCGGCAAGCTGACTGTGCGATGGGCAGATTTGAAGACGCAGGACTGATGACTGTATGTATTCGGGGTTGGCATGCTCAAAAAGGATGTCAAATCCTAAACATATTCAAAGGATTGAAGGAGATGCAAAATATAAAAATCAGGTTAACGTTTTATCTTTCCCTTTTCATAACTATGCTGAGTGGTACGCTCCTTATTGTTGCACATGCGGAACAAAATTCGGTAAGCACAGCGGCAAGAAATGCAGACGACGCGTCCACGTTAGAACGGATAGAGGACGCGGCTTTTATGAATGTAGGCATCTCTGGTGCGTTTGTACCGGAATATGACATCGCAGCATCAGCTGGATCAGAACTCGGTTGGTTTTATGAGACACCGCGGTATGCTATTGGGACAGAGCTCCGTTTCAATATTGGTGATAATTATGATGCAGTTTTTTTTTCAATTGGCAGTCGTTATTTCTTTACCCAGCGGAATATCTCACCTTATGTCGGAGGAGGCTGCTCTATCGGCAGTTTCTCAATCTATAGTGCCCGATTCCCGACTTATAACGCGTCAGTTGCGTTGGGTGTATATGCTGTCTCGGGAATCGAGATGTTCCGATTCACACCTATGCGGCTGAAGTTGGAAATACGCATGGATATACTGCACGGTTCTCGGGTGATGCCGCCCCCAACGACGATTGGACTTTTATTTGCGCTTGATACGAGGCGTTGGTTCTGAAGGATATTTCACGCATCAGACCACTTCTAAAAGATTTCGGAGAAAGCAGAAAAAATGCTCATCCGAAACAAAGGATATTGGCTCATGTCAAAAACGAATGCAAACGAGAAATTTAACGCACGTGGCTATTGACGCTATGAAAACAATAGCATTAACTTTATACATGAGCCAGGATATTTTATGAAGAAACTTATGAAAACAACACTCTGTTTTATACTCACATTACTCATTTTTATGATGCTCACGCTTGTGTCAACCAGTTTTGCACAAGACGCATCAAATGAATATATCGTGCGAGTGATATACTTCCTACCTAAAGACCACACATCTTCTAAAAATATAGACGAAAAAATGGATCGTCTCATTAAAGATGTTCAAGAATTCTACGCCGATCAAATGGATATCCACGGTTTCGGCAGGAAAACGTTTCGGCTTGAAACAGATAACACTGGTCGGGTGGTTGTCCATCGTGTTCGCGGGAATTTCGACACTGCCTATTATGCTGGTAATAATGATGTCCACTATATGTGTAGCAATATTGCCCCTGAAATAAGGGAACAATTTGCCTCGAATCACATCTATTTGGCAGTGACTGATTTCACCCAGCCACTCGGTGGGTATGCCTTGGGTGATGTTATCGTCATAACACCCACTCGTCAAAATGTTGACAACAGCATTAAAGTGGGTGATGATGAGTTCATTATGACAGCACACGAACTCGGTCATAGTTTTGGATTAGGCCACGACTTTCACAATGATGCGTATATTATGTCTTACGGACCCTATCCAGACAGACTTTCTAAATGTGCTGCAAGATGGTTGGATGCCCATCGTTTTTTCAATACTCCGAATGCAAAAATCGACACAAACGCAGCAATTCAGATGTTGTCTCCAACTTTAGCACCCCCAGATGGAATCCGTCTGCGTTTTGAGGTCAATGATCCAGATGGTTTGCATCAAGCCCATCTATTGATTTCAACGCATAATTTCGATCCTGCATGGGGCGTTAAGTTGGATGGTTGTCACTTCTTCGAGCATGAAAACGACACGACAATTGAATTTGTCAGCACTGGATTTATTGAGGAGACTCAGGATTTCGTCTGGCTTTCCGTGATTGATAAGCAGGGGGATATAACATCGCAGAGCTTTCCTATCGATGGCATACAGCCACCGGAACAATATATATCAATATCCGATCCGAATTTAGCAGCATCTCTGCGACAGGCATTGAAGCTTGGTAAAAATGAGCCTATACCGCTACGCAAAATGCAGGTCATCAAATCTTTGGATTTACAGGACAATCAGATAAAGTCACTCGCTGGGTTAGAGCATGCAGGGTATTTACAGGCTCTGTATCTCGGGGATAATGATGGTAACCCTGCTACCGATAACGATGTCAGTGACCTCACACCTCTGAAAAATCTCACGACATTAAGCCAGTTATGGCTCCAACATAACAATGTCAGTGACTTCACACCCCTGGAAAATCTGACAGATTTAAGGGATTTATCTCTTTTTGATAATGCTGTCAGCGACCTTACACCCCTGAAAAATCTCACGGAATTGATATGGTTGAACCTGGGTAGGAATCCGGTTTCTGATCTCACACCCCTGAAGAATCTCACGAAATTGCAATGGTTAGATCTCTATTTTAGCAACAATGTCAATGACATTACAGTGCTGAGAAGCATGCCGAAATTAAAAATCTTGACCCTCGGTGGTACTACAATTTCTGATTCTGATCTCACGCATCTAAAAAATTTAACAGAACTTGAGCATTTATCACTCAATGCGACCAACATCAGTGACATCACGCCACTGCTAAATCTCGCGAAGTTGAAGTATTTAGACCTATCTGATAACAATATCAGTGACATCACGCCACTGCTGAATCTCACTAACTTAGAGACATTGCGCCTTGAAGGCAACCCAGTTAAGAACCCAGGACGGCTCCTAACGTTGGTGCGTCGGAATCCAGAGATAAAAATCTACCTCAAGGCAGGTGGTGATCCATTGCCGGTTTCATTATCCCATTTCCGTGCAGAACGGACCGATACCGGTGTTATCATCAAATGGACAACCGAATCCGAATTGGACAATGCTGGTTTCTACATCTACCGCAGTGAAACAAAGGACGGCGAATTCAAAGTCGTCAATCCGACACTCATTCAAGGCGCAGGCACAACGGGTGAACGCCATACCTACACATGGACAGATACTACCGCGAAACCGAATACCGTCTACTATTATCGGATAGAAGATGTCTCACATGCAGGGGTTCGCAAGTCGTTAGCCACGGTGCGCATGAGAGGACTTGTCTCCGCGAGCGGCAAGCTGACTGTGCGATGGGCAGATTTGAAGACGCAGGACTGATTGTTGACTTATTTTCCGGTTTTGCTATAATACCTCTCTATCTAATAACTACATTCTGATTGCCGGCAGTCGGCAATTCCATTCGTAGCAATAGGAGGATTTATGAGAACGACAATTTTTTTCGTATTAACTGTTTTCTTTTTAATAACGTTGTTGATTGTAGACAGCGGTTTGGCGCAAGATTCACCACAATGGCACCTACCTGAAGGTGCTACAACGCGACTCGGCAAGGGCTGGTTATATGAAATCCAGTATTCCCCTGATGGCACGCGGCTCGCCGCTGCAGGAACCCTCGGGGTTTGGATGTATGACACCGCAACTGATGAAGAAATTACCCTCTTTCCCGGACATGGATATGGCATTTCAGCACTAACGTATTCCCCTGATGGAAATATACTCGCCGGTGGAAGCGCGAACGGCTCTATCCACTTGTGGAATCCTGAAACCGGTGAAGTCTTGCACACCCTTGCTGAACACACAAGAAGTGTCCGCAGTCTCATTTTCAGTCCTGATGGAGCCATCCTCGCAAGCGGCAGCAGAGATAGGACGATCCGCCTATGGAATCCCGAAACCGGCGAACTCCTGGAAACGCTTGAGGGCCACACGGAAGGGGTCAGTAGTCTCGTTTTCAGTGGTGATAGTGGTACGCTCATCAGCGCGAGTCGGGACGATACCATCCGGATATGGGATGTTGCTACAGGAACGCTCCAGCAAACGCTTGAAGAACATCGAGATAACGTCGCCAGTGTTGTACTCAGCCCTGATGGTGCCACCCTCGCAAGCGGTGATTTGAATGCCGTTATCTATTTATGGGATACCGCCACATGGACGGTTAAGCAGACGCTCACTCGACATACATCCTATATCTACGATATGAAGTATAGTCCTGACGGTAGTATTCTCGTCAGTGCCGGTGAAGACGATACCGTCCGATTGTGGAACGCTGACACAGGTGACCTCCTACACACAATTACCGCACACACCGCTGATGTCTATAGTGTTGCTTTTACACCGGATGGAAATACCCTCGCTACGGGTGCTTGGGATGCGTCTATTCGTTTCTGGGAACCTGTCACGGGCAGACATTTAAAAACTATCACGGGACACACGGATGCTGTCCTGAGTGTTACATTTAATGCTGATGGAAGTATCCTTGCCACGCGGAGTTGGGACAAAACCATCCGCCTTTGGGACGCTGACACCGGTAAACTTCGGCATACCCTCATTGGACACCAAGATGATGTTGATGTTGTTGTCTTCGCACCTGATGGCAGAACGCTCGCCAGTGGCAGTCAAGACAATACCGTCCGTTTATGGGATGCTATTACGGGCGAACACATAAAGACGCTCAGAGGACACTATTCCTATCTGATAAGTCTTGCCTTCAGTCCAGATGGAAGTATTCTCGCCAGTGGCAGTGAGGATGACAGCATCCGTTTATGGGATGTTGCCGCAGGTCAGTACATCGGAGGGTTGTGGGAGCATGAAGCAGGTGTTGAGACACTCGCTTTTAGTCCCGATGGTACCATACTTGCCAGTGGGAGTCGTGACGATAAGATTATCTTGTGGGATCTCGAAACACGCGATGCCATACACACCATCAGCGAACACGAAGATGATGTTTGGGCAGTCGCATTCAGTCCTGATGGCACCATGCTTGCCAGTGGCGGCGGCGATACAGTCTCCTTATGGGATGTTGCCACGGCAGAATTTCTACAAACATTTCGTAGACCTATTGAGCGCGAAGTACCGGTAGATGCACCAGAAGAATTGACAGGAGACGTGCCTACAGACCTTCCCGCAAATGCTACCAGTATTGTTTTTAGTCCTGATGCTAAAGTGCTTGTCAGTGGAAGTTACGACAGAACCATCCGTTTGTGGAACATTGACACCGGCGAACAGCTCAGAACGCTTGACGGACATACCTATTCCATCACGAGTGTCGCCGTCAGCCCTGATGGCAGCACGATCGCCAGTGGAAGTTACGATGGCACGGTCCTCTTATGGGCATTTCCCGACCTGATGGTTGCCACCGAAGTCGTGGGCGACATCAATGGTGACGGTATGGTCAATATCCAAGATATAGTACTGATTGCAGCGAGTTTCGGCGAAGCTGGTGAGAATGGTGCTGACCTGAACGGAGATGGCGAGGTCAACATTCAGGATATTCTCATGGCTGCGAATGCCATCGGGAACGCTGCAGGCGCGCCTCCTGTCCATTCATTGTCAGTCGTGCAAGTCGAGCAGTGGCTAAGCCTCGCAAAACGAGGCGCATCACAAAGTATTCAAACCTCAGCGTCGGATATGGTTTCATATCAACGCGGCATTCAGGTATTAGAACAGATTTTGGAATCGCTGACACCGCAAACAACAGCACTGCTCGCCAACTACCCGAATCCGTTCAATCCTGAAACATGGATACCGTATCAGTTAGCGACTCCTGCAGAGGTGGGATTGACAATCTATGCAGCGAACGGAGCAGTCGTCCGAACCTTAACGTTAGGGCATCAACCTGCGGGGATGTATCAAAACCGCAGCCGTGCAGCGTACTGGGACGGCAGAAACGATCTCGGTGAATCTGTTGCGAGTGGCATCTATTTCTACACACTCACAGCAGGCGACTTCACCGCCACCCGCAAAATGCTGATACGCAAGTAGCGTTTTCAAAAAAAATATGGAAGGGTGGATAATAACGCCCTTCCATCTAAAAAACTGAAACTATATTCAGTTTTGACATCCTTCCAATTTCTTACCTATAATTGCTTCAGGATTTACGCAAGGCACAATGAATTGCGCGACTACGAACCGGAGTCCCTACCCGTCACTGCCAGTCAGGAAGTTTTTGCCTGCATCTTTGATACCAAAGTCGAACCCTTCAGCTTGACCCGTCTTGGGTTCGTATTTGACTTCCAAAAAATCTTCAGTAAGGAAATGGTTACGCACAATACCACAAATATCGAAATCACTGTGGAGGCACTTCAGCGATTTATCGTGAAAAAGTTTATGTTTTGTGTTTCGCATGGCATATCAAGTATCAAGTCTTTAACCTTCTGTCAAGTAGGTAGGCAGACACATTACCGTGCGGTAACGCTTGACATGTTTGCCAACTTGATACTATCGTTATACAACATTTTCAACCGAATATCAAACTTATTTTCAAAGGTTTGGTCTAATTCACTCAAGCGGTGTCTACATCCCCCGAATGAATTCAGGGATTTTGACACCGAAATCCGATAATATAGCAAAAGTATGAAAAAAAGTCAAAGGGAATATTTTGAAGGAGATTTGATTAAGGAAGTCGCGGGGTAGAATCGGAATCGGATATCCTTCTACAGTTGTAAATCGTTGCCTGACAAAATGTTTTTTTCACGTGATGTAACGTTTTGCGAAAAAAATGTGTCCTTAATATTAGGATTTACGCAATTCCTTAAAAATGTGTTATACTTTTCACTTTTATCAAACTCACGTTAGTATATTATTGACGTTTGAACATCAAACTGCAGGTATATCCCAAAGTCATAGCCGTGCGGCGTGTTGGGACGGTAGAAACGAACTCGGTAAGGCTGTTGCGAGTGGCATCTATTTTTACACACTCACCGCAGGCGATTTCACTGCAACACGCAAGATGTTGATACAAACTATAAGTAATCTTTTTCCAAAACTTAGGACGCTGGCTCTGTGTTTTCATACACACAATCACAGAGACCCGCTCTTTTTACAAAAAGGAGAACCATCTCCATGAAGATCAGGCTTCGTTCTGTACTTATGCTATTTACTTTTCTAACGTTAGCACTTTTACGGAACAGTTTCGCACAAGAACCAATACTTCTTGATCATGGCAGTGGTGTGAAGACGGTAGAATTTTCGCCGGTGGACGCTTCACTTGTTGCGAGCGCTGGTGAGGACGACACAATAAAGGTATGGAATTTAGCGGATAACACTGTGAGAACGCTGATAGGTCACACAGGGGAAGTCAATTCGATCACATTTTCCCCGAATGGCGAGTTACTCGCGAGTGTGAGTGACGACAGAACGATTAAACTCTGGAACGTCCGAAATCAACAAAACATAGCGACCCTTCGGGAAGGAACACTATTTCGTTCTGTTGCTTTTTCTCCCGATGGGCAACTCCTTGCCACAGGCGGATGGATGCATGTGAAGTTATGGGACGTGAATCGCCAAGCCGAGATAGCGACCCTTCTGCACGACCAGCAAGTGCAAACAGTAGCCTTCTCATCAGACGGTCAATTTCTTGCTGTTGGGGATAGTTCCAGAGACGGTTCTGGCACCGTGAAAGTCTGGAATGTTCAGAATCAGCAAGTTGTCGCTACACTGGAGGGCGCTCTGCTGGATGTCCGGGCTGTCACATTTTCGTCAGATGACCGATACTTAGCAAGTTCCCATTCCTCCGATGAAGTCAAAGTGTGGGATGTATCGACTTGGGAGCTCTTACACACAATTCCACACGCAGGGGACTATGATATTGCGTTTTCTCCCGATGGGAAGGTGATCGCTGGCGCACGGTACGCGGACGTAAGTCTCTGGTGGGTTGAAGATGGAACAAAAGTTGCCCAGTTTCCAGGAACTACCGATTGGAGGGATCCTGTTGTTGATTTTTCGCATAATGGGACATCTCTCGTTGTTGGTGCTAGAGACGGAATAGTCCGAATCTGGCATATTGATACCTCGCTTGCTGGTGATGGTAGGGGTGGAGTCCGCATCCTGCACATTGACACTTATTTGCAACAGGTGCCAGATGCGAATTCGGCAAATAGCGTTAATATCCCTGAACCTGTTCCTCCTCCCTCTATTGTCCGGGACTTTTTTAGACTTGATCTATTTTATGAGCAGTGGATTGATGTCGGAGGATTGCCTGTTATAGCATCGGCAAAAGTCAATCCTTATGCTGTAAAGGAGGCAGCATGGCTCATTACAAAGATGATCGGACACCGTCCAGATGTGATACGTGCCATGGTAGAAAACAAGGCCCGATTTGCTGTGATAGCACATACCGAGATAATAACAGAAATTCCGGAATATCGCAGCGATCCTCGTCCCGATTTTCTTGTGTTCCGTGAACGAGGTTGGGGCGGCAGCGAAGGGGCAACAGTAACTTCTTCTGAAGAGAACCTTCTTAATTATCCAGGAAAGTACTACGGTGGAAGATATAATGTTCTGATTCATGAGTTCGCACATGGAATACATCTGCTCGGATTGAATACCCTTGATCCGACGTTTGATGAGCGACTTCAGACTGCGTACGAGAGGGCGGTGAGGAACGAATTGTGGCACGGCACCTACGCTGCTTCAGATAGGAGAGAATATTGGGCTGAAGCCACGCATGCATGGTTTTATCCCAACGGTGGTGGCAGCTTTGATCGCTTTGGCAATACGCGGCAGGCGTTAAAAGCGTATGATCCGGATCTCGCAGCATTGCTAACTGAAATCTATGGTGATGGTGAATGGCGATACATACCGGTTGAAACGCGAACTGATCTGCCGCATCTTCGCGGGTTCAATCCGCAAGATTCTCCCATCTTTGGAGGATGGCCCGAGTTCGAAGCACTGTTTCAACAATTGAGAGACCCAAACAGTGATGGCGGTGGTAAGTGGGTAGACTTGAAACCGTATAATCCAGATCAGCTTTCAAGTCTTACTAAATCAAATGTTCTGGGTGATACCACTATGGTCGTCTTCGTGAATTTATCCAAAGTTAATGTTTTGGTGTATGGTGTCCGTTCTGATGGTACGGAAAGATACTGGACCAGGATTCCTCCTGGTTACATTAGAGTGAAATCTGGTAAAATAAATGAGATATGGATCGTCAAAGACACCAATGACAGAAACCTTGCTGTGTTTCGACCCGAGGCAAAAACAGGACGGGCACTTATTAAAGGCAGTGAACCAGTACCGGTTACATTGTCCCATTTCCGAGCAGAGCGCACCGATGCAGGCGCTGTTCTCAACTGGACGACCGAATCGGAGCTGGACAACGCCGGCTTCTATATCTACCGCAGTGAAGCAAAAGACGGTAAATTCAAAATCGTCAACACTACGCTCATCCAAGGCGCAGGCACAACGAGCGAAAGACACACCTACACATGGACAGATACCACCGCTAAACCGAACACTGTCTACTACTATCAAATAGAGGATATTTCACACGCCGGCGTTCGCAAGCAATTAGCAACCGTTCGCATGAGAGGATATATCTCCGCAAGCGGTAAACTTACCACCTCGTGGGCTAATTTGAAAACGCAATAGTGGATATAGGATAGTGCGTTCTATACGGTCGCACTTCCTACACCATTTTCTCACACTCCTCCAAAAAACCCTAAATTTCCTACCTTTTCAGAAGTGCATCCATTGATGTGTAACAACGAAAATATAAGTTTTGCGAGAGTGGTTTGTTTTCGTTCAATCACTTTTAACCATTTCAACCTAAACACTACACAATGGAGGAACTAATGAATTTGAGCTGCTTGTTGACTTCTGTAATATATGCAGTGAAGGAAAATGAAACGCATGCACCCAAAATCCGAGTAGATTTTGAAGATGAATCTCTATTAACCGAACAGGAATCCCAAAACATAAAAACTTGCGCGCAAAATTTGGTGGCAATCGGTAAAGCACTACAAACGTATGAAAAGGAACATAGTAATTTCCCAGAATGGCTTTCTGAACTTCATCCAAAGCATTTGACAAATCCCAATACTTTGATCTGCCCAGCAGATGAAGATCAAGGTGTGCCAATTTTGCCTTATAACACTGATCCAAACCTACCTGTAAGCTACAATTACGATTGTGATCCAGAATATTATCAACAATGGTTAAAACACGAACGACATGTATACAATAGTGCTAACCCTATTGTCCGATGTCCACACCATGCTAACCTTGATGTAGATTCTACATTAATTTCAAAACTTTATCTAAACCTGAGTTTTTCCAATAATGTTTACCTATCAGATGCTTTTTGGCAGAAGCATCCGATAAATATGTATGGCAGCCTTCAAGCAGCTATAGCAGGATATGAAAGAGCACTTCAACTCGTGTCTGAGGATCCAAATTTCTTTAACTTGTATCCTGAACTTTTACGCCTCTATATGGAAGCAAAACAAGAGAAAGACGTTGAAAACATCATCAAAAGTTTCAAGTCTGTCATGAAACCACACGGTGAGGATATCATGCGGTTTCGGGACTATTGGACGCTTGTTGAAATGCTTAAGATCGTCGGTAAGCATGAGGAGGCACTTCAACTTCTACAACACCTTGAAAAGACTGAAAAGGAGAACCCGTTTATCCGAAGTATCTTCAGAGAAATCGCCATGGTCTATGAAGAAAAAGGGGACGCTGAACTATCAAAAGCGTATTTTCTCAAAGCAGATTCAAAGTTAGAGATGATTGGGAAGCCCGCGCCTGACTTTTCATTGACAGATATTAATGGTAATCCGATTTCGCTCAAGGATTATCGGGGAAAGGTAGTGCTGCTTGACTTTTGGGCAACGTGGTGTGGACCTTGTATCGCGGAAATGCCGAACGTGAAAAAGATATATGATACCCATAAAGATATGGGGTTTGTTGTAATAGGGATAAATCTTTACAACGACGCGTCTGAAGTACGCGATTTTCTCAAAGAATGTGAACTACCGTGGCGACAGACTTGCGATGGTCAGGATGGACCTCTTAAAAAACTGTTCCAAATCCGTGGTATACCATCCTTGTGGCTTATTGATAGGGAAGGTAAAGTAATATCATATAAAGTTAGAGGCATGGAGTTAAGAAAATTGGTTGATGAAGCCGTGAAAGCGAAGATATAGCCGAATGGAGATTACTTTTCCTAAAGCGGCGTTTGTTCAAAAACCGCATCCGCACCCACCGCAATCCGAACCGGAGCCAGATACGGACGGATGGCTTCCGTATCCACACGCACACCGAGTCCCGGAAGTTCTTTCACCCGAACCATCCCGTCTGATTCGACGGAGAACGGTTCCGTTACCAAATGCTGTGACAACTCCGATCCAGCTGCTGGATATTCTAATAGATCGAAATCGGGGTTCGTTGCAAAGACGTGAAGCGAAGATGCAAGGCTCAGGTGGCTTTTAAACGTGTGGTTCACGTACTGTATCCCATGTCGTTCAGCAAGTTGACGCACCTGAAAAGATGGCATAATTCCGCCAATACGTCCTGCGTCGATTTGCACAAACTGTATGCCGCCATTCACGATCAGATCTTCCGCCATGCGATAGATACTTGAACCTTCGCCTGCTGCGATGGGAACAGATGGATTCTTCTCGGTTAACGCGCCATAAGCATCAATCGCATCAGGGGCAAGCGGTTCTTCTAACCATGTCGGAGAAAATTGTGCAAACGCCTCAGCGCGTTGGTAGACTGTTTCATGATCTGTCCCCCAGACAACGCCGGCATCAATCATGATCTGCGCCTCTGCTCCCAACCCTTCGCGCGCTGCTCGCACAAGTGCGATGTCGTTTTCCTCACCGAATTTGCCCATCGGTCCCCAACCGAACTTCGCAGCCCGATATCCCTGTTCGCGCAAATCTGAGGCGATCTGATAAGTCGCCTCCGGTGTATCGCCAAAAAGAACAGACGCGTAGGGTAATTTCGGATGTGCGATGTCAGAAGTCCCTGACATCTCCGCAAGAAGCCGGTAAACAGGTTTATCTAACTGCTGCCCAATAACATCCCACAAGGCAATTTCTGCACCGCTATAGGCGTGCTGTATCTGTTGAATGTCCAATCCATTCCGCAGCACCTTTTCGCTAAGCCGAACGACATCATCGGGACCCTCAAGCGTCTCGCCGATGAGAGAAGTACGAATATTAATAATATTGCCGTGCGACATTGGGCAACAATAGACTGCAAGGCTTACCAACGGTGAGGCATCACACTCACCCCAACCTTCAATCCCTGTATCCGTTCGGATTCGGACCAAGAGTGTATCCTGCGTTCCATCCGCTGCTGTCGTGATGTTAGGCATCCGTAAATAGAACGGATCAACTGCTGTGATCTTCATTTACTTCGGGTGTATCCTCTCCCGATTCCATGTTATCTTCTCTGGAAACAATCGGTGAGATTGTAGCGTCTATTTGTTGAACCCGTTGAACGGATAGGGAACGCGCCACTGAGATAAGAAACCATCCAAACAAACCGGCTCCTGCACCGAGGCAAATTGCAAGTGCCGCACCTCTTGGCGTAGCAATCTGATCCACAGTTTCTTGACTGAGTTCACATGAGATGTCCTTAATATGTTTGACAGCCACTGTCCGTTTCTCACCCTCTTGGACATACTCAATAGTCGGTGCGGCATCACCATCTATTTTGATATCCGCACTTGCGGATGGCGTGTTAATCTCAAGCACATTTCCGCCTTCATCGCCGATCCAGCGCGCTTTTAGACCCTTTATGCCGTCTTCATCGCGAATAGGTTCTACCCGGGTCCGGTACAGCATGTTCCCCAAAAGGTTGATGGCGATGTCTTTAGATTTTGCTAAAGCGTTTCCCAACTTTTCTGAATTCACGTGCGTCTCCAATCGTTGTGATATTCGTGGCATGCAAAACACATACGCGAACATCCGTTCTGGTTATGATGCGATATAAGATTGTGTAGACATCCACTGATAGACACGCTTTGTCCGCGCACCGATCAATGTATGTTATTAATAAATGCCTTAATTTCGTGCTTAAACGCTTTTCTCAGATGAATTATAACGGAAATAGGTCAGATTGTCAAGACATCTTGATTGAGGCGCAGAAGCATTCAGTTTTCTATTCGCTGATTGCTGATTGCATAAAAACCCTTGACGAATCGCACATTTTGTGCAAGAATATATACAAGTTTCTGGTTCGAAACAGGTATCTATTAAATGTGCTGAGAACGTAGGCGCGCTTTAAAAAATCATATACAGCACTAATATAAGTCCATTTTGTATATCAGACATCAGGACAAAGAGGAGTTTCACATGCGGAACGCCGAAGTCTTATCGAACGATCAAACATCTGGTGAACGACAGATTCCGCTTTTCCCGCTACAAGCAGTCTTGTTCCCCGGCGGATTTTTGCCGCTCCTTATCTTTGAACCGCGTTATCGCACGATGGTCAAGTTCTGCTTGGAGCATGAATCTGAGTTCGGGGTTGTGCTTATCAAAGAAGGAGAAGAGGTCGGTGAAGCTGCAACGCCTTACGAAGTCGGCACTGCTGCCCGTATCCTTCACGTTGAACACTTAGACGACGACCGCATGAATATCATTACTGCTGGTGAGTACCGGTTTCAAATCCTTGAAATTCAGGAGCATCTCTCTTATCTCACCGGGCGAGTCCGAATGTTAGATGATCCAGATACAGAAATTGAGGCGGTGGCAGAATCAGTGACGACTCAGACTGAAGAATTGTATGAAGCGTACGAAGCGTTATCCAGTCGTTTGATTTTTGCGTGGCATCCGCCGGAAGAACAACCAAACGATCCGAGGGAACTCGCCTACCAGATCGGTATACGCCTACGTGTTTCGCTTGAAGAAAAACAGAATTTGTTGGAGACAATTCCGTTGGAGCAGCTCCTCACACGCGAAATCGAAATTCTAACGGATCAAAATCGACGGATCGCCTTTCAATTGACAGCGCGCAACAATTGAAATTGTTACGCGCGTGTTGGGTGAAGTTAACAGACTTCCAATATTAATGCACTCGCTCCTATATCGCAAAACCTATCTGTAACATAATAACATAATGGCACTCAAGGCTCCCGTTCATCAATTTACCGAAACTCGGTCAATCCAAATTACGCTTCAACATTTCTTCTATGTTAGTAATATCCTGTCGGTTTCTCGACTCGGCACGGTGCCTTTTATCTTTTACTTCGTTTACCGTGCGCAATGGATATTCGCGATCGTTTGTGGCAGTGTAGCTGTTCTGACCGACCTATTAGACGGGTTTTTCGCTCGACGCTTGAAGCAACACAGCGAACTCGGCTATATATTAGACCCGGTCGCCGATAAACTCGCGATCTTCGCGGGTATCTTCGCGCTCGTGCTATCGAAATCTACGTTTCCGCTCTGGGCGTTTGGTATCATTGTCACCCGGGATGTCCTGATTGTCCTCGGCAATGCTGTGTTGGCATATAAGGCGAAGATGATTACCCGCTCTAATTTGTGGGGTAAATGCACCAGTTTCTTTTTATCAATCGCTGTGATGTTTTATCTCCTACGACCGATAATGCCACGCTTACCCAACAATATCGAATTTTATAGCCTCTGTTTGGCACTGGTATTTGTCGGTATTTCAACGCTCAGTTATGCGCACCATATGCTTAAGGTATTAGAAGAAACCCAGAATTAATTAACCCCACCAGACCCATGTAATACTTAAGGGAGAAACCCTCTCATGGCTTACAAAGAACTCGCAACGAGAAAACCCTTTGTTGTGAATAAAAACTTGGGGAGTGCCGTTGAGGTTGAACCTGATGAATTGACAACCACCAACGCTGATGGTGTCCCTGTTGCTGTGCTGACGCAGAAACAGAAATACGATTTTGATCGGAACGGTTGGCTCCTAATTCCAAGCGTTTTATCGGACGCTGACATCGCGGAGATGCGCGAATTCTGTCAACGCCTGCACGACGTACCGGAACGCATCTCGGAACCCGAACGGTGTGCACTCGGCGGACCGCTTCAGAAACTCACTGACCATCCAGTTGTTGTCGGGTTTCTGAACGAGTTCTTGGCGTATCCGCCCGCCGCAAGCGAAGACTGCTACGGATTTCGACTCGAAGAAACATCTTTATCTTTCGGGAATACAGCACCCCAACCGCAAACGCAATCTATCCTTCACAAAGGTAACGGTTTGTTTCGTTTACCGGGTGACTCACATCTCTACCGGTGTGTACCCGGACGCGGTTGGAGTGGGTTAACACGGGCTATATGGGAATTAACCGAAGTCACTTCGGAAACTAACAACCTCCGCTTTATCACCGGAAGCCATAAAGCCGCATACCCGATACCAGAAGCAGTGCAGAATCCAGAGGCATCGCTCTGGGAGACATACCAATGTCCGCCGGGTTCCCTCTTTCTGCTCACAGAATCTATGACACAGATACAGGTACAACCGAGTGTCGCTGATCGGGTTCGTATCTCAAATTTGTACAATACCGTGGCGAGTCGCTGGTCGAATTGGCTGCCACATCCGCAGCTGCTTGAGGCAATGCCTCCCAAACGACAGACACTTTTTCGAGAGGCTTATGCAGGGGGCAACGTTATCAACGGAGATTTTGGACAGCGCACATCCGCCTATCCCGCGGAAGTCTAACGGCACGAGGAGGATCAGATGGAAAAACAGACGAGAGATCAGCAGCCTTGGCTCGGGGCATTATTACCTCCCGATGTATGCGAATTCCCTACCCAAAATGCCGACGGTTTGCCGATCCCAGAGTTAACCCCAGAACAGCGGTACGCTTTCGATACCCACGGTTGGTTCCTAATACCGGAAGTCTTCACTGGATCGGAACTCAAAGAGATGCGCGATTTTGGATACCGCCTGCATCACGACCCTGAGTCTATTCCAGAGCATGAACGGAGTCCTGTTGGCGGTCCCCTTCAGAAACTGATTGATCATCCCCTTGTTGTCTCGCTGCTCAATGAGTTCACCGCACATCCGGCTGTAACGAGTCCCGAATGCTACGGCTTTGCTGTTGAGAGTGCAAGCCTTTTTTATCGCTCACTCGGTATGGGCGGATTCGGACCGCATAACGGCAACGGACTGCTCCGCTTTCCCGGTGATGTCCACTACTACAACGCTTTCCCCGGCAAAGGCTACAGTCCACACACCCGTATTGTATGGGAACTCAACGAAGTCAAAAAAGGACAAGGCGGCACGCTTTTAGTGACCGGGAGCCACAAATCCGTCTATACGGCACCGCCTGATATCCAAAACCCGAAGTCAGATATTTGGAGTACTTACGGATGTCCCGGAGGTTCGTTGCTTTTCTTCACAGAGGCACTTACCCACAGCGCGAACCCGTGGACAAATACTGAAAATGACAGAATCGCTGTTTTCAACCTATATAGTCCTGTTGACAGTGGTTTCGCCAAGGTTTACAAACCGCATCCTAAGCTCCTTGCTGAAATGCCGCCGCTTCGCCAAACGCTGTTCCGTGACCGATATGTCGTAGACAACGTTAACGGTACATCATAGCAACTCAGAGGAAAAACCGATGCCTGATAACAACAACTTTAACGAATTACTTATCCATACCCTAAAACAAATCCACGTCCGCTTGGATCGCTTGGAAGCTAAAGTTGATGAGAAAACTGATAAGGCTGATCTCAAGGCTGTTGAACAACGCTTTGACAGCGTCGAAAATCGTCTTGATAGCGTCGAAAATCGTCTTGGTAGCGTCGAAAGCCGCCTTGACCGGATTGAAAGTGGGGTTGGAGCGATCAAGTGGGCAATTGGCGTTGGCTTAGCCGCCATAGGCGTTCTCATGGCAGTTTTAAAAATATTCTGATGCGTCCTTTTTGGCGGAAATTTCTGAAATGGAGTAATTATGTCCACAAAACAACCAAATGTTCTCTGGATTTATGGTGAAGATCTCTCCCCGGACCTCGGATGTTACGGCACACCTGCCGTGAAAACGCCGAATATTGACCGACTCGCATCGCAGGGGACTCGCTTTAGTAACGCGTTCGTCACATGTCCTGTCTGTTCACCGAGTCGCTCCGCCCTCATCACCGGTACCTATCAGACACACTTTGATGCACACAACCATCGCAGCAATCGTGATAAACCCTTGCGAGCAGATATGAAACTCATCACCGACTGCTTCCGCGAAGCCGGTTATTTTACCTGCAATAGCCCAGGACCGCCCTACAACCGACCCGGAAAAACCGATTTTAACTTTCAGCGTGAAAATCCGTTTGACGGTATTGATTGGCGCGAACGTCCGGAAGGGCAACCTTTTTACGCGCAAATCAACATTCCAGACACGCATCGCGTCTTTAAACCCGACCCTGAACGTCCGATTCCACCGGAGGACGTTGAATTACCGCCTTACTATCCTGATCATCCGCTTATCCGAAAAGATTGGGCACTCTATCTCGAAAGCATCCAGATTTTAGATAAGAAGGTCGGGCAAATCCTCCAGCGATTGGATGATGAAGGACTCGCAGACAATACCATCGTCTTCTTTATGAGTGACCACGGACGCGCGCATATTCGTTGTAAGCAATTCCTCTATGACGGTGGCATCCATATTCCGCTCATCGTTCGATGGCCCGGACAGGTTGATGCGGGTGTCGTCAGTAATGAACTCATCAGCGGTGTCGATTTCGCGCCAACAACGCTTTCACTCACGGGTGTTGAAATTCCTGATTTTATGCAAGGACAAACCTTCCTCGGTTCAGACGCGACATCGCGCAATGCTATTTTCGCAGCACGAGACCGCTGTGATGGAACAGACGACAGAATCCGGTGCATCCGAACACACCGCTACAAGTTAATCCGAAATTACCACCCAGAACGTCCCTACATGCAATTCAACGGCTACAAGAAACAGCAATATCCACTCTGGAGTTTGATGCCTCTGTTATTAGCAAGCGGTGAATTGTCGTCTGCGCAACAGCATTTCGCGAAACAGACGCGTCCGCCTGAAGAATTGTATGATCTGGAGGCAGACCCCTACGAAATAAATAATCTCGCGACCGATCCACAGTATGAGACCGTGCGAAGCGAACTCGCTGCGCAACTCGATACATGGATGGCAGACACAGGTGATATGGGTGAAATCCCTGAATCCTCAGAGATTACGACGTATTGGGACGAAAACATGGCAGAGAGTTTCAAGCAGAGCATGGAAAAACGTGGACTCTCACACGATATAAGCGATGTGGATTACGTCACATGGTGGGAAAAACATCTGTTAGAATGAAGATGAATTAGAATGAAGATGAACGAGACGGAGGTGCTTAATGAACGATAGGGTCTATGGACACGGCGATGGATTTCTTACACAAAATGGACAGCGTCTCTTTCCAATCGGGTTTTATGAACACCCTGCTGAAGATGATGCGCTCAGGGATATGGCGGAAGCAGGCGTTAACCTCGTTCGATGTGGGAACACGGATACCCTTGACCGAGCACAGGCACACGGAATGATGGGATGGGTCCCGTTGGGGCTACAGTCCGGCGCGACTCCCGAATTTCAGGAGCACATCCGAACCCTTGCATCACATCCCGCACTCGCTGTGTGGGAAGGTCCAGATGAGATAGTGTGGGGCTTCACCGCCTATAGTGGTCTCTGGAAACAAGACCAGATAGGTGTGTTCCCGAATAAGGGGGAGTGGTGGATGCAGACACCACTCGCTATCGAATACTCTGAGGGTCGCGCTGCTGAGATTATGCCCAAGATGCAGGAGGCTATTGAATTCATCCGCAGTGTTGATCCGCACAATCGGCAGATTTGGATCAACGAAGCGCGCGATAGCGATCTGAAATTTGTCCGACAATACATTGACTTTGTGGACATCACTGGGTGCGACGATTATCCGATTCGAGCAAGTAGTCGGCCCGCTATACGGGTCGCTGACGCAACGGACAGATGGCGGCAGGTCGGTAAAGGCAGACCTGTCTGGATGGTGCTTCAGGGGTTTACATGGAGCGATTTGGATGATGGCGACACCGACATCACAGCGTTTCCGACCTTTGCTGAATCGCGACTAATGGCGTATGCTTGCATCACACACGGTGCGAGGGGCATCTTGTATTGGGGTTCCAGTTATATGAAGTCTGAGGGAAAGGAGGCGTTTCGGAAATCGCTTTACGCCCTAACGAGCGAACTCGCCGCACTTCAACCCTTTCTCACAGCACCGGTCGAACGCTATGTCACGGCGCGCCTCATTGATGATGGACGCACCGATATATCCGCACCTGTATCAATGCGGGGTGTGAGTATTACTGCGCGTAGAACCGGACGCGACTGGCTCATTGTCCTCGCCAATGAAGATGAACAGGCTTACTTGGGAGTGGAAGTTGCCGGATTGGGTGCCCTCAACGGCACCGAATTTCTGGAACTCTACGGTGAAGAGAAAACTATTGTATCTGATGGGTCGTTTTCGACAAGGATACGTCCCTTTGAGGTCAAACTCTTCGCAACGCACCGAAAGTGGGAGACCAACCAGCGGGAGGGCAGAGAGTTTGCAGAGTCAAGTACCCCCAGCTAAAGCGGGGGCTTGTTAAGAGTATTAACAAGCCTATCGGTCTACCGATAAGTTTCTCGCTTCATAGAGGGTGGCAACCCACCGCTCTCCACGAAGGGCTCAAGCAGCCCTAAAAATATACGAGTGCTATTTTGGGAATGTGCAGTTACGTACTTTCATTTCCCGATACACTCCAATTGTCCTCCACCAGCGTTGTCTGTTTCTTTTCCGTATTGTGCTGTAGCTTTACACAAGTCGCACACGGGGATAGCGAACAGCAGCATAACTTGAAACCTTACACTACGAGGTATATTGTAGCACTTTTGATAACTTTTGTCAACGCAAAATATAGGAGGCGGGCATTCCTCCCCAACCTAAAGGATGGGGAAACCTCCTGCCCGAAGATTGGTGATATGAGAAAACGATTCGGATTTGATGCACCAAAGCACAAACCGATCGAAGAATCGATCCAATGGGCAGCAAAAAACGGATTCAGATATATCGATTTCCAAGCCGATGTCCCTCCGAATGACATCGCTGCCTTTGACACGGCGCGTGTCCGTACGGTGCGCGACCTATGCGAAACACACGGGATCGCTATCGGTATCCACCCCTCTTCCGCAATCAACAACGCTGAATATGTACCACTCATGTCTGAAGCCGTTGACAGTTATCTTTATGCGAATTTAGAACTCGCGCAACGACTCGGTTGTGGATGGCTTATCGGGCATGGCGGTTATCATTTCGGTGATGTTGACCAACGTCGAGACGCTGCGATTGAACGCATACAGCGGTTGGTGGCACGGGCTGAACAAGCAGAAATAGTTATCTTCTTTGAGAATCACAACCGAGAACCAGAACACGCCGAAATCCACTACATCCCCCATAACGTTGCCGAAACGCACTGGTTTTTCGACGAAATTCGTTCCCCGTACTTCAAGTGGGCGTTCAATGTCGCGCACGGACATCTCGTGCCTGAAGGATGGCAAGGCTTCTTGGACGCTTTCGGTGTGGAAAACATCGGTCAGGTCCGTCTTAATGACAATACCGGTGAGTATGAAATCCACCTCGTCCCCGGTGAAGGCACGATCGATTTTGTGGATCTATTTGCGCAATTAAATACGCGTGGCTATGATGACTGGTTCAGTCTCGGCTTCGGCAACGATGCAGATAAAATTCGCGTCCGAGACGAATTTGCTGAGTATCTATAGAAGCCATCTCCTGATGGCGACTGCTGGTTCCCTTAAGGCATAGGCACACGCCGCTGGAATCCAACCAAAATATAAAAAAAGGCAGGGAACCCAAACGGATCCCCTGCTTTTATTTTTTATATCCGATAAACGGACCTTACTTCCGTATCAACATTTTCTTCGTCGCAGAGAACTCGCCTGCTTTGAGGGTATAGAAATAGACACCGCTCGCGACAGACTCTCCCTGCTCGTTTTTGCCATCCCAATAGACAGCGCGGTCCTTGTCTTGATAAACACCCGCAGGCAATTGACCTAAAGCCAACGTCCGAATGAGTTTCCCATCGGTTGTATGGATAGACACCGTGACCTCAGCAGGTTGTGCCAACTGATACGGTATCCATGTCTCCGGATTGAACGGGTTGGGATAGTTTGTCAAGAGCGCGGTCTCTTTCGGTGGAGTTTCTGCTTGCCGCAAGACAGCTTGTAGGAGCTGTTCCAACGTAGCAATCCCTTTGGCATCAACGCCGTGTTTTTTCGCGTCTTGAATCCATTGCTGAACCTCCTCCGCTGTGAACGGTAGGACGATTACTTTTTGTGCAAGGGTAGGGGCGGCGAAGTCCGGGTTTATTTCCTCTGCGACTTCAGTGAGGTCGTCTATATCCACCCTGCCATCGTTATTGACATCGGCGTTATTCGTTCCCGTTTTGCCGTAGTTCTTGGCGACTTCAATGAGGTCGTTTATATCCACCTGTCCGTCTTTATTAGCATCCAGCGGATTCTCTGTAACCAACTTATAGATTTCAATCTCTCCGGCTGTGCTTCTTGTACCAACTGCCAAGAACTGTCCATTCGGATGATAGGTCAGACTATACATAGAAATGTTTAAACGTTGCATCCGCTGTCCAGTGTCTGGGTTATATAGATCTACCCAGAGACCCCCGGGAGCAACGGCGAGTATCTGCTTGGACGGATGAAACGCCATGTGAGAAACATGGCTACCGACATTGATAGTGCGTAAGTGACCCTGGGTGTCAACATCCCAGATGCGGATGGTGGCATCAGGTGAAGAACTTCCCGATGCGAGCGTGCTGCCATCCGAACTGAACGACACGCTAATGACACTACTCGTATGTCCTCGAAGCACTGCATAGTTGACACTCCCCTCTGAATTCCACAACCGGACGGTCCCATCTGCACCGCCGGTGGCGAGTATATTTCCATTCGGGCTCCATGCCACTGCATTTACCGCACCTCCATGTTCGCGCCGGGTGCGGAGTAACCGGCGGGTGCCGTTTTGATGATCCGTATAGTAGATATAGACATCTCCATTGTCGCCCGCAGCAGCGAGCCGATCGCCATCAGGCCTATAGGCGAGGTCCTTGATGAGACTACTGGTATTGAACGTATGGAGAGTAGAATTGCTCTTTGTATTATAGAGATACACTTTCCGAAACCCTCCAGTAATCGCGGATTCATACCAGCCTTTCCGAGACGCGATTCCACTGATATAGTCTCTCTCTCCGGAGTCTGTATAATCCCTGCCGTCGAGATACTCAAAGGTGCCTGAGTCGTAAACCTGGACATTCCAGTCGGTATCGTTATACCAAGTGCCAACAACCAACCGGCTACCACTTACGGAAAAGTCAATTGCCGAGACGCGGCTCCCGGGTTTTGTGATTGTTTTATGGAGGACCCATTCTTCCGCTGCTGGTGTGGGTGTCAGCCATAAAGCGAAAGTGAGTAGAAATATTAGAGATAAAAGCGTTCGCTTTTTCATTAGATTTCTCCTTGTTGCTACGGCACACGGCGTGTGCCTGCTATTTTGTTGTGTGGGCGGCGTTTGCGTGCCCGCCCGTGGTTGTCTGAATCAGAATTATCAGGATAAGAGGGATGCAGGCATTAGCAATGTCCCCCTTGTCTGAATCGCGGATTGACGCAAATTTTTGGACATCCGCATCTTCCTGCTAATCCTGCGGTTGTTTTGCCATATTTAGCCCTATAAGGGCGAAATGTTTATAGCAGTTGCATCCACCCAATTCCAAGCCCTATAAGGGCGAAATGTTTATCTAATTAAGCACTACCATGTATGTCGAATATGGACTCTTGGATACTTATTCTTTTTGCGACGGATAATGGCATCCAACTCCTCACTCGTTCGCCGAAGATAGAGTTCCTCCAATGCCTTCTTGAAAAGTGGACAAATCGCCTCAATATCCTCTGACGTAATCTCTATACAATGATTGGCACGAATTTCTTTCAAGTTTTCCAATTCGGCTAGTAGTCTGTCACATCTAAAGTGAATGGTATAAAATATTTATTTCACAGATTGATTCCGATATACACACGCCTCTTGTTGTAGGAGCGAGCTGTGCTCGCGATCTTTGTACCCTTCAAACTTGGCGTGACAGAACACTAGTAGCCTGTCAACATTGAAATGAAAGGTAAACCCGGTTCGTAGTAGTGCGATTCATCGCACGTCCTAAAGAGTAATAAATTGCGCCACTACGAACCATCTATCAGTTTAGATGTGACAGACTACTGGGGCCCGCAGGTTACCAGAGCCATTCAGTTCTCGGTTTTTTAGTCCAATTTTGGATCCCCAGACAGGGATAATAAACATCGAGCAAAACCCGACGCGCCAACAAAAAAAGCCCGCGACGCAACGCTCAAACAGCGCGCGTACGGGCACAACAAAAACAGCCCGACAGAAACTATCACCGAGACTGTTTTACATATAATACTTATTATTAATAAAGTAAACGGGGGGGTGTATGCAGTAATTCAGGTCCGGTGGCATCGCAGACGCAGCAAATCAAGTGCATTCGATTGAATTGGGGCACCGGATTGATCGCTTTGCCAATATCCAAATGGCTGTGTGTGCTCTGCATGATCGTCCCCTACATAAAGTTGTAGAAAAATGTGCGTTTGCCATCTTTCTCTGTCAGAAGGTCCAGTCAGCGGCAATTATACGAAAAATGCCGATTCTTGTCAATTTTTTTTGCGAAAAAAATAAGAAAAAGTAATTTTCCCAACGTTTGTCAAAAAATTAAGAAAAATTGGTTTTTCCAATGTGACTTTCAACCCTGCAAGGCCGTTAACTTAGAATCAGTTTTTCCATATCAACTTTGTTACTGGCATTATCGATGTCAATACCAACAAGTTTACCATTGGCATCATAATCAAGCAGTATACCTTCTGCAATTTCTTGACTTTCTACACTGGGTCGCTCGGACAAATTGATATACAGCGAATCAGTTTCTGGATAGTAGTTGAGTGTCATAATTTGAATCCTCGATCTGGAAAAGCGTTATTGATAGTACACAGGATATGCCTATGCCTTTACCGATAAAAAGAATAAACGGACACACCCCAAATAAGCCGAATTAGCACCCACGTCCCACCAACAACGAATTGCCCAAGAATTAATCCTAAAAAGAGGGGTAACACCCGATGGTACAGACGGATACCACCGAACCGTAAGATGAGATGTTTGATACCCCAACTGATAAAAACGGAAAACCAGAGCCAACCGAAGGTCCACATACTACTCGCAACCGCATAGCCGGTTGGATGAAATGGAAACATCGGAAAACGCGTGCGCAGCCACCACAACACCCCTGTAAACAGAAACCCTACACCCATAAACGTCACCGCAGGGATGTTTGTTTCTGTCGGATAATAGAGCCACGATCGGAGCATGTTATAGCCGCCGTTGCCCAACCCAGGATTCGCACCGATATTGTAGGAAACCACCAGATATGCCCAAAATGAAGCGAGGATACCAAAAAAAACACCGCACATCAGCGCGACGACCATCCGCCTCGCACGCATATCTCCTACTTCTACAAGTTTAAATGCTTCCAAGGTGTGTGGCATCGGATGTGCCCGATACCCACGATTGAACGCGTAATAGAGTGACATCATCGTTAAACTCTGTGGTGGAATCATACGTGAACCGAACGAATCAAGAATAAATTGCCGCGGGTTCGCCACAAACATCTCGTGTGTCGGCGGCCCAACCTCCGCGCGTACCCGTGTAATGCCTAACGCGAGAAGATAGTAGATAGCAAAATACAACGCGATCATCCAAATTGCCATCCCACCGCGATGTGAAAAGATAAATAGAAAAAGAACACCGCCTATTAATCCTGCTAACGGCCACCGGTAGTCCGTTGTGTCCTGCATCTCAGGCGGAAGATTCGTACCTCGCTTTCCAGTCAAATTTCTAAACATCGCATAGAAATGCTTACGTCCACCGTAAAGCCCGAAACAGGCGATCCCCAGATACGCGCCTACGCCTTGCGGTCCATCGTAAGGGAACCCCGGCAAAACCTGTAACCCCATCGCACTTCCTAACACACGCTCGCCTTTCCAGAACAAGTAAAAGAACCAGAGCGAAAAGGACATCTCCAGCGGCATTAAAAATGCAAGCCCTACACCGAATGACAGGATATATATCGGGGTCCAGCCGATTGCGCTCCACGGTTTTTCAGTGAAATAGATGCTCAGATCTGCTTTTCGGACCGGTATCTCTGGGAAAGTTGGAAAAAACGCATGGATACCGTTAATCAGGTCAATGCTCGCTGCAATCGCGAAGCCTGTCCACAGCATCTTGTTTTTAAAGAGCCGCCCATCCGAATACGTCATCTCTATCGGGAGGCGAACAATCGGGTAGGTGAGCCGTTCCCGTTCAATCCACTGTTTCCGAAGCAGTAGATCGATGCATATCATGACCCAAATAACCACGGACAGGAAAATCGTCCACCATAGAATCGGTTCCCACCATGCCGCTAAATACCTCGATGAATAAAAGGTCGTATCGCCATCGTAAAAATCTTGTAAGACGGACAAATCACTAAGCGTCATCCAACTTGGCAGATACCGCCAAAAGAGTTGTTGCCATTCGTTTTCGGGGGTAGCAAACCAAAAACCGTTTGGGATAACAGGCACAACGGTCTGCATCATGTCGTGTCCCGCGATCGCCGAAGAGATTGAGAGGATGACGTAGATAGTGAGCAGTTCTCCCTGTCGAAGTGCGAAACGCGGCAGAAGCCACTTGACCAGAAAATTCAGGCACGTCAGGACTACCAGCGTTACCACCACGTTATAAATCAGCGACATCGTCGTCGGCAAAGTACTCCAATACCGCAGATGGTTCGCCATAATGAAATAGGTGTTCGGTGGGATAAGTATAATGCCAAGTAGAATCGCGCGAAAAGTTACGCCCGGATGCCCAGGCTGCGGTGTTTCTTGAGGATTTGAGGGGTATTTTGATGTGTTTACCATTGCACCACTTTCAACCATTTTTAGCGCGTACTCGCTATGAGTTCATTGCCTTTCGGCAGCACACAGATTCGCGAGTTAACGATAAAAAGAATAAACCGACACACCCCAGATAAGTCGGATCAGCACCCACGTGCCACCGACTACGAATTGCCCGAGAATTAATCCCAAAAAGAGCGGTAACACTCGATGGTAGAGACGGATACCACCGAACCGCAAGATGAGGTGTTTGATGCCCCAACTCATAAAAACGGAGAACCAGAGCCAACCGAAGGTCAACGTACTACTTGCGACCGCATAGCCAGTCGGATGAAATGGAAACATCGGAAAACGCGTGCGTAGCCACCATAGCAATCCTGTAAACAAAAACCCGATACCCATAAATGTTACCGCGGGGATGTTTGTTTCTGTCGGGTAATAGAGCCATGATCGGAGCATGTTATAGCCGCCCTTTACCACCCACGGATTCGCACCGGTCTTGTAGGAAACCGTCAGATACGCCCAGAATGAAGCAAGGATGCCGAAAAAAACACCGCACATCAGCGCGACGACCATCCGCCTCGCACGCATATTCGCCACTTCCACAAGTTTAAAGGCTTCCAATGTATGTGGCATCGGATGTGCCCGATACCCACGATTGAACGCGAAATACATCGACAGCACCGTTAAACTCTGTGGTGGAATCATACGTGAACCGAGCGAATCGAGAATAAATTGCCGCGGGTTTGCCGAAAACATCTCGTGTGTCGGCGGTCCAACCTCCGCGCGGACGCGTGTAATGCCTAACGCGAGGAGATAATAGATAGTAAAGTACAACGCTATCAGCCAAATTGCCATCCCCGCATGGTTTGAAAAAATAAATAGAAAAAGGACACCACCTATCAACCCTGCCACCGGCCACCGATAATCCGTTGTATCTCGCATTTCAGGCGGAAGATTCGTACCTCGCTTTCCAGTCACATTTCTGAACATCGCATAGAAATGCTTACGTCCGCCGTAGAGTCCAAAACAGGCGATCCCCAGATACGCGCCTACCCCTTGCGGTCCATCGTACGGAAATCCCGGCAAAGCCTGTAACCCCAGTGCACTTCCTAAGATGCGCTCACCTTTCCAGAAGAAGTAAAAGAACCAAAGCGAAAAGGACATTTCTAACGGCATTAAAAATGCAAGTCCTACACCGAATGACAGGATATAAAGGGGGGTCCAGCCGATTGCGCTCCACGGTTTTTCAGTGAAATAGATGCCAAGGTCTACCTTTCGGACCGGTATCTCTGGGAAGGTTGGAAAGAACGCGTGGATGCCGTTAATCAGTTCAATGCTCGCTGCAATAGCGAAGCCTGCCCACAGCATCTTGTTTTTAAAGAGCCGTCCGTCTGAGTGCGTCATCTCTATCGGCAAACGGACGATTGGATAGGTGAGCCGTTCCCGTTCGATCCACTGCTTCCGAAGCAATAGATCGATGCATATCATCACCCAAATAACCACGGACAGAAAGATCGTCCACCATAAAACCGGTTCCCACCAAGCCGCCAGATACCGCGTCGAGTAAAAAGAGGCTTCCCCGTCGTAAAAATCTTGTAAGACAGACAAATCGCTGAGTGTCATCCAGCTTGGCAGATACCGCCAGAAGAGTTGTTGCCATTCGTTTTCAGCGGTGGCAAACCAGAAGCCGTTTGGAATCACAGGCACAAGCGTCTGCATCATATCGTGTCCCGCAATCGCCGAAGAGATTGAGAGAATGACGTAGATCGTGAGCAATTCTCCCTGTCGAAGCGCGAAGCGCGGCAGCAGCCGTTTGACCAGAAGATTTAGGCATGTCAGCACCACCAGCGTCACCACTACGTTGTAAATTAGCGACATCGTTGTCGGCAAAGTACTCCGGTAACGCAGATGGTTTGCCATAATAAAATAGGTATTCGGTGGAATAAGAATGATGCCGATCAGAATCGCGCGAAAAGTAACACCCGGGTGTCCAGACTGCGATGTTTCTTGATGAGTTGCGGAATATTTTGATGTGTTCGCCATATCTTTATAACAGCATATATTGGATAGGATTTACGCACTGCTTCTTATAGTCCCCCTGATAAGGGGATTTAGGGGTTAAACTACTTCTTATAGTCCCCCTGATAAGGGGGATTTAGGGGGTTAAACTACTTTTTATAGTCCCCCTGATAAGGAGGATTTAGGGGGTTAAACTGCTTCTTATAGTCCCCCTGATAAGGGGGATTTAGGGGGTTAAAATACGGTTTATAACCGCGCATACAAAAACACTACTTTACCTATAATTTCAGATATGACGAAACCTAATCAAGACCGGAAAAATCAGGACGGATAGCGCACAAAACAGTCCGATATTCCACAGCCACAGGTGCGTTGGATTCGCACTCAAAATTGACAACACCACACACAGTGGACTTATCACATCTAACACCGGAATTGCGTCAAATAACGGAATCGGAATTAGGGGTAGAAAAGTTAACAACAAGACCAATCCGTAACTGATACTTTTTGCCTGAATTGGCGGATTACGTAACGCAAAGCCGATACCGATTAGTGCGAAAAAGATGCAGCTTACCAGTAATACCGCACCACATTTCGCCAATTGCGAAACTGCCAAGCCACCTGTGTAACTTGAAAGAGCAAATAGTGGGAGCGTTAACCAGATGCCCCACATTGTCCAAAGCACAACCGCACTCAATTTACCTAACAAAATTTTCCAACTTGCCAATGGTGACAACGCAAGTAGGACTCCGTTCGTTCCATTTCTATCTATATGCCAAGCCTCGACTGCATGCCTCGGCACCCAAAATTGCGGGATAAAGAGGAAAATAATACAGAGTTTATAAGTCTGTTTTCCGACGTCAATTGTGTTATGCGCATAGAATTCAACTGTGCCAACCAACAACAGCAGCGCGAATCCGCATAAAACCACCAACTGCATACGTCGGTATTTGCCGATATTGGTATAGCAACGGAGTTCTTTAACGATGATGGCTAACATGTCTCTTCAACAGGATTTCAGAAATTCCTTTCCGATTGCCGTTTTTTTTTGTAGGAGCGAGTGTTTTTGTTTCGGGGTTTCTTGTCGCTCGCGATCTTCTGGTCGCGCCCGTCACCGACTACTGATAACTGACTACTGAAAACCGATAACTATTTTCGTTGACACATTTTCGTAAAAGTGATATTTTCAGTACAAGCTCTAACAACTAACAACTGATAACTGAATGCCTCTGATAGTTAAGGAGACTCTCCATGTCCAAACTCAATATCGCTTTAGTTGGTGCCGGACGACGTGGCGGCGGTTCACATCTGCCCGTTATCGCGAAACTCAAAGATGTTTACAACCTCGTCGCGATTTGCGATATAGACGAGGAGACCGCAACCCGCTATGCCAAGGAATACGGCGCGACCCCTTACACAAATGTCCGGGATCTCGTTGCCCAAGAAGAACTGGATGTCGTTGATATTACCGTGCCGGGTGTCGCACACCACGCAATTGCATGTTTTATGGCGGATGCCGGTGTTCACATTCTCTGTGAAACACCTATCGCCGTTACACTCCCGACAGCAGACTTAATGATTGAAAGTGCCAAGACGAATAATGTCAAGCTTGAGATCGCTGAAAACTATTATCGGGTACCACGCGAACGGTTTTTATCCGAGGTTATTGAAGCAGATGTTATCGGCGAGGTTGCTCGTATTTACCGCATCTTTTATGAAGGCGGTTATCACGGCATGAGCATGCTCCGACTCCGTGCCGGTGGTGAACCAAAGTCAGCACTCGGTATCACACAGACAACCCCTGTAATTCCGATCATTGACCGGATGAAACGGCATCACACCAGCGAAAGGTGGAGCCTCGGTTTTATTGAGTTCGACAACAACGCAAGTGCCCTTATGGTCTATTCCAACGTCATCCATGCGCGTTCCTTAGGACGCGGGCAAACCGGAATTTCGCAGATTGACGGCAGCAAAGGCACGATCGTCGGTGAAGACATCTACGTGACACCTGCCAATGAACTGCAATCCGGTGCAAAAGGGGTCGCCTATCAGCCCAAGCGTACAACAATTGACGTGGACGGCACTAAAGTCATTGAAAAAATCTCATTGGAACTCCCCGATCAGATTGTCACTTGGGAAAACCCGCTTAAAAACTATCCACTTTCCGAAGGACAGATCGCAGTAGCAGATGAACTGCTCAGTATCGCTACGGCTGTACTTAACGATTCAGAACCTGGATACGGTGCAGCACTCGGCAGGCAGGACCAAGAGATGAACATCGCAATGGGTGAGTCTGGCAAGCGCAGTAAAGAAACGATCGACTTTCCGCTCACCGAACTCACTGAAACAGAGCGTGGCACCCACGAAAGTTATCAGCAACAATATGGACATCCGATAGAAGACATTGAAGCCGGAATTGATACCTTCTTTCCACGTCGCTAATATCATAGCATGTTGGACGAACGGAATCAACATTTTTATTACATAGCAGCGTTGCATCCTTGGTCTTTTGAACCACCCTTTCCTCGCTGGCGGGGTTTTGAACCCCGCCACTTTTCTATTCCCAATTCTTGAAACCGCTGCCCAATATTTACACACCGCTAAAAAGAAAAAATCCCCTTGATTTCCCACACAAAACATGTTATCATATATGTAGATATAAAGTTTCATCAGAAATACTATTTTCCAAGCATTAGATTAATTATCAAATTCACGTAAATGTTACACTTTCCGACTTTTTCTAAAAAACAGAGAACCGAAAAAAATGTCCATGAACCCTTACATTCACAGGGTTTATCAAGATAAACCATTTGTGATAAATGTTATGAGCTCCTTGCCCAATTGCTTTCAGAAATTAGATTAAACGACGATATCGAAAGGCAAGTGAAGGGGAAACACTTTTTAGAATGCAGAGGCGAAGGTGTCGGCATTATCCTGAACGAGAGTGAGACCCTGAGCGGAAAAATGCCTGTATATGGAGTGTTTGACGAGGAGTTACGTTTGACAATTTTTGCAGCAAAACCTCTGAAGTAAAAAAGTCAATTTTTTGCACTTTTTTGTGTCTTATCATAGGCAAATATTTCGGGAACACTGATTTATCCAAGTCCGAAAACACTAATTGCGAAAGGATATAAATAGATGATAACGCAAGCAGAAATTAAAAAAGAAAATAGAAAAGAATTGGTTAATGCTATACTCAAAAAACACAAAACCTGCCAATTAGAAAAAACATCTGTAGAAAAGAATGTTGACAGATTTCTCCAATTAAATGGAGTATTACGAACCGAAATACTTATCAACTTTGAATTGGTAAAACACCTTGTCTATACTCCAACGATTGAAGCATCACGAATTGATGAAACAATGAGAAAATCATTTTGGAATACAAAATGGCAAGTCACAACCAGAACAATTCTATCAAATGCAATGTCTATGACTCATCTCGGTTTGCGAAAAGCAATTGAAAAAACAGACAAGATTGGAAATCCTAAACAAAGTTCCGAAAACACCTCATCAATAGCAGTTGTAACACAAAAATTTAAGAGACTGTTAGAACCACATACAAACAAAGACAAGGAAATCCAACCATTTCTTGACAATTTAGAAGATACCGCACAAAATTTGAGAGAAATAAGAACAAAAAAAATAGACCCGATAGTTGACAAACTCCTTGCCCATATAGAAACCAACTTTTATCAAAGCGAGGTATTCCTGCCAGCACTCAATGAGATTCAAGATTGTATAGATTTATGCCAGACCTACTGCCAGTCTGTTTATAGTTTTTATTTAGATACATATATCCACCTTGAAAACATGAAAAGTCAGATAGCCAATAACCTGTGGTCAATTTTAGGGGCGTTAAGAATATACAGCGAATACATTGAATCTCGTGACGATATACGAGAAATCATTTTTAGTAAAAATCCTCTTTCAGAAAAAAACGAAAAAATTGCCAAAAGATTAATGGAAATAATAGAACCTAAATTATATCAAGCTATGTCTATAATAGAAAAAATGGAAAATGAATAGGTTTATTTTTCTCTATTCAAAATATCGTGAAACTCAATTTAACCTATCCCAAATCTACTAATTGCGAAAAAAATATCTTCGCCAAAATAATTGACTAAATAGAGTAAATATCCTAAAGTTTGTTACGACGCATCATTTACGGCAAGATCAAGATTAAACCAATAAGGGAACGGAATCTCCGTTCGGAAATTGATTTGCTTTCTAATGAAAAATACGGTATAATGTGCTTAGGTGTAGAAAAGAAAGAAAGATGTAACACTCAGCAATCAACCACAAGTGAAATGAGGGAATACCGAATTGGAATGGCCACACTTTTATCCGGAGAACTGTCCTCCTGCGGAAGCCAAACCTACTTTTGGTAAAGTTTACCGCCTTGTGCGAAACGATCCAGCACAGGTGGAGGATTTTAGAACATTCTTTGAAGAAAATTCTCGTTGGTTTAAGAATAAACCAACCACTACGGTTTGTAAGGGCTGTGGGATCTCTGTCTATACAGATCTACAGGACATCAAGCGACTCAAAAATAGATATAAGCGGAAATTCGGTAAATATAAAATAGTTGAAGGTGAACTTGATGCAAAGTTTGGCATGATTCAAAATACACCGTCAAAGGAAAAATCCCATCATACTTGGTGGGTGCCTGTTGGAGCAGAGCCTTGGACTGTTTTTAACATAATAGGTGAATGAAAAGAACAATAATTCAAAAAGGACACGAAAGATGGCTGATATACTCAATATTTCAGAATTAGGCAAACTTGAAATCATAGAAATCTACGATTACTACGACCAGCCTATCCTTTTTGCATGTAAAAATACTACAGGTCATCTTCACCTTGTCGTTGCTGCTGATGAAGATGAACAACATGAAACTTGGCTCTACGTAGAAGTTTCTCTTGAACGCCTTAATCTGATCCGATCTGGTGCGATTGACCTTCACGACGCATTCGCCAATCCTGAAAACCACTGCTTATTTCAGGTAAGGTTTCCTTATGACAACCCTACCTTACCGCAGATTGAATCCATCGAAGCAAATCAAATCCCCCAAGATATGCTTCCAACTCCGGGTGAACGCCTTGATCTTGAAACCGAAACACTCCAGATGCTTAGCAATACTGAACCAATGTCAAAAAACAACCAGGATGTACTGCCATCGGAAATTCGGGGCACTATCTAAACCAAGATCGCGCTACAATACCAATCTCATAGAAAGGAGCATCCGAATGGCAACCAAACGAAAACGCAAAAGATTCACCCCCGAATTTAAAGCGGAAGTCGTTATTGAAGCACTCAGCGGCGAAAGTTCCGAAGCAGAACTCTGTCGCCGACATAATATCACTAAAGCACAACTCTCACAGTGGAAACGCCAACTCCTTGAAAACGCGGCGACCCTCTTTGAATCCAATCGTAAGCAGTCCGATGCCTCTACGGAACGCATTGCGCAACTGGAGCAACTCGCTGACAAGTTGACGCAGGCAGTGGACATCCAAAAAAAGGCACTTGGGGGAAACACCCAAGCAAAAACACTGGATTGCCTTGAACCGATCTGAAGAATAACGATTCGTTGCTTCCCACTAATGTTTTCAAACTACATAAAAATTTTACAGTAGCACACATCCACCCTCTTCCAACCTTCCAACCCTTCCAATCCCACAAATCACAGCTCAGACCACCCTTCTAAAAAATTAATTGCCAATACGTCTATTTTATGCTATACTTTACATAGCACTAAATTGCTACATATTATCACGGGAGGCATCAAACACATGGGCGGAATAGGCGGAATAGAAATCTTTATAATCCTTGTAGTTGCGCTCGTCATTTTCGGACCCCAAAAATTACCGGAAATGGGGCGTTCGCTCGGAAAAGCGATCCGGGAATTTAAGAGTGCCGGCACCGAAATCCAAGATGAACTCACAAAGGCAGCCGATGAAATTGATAAGGATACGGAACCGAATATCAAACCCCCGAAAGCCTCGTAATGCCAGCGGAAAGCACTATGGAATCCAAGGAATCTAAAGATGTTGCAATGACCTTCTGGGAGCATCTCGAGGAACTCCGGCGGCGAATTATTATCGTTGCAATCACAATCGGTATCTTTACGGTGGTGTGTCTATCCTTTAGTAAACCGATTGAGAAGGTGGTTATGTTCCCGTTGCGGACATCTATGAACACACTGATTGCCAATGCGATTGAGACCACACTCGGCAGTGATGGCTCAATATTCGGATTTCTTGCGGTCACTTTGCGCGCCGGGGCTTCCAGCATCAACGCCGAACTCATGAAAGTCGGACCCTTAGAAGGTATCATGGCGTTCCTGAAATTGGGGGTTACTGCCGGTGTTTTGCTCGCATTGCCAATAATCATTTATCAGGTCTGGGCATTCATTTTCCCGGCGTTGAACCGTGAGGAACGGCGATTCGCTGTGCCGCTTTTTCTCATCATCGTCGCGTTTTTTACCATCGGTGCCGTTTTCGCCTACTTTATTGTTGTACCGGTAGTCCTACAGTTCTCCGCGCAGCTGTTTCCTGAGATGCCGAATAGATGGGACTTGGAAAATTATATCAACCTTGTAACAAAGTTAATCTTAGGATTCGGTATCGCTTTTGAGTTACCGATAGTAATGGCGTTTCTGTCCCGTATCGGTGTGATTAACGCACGCGGCTTTCGTGAAAAGCAAAACTATGCGTTATTGGGTATCTGTGTGATCTCGGCGCTGCTGACACCGGCAGATCCATGGTCGATGCTGTTGATGGCAATACCGCTCTTCATTCTGTATCAACTCGGTATTTTTTTCGCTTACCTCGTCGAAAAGGAGCAGGAAGTATATGGCTAACGAGTCTTTGAGACAACAACTCGCGCTGCTTTACCAATTACAAGAACGCGACTCGGAACTATTGTCAATCCAACAAAAACTTCAAACCATCCCACACCAGATTGAGCAGTTAGAGGCAGGGGTTGCCGAATATGAAGCCGACATCGCAGCAAAATCCGAAGAACTCGCGGAAACAGAAAAAACGCAGCGCGCCAAAAATGCTGAAATTGAAATGAACGCTGGACAACGCGAAAAATATCAAAACGAACAGCGGACTGCCACATCCAACGAAGCCTATAATGCCCTCGAACGACAGATTGAATTCCTTGACGAACAAGACGATGCGGCGGAAGACGCTATCCTTGTTCTCATGGAGGAGAGTGATCGATTGAAAAAAGAATTGGCGGAATTGGATGTTGAAGTGAATCAGGAAAAGGAAAAAACTGAGGCTGAAACCGAACAATTCCGACAGGAACTGCGCGCATTAGAGACAGAACGAGCGGAAAAACTAAAACAGCGGAAAGCATTTCTGCCCAAAATCGACAAAGTGCGTAGAGATGAATATCACCGATGGGTGAAAGCACAGCTGACAAGCGAATCCGGCATGAAACGCCTGAAAAGCGGTTTTATGGCTTTAGGCAAAGACGGCACTTGCGGCAGCTGCCGCATCGCTATTCAACCGCAGACACTCAAAGAAGCACAGAAGTATGAGAAACCGGTTTACTGCTCAAGTTGTAAGCGGCTGCTTTACGTTGAACCTGCCACACCCGATGTGCCATTTCCATAGAGAGCGAAATCCCGTCGCTGGCGGGGTTCCAAGCCGCGTAAACACTAAAGAACAGGAGGCACCCACACGCGATGCCTTTTTTTGTTATTGATGAACAACCCGAAAAAAAGATCTTTGACGGAGCCAGCATCCGCACCCTTCACGGCGAAAAACTGATGATGTCCTTCGTTAATTTGAAACCTCATAGTGTTGTCGCTGAGCATAGCCATCCCCATGAACAGATGGGAATGGTCCTTGAAGGAACATTTGAATTAACCATTGATGGAGAGTCCCAGACCCTTAAAAAGGGCGATGCGTACCTCATTCCTTCCGACGTGAAGCACAGCGCAAAGGCTTTTGATGAACCCGCCGTTGCACTTGACATCTTTAGTCCACCAAGAGAAGATTACAAATCGTGAAGATCTATCACCCAATTCAGGAACTTGAGGCAACAGGGATCGTCACCACTGGTGTGAGTCTACGCCATGGGGGTGTCAGTCGCAGCCCTTACGCCTCCCTGAATCTTGCTGAACATGTCGGTGATGATCCGAACGCAGTTGCAGCGAACAGAGCGATTCTTTTCCAGAAAACCGGCTTAACAAATCTGCGCTACTGTCGTCAAGTTCACGGCACTGATGTTATTAATATAGTTGACCAAGTGCCGTCAACCCCTACACTACTGCCAGAAGCGGACGCACTTGTCACTGCGCAGCGCGACGTAGCATTAGCCATTTTCACTGCCGATTGTATTCCCATTTTCATAGTAGATGTTAAAACGCCCGCGATCGGTATTGCCCACGCAGGGTGGCGCGGCACGCTCGCACGAATAGCAGTCAACACCCTCGCGCGAATGAAAACACTGTTTGGAACAGTTGCTGCAAACTGCCAAATCCATTTAGGGCCGTCCATCCAAAAGTGTTGTTATACCGTCAGCGAAGAACTGATCACCCAATTTACGGACCACTTCGGCAGCACAGTAGGCAGCGGCACAAACCTGAGCCTACAATCGGCTAACGTTAATCAATTGGTTGAAGTAGGTTTACCCACCGCCGCCATTTCAGTATCCCCATTTTGTACTGCCTGTCGCACAGATCTTTTTTATTCGCATCGGGCGGAGGATGGACAAACGGGTAGAATGCTCTCATATATCAGACGCAACACCGAAAATTAAAGACTTCCTCACCGTAGGAGCGACTTCTTGGGTTAGGTACACTATTAGTGCTTCAATGTTGAGTTTTAGGGTAAACCCGGTTCGTAGTAGGGCAATTCTGCGGCGTACCCGCCCAAATTTTGCCCACACGCGGAGACCAAATTTGTCTTTGCTTTACATTTGCGAAGTGCATTATTGCCCGTTACTGATAACGGATCGCTGATGGCTGACTGTCTCTGACGTGCTAACGAAAAATTTGCATTCCTCCAAAAAATATGGTATTATTAAAATATACGAATATTGCGAATTGGGCGACTGTCGTTCCAGCACTGCCCGCAGCCGTAACCTCACGACAATTTGTAGCGTTATTTTCCCTAAATGTTCCAGTTTGTTAGGTAATCTCTTAAACTTGTTGTTAGACGACAATTTGATAGATACCCAAGGAATCGCAAATGCGCACGCTCTTTGTAACGTTGTCAAGTGTTATAGGTTTTATTGGGTTCATTTTTATCATACGCGGTGGTAGCCATCCTAACAAGTATCAGGGCGTTTTGGAGGAAAGCAAGACCGCGGTCCAAGTCACACAGATTTATACGGAGGCAACATATACAATAATAGTTGGTATCGGTATTATTAGTGTCGCTGTCTTAGTCGCTGTTATTGGTATACTCCTTCATACAAACAAACCCTTAGATCCGGATACACAATCAGTAGACGATCCCGAAGCCTGAAGAGCCTTTTTAATTAATCGGACCAATTTTGGAATCGAAAAATTTTGGAATCGAAAAATTGAATGCCATTGCCAATAATCTCTTCAGCATCAATGAACGTATCGCCCGCGCGGCGGAACGGAGTAACCGCACACCGGATTCGATAGAACTCGTTGCTGTTTCAAAGGGACGTTCGGTGCCAGAGATACACACCGCACTCGCTGTAGGTGTGACAAACATCGGTGAAAATCGAGTTCAAGAAGCACAACAAAAGTACGCAACCGTCAATTCTGTTGATAAAACGTGCCGATGGCATCTGATTGGGCATCTACAAAGGAATAAGGTTAAACCAGCACTTGATATGTTTTCCTTGATTCATTCGGTTGACAGTTTGCGACTTTTAGCAGAGATCGCGCGCCGATCCGAAGAACAAGCACTACGGATAGAGGTGCTCATTCAGGTGAACACGACGCGTGAGACAAGTAAATACGGCTTAGACGCGAAGGACTTGCTGGCGTTTATGGCGGACGCACAAGCATATCCGACAGCAAATATTGTCGGTTTAATGACGATGGGACAGTTGAGCCCTTTACCGGACGCAAACCGTCCCGCTTTTGCTTTACTGAGGTCCCTTGCTGAAAAGGTAAAAGCCGAACAATTCCCTGGGGTTACTATGCAATATCTCTCTATGGGAATGACAAACGATTTTGAGGTTGCTATAGAAGAGGGCGCGAATCTCGTTCGGATCGGTAGGGCGATCTTCGATCCTTCAATGGATGTGTAGACTTCCGTGGATGTGTAGACTTCCGTCCCCGTCGGTGCTGTCAGGAGAAAAAAGTGGTAGAAGACCTTCGATTAGGGGTAATAGGTGTTGGAAAGATGGGCGGCATTGTCGCTCGTAGTATTGCTGATGTCGTATTTCCAGCAAGACAAATTTGGGTTGCCGACCTTGATAGCGCCCTCGTTCAGCAGCTCTGCGATGAAAAAGGCACCAACGATGCTGGTAATATTGCTAACTTGGTAAAGAAAACGGATGTTATCTTCTGTGCAGTACCGCCAGCAGCTGTCCCAAGCATTCTACCAGAGATTGCACATAATTTATCGGCACCACAATGGCTTATAAGCATCGCAGCCGGTGTTACGACCACAACGCTTGAAGCCTACTTTGACACCGCACCACCGATTATTCGCGTGATGCCAAACATCTCGGCAGCGGTAGGGGCCGCAATATCGGTACTCACACCTGGTACTGAGGCGAATAAGACACATCTTGAAATCGCACAGAAAATTTTTAACGCCTGCGGCACCTCGCTAATTATGGATGAACGCCATCTTGATGCTGTCACAGGTGTGAGCGGCAGCGGACCGGCTTACGTCGCGCTTTTCATTGAAGCACTCGCTGATGCAGCGGTACATGTCGGTATCGCTCGGGCGGATGCCCAAAAACTCGCAATCCATACGGTGTTAGGTGCAGCTACCATGTTAGCCGAAACACAAGAACATCCAGCGGTGTTGAAGAATCGTGTTACAACACCTGGCGGAACAACTGCTGCTGGCCTTCACGCGTTAGAATGCGGGGGCTTACGAGCAACACTCACAGAAGCCATTATTGCTGCGACGGAACGAGCGAAAGAACTCGGCGACGCATAAGCATTGGGACACATAACAACAGAAACTATGCCTATACAATTCGCTCGGCTCATCGCTCAACTGCTTGAGATTTATACATTTATAGTTTTTGCAAACGCCTTGCTTTCTTGGTTCGCTTTTGGCACAAAAAATGCTGTCATCAGGCAAATCTATTGGTTCACAAGTCGCATCGTCGATCCAGTTTTAAGCCCGATTCGTAACGCACTTCAACCGGTGTCTCGGAATTTTGGTATTGACATTTCACCTTTTATACTCATTATTCTATTACAGATTTTGGCACGGATGCTCTGGTGATAAATGAGCGGATATACCAACCCACTGAATCCGGTAAAACTCAGAGATGCCTCGCACGAAAAGCATAACCACCTCAAACTGACAAGTGGTTCAAAGACAAAAATACGAGAATATGAAAAAACGAAGCTCCCCTGCAAAAAACACGACGCGTAAACGGGGTAAAAACGCGAAGCCAGAAGATAAGCCTCAGTTGACGGACAGAAGCAGTGAAAAAGCCGTCTTGGATGTTTGGGCAAACGCTAATGTTTTCCCCCTCGCAACGAAAAAATCGAATAGTGTACAGCGCACCGCGTCTAATGTAAGTCCGGCGCAGCCACACCACGCCTCTCAAGCCGAAACCTATGTCCTTCGCGAAACTCCCACCTCTTTTCACGCACTCACACTTGACACGCTTTGTAGAAAAATTTGCCAAGATGTCTTCCTTAAAGCATCGTTGATGCAGCGACATCAGGTTACATACGTACCCGCATGGGAAACCTATCCCCTTTGGATTGAAGAACGCATTATCGCTGAGGCAAAATCTAAATCTCCCATCAAACTCTCTGTGCTTCGCAAGCGATGTCGCGCACGACACAAACAGGAATTAGAAGTCCAAAAACAGAAGTTTTATCAACTCGGTATCTTTGCGGATTGGGATGCTTCTCAGAAAACGCTTGAATCACGGCAGGAAGCACGGCTCATCGCGCTCATAAGCCGACTACGGGATTCCGATTACCTACACGACCTACCACAACTGAGTCCATGGTGTCCTAAGTGCACATCCCCGCTTAATGAAGCAAATCTCCTACAAAAATCTACACACGCTTTGAATGGTTACGTGAAATTTCCTTTCAATTTCGGGTTGGAGCAATTTGGCGTTGATGTCTCTTTTTGCATCCGGATGCTACATCTCTGGGAGATAGCCGGTACCGTCGAAATCGGGATTACTGAGAATACTACCTACCTACTCACTAAGTATGGAGAGGAGTATCTCCTTTTTACAGAGCCACAGTTTGAATATTTTTGTAAACATCTTACAAACGGGCAACCTGAACCGAAACCTATTCAGGAAATCAAAGCCTCTGAACTCGCACAATACACTGTGGCACATCCGCTCTTTCCATCGAAGGAGTTGAAGATTACGTGCATCCCTGAAACGCTAATTGCAAAAACCACTGACAAATCAACATCTTTCTTAAAATCCGGTGTTATCCCGCTAAACCCAGCGCATCATCAATCCAGTTACGATATAGCCCAAGCGTTAAATATAAATGCAGCACCTATTTTCGATGAAACTGGAAGGTTCACTGAAGAAGCCGGGCAATTGTGTGGTTTGTATCTGTTTGATGCAGAAAAATTTATTGTCCCGCAATTGGAGAAGTACGGGTACCTCCTAAAAACGTATGACGACGAGATACGCGAACCTCACTGTCCCCGATGCAAGGAATTAGCCGTTTTCCGCCCCTGTTCAAAATGGGTATTCTCCATTTCCAAAAACGAAACCACCAATCAACTTATTAGTGCTCAAGAATATTGGGATAATTATGGCGATATCCAGCATAAACATATTAACGAGGTCCGAGATATCGTCCTTAATTTTGGAGAATTGCAAGTTTCCACACAACGCCAGTGGGGGATGCCACTGCCAATCCTGCTCTGTGACCAGTGTGATGAACCTCTTACTGATAAAAATACGCTCAATGCAATCCGGAATTCTATCCAACGCAGCTTTGAATTCTGGTTCGGATTAAGCATCGAAGAACTTTTACCCACCGATACCCGCTGTTTAAATTGTAACTCAAGCGATTTTCGCAAAGAGGCTACCCTCATTGATAGCCATTTTGCCAATCTACTTCAAGTTATTGACAACTCTGACTTCAAAAAACCACTCGGCGGTCATACCAGTGTCATGTTTGTACCACAAACAAGTGTTCGCGATTCTCAATGGACAAAATGGTTAGCTGAAATTAGCGTCATTTCCGCTGCGCTTAGCAGGAGTCGTCCAATTAAAGAAAGTCAGCCCTTTAAGCAACTAACGCTTAAAACACTACCGAAAATTAGCGGCGAAATTCAGATTGAAGACACATTTCTTAATAAGTATCCAGCTGACGTGGTCCGCCTCGTCGCAATATCGCCGAGTGTTGAAACAAAACAGGTGAGTTCTAAACAACTGGAGAAACTCGCGGACGGGTATCTCGGACAATATCAGCAGCTGCAGGCACTATTCAATGATATAAGTGAGCATCTCTATCCGTTTCTACTGGATTCCCAAAAAGCAAGCCAAAAGAAACAGAAGGATACAGCTGCAGAAGTCTATAAAGATGAGCAGCATTCCACCACCACCAACGCAGGTGGTGTTCAGACAGGTCTCGCCTCCGCACCTACCGATATGAATCTTGAAGTCCCGAAAGGTACCACTACTGCTGGCAAAACGCTTCCTATGGATTCGCTGGTAATAACCGTTACCGCGCAACTGCTACAGAAGGTACAACAGGCTTACCAAACCGAGAATTTCCATGAAATGTGGACAATGTTAACTAATTTCTGCCAGGACGATCTACGATTTTATAGCCGCGCAATCGAATCCCGTCCTACTACAACCCTACGTGCAGCACAAAGTATACTTTCAGAAATAACGACCGTGCTTCTACAACGATTCGCACCCTTGACTCCTTTTTTAGCGGAACATTTCTATCGGCTCATTTCTGTAGAGGGCATAGCCACGGAGCATAGTATTTTTCAAGGAAACTGGCACTCGTCCTCGTCTCTGATTGGGCAAAATTTGCAGCCTTCCGATGGAAAGAAAGACGAGGTAAAAGCGGAATGGGAGGAGGTCAAGAGGACATACGATGCAAAATCCTGAAAAGAACGCATGGCAAAATGTTATGCTTTTGATTTACGTAGCCGTTCCCGTGTTGATACTTGATTGGGGCACCAAGTGGTTGGTGCAGAAACATATTACTCAGGTAACAGAGGAGATTCCGGTTATCTCTGGGTTTTTCAACCTTCGGCACGATAGAAATACTGGCGCGGCTTTCGGCGTACTCGCAGGGCATAGATTCTTGCTTATTCTTATTACCATTGTCGCTTTGGTTTTCATTTTTACCTATTATCTCCGATTTCGGGAGAGCCGTTGGATGCAGGTCTCGTTAGGTTTTTTACTCGGTGGTGCTGTCGGGAATTTCATTGATCGACTCTATTTGGGTGAGGTTGTTGATTTTCTTCAGTTTGGTATAGTTAGTCAAGGTCTCTTTTGGCCCACCTTTAACATTGCTGATGTTTCTGTCTGTATCGGAGCAGGTATGCTGATTGTTTACCTGTTCCGAAACCGTGATCAAGACCAGCAGGCTTGACTTGTTATCGCGCTTTCTAAATCTACAGATTAATAGTATCATTGTGAGAATTCAACGTTGTCCTTCATCCAAGGAGGTAACCCATGCATAAGTTTGGCACGCAATTATTTCTAATGAGTGTAGTGCTTCTTTTTTTTACGCAGCTACATGCAAGAGCACAATTTCAGGCAGAACCTCCTGCACAGGAAGACCCAGCCGACTACAGCGAAAGCGCATTGCGACGGTTTGAGATTGTCACGTTGAGCTCCCTGCCATTCACCGCTATTCACAGTTATATCGCCGTTAGAGGGATAAAAATGTATCGTGAGAATATATTCGCACCTGAAATGACACCGAGCGACTATCGCATAGTTGGGATTGGTGCCGTTTCATTGTCGCTCTTCATCGGTGTTTGGGATTGGTTACATACCCGCAATGTTGATCGATCGGCACCACGTGTGCCAGAACCGAAAGCACCACCGGTCGAAGAGGAAGATCCTGTTGAAGGGACTATCGCGCGTCTGTCCAAAACGGATCCAGATATAGAAAGATATCGAAGTATGTCTTTGCAAGACGCAATGAATAACAATCTGAATAGATGGGCAAATGATCCTGCTATCGGTTTCGCAATACCTCTCCTTCAGATTCGCTTTTGAATTCAAGTGGACTTTCCACCATTGAAAAATGGGAATTCCACACTCCTCTTGATAAGCAGCTTAGGGGTTGCAAACCTCCGAAACATCAGTGTTGACAACGTAACCTACGCAAATCCGAAAAAAATTATTGTTCCCAATTATTTCTCACAAGAGACACCCGGAAGCTCGCAACCCTCTTTAACTGATAACTGATAACTGATAACTGATAACTAAAGTCAAAAATGCGCATTCTTTTTATGGGGACCAGTGAGTTTGCTGTGCCAGCACTCACGGAACTGATTACCCACAAGTTTGAAATCATTGGCGTTGTCACACAACCCGACCGGCCAAGTGGACGCGGAAAACGTCTCAATCCACCGCCTGTTAAAAGCGTCGCAACAGAGCACAATCTACCGATCTACCAACCTGAGAAGGTCAGAAAACCGGATTTCATGCGCATCCTTGAACGCCTTGCACCAGATGTAATCGTCGTCGCCGCATTCGGTCAACTTCTCCCGCAAACCGTTTTAGATATACCACCGTGTGGGACGATCAATTTGCACCCGTCACTGCTCCCGAAGTACCGAGGCGCAGCACCGATTCAGTGGGCATTAATTAACGGCGAAACTGAAACAGGCGTGACGCTTATGTTATTGGATGCAGGTGAGGATACAGGCGATATTATTGCTACAAGTTCTATCCGAATCCGAAATCAGGATAACGCTTTCACATTAACGGAACAGTTGGCACAACTTGGGGCAAATCAACTCGTTCGGCTCCTGTCCGAGATGCCAGAAGGAGCACCGCCACCAGCGACACCTCAGAACAATGCCGAGGCAACGCATGCACCGCGTCTGACAAAGGAGACCGGACACATTGACTGGAATCAATCCGCAATGACAATTCATAATCTCGTCAAAGGCACCGCGATCTGGCCCGGCGCGTATACCTTCTTTCGGAACAATCTCCGATTGAAAATTGTCAGTTGTCAACCGCTTTCACAAACCCCCGCTGTTCCTGTCGGGACGCTCGAAGTAATTGAAAAACGGAAATTGATCGTTGCGACAGCAGACGGGATGCTTCAACTACTGAAAATTCAGCCCGCAACCAAAAAAGTTATGGAAGCCTCAGATTTTATCAACGGCTACCAATTGCAGACAGGCGAGCAACTTTTGACACCAACATCGCTATGAATAGTCTTAATAATACCTTATTTTCCGCCGTCAAGGTTTCACTCTACTTCCTAATTCTATTCGGTATAATCGGTGTGCTAATTATTTTCGTCGTTATTCCGAAATGGGTTCGCACAGAAGAAGTGCTTGTGCCAAACATTACTGGCAAGACCTACTATGAAGCTGTCCGTATCCTTGATAAGGAAGGGCTTCGACCCGCGAAAGACATTCAGGAGGCGAGTAGTGACGCACCAAAAGGCGAAATCGTCGCTCAAGATCCTGTGGCGAACTTTAGAATCAAATCCTACCAACCTGTTACAATTACAGTCAGTATAGGTGCAGAGTTAGCGCCTGTCCCTTCTGTTATCGGCAAATCACAGGATGCCGCTTCTGAGACACTTAGGGCTGCGGGCTTTCGTCCAAATAGGGTCGCGGAAGTCCATTCTAAAACTTATCTACAAAATACAGTTATCGCACAAACGCCACCAGAGGGCGGAGGCCAAAAACGCGGGAGTACCGTTAACCTCTTGGTGAGCGCGGGACCCACACCTCAATTCATGCAACTCCCGGATTTCCAAGGTCAACCTGCTGCTGATGTACTTGTCGCTTTAGAAGCAGCCGGACTAAATGTTGAGACCGAATATAGTTCGCACCCTAAAATCCTTGAAGGCGCAATTATTGCCCACAACCCCCCAGGCGACGTGATGGTAAGAACCGGAGACTTGATACTCCTCGAAATTAGCGGGCAAGAATCGCCTGAAAACGTCGGTAGATTGCTGCCTTTCAAGCATTCTGTCAGCGAAGAGGGAACGCTGTCGCACCACGTCAAAATTGTTATCATTGACGATTCCGGCCAACGTGTCGTAATTGATCAACGTTACGCACCCGGTGAATTGATTGACCTTGAACGAAAAGGCGTTCGTGTCTTCGGAGAAACGCGGGTGATTGTCTATGAAAATGGCGAAAAACTACCTGAAATGGTTTATAAATAACGCAAAACCCAAGGAGTGTTCAAATTCATACGCCTAAAATTGCACCCTCATTGCTCGCTGCAGACTTCAGTCGCCTCGGTGAAGAGGTTAAACGGATAGTTGATGCTGGCGCGGATATGCTACATTTCGATGTAATGGACGGTGAATTTGTACCAAACTTTGGTATCAGCCCACCATTCATTGCCGCTGTTCGTCAAATCACGCAGATTCCCTTTGATGTCCACATTATGGTAACGCACCCACTTCGTTATATCAATGCACTATCTGCAGCTGGCGCAGATTTCATCACATTTCACATCGAAAGTGCTGATGAACCTAACGAAGTAATTTCAGCAATCAAAGCACACGGGCTTAAACCCGGTTTGGCATTTTCACCGAAAACGCTAACCTCTGCAGTCACGCCCTATCTTTCAGACATTGATTTGGTCTTACCGATGAGCGTTGAACCCGGTTTTGGAGGGCAAGCTTTTCAACAGGGAACGCTCCAGAAAATAACGGAATTACAGCAAATAACGCCAACATTAGAGAGACCACTTGACATCTCAGTTGATGGTGGTGTAACCACGGAAATCGCACCGCTCGCAATCCGTCAAGGGGTGACGATTCTCGTCGCAGGCACTGCTGTCTTCCGCAGTCAGCAACCAGAGGCGGTCATCGAAAAACTTCGCACAGGTGTAACCTAAAGATGTCGCTTGAGAGATGCACACCTTCTATGTTCCTCCTCCTCAGATTCACACCGATACTGCTACAATTACCGGTTCGGAGCAACATCATCTCCGCAATGTCCTTCGTCTAACATCCGGGGCAACCATCAGAATTATTGATGGGCAAGGTAATGTCTATACTGCAGAAGTGCTTGCTACAGGCACAAATCGGGAACCCAACAAAGTCCGGATCCTCACCCATGAATTTCATGCAAGAGTGCTGCCTTCGCTGACGCTATTCCAAGGACTTCCCAAGAATGATAAAATGGAGTTGATTCTCCAGAAGGCAACCGAAATCGGTGTCACACAGATTGTGCCGATACATGCAGAGTACACTTTACAGAAACCGAGCCAAAATCGATATGAGCGATGGCACCGTGTTGTTATCTCTGCTACAAAGCAGTGTAAACGCACTTGGTTACCTGAACTCTCTGATCTACAGACATTTGAGGCATCTCTCACGCAACTCGACAAATTTTCACTCCGCCTCATTCTCAATCCACATCTTACACAGGAATCGCAAGCACAGCATATCAAGACAGTTTTGGCGGAAATTTCACAACCGACATCTATTGCACTTTTTGTCGGACCCGAAGGCGGTTTTTCTGACCGAGAAGTCACTACTGCGATCCAAAGCGGATGCGTTCCTGTCACACTCGGTATGAACATCTTGCGAACAGAAACCGCCGCGATTGTGGCAGTTGCTGTTACCGCTTATGAATACCAACTATAGAAACACTCTTCACTCGCGACGTATTACTTACTATCCGACTACTTTGCGAAACTTCTTCGCTGACAACTGATAACCGACAACTATTCTTCTGATGGCTGACGGCTGACTGCTAACTGCTGACCGCCTTTTATAGTGAAGCCCATAAATAAATGGACATCTTTGTAGCATGATGCACGTCGCATCTGGGCGAGTACGCCGCAAAACTGTTAGTTTGTGCCAGTCTGAATGCCTGTTATAGGTATTCAGACTGTTTGAGAGTTACCAATTAACTATAGGTTTTACTATAAAAAATTCCTTGACAAACTTCTATACTTTTTGTAAAATGCCTAACTATGGATGCAAAAGAATTAACCAAAACCCTCATCGGGTATAATACCGTAAGTCTGCTCAGCAACGTTGAAGTCATGGATTTTCTGACTGAGACCTTGGAAGCCATTGATTGTGAGGTGGAACGGGTTGAATACAGAGATCCAGCGGGCGTGCTTAAGGTAAATCTCATCGGACGCAAAGGTCCTGATACAGGTGAGCGCGGACTGGCACTCCTCGGACACATAGATACTGTCCCTGCTATCGGTTGGTCGATGGATCCATTTGAGGCACGGATTGCTGATGGAAAGATGTACGGTAGAGGCAGTTGTGATATGAAGGGCAGCGTCGCTTGTATGATTGAGGTTGCATCGCGCTATGCAGCGTCAAAGTTAGCGGCACCACTTTACGTTGTCATCACCGCTGATGAAGAGGTGGGCTACCTCGGGGCAATTGCAGTCGCCGAAAAGTCGAAGATGTTCAAAAAGCACGGCTTTCCAAAGTATGGGGTCGTCGGTGAACCGACAGAACTCCATGCGGTATATGCCCACAAAGGGACTGTCCGCTTTACTGCCACAGCCCACGGGCGTGCAGCGCATAGCAGTACAGGCGAAGGTGACAACGCGAATCTAAAGTTAATTCCGTTTCTCGCAGAGATGCGGGACATTTATCACGAATTGACAACCGATACCCAGTATTTCAACGATGAATTCACGCCGGCTTTTACGGATTGGAACATTACTATCAGTGATGGCGAGTGTCCAGGGAATATTACTTCGCCGTTAAGCGTGTGTTGTATCAACTACCGTCCAATGCCGGGGGATGATGCAAAGGTGTGGATAGACCGCGCGCGTGACGCAGCTGAAAAGCATGGGTTAATATTCGATTTGTATATTGATGCCCCGCCGGTACGCACGCCACCCGATGCGGAGATTATCCAAGCAGCACTTGAAATAACCGGCGAAACTGAACCTCAAACCGTCGCCTATGGCACCGATGCCGCTGTCTTTGCACAGCACATGGAGACCGTTATCATCGGACCGGGGAGCATTCTACAGGCACATACCGTAGATGAGTGGATGGCGTTGGATCAGTTTCCACAGGGAGTCTCAATCTTTAGTCAGTTTGTGGAGCGGTTTTGTGTGGCTTAGGCGCATCGAAAAAGACCGCATCCGGTTTCACCCATTCCGCTTCGCCATCTGCCCACACCTCGCGCTTCCAGATGGGGACAATCTGTTTGAGGCGGTCCATCGCATATTTACACGCTTCAAATCCGTCTTTGCGATGCGGAGACGCGACTGCTACTACCACACTCACCTCGCCGATCTCTAACTTCCCGACGCGATGAACCATCGCAACGCGATTGATTCCCCATTTCTCCGAAATTTCTTGCGCAATTTCCGCCATCTTCTTCTCTGCCATCGGCGGATACGCTTCATATTCAAGGCATTTTACCGCTCTGCCGTCGGTATTATTACGAACTGTACCGAAGAAAAGTACTACCGCGCCAGCATCCGCTCCCTCCACTGCTTCGCGCACTTCTGCACCTGTGATGACTTCGGTGGTTATTTTAAACATCGCAACCTCCCGTTACAGGTGGAATCAGAGCCACCTCATCTCCCTCGGCGAGTTCTGTCTTTTCTGTGGCGTATTCCCAATTAACAGACATTTGCATCACTTCATAAAATTCAGCAATTTCGGGCCATTCTTCTTCAAGCCGTTTTAAAATCGTTTGGACGGTAGCACCTTCAGGGAGATCCATTTCTTCTTCGGATCTATCTAACATTTCGTGGCATACGGCAAAATATTTGACTGTGACGTTCATAAAATTTCCTCTCCAACAGAATTTTGGCGGTTAACAACATCTTAACTGCTCTAAAAGTATAACACAAAATCGGTTGCCAAGCAATCTTCATTTGAAAACCAGAGTCATTCAATTGTAGGTTTTTGGTGTTTGGTGTTGTCCTTTTCGCAGGTATTAACACTTCATATATGTTATGTTTTAAAACAAACCGCTGAAATTTTCGCAGCATTTCGCAGCATTTCGCACCGGATCCTGGGAAAAAAGTCCGGTAGGTTCGGTTTCCTAACCGAACCTGAAAACTAAAATTAAGTTGATTTTTATCGTAGGTTCTGCTAAAATAAGAAAAGCGTGTGAATGGCATTCACCTATTTTGGACGGAACGCAGGAGGTAAACAATGAGACCGAAAGCGATTTATTATCTGATTATCATGCTGCTCATCACCAGCATGATGGCTTGTGGCGCAGACGATGATGACTCCGAACCCGCAGAAACGAAGACACCGACGACTACAGCTTCGCAACCCGAAGAGCCAACAATTGTTGAAAGAAACATTGACTTTGCTGCTGAAGAAGAGGCAATTCGCGACCTTTACGGAGTATACGCTACTGCTCACGGCGACAAAGATGTTGATACCCTCGGAGACGTTTGGCTCAAAAGTGGATCAGACGACGTTTTTACCGCCTGGACCTTCTGGGCTGGCACTTTTGAGAGGAACAACGGATGGCAGGATGTAAACGATGCATGGGAGGGAATCTTCCGACTTCGCGCAGGGGATGTGACCGTTGACATCACCTACATTGCCATTGACAGCAGAGGCAAAGACGCTGTTTTGCGAGGCGCGTATAAATGGGGCAATCAGCAGGGCGATCTAATCTCCGCACTCGAAAAAGATGGGAGTGACTGGAAAATCCGAGCAATTGATTACACCGGAGGAAAGAACGGGAAACAGGTCAAAGACCTAAATGAGCCTGCCTATACTTTTGGAGAGATTGCCGAGGAATAAGGTTAACTTGTAGAAGCAGTTCTAACCCCGACCTTTTTAACGACGCGAACAAATGGACAAACTCATCCTCAAAGGCATACGATTCCATGGCCACCACGGCGTTCCCGAAGCGGAGCGACAGGTTGGTGGCCATTATGAAATCGATGCAACTTTAGGGTGCGCGCTTGCCAAATCCGGTAATACCGATGCACTCGCTGACACAGTGAATTACGCTGAAGTCGTTTCACGCATCGTTGAGATCGGCACACAGCAGTCGTTTCAGCTTATCGAAGCACTCGCTGAGAAGATTGCATCCGTAATTTTAGAGCAATTCGCTGTAGATGAAGTACACCTCACCGTCAAAAAATTGCATCCTCCCATAGAGCAACCGATTGACTATTTCGCTGTTGAAATTTTCCGTAATGCATAAATTCGCTACTATTATTTCTCTCCTCTTAATAATAGCCACCGTTGCGCTTGCTGGTGGCGAAAAAGAGGCACTATTTCCCAAACTATCCTCTGGACTCCATCTCTATCGGTACAATTGGGATGTCGAAACATGTGTGCTTTACGTCGCTGAGATGTCGCGCAATGAGCCGACACTACACTTTGAGGTTGCACTCGCAAACGCGCAAGTTTTAGGGAAAGAGACTGTCCGTTCTATGGCGAACCGTCGTAACCAACGCGGTAATCGGCGTGTCCTCGTCGCAGTTAACGGTGGTTTTGGAGTCCTCGGGGATATGCGCGGCTATGGCGGCGTGTTAGAGAACTTACATATCCAAGACGGTGAACTGATTACTCAACCGACAGATACCGATGCATGCTTCGGCGTAACCGAGTCCGGCGAATTTTTGAGTTCTCCGGTGCAAATGGAAGCCAGCATTCAGATAAGCACACATACACTGACGCTCGGATGCATCAATCAGCGTAGACTTGATGGATGTCAGGTAACGCTCTACACGCCACGACTCGGTGAATCTACACGCACCAACCGTCGTCGGGGCATAGAGGCGATAATTAGTGGACTTTCGCTGCCATTGACCCCCAATTATGCACATTCTTATAGTGTGGAGCAGGTTTCACGCGATGGGAACAGCCTAATCCCCAGAGACGGCGCAATTCTCTGGATTAACGCACGACTGAAAGACCCAGGTGTGTCTCAATTCAGTGCGGGTGCAAGTGGGACGCTCAAACTCACGCTTTCACCACCCGAATGGAATCAAGTCCAACACGCTATTGGCGGACGGCTCCGACTTCTCAAGGACGGTAAGATAAATGAGACCTTGGTGGAAATGCACAACGAGGAGAAACGGCATACCGCCGGTAAACGTACACCTGTGCTAAATCTCAGCCATGAACCACGAACCGCGCTCGGTTACAATGCAGACAAACTTTTTCTCGTAGTTGCCGATGGACGGCAACCGAAGTATAGTACCGGTCTAACGCTCTACGAACTCGCCAGTATTCTTATTGAACTCGGCGCAACCGAAGCGATCAATCTTGACGGTGGCTCCTCCAGCACCTTTGTCGTTAACGATACCGTCATCAACAAACCCTCCGGACAGCAGGAGCGGGATGTTCTCAACGCTGTCTTTATCACAGCTGATGTGCAGTAGTCCGCGTCTCTTCTGTAGGAGCGAGCTGTGCTCGCGATAACTCTTCTGGTAGGAGCGAGCTGTGCTCGCGATGTACGATCTTGGAGACCCATCTTGAAAATCTATTTTAGCGTAGCGTCTCGGTTATTAATATTTCTATCACTCCTATTTTCTCACATCTCAGGAACCAATGCAGCAGATACTCCAAAACTGTTGAAGGCGATCCCGCTTTCCCAAACCGCAATTCAGTTGCAATTTGACGGGCAATTAGAAACCGAAACAGCAGAAGACTTAGCGAACTATCAAATCGCGCCGGATGTCCAAGTCGAGTATGCACTGCTGGATGAACGATTGAACCGCGTCCTTCTGTTAACTACGCCGTTGGAAATAGAAAAAAACTACCGTCTCACGCTTCCAAATATTCAAACGGGGATAGTTATTACCCTCCCACCCGTAAACGAGGTAACCTTTGGCGCCGGAAGTTCCGTTACTTTCTCCGGTGGCTTACAGGATACCACATTACATGTCAATAAAGATCGGAAGACGCGAAACAACAACGCCGGTGCCGAACCGACCCTTTTATGTGATCCAACAGGAAGTATCTTCTTCGTTGCCTTTGACCTGTTTGATGCATTTGAAGATATGGGAATCCGGGAACCGACACAGGTCTTAGAAGCAACGATAACCTTACATGTACAACAGTGTGAAACAGATGCAGTGCAAACTGTCCTCTTCCGTCGTGTCCTACTCCCGTGGAAGGAAGGCAGAGGCACATCAACGCGTGCAGAAGATAACGAACTCACTTATAACAGTGCGTTGCATCGCAACCTCCCGTGGAATAAGCGTCCCGCGCAAGCCATGCTGTCAGGCATAGACGGCGATACCGAAAGCGATTACAACGGTTCCGAGGATGTCGCCCACCGCATTGACGGCACAAGCGAAATTCAAGGTGCAGGAAAGCATTATACGATTAAAAGCGAACTCCTCACCGATGCCGTCCAATTTTGGGTAGCAAACCCCGATTACAACTACGGTTACCTCTTCGCCTTACAAGATGGCAGCGTGCCAATCGTTTTCGCATCAAAAGAAGCAACCGACGAAACCCTCCGTCCAACCTTAACAATCCGCTACCAGACACAATCCGGAGAGGAAACCACCGCGCCACGCTAAGCTTCTCATTTTCGCTGGCACAGTTGTCTCTTGTTTTCTTTTTTGGCGAGGCATTTTGACTGCTCGATTCCAACCCGCCCTAATTCCCTATAAAATTTTCACACCTCCAAAAAACGCAATATTTAACCACGCAATTTTTTCGCTATATATACAATTTTGCGCCTAAATTCGGTAATTTTTGCGTTCTGACAGGAAGCAGAGAATTGCGAGCAGATTTCCTATCTTCTCAGCAAGGTAGTTTTCAAGAAACGAATGCTGACACTTCTCTCAATAAGCATAGTGTGTACCTGTGTTTTAAACGGATCGCTGTGCAAAATGTGTTTGATATTTTATCCGTTCCACAAATATCGCATCTTCTTAAGCGGATTGGCACAAGATTTGCTTAGTGTAACAATGAGACTCGGTTTATTTGAGCAGAATCTTCATAGAAGCGTGCGCAGTTTCCTTCAGAACAATATTGCCTTCCAGTGAGAGTAGTAGAAAATCATAGCAGCCCAGCACTTCATCGGAGTGCGGTGTCTGAAAATTGTCCAAACTTCAGAGTAGATAAGCAGACATTAGTTTGTGGTGAATAAATCGCGTGTGAGTTTTGTAGCGCAAACTGTTAGTTTCCTTGTTTTTGTCCAAGCACATTGAGCGAGAGTTGATCAATGAAAGGTTATCACCCCAGTCCCTATCTGCTTTCAAGAGGGAGCAAGGTCTCAAATCATAATACCGTACCTTTGAAACTCTCATTATAGCAGGAAACCACTTTTTCAGACGGTCTTCCGTGCGTGAAAAGTGGTAAAAATCGCGGTTTTGGTTTCCTTTTTCTCTCAAAGGTGTGTAGAAGTTCTTTGCTACCTTTTAAGGTGTTATTTTCTCAATGGATGTGTGGGTTTGTGGCTCATCAGAGACGGTATGGTTTCCCACACTTATTGGACAAAAACAAGGTGGTTTGTAGTATTTGTGAGGTTTCCGAATATCGTTCCACATGTCTACTTAATTAACGATTTCACTATAAAGGGGCTCGCTTGAACAGCAAAGGACAACGTCAGATGAAAAATTCAGAACATAATCTTACAGATCGAGAAAAGAGATCAATTCGTAGTGCAATTCGTTATGAATTACTTGAAAATCCACCGACTATTGGATTAGTTGGAGTTTCTGGTGTCGGAAAATCATCTACTATAAATACGCTCTTCAGGACAGATTTGACTGTTAGTCATACTGTGGCAGGTACGAAGAAGTTTGACAAAGTTGATCTATCGCTAACAGTGAAACCAGAAAGCGGGACCCCCACAAAAACAAACCTTCGAGTCTACGACGCGCCTGGTTTAGGGGAAGATATTCGGAAGGACGAGGAATACATAGAAATGTACAAAGAGGTGCTCCCTACCTGTGATGTTATTTTGTGGATTATGGCAGCACCGAACAGAGCGATCGCGCTTGATGAAAGGTACCTGCTTGAATTTAAATCCTTTTTTGACAAGATGGTTTTCGGGCTATGTCAAGTTGATTTGGTCGCACCTATGAATTGGCAGGAAAACTTACCGATTCCATCCACAGAACAGGAAACGAATATCAGGGAGATTGTCGCAGATAGAACCGAAAAATTCAAGTCTATTCTTGGTCGAGAGGTGAAGATGATACCATACTCAAACGTCCGTGGTTACAATTTGGACGAACTGTTTTTGGCTATATTAGAAGCAGCACCATCGGATAGAGCGTGGATTTTCCAAGGATTAAAAGGCTTTAATTCACTTGACTTTGTTCCCGATAATTTTGAATCGAAATCTGGAAATTTTCATGAACCTTCGCTATCGAAACCGAAATTTCAGATTCGATTTGTAAATTCCTTGATTCAATTCCTTGAGAGATTCATTAGATAGTTAAAGTCAAAATCTTAAACTTAGAGGTAAGGAAATGGCTAACGATAACCTAACTCAAAGGGATATTGAGCGAATTGAGGAATATCTAGAAGAGATGAAGGCAAAATTGGAAGCGGGAGAAGAAGTCAGCAAAAAAAGCCTACAAGGATGGTTAGAAAAAATGGGATTCCATTATCTGATGGACAAGCTGGCTGAAGCATGGGAATACATTTTAGAGATAATACAAATCATGTTTTAGGAAATTCCAGTCACCGAAAAATCAGATTATCAGGTGTTAGGCATCGGCGGAGATAATATTCCATTTTCGGAGGCATAGTGCCCGCCGTATACAGTTCCTCAGCCGTTTTGGATGTTCCAGAGTGCCATCTCCCTACAGTTTTACGGTACCCGTGAGACCCACCGGCCAATTATTCTTCTCTCGGATGCCTCTTTACCTTGCATATTGCAAGGCGCGACTGGGTATCGGTGTAGAGTTGAGGTGTGTTTGCTATATTCACACATATTCCCGCAAATGCACCAAAGTCCGCTCCACCGCGCCCAGGTTCTCCTCAATTAACTGCTTCCCGATATTGCCCGCTGTCGTCCGCGCATCGGCATCGTTTAACCACGCTATAATAGCAGCTGCCAACTCCTGTGCAGTCCGAACGAGTTTCGCGCCACCCCTATCCACGAGTAGTGATGCTTCATAAGCATTCTGGATTGTCGGACCGAAGATAACGGGTTTCGCCATCGCAGCGGGTTCCATGACATTGTGAACACTCCCCCGAAAACTCCCCCCAACAAACGCTATATCTGCCAACAGATACAACTTCGCAAGAAGTCCCACGCTGTCAACGATCAGGACATCCACTGCTGACAAATCTGCTTCAGGCGTGAGTTCAGAAAAACAGAGATGCGTCAATTCTGCTCTGTTGAGATGTCCACGAATCTCTTTTATCCGTTCAGGTGTCGGTTCGTGCGGAACCAGAATCAGATGCGGAAAGTTCTCTGGCGTATTTGCCCGCAGGAGTTGGTAAGCCGGTAACAAGACCTTCTCATCCTCTGTATAAGTGCTACCAGCGATAAGAATCGGACGTTTCATTGCAATATGGGCTTGCAAGCTGCGCCCTAAAGTTGCCTGTCTGGGGAAAAATTCAGTGTCAGATTCAACAGAAACTGCCCGTCGATAGACCTGTTCATATCGTGTATCCCCTGTAACAACAATCTCATGTGCCGGCGAGCAGAGTTCTTGAAAGCGTGCTGCATCCGCCTCCGAAATGGCACAATGCACGCGGATATACCGATGGACACTCCGAAAAAACGGCTTTGCAAAACGCGACAACCGTTTCGATGTAGCGTGCAGCGTTCCAGCGACCACGATAATCGGAATACCGTGTTTGGAGGCTTTCCAAACGAGATTCGGCCAAATATCGAACTTGGAGAAAACTATTAACGAGGGTTCAATCAGTCGTATCAAGCGTTCGGCGTTACGCGGCGTGTCTAACGGAAGATAGACAGCAGCGTCAGCGTAAGGGTAAGATTGGGCATTCGGTGCAACGGAGGGTGAGAAGAAGGTTAAGACAATGCGGGTCTCAGCATAAATCGCTTCAATGAGCGGTTTCGCCTGCTCAAATTCACCGACAGAGGTAAAGTGAAACCACGCTGTTTTTTCTAAATTTCGAGCAGTCTGGAGTCGGTCTGCCAGTTCCGCAAATACCCTTTTTCGTCCTTTGATGCCTTCTCGGATTTTAGGGTTGCAGCACTGCGCGCAATAGAAGCCTACGAACATCGCTGGCACTGCGAAGGCGTTGTAGGCAAATTTCCAAAACATAGTCGACCATAGGGGAGAAAATGAGAAAAATGGAAGGAGAGAAAAGGAAGTTAATCCTTCAATTTTTCAGCCTTCCATTCTGAAGGATAGGTGCTTACAGGACGTCTAAGATTTTCTTCTTGAGGGCATCTTTGGGCATCGCACCAACAATCTGTCCGGCAACTTTACCGTCTTTGAACACAAGCAGTGTCGGAATGCTACGAACGCCGTACTGCATCGCGGTTTGACGATTGTCATCAACATTAACTTTTCCAACTTTGAAAGTTTCCGAATTTTCCTCAGCGAGTTCTTCCAAGATCGGGGCAATCATTTTGCACGGACCGCACCACTCCGCCCAAAAGTCAACAACAATGGGGGTATCCGATGTAAGCACCATTCCTTCAAACGTATCGTCACTAATTTCAAACGTATTCGCAGCCATGATAGCTCCTTTTTGTTTATAGTAGACAAACTGCCTCTTTATAATATTATGTGTGAGTAAGCTCCCTTATGAGTGCATCAAGACATTAATATAATACCCTATTTTAAGAAAAATTGCCAATCAATTTTCTGCTTCATCAGGACAATATTTTCTGAAGTTTTTCGCTTGATAAAAAATGTGAAATATGATATATTGGGAGAAATTGAGAAATAACCAATTGACCAACCAACGCGATAACCTTAATCTGAACTTACAATTGAAGGAGGTACCGCATGCCTGATAAAGAAAAAAAGCAGGGCACGAACATCTCGCGCCGGAGCTTCTTAAAGGGTGTAGGCACCGGGACCGTTGCTGCAACCGTCGCCCCGAGCGTTTTAATCGGTGGTGAAAAAGCTGCTGATGCCCAAGAGGGAGACGCTGTTGCCAGCGCAACAATTCAACTCAATATTAACGGGAACCCGTATCAAGTTGAAGTTGAAGCACGCACAACCCTCTTGACCGTTTTACGCGACGGAATTGATACGAGCGGGAATAATGTTGACTTAACCGGTGCCAAACTAATATGTGACCGGGGTGAATGTGGCGGTTGTACCGTCATGGTAGACGGAAAGTCAGTCTACGCTTGTATGATGCTTGCGATGGATGCTCAAGACAAGCAGATAACAACTGTTGAAGGGATAGCCGATGGCGAGAACCTACACCCTGTCCAAGAAGCGTTCATTCAGCACGACGCGCTGATGTGTGGATTCTGCACACCCGGTTTCATCGTCTCATCCGCAGCACTATTGAGTGAAAACACAAAACCGACCCTTGAAGAAATTAAAGTCGGTTTATCCGGCAACACGTGTCGCTGTGGCACCTATCCGTTCATTTTTGATGCTGTCAAGACCGCAGCCAAGAAGATGTAATTCCTATTGCATTACTTGAAAGCAAGTCTCGGCTTGCGAGACGCAAAAGTCTACCGTTCTCTTCGAGCGGTCGTCTATAGGAGGAAAACGCATGGCATCATGGGGAGAAGCAAGTGAATCTCGACTCATCGGCAAACGCATACCCCGTTTGTCAGGTAGGGACAAAGTCACTGGAAAAGCGAAGTATACCTTTGATATCAATCGACCGGGGATACTTTACGGACGTATCTTACGTTCTGAAGTCGCACACGCCAACGTCGTAGGTGTAGACCTAAGCGAAGCGGAAGCACTACCCGGGGTCAAAGCTGTCATACAAATTGTTGAAGTTGGAAAGAAAATCCGTTACCAAGGGCAAGAGATTGCCGCAGTCGCAGCAGAAACCGACGACATCGCTAAAGACGCAATCCGACTGATTCGTGTCGATTTGGAAGAACTACCTCATGTCGTCACAGAAGAAGACGCGATGGCAGAAAACGCACCGCAAATCCGAGACGATTGGGCGGGGAATCAGAGCGATCCTAACGTCAGAGAAGAGGGCGATCTTGAGGGCGGATTTGCTCAAGCCGCCGTTGAGGTAGAGGCTACCTATCACGCACCTGTTCAGACACACGTCTGTTTGGAAACACACGGGCATGTCGCGGAATGGGAAGATGAACAGAATCTAACCGTTTGGGCATCTACACAAGGCGTTTTTGGGGTGCGTAACGATTTAGCCGGATCCTTTAATCTACCCGCAAACCAGGTCAGAGTCATCACAGAGCACATGGGCGGTGGGTTCGGTAGCAAATTCGGACCCGGGGTGGAAGGACGCACCGCCGCTGACTTGGCACGTATCACAGGCAGAGCCGTCAAGTTGATGCTCACTCGGAAAGCCGAGCATCTCGTTGCGGGTAACCGTCCGTCAATGACACAACATGTGCGCGCAGCCGCAACCGGCGACGGAAGGCTCATCGCTTACGATATGAAAGGGCACGGCACAGGCGGAATCTCAAGCGGTGCAGGTTTCCAAGCACCTTACGTCTATCATGTGCCAAATCTACGTACTGAAAGGGTGAACGTTGCTGTCAATGTTGGTAACCAACGCGCGATGCGTGCGCCTGGGCACCCACAAGGCGCATTTGCCATGGATTCCCTGATGGATGAACTCGCCGAGAAACTCGGAATGAATCCATTGGAATTCCGCCGTATCAACGATCCAAATGAAACTCGACAAGCACAGTATACCCTCGGTGCTCAAGAAATTGGATGGCACCGCCGTAACAACGTTCCCGGCTCTGGTAAAGGCGTGAAAAAACGCGGCATGGGTGTTGGTAGCGGTCAATGGGGTGGTGGCGGCGGACGTGGCACACAAGCACGTGTTACCATCAATTCGGATGGCACTGTCGAAGCGGTCACTGGAACACAGGACATCGGCACCGGTATCCGAACCGCAATCGCAATGATTGTTGCTGAGGAATTCGGACTTGCACCGACCGATATTATGGTAAAGGTTGGTGATAGTGGACCAGGGCTGCCCTCTGGCGGCAGTGGCGGTAGTCAGACAACGGCATCGGTCGCACCGGTTATCAAAACCGCTGCAGCAGCTGCAAAACAGAAATTGTTTGAGCGTATTGCGCCACAACTGAATGCACCTGTCGGAGATCTACGCGTCGGCAACCGCAATATTTATGTCGTTTCTGATAGAACGAAGACGATTAAGTGGGAACTCGCAACCGGACAACTCGGTATGGAAACCATCAGTGAAGGTGGAGAGTGGGATGAAGAACTCCGTCAAGGTGGTGTCGCTGGCACACAGTTCGCTGAAGTTGAAATTGATACCGAAACCGGTGAAGTCAGAGTCATCAAAATTGTCGCCGTTCAAGATTGCGGATTGGCAATTAACCGCTTGACGACAGAGAGCCAGATTAATGGTGGTGTCATCATGGGGTTGGGACAAGCGCTCCTCGAAGAACGTTTCATGGACGCAGTTACCGGTCGAATGCTCAACGCAAACCTTGAGGATTACAAAGTCCCCGGAACTTTCGAGATTCCTGAGATTAAATCCATCGTTTTCGATACCCATCGAAAAGTTACAGGGGTCGGTGAACCACCGTGTATTCCAACACCGGGTGCTATCGCGAACGCCGTTTATAACGCTATTGGCGTTCGGATTCGGGAATTGCCCATCACACCCGATAAGATTCTCACCGCGCTTGCCGAGAAGAAGGCATAAGGAGGTAAGCAATGGAAAAATTTAGTTACGTCAACGCCACCAGCCTCGAACAGGTCACCGCACTACTGAGCGACAGTGGATGGGGCGAAGTGATGCTTATCGCTGGCGGCACGGATCTGCTCGCTGAGCTTAAGGAGTACGTTGAGACACCAAAGACACTCGTTAACCTCAAAACGTTGCCTGGTATGGATGCCATCAATGCAGACGCATCCGGATTAACAATCGGCGCATTAGCCACCGTTGCGGACATCGCCAGACATCCGACGATCCAGCATCATTACACCGTCTTGGCGCAAGCCGCGGGGTCCGTCGCTACACCGCAGATTCGGAACGTCGGGACGCTTGGTGGAAATCTCTGTCAACGTCCACGGTGCTGGTATTATCGCGATGAGAGCACCAATTGTCTGAAAAAAGGTGGGGACATCTGTTATGCAGTTGATGGCTTGAGCAAATATCACGCAATCCTTGGCGGAGACCCTGTTTATATTGTGCATCCTTCGGACATCGCACCCGCACTTATTGCGCTTGGCGCATCGGTCAAAATCGTTGGACCCGAAGGCGAGAAAACGATGTCGCTTGAGGATTTCTTTACCTTACCCGCAGCGAATCCGTTCCGTGAAAATGTGCTTGAACCCAATGAAATTGTCGTTGAAGTTCAGGTTCCGCCTGCTAAACCCAATACCAAGAGTTTCTACCTCAAAGCACGCGAGAAAGGTGCACCAGACTTCGCATTAGCAAGTGTCGCAGGGGTCTTTGAGATGGATGGAAAAACCTGTAAATCTGCCAGTGTCGTTCTCGGTGGTGTCGCACCCGCACCGTGGCGTTCTAAAGAAGCAGAAGTCGCACTTACCGGTAAGATGGTTGATGAAATGGTCAGTAAACAGGCAGGCGCGGATGCGGTCAAGGACGCACAACCCTTGAATGACAACGCCTATAAGGTGACCTTAACACAGAACCTCATCAGCCGTGCCGCTATGATGGCCGCAAGCTAAAGAAAGGAGCATCAATATGTTAGACGGAAAAGCTCTTCCGATCTTTAATCGTCCGATATGCCAGAACCTCCGGACGAAGGCAATTTACATTCCGGGCGGCAATTTGCAGAACCTTGTTGAAAACAACCCCGGTTCGCACTATTGGTGCAACTGCACCATGCAAGTCGTAGGACCCGACGATCAGTTCGTATCACCAGACGCTTGCAAGCAGTCTCGCAACTGTTTTGATCCCGTTGGCGGAAAGCCGGTGGTATAATCGCATAACCGGCGAAAAAGGGCAGTCAACATGTTATACTGACTGCCCTTTAATGTAGTACTTGTGAATTATGCGATTATTCACAGTGTTGTTGGAATGCATCAAAAACCCGATTTTGACAGGGGTCCCCACCCGTTACTGGGAAGGGGCGGAGAAATCGGCGCGGAAACCCAATAGTTAAAAAAATGTTTTTGAAATCTTTGGTGCAATGGATACATGTCGGCTCCGTCGTTCTGATGATAGGAGGATTCTTCTTTTTTCGCGTTGTTTTTCTTCCAATTGCTAACCGTTCCGCTGATCCCGCAGCGTTGATCGCATCGGCACTGCGACGTTTCAGCAGTATCGTTTGGACAGCCTTGTTAACAATCCTCATATCCGGGTTGTATAACTTTATAACCTTCTTTCGTGGCGCACGTGCCGATGCTGCTATTGATTCCGTTGTTTCAGATTACTCGCTCTACATCTTTGTCTTAGGTATCAAACTCTTCATCGTCTTTCTAATATTTACGTTAGCAATTGCCCTAACATTCCCATATCCGGTGTTTGGCGTGTACCAAAAGAAACCCGCACCGTGGCTCAACCTCACGATAATCTTGGGACTCATCGTTATATTCCTATCTGCATATTTACGCCGATTGGGATAGTGTACTAATGTAAATAGGACTTATGTGGTTGCTTCGTAAGTCCCCCTGATAAGGGGGATTTAGGGGGTTAAAAATCAAAATTTCGGTCCGCGTGCGAAATTTGCGTAAGTCCTTGTAGAATCTATCTCGTAGATACTTTATCAACGATACAGTTGGAGGGAAAAATGGCAGTTTTAAGTTCCGAGGATCGCGCTTTTTGGGAAGAAAACGGCTATGTCGTTATCCACGACGCAGCACCCCGTGAATTAATTCAGAACGCAGCGCAGGCTGTTTGGGACTTTCTTGAAATGGATGCTAACGATCCAGAGAGTTGGTATCCCGACCCACCTCGCAAAGGCATCATGGTGGAAATCTACCAGCACCCCGCTTTGTGGGCAACTCGCCAATTTCCACGTGTCCATCAGGCATTTGCCGAAATTTGGGACAACGAGAAATTATGGGTGAGTTTTGATCGCGCCAGCATGAGTCCACCCAATATCCCAGATAAATTTGAACGCACAAAATTAGGACTCCACTGGGACATGTCCGTGGAGGTCCCCGTCCGATTCCATGTACAAGGGGTTCTCTATCTTACAGATACTGCAGCCAACCAAGGCGCGTTCACCTGTGTGCCGGGGTTCCATAATAAGATTGATGAATGGATAAAAAACCTACCACCCCATGCCGATCCAAGACATCAGGATTTAGAAGCACTCGGCACAATTCCGGTCCCGGGTAAGGCGGGAGATCTTGTTATTTGGCACAGTGCATTGCCACACAGCGCGGGTATTAATACTGCCGATATTCCTCGCGTCGTTCAATACATTACCATGACTCCGACAGGCGAGGCGAATCAGGAGGCACGTGAGCGACGCATCAATGCTTGGAAAGAACGCATGGCAGGTTTTGGCGGTGAACGTGCAGAAAAAGAGTATGAATCAGGCGAGACCGCATACCTCACCGAACTTGGCAAAAAGTTGCTGGGGCTTGAAACGTGGGGATGAACCCGCAACTCAACTATCTTATCCGAGGATATCTCCGATGGTGTCCAATCACTGATGGAAAAAGGCTACTCTTGAATCTAACCAGAGATTGGATTACACCCGAAGACCCGATTGTTACCTTTGAAACCAAGTATCAATTCCGACTGAAAGCTAACTTGGTGAACCCGGAGCATCAATATCTCTATTTTTACGGTACACATGACGAAAGATATATCGTTACCAAACTCCTGAAGATAATCAAACCCGGTGATGTCTGTTGGGACATCGGCGCGAACATCGGGTTCTATACGTGCCTTCTCGCTTCGCTGGTTGAGGACAACGGCGCAGTCATAGCATTTGAACCCGCGTCGCGTACCTGCGGTTACCTCCATGAAAATGTCTCTCTAAACCAATTCACAAACGTTAATGTCGTCAACAAGGGACTCGGCGACAGACAGGAACAGCGACATCTCCACTATTCCGAAGCAGGGCTTGCCGAGGGGACTGCTTCATTAAAATATGCTGACGGACGCGCAGCATCAGAACGCGTAACACTTGATACGATTGACAACCTTTTTCGCGAACTATCGGTCCCGAATTTTGTCAAAATTGATGTAGAGGGATACCAGTTGGAGGTCCTGCGCGGTGGAGAGAATTTCTTAAAAACGCACGCGCCCCTCTTAATGGCAGAACTCAAAGATGTCGGTGAAATAAACCGAGACATTTTCGCAGAGATCGAAGATTACGTCACAGATTTAGGGTATCAACTATATGAAATCAGGAAACATTCTATCCGGCGATGTAACAGGCTCTCTGACACAACCCAAAGGAATTTCTTCCTTGTCAAAGAGCACTCCTGCGCCTTTTCCAGAATTTTGCCGTGGTTGAAATAGGCTAAAACCTCTTTTCCATAAACCACAGCAACATTTTGCGAATAGCATCCGCGAAGTTTCGCAGAACGCTTCTGAGGCGCGAGGCAAATCAGGCAAAAAACATAGGAGGTTTTTGTCATGAGATATAGCATCTGTGGTATAGCCAGCAAGTTACGCTTGCAATTCAAGATTTTCCTGCTAATTGGAATGCTTCTCGGCTGTTCCGTCGCAACGTGGGCAGCAGCACCTGAAGTGTTTCTCTATTACGATGAAAACTACGGTTTTAACGCCGATGGATGGGGTGATTGGAAGTCGACAAAGAAGATTGAAGATGCAGTTATGGCTGAATTGGAGGCTGAAAAAGTCGGCTTTGTTGTCGGGAACGCAGACGAGTTCCTCGCCTATATGGAAGAGAATCCAGAGGGCGTTATTGTTTCCCCAATTATAGTTCCCGAAATCGTCTACACAATCGGCATGAAGGATGACAGTCCGATGGAGAACTTTCTGTTCGGTGGTGGCGTGCTCATCTATTCCGGGGATACGCCGTTCTATGCTGTTGGAAAGAAAGACGCACCCGGTCAGAAGATTGTCCCCGGCAATCAAGGTGTGATGGATGTGCTCAACTTTACGGCACAGTACATCACGACCACCGCTGCGGCTGTCAAACCGACCGACGAGGGAAAGAAGATGATTCCCAGCTTGGAACCCTTTAATCCAAATCGTCCGGGACTGATCAACGTATTGGAAGCAGAGAAGTGCGACCCAATCGAAGTCTATGCTGAAGCCGGCAACTCAGCGGATCCGATCCTCTTTGCTGCACCCGATATGAAAGGCTATTTCGTTCACTTCCACATGGAAACACTCGGTAATAAGCCAGACGATTATCTCGCACAGGTCGGATTGGAAATCGGCGAGCTTTTGGTCAATCGGTTCGGTGAATTGTTAGACGTTGAACCCCAAGGAAAACTAACAACGACGTGGGGTAGCCTCAAATCTATTAAGTAAAGTGCCTGTTGATAGCGGCAAAACTTACACAAATATCTGCTGGCGAGGTTTCAGAACCTCGCCACATTCTTCCAGACCGGTAGGTGCGGTTTGCAACCGCACCAGACCTAACCGAACCCCGCCAATGTAAAAGTAAGCCCGGTTCGTAGTAGGGCATTTCTGCGGCGTACTCGCCCAAATGCGAAGTGCATTATTGCCCGTTTCTTAAGCACTATAAATTGCATACTACAAACCTATCGTAAAATTAAAACTGGATGAAGCACTATTCCCCTCTAAACCGTCCCAGCACTGGATACGCTGGATCATTATATCCTTTACCAGTGTGTTCTCCGAGTGGCACCAATTGGTTAATAGCAGTTTCATCGGCTTCCGTTAGCGTGCAATCTAAGCACCCCAAGTTATCCTCAAGCTGTTCCATCGTGCGCGGTCCAATAATAAGAGAGGTAATCGTCGGATTCGCCAATACCCACGCCAACGAGAATTGTGTCAACGTCTTGCCGTGTGCATCTGCCAGTGGTTTCAGTTGTTGGGCGACTTCATAACTCTCTTCACGGAGTTCAGTCTGTAAAATCCGTCGATCTTGTCGCGCCGCTCTTGAACCCTTCGGTGGTGCTTCGCCGGACAAATACTTACCGGACAGAACGCCTCGTGCCAACGGGCTATACGGCACGACCCCGACACCATACTTCTGACAAAACGGCAGCAACTCCACTTCAGCATCCCGATTCACAATGTTATAAAGCGGTTGGACACACACGAACTCTTCCAGTTTTTGTTCTTTGCTTGTCCAGAGTGCCTCACAAACACGCCACGCCTCAAAATTGGAGCAAGCGATGTAACGCACTTTTCCTTGTCTTACACAATCGTCCAAAGCCCGTAGCGACTCCGCAATTCGCGTAGATGCGTCCCAGCGATGCAAGTAATAAACATCGATGTGATCTGTGCCGAGACGTTTAAGACTCGCTTCGACTGCTGACATGATATGAAATCGGTGTGAGCCTGCCGCATTCACATCCTCTCCCATTGACCCATGTACTTTCGTCGCTATAACCCATTTCTCTCGATTATCGCGAACCGCTTTCGCTATAACCCGTTCAGATTCACCATCGTTATAGACATTCGCGGTGTCCATAAAATTAATGCCCGCGTCCAACGCCTTGTGGATAATCCGAATTGAATCCTTTTCATTCGTCGGTCCGCCGAACATCATTGTACCGAGACAGAGCGGTGAAACTTTTACCCCCGCGCGCCCAAGTGTCCTATATTCCATATTACTCCTCCTTCTAACTTGCCTTACGCCATCCGTATGCCACCGTTGACATCAAGCGTCGCGCCGGTCACATAACGACCCTCTTCAGAAGCGAGGAAGAGAATAGCACTCGCAATCTCTGAAGCATCAGCAACGCGTCCCAATGGAATCTGATCTGTCATATCTGGATGATTTTTCGCCATTTCCGTTGCCGCTACACCCGGCGCGATGGAATTAACAGTAATACCATACTCCCCAAGCACACGTGCCAACGATTTTGTCAGACACATCACACCCGCTTTTGAAGCGGAATAGGGTGCCGATGCGACCAATCCACCAACCTGTCCTGCCAACGAACCGAGATTGATAATCCGCCCAAATTTTTGTGACTTCATCGTCTCCATCACCGCCTGAGAACAGAGGAACGGACCCTTCAAATTTACAGCCATCATCCGATCCCATTCTGCTTCGGTACAGGCATCTATACGGGTATAACTGAAGATACCGGCATTATTAACTAAAATATCAATGCGTCCAAATGTATCAAGTGTCTGTTGAACCATTCCCCGCACAGATTCGCCATCCGCAACATCTGTCTCAATCACTAAGCATTGTCTACCAAGATCTATTATTTCTGATGAAGCTGCTTCTGCGTTTGCTATATTTACTTCAGGGATAACAATATCAGCACCTTCGCTCGCGAACGCGAGGCATGTCGCTTTCCCAATGCCACCGCCACCACCTGTAACAATCGCCACCTGCCCTTCTAAACGCATGTATGTTCTCCTTTAAATATCTTTTTTCTGTAGGAGCGAGTTTTGCTCGCGATACCGCGCCTACCTTCCTTGTAGGAGCGAGCTGTGCTCGCGATTCGGAATTATATCTTTTTACGTCTTGCAAAATTCCAATAAATGTAGTAATATACTCTTATTATCACACGAAGCTTGGAAAAAGTCAACACGCGAAGTTGGGAAGTTAGGGCTATTTAGTTTTTTATTTTTATTCAGCTTTTAGTTAACCAAACCCGGTAGGTGCGGTTTTGTGGTGTACTCACCCAAATTTTGCCCACACGCGGCAAAATTTGTCTTAGCTTTACATTTGCGATCTGCATTCCTAACCGCACCGGATCCATAAAAGTAGACCTGAAACCCTATAATTTCTTAAAACTGAATGACCCTATTGGGAAGTGACTTCTTTACTATTATCGCCATTTTGTTTGAAGGGAATTAAATTATGCAAAGAAAAATGTTTTTGTGCTGGCTTAAGGCAGTTCTTGTCTTGGGTTTCATTTGTAGTTTCGCATTTACGGCGGCAGCCCAGAATTATTATCCAGCAGAGGTCGGCAATACTTGGGTGTTAGAGGACGATGATGCTGAGGAACAGCGCACCTATAGCCTTGAAGGACCCCAAACTGTTAACGGGACCGAGGTTATCACCTTGAAGATTGAAATAGAAGAACTTAGCACTGGCGACGTTGTTGATACCGACAAATATTTCTTGACTGTCGGCACTGAAGATATCAAACTTCACGGAACTGTCTTAGAAGAAGCTGCCATCGGCGGCACCGTGACAGCGGATTTTCCCACACCTGCGACTTTTTTTCCGCTTCATCTGGAGCTTGGCGATAAATGGCAGATAGTGGCAGATGCCGAAGTTGAAGCGGGCTTTTTAAAGATAGGCGGAAAAAGTACTACCAATTTAGAGGTCGTCGGATTTGAAGACCTTGAGACACCCGCTGGCACCTTCCACAATTGTGCAAAAGTTGAGTTGGCGTTGCAATTTTCTGCCGGAGGTTTCATTAATATTGAATCAACGACTTATCAATGGTTAGCACCGGATGTGGGACCTGTTCAATACCAAAACAGTGATAAACTTCTCTTCAAATTGGTGAGTACCAATCTGCCAACTGAACCTGATCCGCATGACGTGAACGCTGATGGTGTTGTGGATATCTTGGACCTCACCTTTGTCGCTGCGCGTCTCGGTGAAATGGATTCCGAAGCGGATGTGACAGGCGATGGTATCGTTAACATTTTGGATTTAGTCCGCATCGCGCAGAATCTCAGCGATTAGGTGTTACGCGCCAGATCCATCTTGGTGTTCATCAAAAGGTTTCTGCTGCAAATTACTTGTAACTTTCAAACCAATTGAAGGGTTACAATTCCTACGGATAAATGTTATAAAATTTATTCGCTATCATTCAGAATCTGGGTAAAATTCGTATGGTGAGCTGGAAAGTGGTATTAGTTGTAATTATATTTGCTGTTCTGGTTATGGCGATCGGAATGTGGTTTGGATATCGATACACCTCGGAACAAGAAGATATCCCGCCGGAAGGACACTATGAACCTTCTGATACCGCGTTACCGCGCCGCAATCCACCACTCGCGCTTGCATCAATTCCGGCGGAAATTTCGCTCGGATAATTTATATCTTTTGAAAAAGGAGTGCTATATTATGAAAGTTACCAAACTTATGTCATGGCTGAAGCCATTCTTGGTGTTAAGCATTATCTGTGGTTTCGCGCTGACAGCGACAGCGCAAAATTATTACCCCGCAGAGGTGGGGAATACATGGACTTTAAACACCGCAGATGGAATACAGCAACGCCGTTATGTGATTGAAGACGCTGAAGACTTCAATGGTTTGGACGTACACCGTCTTAAAATTGATGAAGAAACACTCGGCACCGGAGTAATTGTTCCGGACCGCTACCTTATTACGGTTGACGACACTGGGCTTACGCTTCATCAATCTATTACAGATGAAGGGACGTTCGGGTTTGCTACGATTAACTATGACCCGCCCACCTTACTTTTCCCCGCATCGCCAACGCTTGGGCAAACGTGGCAGATTTCTGGAGAAACGGAATTGTTACTCGTGGGCGCGACATCCTCCACCGTTAGTGATGAGGTAGTAGCCTTCGAGGATGTCGTAACCCCAGCCGGAACATTCGAGAATTGTGCCAAGATTCACTTGTCCTACAAAATAACAACGGCACTTATAACGCTACGTCCAGAAGAATACATCTGGCTCGCTCCTGATGTTGGGGTAGTCAGGTTCCAGAACCAGAATGAAATTGTTTTTGACTTGGTAAGTTACAGCTTAGTCGAACCGGCTGCTGAGGATATGCAACTGGCTGAAGAAACTACTGGAGAAGTAACCGAGGAGGTTACCGAAGAGGTTACTGAGGAGACTACCGAGGTTGAAGCACCTGCAGAACCAATGGTTGAAGAACCAATGATGCCAAAAGAATACGGTTTCGATGTGACGCTTGAACCCGGTTTGAATATGATTTCTATGCCATTGATGTCGGAAGAGCCTTATACCGCAAAATCATTGGCAGCAATGTTAGAAGCGACCCTTGTTATACGATTGGATGTAGCAACTCAGCAGTTTAGTGCTTACACCTCCATTGACGAAGGTGATGGCTTTGGCATTGACGGTGGCATGGGTTATATTGTCAATACGCCAGCTGGCGGAATGGTGAAGTTCACAGGTACAGCATGGGATAATCAGCTTGAGGTGGAAGATATACTTACAATAAATACAGGAGATCCTATTATTGATGGAAATAATCCACCTGAACCGCTTCCAGCAGAGGAGCCAGATGCTGATGATGACGCACCTGCTGCACCCACACTTTCCATAAATAAAACATGGGCATTCGTCGTCACCAGTGAAATCCGCGAAATGGAGACTGGCACGGCTTACACCCTCGTCGCTGAAAATCTCCGCACCAGCACTATTGCTACGGAGACCATTACAAGCGAGGCGAAACGTTCATCCGCTGTCTGGGCTGACCTTAACCGCAAGAGCGTCGTTGAAGCAGGCGATAAACTCGAAATCGCACTCTACGACGAACGCGGGAATATCGTTTCCGGTCCCTTCCAACGCATCGTTTCAACCGATGACATCCACAACGCATTCCTCAGTCTACAACTGACTGTCGGCGACATGCGACCGAAGGATACCATTCTTGCACAGAATTACCCGAACCCGTTTAACCCTGAAACGTGGATTCCCTATCAGTTGAGCAAATCCGCTGAAGTATCGATCCATATTCACAATATCGCGGGGCATCTAATTCGTACGCTGGATTTAGGTCTGATGCCGATAGGTTCCTACATGACCCCATCGACCGCAGCGTATTGGGATGGTAAGAACGCAGTTGGCGAGCGTGTTTCGAGTGGTATCTACTTCTATACACTCCAGACACCAGACTTTGCCGCAACCCGACGCATGGTTATCCTCAAGTAGGAGACACGAATATCAAAACGATTCAATTAAACGCCTTGATGTCACCATCAAGGCGTTTTTTTAGCACACCTCACTTCAGAAAAGGAGAATCAAGTGATTAGAAATACCGTATTGCTCACGGTGATACTCTGTGCAATCGTTAACGCAACATCTGCTCAAAACTATTACCCCACAGATATTGGGAATACTTGGGTGCTGGAGAGTCAAGACGGTGCTGAACGCGCCACCTACACGCTTGAGCCACCTGAAGAAGATTTCAGTGACGAACAGTTTCGTACCCTTAAAATTATAACAGAGGTGTTAGGGACAAGCTCGGCTAATACAAACACCTTCCTTATCGAGGTCGATGCAGAAGGGCTGAAACTCCATAAAGTTGTCGCAGAATTGGGTGATGTGTTTGGTACATCACGTATAGAATTTTCACCGCCTGCCGTCTTTTTTCCGCCAATACTTCAAGTGGGAGAAATATGGGAAACCCTCGGAGAGACGGAGGTATATCTGGTGGGTCCTGTTGAAGTCTCCAGTATTAATGAAGTTGTTGCTATAGAAGACGTAGTTACACCGGCTGGCACGTTTGAGAACTGCCTGAAAATTCGGATAGGCACGAAAACCACCGCTGCGCTCGGATCCAGTCGCTCTACTTCTTATCAGTGGCTCGCACCCGATCTCGGACCTGTTAAATTTGAGACAGGTCAGGATATCATCTTTGAATTAACCAGTTTCACGCTGGTCCCACCCGCGAATCCTTATGACGTGAATGAAGATGGTGTCGTCAATATTTTAGACCTCACCTTTGTCGCTTCTCACCTTGGAGAGGCAAATCCAGAGGCTGATGTAAATGACGACGGGATCGTTAATATTCTTGATTTAGTACTTATTACCCAGCATTTCGGAAATTAGGGTAAGTTACGGTTACAATACTCGCTTTTGTGTCGCGTGCGCCGCAAGCACTTCCTCATACCACCCGGATGCTTCGCCTGTGCTTCGGAACCGCCATGAAAATGTAAGCGGTGCATTGCCTCCGTTATAGAAGACGACTTCTGCTTTCTTTTCTCGGTTTCCTAAGATAGGACGTACCAAAGAGAGCAGCGTCGGCGGATGATTTCGTCCCTTACTTTGTTGAACCTCCAAAAGTTGTGTGACCTCGCTCTGAACCTCGCGCGTACCCAGAAGCAGCGGACCGTAGCACGCAGTGACCGCCCCTTGTCCCCAATTCCGTCCGTGTCCTGCTGCGACCGAACAGACCGCGCCTCCCATATCCGCATGTTCCCGGCCGCCGCGCAACACGCGCCGCGCCATACCCAAACGCGTCGCTGCACTCCGTAACGCACGCATGGCGTAGACAACCTCGCCAGTTACCTGATACGCAAGCGTCAATGTAGCCGTTGATGGCTCCTGAATCGGTTTTACCGACCCATCATCAGACCATTCACCCCAATATGCCATATCCGCACGTTTGCCAACACCCAGTTCCCGACGACGGTTCTCTTGCGGAAAAACCAATGCCAGCAGCTCAGGAGGCGCGTCCGGTAAATCCGCTAACCCCAATCGGATCGCTTCGTCAAAACAGGTATCCTCAAACGTCCAACGATAATAACTCAACGCAGCTGCCGCCGGATCGTTAAACGGATCACTTAACGATGTCACAAGCGGTTCTACAATCCGTTTCGCCGCCGTTTTAAATATCTCATCACCAGATAGCAGATAAAGGTCTCCCAACGCATAAATAGCACCTGAAGCCAATAGCACTTCAATACCCGCAAGCGGATCATTCGGAATGTGGTGCGAACTCGCCACCAACCGATGTAAATTCTTCGCGTCAACCGCGGCTTCATCAAGACCTTCGCCTTCCTGGGTCCAAAGCAACGGCATGGGGTCCGGTGCTGCTATAAGCTGCTCCGCACGCTTTCTTCCATACCGCAATGCCCATGTCAGGTACCGTTCTTCACCCGTCACACGATACGCCGCAAGCGCGATATGGATAAATCGGAAATGCTCCGCCAGTTCATACCTGTCTTTCTCATCGTTCTTAACGTCACGGCTACCGATGTTGTACCCAATAAACGTATCCCGGTCATAATCATACCACGGTGGGATCTCTGGCACCCAATTGCCGATATGTTCCGCTGCATCTGTCAAAAGGGCAGTCGCTTCTGTATCTTCAGGCATCAACCCGATGTAGCGAGGCAAGAAAAGCAGAAACGGTTCTGGTCCGTGGTGTGCCTCTGCCTTCGGTTCATAGCCGTGAAGACAATCGCGTTTCACCCAACCTAACAGTGCTGCCTTCAGCATATCGAAATGCTGCAGGACAGTCGCATTGCCGGTGATTAGGTAGTGCGGAAACCACGAAAGAGCATAGTTCGCCTCATCCTCACCACCATTGTTCGGACCCGGCGGATCCAGCATCATGCTCTGTTTTAGCCAACGTCCCATTTCGCTTCTAAGCGTCGTATATCCGTTGTAGCACTCCTGGATAACATTGTTCATCGTTATTCTCCTACAGCAGCGACTTCACAAATTCTATGCTCTGTTTCGCAATCGTCTTCGGATCCGGTTTGAAATCGAACACCTCCGTTGAGACATACCCCTTATAATCAATTTCTTTCAATGCCTCAATAATCGGTGGATAGTCCACGCCGCCAGAACCCGGAAGGTAGCCATTATCGTCATTGGAATGAAAATGTGCGACATGCGGCGCGTGTTTACGAATCTGCGTCGGCATATCTATCCCTTCTTTCGCGGTACTACACACGTCCAAAATTATCTGGAAATTCGGGTGGTTCACAGCCTCCACCATCTCAACCGCTTTATCAGGGTGCGTAATAAAGTTCGTCTGATCACTCGACAACGGTTCCATACACAGCATTACATCTCTCTCGCCTGCGAGTGCTGCACTCTCTGAGAAAGTTGCCCGCGCATATTCCCACGCCTCTTCAAAACTGAGTGGGTCCATTACATTGCGTTGCTGCGGTGAACCGATGACCATCACCTCGCCACCCAAATCGGCGCAAAGGTTTACCAGTGCCAAAAAATAATCGCGTGTTTCCTCGCGAATCTCGGCATCCGGATGATTAACGTACAACCCCGGCGGCGAGACGAGCAACCAGTGCAGCCCCGCAATCTTTATCTTCGCATCTGCCGCCGCTTTACGGATACGCGACCGCTCAGTTTCACTAATGTCTAAGACCGAATCCGCCAAGGTAAACGGCGCAATCTCAACCGCCTCGTAACCGAGTTCGGCGGCGTATGTGAAAACATCTTCGATTTTCCAATCTTCAAACATCTCGTTGCATATTGCAATTTTCATTCTCTGTCCTACCTCTATTTTTTTATGTATTGTAAAGCCTTCAATCTTTTTTGTCAATTTTTTCTCTCCCCAGACCTGATATAGGCACTTTTAGATACTTCAGAGACCATGCATCCTTTCTAATGTCTATTTTTATGCAACCTTTCGTCCTAACATACGCGTTATAGTAATATGAAGCCTCTATTTTGTTTCGCATTACATGAAAGAATAGGACTTGTGAAAACTTAGTACAACTTAGTACAAGATGATAGGTTTTTGACTTTTAAACCTCCTAAATCCTCCTTATCAGGGGACTTTAAGAGGAAATGCGTAAGTCCTAATAGTATCAAATCTGATAAATTCGCATTTAAGAGATTTTGAAATTCATAGTAAGGCAAATGTCCGAGGCGCAATAATACAGGGCGCATTTAGGCAGGTACGCCCCAGAATTGTGCGACTGCGAACCTGTCTTTCTCTTAAGGAGATTATGGCATTACGAACCGAACTTGAGACGAACCATTCCTTTGGTGAAATCATCGGCAAACACAAAAAAATGCAGCACCTGTTCACCCAGATTCAAACGACGGCAGCAGGAGATATTACCGTCCTAATTCAAGGCGAAACCGGGACCGGCAAAGAATTGGTCGCAAGATCAATACACGGGAACAGCCAGCGAAAAGCAGGTCCTTTCGTTGCTATCAATTGTGCTGCAATACCAGCCGAATTGATTGAAAGCGAGTTGTTTGGCCATGAACGCGGAGCTTTCACCGGAGCAACTAAGCGGCGGATCGGGAAGTTTGAACAGGCGAACACCGGCACACTTTTTCTTGATGAAATTGGGGATATGCCACCGGCTTTGCAAGCGAAGTTGCTGCGGGTATTAGAAGAACGCGAGTTTCAGAGGATCGGCGGTACAAAGACCATCTCCATCGACATCCGTGTACTGGCAGCCACGCATCGGAATTTAGCGGATACCGCCAAAAAGAGCGACCTCCGCTCGGACTTGTACCATCGACTTGCAGCCTTCCACATCGAGATTCCGCCACTGAGAGAACGGAGCGAAGATATTCCTATCTTGGCACATCACTTCCTGAAAAGATATGCCGCAGCCGCCGGAGAATCCATTCGCGCCATTTCTACGGATACTTTACACGTGTTGGCGCAGCACGACTTCCCCGGCAACGTGCGCGAACTGAAAAACGCCATTGAAAGTGCTGTTTTGTACGAGACAACAGACCAGCTGCAACCGCAAAGCCTCCCTTTGCATCTGACACAAGGGGACTCACAAGTCGATACAGGCGACCCAGCGGATGCTACTGTTGTTCTTCCGCTTGACGAAGTTGAACGCAGAGCCATCGTCCACGCCCTCAAAGTAACGGACAATAATATCTCCGACGCGGCACGGGCGTTGGGCATTGGGAGATCCACACTTTATCGGAAATTGAAACAATATAACCTGCTACCGTAAAAATGTTGTCTCAATATGGGATTCTGTCTCATATTGAGACAACACGCCGGAACCCGCTTTATCAAAGGCTCCACAACTCATATTGCTCCCAAACTTGTTTCATTTTGGGACACTCGACGAAAAACAACTTTAAGCGACTCGATCACACCGCGCACACTCTGGATCCCGCGTGCCACCTCGACGGACAAGGTTATACTGGACACCGATAAGCGCGTTTTCTCCGATTGGCACAGTTATTGCTTACTTATGATAGTAACGTGAGTTTGATAAAAGTGACATGTTGGGTTTTGCTACCGCTATTGACGCAGAGGGTGCCTTGAAAAACGGCATATCTGTCCACATTACGAGGTTTTTGATGTGTTTTTACCGCTCTACCTGGAGCTGGGGATATCCGCAGAAACACCGGAGCAAACATCTACAGATTTATTTTTAAGTTCACGTTGACAAAAATTTTCAACGTATATGATGCTAATATCGCCTCTTCAAGAGGAAAATGTTACAAGTTGATAATGAATAACACTCGCGTTGGGTTTAACGTCTCCTTCGCGAGTCCATCAACGGATAGTGACAAATGGACAGACCGGGGCGAAAATATTCCTAACGGCGGACCCGGAAAACCACGTCCTGTCGAGCCACAAACCAAACTCGCTACCACATGGGCAAAACTTAAGAGAAATTAAGTTGGCAACAAGCATGAGATACACCTCCCTCGTGCTAAGGTGAAAATTATGATCAGAAAAAGCCTCATTTTCGGACTTATTGTTTGCAGTGTTGCTTTGTACCAATTCGCCCTTGCTGGCACTTGGAAAGACAGTTTTGAAGACAACGACATGTCCGAATGGAAAATCGTTGATGATTGGGAAAATGCAGCAGGAAAGTGGTGGGTTGATAAAGGTGAAGCTGTCGCGGAATCATTGGGCGAATCAAGTTTTGCTATGTGGCTGACCGGTGAATCTACATGGGAATACTACGCTGTGTCCTGTCGAGCGAAATTAGTGAAAAGTAAAAAGGAACCTGCGACTTTCGGGATCGTGATGCATGCTAACAATAATGAGTTACTTGGTGGACTACTTGATGAGCATTATCGTTTTTCTATCATTGGGGACTTCAACTTTATCAGTATTAGGAAGTTCCATCCATTTCCAGCTGAACCGGTCACACTCGGAGAATTCGATTTTCAAATAAAAGTGGGCAGATGGTACCAACTCACTGCCACTATTCATAGAAACGGTAAAATTGAGTTCCAGATTGATGAGCAGCTGTTCACGCTGTCCGACCCTAACCTTTTGGGACCAGGGCGAGCTGGGTTGTTCATCTCAGATGCCGAAGTTCGCTTCGATGACGTTGAAATCACAGGTTCAAATATCGACGATGGCGGTCCGGGAAAAGCACGTCCTGTCGAACCGAAAGCCAAGCTCGCAACTATATGGGGACACCTGAAAAGCGAATAACGAAGGTTACACAGAGAATGGAGACGAAACAGATGTTATTGACATTCCGACCCTTGTCAGAGGGCGACAAAAGGAGGAACCGAACGATGATAAAAACCTTGGCAAGTGCCATTATGGCATTTTTTGTCGTTGCAACATTGGGCATTTCGCTGCTAACAATAGTTCCAGTCCCAGATGTCGAAGCTAGGAGAAAACATGACTGTAGACATGATCATTTGATTTGGAACGAGCATCGCAACCGCTGGGTTAAGAGACTACATAACGATTGGCGGTGGCATAATCACAATAACGTGCATGAATTTACATGTGGGTGCCATAACTAATCCGGACACTCATTCACATAAAGATTCATAAGGGAACCTAATAACGAGGTTGCTATACTGACTCAACATATATTGTAGGTTTAGCAACCTCCAACCTCTAAATAGGTGATGGTAATGCGATTTTTACTTGCGAGTCTTGTCTGTCTACAATTCATTACAATCGGATGCCACGATGCAACTGAAACTGAAAAATCAGATGTTGTGGAACGAGCTCCTACTCTATCCGCCGCTGAGGAACTTAGAGATGAAGCAAAGGATGCTGAGATAGCAGAAAAAAGTACAAAGCACTTAGAGAGTTTTCTAAGGCTTCTCCCGAATAACCCTGAAGCAGCTTGGATAGACCTTGAAAAATTCGCCAAATTAAGGTATGGCAATCACCCGCTCGTGGACGAATGGGTTGAGCTCACTTTCCGTTTTACGAGTGAAAAGAAAGCATTAGTCTTAGAACTAATCCGTCATGCGGAGATAGAAATTCAGATGCTAACAGACATTGATGCTGAAAAGCATGCTAACGAGATTAAGGATAACCAGATTTACCTCAAGGAAAACCGTGACGATGTCGAAGCCAAACAGTTTCAATCTGATATAGATCCGCAAACCTATAAAATCGGTTTTGAACTTTCAATACAATCTGATAAGAATGACTAAGCTTATTTTATAAGAGGCTAATTGCATGAAGGCACAATATAACTACAAAACGATAGGTGTTGCTGTTTTGTTAACAGTCCTAATCTGCACCGGAATCTATTTCTATGCACAATGGGATCTAGCTCGGTTTAAAGCCTCCCTAGGAGAGGTGCCAAAATTCAACGTGCTCACAAATCCTGCTTCCCAAAACGAGAAGCAAACGACAGAGCACGCAAAGTCCCTTACACCCTCTGTGGAACCACTGCTAGAGACAAATGGAGAGCCTGAAATCATCAAAGCGGAGACGGGTATAGAAAACACTCCCTCCGAGTCCGAGGACAGCATAAACGACTCCGAAAAGTTGATCTTTTCTCTCGATGAACCGCTAGAAGATATTTTAGATGAACCCCTTGAACCTTATGATTTAGAAAAAGTTAGGGCGGGCTTTAGGGATTACAATGCCTTTCTAGTAAGCAACCCTGAACGTGCCTATGCAAGTCTTACCGATGCCCTTCGCGAGCAAAACGGGGACTGTTTTGAAGTGGATATCATTGTTGAAACCGTTAGACGCATCAATGACGGCATTACAACGATTGACGATGCAATTGCCTTGAGAAGAGCCATCATAGAACTTACCCCACCAGAGAACACTGAAGAGATTGAGGACCTTTCCTATGGTATGGAAGAACTATACGAATTCAGGGCGTTACACGGGGGAGATGAGCCGATGGAAGTTCTCATGACTTTTGGAGAGTAACAGAGTTTCTATCACATCCATATAGGCGTTTTTGGAATTAGTAGGTTTGTCTTTGATGTTCCACAAAAGATCACCCATGTTTAGGAGGTGCCCCAATCTTCTACTGTCATGACTTTAACACAAGACATTCCAGTTACCCAAACTATGGAAACTGTGTCGGATGCCTCTACATCAGCCAAGAATGTTACTGATAAAAAAATAGAAGATTTTTCTTCTTGTAGCGGTACTGAAAAGCAAAAACGTCTTATAGAGTCCACGAAACAGAAGTAGAAGGCACTTGAACTAACTTGAACTATGGGGGTAGAAAATGAGAGTTACTCATGGATATGAAGAAGGCATGAAACACGTAAACGCGACATTACCCATTTTAGCAAAAGGGATAGGACCACTTCTCGAAAAAGAAGAAAACAATACGATACCCGAGATTTCACAAAATATCTCATGAGAACACATCACTTGGTTTTCGCATTTTGCCTTTTCTTTATACTTGGCACCTCCCGAATATTCACGCTATCGGCGCATTGGTCTAGTGATGAATCTCTTTGGTTAAGACGGAGTGCCCAATTTATAGAGGCAGTCCAAGCAGGGCAATTTGAACAAACCCTTCTTGCTTACCATCCAGGGGTAACGACAATGTGGCTATCAGGTTTCCGAACCTTCTTTTTAGCAGACTTGACATCACATAGACTTTCAGACTTGGCTTATGCCCGATGGTTCATTGGCATTGCAGTGTTAGGTGGGTTGGCTGCAGCAGCAATTCTTCTCCACCGCCTCTTTGAATTTTGGCAAGCCATCTGTACATGGAGTTTTATATCTGTAAGTCCCTTTCTTCTTGCCCAATCTCGACGCGTCCATACTGATGCCCTCGCGACAATTTTTATTTTTTTAACCGTCTTGCTCTTCTTGTGCTATTGTGTCTCCTTCCAGAAACGCCGTTTCGTAGTTCTCTCAGGCATAGCATTTGGTTTGGCATGCCTTTCCAAAAGTTATGCACTCATCTTATTATTATGGTTTCCCCCCTGCTTATGGTTGTTCCGCCCTAATAATACGGCATCGAGAATGCTCTTGTCCAATGCTTTTGAAATTGGACTTCTCTTTTTTAATTCTACCTTCCTTACTATTTTTGTTGTATGGCCCCTCTTTTGGAATCCTATATCTGTGCTGCTCGGAACTTGTCTGTTAGGTTTCATAGCGTTTTTACCATACGCCCTGAAGTCCAAGAGATATACCAAATCCATTTTAGGTGTTAATGCTTTTGTTCTGATAGCGTGCACAGGCTATGCATTAAAAACTGTGTGGTTGGTCTTCAATAAAGTGAATTGGGCAGTCACAACCCCGCATAACGTGGAACACTTCTTTTTGGGGAAAATTGTAGCAGACCCAGGACCACTCTTCTATCCTCTCGTTATCTCCATAAAAAGTACGCCTTTAACAGTCCCACTTGCCATCTTTGGTGTAATTCTGTTATGGAAACAGAGAAAAGACACACATCGCCAAGGAAATTGGTTTCGGATAGCCTTTTCCATGATCTGTGGTGTGTTGCCTTTCATTCTGTGTTTATCCCTAACTGCCAAAAAATTTGGTCGTTATCTGTTACCTGTATTCCCGATGATAGATATGTTGGCTGGGCTAGGACTCTTTTGTTTTCTCAAGTGGGTGGGTAGCCGGTTCAAAGCCGTGTTGGTACAACAAGCTGGACAAATCGTTTGTGTCGTATTAGTATTTGTTTTAACGCTTCTACCCGTATTTGCCCTGCACCCCTATTATGGCATCTACCACAACCTTTATTGGAAAGCCACGGATCTTACAAAAATTACCACGGTAGGGGACGGATCTGGATTAGATATCGCAGCGAAATATCTCAATCAGAAACCCGATGCACACCAGATGACAGTACAGGTTTCCACATTAAGTGCTGGGCTCTTTCAATATTACTTTATTGGTTCAGTCTATCAGTTACCTCCGAAACATGCTAAAGAACCTACGTCACCTCCACCAGTCGAATATGAGGTTGTTTATATCCGAGATTCTCAGATCGGGTGGATACCTCAGGAAGGGACGCGGGGTGGGAATTTAGAGCATGTTATTACCCTTAACGGCATTGACCGAGTCTGGATTTACCGCGTAAGGTGAGGTTACTATGAAAGTTTGTCTACTAACGCATGGCTATCCTCGTTTCCGCTCAGATACCACTTCCCCTTTTATTGAGTCAATCGCCGAGACACTTCAAAAACACGGTGTTGATGTTACAGTGCTAACACCAGATACCCCGAAACTTGATCGAACTGCTACAGACCGCAATGTGAACCTGCAGGCGTACCGATACTTTTTCCCACGGCGGTTGCAGCAACTCGGCTATTCCAATACCCTGATCAATGATTGCGAATTGAAAAGATACGTCTATCTGCTCGCACCTTTTATGTTCCTATCCGCCATTTTCCATCTGCTCCGTTTACACCGCAAGCACTGCTTTGATGTGATTCATGCACATTGGCTTCTGCCCAACGGGTTTATCGGGGCTATTGTCTCCAAATTGTGTAAAATCCCTGTCGTCATTACATTGCACGGGTCTGACATCTTCGTCTCAAAGCTAAATCCTGTTTTCGAAGCGATGGCAAAGTGGACACTTAAACACACTGCCATGGTGACGAGCGTGACACCGACATTTCTGCCTGAACTCGCAGCGTTAGGCGTTCCCGAAGAGAAACGGTGTCTCATACCGAACGGCGTGGATCCGGAAGTATTCCCGCCACCGACCCGCAAACAGTTAGTAGAACTCCAAAATAAACTTTCAATTCCAGAAGGGCAGCGCGTTATTTTTGCTTTAGGGCGCATCGTCTTGAAAAAAGGATTTGACACACTCATTCGAGCGGTGCCCTATGTGCGAGAAAAGTGTCCGCAGACAACAGTTATCATCGGTGGTGATGGGAGTGACTTAGCAAGGTTAAAGGTACTTGCCGTGGAGCAAGGGGTCTCAGATATCATCAGGTTTACCGGAACCATCAATCGATTGGAAGTTCCAACATACTTCTACTTATGCGACCTATTTGTTTTACCAGCTATAGTGGACCCGAAGGGGAATATGGATGGGTGTCCAATAGTCATTTTGGAGGCGATGGCATGTGGAAAACCCGTTGTTTCCTCAGCAATTTCTGGCATACCTATTATTGTGCAGAACGGCAAAACTGGGCTTCTGGTGGAAGAAAAGAATCCTGAAACCCTCGCTGCAGCGATTGTCTCATTGTTAAAGAACCCGGCAAAACGAGAACAGTTTGGTAGAGCAGGGCAACAGCGTATCCGACATGAATTAACATGGTCGAAGACTATAGAACAATTTATCGGTATTTATCAGCAACATGCCAACAGAAATACGTAACGCTCCCCAACTTTCCATAGTGATCCCAGCATATAACGAGGCAGAATCGCTCCCTGTTTTGTTAGAGCAGATTCAGATGGTACTGAAAACGCATGCCTACCACCGCGCTGAGGTTATTGTTATCAATGATGGCAGCACGGACGGAACGGCGAAAGTCTTAGATGCGCTGTTGGAAACCCAAACTTACCGATTTACGATGCATGTCATCCATTTCAAACGCAATCAGGGTAAAGCAGAAGCACTCATGGCGGGATTCGCTGCAGGGGCAGGAGACATCGTTATCACTATGGACGCGGATTTGCAGGACGACCCGGATGAGATACCGAAGTTGATAGAAGTCCTTAATAACGAAAACTGCGATGTTGTCTCAGGGTGGAAATACCCGCGCAAGGACCCACTCGAAAAGCGGGTATTCTCTTTCTTTTTCAACCGCATCACGGCATTTTTCACCGGTGTGAAACTTCACGACATGAATTGTGGGTTCAAGGCGTACCGTGCCGAAGCCGTTAAGGAGCTGCATCTCTACGGTGACCTGCATCGGTATATCCCGATATTAGCGAATCAAGCAGGCTATAAAGTCAGCGAGGTCAAGGTGAAACATCATCCGCGGCGGTTTGGCACCTCTAAGTACGGATTCAAGCGGATACCGAAAGGGTTCTTTGACTTGTTCACCGTGCTGTTTTTGACAAAATACCTGAAACGTCCGCTACATGTTTTCGGGACCATTGGCGTAGTCGTTGCTTTTATAGGTATATTGATCGGACTCTACCTCGCGGTTTTATGGGTGATTGAAGGCGGGGTCGGCTTCCGTCCACTCCTTATGTTGTCCATTTTGATGATAATTCTGGGTATCCAGTTCTTCTCTATCGGGTTACTGGGTGAACTCGTTATTGGCCTGATCTCACGACTGGAACGGCGCGTCAATGACAATCAAGAAAAGGATCAAACATGACGCGCTCGCGTCTACTGCAGTGGGGCAGAATTTTAATTGCACTTTCAATTCTCTTTTTTCTCATCAAGCACCTCTTGGGTTTACTGACAGCACTTCAAGGAGAAGTCGTAATATTTAAGCCTTTCTGGTTACTCGCATCTCTAACATTGCTGCTCCTCTATTTTGTTCTGATCGGCATACCGTGGATATTTCTCTACCGGGTGGAGCGCGGAAAACAGGGATCTTTTCTATCAGAATGGACATTTTTTCAGTGTTCACAATTCGGGAGGTATCTACCCGGAAGAGTCGGGCAGTTTGTGTGGATGTTGTCCTTTTCGCGCGGGTTCAGGATAGAGAAGGCTTCTGCGGTCCTTGCTACCTGTCTCCAACTCGTTTTTCAGTGCAGTTTGGGTTGTCTCTTCGGATGCCTCGTCTTATGGCACACAGAGACAGTTCAACTTTTGCTGAATGCACTTGTGAGCATTGAGATGTCTATTAAAACGAGTCTGATATGCATCGGCATTGTAATGCTCGGCGGCGGCGTTTTTCTCTATAGAGACCGGCTTCGAGAGCCCCTCCGACTTCTCACAAAGCAAGGGACAGCGATGTTGTCAATGGCAAGGATCTTTCGTTTTCTGGGGGTTTATCTATTACTGTGGGGGTTTTTAGGTGCAGCCTTTTTTCTTTTTATTACGAGCCTTTTCCCTGTAGCAGTCTCACAATTTTTTCTGGTAACAGGTATCTACGCTTTCGCGTGGGGTATCGGATTCCTCAGCGTTATTACACCAAGCGGTTTGGGAGTTCGAGAAGGGGTCTTAAGCCTGCTGCTGGCAACCGTGCTGCCCCCTGCGACAGCAACGCTTGTCGCCTTGCTTGCGCGGTTGTGGACATTGGCTGCTGAACTGCTCTTAGGAGGTATTGCTTTTGGGATTTACTTCAGGCAGAGACGTGTATAACAAAACCAAAAGAGACATCAAAACGGTTGTCCTCAGGTGTTTGTCAAAGGTTAAAGGACGTAGTGTCAGTGGAAAGATACGTCAGGTTGATCCCCCAACTCGCGTTTTTGTTGAGATTGGGACTGGACAGCGTGCCGAATGGACCTATCTTATCCGAGATGATTGGCAGGACATCGCGCGCAGCAAAAGCCGGACAGACAGATTGCGGGCACTTCCTGAGTCATGGCTTTCTGAGCAAGGCATTTGGCACGGTTATTTAGTGGAAGGCCATCCGAGTAATTTCTCTGCGCTCGTTGAAAAAACGGTAGCAGACAAGAAACTTCGTCCATTTTTAAACCGCCTGACTTTCATTAACGCTGCAATTAGCGGAACATCACAATTTACCACTATAGGCATGGAAACCGGTATGCTCAAGAGACTTTTTGCCAATCGGTTTACACTGACTGAAGCACGTCCCTTTCATCCAAGTGTGATCGACAATACGGTGGATTTTGGCGTATTCACAGTGTCACTCGAAATCCTATTGTCCGCAATTGGACACGAACAGATTGACATTTTACGGATGGATGTTGAAGGGGCAGAAATGCTAATCTTAAAAGCTTATTCCTTTCAACTCAAGCCCTATCTGCTCAGTGTAGAACATCATTCCAAGACAGGCGAAACTTTCGTTCGGCATGTTATGGAGACACAAGGGTACCAGGTAGACGCACATAACGCTGAGGAACTTCGTGGAGTATACAACCGTTGAAAACAAGAGAAGGAAGAACCATACGGAGACGAATTTTTATTCGGGGTTTTCTTCTATTTTTTCTAGCGATGTCGTCAATAACAATCGTTTCGGGTTTTTGCGGAAGCATTTTTATAGTAAAATCCGAAAATATGTTTACAGTCTGTCTGTGAACAAGAGCCCCACCACCGCTGGCGAGGATTGTATCCTCGCCCTTCTGTATAATTAATTACGGGCTTTACTATAATATTTCTTAGAAACAGGCTTCCCAAAAATAGACGCGGCTTTAGAACTGAAATAAAAATGTTAGCAAACGTCATCACCCGCTGTTGCCTATTCTTCACCTCATGAAACACCGAAAACACATTACCGCCAGTCTTGCCCTCGTGATTCTCTTTTCAATCTACACCGTTATGGACAAGCAACCCAAAAACACAATGGTAACTACTACACCACTGAGAGCGTCGGAAGAAAGCGGAACCCCTCACAGGGTGCCCAGACACGCCCATTTCCAATCTTCCACCTTTCCCGGCGAAACCACGGCGTTACAGCACTTCCAAAAAACCGATTTCTACCGCACTATCATTGACAACAACCTCTTCCGTCCACTGGGATGGACACCGCCACGACCACAAGAACCCTATCGCTTGCTTGGAACCATCATCCCCACAAACGCGAAGTCCCCTCCGAAAGCCATTATCCAAAACACCTTAGGAAATCAGACACACATCGTCACTATCGGTGATACACTTGACTCCGACACCCACGTCACCGACATCCAAACCAAACACGTCACGCTCAAAAAGAACGGACAACGGAGGCAGCTCACACTCAAGAGCAGTTTCCTTCAGCGTCGGTAATGCTCGCCCAAAGCGGATCCACCCGCATCAAATAATCTTGGCTCATGTAAAAAGTATGTGCTACGGCTCTAACGGAGTCAGTAAAAACACGGGGTAAATTTACCCTTAGCACTTATTCTTTACATGAGCCTCTTCCGTCTTTGTTGTTCTGCCGTTCCTAACATTCTGCCTTAGATTCCGGGCATCAGGTTCCAACAATTCAGAAACGGTATAATATTTGATTGGAATTTTTTTTCTTTATGGGTGTGAATAAGAAAAAAGAGTTGTTCATTTATATATTCAGATAGGAGGGGTTTATAAAGTGAAAAAAAATATCGTAAGAATTGTCTTTTCTTTCCTTCTTTTAACGCCGCTGCTAACTTTGTTAGGGTGCTCGGGTTGTGAGAAGGAGGCGGCGAAAATAGATCCAAATGTTCATACGCACCCAGGAGGCACTCCGCATAGTCACGGACCAGAAGATACAACACAATCTCCTGAGAGTGAAACGACTGAAGGAACAGAAAGCGTCACGGAAGCGGAAGGTAAAAAGAGTGATCCGCCCGCGGTGCTGAGTGACAAGGGCATTTTAGCTGCTTTCGCGCCAGCGATGAAACTAAAGGATACGTCCCCGGAACTGGCCATTGAGAAAATGCATGCCATCGCAATAGAACTTGGGGAGGGTGACCCGGAGATGACCGAATATTATCACCTCATTGGACATAGCTTGATACCGCAGCCCCCCGAAGGCGTAAAGATCCGACCAAATAGCACACCCCTACCACCATTGGAGGCACAACGGTTTCTGGAACTGAAGGAGAAACTCTTTGGGTTAACCGAAGAAGAGCAGGTAAGACTTGAAAGTGCCCGTATGGGAAACAGGTGGAATCAGGAGGGCTCTGAGGTGATTCGTCAGACTGAACCGATAAGATACCTTCGAACGTGGATGAAAGAAAATGTCCCTGATGAATCGGCAATTGTTGAGGAATACTATCACGAAAAGATGAAAATGGGGGGATTCCCAAGGGACGCGCCACTTTCAGAACAAAATTTCCGAGATACCGACACGCGTGTAGATTTTCAATACAAAACTTTCTTTGAGGCACTTGAACTTCTACCGGACGACTCAGTGACTTTAAACGCGCTGCTAAATGAAAGCAATTACCCTACTATCCAGGAAAAACTGCGCGATGAGATGGCAACAATTCAAGCAGAACCGCCGCCACCGAATCCAATTCCATCCGCTCACACAATAGATATGGAACATGAGGCTGCCGGCATGCATGAACACGCTGGAATGATGCCACTCCCAAATGAAATTACTGAGGGTGAGGTTGGAGAATGGGTGAAGAGTTTCCAAGAACGCGCGAATCGTGCCCAACAACTTTTGCAGCAATATGGTAGCGAAGAAGGCTTGCGTAGGCTCAAAGCGGAGGATCCCGATATTGCGGCGCAACTTGAAACGCAACTTGAAAAAGGCACCCCAAACCGTCAGCCCGCGCCGAAGTAAGGATGTTCCCATACAGAAACCACAGATGGAGGGAAAGTTTGAAGCTTTCCCTCTTAAATATTCCGTTGAGAAAGCACTGGAAGCCCTTGTTGCTCGGGGGATTCCTTCTCTTGTCTTTTTTGCTAAAATTGAACCATCTCGGACACCAGCGTCTTAGGGGTGTTGATGAATGCTGTCATGCCCTCGTTGCCAAAAATCTGCTTAAACACCCCTTAAACCGACTCTCATTGAAACGCCGTACCTTCTTTATGCAGAAACAGCTTGGGGAGAGAACCACGTATGGCTTCACAAACCTATTCTTCCGCTCTGGCAGATAACCCTCTCTTATAGAACTTACGCATTTTTTCACGAATCTCCGCATAATACGCACTTTATGCAACATTTCGACTTTTACGAGCGTCACTATATTATGAAACCTATATTTTCTGTGAGGAGATATAAATGAAGGTAAATGATGTATATCTCATTCAACGGGTCTTAGATGGCGATCAAGACGCGTTTACCACGCTCGTCAATAAATATCAGAAATCGGTGCATGCGCTCGTTTGGCGTAAGATCGGGGACTTCCATATCGCTGAGGAACTCACACAGGATGTTTTTCTGAAGGCTTACAAGAGACTCTCAACACTGAAACGTCCAGAGCAATTCCCCGGCTGGCTCTATGTGATTGCGACGCGGCACTGTGTTTCATGGCTCCGCAAGAAGCAAGTACCGATAAGGTCTCTTGATGCCATGTCCACAGATGAACTTGAGGAAGCCTGCTACGCCCAATATGAGGTGGCCCGCAACGAGACAACAGCGATTGAACAGCGGCGCGAACTCGTCAAACGCCTCCTGAAAAAGTTGCCAGAGAGCGAACGCACCGTCGTAACGCTCTACTATCTGGCTGAGATGTCCGGTGCGGAGATTAGCCAGTTTCTCGGAGTATCACCAAATACAGTGAGGAGTCGGCTACACCGCGCCCGACAACGCTTAGAAAAACAAGAAGCTATCATTCAAGAGGTCTTCGGCAGCTTCCAACTCTCTCCACATCTAACAGAGAATATCGTGCAGGAGATTGCACGCATCAAACCGGTATCCCCTTCAGTAAGCAAACCGTGGCTACCGTGGGGTTTCTCTTTCGCTTCGACCCTTTTGGTTATCCTGATGATCGGGACGGGACCGCGTGCGCTATCGCGTTTCCAACAGCCTTACAATTTAGATGCGACATCGGAGATGACAATACAACTCGTTGACACGCCAATTATTCAAGTGTCAGCACGCAAGTCCGACACACGAACCCAATTCGGAATATCTGACACACACGGTAGAAATAGCGGTGCCGGATTCCAATCCGAACAACTACTCCTCGCAGCTGCGCAAGCGGATGAACCCGACCTTCCAGCAACAAAACCACAATGGGTGCAGACGAAGGGACCCGGTGGCATTTCAGGTGCCGGACTCTTTCTCGCATCTAATCGCAGCCTCTATGCAATTGCGAAAACAGGACTCTATCGACTCTCAGAAACAGAAGATGCGTGGACATTTGTCAGTGCCAGCGGTCCGAATCGGGAGTTCAATCGTGTCATGGCAGAACGCGAGGATACCCTTTACCTTCTTACGCCTGATGAACTCTTAGTCTCAATTGATGAGGGTAAGACCTGGAATAGTCTCGGCGAGCGACCTGAAGGGCGTGCAAAAGCGTTGATTATCACCGATACGACGATGTACCTCGTTCTTCAAACGGAAGTGTTTCGTTCCGAGGATGTCGGGAACCAGTGGGAGTCCATAAGTCAGACTTTAAAAGCCGATAACGTACCAGAAGCAGGCAACCCGAATTTCCAAATTTGGGACGCACTCGCTATTGATAACACACTATTTGTTGGCACAAGTCAAGGACTCTTCCGGTTTACTGAAGATTGGGAAAAATTGCCGGTGCCAGTCCCACACGGTATTTTTTCGTTGGCAGTCGCTGAAGATAGACTCTACGTCGGAACAATCGCAAGTCCACCGCATGGTCCGCATGCCGCTGTTTTCTATTCGACCGACCTCGGCGATTTTTGGATAGATATTACCCCAAATACCCACGAACATCCAGTCAAGATAATAACTGCTGTTAATGTCATTCCCGCCGGTGACAGGCTGATATTGAAAGGTTCCCTTGGTGTCCTCCTCTCTGATGACGGTGGTGAAACATGGATAGATCCTAACCCCGGACCGCATACGTTTGGAGCATTTCCGATTGTCGCGTTGGACAAAGACACTTTTTATGGAACTGATTCCGGGGCGATAAGACGTTCAACAGATGGTGGTACCACGTGGCACCCGTTTATGGCTAGATTGATAAATTCCGATGTTCCAGATCTGGTTACGGTCAAGAACGTTCTCTACGCGCTAACACCTGAGGAAATGCTCAAATCTGCAGATGGCGGTGAGTCGTGGGAATCCGTTGGCTTAAATACGAATGAAAGAACTTCTCTTGAAGCAGCGCAAGCGAAAGTCCTAACAACCAACGATGTTCTTTATGCAAGCAACAGCGAGCTTAATGGCGTTACGCTCTTTTACCTTTCTGATACTGGCGATGTATTCCTACCCGTTGAAGGTGTCCCAGATTTTGAGGAAGACACCTTACACAAGGAATGGTGGACAAAACGTATGGAAGCAAGAAAAAACGGTGATGATGTTGGTAAGGTGCAGGAGCAGTGGAAAGCCGATCAACACCGTGTCTTTGAAGAATGGAAGACGAATGGAACGTTTGCGGTCACCAAGGATACTGTCTTCATGGAGTATAGACATAAACTTTACAGATGGCGACGCGGCGAAACCGAATGGCACTATACAGGGTTGGAAGATCAACAAGGCATCTCACCTATTGAGGGAAAAGGACTCACGCTCGCCGCTTCTGCGAACACAGTCTATGCTGGGAAACGAGAGGGAGAACTTTTCTTCTCGTCTGATGACGGCGACACTTGGACTGATGTCACCGAAAACCTCGCCTTTCCGTTTGGATACTTCAAAGAGATACGTTTCGCAGGGAAAACCGTCTACGTCTCAACAGATATGGGCATTATGCGTTCACGCGATGGCGAAACTTGGGAAGTCGGCACCGATGTTGATGGCAATAGACTGGTTATGGACCGGATTGTGGTTGATGGTGTGATAGTTTACGGGGTCTGTGATAGTGGTCTCTATAAGGTCGATAAACAGACCAACACGTGGAAGCAGATCGCCGCAGAACTACCGCACACAGCAACCGCGTTTGCCGTTGATGGTCAGACCTTCTACATCGGCACTAATCAAAACGGGGTCTTCCGCTTTCAACGCGACGATCTGTAAAGGTTGCCATTTCTTAGCAAAATATTTACCCCCCGAATATTTCCTTGACATTCAATTTTATGTCCATATAATAGCCATACAACGCCAGGGCTATTTAGTTTTCGGTTTTTTACTCCGATTTTGGCCCCCCCAGGCCCGGTAGGTGCGGTTTCCTAACCGCACCGGGTTTGAAAAAGAAAAATCAAAAATTTAGAGAATCTAATAATTTGCCTAAAACTAAATGATCCTGCATACAACACTACATTCCAAATTTCAGATTTTGGAGATTAGAATATGGCAAAAGTACGGATGGCACAGTACGGAACGAAACACGGACACGCACGCGGCAAGATGCAAGCGATGCTTGTCAATCCCGATGTTGAAGTCGCAGGCGTGTTTGAACCCGACGCACAGCAACGCGAAAAACGTCAGACGGATGGCGGAACATTTGCCGATGTCCACTGGTATGACGATGTTGAGGAGATGCTCAGCGATGATACCATCGTCGCGATTGCTTCAGAGGGAAACAACGCCGAAAGCTTGGATCAGACCGAGCAGATTGTGAACGCTGGAAAACACCTCTGGTACGACAAACCCGCTGGCGAAAACTGGGAACAGTGGCAACGCGTCATTAATACCGCCCAAGAAAAGTCGCTACACGTACAGATGGGCTATATGCTGCGGTATCATTCCGCCTTCAAGCAGGTTGCCGAGTGGGTACATTCCGGCTTTTTAGGCAATGTTTTTTCCGTTCGCGCCCACATGTCAACCAATATTTCTCTTGAGTCACGCACGCGTATCAGCCAACACATCGGCGGTATCTTTTTTGATTTAGGCGGACACGTCCTCGATCAGGTCGTCTGGCTCCTCGGACGACCGGAAAAGGTCACCTCTTTCCTCAGAAACGATGGCGGTTCGGTTGAACCTTTCAAAGATAACACGCTCACCGTCTATGAATTTGAAAAAGCGATGGCGTTTATAACAATCTCTGCTTTGGAGCCGAGACCCGTTGCACGCCGGTTTGAAGTCTATGGCAGTGAAGGGAGTGCTATTATCGTCGAACCTTTTGAGCCAGGGTTGAAGATTCGCCTCTGTTTGGAGAACGCAAAGGACGGTTACACACAAGGTGAACAAATTGTCGAGATAGACGGTGAAAGCCGTCAACGCACCTATGAACTTGAGCTTGACGCGTTTTTAGCGACTATTGCGGGGGAACAGTCACCGGATCGTCCGGTATCACATGAATTGTTGGTGCAGGAGACCCTTCTACGAGCCACAGGCGTTATACCGAGTTAACGGACCCGAATTGAATAGGCGCGCTTTGTAAGCGCGCCTAATAACGACCGTTCGTTATAGATTAGATTGGCGGCGGCTAATCTTCCAATCTGCTTGCCCATCGGATACATCCAACGATGTGTTCATGGAACCATTCTTCACCCCAAAGCGCATCAGGGTGTCCCAGTGCGGTATACATCACGCGTCCTTTTCCATAAGTATGACACCAACCGAGGGCGTAATCGTTGTCCTCGCGATTGCCGCGGGAGACATCAATAGAATCGTTATCCAAACGCATCAGCACCCGTGTTTTGTTGCGATCCCACTCTTTGAAAGTGTAAATTTCATCAACAACCTTGAAACTGCTGCCCAACATACGGGTTGCTGGGTGGTCAGTATCTTCGACAATGACGTTCACCTCTTCGTGCCACGGGTGTCCAGCGAAGTAGCCGCCGAGCATTTCACCGTATTCGGGCCAATCGTAGCACGTGTCTGTCGCATTGTGGATGCCAAAGAACGCTTTTCCGTTACGGACGAAGTTCAATAACGCCTCTTTTTGTGCATCATCAAACGGTAAATTACCTGTCGTTGCGAACGCCACGATGTCCTGTTTTTCGAGATTTTCAGCATTAATGCGGTCGCATCGGTGTGTTGTGGTAACGTTCCAACCGTTTGCTGCACCAATCTGCTTCAGCGCAACTTCTGCATCCGGTAGGTAGGTATGTTCAAACCCAGCAGAATGTCGTAACATCAGAATATTCATAAAGACTCCTTCTGATCTATTGTGTATTAAAGTCCATAATTGCTGGACGTTTTATCGGACAAGGTTAGAATCCTCGCCTATAATCGTCTCAATTTGTGTTATTCTTGAAAGTATTATACAAAATTAACAAAAAAAATGTTAAACTATTTGCAGAAACGCCGCAACATTTAATGACTGAAAACCATTCTATAAACAGACTATAGGAGCACATATATGAGATTTCTTAAAAAAGGCGACGACAAAAAGCCTAAATCGCAACCAGAATCCGAAACGAAGGGACATCCCGACCTGAAGGTGATCAGCGGTTCACAAATTTCTGGACGGCAACCCCAACAACAGGCAACCCCGCAACAGCAACAACCACAGCAACAACCACAGCAACAAAATATCACACTCCCCAATATCAAGTATAAAATCGCGGTCGCCAGTGGAAAGGGCGGCGTTGGGAAATCGACCGTCGCGACCAATCTCGCAATCTCTTTAGCGAATGCGGGGGGCGCAGTCGGTCTGATGGACGCTGATGCTTACGGTCCCAGTATCCCGACAATGATGGGTGTCCAAGAACAACCCAAGGTCAGTCCAGAACGTAAACTTATTCCCCTCGTTCGCCATAATATTAAACTCATGTCAATCGGGTTTATGGTACCAGAAGAGCAAGCGATGATTTGGCGTGGACCGATGTTACACAGTTCCATACGCCAACTTCTTAGTGATGTAGAATGGGGTGAACTCGACTATCTCATCATTGACCTTCCACCGGGAACAGGTGATGTTGCGCTCTCTTTAACACAAGCGATTCCACTGACCGGCGCACTCATTGTCACGACCCCACAAGATGTCGCACTTGCCGATGTCCGGCGCGGCGTTGCTATGTTTGAACGGCTCGGTGTTCCTATTCTCGGCATCATTGAAAACATGAGTTATTTCCTCTGTCCACACTGCAACGAAAAGACAGAAATCTTCAGGAAAGACGGTGGCAAAAATACAAGCGAACGATTCGGTGTGGCGTTTTTGGGACAAATTCCGCTTGATGCTGAAGTCTGCACTGCCGGTGACCTCGGTGTACCGATTGTCGCTGGGCATCCAGAATCTCCGCAATCCGAAGCGTTCGGCACCGTCGCACATGAATTAGCATCGGTGTTAGAGGAAAGCGGCGACGACGATGAATTAACGATCCTCTAACTCAAAAAATAAAACAGAGATTGCGAATTTCCTTTGCTGACGAGGTTTTATAGTGAAGCCCATAAATAAATAGACATCTTTGTAGCATGATGCACGTCGCATCTGGGCGAGTACGCCGCAAACCTGTTAGGTTGTGCCAGTCTGAATGCCTGTCATAGGCATTCAGACTGTTTGAGAGTGCCCAATTAACTATACGTTTTACTATAAGCTGGAATTCCCACCCGTTACTGGGAAGGGATGCCTATCGGCTGCTGATAGCCGATAACTGACAACCAACAACTATTCCAAGGAGACAATCTCATGGCGAATACAGGTTGGGGAAATGTCTACAAGAAACTCGGCGCACGACCCGTCATTAATGCGACCGGCAATCAGACTGTCCGAGGCGGTTCCACCCCTTCTCCAGCAGTCCGAGACGCGATGCGCCAAGCAGATGAAAGTTACGTCGAAATGGAAGAATTGCTCGAAAAATCTGGGCAATTCATAGCTGAGCGGTTAGGTGCTGAAGACGCATACATCACAGCAGGGTGCTATACCGCACTCGTCTTGGCATCAGCAACCGTCATGACCGGAAGCGACCCTGACAAGTGTGCGCAACTGCCGGATACCACAGGACTGAAAGACGAAATCGTTTTTCAGAAAAAGCAACACTACTCCTACGACCGCGCATTCACGATTCCGGGCAGTAAACTCATATTTGTAGGGGATGAAGAGGGTTGCACTGCCGACGAATTGAACGATGCCATCGGCGAAAACACCGCTGCGCTCGCATATCTCATCCAACCGAATCAGGGTAAAGCCGTTCCGTTGGAGCAAGTGCTTGAGATAGCACACTCGCATAACCTGCCGTTAATTGCCGATGCTGCCTCTCAAATCTATCCGCTTGATTACTTCCGACGCAATGCCCAATCTGCAGACCTTGTCTGTTTCGGTGGCAAGTATTTCAACGCACCGCATTCGACTGGGTTCGTCTGTGGCAAAAAGGAACTAATTGAGACTGTACGGAGGCACGGCTTCATCGGTCCCCGTCCTGTTGGACGCGGAATGAAGGTTGATCGGCAGGAGATTATCGGATTGGTGACCGCTATTGACATCTGGCTATCGACGGATCACAATAAGCGATCCAAGGAACAGGATGCAAGATACGCTGCACTCGCAGAAGGGCTTGAAAACCTGGAGGGTGTATCCTGCGAGGTCCGTTACCAAGAAAACAGCCATACCCTTTCCAATCTTCACGTTACATGTAATGGCAAGGATGCAGCGGAGATCGCACGTGGACTCGATGCTGGTACACCGCGTATCAAGGTGAATACGCACGGCAAAGACACGCTTGTGATTAATGCCTACACCCTCAATGCAGGCGAAGAGGAGATCATCGCAAACGCATTACGGCATCTCTTACGTGGATAACGACTTTATATCTGGTGAGATGTAGTGATGTATAGACATCTACTGGTAGGCGCGCTTTGCTGAAGTTTAAGAATTTAATTCGGTAATGCATCAGCAGCCTGTTGTTGTAGGAGCGAGCTGTGCTCGCGATCCGTATCCTGTTGTTGTAGGAGCGAGTTTTGCTCGCGATCCGTATCCTGTTGTTGTAGGAGCGAGTTTGCTCGCGATCCGTATCCTCTTTTGGACATCTGGTTACTATTTACCAGATTACAAAATCTGCCCACGGCTTTATATTTAGCGTTCCTAATAGAAAGAAAACAGCCGTTCCACCTGCTGCCCCTTTTGTAGCCGCAACCAATTGAAGCCTGCGTATACGTGCCTTATAAGCATCCGTATAAAAACTGACGTATTCTGCCGATTTACCGAGAAGTCGCTCGGCGGGCGGAACCGGCTGGTAGACATAAGACCCACCGAGTGCAATAGAACCGAGCAAGCAACTCCCGGCTGTCCCCAAAATTCCACCAGCGACAAGCCATAATGTCGTGTTCACATCATCTTCGGCATCATATTCCGCATCCGTTTTTGCCTCAAGTGCCACTGAGTTCTGCTGCGCTAAGCAGTGTAACGGCATGCTCCAGATCAATCCTAACATTAAAACAACCAAAGCATGGAATAGCAGACTTCTTTCCACCTCAACTCCTTTTTGAAAACGTGAGTTCAACTTAAACATTTCAAGCACACTAAATATTTTCAGTTGGCAGCGAAATCTCAATAGCGCGGCGTTCCGTCGTAGCTTTACGCGCCGCTTCGATAATCGCGAGGTTCTGATACGCCATCTCTGGACTCACAGGTACCGCTGCGCCAACAGCAATGGCATTAAAGGTCTCCATAAAGTAGCGCGCATGCCCGCTTGCATCCGTGCGTTCTGCTTCATCAAATTCAGGAAGTTCAAGTTGTTTCCAGCCTTCTGCTCTCGTGAAACGACGGAGCGCGTCCGCCACGTTGTGGCGATGATTGACGCGTAGAGAACCATTTTCAGCGTGCATCTCACACCAACCGGAATCCGTACCCGGCACACACCATGCACCAGCGACAGTCGTGATCCCCCCGTTTTCATGTTCACACAGCAGCATGGCGATGTCATCAACATCAATGTCAAGCTGCATCGTTTGCACCCGTGCCTCAACATACCGCACAGGGGATTGCATCAGCGTACAAACAGAATAGATTTCATGGTAACTCGTGTCAATGATACAACCGCCACCTTTCGCTTTACTGGCGCGCCACGCGAATGCAGGCGTAGGGTGATCCGCCGAGAAGTCTGCAGGCTTCAATCCCATGCCAGTGCTGCGTCCGAAATGCGGTTTACCTAACGCGCTGAGTTCTGTCATTGCCACGCGCATCCCAGCAGTGAAGATGTAGTTATGCACGACTGTGTAAGGCACATCGTTCTGGCGTACTGCTGCCAGAATTGCGTCTGCTTCCTCTAAGTTTGTCGCCATCGGCTTTTCCGAGATAATAGCCACACCTGCGTTCGCGGCTTCGATGACCTGTTCGGCATGAAGTGAGTGCGGTGTAGCAATCGTCACGACATCAAGTGCTGCGTGTTCCAGCATTTCGCGGTAGTCTGTGTATCGGTTTTCTGTAGGAACGTCGAACAGGTCCCCAACCTTTTCCAGATTTTCAGGAACGACATCTGCCAGCGCAGTGATTTGAACGGTATCTGTGAGTGCACGGTAGGCACGGGCATGCGTAATTTGCACAATCCCACCACAGCCAATCAGTCCCAAGCGAATCGGTTTTTTCATTGCGTGTCTCCTTTGTATCAAGTTTAGCATATTTCTGTATTATGTCAAATTCTTTGCATCAGAGCCATTCGATTCTCCATTTTTTGATCGAATCTTCACCACCAGGCCCGGTAGGTGCGGTTTCCTAACCGCACCGGATTTTACACAGAAAACTGGAATACTTCAGAACCCTCTTGAGTCCCGTAGGGTTTATTTGCTTGGGTGTTTCTTCAGCATCTTTGTAGCGCGTGTGAAGACCAAATATTCCAGCCCCGTAGGGGGCTGCATATTCTGAATAACCGTTTCTCATTAACGAAAAGCCGGTTCGTAGTGGCGCAATTCATTGCGTCTCGGACGTTCGGAAACCTCATAGCGTTTCAAAATCTCTTAAATGCGAATTGATTTTTCAGATTTGATATAACATTTACCGGAAGGGTTTCTAACCCCAATTCTTTCCGTTACTTCCCCTTGACTATTTCGATTAAATATGTTATTATTTAATAAGCACTAAAGTTTGGACAATATTAAGATGACTAACCGTTTTCTATCAGACATCATCTTCCGTAGCATAGACTGTTAGTCTGTGCCTGCGTAGCATATCCTGTTAGCAAACTCGGTTTCCGCTCCCCTGTGCGATCTTCCGTTATTTTTCCCAAAGTTCTCGGATGTGTGAAACTCATAGAAAAATCCGTCGGTTTTTGAAAATTCAACCTAAATATGATACGAATTGTCTAAAGTTTAGCAGTAAGTAACCCAAGTTGCTACTAACGGATTTTAGTGTTTTTGCTTGGGTATTTCTGCGTATTTCAACCCGGTTTTTCAGGCAATTTCCCCACCCCAGAGGGGTGAAATATCTATAGAAAAAGGTATATCAACGTCTTGCACCTTCTTCGGCTTGCTATGTAAGTAAATAGGTGGCAACTTGGGTTAGTAAGTAATAATTTATTTAAAGGCTTCATATCTATTTTGAGGAAAAGTGAATAAAAAAGAGAGCATATAGCAGATACCGAAAATCATGATGATGGCAAAACAAACGCAGGACGATCTTGAAGCGCGCTGGCTATAAATGTCGGAAATGTGGAAGACGCGCGGCGACACAGGTGCATCACAAAACCTATAAGCGCGTCGGCAGAGAACGGCTCAGCGACCTAACCGCGGTATGTGGCGGATGCCATAAGCGGATTCATGGAAAGTGGTAACTTTTCATAACACTGAAGGGATTACTTTTAAAGATAAGAATCAATTGTATGATAGGAGGGAAAATGTCGAAAAATAGGACTTCTTCAATTGCAAAGATCGTATCAGGTGAATCACTGTATCAAAAGCGAGCGAGGTTCGCTTTACCTATCCTTGTGCGACAAGCCTTGGCTGGGAAAGAAATATACTATGCGGATTTGGCGGAAGAACTTGAAATGCCTAATCCACGAAATCTGAACTGTGTACTTGGTTGTGTCGGAGACGCGCTTTTAGAACTGGGTGAGCTATGGCAGGAAAAGATACCATCTATACAGGGACTTGTAGTCAATCAGCAAACAGGCTTGCCGGGAAATAATGTTCACTTCCTTCGTCAGAGAGCGGAACCACGGCAAAAGGAAGAAATTGTTAAAGCAGAATAGAGCAAGGTTTTTAGTTATCCGAAGTCGAAATGGCTAAATATTCTTGAGAAATTTGGATTATCACCTGCTGAACCACTAAACCCACAACTGGAAATATCTACGGATCATCTGGATCGCATTACTGAGAGTAATGAACATAAGAGGCTGAAAAATTATGTGGCCCAACATCCGAAATCTGTTGGGCTAGGAAAGTCATTAGCACCTGGAAAAGTAGAGTTCCGTCTACCATCAGGTGATGAGGTTGATGTCCTATTCCAAAATGCCCGATGTCGCATTGCAGTGGAGGTTAAATCCCACATTTCAAAGGAAGCTGATCTGAAGCGTGGTCTTTTCCAGTGTGTAAAGTACCGGGCGATTCTCAGAGCTTGTCGAAGCCTTGAGGGTGAGACTTATGAAGTTAATGCGTTACTTGCTATTGAAGGACAGTTGCCTAAGAAACTTATTCCTGTTAAGAATACGCTTGGAGTCAAGGTGATTGAAAATATTCGGGTTGGGAACGCTGGTTAACGCGAACACTTGTCTCATAACCGTTATCTGTCTGTATAATGATGTAACTTTGTAATTAGGAGGTTAAATGGAAAAACAATTTTTTGAACATCAGATAGTTTATATTACAGCTAGAGTTGAGATTAAACTACACAACACTAATTCCATCGGAACGGGATTTTTTATCATGCTCCCTTGAATGATGGGACGGACCGTGCAGTAAAACTTTTAATTTCAAATAGACATGTATTTCTTGATCCAAAAGCAAGATTTATTATTAGTCTGAATCGTCGGAAAGAAGATGGTACTCCAGAATTTGGAAATATAACGACTTTCGATCAGGTTGGGTTTGAAGACGCATATTTTGTTCACCCTGATTCAGAAGTTGATTTGGCGTGCATTAATGTTAGTGGTATTACACATACAGATGCTTTTTATAGAAATTTAGGGCACGACCTTCTAAAGCCAATAGATTACGAAAAAGTAGCCGTGGGAAGTGAAGTTATATTTGTTGGCTATCCGGAAAATCGATACGATGTTGTGAATAATTTACCTCTAATCAGAAAAGGATGGATAGCATCAATGCCTAATGTTGACTTTAATGGTAAAGGTCAAATTGTCATTGATGCACAAATATTTCAAGGGTCGAGTGGGAGTCCTGTTTTTGTTCATTGGGATAGCGAATATTCATTGCTTGGTGTTGTTTCTCAAACGATGATTCGCCATTCACAACTTCAAACGTTACCGGTGAATATGCCACAGGTTGGAGTCGAACAAATACTAGGACTTGGCATTGTTATAAAGCAACGACATGTACAGGAGCTTATAGATTACACTATTAGGGAGTTTGTACGAAGAACATCTTAAGGAATCTAACGGGCGGATTTTCTACGGGATCTCTTGTGCTTGTTTCTTTTTCTGGCATGAATCAGTTACTACTCAAATTATAGCGAAAATTCAGCAGAGGATCGCGAGCGGAGCTCGCTCCTACACAAGAGGTATTGGGTTACAATGGCGGGAGTCCTTTAACAATCTCGACCGTCTGGAGACTGACGGTGACAACGCGCCCAATCAAATCCACAATATACTGAGGTTCCGTCGCACGATTCGGGTCGTTCACAATCCCGCTCCGTTTATCTACCTTCACACGATACTGATCCACCACCCACTCCAACGCGGAACGATTACCTAACCGATAGTCAAATACCTCCGCCGGAATGCCCGCCAACGTAAAGTAGTCGTTGTAATAAATCTGCGTCTTATCTTTCAAGAACCGCATCTTCTCGACTTGCCAATCTATTCGCTGTGTATTCGGTGTCTCCTTAAGTTCCAGCTTTTCATACTTCGGAACGGATTCATAGTTAACGTGGAGGTCTGCTAACTGCGCGCCTGCATTGGCGAATCCCCGGAAGTCTTGAGCAAACGGGATATGCGGCAAATCGCGCTTGAGGTTCGCCTGATACTTTTCACGATAATCAGGGTGATGCAGGACAGCGTAGTTGTAGTGAAAGATGTCCCACTTGGTGATAGTGTCGTCGCCGTAGTGCGTTCGGAACTGTGCCAATGCCCAATCGGTGATATTCTCTTGGCGGTTTGTGCCATCTTCATTGTAGGTATAGAACGGGAAGCATTGCGTTTTTTCAAGGAAATCATGTGACGGAATCATGGCAGCAGTCATGACTTGCAAAGGTTTATTACTCCCAGTGCCACTAAAACAAATCACCCGATTTTCTGTTTCTGTGTCAGGCGTGGGGAAAATTGATGGAAATACATATACACACTCGTTCATCATTCTATGAAAGTAAAGATGTGATTTCGTAAATGGCCGATAAAGCGATGCTCGAACATTTTCAGTCGAAAACTCCGCCATCGTGCCTGTTTTCAACTTAGACTTCAGGCTTCTGGTCCATTTAATCTTGGTATCATCAGTATCTATAAAATCATTAACATTAATATCCCTATTGCTTCGCCGTTCCCATTGAAATACCTGTCCGTTGTAATACTCCATCATCTGTGTCAAATTCTCTGTAAGGGCATTTTGGTTAAAGTTGTAAACCCACGCATCGCGGGCAGTCACTACACCAACGCTGTAGGTTTTAAAAAGCGTCTTGACTTCGTTAGTGTCACTTGCTTTTGCTATTTTATTCCCCATGGGAAGGAAAGTGTCAAATTCGGGGTGGAGCCCTTCGGTGAGCCATGTATACCGACTGTCAGGTGTTATCTGCTGCCAACTAATGTTTTGATGGTGTTGTTTTGAATCAAGATAGCGGTACTTCTCCTCTTTCCGCCAAAATTCGTCAACGCGCGCATAGAAAATTTCGGCAGTTTTTAGATTTGTCTTGGTAGCGTTTCTCTTGACGAAAAAATTGATGCTCACCCCGACCTGAATTCCGAAAACGTTATGCGTCGTTCCTGACAACTTTGGATTCTTACGGACGTTCCCACTCAGATCCAAAATATAAATCGCATCGAAGTCGGCTGTGAGGTGTTTCCGCATGCCATCAAACGCTATACCGTCAAGGAAGCCGTTGTTCGTCACAAACGCGACAACGCCTTCCTTGCCAATTCGCTTTGATGCCCAACTGAACGCTTTGACATACGGATCGTATAGTTTGTTTTTTAACTGTGCTGTAGAATCTTGCGCATAAGTCTCTTCAACTTGTTTATCCATAGTGGGATACTTCCGGTTTTTATTGTTATCATTTTCATTTGTCTGCCCCATATTGTAAGGCGGGTTGCCGATAACGACGAACATATCCGCCGCCTTCTGCTTCTCCACGCGTGCCGTGTTTTCCTGTGTGAAGAGCGCTATTTGTTGATCCTCAAACAACTCAAACGTGTCCGCAAGTGAGATCCCCTCAAATGGCAGGTAGGTCCCTGTCCGTTGAAAGTATTCCTGTTCAATGTTCAAACTCGCAATATAGTAGGGCAATAACAGAATCTCGTTGCAATGCAGTTCGTGACAGTACTTCTCTTCGAGTGTAGTCGCTTGGATATCCTGCATGAGTCGGACGATAAAATTGCCAGTCCCCACAAACGGATCGATAATGTGAACCCCAGTATCTGACAGCGACCTATCAAATTCGGTTTCCAAGATATGCGCAACACTTTTCACCATGAAATCGACGATCGGTTGTGGTGTGTAGACGATGCCGTGTGTGTCTGCTACCTCAACAGAGAACCCCTGAAAAAACTGCTCGTAGACGGTGTTGAGAAATTGCTGTTTTTGAGAGAAGTCTTTACAGAGGAGTGCTGCCTGTTCAATGGCGAGATAAAACGGGTTTAGTTCTTTGAGGAATGCATCGCGACTATAGGTCTGCCCGATGAGCACTTCAATGACTTTTTCAATCTCGCGTGCGATGATATTTCGGCGGGTGAAGTCGGGATTATTGAAGACGGTACGGAAGATACGTTCCGTGAGCAGATGTTGGATGAGCATCTCCTCGACGGCGGATTTAGAGAGATTCGGATTAATCGCGGCGCGGCACTGTTCATAAAAACCTGTGAAAGCGGTGACAAATGTCGGATTTGTCTCGTGTTGTTCTGCTATTAGTTCTGCTGCTTTTCTACCGAGTGCGGGGACCTTCTCTTTGAATTCAGCGACAGCGGCGTGCCAGTTCGCGAGTGCGGCGGGTGGCGCGGCGAAGAAGTGTTGGAGTGCGGCAATCAAGCGCGTTGGATCGGTGATGTCTACGTCAAAAACCTGTTCTCCGTTCTGATAGAGGATGCTGTGTTGTGGGTTTTGGAAGAGCGTGTTGTCGAGTGGATAGCCTGCCTCTCGTTTTTCCTGCACGGATATGGTAAGATTATCATCCATATCCTTCGCTTCCCAATATGCGAAGGGCAGTCCGTATGCGTCGAGTATCACACCATCAAGAACAATACGGTTACCTGATGGCGCGCGCATAGCGAATTGTGGAATGAGGGTAGCATCCACCTGTTTTGCACAGACGGTGAGCAGCGTTTCAAAAGGGGAACTGACCGCGCCTTCGTGTGTGACGTTGTGTTTGTCGTATTGGCGCAGCGTCGCGTAGTAGTCTCGGATTGCTTTGTGGCTGGGTTTAAGGTTGAGCTGTGGCATGGAGGTATAATAGCAAATTTTGGGGATAAGTCAATGGAAAATTGGTACACCAATATTTTTCTGACATCCGTTTCTGCAGAATATGCTATAATGCGTTTAATCAGGCAATATATCCACGTCTTGCCAATCAAAAAAAGAGAGGATTCACTATGAGCCAAGAAGAAAAAAAAGAATCTGAAGAAAGCAAAGACGAAGAGAAAAATGACGATACACCTGAGGATAAACTCTCAGTTACGCATCACAGCGTTACCATTAACGGTGAAGAGATTCGTTACACTGCAACAACAGGCACGCTTATCCTCAAGGAAGAGGTTGACAAAGAGGGCGAGAAACCAAAAGCAGCCGTTTTCTTCGTTGCCTATACGCGCGATGATGTAGAGGACGCTTCTACCCGTCCGATAACCTTCTCCTTCAACGGCGGTCCCGGCTCCTCATCGGTATGGCTGCACCTCGGAGTCCTCGGACCAAGAACTGTCAAACCCGACGAAGATGGCGAATTACCCCAACCGCCTTATCAACTGACCAATAACGAATGTTCTATATTAGACAAAACCGATCTCGTTTTTATTGATCCGGTCAGCACCGGCTTCAGCAGAGCCGTCGCAGGCGAAGAGGCAAAACAATTTCACGGTTTCAAAAGAGATATTGAATCCGTCGGCGATTTCATCCTCCTCTATTTAGGACGCTATAAACGCTGGGAATCACCCAAGTTTCTCATCGGTGAAAGTTACGGAACGACCCGTGCCAGTGGACTTGCAGGTTATCTTCAAGGACGGCACGGCACCTACCTCAACGGTATCATGCTCGTTTCGGTCGTACTCAACTTCCAGACAATTCGGTTCGCACCCGGCAACGATCTCCCCTACATCCTCTTCCTGCCGACCTATGCAGCGACAGCACTTTATCATAACAAATTAGGCGAAACCGATACCCAATTAGAAGCTTTCATCGACGAAGTTAGAGAGTTTGCCACAGGTGATTACACGGTAGCACTCATGAAAGGGAGTGCTATACCTCCTGCACAACGTGCCGATATTGTTAAGAAACTCGCAAGTTATACGGGGCTAACACCAGAATACATTGAACGGACCGACTTGCGAATTAACATCGCTCGGTTTTGCAAGGAGTTGCTCCGCGATGAAGCACGGACAGTCGGTAGATTTGATAGCCGGTATAAGGGGATTGACCGCGATTCAGCAGGCGAAAATTATGAATATGATCCGAGTTCTGCAGTTGTCCAAGGCGCGTATACCGCGACTCTTAACGCTTATGTCCGCGGCGAACTCGAATTTGAGTCGGATCTCCCTTATGAAATCCTCAGTAGGCGTGTGCATCCTTGGGACTACAGCGATCATCAGAACGAATACGTCAACGTCGCCGATACCTTGCGCGCAGCGATGACGATGAATCCCGCCCTGAAGGTGTTCGTGGCGAACGGGTATTACGACTTGGCAACGCCGTTTTTGGCATCAGAATATACCTTCAGCCATCTCGGACTTGACCAGTCTTTGCAGGACAACATTACGATGGCTTACTATCAGGCTGGGCACATGATGTACATTGACCAAGCGGAATTACAGAAAATGAAAAGAGATCTGGATGCGTATCTTGATGACGTGCTTCCGTAATTCTTGTGCCTTAACCGCAAGGTATAGTGAATCGGAAAAATAAGTAGACATCTTTGTAGCATGATGCACGTCGCATCTGGGCGAGTACGCCGCAAAACTGTCAGTTTGTGCCAGTCTGAATGCCCATTAGAGGCATTCAGACTGTTTGAGAGTGCCCAATTAATTATAGGTTTTACTATAAATTAAAAATATGAGTTACCAAAGAGAATTTGAAGAGCGGTTAAATGTTGCAGTCGTCGGTGTCGGTTCGCACGGCTATCGGAACGTTTTACCGACACTAACATTTCTTCCAGTACTGCTAAAAGCATTTTGCGACCTTGATCTTGACCGCGCCCGCATCACTGCTGAACAATACGGCGTTAAAGCGTGTTATTCGAGTATGGCGGAGATGTTTCAAAACGAAGAGTTGGATGCCATCTTTCTCTGCGCGCCGCCACGCCTGCACCCCGAATTGACATGCGAAGCACTGGATGCTGGGATGCATGTCTGGTTAGAAAAACCACCCGGAATGTTTGCTGACGAAGTGCGGGAGATGATCCGACATCGCAAGGATCGCGTCGTCGTCGTCGGATTCAAGAAAGCGTTCATGCCTGCGACACAGAAAATTATTGAAATCTTCGCAACGGAAGAATACGGTCCCTTAAGGAGCATCTTAGCGGTCTATCCGATGACAATTCCGAATGAGGGAAAGCGTGTCCTGCGTGAGAAAGAGCATACGAATTGGCTCCAAAACGGGTGCCATCCACTATCGCTGTTGGTAGCAGTCGGTGGAAAGGTTTCCGCTGTAACCGTTCGTCAAGGACAACGCGGCGGTGGCGTGTGTATTTTGGAATACGAAAGCGGGGGGCTCGGAAACTTTCATCTCGCGGATGGTGCAAGGCACGGACAACCTTCCGAACTCTATCAATTCTTTGGCGATGGCTGCCATGCCGAAATTCGGAACAATAGCCGTGTACTGCTACAGCGCGGCATGCCGTTCAATTATAGCGGTAGTACCAGTTATGTCCCTGAAGGTTTTGAGAGTGGTGCTATCGTTTGGGAACCGCAATACAGTCTCGGCACGCTTGAAAACAAAGGGCTTTTCGTCCAAGGCTTCTACCAAGAGATGCGGTATTTCTGCGATTGTATTCTGGAAGGAAAACCTGCTGAACAAGGCTCGCTTGAGTTCGCACTCGAAGTCATGAAGGTCTATGAAGCAGGACTCCGCTCGGAAGGGGAAACTGTTCCTGTCCTATGAAGGCAATTTTGGAGAAAAAATGCTAACAAAATTGATTTGCCGTAATTTCAAAAACTTCGGCGAAGTTGAGATTGAATTGGGAAATCCTGTTGTTTTCATCGGTCCAAATAATTCCGGCAAGACAACCGCGTTACAAGCACTCGCTTTGTGGGAGATAGCACTCAGGCGATGGAACGAGAGCCGCAAAGGGAAAACAAATCCAGAAAAACGTCCGGGTGTTGCTATAAACCGTCGTGACCTCATCTCCGTTCCAGTTCCAAGCGCACGATTGCTCTGGCGAGATCTGCAAGTTCGTGATGTGGAAAGGGTTGAGGGTAAACAACGAACCCAAAACATCCGTATAGATATTATTGTGGAAGGTGTTACGGATGGCAAGGACTGGCAATGTGGTTTCGAGTTCGATTATGCCAATCAAGAATCCTTTTATTGTCGCCCTTTGAGAGTATCAAAAACGGATGAAAAAGGCACCGAACGGATGCCTATTCCTGACGAAGCCGAAAAATTCTCTGTTGCCTTTCTGCCCCCAATGTCTGGGTTAGCGTCCAATGAAACACGACTTGATGAAGGGGCAATCAATGTCCGGATCGGAGAAGGACGAACAGCAGAGGTGTTGCGTAACCTCTGCTATCAAGTATCAGAGGATGCCCAAAAATGGCAGAGGATATGTGAGCAAATCCATTCGCTATTCGGTGTGCACCTTGATGAACCTGATTATATTCAAGAGCGTGGGGAAATCGCAATGAGTTACCGCGATCAGTCCGGCATCTTATTAGATCTTTCCTCATCGGGACGTGGATTGCAACAAACGCTATTGCTGCTCACTTATATTACCGCACATCCGGGTTCTATCCTGCTTCTTGATGAGCCAGACGCACATCTTGAAATCCTTCGACAACGGCAGATTTATCAGATCCTTACAGAATCAGCAGTCCTACACGGCAGTCAGATCGTTGCTGCAAGTCATTCTGAAGTTATTCTTAATGAAGCAGCTGATCGGGATGTTGTTATCGCTTTTCTCGGAACTCCGCATCGAATTGATGACCGCGGAAGCCAATTGTTGAAATCGCTTCAAATGATCGGCTTTGAGCAGTACTATCAAGCTGAACAGCAGGGATGGGTACTTTATCTTGAAGGTTCGACGGATCTCGCTATCCTCCAAGCATTTGCGAAGAAACTTGGGCACCCGGTGAAAGAAAAGTTGGAGGCACCTTATGTCCACTATGTTGGTGACCAACCTGGAAAAGCCCGCGAACATTTCTACGGTTTGCGTGAGGCAAAACCGACGCTTGTGGGATTTTGCCTTTTTGATCAGATTACCGGTGAACTTCAAGCCCATCCAGCATTAAGAGAATACGCATGGGAGCAACGCGAGATCGAGAACTACATTGTGTTCAATAAACAAGTACTCATTGACTGGGCACGTGCCGAAGCAATGGAACACGCACGTCTATTTCTGGAGACTTGGGTATCTACAATGGAGGCTACCATTAAGGAAATTGAGGATGCACTTGTAACGCTCGGTAAAGGGACACCGTGGTCATCAAATACAAAAATAAGTACCGGTTTTCTGGAGCCGCTGTTTGCTGCTTTTTTCAAAAAACTCCGGTTACCGAACCTTATACAAAAAACCAATTATCACACTTTAGTCCAACATGTGCCGGTGCAGCAAATTGATCCTGAAGTCGTTGATGTACTGGATAGTATTTTAGAGGTTGCCAATAAAGCGAAGCCACTCGGAAGTATTTAGCCTAAAGGGGTATTTTGTCCCAAGGACTATCTTGTGCCTTTGTAGCACAAACTTTCCAGTTTGTGTGCTTTTATCAAACTTTTGTAGCACAAACTTTCCAGTTTGTGTGCTTTTATCAAACTCACGTTAGTAGCGACTTAAGGTTAAAATGGAGAAAAAACGTGGAATATAGACGATTGGGAAAAAGTGGACTCAAAGTGTCCGAAGTCTGTTTAGGCACCATGACCTTTGGACACGGTGCTGATGAGGCAGAAACGAACCGCATGGTAGATCTCGCTCTGGATGCCGGGGTCAACTTCTTTGATACCGCAAATTCTTATGCCGATGGCGAATCGGAAGTACTCCTCGGCAAAGCACTCAAAGGCAGGCGACGCGATGCGGTTATCGCAACCAAGTTTTTCAACCCAATGGGCACCGGTCCCAACGATTCAGGGATGTCCCGCGCACATATTATGCAGGCGATTGACGATAGCCTCAAACGCCTCCAGATGGACTATGTGGACATCTACTATATTCATCACGTCGATACACAGACACCTTTAGAAGAGATACTTCGCGCGCTTGATGATCTCGTCCGACAAGGCAAGGTGCGTTATACAGCATGTAGCAACTACCAAGCGTGGCGGTTATCCGAGGCATTGTGGCTCAGCGATGTTAACGGTTGGACACCGTTTGCGTGCTATCAACCCCAATATAGTCTCGTTGTCCGGGATATAGAACAAGAGATCGTTCCGCTCTGTGAACACAAAGGACTTGGAGTCGTCGTATGGAGTCCATTAGCCGGTGGATTTCTTTCTGGGAAATATAAACCGGGTGAACGCACACAGGATGGCACTCGATCGGAGGAGGGGTGGGCATACCCGCAACGCTATTTCGCAGGGAACGCCGATGAGACATTGCAAACACTTTTTGATGTTGCTAAGGAACTTGGACATAGTCCGGCACAAGTCGCGCTACGGTGGGTGCTTGAGCAACGGGCAACGACTTCAGTGATCGTTGGCGCAAGGCATACAGGACATTTGCGTGATAATCTCGGTGCAGCCGGGTGGCGGTTGGAAGGCGGCGCACTCCAAAAACTCAACGAAGTCTCGCATCTGCCTGACCGCTATCCTGAAGTGATGGAAAAGAATATGCACGAACGACGGGAGAGTGCCGTTGATATGCCAAGTCTGTAGAAACAAAAACAGCGAACTTTTCTCTTTCAGATTTGACTAAATAAAAAGTAGAAGCGTACACACTTTTGGCGCAGCTTGCAAGCCGAGGTTTGCTGCTAAAAACTGAGCAACGAAGGTAGCAGGAGGAAGTTGTAAAAGACTTTCTCACACCTTATTATCAGAAGGAGTAATCCATGATGGGAAAGTGGAAAGTTATCACAATTGTTGTAGCAGTCGTGCTCGTTGTAGCAGTCGCGGTCGTCGTCGGACGGATCGTGTTCGCAACCAAAGATGAAGCGGGTCGCAGCGACGCACAAGCGATAAAGACCGCAACCGTTGAGCGCGGGAACATCGCAGTGACAATTGAAGCAACAGGTACTATCAAGCCGTTGAATATTGTTGAAGTCAGTTCCAAGGCGAGCGGAAAGATTCTGGAACTCAAGGTTGATGCCGGTGATTACGTTCAGAAGGATGAAATCATCGCTGTGGTTGAGACTACTTACGTCCAGATTAGTTTGGAACAAGCACAAGCCGACTTACAATCTGCCGAAGCGCGCTTGCAACAGGCGGAAATCGACATCCAACTCCAGAGAGAGCAGTCCGGCATTCAGATCCGGCAGGCACAAGAATCTCTCGCTGAAGCCCAACAGCGGCTCCTCCAACTCAAAGAGGATATCCGTCTTGAGAAAATAGCCAACAAACGCGGGGTCATGGACGCTGAAAACGGCCGCAACATCGCTAATATTCGGTATAAATTGCTCACCTCCGATGAGGTCCGAGACGAAAATAAACAGCGAGCGGAAGCCACCTTGGAACAGGACAAGGCAAACTTAGATCTGGTAACCGCAGAACATGAACGGAATAAGAAACTTTACGAGAAAGAACTCATCTCGCAGGCCGCCTTAGAGACCTCACAAGCACAACTTAAATCAGCGGAGGCACGGCATCGGTCATCTTCCCAAAACCTGAAATTAGTGGAGAAACCCGCAACCGAAGCAGAACTTGAATTGGGGCAGGCAGATATCAGGAAGGCGGAATTCAATCTCGAACTCGCCAATGAACGCGTTGAGGCTGAAGCCGCGCGAGATATGGATATTAAACTTCAGGAACAACGGATCGTACAGGCTGAAGAGTCATTGAAACTCGCAGAAGCGAATCGGAAACAAATTACCCGAAAGGAACGCGATATTGAAACCGCGCGTTTGGCAGTCAAACGGAGTCAAACGCAGCTGGAGCTCCGTCAAATTGAGTACGACGATACAGTCATCAAGGCACCTATTTCTGGAACAATTCTTGAGAAAAAGGTTGAAGAAGGACAATTGATCACTTCGCGTCTCTCCTCACTCGCATCAACTGAAGGACAGGCAATCGTTACCATGGCAGACCTTGATACCGTCTACGTCGTGACGGAGGTTGATGAAACCGACATCGGTAAAGTCGAAATCGGACAACCTGTGACAATTACCGTTGAAGCTTATCCCGATACGCCGTTTCAGGGTGAAGTCTTGAAGATCGCGCCCCAGGGACAAGCGATTCAGAATGTGACAACTTTTGAAGTAACCTCCGAATTGAAAAATGTGGCGGCCACCGGATCACGTCAGGGGATGATGCGGGGCGCAGAAGGTCAACGAGGAGGTGATCGGCAGGGTGGCGGTGCCAGACCAGACTTCGCAAATATGACCGACGAACAACGCGAAAGTTTCCGCGCAATGCGCCAACAACGCCAAGCAGAAGGTGGTGAGGCGGATGGAATACCATCAAGACCCACACCTATAGAAACTCCCGCACAACAACCCGCACAGCAACCAGAAGAATCTGACGTAGCCGAGGCGGAAGAAGAGACTGAGGACGATGATTGGGGCGGACTTTTCGGCGGCTTCTTTGAGGAAGCACCCGCCGAAGTACAACCGACCGAGACGCAACCGGCAGAGACTGAAGAAGCAAAAATGCCGTTTCTCAAACCCGGTATGAACGCTACTGTCCAAATCTCGGCTGTTAATAAAACAGGCATCCTTACCGTGCCAATCGAAGCGGTTCTTGATATGCGTGGCAGAAAAATGGTTAGAATTATCGGCGCGGACGGACAACCCGGACGACCACAGCCTGTTGTAACAGGCGTTAGCACTTATGATAAGCTTGAGGTCATCTCAGGACTCGCTGAAGGTGATATCATCGCAATCGGTGGCTTTCAGCCGGGCGGTGGCGGCGGCGGTGAAGATTGGCGAAGACGTATGATGCAAAACCCGGCTTCCACAATGCGTCGGATGACCGGCGGTGGCGGGCGTGGACGATAGATACTATTACTTTTTTCTAAGTTATTAGAAAGGTGACAACACACAGGAGAGAACGCTATGGGTATCCTTGAAAGTTTTGCAAACGCATTCAGTGCCTTATTGGCAAACAAACTCCGCTCTCTATTAACAATGTTAGGCGTAATTATCGGGGTCGGCGCAATTATAACCACTACCTCAATCGGTGAGGGCGCGAAGGCAGATGTCACCGAACGGATTCAAACATTAGGCGCGAATATCCTCGCGGTCCGCCCTGGACAGAGCAGGTTTCGTGGACGGGGTTCCGCTGACGCACGTAGAAGCCTCACTATCAAAGATATGGAGGCGTTACAAGAACGCGGACAGACTTTTGGTCATGTTACCCCTGAAGTGAGCAGCCGCGCACAGGTGAAGTTCCGCAATAGAAATACGAACACAACTATCGTCGGCACCGCTCCAGCGTACCTCGTCACGGCGAATTTTAACATTGAGAAAGGGCGATTTTTTACAGAGAGTGAGATCCGATACCGAGAACGCGTCTGTGTACTCGGCAAAACCGTTGTTGATAACCTCTTTGAAACCGTAGAACCGGTCGGTCAAACAGTCAAAATTAAAAATGTCGGTTTCCATGTCGTCGGTGTTATGAAGGAGAAAGGCGCAAGCGGATGGCGTAATCCCGATGACCAAGTTTTCATCCCGTATTCAACCGCTATGAAGCGCGTTTTTGGAGAGGACTATCTCTCAAGCATCAGTATACAGGCAAATGACGGCAAACTCCTTGAGGCAGCAGAAACCGAGGTGACAGAGTTGCTCCGAAAGGAACATAAAATTGCTGCAAATAAAGAATCTGACTTTCACATCCGGAACCAGGCAGAATTTATGGAGACTCTCGAAGAATCGAACCAAACCTTTACCAACCTGATCTTAGGGATTGCTGTAGTATCGTTAGTGGTCGGGGGTATCGGTATTATGAACATTATGTTAGTTTCTGTGACAGAGCGGACAAAAGAGATTGGGTTACGCAAAGCCGTTGGCGCACAACGCTCCGATATCCTCGCACAGTTCCTCGTTGAGTCCACAAGCCTTGCACTCGTCGGGGGCATCGTTGGTATTGGTGTCGGTATAGGCGGTGCAGAACTGGTCACATCATTCTGGGAGTGGCGAACTATTGTCTCACCGATGTACGGGATACTCTCCTTTGTTGTCAGCGCGTTAGTAGGTATCTTTTTCGGCGCGTATCCAGCATGGAAAGCCGCAAAACTTCATCCGATTGACGCTCTCAGACACGAATAAAATGTCGGGAGACCTTTGCAGTTCCGCTCTTTGCTAAGAATATAGACGGGTTGAACTACAAGTGAAACCTAACTTCCAAATTTTCGTAAGTTTATATAGATCACGTTGAACTGGAAGCAGATCTATAGGTGTCAATATAAAAAACAAGGGCGTTTTCGCACCCGAAAACAGATGTTGAGCAGAATACCTCACGATTACATCAGGCAGGTGTGTTGTTTTTAGTCCTGTAGGGACGATATGTTTATAGCTGCATGGATTGTTCCTTTTTTCAGCCCTCTATGAAGTTTAATAAAATATTTGGGTAATTCTATGTTCCTCCAAACCCGGTAGGTGCGGTTTCCTAACCGCACCGGACATCGGAAAAATTACCCGATTTAATTCTTAATTTTCATTAAGGGCGGCATGTTTATAGCTTGTGTGAAATATCCTAAATTGACATTTATGGGTTGAACTGGAAACAGACCCAACTCCCAAATTTTCATGAGTCCTGAAGGAATTATTATGGAAAAAATAGCAGTTATCGCAGGTGTCGGTCCCGGTTTAGGTGCTGCACTCGCCCGTAAATTTGTAGAAGAAGGATGTAACGTAGCACTCCTATCGCGCTCATCTGCCTACATTAAAAACTTGTCCACAAGATTGACGAAGTCCGGACGTACGGTTATCCCTATCCCCACAGATATTACTGATGCTGAGCAGGTGGATCGAAGTTTCGATCGTATCCGAGAAGAACTCGGGGATCCCGACATCTTGGTGAATCATGCCGGAAATGCAGCGTGGGGCAGTTTCGCAGACCTCACTCCAGAGGCGTTTGAAGGCGCATGGCGCGTCTGTACGCTCGGTGGATTCCTCTGTTCAAAACAGGTGGTGCCCGGAATGCTTAAGAAGGGCGGCGGCGACATTATATTTACAGGGGCAACCTCTGCTGTCCGTGGCAGGGCGGGAGCATTAGCGTTCAGCAGTGCCAAGTATGCAACACGGGGTTTAGCATCCGCACTCGCCCGCGAGGTCGGTCCGCACGGTATCCATGTTGCCCATGTGATTGTTGATGGTGTGATTGATACGCCGGGTGTGCGACAACGCTATAAACTCAGTGAAAATGAACCGCTCCTCGAACCCGATGCCATCGCCGATACCTATTGGGCTTTAGTACAACAGGAAAGAAGTGCGTGGACGTTTGAAGTGGATGTCCGTCCCCATAACGAAGAATTTTTTACGTAGACTTTCCCATCCAATCACGGTTGGCGCGCTACAAAGCGCGCCAAATTCCCAGATCACATACGAATCTAAAACGTACTTTCGCTTGAGGTTATCGGACACCATCGCGTCGTCTGAAGATGACGCAGCAGCACCGACTTCGCCGCCGGTGTTCCGATACGGTAAAGCGCATACACGGCATCACCACGGATATAGCGGTTCGCGTCAAACAACATATTCTGTAACCCGTCAACCGCACCATCAGCCCAAGGGCGCAGCTTGCAAGCCCATATTGCACTGTTACCGATCCGCGCCAGCGCGAAAATAGCATTCCGACGAACACCATCATTCGGATCCTCTAATGCTTTCACAAGACCCGGAACAGCAACTGGATTCGATTGACCCGTTGTTCCTAATGCCTCTACTGTGTGTGATCGTACACGACCCGATTCATCCGCGAGCATCTCAACCAGTGCTGGCACAGCCGGTTCCGCGCTGTTTCCCAAGTCTCCAAGTGCCTCTACAGCGTTATCCCGGACGTATTCACGGGAATCTTTCAAGGCATCACGCAGTGCTTCAACAGTAGGTGATCCGACCGCATTGAGCGCATAACAGGCGTTTCGGCGGGTCATCTCCGATTCCTCTTCCAGGCACCGGACTAAAGCCGGAACCGCTTTCTCTCCAAATCGCGGCAATTCGTAAGCCGCCTGCAACCCGATTGATTCTGTGGTGCTATTTAACGCACTGATCAAACCCGACAACGATTCACCATTTGATGCTCCGTTGGGGGAAGCGTTAGCAACCCCGAATTCCTCGCCTCGATGCCAATTCCAGAGGTGTCGGAACATCTCTTGATACTCAGCCGGTCCCACGGAAGTCCCGTTTGCCCAGTCTGTCTCCTTATTTGCCCACGTCGGTGCTTCTGGCTCTGACATCCGGGCATAGAGAAATTTCATCATGTAGCGTCTTTTCTCGCTGCTGTTCGGCATCGCACGGTGCCACAGATCGTAGTTCGCGAACGCAACTGTCCCCGCTTCGCCTGTAACAGGTTGTTCCGGTGAGACCCCCGAACCTTCACTTGTGCTAAAGTAGTGGCTCATTGGTACCACACCCGTCGGACCGAGTTCAACGGGAGTATCCTGCGGGTAATAGAAGACCAACAGCCTGCGCGTATGGTGCGACCACCGTTTCCCACCGTCTTGGTGCAGGCCTTGCCCTTTACTACCGGGCGGATTATAGTGCGGATGCCGGTGCGGCTGCATGTAGTAATCCGGTCCAAGCAGACTCGTCAAGGCACCTCTAACGTTCGGATCATCAAAAACGCTCTGAATCTCTGGTATCCTCGGTAGAAGATTATTACCCGGATTTCCTTCCTTGTCAAACACCCTTACCGTCTTTTCGTAGACTGCATCGTGAAATTGCGCAGGCAACTCAGTCGTAACGGTCACGAAACCGTTCACAATGAAATACCGCATCTGCGCGTCACTTAAGAGGTTTACTGCCATTTTTATCCCTCCGTCTTTTCCAAAGCTTGCTATAAATCCTATCCACAACACTCGGGTTATCCTATTATTGCATAAAATCTCACAATTTTTCAACAAATTCTCCCATCAAATCCATAATTGTGTTAAAATAATTGAAATTAAGCAGATCCTAACGCATAGCATACCGAAATTGGAGGTTTCTGGATGGGACGGAGTTTTGAAAAATCACTCGCGTGGAAAGAACGCGCGAACACAGCATTAGTCGGCGGTGGGCAACCTCATAAACAGAGCCAACCACCGAGACCCGTTATGATCGCAGGCGCGAAAGGCGCACATTTTTGGGATGCCGATGGAAATGACTATATCGACTATCTGATGGGATATGGTCCCATGATCCTTGGACACGCCTATCCCACTGTGATTGACACGGTTACAAAATATCTCGTTGAACGTGGCAATGTCTATAACTTCGGGCATACACTTGAAGTGGAACTCGCCGAAAAATTAGTACAGATCATCCCATCAGCGGACAAAGTCGCTTATTTTGTCGGTGGATCGGATGCGACAACCGGCGCAATTAAGTTCGCTCGCGCATATACCGATAGAGAAAAAATCATTCGGTGTGGTTATCACGGATGGCACGATTGGTGCAGCCACGCACGCGGACACCTCTCAGGCGCAGCCGCTGCAACACTCAGCGTCGGGTTCAACGATCTTGATGAACTCGCCGACCTCTTTAAAGCACATCCTGGTGAGATCGCCTGCTTGATTATGGAACCTTCCGGACAGGATCTCCCGAAAGACGGGTACCTTGAAGAAGCCAAAGCACTCGTCAATGCCAACGGCGCATTGATGATTTTTGATGAAGTCAAAACTGGGTTCCGATACGCGTTGGGCGGCGCACAAGAATATTTTGGGGTCACACCTGATATGTCTGTCTTCGGCAAAGCACTCGCGAACGGATTTGCTACTGCGGTCGTCGTTGGAAAAGAAGAAATCATGGGTGAGGTTGGCGATGTCTGGGTTGCCGCGACCTTCCACGGAGAGGTATCGCTTGTCGCCGCTGCGATCGCTACAATTGAGGAACTTGAGGCGAAGGACGGTGTCGCCTTTATGTGGAAACAGGGACAGAAATTGTTAGATGGCTACAGAGAGATGACGACACGTCTCGGTATCGACAATGCCAGCATCGGCGGTATTGGACCTATGCCCTACTTCGGTTTGAGGACCGATAGCGATGACGAAAAACAACAACGGTTCCACAGAACCTTCTATGAAGCAACCTTAGATGGCGGCTTATATCTACCAGAAGGACATATCTGGTTCATGTCCATGTCCCATACCGATGAGGATATTGCCCAAACTTTAAGCGTCTCTGAAGATGCGCTCAAACGCGCCAAAGCCGCATAGGAGGTCTATTATGGCAGAAACTACGAACCACACAAAACCGTTTATCGTTGATAAAAACCTCGGCGCAGCACTCGACATTGATAATACGCAACTGACAAAAACAACTTCTGACGGCACACCTGTCGTTCCACCGACACAGGAACAGAAGTACCTCTTTGATATGCGCGGCTGGCTCTTAGTACCCGGTGTACTGTCAGGTGATGAACTCGCAGAGATGCAAGAGTTCGGCTATAAACTCCACCACGAACCGGAGTCGATTCCGAAGCACGAACGCTCACCACTCGGTGGTCCCCTGCAACGCCTCTCTGACCATCCAAATGTTGTCGGTTTCCTCAACGAGTTTCTCGCACATCCAGCACTATCAAGCCAAGAATGCTATGGATTCAGGATGGAATCGTCCCATCTCTTCTATCGCACTGTCGGCGATGCGAAATTCAATCCCCACAACGGAAACGGGATGCTCCGTTTTCCGGGTGATTCGCACCTCTATCGGTGTATTCCAGGAAAAGGACACAGCGGATTAACCCGCGTCGTCTGGGAACTCAACCCTGTCAAATATCGGCAGGGCGGAACGCTATTTATTACAGCGAGCCATAAAGCCGTCTACACAGCACCCGAAACAATCCGGAGCCAAGATTCACCGATTTGGGATACTTATGAATGTCCTGCCGGTTCACTCCTCTTTTTCACAGAGGCGTTGACACATAGCGCACACACTTGGACGAACGAAGAGAACAATCGCCTCGCTACTTTCAGTTGTTACAACACTGTCAATAGCAAGTGGAGTGCTTGGGAACCGCATCCGAAGCTGCTTGAGGAGATGCCTTCCAAACGACAGACCCTTTTCCGTCCCGTCCGTGCCGCCAATAATTTAATCGGCTGATAATTATCGGCATTAAATTAACTAAGGTAGGTTTCGTAACACAAAAACCCTAATTTTCCTACAACCAAGAGGATTCTCTCATGGCACAAGTCACAGATCACACAAAACCGTTTATCGTTGATAAAAATCTCGGAGCAGCGCTCGATATCGAGAATGCTCAACTTACGGAAACAACCTCTGACGGCACACCCGTTGTCCCACCGACGCAGGAACAGAAGTATCTCTTTGACATGCGCGGTTGGCTCTTAGTGCCCGGTGTACTGTCAGGCGACGAACTCGCTGAGATGCAGGAATTCGGGTATAAACTCCGCCACGAACCGGACTCGATTCCGAAGCACGAGCGTTCTCCGCTCGGCGGTCCCATGCAACGCCTTGCCGATCATCCGAATGTCATCGGCTTTCTCAACGAATTTCTCGCACATCCGGCGCTATCAAGCCAAGACTGCTACGGATTCAGAATGGAGTCGTGCAGTCTGTTCTACCGCACTGTTGGGGACGGAAACTTTGGACCCCATAACGGAAACGGGATGCTCCGTTTCCCCGGCGATTCGCACCTCTATCGGTGTATCCCCGGCAGAGGGTATAGCGGATTAACCCGCATCGTCTGGGAACTGAATCCTGTCAAATATCGGCAAGGTGGCACGCTATTTATTACGGCGAGCCATAAAGCCGTCTACACAGCACCCGAAACAATCCGAAGCCAAGATTCGCTTATCTGGGATACGTATGAGTGTCCCGCTGGGTCGCTCCTCTTTTTCACGGAGGCGTTGACACATAGCACCCACACTTGGACGAATGAAGAAAACGATCGTCTCGCTATTTTCAGTTGCTACAACACTGTCAATAGCAAATGGCACGATTGGGATCCGAATCCAAAGCTGCTTGAAGAGATGCCTGCCAAACGGCAGACCCTTTTCCGACCTGTCCGTGCCGCCAATAATTTGATCGGCGAGGCATATCGCCACTAAGCTGGTTTCTATCCATTTACAGGGATAGGTTGAGTGAGAATTCACAAATTCATTCGGTAATGTAGAAGGGGTTTGTAACCCCGAATTACCCAAATATGTATTTCAACCTCATATAACCTGTCCCTTTGTAGGACCCCGTATCAGAGAGGAGGGTCTCAAATGCGTCACATTGGATCAACACCTGTTACCGCACCCGGTTGGACGGCGAAACCGAAGGAAGGTATCGCTATCGTTGATTGTGATGTCCATCATAATTTTCGCCATCCTACGCAGCTGTTGCCTTACCTTTCAAAATTCTATCAGGAGCACCTCCTCGACCAAGGGCTACATCTCGGCAGTTACCCTAACATCCCGATTCGGAGCAACCGCGTCGATCTTAAAGGGCGAGTCGAAGAAGCCATCGAGACGACACCCAAGAACTCCGGCGGCGATCCGAGAGATTTTAACTTCACATTAGAGTTCCTCCAAGAAGAGCATCTCGATGTCTGGAATATAGATGTCGCTTTGCTTACGGGACCACCGCCATTCTATGGGTACTCTGGGCTGCCTGACCCCGATTGGGCGGCTGCGCTCTGTCGCGCCTTTAACGATTGGACAATCGAACATTGGCTGGAACGCGACGCACACGTCGTTAATGCTATTCTTGTTTCACCATCCGATCCACCGCAAGCCGTAGAAGAAATTAACAGACTCGCAGACCGGAAGGATACCGTTGCGGTTATGGTACCGATGGGAACAAGTCGTCCCTTCGGCAACCGTTTTTATCACCCGATTTGGGAAGCCTGTGAACAACATGGACTCCCAATCGTATCCCATATCGGCGGCGGTGGCGGCGCAACTCGGAATACGCCAACCCCAGTCGGGCATCCCACCTACTACATGGAATCTCGGATGAGCCGACCGTATGTCGCCAGTTCACATGCGACATCCCTAATCTGTGAGGGTGTCTTTGAAAAATTTCCCAACCTCAAGTTCGCACTTATTGAAGCGCAACAGATGTGGGCGGTGCCAGTGATGTGGCATCTCGATACCGATTGGAAAGCACTGCGAGACCAGACACCGTGGCTCAAACGCCTGCCGAGTGAGTATTTTCGCGAACACATCCGAATCGGTTCGCAGCCGATGCATGAACCTGAGAAACCCGAACAGATGTACCAAATGTTAGAGATGCTCCATGCTGATGAGACACTCATCTTCTGTTCAGACTTCCCGCATTTCGACTGGAACGACCCAGTAACGGTTTTCCCCAAACTTCCAGACGATTTACACCACCGAATTTTTGCCCAAAACGCGCTTGATATGCTTCGACTGGAGGATAAGTAGTCATGGCACGGGTCGTCGTCGGAAAGGTGTCGGAGATTCCACCGGGGGAACGCAAAATCGTCGTGCCGTTTCGCGGCAAGGCAGGCATTGGTGTCTTTAATGTTGACGGCACCTTTTACGCTGTTCGCAACATCTGTCCGCATAAGCGCGGACCTCTATGTACAGGTGAACTGACCGGTAGGTTCGCCGCCGACGCACCGCCTTCAATCCAAGGGACTATGTTATCGGTTGATGGCTTAGGTGAAGTACTACGCTGTCCATGGCATCAGTGGACATTTGACATCGCAACCGGACAGTGCCTCGTTGATGAAACATTACGCGTGGCAACGTATCCCGTCAAGATTGATGGTGATGAGGTTATAGTTGAATACGATGGCTAAATTAATTGAGGTGATTTATAAATTATTACGACTGCAATATTAGTTAGGACTTACGCATTTCGCCTTAAAGTCCCCCTGATAAGGGGGATTTAGGGGGTTTAATGAACGGGAATTCCAACTTTTTGCGTAAGCCTTGTTAGTGATTAGTGTCAGAGTTCATAAGATTCATTGTTGACCGTGAATTTGTACCACAATCTGTATGAAGTTTCAGAAAATATTTCGGTAATTCCACATTTTTCCCAGGCCCGGTAGGTGCGGTTTTTGCGGCGTACTCGCCCCGGGGAATGCCATACGGCATTCATACCGTTGATTCATGCGACGTGCATCGCGGTGTACACACCCAAATTTTGCCCACACGCGGCAAAATTTGTCTTAGCTTTACATTTGCGATCTGCATTCCTAACCGCACCATAGGTGTCAATTTTAGCAACAAAAACCGTCTCGGTTCCCAGGTCCGGTAGGTTCGGTTTTGCGGTGTACTCACCCAAATGCGACCTGCATTCCAACCGAACCGGATACTCCGCTGAAACCTTGATGACTTCAAAACCCTCTTCAGTCGCGTAGCGACGGCATGTTTATAGCAGCTCTTTTAAACGTGATGCCCTTAAATCGCCGGAAAGAAGGTAATTTTCATGAAACAATTAACCCACACTGAAAAACAAGAACTTAAGACGAAAATTCAGAAAGAAAAGGAACGCCAGCAAGTGCTTCGAGAATCGAATCCAGACCTACCTGAGACCTTTGAAGAGGCATCAGCAAAAACAGGGATTGTCCGGAAGTTTGTACCAAGGCGATTCTGGAAATACGGTTTTCTGGTGATCCTTCTTTGCTTGCTTGCTTTCAACGTAGTTCTATTTTTTCAGGGACAAGATCCCGGTTCTAAAAAGGTCATCAATGTCAGCCTCATGCTTGTTTTGCTGCTACTCTTCAATCACATTGCCTCTTATTTTACAACAAAAGGTTGGAAAAGTTGGGTGATGAAAGCGGTCGCATGGGTTTGGATGGCACTTGTATTAGTTTATATGTATATCTCCTGGGTAGCTTAAGGATTGAGTCATAGGGCTGTTTAATTTTCTATTTTTATTCCGTTTTTGGGTAACCAAACCCGGTAGGTGTGTGTTTCTAACCGCACCATAAGTGTCAATTTAAAAAAAAATAACCGTCTCAGACCCAGGCCGGTAGGTTCGGTTTCCTAACCGAACCGGATACTACGCGAAAACCTTGATGACTTCAAAAACCTCTTTAGTCCCGTAGGGGCGTTATGTTTATAGCAGTGTGTGGTCAAAAAACACCCAAGCCCTGTAAGGGCGGCATGTGTATAATAACCGTTCTAAAAAATCGTGAAAAATCACTAAATTGACACTTATGGTGTGTGTTCTAACCGCACCGGATCCGGAAAAAAGACATGAAACCCGAAAATTTATTAAAACTATGGTGAAATATAAAAATAAGTTTACATGTAGTGCTTCTGTGCCTCGCCGCTCGGAAAGTGTCAACATAATTCTAAAATCCACCATAAAGGACCTTAGGAGAAGACACAGTGAAGAACCTCATGTTAATATTAACCACCCTCTTGATAACTGATGCCGTTCCGTTCGCGGATGCAGCAGCGCCGCTAAAATCTGGAGTATATTATATCACGCAGTCGTGGTCACAGGAGACGGCGTTCAAGCGTCCCTATTATGTCAGTGTCCCTGAAAGTGCAGATCCACAAAAGTTCCCGGTTTTCATTTTTTTGCACGGCAATGGCGGAAATGCGAAGGATGCGATGAATGGATTCATGAGACGGTATCCCACGATGGCGAGCAGGTACATCATGGTGTTTCCCAACGGATACAAGGCGAGTTGGAACATCGTGTCGGAGCGTTCCAAGGCAGACGATCTCGGATTCATCGAAGCAATTGTTAAGAAACTATCCATGTATGACAACATTCAAAAAGACAATTTCAGCGTCATGGGGAATTCAAATGGTGCCGCTTTAGTGAACCAGTTGGTGATCGAAAGCAAACTACCGAACCTTCGGAATTATGTGAGCGCAGTCAGTCCGTTGAATGTTTATCAACACGATGGGAAAAATTTCAAAGCCAAAGGTGCCGACAACAACTATCAAGCTGTCGCGACACCGATGACCGGCAAGCGTCTGATGAATATTTCGGGTACCACCGACGAACTTGTCCCTTATCGCGGTGGTCCTTCAAAACACATTCCTGCCAAAGATAGTAAGTTGGGCTTTGTTGACGCTGAGGAATCAATTTTCTTGTGGGCGAAGCAGATGGGATACGATGGAGAGAAGTTGTCCAAACCCAGCAGAATCGATGGCAATTTGGAAATCTTCAGTTACCTCAACGGTGACGTGATTCACTACAAGGTCGTCAACGAAGGACACGGCGCATCGCGAGCAATCAGTGAGAAAATTCTACTCGAATTCTTGGAAAGCGATAGGGAACATGATGATTGACCAGCAGTAAAAGGGCAAGGTGATGGTGATTATAGGTGCTAATCATCTTGAAAACCATCAGTCCAAACTCTCTATGGGGTTTACCGTCGAACCTCTGGAACGTGACGAAAAGTGTTTAGCATTTATCATGCCTCTGAAATCGTCGAATGGGAGATAGTATGTATGCAACAATTAACAGACACTGAAAAACAAGAACTTGAGACAAAAATTCAAGAGGAACAGGAACGCCAACAACACCTCCGAGAAACAAACCCCGACCTACCGGAAACCTTTAAAGCCAAATCGGCAAAGACTGAGTTTATACCAAGTTCCGTTTGGAAGTACAGTTTTCTTGTAATGATTCTTTGCCTGCTTGCTTTCAATGTATTTTTATTTTTTAAGTCGCTAAATTCGGATATTAAAAATATATCCATCCTCAATCTTATGGTTGCTCTGGGGCTGCTATTCAACCACATTGCCTATAACTTCACAAAAACGGGTTGGAAAAGCCGTGTGATGAAAATAGGCGCATGGGTTTGGATAGTATTCGTATTCGTCTACATATATGTAAGCGGAATAATGAGATTTGATTTTTAGGAGAAAAATGATTAAAGCAGTATTCTTTGACCTTGACGGCACACTCTGCGATTCCGATACAGCGTGGAGCGTCGCGCAAAAAGAAGCATTTCAACTTTTACGCGAGCATTATCCAAATGTTTCACAAGATGCTATTACAAACGCATGGACAACCGTTCATCAGAGACTCTTCCAGCAACTCGACGCGGGGAAACTTTCTATGGCAGAAGTAAGAGACTCGCGTTTCGAGTGTTTATTCACGGAACTAAATTTGCCCACAGATAAAGTTATGGAAGAACTCAGCGACTTCTTCTGTTCGCGTTACCTCACAAGTTTACGGCTTTACGAAGATGTCACAGTCCTTGAGGAACTACACACATACCATATCGGTATCATTACAAACGGTGCGCACGATGAACACACCGACAGCCAACTTTCTAAAGTTCGACATCTTGGACTCAGCGAACGTATTCAGTCGTTGACAATTTCCGGTGAAATCGGGGTCAGGAAACCGAACCTCGAAATTTTCAAACTGGCTTGTGAACGTGCTGATGTTTTACCGGAGGAGGCAGTGTACATCGGTGATTCCGTTCAAAATGACATCGTTGGTGCCAATCGTGCAGGCATGACAAGCGTTTTCATCAACCGAAAATCAGCGGTGTTGATACCAGAATCAGCAGGCGAACAACCAGACTACGCAATCTCAAATTTATATGATGTGTTGTCCCGCTTGAGGCACAAATAGGATTAGAATCGCGGAGATTGACACCTAATTTTAGCAAGATTAGCAAAAGAGGTAGTGTTTATGAAGCAGTTATCGGGCACTGAAAAGCAGGAACTTGAGGCAAAAATTCAAGCCGAACAAGAACGCCAACAGGGACTTCAGGAAACGAATCCGAATATCCCTACGACATCGACAGAAAACAAATTTACGCCAAGCAATCTTTGGAAATATAGTGCTCTTGGAGTTATCCTTTTCCTGATTGTTTTCAACGTGTTTCTTTTTCTCATGTCAGGGAATTCGGAATCTAACAAGTCCGTCGTCAAGATGAACCTCGTAGTTGCGTTGATGCTACTATTCAATCATATTGCTTTTACCTTCACGAAGACAGGTTGGAAAAGCCGTGTAATGAAAACCGTTGCATTTGTATGGATAGCATTCGGATTTGCTTACATTCTCTGGGTAGTTACGAGTTCCGGCCTCTTAGCGCGTTAGCATGAAGCGACACTTTGTGGCTAAACATAAGAGCCAATAAAGTCGTTAAAGTGTTTAACCATTGTTATACCCTCAAATCGGCGAAAGGGTGGTAATGTTTTATGAGACACTTATCCTATTCTGAAAAGCAGGAACTTGAGACAAAAATTGAAGACGAGCAAGAATGCCAACAGGAACTTCAGGAAATGAGTCCAAACACCTCTGAAGAATCAAAAATAGCAACTGTCGCAACTCGGTTTACATCAAGCCCTCTCTGGAAATATGGTGTGATCGTATTCCTTCTTTGCTGGCTTGCCTACAACGTGTTTCATCTGCTGAAGTTTCGCAATTTTGGTTATGACCAATACGGCCTCCCTATAATCACCTTGATGCTGCTGTTCAACCACATTGCCTGTTATCTCACCACAAAAGGATGGAAAAGCATCGTAATGAAGACGGGGGCTTGGGTTTGGATAGTCCTTGTATTTGTCTATCTCTTTTGGATAACTTAGAGGATCGGTTCCTTGACAAATCTCTGCCTTTGCAATTTTGGGAACATAATGGAATCGCTATTAACATTAATGACTTTTCACTGTAGGAGCGAGTTTTGCTCGCGATCCTCTGACTTTTCGCTGTAGGAGCGAGTTTTGCTCGCGATCCTCTAACTTTTCGCTGTAGGAGCGAGTTTTGCTCGCGATCCTCTGACTTTTCACTGTAGGAGCGAGTTTTGCTCGCGATCTTCTGACTTTTCACCCATAACGTATGGATTATTTGACCGGTGCGATCTGATGTAAGGAGCGCAAATGAAAACGCTATTCATTGATGACCATGATGTTGAGGCAATCGACAATCTCGCCCGGAAACTGCATCCATTGCAAAAGTTTGAAAGAAACGTCGTGCTTCGACCTGAACATCGCTGGGAAAACTGCGGCATTATGATGTGGACAACTCCGGCTTGGGTTCCCGATGAAGCGATTTTCAAGACGCTTTACTACGCCAGCGCAGAGGGAGATGATCCAGAGGTCAAGCTTGATGTAACCGGTGCACCGGTTGGCGGGCGGAGTTTTATCTGCTATGCCACCTCCGAAGACGGTGTGAACTGGGAGAAGCCGGCTTTGGGACTTCAGGATTATGATGCCCTCACATGGCGAGGCACCGCAATTGGTACAGAGAACAACATCGTACCGACAGGAGTCCCTCTCGGACCCATTTACGACCCCCACGACCCCGATGAACAACGTCGCTACAAAGGCATGGGATGGGGAAAAGGGGGTGGGTTGACACCAGCAGTTTCCCCAGACTGTCTTCACTGGACATACCTTGATACTCCAGTTGTTCCAAGTTCGGACGAGGCACACTTCGGTTATGACCAAGAGAAACGGCTATTTGTCGCCACCGTTAAGCACGCTGGACCCGATGGTAGATCGCCTTACGGACGCAGCTTCTGTCTGAGTACCAGTGAGGACTTTGAAAACTGGAGCGGGATAGAGTTGATTTTCCACGCCGACCAGATTGATCAGGAGAACGGCGAAGAACGGATACACAAATTCATTGAGGATCCCGATTATCTCACCCCGATATACAACCGACCTGAGGAGTGGCGCACCGATGTTTATAATTTTCCAGTATTTCGCTACGAGGGGTTGTATCTCGGACTACCTGTGATGCACCACTGGACAGGGAAGCACCCACCATTGTACGAAAACGTAGACAGCCGCAAGTCAGTGGAACTCGCTTCAAGTCGAGACTTACGGCAGTGGGAGCGGATCGCGAACCGCACGCCGTTTATTGAACTATCACCGGTAGGGGACGGTAGTGCCTACGATACAGGACAAATCTCGGTCGTCAACGGACCCATCAGACGCAACAATGAACTGTGGTTTTACTATCTCGGCGTTCGGCACCGCAGCCAACCTTTGGCAGATATAATGGGCAGAAAATACCTCAACAACTTTGCTATGGCACTCGCGAAACTTCGCGTTGACGGTTTTGTGTCGCTTAAGGGTGGCATTGAATGGGGTTCTGTTTTGACCAAACCGATAGTTGTAGAAGGCAGCGAACTGCGCGTTAACGTGGATTCTTGGCGTGGACGGGTTAAGGTAGAGATTCTCAATGCCGATGATGGGCAGCCCCTTCCGGGATACACCTTCGATGAAAGTATCCCCGCGATGGTCGATAGTATTGACGAACCGATGCGTTGGAAGGAGAAGACTGACCTTGCTGAACTCCGCGGTAAAACCGTGCGTTTCCGCTTCTCGCTACTTGAAGCAGAACTTTATGCCTTCTGGTTCACGGACTGATCACCATAAGGAACACCAAACCATGAACACAGCCATCGAAAAAACAGAGGCACTTATTCACAGTAGGCAGGTGCTTGATGCAATGTACGAAGACGACCCTTACCGCCCGCGTTACCACTTCACACCGCCATTCGGTTGGATGAACGATATCAACGGTTCAATCTTCTGGAAGGGACGCTACCATATCTTCTATCAACATAATCCTGAAGGTGGCTATTGGAAGTGGATGCAATGGGGACACGCATCGAGTGTCGATCTGGTGCATTGGGTACATCATCCAATCGCTTTAACGCCTGATCTTGACGGACCCGACCGTGGCGGCTGCTTTAGCGGTGGTGCCTTTGTGAATCTTGAAGGGGTCCCGACGTTCATCTATCACGGAATCCCCGATGGAACGTGTCTCGCAACGAGTGATGACGATTTACTTATTACGTGGGACAAACATCCCGCCAATCCAGTGATTCCAGTCCCAAAACCCGGTGAGAAGGGACATGGCGAGTATATTGTGTTTGACCCGTGTGCATGGGTGGAAGGCGATACGTATTACGCACTCATCGGAAACACAATACCCGGACAAATCGGGGATGGAACCGTTCTGTTTAAGTCGTCTAACCTTGTAGACTGGGAGTTTGTGCGCTCCTTTTATGAATCGCGGCGCGAGTGGACAGACGCTGAAGAGGACTGCGCGGTTCCCGATTTTTATCCGTTGGGCGATAAGCACATGTTGCTCTTTTGTAGCCATTGGCTGGGAACACAGTACTATCTCGGCAGATTTGAAAATGAGCAATATCACGTCGAAACGTATGAGCGAATGAGTTGGGAAGGTGGATTGCTCGGTGGACCGCGCTCACTCTTAGATGCACAAGAGCGCCGTATCTTTTTCGATTGGGTTCGCGAAATTCGCGGCACCGACCAAGAACGGGCTTCCGGTTGGTCAGGCGTTATGACAGTGCCAAGAATCCTGTCCCTCGCAACCGATGGTAGTCTGCAGATTGAACCCGTGCCAGAGTTGGAATGCCTACGGATGAACCCAAAAGCACGTGAAAATATTATTCTGAATACCGATGACGAGTTGAACTTAGAGAAAATTCAAGGAAACTGCCTTGAGTTGGTTGTTGAAATTGATCCCGGCGATGCAACCGAAGTCGGTGTCCAAGTCCTCTGCTCACCAGATCATGCTGAACACACCGGAATTTTGTATGTGCCAGCGGAAGGCACTTTAAAAATAGACATCAGTCGTTCTACATTAAACGAAGCCATCCAATATCCGCGCTATCGGAGCGGGGGGGGTAATGAGAGATTGCCAGAATCAGAGCGGTTTGTCGATGCAGAGCGTGCCCCGTTCATGCTGAAAGACAACGAAACCCTGCAACTCCGTATCTATGTTGATAAGTCTGTGGTTGAGGCATTCGCTAACGGTAGGCAGTGTATTACACAGCGGGTTTATCCGACGCGAACCGACAGCACGGGCGTAAAATTAGTAAGCCGCGGCGGTCAAGCGCACTTTCGATCCGTTCAAGTGTGGGAGATGGCACCCGCATTTTGAGGATGCGTAATGTTTTTGGCAACTCTTTTTTTATCCTCGGTAAGTTCCCGCACTCCAGCGGAGTGCTATGTCTATAGAAAACCGTTCATCCAAACTCCCGCACTCCAGCGGAGTGCTATGTCTGTCAAAAACGATTGTCATGTCAAAATATTTACACACCCACATTTTGAGAGAAGGTTGATTTTTATATCAAAATAACGTATACTCTTGCTATCACGTTGGCAGACAAACGAATTATTGATTGTGCTTTCCGCTGTTGGAAGCGGTGTTAAGCGGCAACTCGTGGGGTTAAACATCATGGCTTATGAAATTCCGAAAACAGTCTTAGGGCGCACAGGTTTAACAGTTACCCGACTCGGTAGCGGCGGCGCGTATTGTGAATCCGCTGACGGTTACCGTAAAGCCATTGATGCCGGCATCAATTATATGGATACAGCACGAGCCTACAGAGATGGCGAGGATGAAAAGGTCATCGGAACCGCTATAAAGGGACAACGCGACAGACTCATTCTTGCGACGAAAACTGCTAAGCGCGATGCAAAAGGCGCGCGGACAGAACTTGAAACATCGTTGCAGATGCTTGGCGTTGATCACATTGACATCTATCAGCTGCATCATCTGAACACGCAAAAGGAACGAGACCAAGCGTTAGCACCCGGCGGCGCATTGGAAATGGCTCAGAAAGCACGAGATGAAGGACTGATCCGCTTTATCGGTGTTACCGGACACGATTGGATCCAGATACAACACGCTGTCGCCACCGGGTTTTTCGATACCGTCCTCTGTTGGTATAATTGTGCGATGAAAACGCCAGAAGATACGGTTTTCCCTGCTGCTGACAAACACAATACCGGGGTCGTCATTATGAATGCCTCCCGTAATGACAGACTTTTTGGAGACGCAAACGCGCCGTCTCCAGAACAATTCTACCGTTATGTGCTCAGCCATAAGAGTGTAAACCTAACGATTATGGGATTAAGGGACGTTGAACGCTTCCATCGGATTGCAGAGGCACTCTCCGAACGAGAGACATTGACACCAGAGGAACAAGCCGATTTGGAAAAATATGGCGCGCAGCGGCTCGAAGCAGGCGCACTCACACCGTAAGTCCGATGCTAAAAATGGGAGGACAAGTGAACTTGTTAGCAAACGGATGGAATTTCAATGGGTGATAGACCCCTTGCTAAAGCATAGGGACTTCCGCAAAGTTTTTCTAAGCGAAAGCATTTGTGGCTTCAAACGACATTGCTTTAGTTTAGAGAATGTCAAAAACGAAAGTCTTACTATGCCTAAGCACAAGGGACGCTATCCCGACCCCGCACCGAAGTGCCTTATGAACAGTTTGATGTGTCTGAAAGGCTATTAACCTCTTTACATTCTCGTGGGATACAACATGACTTGGATTTCCCGAACACATGTCAAGCATATTTTAGATATTTATTGAGGCGTATGAGGCTTTTACACAGTTGTCTCAAATACCAAGCAATATACCAGTGCATCAACTGTAACCAATGCCGAATACAAAGAAAAGTGTATCACATTTTTAGTTTAGAGTCAAAGGTTTTTTTGACACAATACAGGAGCGGTTCTGTATCCCCCGTCTAAAGACTGGGGGTTTTAGAACCGAAGAATTTGGATAAAAGCGCACCAGATCAGACGAACGACCCTTCGGAAGAATCTTATCCGCATGAAAAACGCAATTTAATTGTATTCGCGCTAAACCAGATTCTGATGCGCCTCGGTTGGATGTTCAAATCCGAGTCTGTTGTCATTCCAGCGTTTATTGATGTCTATACCTCCTCTGGAACCATCCGCGGATTGCTACCGCTCATTCTACGAATCGGACAGAGTCTGCCCCAGTTTCTCGTCGCGCAACGTGTCGCGCGAATGCCGAAAAAACAAGGGTTCTTTATTCTCACCGGATTCGGTTTTGCCATCCCTTGGTGGGTATTGGCAGGGACATTAAGCCTAACACGTTGGTCAGCAAATGTCATGGTTGCTGTTTTTCTCGCGCTGTGTACCCTGCACTGGCTCGCAGTCGGTTGTAATCATCTGGCGAACGGAACATTACAAGGAAAACTCGTCAGTCCCGAAAAACGGGGCAGGCTGCTCGCCTATTCCAATATCATCGGTTGTACACTTGCGATCGGCGTCGCTTTTTACCTCTTACCGCGTTGGCTTTCTGAGAGTCCTCCGCGTTACGCGATGCTTTTTGGTGCGACAGCCCTTTTCTTTGGTATTGCAGCGGCAGTCAGTTTCTGCTTTAGAGAACTCCCTTCACAGCCAGAAGGCACCGCACCTTTTTTCAAATTTCTCGGTGATGCACTCCTCTTATTGAGATATGATAGAAATTTTCGGCGATTCGCAATCGTTATCCTGCTATTTTATTCGATCTGGCCCCTTTTTCCACACTATACGGTTTTCGGAAAGCGGACATTAGGGCTTGTCCCGTCTGGTTTCGTCACTTTGATAATTGCGCAGAATGCATCCAACGCTATCGGTGCCGGTATCATGGGCAACATCGCAGACCGGTCAGGAAACCGATTCGTCTTGCGTATCCTAATATTAATCAGTGCCTGTATGCCACTGTTAGCAGTCGGCATTAGTAGGATGCCTACCGGTGCCGAGTTTTACTGGATTATCTTTGCCCTTATGGGATTCACACCCGTGTCAGCACGCATCGTCACAAACTACACCCTTGAAATCGCACCACAAGAGAAACACCCGCAATATCTCGGCGTGATGAGTCTTTTTCAGGCGATTCCTCTGTTCGTTTCACCGCTGATTGGGGCGTTAATCGAGGAATTTGCCTTTGAACCGGTTTTCATCGGATGCGGTGTCCTTGTTTTGTTAGGATTTTTGATGACCTTCCGATTGGCTGAACCGCGATTTAATCAAGAATCCTGAGAATTGTCCTCATACAAAATCAACGTGAGCAGGAGGAGCACCATCATGGCAGAGAAAATGTCGTGCCCATTTTGTGGCACCCAAGTCGAATACGCTATCGAAAATTCTCCTGATTGGTACCGAGACCCGTCTCTACCCGTCTACCGAATCGATTGTCGTGATAAATGTAGACAATATTGGCTTGAAGCAATTTCTGACCCGCACCCACAGATTGATCCCGCCATCCTTGCCTTCCTCAATTCGCTTAATGATGAGCAACGAACATTTATATCCGAATCCACACGACACGCGTGTGACAACGGCATTTTGATAGTTTATAACAAAAATATTTTACAATACCTTGTCACCGATTGGCACTATGCAAAAGCCTCTCTTATGCTGTATGAATTCAATGACATCTCATTCCAAATTAGTGGTGTCGGATTTGATTTTGCGAATATGTTGTTTTTCTTGCACACTGAGGATGCTCGATTCACACTGAGAATCTATCAGGCTGGAACTTCTATTGATAAAATCCGATCTGAGATCCATTGGTTAAATGCGCTTTGGAACAAGGAACGCATCAAGACCCTCTCTCCCGTGCCTGGACGTGATGGCGAAGTGATTCAATCTATCTCTCCAAACGACCTACCACCGCGCTACGCGACTGTATACGATTGGATTCCCGGCGAGACGCTTCACACACACTTTGAAGCGGAGAAAACGCCGGAACTGATTCGGAATCTTGGGATCATGGTCGGTCGCATGCACGCTGTGTCACAAACGTTAGAATTACCAGACTGGTTCACCCGTCCTCGGTACGACATAGACTGGATTACCGCGAAAATTAAAGCAGCACTCGAAAATGATACGGACGCTCCAGCGGAGGAACTTACAAAACTATCCTCCCTCTCTTCACGCTTCTCACAGTTTGCGACAGAATACGGTGAAGGACGAGACGTTTTCGGACTGATTCACTCCGATCTGGAACCCCATAATATCATTGTCTCGGATGGGCAGCCCTGCCCAATTGATATCGTCGAGTTCGGATTTGGTTATTATCTCTCAGATATTCTGACGCTTTCACGCCATCTTAGTGAAGATGAACAGACAATCTTCTTTGAAGGTTATCAAGAAATCCGGTCCCTTCCCACAGATTACCGTCAACAGTTGGCTCTATTTGAAGAGGTGCGCGTACTGTAACCCAATGGGTAAGTCTAATGCTAACAAGAACAGATAACGGATGGAATACGCCCGTTGTGATTGACTCGCATTCGTATCTGTGATAATATGACTGCACAAAAGGCACGGCATATTTAAGGAATCAATGCATGGAACACCGCTACCTTTTCCTTGACCTACATCATATCACCCGAATCGAAGGATTGTATCGCCGGATGCACCAACCCCAACGGCATCCCAATAACCCAATTCTGCGCGGCGAGAACCCGTGGGAGAGCCTCGCATCCCTCTACGGCACGGTCCTCTACGATCCGCAGGATTCACTCTTCAAAATGTGGTATCTCACGGGACCTTATGTAGATGGCATGGTGCAAGTCCGTCAACGCAACGCGCTCGGCAATATAACGCTCCTCGGCTATGCGACTTCGACAAATGGCGTACACTGGGAAAAACCTATCCTGAACCAAGTCGATTTTGAAGGCAGTACTGAGAACAATCTCGTTGACATCGGACGTACAAACTGCGAGGGCGCCGCGATCCTCTACGATGAACACGAAACCGACCCTGCGCGTCGTTACAAAGCCTTTTATTGGGAACACGGCGGCATTGACACCTTCATTCAGCACGAAGGACGCACAATCTGGGGACGTGGCGAAGGGGATGGTATGTGGATGTCCTTTTCGCCGGACGGTGTTCACTGGACAGACTGCGAAACCAATCCGGTTATTCCGATTGATAGCGATACAACCCAGTCCGTGGTGTGGGATCCAAAGATAGAGAAATATGTTGTGTTTGGTAGATTCGGGGCAGGTGGACGCAAAACCGCACGTGCTGAAAGTCCCGACGCAATTCACTTTAGCCAACCCGAACGCGTCTTTGAATGTGATGAAGTTGATGAAGAAGGCACACAGATTTACGGCATGCCGATCAATCTCTACGAAGGCATCTATCTCGGCATGATCTGGGTCTATCGCGAAGGCGTTGATGGCACGATTGACACATCGCTCGCAACCAGTCGTGATGGTATCAACTGGCAACGCGTTTTGGACCGACAGACTTTTCTAACGCTTGGACAACCGGGGAGTTGGGAAGATGGCATGACGCGAATCAGTCAGAATTTCATCACACACAACAATCAAATCTATTTCTATTACGGCGGTGTGAACGGACCGCACACCGGTAGAAAATTCAAACAGGTCGAACGGAAGCACAAGTCCATGCTCGGCTTGGCGACACTGCGACGTGACGGGTTCGTCTCTCTCGATGCCAGTGAAACGGAAGGCTATATGCTGACAAAGCCGTTGATACTCAATGATGGGGAATTACACTTCAACGTTGATGCAAGTCAAGGCTACGTCACCGTCGCGATTACCGATGATATAGGGACATCCTTAGAAGGTTACACCTCTCAGCAAATCGTCGGTGACCAATTAGAAGCACCCGTTAAGTTCAACCAACCGTTGGAAGTTCTCAGAGGTAAAGAAGTCCGGCTCCGATTTCAACTCAGGAACGCGAGTCTATATTCCTACTGGTTCGTTTAATCATTGGAGACTATTATTTTCTCCAGTTTCAAGTTGTGTTGTTCACAAGACCATATCCACCGGTAGGAGCGAGCTGTGCTCGCAATATTTGAACTACATCCACCGGTAGGAGCGAGCTGTGCTCGCGATATTTGAACTACTTTTCACCATCTATGGAGAACAATGAAACATATATACCACAAAGAAGATGCCGAAGTCGTCCGCATTGAAGGCGAGGCACCGCGGACACTCTACACACTTATCCAACCAAATACAACGAATACTGAACATTTCGCTATGGGCTTAGAGGAGATTGACCCCAATAGCGAGATTCCGATCCATTCCCACAGCGAAGCCGAAGAGATTATTTTCGTCTATGGTGGACAAGGAAAAGCCTTCGTCGGTGACGAAGTCGCCGACTTGAAACCCGGTACAGTTATCTATCTCCCACCGAATGTTGAACACCGTTTCGTCAACACAGGCGACGAGCCGCTTTGGATTACGTGGACGCTCTCACCCCCCGGTTTTGAGAAACAAATTCGTCAAATCGCAGACGGTTCCGCCGGGATGGAAGTATTTAGCGAGTCTCAGTGAAATCGCCTTTTCATAAAATTATGCACCTTTTTGCCTTCTAAAGTGTGTCACTATAAGTAAACCCACAGATATTTAAAATCGTTACCTGTTTTTGGAAATCGGTTTATAGTGAATCCCATAAATAAGTGGACATCTTTGTAGCATAAACTTTTAGTTTGTGCCAGTCTGAATGCCTGTTATAGGTATTCAGACTGTTTGAGAGTGCCCAATTAACTATAGATTTTACTATAAAATCCACAAAAATTTTAGGTTTTCCAACGCCAAACATTTCCTCAAGGAGATCTTCATGTTCGCAAGAGAAAAATGCTTAATCGTCGCTTGTGTCCTGTATCTTATATCCTGCACCCTCTACTACCCTGCACCCACCTCTGCCCAAGACGAGAAAGTTGTCGAACGCTACAAATTGATGCTCAATCGCAACCCGAAAGAAGGGAGTACGTTCGATCGACTCTACCAACTTTATCTCGAAGATGCTGGCTTAGATGCCATGGTTGCCGATTATCAGGCAGCAGCAGCAGCCAAACCCAACGATTCAAACCTCCAACTCATCTTGGGGCATATCCATAAACGCCTCGGAAAAGATGCCGAGACGCTTGCTGCATATCAACGCGCCGTTGAACTCGCACCAGACGGTTATTATCCCCATTTCGCTTTGGGACAGATGTACGCAACTTTGCGTCGGCATGAAGACGCAATCCGTGAATTGACAAAAGCCGCAGAATTATCCGAACAGACACAGGCTGCGTCCCCTGAAGAATTGATGACGATTTACAAGGCACTCGGACGCGCCTATTTCAGCCGAGACCGCGTAGATGAAGCAATTGCAGCATGGACAAAAATCTCTGAACTCGATCCAGAAAATATCTTTTCCCGTATCGAACTCGCCGACCTTTTCCGAGAACAACAACTTTACGAGCAAGCCATCGCGCAACATGAAGCGATTATCGCACTTAAAACCGACGATCCATATCGCGTCTGCTTGAGTCGTCGGGAAATCGGGAATATCCACGAGGAAAAAAGTGATTACGAGGCAGCCATTCAAACCTACGAAGCCGCTTTGGCGTTGACGGCACCCGGAAACTGGTTGCGTAAAGATCTTCAGCACCGCATCATCGGCATTTACGCCGCTGACGGAAACTGGGAAGGCTTAATCACACACTATAAAGAAAAACTTGAAAATACACCGAACGATCCAGAACTAACCGGTTTGCTGGCTGAAGCACATATCGAAAATCAACAGTTGGATGAAGGCATCGCTGCCTATCAAAAAGCACTTCAACTTGCACCGACAGACACTGCACTCCGCTTGAACCTAATCGCTGCACTCCGCAATGCTGAAAAATTCGAGGAAGCCGCTGCTGCCTACGAATCCCTTAGCGAGCAACAACCCGACGATTTCGGTATCTACCGCGAACTCGGCGAACTGTATTTGCAATTAGATGACGAAGACAAGGCAAAGGCGACCTATCAGCGAATGCTCGAACGAGACCCCGATAACGCAAGCACACACCTTATCCTTGCCGAGATTTACGCCAATCATGAATGGGTAGATGATGCCATCACAGCATATCAAAAGGCGATTTCACTGGCACCCGATAATCTGGATTACATCGAATATTTTGGCGAATTCTACTTCCGAGAAGGGGATCGCGCGAAAACTTTGGAGACATGGAACCAGATGGTTGCTGGCGACAAAGCCGTCGCTGAAAACTATGACCGACTCGCGAAGCTGCTTGATAGCAAAGCGCGAGTCCTAAACAGTCAAACCGAAGCCATCGCTGCAAGTCGAAAAGCTGCTGAGTTGGCACCCGATGTGTACCGGTATCGTGAGGCGTTGGCGAAGCGACTCGTGGGGAACAGAGATTATGACGAAGCCTTAGTGGAATACGCTGAAGCCGCGAAACTCGCACCAAACGAATTTTTCGCTGAACAGATGGATAACCAACGCATCGAAATTTATCGGCGGCAAGGAACGCTTGTTGAAAAAATTGGTGCGCTGGAAACGGCACTTGAAAAACCAGACATTGCAGCTGCGGATGCTTTCATCCAATACAAGCAGCTCGCTAAGATGTACCTCAAACTCGGCAATACTACCTATGCACTCGAAGTGCTTATGAAGGCGAAGGCTCTCGAATCCAATGACGTTGTTGTTAACCGTTGGATCGCTGAGGTTTACACTTTGCAGGGACGGCGTGACGATGCCAACGCTATCTACACCCACCTGATTGAAGTTGATGGCGCAAATGCACGCGAATACTATACAGACATCGCGCGCTCCCATCTTGAGGTCATGGATTTTGATGCCGCAACGGATGCAGCGAAGCAGGCAATTGCCCACAGTCCTCGCAATCCTGAAGGGCATCAGATGCTCGCACGCATCGCGAAGCAGGCGGGAAATTACCAGACCGCTATTGATAGCTTCAAGCAGGCGATTCGCCTTCGACCAGATGCTACTAATATCCGTTCCGAACTTGCTGAAATTTACAAACTTTCAGGAAACCCCCGACAGGCGCTTGAACAATACTGGCGATGCTGGGAATTAAGCACAAGCGTCAATGACAAACTCACTTTTGTCAAACCCCTTTCTCAGTTATATTACGACTTGGGACGGCGCGGTGAGTTGGAAGAAAGATTGAAACAGATGTCGAAAACGAACACATCTGATGTGGGACCTGTCGTCGCATTGGCGAACCTCTATCAGATGGAGGGCGACTTACCCAACGCGCGTTTCCAGCTTGCACGCGCTTTAGACCGAGAGCGCGATAACTCGGACCTCTTGGCACAACTCGTCAAAATCAGCCTTGATCTCGGTGATACGCAGGACGCACTCACCTACCAACAACGACTCGTCAAGGCACAACCGAACCCTACGCATAGGCAACGGCTCGGAGAATTACTCTTTGATGTCGGGCGGGAACAAGAGGCGATTCAGGCGTGGACCAAACTCCTCCATACCAAAAATCAACCGTTTCACGCAGAGATTAAACTCGCTGCTTTACTGATTCAGCACGGACTGTTGGATGAGGCGATTTCTGTTCTCGATCGGGCAGCAGAAAAGGTAACAGGCACAAACGCGCATATTGAACTCTATCAGCTGGGTGATGCTTTCGTCGAAATGAACGAATTTGACCGGGCACGTCCACTGTTTCAAAAGGTGCTTGACATGCCCGAACCGACGCAGAATGCAACACAGAACCCAATAACAAACATGCCTCGCACGACATCGGGACCTCCCGGAATTAGGACAGATAGATTTGAGCTACCGCGAACGCTCACCTCCCGAATTCAGCGATCCGAATTTCAGATGCAGGGTGGGCGGCAAACCCAGTGGATACCGACGGACTTTGATGAGGCACAAGCAGGCGCGCTCGTACAGATAACAACCATCGCGCAACAGCAACGAAAATTGGAGGAACTCATCAATCAGTTTGAAGCACAGGCTGATGCCGATCCCAAAAACATAAAGGTACTCGAAACGTTAGCACAAATTTATATCTTAACCCAAAATACCGACAAGACGAATGAGACCCTTGAACGGCTCATTGCCGCATCACCCAACGATCCTGTCTATCAAGGAACGCGCTTGACCCGATTAATGGGACAAGGCATCAGTTATGAAACCCTGAAAAAATATCTTGATGAAATAACGGATTTAGCCCCTGACGCTCGGCTCTGGTATGTCGCACGATATGCAAGTAACTTCTATCGGCAAGGGCGGAAAGAAGATACCGAAAAACTGGTGGTAGAACTGGTAGATGCAGAAGTGTCTGATCTCAATACAGGCGCGACGATTATTAATGCGCTCGCACGGATGGGGAAAACAGACGCTGCCGAGAAAGTCCTTACACAGATTCCAGTACCCGGGCTTTCAACAACGCAACGTCAGTCAGCGCAAAACATCCAATTGCCAACCGGTGTAGGGGGTGGGTTGCCCAACTCTTACGTATCACAGCAATGGCGACAGTATAGGGATATTTATCAAAATCTCGCTACCGCTTATATTCGTGAGGGACAGACTGACAAGGGAATTGCGCTGTTCTGGAACTTCTTTGAACGAACCAAACCGCAAGCGACAAACGCACGGCGCGTCGCAACTTTAGCTTATGCAAATCGCTCTTTCTCCGGTTACACATCGTTACAGACAAACTATCCATCGCCGACGACTTACTACGATCAAAATCGTTTACAGTTCCTCCAACGGGTTTTCAGTCAATTGTGGTCCCGCGATCAACAGGAGGTACTCTACAAAAAATTGCAAGCTGAATTGGATACTGCGACAGGAAGAGACCGTATCTATCCGAGTTTGGCACTCAGTTATTGCTATTGGTGGGCAGGACAGCGTGACGAGGCACAAGAGGTACTCGCCGCGCTTCAAAAGGAATTCCCTGAGGATCTCACCCTCAAACTGAACACAATTTTTGCTTCTATTCAAGCCGGAAAACACGCCGCAGCATTCACATTAATTACCGGACTCGCTGAGGCGGATCCGAGAAACCGCAAACAGTATCATGAACTCACACTCCAGCTTGCCGTGCAGACAGGCGATACCGTTGCTGTACGCGAATTAGTGACAAAGGTACTCAATTCACCCAGTGGAGCTCGTGAACTTTATCAATTCTCGCGAACGCTCCAACAGAATGGACTCACCCAATACGCAATCGCTATTGCCCAAAAAGCGATGACCCTTGCGATGGGTGAACGTGATCCGAACTTCCTTGTAGATTTAAGCCAACATTTGGATGATTTAGGACGCGGGCAGGATGCCGCACGGATCGCCGCGCGCGCAATGCAGTTCGTCAACCAGCGCGACCGGTACGGGCGCACACTGTATTCGTGGGACTTTCGACGCGCCGTACAGACCGCTGGACGTGCAAAGGGATTGCGAGAACGCGAACCGCAGTTGGTCGCAGCTGCACAGAAGGATCCTAATTCATTTCAAGCACAAGTCAAATTGGCAACGTTCTATGAACAGACGAATCAGGTGCAAAAGGCGTCCAAAGCGTTTGACACGGCACTTGCCCTGCGTCCTCAAGACAGCATGACCCGACAGCGATACGCGCAAATGTTAGAGCGACGCGGCAAAGCGAAGGAGGCTGCAGCGCAATATCTGATACTCCTCAAAGAGAATCCGAACGCACTCGGCTACAACTATTATCAGGTCATGCAGACTTTCTTTAGCGCTGGCAAAGTTGAGGAACTCGTTTCGCTCGCGAAAGATATGATCGTTCCATCTGTCGGGATGAGTTATAGCAATTTTTTCGCAGAAGGCGTGGCACGGCAGTCCCTCGAAAACAATAATCCTAAAGCCGCTATTGAGCTCTACGAAAAAATTATTGACGTGCAGCCAAACAACGCTTTTTCCTATACCGCATTGGCTTCCGCTTATATCGCTGCAGGTGATCGTGAAAAGGCGATCCAGTTACTGCGCGAAAAACTGGACGTAAAAGACACAGCACTCTCGCGATCCCCACATCTACAGGTAGAGATCGTATCAAAACTGACTGAGTTCTACAAAGCATCAGATCGGATAGGCGAATTGCTAACCGAATATGAAGCAAAACTTGATGAAAAACCCGACGACGCGTTGCTAACCTATCTTGTCGCTTCTATGAAGATTGCAGCGGATGACCTTGAAGGATCAGACGCACTCGTTGACAAACTCCTTGATGATTCAACACCTGTGGACACACACTGGTTAAACAATCTCGCCGATGCCTACCGAGGCGCAGATGACAGAGATCGTGAACTGCGTTTGCTTGAATCTACAATTGCGAAAGTCAATCATCAAGATACACGGCATCTTACAGAAACCTATCAAAAACTTGGCACGGCTTACGCCAAAAAAGGTGAGAAAGAGAAGGCGCAAAACACATTCCGTAAGATGGGGACGCTCCGTCTACTCCAAGGACGTGGGTCGTATGAGAAGCAGCAAATCGCGAACACGTACATGCAACACGAAATGTGGGATGATGCTGAGGCACTCTTTACCGAAATCGTTAATGACTTCTCAACGCAGCAGTGGGACCGTGAACAGGCGCAACGACAGCTAATGCAAATTAAGCAACGACGGGATGGGGTGGCGAAGACAACCCGTACGCCTGAAAAAATGGAAAAATTTGATGTCGGGATGCAAAGAACGTTAGCACAACAGTACGTCCAACAGAACGAGGTCAAAAAGGCTGTAGAAATTTACGAGAAACTCGCAGAAGTGATGCCGGAAGATCTTGAATCACGTGCACAACTCGCAAATCTCTATTCACGTCAAAATAAACACGATAAGGCGGTAGATACCTGGGAAGCCTTGCTTGATGAAGATCCCGAGAATACGAAGTATCAAGACGGACTCGTTGATTCCTACCAAGCTGCTGACAAAACCCCCGAAGCACTTGAACTCGCACAGCAATACATCGAAGCGGATACAGAAAACGGGGTCCACTATGCGAGACTCGCGAAACTTTATGCTGCCGAAGACCGCGTTGACGATGCCATTGAGGCATATAAAGAAGCCGTTGAACGTAATCCCGGTGATGGAAAGGTCTATCGTCAATTGGGACAACTTTATCTCCGTAAAGATGATCTCGATGCCGCTGAAAAGGCATTCGAGGATGCCATCCAATATACAGGACAAGAATGGGAGCGGCGGAGTATTGAACGGCAGCTAATGACCGTCTACAAGCGTCAGGGCAAATTAGATGAAATGCTAAAGCAGGCGGAAGAGGCTGGCACGATAACGCTTGAGATGCAGCGAAACCGCGCACAAGACTACCGTAACGCTGGTGAATTTCAGAAAGCAATTGATGCTTATAAGAAAGCGTTGGATATGACCACACAAAGTTATGAACGCGGTAACATCGCCAACGAGTTACTGAAACTATACGTCCAAATTGGCAATAATGATTTGGCAATAGAACTCTATGAAAACCAGTCTCAAACCAGTCCAATGGGGAGTGTATCTATCAGTTCCGGTTCGTCCGGTTTCAAAATTATGTCGCGTGGAGATGAAGCGCGCGAGACCTTGATTAATGCCTATAAAAATCAAGGGAAACTTGAAGAGTTGGAAACCATTTTTAAAAATAAGCTCGAAACGGACGCACAGAACCCAGCTGTTCTTGAAATGGTTGCTGAAATTTACCGGAATGCACGCGATCATGAAAAGGCGGCAGAGGCATATCAGGCACTCTCCAAAGCAAAACCCAGTAACCTCAATAGTTTTTTCTATGCCGCCGCCGCGCTGCAAAAAATCAACCAACCAGATCTCGCAAAAGAGATGATACGTCAAGGTGAGACCGCGGTTTCAACCAATCCCCGCGCACCCTTCGATATGTTTTTACTTATGACACTTGCTTCCATCTGTACTGAGGGTGAATTGTACGACTCGGCAGTCAAGTTTGCTGAAGACGCAGTGACTGCAAGCTCACGGATGGGTGGAGGGATGTCGTCGCTGAACGAGTATATATACGAAATCCTCGGGAAGAGTTACCTCGGCGCGAAACGGTATGAAGAAGCCGTTGACGCTTATAAACAGATGGCAAATGTCGCCAGATTTGACCAAGGGCGAGAAAGAGCAGAGACAGCAATACGTCAGGCGTATATAGACGGAAAACTCTATGAAAAGCACATTCCCGAGCAGCTACAGAAGATTAAGGAAAACCCTGATGACCTTGACGCACACTTCGCGCTTGCTGAAAGCTACGAATTAAGCGATAAGGTTGACGAGGCAATCACGCAATACCAAAAAATCAGCGAACTTCAACCCGATGACGCACAGTGGTACAAAAAGATGGGGGATCTCTATCAAAAGCAGCGTCAGACGGAGGAAGTTGTTGAAGATACAGCACTGGATTTGGTCGGAAACGGAAGTTATGTGGAGATTACGGATAGTGCTGCGCTGAACAATATCAGCCAACAGGTGACCGTAACCGCATGGATTAAACCGACTGAATACTCTAACAGGTATACCCCTATTCTTTACAAAGGGGACGAGCGGACACCCGAAATCAGCAATCGAAGTTACGCACTCTGGCTACGAAACGATGGTCGCATTCAATTCGCTGCATCCCCAAGTGGTGAAGCAGAAAAATTCGCTTTTTCGCCGCCGGGATCCATTACGCTCAACAAATGGCACCACGTCACAGGTGTGATTGATACTTCACAAAATATCGTAAAAATATATGTTGATGGTGTTATCGTAGGGAGCAACGATTTTAGAGAGAATCCAAACATTTATGAGAGCAGCCTTCCACTCCGAATCGGCGGTTCTCATGAAGAAGAGTGGGTAACGCATGCCTCGTTTGTGGGGCAAATTGATCGGGTTTCTGTCTGGAATGTCGCGCTAACAGAAGATGAGATTCGTTCAAATATGAACGCTCGGTTGAAAGGGGACGAACCCGGTTTAGTCGCTTACTGGGAATTTGACGAAGAAACGGAAGGGCATCTCCCTGACGCATCGCCTAACAAAAGCAACGGTAAATTGGTCGCGGATGCTAAGCTGGAACCTTATACCCGTCAGGTCTTAACCGTGGCAGACCCAGAACAGTTGACACAGGCAGCTGCAGCGTATCAAAAGGCTATTCAACTTGAACCGACCTCTTATGAATTATACAACCTATTGGCGCAAACCCACGAGAAAGCAGATCGGTTGTCAGAAGCGGAAGCCGTGTATCGTCAGGCATTAGAGGCTTCCCTTGAAGAGACCGAACACGATGCTGCAATCCGGAGCATCTGGAAACTTTACGCCGACAAAGATCAGAAAGATAAGGGAATCGCTGTCCTTGAAGAATTAAGACCGAAAATAGGGACGAGTGTCTCTTTACTTGAACTGTTAGGCGATGCTTACAAAGCATCAGGCGATGCTTACAAAGCAGATGCGGCATACACCGAGTGGCTAACCATCCAACAGAAAAACGCCAACCGGCGACAAAGTCCTGCTGGCTATCGCAATCTTGCAAGGCAGATTCTTGACAAAGGTATCATGCCGGAAAAAGGGCTGGAATACGCTGAACGCGCATCACAAATGGGATCCGGGGCGAGTTACACCGAAACGTTAGCGCAGGCGTATGTCGCTAATGACCGATATGATGAGGCATTGCCCCAACTCAAACAACGCCTAAACACCATGGAACAGGAGGCGTTTGTACGCTGGCTATCCTCATGGATTTCTCGAGCCGGTAAGAACGCTACGGACAAAGGACGTTACGTTGAGATGTTGGATACCTTGCTGAATACCGCACCTAACAATCTGACGGATGCGTTGGACATCAATCTTAAATTGGCGGAATTCTGCAGTGAAAATGCCATGCCAGAAAAAGCGACAACGTATATTCAAAAAACAGGCGTTATCACTGAGGATAAGTGGTTAATCCTCGGTCCGTTTGACAATACCAAAGGTATCGGTTACGACACGGCATACATCGCAGAAGATGCAACACAGATCGACACAACCGCAAAATACGAGGGTGTAGACGGGCAGATAAGTTGGCAAAGAAGCACCGATGATACACTGAACGGCTATGTTGATCTCGGACAGGATGTCAATTGGCGGGTCGCCTATGCGTTCGCAACCATTACCTCACCTGATGAACGCGAAGCACAAATCCGTTTTGATAGCGACGATCAAGGGAAAATATTTCTAAACGGCGAAGAGGTGTTCACAAATACCGGTGCCCATAGTGTCAGGATTGACCGTTATACAATTCCTGTAACGCTCAAGCCCGGCAAAAATAGCATCCTCGTCAAGGTTTGCAATGAGGAAGTAAACTGGGAATTCTATCTACGGATTGCCGACCCAGACGGAAAACCGTTCACAGATCTAAAAGTCGACAGTGCTGACCCTGAATCCGATTAGAACTACCTGTCCACCAAACTCGGTAGGTGCGGTTTCCTAACCGCACCATAGGTGTCAATTTAAGAGAAACAGACATATTTTTTAGTCCCGTAGGGTTTATTTGCTTGGGTGTTTCTTCAGCATCTGTGTAGTCCCGTAGGGACGGCATCTGTGTAGACACGTATTGCCAGAAGTCTTGAACCCCGTAGGGGTGACATCTATAGAAACTTCACTATTATACAGATGCCGCCCCTACGGGGAAACCGAAGGTTTAGGTTCATACGCGTACTACATAGATACTGAAGAAACACCCAAGCAAATAAACCCTACGGGACTCAAGAGCGATTTTGAAGTATTCAAGGTTTCCGCGTAGAATCCGATGCGGTTAGAAACCGAACCGGGCTTGCCCAGGAAGGATAGATTCGGTTTCTAACAGGGCCCGCCCTTTACAGGGAAGGGTACTACCTCTGTGCTGTCATTTCTTGTTCCTTAGTCCCGTAAGGTTTATTGGGTATTTCTGCGGATTTCTTCAGCATGTTTATAGAAAAGGATTGCTTCCCTTATTTAGCCCCGTAGGGGCGGTATGTTTATAGAAGATGAATAGCAAGAAAAGAATCCCAAAAATTAATGACGATCCGCCGCTGAATCCTACAAAATGGGTCACCCGCGCATCCTCAGCACATTTTTCCTATAAGGCGGAAACAGACCGTCCATGGAAACCTGAGACGATTCTTCAACTATTGGAACAAGCACATCAAGAGTTTGAGAAACGCATGGGACCGGGCTTGGATACTGTGATTGAAGTCGAAGACCGAATCTGCGAACCTAATAACTTAGGTGCGCGCGCCGAGATAAACAAACAGATACATTCCGTTCAAGATTACACCATAGAAGTCAAATTTATCTGTGAATTTCCGCAGAACTACGGACACACCGAGCAAGAACGAGATCTCGCATACCACTTCTTTGTCCATGAGCTTTTTCATTGCTGGATTGGCGGGAATGTGTCAAACGATCATGGGCACATCGTTGAAGCAATTACCCAGTATATGACAGATTGGACGCTTGTGCACTTAGGATATTGCAGCGAGGATCTGCTCGTTCGAGGGCAAATCAACAGTCAACAAATCATAGATACCGCAAACCCACCACACACGACTATCGCCAAATACAAACTTCTGTTTCACCAGATGCACACCGATGCCCCAGGGAACCTATTCGCTTTCTGCAGAGATTTAGCCACCTGTTTCCGTCAACAACGAAGCCGTGAAGAAACGGATATATCTCCTGTTTTGCAGCGATACTTGGGAACAGCATTGGAAGAAGATTAGAAAACATTAATAGGATTACAATCCAACTTACGTCTGAAGGAGGTTCGCATGCTTTATGTCCTCGCCGGTCTAAATATTGCTTCACATTTGGCTCTTATAGGGCTGCTGATATTTTTATGTTTCCGGACGAAATCAAAAGGTTTGATACTCATTAGCGCGACACTTCTTGTGTATCAGATCTTTCATTTGATTTTTGAACAAGTTGTTGAGTCAGATTGGTGGCGATGGAAACCGGGTAAAATAATGAACGAAGGCATACTGCGTATGACTGACGTGGATCTCTTATTGACAATTGCCTTGGCAACACCATTAGTGTACAGATGTTTATGTGTACTCGGTGTTTTTCTAATCTACAAAGAGTGGCGACAAGGAAAGTTCAACTATCCTCCAACCTAAACATTTGGTCAGATTTTCCACCCCAGGCCCGGTAGGTTCGGTTTCCTAATCGCGCCATAAGCGTCAATTTTAGAAAAAATAACCGTTGTGCTCCGCAGGCCGATAGGTTCGGTTTTGCGGTGTACTCACCCAAATGCGACCTGCATTCCAACCGAACCGGCGCAGAGTGTCCTATTATAGTGAAGCCCATAAATAAGTGGACATCTTTGTAGCATAAACTGTTAGTTTGTGCCAGTCTGAATACCTGTTATAGGTATTCAGACTGTTTGAGAGTGCCAATTAACTATAGGTTTTACTATAATTCTAAATTTTACTATAAATAACCCTATGTTTATAGAGATTCTCGTTGACGTTTTCGCATTGGATATGCTACTATAACTCAGAACTAAACGATGACGATTGTGGAGATGAGAACATGAGCATTACCCAATTCACAATGGAAGAAGTCCGCTGTTTCGGCGAACGCCAAACGCTTGAAATTCGCCCCTTAACTTTTTTAGTCGGAGAAAACAGCACTGGCAAAACCACTGCATTGGCGTGTTTCCATGTATTAGCAGATTATTTACGAGGCGAAGGAGTAGATTTTAATTCAGACCCCTATTCAATGGGAATTTTTAAGAATATTGTTAGAAACAGCAGACCAAAGAAGAAAGCTTTCAAGCTCGGATTTACTGCTAAATACAATAATGAAGATATTAAAAAAACAATTGAGTTCGTCGAAAAAAAAGCAAGCGTAGAACCTGTCGTTAATTCGATAACAATGAAACTTGCTGATGGTGAAATTATTGTTCGATCTGAGGACGCAATGGGTAGGGAGTTCCGTTTAGATTCCTTTGATGAAGAACAGAATCGATATAGAATAGCTTGTGATGCTGATAGATTGAACGAGTATTCCATTTTTTTCTTTTTCCCTCCTTTCACACGAAAATCTAAGGGTGAAATAACTTTCTCAGAATATTATAAGAAAAAAACTAATAAATTTGGATGCGGCCCGTGGGATACCTTTCGAGATATGTCTGTATTTAGTACATCGCCAGTCCGTTCACGCCCTAAACGAACTTATGATCCGACGAGGGAGTTTGATGATCCAGAAGGCAGCGATGTGCCTATGTATTTAATGCGGATTGAAGCAACCCAGAAAGATAATTGGGAGGTATTGCAACAACAATTAGTCGAATTTGGCAAAAGTTCCGGCTTATTTCAGAACATAAAAATAAAAAACCTTGGGGGTGCCTTCGGTGCTCCATTTCAACTACAAGTCAAGGTGAGGGGACCTAAAGCAAATATCACTGATGTCGGCTACGGTGTCAGTCAAATTTTGCCAATTTTAGTACAGATTTTAAATCCCAGTGTTTCTAAGAGTGATCAGCATACTACACAGTCGTCCTTTTCATTATTACAACAACCTGAAATTCACTTACATCCCAGAGCACAAGCAGAATTTTCTTCTTTATTAGCTAAATTGGCTGACAACGGTGATCAGTCATTCATCGTTGAAACGCACAGCGACTATATGATTGACCGCGCACGCATTGAGATCAGAAAAGGAACCATTCGTCCCGAAGATGTATCCCTAATATACTTTGAGCCAAAAGCAAATATCGTGAATGTGCATAATATTCATTTTGATAAGATGGGTAATATGGAGGGCGTGCCACCACATTATAGGGATTTTTTCCTAAAGGAGTCTAAACGTCTCATGGGATTTGAGGATTAATAATGTGTGTGATTTTGGATACAAATACTTTTGGGAAATTCAAAAACCCAGCAGATGAAGATATGGAACCTGTGTGGAAATGGTTAGATAACAGAAACGGCAAAATCGTCTACGCTAATACAAAGAAATTTGAAGATGAATGGGAAAGAGGCGGAATGAGCCATCTGAGAGACCAGATGATGCGGGCAGGTCAACTCAAATTGGTATCTGAGGGTGTACAAGAAAAGGCGGATGAACTAAAAGGCGAAATAGCATCAAACGACGAACATATTATCGCACTGGCTCTGATAGCTGGCGTAAAAGTGCTGGTATCTTACCGAGAAGGCGACAAAGATTTATTCACAGATTTTAAGAATCGTGAGTTAGTTGCGGGCAAAGTATATACACGAAAGGCACAGGCACAACGTATGCTAAAAAAAGATACCTGTCCTTAAAACGGAGTAGTGCGAGGTATAGAAACCCCGCACTACCGCATAATTCACCTTTAAGAAGGCATCCACGTCCGTGGCGCAATCCCTTCCACATGCGTTTTCACATCCACAACCGCAGGCTGACCCGAAGCAAACGCCTGATCCAACGCACTCGCGAGTTCATTCGGCTTGTTCACAGTAACCCCGAAACACCCCATCGACTCCGCCATCTTCGCAAAATCTGCCTCCGGGAACAACCACAGTTCATCAGAACCAGATGTCCTGCCTCCATAAACCGATTCAACGCCACCCTGCTCCTGATTCAACGAGTGATTATTATTCACAACAATAACAGCATTAATCCCGCACTTCATCGCCGTATCCAGTTCCGTTATATGATACCAGATACCGCCATCGCCTGTGAAACATAACACCGGTCTATCGGGTTGCGCGCACTTCGCACCCATCGCCGCCGGGACTCCCCATCCCAGCGAACCGGAACACCGTATGAAACTCTGGTCAGGATGTTTAAAGTCAATCATCGTGCCCGTCCAGATACCAGAGTGTCCTGTATCGGACACGAGGATCGCATCTGACGGAAGATAATCTGTGAGTTCACGACACAACCGTTCTGGTAGCATCGGCAACAGTTCCGAATTCACTTTCTCGCTAACGCTCTCTTTCCAATTCTGCACCAATTCCTGTACATGACTAACCCATTCGGTTCGTGCGGATATGGTTTCTGCCGCTTCAAGCATCCGGCGCAGTGTATTCCTCACATCTCCCTGCATCCCTAACGCAATCGGATAGTTCCGTCCGAGTTCATCAGGATTAATATCGAGTTGTATAATCGGCGTGCCTTGTGGTGGAATTTTATAGCCGTTAGTAACCTGTCCGCCGGTATGACTGCCAATAAAGAAAACGAGATCTGCCTCGCAAACCGCTTGGTTCGCACACGCCCGCGAGTATGAGCCGGGAGTCCCGACTGCTAACGGGTGATCACTGGGGAACATCGCTTTTGCATTCAAGGAGGTCGCCACTGGGATTGAAAGTTTTTCAGCGAATGCCACGAGTTCTGCACGTGCGTCCGAAGCCGTTACACCGCCACCCGCCACAATAATAGGGCGTTTCACATCGCTCAGGAGTTTGATAGCCTCTGTCACTTTTTCCGCTTCCGCCTCTGGTCGGAAGGGTGGTAACTCGGTAAATGCGTCTTCGATGATGACTTCAAGTTCACCTTCCCGATCAATAACCGACGACCCCGCGATACCCTCAAAGTCGAGGTGAGCAGGTCCCGGTGTTCCCGTTGTCGCGGAACGGAAGGCTTGACGTAGATAGAAGGGAAGCTGCTCCGGTGTCGCGACGTATGCACTATATTTCGTAACAGCGGAAAACGGATTGACGTGGTCTACCTCTTGATAGGCATGCCGTTGTTGATTGATTTGGTTTTCTTTGCCAGTTAGCGCGACCACTGGCGAACAGGCGAGATACGCGTCTTGTAATCCTGCTGCAAGGTTAACCGCGCCCACCGATTGTGCCATACAGAGACTCGGCGCGCGGTTCACGCGAGCGTAGGCATCCGCCATGTACGCCGCCGCTTTCTCGCCGTGCGTCTGAACCCGCTTAATCCCAAGACTTTCCATCTCCATTAAAGCCCGCGGTCCGATATACGGCATAAAAAAGACGTGCGTAATCCCATAACCGTGAACAGTTTCAGCAATAAATCGAGCACCCGTCATTTTCGGCATAAGTCCTTCTCCTCTCTATTTCGGCGTAACTTACAACACAATATGGACTCCATTTTACCAATTTTCGACGTAACTTACAAGTATCAACTTAACAGAGCCATTCAGTTCTCGGTTTTTTCGTCCAATTCTGAACCCCCAGGCCCGGTAGGTGCGGTTTCCTAACCGCACCGGATCCTAAAAAAGGGACGAGAAACTCTATAATTTCTTAAAACTGAATAGCCCTGATCAACTTGAAACCGAAGTAAATTTGGTAATAAATCGACAAAGATGTTATAATGACTGCACCGGTTTTGAGGAACTTAAGTGCCTAAAACACTACACCCAAAATTTTCATAGATGCGGGAACGCCTTCCGCAAGGAGCAACGCGCGATGAAAATGTTAATTTTTTTCTTAACGTTTACACTAACGCTCACGATGTTTATTCATAACGGATACACGGAGCCGATAGTCACAGATGGACTCGTGAGTTATTGGACGTTTGACAAGCAAGACATTGCTGGCGGTACAGTCAAAGATGTCTGGGGTGAGAATGATGGCAAAATCGTCGGAGACCCGAAAGTCGTTGATGGACAGGTTGGAGAAGCACTTGAATTTGACGGCTCTGACGATTATGTGAACTTGACGAACCTCGGCGATTTCGGGGAGAAAGTCGGGGCATCCACGTTTGAAGCATGGGTCAAAACCAGTTTCAAAAAAGACTGGACAACCCTTTTCAAAGTCCTTGACCAAGGCTGCAATATGGCATGGGCAATTGATGTCAACCGGAGCGCGAAAGCGGGATTCCCGCTTGCTGAGGACATCGTTCACTACTACGTCCGTCAAAAATCGGCGGCAGGCTGCAATGCCATCGCTGTTGAGATTGAGTTTGCACTCTCCGATGGTAAATGGCACCACATCGTTTTCGGAATTGTAGACCCAGGTAACTCCGAGGTCAGCATCTATATGGACGGTGAACCACAAGAGATTATCGTCGGCGACGCAAAGAAACTTGACACCTTTATCCCGTTTGTGGAACCTGTCTATATCGGTGCCGCAAACAATCGGGGCAACGTCGAACGGCATTTCCCCGGTATCATTGACGAAGTCCGCATTTATGACCGTCCGCTCACCGCAGACGAAGTGACCCGAAACTTCAAATCCAAAATAGGTTTGTCTGTTCAAGCAGCAGAGAAGCTACCTATAGTCTGGGGTAAATTGAAGACAGAACTATAAGTGTCTATTGTGTAGGCAGGACTTTACGGCGCGACTTTCGCACACCTAAAGGAGCGATTGCTATGAAAAGTCTAATTTATCTCCTCGCAATCACGCTAATTATTACTATCCAAAACGGGCATACACAAACCATCGTGACAGATGGACTCGTGAGTTATTGGACGTTTGACGAGCAGGACATTGCTGGCGGTACAGCCAAAGATGTTTGGGGTGAAAATGATGGCAAAATAGTTGGTGACCCGAAAATCGTTGATGGACAGGTCGGAGAAGCACTCGAATTTGACGGCTCTGACGATTATGTCAATTTGACGAATCTCGGCGATTTTGGAGAGAAAATCGGTACATCTACATTTGAGGTTTGGACGAAAACCAGTTTTAAAAATGACTGGACGACGCTTTTCAAAGTCCTTGACCAAGGGTGTAACATGGCGTGGGCAATTGAGCCTAACCGGAGTGCATTAGCCGGATTCCCGTTTGCTGAAGGTGTCATTCATTTCTATGTCCGTCAAAAATCGGCGGCAGGCTGCAATGCTATCCCCGTTGAAATCGAATTTCTGATCTCCGATGGGCAATGGCACCATATCGTTTTCGCAATCGAGGACGCTGGTAAAGCCGAAGTCAGCATTTATATGGACGGCGAGCCACAAGAGATTATCGCCGGCGACGTAAGGGAACTCGACAATTTTGTTCCATTTGTGGAACCCATCTTTATCGGTGCGGGGAATAATCGCGGTGCCGTCAGTCGGAACTTCCCGGGTGTTATCGATGAAGTCCGTATTTATGATCGACCCCTCACCGCTGGCGAAGTGACCCGAAACTTCAAATCAAAAATAGGTTTGTCCGTTCAGGCTGCTGAAAAGCTGCCGATTGTTTGGGGAATGCTGAAGACAATACGGTAGCGTCTCGTTAGTAACAACCGCATAAGGAATTTAATGCTAACACCACACGAAAAATGGTTCTTTGATCACCACGGATTTATTATCCTCCGCAAAGTCGTTCCACGCGAGGATATTGAACGAATGATTGAACTCGGCAACCAGTGGCACGAAACGCCTTTTGATGAATTGCCACCACCGCTTACGTCCACTTCTCGGACCGGTAAGGCTTCACCAACGATTGCACACTGGATCAATCATATCCAATACGGGGATCCAGTGTTCCAACGGTTGGTCCTCAACCAAGAGATTATGCGCGTGATTATTGCCTTAACACGGGGCACGCCTTGTCTCGTTGATTGTGCCTTAACCAAAAACTACAAAACCTCCGATGACATCCACTTCCACGCAGCCGGTCAAGATTACAGTGTGGACGAATCTGGACCCCGCGCCGGTTTCCTCAACGCCGGGACCTCCTTAGTTGATGTACCAGAAGGGACAGGTTTCGTCTGCCTATTGGGAAGTCATAAACGCAATTTTGATCCACCCGATGACATCTCAATTTACGACGGACCGCCGACGGTGATCAACGTCCCTGTCAACGCTGGTGACTGTGTTATCTTTACAGAAGCACTCTATCACGGTGGAAGACGCTGGACGGAAGACTATCCCCGATACACTATTTTTAACCGCTATATTGATAATGCATCACACAATTCCCTTCCTATTGAAAGCCATAAACATCTGATTTCGGATGAAGTCTACGAATTAGAACAGCCCGCAGTTCAGGGGCAACGAAAGCAGGTCGTTGAACGAATCCTAAGCGAATTAGACGCACGCTGAGGTACTACAATGCAGGCACGCCGGTCATATCCTCTTGGTGATCCAGGACAAATCGCAACGTACCAGCATGAAAATCCAGACGGACTTCCCAGTGCTGTTGTGGAAACGTTTACTTTAACAACCGGTTCGGTTGAAGAAATAGCAGGCGTGATGTTCCAGTGGATGTGTCTCCGGGCAACAAAAGCAAACGGTGAAAGATTCGCAGTCTGGTTGCTCACCGAAAAACTACCTCCGGACGATCTTAATATCGCCCGTGAGACGACATCCCGCTACATTTTACAGATCCAAGACGACACACCCTTAGAGTTCCAAGATAGATTTACCGGAAAACCTGTCTTACCTAAGCTCGGTGCGTGGCAATATCTCTTCCCTAAACCTGCTGACAAAACAACAGAAAATGAACTTTTCCCACAAACAGCACGATACCTTGGACACACCTATTATCTCACACGTATAACCCAGTCAGGTGAATCTGCCGAACCCCCGGACACGCACATTCTCGCTCTCCGTCCAGATATCCTTATCGGACCGCCGAGCAACACAAGACAGAAGGACGAAACGCGACGCTACGATATGTCCGACTATGAACTTATCCCTCTCACAGCAGCCGATTACGACGAGATGATTGCGGCGGGCATCAACTGCGTCCGCGTTGATACAGAACAGGTCGAATGGGTCAAAAATCGCGACATCTTTTATTGGGGAATCGACGCGGCTGTGCTCGGCTATCCTGAGTGTCTCTACCGAAGTAACTACCTCGGTCCTGCTATTTTCATGGACGAACCCGCCGTCTGCACACGCGACCATGTACTGAGACCCAAACTTGAGGCGGAGCCAACATTTCGGAAGGCGTTAACACCGCAAATTGCCTTTGAAGCCTTCCAAGACTACTTCCATACCGCCAAATACGATGGCGCACCCACACGGCTATGCAAAGGGTTAGAAGCACATTCAGGCGTGGACTTGGGAAACATGAAGTTTCTTCAGCAGAATATCTATGTCTGGGAGACCATAATTAGCTCAGCGGTATATGAACTATCGGAGGGAAACACGGAGACACCTGCTGCAATAGTCTTTGAGCCACCCGGTCGCGTCGGAACAATGCGGACACTCCCCGAAATGAATATGACATACGGCTGTCAGATCCCAATAGACAACCCGAAGAATTTGGCAAGTATCCTCTACGGATTCCTCCGAGGTGCTGCCCGACAAACCGATAAAAATTGGGGCATGAGCATCTACGGACAGGTACACCGCGCCGACGCGTTCTGGCTCCAAACACACGCTTACGACTTAGGCGCGCGGCATTTCCACTATTGGGACAACTATCAACTCGCCTGTGTGCCTTACAGCGAAGTCCTCGCACTCTCAAGAAATTTAAGTGCCCACGCCGAAAGCCATCCACATAGAAATCTTGACAAGCTACGCGAAGCAGCAGAAATCGTCATTCTCCTTCCACCGGGCTACAATCTCGGACATGTTGAGATGGGCAGAGGAAATATCTGGGGGGTAGGTGAACTCAATTTAGAGCGATGCAATCGGGAAGGTGTCAAATATCGGACAGTGATGCACAACTTTTTTACCGAAATAGAGAGAGCCATCCGACTCGGTGTTGCCTTTGATCTTCTCTGGGATTTAGAAGAACTCAAGTTGTCTGATTATCGCGAAGTCGTCCGTATTCGGGAAGATGGTAAGGTAGAGGTAACAGAAGGGGGCGAAACAGTTTTACACGAAGGTGCAAGAACACCAACCCGTCCAAACGGTATCCCGCCAAAACTAACCATGGATGTGTCTGTTCCGCAAGGTAAAACACCCGTTGAAGTCCGTGCCAGTGCGACTGTAACCGAAGGATCCACCGCAATCTACTACACACGCGGTGCAGACGAAAAGGGTATCTACAATAACGAGAGGGTACTCTGGGAATTGTTCGGTCCAGCGGAAGAAGATTACCGTTTCTTGAACAGAGAGCAATCGGAAATTCACGTCAATCAAGAAGGGGCAGAAACCAGAGTGGAGATTATTTTTACCCTTAAACACCCCGGGATCTACCGCCTCCGAGCCGCAACCGTCGATATGTCAGGACGCACAGCAGTCGAATGGAAAACCATCACCATTGCTTAGTGATTGAGGCTAAACTTGTGTGATCATCCTCTCCCTGTAGGAGCGAGTGTTTTTGCTTGGGTATTTCTTGTCGCTCTCGATATTTTTCCGTGCCTTCTCTCTGTAGAAGCGAGCTGCGCTCGCGATTGTTGTTCTGGCATGCTCTTACTGTAGGAGCGAGCTGCGCTCGCGATATATTTTCTTCCGTTTCCAAATTTTTCCTCAAATCTTGCATTTTATGCAACCTTCTTTCCGGCAGTACATCTCTTAATATTATAAGAGACAATATGTTTTTGGAGGTGACGTATGCAGAACAATGATGCTGAATTGATTCAACAGACCTTAGAAGGCGACCAGTCTGCTTTCAGCACACTCGTGAGAAAGTACCAAAAGCCGCTCCACGCACTTGTATGGCGGAAAATCGGCGACTTCCATATTGCTGAAGAGATCACACAAGATATTTTCCTTAACGTTTACAAAAAACTGCGAACACTGAAAAATCCAAATCTGTTTGCTGGATGGCTTTACGTGAGCGCCACTCGTCGATGTCTCGCTTGGTTGAAAAAGAAGCGGATTCCCATGGAGTCGTTAGAAATAATGTCGCCAGAGGAATTAGAAGAAATGGCTTATGCACAATATCACGCCGAACAACACGATGAAGACGTGAATGAACAACAACGCGAAGTCGTCAAACGTCTCCTTCAAAAGTTGCCGGAGAGTGAACGCACTGTCGTAACCCTCCACTATCTCGGCGACATGACCTGCGAAGACATTAGCCAGTTTTTGGGCGTATCACCAAACACCGTCAAGAGTCGTCTCCATCGCGCTCGCAAGCGATTGAAGAAAGCGGAACATATCGTTCGCGAAAATTTGGGCGGCTTCCAGTTTACTACAGCCCTAACTGACAACCTCTTGAAAGAAATTGCACGTATCAAACCGACCGCGCCATCAGGTAGTAAACCGTGGATGCCGTGGGCAGTTGCTGCCTCAACCACTGCTTTAGTCATACTGCTGATGGGAAGTAGCGCGCAATACTTACCTCGCTTTCAGCAACCTTATAGTTTCGATGCAAAATCCGAAACGACAGTGGAACTCGTTGATACTTCTTTAGTGCTTGCCTCTAAGCAAAAAATTAGTGTGAAACATCGAATTGGAAACACTGATGTACCCAATGAAAATAAAGGAAACGTTAACCAAGGAGCAGGCGCGCTTCAAGTTTCCACCGATCAATCTAAGCAGTCAGAGAAACCCGCGATAATAAAATCGCGGTGGCTCCCGATGGGCGGCCCGGAAGGCACTTCAGGCGGTAAAGCCGGTCTATTTGCGACATCCAAGCGAGCCCTCTACGCAGTCGCAGCGAGAGGAATTTACCGCTTGACAGAAGACGAAAAGGCTTGGACGCTTATCTCTGAAAGTACCCCGAGCCGTCAGTTCCAAACGCCGATGGCAGAACGGAACGATAGACTCTATATTTTGACGGATAATGAATTATTAGCCTCAACCGATGCGGGTGAAACATGGGAAACCGTCGGTCCTCGACCGGAGGGACGTGCGCTTGAGTTGCTCATCACGGATGAGGCGTTTTACCTCGTTTTTGAAAAGCACATATTTCGGTCTGAAGATGCTGGCAAAAGTTGGATACCGATGATGCAAGATTTGCAAGCCTATATTATGAAGATGGGGGGCGCACCTAACATCTCAATTTCGGATGCTGTTACACTTGACAACAGCGTATTCGTCGGAACAAACCAAGGACTTTACCGTGTTACCACGGATGGATGGAACGGATTACCTTTCTACGGGTCCCAATTTATTAATGCGTTGGTAGCCACCGAAACTGAACTTTACGTCATAACTGGGCTCGATTTTACACGGAAGGCAAACTTGTTTGAGGAATCGCTTGGACTGGATCACTCGGTTGAGATTTTGAAATCGCCTCCGAAAATTTTTCGTTCAACCGACTTAGACAATACCTGGGTCGATATTTCACCGGTATTCGGAAGAGAGGTAGATGGTAAATTGTGGATGGAGTTACCGCCCACGGATAACAATTTCCGACTCCAAACGTTCAGCGGTATCCAATTCGTCGCAGTTGGCGAAAGACTCGTGGTGATGGGAACACGTGTCTTACTACATTCGTCAGATAGCGGCGAAACATGGACAGATATTGGAACTGATCGAAATTCGTTGAGTCAGAGTATTTCCCCTATTGTCGCGTTGGACGAAAATAACTTTTATACCTCGGACATCTCCGGAATAGCGCGATCAACAGATTCAGGTCTCTCGTGGTACCCCTTTACTACCGGAATAGTAAACTCTCACGTCCAGCGGCTGATTGCGCTTGAAAATGTTCTCTATGCGCTTACTTCTGAGGGCATCGTTAAATCAGTGGATCTTGGAGAATCGTGGACATCTGTTAACCCGAATCTTGGCGGTGGCGTTAGACAAAAAGGGCGGCTCCGAAAGAAGCAGGCAGCCCCAGATGTGCTGAGTCTTGCGAAAATCGCGAAAGTTAACGGTTCATTCTACGTCAGCAACAGTACGTCCGATAAAGTTATGCTTTTTCATCTTTCTCTTGATGGAAATATGCTGATACCTGTTCAAGGAAGACCTCCTTTTCGTGAAGATACACGATGGGTTGAATGGCAGAAGAAATTTGAAAAGGAGCATGGCAAAATAAGTGAAATGAGTCGTCAGAGACAAGCAGATATGCCACGTATCATTGAAGAGCGTCTAACAAACGGTGGGTTTACAATGACGGATGAAACCGTCTACATGGAATTCCGACACAAACTCTTCAGGTGGCGAAAAGGTGAAGCACAATGGTTCAATACCGGCGTTATGGATACCACCGAACGCGCCCCAGGAGCAGATACATTCAAAGGTCTCACACTTGCAGCTTCGCAGAACATCGTCTATGCAGGTAAACGCGACGGATCCCTATTTCAGTCGCTTGACAGCGGAGAGAATTGGAAAGAGATTACCGTAGATTTAGCCTTTCCTTTCGCATATTTTGAAGAGATAAGTTTTGCGGGTGCTACCGTTTATGTCGTAACAGATCAAGGCGTTATGAATTCGCACGACGGCATCCATTGGCACGCACTCACAGATACAGATGGTAACCGTCCCCTGATTGCTCGGATAGCCGTAGAAGGTGATAAGGTCTACGGTGTAGGTAACCAAGGCGTTTATCGCATAAACACAGACACAGATACGTGGATTCAGATGGCATCCGAGGTACCATACAAGATAACGGCTTTCGCTGTTGACCGTGGTGTTTTTTATATCGGCACACGCCATCGCGGTGTCCTCCGCTTACAACTTAACCAACCCTACAATTAATTTAGGACTTACGCATTTCCTCTTAAAGTCCCCCTGATAAGGGGGATTTAGGGGGTTAAATACAACTAAACACTCTCACTGTGAGGCATTTCAGCAAATGCCGATTTTCTGTTCAATTTGCGTAAATCCTATAATTTTAACAGAGGTCTCTCATGAAATGGCTCAAACATATATTCTTCGTAATCATCTTAATGCTGCCTTTAACGCTCTATGCAGCACCGCATGAACCTTCTCCTGCCGGAGGCGGTTGGCTTGAACTGAATCCCGAGCTACCCCTCGTGCAAACCCAAAAACCTTGGTTTCCCGACTATCCGGGGCCGCTAACGATTGAGGCGTGGGTCTACATAGACAAACCACCGAGCGTTCGAGATGTTATATCGCTCGCTGCTGGATCCCCTGCTGCTTTTTCCATAGTAGGTCAAACCGACCGATTCACCTGTGCCATTGTCGGTGATGGGTATAAAGCCAGTCCTGCCATCGTCACAAACGGTATTGAAGGTGGATCCGGAAAGATATGAGGAGTGCTACCTACCGGGCGGTGGGTCTATTACGTGGCAATAATTGACGGCGGCTCGACTGTCGGATGCGACGGCTCTATCTCTGGGCTGATACCAGGGAGCCATCTCACATCCGCGAGTGAACCGCTTCTTATCGGAGGCGTTCCCCTTCTAAAGGAGAGTGGGCTGAAAGCAGTGCCTGCATCTGGCATGTATATAGACGAACTAAGAATCAGCCGTGTTGTGCGTTATAACGAGGGAGCGTATAACACACCCATTGGCGCATTTACTGCAGATGACCACACATTAGGACTTTACCATTTTGATGGAAACTCAACTCAACGCTATGAAGATGCCTCCCGACATAAAATTCCATTGATCCGTGTTAAGAAACAAACTGGATCCAAATCGAATCAGTAATCCGCGACTTCTCGTGCTTTCGGAAACCAGCATTCGCTGGACAACCAATAAAAAATTCAAATTTGTTTACTTTTTTTCACAAAATGCACGTTTTCTACCGCAAAATTGTGTCTTTATAGTGAAACCTGAAAATAAGTGGACACTTACGAAAACACAAAACGCCTCTCCTTCGCTGGCGAGGTTTGATGAAGTTTAAGAAAATATTTCGGTAATGAACGGGCAATAATGCACTTCGCATTTAGGTGAGTACACCGCAGAATTGCCCTACTACAAACGGGTAGGTTCGTAGTAGGGCGATTTATCGCACGTTCCAATATTACCGAATTAAAAAATTAATCTTCATTAACCTCGCCCTTCGGTTGGTGTATAAGTAATTATCGGCTTTACTATAATAGCAGGAAAGACATGTTCCGTTTTGAAAGTGGAGAGTTCATCTGAAATTCAAACGCATTGGGAGCCAGCATCTATTAAAAAAGAGGTTTTTGTTTATGATATTTCGATTACGCTTCATCGGTTTTCTGCTGCTCCTGACAACAACGCAAATCGGATGTGGGGTTTTCTATAATGTCAATCGTGTCATGACACGCGATCCCGTTCTCCTCACACTGGATGATCTTCACATGATCGGACTCAGGAAGAGTAACCGCATCGGACACTTAGATGATCGCCACTGGATGCAATTAACAGAGAGGCACCGGACAGGTGGGCTCATAAAGAAATCACCCGTTCTTGGGGGATTCGAGCAGCGTGGGTATCAACTGACTGTTCAATATTGGTTATTTGACTCCGCGTACACTGCGAAAAAAGCGGCGGCGAGCAACTGGATATGGCTTTTTGCCGCCATGCCGAATTTCCACCCTGAGCTAAATCCTAATGATGTCATTGGGGATGCTACATGGCGCCGCATCCACAAGAGTTGGACGGAGTGGGAACAGGGACCTACTGACATCTATTTCGTGAAATACAATCTCCTTGTCAGCATCAGGGCAGAGGTGCACCCGTCAAATCGACTGCAGTTCGCCCGGGACGCTGCCCGAAAGATTGAAGCCGAAATTGAGACAGTATTGCTCAAAAACGGCAAGATAGTTGGCAGTGGAGGTAACGAAAGCGACAGATCGGTTCGTTTATGGGATGTCGAGACAGGCAACCTCTTGAAAACGCTCAAAGGACATACGTCTAATGAGGTTGAGAGTGTGAATTTCTCACCTGACGGCAAGATAATTGTTAGTAGCGGTAGAGACAGAGACAGGGGGGTTCGTTTATGGGATGCTAATACTGGGAATCTTTTGAAAACCCTCACCGGGCATACAGATTGGATCTCGAGCACCAGTTTTTCCCCTGACAGCAAGACAATTGTTAGCGGGAGTTGGGACAAGACTGTTCGTTTATGGGATGTTGAGACGGGGAACCTCTTGAAAATCCTTGAAGGGCATAAGCATAGAGTTGTGAATGTGAAATTTTCACCGGATGGCAAGGTGCTCGCCAGTGGGAGTTATGACCGTACAGTTCGGCTCTGGGATGCCGACACCGGCAATCTATTGAAAACCCACAAAGGGCATAACGGTTTCGTCACCAGCGTCTGTTTCTCACCCGATAGCAGAATGATTGCCAGTGGGAGTTGGGACAAAACTGTTCGTTTATGGCACGCCATTAAGAGCGGGCATCCTTTATGGGATGCCTTTGCTATCGGAGGCGGACAATTGAAAACCCTCAGAGGGCATACAGGGCGGGTTTTGAGTGTGAGGTTTTCACCGGATGGCAAAATGCTCGCCAGTGGCGGCGCAGACGGGACAGTTCGACTCTGGAACACCGACACCGGCAATCTACTGAAAACCCTCCCAGGACATACTGGTGGGGTTTTGAGTGTGGATTTTTCCCCAAACGGCAAGACGCTTGCCAGTGGCTGTGTGGACGGTTCGGTTTGGTTATGGGATGTCGAGATAGGCAGCCTGTTGAAAACTCTCAAAGGGCATAAGGGTAATGTTGAGAGTGTGCATTTTTTACCCGACGGTAAGATATTCGTCAGTGGCAGTCTGGATAGAACAATCCTCCTATGGGACACGTCCTGGGTTAAATGATAATTTCTCACACCTATAGTATTGGATTGTCGGGTCTAAGCTGCCAACACACCTGACGAAATCCGTTGCCTGAAAGATTGAAGCCAAAATTGAGAAAGTATTACCCAAAAAATGAACACGGAGTTCATAAGAAACTTGCTCCGCTTGAAAAGTGGTGCTATCCAGACACCTCCTATCACATCACACATCCTTAATCTCGACTTTCCAGTGGTAGACTCTTCGTTGTAGGAGCGACCTCCCCGTTCTCAGTAACTGGTGGAGACTCTGGTTGTGACTCCTAACTGACCGCTGACTGCTGATTGCTGATGACTATTTGGCTGACAACCATTCCGTAATTTAAATCCTTTCTCAAAAACACCAAATGTAGTATAATGATATATCGAAAGATATGCTGAACAAAACCATCTGGTGCGCTGTCAGATTCATAAGCGCAACACAGTCAGTGACCCCCAGCTAAAGCATAGGGGCTTGTTCAATACGGCAGCCAAGCCTATCGGTTGAACGGGGGTAACTCACTGTCTACAGTAATATATCGCAGTATCTCGGTATGGCAGCCGAAACAACGGTTATTAAACGATAGCCCGAACTGGTAGTAGGTCTATCTAAGGATGCTCCCAAAGTCTTAACCTTACTTGGATACTGTGATCTGGAAGGGGCAACATATACCCGCTTTTGCGGAGAGCCGAAAGGTCATTACCTGTTTTTTCAAAGACACCGGGTCAGGTCGGATCGGGGATGGTGACAGCACTTCCGAAAAGAAGCAGCCCACTCGGGGAAAATCGCCCACGAGTTTGTGGCGAAAAAACAACTTGCACCCCACTTCGGGGAATCTAAAACTGAAATAAAGGATCGGTGTTCCTCCCCTGCTTAAAGACAGCGGTTTCCACACCGAAGAATTTGATGAGATGTTTCTGACAGAAGCACAGCGGCGTTAAACATTAAGACCTTTTTCAGCGTCTTAATAAGATTACAGATACACGTAAAATACACGAGGAGGAACAGAAATTTGCACCATTGGAAATCAAGCCTTTTTCTATTACTCACCTGCTTTGTTCTGGTTGCCCTTCCTATACATGCTATTGCTGGCGATTGGCCAACGTGGCGGGGACCAAATCAAGATGGCACCTCTGCTGAAACCGGGTTAATCTCAACTTGGTCAGCCGAAGGTGAGAACCTGCTCTGGGAAGCAGAATTTATCGGACGTTCCACACCGATCGTCCTCAACGACAGAGTCTACGTCATTGGTCGTGTTGGCAAAGACATCACCGAACAGGAACGTATCGCCTGTTTCAATGCAGAAACCGGTGAACCCCTATGGAATTATCAATTTAACGTTTTCCACACCACGATCTCTTTCAACCGAGTCGGATGGACAAGCCTCGCTGGTGACCCTGAAACCGGGAATATCTATGCACACGGGGTCCAAGGGCTTTTCTTTTGCTTTGACAAGGATGGGAACATCCTTTGGTCGCGTTCGCTCACAGAGGAGTATGGGCGGATATCCGGTTACGGCGGACGTGTACACACCCCTATTCTTGCTGGCGATCTCGTCGTGATTAGTTACCTTAACTCAGGGTGGGGCGATCAAGCCATGACACGCCATCGCTACTTCGCTTTTGACAAACACACCGGCGAACTTATCTGGATTTCAACCCCCGGTGGTAGACCCTTAGACACAACCTATTCCACACCTGTCGTTGCCAATATCAATGGGCAGCAACTCATCATCGGCGGTAATGCGGATGGCAGCATCTACGCCATGAACCAAAATACTGGCGAGATGGTCTGGGGATTTAAATTGAGCCAGCGCGGTATCAATACATCTGTCATCGTTTCAGGCACGAACGTCTACGCCACGCATAGCGAAGAGAATATAGATACGACCACGATGGGACGCGTCGTCTGTATTGACGCAACCGGCACCGGAGATGTTACCAAAACGCACGAACTCTGGCGCTACGACGGGGTTAACGTCGGATACGCATCCCCTACACTGAATGCCGGGCACCTCTATGTCGTTGATAACTCCGCGAATGTCCACGCAATTAATGCTGGGACGGGTGAGCTTTACTGGAAACACAATATCGGCAAAGTCGGAAGAGGGTCACCCGTCTGGGCGGATGGTAAACTCTATGTCACAGAAGTCAATGGTGGCTTCATTATCCTTCAACCCAGCGAAAATGGATGTGAGTCGCTGAGTGCGCAAGAGATAAGTCGAGCCGAGGAAGATCACTACGTCGAAATCTACGGGTCACCCGCTATCGCTGATGGACGTATCTATTTCACCACAGAAGAACGCCTCTACTGTATCGGGGGGACAAAATAATGATTTTTTATTTATCAGGTTTTCGCTCCTTTTTTTCCGTTGTCAAAAAAGGGTTTATGGTTAAATCGGAAATGCTACTGGGTTTATTGGGTTTCTTTATTCTCTGTCTTTTTATTGTTGGTTGTGCCAGCAAAGAGATGGCACCAGAACCGGTTCAGATGAATACAGCGCCTGCTGTTTCGCTGTTGCTGACCCCCGCAGAAGCACTCACATCAGGCGACCCTGTTGGGTTTAACGTCATCGGATTCGATGCAGACGGAAAACAGACGAGCGCGGTCGGTGCCATAGAATGGATGAAAACTGGACTAACAGGGGCACTCCAAAACAGTACATTCACACCCGATAAAAAGGCAGCAGCGCATGCGGGGACTGTTACTGTACAATCCGGTGATATGAAAGCAATGGCGCGCGTCCGAGTTATACCATCACTCCCGTGGACAGAAGATTTTGAGACAATTGAGCTCGAAAAAATACCGACGCATTGGATCGGCGCGACCGGCAAATTCTTTGTCCGTGAAAAGGATGGAAATAAAATTCTTGTCAAGCCACCCCCGCAGCGCGGTTTGGACCGCTCTAATGTCTACATCGGTCCCTCTACAATGAAAGACTATCAGATTCAAGTTGACCTCATGGGTACAAGAAATAAACGCAGACTACCCGATATAGGGCTTATTGCGAACCGATATACGTTGGATATGCAGGGGAAACACCAACGTCTGCAAATCCGTTCGTGGGCATCAGACTTACGGATGGCAAAGACGATTGACTTCTCGTGGGAGATGGATGTCTGGTACACGATGAAAATGATGGTAGAGATTATGGATGATAAAGCGATAATCCGTGGAAAGGTATGGCGAACCGGCGAACCTGAACCCGCAGAATGGACAATCACCGCCGAAGACCCGCTACCGAATCGCGAAGGAAGCCCGGGTATCTATGGCAACTCACCAGCTGATGTCTACTATGACAATCTAAAAGTATGGAAAACGAACCACGAATAATATCAAATCATAAGGAGTCGTTCAATTGAAATCTCTTTGGAAATCACGATTTATCTACATCATAAAGCTCGCAGTTTGTCTTGCTTTTGCTGTATCCACTGCCTCTGCTGAAAAAGAGATCGCCTTGTGGGGCGGTACGCTCAGCCGTAACATGGTTTCTGACGAAAAGAATATCCCCGCAAATTGGGATTTAGAAACCGGTGAAAATATCAAATGGATCGCAGAACTCGGTTCACAAAGTTACGCAGGACCGCTCATCATCGGTGGAAAAGTTTTCGTCGGAACAAACAATAAAGCACTCTACAACCCAAAACTCACCGGCGACCGCGGAAATCTCATGGCATTTCGCGAATCCGATGGCAAATTCCTTTGGCAATCAACCCACACCAAACTCCCCGCAGGTCGGGTTAACGACTGGCCCCTACAGGGGATTTGTTCCACGCCGTTTATTGAAGGCGACCGCCTCTACTATATCTCTAACCGTTGTGAAGTCGTCTGTGTTGACACTGAAGGCTTCCTTGATGGTGAAAACGACGGTCCCTTTACCGAAGAAACCGAAACAAGTGAGATCGACGGAGACATCATCTGGAGCTACGATATGATGGATGAGTTGGATGTCTTTCCACATAATCTCGCCACCTGTTCACCATTGGCTGTCGGTGATCTACTCTTCTTGGAAACGAGTAACGGTGTTGATGAAGGGCATATTCATATCCCTTCCCCCGATGCACCATCCTTCATCGCGTTGAACAAACACACCGGTGAACTCGTTTGGGAAGATGCCTCCCCCGCTGAAAACATACTACACGGGCAGTGGTCAAACCCCTCTTACGGGGTCATCAAAGGTGTTCCACAGGTTATCATCCCCGGTGGTGACGGCTGGGTCTACGCCTTTGAACCAGAAACCGGCGACATTATCTGGAAGTTTGACTGCAATCCGAAAGATTCCGTTTGGGAACTCGGCGGACGCGGCACACGTAATAACATTATCTCGACACCTGTTGTCTATGACGACAAGGTCTTTCTTGCTGTTGGGCAGGATCCTGAACACGGTGAAGGTGTAGGACATCTCTGGTGCATTGATGCCTCCCAAACCGGTGATATTACCGAAACCGCTATTGTCTGGCACTTCGGCGACGAACAGTTCAATCGCACGATGTCCACAGTAGCGATTGATGACGGACTCCTCTACATCTCAGACCTTAGCGGATTCCTCTACTGCTTGGATGTCAACACCGGCGATCTCTTTTGGAAGCACGATACCTTTGCCGCAATTTGGGGGTCCCCTTATGTTGTAGATGGCAAAGTTTACCTCGGTACCGAAGATGGCAATGTGGTCGTCCTAAAAGCAGGGAAAACGAAGCAGGTGCTGTTTGAACCGAACATGGGCAGTGCTGTCTATACCACACCTGTGGCAAAAAACGGCGTGCTTTACATCGTAACCCGTAATATGCTGATCGCAATAGAAGAGAAAAAATGAACCTTTCCCGAAAAATTACTGAAAACCGAAAAGCACTCGATGCACACGTCCGGGAGATCGTCAAGTGGCACTTCAGTCCAAAGACCGGATCTCCCTTCTGGCTGGAATTCGCAAAAAACCTCGACTTTGATCCAAGAAAAGAAATCGGTGGTTACGCGGATCTCAAGTGCCTTGGGCATTTTCAAGACGAATGGCTCCGCGGTGGACCCGTCCGACGCTGGGTTCCCAAGGCTTATGCCAATGAACCGATCTATGTCTTTGAAACCGGCGGCTCAACAGGTGTACCCAAGACACGGATTAGCATCCGCGATTTCCATATCGATTATGAGATCTTCAGTAAAACGCTCTCTGATGAGAGTTTCCCACCCGGTAGCGATTGGCTCATGTTGGGCCCCACGGGACCGAGACGCTTGCGACTCGCAGTTGAGCATCTCGCCCAACATCGCGGTGGCATCTGTTTCCATGTTGATCTCGACCCGCGCTGGGTGAACCAACTCGTGCGTTACGGAAAAAATGAGGAGTTGGACGCATATAAAAACCATGTCATCGCTCAGGCACTCAACGTGCTGCGCGCCCATGAAAACGTCCAATGCCTCTTCACCACACCGAAGCTGCTCGAAGCGTTGTGCGAAAAGATTTCTCTGCCAAAAGCAGGTATCAAAGGTATCTTCTGCGGAGGCACCGAGATGGACGCACAGTTCCATCGCTTCGCACGTGAAGAACTTGTTCCAGGCATCGACTTTATTCCGACCTACGGCAATACGCTCATGGGATTAGCCACTTGTAAACCTTTTGATCCAGCGGACAATTATGCAATTATCTATTATCCGCCACATCCGCGCGCTGTCATTGAACTGGTGAACCCAGAAAATCCAGAGGAAACTGTCGATTATGGCGAAACTGGGCGCGTCATGCTCACAACCCTAACGAAAGAATTTTTCGTTCCCCGTTTTCTCGAACGCGACGAAGCCGAGCGCGCCGAGCCGATACCAGAATACCCGTGGGACGGCGTTGAAAACCTCCGTCTCCTCACAGAACTCCAAGAAAGTGTCGTCGTAGGTGTTTACTAAATCGTACGAATAACAGGAGACAAAACAAGGTAATGGTGGATTTAAGGAGTCCCCTTAGCAGTACAGCGAGTGTGCCAGTACAAGCACATTGGGATCCAATCGCGGATGCTACGTACAACTTGCATCAGCTAACACAAGAACAGTTCGATAGGCTCAAGGCACGGTGGCCAGAAGCAGTAAATATGGAGTGGGAACAAGCGTTAGAACTTTTCAATCCCAAACCTCTGCACCCATTGAAGAACTACAGCACAACTGACTTTCAAGTTTTTCTGCCGCCTTCGACTGCTAATGTGGGCGATGTTTGGGAACTTGATCCGAAAGGGATTCTCCCTTTCCTCTGTCAGTTTCACCCGGGGGCAACAACGGAGATCACCGTCTCTTCTCACAGAACGCCTAAATCTGATGGGGCGAAAGCATGTTTACGGGCGATTTCACCAAACTATGCGGAAATTGTTTTGCGAATTCATGCACAGTTCATGTTGGACGCGTCCAGTGTCCGTTTGTTACCCGCACTGTTTGCAGGGCGGCTGGTACTGGATCGAAAGGAAGGCGTAGTTGTCGAGTTTTCTTTGGCTCTTCCGTCACGCAATAGCAATGTAGATGTTAACGCTTTCAGAGCAGCAGACATGGCTTTTATTCCTCGCATGGAACTCTCTACTTTATCAAGTGGTTCCATACACGATATAGCGTGGGAAACAAACATCACTCAGGAAGAAGCTCGCAAAAAGTTGGCGACTGCGTTTTACAAATTCGCTGAAATTGAGTGGACCCCGATTGAAGAGACGATTGAACTCGCGAAAGTAACAAATCGTTCCATCCACGCGTTGGTTTTATTTGGTGCCCTTGATGATGAGTCCTGCTGAGGAACGGGTAAAGGTTTGAGAGCGGGTCCGCTCTCCTCATCGAAAGTCATCAAATTCCTCAACACGCACTTTGTGAATGTCTGGGTGTTACTCAGAGAGTTACCTGAACTTGAAGCAGACACAAAAGGAGCTGCTGCAGCTGCCTTGGCTAAAGAACTTCAAGCGCATTTTGTCTATCCGGTGGACTCACTAATTCTGACCCCGGAACTGAAATTCATACAACACTTGCCAACAAATGAGTTTTTCAAGTCTTTTCCGAGTAATAAACGAAAACCTGAATATCTAAAGTGGCTAAAGTCATCTTTAGTGGTTAGCGATTTTTAGTTAAGAGAGACCGTAACAATCTACCCTCGCTTGGAGTGCTGCACGGAGAAGTCTATTGTTACGTTGAAGGCTCTTAACCGACAACTGATAACTGATAACTGACAACTATTAAAAAGGAGTCTGAATATGATCACGAAAATTGAAAAAGTCTTCCGCTCACCCTATGCTGTCCCCAATGGTTTGCAAGTTACAGACGAAGGTTTATGGATCGTTGACCAGATTACCGATAGAGTCGCCTTAGTTGAAATCACGTCAGACCCGGACTATACCGTGCCGAAACTCATTCGCGACATTTCGAGCGAATCCTCTAACACAAGCGGGATGACGTTCGGGGGCGGCGCACTCTGGTTAGCCGCAAACGGTTCAGGCGAACGGTGGAGAGCCGTCCGGGATACGGATGCCGAGACAGGTGAGATTTTCCAAGTCGATCCGGCTACCGGTGAAACCCTCGGACGCTACCCGATACCCGATGGCGGCGGCACACACGGTGTCGAATATGACCACTATGATGAAGGACATCTCTGGGTCCAAACGCTTAAGGATCAGGTCACCCATAAGGTCAGGATTTCCGACTGGTCTGTGCAAAAGACGCTTCCGTTGCCGCATGGACGTGGACACGGTATGGTTCGCGTTGAAGATGGGCTTTGGTCAACCCATACCTCTGATAGGGTCATCGTCAAACTCGACCTTAAAGACGGCACGCCGATTGATCAGATTGAGGTGCCTGAAGATTGCCCTGAACCGCATGGGTTATCTCTCTACGACGACAATTTCCTCTATTGCGATGCCGCCTCCGGGTGGGTAGCCAAAATTACATGGTAAAGTGGTTATCAGTACTCAGTACGATTTTTCTGCGAAAAATCTTTCAGTACCCAGTTATCAGTTAAGAGATTATTTGTAGCGGTTACTTTTCTTGCTACTGCCACAAGCGACCTCTTTAACTGAGTCCTGAAAGCGCAGCGTACTGAAAACTGAAAACTGAAAACTGAAAACTATAAAAGATGATACACATCCCAATTCTACGCGCCGGACGTTCTTACAGAAGCCTGAACACCGTCAGCGTGTCACATATCAAAACAGGTGAACCTTTAGTCGAGGTGAGCCAAGCCAACCGTGGATTGATAGCGAAAGACCTCGTTGACATCGGACTCCAAAAAGAGGCACTTGCACAACGTCCTATCGCCGAATTGATTGCTATCTGTAAAGAGGCAGCGCGTCTTTTCTCAACCGAGACACTGCCCCTTGACGGGACCGAGCAATCCCCGACAGATTATATCCAACAGGTCTCTGGGACGACCGGCTTGCCTGAAGCACTCTGCCAACAGAATCTCGGCAAGATTCAAGGCGTCATGGAGAACATAGAAACCGTTTTAGATGGACTCACCCGCGGACTCGATTTGCAAGTGCTTGACACTGGATGGGGTGTCCAAAACCGACGCACGTTGAGTTACGTCTGTGAAACGGGTTCTCTCGGTGCTATCCTGCCAAGTAATTCGCCGGGTGTGCATTCACTATGGGTACCCGCTATCGCCTTGAAAGTCCCCGTTGTGCTGAAACCCGGACGCGAGGAGCCGTGGACTCCCTACCGCATCGCACAGGCGTTTATCGCGGCGGGTGCTCCAATAGAGGCGTTCAGTTTCTATCCAACCGATTATTCCGGTGCCAACGAAATCCTGAACCGATGTGGACGCGCTATGCTTTTCGGTGGCGGTTCAACCGTCGCACCGTGGCTGAACACGCCTCGCGTTGAAATCCACGGACCCGGACGCAGCAAAATCATCATCCATGAAGGTGAGCAGAATAACTCGGATCAGTACCTTGATCTCATCGTAGAATCGGTCTCCAAAAACGGCGGCAGATCCTGCATTAACGCCTCTGGTGTATGGGTAACAGCAAATGGACGTGAAATCGCTGAAGCGTTAGCAGAACGCTTGGCGCGCATTGAACCCAAACCACTTGACCACCCACAAGCAGGAATCGCTGCGTGGGCAAATCCGAAAGCTGCACATGGTATCTCATCGCTGATTGACCAGCACCTCAAAGAACCCGGTGCAACAGAGTTGACAACGGGTGACCGAGTCGTCGAATTAGATGGCTGCACCTTCCTCAGACCGACTGTGATATGGTGCGAGGATGCCGAACACCCGTTAGCAAACACAGAGTTCCCGTTTCCATTTGTGAGTGTTGTTGAAGTTTCACCGACGGAATTAGTTGAAGCCATGGGCGCGACACTGGTTGCTACCGCGATTACAGAAGATGCAACACTCACACAAGACCTCATAGCGACACCGCTCATTGACCGCCTCAATTTGGGCGCGATCCCGACGAATCAAATCTCTTGGGATAGTCCGCACGAGGGGAACTTGTTCGAGCATCTCTACAGACAACGCGCATTCCAGTTTGAATAGTATCTTCTCCGGGCGATAGGGATGAGTTTCCATTAGGGCACTTACAATATTCTTCTCTCAGAATGATTGCTTGGGTTTAATTGAGGTTACCGCAAAACTTGAAATCAACGCAATACTTTCTACACGTACGACAACGACCTGACCGCGTCAGAATCAAAACTGAATGGATTGAACAGACCATCGCGGATCCTGTGTATACAGAAATACAGGGGGATGGGAGAATAAGAAAATGGAAATGGATTCCAGAAGAGGATAAGTTTCTCAGAGTTATTCTGCTTGCGGATGGAGAAACAGTTCATAATGCTTTCTTCGATCGAGATTTTAGAGGAATTTCACAATGAAAGTAAAGTATTTTCATGACACCGCGACAGCGTTAATTGAGTTCTCAGCACACGCTGTCGCCGAAACAAAAGAAATCAATGAGAACATCTACATAGATTTGGATGCTATGGGAAATCTGGTTGCGATAACTATTGAACATGCCGACTTACACGCGAATCTACCCGATTTGTTTTATGAACAGATAGGGGACCAGAGCAGCGAGGGAACAGTCAATATACATGACCGATAACCCGAATGTTATTCTCATCTTCGCAGACGATCTCGGACGCGGGATGCTCAGCTGCTATGGGCAGCAGCATTTCGAGACACCAAATATCGACCGCCTCGCAAACGAAGGGATGAGGTTCAACCACGCCTACGGTTGTGCGTTCTGCGCACCATCCCGTGCCAGTATGCTGACGGGCATCCACGATTGCCACGAGGGGACATGGACATATACCCAAGGCGGACTCTACAACAGGCTAAGTGCCGGTGAACTGACACTCGATCAAATTACGGAATCGCTGCATACAACTGGGCTTCAAGCCGGTCCTGATGATGTCTTCTTGGCACAGATCGCCGAGGAAGCAGGCTACGTTACAGGACAAATTGGGAAACTGGAATGGGGGTTTGCCACAACCGGTGCACGCATCCGTCGGCACGGCTGGCAGTCCCACTACGGCTACTATGACCATCAACGTTGCCACGGTTTTTACCCACCCTATCTCTTTGAAAACGGGCAACTCACACACATTCGAGGCAATACCCATGCCGACTGCGGCGTACATCCAAACTCGGAATCTGCCGAAAATATGGAGATTCGCAGGAACAAGGAAGGCAAAGCGGTATATTCTCAAGACATTTTCAACGAGAAAATCATAGAGTTCCTTCGCGACCACAAGGATAAACCTTTCTTCCTCTATCATCCCTCACAGTTGCCACATGGACCCATCGCCATTCCTGACATCCACCCAGCAGTCAAGCAGTCTTCGGCGTTGACAACGTATGAGAAAGAATACGCCTCTATGATCCTAAAACTCGACGAAACCGTTGGGATTATCTTGGATGAACTCGAACGCCTCGGAATCGATGACCGCACGATGATTGCCTTCTCCGCTGATAACGGACACGAAGTGTATTACCGCCAACAAGGACGGACGACAGGACGGCAAGTGGATTTGGAGGGGAACCGCTTCGACGACATCACAACGAAATTCTATTCGGAAACGGGCGGCGATGTGTTCAACGGAAACGACGGCATGGGCGGATTGAAGTTTTCAAGTTGGGAAGGCGGCACACGGATCCCTTACATGGTCCGCTTCCCCGGAAGAATTACACCTAACAGTGTGTCCGACCACATGCTCACGAACTACGATTTGATGCCGACCCTCGCAGACTTCATCGGCGCGGAAATGCCCCAAGACAAAGACGGCGTATCGTTCTTACCGACGCTGCTCGAAAGACACGAAGACCAGCAGCACCACGAGTGGGTCATATATGCCTCTCGGCTCGGTCCAGCACTCGTAACGTCAGATGGTTGGAAACTACGGTATATCAATCGCACGGACAGTTTCCAATTATATCATCTCCCAAACGACTACCGCGAGGAAAACGACATCTCGGCAGATCATCCTGACCTCGTTGCTCGGCTCAGTGGCTGGATGCGCAATGCGTGTGATGGCGATTATCAAAACGGCACCCCCGGCGCACATCTCGCTGCATATCCAGATTTCTAATTTATGGCCCCTTGGACTGCGCTCCGCTATGCTTACGCGCAGGTTTTTGGGTAGGAGGGAACTCCGACTCCCGACTTCCGATCCGCGTAGAGAGAAACCCGTAGCCCGTAACGAAGTGGAGGGGTTTTTGCTTGGGTGTTTCTTCAGATTTAAGGAAGATACTTCACAAGATCAAATTTACATTATTTCTCCGCAAGGTAAAATTAAAAAATGCTTATCATTGATGCACATCTTGATCTATCCATGAATGCTTTACAAGGCAACCGGGACCTGCTGCGTTCCGCCTATACAATTCGTACCCAAGAAACAGGGATACCCCGTAAAGGTCAAGGCACCGTAGCACTCCCGGAGATGCGTCAAGGACGTATTGCCCTGAGTTTCGTTACACTCTTTGCACGCTCCACTGGCAGACCCGCCCCGCATTTCGATTTTGCTTCACCCGTGCAAGCCTACGGCATCGCACAGGGGCAACTATCTTACTACCGCGCTTTAGAAGAGACAGGACACGTCCGCATCATCACCGGTCGAGAAAACTTGGACAGCCACATCGCCGACTGGCAGAATTGGGAGAGCGAAACGACAGATAATAATGCCAGCGATCATAATGATACACCCCCCTTAGGATTCGTGGTAAGTATGGAGGGTGCCGACGCTATCCTACACCCAGAGCAATTAGAGACGTGGGTGAATGGCGGGTTGCGCCTGATTGGTTTGACGCACTACGGCCCCGGACGTTACGCTGGCGGCACTGGTACAGAAATCGGGTTAACCGAACTCGGACCGCCCTTGCTCGCCGAGATGGAACGCTTAGGCGTTATCCTCGACCTCACCCACTCTTCTGATGAGGCATTCTGGCAGTCATTAGACCACTACAACGGCTTAGTTCTCGCCAGTCATAATAACTGCCGTGTACTCGTTCCGCATCAACGCCAGTTCAGCGACGCACAATTACGGGCAATCTTTGAGCGGGACGGGGTTATCGGTACTGCTTTTGACGCGTGGATGCTCCACCCGGGCTGGGTTACCGGCGAAACTCCGCATGACAAGGTTACCTTGAACAATGTCGTTGACCACATTGATTATATCTGTCAATTGGCGGGCAATAGCAGGCATGCTGCTATCGGCACAGACTTAGATGGCGGTTACGGACGTGAACAATCCCCCAGCGACTTGGACACCATCGCTGACCTACAAAAGATACCGGGCTTGTTGGCAAAGCGTGGCTATAGCGACGACGACATCGCCGCTATCATGCACGGCAACTGGATCCGATTCTTACACGCCGCATGGGATTAGAGCAACTCACAGAATCTGTGCTATTGGATATAGGCAATACTTTCCCTTATGGATTGGGCAATGTGTGGAATCCGAATCCCTTGAAGTCCACCTACAGTGAGCACATCTACACGTTTCCCAAGAAGTTCTTCGAGATAATCGGCAAAGTCCATGAATTCAAAGCCTAATGGCGTTTCGAATTCGACGATGATATCAATATCACTATCTTCAGTGTGTGTGCCTTTGGCATAAGAGCCGAACAAGCCGATCCTCTTAACGCCATACGCCTCGGCAAGGTATTCGGATTTTTCAGAAAGGATGTTTGTGATTTTTTTCCTTGTTAGTGTCACTTATTTTACCTCAAAACTGTTTGGGATGAGAGACACGATATAAATTATTTTACTACGATTCCACTGATATGTCAAATTTTACGGTTGAAATAGCCAGAGCCATTTAGTTCTCGGTTTTTTGTCCAATTTTGGACCCCCGGGGTCCCCACCCGTTACTGGGAAGGGGACCCGGTAGGTGCGGTTTCCTAACCGCACCGGTTTGGAATGTCTCATTAATTCTAAAATCCACTATAGTCAGACGCTTCTATAATTAAGGTCGGAGGAAGCATGCCAACACACAACGATACATCACGAAATCACAACAGTGAATCTACTATAGTAACGACTGCCCTTAAACCGATGGAATTTGCGGACATTCTGGATACGACGTTTAGCCTCTATCGGAAACATTTTTCGCTATTCTTGGGACTTGTCGCTTTTTCTGTCCTATCAGAACTTGCATTACATCTTTTGGTTGATTTTTCTGAGTTTTTCATTCACCGTTCTCTCCTATTAGGGATAGCAACAGTCCTAATTACAGTTACTTTTTCCATTATGGGTATAGGGGGAATAGTTATCGGTAGCGGCGCAACCTATCTCGGTAAGAACATCACAATTCATTCAGTTTTGCAACAAACAATGGATAGGTTTTGGCAGCTGATAGGTTGTTATCTTCTTTGGTGGTTAGTTGTAGGGGTTTTGACAGTTACGGTCATCGGTATACCGTGGGCAATCTATTTTGCGGTGCGTTGGGGATTGTTCATTCAAACAATCATGTTTGAAAAGCCTGTCATAAGCATCGCTCTGAGACGGAGTAGTGAACTCGTCAAGGGGATGTGGTGGCGCGTGTTTGGAATGCTACTCGCAATCCTTTTGTTGAGTACCGTGGTTCACGCAATAATTGAAATTTCCATCGGATTCATACTTATTGCAACAAATCTTGTGAGTGAAGTAGATTTTATTGATATTCTTCAATGGGGACTATTCGGAGAATCTTTTGAGAGCAGTACGCCACTTTTTCACGCGATTTTGATTGTCATACATCTTGTTGTCTATGCGATTTCATTTCCAATTTGGATTATCGGTATCACGCTTCTTTACTTCAACCAACGCATCCGGAAAGAGGGTTTTGATATTGAGATGCAGATCCCGCAACCTAACACTGTTGAAAGGGACTTAGGTTGATTTGTTGGTAACATTCCAGAGTATAGGTCCGGGTGTGTAAAGGCATCGTAGGTTGGGTAGAACGGATGCCACCGAAACCGTGAAAATCATAGAAAAACACAACTGTCTCCAGATACACTACCTCCATCAGAGACCGAGTGAAACCCAACGCTTTAGCTTTGAAGTTTCCTGTGTGCTGCACGTGTAAAGTTGGGTTTTACTCCGTTCTTGAATAGATATGCGGGCTATTGACTTTCAGGTGTGCTTGGCATGTCAACATCGGACTTCTCAACGCCGTTCAACCCAACCTACGTGACTTCAAGAGGAAACCCCTGAAAATCTACTAAATTGACACCTATGGTTCAGTTTTGCGGCGTACTCGCCCAAATGCGACCTGCATTCCAACCGAACCGGATTCTACGCAGACACCTACATCTACGCCCACACGCAAATCCTAAAAAATTGTTCAAACTATAGTAACGCAATTCTATAAACATATCACCCCTCTGGAGTGGAGTTTGGAATAATCAACCACTCTCAGTTATATAAGGCTATATTATTTTTAATTTGACAAATAAAAAAAGTAGGTGTAGTATAACCTATGGCTTACGCAGCACTGATTTTTAGCATAGCAGATTTTAGTTGTTGATTGAGATATTCAGACAGGAGTCCGGGCTTGATTTGATAAGCGTCGGTTTCCTTGTTCCATAAGTTTTACAATGATTGTACGGGCTTGGACAGGACGCAACGTTGGATTGCGCTGCGGCATAAATCCTGTCCAGCAAGCTTAGTAATATTATACTGAACTTTGGACAATTTTAAAATAGGCAAAGGTTTTGATCAGAGACATCCTCTTTTGTAGCATAGGAACCGTTAGCCTGTGGCACTGTAGCGTAGAACTTTCATCCCAGTTTCCGGTCATCAGAGATATTTCGTTATTTTTCCCAAGTTCTGGGGTTTCCTGTGAAACTTGTAGAAAAATCCCGCAACCTTTGAAAATTCAATCCAAATGGGATACGAATTGTCCAAACTTTAGTAATATTATAGCAAAAAAGTACCTTTTTTCTCAAAAAAGTCAAGTAACTGTTGCGAAAATCGCAACGCAAAAGGAGGTATCTTCATGGGATTTCCATCATATCAAGAGGATATTCAGGACGCGAAAGGTGAACCTGTAAAGGCAGGAAAACAGAAGGATCAAGTTATTGTAGAAGAATTAGAAGAATTAGAAGAATTCATAGAATCCGGGAAAAATACGGTTATCGTTAAAGCAGATGGTCTGGCGATCAATTCTATTGAGATGGAAAGTTATGCTTGCGACATCACGTTCATGGATGGTGAGGCGCAATTAGAACCGCAGATAGACCTCAGTGCAACCGCACGAGCAGATGGAAAAGTATTTCAGATATCAACTTTCTATGACATCAAAGAAGCTTGTTCTCTGCTAACGGCTCTTATGTTGGCTATTGAAAATGGAGAAGAAGTCTTTAATGTCCGTAAACTCAATTCAAATGTATGAATTGAAATTGAATGAAGTTGCGAAAATCGCAACCCAGAAAGGATTTCGCCATGCCAAAAGTAGAAGATTTAACGCTCTCTGATAATACTGGAGAGAAGTATACGTTTGAAGTTTATCGTAAAGAAACAGAAGAATTTAAGAGTGTTGCGGGTGTTTATATGTTCACAAGGAGAAGTGCGAACCAACACGGAGCATGGCACACAATTTTGTACATAGGCCAAACTGAATCATTCAAAAATAGACCGCTTAACTACAATCATGAGAAATGGTTCAGTGCTAAAGGAATGGGATTCACTCATATCTGTGTGCTTCAGATAGACGATCGGGATTGGATCCAAAACACGCGTATTCGGCGGTCGATCGAAAAAAGGCTTATTGTGGCGTATAATCCTCCCCTCAATGAAAGGGTAGGTTAAAAAGAGATTGCGAATTCGCAAGCAAAGGAGTTTTTATCATCCTCTTCATTTTCAAAACTCCATTCTTCAGATTGGAGATGTAGAAAATGCTAAGGGAGTGTGTCAAGAGACTGGGCTTGGGATGTGATAAAACATCGTCAAACCCAATCCGCTATGATGTTAAAAATTCGTATACCTTTTGTAACCTCCCTGACACTCCTTCAAATAATCTTGAAGGGATGGTGTATCATCCGAATTTAACCTTTCTGTTAAATTGAAAAAATACAGTTGTTGAGGTGTTACCGCCTTGCTGTGTTTCAATCCAAATTGAAAAAAGAATTCAAAGGACTTGATGAAGCCGATAAGGCTAAATCTAAACGAGGTTAGTTTGTTTCTAATTCTCTGAAAAGAGAAATCAATTTTCATCATAAGATTTACTCCTTCTGAATCTTGAAAGTTGAGTAATAAACTAGCAAGTCTGCCACTTGTATGGCAGACGACTTGAGCCGCTTAATGAAGCGGCTTTTTGCGTTTGTAAGAGTTCGTCATCTTACAGGCGTTCGCGATTGTAAGGTTTAGCGGCCTTACAACCGCTTAGGTTAACAAGTATAGCACAAAGTTCTATCTTGTTTCCAGTTAAATGTATCTAAAACGAGGAGGTGTTTTCGTATGTATGACACAGTGCGACCTGAAAAACGATATAAGTCTTCGCGTCATGCGATTTGGTGTTGCGATTATCATATAATTTGGTGTACGAAATATCGTAAGCAGGTGTTGACATCTGCGATACAAAATCGTCTTAAAGAATTGATTTTGGAAAAGCAAAATGATTACAACTATCAGGTCACAGCATTAGAAATCATGCCGGAGCATGTTCATTTACTGGCATCCATAGAACCCAAATATGCCGTGACTGATATTGTTGGTAAGATTAAGGGCTACACATCAATAGTGTTAAGGCGTGAATTCTTTGGGCTGAAGCGTATAATATCGCTTTGGACGAGTTCAAAGTTTGTAGCGTCTACAGGTGGTGTAACTCTTCAAGCTTTAAAGGAGTATGTGGAAAGTCAGAAATATAAAGAGTATGTTGTGGATAGTCAGTTGTTGCTAAACATATAAAAAATATATTTGACATGCGATTTTAAATAGCGTATAATACTTAACGAGAAAAAGGGGAGGCATGGACTGCCATCCGATACCTCCCAATATGTGATTCTCAATATAGCGGACTTTTTCAGAAAGCTATATCTTTTAGATGTAGGGGGCTTTCGCCTCCTACCACCTTCTATTTAAGTATACGCGATTAATGAACAATTGTCAAATCAATTTTCAATTAACGCGCGTTTAACGCGAGGTCGTACAAATGATTGATACAACTTTGTGTGTAACTATGATGATACTTGGCGCAATTCTCTTGTATTTTGGTTTGAAAATACCGAAGTGAGAAAAATGAGATATATTAAATTAACAGAGGTTATTTTAATCATAGCTGCTGTATTCACGTTTAATGTTTTCGGTGATATAGATATAACGGTAACACCTTCTGCAAATTGGGGTAATATTACAACACCCCAAATAGAAAAGTTGTGTGTGAATATAACATCGCATTTTGAGGAGCATATAAGAGCTAATCAAAAGATAGATGCCAATATTCGCGTTTATTATGACGATAACGGACCTTTTGTAACTCATGCTGGGGGGAACAACCACAATGTGGCAATATCCTGTAAAGCAGACTTTCTTAATCAATTTACATATCAGTTTTCTCATGAACTGATGCACATTTTACAGGATTATAATACGGTAACAAACCACAATCCGAATTTGTGGTTCCATGAGTCGCTATGTATGTTGGCAAGTGTATGGGTATTGAAAGAAATGGGTGAAACATGGAAAAGATCACCACCTTATCCTAACTGGCGTAATTATGCTGAGTTCCACACCACTTACGCAGAGAACGCAATAGTAAAATCTAATTTAACTATACCTGCTCAAAGATGGTTAACTGAAAATGAAGACACATTACGAGGGTCATTTAGTAATTTTACACACCATTTATTAGTGGCGGAGCTATCTTATGAGTTTTTACCTATTTTTGAAGAGACACCTGAGGCATGGAATGCGGTTTTACAGATACCAGCAGCGACATCCAATTTTAATCAATATATACGGTATTGGTATAATAACGTGCATATTGATGATCAAAAACATGTAGAACAAATAGCTAATCTTGTTGGTATAACAGATATTACAAGTCCTGTAGAAGTGGATAATGATTTAGACAACACAGGCGATACCTTTGTTGCACTCAGCATTTTATACTCTTCAGACTCTTCTATTTTACCTATAAATGATGAAGATGAATGGATGGGGTATTTCCCCTATATCTGGGAAAAATCTGTTGACGGAGAAATAAGCAACACACGAGGTGCTTACACTATATTTGATGAGATGCATATTTTGGAGCATTGGTTTTACTCGCACGCACCTGCTGTTTATGTGTTTGATATTTCTAAAATAAAAGCGTCTTATTTTAGCACGTTGTTGTTGTTGCCAAACTCACGGTGTGGTGGCGCTGCCTCAGTTAAGTTTATCGCTGAAATAGACAATAAAAAAGTATATTCAAAAGAGTTTTATCTGGACAACGATGGTGAAAAAATTGAATTTGATATAGATAATAATTCTGAAACATTGAAGATTGTTATAGACGATTTAGGTAATCAAGGTTGTGATCATTTTGTGTTGGCTGAACCAAGGCTTTACACGGATAGCCATCCTACAATCAACCATAGCGGCATAAAAGAAAATATAAATGCTGATGTAAACGATGATGGTTATATTGATATTTACGATGTTTTAATTGTACGTAGCGGCATGCACAACTCTGTATCTTATGACACAGATCTGAATAATGACGGTATAACAGACGAGGTGGATTTACTTATTGTTAAAGCGAAAGCAATGGAAGCGATCGTTGCAGCTTCACCAAGAAAAAGAAAGGTTAAAATCTCCACTTGGGGAGCCGTCAAACAAAAATAAAGCATTAGGCAGGGCACTTAAAAGTACATCGCCTTTCACTTTGCTCAGGGGGGGAATATGATGGGATCAAATAACGCCGACAGGAACAAAAGCGTTGAACTATTTGTAGCATTGATAATAAATATAGCACTTTTGATATTTAACACAAATCACATTACAGAATCAGATTTCGATCTTAAATCTGGCGAACTACACCCAGAGGTTTTTAAGATATACGTTAGAGAGTTGTGTCTTTTCTCATGGATTAATTTAATAGTGGAAGCACTTTTGATTCTTGCGATTGTTGTTATTTTCATGATGTTAATCAGAATTATCAGAAATAAGTAATGCCATTAAATTTACTATGTAAAAAATACCAGAGAAAACAACTACCGAAATTAAAGCTATACCTCCCACGAACTCAAAGAAAGAAGATATAACAATAACTGGAAGGGCAATACACATAATCCATATAGTTATGCGAAAAATTTTTAAAAACTCTTTTTTACTCATTAGAAAAACTCCCGTTGTAAAGAAGAACCGATAATTCCCACTGATTTTTTGTATCTTAACAGGCCGGTCTAAAGATCCGTCCGCTATTTCAGTTGAGATATGTGTAGTATATCGTATTTAATAAAAATATGTCAAGTAAAAAATATTTACTTGACATATTTTGTTTTGTGTGGTATCATATTAATTGCATTGCTGGTAGAGAGTGTTATCTGCCCCTCTCAGGGGCAGTCTCTACCACAACCGAGTAACACCGGTGGCAATGCAAGGAGTTAGCAATGCGTACCCGTAAGTTGAAATTGCAGTATACTGAGAAGTTGGATGTTATCAATGCTTCTACCGCGTCTGTATGGGGTGAGTGTTTGGCGTTGAAGGATATGTGGGACTATGCGCATGGTTATCGTACTGGTAGCAGTCTTGATACGCCTTGTGAGTTGTGGATGGATAAGCAGTTATCTAAATCGCAACCTTTACATTCACAGAGTATACAAGAAGTGCGTAGAAAGTTTTTCAAGAATCGTAAGGGATTTCGTGAAAAGCGTAAGAATGGCGATAAGAAAGCAAAGTCACCACATAGAGACAAAAAGTTTCAAACAACCACTTGGAAGAAATCCGCGATTCGCTTTAATGGCAATATATTGATTTTGTCTAATGGTAGACGTGGTGAACCGTTAAAGGTAAGATTGCCAAAGACTTTTGATTTGGTGTATGCTATGGCACATATTGCTATAGTTGAGTTGGTGTATGACAAAGGTCGATATACTCTGCATTTTGTGTATAATGTGGGTAAGCCTCTGAAGTCGAAAGAGAAAGGTATTGTTGGCGTTGATATTGGTGAGATACATCCTATGGTTAGCTATGATGGTGTTGACACTATGATTTTCAATGGGCGGTATATACGAAGTCTATACCGGTTGAGAAACAAGGTGATAGCGGCATTTGGCAAAAAGATTGATAGGTGTAAACGCCATTCAAAACGTTGGTGGTCTCTTGTAAAACGTAAATGGAATCGCATAAGGCAAATCGACAATCAGATACGCGATGGTTTACACAAACACACAACAAAGTTTGTGCAGATGTGTGAGGATAATAACATTGGTACAATTGTGATTGGCGATTTGACTGGCATACGCGAGAATATTAACTACGGCAAGCGTACTAATCAAAAACTGCATCAATGGGCGTTTGGTAAAATTACGCAACTGATTTCATACAAAGCGAAAGCGTTAGGTATGAAAGTAGAAGTGATTGATGAATCTTACACTTCACAAACTTGTCCAAAGTGTGGTAACAGGAAGAAACCTACGAATCGCGAGTATAAGTGCAAATGTGGTTTTGAATATCATCGCGATGGTGTGGGTGCGATTAATATAAGACAAAAGTATCTGGGATGCTTAGGTGTCCCCGTAGCGGCGGCTATGGCACCGCCCGTCGGCATTCGCTTAGAAGGCCGATGTTGCTCCGCTTGAGCGGAGAATGTTCCCATGAGGAACAAAAGGAATCTCCAGTCTTTAGACTGGAGAGGGTTCAAATGAATATGAAAAAGACTGCCTATATAGGGTTAGAGATGCTAAAATCCGCTGTGTTACATGCGATGCTTAAAGAAAAACAAGGGGGAAGTTATGCAGTATCTGCAAAGGACATTAGTCTGCAGATAGGTATACCACCGTCGAAAGAGAAATATGGAAGGCGTAGCTATAGCCTAATTCGCCACGTGCTTCTGCACCTCAAGGAGAAAAAACTTGTTGCACATCCGGCAGATAACACATGGCAAATCACAGAGGCGGGCGAGTCATTTTTGGATACGGATTTCATTTAATTTAGGTTATAATTCCAATACAGGTTTGTATAAACAACCGTTGCGATTTTCGCAACTCTGACCTACTGTAAAAATCTAAAAAGGAGTTCACAATTGTTAAAGAAGTTTTTGACACCTGTTATTCTATGTGTTATCGTAATTCTCGCAGGTTGCGATCAGGCGGAACAAATGATGGAACCTGCTACAACCGAACAGCCTCTCGTTGAGCCATCTATACCTGAAACAGGTGAACAGCCGATGTATCCCGAAATCACATTTGAGAATGTTTTGGATTTAGCACCAGGACGGTATCGACTGAGACCTATGGATTCCCACGAGGGCTCTGGTGATGAGGGATTGATCTATAGTATAGGCTGGGGCAGTATAGATGCGAATCACAACCTTCGTGAAGGATTCACAGAAGATGATCCAAAGATCCGTGCTTGGTTCTCTATGGGCAACACCGGCAGATCGCCATACGCAAAAACACTCGATGGCAAACCTGTCATCGTGAAGGACCCCGTGTGGGATGAAATCGTTATTGAAATCATCTCGTTTGGTGGGCTATCAGGGCCAGGGGGTTCTAAACAAAAGGGAGGTCCCAGAGGCAACAGGTTTGAATTCACACTTGTAGAATACGATGCGATTTTGATTGAAAACCTAACACATCCCGACCGGAAATTTGAATACGAGTAGAGTGGCGATTTCGCAACTACCGCACACATTCAATCAGTTCAGAATAATCGTTATAGGAGTCAAATCAATGGATAGAAAAGAACGGCTACAGGTGGTAGAAGATGCTGTTAGTCTTGTTAAACAACTAATAGTCGTACGAGCAGAGAGCGACAAAGGAAATATAAACTATAAACTCATCAAACTCGCTAATGAAGGCGTTGACGAGGTTATGGATTTCCTGTTAACAGCAACGCCTGCGAAAATATCGGAACTCGGACATTGGTGCAAGATTAAGGAAGCAGAGATGAACCCTTCCTATACGAAGCCTGTAGACGAAGATTAAGCAGTCCGTCGATGTTGCGAATTCCCAACTTGAACGTGCAGGACGTTATTCATGCACAATTGAAAAGGAAAACGACTTATGTGGATACTTGGGTTGCTGTTTATCATTACCCTCACTTTTGTGGGGTACTACACAGTTGTTAGAATCCTTTGGGAACTAAACGAAGAAGGTAAGCGTGGCATGCGCGAGATTGAAGAAAGCAAGCGGCGTAGGCAACAGCAAGCAGACTGGAACGCATATCTTGACAGAAGGTTTCCAAAGGAATAATAAAACTTAAAAGGATCAAAGGGTTGGCGATTCCTGTTTAGGTTATTTCTTTAGCCGGAAGTAACCTAACCAACTCCGTTTCTTTTTCGGTGGTAGCATCAAAGTCTGTTTCTCAACTCAAGTATTCCCAAGACTTGTGCTTTTTCTCGGTTGGCATTCTCAAGTTGAGACTTAAGCGATTTGTTCTCGTAAGACTTCAATGACCGCAGTGTTCTTAGGTTCTGAATTCGTATGCCCAACCTGTTTCAAATCTTCTCGTTCGGCATTCTCATGAGAATTTGCCACTTGAAACAAAAACGGGAATCTGTTATGATTTAAGTTCTAAACAGAACTTTCTATCGTGCTTGTTGGCATGAAAATACGCAAAATTGTCCAAATGTTAAGATAAAAATGGCAAGGGAGCGACTGATGCAAGTCAATATTCAAAACAAGAACTTCACACTTTTAGAGATTCGAGGAAAAGTCATAGGACAAGATGCGCTCGTACTTAAGACTATGCTTGAAGAACATATTCAAACGCTTGAGGCACAAGGTGGAACGCCTACGCTGATTTTTGACATGTCAAAAGCGCAGACAATGGACAGTGCCGGGTTAGGCGTTCTTATAACCTCCAGCACCCAAATCCGCCAAAGCGGTGGACGGACAGCACTCGTTAACGTCAACAAAGGCATCAAGCGCATGTTGATTCGGACAAACCTCACATCACTTTTCGATTTTCCCAAGAACCTCGCGGAAGCAATAACCCGTAGTTTCTAATTTGCGGTATCGTGTAGGCGGATGTGAGACTCAGGTAAAGAATAGCAATCAGCAAAACACGTAAGCGCAACCAACGGGCGCGCTGGATATACGGAAAGGAACGTCAAAGTTTCCTAACCTACCTCACCGAACCGCAAGGAAAATTAGAAAACCTATTCCGTATACTTTGTCCGATCCGTGTTCCCACCATACTTCAGCGCATAAATCAGTAGGTTTGACATGAACCGATAGACATCCGCAGAACGCCGGAGTCGTAGCATTGTACGGCTTTCAATCTCTGCAGTTTCCATCGCACACATATAATCTTTACGATTGTAAACCACCGCCAACCGGTTGTCGATAGTAATCCCTTTCTGAAAACGGAATTGCGTCGGTTGGGCGTTATTCTCATTACCCCAGAACACATCGCCTCCAGTCGGTGGTTTCGGCAAATGGTAATGGATAGTGTAGATTTCGTGATCGTGCGGCAGAATCTCAAGCGGGTACTCTGGAAAAATTTGCCTGAGTTCATCAGCGACAATATGTGCGAAAAGTCCGTTGAAACCGCAGTCGTCGAAAAACAGCATACCCCCCTTCTCAACAATATATTTCCGTAGCGCGGTGCGTTCTTCCGGTGTGAAACCCGCTTGCAGTGGACCGTCCTTGGCAAGCCCACGTCCAACGGTAATATCTTTATCGTGTCCTGTCATGATGATGAGCGGTGCGTCCATGATTTTTGGATTCGTAAGTTGTAGCGCACCGCCCGCGAAATCCATATCCGCGCGAATCGGGGTGTGGTCCTCTAACCACTTGAGGAGGGACGGGATCGCAGTCGGGTCCTGCCACCAATCCGAAAGCGAGTGTTTGAGGCGAATCAGTCGAATGTGTCCGCGAATCTCGTTGCCTGTCCCTTCAAGGATACCGCCCAATTTTCCTTTCGGTATTTTCACGAAATTTCGCAATGTTATATCGGGCCCATCACCTAACCCGTTTGTCGGCAGGGCACCATCAAGGAATTCTGTGAACCCAGTGTCGGCTGTTCCTCTGCTTTGGACTGTAGGCGGCGTAGTTCTTTCGATGATTGCGGCACCACCGCCAGGGGCAACAGACGCATGTGCCGATGAAGTGTTCGGTGTCTCAACATTAGACACGGTAGGCACATCCGCGACTTCCACAGGATCCAACGCATCGTCAAATCGAGGCACTTGTCGGACGGTCGCTGTCTGCGCTTTCGGCAGCTGCCGTGTATGCGATACTTGTGTCGGTATGCGAGGTGTGGAAGTCTCTATTGTGAGTGTTGGATTGACAGCGACGGTTCTATGAGTCGGTCGAATTTCCATCTCTATTTTAGTGGGATTGAGTTTAACAAGTGTGCCTTGGAACGCATCGTTATCTAACGCTCTCTGTTCAGATAACAACAACGCCACGATTATGGCGAAGAGTAGATGTAATCCAATCGAAGCAATAACTGCGCGAAAACGTCGCTGTTTCATTGGTGTTGTTATAGATGCCGCTGAATTTGCTGGTAACTCTGGGCATCTAACTCCCGATAGTCCGGAATATCGTACCGATTCCCGCGCACATCCGTCACGAAAAGCCGTGCGGGCGGCACCTGTTTGATGTTCTGATTCAACCCACGCACCGAGAACGTGATACGTCCGCGTTCCGTTTCAACCTCCCACTCATGGATCCCGAATTGTTCTTTCACGCGATGAATCTTCTGAATCGTCGGTGTGAAATACCGCTTATCCAATTCTTCTTGTAGAATTTTCAGACCTTCCGGTGCGAGTTCCGACGGGTTCACAAGGATACCGATTTCAGTATCCTCGTCCACTGCGAGTGATATGTAGCCGTCAGGTTTGCTGAGCGGCATAAGCCGCCGCACTATTACGCGCAGATGACAGACTTCATCCCGAATTTCGAGTCGTGCTGTCCCTACTTCAGAACGTGTAAATGTAAGCTCGGCTGCATCCAAATAGCGCGGCGTAAAGTCATCTGATTCAGACGACTCCGGTTTGGTCAGCTCCTCTGTGGTAGGTGTTTCCTGTTTCTCAGCATTTTCGTTTTGCATGTTTACCCCTCTACCGCTTGTGCTCGCGCACGCACATTGGCGGCTTCCCTTTGCGTCTCTACAAGTTTGTAATAGATACCCTTTTGCTCCATGAGTTCCTCGTGAGAGCCGCACTCAACGCCTTTACCTTTTTCAATCACAAAAAGCCGATCGGCATTTCGGAGCGTTGAAAGCCGGTGTGCAATCGCAAACGTCGTCCGGTTCTGTACGAGCCTATCAATGGCTTGCTGGATCTTCTTCTCGGTTTCCACGTCTACCGATGAGGTCGCTTCATCGAGAATCAGGATGCGTGGATTGTGCAGAATCGCACGCGCAATAGAAATACGTTGTCGTTCGCCACCAGACAAACTTCCACCCCGTTCACCGACTTCGGTATCATAGCCATCGGGGAACTTGACAATAAATTCGTGGGCATTCGCTGCTTTCGCTGCCGCGATGATATCCTCCATAGCGGCATCCGGATGCGCGTAGGCGATGTTCTCAGCAATAGTACCACTGAACAGATATGGATCCTGTAGCACCACCCCAATCTGTCGGCGTAAATCCTTGAGGTCTATTTGCTTAATATCCTCGCCATCAACCTCTAATCGGCCAGCGTCCGGTGTATAGAAACGACAGATTAGATTAATAAGTGTTGACTTCCCGGCACCAGAATGACCGACGAGTCCGATCATCTCACCGGGTTGGACGTGAAGATTAATATCCTTTAATACCGGCTTATGTGACTCATAACCGAAGGTCATATTGTGAAATTTTACCTCTCCAGCGATATTTGGCATCGCTTTAAGGCTACCATCGTCCAACTGTTCGGGTTGCGAGTCTATGACTTCAAAAAGCCGTTCTGCTGCTGTCATTGAGCGAGAAGCCCAATTGATAAGCGGACTCACATACCGCAACGGTTGATAGAACATAGCGAGATAAGCGTGAAAAGCGAACAAGGTGCCAAGCGACATCGGGCCAGCGATAACATCAAGTCCACCGACATACCAAACGATGAGTGTACCCAACTGGACAGCAAACATCAGAGGCGGGTAATAAGTTGCCCAAATCATCTCAGCATGCGTCTCATAGTCCCGAGCATCAATATTAGCAGTGCCAAACCGGTTGACTTCATCCCTTTGTTGGCCAAAAGCACGGACAACTCGAATGCCAGATACCGAATCATTAACGACATCGAACAGTTTTGAGCGCCGCCGATAGGCGCGATGCCAAAGGCTTCGCACTTTCTTCCAGAACCAACCTGCCCCCAAGACAATTATCGGAATTGGAATTAAAATAAAGCATGCCAATCGCCAATTCATCAAGAAAAGCACACTTCCGATCCCGAAGAAAAGAAACAACTGCACGCTGAGAAACGAAAGTCCTTCTAACATAAAATCCTGAAGTCGCTCACTATCCTCAGTAATGTGCGAAATAACCGTTCCTGTTGTGCGTTTGTCGAAAAATCGGATGGACAGGTTGTGCAGATGCTGGTAGACGTGTGCCCGGATATTTGCCGCGATGCGGAACGTCAACCAGGCCCCCAAGCGTTGTTGGAAAATTGTAAAAATTTCGCGGATGATGTATATGGCTAACAGACTGCCTACAGCCACCGATAAAGCAACGGCGGCTGGTTGAATACCCCTGAATATTTCACCCAACCGTGTCCCTGACGCTTCTGGCGCGGCATTGGTGATTTCATTCAGCCGCAGGATGTCATCAACCAGGATACGAGAGAAATACGGAGGTATTAACGTAATGAGTGTTCCAACGATAATAAATAGTGTATAGAGAATTGCCCTGCCGCGATAGGGGCGTATGTAGGTCAAAATCCGTAACATCACCTTGTGTTTCTTAGTGCATGCCGGACAAGGCGAAAACTCGTCTGGTAACAGAAGTCCGCAGCTTTTACAGACGTGCTCCTCAGTCTTATAGTCCCAAATCGGGGCTTCATCGCGTTTACCGTCTCGGAACTCGATCTCGTCACCGATAAATCGCGCCACGAACCCGAACTTCGCCGCGCAACCGTTGGAATAGCGGATAAGGTCTACTGTGCCTTCTTGTGTTTCTAACACCAACAGCGCAGCATCCACCATAACTTCCGAGCGGATACCCAACACACTCTTATACGGGATATAGTGAAGCACCTCACCCCCACCCGTTACGGTAAATATCGCAGCATCCGTCAGCACGAACCACTCTTCGCCGTAACTACCAGATGAGTTTATATCGCTTTGAACAGCAAATCGGATCTGTTCTGTTGGGACATTCAGACGCTGTAACGTCTCTTTCAGTGAATCGGGCAGCGCATCAAGCGTACCCGTTGGTGTCTCTGCTGTTGCCATTCCTTCTCTGTTCTCCCATGCTTATTTTCCGGGTGTGCGTTCATCCGGATATTTCCAAAGGACTTTGCGATCAATAGACTTCCAACGTCTCGAATCCACACGTTGGACAACATATATCTTACGACCACACCTGCACCGTATATTGTGGACATGTCCATTTGAGCAGGTCTGTTCTTTTATAAAATCAACACTCTCTTGATGCACGCGATACCCGTGCCTGCACGCATAACAAACCAAATACATCACAAACACCTATATCTACTTACTGCATTTCCTGCCAACACATGATACTCTTTAACCCATTTTTCGTAGTACAATTCAGTTGAACAATATTTTTCAAACCGCGACCGAATGCTTCTCCAAAACTTCATCATTCAATTCGATACCGAGTCCCGGTTTCGTTGACGGAATAATATACCCGTCTTCCCACTGTAACGGCTCCTTGAGGATATCAGCATGGAAACCGTCCCATGTATGGATACCCTCCTGAATCAAGAAATTCGGACTACAGACATCCAACTGAATATTCGCCGCACCGCCAATAGGACCCCCGTACAGATGCGGTGCAATCTGCGCGTAGTGTGCCTCACCCATAGATGCAATCTTCTTCGCCTCAAGAATACCGCCGGTGATTGTCAAATCCATCTGCAAAATAGAAGCCGCCTGTTGTTCGAGTAGATCCGCGAACTCATATTTCGTCAACAGTCGTTCGCCGGTCGCAATCGGGATACTCGTGGACTGCGCGACGCGTGCCATCTCCTTGACATTCTCCGGTGGTATCGGTTCCTCGAACCAGAGCGGATCGTACTGCTCGACGCGTCTCGCGAAACGGATTGCACTGTTCGTGTTGAACTGACCATGTGTCCCAATCAGAATATCACACCTATCACCAACGGCATCGCGAATCCCTCGGATGACGCTCTCAGCATAATCCAGAGTTTCTAACCTATCGGCAGTGCCAGCATCGACCGGGTCAAACTTGACAGCAGTGAATCCCTTTTCGACGTAAGAGAGCGCGAGTTCTCCTGTCTTTTCTGGTGAATCGCCGCGCCGCCATGGCAAGAGATACGAATAGGCGCGCAATTTCTCGTGGAACATGCCACCCAACAGGTTGTAAATCGGTTGATTCAACGCCTTCCCGACGATATCCCAACACGCCATCTCAATCGCACTCATCGCAGGTGTCGTCAACGGACCGGAATGCCGTACGCAGGGACCTTCATAGAGCGTTGACCAGATTCTTTCAATCCGAAACGGATCCGTCCCAATCAGAAAGCGTTCTCCCCAGTCCTTGATAAGTTCAACAACGACATGATTAAGTTGTGTATGGTAGGTGCATTCACCTACCCCTTCAATTCCTTCATCGGTGACCAATTTGACGAAAATCCAGCGTCTTCCACCCCAGTGCGGTGGCGGTACATCAACGAGATAGGTTTTCACATCAACAATCTTCATCCGCTTCTCCTTGTTTATCAAAAAAGTAGGACTTACGCATTCCCTTTTAAAGTCCCCCTGATAAGGACTTACGTACTCCGTCTTAAAGTCCCCCTGATAAGGGGGATTTAGGGGGTTTATAGTGAATTGGAAAATAAAAAGACACTTTCTTCCCCGGTAGGTGCGGTTTTGCGGTGTACACACCCAAATTTTGCCCACACGCGGCAAAATTTGTCTTAGCTTTACATTTGCGATCTGCATTCCTAACCGCACCGGTTTTAGGATGTCTCATTAATCCTAAAGTCCACTATAAAGGACGAAAATTCCCACTTTTCGCGCCTAAATGTCCGATATCTGCTTTGCCTAAGTCCTAAAGAGATTAAGGATTCCACCAATACGTTACCTTACCAACCAAGGTTGTGTCCAGCAATCCAGATGTCAGACTGTCCGTTCCATACGTCTGATTGAAAACCAAGTAAAAGTCGCTGCCGGGTTGGTAGATATAGTTGACCAAGAAATTCGTGGTAATTAGGTTCCGGTCGCTGTTCCATTGTACGTAGAGTTTAGTAAAAAGGTCCGTAGAGAAAGAATAACCGGCGCGCCCGCCAAAAACGTTAGTGTCAAAAGTGCCTTGCGGTAGCGTGACTCGGTTAAACTCGTATCTCGGTTCCAAACTAAAACGTCCAGTGAGTCGAAGGTCGAGACGAATGTCAAATCCTCGACGAGTACCGTTGTAAAAATTCCCAATATTGAACCCCAAACGTCCATTGAAGACATTGCCTTCAGCATTGAGCATGAGACTATAGTTGTTGTAACTGTATTCGCCCTGCGGAATGATAATCCCTTCTCGAATTTCAAAGTCTTCGGTGAGGTTCTCAAAATTCCGATAGATTCGGACACCACCCCAACCCTTGGTTTCCAATTCAAGCCATGTGCTCCAGATAAAAGTTCGCGTCTCTAATTGATTCTCTGAATTCAGGATAATATCAATCTCCGGTCCAATCCACATCCGACGGAGACCGTACCAATGAAGATAAGGTGTTCCTCGTAGTTCGCCTCGGAACCAACGTGAACCTGTGCGATACACGTAACCGACTTCAGGGTTAAAATCTTCACCGATGTCTGTGTAGGAGGCGTTCACTCGCGCGACTTCACTCTGCCAATTTCCGCCGAAGTACAACGCGTTTGTGTTTCCTATAGGGGTTTCACTGGATGGGGTATTGTTCCCATTGATGAGGTTATCCTGAATTTCGCGCTCTTCAAAGGTACGTGCCCAGAGGCCTCGAAAGTTCATCTTGTCAGTGGGACGGTAGATAAAATCAACACCTGTCGCGCGATTGTATGCGCCGGGATCTTGCTTATTAACCGCAATCACACCGAGACTTGACCCAGTGAAAAGATCGCGCTTGATACGCAACACCGAATAGTTCGTCCTGTCAACATCAACTGCGTCCAAATTTTCCGTAGCGTCCGCTGCATACTTATTCGTGAGGACATTGAGCAACGCAACGCCGAAGCCCCCCATTTTACCCGTAACTTTTCCGCCTCCCAGAATCGGGATAGCGTGTCCATCTTCAATACCGATGCGACGACTATAGAAAAGTAGAAGCGGTGGGGGCGCGTTGAAACTCGAACGCGGTATGCCGAAGTCAAATAAACCGGCACCCTCTAAGAAGAATTGACGTTTTTCTGGGAAAAAGAGACTGAACCGCGTCAAATTTGCTTGTTCCTGGTCCGCCTCAACCTGTGCAAAGTCTGTGTTAACGGTCAGATCGGCGGTCATATTTGAAGTGACGCTCACCTTCATATCTGCCCCGAAGTCAAGCACACCCACTGTTCCTTCTTCTTCGGTCCGGGCGACACCGGGGAGGAGATACGGCAGAAACTCGATGTTACGTCGTTGTGAGATTCCGGATAAACCGGTTAAGGTGCCTAAGTTCGTCGTCCGATAACGCGCCAAAAAGGTATATGCTGCTGGCACCGGTGCCCATGTACCCTCTTCCTGATTTTTCTGAATTGCCCGCCCAAGGTTCAAACCCCATACTAACGCTTCTTCGTCCTTGAATCTCAGCTGACTAAACGGAATCGCAATTTCTGCTGTCCAATTATCGCCATTAATTTTCGATCGAGAATCCCATACTGCATTCCAGTTCTCGTTTCGACTGTCGCCGCTGTCCATGAGTGCCACATCTTCACGCGCACCCAACGGATTGACTCGGAAGAAGAAGCCACTCCGCCTATCGTTATAGGTATCCAATAGCACAAAGACGTTGTCTTGGTCCCACATCTCTGCATCACGGCGCATCTTATTGGCAATAATCTTAGAACGGTCAGGTTCGCTGCAGACAAAACCGAAATAGATGTGTTTGTCATCATAAAGAATCCGAACCTCTGTCGCTTCTGTTAAAGGGGCCCCCGCATCGGGTTCAAATTGAATAAATTGACGGATAGGCGGTGCGTTCTGCCAGTCAGCTTCTGTCAGTTCCCCGTCAATCTCAACGCTCTCATAAGTACGGTATGCTTTTGCTTGAAGTTCCTCAGTTTCGGCATGCGCGCCAACACCGATAGAAAAGAGGAGTAGTATTGATAGCCATCTACATAGGTAATCCATAGTATACAAAATGGGAAACACAACCTCCGTCATTATTTAAAACTTCTATATATTATACCATATCTGCCGAAATTCTGCACATTCTTATCTATAACTACTTTCAAACTTATTCTGCCCTTTTGTAGGAATATTCCTGATCGCTATCCTCACCCGATTTGAATCAGGGAAGGAAAGTCCACCCTTTCGGAAAGGACTAAAACGTTAAAAAAAGATTTGACTTTGGTCAAAAATTATGGCATGATTAATATATCACACTGGCAAACATAGTAAGCGTAATCGCAAAATTATGTATCTGCCTACCCATGCAAATCTTGAGGAATATTTCAAAGAATAAGTTCAAAAAATGTAGAACGAAATTGGAGGAAATATGAGCAACGAAAGTAAGTGCCCCGTGATGCACCACGCGCACGCACAGGGCACCATAAAGAACCAACAGTGGTGGCCAAATCAGTTGAACCTGAAGATGCTCTACCAGAACCCACCCACAGCCAATCCTATGGGGGAGAGCTTCAACTACGCTGAGGCGTTCAATACACTCGACCTATCAGAAGTGCAGCGGGACATCGAAAAAGTGATGACGACATCGCAAGAGTGGTGGCCCGCTGACTACGGACACTATGGTCCCCTCTTCATTCGGATGGCGTGGCACAGTGCAGGCACATACCGTATTGGCGATGGACGCGGCGGTGCAGCCTCCGGCACACTACGCTTTGCACCCCTCAATAGTTGGCCCGATAACGCAAGCCTCGATAAGGCGGTCCGGCTGCTCTGGCCCGTCAAGCAGAAATACGGACGGAAACTCTCATGGGCGGACCTGATAATCCTCACTGGGAACTGTGCGCTGGAGTCGATGGGACTCAAAATGCTCGGCTTCGCTGGCGGACGAGAGGATGTCTGGGAACCCGAAGAAGACATCTATTGGGGATCCGAAACCACGTGGCTGGGGGACGAGCGTTACACCGGCGACAGAGATCTGGAGAACCCGCTCGGTGCCGTTCAGATGGGGCTAATCTATGTGAATCCGCAAGGACCGAACGCTAACCCGGATCCCGTCGCTGCAGCGATAGACATTAAAGAGACGTTCCGTCGCATGGCAATGAACGATGAGGAGACGGTCGCGCTCATCGCTGGCGGACATACATTCGGCAAAACCCATGGTGCTGCTGATGCAGACGCGTACGTTGGACCCGAACCCGAAGGAGCCGACCTTGAGGAGCAAGGACTCGGCTGGAAGAACACCTACGGTAGCGGCAAGGGCAGCGACACGATCACCAGCGGGTTAGAAGGTGCTTGGACCGCCACGCCGATCACGTGGGACAACAGTTTCTTTGAAAACCTGTTCAACTACGAGTGGGAACTGATAAAAGGTCCCGGTGGTGCGTGGCAGTGGACTCCCAAAGATGAATCCGCACAGGACACCGTGCCAGACGCGCACGATCCCTCGAAAAAGCACGCACCTATGATGCTCACGACCGACCTATCGCTGAAGGCGGATCCAGCCTATGAGAAGATTTCCAGACGCTTCTACGAGAACCCGGACGAGTTTGCAGATGCCTTCGCTAAGGCGTGGTACAAGCTGACCCATCGCGACATGGGACCTCGCACACGTTGTCTCGGTTCCTTGGTTCCTGCGGAACCGCAGTTGTGGCAAGATCCCGTCCCGGATGTTGATCATGAATTGATTGGCGAGCAAGACATCGCTGCCTTGAAGACCCAGATCCTCGAATCAGGGCTGTCCATTTCCCAACTCGTCTCGACCGCTTGGGCATCTGCAGCAACATTCCGCGGCACCGACAAGCGCGGTGGTGCTAACGGGGCACGCATTCGCCTCGCGCCACAGAAGGATTGGGAAGTCAACAATCCCTCCGAACTGGGGAAGGTACTTCAGACCCTGGAGGAAATTCAAAAGGAATTTAACGGCTCGCAGTCTGACGGAAAGAGGGTCTCGCTTGCTGACCTGATCGTTCTCGCTGGGTGTGCAGCGGTCGAGGCAGCTACGAAGAACGCTGATATTGATGTAGAGGTTCCCTTCACGCCCGGACGCACGGACGCGTTGCAGGAGCAAACCGATGTCGAATCGTTTGCTGTGCTTGAACCGACTGCTGATGGATTTCGTAACTACCTCGCAAACGGACACGAGAGAACAGCTGAAGCGTTGCTGGTGGATCGCGCACACATGCTGACGCTAACCGCACCTGAGATGACGGTTCTTGTCGGCGGCTTGCGTGTCCTGAATGCAAACGTCGGTCAGTCCGAACTCGGCGTTCTCACTGATCGTCCGGAGACATTGACGACTGATTTCTTCGTGAATCTGCTTAACATGAACATCGAGTGGCAGGAGTCCTCTGCGACCGAAGGTGTGTTTGAAGCGCACCATCGCTTGACTGGCGATCTCAAGTGGACTGGCACCCGGGTCGATCTCGTATTCGGTTCAAACTCCCAGCTCCGAGCTATTGCGGAAGTCTACGCATGCGATGACGCACAAGAAGCATTTGTGCATGATTTTGTGGCCGCGTGGAACAAGGTCATGAATCTTGACCGCTTCGACCTTGCCTAATCTCGGCAAAGTAGAGCAGTGGGAGCGCGAAACCTTCACCCTCCCACTGCCCTACCCCCTTCTACACTTCTCTCCTTTCACCCCTTTTTCTTGTAGGAGCGAGTTTCACTCGCGATTTTTCATGTTTTTGTAGGAGCGAGTGTTTTTGCTTGGTGTCTTTGATAGCGGTATTTGATAGGGTGTTTCTGCGTATTTCTGCGTATTTCTTGTCGCTCGCGACCCACACCGACGGTGCTACCAGAGCCATTCAATTCTCCATTTCCCCATCGAATCTTCACCACCAGGCCCGGTAGGTGCGGTTTTGCGGTGTACTCACCCAAATTTTGCCCACACGCGGCAAAATTTGTCTTAGCTTTACATTTGCGACCTGCATTCCAACCGCACCGGCTCTTTAAAAAAAGACGTGAAATCCAATAATTTCTTAAAATTGAATGGCTCTGACGGCTCTAAAGAATCTTATTGATTTGCTTCCTAAAGTATGAGAAAATACACGGAAAATCTCATCCTGATCACTTTGCAGACAGGAGAACCATGAAAAACGATAAGAAAACAATCTTTGGATGGTGCATGTACGACTGGGCGAATTCAGCGTACATCACAACCGCCGCTGTTGCCTTGTTGCCCAATTATTTTGCACTATCCGTTGTTGGTGAAGCCGGCGTTGACATCCTCGGCATGAATATGAGTGCCACAGCATTATGGAGCTTTATGTTAGGTGGCGCGGCATTTATCGTCTTTCTCTTCGCGCCTGTACTCGGCGCAGTTGCCGATTTCTCTTCAGCGAAAAAGAAATTTCTCACCGGCTTCGCGTATGTGGGCAGTATCTTCGCAACAATGCTCTATTTTTGCAAAGAGGGCGATGTCGGATTGACAATCATATTATTTCTCGGTTCTCAAATCTGTTTTGTTGGCGCGAATGTCTTCTACGACGCATTTTTACCACAGATCGCTTCTGAAGACAAACTCGATTCCGTTTCTGCTAAAGGGTACGCCTTCGGATATGTCGGCGGTTCGCTGCAATTTGCCATCGCGCTCGGACTCATTGCTATGCACGAGAGGGTCGGTATTAGCCTAACGATGGCAGCACGCATCGGTATGACGATGACGGGCATCTGGTGGGCAGGTTGGACCTTATTGACCATGAAATATCTAAAAGAGGTAAAACTACCCTATCAACTGCCAGAAAAGTACCGCAATCAACCGAGAGTTTTAGCGTATCTCACCATCGGCATCAGCAGGACAGTCGCGACCGCGAAAAAGGTCGGACGCTTTAAACACCTCACGCTCTTTCTCATCGCTTATATGGTCTATAATGACGGCATCCACACAGTTACCAGCATGGCGACGATTTACGGGACTGAAGAGTTAAAACTTTCGACAACAGCACTGATGGTAACGCTTCTGCTCGTTCAAGTTGTTGCCATAGCAGGCGCATTGATTTTCAGTCGGCTCGCGGACCGTATTGGTGCCAAACGCTCTGTGATGTTTGCCTTGGTGCTGTGGAGTGGTGTTGTCACCTATGGCTATTTCATCCATACCGCAACGGAATTTTTTATTTTAGGTATGGTTGTTGGTGTTGTCCTCGGTGGGACGCAGGCGTTGAGTCGTTCCTTCTATGGCGCGATCGTTCCAGAAGAGGCGAGCGCAGAGTTTTACGGCTTCTACTCTGTTTTTAGCAAATTTTCATCGATTTGGGGTCCCATGACCTTTGGCGTTATCAAGCAGATCACGGGCAGTGCCCGCCTCGCTATCATCTCATTAATGATTTTCTTTATCGTTGGGTTGATTCTGTTACGGTTTGTCGATGAAACAAAAGCAAAAGCGGATAAGGATAGGTTTGCATTCTGAAACAAGCCGTCAGCAGTCGGTTTCCATTAGCCGTCAGTAAGAAGGTTCTGACTGCGGAGAAATTAGAACAAAAAAGAAGGGACGACACAAAGTCGTCCCTTCCTGTGTTACTCTATCGTGGCAAAATCGATAATTATTGTTTGGCGCGTTTCCGAAGCGCGCCTACAAATACGTAACTTAATTCGCTAACTCGAAAATAATCGGTATTTCAAGTCGCAGGCTATTTCCGTCCTGTCCTTCAGGGAAAGACGGGTAAGGCACTGCATTTTGGACTGCGGCGATCGCAGCATTGTCAAGGGCTGTGGAGCCAGAAGAATCGCTGACGACTGGACTCTGAATGGTGCCATCTTTGAAAAGCGTGAACCGAACCGTTGTGGTCGTGCCGTCGTCGAGATTCCGCACGCGTGGCGGGAAGCGTTGAACCTGTTTGATCCGCTCCCGTACGGCTTTTAGAAAATCGTTAAACGACTGTTTTGCTTCGCCTATATTGACTGAAGCAAGCTCTAAGTTACCGGAATCGTTGAACTCCGTTTGTGCAAGGTTTGTTCCCATATCCATTCTCGCTACTAAACTGGTGCTTTCAAACTTTGGAACCTCAAATTTCGGCATCGTTGTAACGATACTTGCCTGTTGTTGTGTTGCTCTGAACATATTTCTGCCGATCCCCGCTATGCTCGGTGCCATCACAGGACGTGTAGATGCATCACTCGTCGGTAGTGTGAAACGCGCATTGCCCATCGGAATTTTAGCACTCGTTGTGACAGCCTGTCCTTTCGGTACCCGGACTTTAGAAAACTTCGGTTGTTTCGGTTTTCGTGTTGTACGAGGGGGTGTACGGCGTTTCGGTTGTGGTTTCTCGGCTTCCAAAACAACACTTTCTACTTTGTCCTCGTTCATCTCCAACACTGTTTTGTGGATAAAGTAAATAGCACCGGCGGTAATCCCGATGACATGCAGTCCGATTGCAAAGGTCCATGCAATCCGGGTCGCTTTCTTTTTTCGTTTTTGGGCGGCTTCTCGGTTCTGCCGCTGAGCATCAGCAATCGTTACCATATTTTTCCTTTCAGTCCTTTCTTCGATAATTAGTCTTCATAACTCAGCAACTTGTATCGATTGTTCTTAACAACTACTGAGCCGAGAATTTTCAAATCCTGTTTTTCATCGGTGGCGTTCTGTAACGTCAAAACGGTCCCACGCAAAAGTTGGAATCCGTCGTAAGTTTCTGACGGTTGCTCGAAGCGGATGCCCACGAATTTCAGGTTGTGTCCTCCGTAGCGATTAATCCACTTTTCCATACCGATGTTACATTTCTTGTTCATATTTGACCAAGCAAAATCACCGGGAAAGTTACTTGGCGGACGGCTCGCAGGAAACGCGGGCCAAATCCAATCCATAAACGCTTCACGCTGCACACGCAAGCGGTTCAAGTGCTCAATGTCTTTGCGGTTAAGTGCGTCAACGACTGCCAGACCGAGTTGGTCCGGCGAGTCGTGACTATTTTCCCAGATAGGTTTCTCACAGCCTACCGAACTGCTGTAAATCAGCAATCCTGTTAAAAGCATGTAAGATACATGAACGCTGAATTCACTACTTCTGCGCACTCGTTGTCCACCCTGTTGTCCAGTTGTTCGACGGGCTTACCCCACCGATGAAGTCGGCAGGTTCAAAGAATCCGTCAGCGGGTGGCGGTGCCGGAGACACAGCGTTAGCACCCGCGCCGGGGGTGAAGTTCGGTGCACTCTTGTTGAACGGAGCTACCAAGCCTGGGTCAGTTTCCTCATTCCCGTTTTTCAAGGCAAAAGCAGCTTCATCAAATCCGTCGTCGTCTTTTTCGTCTCCGAAGTTGCCTTTTCCATTTTCAAAGAAAATGCTATTCTTGACAACCAGTTTACCACTATCTGCTTGTGCGTGCGTGGCTTCATTGTTAATATCAAGTCCGACTTTGTTAAATCCCGTAACAATGAAGTTGGCATACATACCCGCAGCACCTTCACGAATCAGCATACCGTTGTCGCTTTCGGGACCAGACGGGTCACCGACGAGCGTTACGTTGAAGATCGTCGCGGCGGAACGTGGTGTGGCTTCGTTATCTTTACTGCTGTTATCAACTTCAAAGCCGTTATCTGCGTCATCACCATAATGTTGAGCGACCCAGAATTGTCCTTTACCGGTCCAACCATCAGTCCAGTCAAAAGAATCGTCGCGTGCACCCGTTACGAGGGCGTATTTAATGTTGACGGTGCCACCGAACATCTCAATGCCATCATCTTGGTTCATGTGTACTTGGACGTGATCGACGACAGTACGGATCCAACACCTTGGAAGGCGATGCCGTTCAATTCGTTATCAGGGCTAAATTCGATACCTGCGAACTCAAGACGGACGTAGCGGAGTGTGCCGCTGCTGTCAGCGGGGTTATTTCCACCGAACGCGCCGGTGTCGCCTTCACCGAAAGTTACACCTTGGTTCGTGGGCGCGCTACCGTTAATAATTAAGCCGCCCCACTGTCCACGGGCACGGCTGCCAATCGCTGCATCACTCGACATAACAATAGGGGCAGATGCTGTCCCTTCTGCCATAATCTTAGAGCCTTGTGCAATAATAAGCGTGCCGTTGCTCGCCTGTTCGCCAAAGATTTGGACACCCGGTTCAATCGTTAGGGTCGCGCCGCCTTCGACAAACACGGCACCGCGGAGGAGGTAATCATAAGCCGCGGTGAGCGTTTTATCGGCATTCAATTTGCCTTCAAGGATGACTACGTCACGACCGTCTACAGTAATAATTTCTTCTTCCAGAACGAGTGTTTCTTCCGTTGCGTCGGTTTCTTCGTCATCGCTGCCACAACCGACATACGCGAGTGCTAACCCAACCGTGAAAATGGCCATTAGCAGGAACAGCCAATTCTGATATAAACCCCTTTTCCTTGTCGGTGCGGGGCTGGACCCAATATTTAACATTAGCTATCTAAGCTCCTTTTTTGTTTTTTTAGATGCCTAACCGATCTTACGGGCAGGCACTGATAATTGCGACTCGACGATACACATCGCCATTGATTTTACGTCGCCATTATAAATTTTCCTCATTATTAAAGGATACTCATCTATTGTTGCAAAAGGTTGACAATATTATGATTTTTTCTCCTTCGCAGGCATCCGTAATTCCACATTTTCCCCAGACCCGGTAGGTGCGGTTTCCTAACCGAACCATAAGTGTCAATTTAAGAAAAAATAACCGTCGTAGTCCCAGGTCCGGTAGGTTCGGTTTTTGCGGCGTACTCGCCCAGATGCGACGTGCATCGCGGTGTACTCACCCAAATGCGATCTGCATTCCAACCGAACCGGATCTTACGCGAAAACCTTGGATACTTCAAAAACCTCTTCAGTCCCGTAGGGACGGTATCTATGTAGTACGCGTGTGAACCTAAACCCTCAGCCCCGTAGGGGCGGCATCTGTATAATAGCGAAGTTTCTATAGATGTCACCCCTACGGGGTTCAAGGCTTCTGGTAATATGTATCTACAGAGATGCTGAAGAAATCCGCAGAAACACCCAAGCAAAAACCCCAAGCAAATAAACCCTACGGGACTAAAAAATATGTCTGTTTCTCTTAAATTGACACCTATGGTGCAGTTTTGCGGTGTACACACCCAAATGCGATCTGCATTCCTAACCGAACCGGTATAGAGTGTCCTATTAATTCTAAACTTTACCATAACAGTTTGCGGTACGAAAACGCAGCGAATAATAAACTACTCGCAATTTATACTACAGATTGTAGCTTACCCCAAACGAGAACGATCTGCCTATCTTATACTCGACGTATGTTTCTTCACCAATTTTGTAATGGACATAAGGGTCAAGAAGGTTTTTCGCTGAAACGCTGAATTTGAAATGATTTGCAACTGTCCGGCTGAAACTTGCATCCAATTGTCCACGTGGCTGCTCATAGACATCCGGTACCCCGTGGTTCCCCACCTCAGAGAGCCTGCGTCCAAAGATGTTATACGCAAGCGCACTTGAAAGACCCCAGTTAGGATCTTCATAACCGATGGACACGTTGACAATGTAAGGACACTGCCCTTGGAGTGGACGCTCAGAAGAAGTCTGAATGCCGACATCCTCCGGCAAGACGACTTGTGAGGAGATCAGCGCAGCGTTAGTGTTAATCGAAAAATTGCGCAACGCATCGGTAAGAACGCCTAAATTCTGACGTGCTTCTAACTCTAAGCCGTAATTGTGGGCACCTTCGGCGTTTTCATAAGTGATTCGGACTTCAGCCTGTGGTTGGACAATCTGCTCAATCGGTTTTTGGAACCGCTTATAGAATGCACTTACTGCCAAAATACCGCCTATCTGTGGAAAAACTTCCCAACGAAAATCGAAGTTATCGATCTGCGTACGTTCCAACTCTGGATTGCCAAGAATCGTCCTGCCGCCGACGAAATCTGTGAACTCAAAAGGTGCGAGTTCCCGGAAATCCGGGCGCGTTATCGTACGAGATGCTGCGAACCGCAAATTCATCCGTTCTGTTAGGCGATACGTTACATTTAACCCCGGCAGCCAATCCAGTGTTCGCAAATTCGCTTCAATTTCCTTGCGAGTGGCAGCGAACGGATCGTAGGTTGTGACCGTTTGATCGGAAGATTCCAATCGGACACCGCTCATCACCTGCCATTTTGTGGAAAGCGGTAAATCCAGCATCATATAACCCGAGTAGATATTGTGATCTGCCAAGTAGTTATCAGTAGAACGCGTGGATTCTCGCAATTCAAAAACACGGGGTGCTATATTTCCGGTTTGGAAAAGTATTTCTGGTTGGTCGGAGAGATTGACCGTAGCATCTACTTGGTCAGAGGGCAAGAATCTAAATCTGCGTACATCGAATGTACGCGCCCTGTCTCGGAGCATCCCTCCAAATTTGAAGAATCCTTCTGTGCGAATCCGAACTTTCCAATCGGCGCGGGCGTTATATTCATCGTCCTCAAGATCAAAGAAAAATCGGCTACCGCTTTGTGTGACATCACGGAATACGAAGGTGCCATCGCCTCTATCTTCATAGATATTCTCGCGCGTGTCTGGTTCATCGCGCGCTGCACGTGAATAGGTAAGCCGCCACTCCATAGAGACCGCAGGTGCTTCCGGGACTTCTAACTCAGGATTAGGTTCACCAAAGTTGAAATCATGCATCCCCGCGAACTGTCCGGAGAAAAGTTGGCGTTCAACGTATCGGAGTCGCGTACTCCGCATATCCGTGTTTCTATCGGCGTTGAAGCCTTCCCATGTTCGGGTTTCATTCTCAGCGGTGTGTGTGAAAAGCGTCTTCAAACTGATAAGGTGTTCCGGTGAAAAGCGCAGACTCGTGTTTAAAACCGTACCCCAATCTACTTCGTTACCGCTCTGTTCAATGGCGTAGGAGGTTACAGGTGAAAGCGTCTGGTTCAAACCTATACGATAAGCATTACGAACCTGCGTGCCGTAACTATGGCTGTTTCCGTAAGAGATGACACCTAAATAACCGAACTGTTTGCCAAATATTGTATTGCTATTCCCAAGACTAAATTTATAGCCTTGATTGACAGGGAGAGGTTGGCGTTCTGGGGTCCAGACATTCTCAAACGATTGCCCGAACGCCTGAATCTCTTGCGGCGTGAAGCCAGCAGGTGTAAAACGTCCACGCTCCCGGATAGGCACATCCGCTGCCTGATCTTCAATGATGCTTGGAAGTTGACGCGAACCGTCGTCAAAGCCTAAAAAGTCGTAATCGCCACCGGGATAAATCAAGCCATCTGCCCCAGTTGCTTGTGTGTTGAAACCCGTTGACATGGATAAGGACATCGTCAACTCTTCGGGGAAGTCTTTGGTGAACACTTGGACGGAACCGCCCGCGAAACCACCCGGTTGGTCTGGCGAGAAGGTCTTTACTGTCTGTAGACTCGCAAGGAGGCTTGCCGGGAAAATATCCATAGGCACAACCCGTCTGTTCGGTTCAGGACTCGGAATTTCGACATTATTGAGAAGCGTGTTACTATAACGTTCTCCCAATCCACGCACAAATACATAACGTCCGCCGACAATGCTGACACCTGTCACCCGTTTAATCGCCTCACCCGCAGACGACGCTGGGAGTCGGCTAATTTCTTCCGTACTGATGCTGTCTTCAATTCGTGAGCTGCGCATCCGTTGTTCAAGCAGCCCACGCTCACTCGACTGGCTCAGCTGGACCGGCATCTTAATGGCATCGAGTTTCACAACTTGCGCCACCAATAGCACGCGAAGCGGTTCTGGTGTCTCTCCTGCTTTTACTTCAAAGTCGGTAATGACATAGGTGTTATAAAACGGCGCGTTTGCTTGGATTTTGTAAGTACCGATCGGTAATTCCAGCGAAAACGTGCCAGTTTCGTCAGTTGTTACACGGATTTGGGTATCAGTGACCCGAATTGTTACATCTACCAGTGGTGCCTCGGTGTTGCTATCTACAACAATACCTGTTATTTTCACAAGCCGTTGCGTTTCGTGATTATCAGCACTTACTTCGCAAAGGGCAAGTCCTGTGCCGATTATCATGATCAATAGGTATCCAATACGAAGGTGTCCACTGAAGCGTGGCACCTGCAAACCCATATTAAGAAGTTCTCTCATTTTATATTTTTATTCCTTTAGGCAAACTTGAAATCCTTTTATAATTTGTAAGGTGCTTTCCAAACGCACACGTCTGTAATTCTCCGATTTTGCGTAACTTCCGATTCTATAAAGGCGCGAAAACTGTTCCACCAATATTTCTATTCTCAATATTATTCCAACAACAGAAATTATAATCTCTGAATGCAACAAAAATGTGTGTTTTTTGTCAAAAAAATAGAAAACAGTCAGTACTCAGTTGTCAGTTATCAGTTTAAGGAGCACTCTGATTAATCAAATCTCTCTTTAACTGAGTACTGAAAGATTTTTCGCAGAAAAATCGTACTGACAACTGACAACTGACAACTGACAACCATTTCCCTTGATATTTTCTCTTGTAAATCCTATAATAATTAAGCATACGTTATTTGGTTGTATCGGAGGTCGATTGATGATAGCCGAGCTGCTTCGCAAAAGCATTCATTTATCAGGACTCGTTCTGCCGGTTATCTATCTCTTCTTAGATAAACCGATGATGTCGGTTTTAATGGGGATACTAACGGGTGGTGCACTTGCCGTGGAATTCGTGAAATGGTGCTCGCCAGATTTCGGCAAGTTTTTTTTCAAAATTTTCAAACCGCTGCTCCGTAGCCATGAACGCAAAGGCGCAATGACAGGCGCGACCTACTATCTCATCAGTGCATTCCTGTGTATTCTCTTATTTTCTAAGACGATTGCTATTGTCTGTATCTTTTTTATGATATTAGGGGATATGGCAGCCGCGCTCATAGGCAAAAAGTGGGGTAGGACGAAACTCCTCGGTAAAAAAAGTTTAGAGGGGAGTGCCGCATGTTTCGTTGTTTGTGCTGCAATCGCTTTGGTGAAATTAAACCCTGTTATCGCAATCGTTGGTGCCTTGGTCGCTACTATTGTGGAACTCATTCCTGTTCCCATTGACGACAATCTCACTGTACCGCTTATTTCCGGGGCAGTGATGCACTTTCTAATGTAAAGTAGCAGTCAGCAATCAGTTCGGATTTTTCCTCCAAAAAAATCCTTTCAGTCGTCAGTTTGCCTCGCAGTGAGAGTTAAAGAAGATTTCTGTGGTGGATACAGCAAACTGGACTGCCACAAGGTGACTCTTAACTGAAAACTGATAACCAATAACTGACAACTAATATATTATGGCTCATATCAAACTTGAAAACGTCGTAAAACGTTTCGGCGATGTCGTTGCTGTCAAAGATTTTAACCTCGAAGTTGAGGACAAAGAGTTCGTCGTTTTTCTCGGTCCCTCCGGCTGTGGTAAAACCACAACACTCCGTCTCATCGCAGGCTTGGAAAATCCTGAAGAAGGCGACATCTTTATTGATGGGCAGCGGGTCAATGATCTTTCGCCTGCTGATCGTGACATCGCATTTGTCTTCCAATTCTACGCACTCTACCCGCATCTGAACGTCTACGATAACATCGCTTTCCCACTCAAAGCCGTGAATGTTTCAAAAACGGAGATTGACACCCAAGTCAAGCGTGTTGCGGAGATCCTACAAATAGCCGACATGTTAGATAGGAAACCGAGCGTTCTTAGCGGTGGTGAGATGCAACGCGTCGCGCTCGGACGCGCCATGGTCCGCCAACCGAAGGTTTATCTGCTTGATGAACCTATGGCGAATTTAGACGCAAAGATGCGCGTTGACACGCGTGCCGAAATTAAACGACTCCAACACGAAATCGGCGCGACGACGATCTTTGTGACACATGACCAAGTTGAAGCGATGTCCCTTGCAGACAGAATCGCTGTAATCCACCAAGGACTCCTACAACAGATCGGGACCCCGCATGAGATTTACAATAAACCTCAGAGCCTCTTCGTTGCCGGATTTATGGGAATGCCTACCATGAACCTTCTTGATGCCGAACTCACGTCCAAGGAGGGGGAATCCGTGCTACATCTCAGCCACACCGATATTCACCTTCGCCTCTCTCCAGAACGGCAGACAATGATCGCTTCAGGCGAGCAAGAAAACGGCTTGGTATTTGGTATTCGTCCAGAGCATATCACAGCGACGCGTCAACCGAGTGAACGTAATATTTCTGCGCAAGTACATCTTATTGAACCGCTTGGGGCGGTGAATATTCTTGACATCCGTCTCGGTACCCATTCGGAGACGCGGGACCCTATTTTGCTTCGGGTGCGAGCACATCCAACGTTTCAGACCGCAGTAGGCGATACGGTCTGGTTAGGTTTTGATGAAACGGAAATGCATCTCTTCGACCGCGAGACAGAACAAGCCGTCTGGTAGGGTCGTTTGGTTTTCGGTTTTAGTGCGATTTTGGATCCCCAGGTCCGGTAGGTGCGGTTTGGAACCGCACCGGGCAAACACTGAATCATTTTTTGAATCTTCATGTACCCCAACTTTCTGTAGGGGCATAATTAATTGTGGACTTTATCATAAAAAATGGAGGATAAAATAGATGGAAGGCGACACGAAAAAAATAGCATGTCGTTTAGCAGCTTTCGACTTGGACGGAACGCTACTCAGTAGTGATCATACGTTGTCACCAAAAAACCGCGAGGCACTTCAGGCACTCGCAGCGAAGGATATACTCGTGGTATTAGTATCTGGAAGGATGCACCGTTCTATCCAACCGATTAGCGATCAGATCGGACTCAAAAATCCTATTATTTCTTATAACGGTGGGATGGTACGCCATGCAACAACCGCCGAGGTATATCACCACACGCCGGTGCCAGCAGATTACACGATGGCGGTTGTCAATGACTGTATCGAGCAGGGATTACATCTCAATTTCTGTCTAAACGACGAACTCTATGTCGCTGAACGCAACGCATGGAGCGATCTTTATGAAGCACGTACAGGGGTTCCAGCGACACCTGTCGGAGACCTACGCGAGTTAGCAGGCGAAACGCCGACGAAACTGCTGATTATCCATACGCCTGAAAAGCTGCAACCACTCTTAAGGAGTTTTCAAACCGATTATGCGGAGAAGCTTTATGTTACGCAGACCCAAGCAGAATATATTGAATTTATGAATCCAGAGGTTACTAAAGGGCGCGCACTGACAGCACTCGCCAACCGGTTCAACATCCCGATAGATACGGTTGTTGCTTTTGGCGATAGTTATAACGATGAGAGTTTACTCAAAACAGCAGGTTTCGGAATAGCCATGGCAAACGCTGTACCACCGATCCGTGATTGTGCCGACTTCATTACAACGACAAATGACGATAACGGCGTGGCAAAAGCGATTTGGGAATTAATTCTTTGACGCGGAAAACCCTTATTGCCCATGGATATGATTTCAAGGTGCATAAATCTTTTGCTCACCGATTATTGTCTCATGTTCGTCTCGTGGAACTTCGTATACGGAAAATCCGCCACAAGGATGTACGAATTCCCCTCCTGTTTCAAGTCCATCTTAACAGAGTTGGCTGAGAATTCAAAATACTTTGCCAGCACCTCCGCTAATTCATGATGTAACCTCGTCATAACCCGGTCATCAACATCGAACCTGTCTTGTGTGATGACCAGTTTCAGGCGCTGTTTAGCAATACTGCTCGATTTCGGTTTGCGCCCGAATAATTGTTTTATGCTGATATTCATCAGAAAACTCCTTATCTCTTTCTCGTGAACCAGTTTACAATATTATTGAGCAAGCCTTTCTGCTCAAAATTATGAATCGGGATGCGCTGTCCTGTCAGTCGCCGTGCGATACGCATATACGCCTGAGCACCGAGTGAAGCGTCTTCATATACAAGCGGGATGCCTCGGTTTGTAGACGTGATGACCTCGCTATCTTCTGGCACAACACCGATAAGCTCAATATTGAGGATATCCAATACGTCGTCTTGATCCATCATGCTGCCGTTCCCGACGAGTTGTGGAGAAAAGCGATTTAAGACGAGATTAATCGGTTCAATCCTCGCATTTTGCAACAATCCGATAATTCTGTCAGCATCCCGAATCGCAGAGACGTCCGGCGTTGTAACAACGATGGCTTCGTCCGCACCCGCAGAGGCGTTGCTGAAACCGCGCTCGATGCCAGCAGGCGAGTCCACCAGAACGAAATCGTGCGTCGTCCGCAACTTATCGCAGATCGCTTTCATCTGTTCTGGCTGGATATCGTCTTTGTTGTTTTTCTGTGAAGCCGCGAGCAGCATCAGTCCATCAACACGCCGATCCCGAACGAGTGCTTTACTAAGTTCACACTGTTTCTCGATCACATCCATTGAGGTATAAACAATCCGACTCTCAAGCCCCATCACGATATCGAGATTCCGAAGCCCGACATCTGCATCAACAACTGCAACAGTTTTACCGAGGAGGGCGAGTGCTGTCCCTAAATTGGCGGTAGAGGTCGTTTTTCCGACACCTCCCTTTCCCGATGTCACTACGATTACTTTTCCCATAACCGAAACCTCCTGTGTTAAAATTTAACAAATTTTTCAACAATAATTACATCTTCTGCCCCGATGCGGGCGATCTCTGGATAACCTCGGGGTTGTTGATTGACCGATGAACGGTTCACATAGTTGCCTATCTGAAGTTGTAACGGCGCGAAATCCATCGCTATGATCACAGCGGATAACCTACCATTCATGCCAGCGTAAGCACTGCCACGCAGCGTGCCGAGTATAACAATATCCCCGCCTGCTCTGATTTCACCACCTGAGTTAACATCGCCGTAAATAATAAGGCTGCCTTGTGGAAATTCTTCTGTTTGTCCAGAACGGATTGTGTAAGGGACAATCCGAGAGGGTTCGCTATCCCGATGCGGACGGGTATCCGTCGGTTGAGATATTACATGCGTCGTTGGGGCAGCAGCAATCGGCGGTGAGACCGGTTCGTCAGCGACTTCAACGCCTCGCACGGTGAGGTCGTAACTTTCCTGGAGTTTCGAGCTTAAAAGTTCGATCTCCTCTTCTTTCAAGGTTGGAGACTTAAGGTCAATCTGCACCGATGCCCCAACTAAAGAGCGATTCATGCGCGATATTTCCTGCTGAATCGCAGCTTCAACTTCTGTTATAGATAGATGGGGCCTGATGATCAGGTGTAAGCCATCCCTATACGCTCTGAGTGCCACAGTAGAATTTGCCATTTTGCTACTCATTCTCAACTTCAATGTTACTGAGGATTTCCCTCGGTGGTGAGATTTTTGTTGGTACTAAGCCCTTTCCAACTGTGCTAACACGTAAGGACCTTCAGGAATCACGGCAATTTGGGCAGCTTCCCCGTAGCGGGTTAAAAGTGCGTCGATGCCCGCCTGCGCACTTTTCAACGGATGCACGAAGAGTTTTGCCCGTTGATGGTAAGGGATGCCGTCGGTATAAAAATAAATATCTGCTTTCCGGGCAACCTTCGCTAACTCTTCAAGTTGCCACTGATCAATAACAAAGTTTGCTGGGTTATAAAGTCCTTGCACAAACGCCGTTAAATCATCAGTCTTGAAGATTAAGTCGGTAAACGGTTTGCTGCCGATCCCTTCACTGCACGCCGCGACCAGCAAGATACTACCACCCTGCCTCACTATTTCAACAGCCGTCAACAAGCCTTTGATCGCTTGGTAAAACGTTGTGTCCAGAGGATAGCCCGCACTCGAGACGACAACAGCGTCCGCCGGGGCAGGTAGTGTAACCTTCGCCTGTTTTTCCACAAATTCCGCGCCAACACGATGGGACTCAACCAAATCACCTGCAAACACACCAGTAATTTGACGCTCCTTGTCGATCGCAACATTCAGGTTGAAATCAACACCCGCCATTAGAGCGATTTCAGTCGCTTCTATGTGAAACGGATTCCCTTCTAAAATACCAACTGACGACTTCGGATGTTCCATGAGTTCGGGCCCGTGCATCACCTTCATTGTCTCAACAGAGGCGATCCCAGGACAGATTGCCTTCCTGCCGCCAGAATACCCAGCCATCAGGTGCGGTTCAATCAATCCTGTCGCGATTTTCAGGTCCGATTCGAGGTAGGTTTTATCTATATGAACGGGTGTGCCGTTTCGCGTCTTGCCTAAATATGTGTGGTGATCGGGTTTCTGAGAAAAATGGTTGACGATGCGGTATGTCTCTATAATGTCGCATCCAACCATCTGTTCCAGCTCGTCCCCTTCATTAGGACGATGGATACCGGTCGCGATGAGGATCGTAATCTTGTCGCGTGGGATCCCGGCGCGTTCGAGCGTTTCCAATATTGGCGGGAGGATTACCTTATTTGGCACCGGACGCGTCACATCAGAGATGACAATACATGCCGACTCGCGACCCTTTGCAAGCTCAGCCAAGCGGGGTGAACCAATAGGTCGCACAATCGCCTCTCGAACCGCGCTATCTTCATCAGACAGCGGAACACTTTCCGAAATTTCAAGAACGCCCGCAACATTCTTATCAGGAATCTCTATCGGTAAGGTACCGGTTCCATATCTCATTTCCACTATCATGTCGAGCTTATCCCTTCAACTTAACTCCATAAAATGTAAAAATTAGCGCATTGATGCACGAAAATAACATCCCCTTTTACAATTATACTCCTTTTTCAGAAAAAATGCAAATTTATTTACTTTTGAAGTTATATTAGCCACATTTTTAAAAGTTATATTAGTCACATTTGTGGGTCTTTTCTTTCTTGCAGGTCAATATTTAATACGTCGGAACATTTTGTGTGTGCGAAAGGCTCAATTTTTGCAGGTCAGACGCATGAATTGTAACGACAATTATTTCGGGCTTACTCGCCCAAAGGCAATCTGAATTCCCATTGGAACCCGCACACCTACCTTCTCAGGCCCGTTCAACTTCGGGAAACACCCAAGCAAAAACACCTACCGGAATTGACAACCGATAACTCAGCACCACTCTCCTTTGTAATTCAGACACTTGACTTTTTCGGCACAGCGTGTTAGAATTTCTTACGAAAACTTGTATACCTAACTGCACGAATTACAAGCAAAGTCTAAACACGGAACGGAGAACAACAGCCATGCAACGCATTGAAGTTACCACCAAACCGAACGGCGCGGGACGGAATTGGTTAGAAGTCGGTCATTTTGAAACAGACGCACTTGATCGTAAGCAGTGGGTTAAAAAGAACGTACCCCATCAAGATTCAAAACTAATCGTAGATAGACAATACTCCGCCCGTGGTGAAACTATTGATTGGATTGTCATTATCCCTGAGAATTATCCGCTCACGCTCGTCAAAGTTACCTACGACCGACTCAATCCCAAAGCACTTGATGTGCTCTGGTCTCCAGAGGATGAAACGCCGGAATCCGATGATGACCGTGAAGCCAAGATTAAACGCGTTTTTGAACTCGCTGCGGACAATGACGAATTGACGCATCTCCTCAAAGAACTCCTTTCCAGTTGATGATAGGACTTACGCATTCCCTCTTAAAGTCCCCCTGATAAGGGGGATTTAGGGGGTTAAATAACTGCTCTTAAAGTCCCCCTGATGTTAAATAACTGCTCTTAAAGTCCCCTGATGTTAAATAACTGCTCTTAAAGTCCCCTGATGTTTAAATAACTGCTCTTAAAGTCCCCCTGATAAGGGGGATTTAGGGGGTTAAATAATTGAAATACTCTCACTTCTGTAGTTCCTGTAGGTTGGGTAGAGCGGTGAATGATCAAACGCTCCAGTCTATCAGGAAAATACTGCTTTTCAATGACACGTTCAGAAAAATAGACATAGCGAAACCCAACAAACAAACGCTGCGGGTGTGAGAATGTTTCAGATTTCCAAACCTATTACAAACTGCGCTTACCAGCCATAACGTTCCGGTCCCCATGGTTTGGTAATTAATTCCTGTTTCGCCATCACCATCGTTTTGCTCGGTACATCGTCGTATAAAATAACCCCCGGTCCAACAACGCTATAAGACCCGATGCGCCGCCCCGGCATAATTATCGCATTCACACCGGTCCGACAATAGTCACCCATGTAGGTTGCATTCGCACCGTAAGGCGGAACTTCGTAACGGCCTTCTACCTGTATCGGAGTGTCCTTATCATCGAATCGGAGCGTTCCACATACCGTCGCTGCACCAATATCCGTCGCACATCCGAAAACGCCGGACATTTCACAGTAATGGTAGAGATAGACCTTATCGAACAGGACACCTGCCATTTCTGCACCGTGTCCAATGATACACCGATTTCCGATGGCACTACTCCCAACATCGCAATAATCGCTGATTCTACACTGATCTCCGACAAAGATATTCCCGTGTAAGATCGCACCGTTTGTGATATTGTTGTTCGCGCCTGTGATAAGCGTACCGTTGACGACGACGCGCGGTCCAATCACGGAGTTTTTTCCCAACACAACGTGTCCGTTAATTTCAGCAGCATCCGAAATTTTCGCACCATCAGCTATCTCATCTTCCGTAACCTGTGTTGCGAGATAATCAACGCACCGCTTGTTCGCTTCCAGCACGTGCCACGGCTTATCGACATCGACAAAGAAGTCCTCTGTCTGAACTGCCAATACAGTCCTGCCGTCGTCCACCATCAGTTGTAAAGATTGTGCGATTTCGGATTCAGGTGGCGGCATGCCACCTACGGGGACCCGTGTAACAATGCCGGGATTCCTTAAGAGATAAGTTGTCGCGCTGCTCTCAAAAGCATATACGCCACAAAGCCGATGTGAGCCGCCACGCGGATGTCCCTCAATACCGTTAAGTTTTAAAACACTCCTATTTTCGACATTCTCCGTCCCTATACCCGCGCAAAGCCAGTCGCTTGCGTCTTCATCACCGAGCGGTTGCACGAGTGTTGCGGCTTCTACGTTGTGTGATCGGAATTCTTGAATAAAGTTACGGAGATTCTCAGCGGTGGTTACGGTATCACCGTAAACGACGAGATAGGGTTGATCTTCGAGGTGTTCTGATGCTGTCAGCACCGCGCTTGCGGTGCCGTCGAGGGAGTGCTGTGTCACAAAAACAGTGTTCGGTATATCCGCAAGTGCACCGCGGACCTGTTGCGCGTGATGCCCCACCACAACAACGATTCGCTGACACCCTGCCTCAATCAAATTTTCTACAACTCGGCGAACGATCGGCTTATTGGCGACGGGAATCGTGCATTTCTGTCGAAATTCACCATACGGCCATACCTTACGTCCTAATCCTGCGGCGAGAACAATAGCGGTATCCATATTAAGGTATTCCTAATTTCCTCCATGCGATGTGCTGGTTCGTAAATTCTGCCAAAAATGCTGCATCTGGATAAGGTGTGTCCAGTTGTTTCTGGTACGGGACAACACCGATGACAGGGACACCTGTCAACTTTTCGATTTCGACAGGGTTGGTCGCTTCAGCGAGTCCTGCTGTCTCTGAATGAAGTCCATTGAGGACAACTCCCGCAATTGGGATATTAAACTGTTGCGCGAATGCGACGGTTAAAAGTGTGTGGTTTAGCGTGCCTAAACCCGCTGTAGCGACAATGAGTATCGGGAGATCGAACTGCTGAATGAGTTGCACAACGAGAAAATCGTCTCTGATTGGCACCGCAATCCCGCCGACACCCTCCACTATCACGAAATCGTATCTCTCTTGGAGTTCAGCGAAAGCCGTCTCAATGCGGGACAGGTCTATTTCTGTATTTTCCATCCTCGCTGCCACAGAGGGTGCCAAAGGATGTCGGAGATAGATCGGATTAATCAGGGAGAGTTCATCATCAACCTGTGCAGCGTGTTTAAGAAACCGTGCATCGGCAGTATCGCCAGTGCTAATCGGTTTCATCACACCTACGTCTGTCCCTGCCTGTTTGAGCGCAGCAGCAAGACCGCCAGCGATCACCGTTTTCCCGATTTCTGTCCCTGTTCCTGTAATAAAGATGCCTTGTGCCATATTGTTCCTATTATACGTCCGAAAGCACTTTTCGTCAAGGTATCAGCGATATTTGGCAGTGCCATTCAGTTCTCGGTTTTTTCGTCCAATTTTAGACCGCCAGGTCCGGTAGGTTCGGTTTGATGAAGTTTAAGAAAATATTTCGGTAATTCCATATCTTCCCCAGGCCCGGTAGGTGCGGTTTGCAACCGCACCGGGCTTCCCCAAGAAATTACCGAATTTTAAAAATAATCTTCATCTAACCACACCCGGATTGAAAAAGAGAATTCAAAAATTTAGAAAATCCCATAATTTACTTAAAACTGAATGACCCTAGATATTTGGCGGTGCCATTCAGTTTTCCGTTCCTGTTGATTGTAGGGGATAAGTCGGGCTGCGTACCACTCTAGCAATGCTGAAAATGTCGTAAATTTCACAGTTTTCATAGCAAATCCCGAATGCTATGAATTCTATGAAATGCCGTAAACCTAATCCACAAGTGGGTTTACGGCGGTTTTAATAACGGACTTGTTAAAGGCTGCTATGAAATTTGCTATGATTGTCAGTCATCAGCAATCAGCAGTCAGCGGATATGTAAATATTTTGGCAGCGGCTCCTATAGATGCAGTCTGAGACATGGCGCACCAGCAACTTACAGCTACAGAAACACCTATATGACTATAGACAGATCACGCCTTTGCCGTGAGAAATCGGTTATCTGTCAACAAATCTCTTTGCTCCAGATGAAGTTTAATAAAATATTTGGGTAATTCTATATTGCCCCAGGCCCGGTAGGTGCGGTTTTGCGGTGTACGCACCCAAATGCGATCTGCATTCCTAACCGCACCGGGCATCGGGAAAAATTACCCGATTTATTACTTAATCTTCACGCGGAGCAATATTGCTTCGCAGTGAGAATAGAAAAAGATGGCTTCCTTCTCTCGCACTCCAGATGAAGTTTAATAAAATATTTGGGTAATTCTATGTTCCTCCAAACCCGGTAGGTGCGGTTTCCTAACCGCACCATAAGTGTCAATTTAGCGATCCTCCAGGCCCAGTAGGTTCGGTTTCCTAACCGAACCGGATACGACGCAGAAACCTTGAAGACTTCAAAAACCTCTCGAATCCCGTCTCGGTCCCAGGTCCGGTAGGTTCGGTTTGCAACCGAACCGGACTTTGAGTAGAAACTTTGGATCCTTCAAAGCCGCTCTTTAGTCCCGTAGGGACGGTATCTATGTAGTACTGTATGAGCCAAAGTTCCAGCCCCGTAGGGGCGGCATCTATAGAGAATCTTCAAAAAAATGCCGCGAAAATCCCTAAATTGACACCTATGGTGCGGTTTGGAACCGCACCGGACTGCACAAGAAATTACCCGATTAAATTCTTAATCTTCATGCGGAGTGCTATGTAAATAGACCTGTCCTATCGAAGAAATTAATACCGTGACAAAAACTTTACACACCCGCAGTCAGCAGTCGGTTTTCATATAGTTGGAAGTGCTCTCCGAATCGCGACTTCTTTAACTGTATGTGACGTTTAAACGTCACATGTGACGTGCAGAATCCACGTGACACGCGGGAATGTGACGTAATTTTCGTTTTTTTTATTAACATTTATCCTCTCTATTTGATTTTCGGTGGTGCTTCATCAAAGCGCGAAAATATCCGAACCGGCGCGCCATCAAGATTTCGAGCGACGGTTATGCGGTGTAAAAGTTGGGTTCCCGTGTCGTCGCTGCGTCAGGGAGCCACCCGCACCTCTAAGCGTATCGAACCGCGTCCGAGCCGTATTTGGGCATTGCATTCTAAATCACGTATTAATTATACGACGCATTTTCTGGGGAATCAAATAGAAAATGTCCGAAAATATTGTATATCTATTGTATATCTATTGTGATTCTATTGTTGTTGCATTTTTTTCAGTTTCAGTTGTCAGAATCAGGATTTTCAGGATTAGAGGTTTGCTGATTGTTTGAATGCAGATCGCATTTGGTCGAGTACGCCGCAAATCTCGGATTGTCGCGGATGACACGGATTTTAAGACATCCTACTTGTCAAATCGTCGCTTCCGCATCGGGGTTGAAAACCCGTCCTACAAAAGCGTGGAAGCCATTAATGTCAAAAATTTTACGCACCCTTTGGCTAATAGGTATTTGCATTAGATGTTTTTTTATGTTATGCTTAACATAGTTGTATCTAATTGTTTCCGTTTCGCTGGCGAGGTGCTTACAGCTATTTACAAGGAGGGATAACATGGGATATAGTGATGGTAGAAAACAGATGCGGCGTATCTTGAACATAGTAGAGCGTCTTCAGAAAGTAAGAGGCATCAGAGTCCGTGATCTGGCTGAGTTCTATGGCGTTGATATTACCCGTATTTATGAAGACTTAAAAATTATCAAGGATTTCTACGACCTGAAAAGGGATAGGGGATCCTATTGGATTGAGTCCGTCCGTCCACTCCGCTGGCCCCGAATCAAATCGGAAGAAGCACAGGTTCTGGAATTGGTGATTACCGCCTCACCGCTCGCAAAAGAGCCGCGTTTCGAGGCACCTCTCAAAAGTGTCTTGGGAAAACTTGACACGTCTCTCGCTGAACATATCCAAGCCAAATTGGAGAAGAATGTTCCAGCGCAACTTGAACGTGTCAATAACGGCGATGAGGCTGAGGAATACCTTCACCTTTCAGAGAGTGAGACAGACTATAATGGTGATAGTGATAATGACGTTGAGAAACATTTTCGGGTTTTGGAGGAGGCACTTTACGAGCAAAAGGCGGTTCGGGCGACTTATCAACCCGGCGGCAAAGCAGAGTTTGTTAGACATATACTTCATCCCTACGCCATCTTTTTCCAAAAATCGGATTGGTATCTTGAAGCACGATCCAATCAATCGGAAAACGCCTCGCTCACTTTCAAAATCCTCCGTTTCCAAAGCGTTATGCTAACGGATGAGACCTTTGAAACGCCTACAGATTTTTCATTATCTGAGGATTTGGCATCTCGGTGGGAACTCTTTAGCGGCGAACCCCTGAGTGTAACCATCAAGATTGCCTCGCACAAAGCATATCTTGTCACCGAGAAGGAGCGCCATCGCTCACAAGAGATTATAGAACGGTGTCCAGATGGGTCTGTGATTGTCCGTTATGAGGTCCCGAAAGAGGAGTTTACATTTTGGGTGTTGAGTCTCGGTGATGCGGTGGAGGTTTTGGATCCACCAGAATTCCGGGCGGAGTTTCAAGAAATAGTGCGTCGGATGCACAGGCTCTATTCTGGGGATTTGGAAGGAATGTAGAAATTGTGTTCGCGTTTTTAGATTGACCAACGCGACAGAACTGTGTATAATTACATTGGAGTGTTGGCGAGAAGTATCTCGATTGCGGGATTGAAAAATTAGAATTTTCGTATGCTACATTCCTACACTGAGAAGGTCCTCGATTACGAGATGCAGAAAAACTTGACATATACCCCAAAATGTGTTAGCATATTAATTGCTATTAGTATCTATTGTATGTTACTTACAAGAAAATAGGGCAAATCTGCTTTACTTTCCAATTTGGTCAGCATATAGGAGATGTAATGCACCTAATTTACATTGATGACTCTGGTGATGAAGAACTCTGCGTGTTTTCAGCCTTAATGATTCGTGCTGACAAATGGAACGCTTGTTTTTCGAAAATAAAAAACTTCCGGCGCGATATACAAACGAGTGACGGTATCTCTATTTATACCGAATTCCATGCGTGGAAGTTTGTCTCAGGGCGCGGAAAAATTGCTGATGGCGTGGTACCAAAAGGACGACGGTGCCAAATTTTCAAACAGACACTTCAGATGATAGCGATGTTGCCAGAGGCACGACTTTTTAACGTCGTATTTCCAACTAAAACGAGCGAACATGCTTATGAGGCTTTACTCAAGGGTATCAATCGGGCCCTACAGATATGGGATAGTCACGCGATTTTGATCTGTGATGAAGGAAAAGATGCTATCTACACAAAATTGGTTAGGCGCATGCAAACTTCGCAGAATGAAGCGATAGATCGTATTCTTGAAGATCCATTTTTTAAGCAATCCGATCAATCATATTTCATCCAGTTATCTGATTTTTGTGCTTATGCGCTGCTTCGTCAAGAACATCCGATTGAATCCAAAACGAAGTATGGTCTTGACGAAGCATTCAATTTGTTAGATCTAATATCTGAAGGAATTATCCGACCAAATCCGTGAACGAACAAGATAAAAAAGCAGGACCTACATCCACCACCGAGGGAGGGTTCAGTCCTGCACAATAGTAGTATGGCATTTTTTGCGCAAAAAGTCAAGAAATTTTCAAAATTTTTGATTTTTTGAAAAAAAAAGACCTATTTTCTCAATTTTTAGATCGAATTTTTAGATTTTTGCGTAAAACACTAATTTTATATAGTATAATTAATGCAACTGAACAATGGAAAGGAGGGAAACGAATGGTTAATATTGAGCAATACAGATCAAAAATTTTAGCGGCTCACTTCGCAGCGACGATGGAAACATCCTCACCTTCAGAGGAACTTGAGGTGTTTATACGCTCTCACCGCGCCAAAAGTCAGCCTCTCAAACAGTGGTGGGACGATATGGATGCTTTACGCGTCATCCGATACGCCGAACACCAGTGGAGAATTTACTCTCCAGAAACCGACCCGAACCCAAATTCAATCGGCAAACCTTCTATGGGTATAGATGAAGTCGTTCTTTTTGCTGGCAAAGAAATTGGCAAAGTTTACAATTATTACCGAACCGTACTTCCACAAGAGATTCAGATTCGACTGGCTTATGACACCCTGATTGAACAGTTCATAGCATTCCTGCAGCGGAAAAAATGTGCCATCCGCCTCTCTGAAAATCAATTGACGGTTAGTCTGTTTATTCCCGATACTAATTTTCAACTTGGAACCGAGTGGCAACAGTTCATCGAAAAATTTGCTTACTCGGAAGAAGAGTTGTATAAATCCTTTACGCTGTTTGTGAATAGCACGAAGTTAACAGACAGGGGCTTTGGCTACGTCCATTTTCCCTCGGTAACGGAAGCTATGAAACTCTGGCAAGCCGCGTTTTATATTGCCACGCTTGAAGAAAGAGTTGTCCGGTATCCTGATAACTATAGGAAAGCCAAAACTGACGAAGATCGGAAAGCTGCTGCCAAAGAGAACAAGAAAGAATTAAAACAACTCTTAACTGAATTGCGTAATGAATTGCAGACAAGCGTTCACGGTCCTGATGCGTCTGATGAAGCAGGAAGACTTTTTGATAGAGTTTTGAAGCTTTCCTATCAATTTAACCGAACTGGTGCTACGCAATTTTCTTACAGCACGGTGAAACCACGCGCAAATAAAGGAAAAATTGAAGATAAGATTATTGAGATTCTGAACGAACCTCTTAGATCTTTAACTTGCCCGATTGCATCGATTGAGAAAATAACAAGCGATTCCGTCCATAGTGCTGGTGATACGGTAAAAAACATTTGTTATAGTTGTGGCAAACATTTGCCACCTCGCCGTGAGATTCGCAGATTTAAGGGCAACGCAACAGCAAATAGATTTGTATTCTTAGCACCTACTGCAAGACTACAATCTGGAAGAGCAAAAGACAGACCTAAAGCACCTGTCTGTCTTGATTGCCTCGTGGTTGCTTTCGGTTGTCCTATTAAAATAACAGGTGGGACAATTATAGTTCATTTATCATCACAAATTGTTGAAGACCATGATCCGGTGTCACGTGAGAAATATCTCCAAATGCTAACCCTCGGTGAACTAAATCTAATTGCCGGACAGTACCTGCTCATTAAATGCACTGATTTTACTGGATCAAAACCTGTTTCAGAAAAAATAGGTCAGGTTCAGTATGCTCTCTGGCGAGTTGCACAAACACTGCCAACAGTCGCTCTCGAAAAGATGCACTTCACACTTTTCGCAGGAGAGTCGAAGATTCATTTGCCCTGGCGACAATTAGTTTGGCTAAGTTACCTCAATGATATTTTTAAGCCCTACCTTATTCTAAATAATCGCAAAGATAATATCCGGTTATGCCAAGCAATCCGGCTTATTCAGAAAGACGAAGTGATTTCAGCTATCTATAGACTTGTGAAAGCAGACTCTACGGAAGCGAGACAACTCAACGATTGGTCATACAGTGAAAAACGGACCCTTGAAGAACTCCGTGAAAAACACTGTTCCTTACTCAAAAAATCTTCAAAAGGAGATATCCAGATGATGAAACAATCAGAATTCTACCGTGATGTCGCTGCCATCACAGGATTAACTTACGCTTATTGCGACTACTTCCGCAGTGAGTTCAGAAAACAGGAGAGTACCGGAAAAGTCCAACCGGGTACTACCCAACGAGAAGTCAAAAAACTTATTGAGAAAGTTGTAAATCCGAGCTTTTTCAATTACGAAGCCTCTGATGTTCTTCCCGGCACACGCGCCACGATGTACTGCAACGATGATAATTATTTCTGTTACGCAGAGGCAAAGCGGTTGTTGGAAGACACGCTCAAGTTGGATTTATCCGACCGCGAGGGACGCACCGATAAAGGACAAGAGTCACTAACTATTTTCTTTGACGATATTCTCAACGCTTATGCTGCCATATCGAAGAAGTACTACAGGAAGGCACAACAGAGGAAGTTATCTTATCAACTCAAACTGAACCTTCACGCGAAGTTCGCATCCCTATTCAATCAGAAAGGAGACTAAAATGGCAATTAACGTGAAATCTGGACTTGAAAACTATTCGGACGAACCCCGTTTCCACTTTGACATTTACGCAATCCTTGAGGGCGGTCAAGAGCTCTTTTTCGGACACGAAACACAGGTAAATGTTAACATCGTTGAAACGGTCACTATTCCGTGGCCTAGTAACGGTGAAGAAACCAATGGAGATGATGGGTTTGAAAAATGTTATCTCTCCCCAACAAAACGCCGCGGAGTCGAACGCCGTGCCTTAATTTGGGCACCGACCGGAAATGGATTGTTAGGAGATGTCCGAAACTGCGGCATTCCGCATACGTGTAGCAAGGCAGAATGTCCAATTTGTCGTGTTTTTGGCGGTCTCATCACAAGTGCGATTGAGGTTGAGGGCGAAAAACGCCCCGCAACAACCCTCATCGGACGCCTTACCCATAGCGGTGGTGTCGCGATTCAGGAATTAGGACCTGAGGAAAAACAACGTGCGATGCATCCTTCACTTATCCGACAAGAAGGTGATGAAACACCAATGCCTTTTAAACGTGAGTACAATGAACCTGGATTACTTTACCCTGTTTACAACCATTGTATGAGCATGACAGACAGCGAATTTTCTTCTGTAGCTTATGCATTTATGGGAGCATTGGCACGGTTGGGAGCAGGCAATCCGAAGGGAGCTAAGATTTATGATGCTCCGCTTGTCAGAGAAGATAAAGAAGAACCGTGGATTGTTGTTGATCGGTATCTTGCTCCGCTTGGCAAACGACCTGTCGTTTCCCCGGCTATTACAGACGTTGAAAAAGCGAAAATTCAGTTTAAAGAGGCTGCTTTTTCTGTCGCAGGCAGTAGGCAAGAAGCTGCCAACGAATTAACGCATGGAAGGTTCCACCGGTACATCGGGGATACCGCCATCGCTAAGTTATCAGAGTATCTAATCAAGTTTGAAGAGGGGGTACTCAATGTGGATGCTAAAAATGGCGATTAAACCGACATCGGGATTAACATTCCGGCGGATGCCATCATCTATCTTGCATATCAGTACGTACCCGTTTCTACCACCAACAACGATGTCCGGCTTTTTACGTCGGTTGAAGATGCTCGAAGTTGGACATCTACCGGAAACCGATGTCAAAGATCCAAATTACTATGCCTTACCCCCTCAACTTTGCACTCTTGGGGCGTATCCAAAGCTGAACGAGCATCGCATTCATACAGCAAAACGACATGGAATGTTTCGATTCGATCATAACGCTTTCTCGCGCATCATTAGCACTAAAAGAAAGGATGTAGAAAACTATCAACTCCATACGTGGGAATACCTTTTCGCGGAGCAGCTTATCGGTTATGTAGTTTCGGAAGATGAAACACTCTTAAGTCAATTGAAGACGGTTGAAAATTTCGGTTGTAAGATTGGCAAAGAAGGGTACGCTTTTGTGGATAGCGTTACTGGACCGGCTCAACTCGTTTTGGAACAAGCACGGGCAAAACCCGACACGCTCCTACCCGGTACAGCACTCATTGGAATTCCATGTGAGGCGTTCCCGCTGTACCGATATGCTTGGGAAACCGGGGCCACCCAAAACACTAACCTTTCACACCCAGAACCGAGTACTATTGAAGGATTTATCCCATTTGTCGCAGGAGAGGTTCGCGAGGCAATTGAACTTGACTATTATACCGATGGGAACGTCCATCTCCCGAAGCCCTTTATTGATGAATTGTGGGAAGGAGAAACAGATGGTTAATGCAACGGATAGTGTGAAGGTGGGACGGGTTTTCTTTGAACCGGATAATGGACCTGATGTAGAAAAGGTAACTGTTCTCACATTAGATAGCCATGTTGGTAATGTTGTCAAGTTGGTGGAAAAATTTCAACGAGATTTTTATCCGGCCTTTAAACAGAGTGAGAAATCGACTCAAAGCCTTCTAATACGCGCTGCCGAAAAGCACGATAACGCAAAGCCTGATACCTTCCGCGTAACCTATCGGAGTTGGAAAGATAACGCTCGTAGATCGCTCGGTTATTCTTTTGCTGGGCACCGCTTTAGGGTTTCCGATCCTGATCGTTATGTTGAACTCCTAATCCGACTTCACCACGAATTCTCTGTTGAAGGTATCGTCAAAGCACAAGCGGAACTCAAGATAGAGAAAGAGTTAGCAGAGGCAAAATTTAAGAACTTTCCGTTTGACCTCTACATTTTAGAAATGTGTGATCAGATAGAGGCAGAACTTGAGACTTACGCTTTTACAAACGATGTTCAACCGCGAGTCTTTATGGATTTTCACTCGCGCCAGCGTGAGAAGGGAATAATTGAAGTCAGTCCTTATCCATTTGATAACGAGGAGATCTCTCTATCGCTTACTTATTATGAATTTGATGTGTGTGAGGAACATCGTCATCAAATATCTAAGGCTCTAAAAGAGAATAATCGTGAGAATGGTGTTGAGTTTCTCCGTGATATGATTGTTAGTGCACACAACAAAGCAGAACGTCAACAAAAGGAGATGACTTTATGCAAAGCGCATTAGAGGTATATAAAAAGTTTACGGAATTCGATCCAAATCCGATGCAGGAAAAACTTTTCGACCACATCGCTCCAAAAAAGAAAAATCCTGCCCTTCTGCTCAAAGCACCTACAGGCAGCGGAAAAACAGAGGCGGTGCTCATTCCCAGTCTTAATGCTGAACGTAGGCTCTTTCTTATTTTCCCTGCGCGAAGCCTCGTTGACGACCAGATTGGGCGGTGTGAAGAATATCTCCAGCGTGCATCAGAAGAAATCGACAGATCTTATGCGCTTGTAGTTGACAGAGGATCTGAAGCATCCCGTACCGTTTTTGAAAATGGGAAAAAATTAGAAACAGGGAGACGGCATCTCTATGATGGAGATGTTATCCTTACAACGTTCGACAAGTTCTTGTATCGGTTTTTCGGTTTTGGTGAGCCTAACAAGTCTTATATTTTCCCGTTCCGAATTCACCATAGCAAAAAGCAAAATCTTTTCTGTTTTGACGAGGTTCACGCCTACGATCAGGTTGCATTTGTTAATTTTGAACGTCTCATAAAAGCACTTTACAAAGCCAATTTGGATATGGTGGTCATGACTGCGACAATGCCCAAAACGTATCAAGCGAAATTAGATTTTTTGGACATAGTTGACTATACCACAGGGACTAAGCAGCAAGAACTTTATCAATCTCAGGACAGACCTCATCCAGACAAGACAATTAAGTATATTGCTGCACAGAAGAATGAAGTTAAAAATGAAATCTGTGCCTATGTAACCGAACACTATGAGTCGGATAAGAGAATTATTGTTACTATTGAAACGGTTAAGGACCTTATCTCAGTCTATAAACGCATGAAAGACCAGAACGGTGGAAAAAACATTTTCCTTTACCACGGTCGACTTACCAATGATCAACGCAAGAAGGTTTATAGTAAACTAAAAAAACTTGAAGACAATAATAAGGGATACCTGCTTTTCACAACGAGTGCTATTGAGGTGGGATGCGACCTTGACGCACATCTGCTTATCACCGAATTGTGTAACCCTGATTCACTTATCCAACGCGCGGGCAGATGCAACCGTAAAGGAAACATTGAAGGTGCCGAAATCGTCGTCGTAGGTAACAAAATTCCGGCTTTCCTCTCTACCCTCTCTGAAGAGAAAACAGAGAAATATCTTGAGAAATTGCACCAACAGAGTGGAAACGACTTCAACCCAGGCGAAATTCTTGAACTCATGGAATACGCTCCGCATTCCGACTATAGGGCGGAAGTGCTTTTTGACATGTTATATGAATACGTCTATGAAGCACGCCTTGAAAACAAACCTTTGCACGATAGGGGACTTGTGATTACACGGAGTTTTGAACCCTCAATCACACTTACAACCAAGATTCCAGAAGAAGGGGCAAAGCACCGACCGGAAAATGCTGTGAGCGTTTCTATCCGCAGCTGCATTGCAAGAGGAGCGGAAGGTGAGTCTGTTAATCAAGATTTTAAGGTATACCAGCGATTTTATGATGAGTATCACGAAGAATTTAAATTTGTTCAGCTTAATAGAGGTGGGAGCATCTATTTTAAAGAACTCTTTGTTGAAGTCCCCGAATCCTACTTTTGCGAAGAGTTAGGTTACGTTCAACCTCCAAAAGTGTTTGAAGACCGCGGAACTCGCGGTTACCGACGGAGTTTTGTTTATCCGACAACTGAAGATGGTAAACCGAAAGAAATATGGTTGCATTATCTAAAGGATTTTGAGAAACCACAGCCGGAAGACGAAATACAACTTCCACCATCGGAACCAATTGATACAGACCCCCAAAAACCTGCTAAATCTCTTGAACCTCCTCCGCAAGGCAGTGAACAGTTGCCCCTTTTTGACATCGATTAAGGAGACCCACACATGCCAATCAGCACACTCATCTCACTTATACCGGAGACCGATGTCACACTCCGTCCGACGATGGGACACCACGCACACGCCGCATTCCTCGCGATCCTACGTGAAAGCGACCCAGATATCGCAGAAGCACTCCACGCACAATCGACACAGAAACCGTTTACCGTCTCACCACTCATCGCCGACGGGAAAAAACGCGATAATCTGCTCCACATCCGAGCAGGCACCGATTGTAAACTCCGATTCACTTTCCTTGAGGACTCACTTTTCAAAGCGTTCGGACGCGCGTTCCTGAAATTTGAACTCCCTACGATCCGACTCGGCAGCGCGGTTTTTCACGTGAAGCAATGGGTATCACACACAACGGACGATCAAAACTGGAGCGGAAACGCAACTTATGCCGAACTCGTCGAATCCGCAAAGACGGATACCCGAATGTCCTTCCGATTCTATTCGCCGACAGCGTTCCGACGGTTAACACCGCGTGGACAAAAAACTCAGAACTATACCTATTTGGATATCGAGCGTTGCTATCAGAGCTGGGTCAACAAATGGAACGCCTTCGCACCTATAAAACTTGACAAAGCCGAGGTTCTCGCATTCATTACGGATCATGCACAGGTGACGAGCGTAACGACGAAATCACGAGCACTCAACTTCGGAAGGCATACGGAGAGCGGGTGGGTCGGCACATGTGCTTGCGTCTTCTATCCTGAAAATTCGTTGGATGAACGTCTGATACGCGCAGCAAACTGTTTAGCAGATTTTGCCTTCTATTGCGGAACAGGCTATAAAACAACAATGGGGATGGGGCAGACGCGGAAAATATAAAAGGAGCAATTAGCATGTCCGAAACTTATATCCCACTTTCGCAGATAAACACTTATGTCTTCTGTTCTCGACGGTTTTATTATCAATCCGTTGAAGGGCATCAAGTTGTCAATGACCACGTTGAAGAAGGCAAAATCAAACACGAACATGTGCATTCCGCAGTGAAGGATCGGAAAAAAGGAGACAAAACTATCTCTCGGCGGCAGTACCTTGCTTCGGATGCTTTGGGTGTCGCTGGTTATACCGACCTCGTTGAGGAGAAAGATGGCGTTCCGTATCCAGTTGAATTCAAAAAGGCAGGCACGGGCAATTGGTTAAACGATCAAGTGCAGCTCTGTTTACAAGGACTCCTATTAGAGGAGAAAACCGGAATCTCGATTCCACACGGCTATATCTTCTACATCGGTTCTAAACGGCGGCGGAAGGTCCCGTTTGATAAAGAACTCCGCCAGACGACGCGTCAATACGTAGCTGAAGCACGTTCGCTATTAGATTCCCGAAAGATTCCGAAACCGGTACACGATAATCGGTGCAACGGCTGCAGTGTCCGTCCGATCTGCTTACCCGATGAAGTCGCCTATCTCCACGAGTTAGACGAGCGTCCAAAACGCATCAAACCCGCACTCGGCATTGATAACGTCTTATACGTTGATGAACCCGGGTGTGCAATCAAAAAGACAGGTGAACGCATTCTCGTCGCGAAGGAAAACGAGATTATCAGAGATATTCCGCTCATCCATCTTGGACAAGTCGTTATCTCAGGCAACGTCAACCTCACCACACCCGCGATGCAGACACTCTTACACGAGGGAATTCCCGTTGTTTTCCTGTCCGCGTACGGGCGGTATCACGGGGCATTGACACCGCAGGTCTCTCGGAATTCGCTCCTACGGTCTGCACAGCATAAGGTCGCAAATAATCCTGATGCTTGTCTGGCGTTATCAAAGGCATTTGTACGTGGGAAAGTCACAAACATGCGGACGATGCTTCAACGCCGGAAATGGCAGGCACCTGATGCCGAAAACCCTGCATTGAAACCTTTACTCGCTAACATTAAAGCGATGAAGGCGATGGAAAAACGCATCTACAAGGCAACGGAACTGCCAGAATTGTTGGGCATAGAAGGCAACGCTTCTGCCGCATATTTCGGTGCGTTCAACTTTATGCTCAAATCCGAAATCGGTTTTGATTTCCAACGCCGGAGTCGTCGTCCACCCGCGGACCCAATCAACGCCCTCTTGAGTTTCGCCTATTCACTGCTCACAGCGGATCTCATATCCGCAATTCAGACCGTCGGGTTAGACCCTTACATCGGTTTCTTTCACCAACTCAAGTATGGTAAACCGTGCCTCGCCCTCGATTTGATGGAAGAATTCCGCCCGATCATCGCCGACTCCGTTGTCATCACCTTAATCAACAACCAGCGTATTAAGCCAGAGGATTTTACACAGTCCCATGGGGGTTGGTATCTCAAGGAGCATCGTCGGAAGGTGTTCTACGCTGCGTATGAGGCACGAAAAAATGAGACTATCACGCACCCGCTGTTTAAGTATAAACTTACATTTCGACGGGCAATGGAGTTACAAGTCCGGTTACTCGCGAAATGCCTAACCAACGAAATTGATCAATATACACCATTGACAATTCGATAGTATGGAGACTCACAAATGTAGAAGCGCGGAGAAGGATGGAAGACTGGAAGGTTGGAAGGTTGGATTTTCAGATCAGTTGTCAGGGTCATGCCCAGTTTTCAAAGCATTCTGATTTTTCTCAATGTTTTTTACACAAACGCTACTCGTAAAAAAATAACATTCCATGCACCTAAACGCAGCCCCAGAGGGGCGGAATGTTTATAGAAACGCCATACTCCCCAAGACACAAGCCCCAGAGGGGCGAAATGTGTATCCCGTAAAAAAATTGTCCAAACTTTAGTAAAACTAAATCGTCCTGTATTTAAAGGGAATCGCTAAATGCATTACACAGTCGCTTATGATATAACCAATGACAAACGTCGAAACAAGGTTGCCAAGATTCTGAAGAATTTTGGGAGTCGTATCCAGTACAGCGTCTTTGAGTGCAACACGGATCGACGCGCACTCCTACGCTTGCAGAGTCAATTGGAGAAGGTAATCGACTTCGGAGAGGATACGATTACATTTTACCATCTCTGTGCGGCGTGTGAAAAACAGATCAATCGGATCGGTCTGAAAAAAGGACTTGACGAACAGTCCTATATTGTGTAAAATTGCTATAACTTATGCAAAATCCCTTTTTTGTGAGAACAACCGGAGGAATGGAAGTTGATTTCTTCCAACCTTCCGACTTTCGTAGGCATGTTGTACGTAAATCCTGATTATTTCTGTGAGCGGAAGCGGATCAGAAAACCCTTGCCCCTCACAGAGAGGTGCAAACCCTTATGACTCGTGCTTTGACGCAATGCATGATGTATTTCTGCTATCTCTGCGCGTCCCAAAGTGCGTCGCGCGCGGAATTGCTATCGCTGAAAGCACGTACCGTAAGACCTCCGAAAGGGCGGACTTGAAATCAAAAGAACCTCGATTACGAGATTGAAACTCGAGAGGGTCCCTCGCATAGATAACTTGACGCCGACTTGAAATCAAAAGAACCTCGATTACGAGATTGAAACAGTGCCCAAGGTCCGATTGCAGTGGCGGAATACACAAACTTGAAATCAAAAGAACCTCGATTACGAGATTGAAACGGTATGTGATGCGACCGTTCGGTGCGTCTACTTCACTTGAAATCAAAAGAACCTCGATTACGAGATTGAAACTCGACAATGCACAGATACTCGGCAAGTTCATTGAACTTCTTGAAATCAAAAGAACCTCGATTACGAGATTGAAACGGACGATACTGATAGTCAAAGATTATCAACGAATCGTCTTGAAATCAAAAGAACCTCGATTACGAGATTGAAACGAGAAGTTGGTAAGCATTCAGAGTATTTCGGATATACTTGAAATCAAAAGAACCTCGATTACGAGATTGAAACGACTATGAGAAACCCAAAGGCGTTGTCGGCTTGACGACCTTGAAATCAAAAGAACCTCGATTACGAGATTGAAACTGCGAACCCCAAACCAGAGGTACCGACAGACGTAGAGCTTGAAATCAAAAGAACCTCGATTACGAGATTGAAACAGAGTCTATGCTCCACGCTTTGATACCGCGGTCACGGAATTCTTGAAATCAAAAGAACCTCGATTACGAGATTGAAACTCACATAACTTGCCGAGACTGGCGACTTCCGAACAGACTTGAAATCAAAAGAACCTCGATTACGAGATTGAAACTGAAAAAACAGAAAAAACCACAAACGCAGTCGGTGCGCTTGAAATCAAAAGAACCTCGATTACGAGATTGAAACAAGAGATGGCACCCCCGACACCACCGAACATGAACGCTTGAAATCAAAAGAACCTCGATTACGAGATTGAAACACAAGCTTATCTGCTGTGGATGCGTAGTCGCTTCCCCTTGAAATCAAAAGAACCTCGATTACGAGATTGAAACTTAGCAGGGTTAGAACAGGAACGATCTGCGAAACAGCTTGAAATCAAAAGAACCTCGATTACGAGATTGAAACACTGGTGAACCCGCATTGTACATAATCGGTGCTGAGAACTTGAAATCAAAAGAACCTCGATTACGAGATTGAAACAGTCCGGGATAACGCTCGACGATGTGCGGACTTCATCCTTGAAATCAAAAGAACCTCGATTACGAGATTGAAACTATCACGACACAGACGCGTCAGTTTATTTGTCAAGGTCTGTACTTGAAATCAAAAGAACCTCGATTACGAGATTGAAACACAGATGACTGCGACTTATACCCTAATTGTGTCTTGAAATCAAAAGAACCTCGATTACGAGATTGAAACGTTTATTCCGAGACGCTTATATTGTTGCGGATAAATCTTGAAATCAAAAGAACCTCGATTACGAGATTGAAACGATATTTGGAGAAGATCCCTGTTTCTCAAAGCATCGCTTGAAATCAAAAGAACCTCGATTACGAGATTGAAACGGAGACTGCCTAAAATGGGCGAGATGGTATCGTTTTTCTTGAAATCAAAAGAACCTCGATTACGAGATTGAAACTGGAGAGGTAGGACTGAAGGGTTGCGCGACTATCACTTGAAATCAAAAGAACCTCGATTACGAGATTGAAACCCGTGTCGATCTGCTCCTCTATCTGTGCCTGTTCAGCCTTGAAATCAAAAGAACCTCGATTACGAGATTGAAACCGGCGGTCATACGCCAGTGCATCATGTTTGTGATTCGATCTTGAAATCAAAAGAACCTCGATTACGAGATTGAAACTCAAGCGGTCGCGAGGATGACGATGATAATAAACTCATACCTTGAAATCAAAAGAACCTCGATTACGAGATTGAAACCGCGGATAAGCCCTTCCGAGCGTCCGTCCGCCCCACAAGGTCTTGAAATCAAAAGAACCTCGATTACGAGATTGAAACGCTGCAGGTGTCGAACGTGTATGTCGTCTTGATTTTCCTTGAAATCAAAAGAACCTCGATTACGAGATTGAAACATATAAATGGGTTTTTCCGGACAGTGCAAGGGTTGCTATCTTGAAATCAAAAGAACCTCGATTACGAGATTGAAACTACAATGATAGCATCTGACTCGATTTCACTTGTTGTCCTTGAAATCAAAAGAACCTCGATTACGAGATTGAAACAAGGAACGTATCGAACACCTTAATCCTAAATATACACTTGAAATCAAAAGAACCTCGATTACGAGATTGAAACTCGCGTCATGTGTTCGGCATCACCACGCCGATTACTTGAAATCAAAAGAACCTCGATTACGAGATTGAAACTGGAAGTCTAACAACGCATCACGATAGGATTCGATCACTTCCTTGAAATCAAAAGAACCTCGATTACGAGATTGAAACATATCCGTTACAGGATCAGGAACTCAGCCCTGTGCGACTTGAAATCAAAAGAACCTCGATTACGAGATTGAAGCGACAGACAAATGATCTGTTATTGGCGGTGCAGTCCGCGCATCCCTATCGTGACAACTTTTGATATTTTCGCTTGATTTTTCTCCGAAATCTGTTATCATTTTATCCCATTGATAGTATTACAAAGCGAAGGAAACACATGGCAAATTACCAAGAACTCGCGAATCTGGTTTGGAACGTAGCGGATGATGTGCTCAGAGGACTGTTCAAACAACACGAATACGGCGACATCACGCTTCCGTTTCTGGTGCTGCGCCGATTGGACTGCATCTTAGACGAGGACGGACGAAAACAGATCGCCATCAATGCTTACAATCAATTCAAAGATAAAGTTCCCGAAGATAGGTTACCGCAGATTATTAAGAGCGCGACAGGCATTAACTTCTACAACATCTCCCAATACGACCTCTCTCGACTGAAAGCCGACCCGAATAATATCCATCTCAACTTTGTGAACTACATCAATGGATTCAGCGAAGATGTCCGCGACATCATCGAAAACTTCAATCTTGATGGCTTTATCGAACGGCTGCATAAAAACAACCGACTCTTCATGTTCTGCGATAAGTTCACCGAAGTCGATTTGCATCCCGATAAGGTAGACAACCACACGATGGGGCAGGTCTTTGAGGAGCTGCTCCGCCGATTCTCCGAGATGTCCAACGAAACCAGTGGAGAACACTACACGCCGCGGGATGTCGTACGGTTATTGGTCTCGCTGCTGTTTGCGGAGCACCGTGAAAACCTGCGCGGGCAGGGGCTTGTCCGCAGCATCTTCGACCCGTGCTCCGGAACGGGTGGCATGTTGACGATGGGGAAGGAATACTTCCGCGAACAGATTAATCCGGATACCACTATTCGGCTCTTAGGTCAGGAACTCAACGCGCAGACCTACGCAATCTGCAAGTCGGATATGCTCATCACCGGCGAGGATCCCGATAATATTCGACACGGTTCCAGCCTCTCCGACGACCAATTTCAAGGCGACAGTTTCGATTATATGATTACAAATCCGCCCTTCGGTGTGAGTTGGAAATCTGACGAAGCGGCGGTGAAAACGGAAGCACAGAACGCCAACGGCAGATTCTCAGCGGGTACACCGCGCTCCTCCGATGGGGCACTGCTGTTTCTGCAACACATGCTCTCCAAGATGGAGGACCGCGGGAGTCGCGTCGGCATCGTCTTTAACGGATCGCCGCTTTTTACGGGGGATGCCGGTAGCGGTGAGAGTGAAATCCGACGGTGGATTATCGAAAACGACTGGTTGGAGTGTATCATCGCGCTGCCCGAGAAACTCTTTTTCAACACCAGTATTTCCACCTATATCTGGATCTTAACAAACCGAAAATCGGAAAAACGACAGGGTAAGATCCAACTGATTAATGCCGTTGATTTCTTTGATAAGATGAAAAGGAATCTCGGAGACAAGAATGCTGTTATCTCCGATAGCCATGTCCATCAGACCACTGAATTGTACACCAACTTTGAAGAGACAGAGCACTGCAAAATCTACCCAAACAACTTTTTCGGCTATACAAAAGTAACGGTTGAGAGGCCGCTCATCGAAAAGCAGGAGATTCTCGGAGAGGAAACAGAAGTCTTTGTCACGGATAAGCAGGGCAATCCGAAACCGGATACCAAGTTGCGAGACCATGAACGCGTTCCTCTCACAGAGGATATTGACGACTACTACCAACGAGAAGTGAAACCGCATCTACCGGATAGTTGGATAGACAGGAAGAAAGATAAGGTGGGTTATGAAATCAACTTCAATCGGTATTTCTACCAGTACACGCCGCTGCGCGCACTGAAAGAAATCACGGACGAATTGTTAACACTGGAGCGGAAAAGTGAAGGCTTGCTGAATGAGGTTTTAGAATTATGAAGCGTTATTGATTTGTTCGAGAAATACTACCGTTTGACAAGCGAAATTCACTTCTGCACACATAATTTGGACTTACAAGGTTCTCTTATAAGAGAACCTTTCGACTATTGAACATATCTCGTTTTGTTGACAAATTTTGTTTGACAAACAGCAAATTTTATCATATAATTGCCATGTAACATGTTCTTGGGGTATTTAAAAAGGATCTATAAACTAATGGAGAATCACAATGTCTGGCGAAAGAATGACCGTGGAGGAGATGTCTAAGAAATACCCGAACGAATGGCTGTTTATTATTGATCCTGAAACTCGCGAGAATACAACCCACCTCGTGTCTGGGATCGTTCAAATTCATAGCAAATCTCGCGATGATGTGCATAAGGCATCCAGGGAATTCAAGGGTGATGCAGCAATAAAGTTTACCGGGGATGACGCATCTCAAGAACGAAGGCCTAAAATGCCTTTGTATAGACCAAAAAATCTAAATTAACGGACAAACAAACCCTTATTGTGTTTAATAATCTATAATACAATAGGGGTTTGCTGTTGAAAAGGTGAGATTTTGATAAACAGTAATAGGATACCTATTAAATACAGAGGTGGAAATGAATATATTGAAGTCGAATGCAAGATATATTCTGTTGATAATAGTTATTCCAAAATATATGACTTAATAATAGATACTGGTGCAACAATAAGTGGAATTAGTGGATGTGTAGCAATAGAGTTAGGTTATGACCCATCAGATCCTTATTCTATTGTGGATTTTGATACTGCTGGCGGAATAGAAGAGAAATTGCCTATAATTGAACTTAGTAGAATTGATGTTCATCATCTAAATCTTGAAAAACCCAAAGTGTTATGTAACAAATTCTTTGATGAAATTAATATACACGGGGTTCTTGGTCTTGATTTTCTCTCTCACTACAACCTGAAGATTAACTTTGATGACAATTTTATGCGAGTCTGCGAAAGGAAACTTAGAGTTATTACACCATAATAACTTTTGAATTCAAAATAGAAAATCCTTGCACTAAATCCTCGGAAACATTGAGATCAACATTTCGTGGAAGGTTTTTGCTGGGTTGAAGTGCCAACGTTTATTTAGACCAAAATTTCGTAAAGTTAAGACAAGTTTTTTTGCTCAAATTCGACAGGTATCAAATACCCTAACGCCAAGTGCGGGCGTTTCTGATTATACACCTGTTCGATAAAATGCCCGATACGCCCTTTAGCCTCCATTATATCATCATAGTCATTGGGATAAACCTCTTCCTCCTTGAGAATTAGGAGGATTTCAACCCTGATAGAGCAGCAATGATTTGACACGAGGACATCTTAAAATCCGCGAAATCCGTGTAATCCGCATAATCCGCGATTCAGTCGTGAAAGAGAACTTGACATGACCGATAACAAAATCCGCGAAATCCGTGTAATCCGCGAAAATTCGCGATTCAGACGTTATCCTGAATATAAAGACAGCGGCGTGGAGTGGATTGGCGAGATACCAAGATATTGGGAAGTAAAACGCTTGAAATACATCGCGGACTTAAACATGGGGCAATCACCACCTTCGGAAGAATACAATAGCGATCAGATAGGAACGCCTTTTCTTCAAGGCAACGCCGAGTTTGGGATGCATCATCCGACACCGAAAATCTATTGTCCAACGGCGAAGAAACACGCGAACCCCGGTGATATTTTGCTATCAGTCCGCGCACCTGTAGGCGCAATCAATATCGCAAATCAAGAATACGGGATTGGTCGCGGTTTATGTGCAATACGCCCCCGAACGAATCAATTTGAACGCCGTTATGCTAAGTATTTGCTTGAGATTGTCCGTGCCGAGTTACATGTTGTTGCGACTGGCAGCACTTACGAGGCTGTTACGGTAGATGAGGTTTCTAACCTCACTTGTGTTGTGCCACCACTTTCTAAACAATGCACTATCGCCAACTTCCTTGACCGAAAAACGGAGCAGATTGACGAGCTCATCCGCATCAAAGACCGACGGATAGAACTGCTGCAGGAACAACGCACCGCACTGATAAATCAGGTTGTGACAAAGGGACTTGACCGCAATGTGGAGATGAAACCGTCGGGCGTGGAGTGGATTGGAGAGATACCAGCGCATTGGGAAGTAGTTCGTAGTAAGCACCTATTCGGTAACCGTAACCAAAGAGGCTACGAAAGTGAGCCGCTTTTATCAGTCACTCAAGACCAAGGAGTATTACCAAGGAATGAGCTTGATTATAGGGTATGGAATCCAAATAAAAATATCAAATTGTATAAACTTGTCAAGCCGGGGGATTGGGTTATAAGTCTACGAACTTTTGAAGGCGGGATTGAACTATCGGAGGTACGAGGTATAGTCAGTGCTGCTTACACCACGATGTTTCCTCAAAGGCAGATCTTTAGTTCATATTTCAAGCATTTACTGAAGTCGGTAAACTTCATAGCCGAATTAAATCGGATTACAACAGGTATTCGACAAGGTAAGAATATCTCATATGAGGATTTCTCAGATACTAAAATTGCTTTTCCACCATTGAATGAACAAAAAGTTATTGGCGACTTCCTTAACCGCAAAACCGGACAGATTGACGAACTGATAGCAACAGAGCAGCGAAAGATTGAACTCCTCAAAGAATACCGTCAATCCCTTATCTCCGAAGCAGTGACCGGCAAAATAGATGTCCGAGGGGCGGTTTAGTCCCTATTTTTTCTTTTTTGAGTCGGCGTGCGATACAGAGGCATTCAATTGTCCGTTTCGCAGGCGTTAATACTTAATTTATGTTATGCTTTATAGCAAACCGCTGAAATTTTCGCAGCATTTCGCAGCATTTCGCAGCGAAGCCTAAAAATAAATAGTCCTGGCGCTCGATTTATATCGTGTTGATTTTTCGGTATTTCTATGCTATACTTTGCAAAACGTTTTTCTTCAACGATTGAAAGTATAGGCATCTATGCGCAAGACACAAGATACGCAGATAGAACACTTCCCCGACCGGAGCCTCAGACGCTTGCTTCAAGACAGCGAATATGTGCGCGGGTTAGTCCAAATCGTTGCACCGGACATCGAGACGTTTCTCGACTTCAGCAGGATCACATACCAGAAAAGGAGTTTTATCTCTAAAGCACTGCAGGAACGCGAGTCAGATGTTCTACTGAGTGTCCCTTTTCAAAAAGACACGGATGCCACAGATGCCGATGCGCTGCTCATCTATATCCTCATTGAACACCAATCTACAGCGGATAAAACGATGGGGTTTCGGTTATTGTCCTACATGGTGCAAATCTGGGAGTCGCAACGGCGGGAATGGGAAACCGAGAAACTTCCTGAAAATGAAAGGCGTTTACAGCCGATCCTGCCAATTCTGTTTTATACAGGCGATCGTCCATGGACCGTGCCGGTGTCCCTAACAGCGATCATGGATGTTCCTGAAATCTTGAAGCGTTTCGTTCCGAGTTTCGACACGCTGTTTTTAGGGGTCAAGGCGACGGAAGCAGAGGCGTTGACGCAATCCGGACATCCGTTGGGTTGGTTGTTACATGTGCTTCAAAAGGAGCATTCGGAGCAAACAGAGATAGGCAAAGCACTAACAGATGCGATGTCGCATTTAGCGTCAGTAGATGAAAACTTCGCACCGCAAGTTGCCGAGGCACTCCGGTATTTTGTGCAGTTGATATTCCACCGGCGTTCTCTTGACGAACGCGACGCGTTGGTAAATATTATCAGACAACACGTTCAAGACGACAAGGAGTTAGAAACGATGGCACAGACAACAGCCGAATTTCTCATAGAACAAGGTATGCAACGCGGCAAAGCAGAAGGCAAACAGGACGCGGTCCTCAAACTCCTGCAGCTCCGGTTTCAGCACGTGCCTGAAGTGCTTTCACGTGAAATCAGCAACATCCACAACATAACACGCCTCGACACGCTCTTAGAACAAGCGATGACCGCGCAAAGTTTAGAGGAAATAGATACACGTTCCACCTTGGAGTCAAACTGAAACGATTGATAGATGACGACTCGGCGTTACGTGATACCGATGATGCAGCGACACCCTCATCTACTTAACGAGATTTAGACCATGCTGAGGTATACAGAGACAGATTTTGAAGATCACATCGAAGAACACCTGAACCGGTCTGGCTACCGGTCGTTACAATCTGCTCGTTACGATAAATCCGTCTGCCTGATACCCAATGAGACGCTGCAGTTTATTCAGGATACGCAACCCGAAACGTATCAGAAACTGGAACGTCAGTACGGGGATGATACACCCGTTAAACTCCTCGACCGTGTGAGCAAACAGATTGCGAGCCGTGGGGTGCTGGACGTGCTTCGGAAAGGCGTTAAGGATCGCGGTTGTGATTTTAAGCTGACCTACTTCCAACCCTCAAGTGGCATGAACCCCGACCATCAACGGCTCTATGCTCAGAACCGATTCTCCCTAATTCGACAACTGCATTATTCCGAGAAGCACGAGAACTCGCTTGATATGACCCTGTTCCTCAATGGCCTGCCGCTGGTGACAATGGAGCTGAAGAACAGCCTCACTGGACAGACGGTGACGGATGCGGAGAAACAGTATCGGACAGACCGGGATCCGAGAGAGCCTTTGTTCCAGTTCAAGCGGTGTCTGGTGCATTTCGCCGTGGGTAACGAGAAAGTTTCCATGACAACCCGCTTGCAGGGTGGTAAGACACGGTTCTTTCCGTTTAACAAGGACATCGAAAACCCTGTCAACCCGAAAGGTCACAAGACTGCTTATCTGTGGGAGGACATCCTGCAACCCGATAACCTCATGGAATTAATCAATAACTTTATCCATGAGCAGGAGACCACAGAAAAGGTCTACGATCCGAAAATTAAATCGGTGAAAGATGTAAAACACCGCGTACTCGTTTTCCCGCGATACCATCAACTTGACGTAATCCGTCAATTGAAAGCCGCTATCGTAGAAAAAAGCGTGGGATCTAACTACCTCATCCAGCACACCACAGGGAGCGGGAAGTCGAACTCCATCGCATGGTTGGCGCACCTGCTAACACATCTGTACCGTTCTCCAACCGATACAAATCGGATCTTTGACTCCATCATCGTTGTGACGGATCGACGCGTGCTTGACAAGCAACTGCGGGAGACAATCAAACAGGTAGCACAGGTCGATGGCGTGGTGCATGCCGTTGAGAAGACCTCAGCACAACTCAGAGAATTCCTCGAATCCGGCAAAGACATCATCATCTCGACGATCCAGAAGTTCAGTGTGATTGCCGACGAGATAGGCAAGCTCAAAAGCAAGACCTTTGCCGTAATTATCGACGAAGCACACTCCTCACAGAGCGGTGAATCTGCAAGGAATCTCAGGGTTTCACTCTCGCACGGGATTGAGATAGACGTAACAGAAGACTATGCCGACGAAGTATCCGATATGGACGCTCGGATACTTGAGGAGATGGAGCGGCGCAGAATGCAGGATCATATCTCCTATTTCGGTTTCAGCGGCACACCGAAGAACAAGACCTTAGAACTGTTCGGACGGAAGAACGAAAACGGAACGTTTGTCCCGTTTCACATCTATTCCATGCGCCAGAGTATCAGTGAAGGCTTTACGCTGGACGTGCTCCAGAACTACACCACCTTTAAGAGGTATTTTGAACTCGTCAAAAGTGTACCGGAGGATAAGGAGTACGAGAAGGCGCGGACGCTCCGAACATTGACCAACTACGTTGACCTGCAACGCCACAGTATTGAGACCAAAACTCGAATTATCTTGGAACACTTCACCGAACACACCGCAAAGACGATTGAAGGGAAAGGACGTGCGATGCTGGTTACGCCGTCTCGATTGCACTGCGTTAGATACAAGCAGGAATTCGATAAACAGATGCGCGAAATGGGGTTGTCCTATGGGTGTCTCGTAGCATTCAGCGGCACGGTACACGACACCGACAACGGGGTGGACTACACGGAAAACGGGATGAATGAATTGCCACCAAGCACTTCCATTGCAGACAGTTTCAAGGATCCGCAGTATCGGATTCTGATTGTCGCGAGCAAGTTTCAGACGGGTTTCGATGAACCGCTGCTACAGACGATGTATGTCGATAAGCGGTTGACAGGACTGCAATGCGTCCAGACCTTGAGTCGTCTGAACCGTGTCGCTACCGGCAAGACAGATACGCTGGTACTCGACTTTGTGAATGAACCAGAGCAGATGCAAGAAGCGTTTCAGCAATATTATCAGACCACGACGCTCCCAGAGGAGACCGATCCAAACCGACTGTACGACCTACAGAGCCTGTTGGACGGTTTTGATCTCTATGATACGGATACCGTTGATCAATTCTGTCTCATCTTTTACGAATCAACGCGAGCGAATGAATTGTTGCAAGGTGTCCTTGATAATGTTGTTGAGAGGTGGAGGGAACTTGACATGGATGCGCAGGAGGAATTCCGTTCTACCTTGCAGAGTTACATCCGCTTCTACGGGTACATCTCACAGTTGATTACTTTTACAGATGTCGCTTTGGAAAAGTTGTACGTATTCGGTCGTAGTTTAAACAAAAAGTTGCCGAAACGGGATGATCACCCCGACTTACAAGATGTCTTGGCATCTGTGGACTTGGATTCGTTCCGTGTGCAGCGTATACATGAGGAGCTGCGACTCTCGCTTGAGACGCAGGATAGCGAGGTCCCAGGGATTGGCAGCGATGTCGGCGGAATTAGGGAGCCTGAACAGGATTTCCTCTCCAATATCATTCAGGCGTTGAACGATGCCTATCAGACAGAATTCACGGCGGAACATAAAGTTGACCTTGAGACCATTCACCGAAAAGTGAAAGAAAACGAAGAACTTCGACTGGTGATTGAAGGCGATAATTCGGAGAGCAACAAACGGTATAAGTTTGACGAGATATTTGATGAGATTTTATTAGGTCTCGTCAATAGCAAGTTGGATCTCTATACGAAATTATCGAAACCAGAAATTAACGCCGACCTCAAACAACGTTTCTATCGAGCCTATCTTGAGCAACCGTCCTCCGCCTCTCAATTCCAAGATTGAAACTTAACTTTAGGGACTTCACAACTTCTCAACTCACAAACTCGGAACTACAAACCATCCGTTCCGATATAAAACAACCAATTTTCCAATCTTCTCCTTTCCATCAAACAATATTTGCTTGAAATGTACTAAAGAAAGTCGAAAAATATTTGCATTCAATCGCTTTTTAGTATATACTTAATATAATTATACTTTTTTGAGTTTGCTTATCTTGTTTAGGTTTACGCTTTCCCTAATAACGGAGGATAAAAAATGACTGTAGAAAACGCGAACACGCCACGCAAAAAATCACCGCTTGAAGAGTTTATATCCGAGGTAACCCTGGAAGCCCGTTCAGATTTGAAGCACCTGTTCGACACCTTGAAGGGTGATGAACTTCTCGAAGCAGTGATTGAACGGCTCCAACGTTATGCAATTGATGGATTACACGACGCTGAACGCGCGAATTTCAGAAAGTACAAACAACCACACATGTTAGGAACAATCAGAGAAAGCGTCGCTGAGGAATTAACAGGATGGCTCTCACATTTTATCTCAGACGCACACCGAGAATTTATCGTCTGTTGTCATGCACGAGGACTCTCTACCGCCGAGGCAGTTTGGACGTTGGTGCAGGAGGACAAGACGCTGAGTCGATTAGCAGAGCCAGATGTGATGGGGACAAGCACGCTCCGGAGGGCATTAGTTACACGGTTGGCATATCTGAAACCGGGCACCGCACGGTGGCCCGAACAGAAATACGGCACACTCTGGCGCGAGGCGCGGGAACGGCATAAACGCGATATACGGGACAGTCCATTCACATCGCCAATGGAACAGAGCGCGCTCTTAGCCAAGCATGTGGATTATATTAACGAATTGTTACATGACAAGGATCATCCTGTGAATGATGTTCAATCGTTGACAGATTCACTCATTAAAACGGTGGAGGCACTACAGAAGTTGTCTGCAGTCGAACAGCAGGTGGTGCCTCCTAACGACTCTCGGACACAACTCGTCGCCGTCTTAGAACGGTTAACACTCGCATTGGATACGCCCGAGCAATTCGCACTTGGCGGCGACACTGAACCACTTGTTGAGATACTCGAGCGGTTAACGGGTGCTTTGAAGTCATCTGATCACAAGGCGATTACGGACAAAACTGAAAGCATACCTACAGATACCGGTCAGGACAACCCAGCGCGAAGCGATTCCGCTTGACTTGTAGAGACACCCTTGACTCGCGAAATTTTCATAGCAACTTTCATAGCAGCTTTCATAGCAGCTTTCATAGCAACCTTGATGAAAATTGCCTAAAACCCAGTCGTAGTAAGGGTTTATAGCCTTTCGAGAAATATATTGAATTCGCAGTTTGCTATGAAAACTGTGAAACGCGTCGGTCTTAAGAACGCATCTATAATCCTGAAAACCCTCGAATCCTGAAAATCCTGATTCATCAGTTATCAGTTACAAGAGGGGAAACCCGTTAAACGAAAACCTCTTAACTGACAACTGAAAGGTTTTTTTGAAAAAAAAACCGTACTGACAACTGACAACTATTAACACTGAAAGATCTTTCGCAGAAAAATCGTACTGACGACTGAAAACTAATCCCTATTTCTCCTTGACTGTTTTTGCCAAAGGCGTTATGATTGCGTCATTAGATATCCAGTGTACTAATAATATCTCAGAAAGGAGAAATTTTCATGCAAGAACTCCAGGAATTAATTACACGGCAACCCTACACGCATCTCATCACTCCTAAGCGTATTTTGTTTGTGATTCTCGGCATTATGGTCCTCGCTGGTTTAGCGACGAGTTTTTATACCGTTGAGGCGGATGAAATTGCGGTCGTGTTGATGTTCGGGAAGTCTGTCCGGCAAGCCGAACCCGGACTCCACTTCAAATTGCCGCTCGGCATTGAGAGAGCCATTAACGTTCCTGTCCGGAAGGTCTTTAAAGAGGAATTCGGTTTTCGGACGATTAGAGCAGGTGTGCGTACGCAGTATGACACCCGCGACTACTCAGAGGAATCTCTGCTGCTGACGGGCGACCTGAGTATCGCCGATGTCGAATGGGTGGTTCAGTATAAGATTAAAGACCCGAAAAATTTCCTGTTCTTTGTCCGGAACCCGCAGCGCGCTTTGCGAGACCTCTCAGAATCCGTCATGAGCCGAGTCGTTGGTGACCGGACTGTGACTGAAGTGTTAACGATCGGTCGTATCGAAATTGCTGCAGAAGTTGAACAACATCTACAGCGACTGCTTGATCTGTATCAGACGGGTTTAGATGTGGCATCAGTGACCTTACAAGATGTGAATCCACCCGAAGCCGTAAAGGCTGCCTTTAACGCCGTTAACGAGGCGAAGCAGGAGAAGGAGCGTTTAATCAACGAAGCGTGGCGCGATTACAACCAATCTGTCCCGAAAGAGAAAGGGTTGGCAGCACAAATGATTTCAGAGGCACAGGGTTACGCACTCAAACGGGTGAACGAGGCGCAAGGCGATGCCGATCGGTTCAAGGCGATTCGCACGGAATACCAGAAAGCGAAAGACGTTACCCGTCGCCGACTCTATCTCGAAGCGATGCAGGAACTTTTGCCACAGGTCAAGGAGATTTATGTTATTGACGGTAAAGCCAACTCACCTATCCCACTTCTGCAACTCAATGAATAAAAACCGTAAGGTAAAATTAGAAGTCGGTGAAGAGGTGTTCGTCTCACAAAAGTTTCCTTTTAAGAGGGTGTTGAAACCCGTAGCCCGTAATGTAATGGAGGGCGGATATACGAAGAAGCACGTTATTCTTCAAATCTGCCTAATCGAACCGCAAGGAAAATTAAAAATATGAGATCGAAAAAGATACTGATACCCCTGATTATTCTGGTGATTTTAGCACTTCCAGTTGCTGCGGGGTTGTTCTATGTTGTCTATGAAGGTGAGCAGGTGGTCATTACCGAATTTGGTCGTCCTATCGGGAAACCTGTTGTCACCGCTGGATTAAAAATGAAAACGCCTTTTATTCAGCAGGTGCATCGCTTTGAAAAACGCGTCCTTGAATGGGATGGATCGCCGAACCAGATTCCGACAAAGGATAAGCGGTTCATCTGGCTGGATACGACGGCGCGGTGGCGTATTACAGATGCACTCAAATTCTATCAAGCACTCGGCACAGAACAATTCGCACAGTCCCGTTTAGATGATATTATCGATTCCGCAGCGCGGGATTTGGTGACGGCGCAACTCTTGATTGAAGTCGTGCGAGATTCAAACCGCGTCTTAAGCCTTGATCTGGAAGTACTCGACGGAGAAGAGGGACAATCTGGTGAGTCTTTGGAAGAGATTCAGGTCGGCAGGGAACGGATTACACGCATGATCCTTGAGAAGGTCCAAGCGACAGTGCCGCAATTCGGCATTGAACTCGTTGATGTTCAGATTAAACGGATCAATTATGTAGACGAAGTCCGAAAGAAGGTCTTTGATCAGATGATTTCGGAACGTCAACGTATCTCCGAGAAATATAAATCGGAGGGTGCAGGCGAAGCTGCGGACATCATGGGGCAGAAACAGAAAGAGTTGCAGCGCATCCAGTCGGAAGCCTATAAGCAAGCAGAGCAGCTTAAGGGAGATGCCGATGCGCAGGCGATCCAGATTTACGCCGAAGCACACGGTCAAGATCCGGAGTTCTACGCTTTTATTCAAACCTTAGAGACCTATCGAAAGACAACCGGTGCCAGTACGAAACTGATTCTCACAACGGATAGTGATCTCTATAGGTATCTGAAAAGCAGTGAAGTGATTGGGCGTTGAGCGTTGCGAATGGATACTGGTAGGGTGCGGTTGCAAACCGCACCATAAGTGTCAATTTAGCGATCAACCAAGCCCGGTAGGTTCGGTTTCCTAACCGAACCGGACTTTGAGTAGAAACTTTGGATCTTTCAAAGCCGCTCTTTAGTCCCGTAGGGACGGTATCTATGTAGTACGTGTGTGAACCAAACCCCTCAGCCCCGTAGGGGCGGCATCTGTATAATAGCGAAGTGTCTATAGATGTCACCCCTACGGGGTTCAAGACCTTCTGATAATATGTGTCTACAGAGATGCTGAAGAAACACCCAAGCAAATAAACCCTACGGGAGTAAAAAATATGTCTGTTTCTCCTAAATTGACACCTATGGTGTGGTTTCCTAACCGGGGTCCCCACCCGTTACTGGGAAGGGGCACCGGGCATCCATAAGAAATTACCGAACTAAAAAATTAATCTTCATCAACAGCACCGGATCCTATGCGAAAACCCTCAGAAGTCCCGTAGGTGTTTTTGCTTGGGTGTTTCCCCTACTAAAGTGGTCAGCAACTTTACACACTTCGCAACTTTAGATACACTCGCAAACTTCCTGACCGCTGATGGAAACCTCTTAACTCTCACTGCGAGGCAAACTGATAACCGAAAGATTTTTCGCAGAAAAATCGTACTGAAAACTATTCTGTGTGAAACATCAACGCTCTCCCCTCAGTTTGAAAGCGGTTTGCATCGGGCTTCTGCTAATCCCTCTAAACGCGATGTGGCAGATGATGGGGCTGCGCTGGGACATCGCGCACATGTCGATGATCTCGCTGCTCTATAACACGATCACGCTCCTGTTCGTACTGACAATAATAAACCGGTTCGCGAAAAAAGTCTCACCGCAATTCTCTCTTTCCACTGCCGAACTCCTGACCATCTATGTCATGCTGTGCCTCTCAACCGCTATCGGTGGGCACATGTGTGTGCAAATCCTCCTCCCTATTATCAGTTACGCCTTCGCCTACGCCACACCTGAGAACGATTGGCAATCCCTATTTTGGCACTATATCCCGTCATGGACATCGGTCACTGATAAACGCGGACTCACAAATTTCTTTGATGGCGGCTCCACGTTCTATCCGCACTTTGATACATGGAGCACGCCGTTATTATGGTGGGGACTCTTTCTCGCTGCGTTGTTCTCGGTGATGCTGAGCATCAATTTCATCTTCCGAAGGCAGTGGACAGAGAACGAAAAATTGAGTTATCCGTTGATCCAATTACCACTGGCGATGGCAAATCCGAGGAGCCGGTTTTTCAGCAGCAAAGCGATGTGGATTGGGTTCGGCATCGCCGCTGGCATTGATCTACTTAACGGGATTAATTATCTGTTTCCGCAGGTGCCGCGCCTCAGTGGTATCCGTGCGTATGACATCGCCGATTTCTTTACCGTCCGACCATGGGACGCAATTACGTGGTTCCCGATCGGTCTTTATCCTTTCGCCGTTGGATTGGCGTTTTTCATGCCGCTGGAATTGTCATTCTCCTGTTGGTTCTTTTATCTCTATTGGCAAGCGCTCCGGGTGTTAGGCAGCGCAGTCGGTTTGTCATCGCCGTTCCCTTACGCAGAGGAGCAATCTTTCGGGGCATATCTCGGTATCGGCATAGTCGCAGTTTGGAGTGCCCGCCGATACCTGACGCAAGTTTGCCGTAAACTGCTCGGCGCGCGGTCAGCACTTGATGATCAAGATGAACCGATCTCTTATCGTGTAGCGGTGGTCTGGATGGTGTTGAGCGTGGTATTTTTGGTCGGTTTTTGCTACAAACTTGGGATGTCGTTGTGGGTGATTGCGTCCTTCTTCGGGCTGTTTTTCGGATTAGCGACAGGGATTACGCGGATGCGTGCTGAACTCGGTTCACCCGTCCACGATCAGCACTATGCCGGTCCCGATAGGATGATGTATTCGGTATTCGGGGCGAAACGGCTCGGCGCAAGCAATCTGACGGGCTTGGCGTATCTCTACTTTTTCAATCGTGCGTACGATTGCCTGTTAATGCCGCATCATCTGGAGGGTTTGAAGATAGCCGAGCGCGCAAACATCGAAAACAAGACCTTCGCGAAAGCGGTGATTATCGCCATCGGTGTCAGCATCATCGCAACGATCTGGGCATATCTGCACGTCTCGTATCAGGACGGTGTCTATACAGCGTGGGCAGGCAGGGAGACTTTCAGTCGGCTCGGTAGAAGGCTCGTCCAACCCGCGGGTCCCGATACCGCGGTACTCGGTGCAATCGGTGTCGGGACGGTTGTCGCCATTCTCTTGGCATTTCTACGCGGTAGATGGATGTGGCTGCCGTTCCATTCAGCCGGTTATGCCGTTACCAGCACCTTCACGATGAATTTCTTCTGGTTCTCGATCCTTGTGAGTTTTATCCTGAAATGGATCATTACGAAACATGGCGGGATCGGCGGTTTTCGGAAGGCGGCACCCTTCTTTCTCGGTCTCGTACTCGGTGAGTTCGTCGTGACAACCTTCTGGGGCACAGTGGCGATCCTGTTCCAATTGGAAACCTACATTACGATTAATTTGTAGCAAGCAGTTGTTAGAGGAATGGTTGTCAGTCATCAGTCGTCAGTTAGGAGGTTCCATCAGTGGTCAGGAAGTTTGCGAGTGTATCTAAAGTTGCGAAGTGTGCTAAAGTTGTGAACCACTTTACAGATTTTAGCACACTTTACGAACTCTAAAACTTTCCGATGACTGAGTCCTAAAAACCTAATCTATTTTCCATTCCTGCAAACCGAGTGGTAACGCCTCCGGACGTTCCGTTGTGCTTTCAATAACAACGTGTTCGCCGGTTTCGGAGGATTTATCGAAAGCGAGCATCACCTCAAGCACATGATATGCCAACGCGCCGTTCGCTCGGTGCACGCGTCCGGATTGGATTGCGGATACCATATCAACGACCCCAATCATGCGGGCATTGTTCGGGAACGCGAGTTCCTGCTCTTCCCAATCACCACCTGCCGGACACACATTCACGGGACCCCCAAACCCATTCGGATCAGGAACCGTCATTGAACCGATTTCGCCGTAGATTTCGATGCAGGGCAAACTCTGTCGCCACATATCGAAACTCATGATTGTCGTGACAATCGTTCCATTTTCAAACTCCAGCACGCCTGTTAGATGTGTTGTAATTTTGACAGGAATTCGCGTGCCATTTAACGCTTCGCTGGTTGCGATTCGCTCCTCAAACCCCTTGGTCGTAATCGCTGCGACACGCTTGACGGGACCGAGAAGATTAACGAGTGCCGTCACGTAGTAAGGTCCCATATCTAACATTGGACCGCCGCCGATGTCATAAAAGAAAGTCGGATTTGGGTGCCAGCCTTCCGGTCCGTGTCCGCACATAAACGCCGTGCCAGCAATGGGTCTCCCAATTTTCCCAGCATCTAACGCCTGCCGCGATGTCTGGATGCCAGCACCGAGAAAGGTATCGGGTGCTGAACCGACGCGGAGTCCTTTTTCTGCTGCGGTGTCAATGAGTTGCTTTCCGCTTTCGGTATCTACACCGAGCGGTTTTTCGCTATAGACATGTTTGCCTGCTTCTAAAACTTGGAGTCCAACATCCACGTGTGCCCTCGGAACCGTGAGGTTCACCACGAGTTCTATTTCATCATCTGCGAGTAATTCATCGAGGGTGCATGCGTGGGAGTTGTATCTTTCGGCTTGTGCCTGCGCCGCTTCCATTCGGAGGTCCGCACAGGCTTTGATTTCTAAGATGTCGGTTTTTCGTGCGCCCTCAAAATAGGCACCGCTGATTGTTCCACAGCCAATAATTCCAATTTTCATTTTTTGCTTTGCCTTTCAGTATTCAGTTTGCTTCGCAGTGAGAATAGGATTTTTCTCATGAAAATTAAGTATTTAAATGGGTAATTCCAGCACTCCCCAGGCCCGGTAGGTGCGGTTTGCAACCGCACCATAGGTGTCAATTTAGGTGTCAATTTAAGAGAAACAGACATATTTTTTAGTCCTGTAGGGACGGCATCTGTGTAGACACGTATTGCCAGAGGTCTTGAACCCCGTAGGGGTGACATCTATAGACACTTCACTATTATACAGATGCCGCCCCTACGGGGAAACCGAAGGTTTAGGTTCATACGCGTACTACATAGATACTGAAGAAACACCCAAGCAAATAAACCCTACGGGACTCAAGAGCAATTCTGAAATATCCAAAGTTTCTGCGCAAAATCCGACGTAGTTTCAAACAGTGCCTACCGTTTCTGGCGGCAACGACGGTTATTTTTTCTAAAATTGACACTTATGGTGCGGTTTGCAACCGCACCGGGTTTGCTACCCAATTTATTTGTTAATCTTCATCCGAAAAATCTTTCAGTATTCAGTATTCAGTGGAATAGTTGTCAGTACAGTTTTTTCTGATAACTGAGTACTGATAACTGGGTACTAAAAACCTAATCTATCTCCCACTCCCGCAAACCGACCGGTACAGGATCGGGACGTTCCGTTGTGCTTTCGATGACAACGTGCTCACCGGTTTCAGAGGATTTATCGAAGGCGAGCATCACCTCAAGCACATGGTATGCCAACGCGCCGTTCGCTCGATGCTCGCGTCCCGATTGGATTGCGGATACCATATCAATGACCCCAATCATGCGAGCGTTATTCGGAAAAGCGAGTTCCTGTTCCTCCCAATCACCGCCTGCCGGACAGACAGCCACGCGTCCGCCGAACCCATTTGGGTCCGGCACCACCAATGAACCGGTTTCGCCATAGATTTCGATGCAAGGGAGACTATGCCGCCACATATCGAAACTCATAATCATCGTGATAATCGCGCCGTTCTGGAATTCGATTGTACCGGTGAGATGCGTCGTGGTTTTGACGGGGATCTTCAAACCGCGCGCCGCTTGACTCGTTGCGATGCGTTCTTCAAAGGTTTTCGCGGTAATCGCGGCGACACGTTTGACGGGACCGAGGATATTGACGAGTGCCGTCACGTAGTAAGGTCCCATGTCTAACATCGGTCCGCCACCGATGTCATAGTAGAAGGCGGGGTTCGGGTGCCAACTTTCGTGTCCATGTCCGCACATAAACGCCGTGCCAGCGATCGGTCTCCCGATTTTCCCAGCATCCAGTGCTTGTCGCGATGTCTGGATGCCAGCACCGAGAAAGGTATCGGGTGCTGAACCGACGCGGAGTCCTTTTTCTGCTGCAGTGGCGATGAGTTGTTTTCCGCTTTCGGTATCTACGCCAAGCGGTTTCTCGCTATAGACGTGTTTGCCTGCCTCCAAGACCTGTAGACCGACTTCAACGTGTGCCCTCGGAATTGTGAGGTTCACGACGAGTTCAATCTCAGGATCCGCAAGCAATTCATTGACGGTGCATGCGTGCGAGTTGTACTTTTTGGCTTGTGCCTGCGCCGCTTCTGTCCGGAGGTCCGCACAGGCTTTGATTTCTAAGATGTCAGTTTTTCGTGCCCCCTCAAAATAGGCACCGCTGATCGTTCCACAGCCAATAATTCCGATTTTCATTTTTATTTTACCTTTCAGGTGATTTCTCAATTACAGATTGACGCGTTAGATTGGTATCTATTGTATCAGTTATCGACGATATTGGCAATACAAGTTGTCAGTACGATCAGGACGATTCAGTTCTCGGTTTTTCGCCCAATTTTGGACCCCAGACCCGGTCGGTGCGGTTTTTGCGGCGTACACGCCCAGATGCGATCTGCATCGCGGTGTACACACCCACATTTGGTTGCCCACACGCGGAGACCCAATTTTGCTTCGCAGTGAGAATGCTTTACATTTGCGATCTGCATTCCCAACCGAACCGGATTTTACGCGGAAACCTTGAAAATTTCAAAACCTTCTTCAGTCCCGTAGAGACGGTATGTTTATAGAATTAAAACTGAATAGCCCAGGCTTCTGTTAAAAAGGAGTTGGCAATTGTCTATAAGTGTAGTATAATCTGATATTGAACCCGTCTTGGGCACGACACAAAACTGCCCGGAGGTATTCAGCATGGAACAGCAAAAGCATCGGAGACCCGGGCGTAATTTTACTGTCAGAGAAGGTGGCTACATCACCAAATCCCAACTCGGAAAACGTGGCACAATTCTCCCTGAATCCCAACTCCATGATTTTGAAGTCAAAAAAAAATTAGGGAGAACGATGGGGAATGTTACTGTGATTACAGTAGAGGATTTAAACACGGTTCGCCTCTTTCGTTACAATGATATTGAGAAAGCAGAAAAAGAATTGATGCTTGAGAATTTCCACGATGTCTCAATGCGAAAAAGATTCTGCGAGATTTGGAATATAGAAATGGAAGCCCATCCCGACACCCACTTCTCGCACGAAGAATTGTTGAGGCGTGGACATTGGACACCCGAACGCGTAAATAGATTCTTGTCGTGTGAGTCTTTCGCTATGCCCTTTTTAGGAGGACGCTTAACCTATCCAATTTATCTAAAATCCGATGTTCGCAAAGTCGAACGGTCAGACGATTACAAAATGCTGTGGCAAACCGAAAAACAGCAGAAAGCAGCAGCACGCAAGGCAGTGCGTGAGAAAGAAAAAATTACCCCGACACGGCTCATCTCTGAACGTGGCTGGACAAAAGGTCTCATCAACGAATTGTTAGGCGAACCAGATGTCTTTGTGGATAACCCGCATTATAAATCTGCGGCTCCCATGCGCTTGTACTTCTTGGATCGTGTTAAACATATTGAACAGACAAGCGATGTGTTTAAATCGCGGCGGAAGGATCGGCAAAAATCACCTATCAAAAAGAAAAACCGGCCGAATTCCCCTAACATTAAAAACTAAAGCCATAATTTACCAAAAGAGCAATTGACAAACTGCAGATTTATCGTATTTCGGTGTCAAAACCCCTGAATTCATTCGGGGGATGTAGACACCGCCTTAGTGCATTAGACCAAACCTTTCAAATGAAAAAAAGATTTGACAAACCTAATGTGGTATGATACTATACACCAATATGTTTCTAATGGTAAAATAGTTTTCGGTTGTGAGTATCACATTGTTTGGTGTGTCAAATACAGACGCTCTGTGCTATCACCTAAAATGCAGGAACGTCTCAAAGAGATACTGTTAGATTCCCAAAATCCTGATATTTACGTTGTCCGTGCTTTAGAGGCTATGCCTGACCCTGTTCACGTTTTGGTATCCATACCGCCCACCAAATCTGTTGCTCAAGCGATAAAATATATGAAAGGTGTAACCTCAAGGCTGCTTCCTCAAGAGTTCCCCGAATTAGAGAAACGTCTCCCTACATTGTGGACACGCGGTAAGTTTGTTGCGACAACAGGCAGTGTTACACTTGAGACGCTAAAAAGATACATTGAGAACCAAAAAGGTGTCTAAATGCCAAGTTTCTACCGAACCCAAACACTGAAAATAGAGGAGCAACCGATATTCTCTGAAGCCAATGCTGCGTCTGGTTCTGTTTGGAACGATTGCTGCTATCAAATGGATATGTACCAGTGGCACTGTGGCTATCCCCATGCTCATAGAGACTTCTATTTCGGTAAAGACTGCGAAGGCTGGATAGACCGAAAACTATCTAATCCACTCTTACACTCACAAAGCAGGCAAGCGATTCGGGAGCGTTACTTCAAGTCTTGGGACTCCTACTCCGCTTTGAAAAAGAGCGGTGGTATTCAGAAACCGAAACCTCCTAACAAACGCAAAAACTCTATGACGACACGTTGGAAAAAGGCTGCTATCCGATTTGTTGATGGAAACCGTCTTTTGAGTAAACGTGTTGAACTCTCTATGGCGCAAGGTCAACCGAAAATAGATATACCTTTACCGAAAAACTTTGATATGTCTAAAGCAGAACATATCGCAACGATTGATTTGTGCTATAACTACGGTCAATGGACGCTCCATTTCTCGTATAAATATGAAACCGAAACAACCGAAACAGGTAAAGAAGTCGTAGGCGTTGATATAGGCGAAATACACCCGATTGTCTCTCACGACGGGCAAGAGACTCATATCTACAATGGACGGTATATTAGATCACTATACCGCTATAGAAACAAAGTGCTTGCCGAGTTCAGTCAGACGATCAGTCGGTGTCAACGCCATTCTAAACGCTGGTGGCGACTCACACGTCGGAAGTGGAAGCGTATTAGAAAGATTGATAACCAAATCAAAGACGCACTCCACAAACAGACGAGCAAGTTCGTCAAATACTGCCAAGCGAAAGGTATAGGCACGATTGTGCTTGGAGACCTCACAGGTATCCGAAATAATATCAACTACGGCAAACGTGCGAACCAGAAACTCCACCAGTGGGCTTTCGGCAAGATTGCCGAGTTGATAACCTATAAAGCGAAAGCGTTAGGTATCAAAGTCAAAGTCATTGACGAATCCTATACCTCGCAAACTTGCCCGAAATGTGGCAACCGAAAGAAACCTAACAATCGCAACTATACCTGCAAATGTGGTTTCAAATATCACCGCGACGGTGTAGGTGCGATCAATATCAGAGAAAAGTATCTGGGTCACCGAAGTGCCCCCGTAGTGGCGGAAATGGGATTTTCCCGCATGACACCGCCCTTGGGCTTTCGTTTAGAAGTCCCTGTTGCCTCGTCTTAAACACGAGGAATGTTTCTAAAAGGAACAAAAGAACCTGCCGTAATTCATTCGGCAGAGTATGTCAGTGCTATGATAATTTAGAAATTAAGACAGAGTTTGTTGTCGATGCAACGGCGCATCGGTTGACAGTAAATTGACACTCACAATATGGGTTTGAAGCGGCACCCTACAGCACCTTGGAATGGAGAAGAGAGTATGGGAAACCGAATTGAAATCGGTAATCTCAAGATAGATGAAGATTTGTACACATTGATAAGAGATGAAATTGCACCCGACACTGGTTTAGAAGCGGATGCCTTCTGGAAAGCACTTGGCGACATCGTTGCGGCGTTCGCACCAGAAAACAAGGCACTCTTGGAGAAACGGGATACGCTTCAGCAACAGATTGACGCGTGGCATCTCGCACGCAAAGATGAACCGCTGGACGGTGAGGCGTATTCGGCGTTCCTTACGGAGATCGGTTATCTACTCCCGGAAGGGCGAGACTTTACGGTGATTACTGAGGATGTTGACGTAGAGATTTCACTGATCTCAGGTCCACAGCTGGTTGTACCGACCGATAACGCCCGCTATGCTCTAAATGCAGCGAACGCGCGCTGGGGAAGTCTCTACGATGCACTCTACGGCACCGATGTGATTGATGAATCGGATGGGGCTACGCGGAGTGCTACCTATAATCCGATCCGAGGTGCGAAAGTCATTGCCTACACCGAGCAATTTTTAGATGAAATGACAGGACTTGAAACTGGGAGTTTCTCTGACGTTACGCAATTTTCACTCAAAGTTGTTCAGGGTGAGCAACAATTACGCGCGACACTCAGCGATGGCAGTGAAGTCGGTTTAGCGGATTCAAGCAAATTCGCGGGCTTTACAGAGAATGATGGCGCACTCAGGACTATTTTACTTCAAAACCATGGACTGCACGTCGAAATACAGATAGATCGGGAACATCCGGTCGGAAAAGCGCACCCCGCTGGTGTGGTGGATGTTATCCTTGAGTCCGCCATCACAACAATCCAGGATTGTGAGGACTCTGTCGCTGCGGTGGACGCAGCGGATAAGGTACGCGTCTATCGCAACTGGAACGGCATTATGAAGGGGACGTTGGAGACGACGTTTGAGAAAAATGGTAAGATGCTGACCCGCCGCCTTGCACCAGATAAGACGTTTACCGCGCCCGATGGCAGCACATTGACACTATCGGGTAGAAGTCTGCTCCTCATTCGGAATGTTGGACTCCACATGTACACGGATGCTGTCACGACAACAGACGGTGAAGAGATTCCAGAGGGAATCCTTGACGCGATGGTAACCAGTTTCGCCGCGATGCACGACCTACAAGGCAACACTTCCCATACCAATAGCAAAACAGGTAGCATCTACATCGTTAAACCGAAGTTCCACGGACCCGAAGAAGTAGATATGACGATTCGGTTGTTTGAGTGGATAGAGTCCGCGCTTGGGCTACCGACGAATACTATTAAGATCGGGATTATGGATGAGGAGCGGCGGACGACTGTCAATCTCAAGGAGGCGATTCGCGTGGCGAGCGAACGACTCGTCTTTATTAATACCGGATTTTTGGATAGAACCGGTGATGAGATCCATACGAGTATGGAAGCGGGACCGATGATTCCGAAGATGGACATTCGCAACGAACCTTGGATGCTCGCTTATGAAGATTGGAACGTCGATATCGGCATCGAAACTGCTTTGCTCGGCACCGCGCAGATTGGGAAGGGGATGTGGACAAAACCTGACCACATGGCTGAGATGGTTGAAACAAAGGTGAATCATCCACTGGCGGGTGCGACCACAGCGTGGGTGCCGTCGCCGACAGCTGCAACGCTTCATGCGATGCACTACCATCGGGTTGATGTTGGAAACTGGATAAAAGAATTGTCCGCGAGACAGCGCGCGAGTTTAGCAGATCTGTTGACACCGCCTCTGTTGAAGAACCGCGAGTTACAACCCGATGAGATTCAGCGCGAGTTGGATAATAATGCACAGGGAATCTTGGGCTACGTCGTGCGATGGGTGGACCAGGGGATCGGTTGCTCAAAGATACCAGATATTAACAACGTCGGTTTGATGGAGGATCGGGCGACGCTGCGGATTTCGAGTCAGCATATCGCCAATTGGCTCCACCACGGGATTGTCACGAAGGCGCAAGTCAATGAGACATTCCAAAGGATGGCGAAGATCGTTGACGAACAGAACGCCGGTGACCCGAACTATCGGGATATGTCGCCAAATTATGAGCAGAGCATCGCGTTTCAAGCAGCTTTAGACCTTGTGCTTAAGGGGTGTGAGGTGCCGAACGGGTATACGGAGTTTGTCTTACATCCACGCCGACGGGAAGTTAAGGCAGGCGGTTAGTCAAATGATGGGACAGTAGAAGAGCGAAAGTGGGGAAGGCTGGAAGATACCACCTTCCCCTTTTGTCTTTTTTGAGTGGTTTTCTTATGAATCCAGTCTATAAAATTTGATGGCGTTGTCACGGAAGAGATTCCGCAACTCTTGGGATGTGCAGCCGGATACTGCATCTGTCAAAGTCTGTACCCAGCGCGGATAATCGCTGGCTTGTGTGGAAACGGGCCAATCGCTGCCGTATATAACACGATCGAAACCGAAACAGGTGATGACGTGTTCAATATAGGGTTGTAAGTCGGCGGGTGTCCATGTCTCAAGTTCCGCCTCTGTTACCAAACCTGATATTTTGCAGTGAACGTTCGGGAACGCAGCGAGGGTCTCAATCTCCTGTTTCCACGGGTCAAACAGTTGGTTCTTGATGTCCGGTTTGCCGATATGATCTAAGATGAATTGGACATGCGGACACTGTTCGACAAGTCGAATCGCATTGGCGAGTTGTGGGTGGAAGATACAGAGATCGAAACTTAATCCGTAACGGGAAAGCGTTTTGACACCGCTCACAAAGTCGGGTTGGACACAGAAATCGACGCTTTCGGATTGGATGAGGCGGCGGATACCTTTGACAAGCCGATTCTCTGCCAATTTTTCGACAAACGGTGCTACCTGCGCGCCTTCTTCGAGCGGTGCCCACGCAACGATCCCTCGAATCCGAGGATCTACCGCCGCGAGCGAGGTAACCCACGCCGTCTCTTTCAAACCGTCATCGGGGTGTGTGTCACACTGGACAAAGACGATGGCTTCAATTTCCAACGCACCGTACGCTGCGATATAATCTTTTAGGAGATAAGGTCTGTTGAGCGTAGGGACTTCCGCAAGCCATGGATAGCGCAATTGTTTCGGGTGCCAGAGATGGACGTGTGTGTCAACAATCGGGAATTTCTCCATTGAGTCGCTCCTTTATTGGATTTGGATGTGGGATATTTTAGTGTTTCTTTCTCGGATTGTCAAGTATTAAAAAATTGACATCCACAAGGAGAACGTGTATAATACTTTAGCATTGCGATGAAGATATTTACTGTTTTTTACTTTACAGAGGAGTGAGATATGTCAAAAAAATCTCGAATTGTTATGGTGGCAGGAAGCGCAAGTCATGGTGGAGGTTCGCATGAACATCCGGCTGGATGTGCCTTTTTCGCAGATCTATTGAACAAACATGTTGAGGGTGTGGAAGCCGTGGTTTCTCAAGGCTGGCCCGAAGATCCCGCAACTTTTGAAGATACAGATGCAATCATTGTTTATTCTGATGGTGGTGCTAGACACCTGAGCATTCCACACTTTGAGCAGATCTCTGAACTGATAGATCAAGGCGTTGGACTGGCGATGTTGCACTATGCGGTCGAAGTCCCGAAAGGTGAACCCGGAGACCGTTTCTTGGGCTGGATCGGCGGCTACTTTGAGACACATCTTTCGGTCAACCCGCATTGGACGGCAACGTTCACCGGATTTCCTGAACACCCGATCACTCGCGGTTTGGAACCGTTCTCATTGGAAGATGAGTGGTACTACCACATGCGGTTCCGTGAAAATATGCAAGGTGTGACGCCGCTGTTGAGCGCAATCGCACCTGAATCAACGCTCGAAAGACCCGATGGACCGCATAGTGGGAACCCGCACGTCCGCGCATCGGTAGCAAATGGCGAACCACAGCATTTGGCGTGGTGCGTAGAACGACCCGATGGCGGACGCGGGTTCGGGTTTACTGGTGGACATTACCACAGCAAATGGGGAGATGACCAGATGCGTAAACTCATTCTCAACGCAATCGCATGGACAGCCAAATTGGAAATCCCTGACGGCGGTATCTCGACACCGACACCGACGGAAGCGGAATTGGACGCGTATCTGTAATTGCCTAATGATTGAGGCAATTCTGCATAGATATTCCCAACGGAGGATCCAAAAAATATGGCAAAGAAATCTCGAATTGTTATGGTGGCAGGAAGTGGAAGTCGTGGCAGTGGAGCGCATGAGCATCCCGCTGGATGTGCCTTTCTCGCCGAGCAGTTAAACAATAATGTGGATGGCGTAGCAGCAGTGGTCTCTCAGGGGTGGCCCGAAGATCCAGCGATGTTCACTGATACAGATGCAATTATTGTTTATTCGGGGGGTGGTGAAAACCATCTTAGCATCCGGCATCTTGATCAGATCGGTGAATTGATGGCACAAGGCATAGGACTCGCAATGTTGCACTTCGCAGTCGAGGTGCCGAAGGGTAAACCGGGGGATTGTTTCTTAGACTGGATCGGTGGCTACTTTGAACCAGGCCTTTCCGTGAATCCTTATTGGACAGCATCCTTTACTGAATTTTCTGAACACCCGATAGCACGTGGGATGGAGCCATTTTCATTGAAAGACGAGTGGTATTACCATATGCGGTTTCGTGAAAATATGCAGGACGTGACACCCGTGTTGAGTGCGATCGCGCCTGCTTCAACACTCAAAAGGCCCGATGGACCATACAGCGGCAATCCTCAGGTCCGTGCCTCGGTTGCAAAGGGTGAACCGCAGCACTTGGGATGGTGCGTCGAACGTCCAGATGGCGGGCGTGGGTTCGGATGCACCGGGGGGCATTACCATCAGAATTGGGGGAATGATCAATTCCGTAAGTTAATTCTCAACGGGATTCTCTGGACAGCAAAGATGGAAGTCCCTGACGGAGGTATCTCCACACCGACCCCGACTGAATCGGAATTGGAGGCATATCTGGAGTCTTACAGTGAATTATAGGACGTCCACCCCGTGAGATTTCAATAGAAGCAAAACCGTCACACCTGCTGGTGAGGTTTCTAACCTCGCCTCTTTAGAGTATCTATGAACTGTCTCATAAATACTAATTTTCATGTTTCTAAGGAAAGTCTTTTCTTTATTAGGAAATGTCTGACAAGTCCCCTTGATAAGGAGGACTTAGGGGTTGGATACCGAGTATCGAGAATATCTAAGTAATTTTAAAATCTATCATAAATCCTTAATCATCATTAAACGATGACCACAGGCTAAGGAGATGGAACATGGACCAAGACATACAAGATTATCTCTTCGACCTACAAGGCTATCTGGTTTTAGAGAATGCAATCTCGAAACCAGATCTGGATGAGATGAACGCTTGGGTTGATGCGCATTGGGAGTACGTCGAGGAACCATGGAAAGAAAATACAGCGGATAAACGGATTCCACGCTGGATCGGCAATATTGAGACGCATACCTACAACATCGAAAACGGCGTGAATTTTCAGAATATCGTTGAAGGTGGCGATGTTTTCGAGAAGTTGATCGACCATCCGGCATGGATCGAGTTGGTTCGGAAATACATCCATGAGGTCAATGGGCTTTCTATCCACGAGAATTTCCTCAATGTCCGCGGTCCCGGCGGTTTCATTCATATCCACTGTGGCGGACATGTCCCTTTGAGTTACCTGACATTCCGACAAGAGAACACCGGCGAATGGATGGTAGGGCAGATTAACGTCCTGATGGCACTCAACGATATTGGACCCGGAGATGGCGCGCCTGTACTCGTACCGGGGAGCCATAAATGCACGGAGATTCACCCGCGTTTGAAGCAAGACGGGAAAGGCTTGGTCTACGATGGCATCACCGGTAAACCTGCGGGGACAGCGTTTGGAACGAAGGAGATCTATCTGAAAGCAGGAGATGTCGTGATGTTCACAGACGCTATTACGCACGGATCGGCTGAACGGACGAATGACGGGTATCGCCGCTCTATTGTCTACCGTTATTCTCCGAGATATGTCCGCGAGCGGTTCGACTATCCGCATTCAGACGAGTTATTAGCACGTCTGACTCCAGACCAACGCAAGATTATCCAACCGATGTCAATACGCCGTCCACCACAGATTGCGTAGTTTTCCGTCCACATTTTCTTGTAGGAGCGAGTTGTGCTCGCGATTCTGGAATTAATGGAGGTTCATAATGCGAAAAGTTGATTTGCAACAACAGGCAGTTACGTTAATCGGGCAGCTCTCTACTGAAAAACTCAAATCTGCTGTTGATTATCTCGTTTATCTTCAAGATGCAGAGACGCAAAATGTCTCTTCTGATCACGAAATTCCATCACAAAATCTGGGAACGGCGATCCATGAAATGTTCAAACCTTTTGGCGGAGTGGAACTTGAGATACCGCCACGGGAACCGGCGCGAGAACCGCCTCGCTTTGACTAATGAAATATGCAAACACCACAAAAAAATCTCTGGGGTGGACGTTTCAGCACAAGCCTCACCACAGAGACAGTAGCCTTCACACACTCTATTGAAGCCGATACACGCCTCATCGGATACGACATCTGGGGCAGCCAAGCGCATGCGATTATGCTTGCCCGGCAAGGAATTATCTCCGATGCCGATCTGCGCGAGATTTTACGTTGGCTCCGAAAAGCGGAAGAGGATTTTCAAAACGGCGATTTTACACTTGACCCGAATAAAGAAGACGTTCACATGAACGTCGAGTCCTACCTGATTGAAAACGCCGGACGCGAGTTCGGCGGCAAACTCCACACCGCGCGTTCCCGCAACGATCAGGTACTCGTGGATGCACACCTCTACATCCGGGATGAGATTCTCAATACCCAACGCGGACTCTCCACACTCTGTGAAGCCTTTCTACAGATTGCGAAAGCACATACCGATACTGTAATGCCGGGTTATACGCATACACAGCACGCACAGCCGATCAGTCTCGGTTTCTGGGCAACGGCTTATGTGAGTATGTTTTTACGGGATCAGAAACGTCTGCAGTCTGCGTACGCACTCGCCAACATGAACCCGCTCGGCGCATGTGCCTTGGCTGGCACGACCTTCGCCATCGACCGAGAACTGACAACGAAACTGCTCGGTTTCGACGCACCACACGAGCACGCGCTTGACGTTATCAGCAGCCGAGATTTTATCGCAGAAACACTTTTCGCGTTGTCGCTCGTGATGGCGAACCTCTCACGGATTAGCGAAGAAATCGTCTATTGGACAACTTATGAATTCGGGATGGCAGTACTTGACGATGCATATAGTTTCGGGAGCTCCATCATGCCCCAGAAAAAGAATCCGGACATCGCCGAACTCACACGGGGGCGCACTGGACGCGTCTACGGGGCGTTACTTGATCTATTAACGAACCTCAAAGGGTTGCCGATGGGCTATAACCGTGATTTCCAAGAGGATAAACCGCCGCTCTGGGAGGCGTTCGATATTGTGAAAGCGTGCCTCGGTCTGCTACCGGAACTCCTTAAGACGACAAATTTCAAGACGGAACGGATGGCTGAATTAGCGAATGCGAACTTTGCGACCGCGACGGAGTTAGCGAATTATCTCGTTAAGGAGCATCAGATCAGTTTTCGGGAGTGCCACGAGATTGTCGGATGGCTCGTCGGTGAACTGGTACAGCGAGAAAAAACCTTCGCCGATTGGGAATTAACGCAGGAACTCTTGAGAGAAAAAAATCTTGACATACCGATTTCACAGTTGAAACAGATTTTGGATGCAGAGTTAGCGATTCAAAATAACCAGAGCCTCGGCGGCACATCCCCGGCGGAAGTTCATCGGATGATAGACGATTTTGAAAAGCAACTGAATGAAATCGCACAACATTTCTATAATTGTCAGACGCAAATTGAGGACGCACACCGAGAGACGCTCCAAATCGTTGATGAAGTTTTGGAGGAACCGATAGGGTAATCGGAAGGAATTTTTAAATTGGCAGCCTAGCATATTAAATTAGTTGGGTAATAATATTGTTTTTTTTTACAAAGTGTGGTACAATATAGTACAATAGGCTTGATTTTAAAAATTTTTGTGTTGGGGCTGCGCTGTTAGGATGACTTTTTCTTAACTTCGTGTGATAACATGACTCAGGCAAAGTCCTGGAAAAATGAGGTTATATATGATCGATAGCAAGTTAATTTTTGCTTTAGATACTGATGACGATAAGAGAATTAAGAAGTTGCTTGAACTACTTGCCCCTATTTTATTATGGGTTAAAACTGGCTTTCAGGCATTCAGTGTCCTAGGCCCTAATTGCTTTGGAGATCTAAAGGAAAATGGATATAATGTCTTTCTAGATCTCAAGTTCCACGATATCCCAAATACTGTTGCACGAGATGTAGCCACTATGACAAAATGTGGTGCGCGCATGATTAATATGCACGCTTCTGGTGGTTTTGAGATGATGCGTGCTGCAAAAGAAAGTGCAGAACGTGCAGCCGAAGAACAAGAAATTTTAAGACCTACTCTCCTTGGCGTAACGATTTTGACAAGCATGGACGAACTGGATTTCCGGACATATTTTGACTCACAGCGGCAGCTCACAGATCAAGTCGTCTATCTCGCACAGTTGGCGCAGGAAGCAGGGTTGGATGGGGTTTGCGCGTCACCGTTGGAAATTGAAGCAATTAGGAAAGCATGTGGAGAGGATTTCGTGATTGTTACGCCGGGTATTCGCCCGGAATGGGCTTCTCAAGGAGACCAGCGTCGCTTTACAACACCAGCAGAGGCAATTCGTCGCGGAGCAGATTACATTGTCGTAGGCAGGCCAATTCTTGAAGCGACAGATCCTTTTAAGGCTACCTCGAATATCCTTGATGAAATCAACAAAGCGTAAAATTATGAACATTGTCTGTATCTGTTTAGACACGTTTCGTGCCGACATCATCGGCGAGGGCAAGAAATATAGCCACGTGCAAACCCCGAACCTTGACGCATTCGCATCGGAGAGCGTCCGTTTCACTCGTGCATTCGGCGAAGGGCAACCCACACTTCAAGTGCGTCGTGCTAACTTCACAGGCATGCGGACTTTCCCGTGGAGATACAACTTCGATCGGCGCGGGCATTGGCACCACGCACCCGGTTGGCATAAGATTCCACCCGAACAGGATACGATTGCCGAAGTCTTATTGGAACGTGGTTACCTCACAGCACTCATTGCCGATACGTATCACATGTTCAAACCGACGATGAATTTCTCGCGCGGATTTGCACATTTCGATTTCATCCGCGGACAGGAATCAGATAACTGGCACAGCGGCGATCCACGCCTGATTGAAGAACAACTCCGAAAACACGTCCGTGAACCACTCAATTGGCAACGGCACGCCGGACTTGTCAACTATCTATTGGCGCAACGGCATCGTCAATCAGAAGATGATTATAGCTGTGCGCGCGTCTTCCGTGCTGCCTCTGATTGGCTTGAGGATAATCACACTGTCGGTCCCTTCTTCTTATGGGTCGATAGTTTCGATCCGCATGAACCGTGGGATCCACCGAAGTCCTACGCAGATATCTATTTCCCTGACTATTCCGGTAAGGATTTCATTACGTCGGGTGCTGCGAACGAAGGCGACGGTCCTACAGAAGATGAACTCCGCCGTATTGAGGCACTCTACCTCGGTGAAGTCACATTTGTCGATAAATGGGTCGGTGTGCTACTTGATAAGATAGAGCAGTTGAACATCAAAGACGATACATTGGTTGTGTTGATGTCCGACCACGGCACGCAACTCCGCGACCACGGGAGTTTCGGGAAGGGCGCGAACAAGCTGCATCCGTTCAACACGCAGCTGAACTTGATGATCCGACATCCTGAAGGACCGAACGACAAGGAAATTTTTGCGTTTGTGCAGAACCACGATCTCATGCCGACGCTCCTAAATCAACTTGACATTCCGTGCAGTTGGACGGATGGCGAGGATATGTGGCAACTCGTTACGCAGGAGAAGGCATTGCTCCGTGAACGGATTATCACGGGGTGGGCTGGCTTTGCGACGGGCAATGCACGCGGACGCGTCAGTGTGCGCGATGACCATTGGAACTTCTGTACGTCTGTAGGCTATAACGATGAAAAAGGCGATGAACTCTTTGATATTCGGAACGATCCAGAGGAGACAGTGAACGTTGCGAGTGACCATCCGGCAGTTGTCACAGAACGGCGGCGGGATGTTGAAGCGTTGATCGGTCAACCGTTGCCCGGACATTTCATTGAGGTCTGTGATCCAGGACGTGCACCGATGACACAATGGCTCCAGAAGAAGTTGGCGGATATGTAAACGGTTTTCTGCATGCGTCTCATTGATCAAACAGTTGAGATTCAGGCGGTGATAAAATAACCCCTGGTGGTTCTGGAGGATCTGGCGGTGGCACCGTACTGTTGGGGTCCCCATAACAGAGTGCGAAGCCGCCCTCGCCAAACCATGAACCCAGTGATAGTAAGTAATTGTCGATGTTGTCATGCGCTAAAAAATCTGCGCGCTTGACGTGATCATGCCGCGCGAAAAAGTAGTGGCGATTCCCTTGCCATCGCAGCTCGCCGTTTCTTGAAATACGATAGCCTGTGTTCGGGATGGCTTCCATATCCTCGGGATTGCCATACTCAAGCGGTATTTTGAGTTCGGTGATGAAATCCGCCATTGAACCGCCTTCTCGGTAATAGAGGAGGATGTCGTTCCAGTCGGCGAGTCGTACGCCTTCACCGAGGTGCGCTTTACATTCAGCCTTGAGGTCTTCAGTTTCGGACAGATTGTGGGCAACGACGTGGAACTTTTGGTGACTTACTAAAACCTGAATACCTTGCTCGTGACCTTCGCACGTAAAACGTTTGTCACCGGTGGTCGTATCCCATGCGATAATGGTGCCATCTTTACTGGCAGTGAGCAGCGTCAATTCGTCAGGCGAAAATGCGAATCTGTAAACAGAGCCTTTGTGTGCTTTTAAATCCATGATGTTTTGATACGCACCGATTGCATAATCCCAGTGTCGCACCTCGCCAACCGTATAATGCCACAAGCGAACCCCATCATGATGTCCACTGGTAAGAAATCTACCCTTCGGCGAAAATGCTAACGCATGCGTTGAGGTGCGACCCCGCCACCGGAGTGTCGATTGTAGGGTGCCGGATTCAGTATCCCACACACGAATTGTTTCATACTCGTCACTACTGACTAATGTCTCGCTGTCGGGTGAAAACGTTAGCGCAGTAACCGATCGTTTATGACCCCTTAAAGTATGCAAGCGTTCTCCTGTCTTACCATCCCATAATTGGATTGAGAAGTCTTTATCTTGCCAATTCGGTATTGTGATAGCAAGAAAACGCCCATCCGGTGAGAGTTCAGTTAGCCAAAGATCACGCCAACTTTCAAAATATAATCTTATGTCTGTAACAAGCACGGGAGGTGTTTCGGGACGAATCTCCCATACATGAACACGCCCAAAAGATCCAGCACAGGCGAGTTTCGTGCCATCCTCAGAAAAAAATAGAGAGGAGATGTCCGTAGGTGAAGGTAGCGTTGTGACAAGTTGTCCAGCAGCTTTGTCCCACAATTGAACTTCGCCACGTCCGTTACTGCCCGTTGCACAAGCGAGGACGTTCCCATCTGGTGAGAATGCTATTTTCCCGCAACCGCTGTCAGGTTGCTTAAGCAAGGTGATTTCCGCACCAGTTTTCGCATCATATATCCAGATGCCGATATTGGTGGCGACAGCAAATTGCGTGCCATCTGGGGTGAAGGCGATGTCATTTGCCGCTCCTTTGCCAATGCGCATTTTCGCGCCTTCAGAAAAATGCTTTTGTGTCTGGTCCTGCGCGAGACTCCAGTGAGACAAAGTTCCCACAATCAACAGGATGGCTATGGAGAACACTTCAATCTTTTTAGTCATTTTTTTTCTCCTTTTTTTGCAGAGTCATCTGAGTTCCTTCTTTATGAATGCAGGATTACAAATGAGAGAAGCGAAGTTTTTTTGAGATTCCTCTCTCCGGCGATTATTTATCTTCTATTTCAGAGACTTTCTCCCAATCCCAGACAAGAATTGTCCCGTCGGAACTCCCACTAAAAAGCGTTCCGCCATCAGGTGAAAATACGAGTTCATTGACAACCCGAACGTGTCCTGGTAGCATATCTCGTATGAGTGTATTTGTGCTTGTATCCCATAACCGAATTGAGCCATCAGTACTGCCGTTTGCAAGAATTTTTCCGTCTGGCGAGAACGCCAATGCAGTGACTATACCGGCATGTCCTATGAAAATTGAGAGCTGCTCACCAGTTGTGACATCCCATGAATAAATAAACCCGTCTCTATGCCCACTGACGAGTCTTTTTCCATCAGATGAAAATGTCAATGCGCCAGCTTCAGCAGGGTGTTCCATCAGCAGTTCGGTTTTGCGTCTGGTGTCAATATCCCATAATAGAATTGTTTCATCCTTCCCTGCACTCGCAAGTGTTTTCCCGTCCGGTGAGAATGTCAACGCCCTAATTTCATCTATATGGCCTTGAAGGATAGCGATACGCTGATGGTTCAGCACGTCCCACAATTCGATTGTTCCACCGCGACTCCCGCTCGCAAGAATCTGGTCGTTTGGAGAGAATGCCAGCGCATCAATAAAACCTTTGTGTGCTGTTTTGAAAGTGGCGAAAAATGCTTCTGTATCTATATTCCACAATTGGACATCATCGCCAACACTCCCAATTGCTACCGTTTTTCCATCTTGAGAGAAAGCAAAACTGAAAGCGAACCACCGGTGTTTAACGGGGATAAGCTGCTGGCTTTGGGTCTCAGTGTTCCATAATCGCAGTGTACAATCGAAACTACCACTCGCGAGCGTTTTGCCATCTTCAAGGAAACCGAGAGTTATGATCGGTTCAGTATGTCCTTCCGTCATTAAGTGCGAGTTTCCGGTGTCAATGTCCCATAACCTGATGGTGTTATCACGACTTGCACTCACCAAAGTTGTACCGTCTGCCGTGAAATCTAAAGTTTCAATGGGGCGTTTGTGTTCGGTAAGGCTCCGACTGTCAGATAGCCGTTTGCCGGTAATAGTGCCCAGCAGGCGTGGTAGAGTGAGTCGGTCGCCTCCGGGCGTAATGTTCCACAAGCGAATATCCCCACTGGTGTCACCACTTGCTAAGGTCTTTCCATCTGGTGAGAAGGTAAGGGCGTAAACCATACGGGTGTGTCCGTCCAGTCTGAACATTTGGCTGCCGGTTTCTACATCCCATAGCCGGATCGTCGTGCGCCCGCCGACAAGTGTTTTGCTATCGGGTGAGAACGCTAAAGACCAAGCAAGATCTTCATTTCCTTCGATGGTATGCTTTAGGGTTCCGGTCAGCGCATCCCATAAAAACACTTTATTTCTACCGGCACTTGCAAAGAAGCGGTGGTTGGGCGATACTGCTAATGTGGTGCCATTAATGGAATCTTGCTGTCCTACGACGTGTGAAACCTCACGTCCTGTGTTAACGTCCCATACGTAGAACAGGGTTCCTCTGCCCCAGCCTGCACTCGCGAGCGTTTTACCATCTTCCGAAAATGCTAACACGCTAACTGAACCTACTAGACCTTTACCCATGGTAGATACATGTCTGCCAGTGGCAGTCTCCCATAGCTGAATTGCACCTTCTCGTCCCCAATTACCAGTAGCAAGCATTTTGCCATCTGGCGAGAAAACTACTGTGCTGACGTTGTTCCGCTTTTCGTTGAGTAGTGCGATTTCCGATCCAGTCTGAGTGTCATACACCCATACACCGATACGGGTTGCTACTGCCAATTGGGTGCCATCGGGTGAGAATTTCACATCATTTAGTGACCCTTTTCCGAGGCGTGCTTTCGCGCCTTCAGGTAGATGCCACTGTGTATAGTCTTGCGCGAGACAACTATTTGATAAAAACCCTACAATCAACAGAATGACTATGATAATCCCTATCTTTTTCATCAAGAACGTCCCCTTTTTGTCCGTTTTATAAATGTGAATCCGATAAGTGGTGCCTGATGATGCTTCATCAGACATCATGTCGGATCCTATCTAACTATTAATGACACAATATCGTAGTAGAAAGGGTGCATAATTTAAGAAAAATTGATAATCTAAGTTTTATAAGGCGCGGAGTTGTTCCTACTACTACATATCCCAAAGAAGGACCGTTCCATCATTACTCCCACTTGCAAGCGTTTTACCATCCGGCGAAAACATCAACACATAAATGGCACCTTGATGTCCTGTGAAGGTAGACTGCACTTGGAAATTTGGCACTAAAGCCCAGACCTGAATCCGTCCATCCTCGGTTCCGCATGCGAGTCTCTTTCCATCAGGAGAAAAGGCTAATGCGATGACGTTCAGTCCGGTATCAAGAATACCCATTAGATTGCTGGTGTCAGCATCCCAGAGACGGACTTCGTTTCCACTGCCACTGGCGAGTGTTTTGCTATCCGCGGAGAAGGCTAACGCACTGATATGCTTTGTATGCCCTGTGAGAGTAGCGAGTTGATTGCCGGTCTTGACATCCCAGAAGATAATCGCTGCGTCGTCACCACCGCTGACGAAAATCTTGCTATCTGGAGAGAATATGTATTCATACACAAGACCTGTGTGTCCTTCAAGTGTAAACAGATGGTCACCGAAGTCCGTCTCCCAAAGCTCTATCTTGTCGTTGGTAAGTCTTTCTTGACCGGCAAGGATTTTTCCATCTGGCGAAAGCACCAGTGGCCAGTAACGCAGCATTCGGTCTATTGATATAGAAGACAGATGCTCTGCAGTCGCCGCATCCCAAATCCGAATGGTGCCGTGATAATCGCGTCCGGCAACTTTTTTAATGCCTGAAGAGACTGTTAATTCACGAACGGGATTGAGAATATCGCCTTGTCCGGGTGTAAGGATAGCGTGTTGTGTCGCAGTTTCTACATTCCAGACGCGTATCCGCTCTTCAAATCCGTCGTTACTGGCGAGGTATTTACCGTCTTCAGAGAAGGCGAGGACACCGACTAAATCGCTATACGCGCCGAGAGAGATGGATGATTGGTAAAGACCGTTTTCAACGTTCCTGACATGGAGACTGCCGTCCCGACTTGCACTGACAAGTTGTGTAGTATCTTTGGTGAATCTCACTGAATAAACGTCGTCCCGCCGCCTTGGAAGGTATGCCTGATGCAGTTCTTCGCGTTTTAGGATAGCCGGTATGCGTTGCGCTGCTATCTCTTGAGGTGTGAATAGACTGCCTCGTTCGGTGCCGGTGTTCACATCCCACAGTCGCATGGCATCAGAACTCACGGAGACGAGGGTCTTACTATCTGATGAAAACGCAATATCGCGGATTTTACCGGTGTGTCCTTTGAGTGTTTTCTGGAGGGTGCCGGTATCCACGTCCCACAGGTGTACCGCGCTTACCCACCCGCCACCACTCGCAAGGACTTTGCCATCGGGTGAGAAAACGAGTTGGTCTATAGAACCCAAGTCCTTATTATCGGCGTGTAGCAGTTCACCCGTGGCGACATCCCACAGACGGAGCGTGCTTCCCGCGGTCGCAAGGATCTTGCCATTTGGCGAGAATACAACTGCGTTGACTGCCCCGGGATGTCCTGTCAGACTGTTAATATATTTACCGGTGCCCACCTCCCATAAACGCACCACCCAATCTCCGCCCGCGGTGGCAAGTGTTGCGTTATCAGGTGAAAATGCGAGTGCTTTAATTGAATCAGGGTGTTCCTTGAGCATGGCGAACGCGGTACCTGTTGCAGTATCCCAAACGTAAATGCTGTTCCCGTGGGCACTGGCGACAATTAAAGCATCAGCGGAGAACGTTAGGGCTTCTGGTGGTTTGGTGGGAAAGTACTTTTCGATTTCACCGGTCTGTATCCCGCTAAACAGTGAGACGGCTTCGTTGGTGTGTACGTCATAAATCCAAATACCGATAGATGTGGCCATAGCGGCTCGGCTGCCGTCCTGTGAAAATATGACATTGTTTAATTTACCTTTTCCAAGACGTGCTTTCGCGCCTTCGGGTAAATGCCATCGCGCCGTGTATTCTTGCGCGAAACCGTTTGATAGCAATAAGCATGGAATTAAGAGACACACGATATAGAGAAGTTTTGTCTTTTTCATAAGTTAGGTTCCTTTTTTGACGAGATTTCATCTCTGGAGAATCTATATCGTATTTATGAGCAAATTCCGTGCCTCTCTGAATAATACCCCATAACCGACTTTTAGCAGGATACCGAGAAAAACTGCACAAAATAGGGCAGATTTTAGCACACAACTGCACCAAATGGGGCAATCGCATCTACTGCTATTACAGTAATTTAGCACAAAGGACAACTAAATTGCAAGCCTCCAACAACAGTAACGTTGACATCCCTGATGACTAATTGCTGACAACCGACTGCTAATTGCTGATCGCCATTCAAAAAAACTTGATATAGGTTTCTATTTTGCGTATAATATGTAAAAAACCAATCGAAAATTTTACTATTTTCTATTTTTGAAGGGAACAATTATGCAAAGAAAACGCGCCAGAACGCAATATTGTAAAGGTGAACTCATTGAACGCGAGGACTTTTCTGAAGATTTGGCCGCGTTCAAATTCCGTGTTGATAAGCAGTTACCGTTTATACCGGGACAATACGCCACTATCGGTTTTGAGGTTGATGGCAAGATTGTCCAACGTCCATATTCGATAGTCTCCTCCCCACACGAACCTTTCATGGAGGTATTCGTGGAATTGGTGCCAGAGGGTGTAACTACACCCCTATTTTGGGCATTGGAGTTGGGGGACACCGTGTTTATCCGCGAACGTCTCGTCGGAAAATTCGTGCTGGACACGGAGAGTGGAATGACGCGCCACGTCATGGCAGGAACTGTGACCGGAGCTGCACCCTATATTAGCATTGCACGGACGCAAAAAATTGAGCAGGAACAGGGCAAAACAAGTCCGCATCAGATCATAGCGATCGTCGGCGCGAGCCGTTCGTGGGAACTTGGATATTATTTGGACGAACTCAATGAACTCGCGGCGCAGGAGGAGTGGTTCACGTTTGTGCCGACAGTGAGTCGTCCGTGGGAAGATCCAGACTGGAAAGGCGAGAGCGGACGTGCCGAAGATGTGATTCGGAAGTACGGTGACCAACTCGGCTTTGACCATACAAACGCTGTCGTCTATGCGTGTGGACATCCGCAAATGATTGAGAATTCAAAAGCGATCTGGGCGCGCGCACGTTTCCCTGAAGAACGGATTAAAGAGGAAAAATTCTTTGTGATTAAAGAGTAATGTGGAGAGGCGTGATTATCCACGCTTACGGAAGAACTTTAGCTGAACAGTAACAGCACATTGATGTAATGCTGATAAGGGCGCGTCCAAAAACGCGCCCTATTTTTTCTTCTACTCACGTATCCTGTTCCGCAAATAATACACGCTGTCATAATCGAGAACGGTCTCTGAGCAATTTTGGGGATCCGTGTTACTTTGTTTTGAGGAAGGGGGCTTGCTTCATGATGTTTGCAAGTTCGTAAGCAGGTTGGAAGTTCGCATCAAGTCTTAAAGCTTCTGTGACAGCATTCGTCGCTGCCTCCAAGTTTCCCAATGCTCGGTAGGCGCGTGCGAGGTTGTAGTGTGCACGCTTGAGATGCGGGGCAATAGTAATAACGCGTTCAAGGTGCGGTATCGCTTGATCGTACGTTCCCTGCTCTACGTAAGCATAGCCGAGGTTATAGTGTGCGTCAACGAGATCGGCATCTTGCGCTATCGCGTGTTGTAACGCCTCAATTGCCTGCTGATACGCCTTCATGCCGATGTAAGCAGCACCAAGATGGACATAGATATGTGTATTTTCGGGATGATCAACTTGTGCGTTATCGCCTAAATCTGCGTCAAGCGTTATGGCTTTCTGGAATGCTGCGACGGCTTCGGTATAATTTTTGTCATCTAAGTGCACTTTACCCCTATCATGATATGCCTCTATAATCGTGCCGTACAGCAGCAACGCCGGTTGATAATTGGCATCAAGTTTTAATGCCGCTGCGACCGCTGCGCCTGCATTTTCGAGTTCATTCTGTTCGAGGTACGCGCGACAGAGTGCTGAGTGCGCGCCGATAAAGTTCGGATCCAACTTTATGGCTGCCTCGAACTCAGGAACGGCTCTGTTGTATTGTCCTGCTTCCAGATAAGCGATACCGAGATTGTAATGTGCCTCTTTGATAGCGTTCATTTGGTTTCGTTAAAAGAAGATCGGATGGTCTTAATTTTAATGTTATTTTACCAGATATGCCTTAATGGGGCAAGTAAAATTCTTGAGTGCGTTTCAATTCTGAGGTATAATAGCACAGCAAATTTATAGGTAAAACGACAGGCATTCTGACCACAAAACCTCACTGGGATTACCCATGCAGCAACGCGCGCCTGCCCTTTCTACGTCGCCTCCTCACCGGAAAATCCGTTGGCGGATTATTTGGCTCGGACTCGCGCTGATTCCCTTCAATAACTATTGGGTCTTCGCATCGCTACGGTGGGATCAAGGTTTCCCGACGACGATGTCGCTCTTTTTCAACACGATTTTCGCACTCGTCGTGCTGATAATCATCAACATCATACTTCACCGATTCGCACCGCGCGCTGCACTCACCCAAGGCGAATTGCTGACACTCTACACGATGCTATCCGTTGCCTCTGCTATCTGTGGACACGATCTGTTTGAAGTCATCATTACAAATATCGCCACGGTCGGGTGGTTGGCAACAGAAGAAAATGAATGGCGTACACTCTTCCACCGCTATCTCCCAGATTGGCTTGCCTTGACGGATAAAAATGCGTTGACCGTCTATTTTACAGGCGAATCAAGTCTCTATCTGCGTCCGCACCTCCTGTTATGGTGGCAACCCGTGCTGGCGTGGAGCGGATTTATTATCACCCTACTTTTCACGACGTTTTGTATTAACGTTATTCTGCGGAAGCAGTGGATTGAAGTTGAGCGGCTCAGTTATCCGATTATTGAGCTGCCGTATCAGATGACAACGGCGCAGTTCTTCCGCTCAAAACCGCTGTGGATAGGTATTGTTCTCGCCGGTGGGATAGATGTGATTAATGGCTTACATTTTCTGTTTCCCAATTTTCCGGGACTCGGTGGTGAGTTCTACGATCTACGTCCGCTTTTTACAACAAAGCCGTGGAATGCAATTGGTTGGACCCCAGTTGTTCTCTTCCCTTTCGTTATCGGGATGGCGTACTTTATCCCGCTTGACCTCTCCTTCACATTCTGGTTTTTCTACATTTTCTGGAAATTTGAGATGATCTTCGGCAGCATTGCTGGTTTACAGCGGATTCCGGGGTTCCCTTTTATCTTTGACCAGTCGTTTGGGGTCTGTGTCGGTGTGTTATTGATGGCGTTGTGGAGTGCGCGGTACCATCTACGTGATGTTCTCAGGCAGGCATGGCGTGCGAACGCAAAAGTGCGATCAAACGAGCCGATGTCCTATCGCACTGCAGTGTTAGGATTGATTTGCGGGTTTCTATTACTGACCGGTTTTTGGTGGGTCGCAGGCATGTCTTTCTGGGTGGCTGTCCTTGTCCTTGCGATCCACCTGACAACGGTAACGGTCATTACCCGTGTCCGTGCTGAATTGGGACCCCCGATTCACGATCTACGTTCCATGGGACCCGATGTTTTACTTCCCAAAATGTTCGGGATGCGCCGACTGGGCGGGCAGAACCTCGCTCTGTTTTCGCTTGTGTTCTGTTTCAATCGCGCCTATCGAGGCAATACTATGCCGCATCAATTAGAGGGCTTGAAATTGGCGGAACGCTCGCGGAGCTCCTCGCGACGGATGGCTGTTGCCATGCTCCTCGCAATGGTGTTGAGTCCTTTTGCTGCCTTTTGGGGCGCGCTGCATATCGGGTACGAACATGGGGCGATTGAAGTCTGGTCGGGTTCTGTGTTTAACCGCACCCAGAGCTGGTTGACGAATCCGATGCCTGTCAACATTCCATCGTTGATTGCTATGGTTTTCGGGCTTCTTTTTGCGTTCTGCCTGACGCTCGTTCGACTCCGCTTTTTCTGGTGGCCCCTGTATCCGATTGGGTACGCAATCTCCGGGACCTGGGCAGTGAACTTCTTCTGGTTTTCGGTCTTTATCAGTTACTTCATCAAGTTAGCGATTCTACGTTTCGGTGGTGTACGGACTTACCGGCGTGTCGCTCCATTCTTTTTAGGGCTGATTTTAGGCGAATTCCTTGTCGGAAGTGTCTGGGGACTCCTCGGTATCTTCTTGGAGATGCCGATGTATCGATTCATTTGGTGAGGTTCAGTAGGCAGGCGACTGACTGCTGATGGCTGATTTTCGCTTGACAAAGATTGGCGAATTCCCTTAAAATATGATAGACATCTATTGATAAGATGTGACACGATATGTTTGGAGATTGAGGACTTCCGAGACTTGCTATGGAACAGATACAACAACTTCGTCGAATTACAATATGGGGTGTCGGATTAATCGGGGGGTCGCTTGGGCTTGCGTTGAAAAAGAACGGATTTCAAGGACAACGCGTCGGATTAGGACGGAACATCGGCAGACTTGAGAACGCTCTTGAGCACGATGCCGTTGATGTAATAACAACAGAGTTAGCGGAAGGGCTTCGAGATACGGATCTCGTTGTGCTGTGTACGCCTGTTGCGTTGGTCCCGATGTTTGTACAGCAGATCATTGAATCTGTTGACACACAGCACCAACGGATCGTACTAACCGATGTGGGTAGCACGAAGTCAGCACTCGTCGATACAATCGAGGCGCAGCTACAGGAACAGAGGGCGGATGCCCTCTCTTTTATTGGCGGACATCCAATGGCGGGTTCTCATGAGACAGGTGTCGGTGCCGCACGCGCAACGCTGTTTGAGAAAGCAACCTGTATTTTAACACCGACCGAAAACACCGACACGGATGCCTTAGCACTGATTAAAAGTTTATGGGAATTTGTTGGAGCCGTGCCGTATATTCTTTCCCCAAAAACCCATGATCTCCTCGTCGGTGCCGCAAGCCATCTCCCGCATCTAATTGCGAGTATTCTCACCAACACCGTTGCGAATGTGGAAACCGAAGAGGGTAAGGCGTTGGATTTTACGGCAACCGGTTTTCGGGATTCTACCCGTATCGCCGCGGGGTCACCGGACTTGTGGACCGGCATTTTCACACAGAATAGAGATGTCCTTGTATCCTTGATTGACAACATCATTGACAACTTAACAGAATTCAAAACCTTGCTTCAGACTGATAACCTCGTCGAGATTGAACGCTTACTTCTCGAAGCACAAGTTACAGTCAAAAAGCAGAGAAAAAAATTAGGAGGCTCATGAAAAAGATTGGATCTCAGGTGACGATTGCGATAGACGGACCTGCCGGGTCTGGAAAAAGCACCGTCGCGCGACGCGTCGCGGAAAAACTCGGACTTCTCTATCTTGATTCCGGTGCTATGTACCGAGCAGTGACCGTATTAGCGATACGCGGTGAACTTGCAGCGGAGAGTCCTGAACTGATTGAGCAGGTAAAAGCGTGCCATATTGAATTTCAAGATAACGGCAAAACGATCTTGCTCAACACTGAAAATGTATCTCTCCAGATTCGCACCCCAGATGTAAATAGACGCGTCGCAGATGTCGCTAAAATACCAGAGATTCGCCATGAAATTGTCAAGCATCAACAACGGATCGGCGGCGAGGGCAGTATCATCGCTGAAGGTAGGGATTTAACGACAATTGTTTTTCCAAACGCCGATTTTAAATTTTACCTCGATGCTTCTGTGACAGAACGTGCGAAGCGGAGACTCGCTGAGTTCCGAAGACAAAATGTGGATATAACACTGGCGGCAGTTGAAGCCGAGATTAGTGATCGTGATGAAAAGGATAAAACGCGGGCACACAGTCCGCTCCGTGCTGCTGACGACGCAATTGTCGTTGATACAACCGATAAAACCATTAATGAAGTGGTTAATTTTATCATAGCGCGGGTGTCTGAAGACGAGGTCGTCTCAAAAAAATAAAATTATGTGGTATACCAATAATCAATTCTGGACACAGCGTCCACTCTATCGATGGGGACATCGGCTCACGAACATTTTTTGTAAAACTGTCGGGCGACTTGAGGTGAGAGGTGTTCACCGCATTCCGAGGGAAGGTGGCGTGCTATTCGTGTCAAATCACGTCAGTTTCCTTGACCCTGTGATTGTCGGTTCCGCCGCGAACCGTGAAATTCATTTCATGGCACGAAGTAACGCATTCGACATCCCCGGTTTAGGGAAACTCATTTCACTTTTTAATGCCTACCCCGTCAATAGAGGCGCGCCTGACTTGGGCGCATTGCGAAAAACCATCTCACTTCTGCAAGATGGCAACGCTGTACTGATGTTTCCAGAAGGGACCCGTAGTGTTGATGGCACGTTAGGGAAGGCACATGACGGGGCGTGTTTTATTGCTGACCGAGCCGGTGTGCCGACGATACCAGTGTTTCATAGTGGCGCGGAACGAATGTTGCCGCGCAACAGCAAACGCCTCCGCCGAGCAAAGTTAACTGTTAGTTTTGGTGAACCCCTTGAACGTATCACTGGAGAGTTTGAGACAAGGCGCGAAAAGTATCAGCAGATGGGCAATCAGATGATGGACGCAATCGCAGATTTGCGAGATCAGATGTTTAGTTAGTAGGGTTTGCCAGAATCAGTAAAACATCACCCTCTTGGACCAGATACGTTTTACCTTCGGCTCTCAGTAAGCCCTTGCTTCGCGCTTCTGGGTAACTGCCACATGTTACTAAGTCTTCCCAATTAATTGTTTCTGAACGGATGAAGGCTTTCGCAAAGTCTGTATGGACACGACCTGCTGCGTCAACAGCGGTTTGTCCCGTCTGCAGCGTCCATGCCCGTGTCTCGACTGGACCGGTTGTAAAGAACGTGAGCAGCTCCAATAACTGATATGAAGTTTGAATGAACCTTTCTAAAGCGGACTCGTGTAATCCCATTTCCTCCATAAAAATTTCGGTATCCGTTTCATCGAGTTCGGACAGTTCCATTTCTAACTGTGCAGCGAGGACAATGACTGCCGTTTGCGGTTCTGCTTCGTATTTAGTGAAATGTTTGAGAATGTTATCTGCCGCGTCCAATTGCGTTTCACCGATATTGCAGACCAGCAACAACGGTTTCTGCGTCAAAAACCCGTAGCCGCGTATTAACTTTTCTTCATTGGCAGATAGCTCAAGCGCGCGGAGCGGTTTTCCATTTTCTAAGGTCTGCTGGCATTCCTCTAAAAGCCGAATCTCGTTTTGCTGCTCTGGTAACTTCTGATTTTGATATTGTTTGCGGAGCCGGTCGAGCCTACCTTCAACAATTTGAAGATCTGCCAACGCGAACTCAAGAGAGACGCTCTCAATATCGCGTTCTCCATCAACGCTACCATCAACGTGTGGAACTGATGCGTCCTCAAAAAGCCTGATGACATGCGCAAGCGCATCAACGGTGCGGAGTTCCGCAAGCATTCCGGAATCTAATTCCGCTTGTTCCACGTCCGATTTGGTTACCCCAGCGACATCTACATAATCAATTGTAGCCGGTGTTATTTTTGGGGATTCAAAGGTCTCTGCTAAACGCGTTAAACGCTCGTCTGGAATATTCGTAGTGCTGAGGTTTATGTGTCCGCGGCTCGTGTAGCCGCCAACTTCTGCATTGGATTGTGCTAAAATGTTGAACACTGTCGTTTTTCCGACTCGTGGTCTGCCTACAATACCTATTTTCATTATTTTTCTTGACCTGTTTATTTCGCTGGTGAGATGCTAATCTCGCTGATATTCGCAAAATCTAATTGACAATGTCTGTGCAAACTGGTAATATAAGGCTAAATATCGGATCCGATCCAGAGGTGAATTGAACATGGGCATCCAGAGCGGAAAGTGGAGACGGTACATCGTTAAAGGTTTGACGGTGCTCTTAATCTTCACAGTATGCCTTGCGATTTTGCAATGGTTTATCATCAAAGAGTTATTCAGTTTTGGCGTGGATATGGTGAAGGATACACTGATTCGACAAGCACCTGAAGGCGTTGAACGCTACGACATCGAAACGACGTTTGATCGGGTCAAAACCGCTGGCATGCAGCTCCCATTCAGTTTCCTCACTGGGAAAATCAGTTTCCGCAAGATTCAAGCCGTTGGCAGATATGCGATTGAAGCAAACGACGATCAAGTTTGGGACGCTGATGAAATTAACACACTCCTACGAATGATGAATGCCTCTGTCGGCGTTAAAGGAGGGACCGAGTGACTTGCATTATCGATTTGCAAGCGACACTTAGACAATGCAGATACATCTGACTTCCCCTTATGAAAAATTTGCCTATGCTTATGATCGGATGATGACAAACGTCAATTATACGCGCTGGACACACTACATTGAGTCACTTTTTGAAAAATATGATTGTCAACCCCGCCGTGTTCTCGATTTGGCATGCGGCACTTGTGCCTTGACGATACAACTCGCATTAAAAGGTTATGAGATGACTGGCGTGGACCGGGCAATCGGTATGTTAGACATCGCGAAGCAGAAGGTGGCAGCGCACGAGCTGGAGATTGAATTGCATTCCGGTGATATGCGCGATTTTCAGTTAAACCAGCGGTTTGATGCAGTTCTCTGCACATACGATAGCATTAACTATGCTTACGATGAAACCGAACTAAGCAATGTCTTCCAGTGCGTCGCTGAGCATCTCGAACCCGGCGGCTTATTTATCTTCGATGTGACAACAGAACGGAATATCGTTGAGCATTTTCACAACAAAACGTTCGCATCAAACCATGAGGATTATACCTACGTCTGGAAAAATAACTATCTCCACCACTCCAAAATGTGCCGCACTGTGTTGACCTTTTTTATCCGTGAAGGCGAATTGTTTCGCCGCCACGAGGAGGTGCACCAGCAGCGGATCTTTGAAGTGTCTACTGTTAATGACCTACTCAAAGCCGCTGGCTACAAACCCTTGAGTGCTTATGATATGTACACCTTCAGCCGGTGGAACCGCTACTCAGACCGGATTAACTTTACGGCACGTCTCACCTGAGATCGCAACGACCCAAATGTTCCTATCAGTATGTTCTGTCAGAAGAGGTGTTTTGAAAACGCGCCTATCTGTAATGTTTACACGCCTTCTGCAATAAGATCGCCGACCTCTTCAGTCGTATAACCCATCCGTCCGGCACCAAGATCTTTGATTTTCCCGCTTGCAAGTAGATCGCTGATAGATGTTTCCACTTTTGTTGCCGCGTCTTCATGACCCAGATGATCGAGCATCATTCCTGCTGCACCGATTGCCGCTATCGGGTTAATCTGATTTTTGCCAGTATAGCGTGGGGCGGACCCGTGAATCGGTTCAAACATAGCGACGCTTTCGGGGTTCAAATTGCCCGATGCTGCGACTCCCATACCGCCTTGAATCATCGCACCGAGATCCGTGATAATGTCACCGAACATATTACATGTCACAACGACATCGAACCACTCTGGATTTTTCACCATCCACATTGTTGTCGCATCGACGAATGCGTATTCTTTCTTGATGTCCGGATAGTCTTCACCGACCTCGTCAAAGACACGCCGCCAGAGATCATGTGCGTAGGTCAGGACGTTTGCTTTATCGCAGAGCGTCAAGGTGTTTTCCTTGTTTCGCTTTTGGGTGAGTTCGTAAGCATAACGGACACAGCGTTCCACACCTTTATAGGTGTTGATCATCTCTTGAATGGCAACTTCATCGCGTGTGCCGCGTTTCAAAAAGCCACCGATGCCTGCGTATAAGCCTTCGGTATTTTCGCGGACGATGATAAAATCAATTTCCTCGGGACCTTTGTCTTTCACAGGTGTCGGCACACCCGGGTAAAGTTTGACAGGCCGTAGGTTGATGTAGAGATCGAGTTCAAACCGGACCTTTAGCAGGATACCTTTCTCTAAAATGCCGGGTTTAACGTCGGGGTGTCCAATCGCGCCGAGGTAGATCGCATCAAGTCCTCGGAGTTCTTCTAATACGGAATCCGGTAATACCTCACCGGTTGCAAGGTACCGGTCGCCGCCGATATCGTATTCGACTGTTTCGTATTGAATGTTTGCTTGTGCAGCTGCTGTCCCGAAGACCTTCATCGCTTCGCGCGTCACTTCGGGACCGATTCCATCGCCAGGGATGAGACCGATTTTATACATGAAATTTCTCCAGATGTTAGTGTAATGAATTTTTGGACTCCTTATATTTTACCACATCAAAGGGGATATTGCAAATTGGGAAATTTGGTGTTTCCGCAAAAAACATTGATATGCTATAATGATTCTCTACAACGCAATATATTTTGAGACATCGGAGGAACACGTTGATTAGCGAAGCGCGCCTGCAGACGATTCTCAATCAATTTCACAACCAACGTATCCTTGTCATTGGCGATTTTTATCTTGATGCATACTGGTCCATTGACAAAACCCGCTCAACGCTGTCGTTAGAAACGCCGTGGCATACGAATCCCGTCGTTGAACAACGCTATAGTCCCGGCGCAGCGGGAACCGTCACAAATAACCTGAAAGCGTTGGGTGTGGGTACGGTCTATACGTTAGGCGTTATCGGCGAAGATGGTTTTGGCGGGACACTCCTCAATTGTCTACAGGCGAGCGGATGCCTCACGGATTTTATGGTACAGGTGCCAAATTGGGTGACACCTACCTATCTTAAACCGATGCACCGTGGTTATGAAAGTGTGGAAACGGAGGGACCGCGGTTTGATATTGAGAACCAATCCGCAATGGCGATGGAAGTTGAAGCCTCGGTTATTGACGCACTCCAAGCGTGTGTGCCGCTTGTTGACGGTATAATCGTTGGGGATCAGATGCCGCTTGAGAACTTAGGTGTTGTCACCAACCGCGTGAGAGAGGAATTGGGTGAATTAGCATTGGCATTTCCTGAAATTATCTTTTTTGCCGACTCCCGCACGCGAATTGATAAATATAAAAACGTCATCATTAAACCGAATCGGTTTGAGGCAAAACGTGCCGTTCAGCCAGAATGGGGCGGACAGGAAGTTGATATTGAAGCAGCGAAACAGTGTGCCATTGCCCTCGCAGAGAGAACCCAAAATACCGTGTACGTAACCCTCGGTGAAAATGGTATCCTCGTCTATTGTAAGGGTGAGTTCACCCACATTCCCGGCATCCCAATTGATGATGAGACCGATCCGGTTGGCGCGGGCGACAGTGTTTCGGCAGGACTTGTAGCAACGCTCTGTAGTTTTGGCGTTGATGCCGCTGTAGATGCCGCTTATGTTGGGAATCTGGTGGCTTCAATTACTGTCACCAAAATCGGGACGACCGGCACTGCTGCACCCTCAGAAATCCTTGAACGCCATCGGAGCCTTGTGAGTCTATGAATATTTTTGATGCAATAACACAGCGCCGAAGCCATCGTGGGGCGTTTCAGGAACGTGCGATAGATGCTGCTGACCTTGAGAAACTCATTGAGGCGGCGCAATGGGCACCTTCACCGTTTAATGTCCAACCTTGGGAACTTGTGCTCATTCAAGAAGCGGAAGGCAAAATAGCCCTCGCCGATGTCACAGCACGCGCTATAATTGACCAATTCAAGGATGCCAAGTTTCTGGATGACAACAGTCGGTGGATGCGTCTTACAGAAGCGGAATGGCAGGAACACGGCGACGGTGTTCTGCTCGAAGAGCACGTCACACTACCGAAACCGCTGCAGGACGCGCCTGAAAAGTTATTGCAAGGATTGTTAAAAAATGCGAAGTCTTTCACGCTTTTGGGGCATTTGGGCGCGGGTAAAATACCTGCCAAAGAAATTGCCACACAGGTGCGCGAAGCACCGCTGCTCATGTTGGTGACAATGAATTGTAAGAGGTACCCACCCGGTGAAGGCGGAACTCGGTGGATGTGGTTGAGCATGGGGATGTTGATCCAAAACATACTTCTTGCTGCGACTGCCCTGAAAATCGGTGTGCAGTTTGTGAGTCCGCCGCTCGAACGCGCCGCAGATCGTGAGCAAATCCGCCAACTTTTCAATATTCCTACCTCTCATGAGGTGATTACGCTACTCAGGATGGGATATGTTGAGGAAAGGGGTGGGGACTCCGTACGCTTGCAAACTTCGGAGTTTGTTCATTTCGAGAAAGTAGGAGACACGGAACGTTAATAGCGACATAGGCGGGCATAGAGGCCCGCCGCAACACGGGATGTGCCTATTAAACTTCGCGATTCTGCAGAAGCTCTTTCAATGCCGCTTTCTGTCTTTTCTGCCGCCGTAGTTGGCGTTGACGGATTTGTGTCCGGCGCCGGACCTGTCCGCTTTTACTTCTTGGCATAATTTTACCCCCTTTCTTGGACTGTTTTGGCGAGATACATGACTGCAGATGTACAGCGCGCTTCTACCTCTGCCATTGCGATAGCAAGTTCTGCTTCTGAACGTGCATGTAATTGTAGTTTATCTTCGGTGACTCTAACGTAACGTTCATTCTCTACGTCAGCAAATTCAATCTGTTTTTCGTTCTCCTTCACCAAAGCGTAGTTTGCAAGCCCTTCTTGTAAAGACGCGTCGTCTGTTGACGCTTCAAAATTCTCTTTTATCGCTAAACCGTTAAAATTTTTATAGAGCGCGCAGGCAGGAAGTTCGTCAGGTGATAGTGTGGGCGGAGGCGGTGCTATTTCTGGTGAAACTGCTTCCTGAAGGACAACCCACTCTGGCTCGGAAGGTTGAGCAGATGCCGCAGGCAAATCCGTTTCTGTCTCTATAGGCGTAGGTAAACTGTCTTCAATAACGACTGCTTCTGCATCTACCACTTCCGTATGGAGAGAAACCGATTCAACAGGTTCAGATTCAACCTCACTGTCTAAGCCTGTATCTGAAAAGACGGAAATCGGTTGAGATTGATGTGTTTCCGAATCTTCTTGTGCCAAGACATCCGTAAGAATCTCTTTGACCTCTTCACGACCGTCAATAATTACGTCTATTTCTTCCACGAGCGCGCGTAACGTTTCGATACCGATGGTTTGAATCATTGGGTGAAATGCGAGTATTTCCGGTGGTGCTGCTTCAAAAAGCGAACGCGTAACGAAAGCGACCTCAGCGAGTTCTCGGTTACCAGTCCGCTTCAGACGTATTTCACATGCTGACAGTGCCTGTGTTAATTTTTCCATGAAATCCGGTGTAACCAAATGTGGGAGCACCTCTAAGCGAAAGTGATCGCTTGCCTCTTCTGCCTCTGGTGTTGGGACGGGTGGGTCCTCATTTATGACGGCTTCATCTACATTTACATTTGTAAGAGGGATCGCGTCTTCTTCTGACTCAAGAAGGTATTCCGATATATCCACAGGAGTATCTGTAATCTCTGTTTCACCGTGTTCAAGTACTTCCATCACCCGTTTATGCATCAGTATCGGGTCGAAATGTACACCCTCAAACTCAGGTTCATTGAGCAGTTCTCGGCTCTGTGAGATGCAGGCGTGTAAATGTTCCTCCTCCGATTTTTCATGCGGGAGTCTACGTTGCTTCTCAAGTGCGAGTTGCTTTTGTCTGGTTTTCCGGTCGCGATTCCGTTTTTCGCGTTTCCGTGCCACATTTGTGGTGCGGCGCCCCTTTTTCTTTGCCATGGTAATACATTTTGCTATGACTGATGTCGTTATTTGCTGAAGGTTTAGCTATTTTATTATCCCGAACGGTGTATAACACTAAGTTTAGCATATTATTTAAGTATATACCAAACATATTTTCATTGTCAAGTCTAAATTTTGTTATCTCCATTAGGTTTCCCGTCGCTGCTGTCTTTGCTAACGCGGTTTGTAACCCTTTTCCAATGCACACAGAGATCGCATTTTTCGTTACAATTAATGAACAATACTGAACGAAATTCCAATATATAAAGTTATCTATATGCCGCAATTTTTGTGCTATATTACAATTTTTGTATTACCAATTTGCATAATGGTTTAAAATTCAGTATAATTATAGTAACGTTTTGCAAAGAAGGCGTAGATTATTCCCTACGTTTTCTAATATCATTCCTGATTGAAGGTGCCTCATCGCCGCAACTTTGTCGGTTTATACTGTAAGGCGCGGTCTGTAGAGCCTCCGAACAGGGCGAGGAAACCTCGCCCCTACGATGTCCGCGATTCTCCAGATGGAAGCAACCTTTGAAAAAATTACCCAATAACGCGTCGTGAAATTCGACACAAGAATGAATGTAATCTTTTAGACTTGGTATAACTTCCTATTATGTTACTTACTAAACAGTTGTGTTAATTTATTAACGGTTGTGAAATCAGTAATGAAAACCTGGCGTTTACGCCAAAATCATGAGGAAAATTGTATGTCTGATAAAAATCATATTAAGCCGATCGTCCTCGCTCTCAGCATCATTATAGGCATTTTGCTGTGCACGTTTACGACGGTTATAGCAGATCAACACGCTGAAACAGCAGAAGAAGCAGAAACTACCAACGAGGCAGAAGCAACTGAAGAAGCAGAAGCAACTGAAGAAGCAACTGAAGGTGCTGCGCCAGTCCAGCTTGAGAGTCTTGTTGTTGTCGGTACGCGGGCAAGACCGCGTTCCGTCTTAGATTCAGCAGTACCGATTGATATTGTGTCAAAAGATGCCTTTGAAAAGCAGGGTGGCGCGGATCTAACGGATCTGCTGAGAACTGTGGTGCCATCTTATAACATCAATACACAGCCGATTAGCGATGCGTCGACAGTGGTGCGTCCGGCGAATTTACGCGGACTTGCCCCAGATCATACGCTCGTGCTCGTCAATAACAAGCGGCGACACCGTGCCGCAGTGATTCACTGGCTCGGAAATGGGCTGTCTGATGGCTCACAAGGACCTGATCTGGCACCTATTCCCACAATTGCCCTGCAACAGGTAGAGATCCTCCGTGATGGCGCATCCGCACAATATGGGTCGGACGCTATTGCAGGTGTGATGAATTTTCGGTTGAAAGACAACTATGAAGGCGGTTCGTTTGAATTTAAACCCGGTATCTACCAATTCGGCGACGGTCGGCAATTTGCGGTCGCCGGCAACATCGGTTTAGGGAGTCCAGATGCATGGACGAATCTCAGTTTTGAATACGGCGGCGCAGATCCAACCGTCCGGTCTGTCCAACGTACGGATGCCGAAGACTTGATTAAAGCAGGCAATTTCAGTGTCAAAGACCCAGCGCAAATTTGGGGACAGCCGATTGTCGAGAATGACATCAAATTGTTTGCAAACTACGGTGCCACCCTCACAGATACTATCGAGTTCTATGGACATGCCAACTACGCCCGAAAGCGCGTTGAAGGTGGGTTCTATTTCAGAAACCCAAATACTCGCGGCGGTGTGTTTACTTCGACAGGGGGCGAGACGTTGCTCGTTGGGGATATGCGCGGTTTGACAGTGGAAACGGCGGCGTGGGAAGCCCGAAAGGCGGAAGCCGAAGCTGCAGGACAAGAGTTTACCGAATTGTCGCCTAACGATGCTGACGATATTCCGATAACCAACAACGTTCCTGATTCTGAACGGTTGCAAGCCGTCAAAAATGACCCGAATCTATTCACATTCCAAGAGATGTTCCCAGGGGGATTCACACCCAGATTTGGTGCTTTCGCTTGGGATAGTTCCGTCGTCGTTGGCGTTAAAGGCACGGCACTCAAAGACACCTTGGGTGAGGACTTAATGTGGGACCTGAGTGGCTCTTTTGGACGGCACCATGCCGATTTCTTTATCTTCAACACTGTTAATGCTTCGCTCGGCCCAGATACACCGACATATTTTGATCCAGGCGACTATATCCAGACGGATTATAACCTCAACTTTGATGTAGCCTATCCGTTGAGCGACATGGTGTTCCTCGCTTCCGGTTTGGAATATCGGGACGAAGGATTTGAAATCATAGAGGGCGAACGCGAGTCGCATCAAATCGGACCGCTTGCAGCGCAAGGCTTCACGGCTGCCTCCAACGGATTTTCAGGGTTCAGTCCGGTTGCGGCAGGCAAGTGGCACCGTTCCAACGTTGCGATGTATCTGGAAACTGAAATCAGACCGATTGATCCGCTCCTGATCTCGCTTGCTGTACGCGGTGAACAATTTGAGATTTTCGGTAGTACCTTGAACTACAAAGCCGCTGCAAACTACAAGGTTACGGAAACGATGCGGTTGCGGGGAAGTTATAGTACTGGGTTCCGCGCACCAACACCCGGGCAGCAAAATACGTTCAACATTACCACTGAATACGATTTTGAGAAGGGTGATCTCGTTAATAAAGGAACAATCCCTTCCACTAACGCTGCTGTTGGCGTTGTGACAGGTAAGGAAGATAACTCGCTTGACCCGGAAACATCAAATAACTTCACAGGTGGATTTGCCGTCGATATTTTGGGCGTAAATTTCACCGTGGACTTTTTTGATATTCGGCTGAAAAACCGGTTATCGGTGTCACAACACTTTACATTGACTGACGGGCAGAAGGCGCAGCTCATCGACGCAGGTGTAACCAGTGCAGCGAATCTGGAAACATTCCAGTTCTTTATCAATGACTTCAGTACTACAACCAATGGTATTGACTTTGTCGTTACAGTACCAATACCCAACGGAACCGTCATTGGTGTGTATAACTTCACGAACACCACCGTTACCGATCACAATCCGGACACGCTGGACGCGCATCGAATCAGGGAACTGCAAGAGAATTTACCTAAACACCGCGGAAGCCTGACTGTCGGTCAATCCATAACGGATGCGTGGAGTGTGCTCGGACGCGCCAGTTATTTCAGCGGTTGGTTCGATTCTGAAGATTACTTACAGAATCCAGATGTGGAAGGAACTGGAGAATACACCGGAAGGGTTATTTTCGACTTGGAAACCACTTACGTCGTAGGGTCCGGATTGGCACTCACGCTTGGTGGCAGAAATATCCTGGATACCTTTCCCGATGAAAATCCGAATGCTAAGAGTTCTGTCGGCAACAAATACGGTCAGTTCAGCCCGTTTGGATTTGATGGCGCGTACTGGTATGCTAAAGTCGGATATAGCTTCTAAAACCTCTCTTATGTAGGTTTTGAACGTACTTCTCACGATAGGCGCGGTTTTTAACCGCGCCTATTCCATTTGTATTATAGTAAAATCCGAAAATATGTGGACAGTTCGTCAGTGAACAAGAACCCCACCGCCGCTGGCGAGGATACAATCCTCGCCAGCGGCTTGTAGTCATAGCGACCTGTAAGAAATTGCGTAAGTCCTATTAAATTTATTGTATTATAATTACTACTAAAGTTTGAACAACTTTAAGATGACCAAAGGTTTCCTATTAGGTGCCATCTTCCGTAGCATAGACTGTTAGTCTGTGCCTGCGTAGCAAATCGGGATTCCGCTCATCGGTAATCTTCCGTTATTTTTTCCTAAGTTCGTAGGTGTGTAAAACTCGTAGAAAAACCCTTCGATCTTTGAAAATTTAACCGAAATGTGATATAAATTGTCCAAAGTTTAGTACTTAGGACTTACGCAGCTTCCTCGCTGGCGCGGTTTGCAACCTCGCCAGCGGCGTATAGTAGTAGCGACCTGTAAAAAAATCCGTAAGTCCTACGTACTGTAATAATATAAAAGGGAAAGGAATTTTTATGCAATTTCAACAGAATAGAGCAGTACTTAGAGATATAACAGGTCTCGGAATTTGTATTTCATTCTTCTTAATAAGCATTTTATTTTTAAGTTGTGATCGAGCGCAACACGTCGTTTCCTCCGCGGGGTCTGACGTTCCTGATGGTGTCGCCACAATCAAAATCGGTTTCATTTATAGTCCGCCTGATCCCGGAACAACCCGGAATGGTGCTGAATTAGCAGTCGCCTTCGCGAATGCAGCAGATGGCATCAACGGACGACCGATAGAACTTCTGATTAGAGAGAGTATGAGGGATCCTCTTCTGAGTACCCAACACGTAGAGGAACTGGTCGCTGCTGGAGTGTCGGCAATTGTAGGGCCCGACTACAGTGACGAGGCAATTGAGGCGGGAACCGTTGCCCAACGACACGGCATCCCTATGGTAACCACCTATCCAACAAACCCGAAGGTTCCCGAAAGTGGAAATTATATCTTCATGGCGGCGTTCATTGATCCGTATCAAGCACGTATAATGGCGGATTTCGCCATACAAGAATTGGACGCAATGACAGCCGCGGTCCTCACGGAAACAGAGAACCCGTATTCAGAAGGATTATCAAACGCTTTTATTGAAGACTTTACAGCACAAGGCGGTACGGTTGCTATTCACCCGTATTATGAGACGGGCACTACAGATTTTACTGAACAGTTGTCGGCGATCGCTGCTGTTAAACCCGCCGTTGATGTTATCCTTTTGGCAGGCTTGGGACCCGAATTCCCATTGGCGGTGAAGCAGGCAAGGTCTGACCATATAGGTATCTCCGCCACCTTTCTCGGTGGTGATGGCTGGGATCGACCCGACTTAATTGAAATCGGTGGAACGGCACTTGAGGGCAGTTTCTTTGCGAACCATTTTTCACCCGATGGCCAATTAACCGAAGAGGCGCGCCAATTTGTTAACGCCTATACCGAAAAATATGGAATCGCACCCGACGGACCCGCAGCACTCGGATACGATGCTACTACTATTCTTATTGAGGCGATGCGCAGAACAACGGACCTAACCCCTGCTGCGATTCGAGATCAAATTGAAGCGACGCAGGACTACAGCGGCGCAACGGTATTATCCCATTATGATAAAAATCGGCACGCGGTCAAAAGTTTAGTTATCAATACTGTCAAGGATGGAAAGATACAGTTCCATCAATTTATTCAACCCTAATACTTATAGCACTTACGCAGCTCCCTCGCTGGCGATGTTTGAAACCTCGCGAGCGGCGTGTAGTCGTAGCAACCTGTAAGAAAATTGCGTAAGTCCTAACTTAGCAATTATGTAACGCGAGGGCACCCTGCCTCGCAGATTTCTTGAAAGAGAGGTAAATTATAATGAGCAACCAGACCAGAGATGCAGAATATACAATGGGGCGTAGTGAGGAAGAGACACAACGCTTAATCGAGCAATCGCAGCTTTATGACGATGTAACGCGCCGTTTTTTTCTCAGAAGCGGTATCGCTAAAGGGATGAAAGTTCTTGATGTCGGCAGTGGTGCAGGTGATGTCGCACTCACCCTCGCTGAATTTGTGGGGACCGAAGGAAACGTCGTGGGTGTAGATGTCAACCCTGATGTTCTCAAAACAGCGCAGGATCGTGCAGATGCAGCGGGTTTTTCAAACATTGAATTCATCGCCGGTGATACTCGGACGCTTGAACTTCCAAACGATTTTGATGCCGTTGTTGGACGGCTCGTCCTAATGTATATGGCAGACCCGGGAGACGCTCTCAAGCATTTGGCGACGCACCTGCGTCCCGGTGGGATTGTCGCCTTTCAGGAAGCCGATTTTACGCCTTATACCGCAATGTCGCATCCAGATACACCCTTGGCGAACAAATTGATTGGGTGGGGACGCACCGTGTTTGAGCGTTCAGGCGCGCATCTTGAGATGGGGATGGATCTTTACAAAGCCTTCGTTGATGCCGGTTTACCAGAACCGACCTTACATTTTGAGGCACCCTTGGGCGGACCTGAAAACTGGGCAGGCTACGAATATCTTGCCAACAGTTTTAGGAGCCTCGTTCCACTCATGGAGGCTTACGGCATTGCCACTGCTGATGAGATAGATGTGGACACGATGGCAGCGCGTATACAGGCAGAAGTCGCCGCAGCAAAGCGACCGATTATGTTACCGCCGCATATCACAGCGTATGCATCCCTTGCATCATAATAGGTTTCACGCATGGCGAAAAATCATCAAGAGCGTTTGCACGCCTCAAATAGCGATGCTACCTATACTTTAGGACGTACCTCCCACGAAACAACCCGACTCATTGAGCAGGCAAGAATCTATGGCGAGTCAACGCACCGGCTTTGCAAGCGAGCCGGTATAACAGGCGGAATGCGTGTACTTGAAATCGGTAGCGGTGCTGGTGATGTCGCACTCACGCTTGCTGAACTCGTCGGACCGACAGGTCAGATCGTTGGCGTGGATATCAACGCGGAAATTCTTAACGCTGCACGCCAACGCGCAACCGATGCGGGTACGCGAAACGTCGAATTCATCGCAGGCGACGCGCGAACGCTCACGTTTTCAGAAAAATTTGATGCGATCGTCGGGCGGTTCGTCTTGATGTATATGTCGGATCCAGGTGAGGCGTTTGCTACGCTCATGACGCACTTAAAACCAGGCGGTATCGCCGCGTTTCAGGAACCGGAGTATACCCTCTATTCTGCCTTTTTACACCCCGATACGCCGCTTATGAACCAGCTCATCACGTGGATTTTAGATGTGTTTGCGCATTCTGGGGCACACCTGAACATGGGCATTGGACTTTATCAGGCTTTTGTGAACGCAGGCTTACCGCCACCGATGATGCACCTTGAGTCTCCGATCGGTGCCGAAAAAACATGGGCAGGTTACCGATACATGGCGACTATTTTTCAAAGTCTGCTACCACTCCTCGAAAAGTATGGACTTGCCACTGCAGAACAGGTCGGTGTGGATACATTAGCCGCACGCATCCGGCAAGAGGTTCTCACATCAAAACGCCCCTTCTTCTTACCCTTGCATGTAACAGCACACGCAACACTTCCAACCTATAGTGAAACCTAAAAATATAGGACTTACGCATTTTGCCTTAAAGTCCCCCTGATAAGGGGGATTTAGGGGGTTTATAGTGAAGCCCATAAATAAGTGTATATCTTTGTAGCATGATGCACGTCGCATCTGGGGTTTTTGCTGGGGGTATTTGCTTGGGTGTTTCTGCGGATTTCTTCAAGTACGCCGCAAAACTGTTAGTTTGTGCCAGTCTGAATGCCCGTTAGAGGCATTCAGACTGTTTGAGAGTGTTCAATTAATTATAGGTTTTACTATAATTCTAAGATCCACTATAAATAGCCCTGTTTTCAGACCAGAGTCATTCAATTGTAGGTTTTGGTGTTGTATCTTTTGAAGGCGTTAACACTTCACGTACGTTATGTTTTAAAACATAACGCAGAAATTTTCGCAGCATTTCGCAGCGTTTCGCAGCATTTGCCACCGGATCCTGGAAAAAAAGACGTAAAATCGAATAACTTCTTAAAACTGAATAGCCCTGTTTTCAGACCAGAGCCATTTAGTTTTAACGCCAGTTTGATGAATCATTTCGGTTGTGTTGCGGTTCTATTTTCGCATCACAGAGACATCAATTGTAGCACAAACTTCCCAGTTTGTGGCGTATATGACGTAAATTAACAGTGAACGCTACATAAGTCCAACATTTATCAAACTCACGTTAGTTTTACATATTTACTTTATCTATGTAAATACTCCTCCCCTGTAGGAGCGAGCTGTGCTCGCGATCTTGCGTCTAACTGTGAGTCTGTGGCTCCGTTTTTTGTAGCATAGACTGTGAGTCTGTGCCTACGTAGTATAAACTGTTATATTTTTCTTCGTGTTTGCACTTAGCAGAGTATTCGCAGAAAAACACCAAGTCGCTGGAAAACACCACATAAAATGGACTGGAATTGTCCAAACTATAGTATTGATTTGTTAGGTGATTTTATGATATAATTCTCCTAACATCACAGACAAAGGATTCAGATATGGCAATAAAAAAATCACAACTCTACGCATCGCTCTGGCAAAGCTGCGACGCACTCCGCGGCGGGATGGACGCCTCCCAATACAAAGACTACATCCTCACCCTCCTCTTCATGAAATACATCTCCGACAAAGCCGACAGCCCTACCGGTTCACTCATCGAAGTCCCCGATGGCGGCAGGTTCACCGATATGGTGAAATGCAAAGGCGACATAGAGATCGGGGATAAGGTTAACAAAATTATCGGCAAACTTGCTGAGGAAAATGACCTGAAAGGGGTCATCGATCTCGCAGATTTCAACGACGAGAGCAAACTCGGTAGGGGCAGGGAGATGGTGGATCGAATCACCAAACTCATTGCCATTTTTGAAGGGCTGGATCTCCGAATGAACCGCGCCGAGGGCGACGACCTCTTGGGTGATGCTTATGAATACTTGATGCGGCACTTCGCCACCGAATCCGGCAAAAGCAAAGGACAGTTTTATACACCGGCGGAGGTCTCTCGCGTCATGGCAAAGGTCATCGGCATAGGTCGAAATACCCACCGATACGATACGATTTACGATCCGACGTGCGGCTCAGGGTCACTACTGCTGAGGGCTGTCAACGAGGCACCAGATGGGATGAGCGTCTTCGGACAGGAAAAGGACAACGCGACGCACGCGCTGGCGAAGATGAACATGATCCTTCACGGCGATGAAACCGCAGAACTCTGGCACGGCAACACGTTGGCGGATCCGTATTTCAAGGATACGCAAACCAACCTAAAAACCTTCGATTTCGCTGTCGCCAATCCTCCGTTCTCTGACAAGGCGTGGACGACAGGGCTGAATACTGCACATGACGCGTATGGACGTTTTGCATACGGTGTCCCGCCTGCGAAAAACGGCGATTACGCCTTCCTGCTACACTTCATTGCGTCTCTGAAAAGCACAGGCAAGGGGGCGATTATCTTGCCGCACGGAGTCTTGTTCCGTGGCAACAAAGAGGCAGACATCCGCAGAGAGATCATCCGCCGCCGTTATATCAAAGGCGTTATCGGTTTACCTGCCAACCTGTTCTACGGCACCGGTATCCCCGCTTGTATTATCGTAATTGACAAAGAGAACGCGCACGTCCGCAGTGGTATTTTCATGATAGACGCAAGCAAAGGATTCCTCAAGGATGGCAACAAAAACCGACTCCGCGCCCAAGATATTCACAAAATCGTGTCTGTCTTCAATGCACACGCAGAACTGCCGCGCTACTCGCGCTTGGTGCCGATCTCTGAAATCGCCGACCCTGCCAACGACTATAACCTCAATATCCCTCGCTATATCGATACCAGTGAACCCGAAGACCTACACGACTTGAATGCACACCTCAACGGCGGTATCCCTGACCCGGATATAGACGCACTCAAAAATTACTGGTCCGTCTTTCCGACACTCCGCAATGCCCTGTTTAAAGCGAACGGTAGACCCGGATACAGCGATCCACTCGTCGAAACGCAGCACGTAAAAACCACTATCCTCACGCATACCGAATTTACCGCCTACCGACAGCAAGTCTCGGCAGTCTTTGAGGGCTGGCGCGCAGCACACGAAGATTTTATGTTGCGTATTGAGATCGGCACGCTTCCGAGGGAAGTCATCCACGCACTCTCGGAAGACCTACTGGATCGGTTCACCGATTTACCGCTGCTGGATCCTTACGATGTCTATCAGAAACTCATGGACTATTGGGATGAAACGATGCAGGACGATGTCTACCTCATCGCCACAGACGGCTGGGTTGAAGCCGCGAAACCGCGCAGTATCATTGAGGATAAACAGGCGAAAGTTAAGGAGACACCTGACCTCATCATCAAAAAGAACAAATACAAGATGGACCTGATCCCACCGAGGTTGATTGTTGCCCGCTATTTCGCCGATGCGCAAGACGCTATTAAGATGTTGCAAGCGAAGCAGACGGCTGCGGAGAGTAAATTAGGAGAATACATCGAAGAACACACCGGCGAGGAAGGATTGCTCGCCGATGCCCTCAACGACAGCAGCAACATCACCGCCACCAGTGTCAAAGCACGACTCAAAGCGATCCAAGGTGAACCCGACAGCAAGGACGAGCGAGAGGCACTCGCATCCTGTGCCATTCTCATTGATGCCGCCACGAAAATGAGCAAAGCCGTGAAGAAGGAGCAGGAAGCATTGGATGGACAGGTCTTTGCACACTACGCCACGCTCACCGAGGACGAAATCAAGACGCTTGTCGTTGAAGATAAATGGAGTGCCAATATCCAATCGGCAATTGAGGGCGAAGTCCAGCGGTTGACACAAGCACTCACAGCACGCGTCCAAGAATTGGAAGAACGTTATGCGGAACGGTTGTCAGAATTGGAGCAGGTAGTGGAGAAATTTGTCATAAGAGTTGAAGAACATCTGAAGAAAATGGGGGTGAATTGGGTATGAACACAGTCACCACACGTTTGAAGCGGATATCCAACGCTGAAGACTCGGCAGTGATTCCTTCCAGTCATAAATGGACTGAAATGGGTATGCTTCCAAAGGACTGGTCGGTGCGATCCCTCCGGTCATGTTTGCTTTCTGCTCCAAGTTATGGAATCAACGAAGCGGCTGTTCCGTTTGACGATGATCTGCCAACATATCTAAGAATTACCGACATCAGCGAGGAAGGTCAGTTTAGACCATCGCCACGAGTCTCGGTCAAACACCCGAATGGACAAGCGTTTTTTCTTAACGAGGGCGATCTCGTTCTTGCTCGCACTGGGGCAAGTGTCGGCAAATCCTACTTGTACAACCCGAAGGACGGTCCGTTAGTTTTTGCTGGATTTCTTATCCGTATAAGTCCGAATCCAGAGAACCTTCAGCCAACTTTCTTAGCATACTATCTTCAATCTAAATATTACTGGAATTGGGTCGCAACAATGTCAATCCGAAGCGGTCAACCCGGCATCAATGGCAAAGAATACGGAGAACTCCAACTTCCGCTTCCTCCACTCTCGGAACAACGCGCCATCGCCGAGGCATTGTCCGATATAGATGGGTTGCTCAACGCCTTGGACGCACTCATCGCTAAGAAGCAGGCGATTAAACAAGCCACCATGCAGCAACTCCTGACCGGTAAAACGCGCCTACCTGGCTTCAGCGGTGCATGGGAAACAAAGCAAATCGGCGACGTGGTAAATCTATGTAGTGAGAAGAATAATTTAGGCGCGGATATTCCGGTTTTGACCTGTTCTAAGCATCTGGGATTCGTTGATTCGCTTAGTTACTTCAAGAACCAAGTCTTTAGCAAAGACCTGAGTGGTTACAAAATCATCAGACGCGGACAGATAGGTTATCCAATAAATCATGTTGAAGAAGGATCAATCGGACTTCAGGACCTCTATGATGCAGCTTTAGTTAGTCCAATTTATGTGGTGTGCTCACCGAAGAAGGACATCAATAGTTTCTTCCTCCACAGATTACTGAAACTTGAGTCCTACCGCCAAGAGTTTGCCAATGCTACTACGTCCTCTATTAATCGCCGGGGAAGTTTAAGATGGCCTGTATTCTCAAAAATTCATGTTACTCTGCCATCCATCGACGAGCAAGTTGCTATTGCTGCAGTCCTCAATGATGTGGAGACTGAGATTGCATCTCTTGAGAAACGCCGAGACAAAACTCGCGCCATCAAACAAGGAATGATGCAGCAACTCCTCACAGGACGCGTGCGGTTGTTTGAATCGCGGATTATCGCGGATAACACGGATGACGCGGATTAGGGCGTTTGGTGTTTGCTGCGTTTTCTGTCTGAACCAAGATGTATAGGATACCTTGGCGTTCGCAGCTAATTCTACAGACATAGCACTCCGCATCAGGTTTAACAATTTAATCGGGTAATTCAGCAGTAATGTCTTTCTGTAGGAGCGAGCTGTGCTCGCGATTCCGACATGCGTAAAAAATGTGGAATTGCCCAATGTATTTTTTTCTCTTCATGCGGAGTGCTATGGCTATTTATTCTGAAATGTCCATTTATATTCATAATCCGCTCGCGCCATATACAGAAGGCAACAACTGAAAATGAGCCGTATCCGTATTTTCATCAGCAGCGTCCAAAGCGAATTCGCACAAGAACGCACAGCACTACGCGACTATCTACGTAGCGATCCGTTGATGCAACGTTTTTTTGATGTCTTCCTGTTTGAAGATGTCCCCGCGTTAGATCGTCGTCCCGATTCACTCTATCTGGATGAGGTAGAGCGGTCAGATCTCTATGTTGGGTTGTTCGGTAACGACTACGGATCGGAGGACGCAGACGGCATATCACCGACAGAGCGGGAGTTTGATCAGGCAACCGCTTCCGGTGTCCAACGTCTGATTTTTGTGAAAGGCACAAACAATAACAATCGGCACCCGAAGATGCAGGCACTCATCCAGAAGGCACAATCTGGACTTATCCGAAAACGATTCAACACGACAGAAGAATTAGTAACAGCACTCTATGCCGCGTTAGTTGAATACCTTGATAGCAAAGACCTCGTCCGTTCTGAACCTTTTGACGTGGCACCCTGTTCAAAAGCATCGTTGGAGGATCTGGCCACCGAGCAGATGGGTTGGTTTATCCGAACGGCACGGAGTGCAAGGGAGTTTCCGCTAACCGAAGGGGCATCAACCGAAGAGTTATTGGTGCATCTCAATCTGCTAAACGATGGACGACCAACGAACGCGGCAGTGTTGGTATTTGGAAAGGCACCACAGCAATTTCTAATTTCCTCGGAGGTTAAATGTGCGCACTTCCACGGAACAGAGGTCGCTAAACCCATCCCGTCCTATCAAGTGTATAAAGGCACAGCGTTTCAACTCGTTGATCAAGCAGTCGATTTTGTGCTTAGCAAAATTGCACTATCGGTAGGTACACGCGCAGAAAGCGTGCAAGCACCTGTCACCTACGAAATCCCGAAAGAAGTTGTGACTGAAGCCATCGTCAACGCCGTAGCACATCGGGATTATACCAGTAATGCCAGCGTCCAAGTGATGCTCTTCTCGGATCGGCTTGAGATATTGAATCCTGGCAGATTGCCACCTTCTTTAACTCTGGAACAACTGCGAGAGACGCACCCATCGGTGCCCAACAATCGGTTGCTTGCTCGGTCCTTGTATCTCACTCAATACATTGAAGAGATGGGGACAGGGACGTTAGACATGATCCGTCGGTGTAGGGATGCTAACTTATCCGAACCGGAATTCACTGATAGCGGTGGATTCAAGACAACGATTTGGCGTGCCAAACCTCCAGAATGGATTGTGGTGCAGCCAGAGTCACTCCCTTCAGATATTAGATCGAGAGTGTTAAATCTACTTACCAATGAGACAATGTCAAAATCCGAATTGTCCAAAAAATTGGGACATAAGGAAGTTTCCGGTCAACTTAACAAAGTTGTTCGCAACCTCATGGCTGACGGAGTGATCGAATACACACTACCGGAGAAACCTACAAGTCCACGGCAGAAGTACCAGTTGACAGACAAAGGAAGAACTGAACTCGATAATCTGAAATCAGAGGAAGGGGGTTAAGATGCAGCCAGAGTTGCAGCCAGAGTTGCAGCCAGAGTTGCAGCCAGAGTCTTTCTATACATCTGAAAACTTTTTTGTAGGACGGAACGCCGATTCCCGATATCTTCTGTAGGAGCGAGTGTTTTTGATAGGGTGTTTTCCCATGCTCGCGATCTTCCTGTTTGTAGTAGTGCGATTCATCGCACGTTCTTACCGGCAACCGATAACCGAAAGGGGCGCAGCCCCGCACTGACAACCACTATCATGAACACCATTGGACAAAAAGAAATACGCACACAGAAAAATGTGATCGCATTCTTCGAGCGAGAACTCGGTTACGACTACCTCGGCGACTGGCATCACCGTCAGGACAACAGCAACATTGAGAAAGCGCAGCTGACCGATTGGCTGAAACGTCAAGGACACAGCGACCAGATTATCTCAAGGGTGCTGTTCGAGTTAAACAAAGCCGCAACACTCGCAGGAAGTCAGACGCTCTACGGCGCGAACCGCGAAGTCTACAACCTGATGCGCTATGGTGTCAAGGTCCAACCGAGTACCAGCGAACAAAATATCACCGTCTGGCTCATCGATTGGGAGAACCCGCGCAACAATGACTTCAGCATCGCTGAAGAAGTGACCGTCGTCAGCAAGCACACCAAACGTCCCGACATCGTGCTTTACGTCAACGGTATCGCACTCGGTGTGTTAGAACTGAAACGATCAACCGTCTCCGTTTCCGAAGGCATTCGTCAGAACCTCGATAACCAGCAAGAAATGTTCATCCGTCCGTTCTTCGCAACGGTGCAACTGCTAATGGCAGGTAACGACACCGAAGGGCTACGCTACGGCGTGGTTGAGACATACGAAAAACAGTGGCTTCGCTGGAAGGAAGCAGAGACAGATCCAGACGCTACCGACAATCCGTTGCTCGCTGAATTGGGGCAGCTTTGCAATAAGGCACGACTGCTTGAAGTCTTACGCAACTTCATCGTTTTCGATGCAGGCACCAAAAAGATCTGCCGACACAACCAGTTCTTCGGTGTCAAAGCCGCACAGGCATACGTCAACCGCAGAGAGGGCGGTATCATCTGGCATACGCAAGGCAGCGGAAAGAGTCTCACAATGGTCTGGCTCGCGAGATGGATTCGTGAAAACGAGAACGCGCGCGTCCTAATTATCACGGATCGCACCGAACTCGATGAACAGATTGAAAAGGTTTTCAACGGTGTCGGAGAGAACATCTACCGCACGAAAAACGGTGCCGATCTCGTCCGATCACTGAGTAATCCCACGGAACCCCTCATTTGTTCGTTAGTCCATAAATTCGGCAGGTCTGGCGAGATGAGCGACAAAGACGTGGAGACCTATATTGATGACATCCAGCGGAACCGTTCCGATGCCCTTCAGCCGAGCGGCGCATTCTTCGTCTTCGTCGATGAGTGTCACCGCACACAGTCGGGTAAACTCCACAAAGCCATGAAGACCCTCTTACCCGAAGCCGTTTTTATCGGGTTCACGGGCACACCGCTGCTGAAAAGCGACAAGCCACTGACTCTTGAGATCTTCGGTCAATACATCCATACCTACAGATACGACGAGGCAGTCGCCGACAAGGTCGTGTTAGACCTGCGTTACGAGGCACGCGACATCGACCAACAGGTCACCTCACAGCGAAGACTCGATCAACTCTTTGAACTCAAGACCCAAGGACTCACCGACGTCGCCAAAGCGTCGCTCAAAAAACGGTGGGGCACCATGCGGAGAGTTTTCAGCTCAGCCGACCGACTCAACAAAATCGTCGCCGATATTGAATTCGATATGGAGCGATACCCGCGCCTGAAAAGCGGACACGGCAACGCCATGCTCGTCTCCGATAGCATCTACTCCGCCTGTCGGCTCTTTGAACTCTTTCAACGGACAGCACTTGCGGGGAAATGCGCCATCGTGACGTCTTACAAACCGACACCTGCCGCTATCAAAGGTGAGGAAACAGGCGAGGGACTCACCGAGAGACTCCTCAAAAATGAAATCTATCGGAAAATGCTCGCCGCGCACTTCAACCAATCCGAAGACGAAGCGGCAGGAAAAGTCGAAGTCTTCGAGCAGGAGGTAAAGGGACGTTTCGTCAAAGAACCCGGACAGATGAAACTGCTGATTGTCGTAGACAAACTCCTCACCGGGTTCGATGCACCCTCAGCGACATACCTCTATATTGACAAGCACATGCAGGATCACGGGTTGTTCCAAGCCATCTGCCGGATCAATCGTCTTGACGATGAAGATAAGGAATACGGTTATGTCATCGACTACAAGGACCTCTTCCGATCACTCGAAAAGTCAATCACAGACTACACCGGTGAAGCGTTCGCTAATTATGATCAGGAGGACGTAGCGGGTTTATTGAAGGATAGACTTCAACAGGGCAGAGAACGGTTAGAAGAGACACGTGAGCAGATTAAAGCACTCTGTGAGCCAGTTGAGCCACCGCGCGATCAAGATGCCTATCGGCGTTTCTTCTGCGGTACCGATGCGGAGCTCGAAACCAATAAACCGCGGCGTATAACCCTCTATGAGCGGACGCGAGCGTTCCTGCGGGCTTACGCAAACTTAGCGAATGAGATGGCGGAAGCAGGCTACAGCGACACCGAGGCACAAGAAATTAAGGCAGAAACCGTATATTACGAAAAGGTACGTCAAGAGATCCAGCTCGCAAGCGGCGATTACGTCGACTTAAAGGCGTATGAACCCGCAATGCGACACCTGCTGGATACCTACATCCGGGCAGAAGAGAGCCAGACACTCTCAGCGTTTGAAGATATGACACTGGTGGAATTGATCGTTGAGCAGGGCAGTGCGGCACTCGATCACCTCCCTGAAAGCGTCCGGAACAGCGAAGCGGCAACCGCAGAAACAATCGAAAACAACGTCCGACAGGTCATCGTTGAGAAGACCCCAGAAAACCCAAGGTATTACGAGGAGATGTCGGAGGTGCTTGATGCTCTCATCCGTCGGCGCAGACAAGAAGCGATAGAATACGAAGTGTATCTGGCGGAGATCTTAGACTTGGCTGAAAAAATCGGTCAGTCCGAGACACACGGAGCATACCCACCAGAGACCCACTCTCAGGCACAGCGGGCGTTGTTCGACAACATAGTTTCAGACGTTTCAGGGCTTCAGGAAACTGACAACGCGCGCAGGGTACAGGTCGCGCGCACCTTGGACGAGACCGTCCGCAGCGTCCGGCGAGACGATTGGCGCGGACACACGCTCAAGGAACGTGAAGTCCGTCGGGCTATTGAGAGAGTTGTGCGAAAAGAACTTGGTGACAACGCTATTGACATTGACACCCTATTTGAGCTCGTGAAGAACCAAGATGAATACTAAAACCAGTCGTTCACATATTGAAGTGCAAGGCATCGCCGTAGAAGTTGTCCGCAAGGACATCAAAAACTTCTATATCGCGGTTCACCCACCCAATGGCCAGGTACGCGCGTCTGCACCGCTAAGGTTTGACGATGATGCTGTTCGGATGGCGATCATCACACGGCTGGACTGGATTCGGCGGCAACAAGCCGCGTTTGAACGGCAAGTGCGACAATCTCAGCGGGAGTTTGTGACAGGCGAGAGCCACTATTTTAAAGGCAGACGCTACCGACTTGACGTAATAGAGCGCGACTGCCCGGCGAGCGTCTGGCTACTCAATAATACGAAAATAGGGTTATCTGTGCGTCCAGGATCTGATAGGGACACACGTGAAGCAGCCCTTCATCGTTGGTATCGCCAGCATCTCCAAGCGCAGCTGCCCCCACTCCTTGAGAAATGGGAATCTAAACTGGGTGTATCTGTCAACGAAGTCCGAATTAAGAAGATGAAAACGCTCTGGGGTTCCTGCAACATTGAGGCAAAACGTATCTGGCTAAATCTCGAACTCGCAAAGAAACCGGAGTCATGCTTAGTGTATGTTTTGGTGCATGAGATGGTGCATCTTTTCGAGCGCAGGCATAACGATCGGTTTCGTGAATTGATGGACAAGTTCCTACCGCAATGGCGAACATATAAAGACACCCTCAACCGCACACCCCTGGCACATGAAGATTGGGGATATTGAAGTAAGAGCGGTCAGAACCGTTATCGAACTCACATCGTAAAAGTTTCTTGCTCCGCCTGTTTCTTTTTTTCCTTCGCTTCCTCTTCCGAGACTTTATCTATATCATGGAATAGATGAAGAACCCTAATCTCTTGCCGTTCCCGCACTCCTAATTTACTTTCCTCCTCAATTAGTTTACTGATTTTCTCACGTAATTGATAGAGATTTACGCGATTAGAATCTGCTTCGCCACTTCCTTCCAAGATAAATATAATTCTCTCCATCCATCTTCCATCGAAATAATTTATAATCAACTCTATGACTCTTTCTTTCTCAGCAGTTGCTGTAATCCAGTCTCCTCTTGCAATTCTCATGAGTTCTTCATCTAAGTCTCTTTCGATTTCTCCTTCTTTCAACTCTTCAGGCTTGTGTTGCGAATAAAACCCTCTGAAGCGAATATGAGGTGCCCCTTCACGATACAAATATAGGTGAACTCCAACAGCGATGCGTTTGTCCATGGAATTGCGACAAATCACTTTCAGGACATAGGGAACTCCGTCGTCCACATAGTATTTGAAATTGGGCACCAGAAATTCAATCCGAACGCGTGCCCCATATGTGGAGATTTCCAAATTTGCCGCAAGAGAATTTGGATCGGTAAGGGATGTTACATGAACAATACCTGCTGCCTCTTTTTCACTGAACGTCTTCAATGTTTCCAACACCCGCTCAAGCAAATCATAATGCTGAACAAGATCATAGCCGAGTAGAACATTTTTAGCGGTAAACTTATCCCATACAACACCTTCATATCGCTTTCTAACAACCTGAATCGGTATACGTACTCCCTTCATTGGATCAACCTCTGCCCCAATATCAACGCCTCCGTAAGGTTCCCGAACGATGACAGATTTGTATTTATTTATTCCTTCTCCTATACGAAAATCGTGAATCGAGAAAGTGGGAATTAACTGACGCAGTTCACCGATAGATCCCGACCATATTTCCCATTCTCGTCCGTCCCATTCTTTTCTCCCTATCCGTTCCATATTTGTCCCTCCAATAAGTCATAGCAGCACAGGTGCCGTCTGTTATACTAAAGCCTATATGTAATCTGACATTTCTCAGAGTTGTTGTAAATCTATCAACTACGTTTCTAAGAGCGTATAGTGCTATAAAAATGCGTTTTGTTTTGAAAAAGTTGCTTGATTTTTAGAGTATGAAATGGCATCCTGAGAGTTCATAGAACCGAATATTAGTTGAACCTTAGGCAGACATCTCACGTAACAGCAGCTTATCACATCTATGACCTTTTTTCAACACATGCTTCTTCAAAATTTCGGCATCTGAATAATGAAATCATTGAAATCTTGCTTTTGCTTTCAAGCGGACATCTCTTTGAGTTCTATACTTGGAGAACTTGTACTTCTATTTTTTTCGGCACACGGAGACTGAATCCAAACGATGATGGTCTTTGGGAGACCTTTACAATTTGCTCAGCGTGAAAACTGACAACTAATTACCCAATTCTTCGGTGTCAAAACCCCCTTGCTTTAGCTGGGGGATGTAGACACCGCCTCCTATATTGTGCTAAAAAAACACTTGACTTTTGGTCTAAAATTTTGTATGATATTACTATCTACGGGTTAGGATACGCGACTTTCAGTTTAACTCTGATTGATCCTAACCACCCCTTCGCGGGGGTTGCGTAGACGTAGAACCGAAGCTACAAAAAGGACACATTAAACTACCTTGAAATATAGGCAATCCCCAAATCTTGCGAGGTTTGGATGTCCAAGTTCTGACGTAGGAAATACCTACCAGAAGTATCGGTCGCTTCCGACGGTTTCAGGAAGTTTCCGTAGTGTGCTAAATGGTCACACTTCCATTCAAGAGTGTTGACAGCATGACCCGCACCTTGTTTTCGCGAACATGTTGCCTTAGCTTAGACCTAAGGAATCTACCTATAAGGTAGTCAGATGGCCCCATACCGTTAAACCTCATGTGGAAGTGATGGTAAAGGTTGAGAAACTCGCTTGGGAGTTCTTTCAAAGAATCCCCCAAGCTTCAGCTGGGGGAGCGGTCAACAGAAAAAAAATACGATTTTTGGTTGATATACGGATAGATATGTGGTATAATTATATAAACGTGCGATACATCAAACAATTAATAAATGCGGTGCAATTCCGCTACATAAGCCCAACTATGTATAATTTACCTTAACTGCGTTGATGGAAACATCAAGGTGGGAAGCAAAGAGACAAGGCGAGTGAAAGGAGCAAGGCAAAACTATAAACAGAAATGTTTGTGGCACTCTGATTAAACGTTCATTAGAAATTGATTATGGGTAAGCGAAAGTTGAATAACCGAAAGCCCCTTTAAATTAGATACACTAGCCTTTGAAAAAATGTAGTGTTAAAATCAAAGCCTCATATTTGCTTTGATAATTGAATAAATCTGTTTATTGTTTATTCAGATTGGGATATAATAACACAAGTCTGCGTTGCAGAATATAGGGGTAAAGGTTGACCCTAAGATCAACCCTTAACGTTATTGATTGCGAAGATGTATAGAATCTAAACAATTACAAAGAATACATTCACTTAATTCAACAATTATGTAATGTATTACGGCTATGAGCAATCTCGCCACTTTGTGAATGCAAGATTGAGGAGTCTCGAAAAAGCGAATTTAACGGTAAAAACGATAGTTACGAAAATGTGAAAATTAACATAACTATCGTTTGGTTTTCTTGATTGATTATTGTATAATCATAACATATCAATTGATACAAAATCATCGTATCAATTGATATAGGGCTAAACAAAAAGGGAGATTTGTTTCAATAGAATTTGACTTACGAGAATTTATGTTTAGGGAAGGGTCTAATGTCTCAATAAGCCATTTTTCAATTCCTGAAACTATATCGTCATTAAGTTTGGAGGCATCAGCCCAAGAAGCAATTATGACTTTACCATGTTTGGTAACTCCATAACGCTTTCTATGAGCAAGTAGTCTACAAACAATCTGACCAATCCCTACATAAATAGGGAAGGGTTTGTTGTTAGATATAGTCCATATAGCATAAATACCGTATTGGTAATAATCTGATAGGTTGAAACGTTTTTCGTGAAGGTTGAACGGTTCAGTCCAGTTAAGGTGAATCTTGTTGCGAATCATTTTCTAATACCTCTCTCTTATGTGTTTAGTTTGTTGTATACGATATATCAGTTGATACTGGTAATATCAACTAATAGTTAATATCGTTTTTGCGATAAAGTGTTGAATTTGTTTCTTTCTTTCACTTTATCGCAATTATACAACATTTTATAGAAGAAATCAAATTTATTAATAAATTCTGCAAAGCCGAGACAGTTTTGGTGCTTTGAAATAGATGATGAAAGACCTCTAAATCGCCTTCGGGTGTAGAGCTATAAGTCATCTAAAGTAAAAGTGGTAGCAATACCTAAAGCGTCTTTGAACGCCACACCGAAAGGGAAAGCGTAGTGCCGTGAAAGTGGCACGCTACGTTTGGAGAGGGGAGCGTCAAAGCGATTTGGCGTTCCTACTCTACTAATTAACGAATAGAATTCCATCTGAGGGGCATAGTCCTTTCGGTACATGCACACTTAGATGGGGTTTACGCAATTAATCTCTGTTCCCTGCTTTTATTGGAATGGCAGTGGAACCATCAGTCCGAAGAGAGGCATGAAAATTTGAAACCTTATGAACTCCTGCTTATCATCACACCTGACCATGATGAAAAAGAAGCAGAAGCACTTACTGACCAAGTAAAAGGCATTATCGAAAATGGCGGAACCCTCCTGAAACTTGATCCTTGGGGGAAAAAACGACTCGCCTATCCGATCCGGAAACGGAGTGAAGGCTATTACGTGCTCTACATTTTCGAGAGCGCACCGAATTTTGTTGCAGAATTAAACCAGGCTTTACACGTCATTGAAGCGATTCTGCGCTACATGATCGTACAATATGAAGACGATATAGATAAGTTGAAAGCCGAACTTGCCGAAGAGGCGGAACCGTCAACATCCGAAGTCGAACAACCGACACCTGAAGTAGACGCATCAACGTCTGATGATGCAGAAGCAGAAGCGGAAAAGGCAGCAGCGGGTGATACGGAAGCAGAGGCTGAAGAAGCAACAGATAATGATGATGCAGAGGCTGAAGATACAGCAGAGTCTGCCTGAAATAAGTATCGCTTGAATTTTAAACAGCGGGCTTTTGGCTTTTATAGTAAATTCCAAAAATAAATACACACTTTCAACCCCCGGTAGGTGCGGTTTTGCGGTGTACACACCCAAATGCGATCTGCATTCCTAACCGCACCGATGCTGAGTGTATAAGTAATTACAGAATCTACTATAAGAAGTACCGAAAGCCTCAAGAGTGTATAGAGAGGAGAAACCATGGCAAGTTACAACAAGGTCATCTTGATGGGGAATCTGACCCGTGACCCTGAAGTGAAATTCCTGCCGAGCGGGACAGCCGTCGCGAATTTTGGACTCGCTATGAGCGAGCGCTACACTGATCGGCAGTCGGGCGAGCAGAAAGAGAATGTCTGTTTTGTGGATGTAGAAGCATGGGATAGGCAAGCTGAACTTGTAGGCGAGTATTTCAAAAAGGGTAGCCCTATTTTCATTGAAGGTGCTCTTAAATTTGACTCGTGGGAAGCCGAAGATGGCACGAAGCGGAACCGACTTAAAGTCCGTCTCCAACGGTTTCAGTTTGTCGGTCGGCGCGATGAAGATGAAACGGGTGGTGGTTATGCCGATGCCCAACCCGCAGCGGCACCGACGCAATCCGGATCTTACCAAGAGCCACCGGCTCCTGAAGCAAGTAGTGCACCTTCCGCAACAGATGATGACATCCCGTTTTAAGTCGGAACAGTACAGAGAGAACCGCCGTTATATGATGATTCTCTCACACTTTCATCTTTTAATTAATCGGTGTGTTGTAGCACCCTTATAGATATGGCGCCTCAGAAATATTTTGACGCGCGATACTTTAGAAAAAGGAATAGAATAGGTATGGCATTTCGTCGCAGACAGCGCTATCACAAAATTGAATCTTTTGACTACAAAGACATAGATACGCTGCGAAAATTTATTAACGAACGTGGGAAAATTGTGAGTCGCCGGGTCACAGGTTTGTCAGCGAAGCAACAGCGAATGGTGACCCGTGCAGTAAAGCGCGCACGTAATATGGCACTGTTGCCATTTACACGATAGAAGTAGGATTCCGACTCGGATAACGGGTTGCCCTACAAAAGTAGGACTTATGCAAATCCCTTTGCTGGCGCGGTTTGCAACCTCGCCAGCGGGTCCGTAGTACTTAGATCTCATAGAAAAGTTGCCTAAGTCCTAAAAAGGTAGTTAGGTTTTTAATTATGGAAGTGATTCTAAAGAAAAGTGTTGAAGGGCTCGGTGTACCGGGCGATGTGTTGAAGGTTGCGAATGGCTACGCGCGGAACTATCTTCTGCCGATGCAGTTGGCGGTGCATGCAACAGAGCGGAACCGTCGCTTTCTTGAACACCAAAAACGGGTCATCGATCACCAAGAATCGAAGGATAAAGAACAGGCACAGGAAATCGCATCACAGCTTACGGGTGTTACGTGCACACTCAAAAGGCGGGCTGGCGAGAATGACCGGCTCTTCGGTTCCGTTACCTCTATGGATGTCGCAGAAGCTTTACGGGCTGAAGGCTTTGAGTTAGAACGCCGATTCCTCGATCTTGCAGAACCGATCCGTGAACTCGGTGTGTTCATGGTGCCAGTCAAATTGCATACAGATGTCGTTGTCGAACTCCGAGTCGTTGTTGAACGCGAAGAATAATTATGCAGGCAGATGCTGTTGCGACTCTTTCGGATAAGGAAGCAGAACAAGCGGTGCTTGGTGCTATGATGACCGAGAAGTCTGTTATCCCACGGGTAATTGCCCTGCTTGGACACACCTCTGATGCGTTTTTTACCACCGACCATCAGTTGATCTATTCTGCGATCCTTGCCGTATATGAGCGCGTTAGCAACGCCGATCCGCTGCTGGTTGCCGATGAGTTGAAACGTACGAATCAAATCAATCGCATAGGCGGTGCAGGTTATCTCTATGAACTCCAAGCACCCATTGTGGAAACAGAAAGCACGGAGTTTTATGCCGATATTCTGCATGAAAAGTCCATGCGCCGCCAGTTAATCCAAGCAGGGGGCGCAATTCGCGAACTCGCGCAAGACGAGAGCATAGAACTCGATGAGGTGCTCAATCAATCGCAGGAAGCCGTCTTTGAGCTTGGACAAGACGATTTGCAACGCGGATTTCAGCCTATTAATGCGATCATCACCTCCAGTATTGATACGATAGAAAAATTATTTCACAAACAGGAGAAATTCTTAGGCGTTCCGACCGGTTTTATGGATTTCGATCACATGACATCCGGGTTGCAGCCTGGCAACTTTGTAATTATTGCTGCGCGTCCAGGTATGGGAAAGACAACCTTAGTCCTGAATATGGCACAGAATATCGCAATTGAGCAGGAACGTCCGGTTGCGATATTTAGTTTAGAGATGCCGGCGCAGGATATTGTCATGCGGATGCTATCGGCTGAATCTCGTATTGATTTTGGACGACTCCGAACCGGTAATTTTAGCGAAGATTATTGGCGACCCCTCACGGAAGCTGCGAGTCGATTGTCTGATGCCCCTATTCTCATTAATGACAACCGAGGCCTTACCGTTCAAAGTCTACGTGCCGAAGGGCGGCGGCTCAAAGGTGAACATAGCGAACTCGCGCTTATTATCGTCGATTATTTGCAACTGCTCAGAGGGACTGGCAGATACAATCAGCGTGAACAGGAAATTTCCGAAATATCACGGTCCTTGAAAGTCCTCGCATGGGAACTCGATGTACCAATTATTGCTTGCTCACAGTTGAGCCGCGAGGTAGAACGCCGTCCCGACAAACAGCCCCAACTTTCAGATTTACGCGAATCCGGCGCAATTGAACAGGACGCAGACCTCGTTGCCTTTTTGTACCGAGAGGATTATTACGAAGATGAAGATGCTGGCGATCGTGTTGAAGCAAACCTGATGATAAAAAAACAGCGTAATGGACCGACCGGAACTATTGTTTTCTATTTTACTAAAAAGCAGATGCGGTTTGAAAACCCAAGTTAGTAAACCTTATTTTTTTTAAGGAAACTATGGGTGATTTCATACCTCAGTTTCAGCATGAGAATAGTGAGTTAATGAGTTAATGCAAATTTGGGATTATGATAAATTGATATTGCTATTCGTAGGCTAAGTAGAAGTTCTGCTAATTCATCCAGAAACGATGTTGATTTCCTATGATGTCCGATTAGGATGAGTGAAATCCGGTTTTACGATCCATTCTGGAGGTAGTGGTAAACGGACAATTTTTAACTAATCTTTTTGGGTGAAATTTGGACATAACTTGAAGGCATGAACTTGTGGCTTCCGTGCTAATCTCGCTTTTAAGCAGGGTAAAAGAAGTGTTCTATGAAAAGAATCAGAAATTATAAAACCAAGCGTATTGAATACCGATCTTTTCTCTTTGTTGGTCCAGTTAATATGAATGCAGGTTATGCGATACCTTCATATAACTTCTGGGACATGTGGAATTCGAGTAAGCAAGAAGCTGTTCGTAGGGCAGGATTTCTACCTGTACCCCGTAAAATGGAAGATTTTAAAGTTGAATGTAACTACTGTAGGTTCTCAAAAAGGGTGAATATAGAACCATTAGACGCTTTGGATTGTTCGTTATGCAACACACCTTTTTCTATGGTTCATGTTCCAGACTGGATAGTGCTACTAGCGAAATCAGGAAGTGCTCTTTACACAAAGCCTGCGAATTTACTAAAGTAAACGAGGAAAATATGCATCAACTACACGCACAGCTTGTCAATGGTATTGATGCCATTAAAAAATTATATCATAAGGAGAATAGGTTCTTCGGAATTCCTACTGGGTTTATAGATTTCGATCACATGACTTCAGGGCTGCAGCCCGGGAACCTTATTATCGTTGCTTCACCGCCGAGTATGGGAAAAACAACCTTGGCTCTGAATATGGCACAAAATATCGCAATCGACCAAGAACGTCCGGTTGCGATATTTAGTTTAGAGATGCCGGCGCAGGATATTGTCATGCGGATGCTATCGGCTGAATCTCGTATTGATTTTGGACGACTCCGAACCGGTAATTTTAGCGAAGATTATTGGCGACCGTTAACAGAAGCGTCAAGCAGGTTGGCGGATGCTCTCATTTTGATTAACGATAATCCCGGTCTTACTGTCCAGAGTTTGCATACCGAAGGTCTACGTTTGAAGGATAAGCATGACGATCTTGCACTCGTCGTTGTTGATTATTTACAGATGCTGAGAGTTGACAGTAAGTACAATACCCGCGAAGAAGATCTCTCTGAAATTTCCTGTGTTTTAAAGAATCTCGCTTGGGAACTCAAGGTTCCTGTCATTGCGTGTTCGCAGTTAAGCCGTGAAGTCGAACGCCGTCCAGACAAACAACCCCAACTTTCCGATCTACGAGGATCTGGAGCAATCGGAGAGGCAGCGGACCTCGTCGTTTTTTTATATCGGGAAGATTATTACGAAGAAGAAGATGCTGGTGAGCGTGTTGAGGCATATTTGATGATTAAAAAACAGCGTAACGGACCGACCGGAACAGTCGTACTCTATTTCACTAAAAAGCAGATGCGATTTGAAAACCCAAACTAAGCAAAAAAATGAATCAGCAATCCGCTACGCGCGAATCCTCCGGTGGTTTTCGGGCGCACCCAATCGTAAGAAGTATCAAAATTCGATTGCACAATGTGCTTACCGAAATAGGGGAAGCCTTTACGCTCTTTTTTCAAACACTTTTTCAAATTTTCCGTCCACCGCTTCAGTTTGATTTGCTAATTAAGCAGTTGTTGTTGATCGGTTTCAATTCTTTGGCTGTTGTTATGGTATCCGGGTTTTTCACCGGGATGGTCTTAGGCGTTCAGGGCTATATTCAACTTAAACCCTTTGCTGTGGAAGGATCTGTCGCAAGATTCGTCTGTGTCTCGATTGTCAAAGAACTCGGACCGATGATTACAGCATTCGTACTTGCTGGACGTATTGGGGCTTCAATTACTGCTGAACTTTCAACGATGAAGGTAACAGAACAGATTGACGCGCTTGAAGTGATGGGAACAAATCCCGTTAAATATTTGGTCGTCCCACGTTTCCTCGCGTGTTCTATTATGTTGCCAACCTTGACGATCTTCTCAACGTTTGCAGGTATTGCTGGCGGTTTTACTGCCGTTGTTACGCTGTTTGATGTGAACGGTTACTTCTTTCTCGCAGAAGTCCAAAAAAATTTGTTTGTCGGCAGTGTACTTATTAGTTTAATTAAGGCGACCTCTTTCGGCATGGCGATTGCGGCTGTCGGCTGCTACAAGGGGTTTAGCATCCCGACTGCTGGTGGGGCTGAAGGCGTTGGCACCGCTACAACAGGGTCTGCTGTTATTTCGCTCATCACTATTCTTATTTTAGACTTTGTCTTGAACCATATCCTCTTTAACATCTTGGGAATGGTATAATTGAGGCGGTTTCAAGGTGACTTTATAGAAGACACTCAAGAGATGCTCCTACCGAATGGACTTCTCCGGCTGCTACCTCTTGGATCCAGAAAGTATGATTTCTGTTAGAAATATTACCAAAAGTTTTGGTGAGAAGAACGTTCTAAACGGATTAGACATGGAGATTCCACGCGGTGAAACCCTCGTTATTATGGGGCGAAGTGGGTCTGGTAAGAGCATTCTACTCAAAATTATCACCGGACTGATTCCTGCGGATTCTGGTGAAATTTGGTTTGATGGCACAGAGATTTCAAAATTAAAAACGAAAAAGATAAATGTCCTCCGCCAAAAAATTGGGATGTTATTCCAGTCTGCCGCCTTGTTTGATTCGATGACTGTTGCTGAAAATGTCGCTTTTATGCTTGATCAGCATACAGATTACAGCAAACAGGAAATGCGTAAGATCGTTGATGAGAAACTTGAACTCGTTGATTTGGAAGGCGTTCAAGATTTGCGACCCGCCGAATTGAGCGGCGGCATGCGAAAACGGGTCGGACTCGCCCGCGCACTCGCTTTTAATCCAGAAGTGATTTTGTACGATGAACCGACGACCGGACTTGACCCAGTTACTTGTACCGAAATTAATCAACTCATCCGAGATTTACACGAACGGCTGCAAGTCACGTCCGTTGTGGTAACACACGATATGCACAGTGCCTTTAGTGTCGCAACGCGAATGGCGATGATTCATGACGGTAAACAGATCGCTTATGGCAGTCCTGACGAGATTATCAACATTGACGATCCCATTTTACAACAGTTCGTCTTATTTGGGGCACCAGACCAAATCCTCAACATGGAAAATCCCATTTTGAAGGAGTACTTAGGGAGAGAGTATCAGCTGCCCGACGCTGAAGCGTGAAGCGCTTCTGGTTTTGACAAGATACGAAGCAAGCTGATTTTAAAGGGCTAACGCGCCCGAACAACTATAAGGACGGCGTTTGCTCACCGCCTTAAAAAGCGATGTGCCCACGCCGAAGAATTTGATGAATTTCTGGACTTCATCTGTAAAAGTCGGTGTAATGATCCTGGTTGCAATCGTTTTCCTGACGATCCTTCTCACAAATGCTGAGAATTGGCCATGGGCAACTGCAGGCGATGATCTAACGTTCCAATTTCAATCTGTCAATGGTCTCTATGTCGGCGCAGGTGTTTACCTATCAGGTGTATCAATTGGCAAAGTAACTGCCATTGAACTCCGACCTGATACCAATGATGTCCATATTAAGGCGAAAGTCAAAAATGGGTTTAAGTGGTTACGGGAAGACTGCGGTGCCAGAATTTCTATGAATGGGTTTGTCGGAGAGGTTTACATCGCACTTGACAATGGACCCATCGGGAATCCGTCCCTAAAACCCGCGAACCTCCCGATTGTCGGAAAAGATCCGGTTAATGCCTTAGAACTCCTTGAGCAGACGAGTGCTGGCATGACACAAGCCATTGAACTCACGACTGCTGCCAATGAAGTCCTTCAGGCGAACCAAGAAGCAATTCAACTCGCTATCAAAGAGATTCGCGATGTTGTCGCACTCACTGGAAAAACTATTGAGAAATTAAGCGTTGACTCTGGAGAGACAGTCAAAACTTTAACAGAACTCGCACAAGCAAACGACAAACGCTTTCAAGAAACCCTTTTAAAGGTTAACAGTCTTATCACGCAGTTGGAAGGCGATTCCCTCATGGTCAGTAGTCAAGTGAGTGATATTACGCGTGAACTTTTAAGACTTTTTAACCAAAATTCACCCAAACTAAACACTATTTTTACCGATGTACGCGCAACGACATCAGAATTCCGGCAAATCGCACAGGATTTTCGATCAGACTTCAACACATTATCTGATCAGGTTACCGCGCTTGTTTCACAAAGCAGCAAGGCCATTAAAACCGGTGAAGCCAATATCGCACCCATCTTAGAGAATTTACAGAAGACAACCGACGCAATCAATACCTTAGAGACAGGTGTCAGCGACCTCCTTACGAGACTCAATCAGGGGGAAGGCTCTTTTGCGCAGCTACTTAATTCACCCGAACCCCTTCAAGAAGTCCGAGGTGCTTTGCAAAGTCTTAATAAGACTGCGGATGCCGTGACAGAACTCTCAGAACGAACCGGGAGGCAGATTAGACGTTTTGAGTCACCACTACAGTTCGGATGGGATTATGAACTCCGCTATTTAAGTCTTGAAGAGCGACTTTACAACGAACTGGCGTTTTCGCTTTCACCACAATCAAAGGCACATTACAGAATTGGTGTCGGTGTTCGCGACGAAGTCGTGCGATTTGAAATTCAGTATGCACACGATCTAACTGATTATCTCAGGGCACGCGCAGGATTCATGCGTTCCAGAGTCGGTGTAGGCATGGATTTCTGGTTGTGGTCCCGACGTTTAGGTTTAAGTGTCGAAGGTGTCGGATTGACAAGTCGTGAACCGGAGTTGAATGCAGAAGTCGCACTGCGATTCTTTCGATACGGGCAACTCCTGCTGGGTGCTGAGAATTTAACCGATGGAGATGGAAGACGTTGGACAACCGGATTCCGCTTTTTCAACAGCGGGTGGTAATATCCACAGCGCAGGAGCAATGTTCTTTAAACCTTATTAATATAAGAGTAATGGGTAGCGTTAAAGATGGCACGAGAAAAACGTAAATTCATCTGTCAAGAGTGTGGATATATGACGCCAAAGACGCTCGGACGGTGTCCGAGTTGTAAAAGTTGGCAAAGTTTCGCCGAAGAAGTCGAAACCCTCATTACACCATCAAGACACCGTGGCATCGGACAAGCATCTCGTGAACCTGAACCGATCTCCCAGGTTACCGCAAGCGAGGTGGAACGCCACTTGACAGGAATGTCAGAGTTTGATAGAGTACTTGGCGGTGGTATTGTTCCAGGGGCAGTAGTCCTTATCGGTGGAGATCCAGGGATAGGTAAATCTACCCTCTTGCTGCAGGCGAGTGACGCGTTGAGTCGGAATTATGGGGACGTGCTTTATGTTTCTGGCGAGGAATCTGTGAGTCAGACCAAACTCAGGGCTACTCGACTCGGTGTCAAATCTGATACGCTTTATGTGCTGTGTGAAAATGATTTGGAACAGATTGAAAAACACATTGAAGCTCGGAAACCGAAGGTTGTCGTCATCGATTCTATCCAAGCCGTCTATTTGACGAGTATTCAATCTGCGCCGGGGAGTGTTACACAGATTCGTGAGTGTACCGGACATCTCTTGATTTGCGCAAAGAACCGCAATATTCCGATATTTCTTGTCGGGCATGTGACAAAGGAGGGGGCAATTGCTGGACCCCGCGTCTTAGAACACATGGTCGATACCGTGCTCTATTTTGAAGGTGAAGGGCATCACATCTACCGTGTCCTCCGAGCGATCAAAAACCGATTCGGCTCGACAAACGAAATCGGAATATTTGAAATGCGGAGCACAGGACTGGCGGATGTGCTGAACCCTTCAGAGATTTTTTTGAGCGACAGGGAAGAACAGGTTTCAGGATCTGTCGTCGTCTCAAGCATGGAAGGGACACGTCCTTTACTTATGGAGGTGCAGGCACTCGTTGTACCTACCAATTATGGAAATCCCCGCAATACTTCAGCTGGCGTTGACCGACACCGAATTGCGCTGCTCATCGCAGTCCTCAATAAACGGGTAGGGATCGACGTTGGGGATTCCGATGTTTTTATTAATATTACCGGCGGATTACGTGTTGATGAACCCGGTATAGACCTCGGTGTCCTGATGGCTATATCTTCAAGCCATCGGGATATGCCTATAGATCGGCAGACTGTGATGATCGGGGAGGTCGGGCTCGGAGGCGAAATTCGACCTGTCACACATGTTGATAGGCGCATCCGGGAAGCCGCAAAATTAGGTTTCAGGCGAGCGATTTTTCCCGAATACAACCGTAAAGGATTAAATATTGACGAGAACATTGAGCTTGTCGGTGTTAATGATGTATATGACAGCTTAGCAGCTTTGTTGTCATAACATTAATAGGACTTACGCATATCGCTCTTTTGTAGCATAACCTGTTAGGTTGTGCCACCAGAACGTCTATGTTTTTTCTCGATTTCCATGCTCACAGCGCGGCCTACGGTCAAAATCGCGTAAGTCCTGAGTTATTGAATTAGTGTGCAAAAGGTGCGTCTGCATATCTGGAAGCAGACGTATGGAACCAAGGTGACCTTGTAAGCGTGGATAACAAACGCGCCTATGAGGAATAGGGTGCTTGTATAAAAAAAGTAAAGGACAAAAAATGCAAATTTGGGGTATGCGTCTCTTTTTTATTCTCGTAAGCACGGCAAGTTGTTATGTTCTCTATAGTGACCCCTGGGTCACATTTATTGGGCTTATTGCATCACTCCTCCTTGTCGGAGTAGAGCTCTGCTTACAAGTGGCAATTCTGCGTGGTGTTATAGTTAGTTTGATAGGACTTTTCATAGGCATATTAATTTCCTGCGCCATATTACATATTTTTTCCGAAGCAGATGATAAAATTAAAATTGTAATTGCCCTCGCTATCAGTTACCTCGGTCTTATAACAGGCTATAGACTCTCTACATCGGTGAATTTATCCCAAGTACTGGGATCAGATACGTCTAACCGGACTGGCGAATCGCGAGCGGGGAAAGTTACAAATAGCTTGAAAATTTTAGACACAAGTGTTATTATTGATGGTAGAATCCTTGAAATCTGCCAGACAAAATTTATTGAAGGGACACTTGTTATTCCGCGGTTTGTTCTCAATGAATTACAACATATCGCAGATTCCGCAGAGCCGCTTCGCCGAAATAAAGGGCGGCGCGGTTTTGATATCCTTCGAGCACTTCAGAATAATCCAACGATTGAGGTTGAGATCACTGAGGAGGAGGTCCCGCATCTACCAGAAGTCGATGCGAAGTTAGTACATCTCGCGCAAAAGCGAGATGCCACAATCGTAACTAACGATCTAAATCTCAACAAGGTCGCGGAATTACAAGGTGTAAATGTGCTTAATATCAACGAACTATCAAACGCTGTCCGTCCTGTTGTGATTGCTGGTGAAGTGATTCAAGTGCTGCCTCTTAAAGAAGGTAAGGAACCGAATCAAGGGGTCGGTTACCTTGATGATGGCACTATGGTCATCGTTGAAGAGGGGAAACCATACATCGGGAAAACGCTTAACGTTGAGGTTACGCAGATGCTGCGCACGAGTGCAGGGCAGATGATTTTCACACGTATAAAAGAAAATGAAATGGACGCTGATGAACAGCAAGGTCTGCACCCTTATTCCCGCAGCTGGTAAGGGAAGCCGAATGGCGCATTCGCTTAAAAAACCCTACCTAAAATTGGCAGAGAAGCCGATTTTGGCGCATACTATACAGCGGTTTGAGCAAAATACTGCCGTAGACGCTATTTTCGTCATCGTTGACGAAAGTGATTTCAGCGAATGTCACTCCACTGTGTTGGAGCCATATCCTTTTACAAAGGTCCAGAAACTCGTTGCCGGAGGAGAGACTCGGCAGAGGTCTGTCTACAACGGTTTACGCGCACTATCAGCAGATGTGGATTTTGTTATTGTTCACGATGGTGTCCGACCCTTTGTAACAGACGAGACTATTTTTGCTTGTCTCACGGCTGCAGATGAATGCGGTGCTGCTGTTGCTGCGGTACCGGTCAAAGATACCATCAAAGTAGCCGACGAGAACTGTTTCATTACTGAGACACCAGAGCGAGAAAGGCTCTGGGCAGTGCAAACACCGCAGGTTTTTCGGAAATCCTTGTTAGAAGAGGCACATCAGACAGCCGAAGCGCATCAATTCACAGGAACTGATGATGCGGCTCTCGTTGAGCAACTCGGTTTCCCTGTTAAGTTAGTGAAGGGCAGTTACGCGAATTTGAAGATAACTACGCCAGTGGATTTACGAATTGCTGAAATCTTACTCTCAGATCCTACACTGTGGTAAGGGCAGGGCTATTTAGTTTTCGGTTTTTTCGTCCAATTTTAGCCCCAAGCCCGGTAGGTGCGGTTTTGAACCGCACCGGACTTGAAAAGGAAAATTCAAAAGTTGAGACAATCCTGCAATTTGTTTAAAACTAAATGACCCTGGTGGCAGGTGTCTTTTGTTTCAGCTTTTCTGTTTTGTGGTTTCGCGTTGCAAATTGTAGCGATGAGAGTATACAAAAAATGCGAGTAGGTATCGGTTACGACGTTCATCGGTTGGTCGAAAATCGGAAATTGGTTTTGGGTGGGGTTGAGATCCCGTATCATTTAGGGCTATTGGGGCATTCAGATGCGGATGTCCTTGCACACGCGATCGTAGACGCGATTTTAGGGGCAGCCGCACTCGGTGATATCGGCACACATTTTCCAGATACGGATCCTCGTTATGAAGGAATGGACAGCCTTATTTTTTTGCGGGACACCGCTTTGAAAGTAAAGGCATGTGGCTACCAAATTGAAAATATAGACACCACGGTTATCGCACAACGTCCGAAATTGGCACCTTACATCTCAGAGATCCAAGAGACAATTGCCAGAACGCTTGATATTGCCGTAGCGCGAATAAACGTTAAAGCCACCACGGCGGAAGAATTGGGGATTGTCGGAGAGGGGAAAGCGATTGTCGCCCATGCCATCGCCTGTCTTTCTCAATTGTAGGTGTGTTCCTCAGAAAGGACGAGAGGAGTCGAAAATTTAAAAAATGGGAATGAAAATCTATAACTCGTTGAGCCGGCAATTGGAGGACTTTGTACCACTAAATCCTGAGCAGGTATCGATCTACAGTTGCGGTCCCACTGTTTACGACTACATTCACATGGGCAACGCACGCACCGCTTTGGTAACTGACATTATTCGGCGTTATCTTGTGTATAAAGGGTACAACGTCAAACTGGTTCAAAACTTGACAGATATTGATGACAAGATTATCAATCGCGCCGCAGAGTTAGGGGTCAGTGCGAAGCAGCTTGCACACCAAAATGGTGAAGCATTTTTTCAAGATTCCGAACGCCTCGGTATTCAACCCGCAGATGTCCATCCGAAAGCAACTGAACACATTCCAGAGATGATAGATTTAATTCAAATACTGCTTGACAAGGGGGCAGCTTATGTCATTGATGGAAGCGTTTATTACCGCGTGAATCAGTTCGCTGAGTATGGGAAGCTTTCTAATCGTAAACCGGAGGACCTGCTTGCGGGCGCGCGGGTTGAGATTGATGAACGGAAAGAAGATCCCCGTGATTTTGATATGTGGAAAGCCGCGAAACCCGGGGAACCTTCTTGGGAAAGTCCTTGGGGTAGAGGCAGACCGGGGTGGCATATAGAATGCTCTGCTATGGCTATGAAACACCTCGGTGAAACTATTGACATCCATGCCGGTGGTGAAGATTTGCTGTTTCCCCATCATGAAAATGAGATAGCACAGAGTGAATTGGCAACCGGGACACTCTTTGCACGGTACTGGATGCACGTCGCTTTTCTGAAGATTGATGGTAAGCGAATGGGTAAATCGGAACAGAACTTTATCTTACTCCGAGATGCTCTGGACAATTATCCTACTGAAGTCATTCGTCATTTTCTTATTTCCGCACACTACCGCCATCCGCTTGACTACAATCCAGAAAGTTTGACAAAATCACAAGGCGCCCTCAGGCGTTTGAACAATTGTTTGGAGGCGTTGAAAAACTACGATGCGGACATTGCACCAAGTGAAACGGCAGCTGCGCCTCTACAGCACGCTATACAGGAGATGAGGTCACAGTTTACGCAGGCAATGGATACCGACTTCAATACTGCACAAGCACTCGGTGCCATTTTTACCCTTATCGGCGAAGTTAACAAATCACTCAGCACGCTTGATGAAGCGGCAACTCCGGTTCTTGCACAAGCATATCAAGCGTTGACTGAAACTTGCGAAGTCCTCGGCATCTATAATGTGGAGGCTCAGAATCACGATGGCGATAACGTCGAACAACGCGATCAGATCATTGACCTCCTCTTGGAAATAAGGCAGGATGCCCGCAATCGAAAAGATTGGGAGACATCTGATAAAATTCGTGACCGACTTAAAGAACTCAATATTGAAATTAAGGACACTCGTGAGGGTGCCACTTGGAAAATTATATCTTAACTGCATATCCATAGCACTATGGCTTGTGCCTAAGTGCTTATCGAAGGAGTAAAAACATGATTTATCGATTCATAGTGATCTTTTCACTGCTCTGTTTTGCTGCTACGCTGACAGGGTGTAGCGCGCTCTTTTCGGAGCAGGAGTGGAGCGACAATTACGCCTTGATGGAGGGCGTACAGTCGACGAGTCCACAGATGATTGACGGTAAGTTGAACACTGTCGGTGAAACAACGTTCCCGGCAAGTACAGAAGGGTTCATGGGGGCGAATGCCGCATCGCAAGTGGTAATTACGCTGCCAGAGAAAAAGGTTGTCCGTCGAATTGTCATACATTCGGATAATTTGTCAGCATTTGATATTTACGCAGATAAAGGGAGTATTGCTGTTGAAGCCGATTGGCAGCTTATTAAAGATGTGAAAAGCGTCAAGCAGAGTCCGTTCAAGGTTTCACTGTTGATTCCGTTTCCAACAAATCGAATCCGATTGCGGGTTTTAGGGACCAAAGATGATGCGCTTCTGAACCGACAGCAACGCGCACGTTCGGCTGGCAGAGGGTGGAATACAGGAAATCGACGCGCAGCTGCGAAAATCCGAGAAATTGAACTTTACGGGTACAAAACCGCTGAACAAGTTGAGGCGGAGGATGCTACCGATAAGCGTGAAAAAGAACTTGATGATTTACTCGAATTAGAGTAACATGGAAGTTGATACCAAGGCGGTTGTTTCTACAACGCCGCCTCAACTTCATACTATCCGGAGCGGCACCGGTGTCGTTATTCCGGACAAGGAGGTAATACATGCGTTTTATATTATTAATAATGACCCTCTGTGTAATAGTTGGGTTATCGGGGTGTGTTCTCGCGTCAAACCCGGCGTTTAACCGGAGCAAAAATATTGCGCTTGATGCTACGAGCGAAGATACAAAGTACCATGACGATAATATGTACTCGGTTGGCGAGACGGGACCTATTCTCGAAGATGAGAAGGATGAAGCGTCCCAGCAGGAGTCTGATAACTACACCGAAGCAGTCCTCAAATGGAGACAACCGCAGACGATTCAACAGGTTGTCGTGAAAGCCGAGCCAGGGCAACTCGAATTCTTTTTCGTACAGTACATGAATGATGAAGAGGAATGGGTCACGGTAAAACATGTCCGAGACAATATGCGTCCTGCCTACACGTTTACCTTGAGAGATCCGATTGTGACGACCAAGTTTCGACTGAAAGTGCCGCGGCGGTGGGATTCACGGCGCGTCGGCGGACAGAAACGCTCAACGCGTGGCGAAACTGGCGCACCGAGTATGCAGGAATACAAGAAAATTCAAGAGATTGAGATTTATTACGCACTCCCACCGGATCCAATGGGAGCTGGAACAGTGGAATAGTAGCAGAGTCGCTGTCGGTTATCGGTTATCGGTAAAGAGTTCATCGCTACCAATGTACTCTCGCTAAGGATAACTGACGAGTACTTCAGAAAAGGTTGGTCAAAGAGGCTCTTAACCGAAAACTGACCACTGATAACTGACAACTATTAAAAATGCTTTCTAACGAGACAATCAGCCTAATTCATTTAAACATGATTCAAGGGGTTGGACTAAAAACCGTTCAGGTCCTGCGCGATGTTTTTGGGAGCGCAGCGCGCACACTTCAGGCGACACCCGACGAACTCGAAAAGATAGACCAACTTTCGCCTGCAATGCATGACCTCCTGAAGCGTAAACCGACTCAGTATCCGATAGAACGCGAATTGGGATTAATACGCGAATACGATTGTCAGGTCGTGACGCTTTATGATGACGCATATCCCGGATACTTAAAGGAAATTGATACGCCGCCGCTCGTGCTGTATATCAGAGGTAAACTCACACCGGAAGACTCGCTCAGCCTTTCGGTCGTCGGTTCTCGCGATGCAAAAGATTACGGGCGAAAGGTGAGTTATCGGCTGAGTTACCAACTTGCGCAGCGCGGATTAACAGTCGTTAGCGGATTAGCGAAGGGAATTGATACCTCAGCACATCGCGGCGCACTTGAGGCAGGCGGTAGAACAATCGCCGTGATGGGTAGCGGATTGAGTTTCATCTATCCTGCCGCAAATAGTGACCTCGCTGAGAAAATTACAGCATCCGGGGCATTAATTTCCGAATTCCCTATGAACGTCAAACCAAAACCGAAAAACTTCCCACGCCGTAACCGTATTATTAGTGGTCTAACGCTTGGCACTGTTGTGGTGGAAGCGTCAAACCGCAGCGGCGCACTCATTACTGCACGCCTCGCGGGTGAGCAAGGCAGGGAAGTCTTTGCTGTACCGGGGGAGATCTTTTCTGAACTCTCAACCGGCACCCACAAATTGATTAATAACGGCGCGAAACTTATCAATACTGTGGACGACCTCCTCAATGAACTACCACCGTACGCATTAAACCGGATCCAGTCCGATGTCCCAACATCAAAGACACCGGATATAGAGACCGAGTCTTCGCAAAAATCGCCCATTGAGAAAAGCGATCCTAAATCCGCAGCTACACAACCTCCCTCTGAAGCACAGCAATCTATCCAGAGCGCGCCTCCACCGGGTTTGACACCAGACGAAAGAACAATCTTTGATGCTATTGAGGTTCCTTCATCACATATTGATACCATCGTTCGGACAACACAACTCCCGATTGGTCAGGTATCAAGTATCCTACTGATGTTGGAACTCAAGGGGATCATTCAGCAATTACCAGGCAAACAATTCGCTAAGAGTGGTTAAATAAGGGTGGTTCATAAATCAGAATTTAGATATGCTGAATTTGTTTCAATATCATACTTGATATAGAAGGAGAATCAATGAAAGCTACGGATACATCTATTTTAGAGTTTTTAGAAGGCGCAAAACAGTTTGTTATTCCAATCTATCAGCGCATGTATAGTTGGAAAAAAGAACAGTGCCAAAGACTATGGAATGATGTCCTGCGTATCGGTGCACATCCTGAAGATCAGTCCCACTTCTTTGGATCAATCGTCTACATGGAACCAGAAGAACCGCAAAACATCGGAGGAGTCCGCCAAGTACTCGTTGTTGATGGGCAACAGAGGTTAGCTACTTTATCCTTGCTGCTTTCCGCATTCTGCAGAACCATCAAGAAGAAAAAGATAGATGTTGGTACAGATCCCGAAGCACTCTCAAATAGGTACCTGTTCAATCATGACCAAAAAGGAGAGGCACACTATAAAAATTTGCTCAGTCAACAGGACAGAAAAACAATGTTCAGTCTCTTGGATAACAAAGAACTACCAGTAAACCACTCGTCCTTGTTGGCTGAAAACCATAAATTTTTTCTTAAAGAACTTGAAAGCGTTAATCCTCAAATTTTATATCGTGGACTTCAAAGGTTAAATATTGTGGATATCATGCTAAACCGTAATCAGGATAACCCGCAATTAATTTTTGAGAGTCTTAATTCTGCTGGACTTCCACTATCACAAGCGGATCTTATTCGCAACTATGTACTCATGGGGCTAGAAATTGATTTCCAATCAGAACTCTATAACGATTACTGGCGCCCTATGGAAAACCAGAACGATTTTAAAGAAGCCCCGAAGTTATTTAACAAATTCATAAGGGATTATCTTACACTAAAAACAGAGAAGATTCCACAAGTTACAAAGGTTTACAACGAATTTAGAGATTATATCCCTCTCAAATTTAAAAATCATACTTCTTTCATAGAGAATCCAGAGCAGGTCAAAGGAACTGTCGAGGATATTTATCGCAATGCAAAGTATTATGTTGACATCGCAGTCCCGCGGGAAGAAGACCAACAAATTCGTGAATGTTTAGAAGATATACAGGAACTTAATGTCGAAGTTATCCGCCCATTTTTACTTGGGGTCTACGAAGATTATGCTCATGATCGAATCGGAAAAGCAGACGTAATTCAAATTCTTCGGTTAGTGGAGAATTATATTTTTCGCAGGTCTATATGCCAGCTGGCAACAAATAGCTTGAACAAAACGTTTGCGACCTTAATGGGGCGTATTGACAAAAAGAATTATCTTGAGAGTTTAACAGAGGTCTTTCTATCTATGCAGGACGTGAAAAGATATCCAATAGATCGTGAATTCAAAAAAGAATTGGTGTCGAGAGATGTTTACCACCTTAACACATGTAAGTATCTCCTTCGCAAGTTAGAACACTATGGAAATAAAGAACGAGTGGATACTACTAAACTTACAATCGAGCATATTATGCCGCAGAATCAACCTTTATCAGAGGAATGGAAACGAGAATTAGGCGAGGAGTATGAACGGATACAAGGAGAATATCTCCATACGATCGGCAATTTGACCCTCACCGGATACAATTCAGAATTAAGCAATCGTCCATTCCAAGAGAAGAAAAACACGGTAGATGGTGGTTTTCTTTATAGTCCGTTAAACTTGAACCAAAGCCTTGCCGAAGTCGAAAAATGGGACGAAGACGCTATCCATAAGAGGGCAAACGCTCTCGCTCAAACCGCCTGCAGAGTATGGACTTCGGCTGACAGATCTTAAGGATTAAGACTTACGCAAACACTTTGACAAACACGCGAGAAAATGAGATATTGAATGGGAACGAATTTGACTTTCCAGTATGACAGAGATGCGGATATTTTGTATGTAAATACCTGTACGCCGTATCCAGAACAGGAGAGTGAAGAACTTGCTGACGAGATCATCGCGCGTTTCAATCCAGACACAGGTGATATCGAGAATCTTGAGGTTTTATTCTTCTCCACGCGCTTGTTACGCGAAGAACTCTTTCATCTGCCAATTTCTGCCCGTTTGCAACTAAACGAAGACTGATGAGATTTATCCTAAAAATATGAAAATACTTGGCATTGATACCTCATGTGATGAAACCGCCGCCGCCGTTGTTGCAGATGGCAAAGAGGTGCTTTCTAATGTTGTCGCCTCACAGATTGAGGTACACCAAGAATACGGTGGCATCGTCCCGGAACTCGCATCCCGCAAACATATTGAAGCCATTAACTACATTGTTAGTAGGGCGTTAGCGGAAGCGGATGTCACGTTTAAAGATTTGGAAGCGATAGCCGTGACAAATCGTCCCGGTTTAATCGGGGCACTGCTTGTCGGTGTTGCAGCAGCGAAAAGCCTCGCCTATTGTCACGATCTCCCACTGCTCGGTATTAATCATATTGAGGGACATATCTACGCCAATTTTATGGTGCATGATGCCCTAACGTTTCCGCATATCTGTCTCACAGTCTCTGGTGGACATACCCTGCTCGTAGAAGTTCACGAAGGGTGGAAATACAAAGTATTGGGAAGCACACAAGACGATGCCGCTGGTGAAGTCTACGATAAAGTTGCGAAGTACCTCGGACTCGGTTTTCCGGGGGGTAAGGTCATTGATGAACTCGCACAGAAAGGGAACCCTTCGGCGATAAAATTTCCGAGACCGATGCGAAATAGCGGGGATTACCAGTTCAGTTTTAGCGGTATCAAAACCTCAGTCCGTTATTTTGTAGAGAAGGCACGGCGTGCAGGCGTACTCGTGGAAAACGGACGAGAAGCTGCTAAGGAAGCAAATCCTGATACAGTAACCGTTGAAGATATTGCTGCGAGTTTTCAAGCCGCTGTCGTGGATGTCTTGGTTTACAAGTCAATCCGTGCCGCGAAGTCCACGAGTGCCAGAGTGATAACGCTAACAGGTGGAGTCGCCGCAAATAGCCAACTTCGCGCTTCGCTGAAAATCGCTGCCGCGGAAATCGGTGCCGAAGTCTACTATCCGCCAATGAATTTGTGTACAGATAACGGAGCGATGATTGCCGGTATCGCTTACGAAAAGTATCAGCAGGGACTCCGAGATGGTCTCTCTCTGAATGCCGCAGCAAACGGTTCTATTGTTGATGTCTAATGGAGGAACGTGGATTTTGGAAGCACGGGTGTGTGTTGAAGCCGTAGAATGCCTGAAATCAGGCGGTATTGTTGCTATCCCCACCGACACAGTCTACGGATTGGGGGCAGATCCGTTTAATACGAGTGCTGTGCAAAGGCTCTACACGTTAAAAGGACGACCAGACGGTAAGCCAATTCCGCTCGTCCTGAGCTCGGTTGATGATGTCCATCGCGTCGCCCAAAACTTACCCGACTACTTCTTTCATCTCACGGATCGGTTTTGGCCCGGCGGTTTGACGATTATTGTTGAGGCGAAGGATCTGCTTCCGGTCTTGACAGCCGGTGGTCATACAGTTGGGGTGCGTATCCCGAACAATCCACTACTTCTGAACATCCTTCAAGCATTTGGCGGACCCGCGGCGATAACAAGCGCGAATCTCTCTGGGGAACCGCCAGCCACCTCTCCGCAAGAAATTGGTGCCGAACTCGCGTCGCGAATTGATGTGATCGTTGATGGCGGCAAAACACCAGGACCTATTCCGTCTACAGTCTATGACATCTCTGTCTCACCGCCGCTAATCCGACGGCACGGCGTAATTTCAGAAGAGACACTCGCTAAGGAGTTCGCGTGCTACAACAAGCTTTAAAGCAGCTGCTGCAATTCTTAGCCACGCCTACCGGCAATTCGGTCATACTCGGTGTAATTAGTTTTGTCTTGTTGGCGGTCGTCTATCACAGAAAACGGCAGATTCCAGGATTAACAGTGGAGATGATCCCCGAAGATACATGGTTTATCAACCGCGATGACAACCATCGCCTCGCCATCGTTGTATCGCTGCATCTGATTAACAAATCAGCCGCACCTATCCGAATTCGCTCCTGTAAATTGAGCGGATATTCGCCCAAACCGCCGCCTGAAAAATTGGTTTTAGAGGGACATGATGCGAGCGTTGAGCTTGCGTACCCGAAGCACGATCTCTTTGCTGGCGCAGGCGGACATCCTTCCGAGCATGCATCGGAGTACGTCCTCAATCCGTACACGGAACAACGGATGTGGGTTTTCTACCACTCCGGTATTGTCACAATGACGAACATGCTGCGCGCCCCGATTGTGATTAAAGATATGAATCGGAAACGCAAGGCTATCCAAATAGCAGTGCCTCGCAATATGGAGCAAATTACGCTCTATCGCGAGGCAGCCATGCGATGGTAATTTAAGCGAGTTCGGACAGTTTAACCGTTCTGCCACCTGCTTCAGCGGACATATCGGCGGCGAACACGACGCGGTGTGTTTCAAACGCCGTATCAAAATCGGTCAACGGCATCGGTTCATTGCGTCCAATACTGTCTATAAACGCTTGGAACTGTGGTTCATACGGATGATCGCTGACATCACCGGAGTCAATGAGTGAGGTCTCAAGTGTGCTCCACTTACTTTTATCCATCCCTTTAATCTTCGAGGAATAGATGCGGTTGTCAAGGAGACTCCCTTCACTTCCAACAAGATGGATATGGAAATAGTAGGGCTGCATGCAATCCACACAGGAGGTAACTTTCCCAATCTTTCCACCGCCTTCAAATTTAAGGAGACTCACACTGGTCGTCTTATATTCATACGGTTGAAAATTAGCACCTGTAGATTGTGTGTGATAGCCGGTTACCTCTTCAACGTTTCCATCCATGAAGAAGAGGAGTGCATCAAGCGCATGACAGCCAGCAGTGAGTAGGGTGCTACCGCCAAAGTCTTTTTTGATATTCCAATCGTATTGCCCATACCAAGGTCCGATACCGTGGTAATAATCAACTTCGGCGTAGTGGAGTTCACCGAGCAGCCCGTTGTCAATTACGGAGCGGATCATCGTAAAATGCGCACTATATCTGCACTCAAAGCAGACGCAGACATTGACACCGTTGCTTTTGACGGCATCGCGGACGGCTTTCGCATCGTCGTACGTAAGACAAATCGGTTTCTCGATAATGAGGTGTTTCCCGGCTTCTGCAGCAGCAATGGCTTGTTCAGCATGGAAAGGGTGTGGCGTACAAATGTCAATAATGTGTACATCTGGGTCGGCAAGCATTTTTTCAAAATCGGTGTAAGCTTTGAGAGGTGTTCCATAAGTCTCTGCCAATACCGCTTCATCGTGTTCGCGCCGTGAGCAGATGGCAGTGACATCTGAACCTGTAACGGCTTTGAAAGCCTCAATGTGAGCACCGGCTACCCAACCGAGCCCAACGATTCCAACGTTTAAGTTATCCATTCTAAATCTCCTTTGAGTCCCGTAGGTGCTGGCGAGCATAACGTGTCAAGCCCGTATTAAAGAGTCCAAACGCGCACGGGTAATGAAAAATATTATATCATAGATGTGGTTTTTGAGGGGAAAAATTGATTGATATAATTTTCGTTTTCGGGTATAATTTAAAATGATAAAATGGTGACTTCATTTTACAAAATTCTCTTGACATGAAAAAGAAAATATACTATAATATGTGGGAATCGGAAGGTGACGCTTTTTTCACATAAATGGGGAACCCCGCAAGTGATGCCTTAGGCACTGTTTTTGAACCCGTCTTGTGTATTTCAACTCGCAATAAAGGAGATGATTCCGATGGAGACCAAAATTTCCGGTCCGCCGAAATTTGCAAAAGAAGGGTTAACTTTCGACGATGTTTTGCTGATTCCGGCTGAATCGGATGTGCTGCCGGATCAAGCGGATACGAGTACACAACTGACGCGTAACCTCCGGCTAAACATTCCGATCTGTAGTTCGCCTATGGATACTGTCACGGAATCTGCCCTTGCTATTGCACTTGCGCGAGAAGGAGGCATCGGAATCATTCATTATAACTGCTCTATTGATGAGCAGGTTTCTGAAGTCGACCGGGTCAAACGATCGGAGAGCGGTATGATTACTGCGCCGATTACGCTAACGGCGGATAAGACAATTCGGGACGCACTTGAGGTCACAGGGCGGTACCACATTGGTGGTGTACCTATCGTTACCGAAGACGGGTATCTCGTCGGCTTAATTACCAACCGCGATCTAAAATATGAAGACAATCTGGAACTCCCCGTAACTGCACGCATGACACCGAAGGACAAACTGATTACCGCGGCACCAGGTGTTACACTTGATAAGGCGAAAGAAATACTCCACAAATCTCGAAAAGAAAAACTGCCGATTGTAGATGAAGAGTTTCGACTCTGTGGGTTAATTACCATTAAGGATATTGACAAAGTTCAGATGTTTCCGCAAGCGTGTAAAGACAAGGCCGGTCGGTTACGGGTCGGTGCCGCTGTCTTACCTTCAACGCCTTTGGAGGACATTGATCGCTTAGTGGCGGCTGGTGTTGATGTCCTTGTATTAGATACAGCACACGGTCATTCTAAAAACGTCATCCGATCAACAGAGTACCTTAAGTCCCACTTTCCAAATGTCGAACTCGTCGCAGGTAATGTCGTCACGCCTGAAGCAACACGAAGCCTTATTGATGCTGGTGCCGATGCAGTGAAGGTCGGTGTCGGTCCCGGTTCTATTTGCACGACCCGTGTGGTGGCGGGTGTCAGTATTCCTCAGATTACAGCGATTTACGATTGTGCGCAAGAAGCGGATAAAGCAGACGTTCCGATTATCGCTGATGGCGGTATCCGTTATTCTGGAGACATCGCGAAAGCCATCGGGGCTGGCGCGAGTTCTGTCATGATTGGCAGTTTACTTGCTGGAACCGACGAGAGTCCAGGAGATACGGTCATCTATCAAGGCAGAACGTATAAAATGCACCGCGGCATGGGGTCAATAGGTGCATTACGGAAGCGGAGCGCACGCCAGCCAGCAGAAAGTGCCGAAGATATCTCCAAACTTGTGCCGCGCGGAATTGAGGGACGTGTGCCACACAAAGGCAAACTCAGCAACTTCGTCTATCAGTTAGTCGGTGGAATTCGGTCTGCGATGGGATATTGTGGGACCACAGATATTAACATGTTACGTACGAATAGCCAATTTGTCCGGATGTCCAGTAGCGGCTACCGCGAAAGCCATCCACACGATATTGATATTACAGAGGAAGCACCGAATTATACGGTTGCGAATCTCAACTCATAACTATTGTTTGGACACTCCTTTTACTATGCTATCGACTATTGATTACGGATTGCTAACGTAAAAAAGATAGGCGTGTAAGTTACGGAGATAGTTCAACTTCACCGGAAACCTGCCCGAAACGAAGTGGAGCGGTTTTGTTTGGGCGTTTCTTTAGCCCAGGAGGCCATAATTAAATAATGAAAGTTAACCAAGAGATGTCTTTTTGGGATAGACTTTATATTCCAGCCTTGATTAAGGGGATGTTTACGACGTTGAAGCATATCCCGAAAAAGAAATTGACATACCAGTACCCTGAAGATCCGAGGAGCGTGGATGAGCGGAACGAACGGTATCGCGGCATTCACAAACTCACGACAACCGAGAAAGATGAGATTAAGTGCGTAGCGTGTTTCTTGTGCGCGACGGCTTGTCCTGCTGATTGTATTACCATTCAGGCGGCACCCGCACCAGAAGGTTGGACAACCAAAGAGGGGTATCAGCGCGAAAAGTACCCCGATGTCTTTGAAATTAACATGCTCCGCTGCATTTTTTGTGGGTATTGTATTGAAGCTTGCCCCGAAGACGCTATACGGATGACAGGCTTGACGCTTCCACAATACTTCCGTGAACGCCAGGAAGAGGGCGAAAGCCTTGGAAGTTCGCGTAGTGACTTCATTTTTGATCGAGACATGCTTGTCGCTAACAACGACATCCCTCAAGAGGGACTCAGTGTTGAAGCGAAGTAGGCCCTTCCCGAATAAAAAGTATGGCATCATACGCTCCTTTTCCGGATAAAAAGTACAGTATTATCTACGCAGATCCACCCTGGGATTATAAAGGACAACTTCAACATACAGGGGTCGGCGGTAAAGATAGTGGGGGCGCGGTTCGGCATTATCCGACTGTACCGGTGTCAGAAATGGAGACGTGGGATATTGCCGCTATCAGTGAAGAGAATTGCCTGCTTTTTATGTGGAGTTCGTCTCCGCATTTAGATCAAGCCATTCGGCTTGGTAAGGCTTGGGGGTTTAAGTGGGCAACAGTCGCCTTTATTTGGGATAAGCAACGCGTAAACCCCGGTTTCTATACGATGAGCCAGTGTGAGCTATGCCTCGTTTTCAAACGCGGTAAAATTCCGAAACCACGCGGCGCGCGAAACGTTAGGCAACTCGTTCAAACCAAACGGTTACGCCACTCTGAAAAACCGGATGTGGTACGTGACCGGATTGAAGAGATGTTTCCGCATCAGTGTAAAATTGAATTGTTCGCACGCAAGCAGACACAAGGTTGGGATGCCTGGGGACTTGAGGTTCAAGAGCTTTCGTGAAACCTATCCTGCAGCACTGGAACATCAGATTAGCCGATAAGGCGGGAGCAGAATACTGATTTTTTGTTATCATTTTCGTTGATGTAAACACAAAAGGTGCTTTCTGGCTAAAGTCACATTAATATTAACGCACTTTTACGACTGCCAGAACTTTCATTGCAGCACCGACACAGAATCATCTGTGCGTGTTGTGTTTACTGTTGAGTTATAATTTATTTAACTGACTGGGTGCAACGGTTTGCGCTAAAACGGGATCGTTGGGAATATACCGGTCATTTACAAATTCATTGCCAAAATTTATTTGAAAGGCACATATCAAATCGACCCAATGCAAGGATTATCGCTTAATTTTCGTTCAGAGACGCTTTTTACGTTAGTTGATAAAATCAAATCCAGTATTGAGGGACGGATAAGTTGGGGAGATACTTTTGGTTTGGGACTTGGTGTCAAATCCGATAAACATCTGATCGTTTGGACACCGAAAGAGACTTCAGAAGGCGATATTCTACCCGGTTTTGATTCCGAAGATGGCAAACTTACGCTGAAAATGCGACCACGTCCAGGGGCATGGGTCTCTTGGATTGACGAAGCAAAAGTCACTGCTGAGACACAAGACGATTATGACCGGGTCCACAGAAGCATACAAGAACTGGAACGGAACGCACGCCAGATCACAGAATTCGCCGATGGCGTTGTCTCGGAAATAACCATCCAGAATTTAGGAAAATCCCTGACACTTTCTGAACTCACACAGGATGTTTTGAAAGCACGTTTGGCAATACCCAGTACTATCAAAACTGGCGCGTATGTACTCGCGCAAACTGATGATACGCATGCCGAGGATATGCACTCGGCAACTGTTATTGTTCCAGAGCAAACCCATATCCATCGCATCCATCTCAATGAGGATGTCCTTTTTGATCAAATCCTCACGGACGACTACGACGTACTCCTTGTCGTCCTTCGGACGCATATCAAACAGTACCCGGACCTCGCTGATTTAGGGTACAGTTTAACGCTTCGTACCCGATTGTCCGATGCTTCTGATAATGAAGATGATGAGATAGCGGATGCAGTTGAGGTGCTTGATTCCATTCAAGTACTTGCCACAGCGGCGGTCTACGATCCACTTGAACCGGAGACGCTCAAGTTCGTACCCCTTACGTTCAACGCTCCTGCCGAAGATATTGAGACCGCGATTGCTGAGAGTTCAAAGAAGATAGAAACGTATACCGTGAAAGCTAACCAGCAGGCACATCAACTTATGGCACAATTCCAGCAGGGGGTCGAAACCCGTTTGAAGGCTCTTGTGTTAGGACCTGGGCAACGCGTTCACAATAAGGTATGGGACGACCTCGTGATTCGAGAATTGCGGAGTACAATACTCGCTTTCGTTGATTTTTACGGGCAATATCTTGCCGAACATTTTGAGGAGACAGTCGCAGCGGCGAAAACCGAGGCACTCACCCAAAATATTGACTCTATGATAGAATTTTGGCAGCTACAGGATAACCAACAGTTGACCCTGAATCACCTCATTCAGTCCTCTTACAAATTGGCGAATCAGGTACTCGATAGGGCTGCCGGATTGTTTCATGATTTAGTGTTTGAACAAGACTTCATTGAGACAGACATTGTTAAACAGGTTGAACTCCTAACTTTTGAAAATAATGAAGTCTTGGATGAGATATATCTACCGAAGTGGACGCGCGCGACGGTGCGTGAAAAAATGGCGGGCCTCACGCTCCGATCGACTTGGCATGCTACCCAAATCGAGCGTTTGACGACTATCTGGTTGGAATTACTGGAACTCGCGAACTTCGTCAGCCAGCACAAGCAAGATTTTGAAGAGGTTATTCAACCGTTAGTGGATCTCCTACTGACGGCGAAAACCGGGCAGGTGCAGCGCCGATCACAACAAGCCCAGCAGCGAGGTAGGATTGCTAATTTTCCGGGTTTTGAAATTCCTGATGACACTTTTGAACGGCTCCTTGATCATGTGAAATTGTATTTGCCGACTATAAAACAGTGGTTGGCAAACCTTCCACCGAAAGCGGAGGCACAACAGCATTACGCTACGCTCTGGACGTTGGTACTTGATGGCAAACTGCGAGAACGACTCCTTGCCGAAGTTCAACCGACGTGTGATATTAATCTCAGTGTACCGGACCAGACGAAAAGGCTAATCAACCTCATGTTGGAAAGTACACTGATTATTCAAGCCGAAAAGGACCGGAAATCGATAGAACGCAACCTGAATCGGGCGATCATCTCAAAAACCGGGCACGAATTGGCGAATGTCACTACAGGGGCGATGCTTGCTATCCATGGCGATACGCTACTCGCAATACTATACGAGGAATTGCTGGGGTATCACAGCACTTTAGCGAAGCGAGCAAACAGGCTCACAAATGCACCGCAAAAAGGGAAAAAGCGGAAACGTGGAAACTCCCAAAATGGTGCTGCAGTAAATGTTGAGGCTGTTGAGGCAGAGCAGCAGAAAGTCGAAGAACTCATGACTTTCCTAAGACCTTACCGGCAAGAAGAGGTTATCGCCACTTTAACGACAGCCGGGCTTGATCCGCGTGCTTCTAACCTTGAGGAGATTCGGAAACAACAGGTCCTCAGTTTCGATGTAAGCGACTTACCAGAGATACAAGAAACATGGCTTGGCGATAGCAAGAGTGTCGAAGATTATCCGAATCTGCGGATGTTCCTCCTGCAAAACCAGCTGCCAATATCAACGACCGGTAGGCTACTCATGGAGTTGCGACAACAATTCCCAGATGAACTCTTCAACCACGTCTTGGGACTCATTCAAGAGGTGAAGGCACTTCAAAGCACCGACTATAAGGGGGATCTGCTGGATCAGTTTGTTTCCTATATATCTGAAAAGGTGTGGCGATGGGAATTAACCCAGATTACTGAGACGGAACTCCCGCTCTTGTTGAAGGAAAAAGTACTCGCCTCGGCAATCTGTTATGAAAAAGAGGTGGACACCTTGCTCGAATACGTTGAACGTTACGAGGAATTGGTATCCACAAAACTGGCATCAGATGCCGAAATGGATAACCACCGTCAATATATTGAGGAACAATTTCAAGCAATTGTTGATACGCTTTTAGTGTAGTTTTAGGTTTCCAACGTACATTGGTAATGTGGGAGGGATTTGTAATCCCGAATTACCGAAATATTTATTTATAGTGGAACTCAGAATTAATCGGACATATTTGTAGCACAAACTTTTAGTTTGTGGCACTCTTTCTGTAGCATAGGAACCGTTGGTCTCCTGTGGTACTTTCAAGGACGATGAGAGCATTAGGAATTGTTTGAGAGTGCCCTCTTAATTCTAAAATCTACTATAACAAATGGCTTTCCCACAAGTCCGTTATAGGGTGTAGGGTGATAGATGAAAGTAGCTTTATTGGGCAACAGTCAGCTTGCCGTTTCGGCTGCCTGGGGCTTGTGTCAATCGGAGACGGCACATGAAATTGTATTTGTGTCGGACGCGACATCGCACAAAAATAGATTTGTTTCTTCAAAAGGAGAGGCACCCGGAAACCTTCGGGATCTTGTGGAATCAAACGCGTTAAGCGCGAGTGATACTGCAATTTCATTTTCCAATGCGTTGGAAGGTTTATCTGGCGCAGATGTGATTATTTTCCTGCCACCGAGCGGATTATCCGGTTTCCGTTCCGCACAAGCGTCAAAGACAACCGGGATCGCACTTGCCCGGCGGTTTGTTCCCGGAATTCAACAGCATGCACCGGATGCCAAAGTCTTGATGGCGATATCACCTGCAAATTACATCGCCGCATGGACGTATCAGGCTCTCGACGGTGGGAAAATTATCGGTCTCGGAAACGGTGCTGCGACAGCACACCTAACCGCTGAAATCGCAAAACGCGTTGAGGTCTCCGTAAAAGATGTAACTGCCTTGGCTATTGGAAGTGATTCGGAGACGTATCCGCTGCCACAATACTGTCGAGTGAATGGTATTCCCTTAGCGCAACTGATGTCTGAAACTGAAATTGACAGTCTCTCTGAAGCGGTCTCACAACGTTGTCCTCATACCACGCAATCCGAATATACCTTGATAAGCCATATTTTGCAGGTAGTTTCAGCGATTGCCCTTGATAAAAAGCGGGTGATGAGTGTCGGCACCCATATATCATCTGGCGAGACATCGGTTTACCTGAACGTTCCAGCACAAATTGGAAGCGACGGTGTAACGTCCATTGTCCCGCTTGAGTTGGATGTGCATCAGCGTGGGCAGTTTAAAAAATTAGTCACCCAGAGCGCAGAAGACCAATCTCCGTAACATTTTCGATGTTTAACTATCGTAGGTTGGGTTGAACGGAGTGAAACCCAACGGTTCCCTGACTGCTGACTGCTGATAACTGACTGCTAAAAAAGCCCCAGGCCCGGTAGGTTCGGTTTCCTAACCGAACCGGATCTGAGAGACAAACCTCACTGACCGCTGACTGCCGATAGCCGACTGCTAAAAAAAATGCGAGAAATATACCAAAAAATCCCAGAACTCATAGAATCCGATCAGGTCGGTGCCTACTGTACTGTGGTGGAAACGAAAGGCTCAACCCCACAAAAACCGGGGTCGAAGCTGCTCATTCTCCCCAATTTGCGGAATATCGGTACGCTTGGTGGTGGTTGTGTTGAAGCGGAGGCGCGCCGACAAGCCATTGGGTTGATGCAGGGCGGAATACCGCGGCTCCTTGAGTTTCAATTGGATAGCGATTATGGTTGGGATGATGGACTCATCTGCGGCGGAAATATGAAAATCTTCATTGATCTGCCAAAGACCGACGCGGAAGCGGAGATGTTTGAGCGGCTCCAAACGCTGAATGAGGAAAAAACACCCCTTGTTTATGCCACAGTTGTGACGAGTGCGAAGCAGGATGTTGATGTCGGCATGAAGATGATCTTCGCTGCTACGGGTGAACGCATCGGTACACTGGGGGATTCGACTTTGGAAGCGGCAGTTGAAGAGGAAACCGCTGGGATCCTTGAAAACAACAGAGCAAGCTTGTTTCGCGAGGACGACTCGACTGCAGTCTTCTTAGAACCGTTACAACCGCGCCCGACGTTACTCATTGCTGGCGCAGGTCATGTCGGTCAAGCACTCTGTCATCTCGGCAGCTGGTTGGATTTTGATATTGCTATTGTTGACGACCGCGCCGACTTTGCCTCGGCAGAACGCTTACCAGAGGCAGATAAGATTATTATCGGCGATATTGCGACAGAACTCCGAAATTATCCGATTACCCCATTGACCTACGTCGTGATTGTCACCCGTGGGCATCAGCACGATGAATCGGCGTTACACAGCGTCGTTGAGTCGGATGCTCGATACATCGGATTAATAGGCAGCCGCCGCAAAATTAAGCTTATCTTCGACGACTTAATGGAGGCTGGAATTTCCACAGAGAATCTCCAACGGGTTTATGCACCGATCGGCTTAGATATTAACTCGAAAACCGTGCCAGAGATTGCTGTCAGCATCGCATCGCAACTGGTCCAGATCCGAAATGCCGCTGACACTATCCATACCTTCGACGCGCAACCCGCGCGAATGCCCACCGTTAAAATAGCAGAGGCGTAAAAAAATGGATGATATTCATGTGTCAGAGGACAAGTCTTATACACTCAGTGAAGTCATTGACGCTGTAAAGCAGACGCTTGATGCAGTAAGCGAACAATCAGTGCAAAACAAACTCCAGTATTCCTCCACCGATCTCTACTGGCTCCTCCACGACATGCTCCGATATGTAAATCGGAATGTCCCCGGTGAGTTCGTCCTGTACCAAACCAGCAAAGGTGTCTACCGAGTGAGATACACCGCTGAAGATTCCGCGAGGCAGAATTCGGGTAAGAAACTCAAGGCAGAGCGAAACCGAACAGCAAGTTATCTCGAAGAGCTAACAGGCAGGCGACCCTCGTGGGGAGAAAAAGAGTAGACACAAGAAGACTACCGAGTGTCAGCGTACTTACAAATCAAGGAGATATTTGCGTGAACCAAGAACCGAAGGTATCAGTTGAAGATATTGAAATGTCCGTGGATGCATTGGATGTCCAAAAAGCCGCAGACATCTTTGAAGAGCACGGCTGTCTTGTCGTGCGGGGTCTGATGGCACCCTATATCAAAGCGATGCATCAGGATATTGAGGCGGCAGCAGCGGAATCCATATCGCTACTTGACAAGGCAGAACGGATTGTTGAGGGATGGCGTACACCGAACGGCACGCTGTTCCTACCAGCACCAGAAGGCTACGAACGCGACAAACAGATTATGGTATTGGCGGTAAACTATCAGACGAGTGGGGCGTTTTTCCAATCCGCTTTCGATGAAAACACAGCCGATATTGTCGAGGCGATCTTGGGACCGAATGTGGAAATCTTCGGCAACGGGCAGTGCCTCTATAAGGAACCTGTCGGCGGACACCCAAAACACCTCCATCAAGATTCCGCGTATTTTGAGCACCGTTATCAGGGACCTGTCGGCATCCTGAGTTATGTTGTGGACACGGACTTGGTAAATGGGGCGTTACACGTTGTACCGGGTTCACACCAACTCGGACAACTCAAGCATATTGATACGTTCTCGCACCTCGGTCTGGCGGAGGATGAGTGGCCCTGGGAGAGCGCGCTCCCCGTCGAAGGCAACGCCGGTGATTCTATCTTCTTTAACGTCAAGACTGTACACGGTTCCAAACAGAATATGTCCGACAAACCGCGTCCGATTTTCATTAACCGCTATCGCCGAACAGATGATTTTGTAATCATCGGCGGGACAACCACAGCAAACCGGGCAGAGGCAGAGAAGCGTGCCGCCGCCGCTGAGGAAGCGAAGAAATCTAATAGTGACCGAGGTTTAATGTTGCGTGGGTTCCGTCCTTTTGCTGCATAGGTGTTGAAAAACAGTGTGGGCGGCGAATATTACTCTACAACCGATACAGCATCAGGTAGATAATCACGCCTGTTACCGAGACGTATAGCCAGATAGGGAAAGTAATTTTCGCAATGCGGCGGTGGGCATCAAATCGTTCGCGCCAAGCTAAGTAGAGGGTGCGCAACGCCAACGGCACGATGACAAATGCTAAAAGGATATGTGAGATCAAGATCGTAAAGTAGACAGGTCGAATCCACCCTTGTTGTGTAAAAGACTTTGAACCAGCGTTGGCGTGGTAAATAACGTAACTGATAAGGAAAAGCACAGACACACCAAATGCGGCGAGCATACATTTTTTATGTGCCTCAATCTTCCGCTGCCGAATGAACACATACCCAATCGTCAGCAAGATACCACTAATTGTGTTTAATGTCGCGTTGACTGTTGGCAGATCTGAGATCTCAAGCACGTTTTCCTCCTATATGTTTGCTTCGGCTGCTACTTTCTACCGGGCCACCGATAGGCTTGGGCACCTTTAGAATTCTCTAACGCAAATTCCCACCTTTGACACCACGTTTCATATTCGGTATTACCGGCTTCAGGACGCAGGCGACTCCGCATCAGAAACGCAGGATAGAAAGGACGACCCGTCGGTTGATAGACATCGTGGTAGCGCAGATCGAAACTCCATCGAACGCTCTCTGATTCATTCGGTTTCGCACTGTGGAGCGTGTAATTATGGAACAGAATAACGCCGCCTGCCCGGATTGGCAACGGTTTCGGTGTGAGGTTCGGTGGCTGATGTTCCGACGTGACTGCCAATCCGCCCTCGGTCCAATCGTGCCTGTAAAGTCCCATCTTATGACTCCCCGGCATCACCTGTAAGCATCCGTTTTCCAACGTCGCATCCACAATCGGAATCCAGACAGTGAGCATAAAGTACGGGTCGGTATCGGGCCAACACACGCCTGCGTCCTGATGCCAAGGTGTCGGTGCGCGTTGTGAACGCTTTTTTGGCAAGACCGCACGGATATGTTGGATCGGATTGCAGATAATCTCGGTACCGACAAAAGACTCAGCAATGTCCAATATCTTCGAGTTTTTGAGGAAGTTAAACGTCGCTTCGCCGCGTGCCTGCATAATATCCAGATTTGCTGTTACCTCTTGTGCCTCGTTCGCAAGATGGAGCAGCCGTTCCGTGAACGGTTTATCGGCGTGTGTTTCGCTAACTTTCTCCTCCGCATGCAGTTTCTCGGCGCGTTCCGCAATAATTCCCTCGTATTCAGCGATTACGGGTCCCAAATCGTTCTCATCAAGCGCATCTTCGAGCAGTAGATACCCGTTGTCATGGAAAAACGAAACCTGAGATTCGGTTAAACGCATAATTGCGTCCTCCTTGTGTAGGCACTATCCCCACCGCTGTTCCGGTGGATCAAAGACGAACCCGTGGAAAAACTTCCGCTGTTCGGGTGAGAGTTCCTTGTTATAGAAATCTTGAGGATACCCCCAATGTTCCTGTGAGGCGATCATCCACGGGTGTTCATAAGCATAATAGAGCATCTCACGTCTGCCCTCCGGTTTTGTGAAGATACCCGCCGAATGCCAGACAGCGTTGTGGAACAGAATCGCGCTTCCCGGCGGCGCACACACTTCAAGTGCCCCCGGATACTCATACGGATACCGTAAGTCTTCGTGGTTCGGGTCATACATCGCCGTGTGGCTTCCGGGTATAAGCCACAGATTTCCCTGTCCGCCTTCTGTCATATCTGTCAGGTAATAGCCGATTTTAAGCTGTAAAAACGGGATTGGACGTAGGTTGCGATAGCCTTCATCGTGTCCATCAATGTGCCATCCCATAGAGCGTTCTATCAGGTCCGAACCGTCTTCAATGATCGCATCCGAGGCGTGGTGGTGCGGCATCTTGTTGAGCAATCCTGTGACGTACGGTAGCATCGGCTGCCAATCCAAGAGTTCCAAGAACGCCGGATGATCGCCGAGGATATAGAAGATACGGGTGCTTTTCTCGCCGTGGATGTGCGTCATCCCGGTTTGGGGTAACCCTTTCTCCTCGCGTTCTCTGCGCATCTCAATGACTTCAGCAAGGGCACTCCTGAGTGTTTCGATGTGTGAAGACTCAAGAAAATTATCCAAGACGAGATAGCCGTTGTTTTCAAAGAAAAACTTTTCGGCATCGGTCAGTTCGTGCGGCATGTCGTAAATCCTCTATTCTTTGATTGGTGAGATTCTCAGTTTAAATCGAACAGTTCTATGGCGTTTTCACTAAAAATCCGTGCTTTATCTGCTTCAGGGATACGCATATCTTCAATTAAGCGGACAAACCGTGGCATATCCACCCACGGATGGTCTGTCCCGAACAACAAGCGGTCCGCACCGGAAAACTCGTAGGCATACTGCAGTGCCTGTGTCGATGGCGATACGGTATCCAGATAGACGCGTTGTAGATACGTACTCGGCGGTTGTGTTATGTTCTCTCTGGCTCTTCCTAACACTTCGGTCTGATGGTCAATCCTGCCGCTCATATAAGGTAGAATACCGCCAACGTGTGGCATCACGAGTTGGAGGTGTGGATGACGTTCAAGAATCCCGCTCAGAATCAATCGCAGCAGTGCGAAACTGTTATCCACCTGTAGTCCCATCATACCGATCATCCAATGATCTTTGATTGCCTCTCCCCACGTCGGCACTGTGGGATGCATGACAATTGGCATCCCTAATATTTCGGCATGTGCATAGACCGGTTCAAATTCCGGCGTGTCAACAGGTTTCCCACCGATATGTGAATAGAGCATAATTCCGCGGAATCCGAGTTCTTTCACCCGATCCATCTCTGTTATGGCTTCATCTGGGTTTTGCCACGGAAGGCACGCCAATCCTGCAAATCGATGTGGATATGTATCCACAAGCTCGGCGATGGCATCGTTAATCGCTTGCGCGCCCGCGTTCCCTAATTCGGGCGCGAGCATACATGGAGGCGGTATGTTGGTGCTGAGCAGTGCCATATCGACTCCCGCTGCGTCCATATCCTTGAGTTTCCGCTTCGGGTCGTATGCCTCGTCTTGTAGGCGAAAGGTCTGGACATCGCCGTACGTAACGACAGCCTCGCTACCGCTACGAATCACTTGGGGCGGGCGCGGGTTTTGTGCAAGGATTTCTATATACGTGTTTGGAAATATGTGGCTCTGACAATCAATTCGCATTTTTTGGGTTGAAGACGCTTTATTTTATTTTATCTTTTAATATGCCATGTCTAATCTTTTTTTTCAAGGTGTCTTTTTCATGTCGCTTGAACATTTTTCTTCCAAAGCGGCACGATTGATAATACGAAGGGCCATATCACTGGACTGAGTTGCGCACGGTTCGGAAATGGTGTTAGTGGTACTGGATCTCTCGTGTCGGTCATCCTCAAGGCGAAGGCGAGTGGTGAGACCCAATTGAGGTTACAAAACGTTCAGTTCAGTTCCAGCATTGGAGACCGAATTCCCGCGGGACCACATGCCGTTTCCATAGTTGTGGAGAAGGGACTGATCTGGGATGTCAATGGGGATGGGTGGGTAAACGTTTTAGATATAGTTCTCGTTGTCCAGGACTTGGGGAAATCCGCGCTTCTTAGTCCGCGATCTGATGTAAATGGTGATGGGACTATTAACATCTTAGATCTCGTCCTTGTCGCACAACATCTCGGCGAATCGATAACTGGAGCCGCGCCCATCACTGTCGCAATCGAAGACGTAAAAGGATTAGACCGTGCGACAGTTCAAGCATGGATAGAGCGCGCGCAAGTTGAAAATGACGGATCGCTTGCCTTCCAGCAGGGCATCGCGAATCTCGAATGGCTTTTGGCATCCCTAATCCCTGAAGAAACCTCCTTACTACCGAACTATCCGAATCCGTTCAATCCTGAGACGTGGATACCCTATCAACTCTCCGAACCCACGGAGGTCACCTTGCATATCTATGCTGTGAATGGAGTCAAGGTTCGGACGTTAGCATTAGGGCTGTGCCTGCAGGTATCTATCAAAGCCGCAGCCGCGCCGCCTATTGGGTGGCAAAAATAACGTAGGCGAATCCGTGGCGAGTGGTGTCTATTTCTATACTTTAACCGCAGGCGATTTCACATCAACACGAAAAATGCTGATTCGGAAGTAGGATGGCGTTTTTAAAGATTAAGCCAAAATCCCATGAGTTAATTATTCCTGCGGTGGCCATTTCTGAATATAATCCGATGGAATTTCATGGATAAATACAGATGCTGCACGATCCTTATCTTCAGAACTATAAGACGCAACACGATCATATAAAAACTGATCGCCCAGTTTTTCGTAAAAACGGTACATGCTCGTAGAAAGATAGAGTCGTTTTTTGGCGCGGGTCATAGCAACATAGAATAAACGGCGTTCTTCCGTAAGTCTCTCTTCCTGCATCGCCTCGGACTTCCAGTGCCATATTTCGGGAAAGATGCCATCCTCCATCCCGAGGATGATGACAACATCAAACTCTGTGCCCTTTGCTGTGTGTAATGACATAAGGGTGACTTGTTCATGTGAAATGTTACTCTGTGTCTGTTCGTGAGCATTTTCCCCCTTACCACCGATTTCCTCGAAACGGCGAACAGCATTCATCATACGCGTCTGGTATCCGAGAAAACTTGAAAGTCCAGGTGTCCTACTAATTTCCTCAAAACGACGAGCCTCCATTATCATATTGGATCGCTCGCTTTTCCACTCGATATCCTCAGGAGAATTTCGAGGTTTTGATCGAGATAAATCCCTTATGAACGTCCCGATTTGTTTTTTTTCAGTCTCTTCAAGTAATAGCGATTCCACTTTCTGTCGTAAATCTACTGTAGAATTCCGAAAACCACGATTTTGAACAAAACGTTTCGCAGCATTTAAGAAAGCATTAACTTCGGTTAAGCCTGCGTTTTTTTCAGTCTTATCTATCTCTGCTGCAGGGGGAACTACCTGTTCCAAGGCTGCGGTTTTAGCAAGAATACTAAGCCCGACAAACGGGAGAAATTCTGTTAAGGATTTTATCTCACGCTTTTGAAAATCAATATTGACGAGTTCCTTAAAAATTTCTCGGTTAACCCTAATATCACTCTTAGCCCTGTGTAGATCATCGCGTTGGATGTCAAGTTTAGTTAGGATATCAAACTTATCAGCAAGTGCTTCCAAACTTCGCCTTTCGCGTGGAAGAAGCCTTCTCGCTGTCACAAGTGTGTCGTAATAGAGATTGGTTAAAGTTAAATTCGGATCAGGATGTTCTATCAAATCGCGTTCTAAAATTCGGTTATCATATCGTAAAATGTTATGTCCAACGAGAATACCATTTTCAATGAACTCGCAGAACTTGGGGAGGACGGTTTTAATGCTCGGCTTATCCTTGACATCTTCCTCCGAAATCCCATGAACGTCTGTGCTGTCTTGAGGAATGTAGCCATCAGGTGGTTTCACCAATTGATCATAATCATCAACTTTGTCCCCTTTTGTGTCAAGGCGTTGGGCAGCGATCTCAACAATGTTTGCGTTTTTAGGGTTGACACCAGTCGTCTCTAAATCGTAAACAACCACATCTTCCATATTACGAATTTCAAAACGCCCTATGAGATATTGGCACAGTTTAAGTGCCGTTATGCTGCGTACCGTAGCAGAATTAGGGAAATCTTCAGAAATCGGGAATTCTTCTAATTGTAGAACCTTTGTCCTTTCATCATTCGTTGCTCCTATAAGAAGAATAGGTGTATCTGTGATTTCCTCTTGCAGTTTACCAAAATTGCCGATAAGTACATGAACCCCCTTTTCAGTGATCTGTGGTTCGTGCACACCCGGAAGGAGAAATTGAATTTGGACCGTCCGGTTTAGATACGTTTCCAGACTTTGACGCAAAATATGAGCAGCACAATATTCATCAATTCCGTAACTAACTGTAATGTGGATCCGATCACCACTTTCTACTGCTCTATAAAGCACATCTCCTGCCTCAGCAATATTGATAACATCCAAACGCTTTTCCTCAATAATGTCGAGTTCTTCGCTACTGTAAGGTGATCGAGCAGATTCTAATATATCAAGAAGCTGCTTCACGATTTCACTAGCCCTTTTATTTTTAATTTTAACCTCGGTAACCAATTGATGAATTCGTTCCCAGAATTGACGAATCTTTTCGCGCGTCAAGGGTCCAACCTCTGCTGGGTATTCCTCAATGTTTTTCAACAGTTCTACCAAACTTACTTTTTTCAGACGCGCAAGCCGCTTGAGTTGTAACAGTGTTAATTCATCAATACATACATCAGGAAAATTGAGAGCGTGCTCTATAGCAGAAAATGTTTCTGACGCTGCAAGGCTAAGGTAAGAAATGAGAGATCGTCTACAAGCCTCCTGAAAAGGACTCGTAAATTGAGTCCATCTGCGGAATGGTATGTTCTCCTGCAGTGCTAACTGATCTGTCAAAATATCAGCGTGTTCATGCTTACGATAAAGAATTGCTATGCTACCCAACTGATGATCGCTATCAGAATCAGCCCTATTGCTCGCTTTTAAGTTACGGATGAGTTTGATAATATTTTTTGCCTCTTCAAACTTACTCTGATTGCCAAAAGTGCAATGAACGATTTTTTCACCCCTAGGTTCGTCCGTTAAAAGTGAAGGACGGCTCGAGTCAAAATTTTTTGCTATAACCGCTTTGGCTGCACTCAAGATTGTTTCGGTACATCGATAATGCTGTTCAAGTCCGATGACCCGCGGGTTGAAATCAACACGGAAGTCGTCTATATACTTAGGATCGGAGCCTCGCCAACTATAGATAGCCTGGTCCTTGTCAGCGACTACCATGAGATTTCCCACTGGCGGCATACAGAGTAGTTGAAGTAATTGATATTGTGCTTCGTTTACGTCGTGATACTCGTCAACCAGAACATAGGATATTTTATCGCGGTAATCTTTTTTGACATCGTCAGATTTTTCAAATAACTCAATAGTCTTGAAAATAAGATCGTCAAAATCAAGGGCATTACGTTCGTCTAGACCATCCTGATATGCTTCTGAAATACTTCTAATTTTCATAACGTCGTCTTCATCAGTGATGCGGATGCTATCTTCGTAAAATTCAGAAGTTTCGGTTAATGCTCGTAGATTACTCTTGAAATTGCTAATGATATTCAGCAAACGCCGGGTGCCGTAGGTAGATTTATTGAAATTTAAATTCTCAACAATTTCGATTAGGATGTCCTCTTGATCTTCTTGACTCAGAATCTTAAAGTCTTCATCAAGTCCGATTTCATCTGCGTGTTCTCGAAGTATTCTATAACAGAAAGCATGGAAGGTGAAAATCTTAACTTTGTCCCCTCGTTGTACATCAATTTCACTATTTACGCGATCTTGCATTTCCTGTGCAGCTTTATTCGTAAATGTAATCGCAAGGATGCTTTCTGGTTTCACCGCGTGTTCATCAATCAGGTAAGCAATGCGGTGTGTGATGACTTTTGTTTTCCCTGTGCCGGGACCTGCAATGACGAGAAGGGGACCGTCTTTATGTGTTACCGCTTCTATCTGTTTCTCATTTAAATCGTGAAGAATGTTCATCAGGTTCCCTCCGTTCATGTTATCGGTAGAAATTTATGCGCTTTTTATAACCGATGTGATATAATATTTTCGTTGAGAAATATAGTGCCAATAAGTAATATACCACTACGAGTCGCCTATGACTATTATACTTTATTTATCGTGAAAAAACAAGGCGTTTTGAAGGAGCTCAGAACTTATGCGGAAACTTCCTCATCCTGAGCGGACTATCGTAAACATTGATAAACTCACAGGTTATTGCTTAAATCCAGAACATTCAGATGGTCAGCATAAAGCGAGAGTTTTTAAGTCCGCTTTGAATATAGGAATAGAAAATGTTGAGCTCTTAAAAATTGCCCTGTTAAATGCAGCGCATCAAAATGTGGCTATTCCTACAAAGCGTAATGCCTACGGTGAAAAATATGTTATTGACTTTGAAATGAATCATTTAGGACAAACGGCAATGGTCAGAAGCGCGTGGATTGTCCGAGATAATGAAAATTTTCCGCGATTAGTGACTTGCTATGTTCTTGAGTAGAGGGAGACGCGATGAAATTACTTGATACTGTTGCCCTAATGGTAGATATGCCTGCACTCAATTTATACCGTGGACAGGTCGGCACAATTGTTGAGGAATATGAACCTGGTGTATTTGAAGTTGAATTTAGTGATCTGCAAGGCAGAACATATGCTTTGGAGACATTAGAGGCTTCTCAACTCATGCTGCTCCGGCATCAACTTCTTGAAGAAAGAAAGTCCGCTTAGTGCTCGTATTTGGCAGTAAGACACACCTATTATCTCTCAGATTTAGACCCATGAACACACAAAACCCACAACCCTATACACAATGGGAACTACCCCAAGGTGCCTTAGCACGTCTCGGCAAAGGCGCGATAGCGGATATTCAGTATTCGCCAGATGGAATGCGCCTCGCAGTTGTTACTTATATCGGCGTTTGGCTCTATGATGCACATACCTGCACCGAACTCATACTCCTTAAACACGGACAGGATCAGGGAGCCACTTCGCTCACATTTTCGCGCGATGGCGCGACCCTTGTAACAGGAAACTGGGATAACACGATTTCGCTATGGGATGTTCAGACCGGACAGCGTCGCACCACGATGAGGCTCGGAGATGCTGAAGATGAGGTCTGGGCATTCGTCATCTCACTGGATGGTAATACCCTCATCAGCGCGGGAATAGACGGAAAAATCCGATTTTGGGACATTCACACCGGTCGCCTTCTATTTGATGTCGGCGGACATGCGTATCCGATTAGGGCGTTGGCACTGTCACCAGATGGCAAAACCCTCGCCAGTGGTAGTAATGATTTCACGATCAAACTTTGGGATGCCCACACTGGACGACAAATCTCCACACTCACAGGACATACGCATGGGGTTATGGCGTTGGCGTTCTCTCCCAACGGTATGAATATTGTCAGTGGCAGTCGGGACGAGACGCTCTGTTTATGGAATACCGCTACCGGTGAAAAACTGGCATCCCTCGCTACAGACATCGGTGTTGGTAATCTGGAATTTTCACCCGACGGCACCCTTCTCGCGAGTGGGAGTGGTGACAAGACCGTTCGACTCTGGAATGCGCATACAAGCACTGAGCAGGCAACCCTCATAGGGCATAAGGATGCTATTTGTGGTATCTCCTTTTCTCCGGATGGTCAAACGCTCGCCAGCGCGAGTGGTGATCATACCATTCGCTTCTGGGATTTAGAGAGTGGCGCAGAGAAGGCAATCATTGATGGACATGCTGAATGGATTCACTCCGTAGCATTCTCACCCGACGGCAGTCTCCTCGCAAGCGGCAGTGATGACGAAACGCTTCGATTGTGGGACCTGTATACTTACACCGAATCTCAAACCTTCAATGGTCATGAATATCTGATTGAGGATGTCGCCTTTTCCTCGGATGGCGCAATCCTCGTCAGCGCAAGTCAAGATGAACGGATTTTCTTGTGGAATATAGATACCGGCACTGAGACGGCGATATTGGATCATACGCATATGGTTACCGCACTGGCATTTGCGCCGAATAACACTACACTCGCGAGTGGCGGTGCAGACAACATCGTGCGATTGTGGGATGTTGATACTGGAAACCAATTAGCAGTCTTAACAGGTCATACGGATGAGGTTCAGGCGGTTGCATTTTCCTCAGATGGCAGAACGCTCGCGAGTGGCGGTGAAGATAAAACAATTCGGTTATGGAATGCTGTTACAGGTCATTATCTCACTGTGCTTATAGGGCATACCGATGCTGTTAAGACACTCGCATTTTCACCAGATAATAGAATCCTTGCCAGTGGAAGTTCCGACAACACCATCAGACTTTGGGGTATGAATAATTGCCAGCATATCGCTACGCTTACAGGGCATGCCGACACTGTTGAAGCAGTTGCCTTTTCACCGGATGGGCGCGCGCTTATAAGCAGCGGTGATGCCGAGGACAGTACGATCCGTTTATGGGACCCCGCAACCGGCGAGCAGTCTGCAATTATTAAGAACTACAGAGTTCGCACATTGGCATTCAGTCCGGATGGTAGAACATTTGCCAGTGGCAGTGCAGACGGCACAATCCTCATCTGGGACTTCGCAAGGATCGAAAATACATATAGTGAGAGCATATTACATAGATAGATTTGTTGGACAAGGTTCCCGTGCCTTGCTATTTATAAGTGGAACTCGCATTAATTCTATGTAACGGCACACGACGTGTGCCGTTAATATTTTAAGCATAATCGCATTAGGCGTGCCTAATACTTTAACCAGACTTACGCAGAAAGCGCGCCTACTAAAAACGATGAATCGCGTGAGTCTTAACTTTAAATATGTGACAACGCACAACGTGCGTTTACAATGTATAGGAGAAAAATGAATTATTTGAACGTGTTGAAGAATGCAAGTTTTTTGGTCTTCGGACTCTTATTAATCTATATCTGCGGCTGTGAGCGAGTTCAAGATATGGTCATCTCTGAACCACAAGACGCCATGGATGCTGCCTCAATTCGGGTGAGCGTCGTCTATCCGGGTGACTGTCTTGGCGATTTCTCTTACTGTGATGTCCTCTATAACGGTATTCAGAAGGCTAAAGCCGAACTTAGCGTTGAGATAACCGAAATGGAGAGCAATTTCGAGACATGGGGTATGCAATTGCGAGCCGCTGCTGAAAATTCAGGGCTCGTTATCACTTCCGGTTATCAGATGGCTGACCCGGTTTCACGCGTGGCACCGGAGTTTCCAGAAGTGATGTTTGTCATTTTTGATGCTGCCGTGGATATGCCGAATGTAGTCTCTTTCACCCATCGAGTCAACGAAGGGACATTTCTCGCTGGAGCAATTGCCGGATTAAAATCGAAAACCGGTAAAGTCGGTTACCTCGGCGGTGCGAATGTTCCGTTCTTGCACGAATTTGAAGCCGGATACCTTGCAGGGGTCAAAGCCGTCAATCCTGACGCTGTGATTATGAGAAGTTATGTCGCTGACGATCAGCAAGGGTTCTATAATCCGGTCAAAGGACAAGAGATTGCGACTGCTCAGTACGATAGCGGTGTTGACGTGATTTACTCGATGGCTGACCAATCCGGATTCGGTGCCGTTGAAGCCGCGAAACTTGCGGAAGACAGATATGTGATATGGAACTATATTGACATCACCGATGTCGCACCGGGCATAATCTTAACAGGTCTACGCGTAGGTATTGATGAGTCGGCGTATAAGGTTATCCAGGAATTCGCAATGGGAAATCTGATGGCGGGCGTTCGGTCTCTCGGTCTCGCTGAAGGCAATGTCGGCTATCTTTTGGGTGAAGGCAACAAAGGTTTGATTTCTGATGAGATATTAGAAAAGGTCGAAGCACTGAAGGCGAGCATTATTGCTGGTGAAATTACGGTTCCAGCGGTACCGGAGACTGAGGTTCAAGGCACAGTTATACCGCCGACGACATCGGATGATGATGAAGAAGTTACGACACCCGTGGTTGACGGCACAGAAGTACCACCAGTTATACCGTAATGTCTATTTTCCGAGGCCCGGTAGGTGCGGTTTTGCGGCGTACACGCCCAGATGCGATCTGCATCCCTAACCGCACCGGGCTTCTTCATAAAACCTCGCCACATAAAATTACGGCTCGGTATCGGTATTAACAGGCGGTTCGTCGTTGTTAATAAACCGTTCAATCGTGTTAATCGTTGCTGGACTCGTGCGGAAATCGGCGACCCACGGTTCACGGAAATATGCCTGCTTTTCACGCTGTAAGGCGGCGAGCACTTCAGGCGGAGTCTTCAGCCGATGCCAGTGTGTCGCGAGGTGTGCGTAGGCGTTTAGCACTGCCACACGCGGTGCCTCCCGTTGCCAGACAGGACCCGCATGACACAGGTTTTCCGTAAAGAAAATCGCACTGCCAGCCGGACATTCGTATGTCATCAAAAACGGACTCCGTTTCCCCTCTTCTAACGACATGTGATCTGAATGCATGGGGAAGTTAGATTTATGACTGCCCGCGATGAAATGCGTTCCCCCGTCTTTTTTACTGACATCCGTGAGTTCAAAAACGACACGCACCATTCCCGCATGAATTCGTCCGTTATTGACGCGGTACCCGAAAATCGGATCCCCTTGTTGCGGGCCACCGCCGTGGAGTCCGCCGTGTTCTTGCCCTTTTTCACGCCAGACAGAGGAACAGTTCTCCAATCGAACATCAGGTCCAATGATTTCGTGTAACACGTCAAGGACCTTCGGATGGTCAATCAGGACGCTTGCAGGACCGCCCGGTACAGCGCGTTGTTCGGGTGGTAAAGATTCAGGGTTGTGGTGTATTTTCTCAATCTGATCAACGATTGCGTCCACTTCGTCGCGTTCAAGGATCGCAGGACGCACGAGGAATCCGCTCAAGTCAAATCGAAATTTTTCTTCATCAGTCATAGGTTTGCATCTCCTTATTTGAGAATAGGTCTATCCTCTCAAAACTGAGGCGAGATTCTCTGCTTGACCACACTTACTTCTTTTAATTGCCGTGCTTCGACTACGGAAACGAATTTTAGCGCGTTCGAGTTCACGAAGTTGAAATTTGTCAATGCCTTTACCGTGGAACAACACAGGGACACATGTGATTTCAAGTGTACTTAGTGCCGCATTCGCCTCCTTGGGCAATTTTCCAAACATTTCTGTGACGAAGTCAGCAGCACCTTGCAACTGGTCGGTTACTGTCGGTGTTTTGAAGGTACCGCTCTTGAGTTCAATAAGAACAACAACCAAACTATTTTGTAGAGTATCCTCGTAAAAAAGCACATAATCGCACCGTTTCGTATTTATTTTACGCTGTTCAAACTCACATTCAAGATTTACGATCACTCGGTTACGTGGAGCATCTGTTAGGTATACGCGACATCCGTCTCCACTACAATGTCTGCTAAGGCACTCATCATTTGCTTGCTTCTCAATTTTTGCGAGAAGCTCTTTTAGTCCCACTCGCTGCTACCTCCTATCCGGCTTTCTCAAGTAAGTCTTGGAGGTTAACAGAACGGTCATAAAGTTTATATGCTACGTCTTCATAATCTTTCGGTTCTATGCCTTCAGTCGGATCAAACGGAATATGTTTCACTATCCCGTCCTTTTGGAACCACCATGTTCCTACTTCTTCAGGTAACAACCAATTTGATGATACCATCGTTTCCACTTTCTGTACCCCTTTTCGCTTGAGTTCACCGATCCGAATTAGATTTGCTATTTCTTTGAGCAGCCAATCGCTATGGGTTGTCACAACCACGCGCACACCCGCGCGGACTAATCCAGCGAGGGTTAATGCTATCTCAGTTTGGGCACCGGGGTGAAGGTGTGCCTCCGGTTCCTCAATAATGAGCGTATCGCCAGGGCGAATCCCACCGCGGAGAAAAAGCACAACAGGTGCAAGTTCAGACACCATGGACGCTGCACGTGTGAGACGTATTTCTTCCCCCGTCGTGTGTGGGCGGTAAAGGAATTCAGGATATCCACTTGAGGTAGGTTTCATTAGAATCTGACCTGCAAGCACGCCGGATTCTAATGCATCCGCAAGGTGATGTATCTTTTTGTTAGGTGCTTTGGATTTTTCATAGAGGATAAGTTGTTGCATAAAGTCTGCAACTACTCCTGAGAACGTTGGAATTTCCAATGGTGCGAGACCGCCACGAGTTGCACGCTCGACCAATGAGCTCGCAATCACTCGGTGACTCTGCATAATGCCGCTTCGGGCTGCTGGTAGATAGAATCTTTTTTCTCGATGTCTGTCTAATTCAATAGCGACCCAGGAAAATAAATCATCAATGTCAAGTTCCTTATGTGAGTGTGAGATCAACGAATCTTTGTCGTAAATCATTAAATCTTCGTTGACTGAACCGCGTACCGCAAAATTTGATCCGCAGCCCTCTATATTGAAATTCCATAGACGCTGATTTTCCCGCCTGACTTCCAGAGAGACGTTCATTTCACTGCGTTGACCGTTTTTTAAGCGAATCAATTCTGTAATTGAATTTAGGTCAAAGCAGCGCTTGAGCTCGTTCGCTGTGCTTTCCGGATCCTTGAGGTCTGACTCTAAGCTGGCACGAATTTCTGGTGGCAAATCTGAAAACTTAATAGATTGATCAGATGTGTTTAGTTTTTTGAGAATTGAACGAATCGCATCCCAATTCTGGTTTAACAAGTCATTGAAACCGTGGATACCTAAGCGTTTAAATCGCCCTGGGAATTTTGAGTGTCCTGTAAAAACGCCGTCTAACGCATAGATTAACGTGGAAAAGTAGGTTTTTCCAGTATTACTCGGACCCACAAACACTGTTAAAGGATGAAGATTTATTGTGGCATCTGCAATTGGACCGAAATTCTTAACAGCGATTTTGACATCTGGATGCTTGGGCATTTCTAATGTTTCAGTCGTTTTAGATTCGCTCATTGGAATTTCTCCCTATTTCCGTATGCGCCTTCTGAACAGCATCAACCAGTTTATCTGCCCCGAACCGCACAACATCTGTTGCAGGCAACCCTGTCTCTGCCTCTGCTGCTTTTATTGCCTCGCGTGCCTCATTTTCAGGGAGATCGAAGCAATTCAGTGCCAATCCAATCACTTTAGCGGGTTTTATTGGTGCAGCCAACCTCTCATACTGCGTGATCATCTCAGTTAGCGATGGCAGCGGGACTGTGTACCGCGCAACGGTATCGCGTGAAGGTTGATGACAGAAGATCATCGCATCCGGTAGACTACCGTGGAGTAGACTTAACGTTACGCCAGAATATCCCGGATGCACCAGCGAGCCTTGTCCTTCAACGATAAGCAGATCGTGATTTTTTGCACCTTCAAGTACAATCTCCTCCGCTGCACCGGCAGTAAAATCAGAGACGACCGCATCTATCGCAATGCCCCATCCCCAGACCATAATCCCATTCTGTCCCGTTGGACAAAATTCGGCATTCACGCCACGTTCCCGCGCAGCGCGCGTCACCTCTATCCCGGATAGCATCTTCCCAACACGGCAATCCGAACCCACTGTAAGGATAACCGTGGCATCAACCTCGTCGGCTTTGCACGTTGCTACAGGTAAATCGGCAGGTGGTTTTCGGGCATCCCATAAAACCACATCGTTTGCTGCTGCCAGTTCGGACAGTTCTGCGTCTTCGCTCAGGAATTGGTGAAGTCCGCTCATAACGTGTAAGCCGTTATGTATCGCTTCGTGGAGGATTGCGCGCCAAGGATGTGGTAACTCGCCGCCGGGCGGCGCAATGCCGATAGCGAGCATCGTCGGATTGAACCGCATCGCCTCAGCGAGATCTCGGACAACTGGAATGCCTTCACCAATCTCAATAACTTCGTTGACATCTCGTCCTGCATTGGCACTATCAATAACTGCGATAACATTGTCAGGGAGATAACGCACAAGGACTGTAGCGGTCTTTGATTCAAGGACACCGAACGAGCCTTCGGCAAGAATCGCTATTCTATGTGATTTCGGTTGTAACTGTTTTTCCATGTTTTGGATCGTCGTTTCAGACAGAATGATTATACTTGTAGATTACCACAAATCCCAATCAATTTCAAGAGATAGCGGAATTGATGCCAGATCCATTCATTTCTCCAACTGGCAACTACTAAAGGAATTGCCGAAGGTATCTACCACCCAGTGCGAAGCCGTCTAATCCGGGCGCACCCCGATCCTCGTTTTCGACACATAGCACATAGTCATAGCCGGATTCCTGCAACGCACCAGTGATTGTCCCCCAATTCAGTTGTCCGCGTCCGGGCACACGATATTGCCACCACCAGTTTCCGATAATGCCCTGTCGGAACTTCATGCGCGGGCTGATTTCACAATCCTTTACGTCGGCATAATACCACTTGCCGTCAAACATACGGATCGCATCCTCAGCGGGTAAAATTCCCATCCATAGCCAGTGGGACGGGTCGCAAGACAATCCCAGCGAATCTGATGGAATTGCGTCAAGGATCCGTTCCCACATTTCAGGGTTACAAGCGATGTTACCCATCCGGACAGCACAATCTAACGCAAGCTGCACGCCTTTCTCTTCCGCAAACCTGACGACAGGTGTCCACATCTCCTTAAACCGTCCGACGAGTTCAACTGATCTGTCGCCGGGGTTCCCCGGTTCCGAAGAAAACTGTCCATAAAAGTGCCAACTGACAGGACTTCCCGCATACGTTACCACGACTGGCGCACCGAGGATAGAGGTTGCTTCGATTGCCTGCATCAGCGTGTCACGAGCGTTTTCTCGTTTTTCTGCGTCATCGTCAAGGAGGTTACAGTGCGATGTCAAGGCGGCGAGGTAGATACCGTTGGCATCTAAAATTTCCTTGACCGCTTCGCCACCGGATTGTATAATGGCACTTGATTCAAAAGTGCCAGTGGCGTTCGGACGGATTGCGTCAAATCCGTTGGCTTTTGCCCACGCTGTGCATTCGGCAAGGCTCCAACCGCCGTTGCCCGCGCTGGTGCTGAAACTTAAATCCATGATTTTCCCCTTATGGTATTGAGGACTTTCTACATATGCAAATTCTATGTGAAGATAATATTACCGAAAAACTATATTCGCTTTATAATCAATTGCTTGCGCAGCACGGAGACAGTAAGTGGTGGCCAGCAGATACGCCGTTCGAGGTGGCACTCGGGGCAATTCTAACACAAGCGACATCGTGGCGCAATGTCGAAAAAGCGATGGACAATCTCAAAAGTGCTGGTGCCTTTACACCCGAAGAGATAGCCTCCATCAGCCAAGCTGCATTGGAACGATTGATCCGACCGTCGCGCTACTTTCGTATGAAGGCACAGAAAGTACGCGCTTATGTGGATTATATCACAGAACGTCCCATGCATGTAATGTTTCAGCAGGATGTCCCCGAATTACGTGAAGAACTGCTCACGATCTACGGTGTCGGTCCCGAAACGGCGGATACCATTATCCTCTACGCTGCGGGGAAACCGAGCTTTGTTGTTGATTCTTATACCTATAGACTTTTTTCACGATTGGGGTGGGTTGCCGGGAGATATAATTATATGAAGCTTCGTGCCCTGTTTATGGACAACCTTCCGCATGATGTTGATCTTTTCAACGAATACCACGCACTGATTGTTCGGCACGGCGCAAGGGTCTGCCACAAGAAAACCCCGAGCTGCCAAGAGTGTCGTCTACGGGAATCGTGCGTATATTACAATTCGCCTGAACAGGAATCTTAAAATTATTGAGATTTACGGCACCTGAAGGAAGCAATTCGGAACAGGAAGAAGCGTAAGGTGGGACACAAAGGTGCTTAGACGCAGAAGACCAGGGCTGTTACGCGTCGCCTTGCTGGAGTTTTTCAAGAAAATCTGCTGCGGCCAGAATCGGGATATCCAGTTCTACGGCTTTGGTATATTTGCTACCGGCACCTTCGCCAGCGATGAGATAATCCGTCTTACCCGTTACGCTTGATGTAACTTTACCTCCCCGCGTCTTAATCTCCTTAGATGCTTCCGTGCGCGTCATGCCCTCAAGACTTCCCGTAACAACGAACGTTTTCCCACTAAAGAAACTATCGGTTACCATAACGCTCGCTTCTGGGTGAGTAGCGTCTGCTGCTACCGTAAAGCATTGCAAGTCGGCTTTCCGCAATTTATCAATCAACGGCTGATTTTGAGAAAAGAAGTTAACAACGCTTGCTGCTATTTGCGGACCGATACCATCTATCGATTCAATCTCTTCCAGTGTCGCTTTACTGAGCGCGTCTAAGGATAAAAAGCGTTCAATGAGCAGCTCCGCGACGGTCTCGCCAACATGGAAGATACCGAGTCCGAAAAGCATTTTCTCTACCGGTGCTGTCTTGCTCTGTTCGATTTGGTAGACAAGGTTACTCGCAGACGGGACACCCATCCGATCCAGTTTGCTTAAGGGCTCCACCTTCAAATAATAGAGATCGGCAACATCGCGAACCAGTTTTTTATCTACTAATTGATCAATTGTCGCGGGACCGAGACCTTCAATTTGGAGCGCATTGCGCGAAGCATAGTGCGCAATACGCCGTTTCAGTTGTGCGACGCACAATACGTTCACACATCGAACAGCAACCTCTGCTTCTGTGCGTTGGACAGGCGTATCGCACACCGGACACCGGTCGGGGAATACAAAAGCGACTTCATTGCCGGTCCGGTCTGCTGTCAACACCTCAACAATTTTAGGGATGACATCGCCAGCGCGTTCAAGCACAATCCGATCGCCGATGCGGATGTCCTTTGCGCGAATTTCTTGCTCATTGTGCAGAGTAGCGTTCGTAATTGTTGCACCAGCAAGCGGCACAGGTTCTAAAATCGCAACCGGTGTCAGCACACCCGTGCGTCCTACCTGTACGTCAATATCTTTAACGGTTGTGATGGCTTGCTGTGCATTGAATTTGTAGGCGATTGCCCAGCGTGGGTATTTGGAGGTGGTACCAAGTTCGTTCTGGTGGGAGAATTCATTGACCTTTACGACGACCCCGTCGGTTTCGTAGGGGAGGTCGTGGCGGTCTGCTACCCAGCGTTCGTAGTAGTTTTGAACATCTGTTATTGATTTATGGCAGTCAGTATATTCATTACACTTCAACCCCCAACGCTTCATCTGTTCGAGCGATTCCGTATGCGTTGTGAATTCAACGCCTTCCGCGTAATTGAGCGTGTAGATGAAAATATCTAACGGACGAGAGGCAGTGATGGAAGCGTTTTGCAGCCGCAGCGAACCAGCAGCCGCATTCCGAGGGTTCGCGAAAGGCGGTTCGCCGTCCGCCTCGCGCTGCACGTTAATATCATTGAGCCGATGTTTCTGGATGAAGACTTCACCACGAACTTCTAACACTTGAGGGAATGCTGTTTCTGTTTCAACAAGCCGCAACGGCACTGAACGGATCGTTCGCAAATTGTCTGTTATATCCTCGCCATACTCACCATCGCCACGTGTAAGACCGCGCGTAAATATCCCATCCTCATAGATCAAAGAAACGCCTAAACCGTCTATCTTTAACTCTGTAACGTATTCGACAGGTACATCTTCTAACAATCGTCGGACGCGTTCATCGAATTCGCGCAGCTCCTGTTCGTTGTAATTGTTGTTCAGGCTCAGCATCGAATTGCGATGCGGTATGCGGGTGCCTAATACAGCACCGCCACCGACCCGCTGTGTAGGAGAATCCGGTGGGATAGGGGCATCAGATGCCGCTTCGAGTGCCTCAAGCTCCTTCATGAGCGCATCGAATTCGGCATCTGAGATTTTCGGCTGGTTTTCGATGTAATATTTATGCTCATGCTGGCGTATTAACGCCCTCAGATCGTCAATCGCTGTTCGCATAACACCTTTGCTCGATTTAGGAAAAATTTGAAACGACCTGGACCGACCGCAAATAACCTATTTACGTCACTGGGTATGTGCTGACAAATTGTTTGCGATCGTTAATCGTCGCTGACGTGTGAAGGTACGTGGGCGCGTAAACCCTTCGCCTGTCGGTCCTGCAATAGTCATCGCCAAAAACCCTTCGCCTTCGAGTCCGCAGGACGCGTAAGAAGGAGCATTGATAACCACAACGCTGCAATCCATCGCTTTGTTGAATTGCGTGACCCGTTGGGTATTGTTCGTGTGGAGCACTGCGGTGTGTCCGCGTCCACCTTCTGCTCTGACTGCACCTGCCAATGCTTCGTCGAAATCGCGACACCGCACTACTGGTAAAATCGGCATCAGGTATTCGTTGATAACGAAATCGTGATCTGCCGGTACTTCCACCACAATAGCGACTGTTTGTGCGGGAGCTGTAATACCAGCGGCTTTTAAAATAGTTGTCGCGTCTTTGCCGATGTATTCCTTGTTCGATTCACCTTTTTCGGTGACAACTGCCTCTAATGCCTCGCGTTGGCTCGCGTTCAGTAAATGACCACCGTTTTGTGTAAGTTCTCGGACCGTCTCATTTGCAACCGATTCGATGACAAAGAGTGCCTTCTCACCGATACAGAGCAGATTGTTATCAAAACTGGTGCCTGCGATGACATGCTTTGCTGCTCCCTGAACGTCCGCTGTCTCATCGATAATCGCCGGTGGGTTACCGGGACCGGCAGCGATTGTCTTTTTGCCGCTCGATAACGCTGCCTTCACAACGGATGCACCACCCGTAGCAACGAGCATAGCGATATCAGGATGCTCCATGATCTCTTTTGCTGTTCGTAGGCTCGCATTTTCAACGGAAGTGAGCAGATTAGGCGGCGCACCTGCCTTAACGATTGCCTCGTTGATGACGTGCATCGTCTCTTCAGTGCAGTCACGCGCGTTTGGATGCGGACTGAAGACGACAGCGTTTCCTGCCGATAGCATCACAATCGCGTGGTTGATCACTGTTGATGTCGGATTAGTGGTGGGTGTGATTGAATTAATAACGCCAAACGGAACGTATTCAATAAGAAGGGTTCCAGAATCACCCGATATCGCTTCTGAGATCAGATCATCCACACCGGGTGAAAGTGTTACGGCACCCTCGTTCTTCATCACTTTGTGTGCCGCATTGCCCATGTTCGTATCTTGTACTGCCAAATCTGCGAGACGTTTCGCATTCGCAAGTGAGACCTCTTTGATCGCTTCAATAATTTCGCGTCTTTTGGCAAACCCGAGTTTAACGAATGCTGCCTGTGCTGTTTTCGCTGCTGCGATAGCCTCTGCCGCTGTCGCGAAGACACCCGCACGCGAAGAAGAACTCGCACCAGCAGATAGTGTAGGTTGTACGGCTGCGGAGCCTCCTTGTTGCAGTGTTTTCAAGACTTGGGAAACAATCTCTTCAATCTGTTTTTCGTCAATTTGTGCCATTAAGCCCTCCAATACCTCATCGCGCAGGACGCGCGTCTAAGGAGAACATAGTAAACCACTGGGCGGCACCTTAGATACAGAACCCGTAGCAATGTTAACATGTTCTCTGGTAAAGTGGAGTAGGGCAAAGGCGAGAAAGTCATCCCTCGCCCTACAAAGCCAATTTATTTGCTACTACTCTTCGGCTCTTCCGAACCACCACCGAGAATAGTCTCCACATCTGCATGTGGGCGAGGGATGACGTGTACCGACACCAATTCGCCGACCGCTTTTGCGGCTTCTGCCCCAGCATCCGTCGCGGCTTGCACCGCACCGACATCTCCGCGAACCATAACAGTGACAAAACCGCCACCGACCTGTTCTTTGCCAACTAATTTGACGTTTGCGGCTTTCACCATGGTGTCGGCAGCTTCAACTGCACCGATGAGTCCGCGTGTTTCAACCATTCCTAATGCTTCATTGCGCATGTAGTAAACTCCTTATCTGTAGAAAGTAGAATGCAGGGTCCCGTGCAGCGCACCACCGATATGTGTTTGTAATTCTGCTATAGTGTAGGTACGCGCGTAGGTCCCTTGATCAAATATGTTCGTTAATAATGATACTACAAAATCCGCATTTCTGCAAGTCAAATTTTAATGTTCAGTCATCAGTTTTTGCGAGATTGACCTTAAGAGGATACATCTATGGACGGGATAATCTACAGAAACCTTACCGATCACGGAGTTAACCATCTCTTTGATTGACAACTGACAACCGATAACTGAAAACTAATAACATTTTCCAATTTTATCTTGACTTTTAGTCGGAATTCTGATAAAATATTATAGAATATGACATAGGTCAATCGGGAACTTTTAAACGGAAGTTGGAGCACCTCACTGTCCTATCGCTTGAAAGGTAGTTGTGCGGATTCCGGACGAGTTAAAATAATTTCGGCGAAGTTAGCAAGACGGAACATATTATTAAATAGTCAACGAAGGAGAACCCATTTTGAACAAGAATTTGGAGGCAAAGCAGGAAGCCGCGCTCCGAAACATCCTGTCAGAGGTGCCAGAAACCTCGACGTATACACCGGTAACAGATGCCTTGAATAGGGCAATTGAGTTAGGAGAGGATAGAATTGCAGCGGTACTCAACGGTTTCAGTTCAATGCCCCAATCGACAACCGTTTTCGCGAATCCGGCGCTCCACAAAGCCGTAGTTGATTGTGACGGCACGCAGATAACCTTGAATATCCGCAGTTTTGCGATCCGCGGTATGGTGTCCGAAAGTGAAATCGTCGCTGATAAACTCAGTCCCGCAGCTGTTATCTTCGCAGGACTTTTCGGTAGGCGACCTGAAACAGATGATAGTGGACTTGATGAAGCGGGGGTACTGTCAGATTTAATAGATACGAAATTTTATGAATTCATTACGACTCGCAGAGCGAGCCTAACCGGTGAACAACGCCTCGTCAATCAGGTCGCTGAATTTGCAAAAGCCTTCCCTGAAGCCGGCCCCGAGGCTGCCATTCAACATTTCTCAACGCTCCGTAAACTCGGTATTCCGGATCAGCAGGGAATTAACGGCACACGGGACCCCGATTCGCTCCTGCTTGAATTGATTGAAACACACATGGAGAATGTCGCTGTAGGGACAGTTTCTGCGTATATGCGGCATCAACTTCGAGAGAATCCAGCACTCCACCCGCAGGTCCTGGCAATGCGCGCGACCGATCTCATCACTGAGTATCAAAAGAGCGGAAAGACTGCTTTCCAAACCTGCTACAGCCTCCTCTTAGGGCGAGAAGCGAGTAGTGTTGAAGCGAATATTTTAGAACGGATGGGTGTTATACAGACACACCACGGCTCTGCTGGTTCTAATGTCGTTGCACGCTATCTTGCAACTTTGCATACGGGTGCAGTTTCTGACTTCTTTGTCGCCGCACAGATGGCTTTAGATGGTGATCGACATTTCGGTGCGATTCACGACATGACGGCGTTTATCAATCAAATCGAAACACTGGATGCCGATGCCCTTGAAACGGCTATCTATGAACGGATGCAATCCGCACTCCCGACCTTCGGACACCCAGAAATCGCCGCCGCCGGACGCGCCGATGAAATCCAGCAGGACCCCAGACCCGCTATCTACTTCAACCCATTCCTTGAGGCTGTTGATAATGGCGAGATTCAACTCAACGACAAGCAGAAAAAGCGATTGGCTATTGTACAGCGTATTTATCAACTCGCTTTCGTTGAAGGTTTTGTCCGTCCCGGACGTGAAAACGAGCCACCGCTCCGCTTAACTCCGAATACCGATTTCGGTGGATGGGCAGTCCAAGAGGGATTGGACATCTATGAAAACGACAGAACGCTATTAACATACATCTTCCGAGGCTTTGGTTGGATGATGGATGCCCGCGAACAACTCCCGTTGAAGATTATCCGACCGGTTATCCCACCACATCCAGATGTCATTCCAAACCCCACTGACGATATGACAATTGCAAACGAAGTCGTGGCATTACACAAGCGGATGGCAAGCACCAACGCCTTTTAGAAGTTATCAGTGATTCGTTATCGGTTTTCAGTTAAAGAGAGAATTTGTTAAATCAAGGTCTCTTTTAACTGATAACTGCGTACTGAAAACTGATAACTATTTAGAGAGGAATAATCAGTGATTGAATTATCGCAATTAACAGTGCCAACAGAGGGTGAAAGAATAGGGTATGTTAATGGGCAGCTCGTTGTACCGAATGAACCTATTATCCCTGTTATTGAAGGTGATGGCATCGGACGAGACATCATGAAAGTGACACGCCACGTCGTTGATACAGCCGTTAAGACGGCATACAGTGGCGAAAAACGGATCGTCTGGTTTGATGTCTATGCTGGCGAAAACGCCATGGCAAAATACAACGAATGGCTGCCACAGGATACTTTTGACGCTATCGAATACTTCCGCGTCGCACTAAAAGGACCACTGACGACACCTGTCGGCGGTGGTTTTCGGAGTTTAAACGTGACGCTCCGTCAGGTACTTGAACTCTACGCATGTGTCCGTCCCGTCCGTTACTTCCAAGGTGTTCCTGCCCCCGTCACGCACCCTGAAAAGATGGATGTCGTTATCTTCCGTGAGAATACTGAGGATGTCTACGCCGGTATTGAATGGGAACAAGGCACACCGGAAGTCAAAAAGGTGATTGAACTACTCCGCTCTGAAATGGGTGTTGAGATCCGTGAGGATTCCGGTATCGGCATAAAACCGATCAGCATTTTTGCCACCAAACGCTTGACGCGCATGGCCATCCAATACGCGATTGAGCACGGCAGACGCAGTGTTACCTTTGTTCACAAAGGCAATATCATGAAGTTTACCGAAGGCGCGTTCTGCGCGTGGGGGTATGAACTCGCCAAAGAGGAGTTCGCTGAGCAAACCATCACAGAAGACGAACTTTACAGCGACTACGACGGTAAGTGTCCTGAAGGCAAGGTTATCGTCAATGATCGGATTGCCGACAGCATGTTGCAGCAGATTCTGACGCGAACCGATGAGTACGATGTGATTGTCACGCCGAACTTGAATGGCGACTATCTCTCTGATGCAGCGGCAGCACAGGTTGGCGGTATCGGCATGGCACCCGGCGGTAACCTCAGTGACGAAGTCGCACTCTTTGAAGCGACGCACGGCACCGCCCCGAAATACACCGACCAAGATGTTGTTAATCCGGGTTCGCTGATCCTCTCTGCTGTGATGATGCTGGAGCATATCGGTTGGCAGGAAGCCTCTGACCTGATTATCACTGGTCTTGAGAAAACCATCCTCCAAAAACGGGTCACCTACGATCTGGAGCGTCTCATGGAAGGCGCGACAAAGGTCCGCACCTCCGAGTTCGGCGCAGCGATTATCGAAAACTTTTAGCGAAACCCCTTCACCGTACATAATGGAGGAGCATCGCATGTCCTTAAAAACAAAACTTATCCTTGGCGCGGGTGTGTTGACTGCCATTGGCATCGGAATAGGTCTTGAATTACATCGTCTCCACAGACGTATTCTGGAAGAGTTGGTCGAGATTCGCAAGCAAGGCGAGTTGTAGGGCTAATTGCGTAAGCCTCAAAACATAGGAGAGACAGCGTGATCTACGAAATTAGAACCTACAACCTAAAACTTGGTCAACTCCAAGAATACTGGAAACGCTTCGGTGAAAAACTACCCGGTCGTCAAGAACTCTCGAAACTCGGTGGACACTGGTACACCGAAGTGGGACCGTTAAATCAGATGGTCGCCATTTGGCCCTACGAAAGTCTCGAACAGCGATCAGAAATCCGACGCGCTGCGGAAGCCGAACCAAACCCAGTATGGCCCCCCGATACAAGCGATCTCATCGTATCAATGGTATCAGAGATTTATCTGCCAGCACCCTTTATGGAACCCTTAGGCGAAAAGGACATCGGGCCCCTGTATGAAATGCGCCTGTACACCTATCCCTCTGAGGGCATGCCGCAAGTGCTGGAGGCGTGGGGTGCCGCTATCCCCGAACGCGTGAAATTCTCACCGTTAGCGGGCTGCTGGTACTCGGAATATGGGGGTGTCAACAATTTCATCCATCTATGGGCATATAAAAGTTTTGAAGAACGCCAACAGATCCGAGTAGAGACACGAGAGAAAGGTGTCTGGCCCCCCAAAGGTTCCGTCAGACCCATCACACAGGAGAGCAAGCTCCTACTCCCTGCGCCTTTTTCCCCGATGCAGTAGTTTGACTTCCACAACAATAAATCCATCCCCATTGCTGGCGAGGTTTCCTGGGGAAACACCCAAGCAAAACATCTCGCCGTTTTCGCGCAATACCCATCCCGCGGTAGGCGAGGTTTCCCAACCTTGCTGGAGAAAGCAGATGAAGAAGAATAACCACGACAATTTTGATGGTTTCATGGTTAATGTGTTTTTCGATGAGGACGGGGACTATCTCGCGCACCTTGTCGAACTTCCTAATGTTTCGGCTTTCGGACCCACACCTGCCGAGGCGTTGCGTGAATTGAAAACAGCGTGGGAACTGATGAAAGAATGTTACAAAAAAGATGGTGAACCCATTCCGAAAGCACCTTCAAGGAATGGATACGAGGGACCGTTCAACATTCCTGTTGATGCAGAGCTTTATCACGCTTTGACGGACGAGGCAGCAAAATCGGGAATAAGCCTTTACACACTTGTAACGCAAAAGCTGTCGAAAACAATAGGACTTAATACAGATAACATAAGGGAAATGTAATATCTCAAGAGAAGTTCCACGAACTAAGGAATCTCAATCTGAAGTTCGCGTCTACAGCAGGACTATCGCCAAAATAGATTTGACATAAACATCTGAATGTGCTATGGTATTAAAAATTAACCTTTCGCATAAAAGACAACCACACAAATCATAGCAAGGAAAACTATATGGCACGTTCAAAACAGTCCGACCTGTCGATGATGGAGCTCTACAAACAGGTAAAAAAACAGCACGAAGATGCCATCCTCCTGTGCCGGGTCGGTGATTTTTATGAAGCCTTCTTTGAAGACGCGGAACTTATTGCCCGCCTTCTTGAGATCGCCTTAACAACAAGGAGCCATAAAAATCAGAAATCGCCACCGCCACCTATGGCAGGCATCCCACACCACGCACTCGACTCCTATCTCTATAAACTCGTCAAAGCCGGCCATAAAGTCGCCATTTTGGAGCAGACCGAGGACGCAAAAATCGCACGCGATGAAAACCGACTCGTCAAACGCGATGTCGTCCGGATCGTTACACCGGGCACCGTGACCGACCCGAAGGTCCTTGAGCATAAACAGAACAATTACCTCATCTCGATCTATCTCAACAAGGATATTTACGGTGTTGCCGTTGCCGATCTCTCGACAGGCGAATTTCTGGTAACCGAACTCACAGATCCGTCACGCCTCTGGGCAGAGATACACCGTTTTTCTCCAAAAGAGTGTCTCTTTTCGGAATCCTTTGAAGATGCGGAGATGTTTGACCGCCTCAAAACCGAACTCAAAGCGACGCTCAACTCCCTACCCGACTGGCGGTTTGACTACGATACTTCTCGGACGGAACTCCTCGAACATTTCCAGACAATTTCGCTGGATGGATTCGGGTGCGAACACCTACACACCGCTATCTCTGCAGCTGGCGCGCTCATCTATTACCTAAACGAGACACAAAAACAGGAAGTCGAACACATCGTCTCGCTTCACACCTACACGCTCTCGGATTTTATGGTTCTGGACGCCGATACACAGCGCAACTTGGAACTCACGACATCCATTCGCGACGGCTCCACAAAAGGCACGCTCCTTGAAGTCTTGGATCAAACGGTGACAGCGATGGGCGGCAGAAAGATGCGTCAGTGTCTCTTGCAACCCTTGCTTGATGAAAAAGAGATTGAGAAACGTCTCGGCGCAGTTGACGAACTTAAAACCCAAATTAACTTGCAGGAAGAATTGCGCGAGGCACTTGGACAGATGTACGATATTGAACGGCTCATTTCGCGGATCAGTCTCGGTTCTGTGAACGGACGCGATTTGCATTCCCTCAAGGATTCCCTGTGCCTAATTCCTGATGTCAAAGCGCAGCTGCAAAACTGTGGTAGTGCACTGCTGATCTCTCTCAATGACACTTTGGACCCGCTTCCAGAGTTAGTCGAGTTGATTGAAGGCGGTATCCATCCGAACCCACCGGCAACGATTCGCGAGGGCGGGATAATATGCGACGGGTATAACGAGGAACTCGATGATCTTCGACAGATTGTGGGGGAAGGAAAAGACTGGATCGCTGCTATGGAAGCAGAAGAACGCAAACGCAGCGGTATCCAGTCCTTGAAGATCGGATTCAATCAGGTTTTCGGTTATTATATCGACGTGACGAAGCCAAATCTGGATATGGTGCCTGAACACTATATCCGCAAACAGACGCTTCGGAACTCCGAGCGGTTCATCACGCCGGAGCTTAAAGAGCAGGAGGCTAAAGTCCTTAACGCCGAGGATCGGATCCAGACTTTGGAGTATGAACTCTTTTGTCAGATCCGAGATGAGGTGTCGAAATATACGGAGACTGTCCAGAAAATCGGAGCTGCACTCGCAATGACTGATGTGCTCGCCAACTTCGCGTATGTCGCATCGAAATACAACTACGTGAAACCGACAGTCGCATCCGTGGACGAGATTGTTATCCGCGACGGCAGGCATCCCGTCGTTGAGCAGTTATTTACACAAGAGGGGTTTGTTCCGAACGATACGCTGCTCAACTGTGATGACGAGCAATTGCATATCATCACAGGACCGAATATGAGCGGTAAGAGTACCTATCTGCGTCAAACGGCACTCATCGTTTTAATGGCACAGGTCGGGTGTTTCGTGCCTGCCTCCGCCGCGAAAATCGGCTTGGTTGATCGAATTTTCACGCGCGTCGGTGCGTCAGATAACCTCGTGATGGGACAGAGTACTTTCCTCGTTGAGATGAACGAAACGGCGAATATCCTCAACAACGCCACCCGCAACAGCCTCGTCATCTTTGATGAAGTCGGGCGCGGCACGAGCACATTTGACGGACTCAGTATCGCATGGGCGGTCTCGGAGTATCTCTTGGATGAGAAACGGATGGGCGCGAAAACGCTCTTTGCGACACACTATCATGAGTTAGTGGAACTCGCCAGCAAATATAAACGCGCGAAGAACTACAACGTCGCTGTACATGAAGATGGGGAAAAAGTAACGTTTCTCCGGAAAGTTGTTCCCGGTGGCGCAGACCAGAGTTACGGGATCCATGTCGCACGGCTCGCGGGACTTCCGCAAGCCGTGATTACACGCGCACAACAGATACTTGAGGTACTTGAGCAACACAACCTCAGTGTTGAGGCGGACAGTGCAACCGGGCAACCACCGAAAGCGCATCCGACAATGCCGAAACCCCGCCGCCGTGTCTCACGAAAAACGATGCAAAGCGATGCGCTGCAGATGGCACTCTTTACACCGAAAACGCATCCGCTTGTCGAAGAGATCCGACGCTTGGAACTCACGCAGGTAACACCGTTAGATGCAGTGAATATCCTCTATGATCTGAAAGCAAAGGCTGAGGAATCTGAGGGTTAGGCGGCAGCGATGCAGTCGCCTTCTAATGAATTGAGGGTGACGCGCTGAATCTGATTGATCGCACTCTCTGGCGCATCAACGAGGACGCGGAGATAGTTGTCCGTGAAACCGGCGAGGCGGTCGTTTTCGCCTTCTCTGCTCGCTTCGATGAGGACCTCTTTCTGTTTCCCAAGCATCCGTTGTCGAAACGCAGTATTGAGGCGTGCGCCGAGCGCAATCATCGTTTGGCTCCGTGCAGCAGAGATGTGTGGTGACACCTGATCCGGGTAGGTCGCCGCGGGGGTGCCTTTGCGGGGAGAATAGCGGAATACGTGCAATTGACTGAAGCCGATCTCTTCAACGAATTGGCACGATTCATCGAAATGTGCGTCCGTTTCGCCGGGAAACCCAACCATAATATCGGTCGTAATCCCGACATCATCGCCGAAGACACGGCGTAAGTTTCCAACGAGATGCGCAAATGCTGCTGTGGTATAACGCCGATGCATCTGTCGCAACACAGCGTCTGAACCGGCTTGCAGTGGGAGATGGAAGTGGGGCATACATTTCGGGAGTGCCGCCATCCGTTCACCGAGGGTATCAGGAAAATACATCGGTTCAATCGAACTGAAACGGATGCGTTCGATGCCTTCAATGTCGTGGATATGCTCTAAAATATTGGCGATGTCCTTGTCTCTACCGGTATCCATACCGTAGGCACCGAGATGCACGCCGGTGATGACAACCTCTTTGATACCGCTATCAGCGATGCGATGTGCTTCTTGAGCGATGTCGTCAAGGGGACGGCTTGTCATCCGTCCTCGCACGTAGGGGATGATACAGTAGGTACAAAAGGCACTGCAGCCGTCTTGCACTTTAATGAGTGCGCGTGTGCGTTTGCCAGCATCGCTAACGCCTTTGCTGAAGCGTGCGTGTTCTCGGATAGCGTCGTGTTGTACCGGTTCTATGGTGAGAAGCGGATTCGGTACGGGAGATTTCGCTTCCGTAGGTGCTGGTGTTTCAGCGTTTAATATGTCCAGATAGTCCTGAAAATCAGCCTTTTCTCGGTTGCCGAAAACAAACGTGACACCCGGTATCTGCTCAATCGCCTCACGGTCGCTCTCTGCATAGCAGCCTGTAACGAGCACTTTTGCGTTCGGGTGCTGTCGGATGGCTTTCCGAATCGCTTGCCGTGCTTTCTGATCGGCGACGTTTGTTACGGTGCATGTATTGATGAGATAAAGGTCTGTCTGCTGTCCCGACATCTCCTCGTCAACGAGTCTATATCCGTTGCGCTGGAGTGTCTCACGCATGGATTGCGTATCGTATTGGTTCGCCTTGCATCCCATCGTAATCAGTTTTGCGGTTTTCATTTTTTTAACTATGGGCCTTTTTGCTCATTTTTTTGACGTTGTCAAAAAAATGGTTTGCTGTTACATTCGGTGCGGTTTTGCATGGAAAAACCCCCTAAATCCGCCTTATCAAGGGGACTTTAAGAAGCAGTGCGTAAGTTCTATTAAGTGTTTATCAGATGAATCTCGGATTTGTCAGTAGATATTATACCGGATTTTTGCCTGAATTGCAAGTAGAGTTATTTGATTCTCCTACTAAAAACCGACTGGTTCGTAGTAGGGCAATTCATTGCCCGTTCTTATAGTGCTATGACGTGCGATGAATCGCCCTACTACAAACATAATCGCTTGTAGAATGGAGAATTGGAATAGGACAGAAAGATAGGCGGGTACAAAGACCCGCCTCGCAGAGACATTATGATAATTCAACGGCTTTACCGGTGCGTGCACATTCGTAGATAGCCATGTTGAGCGCGACAGAGCGTCTGCCCTCATAGCCATCAACCGCCGGAGCCGCGCTATCGTTGATAACACGGAGTGCGTCTTCAATCACACTATTGGGATAAGGTGGGAGTTCGATTTCTGGCTCGTCGTCATCGGCGAAATCCCATATCTCCGGTCCGAGACCGACGATGCCTTTTTCGCCGTGGATGTGAATCATTGAGACGTTACCGCCGGGATATGTTGTCGTTGTCAGGACGTGACCGAGTGCTCCATTTTCAAATTCGAGAATCGCCGAGGTCATATCCTCAGTCTCGCAATTTTCGTGGTCATAGACATCAAAATGCGCACCGATAACGCGTTTGACGGGACCCATAAACCAGAGCATCAGGTCGATGTAATGCACGCCTTGGTTCATAATGGAGCCACCGCCGTCGAGTTCCCATGTGCCGTGCCAACCGACGTAGTAGCTATCTGGACGCTTCCATTTCATACGGAGTTCGCAGAGCAACGGTCTACCGAGACCACCTGTTTCCAGAACTTGCTGGATTCGGCGGTTATGCGTACCATAGCGTTCACCGAAATCGACAAGCAGTTTGACATCGTTGTCTTCACAGGTTTTGATGAGGGAGTTACAATTTTCGACGCTGACATCCATCGGTTTTGTGGTAATAACGTGTTTGCCGCGGCGCGCTGCTTCTTCTCCGAATTTGCCGTGGAGACCGCTCGGAGTCATGATCATCGCCACGTCAATATCGTCGCGATCGAACATCTCAAGTGCATCGTCGTGGCTTTCGCAACCGAAGCGTTCCTCAGCGGCTTTGCGCCGGTCTTCGACGAGATCCGCCACAGCGACGAGTTCTGCACCATCCGTGCTGTGAATTACATTGGAGCGGTTCATACCCATACCTAAACCGACAACGCCAAAACGTAGATTATTAGACATTAGAAATTCTCCTTTTTAGTTGTCAGATGACTGATAACCATTATAGCATATACACAGACGATGCGTTACAAAAAATTGAAAATACAGACGATTAGTTTCACCTTTTTTCTCTTTATCGTCCATGCGATGCCGTGGACACCTGTCGCACGACCCGCGCCTTCAGAAAACAAATCCGTGCAATTCACTGATGTAACGACGGAACTCGGTATCCAATTTCGGCATACCAATGGCGAGAGTGGGAAAAAATACTTTATTGAACCCATCGGTAGTGGGGTTGCCCTCTTCGACTTTGACAATGATGGAGATTTGGACCTCTATTTTGTCAACGGTAGTGACCTGCCTGGGGCAACCTCACCACTACCACCGACAAACCGCCTCTATCGCAACGATGGCGACATCTTTACCGATGTAACCGTTGAAGCCTCTGTCGGCGATACAGGCTACGGGTTGGGGTGCTGCGTCGGTGATTACAATAACGATGGTTTCACGGATCTCTATGTGACGAACTTCGGAGCAAATGTGCTTTATCGCAACAACGGCGATGGCACTTTTACAGATGTCACCCAGTCCACTGGGGTTGGTGGAAATCAGTTCAGTAGCGGTTGCGCTTTTGTAGACGTTGATGCCGATGGCTATCTGGATCTCTATGTCGTCAACTATGTTCAGTTTGATCTGGAAACAAACCCCGAATGCACTCGGCAGGGAGTCCGGACGTATTGCACACCGGAGGCACTGCAAGGTGCTGTGGATATCCTCTATCGGAACAACGGGGACGGCACTTTCACAGATATAACGGCGAAATCCGGTATAAGCGGCGCAAATGGAAAAGGTTTGGGTGTTGTCTGTGGCGATATAGATAACGATGGTGATCTTGATATCTTTGTCGCGAACGACACCACACCGAATTTTCTCTATCGCAACGACAGTGACACTGCTATTCAGATGACAGAAGACGCACTTTTCGCAGGTGTTGCACTCAGCGAGGAGGGACGCGCCTATAGCGGAATGGGAGCAAACCTCGGTGATTTCGACAACGACGGCTACCTCGATATTGTGATTACGAATTTTCAGGATCAGACGAATAGCCTCTATCACAACGCACAGAGCGGGTTTTTCAATGAGATGAGTTTCGCCAAAGGTATCGGTGAGAGGAGTCTCCCTTATTTGGCGTGGGGTGTCGATTTTGTCGATTTTAACAATGACGGTTGGCTGGATCTGTTCGTTGCCAACGGACACTTGGATGACAATGTTGCGGAGATTGATCCGATTGGCACCTACGCACAACCGAATCAACTTTTTCTGAATAACCGCGGTCTCAATTTTCGGGAGTCTGTTGATGCTGCAATAGCGAATCGGAAGGTGAGTCGTGGCACTGCATTCGGTGATATAGATAACGATGGCGATGTGGATATTGTTGTCTCTAACCTCAAAGACACACCGACTGTTTTACGAAACGACAGTGACAACGCATCGCGGTGGTTAAGTGTCAAGTTAGTCGGCACGCATTGTAGCCGAGACGCGATCGGTGCACGGGTAACCGTTGTTTCGGGTGGTTTAACACAGATCCGTGAGGTCAAAAGCGGTTCGGGTTACCTCAGTCAAAACGATCTCCGTCTACATTTCGGATTAGGCGACGCGACACGGATTGATAAGTTGATAGTGCGATGGCTCTGTGGCAAAGTCCAAACCTTACAGGACGTTGAAACGAATCAGGTGCTTGTTATTTCGGAGAAATAGTACGCGCCCCTATGGCACTGCGTAATCGTCTGGATTGTCCTTCCGCCAATTCGGGAGATACCCTTCCCTGTGTCCAAAACCGTAAGACGGTCCGATTTGGTTCACGCTTGCCCAGGGCCAGGCTTGTCCACCGATCAGACGGAATTCATCGCCTTTACCGCAGAGCCAATAGAACATGTGTGCCACGTATCTCGCGATGCCGTGTCCGCCGTACTCGGCTGTCTGAAGGTCAAAACCGGGTTCTTGTTTCCAATCGCGTGTCGGTGGCACCGTTCGCCAGTAGCTATATTTCAGCATGTGGCGCAGCCCTTCCGCTGTAGATTCACCACGACGATGGAGAATGCTTTGCGAGTGGATAACAAAAGAACCCGCGGGTCCTTCACTTGAAACGCCTTTCTCAGCGATGTCTCGGCTTGTGGTTCGGATATGCGAACCGGGCAAAAGTTCTGTGGGACCCATTTCCAACGGCGTGTCTTGCGGGAAATAGAAGACCTCAACGAAATTAGTTTCGGGTCCAAAGACGTGATCCGCATCGTGGTGCCACCCCTGCGCAGGCATCGGACACTCCACACGGTGGTTGCTCACCAGCACAGGTAACCCAACGTTCTTACCGAGCAGTGAACGCAACGCGCCAGCGAGTTCACGATTCAGCAGCACATGTTCAATGTACCAGTCCTCAAGCAAAATAGAACTCGGTTCATGTGTATCCCGCATACGTTCTAAATCGGCATGCGTCATGCCGGGTGGAATAAAGCACGGATTTATGGGCACATCGCCGTTGAGATAGTCGAATGTCCGCTGATTAATCTCATCCGAAACAACGCCTTGGAGTTGCAGATAACCGTCTCGGCAATACTGCAGCACCTGCGTATCGGTGAGCGTCGGTTCACAATCAAAGGTGCGGTTCGTTTGATCATATTGCATCATTGATCTCCTCACGCTTATCATTTTTCCATTCTAAAAACACCAATTCTAAAACCGTATCTCTTATAAAAGGCAACGGCATCCTCGTTATGAGCAAGTACGTCCAATCTGACTTTCTTATCTGTCCATACGTTTTCATATAACCAGTCAAGCAGCTGCGTAGCGATGCCTTTTCGCCGATGCGCTCTATCCACGTATAATTGCCGCATATAGTAGTGTCCGCCATCATCTCTGTATAGACAATACGCAATAATATGTCCGTTCTCCTTCGCCAGATAGCAGATATAGTCGGTTGCCAACCACTCTGTCATCCGTTCGGTGAGTTCGGTTATGTTCATCGGGTTGGGGTGCTGTTCGTCCTCAATGAGGCATCTGTTAAGTTCAGCAAGCCTTTCGATGTCAGTGAGTTCTGCTTTAACGATTTCCATTTTCGTAATTTTCTATGATAGCAAAGACCGTATCAATAACGGCTTGTTCTCCATCCGCCTTTCGTTTTTGCTTTTCGGTATCGCTCAAGAGAATATGCTCGCCTTGACTCGGATTATCAAAAACGAACAACAATGATAGACGTTGCATCTCAAAGTATTCAGCAACTGCAAAAGTGGTCGCTGTTTCCATATCTACGGCAATATAACCTTGATGCGACCAACTCTGGATTTCTGCTTTTCCCTCTGCAAGCAGTGCGGATGTCGTCCAGATTGGACCTTTGTGTATTTCAACAGAGGCAACACGTGAAGGCATAATCTGTTCAACAAGATCAAGTGAAGCACTAATTTCCTGCGTCTGTGGTAAATAATATTGCGCTGCCCCTTCACCGCAATATGCCGATGTTGCACAAACAATATCGCCTGCTTGAATACTGTCGTTCAACGCGCCGCAGCAACCTGTTTGTATGACTAAGGATGTTCCGAGCACACCGAAAAGATGTGTAATTTCAGAAGCCATCGCATCACCGTAAACGGAAGCATAACCGACGCTGATATTCTTATAATCACCAATCAGCACGTCCTCAAAAATACCGTTCGGTGAACCGACTTCGTAAATGTTCGTGAAAAAAGTGCTATGCTTAGCGTAATTGGCTTTCAGATTCCGCGTGCCTCGCAGGACTAAAACGGTTGGTATTCTGTTCTTAGGGATATTTAAAAGCGACAACCATTCATTTTTTGTTAATTCTTTGAGCATTGTGTATTTTGGAAATTCTGTTTATACGGTCAACGTCACATTATCTTGTTTGACGAGTTCCTTTACTTCCCATTCTGAAGCGTAAGCCGCCAACGCTTTCGTCTCAGGAGAGAGTCGTTCCATGACTTCTGGTGGGAAAAGTTCTCGGATACCACGCTCGTCCTGAAAAAACTGCGTCTTATACCGCAAAATCAGGAATCGTCGATCGCGGTCCTGTGGTTTCCATACCAGCACGCCGTGTGTCAACATCTCGGTCATAAGCACAACATCTCCTGCTTTCGGTGTCACATTGACGAGGGCAGGATGGAGTGGCGCGTCTGGATTGTCAGGTTCAGGGAAAAATAGGTTTTTCGGACGCTTAAAATTGCGTTTATGGGAACCCGGTAAAACTATCAGACCGCCGTCCCCTGGGTAGACATCCGTGAAATAGAAGAAAGCAACGACATCGTTTGTGAAGATCTGATCGTTTTTGACTTCATACCGTCGCGTCCAGCGGAAACCTTCACCGGCACAGTGCAGTGGTGTCATCTCTTGCCGTTCATGCGTATTCACAACAAGCGATCCACGATTAAAACGCGGTTTATCGCGAGCAATGTTAAACGGGGGTATAAAACATGAATTGTTTCAAAAGAAGAACCTATAAATTCTTAGTTTCGTCACTTTTTGTTCTTTTAATTCCGGCTATAGCTTCCGCTAATTTAAACATTTCTGTGAAGTTTGACAGAGGATGGGGCAACGCCCCCACTTCAAATATAAAGGCGTTATGCGAAAACGTGGCACTTCATTTCCAAGAACAATTTAGAGAAAAACATAAAATAAATGGCAAGCTCACTATCGTTTACCATTCTGATGGGCCTGTCGCTTTCTTCAGAAACTTTTTTGGTGGTGGTCCTGATGAGTATCAAATTGGGTTGAAAGTAACAGATACGTTTTGGGCAAATTTCTCTTATCAATTCGGTCATGAATTTTGCCATATAATGACAAATCACGATGAAATCTCACCTGATAATCCAAACTACTGGTTTTATGAATCTATTTGTGAACTAGCAAGTTTATGGGTTATCAAAGAAATGTCTGAGACCTGGAAAATTCGTGCGCCTTATCCAAACTGGATAGATTATAGACATGCTCTTACGAATTATGCTAATCACCTGGAAAATCGTTGGCAGGTACAATATTCTGGTACAGGTTCAGAGTGGTTAGATGAGTGGGAAGAACCAATACGCCGCAAAGAACCAGGGGCGTTTGATTACGCAAGAGTTTCTCAACTTTCCTATAAATTCTTAACTATTTTTCAAGAGAATCCAGAAGCATGGAATGCAGTAAGGCAAATGCCTACCGATTCAACATCTAAAATGTCAATTTATATGCAGAAGTGGTATAACTCGGTAGATTCTGAAGATAAATCGGTTGTGGAATCTATAGCCAAAGAAATGGGCATCTCCGTAAAATCTACAACAGTTATAGTTTCAACTATAAACGCTGATGTAAACGATGACGGTTATGTTGACCTGTATGATGTTTTAATTGTACGTAGCGGTATGCAAAATCCTGTTTCTTATGACACAGATCTAAATGATGATGGTGTAACAGACGAAGTCGATTTACTTATTGTTAAAGCAAAAGCAATGGAAGCCATCGTTGCGGCTTCGCCAAGAAAAAGAAAGGTGAAAATCACCACTTGGGGAGCCGCCAAACAACAATAAAGCATTAGGCGGTGCCCTTAAAAGGACATCGCCTTTAGATTTGCTTAGGAATAATGGAACAATATGATTGTAGTGCTACCGTTTATTCAGACCAAAAATTAGCAAAGTTAAGACAAGTTTTTTTCCTCAAATTCGACAGGGGTCAAATACCCTAACGCTGAGTGAGGGCGTTTGTGATTATACACCTGTGTAATAAAATGCCCAATGCGGGTTCTCGCTTCATGGATGTCCTCATAAGCGTTGAGATGAACTTCTTCTTCCTTGAGCGTGCGGATAAGCCTTTCAGCATATCCGTTCTCCCAAGGGCACCCTCGCCGGGCGACTGAAATCTCAATGTCATGATGCCTCAGCCGTGAGATATACGCATTTGAAAGATACTGAACACCTTGATCCGAATGATGGATCTCTGGGATACTTTGACATAATGCTGTCTCTAAGGATTTCAACGTCAGAGATTGCGTCAAGTGTTGACTGATATGCCACCCTCTGATCCTGCGCGTGAAGACATCCATGAGCAGAGCAACATAGATGAAGTGTCCTTTAAGACGGACGTAAGTAATATCGCCCACCCAGACCTGATCACATCGGGAGACCTCAAGGTTTTCAAGGCGATTTTCCCAGGGACGCACACCTTCAACAGAATTGGTGGTTTGACAGACACGTTTGACGGAAATCGAGAGATTGGCGGATTTCATCAATCGGGCGACACGTTTATATCCGACGGTGTGTCCGCAACGCACCAGTAATTGCGTGATACGCCTATATCCATAAGTCGGATACCGCAGAGATAACCGCTCTATGTCCTCCCGGAGGACTTCTTCATAGGGATCGCTTTTCGGTTGATAATAGAGATTGCTTCGATTGAAACCGAGTGTCTCACATATCTGCCGAACCGAAAAGTCTGTCCGTAATGCCTCAACCATGTCTCGCTGCTCCATCGGGGTCAACTCAAGTAAGTTGAGGCTTTTTTTTCGATGTCAAGTGCCAGGGTCAACCGTCCAACAAGTTGCTCAAGTTGGGCAATCCGCTCCGCATCGGCATCAGAGTGTTTATCAGCGGGTTCAAAGAGGGTCGCCGCATTTTCAAGAAGCTGTCGCTTCCACTTTGAAAGTTGTTCATCGCTGAGATTGTGTCGCCGACACACTTCTGCTTGTGAACTTTCACCGCTGAGTGCCTCAAGAACAACTTCGGCTTTAAACTCGGGCGTGAAGTTTCTTCGTTTTCGTTTTGCCATCGGATACTCCTTTCAAGTAGATGGATATTATACCACAATCTTGTCTTAGGGAGTGGCCCGAATTTCCGGTGGCAGTACAATCGGCATAGTTATTGTGTTATTAGTTTTTCTTTATAGGCTTGTCAAGGAACGCCAAAATCCCAAAAGAAAGAACAAACACAAGCCCTGCGAAGGTTAAAAAAACCTCTGTCGTAGGATATATCTTTACTATGCCTATAACAAGCATAGTAATAACAGCCCATATCAAGCTTATAATAATTCTTTGTTTCAAAGGTCGGCATCTTTGCTCCATTTTTCTCTCCTAAATTTATGGTAACATTATATTTCAATAAAGGTCAATTCTTTGATAATGGGCCATGTGGTAGGATGGAGCGTCAACGCTTCCAGCGATTTATCCGCTGAAAACCCATTTGAAAAACCTTCACCGCCTCGGCTAATCCCAGGCGGCAATTCATCCGGTGCCGCCTGCACAAGCCGTTCGATGGCTGCCTGCGCATTGCCGAGTTCTCCTGGTGTCAGGACATTCTCTAAATGCAAGTAGCCACGCAGGTCAAAAAGGTATTTCTGTTTCGGTGTCATGTGCCTTCCTCAAGCGAGATAGAGGTATCGTTTCCTTGCGAGATATAGTATGGTGTGTAAAGTTTTTGACGCGCGATGAATGGAAATGCGGCCCTGTAGCATAGACTGTTAGTCTGTGTCCTGTGGAGAACCTATATTTCCCAATCCGCGAAATCCGTGAAAATCCCGGAGTTGCGGCGCACTCGCCTGCCCCATTGATAAGGGGGATAAAGGGGGTTGCGACCGGCATTCAGACAATAATTGACAAAATATTTACACACCCAACATGATATAAAGATTTGCTTTAAATATCAAGATAATTTACAATGTTAAGTGTAGGTTGGGTTGAGCGGGATAAAATACGCCAAGAGTCGTTATTGTCTCTGGAATTATGTTTTCGCTTTCGGTTCTGATCACGTTCGGTGCGAAACCCAACACCTTGTGACTTGACTTATGAGGTGTATTGTAAAAGGACAAAGAGGACGTATGAACATAAAAAGTGGGGACACTATAAAGTCTGACCGATGGCCCGAGCCTGTAAAAATTGACCTTCTCAAAGAAATTGGTGAATATGTCCAACTAATCGGGTCTACCATCGATTCGCGAACACATATCGACCAACTTCTTCATCAAGACGAAGTAAATGCATTAGAATCGCTAAAACTCACGCCGAACTTCACGGCAGAGGCACGCCACGTTTTTCTCAGCCTTGAAGCACTACGATACCGATATGCTGCACTCTATGATTCACTTTTCGCTGTAAATGCTTCTAAAGTAGACCCCTTGCCACATCAAGTAGATGCTGTCTACGGACATGTTCTCAAATTACCGCGAATCCGTTTTCTTATTGCCGATGATCCAGGGGCTGGAAAAACGATTATGGCGGGACTTATCATCAAGGAGCTCAAACTCAGGCATCTCATTAACCGCGTCCTGATTGTCGTTCCAGGACATCTCAAGGACCAGTGGCGGAGAGAACTGAAGGATCGGTTCGAGGAAAATTTTCTTATTATGGATCGGGCGGTTCTCTCGGCGCAACCCGGTGAAAACGTTTGGACACGTGAACCACATTTAATTACGTCCGTTGATTTTGCCAAACGAGATGATATTAAAGCCTTGATTGAATCGTCTCAGTGGGATCTGGTCATCGTGGACGAAGCACACAAAATGGCAGCTTATCAGTACGGAAATAAACTAAAAAAAACCAGTCGGTATCAATTAGGCGAGACGCTTTCCAGAATTTCAACCCATTTGCTGTTTCTTACTGCCACACCCCACAAAGGCGATCCCGAGAATTTCAGATTATTCTTAGATCTTCTTGAGCCAGGTTTTTTTGCAACAAGTCAGATGCTGAGTGAATCTATTACAGCAAGAGATAATCCGCTCTTTCTCAGACGTGTTAAGGAAGATTTGAAGGATTTTGAAGGAAAACCGTTGTTTCTCCCTCGACACGTTGATACACTCTCATTTGATCTCGGTGTTGACTCACCAAAAGAGAAGGAACTCTACAACGAACTCTCTGATTATGTCAATACCCAGTACAATAAGGCCTTGACAAAAGATAAAAAGAATAATGTAGCGTTCGCACTTGTAATTTTACAGAGGCGATTGGCATCCAGCACTTATGCGTTACGCAACTCACTTATGCGTCGAAAAGCTCGTCTTCAAGAATTGTTAGACGGTGTGGTAGAGAGGAAGGCTTCTATTGGCACGATTGATTTTGAAACAATTGATGATTTGAGTGAAGAGGACAGATGGAAAGAGGAAGAAATTTGGGAAACACTTTCCGTGGCAGAGAATAGAGAAGAACTCAGACGTGAAATCGGAATCCTTGAAACCCTCACAGAAGCAGCACAGGAGATCATTACAAGCGAATCCGAAATTAAAGTGCGGGAATTGAGAAAGACGCTTGACGATCTTGAAGCCGATTTCTCTGGTGAAAAAATTCTCATTTTCACCGAATCGCGGGATACGTTGTCATACCTTCAGGAAAAAATGGAGGCGTGGGATTATACCGTCACGGTCATTCACGGGGGCATGAAACTTGAGGAACGGATTGCAGCTGAAAACGAATTCAAAAATCGAACGCGGATTCTAATCGCTACCGAAGCTGCAGGTGAAGGAATTAACCTCCAATTCTGCCACCTTATGATTAATTATGACCTGCCTTGGAACCCTAACCGGTTGGAGCAACGGATGGGCCGTATCCATCGGTACGGACAAACTAAAGAATGCTTCGTGGTAAACCTTGGCGAAATGGCGGAGCGCGCCCGCGAACAGCGACTCATCCCAGAATATACCGAAGCCTTTTTCCGAAAAGCCTTTGCTGAGCTCAAAGGTAGATTGCACGACCGTAGAGATAAGTTTCTTACGATTGAAAGGATCCCGATCCAGATTCGACGAATTGCTGAAGTGGTGGAATTTAAACGGAAACACGGTTCTATATTGAGAACCTATCCGAAAGCTACTTTCGACAAAGAACTTGCCTTTAAAAACCCCGATGCGGAATTCATCTCTTTTGGTCACCCGCTGTTTGAAGCTGTTCTCCAATGGGTTGAAGACCAACTCTTCCATTATCTGAAACAGGGGGCAGTCTTTACAGACCCGGATGGAAAAATGGATGGTGTAATTCTGTTCTATGAAGGTGAGATCCGCGACGGTTTAGGTCAGATCGCCGGAGTACGTCTGTTTGCCTTTTATGTTCAATCCGATATAGAAACAGTTGAATCTATAGATCCAAAGGTAATCTGGGATCTAGCAGAAAGCACACAGCAAGTTCCATCAGAAGATGTTGAAACCTTGAAAGGACTTGTCATGGCAAAATTGATGCCTGGTCTTGAGGGTTACAAGGCTGAACTTGAGGTTGAACGCAAACGGCAGACAGAAATTAAAGAAAAATACGGGCGCACTTCGCTTGAGCATCTCTGCCTCGAGTTGGATAGCGATCTGATTCAACTCTATGCCCGCCGAGATGCAGGCGACAAAGTTGACCGGATTATACGTAAAAAAGAGGAACAGAAACAGGGTTATGAGGATGCTTTAAAAAAATTGGAGGAGACTATCGCCCAAGAACGTCTGCTCACAATGAGTACCCCCAATTTTGTTTGTGCCATTCGGGTAATTCCGAGTTCAGTTGCCGACACAGCAATGAAAAGCGATCCGCAAATTGAGCAAGTAGGCATGGAAGTAACAATGCGTTACGAATGTGAACAAGGTCGCGTTCCTGAAGATGTCGCTGCTAAAAATCTCGGTTTTGATGTCCGTTCAACCGACCCAGCGGGTGTCAAACGCTATATTGAAGTCAAAGCACGGGCTGGATATGGCGCGGTGGTTCTGACACAAAACGAGTGGTTCAAAGCACAGCAGTTTCAATCCGACTATTTCCTCTATGTTGTTCTCAATGCTGGAACCCAGAAGCCTGAACTCTATATCATTCAGAATCCAGCTGAACACACACAACCGGAGGAAAAGATTGAAGCAGTTCGGTATCAGATTTCTTTGAATGAAATTCGGGAAAAAAGTGTAAAGTATTCTGGAGAAAGCAATATACTGTGACATCCTGCGGGATGTGTTAAGACAATACCAATCAATTTAAGAGGTTTCGTACTTTACTATGGACTTGATTTCTTTTCGCGTTACTATGTACAAAGGAATCCTTGACTCTGAGTGGGTGGAAGTGAATCCACTAACCGTGCTCGTTGGTAAAAATGAATCGGGAAAAACCTCCCTTCTGAAGGCACTTCATAAACTTAATCCTTATACGGCCGAACCCTACGTTATGGCAAAGGAATGGCCCCGTGGCCGTCGGAGAGAGAGGAATCAGAAACAGGAAGTCTGCCGGGCAAAATTTCAACTCTCAGATCAAGAAAAATCTGAGCTTACCCAAACTGCAGAGAACGCAACATTCCCGGATACCGTAGAAGTGTCACGGAATTACGCAGGAGACTTAAAGATAGAATTTGAGGAAGATATTCTCTCAAATAAGCGTCACCCCGACGATATTGATAACGCTTTCAATATCCTACCACAACTTCAAGACGAGTTTGGAGACCCATTCAAAAAATGTGTTGAAGAATGCATCAAAGAAGTAAAAATTTTGGCACATGAAGAGCGATTCGCTGAGTTACCTGAGTTAGCCCAAAAACACGAACCGTTGTTGAGACAAACGGTGTCACCAACGGAACCCCCGCAAGTGATCGAGAACAACTTTATTTCTCAGTACCTTGCAGATCTTCAGAAGCTTGTTGAGGCACTTGAACCGCTACCCTCTATTCAATCAAAAGTTCATAAATATGTTACTGATCATTTGCCCACATTTATCTACATGGACGATTATAGGGCATTTAGGGGGACTGCACAACTTGATGAGATTAAATCTCGTCAAGACCAAAATCGTTTAACAGAAGAAGATAAAACTTTTCTCACAATCCTTAACCTATCTGCACTTGACCTAAACGAATTGGTTAGGTTTGGCCAGGGCAATTCTGAAAACGTCGAGCAAAGGCAATATGATCTCAACGATGGTGCTGCCACTTTAACAGCAGAAATCTCAGGGCGACTTCGCCAGCGAAACTATGAAATTGATTACCGGGCCGACGGTCAGCGTTTCTTGACTTTTGTAAAAGATGATCGAGATCCCTCTCTCATTGAATTGGAGGAAAGGTCAAAAGGATTCCAATGGTTTTTTTCCTTTGACCTTATGTTCATGCACGAAAGTAAAGGAACATTTGAAGGCTGTGTTGTTCTTTTGGATGAACCGGGGCTCCATCTCCATCCAGAGGCACAGAAAGATTTACTTGATCGGCTTGAATACTATGCTGAAGGAAACACGCTTCTCTATACGACACATCTTCCGTTTATGATAGATTTAAACCATCCAGACCGAATCCGGGTACTAAAGGAAACAGATGACGGTATCATTGTTACAACCAATCTTGTTGAAAGTCCTCCAGAAGCCACACTCGTACTTCAGGCAGCATTAGGCATGAAGTACTCACAAAGTTTTCTCATTGCTAAACGTAACCTGGTTGTAGAAGGCGTTAATGATTATTGGATTCTAACGGAGTTATCAAACCTATTGAGGCGTGCAGGTGAAGAGGGGATCCCTGAAGATGTACGCGTTACACCGGGAGGCAGTGCTTCTCAAGCCGTTCATGTTGCTACTTTCATGATTGGGCAGGAGCTTGATGTCGTAGCCTTGTTTGATTCTGATAACGCGGGGCGAGGTTCCCGAGATGAACTCATTAAGAATTGGATTACACGGTATACAACGGCCAATGCTGGAGTTATTTTGCTAGGTGACGCTGTAGAGGCAGACAGCGATTTCGCGCTCGAAGATCTTTTTCCTGAAAAATTCATTACAGATATTGTTAAGGATGCCTACAGCAAACAGCTTGCGGCCACAGAGATAGATGAGATTACATTGCAAGGTGAGGACATACTTTGGAAAAGGATTGAGCGTTTCATGGAAGCACAAGAGATTAAAATCACTAAGGGGGCAATAGCAACGCGATGGCGAAACAAGCTTAGCAATATGCAAGATGCCAGCGAGTTACCGGATGAGACGAAGGAGAAGGGCATCAAACTTTTCCAAAAAATTCGCGAGGCTTTTGGTGAAGCATAAACCAGGCCTTGATAAAAACAAACTTGGAATAACGCGCTTACCGGTTCGTAGTAGTGTGATTTATCGCACGTCAAGAATGCAACATTATATGCATTCTCCGACAATTGCATTGCAATTTCCATACATCTTTGGTATGCTAACGCCAGTTTGATTAATCATTTCGGCTGCGTTGCGGTTCTATTTTCGCATCACAGAGACGTCAATTGTAGCACAAACTTCCCAGTTTGTGGCGTATATGACGTCCATTAACAGTGGACGCTACATAATCCAACATTTATCAAACTCACGTTATGCTATAAATCCTAAGTTGTATTGCCACGTTACAAACCTATGACTGTTGAATAAGTGAGTCAAGAAAACGAATGAGCCTTCACAAAAAGGATAATGAATGAACGAAGACAAACGCCTCATTGAAGATACTTTTCCCGTCAAAGAAGTCTCTGCCGAAGCCGCCCACGAGAAGTACATACGTAGTGGACATATCTCCACCCTCCATATATGGTGGGCACGCCGTCCGCTTGCTTCTTCGCGCGCGACTGCCTACGCTGCCTTGATTCCACCTCCAAACGATATTGATGACTGGAACCAGAAACGCTATTTTATAAGAGATCTATCGAAGTGGGAAAATTCGTTAAATGCCCACTTTATCAAAAAAGCACAAGAGGAAATTCTTGAAGCCAACAGTGGAGTTCCTCCAAAAGTTCTCGATCCCTTTGGAGGAGGTGGAGCGATTCCGTTGGAGGCACTTCGGCTTGGGTGTGAGACTTATTCCAACGATCTCAACCCTGTTGCTGTGCTAATTCAAAAATGTACACTAGAATATCCGCAGAAGTACGACAACCCCCCTGGTCAGACAACGAAAAACACTTTGTCTACAGATGTCAAGAAATGGGGAGAGTGGGTTCTGACGGAAGCGAAAAAGGAACTAGGTAAATTTTATCCTGAGGAAAAAGACGGTTCAATTCCATTGGGCTATATTTGGGCAAGGACAGTTCCCTGCCAGAGCCCTTCCTGTGAAGTTGAGATTCCCCTGATGAAACAATTCTGGTTGTCAAACAAACCGAAAAAGAAGGTCGCACTTTACCCCTATCTCAAGGACGGAAATGTAAAGTTCAAGATTGTTGGCGATGGTTACGAGGCTAAGCCTGACGATTTTAACCCGACAAAAGGGACTATATCACGAGCTGTGGCAATATGTCTCTGTGGTACTACGATAGAGGCAAAAATAACGCGAAAACTGTTTCAAGAAGGGAAAGCAGGACAGCGTATGGTAGCGGTTATTGAACAGGAACCTCGCACTCGGAACAAACGGTACAGGGTTACCACAGACAGGGATTTGGAGATTTTTCAAGAAGTAGAGGAATACCTTAGTGAGAAACAGGAGAGTTTACTAGTCGCTTGGGGCATGAATCCAGTCCTTGACGAAGATCTTCCGCTCATGAGTGGTGTATTTAACGTTGCTATTTACGGCATAAATCAGTGGGGAAAGCTTTTCAATTCGAGGCAGAAACTAGCGTTGATTACGTTTGTAGAAAAGGTGAAGACAGCGTATCAAAAGATGCTGGATGAAGGAAAGGAACTTGAGTATGCCAAAGCAGTGGTTAGTTACTTGGCTTTAATTTTAAGCCGACATTCAAGTTATAACTCAACTTCGTGTTGGTGGGAGCCTTTGGGTGAAAGAGGTTTTAATGTTTTTGGAAGGCAGGCACTCCCTATGGTTTTTGATTATTCAGAGCAAAATCCTTACGGCATTTTGACTGGGAATTGGTTAAATCAAGTTAATATTACTTCCGAGATCATTTCACATTTGAGTTCAACGCTTTTCCTACAAAGTGCTACAGTCACTCATTCCTCTGCGACAGCTATTCCGTATCCTAATGAATTCTTCGATGCAGTTTTTACTGATCCACCATATTACAATAGTGTCCCATACGCGGATTTATCCGATTTTTTTTATGTATGGCTAAAAAGAACGCTCGGTGATCTGTACCCAGAACTTTTTTCAACACCTCTTGCTCCGAAAAATCAGGAAATTACAGAAATGGCGGGATGGGATTCGAGAAGATATGCGCACAAAGACAAGAGCTTCTTTGAAGAAAACCTCAAAGAATCCTTCCAGGAAATCTACCGTGTTTTAAGTGCTAATGGTGTCGCTATTATTGTCTATGCACATAAGTCTACAGAGGGTTGGGAAACCCTGATTAATTCTTTGTTGGATTCCGGTCTTGTCGTGACTGGTGCTTGGCCCTTGTCTACAGAAATGGCTACTCGACTAGGTGCTAATGAATCGGCTACCCTGACTTCCTCTATCTACATTATCTCTCGAAAGATCGAACGTGAACCCACTGGCTTCTACGGTGAAGTTAAAGAGGAGCTAACAACATATCTCAACGCCAAACTCCACCGTCTTTGGGAGGAAGGATTGGGCGGGGCAGACTTCTTCATCGCTGCCATCGGATCAGCAATTGAGGTTTTTGGGAGATATGAGAAGGTAATGGACTTTGAAGGTGGGGTTATCCGTGCAGCCCGCCTTCTTGACGACGTGCGGGAGATTGCCACCGATTATGCTGTGCGACAGATTCTGCACAACGGGTTTGCTGGCGAAATTTCTGATCTCACCCGCTTCTATGTTCTCTGGCGATGGGAATACGGTGAAGCGCGAGTCCCGTTTGATGAAGCGCGAAAATTAGCACAGTCCTGTGGGGTTGACCTTGCACAAGAGTGGGGTGGGAACAGTTTTATCAAGAAAGAGAAGCAATTTATTCGAGTTCTCGGACCGCAAACGCGAATGCTTGATGATCTTTCTAACACTGAAGAGTTAATAGACACCCTGCACAAAGTCCTATTACTGTGGGAAAAGGGACAACGAGATGAAATGCTTCGCGTGCTTAGAGACAGCAGCTATGGAGACAGCGAGGCGTTCTATCGTGTCGCACAAGCCATCTCTGAAACGCTGCCCATTGAGAGCAGAGAAAAGAAGTTATTAGACGGTTTCCTTGCCGGACGTGAAAGGGTCAGAGAACAGATGAGACAAGGATTGCTCTTTTAAGCGTGTTAGCAGGTGTCTTAGGGGAGGGATTTAAGATGGGAAATCAAGCAGTTCTTAGCAAGGCGTTTATCAAGCAGAAACTTGTGGACAATCGAAAGGCACTGCGGAAATACGGTGTCAAACGAATTGGCTTGTTCGGATCTTACGTGCGGGGGACGGCAACCGCCGCAAGTGACATTGATTTCCTCGTTGAACTCGAAAGACTGACTTTCCGCGATTACATGGGGTTGGCTGTTTTTCTCGAAGATCTGTTTAAGAAGGATGTTGACCTTGTTACCCCTACCTCCATCAAACCGGGTTACAAACCTTATATTGAAAAAGAGATAGAGTATGTCACGGAACTATAACTTATACCTCCAAGACATAGTTGAGGCAGCCGACCGTATTGCATCCTATGTCGAAGGTGTTACTCGCTGTCAATTTGAAGCGGATCAGATGAGGATTGATGCAGTTATCCGAAACCTTCAAATTATCGGTGAGACTGTCAAGAAGATACCCGGTACCATCCGAGAGGCATATCCAAGCATTCCATGGCGCGAAATTGCAGCGTTAAGAAACAGAGTGATTCACGTATATTTTGATGTGGATTTTAATGTCACTTGGAATGTGGTACAGCTTGAACTTCCGATGCTGAAAACGCAAATTCAACAAATCCTTAAGGAGAGAAGCGAATGATACCATTTCACGCAATCGCTGTGGCGCACCCCGATATATTGGAGGGTAGACTCACACTGGATGTATTCGCTGCAGACCTATGGGAGGTCTTCAAAGGGACAGCACCGGATGAATACAGAGATCCTATGCAGTTTTCCCAGAAAACGCACGAAACTGCGGGACTCAAACACCTACTTTCAATTATTGAAGGGAGGCTTAAAGGACAGAGCGGCGATCCTGTCATTCAACTACAGACACCTTTCGGCGGTGGTAAAACCCATGCGTTGATTGCGATGTATCACAAAGCAAATGAGTGGAAGGCACAAAAAGCGGTGATTGTCGGAACACCGATGCGTGCCAATGATACATTATGGGGCGTGTTGGAAAAGCAGTTGACCGGCAAGATAGAGCGTTTTGATGGATTGACTTCACCAGGGCGTGATGCCATCTACGAGCTGCTTTCGGAAAAACAACCCGTGCTTATCTTGATGGACGAAGTATTGGAATATGTAACCAAAGCTGCTGGTGTTCAGGTGGCGGACAGCACGCTTGCAGCCCAAACCGCGGCCTTTATGCAAGAACTGACCGAGGCGGCTGGTATTTTAGAAAAGGTAGTACTGGTTATCACACTTCCATCAGGCACCATGGAACATTATGATGAACAAGCCCAACGCTTATTTGAGCAATTCAGTCATGTTTTAGGACGGGTGGAAAGGATTTATACGCCGGTGCAAGAGCATGAGATTAGTGAAGTCATCAGACGTAGACTCTTTTCGTCAATTGATGCCGATGCTGCCGGAAAAGTCATTCAAGACTTTATGGATTACGCGATTAATGAATCCATGCTGCCACCTGGAACCGAACCTTCAGAATACCGAAAGCGGTTTGAAACCGCGTATCCGTTTCTGCCCGAAGTGATTGAAGTGCTGTATCAACGGTGGGGGAGTTTCCCAAATTTTCAACGCACGCGGGGGGTATTGCGTTTGTTATCACTCGTACTTTACTCCCTTAGAGAGAAAACCCTCCCTTATATCACTCTGGCGGATTTCGATCTCAGCGTTCAGGAAATTCGGCAGGAATTACTAAAGCACACCGGTCCAGAATATGACAGCATCATTGCCTCCGACATTACGAGTGAGGTTGCTGGCGCAAAACAGGTCGATGTCGGGCTCGGTGATGCCTACAAAGGATTCAGGTTGGGTAGCCGTTCCGCGACGACTGTTTTTCTGTACTCATTCTCAGGAAAACCGAATCCGGAGAGAAAAGGGGCAGATTTGCGAGAGATTAAACGGAATGCTACTACAACAGGAAACCCCTCCAGCGTTGTTGTTGAAGCCAGTGAACAACTTCGAAGTAAACTGTTTTATCTTCAACATGACAGTGAGCGGACTTATTTTGCTAACCAGCCCAATCTAAATCGTATACTACAAACTCGGATGGAGAATATTACGGACTCCAAAGTTGACGAACTTGAGGAAACAGTGCTGAAAGACAATCTCTCAGGCAAGGGGCTCAACACTTATGTCTGGCAACAGGACGGTTCAGGCATCCGAGATGATACTGAACTGAAACTGGTGATCCTTAAGGTGCCTGACAATGTTTTGATGAAAAACATATTGGAAATGAAGGGAAGTACGCCGAGAACGAATCCAAATACAGTTTTCTTTCTTGTTCCTCTTGAACGAGAGAGGAGTGGGTTTTACAATCAACTCCGTAAAGTTATTGCGTATCAGACCATTGAAGGCGATAAAACGCTTGTGCTCTCTAATGAACAAGCAAAAGAAGTTCAAACGGAGCGAAAAAAAGCTGAAGATGGTGTAGGCGATATGTTGCGCCGCTATTATCGAACCCTGTTTATTCCGACAAGAGAAGGCCTGAGAAAAGGCGATTTAGGTGTTCCAACTTATGGCGATACGAAGAAGCTTAACGAAGTCGTTTTTGACAAACTGAAATCAGATGGGGAGATTCTTGAAAGCATTTATCCATTGGTGATTAAGGAGCGATACCTAAAAACAAATGAGTCTGTGTCCACTGAACAACTCTATCAATCCAGTGCAAAAACCCCAGGAGAGGCTCGGGTCATTGGTCAGAACGCTTGGGAATCGGGAATTCGTCAAGGAGTGGCACAGGGGTTGTTCGGATTAGGTGAATTGGAAAATGGGGTGCCTGTCTGCCGGTACTTCAAGGAAAATCCACCATCGATAACCCTTGTTGGAAGTGAAGTGATAATCCGAGAGGATATCTGTATCGCGCAAAAGGAAGCAGAAGAGGCGAATGAAGAAAAAAGCAAGGGTGTTACTTATCCACGCGGAGGCACTCCTGCACCAGATATTGTAGAAGGTGAAGATAATGTTGACGAATCAGATGGTGATTCGTCTCCACCGGAGTCAAGTGGACATAAAGAGATTCGCTTGCAATTCACTGTACCAAAGGGAAAGGTGGCTGGACTCATGGGCGTAATGAATCTGCTTCAAGCAAATTTCGATAGCCTGCGAATTGACTTGCGGGCAAGTGATGGTGAGATGCCAGAACAAGATTACGAGGATAAAATTAAGGAGGCGTTTGCCCAGTTGGGTATTGATTTAGATGAATGAAGATAACTGCATTTCCGTTCTACCCAAAATTAGACGGGGCACATATTTGACAATTTTTTTAATGTATTAGAACGTTCAATCAATTTCGCGGTAGAGGACGCGCCGGATACAGGCTATTATCTGACCGCTGATGTTGTCAGGTGCTCACGGTGTTATTGATGAATTCGCTATCTACAGCGAAGTTTTATTCCAAAAGGACATCCAGAGAGACATGGACTTACTCATTTCTGATGTTGAACCTCAAGGTAAACTCGCTGCCACTTGAGGACGAATAAAAAGCGAGTGATAAGATCTACAGGTTATTGAATGCATCGTCCTATGAACGCTATGGATACAGTATTGCTATAGTGGGCGTTTTCTTTGCAAAGCCTATGCTTTTGGAGGTTATCAAAACGCCCCAAACTTAAAAGGGAACTTCTAAGATTTTCCAAAACACCCAAAATTAAAAAGGAGTCAAATTCGTTGAATCAGAGTTCTAAAAACCTGCCAGTAAATCAGAGATGGCCACACATGCCACATCTCCTTGCCTTGATTGGAGAAGAGCCTCTTAAAAAGCAGCATCCCTTAGACCGTTTATCTGAAAATGATGTTCAGAGTGTTCAGATTATCGATGATGCTATTGGAATTATGCGACAGAAAATGAAGATGAATGGCAAGAAAGAAAAAAATCTTCGTGGACGTGTGAAGGATCCTCACAGTTTCGTTGGACTGTTGAGTGAATTATTTTGGTGTCATCGGTTGACACAATTGGGATACTCTTTTAATGTGGAGTCCAAAGATGGCGGAACGGACTTTAAGATTAAATTGGATCAGAGAACCGTTTGTGCTGAGGTTAAAACGCTACAGAAGGGATATGGCTCCAATCAGAAGAATGAATTGATTTTACGTCTGAGGCAAGCAATCCAAAAGCAGATTGCAAGTTGTCCTGGGACATTCCTCATATCGGTTCGGATTAAACGTAATTTCTCCAATAAGACTATAAAACCCCTCGCTGCAAAAATACGACGATCCTTACAGGAAATGAGCACCTCTCAAAAAGAAAATACTTTCAAATATCCAGCGGACACTTATGGATACAACCGTGAGGCGGAAGTGACTATTAGGCGAGATGGCGGAGAGAAAACTAACATTTTGATCTCATCTCCCGCATCTTTGACAAACGATGACAAACTTTTACAGGGAACTTTAGATACAGCTAGGAAGCAATTCAACCAAGATGATGTCAATGTCGTTTTTGTTGACAAAACCTTCCGTTCGACACTGGATGATGAAGAGATACAGAATACTTTGTATGGTAAATTGGCTTATGAAGTTAGTTTTGACGAGCATTCAGGTGAACCCAAAAGTATAGTGCCTTTTCGAAATAACAATGGATTTTACCAGAAAAACACTCGAATTAGTGCTGTCATGATATACCAAAGGAGAAGGTGGGGAATGTCAGGTATTCAAAATGCTAATATTTATCCTCACCTCCAATCGTGTAAACTTACAAAATCGGAGATGAAAGTTTTAGAAGGGCTTTTTGGCTGTTGACTTGGTTTATATAAATTGGTATTTCATCAAAGTTTGTCTTTTCCTTGAAGAAAAAACGTCAAGTATGTCGCGGTTAACAGATAAGGGCGTTTGTAGTAGTGCGATTCATCGCACGTTTTGGCGGTAGCGTTAACGGGCAATGAATTACCCTACTACGAATTCTTGCACTCTACTCATAATCCTCCAGTTCAGCTCGCAGCTGTTCCAATTCCACTTTCAATTCTACGACAGTACTTGCATACGCCGAATCTGTGTAGGCATTGTGCATCTCATGCGGATCCTTCTCCAAATCAAAGAATTCCCACTCCGGTGGCGTTGCACGATCAATCGCTCCACCCGATCCGAGAGCCTCACCGTAATAGTAGATGAGTTTATACCGTTCCGTCCGCACGCCGTAATGTGCCGGGATATTGAAATGCGCGAGGTGCATCCAATATCGGTAATACATGGAAGTCCCCCAATCCGCTGGTGTTTCACCTGCCAACGATGTCCGTAGGCTGCTTCCTTGTATATCCTCTGGAACCGATATGCCAGCGTAGTCGAGTAACGTCGGTACGAAATCGACGTTCAGTGCAATCTGTTCGCTGACACCCGCTGCTGGAATCTCACGTGGATACCGGACAAGCAACGGGATACGCATTGACTCCTCATACATGAACCGTTTATCGTACCAACCGTGATCGCCCAAAAAGAACCCGTGATCCGCCGAATAAATGACGATGGTGTCTTTCGCTAAATCCTCTGCATCCAAATAATCGAGCAGTCGTCCGACATTCTCATCGATCGCGTGGGCACAACGGAGATAGTTCTGCATATAGCACTGATAGTTCCACCGCTTTAGATCATCGCCTTCCAGGCCTTCAGGCGTTGGCTCTGGTAGATGGTTTTTCCGCTGCATGATATCAACCTTCGCTGTATTCATCGCAGCGGCAGCTGCTCGGTTTTCATAATCGTCGTTGAAGGTTGGCGGTTCAGGAATTTCGTCCGTATAGAGGTGTAGATGTTTCGGATTCGGAAAAAACGGATCGTGTGTCGCTTTATAGGTCGTCATCAAGAAGAATGGCTGATCTGTTTCCCTGTTTTGCAGCCAGTTCAACGAACTGTCTGTCACGATGTCTGCGGAATAACCTTCAAATTTTTTCCGTTCTCCCATCTCATTCATTTCAGGATTGATGTGTGCCCCTTGTCCTGGGAACACGTTCCAGTAATCGAATCCGTGTGGATCGCTGACACCGCCGTGTCCGAGGTGCCATTTCCCAACAATCGCTGTCTGATACCCGTCCGCATGCAATAGTTGTGCGACTGTCTGTTCTTGCGTGTGGTCAATTGTATCGGCGAGGGTTTTGATGCCGGTTTTATGGCTGTATTTTCCCGTGAGGATGGAACCACGCGCCGGTGTACAGATTGCGTTTGTGCAGAAACAGTTGTTGAACCGCATTCCCGCGTTGCCGATCCGGTCAATGTTTGGCGTGTGGTTCATCTCGCTACCGTAGCAGCTAATCGCGGGTGCGGCATGGTCGTCGGACACAATGAGAAGTATATTCGGTCTATGCGTCGTTGACATCGCTTACTCCCAAGGTTTGAGGATAATCTTAGAGCTTTCATGAGATGCGGAGGTCTCGAATGCCGCTTGGATTTCACTCATCGGGTAGATATTGCTGATGAGTAGATTGAGGAGCGTTGAACCTTCGATGACCTTCATCAATCCGGGGAATTGGTTGAGATTATAGTGCCACGCGCCAGCGAGACGTAACCCCTTGCCGATGAGATCTGGACTAATATGAAGGACCGTGTCGTTTCTACCGCTCTGTCCAACGAACGCAATTGTGCCGCGTCGACGCGTCGAGTCGATGCAAAGCCGATGCGCTTGGACGTTTCCAGAGCAATCAAGTGCAAAATCGACACCGCGCCCGTCTGTTGTGAGATCGCGAATCTGATCAACAGCATCTTCATCGGTTGGATTGATGACCGCTTCAACGCCCATCTGTTTTGCACGTTCAACGCGCCACGGAATTATCTCTGCAGCGATGACCTTCGCACCGCGGAATCGGGCATTGGTAATCGCACCAAAACCGACGGGACCGATACCCGTAATCAGCACGGTATGTGTGGCGTTAACACCCATCTCGTCGAAGGCTCGGTATGACGGTCCTAATGCACAACACGCAAGCGAGGCGTGTTCATAAGAGACATTATCTGGTATTTTCGGGAGCAACCAAGACGGCTTCAGGATATACTGCGCCATTGTCGCACTGCCGTAAGGGGATCCGACGAATTCCTCAAAATTGTAGTTGTTCTCGCAGTGGATATAGTCACCATCCGTACAAAGCACGCATTTCCCGCAAGGATATTGCGGCATCACAACCACCCTATCGCCGACCTCTACTTTTCCGGGTTGTGCGACATCGACAACCTCACCTGCTGCCTCGTGTCCCATCCGATCTGTTTTGCTTCCGTACTCAAAGGCGTGGTATTCGGTACACATCGGCGATGCATGAATTTTTACAACAACCCAGTCCTCTTTTGGCGTTGGATCTGGTACTTCGACGAGTCCTGCTTGATGTTCACCTAAAATCGCTGCGACTTTCATAGTTGTTCCTCGTGTGTTTCCTAAAGATGTAAGGGTATTTCGGTTAAATCTTCGCACATTTTAGCATAAGTTGCCTTGTAAAGCAAATTGTAGGGATTATTTAGTTTTCCGAAATTTTAGACTGTAAGTTTTCGAGATGCCATTGTAAGATGGCTCTTGACCGATATTCTTTCTAATTGTTGACTGCCGACTGCTGACAGCCAAAAACTTGCTTGACAAAATTAGCGAAAGTCTGTTTAATAATAGAGGCGAATACAAACAATCACAACAAGTTTTCGCTTGTGAATTATACTCCAAATGCCGTCTTTTCGGCATATTAGAATTTAATCCATTTACAGAAGGACTGTTTAAATGAAAATAGAACAACGGCTTGAAGAATTAGGTGTGGAATTACCGGAACCAGCGATTCCTGTAGCGAATTACGTCACTACTGTACAGACTGGGAATCTCGTATTCACCTCCGGACACGGACCTGGGACAGGTGAAGGTCCAATCTATAAAAGTCAACTCGGTACCGATGCGACGATCGAAGAAGGTTACGCATCGGCGCGGCAGGTGGCAATGGGTTTATTAAGTACCCTCAAACACGCGCTCGGCGATTTGGACAGGGTGAAACGTGTTGTCAAAGTTGTTGGGTTTGTCAATTCAGCACCCGACTTTATTGACCAACCCGCGGTTGTTAACGGTGCATCAGATTTCTTCGTTGAGGTATTCGGCGATAAAGGCAAACATGCGCGCTCCGCAGTCGGTATGGTACAATTGCCCGGTGGGATTCCCGTTGAAGTTGAGATGGTTGTCGAAATTGAAGACTAATCGTTAGAAAAGAAAAAAGAAGGATACAATGGCAGTTCAAATTGTTAAACCTCGGATACGTGGGTTTATCTGTACCAATGCCCATCCGGCGGGTTGTCAGGCGAATATCCTGAACCAGATAGATGTGATTAAGCAGGGCATCCCGCACAAAGGGACAGATATGAATGCCCTTGTTATCGGAGCATCAACCGGGTACGGGCTTGCCTCTCGCATCGCTTTGACTTATGCTTACGGTGCCAAAACGCTTGGGCTACTCTACGAACGTCCACCCGACGACAGGCGCACTGCATCGGCAGGCTACTACAACACCGCTGCCTTCCATCAACAGGCGGAAGCGGACGGATTTTTCGCACAGAGTCTCAACGGAGACGCGTTCTCAAATGAGATGAAAGCGGAAGCTATTGACCGACTCAAAGCGGACTTCGGAAAAATAGATATTCTCGTCTATAGCATCGCTGCACCGCGCCGGACACATCCGAATACGGGTGTTTCACATGAATCGGTTCTCAAACCCATCGGCACACCCTATACAGGAAAGACGATTGATCTAAGTCGTGAAGTCGTCGCACCTGTAACGATTGAACCTGCGACTGAACAGGAGACCACCGATACGATCGCTGTGATGGGTGGTGAGGACTTGGATATGTGGGTGGATGCGTTGGCAGACGCGGACTTGCTCGCGCCAGAAGCAACCGTCGTCGCCTATACCTATATCGGGAGTTCCTTGACCTGGCCCATCTATCGAGACGGCACTATCGGTAAAGCAAAGGACGATCTGAAAGCACGTGTGGACGCGCTTGACCAACGACTCGCTAGTCAACTCGGTGGCAATGCCTATATTTCGGTGAACAAAGCCGTTGTTACGCAAGCCTCCGCGGCGATTCCTGTCGTGCCCCTCTATATCAGTATCCTCTATGACATCATGGACGCGAAGGGTGTCAACGAGGCACCCGTTGGACAGATGCGGCGGCTCTTCTCAGAACATCTCGGACCGGGTTTGCGACCCCAACTCGATGGTGAACGCTATATCCGACTCGATGACCGAGAGTTACAAGCTGAGATAACCGACGCAGTGACCGAGCGTTGGGAACAAATTGATACCGACAACTTCCACGAACTTTCCGATTACGCAGGCTACAGACGGCGCTTCCGAAACCTCTTCGGGTTTGAAGTTGAAGGTGTAGACTACGATGAAGCGGTAGAAACGGAGTTAGTCTTCTAAGAGTGGTAGGTTTTGTTAAACGGAGGGTGAGCACAGATTAAGGGCAAGAGTTCATCACGTGGATATACAAACTATTCGTGAGAGTGTCCAAACTGGCAATTACTTTGTTAAAAGTCATGCAATTCTGCATGCTCAAAAAGAAGGCTTTGAAGTCAAACACATGGTAGAAGCAATTCTCAATGGGAGTATAATTGAAGAATATCGTGAAGATCAGCGAATTTTGATCTGTGGACACTCAACTCTTTTGGAAAACGTTGTCGTTTATCTACATGTTGTTTGTGAATATGCCGATCCGATTTATATTGAGTGTGTGACTGCTTATATTCCTGATGAGAATCAATGGGAATTTCCTCCCTTTAAACGCCGAAGGCACCGAAGGAGATAACTATGACCCCGAAACCAGCACCACTTTGTGGACAACACAATAAAAAAAAGGAGTGGAAGCCAACCGTGTTTGCATATAGCGAGGACGGTATATCTATCCAGGTGCCAAATGTGTATGCCTGGGTTTGTCCAGAGGATGGTGAAGCCTCGTTCACACCTGAGACAGCCGATGAGTTAATTATTACACTACGTGAATTCGTTCAAGCTGCTAAGCGAGCCAAAGAGCGACGCTCTCAGTTGACTAAATACATTGTTGCCGTCGGATAAGTTATCAGAACGTGTCAGAAAATAGCAAACGTCAGGATTCACTATAGTTGAACACAAAAATCTCAGCAGAGGTTTTGACATATTTCTGTTGTTAAAAAATTTAAGGAGATGTTTATGACGCAACCAATTCAGGTTACGGTCTGGAATGAATTTAGGCACGAGAAAACAAACGAAACCATTCGCAGTATTTATCCAAAAGGTATCCATGCCGCGATTGCTGATGGACTCGACAGTTCGGGTGGGTTTAAGGTGCGAAGCGCGACTTTAGATGAACCCGAACACGGCTTAACTGATGCTGTGCTCTCAAGCACAGATGTTTTAATCTGGTGGGGACACGCCGCACACGGTGCTGTTGAAGATGCTATTGCTGACAAAGTTCGCGCACGCGTTTTAGACGGTATGGGGCTTATCGTTCTCCACTCAGCGCATTATTCTAAACCCTTTACTCGTTTGATGGGCACGTCCTGTAGCCTCAAATGGCGTGAAGCCGGTGAAAAGGAACGCCTCTGGGTGATTGAACACGGGCACCCAATCGTTGAGGGTTTAGGTGAATACTTTGAACTCGAACACGCCGAGATGTATGGCGAGCCGTTTGATATTCCTGAACCTGATACGCTCGTTTTTGTGAGTTGGTTCCCCGGCGGTGAGGTTTTCCGAAGTGGATGCTGTTATTATCGCGGGAGAGGCAAAATCTTCTATTTCCGTCCCGGTCATGAAACGTACCCGATTTATTACGACGAGAACGTTCGGCATGTCATCGCGAATGCCTCGCGATGGGCGGCACCCGGCAACGCACCGACCCCGGTCTTCGGAAATGCTAAACCGTTAGAGCCTTTAGAATAGAGCATATAGCAATGGGCGGGCTTCTTTGAGTCCGCCCATTACTCTTACGGAACCTACTATGCAGACAGAAGAGAACCAAAATACTGAACCTGTTGATATTCCACCCGTTGCGGGTCCGTTTGCTGAACCGTGGTCGCTTAAGAAAATTATGGCACTCGCCGCCGTGTTTGGACCTGCGGCAATTGTCGCTTCGGTAAGCATAGGTGCAGGTGAAACGATCGTTGTTGTTCGCGCAGGCGCATGGGCTGAGTATAATCTGCTCTGGCTTGTACTTCTCAGCTGCGTCGTGAAAGCTGTTTTTGTCACTTATCTGCTGGGTCGCTATACGGCAGTCAGTGGTGAATATATCGGGAATCGACTTGCGAAACTGCCGGGACCGCGTGGATGGCTCCTCATTGCGATTGTCATCTTTGAAATGGTAGGCGCGCCTTTGGCGTGGGTGCCGATTGCGAAACCGTGTGGTGCACTGCTCCATTTTTTGTTCAGAGATACGCTATCCTCTGGGATCGCACAACCCGTTTGGGAAAACTTAATCACATCTTGTTTTATTACCCTCGCGCTTCTTTTCGGTTTACGTATCTCCTTTGAAAAACTCGAAAAACAGCAACTCATTATCTGTGCGATTCTTGTTGTCGGCACAATTATCGGCACATTGATGGTGCGTCCTGACTTTGGCAAAGCGCTGGTCGGGAGCCTCCGTTTTGGATACCTCCCTGAGTTTCCTGAATGGGCACCGAAGGATGCAGTCGAAAATCCGTTGTTGACAATGGCGACAGCGTTCGGTTACGTCGGCGGTTCTGTCATGGGATACGTCGTCTACGCTAATTGGGTGAGTATGCATCGCTGGGGCATGACATCCCATAGTAACATTGAATCCATCCGTCAGCGTGCCGGGAACAGTGATAAAATTGATTATCTCCCTGAACACCCTGAGCAGGTCAGTCAACTTCGGAAAATCCTTGCCCCGCTAAGATGGGATATCGGCATGGGCGCGATCGTCTTATTCATCGTAACGGGCGCGTTCATGATCTCAGGTGCTGCGGTCTTGTATGGAACACAAAGCACTTTTGAAGGCTGGAGTCTGCTTACCGATCAGGCAAGCGTCTGGAAAAATATTCATGCCTCGCTTGTATGGGTATACTACATCTGTATCATCGTCGCACTGTGGGGGACGCTACAGGCACTGCCAGAAATCTACGCACGCGTGATGCAGGAGTTCTTTCAGGCGATCTGGCCCCACCGCGAATGGAACTACGGGACGCTTCGTAAATGGATCTGTCTCTATATTTTCCTTACAACAATGGTGTTGATCTGGTTAAACATTCCGTTTGATATTTTGACGCAGATCGCTGGCTTTATTCTGGCGAATTTTTCAATCGCGCTGATGATGCTCGCGGCGTTGTATCTGAACGCCAAACTACCCGCTGCCTATCGAACACGTCCATTTATGTTCATCGGTGCCCTAATTTCTGCTGCGGTGCTCGTTACGTTTGCAGGGATTAGTGGCTGGGGCTTGTTCCTCAAACTTTTTGCTGGCAATTAAAGTTGATCCCTTTTACATAAAGGCATAGAATACCGATAATAACTCTAAATCTGCAGAAGGAGATGAAACCATGGCAGACATGAAAGATAAACTCGCGAAACTGCAACAGGAAGGTTTCGTTTTAATAGAGGGCGCGTTGTCGCCAGAAGAGACGGAACATATCCGTCATCGCGTTAACTACGCACGAGAAAAGGGTTGGGAAGAAGGCTTAAACGCTGTCGGAAACATGTGGTTTGATAGTTTGCTCGACCGCGAACCCGATACATACCAACCGCTCGTTGGGCATCCGAGTGTCCGTCCTTACCTTGAAGGCTTAATGGGCAAACAGTGTCAGCTCCGAAGTCTACGCGCACATATCAATCCGGGTCCGTATCTTCAAGAGTGGCACATGGATTTTTACGGCTACTGGCAAGAACAACGGTATGTTGAAGAACATCCGTTTGCGATGGCACCTGTTGGAATTAACACAACGTACTACTTTCAGGATAACGCCCCCGGTGAAGGGCATCTTAAGTTTATCAAAGGTGGGCATTTGTCAGAACCGCCGCATCTCTATCCGTTAGATCGTCCTAAATTTGAGGAATGGTGTGAAGCACAAGAACACGTGATCCTGTATCCGAAAGCAGGCGATTGTGTCGTGTTCATCAATCACATCCCACATCAAGGTGCAAAAGAACGCGACGATATGGAACGGAGTAATGTTGTGTGCCATTATCAGGTGACCCCGATGTATGAAGGCGTTTGGCACGTCTCTCGCCCCCGTGGTTATCAAGGCACATTTCCCTTTGCTTAGAGATATGCACTGGTGTTTAGAAGGGCGGGTGTGCTTCACATCCGCCCGTGTTGCTTAACATAACGTGAGTTTGATTAAAAGTAGTAGCCACACCGAAGCTTTCATACGAAGACGTTTGGCACGTTTCTCGACCGCGCGAGTATCAACGGACATTCCCATTTGTTTAACGAACTAACCCATATAGGGATTGGAGAACACTCATGCGTCAATTATTAATTTGCTTGTGTGCTGTGTATCTAATAGGGAGTTTCCAAAGTGTTAGCACAGCCGCAGAACTGGAAGGTTTAGTCGTCTACTTCGCTTTTGAAGAGGGAGCCGGTAAGACTGTCAAGGATCTGTCTGGTAACGGACAGGATGGGAAATTAGAAGGTGATACGTCGTGGACCGATGGTAAAATCGGGAAAGCCGTTAACTTCGGTGGGAAGGATGGGATTGTTCGGGTAGAACATTCTGATGCTTTTGAATTTACCGACGGAATTACGATTGCCGCTTGGATTAAACCCACTTTAGAAGTGGGAGCCGGCACGTGGCAACTGATCGCGGCGAAAGGACCGGATGTACAAGAATTTTTCGAGATCCTGCTCCATCCGGACGGTTTTATATGGATGGGATGGAAATTGACAGGTGGACGTAAGGTTCCCGCACAGAGTCCTCGCGATGTCGTCAAGGACAAATGGCAGCATGTCGCTGTTTCATTTCAGAGTGGAGAGTGGTGGACCATCTATCTCGATGGTGAAGTCTTAATAGATTACCCCAAGGATGGCGATAAACTGGTACCGATTGATGCTCCACTTATGCTCGGGACTGAGGAACCACCGGCTCTTAATCGCTACTATAACGGTATCATTGACGATTTCGCACTCTTTAACCGCGGACTCTCTCAGGATGAGATTAAAGAAATTCAGGGCGGTATCCAAGAGATTTTAGCGGTTGAACCAGACGCAAAATTGCCAATAACATGGGGACACCTCAAACACGGATATGAGTGAGGCAGTAAGTCAAATTGACTTGTAAAATTACATCATGTTTATATCCGTGCCAATTTGGCAGACATTCAGCAGGAATTTCGGCTGTTTTAGGCGAATAATATTGGCACGGATATTGCAGGCTATGGAGTAAATAAAGGGATATTGTCGGTCTGTTTTCTGGTGAGCAGGTGCGGTGGCGATTATTTAACGATTTACTGATGGGTACGTCGTCTCGTTTCTGAGGTGCGTCCATCAAAGGTGTCTTCGTAATTATGAACTTTACGATTATGATCTCAAAATTATTCATACAAAGGAGAAATTAGAAATGAGCAAGGTCATTGGAATTGATTTAGGAACAACAAATTCATGCGTGGCTGTTTTAGAAAGCGGCGATGCCAAGGTGATCGAAAACGCCGAGGGGAATCGAACAACACCCTCAGTTGTCGGCTTTACCAAAGAAGGGGAACGTCCCGTCGGACAAGTTGCTAAGAGACAAGCGATCACGAACCCACAAAATACAATCTTTTCGATTAAAAGGTTCATGGGACGCAAATTTAACGAGATCGGTAATGATGCCTCACGTGTCCCCTACGAATTAAAAGCCGATAAAGATGGTGATGTCGCCGTAAATATTGATGGTAAAGATTACTCATCCCCAGAAATCTCCGCTATGGTTTTGCGGAAAATGAAGGAGACCGCTGAGGCGTATCTCGGAGAAGAAGTCACGAAAGCGGTTGTTACCGTGCCTGCCTACTTTAACGATTCCCAACGTCAGGCGACAGCAGACGCGGGTAAAATCGCGGGGTTAGAGGTCGAGCGGATTATCAATGAACCTACCGCAGCATCGCTTGCCTATGGGTTGCAAAGCGAAGGCGACAAGAAGATCGCTGTCTATGACCTTGGCGGCGGCACGTTTGACATCTCTATTCTGGAAATCGGGGATGGTGTTTTCGAGGTAAAAAGCACAAACGGCGATACGCACCTCGGTGGTGATGACTTCGACCAAGCGGTTATTGACTGGATGGCGCAAGAATTCCTCAGCAGCCAAGGGATTGATCTCCGCAACGACGAGATGGCATTGCAACGCTTAAAAGAGGCGGCGGAAACCGCAAAATGTGAACTTTCCAGCACTTTACAGACGGATATCAACTTGCCGTTTATTACTGTTGATGCCAGCGGTCCGAAGCACCTTAACTTGACGCTCACCCGCGCAAAACTCGAGCAGATTACAGATGACCTCGTCCAACGCTCACTTGAACCCTGCCGACAGGCGCTCGCCGATGCTGAGATACAACCCTCCGAGATTGATGAAGTGATCCTCGTTGGTGGACAGACGCGGATGCCCAAAGTGCAGGAAGCCGTGGAACAACTCTTCGGCAAAGAGCCGCACAAAGGGGTCAACCCGGATGAAGTCGTTGCCATCGGTGCCGCGATTCAGGGTGGTGTCCTCGCAGGCGATGAAGAAGTCAAAGACATCCTCTTGTTGGATGTCACACCTCTCTCGCTTGGGATTGAGACACTCGGTGGAATGTTCACACGGTTGATTGATAGGAACACAACGATTCCTACCAAGAAGTCGAATATCTTCACGACAGCTGAGAACAACCAGACTTCGGTTGATGTGCATGTCCTTCAAGGTGAACGGGAACAGGCGGTTTACAACAAGACTATTGGACGCTTCCGTTTGAGTGAGTTACCCCCAGCACCGAGAGGCGTACCACAAATTGAGGTGACGTTTGATATTGACGCGAACGGTATCCTTAACGTATCCGCCAAAGATACCGCAACCGGTAAAGAACAGAAGATTACCATTACAGCGTCCTCTGGACTTACTGATGCCGAGATTGATCAGATGATGAAAGATGCTGAAGCACATGCCGAGGAGGATAAGCAGAAACGCGAGGAAGTTGAGACTCGCAACCGTGCGGATTCTATGGTTTACGAGACCGAGAAGAACTTGGGCGAATTCGGCGACAAGGTAGACGATGCCGCTAAGGAGAAGGTGAACGCTGCCGTTGCGCGTGTCAAGCAGGCGTTAGAGGCAGATAACCACGCCGAGATTCAGTCTTCAACGGATGAATTAACACAAGTCTGGCATGAAGTCTCTGCGCAGATGTACCAGCAAACAGCGGGCGCAGATCCGGGTGCTCCTCAGGCAGATCCAACCGCTGCTGCTGATGAAGCAACAACCGATGCTGCGGATAGCGAAGTTGTTGACGCTGAATATGAAGTCGTTGACGAGGATGAGAAAAAGGAAGGAAATTAGGTAAATGAACTGATAATCTAAATGTCCTTTTTCTATAAATTGGCATTGGAATATTCAGATTGTCGTGGTTGTTAGGATTTACGCAATTTACTCGGTAGATGTGGTTTATAACTGCACCATAGGTGTCAATTTGGCGGTATTCCAGGTCCGGTAGGTTCGGTTTCCTAACTGAACCGGGTTCTAAGAGGAAACCTTGATGACTTCAAAAACCTCTTGAATCCCGTCTCGGTTCCCCAGGTCCGGTAGGTTCGGTTTGCAACCGAACCGGATTCTACGCGGAACCTTGAAGTATCCAAGGTTTCTGATTAGGATCCGGCGCAGTTTCGATGCAGATCGCATCTGGGCGGGTACGCCGCAAAACAGTGAAGAAACACCCTATCAAAAACCCTACTTTCTTGGGGACCGCGAGGTTTATTTTTTTTAAAATTGACACCTATGGTGCAGTTTCCTAACCGCACCGGGTATAACTAAAAATGGCAGACCCTTTTAATGAGAAATTGTCAATTAGAAATGGTATTATTTATAGTAAAACCCATAATTAATTGGGCACTCTCAAACAGTCTGAATGCCTATGATAGGCATTCAGACAGGCACAACCTAACAGGTTATGCTACAAAGATGTCTATTTATTTTTACGATTCACTATAGATAGAAGGAGTTATGCATTGTTAAAGAAATGCACGTATGTAGCCTTGATATTTATGCTGTATCCTATTACCGCCTATTCTCAGACAAGTTTCTACCGGTTGCCTACAGCGGATACCTCGCTTGGACTTGCTCTCAGTAAGCAGGATATAGGTATTACTAAACCCAAAGACACTACAACGGTTGGTGCTAATCTTGACTACGGTATTGAAGATGACTTAAAGATTTCTTTTCAAGTTGGGGTCGGATTGACTGATGCGACTGATGTTCCACCAGCACCTAATGGTGTGGTCGGTATAGTGCGTCTCAAACCGTTGGGAGACACCGGTTTAGACTATTTTTGGAGAGGCGATTTCGGTGCTGTATTCTTCCGATCTGTTCAAGAGTCTACGAATCAAGTCCTTGAACGTTCACGTATTCTTAGACTTTCAGGTGCGGCAGGTGTCTTAAAACGTCTGGAAACTGCGTCTGGACAGGTGATGCACCCGTTTTTCGCTTTATCTTATGTCAGGTCTTGGGAAACTTCAGAAGCTAACGCAGAACTTGATGAGGAATTAGAGAATTTGGTTTTCAAAAAATCAATGCGCTATGGAGACCTCGCTGGAGAAATCGGTATAGAGATTGAATTGTCGCCGACAGTAACAGCACTCGGTGGCTTACAGTTTTCTTTTGAGAGATCCGATATCGCTTTTCGTGTTGGGTTGAATTTTTATTAGATAAAGCACTCAAGATTAATAGGACTTACGCAATGAATTAAAATGTGTTATAGTTTTTAATTATGATGAGCATGAATCTTTCTGAAAAGAGACAACCGCTGTTCTCGGATTATTGCCAATTTTTGTTAGCCGGTTTTCAGAACTTCACACAGACACACTTTGCCAATCATACGGAGAAATGGAGCCATGATCAACTCAATCGTCTCCTGAATACCGAACGTATCCCTGCCCGTGAACTCTGGCGTTCGGTGCGAAACGATATTGAGTTTGATGAAGACGGATACGTTCTTTTTGATGATACCGTCATGCCAAAACCTTATGCGAAACAGATAGAACCTGTTCGCCGGCAGTGGAGTGGCTCCGAAAAACGTGTCATCCAAGGCATCGGTCTCGTGACATGTGTCTATGTCAATCCGAAGACGCATCAGTATTGGATTATTGATTACCGTATCTATGATCCAGACCGAGACGCGAAAACCAAACTTCAACACCTTCAGGAGATGTTGCAGAACGCCTACTTCGTGAAAAATCTCCCGTTTCGGGTCGTGTTAGTAGATTCTTGGTATGCTTCAATGGCAGTGCTAAAAACGATTCAGAGTCTCTCAAAAATCTATTATGCTCCCTTGAAACGCAATCGTCTCGTCAATGACACTGAGGGTGTTGACCCGCACAAACGGATAGATGATCTGACGTGGACAGAATCAGAGTTGCGACAGGGTAAACGTGTTCATATCTACAAGTTTCCGAAAGGCCACCAAGTGAAGTTGTTTCGGATAGCGTCCGGCACCAGACGCACGGAATATATTGCCACCAACGATTTATCTCAATCGGATGTGACTGCGACGCAGCAAGAATGTCGCGTTCGTTGGAAGATTGAGCAACTTCATCGTGAGCTCAAGCAAACGACAGGTATCAGCAAGTGCCAAAGTCGTCAACATCGTGGACAACGCAATCATATTGCCTGTTGTTTGTGGGTCTGGGTCAGTTTGACGCGTGCTGCGCGCACGACGGGTCAAACGATTTACCGCCTGAAAGAAAGTTTATACGAGGACTATCTGCGACGAGAGATCAAAAAGCCTTCTATTGTCGTCAACTTTGCGTAAGTCCTAATTAAGTAACATTTGATTTTGGGGATCCTAACTTTAAATGCAACTGACCAAGTCCTTCACATCAATGTGATAGACTTAGTCAGCTGTTCAAGGTGAGAGGTGTTTCTAACACAACTCACTACTTTACATGCAGTGCACGCTGCTTTAATACCCCAACAACGTAATCCCTTCCTGATAGGTTGCCGCCGAATGTTGTAAGGAACCGAGTTCGTCTTCAGTCAGTTTGATTTCGAGAATCTCTTCTACACCGTTTAGGTGTTGCCTCCCAAATAATCCAAAGGTGTTGTTAATTCTGGTGTTGCTAAGCCAAGTGCTCGATTCATTCGCTGGATGATTTGAAAAAAGGCGGGAAACATTGATTTTGACTATGGAGGTGGGATTTTTAAATCTTTACAGATTTTCTCAACAAGCCACTTACCAATCTCATTATGGCGAGGCACAGAAGTTGAAATTTGGCTTCCGAGATGCCGCTTACCCCACCGTGAGTGTCGGCCTCCCTCTCGAATGAAATAACAACCGTGCTTTCTGAGATGCCTAACTAACGCTCTCCGTTTCATATCTGGATAGTGACTTTCTGATGCTCAACTTTCGCAGCCTTGATAGCCTCTTCACGATTGTATTCTATCGTTTCTTGAAGCGTAATTCGCAGCGTCTCAAGCAATTCATCCTTAGTCCGTTCTTGACAATTGACCCCAGGAATCTCTTGTATCCAGCCGATCCACCAACCTTCGTCTTGTTGAATAACAGCGGTATAGGTTTGACCCATCGGTTGTGTTCTCCTTTAGGCAGATTATACCAATAAGTTTAGCATGAATCCGCAGGCGTTATGTTTTCTAAAATTGATACTTATGCTTCCGGCACGCCTCCGAACCGGAAAAACGCTTGTAGCGCAAACTCCCACTTCGAGGCAAATTTACGCTACAAACACGGACAAAACGTTCAAGTTGAACTCACGTTGAAAAACAGTGGAATTGCTTAATAACCCAACAACGTAATCCCTTCCTGATAGGTTGCCGCCGAATGTTGTAAGGAACCGAGTTCGTCTTCAGTCAGCTCGATTTCGAGAATCTCTTCTACACCATCTCCACCGAGTTTAATAGGAACGCCGATATAAAGATCATCAATACCGTATTGCCCCGTGAGGTGTGCGGAGCAGGGCAGCAGTCGTTTCTTATCCAGAACAATGGCTTCTGCCATCTGTGCCAACGAGGCACCGGCGGCATAATAGCCACTCGTCTTGAGGAGATTAACGATTTCAGCACCGCCATCACGCGTCCGTTGTGCCATCGCTTCGATACGATCTTCGGGTATCAGCTGCGGGATCGGGATACCGTTGACGGTCGTATAGCGTGGGAGCGGAACCATGGTGTCGCCGTGTCCACCGAGGACGAGTGCCTGGATGTCTTCTACGGATACACCGAGTTCGAGTGAGATAAAATAACGGAACCGTGCCGAATCCAACACGCCTGCCTGCCCAACAACACGATTTGATGGGAATCCTGAGACTTTCCACGCGTGGTAGGTCATGATGTCCAACGGGTTCGTGAGCATCATAATAATAGTATCTGGCGAATGCTTCACCACGTTTTCTGTGACACTGCCGACGATATTGGCGTTCGTTTGCAACAGATCTTCGCGCGTCATTCCCGGTTTTCGGGGGGAGCCTGATGTAATAATTACCAAGTCGGAGCCTGCGGTTGCGCTGTAATCCAGGTCTCCGTCGATTGCGGCATCAAAGAGTTCTACGGGCCCCATTTGTGCCATGTCCAATGCTTTACCTTGCGGGACTCCCTCCACGATGTCTATCATGACGACATCCCCAAGTTGTTTCTGTGCGATCAGAAACGCCGCTGTTGCGCCGACATTCCCCGCACCAATAACACTGATTTTTTTTCTTGCCACTTCTTCCTCCATTATGAAAATGTATGGTTTTTATCCTAAGATTGACAGTACTAATTATACCCAGAAATTGGAAAATAATCAAGGGAGGACATCATTTAGTCAGAGTCATTTAGTTTTATTTTTCCCCAATATACAGCCAATTTGCCACGGGCTTCTACGGGATACGGCAGACTCTCCGATTTTACGAAAACATCGTCAATGGCGACTTCAACTTCTTGATCGGCAGTGAGGTAGATACTCCACCACGGGAATTCGCCTAAGTCGGCATTAGAGGAGATGTCGTCCTTTTTCCATTCCGTCTTTTCACCCGGATCAACAGTCACAGCCATTTCATGCTTCGCATCGTTCCATTCCAAACGGAGCGTGCGGAGCATATTCGTGTTTTCAGGGATGTCTTCATAAGAAAATGCTTCCCAACCGCCGAGTTGTCCAACGGATCCAGAACCGAACACGCCTTTCGGTCCCCAATTGTGTTGATGGCTCGGCGACATGCCGAAAACCCAGTTCGGATTTTTCCAGTTCGGTTCCTCGTTCGTACACAGCACCCCAAACCAGCCACCGGCATCGGAAAGTTCAGCAACCTTCACAGTGAACTGGATACCGAGGATGTCGCGCGGCTCCCATCCGAAAACGAGTTTGAAACCCGGATCGCGACCTCCTGGACTTTTGACTTTCATCTGAAATGTGCCGTCTTTGATCCCCATCTCTAAGCGGTTTTCAGGGACAAACTGGACCCATTTCGTACCGAGGTCCGGTACCTGTCCGGGGGTCTCGTCGATTGCGTCTAAATCTCCCTCAAAATCGTCGTAAGGTTTCCATTCGGGTGCAGCGAACGCATTGGATAAAGTAAATGCTGCCAAAATGCAAATAAGTGATACAGTTTTCATGGGGTATGCTCCTAAATTTGCGTTTGGATAGAAGGCAATAAGCGGAAGAGTGAACAGAGACATGGGAGTGTGGAAGAATGGAAAACTGGTTAATTCTCCATCCTTCCGTTTTTATCTGGTTGCGAAACTGGAGGGAGCTGGCTTCCACTCTTCCATCCTACGACTTAAGCGTGCCGCGGTCCCATTGCATACGCTGGCTTGTCGCCGAGGTTTTTGATGAGCCATCCGCGAAGGGGTACGTCGTCTTCGGAGGGGACGTAGCGTCCGTTGTTTCGGGTGGCAGCACCGAGCAGCTGCCGACGAATCGAGTCGCAGCGTTCATAGAGTGGTTCAACACTCATCTCGTCTTTGGGGCGGATCCAGCGATACCCATAGCCGTAGAAAAGAGCCTTTCGTGTCATTTGGGAGTGATTGGGACTGCGCGAGTGCCAGAGTCGCCTGTCGAACAAAACGGCGGTTCCCGGCTCCACACAGACCGGCATTGCATCATCAGGCACATCGTCTGCGGTCGCTTCGCGTGGATCGCGGCTGAGCTCATATTCTGGAACGGACATATCTGACTTTAGATGGCTACCCGGGCGGATATAGAAATTCCCGCGTCCCGGTTCAGAGACATCTGTGAGGAAATACGCCACTTTCATGGACAAACGTGGACGCGGATGCGTCTCCATTTCGATATTGACGCGCCCGCTGTCTTGATGCCATTCCAGCCACCCTTCGCCTTCTTCGGCATCTGCAGGTGTTGGGGGTTTGACGTGCATGTGCGCATGGTATAGGTAGATATTCCACCCCAAGATGCCCCAGACTTTGGGTAATGTCGTCGGCAGATCTACAAGATTTAACAACGCATCATCGGCACCTAAGAAATCCGACCAACCCCAGTGTGAGCCAGGCTTTGCCCTGCCTGTGGCGAGTGCTTTGTTGTACAAGGTATCTACGGCGTATGTGAGTTGTTCCCGCATCTCTGACGAGAGCGCGTTTGGTATATATAGATAGCCTTGCTCTTCAAAATGCGTACGTTCTTCTTCTGTGATTAAGTGACGGAGATACTTCTCAGGCGAAGCCTCCATACCTATATTAAGAAGTTCGTTCATGGCAATTTCTCCTTGTAGCACAAACTTTTAGTTTGTGGCATATCGCCCGTAAGTTGACATTTTGCCCGAAAGTGCGCCTTTATCAAACTCACGTTCCCACAAGGGTTAACGGACAAACTCATCAAGGAATTCACGTGAACGGCGCAAACCGTCAGATTCTGCTTCCCATGTGCGCCAGTAACGGTAATCTTCAAGTTCTACACTGACAATACCGTCAAAACCCTCGTCTTCTAAACGTTGTACTACGCGCAGCCAATCCACAATGCCGTCACCGGGGATGGTATAACGCCACCAATCTTCACCGAAACCGCGAGCACTTTGGAAACTCGGTCCCAAATTGCCGTGCAGATAGAGTGCTTCTTCGTCGAAGGCTGTATCTTTGCCGTGGACGTGTTTGACATAAGCCGCGAACTCGTTCAGGGCGCGTAGGTAGTCGATACCGATTCTGACAAGGTGCGATGGATCGTAGTTGAGTCCTAAACCCGGAGAATCGCATTCTGCGAACATCGCACGCCACATTTCTGGTGTGCAGCCGAGTGCCGGATAATCGGGACCGGAACCGGGCCATCCCTCTACTGCGATCGTTACACCTTTGGACGCAGCGAATTCGGCGATAGGTGGAATAGTCTGCTTCCAGATATCAAAGTTTTTTGCTCGACCGAGGCTGGCATCTTCCGGTACAAAGACGCAGAACATAATATGAACATCGTTGTCAGCAGCGGCTTCGATAGCAGATTTTGCAGCGGTAGCACCGGCTTTTTGTTTAGATTTTTTGGCACTAAGTAAGTCTCTGGTGCCGGGGAGATCCGCGGAGCCGATAGCAAGGCCGGCATCTCTCGCGGTTTGGACAATTTCGGGGGTGACTTCTCCAATATCAACGGCATCAAACCCATTATCTACGCACCACTTGCAGAAATCTGCGAAGGGCAATTGACGGGCTGTACCGGGAATTCGTAATCCTATCTGCATAAGGTCTCCTATAATATATTATCGGTTGTCATTTTTCAGTTAAGAGGTGTATGATACACTTCTGCCTTTTGTAACTGATAACTGACGACTGAAAACTGTAAACTATTAAAACCCCATCAAGCCGCAGCAGCGTCGGCATACGGGCATAGGTCCATCATTGCTTATGGACTGCCGGAACTTCGTCGCCTTCTGGTTATTCCACATATCGACAACTTTGTCTGTCTTGATATTGCCGATGATATAGTCGTGGTAGTCACGGCAGAGACTTACGTCGCCGTTACTATCAATCTCCATGGTCATGTAGATGCTGACACACTGGTTGTAGCCAAAGGTTTGCTCATGATCGGTGTAATAGCGTTGGATTTCGCCTTTTGTATTGAGTCTCGGCATCATGATGGGCGGGCAACGGCGTTGTTCATTCGAGAGATTTTCCATCTCTGCAAAGCGATCCAAGATTACGCCGTGGTCAAAGTCTTTCCACGTTCCTATCCAACCGTAATGCGTTTGTGGTTTGAACCCGAAACGTTTCTCAAATTCTTCCGTGTGTTCCTGCGCGGATTGCGAGTCTATCCACCATGTGAGATAGAAAATTTGCGCATCGGCGTATTGGCTGGTGAATTTATAGAGATCTACGACCTCATCAATATTATACATTGTGACGCAGCTCAGCGGGACAATATAAGGAAATGCGATGTTCCGTTTTTCTTTCGCTGCACTAAGTGTTTCCAGAGCGGCTTTGACATCCTTAAAGTTGTCATAGTTTTCTGATACACCTGGACGTTGCGTGTTGTGGATTTCTTCGTTCGGTCCATCGACACTCAAGTAGATAATTTTGCAGGTTTCCAAAATATCGTCAGCACGTCTTGCGATATTCGTAGCATTGCTAACGAGGGATATAGGCATCCCTTTCTCTTTGATGTAGTGCATCAATTCGATAATACCGGGGTAAAGCATCGGTTCGCCGCCCCAGATATACCAAACCGGTGACCAACCTTCATCAACAATCTGGTCGACGAGATCTTTATAGATTTCGACGGGGACTTCGCGTTGTTTGAGTTCTTTGAGGGATTGCCCGACGAGATAACCGTTATCACCCCATTGTCCACAAGAGTGGCAACGGAGGTTACACATATCGGTAATTCGGAGGCTTACCAATTCAATAGCGTCGCCTTTGCCGTGTTTCGCACCGAGTGGGTGTCGCCAGTTGAAACTTTCTTTGGCGAGTTGGTAACGCATAAACTTGCGCGAAGTCCCCCAGTCCTCCGACATGGCGGTGGCGAGTTCATTGACAAGAAATCTTGATGAGATTCGACTTCGTAGTGCCATCTCTTCTCCTTTTATTCGTTATCAGTTATAGGTTGTCAGTGTTAGCAAGTGAAGAAAGTTAGCAAGTGTTCTAAAGTGATCTAAAGTTATGAAGTTACCAACTTTACAGACTTTTCAACTTTAGCTACACTTTACGAGACTTTACTGGACTTTTTTAGTTGACAACTATTCCACTGATCACCGATAACTGATTTAGGATTCGTCTTCTGATTTTACGAGTGTAAGTGCCGCGGAATTCAGGCAGTAACGTTTACCTGTCGGTGGTGGTCCGTCATCGAAAACATGCCCGAGGTGCGCATCACACCGACTGCAGACGACTTCAGTGCGCGGCATGAAAAATATACTACGGTCCGATTTCGTCTCAATAGATTCCGGGGAGATCGATTCCGAAAAACTGGGCCACCCTGTTCCTGAATCAAACTTGGTTTCGGAACTAAAGAGCGGGCTATCGCAACAGATGCAGTGATAGGTGCCCTGTTCTTTAGAATCGTGATATTGCCCTGTAAAGGCGCGTTCTGTCCCTTTCTTCCGAGTCACTTTAAATTCTTCTGGTGTGAGTTGTTCTTTCCATTCTTTTTCTGATTTGATGATTTTTTCTCCACCCATTTTTCCACTCCTCTCGTGAATGTAAGACAAAACTTGCTGTTAAAAAGTTCTGTATAGGTACTATGCCACATTTTGAGAAAAAAATCAAGGACGTTTCAAATGTTGCGTACAACTATGCCTCAAAGGTTATCTTCCTGTTTTCGCTTTACCGCGCCTAAAACCCGACACTTTGTCGCCGACAGAATTTCATATCGCACGCCGCCCCAGGTGATTTTGCGTTGGAATACGGCATATATAGCATTGAGACCCGCGAGGAATATCCCAACTGAGGTAACGTATGAGGATACACTAATCGTCTGCCGGACCTTTGGCATGTCTTGGAGCCAGCGCGGTAGGTTTTTGGTGAAAAAACGATAACTGAGTGCTTCGAGAAAAGGGATGAAGATAACCGGTAGTAATTCTCTCCTGTGAAATAGAAAGGGGAGTGATCCCAATATGCAGACACCTTTCGGTAGAGAGATCATGAGACTTGCGAACCATTGTGCCCAAAGTCCCATGTGAAACGTCATAATCACCTGCCGGTTCGTAAATTCAAAAATCTGGTGCCATGTCCGGTTGGCGGTGCGCGTAACCGCTACACAGTCTGGGACGAAATGCACTTTGCGCTTAACATCTCGCATTGCAAGCGTCGTATTCAGATCTTCGATTGTTGCTTCACTCCAACGTTGAAGGATTTGGGCTTTTTCGAGCATCTCGCGTCGGAAGGCATTAGAGCCACCCCATACCATTGTGTACCGATGGTCGCCTTGGACGCTCATCTGGAAGTTGACCCAAATTGATTCCGCAAGCGATGCGATATTCCATGTTTGTGGAAAATAGAACCGTCCGCCGACAGTTGTCCCTATATCGGGTTCTTGGAGCGGGTTCACAAGCAGCGTTAACCAATTCTCTCGGATAGCGACATCGGCATCCACAAACGCGATGACTTCAATATCGTCTGGAAGTTTTTCGATCGCTGTCAGGAGATTCTGCACCTTTTGTGAACGTGGGAGGTTGTTTTCAACGATGTTCGGCGCTAATAGCACGTGGATATTCGGATGCGGTTCGGCAATCTCACAGAGGTGTGGATAAGAGACATCGTGTCCCGAATCTGCTTTTTGGTGTGTGACGAAGAAAATTTCATACGCGCCCGCGTAGTCTTGATGCAGAAGCCCTTTGACGTGTGCTTCCGTGTCAGCATCCCATCCGTAATGAGGCGCGATAATTGCCGTCTTGGGTGTGTAGGTTGGCCGCTTCGCATTGCGTTCGCGCCGCGCGTAAAAAAATGATCGGCTAATGACGAGCAATTCAACAATAAAGAAAAAATAGGCTGTTGCGATAATATACGTCTGCATAGCGTTCAACCATTACTCGTCCGAAGTACGGATCCGTTCAAGTGTTGTTTTCAGTTTTGGAATGCGTTCTGCATTGAGCAGAAAAATTATATTCGGTTCATGTTGGAGCCGCGCGTAGAAATGTCCGGACGCATCGACTGGGTTTCCAACTTGCAAGGTATAGACTTTCTGATTCCGAAGTTCGACGGTCAACTGCACATTCGGTTTACTGAAACCTGTGATAGTATCGGTAGGTGTGGATTTGCGCCCTACGAATGCGGCTGCCGTCAAATCATCAAGTTCGTAGATGATGGCGTTCACTTCGGCATTGTTTGCATCCTCTTGCACCGGCGCAGTGAGCCGCCAGTTAGTCCCCAGACGTTGACATGTGAAAGCGGATTCTCCAGGCAAGGTTGATGTAAGTCGAATCGCATCATCAATATGGAAGTTGAGTACCTGTTTATCTCGTAACCATGCGGTGCCTTGTGCTATCTTATCGATTAATGCGCGTTTAACGCGGCTGACTTGTGGAGACTGTTCTGCTTTGACATAGACAGTTCCGTCCTGCGTGTAGTCTCCGATGTGTAGAACGGTTGGTGCTTCTTCACCGCGTTGGGTGAAAGCGACCGCAATTGATGGTGTTGCTAATCCGGACAATGCCAGGCTTCCGGTAGAATCATCAACATACGCAGCAGCTTCGAGGGAATCCACACCGAAAAGTAGATCGTCCACCGCTTCAGCATCTGCTTTTATTTTACCAGTCGGCGTTTGCAATTCCCATGTGTTATCAAAGTTTTTCGTGCAAACAGTTGTCTCTGTATCTTGTTTGATTTCGATGCGAATTGTATCGGTACGTTGAAAATCAATGACCCGCTTATCGCGCAGATCAAAAACAGATTTATTGAGAAGATGATAGATATCTTCAGCAACAGTGTAGACGGCACCTTGATAAACAGATGCCTTGACATAGACGCGTCCTTGTGTGCTGTTCTCAGACGGAATTGAAGAACCGATGTCAATCGTGTAGGTGTTATCTCCATCTGTGAGTTCCACCTGAATACGTGGATCATCTAAACCAGACTTTTCTAACTGTGCCTTAGTATCAGCACCATCTGCTTCAAAGCCATCTAATTCAAAGCTTAACACTTTTAGCGAACGCAATTCCGAAAGAAGGTCCTCAATTTCTTGGGCATCTGCTTTTGCTTCGAGCGGGTGTATAACGTGCCATGTCCCGGTTCGTTTTTTACAATTAATTGTGTTTGATTGGGAGGTGGAGCCTGCATCCCTATGTTCAAACTGAATGCTTGAAACTGTTTCTGAATTGAACTTAATAACTGACCGGTCGCGGAGGTCTGTCGGCGATTTTGTCAGATCATCAAGCGCACTGGATTCAATTAGAAAGATATGCGTTTCCGATTTCTCTTTGACATAGACGGAGAAATTAATCGCCTTTTTGCCGATGAGAAAGGTTGCTGTTGGAGAATCTCCTTCTGTCCAAAGCGAAAGCGTTATACTCGGTGTATCCAGTCCATACTGTGCTAACTCGGTTACTTCAAGCGTCTGCTTGACGCGTTTATTGAGGATGTCATCTAACATCTGACTGACTTTCTCACTGTCAGCATCCGCCTGAAATGGTTTTGTTAACTGCCAGTTGTCGGTTGTGTCCTTTACCAATTTCAGGTCTTGATATGCCGCATCTGCGAACCCTATTTCCACCTGTTGAACCGCATCGCGTGTGATGCCGTAGACCTGATGCATCGGAGGCTTCTCATTTTCAGTTGTCTGATCGGACGGCTCCTGAAAAAACAGGTAGTATGCACCTCCAATACCGGCAAGGAGCGCGATGATGATAAGCGTTGTCCGGAAGTTCACGCGTTCTCTCCTTTGCGGCGCTGCCACCAGACGATTAACCCAGCAGTAAAGACGATTGTGGGAATCAGAAAGACCGATGTTATCTGCACTAAACGTTCATCTTGAACGAGCATCTGGCGCAGTGTTTGCCCTTGTAAGTCGATTGGGCGGATAGCGATGAGATCTTCCTCTAATGTGAGCCAATTGATTGCGGCTAAAAAGAGATCTCGATTTGGTTCTCGGAAAATAGCATTCGCCGCGAAATCTGAGTCCCCAAAGACGACAATTCGGGTTAAGTCGCGTTCTGTTTTTTTCTCACTGTCTTGGTCGATTTTTTGTTCAACAGCGATGGCGATAGACACAGGTGGCGGCGTATCCACGTCAGGTGTGTAGATGAAACCTGTGAAATCTTCGCTGAAAGTTCCGTCAGTTTCACGCTGGGTTTCCCCCCAACTGTTTCCGGTTTCGCCGACGGTTTTGAAAAGAGATTTCACGCTGAGACTGCTGGATCTGTCCGCTACAGGTGTAACAGAGCGAGTTACCGGAAACGCTACTGCTTCTCTCATCGCGCGTGTAATTTCGTGCAATTCAGGTCCCGGAACCGGTGCGCTGGGTCCGAATAGAGGTACAAACTGTCTTTTGTCAATAACGAGATCATTTCCTATGGCGATACCCCATCTCTTCATGAGTCGAACGAGTCCGCTATTTACATCCGCTGCGGAGGTTACCGATGGATCGAGCATCAGGAGCAGTTTTCCACCAAGCACTAAGTATTTTGCTACTGCGTCGAGTTCGTGGCGCGTCAAAGTGTTTTTTGGACCCGCTATAACGAGTGCCGCACAATCTGCTGGGATGGCAGGTTCTGTCAAAAGTGAGAGGGAGGACGCGACATAATTCTGGTTCTCTAATTCTATCCGCACGTTACTATATCCGTTGTTATTGAAATCGTCAACCCCGTGTTCTTCATGACCGACAAGAAAATAGACTTTCTTGATTTCGTTACGGGTGAGTTTCAGGATTGCACTTGTGAATTTCTGTTCCTCAACAACGGTTACCTTTTCTTGCTGCTCTTTATTTTCAAAAATGATCGTTCCGTCGTATTGCAGTTGATACTTTTCGCGAAGCTGGAGGTCAACATAGGGGTCTTTAAATGAGATGGTTAAAAGTTCTGTTTCGCGCTGGTACAATGCTAAAATATCTTTAGCACGACTTGCTAATTGCTGGAGGTCGTTGCTGAAGAATGCTGTTACCTGAATTTCCGATTTAAGGTTTTTGAGTATAGTTTGGGTCGGTTCTGAAAGGGTATAGAGCTGCAGTTCTGTTAAATCTGTTCTTTTATCAAAACGATGTGCGACAATAGCGTTGGCGAAAACCGCGATGCCGATAACGCCAGCGATGCCCAATGCGACGTTCGCACCGTACCGCACTTGGCGACTGACGAAGAAGTTTACAAAGTCTGCGAACCGCAACCGGGCAAAAACAGCGAGTGAGACGAGTGCGAGGAGCAGGCTGATCCAAAAAACGGGCCATGCGCGGAAAAACCCGCTGGCGGTGGCAATGAAACTGAAAATCAACGTAAGAAGCCCAAAGAGTGGGCCTGCAATGTTCTTTTTAGTTTCCATGTCCTACCTCCATTTTGATGATTCAATGGACTTGAACGTTGCAAATAGGCAGACACATGTAAAACTGACATAGTAGACAACATCTTTTAGAGGGATGACACCGCGCGCAAAGTTGTGGTAGTGTTCAGATAGCGATAGGTAGCTCAAAAATTTCTCGATCGTGCCATCGCGTGCTGAAAGCGCGCCGATCACCCATAACGTTATGAGGATGCCGAAACTTGTTAGTGCCGCAACAAGTTGGTTTTTACACATTGATGACATCAATAAACCTAATGCCAGAAAGGAGGTGCTAATCAGGATGATCCCGAGATAACCACTTAGCAGGAGTCCACTGTCCAGGTAACCGAAACTTCGCGTTAACAGGGGAAATAGAAGCGTCAAACCGAGTAAAATCAGCATCAGTGTGGAGCTGGCGAGGAATTTGCCGAGGACTACCTGTCCATCTGTAATCGGCGATGTCAGGAGGAGCTCAATTGTCCCTGATTTTCGCTCTTCTGCAAAGAGTTTCATTGTCAACACCGGTGTAAAAAAGAGTAAAATGATTGCCATATTACCGAAAAGTGTCTCTATCACGAATGCCCCCGTCCCACCCTGTCTGCTGGCAGTAATGAGTATGGTGGAGAAAAGGAATCCCGAAATCGCTGTGAAAACAAAGCAGACAAAATAGGCGATGGGTGAGACGAAATAGGTATAGAGTTCTTTTGTACAAACTGCAAGAATGTTTCTCATGGGTTATCAGTTGTCAGCAATCAGTTTTCAGTTGTTGGTGAGGTTACATAAAGCTTGCTGTAAATTGCCGCCGAACCTTGCCGATGAAGAACGGACCGAGTGCTTCAATGTATTTGGTCGTCTGCTCCGTTTGGCGCATATCCTGTATCAGTCGCGATAAGGGGTATAATTCGGCTCCGACTAACCCGATAACAAATTCGTTGTCGTTCGTATCTAACCCGAAGCATGCCAATCGGATGTCGCTTGCGTATCCACCCGCGGCGTAGCTGCGACCGAGCATCGCGTGCTCCCCTAAAATCCTTCCGCGTTCGCGGTATTCGAGGCGATAGAAGTCAGGCTTGCGACGCAACGGATACCAAATTGCCCATGGGAAATCAGGATTAAGGACGTTTTGGAGCGGTTTGTTAAGAAGCCACTCTTCCAAGTTCGGTTCTCTGCCGCTTGAATAGGTCCGACCTATCATTGTCATTTCCGGACGGTATGAGAGATTGGCAGTGTCTTGGAGTTCTGCTAATAAGTCTCGCACTTCTGTTGCTAACACAGCAGGATCTTCTGTGCTGAAAAGCACCCCGATGCCTGTTGGATTGTTAAGATCGTCGTATAGTACGGCATTCAGGCTGCTCTTTTCAAGTGCTTCAATGATACGATATGTGTCTGAGCATCCTTCAAAGACATGGAGCTGGAAGAACAGTCGGCGGTCGCTAACCTGTGGTTCACCATCAATCGGTGCACCGGTTTCTCGAAGGTCTACCGGTTCTGGTCGTGCGGGTCTCTTTTGTTCAGTGTTCATAATTTTTTATAATGGCTTTCCGATTTATGGTTGACGGCTATTCTGCCGACTGCTGATGGAAACCGGCAGCTGACTGCCATTCTCAACGTTTTGTGGTATATGACGCGCGAATCCACTCTTCAAGCACCTGATCGGGGTTTTCCACGACTCCTTTTGGAAAGGTGAACACGGTCTGTCCAGTGTTCTGCTTGATGAGGTTTAAACCGTGCTGGTAACTTTCAAGGAGTTGATCGCAGATCTGTTGTATTGCTTTTTCGTCTGCAATCGCACGTTCACAGATAAGCGCAGTGGCTTCGGCATCGAACTGAATCTGTAACTGGTGTTCAGTGTAAAACTGTGCCTCATATCGGCGGATCTGTTCGTGCATCACCGTACTACGATTGTAATTGGCATCTTCAGTTATCCGCTTGAGTTCAACATCTGGCGCATCTACAACCGCGTCCGTGACGACGAACTCGCTAACGCCGGTGGAGGGCAAATTAAATTTATAGTCTCGTAAAACCTTTTCGCAGACTGTCATTAAGGCACGCGCACCTGTTTTCTGCTCAATCGCTTTTTCAGCGATTCGGCGTAAGCCGCTGTTGGAAAACAGGACTGTGATCCCATACGCACGGAAAGCGTTTTCATACTGCCGAATAATAGATCCCTCGGAATGTTTCAGAATATAAAAAAGATCGTCTACCGCCAGCTCATTGCAAATGACATGCACGGGGAGTCGTCCGATAAACTCAGGCTCAAAGCCGAAGTCGATGAAATCCTTCGGTGTAACATCCTCAAAATACTGTGATGCATCATCGGTTTGGCTGGCGATTTCAGCGTTGAACCCGATCCTACTTTGATGCATGCGTTTCTTGATAATCTTCTCCATACCGGTAAACGCACCGCTGATGATAAACAGGATATGCCGCGTGTTAATAACCTCTTTTTCGACCTTACCGCTTTTCTGGAATTCCATCGCTGCGCGCATCTGAGAGGCAACATCGTTTCCGGCACGTAGATCCACTTCGGTCTCTTCCATCAATTTGAGGAGTCCGATTTGCACGCCGCGTCCGCTCACATCGCGTCCAATAATATTCGGCGGTGTTGAGATTTTGTCTGCTTCGTCGAGGTAGATAATACCGTATTGTGCCAATTCGAGATTGTCGTCGGCTTGTGTTACCAATTCACGGATTAAGTCGTCTACATTCGCACCGACGTAACCTGTTTCACTGAATCGGGTAGCATCCGCTTTGACAAACGGCACCCCGATGAGTTTGGCGATATGTCGGATAAGATAGGTCTTACCGACACCCGTCGGACCGAGCATGACGACGTTCTGTTTTGAGTAGTCGGTATCGGCGGCATCGGGATTTTCATGGCATTCTCGAACGTGATTATAATGGTCGCAGACGGCGATGGCAAGTGCTTTCTTCGCTTCGTCCTGCTTAATAACGTAGCGGTCGAGATACTGCTTAATCTCCCTCGGTTTGAGGTCAAACTTCAAATCGAAAGTTTTTTGGGGTTCGGGTGCCTCTGCTTCTCCTTCAGGTGTGGGTTCATTAGCGTTCGCGTTCATCACGCGGACGGTGCCACCGTATTTCTTTTCCAAATATTCTTGGAATTCCTTCTCAATTTCTTGGGGTGTCGGTATTTTTTTATTTGTGTTCATAGTTTTGTTAGCCTGTTCCTGTAAGTTCTCTGCGGACGATTTCAGTGCCGTCTACCATCGTTCTCAATTTGGCGGCTGCTGCCCACCGTGCCGTTTGACTGAAACCGCAGTCTGGTGTAATCGAAAGTTTTTCAGGACGTACATGCTCAAGTGCTTCTCGGAGCAGTGCCGCTACATCCTCCGCTGTTTCGACATAGTAGTTTTTGACATCGATGAGTCCTGCGGCGAGTTCTTTGTCGTTTGAAAATTCGCTCCACAATCCGATTTCTGCCATCTCTCGGTTCGCAAATTCAAGTGCGAGTTGGTCAAATGCTGCGTCAAGGATGTGTGGGAAGAGCGGACGGTAAGAACGTTTGCCGACTGCCCTACCGCGGTAGTTTCCGAAACAGATATGCAGCCCGATTTTAGCAGAAACGTCTTTGACAGTGTGGTTGAACAACTTCACAAATTCTTGTGGGCGGTCAGGGTAAACAGCGTAAGAAGGTTCATCTAACTGGATGAATTCCGCACCTGCTGCCACAAGCTGTCGGAGTTCTGTATTGATAATCTCTGCACAGGCGTAAGCAACTTCAAGACGTTCTTTGTAGAGTCCGCCTGTCTGAATGCGTCCTGAGAGCGTAAATGGACCTGGGCATGTTACCTTGAGTTGTTTGGTGGTTTCGTTTTTCGCAAATTCAAATTCTGTGAGGATACCGAGTCCATCGGGAGCTGCAAGCGGAACAGAGGGTAACCATTTGCCGCGCTGATCGTGTCCATCGGGTCCTTGTGTTCTCGGTGCAGGGAGTTCTTCTAACCCGGTGAGCCGTTCATAGAAACCGAGCACAAAATCTTGGCGACGCATTTCGCCTTCTGTAACAATGTCAACTCCAGCGCGTTCTTGGTCGGCGATAGCGGTTCGGACGGCATCGTCAAAGGTTTCGTTAATATCGGTTTCGCCGAGTTCGCCGCGTCCGATTGCCTCCAGTGTTACACACAACCAACTCGGTGGTGCGTAACTTCCGATGGTACTTGTGGGTATCAATATGTCTGTCTCTTTCATAAACTCCCTCTGTCTCATTTTTATTTATTAATCCCCGACGTTTGCGTAGAAAAACGGTGGCATTGTCAAGGCAACGACATCATCCTCACCGGAGATTTCACGTGCCATGGCGAGCGCGTCGTCTAAGTTCTTTGCCCAGTCAACGCCTAACCGCTGTGCCACTCTCGGTTCCTTTGGTCCCACAAGGATGACCTTTGATAGGTATTTCAGCGGATACGTCGCCCAATACCAGACGGTGAACGGATGAAAGCCGTGATGCGCAAATTTATTCCGATAGCAATCAATGAGATACGCGTCCTTCGCATATTTCTCCTGAAACTTCTGCTGCATCTCAAAGGGTTCCGTCGTTTCGGCAAGGACTTCATCGTAAAACTGTTTGTAGGCGACATGATACTCTTCGTGGAAGATCTCATACGTCGGGTTCATAATGATCACAACGCCGTTCTTTTTGATGATAGGTTTGTTATAGAACCAGTTAAAAACATAGCCCAAGATGTCGCTGACGACCAACACAGGATTGATACGCGCATCAACAGCGTACGGACTCATATCGGGGAGTCCGAACACTAAAGTGCTGAACTGGCGCGGGATGTCTATTGCCAATTGATCCTTCATTGACTCCAATGTTTTCGCGTGGACTGCATCGATGTCGCCTGCGTTAATCTGTATCGGTTCATAATCTGTCCGTACACTCTTGAGGATCGCGTAGCGCATGGATTCAGGCAGAAGTGATAGGGTTACCGGTGTGAAGGTTTTGATAACCTTCTCTGCGATATTGCAGTCCCGGTTTGGTTTACCAACGTAGCGGAGATGAAACGGATAGATCGCGCCGTTCATCGCTGCTTCAAGCACCAAGATAGGTGTCTCTTTCTGAATGAGACGGCTCATCCGTTCTATACAGGCGTGCATGTGCGAACCTTCGGGTTGCATCACGTGCGGACTTTCTGCCGTCATGTGCGGCGAGTGGTGCGGTGCGATAGAGTTATACGTGCCGAGCCCGACTGCTACGGATTTATGTCCACCGTTGAGCGGAATCTGTATCATATCGACATAAATCACCAAGTCGGCTTCGAGGGCTGCTTTATCGGTTTCAACGATTTCATCTTGTTCCGTGCGTCCTACCTCAACAATCTGGTCGGCATCCTCCGCATCAAAGTTTCGGAGTTGGTGCGGATAAAACTCGTCCATAATATCTTTACCGAGCATATAGGCGAGTTCGTGTTCTTTCATTTTACGGTGCAGTGCCACGGCACACATCAGTTCGATATTCTTTTTCTCCACGCCGTATCCGTAGAGCATCTTCAGAAGCGTCTCAACCATAATCTGCCGCAAATCAGGCTTTTTGGTGGCTGGAAACGGTTGGCAGTTATCGTCGAACAGGATGAGCACTTTTGAATCGCCGTTGACGAGTTCGCTGAGCGGCGGCATCTCAAGAGGGTTCTCAAAGGCACGTTGTGTATGTTCACTCAGTGCTGCGCGCTTAATCCCCGGCAGCGGAGGTTTGGCGTAATAGACCTCCGAATTGTCCGGCAGTTTCGCGTTGATGAGATGGTTTCCGAAGTAAGTAAAATATTTCATTTAAACAGGGTAACTCGTTTCATGAGACGGTTTCTATTGATGTTCGGACGGCTATGCAATCACCAATTTATTTTAGCATATTTTATGTGAATGTGCAAATTTATTTATCAGTAAGATAGCAAGTTTCGTGCCAGTTTAGGGAGTGATACCACTGGCATTCTTGATGAGATTGCACCGAATAGTGCAAATCTCATAATAGATTGCCCGAAATGGTGCAGTTTTGAGTCTTTCGTTGTTTGACGAGATTTACGGATATGAAAAACGGCTCAAACCGAGTTATTATTCGATTTAAGCCGCTTTAGAAAATGTCCGATATTTGGTGCTTATCGGGCGTTTTTGATGCTTCCCCATGTGGTTGTCAGCTTGGCTTTAGGGTCTACGGGGGTCAAATTAGCATCGCCGAAGTACTCAATTTCGCCAATTTGAAAGTACGCCCCAGCCGGGTTCGATGCGGTGTCAAAAGTAACATGCCGGAAAAACTTATACCCGACGGTTTGAACCTCGAAATCTGTCCCTGCCTCAAAAAGGGCGACTTGCAGTCGTTCACTCCAAACGCTATCCGCATCGTGGGCATAGATGGTCGTAAATTCCTCGCCGTCGTTCGACCCCTGAACCTCCCACACTGTGGGGTCTCTTGCAGGAACATCGTTCGCTGAAGATAAGGTGAAGTGTGTCAACGCGTACGCTTCTTCAAACTCAGCTGTCACGTGTAGACCTTCCTCCGGAATGCCGCCCCCACGTCCGCAGCACCATTTGTCATTGCCGGGACCAAGGATGTTATCGAAGACGTTAAACGAAAATTCCCCGCCCGCGAATCCGGGTTCCTCGTTGGCTGAGAAAATGGCGTTGTAACCCTCATCTGCTTCAGGATCACCATCGTCTTCTGGATCGGTTAGGTCTCCTCCGAGCAGTGAATCCGTTCCTACTCCCAAGATTTCCTCCGCCTGTGCTATGTTGCTCGGGTTTCCGATAACACAATAGGCTATCATCAACACAAATCCGGCTAATACCAATATAATTTTCATGCCGTTCAACCTCCTACTAAAGTTTGGACAATAAAATTTCCCCAAAAATCAGGAAAACCCACGTGTGCATTGATCCAAACGCGATTTCTACTAAAAACGGCTCGGAAGTTAGACACCACCTGCGTTCTCGGGCAATTTAAGAGGCATCTGTACCCGATGACCGAATCGCGTTTGTGTTCATGTATTAAGTATACCCTAAAGTCGTACAAATGTCAATCTTTTTGTTTTTTATAGGCAGGGGCATTCAATTTTAAGAAATTATTGGATTGGACGTTTTTCTAGCGAAATGCTGCGAAATGCTGCGAAAATTTCGGCAGTTTGTTGAAAAACATAACATATTTTAAGTATAATATAAGAAGCGTGTCACGGGAAATATTTGGTTTTTTGCCGTTGTCTGATGCGCTGATTTTCGGGATGACCCGTGATGTGTTCTGCTGGAAAATTCGGATGTGATTTTGCGTTAAAAAAGATACCAATCTGACTGAAAAGATACCATATGGTATCTTTTTTAGCTTTTTGGTATTTTTTATATTTAGGTTGTGAACTCAGTCACTGTGTGGGTTTAGAGGTGTTTTTTCTGATATTTCTGGCTGCGAAAAAAGATACCAAGGGACGTGTAACGTTTGCGATTTTGGTTGTCAATTGTATCTGTGGGTTGCTCCGTTTTTTTGGATTTTCTTCAAATTTCTAACATAACATACTATAAGAATAACATATATAAAGGGGTAAGTCAACTAAAACACAGAGAGCCACACTATATCAACCTGGCAATAGCCGATAGCCGATGCCGGTCATAAGTCCAACAATAATCCAAATACCGCCGATGAAGCATTCGCCTAACACAACGCCTAAAATAAGCGGACGGAGTTTACGGTACTGGGCAACACCGCCGAACTTGAGCGTGGTGTATTTGAGAAACCAACCGATAAAAAATGATCCCCAAAAACAGTAGGTTGCATAACTCGTCATCATGAGAGAACCGATCGGGTGCAGTTTCCACCAGAGGTAGTGGTGCCGCATCCAGAGCATGCCGAACATCATCGCACCACCGAAGATAAACGAACCGAGCCTCTCCAATTCAATGCCAGTCGGGTGTTGAAGAATACTTGTGAGACGATTAAATGGACTGGTTGTGGAGATCATATAGGTCCAGTGCTGTAGGTTGACTGCACCGTGCGTGTATGCAAGGTTTATGGACGAATAGTAGGAGACACCCATCGCCAAGACGATAGCAATACCCATCGCAAGCACGAATGGACGTTGTTTCAGACGCAGCGGTTCCGCAAGTTTGAAATTGTTCATCACGCTCGGCATCATGATTTCCCGCATGTCGAACATCAAGACCCGTTCATAAGCGACCAAGGTCCAACTCGGTGCGTTCACACGCGCGCTGCCAAATAGCGTAATCAGATATTCACCGGGTAGGAAGGAGTAGAGGATAAACATCAAACCGCCATTGGTAACCATCCATGTGCCGACTGTTGTGATGGCGAGGAAGATGCCGAGGATAAAGAGTGCCACCCATACGCGCATCCCCGCAAGGCTACATATCAGTGTGAGCAGTAGGATACCGACAATCAAACCGCCGACTGCCCAGACGTAAGGTAACGGTTCGTTAGTGTCGGTGTTTGCGCGTTTTCCAAAGATCGTGGCGAATGCGCGTCCGAAATGACGTTTCCCGAGGAACAGGATAAATCCGATAAAGACTAACAGCGCACCCATCTGCTGGTTTTGATGAAAATCCCACTGATTCACCTTTGAGCCTGTCGCATAGATAAGCACTGTCTCCATTTTGCCGAGGAGAAAGAAGAACCAGAAACTAAACGAGATTTCGAGCGTGAGCAGATAGACGATAGCGACGACTGAAGGGTAAATAAACAGGTTTATGGAGGGCCACCAGTTCAAAGCGGACAGCGGTTTTTCCGTGAAAAATGTGGAAATCGGAAAGTAGACAGATGGACTTGGGATGGCTGGAAAGTAGAGATGCAATCCCTTCAAGCCGTGCAATATAACCGGTATCGCAAAGCCGCACCACATCAGCGGCGATTTGAAGAATCTGTTGAGAAGCGCGCCGCCTGACGGTGTTTGAAACATCTCCATCGGCAATTGGACGAGCGGGAAGGTGAAACGTTCATGTTCTACCCACTGTTTTCGGAGGATAACCGTCCAGCAGATGGTGACGAAGTAGAAGATCAGGACAAATGCACTCCATCCGACGATCGGTTTCAGCCATGCGCGCCAAGGGATTGCATCTCCCTCTGGTAATTGTTCATAGAAATAGAAGACAGCTTTTGGATCTTTCACAACCATCCAGTCTGGGAGGTGTTGGTGAAAAAGCGTGATCCACTCGTTTTCGGGAGTCGCGAAGTAGAATGGACTGACAGCGAGCGGGACGAGATAGCGCATTAGTCCTGAAGATGGGATACCGGATGCAACCAGCATCATCCCCCAAATAACGAGGAGTTCACTGCCTTGCAATTCGGTGTCGGGTTTCAGTCGCTTGAGCAGTGTATTGACACCGAGTACGAAGACCAGCATGACGAAGACGACGGCGATCGGCAGATGGTTTCCGGCAAGATAGGTGCCGCCAACGTGGAAATCGTTGTAGGGGGTGGCGAGGCATTGGCATATCACCGCCACCATGCCGATGAGCACACTCCGCGCTGTAATACTGTTATAGGTAGAAAGAGACGTTTGCGGAAGGTTCTGCGAAGTGACAGGAGGTGTCATAAGGAATGTGTTAGTCGATTGGGTAGCCAGCAGAATCGGTCCGTAAGTCAAATACGGTTTTCACCGTAGCGGTTCTTCCTGTATTGAGGGCAGTCTGGATGGCACGCCTATAATCTCGCAGTGGAAAGCGTCTGATCACCAATGGACGCAATTGTGATCCCGTTTCTTGGAGGAGCCGCATGCCGAGTGTAAAGGTATGGGCTTGTTCGCCGTTGTGCGTTTCGATCCCATATGTATAGGCACCTGCTACTTTCAATTGTTTATACCAAATTGAGACCCAGTCTATGTTTTTGGGGATTCCGGGCATACCGAGCAAAATGACTTCACCGTTTGCGTGTGTGAAACGGAGCGCGTCATCTATTGTGACACTCGAACCGATACAATCAAAGGTAATATCTACACCGCCAATTAATACCTGTTGTCCCAACTCCGGTTGATACGGTTCTGATCCTGTGAGTTCACAGAATGCTCTGTACCGGCTGCTATTCGGCAATATTATCTCATTTGCACCGAGGTCAAGTGCCAATTGCTGTTGGTGCGGATACTTGGCAAAGATGAGGATTCGGTTTTGGTAGCCGAGCATCCGAAGTGCTGCGACGGTAAGCAGTCCAATCGTGCCACCACCTATGACACAGATGTTGTCTGCTGCGCTGTATGCTGACTTCAAAACGCCGTGTATTGCGCAGGCGAAGGGTTCGAGCAGCACCGCAATTTCGTCCGAAACATCATCCGGGACGAGGTGGAGTTGTGAGTGGTGCGCAAGGACATATCGACTCCACCCGCCACCTGTATCGTGACAATAACCCGTCTGAACGCCTGCAGAAATATCGCCTTGCATGATGTTTTCGCAGTTAGTGAAGTGTAAATTTTGGCATTGATGACACGGCGGCGAAATGCCCCTCACCTTACACGAGAGCGCAGGTTCAATCACCACCCTTGCACCAATAGGGAAACCTGCCACTGCATCACCCATCTCTGCGATTTCACCGACAATCTCATGTCCTAACACAAAAGGCGTTGACGTGAACGGCGAGAAATACGGACTTCCTTTTGCCGTGATCGTCGCTAAGTCGGAACCACAAATCCCGCTGAGCCGAGTTTTGACCTTAACCCATTCAGGGGTTGGCAGTTCTGGCTCCGGAATATCGACGAGATGTACACAGGAAAACGGCGACGTATAGAGACCCCGCCACCGTTTTCCGAGGTAACGCATCGCAAGATAACGAGGGATGCTTTTGTGATATTGAATGGCTTCCACTATAATAGTTCTCGGTTGTCAGTTGTCGATAACTACTTAATTGCCGTTGTCAAATTTGACGCGTCTGTAGACGTGCTGCAAAGGTAGTTCACACTGGTTAGATAGCAGTGGCACGACATCCGCAAGTGTCCGAAATTCTGTCGGTATCCATTCGGGTTCATGGCGACGATACTGCAGCACCTGCACTTTATCTTGTGCAATTAGAATGTATTCTTGCAAAGAATCTATTTGGCGATAGTGTGTGAATTTTTCGTCTTTATCATACATTTCAGTGGAAGCTGAAAGCACCTCTACAATAAGTGTTGGATTCAGGAGTGTGTCAAAGACGTTATCCTCGGCGCGTGGTTCACCACATACAACAACAATATCTGGGTAAAAGTAGGATTCTGTCTCAGCAACTTTCACGCGCAGATCACCGGTCGAAGCGACTTGACATTCCGTGTCCATCAATTGGTTGTTAAGGTGAACTGCCGTGTCGAACGTGATGAAATTATGTGCGAAACTGGCACCTGCCATCGCGAGGGGTTCTCCGTTCACGTATTCGTTTTTAGTTGCCGCCTTACGTTCCAATTCAAGGTACGCTTCGGGCGTTAGGTAAGTCGGCGCTGCCATAGGTGCCATCTGAGTGCCTCCTTCTCCAGTGTTTCGTCTAATAGCTTGGGTTCAATTATAACGGAAACGCTTCCGTATATCAAGTGAAATGTTGTGCTAATAACACGGCAGTGAAATTCCGATCACTTCACGGGGGAAGGCTGATTCAATGTGGATTGTGTTGCATCTTGGCTTTCGCTATCCCGCCGTGGATCGAGTTCATTGTAAACGTCCATTTCAGGATCGTCCCATCCAATACTGAGTCCGACTTTAACGAGTAGAGCGCGTTGTTCTTCAACAGTTAAAGGGTTCGCGTTGTAGAGTATATCTTGTATCCGATCAAATATCTTGGCAGGTAACACGACGTACTCCAGATGCGTTTCGGGATCAACAAGACGTATAGGTTGCCCGTTAGCATCTTGAACTATCTGTTGAAGTTCTTTGGTAAGGGTAATCATAGTTATTTCTTTTTAGTGATGTTTGTGCGAATTAAGATAGCATCACGTCGCTGTAGGCGGGACAAAAGAATCCCGCCTTCAGATAGATTACTTACGCGTTTGCCTCACTTTGATAATATTCCATCAAAATCTCCGCGACTTCGGGGCGTGCGATTTCTGGTGGGAGCGGTTCGCCTGCTGCGAGAATTTCGCGCTGCTTCGTACCAGAGACATTAAAATAATCGTCCCCGTCGTGCGGGCAGTCACGCATCATCACGATTTCATTGCACTTCTTGCACCACACTGTAAAATCGCCACGGAAAATGCCGATTTCTAAAGCATCTTCAGGAATGGTATCGAAAATTTCTTGTGCATCAAACGGTCCGTAATAATCGCCTGCGCCAGCGTGATCCCTTCCAACGATGAAATGTGAAGCACCGGAGTTTTGACGGAAAACGGCGTGGAGCAGTGCCTCCCGCGGTCCTGCGTAGAGCATGTCAAACCCGTAGCCGGTAATAGAGACGGTATTATCCGGGAAATAGTGTTGCACCATCGCACGGATAGAGGCATCGCGGACACCAGCAGGAATGTCTCCCGGCTTGAGTTTACCGAGGAGCATGTGAATTAGAACACCGTCAGCGTTAACTTCTCTTTGCGCTATCTTGCAGAGTTCCTCGTGTGCACGATGCATCGGGTTCCGCGTTTGGAAAGCGACGACTGTATCCCATCCGCGCGCAGCGATGTCTTCGCGAATTTCAACGGCTGTACGGAATGTGTCCGGGAAATCTTCGCGGAAGTAAGAGTAGTTCAGCACTTCGATCGGACCTGAAAGCACGTTGTCTCCGACATCGGCGAAAGCAGGGACACCTGGATGTTCAGGATCGCTCGTTCCAAAGGTCTTTTCAATCAGAAGTTGTTTCTGTTCCGTTGAGAGCGTCTCAATAGCCGAAACCTTCATAACCGCGAGTGGCGGGTTGCCGTCAACGTTCGGATCGCGTAGTGCGATTCTGTCTGCGTTCTTTACTGCGTCCGTGAGTTGTTCAGACGGAACAATGTTCATCACGGGGACGGGCCAGAAAAGTCCGTTCGGCAGTTGCATATCCGCGGCGACACTTGTCGCTTCGGCGATATTCATGTATCCCGTGAGCGGTGTAAAGTACCCGGATGCGAGCATAACGGCTGATGCAGCGGCACCTGAAGATAACAGCACGGACGGCAGTTGTTCTGCCGCTTTCGTCAGTTCGGCGCGTTCTGCATCGTCCGAAACGTAGAGTGGTTGTAAGGTTTCGGCTCCATGTGGTTTAATCATTCAACAATTCTCCTTTTTCTGTCAGCGAGGTGTTTTTGATAGCGGGTTTCCCCAAGAAACCGCGCCAGCAAATACACGGATTTGCGTAAATTATGCGTTATTTTGGTTGTATTTGTTCGACTGTACAGCCGTTCCAAATCCAAAAATGGTTTTTATGCCCCCAGTCATCTTCATGACGCACCCGGTCTTTAGGTGTAAAAATAACTTGGGTGAGGTAACCCTCTGTGACTTCTATTGTATAGGTATGTTGAAGCACTTCATCGACATCTGATATTGTAAAGTCCTTAAGAATTGGTGTGTCGTTGGCTAATAGGTTGAGCGTATGCCTCGCATCTTCTCTTTCGGTGAAGGTATTAGTTACGCGATAGGTTCCATTGGGTAAGTCGATTTTGAATGCAGCATCTTCCTTACTCCAAACACCGTCCTGCGCGAGTTCTGTCGTCCTTCTGTCGAGTTCCGTCGTCTTTCTGGAGACTCGATAGCCTTCATGGGGTGCGAGCGTATCCCATCCGAATTTACCGCTCTCGTATTCCGTATTCGGTCCGATGGCGTGGTGATCGGGAGCAGTTGCACTACCATCGGGTTGCATGTCGAAGCGAATTATCAAATTCCCTTCTCCCGTTTTGTTCCACAATTCAAGTATGGGGTCATCTACCCGCTTTTTCCGATAAAGTTGGAGATGTTTCGTCTCGTGGATGATTTCGTAATCGGCGGTTTCCTTGCGGAATGCCTCCGTATCGGGCGGGTACCACGCCACAAAATAGTCTATTGTAGCATTCAAATTTTTACGGTTCACTGGAAAATAATTGTAGGCGGCTTCGTAATTTTCGAGATGTCCTACGTCCTTAGCGTATACACCGTAAAAGGCAGTGGAATGTACAAACGGCGTGACATATTTAACTTCGTTCTTCGCGATCCATTTATCTGTATCTTTGTCGTAATGCGTGAACGTCGCTTCTGATTTATGCCAACCTGCGCTACGATGTCTAAAATTTGTGTGTGGTTCTATCAGATGTGTTGCTGACACAAGTTCGGCAATCTCTGGCGCAATACGCCCGTGATCGTAGGCAGTTCTGCCGCAGTGGAGTAAACTGAAAACGATGAGATAAGCCGTAATAATATAACGTGGGAGTTTGCCCATATTCGGAATTAACCATGCGCCCAGCAGCAGAAGAATATAGAGATGGATCCGGTCGTTAATCCATCCGCCTGGTCCGTAACTCCAGGGTGCCCTAATGAACATATAGGTGAACAGGAGCGGGATAAGTAAGAAGACATCGGTCTGTTTTACCCACTCCTTTCGGTGAATTCGGTAACCGATAGAGATAACAACTGCCATGCCTAACACGGCGAGCAGGGAATAGTTGAGGGGAACGTGCCAATCAGTGAAATAGACGATAGATTTCACGCCTAAAAAGTATTCCCAAATCCATTCCATGCCGCGGTGATTTCCCTGCTGATGCTGTTTCATGCTTTGTAGGTAATACTCTATCAGCACAAAATACATCGGCACCATATAAAGGAAAAAGCGAAAAAGAGGTTTGAGACTGACGACGAACTTTTGTAACAGGGCAGTGAACCCTTCACGACGTGCCTGCCACGCTGCAACGATCACTGGTGACCCGGACAAGCATCCGCCTGCCACAGAGATACCCAAGACGACAAGACCGTAAGAAGCAATGTGTGACAGATAGGTCAGTAGTAGCAGCACGTAGAGCCAAACCAGATGTTTTATCTGCATGTCGTCTTTGTGTTTCCACCAGAATCCGAAACTGAAGAAGAAGAACGAGATGCTCAGTTGAAAGTTGTAGAAACCCATGTAAAGCAGATAATTAAGGGCAAACGGAAAACCGAGCCAAGCGTACACAAATTTCCCATTTTGCTCTTTGTGGACAGCACCGAGGAAATAGAGGAACGCGATCGGTACCATGCCTATAGCAATTGAGAGAAAAACTTTCTCGGCGATGACAGGCGGAAACACATAGAGGAGCACCATCAGCATAATATGGGACAGCCAGTTCGGGAAGATTGTGATGTTTAACTGCCATGCATCCCGCATCTTATAGTTTTCGTGTTTCCCAAATTCCTTTAGCACCAGGCCGTTGTAGACGTGGCTTGCACCGTCTTGGGAAGGGAAATAGGCAAAGATCCAAAGCGGTAGGATGTGTAATATCAACAGCACTAAAAATAGGTGTTTCCATGACCAACTTTTCCAGTTAAACATTTTCTCGCTCCGATACGTGTAAGTATTCCCTAAGCTTGCACGTTATCCCTGAAGTAGAGACAGTGTTCTGTCAGTGGGCACCGTTCACACAAAGGTTTTCGGGCATCGCAAATGCGTCTGCCGAAATAGATTAAATTCATGTGGAAGGGATATGCTTTCCCTGCTGGTATGATGGGTGGTAACACCTGATGCGCTTTCTCCGCACTACAATTCGACGGAATCAATCCGAGACGTTTGGAAATCCGTAAGATATGTGTATCGACTGGAAATACCTCCCGACCGCACGCGAAAGAGAGTGTAACGGAAGCCGTTTTGATCCCTATACCTTTATGCTGACACAAAAGTTCCAGTGCTGCTTCAGTTTCCATGTCGTGGATGAACGCCAAAGAGAGTTCGCCGTGTTCGGTTTTTAGCCATGTAAGGAAGTTTTTAATGGTCCGGCTTTTCTGGTTTCCCAATCCGGCAATTTTTATTGCTGCCTCTATTGCCTTGACATCCGCGTGCAAGACATCTTCCCACGTCGGAAAACGTTCTTTGAGTTTCACGTATCCTTTATCGCGGTTAACATCTGTCGTGTTCTGCGATAGGATCGTTAAGATGAGGCATTCGAGTACATCGCCTGCACCGTCGCGGGTCGGCACGCCGAGTAAATCTTCTAAGGTTTCTGATATGAGTGCTGTCTTCTGTTTGAGTTCCAATTGTTTTCTTCCGAGTACTGCATTTTAGATATTATACCACAAAGAGAAAAAATAACAACGCCTTTTACGCATTCACCCAGGCCCGTTCAATGCTTCCGTAGAACGGTCTCCAAATTCCGATTGCTGGCTGCTAACCCCGAAAACTGATTAAAAGAGAAACCGGTACATCGGTTGGTCGAGCGCAATAGATAAAAGACTCCAGAACGCGCCAATCACGAACTCACCGAGCACAATGCCGAGGAAAAACGGGACAGCTTTCCGATGCAACCGGATACCCCCGTATTTCAGGACGAGCCATTTCAGCAGCCATCCGACAAAGATCGAACCTACCATCGGATTGATCGCCCAGCTTCCAGAGATAGCGTAGCCGACAGGGTGTAGGTTCCACCAGAGGAAGCGCATCCGCATTGCAGCGAGAAGCAGTGTCACCCCGAATCCGAACGTCGCGAAACTGATTGCTGGCACGTCTGGGGGCGCGGTGTAGGTGAGCCATGTCTCTAACCGATTGAAAGATTCTCGTCCAAACCCTGCGACACCGCCTTCCGTATGGTACATGGACAGATATGCCCAGAATGAACCGAGCGCGCCTAAAGCGGAAGCCAGCATCATGAGGAACGCAAACCGTCGGATCGGGATATTCGCACCCTCCGCCAATTTGAAGCCTTCGAGTTGGTGTGGCATTGCGTGTGAGCGGTGCGCACGATTCAGGCAATAGAGATAGGCGAATCCGGTCAAGTTCGTCGCGCCTAATTGGCGGATACCTAACAGTCTCGGTAGCATTTCATCGGGTCCGATAAAGTGCAAGTCGTGCACTGGGGATCCGAGTTCTGCCCGCAAGCGTGTAATCGCAATCGCAATCGCATACCAGATCGCAAAGTAGACGACGATGACCCAGAAACTCATACCCATCTTGAGACAGAATCCGACGATAAACGCTGCCCCACCGAGCAGCCCGATAACAATCAGTCGATATGAAACCGGTTCGTCTGCCTTTGGGGACACAAGTTGACGTGCGACCCCTTTCAGGTAACGTCTACTCATCCAGATGGCGACGATACAAAGCCCCAAATATGCGCCATGCGACTGCTCTGCTTCATAAGGGAAACGTGGTAAGCCACGCCACCCCGCGATGACACCTAACAACCGTTCCGCTCGCCATATCAACCAGAATGCCCAACAGGAGAAGGAGAGGTCTAACGGTATGAAAAACGAAAGCCCGACACCAAAAGGAAAGATGCCAATAGGACTCCAACCGATCCCGCTCCACGGACGTTCTGTGAAAATTTGCCGCAGGTCATATAACTTTCCGCCAAGGCTGGGAACGGCAGGGAACAGGAAGTTTAAACCGTTGATGACATCAATTAAGATGCCGATTGAAAGTCCGAGCCACATCCACGGCGATCGGAAAAACCGCCGCCGCCGAGTTGTCATCTCAAACGGCAACTGGATGATCGGATAACTCAGCCGTTCGGATTCAACCCACTGCCGCCGAAAGAGGAGACAGAGGCAGAGCATCACGAGGTGGATAGCCACAATGAAGAGCGTCCACCAGACGATTGCGGGCAACCAAGCCGTTAAGTAGCGCGGCTCGTAGATACTTACAAACCCGTTGTAATAGCCGTCTAACACTCGCTTATCACTCACAACCAACCATTCTGGAATGTGCAAGTGAAACAGGTTCGCCCAATCGTTTTCGGGTGTCGCGAACCAGTGTGCATGTCCGATAAGCGGCATGAGGACAAGGAATCTATCAACACCTGCAAGCCCCGCGCCGACTGAAATGCATGTATAAACGACGAGCAACTCAGCGCGGTTGAGGATGAGGGCACGATGCAACCGACGTAAAAGTAGCCCGATGCCGAGTAGGATGAGAATAGTGATAACGGCATTGTAGAAGAGCGAAACCTGCGTTGGACTCCCACCGCCGCGCATAATAGAGACAGATACCCACCAGCAGTTGGCAGGCACTAACACGCAGATGAGGAAAATCGTGAAGGGTCGAATTTTGAGGTCTTGGGCTGGAACGGTGTTCACCTTCTTTCAATAAATAACAGTAATATTTTACACTATTTTTCGTATTTAGACAAATAATTTTTGTGGCTATCAGCGGAACAGCCATCAGCAGTCAATTGAATTGCTTATTGGAAAATGATATGATATAATCAAGCAAGCACGGAAGATGGAGTGACAAGAAAAATATCTAACGAAGATTTGCGTGCGCTGACGGAAGTCTCTCGATTATCAAATTTCACAAAGGTCTGAAAACCGATGCAGCTGAGCAAACGTAAAAAAATTGTTATTATGAGTCTAATTGTACTTGTTGGGGTTATTATTTTGCTATCCGTTATTTATCAACAGACGGCGTTGTGGGAACCGGAACAACACCTAATTACACTGCTTCCGAAATCTCCAGTCTGCTATCTGACGCTCAAGGAGTTGAAAGGGTTAGTTGAGACTTTCAACCGTAGTGAATTAGGAAAACAGACCGCTAAAATGCCACTTCTCGCCGAAATTCAGGAACAACGTTGGTGGAAAGAACTCGTCTATCAGAAACTGGTATGGGAATACGAGATGGGGGGCAAACTTGACCTTAAGACGGTCACCGGCTATTTTGGTGAAGAGACGATTTTCGCTATTTACCAACGTGAAGGGGAATTTACGTTTCTCCTTATTACAGCAGTAGGGGCACAGGAGAAACTGAGCATTGAAGCAATTACAGCAACGGACGCAATCAATCCACGATACAAGCGCATTCAGAACGACTATGGCGAATTCACGATTAACACCATTACAGGGTATCCACGCGATTTTAGCTATACTTTCATCGGGAGAATTGGGATATTAAGCCTTGATCCCACATTGTTGATAGAGACACTTGATGTCTATAATGCCGGTCTCCGTAGCGCAACAGCGGCAGAGAAAAAACAAGCATTCCTCACCGAACATCCGATGACGGCAGAGATTCAGGAAAATTATCGCCAAGACAAAAGCACCGGATATGTAAATATAAAACAAATCGCACCTATAGCCAATGCTGTTAATGCTAACGCACTCATTAAACAGATTTATGGAATGTTCGGAGAGACAGCGTTCTGGACGTTCAACAACCGGTATGAAGATGGCGTAATTATTTCACAGCATCATCTCCGCAAGAACATAGACACTCACCAGAGTGAACTGCCTGCTGGAGATACCGCGAAACCGTTCGTCGCTTTTCCTGAGCGGACTGCTTTTGTCGCTACGTTTCCGGTGCCGAAGCAGCAGATGCGAGAACTCTTCGGCAATGTGGATCTTTCCCAAGTTTTGGGAACAGATTTGACTGTCCTGTTAGTCGCGCCTGAACCTGATGAAGTAATAGTAGTGCCTTCGTTGGTTCTGCTTGCGCATGCTAAGGCACCCGAAGCATTAAAAGCGGTATTGGACATCGTGAAACAGGGAAAAATTTCTGTCGCTGGCAAACCGCTGAAATTCCTTGAACCGCAAGATTACAACGGTGTCACCGTCCAACCGGTCCAACTCCGTCTCAATTTTCTGCTGGCAGTTGCAGGCGGATATGCGATCGTTGATGACTATTTCGTCTTGAGCACAACATTGGCAGGATTAAAGTCTGTGATTGATACGAGTACAGGTAAAACGCCTGCTCTAAGCGATATAGCATTTTCCACAAATACGAACAGTGTTGAAGCGTTCGTTCAACCGGAACTGTTTGTGCCGGAGTTGAAACGCTTCTTACCGTTGCTAACTATGCTCGCTTCTCTGACTGGACAGGAATTGGATGCGACACTAACGCGTCGTATCACAGAAAATCTGTTTCCTTTGGAGTCCCTCGGTCCGATTACTGCTGAGGTAAATCTTGGTGAGCAACGCGTAGATGCGGAGGTACGGATTGTTTTGGAGAGATGATTCGCTCGGTTTGGGTGGATTGATATGACCTCCAACAACATTTGTGGTATTCTAATAGTATATGAAAATCTGAAAATGAAGGAGTTTGGACAATGGAAAAAGAGACGCTCGAAACTATTATCCAGCGGTTAGATCGGTTAGAGAAGATTGTCGCAGAGCTGAATCAGAAACTCTCCTCAGTTGTTGAGGAAGTAGCGACAGACGTTCCAATGGGTCCCGAGGCAAGAGCAAAAATGCGGGGAGCTGAGGCACTAAGAAATAATAAGAAAGATGCGCTTGCCAAGGAAGCCTTAGACAGAATATTTGAAGAAATGGGAATTCCGCCTGATTTCGATCCGGGTTCTATTGAAGACCTCCACGAAAGTATGAGGCAACATGGTATCCGTGCTGAGGATAATGAATTTAGCCGTGCTATTATTGAAGAACGGGAGAAGTAATATTGTACCACTTCTATTTCGATGCAAGCGCGCTTGTTAAACGGTATACTCGTGAATCTGGCAGTGATAAAATGCTCTTTCTTTTTGCCAACGTACCCTTGGAACGTTTATCATGCTTGACACTTGGCGCGATTGAAGTCTTTTGGATTTGTGTTCGCAAACGAAATGACAACCGTATCACAAGTCATCAATTTGAAAGGGCTACCACCCATTTAAGACATGAAGTGATCAACAATCAGTCAGATTTCAAAACAATCTCAGTTCCTGATTCGCTTGTATGGGATTCAATACGTTTGATTGAAACGCACTCTCTCAATAGTGTGGATGCAATGGTCTTACATTCCGCTTTAGACACCGCGACAGAACTTCGTAGTACAGGCGATGCGTTAGTACTCGTCGCCTCAGATCAACGCCTTCTCCGTGCTGCTCGTGCGGAAGGCTTGCAAATTTTTAACCCCGAAGTAGATCCACAACAAACACTCACAGATTGGATAAATTAACACAATGAACACAAAAATCGGTATCGGTATCATAAGTTTCGCACACGGACACGCCAACGCCTATTGCAACCAAATGAAGGCGTTTGACGATGTCCAACTCGTCGCATGTTGGGACGACAGCGTTGAACGCGGCGAAGCTGCAGCAACGCAATACGGCATGAATTACTCACCGCATCTTGAAGATGTTATCAACCACCCGGAAATTCACGCCGTTATCGTAACCTGCGAAACAAATCGGCACGCAGAGATGGTAGCGGCAGCGGCATCAGGAGGAAAACATATCCTTTGCCAAAAACCGATGGCACTCACATTGGAGGATTGTGATCGGATTGCGGCGGTTGTAGAGAAGACCGGTGTCAAGTTTATGATGGGCCACCAGATGCGACGCGACCCGGCGAACATCGCGATGAAAAAACTGATTGACAGCGGTGTGTTGGGTAAAATCGGTGTGTTGCGTCGCCGACACTGTATCAATGCGTTGTTTAGTGAGGCTTTTGTAACGGGACCGAGCCGTTGGCATATCGATCCAGAGAAGAATATGGGGATGTTCATGGACGATGCCTCGCATGCGACCGATTTCATCCATTGGATGCTCGGCAAGCCTACAAGTGTTATCGCCGAAATTGATAACATTTTGACAGATGTCGCACCTGATGACACGGGGTTGGCTGTCTATCGATTCGCCCGTGGAGAGATGGCGATTCTGCTGAATACATCTGTGACACTTGCCGGTGAAAACACGACCGAAATCTATGGCGATCAAGGTGTAGTGATACAGAACTATGGGGACGCTCCCTCGTGTAATGTCCCGCGTCCAGCAGATGCAGTCGCCCTTAGGTTGTATACACGAGATGAACCTACATGGAAGGACTTGGGTATCCCGATTCCAGATGGTCACGGCGAACGGATTGCTGGTGTGCCGCGTCCGTTTATCGATTGCTTGAAGAACGACACGGAACCCGACGTTACAGTAGAAGATGGACGGGTTTCGGTGGAGATGATTTTAGGAGCATATCGTTCTGCGCGGGAAGGACGACGCGTTACGTTTCCGCTCTAAAGATGGCACGCTTATAGTCATATCGAAAAAATATATAGAGGTTTTCAGGGAGAGCAGCCCCGCTCTCCCTTTTGCTTTCCTTGGGTTTGTGTTTTTTGGATAGCAGCCTGCAAACTAACAATTTGCGGTACAAAACCGCCCCGAATAATGAACCCCTCAGTTTAATCACTGCATTTTTTGCACATACCTTCCGTTTTTTCACCCTAATCCTGCATTTTTTGCCTATTTGCAATAGAAAGCGGATAGCATTTTATCTATTTCTTTTTAACAGAAGTGACAGTTCGTGCATTTTGATAGATTTAGTGTGCGCTTGTGTTTTAGATAGATAAGATAACAGGCAAATATCCGTCGGATTTCCACAGTTTTAAGGCAGATATAGTGGTTTGTTAAAGGAATTGGCACAAAACTTGCTTATTTTAACAACGGTGTGAACAACGGTGTGAACAATTTTAGCACAAATATTGCGTTTTGGTAGGAGCATTGATATAAAATTTTTATCTGTGAATAGCAACATGATTTGGGTATCCTGCTCTTATGCGCTGAATGCTGAAGTCAAACTTGCCATTTGCGACCTGAAAGATTAAAGATGCTCTGCTGAGATACAATGATAAACAGCAAGGATTTTACCTAATTACAAGTGGGGGAACTCAATGAGCAAAAAAAGCACTCAGACTGATAGTCCACAGATTGACATTCAAAAAGCCAAACAAGCCATTCCTGATAATTATGACAGCCTGAACGCTAAGAATGCAGCAAAAGCCATACGCCGTTTGGAACTAGATGAGTTATTGGCTGTTACGATGCGTGAGTTCCGTGGGAAGCAACGCAGGTCGGTCATGCGCGTTGCTCTCAGCAAAATATTGAAAGACCCTCAAGCATTAGCATTAAAGGAGAAATATCGACGCGAAGCAGAGGAAGGGTTTACAATTTTGCTGGTTGGGCAGACCGGTGTTGGCAAGTCCGCGACGGTTAATTCCTTATTTGGTAGGGAAGTTGCTAAAACTAACGACTTTAAACCAGGAACAAAATCCGTTGTACCTTTTGATGGGAAATACCACAATGTCAAATATACGATTTATGATACGCCTGGTTTAGGGGAATGGAGCATCGGCGATATGGCATTAGACGATATGTACCTATCACTTATGAAAGAACAGTGCCCTTTACCTGATGTTTTGTGGTATGTTCTCAAGCTTACCGACCACCGTATAACACAAGCGGATGTTAATGGACTCCAATTAATTCGCCAAAATTTTGGAGACGCGATATGGGATCGGACCATGATTGTGTTTACGCATTCTGAGGATATGGCTCAATCACCAAAAAAGTTTCAAAATGCCTTTGAGGGCAGAACTGAGACTGTAAATGAAGCGATAGCCGAGATCACAGAAGGAAAAATTCAACAGGTGCCTACCGTCGCAGCCGCTAACGAGCTTAACGAGAAAAGTTGGTTAGGGGAATTGTTTACCACTTCTTATGAGCAACTTAACTCGAAACGTCAAGGCGCATTCTTCTTGGCTTTCGCAATGGATTTGGAAATACCCAAACCACAACCACCAAAACCTAAGGATCAGCAATCACAAGCCAATAGCAGTAGCGGGACTACAGCAAATACGGAGCATCATGAGAAAAGAATTGAGTTGACTGAAGAACAAGTGGAACGCGTGAAAGAAAAGTCGGATGGTATGTCCGATGTTCTCTCAAAGGCATTTTTGGGAGGTCAGGTTGGATTGAGCATTGATATTGCAACGGGAGGCGCGACACTCGGTTTAGGTGCTATTATTGGAACCATTATTGGTGGTCTATCAGCTCTCTTTGATTGGTTGTTGGATGAGTAGACATTGTACTCGAACCCTAATTATTCCGATGTGTAAAGTATTTATCATTTGGAATTATGCGATCTTATGTAAGCCTGTCCATCTTTTAGTATATCATTATCATAAGTTTACTATATACAATTTTTTATCCCTTATGGACTGTTTCGGCGCATGATGCTGAGGATTTGACCTGTCATACCGGTAGCGGGAGGTTGCGTCGCGAGGAAAAGTGCCGATGCGACAACCTGCTCCGGTTCTTTCCACGGATCGCTTTTCGCTCTGAAGCTTTCCTCGCTTTCCCAAGCAGGCTTTGAAAGCTCCGTCTTCACAGGACCCGGAATAAGCACATTCGCGATGATGCCGTCTTCCCATACCTCTTCAGCGATCGCTTGCGTCAACCCGTGCAAAGCGGCTTTGGAAGCGCAGTAGACGCTGAGATTCGCATGACCCACCTGTCCCATTCCAGAACCCACATTGATAATATTTCCGCTGCCTTGTTGCTGCATGATTGGCAACGCGGCACGGCAGCAATGCACAACACCCATTACATTAATCTGCCATCCCTGTTCCCACTCTTCATCTGTGGAATCTAAGAATAAGCCCCTTGGATTAATACCTGCGTTATTGACAAGGATATCTATCCGTCCGAATTGGTCTACAGTTTTCTGAATGAGGCTCTCAACTTCTGCGCGGATGCGTAAGTCGGTTGGCACAGTGAGGACTTCGCCGCCTTGTGCTGCGATCTCTGTAGCGACTTCATCAAGTTGTGCGCTACTCCGTGCCGCAATGACAACGCGCGCGCCTTCGGCTGCATAAGCAGTGGTGATGGCTCTACCGATGCCGCGTCCACCACCAGTGATAATAGCGACTTTGTCTGTGAGTTGCATGATTGCTTCCTTGTAAAAATATATCTATAAATTACTGGCTATGTTCCGCTGTCATTGTGTACGCTGCCATATATTAATTAGGCTTGCTAAACGGGAGCGGCTCGCTTTAACTTTCCGCTCTAAATCTTTCGCGAGCCCGGAGAGTAGGTCTGTACCTGCTGTCTTCGCATTTTCTACCTGTTGTTTGAGTTGATAGATACGTCCTGTCTTGAGTCGGTTTATCTCTAAACGCAATTCACTTGCTGCGCGATTAAGGTTTCGGAGTTCCGCCTGTAACGCTGCCCGTTTTTCGGGAGCTGTTTTTTCAGAGAGGTCTGGTTCTGTTTCACCAAGGCTTAACCGCTCAAGAGTCTGAATGTCGTGTTCGTGATATGCACGGTTAATAAGCGGCATCAACTGTTCTCGTTTATCCAGTTCTTTGGTGTCTATGGCTTTGTCTGGGTGGTAACGTTTGGCGAGTTTACGGTAGAGATTTTGCAGGTGTTTTGCCTTAGGCGCAGGGATTTCGTTCTCTTGAGGGGACGGTTGTGAATTGTCTACTTCCTCGTATGCGTCAACACGTGCGCGGCTTGCCCTAAAACAGGATTCTACACGTGCTTCTATCTCTTCCTCGCTCAAATTTTCTCGTCGCAGTTGTAGCCGAAGATTATATTCCTTCATTTCAAGTTCGACTTTATCAAGTTCGAGGTAGTAGTGACTGATGTGGGCATTGTAGCGGTGTTGAAATACATCAACTTCTGACTTGAGCTTTTCGATCGTTACGGTGAGTTCCTCCACCTGCTCCCGTTTTGCTTCAATAGCATCAAGTAGCCGGGTTGTTTCCTTTTCATTGATGGTATTGATGTGAACTAAGGCGGTAGGTTTCATAGGAATTTCCACGTCGAGTCAAAGCGAATTGCTTTGTAAACGAATGCGCGCTGGAAAGCGCGCCTACGTCAACCTTGACGAGTGCGCGGTGGAAAACCGCGCCTACAAGTCTCTATTTAGCAGTTACTTTTTTCGATAGGTGATACGTCCTCGCGTCAGATCGTAAGGGGATAATTCGACAGTCACCTTGTCACCGGGCAAAATTTTGATAAAAAACTTCCGCATTCTGCCGGAGATGTGGGCAAGGATCTGGTGTTTGTTATCCAATTCCACGCGAAACATCGCATTTGGTAAAGGTTCCACCACGGTGCCTTCAACCTCTATTTTGTCGCTTTTAGAGGACTTTTGTGGTTCATCTTCGGTTTGGACATCCGTATCAGGAGCCACCTCGGGGCCCTTTCGCTTCTTGGGTTGTGACCTCCGCTTCTTGCGCGGCGGATTCGCATACCGCGTCTGCGGCTTTCGTTTGTTTCCTGAAGGTTTACGATTCACAGTATAAATCTCCTTTTTTATAGGTGCGGTACAGCACTTTCTTGCAACGGTACACGATAATCACCTACGGGTTGGCGTACTTACAAAGCACACCTATTATTCGTCTTCAAGACTAAAATGTTTTCCGGCTTCAACAACAAGCTCTCGGAAATAATCAGTAGCGAGTTGCAATTGCGTCTCGGCATCCGCTTTCTCTGTGCTTGTTGAGACTAAGTCGACCGGCATAGTGCTTCCGTCCGCTTTGCGGAGCGAAACATACGCCTTTAGGTAGACATCGGGGTGGCGTTCCATCACTTTTTGCATCAGCGGTGAAACTTCGGCTTCAAACATGCTAACATAAACCCGCGCCGTGATAATCTCTGCGCGGTAGCGTTCGGCGATTAACGGTTGAATGTGAGTTTCAAAGATAGCTTTCATCTCACGAGGTGGACCGGGCATCATCATAATCGTTGATTTTTTGTGCTCAACACTGATGCAAGGTGCCCAACCTGCTGGATTCTGCAAGACGATCGCTGTTTCTGGTACTGTTGCCATTTTTGTGAGTGCTTCGTTAAGTGGGTCGTTCTCTGACATCTCGCGGCGTTTCCGAAATTCGGCGATGGTCTCTTCATTCACCACCGGTTTAGTACCGATGAGAGACGCTACAACCTCGACAGTCATATCGTCGGGAGTAGGACCAAGACCACCTGTTGTAAGGATAAGGGACGTTTCCCGTTTGACGGCGGAATCCAACGCTTCTGACATCTCGTCGGCGTTGTCGCGTAGCATCGTAACGCTTCGTAATTCTCCACCGATCTGAAGAATCTGCTGTGCAATCCAGTGGGCATTGGTATCCTGAATCTGTCCAAGCACTAATTCTGTGCCGATCGAAAATAGTTCAATTGCCACGCTCTCCTCCTTTTACAGCACCTGTTTGAGAAACTCAAATGCACCGACACCGTAGAAACTATGCCCCGCCTCAAACACCTCGAATCCGAGTTTGTCGTCGGCATTGAAGCAATTGAAAATTGCTTTCGCTTCGTTAACCGCAAATCGAGTGGCTTCAATCGGAAAAATCGTATCTTCGGTACCAGATTCAATAAATAGTGCGCGAGGGGCAATTAATCCAGCAATATCGTACATCTCAGCATATTGTAGCACATTTGGTATGTAGTTGTCTATACAATGGCTGAGACTCAGGATACTATCCCGAAATGTATTGAAATAGCCGCTCACGACAGCTGCCTTGACGCGTGTCTCTATTGCTGCGGTGAAAAAAGTGGTTGTCCCACCGCCGGAGATTCCCATGATACCGAGACGGTTCATATCGACTTCAGGACGGGTCGCTAAATAGTCAAATGCTCGTATGGCATCGTAGACCCGCCAACCTACCATCGTGTGTCCTAACAGCAGTGCAGCACCTGCACTCGGTTGGCACGAGGAGCTTCCGCCACCTTTTTGGTGGGCGACAGCATCGCGCCGGTGCCCAAACCCAAATTGTTCGATGGCAAGCACACTGTAGCCGTGCGCTAAACATTGGAGCGCGAAATCGTTCTGGTAGCCTCCGAATTCTTCTCGCATGCTACCATCTTCCTCTATCCCCACGATGTCATCTACGCCGCGCCCGTGCCCTGCTAAACAGAGGATCGTCGGGTTTGGTGTTGAACTCTTAAGATGCTTCGGAGAGAGGAAGTAACCAAAAATAACCGAATGTGGACGACTCTTGAACTGCACGGTTTCACGGATATAACTCGGGAATTCCCGTGTCTCCAAAACTTCCGATTGTAAGTCGCATCTCTCCTGCGGAAAACCGCCGACTAATTCGGTTAATTTTGCCCGCAATTCAACCTGCCACGCTTTTGCCTCAGCCACGGTTGTCGCCTGAAATGCCAGTTGGCGAGGTGTCTCTGCGTATAATTGGTGTGTAAATGCTAAAGTGTCTCTGTCCTGTTCGTGATACATCGGTTTGCCTTCCAAAGTTACTCTATTTACGACATTACCGGTTTAACAAATTCAAAACGAAACCGGTTGCCATCTTCGGATAGAAATAAGTTGATTTCTGTGGCATTGTTGAACCCGCCATAGCCACTTCCAAGACCTGTTCAACCGGAGTTGGGTTCATGAGAAGCGCGACGCGAGCCGCCTTGCCTTTCACGTGTGCAACGGCATCGTCGGCATAAGCGGTGTAGCTAATATGATCTGCTAATGTTTCGACTTGGAATATCTCTTTGATAAGGGTTTCTTGAACGAGTGTTACGTCTAATTGGTCCGACGTGCTTGAATGCGGGATCAGTAAACGGTAGGTATTGTCTGCCGTATACATACCAACCGCAGGCGATTTCCCTTTCAGTGTATCCAATTTCGCTATAAGGTTGGCTTGTGTGTCAACCTCATGTACCTCAAACACTTCAGGCAGTTTGGCGATAGCATCGGCAATCCTGTCAGGACTAAGGTTATCCAGCAGCCGGTGAATTGCTAAAACAGCCAACCCTGGTGATTCCATCCTGACAAGGTTCACCATCATATACCCGTAGCCCGGTAATCCGGTGTGTGCCATTTCATCTCGGAAAGCGAGCGCAGTTTCGTAACGGTGATGTCCATCGGCGATGAGAAGCGGTTTCGATGAAAAAAGATTTTGGATTTCATTGTTGCGTTCTACATCGTCTAAGCACCACAGTTGGTGTGTGCTTCCGAAGGTCTCGGCGCAGTCAATTTCGGGGCGGTGTGTATCGGTAAACTTTTCCATTATCTGTTCAATGTCACCAGTAGGATCGGCATAGAGGAGGAAAATAGGGCTGAGGTTCGCGTGGCATTCACGCATGAGATTGAGCCTGTCAGCCTTTGGTCCGGCGTGCGTCTTTTCGTGCGGTAAGACGACACGGTTTTCAAAAGGCTCCAGTTTCACGAGCGCGATCAAGGCACGGCGTGTATAGTTTTTTCCGTCTGGTGCATTAAATGATTGGTCGTAGATGTAATAGCGCGGGGTCGCATCCCTTACGAGGGTCCCGTCCGAGATCCACTGATTCATCAGTGTCGCAGCGCGTGTGTACTGATTTACACCGTCGGTGTCATCAGTGTGCGGTTGGCTCAAAATTAAGCGGATGATGTTGGCAGGATGATGTGTTTCTAAAGCGGCCCGTTCTTCGGGTTTGATGACATCGTACGGCGGTGCTATGACATTCGTGACCCCTTCCACCTTCGTCACGTTGTAGCGTAAGCCGCGAAACGGAATAACTGTTGTTTCCATAGAACTCCTTGGGTTAATCCCACAGTCTTGTGCTAAAATAGCGTTCACCGAGGTCGTTAAAGACTGTGACAATAACACCTTCCTGAATTTGTTGGGCGACTTTGTAGGCACCGTACAAGTAACCGCCGGAAGATTGTCCGACGAACCAACCGCGTCGCGCCAGACGGCTACACATTTCGTAAGCGTCTTCAATCGTCGTGGGGATCCGGCAATCAATCACCGATTCATCCAGAATTGCTGGCACAATATTCTCTGGGTCCCCGAGCGGTTTGAGGCCCTCAATACCGGGGAACACCTCTGGTGAAATAGAACAGACTTGGATGTCTGGGTTGTAGTTTTTGAGCCGCCTGCCGACACCTGTAATCGTACCGCCAGTCCCGACACCAGCAACGAAGTGTGTAATTTTTCCACCTGTTTGGTTCCAGATTTCGACACCAGTGGTTTCATAGTGCGCCAGCCAATTGTTTTCATTGTCGTATTGCGAGTTGAAAAAATACCGGTCAGGTTGCGCTTCATAGCGCCGATCAACTTCTCGGAGTGCCTCATCGTAACCGAGGATAGCGTCGGTATGGATGATGTTTGCCCCGTGTGATTTGATCCGTTTGATCCGTTCTTCGCTGGCGTTGTCTGGAATTACAAGTTCAACGTTGTAGCCGAGGGCTGAGCCTATCATGGCATAGGCGATCGCCGCGTTGCCAGAACTGGAGTCGAGGATAATCTTTTCCTGTGTAAGCTCGCCCGAGGCAATCGCCTCAGTGAGCATTCTTAAGACCGGTCGGTCTTTAATCGAACCTCCGGGGTTATAGGTTTCTATCTTCGCGTATATGTCAACGTTCGGCAACTCATCAGCGAAGATATTTATCTTCGCGAGCGGTGTCTGTCCTATTATTTGGAGCAGTGGATGTTCTGAAATGTTCACCTTTGCAGGCTTTCGCATGCTCATGTAGCGTTGTCTATCCTACCTTTATATTATTTCAAAGCGATTGAAGATCTTTTAAGCCGTTCGTGAAGTAAGTTTTCCATGTAATTCTTTGCTATCCCACCACTTAATTGTCCATTCAGAATAGGCACGACTTCAAATTCAGCTAACCGAAGGGTTGGGTTCAGCCCGTGCAGGGGCGGTAGCCAATCCCGAAATGTGTCGAAGAAAGCACGTTGTGCGGCACGACCGTTTGTATATGGGAAATCCGCGGTGTGTCGCCGGAAGCGTTCAGGTCCTTTTGCGAGTGCTGCGACATGGTGTTGCTGGCAAAACTGACGGTATTCCTGCGGCGCATAAGCGAGCGGGATGTTTTCTGGATAAAATTGGAAGGTCCGCTCCCTGAATTGCGTGAAATGTTGCAGTTCGTCAAACTCAAAAATAAAATGATACGGGTCTGGGAAATAGGCATCGGGAACAAGGTATCCGTCGGCTTTTGCGGTTGTGCCTTCCCAGTCACCGCCAAGTTCAGCGTAGAGTGCCATCGCTGCGTCATAATGTTCTCCAAAGTGTTCACAACTCGGTTTGTTACGGAGCCAGTCAAACTGCGCGCGGCGTTCTGCTGTTGTTCCAAGAGCCTCTTCTGCCAATGCGATGATGCCTACCTCTAACCGCATGAAGATACCCGGACGCTTTCTGTCTCAAACGAATAATCTGTCGTTCGGAAGAATTTGTGTCGATTTTGTATTTTATACGGGATCAATGTCCAGATTTTTTAGTGCATCCCCGTTTGTTGTATTAATTAAGCTCGCAAGGTAGTCCCGGTCGCGTTGGAGTGCCTCTAATTTGTTATCGCCGTGAACGAATTCGACTTCGAGGTATCCGTCATAGTTGGCGTTCTTAAGGATTTCAACGATTCGGGTGTAATCCACGACACCCTCAGCGATCGGACACGCTTTGCCAGTTTCATCAAAGTTTTGCGCATGGACGTTTGCAATGTGTGGTGCGAGTTTTTCAGCAGCGGTGTGCGGTTCATCGGCATCCGACCGTGCCAGAGGTTGATAGTAGGTTTTCAGCGCAGGCAGCTTAACCTCTTCGATTGTCTCCAAAATGGTCGCAACGCTGTCGGTGAGATGGTTGTTGTGCATTTCCAATCCGAGCTCGATATTGCGGAAATTTGCCCACTGTGTAATACTCACCAATCGAAAGAGAATCAGACGTTTATCGGCAGCGGTGATAGATTTTGAGGCGCCGCCCCCCGACCAAATTCGGACAAGGTTGGTGCCTAAATCGTGTGCTATTTTAAAGGCTTCTTCAAAGTGCTTCTGGTGGAGGTGCATTAAAGGGTCAACATACGAACCGAGTGCCGAGATCACTAAGCCCTTCCGTTGTGCCATGTCCCTGACATTTTTGGCGTAGCTTTCGTCGTAGTCTTCTGGTAAATGCGGCGGCTTCCCCCAGAGTTCAATGCCATCAAAACCGTAATCGGCTGCAATGTCTATAACTTCTTCCAACGGTTTTTCCTGAAAAGCGATGGTGCATAAACCTAATTTCATAGTTTTTCACCTATTGTCGATTGTTATGTATAAATAGGATACCACAGGTTTAAACGGATTGCAAGAAAAGTTTGCTCAGTTAGGGGCATTGAGTTCTCGAATAAAGTGAATGCTAAATTGCGACATACGCTTGTAGAAGCACTCTCCGAATCGCGGCTTTTTCGATAGAAACGACAGAAAACCGAAAACTGAATGGCTCTGCTTATCGTTTTTGAGATACTTGACATAGTTTAGCAGTCTTGCTATACTTGTCAAGAGTTTTGTGAATCAATGGGGGTATCGAAAAGAAAATAATGGGTCAAGGCGTTAAATCTCTCATTGCAATTTGTTTACTGTTTGTTTTTACGCTGTTTTCTGGGTGTACGAAGAGACAGGAGAAACAGAACGAATTAAGCGTTTTCGCTGCAATCAGTTTGAAGGATGCGCTCACTGAGATTGAGGCAACGTTTACAGCTGAGAATCCGGTCAAAGTTTATTATAACTTCGCCGCCTCTACGACCTTACAACGCCAGTTGGAAAAGGGCGCGTCAGGGGATGTCTTTATCTCGGCAAGTCCGCGCCAAGTCGTTGCTCTGGAAACAGATGGACTGCTTGAAGCTGAAAGTCGCCAAAATTTGTTAACCAACCACTTAGTGCTTGTCGCAGATGCGCGCGCGGAAATTTCTGTGGAAACACCTACTAACCTTGTTGTGCCTGAGATTTCGAGAATCGCGATCGGGCATCCAGATATAGTGCCTGCTGGTGCTTACGCGAAAGAAGCCTTGATTCACTTTGGATTATGGGATACGCTACACCCGAAGCTGATTTTCGGCACAGATGTACGTGCGACGCTCGCTTATGTCACCGCTGGAAATGTGGATATTGCCATTGTATATAAAACGGATACAACACTGACAGAAAATATAAATGTGCTTTATGAGTTACCACCTGAAGTATATACACCGATCATCTACCCTGCTGTCGTTATGAAGAGTAGCCTACGAAAACAATTAGCGCACCGATTTATTACCTATCTACAGTCTATGGAGAGCGGTGAGATTTTTGAAAAACACGGATTTACCGTTTTGGCATCAAAATGAGGATAACCGCTGCCGAAATTGCTGCCCTTTCATTATCTATAAAAGTTGCGTTGCTCAGCCTTGTTGTGACGTTCCCGCTTGGGTTACTGGTGGGTTGGCTCCTTGCAAAACGTACATTTCCGGGAAAGGCTTTTCTAAATACACTCGTCATGTTACCCTTGGTGCTGCCGCCTATCGTCAGTGGATATTTACTCCTCATCCTATTGGGTAAACACGGGTTCATTGGTCGTTTCATCTATCAAACTTTCGGCATAGAGATTGTTTTTTCCGAACTATCTGTTGTCATTGCAGTCTCTGTTATCTCATTTCCGTTGTTAGTACGGGGTATTGTGACAGGGATGGAGGCTGTGCCAGTGGAGCTTGAAAAGGCAGCGCGGACGCTTGGTGCATCGCCAATCAGGGTGTTTTTTACAATAACCCTCCCGATGGCGTATCGCGGCATTATCGGTGGAACCATCCTCGGTTTTTCCAAAAGTCTTGGTGAGTTTGGTGCCACAATTATGGTGGCAGGAAACATCCCCGGCAAAACCCAGACGATGGCGTTAGCGATTTTCAGTGCTGTACATCTCGGAGAAGATGTCTCTGTCTATCGATTGGTGTTCATTTCAACGGTTGTTGCCTTCGCTGCGATCTGGTTAACAGAACGCTTTACCCTCCGTTAGGCATGCGTAACGTTTTACGGATTTCGGTGATATAATAAAAAGGAGAAAAGGTGATGGGTTTGGGAACAGGTCTATTTTTAGGCGGAATCGCGTGCGTACTAATCGTCTGGTATCTATATCGGCGTTCCAAGAACGGCACATCTGAGGACACAGAGCAGCAAACTGATGAGGCTGGTAAACTTGGGGACGACGAGTATGAGGATTTGCTTTTGACTGGCTTGGTACTTGATGAGGTCTATAATGATGACGACGATTCATCGGATGATATGGATGCTGACGGGGATGATAGTATGGATGGTGGCGGTGGATTTGATAACAGCGGGTTTGAGTAAGTTTGAGTAAGAGAGATCGCTATGGCAAATAGTACCAACATCAGACTCAATTTTCGCAAAAGCCTTGGTAGTTTCACTTTAGAAGTCGATTGCACGCTGGAAGCGAAGGTTTCGGCGTTTTTAGGTCCGTCTGGAAGTGGTAAAAGCACGCTTCTCAACTGCCTCAGCGGTATGCTGGCTCCTGATGAAGGTGAGATCGTTTTTGGCGAAGAGGTGATTTACGCATCCGCTTCAAAAATTAATCTACCGCCTGAAAAACGACGCTTCGGATATGTCTTTCAAGAGGGGCACCTATTTCCGCATCTCACCGTTGCGCAGAATATCCGATATGGGCAACTGAAGCCACGAAAATCTTCAGCTGCGATAGATGTTCTCGAAATTTCCGAGTTTCTTCAGCGGTATCCAAGAGAACTCTCTGGGGGTCAGCGGCAACGGGTTGCAATCGCTCGCGCGCTCGCTATGGAACCGCGGATGCTTCTGATGGATGAACCCCTTGCTTCTCTTGACAGTGCGCTGAAAGCACGGATTATACCCTATCTGCACCACGTTAAAGATACTTTTGATATACCGATCCTTTATATCACCCACGCCTTTTCTGAGGCGATGGCATTGGCTGACGAAGCCTTCCTGATCGCTAATGGCTTAATTATAGCAAACGGTGAACCGCATCAGTTGTTAACTGCCCCTTCCGCGATGCCTATCGCACAATTGACAGGTGTTGAAAACACGTTATTCCTTCCTGTGACGGCTTCAGACGAGGCACGCGGTTTGACTTTGTTGGAAATTGGGCATCAATCTCTTGTTATTCCTTATACCGATATTGGAATTGGTGAAATAGCTCCGGTCGCTGTTCGTGCTGAGGATATTATCATCTCGCTTGAACCGGATCTCTCGATTAGTGCCCGCAACATATTAAAAGGGACAATTCAGTATCTGGATGTCAAGAGCGAATACACATGGTTATCTATTCTCGTTGAATGGCACCATCTTGCCGTGAAAGTCACACACGCAGCGCGTAAGCATCTGCAACTGCAAGAGGGGTCAGAAGTTTACTGTGTTATCAAGGCAAGTGCCATCAACCTCCTTTGGGATTAGATCTCTTACGACTAAAAAAACGGTAGATGCTGTTTCCTAACCGCACTCCCCAGGTCCGGTAGGTTCGGTTTCCTAACCGAACCGAGTTTCTCAATTTTGCGTAAATCTTATTCTTAAAACGACTGAAGTCTTTCCCAAAGTGCATCCACCTCCCTGTGAAGATCCTCAAGCGTCCCCTCATTCTCTATCACAACATCCGCATACTTGACTTTCTCTGAGACCGGCATCTGTGAATCAATCCGTGCTTGCGCCTCAGTTTCGGTGAGCGGTCTCCCTTGCGCAACGCTGCGCTCTAAAGTGCGTCGCAGCTGCGTTTCTGGTGATGCTGTCACGACGACAATCAGATCGACCGTATCATAAGCACCGGCTTCAATGAGAAGCGGCGCGTCGAGTAGCACGATGCACGTCGGATCTTCCTCGACGCGTTGACGTGCCTGTGCCCGCGAACGTTGAATAATCAACGGATGTAGGATACTGTTCAATCGTTCTCGTGCGGCTTTATCCTTAAAGACAATTGCCCCCAGTTTCTTTCGACTCACATCCCCCGATGCATCAAGGATGTCCTGCCCAAACGCATCGGTGAGTTCGTCAATAACTGGACTGTCCGCTTTGAGGAGTTGGTGTCCGATTTCATCGGCATTGATCGGAATTGCCCCTTTTTCTGCGAGCAACTCTGAGACAGTCGTCTTTCCACAGGCAATCCCGCCTGTAATCCCGACGATGGTGCCGCGTGTGCGGTCTGTTGTTGCTGTTTCCATGTTATTGAGTGTATAGCATACATCGAAATTTGTCAATGGGTGGATGGTTATCGGTTATCAATGTTAGAAAGTCTGCTAAAGTTTCAAAGTCTGCTAAAGTTGCGAAGTTGAGAACTTTACTGATTTTAGAAACACTTTACAGACTTTACGAACTTCTTTAACTGATAACTGATGACTATTTTGAACTTTTGATTGACACTGACAACTCCCTCTGCTATGCTGTTAATCCACTCCGTTTATTTTGATTCAACAAACGAGGGGAAGGTATTCATGGGAAGATTAGAGGGTAAAGTCGCAATCGTAACGGGTGCTGCCAGAGGACATGCCGAAGCAGTCGCGCGAAGATTCGCAAAAGAAGGCGCAGCGGTTTCCATCTGTGATGTTATCCCCGTGCAGGAGTTAGAGGCAAAAGTCGGTTCAGAAATCAGAGCCGTCGGTGGAGATGTCCTCTGTTTTGAGACCGATGTCTCACAAGAAGCACCCGTCAACGAGATGGTCGCAGCGACTATCGAAAAATTCGGCACTGTGGATATCCTCGCCAATGTCGTCGGTATCGCTGGACCGACGAAGGATGTCTGGGATATGAGTTTAGAAGAGTGGCGGCGCACACTTGAGGTCAACCTCGATTCGCTTTTCATCTGTTCTAAAGCCGTGCTACCGGAGATGATTCGTAAGCAATACGGGAAGATCATCAACTTCAGTTCTGGGACCGGTAAACAACCCCTTTCGCACAGAGCACCGTATGCGACTTCTAAGATGGGGGTTATCGGTTTCACACGGACACTCGCCGCTGATGTCGGGCGTTACAATATCACTGTCAACGCCATCTGTCCGGGGTGGCATACGGAAAGAAGTCTTGAGCTTGCAAGGGGTAGAGCTGAATACATGAACAAACCTTTTGATGAAGATGCGTTGCGCGAGCGGTACGGACAGGAAAATCCAAAAAGTGTCATCGCTGGTAGGTGGTGTGCGGATGAGGGTTATAGAGACAAAGGTTCAGGATCTGAGGATGCCGCTGCGTTAGCCGTCTTTCTCGCCTCAGATGATTCCGCCAACATGACAGGGCAGGACATCAACACCGGTGGCACGGTGATGTGGTAAGTAACATTTGGTATTCATTATCTGAATCTGGGTTTATGTGGGTGTAAGATGAGCGAAATAAAGAGAGTATTCGTGTGATTACCATTCTTCTGAATCGGATTACCGCATTGGTTCTGGTTTCATCATTCTCAATTTTATTGTGAGAGGTAGAGGATAATCATGAGACGTAACGCAAAGACATTAGAACTGTTTGACTCCACTGACCTTGATGCTAAACTGGTCGAAGCAAATTACAACAATGCGGTTGGTTATCTAAAGATCGGCGAAATTGAATTAGCGAGGCAAGCTGCTTTAAGGGCGATTAAGATTGAGGCAGATCATCCTCCTACACAGGCACTTTTGGAACTAATAAAGCAGGAATATTTCGTTAACGGACTCACCTCCATTAAAGAAAACAAGATTAGTGAGGGAATTCGTGCCTTCCAATCTGCTATTACTATTGATACAACATTCATAGATGCATATTGTGAAATTGGACGGGCATTCCTCATGCAAGGGGAATTGAATGAAACTGAAAAGGCTGCTAAAAAGGTCTTACGACTTGATTCCTCTTCTGGATCAGCGCGTGAACTTTTAGAAAAGGTGAAGTGCTCCTACTATGACCAAGCTCGTGCGTATCTTAGACAGGATGAGTTTACATCTGCAGAGAAGGCAATTAGGGAAACCTTACGTCTTGACTCAAATTATGAGCCTGCTCGTGGACTATTAAAAAAAATAAAAAATTCTTACTATGATCAGGGTATGACCTTCTTGGAACAGAGTCTATATAATGAAGCAATTGCCTCTTTTGAGAGTGCGCTTGCAATGAACGCAGATTTCATAGAAGCATATTGTGGAATTGCTCGTGCCTACCTTAATCAGGGAGTGTTAGTATCTGCAGAAGATACAGTTAGAGAAGTCTTACGTCTTGATCCAAATTATGAACCTGCTAATATCCTCTTGGTAGAGATAAAGAATGTGTACTATAACTTTGGAATCGAATACCTTAGACAGGGCAAGTTTACGGATGCAGAAAAAGCGATTGCGGAGGTTTTGCGTCTTGATTCAAGTGGTGAATTGCTGTTGAAGATGAAAGATATGTATTGTAATCAGGGACGTACGTATTTTAATCGAGGTAAGTTTGATTTTGCGGTAAAAACAGTTAGAGAAGTTTTACGTCTTGATTCTGGTTATGAACCTGCCCGTGAACTTTTTGGAGAGATAAAGGATGCTTACTATGCCCGTGGTCTCAATTTCCTAAAGGAAAATAATTATGGCGCAGCAATTACCGCTTTTGGAAACCTTCTTGTGATGGATGCCAATTTTATGGAAGCGCACTATGGTATGGTTCGTGCGTACCTTGGGCGTGGTGAATTTGCAGCTGCGAAAAAAGCAAATGAAAAATTATTGCGTCTTGATCCAAGTTCCTCTCTTTTAGAAGAGATAAAGTCTGCTTGCTATGAACGCGGGCGGATGTATTTCACGCAAGGCAAATTAACAAATGCGTACAATGCCGTTAGAGATGCCTTGTGTCTTGATTCAAGTTATGAACCTGCACACGTCCTTTTGGGTGAGATAAGGCATGCCTATTATGAAATTGGATGTACATATCTCACGCGAGTCGAACTAACAGATGCGAAAAGAGTCACTGACGAAATCTTGCGTCTTGATTCCGGTTACGAACCTGCTTTTGATCTTTTAATAAAAATAAAGCACGTCCACCAAGCTCGAGGCATCATTTTCCTACATGAGGAACGAGACGAAGAAGCAAATTCTGATTTTCAAAAAGCTGCTGCTATTGATGTTGACTTTACAGAAGAAGGTTATGTAAAAGCATACTGTCATCTTGGTGATTTCTATCTTCATAAGAACGAACTTGATAGTGCTCACTTTGCAACCGCCCAAGCCTTGGATCTTGATTCGCGGTGTAAACCTGCCCAGGATCTTTTGAAAAGGCTTAAACATGCTTTCTATAACCGTATGATCAGTTTCCTGAATGGGAATCAATATGACGCAGCGATTAACTCTTTTGAAAGTCTTCTTTTGATAGATCCACATTTTTTAAAAGCAAGATGGAGAGATGCTCTTACTTCCCTTGGGCAAGGTAACTTAGAGGCTATGAAAGGAGCAGTTAGCGAAATCTTGGAGTATGATTATGATTCGGATTGTGGGTTTGAATCGGAAGATGATTTTGCATCCGCAGTTTTAGAAAATATAAAACATGTTTACTACAACCGAGGTCTCACCTTTTTGGGGGAGAATCAATATAACGAAGCAGTCACCAATTTTGAATATGCTATTGCTATTGATGTGAATTTTACTGAAGCGTACGTCGGCATTCGAGACGCTGACCTTGAGTTTGCGGGTGTTTTTTTTCGATCACTAGATATAACAGGAGAAGACACTGCAGAAATTAATGTAGGCTCCCGAATTTCAGAACGCATAGAGTCTCTTGCTATATTAACTGAATCGATGATGGATGTAGGACATCCGGTGGATGAAGCAGCGGACTCAAGGAGTCTTGAAGAGAATGGTCCGAGTTCCCTAACAAGTTGGATCCGAAATATAGTTGATTATCCTCTGTTAACTCGTGAAGAAGAGATCGAGTTAGCGAAGCGAATTGAAGCTGGTGAGATAATAGACAGTTATACAGCAGACGCAGAGCAAGCTAAAGACCAACTTGTGCAAGCGAATTTACGGTTAGTTGTTTCTATCGCTCGCAAGTACCAAGGTCAGAATATTCCACTTGAAGATTTGATTCAAGAGGGAAACATCGGCCTGATTAAGGCTGCGAATAAGTTTGATTATCGGGAGGGTTTTAAATTCAGCAACTATGCAAAACAATGGATAAAATGGGAAATTATGCATGCGCTTGACAATTCTTCTCGTTTGATTCGGATACCATCCTATTTCATTAATAAAATAACAGAGTTTGATGCTGTATACGCGACATTATGCCAGAAACTGCAGCGCGAACCTTATCGAGAAGAAATAGCAGAGTCTTTAGACTTAGCAGTAGTACAGGTTGAAGATATTTTGATGTCTAAAATGCATGCAATTTCAATGAATGTATTGCTTAGTGATGAATGTTCCGCTGAGACATTCGGTGATTTAATAGGTGATTTAATCGAGGATTCTACAGTGAGTGAACATGAGGGACCTATTGCAAAAATGATTAACGAAGATCTGATTGTCCATTTTTTCAAAGAATTGCCAGAGCGCGAACAGAACGTACTAAAGATGCGTTTTGGACTCGAAGATGGAGAACGCAAGACACTTCGCGAAATTGGTGTTGCCTTGGAAGTCACCCGGGAGCGGGTTCGACAACTGGAGATTGAGGGAATTAAACGATTGCGCTTGTTGTATGACGAAATGGGAGAATTTCGATCGGATTGATTTTGGTATATCAAACCCAGTTTCCTATAAACATGCTGCCTCTCTGTCTTGGTTTAAAAGTTTTCAATGTTATCTCCATGTATCCGTATAATTAGTGATAATCCGCGATTCAAATAACACGCAATGGTCACAAATTTTATTCCCAAATTACCGCTTGACATTTCCACGCACTTCTGCTATGATGGATGGCGCAATATAACAACGGAAGGAGCAAAATAAGTGGCACAAGAAACAGTTAAAGTTGGTATTATCGGTGCGGGTGGAAATACGAGATCCAAACATATTCCGGGGCTGCAAGCAATTGAAGGCGTTGAGATCGTCGGGGTCTGCAATCGGAGTCAGGAATCCTCACAACGGGTAGCGGATGAGTTCGGTATCCCGAAAACCTATGACAATTGGCAAGACGCAATCGGCGATCCAGATACGAACGCAATTGTCATCGGGACATGGCCCTATATGCACTGCCGTGCGACGGTGGCAGCACTCCGGGCAGATAAGCACGTGATGTGTGAGGCACGGATGGCGATGAACGCCAGAGAAGCGCATATCATGCGCATGGCATCGCGTCAGAAAACACATCTCATCGCACAGATTGTCCCTTCGCCGATGACACTCCGGGCAGACAACACCATAAAACGTCTCATCGCTGAAGGCTATATCGGGGATGTACTTGCTATTGAAGCACGCGCAGGTGGCGCATTTCTGGATAGCGAATCACTGCTCCAGTGGCGGCAAGATTTCGATCTCAGTGGACTCAACATCATGAGTATGGGGATATGGTACGAAGCGTTGATGCGTTGGGTCGGAGAAGCGACGCGGATTATGGCGATGGGTAAGACCTTCGTCAAAATGCGTCCGGATGCTGACGGTGTGATGCGTTCCGTGCGGATACCAGAACATATTGATGTCGTGGGGGATCTTGTATGTGGTGCGCAGCTGCATATACAGGTTTCTACTGTTGCGGGGTTGGCAGGTGCACCGGAGGTTTATGTCTTCGGGAGCGACGGGACGCTGCGTTTTTCAGGAAATAAACTCTACGGCGGACAGAAAGGCGACGCAGAACTCAACGAGATTGATATACCGGATTCAGAGGCTGGTGGCTGGCGCGTGGAGGAAGAATTTGTGAACGCTATCCGTGGCAACGAAGTGATTACGCATACGGATTTTGATACAGGTGTAAAGTATATGGAGTTTACAGAGGCGGTCGCGCGGAGTATGCAGTCGGGGACGGCGATTACTTTACCGCTGCAGATATAGAGCAGGTTACAGCACAACGGAGTGTGCCTACTACTTTTAAAGAAGATGGCATAGCGGTGTGTATTTTCTACTTTGGGAAGGGAGACACATTTGACATTAGGAGAACTTTTTAATCTTTGCCAAGATATTGAATTACGGCAAGCGAAACTTTACGCTGCCCTCTCATTGCGTTTGGGAAGCGTTGACGAACGGATCGCACGATTTTGGGAACAGATGAGCACGGAAGAGTGGCAGCACTATATCCTTGTTGATTTCGGACGTTCTTTGTGCGTTGATGCCTTTGGAATTGATTCGGCTGTGCCGGAATTGTCGGATGTCCCAGTTCAACAAATTATGGATGCGCTGGATGCACACGAGCAGAAGGTCAATAGTGGCAGAATTTCACTTGATGAGGCTTTTGAAATTGCGATTGCGATTGAGGGAAGCGAAGCCGATGCTATCTATATGCACCTGCTTTCTATCATGCGAAAAGCGATTCAGCAGAGCGATCAACCGTATCTGATGGATCGTATTGTACACGTGGAAAGGGACATGGTTTCGCACGTAGATGGACTCGTTCAGGCGACGCAAAAGTTTGCGAAGAATCCTGACTTGATTCGTAGCGCGCATCGTTTAAAAGCGGAACATGCTTAGGTTATGAATGCTGGGCATTACACAGGAGATTGCCTGCTTGTTTGCATGCAACTTGTTCTAACTGCAGAGTGGTGTGGCTGATGCCGAAATGTGCTTGCAATTCACTGTTGATCTGTTCAAGAATCCGATCTGGTGCTAAGGTGGTGTGTTCGTCAACCACAACGTGTGCACTCAACGCACAATAGTTGGAACACAGCGACCAGATGTGTAAGTCGTGAACATCTTCGACCGGTTCTAAGCTCCGGAGATGTGTGGCAACAGTGTCAGCGTCGGCATCCCGTGGTGAATTTTCAAGCAGAATATGCACCGCCTCTTTCGTCACATTTACTGCACCGAAGAGAATAATCCCACCGATAAGGAAACTCAGGAGCGCATCGATCGGATACCACCCCGTCCAAAAGATGATCGCGCCTCCCACAACGACAGCCACGGAAGATAGGGTATCCCCTATCACATGGAGCACCGCGCTGCGGACGTTGAGGTTACCATGACTCTCACCGTGCAGTTTCCATAGAATGAGAAGATTCCCGACCAAACCGAGACACGCTACAATAAACATACCCGTGACTTTTATCTCTGTCGGTGACATGTATCTGTGATATGCTTTGTAGAAAATCCAACCGGAGATCGCTATGAGCGATACGCCATTCATAAAAGCGGCGAAAACTTCGGCGCGATGGTACCCGTAGGTACGCGAAGAAGTGGCGGGACGTGTGGAAAGATAGATTGCCAACCAGCTGATAAGAAGCGAGGCAACATCCGAGAACACGTGCACTGCATCACTGAGCAACGCAAGGCTCCCCGACCAGATGCCGCCGATAAGTTCGCCAAGGAAGACGCAAAATGTGATAAGCACAGCAAACTTAAATTTCTTCTGTAGATGGGTTTGATGGCTATGTTCGTGCGCTTCGTCGTGGTGGTGATGATGCTGGTGGTTGTGGTTGTGGTTGTGCAAAGTGTCTCCCTATAGGCGGAACGGGACCGAGGTCCTATGACTATTTTCGTTTAGTCCGAGTCGGTAGACTTGCTCTTTGATTCACTGCTTGTATCGGTTTTCTTCTCTTTTTTCTCGCTTTTGTCTGATGACGAGTCTTTATCCGACGACTCCTTTTTGTCTTTCTTTGCTGATTCTTTGTAACCGTCGCTTCGGTAGTCGGTTGTATAGAATCCGGATCCTTTGAAAATCAGACCTGCACCTGCTCCGATGAGTCGTTTAACTTTTCCACCGCACTCAGGACATTCCTCAATTGCGGGTGCCGTGATGCCTTGAAACTTCTCAAATCGGACATCACACGCGAGACACTTATAGTCGTATGTGGGCACGTTGAGTTTTCCTCCTTTTCCATATTTTTTGCAAGCAGATTACCTTGTCGGAGCGAATTGTGTTCACGATTCCTTGTGATTTCTGCGTCGCAATAAAAAGTTGATTGATAAAAAGCGTGTATTCTGATAAATTTTAATCGTTACAAGCGTAAAAGTCAAGTAATTTTGTAATTGGCAGAGTTATTCAACTCTCGCGAAGCATTCTTGGGACGGGAATCTTATAAGCCTGATTCATAAGTGCCTGATTCTGACAATTGATAACCGACCACTGACCGCTCGTTACTGGCTACTGACAACTGATAACTGAGTACTTCTATGTATTTGGAGTTTTTATGTTTCGTTTCCCGATTGATGTTGAAAGTTTCCCGCTCGGTAAGGGACCGATGGTAATGCTGGTGCTTTTTCTCATCTCTACGCTTTTTATTTTCGGACGTTCCGAGGAACAGGGCGAAGATATCGAATTTTGGATCTTCGCAAACACCCACTACGAAGAGTACCAAGCACGTGTGCCGATTTTTGAGGCACAGAACCCGGGGGTCAACGTCCAACTCATCAATTTCGGTGGCACGATGCACGATAAACTCCTTGCTGCCATGCTGTCTAATTTCGGCGCGCCAGATCTCGTTGAGGTGGAGATTACATCTATCGGTCGCTTTCTCAAGGGGGCAATTGACGAAGTCGGGTTTGTTGATCTGCGTCCGCGTTTAGAGAGCGAAGGTTGGATGGACAAGTTGGTCGTCAGTCGATTTACACCGTGGTCCTACCGAGGGCGAATTTTCGGCATTCCGCACGATTTGCACCCGGTTGTGCTGCTTTATCGGGACGACCTCTTTAAAGCAGCAGGCGTTGAGATGACGGAAGTTGAAACATGGGATGACTTCATCGCTGCTGGGAAAAAAGCGACGCGCGATCTTGATGGTGATGGTAAAATCGACCAGTACGCGATTGTATTAGATCGACGTACGGAGAGCGATTATTTTAGCCTGCTCCTCCAACAGGGGGGCGGTTTTTTTGATGAGGACGGCAACGTTATTATTGACAGTGAGCTCGCAATTGAGACCTTAGAATTTTTTACGGCGTTGTTCAACGAACATAAAATCGCTACATCAGTATACGGTACATGGCATGGGGATCCAAGCAACTTCGCCGCGATGCAGGACGGCAAAATTCTCTCTATTCTCGCACCCGATTGGTACGTAGGGATTCTCAAGAGTCAGGTACCGCAGATGTCTGGCAAATGGAAAGCTGTCGGTATGCCAGCGTGGCACCCTGATGGCAGACGGACGACGACGCGCGGTGGCACGATGGTCGGGATTACGAAGCAGTGCAAGAATCCTGATCGTGCGTGGGAACTGCTCAAGTTTACCTATTTTGATAGACCGGGTCTCGTGAACCGATATGAGACGACGCGGATCATTCCACCGCTCAAAGCCGCGTGGGACGCACCTATCTTTAAGGAACCCGATGTCTACTTGGGTGGTCAACCGCTTGGCGAGTTGTTTATTGAACTCGCTCCCGATTTACCGCCACGCTACCAGAACCCCTACTGGTCAGAGGCAGCGGACCTGCTTAACGATGCAATCTTCGCTGCTGTGACAGAAAAGCAGGCACCGAGAGAGGCGTTAACGGAGCTCGCCGCGAAGGTACGCGCCCTTATGGCGAAAGATAGAGATAGATGGGGAGACATGTAACTTTCTCAAAATAATTAAAAAAATATGAAAAGAAAACGAACAACGAACCTGTTTTGGAATCAACAACAGAAAATCGCGCCCTATCTCTTTATCGCGCCGTTTTACCTGCTCTTCGTCGTTTTTATGGGGTATCCGCTTATTTCGTCGCTCGTGATGAGCCTCTATGAGATGCGCGGGTTCCAAAGCCGAATATTTGTCGGTTTCGGTAACTTCACAGACCTGTTCCGGGATCCTATCTTCTGGAAATCACTTCGGAATACCGCCTATTTCGCTGCAGGCACGCTCATACTTCAATTGCCGATTGCTTTATTGTTGGCAATCCTGCTCAACTCCAAGTTCGTCAAGGGGAAAAATTTCCTGAGACTCGCCTTTTTCGCACCGGTACTGGTTGCCGGTGTCTTCGTTGCGATTATCTTTAACCTTGTCTATGACCAACGGGCAGGCTTAGTCAACCACGAATTCGTTCTCTTCGGTAAGGAGATCGGTTGGCTAAACGAGGAGAATTATGTGATGCCAGCTGTCATTCTAACAGGCGTTTGGCAGTGGGCAGGGTTCAACATGATCTATTTTTTAGCGGGTCTACAAGGTATCCGGCAGGAGCTGTATGAAGCGGCAGCGGTTGACGGCGCGAATTGGTGGCAAGGGTTTGTTCATGTCACGCTGCCTTCGTTGCGTCCAGTTATTGCCTTCGTTGTCGTGGTTTCGATGATTGGTTCGCTCCAACTTTTTGATCTTCCGTTTATTTTAACAAATGGTGGTGAACCTGCGGATGCGGGGTCAACGATTGTGATGTATCTCTACAAAAACGGTTTTCAGTTCATGCGTCTCGGCTATGCGGCGACAATCGGTTGGGTACTGTTTTTCATTATTGCTGTTATCTCAATCGTACAATTGAAATTACTCGGTATCTTCCGAGACGAATAAATAAACTAAGGCGCGTAGCTCGTAATGTAATGGAGAACGGGTATACGGAGAGGCACTTTCGGTATGCCAATTTACCTCGACGAACCGCAAGGAAAATTAAAAATGCAAATATTACCGGCAATTGATCTTCGTGACGGAAAATGTGTAAATTTGGTACAGGGTATCGCCTCGCAGGAGACCGTCTTTTCGGACGCTCCCGTAGAGATGGCGCAACGGTGGCAAGCTGAGGGTGCAGAATACTTGCATCTCGTGGATTTAGATGGTGCGTTTCAAAGTGAATCAGCGAACCTCCATATCGTCGGTGAGATTGTCTCTGCGCTTGATATACCCGTCCAACTTGGCGGCGGCATCCGTAGCATGGAACAGTTAGAAGCGGTTTTAGCATTAGGCGTGGATCGCGCCATTTTAGGCACGATTGCCCTCAAACAACCGAGTCTCGTGAAAGAGGCGTGTGCAGAATATGGCGCGCGCATCGCTGTCGGCATTGATGCGAAAGACGGAAGGGTCGCGACAGAAGGGTGGTTGGAGGTATCTCAGAAGTCTGCTGTTGAATTCGCACAGGAGATGGCGGAGGTGCAAACGATTATCTATACCGACATTAAAAGCGACGGTATGCTCAAGGGACCGAATGTTGATGCAACTGCAGATATTATTGAGGCTGTCCCCGCGAATGTGATCGCTTCAGGAGGTGTCACGTCGCTCACTGACGTGACCACTTTGAAACAGATCGGTGCCAGCGGCGCGATTATAGGACGTGCTTTGTATACTGGTGATCTTGCGTTACGAGATGCGATCGCCAGAGGATGAAATAGTGGGCACTGTTTCCAAGCGCGCCGGTCTAAATCCGCGTAACCGTTTTCTCTCGCTTGGTAACGGATCACTCTATGCCAGTCACAACGCCGAGACCAATCCGAGAATCCATCTTTTTTATTTCAAATCGGGTGCCGACCTCCATTGCTAACGGCAAATCGAGTGTAAGATTGACGTGTGCATAATCCCCCGGTGTCATAAGCGAGAGGTCTGCCGGAAGTTTTAGGTGCGCTGGCATATCAACACTCCAGAGATGAATGTCCGGTCTGTCGTTTTCGATGAGCGGGATATGCGTACCACTCTCTTCGTGTGTTAGCAGATAGACGAGCGCAGTCAACTCAGAATGTGATTTGATCGTCTTTGGTGGACAAAGGACCTGCCCAACAGACAACCAGTCGGGTTCGGATTCGACGGACACTTCATCCGCCTTGGTGCTGAGAACCCGTGTCTTGATCCTGTCGCCTTTACCGACTATATCTACTGCTTGACCGACAGCGAGATGACCTTGAACGACCTCGCCACGGATGGATACCCTATCTTTTGCTTCTTCAACGATTTCATGAATCGGCATAATGACCGGTAAGTTTTCGGTGTCTATAGGTGCCGGCATTGTGCGGTTCATCGCAAAGACCAGATCAACGATCGGTTGCCATTGCGCGAAAGTGATACTGTTGCCTCTGTAGTCTAACGCTTTTTGCGCATCACCGACGATTATCGGTGCGGTTTCTTCTCCCCATCCACACTCGCTTAGGAGTTCACCCATCTCTTGTAGGCAGATGTCCAACAGTTCATCGTCTTTTGGAATACCGCCTGTATTGAGAAAGGAGATGACTGTCGGGAGGTGCATCTGGTGCGCGAGATTCAAGTGTGCTTGTGAATCACGTGTGACCCCCTCAACTGCATTCACGACCCAGATCCCCCCCTGAGTTGCCGGTGAACCGCTGATTAACATTTTGACAACATCGAGATGTGTTTCGCAGTCGATATGTGTATAAAGTTTGCCGCTGGTTTCGTAGGCTATCCTGCGGTAGGTGATGCCGACCCCTTCTCGGATTGGGTGGTTAATAGGGGGTTGCGCTTCAAAATTGCTGTCTCCATTTGTGTGAATCGCCCCAATTCTTGAAACGACTTTCGCTATTGCTGCTGTCAATGTTGTTTTGCCGTGTCCATCTGCGCCGAGCGTGCAGATCGGCAGTCTACGATGCGTATTTTGTTTTTTTGGCGACGCTTGCGAGCCAAAACTTGCTATTGAAAAGACTGTCATTTCTTGTCTCCTAATGGTCCTGATGTCTTTGCTGCAATTTCCATTTCATTATAGCATAGCATCAAGAATTGAGCAACGATGTGATTGTGCGAGAGGAAAAACTTGCTAAAGGGTCTAATGCGTGATAGACTATTAACGTTTTAAACCTACAATTACAAGCACGAGATCACTCTTATCAAAAATAGAATATGTTAACCCAAAAGATTTATCATCGCAACGAACTTGCTTCTATCCTTCAGCAAGAGAAAGTAAACGGAAACATCGTTGTCACGACCAACGGTTGTTTTGATGTTTTACACTTGGGACATCTCCGGTATCTTCAGGCGGCGCGCCAACTTGGTGATCTGCTTGTGGTGGCGATCAATAGTGATAGCTCGGTACAGCAGCTTAAAGGCGAAAACCGTCCACTTGTGCCGGAAGCGGAGCGCGCAGAGATGCTCGCTGGTTTGGCGTGTGTTGATTACGTCGTCATCTTTCCAGAATTGACACCGATTGACTTGCTCTCCGAACTCAAACCGAGTATCCACGTTAAAGGTGGCGACTATAAACTGGAGCAACTCGTTGAAAGGGAGGTCGTTGAGGCAAACGGCGGCAAAGTTGTCGTAGGTCTAAACGTCCCCGGTAAGTCCACAACCAATCTCATTGAAGTGATATGTGAGCGGTATCAAGATGCTGATGCCGCAGACGCACCGTAAAGCAGTTTTAGATTTTTAACTTATTGCTTCTGGCCCGCTGCGTCCGTTGCTTCGCAGTGAGGATGCGGGTTTCTGGTTAAGAATGGAACGTTAAATCAAAACTGTAGCCTGCAACAACGGCGCAGGGTTTTTGCTTGGGTGTTTCCCCTAGATCTACGGAGGGGATCGTTGTTCATCCAATGCACCTCACCGAACCGCAAGGAAAATTAAAAAAATGCAGATAAACGATTCATTACGTCCGACCGACCTGAAGCCTCAACTTGAGCGGCTTTTTGAATACTCAGGTCAAAAGATTTTAGCTATTGAGGATACGTGGCCCCCCGAAAAAGGCACGCCTGTCTTCACCGTCGCTGGCACCTACACGACACGCGGCTGGACAGAGTGGACTCAAGGGTTCCAATTCGGTTCCGCTATCCTCCAATTTGATGCCACTGGCGATGAACAGTTCCTTGAGATCGGCAGGCGGAACACGATTGAGAAGATGGCACCGCATGTCACACACATTGGCGTGCATGATCACGGGTTCAACAATGTCTCTACCTACGGTAATCTCCGTCGCCTCATGCGAGAAGGAGTCATTCCGCAGGACGATAACGAGATGCACTTCTATGAACTCGCACTGAAAGCCTCTGCTGCCGTGCAAGCGAGTCGCTGGACCCGTATTAAAGATGGAACGGGATATATTGCCTCTTTCAACGGACCGCATTCGCTCTTTTCTGACACAATCCGTTCTCTACGCGCTTTAGGGCTTGGGCACACACTCGGTGCAGTGCTGATGGATGAAGGCGATGTTGCTGTTAACCTATTGGAACGCCTGCTCCAGCATTCGCAGACGACGGCAAATTATAACGTCTACTATGGTGAAGGACGCGATGCTTATGATCTACGCGGACGGGTTGTGCATGAATCTATCTTCAATACGAACGATGGGAACTATCGCTGCCCAAGCACACAGCAGGGGTATTCGCCGTTTACGACGTGGACGCGAGGGCTTGCATGGATTATTACCGGCTATGCAGAGCAGCTTGAGTTCTTTGATACGTTAACTGAAGATGATCTTGAACCTTTCGGTGGGTATGACTTGGCAACCGCACACATGCGCAAAGCAGCCGAAGCCACTGCCGATTTCTATATTGAGAACACAGCGCAAGACGGAATCCCATATTGGGATACTGGTGCCCCCGGCTTAGCCGAACTCGGTGATTATTTCGCAGTCCCCGCGGATCCGTATAACGATCTTGAACCGGTAGATAGTTCCGCTGCAGCGATTGCAGCACAAGGGTTGATTCGACTCGGCAACTACCTTAAGAAGCGTGGTGAAGCAGACGCAGGAAGTTCCTATTATCAAGCAGGTTTGACAGTCGCCAAGACGCTTTTCGCTGAACCGTATCTTTCGGAATCTGATACGCATCAAGGGTTGCTGTTGCACTCAGTGTATCACCGTCCGAACGGATGGGATTATGTACCGGAAGGCAGGCAGATTCCGTGTGGAGAGGCTTCGATGTGGGGCGATTATCACGCCCGCGAACTTGCAGTCCTATTATGGCGGGAGATAAATGAAAAGCCGTATCTGACGTTTTTCTAACGTGTAGACAGTAGGCGCACTTTGATGAAGGTTTAGAATTTAATTCGGTAATGTGCATCATCACCCTCTTCTGTAGGAGCGAGCTGTGCTCGCGACTCCGACGAGGGTTAACAAGTTACCGATTTATTTTTAATCTTCATGCAAGCGCGTCTGCTGTGACAAATCAGATTAGAGGAAATGACAATGAGCGAAGTCAAAGATACACAGCAACACCCTAAGATCGAGATTAGTGTTGAGAACTTCGGGCCTATTGCTGAAGCGAATATTGATTTGCGTCCGCTGACGGTATTTGTTGGTCCGAGCAATACTGGGAAAACCTATCTGGCAACGTTGGTGTATGCTTTACACGGTCTTCTTGATGGGTTTCCCCGAATCCCCTTGCTAAATTTTGCTGGGTTGTCCTTCGCGAAGATGGTGTCGGGTTCAGAGACTTCAGCAAATTCTATTGCATCGGAAGAAGAGATTCGCGAATCATTTAAAAATCTGAAAACAAGCGGTCAATCTTTCAAATTCTCAGATCTACCTCAAAGGACGCGTGAAGATATAAAGTCGGGACTCACAGATTCAGAAGTTTTCAGTTATGAAATTGAGCGTTGTTTTAATCTTGATTCTGTTTCAAAACTACTTAGATCAACCAGTACCGATGATAATGAAATGTCTATTTCGCTAGCAGTCAGTGAGGCTACTCAAAACCTTTGGGCAATTAAAATTCAGAATTTCAATACTGAGATCTCCATAGATGAACAAGTTAACGGGAATATTCTTGTTCATCCTGAAGAAGAAGAGGTATTCAAAAAATCACGTTATCTGTGGCAGAATGACCTACTACCTTATATCGAGTACTTCAAGGTCTCCCGTTCTAGTGATAAGAGTAAAAACCGACAACGGTACTACTTGCCTGCTTCCCGAAGCGGTATCATGGAGTGTTATGGGGTAGTGGCGACTTCCATCATGGGATATGTTGTTCGTGGGGCAATGCCGAAACTTTCAGCGATAATTGGGGATTTCATGATGCAGCTCATCGTTTATGAAGAGAGTAGGCGGTCTAATAACGCCTCAATAGATGCTATTGTTGCTGTTTTAGAGGGCGAGATGTTAGCAGGAAAGATAACTTCCAAGCATTTACCAGCCGGATACCCAGATTTTTTCTATCAATCAAAAGTGGTGAAAGATGGAATTCCTCTAGATCAAGTCTCCTCAATGGTATCTGAACTCGCGCCCTTAGTTCTATTTCTTCGGAGTGCTATTAAGCCCGGTGATACGCTCATCATTGAGGAACCTGAAGCACACCTCCATCCCGGTGCCCAAGCGGATATGGCGGTTATCCTTGCGCGTTTGGTCCGGGCAGGGGTGAGAGTGATTATAACAACACACAGCGATTGGCTGCTTGAGGAAATCGGGAATCTGGTTCTTGAAGGATTGCTCGAAGACGAAACCGATGAACCTGCAAGTTGGCTTCTACCGGAGGAGGTCGGCGTGTGGCATTTCCAAAAGGACGAGCCGGTCAAAGAAATCACATTTGATACCAGAGAAGGAATCTCTCCAAAGGATTTCGAGAATGTCGCAGAAGGGCTTTACAACCGATCGGTGAACCTTCAACAGCGGTTTGAAAAACAGGAAGGCGATAGCACACGTGACTCTGAATGAAGCCCTTGAGGAGATTCGTCAATGGGTAGGTGAAAGGGAAGCGACATCTTATACCAAAGAAGGATGTCGCGTTTCCATGGCTAACGTACCGTTCAAACGAGTTGTATTAGATGTAGACCGTGCTTTTCCAACGGGCAGTGCCAAGACAAACCAATGTGATCTCATTCTTTTTCACATTGATGATACTCAGAACGCCCTCGTGATAGTTCCAATGGAACTCAAGGGCGATCCTGATGCCTCAAAAATAGTTAGACAATTGCAAGAAGGTGCGCGCATCGTTGACCGCTTGGTGCCAAGGACTGTGGAAACTCACTGCATACCAGTCACGTTTCACCGTAAGAAGATTCACAAAGCACAGCTCAAGAAGCTTAAAACTTCCAGAGTTACATTCCGTGGCGGCGAATTTCCGATTAATACGACACGATGCAGTTACGAAGGAAATCTGGCACAGGCTTTGGCGAAGTCAAGCAAACGTTGACTTCTTTTTACAATCACTCAGCAACCGATTCAACTTGTCCAGTTTCCAATGAACGGTTTGCAGCGAGGGTGACAGCAAGGCTCTTCGCAGCATCGGCATAAGAGGAGCGTACTAATCCCTGATCATTTGCTTCAACTGCCTTGATGAACTGCTCAACCTGTCGGAAATAGCCCGCTTCTGTGCCGGTATAGTCAACCCCTTCTCCGCCAATCTGACCGCGCAACCCAAGATCATGTGTGAGTTTGAGATAGAGGTCGTCGCCGACTAATTCGGTAGCGAAACTGTCGTGTGCGCGGGCGACACATGTGCTGGTAATATTCCCAACTGCACCACTCTCAAACTGCATGTTGCAAACGGTGCACTCCTCAAAATCGGCGATCCCGTCGGAAACCCGCTTGATACCAGAGGCATGAACACTTACGACATCACCGAGGAAGTAGCGGATGAGGTCAAAAACGTGTGTGGTCTGCTCTACCATCTGTCCGCGCGATACGTCATATTTTCCCCACCACGGGTGGTTCGCACCCATTCGCGTCAGAAACCGCCCGATGCCCATGGCAAGTTTTCGATCTCCGACTAACGCTTTCGCTTCCGCAGTAATGTCGCTATACCGCGCCATATAGCCAACTTGATTGATGACACCGGCGGTAGCAATTGCATCGCGAGCGTGTCGGGCGGTTTCCAAGTCTTGTGCCACAGGTTTAGCGACGAAGAGTGCCGCGCCAGATGCTGCTGCATCCGCAACCTGCGTCGTATGTGCACCCGGTGGGATACAGGTAAACACGACATCAGGCTTTTCCTTCTGTAGCATCTCGCTATGGTCGGTGTATGCCGTCGCATTTTCTTCAGTAGCGATAGCAGCAACGCGTTCAGCGTTTATATCACAGACCGCTGCAATGGGACGTTCAAGTTGTTTAAGGCTTCCGCGGTAGTTGCCAGCAATGCCGCCAACACCGATAAAAGCGATTTTCAAATTCTGTTGATTCACGCTATTCTTCTCCTTGATTTCCAATCAATTGGTAAATACTCAGATGAGTTCCCGAATCTTATCTCGAAAATAACAGAAACTGGGTGATGCGTTTTTGTTTATATCCATCTCTGGGGCAATTTTCTGTGCCCATGCTGATTTTTCTCTCCCGATTACATACCATGGTTTCTTCCTAAGCACATTTGAACCTCCGGCGAATATCGCATCAGCGAGAAATTCCCATGTACCGCAAATAGAGTCGTTTATGTAATTACTCAACACATTATCTTTGGCTTTTGGGTAGGCTTCTTTAATCGCAGGGATATCGCCAAGTAGCCATGCCTCGCCCTCTTCTATAGCAATACAAAACCGGGTCTCTGGTCTGGGATTACAGGCGTTTAGGACAGTGAAGAGTTGTTGGCGAAAAGTTTTCAAACAGTTATTATCAAGATCGCACACCACGATTACAACCTTGGTGGAGTCATTGGCATATCTTTTTCCGTACGCCCTAAGCTGCATAGGAAGTTGATTGAGCAAAAGGTTTGTATTCGCATTAGTAGGATTGGTGAGGTTTTTGGGAATGTGACCAATTCCTTGATACGGACGGACCTTGAATTTGTGTCGGTTACCGATAATCTTGGGTATAAGGATGTCAAGTGCTTTCTTTCCAGATTGGTCTTCAACAAGTATCTCAAAGTGCATTCTTTTACCTCGGGTCAAGATAGTCGCTATACCAGAGCCCACCCAAGGGCAGTCCTTCTTCAACAAGGTCATTCACAAGCGGATCTTCACTTGCTCGACGGATCTGGGAAAACCCGTCTTCACCCTTTTCCAGAATCCAGACCTCTTTCGGATCTAAAGCATTAACAAAGTAGGGTTGGTGCGTCGTAATAAAAACCTGCGAGCCACCCTTGTGTCCTGTAGCATGCTCACGGAACTCATCCGCTAATGTCTCTAAAAGCTTATGATACAGACCGTTTTCTGGTTCTTCGATACATAAGAAAGGCGGTGGTGTTGGATCTTCAAGCAGTAATAGATAGGCGAATACTTTGAGTGTTCCATCGGACATCTGTTGTGCGTAAAACGGATCTTGAAACCCTTTGTCATTGAACCTAAGTAGTAGTCTACCGTCACTGGTTTTTTCAGTGTCGATTCGATCTATTCCAGGTATTTTATCGGCGATTTTTTTTAGAATAGTCCGAAAACGCTGCTTATGTTCACGTTCCATGAATTGCACGACGTTACCGAGGTTGTCGCCGTGGATATTGAGGTGTTCTTGGGGACCAGCAAGTGGCAAACTACGCGCAGCATCAGGGGTAAAATAACTAAGATACCATCCCTCGATGAACCGACGAAAAGCGGAGATTCTCGGATGCTGTTTCAAGGCACCAATTGTGGCAATACCAAGTTTTCGAAGGTCATCCATTTCAATTTCCTCCGTTTCTCCAGATTCCCTATCTTCTATCAATGCCTTAAAAAGATCAAAATCTTCAATGTCTTCAACAATCTGGAGTCCTACTTGTTCACCTTTCCATGCTACGCCACTACCGTTATTAAGAATTAAAAAAGAGAAAGGCCAACCACGTGTCTGTCCCTTTCGTCTTTGCCGGAAACGTTCTCGCAATACATAAGGCCGTCCAATCTTATCTGCGGCAATCGCAATTTGATATGTAATAGGTCTGGCGTTTCCGTGTTCTCTGTAGTACACGTCAAATTCAATCGGATCTGTTGCACCTTGTGTCCGCATTTTCTCGAAACCACCACGGCCGCGTGCATCGCAGGCTTCCTCGACATTATTGAATTTGAGAGCATCAGCAAGGAAACCAAATGCATCAAATAAAGCACTCTTGCCGACCCCATTTTTCCCAATTACTGCTGTCATTGGCGTGAGGGCTTCATCCTTCCTTCTGTCCCATAGGCGACCCAATGTCACATCCTTGAGAACCCCAAAATTTCTCACTCTGAAGCCTTCTAATGTTGCCATTTTGCGATCTCCATTTTCGTTTCTTCGGATACCAAAACAAACCCTTTCCCATTATAACACCTCTTATGCTATTTTGAAAGTGAAACTTTTCGGTTGTTTAGGGCTATTTAGTTTTGGGCTTTTTAACATTTTGGTCGAAAAATCAAGAGTGTAGCTCGCTTCTACAAGGATATATGTCAATTTGACCTTCACTCTCAGCGGAAAACTCAATGACTCTATTCAGTTGTCGTATAGAATAGAAGGTTGTCCCAAGTGCTATGAGTTGTGGTCACTTAACGGAGCCAAGTGATTGAGTTCTAATCATCAGCACGGACAGCATCACTTGACAGGTCAGCATCTGAAATGGATCGGAAACGTCCTTCCGGGTCTTTCAAGACGAGTCTACGAAGGTCCGTTGTGATGGCATATAATCCCGGCATTACGAACAGCGTCATCAATGTTGCAACGGCGAGTCCGAAGATGATCGTATACGCCATCGGCATCCAGATAGGCGACTTGCCACCTAACCCGATTGCCATCGGAATGAGTCCGAAAATCGTCGTCATCGTGGTGAGAACAATTGGACGCAATCGGAGGCTACTGCCTTTCAAAATAGCGTACCACTTGTTATACCCCTTTTCTCGGTACTTGTTAATGAAGTCGATAAGCACAATTGAATCGTTCACCACAATCCCAGAGAGTGCAACGATACCAAACATAGCGACGATGCTAAGGGTCGCATGAGAAAGTAAGAGTCCCACCATCGCACCGATCATCCCAAACGGAACAGCAAACATAATGATAATCGGTTGTATAAATGACCTGAATTGTGCACCCAATACCACATAGATGAGCAACAGTCCAACAATGAACAACTTCCACAACTCGGAAAAGGATTCTGTAATTTCATCAAAAACCCCTCGAAAATCGAGTTGGTATCCCGGATACAAAGATTCTATATCAGCAAATGCGCTGATAAGTGATTGATTCACTTTAAAGGCAGTCGTCTTTTCTTTATCTACAGACGCATAAACCGAGATCGCTCGTTCCCCATCGAAGCGATGGATATCTGCATATCCCCTTTCCTCCTTAATGGTCGCAACATCCTTGAGTGGAACAATAGCACCAGTGGGTATTGCAATCAAGAGATTATTAAGCTCAGCGAGATTTGTAAGGGTGTCTTCCTCATATTTGACGACGACGTCAATTGCTTCGTCTGCTTCACGATAAGTTGTGGCTTTAGCCCCTTCCAGCGCAGTACGAACGGTTTGGGCAACCTGAAACGTGGTTAATCCATATTGATATGCTTTTTCCTGATTCAGGTAGATGCGCAGTTCAGATTTTCCGATGCTGAAGTCATCTCGGATATCGTAAACGCCATTTATCTGAGATAGGACTGTCTTAAGAACGCCAACAAGTTCAGTCAGATTCTCAAATCTCGGTCCTTTTACTTTGACTTCCACATCCGCTACTTGTGGTGCCCCCCGTCTTGTGTGACGAAATTCAGCCGCTCAATTCCACTAATTGTGGCGGTTTTCGTCCGTAGTTCTGCGATGATCTCATCTACACCTCGGGTGCGTTCTTGCTTTGGTGTGAGTTCGACGATGACCTCTCCTAAATTTGAGCCGTAGGTAACACTTCTTCGGACTAAACCTGACATAAATGTGTGTAAACCGACGTTGCTGACGACCGCATCAACTTCAGTTGATGGAAGTCTTTTAGCCATCTCTTCAATTTGGACAATTACTTCTGTTGTTTCCTGTATTCCGTAGGAAGGTGGCATCTCGGCTTTGACATAAAATTGTGGGAACTCTTCACCAGGGAAGAGTTCCCTGTCAAGAACAAAAAATGCCCCGATGCATGCAACCAATCCGAAGAAGAGGACACTCCCTACAAACGCGTATCGGTATCGAATGGTTATTTTTAGGATTCTAACATATCGGTTCCGAATTAATTCAAAAAACACGGCAAACCACGCGAAAAAGCCGACAATGCGGACACCGACGGTGAAACTCCTCGGAGACCCAGTTCGGAGATTTTCAAGCCTGCTGCGTCCTGTTCGGGTTTTGGCTTTTCCCCATTCAGCGATGTGTGCGGGTAAAATGACGAAGACTTCAAAAAGAGATGCTATCAACACCAGAATCGCGATAACCGGCACGATCCGCATAAACTGTCCAGTAACGCCAGACATAAACATCAACGGTCCAAAAGCACAGATTGTCGTCAAGCTTGCCGCTACAACGGGCCAACCGACCTCTTCTGCGCCGCGGATAGCGGCAACTTTTGGAGATATTCCAGACTCAATATGCCGATAGATATTTTCTATGACAACAATAGCATCATCAACGACAATCCCTACGACTAAAATAAGCCCAAACAGGGAGACACCACTGAGCGTATAACCAACAATAGACATAAACCAAAATGTTGCCATGAAGGCAACCGGTATGCCCAGTGCCGCGAACATAGCATTCCGCCATCCAATAAAGAGAAGGAGCATTAGCACTACAAGCACCAAACCGAAAAACGCATTTGTTTCAAGAATTCCCAATCGTTCTTTGAGAATAACGGAATAGTCATTAACAACCGTCAGCTCAGCACCTTCGGGGAGATCCGTTCTCCTATTGTCGACTAATTCTCGAAGTTTGGCAACTAATGCAATTGTGTTTCCCTCAGTCTTCTTTTGCACACTCAGGCTAATCGAAGGTTGTCCATCAATTCGCGATAGCGTTCGCACCTCCTCGTAGGTGTCAGAGATCGTTGCAACATCTTTTAGCCGGAGAAGCGTACCTATCGGCTGAACAGTGATGAGAGTTTCGCCAATAGTGTCCACATCGGTGAATTCTCCCATCGTTCGGATCATGAATTCTGTGCCACCCAGTTCCATCGTGCCGGCGGGGAGGTTCAAGTTGTTTGTTTTCAGCGCGGTAATGACCGCTGAAATTGGGAGGCGATATGCCTTCAATCGATCACGGCTCACCTCAATCCATATTTCCCGCTCACGGAGACCTGCCATTCGGACAGAGGCAATGTTTTTGATGTCCGAGATTTCATCTTTGAGATTTTCAGCAATATCCCGCATCTGCGTTTCCGCAATATTTCCACCTACAACAATCGTCAAAATAGGAAAACCAAATGAGGTATCAAATTCTTGGACCCTCGGATCATCTAAAATCTCCTCTGGCAACTCATTTACCTGCTCAACAGTGGTGCGTAGGTTTTCAAGTTCCTTGTCAAAATCCCGGTCGCTTATCTCCTCGAAATCGGCAAAGATAACAGAACGCCCCTCTGAAGATGTGGAAAACAAGAGGTCAACTTTGTTGACGTTCTCCTCAATCGCATCTTCAATAGGAGCAGTGACAAGCTTTTCAACTTCCTCTGGGGATGCGCCGGGATAGAGTGTTGTCACAACTGCGCTCTGTACGGAGACTTCTGGTGTGAGTTCCCGCGGTAGGTTCATCCATGCGTACACCCCAAAAACGATGATTATAATCATCAGGAGATTCGCTAAAACAGGGTTGTTCACAGACATCTTGGGGATAGACATGGTGATAGAGTTGACTATATCGGAATAGGGTGCTTAATGCTTACACTGCAGATATGCATTTCACAAAAAGCAGAAGCAGTATAGGGTGAGGCATAGGTACCTCACCCTACCATAGATTTAGTCATCTGCGGGGACTGCGACACCGAACAGTTCTTCGTCTGAAACGGTTTCAAATCGCGCCTCTGGATTTTTCAGTGCCAAGCCGCGGAGATCTGTTGTGATCGCGTAAAGTGCAGGCATTACAAACAGTGTCATCGTCGTTGCGAACGCGAGTCCGAAAATGATGGTATACGCCATCGGCATCCAGATAGGCGATTTACCACCGAGACCTATCGCCATCGGAATGAGTCCGAAAATTGTCGTCAACGAGGTGAGAATAATCGGACGGAGTCGGATGCTACCGCCTTTCAGGATGGCGTACCATTTGTTGTAGCCGCGCTCCCGGTATTTGTTGATGAAGTCGATAAGTACAATTGAATCGTTGACCACAATCCCAGAGAGGGCAACGATTCCAAACATTGCGACCATGCTCAGCGTCGCGTTGGAAATGAGGAGTCCGACCATCGCACCGATCATACCGAACGGGACAGCAAACATAATGATAACCGGTTGTATAAACGATTTGAATTGCGCACCTAATACGACATAGATGAGCAATAGCCCGACAATAAACAATTTCCACAACTCCGAAAAAGATTCTATAATCTCATCGAAAACCCCTCGAAAATCGAGTTGGTATCCCGGATATAGCGATTCAACGTCTGCAAATGCACCCATTAACGCCTGATTCACTTCAAAAGGTGTCGTTTTTTGCCTATCTACAGATGCATAAACCGTAATCGCCCGTTCTCCATCGAATCGACGGATATCAGAGTATCCCTTCTCTTCCGTGATGTCTGCGACATCCTTGAGTGGAACAATCGGACCGGTAGGGGACGCGATTAATAAGTTATTGAGTTCTTCAAGGTTTTGGAGGGTATCTTTCTCATATTTGACGATGACATCAATTGCCTCGTCTGCTTCACGGTAAGTTGTGGCTTTAGCACCTTCAATCGCCGTGCGAACGGTTTGTGCGGTTTGGAACGTCGTTAACCCGTATTGATGTGCCTTCTCCGGCTTCAAGTGGATGCGTAGCTCCGATTTCCCTATTCGGAAGTCATCTCGAATATCATAAACACCATCCAGCTGCGCTAATTTAGCCTTAAGGACCCCGGCGAGTTCAGTCAGTTTATCAAACCGATCCCCTTTTACCTTAACTTCGACATCTTCACCTTGCGGGGGCCCCCCTGCCTGTGTGATATAATTGAGCTCCTCAACGCCACTGACCGTTAAGGTTTTTTTTCGCATGGCTGCGATGATTTCATCGATACCTCGGGTCCGTTTCTGTTTCGGTGTGAGCTCAACGATAACCTCGCCGAAGTTTGAGCCGTAGGTAACGCCTTCCGCCATTCCTGAAGTCGGTGTATGGATGCCGATGTTGCTAACAATTGCAGCAACTTCACTGGATGGCAGTGTTTTGGCGGCTTCTTCAATCTGTGCCATAACTGCAGTTGTCTCTTGAAGCCCGTAGGAAGGTGGCATCTCAGCTTTGACGTAGAACTGCGGAAAATCTTCGCCGGGAAAGAGCTCTTTGTCGAGAACCACAAACGCACTAACACACGCAATCAAACCGATAAAGAGGACGCTTCCGACGAAGGCATAACGCCAGCGAATCGTTTTTGTGAGGATTTTAACATATCGGTTCCGAATGAGGTCAAAGACGGTAGCGAACCACACAAAGAAGCCGGTGATGCGAACGCTTAAGGTGAAAGCACCTTGAGACCGAGTGCGGAGGTTGTCAAGCCTGCTACGTCCTTCCCGCGGTTTGGCTTTGCCCCACTCAGAGACGTGTGCAGGCAAAATTACGAAGACTTCAAAGAGAGAAGCGATCAACACCAGAATTGCCATGATCGGTACAACCCGCATGAACTGACCCGCAGTTCCAGACATGAACATCAGGGGACCAAACGCACAGATTGTGGTCAAACTCGCGGCTAAAACGGGCCATCCGACTTCTTGAGCACCGCGAATGGCGGCAACTTTAGGGGATTCACCTGCCTCAATGTGCCGATAGATGTTCTCTATAACGACAATCGCGTCGTCAACAACAATCCCGACGACTAAAATAAGTCCAAACAGGGAGACACCACTTAGCGAATAGCCAGCGATAGACATAAACCAAAAAGTCGCCATGAAAGCAACCGGTATGCCGAGTGCCGCGAACATAGCATTCCGCCACCCAATGAAAACAAGCAGCATCAGTACAACAAGCACCAGCCCAAATATAGCGTTTGTTTCCAAGATGCCTAACCGTTCTTTTAAGATGACGGAATAGTCGTTAACCGGTGTCAATTCAGCACCTTCAGGGAGGTCGCTTTTCCGTTTCTCAACCAATTCTCGAAGCTGAGCGACTAACGCAATTGTATTTCCTTCCGACTTTTTTTGAACGCTCAGGCTAATAGAGGGTTTCCCACTGATTCGTGATAGCGTTCGTGCCTCTTCATAAGTGTCTGAAACAGTTGCGACATCGCGGAGGCGAAGTGGCGTGCCTGTCGGTTGGACAGCGACGATAGTGTCACCGATAATGTCCGGGTTAGCGAATTCGCCCATCGTTCGGACCATGAATTCTGTGTTCCCAAGTTCCATCGTGCCAGCAGGAAGATTCAAATTACTTGTACCGAGTGCTGTTATAACTGCCGCAATCGGTAGTTGATACGCTTTCAACCGATCGGGGTTCACTTCAACCCATATTTCCCGTTCACGGAGTCCCGCTATCCGGACGGACGCAATGTTTTTGATGTCTAAAATTTCGTCCTTTACGTTTTCAGCGATGTCACGCATCTGAGATTCCGCAATGTCGCCGCCGACAACAACTGTCAACATCGGAAAACCAGAGGAGACATCAAGTTCTACGACTTGCGGATCTTCTAAAATTTCTTCTGGGAGTTCATTCACCTGTTCTACGGCTGTTCGGAGGTTTTCAAGTTCTTTATCGAATTCTCGATCGTTCATCTCTTCAAAATCGACAGTGATGACAGATCGTCCCTCTGAAGAATTAGAAAGCAGTAGATTGATTTTGTTGACGTTCTCTTCAATAGCATCTTCGATAGGGGCAGTGACAAGTTTTTCAACCTCTTCTGGAGAGGCACCTGGATACAGTGTTGTTACGGTAGCGGTCTGTAATGCGATTTCTGGTGTGAGTTCCCGTGGTAGGTTTATCCATGCGTACACCCCGAAAGCAATAATAATGATCATCAGCATGTTCGCTAAGACGGGGTTGTTTACGGACATTTTGGGAATGGACATGACAGTAGCGTCTCTCCTTGTGCTTACGTTCTTTAGGCGGTTGTCTTTTATGAAATATGAAAACGAGTTGTAGGGGCAGTACTGGCACCACCCCGTTTTGAATATACGAATGAATTAGGTGAGATTCTGTCTCCTTTGATGATTTGGATCGAAATATCAAGCAGACAGAAGACATCTTCACTTAGGTTATCGGTCTGTTTTGAGGCGGCCCCATGCCGTTGCTAATTTGCCTTCTGGAGCGACGGCAAGCGGTTTAATCCCTTCGCCTTCAATAGAGAGCGTATCTACAAAAAATGTGACAGTTTTCCCACCCCAATTGTTCATAAAACCGATACCGACCCGTTCTACATCGAATTTATGGTTCCACGTTTTGTCGCCAGAGAGTTTCCACTCATCCTTTTCGTTCTCGCGGTAGTAGCCGGAGAAGACATCGTCTTCTTTTACAATCTTAAGGTGGACTGGCACATCAAAGTTGGTGTCAAAGTGTCCCTTGTCTTGCCAACCGGCGTTGACCATACTCCCAATCAAGGTTTTTTGGGGATCCCCGGCTGCGCCGCTAAATAGCAAGCAGGCGTAGTTCAGGTCCTCATCACTATAGAGAAAGATACCGACCCAGAAACTTCCAGGTTGATCAGGTTCGGTGGAAAAGACCCCGCTCACGGTTATATCCTTAGCGGCACTTTTGGGGACTTCGCGTTCGACCATGGGTTTGTCAGGCGTAGTATGCCCCCAACCGCCATTCGGATTGGTCATCTGAAGGAAGCCATCTTTGACTTCAAACTCCGTAACTTCGTCGCGATAATCGCGGAATTCCCACTCATCGAGGAGTTCATTGCCATCAAACGGGTCTGTCCATACACCCGCGGACACCGTCCCGGCGAGACTGAGCATCAGGATTCTACATACGAGAATCGTAATTCGCATTATTTCCTCCTTTTGGTTTAAGTCATTATAGCACGTTACGTGATGTTATAGTTAACAAAAAATAGAGAGGACTTAACAGAAATATTCGGATTACAAGACAGCACATTCCCTTGATTACAGGTTACCGGTCTGCTTTCAGGGTTGCCCATGTTGTTGCGAGTTTGTTCGTCGGCGCGACAGCCAACCCGCCGAGTGCTTTAGCCAACCCGTTGTCCGCGATGGCTTTTATGTCATCTTCGCTGAGAACGGTGTTGAAAATAGCGGCTTCATCAATAATACCGACAAAGAATGAACCACCGCCCCATCTACCGATCTCGACAGCGTTTGCTGTTACAGCGATGTCTCCAGGACGTGTGCTCGCGCCTGCACGTTCACCATTCACGTACACAACGAGATGCTCGTTTTTGGCATTGCTGTCGTAGGTCGCTGCGAAGTGAATCCACGTATCTTCATCCGGGACACTTGCTGAGGCTCTCGGTTCCCAGCTACCTCCAGGCTTGACAAATGATGACATTTTATTGCCTTCTTCGCACCGTTGATTTCGCCGTCATGGTCGTTTCCAGAGGCATCTTTCGTGTCGTTGCCGACACCTTCATCGAACAGCCAAACACCAACGGCTGTTTCTGGATCAATTTTCGCGATGCTGACTTGTGGTAGCATCCAAACGATTGAGTAGGTGAGCACCAACATCAATATCAGTTTTCGCATCTTTATCTCCTTTACTTTGGAGGTTCTGACAATTAAATTTCAGCGAATTGTGTAAAGTGTCACTATTATAGCACGTTAAAGGCTGCGCTCGCAAAGAGAAATTTGGGGTTCATTCATTACATTTCGGGTTGGACATCCGATTGCCTTTAATGAACAGTTTTGGCTTGCAAGTTTCGCCGAAATGTGGTAATCTAATATGAAGTCGTCAATTAAAAAATTATGCCTCCAGAGGAAATAGACTATGCACCAGAAAGAACAACTTATTGCTGAACTCTCTGAACTTCTCGGTCCTAAAAATGTTTTGACAGATGCGACTGCGCTATCTGTATATGAATGTGATGCCGCGCCTTCTTTTAAGGCGATGCCGGATGTCGTTGTCTTCGCGGATACGGCGCAACAGGTGTCGGATATTGTAAAGTTGGCGAACACGTACGACACGCCGTTTATTGCGCGCGGTGGTGGGACAGGTTTAAGCGGTGGTATGCTCTCTGTTCAAGGTGGGATTATCATCGCCCTCAATCGGATGGATCGCATCTTAGAGATAGACCTTGAAAACGAACGGGCAGTCGTTGAACCAGGGGTCGTGAATCTATTGTTAACACAGGCTGTCGAAAACAAAGGGTATCACTATGCGCCCGATCCGTCAAGCCAGAAGGCGTGCACGATAGGCGGGAATATCGCCGAAAATTCTGGCGGACCGCATACCTTGAAATACGGGGTCACGTCTGACCATGTGCTTGAATTAGAGGTTGTTTTACCCGATGGTGAAATTATTGAATTGGGCGGAACCGTTGAGGATATACCCGGCTACGACCTGCGCGGCGTGATGATCGGTTCTGAAGGCACATTCGGGATCGTGACGAAAGCGGTCGTCCGTCTTACCCGCAATCCACAAGCATATCAGACTGCACTTGCTGTCTTTGAAACAATGGACGATGCCTCAAACGCCGTTTCAACAATTATCGGTGAAGGTATTATCCCGGCTGCACTCGAAATGATGGATAGCCTCGTCATCCGCGCTTTGGAGGAGGCTTTCCAATTCGGTTTCCCGCTCGACGCTGAAGCCATCTTAATTGCGGAACTTGATGGCATTAAAGCTGGAATGCAGAACCAAACCGATCAAATTTTAGAAATCTTTAAGCAACACAACGCTCGGAAGGTAGATTACGCCAAGGATGAGGCAGAACGGCAGGAGCTTTGGAAGGCGCGGAAAAGTGCGTTCGGTTCATTCGGACGGCTCGCACCGAACTATATCACCCAAGACGGTGTTGTGCCACGGACGACGCTGCCGAAGGTGCTACGGCGGATCTCTGAAATCTCCGAGAAGTATCAGATTCCGATTGCGAATGTCTTTCACGCAGGCGACGGCAATATTCATCCCATTGTCCTCTTTAACGAGCGTGACGCAGACCAGTGTGAGCGGGTGGAGCATGTTAACATGGAAATTCTCTCTGTGTGTGCTGAAGTCGGCGGCACAATTACAGGGGAGCACGGCATCGGTGTTGAGAAGATGGACTATATGCCTCTCATTTTCAGTCCTGCCGATTTGCAGGTGATGGCGACTGTCAAAGATATTTTTAACCCGACAGGACTTTGCAACCCCGGTAAGATTTTCCCGACTGCCGAATCTTACAAGAAACTGGGTTTACAACCTGAATCAGTGAGGAACTTCTAAATGAAAACTTATACTAAAGATGATGTTATCAATGCTATTCGGGACTTGCTGCAGAATGTGACTGAAGTCGAATCTGTTGAACATGTGGGAGGAAGCGAGTTCTCCATCCGCATTATTATCAGTAAGGCAGACAAGATACCGGTTATTCCTACCCATAGTTACGAGCGGTTTATTGACACCTTTGCCTCCGCCTTAGGACATAAATTTAATTCTGAAGGGAGCATCTCAAGTACCGGTAACAAGATGGAATACCTTGATAGTAAATCAGGGGAGTACTGGACAAGACAGATTAACGTCAGTCTTGACCAGATTAATGTGGAAGGGTAGGGTAACGATGAAAATGGAAGTAATAATTGCCTTGCTTGCAGCAGGAGTCCCTGTATTCCTCGCTATAGTAGGCGGCATAATATGGGTTGTTCGAGAGTTCGGAAAAGTTAATTCACGGTTATCTCTACTTGAGCAGAGCGTGAAGAGTTTGGAAGATTCGCCTATTTACCAAGGACCTGTTCAACCGGAGCAGGTTGAACAGATTGAAGGATTTGAGATACGGATTCTCACCAAGAAATCTGAAATATAGGCATAAAGGAAGAGACGTACATGGAACATTCGCGTGCCTTGCACGATGAACTTGAGCATATCGTTGGAGAATCTGGCATCCTGCCAGAGGCACAGATTGCCGCTTACACTTTTGACGGCTATATTCCGAAGGCAGTCGTTTTACCGGCATCTGTTCAGGAGATGCAAGAGGTGCTCCGGTTTGCGTCAAAAAAGGACTTATCGGTTATGCCTGCAGGTGCAGGCACGAAACTCGGCATTGGGAACCTACCAGAGAAAGTAGACCTCGTGCTGGCGACGACCTGTCTAAACAGTGTGGTAGAATACGAACCCGCGGATCTAACCGTCACTGTGGAATCTGGCATCCGTTTAGCTGCCTTACAAGCCGTGTTAGCACAGCATCGACAGTATCTTGCGTTGGATCCGGCGTATGCAGATCGATGCACCCTCGGTGGGATTGTCGCAACGAATGCAAGCGGCTCTCTCCGTCTGCGACACGGTGCTGCCCGAAACCAAGTTTTGGGGTTACGGGTCATTCAGGCGAACGGGACTGTCGTCAAGAGCGGTGGTAAAGTAGTAAAAAATGTTGCTGGTTATGATCTCAATAAACTCTATATCGGTGCTTTTGGAACGCTCGGTATTATTACCGAAGTGACGCTCAAGTTATCACCCATACCAGCACGGGAGGCGATACTTGTAGCAGACTTTCAGAACGTTCAAGGGGCAGTTGACACCGGCTTAAGCATTGTAGGGTCGCAGATACTTCCGATGTTTGTAAATCTATCCATAAATTCTGATGTTGTTAGTCCAGCAACCGAGAATACCATGGATACGAAAAGACCGACGCTGGTCGCCGGGTTCGGTGGGGATCCCGAAACCGTAGCATGGCAATTGGCGCAATGTCAAGGAATTATGGAACAAAACGGGGCATTAGGTGTCACAATTACTGAAGGCGAATCGCGAGTGCACCTTCAGGAAGCGATTCGAGAGTTCCCTGCGACGGATAGAAATACCGAGAGCGTAATTGCCAAGTTGAACCTGAAACGCACCGGTATCGCCGAATTTGCCGCGCACGTTATGGACGCAAGTTGGGCGCGTGATGTCCAAGTAATGGCACTCCTTGGCAGTGGCATATTGTATCTTTCTATTCCTGTTGCGTCGGATACTGATTTTGAAGCACTTGCGAATACGCTAACGCAGCTACGTCAATCTGCAACGGAGGCGCGCGGCAACCTTATCGTAGAAGCTGCACCACCTGAACTTAAACAGCATATTGACGTTTGGGGTCCCGTCGGAGACACACTTGGTTTAATGAAACAGGTTAAAGATAGATTTGATGCGGGGGGTTTGTTGAACCCGGGGAGGTTTGTCTCTGGTATTTAGTTCTTGTTCTGTTTTTTGTTGAAGATTCACGATGCTCACCCCGAAAATATTGGGCAAGCGACGGATTGCCCATTTGATTGAGATGTAGGCACACATTGCAAGCCTACGTTGTGCTTTTGTCAAGCGAATTTTGGCTTGCAAGCTGCGCCAAAAGGGGGTATAACATGAAAGAAAAAAGATGGAGGATTCTGTGGATTGATAATGAAAAAAATGATGTAGAACAATCTCGCGGACGCTCTAACGATTCATATCGCGAAAAGCGGAAAGGTATAACACCAAAACCGTATGTTCGTTTTTTGGAGTATGAAGGATACGATGTATCCTTAGCGGACACTGGTGCTGAAGGCATTGCTTTACTTGAGGACGAGACATATCACGCTGCGCTACTGAATTATGATGCAGCGATGCAAGAGGATAATTTGCTTGCCCGTATCCGAGATGTGGATACGCATATTCCGATCATGCTCCTAATGTATGAAAATCGACAGGAGGTCATGCAGCAAGCAAGCCTTTATAATGTTGGCAATATCTTCATGATACCAGAGAATGCTCAGGTCGAAGTTTCTTCAAAACAGTTGGCGTTCTCACTTGACTTTTTGCTTGAAAAACAGGGCGTTCGGGAAGCATATACACCGCAAGCGTACGTCCAAAACTTTAACCGGACGCGCGTTGTTGGTGGGGAAATGCGAGGACGCGATGCCGAAAGCGATTGGCAAACATGGATAGATACTTACGTTCGTCTTGTTGAATGGGATTTACGGCTTGATACGCTACATAATGTTGACGAACTTAAAACCATCCATGAAATGGAGAAACGTGAGGCAAACGCCGCATTTGGGAACTATATTCAGGATAACTATAAGCATTGGCTTGTCGGTAAAGCGTCGCCAACCTTGTCCGTAGATGTCGTTTACAGATATGTCATCCCTGAAATTCAGGCGGGGAAGCAGGTGCTATTTATCGTTATGGATTGTATGCGCCTGGACCACTGGCTGAAAATTGAGCCGTTACTTTATCCACTGTTTGACATAAAGACGGATTATTATTATTCTATCCTGCCGACAGCGACGCGTTATGCCCGGAACGCTATTTTTAGTGGGCTGTTTCCACTTGAGCTTGCTGAAAGGTATCCAGACCTGTATGCTGAACCAGATAACACGCACACGAGCATCAATCGCTATGAGAAACAACTTCTGCGTTTGCAATTTGAGCGGCACGGCATACCTCTCAAACCGCCTCCGCATTACTTCAAAATTTTTGATGTGCGTGGCGAGATGCAATATCTGCACTGGCTCAGCGTCTCAGATCGGATTAGTTTGTCAGCACTCGTTGTCGATTTCTTGGATATGCTGACCCATGCGCGGTATGAGGTGAATTTACTTCAGCAGCTTATCCCAGATGAAGCGGCATTCCGGACGCTCGTCCACGCGTGGTTTCAGCATTCGCGGCTCTATGAAGTATTCAGAATTGCTGCGGAACGGGATATAACTGTTGTTTTAACATCTGACCACGGTGCGTTACTCTGTCAGAATGCTGCGAAGATTTCAAGCCAAGCTGAACTCACTGCCGGGCTTCGGTTTAAAGAGGGCAGAAATATCTCATGTACACCTGAGACGGGGTGGATTATAGAAGACCCAGAGGCGTACGGCTTACCCGGCGAATCGACACGGATGAACTATGTTCTCGCTAAAGAGGACTATTATTTTGTTTATGATAGGCAGTTCAACGTCTATAAGGAAATATTTGAAGGCAGTTTCCAACACGGTGGTGTTTCACTTGAAGAGATGATTCTGCCATGCATTGTGCTTAAACCGAGGTAGTTGAGGAGAATTACACATGTTGAAAACCGTCAAACTACATAAATACCTACGCTGCGGTCTATTAACGTTTGTAACGCTAATTTTCCCGATTTGCGCACAGGCACAATTCGCAGATTTCGGGCTTGGTGAAAAAGCACCTGTCGAGAAACTCTCCGTGAAAGGTTACCTCTCGCTTGACAAGGTACAACCCGGAAGTCAATTCGAGATTGCTGTCGTTGTAGAGATTGCCAAAGGGTGGCACGTCAACGCCAATCCAGCGAAGGAAGGGTTTATCGCGACCGAGGTAACCCTGCCTGAGGTATCGCATCTCACTTTTGGGGAGGCTGTATATCCGGCAGGTGAAGTGCTAAAACTCGGATCAATTGGAGAGGCACCCGTCTATCACGATACTATCACTATCGGTGTCCAAGCCGACCTAAGCCAGACGGCTCCACTTGGATCCAGTACGTTGGATTTTCAACTCCAGTATCAGGCGTGTAACGATGAGCAGTGTCTGTTACCTGAAACCCTCGCTTTTTCAATACCTATTGAAATTGTCGGTATAGAGCAAGCGGTTCAACGGATTAACGAATCGGTTTTCGCCAATATTGAATTCGGGGCACCACTGGGTTCTACGGGTGACGAAGGGAGCCTTGCACGCGCCCTCTCCGGTGGACAGGTCTGGCTTGCGTTTTTACTCGTGTTCGCAGGTGGGATATTAACCAGCCTGACCCCGTGTGTTTACCCGCTCATACCGATTACCGTTTCTGTTTTCGGTGCCAACGAGTCTGCCGGTCTATTCAAATCTTTCCTACTCTCTGTTGTGTATGTTATCGGCATTGTCGTTATGTATTCAATTTTGGGTGTGGCGGTCGCTTCAACGGGAGCGGTCTTCGGACAGATAATGGCGAACCCGTGGGTTGTCGGTTTCATCAGTTTAATTCTCGTTACCCTTGGACTCTCGATGTTTGGTGTTTTTGAAATTCGGTTGCCGTATGCAGTACAAAACCGTCTGAACACCGTTGGCGGTGCCGGATTTGCCGGAGCATTCGCCATGGGAACGGTCGCAGGCGTGATCGCCGCACCTTGCACAGGACCGGCGTTAGCGGTAGTGCTAACGTATATAGCAACAACGGGGAGCCTGTTCCTCGGATTCTGGCTCATGTTCACTTATGCGTTCGGAATGGGACTGCTTTTTATCGGTATCGGTACGTTCTCTGGCTTACTCTCGGCGCTGCCACGCTCAGGCGGATGGATGTATGTTTTGGAAAACGTCTTTGGCATCGCTATTATTACGATGGCACTCTATTTTCTTAAGGACGTGTTTCCGGTGTTGCAGAATTTCCTCCAGAATTCACTGCCATTTTTTGCGATTGCTGGCGGTTTAGTGCTTGTCGGTTTATGGCTCGGTAAGTTGACGCAACGTTTTAGCGGTATCCCTGCACGTGTGAAATTCCAAAAAGCCTGTGGTCTCTTGCTGGCAGTAATTGGTGCCTATATGTTTGTGGGTGGTATTCAACAGCCTGCCGGACCGCATCTGAATTGGGTTTATGACGAAGCAGAAGGATTTGAAATCGCTAAACGTGAGAACAAACTTGTAATGCTCGATTTTTATGCCTCTTGGTGTGCGGCGTGTAATGAACTGGATCACCAGACATACTCGGATCCTGCTGTTGCAGCGAGACTTGATGACTATGTTAATGTCAAACTTGATTTCACCCGCACCTCCGAAACGACGAAGGCACTCACCGAGCAGTATCAGATCCCCGGATTACCGGTCGTCATTTTCTTGGATGCCGACCGCACTGTTCTCAAACGGTTCACCGGGTTCGTTGATGCAGAGGAGATGCTCGGCATTCTTGACAACATTGAGAACAACGCACAGTAGCGTATCGTTTTGATGTTTTGTATTTCGGATTAGGTCAAAGGAGATAACATGTCATCCAACGTAAAATCCCTATTTTCCTTACGCAATTGGCTCATTTATGCGGAGGTGCTGGCGGTAGTCGGCTTTGTTGCGCTTGCTTCGTTCTATATTCGGCGCGGCAGTGCCGAACCTGAATCGCCGCCGGTGTCACAGGTGGGTGCCTTCATTGAGAAAGCAGACACGCTTTTTGCACAGGAGGATCTCGTCGATGCTGCACTCCTCTATTGGCGTGCATTACAGGCATTAGAAACTGTTGAAAAGGAACAAGTTGTCTCGGTAAACGGGGAGTCACAAACGAGCGCGGCAGTCGGTTTGCACGCGAATCTCCGCATCGCGGAAATCTATTCGCGGAGCAATTGGCTGAAAGATGCGAAGGCACGCTTGGAGCATGCAGCCCGCATTCAACCGGATCATCCCGATGTGCGTCTCTTACGCGGCAAGCTGCTTCGCGATGAGGGCTTAGATGATGACCTGTTAGCGCAAGCGACGGAAGAATTTCTTGCTGTGCTCGAAAGCGATCCAAGCAATGCTGAAGCGCACTATCTTCTGGGTGTTCTTTATCAGGGGAACAGGCAGCTTGAACAAGCGGTTGAATACTACAAAAAGGCGATTGAAAGTGATCCAGAGTTAAAAGATATTGCGTCCGAAAAAGCACCTATCGGTATCCTTGCCCGCCTTCAGCTATCAAGGACCTACGCCAAAATGCTGCAAGGCTACCAATTTCTTGATCGAGAATTCACCGATGAAGATATGGCTGAGGTGACCCGCCTTGAATCGGAGCCAATTCTCCTATTGGAGCAAGCAGCGGAAAAGCGTCCTGAGATGGACGAAATCGTTACGGATCTTGTGCGTTTGTACTTTGCACGTGCATCTGCGCTTGAACGCGAAGATATCGAAACGCGTCGGTACGCGGATGCGCTTCAGGTCTACGAACGCATTGTAGCACTTGATCCGAAAGAGGTTCGCGCCTGGGAGCGGATGGCTGAAATTTATGGCAGTTTTCTTGGTGATAAAGCGAAGGCACTTGAAATGTATCGAAAAGTATACGAGGTTGAGTCGCACCCGACTGTCTTAGCGAATATCAAATCGCTTGAAGAAGATATTGCTGCTGAATTGGAATCGGAAGAGTAACGGAAAATGGAAAAGAATCCAAATATTTTTAGAGTTGGTATCTACGGAGATGGTCCCGAAATCCATGGAGAAAATTCAAACGCCGATACCGATGGTATCGTTTTAATAACCTATTGATTTTCCGCTTAGACTTCTTCGGAAGGCTGGTGTTGTTTTAATAACTTATCGATTTTCCGCTTAGTTTTCTTCGGAAGGGAAGTTGTTAAACGCCGAACTTTTTTATCTTTCTTTCTGTAAGAGGCTTTGGCAATTTCAAGGGCAAACGGCAGATACTTCAACAGACGACTTAACTTTTGACCCACCTTCTTCGGCAAACGCTGAACAGTCATTGCGATGCTATCACTCACTTGTTTAGTTTGCGCTGAGGTGCGTTCGGTTAGATCCTCAATAGTATCTTTGATTTTTTCGCGATGTTTGTACAAGAGTTTAGCAACGTCAAGTGCCAGAGGCAGACATGCTAAGAATCCAGGCATCAATTTTTGAACCGTCTTTTGAACCTTCTTCGGCAAATAAGGGATTATGCCGTTTAATGCCTTCAGGAGTTGTGCGGTATTAATCATCGGCGTGCCCTTGATTTTCAGACGAATGGGTTAAGCGTAAGAAACGAATCCGGTGTTGTCAATTTGTTAATATTGGGGAAATAGAAGAGCCGATGAGAGGATTTGAACCTCCGACCTACTGATTACGAATCAGTTGCTCTTCCCCTGAGCTACACCGGCTTAGTAAACTGTGGCAATTGGTGGGAATGCCGAGAGGCAGAATCGAACTGCCGACACATAGATTTTCAGTCTACTGCTCTACCGACTGAGCTATCTCGGCACAAGGCTATATTATAATACCATTAAAGCAGGGGGTTGTCAAGTTTTTTTCAGAAAAAATCGCTACCTCCGCAAACACCGAACCTACCCTGCTGAATACGACACCTAAGCGCAATTATTCTATGTTGCAGAGTGATACTTCAGCCTTATGCCGGTATGCCTAAAACCGGTTCCCCTACAGCAGAAAATCGATGTCCTGAATCTATGAAGTTTGCCGTTAGGATGCCAAACGCATCGGCACGACAAGACAAAGATGTCCTTCCTCACCGATCGGTTTAAAGAATATAGGCTTTACTTCAGTCGTAAATTCGATTGCGACGGATTCTGTTTCGATGTGTGTCAACGCCTCTATCAATAGACGCGCATCAATTCCGAACCGTATCTGTCCGGTAGCGGATTCTACAGGAAGCGTCTCGTGTGCTTCGCCTAATTCCGGGGTATTCACTGAAACCTGAACCTGCTCGGTATCAATCTCTAAACAGATTGCGTAGCTTTTTGGATTTGATAGCAGTGCTACGCGCCGGCTCGCTTGGAGGAGCTGTTCTTTCGAGGCGATCGCGGTGCCTTCGGGGGCTTCTGGAATGACTTCCCGATATTTTGGGTAATCTCCCTCGACCAGTCGTGTGGTTAAGGTGGCATTGTCATCAGTGAGCAGCACTTGATTTTCAAGGATTGAGATCCGCACTGTATCAGATTCAGCGAAAGTGTGTTCAATCTCTTTAACGGCTTTCAATGGAACGATGAATCCGTCTACGTTCTCTGGAGTCTCGAACGGTTCACACTGCGCGAGCGCAAGCCGGGTCATATCAGTGGCGACGACTTCGGTCTTATCTTCAAGGAAGTTAAAGTAGAGTCCATTTAGGTAGTATCGAACATCCTCTGTCGCTGCGGAAAACTCGGTTCTACGAAGGACTCCGCGCAGGGTTTCACCGTTGATCGTCAATGAATGTCCATCAACAGAAGGTAATTGCGGGAATTCTTCGTCCGGGAGTCCAATAATTTTATAGACACCATCGCCACAAGTGATTTCAACACGATCATTTGCCGTGGTTACGAAGTGTATCGTCTGATCTTCGGGGAGTTCTTTGACGATGTCCGCCAATTTTTTAGCGGAAACAGTGATCGCGCCATCTTCTTGAATGACACCTTCTACCTTCATCTTAATCCCGACTTCGAGATCCGTTGCGACACATTCAATGTTCCCATCTGCGGCTTGGATAAGGACGTTTGAAAGAATAGGTAAGACATTGCGTCCACTCGCGACACCCTGTAGTACTTGCAGAGCATGCAAGAGGTCATGTTTTTCAAAAGTTAGTTCCATTTCCAATTTTCCCTATTAAGCATTTCTGTAATTCTACCAGAAATGCCCGTTAAAATCAAGCACATTTCAACGTATGTTAAGTGGTCTCTGTGGCAGTGTGGGACAGTTGTGTTGTTTATCCGCAACACTGTTCCTGTTAGTTATTGGTATGGCTGAAAACCGATTCGCTACGGCGGAAAAACGGCCGCGGTTCTTCTAAGATCCCAGGCGCATTGGGTGTATAAGACAAAGATGTCCTTCCTCGCCGACGGGTTTAAAGGCTACAGTGGTCACCGCGCTTGTAAATTCAAGTGCGACGGATTCTGTTTCGATGTGTGATAGTGCCTCTATCAGCAAGCGCGCATCAAGCCCAATCCGTTCACGTCCATTGCAGGACTCAACAGAGATTGTCTCGTGTGCCTCTCCTAATTCCGGAGTGTTCGTCGAGAGATGAATCTGCTCAGTACTGATTTCTAAACAGATCGCATGGCTTTTTGGATTTGATAGCAGTGCCACACGCCGACTTGCTTGGAGGAACTGTTCTTTGGAGACGACTGCTCTACCTGTTGAGGACTCAGGAATAAGTGCCTGATATTTCGGATAATCTCCCTCGACCAACCGTGTGGTTAAGGTAGCATTGTCATCAGCGAGCAGCATCTGATTTTCAAGGATTGAGATCTGCACTGTGTCAGATTCAGCGAAAGTGCGTTCAATCTCTTTAACGGCTTTCAGTGGAACGATGAATCCCTCTACATTCTCTGGTGCTTTAAAGGGTTCACAATGGTCGAGGGCAAGCCATATCGCGTCAGTGGCGACAACTTCGGTCTTATCTTCAAGGAAGTTAAAGTAGAGTCCGTTTAGGTAGTATCGAACATCCTCTGTCGCTGCGGCGAATTCTGTTCTACGGATGACAGCGCGCAAGGTTTCACCGTCTATCGTCAGTGAATGTCCATCAATAGAAGGTAGTTGCGGGAATTCTTCGTCTGGGAGTCCTATAATCTTATAGACACCGGTGCCACAAGTAATTTCAACACGATCGTTTGCCGTGGTTACAAGGTTTATCGTCTGATCTTCGGGGAGTTCTTTGACGATGTCTGCCAATTTTTTGGCGGAGACGGTGATTGCACCATCTTCTTGAATGGTGCCTTCTACCTTCATCTTAATCCCGACTTCGAGATCCGTTGCGACACATTCAATCTTCCCATCTGCAGCTTGGATAAGGACGTTTGATAAAATAGGTAAAGTATTGCGTCCACTCGCGACACTTTGTAGTATTTGCAAAGCATGCAAGAGGTCATGTTTTTCAAAAGTTAGTTCCATTCCCTGTTCTCCTTACTAAGAAGCATTTCTACAATTCTACCAGAAAAACCGCATTAAAGTCAAGTGCTTTTTCAACGTTAAGTAGTTTTGGTGGCGATAATAAAGTAGATTCCTGCCTGTGCCCCTATGAACTGTTTCTGGGACAGGTCTACCTTGTGAAGGGAACCCGATTCTACTCAAAAACATTTTCGATGTGGAGTGGTTGCGCCATCTTCTGATTTTCGGCTTCTAATTTCTCACGACTCGCGACGACACAAATTGAGACTTTATTCGCTCCAAATACCGATTTCGCGATAGAAACGGATGGCACCGGGATGAAAAGGCGTGCCTGTGTCTTTGATAACATTTTTCGGATTAATGGCTTTGCCCGCCGGATGGCGTTTGACCACTTCCGCTTGATGTGTATATAAAGTCTTCGTAAATTCGTAAACGATATTTTCATCAACCGTCTCGGCGGTAATCAGGTGCATCGAACCCACATTCATACTCGCGAACGGCTCTGTCTGTCCTTTATAGGTGTCCGCAGGGATGGTTATCGCGCTAAAGAAGGGATACTCTTGGAAAAGGGACTGTTTCGCCGCTTCATCGAACCGGATGAAAAAGATGTCCTGAGAGGTACTGGCTTGCGTGACGGCGGGTGTCGGGACCGCACCGCCCATGAACGCTGCGGCAGCAGAGCCGTCTGCTAAAAGATCCACCGCACCGGTGTAAGTACTGTTGAGCGGTGAAAAATCTTCGTAGGCGATATTGTGTGCAGACAATATCGGTTTAAGGAAGTACTCAAAGCCTGCGCCTGCGGGTCCAACGACAATGCGTTTACCGGCAAAATCTTGGATGCTACGGATACCTGAAGATTGCTGTGTAATGAACAGACCGACATTCGGGGCAAGTGTCATGACGGTGCGGATCGGGTGCTCTGTTTTCCACGCGCCTTCGCCGCGCACAGCAAAGTAGGAGATCGCGGCGTTCGCAAGTGCGAACTCCAGCTCGTTATTCACGAGACGGCGGATATTTTCCTGTGTGCCTTTCGTGCTTTCCGCGGTCACTTCCCAACTGGTTTCCGAAGTGTTATCGTTAACGACAGCAGCGATTGCACTGCCGACGACGAAAAACGCACCACCCGTTGGGGCAGTACCGATGCTAATGTGGACGCGTTTTGCAGCTGCCTTCTCACCCTCGGCGGATTGACGTTTTTGTGCGTTATCGCATCCAAACCCTATACTCAAGGCAAAGATAAGACAAATAATAGATAGATAAGACGTGATTGATTTCATGGGATTCTCCTATAGATATGTGGCGCGTGTTCTGTGTTAATCGAGCGAAATCTCAGGTGGCAGCGGACACATTTCTGCCATCGCCGGGAAGATGTGCGTTACGTCTTTCCTAAACACATCACCGCTCAATATATCAACGATACCGCCCTGATGTTCTGGATATTCTGATAGAAACCGCGCAAAGCTGAATTCTTTTGTGTAAAAAGCGTAAACCAGTTTCCGAAATGCCTCCATACCGTCTACAAACGCCGGTCCGAAACTCCCAAGTTGTGCTTCGGAAAAGTCGTTTTTCTGGAAGGCTTCAATGATCGCATCCGCCGCCATCTCCCCGGATTTAAGTGCTAAAAACAGTCCGGTTGAGTAGACAGGATCCAAGAATCCGAAGGCATCGCCTACCAACACCCAATTATTGCCTGCGATACGGCTGGCGCGGTAAGAAAAATCTTTAGTGGTTTGGATTGGGAGCAGCTGCTTCGCATCTTCGAGCCGTTGCTTCAGTGGTAGGCATTTATTGAGTTCTTCGTTAAAGATTTGCTGAGTGTCGAGTTTGCCGTCGGCACCTCTTCTGTTTTGAAGCAGATAGTCTAACTCGCCTACAACGCCGATACTCGTGCGGTTATACGGCAGTGGGATTGACCAGAACCAAGAGTCTTTCTCTTCGGTGTGTAGGATGAGTGTCGCGCCTTCGTCGATACCTTCGTCTCTATGACCGCCTTCATAGTGCGTGAAAAGCGATGCCATTTTGAGGTTCGGTTCTATCGTGTTCAGATTTAGCTGCCTTCCGATGAGCGATCGTTGTCCAGTAGAATCGACGATGAGGGTTGCATGGAGCGTTTCGCGGGTGCCGTCTGTGTTCTGTGTAACGACACCAGTTGCGGTGTCACCCTCAAAAAGCACTTCGCGCACACCGACCCCGCGGCGGACTTCAACGCCTTTCTCTTTCGCATTGTCCAAGAGCATCTGATCAAACTCGCTCCGTAGGACTTGCCATGTGACCGCACTTTCATGTGGATTGGTTTGGAAGAAGTAGAACGGCGTGGAGCCTTTGCCGGTGCGTGAATAGAACTGCACGCTGTACTTCTGTGGGAAGTGGCTTGTCCGCAGTTTTTCGAGCATACCGAGCCGTTTGAAGGTCCAATATGTCGCCGGAATCAGCGATTCGCCGATTTTGAATTGCGGTGTCGTTGCCCGTTCAAGGAGCAGCACGCGATGCCCTTGCTCAGCAACAAGCGTCGCAACAGTGCTTCCAGCCGGTCCGCCCCCGATAACGATAGTGTCGTAATTGTGGTGTGTGTTCATCTATGTTTTGTAGGAGAAGTCTCTTTGAATTGTCAAGGACCCAGATCAATCTGCCGCTTTTTCGTCCCCTGATTTGGTGGGTTCAGGTTTCTCATCTGGTGGATCCACAAATTTGTATTTGCCAGACTTTCGGTATTCTTCCTCTAACTTTCGGTAGTACTCCCCGAGTTTGCTGGCATCATGGTCAAACCTTGCTGAGATTTCCCTTCGAATTCTGTGAATTTCGTCAAGTTCATAGTTCTTCATTTTCGCCATCAACTCCTAAGTAATTGAGCGACGTTGCCAATTCCGGCGTTGGTAAGCCGAGTTCTTGGTTAATCTGCCGGATGCGATGAATCTTGTTAATGTTCGCAATATGTTTATAATTCCACGTTAGAAGCACGTCAATATCATAAAACGAGGCAAGGGCCACATGATGTGCGTCCCCAAACATATCTTGAGGCATTATTAACCTATCAATATAGATTTGTGTAATGCTGCGGATCCTTGGAGAGATTGACAACATCTCCAGATTTTCCACTAAGTCTATCCGCTCTTGCGTTTTTTCACTCCTTCCGTCACGGAGTTCCTCAATAACAGCTAAGCTTGAAACGAGGGTAAATTGGTCCGCGTATTGGGCCCACCATTTTCGTGTCCAACTTTGCATAGCACGGGATTCAATATCCCTACGCAATGTATAGTAGAAACTCGGAATTGACGTTTCAATGTAAACGCGATGTGGTGTTTCGTTATGCAATAATTATAGTCTCCAAGGATTTAAATGTCAAGGTGAACCAATTTGATATTCAATTAACAGGAAATTTATCCTGTTTTCTGCTGTAACGAACGCTCATCTGTGAAGCGTTTTGATTTGAGCTCATATCTTGGCAATGTTCCGAGTGGCACCGTTTTCACGATGGCACGCAAGCCTAAATCATCTCGGATGGCAGCAGCGACAGCGGTGGCGGTATCAGCAGAATTCGGGTTTGTTGATTCGATCTGGATTTCGAGTTCATCAAGTGTGCCTGTTCCGTAAACACGACCAGCAAACTCTTGGACCTCCGGGAACTTGAGGATGATGTTTTCAAGCGTTGCAGGGTATACGTTCAGTCCGCGGATAATCAAGGCATTGTCTATCCGTCCGATAACACCACCGTCAAGGACGCGGCTCTCTCTTCCACATTCACACCGTCCCGATTTGAGTTTAACGTAGTCTCCTGTCCGATAGCGGATAACAGGCATACCGACGCGCCCTAAATTGGTAATCACTAATTCGCCTTCGTCTGTCGGATCGCCTGTTTCTGTATCAAGTACTTCACAGATAAACTCGTCTTCATTGAGATGGATTCCTGCCTGCGGTTCGCACATCACACCCCAGGCACCAACTTCCGTTGCACCAGTGTGGTCGTAGGCGCGCGCACCCCAACGGGTTTCAATCCGTTCTTTCGTTGCCGGTAGACTCGCGCCGGGTTCGCCTGCATGGATGGTTACCCGCACGGAAGATGCTTCGCTCAGGTTTATACCGTCTTGTTCGGCGACTTCGGCAAGCCGCAATGCATACGTCGGTGTGGCGATGAGCACTGTTATATCGTTGCTGAGGATGGCACGAATCCGTTGCTCAGAGGTCATGCCGCCGTTCGGAATTGTGAGTGCACCGAGCTGCTGTGCACCATGATAGGCACTCCAGAAACCGATAAACGGACCGAATGAGAAAGCGATCATCAACCGGTCTGCTGAAGTCACGCCTGCGCCGCTATAGATTTCACCCCAACATTTTCCCCACCAGTCCCACGATTCCGCTGTATCTAACCATCGCAACGGCGAACCTGTTGTGCCTGAGGTGCGATGGAGGCAGGTATATTGTTCCAGTGGAAATGTGAGGTTTGTGCCGTAGGGTGGGTGCGAGACCTGATCTGCACTGAGTTCTTCTTTCGTCGTAAAGGGCAGCTGCTGGTAATCCGCCAACGTTTGCACGTCGTTTGGATCTGTAATTCCAGCCTCGGTGAGTTTTTGTTGATAGAATGCATTTGTCTCTAATACCAGAGCAAGCATCTCACGGAGGCGGTATAATTGTGTTTTTGTATCCATGTTTTGAATTTAGCCAGGGGATTTAAAAACTTGAGAGGCAGAATCAAGTGCTGCACGTATCCCTTCCTCAGTCAAGCGTGGATACTCCTCAAGTAATTGATCAATTGTCTCACCTGCTGCGATTTTTTCTAAGATTAATTCGACAGGGATGCGGGTGCCTGCGATAACAGGTTTGCCCATCATAATTGATGGGTTAGATACGATGAGTTTAGTATTCATATTTTCACTCCTTCCATGATAGAAAATATTATATCCGTTGAATCAGATTGTTTTAGGTATATCGCGTATTCTGATATTCAGCAGCATAGAAGGTTGGCAGCAGGCTATCAACTTGGAGCAGTCCGCGCTGTGTCAGTTGGATTTCATCTGATGCGGCATTGACGCGTAGCATCCCGTCGTTTTGCAGTTTTTCGTAGGCTTCTGCATAAATATCGAGGATATCAACGTTGAATTTCGTTTTGAAATAAGAAGGACTAATTTTGCCAAGTTTGAGCTGCAGTATCATCTCGCGTGTCAAGCGTTCCGATTCCGACGGTTTCAGTGCGCGGTAGACTGGAAGGTTGTCTGCTTCAAGGTTGCCGAGGTAGTCGCCCCATGAAGGTGCATTCTGAAAATGGATCCCGCTGAGATGCGAGAAAGAGGCAACGCCTGTGCCGATCATATCACTGCCTTGCCAGACCGCGTCGCGATAGACGAATTGACAATGTTTGTCTTTCTTGAGGACGGTATACGCGCTGGATTGTGTGTAACCGGCTTCCGTGAACTGTTCAAAGGCGTATTGGTGCCATTCACGCTTTAGTTTCCAATCCGCCACCGGTAGTGCGTCGCCCCCGAGGATGTCCTTGGAGTAGACGGTATTAAACGGCAGTTCGAGTTGATAGACAGTGACACTATCCGGATCAAGTTCAATCGTCTTTTTAACGGTTTCGCGCCAGCTTTCCCATGTTTCGCCTATCATACCTGAAATGAGGTCAATGTTCACTTGATCGAATGCCAAAGACTTTATCCACGGTGCGATACGATAGACCTCTTTAGAGAGATGTGCTCTCCCGTTTTCAGCGAGGATTTCGTCGTTCAAATTCTCAACACCGAGACTTAAACGGGTGACGCCGATTTCTTTGATGGCATCGAGTTTCTTTTCTGTCAAGGTGCCGGGTTCGCACTCAAATGCGACCTCTTCAGCTGCGTCCCACGGCATCACCTGTTTCACTCTATCAACGAGAGCCGTCAAGTGTTTGACACTAATATAGGACGGTGTACCACCGCCAAAATAGACGAACCTTAGCGGGCGACCTGCGATTGCCGGTTGTTCGCTGTAAAGTTCGATCTCTTTTCCAAGTGCGTTCAGATACGTGTCAATTTCGGAACTGTTTTTGTCGGTATAGACCCGAAAATAACAGAACTTGCACCGTTTCCGACAGAAAGGGATGTGGAGGTAAAGCCCTAACGTCGCGTCTGGACGCGGGGATTCGTTTAGTGCGCGATATACCTCTGGCACATCGGATTCACCCCATGTGGAATATGGTGGGTAGTTGGAAACGAAAACGCTCCCTACGGTTGTATCCTTTGAATCTATGCCTGCTGTTGCAGGTTCCGCTAATGGCGTTGCTTGTGAGCCCGTGTTCAACTGTGTTTTAGACATGATCTATTTTTCTCCAAAGCAGTAAAGAATCCCATCTTCTGTACCGATGTAAATTTTACCATCCGAGACACTCGGTGAGGCAACGATAGATGAACCTGTTGCGAATTCCCATACCGATTCCCCAGTCGTAATATCTAATGCTATAAACAACCCACGGGTTGTTCCCAAAAAAACGCGCGTACCAGCGATAACAGCGGAGGACTCAATGCTGGATTTTGAGGTATAAGTCCATATCGGTTCTCCGGTCTCCCGCGAGAGGGCGTGCACCATCTTATCGCGTCCGCCAATAATAACACTGTCCTCGGTGAGAGCGGCTGAGGCGAAGAATGGAAATTGCCGTTTCGGGTGCCGATACCGCCACGCAATCTCCCCTGTGTCTAACGCGACCCCCAATATTTCAGTGCCATACGTGCCACAATAGACCCGATTTTGTGAAATTGCAGGGCTTGCAGCGACATACGCACCGAGTTCTACCTGTTGGGTTTGTATACCATCGTCAATACTAATAACGCGGAGATAACTGTCGCATCCAGTGACAATAGCGAAGTACTTGGCATCACCAGACTCACTTTCAGGTGCTGTCCAGACCCCTGGGGTACCGTGGACATATCCTTCCGTCTCAAATTTCCAGACCAACGCTCCGCTTTCGCTGTTGAGGCAGTAGAGAAATCCGTCGTAGGAACCAAACAGCACGCGGTCACCAGCAAAATTTGCCGACGATATGATTTCACCCTCCGTCCGAAACTGCCATTTCATTGCGTGGGTATTAATGTCTACCGCATGAAAGACACCATCACCATCACCGAAGTAGACAACCCCATCGTTGATCGCAGGGGACGCTTTGATTGAACTGTTCGTCTGATACGTCCATCGCTTTTCGCCTGTTTCGGCATCAATTACGTAGAGAATCCCATCCAACGCGCCGATATAGACCGTTCCATCAACGACTGCAGCGGTGGACTCAATCATGTCCGCTGCCTGGAAAGTCCAGAGCAATTGGGGATTGTCAGAGAGTTCGGAGTCCGCCACACCCGTGAGTTGTGGGTTACCACGAAAACTTACCCAGTTGCCCGATGTTATATTGGCAATGCCAAGCAGTAGTACAAGGATGAAGAAAGTAGCAGGCACACGCCGTTGTGACGTTGCCTTTGGCTTTTTCAGATATGTACCATTCCGCTTATCTACTTGTGTTTCAATAAACCTGTTCATAAAGTTTCATAAAATCGCTAACATTCACAGGGCGCGGGTTAAACTGCGCTGTCCACTGTGTCGCTGCTTCCTTTGCCAATGTCGGTAAGTCTGCTGTACCTATCGTGTATTGGACAGGATAGTCCCGAAGTCTGTTCGGTAAATTGCCGATCTGCTTGAGTGCTGTAATTCTGTCTGCTAAATCGCCGTCCGGATACAGTTCACGGTATGCCTCTCCGGCGACACTACTGTTGAATCGGATGACATGCGGTAACATCAACCCGACTGCAACGCCGTGGATGATGTCGTATCGCGCTGTCAGCGGGTTAGCACAAGCGTGCGCGGCACCGAGCATCGAATTTTCGATCGCAAGTCCGGCGAGGTAGGCACCAAACAGCATTTTGCTGCGTGCAGCGGAATTTTCGGTTTCAACAAGACATACCTCTAAGTTCGTGTTTAGCAATTCCCATGCATGCCGTGCGAACATCCGTGACATCGGGTTGTGTCGGGTGGAGACGAAACTCTCAACAGCATGTGCGACGGCATCTATCGCTGTAATCGCTGCGATCGGCCTCGGCAAAGTTTTGGTGAGCGTCGCGTCCAAAATTACAGTACCGAAACGTGCCTTTTTATCCCCACACGCCATTTTGATATGCGTGTCTACTTGTGAGATGAGCGCGAAGGACTGTGCTTCGCTACCGGTGCCGATAGTTGTCGGGATCCCGATTGAGGGCAACATCGGTTCTGTTGCCTTGTTGGTACCCCAATAGTCCGCCATTTCGCCGCCGTTTGTGAGTAGGAAGTTCGCACCTTTCGCACAATCCATTGAGCTACCACCACCGAGTCCGATGATGAGGTCTATCGGGGGATTGGTTTTCGCGACTGTAACGGCGGCTTCGACATCCTCCGTCGTCGGGTTCGACGTGACATCGGCATAAACGTAAGCGGCGATCCGTTCGCTTTGCAACGCTGAGACGGCTCTCGCGAGGATGCCTGCCTTTTCGATGCCGGGATCTGTCGTGACGAGAACCCGGCTACCACCAAGTGAGCGGGTCAGTTCACCGAGTCTTTCAATCGTGTTATCCCCGTAGATAATCTGTTGTTTCAATTCGCAGTCAAAAGTTTCCATGTTATGAATCCGATATAGTATGGCGCGCGTATCGTGCGTGCCGATAGAAGATTGTATTGTATAAGTCCTATAAAAGGATACCAGAGTTTGGAGTGGAAAGTCAAGGGAAAGGAAGATTATCAGGGGCAGTTTAGTTTCGTATTTATCGTCAAAATCTCGGATGACGCGGATTGGAGCCTCGCAACGGGTGTTTGATCTGTTGTTTGTCAGAGTCGCGGATTGTCGCGGATGACACAGATTACGCGGATTTTAAGAGTGATTCTGTTCGTAGTTGCGCAATTCATTGCGCCTCTTTCTGAATCGCCGATAACACCGATTTACTCCACCGCATCCTCCACAATCGCAATCTCATCGTCGGTTAAGTCGTATAAGGCGTATACCAGATCATCAATTTCATTAGAGAACTCCTTTTAGTTAGAGAATTGTGATAATCTCATTATACTAAAAGGGTTCTCTTTATACAAAAATTTTCAATTATTTATCAAACTCACGTTATTTTAAAATGAGCATTTTGCGGAGCGTTGAGGTATTATCCGCTTGCAATCTGTAGAAATAGACACCACTCGCGACAGACTCTCCGAGTTCATTCGTGCCATCCCAATACACTGCACGACTCCTACTCGTGTAGTAACCTTCCTGCTGATGTCCGAGATTGAGTTGGCGGACTACACTGCCACGTACATCAAAAATGGTAATCCGCACGTCACTGGCATTTGCCAAATGATAGGGCATCCATGTCTCTGGATTGAACGGATTCGGGTAGTTCGGTAACAGTGTCGTTGTTTTCGGAATCAAGGATTGCCGGAGCTGCTCCAATACCTGAATCCCACGTTCATACAAGAAATCACGCTGAGAGATCGAAGTCGCTTGTCCGGCAAGTCTGAGCCACTGCTCCACATGGGCAGCGGTCAGTCCACGCGCCGAAGGTGCCGCCGCAACATCTCCTAATCCGTTTGCGACCAAAACGAGATCCTGAATATTGACGACACCGTCGCTGTTCAGGTCGGCTCCAGTCTCACCAGACTCACCGAAGTGTGATGCGACCAACACCAGATCCAGAATGTTGACGACTCCATCTCCATTCGCATCAGCAAGCAATTCTTGACGGTGGTATCCGGGGGTGCCGAGACCTATATCTTCTGATATCCCCTCGTCATAACCGAGACCTGCTTGGTACCCACTTGACACCCACGTCTCAGCTCGAGAACCGGGGGCACTTGGTTTCGCACGGAACCATGCCACATCTGCGGTAAGCGGTGGTGCTGTCTCCGGTTTCTCATACCCAAAGTAGTAATTGCCAACAGTGTCTTCCCAAGTATTTGGGCTTCGCAGGAGCAACATGAAATCGTCTTGAGGTAAAACAAATGCTTCATCTATTAGATAGTGATATGAAACATCATCAGAACTTTTTAATGGCATATCGGGATCGCTCGGATCGGTATTGAGAAACAACAATACTGCCCCAGCAGGGAGCATTGTTCCCGCCGGAAACTTTATAGATTCGTTCCCATCACTTGTAATGAGAAACAACTCCCACCCATCAAGGTCGATATCTGTGTCGCTGACACTTCGCAATTCTACCCAGTCATGGGCATCTGTTGATGCATTGACAAGTTCGTTGAAGATGATCTTATCCATTGTGAGCAAAGACACGATACGCGCTGCTTCCTCACTGGTAACAGGCGGTAAAGCATCTGCTTGGCTGGATTCATCTATATCGTTGACGTTGACAGTGACGGTGATCGAGTCCCTTGTCGTCCATATGATGTCTGTGATACCGAAGATAGCGTAACTCACCCCAGATTGAATTTGGAGAGTGATTGTATAAGAAGACTTGGTTTCATAATCCGGTGAATTTAAGATTGACAACTGTCCAGTACTGCTATCAATCCAAAAATTGCCCCAGTCGTCAGTTTGTTTTATTTTGTAATTGTGAGGAGAACCGTGTTCGGCTTCCACCGCACTACCAAACTCTGTCCCGAAAAGTGTGCTATTTATCGTTATATTTTCATCTACGGATCGGGTTGTACTGGTTCCTTCAGTAAAGAACCAGTTCGCGTCCGTGACATTAATAGTGACCGTGATTGAGTCCGCATCGCTGTAGTTGACTATAGGACCTGTAATATGATCTGATAAAGGATTAAGGGTGCCCTTTTGGATAGTGACAGTTACACTATAGGAAGTCTTGGTTTCATAGTCGAGCAACGTATCCGTTTTTATCTGCCCGTTATCTTCGTCAATCGTAAACGACGCAGCATCAGTGCCACTTAGTATGTATTTGTGGTAAGTTCCGGGGCTATGTGCGGATACCCGGTTGCCGACGTTTGCCCCCTTTGCGGCACTTTCCGATATGGATCGGGTCGTGCTCGCATCGTGAAAATGCGGCGTACCGCTAACTTCATTCGCATCACCAATACCTGTTATGCCATAAACTGCCAAAATCACAACAAGCATTGACACGGTAATTTTTTGAATCATAATTCGCCGTAACATAATAAACCCCTTTGAAATATGAAGATCTGTCTGAATCGTATAATAGTAGATAATGAAAACCTTTATAAGACAGGACTTACGCAAATTTAGCAAGCGATGGTAGATTTTTTAGTTTTAAACTCCCTAAATCCCCCTTATCAGGGGGACTTTAAGAGGAAATGCGTAAGTCCTATAAGATATGGATGTAGAAGTTCAGTCTATCGCATTTGCGACGAGCACGAGATCTTGCACGTTGACAACGCCATCGCCATTGACATCAGCAGGATTTGATGTCCCGGTCTGTCCTAAGTGAGAGGCAACCCGCACGAGATCCAAGATATTCACGATGCCATCGCCATTTATATCAAGACGTGCGATAGGGGCTGCTTCGTTTTGATGCCATTGCAGCGTTACATTGCCATGAATATCAAGTACGTGAAGCCCTATAAAAGTTCCGGGTGCTGTTATTGTTTCTGAAACAATAAACTCGATTGTGGTCTGTTCACCGCTTAATTGTTGGCAGCCAATCATTTTGTGCCCTTGTATCGGGTCTTCTGGCGTTGATAGCGTCAGTAATTGTGCTTGATAAAGTCCATCCGGATCCGTAACTTCAAATCGGAGTCGAACAGTATTGGCATTAGACGTAATAGGTGATTGCCAATGAATTGTTGTAGGTCCACTGTCACGCTGAAGATCGTTGAAGAACGGGTGAACATTTAACGCCTCAGCAGCGCATGCGGAGAGTTCGGCGAGGTATCTGCTGCTATCTGCCATGAGATTGGGTTCGTTAAAATTGTGAGGCAAGCCGAAAGCGTGTCCGAGTTCATGTGCGACAATACGAAAACTAAAGCAATCGCCAGCAGCGGGGAGGATTGCTGCGCCACCACCAGAAAGATCGACTCCACCGAGGCCGCAAACGTTGTGCCCCAGGATGTTGTCCTCGCCTGCCTCCAGAAAGATGAGCAGGACATTTTGTGATCTGTCAAATTGCGTATCAATTTCTTCCAATATTTTGCTATAGGGCTGATCATGATAATACGCCTCGGTGAATTGCCCTTCTACATGATGCACCACTAATTCGTTGGTTAAATCTGTTTCAAGTACAAAGGTTTTGACACCAAATCCATGGTTTTCCATCTGGCGAGCATAGAACAACTGGATATCTTTTATTATGTGATCTGCTTGTGTATCTATGTGTTGTTGCGCGGTTTGGTTACTGGGTTGAAAATAGATGAGTTGTACCTTAGAGCGATCTTGATGCTGTTGTTGAAGTCGAGCAACCGCCTGATGAAGTTGTTCCTCTTGTCTGTGTAGTAAAATGAAATCCCAAAAGAGTATTGTGCCATCTATACTACCAGTCGTGAGTGTCGTACCATCCGGCGAAAACGTAACAGAAGTCACCCAGTCTGTATGCCCAGTGAGTGTGTCAACAGAATAACCTGTGGCAGCGTCCCACAAGCGTACTGTCCGGTCTTCACCACCACTGGCGACCATCCGACCATCCGGTGAAAATGTAACAGAACGGACACCAAAAGCATGTCCAATGAGCGTGGTTTTGAGCTCGCCTGTATTCGTGTCCCATAAACGCACGGTGTCATCCCGACTTCCACTTGCGAGCGTGCGACCATCCGGTGAAAACGCAACGGTATAAATTCGATCGGTATGTCCAGTAAGTGTGGCTATAGGTTCACCGGTATTCATGTCCCATAAACGGACTGTATTATCCCGACTTCCACTTGCGAGCGTGCGACCATCCGGTGAAAACGCAACGGTATAAATCCAACTTCTATGTCCTCTTAGTACGGTTATAGGTTCACCTGTGCTGGTATCCCACAAATGGACTGTGTTATCACCAAAGCCTCCCCCAGTTGCGAGTATATTTCCATCGGGTGAATACGCAAGCGTATAGACTGCGGAGGTATGTCCAGTGAGTACCCCAAGAGATTTGCCCGTGTTAATATCCCATAAACGTACAGCACTATCCCCATAACCGCCGACACTCGCGAGCGTCGTCCCATCGGGTGAAAATGCAACAGCAGCGACACTGTTAGGATGCCCACCCATAAGCGTCATAAACGGATGTTTTGTGTCCACATCCCACAACCGAACCGTGCCATCCGCAACCCCGCTTGCAATTATGCTGCCATCTGCCGAATACGCAATAGATGTCACACTGTCAATATACCCGGTGAGTGAAGTGATGGGTTCGCCTGTCTCGGCATCCCACAACCGAACCGTGCCATCGCCACTACCACTCGCTAAGTGCACACCATCCGGCGAATATACAACAGAAGTTACGGGGTTGGTGTGTCCGATCAGTGAAGCGATAGACTCGCCGGTGTTGGCATCCCACAACCGAACCGTGCCATCGCCACTACCACTCGCGACTCGTGTACTATCCGGTGAAAACGCAACTGCAGCAACCCAGTCTGCGTGCCCTGTTAGTGTCCTTTTGAGCTGACCACTGGTGGCATCCCACAACCGAACCGTGCCGTCGTCACTACTGCTCGCTAACTTCGTCCCATCGGGTGAATACACAACAGAAGTCACATGCCCTGTATGCCTCGTGAGTGTAGCGACAGTTTCACCGGTGTTGATATCCCACAACCGAACTGTGCTGTCTTCACTTGCACTGGCGACGCTCATACCATCCGGCGAAAATGCGACAGCATCAACCCAGTGCGAATGCCCCGTAAGTGTCCTTTTAAGCTGGCTTGTATGGGTATCCCACAGACGGACCGTGTTATCCCGAGATCCGCTTGCGAGGGTCCGACCATCTGGTGAATACACAACAGAAGTCACCTTGTCGGTGTGCCCAGCGAGGATGGAGATGCGTTCACCTGTGCCAACATCCCACAAACGTACAGTGCCGTCTTCATCCGCACTTGCGAGTGTGCTGCCATCGGGGGCGTACGCGACACTGGTAACAAAACCTGTATATTCTGTGAGCAGCGGTAGTTCTTCACCGGTATGTACATTATAGCTCCAAACACCAATACTGCTGGCGACTACAAGCCAAGTTCCATCTGGAGAATAGGTTATTCCATTTACTTTACCCTTGCCAAGTCGCGCTGTCGCACCTTCAGGGACGTACCATTGGGAAGTGCTTTGGGAAAAACCGCTTTGCGGAATTATGATTGAAATGAGAATTAAGATTAATATGAGAATAACCGTTTTTGTCATGAAATTTCTTTGCCTTTTGTGGGAGTGAGTTGTCTCCTCCGAATCGAAAGGAAGGTTAATAAAATGAAAGCTGGCAAAAATGGATTTGGAAACCCATAAAAAGTAGACGCGGTTTCACACCGCGCCTACTGAAGTGTAAATATAATTATAGGTTTTACTATTTGAGGATTAGCATCTTGCGCGTGGCAGCGAAATCGTCAGCCGTGAGTGTATAGAAATAGACACCACTGGCGACAGATTCACCCATATCATTCGTGCCATCCCAGTATGCCGCACGATTCCTGCTGGCGTAGTGCCCAGCAGTCTGATGTCCTAAATCCAAGATGCGGACAACATTACCCCGTGCATCATAGATGGTAACCCGTACTTCACTTGCACTTGCTAAGTGATACGGTATCCATGTCTCTGGGTTGAATGGATTCGGATAGTTGGCGAGCAATGCTGTCGTTTTCGGGAGCAAGGATTGCCGGAGCTGCTCCAGTACTTGAATCCCACGCGCGTAGGAGAACTCAGGTTGAGAAACAGATGTTTGAATCGGATGTGAACCGACTTGTTTAGCAAGACGCAGCCACGCCTGCACATGCGCTGCAGTCAGACCATTCACCGAGGGTGCTGCTGCAACGTCACCGAACCCATAGGCAACCAAAAGGAGATCCTGAATATCAACAGTACCATCGCCATTCAGGTCGGCATTTGCGACATACACCTCTCCGATGTGAGATGCGACCCACACAAGATCCAGGATGTTAACAACACCGTCTGCATTCGCATCACCAAGCATACGCTGCGGGTATCCGGGTGTACCGAAACTGCTGTCCGCTCGCAGCCCCTCGTCATAACCGAGACCCCCTTGGTATCCGTTGACACGCCACGCTTCAGCATTATGCCCGTAGACAGATGGATTGGCGCGGAACCATACAGTATCTAAACCGAAATCTACTGTCGTAGATAATTTCTCATGTCCAAAGCGGTAACTACCCGCGCTATCTTCCCAAGCAGACAAACTCCGAAGCAGCAAAATGAAATCTTCCTGCGGTAAAGCGAATGTCTCATCTACGAGATAGTGGGATGAAGGCTCCTCAGACGTTGCCAACGGCATGTCAGGCGCATTTGGATCCGTATTGAGGAACAAGAGTAGCTCGCCAGCAGGTAGCACTGTTCCTATGGGAAACCCGAGGGACTCGATCTTCTCACTCGTAATGACAATGAGTCGCCATCCACTAAGATCGACATCTGCGTCAGTGACGTTTCGGAACTCTATCCAGTCGTGTGAGTCGTTGGATGCATTGAAAAGCTCATTGAAGATGATACTATCAAGTGTAAGCAAGGAAGTGATACGCTCGCGTTCTTCGTTGGTAAGGGTTGGCAACGCGTCCGCAGTAGAAGCGGTTCCTGAAGTAACATCAGTAGTCGTTTCCTCAGTCACATCATTGATATTGATAGTGACAGTGACTCTGTCATCTTCAATCCAACGCCCGAATAGGTAGTCGTAATATTGCAGGATAAGCGTTACCGTATAGCTACTCGTTGTTTCGTAATCAAGACTCACTTTAGTTTTTATCTGAACACTGTAGTTAACATAGTTCTCCGTACTATCCTCAAACTTGAACTTATCGTTATGACCTGAAAGAATAAATCTGACTGGATCAAAACAGATGTTCTTTGCCGAGAACGCGGCACCGACATTTGTGCCTACAGCAGCGTTTTCATCTACGGATCGTGTATCAGTGCTTCCGACACCGACGAAATATGAATCTGTATTACCGATGTTGGTTACACCAATTATGAATAATCCCACCGCGAATATGAACAGGATAGTTTTGCAATGCACAGTTTGTTTTATCATGATAAATTCCTTTAAAAAATATAAAAAATGATGGTTTTGTGTAAATAACAAGGCAAGAAAAATGTTCCCTTTACTTGCCAACAGGAAATGCGACAAAACCGCAATAAGTCATTTAAAATTTATTATTTATGATGTATTTTTCACTAAATAATAAGGAGCCAATATGATTATTATATTATAACGTATTTTGAACTGGAAGTCAAAATATTCCGAAGAAAATCATCTAATCCACGTTCAGAAGTCAGATACAAGTTTGCATATACAATAACGCCGACGTAATCAGAAGGTTGACATTAGATTTGAAAACGTACACAATAAAACAGCAAAACCGTTTAAGATAGAGGTTATCAAAATCTTCGGTGTCAAAACCCCCTTACTTTATCAGGGGGATGTAGACACCGCCTATGTTAATTAGACTAAACTGTTCAAAAAACATTTGATTTTTGGTCTAAAATGTTGTATGATATTACTATCTACGGGTTAGGATACGCGACTTTCAGTTTCACTCTGATTGATCCTAACCACCCCTTCGCAGGGGTTGCGTAGACGTAGAACCGAAGCTACAAAAAGGACACATTAAACTACCTTGAAATATAGGCAATCCCCAAATCTTGCGAGGTTTGGATGTCCAAGCTCTGACGTAGGAGATACCTACCAGAAGTATCGGTCGCTTCCGAGAGTTTCAGGAAGTTTCCGTAGTGTGCTAAAAGGTCACGCTTCCATTCAAGAGTGTTGACCGCATGACCCGCACCTTGTTTTCGCGAACATGTTGCCTTAGCTTAGACCTAAGGAATCTACCTATAAGGTAGTCAGATGGCCCCATACCGTTAAACCTCATCTGGAAGTGATGGTAAAGGTTGAGAAACTCGCTTGGGAGTTCTTTGAGAAGAATCCCCCAAGCTTCAGCTGGGGGAGCGGTCAAAGGGTCCTGCAGGATGTTTCTACTATTTTCGTATTAACATTTTTCGTGTAGCAGAGAAATCGCCAGTTGTCAGCGTGTAGAAATAGACACCACTCGCGACAGACTCGCCGAAATCGTTCGCCGCATTCCAGTACGCCGCGCGACTCCTACTGGTGTAGCGTCCAGCAGCCCGATGTCCTAAATCCAAGGTTCGGACCACACTGCCTCGTGCATCATAGATGGTAATTTGCACTTCACTTGCACTTGCTAAATGATACGGCATCCATGTCTCCGGGTTGAACGGGTTCGGATAGTTCGGCAGCAGCACCGTCTCGGTAGGCCGCGATGCATCCTTCCTCCCTGTAGGCGCAGCATTGTCCATGACCATCACAAACAACTTCCATTCCTCGTTCGTTTGACCATCATCGACGGCTTGTAACGCATTCTCCGGCACCGTAAATGTCACCGAACCATTCTTCTCTACATAGACTGTCGCTATGTAATCTGAACCGTCGTTGCTCACTTGCCATCCCGTAATGGTAACAGTGGTATGGAACGCATCAATGCCGAGTTCGCTCTTCTCAAAACCGGTTACGGGTTGAGCAAAGTCCATGACCAACGCAAATGTTCCGGGGGTAACCGTCTGATCCTGTTTCACAACACCATCTTGTTTCACGAACATAATTGGCTCTGGACGATCCGGGGTAAGGATATTGATGGTAACGGCAATAGTGTCAGTCCCACCGTTGCCATCGTCGACTTTGACCGTCACCGTATATTGAGATTTGATCTCGCGATCGAGTCCCACTTCGGTTTTCAACTGACCGGTTGACTCGACAATCTTAAACGATGCCGCGTCGGTGCCCTCAAGGCTATATATGAGGGGATCGCCATCGGGATCTGTCGCGGATACTGGCTTACCGATTTTTACGTCTGCTATTGTGGTCTCGGCAATTGAGCGAATGGTATTTTCTGAAGCGAATATTGGTGGACGATTCGGGAGAGCCTCGTCTACATCGGTAACGTTAATGGTGACGGTGATGGTATCGGTCCCCATCTCGCTATCCGATACTTCGACTATCACCTTATAGGCAGATTGGGTTTCGTAATCGAGTGCCGCTTTAGTTTTCAACTGCCCACCAGTGGCAGTGCTTTCAATACTAAATGCATTAGAGTCGTTAGGTGCGTCGCTGTGTGCTTTGAGGCTGTAGGTCAAGGGGTCATTGTCTGGATCCGTAGCCGTTACCTTTGTCCCGATAGGTTGATTTGATGCTGTGTTCTCCGCGATTTCGCGCGTCGTACTGTCCATAGCAAACACAGGCGCTCGGTTCAGTGGGGTTTCTGCCACATCGGTAATGTTGATGGTGACGGTGATGGTATCGGTCCCCATCTCGCTATCCGATACTTCGACTATCACCTTATAGGCAGATTGGGTTTCGTAATCAAGTGCGGCTTTGGTTTTCAACTGCCCGCCAGTGGCAGTGCTTTCAATACTAAATGCATTAGAGTCGTTAGGTGCGTCGCTGTGTGCTTTGAGACTGTAGATCAAGGGATCACCGTCTGGATCCGTAGCCGTTACCTTTGTCCCGATGGGTTGATTTGATGCTGTGTTCTCCGCGATTTCGCGCGTCGTACTGTCCGTAGCAAACACAGGTGCCCAGTTCAGTGGGGTTTCTGCCACATCGGTAACGTTGATGGTGACGGCGATGGTGTCGATGCCATCTCTGTCATCTGCAACCTTGACCGTTAATTTATAGGTGGATTGGGTTTCGTGGTCGAGTGCTGCACTGGTACTCAACTGCCCAGTACGGTAACCAATAAAAAAAGCCTTATAGTCATTCGGTGCATCGTCGTGTGCCTCAAGGCGATAGGTAAGCCTATCGTTGTCGGGATCTGTCGCCGTCACTGGTGCGCCGATGGCTGTGCCTATCTCTGCGTTCTCGGCGATAGTGCGCGTAATTGCATCTGTGGCAAACACGGGTGCGCGGTTAAGTTCGATCGCGTCATCTTGGACAAACACAGACAATTTTGTTTCATTATTTCCTACGCCGTTGTCGATAGCTGTTACCGCATCCTCCGGCACTGTGAATGTCACCGAACCCGTGTTTGATGCGTTAAGTGTCGCGGTGTACTTCTTACCTTCAGCATCCTCATGCCATCCTATAATTGTTACATCGGTGCGAAAATCACGTATGCCGAGTTCGGACTGTTGAAAACCGGTCACAGGTTCGCCAAAGTCCATGATTAACTCAAAGGTGCCGGGTGTGACCGTCTGATCAGGTTGCAGAACATTATTCTGACTCGCTAACATAATTGGCTCCGGAGGGTTAACCTTATTGTTGGTAAAAGGATTCACCGGGTCGACTGGATCGCTGCTGATGGTTACTGCCACCGTTAGTGTATCTGATTCAGTGTTCCCGTTATTTGCGGCATCTTGCGCGGCATCTGTTGGCACTTTGATCTTCACATCACCATTGGTCGTCGGTGTTATTTCGACCGTGTATTCAGTACCGCTCACTGCGGTGAAGTCGGTCACGGTTGCGGTCGCAGTACTATCTGCAAGAGAAATGTCGCCTTGCAGAAAGTCGGTTACTGTCTCCCTGAAAGTGATAGTGATGCTGAACGCACCAGTTTGCGTGCCTGAAGGACCCATAAGTGTGGGACGGGGTTTTACGGTATCTAATTGCACACGATGTTCTGCTGAAGCAATGTTGTCCGTGTTGGCAGCATTCTGTGCGGCACCTGCAGGCACCGAAATGACTATCTCCTCCGCAACATCCGCAGCTGGCATGATGGTAGCGGTGTATTGCGTGTCACTCCCCTGCACAGCGGTTAAACTGACTGTGGCACTCACATTTTCACCCAGCGATATGTCGCTCACCTCAAAGCCGGTCACAGTTTCAGAAAATTCGATGGTGATATCGAACGCACTGTTTGTTGGGGTTGTTGGCACCGCCGTTATCTCAACAGTAGGTGCTGGCAGAATTACAGCGACGCTCTGGAGCTGTGATTCAGTATTCCCGTTACCGGCGGCATCTTCAGCGACATCTGCTGGCACTTTGATCTTCACATCGCCGTTGGTTGTCGGTGTGATTTCGACCGTGTATTCAGTACCACTCACTGCGGTGAAGTCGGTTGCTGTTGCAGTCGCAGTACTATCTGTCAGTGAGATGTCACCCTGCACAAAGTTGGTTACTGTCTCACTGAAGGTGATTGTGATATTGAACGCGTCATTTTGCGTGGTTGACGGGACATCTGTAATTGAGACTGTGGGAGATTTTGTATCTATGGCGACGGTTAGTTTGTTTGAAATGGCATTATCCAGACTTGCGGCATCTTGTGCGACAGCCGCTAACACTTGAATATCTACATTACCCTCGGCATCCGCAGGCGGTGTGATTTCGGCGGTGTAGACAGTGTCGCCATCGCTTGCATTCTTCAAGGTCGCTGTGCCATTCCCCGTGCCTTCGGTGAGTGTGGTCGTAAGGGAGATGTCGTTCGCTGTAAAACCGGTCACCGTCTCGCTGAAGGTGATTGTGACATCAAACGCACCGTTTTGCGGATTATTTTTCACCTCTGACGCTGCATCAATACGAACAGTCGGTTTTGTTTCATCTACATCAATGATGGTGATAGTAGCGGTGATGGTGTCGGTGAGCGTGCCATCGGAGACTTTGACCATGACTGTATAGGAAGCCTTCGTTTCGTAGTCCAGTGATGCTTTGGTTTCCAACTGACCGGTTTCGTCATCAATGGCAAATTCCGCAGCATCGGAGTCTGGATCATCAGCATCAACGAGGCTGTATACCAAAACATCAGGATTAGATGTTGCAGGATTGGCATCCATATTAGTGCTGGTAACGTCGGGATCCGTCGCTGCCACTGCGTCTCCGATGTTTTCGCCCGCCGGTGTGTTCTCTGCTATTTCCAGGGTGGTGTCGGTGGTTGCGGGGAACGTCGGTGCCTCGTTGACGTTCGTGATGTTGATAGTGACGGTGATGGTATCAGTGAGATTTCCGCTATCTGTAGCGGTGACTATGACTGTATGGGAGGTCGCGCTCTCGTAGTCCAGTGCAGCCTCGGTTTTCAGCTGTCCGCTTGTGCTGTCGATATCAAATACGGCATCGGCAGTATCATCAATGCTGTAGCTCAAGGTATCCCCGCTGTCGGGGTCTGTTGCTGTTATAACTGCGCCAATGTTTTCGGCTGCTGCTGTGTTTTCTGTAACCGAACGCGTGTCGGTGGCTGCGGGGAATGTCGGTGCCTCGTTTTCGTCCGTGATGGTGATGGTGACATCAATGGTGGCGGTGGCGATGCTATCGGAAACTTCAACCGTGACTTTATAGGTAGACTGCGTTTCAAAATCTAAGTCAACATTTGCCTTGGTTTTCAACTGACCCGTATTCTCATCAATCACAAATGATAGATAGTCGTCGGCATCATCGGCGTGTGCCTTGAGCCTATAGGTCAACGTGTCCGTGGTGTCGGCATCCGTTGCGGTTAACGGTGTGCCGATGTTTGTGTCCGCTGCCGTGTTCTCCGCAATGGTAGGAGTGATGTTGATCCCAGTGTTGAATGCTGGCGCGTTATTAAATTCTACTGTTACTGTCGATGTATCTGCTGCTGTATTTTGGTTTTCTGCAGCATCTTTAGCGACACCGGCAGGTATAGAAATCACTACATCGCCATCAGTAGTCGGTGTGATAACAGCAGTGTATTTTTTAGCATTTTCTATAGTGAAATTGGTAAGTGCTGCGGTCGCGGTACTATCCGTGAGGGAGATGTCCGTTTGCGCAAAGCCGGTTACATTCTCCGTGAACATGATAGTAACATCAAACGCCTTCGCCGCTGTTGCCGGTGCCGTAATTGTGACGCTGGGCTGTACCGTATCTAATTGGATGGAGTATTCTGATGAAGCAGTGTTATCCATATTGGCATCATCCTGTGCAGCACTCGCAGGCACAGAAAGGGTTATCTGCTCCTCAAACTCGTCGGCGGGTGTGATGGTAGCCGTGTATGTCATGCCGCTTCCTGTCAAACTGGTCACAGTTGCATCCACATCAGTGCCAAGCAAAATGTCCTCCGCCGTAAAGCCGGTTACCGTCTCACTAAAGGTGATGGTTACAGTAAACGCGCTGTTTTGGGGGTCAGTCGGCACTCCCTGAATTGCCACGCTGGGACCTGTCAGACTTATCGACACGGTCCGAGTTTGTGAGGCGGTATTTCCGTTGTTTGCTTTATCCTTAGCAACATTCTTAGGGACAGAAATATTCAGATTGCCGTTACTTGTGGGTGCAATATTAGCGGTGTATGTCGTGCCACTCCCTGTTAAACTGGTCACGGTCGCAGCCGCCCTGCCGCTGAGCATGATGTCGGTCGCAACGCTATCAAATTCGGTCATATTTTCACTGAACGTGATGGTAACACTGAACGCGCCCGTCGCGGTCGTCGGTGCCGTAATTGTGACGCTGGGGATAATCGTATCGACTGTCACAGTGTATTCAGATGATGCTATATTCCCGTTAGCGGCAGCATCTTGTGCGGCACCTGCTGGCACTTGAATCGTTATACTCCCTTCAGCATTCGTAGGGGTGTAATTTCGGCGGTATATTGGGTATCGCTGCCCGTTACAGAAGTCAAATTATCAATTGTTGCGTTCCCTGTGCCTTCGGTGAGTGTGGTGGTAAGCGAGATGTCGCTCTCTACAAACCCGCTTACTGCCTCACTGAAGGTGAATGTGACACCAAACATATCATTTTGTACTGTTGTAGCACTTGTAATCTCAACGGTAGGTGGCGTGTCATCTACATCAATGATATTGATAGTGACAAGGATGGAATCAGCGTCGGTGCCACCATCAGTGACGGTGACCGTCACCTCGTAGTCGTCCTTGGTTTCGTAGTCGAGTGTCGCCTTGGTTTTCAACTGGCCCGTTGCGGTATCAATATCAAACGATGCTGCATCAGCACCGCCGAGGCTATAGGTCAAAGCATCCACATTCGGATCGTCAGGGTTAACATCGGTATCGCCATCAGCGGTATCCGGATCGTTCGCTGCTACCGGATTTCCGATGTTTACACCTGCCGTTGTGTTTTCTGCTATATCGCGGGTGTCGGTATTTGCGGTGAATGCTGGTGCCTCGTTTACGTCTTTAACAGTGATAGTAACATCAATGGTAGTGGTGAAGACGCTATCGGTGACTTCAACCATGACTTTATAAGTGGATTGGGTTTCAAAATCTAAATTCTCTTTTGTTTTTAACTGCCCCATATTGTCAATAGCAAACGACAGGTAGTCGTCGGCATCGCTGGTGTGTGCCATGAGTCTGTAGGTCAACGTGTCCGTGGTGTCGGCATCTGTTGCTGTCAAAGGTGTGCCGATGTTTATGTTGGCTGCAGCGTTCTCTGTGACTTCAGGGGTCGTATTCAACCCAGTGTTAAATACGGGAGGACTGGTTGCGGTTGCCGCGATGACTGTCAGTGGCAAGTCGCTGGATTTTGTGATGGCATAGCCTTGATGCGATGCTGGCAAACTCGGCAAGGAGGCTCCGATATCCACGGTGACTGCAGCGGTTGTGCCAGCGGTACGCGTCACGGTGAGGGTACTGCTTTCGACACTGCCCTTAGGTATTGTCACTGAAGTTTTGCCGCCATCAATGCTTCCATTAGCAACGGAGAGGGGTAGTGCTATCGTAAACGGTGCCCCTGTAGGTGCCACTGCCTTGAACTGACCGCCTGCTACCTTTACCAGCGAAACCGGAAGTGACAGTGGATCCGCCGTGTTGCCAACCATGTAGAGATCTTTCAGTTTGGTAAGACCACTGAACACACCATCCGGTAAACTCGTCAGTTGATTGTAATTAATGTGGATTTCTTGCAGTTTGGAAAGACCACTGAAGATGTTGGGAGGTAGACTCCGCATTTGAATGCCCTCCAAGCGAAGTGTTTTCAACGATGATAACCCATTGAACACGTTCTCTGGAAGACTAGGACGAAGTGGATTGTAGTTTAGGATGAGCGTTTCGAGTGAGACCAGCCCGTTGAAGACGTTAGTAGGTAGACTCCTCAGATCGTTGCTATTCAGCCAGATCGCTGTCAGTGCCCACATTCCCTCGAAATCCTTTTCTTTTAAACTGCTGATCGATTCATTATTCAGTATAAGGTACGGAATCGCTTCGAGGTGATCCTCCGTCACTGCGTCTGCCCTGGATACAGGCGCCCTGAATAAAATCTCATCAACCACCTGCTGCGTCCGATCGCTCAGGAGCGTGTATTCATAAAGGTCAAGAAGGGTGATGGTAACATCAAGATCAGAGAAGGCACCGTTCACATCGGAGGCTTCAACAGTGATTTTGTAAGTGCTTTGAGTTTCGTGATCGAGTGGATCCTTAGTTTTTAACTGCCCTATACCGTCTATAGAGAACGCAAGATAGTCCTCGGCATCATCGGTGTGCGCCTTGAGTCTATAAGTCACCGCGTCATCGTCTACATCTACCGCAGTCAAGGGTGTGCCGATATTTATGTTTGCCGCCGTATTTTCTGCGATGCTGGGAGTGGTGTTCACATCTGTGTTAAACGCCGGCGGACTGTTAAGCGCAGCGATGACTGTCAGTGGCAAGTTGGATTTCGTGAGGGCATAGCCTTCGTGTCCTGAAGGTAGACTTGGCAACGGCGTTGCGAAGTCCACGGTGACGGCATGCGTTGTGCCGGGGATGCGTGTTACAGTAAGCGTATTGCCGCTTTCTACATCGCCTGCGGGTACTGTAAGCGTGGTGGCACCACCATCCACGATACCATTGGCAACGGAGAGGGATAGCACCATCTCAAACGGCGCACCTGAAGGCACGACTGCTTTAAATTCACCCTCTGTCACCTTCACAACCGAGATTGTCAGCGGCATAGGATTCACTCTGTTACCACCGAGGCTGAGAGTCGTTAGTTTGGTAAGTCCACTGAAGATGTTATCGGGGAGACTTGTTAGCCGGTTGCCTGCCAATCGGAGTATCGTTAGTTTAGAAAGATCATTAAAAATGTTCTCAGGGAGATGCGTGAGTTGGTTGTACTGTAAGAGGAGTTGTGTCAGATTGGAAAGACCGCTGAAGATGTTCTCAGGCAGACTCGTCAGATCGTTGTTATACAGCCAGATCGCTTGTATTGCCCGCAACCCCTCAAAATCCTTCTCTTTTAGATCAGTAATACCTTCATTATTAATCAAAAGGAACGGAATCGCCTCAAGGTGTGCCTCCGTCACTGCGGCTGCCGTCGATACAGGGGATTTGAATACAATCTCGTCAACAACTTGTTGAGTCCGTTCACTCAACGGCGTATACTCAAAGACATTTGTGATGGTGACGATGATGTCAATGGTAGCAGTAGCGGTGCTATCGGTGACTTCAACCGTGATTTTATAAGTGGACTGGGTTTCAAAATCCAAATGCGCCTTAGTTTTCAACTGCCCCATATTATCTATGGCAAAAGCGAGATAGTCATCGGCATCATCAGTATGTGCCTTGAGACTGTAAGTCAACGTGTCCGTGGTGTCGGCATCCATTGCGGTCAACGGTGTGCCAATAGATTGGTTCGCCGATGTGTTCTCCGCGATGGTAGGCGTGGTGTTCAACCCTGTACTGAAAATCGGTGCGTAGTTAAATAATGTTGCGTCCACAACGGAGATAGTAACATTGATTGACGCAGAGAGCTCGCCATCGGTGACGGAGACGGAGACGGTGTAGGTGTCCTGGATTGCAGCGTCGAAAGTAACGCCCGTTTTAGTTTTCAACTGCCCGGTCGCGGTATCAATGTTAAAAGACGCGGCATCGTCACCGCTCAGGCTGTAGGTCAACGTGTCAGCAGTAGAAGTCTCAGGATTAGCATCGGTATTAGTAGAAGTGATGTCTGGATCGGTCGCCGACACCGCAGCCCCGATATTTACGTCTGCTGCTATGTTATCTGGAATGGAACGGGTGCCGGTTTCACTTGTGGAAAATGTCGGTACTTCGTTCACGTTAGTGATGGTGATGGTGACATCAATAGTGGTGATGACGACGCTATCGGTGACTTCAACTGTGACTTTATAAGTAGACTGGGTTTCGTGGTCGATCGGGTCTTTGGTTTTCAACTGCCCCGTATTCCCATCAAGGGTGAATGATAGATAGTCGTCGGCATCATCGGTGTGTGCTATGAGACTATAAGTCAGTGTGTCTGTGGTGTCGGCATCCGTTGCGGTCAGCGGTGTGCCGATGTTTGTGCCTGCTGTCGTGTTCTCTGCGATTTCAGGGGTGGTGTCCAGTCCTGTGTTGAATACCGGTGTATTGTTTGGAATTTCAGCGATGACTGTCAGTGGCAAATCGGTAGATTTTGTGATAGCGTAGCCTTGATGCGATGCTGGCAAACTTGGCAAAGGGTTTTCGATATCCACAGTGACCGCATCGGCTGTGTAAGGGGTGCGTGTTACGGTGAGGGTATTGCTTTCCACGCTGCCCTTAGGTATTGTTACTGAAGTTTTGCTATCTTCAGTGCTTCCGTTGGTAATGGTGAGGTGTAGCACCATCTCAAACGGCGCACCCGTGGGTGCCACTGCCTTGAACTCACCCTCTGCTACCTTTACAAGCGAAATCGTCAATGGCAATGGATTCACCGTGTTACCATTCATGTAGAGATCTTTCAGTTTGGTAAGACCGCTGAACACACCATCCGGCAGTGATGATAGTCGGTTATCATTCAGGTGGATTTCTTGTAGTTTAGAAAGACCGCTGAAGATGTTTGCTGGTAGACTCCCCAGTTGAATGCCCTCCAAGCGGAGCTTTTTCAGTGAAGATAGACCGCTGAAGACATCCTCATCTAAACTGCGCAGTGGGTTATAGCTGAGAAGAATCGTGTCCAGTTTGGTAAGACCGCTGAAGATATTCTCAGGGAGACTCCTCAGATCGTTCCTATTCAGCCAGATCGCTGTTAGTGCCCACATTCCCTCAAAATCCTTTTCTTTCAAGCTGCTGATCGATTCATTATTCAGTATGAGGTACGGAATCGCTTCGAGGTGATCCTCCGTCACAGCGGCTGCGGTTGATACAGGGGCACGGAACAAAATCTCATCAACCACCTGTTGGGTTCGTTCGCTCATCGGTTCGTATTCATAAACGTCAAGGAGGGTGATGGTAACATCAAGTTCAGAGGCGGCACCGTTCACATCGGAGGCTTCAACAGTAATTTTGTACGTGCTTTGAGTTTCGTGGTCGAGTGGATCCTTAGTTTTCAACTGTCCTGTACTATCTATAGAGAACGCAAGATAGTCATCCGTATCATCGGTGTGTGCCTTGAGTCTATAAGTCACGGCGTCATCGTCTACATCTATCGCAGTCAAGGGTGTGCCGATGTTCATGTTTGCCTCTGTATTCTCTGCGATAGTAAGGGCGGCGTTCACATCTTCATCAAATTCCGGCGGACTGTTTAGCGCAGTGATAACTGACATGGGCAAGTCGGATTTCGTGAGCGCATAGCCTTCGTGTCCTGAAGGTAGACGTGGCAACGGCGTTGCGAAATCCACAGTGACCGCATGCGTTGTGCCGGGGATGCGCGTTACGGTAAGCGTATTGTTGCTTTCTACATCGCCTGCGAGTACCGTGAGCGTGGTGGCACCACTATCAACAGTGCCATTGGCAATGGAGAGATGTAGCACCATCTTAAACGGCGCGCCCGAAGGCACGACTGCCTTAAATTCACCCTCTGCCACCTTCACAACCGAGATTGTCAGCGGCATCGGATTCACTCTGTTACCACCGAGGCTGAGGGTCGTTAGTTTGGTAAGACCACTGAAAACGTTATCAGGCAGACTCGTGAGTCGGTTGCCCGTCAATCGGAGCGTTGTTAGTTTGGAAAGATCACTGAAGATGTTCTCAGGCAGACTCGTGAGTCGGTTGTACTGTAAGAGGAGTTGTGTCAACTTGGAAAGACCGCTGAAGACGTTCTCAGGCAGACTCGTCAGATTGTTGCTATACAACCAGATTGCTGACATTGACGATAACCCCTCAAAATCCTTCTCTTTTAGACTATCAATACCTTCATTATTAATCAAAAGCCACTTAATCGCCCTAAGATGCGCCTCGGTCACTGCGGCTGCGGTTGACACAGGCGCCTGGGATACGATCTCGTCCTTGACCTCTTCGGTGCGTTCGCTCAGTGGGGTGTACTCAAAAACGTTAGTGACGTTGATGGTAACCGTGATTCTGCTACCAGACGTTGCCTCCACCCATGTTCCACCTTGACTCCGTTCAACAATAATCACAACCTGATAGGCCTTCTTGGTTTCAAAATCCAGGTCTGTGTTGGTTGTCAACTGACCCGTCGCGTTCCCAATTCCAAAGGAATCCGAATCCGGCGAATCAGCATTATCATTGGCATCCGCAAGGCGGTATCTGTCGGTGCCGCTGCTAAAATTAGTGGCTGTCACAGGACTGCCTATATCTGTGCCTGTCGATGAATTCTCTGCTATAGAACGGCTCGCCGTACTGTCGCTAAAAGATGGAAGTTGCGCGTAACTGATGCCGTGTGCGCCACAAACTAAGATTATTACTGCGAAAATTAATAAGATGATTTTTTGTTTAACGAGTGATTCTATGATGGGTATGCTTTTATATAAAATTCCTTTAGCCTGCACGTTTTCTTTCATTAATAGATCCCTTTTCATTAATATAAAAAAATAATAAATCATGATTTATGACGTATTACAAATATATAAAAATGAGCCAATATGATTATATATTATAACGCGCTTTAGATCGAAAGTCAAAATATTCCCCTCAAAAAATGGTAATTTCGCTGTCAGCGTTCAGAAGTTGGGAGTCAGAAAGTTGACAATAAATTCAAAAACCTACATAATAGAGCAACAAAATCAGTGGTAAGATGGAGGCTATAGATATGGACATGGCAATTATTCCGTGGGAAATGGTACTTCTGTGTGGCTTGTCTCTCTGTGTTGGATGGGGGATACGTGGAAACTTTGGACATGAATATGGGGCGGCACTTGCGGGTGCGCTCGCTGCGATAGCAATCGCCTTACTCTCTGGACGAGAGGATTGGTGGCGGCATGTTCATTACTTCGCGCTGTTCGGTGCGATCGGCTGGTCTTTCGGCGGAAGCATGTCCTATATGATGGTCGTCGGGTACAGCCATTCATCCCAGTCGTTGACTGTGTTTTATGGGTTCGCGAATTTATTCGCTATCGGTTTCTTGTGGGCAGCCCTCGGTGGTGCCGGAACTGCACTGCCAGCGTTTCTGACGCATAGTCAACTATCTCTTCTCTTTACACCGATCGTGGCAGTATTTGTCGGCTGGTCGCTTCAAGCAGTCATCATCGACTGGATTTTCGCGACGAAACGGATGCAACGGCATGAAAGTCCGCTCTATTGGTACGATACCGATTGGGTGGCTGCGTTGGTAGCAATAATCTCTGCACTCATCGTCGCGCTCTTCCGTGGCGGTTTGGATATGGGTACAAACCTCGTCCTGTATATGGGTATCAGTTGGTTCGCTGGATTTTTGTTGCTCGTAAATATTTGCCGCCTCCGCATGACACCGCCGCGTGGCGACAACTGGGCAGGTTGTGTCGGTATGGTTATCGGAATCTTGGGGTACTGCTGGCGTTATGAACTCAGCGGTGTCGCTTTTGCGACCTTGATGACAGGTTTTACGGGTGGTATCGCGTTTTCATTCGGACAATTACTGAAACTCATCTACCTCTGGCTGGGTAACAAAACGAATCGGCACACGAACTGGCATAGCGTAATGGAGCAGACGCAAGGTTTTCTTTTCGGGATCGGGATCGCGATAACATTCGGCTTGCTTATTAACAAAGCACCGCTCTTAGAAACCAACGCAAATTTACCACAATGGACGGAAATATTCGCTGTGTTCTGTGTGTTGATTCTACTGACATACGTCAATTATCGGAAGGCAGCGGGGACATGGGTGGATCTCGTTGAGGGTTTACCTGAACGATTTTTTGGATTGCCGGTTGTCGGTTGGTTTCGACATTCAAGGGGATGGATTGGATGGTTTGAACTTTTCTACATAGGTCTCGGTATTGCCTGCGTCTGGCTTTTGTCGGTGCATTTCCGAGAACCTCTCGCTTTCATTCCGACGAGTTGGTTAGGAAAAGGACAACTGCTCTATTTCGTATTTATATGGTGGGTGGTTATTTTCAATTTTGAACGCGCCTTGGTCGGTTTCAGTCCGCACCGTCTGGTGACGGAAGGTGTCATTACGCTCAACGCTATTATTTGTACCGTCCTGATAACACTGGGTCCACAGATGGTACCGAAACAGACAGGCAGTCTTTTTTCGTTTAATGACTGGGTTTTACAGACATTGATCTGGGGTGTTGTCGTGTTGGTAGGGACGACAGTTGTTTTTTGGGGTATCAAGCATTTGCTCTATGGAAAAGAGCATGCTTCCGGGGCATCACTCCATATCCGCTTCGGAGCGGATTCTAACGCGCCGAAGGCGAAACCTAAAGAGGGAGAACAGCATCCGTAACAGATGTAACGAAAAAGATGAGGTAGGAAATCTATTTTTAAGAGCCGGTGCGGTTAGGAAACCGCACCTACCTTGGTTGGAAACAGGGCGAGGTTGGGAAACCTCGCCTATAATTTTAGTCGTGTGTGTGGCGTTGGCGATACACTTGTCCGCCTTTGACAACAACGACTGGTTCCAATTTCTGTTTCCCGACTTTAGCCACGCCGCTGGCATCTACTAATTGGAATTCACCCTCACGGCGTTCAAAGACTACCGCGTCTCCCCACGCGTCAACTGCCAATGTCCCAACCTGCCCGGGCATCAATATGGTTTCGGCGGGGATACTTGTCACCTTGGCAAGCGCATCGTCAATAGACATGCCGAGATATAGGAACTTGTTGACGACATTCACGAGATCATAGACGGGACCGTGGACGTTATAGACATGCAAATCGGACGAGATTGTTGTCGGTTCAACACCTTGTGCCATCGCTTTCTGAACGACATCCCAACTGAAAGAACCCGCACCGTGCCCAACATCAAAGATAACGCCACGCGCAATCGCTGCATGGACAGCATCTCGGATATTGCCGTTTTCATCTAAGATACCACACGCCATATCGTGAAAGCAGTGTGTCAGAATATCACGCTCACCCATCAGTGCCAGTATATCGTCAATAGACGCACACCAAGCGTCTTGTGGATGCACCATGATGGGGAGACCTGCAGCATCGGCGGCTTCACGCGCCCTGTGTAACGGCAACATCTGTGCCCTCGCGCCGACAATACTCTCACGCGTCAACCGGACCTTGACCCCTAAAATGATGTCGCGATGCTGTTCTATCATTCGGCACGCTTTCCCAACATCTGCATAATCGGGGTTTTCTAACTCTCCAATCTCCTGTGTGAGCATACCCTGCGATGAGATATTCAATTGCGCGAGGATGCGCGTGTCGCTCACGTCAATAACGTACTTACGGAAACCCGGAAATGTGTCTGCGCCTGCGGAACCGGCATCAACAACTGTCGTCGCGCCGCGTGCCAAGCATGTCGGATCGGGTTCAATCCCAAAGTGGCTTACACCGTAGAAGACATGCACGTGTAAGTCGATAAGACCCGGAGTGACAAAACATCCTTCCGCATCTAATATCTCCCTCGCTTCGGATGTCGGTATCTCGTCACTGATTGCTGAGACGCGTCCATTCGCAAATGCTACATCTTTACGCGCATGGATGCCCTGCGCCGGATCGACGACGGTTCCGTTTTTGATGACCAGTTCATAGTTCATGCCGGAAGTCCTCACATAGAAAATAGGCGCGCTTACATGAAGATTAATTTTTTAATTCGGTAATTTCTTGGTGAAGCCCGGTGCGGTTAGGAAACCGCACCTACCGGGCCTGGAGAAGATATGGAATTACCGAAATATTTTCTTAAACTTCATCGAAGCGCGCCTACCAGAGATTAGTCTATTGTTTGCTAATGCGTGCTTTGACGATTTGTAACCGGACACCATCGTGCCATGAGTAAATAATCAAACAATGCCGATTCCGCTTCGGGGGTATCGATGCGCTTCAGTGCGTGGATAGTGTTGTCTCGGACATAGCGATCTTCGTCCCAAAGGGCTTTTGCCAGTACCGGAACCGCGTCGTTTGCGGCGGGTCCAATCTGTGCCAATGCTAACGCCGCTTCAAAGCGCGCCTGTTTGTCGTCATCGTCCGCAACCATATCGGTTAACTGCGGCACCGCAGACGCGGCGGTTGCACCGAGACTTCCAAAGGCTTCAGCAAGATAGCGGCGAACTTCGACATTCTCGTCTTTCGTCCGTTCTATCAACGCTGGGATAGCCGGTTCCGCTGCGTCCCCTATCTGTGCTAAGGCATAAGCGGCTTCAATGCGAACGGCATCCTCGGTGTGTTGCAGTGCTTCACTCAAAGCAGGGACTGCTGGTGCACCGACTGCCGCCAATGCGTAAGCTGCCATCCGTCGGGTCGATCCGTTTTCATCACCGAGTGTCTCAATGAGTTGCGGAACAGACGGTTCACCGATCGCGCCGAGCGAGTATGCGGCATTCAAACGGACAGGTTCATAACCATCATGCAACGCTTGGATGAGGTGCGGCACTGCTTCTGCAGCGGATTCACCTAACGCACCGAGTTCATCAGCGGCACGGGAACGGACAGCGGCATCATCAGCGTCTAACGCTGTGATGTGGTCTGCGAGGTTACCATTCGTTGACTGTGTCGAATCTCCGTTGGACTCGCCTGCCACCCAGTTCCAGATATGCCGCCACGTTCCTTGATGCGCGGGCGTTGCGGGATTGATGTCTTCGGGTTGCCACTGCGGATCCGTCACGTTCCATTCCGGTGCTTGTGGTGCGTCCATCCGAATGAATTGGAACTTCATCATGTAGCGCGTCTTATCGGTCTGATTTGCCATAGCGCGGTGCCAGAGATCGAAGTGGATGATTGACATCGTGCCAGCCTCGCCACTGAGTGCTAATTCACCCTCGTTATCTTCGGTGATTCGGGTGCTGTAGTACTGCGTTCCCGGTAAGACTGCCGAGGGTCCGATTTCGAGCGGCGAGTCTTGCGGGTAGTAGAACGCCATCGCCCAGCGTGGACAGTGGTGACGCACCTTCTTATACCCCCAGTAACTATCCTTATGGAATCCCTGTCCATCACTGTGTGGACGGTTTTGGTGCGGATGCCGATGTGAATGCATGACGTAATTCTCGCCCAGAATACTCGTAAATGCGCCACGGACAATCGGATCCTCAAAAACGGCTTGCAGTTCGGGCACACGCGGCAAGATATTGTTCCCTAAATTCCCTTCTCTTTCCGTGTATTCCTGCGTTTTGCGATAGATAGTCTCATGAAAACTGCGTGGCAGATCGGTTTTTATGGTGACATGTCCATTCACAATAAAATCCCGCATCTGTGCATCGGTCAGTTTGTTGCTCTCTTTTAAATGCGAATTTGCTTGCATGATCAACTCTCCCTTTTCAAGATAAAGCTGCCCTTATTTTACCCGACGCGTATTTATTTGTCATCTATTTTATTATAGTTGTCAGTTTTCAGTACGATTTTTCTGCGAAAAATCTTTCAGTTAACAGTACTCAGTTTTCAGTAGCGCAGCAGGCGTAAGTGCTACCTCTGTCAAACAAGGCGCGAGTCGGGTCTATAGGTAGCTCTGCGCGTTTCAGAGTTTTTCAGAGTTTTTCAGAGTCAACGCTGAAGTTCGTTTGGTTTTGCAAAGGTTGTAAACGGACACTATGACTACTTTCTGTGCGTTTTCCGCATACGGTGCTCAGAAGTTTACTCTGAAAGTTTTGTATTTGGAGAAGGCATGTTCTTTCTGGTGAATGTGAACGCGAAGTGAACGCGAAAAAAGATCTATGCTTTCAAAGTTTATACATTTGTTAATATTTTATTGCGCTGTCAAAGAGATTATGCTGAATCCCCTTCCCTATATTATCGTCCGTTAAGTATTTATGAAGTGGGTATCGTTCACAGGTTTCGTAATTCAGGTGGAGGGAGGCGAGGAAGCTGCGTAAGTCCTAAGTCAATAGTTTTCAGTACGATTTTTCTGCGAAAAATCTTTCAGTTGTCAGTTAAGAGGTGAAGCATTGGGAATAGTCAGTCGTCTGAGTTTCACTTCCCTTTAAACGGGAAGGCTCGTGTGTCTTGGTTATAGGTTATCGATTAGAGGTAGGCATTGCGGGTGGATGATCCTCTTTAACTGTGAACTGACAACCGACAACTGACAACCATTTCATTCCCTTCAAACGGGAAAGTGTATTCAGAGCGTGGTATGCATACTGCGTGTCCAAGTAATATTCAGTTTCAATTCCCTTCAAACGGGAAAGTGTATTCAGAGAATAGCCGATCGCGTGTGGTGGAAAAAAACGGCCGAGTTTCAATTCCCTTCAAACGGGAAAGTGTATTCAGAGCTATCCACCTGTCAAAATCTCCCATAATTCATCGGATGGGGTTTCTGAGGAGATTAGCCCTTGACGGACGAGAGATACGTAGATTGAAGCTGCTCGCGCTTGGGAATTTAGGTCTTTTTTTAGTGAGTAGTAAATGTCGCTAAATCCGTCATAAAGGCTTAATTTCTCGAATACATCGTCCCGTCTCTGTATTAGGGAGACGATGTATAGGTAGTTGAAAAATGAGTGTTTGGGTTCTGTCGGGAAGTTCCTGTTAAAAAATCGGAATCCTATCGGAGGTTTCCCTTTGACGCGTCTATCGAGAGCTGCGTCGCGAGGCGAACCCCAATAAAGGTCTTGATACTGTTGTCCACCCTCGATAACTTTTGACCCTTGATAAAGGCATTCGACACGTGCTTTTTTCCCAGACTTCAACGTGATTTGGAGATTGAAGGGATTCAATCCTTTGCCGAATGGGTCTTTCGACCGGGTGGAAATCTCCAATACCTCAAGTTTATCAATGGTCTGCTGATAACCATTGACCTCAGAGACGTATGGGTACGCCTCTGAGGGTAGGAAGATTGTCTTGTTTGGCATGTATGTCTCCTATGATGAAGTCACGTAATAGTCGTGATCTTCATAGGAAAGACCTTGTCTTTTCAGCCACGTTCGTACCCTTCTGTGGATCTGGGTGCCGTGGATGACGTGGATAGTTGTATTCAGAGTCTCTTTTTATTTTGTTTAGTTTTTTGATTATGTTTCAATTCCCTTCAAACGGGAAAGTGTATTCAGAGTTAGATATAGCACAACGCGGGTGCAAGATTAATTTATGTTTCAATTCCCTTCAAACGGGAAAGTGTATTCAGAGCTCACTGACTGGATCGTTTGGGCAGCTCTCACTGCGTTTCAATTCCCTTCAAACGGGAAAGTGTATTCAGAGTAGGTTCTGTAATGATCACTATCGCTATCATTTTGTTTCAATTCCCTTCAAACGGGAAAGTGTATTCAGAGTATACTTGAAAATATGGAACAACTTGCACAAATAAGGTTTCAATTCCCTTCAAACGGGAAAGTGTATTCAGAGTAGCAGGGCAGACAAAGATGCACTGATAAATGCAGGTCCGTTTCAATTCCCTTCAAACGGGAAAGTGTATTCAAAGGGGGCAATATTTGAAATTGGGCAAACGTGAAAATGGGTTTCAATTCCCTTCAAACGGGAAAGTGTATTCAGAGGCAGTTAGGCATGAGAGAGTCTGACGCATATAAGAGTTTCAATTCCCTTCAAACGGGAAAGTGTATTCAGAGTAAAGAAGATAATGCAGAATGTATCGACTTACTTTGTATGTTTCAATTCCCTTCAAACGGGAAAGTGTATTCAGAGATTGAATCCAAGGCTTTTGTGGTATGATTTGTGTTTGATAAAGTTTCAATTCCCTTCAAACGGGAAAGTGTATTCAGAGGGTCATCGTCTTTGCCGGATTAGTAATCCTTCTCTGGTTTCAATTCCCTTCAAACGGGAAAGTGTATTCAGAGTTGTTTTTTGAAATTTTTAAGTTCGGCTAGAGAGGGAGATGGTTTCAATTCCCTTCAAACGGGAAAGTGTATTCAGAGTCCGGCTCTCTGACGGCTATCGCAACGCCGTGATTGAGTTTCAATTCCCTTCAAACGGGAAAGTGTATTCAGAGGAGGCATTAGATCACAACCTATATGTTCGGATCAAGTTTCAATTCCCTTCAAACGGGAAAGTGTATTCAGAGTTAATTCTGACATACACGGTCAATATCGACCTAAAAGGAGTTTCAATTCCCTTCAAACGGGAAAGTGTATTCAGAGCCATTCAAATTTCATGCCTTCTGGTGCAAGTCCAGAGATGGTTTCAATTCCCTTCAAACGGGAAAGTGTATTCAGAGGTGAAGCTAAGGTGATCGGAATGCCAAAAAACTTTCGGTTTCAATTCCCTTCAAACGGGAAAGTGTATTCAGAGTTTATCTTAAAAAACGCCGAAATAGTAGCAGAAAGCACTGTGTTTCAATTCCCTTCAAACGGGAAAGTGTATTCAGAGCTATGCCGAATACGACAGCCAGCACGACCCAAGCCTAGTTTCAATTCCCTTCAAACGGGAAAGTGTATTCAGAGAAGTTACTTTTTTATGGAGTCATAAATAATCTTATACGTTTCAATTCCCTTCAAACGGGAAAGTGTATTCAGAGAACGAAACCAAAAAGCGGCTTTCGCCCACATGCGCGAAGTTTCAATTCCCTTCAAACGGGAAAGTGTATTCAGAGCAAACAAAGCATCGAAAGCGCCAAAAGCGCCAAAAGCGCCAAGGTTTCAATTCCCTTCAAACGGGAAAGTGTATTCAGAGTATCCCCGCTGAAGATTTGCCTGTTGAATTCCAAAAAGTTTCAATTCCCTTCAAACGGGAAAGTGTATTCAGAGTCCGCGGTTCTCTTTGGCTCGGCAAGGCTTTTTGGTTTCAATTCCCTTCAAACGGGAAAGTGTATTCAGAGGCAGACGGCACAGAAGTCGTTCTCAGTGAGAGTGGGCGTTTCAATTCCCTTCAAACGGGAAAGTGTATTCAGAGTTGACGATCTCGGACTGGTAGTGCACGATGGCGGTCAAGTTTCAATTCCCTTCAAACGGGAAAGTGTATTCAGAGGTTAGAGAAACGCAACGAACTCTATAAGGAAGGGTTTCAATTCCCTTCAAACGGGAAAGTGTATTCAGAGGCACGACACCGATAATCCCGCAGGCGCAGGAGCAACCAAAAGTTTCAATTCCCTTCAAACGGGAAAGTGTATTCAGAGAGATATCACCCAAAAAGACGGTGATGTTCTTTTTGTTTCAATTCCCTTCAAACGGGAAAGTGTATTCAGAGCTGCCCCCTTAAGGAGATTATCATGAAAAGGACTACAAGTTTCAATTCCCTTCAAACGGGAAAGTGTATTCAGAGCGGGTTTAGGGAGTCAGTCGGAGCCGATATATGCAGCGTTTCAATTCCCTTCAAACGGGAAAGTGTATTCAGAGGTCAATCTCTTTTGCGTGATGAAGATAATGTTTTGTGTTTCAATTCCCTTCAAACGGGAAAGTGTATTCAGAGTCAACCTCAAACAATAACCATTAATACAAGAAAGATAAAAGTTTCAATTCCCTTCAAACGGGAAAGTGTATTCAGAGACTTATTCTCAGAAAGAATAATAGATGGAGACAAAAGTTTCAATTCCCTTCAAACGGGAAAGTGTATTCAGAGTTCGAGAGCATAGCGATTGCGCCACTCGGTTGCGGACACGTTTCAATTCCCTTCAAACGGGAAAGTGTATTCAGAGCCGAAATTGACACCGATGAATTCGCCGAACATATCAGAGTTTCAATTCCCTTCAAACGGGAAAGTGTATTCAGAGTGGCGCAAAAACGAGTATACAAACGAAACACAATACGTTTCAATTCCCTTCAAACGGGAAAGTGTATTCAGAGGCGTAAGGTCAAGTTTGTTGATATTCCGAATATGGTTTCAATTCCCTTCAAACGGGAAAGTGTATTCAGAGTATATACATAACAATTGAAAAAGGCAAGCCTAATATGTTTCAATTCCCTTCAAACGGGAAAGTGTATTCAGAGGGGTAAATGTTCTACAGAACCGTCCGGTACATAGAAAGGTTTCAATTCCCTTCAAACGGGAAAGTGTATTCAGAGGCATCGCTTCAAGCCAAGACATCGCAACATATCGTAAAGTTTCAATTCCCTTCAAACGGGAAAGTGTATTCAGAGGCTCCGAGGAAGAAATAGACGCCTACGTGTCCAAGTTTCAATTCCCTTCAAACGGGAAAGTGTATTCAGAGCATTGAGGCGGAAAGTATCCGCTTAACGACGAAAGGTTTCAATTCCCTTCAAACGGGAAAGTGTATTCAGAGTCTTCAATCAACGATTAGTGGCGAAGAGGTAGATATCAGGTTTCAATTCCCTTCAAACGGGAAAGTGTATTCAGAGGTATCCTGCGATGGAATAGAGACTCAACTCCAAAGGAAGGTTTCAATTCCCTTCAAACGGGAAAGTGTATTCAGAGTTCAAACATCGCTTTAGCCCCCAGTTCTGACCATTTTTGCGTTTCAATTCCCTTCAAACGGGAAAGTGTATTCAGAGATAACGCCGGCTTGGCGTACTTCATCTTAGAAAAGTTTCAATTCCCTTCAAACGGGAAAGTGTATTCAGAGAGACCCTATTTTAAGCCCAGTGGCTCCGTGGCTCCGTACGCCCAAAACCAAACGAGAAGTTTGCACGCCTTTTTTTTGACCCTAAAATTGAGGTAAAAACGCAATAAACCTTGATAGACATTGACACAAACGAGAATTTCTGCGGAAAATACTGAGAAGTACAGACAGTATTTGGGTTTTCGCGCTTCCCGAACTAATGATTTGCCGGACAACCGAACCTCGTTTGCTGCTATTAAGCATAACATTAATTGAGAAAAATGTCAAATTTTTTTCGAGATAGATTTACTTTCTTGACGATGGATAAAGGGCGAGGAGACCTCGCCCCTACGGATTGTGCGTTTATCTTGACGATGGATAAAGGGCGAGGAGACCTCGCCCCTACGGATTGTGCGTTTATCGGTGGTCGGAAGTATGGCAGAAACAGGATGCGGCTGCCTAAGCCTTATTTCGCATTTAGGCACGCACACGAAACGGCTTGTATACTGATTCTTCCTCCATAATCACGCGTGCGAGATGTCGGACTTGCAGTTCAATTGCGCGAAGGTAAGTCGTTTTCTCGTTGCGGGTTGGGTGTTGGAACGTCTGTTGCATCCGTCCGTAGTAACCCGTAAGAAATCGGTCCAGGGCGGTTTTCGTAAAGCGGATGCCTTTGTCTGTCTGCTCAAAATCATCTAACTGCACTCGGTTGCGGTTGACGAGTGAAAGCACATATCCATCTACGATAATCTGTCGGAACTCCTCCATGAGGTCCGATGCTAATGCGGCATGCCCGTGCTTGGGTTGGTGGAAATATCCACAGTAGGGATCTAAGCCGACGACATTTGTGAATGCATACACATGGTTGTGTAGGAGCGTATAACCGAGTGAAAGCATGGCGTTGATTGGATCCGGCGGTGGTCGGAACTGCCGCGTTGTGAAGCCCCAATCGTGTGCCAGAAATTGTCGGAACGCCTGATAATGCGCGGCTGCGCCGGTGCCTTCGTATCCGAGCAGCGATTCCAGATTTTTAGCACGTTCAAGTTTTTCCAAACTCTGACGCGCAGTGCGCGTTGCTGATTCCACCTCTGCATTTTGCGTACGTTGCCGTTGCGAAAAGCGGATAGCGTTGGTGATTTTGCCTCGGACGAAACATTTCGCTAATTCGAGGCACTGTGACGGGTCTGCAGCAACTGCGTATTGATGCTTTCGGATAAGTGTATCCTTGGCGTAGGGCGGTTGAAGTTTTCCCTTGTATTTCCCGTGCAAAGAGAGGAAAGAGACCGGGATGTTTTTGTTAAGTAGGTATCCTATTGTCGGTGTTGTGATGTGTCCGTTGCCGAAGATGACCACCTCGTCGAGGTGCACAATTGGGATTTCTTGAAGGACATCTCGCCCTTTTTTCACGATAACTTGGTTTCCAGATTTATGGAGCGCTGCGCCTTGTTGGGTGATATAGAGAATTGCCATTCTATGCCTCCTAAGTGGTGTATTTGCTAAGTGTCTGTGCTATAGAAGATGCACAGGCTAACAGCCTATGCTACAAATGTAAATTTATTTTTTAAACGTGAGTCATAGCATCGTAAGTTGGGTTGAGCGGAGCCGAGAAAATGATATGGATACCCCAAGCATATCTTACCACGCTACACCGTTCTATCAATCAAAGAGATAGCGAAACCCAACGGAAACCTACCGCCATGTTTGCAGCGTTTGACGTAAAGAACGTTGGGTTTCGCTGCGTTTCTCTATGCCTATGCGGGTATACCAGGTTTGATGTCCTTTGAAATATTTACCTTTGATTTTCAACACCGCTCAACCCAACCTACGGGAGCACGGAAACTGCCACAGGCTAACAGTCTATGCTACGCTTCGCCTTTTGCTGTGTGCTACGTGGTTTTAAACGTTTGCCGAGTTGTGTAGCGATGTTCCTTCCGTTCTGGGTTGCATGTTGTCCGGCACGTTTGACCTGAACTGCTCCCTGTTTCAGGCTACGCTGGACTTGGTTCTGTAAACTTTTTGCTCGGGATTCAGGGATGGGTTGGTAACACCCATCCGCGTCAAAGATGTGTCCGAGAAAGTCAATCCCGGTGTTGAAATCTGCGATGTGCGTCTTTTTGGGGTTCAATTCTAATTTGAGCGTCGCGAGTTGTTTTTGTGCATGCTGAAGTGCGTGTCGTGCTCTGCCTTCGCTTCGGCAGAGGAGGAGCAGGTCGTCGGCGTATCGGACCATCCGTATGCCTGCGCGATTCATCGCTTTGTCGAACGGGTGCAGGTAGATATTCGCCAACAACGGTGAGAGTGGAGAACCTTGTATGATACCGATTTTCCGCGGGTGGCTCATCCGTTCTTTCACGATGCCTCCGACAGTCGGTGCGGCGAGTGCTGCTACGACAAGGGGCGCAATGATGAGTAACTGTTTAGTGGCAAGTGGCTTCCAGAGTCGTTTAGCATTGGCAAGGAGCAAGAGAAGTCCATCTCGCCCTAAGTTCGTTAGCATCTCCTTTCCGGTATGCGCCAACGGTGCGGCGTGTGTCGCAATTTCGGGTTCGTTAACAGCCCATTCGTCTTCTATTAATGTGTTTTGATATTCATTGTCGTGTCCGTAATTAGGTGTACGGTGTAGGATCTGGTTAATCACCTGCTCAACGCCTTCACCGAGATGGTGTACTGTGTTTTCGATATGCGTGCTCCATGCCGGGAGTTTGGAGGGCTGTAGGATGCCTCCCATATCTAACCACATCTGAATTAGGCGGATGATCAAAGGTTCTTTCAGCGATGCTCGAAGAAAACGCATCAGGAGGTGCGTATCCATCCTGTCGAAGAAGTTCTCAATGTCCGCGTGGACAGCCCATGTATAACCTTTTGCGCGGATAGCGGCGACTTGTGCGATGGCGTGTGGTACGCCGCGATTGGGACGATAGGCGAAGCTGCACTCCAGAAATTTGGCTTCGTAGATCGGTGAGATGAGATCGCAAACGGCGCGTTGAACAATCCGATCTTTCAGTGCCAGCACAGAGAGTTCGCGTGTGCTGCCGTTCGCTTTTTTCATCGTGAACTTCTGAACTGGAAGCGGGTAATAACGTTCTTCCGCAATTTCACGTGAAAGTTGCCGGAGGTGCTTCGTAAGGTTTGCTTCAAATTGTTGAATCGTAACGCCGTCGCGACCTGGACCGCCTTTATTGGCGCGGACTTTTCGCCATGCGGCGTATAACGTTTCAGGTTGGCAGAGTTGTGTCGCAAGTGAAGGATTTGACATATAATCAAGCATAGAAAATCTCCTTTTTGTTTCTACACGCGCTGATGCTGCGCTTTGTTGAAAACCGAGGAATTGCATTGTGTTAATTGGGAAAACGAGCGGACATTGAGCAGACGATTGTATAGAGTCTGCAACCGTTGAAAAGGATAGTAAAAAATTTAGAATTATTTTTTTTGAAGCGCGGATTCTCGCGGATTTCACAGATTTCGCGGATTTTATAGTAAAACCTATAGTTAATTGGGCACTCTCAAACAGTCTGAATACCTATAACAGGCATTCAGACTGGCACAAACTAAAAGTTTATGCTACAAGGACGGGATGTAGACTGGCACAAACCAAAAGTTTATGCTACAAGGACGGGATGTAGAGCGTGTTGTTGATAAGGTGCTGGCAGTGCTGGCACAGGTCGCGGGAAATAGCCCGGGTGTTACGGCATCGAAGGGTTCGTGAAAAGTGGCGATTCGAGCATTTCAAGGAGCGTCTGTTTGCGGTGGTGTCGCTCTTGGAGTACTTTTAGATACGCCTTCCACTGACTTTCTTTGTTGAGGTGCTGATAGAGCTTCTGTGCTTCGGTCAGGTAGGATTGAACTGTTTTATAATTCGTGCGTTTCCGTGAGGTCAACATTTGCTCAATCAGTCCTTGATAGAGCATAATAGCGGTTTCCGGGCGGTGTCCTTCCACCAACGTGAGTAGCTGCTCGGTGAAATTCGGAATACGGTTCGCAAGTGGATTTTTGAGGATATTCCAATATTCCTCAATTGTTAGTGGGAATTCTTCGAGTGCCTCCCATACCGTATCCTCATCCTGATGTTCCAGAAGAAGATTGATAAAAGCAGCGGCAGCCTCTTCGCGTCGCGCGAGTCGGAAGGCTGCTGCGATGTGTTCGTTGTTAAGATGGAGGTACAGTAAGAGTCGAACGTGTGTCTGCCGATCGCGGCTTTCATCGAGGCGTTGTTCAATTGCCGTTTGGAGTTCGGTTGTGTCTTGTGTGGCAGAGAGTTGCTTGAGAAGGTGGATGAGGTGTGGTGTGAAAGCGGCTTCTGCCTCGAAGCTGAGTCCCAATAGCGGTTGGTGGTATTCACGAAGTGTGGTCGGTTCCTGTAACGTGTCGGCGATCTGGATGAACTGCGTTGTGCATGTACGGACGAATCGTGGCAATTCGGCGTTTTGAAGTGTATCTTCGTAACGGACAATAGATTGGTGTATCAAGGCATAGAGAATTGACAATGCGAATTCGGTTGCGCCTGCTTGTGCCAGCGATTCAGCATGTTTTCCGAGTTCTGTCAGCTGCTCGATGACCTTGTGGAGTTGATGCTGTTCGAGAAATCCATCCCCGAAAAGGCGATCAATCTGTTCGCGGTAGGCTGTGGTTGTCGCGGATACGACTACAGTGGATGCTGATGCTGGAGGCGTGTCTCGGAATTGGGACTCCGTTACGCCGTCTGTATAGGTTTTCACGATCGGAACCAACGCGGGTTCACGTTTGAGGAGTTCGGAAATAATGCGCAAAAGGGTTGCTCTCGGTTTCTCAGCAATCGCGGTCAGTATGGGTTCTAAGGAATGGATCTCGTCTGGTTCATGAATGTAGGTGAGTAGCAGGGCAATGATGTGTTTACAGTCGCCACCCCAATCGTAGAGGCAGGAACACTCCGCGTCAGCGATACCTGTTGGTGTCAATTCTACAGAGACGCGATACGGGGTGTCTTCTGATCCATAGCAATTTGCCGAGAGCGTATGGTCGTGAAATATGGCATTTTCGATGGCTTCATTGTGGAAATAGTCCTCACCGCGTGCAAAGACTTGCTTTGTGCATCGCTCTTGAATTTGGTCTTCGGTAAGGTCAGGATATTGCATGTTAGACCACAATCGTTTCGGGTGCTGTCGTTACGTCTCCAACAGCGGGTACTTCAATTCGTCCGACACAGGCGCGACATAGGCTGTAGTACCGAACGGCATCCTTGTCGGGATTGATGACGCTGCTAACGGCTTGTTTCATCTGCTTGAATTGGGATTGGGTGAGATGCGCTTCAAAGACGCTGTATTGGACGCGGGTGCCGAACCCTTTGAGTACTTTGGCGAGCTGGTTGCGTCTCTGGTTGTCTGGGATATCGTAAGAGATGACATAGAACACCGAATTGACCTCCGTTGCTTTTTTCGGTTTCGTTTTGTTCAACGCAATCTACACGTTACTATGCCGAGTTTACGTTAGGATACCAGTTCTGTTGTCAGTTTGTCAAGAAAAAATCATTTGAAAATAGGTTTTGGATGTAGTATGATGTCCATTATAGCAGTGTGGTTCGTAGTAGTGCGATTTATCGCACGTCTGCAGAGACAGAAAACAGTCTAACTCACAAATAGGTTTGTAGTAGTGCGATTTATCGCACGTCTGCAGAGACAGAACGGTCAATGAATTGCCCTACTACGAACAGTCTAACTCACAAATAGGTTCGTAGTAGTGCGATTTATCGCACGTCTGCAGAGACAGAACGGTCAATGAATTGCCCTACTACGAACAGTCTAACTCACAAGTAGGTTCGTAGTAGTGCGATTTATCGCACGTTGTCGAAGATAAACATGTACAATTATCGTAAACAAACATCTGAACAGCAAATTGAAACCTTGCGCCAACGCCGGATAAGCAGTTTACCGTTGCATGAACCACCACACTTCCATCTCGCCAAAGGTTGGTTTCTGATTACCGCTGCGACTTACGAGCACAAGCGATATTTCCATACCGAAGAAGAGCAAGCATGGCTCCTTGGAGAACTAAGAAAAGAGCTTCAAATCGTTAAGATCCCTATAAGCAGTTGGGTTGTGTTGCCAAATCATTATCATCTATTAGTTCAATGTCATCCCCTTTCGGTTATCAGTCGTCCTTTACGCAAGGTTCATGCGCGTACAGCACGTAAACTCAATCGGCGCGCTGGACTGACAGGACGAAAAATTTGGCACCTTTTTAGCGATCGACAGATTCGTAATGAGCGACATTACTACACCACACTTAACTATATCCACTACAATCCTACAAAGCATGATTACGCGAAAAAACCTATGGACTGGGTTTGTTCAAGTGTTCATTGGTACGAAAAACATTTTGGCGTTGAATGGCTGCGAGATCTTTGGCGAACTTATCCTATTCGTGATTATGGCAAAGGTTGGGATTGGTTAAGTAAGTGATGCCCTTGAATAATAGAAAATCGTTTGTAGTAGTGCGATTTATCGCACGTTCAATGGGCAAAACGGGCAATAAATTGCCCTACTACGAACCAAGATACTTTACTACGAACAAGAATACTTTCGGAGACAGAACGGGCAATGAATTGCCCTACTACGAACCAAGATACTTTCCAGAACGGGCAATGAATGGTTTCCCTACTACGAACTCACTGGGTGTGATATGCCTGAATTCATCAGTTCTCCAATATTTTTGATAATTGCGGCGATACTCGCCATCTTTCTCGTGATTGCTATTGTGAAGGGTGCGCTCCGTCTTTTCATCTGGATCGCTATTATTGCGGTGATTCTTATCGGGCTCGGTATTGTGACGCGATCTGAGGTGCGCGATTGGTTTGAGAATCTCCTCAAGACGGTAACGGGATAGACGTTGGGACTCAATTAATCGGTGGCGGGTTGTCTCTCAATCCACAGATGCGGTACTGTCCAAACCCAAACGCTGTATGATGCCCGATGCGTAAATACTCACCGAGATAGATGAACGGCAAGAACGGCTCCAGTTCACCTTCAAAACGGGCTTTGCCGATAAATCCACCCATCGGAACGGATTTCTCCGTGCGGTAGGAGTACCGATCCTTTCTAAGCCAATGCAGACGCAGATGATGTTTGACTGCACCGGCTGCCTTAATTAACGCTGGGGCATCTACGTCCAAATCTTCACCGCAATGGAAATAACTCAGGAACCGGATCCGACGGAGCAGATTTCGGAGAAGATTTTCGAACGTTAGCTGACTCGACCACTTTCCGTTGACTTTGATGCTCGTGGGTGTGAGAAATTCTAGTTCAATCGCATCGTTTGTGTGTGGTGCGGCTTGCATCGCATCGTCGAGTCGGAGGTTCAGTCCTTCATCTGTTAGCATCTCGGTCTCTGCGGTGTAAATCGTCTGCGGTTGATGGCTGTCATGTGCGGGTAAACTTTCGACTTTATCAAGTTGACACTGCCCGCGTGCGTCTCGGAGTCCGATGCGTTGCTTGCCTATCTGGTCGAAGGTAAACACCATCCACGGTAACAGGTTGATTGCTTCACCGATGAGCGTCATATTGCAAGAGAAGGTATCCCCGGGTGCATACACCAGTTTACTGGTCTGTGGCGGTTGGAGGATAAATGGGTGCGGTGCGAACGGTTGACCCCGAAGCATCGGACTATCGTCTGGCACTGGTGTCTCAAAGCATTTGGAGTAGACGCACCGATCTGGGAATTGGCACCGTTTTCCACACTCTGTTGTCGTCCCGACGCATGTGATATGTCGTAGGATATAGCCGAACCTGCCGCGGAAGACGTTGCCTTTGTGGTGTGGCATCTTTAGCGGTTCTTGAGCGGTGTAGGTGAATCGGTAGCGAGCGAAACGGAAGTTTTGGAGCATAGTGTGTTCACTCCCAACCGAAGGCAGTGCGGACATATTGATGAAATGTTTGCTGAAGGTGATACCACGAATCTTTTCCCCAGATTTCTAAAGACGGACTTGAATGCCCTGTATCTTCTTTTAATTCGGCTTGGATAAGCTGCTGTGCTTTTCGCGAAGCCCCGCACAACACGATGGCACGTGCCTCAATACCGCCGAGTTGCCGCATCCGTAAAATAACCTCCATCCCTTTTTGCTTCACCCGGGCGTGTTCATAAGCAAGGGTACACGAAACGACAACGGTTTGGTAGCCGAGGACTGCAACCACGTCAAGTTCAAACGGTTTCACGCTTGCGTCTGGGGCATCAGCTCGCCGGACATACACCTTGTGGAAAAGTCTGTAGTTCTTCCGACCCGAGCACTGCCGAGAAATGTTTGCTAAGGCATCCTGAAAGGCAGCATACACGCCATACTCAAGCAGTTCCGGACTCGTGCAATATCCGCTACGGAGTACTGTTCTACCCTGAGTCACCTGTTCAGCACTGAGGGTTCCGGGAGCAGGACAATTTCTCGTTTGATTGTTACCTGATTCATCCCAGTATTCATAAGGAAATGGTCCGAGTTCAAAGCCGTTGAGTTCAGCAATCCGCTGCAGCCGAGGCTCGACTCCCTTGCGAGTATCTGAGACTAAGATATTTCCGTTCCGGTCTATGAGGGTCGCGCCTGCGTCGGCACGTGGATCCAGATAGGAGGTCTCTATATCTATATTTTGCGATGGAAGGGAAACCTTAATATTTTCTGCTGCAGCGACGGTTTCAACGCACATCACCTTCGTTCCACCGGTATAATGTACGTGAATGCAAGTGGTATGGTCTGGCAAATTGTGTATGAGGTTCCGGGTTATGTCGTTGCGTACAGTGGATGGGTTTCCCGGCACCGTTTCGACTACATCAATAGCGGATACGTCGCGACTATATTTCAGCAATCGGTCCCGTTCGGGTCTTGTTTCTTTTGTATGCACGAGTCGTACATGGATAGGGGATCGCAGGTTATCTTTCAAGTGATGGAGTGCCACCCAAACAGGTAGTGGATTGGTGCCAACTGTTAGCATGAGGAGTGTTCCCATAAGGGCTGTTTCCTCCGTTTTCTACAAATTTTGCCGGCCGCCGAAAATGTTGTGCTTGTGTTGTGGTATCTTCAGCGGCTTTTGGATCGTACAGGTGGAGCGGTAGCGTACGAATCGGAATTTTGGAGCATGGCGTGGTTCAAGTTACCTGAGGCTACAAATTCTATCAGTTTTTCTGAACGTTCAAATTCTAAGATTGCTGTACACATATTCATGACTACCATAATGCCGAAGGGTCAAGCCATTATTAGAAGAAATTTCGCAACTGACTCGATCGCCCTGAGTTACGCGAAACGTGCAGATTTTATTGTGATTTCTAAGTTGCTCAAAATTGAGCCCGGAAACTTGATTATTAAGTCGGCTTATATCCCCATTACTATTTTCTAAAGCGGCGGTAACCTTCGCCAAAGTTTCTTGAAGTTTCGTCCACTGCTGACCGTTCAAATTATTACAGTCATTAATGAAACTTTGTTGGTATGCTAACCGTGGGAATTGTAATAGTCCTTGAGATAACAAATCTGATTTTGTGCGATTCCAAACCAACTCTCCCCATGTTGATAACCACGCATAAGTATTGCCACCGTCTTTAACCGATTCAAGCAGCGTTTCTGGAATACCCTCAAGTTCATTAATTAGATAGTGTTTTCCAGCATTCATCAATGCGAATTTTGTTTTATGGTTTTCAATAACGGTATTGTCAATCTGAATTGGCAAGCGCGGAATCTTAATTAGGTCAGACGATCCTTCAAAGATGTATACAGTTTCATCGGCATAGAATGAACCGAAGGTTTGCATGTAACCTTGCAGGCTTTTGAAGCCACCAACGAGATTAAAGATCACTTGATAGCCGGTGTTGGGTTTTGGAATAGTTTCATCGAGCCATTTTATGAGTTCCTTCGTACCAGCAGCAAATGACTGGGTATCTTTTGTAGAAAGTTGGGGTGGTGTAATGATATTTACTGTAAATCCTTTACTGTGAAGAAAATCCTGAATTAACTGTCCTGTTTTCTGTCCTTGTACAGTATCAGTGCAGATGAGGTAGTGCAAATCGTTACTATGGTTGGGTAAAGTGCCATCATATATGCCATAGATACCGTTCAATTCGGCACTACTGCGTCGGTTTGTTTCAACATCGCCATTATTGAGCTTTTCAAGTGCTCTTCTGGCGAGTTCATCAATTACTCCAAGTTCATCATCTGTTATTTCATCTTGTGTTTTATTTGCTGAATCTCGAAGTATACCGAACAAAGTTCCTTCTGCAGAATTTCCTCTATCTATACTATTTGTAAGAATACTTGTGCCAATTGTTGATACGACAAAACGCATTATAAAGCCCCAGTTATTAGTTGGTATATTCCCAAAACGTTAGATTTCCTCGATCAGGATCTGGCGTACAACGAAAATGATCTGGAACGACAGCTGATTCTATGCCCCCATTATTTTCTTCAAGTTGATTTGAAATAGTTATCAATTCTTCTTGAACACTAACTAACTCGTTTGATGGTAAATTTTTGAGTTTTTGGCGAAAAGTAGTAGCATAAATCAATCGTGGTAGTTCTAAGATTCTCGCCGAAAGCAGTTCCATTTTTAGATTCTCCCAAACCCACTCCCCAAAATCCGATACCATTACATAATTTTCATCTATTATTTCAATCAAAGTTGGATGTATTCCCTCCAATTGACCAAGTTCAATAAAATCATCGCGCGTCACCACCTGGGCTAACTGTGCAGTGCAATTTTTCATATCTGTAATATCAATCAATTGTGGATTAGGTTCTTCTAAGCCCTCAAATTGCTGGGAAGCCTCCTCAAGACTAATCAAAGAATATCTTTGAGGACGTGTCCTTTGGGGAATTTGAAAATTAGCGTCCGGTCTAAGCGTCCTCGGAATGTTAAACTGCGACCGAAAGTATCCATATCCACTGGCAGTTTTTGCTCCTACACCTTTGCTTTTTAGTGCTTTGTCAGTCCAATCCGCTGCGATGCCAAGCATATCCTGCCTTTCTGACAGGAGGATAAATCTGAAGGGCGTTTGCTCAAGAACTAAAAATTTGATTGGCTGTGGGTTCTGTGTATCAGTAGGCGGTGCTGCTCCTGTGTAGTAATTTGGGAAGTGCGGATTCATTATATCAACTGATAATGTTACATTACCAGTTGGATACGCAGGAAAAAATTGGACTTGTCCGATAGATTTTTGGTTTCCAAAAACCGCAAAGAAGTTCTTCTTTTTTTCCTCCAGTTCTGCTGGATCACCATTCTTAATGTCTCGCATCACTAAATCTTCATTGCTATTGAAACTCTCCTGAATTACCCAACTCCGTACAATGCCTTTGAAAGCACTACCGGGGAGATACGGAACACCGTAAATATGATCAAGCGTCATATTGGTTTCCTGAACATGCTCACCGCCAAGTCCTATAATCATTCGCCAATCTACTTCGTAGAAATGACAAGAAACACAATAACCCTTTGCCTGAAGATAATTGAGTTGATTCGCCTGACGGTCTCTTATTGGTGCAATCGCACCTTGTGAATCGCCAAGCTGCGAGGCATCAAGTACAAACTTAACGCGTTCATTATCCTGTTCATTTTCCAAAAAATATTGATAACGTAGGGCAAAATTTGAGATATTGTCCCGATTATTAATAAGATCTCGCGTATCAGATGGACAGTAAATCGGCATTAGTTCTCCTCCTCCACACCTTTCATAAGTCCATCAACGAACCGGCGAACCCAATTCAGCAAAGCTAAGGTTTCAGTCGTAATTCGACGGTATTCATTTGAAGGTTTGTCAATGACGGCATCAACAAGCTCCGTGTTATCTTCAACAAGTTGTTTGTGATTTAACCATTCGTAAATCATACCATATAGTTTTTCGTTGCCATCATCTCGATTATTAATGAACGCCAATGCCTGAGCAAGCCCATTGGTCTTGATGAGTACTGGAAGTTTTTTGGCACCGGATTTGTACTTCTTCTTTAGATCCGCATTGGCATCTTGAGCGATTTCATTAACGCTATCATAAGCGAATTTTGCACGCCCTTGTTCAATACCCCGAATGTCGTTTCCGTTCATTACTATCTCCTCAATTCTTTTAGACTTTCGTCCGGACAATCCCCTTACCGATCGTTGCATTGCCACCGAGTTGAATTACAGCAGGAAGTCCATCTTCAAGGAATTCCATGACCTTTTCCGATTCATCCAGATTCTCTGTTTGTTCTTGTTCTGTTAACTTGAAAATGCCTTTATTGTTGTCGTCCGCCTGAAATATAGGCGAAGTCAAAGTGAGAGAATAGAGGATCGAATCAGAGGGGAGGTATTCTTCGTACCACAAAGCTCCTTTTTGGACAGTACCGGTTTCCTGGTCAATCTTAATCCGAGCAATAACCTCAGTTGAGAGCGTCACAAAATCTCGAAAATCCTCGTTGCTTAATACAACAAGGCTATTTTTTATTTTATTCCGCCAATATTCGTAGACATCATCCGAAGGCATGCAATTTTCTGCAATCCAATCGGCGAGATTTTCACAATCCTCGGTTTCTTGAACCTCAAAGGTGTATTCTTCCAAAACAATTTTGTTCTCATCGACGATGAGTTCACTATCAGTTGGAACCTGATTTTCTTTTGGCAGTGAGAGGTCAAAGGTAATGCTCGGTTCGCAAATAGATAAGTCGTGTTTGAAACGTTCAAGGACAGCAGGACAAGTGATCCATCCGAAAACACCTGAAATTGATTTAACTGGGAAAAGCAGGAGCCTCGCATCGGTAAACCCTAAAGCCCCGGCGTGTAGATTACTTTGATTAGTGGTATCGGGGCCAAATGCTAAGTCAACAGCTTCTTTGTAATTAACATCATCAATCGAGCCGATATTCCAGCCACGTTCGAGTGCTTCCAGGTTGGGTTGCGTGCTGAAAACTTCGCGTATTGCCCCCTTAATACCAGATGCTTCAATCTTGGGATAGTCAGTATGCTTCTCACGCTGAATCGGTAGATCAACAATACCGAGATCACTTCCACTTCCGGCGTGCAATGAGGTCTCAACAATTAAGAACAAAGGTTTAGCAGATTTGAACATAATAGTTTTCTTCAGTACTCCTTTTACACTGCGCCAACATACGCGAGGCCAAAGCCTTCTTGTGCGCGTTGATCGCTAATATTTTTGTAATGCAAACAGTTCAAAACCTTATCAATGTCTGCACCGTTGGTTAACTCAAAATAGTAAACACTCCCAGCGGGGACAGCTCGGTAAGTACCTTTAGGACGACCATGGGCAACATCCCACCCACCAACAGGGACATAATTCCCTATCGCAGCGGTAATCAGTTCAATATCTGGATGAAGTTTTTTAGGAAACCAACCCTCATCAAAAATCGCGTGTGTCGCTAAATAAAGTTTGAACTTCCTAGCAGCCTCCACCTTATTTTTAAGGACAGACCAGTCATCATCCGAAAGTGGGTTGGTTTTTTGGGAAATCTTACGATACGCAAATCCTTTGCCTTCCCCACCAAGTTTTATCAACGCGTCTTCCGGAAGTTGATCGATTCCATCAACATCAACAATAAATCCCAACTCTGGATCCGTGAAGCGTTTCATGTTAATCCGATAGAGCATACCTTCAGCGGCCATCATAGTTTTACGATCCCGTGTAATACCGACCTTGGGTTCATCTATGATGAAATCAGATTCTTCCGCAGCAAGGCATCCGGTCTTACCAAGTAGATATTTCCGCAAATTATCATACGAAACGCGCCCTTCTGTATGCTCGACCTGCATCTTGGAATCACTCCAAGTCAGAAATATAGGCAATTCGGAACTGGAGGAAAACGCGTCGTTTTTTGATTCAATTGATAAGGGATATAATTTTAAATCTTGCGATTTTTTCTCAGAAACTAAATCGCGTGGCGTTGAATAGTAGGATGTGCCATCGCTCTGTCCTAAGAATACTCCCTTAACATGAACTGTCGCACCGTCCAGCGACTGTTTCGTACCGATAACCGATTTCATCTCATCATTCGCAAACTGCCTCATATCACCACAGAAAGCGATATAAGCGGTTCGTAATGCTCCCATTACAGTTGAAGGAAATGGTGTTTCGATTGAGTATCCTTCTGACTGTTCACCTCGCGTGAAAGGTCTGCCATCACGAAAGAAAAAAGTGTCATTCGGTTTCAGAAATAGTCTCATCCGTTTTTCCTCCTCGCGCGATAAAGTTGACAATTTCCAAAAAACCGATAAAGTCTTCGAATTTCATCCGCTTTTCAGTCAATAGTTTAGTCAAGTCCTTTACATTTTCAGAAATCCTCTCTTGAATTCCTTCATCCGAACGAGCCTTTTCGCTCACCGCGCGCCAAATCAATCGCTCAAGTTCAGCTTCAACAATACCGGGCAATTCAAGATCACCGTTAAGGTTAGTTAAACGCGCAAAAACATCTCGGAAGGTATACATAAACTTCTTGGAGACTTCACCCGTTTCGATAAGCCCAATAAGATTCTGACTCACTGTAATCATATTAATGCCTTTATCGTCCACATCCAGATATTCCCATTTAAAAACCGTCTGCGAGATGTTACCAGAGTGTTTTAAAAGAGCCATTCCGAGTGCATCTTTTCCATCAACCGATTTCGCTGCCCGCTCCATAGCACGCGCGCGCTCTAACACGTCACCAAGCGGTACCTTGCAGTGGGCTATACAGACACCTACAGATGCTGTTGAAACCGGATTTTTGCCACTATTTAAGTTGGGAAATCCATTTCGGAGTTCACGAAGAATGTCAAGTAAATCGGCAAGATTTACCAATGCGAGGACATCATCACCACCAGCATAAATGAGTTTTCCGAGGTGGTTTTTTTCCACGATTTGTCGGACTTTGGTCGTGTACTCATTTAGTTTACGACTAATTTCTGTGTGTGCCTCCCAATCTTGCGCTTGGGAAATTGTTTGTCCCATCCCATCGCCATCAAGGGCAATCACCGCATAGTATCGACTCGGATCGAAACCGACCGCGTTAACTAAGTCTCGGCGAAGTTCGTTGCATCGCCTAATTTCCTTCTTTTGCTGGATCTGCGTTTCTTCACTAATTCCATAGTACCGTTCAAGATTTTGTGGTGAAAACGACTCCTCAAAAAGCCAGTCTCCATCAACGTTCGAGCTTTGCTGAATACCTTGGAGTTTGGGGACTGGCTTTACGGTCACTGTAAGTTGATTGTCTTCATCACCATAAAGTGCCTTAACTGCTTCAACGAAATTCGTATATGTCTCATCTTCTGCAAGTTGAGATTTAAAATCGGCAGTAGACACCTCCGAAGTGGATGGAAAAGACAACTTTTTAATCTCAGGGTATTTTTCGCCAAAATAGTCCGTAGCAAGACGTTTAGTAAGACATACTGTACAAAGTGCCTCATCTTGTCGACAGTACTTCGCGCTACGTTTTGCAAACTGTTTCCACCATTGCATTGCATCCGTTTTTCCATCGTGAAAGATCTCTCGATCTCCGCAGAGCGAGCATTTTCGTCCACTTTCGCTAACCTGATCAAAAGCACGGCAGTTTTTAACAGACGCTAACCTGGCACCAGTTTGGGCATACCAATCTTGGTAAGACTCACTGGATCCACTCGAAATCACCCAATAGAGTTGAAAGAAATTCTTAATTTGTCTTTTAAAGATATCATCTGCGCCAGTGCTATTCCACGTTTTCTTACCAACTACGCTAACGAAAAACTCAACAGCATGTCTTGCCATTTTCTCAAATTCGCATTGGACAACCGCCTCAACATACTGCATTTTTTGGGCTAATTCTTCGATTTGGAGAGTTTCGCTCATAGCAAGGAACAGATTCGGGAACGAGGGAAGGGTAATATCAGCACTTTGCCAAGACTGAAATGGAGAAACACCCTCAATTGAAGGATAGATGATCTTAACCCCTTCTTCAGCGTAAATCTGATGAATTGCAGTCGCATTGAGATGTGACAGAATATAACTACCGAGCCACAAATCTTCTGTTTTTCTTGCTGTTGTAATGAATTTCTGGACGGGAGTAATCGTGAATAAAATAAGATTCTCAGTCATTAGGCATTCCTATGTGATGATAGCATTGATAAAATCCTGTTGATGCAGTTCGTAATTTGCCGGATCTCCGTCTGGAAAGACAGAATGGAGTTGCGTGACAATTGGTACAAATTGACCGTTGACTTTCTGGATACGAATGTGAATAGGCGAAGCCATCCGTGGATTGATACCTCCCAAAGCGTTGTGCCTATGCCTATGTGTTGCCCATCCAATCCTACGGAGTAGAGTATCAATGCCAACCGATAATTCGTTACCAAAATAGATATTTAAAATTACAGGATATTGTGGAATATTGACCATGGGATTCTTCTCAATCCTACCATTATTTTGCTGGAATCTCTGTGGTGATATTTGATCAAGCGTTTGAAAAACCTCATCCCGTAGTTCATCAATATTCTGAAATTCCCAGTTCTGATAACGAATGGAACCAAACCCGCGGCGCGAGCGGTTACCAACGCCACCAAGTAAAAAACTAAGTTTGGCAATTGCTTCATATTCCCTAAGATCTGGGGCGGTGAGTGTAAGGTTAAATCTGCCATTAGGACTAAAGGCTTGATTCTGAAAACGACCAGGGGCATGAGGAAGGGGCGCATATTCACCTGATGGCGGTGTCGCGCCTCCCGGAATACGAATAGATAAAGGGGATCTGCCTTTCGTACTACCAAACAAATTTCCCTCTTGTTCACGAAGGGTGTTTACATTCGTTTCACCAACTGCTGCTCGCCACCAATAACGAAATAGAGATTTGAATGGGGGTGGACGCAGTTCAGGCGTTTGATTATCATAACCACGAAGAAACATTGGCGTAACAATTTCAAGGTTCAAGTGAGTAATAGCCATTGACCATCCCTTTTAAATTTGGCTTTGTAAAGTGTCTTATTACACGTTTTCGCGCGTACAGAAATTTTGTCAGATTCTCGTTTCAATCAAGCCAATGACAATCGCTTTGAACAAATGGATCCTGATCTTGCTGTTCAGGGAGACGGCGGTCAATCAGAACGAAGCGTTGCACCGGCCGATCCAGTTTTTGTGCTTCCTCAACCAGCTGCTGCACAATAATGCCCATCAGTGTTGTACCACCAGTCATGTTGGCAACGATCTCGTCAGTATACGATAGATAGTCCTTAGCATGTTCGGCTGCTTTTTCGATCTCATTGAAGCCTCCGATCGGATCCTCCAATTTAATCTGTTCAATGTGTCCTTTAAATCCGGCAGTATTAGCGGCATCACGCGTACTATCAGCCGATATGTCGGAACAGATTACGAGACAGGTATCGGGATCGGCAATTTTTAGTGCTGAGAACAATACACCAGGCCGTCTGCCTTGTGGTGAAATCAGTAATCGTCCACCTAACGGTGGTAGGTCAATTCCATCTTCTGTCTTTAACCCATTAACTTTCAGCTGATTCCAAAGCTTCTGTACATTTTTTAGAGAAGAAGGAACCTCCTCAAGTGCCTCTGTACGCATCGCATGATGATGCAAAGCGTTACGCAAATTGCCTGTTAGTTGATTCCAGAACTTCCTAAATTTATTCTGCTCCGGTGTCAGGGGTAATTTGGGTCCTCCACTTTTAGCAGATGCCCCAATAGCACCAAGGATACGCTCATATCGAGGCCGGACTTTGTTATTATCCAACCAATTCTTAATTTCTTCAGTTTTGCCTGATTTCCAGATCGCCCAAGAAACGACCCACTCCCGCATCAGACCTGCAGCCAGTGAGAGTTGACCTCGTTCCAGATACAAATCAATCATATAAGCCTGACGCTCTAACTCCTCTTTATCCAGAGGGATTTCCTCCTTCCATACTCCTGTTTTCTTTGGTAATTTTGCAAACGCAGTTTCTTGTGCTGTACTAACAATACTTTTAGTAAGCTCACCAACAAGAGGCGGTAAATCCTGATTAACTATGTTGGGAAGTTTTCCAATTGAATCAACAAGACCTCTACTGGATTTCTCCAACTCCAAGGGCAAGGCTGACTCATAAGCAAAGGCATAATTTTCGAGCCAGTCAACGGAATTTCTGACTTGTTTGGCTTGGTTTGAACGTTTCCCCCCTGCTTCCCTGTTGTCACTCTTGAACAATCGTCTAGTTTCTTGATTTAGCATATTAACCAAAGGTTGGAGAAGATCCGCCATAGGTTTTGTTGTTCCGTGATCGCGGAACATCCGGACTGCGTGAAACCATTCTGGCAATTCAAGCAATGGCTGCAAGTCAATGATAGGCTTAGGATCGTCTCTTGCTATTCCTTCAACCATTCCGTAATAGGCACCGCGAATCGTTACACCGCGGAGCGATTTGAGGTAAAGCACCAGCGCATAGAAGATAAATGGGAAGTGCCGGAACCCCTGTGTGACATCGAGCGTCAGGTCTACGCTTTCTGGAATATGTTTAGCAACAGATTCAAGTATCTGGCGAATTTCGTCTGTATCACGTCCATCAGGAATCTCAACTAATTCTGGACTAAGCTCAAGGGTCTCACAGATTCCTGCGCGAAAAGTCTCCCACGTTTTATCCTTAGCACCGCGTGTAACCACAGCGATAACATGATCCGGTAATTCCGATTCGTTAAGCAATTGCACCAAGGCAAGTGGAGTGAGACCCGCTTTAGCCGTGGCTCCATTCCATTGGTATTCCGTTTCAATTGCCCGCATTCCCAAACTTGTCAGTAGAATGTGCTGCCTATCTGAAGACTTTTGAGTTGGTTTTTCCATAAGAATTCGTTTCTACTTTGAAGGTTTCCGGTAAAATAATGGTGTTTGGCGATTCGCACTAATACTGCTGTCTACCGTTATCTAATCCGCATCTCTCGAAAATTTTTCGATTTTCCATACATAAAAAAACGTAACATAACATCAAAATTAATGTCAACATTTTTTCGGTGCGCGTCCAGAAATTCAAAAATGATTATAGCAAATCCACATTTTTTTGACAAGTGAAATTTGACAGAGTTAATCTCATTTGTGGGTGCGACGGAGAGGTTGCATCTTCTGTATTTTGCTTGACAGGGATTCATTTGTCGTCTAATTTATTGTTTAGTTGTCATTTATTGGTTATCAGTTGTCAGTTAGCAGTCGTAAAACTGGATGATGGAGGCGATATTTGATGGGGATTTTAACGACGGATCAGCGTAAAATGTGGAAGACTGAGGGGTACCTCGTTTTGAAAGGGGTGCTCTCTCCTGAAGAGGTGGAAGCGTTGACGGCAACGGTCAATGAAATGGATGCTGAGTTTCGGAAAGGTGAGAATGTTACTGCGGATTCTGTGTTTGATAAGCGGAATGTGATGGAGGATAATGACATTTTCGTTGGTCTGATGGATCATCCGGTGACGTTTCCGATTGTGCGTGAGTTGATAGGGGATTTTATCCAGTTGAGTATGTCTGAGGTTATTGTGCGTCCGCCGAACCCGAAAGATCAAGGGTATATGCATACGGACGGTGGGCAGGCGATGCGGACGATTCGGGTCAGTAGATCGAGTTCTCCGCTACAGGTCAAAATCCACTATTTCTTGACGGATCTTGAGCGTCCGGATAGTGGAAACTTCACCATTGTGCCGGGGAGCCATAATCGGACTTTTCCAGAAACAGGAGTCAAGGACGGTCCCTATATTCCTGAAGCGGTGCAGCTGTGCGTGAAAGCAGGGGATGCTGCGGTTTTTCCGCATGCACTCTGGCACGGTGTCGTCGCTAATCGTTCGGAGCAGCCTCGGAAGACTTTAATCTATTGCTATAGCCACCAGTGTTTCCGACCTTTTGACTATGAAAGGGCATCGCCTGAACTTATGGAACGATGCACGCCGCGGCAACGGAGGTTAATTGGGGATATCGGCGATTGGAAACCGGGTTCGTATTTCTATTCTCCGGGGGATCAGGAGAAGTTAATCAATGGGGAAGATGAAGATCACAGTGGATTGTAAAATATGTGGGCACTCTTTAGCAAGACGGGCAATGAATTGCCCTACTACGAACAAGAGGTTGTTCTCTAAGAAGACGGGCAATGAATTGCCCTACTACGAACAGGAGATTGTTCTCTAAGAAGACGGGCAATGAATATGCCCACGAACAAGAGGTTGCTCTCTAAGAAGACGGGCAATAATGCACTTCGCATTTGGGTGAGTACACCGCAGAATTGCCCTACTACGAACAAGAGGTTGCTATAGTTAGTCAATTTCGATGACGACGTACTTTTGTTCGACAGAGACGGGGAACGTGTCGGCGACGTAGGGGCCTTTTTCGCGTTCAGAATTAGATGCGTCAATATCCTCACCGCTCTCGACCTGTACCTCGTATTTCCTGACGCGGCGTTGGGCAGGACTCCACCAAGATTGCCCGGTTTTGATGTCGAATTCCCAACTGTGCCACGGGCAGCGGAGAATCTCGCCTTTGCGGGTGTAGTTATAGGTGCCTGGGGTCGGTGACTCTAAGAATCCGGTGACAATGCCTTTACACAGCGGTCCGCCTTGGTGTGGACAACTGTTACGGATAGCGAAGAATTCACCATCAATATTAAAGATACCAATGGACCGTCCGCCAATCTCGACGATTTTGCGTTCACCGGGAGGGATTTCATCTGAGGTTGCTACAACATATTTAGGCATTTATAGTTGTCAGTACGATTTTTTCTGCGAAAAAATCTTTCAGTTATCAGTTGTCAGACGGATAGCCGTCAGTAGTTCACGTTGGGTTTCGCTGCGCTCAACCCAACCTACGATTAAGTCTATTTCTCAAAGGCGTAAACATTGCGGGCATTGTCTGATAAGATTCTCTTACGGAGTTCTGGTGCGAGGAAATTGGGCAGCGCACGGTCGGGAGAATCGAAATCCCAATGCGGATAGTCCGTGGCGAACATGAGTTTGTCGTTCATGTCCATCTGTTCAAGCAGCTGCTCGAAATACTCACGTTTCGGGGGTTCTTCCATGGGTTGCGTGCTGAGATAGAAATGGTCGCGGATGTATTCCGAAGGCTTCCGCTTGAGATCCGGGATCTCAACACGAAGTTTTTCCCATGTTGCGTCCAGTCGCCAGATGAGCGGTGGGAGCCAGGCGAATCCGCCCTCAATTAGCACAACTTTGAGCGTCGGGAAATGGTCAAATACGCCTTCACAGACATAACTGATGACTTGGGTATGGAAGGCTTGCGGCATACCGCCGTGGTCCTCTATGTAATAGGAGGGCCACCCGGCACCTGTGATGGGACCCTGATTGCCTCCGAAATGGATACCGATAGGGAGATCATACTCAACGGCTGCCTCGTAGATTTTCCAATACTTTCGGTTGCCAAGCGGCTCCCGCGTCCGCGCGAGGAGCAAGATTTGAACAAATGCTGGGTTTGGACCACACCGATGAACTTCCGCAGCGGCGAGATCCCCGTTCTCATACGGAAGGACGATAGAGGCGCGTAGACGTGGTTCAGGTTCAACCCAATCGGCAACCTGCCAATCGTTGACTGCACTTGCGAGTGCGTCACTGTATGCAAGATTCAACTGTTCACCCACAGGGATTAGCGGATTCAGCACACCGTACTCAATATCCCATGCATCCAATAGCTGCTCCTGCATGAACCCTAAATCTGCACCCGGTGAGAGTCCTGAGGGGGGCCATGCGTCGTGTCGTGCAGCATTCAGCAGTGCCCGCGGATAGTATCCACCGATTTGACCCCGGAGACCGAATGTTTTGTGGTGATCCTGCCACCGCTGAGATAGGTAAGGAGACAATCCGCCTGGTGGCACAGAGTTGTGGATATCGCAATCAATAACTGGATATTTCAAACGTTTCGTTGTTGTGTTTTGCATCGCGTGTATCTCCAAAAGACTTAGAAAAACAGGAACTGCCTAAAGTTGATAGAAGGCACTTGCATTTTCGTGCAAAATCTTACGGGCGAGTGAACCGGGTAATTCTGATGGCAGTGCCTCGTTCGGTGTATTGAACTGCCAATGTGGATAATCGGTTGAAAACATCAACATCTCATCAGATTCCAATTGACCGATAATCTGAAGCAGCTGCTCCAGTGTCGGTGGTGCATCGACAGGTTGTAAGGTAAACCGGATATGTTCTCGCATGTACTCCGATGGCGGACGTTTAACCCACGGCGTATTGTTTCGGAGACCCCGCCATTCTTTATCAATCCGCCACATCATTGCGGGAAGCCATGTAAAACCGCTCTCAATGAGGACAACACGGAGTTTTGGAAACTGGTCAAAAATCCCTTCCGCAACGAGGCTAATGACCTGTGCTTGGAAGACCTGTGTCATTCCAGAATATTCCTCTAAAAATGTTGATGGCCATCCTGTCGGTGAAGGTTGGGTACCAGGCGCGCCACCGTACTGGATACCTATAGCGAGATTCTGCCGTACCGCTGCCTCATAAATCGGATGGTAGAGCCGGTTCCCGTAGGGGGTCCGAGAACGGACAGGTAGTATCACCTGAACGAACCCTGGATGCTCACCGACGCGTTCGATTTCCTTTGCGGCGAGTTCTGGAATCTGGCTTGGGATCACAAGCGAAGCGCGGAGTCGAGGTTCCGGGTCAAGCCAGTGTTCTATCTGCCAATCGTTGACGGCTTGTGCGATCGCCGCAGCGAGATCGGGGTTATGAACGCTTTGCACGCGGTAGGCACAATTCAGAATACCGTATTCAAGATTCCAACCGTCAAGCAGCTGCTGACGGACATGTGCGAGGTCAATATCCCAAGGGGATGGTGCATCTGGATGCGTCGTTAGGGGTGCGTTGCGTGGGTAATCGTTTGCATCGGGACCTCTAAAGCCGGAGTTCTGACAATAGTCGCACCAGAAATCAGACATGTACGGGTAGAGTGTCTGCAAGGTTGGGACTTCGTTATGGATGTCGCAATCAATTGCTTTCACCCCTGCCTCTACGAAATTTGGAGTCTCCCAACTTTCCATCTCCGTCTCCTTGGTTTGACAAACAATAGAGGTTCGGCAAACGATGGGGCGTACTGGATTTGAACCAGTGACTTCTACCGTGTGAAGGTAGCGCTCGTACCCCTGAGCTAACGCCCCACGTATGAATATGGGCCCACTAGGACTCGAACCTAGGACCAACCGGTTATGAGCCGGTTGCTCTGACCACTGAGCTATGGGCCCCCCATTTTCAGTATAAGAATTATACTATATTCTGAATTTAAAATCAAATTTTTAATCGGTTGTCGGTTGTCAGAAGGGTGGTTTTTGATTGAAGGGGAACACGCAACCAACACCTCGCCAGCAAAGCGATGGAAAAACAACGCACTCGTAACCCGACGGGCAATAATGCACGTCGCATTTGGGTGAGTACACCGCAGAATTGCCCTACTACAAACCGGGATGCCTGCTGATCGGCGGTGAAGTGCTTTACTACGAACGGGGATGCTTGTAGCGAACGATTTATCGCAAATCAACGGCAATGAATGGTTTCCCTACTACGAGCGGGTCTGTGTCTATTGAGGGGTGAAACTCAGGTTTCGTTAATGAACAAAATCGCGTAGTTTTCTGCTGCGTCTGGGGTGTCGCAATTTACGGAGTGCTTTCGCCTCAATTTGCCGGATGCGTTCGCGGGTTACGTCAAAGATATTACCAACCTCTTCAAGCGTTCGCGGGTAACCGTCATCAATTCCGAAACGGAGAGAAATGACCTTCCTTTCACGCTCGTTCAACTCGGAGAGGACATCTTGTATCTGCTCTTTGAGGATATTCAATTCAGCCTCTTGGACAGGTGACGGAGAAGCGATATCCATAATAAAAGCACCGAGAGGGTTATCGTCTTCTTCACCGATGGGGGTATCTAAAGAGGCGGTTTCTGGCGCGACTGCAAGGGCTTCATTGACTTTGTTGGTTGAAATACTGAGATCTTCAGCAATCTGCTCAGCGGTCGGTTCACTTCCCAATTCCTGCAAGAGTGAGCGTTGTACCCGCCGAATCTTGTTAATCCGCTCGTGCATGTGGACGGGGATACGGATCGTTCGTCCTTGATCAGCAATAGCGCGTGTGATACCTTGTCGAATCCACCATGTCGCGTAGGTGCTAAACTTATACCCTCGTTGGTAATCAAACTTGTCAACGGCTCGCATTAATCCGATGTTCCCTTCCTGGATTAAATCAAGGAACTCAAGTCCTGACGCACGGTGCCTGTGCTTCTTCGCGATACTCACAACGAGTCGGAGATTCGCTGCAACGATAGCTATCTTTGCATCCTGTGCTTCGGATTCCCCTTTGTCGATTTGCTGGATAAGCGACTTAAGTTGCGCGCGAGGGATGCCAATTTCGTTCATGTGTTGCCGGATATTGCGCTGTAGACGGATAATCGTTACATAGGCACTTCTCATGGAATCCGTTTCAAACTTCGGTTGAGTGTCGTTGCTTCCATTGAGCCATTCATCAGGAATATCATACTTCTGCTGGAGCTGTTGGATTTCTTTCTCCCACGTACCAACCTGATACTCTGCCTGCTTAACGAGGTCAGAGATCTTACTAATTTCTTCGCGGTCAATCTTGAGTTCCTCAAGGGTCTTAATGAGGTTGGTGCGGTTTTTCGATTTCTTAGTAGGTCGCTTACCATTTGTAGAGGCAGCAGACTTAGCAGTGAGGCGTTCCATCTCAAGGTCTTCGAGTACGCTTAATGCTTTCTTGACCTGTTCACGTAGCTTCTTTTCCTTATTCTGGGTTGAAGTGCTGGAAACGTGCATATCAATAATATCAGAAGCCCGTTTTTTAGCGGTAACGATTTTATAGAGCAGCTTCCGAATTTCGGTGATTGCGAGTGCTGTGCTGAAAGTGGCTTCATGTGCGGTCCGATGGCCCGCCTCAATCCGTTTGGCGAGTTCGACCTCTTGCGCTTTATCAAGCAGCTGAAATTTCCCCATCTCGCGCATATACACCTTCACCGAGTCATCGGTATAACCGCTGCTGGCTGCGGCTATTTCAGCCAACTCATCCTCATACCCGAGTTCATCAGTTCCCTCAACATCAAGATAATCAAGCGTAGGATGGTCTTTAAAATCCATTATCAACTCCTTCTTCATTTAGGTTGTCATCGTGCGTGTCGCCCGCGTCGCGACTGCGTAGGGCGCGTCTCTCATTTGAAAGCTTTACTAACTCCTCAAGTGTTTCCATCTCATCCGCGCCTTCGGCGAGTGCGTGGGATCGGACACGTTGCTCAAGGTCTTGTAAGTGGAAATTACGTAATTTCTTGAGGCATCCATCCACTCTTGCTTGCAGGTTCGGCGCGGGTGCCTTCCGCAAAAGCGCACTTGAAATGAAGGCACTCAGATTCTCATCAGGGCACTCACTGATAAGTGCCTGGATATCTATTCCCTCACTATCATCATCTGTGGTGGCTTCCCAAAGCAATTGTGCGACTTTGGTGAAGCGCGGTTCCGTAAAATGTTGACAGTCAAATTGGGATTTGACATACGGAATTAACGCTGGATTTTGAATTAACGCTTCAATAAGTTGATGTTCGATTTGTGCGCGGGCAGATAATTTCTGCTGTACAGCCCTCTTTTGGCGGGGTGGACGAGAAATGGAAGTCTCTTTAAGCCCCGCATCGCGCAATTCATCCCAAAGCACACGTTCATCAACATGAAGCTCCCGCGCGGCGTATTTGATGTATTCGCTGCGTTCAACTCGGTTTTTGAGATTTAAGAGCGTTTCGGTAACCTCTTTCACAATTTGCGTTTTTACATCTATCCGGTGAATATCCTGACTCTGAATAGCAGACTGAATCTGAAATTCGATGAGATTTATCGCTTTGTCGGTAAGTTCCGTGAACGCATCAACGCCGTGCTGTCGTGCAAAGGAGTCCGGATCTTCTCCCGCTGGCAGCAGCGCAATACGCACCCGTAAATCTTCAGCAAGTAACCGGTGCAATCCACGCTGTGCTGCTTGAAAGCCCGAGGCATCTCCATCATAAACGATGACGACTTCCGGGGAAAACCGCTTTAGCATACGTGCGTGCTCTTCACTCAAAGAAGTACCAGAGGAGGCAACAACGTGCTCAATACCAGACTGATGAAGCATCAAAACATCCATGTACCCTTCGACAAGCAGCACACGCTGCTGTTTGTAGATAGATGGACGTGCTTTGTCGAGATTGTAAAGAATCTTGCTCTTATCATATAGCACTGTTGCCGGAGAATTTAAGTATTTCGGTTGATGCTCTTCAGAGAGTGCACGTCCACCGAAGCCGACCGGCGCGCCACGCTCATTCTGAATTGGAAAAAGGATTCTGTTCCAAAACCGGTCCTGGGGTCCCCGGTCCTCATCTTTAATCAACCCGACATCAATTAACTGCTGGATCGTAAAACCTTTGTCGGTCGCAACTTTCACAAGTTCCCGCCGTCCAGATTTCGCGTATCCGAGTTGGAAGGATCGGAGGGTCTTGGGTTGAACGCCACGGTGATCGAGATATCGCCTCGCTTGTCCACTGACCTTTTCTGTGAGAAGTTGTCGGTGATAGTATTCAACTGCAAAGCGATTGAGATCCTCTAAGTTCGTGACCCGCTTGTGCGCCGCGCTCTCGCGAGCATCCTGATTCGGTAGTGCGATATTCAACCGTCCTGCTAACCACTCCAAAGTCTCCCTAAAATCTTTGCCCTCATGCTTTTGCACGAAAGAGATGACATTCCCACCGGTTTGGCACCCGAAACAGTAGAAAATCTGCTTTTGCACCGAGACAGTAAAGGAGGGGGTTTTCTCAGTGTGAAATGGACAGAGTGCTTTGAAATCTCGACCGGCAGGACGCAGCGCGATACCACATTCGGAGATAACTTCAACGATGTCGCTGCGGCTCCGAATTTCGTCGATCGTTTCGCGTGGCACGTAGTTTCTTTTAGGAGGACGGTTCACGGTGAATCTGCCTCTTTATATCAAAATTTTCTACAGAAGATTGGGTCGTGTTCACTCTTTGAACGTGACGACGGTTACCCCTTCACCACCTTGGTCAAATGGTGCAAGTTGATATTTGGATACAAGTGGATTATCACGTAACTCTTCTTGAACGGCTTTACGTAAGGCACCGGTTCCTTTTCCGTGGAGAATACGGACCGATGCTAACCCCGCAAGGACTGCGTCATCAAGGTATTTGATCGTAATGTCTAACGCTTCTTTTACAAACATCCCGTGAATGTTGAGTTCATCGGTAACTGCGTTGGCTTTGCTATACTGAATATCAAGGACGGAAGTTGAGAGATGAGAATTTTTTTGTTTCGGATGAACCGAGTCAACATCGTGGTAGTCGGCTTGCATTTGCATATTCCCGACCAGAATCTCAAGCGGCATTTTTCCTTGAGATTTAACGGCGATCACCTCTCCGAATCGGTTCAATTTCTTGACTCGGACTTTATCGCCAACATTGACTTCCACCTTCGGTTGATCCGGCTGCTTTTTAGGTTGTTCCGGTCGCAGTGATTTTTTAGCAGTGTCTATTTTTGAGAACGCATTTTGAATACTATCTTTAGAGGCTTGTTTCTTGCGGATCTCAGCGACAAGATTCTCCACGGTGCGCCGCGCCCCCGCAACGATTTCACGCGCTTCATGCTCAGCCTGCTGTTTTAGTGTCTGCTGCTCGGTTTCCAAGGTTTGAACGAGTTTCGTATGTTTCTGGTATGCAGCATCGGCATCTCGAATTTTATCTTGGAGGAGGCTTTGATCGACATCTAATTTATCTTGCTTCTCTTGCAGCTCCACGAGAAGGTCTTCAACAGCGACGGCACTATTGCCCATGTGGGTCTGCGCTTCGTCAAGGATTTCGGCTGGAATCCCTAATTGGGAAGCAATCTTTATAGCGTTGCTACTCCCCGGTATCCCGACCTGCAGCCGGTACGTCGGACGGAGCGTTGTCCAGTCAAACTCCATTGAAGCATTTTCCATAGTTTGCTGGGTATGTGCATACGCCTTAAGTGCCCCATAGTGCGTTGTAACGATCGTATTGACTTGTCTTTCACCGAGCCAATCAAGGAGTGCCATGCCGAGTGCAGTCCCTTCGCTGGGGTCTGTACCCGCACCAATTTCATCTAAGAGTACAAGGGACTGGCTGGAAGTTTCGACTGTTTTGAGCATCCCGGCAATCTTCGTGATATGAGAAGAGAAGGTACTCAGACTCTGTTCAATCCCCTGATCGTCGCCAATGTCAGCAAACACATGGTCAAAGATAGCGACTTTACTGCCATGTTCCGCTGGAATATGTAAACCTGACTGCGCCATCAACACCAACAACCCGACCGTTTTAAGGACAACCGTCTTACCGCCAGTATTCGGACCCGTGATGATGAGCGTTTTGAACGTTCTGCCGACATGAATATTTGTTGGTACGACTTGTTCCGGTAGATCGACACCTACTTCAGAATCAGGATCCGGTGGCTGTTCATTTTGAAGATGGAATTCCAGCAATGGATGCCGCGCCTCAATCAACTTGACGTTCCCGCGAGTATTCAGTTTAGGTTCAACGGCGTTTAATGCTAAACTGAAGCGTGCTTTTGCGTTCAAAAAATCGAACTCTGCTAATAAGTCAAGGGATACTTCTAATTCGCTTAGATAGTTGCGGACGTGATCGGTGAGCGTAAGGAGGATGCGTTGAATTTCACGGTGTTCTGCTTCAGCGACTTCGTGTAATTCATTGTTCATCTGCACAATGCTTAAAGGTTCAACAAAAAAAGTTGCTCCGCTTGTAGATTGCGCTTGGACGACACCTTGGAAAGTTGCGCGTGCCTCTTGTTTGATGGGGATGACATACCGATTGTTTCGAGAGGTAATGACAGGTTCTTGAATCGCCTTTTGACCTTCTGGAGAGCGTAATGTCGCTTCAAGTTTTTGATGTATATTTTCACGAAGTCGCAACAATTTGCGGCGTATTGAGCGCAATTCAGGACTTGCTCGGTCGAGTAGGATACCCTCCGAATTAATACAATAGCCAATCGCTTCAACTAACTCAGGAAAATCTGGCAGTGCGTCCACGATAGCAAAGAGGTTCGGAAACTCCTCGCGCTCGCGTTTTTCAAATACACGGTGGATGTCTCCAGGAATCTTTGCGACTTTTCGGATGTCAATGAGTTCTTCAGCGTTTAAGATTGAACCGATTTTGGCAGCGTGGTTGAGGAGTCCGCGGATGTCTCTTATGCCCGCTAACGGGATTCCACCGTAGAGCTGATGAAAGAATGTGGCTTCACTACATAACGTCTGCAGATAACGGACCCTATCAATGTCATAAGACGGCGTAAGGGTATCAACCCGCGCGGTCCCAAGTTGAGAAGCGGTATACTTTTTCAAAAGGACTTTGATCTTATCGTATTCTAACGCTTTTTCAACACTGGATAACACGGGTTTGTCCCTTTTCTTTTAAGTTATAAGTTATAGGTTATAAGTTATAAGTCTGGTTTTTGAGTGTCCACGATCTGTTTGTAACCGTCGTTACCAATTTGGGTAACAGCGAGGACAAAAGATGTCAGTGAATCAAACGCTTAACTTTAACTAATAACTAACACCTAATAACTACTTATGCTTAATATTGCCCCAAGTTGTGACTAATTTTCTCTTCGGCTCAACAGGTAGTATCCGAATGTCGCGCAGCCACGCGATGACAAATACGCTGCCATCTATTTCGACGAGCTCTTCGGTGTCCCCACTCGCGAAGTCGTATAGGTAGACAGTACCCCACCGAGAATAGATCATGTAGTCGCCTTCAGGCGACCAGTCAGCCCAATACCCTGTTGCTTTGTCAACATCAAAGAGAGGTTCAATGACCTTAGATTCAACGTCAATTAGGCAGAAGGTATCAAATTCTCTATTCCATCTGAAGAAGAGGATGCGTTGCCCGTCGGGTGCCCAGACGGGATAAAAATCTTTATTGAGTTCGGTTAAGATCTCTATCTCTTTTGTTTCAATGTCTAAAATATAGAGGTGTTCCAACCACCCGGGTCTGGAGAGTGAAAAGACGAGGCGTTTTCCATTTGGTGCCCAAGAGATACCCCAGAATGAGTATGGCCACCCGAAATGTGGGACTTGTGTCACGGCTTCCATCTCCCCGCTTTCGAGATCCAACAGCCAAATCTGATTGTCTTGTGGAAGTTGTTCCATTGTCCAGCCGTTGAAAGCCAGATATTTACCATGCGGAGAGACCGATAGGAACCGATATGTCCCAGAGATCGTCGTAACCCGCTTCTTATTTTTCGGGTTATCCGGGTTAATAGAATAGACATCGGATTGCCCGCCATGCCACTGTATAAAATAAAGTAAATCTCCGTTGGGTCCCCACGCCGGATACATACCTTTGTGATTTAAAGAGATGGCGCTCAAATTGTTAGTGTCTTTAATAGCGGTCGCATAGAGGTTCCAATCGAAACGTCCCAAATTCTCGTCAAATCCGTTGACGGCGTAAGCGAGTTGTCCAGTCGGTTCAGCCTCGCCTATCTGTGTAAATGACAGAGAGATTAAGATAAGCGTGAAGAAGAGAGCACTTCTACCAATTTTAGCGGTAGATTTATAATTATATATCATTGTGGCTCCTAAATAAAAAAACAGATAATTATTGAGCGGATCCAAGCCTTTTATAGTGGAAAAGCGCGTTCTCATAAAGACGGCGACTTAATCCCAATGTTTCAAATTCAACAACCGAATCGTAACTGTAAAGTGCGGAGTTTTCTCTTCCGTCATTTTCAGCACGTCGAGCGTTTTGAATGCTGTTTACTACTGTCATCGCCGCTTTTTCAAAACTACCGATCTGCTTTCGGAGTTCCGAGGAGAGTCCACCTTGAATATCTTTGTTCACCTTATAGGCACGAATCACATCGGTATAAGCGACATACGCTTCAAAGTACTGTTTTTCGGCTTCAAGTTTCTTTGCATTTGAGACATCAAGGGGTTCGCCAATAGTATCAATAACTGCTTTCGCTTCTTCAATCAGTTCACGACTTTTTTCTGTAAGCCCAGCTTCAAGCGCGCTTCGGAATTCATCTACAATCTCTTTATAGGTGTTGCGAGCGGCCTCCGAGTTCCCTGACTTTTCATAAGCAAGTGCTTGATTAAATTTGGCTTCCATCAGCACGAACTTCCGAATCTCTGGTGGGAGCTGCGGCGTAGGCGGAAAAGCCTTCGCCTGATAGGCAGCGATAGCTTTTTCATAGTCACCTTCCTGTTCGTAGCTATTGCCGATCGCTTTTTGGGCGTACAAACTATCCATCTGATTTTCGGGTTGGTGTTGCGCAATGAGCTGCTGGAACTGCGTGCGCGCTTCAGTGTAGTTTCCTTGATAATAGAGGGTATTTGCGTACTGATAACGCGCCTTATTAGCAAAAGTGGTATTTGCGTATTTCTCAAAGACCGCTTTAAGTTGGGTCTGTGCCGTTTTAAGCAACGCCTCACTTTCAGCCAATTTTTCAGCGTCAAAAAGGCTCTCCTCTGCTTTCTGATATGCTTCGGTGGCTTGTCGGAGCGCGAGGGTGGCCTCGGCGCGACGGTTCTCTTGATTCTGATAATACGCTGCATAAGCCGCAACAGCGACAAGGACGACGACCGCTGCGACGATAATCGTTTGAAGGTTTGCCTTCAAAAACGCGTAGATTTTCAAAAGCCCTTCAATAAATTTATCTTCTTGGATTTCTTCTTTGGTTAGCCGTTTGTTTCGTGCCATGTTTTTCCTCAGTTTCACACGATTATAAGTCCATATACAAGCGGGTGACGGGAATTGAACCCGTGACCCTCAGCTTGGGAAGCTGACGCTCTACCGCTGAGCTACACCCGCATTAATTCTATTATACCATATCCATATTGCATTGTCAAAGTCAACACAGTTAAAATGAGAAGCAGACATCGGTATGATAAACAATTATGGGTTGCAAGTTTCACCTGATGCCCGCTTTTCCGTTTGGCTGAGACATGCGGATTTTGCCTACAATACAGGTCAATCCGGAATATCTACCCCAATTTATCTAATTCACCCAAGACCTGTTCCGCGCTGAGCGTATTATCCGGCGGGGCATTTTCGACGTGCTTGAAGGCAATGTTCCCTGCTTTATCAATAATGAATACGCCGCGGGTGGTAATACCGACTTCTTCGAGTGCCATGCCGAACTGCTTGGAAACTTCAAGGTTCATATCAACAAGCAGCGGGAAATCAACACCACCAAGTGCCTGACTCCATGCCTTGTGAGCGAAGGCCGAATCGCGGTTGATAGCAATCACATCAGCCCCTTTCGCCTGAATCGCGCTTAACTGCTCGTTGAAATCCGGCACCTGCTCAGAACAGACGGGTGAGAAATCGAGCGGGTAGAAGAGCACTACTAAATTTTTACCTGAGTAGTCGCTCAGTGAAACTTCGGTATCTTCTTGATTAACTGCCCCGGTCAAGGTGAAATCCGGTGCAGCACTTCCTACATCTGCCATTAAAATCCTCCGATGCACGCCTGAAATGCGTGTTTAGATAATGAGATCTTCAATTAAAATGTTACACTGGTGTAACATTGGGTTGTACAGGTTATCGGCATAAAACCTAATAACCGTAGGGGTTTATAGACTATTTTATATAATTTTCTGTGGTGAAAAAAATAATTTTTCAGAAAGTGTAACATTCTGCTAACGCTTAAATATGTATGTGAGAGAATTTTAGTATTGCCCTTAACGCTAACATCATGAATATAAGAGTAGGGCGAGGCATAGTCGCCTCGCCCTACTCTTAAGACTTATCTCGTTTTAAGTTTTGCCCACTGCGTAGCGAGTTTACCTTCGGGTTCAACAGAAAGTGTTCCAATTTCGAGACTCTGAACTTCGTCCTCTGTCAAAGCGACATTGTAAATTCGGGATTCCTCAATGTGAGCATTGAGTTCACCGGGACCTGCAAGTCCGTTCACATGTCGTTTTCCCCAAATCGCTTCGGCATCGCCTGCTGGCCAGGTTCTGAGATCACCCATATCGAAGCTACCGAGGCTCTCGCCGTTCCGGTAACCGGTGATTCTGTACGTATCTTTCACATCCTCGTATGTAATCACTAAGTAAACCATCTCGCCGGTCTCTTTTTCGGTGACTGCATCCGGAAAATCCGCAGTGCGCCGGAAATGGCTACTCCCAGGCATCCACTGTTTATCGACCCTCTCAGCCCATACGATCGCACAGAATTGATCTGCGGTTTCTTTATCAAGCGTAAGTGCGGATCCATTTGTCTTCGCGTAATCATCCAAACTCACCCAGGTTACTAACGACAACTCCGTGATGTCGGGACCCGTGTAATCAAGGGCATGCGCCCATTTACCGGTCTCAACGATTAATTGTCCATCGTCAATTTTGGCTCCGTGGAGCGTTATATCTTCCCAGTTACCTATTTCGTCTGTTTCATCATCAAATAACCACCAGCCAACCAGATGTTCCTCTTGGGCATCTTGTGCGAATACCGCGGGTGTTAATAGGCTTAGCATCAGCAGAACAGCACACATAGAATAGACTTTCATTCTCATGGTCAATTGCTCCTCTTAGTTTCCAGTTGAGGTTCAGCGCGGGCAGTTTATCTTGCGGACAGAAAACAGGTTGTGCTGCTACCCGCATTAGGAAAATTAAGAATATTATACCATACATTTTATGTAAATGTCAAATGATTTTAGTGGTGTAGGACTTACGCATTTCCTCTTAAAGTCCCCCTGATAAGGGGGATTTAGGGGGTTAAAAGTACAGAAAATACCACTTTTTGCGTCTAAATGTCCGATATTTTCTCAATTTACGTAAGTCCTATGGTGTTTAGTTGTCATAAGTCCTATGGTGTTTAGTTGTCAGTAGTCAGCTATCAGCAGTCAGAGGAATGGTTGTCAGCTATCAGTTTTCAGTTGTCAGAGAAATGGTTGTCAACAGTCAGTGTCCACTGAGCGTTGCACTTACCGGTGAACTAAATGACTCTACTCCGAAGTCACTCATCGCTTGCAAATTATTCCAGTATATGTTACCATTAATAGCACTAAATTTAATACGATACACCAAAGAAACACCGACAAAGGAATAAAACATGAAACGGTCGACGCTGCTATTACTCGTCGTCAGTATTGGACTTATAAGCGGAATATTCTGCCAACACCTTTCCGCCCAAGAAAATGCTGAAACCAGACGGATGACAGCATCAATAACGGGCAGAATTATTTGGGACGGTCAAGATCTGTCACACGCGAATGTGTCTGTCTATCGGGATGACAAATTACGAAACTTGTACGTTAGTGGCATCCCAAAACTCGGCGATGGACAGTTTACGCTTCAAGTTGAACCCGGTCAATACTATCTCGCGGCTTATGTAGATGTCAATAAGTCAGGAAATTTTGATGCCGGTGACGGATTGGGTATCTTCGGGATTACTGAATGGGACAATAAAAATCAAAAGTATCAAATCGTCAAAGTCGATCAGAAAGAAACGGTTCGGGACATAGAGATTCCAATAACAGGACGAGCGAAGCTTATTGATGGAAAGTTTAACATTGTTCCAGCTGCGCAATATCAACCGACCGAGTTCCAAAAGTTCCAATCCGATTTGCGGATAGCGACCTCTGGTTGTAGCGGTACCCTCAACCTTACACTTGACAAGGAAAATCCGAAATCTTTTGCGCTTGAAGGACGTAAAGCCTTAATTCTCGCTTATACAGATCTATCTTGGAAATATCGCGCTGGGATTACCACTGTGTCGGATTCGGGGGTATGGGGCCTCAATTTATCGCCGGGTAAATACTATCTCATGGCGATTGTTGATAACAACAAGACGAATAAACTGGACGCGGGTGATGACTTCGGATTTTATGGTGTTGAAGATATGCGAAAACGTGGGGAGTTCCCTGAACCTGTACTGATTTCGCCAAACAAACTTATCACAGATATTGACATCACAATTAGTGCTACCTATCAACGCCAGAAAAAAACATCACAAGAAAACTCAAGCATACTGACAGGTAAAGTATCACTCCGTGAAGGGATATCGGCGCGTATAGAGGTGTACGCTGAATCTACCTTAGTCACGCCTATCGCGAGCGGCGAAACCGCTACCGACGGCACATTTCATATAGCACTTCCGCCCGGTGAATATTACGTTATCGTTAACTTAGATGCCAATAAAGACGGTAGATATAGTGTAGGGGACGGTTTAGGTGGATATGGGACCGTGGACATCACAACGCAGCCGCCAGCACCGATCACTCTGATTGCTGGTGAAAATCGGAATATTGATCTCCTTATCAGCGCGCACTACGATGCAAACGGACACCTCCACGCGACACTCCCCGGCATTGAAGTGCATATTGAACAGGGGATTATCGCTGGAAAGATTACATGGGACGGCTATCCGATTCAACAAGGTATTTTAACGCTTTCGTATACGCCTGACTTCAGCGCGCCGATTGCGATGCCGATCTCGGTTGTCGGAGATGGGAACTATCAAGTCAATGTGCTGCCGGGGACCTATTATGTCATGGCAATCATGGATACAAATGACGATCAAAAGACAGGTATAACCGACGGGGTCGGGATATATGGTACGCGCCACCCTGTACGCGGTGAGCCTACGGCAGTCAATGTTTTTCCGGGACGGACTACATCTCATATCGATATCGAAATCCTCGCAAGCTACATTGATGAAGACGGAAATATGGCGGAGATTGAGGATGGTGGACGCTGGGAAGTCAAAAGACGTTTAGGGGAACCCGAAGATGTCTTTAGCATTACCCGCAACGGACGTGTGAATGAGGAGTGGAAATATTGGACTAAAGGTGTCGGTTTTCTCTGGGAAGCGAACGGTGTCGGCTGGGAACTCGGAGACATGGAAGAATTCACGCCTAAAACAGGAATCGCCGCGCAGAGAGAAAAAAGTCAACCAGAGGCACTCGGATTTGAAAACCCGCTTGCGACAGAACAGAAGGCACTACCACAAACTGAACAGCTCCCTGGCTTTATCTACTTTACTTATGACAATATCATCTGGGGCATTTCCGCCGACGGTATGAGTGTCCCATTAGGTGCTGGACGCAATCCGACAGTTGCAAACGACGGTACACTTACCTACCAAGATAGGGATGGGAGCGTTATCATCCGAGGTCCTGATACACCAGATGGGAACTTGCTGCTTGATAGACGCGAGATGGCAAACGACGTGGCAATCTCACCGGACGCGCAATATGTCGCTTACACACGTCCAGAGACTGGCAATCGGAGCCGTGTTGTGATGCGACACATTTCGAGTGGTTCTGAATATGTTGTGCCATCGACTGCGTTAAAGAGTTTCACGCCTGCTTGGAATAGCGACGGTAGCATGCTGGCGTATGTCACAGCGGGAACAATCGAAAATCCGGATGACCTCGCTGCAAATGCTGAAAATCAGAGACGGAATATCTACGCATTTGACCAAGTGAAAACGAGTGTAGAACCGATTGTAGTGTCTCCAGCAGATGACGCGCAACCGGCTTGGTCGCCTGCCGATCCCAATCGGTTGGCGTTCACACGCACAGAAGGCAACCATCAACAGATTTGGCTCATCACCTACTCAGGCGATGGCGTGCCGACAGAACGACAACTAACCCAAAAAGGTGGTTCTCATCCGGTCTGGATCCCGCCTGAAGGACGCTGGATCTTGTATGAAAATAACGGTCAACTCTGGAAAATTGACACCGAAAATCCGGATGCTACTGAAGACCCATTGAGGCACAACGGTTCGGTCGTGTTTGGAAGTGAACCCGCAATTTTTGGAAGTAGTTTCCAAACTGATACCGAGCGTGAAAAACGATGAAAAAGTCTTACACTCAATTAACTCACATTGTCCGATTTTCCATATTGATAGTATCCTTTATTGCGGTCAACACTGTTAGTGCGCAATGGCTTTTGATACCGATGGAGCAAGGGAAGCAAACCAACCATCTGAAGGCGTACGGCTTAACGTACTGGGCATTAGAAGCCCCACGTGAGTACCGATGCTACTGGTGGCTAAACTACCGCGGTGGCGCGTTCGTGCTGCCAGATTCACAAGATGTGCGCGTCCGTGCTGTCCTAATGGGAGTGCGTTTTGAACCGATGAACGATGCCGATTATACCGGCATCAAGCAAACCGTTCTTGAAGGCAGCAATATGGACGAAATTCTATTGGAAAAGGCACCGAAGATCGCCGTATACGCACCGTCGGAGGCATCACCGTATCGAGATCCGTGGGACGATGCGGTAAAAATCGCGCTGGATTACGCACAAATTCCGTACGACGAAATCTGGGATAAGGAGGTCCAAAGCGGTGTGCTACAGACAAAAGACTACGACTGGCTCCACTTGCACCACGAGGATTTCACCGGTCAGCACGGTAAGTTCCACGCCTCGTTTTCGTCGCAAGTCTGGTATCAACAGCGGATGCTAATGTTCGAGCAAGCCGCTGAGGAGTCCGGGTTTCAAAGGGTCGCCCAGCACAAAGGACAGACCGCACAGATGATTGCTGACTATATCGCCAATGGTGGGTTCATCTTCGCGATGTGTTCTGCGCCGGAAACATTGGACATCGCGTTGGCGACACGCGGCGGTGCAATTGATATCGTAGCACCCGAACTCGACGGGACACCGATTGCCGGAAACGCTGAAGCGCAGCTTGATTTTCAGCGGACTTTGGCATTTGAGAATTTCAGCCTCTACACGAACCCGTTCCGATACGAATTTTCGGACATAGACAACCCGAACCCTGACAGAGATGCACAGAGTGGGGTCGAAGATTTCAAGCTTTTTGAATTCGCCGCAAAGCACGATCCGATTCCGACAATGCTCACACAAAACCATGTTAGCGTTGTGCCGGGTTATCTTGGTCAGACGACATCGTTTAACATGGACAAAATTCGGGGTTCTATCACGATTCTCGGACAGGTAGAAGGCACGAACTATGCGAAATATATCCACGGCAAATTAGGGAAAGGCACTTTTACGTTCCTCGGTGGACACGATCCAGAGGATTATCACCACCTTGTCGGCGAGGGGACAATCCCTACGAACCTCGATTTACACAAACATTCACCCGGATATAGGCTTATCTTGAATAATATCCTATTTCCAGCGGCGCGTAAGAAACCGCAGAAAACGTGAATAGCGGCCTGCTATCGGAAACCATCGGCTGTCAGCAAGCGGGGAAAAGAGGATCCCCAGCAAAATTAACTGGCACAAGTTGTTAAAACAGATTATAGTAAAGTTTAGAATTAATTGGGCACTCTCAAACAGCCTGAATACCTATAACAGGCATTCAGACTGGCACAAACTAAAAGTGTGTGGTACGAATGTGTCTATTTATTTTTAGGATTCACTATAATCGAAAACTTTTGAAGGGTTTGTCATAGCGGGGGTAAGGTGAATCATGGAAGAATCACGCATAAAAAAAAATGATGCAGCGACGGAGACGAGGGCAGAATTGCCTAAAGTAAAGGAAAAGAAAAATAAGACAATATGGATGATTATTGCAGATTTTCTACTTCTATTACTTTGGGGCTGTTGAAACTCAACAAGTTTTAACGACAAAGTTGACAGGTTTACAAACGCTTATGAAAATAATACTCGCAACGTGTAACCTGAATCAGTGGAGTCTCGACTTTGAAGGTAATACGGCGCGTATCATTGAATCCATTGAGATCGCAAAAGCGAGCGGCGCGCGGTATCGGTTGGGACCGGAACTGGAAATCACAGGCTACTCTTGTGAAGACCATTTTCTCGAACTTGATACGCTGCGGCATAGTTGGGAATCGCTTGCGTGTATCCTCAAAGGTGGGTACACTGACGGCATCCTGTGCGATATTGGCATGCCTGTCATGCACAAAAATATCCGCTATAACTGTCGGGTCTTCGTGTTAGACGGAAAGCTGTTGTTAATCCGTCCGAAGATGGTCCTGGCGAGCGATGGCAATTATCGGGAGCAACGCTGGTTTGTGGCATGGGAACGCGGTTGGACAACCGAACCCTACACCGTGCCACGCGAGATTACTGAGCTGACTGGGCAACGCCAGGTCCCTATCGGTATCGCGGCGATAGCGACTGCGGATACGCTTTTGGCATCTGAAACCTGCGAAGAACTCTTTGTGCCGATGAGTCCGCATATCCATTTCGGCAACGCCGGTGTAGAGATTATCGCTAACGGCTCCGGTTCACATCACGAGTTACGAAAACTCGATACACGGATCGCGCTGATTCGGAACGCGAGTGCTAAAAACGGTGGCGTTTATCTCTACGCGAACCAACAAGGGTGTGACGGTGGTAGACTCTATTTCGATGGCTGTGCGCTGATTGCCCAAAATGGCGAGATCTTGGCACAAGGCTCTCAGTTCTCACTCAAGGATGTAGAGGTCGTCACGGCTACGGTGAACCTTCACGATGTCCGCACCTATCGGGGTGCGAAGGCGAGTCGTGCTGTGCAAGCGAGTAAAACGGAATGGCTTCCGCAGATAGACATTGATTTTGATATGGGAATAGAAGAACGGAAGGCGGGTCTTCCAATCGAGCCGCGGACGCACGAGCCGGAAGAAGAGATCGCTTTGGGTCCCGCCTGTTGGCTCTGGGATTACCTCCGTAGATCTGGCACGGCGGGTTACTTCATCCCACTCTCTGGTGGTGCAGACAGTGGTGCCGTTGCGACACTCGTCGGTTCAATGTGCCAACTGGTCGCGAAAGCGGTACGCGAAAAAGATACGGCTGTCATCAACGATGTAACTCGTTGGCTTGTGGAGGGTGAAACGCCCGATGTTTTTGCAGACCCGTGTGTACTTGCCAATCGTCTGTTATATACATGTTATATCAGCACAGAGAACAGTTCGCGTGAGACCCGAAAACGTGCGAAACAGCTCGCGGAGCAGATTGGCGCGTATCATCTGGACATCAATATGGACGGACTTGTGAACGCGCTGCAATCGCTCTTTACGCGTATTACGCAGAAAAAGCCGCGCTTCAAGGTTGAAGGTGGAACATACCAAGAAAATCAGGCACTCCAGAACATACAAGCGAGGCTGCGTATGGTGCTGAGTTACCTGTTTGCACAGATGATGCCGTGGGTAAGGAAGCGTGAAGGTACGCTTCTCGTTTTAGGTACCGGTAATGTTGACGAAGCACTGCGCGGTTACCTCACAAAATACGATTGTAGTAGTGGAGACATCAACCCGATCGGCGGGATTAGCAAACACGATCTGCGGCGGTTTCTGAAATGGGCGGAAGGCAATCTCGGTTATACCGCACTCGCTGAGATTATAGAAGCACCACCGACAGCAGAACTCGAACCGATCACCGAAACTTATACGCAAACCGATGAAGACGACATGGGGATGACCTACGCCGAATTGAGTCGATTCGGGCAGCTTCGGAAAATGGAGCAGTGCGGTCCCGTGAGTATGTTTGAAAAATTAGTTCAGGAGTGGGATCATCTGCCGCCGCGCGAGGTCGCCGAAAAGGTAAAACGCTTCTTTAGATATTACGCCATCAATCGCCACAAAATGACGACGCTAACGCCCTCCTACCACGCTGAATCTTATTCACCGGACGACAACCGATTTGACTTACGGCAGTTCCTCTATAACACGCGCTGGACGTGGCAGTTCCGGCATATTGATGCCTGCGTCAAAAAATTGGAGGCAGAGCACGCGTGAACGCGCCTTTCCATTCAAAGGCAGGGAGGATAGTCCATTTCTACGCGCTGTCCATCTTTGCATCCATGTTCATTTTCACCGCTGCGCACGGCGCGCCCGATGTACCCGTAAACTTCGACGGATGGGTTACCGATGCGCTCGCGAAGTTAGAGACTGACGGTATCACAGGTGGATTCCATCGGCAGACGGCACCACTTTCAAGAGCAGAAGTCGCACAAGTCATAAAACAGGCTCAATCGCGAATACGTGCAGGTAGCGTTGTGCCATCTGAGATAGATCGGAAACTTCTTGAAAAGTTGAAACGAGAGTTTAGTAGAGAACTTGCTGGTAAGGACGGAAGAAGAATCGACTTTCTTCCGCAACTCCGCGCGACAGATAAAAAAATAGCCCCTGCACTTGAGGCAGGTTTCCACTGGACAGCAGGAACGCTTAAACAGCGGTCGGCACCGCGCCTAACGCTTTACTCTGAATTTGAGGCGCATAACTTTGAGAGTCGTCCACTTGACGCGAAAACAGCGGGTCAACGCCTTGAACGGTGGCGTGGTGAGTATACCATGGATTTCAAGAGGAGTTATTTGCAGGTAGATGGCGCGCACCTTAACCTACTTGTCGGCAGAGATTGGCTTTTCTGGGGTGCAAGTCCGCATAAAACGGTAGGGATCTCGGATAACTCCCCGGCGTTTGATCAAGTTCGGCTCACAGGCACATTGGGGAAACATCTCAAAGCGACGGCTTTCACGACGCAATTGGATTCAACATGGTACGACGATGGCAAAAAACGTTATCTGGCGAAACGTTATATGAGCGGACACCGGCTCGACTATCAATACAACGACCGCGTGGAAATCGGCGTTGCCGAGTGGATACTTTACGGCGGCGATGCCCAGACGTTGGAGTGGAAGTATGCGAACCCGTTCACCTTCTATTACGCGCTACAATATAACGCGAAAGCCGACGATAACGTCATGTTTGCCGTCGATGCAGCGATCCGCCCTATTGATGGCGTGCGTCTCTATGGGGAATGGGTTATCGACGACATCCAATATGAATCTGATTCCAACGATCCGCACGCAGTCGCATGGCTCTTGGGGTTGACATGGTATCCGCAACAGCTTGATCGACACCTCGGCATCCATAGCGAATACGCGCGTGTCAACCGATGGGCGTACACGCACCTCGATCCCGATAACCAGTTTACACATTTTGGCTATGCAATTGGACACCCCATCAGTACCGATTCGGACACAGTGCGACTTTCGGCATCCTATCAGTTTACTGTCTCCACGGCGGCAGAAATCCGCGCAGTGCTGACCCGTCACGGCGAAGGGACAATCGCTGATCGGTTTTACGGTGAGGATTACGAGTCGCTTCCATTTCCTACGGGTGTCGTCGCACGCACAACAGAAATTGGGGGGCGGTTCTCTTATCGTCCGTTGGGTGCGTGGAATCTATTTCTCTCGTATGCATGGCAGCACACGCAAAATAGCGAACACCATAAAGGGGAAACAAGTCAAGGACATAAACTCATATTTCAGATGGGGTATCTACTGTAGTTATCAGTAGCAGTAGTATGTAAATGCCCTCGTATCCGTACTTCCCCACAGGGTTAAATGAGGACAGTTAGATTTTGTACCGTAAACTGTTAGTTTGCGGGCTATCCATAGGTGTCAATTTAAGAGAAACAGACATATTTTTTAGTCCCGTAGGGACGGCATCTGTGTAGATACATATTACCAGAAGCCTTGAACCCCGTAGGGGTGACATCTATAGAAACTTCGCTATTATACAGATGCCGCCCCTACGGGGCTGAGGATTTAGGTTCACATGCGTCCTACATAGATACCGTCCCTACGGGACTGAAGAGGTTTTTGAAGTATCCAAGGTTTTCGCGTAGGATCCGGTTCGGTTGGAATGCAGATCGCAAATGTAAAGCTAAGACAAATTTGGTCTCCGCGTGTGGGCAAAATTTGGGTGTGTACACCGCAAAACCGAACCTACCGGACCTGGGACTACGACGGTTATTTTTTCTTAAATTGACACTTATGCTGTTAGTTTGCGGGCTATCCCACGTAATCTAACAGACTGTATTTCGCAAACGCCACAATCTAACAGATTGTGGTACAACATATGAACCTCTCGCTGTTAAATCAATGATTCGCAAACGCGCTTTCTTCTTTATTATCGCAACAGTTGTTTTGCTCCTTGTGTTTAGTGGCATCATCAATATTCGCTTGGATTTACGATTGCTCGCGCTGACACCGAAGATTCTAAAATACAAGCCACTGATTGAGAAATATGCCGCCAAAGAGAATTTGGATGCGCGACTCATCTGCGCGCTGATTGCACAAGAGTCGGGGTTCAACGAAAAAGCACAAAGTGCTGTGGGCGCACAAGGATTGACACAACTGATGCCTACAACAGCAAAAGAACTCGGTGTCCAAGACCCGTTAGACGCGGAGCAGAACATCGCAGGCGCTGCGCGGTACCTACACACGTTGTACCATGTGTTCCGAGATAGCCAACCGGAGGATCGCCATCGGCTGGTATTAGCGAGTTACAACGGGGGTCTCGGTCGCGTCCGTGACGCGCAAGCACTTGTCCGTTACCGACAAGAAGGAAACCCGCTGCTGTGGGAGCCTGTAAGAACAGCACTCAGCCAACTCACGCCGCAACACGCATCTATACACAAAAAAGTATGGGGAAGCGAAGAGCCTCCCCACGGGTATTTTGAAGGATTTAATGAGACATCAAACCACGTAAAACGCGTGATGCATTATTACGGTAGGATCTGTTTTTACGGTAAAGTACTATTTTTCCTATGACGGAAGATTTCATCTAATTGCTCGGAGCGGTAGGCGAAAATCTTCTCTATATCCGGACGGACGAAAAGTTTGTTGACGACCGCATTGCCCCAAACTCCATACTCAACGACATCGCCTACGATAACACCGTTTTCTGTCTCATCAAAGGTATGCGTATGCCGCCAGAGTCGGTACGGACCGCGGCGTTGTTCATCCGCAAATCCATAAGGTGGATTCCATTCTGTAATCTCACTCTGCCATCTAACTGGAATGCCGCGGAGCTTAAGCCGATAATCAATGCGCGTTCCGGGGCGCATTTCAATCGGTGCCGGGGTTAGGACTTCAAAGTTTAACCAAGGCGGCGTAATCTTAGCGAGGTTATGCGCATTAGAGAAGAATTCAAAGACTTCTGTGATGGGTTGCTCAACCGTCTGTTGTGATTTGAAAAGGAACGTTTTCATTTTTATCCTCCTATCTTGTATGTATTAAAGCGTTAGATATTCAGATTTAGGTATATTTGAATTGAACGGTAAAAAGAGAAATGTTTATTACAATAAATCCACAATTAATCGATCTCTTACCTTTACTGAAAAGGGGCTGAAAATGAAAACAACGATCTTTATTTTCGTATTTTTGGTGGTGCTGGTGGGTTTCTGTGTATATATCGAAGTTAGCACACGCAATTTTGTGGATAGCCTTCCAAAAGTTCCTATCAGTAAAGAAATTCCTCAAGACAACGCTGTTCCAAGTCCATCAGAGGTTGATAAACCTCTGCCTTCATTTCAGTCAGAACAGGTTCGTGAGAACACAGAAGTGTCGCAAGTGCCATCATCTAACAATGAGAACCCTTCAGATTTTGACTGGAGGGACGACGCAGAATCACTTGAAAAGTTAGAACAAGACAGTAGCGATGCGTTTTCTGAATATCTGGAGTTACAGGAGGCGATAGAGCGTCGGACGTTGATTACCGAGGATATGATGGGTGAAGAATTGTATAATGCCAAGTTAAACCAAATGCTGGAGAAATTTGGCGATATACCAGAGGTACATAAGGTAATGGCGTTTAACCGAAAGTTTGATAGTGACGCGCCGATCTCTTTGGACGAAAAGATTGTTTATCAAGAAGCACTTGTTAAACTCTATCCGGGTTCTACTAACGAAAAAACGCTTGCTTATTATAAGTGGTTGTATCCACGTGGTAATTCTCCCGAAGATATTGGTGACATTAATCCTCAAACTATCGCCGAATTACGTTCTATGGGTATAAGCGTCACAGAGGAAGTGACGGAAAACGGGTTTTCCGTTAAAATCTCAACAAGATAGACGGTAAAGCCCAATGATTACCGACTATCAGTTTTCTTCACCTTCAGATGTCTGTTCAAGCTGCGCGAGTCGTTGGTCTAAGGCTTGTTGCTGTTGCCCCAAACGCAATACGTATAGCATAAAGACCAACCATATTACAATATAGGCAGCGGCGAGGTATTTCAGGCGGGTTCTTTGCCCTTTTTCGAGGATCGTAATAGAATTTTTCACTGCCTGCTCCACGACCTCTTCATCCACCGGAACCTCGGACTGTGAGACCGCATCCGAAACAGCCGCTGAAACTTTCTCAGGCGTTATATCAACTGGCACTTGGGTTGCGAAGATGAATAACGCCAGAACTACCACAAAACTTGCTAAAACCAATATCTTCATCCGGATGTCTCCTCAAGGTATTTCTGTTGTAATATCTCATAGCGGGCTTCCGTTTTCTTCATACGATATCGGATGATTAGCAAGAATATAAAGAGCATAATAAGTGCGAGCAGTGCTACCATCCATGTATACCGCATTGTTGCCTCAAGACTCCATTTTGTTCCACGGTCTGGATGCAATCCACCTTGCCAGATATCTACGGCGTAATAGACAATCGGGACATCCAGATAAGCGATAATGCCGAGCACTGCGGAATAGATGCGGCGTTTGTCGCCTTCTAAAGCCGAGCGGAGGATAAAATAACCGACGTACATGAGCCAGAGTACCAACGTACTTGTGAGGCGAGCCTCCCAATTCCACCACGTGTTCCATGCGTATCGCGCCCAGATAGGACCCGACAGCAACGCGACCGTGCAAAAGATAACACCGAGTTCCGCTGCCGCGACTGCCAGCAGATCGTCGTTCGGTTTGCGTTGGATGAGGTACTTGAGACTAAAAACACAGTTGACACCAAATGCCACAAAAACGGTCATTGCCGCCGAGACGTGATAATAGAAGATCTTTTGTACTTCGAGCATCGTGCCTTCAGTCCGCGCGTAACCGAAGATAAGATAGAGCGAGATGGCGATGAGGATTGCGGTGATAACACCTACTATTTTTGTACTTAACTTTCCCACAATGCGCTCCCTGTTAGAATTTCAGGACCATCGGAAAGGATCGCCACTGTATGCTCAAAGAGGGCGGACAAAGAACCGTCCACGGTTGTAATCGTCCATCCGTCTGGTGATATCTGTACATCGGGTAGCCCAACATTCACCATAGTTTCAATAGCGAGTACCATGCCGGGTCTCAAACGCAACCCGCGTCCAGCAACCCCCATACAGGGGACCTCTGGTGCTTCATGGAGGTTTCGTCCGATGCCGTGTCCAGCAAAACTCTGGAGTACCGAGAACCCTTGCGATTCTGCGCCATTCTGTAATTTGGAAGAGATGTCACCGATACGGTTCCCCGGTTTCGCTTCGGCGATCGCATCGTAGAGCGAATTTCGCGTCGCGTCAAGCAACTGTTCGGCTAATGGTGGGATGTTTCCAACAGCGAAAGTGTATGCGTTATCGCCGTGATAGCCGTCAATGCTAACAGCCGTATCAATCCCGATGATGTCGCCTTCTTTCAGTACCTGACTCTCGTCTGGAATCCCGTGGATGACGACATCGTTAATGGAGGTACATATTGTGGCAGGGTAGGGTTGGTGTTCCGGGAGTTGGTAGCCTAAGAAGGAAGATGTGGCATTAACTTCGGCAATTGTCTCACGCGAGATACGTTCCAAGTCGGCGGTCGATACACCCGGAGCAATTGCGTCTCCAATGCGCTTGAGAACAGTCGCCGCTGCTTTGCCGCTCCGCTTCATCTTCTCAATTTCGATCCTGTTTTTGATCCTAAGTTTATCCATCAGACTATCTGTCCAATCAATGTATGCGCTGTGGTGTTGTGAATGCGAACGTTGACAACCTCGCCGATTTCACTATCCGCTTTGGGAAATACCGTCGTCTTGAAACCGTCTGTTTTGCCGTAATATTTATCCGCTTCTCGACGCGATTCGCCTTCTACAAGCACAGCGACAGTATCACCGACGGCGGTCGTATTGATTTCTGCAGAAATCTGTTCCTGAAGTTCAATAATCTGTTTAAGGCGTTCACCCTTTTCTGCTTCTGGTACATCATCAGGTAGTGCCTTGTGCGCGAGCGTCCCTTCACGTTCGGAATACTTGAACATGAACGCTGAATCGTACCGGATGTCCGCCATCATCTGATAGGTCTCCATAAATTCCGCTTCGGTTTCGCCACAAAAGCCGACAATAACATCGGTAGAGAGGGCAATATCGGGGATGCGTTCTCGGAGTTTCGTGACGAGATCACGATATTCTTCGGCGGTGTAGGTACGACGCATCCGTTCAAGTACCGGCGTTGAACCAGATTGCAGCGGGAGGTGTAAATGTTTACAGACGGTTGGGGAACTCGCCATCGCGTCAATCATACTCTCCGTCGCGTCTGCCGGATGTGGCGAGGTAAAGCGGACACGCTCTAAGCCGTTCACTTCACCGACAGCATAGAGGAGATCCCCAAAATCGGAACCGTTGTCGCGATAGGAGTTAACAGTCTGACCGAGCAGAACGACCTCTTTGAACCCTTGGTCTACCAATTTTTCGACATCTTCAACGAGGAGTTTCAAGGGTAGACTCCGCTCTCGACCCCGGACGAAGGGAACGATACAGAAGGTGCACATCTTATCACAGCCACGCTGAATCGTGAGCCATGCGCGAATCCCCTCTTTTCGGATAGGTGCGATGTCGGCGTAATCCTCGCTTTTGTCCAAGCGTAATCCGAGGAACGGATCACGGTCTTTCAAGGAGACATGCGCTTCCACGCCGCCTGTCAAAGAATCCAGTGCAACGGGTAAATTCCGATATGCATCGGGTCCCATTACGAGATCGACGTAGGGTGCTGCGTCTAAGAGTCGGTCGCGGAGGTGTTGCGCCATACAACCGCAGACTCCAACAATGAGTTCTGGCTGCCGACGTTTGCGATGGTTAAGATGCTTGAGCCGATTGATAACCTTCGTTTCCGCGTTTTCCCGTATCGCGCAGGTATTGACGAGAACGACATCTGCGTCGTCAATATGCGTCACGGTCTGGTGTCCACTCTGTGTCAAGATACCCGCCATCAGTTCACTGTCACTGACGTTCATCTGGCATCCATACGTTTCGATGTAGACGCGGCGCGCGTGCGCCTGCTGAGGTCCGCCTTGCGATTTTTGCGGTGGCGGATGCGGGGTGTCTACTGGCTCACCTTTATTATAGAGTGGGAAAAGCGTTTCGTTTTTCATAATGTTTTTACATGTTCGTGTAAGTTTGATGGTATCCCCATAAGTCCACAGTGAAAAGATCTCCAGCGTATGCAAGCACACGATATTTTAACGTCCGTGTTGTATCGGCATTTATTGTGAAAGGTGCCACCTGTGCGAAAAGGTATCCGAAAGAAGCGTCTTCCGCGAGAAACGTTGTGTCGCCGTTTGACGGATGCGGGAAGATCGCGACCCCAACGGCTGCCTGTTCAGCAGCGGTGAGGCCACAGAGTGTTCCCCAAACAGATATATTACCGCTCACTTCTGATTCACCCATCCGTCCGTCAGCGTTCGCGGCTTTACGATACTCCATCTCAACAGCGAGGCAACCGAGTCCTATGTCCCCCGTAAATTCAAGCGGATGGCTCGGTGCGTGTAATGAGAATTCTATATCCAAGACTTGCACTTCAGTCTGACGCGGATGAACTTCTGTCTTACAAGTTTCTATCAGGAAGGGTTCCGCTGAATTTTTCCACGTTGTGACAATAGAAAACTTCGCTGAATCTGCCTCCGTATCGCGCGTAATTTCATCGTGACGCAGCTGCGCACCGTTAACGGTTCCGTGTGTGAAACAGATCCCCGGTGGATGCTGATGCCCGATATTCGTGTCGTCCGTTACGATTTGCCCATTAGGGGCATAGAACGGATGCAGATATGGCGAACCTGCCACATCCGTGCCGTGATAGCAAGTGAGTATCGGCGCGCCGTCTTCTGTGATGGATAATTCTTTTTCGTTAAATTCGTGTAACATAGATGCTATGCGTAAATTATACCACGCATCTCACTATAATGCAAACGCGATTTAGATTGGATACAGGGCTATTTAGTTTCTGGTTTTTCGTCCAATTTTAGCCTCCAGGCCTGGTAGGTTCGGTTTTGCGACGTACACGCCCAGATGCGATCTGTATCGCAACCGCACCGGATACTCGTCAGAGACCTTTAGATGCAGTGCTTGCTAAACGCGGTTTCCGCTAAACAAGAAACTGAGGCCCCGGTTGGAGTGAGCCCGGTTCGGTTTTGCGGTGTACTCACCCAAATGCGATCTGCATTCCAATCGAACCGGATCCTACGCGAAAATCTTGGATACTTCAAAAACCTCTTCAGTCCCGTAGGGTTTATTTGCTTGGGTGTTTCTTCAGTATCTATGTAGTACGCGTATGAACCTAAACCTTCGGTTTCCCCGTAGGGGCGGCATCTGTATAATAGCGAAGTGTCTATAGATGTCACCCCTACGGGGTTCAAGACTTCTGGCAATACGTGTCTACACAGATGCTGAAGAAACACCCAAGCAAATAAACCCTACGGGACTAAAAAATATGTCTGTTTCTCTTAAATTGACACAATAGGTGTCAATTTAGCGGTTTTTGATAGGGTTTTAGCAATTATAGGACTTACGCATGCTGCTCTTTTGTAGCATAGGAACTGTTGGCCTCCTGTGCCAAGAGACCGTCTGCGTTTTTTCCAAGCACTCCATTTAACAGTGTGCTAAAATCAAAAGCAGTGGGTTTTGCGTAAGCCCCAAATTATAGATATAAACATGCCGCCCTTACAGGGCTTGGGGTTTTGTTTGAAACCGCTGCTATAAATATGCCGCCCTTACAGGGCTGAAGAGGTATAAACCGACGCTGCTATAAACATTCTTAAGAAATACCCAAGCAAATAAACCTTACAGGACTGAAGAGGTTTTTGAAGTCTTCAAGGTTCCCGCGGAGTGTCCGGTTCGGTTAGGAAACCGAATCTACCGGACCTGGGACTACGACGGTTATTTTTTCTTAAATTGACGCTTATGGTTTCTCTTAAATTGACACTTATGGTGCGCTTACAAACCGTGCCTGCGGAAAACTTGGATGATTAACTAACTCAGATTTGATTGCTATCTGCGTCGAAAATAAGGTATAATTTATGGAGAGAAAAGTGATGCAAAAGGAGGCGTTCATATATGGCACCTATAATCGGTATTCCGGTCGTAGACGAGGTAGCACAATATAAATTCACAAACTATGTCAAGGCAATCGAGACGCATGGAGGCACTGTTCGTTTTTTAGTACGCAATAAGCAACCTGCGGAGCTGTTCGTTGCCAATATTGATGGACTTCTGATCCCTGGTGGCAACGATATTCATCCAAAGTATTTTGGTGAATCGTGGCACCCGACTCTAAAATCTGTTGACGAAGTGCGGGATGAATCAGAAATACGGTTATCCCAACAGGCACTGGAAGCCGATCTTCCGATGCTTGGTATCTGTTACGGTGTCCAGATTATGGGTATCGCTATGGGTGGAAACCTGTATCAAGATATAGACGATGAGTATCCAAAAGAGGCGTTATGCCATCCAGAAATAAATGGTGTAGATTCTCAACATGACATTGAGATCGAATTTGACAGTCTACTCAATCAAATTATAGGCGAACGGGTAGCCAAAGTCAATTCCGCGCATCACCAAGCAGTGAAAGATATCGGCGAGGGGTTTATCGTCACCGCGCGATCAGAGGATGGCATTATCGAGGCGATGGAGAATCCGTCAAAGCGGTTTGTGCTTGGTGTGCAATACCATCCGGAACGGATGACCCAAACGCCCGAATTTCGCGAACATAGACGTAAAATATTCGAGGCGTTTATTGAGGCTGCATCTGAATAAGGCTATCTGAGTTACCCGGTTCGGTTAGGAATGCAGATCGCAAATGTAAAGCTAATACAAATTTGGTCTCCGCGTGTGGGAAACCAGATTTGGGTGAGTACACCATAGGTGTCAATTTTGGAGAAAATAACGTCTCGCCCTCGGTCCGGTAGGTGCGGTTGCAAACCGCACCATAAGCGTCAATTTTAGAAAGAATAACCGTTGTGCTCCCCAGGCCGGTAGGTTCGGTTTCCTAACCGAACCGGATATTACGCGGAAATCTTGAAAACTTCAAAAACCTCTTCAGTCGCGTAGCGACGGCATGTTTATAGCAGCGTGTGCCCAAAAAGATCTAAGCCCTGTAAGGGGTTTTTGATAGGGTGTTTCTTCAGCATTTGTAAACCTTTGCGACCAAAGTTGCCGCGAAAAACCCCTAAATTGACACCTATGGTGCGGTTGCAAACCGCACCTACCGTGCCTGGTACCACAACGGTTGTTGTTTCTAAAATTGATGCTCATAACCTCTAAAAATTAGCGACTAAGGAGAACCGGTGTGTCAATCCGAGCACACCGAACGGTACGAGCGCGTAATCGACTTGGAACCGCAGCAGTGTCAACCCGAAACCGCCTGTGAGTCCAGAAACCGCGCCTAAATCGTTGCCGCCGATCTGGTATTTATAGCCGGTACGGAGTTGTAAGATATTGCCTATCGTGTAGCCTGCCCCAACCCCAATAGCGATGTCGTTGTCGGCAGGACGGATGATGTCCGTCGTGAGGATGAGTGCCTCATTCCAGAGTCTGTAAGCCGCGCCAAGTCTGAAGGTGACAGGTAACCCGAAAGCCTCCTCAATAAACGTCACACGTGGTCCGAGGTGTTGCGCGTTGAAACCTAATGAAAGCGGCATATCAGGAAAGGTGTAAAGCGCGCCGAGATCAAAGGCGATACCGGTCCCGGTTTCATCGGCAATCTGCTCGCGCAAGAATTTAGCGTTCGCACCGAAGGCGAGCGAATCACCGAACCCGCGGGCATACGAGAAAATCATTGCCAGATCATAAGGACGGAAAATAGACGTCTCGTTTCCGTCCCGATCGCGTCCCTGTAACTCACCGAAAGATAAGAAGCTCGCGCTTGCACCGATCGTGCCAATACTGCCAAGCGGAAGCGCGATGCCGACGAACTCGTGATTGATGCCAGCGAACCATTCGTTATGCATGAGTGCGAGTTGCGGTTTTTCGAGTCTCGCGAGTCCCGCGGGATTCCAATAGGAGGCGTACAGGTCATCGGTCGCAGCGACTTGCGATTCGCCCATCCCGATCGCTTTCGCGCCTACGCCGATTTTGAGGAAGGTCATGGCGCGGGTGCCAGCGTTTTCATGGATGTCTGTGTTATCCGCTATAGCGACAGGTATGCCTGCCAAGATGAAAACTACAAATGAGATGTATGTAAAAAATCGGTTCATTTTTTATTCCAATTGATGATTAAACGGCTGCTGGATCAACAGCCATAATTCCTTCGGGTTTATAGCGTTCAAAATCTGTTACGTTGAAAGTCAGGATATGCGCGACATTATGAGCAATCATTGACGCAGCCAGCCGTGCATCGTGAACCTGAACACCGGCCACATTATACTTCACGACGAGTCGTCTCCATTCGGGATACACATCATCTGAATCGGGCAGTAAAGAGAAAGCCTTTTCTAAGTCTTGCAAGAGCTCGTCTGTTTCCTCCGGCATGCGCCCAAAACCGTTTCGTTCAGTAGGTCGAGTAGATACGTTCCAAAATTCTGCGAAATTTTGCAATGTTGTCTGCAGTTGATGACCATCTGCCTCCAATTTATGTACTGCATCCCGAGAAATTTGATAACGTGGATTCTGAAGGCGTGAGAATCGCAATAAAACATTGGTATCAACCAGATAAATCATAGTTTGGGATGACCTTCATATATGCTTTCGCGGCTCATGGCGTAATCGGATAACGGCTGAGCATCAGGTCCGTCAAATTTTATAGCTTTGGCTGCCAACCGATCTAATATTGCTTTAAACTCTTCAGAAGACAACCGCGAATTATTGCTCGCTAATGGCTCCTCCGCATCGTCAGAAATTTCTATAGACATCCGATTATTAGCGTAGGTATAAATTGTAACCGTCACCTGTTTCATCTCCTTTTTATGAGGGATTCGCGTCCGTTTCTGTCTCATCATTCTGCGATTTTTCACGTATTTCGCGATCTTGATCTTGAATAAGGAAGTCTACTTTCTGTAAAATTTTGCTTTGGATATTACGCGGGTATTGACTGATGCGACTCTCCAGAAAGTTAGCATGGTTGCGCATGTTATGCTCAAATACGGGTTCAGTGAGAATTACTGGTTTTCGAGATCCGGTGGCAATGCTGTTGACATCCTCCTGTAACTTTTTAGTGGCCTCGGCTATCTCAAAAAGCGGAGGTCTACCAATGTGTGAGAACCCCTCGTTCTCGCTAAAATCGAGATGGAATGTGCGTTCATGCTCGCGATCCACTACGTCTTTATATTTAACGGTAATCTCCAGTGGCGTTTGCTTTAGCTCATCATATTTATCCATTACATTAACCAGGAACTGCTCAATTTTCCGCCCGGGTTCAAAGTAAGCAATTCCGCCTTTGAGAAAACCGATCTGCTCAAATGGTAGGTCAAGACACGGTATAGAAGAAGGTTTTGTTACGAACTGTAGATTCTGGGCTGCCCCTGTCCCTATGTTCTCTACACAGAGCATGACGAGGCTAACATACGCTTCATGGCACCGGAGAGATATTGCAATTTCAGGTGTGTTGTTGGCTTTCAGTAACCGCCATGTCAGATAGGCGTAATAACCAATGACACCCACAAGCACAACGGTGGCAATCGCTATTATCGCGCCACTATTTGCGTTTAACCACTCTATGATTCCCATAATTTTCTCCTTGAATCCGTCTCTCTACCCTAAATCTAAGTCCGGCAGCCCTTCAATAGTCTTCACCGTCTCTAAACTGACAGTAATCACCCGTCCGAGGAGTTTGACGATGTACTGCGGATCGTCTGCACGGTTTGGATCGTTCACAATACCGCTGCGTTTGTCTATTTTAACACAATATTGATTAATTATCCAATCCAACGCGGAACGGTTGCCGAGTCGGTAATCAAACGCCTTTTCGGGGATACCGTCAAGCGTCAGGAAATTGTTGTACACAAGCTGCGTTTTGTCTTTGGAGAGTTTCATCTTCTCGACACGCCAATTAAGCGGCACATCCGGGGCCTGGATGAACTTCAGTTGATCGTATTCGGGTTGAGATTCGTAGTTGACATGGAGATCGGCTAACCGTTCACCTGCTTTTGCAAATCCCCAGAAATCTTTGGCGAAGGGGATATGTGGCAAATCGCGTTTGAGGTTTGCCTCATATTTTTCGCGATACGCAGGCTGATGCAGGAGTCCGTAGTTATAGTGGAAGATGTCCCACTTGGTGATGGTGTCGTCGTTGTAGTGGGTTCGGAATTCGGTCAATGCCCAATCGGTGATGTTCTCGCGGCGGTTCGTGCCGTCTTCGTCGTAGATATAGAACGGGAAGCATTGAGTTCCACCATTCGATGAATTTGAGAACTTGTACTCAGGAATTCTATTCGCAATATGGCACCTAAAAATATCATGCCCGACTCCACTAACGCAAATCACCAGATTTTCAGTTTCGATCTCTGATGTAGGAAAAATGTAAGGGAAGTGAGAAACATCATTATTCATAATGCGATCAAAAAATAAGTGCGATTTTGTGAAAGGACGATAGAGTGAATTCCTCACTTTGTGCTCACCATACTCTGCAATTTTGTTTCGCTGCAATTCCCGTTTCAAATTGCGACTCCACTTGATTGTTGTATCATCAGATACCACAAAATCATCTAATTCGACATCACGATCTGTCCGTTGTGTCCATCGAACGACTTCCGTATTGTATGTTTGAATCATTCTACTTATGTTCTGCGTGAGTACGTCTCGATTGAAGTTGTAAACCCATGCATCACGGCTCGTGTTAATACCGATACTATAGGTTTTGAAGATTACATCTGCTGCCACTCCTTTTTTTAATCTTGCCTGTTTAGTCCCGATTGGAATAAAGGTATTGAATTCGGCGTGGAGGCCTTCCGTGAGCCACGTATAACGATTATCAGGTATTATCTGCTGCCAATCAATATTTCGGTAGTGTTCTTTTGAATTGAGATAGTGATACTTCTCTTCTTTCCGCCAAAATTCGTCAACACGGGCGTAGAAGACTTCAGCAGATTTATGATCTGTTTTCGCTGCACTTTTCTTGATGAAAAAATTGATGCTCACCCCAACCTGTATTCCGAACACATTGTGTATTGTTCCCGAGAGTTTCGGATTCTGACGGACATTCCCGCTCAAATCCAGAATGTAGATAGCGTCAAAATCTTCTACAATACGTTTTCGCATTCCATCAAACGCCACACTGTTTAGAAAGCCATTGTTCGTTACAAATGCAACAACGCCTTCGTCTCCAATCCGATCCGATGCCCATCGTATTGCTTTGACATACGGATCATAGAGTGTATTCCTGTTCCTCGCTGTAGAGTCTTTTGCATATGTGTCCGCAACCCGCTTGTCCATGGTCTTATATTTCCGGTTTTTGTTGTTATCGTTCGCGTTGACTTGCCCCATATTGTAGGGTGGGTTGCCAATCACGACAAACATCTCGGATTCCTTCTGCTTCTTAACCCGTTCCGTATTGGCTGCAGTGAAAAGCCGCATCTGCTGATCTTCTGCAATCTGGAAGGTATCCACCAAGGATAAACCTTCGTAAGGGACATAGTGGTCTGTCGCCGTGTAAAACTCGTGTTCAATGTTGAGACTGGCGATGTAGTACGGAAGGAGCATCACCTCGTTGCACTGGAGTTCCGGAGGGTCGGCGGTGTATTTTTGCTCTAAAGAGATAGGGTCAAGCTCCTGCATGATGCGGACAATGAAGTTGCCGGTACCAACAAACGGATCAATGATATTCACACCCGTATCGGAAAGGGAACGATTGAACTCGGTCTGTAGGATATGCTCGACGCTTTTGACCATGAAATCGACGATCGGTTGTGGTGTGTAGACGATGCCGTGCGTGTCTGCAACCTTGACAGAGAAGCCTTGAAAAAACTGCTCGTAGACGGTATTGAGGAACCCTTGTTTCTGTGAGAAATCGGTAATGGTCGCGGCAGTCTGTTCAATTGCGACGTAGAACGGATCCAAACTCTGGAGGAACTGGTTGCGGTCGAATGTCTGTGAGGTGAGCGCGTCGATGACGTTCTCGATTTCGCGGGCGATGATATTGCGGCGTGTGAAGTCGCGGTTGTTGAAAACGGTGCGGAAGATGCGTTCCGTCAACAGGTGCTGGATAAGCATCTCCTCAACAGCAGCGATGGAGAGGTTCGGATTGATTGAGGTTTGGCACTGTTCATGGAAACGGATAAACGCGTTCTGGAATTGCGGGTTGTTTTGGCGTTCCGTTTCGATTAACGCCGTCAATTTTTCGCCGAGTTCCGGGACGGTCTCTTTGAACTCAGAGACAGCGGTATGCCACGCTGAGATGTTCTCTTCCTGATACGCGAAGAAGGTCTGGAGTACATTGACGAGGTTTCTCGGTTCGGTAATGTCTAAGTCGAGTTGGAGCTGCCCGTGTTGATAGAGGAGCGCGTGTGTCGGCGACTGGAAGACGATGTTTTTGGAGGGGTAGCCTGCAGCGAATTTCTTATCTGCTTCAACATAGAGGTCGTCCTGTGTATCTTTTGCTTCCCAGTAGCCGTAAGGTAGCCTGAAGGTATCGATGACTTCGCCATCGGGTGTTATCCGTCTATTTTCTGGCGTGTAGTGTGTCTTTTCACAGACGAGGATGAGGTCTGCCTGTCGGCAGTAGTGTTGGAGGAGGTTTTGGAATGCAGTTCGGACTGCGCCTTCGTGTGCCGCACCGATACTGTCGTATTCTTGGAGTTCGGCGTAGTATTGTTTGACGGGTTTGTGGGTGGGTCTGATGTTGAGATGTGGCATAAGGGTTTTGTGTTTGTTGTCTGAATCTCGGATTGTCGCGGATGACACGGATTTCGCTTAGGTAATAGTAAAACAATCCAAGTGGCTACTAACAACTTTTGGTGTTTTTGCTTGGGTATTTCTGCGTTTTTCAACAGCGTTTTTCAATTATTTTCCTCACCCTGTAGGGGTGGTATGTCTATAGAAAATAGTGCCCTCAATCCTTGCACTCCAGCGGAGTGCTATGTCTATAGAAAACAGTGTATCTATCCTCCCGCACTCCAGCGGAGTGCCATGTATTCTCAAAGACTACAATGCTTCTGTGGAACACAGATAGGGGAATGTTTTATGTTTTATAGTGAAACCTACAATTAAGTAGACACTTTTCTTTTAACAAAAAACAGGTCGTAGGGGCGAGGTCCCCTCGCCCGTCTTTCAAAATGTGTCCTATTATTTTTAGAGATCACTATAATCATGTTCAAACCAATTTACCGAAAATTGTCCAAAACTTAGTTATGTGGTAAACTCAAGTTTTAGTGAAGATTTATCCCAATACTAAAAGTGGCATCAGAACTTTCAAAAGAAAAGAGAACGGATCCGATGATGCTTGTTGAGCGTGACACCACAATTTCCATCCCGGCTTCACCTAAAACACTACCATCACTCGTAGCTTCTTCAAGTCCGGTCCATTGACGCTCTGTAACTACCCAAGCATTTGAATAATATACACCAAAAAATGGGGTTAGACCCCATCCTGATTTCGTTCCCAACCGTTTTAGGACACCACCGCCGCCAGTAAGCTCCAGCACCCGTGTCTTGGCGAATGTTTCATTTGTTGCAGCAATAACATCCCGAGAAAACATAGCACCAAAACTTCCATTGAGAAAATAATCTAAGCCTGTCTGCCCCAACTCGTTAATTCGTACTATTGACAACCCACCTGCGGGTGCTGGCGGAATTTCTAACGCCCTATTGTACGCATCATCCGCAATAAGTCCGACACCAGCTGAGAAAGAAACCCTTAAATCCCTATCAATTCCATAATCAAGGCTACCATTTATTGTGTTGATATTTTCGGCTGTATTAAACCCAAGTCCGAGACCCGTTCTGCCTTTCGATAGTTTGTATAAACTCATTTGCGAATAGGCAGTCATAGGGAGTACCGCGAAAAAGAAAATGATGTAGAGGTGTACTTTTTTTAACCGCACTTTTATCCCTCCTTTTAGAAAACGCGTTGTCTGCTACAAACTCAATAGGCCAAAAACACGTATAATAGCGTTGTCAACTACCCAAGCCTAAAGACTTGGGCTTGTCATCGCGTCAAACAACAAAAGTTGTGTTGCGTTCTGCAAGCCTTTGTCTCGTGCTTCGTTTTTGTTTCTCGCTTCATAGAGGGTAGTAACCCACCGCTCTCCACGAAGGGCAGCAGCTGCCCTAAGAAGTATATTTATCGCAGCGTTGTGGTCTCGGTCTAAAACCGTGCCACAAAACTGACAGTTAAAAGTGCGTATCGCCAGAGAGAGTTTCTTTGGCGACTTCTGACCACAACTTGAGCAAGTTTGCGAGGTGTTCTTAGGGTCTACTTGGTGGAAATGGAAACCGTCTCTTTCGGCTATGTTTCCGCACCACTCAAAGAAGGTTGCCCAAGACGCATCGCTGATACTCTTGCTGAGGTGTTTGTTCTTTACCATGTTCGAGGTATTTAGATTTTCGGCGACTAACACATTATTTTTCTCATGATGGTAGAGTTTGTAAACTATTTTACCGATAAAGTCTTTGCGTCTGTTGACTGTTCCCTCGTGGTGTAAAGCAAGTTTGTGCTGTTGTTTCTTTCTACGGTGGCTACCTTTTTTCTTACGCGACAGGTCTCTCGCGTGTTTCCGGGTCAGACCTTCTGCTTGGCGATACCAGCGCGGGTTGTCCTCTTTTTCACCATCGGAAGTTGTGAGATAGTGCGTTGTGCCTACATCAACAGCAATCGCATGGGTCGGTTCAACTTTCGGTGTATCGGGCAGTTCACAGGAGATATGAGCATACCAGCCACTCGCTTTTCTAACCAGCGACACTTCTTTCGGATCGCCTTCTAACGGGCGGTGCATGTATATCTTGACTTCACCTAAACCCGGCACTTTGAGTCGGTCGTGTTTCCATGCTGTTTCACGGATAGGCATCTGGCGAACTTTTACAACTTTTTTCTCTCTGTCTTTAGTCTTTCGCTGAACAACTTTCGGATATTTGCGAAGTTTCCACGACATAGACCTAATCCGTTTACGGTGTCTTGGATAGCCTTTTTTCGCAGCACCGGCTTCGCACCGGCTATAGAAACCGTCGTAAGCTTTGTCCGTGCGTTCCAAAATACACACTTGCATATCTTGTGGCACTTCACGGAAGTCGGCATATTTTTTACGCGCAACCGTCAACTTCTGTTGTTGGGCGTAGCAAGACACTTTTTCACCTGCCGTCTCCCACGCAACCTTGCGATCATGGCGTGCGGAATTCTGAAGTTCACAAAGGTTGTCTAACCACTGCAATAATGTCGTTTCCTGTGTTTGCGTAGGATACACAGGGTATCTAAAGGTTAAATTCATGGTATATCAGGTATCAGGCATTTATCCCCTACAACGTGGGAGGCAAGCACGTAGCCGAGAGACTACGCGTTGTAGGCTGGTTTCCAACCTGATACTATCATTATACTAATTCTTTCGTAACTGTCACGTTTTTTCTTGACACAAGGGATTAGCGGGCTTTCCTCCCACAGCTAAAGCAGTGGGCTTCACGCCCGAATGCCCGTGAGAAAGTTTAGTTGAAGCCTTGCTGGCTTCGTGCTTAACGGAATCAAATCCTTACCATTTACTTTGTCAACTGGATGATGATACCCACGCCGCTGATGACGATGTAGGCGAAGGTGCTGATGAGGCCCCAATTGACTTGGAACTTCTTTTCGATCTCCAAAATGTCGCCTGGGTAGAGTAGCATCTGCCGCGCCTCACCTTCAGCAGGGTTGAATGTGAAAGATGTTTCTATGGTTGTGCCGTCCCGGCGGTGGATGAAGACTTTTTCACGGTCCGCAGAAGCCTCGAACCCACCCGCGAGCGCGAGGGCTCGCGCGATCGTCAAAGGACCGCGAACACGTTGGGCACCCGGGGCGCGAACATAACCGGTCACATAGATAGGTTCAACTTTGAAGACATTGGGGACAAACAGCACATCGCCGTCTGATAGAGAAGGAGAAGGTTCACCATCTGGCGGTGATTTCCAAAACTGTTCGGAGAGGTTGAATTCGGAGAGTTTCCCGCTTTTCTCGACTTTCACAATCGCCATCAGGTCGGCTTCTCGATCAGGACCACCCGCGCGTGCGAGTGCCTGCCTGATGCCAATCTCACCACGCACAAAAAGTTTGCCGGGAGTTTGTACCTGTCCTTGCACCTCAACAACCGCCAGCGGCATAATGTACACCAAATCGTTGATGTTGACGCGGATATCGCGGTAAGGCTGGTTTGTTGAGAGGTCGTAGGTTTCAACCTTTTGGGTCGTGTCACTACGAATTAATTGAACACCTTGGTGATCAGCATTTTCTGCCGTGCCGCCTGCAAGCGCGATGGCACGGTATAAATCGATATCCGTCTCTGGCGAAATGGTATAACGTCCTGGGGTTTTCACCGCGCCACCGACGAAGACACCGTTTTCTTGTAACACCAACGACACCATAACAACCGGGTTGCTCACATGATTATCACGGACGAGAAACTCGCGTATCAGCTGATTGACGGTTGTCACCGTAGCACCGGCGACATCAAGCTCGCCGCCGAAATAGTTGATCCTACCGTCCTCACGGACCTGCACGGAATGCGTATATTCTGGCTGTCCGATGACAGCAATCAGAAGAGTATCGCCTTTCTTGATACGGTAGACATCGCTAAAAAGTGTGGGAGTCGCAATAAAAAAAAGTAAAATAAGGCAGGCTTGCCAGCGGCACAAAGAGATATTGGCAACTTGCAAGCTTCGGAAAAAGTAGGTCATAATGTTTTTTGAGAAGATGTTACTTGGATATGTTTAGGATTATTCGTACAATGTCTTCGCGCATAAATTTTTTATGAATCTTCGTTGGTTTCAAAGATAGTGAGTTGATCCGCTGTTGACTCAAACCGTTTGTGGGTGCCAATCCTTCTATTCGGTGGCCGCCGCCAATGCTCTTTGACGTAACTCCCGTTCCGCCTGCGGTGTCCTCGGACATAGACCTTCCCAGCCATGCGGATGTGAGATTTTGCTTCCTTAATGAGATAGAGTTGCTTGGCTTTCATAGCGACCTGTGTAGGTGTGTTATGCGTCTTCCTTTAATGAATCAAAATAGGTCTTAAGGCATTCCCGCGCCCGTGGGACTAAATTAACCGGCACAAGGATATCCCCCCATTCCGACTGCGAGGCATTGCCTTTTACACCACCGTAATTCGGGACATCATGGCAGCGTATATAGACAGGAATTCCGTCATCTTCTAAGACGCTCTGGAGGATATTTCCTGCTAATTCGTTCGGTACAGATTCAATGGCGTACCAGTCTCCGTATTCCGGGATCTCGGTCTGTGCGGCTTGCGGCACGAGATCTACTTGACACTCCGGACATGTTGAGAGTACTTCTTTTTATGTAGTGTTGCATTGTGGACAAAACGGCATGGTGTTTTCTCCTTGTAAACAGGCGAGATTGGAAACCTCGCCAGTAAAAGAGGACAGGGTTTTGTACTGCGCCACACCACGGTGCTTTCAAGTTAATCGGGTTCTCGTTGGTGCTTTACGATATTATACTAACACACCTGAAAGAATTTGTCAAACGTTAAAATTAGAGGCAGTCAGTTATCGGCTTTCAGCAGTCAGCAGTCAGCCATCAGTTGGCAATTTTCATCGCCAGTAAAGTATTTGGAAATTTCACTACACGTGTCAATTTTAGGGAAAATAACCGCCTCGACCGCGGACCCGGTAGGTGCGGTTTCCTAACCGCACCATAGGGGTCAATTTAGTGATCCTCCATAAGCGTCAATTTTAGAAGAAATAACCATCGCAGGCCCCAGAAAAGTAGGGTTTTTGATAGAGTGTTTCTTCACTGTTTGAAACTGCGCCGGGACTTGCACGGAAACCTTGAAGACTTCAAAAACCTCTTGAGTCGGGTAGCGACGGTATCTATGTAGTACGCGTATGAACCTAAACCTTCGGTTTCCCCGTAGGGGCGGCATCTGTATAATAGTGAAGTTTCTATAGATGTCACCCCTACGGGGTTCAAGACTTCTGGCAATACGTGTCTACAGAGATGCTGAAGAAATACCCAAGGAAATAAACCCTACGGGACTAAAAAATATGTCTGTTCCCTAAAATTGACACCTATGGAGCATTTGGAAACTTCACCAGCCAAGCACAATTCGCGCCTACATAAGAGAAAATGGAACATCATATCGCGAGCACAGCTCGCTCCTACACAAGAGAAATCGCGTTTAGAATTTCCAGAGGCGTAGTGCAGTTTTTCCTAACACCCATTCCCTGTCTTCTGGCGTAAAGAAATCCATCTCATCTCGGACAACGGCTAAGGTTTCCGCATAACTGGCACGGCTGAGACAGACGGGCCAATCGCTACCCCACATGAGCCGCGAACCACCGAAGGCGTGATACACTTTCTTAACCTGTTCAAACGTATCCGCCCACGGATACCCTGTTTTCGAGATCGACCACGTATGGCTTATCTTGACGTAGACGCGCGGAAACCTCGCGAGATTGAGCAGTAATTCAAGTTGCTCAGGGGCATCAGGCGAGCAGCTTGCCATGTGGTCTACCACGACATCGAGATCCGGGTGTTGTTCCAAAAGCGGCACGAGATCTACCAACCGTTCAGCTCCTGTGAGCATAAGCATCGGTACGCCGAGTGCTTCGGCACGGTTGAAGATAGGTGGCATCAACGGTCCTGTGAACCAATCACCGGCGGGTCCGACAGACGGACTCAACCGCACGCCATGAAAACCGTGTTCCTCTGTCCAACGACTGAGATGTTCGGGTGCCTCTGGGTCTTCAGGGTTGATTCGGCACACGCCCATGAACTTATCGGGATACCTTTTCATCACGTCCGCGGCGTAACTGTTATCCCATCGGTAGTGAATAACCTGAACGAGGACGGTTTTCTCAACGCCGTTTGCTGCCATTAATTCCAATAGCATCTCTGCGGTAGCGTCTTCCGCGGGTGGGTTTGTTGTCTCCGGTGCCCACGGAAACTGCGGATCGTTTTTCCAAACGTGAACATGCGGATCAATAATTCTCATATATTATTTCTCCTTCGGCTTTCTAAAGAATCCGTACAGACCTAAAGGTAGACAGTAAAGCAGGATCAGAATATGCAGGCTAAACCCAGTGACAGTTGCCACCTCTACTGATGTTCCGAAATGTTTTAGCAGCCAGACGAACGGAAACTCAGTTGTCCCGAAATTGCCGATCGTTTGGACAGGCAACAAGTTAAACACATTCGTAAATGCAAGCGCGAATAACACCTGCGTTATCGGCACCTCGACCCCCATTTCAACGACGAGGTAGCACTGAAATCCGAATCGGATTACAAGGCACATCAGAGAATATACCCATACCTCCAAAAACCGTCGATTCGATCGGAACGCCGTGAGTTCCTGCAGCACCCGCAATCCCTTATTGACAACCCACGAAACAGATCGCTTCTCAAGACGTAATAGCGGACTCGCGCATCGGTCGGCAAGTTTCATACAGACGTTTGGCGCGACGGAGACGAAAACGACGACACCGATTAAACCGCTTCCTATGAGAAGGGGCATGAGATACAGGACAGTACCAGAGAAAGTATCACGAAGTGCAGCACGCAGAAGCCATCCAGTCGCAATTACCAGGCCTATTAACAATATCAGATCTATCAGACTCGCCACCAGAAGCGAAGCGACACCTTGTGTCGCGTCTACTTTCTGCCGGCGTTGCATCAGGTAGACATAAGAGACATCGCCTGTCCGCATCGGGAGGATATTGCCCCAAAAGGTGTGCAACGCTAAGATTGGAAAGATCTGATGGACACTGCTATCAAGATTCAGCAGTGCTCGGAACCGCGAGGCTTTCGCCAGAACTAACAAGCAATAGCATGTAAATCCGATCAGGAGTGCCTTTATTGACAATCGACTCAGGGTTTGCGGTATCTGTTGAATGTCAATCTCTTTTAAGAGGAAGTACGTTATGATGACTGCCAGTACCGTCGGTAAGCCGATTTTAGCAATCCGTTGAAATTGTTCTCTGTTCAAAGGCACGCTCACTCTGGATTATGGGTGATCTGTCTACTTTTATAATTTATGGTATATGTTATAAGTTTAAATGTCAAGCGTAAATGGAGGTATTCCAGGGCTATTTAGTTTTAGATAAATTGGAAGTCTTCAAGGTTTTCGCGTAGTATCCGGTGCGGTTGGGAAACCGCACCTACCGGCCCTCGGGAAGATTCTGATAATTCACCATAAAAAGATTTGCTTTTTAGATTGGTCTATTCTATAATGTAATGCCTATCGTAGAATAGCCCGATCTTTATAGAAACGCGGTATCCATTTCACCCTATGAAAAACGACCAAGATTCCTCAAAAGCATCCACTCGAAAACAGTTCTATTTTTTAACGTTATCACATACCGTTCTCGATTCCTACGCGACACTTCTCTCACACCTGCAACCGCTCTTGCTGACAAAGTTAGCCACAGCTGCGACACGGAACAGTTTAGCGGGAAACTTCGTTTCAATTTACAGCGTATTTAGTTCGTTCGGACAGATAGCCTTTGGATGGCTGTCAGATCGTGTGCGGACAGTGCATTTTCTGACGATAGGTGTGGCGTTTAGTGCGCTGGGTTTAAGTCTATTGTGGGTTGCGCCGTCTGTTAATACTGTGTATCTGTTGTTAGCGATCGGTGGTATTGGGGTCGCTGCATTCCACCCGCAGGCGACGACTTATGCTGGTGCGCTCGCTTCAGAGCAGAGAGGGATGGGGATCTCCATATTTCTGACAGGTGGTAACATTGGTCGTGCGCTGGGTCCGCTGTTACTCCTGTTCATTCCGTACCGTTTCGGCTTGGAATACCTTGTTTGGGAAATGATACCGGGTTTACTTGTGGCGTTGCTGGCAGCAAAAGTATTAAGATTTGAGAAGGCACTTGATTTAACAGTCAGCACGAAAGGTACACCCAGCGATGCCGAAACCCCGCAAGAACCGTTTTGGCGTGTTGCTTCACTGTGCCTGCTGCCAATCATTGTGCTATTCGTTATTGCGGCGATGCGAACGGTTACACTCACGGGTATAGAAACCTTTCTTTCTGTCCATTTAGCCGATCAAGGCTACTCAAACCAAGGACGTTCTCTGGTCATCGCGGTTTTTATCTTCGCGGGGTCAATGGGTATTTTGTCAAGTGGATGGCTTATGAGTCGCGTCAACACTTATGTTTTGTTATTGGTATCGCTTCTCGGTGCGCCGCCCCTTCTTTACTGGTCGTTACACACTGACGGGTTCAGTTTTCTCGTGCTTCTCTTTTTAGGCAACGTCATTCTCACGAGTTCGATAACAGTTAACATTATTCTCGCGCAAATGATGTTGCGCGGACATGAAAACATCGCCTCCGGTTTGATGATGGGTGCTGCGTGGGGTGTCGGCGGATTTTTGAATAAAATTGTTGGTGTTTTAGGAGACGAATTCGGTTTGCCGATTGTGTTAGACGGTTTGGTGATGCTTCCGTTGGTACTCGCACCGCTCTTAATCCTACTGCGCGATCAACCCGACCTCTCAAAACCGGCTGTTTAAACGATCAAAAATTCCACAAAAGACTCAAAAAATGCGTGCTAATCAGGTCACCGAAGAGGAGTGCGTAGTCGAGACGGAATTGGCGAAGTTGGATGCCGATACCGCTTGTCAGCCGGTTGTCTCGGTAACCGATGCGTAAAGCCAACGGCTCGCTAATCTGATACTCTATACCGAGATGTGACTGCCCACCATAACGCTGCTGCCACTGGTAGGAGAAGATCAGTTCTCGATTGAAAACGCGGTTATTCGCATACGCCACGCCAACATTCCAATTCGCCGGAATAGATTCTTTCGGCGCAGATAGGGTGTTCCACGTCAACGTCGTTTTTGAAATGTCCTGAAGGTTGATACCTAAAGAGAGGCTACCGAAATTCTCTAAGCCGAAGAGCGCGTTAAAGTCTGGTAGGCGGATGAGCGCGCCGGCATCGAAACCGTATCCCCAGCTACCGTAATTGTAGAGATCAACATCACCGCCGCTTATGCTTTGTGAAATCCATTTTGCGTTAGCACCAATCATAAACTCCGGCGGCACCGAATCCCTACCGAAGTTATCCCACCACGCTTGACTCACAACCCAGCGCGTCGCGAGTGTCAAAATATAGGCGTTTTCACTATCGTTCAGGTAACCGGCTGGCGTAAAGTCCGATTCTCTCGGTCGGTTTTTAACGAGATTCCGTCGTTCATCGGCACTAATATTGGGATCAAAGGCTGGAATAAGTGGATAGATAGGAATATCATCTACCCCTGCCCGAATCCACGACAATCCGAGGTTGAGTTTGGGTAAGATTTGCGTTGTACCACTGATATAGTTGAACGCACCTAACCCGGAACGCCGCGCGGCGTGCATGAGACAGAATTGATATTTATCGGAAACACCGGCGATACCGGCAGGATTCCAATAGGCAGCAGTAGCGTCGTCAGCAATACCGACATACGCACCGCCTAATCCGAGTGCGCGGCCGCCGACACCGTTTGTTAAAAAATCACCGGTATAGTTTTCGGCGACAGCCGGTAAAACAGCGATATAAACACATCCGATGAGTAGCACTACGAAACGGATGATGTCTATTGTGTTAGGTTTTTGTTTTTCGTATTTGATCAATTGGTTTCTCTTTTCGCTGGAACAATTACGTATGAACGGCACGCGGCGCGTGTATGTGAACGGCACGCGGCGCGTGTCTACTACTTTGTATCTTAAAAGTGATGGTTTTTCAGCGAGCCGATTCGCGACGCGGACGCTTTTCGTGTTGAAGCTCGATATTATACTCTATTTAAATCGAAGGCGTTCCAATAATATTGATACTGCGTTGATTTCCAATCGGTATAAATTTCATCCCAACCCATCCGATTGAAATGCGGTAAAAGCGACCCTTCCGTCACCGGTTTCGAGCATCCTTGATAGCGGTAATCCACCGAAAGGCGAATCCGATCTGGACTCTGGTTCGGTAGTGCCTTGTGGATGGCGTGGCTGTGGAAGAAAAGCGCGTCGCCAACCTCGTAATCCGCTCCTACCCAGCAAAGTCCTTCAGCCTCCAAGGGTGCGGTATCTATACCGAGTCCACCCGCGCCGAATGCCGGTTTTACTGGATATATACCGCCACGATGCGAGCCAGCGAGTACCATCAATCCACCCATGTCTTTCGGGCACGCGCCAAGCGGTATCCATGCGGTATAAGTTTCTTCTGTCCCGCGGATATGGATGAAATCTTGATGCGCTGGCGTTGTGTACTTAGTGTTTTCCGGGAACATAATTCTTCCAATATTCCGCGGATGCACGAGAGTTTTCTCGCCGAAGAGCTTGTCCAACATGTCCAAAATCGCAGGATGATGCGCGAAGGCGTGGAAGGATTCCAAACTTTGGAATTCGTCTAAGACGGGCCAATAGCCGTCATCGCCTTCCATGAAGGGACTACCCACACGGATGCCATCCATGAGTGCCTCCCCACCTTCTGCCCATCCGTGCCGATGACAGATTTCCAAGAAATCTTGACGCAAGTTATAGATAGCATCGGCATCAATCAATCCCCGGAAAAAGAGGTAACCGTCCTGCCGCGCCTGCTCCTGCAGTTTCTCAGGTTCATCTAAGAGTTCATTTGAAACATTAAAGGGTTCAATCCTTGCCATAAAACGCTCCTTGCTGACAAAAACAAGTTGTAGACGTTAAGAATATTATAGCAACAAAACGGGTGGCGTGTCAACGGTGATTGGAAATAGTTGTCAGTTGTCAGTAAAATAGCAATCAGTGAGTATAGGGACTTATAGGTCGCTCCACTACTTAATTTCGCATCTTTAGTAGCAAATATTGACAGTTTCCTTCAAAAATCGAGTTTATAGAAATTTGACACGTCGCAATATTCTTACCCGCAATTTTGAAAATGTGATACAATTCTGGGCAGTGTCCAGTAAATACGGAAACCTCCGGACTCACAATCCAAGCGTATCCTCAATTTTGGGAGGGAACTCGTGCTTAGCATTAAACATCTCGAAGCGATTCCATTGAATATTCCTTTCTACCACGAGCGGGTCAGTCGTCACATGCACCGTGCTTTGACACACGGCGAAAGGGTCTACGTTTACCGTGTCGAACTCAGCAACGGTGTTGTCGGATATGGTGACAATTTAGCAGATGAATCGGCAAACATCGAACAATTGATTGGGCAAAACGCGTTTGCATGTATGAACAATGACGGGTTCGGGTTCGGCATTCAGATGTCGCTTTTCGACGCTGTCGGTAAATCGGTGGGTGTGCCTGTCTACCAACTCATCGGACCCAAGGTTCGCGAAAAATGCCCGATTTCGTGGTGGGATATTGATATGCCGCCGGAGGATTGGGTCGCGGAAGTCCAAGAATCGGTGAAACGCGGTTACACGTCTGCGAAACTCAAAGCGCGTCCGTGGCGTGACATCTTTGCACAGGTGGATGCCGTCGGCGATGCCGTGCCAGCGGATTATCGGCTCGACATCGACTTCAACGGGTTCCTGCGGACTGCGGATAACGCTATCCCCGCCTTACAACAGTTAGACAAACACCCGAATGTTGCTATCTACGAGAGTCCGTACTATCTCGGCACAGATGTAGAAGGCGCAGCGCGTTTGCAAGCGGCTGTCGAGAAACGGATTGTAGAACATTTTAACGAGTCCTGCTTGCATGCGCGGTGTTGTGGTGGGTTTGTTGTCGGTGGTAGCGTGAACGCACTGCGGCGGACGAACGCGCTCTGTGCTTCCTTCGATCAACCTTTCTGGCTCCAGATGGTAGGTACAGGGATTACAACAGCATACTCAGTGCATCTCGGTGCGGTGCTATCGCAAGCGGAACTGCCAGCGATTACGTGTCATGAGTTGTGGGAATCGGATCTGCTCGAAACGCGGCTCCCTGTCGTTGAGGGGACGATTCAGGTTTCAGAATCACCAGGATTGGGGATTACGGTCGATGAGGCTGCATTGGCAGAATATCGCGTGGATCCATCTACACCGACACCGCAGCAGCTATTTGGTCAAAGCGATTACACTTGCAGAATCCATATTCCGAATGAAAGCGGCGGAGAAACGGTTCACGATTTTTCTGGCGAAGGTGTCTATTACCCTGCGTTTAGTGAAGGAGAGTATCCGGGGTTCGTGCCGGGGGTTTGGATGGAAGTGGTTTCTGCTTGATATCGAAGAAATCTGTTTTCGCTGCGTTCTTCTACCTGCGAACACTCAGTTGAAAACTATGGTGAAATATAAAAATAAGTTTACATGTAGCACTTCTGTTCGGCGAGGTCCCCGCGCCGCGCCGTTCGGAAAGTGTTAATATAATTCTAAAATCCACCATAAATTCCTTCAAAATATTTATTTTTCTTGACAATTATATAGCGAATTGGTATTATCATTTATCTTTAAACAACAGGAAGACATTCCAATTGTGAAATTGCTAACAGAATCCGAAATTCTTACTATGTATAAGATTTCCTATTCCCGATGTTGCACATTTTGTGGACACCTCCAGAAAACGATAGGATATTCGGTGTTATTCATCTTTCTGTTCCTAACGATACCGTCTATTGTGTCTGCTGGGTTCACGGATGGATTGATCTTATACCACTCTTATGACGAAGGGGCAGGCGATGTCGCGGAAGATCTCAGCGGCAGCGGCCACGATGGTAAAATTGACAAGCCTGAATGGACTAATGGAAAATTTGAGAAAGCACTGATGCCCTCAACGTCAATGAATGTACGTTCATGGCATGGATTAACGCAGAAACTTGGGAAGGCACTCGTCAGATTGTTGGCAAGTCTGTTCACGGGGGTTGTAGCGGTAGAGCACAATACGGGTTATTCAGTGAAGGCGGTGTTTTCAAACTCCGTTTTGAAACGGAAAGCGGTCGCGCAGATATCAATGCGGATCTACCTGAAACTGGAAAGTGGTTGCATGTTGCCTTCACGAATGATGGAGAAAAGGCTGTACTCTATATTGACGGTGAAATCATTGCTGAAGGGGATATTCCTGGTGCACTAAATACCATCGATGATCCTTTGCGAATTGCGCAAGATTGCGAAAGACCGAACAACGTTTTTATGGGAATGATTGACGAGGTCCGCCTCTGGAACCGCGCCTTAAGCCAAGATGATATTAATATCGCCAAGGAATTAAGTTCCCAATTGACACCTGTAGATCCGCTTGGGAAACTTTCAACGACTTGGGGAAATCTCAAATCCGTCCGTTAGGTTTTCTTTCACAAATCGCAGAAATGCTCCGGTTGGCAAGCAGCTGGAGCATTCACTATTCCGCTGTCAGCAATTGGAACACCATTATTTCTATCAAGACTGCGTAAGCCCCACCGATGAGGGCTGCTCTTGCACCACAGGAATAATGTAACTCCGAATTGTCAAATCGTCTATCGTCTCTGTCTCAACGCGCGACGTAGGGTTGTTACGGTGATCAAATACAACGTAATACCCTTCCCGCGCGTCTTCTAATTTGAGATACGTAGCAAGTTGTTTCTTGCCTGCCTGATAATATCTGTCGCCTTCCCAGATCTTTGTCTCGACAATGTATTTACGCTGGTTGTGGACAATCAGAAGATCTATCCTTCCGCGTCCCGTTTGGGCCTCAAGGAACATATTGGCACCAACGACGTTGACAAAATGGTCTAAATACGCGTAAAGGAGATGTTGACCAACATATTCTTGCGGTGTATCTGGTACTTGTAAAATACGGAAGCCGACGCGTGCAATGAAATCTTGGAAGTTATCAAGAAGTGCTTCCATCTTAATTACACCATCAGGTGTAACATAATCAATAAAGTCATCACCATTTTCTTCGGAGAAGTATTCCCCTTCCAGCCCGTTAAATGCCGGCTTGAACGTTTGCAGAATACGATGTTGATAGATCGGGTTGACAATCTCACACATGCCGTCAGCACCTTTCGTGATTACACCATACATGGAAAGTTCGTCCATAATCTCGTCATCTGGGTTGAAACGCAAACCTCTCTCATAAGAAGCAATTCTCATCAGCATTCTTTCAAATCGGCGATCCCTACGGATATTCGTCAGGAGATGCCTAATGTTGGTATTCCCTTCTTCAAGGAGTTGATTGTGCGCTTTTGAAAAGTGCACAATCGCAATCGTTTCATTTGTAGGAATATCCAACGCCTCGGTGAGAATTTGCGCGCATCGATTGACGAGGAACGGTTGCCCTGCAGTCTGTTTGTGAATAGCAGTGATAACTTCGGGGGTAAAGGCTTGACCTACCTCTTCGGTGTACTGTTCAAGGAGTTCACGAACCTGTGCCAGTGTAAAATTGGGTAAGTGAAATTCATCTTGGATATTGAACGGAGAGATTGAGCGATCATAATTGAGTTGCGTGATGTTCTTGACACCAACAATACCAACACTATAAGGACATCGGAGTCTTGAGTTATCGAGGTAAATATAACGGAGCGAATGAAGGAAACCGCGAACAGCGTCTGGCGGAATGGCATCAAACTCGTCAATGATGAGAACAATTTTTTGCCCGTTATCAGGGTGTGTCAGAAAACGAGGCAGTTGCTGGAAAAAATTTCGCATTGAAAGATGATCTGTTACCTCTGTGTCATCAAAAAATTGGTTCAATGTCTCGGAAGGCGCGGCATCTTTTTTCTCGAAAACGTGCTCAATTGCCCGATGAATATCTTTGATGAAGTAACCGTAAAAAGCAGCAGGCGTTAAGTCGACATACGCCTCAAAATTCAATTGAATTGGGAAGTACGCATCAGCTATGAGCGTATCCATAGCGGAGCGGAAAAGCGTCGTTTTACCGGTCTGCCGCGGTGCGAAGAGAACAATGTATTTGCCTTTTTTAACGCGATCAACAAAATCCGCAATCTCCTCGGTACGCGAGACAACGTAGTTATCTTTAGGATTTACAGGACCTTGCGTTCCAAATGTTCTCATTTTTTCTTCTCTTGTTGCTAATATCGTTAGGAATTTTCGGAATCTTCAGCAAAATAGTCGGAATCTACGCGTTTGATTTCGTAGGTTTCCACGGTGGAAACACCGACGTTGTGTTCGATCATCAGCTGCGTGAGTTGTTCACCATTAATAAGGATAACTTTAGAATCCCGTGAATCAATAGCTGATATGTAATCTTGAGCACTTTTGGCAAACCCAGATGTTGTGATGAAAATCCCTTTACGAGCACGTTTGCCTTGTAACGCCCCTACAAAGTTTCGAACTGGTAGTTCATTTACATCGTTCTCCCATCGTTTTGCTTGAACGTAGATCACATCAAGTCCGAGTCGATCTTCGTTAATGATACCGTCAATCCCACCATCTCTACTACGTCCTACGGCTTTGGCATCTTCGCGTGAACCACCATATCCCATCGCAACGAGTAGATCAATAACCAATTCCTCGAAAAAAGTAGGGGTGTTACTCTTAATATGGTATAGAAGTTCATCCGCCAATTTTTCTCTAATCCCTTGATAAATCTCTCCAATAGATTTATCAGAGCGTTTTAGGTAAACCAGCACATACGGTTTTCTACTTCCTCCAGGTTGTTTTAATTTTCCTTTGTCCAACAGATATTTAAAAGCAGGAGCAACTATGTCATAACGAAAAACATCAAGATACCTACTACCTCTCTTATTCTTTGCACTCCTCTGTTCCTGAGATAGATTGAAACTCTCAGCCAACTTATCTGCCGTTTCTTTTACCTTAATCCCATCCGGTGGATAATTAAGTTCAAGTATGGCTTTTCGCACTACTGCTGGTGCTGGTAGTTCTATCTCATATTCCTGTCTTGTATCCGGATCAACTGCCTTTTTTACTACAGTTTCCATAAAATATTTCTCTTTCTTGGATTCAGAAATGTGTTAAAAGCATAACACATTCAACCCATTTGTCAAGTGATTTCATCTGATGCTCCAGAGCCATTCAATTTTAAGAAATTATTGGGTTTCACGTCTTTTTTTAAAGGAGCCGGTGCGGTTAGGAATGCAGATCGCATTTGGGTGTGTACACCGCAAAACCGCACCATACAGGTCAATTTAAAAAAAAACGCGTCATAGCATCGTAGGTTGGGTTGAGCGGAACCGAGAAAAATGATATGCGCACCCAAGCGTATTTTACCACTCTACACCGTTCTATGAATCAAAGAGATAGCGAAACCCAACGGAAACCTCCCCCTATGCTTGTAGCGTTTGATGTAAAGAACGTTGGGTTTCGCTGGGTTTCTCTACACCTATGGGGGTATATCAAGTTTGATGTCCTTTGAAATATCTACCTTTGATTTTCAACACCGCTCTACCCAACCTACGGGAGCACGGAAACGCTAAATTGACGCTTATGGTGCGGTTAGGAAGCCGCACCTACCGGACCTGAAGGGCTAAAATTGGACGAAAAACCGAAAACTAAATAGCCCTGTTATGAACGAAAATATAGTAGATTTTCAGTGCAATGTGTTATACTATATTTCAAGGAACTATCAACAGGTCTGTAACTGAAATGGAAAAATGTCTCGCTATATTATTCAAAATAGAGGGTAATCTGGATGAAAGTAATTTTGACTATAGGGATTATGTGGAGTTTGTTGATAACGGTTGTCATAGCACAGGAACAGGTGATACCGGCAGAAATACTGGAGGAGGCGTTCGTTCTCACGCCTGAACAGCGGGAGAAAAACCTTGAAATCTGTACCCAAAATTTGATTAAACTTGGCAAATCTATTGAAGCCTACCTGGAAGTAAATGATGATTATCCCGAATGGCTCTCAGATCTTTACCATCCGAAATATTTACCGGATCCAGATGTGCTGATCTGTCCCGCAGATAGAATGGGGGGTAGGGCAGTTTTTGCTCGGAATATAGACCCGAAGATGCCCGTGAGTTACGGTTATCAGTTCCGCTCACAGTATCGGGAACGCATCCAAGAAAACCGAACCTTGTATGGGGATGGCGTACCACTTGTCCGATGTCGGCATCATGCCACTCCAGATTTTCATTGCTTAAACTTGAGCTACTCTTATCGGATCTCACGGTCTTGGAGTATCTGGGAAGCGACTCCAGAACAGTTGTATGACAGTCCTGAAGAAGCGATCGCCGCGATGGAAATAGGTCTTCAGCAACAACCGGACAATGAGCGTTTGTGTTATTATGTATATCCTGCACTTGCGCGGCTCTATATTGAAACCGATCGAGAAGACAAGGTGGATGGTGTTGTTGCGCTTTTCAAATCAAGCATAAATACAGACTATCCTCGATACTATCTGACCCTCGCAAAGTTGCTTGAGATGACAGATCGGGACGAAGAACTGCTTCAGGTTTTTATGGAGCTTGCGGAACAGAACCCACATGACCGTACCGCGCATCGCAAACTTGCTGAAATCCATCAGAAATTAGGCGATACTGAGTTAGCAAAGGAACATCGCCTAAAAGCCAAACCCGTACAGGCGTTACTCGGAAAGCCAGTGCCTGATTTCTCAGCGACAGATTTGGATGGCAAGCCAATTTCGCTTGAGCAATATCGTGGAAAAGTCGTCTTACTCGATTTTCGGGCGACATGGTCGGGCCAATGCCTTGAAGATACGCCGAATGTGAAAAGGGTCTACGATGCCTATAAGGACGAAGGATTCGACATCATCGGTATCAGCCTTGACAATGATGAAAAAAGGCTGCGAGATTACCTCAAAGAGAATGAGATTCCTTGGCGGCAGGTTTATAGCGGGAAAAGATGGGACAGTCCTATTCCCCAGCAATACGGCATTCGCGGTGTCCCTTCAGGGTGGCTCATTGATAGAGATGGCATCCTAATTTCTCAGCAAGCCAGCGGGGTCATGTTAGAACGTCTCGTATCAGACGCAGTGAAGGGTAATTTCTTCAAACGAATGCTCTCAGTACTTAGAAATAATAGGAAACCCAAGTAAGAAAGAAAAACACCCGAAAATGAATAAAATGCGACGAATTTCTTTGATACTGTGCAGTATTTTTATCCTATTCGGATGCGGTTCCGATGAAACGCCCGCGCCGGTAGTGCCGCAGATACCGAACTACTTTCCTGATACTGTCGGCAGCAGATGGGTCTACCGGAACGCAGATGAGTCAGAATGGACACGAGAGGTTACCGATGGAAATAGCATCCACGGAGAAGGTTCTCAGGTTTTTGCCTATACACCCGTGTCTTCCGAAACTGAACTTGATTATCTGAAACCCAATGTTTTTCGCGTTACGGATAGCCACGTTTTGTTCGGCATCGGTGAAAAGGTAGATCGTTACGTTCAAGATGCACTTCCTGCTTCGGTAGCGGATGAGTTCGCTGGCTTGGAATTGGACATTACAGTAGAGCCTATCACACACCCCGAATTTGTCTTCTTCCATTTGCCACTGACTCCCAATTTCCAATGGGATGCCTTCAATACGAATGTCAACGGAAGCATTGTTTTGCAGAACCTCGTTCTGCTGCAGTTCCCTTTTGAGGTACAGGTGAGTGTTAAGGGGGAGGTCGTTGCTGTAGGTCCACTTGAGACCCCAGCAGGGAGTTTTGAGGAAACATATCAGATCGAATATAAGACAGAAATCATGCAGACGCTCTTCTCGGAAGCAGAAACAACGCAGCAGCATCAGACGATATGGTTTGCGCCACACGTAGGGATTGTCAAAATCGAAGATGCGCGCGGCGTTACGGAGTTAATTGCGTATACCTTCCCAGAAACAATTGAAAATTAGCGTTACGGCATACGGATGAAGTTTAATAAAATATTTGGGTAATTCTATGTTCCTTCAAACCCGGTAGGTGCGGTTTCCTAACCGGGGTCCCCACCCGTTACTGGGAAGGGGCACCGGACGTCGGAAAAAATTACCCGATTAAATTCTTAATCTTCATGAGTATGCCTACGGCTTTAGGGTACGGCATACGGAGTGCGCCTACGACTTTAGGGTACGGCATACGGCGTATGCCTACTACTTTATAAATGAAAGTTATTATCTTAAGCGACAATAAGCCGGGACATTACAAGCAATCCTTAGGCATTGTGGAAAAGTTGCCTGAATGTCAAACGGAATGGCTTACGGTGGAATTCCGGCATAAGTGGCGTGATAATCTGCTGCGTGTCTTTATGTGCGCTTTCGGTAGTATGCCGCTCCCGCCATCGCTTATCCAGACGCTTCTTCGCTGGAGCCTCACTGCTGAGGCTTACGACGCGTTGACAGACCTTCGGACCGCCGATATTATCCTTTCGACGGGTTCATCTGTTGCAACGGTCAATTTGCTTCTCGGTAGGATTCTCGGTGCCAAGACGGTCACGTGTCGTAGACCTTCGCCGTTGGGGGTCCGAAATTTCGATCTCGCGATCCTCCCGATGTTTTCATGGCACGGTAAAAGACACAAAGATAACATCTGCAACATAGTCGGTGTGCCAAACCCTATCTCACCAGACACGCTGAACGTCGAGCGACAACGATTGATGCAGGCACTCAACTTACCGGACTGTCCCCGTATCGGACTCCTCATCGGTGGCGCAGATCGACACGAAACTATTACAGCTGCAGACGCTGAGCACCTGAGTGAGATTTGTAAGGCAGTCGCAACGGAAATGAATTCGCAGATATTGCTGACAACTTCCCGTCGAACGCCGACAGAAGTGACAAAACATTTGGCATCAACGCTGAAACATAACGACTGGTGTCCGCTCTTCATTGAACCAAACACACCCTCAGAACTGGATAACCCGTATCAAGCCATCCTCGCCTTAAGCGATCTGCTGATCGTCACCGCAGATAGCTTCTCAATGGTATGTGAGGCAGCGAGTAGTGGTCGTCCGGTTATTGTTTTAACACTATCAGATGAAAAAGCGAGAAAACCGAAGCGATATAACGTCTATCGGTATATGGAACAACATGCCGTTATCAAGCGATGCAGACTTGATAAGTTAAAGCAGTATATTGCTGATGGATTCACCTCGTGTGTGCCGAACACACCGCTCCAAGATACAGAGACAGCAGTGCAAGCGATCCGTAGCCTAATAGACCCTAACTAATCCGATAAAAATTGTGGAACTTCTTTCCCTGCTCGGTGTGACAATCCGTACAACCTAAAAGTTCACACAAACCGACCATAACTTCACCAAAGGAGACCCGCAATGAAAACCAAACATATTGTCCATATACTGATCGTTCTGCTTGCATTAGGAACCGCCGCACTCTTCGTCGCGCGCTCTGAAGCACAAACCGCCGAAGACCCTTGGGAAGCCTGGGTAGACGAGCAGACCGATACTGTGCTAAAGTCCGCTGGAGACATAGATGAAACACGGCGTACTGAAATGCGTGCCACGATTCGGGAAAAATTCTCGTCGCTCGCAAACGAATTGAAAAATGAGATAGCATTGCCACCACAGACGCAGGACTATGTGATCTTGCAGACAGTCAAGGAACTACGGAACACCTATGACGACGGGTACGACGAGAAACACAAAGATACCACCGTACGCGTATCCTATACAGTAAGTGATACTGAAATCTTCGCCTATGATGAAAACGTCCCTCTTGCCGAGGTCGACGCGAAATATCCGCGGGATGCATGGCTCCAGATGCTGCTTGATAAAGGGATTACAATCAAGAACGCAGATGCGTATTGGGAATATCTGTTTCTTCGGGACACCTTAGTGCATCTTGAGAGACAACCGCAAGTATGGACATCTGGACTTTTCAGTATCCCCGCGACGGAGGATTGGGAAACTTATAAAGCAGCGTATATTGAGCGAGAACTCGATCAGATTCAAAAGCGGTTAGAACAGACGCGCGTTCTTGGTCTCGACGAAGTTCTAAAAGAGTATCACAGTCTTTTTGGGAAAGATGATGATGCCCGGAAATTGTTTCGTTCTCTACAAGGCTTTCCTAAAGAGATACCCCCGGTTGCGTTTAAGAAGCAAATTATTATAATGCCGCAGACTGTCAAAGCACTGCGGGACGCTTACGACAAAAAGTACAACGAAAGGTATGCCATCACTTCTGGAAGTGTCAATTATACACTCGACAAGGGTGTAACTTTTAAGTATAATGTCCCACTTCCGATGAGCGAAGTAGATGCGAAATATCCGAGAGATAAGTGGCTTCAAATGCTCCTTGACAAAGGCATTACCATTGACAATTTCGAGGAGTACTGGGCATATCTGTCTAAGCGAGATGAATTGGTGGAGCTTGAGAAAGATCCAGAGGTTTGGTCTTCCGAACTCTTCGGTATTTTACCGACCGATGATTGGGAAACTTACAAAGCGGCGTACTTGAAGCAGATGTTTGAGAAATTTGACAGCGGCAAGAAGAATGCGGTTTATCTTGGTAAGGTTGACGCGGAAGCACTCAAGCAATCACAAAAATTAATCGAACAATTAGAAGTTGACAGAGAAGAAACACTCAAGCAATCACAAAAATTAATCGAACAATTAGAAGTTGACAGAGAAGAAACACTCAAGCAATCACGAAAGTTACTTGAGCAATTAGAACGGTCTAAACCTTCGCTACGCGACCGTTAGGGTCTTTGAATTCGCGAGAAAAGGCGGGGTCCAAGGACCTCGCCTTTTCCGTTTAATAGCGTATGACGTGGTTTCAGCACCTCGCCATAGACTGGCTAATTTCCGGCTGGCATAGAACCTTCCACGTCCGGCATAGAATCTTCCATGCCCGGCATGGTATCTTCCGAGACGGGTTCATAATACCCAGTCCCAAAAAGGTACCCATCATGCCGAATCGACCACGTGCGTTTCTGTTCATTTTCGCCAGTTTCGGGATTGGGCCACAAGTACTCCGTCCAGTGTCCTGTCCCTGTTGCCTTGGCGATTTCTACCCCCAATGCTGTCCCATCAGGTCCCACGACATCCTTGAGATCCGTTCCAAGGAAGTCCTGCCGCGGTGCGTGTGCGACAAACAGATCGTCTGCATCCGTGATGAAGACATACCACTGTCCATCAATACTTGCCGAGTCGTTGTAATAGGCTGCTGTGGCTTCAAGCCCTTCAGATTCATAACGCGCGACTGCCGCTAAGACAAGGGCGTGCGTAAATGCCACCGGATCCTCTTTTGAATCTATAAGCACTGTCGCGGGGTCAGGACTCCATGGCTCGTAATATCCGGAAGCAAAGAGGTATCCATCGTGCCGGATTGACCACGTGCGCTTCTGTTCTAATTTGTTAGTTGCGGGATTGGGCCACAGATAATCAGTCCAACGTCCTTCTTCTGTCGCCATGGCAATCTCTGCGCCTGTTAGTGAACCATCAAGCCCAAGCACCTCATTTATATTTTTACCAACAAGCGCCGGTGCTGCTGGGTGTGCGACATACAGATCGTTGGCATCAGCAATAAACACATACCATTGCCCGTTAATATTTGCTGGATCATTGTAGTAGGCTATAGCAGCGTCACTACCTGCCGTTTTGTAAAGGTCAACGGCAGCTTGTACGAAAGCAACCGCAAACGCCTCTGGGTCATCCATTGTCGGCATTTCAGTGGGTGTGGCAGCATCCATCATCGATTCTGTCACGGGTCTATCGCAGCCGGTGATACCGATGACTGTGAGTCCTATCAAAAATAAAATCAACAAAAAATTTCTCAATTTTAACTCCTTATTTTTATTCAATCCGTCGACGAAAAATTAGAGTCGACGAAAATCTAATACTATTGAATTATACTCCCTGATTACCGCTTTGTCAAATCCTCCAGTTTGCGTGTTTATATCCGATTGCAAAATTAAATGTAGATATGCTATGATACCGTATCAATGATGAGATTTTCTGGTGTTAAGGGAATCGAATCGAATGGATGTCGGATCCATTCTATGACTTGGAGGGTGTAGACATGAATCAGCACGATTTCAGCGTCACCGATTCAGAGATTAGTTTTTTTGAGACGTTCGGTTATCTCAGTTTTCCGCAACTGATGGCAGACCGGATTACAGCGATTCAAGACGCTTTTGAAGCTGTCTGGGAAGAAAGAGGCGGCGGACATAACGGCAAACCGCACGAAGGCACGGCGCGCTCTTGCATCGTCCCGTTTATTGATCAGAGTGAAGAGTTGTCATCACTGCTGGATGACCCGCGGATTTTAGCGATTGCGAAGGCACTCCTCGGTGATGATTTCAACTACATGGGGAGCGACGGCAATTTCTACGTCGGCAGTACCGGATGGCACTCGGATGGTGGACATAAGTTAGAAGACCCAAGGCATATTAAGATTGCGTTCTACTTAGATCCGCTGACTCGCGACACCGGCGCGCTCCGTGTCATTCCAGGGAGTCATCTCTTCGGTGATAACTATGCCGATGCACTGTCTCAGCGGGTGGGTAAGAGTCAAGACTTGTGGGAAATACACGGAAAGGATGTTCCCGCAACAATCTTTGAGACGACCCCCGGCGATTTGGTGTTGTTTAACCATAACACAAAGCACGCTGCTTTCGGCGGAGGCACCCGTCGGCGGATGTTTACGATGAATCTCTGTCAACGCTATCCAGATGATAAATTAGAGGCACTACAGGCATATATCGCGGGATCTGCGCGCTTCTGGATTGATCGGAAATATGGCGAGAAGATGATACGGACAGCGACACCAGAGCGGTGGATACATCTTGAACAGGTCAGGGCAAACGATGGACATCTCGTCGAGCTCTCACGCCAAGCACAGGAGCGGATGAGTGAACCGTCACGTGGCTAATGCCTGTTGCCATGTTTCTCGAACGAACGCAATAGATTCCGTGAAGCCTTCCTGTCCTAAGCGACTGGCTTCTTCAATACTGAGCCACCCGTCATAACCTGCTTGTCTCATGCGCGAAAAGACTTGCGGGATCGGTGATGCCCCCGTGCCGATGCGGACAGGTTCAAATACACCGACTTCGCGCAGATCGAAGATATGTACGACAACGATGCGGTCGACAACCTGCTCCAGAAGTGCGAGGACATCCTCACTGAGGACAAGCGGGTTCGCCGTGTCGAAGCAGACACCGAGGGGTGTGTCGGAGAGCGCGTCCAAAATCTCTAAGAAAATTTCTGTCGGTTGTGAGAAGTCCCAATAATCCCACGGCGCGCCTTTCGTGTGGTTTTCGTAGGCGAGGGTGATACCGTGTTTTTCTGCTGCGTCAATTGCGTGTCGGAATCCATCTGTCACCCATTGCACGCCTACAGCGCGTTCGGTGCCGGGATGATTTTGTCCTGCTGTCACACGAAGAAATTCTACCCCCAATGCCTTCGCGAGTGCGATGTCAGCCTTCAGGTCCGTTAATTCTTGTGCGCGTTGTGCTGGATCCGGATGCGTGAAGTCAGAGTAACAGGCAATCATACATGAGGTTATATTGTACTTTTCGAGGGCGGCACGCGTCTGTTTTATCGTTTCCGTGTCCCGTTTTGGAAAGAATTTGATGCTGAAATCGACGGCATCCAACCCTAATTCTGCCCCGAATTGAATCCAATCGGTGACACTGCTTTTTCCTGTGAAAATGTCGTTGTAAAGAGAGACAGGGAGACAACTAAGTTTCATTGTTGTTTTCCTTATAATAACTGACAACCTTTAAAACATAAACCGATACATCGGACGTTCTAAGGCGATGCCGATGAGTGTCCAGATTGCGCCGACGAAAAACTCTCCGATGACCAAACCGATGAAGAACGGCATCGCTCGGCGATAGGTCCGTAAACCGCCTGTCTGAAAGAGAATTGCTTTCATCCCCCACGATAAGAAGATCGAGAACCAATACCAACTTGTATTCCAGAAACTCAGCGAGAGTGCATAGCCTGCGGGGTGGAAGGGCCACCAGATAAATCGGCGGCGCAGCACCATCAGAAGCGTCGTTAAAGTGATCGCACCAGTGGATGCAGAGACAGCACCAACATCTATAGATTGCGGGTTTATGAGCCACTGCTTCAACTGCTCGTAAGTCCAACGGCACTGTGCTTGCTCGCCATAGACTGCGCCGCCGTAGTAATAACCTTGTGCGTAGTACGCCCACGCCGATGAAATTGTTCCGACAATGATTACCAAGATAACAGCAACAATAAAGCGGTTATGCGATAGCCCGCGAACCTGTGCCACCTTGAAACCTTCCAACATAATCGGCATCGGATGTGAACGGTAGGATCGATTGAAGCCGTGAAACATGCTGAACGTCGTTAACCCTTCAGCACCAATGCGCCGTGTGCCGAGGAAAGAGACGAGTACCTTATCTGGTCGCCACGGCACGTCGTGAGCTGGCGGTCCGACTTCTGCGCGAATACGCGTGATGGCAATCGCTAACGCAAAGAAGAGCGTGAAGTAACCGAGGACGCTGAAGATTGGCGTGCCTGTGCTTTTGAAGAAGACAAGGATGAAAATGCTGCCAACTATCAAGCCGATAATCGCGTATCGGGTGTGTGCGGACGGCGTGCCGTCTGTAGGAAGTTCAGCACTGTTTCCTCTAAAGGCGTTTTTCACCTGTCGTGCAATAAATTTTCGAGTGAGCCATATCGCGGAGACCCCTAAGCAAAACCAGGCGCCGAAGGATTGCGCTTCGAGAAATGGGAATCCCGGCAGATGTCCTATACCCGCCATCGTTCCCCATACGCGACTTATTTTATGGAAAAGATAGAAGAACCAGATAGAGAACGAGAGTTCCAGTGGAATAAAGAAACTCATTCCGATCGCAAACGGATAGACCGCAATAGGTAGTCTACCGATAGCATTCAACGGTTTCGTCTGAAAGTGCTGCCCTAAATTATAGAGACTCCCACCTAAACCCGGCACGACAGGGAACAGAAAGTGGAGTCCGTTCAAAAGGTTCACTCCACCTGCAAGTATTGCTGCCAGTAGAAATAGCCGGTTGCTTAGGAGCGTACGACCGCCGTTTTCTGTCAGGTGTAGCGGAATCTGAATGACAGGGTAGCTGAGTTTTTCGTGGTTTACCCACTGGTGTCGGATGAGAATCGTGAGGCAGAACATCATACACGTTAGCACGATGATCAAGGCAGACCACCAGAGTACGGGTGTCATCCAGAGTTGTAGGTGTTGGGCGGTGTGAAGTGAGGCATCGCCTTGATAGAAAGTAGCCAGCACACTCCGTTCTTTGATCGTGAGCCAATCTGGCATGTGTCGGTGGAACAGTTCCCCCCATTCGTTCTCTGGACTCGCGAACCAGATAGGGTAGGTGAGTAGGGGCCACAATATCTGGAGTGTGTCGTGTCCGGCGATGGAGGACGCTATGGATACGAGTAGGTAGACCACCATCAATTCCGCATCGGTGAGACTGGCACTGTTCCGAAGGGCGCGGAGCAATGGGTTTACCGCCATTAAAACCAGCACGATGAAGATGACGTTGAAATAGACGGTTGAGACGGTTGGGAAACTCTGACCCGTGCCATAACCGCTGGGACCCCAGTTAATCATGAGCCAATAGGAGTTCGGGATAGTGATGAGGAGTGCAAGGAGCACGGCGCGGAGGCTGACTTTTGGCGCAGCTTGTGAGCCAAAATTTGCTCTACTAAAGTTGTTTGACATCTTTTGAGTTTCCCGTCTTTATTATACAGAGAACGTGGGAAATTGTCAACGCCGCGTAAAAAAGAAAGCCCATGGCGATTGCATATTGGTGTAATTTGAAAACCAATATCGCAAGCATGGGCTTTTCTACTTAAACTTCGTACCGTAAACCGTTAGTCTGCAGGCTGCCAGCCACAATCTAACAGATTTAGGACTTACGCATGCTGCTCTTTCGTAGCACAAACTTTCCAGTTTGTGCCACCAGAACGCTGTGTTTTCCGAAAATTGTCATCTAACAGAACGGGCTGCAGTCAAAATTGCGTAAGTCCTAAGATTTATGGTACAACAGAGGCAGTCAATTATTTTGATGACTTTAGATCTCCCCAAGTCGTTGCTAATTTACCATTTGCTTCAACGGCAAAGAACGCGGAATTTTCACCGAGATAATTCAACACGTTCGCTGTAAGGTTTCTCAGATTCGTCCCCTCTTTCGATTTTGCATCGGTATAAACACCGTTGTGATGTCCAAGCGTGATGATTATTCCGTCGCCGACTTCATATTCAACGAAAGGACGTTCGCCACCACCAGCACCACCGCCACGGGTCTTCGTTCCGAGAATCGTGCCAGATGGATCATCCCCAAAGTTGAAGAAATCTGAAGTAAACCCGTCTTGCTGCATGCTCGTGAGAAAGACCGGTTTGCTGGTATCAAACCCTTCAAAGACAGGGTGATTTTTGCCATCAGCGGTTGGTATCACACCAATTTCAGGTGGCTCCTTGCCGAGAGGTTGAAAAACGCGTGGGTCTCCACCATCGTCAACATCAAGTTCAAAGACATAGCGGAGTGCTAACGCTGAGAGAAACACACCTCCACCTGCCTCAGCATAGTCAAGGATTGCCTTCTGAGTTGCATCCGCGAGGAACGGATCTGGCAGTGTGTTTGTTTCTGTATAGAACATCCATAGCACAGCGAACTGCTCCGGTTGCAATGCGGTGCCACCGGCGTTCTTGAAGTTACCGCTCTTGTCTACAAGGAGTGTTGTCGTTTTGAAATTGTCCTCCGCCCATTCGTAGGCGGCTTCTTCTACTTCACCGAGTTTGTTGCTGCCAGCGAGTAGCCCGACGGTTACATCTGCTGAATACGCTGGTATAATCGCACACGCCGCAACGAGAAGTGTTAGGCACAGGCATCGTACTGTTAGCGAATGTTTCATTGTTTACCTCCTGCATTTTGGAAATTTGTGCTTAGTCCGTGAAATATGTTACTTATATGGTAACATATATTGAACTCGTTTGTCTAATAGGATTCAGATCATAGGACGGGTTGGGGGACCCAACCCCTACGGACAATATAAAATGTGGCACAGGAAACCAACAGTTCCTATGCTACAGGCAGAAAACTAAATAGTCCTGCGATTTGCTTAAATTCTGCTTTGATTTTAAGAATTTTTATGTTATGATATTGGACAAACATGAGGTTTGCATCTATGCGAACCGCATTATAATTCATGGAATTGTACAATGGAGGAACTTAAAATGTTCTACGAGTTAACGCGTCTACGTGTTGGGAAGTTACAGGTAATCTTCGTCGTTGTGGCAATGGTAATGGCTTTTGCTGTTTCAACGCATGCCGATCTCAGCGACCCGACGTTATCTGTCTACTATAGTTTCGACGAGGATGGCGATACCGTCAAAGACGGTTCCATTTATGGTAACGACGGAACAATTGAAGGGAAATCGCAACGGGAAGATGGTGTCATCGGCAAAGCCGTCGTTTTAGAGCCAAATACATGGGTGAACTTGAACGGACCGGAATTTGAAAACGCACCGGTTGAAGGTATCACAATCGCTGTCTGGGGCAATCATAACGATTCACCCGAACCACAGAGCATCTTTGATGCTATTGGAACTGACCACGCGAGCGGTCTCTTCCACGTTGAAATCCGTCCCGCAGGCTTCAGATGGTTCCATCGAGATGGTGCCCAGGCAGAAGTTTTCAATATCAACCCCGGGCCCATTATTGATGGTGGGAAGTGGGTACATTTCACCGGCACATACGACAGTGATAGCAAAGATGTGAAAACCTACGTTGATGGAAAGGAGACGCACGAGGCGAAAGGGAATGGCGAACTTTCAGACAACTGGGACGTCTCAGCAGCGATCGGACACCATAAGAACGGTCGTTGGTTCGATGGACTGATGGACGAGTTCTATATTTTTGGTCGTGCTTTATCCGAAGATGAGATTAAAGAGGTAATGGATGGCGAATTTCTGTCGGTAGAACCCGAAGGTAAACTCGCCACAACTTGGGGTAGCATTAAATCAAGACGCTAAAATCTTAGTTTTATCATGTATGCAACTGAACGGCTTGCGCACAGGGATCCTGTGTTCGAGCCGTTTTTTGTGTCAATCTACCGGTGCGGCGCGTATTCCCAATCGAAACGCTGCCGTCCATAAGTTGTGCCGTCAATTTCTGTCTGGTGGCAGATGAGGCATCTATGTGCCTCAGTAACACCGTGCAGCTCATGCACTAACTGAATTTCTTCTGTGTTATGCACGTGGCATTTGAGACAGGTGTAACTCCGGTAATCATTATCGGCGTAGATGACGATTTGATCTGCGACCTTCCGGACATGGTAGGTATGCCCATCTTCAGCATCGGTGACCGTCCAAGCATTTCCCTTTTCCTTGATTGCGATAGGAGCCGTTGTGGGGACTCTGCGTTCATTTTGTAAGAACCACCAATGCAAGTCTTCAGGAATGGTGTCTGACGTATCCAAATCTTGCGGAAAGGTTGTACTGACGTGAAACAGTAAGCGTTCAGGCGTATGGCATCTTGCACAAGGCACGTCGTGGACATCGGTGAGCGGGAAGAATTCGTCGTGCTCCAGTTTTTGTTGTCCGTGGAAGACAATGCTGACGAGCAGAATCGGCGCAAGGATGAGGTGGCATCGGAGCAGAATCTGTCTCGTCTTACGAGCGGTTAGGCTTACCGCGACCCCTGTCCCTAAATTCGACAAAGCGAGTAGAAACGTAAGCCATGAGTGCCACGCGAGCGGTTGGAACGCTGAATGATATAGCACCAAGCATAAACCTAAGGAGGCGAGGCGTTGATGGTATTTCAGCCATGTTTGGCGATTACCCCATCGAATCCAGCGGCTTCGCAGCAAGTAGAGACTGGCGATGACGATGGCAATAGCACCGATGATGCTAATGGTATGTCTCGCTTCACCGAAGCTACCCGCCTGCCATATACATAGACCTGAAATAACAGCGGCACCGACGATACCGTGTCCGATTTGGATAAAGACTTTCATGCCATCAGTTTAGCATGGAGGTGAAGTGTCGTCAAGGGAAACTTGAATATGTGAAATGCACGAGGACTGTTGTATGGTTGTTCTTGATTGGGTCCAATGTTATTTTGAACTGCATTTATCAATCAATTCAAAAAGTGGATGTAAACTTTTTTGATAGGTCCTTCGTATAATGTGTTATAATGGTCAACACTGACGGATAAATCCAAAGGAGAAAGAGAGATGAAGTTGCAAATATCTTTTGCGCTACTGTTGCTTTTAGCAGTGGTGGTATTTGCCGGGTGTTATACACAACTCGGTCACCATGCGTCTTCAGATTTAGGTCGGGTACACCATAAACACTATGAAGGTTTAGCGAGAGCGGAAACGGAGACAGAACATGCTGAGGAAGCAACATCGGAAGCATCTGAATTAGCGTCTGCGGATACTGAGGATTCGGAAGGGTATTACGGACGAAGGAAACGTAGTTATCGTACTACGTACACACAACCTTATAGGGACGATACCCATTGGTCTCCTTACGTCGCATATCCGTATTACGCATATCCGCCGGTTTGGTATTATCCCTACCGCCCATTTTATGGATACAGCAGATATTATTACGGTTATCACGCCCCGTACTATCGCTACTATAGAGGTTATTATCCGTATAGAAACGTCTATCGTCGGTATCACGGTGGGAGTCGGTATACGCCGCTTTCACAGCGGACTTACAAAAAAGGCAATTTACGGCTTGAAAATCAGCGTTCGCGAAGTTCACGCGGCGCGACTTCACGTTCACCGAGATCGAGATCTGAGCGACTACGGACAAGAGATCAGAATAAAAAATAATAATGGAGGAATCGGAACGATGAAACGAGCAGTATATGCAAGTCTTATCTGTTTATTCGCCATAGTGTTCTTTACAACTGTTAGTATGGCACAGGTGGAAGAGATGGCGATCGGGAATACATTCGGCGTTGGGGCGCGGACAATGGGAATGGGGGGTGCGTCGCTCGGACTTGCTGATGATTTCACCGCGCTCTATTGGAATCCGGCGGGTATGGCGCAGATCCAAAAGTTCGAGTTTTTTAGTAGCTTTTCGCATAATAGGGCAACAACGAATACCTATTTTACCGGTGATGAGACAACAGGGACAAGCCGATCACAGATGCGTCCGAATTCTATCGGGTTTGTCTATCCATTGGAAACGAAGCAAGGCGGCTTAGCAGTCGGCTTCGGGTACAATCGTCCTCAAAATTTCGATTATCAGACTGCTATTCAGGGCATTGATCCGAGTTCTGGTACCGATTTTAGCGGATTCGCTGTTGACGAAACCGATGTGAACAGAGGTGGCATCGGGATCTGGAGTTTTGGCGCGAGTGTGTACCTTACAAAACGCGTTCTGGTTGGCGGGTCGTTGGATTTCTGGAACGGTAATAGCCTGAATGAATTAGATACGGAAGCCACCGACATCCTAAATGTGGATAATGAGTGGTCGCGTTTTAGATACGGCGACGAAGTTGACCGGGAGTATTCAGGTGTAGGGGGCAGGATAGGGCTTCTTGCACATCTGACAGATGCTATTAATCTTGGTGTGACACTCGTCGCGCCCGTTGAGTTAGGCGTTGACGAGGCGTGGTATCAATCTACGGTAGATGTATTTGATGATGGAGAGCAGTTGTCGGATTCCGTAGATAGTGCACAAACATACCACATTGAGCGTCCCTTTGAAGTTGGTGCCGGGGTCGCTGTGAAGTTGCTAAACAAGCGGCTGATTTTGGCAGGCGATGTTCAACTTACGGATTGGACACAGACGCGTTACGATCCAGATCCTGCGGACGATATATCGAAGGATAATTTTGAGAAATACTATGCGGTAACGCTTCAGACACGGCTCGGTGTGGAATATAGGATACCTGTAATTGATACCCACGTCCGTGTCGGTTATTTCCGGGATACGATTCCGTTCACAGAATTTGAAGTTGAAAACGCACGTGACTTTTTGACGATGGGTGTGGGGAAAATCTTTGAGGATTCGCTGAAGTTTGATGTTGGATATATGCTGGGTACCTGGCAGCGGAGTGGGTATGAATTGACAACGGAACGGCTTACACATAGGGTTTTCGTCTCTGCTGCATATAGGTTTTAATAGTTGCCAGCAGTCGGCTATCAGCGGTCAGAAAGAGCACCTTTTTACTGACTGCTGATAGCCGATAGCCGACTGCCATTAAACCAGTTGGATGTAGCCCATCTGTGTACCATCGCCTTTTCGGAGTTCGCCTCTGATGATACGCGTGTATCCACCGTTCCGGTCTTGATAGCGAGGGGCGATGTCATCGAAGAGTTTGCGTAGAACCGCTTGTTTGTCAAGTGTTGTAGGGTTCTCGCCTCTTGCGAGTTTATAGTGTAAGTTTGTCCCGTAGAGCATTTTTGCGGCTTGTCGCCGTGCGGACAGGTCGCCCTGTTTCGCGAGTGTGATTAATTTCTCAGCCACTCGGCGGAGTTCTTTGCACTTAGGGAGCGTTGTCCGAATTTGTTCGTGTTCAAATAGCGCGGTGGCTTGGTTGCGAAAAAGTGCCTTTCGGTGGCTTGTTGTTCGTCCCAATTTCCGTCCGCGTTTTCTATGACGCATCTTCTTCCTCCATATATACGTTGTCGTGAAGCGTTATGATTGTAAGGACGCTTGCTCCATATCACCTTCACCGATGTCTGCGTCGTCCATATCGTCTGGATCCATTCCGAGAGTAAGTCCCATGTTGGCAAGTTGATCTTTGATTTCGTTTAGCGAAGTTCGCCCGAAATTCTTATATTCCAACATATCCTTTTCCTCTTTTGTGACGAGTTCCCGTATGGTCTTAATGTTTGCGGTTTCGAGGCAGTTGCTGGCTCGGACAGAGAGTTCAAGTTCGGAGACAGGTTTTGCGAGGTATCGGTTTCGTCTTAGTTTTGCCTCGTCAATCTCAGGTTCCGGTTCAACGTAGTTTTCATCGAATTCCGTAAACAGTTCGAGTTGTTGGAGCAAAATATCCGCTGCGCGTGTAACAGCTTCCTTTGCCGTGATGGTTGCATCTGTCCAGATTTCGAGGTTAAGTTTATCAAAGTTTGTCATATCGCCGACGCGCGTTTCCTCTACCCAGAAGTTGACTTTCTCAACAGGTGAAAATTTTGCGTCAACAGGAATTAACCCGATATTCTGTCCCGGTGTTCTATGCTCTTCGGCAAGCGAGTATCCTCTACCGGTTTGGGCGTGAATTTCTATATCTAACCCCTCACATTCGTCAAGGGTCGCGATATGCTGGTCAGGGTTTATAATCTCAACGAGGGCATTAGGATGGATGTCAGCAGCAGTGACTTCACCGGAACCTTCAGCTTTCAACGTAAGCCGCATCGACTCATCAGTTGCGATGTTTAGCCGAACCTTTTTGAGGTTGAGAATAATTTGGACCACATCTTCCAATACCCCGGGAATTGTGGCGTATTCGTGTCTTACCTGTTCAATTTGAACAGCCGTGATCGCTGCGCCTTTAATTGAGGAAAGGAGGACTCGGCGCAGTGAATTGCCGAGGGTTGTCCCAAATCCGCGCTCGAAAGGTTCAGCGGTATATTTTGCGTAATCGGGCCGTAAAGATTCTGTGTCAGTCCTTAGCCGCTCGGGCATTTCTAGCTTGGACCTTATCATCGATTTCCTCCTATAGGATTAAACTGGCTGTTAAAGCGCACATGAACTGAGGGACAATGCCTTGTGAAGTTGCACATTTGCCACTTAATTCTGTGTCGGAGTCGCATTATTGGACATCCCCTGATTTCCACGAGCATTTTAGTGCAGGCGTGCTATTGCATCGCATACATGTTATGGAACGCTCGATATTCGATAATGCACGAAATATGGAGATGTGCCTATCGGGAGTAAAGTTCAATGATGAGTTGCGTTTCAAGGTCCACGGCGATCTGCTCTACCACGGGTGCCCCCTGAACACGCCCTTCCGCTTTATCAGCATCAATTTCGAGCCATTCAGGTGCACCGCGTTGCTGTGAATACTCAAGTGCTTCCTGAATGGTACCGAGGTTTCGGCTGCGTTCACGTGGTGTGATGACATCGCCGATCTGCACGATATAGGAAGGAATGTTAACACGCTTGCCGTTGATGATGAAATGATTATGCTTCACCAGTTGACGTGCCTGATTTCGAGAAGTCGCGAACCCGAGTCGGTAAACGACATTATCTAATCGGCGTTCAAGGAAACTAATCAAATTCTCACCGGCAATACCTGACTGACGGGCAGCTTTGAAATAATAGTTCCGAAATTGTTTCTCAAAAACGCCGTAGGTCCGTTTAACTTTCTGTTTGGCGCGTAGCTGCCGCCGGTAGTTGTCGCGGCCTCGGCGCGGTGGTGTCTGACCGTGTTCTCCAGGTGGATAACTCCGGCGCTCAAAAGCACATTTCGGACCGTTGCACCGCCGCCCTTTAAGAAAGAGTTTTTCGCCTTCTCGTCGGCATAATTTACAGACTGCATCTAAATATCTGCTCATTCGTTTTCCTCAAATACCTTAAACCCGTCGTCTCTTTGGGGGACGACATCCATTGTGTGGGATAGGAGTCACGTCTTTCATCAAACTAATTTCGAGCCCGGCTGCGGCGAGTGCCCGTATAGAAGACTCTCGTCCGGATCCGGGACCTTTGACTCTAACCTCCACGCGTTTCATGCCGTGATCCATTGCTCGACGTGCGCATGCTTCTGCTGTTTGTTGTGCAGCAAAAGGTGTTGACTTCCGTGAACCGGTGAAAGTCATCCCAGCATTCGCCCAAGCAACGGTGTTTCCGTTTAAGTCTGTGATCGTAATAATTGTATTATTGAAGGTAGCTTGGATATGTGCTATACCCTCAGGTACATTTTTTCGTTCTCTTCTTCTTCCACGCAAAACGGTTCTCCTTTTTTCTCTTCGTTTGTCAGTTATCAGTTGTCAATGTTAGCAAGTGCGCTAAAGTTTCAAAGTGTGCTAAAGTTGCGAATACCTCACAGTAAGAGGAACTTTACGGACTTTAGAAACACTTTACGGACTTCTTTAGTTGATAACCGATAACTGAAGGTTATTTCACTATCCGCTCTTGCGTGCTGTCTCTTTGGCTTTTCTGCCGACAGAGATAGTTCTTGCTTTGCCCTTACGGGTGCGAGCATTTGTATTCGTGCGCTGCCCACGGACAGGCAATTGCCGACGATGCCGTAAGCCACGATAACTGTTGATATCCATCAGGCGTTTAATGTTCTGATCGATTTCACGTCGCAAGTCACCCTCAATTTTATAGTCTTGAATTTTGTCTCGGAGTTGACTAATCTCATTTTCAGCGAGCGTATCAACTTTTTTTCCGGGATTAATATCAAGGTCGGTGACAATTTGCGATGCGGTGTAGCGACCGATGCCGTAAATTGCTGTCAGCGCGATGTCTATCCGTTTGTCTCGGGGTAAATCAACCCCAGCAATCCTTGCCATACGTATTCTCCTTTTGTGCTGTCCCGAGAACCTCCAAGTTTCACTGGCAATCGCTAATTTTCAGCGAACTTGATAGCATCGGAGTGTCATCTAAAAGGTCTAAAAGGGTTAGCCCTGTCGCTGTTTGTGCTTCGGGTTTGAAGGACAAATCACTCGGATAACTCCCTTTCGCTTAATAATTTTACACTGGTTACACATCTTTTTAACAGAAGGTCTGACTTTCATAATATCCTCTTTCAGGCGAAAGCACTTAACGCCGTCTGCCTTTGAGTTTCCGATCTTTCAGGAATCCCTCATAGTGTCGGACGGTCAAATAGGATTCAATTTGTGACATTGTATCTAACACAACACCGACCACAATCAAAATAGAGGCACCGTCTACCATTGTACCAATTTGGAGGTAACCTGTGATCATAATCGGAATAACGGCGATAGCGGCAAGAAAGATTGCGCCCGGCAACGTGATCCGTGTGAGTGTCGTATTGATATAATCAGCAGTCTGTTTTCCAGCCCGGATACCGGGGATAAAACCGCCATATTTCTGTAAGTCCTCTGCCATTTGGATAGGGTTGATTTGCACGGCTGTGTAAAAATAGGTGAAGCCGATGATTAACAATGCATAAAAGGTAAGCCACAAGGGTGTACCCGTATCAATCAGTGCTTGGACACCTGTTACCCATCCCCAGTCTCGTGGCAGAAAACCCAAAGCGGTTGGGGGGAACTGAATAAGTGTAATAGCAAAGATGATAGGAATCATGCCAGCGGCGTTAACTCTAAGCGGCAGATGCGTTGATTGCCCACCAATCACTCTACGTCCGCGAATCTGTCTACCGTATTGTACCGGGATTTTTCTGACAGAGAGTGTGATGAAGACGGTCCCCATAACGGCGATAACAATGAGGGCGGCGAGCATCACGACTTGTAGAATTCCAAATTCTGGTCTTGTCACTAAATTGTTTATAACAGAAGTGACACCACCGGGTAAGCCAGCGATAATCCCAACTGTAATGATTAACGAGATGCCTTGTCCAATGCCGCGTTCCGTGATTTGCTCACCCAGCCACATAACAAAGGAAGTGCCTGCTGTGAGTGTCAAGACTACGAGAAAATGCCACCATAAGTTCGGATCTCTGACGATCTCACCTGCTTGTCCTGTAATGTTCTCTGGATTTCGCAAGACGATACTGATCGTTATACCTTGGATGATACTGAGTATAACAGTTCCGTATCGTGTATACTGCGTCATTTTCTTTCTGCCATCAGGTTCTTTAGAGAGCTTCTCCAAAGAAGGCACGATGACACCGAGGAGCTGCATAATGATTGAGGCACTAATATACGGTTGTATACCGAGTGCGAAAATCGTCATTTGACTAAACGCGCCCCCGGAAAACAGATCGATGAACCCAATGACATTGCCCCCACGCTCCATGAGTTGTGCAAAAAACGCCTCAAGTGCCACGTCATCAATACCGGGAAGCGTAATGTGGGCACCAAGACGGTAAACAATCAAGAGCAACGCTGTAAAAATAAGACGTTTCCGCAATTCGGGGATTTTAAAAGCGTTTTGGAATGCCTTAATCACTTATTTTTTTTCCTCCTCGCCTGCAGACTCTTAAGCAGCGTCGTCCGGATTAGCGTGCAGTCCGAGAACCTCGGTTGTGCCGCCTTTGGATTCAATTTTTTCGATCGCTGATTTTGAGAAACGGTGCGCTTGGACTTTCAACTGTTTTTCGAGTTCGCCATCGCCGAGTATCTTTATCAGTGCGTTCTTTCGTTTGATTAAGCCCGCTTCGCGAAGGGATTTAGGACTGATGACCGCTGCGTCATCAAAAAGATTGAGCGTTTCTACATTGATAATATCATACTCTAATCTTTTGTGTCCGGTTCGCCGTGGACCACGCTTTGGTAAGCGTCTCACGAGCGGCATCTGTCCACCTTCAAACCACGCTGGGATTGAACCACCGGATCGAGATTTTTGTCCCTTGTGACCGCGTCCACAGGTTTTACCCCACCCTGAAGCGTTCCCTCTACCGACTCGCTTTCTTGAGCGTTTTGAGCCAGGGGCAGGTTTAAGTTCATTCAATTTCATTGGGATTACTCCATTCCTTTATGCCTATCGGTTGTCGGAGACCTTCAGTTGTCAGTTAAGAGGTATTTGAATATTCAATTACCTACGTTCTGACCGCCGACGGCTGACCAATAATTGCCAATCTTTAGCGTTTTTTGAGCAGTTCTTCAACAGAGAGTTCTCGTAGTCGTGCGACTTCGTTGACATCCTTGAGGCTCTTTAACCCCAGTATAGTGGCTTCAGCGATATTTTTCACGTTCCGAGAGGATAGGCATTTTGTCAGTGCGTCTCGGACACCCGCAAATTCGAGGATAGCGCGCGTCGCGTGCCCCGCGATAATGCCTGTTCCGGGACTTGCAGGTTTCAACAAAACTTTAGCAGCTTTGAATTCGCAGGTAATTTCATGCGGGAGCGTGCCGTTGGTGATGGGTACCCGAATCAAGTTTTTGCGAGCGTCGGCGAAACTTTTGCGGAGCGCGCCGGCCACTTCGCTTGCGCTACCAAACCCGATACCGACAATACCATCACGATTTCCAACAACCGTGAGCGAGTTAAAACTGGGCGTCCGCCGCCCTTTACCGACTCGCATCACACGGTTAATTGTAATCATGCGTTCCTCAAATTCAAAATCATCAGGGTTAATTCTATCTTTCAGCAAAAAAGTCTCCTATCCGGTATGAATCCTGTTTACCATAGTCTGTAGGGGTACAGGAACCGGTATGCGGGGCATTTAGAACTTCAGCCCCTCTGCCTTCGCTGCTTCCGCGAGGGCTTTTATGCGCCCATGGTAGAGATGCCCGCCCCGATCAAAGACGACGACCTCAATTTCTCGCTGCTTGGCTTTTTGGGCGATAAGTGCGCCAACACTCTCCGCTGCCGCTATATTTCCACCTTTTGAAAGGTTCTCTTTCAGTTCGGGTGATAAAGTAGAAGCTTCGGCGACCGTCACACCAAGTTCATCGTTAATGAGCTGCGCATAGATATGTTTCAAACTTCTGAAAACAGCCAACCGCGGTCTGTTACCGGTCCCGCTAATCTTTTGGCGGACCCGTTTCCGACGTCGTAGATGGCCCATCCGTTTCTTTTTTATCAGTGTCAAGATGTCTCCTTACTATCATAAGCGCGCCATCTATTTCATAGGGCGTTTAAATTTCGTCCCATAGCGCGCGATAGATAACAGCATTAGGCAGCGGCAGCAGCTTTGCCTTCTTTATCTCGGACACGCTCGCCATCGTAGCGGATCCCTTTACAAGGCTTATAAGTATCTGGTTTCCGAATCTGACGAATAGTCGCTGCTACCTGTCCAACGAGTTGTTTATCAATACCGCTAACAACAATAGGCGTGTGTGCTTGCCCATCTATATTTTCAGAGGCTTCAACGCTCAGCGTGATCCCCTCAGGCGGGGTGTAAGTGACGGAGTGTGAGTAGCCGACATCAAGCACCAAATATTTATCACGGTTAACTTCGGCACGGTAGCCGGTGCCCACCACTCGCAGTTTTTTCTCAAAGCCCTCTGAAACACCGGTAACCATGTTGGCAATGAGGCTGCGCGCCAATCCGTGCAAGGCTTTGTGCTGTTTAAGTTCACTCTGTCTTTGGACGGTTAGGACGTTTTCCTCAAGCGTCACATCAATTCCGTCAGGAAGTATCCAATTGAGGCTTCCTTTAGGCCCCTCGACCTGTACATCGCTTTGATTTAACGCCACTTGTACTTTGTCGGGGAGTGGAATCGGTTGTAGTCCAATACGTGACATTCTATTTCTCCCAACTTGTTGAGAGTCATCTTCAAAATCTTACCAGACGTAACATAAGACTTCGCCACCGACTTTATCCTTACGACACTGGGGCGTGGTTTTTAGCCCACTGGAAGTAGATAAAATGGCGACACCAAGTCCTCCGAAAACCCGTGGCAGACGATCAGCTTTGGCGTAAATCCGTCTCCCGGGTTTGCTGATACGTCTAAGGTTTGTGATGACCTTCTCTTTTTTACTGTTTCCGTATTTCAAATAGATTCTTAAAATCCCCTGTTTTCCGTCTTCAAGCAAGCGGTAGTTTCGGACGAAACCTTCTTCTGCCAAAATGCGTGCGATTTCAGCCTTGACCTTTGAAGAGGGGATTTCAACGCGTTCATGTCCTGCCATATTGGCATTGCGGATACGTGTCAACATATCGGCAATCGGATCGGTCATCGACATGAAAGATTCTCCTTATTTCGTTCTCGTTTTTGAAAAGCCGCTGTCCCCATCGTGCCATTGTCGTTAAGGCAGACGGGTCTCAGTTTTCTACCAACTCGCCTTTCGGACACCGGGGATTTTACCGGCGCGGGCGTAAAGACGAAAACAGATACGACACAATTCAAACTTGCGTAGATACCCACGCGATCTCCCGCAACTTTTACAACGGCTGTATTTCCGGGTTTGGAACCGCGGGGTTCTTTTCTGTTTGGCAATCCATGCTTTACTTGCCAACCTTGAGCTCCTTTTCTTGTTTATCCGAGACCTGTTTTTTCAATGGTTCCGGATGTTGAAAGTTAGCTGCGTCCAAAGCTGCGAGGGAGTTTGTGTAGCCATTTAGTGGCAAACGCTGTGCTACCGAACCGATCTATTTTCGGAACGGCATTCCCAGCAGTCTTAGTAATTCGCGGCCTTCTTCATCTGTCGGGGCGGTCGTAACAACAGTTACGTTCAGCCCGCGCATATCGTTAACGTTGTCGTAATCAATTTCCGGGAAGATTAACTGTTCGGTGAGGCCGAGGGAATAATTGCCACGACCATCGAACGCATCCGGCGATACACCGCGAAAATCCCGAATTTGCGGTAAGACGACGTTCACCAGTCGGTTGAAGAACTCATACATCCGCTGCTGTCTTAGCGTAACTTTACATCCGATTGCCATCCCTTCTCTGACTTTAAAAGCAGAAACGGATTTTTTGGCATGCGTAATGATAGCGCGCTGTCCCGCGATAAGCGTGAGTTCTTCCACGGCATCTTCCAATGCTTTCGGGTTCTGAAGTGCTTCGCCGACCCCTATATTGAGTGCGACCTTGTCGAGTTTCGGAATCTGCATCACATTTCCATAATTAAAATGGCTCTGTAATGCGGGCATGACTTCCGTTTGATAAAATTCTTTGAATGGGCTCATGAGCCTTGTATCCTATAAAATTCCATATTCAGTGAGGTTGTCTTGGCAACACTTCTTGTCTGCAGTGTCAAGATTTTATTTTTCCTTAAGAAGCATCAACCTTTTTGAGATTGGAAATGTGAATGGTGCCTTCGCGTTCGACAACACCGCCTTGTCCCATTTGGTTTGGTCGGAGGTGGCGTTTAACGATATGAACGCCTTCAACAACTGCGCGTTGCTTCTTTGGGTACACCTCCAAAACCACACCTTCCTTACCGCGGTCTTGTCCGCTAAGGACTACAACTGTATCATCCTTTTTAATATGCAGTTTTTGTCGTGCCACAATTGACCTCCTAAATAACTTCGGGGGCGAGCGAGATAATTCGGGTGAACCCCTTTTCTCTAAGTTCTCGCGCCACGGGTCCGAAAATTCGGGTGCCTCGTGGAAGTTGATTACCTTCTCGATCCGGCGGATGGACGAGAACCGCAGCATTCTGGTCAAATTTAATATAAGATCCGTCTGCGCGTCGATATTCTTTAGTCGTACGAACGACAACTGCGCGAACGACTTCGCCGGCTTTAACCTGTGTATTAGGTGTCGCTTCTTTGATACTTGCCACAATCACATCGCCTACGCGGGCATAGCGACGGCGAGTGCCTCCTAATACACTAATGCACATTAATTTCCTTGCGCCAGTATTATCAGCACAGCTTAATCGAGAGTATGATTGAACCATTTTTGTATCCTCCTCTACCGTTTTCAAAACGGTGTTTTGGAAACGTCAGAGTGGGGATGAAAACCCTTTCTTCTCAAGTGCCATGCATACACCGTTTGCTATCGCCTCATGCATAAGCAAGCGGCAAGTGTTCTCGTGATGGCATTTCTTAATCGTTTGCGGGTTGTATCGCGCTTACGACCGATTGGACCCGCCACCGTTTCTGACGACTCAGCGGACGGGTTTCAACAACCTGCACCACGTCACCGACGTTACAACTATTCTGTTCATCGTGAGCGAGAATCTTCTTCGTTTTCCGGACAACCTTTTTGTAAAGGGGGTGCTGATAGCGGCGAACAACTGCCACGGTGACAGTTTTATCCATACTGTTACTCATAACACGACCTGTCCGAAATTTACGATGTCTTCTTATTTCCTCGTTCAACTTTATCCTCCAAACCAGCCAAAACCTGTTAACATGTGCACATTAGAAATACACATCCTTGAAATTGATGAACCGTGTTGTCTCTGTTCTGTTTACTGTGAACGCTCCTGCAGAAGGGTTTGCACACGCGCAATGTCCTTGCGGATCTTGCCGATACGTGTCGTGTCTTCTTGTTGCCCCAAGATACTTCTAAATCTCTGATTAAATAGGGTCTCTTTTAGCGTTTCCAGTTCACCTTCCAACTCTTCGGTCGTTTTCCCTCTGAGTTCATCCGCTTTCATTTTTCCGTGCCTCCTTGAGTGTTGTGAAAAGTAGAATGCTGCATTTACGCGGGCATAACTTTTTTCCAACGCCGGAGTCGTAGCCGAAATTACGCATTCCGTGCAACGAACTTAGTTTTGATTGGCAATTTGTGGGCGGCTCGTGCCATCGCCCCTTTCGCATCTTCAAGCGAAACGCCGCCTAATTCAAAAAGGATTCTGCCGGGTTTAGCCACAGCGACCCAGTATTCGGGCGGACCTTTTTTGCCCTTGCCCATGCGGGTTTCAGCAGGTTGTTTACTGAGTGGTTTGTGCGGAAAAACCTTGATCCAAAGTTTTCCACCGCGGCGTACATGTCGCGTAATAGCAACACGTGCCGATTCAATCTGGTTGTTTGTAATCCAACCGGCTTCCATTGCTTGCAAACCGTATTCACCGAAATTGATTTGTGAGCCACGGAGCGGTTTACCACGGCGTTTTCCGCGATGCACATAGCGGCGCATCACGCGTTTTGGCATTAACACCTTAGATGCCTCCTTAAAATAAATCAGTGAGTCCAGTTATCAGTTGCTCCTGGATCCCTGATTGTCCTGACGCTGTCTGCGCCGGTTTCTGCCTCTGTCTTGCCTGCCAGATTGTCGGGATCGTCCATCTTGAGATCCAGAACGTCTTCCATCTTGAGATCCAGAACGTCTATCGCCCCGTCGACGCTCAGAACGTTGCGAACCAGTATCTTCGCGCCGTCCAAGTTGACGGCGAACGGTTGCTTCGCCCTTTAATTTGTCTGGAACACCAATAATTTCGCCCTTGAAAATCCAAGTTTTGACACCGATTTTACCGTACGTTGTATTTGCTTCAGTAAACCCATAGTCAACATCGGCTCTAAGGGTGTGAAGCGGGACGCGGCCCTCAATGCTCGATTCGGTGCGGGCGATTTCTTTACCGTCTAATCTACCGCTGACCATAATTTTAGCACCTAAAGCACCCGCTTGGATCGAACTGGAGATGCTGCGCCGCATTGCGTGTTTAAAACCGGCTCGGCGTTCTATTTGCGTTGCAACAGCTTCTGATACAAGTTGGGCATCCAGTTCAGCGACTCTAATTTCCGAGACATTAATCCGAACGGGGCAGCCGACCTCTTTCTCGATTAATGCTTGTAGTTTCTCAGCTTCAGCACCGCGACGACCAATAACAATACCTGGGCGTGCTGTATGGATGTTGATGCTACAACGGTCAGCAACGCGTTCGATTTCAATGCGCGAAATCCCGGCACGTGCCAGTTCCTGTTTGACGAATTTCCGAATCTTGAAATCTTCATGGAGCCACTTGGCGTAATCCCGTTCGCTGTACCACTTTGAATCCCACGTCTCAATGATTCCTAAGCGTAATCCACGGGGGTGAGTTTTTTGTCCCACGGAAACCTCCTATCAGACTTTTCCCGCTTGTGACATGGAGACCGAGGCGTTTTGTAGTGCTTTATAAGACTGTACGCCGTTACTCAGCATCTTCGGTACTCTCCTCGTCAACGACAACGGTGATATGGCTACTGCGTTTGAGAATCCTATTTGCCATACCCCGTGCCCGGGGACGTATCCATTTCCGCGTAATCCCTTCATCAACGCGAATTTCTTTGACGTATAAGCCCGCAATATCAATACTTGGATCTTTATATTGCGCGTTCGCAGCTGCTGACTGAATCAGTTTGTAGATGATAGGAGACGCGGCTTTATGCGTAAAGCGTAATTGACTTAACGCATCTTCAACATATTGATTACGGACGAGATCGGCCACCAAGCGGGCTTTCCGCGGTGCAACCGATGCATTCCTAATTTTAGATCTGGCTTCCATCAGTGTCTCCAATAAAAGCAAGTTTCTGGTTCATCGCCATCATTGACGAAGTAGTGAACGTATTTTCTCTAAAAAGAGATGAATACACTGTCAATTTGCGATGAAAATTATCGCAAAAATTATCTTCTCGCACCACCACTAGCGTGGGAACGGAAAGTACGGGTCGGTGAGAATTCCCCAAGTTTATGTCCTACCATGTTCTCTGTGATATACACCGGAAAAAACTTCTTTCCGTTGTAAATTGCCAAGGTGTGTCCGACTAACTCAGGTGTAATGGTTGAACGTCGGGACCAAGTGCGGATTACGCGTTTGGTACCAGAGCGTTCCATAGCGGCTACCTTCTTGGCAAGTTTTGGGTCTATATAGGGTCCCTTTTTAATAGAACGCGCCATTATGTGTCTCCTTTACCTTCTAAACATTATTCGCTCGCTACGCGAACGAGGCATTCATGAAAAGGGCTATTTGCGTTTTCCGACAATATAGCGGTTCGATTTCTTCTTCGGGTTTCGGGTCTTATAACCTTTGGTTGGAACACCCCAAGGCGTGACGGGATGTCTACCGCCGGAGCTTTTTCCCTCACCGCCGCCGTGTGGATGGTCAATCGGGTTCATCGCAACACCTCTGACTTTCGGTCGTTTTCCGAGCCATCGCGAACGTCCCGCTTTACCGATGACGATCTTGCTGACATTGCCAACCTGACCGAGTGTTGCCATCGCTCGCACGGGGATAAGCCGAATCTCACCTGACGGAAGCCGAACACGCGCGTATTTGCCCTCTCTGTCAACCAATTGCGCAGCACCACCGGCACTACGTACCAGTTGTCCGCCTTTTCCAGGTTTCATCTCTATATTGTGGATAGAGGAGCCGAGCGGGATTCTTTCAAGCGGCAAAGCGTTTCCAACCCGGATTTCTGCGTCTTCGCCTGAAGTAAGCATGTCGCCGACTTGAACACCAACGGGGGCAAGAATATAGCGTTTTTCTCCGTCAACATAGTTGAGGAGTGCGATATGGGCAGAACGATTCGGATCATATTCAATTGCGGCAACTTTGGCAGGAATGCCAAATTTATCACGTTTGAAGTCGATGGCTCGGTATCGGCGTTTGTGTCCACCACCGCGGCGCCTGACTGTCAAGCGTCCGTTGGAATTCCGACCGGCTTTCTGCTTGCTCCCTTTGACGAGTGATTTTTCCGGCTTGCTCCGCGTAATCTCTTCAAAGGTGTACCCTGTCATAAACCTACGACTGGGGGTTATAGGTGAATATGTTTTAGGCACTCTAATTTCCTTTTCTCAAGGTGTCAGCGAGAGTTCTTTCTTAAAGTTTGTACCTCTGCCAACACGCTTGTCCATTTTGCATTGAGCGGATTACCTTTTTGGCAATCATCATTACGTGAGTAGGGGGTCAATTTATCACGGACCTATATAGTTTCAAACTCTTGGATCGTCGCACCTTCTTTTAGCGTAATAATCGCTTTTTTCCAATGCGGTTTCCGACCACGTTGATAACGCAACATTTTACCTTTCGGCTTACCACGAACGTGCATTGTGCGGACTTTAAGGATGTCCCCTTCGAGGTCGAACAACTCTTCAGCAGCACGGCGGATCTGTGGTTTGGTTGCCTTGCGATCAACAATAAAGGCGTACTTGTTACCTTCTCGGAGAATTGTGCTTTTCTCCGTAATCAGCGGTTGCAGTATAATCTGATAGCCATCCTTCATCAGTCTTGTCCTTCCGTATCTGAACCGGTGTTTACGAACTTGGATTCGAGTTTCTCAGCGGCTTTCTCGGTGATTATCAACGTGTCGTGCCACATGACTTCATAGACGTTGAGCCTATCCCATGTGCAGCTGTGAACTTTCGGAATGTTCCTCACGGAGAGGTTAATATTCGGGCTATGTTCATCAAGAATAAGTAGCACCTTTCCCTCAGCGTTCAGTGCTTTTAACATATTGATGACATCTTTGGTCCGCGGTTGTTCAAGCGTGAAATCTTCAACAAGAATGCACTGCTGATTCTGGAACCGGTCTGCAAGTGCGCTATGTAAGCCGAGTCGTCGTATGCGTTTCGGGGTGTGCTGCCGGTAACTCCGAGGTTTCGGGCCGAACGCTACCCCCCCGTGGACTCGATGCGGAGCCTTAGCGTCTCCGACGCGTGCTCTGCCAGTTCCTTTTTGACGGTAGAGTTTTTTCCCACTACCTTTCACTTCACTCCGGGTCTTCGTTGAGGCATCGCCTTGCCGCTGATTGGCAAGGTAGGCAACGACACACTGATGAATAACAGGGCCATTCACCTCAGCATCAGTGAATGCGTCGGCTAATACCTTTTCGTGCAGGACATCCCCGGACTTGTTGTGTACGTCTAAAGTTGACATATTCGTATGCTCGTTTTCTTTTGGCACTCGTTTGCTGACGACTGCCTACCTATGCACTCTGTGCTTTAGATGCTTTTCTAATCAGAAGCAAGCCGTTGGGCGGTCCAGGGACTGCGCCTTTTACCACCAGCAAGTTACGCTCGGGATCGGCTTGGATTACAGGAAGATTTTGGACGGTATGCCGTTTGGCACCGTGGCGTCCAGCCATCTTTTTCCCTTTAAAGACTCGGGAAGGTGTCGCACTTGCCCCGATGGAACCCGGGCGACGGAGGTCTTGCTCACCGCCGTGGCTTTTCTTACCACCAGCGAATTTCCAACGTTTCACCACCCCCGTGAAACCGTGTCCTTTTGAGGTGCCTGTCACGTCAACAAGTTCACCTTCTGAAAAGACGCTCGCATCAACAATGTTTCCTACGGACACATCCTCAAGACTCTGGACCCGAAATTCGCGAAGCACCCGTGCTGAATCAACACCGGCTTTCGCTAAATGTCCACGTTTTGGGCTATTTATGCGGCTCGCTTTCTGTTCCCCAAAACCCAACTGAACTGCTTGATATCCATCTTTCTCTTGCGTTTTGAGTTGGACAATTGGACAAGGACCTGCTTGGATAACAGTCACAGGCACCGCTGTTCCGGAGTCTTCAAAGATTTGTGTCATGCCGACTTTGCGGCCGATAATTCCATTAACCATTTTCTTTCTCTCTCCTCCTTTAGGATTTGCAAACCAACAAACTATTCAGCAATGATTTCCAAACCGTCGGAGTGGAGAACAATCATTTCTCCGACTACAGTAGCGTAATTTTGACATCTACCCCTGCAGGCAGGTCTAACCGCATCAAAGCATCAACAGTTTTAGGTGTAGTCTCTAAGATATCCAGCAGACGTTTATGAATCCGCATCTCAAATTGTTCACGCGACTTTTTGTCTGTAAACGTTGAACGTTGGACTGTGTAGGTATGCTTTTTCGTCGGCAATGGAATCGGACCGGAGACAGCTGCACCTGTGCGTTTTGCAGTATCTGCTATTTGCTTTGACGACAGGTCTAACAACCGATAGTCAAACGCCTTAAGCCGGATGCGAATCTTTTGATTGTCCATCTTTTGGTATCGCCTTCACCAAACAAGAGGAATGTTGTTGCTTAGCATCTTGAAGTTGATGTTTACAGTCCTCTGTATTGATGTCCTTAAAAAGGCGGAGCGTAAGCTCCGCCAAATCTCTTATTCAAGAATTTTAGAGACAACACCGGCACCGATAGTCTGTCCACCTTCACGAATGGCGAACCGAAGTTGTTCTTCCATCGCGATCGGTTTGGACAATTCAACGGTAATCTGGGCATTGTCGCCGGGCATAATCATTTCGATGCCTTCAGGAAGATCCATCTTACCGGTTACGTCGGTTGTTCTGAAATAGAACTGCGGTCTGTATCCACTAAAGAATGGGTTCCAACGTCCGCCTTCATCTTTTGTAAGAATATAGGCTTCGGCTTCAAATTTAGTATGCGGTGTAACCGTTCCAGGGACGGCCAAAACTTGGCCGCGTTCAATCGCGTCACGTTCAACACCCCTGAGCAAAGCACCGAGGTTGTCGCCAGCACGACCTTCATCAAGATTTTTGTGAAACATCTCAACACCCGTGATAACGGTGTCTTGTGTTTCTCGGAGTCCAACGATTTCGACCGAGCTTCCGACTTGAATGACACCGCGTTCAACGCGTCCCGTAGCAACGGTACCGCGTCCACTGATGGTGAAGGTATCTTCAATCGACATCAGGAACGGTCTGTCAGTGTCACGGACGGGTTCTGGAATGAAGTCATCAACAGCTTCCATGAGTTCCAGAATTGGCTTACACGCGTCATTTGTCGGGTCTCCGTCGGCTTCCATAGCTTCAAGAGCAGAGCCTGCAACGATAGGAATATCGTCGCCGGGGAAGTCGTAATCGCTGAGCAATTCGCGAACTTCGAGTTCAACGAGTTCAACCAGTTCTTCGTCATCAACCATATCTGCTTTGTTGAGGAAGACAACGAGAGAGGGTACGTTCACCTGCCGGGCAAGCAGTACGTGCTCGCGCGTCTGCGGCATCGGGCCATCAGCGGCAGATACGACAAGGATTGCGCCGTCCATCTGTGCAGCGCCGGTAATCATATTCTTGATATAGTCGGCGTGTCCGGGGCAATCGACGTGTGCGTAGTGCCGATTCTCGGTTTCATATTCAACGTGTGCTGTGTTAATTGTAATGCCACGTTCTTTTTCTTCCGGTGCCTTGTCAATATCCTCGTAAGTCTGGACGTAATCTGAGTCAGAAAGCTTAGAGAGGACCATGGTAATCGCTGCTGTCAGCGTGGTTTTACCGTGGTCAACGTGACCGATTGTCCCAATATTAACGTGTGGCTTATTCCTTTCAAAAGTTTCCTTAGCCATTTTTATCCGAGCTCCACTAAAAGTTTATTGTTGCGGGTGTTGTCAGCGCAGTTCTGCAAAACTACGCAGTCCCGTTTCTATGGGGTGTCCAAACGCTTTGTCGTGTGGTAACACCGTTTAATTAAATCTTATATCCGCTTATGGGAAGTGAGAATACTCCCACAGTTCGGACACTTCACAACTATTTAACAATTACGAATTACGATTCGTTGATGAAACTAAGTCTTCCATCACACTTGTTGGAACTTGGTTGTAGTGTGCAAATTCCATAGAGTAGTTAGCTCTACCTTGTGTGAGTGATCTGAGAGTTTTGACGTACCCAAACATTTCTGAGAGAGGGACATCAACCTTGATAACCTGGATACGGGATTTCGATTGCAGTTCCGTCTCGCGTATCTGTGCACGACGCGAGTTTAAATCGCCTATGACTTTGCCGAGGTATTCATCTGGTGCGATAACCTCAACGTCCATAATTGGTTCAAGAAGTGTGGGTGTAGCACGCTTCAAGGCATCTTTAAACGCCATTGAACCTGCGATAGAAAACGCCATTTCTGATGAATCTACTGCGTGGTGTGAACCATCAATGAGTTTTACAGAGACATCAACAACTGGATAGCCAGCGAGAACACCGGTATTCATGGCATTCTCAATGCCTTTCTGGACGGCTGGAATGTATTCCTGTGGAATCACACCGCCTTTGGTTGCGTCGATGAATTCAAAACCGGTTCCTTTTTCGAGCGGTTCAACTTCAATGACAACATGACCGAATTGACCTCTACCACCAGATTGGCGTACAAATCTGCCTTCAGACTTAACCGCCTTGAGGATCGTTTCGCGATAGGCAACCTCTGGGTTACCTACATTCGCTGAGACATTAAACTCTCTAACGAGCCTGTCAACGATGATTTCGAGGTGAAGTTCACCCATACCTGACAGCAGGGTCTGTCCAGTTTCTGGATCTTGATGAACTTTAAAGGTTGGGTCTTCTTCAGCGAGTTTAGAGAGGGCGAGGTTGAGTTTGTCAATGTCAGATTGTGTGCGAGGTTCAATTGCGATCGCCATTACCGGGAGTGGGAACACCATAGTTTCTAAGGTGATATGCGCCTTTGGATCACAAAGTGTGTCCCCAGTTGAGAGATCCTTTAAACCGATTGCTGCGGCAATGTCGCCTGCATAAACGGCTTGCAGCTCTTCCCGTTTGTTGGCATGCATCTGCATCAAACGCCCAACGCGTTCGTGTTTGCGAGTTTTACTGTTATAGACCGTATCGCCTTTCTTGAGGACACCGGAGTAAACTCGTAGATAAGTGAGTTTGCCAACGTGTGGATCTGTCATGATTTTGAATGCCAATCCACAGAACGGTTCGTTCTCACTCGGACTACGCGTTTTATCTTCTTCAGTTTTAGGATCAAAACCTACTATGGGAGGCACATCGGTCGGTGCGGGCAAGTAGGAGACGATTGCGTCTAAGAGCGGTTGTACACCTTTATTCTTTAGAGCTGTTCCGCAGAGGACAGGGACAACTTTTCCAGCGATTGCAGCGTCACGCATTGCTATTTTAATTTCTTCAGGTGAAATTTCAACGCCGTCTAAGTATTTCAGGAGAAGCTCTTCATCACAATCGGCAATAGCTTCTAACATCCGATCGCGATATTCGTTTGCCATCTCTTCCATTTCTTTCGGGATGTCTGTCTCTTGAATAACAGTGCCGTCGCTACCAGCATCTGTCCCAGCATTCCAAATCTGACCTTTCATGGAGATGAGGTCAACGATGCCTGTGAACTGTTCTGCTGAACCGATAGGAAGCTGTACCGGAATTGCTGTAGCACCGAGGCGTTCTTCCATGGTTTCGACAGTGCGGAAGAAATCAGCACCCGTTCGATCCATTTTATTCACGAATGCGATTCGAGGTATGTCGTATTTGTCTGCTTGTCTCCAAACAGTTTCCGATTGAGGTTCAACGCCGCCGACCGCGCAGAAAACTGCGACTGCACCGTCAAGTACGCGAAGTGAACGTTCAACTTCAACGGTAAAATCAATATGCCCCGGTGTGTCAATAATATTAATATGGTGTTTTTTCCAGTGACAGGTCGTTGCAGCTGCAGTAATCGTGATACCGCGTTCCTGCTCTTGCACCATCCAGTCCATGGTGGTGGTGCCGTTGTCCACGTCACCGATGCGATAGACTCTACCGGTATAATACAGAATACGTTCGGTTACGGTAGTTTTGCCAGCATCAATGTGTGCCATGATGCCAATATTCCGCATGTGGGGTAGTTCTAAGCGTTGTGGGGTACTGTTTTTTGTATCGGCCACGATTGAGTGACTCCTTTTATACTTTACATCTCGGCACTAAGCCGGACTAACATCTCTACCATCGGTAATGTGCGAAAGCTCGGTTGGCTTCTGCCATTCGATGCTGATCCTGTTTCCTACGGATTGCGCCGCCTTCGTTCTGCGACGCTTCAAGTATTTCACCAGCGAGGCGTTCTGCCATGCGTCTTTCGCCACGGGCACGAGCGGATTGGATAATCCAACTGAAAGCTAACCGTTGTTTGCGTTCCGTTTTTACATCAACCGGGACTTGGTAAGTTTGACTGCCTACACGTCGAGGACGAATTTCGAGCACCGGTTTAACGTTATTGATCGCTTGACGGAACACAGCGAAACCTTCGTCATTTGTTCGCTCTTCTATGATCTTGAAACTCTCATATAGGATTGACTGCGCTGTGCTTTTTTTGCCATCCAACATGAGACTATTAATAAACTTTGATACGAGCTTACTGTTGTAAGTTGCGTCAGGGTTGACATCGCGTTTGCTGATATTTCCACGTCTCGGCATCTAATATTCCTCCGTTATTTAGTCGGGTTTCCGAGTACCGTATTTTGAACGACCTTGGCGGCGATTTTCGACACCAGCAGTATCCAACTGTCCACGTACGATGTGGTAACGCACGTTAGCGAGATCCCGCACTTTTCCACCCCGAACCAAAACGATCGAGTGTTCCTGCAAATTGTGATCAATCCCCGGAATGTAACAGGTCGCTTCATAGCCAGTGGTGAAACGCACCCGGGCTACTTTACGCAGTGCCGAGTTCGGTTTTCTCGGCGTTATCGTCTTCACCTGTACACAAATACCGCGCCGTTGGGGACATTCTTCAAGCACCGGCGATTTCGTTTTCTTCCGAGACCTTTTACGCGGTTTTTTAATTAACTGGTTAATCGTTGGCATTTCATCCTCCGGAATAAAGGCTATAAGGGCTTTTGGCATTAAAAAAAGCCCGCGCGGGGCATTACAACTTCAGCAGAACTAATTAACGTGGAATTTGGGTACGACGTTAGAATGGTTCCGGATAATTGCCCCCTTCTCCCAAAAAAGATTTATTAGGGTTCCCAAGATAAATATTATACACGCTGAACAATCGTTTGTCAAATTTTTTTGAAAAAATAAGGTAAAAAACACCTGAATTCTACGAATTTCTTAGTTTTTTAGCAATTTTCCACGTAAAATAACCGTCCGGACGCTTAAATTTTCATTGACAATAACGATATCTGCTGTTTTACCAGCTGCGATTGAACCTACGGATGCCGCGACGCCTAAATTTTCTGCGGGTGTTGATGTTGCCATTGTTAATGCATCTTCGAGTGAATTTCCCCAATTGATGACATTGCGGACACCATCCATGAGGGTGATTGTTGCACCTGCAAGGCGTTCGGTCGGTTTGCCGACATCGAGCCACATCGCGCCATTGCGTACGTACTTCTCGGTCGTACCGGCTTCAAAAGCGGTGTCGTGTTCAGAGATCGCATCCTCATTGAGACGATAGGCATCCAGCTGAGGAATATAGGTTGCGGATGCCTGCCATTCTTCAGTAGGGACACCAGCGAGTTCTGTACAGTCTGTAATCAACCCAACTGCGTGAATGCCTTTCTGCTGAATCAAGTTATTCCCCCAAAACGGGTGGACATGGTGTTCGTCAATGATGAGTTCTGCGTGGATATCTGGGTGGGAGAGTACCGCTTCAATGGCACCGAGGGTTCGGTGATGCATCCCGCTCATACCGTTGTAGGTATGCGTGGCACGGGTTATACCAGTGTCAATCGCTGCCATCGCTTGCTGATATGTAGCATTTGTGTGTCCCATTGCGATGACGATGTCGTTGTACGCCTCTGTCTTATAGGCTGCGAGGTGCTTGATAAATTGGAGATTTTCATCGTTTTCCGGTGCGAGAGAAATTACTTTCAAGGTGCCATCAGAGGCTGCCCACATCGCGTGGAATTCTTCAAAGTTCGGCGGTGTAATATACTTGGCGTTCTGTGCGCCGTTTTTGGCGAGACTTCCGAATTTTCCTTCAACATAGGAACCGATCAGCTGCGAACCGTCCGCGACCGGTTCATCAACGACCTGTGCAATAGCGGTTAAGGCGTTGTTGATTTGTTCCATACTGCCGGAGGAGAGGCCTAAAACTAAGGAGGTGACACCACTGCGTGCATGTGCGCGCGCAATTGCCGCTATGTCTTCAACCTCGCCTGTCATAGTGTCATAGCCGCCGCCGCCATGTACTAATCCATCGATCAACCCCGGAATTACAAGGCACCCGGCTGCGTCAATGACCTTACCTGTCAGTTGAGATGTATCCGTTGTTATTTCTAAAATTGTGTCGTCTTCAATGACGATATTCCCCTGTCCGTAATGCGTTGGGGTATAGATATCGCCATTCGTAATTGTCAGTGCTTCCATATCTCCGAGAGTGCCTCAAATTTCGTTAAATCTGTCCCGATACCCACAAAATACTTTGTGCGAGGAATCGCAGAAAAGGTTCTACTTCAAAATCTTTTTGGTGCCCTAATGAAGTATAGCAGACGCGACCGCCATTATGCAAGCGTGTCCATGCTACAGGTTCTGAATGTTCATCGGTCCGTCCCATCAGTAACAAAGATGTATCCTCGCGAATTGATGGATTTTTGTAGAGACTTCCATAAGTATCGAACGCCGGTATATCCTTCAGAATTGGATGTTCCGCCTCAACGATTTCAACACGCGTAATGGGTCCATGGCCGTAATGTCCTTGATAATCACCACCGAGAATATCTTTATCAAACGCAAGCCAGTTTTGATACGCGTGGCTCGCTGTCCTAACCCCAACGATGGGTCTCCCTTGTCGACAATAATCTTGAAATTGCCTCAGTGATGCGCCATCTGTATTGAGACGCCGTGTGAAAACTAACAGAGCATCTGCGTCATCCAACGCTGCCAAAGATGGATCGTCATCTTCTGAACTATAGACGATTAGGTTTGTCTTGATCGGGTAGTGTTTTTCAACAAACTGCTTGAAAATGATCAGAGACGCTTCCGAGTCGTATTCAAAAGAACCTGAGAGCATACAAAGGTTAAGCACTGATTTGCTCCTTTTTATTTTCTTTCTAAAAACAGAAAACTGTAGGGGTAAGGATTTTTTTCGTCGGGTTCGCCGTCAATACGTTTCACTTCTTGCCATGCTGTTATATCGTACGCTGGGAAATAGACATCGCCTTCAAACGTGGCATGAATCTGCGTGATATAGAGCCTATCGGCGTGCGGTAAGAAGGCTTCGTAGATAGGCGCGCCCCCGCATATCATGAGTTCTTCTGCTTCCTGCGAGCCTTTAATAATTTCTTCTACGGAGTGTGCGACAACGCAACCTTTCGGTGCCTCGTAAGCCGTGTTCCGCGTGAGAATTATGTTCTGCCGTTTGCCCAAAGGACGTTTAAGGGTTTCAAAAGTCTTGCGACCCATAACGACGGGTTTGCCGATGGTCATGTCACGGAAATGTCGGCGATCAGCAGGCATCTGCCACGGGATATCCGGTCCGTTGCCGATAAGCCGGTTTTTGTCCATCGCGGCGATCATTGAAATTAACATTTTAGGGTGCTGCTCCTTCTTCTTGTTCCCCCATTTTTATACCTTTCAAAACCTGTTCGGCAAAATGGATGACTGTCTCTTTTAACATACGCGGTGCCAATTTGATTGTATTTTCTTGTTGCCATTCCATCTTAAATTGCCCTGCCTTCGCAAGTTCATCAATTCCGGTTTGAACGGTTTTCACATCGGTTTCAAAGTGATCAGCGAGTGCGCTGAGGCTTAAAGGTTCCTCGGTTTGGAAAGAGAGTACTTCAATCCACAACCACATTCCTAACCGCCGGGCGAAATGTGAGAGATTCTCCGCAGTGTCTGACAGATGAATAATAGATGCAAAACAGTAAGCAGCGTGGTGGGGGTAATCGTTTAGCAGTTCTTCAAATTCCTCAAAGATGAGTTGAATGAGGAACGCCGCTTCCTCTGATAGTGTCAATTCATGGGGACCCAAAGGGTTACCGTTCTGTTCTGAATTGCCGAGGGTATCTTGCTTTTCTTGTTCCATGCTCTCCTTTGAATACCGTGTTATGGCTACCGCTGTCCTAATCTTAGTCAGTAGAATTGGGCGCAACGCGGAAATATACGATGAAAATTTCAGGCGTGCTGCCGATGCCTATTACCTTTATACTTTCGTGTGGTTCAACACCTGTAATAGACAGTCCTTCCGTCCAATTATCAGGAAGTGGCCGTCCCTCCATCCACATATCACTTTCCCCGGTTCCATGCGTCCAGTTGTGCCATTTCTTTTCAGGTTTATCGGGTCTATGCCAAAACATTGTGATTCTGTCACCAGTTCGGAAAGTTTTAGCTTTTGTGAAATCACCCGGTTCGTTGTCAAGGTCAATATCGATCCCTCGGTATGTCGTGTAGGTCTTTTGGACGATCGGAAGTTCTGGATGTGATTGCATCATGGGGTTAACCACAATATGAAAGATTGCCAGGTCATCAAGTCTGCTCATTCCTTTGATTTCAAGGGTTTCATGACTTGTAGCAAATTTGATTGGGAGGCTCTGTTTCTCGTGTAATTCACCCGTCTTGATGTCGAATTCCAAGATATTGTTACTAAGTTCAAAGTTGTTAATTTCTTCGTTATCTTCCAAGACCCAATAAATGGTAATCATGTCCCCAGAACGGAAAACAGCATGCTCGTTGGAATCTCCACAGCCCGCGAGTCCTATTGCAAGGGTTATAGCGAGAAGTGTCAGCACTTTTATTTTTAGCATCTTGATTCTCCTTTTAGACAATCATAGGAGCGCGGATCGCATTGTGATGTTGATAGTCCTCTAACTGAATGTGCTGCATCTTGAAAGCATCTATTGACTTGATTTTCGGATTCAAAACGAGTTTCGGGAGCAGGTAAGGTTCCCGTTTCAATTGCATTTCAACGGCTTCAAAGTGTGCGTGGTAGATGTGGGCATCCCCTAAAGTGTGGACGAATTCATAGGGTGTTAAACCTGTTACCTGCGCCACCATGTGCAGAAGAAGCGCGTACGAGGCGATATTAAAGGGCACACCTAAGAACATATCGCAACTCGGCTGATACATCTGGAGCGACAACTTACCGTCTGCTATAAAGAATTGAAAGCACATGTGGCAGGGTGTCAATGCCATCTCCTCTAATTCCGCTGGATTCCACGCCGTGACAATATGTTTACGACTATGCGGGTTTGTCTGGATTTGTTCGATGACCCTGGCTAACTGATCAATCGTGCCATTCTCTGTTTGCCACTCTCGCCACTGAACACCGTATATCCGTCCAAGGTATCCATCACGTCCCCATGCCTCGGCGTTTGCGTTCCATATCTGTGTCCCGAGTTTCTCAAACTGCTCAGCGTGATCATAGCCTCGCAAGAAACCTAAGAGTTCCGCTTTTACGGAACGGAATGCGAGTTTCTTCGTAGTTACGGCAGGAAATCCGTCTTCCAGATTATAGCGCATTTGCATGCCGAAGATTGCGCGAGTCTTCCCATTTCTGCCCTCTCGGTCAACGCCAGTGTCTAATACTTGTTGCAGTCCTTCAAGATATTGTTTCATGCCTACTGATCACCAGCATTTATGGCTGGTAACCCTCCTATGAACACATGCTGGAAGCACAAGGCTACCGATCTGTGCTGCCAAACCCGCCTCTTGAAGCAGCGGACATCTGTTCAACTTCATTCCATTCTGCCGTATCTACACGGACAAAAATCCCTTGTGCAATCCGACTACCTCTTTCGACGTTCACGACTTCATCCGTGAAATTATAGACTTGGATTTTCAGTTCATCCTCTTCACCACAGTAGTCGTTATCAACGATACCGACACCTTGTGGCATCAGCAGCCCTAATTTGCGCGGCGTGCTGCTTCGTAGACAGACCATCAGCATATAACCGGGGGGTGTTTCGACAACAACATTAGCGGGGATGAGGACGATAGATCCTGGGGCAATCTCTGCGGATTCTCGGCAGATAAAATCGAAGCCTACAGACCCTGATGTTTCATATTTCGGCAACGGGAGCGTCTTATCTATACGTTTGATATTAATTTTCATAGGCATTACGGCACTGCGACTCCTGCTATTTTGCATGCTATACGATAGACCGAGGTGCTTGCTGTGACAAATAGGGTTTTCCAGTCGTCACCGCCCCATGCCAAGTTTGCCGCACGCTCAGGCACAAGAATAATACCGAGGTGTGTGCTGTCTGGTGCGAAGACCCAAATCCCGTCAGGACCCGTTAGATAGACATTTCCTTGGACATCAACTTTCATGCCGTCGGGTTTGCCGTTGTCGCCTTCTTCTTCGCCGAAGACACGATCGTTAGTGATTGTGCCATCGGGTTGAACATCGAATGCACGGACATGCATCCGTTCGGTATCGTTAATATAGAGAATGGACTCGTCCGGTGAGAAGCAGATGCCGTTGGGTCGGTCAAAGTCGTCAACGAGGAGTGTCAGTGTCTCATAGTCGGAGGACAAGCGGTAGACCCCTTGAAAATCGAGTTCCTTTTCGGATTCAACCCCGTACGCTGCGCTTAGCCCGTAAGGGGGGTCTGTGAAATAGAGACTTCCATCGGATTTCACAACAATATCGTTGGGACTGTTCAAGCGTTTGCCCTGATAGTGCGAGGCAATTGTCATCACCTCTCCATCAGCGGTTGTGAGTGATACTCGGCGGTTTGCGTGCTCACAGGCGATGAGATGTCCACCTTTATCGTAGGTCAATCCGTTTGATTTTCCAGAGGGATCGCGGAAAACCGTCATCCCGGAGTCGGCATCCCATTTCCGCATCTTGTTTGCGGGAATATCGCTGAAAAGTAGGAACTGTCCTGTAGCGTGCCAGAGCGGTCCCTCGGTAAATTGGCAACCTGTTGCTATCTGTTCAATGCCTGCCTCTGGGTCAACCAAATCCAATAGTTGTGTGTCGCGTACGTCAAGTGCCATATTTTCCTTTCATTCAAATGTCACAGTGGTGTAACATTGCATGTTCGGGTATTCGTTTGTGAACCCATGCTCTATCTTGCTTCTGAGGGATTTTTGGTTATAGATTTCCGTGGCAAAAAAATAAAAAGTGTAACATTTTCTGTTAGGTGCCACGCCTGAAAGAAGCGTTGCTATGAAGTAAAAATGCATCGTATGCAGAAACTTAAAAAGCCTTGACAACTATCCTTTTTAATGTTAACATACTCTTAAAGTGTAGATATGGGGTTCACGTGGCGATTGTGTTTTCACACCATTCGTTAAGTAGAAAAAGTGCCTGGGGCGATTCGAACGCCCGACCTTCAGCTCCGGAGGCTGACGCTCTATCCAGCTGAGCTACAGGCACATAGTGGTTTCAAAATGAAACCGGTGCTAATTTATAGATACTTTTAATTATTTTAACAGGTTCAATGTTTTTTGTCAAGTCTTTAAGCAAAAAATCTAAGGAGGAGTAGCAGGGTGAAGCGCAAATTCAAACAATTTTCAATTCTCACGATCCTCGTTGTCTTTCTATTTAGTTTTGCGCCGGATATTGTAGAGAGCCGCCGTGGCGGTTTTGGTGGTGGGCGGAGTTTCGGTCGTAGCCGGAGTTTTAGTCGCAGCTCAAGTCGGCGTAGTTATAGTGCCCCGAAGCGATCCACGAGTAGTACACGTAGTCGGAGTAGTACGAGTCGCTCTTATACGAGTCCACGTTCATCAACACGGACGACACGCAGCGCAGGCAGCACTTATAACAGAAGCAGCACATCAAGAAGCACTGGCACGCGTGCGAGCACGACAGCACGTCAGAAACAGACAGCGACGAGCCGTGCGAAAGCGACGACCGCAACAAACCGGAGTACGACTGCCTCACGTAGCCAACAACGCGCAACAACTGGGCAAAACCGGAAGCAGGTCCGGCAACTCAAATCACAAAACCGCACTTTGAAACGTCAAGTCCGAACAGCCAATCGCCAAACTGCACGTGCCCGTCGGGATCAGCGTTCTACGATTACCGTCAACAATTTTGGCGGTTATTACCCGATGATGGGGTATTCGATGTACAGCATGTCTGCATCCATGGCGTTTAATAACCTGATGTTCGGTATCTATTTCCATGACTACTACAATCATGCGATTCAACGGAGTTACCTGTGGCACTATCACCACCGAGGTTATGATCGGTCACATTGGAGTGCCGAGAAACAGGCGGAGTACGATTACTATAAGGAATACTACGAAAGCCAAGGTGTTGAACCCAACGCAAATTACGTCGATCCGGGAACCAATCGTGACGAAGACTATGTAGCGAGTTACGTTGAGGAAAATCCCGATGAATTTTATGGCGATAACGTAGAGGTCTACACTGTTGACGAACTTCCCGATGAAGCCGCAATCAAACAGGAACTCCTCGCAGCTGCGGAGGAAACGCCGACAGTGACAGCAACCCCTACATCGACAACGCAAACGCGGGCACCACCGACCACGCGGACTGTTTATGTAGAGAAAAAAACATCTGGCGCAACTTGGTTTGTTCTTATTTTCGGCAGTCTTATCGTTGCTGGTGTCATCGTGTTGGTCATGTATAACAAAGGTTATTTTTAGGTGGTGGTATGGCATTATTTGGCAGAAAAGATGGCAGGTCTTTGTTCGGTAAACGGAAAGAGACCGAACCGAAAAAGCCAGAACGGCATGAGTTGGTTGACATACCGATTGACAGCATGATTGAACTCTCCGACATCCTCACGTATGAGGAAACTGGAGATACTTCACACGCCTTCAAACTTTTTACACGAAAGAAGTATGAGGCAGACAGCCTCCGTCGCTATATGTATCACATTCGCGACGTGGATGAAGAAGTCGTGATCGGTGTTGATCATGTCGCAGGTACTAAAGACGAATACGAGATATCCCGATGGATTGTTGATGATGAATGTGAGCTCGCTGATCCGTTACCTGAATTCATGACGCTCTATTTTCCAGACCCGGATAATGAAGATGAGGACATCGCTGTTGAATACAGCCGACAGGATATTGTCACCGCAACGCTCACGGTTACCGATGCCGAGGGCGAAGAGAAGTTCGATGTTGAACTCCACGAATACGCCACCGAGGACGATGCGTTTATGTCTATTGAACTTTGTGGGGATTGGCTAACTTTCTACACCGGTACCCTCATCACACGTTCTGATATAGAAATCTATCCGGCGGTGGTAGCGCAGGCTGGAAGCAAATAAGCTTGTTTTCATCTATTAGTGGTAAGGCGAGAATGATGCTTCACCCTGTATATGCTTAAATACGACTTACGCATGCTGCCCTTTTGTAGCATAAGCTGTTAGCTTGTGCCAAGAGACCGTCTGCGTTTTTTCCAAGCACCCACTTAACAGTGTGCTAAAATCAAAATTGCGTAAGTCCTATTAAATCAATAGCATGTTTCGCTGCCCACTTCGTGTAAACATTGAAGATCCATTCATGTAGTTAGAACTTACGCAGACAGGCGATAAATCGCCTTACTACAAACAAATACATCTTTGAAAATACGGGTGTTTCTCAAAAGCAGTGTGGTTCGTAGTAGCGCAATTCTGCGGTGTACTCGCCCAAATGCGACGTGCATTATTGCGCTTTGCGTAAGTCCTAACGGACTAAATAGGTAGGGACCATCCTTATAACAGCGTGCAAAAACTCACAAATAGAAAGGAGAATACTAATGATACCGCCAATCACAAAACTGCTCATAAAAATAGATCAACTTGAATGGGACTTGACAGAGGTGAAAAAGGAATTAGAGGCACTTCAAGCCCCCTTCATGAAGTCTCTTACCGCTGAGGAACGCTTAGATGCACGGTCTGCGAGAGTCCGGGCACAGAATAAAAGACGGCGTTCACTACGCAAGAAACGCGATCCCGAAGCTGAGGTTCCGACCGCTGAAGAACTTCAGAAACTTCTATTGGAGGATGGAATAAACCCAGAAGAAAATCTTGGTAGTAGTGCCATCATTGAAGAACGGGAGAAGCGAAGAGGGTAAATTTTTTCTTTTTAACGTCGCATATTTACGAGATAAATCCCGCCTGCCACGAGAAGGGCACCGACGAGCAGACTCAGTGTGAGTTCGTCACCTAAGACCAGATAGCTGAACAAAACACCCGAAAGCGGTGTCGCGAAAAAAAGCACGACCAATTTACTCGCACTATATCTCTCAAGTATCGAAGTCCACGCCAAGAAACAGTAGCCAGCGATAACGCCACCTTGATAAAGAAGCGCGACAGCACTTGAAAGTGTCAGCTGCATCGGTTCACCGCGTTCCAGTAGAAAACCCATTGCGCCATAACACGGAAGACTCAAACTTAAATACCAGACGAGCAGTCGGTAGGGGTGAATGGCTTGAACGAGCAGTTTTGTCACCACAACGCGTAGCCCTAAGAAACACCCACTGACGAGTACAAGGATGTCGCCGAGGACACTCGATTCACCATTAGCGAGATTCGGGGCGACGGTTACGAAAACACCACTGAAGGCGACAATGATCCCCAACGTCTTTGGAACAGAGAGACGTTCACCGGGAATCCAGAAATGTGCGAAGAGTGCTGTAAAGAACGGATAGACGTTAATAAAGATAGTCGAGCGGGATGCTGTCGTGAGTTTAGTGCCGGTGTTCAAGCAGATAATTTGGAGTATGAAAATTGCTGTGAGGAGCATCAATCGGGCAAGTTCGCCGCGGCGTAAACCGAGCGAAACACGGCGAAAAAGCGACCAACTCCCCACAACGACGAGACCTATCACAAAGCGGAGGAATGCCAACACCATCGGCGGAAAATCTTGTAAACCGACTTTGATTGAGGGCGAATTCCCACCCCAAAGAAACGCGAGGAGCAAACTCAGGGCAATAACTTTCCCGTGCGGCTCCTCGCTGATGATTTGTGGCTTTGGCGATGTCCGTGCCGTCTCGTTTCTATTCAAAGGAAGTTGTTATCCTCATTAGGGTTGTCGTTCTCTGAGGGATTTTAGATCAATCGTAGGCACCCGGTCGGTGGTTGCCCATTAAACGCTGTTGACGTTCGGTTGCCTGCTCTAAGATCCCATCATCGAACTGAAACCGGTTCAGATAGGGTGGAAATTTCTGGGTTATCATCCGATTCGCGTAATGCACTTGTAATAAATAGCGGGTCTGATCGCTACGATTCGCTGTGCCTCGGTGCCAAACTTCGCTACGGAAGATCACGACATCGCCACCATTACAGAGGATACTCTTTTCTTGCGCGCCTTTCCATTCGGTTTCGCCATCGGGTCTCCGTCCGGAAAGATGGCTACCGGGAACAAATTTTGTTGGACCGAGGTCTTCGTAGAGATTATCAAGATAGTAGTGAGCGGTTGATATGAAGATTGGAACCTTAACGCGTGGGTCTTCCAAAAGGTCTGCTGGAAGAGCGATAGGCAGCCAATCCGTGTGCAGCCCTTGGTCGGGACGGCCAGGACCTGTTACCCAAGCTGTCATGCCGATGACGTGGCAGTCAGCACCGTGAACTGCTTCTGCTAACTCAATGACCGGAGATTTGTCGAGGTAATGCAGAAAGACAGGGTCACGATTGAAGGCGTTATTAATATGTTTGTTAAGGAAACCGCTTCCGTTCTCAGGCAGGCTGTGCCGGTCAAAACTTTCAGGGATCGCAGTGAGCCGATCCATTGCATCGCGAAGTTCCGCGAGTTGTGCCGCGTCAATAACCTTTGGAAGATAGGCATACCCGTCTTCCTCCATCGCCTTGACTTGGTCTTCGAGGTCAGGGTAGGCTACAAGAGGTAAGGCTTGGCTCATTAGCTTCTACTCCTTTTATAAAGATATAGTGAACATGGAATCTCCTACCTGTGTATTTTACAACTTTCGAGGCTTGATGTCAACTTTTTTCCGAACAATTCGTTAGTAAAGTGCATCCAAAAGAGTGTAAAGAAGAAGAATAGTTACCACAAAAAGGAGAAACAGAAATGAAAAATGTAAACGCAACACCCGAAGTCCATGAATCTGTAAAAAATGTTAGTACTAAAGATACCGGTATCCGTGTGCAAGGGGTCGTACTGGAATCCTTACCGGGTAACCTATTCCATGTGAAGTTAGAGGAGAACGACTACAAAGTGGTGGCGTATCTCGCTGGGAAGTTGATGCAGCATAAAATCTGGGTGCTTCCCGGTGACCAGGTTACCTTGGAACTTTCTCCATACGACTTAACGCGTGGACGCATCGTCTGGCGGAATCCCGGTAAGTAGCGGATACTTTAGATAGGTGCGCGGTTTCATGGCGAGTCTGGCTGCATTTAACCACGCACCTTCTGTTGTGCAAATTGATTTCAAGGCATATTTAAAAATTACGATGCTTCCACAGGTAAGTCTAATTATGGAAGGAATTATCATAAAAGCGAGCGGTGGTGCCTACGAGGTACAAGTTGGCAAAGCGTGTTATACGTGTACCGTGCGGCACCACCTCATCGAAGATGAGAAGAAGCGGCTCGCCGAGACGAAAGAGATGCCGTACGTCGATTTAGTCGCCGTTGGGGACCGCGTGCGTATCTCAATCCCGACATCCACGGAACACAACGGCTACATCGAGGAATGCCTCCCCCGAGAAACGCAGTTTGGACGTACCCGTATGGATGGCTGGCGACAAGTGATCGTCGCTAATTTAGAGATATTGCTTATCATCTTTGCCGCTCGGCATCCGACACTCAAACTGCGGATGCTTGATAGATTCCTTGTCACAGCTGAGGCATCTGATGTGGAACCCGTGATCTGTATTAACAAAATGGATTTGGCAAAATTGGAGAATGTACAGCGAGAATTGAAATTATATGAAGAATTAGGTTATAAAGTGGTTTATACAAGTATCATGACGGGTCTCGGCGTTGATAGATTACGCGAAGTGATGCAGGATAAGATTTCAGCGATTGTGGGTTCATCGGGAGTCGGGAAGTCTTCTCTGCTCAACGCATTACAACCCGGACTTGAATTGCGTACGGGTGAGGTGGACACGCGCATCCACAAAGGTCGGCATACGACAACGGAAGTCATGCTGCTCCCGCTTGAATTTGGTGGGTTTGTTGCGGATACACCGGGCATCCGGACACTCGGTTTGCTTGAAATTGATGACGAGCAGGGATTAGATATTCATTTTCCTGAGATGCGACCTTACATTCCAGAGTGCAAATTCGCAGCATGCACGCACCAGCACGAACCGGCATGTGCCGTTAAACAGGCAGTTGAAACTGGCGATATTAGCCCACTCCGGTATGAGAGTTATCTCCGGATCTCTGGATTCAAGGAGGGGAGATATGAACGAAACACAGATAAGAGAAGAACTGACCGAAACACGCGACGACGCAAACGCTGACCTTCAGAAGTGGTCGGATGCGATTAACAACTTGTTACGCATTATTGAGAGGAGTGAACGAAAACTTGGATACTTTCAGAACAGGGTAAAACAGGCGAAATTCATGGATCAGCCGAATCAGCGTAAGGTTCGGACCGCGGGTGCCCAAATAGGCGAGCACTCTGCCCAATTAGAAGGGTTGCGTAGCGAATTACGGCAACTCGAACGCCTTTACAGCGGCGGTATTCGCCTCCGGCAGACCACAGAAAACGAACTTCGTCAAATTTGGGGATGGATCAACCGACCCGGTATCAGGAATCATCTCTACGCTGAACGGGTATCGTTTGAGACATTTCTGGAAGATTGGCATCAGTGGACAGCAGACAAAGATATGCATACGCTGGGTATTGAAATCCGGACCACACGCCTTATCATCGGGTTTATCCTCCTTCAATGTGATGCTGACACGGTTACTGTTAAATTCGTCATCATTCGTCCAGATTATCGCGCTCGTGGATACGGCACTGACACACTCATTGAAACTGTTCGTTACGCGTTTGAGGTGCTCGGTGCTGAGCATGTTGCGTTGCAGGTATCACCCGACAACAATCCCGCGCTCATCTGTTTTGAGAATGCCGGTTTTCAATACCTGAGTTACACCGACATGACGCGGCAGACTTACACCATGGGGATTGAACGGAGTGAATGGGCGGGCGATAAAGTCGTAGACGAGCAAGAAATTGCGCCGCAGTTAAGTGCGCCACTGAAAGTGTTTTTTAATCCCGAAGAATGATTTTTATTTTTTTATAAACATGTAAATTGTATTCGATGAACGGGACAGAGAATAATACTTCTCTGTCCCAATTTTTTTATAGTAGAGCCCGTAATTATTTGCACACATAGGGGAACCGTAGGGGGTTTTTGCTGCGGTGTTTCTTCTAGGGTTACCCAACCCCTACGAGCGACAAGTGTAAACTTATTTTCGGATTTTACTATAAGATGACCTTAGTGCACCTCTGTTAGCTGCCAAAAGTGCATCCCAAAATGTGTAAAGTAGTCGGACTGCATAACTTGCCTTAAGAATAAAACGGAATGTCCATGGCAATGGAGAAAAACAGTGATAAACTTTTGTAACGTGTTAAATAGTTCATCGAGTGTGCGGGTGCATGCGCATTGGGAACCGATTGCGGACGCTACATTTAATATGCACAACGATTCACCACAACTCACTGAGATGTTTGATCTGTCACCGTGCCATCGCGTCAAGGAATACAGGACGGAAGATTTCAAGGTGTTTTTTCCGCCCTCAGCTGTAGCGGTAGGGGATGTATGGGCACTGGATCCAAATAGAATTGTTCCATTCCTTTATCAGTTTCATCCGGGGGCAACGGCTGACTTAGGGAACGGTGCGGAGGGTGCTTATGCGTGCTTACGGGCATATTCATCAGATTATGCAGAGATCACTTTCCGAATACATGCCGAGTTTACACTGGGAAGTGATGCACATCAGGAACCGCAACAAGAAAACGCTGAAGAGGAGGGGGAACGGGAGTCCGAAGCCAAGTTTATCCCATCGCAATATGTCGGACAGGTGTTAGTCAATCTGAAAAAGGGAACGATTCGCGCGTTTTCGCTGGCACTCCCTGCACGCAATAGCAATGTTGACATCAACGCCTGTGGTGGTGCAGATATGGTCTTTGTGCCGCGTATGGAACTCCTCGCCACGGATGAAACCGACCGAGATGCAATTGTGTGGGAGACTGTTATCACGGCAGAAGAGGCACGCCGTTCATTAGAATTGAAGTTTTACCCATTCGCGAAGATTGACTGGCTGCCGATTGAGAGGGCAGTTGAACGTGCGAAAGCAACGCACCGCCCGATGCATGCGGTCCTGGTCTGGGGCTGCTTAGACGATGAATCTTGCTGAGCGAACGGCAAATATTTGAGGGCGGGTCCGCTCTCCGATTCAGAAGTGATAGAGACACTCAACGAGAAGTTTGTCAATACATGGGTGCTACTTAGGGAATTGCCAGAACTGATAAGTGGTGCGAAAGGCGAGATGCCGAGCCTTGTGGCTAAAAAAATGCAACAGCATTATACCGACTCTGTGGATATTCTGGCGTTGACTCCTGAGGCAGAGGTGATTATGCATCAACCGGAGTCGGCGCTGCCTTATAGGAACCCGTCGCAAGCATATTTAACGGTGTTAAAGCATTCTGTAGCAGCATTTGAAGGAAGACGCACGCGTGTAGGGAAAAGATCAAAGTTAGATGGAAATCCGATCAGCTTGGGGACAGCATTGATGGAGATTTTGCATGTTTATGGCACGTCCAGCACCAACCCCCCAGATGACACGGTTGTTAAAATTGATACGACACCGTTTGAATGTGGTGGAATACTCCACATTGAGATACAGGTAGGTGCAGGCGAGTCGGCAGGGACGTTTGAGTTGTTTCATGACGACACCGAACTTCCCTCAAAAGAGAGTGCTGGTGCAGCACTGGATGGTACATGGAATGTTTCACCCGGCAGTATCGGACACATTTTTCACAATTTCAGGCGAGGTCGGCACTTCAAATTGGTCGCTACGGGCACCGACGCGCAAAAAGCCACTGCTTTCCTGGCACGTGTTTCTGTTGTTCCGCATTCTTAGGACTTAACGTGAGTTTGATAAAAGCATATTGTAGCGCAAACTTTCTAGTTTGCGCCCACAGTACACAAACTAGAAAGTTTGTGCTACAAGGACTATGTCAACTATGTCAGTAAAAGCGTGGCTCATGTAAAGACTGTGTGCTAACGAAGATTTAAAACCTATGTGGTGACTGCTTTCGCAAAAACAAGCGCACATACTTTTGACATGAGCGAAAGCGTTCTGTATTTGCTGAAAAGCGAAGGACTGATAGAAGGAAAAGCTTGATGCTAACAACACTCATCCGTAGAGAACTGCTTGACAACCTGATGACGTTCCGCTTCGCGGCAGCAGTCTTTATCACACTGTTGCTTGTGGTTACAAATACCGCTGTGCTTATTAAGGACTATGAGCGACGCTTGGCAGGCTACAACGATGCTGTTAAAATGCATCAACGCCAACTCCAAGAGACAAAAACCTATTCAGCCGGTAAAGTGTATGTTGACCGACCGCCTAACCCGTTAAGCATTTTCAATGTCGGATTCGACAAGCGACCGGGAAACGAGGTTAAGGTATCACACCGATATGTCCCGTCGCTGTGGGATGCTCGCAGGCACGGTTCGGATAACCCGTTTATGAACATCTTCACCTCAATGGATATTGTCTTTATCTTTGAGGTTGTCCTGAGCCTGTTGGCACTAATTTTCGCCTACGATGCACTTGCTGGAGAATACGAGCGAGGGACATTACGTCTCGTCTTAACCAATTCCGTTCGTCGCGGGCATATCCTGCTTGCGAAATACATCAGTGCGATGCTCTGCCTACTGGTGCCATTGCTGATGAGCCTTCTCCTCGCTGTGATTTTGCTAACGAATTCCGCTGCGATTTCCCTAAGTACACACGATTTTCTGCGCATTGGCGGAATTATTTTGGCATCTGTTGCGTATCTGTCGGTGTTCTACTTCATTGGGATCCTGATTTCGGCGGCGACGCGTCGAACAAGTACCGCATTGATGCTCGCTATGTTCGTCTGGGGTTTTTTAGTGCTGGTCTATCCAAACGTGACGCTTGCTGTGATCCGCCATCTTGAGGCACCGCAGACGCGCACGGCATCCACCTTCAATCAAATCGAACAGATCTGGGAGGAATTTGATAGAGAGCGGAAACACTTCCTCGCCACTGATGCTTTCCCAGGGGAAGAATGGCATTTTAGTGTTATAGGGGGTGGATCACTTTACGCAGGTTTTGAGGATGCCCCTGGGCTCCTACGGTATAACTACATAAGCTACACGGATTTTGAAACACTTGGCGATGAACATGAACCCAAGATCCCTCACGCACAGAATTATTTCCGTTTCCTCGGTCGGCTGGTTACGGATACAGCAGCCCGAACGTGGCTCGTCCGAAAGCCAGCATTGGAAGACATCCATATCCACCCTGCAAAAGTGGAAAGTGCATGGTTAAAACTCTCGCCAGTCGGGCTTTATGATGCCACAACACAAGCGTGGTCAGGCACGGATATGCGCGGTGTCAGGGATTTTTTTGACACTGTGAGACAATACAGATATCAAGTGATTAGCTATCTCCACGATAATGATGTGTTCGGATCTCGAGCATGGTTTTCTGCGGATAAGGGCGCGCCGGATTGGGGAAGTTTTCCACAATTCTCTTTTCAAAAAGTCGATCCCTATATAAATGCCAAACGCGCACTGCCAGATGTATTTTTACTGCTCATGATTAATGGAGTCCTGTTCATCATAATATTTCTGATTTTCATCAAAAGTGAAGTGTAAAGGAGTTTCCAGTGGCCAGGAACCAGTGGCCAATTAAGAGAAGAAGGAAATGGTTCATAAAAACCCTCTTCTCTGGAAACTGGAAACTGGAAACTGGAAACTGACTACTTATGTGGCATATCGCAAAACGTGAACTCTACGATAATCTCAACAGCCTTCGATTTGCCCTCGCCATCGTGTTGCTTATGGGCTTGATGCTGACCAACGCGGTCGTGCATCTCCATGAACACCCGAAGCGGGTACAGGTGTATCGCGACGGCGTTGCCGAATACCAGAATCGTTTAACGGCTTTTGCGGATGAGAGTTTGTATAGACTCGCCCAAAAGGGACCTGGCGATCTTTACAAAAAGCCGTCGGCACTCCGTTTCTGCGCAGAAGGTCGTGAAACTGACTTACCAGCGCGAGCGATAGGGGGGCTCATTCGTTGGACCACTCAGACACTGGAAAGTTTCTGGATACTTACATATCCGCCAGTTGATACCGGTTTAGGGAGTTTACGTCCAGATGCCACCTTAGTGGATTGGAGTTTTATCATCGGTTACGTTTTGAGTCTGATAGCACTGCTGTTTACCTTTGATTCAATCTCTGGTGAACGTGAACGTGGCACCCTGCGATTGATATTGGCAAATGCACTTCCGCGTTACACTGTCCTGATTGGCAAATTTTTGGGGGCATTGATAAGTCTTAGCATTCCGTTTACGCTTGCCGTATTGATGAACTTGTTGGTAATTTCTACGTCAAGCAATGTCCACCTCGGTGCTGAAGCATGGGGTCGTTTAGGCATCATCTCCTTTATTGCGTTGCTTTACACGTGTCTTTTTCTTGCGTTAGGGCTGCTCGTTTCGGCGCGTGTGCAACGGAGCGCGGTGAGTCTGGTGATCCTCCTATTGGTTTGGGTTTCTCTTGTCGTTTTTATGCCGGGTACGCTCGCTGCGATTGCGGGGGATTCCGCATCGCCCAAGGCGACTCACGGACTTTATGAACGTTCATGGCAACTGCATTATGCGCTTGAGGATAAATATTCGTCTCGTTGGCGGGAGGCGCGTGGAGATTCAAGAAAAAGGATGGAGGTGGATGGTGAGTTCGTCTCTGAAGATGCTGAACAGCAGGAACACTTGCAGGAGGAACGCTTAAAACAACAGATTTCACAAGTGAACCGCGCACGCGCCATCACCCGATTGTCTCCTGTCACGATTTTCCAGCATCTCCTTGAGTCGTTCGCTGGAACGGGTTTCGAGCGGCACCAGCAATTCTTAGAGAATGTGAAAGTTTACGCCCGCGAATACCGAGAGTTTGTTGTTGACACTGATAAAGCGGATTCGGAAAGTCTCCATATCATTGGGGTTCGTGAAGGGATGTCACAGAAACCCGTCAGTCCAGAAGCGGTTCCCAAATTTGAAGATACACTCAACTTTAGTAAAGATTTCAACACAGCGGCGATAGATTTGCTGTTGTTGACGCTATTTTTTCTTGTGCTTTTATCAGGCGCGTATCTTGCGTTTGTGCGCGTTGAGGTTTGATACAAAATGATAGCGACGCTGATTCGTTGACAACTACTCAACGACCTATCTTCTAACCCGTTAAGCGTTTTCAATGTCGGATTCAATGAGCAACTCGAAAACAAGATTGAGGAAATTATTGATATGAAAACAGGACTATTTTTTCTCGTTATGCTTATCCTCTTATTAACCGCCGCTCTCTTTCTACCGAGCAGCCCTGCTCAAGATTACACCCGATGGCATCTTCCTGAAGGGGCTATCGTGCGTTTTGGAAAGGGTATTTTAAGGGATCTCGTATATTTTCCCGATGGTAATCGAATTGGTGCTTTGAGTTCGATCGGTATTTGGATATACGATGTACGTACGGGTGAAGAACTGGATCTACTCACAGACCTTGGAACAGAACAGATGTGGAATATCATGGAACTTAGCCCTGATGGCAGAACACTTGCTGCTGCAACTGATCATCAAGTCGTCCTATGGGATTTACAAGCCAATAAACTCAATAAATTTCTCGTGGGTCACGAGGATAGAGTCTATTCTTTGGCGTTCAGTCCGACTGGCGAAACACTTATCGGTGGGAGTCGGGACACTACAGTTCGACTCTGGGATGTCCACACAGGTGAACTGCTAAAAACCTTCGTAGGGCACACGGATCGTATCCGCCGGGTCGCGTATTCAAATGATGGAAAAACGTTGGCGAGTGTTGGTTGGAAAGACAGGACGATTCTCATTTGGGATGTGGAAACTGGACAACTCTTAAAAACCATCACAGAGCACATCGATAGTATCTATAGTATCGTGTATTCTCCAGACAGCCTTGCGCTTGCGAGTGGAGGGCGGGATTCTAAGGTTCGTATTTGGGATGTGCGTACTGGAAAGCTCCTGAAAACCTTTATTGGACATACAAAATATGTTAGTTCTGTGGTCTATTCACAGGATGGCGCGACACTTGTGAGCGGGAGTTCGGATAAGACCATCCGTGTTTGGGATGTCCGCACCGGTGACACTTTGAAGATACTGAGTGGACATACAGACGGCATTGATTCTGTAAACTATTCGCCGGATCATGAAACCGTTGTGAGTCTGGGGGACGATCAGACCCTTCGTTTTTGGGATGCGGACACCGGCGAACTTTTGAGAACTATCGCCGGACATACCTCTTTCGCAAGGGCGGTAGCATTTTCACCCGATGGCAGGACTCTCGCAAGTGGTGAGGCGTCAGACAATACAATTTTGCTACGGGATGTCCAAACTGGGCGACTTCTGAAAAGTCTCGTTGGACATACAGATACTGTGGGTTCGGTGACCTATTCACCAGATGGTAAATCAATTGCAAGCGGGAGTTGGGATGGCAAGATCCGTATTTGGGATGTAGACACCGGACAACTCGTCAAAACCCTTACCGGGCACGCGGACGGCGTGCTTTCTATTGCCTATTCACCGAATGGTGAGTCCCTTGTGAGTGGGAGTTGGGACAATACGATCCATTTGTGGTATATTAATACTGGACACCTTTTACAAGCCATCAACGGTAACATCTCAGAACTGGATTCGCGTGGTGGACCCAGAAGTAGCGGAGGGATCAGGGCTATTGCACTTAACCCTGATGGACACACGCTTGCCGTGGCAACTGAGGAAGCGGAAATTCGGTTGTGGGATATACCCACGGGCAAAGTCAAAGTAACCCTCGCGGGTGATAAGTATGGAGTTGCTGCTGTTGCATTTTCTCCAGATGGTAAGGTGCTTGCAGGCGAAGGGAATGTGCCTGCAGGCGGACGCAACGGTATCTGTTTGTGGGATATGGAGACGGGTAAACTGCTGCAAACGCTAAAACCTGTAAGAAGTGCTGTCTATGGCATCGCTTTCAGTCCCGATGGACAAATGCTTGCAAGTGCGAGTTGGCAGACGATCGAATTGTGGAATACCGTCACTGGCGAGCGCAAGGGCGTTTTCACTGCGCATCCGGGTTGGAATCGAGTTGTTACCTTCACCCCAGATGGGCAAATACTTGCCAGCGGGAGCGACAACGGCACGGTTATTTTATGGAATATGAACCGGATTCCAGATTGATAGCGTCTTAATTCGTTTCTCGACTCCGAAAAATAATTTTTCATTTTTTTTTGCGAAAACATGCAAAAGTGCATCCGAAAATGTGTTTAAGTGAATCATTGTCATTTTTTAATGACGATGGTATCCTAATACCGCTTTATCGCGGTAGAGAGAAAAAAGGAGGAAATTGTTATGTTAGCAAACCAGAGGAGGTGTGACACTAAGTGTCGCACTCTTTGGAAAGGGACGGAGGGTTTATACCCCTCTGTCCCCTATTTTACCCTATTTTGCAAAGTATGCTACTTTCCGGTCAGGATACGCGTCATGCGCTGAACCCAATTTTTATGGCATATTTTTGTGTTTTTTAGTATACTATTCAGAATAGTTTGCGAGCGGTGGTCGTTTTGACCCCCTTGCACCATTTCAAACCACAAACAGAAAATAAGAAGGAGGAGGTACCTATAATGTTTAGAGAAAATTTGAGCCACGCTATAATTCATGTGAACGTATCGAGTTCAAGGCGATGGTGCCTCTGCTCATTATCATAATTTGATTGAGAATGGCATAGGCACACTCGCCTCACACTGAGGGAGTTGCTCTATCTATGCCAAGATTTAACCCAGATTTTTGGGAGATTCCGGTCCCGCCGGATTTTTTTAACCAGTTCACCACCGAAGACTATTTCTGGTATCGAGCCCCTGATGACGAATATACGGAAGCGCGCCGCGCGAAGCGGCAGGCGGTCTTGGAACAGGTTCGTCAAATTATCGCGAAGGAGTTAACCGAACGTCAAACCGAGTGTATCCACCTCTACTTCTATAAAGGCAAAACGCAGGAAGAGATTGGGAATATCCTCGGCATTTCTCGCCGTGTTGTGAGTCAACATCTCTTTGGTGTTACACGAAATGGGAGACAGGTAGGCGGCGCGATTAACAAAATCCGAAAGGTGTGTCGAAAACTCGGAATAGAGTTTCCGTAGGTGTGAAGGTAGAATCTGTAATTAATCTTACAAGTGCAATTCAATGCGAGAGGAGACCTTGAAGGTTCCCTCTCGCTTGGAAGCACTTCATCAGCAATTAGTAAAGCCTTAGGATTTGAAGATCCCTTCTACATGAGGATTGAAGGTCTCTGGTGTCGCAGTCCTCAACCGCTTTCCTTAAACCGATACCCGACCCCATGCACCGTTTCAATATGCTTACCGAATTCGCCGAGCTTGCGTCGAAGCCTGCTCACATGCGTATCCACCGTCCGGTCAATACCGTAATAATCCTGTCCCCATATCACATCCATGAGGATATCGCGCGTGAAGACGCGTCCGGGTGACTCTGCGAACAGTGTGATGAGTTTAAATTCGGTAGCGGTCAAGTCAATGGAACCGCTCTCGGTAAGTACCTGATGTTTGTCAAGATCAATTGTTACGCCATGCGTTTCAATCTGTTTGGTGCTTTCTGTCTGTTTACCGATTTGGATGCGGCGTAGCACAGCAGATACCCGTAGGACCACTTCTCTTGGACTGAAAGGCTTTGTGATGTAATCATCCGCGCCGAGTTCTAACCCAGCAACCCTATCTTTCTCTTCAGTTTTCGCTGTTACCATCACAATAGGAATATTTTTAGTCCTTGGGTCGTTCCTGAGTAGGCGACAAACGATCATTCCATCTACTTCTGGAAGCATCAAATCCAATAAGATAAGGTCAGGTGTTTTCTCAACAGCCCGCTGCAGGGCATCCGCGCCGTTCCGGACATAATCCGTTTTGAAGCCCGCTTCTTGTAGATTATATCGCAATAAATCCGCGATATCGCGTTCATCTTCAACAATTAAAATCTGTGCATTCATTTCAATCTTCCTTATAATTATTTTTTTTACTACATTCTATTTTAACAAATCACGCAGGTGATTGTCAATTTTAAGAGACAATTATTTTCCGAACGACAAATTAAATAAAAAAAATAGTGAAAACGAGCAGGAGATATGCTATTATTTAATAAAAATCAAAAGGCGGTAGTAACGCATTAAAATGTTAATAGATATGCTTTGTCAATTAAGACAAACTTGGAGACTAAGTTTTTGTTTCATCTGTTTGCTTACAGTATTTACTTTTTCTGCCCGCGAGGGTTTTAGTATGCGCGGATTCACAGCAGAAAATGCTATTACGCAGCAGCGATATGAGGCTGACTTTAAAGAACTTGTTTCAGCGGAAAGGTGCAAACATCGCTTACGACACATAACTGAAGAGCCTCATCTTGCCGGGACCGAGAATAGTCGTAAGGTGGCGGAATACCTTCGCACGGAATTTGAAAACTACGGTTTGCAGGTTCAGGTGTATGAATATCATGTGTATCTTCCGCATCCGCTTGAGGTGCATGTAGAACTTGTTTCACCGGGCAAACATCTCGCTGTTGGCAAAGAAGCGAGTTGGGAATGGGATAAAGATTCTTATGAAACAGAGATAGTACCCGGATACAACGCCTATTCACCCGATGGAGATGTAACAGCCGAACTGATCTACGTCAACAGAGGGTTGCCTGAAGACTACGAAATTCTCAAAGAACGCGGTATTTCGGTGGAAGGGAAAATCTGTATTGCACGATATGGTGGGAGTTATCGCGGTGTGAAGGCGAAAGTTGCAGGCGATAATGGTGCTGTCGGATTAATCCTGTATTCAGATCCTGATGATGATGGATATATGCGCGGAGATGTCTACCCCCGGGGTCCGTGGCGTTCGGAGGATGCAATACAGCGTGGAACAGTGAAATACATCTTTCAGCACGCCAGCGACCCACTGACACCCGGCTGGGCTGCGACTAAAGATGCGGATAGACTCTCGATTGATGAAGCCACAGATCTCCCGAAGATTCCTGTTGTGCCGCTTGCTTATCGAGATGCCAAACCATTTCTAAAAGCACTCGCAGGACCGAATGCCCCTTCAGAATGGCAGGGCGGCTTGCCTTTTGCTTATCACATCGGACCGGGACCGGCGAAGGTTCGCATTAAGGTACGTTGTGAACACAGCAACCGTCCGATTTACAATGTCATCGCGACGTTAGAAGGGACGGAATATCCAGACCAATGGGTCATCTTAGGAAACCACCATGACGCTTGGGTTTACGGTGCAGCGGATCCCGGCAGCGGCACAACTGCATTATTAGAAGTCGCGCAATGCTTCGGTGAACTCGCAAAGAAAGGTCTGCGTCCGAAGCGGACAATCGTTTTCGCTGCATGGGATGCTGAAGAGTTCGGCATCCTCGGTTCAACAGAATGGGTTGAGGATTTGAAATCGACGCTGCAGGAAAAAGTTATCGCGTATCTTAATGTAGATATCGCCGCGACCGGTGGACGGTTCTATGTGAGTGCAATCCCCTCACTACGAGAATTGATTCGCGAAGTAACACGAACCGTCGTTGATCCAGCGACGCTGAAACCGGTTTACGAGAGTTGGAAAATCGCACAAGACAAGGAGATACCGCAGGTCGGTAATCTTGGAAGCGGTTCAGATCATTCGCCATTTGTTGGGCATGCCGGAATTCCAGCAATCAGTATGGGATTCAGCGGTGCTTACGGTGTCTACCACGCTATGCAAGATAACTTTTATTGGATGGAACGTTTCGGTGATCCGACGTTTCAGTATCAAGCGGCGATGTCGCGAATCTGGGGAACTCTTGCCTTACAGCTTGCCAACGCTGATATTTTACCTTTTGATTATGAGACTTACGCGACCGATCTGATGACACCGCTGAAACTGTTGCAAAATTCCGGTTCAGAAAACAAAATCGCCCAGGATGTTAAAGCGTTAGATGATCTCCTCACGGAATGGCAACAGGTGGCTGGTTTGTTGAACCAAGGGCTTGTGCGTTATCTTGCCTCCAATGATCTATCTCGGATTGGAGAAATAAACCAACGGTTGTATCAGTTAGAGCGGCGTTTGACGAATGAATCGGGGTTACCGCTGCGTCCGTGGTTCAAGCACCTTATCTATGCACCTGGGCTTAATACAGGTTATGCAGCGGTCGTTTTCCCTGGAGTCTTGGATGCGATTGAGCGGGGAGATGATGCCGCGGTACATGCAGAAGTTGATAAGTTGGTTGCAGCGTTCACCCGAATGATTCAAGGGATTAATGAAATCCGAGAAATGTTGTAATTAGCCATTAGCTGTCAGCAAAGAAGGTTTCGTAAAGACGTAGCTCGCTTCACAGGTTTACTGTTACCGAACCACCGACGTGGTGTGGTTTATAGACATAGCACTCCTACGGGGTGAGGAAAGCCCGGTAGGTGCGGTTTCCTAACCGCACCGGGTCTGGTTAGAAAATTACCCAATTTATTTGTTAATCTTCATACGGGGTGAGGAAAGTGTGAAAAATCACCTTGAACCTTTACGGGGTGGGGAAAGTGTGTGAAAAATCACCTTGAACCTTCAAAACTTGTTAGTAGCAACTTGGGTTATTTATATTTCATCGGGGTTTGAAGGTGTGACGGCTACGGCTGATGTTGCTTGCAACATAACAATATCGCCAACTTGAAAAGGGCAGTTGTAATCGGCCTGAACGAAGTAGTCCTGTCCGTCTATTTCAACACGATAGGTGAGATCGTGTCCTCTAAACGCCTGCGCCACAATCCGTCCGCTTTTTGCCCCAGTCCGCCAAGCCCCGGGTGCCATCATCTTTAGGCACTCGGGACGGATTGAGAGAAGCACATCGCCATCGGCTTCACCATCCACCTTTACGCGTCCAAACTGAGTTTGGGCAACCCTGTTTTTCACGTGTGCGTGAATGAAGTTCGTCTGTCCGATAAAGGAAGCGACGTAAGCCGTTTTGGGATAACGATACATCGCTTCAGGCGTGTCAATCTGTTCAAGGGAACCGTCTCTCATTACTCCCAACCGTTCAGCAAAACTGAATGCTTCCTCTTGTGCGTGTGTGACGAGTATCGCAGAAATGCCCTCGGCTTTCAGAAGGGCGCGGACTTCTTCACGGGTGGACTGTCTTAACCCTGCATCAAGACTTGAGAAGGGTTCGTCTAAAAGGAGAAGTTTAGGACGTGCAATAATTGCGCGCGCAAGTGCAACGCGCTGCTGCTCACCACCGGAGAGGTGGTGTGGCATACGTGTCTGCAGTTGCGTCAAATCGACCATACGAAGTACGTCTAACGCTCTCTCTCGCCTCGCTCTTTTGGTTACTTTTCGGAGACCGAAGGCGACGTTCTCAAAGACATTTTTGTGCGGGAAGAGGGCATAATCTTGGGATACAAACCCGATGCCACGCGATTCGGGTGGAAGATGTACCGCGCTGCTCGCGAGGATCCGTTTCTCCATAGCGATTGTGCCAGTGTCTGCCTTCTCAAAACCTGCGATGAGACGCAAGGTCGTGGTCTTCCCGCAACCACTGGGTCCCAACAGCGCGAAGATTTCGCCAGGGTATACGCTGAAGCTAATGTTTTTAACTATTGGGGGTTGGTTAACTACAAACCCTTTTGTAATTGCGTTTACGGTGAGTAGCTGTGTTGGCATTAGATTTCTGTCTCATTTTGATTGTTGAGCGCGTTGATTTTGTCCCTTTATCATAAGTATATAATTAAATTTTCATTTTGTCAAATTCGACGTTTTTGGCTTTCAGTTATCGGTTCCTAAAGTGTGTGTCCCGCGCCAGACGATGGCATGTAGAGGTTCAAAGCGAAGCTGATGAGGCTCAGGATGCTCCGCGGGATGTAATCGCCTAAAACGAGTCCGAGAAAAAAGGGAATCGCTTTGCGATACGTCTGCCACCCGGAAAAGCGGAGGATAAGAAACTTGATGAGCCAACTCACCATCACTGGGAACCAGAAATAGATGAGTCCGCCCCACGATGCGCCTGACAGCACATAACCCGATGGGTGAAGTGTCCACCACAACAAACGTGTCCGCAAGAAATGGAGCAGAAACACAAAACCGAACCCGCCAGACATAAAAGCGACCGCCCCGAAATCGGGTTCTTTCGGGTGCTGTAGCCAACTCTGAAGCGGATTGAAACTCTCCCATCCAAACCGCCCGACAACGCCTTGGCATTGCGCGAGTACGCCGTATTGGTATGCCACCTGAAGATAGGTCCAGAACGTTGCGAGCGCACCAACTCCGATAGCGAGTGCCATACCTAAGAGCAAGGTTTTGCCGGGCATCCCTGAGCGTTCACCGATCCGTAGAGATTCCATCTGGTTCGGCATCGGGTGCGAACGGTTGCAACGGTTAAAAGCGTAGAGGAAGGTCATCACTGTGAGGTTTGCACCACCCAAGTGCCGCGTCCCGAACATGCTCACCATCATCTGTCGTGGATTGATGCCGATAACTTCGTGGTACGGGGGACCCAGTTCAGCGCGCACGCGTCCGATAGCGATTGCGAACGCGATAAACAGCGCATAAAACACACTGATTGCCCATAGCGACATACCCGCCGCGTAGCAAAATCCAAAGACGAGTCCGATACTCAGCACCGTTAGAATAGCCACTGTCCGATAGGAGAAAGGTTCTCTGCTATCATCTCCGCGTTCGCGCCCGATGACATGTTGAAAGAAGCGAGCGAAATGTCGTCGGCTCATCCAGAGGGTCAACACAGCAATACCTACCCATGCACCCGAAGCCCGGTCATTCAGATGCAGGACGCTAATATTCGTGACACCAACCGCACTCGCGATGACGCGTTCTGCACGCGTGAGCCAAAAGAAGAACCATGTTGAGAACGCAAGATCCAGCGGCATAAAATAGGTGAGTCCAACGACCGCGAGATTAAAGGACATAGAGGCGTATCCGATGGCGTTCCAGGGACGTTCTGTGAAATGCTGATCGAGTCGGTAGTTCGGTGGTAGGGCAGGAATGACGGGAAATATGTCGTGCAGTCCAGCCAGCACGCGGAGTAGCGCAGCGATCCCAAATCCGAACCAGAGGGTACGGGACCGAAAAAAACTGCGATTCGTCGTCATCTGCAACGGCAGTTGTGTTAGCGGGAAACTGAGTTTTTCACGTTCCATCCACTGTTTGCGAAGTAACAGTCCTAAACAGAGCAGTGAACCATAGAGCAAGAAAATAAAACCTGACCAGAGAAGTGCGGGTCTTATCCAGATGCGAAGGTGTTCTGTCCAATAGATACTGGATTCGCCTTCATAATAACCGGCTAAAAACTCGAACTCGTGGACTGTGAGCCATGGTGGAATGTGGTGTAGGAAAAGTTGTGCCCATTCATTTTCCGGACTTGCGAACCAGAACGGATGCGCGAGCGTTCCCATCAAAATCGCCATCATCGCATGTCCTGAGATCGTGGACACCATTGTCACCATTACATAGATAAGTAGCAATTCTGCAGCGGTGAACGCAATACGCGGTGAAAGTTTACGGAGCAGGACGTTGAACGCCATTAGCACAACCAGTGTGAAAACGGCGTTGGAAAACGGGGATACCAATGTGTAGACTGCATACCAGAGTTCACTGGCGATTCCCACCCAATAAGCGTTAACGACGACTAAGATTAATCCGACGATGAGCGCTTTTTTGGTGATGACATCGGGTGGGTTCGCGGTTCTGGAATTCATGTGTTGTTTTCAAGTGCTTGCTGACAGAAATGAAAGTGAATGAGATGGCTCAGCGAAACCATCTGACCTTAAGAAGATTTACGCATAGTGATCACAGGCGCGGAAGAGAGCCTTTGCTGGATTCGCTATGCGTAAATCCTGATTAAGTATACTATAGACACGGGCAGCTTATATTGGTAAAATTAGTTATTCCGCAGTCGTCGCGTCGGGTACCACAGGTGTATTGGCATGTATCGTTGAAGGCGATTCCGTCTCTTCTGGTGGGGTGAGATACTTTTCAATTTCATCGGCTTTAATGATACGGATTGCCTCCTGCAACTGCTGATCGTATTCTAAATCAACGACCTGTCCAATACCGACATGACGGTTAAAATCCCGCTTAGCGACCTGTTTCAGCCACTTTAGACTGACATAGATGCGTTCTTCTTCAAGTTGCTGCTGTAGTTTCGGGAGTTCGGCTTCAAGTAAAGAAAAATCCTTCGGAATTTCACCGGGACTTGTATGGTGGTCATCAATCCATTGCGTGATGAAATTCCTGAATGTGTCGCTCGTCTCCGCTTTTCCGAGCATTATCGCTTCTACATCGTCAGGCTCATCTTCAGCGATAGAGACGTGCGGCGCAATTCCTATTTTATTAATTGAAGTGCCGTTTGGCGTATAATAGCCGGAAATCGTGAGCGACATTGAGGCACCGTCTAACAACTCGTAACGTTTTTGGACGACCCCTTTGCCATAAGTTTTTTGCCCAACGAGGATACCGCGGCGCGTATCCTTAATCGCACCAGCAACGATTTCGGAGGCACTCGCGCTAAATTCATTGACGAGGACAACGACTGAGATGTCTCGTGGACAAAGGAGAGTAGATGTCGCCCGGTATGCTTCATCAAATTCGTTTTTCCGCCCTTTTGTTGAGACGATAACGCCTTCATCAATAAAAGCATCGGCAATGTGGTACGCAGCGTTCAACAAACCACCCTGATTGTTTCGTAAGTCCAAGATAAGCGATTTCATACCAGCGGATTCATGTGCTTTAAAGGCTTCGTTGAACTCGTTTTCTGTGCCTTCTGTCCGTCTGCTGCCGATAAAACCTGTGATTTGGATATAACCGATGTCTGTGTCAAGCATCGTTGACTTGACACTGTTGATCGGAATTGTACCGCGTGTCAAGGTTACATCAAACGGGTCAATAAATTTGCGTTGTACGGTGATTGTCACATCGGTGTTGAGTTTTCCCCTAAGTAAATCGACGACATCGTCCAATGTCATCCCCGTTTTTTCGCTAAGGTGAATTCGCTGACCATTCACTTTAGTAATGTAGTCTCCGGCTTGGAGATTCGCACGTGCGGCGGGCGTATTCGGTATCGGCTTAGAAATTTTGATGAATCCTCGATGATCTGGGTAAATCTGGACACCGAGTCCTCCAAATTCCGCATTGTAAAGATTTTCGACAGCACGCTGATGCTCGCGCTCTGGGACATAATACGTGTAATCCTCATTGAGTGATGCCAGCGCGCCTTTAATCGCGCCACGATACATCTGATTCGGATCTTCTATCGGTTTATAACTATTTGCTTGGGCAATTTGGATAACTTGATCCAACGTATCGATTAACATCGCTTGCGTGACGCGTTCACCTCCACTTATCGCATTTTTTTTAGTCGGATTAATAAGCAAGAACGGGATACCGATAGCGAGGACTAAGACGATGAAGGACAAAGTGTATCTTCTCATGAGAATTTCCTCTATGTTTTAGGATTTGGCTAATGTTCTTTTCTATTTTAACATGGATACAACATTCCTGCAATAGATTTTTTATGAGTTGTCAGTTGTCAGTTGTCGGTCCACATGCGGTTGTGTCTTCCAACGATTGTGAAGCCATAGCCATTGCTCTGGGTGTTTATGGATATAGGTCTCCAACTGTTCCAGCATTTGGGTCGTGTATAATTCGACATCTCGCTCGAAATCGTCGGAAGGTTCGGTGTAGATAGGAGATGAAATATAGACGTGGTGCCGGTCGTCGGGTTGACGTATGTCGAGTGAAAAGAGGAGCGGTGCGCCAGTCTTGAGCGCAAGCACAGCCGGACCACGAACTGCGGAAGCCGGTTTCCCCAGAAATTCGACGAATACGCCTTCTCGACCGGCGTTCTGATCGGCGAAAAATCCGACCGCTTGGTTGTTTTTAAGGGCGCGCAACGTTTCTCGGACTGCCTGCTTCCGTGGAATCAATTTCAGGCTCATCTGTTCGCGATGCCGCGAAATATAGGTGTTGAGTAGATCATTTTTCAGAGGGAAGGCGATGGCTTTCGCACGATCTGGAATCAGCGCACCGTATGTGAGTGAAAGAAGTTCCCAATTTCCGAAATGCGCGAGAAACACAATCGCGCCTTTCCCTTCCTCCAAAGCGGTGTAGAGGTTTTCTCTGCCTTCTACAGTGACTGCATTCCAAATATTTTCAGCGTTGAGTTTGGGAAATCGGAGGAATTCGATGCAGGTTTTGCCGACGTTGATGAAACTCGCCTTGCAGATTTCTGCGCGCTGCGATGCCGTGAAATGGTCACCGAATGCAATCTGTAAATTGTTTGAGGCAATCTCCCGCCGTTTTTTGACGAGATAATAGTATAGAAGCCCTACGCCGCGCCCGAGTTGTATTGCCCAGCCTTTCGGAAGACAACGGCACCACCATCCGAAGACAGCCACTATCCCGTATATACATCTATCTTTCCATTTACTACGCGCAGTCGGCATCCGGTTTTCCTCTGTGCATGAATCCAATAATAGATAGAGTATACCATACCTATCTGTCTGAGGCAATGCATTCGTTTCTCTGTTCGTTCGGTTGAACGTTCTTGACTTGACACAAAGGCACTAAACCTATAGAATGATCGCGTGGTCAGAACGTTCCTTGTGAGTTAAAAACACTTTGACACTGGCAGAACATTTTAGGGTTTGTTAAGAAGCGTTGATACCCAAAATCGGTCAATGTGGCAATTTTTGCACTTCATGCTACAATTTTTGCGTCCCAGCAGTAGAATAGTGAAGATAAATGGAGCCGATTGTAATCTATTTTTAAAAATGTGAAGGTTTTATTTTTGTTGATGGATTTAGTGTCAGTGTGTGTTGGATAGGTGATAGTGAAAAATATACCCGAAATTTTAGCGGTTTTGATCCTAAATTATTAAGAGAGTTGGCACAAAACTTGCTCGCTCATAGTAAAGCGTGAAATGTAATAGAAAATGTGATAGAATAAACATATATGATAACTGCTCTTAGAGCTGGGGGAACTATGAACGAACGCAACGATTTAGCACCGTCAGATAGCAACGAACCTGTTTCTACCTCGCTTCAACCGATGTCTCTTGTCGATATTCTCGACGGAATGTTCAGTCTCTATCGAAGTCACTTTCAACTATTTTTTAGGATCGTCGTGGTTTATCTCGTTTTTGGATTCTTGATAAACCTTATTTCTACGGCTGTCGTTATAGGAGACGCATCAATCACGTCTGTTGTAATTACAGTCCTGGCTTCTATCGTGGGTGTCCTCTTCGCTTATTGGATCGGCTGGGGATTGGCTTACGCGAGCACACAGGTATACTTAACCAGAGATATTACCTCTCAAGTAGCCTTGCAACGATCGTCAAGGTGTTATTTACGACTTCTCGGCAGTATGTTCCTCTATTACTTGGTTGTAGTATGCTTGTCAATTACGATTATTGGTATCCCGTTCGCAATCTATTTTGCATTCCGATGGGGGCTTTTTGCGTTTCCTATTTTATTTGAGGAGACGACCCTAAGGAACGCGTTGCGACGGAGTACGGAATTGGTTAAAGGCACGTGGTGGCGTGTGTGTGGGATTATGATAGCGGTTGCTCTGATCGCTTTCATGATAGCATTTATACTGCAAACCTCTTACGCGATCCTCTTCTATTCATTAACAGGTGCTGAGAGAGCAGCTGACCTTGGTTTTCTGGAGACGCTGCGTCGTTTATTCGCACCATCACCGAATGATATCGGATGGGGGTTGTACATAATTCACGCATTGGGTTCATTAATCATTGGTGGACTCACAATGCCGATTGCGACCATCGGCTCCGCGCTCCTCTACTTTGACCTCCGGATTCGGAAAGAGGCTTATGACATTGAGATGCAGGTGACGGATTAAGTATTTGCACATACACTTTTCAAACACACCGGAAGGGAAACCGGAATGGCTGACAACCAACGCTCGAATCTTGCGAGAACAATCTTCACACAGTATCGGAAGCATTGGGGATTGTTCTGGCGTATCATGTTACCGATTGCTATTATTGCAACCGTTTTAGAAGTTGTGGTATTTTTTCAGAGTGCCACACGCGTTGAAAAGTATATTGATGGGACATTTCGCGAAAATACCTATACAACTGTTGGTAATGTCAGCACAAGCAACGGCATTTATCCAACGCTTTCGCTGCCTAAAAAAAGTGCTTCGACAGTGCCTTCCGCCCCCGACGTAAGTTGGCAATTACTTCCGATTCCGTATTTCACTTCAACAGCGCGTGACGGCATTACATGGAACTGGGGGATCAATTTCCGAAGTTTTGGCGAGGGCCCTCTAATTCTTCTGCTGCTAACGCTCTGTCCGTTATCTCTTGCTGTTGCTCAGATATCGCGTGGCTCGACACCACAGGCATCAGTTTCTTTAACGGCTCGTGATATATGGCGGCAGACTGGACGCAAGTTCTTGGGCGTTTTGGGTGCCTCGCTGCTTTTCGTCCTGATTACGGATGTAGGCACTTATCTCTATCTGGCAATCTTATGGTTGGTCCGCGCGTATCGTCCTATACATGAGAGCCTATTAGACTTGGGGTTAATTCCCTACCTATTTGGGTGCTATTTTCTGGTGACGTTGAGCCTCTACAATCTGTGTCTCATCCTTGAGAACAACTCCATCGTAGGTGTTTTTCGCCGAAGCCATGCCTTGGTTCGTGGGGCAAGGTTGCGGTTTTTCGGGATCTATCTTCTAACGGGTTGGATCGCCTCAGTTATGACTTCTGTAGCACTTGGTGTTGCGTTATTAGCGTTTTCTATGTTTACACCAGATCTCGCGCAGGTTCGCGATGCGTTACCTCCTCTCAAATTTTTGAGTCTCTTCATTGGTGGTGATATTGAGATCGTGCTGCCACAGTTATTGAGTGTTCCAGTTACGGTAGCAATTCTTGTTGTCAAAGGGTTGATTGCCACCTTTTTGGTGCCGATATGGGCGATTTTGACGACACATCTCTATTTTGAACGCGTAGACGCTACAAAAGAGGTGGCGTAACTGTGAAAAAGAAAACCTGTTTTTGGGTCATAGTGTGCCTTGTGAATTTTTTTGCCATCTTGACAATAGGAGTGGCAGAAGAACAGGTATTCCGCGAAGAATTGGAGACACGCCGTTCGAGAACAGAGGTATCTTACGAGGAATACCGAGACGATTTGGAGAAAATCCTTAATCCTCGTAGGTGGGATGCCGATCTTAGATTTGTGCTATTTCCGCTGGCAGCCATCGCGCTGGGGGCAGCCATTATCTTTTTTATTCGACAAATCCGGATGAATTTGATTAGCGAAGCACACGATGATGTTACAGAAGCCGCGTTAGAACAAGTGGAGACAGAAAGGGCAGCACTCGCACGCGCAGAGACGGCAGAGGCTGCAAACGACTTTCGCAGCGCACTCCGTTTCCTCTACCTCTCCGCTATTTTACACCTCCAAGAACGCGGGGTACTCCCGTATGATAAGAGTCTCACAAATCGTGAGTACCTCCACCAAGCGCAAGCGGATATCGACCTCCACACTGCGCTCGGTCCTGCGATTACCGTTTTTGATGAAGTGTGGTACGGATACAAACCGTGTGATGCGGAGACTGTGACGAGCTACCGAGATCTGCTACAAAACGTTTATGCAAGGCACTAAATTTATCACCCGCTCGCAACCGAAGGCGAAAATGCGAATTGTCCGAACCTCTATTTTTATCTGTATCCTAATTGCGTTTGCCTGTTTCCTGAGTTCGTGTGATTCAACGGGATATGGCACCGAGCTTTACCAAATTTTGCAGAAGTTAAAGTTCCGTGTCGCTGAAATATCGGCGGCGTATCCGGCGCGTCTGGATAGGTACGATGTGTTGTTCCTGCATGCCATTGACAAGGCACCTACAGAAAAGGAGGTTCGGGACATCCAGGATTTCGTCAACACTGGAGGCACCTTAATCGTGGCTGCGAACAATAAAGCATTGGATGGACTCTTCTCGGCTTACGGCTTAGAACTACAAGAATTAACAGATCGGTTGGAATTCTCACAACGCATTCCAGAAGACTCCTTATTTCCAGAGCAGCCGGTTGACGAAGTTCGGACACGTACAGATTTTGCTATTGAAGTTATAGGACATGAAGTCGCTGTCCTTTACGGTAGAGAGGACGATGCGACGATTGTAACCCTGCGTGATGGGGAAGGACGCGCCTACTTTATTGTGTCCGATCATCTGTTCAGCAAAAACGGGCTGCAGCATAGTCGGAATGCTACGTTCCTCTACAATTTGATGTCAACCCTTCCACGCAATGCCCACATCGGTCTCGCTGAGAGAAGATACTACACGCTTGAAACAAAGCCGCCGAATCCGTTTGTTGCGTTCGTGTTCAGAACACCCGGCGGTTTAGGTGCTATTTATATCTGCCTGACGTTTTTTATTTTTTTAGTGCTGCGGGGTCGGCGGTTCGGCAAGCCTTTGGATGCACAGGAAAAAAATAGACGCTTGAGTGCCGAATACGTCCACGCGATGACTGCGCTATATCAGAAGGGCAATACGCGCATGGAGGTGTTAAGGCACATTCGTGAGAAGTTCAAGGCTGACCTGGGTGCTCGTTGGCGTGTCAGCCCGAATTTGGAGACAACCATCTTTTTGGAAGAATTGGCACTGCGCGGTGCTGTTGATGAAGACGGCGAACTCAGAAACCTGATGGCGGACTTGGATGCGTCTGTGAATATATCAGAGGCACGGTTGCTTGACATTGCGCAGCGCGTTGAGACTTACCGTGAAACTGCTAAGATCGGGCGGACAAAATTGAGTGTCGGTCGAAGTTTCTAAGTTAAAGCAATCAGCGGTCAGTACTCGTTGTCAATAATTTCTGTTAAAGATATAGGAACATTTAGTTTTTCGGCTATCCTGCTGTAAGAATGTCTGTGTATTTTATATTTCACTATGATTTCAACAAGGAGCATCGCGTGAAGAAGATAGAATGTATCATCCTCCCTTTCAAGTTGGCGGAGATAAAAGGGGCACTTAGACGTGTAGGTATTCGAGACATGAACGTCAGTCGTGAGTTTGAGCGTAACCGGGGACATCTCGAATTATATCGCCTCACCGGATACCCGATGGAAATTGATCCAAAATTATTATACCGCGTCAACCGGTACCCAATGGAAGTTGACGCAAGATTGAAAGTCGAAATCGTTGTTGAAGAAGAAAATGTTGACAAGGTTGTTGAAGCCATAAAACAGGCTGTTGCCGCTGGCAAAACCGTCTAAATTGGACTCCTTTGATGGGAGGTTTGCAACTTCCTGTCGTGGAAAGGCATTTTACTATATGAGTAATCTCGTTCAAACCGTTTTTGAGAAGATGAAGCAAGAGGCACAGAAAGTTATTGTCGGACAGACAGAACTCTTTGAACTTGTGGTGGTCAGTCTGTTTTCAGGCGGACATGTCCTGTTAGAAGGTGTTCCGGGGACCGCGAAAACACTTATCGCTAAGACATTAGCAATGATAGTATCAGGGGAATTCAGTCGTGTACAATTTACGCCTGACCTGATGCCATCCGATATTGTAGGGACCAGCGTTTATGATTTGACGACGAACCAATTTAACCTAAAACGCGGTCCGGTTTTCACGAATGTACTGCTCGCTGACGAGATCAACCGTGCGCCTGCTAAGACGCAATCTGCGCTCTTAGAATGTATGGAGGAGCGGCAGGTGAGCATTGACGGTATTCGCCATGAACTATCGCCGCCGTTTATGGTAGTCGCGACGCAAAACCCTATTGAATATGAGGGCACCTATCCGCTGCCTGAAGCACAACTTGACCGATTCCTGTTTAAATTACGCGTTGACTACCCCGTTGCCGAGATAGAGACACAGATTTTGATGAACTATCACCACGGGTTCAACGCCACTCGCTTGGGAGCAATAGGCGTTGAAAGTGTAGTTGATAGCGCGTCGCTTCAGGAGTGTCAGAAAGAGATTCAAGCGGTGACCGTAGAGGATTCAATCTTCAATTATATTGTCGGTTTAGCGGAGGCATCCCGTAGTTCCAATGAGTTGGTTTTAGGCGGTAGCCCGCGCGCTTCGATCGCACTCTTATTAGCAAGCAAAACATACGCTGCGCTTCAAGGACGAGACTATATCCTGCCTGACGATGTTAAATCTCTGGCACCACATGTCTATCGGCATCGCATTCTGCTGAAACCTGATGCCGAAATTGAGGGGTTAACGCCAGACGATGTGATTGATCGACTGCTCGCAGAGGCAGAAATTCCGCGTTAGGTACAAAGATGCATTTCAGCAACCGTCTCCTCATCTTCCTGCTTCCAGTAGCGATCCCGATAGTGCTTTACAACGTCTCACCGAGCCTCTTGTTCGTCGGTGGTGCCTATCTGGTGCTGCTGCTTGTCGTGAGTGTTATAGATTACCTGACCAATCCTTTGTTTGGAAGGGTTGAGATAAGCCGTGAGATGAATTCCAAGTTCTCGTTGGGTGTGGAGAACATTGTGACGCTGAAGGTCGTCAACCGCTCTCAGCATCGGCTAAGACTCCGTATCAAAGACGACTTTCCTGACGAATTTTTGTATGAGACAGTACACCACGACTGCCGTGTGCCGCCGATGCACGCTACGGATATAGCGTATCGTCTGACACCGCTACGACGCGGGGTTTACCAGTTCGTGGATATTCATCTGCAGTGTTGGGGTGTTTTAGGTCTGATTGTGCGTCGCCGACGTATTCCTGCATCGGCGGAGATAAAGGTTTATCCGAATCTACAAGCGGTGCGGCAGTATGAACTCTTAGTAAAGCGCGGTATGCTTCACCAAATCGGGCTTAAAACGTCCCGTCAATTCGGGGAAGGTACGGAGATGGAACGGCTGCGTGAATACTCACCAGACGACGATTTTCGCCGCATTGATTGGAACGCGACCGCACGGCAACGCAAACCGATTGTCCGAGAATTTGAGACGGAACGGAGCCAAGATGTCGTGATTATGTTGGATACGGGGCGGCTCATGGCATCACCGATTCTTTTAGAAACATCCACACCACCTGCTGAAGCATCGACGACACAAAAGGCGATGCTTAAATTGGATTACGCCATCAATACAACGTTGATGACGGCTTATGTCTCGATGCTGAAGGGTGATAAAGTCGGATTGATCGCTTTTGCGGATAGGGTTCACCAATATCTCGCGCCGAAGCCGGGGAAAAAGCAGTTTCTGACGATGTTAGAGACCATCTATGCGCTACCTGTCCATTCAGTTGAGCCGGACTTTGCGGAAGCGTTCAAGTATCTCGCTTCAAAACAGCGCAGACGCGCCCTCATTATCCTTTTTACGGACATCTTAGACAGTGATTCCGCTGAAGGGATCGCTGCCTATGTTTCGCAACTTTCCAAACATCACCTCGTCGCCTGCGTGACCTTGACGGATTCTGGGATCGTTGAATTAGCGGAGCAGAAGACCAAAGACTCCAAATCGGTCTATCAGAAAGCGATTGCCGAGCGGTTATTGCAGGAGAAGCACGCGACGTTAGAAATCCTACGCCGTCAAGGGGTCATCACGATTGATGTGCCAGCGCACCAGTTGACAATGGCGGTGGTGAATAAATATCTGGAGCTTAAGGCGAAGTCAAGGATTTAGGGGTTGGTTATCAGTTGTTAGTAGCGTTAGGCGTTTTCATTGCGAAGAGGTAGGTAAACAGCAAGATGCCTGTCACAGCACCGAACCCGATTTTGACGGCACTTGGTAACTCGGAGGGTGAGACGAAGCCTTCAATCGTTCCCGCGACGATGAGCAGCGCAACACAGCCACCGAGTAGCTGAACAGCAATTTTAGCAGCGTCTGTCAAAGCACGTTTACGCGTATACAGCGACGGTGCGATCAGAGAATAGCCTAACTTTAATCCGGCACCGCCTGCGATAAAGATCATTGTGAGTTCAATATAGCCGTGCGGCGAAACAAACGACCAGAGTGCTAATGAGACTCCGTTAGCGTGGCATAACCCCGCAACCGCTCCGATATGGATACCGTTGAAGACTAAAATGTAGGCAGTGCCGACCATAAACATGATGCCCCACGCGAAGGCGAGAAAAGCGACTCGGATGTTGTTCGTCATCACAAAAGAGGCGAATAGGTTTCGTCTTTCCGCTGACGTATCGTTCCATGTACCGTCTTCTAACTTCTTGATATGCGATACGTACTGTTCGGGGATGAGTTTTTCCGCGAATTCGGGAGTCGTCAGACCGATCCAATATGCCGCCGCAAATGCGGCAATGAACATCAGGAACGACGCGCCGATGAAACTGATATTTTCGCGAAACAGTGTCGGGAAGCCGAAGTGAAGGAACTGTCGGAGGTTACCTCGCTTGAAGGGGGAAGTCTGATAAACCGTGGCGTGTGCGCGGGATGCGAGTTCGTTGAGATATGGGACACACCGGTCCTGTGGGAAATCGCGACGTGCCACTGCTAAATCGGATGTGACACGCCGATATAGATAGCCGAGCCGGTTGAGTTGCGTTGCCTTCGCATCTCGTGGACGGTTAAGCAACGCTTCAAGCTCGTTCCAAGTTTCCTGTTTTTTTGAAATAAAATCTGTGATTGTCATGTTTCAGTTATCGGTTTTCAGTTATCGGTTTTCAGTTACGTAATTAAACTCCATTTTACCTCGAAAATCAAGCCTTTTTATGGTAGATATTAGAATCAATGAGACACTCCAAAACGGTGCGGTTAGGAAACTGCATCTACCGGGGGCAAAAGTGTCTATTTGCTTTTAGGCTTCACCAGCGTTTGAAAAGGAGAACCGCCTTCCACAAATGAACGAACAATTATCAATAGAAACACCAGAACAGATTGACATTAGTTTTCAAAAGGCGGGTATCGGGTCGCGTTTCTATGCGGCACTGCTTGATACTTTATTGCTCGCACTGATCTCTTTTATCGGGTATTACGTCAACAGAAATTTTATATCCGAACTCGGCGACACTCTCGGTAACTGGCTTGGTGCGCTGGGCGGTATCCTTGTTTTCGCGCTTCTCTGGGGATATTATATGGTGTTTGAGGTTACGACGAATGGGCAATCACCGGGGAAACGTGCGCTCGGTTTACGCGTCATCAAAGACGGTGGCTACCCGATCAGTTTTACGGATTCAGCGATTCGTAATCTGGTGCGAGTGGTTGATTTCCTGCCTTTCTTTTATGGGGCGGGTCTGCTGGCGATGCTCCTAAACAGCGATTGGAAACGATTAGGGGACTTGGCTGCGGGGACACTCGTCGTTAAAACGGCGCGCACGGACTTGAAACTTACAAGTGTGAACTCAAAAGCAGCGGCATCGGCTCTCAACATTTCACCACAGGTATTTGATTATGCGGCTTGGATTCGACCTGAGTTGGTCACAGAGCACGAGTTAAGTACGATCCGTGAGTATCTTACCCGTCGCGGAACCCTCCCGAAATTACGTCGCTCAGCGTTGGCACGCACTATAGCCAACCCTATCATCGAAAAGATGGGGGGTAGCGGTTCGGTAAGTTATGAGAAGTTTTTAGAAGAAGTCTACGCGCTTAAGACATCGCAAACAACCTGAAACAGTTAAGGAAATAGCCGTGCCAGAACAAACAGATCCACTGCAAGCGAATAATGGACCCCGAAAACTACATGCGATGGGTTTTACGGATCTTCTGGATACAATATTCAGCCTTTATCGTACGCATTTCCGTTCATTTCTTGGGATAGCCTCCGGTTATTTCATGGTGATGCTTATAGGAGTTTCAATCCTTTTCTTTGACGATTCGTTAGGACGAGGCGCGAAGATAATCATCTGGGTGCCAGCTATTATTACAATCTTTGGCATCTCTGTTCTCGTGGTAAGTGCCCTGATTTTTGCTGTTGCGGAAGCCTATCTCGGAAAACCTATTCGGACAAGGGCTGTGCTTGGGCAAGCGGTACGACAATTTCGGCGGTGTTTCTTCGGTTCGCTTATTTTAGGATTAGTTGGCGGACTCCTTTTGGTTTGCTTGCTAATAATCTTTGCTCTTTTAGTGAGAGTATTTCTGAGATCCCTCGTAGAGGACAATCTCTGGCTTACTACTGCTGTCGGTCTTAGCTACCTATTGGCAGCGGCTTTTATCATGATCCTCTTTGTAGGTTATTGGTGTTTTTACATTTTAACTACCTATATGCAAACAGCATCCGTGTGGAATGGACTGAAACGCTGCGGGGCGTTAGTCAAGGGCACGCGATGGCAGATTATAGGCATAATGATAGCGATTTTTCTGCTTTCCTTTGTTATTGGGGTTATACTTCGTGCTACTTTCGCATTTCCGCTGACTTTCACAGGACTTGAAGGTATCGGTAATTTATCAGAAAATGTACAGTGGATGGTACTCTGGTGGCTTCCTACAACGAGAACTGGGTTGCGTCTCTCTTACGCGCTGATGTACCTTATCAACTTAGGTATTGATACGTTTACGATGCCAATCTGGGTGATCGGTTTTACGCTTCTCTATTTTGATCAGCGTATTCGGAAAGAGGGTTTTGATATTGAGGTGATGGCAACGCACCAAGGGGAAGATAGGAATGCCAGATCAGATTGAGCGCAGGCAAATGAACCGTGTTGTTGAACAAGATTTACAACCTGATATAGAGAGTGGCACATCGAAACTACATGCGATGGGTTTTACGGATCTTCTGGATACGACGTTTAGCCTCTATCGTACGCATTTCCGTTCATTTCTTGGGATCGCCACCGTTTATCTCGTTGCGATGCTGATCGGTGTGTCAATCTCTTTTTTTGATGACTGGATTGGAAAAAGCACGAGAACGACGATCTGGGTCTTTACTATTGGTGCTATCCTTTGTGTTTCTGTTTTCGTGGTCAGTGCACTTATATCTGCGAGTGCACAAGCCTATTTAGACGGAAAGATTAGTACATCGACGGTGTTGAAGCAAGGCGGACGACAATTTTTTCGGTGTTGCGTCGGTCTGCTTATATACGGATTGCTTTCAGTTATTTTAACATTTCTCAGCCTCCTACCACTGGGTGGAATGTTGAGTGTTTTTAGACAGAATGAATTCTTAGCCACTATTTTTGGCTTGGCAATTTCATTTGTTATGGTTTGTGCTGTAGTTTGTTTTTTGACTTATTGGTGTTTTCTCGCTGCTACGGTTTTAGTAGAGAATAAATCAATACGGGATGGATTTGAACGTAGACCTGAATTGCTCAGTCGCACATGGTGTCGGGTCATTGGCACTATGTGCGCGATTTTTCTGCTACATTTCAGCATTAGTTTTATCTTCCGTATTGCTTTCGGAATCCTCCTAACATTAACCGGACTTGCGGATATACAGGAGTTTTTTGAAACGGTTCAGTGGCTGGCGTTTCTTCAACTTCCAGGAAATGTTACTGAATTTCATCTACTTAACGTGCTGATGCACCTAATCAACTTACGGATTGATGCGTTTACGATGCCGATCTGGGTGATTGGTGGTACGCTTCTCTACTTCGATCAGCGTATTCGGAAAGAAGGTTTTGATATTGAGGTGATGGCGACACGCCAAGGAGAATAGCAAATGACAGAGATGGCTGAGAATAGGAATGGTGTCCAATCTTTCATCCGACGTAAGGTTCATGGTTGCATTCTACCGCTGCCAAGAGCGTGTTCACGTAGGTTTTGATGTGGAATAACCGACAGTCTGAATCTCCGACCTTATTTCGTTTCAATTGACCGAGTGCGTCCCAAAACGCGCCGAGTTTCGGACGGTTCAGCCCGATGTATGCTGCCTGTGCATCGTCAGTGAGGCGTTTGTTCCAATAGATGACCTCAACGAGATGGATATAGGTTGAGGTGTTGTAATCGACACCAATCATGAGAAGTTTGGCATCTGCTTTATAGGCGCGGAACATCGGTGAATGTGTGCCGTAAGTCTTTCCCCACGGATGGAGGTCCCACGGCGATTGATAACCTTCGCGTTTGAGATGATCTGCCACAAACGCTTCTGCGCTTTTCCCGCGTGCAGCAATGGCGTGGGAATAGTGGTCGGAACGATAGGTGCCGGGCATCTGCCGAAAAAACTCTGTCAGCCATCCGACTGTGGAAGGCGTTGTCGCAACATCCCACGACGCAACACGTTCTTCTCGACTCGGTCGAAGATTGAAGGTCGGCATCAGGATCAGTCCGTCTTGACTGATGGCTTCTTCTAACGCGGAGATAACCGTGCCTGCCCCATCCTCAACAGCTCCCAGACTCTTAAAAGACGAATGGATAAAGAGGGTGTCCCCTTTTTCGATGCCGAGATGGGTAAAGTCTTGCGTGAGTTTCTCGCGTGTGTAGGGTGTTTTCATTTAATTTAATTTACTTGTCTGAGACGAACTAAACGGCACCATGTGATCGCAGTAACTCGACGATTTTTCCTGCGTCCGCCCGTTTCATCCGTTGTGCGACTTGCAAGGGTGTCAACCCTTTCTCGTTTTTCAGGTTCGGATCCGCACCTTTGACGAGCAGTGCTTCTATTGCTGCGCGTTGTTTTTCGCCGTCCTTTATTGTTGATCGGATCGCCTCAAACAACGCCGTTTCACCCTTGTTATCGGGCGCATCAACCGTAGCACCTTTTTCGATGAGCAGGTCAACGACTGTAAGAAAACCCGCCTTCGCTGCACAGTGCAACCCCGTTTTCCCCTTAGAGTTCCGAACATCGATGTCCGCACCGAGTTCCAAATAGCGCAACACCTCTTCTGGATGTTCGCCTTTATCGCCACGGCAGACGTAGACAAGCCGGGGCCACCCCATGTGGTTCTGTGCATTGATATTTTCCAACGGGACACCGTGCGCCTTGAGCAGTCTGCTCATTTCGGAACCGTCGTCTAAGATACGCGGTGCTTTACTCGGGTCGGCACCGTTGTCAAGCAACATCTCGGTCATCTCTACCTGATCCTCGCCAACGGCATAATCCAATAAGGGTTCGCTGTACGGTTCGATAGTCGCACCCCGTGAGATTAGCAGTTCGACAATCGCTGTGTTTCCGCCGATGATGGCATAACAGAGCGGTGTCGCCCATTCCATCTCTCGGTGTTCACATGAGTGCGGTTCTCCTGAGGGTAGCATGACCGATTGAAGGTATCCGCTGTTGACGAGGCTTGCGTCGCTATCAAGGTGTGCGCGAACGGTGTCGTAATCTCTGAGGTAGGCAGCGGTATGGATGTCAACTTCCGCACCTTGGGACAGCAGATAGTCAGCAACGGGGTCGCGTCCTTCGTGCCGTGCGACGCAGTACGGCGTGATTTCGATCCCGTGTTGGCTCAGATGACATCCGGGTAGATGTATATCGGCACCGCGTTTGAGGAGAAATTGAACCATCTCCAATTTGCCGCGGTATGCCGCCTCCCAGAGCATCGTCCGACCGTGCGAACCGATGGTGTGAAGCCAAGTCGGGTTATAATCGAGCAGCTGACCAACAGTTTCGATATCCCCGCGTCCCGCTGCTGCGACAACAATCTTCAAAAAATCGCTCTGTTTTCCAGTAAGTTGAACCTTTGGCATTTACATCTTCCTTCTCTGTGTCCAGACTTGGTAGGTACAGTTTTGCGGTGTACCATAAGTGTCAATTTAAAAAAAAATAACCGTCGTTGCCACCAGAAACGGTAGGCACTATTTGAAACTACACTGGATTTTACGCAGAAACCTTGGATACTTCTAAACTGCTCTTGAGTCCCGTAGGGTTTATTTGCTTGGGGTGTTTTTGCTTGGGTGTTTCTGCGTATTGCTTGGGTGTTTCTGCGGATTTCTTCAGTATCTATGTAGTACGCATGTGAACCTAAACCTTATTGCTCTTGAGTCGCGTAGCGACGGTATCTATGTAGTACGCGTGTGAACCAAACCCCTCAGCCCCGTAGGGGCGGCATCTGTATAATAGCGAAGGTTTTATAGATGTCACCCCTACGGGGTTTAAGGCTTCTGGCAATATGTGTCTACAGAGATGCTGAAGAAACACCCAAGCAAATAAACCCTACGGGACTAAAAAACATGTCTGTTTCTCTTAAATTGACACCTATGGTGCGGTTAGGAAACCGCACCTACCAACCTCGGGAAAATGAACCAACCTTGTTTAAGCATCCACAACGCGCGGACGACTCCCAATAGAGGGCGGCAACAGCATCCGTTTCTGCTGTTCCGTCAACTCGCCGTATTTACTGATGTCGTAATAATGCCCTGCCCAAGCGGAGTGTCCGGGACTGTATTTATAGAGCAGCGCACGCCGTTGATGTTTTGCTGTCCACGGCATTGTCCCGTGAACGAGTGCTTCAGTGAAGAAGAGTACATCGCCTGCTTCGAGTGTGGGTTGGGCGACGTAATGTGTGGGACGTTCAAATTGCCGCACATCTGACGGAATTTCGCGCAAGAAGTTGCTCTTATGGCTTCCGGGAATACAGGCGAATCCACCCGCGCCTTCTGGTGCGTCCGCCAGATTATAGGTCATCACGCATAAACCGTTACGCATGATGCCGTCACGATACTTGTACCAGTGATCGCCTTCAGATCCACCCGGACCGCCACCATCTTCGCCACCGTGTAATCTACCGCCCTGCTTCCCTTCTTCCATGAAGATTGCATAGTCGTGGTCGAGCCGGACATGCGGACCCAATAGGTCAATGAGATACGGCAGGATTGTCGGATGATCAATCAGTCTTTTAAAAGGTTCACCCCAGAGGCTCGGCGGTCCCTGACGCTCACCGTTATCAATAATGTCGTTCATCTCGGCAATTTCATCTTCGGTCAAAACATTCTTTATGATGAGATAGCCTTCAAGATCTACCTGAAATTTTTCTTCACCTGTCATGGTTGCGGTTCCTTTCAATTGGCTTTCAGCCGTCAGCCGTCAGCTGTCAGCAAAGAGGTTTCTTGTGTAGATAACCAACTACTATAACCCAAGTTGCTACTAACGAATTTTGGGCGTTTCAACACAGTTTTTCAAACACTTTCTTCACCCCGTAGGGGTGGCATGTCTATAGAAACGGCATATTTAAGCGTCCGCACTCCGTAGGAGTGCCATTGCTTCGCAGTGAGAATAAATAGGTGGCAACTTGCGTTACTATAGTAGGTTTTAGAATTAAGAGGGCACTCTCAAATGATTCCTCATGCTCTCATCATCCTTGAAAGTGCCACAGGAAACCAACAGTTCCTATGCTACAGAAAGAGTGCCACAAACTAAAAGTTTGTGCTACAAATATGTAGGATTAATTCTGAGTTCCACTTTCCACTATATATACGGATCTTTTGGTTTTTCAATCTGGGTCAATGACGCGGGGTCGTCTACCGATGGAGGGTGGCATCAGCATCCGTTTCTGCTGCTCGGTCAACCCATCGTATTTGCTGAGGTCGTAATAATTCTGTGACCACGCCGAGTGTCCCGGGCTGTATTTATAGAGCAATGACCGGCGTTCATGATCCGCTGTCCACGGCATCGTCCCGTGAATGAGTGCTTCGGTGAAAAATAGTACATCTCCGGCTTCAACCGGCGGTTGGACGACGTAGTGTGCAGGACGCTCAAATCGGCGCACCTCTGACGGGATTTCTGGTGCGAAGTTGCTCTTATGGCTCGCTGGGATACAGGCAAATCCGCCTGCCCCTGCCGGTGCATCCGCTAAATTGTAGGTCATCACGGACAGCCCGTTTCGCATGTGTCCGTCACGGTATTTATACCAGTGATCGCCGACGTGTCCACCGGCGCGTCCGCCGTCCTCGCCGCCGTGTAGTCCACCGCGCCCCTGTCCTTTTTCCATGAAGAGCGAATAGTCGTGATCCAGTCGGACATGCGCTCCCAACAGTTCGATGAGGTAAGGGAGGATTGTCGGATGGTCGATAAGCCGTTTGAACGGTTCACCCCAGAGACTCGGCGGTCCTTGCCGGTTTCCGTTGTCAATGATTTCGTTCATCTCGGCGACTTCATCTTCGGTCAAGACGTTCTTTATGACGAGGTAGCCTTCAAGGTCTACCTGAAATTTTTCTTCACCTGTCATGTGTAGAAACTCCTTTGGTTGGCTGTCGGCTGTCAACTGTCAGTCAGAGAATCTTATGTATGAAAATGATAACATATCCAAAGGATGGATGTCAATTATTATACCATTTCTAATTGACGATTTGTCATTAAAAGTTATGCCCGGTGCGGTTAGGGATGCAGATCGCATCTGGGCGTGTACGCCGCAAAACCGCACCTACCGGGCCTGGGTAGTCTGCTGTTTCTACCTGTTTCTCATCGCGCCGGTCTCTATCGGGTATTGAAAGTTTCCTTTGTGGATTACCACTCCTGTGGCGTATAGGTGCCGTTTAGGCTTGAGATACCTGCAAGTTTTGCTTCCAGTGTTTTGAGGGAGATAAATAATGTCATCAAGTGCTGTTCTTCTTTCAACCGGAGGTTATACCATTTCAGGAGGGACTGATCTGTGGCGTGGAGATTTCGGAAAGCGTCGTCGCGTATCTCTGGCATTCTGGCTTGGGTTCCCTCTCGGGGAATGCCTCTATAAGTATGGTGACGACATCGCCGCGTCGGAACCCTCTGGCGAAAAGTGAGATGGCATATTCTACCTCGTCGGGTGAGAGATGGATGGGTGGCAAGGCTGCGGTTTCTCGGACCTCTTCAAAGACACTTTCTCCCCCGGTAGGTGCGGTTTCCTAACCGCACCATAAGCGTCAATTTAAGAAAAAATAACCGTCGTGGTCCCCAGGTCCGGTAGGTTCGGTTTCCCAACCGAACCGGATTTACACAGAAACCTTGAAGACTTCAAAAACCTCTTCAGTCCTGTAAGGACGGAATGTTTATAGAAGGACGTTTCAAAGAAGGATTTAACCCTGTAAGGGTGGCATGTTTATATCGGCTATGCTAAAACACCGCCCAAAATCCCTAAATTGACACCTATGGTGCGGTTTCCTAACCGCACCGGTTTTGGGATGTCTCATTAATTCTAAAGTCCACTATAGTTGTCGGCGTTTTCCCAATCAATGTCGTCCAGTGTCTGTGCTGTCGCTGCTTTCTCAAACAGCGAATCCAAAAGTGATCGGTTCTGCATTGCCGCAATCTTACGGGTTAGGACTTCAGGCACGGCATCAAATCGGAATTGGAGGAGCTTGAGGGTTGTTGTTCCTTCTCATTTGGCCTTTTCAACTGGTAATATTCCGATGCAATTTTGCCTTAAAAAAGATACCAATCTGCCTGAAAAGATACCAAATGGTATCTTTTTTCGCTTTCTGGTAATTTTTAGAATTAGGTCGTAAACCCAGTCATTGTATGGATTTAGAGGCGTTTTTTCTGGTTTCTCTCGCTGCGCAAAAAAGATACCAAGGGAAGTGTGACATTTTGGATTTTGGCTATCAATTGTTCCCGCGGATTGCTCCATTTTTTATTTTTCGTTGCAGACGTTTTTGGGTTTCTTTGGATCATTAACATAATATATTTTAAGTATTACATATATAAAGTATAAAGTCAAGGAAATATTTGGGTTTGGGTAGAATGTTGCGGAGGATTCTAAAGTAAAGAGTCAATTTTATTGGATTAATGGATTACAATTCCCGGTAATCACCTCGAAATACCTCTCTGACATGCCAGCCAATGAAATCCATCTCTGGATAATAGGATCGCCTTTGGGGCAAATTGATTTTTTGCCTATGGAAATCCATAAGCCATTCCTGAAAACCCTTTGTTCCATGAGCATCATCTGATACAAGAATTTCTAATCGTTTGGACAATGTAAACGCTCCGCGGTCAAATAATTTGTGATGCATTACGCAGAGAGCTAAACCATTCACTGCTTCATCAGGTCCACCAGCCTTTTGCCATTTAATATGAGAAGCTTCTAACGCGATAGGTGAAGTTCCCAATTTTACATCAAAGCCGCAGATAGCACATTTATACTCGTAGGCTCTGAGAACATCTTTCCGGAAGTTGGACACGTGCGTTTTTGTATCAAAGGCTTGGAGTGGGAGTTCAATGTCAACGGTTTGTAAAATGTCTTCATGAAGCGAAGGAGGAAAGTGAGCATCTAACAGACTTTGAATTATATCAAAAGTTAATTCGGAATCGTTTTGGAGTTGTTCAGAAATAGTCTCGTTGAAGCCACCAGAGACATTGTAGTTCCTCAAATCGGTTATGTGTGCGTCCCCACTGGGTGTTAGACCAATTTTGTCGGCATCGGATACCTCCCAAATCCCATCGTTTTGCAATCGCCAAAACGGGAAATGAGGGTTATACCGATCACGTCTCGGTCCAAATTCCCTCAGTAGATTTTCGAGATTTTCCTCTATATCATCAGCGTAAGAAATGAATCTATCTTCACCACGCAACATTTTTCCAATGGCATATAGGACCAGTAACGGTTTATGTGGTGCTCTTTCTCCACCACTTCCCCACTGTCGCAGTGTTTCAAATTTCTGAAGAATTTGCTCCCTGTTCATTTCCATTGGTAATTTCCTATCACTTATGACAAATCAAACACGGTTCCTCGTCGTCTTCATCATCGTGGACATCCGTGAGGATTTCTATCAGACGGCGGTTCGGTTTTGCTGTTTTCTTGGATGCCATCGCTTTTTCCGTGTTTGCCTTAATTTGCGCTATCCGTTCTGGTTGCGATAACTCCTCTAAACTTTCACCTTGACACCACGTGAACCGCTCACCGGTTTCTGGATTGAATTTCTCGTATTCCTTAGCGAGTTCAAAGAGGTCTGGATGTTCTTCTAACAAACCAACCCACTCAGATTTGCGTTGGAAAAAGCAGAAGTAGCACCCGGAACGCGTCCGCCAGTTGTAATAGTCTGGCATACCGAGTCCACTTTCCTCCAAAATTCGGTAGACATCCTCTTTGGTGATGCCATCCTCTTTGAATGGATATTTAGGTTCAATGTTGCGGAGGGAAGGCGTTTTCAGCGGTTTGTAACCGACGCGGTCTTCGTCGGCTCGGATAGCGATGTAGTTATACGCGCTGTCTTCGCCAACGTATTCCTCAAAAGGTCTTATTTTCAAATTGACGGTACACCAGCGGACTTGAGACGATGGCAGCAAGCCTCCATAAAGTGTCAGCCAGTGATCGAAATCTCGGTTCTTGCTGGCATCAGTATCCATGTTGAGACGAACTATCGGTTTGCCCAGAAATGCCTCCAGTTTGTCAAGAAAATCGTAAGTCTCAGGCAATTCCTTACCGGTATCAGAAAAGAAGTATTCCATCTCTGGCACCCTGTCCCGCATGTAGACAGCAAGGGCAGAACTATCTTTTCCACCAGAGAGACCGAGAAGATGTCGTATCTTTTGTTCCATGCTCCCTCCTGAAGCAGTTTTTCACAACTTATTATCTTATCCTAATTGTAGCATGTACGCATCAGAATGTCAAGTCCCCAACTATAACATTCGGGGTCGGTCAGTTCTCCGCTACGAGACTTAAAAGTCGGATAATTCCGTAAAGGACAGTTGGCAATCCGACAGCGTTTCTAATTCTGTAAATCCTGATTCTGACAATTGAAAACTGAAAAAAATGCAACAACAATAGAATCACAATAGATATACAATAGATATACAATATTTTCGGACATTTTCTGTTTGATTCCCCAGAAAATGCGTCGTATAATTAATACGTGCAGAATGCAATGCCCAAAATACGGTTCGGACGCGGTTTGATACGCTTAGAGGTACGGGTGATTCCCCGACGCATCAACGACACGGGAACCCAACTTTTATACCGCATCACTGTCGCTCGAAATCTCGAAATATGAGTCGTGGCGCGCCGGTTCAGATATTTTCGCGCCTCAATGAAGCACCATCGAAAATCAAATAGAGTGGATAAATCTTAGGAAAAAACGAAAATTACGTCACATTTCCGCGTGCCACGTGGATTCTGCACGTCACATGTGACGTTTAAACGTCACATACAGTTAAAGAAGTCGCGATTCGGAGAGTACTTCTACCTATATGAAAACCGACTGCTGATGGATGACGGGTATATAAAATTTCATAGCAAATTTCATAGCAGCCTTTAACATGCCTGCTACTAAAACCGTCCTAAACTCAGTTGTGGATTAGGTTTACGTCACTTCATAGAATTCATAGCATTCGGGATTTGCTATGAAAACTGTGAAATTTTACACCACGCAGAAGGCAAGCATGGGGAAATCCGAAAAAACACTTGCTCCTACAGAAGCAATTGAAACGGGGTTAGTGATGTGCTATAGTAACTGTTGACTGTAAACCTATATGAGAGAGACTACACACCTGCCATGCACATTGAAACACTTAACTACCCTTTAATCCAGATCCCTGCTGGGGCGTTCACGATGGGGACGATTCCGACGGGAATGCGGAAGACCGATCCAGAGGAACCGCAACGGAGCGTGACGCTTGATGCTTATGCCATCGGTACGTATCAGGTCACGAATGCACAGTATGCACAATTTGTAGAAGCTACGGGATACGTAGACCCACCCTTCTGGGACGATGAACGTCTCAACGCGCCCGATTTTCCGGTCGTTGGTGTGAGTTGGCACGATGCTATCAATTTTTTGGAATGGCTCGGTGCGCTGGAAGGTGTGGCATATCGGTTGCCATCGGAGGCGGAGTGGGAGAAGGCGGCACGTGGTACCAATGCTTGGGAATATCCTTGGGGTGATACGTGGGATGCGAGTCGGGCAAACACATCGGAATCGGGGAACAAGCGGCTGATGCCGGTTGGGAGCTATCCGTCGGGTATAAGTCCTTACGGGTGCTACGATATGGCGGGCAACGCCTACGATTGGTGCTTCGATTGGTTCCATGCGGAGACGTATAAATACTCGCCTGCAGAGAATCCGTTGGGAGCGAGTGAAGGTCGGCGGAAGGTGATTCGTGGGGGTTCGTGGATTGCGCGTGGTGAGTTTGCGGCGCGGTGTGCGAACCGTGCGGCGTATGAGCCGATTCGTGGGCTGCATAGTGTCAGTATTCGGATTGCAGTGGATAGATAGTTGTCAGTTATCAGTTGTCAGTTGTCAGAAAGAGAGTTTTGGTGAAGGTAAGTTTCTTTTGTAAGAGGCGCAATGAATTGCGCAACTACGAGCCAGTTTTTTGTTAAGGACAGGCGTTTATTTAGAAATGGGGTTAGAACCCCTCCCACAAGAAGGAAACTCTGTGCACAAAAAGCCGTTAACCGAACACTATCAAGATTTCCGGGATGCGTTGTTGGCGTGGTTTAAAGATTACCAGCGCGAGATGCCGTGGCGTAACACGGACGATCCCTATCGTATCTGGGTCTCTGAGGTGATGCTTCAACAGACGCAGGTTGTAAAGGTCATAGACTATTACGAGAAATTCATCGCGCGGTTTCCGAGTGTACGGGATTTGGCGGCTGCACCGCTACAAGATGTGCTGAAAGTCTGGGAGGGTTTGGGATACTATGCGAGGGCACGGAATCTCCATAAATCGGCACAGGTCATCGTGAACGAACTGGATGGCGAAATCCCCCTGGACTATACCACCTTTCGGAAGTTGCCGGGTGTCGGGGATTATAGTGCAGCGGCGGTGCAGAGTATCGCTTTTGATGCGCCATACGCGGCAGTAGATGGGAATATCAAACGCGTGCTGGCACGGCTGTTTCTGATGGACGCACCGATCAACGATGCGAAGTCAGCGAAGATGTTTCAAGAGAAAGCGGACGCGCTTTTGGATCGGAACGCACCCGGACTTTTTAATCAGGCAGTGATGGAATTGGGGGCAATGGTCTGTCGTCCGCAATCGCCGACGTGTTTGGTGTGTCCTGTGAATGCGTTTTGTGAGGCGTTTGACACGATGCGTCAGGACGAGTTTCCGAAGCGGCGCGAGTCGAAGCCTACGCCGGAACACCATCTTGCTGTCGGGGTTATCTACAATTCAGCAAACGAGGTATTAATTACGCAGCGGCAGCTGGATGGTCTGCTCGGTGGACTCTGGGAGTTCCCCGGCGGTAAAATTGCCGGAGGTGAGGCTGCTGAGGCGGCGTGTGCCCGCAATATCGCTGAGGTCGTTAACCTTTCTGTTAAGAATGTGCGGTATCTGACGCGTGTGCGGCACGCGTTCACGCATTTTAAGATCGTAGTGGATGTGTTTCAGTGCGATTATGAGGCGGGTGAGGTTGTGTTGAACGGACCGCGAGATGCGAAGTGGATTGCGGTTGAGGCACTACAAGATTATCCGCTCCCGCGTGCGACGCATAAGTTTTTGGATGAATTATAGTTATCAGTTATCAGTTATCAGTACGATTTTTCTGCGAAAAATCTTTCAGTACTCAGTTAAGATAGGACTTACGCACATTGAGCAAATATCGGACATTTAGACGCAAAAAGCGGCAATTTCCGTATTTTAAACCCCTAAAGAATCAGAATCAACGGTATGAATGCCTTATGGGCATTCCCCGGGTATGAATGCCTTATGGGCATTCCCCGCCCCTTATCAGGGGGACTTTAAGAGGCAATGCGTAAGTCCTATTAAGAGACACTTTGTGGCAGGTGCTTTTCTTGTAACTGCAACAAGGGTATGACTGAGTACTGATAACTGATAACTGACAACTAATTTTCCCCGAATCGTGCTTCGTATTTTTCCCAGACTTCATCGGGTAACGGGGTGCTGGCGGCGCGGAGGTTTGCCTCCAGCTGCTCGGCGTTGAGACTTCCGATGTTGTTGCCTTGAATCCGCTCTTCTTTCAGACAGAACTGGAGCGCGAGTTGGAGCAGGTCAATGTCTTCTTCGAGACACCACTTCCAAATCTCTCTGGCAGGCGGTACATCGCCGTCGTTCCGCCAACGTCCGCTTGCGATCGCAGCATCAATATCCACACCTGTGAGGATACCACGCAGAATCGACCAGCCGTTCATCACACCGATGTCGGCTTCAGCGGCGGCGGGTAGAACCTCGTCAGCGGCAGTCTGGCGGATGAGGTTGTAGTCGTTGAAGCACAAGATGAGATCTACATCGCCTGTCGCCATCGCCTTGAGATGGAAATCGTGCTGACGCATCCCGTATCCGACGTTATTCACGAGTCCGCGGGCTTTGCACTGGAGCAATCCGTCAAGCGTACCACCCTTTTCGAGCGTCGGATCAATCTCACCCGGATCGTGGATGAGCATACCGTCAAAGTAATCTACGTTGAGAAGTTTGAGTTGATCTTCAAGGTCAGCGATTGCACGGTCAGCGGAATAGTCGGGTCTGCCTTGTCCGTAGAAACCCCACTTTTCTGCGGAGTGGCAACAGAGTCTTCCGGTAATGATGACATCCTCGCGCGGGATCTCCTTCATCGCCAGACCGAGTTTCCGCATGGAATCGCCATAACAGCGTGCGCAATCGAAATGGTTCACACCGATGGACACTGAATGCTTAATGAGTGCGACAGCGTCTTCATCTGAAACGAATCCGAAGTTGTTTCCGAACCCCTGCGTGCCGAACGGAATGACAGGGATGCTCAATTCCGTTCTTCCCAATCGCCGTCTCGGAATTGTCGGTAGGTCTTGGTTGGTTTCCATAAAAATCCTTTCTATTAGTTGTCAGTTATCAGTACGATTTTTCTGCGAAAAATCTTTCAGTACTCAGTTAAGAGAAAATGTGTGGTAGGTGTTTTTCTTGCAACTGCCACAGGAATGTGACTGAGTACTGAAAACTGATAACTGAGTACTGACAACTATTTCCTCTAATACTGATCCGAGCCTTCGAGTGGAAGTGCGACTGCCCAGACGTTTCTGTACCTAACGTCGTTGCCGTGGTCTTGTAGACGGAGTGGACCTGGCTCAGCAGCCTCACCCACGCTCCCGCCTGTTGAGCCAGCGAGTTGTGCGTTATTGATGATGACCAAGCCGTTCTGAATAACAGTGATCCGTGGTCCTTCGGTCATCTCGCCTGCGTCGTCGAAACGCGGGGCGCGGAAAGTAATATCGTAAGACTGCCATTCGAGAGGCGGTTTACAAGCGTTGACGAGCGGTGCGAATTGGTTGTAGATTGCGCCGCAATCGCCCATTCCTGGGACATCAATACCGTAGGAGTCCAAGACCTGAACTTCGTATCTGCCTTGGAGGAATACGCCGCTGTTGCCTTTTGCTTGTCCGGAGGCTTCAGGCATATCGGGGCATCTGAATTCGACATGCACGAAGTGATCCGTGAAGGTTTCCTTGCTGATAACGTCGCCGCTGCGTGGGACGACGAGCATTGCGTCGCCTTCTACTTTCCAACCGGGTGCGCTCCCGTCGAGGCTTGTCCAGTTGCTGAGGTCTGTGCCGTCAAAAAGAACAACTGCGGATTCTGGTGGTGTTTGTGTCATGAGTTTTCCTTTCGCATGTTATGCGTTGAAAATAACGATTTTTGAATATTTTAAAGAAATCCGTTTTTTTGTCAAGAGGGTTATTATAGTGAATCCGAAAAATAAATAGACACATTCGTAGCACAAACTTCCAGTTTGTGCCAGTCTGAATGCCTGTTATAGGTATTCAGACTGTTTGAGAGTGCCCAATTAATTCTAAACTTTACTATAGTTGTCAGTTATCAGTTGTCAGAAGTTGTGCGATTGACACGTAGAAACCTTTGCGTGCTAACTACCGATAGCTGATAGTTGATGGCAGAGCCATTCAATTCTCCATTTTTCGATCAAATCTTCACCACTAGGCCCGGTAGGTTCGGTTTCCTAACCGAACCGGCTCGTTTATAAAAAGACGTGAAACCCAATAATTTCTTAAAATTGAATGGCTCTGTAGCTGATGGCTAATCCCCTTGACAAAAACTGGCGTGTGGGTATAATGAGGGCAAATCCGATAAAATCTCACGAAGGAGTTAGATACGCATGCAAGGTCCCAACCTGCTATATATCCACTCTGATCAGCACAATCCTTATGTTACCGGTTGCTACGGCGACCCATTGGTACAGACCCCTCATCTTGATAGCCTCGCTGCCGAAGGGGTGGTGTTTGAAAATGTTTATTGTCCGTCCCCAATCTGTGTACCGTCGCGGATGTCTATGCTGAGCGGACGCTATCCGCACGAAAATGCGGTGTGGACGAACAGCCATATCCTCAATTCTGGGATACCGACGTTCGCACATGCGATGGGTGCAGCGGGGTATCAACCGGTGCTTATCGGGAGGATGCATGCCCTCGGACCCGATCAACTCCACGGGTACGCTGAACGTCTCGTTGGGGATCACGGGCCGAACTATCACGGTGGCGGCGGTGTTGATCACGGTGAACTCTCTGGGACAGCGGGACCGGCACGTGTGAGTCTCGAAAAATCGGGCGCGGGACAGAGTGCGTATCAGGTTCACGATGAGGATGTGACGGCAGCGACTGTCGATTATCTCAATCGGCTCGGTGTCCAGAAACGGGCGGGACTTTTGGATACACCCTTCTCGATTTCCGTCGGGTTTATGTTGCCACATCAGCCTTTCGTTGCGCGTCAGGAAGATTATGAACGCTATGAAGGACAGATGACGATGCCTGAAAACCCCGAACCGTTTTCGGAGGTGTTGCATCCTCACTTCCAGTGGTGGCGTGAGAAGTGTGGCATTGTTGAGGTTTCCGATGCTGAGATTCTCCGTGCACGCATAGCCTATTGGGCACTGGTCACACGGATGGACATGATGATTGGGCAAATCTTGACAGCACTCCGAGAGAACGGGTTAGATGAGAACACATTGATCCTTTATAGTTCGGATCACGGCGAACAGGTCGGTGAACACGGACTTTGGTGGAAACAGACGTTCTATGAGCATTCGGTGAAGGTGCCTGCGATTTTATCGTGGCGTGGCACGTTGCCGGAAGGCGTGCGGTGTGATCGCGTCGTCAGCGCGTTGGACTTGAATGCGACGATGCTTGATGCGCTTGATGCACCGGCATTACCGCACTCTCGCGGGCGGAGTACCTTGCCGCTGCTCCGCGGTGAAGATACACAGTGGGAAGATACTGCATTTTCTGAATATTGTACCGATGATGGCTGTTATCACCGGATGGTTCGCGATGGTGAGTGGAAACTGAACTATTATCACGGTCAACCGCCGCAGCTTTTCAACCTGAAGGAAGATCCGAACGAATTGCACGACCGCGCAGACGATCCCGGATGCCGAGATATCTTGACAGAATTGACAGAGAAGGTATTAGACGGTTGGGATCCGGAGGGGGTTGCAGCGCAGATGGCAGCGAAGCGTGAAGACACACAACTCCTCGGCAGATGGGGACGGAATACACAACCGGCGGATCAGTACCGTTGGAATTTGCTACCAGAAATGGATTATTTGGATTGAGAATAATACCAAATCTAAAAAATAAAGTCGCATTATAGAGATTTTGAAACTTTCTGAAGTATCCGCATGGAAGAGCGCAATAATGCACGTCGCATTTGGGTGAGTACACCGCAAAATTGCGCTACTACGAGCCAGTTTTTTGTTAATGACAGGCGTTTATTTAGAAATGGTATAACTAAAGGGGGAAACAACATGGCGAACAGTCCAATACTCAAGGGTGAACGTTTTAGCGAAGAAAAGACAAAACAGATTGCCGAGCAATTCTTCCGTGATGGATTCGTACATATCCCCGGAGTGCTGACCGATGGAGAGGTTAGCGCGCTACGAGAGAAGTCGGACGAACTTTTCGCGGATCCGCACCTCATGGAAAGAACGAATCCAGACTTGGCGGATGTCCGATATATCCAGATGGGTGCACACGCTGAGTCCGGCGAGGCGTTGCCTTTCATATTACGGAATACGATTGAATTGGATCCGATCTTCCGGGATATGCTCCTCCGTGAACCGATTCTGAGTTTGGCAGAGGCGATCGTTGGGGAGAACTGTAAGTTTTGCGGTCAGAATGTACTGCGGAATCTGCCTGGACTCTCGATTGACCGGTGGCATGTGGACGGGTCGGTGCATTTCCCTGTAACCGAGGAGATGCCGCGCCACGATCCGCGCTTACGAATGCCTGTGATGTGGTTTACTGTCCAGATGGCGTTGAACGACATTGGGACAATCGAGGAAGGACCGACGCAATACGTGCGCGGTAGCCATTATTCTGGTAGACATCCGAACAATCAAGACAACCCTGAGTTCGAGGGAAATAAACCGGTCTCTATTTTCTGTAAGGCAGGCGATATTTACTTGCAGGATCCGCAGTGTTGGCATCGCGGTGCGCCGAACTTGTCTGGAAAGACGCGTTATATTATACAATCGCAGTATGCGGCGTATTGGGCGTATTGGCGGTTTAGTCTCTGTAACGATGTGCCTGTGCCTGAAGATGCGCTCAAAGATGCAAGCGATCAGTTGCTGAATCTATTGGGATGCCCGCGGCCAAATGGCTTGGATTAGTCGTTTAAAGAGGCGGTATATCCGATTTGACCTGACCTATAATTAATTGGACACTTTCAAACAGTCTGAATGCCTCTAACGGGCATTCAGACTGGCACAAACTAACAGTTTTGCGGCGTACTTGAAGAAATCCGCAGAAACACCCTATCAATACGCAGAAACACCCAAGCAAAAACACCCCAAGCAAAAACACCCCCAGCAAAAACCCCAGATGCGACGTGCATCATGCTACAACGGGACGACTCAGGTTACGAGAAGTTCCACACTATTATTGCATGTTAATCATGATTCTGGGGGGTCCACCAGGTCCTGCCTGTATCAGGTAATGCTTTGGAGGTTGATCACCGTTCCAATCTGCTGGATCATCAGTCCACTTCACCTGAACGCTTAAGTTTTGCGCGGTTGTTTCAATGACGATTCGGACACCGTTATGGGTAAGTTCTTTTTTCGTTATTGTTCCGTTGCTTAAAAAAGTGATTGTAAATCCAAAGTCGTCATTCTCCCCACGCGGGCCCTTGTAGTTTTCCGGGTAATATATTGTCACGTACCACTCTTCAAGGCTGTCGTAGTATATTGCGTTCGGCGTATGGTGGCGGTTCGTCGAATCCGGCTCGCCATCGCCACCACTGTCCTGATTGGTAGGTTGTGGTGGTGGTGTGCGCAGTGGCGGGTTGCTATTGGGCGGATCTGGGGGTGGCGGTGGTGGCGGGTCGCTACTACGGGGCTGCTCTGGGGGTGGTGGCGGCGGGTCGCTACTGGGCGGATCTTGAGGTTGTTGCGGCGGGTCTGACGGTTGCGTGCCATCACCGGGCGGATCGCTAATTTGTGGCAGCGGGTCCGAGGGGGGCGTGTCATCGGCATCATGAACAACACTGTCACCGGATGGAGCATCGGTTTGTGGTGTGAGATCTTCTTTCGTCTCCGTCAATGTCTCTACAATCTCGGTGGTATCTATTGCTTTTTCTAAACGCACAATTTCCTTGTCTTCATGATAGAACATGTAAACGAGTCTTTCTGGATGGATATGAATGATGGGTCCATTGATGCTATCCGCCTTTTTTGTCTCTTTGGGGATAAGTGTCAGACATTCTGAATCAGTCCCGTTCTGTAGGCAAACGAATTCTTCATTAGATGACATCATATACTGGTCTACGTCTACAGTGTCAGTTGTCAGCACAGATCCAGTATAAGGCATATCAGAACAACCGGCTATAGAGAAAAAAGCAATTAGGATACCGCTGTTGAACCCTCTCGCAGGCTAAAGCCTGGAGATTCCTTTTGTTCCTCATGGGAACATTCTCCGCTCAGGCGGAGCAACATTGCGTATCTTACACGCAATGGGCGATGCCATAGTCGCCGCTACGGGGCGGTGAGAACCGCCCAGATACTTTTAAGTGGTTCGCCCCGAAAATCAAGATTTTACTTGAATTTTCAGGGCTGTTGTGTTACAATCCTTAACTACTTAGTTCTGCAATGCGCCTTTTGACAGTTCCAATTCGTATCTCAAGTGCGCGAATTTGATTCAGTTTCTTCGCGCTTTCAGACCTGCACCGGGCGAGAGATGCGTTTTTCTCTTTTTTGGTGCGAAATTTAAGCAGGACTTACGCAAAAAGTGATATTTCCATCTTTTAAACCCCCTAAATCCCCCTTATAGTAGATTCAGTAATTACTTATACACTCGTATCGTTATGTGAGCTTGTGAAGATCAATCTCATCGAGGCACAGGCTAACAGCCTATGCTACAATGGAGGCACAGGCTAACAGTTTCATATGCTACAATGGAGGCACAAGCTAACGGTTTCATATCCTACAAGTGTAAACATATTTTCGAGTTTTACTATATCAGGGGACTTTAAGGGGAAAAGCATAAGTCCTATTGATAAAAGTAATAACTGGAAGGTGTAGGCTCCTCTGTTGCCAAGAGAATGCTAACACCATAAAATACAGCAATTACACTGGTGCCGACAACACAACCCTCAACAGCCGCGCGCGTCTGAATACTTTTGGCTTTTGACGTGTAGGCATCGGCGTAAAAGGCGACATATTCGGGTGATTTTCCAAGGAGCGCACTGGCAAGTGGGGCGGGTTCATACAAATAACCTCCAGCAACTCCGATAAAACCACCAACACAGCCAAATACACGCCATATATTCTTATCCGTCTGAGCTTCCGCATCTCTATAGGCAGCGTTCATGGCTTCAGCCTGAACCGAAAGTTGTTGCGCTAACGTCACAAAAGGCATTCCGAAGGTCAGGAACGCCATCAAAAGAACAAAAAAATGGAATGTGGAATTTATTTTCATTTATTCTCCTTTGAACATAAGACTCTAAAATGTGTTATACTTTTTCATTATGATGAGCATGAATCTTTCTGAAAAAAGACAACCACTGTTCTCGGATTATTGCCAATTTTTGTTAGCCGGTTTTCAGAACTTCACACAGACGCACTTTGCCGATCATACGGAGAAATGGAGCCATGATCAACTCAAAAGTTTATACAAGGACTACTTGCGACAAGAGATTGAAAATCCTTCTATTGTCGTCAACTTTGCGTAAGTCGTATTTAAGATTGGGGCGACTCATAAATGTACCCTCCAATTTAATCTTTTAACGGACTACTTGTTCATGCAAGTAGTCCGTTAAAATTATATAGGTAACTATTGTATCACACAACAATCTTTTTGTCAAGAAAATATGAATTCCTGCCTTGAATTGATTATCTTCGCACTTCTAACTGGACACCGATTGGTGGCAATATTGGCGTACTTACAGAAAGTCCGAACTTTCCTATATACTTTTGTCTTATATTGATTGCACCTACTCCATCGCGATGGTATGTAAAACCGCATTTGCATCTATATTCACGATTAGTAGGTTTCTTTCGGTTATTACATTTCGGACAAGTTTGCGAAGTATAGGATTCGCCAATCACTTCCACCTTTATCCCTAAAGCCTTAGCTTTGTATAAGATTAGCTCTGTAACTTTTCCGAAAGCCCATTGATGCAGCTTTTGATTAGCACGTTTACCGTAATCTATATTATCCCGTATCCCAGTCAAATCGCCAATCACAATTGTTCCAATATTTCTTTCTTCACACATCTGCACAAACTTTGTTGTATGTTTGTGTAAACCGTCGCGTATCTGATTGTCGATTTTCCTGATGCGTTCCCATTTTCTCTTTACAAGACACCACCAACGTTTTGAATGACGTTTACACCTGTCAATTTTCTTACCAAACGACGCTATCACCTTGTTCCTCAACCGGTATAGACTGCGTATATACCGCCCATTGAAAATCATTGTGGTAACACCATCATAAGTAACCATAGGATGTATCTCGCCAATATCCACGCCAACAATGCCTTTTTCTTTTGACTTCAGCGGTTTTGCTACGCCGTACACAAAATGCAAAGAATACTGGCCTTTGTTGTAGACCAGTTCCACAATGGCAATATGCGTCATGGCGTACGCCAAATCAAAGTTTTTTGGCAATCTTACTTTTAAAGGCTCGTTTCCAAGACCGTTAGAAAGAACCAGTATATCTTTTTTGAAATGAATAGCAGATTTCTTCCAAGTGGTAGTTTGAAACTTTTTGTCTTTGTGGGGCGGTTTCGCGTTTTTATGTCCATTTTTACGCAACTCACGGAAGCCTTTACGATTTTTAAAATAGCGACGCCGAACCTCTTGTATACTTTGTGAATGCAAATGTTGCGATTTAGACAACTGTTTATCCATCCACAACTCGCAAGATTTATCAAGACTGCCACCAGTGCGATAACCATGCGCATAGTCCCACATCTCTTTCAAAGATAAGCATTCACGCCATACAGACGCTGTAGCGGCATTAAGAGAATCTAATTGTTCAGTATAAGGCAATTTCAACTTCCGAGTGCGCACAGCATACTACCACCTCAAATATATTTACTTATATTATACCGTGTAGTATAGCCGATGTCAAATTAAATTTGTTTTTTTACTTTTTTACATATCATGTAGTATAATATATAGCAACAAAGAGTAAAAACAGCCTGTAATCGTCTTAAACGAACTAATTAAACTGTAAGGGGGGGGTTGTTTATGTTTATGTTCAAATTAAGGTGGTATGTACCTCTGGCGATAATGATTCTGATATGCATTGTTGGTGTTATCCGCCAACTCGCAACACCGCCTGAACCTATTAAGATATACAAAGCGGTTGAACCAATTTCCAAAACAAGTCAGGATTCGACATATATCGAGGAAGTTCCACCATCTGATATTTCTGATTCGCAAAGTGTGATGAGTCATTCATCCGGGCAATCTGATACTGTTGCCATAGGTGAAAAATATGAAACAGACGACTCCGAAAGTGTCGGTTTTTCTGAGGCACCTGAAACAGAGGAGCAATTAGGTACAGATGAATCTGAATCTGAATCTGAAACGGAGTATCAAAAACTCGCACAGGAATTGGTCAATGATTGGAATATTTTTGCTGACAATTTAAGTGCGAAATACAATATGTTATTTGATCTTGAATATCTCGATGCCGTTTCTCAAACGCCGGATGGAAGACGTGAAATAGTGAAACAAGCAAAAGCAATGCAGGACGAAACTTTAGATTATGTTGTTTCGCTTTTTGATGAAATACCCTATGAAGATAAAGAGGAAGTGCTTCGGCTATCAGAACAGCATTTAAGAAATAGTAACACCGGTTTATCAGATAAACACATCTCTCAATCTTTCGAGATGATTAGAGCAAGAGTAAAATAAAGGAGTTAATTTAGATGTCTCTATTTTCAAATTGGACATCCGATGATTTTGTAAGACGTATAACCCTGCTACAAGCATTTACTGTGCTTGCTCTAGCTATTATATGTTTTTCAAGTATAGGTGTAATACCATCCTCCGCTGTAGACTTACAAAAAGTTGCCGGCTGGGCAGGAGTTGTTGGTGGGGGAATTGGCGTTGCCGTTGGTATAGCAGGTTTAGGTATAACTTCACCAGTTTGGGTCCCAGTCGCTGGAATAGTGGGAGGTGCTGCCGGTATAATAGGTGGCGGCGCTGCCCTGATTGATGCATACAGTGATAACTGCAATGACTGTGACGGTTCCGGTTGCAGTACATGTGATCCACCTGATGATGATGATTGCCATAATTGCGATGGTTCCGGTTGTAGCACATGCAATCCGCCACCGCCATCACATAATCCTGGTCCATATCAAGGCGGTTGATATTACGGAAACCCATACGGTGGTTACGGTTCACCCAACTATCATTGAATATTAGGTAATACCTGTTGGGAATGATAAAATGGGTGGCATTTAATTAATAAATGCCACCCATTTTTATTTGCGTTTTTTGGGAGAATAAGATTTAACGATAAAGATTCCATTTTGCGCAGCTTCACCTTCATGCGCTGAGTGCTTTCGAGTGTTGTTAAGACCCCGACGACAGTTTTGACAGAGTTAGGATGGGACATATTAGTGATTTTTATTTTTCCTTTTTTCATTCAGACTCCTTCTTACATTAACATGAGATTATAAACACAAACGATTAGTACGCATGTTGCGTTTCACTATACCGACACAATTTTGGCGTTTAAAAAATGTAAGAGAGATTCTCGTTAAATAATGATGTGCTGCGTTTCCTTGAATTGCAGATTATCACAGATTTCTCGAATTTGGGGTATCCTACATCTTCCGTAAAAACTTATAGTAGAATCTATAATTAACTTTACACTTTAGTAGGCGCGGTTTGGAACCGCGCCTACCAGGGGGTGTGAATATATTTTCGGGATTTACTATAAGATAAGGACACCAGTTATGCGCCTTCGTTGTAAACCTTTTTGTAGTATCTCTGTTTAAATTGGCAAGTAAAGGTTTTTAGATAATTGGTTGCCAAAGAGGAGGTACAGACAGATGGAACAACAGATAAGAGATACATTTCAACGAGGGTTTATTTTCATTGCTGCGGCGGTGTTCTTCGGCGGTTTCATGCAGCAACTTGGGGCAGATGTAGAAAGCAGTTGGGTGCAAACCAAGGGTCCCTACGGTGCAGAGATTCTCACCCTCTATGCAGCCCCGAAAGGTGTGCTTTTTGCTGGAACTGAGGGTGCGGGTATCTTCCGTTCAATAGATCGCGGTGATACGTGGTCACCCACCAATACTGGACTGCATTTTGAGCCGGGAGAGGGTTTTCCGGGTGTTCCCACATTGGTGCAAAAGGGAGATACTTTCTACGCTGGCACGCGGCGTACTTTGTACGCATCAACTGATGGAGGAAACACATGGCATCGCGTTTCAAACTTCCAAAAGCATGAATCCATCAGTGGTATTGTGGTTATTGGCGAGCGTATATACGTCGGCACCTTAAATACGGGTGTTTGGTACTCAGATGATGAGGGTGAATCGTGGCAGCAGGTGAATGAAGGGTTGAAAACTACGTTAATTCTCAAACTTTCAAAGACAGGGACAACCCTTGTCGCTGGTACAAGTGACGGTGCTTTTCGCAAAAGGGTGAATGAGGACTCGTGGACACCTATCAATGCCGGTTTTGTTGCGAAACCGATTGACAGGAAGCCGATCAATAAAGCACGGATGGAGGCAGGATTAAATCTATTGCCGGAGAGAGGGTATCCATCCGGAATACGGATCCACTCGTTTGCGGGTATGGATCACCTGCTCTACGTAGGCGTGTATATGGGAAGGGATCATGGGATTTTCCGATCCAATGATGAAGGCGACACCTGGGCGCGTATCACCGCAGAAGAGATGACACATACCGTTGAGGCAGTAACGGTGTATGGCGGAACGTTGTACGCCGGTACTCATGGTAGTGGTGTTTTCCGTTCAGATGATAAAGGTGACTCTTGGATAGTCGTCAACGATGGATTAACTAACAGAACAGTTTCTGCGTTGTTAGCAGTCAATGAAGATACAGTTTTCGTTGGCACTCCCGACGGTGGTATTTTTCGCACGATGGATGGTGGTACTTCTTGGATGGAAGTTAACACAGGATTGACGAATACATCGGTCGGCGAGTTGGCAGTTGTTGGGCAGTCAATTTACGCCGGAATGAGCGAAAGGCTTGTTTATACAGTTGACGGTGGCGAATCGTGGCAACCCGTAAAGCCTTCATCAATGCTGGGGGATTATCTGTTTTCCCCGTTATCCGTTTCAGACGGTGAGCTTTACATAGGTGCTATTAGATTTGCCCCGCGTGATCAACGGGGTGTCGTAGGCGGTGTTTTCGGGTTGGATGAAGAGAATAACTTGTTGGATGAGGTTATCGTTAATAGAGACTTGACCGGAATTCAATGTTTGGAGATTGTCGGTACGACTTTCTATATCGGCACTCAGCGGGACGGCGTTTTCCAGTGGGAGAAGGACTCAGATCCTTGGACCACCAATCTTGGCTTAAAAGGACGCTTCATCACGGCATTATCGGTGAATGGCGAGAATATCTATGCTGGCACTGGTAATGGCGAAATTTATCGTTCGGAGAATGCCGGCAAATCGTGGCAACTCGTCAATTCAATAGATATGGCAGATAGTAGTATATCGGGATTGGAGTGGGTTGGATCAACACTTTACGCATCCGCTTGGGGTAAGGGAGTCATCCGTTCCATTAATGGTGGCGATTCTTGGACACCGATAAACGATGGTTTGGATGATAGGGCAGTTTTGACAATGATAGCAGTTGGCACCGAGCTTTACGCAGGCACTTATAGTAAAGGCGTTTTCCGATGGATGCCAGATAAAAGATGGTGGGAGCCGATGGGTTCGCTGCATCTGCACCAAATTCTGTCGTTAGTGGTCCTTGACGATTTTCTCTACGCAGGTACAGAAGCAGGCGGTGTGTATAAGATTCGGATTGAGGAGTAGTCTTTTCTTGTAGGAGCGATCTCCGGTCGCGATTCCTCCGTGTAGAAGTAATACCATTTCTAAAAGTTTATATTCCATTAACCGTACACTGTCCACCCAGGCCCGGTAGGTTCGGTTTCCTAACCGAAGCGGGCATAGATCAAAAATGGTGGCACTTTTAAGACGAATTGTTAATTAGAATTGGTATAACCTTACGGGCGCGACATTTTGCTAATTGCGCTTTTGCTGATGGCTGACCACTGACGGCTAATTACCGACAACTAAATAACAAGAGGAAAAATATGCGTGAAACACCATTTCACTTCAAGACTATTACCGAGATTTCGGAAGAAATTGCTTCTAAACAACTATCGCCTGTAGAAGTGACGACTGCGATGCTGGAACGTATTGAAGCACTTGACGGTCAATTGAAGAGTTACGCCACAGTGATAGCGGAGCAAGCGATGACTGCCGCCCAGGAAGCGGAACGAGAGATTAACACAGGGAAGTACCGCGGTCCGCTGCACGGTGTCCCCATCGCAGTGAAGGATCTCTGTTTTACCAAAGGTGTTCGCACGATGGGTGGGGTGGAAGTGCTCGCGGGGCACGTGCCTGCGTTTGATGGCACGGTCATCACAAAACTTGCGTCTGCGGGTGCGATCCTGCTCGGTAAGTTGAATCTGACGGAAGGTGCGATGGGAGGCTACAATCCGAATTTTTCTATCCCTCAAAACCCTTGGAATCCTGACCGATGGACGGGTTCGTCATCGAGCGGTTCCGGTGTTGCGACGGCGGCGGGGTTGTGTTTCGGTTCGCTCGGTAGTGATACAGGGGGTTCAATACGCTTCCCCTCGGCAGCGTGTGGTGTTGTCGGAATAAAACCGACGTGGGGTCGGGTGAGTCGTTACGGTGTGCTCGCGCTTGCTGAATCGATGGATCATGTCGGACCGATGACGCGAAGTGTCGCTGATGCGGGGATTATGCTTGAGGCAATCGCTGGTTCTGACCGGAAGGATCCGACTTCTCTGCCTGACCCGGTGCCGAATATGCTTGAAGGAATTGGACAGGACCTTCAGGGTGTCCGCATCGGGTTTGATGAAAACTATGCGACAAACGGTATTGACGCTGAACTCGCCGAAGCGGTGCGCGCCGGTGTGGAAGTCCTTGCTGATCAAGGGGCAGAGATCGTTGAAGTGGAATTGCCGGATATGGACGCATACGCCTCCGTATGGCCCACGCTGTGTGCGACTGAGGCGGTGGTGGCACATGCAGCCTTCTATCCGTTCCGGCGAGATGCCTACGGTCCTTGGTTCCAAGGGTGGCTTGATATGGGTGCGAAGGTAACAGGTGCAGAATACGCGAAGGCGAACAACCTGAGAGCTGCCTGCACGGGACACCTCAGAAAGGTGTTTACGGAGATTGATGTGTTGGTGTGTCCGTCGATGTCCGCGCCACCACACGTCGTCACGCCAGAGGTATTGTACGGGCCCTACGAACCCCGGGAACCGAAGTTCCAGCGGTTTACCGTGCCGTTCGACTTTAACGGTGCGCCGACGCTATCTGTGCCGTGCGGTATGAATAGCGAAGGGTTACCGTTGAGCATTCAGTTTGTCGGAAAGCACCTGACAGAGCCGTTGTTGTGTCGGGTTGGATACGCCTATGAAAGCGCGACACCGTGGCATGACCTCCATCCGGATGTTTAAGGCAGTGCTATTTCTGTGGTAAGCGATACCCCTCTTTCAGCGTTTGGATGCTGTAGAGGCAATGTTCTGCTGTGATGTAAAGCACCTTGCTGGTTTTGCCGTGTCCAAATGCGACGTTGGTGGGTTTATCTGGGGTCTCAACGTACGCCAGTTCTTCACCTTCAGGTGTATAAACGCGAACGCCGGGTCGGGTTTCATCGCGCACTGCCACCCAGAGGTTCCCCTCTGCATCGACGACCATTCCGTCTGGCCCGTCCTGTGGTGCGTAATCAACGAGTACTTTTCGGAAAGTCGCCGTGCCTTCCGGTGAGAGATCATAAGCGAGGAGTGCCATCTGTCCTTTATGCGGTTCCATCTCATCGGGGAGGTTACTTCCCATCGCGCCGTTGTCATGACTGATGACATAGAGGGTTTTTTGATCCGGCGAGACTGCCACACCGTTCGGCTTGCCACCATCTGTAACAACGAGATGAACAGAACCGTCTGGATCGATGCGATAGACACCGAAAATGGGTTGCTCAACGGGTTCCTGTCCGGCGTAACGTGGATCTGTAAAATAGATGCGTCCCTGCTCGTCAATCGTGAGATCGTTCGGTGAATTGAAAGGTTTTCCGTTATAGAGTCCAGCGATAATCTCGCTTTTACCAGTCTCCATGTCTGTCCGAGTAATCCTGCGTCCCCCGAAATCAGCACCCTCTGCAATAACCAATCGACCTTGCGCGTCAAACTCCATACCGTTGGACATCCCACTCGGAGAACGGAAAACGGTTGTTTCTCCGGTTTCCGGGTTGTATCTCATGATATGTCCGGCTTGCATATCCGTCTGATCTGTGAAGGTGATGTCGCTGAAATAGACTGTGCCGTCTCGTGCGACGGTCGGTCCTTCTGTGAAATGTGCGTCGCTAAAGAGTTCTGTGAGTTCCGCGCCGGGTGCAATAATGGGGTCGCTGCTTTCGGTGTTCCCAATGAGCGTAGATGTTAAGGTACATACAAGCGTTTGAGGTGTTAGTGGATTCGGCATATTTCGCTCCTTTTCCTAATGGACTTCCAAGAATGTCTGAAGTATTAAGTTGGGTTTCACTTACGGTTTAAGTGGGCATGAAGTGTGTGATGTTTGGAACGTGTTTGGAGTATTGACATCGTCTTTTTCAACCACGTTCAACCCAACCTACAGCACTAAGCATTAGGGTGATTTAACGCGAATCGTGGCGTAATTGAACACTGGAAATTAAAGTTAAAGTCTATCAAATTCATCTGCTGTTAGTCCAGCATGTCTCAGAATAGACCGGAGCGTGCCAATCTTTACTTCACGATGATTCGGGACCATTACCGTGCGGACTTCATCTTGGCTTTCACGGACAAACTTTACGTGACTTCCACGCTGATGAATTACCTTGAACCCTGCCTTTTCCAATTTACGTTTAATCTGACGATAGGAAAGCGGTTTCATCAGAGTTAATCGATACCTCAAATTTGCGGAGTTTCGGCATTACAGTTGGTTGAGGAGGCTCAAGGTAAAGTTCTAATGCCTCTTTAAGGTTGTTAATCGCATCATCTTCACTTTTACCTTGACTGGCAACATCTATCTCTAAACATTGCGCGACAAACAACTCCCCTTCTTGTGAAATACTTGCTGTGAAAGTTTGCTTTTTCATAATTTAATTCCTTTTGTCCGTTGTCGGATGAGATATCAGATTACAATATATTAGCACACGTACCGAATTTTTTCAATTTTTTACAGAGGCATTCAACTGTTACCATCAACAAAGGACATCTAACAAGGCAATGGGCATCCTCCGTCCTTGTTTCTGAATAAGAAATTAGCAGATATTGTGAACGACGTTAACCCATCGGATGCGGACCGTGTGTTGTCACACCTTGTCGAGCGTGCGCATAGACGGCATCTTGAATCTCAAGAATCTTTACCGCATCGGCAACCGTCGGCTCGAAGGTGTCGCCGTCACGGATGGCATCAAACGCTTTACGCATCACCCCCTGCATCCTTGCACCATGTGAAATGTCTTCGCTGAACCGGACACCCTCGGTGGTATGTACTTCAATCAAGGGTTCACCGTTCCGACCATATTGCTCAAATACGGATGCCTTCGTTCCGATGAATCGGAAGAAGTGATCGCCACCGCGTGTGCCGGACGGATAATTGTAACCGGATTCAATAATGCCGGTGATACCGCTCTCTGTTCGTAGCACACCGATGCCGCTATCCTCCACGCCGCGGCTATACATAGCATTCGACATGACCGCGCCGACAACAGTAATTGGCTCATCACCGACGAACTGGAGGAATGTATCAATACCGTGTGCTGACTCAACTCCCCAGCATCCGCCACCGGATATACTCGGATCGTTGTGCCAATAAGAGGGTGTCGGATCATAACGCGACGGAGGACCATTATTGAGTCTGCTGTTGTATAAGGTCAGTTCTCCCAAGCTACCATCGGCGACCATCTCTTTAACAACGCTCACGATTCGGCTTACACGGTTCGGTAACGTAAGCGCGCTGAAGACCCCGTGCTTTTCGGATGCCTCCGCGGCGGGACGGAGCCTGTCTGCACAATCGGCAAAAGGTTTGTCCAAGAGGTAAGGGATACGCCGATCTACACATGCCTGTACATGATCCCCCATTTCAATGTGTTTTCCCGCGACAAGCACAGCGTCGGGTTTGCTTATGTCAAGGCATTGCGCCGCGGTCTCGAATCCGGGACATTGAAAGTCGTCCATCAATTGTTGTCGCGGTTTGGCTTCGCTGTCCATGACCCCGACAATTTCGTGTCCGAGTCCTTCGGCAGTGCGTGCCATACTTCGTCCGTGATGACTATAGGAAAGTACCACTAATTTCATGTTTTATCTCCTTTTTTAGTAGTTTCCAGTACGATTTTTTCTGCGAAAAAATCTTTCAGTACTCAGTTGTCAGAAAGAATAGTTATCAGTTTTTGGTACGATTTTTTCTGCGAAAAAACCTTTCAGTTGTTGGAAAAAGACTTTAGGACTCTCAAAAACCTCTTGTAACCGATAACTGACAACTGATAACTGATAACTATCGATAAAACGAATACATCTGCAATCCTGTGAAGAGCCGAATGAGTACCCATATACCGCCTATCATGAATTCACCGAGGATTAACCCCAGAAATAGCGGATAGGCTTTACGATACAGCCGAATCCCACCGACTTTCAGCAGTATCGTTTTGATACCCCAACTGATAAATATCGAAAACCAGAGTCTACCGATCGTCGATTTTTCGCCAGCGACGAGGTAGCCGGCGGGGTGGAAGGGCCAGAACGGAAACACTGTCCGCAGCCACCAGAGGATACCTGTGAAGGCAGCACCGACACCGATGAAAGTCACAGCGGCAGCATCGGTTTCAGTGGGGTGTGAGATCCATTTTTGTAAGAGGTTATACCCGCCTGTGCCGAGATCACTGACGACACCGATATTGTATCCGACGAGAAGGTATGCCCAAAACGATGCGAGAATTCCGACGACCGCAGCGAACATCATCGCTACGATGAGTCTGCCGGAACGCATGCCTGATTCCTCTGCGAGTTTGAAACCTTCGAGTGTATGCGGCATCGGGTGTGCGCGAGAACCCCTGTTGAAGGTGAGGTAGAGACGCATCATCGTCAAACTACCGCGTGACAGGATGCGAGTACCGAAAATATCGGTCATGATGTCGTGTGGTGTTGCGTAGGTACGGATCGTCGGCGGACCGACTTCGGCGCGGATACGCGTGATACTCATCGACAATAGGTAGTAGATTAGAAAGTAGAGTCCCATTGTCCAGAGTGCCATGCCACCTTGGTGTGAAAAGATGAATAGAAATATCAACCCGCCGACTAATCCAAAGGCTGCCCATCGGTAAGGCATCGGCTCCCTGCTATCGTCTATTTCCCCCGGTGAGTGGTATCCCCGAAAAATGTGCTTGACAACGCGGAAAAAGAAACGGCGTCCACCCCAAAGCGCGAAGCAGGCGAGGACGAGATAACCGCCCATGACCTGTTGCCAATCGTAAGGGAACCCCGGCAAAATATCGAGTCCAAGCGCGCTACCCAATATCCGTTGCGCTTTCCAGAACCAATAAAAAAACCAGACCGAAAATGACATCTCTAACGGCATGAGGTAAGCGAGTCCTACGGCGAATGAGCGGATATAGATAGGTGTCCAACCGATAGAGTTCCACGGTTTTTGGGTGAAGTATTGACCGATCTCGGCGTGCCGAACTGGAACTTCGGGTAACTCTGGGAAAAGGACATGTATACCGTTGATGAGATTGATGCCGCCTGCAATCGCGAATCCGAGCCACATCATTTTCGATTTGAAAAGCCGTCCGTCAAGCCTTGTCATCTCCAGTGGTAACTGCACAATCGGATAGGAGAGCCGTTCATTCTCAATCCACTGTCTTCGTATGAGAACATCGATGCATATCATCACCCAGATAAGGACGGTCAGAAACACCGTCCACCAGAGAATAGGACGGAGCCATCCGAGCAGATGCACCTTCCTATAAACAGTGCTTTCGCCGTCGTAAAACAATTTCAGGCTCGCTTCGTCGTTAGAGGTCAGCCACGCGGGTAGATACCGCCAGAACAGTTGTTTCCACTCGTTTTCGGGGGTTGCGAACCAGTACCCATCGGAGATCGTCGGGATAACGGTTTGCATCATGTCATGCCCAGCGATTGCGGAGGAGAGCGAGAGCATCGTGAAGACTGTCAGCAGTTCACCCTGTCTGAAAGCAAACTTCGGCAGAAACCGTTTTAGTAGTAAATTGAACGGGATAAGCACCATCAACGTGATAACTACGTTGTAGATGAGCGACATCGTGGTCGGGAGGGTGCTCCAGAACTTGAGGTGGTTTGCCATGATGAAGTAGGTATTCACCGGAATCAGTAGCAAACCGAGCGCGATGGCACGAAACGTTACGCCGGGATGGGAGGTTTGGTTTTTCAAAGTCGCGTTCGCCATATAGAGATTGGAGTTTGGAGTTTATAAAGGTGTAATTTATTGTGAAGATTATAGCATAATTTCTATTCTGTGTCTCCCTCTTTTTTTAGTTTATTTCTTCCACGCCAATAGGCGAACTGCCGGAGATAGTAACCGAGATTTTTTCGGGCTTTCTCGAACTCTGGCACGAACGGACATCTCCCGCCGAGGACGACGAGTTCCGTCTTGGCACGCGTCATCGCGACATAGAAAACACGCCGCTCCTCTGTGAGTTCACTATCACGACGGGGAAATTGTCGCTCCAGTGTGTTATGGATGAGGATAACCTTTTCCCACTCCCGTCCCTTTGATTTATGGATTGTTGTTACTTCTGGTGCCGTTGGATGGTTGGCGAGCATCGCTTGTATCTGATCGGTTTCGTAGTTGGTGCGTGCCAAGACAGCGGTTTCTTGTGATGATTCTAACTCGCGCAATAGAACGGCTGCGACGGTTTCAGGGGTTGTCTCTACGGTTTTTATGTGCTGTTGCCTCGGGTTGTAGGCGCGGAGGTCTTTGCGGATTCGGGGTGCGTTGCGTTCAATCAACGCTCTGGCGTGTTCAACGATGGTTGACGTTGAGCGATAATTGCGCGTGATTTCATATTTTGTTACGTTCTCCTCGTCAGTGAATTCCAGCATAATTTCTGAGTTACCGCCTCGGAATCCGTAGATCGCTTGATCGTCGTCACCGACAGCGAAAAGGTTTTCGGATAAGAGTTCAATCAGTCGGAAATCAGCGGGTGCAATATCTTGGAATTCGTCAACAAGTACGTATGGGTATCTGTCGCTGTAGGTTTGGCGGAGATCAGGACAAGTCTCCAGTAGGTTCGCTGCGTAGATAATCATATCCTCGAAATCGACAGCGTTTGCTTCGGTTTTGAAGCATTCGTATTTTATGGCAAATGCGCGCGCCACTGGGTCGTCCAGTGTCTTTGGATCGAACAGCCCAGCGGTGACCTGACGTTTCGCCCGCATGACCGTCTCTTTTATATCGTTGAAACGGTCGCGGAGATTCTCGAAATCGGGATGCGTGTCGAAATTTTCTTCATAAGGGATACCGAAATGCTGGCAAAACATCTCAAGGATCAGTTGATTACTATACTGCACTCGTAGCGGATCAGCACGGTTGAACACGCTTGCCCTGTCTTTATAGTATGCGATCCAGTGTGCCTCACGACGGTTCGCCTTTTGTCCTTTGACCCATTCTATCACTTTGAAACTGAATTGTGCTGCGCCTTCATGTCGGATGGCTTGCCGGAGTCTGTCGTTTGATGAATGCGTGAAGTGTTCTTTTTCACGCCGTTCTGGGTTCGTGGTCTGCCCGATGTAGCATTTACCGGTCTTTTGGTTCTCGATTTTATAGATAGCGACTTCGGTTGTAGCGGCTTCGCGTTCAATCAGTCGCCGTTCTTCTGCGATGATTTGATCAATCTCTCCGGACCAGATTTCAGGGATATGGCTAAACCGTGCGCGTTTATAGTTTTCGGTGATAATGTCTTTGCCGAAGGCGTGGAGTGTACGGATGACAGGTTTTTGGGGTGTTTCGGTTTCGGATGCCGTGAGTTCGCGTAAGATTCGGGTCTCCATCTCTTCAACGGCTTTTCTGTTGAAGGCAATGGCGAGGATTTGTGACGGTGGGATGTTGTGGGTTTGGATGAGGTTCAGGATCCGTGCTGTTACGACTGTGGTTTTACCGCTGCCGGGCCCTGCGATGACGATTGCAGGTCCCCTGACGTGGTTCACGGCTTTTTCTTGGTTTCTATCAAGGTTCATGTTTGAGTAAGTTAATTAAATGCGAAAACCCCAAAAGCTATCGGAGGTTTTCATGCCTAAACACTATTTGATTGATAGCGTCTCTGAAACTTTCACAAAACCCCAAATCTTATCAAATTCCGGCGCGCTTGAATCGGTTGCTCAGCATTCATCTGGAGTGCTACGACCGTTGCCCGACCTATAGGTGTTTGTCCTTCAATTTCGCCATTTTCTCGGTTTAAGAAAAAATGAGTTCGCCACTCCTCAATTCGAGGGTTGAAAAGTCCAGCGACCCTTCCTGTCAATGGGTCAATTCCTTTTTGACGCGTGGCTTTGTGCAAATTACAGTGTGAACAGGCAAGTGCCAGATTGCTCAGCTCTGTCGGTCCATTTGCCGCCCTTGGTTTAATATGATCAACTTGAAAACGGGAAGTAGAAATCGATTGAGGATGTTGGCAGTACTCACACCGTTTACTTGCGCGGCTTGCCACTTCACCGCGCATCTGGTCACTTATGCGCATTATCACGTCCTGCTTATGACAAAAGCCGTTTCTCTAATCTTTCAAGATTTTGGATTTGCAGTGCCTGTTCTTCAGCAACGAGTGCTTCCATTTCTTGCTTCTCTTCCGATTCTAACACTCTTTCATTATTCAATGCCAGAAGTTCCGTCAAACGTTCCTGTTTTTCTATAGCCAAAGACTCAAACCCAAAACTAACGTGTCCGTTTTCAATCATTTTAGCCACGTCCATTTCTGTACTTAAAACTTCTCCAGTATCAGCAGCAACATGTATTTCTCCAACTTCAATAGGAGGATCCACGTTGGTAAAAATAGGAACTACCCATACAGGTGGAATTGATTCTTTAAGAATAGGTTCTTTTGCCATCAAGCATCTACCAGCGCGCTTTCGTAAAAAAGTTAGAGCGGTGTCTCTTACTTCATCGCGTTTGAGTTGAAACAACACAAAATCTTCAAGCGAAATTTTAGATACTTTTGCTTGTTGTGTTAGCTTTTCATATAAATAGTCTGGTAAGGAAATTGTCAGTGGACGCATGTTGAATTCTCCGACAATGACGTTGTGTTTATTCATTTTATAGTAGAATCCGAAAATATATTTACACTTGTAGCATAGGAACCGTTGGTTTCCTGTGCCTCCGTGAGAACGAACTTGACACATTCACACAATAATACGAGTGTATAAGTAATTACAGACTTTACTATATAAAGTTTAACATATCTGTGACAAATTTTTCAATCAGTTGTCAGTGTTCAGTTAAATGTGTGTTTTGACATGTATCAGAATCCTCTTACTGGCAACTGATAACTGACAACCGACAACTATTCCTAATTCACTTCGGGATGCGTCGGACCCATAATAGCAGTGCTACATTCATCGCACCGATGAAACCGAAAACGTAGGATTGGATGCCTACCAACGTGTCGAGCGAGCGGATGAGGAAAGGACAGAAAATCGGTAATCCGAGTGCAACGCAGGTGTAAAAAGTTAAGAGTTTTGACCCTTTCGCGTCCCAGAAGGTTATCTGCCGCTTTAAGACCTTTAGATACGATTGCTGCCATAACCGGGATGTCCATTTCCCCTGCATAAAACCCAAGGCGATCCCTAAACCGTAGCCGAAGCTCGACCAACGCAGATCAATACGAACGTCTTGTGAGATGGCAGCGACCCAGAGCAATTGCCCTAACACTGAAATGATGATGAACGACCAAAAAACGGGCAGCTTCATATAGAATGGAAGGAGGCGACGCGATAACTTATCTTGCATTTTTTTAATTATTAGGGTCCCGGTCCGTTTCGTCCTGCTTCACAGTGAGAACCCAAACGGGTTTTGATAGATGTATATTGTCACCTGAGTGAATTGTGGACTTCCATTCAGAGTGTCGATAAAGGAAATGATTGATTAATGTCAGGTAGTTAAGAAAGTGATTTGACGTAATTAACCGCGTTTTTGAAGATGGCAAGTCCGTCGCCTTCTTCAGAAGCGGTGTCTTGTGTTTCTGTGAGCCGTGTCCAGCGCGGGTGATTCCATTTCGTCAGGAACCGTTCCGGGTGCGGCATTAAACCGAAGATTCTGCCTGTCGCATCACAGATCCCAGCAATATTGGCATCCGAACCGTTTGGGTTACTTGGATATGCACTGTCGGCATACCGGAACACAACCTGATTGTTCGCTTCTAAATCAGCCAACACATCTGCGGGTGCAGTAAACCGTCCTTCAGCATGCGCGACCGGAAGATAGACGCGGGGTTTGATGCCTTTGGTAAAGACACACGGACTCGCTTGTGTGTCCAAATCTACCCATCGACACTCAAATTTTGCCGATGTATTCATTGCGAGTGTCGAGCGTTGTGTCATCTCTGCGGATGCATCTATGCCCGGTAATAAACCTGTCCGCACCAGCACTTGGAATCCATTGCATATACCGATGACGAGTTTACCGTCAGCGACGAACTGGTTCAGTGCGCTCGTCAATTTGTGTTTCATCTCGATCGCCAGTAGAATACCGGCTGCAATATCGTCGCCGTAGGAGAAACCGCCTGGAATCGCGAGGATTTGATAGTCGGTTAGGTTAACTTTGCCGGATATGAGGTTTTCGATGTGGACTAACGCGGTCTCAGCACCAGCGAGTTGAAACGCCGTGTCTGTTTCAGCATCGCAGTTAGTCCCTGCGGTTCGTAAGATGAGTACTTTAGGTTGTGCCATGATTATCCTCTATGAATTTAACACACCACTTGCTTAAAAGTTACGCATGCAACGGCGTTTGCCATGCAGATTTGAGCATATCAATTGAAGTTTTGACGATCGTCTGTCCTGCTTTTCCATTGATAACGAATTCTGGTGTATCTGTGACGGTGCCGAGGCAGCCTATCGGGATACCTGCCATGTGGTTTTCGTAAGCGTCTTGATGTTGCGGTTCAATTTCCACAACGAAACGGCTGTTTGACTCCGAAAACAGGAGATAATCGTCAGCGTTAATCTCGTCGCCTGTCGGGATGTCGTCAAGATTCAGGGACATCCCGTATCCGCCAGCAAATGCCATCTCCGCGACTGCCACACCGATACCACCTTCGGAACAGTCGTGGCAAGAACGCACCCATCCACGATTGATAGCAGTGCTGAGTCGTTCCATCGTCAATTTGCCTTCATCGGGACGGATGGCAGGTGCGCTGTTTCCGATATGTCCGTGGATACCGAAGTAGTGGGATCCGCCCAACTCCGTGTATGTGTTACCGACGACATAGATGAGATTGCCGGGAGCTTTCACATCCATTGTAACGGTGTTGCGGATGTCTGGGATAACACAAATCGCGGATATGAGAAGCGTTGACGGAATCGCGCGTTGCTCGCCGGTCGTTGTGTCCCGGTATTCGTTATAGAGGCTATCTTTGCCAGAGATATAGGGTGTGCCGTAGGCAGTCGCGATGTCATAACACGCTTTCGCGGCGCGGACTAATTCACCGAGACGATCAGGTTTGTCGGGGTTTCCCCAGCAGAAGTTGTCCAGTAGTGCAGTCTTTTCAAGGCTACCACCGACAGCGACTACGTTTCGTAAAGCCTCATCAATCGCTGCTGCGGCACTGAGATACGGGTCCACGTCACTATATTTGGGGTTGATACCGTTGGCGACGATAACACCTTTCCGACTGCCCAAGACTGGGGTGACGACACACGCATCGCTCGGTCCGTCGTTTGCTACACCGACGAGTGGATTGATAACTATACCACCTTGGACTTCGTGATCGTATTGCCGAATGACGGATTCTTTGCTCGCTATGTTCGGGCTTGCAAGGAGTTGTTTGAGGTCGTTGGTATAGTCTTTCGTTGTTTTATCTCGCGATGGCATCTCAGGATGATTTGGCGGGTGCCAAATTGCCTGTTTCACGGGCTTCGGGAGTCCATGATGCAGGAACTCCATCTCTAAATCGGCGACCATCGCACCTTCATAGAAAACTTGTAATCTGTGTGTATCCGTGAAAGTACCGAGGACTGTGGCTTCAACGAATTCTGCCTCACATATCTCCATCAGTTCCGGTAGATTTTCGGGTGGCACGGCGATGACCATCCGTTCTTGTGCTTCGGAGAGCCAAATTTCCCACGGAGCGAGTCCTTCATATTTTAGAGAGACGCGTTCGAGGTGTACCTCGGCACCGACGGGTTCCCCCATCTCACCGACAGCAGACGAGAACCCGCCCGCTCCGCAATCGGTTATCGAACGATAGAGGTTCCGGTCGCGCGCTTGTAGCAACGCATCGACGATCTTCTTCTCCATGATGGGGTTGCCGATTTGCACCACACTGCCGAGACTTTCGGAAGTATCGTCCAATTCAGCAGAGGAAAAGGTCGCGCCGTGAATGCCGTCGCGTCCGGTCTGCCCACCGATAGCCACCACTAAGTCGCCGGGTTCGACGGATTTCTCGCACCTGTTTCTCGGTATGATACCGACATTTCCACAGAAGACGAGTGGATTTGCGGTATAGCGAGTATCAAAGAGGATCGCACCGTTCGCGGTAGGAATCCCCATCCGGTTGCCATAATCTCGCACACCCGCGACAACGCCTTTAAAGACACGTTTCGGGTGAAGGGTGCCTTTTGGTAGCTGCGCATAAGGCGTGTCCGGCATTCCGAAGCAGAAGACATCCGTATTCAGAATCGGTTTTGCACCAAGTCCTGTGCCGAGTGAATCGCGGATGACACCACCGATGCCAGTGCCTGCACCACCGTAAGGTTCAATCGCTGACGGATGGTTATGTGTTTCTACCTTGAAGACGAGATTGAAGGTCTCATCAAATTCAATAATGCCAGCATTATCTGAAAAGACGGAGACACACCACGGTTTTGCGATTTCCTCGGTTGCGCGCTGAATGTAGGTTGGAAACAGACCGTCAATCTGCTCTGGTTCTTTTCCGTCTTCGGAATAGCGGATGATGCTTTTGAAGGTTTTGTGAACGCAATGCTCAGACCATGTTTGCGCGATGGTCTCTATTTCTACATCGGTCGGGTTGCGACCTAACGCGCCGAAGTGCGTCTGGATCGTCTTCATTTCGTTCAAGTTCAGGGACAGTGTGCCTTCGCGACTGATACGCATCAGTTCAGCGTCGTCCACATTTAGAATGTTTATTTCGTTAACCGTATTGGACATTATTTTCTCCGTTATTTACTTGTCGTCTTTTTGAAGAGATTTTGCTGCAAATATTGTCAAGCATAATTCTTCGTTAAAGAGTTCATAGACAGGCGTTTTTCCACTCAATTGTTTGCTTTCGTTTAGAATGATTCCCACGCCTTCGCCACGTCGTTCTAAAAAGTGTCTCCGCTTCACCCGTTTCCCATCACCATCATCTAAAGTAATTTCCGAAAGTAAACGTGCTAAGAGCTCATTACGGGTGGCTTGGCTATAACGTAATTTATCAATTGTCACAGTATTTGCTAATGCCCCTGGAGAATATAGCTCAAGTCGATCCCTAAACATGAACAGACGAATTTTTGAGCCGCTTTTTGAATAGTCTCTATGTACAACCGCGTTAACGATCGCCTCAAAGACTGCGCGCATACTGTATTGGGGTTGGTCTATCCTGCCAATTTCCTTCCGCGCGGATACCTCGTTGTGTTTTTGAACAAATTTGAATGCGTCTATAATCTGTTGGTCAAGGGGTCCTCTAAAATCTTTTGCATCAATCTGGTAGTTGGCATCTTTTTCCTTGCCGCTATAGTAAACGGCTTGAATAAAACTGTTATAGAGGAAATCATCAGGTGTTTCATGACACATCAAAACGCCTGCGACAGAAGCCCGAACCTCCCGACCTTCTTGAACAAGTAAACTTCTTTTCAGGAGTAGATCTACTATGACATCTTCAGCGGCACCTTCTGTGATGAATCGGCGGTAGAGCGATTCTTTTAATGTTCTTCTATACGTGTTTGGGACAGGTAGTGTGTCAAAATGAGTTTTGCGCGGCTGTGAACGGGTTTGAAACAGTTGTGCTAACTGTTGTGTTGACATCTCTTTTTTGGTTTTTTCTCGACGCGTGTAATACCCGTTATGAGTCTTGTGAACAAAAAAGCTTCGCGGGATCTCTACTTTTAGTAGGTTTTTATCATCAATTCGTAATTTTTCCGTGAAGATGGGAACGGCGGGTTCAATACTGTCTTCGCAGATTTCAACAACCGTTTTTTCTATTTTATTTAATTCCTGCAGCTCGAGACCGACAATTTCGCTATAGTCATCAACACCGATAAGAATTACACCGCCTTCGTCGTTTGCAAAAGCAGCGATCTCGTCGGCAAGACTGTTTCTCTGAGGCATCTCTCGTTTGAATTCAATCGTTGAATCTTCACCAAGCATAATTTTTTCTATGAGTTCGGTTAGACTGTGAAACATAACTAATCCCCAAGATGAATACGTTTATAATGTTGTTCAAATGCCCTCTCTCCGCCTTCAAGAATGTTGCATATTGATTCTCTAACATTTCTTTGTTGGATACCTGCAGGTTGCTTCACACGAGTTTCAGTGCGTACGACATACAATGGGAAAACCATTCGGCATCGCCATTAACGACGATATTGGCATAGTGTGTCACCACAATAACCTGTTTGGACACTCTTATGAGTTTCGCCTATGTCCGCAGACATGCGTCATTTCCTCTTGCTTCCCACGTTGCCGTTTCCAGCAACGCAGTTAGAGTAAGATACGCGGTGTTAGGTTCACCGGGTAGGAATTGAACCTACATTCTACTATTGTCTGTTGAAACGCACTCACAATCTTGGTTTAGACAGTGGCCCGAATTTCCGATGGCAGTACACCTTCAAAATTGCTGAAAATATCATGGAGTTTTATCGCTATATCGCTAATTGTGCCTTCAGCACCAAGACTAAGCATGTCCATTTTTTCAGTCGCTGTATGGGCGGTTTTGTAGTAAATACAATATGTAAAACGATAAGAACGGAACCAACTGTCTACATCCTGCACTGGAATTTTCCCTTTGAATCCTAAAACTACCATTTTAACCATGTTTTTACCCAAAGGCGGTTTTAAGTGCGTTAATAGCAATTCCTCGTAAAGAACCCAGTTAATTTCTACCAATGACCAGTCTATAGAAAAATCTTTTGCTTCTTCTTTTAGAATTTGTTCAAATTTTTTGTCAACAACAACATTTATAGTTTCCATTTAGAAATGGTATTACATACCTCCCGATTCACGGTCGAATTTTTTGATAAGAAAATCCACGTCTTCCGATGTTAAACTTGGAAATTCTGCACTTATCTGTTCACCGCTAATTTCTGAAAATGAAGGTTGACGTTCGCGTAATCTGCGAACGCAGTACATATCCTCATCAAGACGTGGGGCTATTAGTGCTAATGCTTGTTTGTAACTTTGGAGGGTTGGCTCCCAATTAAACGCGTTCAGTTTATTTTTGAGATAGTAAGCAGCAAAGTAACAAGCAACCCCTTCTTCAAAATTGTTAGCATTATTGCCACCAGTTGGAGAGAGCAAATGGACTATTTCATGAGCCATTTGATAACATGCCTGCAACATATCTGTAGCAGCACTTTGATCAAGTTGGATTATGATGTGCTTACAATTTCCGGGATACCATATCTGGGGAATACCAACTGTAAACTCTACTCCGAGGATAGTGTAAGAGGAATCTCGTTGTCCGAATAACGCCTCAGCCATCTGAAGCATTTCCCCCAGTCGGGAGGCTAATGTCCAGGTGTAGCCACTACCATCAGGCAAGCGTTGCGTAACTAATAATTGACTATTGACATTAATCTGTTTCATCCTTTAGTTTCCTTTCACCGGATACGGTAACGTTGCTATAGGGACTGCGCAGCAAAGCAACTGTCGCTACAGTGTTGTGTGCTGTTTGGACTACCCATCTCATATCTTTATACCTCAGTCTGCAGTTATTTCAAAAGGCTACTGGTCAATAATCTGGGTGGATTCAACGTTGACATAAACGATGCCCTTAATTCAGAAGGATGTTAAGAATCTGCCTGACTTGACTCCTGATTATTTTCTTCTTCACGTTCCGCCTCATCCTCTGGAGCATTTTCCTGCGCGAAGTCATACCTACCTAATCGGAGTAAGGCTAATATCATCAGGTTCATGTAGTTCAAATGGTATTGATTAAACGGCAGAAGCGTGTGTGCGATGTCATGTCGCAGATTGTAGCCACATTTTTCGACTAATAAGAACTTGAAAAACAATAGATCGTCTTCGTCAAAAAGTTTTTGAATCGCTTCTTCGCGTAACAGCACATCAATATCTTTTTCCCGTGCAATTTCTCGACCGGCATGATCTTGTCTGTGATAGGTTGTATTGACGCGAGACAAGCGACATAACTCTCTGAAAAGTCCTTCTATTTTTAAAGTTAAAGAATCAAGACACAAGACAAAATTCGGCACGTTGCGCTCTGGATATGCTAAATAAAACTCTATCTGCTCGAAGTAATCATTGAGTGCAGGCGCGATGAGTTGCAACCAATTCGGGAGTTTGCCATACCAACAGAGTTTGTTCAAACACGAAAGTAAAATACGAATCGTTAATTTCTTTTCTGAGATAGCTTCAAGCAGAATCGCATTGATAAGGAAGATATTACTTGTCTCAAGTTGCAATTTATAATTCTCAAGGAGACTATGACGCATCAACTCATCAGGGGTATAAAAATGTTGAACGACATTGTTGTTACGGTCCGTTATAACCTTTGGCAACAGATGTAGCGTTGGCGACATCTTCATGGATTCTCTGGCGGACGATTCGACTTCAGATTTCGTCGGGAGTAAAATTTTGTCACTGAACAAAACACGTATAATATCCTCAGAAGTGGCTTTTTTGACAAATTCTCGCGCATAGTCCTGTGTTGCAATGAGAAAGTCTTTGATGTCAAATTCTGCTTTGATTGTGTGATATTTTGTAGACTTTTTGAATTCGGTGTAGCGTTCTTCTAAAGCTTTTTGCTTTACCGGATCGCCAACCTGTTTATAATCTTGAATCGCCTTCATGCAAAATACCAATGCAACCTCCGGCGCGTTTTCAAAAAACGTCATTTGTGCTTCATTATGTTGAGCAATTCGGCGTATCCACTCATGAGATTGCTTTTCAAGTTTCTGATCAACTTTTTCACCAAGTCTCAAAAAAGAAATCGCTGTATCCGCGTCATTAGGAAAAGATTCCGCTATCTGCCAGCAGATATTTTCTAACCCCAGAAAGTCTTCTTTCCGAAACCCTTTTTTCGTTCCCAGCATGTAATCAATGAAATTCCGCACAGAAAACGGCTCATCCGAACTGAATTTGTGGATGAACCCCAGCAACTTTGATTTTAGCTGATCTATTTCATACTTGCTGCGCAGTCCAATACCATAGGCGTTTTTGACGACTTCACAAATTTCATGACTAAAATAATCATCTTCAACACCAGTTTGTTCATACTTTGCAAGATACGCAAAATAACAATCAATCGCTGTTTGGGCAAAGTTATGATGTTTCGTCTTTGGACTGTTCCAGAGAATTTGAGCGTAGCGCGCTTTCAGTTTCGGATGCTGTGTTACATCCAATCGCGTCTGAAGATACGCATATATTTTATCATCAAACAGTTCTAAAGTCGGGTAGGCAGTTCCCTGCCCACTCTCATAATATCGCTCTACATCAGGTCTAATTTCGCCTTTACACAAATAAAATGAAAGAAAATGGATTTCCCATTGTGCTTTCTCAGCAGCTTCGGAATCATTTGTTTCTTGTTTCGCGTCTCTAAACTTGTAAAAAAAATCAACTACCTCATAACGCTTGTCATCCGTTAGAGGACTGTTTTCTACATGGGCGTAAAGGGAAGCAAGATTCGTGAATTCTGACATGTGCTTTTTTCCTTTTATTTTAAGAATTCGTTTGTAAATGAGAATCATCATTGATGATCTGAATAACTATCGCGCTTGGAGAAAATGCTAAAACACGTTCTCTTGACACTGACATTTGATTACTCTGGAGTTATTTCAGTAGGCAGCTGGTCAATAATCCGCGTTGATTCCACACTGACATAAACAACACGCTTAACTGCCGTGACTAAATCGCGCGGATCATCAAACCAACCGTTCGGGTCGTTGACGATGCCGCTATCCTTGTCTGTTTTGATATAATAACGGTCAATAAACCACTCCAGCGGTGATCTGCCGTTGACGACATAACGATAAGCATCTTCTGGGATGCCAGATAAGCGAACATGCGTATTGATGTCAAGTGATCTTTTCATATCGGGACCATACCGCATCGCCTTTTCAGTAAGCAGAAAGAGATTCGGATCTGCATTTTCAAGGTCGGTTGGCGGTGATGACATATTCGGAAACTCAACTTTGAGCGGGTATTGTTCGCACGTCTCGTAATTGAGGTGGAGGTCTGCCAATTTATATCCTGCTTCGGCAAAGGCAGTGAAGTCTGGGGCATAAGGGATACGCGGCAACATCTTGGATAAATCGTTTGCGAATTCCTTTCTATAACTGGGGGCGTGCAGTATACCGTAAACATAGTCAAAGATGTCATCCTTGGAAATGGTGTCGTCGCGGTAATGTTTGCAAAAGGCTTGCAGGGCAGTATCCGAAATGTTATCAATACGTTCCGGTGAATCGTCAACATTAAAGAGTGATTCTGACCCGGCTGATTCTTCCGACAGTTTGAGATATTGCCACCGCGGGAAACACTGTGCTGCTTCATTAAATCCTACATCAGGCATAGTATCAACCATAATCACTGAGAACGGGTTTGTCGATCCTTTGCCAGGAACACATATCATGCGGTTTTCACTGGAACTCTCTGGAAAAATCCTATACATTTGTGCCTTTCTCTGTACAAACAAATTATCTGCATAACAATTCGTAGCAACAAATGGTCTATATAAAACGTTTCGAATGTGATTCTCATCATATTCTGTTTCTTTCCTTTGTTTTAGTCTCTTTTTGAGATCTCCATCCCAATAAATATGTGAATTGTGCCACTTCGTTACCTCATCCAATGTTAGTTCTGGGTTGTCTTCAAGTTCGGAAAATGCCGCAAGATAGTCCTGTATCATTAACTCAGCGTTTCTGAGACAGCCTTTGTATGAAAAATTGTAAATGTAGGCATCTTTTCCTGTCTTATAACCGTTACTGAAAAGTTTAAAAATTGCATCATCTGTTTTGCCTTTTTTTGCATCTTTCGATCCAATTGGATAGAACTTGGAAAATGCCTCGTTACGTTGTCCAATCCAATCGTAATATTTATCGGGTGTGATTGTCTCCCAATCACTGAATCCTGAAATTGACTCCGATTCACGCAATTGGTCTAACTTTTCCTCGCGTGTGAGATAGTCACCAACGTCGCGATAGTCGATTTTGCACCCTTCGTGTGTCGCGTTCGGATTTTTAACAAGGATCGTAATAGCAACTGGTGCTCGTGAACCACTACCAAATATCTTACCTCCTTCACGACGCGATACCTCCCCTTGTGTGCGTTGATTTCCCCTAAGATGCAGTACGTGGATTGAACTAAACTCCTCTGCTAAACATGCTCGGATCCCTGCTTCAGTGTTTCCATCAATCCATGATCCATTCGTTACAAAGGTGATGATGCCCTGCTCACCAATTCTATCGGATGCCCAACGGATCGCCATCTTATATGAATCATAGAGGCTTCTTTTTTGTGTTGTTGTAGAGTACTCAATGTAGGTTTCTTTGATCCGCTCTTCAAGTGTTGCGTAATCTGCATTTGGGTTGTCGGGTGTTGACTTTTTTCGATTGACCGACCAGGGGGGATTTCCAACGATTACTTGAATTGGGAGTTTCTGTTGATTCTCAGCGCGTGTACTATTGTCTGGAAGCCACTCTTTTGGAAAAAGCGTTGGTTTTTTCTTCTTGTTGAGATTAAATGTATCGGTATAAACGATACCGTTGAAAGGTTTGTAGCTGCTGCTTTCCCCGGACCGACCGCGGTATGCTTCCTCAATATTGACTGCGGCGATATAATAGGCAAGTAAGAGAAATTCATTGGCATGAAGTTCCTCACGGAATTTTCGTTCAAGATCAGATGCTCGGATAAGATCAGATTGCAGCAGCCTCGCAATGAAAATACCGGCACCTGTAAACGGGTCAAGCACATGCACGCCTTCATCACTGAGTCTCCGTCCAAATTCATTCCACAATACCTCATCAGCACTGTGTAAAATGAAGTCCACTACCTCAACAGGTGTATAAACAATACCAAGTTCCTTTGCTTCTTCTTTCAATGCTTTTTGGAAGAATTTCTCGTATAATTCCAATAGCACACGTTGTCTACCTTCACTGTTATCAATACCTCGGGCACGCATCCGGACACTTTCGTAAAAACTCTCTAAATCGCGCGTTTCGTCCTCAAGTCCAAATTCCTTAAAGTCATTCTGCAGTTTGTTTAGCGCAATTGCCACTGGATTACCTGACGAGAAATCGTAATTCTCAAAGAGTGCTTCAAAGACAGGATGGGTCAGGATGTGTTGTGCCATTATACCAATGGCTTTTTTCCAAGTAACTGATTCGTTTATTGATTTTTTCAATTCTGTATGAAAATTCTCAAACCATTCGCGGAGTGCTCCGTTTTCAGGATTGTCCAACAAGTTCTCAACCCGACCAATAACACGTTGGTAAATATCTGCGACATCTTTTGCCCAGCTTTCCCAGTACCTTCTATCCCCGCATTTTTCTACAATCTTGGCGTAAATCGCATGGGCAGGAATACCCATAGGTAGGAGCAGCTGCTGTCCGTTTAGGGATCCATCTCCATTTTCGCCTTCGCTTCCATCCCCTTCGATGATAATAATATCAGTTGGGTCGTTGTTAAGGTCAATTTTATTGATTTCAGCATTCAGTCTGTCATCGTGTGAGCGGAGCGCGCGGAGGACACCCCACACGGCAGCGAACCTTTCATTGTCGTTGAGTGCTTCAACAGGGTCTACATCTGGCGGAATTGCGACGGGTAACACGATGTAACCATATTCTTTGCCCGGTGCTTTTCGCATCACACGTCCGACCGCCTGCACGATGTCGACGTGTGAATTTCTGGGGGTCATGAAAAGCACAGCGTCAAGTGCGGGAACATCGATACCTTCAGAGAGGCATCGGGCATTAGAGAGGATACGGCAAACGCCATCAGTGTCGCCTTTTAACCATTCAATCAGTCTTTTCCGTTCAAGTGCATTCTTTTTGCCATCAACGTGTTCGGTTTCGCATTTGAAATTTTCGGGAAGTTGGTCTTCTGGCATATTTTCAATAGCACTATCTATAATGCCGTTCCAATGATTCACGAGGTTTTCTGAAGTCTTGATGGTGTTTGTGAATGCGATTGCGCGTGTGAGCGGTTTGATTGATGCATCGTCTGGTGATTTTCTTTCGGGGTTCTGTAATGCGCGCCAACACCCAACAATCTTTGTCGCATCATTGATGTTAACCTCACTGCCACCATTACTGAGATACCTGTGCAGCGTCTCATTCACACCTTGTTCGGACATAGCCAGTATTACCACTTTGTAATCTGAAAGGAGGTCTTTTTCAACTGCAGTAGAGAAGCGGAGGCGATGGAATTCGGGACCGTAAATCTCTGGATCGTCCATAGAAAACACGTCTATATTATGTTTTGCGGCTTTTGCCCTTGCGCTTTCAGTATAGAGGCGGGATGTTGCGGTCATATAGAGGCGTTTTTTAGCACGGATACAATCATTATCGTGTACAAGCACAAAAGGCGATGTGTCATCATCAGGTCTATCAACGCCGGTGGTTCTGTGTCCTTCATCGCAGAAGATAATATCAAAAGTGGGGGCACCAGCGTTCTGTGCTTCCTCTATTTTAGGAAGTGAATGATAGGTGCAGAAAACAACTCTCATGCTGTTTTCACCGTTTTTCTGTAATGCTTCGGAGATAACGGTTTCATCGGTGGTAACAGGGAATTCCAATTCCATAAGGGTAGCGTCTTCATTCGCTTTTCCTGCCTTTGTATCGGAGCATATTCCGATATAGCTATGCGGAACCGTTTGCTGTTCCGCCCATTCGCGCATTGCCTGTGCAAAGAGTCCGATTGAAGGAACGAGATATAACACCCTACCGCCGACTCCCGCGATTTCCTCCGCGATTCGTAGTGCCGTGAAAGTCTTACCTGTCCCGCATGCCATAATGAGTTTGCCGCGGTCAGATTCCTTGAAGCCATTGATAACGTCGTCAAATGCTTCTTTTTGATGTTCTCGTAGACTGAACGCCTCTAATTGATAATCAATTTGCTCTGGTGCTTGGCGGCTTAGGTTGGGCCATTGCACGGGTCGGCTTGCGAGGTCTGCTGCGCTAATCCGTTGGCAGGGCGGTTGCAATCCATCAATGGCTTTGAGTAAGTTAGTACTCCAGCTTTTCCCTGTATCCACAAACATTCGTGCGGTGTAGGGTTCGCGATTAGATTCGGAGATAAATGAATCGAGATCGGCTTTTGAAATCCGTTTATCTTCTGCATAACACTTGCACTGGATAGCACAATACCCGCCATCGCGTTCTTGCGCGACGAGATCTATGCCCAGATCTTTACCGTCGAATTCCGGGCGTAGTTGTCCCCATTCTGACCAGAGATAAACCTCCGAAAATCGCTTTTTATAAAATGGGTCTTCAAGGAGATATGCTCTTATCAGTCGTTCAAAATACCTACCTTTTCCATACTCTGTATCAGCATTCTCTCGGATGTAATTGAGCGCACCATAAAATCCGTTATCTGCCTCTTCACTTCCGTTTCCAAAAGGTAGGTAGATTTGTGTTGTTTCTGACATATTGGTTTCCTATTTCAAAAGATTGCGCAATAAGTAGTTTTGGGATTGGTCAAATTTAGTATAACATAACGCAATAAGTTATTTTGGACTAACAATCCCTGTTTTCCTTTCCGTATGTTATGAGCGCACGGTCCAAGGTGCGCATGTCGACTTTGTATTTGACTGCTATAGCTCTACACAATTCCACATAGGCTTTCCAACGCTTGAAACTGCCGTGACATTTGTCAAGCTGGACAGACCATCTCGCATGACGATCCCAAATAGGATAGCAGTCGTCGTGAAACCAATGTAAGATAGCTGAAGCAACTGCCCAGTCAACGCCAGCCAGACCGCCATACCGAGAAAGTAAACAACGGATACTGCCGCTATCGTCAGTTGATAGAAAAGCATTGCGTGTAATTTCCTTGACCTTATCAGGGCTGATTGTTTTTACTCTCCAGACAGTGTTTCGTCCTTTTGGTACTTTCCAACACGCTACCTTAAGGAGTTCACTTTTTTTTAGATACCCTCTATCTTTGACATCCTTAACAAGATTTTCTATACAGGTATCATAGCGAACATTATAGCAGTGTGACCATTCCTCAATTTTTGATCTATCTTGTAATTCTTGACGTAATTCCATCTATTTGACCTCCAGTGAATTTCAAACATTTCTCAAGTCCAAAATGACTAATTTCAAATTTTTAATTTCACAAAAAACTTCAAAAATTGTATACTATTTGCAAGTTCGTTTGGCAGACCTGTCAGTGCAACACACCTTGCGTTGCATTCTGTCAATACTCCTGACAGGGTATTCACAACGAACCCACGAACGATACCCGTTTACGTATCGAATCAATATGTTTGAAGACTGTGCATAACACATGCTTCTATACGCCTTTAGGCGTTGTGAATTGAGTATCACATGGCAAAAATCACAATTGACTTGGAAAATAGAATAAGACCTGTTCTAAAGCGTATAGATCAGGTTATACTGGCTTTGGAGTCACTAGCTCTTGAGTCATCTGTAAATTCGCAACAGAACAAGGAGTCCTCCATGACTGATCAACGCGTTACAGTTTCTACTGCTTTTGAAATCATTGTTCACCACTTTAGCGGTAATACTGTCCTGCGAAAGAAAGAAGAAATAGATGATCGTGTTCTCTCTGCACACGATGGAATACCGGAATTCGCTGAAAACGATCCTGTCAATACAGTCTTATATGCCTTAAAGCAATTCGGTCTTGCTGATAATCCTAAACACGGCTATTGGCGTATCAAATCAGTTGACGATATGTGTGCTCGGTTACACGCCTTGGTCTGTAATCGCAATATAGGAGACGAAGGCGAAGATTTCTGAAATTGTTTCTCACTAACCTAACTGTGAAAGGCAAAAGCCTCACCAACTATAAAGAAGTTCAAAATAAAACTGAAGCGTCTAACTTTTTGCAAGTCCAAAACGACTAATTTCGTTTTTTATCCCGAATTTTAACCATTCAATGGGCATGTAACATAAAATGTTAGTTTCCTTGTTTTTGTCCAATGAAGGCATAATTTCATTACTTGCTTTAGGGTGTGTAAAAGTAGAAATAACGTGCCATTGAACCTCAATACCTTCGCTAATTTATAGGGTGCTGGCGCATTACCGAATTATTTACTTAAACCCCAACAAACCTCGCTATCAAGGGTTTGTGTAAGCCCTGATTTTTGTTCCAACCATCTTATAATCTCTGTATTCATTTGTACGTTTGGAACGAACTGATCTATACTCTCTTCGGCAAAATCAAGTTCTTACTATTTTGTTTCCTTCTACGCGCCATCGGTCCCCTATCGTATTACTCCATCTCCACTCACGTTTTAGATACTCAAAAAATCCATCAACCTGTTTGCTATCGCATATTGATAAAAATTCCTTACCAATGCTTGTAAATGTTATATTACCTACATGCAAGGAGGCTGCGTTTTTCCCATCGTTTACATAGTCTAATCTTTTACCAAAATAGAATAAGGAAGTTGAATCACCAGGGCTTAATCGGGGAATACAAGTTTTGGTTGGTACTCGCACTCCGCTCCATAAAGAGGGAATTTCAATGACGTTAAGAGCACAAAGATGTTCCAAAATTTCTGAATTTATTCCATTTTTGGTATAAATATCGTCACTAACCTTCCCTATTAAAGGTATTTGTTCAGTGTTCACCCGGCAAACAAAACCACAAAGAGATATGAACGACTCAGCATCTCGTTTTCCGAAATTCTCTAATGAGTTTATTGCCAGTTGTGAGAAGCTTCCGGGGGTGTCTGATTCTCTCGCCAAAATACTTGACCACAAATCCTGCATGTCAGCATCAGATACAGTCTTGCACTTATCCAGAAAATTTAACAGAAATCCACTATCTATCTCAAGCGAAGCCGCGTTTGGTTGTTTTACCTTGGCACGCGCCTTCTCTATTATTTTACACATATTCATAGCGTGGATGAAATCTCGCTTTTCGTTCCACCTCCTTAATGGTTCCTCCGATACGGTAGATATCCCTTTCGACACTTCCCGAATCAATGTGTCAACAGGTTTTGCTAATTCACCTAATTTTAAGTCAATGTTCATTATTGCCTATTCTCCTTTCCAAAATCCTTTGTATATCTTCAAAAACTGTGCTCTTATCTGCATTCGCATTTATAAGTTGCAGATACCCCAAATCACAGAGTTCTTGATAGCGTACTCGCCTTTCCTCAAATAAGTCTTTTGAACTTACTGTAAACCATTCAGTCCCTTTCCGATTTTGTCCTCTTTTTTGATACTCATCAAAATCAATATCAAGATAGAAATGAGTCCCGTGCCTGAAGTGAGGGATAGCCAAATTTTCCTTAACAAAACTTTGGAAATTCTTAGCACTGCTATTGGGTAATATATCGGCGTAGTAGTCAGCGAGATAGTGATCATAAACAATAAAATAATCATCCAGTAGGAGTGGTTTGATTCTCCAGTGGAAATCAGCTACTAACCAAGGTAGCGATGGAATTCCTATGACTTCCTGTTGGAGTTGTTGATCGGAGCGTGCTAATTGTCCATAAAAATTCTTTTTGAAGTTATCTCGGAGGGTATGGCATAGAACATAAAAGCATTTCTCCATACCAGAGTCAGATTTTGCTTTCACGAGGCATTTCGCTTGAGTTGTTTTTCCTGAACGCCCTTGTCCATTGAAACTGATAATGTTTTTTTTCTTACCAGAATTACGCAATTCCTGATCTGCTTTGTTTGGGATATTATGATATTTTGTCATTTTTCTCCTTTTTTGGTAACTTGTCGTTCCGAAAAACTGTAAAAAAATCCTACGACGCAGTTATTTCAGCAGGCAGTCTGTCAATAATCCGCTGTGTATCTCCCGGGATACCTCAATTTGAAGATGTCTTTATATCTCGCAGCGGTAGACCATCTGTTCTTTCAGATGCCACAAGAGGGCACCTGCTCCATCAACAGTGGTTTCAGCTTCCATAAGATCGGGTAGGTTGTTTACTGTGCACTCTGGATCATCCATTGGTGCAGTGATGTAGTGCATCACTTGAATGGGGGACCAACGTGAGAAATCATCGTAAATCTTGTATTCAATACTATCAGAGATCCCGTAACTATTGCGCATATCTATCATCTCAGGAAATCTACTTTGTAAACCAAAGTCCATCAGCGAAACAACGTGTAAGCGTTGATTACCTTCAAGTGTTCTGTTGTAATGTCCTTCGTATTCGTATACTTGATCAAGTAGTTCTTTTGCTTTCCGGTTCCAGGGGTAGTTGTTGAGTAACAGATAAACAGGTTTACAAGTATACCATAGACCTTCCATTCTCAGCTTTTCATTGACGTGCTCGGGGGGTTGGGTCGGAAAAAGCACTATTTTTTCACGATCTTCATCATTTTGCTCCATTCCTAACAACTCTTGCCAATGTTCACAATTAGTTGCAATGTTCCGCAAGACTTCATCTTTTTCTGATTCTACCATCTCATGTATGTCATAATAATTTCCCCAATTGCTGCAAAAATCAATGAATTCCATCAATGCAAAATGCTGAATTTCAGATACCTCATAATGTTTTTTTAGCCATTCCAGGTGTGCGTCGGCTTTGGGTAGGAATTTGAGTAATTGATAGAGTTTTTCTAACAAGCCAGTATCAATGGGATAGAATCTATCATTATCTTGTTCATTTGCAAGTGCTGCAAACGCTTCTCTTATCGCCCTATTGCGCGATAGTTTGTAGGGATAGAGTTTGAGGAGCGCATCAAGGCGTTCTATTGGTTCGCGAAGTGCTTCAAGTTCATTCCTGAATTCTTGTTTCCATTGATCTGGTGTCATATCTGCTTGCTCCAGTTGTATGCGTTTATTTGTGATGATGGTGGATTCTCTCTGTTGTTACAGTTATTATGTTATATCAAATCTGAAAAATAAAGTCGCATTATAGGGATTTTGGAACTCTATGAGGTATTGTGCATGTAAGAGCGCAATGAATTGCGCTACTACGAACCGGCTTTTCCTTAATGAGAATCGTTTATTTAAAGACGGTATTATACTAAACTTTGGACAATTCGTCCTGTTTAGTTTGAGAAACTTCATCTTGGTAGGTTGGATTTTATTGCGTTTAACCCAACCTACAGACTGTAATTTGCGTGATCCGGCTCACTCCTTAAATGAAGCGGTGACGCGCGGGATGCTCTCTTCACAGGCGAAGCGTTCGATACTGGAGGCACCTACGAAACCGACGGTATCCGTTTTCTCGTTGATAAACGCCGCTTCCGGTGCCTTTGAGATGGGACCGCCGTGCGCGAGACAGATAACGTCTGGGTTTACCGATTGTGCTGCGTCACAGATCTCTTGTACGCGAACCGCTGCATCCTCAATTGTGAAAGCGGTTTCCGCACCGATGGTGCCGCCTATTGTGGTGCCCATGTGCGCGATGATGACATCCGCACCGACCTTCGCCATGTTCTCGGACTCTTCAGGATTGAAGACATAAACGATCGTGAAAAGATCCATCTCGTGTGCAATGCCGATGGTCTCGACCTCTTTGTAGAAGCCCATCCCTGTCTCTTCAAGTGTCACGCGAAAAGTGCCGTCAATCACGCCGACGGTTGGGAAGTTATTCACGCCGTCAAATCCGACATCTCGGACCTGTTTGAGGAAGTTGCTCATCCGGCGCGTCGGGTCTGTGCCGTTGACCCCAGCGATAACGGGTGTCTCTTTGACGACGGGTAACACTTCGCGTTCACCCATCTCCATGACGATGGCATTCGCATCGCCGTAAGCCAAGAGTCCAGCGCAGGAGCCAAAACCTGACATGCGGTAGCGACCGGAGTTGTAAATTACGATTAGATCCGCGCCGCCCTGCTCGGCGAATTTCGCTGTGATACCTGTTCCGGCACCGACGGCAAGCAAGTGTTTGCCTCGATCCAGTTCTGCCCTCAATCGACCTAAAACTTCATCTCGTCTATAATCTGGCATTCAGTTTTCTCCTTAGCAGTCAGCCATCAGCAGTCAGTCGTCAGTTGTTAATGTTAGCAAGTGTGCTAAAGTTTCAAATGTGCTAAAGTTGCGAATGCCTCGCAGTGAGAGTGACTTTACGGACTTTAGAAACACTTTACGGACTTCTTTAACTGATAACTATTCCCTCTGATGGCTGATAACTATTCATCTCTCAATTTGGCTTGTAAACGTGCCGCTGCCCCAGCATCCCCGATATGCATCGTCTCGTACGCCTGTTCGGAGGTCTTGAATGGACCGATCCCTTTGTGTCCGTGCCAATCGCCCTGCGTCATGATCGGGTTCGTCAATCCTGTCTCCTGTTCCCGTTGACGAATCCAGCTTTTCATGCGTGTTTCGAGAACATTAACGATGTCTGGATGTGTATCAGCAAGGTTGTTATTTTCATCGGGATCTTGGATCAGGTTGTAGAGTTCAACAGGCGGTTTGAAATGGAAGTCGGGTTCAAGGGCGACGATGAGTTTCCATTCAGGCGTCCGCCAACCGTGCTTGCGCATCCACGTGCATTCTGTGATATAGATCTCGCTCTCAAAGGACGTTATTTCGCCGTTGATTAAAGCGGTGAGGCTCTGTCCGTCGAATTCAATATCCGTTTCGATGTCTGCCAGTTCAAGAAGCGTCGGTACGAGGTCTTTGTGTTGGTTGTAGCCTGAGACCCGTTTCCCAGCAGGCACGCGCCCTGGATAGCGGATGATAAGCGGTACGTGCAAGGTGACATCGTAGATTCCATGGTGGTCGAACCAGCACTCATGGTCGTAGAGCGTTTCACCGTGGTCGCCGTTGATAACAATGATGGTCTCGTCCATTACGCCGCGTGCTTCAAGGGCATTGAAAAGCGTCTGGATACACGCATCCATATAAGCGATCGCGCCGTCGTATTGTGCGATGACGTAATCCTTGTCGGTAATTCCCGGTGGCATCCAAGAGGCGAAGTAATCGCAAAACGGTTTAAACGCCATCACCGGTTCCATGGATTTATTGCTCGGATCACACTCGTCGCCGTGATAGAATGCCCGTTCATACGGGGCGGGCGGTAGGTATGGAGAGTGTGGGTCCATGTGGCGCAGGAACAGGAAGAACGGTTTTTCGCCGCTCTGATCGATCAATCGATTCAGTTCTGGGAGGGTGGTTTTGTTGAGGTTTTCCGCTTTCGGGCTACGTCCGCTTTCGTCGGGACCCCAGCCAGAGAAGTCAAGATAGGTATCAAATCCACGGGAACTTGGATTATTGCTGAATCCTACACAGGTCGTGTCGTAACCTGCATCCCGTAAGATTTCCGCCAACGTTTTGACTTCCTCGCGAAGCCCACCTCGGTGCCGTAACGCGACGACTTGCGTGCTGAATGTATCTAACCCGGTCAGCATAGAGGCATAAGCACTCGTTGTTGGAACGTGTGCACTATAGGTTTTTTCAAAGAGCGTGCCACCCTCCGCAAACCGATCAATATGTGGTGTCGTTAGTAGATGGTACCCGTAACAACTCATGTGCGTTGCGAGGAGCGAGTCAACTCCCATCAAGACGATATTTGGCTGTTTCGCCATATTTCGATTCTCCTTTTTTAACGGTTATAAGTTATAAGTTGTAGGTTATAAGTTAAGAGGGTTCTTGGAATAGTTCCGTTCTCTGTGAAGGTTTCCACAGAAAATCTCTTTAACTGTTAACTGAAAGATTTTTCGTATGAAGATAAAAATAAATTGGGCAATTCCACATTTTTTACGCATGTCGGAATCGCGAGCGACAAGAAACACCCTAGCAAAAACACTCGCTCCTACAGGAAGACATTGCTATCGTTGTTTCTGTAGGGGCGGTGCTGCAGTGCGCGTCTATTGTGTCTCCCAATCCTTGTGCCAAACGAGTGTGTTCTGGACATTATTGTTAAGCACGTCGCCAATTTCGAGTGCGTTGAAATAGTCCTCTGGCAGGATGTTTCGCTTACCGTTGAAAGTGCATCCGTCAGGCATGAAACCACACGTCATCGCTCGGCGGTGCGAGAACGTCATGTTCGCACCTGCCCCGTGTGCCGTTAACCCGTTGTGCCAGACCATCGAGCCTGCTGGACAAGGCGCAGATTGCGGTTCAAATTCCTTCCATTCCGGGTACACATTGAATAACGCGCCTATGTTTTCACCGATGCCGACGTTATCAAAGCGTGCAGTTTTATGGGTGCTCGGTAGATACCACATACAACCATTCGCGAGGGTGGCATCGTCCAACGCAACCCAAAACGAAACCGCGTCCCGTGAATCAAATGACCAGTAAGGAACATCAAGGTGCCATGCTGTGGGGTTGCCAGACGGCGGCTTAATCAGTGCTTGGTCGTGCCATATCCGCATCCCGTCAACACCTGCGAGGCGTGTTGCCATCTTTCCGATTTTTGGGTCGTGTACCAGTTTTCGCATGCCTGGGTGGGAATCTGCCAAGCGGAGGCATTGTGTAAAGACCCGCGCATAAAAATTAGACGCATCCAACTGGTTGGTCATGTGTTCAACGGAAGTGCCGAGGCGTTCTTCAACAGATTCATCCGTGCATCGCCGCCATTCTTCTAATTCCTCTGCATCAAGGAAGTTCTCAATGACGAGAAATCCGTTTTTCTGATAAAAATCAATTTGTTCTGTGGTGAGTTCGTGTCGCATTATCCGCGTTCTCCTTTAGTTCTTCTGACTGAGGGTTTGCATGTGCCTCTTACAAAATTGTATCATAGAAATGATATATAGACAAAAGAAAAATGGCAAATTAGTTATCAGTACGGCGAGTACGCCTTCAGTTATCAGTTATCGGTTAAAAGAGGATTGTGATAGTTCCACAAATCTCTTTCTCTCACTGCAAGGCACACTAAAAGGTTTTTCGCAGAAAAACCGAACTGAAAACTGATAACTGACAACTAATAACTATAAAAAATTATGTTGAATTGTGATATGCACCTGTGATATAATGTTTTATAAAGTGGTAAAAGAATGTAAATTATTGTCATTAGCCGATAGAGTTCACCCCAAATTATTGAGGAAATCACGTGAATTGCGAAATGAGTGAAACCCGCATGCGAATCCTGCAGCTGCTGAAAATGCGTGCTGGCATGACTGTTGGTCAACTGACAGATGCCTTGCATATCAGCCAGATGGGAGTCCGACAACACCTTGCCATACTTGAAGCAGAAGGATTGATTGAACACCACCAAGAAAAACAGGGACGTGGTCGTCCTCCGCACGTTTATCAATTAACCGATGAAGCCAACAGCCTCTTTCCGACGACTTATGCCAACTTTGCTGTTGGGTTGATGCATGAGGTCGCAAAATTTAACGGTCCCGGTTTCATGAACAAAATCTTCCGTGGGCGCATGAAAGCGCAGCTGGAGGCGTATCAGTTACGGCTTGAAGGCAAAACGCTCTGCGAGCGCGTCAAGGAACTGGCACAGATCCGTGATGAAGAGGGATACATGGCACGCTTCGACGAGAATAAGGATGACTACGTCTTAGTCGAACACAACTGTCCTATCGCGGTAATTGCGCAAGAGTATCCACAGGTGTGTGAGATTGAATTGGCACTGTTCCGTCAATCCTTAGGTGCGAAGATTGTTCGAGAAGAGCATCTGATGCAAGGAAGCCACAGATGTTGTTACCGGATCCCTAAATCTACTGAATAGCCATTGGTCATTGTAGGTGCCAGAACGCCGCACGATTTTCAAGGATAACCATAGTATGGCTCGTGAAACAGGAAGGCGCGGCTTTTTCAAGGAAGCACTGAATCAACTCATGCAACCCGTCGCCGAATTTCTGGATGATAGGGTCAGTGAGTCTATGCCTGTTGAGGCAGCGAGTAGAGGTAATCTTTTGCGGCCCCCTGGCGCGTTACCCGAAGCGGAATTCTTGGAGAAATGTCATCGGTGTGGTAACTGCGTCAAAAACTGTCCCGCAAATGCGATTTTCGCTTTAGAAGCGAGTACGCAGCCTGACCTCGTCAACACGCCTTACATTGATCCTGATGAACAACCGTGCGTTATCTGTGATTCATTGGCATGTATGTATGTATGTCCGAGTGGTGCCTTGCAGCCTGTTTATGCCGAAGACATAAAAATAGGTTTGGCAATTTTCGACGCTGAAACCTGTCTGCGTACGAAGGAAGTGGCTTGTACCTACTGCATTGATACGTGTCCTATCGGAGAGGATGCGATCCATCTCACGGCAGATGGTATTGTAGAGGTGATTGAACCCGGATGTACAGGATGCGGGGTCTGTCAGTATGCATGCCCAACCGTACCCAAGTCAATCGTTGTTGAACCTCATATCGCGAGAGAAATCCTTGCGGATTAGGGTATATCTGATTGTATATCGCACCTTTTTGCTGGAAATATGTCTGTAATTACACAAATTTTTATGCAGGGAGCAGTAAACGGGCAAAGTTTGCGCGATATCAAACCGCCGTTGGAGGTGCCGCAAGCACTACTCCTCTATTTTATTGGTGCAGCGGTCATACTCGGGTTCATAACTGTTTCGGCGTGGTTCTATCTCCGAAAGAAGCCTCAAACTTTACCGGTTCCTGAAGGCGAAGAAATGGACACACCGCTACCGCACGCGGTGGCGTATGAACAACTGGTGGCGATTGAAACCTCCGACCTGCTAAATCGTGGAGACATGGAGACGTATCATACCCAAATTGCTTATGTGCTTCGCGAATACATTAATGCACGGTATCAAATTCCGGCGTTAGCGTTGACGACGACAGCCCTGCTTCGCGCTATGCTCGGGGCAGAGATAAATGCTCAGTGCGTTGAGCGTGTGCAACAATTACTCGCGAATTGTGATATGGTAAAATTTGCGACCTATGTGCCAGAACTATCAGAGGCATCTGATCGGATAACAGATGCTCGCCGGATTGTTGACGAAACGAAGGTTCCTGATTCCTAAAAATATTTTGGTGAAAAAATAGGTATCATTGATGACTGACTGCTAACGGAAACCGATTGCTGAAAACTCTCACTGCGAGGCAGACTGATAACTAAGAATTAAATAAAAAAATAAAAATATTGACATAATTTGAAAAAATATAGTAAGATAGCGTAACTTTATCTGAATTTTTCGCAGTCATTGGATCCACGAAAAGCACATACTTAGACGAATTTTGTAGGTTTCCTATATAACTACAAGACCATAGCAAGGAGGTTAGAATAGCGTGTCAGATGAACACAAAGTACTCCTCACGATACCTATGTATCCTGATATGGAACTTGCCGCAGCAAAGACTGGCTCTGCCCTTGCTGAATTGAAGGACTTCACCGAGGAAGCAGTCGAAGAGATTCAACTCGCGATCATCGAAACCTGTATTAACGCATCTGAACATAGCCAAAGCGATGATAAGGAAGTGCATATTCAATTCTTAGTTACAGACGATCAGTTGCAGGTCAAGATCTCTGATCGAGGCGTTGGTATAACTGCGGACACATTAGACGGCACCCGATTACTCGGGACCCCGAGTTTACACGCCGATTTGCGTAAGCGCGGAAGAGGCTTACAGATTATTAGAGCTCTAATGGATGAAGTGGTTATAGAAAGCACCCCTAACGGTACAACTGTTAGCTTCACAAAAAAGAAGACTCCTTCATAGGTCTTTGTACCGTTTTCGCTATGCTGGCAACATAATTTTGAACCAGTAGCGGATAATCCATGAATCTGTGTTCAAATGTGCTGTTAGACGGCACCTTTTTGATAACATACGATCTCTTTTTTTAGGGGCGTATGCAAGTCCATGTTAGGTATTTAAGGAGGTTAACGGTTTGTTGAACAAATTCGATATTCAAGTTCGCGAGTCAAAAGGACACGCGATAATTGAGACGGCTGGGTATCTGAATGATGCGCTCGGGGAAAAACTCTCTGAGAAAGCAAAGGAGCTCATTCAGAATGGTTACACACAGTTGATCATCAACCTTGAACAAACAACACTCATTAACAGCATCGGTATATCCATACTTATTGAAATTATAGAGGCGCTTGACGAACGTGAAGGCACCTTGAATTTCTGTGGATTGTCCGCTACGCAAGAACGGACCTTTCGGATGATGGCGATTGCTAAATATGCAGGTATCTTCCCCGATGAAGCGTCTGCTATTGAGAATCTATAGGCTTTTTCTGAGAAATATGCTTTGATCAAGTTGTGGATTACAATTTGTTTTGCTTAGATTTTGTAGGGTATTTTCGGTAAATTGTGTGCTGGTATCATAGATATATTTTGTAGTAATAGATAAAATAAATTAGAAACCAATTGTTGGATTTAACACCATGAAAGACCCGAGTCAGCCTTTAGGAGATAGTTTGCAAACCCATCAAACGCAAAGCACCGCTGAGCAGACGATGGAGCGGCTCATATTCAGTCTATCTGAGTTGGAACATTTGGGGCAAACGTTAATCTCCGGGCACAGCAATTTCAATCATTCGAGCAAAACCTATCTCCGCATCACACTCGGAACTTTGCAGATCCGGCGTGGTGCGATACTGCGTTACCATTCGACCGCTCAAAATCTCGATATTGTTGCAGCGACACCTGACGAAATGTTCTCGCCAATTCTTGTTGAACCCGATGAATTAGAGGCTTTACTGAAACATCCATTCATTGAGAACGCCGCACCGCCAGAATCCCTTAAACAATTCTTCGCTCGGAGTGCTAAACTTTCGGAAACGATTGATATACGTCTTTGGATTCCGCTAAAAATTCAAGATGAATTTCTGGGAATGATTGGGCTGGGCAAATTTTTGGCAAGGGACGCATTAGAGACGTGGGAAAAGGAGTTACTGACGACCCTCGCATACCAAATTTCGATTGCGATTGCCTATTCGCAGATGGTGGAGGGCATCCAGAGCGAAAAGTTTCGGTTGTTCATGCTTGCAGAAAGCGCGCCACAAATCTGTCAACTGCTACAACCGGAGGCGGCTGCGGAACAGGTGGTCCAGCAAGCTGTCTCGCTACTTGACGCTAACGCTGGTGCGCTCATGCTCACGGACACTGAGCGACAAGAACTCGAAATGCACTATGCATTTCCAGAGACCTTGCTTGAAAATATCACCGCGCATGACAGCACAAATGGACTCGTTATCTCTTATGGTGAGGACACCCCCGTATCTCAAGAAGCGACATCCGTAGAAGTGTTGCAATCTGTCGTTAAAGAAGGAATGCCGGGACACTGTCTACCTGAATTCGATACTCTTTTTGGCGGTAAAAATTTGATGGCTGTTCCTATTCCTGGGCGTGATGGCGATATTCTGGGGATCCTTGTTGTTGGTGACAAAGAGGAACGCGGTGGCAGAATTACCCCCTTTACTGACGAAGATGTGATCCTCCTTGACTCCTTTGCGAAACAGGCAGGGGTCGCAATTGAGAACGCGCAGCTGCATCAGGAGGCACTTGAAGCCCGTCAGTTGCAAGCGGAAATGGAGGAGGCGCGTAAAATTCAGGTGAACCTCATTCCTGAGACATTGCCAGACATTCCCGGATACGAAGTGGCGGGACATTATGAGCCGCGTGGACCCGTCGGGGGCGACTATTACGATTGTATCCCCTTATCTACCGGACAGTGGGGACTCGCTATTGCCGATGTTTCTGGAAAAGGGATGCAAGCAGCACTACTCATGGCAACCCTCCGCGCCGGACTTATCTCGGAATTGTCGCGGGTAGAAAGCGTCGAACAAGGGACGCTTAATCAGTCTGCCTTGTACAACGAAATCACCAGCATGGCGATGATACTAAACTCGCTCCTTTACGCCAGCGGTACAGAAGAGAAATATGCGACCTTCTTCTACAGCCACCTTAACCCGGAAACAGATGTCCTCACGACCCTCAATGCGGGGCATAATCCACCGCTACTCGTGAGAAAAGATGGCACCTACAAGTGGTTGGGTGAAGATGTTGGTGGTATTCCGCTCGGAATGTTTCCGAACGATATGGTGCCAGGCATTGCGGAATATGAAGCGGAGCATGTCCAACTCGACAGCGGTGATGTCATTGTGTATTATACAGACGGTGTCACAGAAACCGTCAACGTCGAAGACGACTACTATGAAGAGGATCGACTTGTAGAAGCATCAAAAGCGTGCAAGAATGAACCCGCCGAGGGTATCCGCAAGTACCTTCACAATGCCGTCATGGAATTCCAAGGAGAAGCGGATCAGTTTGACGATCTCACGCTCCTTATTTTGAGAAAGCAGTAAATGGTTATTAGTTTTCAGTACGATTTTTCTGCGAAAAATCTTTCAGTTGTCAGTGGTTATCAGTTATAAGTTCGGTTTTTCGCAGAAAAACCTTTGAGTTAACAGTTAAAGAGGTTTTCTGTGGAAACTTTCACAGAGAAGGGAACTGTTCCAAGAACCTTCTTAACTTATAACCTATAACCTATAACTTATAACCATTCCCTATTGAGAGGGTACAGATGCAACAGAGTTCGACAGTGGGACGCACATTTTTAGATCCAACAATCCTTGCGCGTATCGGTAATCTTGAATTGATCGCGAAATTCGTTGTTGAAGGTTTTATCTCAGGTCTCCACAAAAGTCCGTATCACGGGTTTAGTGTTGAATTCTCACAATACCGACAATATATGCCGGGGGACGACACCAAACATATAGATTGGAAAGCCTACGCCCGTACCGACAGGTACTATATTAAGCAGTTTGAGGAGGAGACGAATCTCAATTGTTACCTACTCTTAGATACAAGCGAATCTATGGCGCACCCTGTGGATGATGAGCAGGCAAACGATGCGACCACAGAGGGAAACGGCGCGGGGACACCAAGCATATCGAAGTTGCGATATTCGAGTTTCCTCATGGCATCACTTGCCTATTTTATGGCGAAGCAGCGGGATGCAGTCGGGTTCGCCTACTTTGATGACGTGCTTCGGCAATACCTGCCAGCGCGAAGTAGCACATCACACCTACACTCGATTTTGCTTACATTGGAGACGTTACAGACAACAAAAAATACACGGATGGGAACACCGCTGCATCAAATTGCAGAACGTCTTACCAAACGCGGGTTGGTACTCTTCGTCTCGGACCTTTACGATGAAAATCATGAGGAGGTCATCGCTGGCTTAGAACATCTCCGCTATGAAGGACACGAAGTCATCGTTTTCCATGTGCTCGCGCAACAGGAACTTGAGTTTGCTAACTTTGAGACCGGACGAAGTTCAGACGCACTGATCCGATTTATTGATTCAGAAAGCGACGCTGAGATTATCACAACTCCGCAAGCGATTCGGGAGAGTTATCTAAGCAATTTCAACGACTTTCTTGATACCTATAGGCTTGCGTTACGGCAGGCGGATATTGATTACAATATGATAACAACAGCAACCCCGATTGATCTCGCACTCGCTTCTTATCTTGCCAAGCGGCAGGGGGTCCTCTAAGAGAATAGTCGTCGGTTCGGTTTTTCTGCGAAAAACCTTTTAGTTGTCAGTTTTCAGTTAAGAGAAGACTTTATTATGAGCGTTTCCCTCTTAACTGCTAACCGATAACTGCTAACCGATAACTACTAACCGATAATATGTTTGGTCTGACTTTCTTAACAGCCTCTTTTGCAATAGCCGGTGCGATAGGCGCGTCCATCCCGCTCATCCTTCATCTGCTGAACAGGGAGCGCGCGCGGCGACTGATTTTCAGCACAGTCCGTTTCATCCAGATGTCGCATCAGACGAACGTGCGGCGGCACAAGTTGAAACGGTTGTTGTTGCTGCTCATGCGTATTCTGATGTTGGCACTCCTCGGTATGGCATTTGCGCGTCCATTTTTCGCCGACGCACCAGTGTTTACGCAGAAGACGGGGGGGAAACGGAACGCTGTCATTATTCTCGATACCTCTTATAGTATGAAATATGAAGGGGTTTTTGAGAACGCTAAAAAAGAGACTGGCGAAATTCTGGACGGACTTGATGCCTCTGATGCTGCATGCCTCATTCTTTCGTCCGATAATGCACGTGTTGTTGCACCCCTCGGTTCGGAATTTGCCCACATTCGGACTGCTCTGGACAACGCAGAAATCTCTAACGAGCATACGGATTACTTGGACGCGATGCAAACCGCAGATGAAATACTACAGCCTATCCCTATTGGTGAGAAACAGGTCTACTTTATCGCAGACATGCAAAAGCGGGGATGGGAAAATTTCATTGAGACGGACAAACTCAGCCCCGATATCCAAATCCATTTTGTTGATGTTCGTACAGAAAAACCGCAGAATTATGCTATTACAGAGATTAGCGTTCCATCTGTCGTGCTCAAGGAACAGAAAGCGTCGCAGCTTGTCGCGCGAGTCCGTAATTTCGGTGATGAACCGGTTGAGGATCTGCAGGTACGTCTCTTTATAGACGACAATGTGATTGACAGTGTTGCGCTTGACATAGAGCCAGATGACCTTGCGGACGCTGTTTTTAAAGTTGAGTTTCAAGACGAGGCAACGCATACGGGTCGGGTTGAACTGCCAGAAGATGCACTCAATATTGACAACAAGCGATACTTTACTTTGCAAAGCCTACAGGCGATTAAAGTCCATGCTGTACGGGAAGCACCGCAAACGCGCGGTCGTTACCAAACTGTGGAAACATTCTTCATGAAGAAGGCAATAATATCGGGGAATGATGCTGTCCAAATTGGTTTCACCGAATCAGTCTCGGTCCCGAATGCATCGATACTCGCACGCGTGGATGTGCTAATCCTTGCGGATGTAGCGGAACTCTCTTCTGGTGAAGCGGAGCGCGTGAAGGCTTACGTCGCTGCCGGTGGTGGTTTAATTGTGACAGTTGGCGATAATATAAGTGCTGAGGTTTATAAACAACGTCTCGGTGGTGAGACCGGATTAATGCCGTGTGACTTTGTCCAAGCGGTCGGCGATGCGCTCAATCGTGAGCAATTCCGCGTGCTCGCTACTGTGAAATACGAACATCCGATTTTCGTGCCGTTCAAGGAACCGAATCACGGGGATTTCGGTAAGGCTCGGTTCTACAGAATTTTTCAGGCGGTACCGACAAAGGATGCAACTGTCATTGCTGCTTATGATGATGGGAGTCCCGCGCTCTTTGAAAAACCATACGGGACCTTAGGACGTGTGCTCTGTTTTACCTCAACAATAGACCGTGAATGGAACGATCTACCGATTCGGGCGGTTTATCTGCCGTTCCTGCATGAATCTATTAAGTATCTCGCGCTTAAGGATGTAGACGCTGCACCGAATTATCGTGTTGGTGATAGCGTTGAACTGAAGGTTTCGGACGACGAAAATGCCAACGCTGCGCGGAGCAAAGAAATCGCTGTGTTTAATCCAAACAACGTTGAAACCCGGTTGCAACGCAATGAAAATTCTACTGAAGTTTCCTCTCAGAGCAGCGTTTTCTACGATGACACCGCGGTCCCCGGTATCTACTCAGTCCATACCTCTGGGGCAACACCCTACTATTTTGTCGTCAATGTTGACGCAACTGAATCCAACCTTGCGGCACGTGATGTGGAGGAACTGACAAGCATGCTGAAGGGAACTGCGGACGCATTAGTTGAGGAGAAACCGACTGCAGAACTCGTGGCGCAATACCACGAGGATGTTGAGAAGAACCAAAATGTATGGGTCTATCTTATGTTAGCAGTTTTTGGGTTGGCAGTAGCAGAAATGTTCCTCGCCAATCGCGTTTAGAATTTTTTAGTGGTTATAAGTTATAAGTTTGCCTCGCAGTGAGAGTTGTCAGTTAAAGAGGTTTTGATTTTAGTAGTTATCAGTTCTCTTTTTAACTGAGTACTGAAAGATTTTTCGCAGAAAAATCGTACCGAAAACTGGTAACCATTCCAAGGAGAAACCGTGAACTTTGAAGCAAGTGCACCGATTGAGGTGCCGAAAATCGTATCTGATGAGCAGACCCAGTTTTTTGTGGAGAACGGGTATCTTGTTGTCCCCAATCTGCTCTCCCTTGATGAAATAGAGGAGCTGCGGCAGGACACCGTCACAATCGCGAAAGGCGGTCATCCGTGTGACAACCTAAAACCGCTCCCTGACGATATTAGCGATGTTGAGGTGATCAGTCGTATCCTCTGCATTCATCAACCACATTTTGTCAGTCCGATCATTGAGAAATACGTCAAGCATCCGAAAATCTGCGGTATCTTGAGCCAAATAGCCGCTGCGCATCTTCCTTATTGGGACGGTAGCGTCAAGTGCATGCAGTCGATGCTCTTTGTCAAGCCCCCAAATTTTCAAGGGCAGGCGTGGCACCAGGACGAAATCTACATTCCGACGCGGGATCGTTCCTTGATTGGTGCTTGGATCGCGATGGATGATGCGACAGTCGAAAATGGGTGTTTATGGGTGCTTCCGGGTTCACATCGTCAAGGCTACCTTTATCCACAGCGGTCTCATGAAAATCCAGATGAGTTTGATTTTGCAGAGGAAAGTTACGGGTTTGATGACACCGCTGAGGTGCCGGTTGAAGTTACAACGGGGACATTAGTCTTCTTCAACGGATATCTGCTCCACCGGTCGCGTAAAAACCGTGGCGATACATTTCGCAGGGTTTTGGTGAGCCATTACTGTAATGCTTGGTCGCTGTTACCTTGGTCAATTCGGGAAGGTGAGCGTCCCGCGAGTGCTGACCGGCGATGCATTGTCCCGGTTTCTGGCGTTGATCCTTATGTCTGGAAAGGCTATGATGCTCCACCGAAGACTGTCTCGATGCGGACATGCAAAGCCGTTCAGCAAATGGAGGAATCGGATGCAAGTTGATGGTCTTTTGGAACTCAGAGAAGCGTTAGAGACAATGTTTTCACGAATTGAGACAGGGGAAGATATACTGGAGCAATTGGAGCAAATTAACGTCCTACATCAGGCACTTGGTTCAACAGCACCGAAAATGCTGCACCACTATCTTGAACGGAAAAGTTACACAAAGGCATTAGCATTGCTTACCGAAGCCACGCGATCACAATCATCGTGATGGTGTGCTTCCGAAAACGTTATAAATGGGGAGAATAATGGCGAGAGCGGATGGACGCCGGTCAGATGAATTGCGACCGGTTACGATCAAACGACACTATATCAAACACGCCGAGGGTTCAGTCCTCGTTGCGACGGGTGATACCCGCATTATATGTACAGCCTCGGTTATTGACCAGCAGCCGCGGTTCATGCGCGACCAACGGATCAAGAAGAAAGGATGGGTAACAGGCGAGTACTCCATGTTACCGCGTTCGACTTCTCAACGGATGCAGCGCGAGATAACCCGTGGCAGTGTCAGTGGTAGAACACAAGAGATACAACGGCTCATCGGTCGTTCCTTGCGAGCTGCTGTAGACTTGCACGCCTTAGAAGAACGGACAGTCTGGGTGGATTGTGATGTAATCCAAGCCGATGGTGGCACACGTACCGCATCAATTACAGGCGCGTTTATCGCACTCTGGGATGCTTGTCAGGGACTTGTCAAAAGTGGAAGGATCGAAACATTTCCTATTACCGATAATATCGCCGCAACGAGTGTCGGTCTTGTCAAGGGTGAAGCGATGTTGGATCTCTGTTATACGGAAGATTCTACAGCGGATGTTGATATGAATATTGTTATGACCGGTAGTGGGCAGTTTATAGAGATACAGGGCACAGCGGAGGAAAAACCCTTTTCACGGGACGATTACAACCAGATGTTGGATCTCGCTGTTGGTGGTATACAACAACTTATCCGATTACAGAATCGGATGATGTTGGAGGATTTAGATGAAGCTGGTACTGGCGACGCGTAACCAAGGCAAGGTCCGCGAACTCACAGAAATGCTCAGCGATACCTCCACAGCAAATGTCTCGCAACAGATTGAGGTAATCTCCTTGAACGCCTATCCCCATGCTCCGGAAGTCATTGAGGACGGTAAAACATATATGGAGAATGCCGCTAAAAAAGCGTCCGTCATTGCAGAATACACAGGCCATCTGACGCTCGCTGATGATGCTGGATTGGAAGTAGACGCGCTCAACGGTGTACCCGGCATTAATTCTAAGCGCTGGGCAGGTGAAGACGCTACAGATGCGATCCGGATCGCGAAACTTCTTCAAGCACTTGAAGGTGTTACTGATCGGCGTGCCCGTTTTGTCGCCGCGATAGCAGTTGTCCATCCTAACGCTACATCTGAAGGTGTTCTCGGTGTTTGTGAGGGACACATCCGGCACGCACCGGTAGGCGAAAGCGGGTTTGGCTATGATCCGGTATTTGTGCCGGAGGGTTACGATCAGACTTTCGCAGAACTCGGGGAAGAAATCAAAAATCGAATCAGTCATAGAGCCAAGGCGTTAGAACAAGCACTCGCCTTGCTTTAGTAGTTATTAGTTGTTAGTTATTGGTTATTGGTTATTAGTTATAAGAAAGAGCAGACTCATAACCCTTCTTAACTTACAACCTCTTAACCAACCACTTATAACCCTTTAAAGGAGAAAATGGCAGCACTTAACGATTTACGCAACGGGTTGGTTATCCGACTCAACGATACTATTTACACGATAGTCGATTGTCAACACGTGAAACCGGGGAAGGGTAGTGCCTTCGCACGGACAAAGATCAAACGTATCACCGATGGTGCGGTTCTGGATCGCACGTTCCGATCCAATGAGACTGTCGAAACCGTCCGGGTCATGGATCACAAGATGCAGTATATGTACCGAGATGGCGATGTATTGTGGTTTATGGACAACGAATCATTTGAACAACATACACTTCCGATGGCTCTCATTGAAGATAATATGAAGTTCCTGAAAGAGGGAGAAACTGTCACCGTTAAAATGGATGGACAGGTGCCTCTTTCGGTTGAGCTTCCGAACTTCGTTGAACTTCAAATCGTTGAAACCGATCCTGGATTGCGGGGTGATACCGTCAGCGGTGGTTCTAAACGTGCGACACTTGAGACAGGTGGCGTTGTTAACGTTCCACTTTTTGTGCAAAACGAAACGCGTATCAAAGTTGACACGCGTACCGGCAAATATGTAGAAAGGATATAATAGTTGTCAGTACGATTTTTTTTCAAAAAATCTTTCAGTTTTCAGTTTTCAGTTAAGAGGGAAACGCTCATCATAAAGTCTTTTTCTTAACTTTAACCATCAACTCGACTCCGTTATAAATGTTAAGGCATAAGTTGATGGTTAAAACCGGACTGAAAACTGATAACTGATAACTGATAACTATTAAAAACAGAAATGCGCCAAAACAGACCCAAGGATAAATCTCAATCCGAGGAGCAAGACTACAGTGACATCCTTGAACTCGTTGAACGGTTGGCACAGATTCTCGATCGCGCGAATCTCACAGAGGTCCGCGTTCGGGACAATGAGTTTGAGGTGCAAGTCTCCAGAAACCGCGGAAACTCGGACGGTTATGATCGGATGCCTTCGCCACAGCCGACTGAGACAGGTATGACGGTCGGAACACCGCATCTGCCGGGAGAACAGGTAGATGTAGAGGTGGATGGTGATGGACAGAGTGTCTACATCAGTGCACCGATGCCTTCGCGTTTCTATCGTGCGCCCGCGCCTGATGAATCGCCTTTTGTGCAAGTTGGAGATACGGTCAGCACGGGTGAACCTGTAGGCATGCTCGAAGTCATGAAGACTTACAACCCTGTGGAAGCTCCGTTTAACTGCGAAATTTTAGAGATTCTTGCTGAAGATGGCGAGGCGGTTGAATATTCCCAACCTCTGTTCCGAGTGAAACAGCTGTAGACATGATCTCCTTCGGTGGTCACGTGATCCCTCTGAAGTCGCCCGATTCCGATCATCGGGATGGGACGCTTCAGCAGATCATCGTGATGGCATGCCACCGCAGATCGCGAGAAATAAAAATATGATAAAAAAGATACTAATAGCAAATCGCGGTGAGATCGCTGTTCGCATTATCCGAGCCTGCAAAGACATGGGGATTAAGACGGTGGCTATCTTCTCGACCGCGGATGAAGACGCACTGCACGTTAAATATGCTGACGAGGCGTACTGCATCGGACCCCCGCCTTCAACAGAGAGTTATCTCAAATACGCGAATATTATCGCAGTTGCGGATTTCGCAAATGTTAACGCTATCCATCCAGGAGCAGGTTTTCTCGCTGAGGACGCGCAGTTCGCCGAGATTTGTCAGGCACACGAAATAAAATTTATTGGGCCCTCCGTCACGAATATCGCGACGATGGGGGATAAAGTGCAGGCACGCGAGACAGTAGCAAAAGCGGGTTTAAAACTTGTACCGGGTAGCCGAAGCGGCAAACGCAAAAATAGCAAAAAAGGGACGGTTGATACAGCTGACGAAGCCGCGCAGCTTGCGGAGAAAATTGGTTATCCTGTTGGAATCAAAGCCGTTGCTGGCGGTGGTGGGCGCGGTATCCGCATCGCTGAGAACCGACCCAGTCTGCTAACTCTTTTTCACACCGCAAAGGCAGAAGGCCAAGCCTCTTTTGGGAACGGGGATGTCTACATTGAAAAATGGATTGAAGAGGCGCGGCATATTGAGGTCCAGATTTTGGGTGATTTGCACGGCAACGTCGTTCACTTTGGCGAACGTGAATGCTCTATTCAGCGTAAACAGCAAAAACTCCTTGAGGAAGCACCCGCTGCCTCTATTCCACCTAAACTACGTTCCGAAATTTGTAAAGCCGCTGCAAAAGCCGCAAAATCTATCGGCTACACAAATGCTGGGACTATTGAGTTTGTTGTTGATAAAGATGAGAATTACTATTTTTTGGAGATGAACACGCGCATTCAGGTTGAACATACTATCTCCGAGAGCATTACCGGCATTGATCTGATCAAAGAACAGATTCGGCTCGCAATGGGAGAGCAGCTTGGATACAACCAATCCGATATTCAAATCCAAGGGCACGCCATTGAATGTCGAATTAATGCTGAGGATCCCTCGAACAATTTCATGCCTTCCCCAGGGCTTGTCACAAAGTACCATCCACCGGGGGGTATCGGCATCCGGGTTGACGGATATATCTACACGGGGGATACTGTGTCGCCGCACTACGATTCACTCATTGCGAAACTCATTGCGTCGGGTAGGGATCGAGAAGAAGCGATTGCCCGGTTGAAGCGAGCACTCTCCGAATTCGAGATTGAAGGCATAAAGACGACAATCCCGCTTTTCCAAAATATCCTCAACGACGAACGCTTTCGCAGCGGAACCATTTTTACCAACTTTTTAGAAAAATGATATTGCATCGGAAAACATCAGTATTAACATCGAACTGTGTTCCTCCGTACTGCCGTCTTTGTCTTGTGGTTCTTGTAATTCTTGTGCTTTTCCCCATGACGCTACAGGCAATTACCTTTGTTGATGTCACAGAGGAAGCGGGTATCCATTTCCAACATTCGAGCGGAACGCGTTCCAGTCTACTTCCAGAAGATATGGGGTCTGGTGCCGGTTTTGCTGATATAGATAACGATGGCGACATCGACCTCTATATTGTCAATATCCCCCATCCATTTTCACAAAATGCCAATACCGATAGTAAAACAAATGCGCTCTACCGTAACAACGGAGACGGCACTTTTACAGATATGACGCACATCGCCGGTGTTGGGCATCAAGGATACGGGATGGGGTGTGTCTTCGCTGATTACGATAGCGATGGCAGCGTTGACCTGTATGTAACGAATTATGGTGCGAATGTCCTCTATCGCAACAACGGTGATGGTACCTTTAGTGATGTGACGAAAACTGCCGGTGTCGGTTGTGAATTATGGAGCACGGGTGCTGCCTTCGCAGATGTTGATGGCGACAGTGATCTGGATCTCTACGTTTGCAACTATGTCACCTACGATTTAGAGAAACTTGAGCAGATGCAGGAAGAGTCTTTACAATCTGGTAAACCGGTGCCGAGCGCGCTGAATCCACATGTCTTTGAGCCACAGGATAATGTTTTCTACCGTAATAATGGGAACGGGACCTTTACGGATGTAACAGCCGAATTAGGGATAGCGGCACCGGGCGGCAGAAGTATGCAATGCCTCTTCAGCGATTTTGATAACGATAACGACCTGGACCTATATGTGGCAAATGATACGTCTGTGAACTATGTCTATCGGAATGCAGGGGATGGCACCTTCACCGATGTCAGTGATGAATCATGGGCAGCTGATTTTCGAGGATCTATGGGGTTGAGTGCTGGTGATTATGATGGCGACGGTGACGTTGACCTTTTTATGAGTCACTGGGTGGATGAAGAGAACGCGCTTTACAGAAATCTTTTGAAAGAGGACGCTCCAAGTAAGCACATCAGGTTTGTTGATGAATCCTATTCTGCGATGTTGGCTGAGGTGGGTATCAAACAGATCGGATGGGGCACCGCACTTTTTGACTACGATAACGACAGCGATTTGGACATCTTCGTTACGAACGGTAGTACCTTCCAAGAACTCAGGCAACCAGAAGTACTTATTCCGCAAGTTGATGCTCTGTATCAGAACAACGGTGATGGCACTTTCAGCGATGTCAGTGAGATTAGTGGCATCACGGCACTTCCGACACGTGTCGGTCGTGGCGCGGCGTTTGGCGACTATGACAACGATGGCGATGTTGATATTTTCATCGTCAACAACCATGCATCGCCTGTCTTATTGCGCAACGAGGGTGGCAATCGTAACGGTTGGCTGCACGTTGAACTCATTGGAACAGACCAGAACCGGAATGCCATCGGTGCGAAGATTCAACTCAAGACAGCGGATCGGACACAGATACGAGAGGTTTATGCCGGTGAGAGCTATATGTCCTCTAACAGTTTCGTTGTTGAATTCGGTGTCGGAAACGCCACACAGATTGAAACCTTGCAGGTCACATGGTCGAATGGAGACACACAAGCACGTCATAATATACCTGTAAACCAGCGAATCCGTGTGACGCAGGAATAGCCATTAGCCATCAGCCGTCAGCAAGAAAGTTGAGAACTGAAAACGGATACTGTCAAATGCGCAATTATTTCTACTTATCTATTTCTATATTCTTAATCCTGCTGGCGTGCGGCGAGGATGCCACCATTAAACGCGGCAAAGCACTTCTTGAAACGGGCGACACGGCTGCTGCGATTCAGCAGTTTGAGGCAGCACTTGAGCAGAATCCTTCCAATGCGGAGGCTTACTATCAACTCGGTTTGGTGTATGAAGGGTTAGGAGATGCTACGCAATCAAGTAACGCCTTCAGAAGTGCAGCGAAGTTGGCTCCAAAACGGGCAGAAGTTTCACTTGCACTCGGGCGCGTCTATTGGCATAACGGTGACCGTTCCCTTGCGCTTGTCCAGTTTCAAAGTCTACTAAGCGATTCTCCGAAAAAAGAGATTCTCCTTCAATTGGCTGGACTCACGGGTGATGCCTACCATGTCCAACGCCTCCGCACCGAAGGCAGCGACGATTACGAGCAGACCTTTACCGAAAAAGGGAATATCATGACGTTTACTGCGAAGTATAACGATGACTATAGTCCCACAATCTCACCTGATGGAAAGTGGGTCGCCTTCGCATCAAATCGTCTCCAAAACGCCGAATTGTATCTTATAGACCTCACAGATCGTTCACTTCGCCAACTCACACACACTGATGAACTTGACGAATATATGCCTGTTTTTTCACCGGACGGAAAGTCAATTGCCTTCGCGACAGAACGCACTCGCGGGGGTATGATGCTGCCACCTATCCAAGCGAGCGGTTCTGATCCGAGCCGTGCGTCCATCTATCTCATGGATATTGATGGGAGAAATCAGCGTCCGTTAGTTGATGCAGATGGCGCGGACCGCGCACCCGTATTTTCACCGGACGGACAAAAAATTGCCTTTGAATCCAAGGCACCGACACAAGAAACCGCAAGCACACCTGGGAGCACCGAAAATAACGACACGTTGGAAATCTATGTCATTGATATAGATGGCAGCAATAAGACGCAGCTGACACATAACGACGTGGACGACGGACACCCTACGTGGTCGCCGAATGGGAAGCAGATCGCCTTCTCTTCAATGGTGGAGAACATCTATCAAATTTTCATTGTTAATGCGGCAGGCGGTACAGCAAAGCAGTTAACTTTTTCGGATGCAAGCCATTATCATCCTATCTTCAGCGCAGATGGTAAACGGATCATCTATGTCTCGAACGCACATAACCATTATACGCTCTGGATGATGAATGTTGATGGGACGAACAAGACTCAACTGACAAACCACATCGGCGCGCACTTTGAACCGAGCCTCTCACGTGATGGGAAGCAGTTGGTATTTAGTTCTGACCGTTCGGATCACATGCGCATCTATCTCATGGATTTGACGCAGCCTGTTCAGAAGGAAGCATTAAAAGCACGGTTGGCAGATTTGTAGTTTAAAAGTAGTAAGCACGCTCCGTCGGGTTTCCCTAAACCCTTGTTTTCCTGATCACCTCTGTAGGAGCGATCTGTGCTCGGTATCGTTTTTCTCTTACCGTCTTGTAGGAGCGAGTTTTGCTCGCGATCCTTCTCTGTAGGAGCGATCTGTGCTCGCGATCCCTGCTGTTTGCTGACGGCAAACGAACCCTAAAATCCTGATTTAGACAACTCATCCTCCGAATCCCAACCGCTGATTGCTAACTCCCCTTGACTTTTCTCTCAAATCTGCTATCATTGTAGGAACTGGTATCCTATTAGTTTTACATTCCACTTGAGTTCTGGACAAACAGATATGCGACAACTTTATTTTATTTTCCTGATTCCTCTCATCATTGCTGGTTGCGATATGGATACGCCACCAGATAAGATGACTCCGCAATTGGCTGCGCAGTATCAGCGCGGTATTGATGCTTTAGATAGGCGCGACTTCGCCGCAGCGGAACAAGCGTTTCAAACGTGTTTGCAGATGGATGCGAATGCACACGATGCGCGTATGCAGTTAGCACGTACCTACATTAGACAGCTGAAATTTGCCTCCGCTGAGGTGGAATTACAGATGTTAATAGGACTCCTGAAGCAGGCACCAAGCGCACAGGATAAGTTATCAAGAGCGTACCTCACATTAGCACAAGTTTTTAGTTATCAACAACGTTTCTCAGATTCTACTGCTGCCCTTACGAGTGCATTGGAAGTCAACCCTGACGATACCGATGCACGCATCAGGCTCGGTTATTTCTTAGGCGCGCCACAACAAATGCTCGTGCCGGATCTCTCGGCATCTAAACGACAATTTGAGAAGGTCCTGGAACTTGAACCGAATAATTTAGAGGCGATGCTCCAGCTCGGTTTGGCTGAATTCCGCTTAGGTGAAGCCGACAAAGCCGCTGAGCGATTTGAAAATATCATCCAAAACTATCGCCGCCACTCCGGTGCATACTACTATCTCGGTGTCTACCATCTCCGACACGGTGCTCTTGAAAAAGCGGTAACAAATTTCAAAGAATCACTTCGTCTCAAACCTCGCGATCCCGAAACCTTATGGAACTTATGGACAGCATACAGCAAACTGGGTGGCTACCCACCAGAATTGCCCGAGGAATTCAAAATAGCAATCGGTAACGAGAGTCTCTTAACTGATAACCAATTCACCGACATCGCACCCGATTTGAAGATGGACAAGGTTGACGGAGGACGCGGTAGTGCCTGGGGAGATTACGATAACGATGGCGATGAGGATATCGTCGCAGTCGGCACTTACCAACCGCATGCCCTATATCGCAATAACGGGGACGGTACCTTTACCAATATTGCTGAGCAAGCAGGCATCGCTGATTCGAGAGGTGGTTGGGGTTCACTTTTCGCAGATTACGACAACGATGGTTACCTCGACCTCTATATCACGCGTGGCGGTTGGTCTGGCGCAGCGGAGAATACGCTGTATCACAACAACGGCGATGGCACTTTCACGGATGTCACACACGCCGCAGGTGTTGCAGACCCGCAGAGCAGTTTCTGCGCCGCGTGGGCAGACTACGACAACGACGGTTACCTTGACCTCTACATCGCAGACGGCGTTATCGGCGATGGTGCCGCCAATGTCTTATATCACAATAACGGTGATGGAACGTTCACCAATACTGCTAAATCAGCAGGTGTAGCGAATACCGGTAATTCCCTCGGAACGGCTTGGGGTGATTACGATAAGGACGGATATATCGATCTGCATGTCATCAACTTCGGGCAGTCCAATGTCCTGTATCGCAATAACGGTGATGGCACGTTCACCGATGTCACCCCGACGACTGGTATGAATATCCCTGTTACGGATGCGTTTGTCACCTTCTTTTTAGATGTTGACAACGACGCGGATTTGGACATCTTCATCTCGAATTCGGGTTCGTTTCAAGCCTTTATCGCCGGGCAAATCACTGGGACTGCACCACACGATGCTGATCGACAGGTGCTTTACCGCAATAACGGGGATGGCACTTTTACCGATGTCACGCGTGAATCGGGACTCTATCACGCTTTTGGTGCGATGGGGGCAAACTTCGGCGATATTGATAGCGACGGGTATCTGGACATTTATCTCGCTACGGGTGCCCCGCAGATGGGACGGCTCGAACGCGACGCACTCTTCCGCAACAACGGTGACGGCACTTTTACCGATGCTACGTTTGCTCTCGGATTAGGTAACATCGGAAAAGGACACGGCGTGACTTTCGGCGATGTCGATACGGATGGTGATGTGGACATCTACGTTCCCGTCGGTGGTGCGTTTATTGGCGATCAGTGGCACAATCTGTTCTATCAGAATACCGGTGCTGGGAACAATTGGCTTACTTTGAAGCTGGTCGGTGTCAAGAGCAACCGAGACGGCATCGGAGCCAAGGTGACGCTGCGCTTTGGTGATAGCGTGATTTACAGAGAAGTTAGCGGTGGATGTGGTTTCGGCTCAACGAATAGCCTATCCCTTGAAATCGGTCTCAAAGCACATACAAAAGTTGACACGCTTGAAATCGTCTGGCCCTCCGGTCAGGTAGACACTCATCGGAATCTAACTGTCAACCAAAAACTCGTTATTACTGAGGGAAAAGGCCTATGAATGCCGTGAGGGATGGGTTTGTAACCCCGAATTCCCCAAAGTCTGCCTTGCTTTCAGTGGATGAGATGGCACTCTTCGTTGACTACTATCAACTGACGATGGGACAAGCCGATTTCGATGCGGATCATAACGCTATTATTACGGCGAACTACTACGTCCGTGAAATCCCGCAGGGTCAATATCTCATTGCCGCTGGGTTGGAACAGGTTGTCCACTACATCTTAAATTTGTGTTTCACGGATGCTACATTGGATTGGCTGTCGGAACGTGGAGATCTGAGTGCTGACTATCTCGCTTCGCTGAAAGATTTCCGTTTCGACGGCTCCGTTTTCGCGGTTCCCGAAGGCACGCCTGTTTTTCCCAACGAACCGATTATCAACGTCACGGGCAAATCCCGAGATGTTCAACTCTTTGAAACCTATCTGCTCTGTGTCATGAATTTCCAAACGCTAATTGCTACGAAAGCATCGCGAATTGTGCAAGCAGCACGAGGAAAACCGGTTTTTGATTTCGGGGCGCGTCGGGCGCACGGCAGGGATGCTGGTATCTTGGCTGCGCGTGCCTCTTTTATCGGTGGTGTCAGTGGTACATCTCTGGTGCTTGCAGGGTGCTTATTTGATATTCCCTACGTCGGCACAATGGCACATAAATTCATCTCTGAACGTCCTACTGAGTTAGCAGCGTTCCGAGATTACGCTGCAGCCTTTCCAAACAACACGACCTTCCTGATTGATACGTACAATACGCTCCAAGGTGCGCGGAACGCATGTATCGTTGCAAAGGAGATGGAGGCACGCGGTGCACGGTTGCGCGCTGTCCGACTCGACAGCGGCGATCTCCTGACACTCAGCAAACAGGTGCGTCAAATCCTTGATGCTGAGGGACTTGATTACGTCCAAATTATCGCCAGCCATGACCTTGATGAGTTCCAGATAGACACTTTGCTCGGAAGCGGTGCGCCGCTTGATAGTTTCGGGGTCGGCACACGGCTCGCTACGGGTGCGAACTTTAACCCACGTACGGGCGAAGGGGCACCGTCTGCGCTCGGTGGTGTCTATAAGGTCGTCGAAAGCGACGGGAGACCTGTCGGGAAACAGTCGCTTGATGAGCCGTCCAAAGCCACAATACCCGGCAAAAAGCAGATTTATCGACTCACCGATGCTATTGGGAATTATGCTAAAGATTGGGTAACACTGTGGGATGAAAAGGTCTCCGAAGGGCAACCGCTCCTTGTTCCGGTCATCGAAAACGGGGAGTTGGTGTCCAATTTTCCGACGCTGCAGGATATTCAGGCGCGAACAATCACAGAACTCAAAAAATTACCCGATTCGCATAAGCAACTAACGGAGGCAACACCTTATGCTGTAGAAATGCATCCTTCACTGTTGGCACGTATAGAAGTCGCATCGTAGAAAAGGTTGTGCCTTGCTGTAGCATGATACACGTCGCATCTGGGGTTTTTGCTGGGGGTGTTTGCTGGGGTGTTTCTGCGGATTTCTTCAAGTACGCCGCAAACCTATTAGGTTGTGCACGCCGCGTCGCACGCGTTGTTAATTTGTGGATAGAAGGCGATAGATGCCCCGCTTGTGCTATAAAACCACCCCGAATAATGAACCACTGTCATTTGTATACTTCGTAACCGCCCGGTTAAAAAACTGAACTTCGGACTTGCCAAAAGATAGTTAATGCGTTATAATAGGGCATGGATCAGAAGATATCAACACCTAAAAACGTTCAATGGGTTGGTGATTCAAAAGAACGGTTACAAGCTTTCCCGGAACCGGTACGTAAGGATATTGGGCATGCACTGTATCGTGTGCAGATTGGTGAAACCCCATCATCGGCAAAACCGATGACAGGTATAGGGTCCGGGGTGTTTGAGATTGTTGATATCTACAGTACCGACACGTACCGAGCAGTTTATACGGTTAAAATTGGTCAAAGCTTGTATGTACTGCATTGTTTTCAAAAAAAATCAAAGCGTGGGATTAGGACACCTAAGAAAGAGATTGACTTGATTAAACGAAGATTAGCACGGGCCAAGGAGATGGAGAGTGGATTATGAGCAATAGCATTAAAGTTGAAAAAGGCAGCGGTAATATTTTTAAAGATTTGGGTTTTTCTGATGAAGTTGCTGAGAAAGAACTGCTAAAAGCACAGTTGGGAACCGAGATTTTCCGCATCCTCAAGGAACGGAAGTTAACTCAAGTAGATGCGGCGAAGTTACTTGGTGTTAAACACGCTGACATTTCTCGCCTTAAGGCCGCCAAACTTTCTGACTACAGCCTTGAGCAATTGATGCGGCTTCTTAATCGGTTGAATTGCGATATTGAGATTCGGATTATCCCTTCAGAAGATAGAGAAGGACAACAGCGGGTGATTGCTGTTTAGTTCTATTGTGAAGGCAAAAAATCATTCGGATTTGAGTGAAGGTATCTCTTGAATCACAGGAATGATATAACTCCGAATTGTCAAGTTTTCCGCGAGCGTTTCTGTCTCTACGAAGGGCTTTGCCTCTTTCCGATGATCGAAGATGACATAATAGCCTTCGGTAGCCCCCTCCGATTTGAGATAAGCCGCGAGCTGCTGCTTACCGGCTTGATAGCGATTATCGCCCCTCCAAATCTTTGTTTCAATGATATATTTTTGGTTGTTGTGGGTGAGAATAATATCCATCCGCCCACGTCCTGTCTGCGCTTCAATATACATAACGCCGCCAATGCGTCTCACAAACTCATCCATATAGGCGAGCAGGAGATGCCGTCCTACTGACTCCTGTGGGGTGTCTGGTACTTGTAAAATCCTGAACCCTGCCCGTGCAATAAAATCTCGGAAGTTATCAAGTAATCCCGCGAGTTCAATCTGCCCTGTAGGCGTGAGATAATCATCATCTTCTGGAAAGTACTCCTCTTCCAATCCGTTTACAAGAGGTTTGAATACCTGCAGGATACAATACAAATAGATCGGATTAAGAATCTCACACATATCATCAGCCCCTCTTTTAATGACACCGTAAGTGGTAAGTTCATCTATTATGTCATTGCGTGGGTTGAAAGGGACCCCTTCATCGCGTTCCATAATACGCATGAGTAATTGCTCAAAACGCGGGTCTCTTTGAACATTAGTCGTCAGATGATCGATGTTCGTGTTCCGTTCTTGCAACAACTGCGCGTGCGCCGTTGTGAAGTGTGCCATCGTAATCGGCTCGGTTTTCGGGATGTCCATCTCCTGAGTAAGAATCTGTGCAAGTCGATTGACAAGGACGGGCTGTCCAGCGGGCTGTTTGTGAATAGCAGTTATGACCTCGGGCGTGAAGGCTTGACCGACTTCGTCGATATACTGTGCGAGGAGCTCTTGTACTTGTTCAAGGGTGAAGTTGGGTAGATGGAACTCCTGCTGAATATTGAAGGGTGAGACCGACCTGTCGTAATTGAGTTGGATGATATTCTTGATACCGATGATGCCGACGCTGTGCGGACATCGCGTCCTACCGGAAAGATAGATACGGCGTAGCGAGCGGAGGAACCCGTTGACAGCGTCTTTCGGGATAGCATCAAATTCGTCAATGATCAGGACAACCTTCTGATTTTTTAGAAAACTTGCGAGTTTTTCAAAGAACCTTCGCATCGAAACATGATCGTTTATTTCCACGTTATCCAAGAATTGCGTGAACGTTTCAGCGGGAGCCTCTTTACGTCTCTGGAGGACATCCTCAATTTCTTGACGAATGTCCTGATAGACACGGGTGTAAAAATCGGTGGGTGCGTAGTCTTCGTATTCTTCAAAGTTCAACTGAATCGGGAAGTAGGTTAAATCTTCAGTGGTGAGTTTATTGAGTGCTAACCGGAAAAAGGTCGTTTTGCCGGTCTGGCGTGGCGCGAACAGGACAATATATTTACCCTGTTTAACCCGTGCGATGAAATCAGCAGTCTCCTCTGTGCGCGGGACAACGTAGTTATCCTCAAGATACAAACGACCTTCGGTGCCAAAACGTCTCATTCCCTATTTCTCCGTAGGCGGGGTTTGTAACCCCAAATGCTACAATGGCCTGATTAGGTGCCAAGTCTTAAGCTATTGTATCACATGCCCATTTGGAAGTCAAAATTTATGTGGTATAATAACAGAGGCATTCAATCGCCAAAAATGGACGGTTCTTCACAACTACAAAACACAACTATAGGTGTCAGTTTAGGAATCCTCGAGGTCCGGTAGGTTCGGTTTTGCTGTTTAGTGCTATTGTGAAAGCAAAAAATCAATCGAATTCAGTTCACTGTGTGGAGAGGCGTTTTTGCTTGTCTGCGAGGTACCGGATAACTGTGTCTGGATCGGTGGATTGGAGGGTGCCGAGCGCACTCGCTTCTTCAATGAGCATCCGCATTTGTACAGGATCATCCTTGAGTAAGGTTTCCGCTTTTTTGTAGTATTCAACGGCTTGGTTGTTTTCAGCGCGTTCTTCACTAATAGCGGCGAGATAGATGTAAGCGGCGGCACGGCGTGGAGATCGCTCGCGGTTCTGAATGAACGTCTGGAAAACAAAGCGTGCCTCATCGTAGCGGTTATCATCGTAATGGACGCGACCGATGCGAAATTGTGCCCTATCGGTGAAACTATCCTTATACCCCCCAGCGAGATACCGATCGCGTTCTGGGTAACCGATAGTTGTCTCGTAGGCTTGCAATGCTTCGTTGTAACGGTGCAGTTCTCTGTAGAGTTCACCGAGTTGGAAGGTCGCCATCATTGCTTGTAGGGTGTTCGGGTGCGATGCAATCACCTTTTTGTAGGTTTCGATCGCTTCATTAGGCGCAGAAAGCTGCTTGGCGTGAACGAGTCCACTGCGATAGAGAGCTTCAGCAGCGTAGGTTGCGTCAGGATGGTATTTAGAGACCTCTTGATACGCCTCAATCGCTTTCGGATAGTCCTGCAACTGTCGTTCATAGAGAGTGCCGATTTGAAACAAGGCACGTGCGGCTTCTACGGGACCCGAAGTTCCGTTGTGAAGCTGCTCACGCAAATTTTGAATTGCAGCGAGATGTTGAAGTGTGGAGAGTTGCTCCGCTGCCTGTTTTGCATGCGGTGTATTGGGTGCCGTAGTGACGAGGTTCTGGGCAATATCTAAGGCTAAAGCGAAGTTCTGTTCTGAACGCGCGGCATCTAACCGTCCTGCTTCCACCACCGAGAGTTGTTGTGTCAGTTCCTCAATTTTCTTACCAATTTTTGCTTTCACTTCGGACAAACTCATATCGTGCATCGAGATCTGTCCTAAATATCCTGGATCGAGGTGTGGCAGATAGACGTGGCGGAAGGTTTTAAAAGCCTCAATCGCTTTCGGATAGTGCAAATTTTTCTCATAACAGACCGCCATCCAATAAAGAACAGCGTGCATATTCCAGAAATTAGGGTATTTCTGTTTGAGTCTCTCAAACACTGGGATCGCTAACGAATATTTTTCGGTCGTGCGATGGATATTTGCCATTTGGAAAAGTGCTTCGGCAGCGAAGTTGCTCGTCGGGTAATCGTCAACAACTTTCCTATAAGTTGCCATCGCTAATGCGGATTGGTTAAGAACAATATGCCTTAAGTTTGCGATACGCCATCTCGCTTCTGGAGCGACCATCGCTTCTGGATGCGCTTTTAAAAGTGCTTCATACTTCTGGATTGCCTTTTCAGGTTGGTTGAGTTGAGACGGATTTCTATAGAGTTCAGCTATCTGAAATTCGGCAATAACGGCAAGCGGGGTACCCTTGTATTGAATAGCGATGCGTTGCTGTTCCCTGAGATCTGCGAGTGCGGTATTGATGTCGCGAACCTTTTGTAAACCGGTCTTATGCACGAAATGTGAGGCGGGGGCAAGTTTAACCAATCTATTGTAGGTTTGGATAGCGTCTTGGTAATTACCCATACGACTATAGACGTCGCCTTTCTTGATGATTGCGAGAGAGAGTTCTTCAACGGCAAGCCCTTTTTTTTCAAGTCTCAGGATTTTATCGTAAGCCGCGGCGGCTCTGGCGTACTGATGGGTATAGTTATAATGAATCTCGCCGATCTGGTAATAGCACCAACTTTTCACAGCGATGTCTTTAGCAGACTTGGCAAGTGCGTCAAGTTTGTTGCTGGCTTCCGTATAACGCCCTGCCTGAACTAAAGTGTTGACCTCTTCAGATTGCGCGTGGACAAGCGGACTGAGGAGGATTAGGAGCAGTGCGTGTAAGAGAAATGTAAGCCTGCGTGACGTTTCCATGGCTAATAATATCCCTTAGTTGTGCTATTGTAAAGTCGGATTGCCGGATTGAAGATTCTGAAGGTGTTTGTCTGCCACCTTCGTCCAATTTGTGCCGTGTGCCTGCTCTTTCATTCGGTGGAGCTGGCTTTCTGTTTCCCAAGCATCATTTCGGAGATGCTGTGTAATCAGAGCCTCCTCTAAATTCCGTTGGATACCTTGCTGGCGATATTGTTCGATGCGGGCATCCGCGGATTGCGATTCGGTTAACCGCAAAGTTTGCTCGGGCTGAAAAGGTTTCCCGATTAAGACGACAGCCGTAATCAAGGCGATAGCGACACTGCTGACCGCAAAGGTTTTGTACCAGCCAAAGGGCGATCCAAGGTTCGCAAAGTAGGCACGGATACGTGAGAGCAGCGTCTGCTCTTGTTGTGTTGCGGCGAGCCGTTTATACACGTTCATCTCAATGTTCTGAAGTGCGAGTTCCGGCACGATGAGTTCTTCTTGTGCCTCGTCTGTTAATTCAAGGACTGCTCTATAAGATTCAACGGCTTCGGTGCAGTCCTCGCAATGCTTGAGATGTTCTTCAAAGGGGTCCTCTTCTGCCGGTGGCAGAAGTTTGGAAGCATAATCAATAGCTTGCCCTTCGGATTTCTTACACTTAGGCATAATAAATTCTTCTCCTTTCTGCGGTAGCACGCCATATCGCGTGACCATCCATCAAATTTCATTGTTTTCCCACAGCGGACGTAGAAGCACTTGCAATCGTTTTACTGCGCGGTGGAGGTGAATTTTCACGGTACCTTCCGCCATATCCAGTGTTTCAGCGACTTCTTTAAGTTGCAAGCCTTCATAGCGACTTAGCATGAAGACTGCTTTCTGCTTCGGGGAGAGTTGATCAACCGCCTCGCGGATCATGAGACCGCGTTCTTTTTCTTCAAGTTGTCTTTCCGGATCGCTATGGAGATCGGTGGCAACAAGATTCGCTTCAGGAATTTCGGTGTCTTCCAACGCATAGACAGGGTGACGCGCTTTCGCACGGTGGTAATCGATAGCAAGATTGGACGCAATCTTGTAAAGCCATGTCGAAAACTTGGCTTTCGGTTGCCAACCTTCCAGGGCGCGGTACGCTTTGAAGAAGACTTCAATGGTGATGTCCTCGGCGTCCTCGTAATTTCTGACCGAACGTAGCAGGTACGAGAAAATCTTGGATTTGTAACGTTTCATCAACTCATCGAAGGCATTTTGGCGACCGGCTTGAAACTGAGCGACTAACAATTCATCATCAATCAATTTGTCCATGAGTCCCGACTTGTTGCGTATCGGTTTGAGGTTTTGCCTCACCTAATCTAAGGCAGAGGAGGACAATTGCATGCTAACACTCTCTTAAACGGAAGCGATTAAAATAAGTTTACAAAATTTATGAGCGGTTGTCAAGGTTTTTTCGTTAGTAGTTTTCAGGAAACAGTAATCAGCGATCAGCAATCAGCAGTCAGCGATCAGAATTTTATATTCGATCCTTATTGTCAACGGGGTTTGGAGCCGTGTTATGAGGCGAGGGAACGTAGAAAAGCGAACAGTTCTGAATATGTTGTTAAAACACTTGATTTTCGTGTGCAGTTGCTTTAAAATAGGGATTCATAAGGAGAACAGGATTAACTGGATTCGTAGAGCGCGGTCCGCGGATCGTAGTCCTACGGTAATGGAGGTTTATTTGTGGCACATACACATACTGATACTGAACTGAAGCCCTTGTTTATCCCTGCTTCGGCAACAGCCGAGCGGATGGCACAGGCAGCGGGGAATTTTCTGGATACATTGACCCCCGCTTTACGCGAGAAGGCGGCACTCCCCTTTGACGGAAACGAGCGGTTCCGATGGCACTACATCCCGATCGAAATGTGGGAACGCGAAGGTGTCTCTCTCAAAGAACTCAACACGAAACAGCAGGACGCGGCGTTCGCTCTCATGGAGAGCGGATTGAGCGCGAAAGGTTATCAGAAAGCTCGATCGATTATCAATTTAGAGACAACACTCGGTGAGATTGAAAAAGCTGCAGGGCAAGCCCGACTTGTCCGTGATCCGGGGTTCTATTTTTTCACTGTATTTGGAGATCCAACGGGTAATGGCGCGTGGGGCTGGCGTGCTGAGGGACACCATGTCTCACTCAACTTTACCGTCGTCAATCGCGAACTCATTTCGCCGAACCCGTCATTCTTCGGTTCTAATCCGGCAGAGGTGCCGCAGGGTGAGAAAAAAGGATTAAGGGTCCTCTCTGCTGAAGAAGATATTGCGCGTAGGCTCCTTGTGAGTCTCAACGACACACAAAAGCGTGAGACAATCATCAATGCAGAGGCACCGTCCGATATTTTGACGCGCGATGTCCCTAAAGTTGAGTTTGAGAGTGTTGAAGGGTTGGCAGCAGAATCCATGGAGACCCATCAACGCGAAATCTTGATGGATCTCGTGCATGAATACATTGACCGACTCCCTGACGAAGTAGCCGAAATTGAACGCCGTAAACTACGCGAAGGAAGCGTCAACGACATCCACTTTGCATGGGCAGGTGGAGAAGCACCGAAGACACCGCACTACTACAGGCTGCACGGTCCATTCTTCTTTGTGGAGTATGATAACACGCAGAACGATGCGAACCATATCCATTCTGTATGGCGGCACATTGCAGACGATTTTGGTGTCGATCTGCTCCGATTGCACTATCATAAAGCAAATCATCACGATCAAGACCACGATCATGATCACGATCATGACCACGACCACGATCATGACCGTTAGGTGGAAGACAATAAAAAAGCCGCCAAGACTGTTGGCGGCTTTTCTTGTAGACTTGTGCTATTATCGGACGGATTTAAGTTCACCCCATGTCGTGGCTAACTTATTCGCAGCCTCAACAGCGAGGACTTCATCGGTAAGCGTGACAAGACCCGTTTTTTCAGAATTCTTTCCATGGACGATAGAGTGGGTGTACCAGCCACTCCAGCCCTTTTGCCCACCCTGTCCAGCGGTTTTGTCGCCATCATTGACACAGATGCCGGGACCGAACTGATCCCCGTCACTGAATTTATCACCTTTTACTTGCAATTCTTCAGCGGTGAATCTGAGTTCGTAGTAGGTTTTCTTTTTGCCTTCGTTGCGGACAACGGCGATGTCGTCGCCGGGTTCGATGCCTGCACCACCGGGATTTTCATTTAAAGCCCCAGGGAGTATATCTTGCGCTTTATCGTCTAAACCGATATTGTAAAGGAGCATTTGTATGCCAGCGGAGCGTTTGCCGCTCATTTCAAAGGCAAGTTGTGCGCCATCACCGTTCCATGCGGCAGCGGCTGCGTGTTCATGCTCGTCGTCGGTGACAATAAGCGCGAGATAGACGGCTTTTGAATCCCATGTAATCATGAAACAGGTTTCGTGATCATCGGCACCGGTCCATTTTCCGCCGCCGTGTTCCTGAAAGACGTTGCCTTCATATTCAACGCCACAGAAAGGTTCTCCATCAGTACCTGTGACTGCGTCAAGAATTCCATCCCATTCGCCAAGATCACCGTCAATCTTAACATCAATTCCAGTGAGTGCCTTATATTCGTCGTGGGTTTTACTGCGCCATTGTGCATCTGCTGCGGTGCTTACGAGTAAAACCAATAGGGCTGTTGCGATCCAAACATAATTTTTCATTTTTATTTCTCCAAATTAGCGGTCACCGATAATTTTATTGTTGTTATCGCCACCCAAACAGAAAATATAACGGTCGCTTGAACCGATATATACGAATCCATTGGCAACCGCGGGCGATGAATAGAGATCTATGTTTCGGGTGACAGTTCTTGTATTAAATTCCCATTTTACTTTTCCATCATCAGTAGATAAGGCATAGATGTTCCCGTTTTTGGTTGCTGCATAGACAGTATCCGGTGTTACAGCTGGTGAGGACACGACAGGCGCACCGAGTCCGGTTTGCCAGTTGCGTTTTCCGTCTGTCGCGCGGAAGCAGTAGACGGATCCATCTCGGGAACCGAAGGTAACGTTGCCGTTCTGAACGGCGATCGCTGTGAGGACAGCATCTTTTGCCTCGTATTCCCATACGGTGTCGCCGGTCTCCGTATCAAGTGCGACGATCTTACCGGCGGGTATCGGATCACTGTCCGAAAGATTACCGCGTCCGAGTCCAAAAAAGACGAGATTTTCATGTGCGCTCGGGCTGCCCCACACAGGATATGGCATCTGTTTTGACCAGATCTCAGTACCTGTTTGGGCATCAACGGCATAAATCCGATAATCGCCGTAGCCTGTACCGAAGTATAATTTGCCGTTATGTACAACGGGCGACATGTCGGCGTGGACATTTTTATAGTGCCAAATTTCCTGTCCTTCTAAGGCATCAATACAGTAGATGCCATCAGCCCCTGCTGTGAAATAGAGTTTCCCTTGACTGATAAATGGCGTTGATTCAACATGGCTTGCCGTTTGGAAAGACCAGATCTGTTCGCCTGTTTTGGCATCGAGACACCGGAGATGACAGCCGCTATGTTCATGGTAACCCTCGCCGATGTAGACTCTACCACCCGCCACCGCGGGCGACGAGAAGATCGGGGTAGGTGAAACGTGCCGCCAGATAACCTCTCTCGACTCTGTATTGATACAGTACGTCGCGCCACCCTGTGAAAAAAATGAACCGTGCGAGGACCCAATATAGAGCCGATTTCCAACAACTGCTGGCGATGATGAGAAGTCAACCGCCATTGCTTCTTCTTCTTTGAAAACCCATACGGGCGTTCCATTTGTCGGGCCCGGGCGAGCGTCTAAATGTCCTGTCCGGTTCTTATTCCCGCGGAAAGTTGCCCAAGTTCTGTTAGCTTTTACATTTCCTGTACCAGCATTTTGAACGTTTGTTTCAAGTGAGGGGGTCGGTGTTTGGAGGAGTTGGTAGATTCCTAACGCGGCTCCTAAGAGGATAACCACACTCACCACAGAGACAGCCATTTTGTGAGCAGCCGTGAAGTCCCGGAACTTGTAGAAGAGCATTTTCGTGGTATCTCGCGCAAAGACGAGTGCTGTTATGAGCGCGACCCCAACAAAAGCGAGAATCTGTGGGACAATACTCAGCAATGCAGTGAGCGGTCCCAGCAGCTGCGGGATCACTGCGTGTGCCTGACTTGCTGTGCCAAAGAAAAGAAGAGCGAAACACAGCATTAGCAGTAGTTTAGCAGAGAAACCGAACCTCCACCTCTTATATCTACGTCCGTTTATTGTCTGCTTTAAACTTCCTCTTTTGACACTCCCCACAGCTAAAGCAGTGGGATTCTTCCGTTCTTGTTTCATAGTTTATTGCCTCCCCTGTGGAGGTCTTACACAAACTCCACAAGCGTTTTAACTCTCCGTATGCCCTACGGCGAGGTGCTTTAGATTTATAGCAGCGTTTTGGTCTCTGTCTATAGAAATACCACATGCGCTACATTGATATTGTCTATCTGAAAGTGTAAGCGTTTCTTTCTTATGTCCACAGTTACTACAAGTTTTACTTGAAGCATAGAATTGTGGCGCTTCTTTAACAGGTATTCCAAGTATGTCTGCTTTAGATTTGAGTTTGGCGAGAAACCCACCTAACGCACTATCTGATAATGCTTTAGCAAGATTTTTGTTCTTAAGCATGTTTGTAATCTTCAGCGTTTCTATTCCGATAACGCTTGCCATATTGACGATCTCTGTTGTCGCTTTATGGTGAGCGTCATTTCGGATACAAGCAATCTTGTAGTGAATACGTTCTACTCTTCGTTTCTGCTTATAATAGTTATTAGATAGAAACTCTTTTTTATTCAACTTACGTTGTTCACGCTTAAGTTTTTTCTCAAATCGTTTGAGAGGTCTTGGATTAGGATACTGTTTACCTGTATCAAGTGTAGCAAGTGAGTTGATACCTACGTCTATACCGACTACCGGGAGTCCACGTGTGTCTCGTGGAGCATTAGGTTTGCCTGTGTCAACGGTTATAGATACGAACCAACGGTGTGCCGTTCTTGATAGAGTTACTTTTGTAATCTCACCTTTGAATCGCAACTTCTGATACATACACACCCACCCGATTTTAGGAAGGCGTATACGCTTACCTACTATTTCTACTGTGTTCGGGTCGGTGCTATAGGATTGACGGTCTCTACGTCTCTTTTTCTTCGGTCTCCTATTTTGTCCGCCTTTCCAACGGCTGATAGCGTCTCCAAGGTTCTTTATGCCAAACAACGCAGCACGCTGATCCATCCCACTCGCCCAGTCAATATCACGCTTGGCTATATTGAAACGTTTATTGAGTTCTTTCCAATGACGGGGTTCGTTATTGTAGTCGGATAAAGCGTAGTTGAAAGCAAAGCGAGCATAACCGCATTGTTGTGAAAACCACGTGCATTGCTCCTCCGTCGCGTCTAATGCTATCTTATGTGATACAATCATTGGGACTCTCTCGTATCTCGCATTTTATACCCTAACCCGTGGGAGACAGGCACGCAGCCTTGCGGCTACGCTGACTATGTCTGTCTACGAGATACTATATTTTATGCCAATTGTCAAATCTTTTTTTTCACTTTAGCACGAGCGTTACGGGGCTGGAGCCAAACCTAAAGGATTGGGATTGTTAGACTATGCCCTTCATCTGTAATTTCCTCGCGTGTTACTTAGATTCTTTTAGGGATTCTTTTAGGAATTCCACGGCAAAATGCACGAGGTTTTCCAGCATCCGACGGTTTTGAGAGACTTCGTTTTTCTGACTGTTGCGGAGATTGGTGATAAGATACATACCTTTACCGTATCGCAGTTTAGCAACGACAATCTCTTTGCCGCCGTTGGTAGTCGCCAGTACTTGATATTTTTGATTCCATCCGCTCCATGAGTCGTCAAGGGCAAGCTGCCCTGATCGGATACGGTGGGGGGCTTTAAAAAGTTCACCAGCATCAGAAGTCGGTTGAAAATCATTTCGTCGTGAACTCTCTACGCCATTGAGCGGTTCGGGTAACCAACCCGTCTCACACGGACGCCCCTCATCACTATCCTGTCCAGAGACAATTACAACACCGCCGTTCCTTACGAATTCTTTAATCCGATTTTCTTGTTTATTGTTAAGACGGTATCTCCCATCTCGCGAGAGCGTGCGGAAGCCGAGCCATAAGATGTCTGCTTTGCTGAGTCCGGGTAAATCGCGATTCGTTGTGCCTTGATAGGCGATCCAACGTTCTTCGATCGAATTGATGCCGGAGATAACAGGGGACTCGTCCTTATAACTATCTGTCCGGAGATAAAAGAGTTGGATAGCGTCTTCGCCCAACATTCCACGCAGTTCTTTTAGGAAATCAGGGGTTGAATCTCGCCTTGAAACTTCGTCTCTATTGAGATATTTCTCAAAGTGGGTAAACATCCATCTGCCCCAACCTCTGTCTCTCTGTTTTGTGACTTGGGTTTGGAACCATTTTCCCCTTGTATGTGCGATGCTATTGATGCGTCCGCCTCTTTGCTCATAAAAGATGATTATCGGTTCATCTTGCCTTAGGAAACGGATAATTTCTTTCCGATGGTCTTCCTCTCCTTTATAGACATCAAACCGCATCTTAATTACCTGAAATTCGCTGGTGCCTTTGAGATTTTCCTCAACCTTAATATCGGCAGTCTGTCGTTTGGCGTTGACCGCCGTAATAGTCCCAGAAACGACATTGGTACTTTCTTTGACAATCTGCGGCACGGAATAACGTTTTGCGATATAGCCTTCTGAAACCTGTTGATTTAGTAGTAAAAGACCTGCCGTAAGTAGACTCATAAGATAAAACGGTTGCCAAATACGCTGTAATTTGTGAGTTCTCATCGACTTTATCTCCTATCGTAGTTCTGTTTCTTTAGGGTGGGATGTACTTATAGGTACCGGCAAGCCTGAACATCCCATACATTTAGCGTCTGTGAAGCAATTTTACTCAATCTTGACAGCGGTTCCGGTCGCAGTCACCATCAACATGCCGTTATTGGCACCGAGTACTTCATAGTCAATGTCAATCCCGACGACAGCGTTCGCCCCTTTTTGTTGTGCGATGTCTTGCAGCTCTTGAAGTGCTGTCTCACGGGCATCGGCGAGTTTGCTTTCATAGGTGCCGGATCTACCACCGATGAGATCGGTAATCCCTGCCATAAAATCGCGAAAAACATTTGCTCCCATGATCGCTTCACCCGTAACGAGCCCGAGGTATTCTCGAATCTGTCTACCTTCGATTGTATTTGTGGTTGTTGTAATCATTGTGCTTTTCCTCTCGCTGCGATGCCCCACACAGATTCGACAATCCCGTTTCGGATGCCGTAATACCTGTCGTGGAGGTTCACTGTCGTGCAACAGTGGGTTGGTAAGATTTCAAGTTTATCGCCCGGTTTGAGGGAAACATTTTCGTCAGATACCTGCATCTTTCCGTGCTCCTCTGAAAGTCCAGTCATCTCTACGCCTGTTACACCAACAGGTTGTGGAATACCAAATTCCTTGGCAAGTACCTTCAAACCCGTATCTACTATTATTCGGTCAGAGTTTGGACGGCTCACGACGGTTGCGAGAAGAGACAATGCGCAGTCGAAATGATCTCCGATACCTTCCACATTCCGATAGGTGGAATCCATGAGAACGTAAGAACCTGCCTGCACCTCTGTCATCTCCGAAATGCTTCCAGTGATATTAAAGGTACCGGTACCACCACCGCTCATGATGGGAATTTCCACACCGTGCTTTTCGAGATAGTGTTTCGTGTCCAGTAGGCGTTGCATAGCCTCGCGTGCAGCGGCATCGCGTTCTGATCTGTCCGGTTTTGCGACGGTATGTCCCTCATACCCCATTAAGCCTTCAAAAACCAAGTTGGGACTCTGGCGTATCTGGTTTGCCAGTTTCAGTGCCGGTTCTCCGGGTTCAACACCGCATCGGTCCATACCGATGTTCACCTCTATTAACATTCTAACGGTCGCGCCCTTAGCAGCAGCTGCTTCGGCAATGGCTTGCACGTTCTGTGGGTTATCCACGGCAACCATAATCTCCGAATGTTTCGCGAGGTTGATAAGCCGTGCGATCTTTTGGGGACCGACTATTTGATTGGCGATCAGTACATCTCGGATTCCGGCGTGAATAACCGCTTCTGCTTCACCGAGTTTCGCGCATGTAACACCGATAGCACCCGCTGCAATCTGTTTATGCGCGATAATAGGTGTTTTATGCGTTTTAACGTGTGGTCTCAGATCGGCGTTGACTGTGCTGAAATAGTTCGCCATCGTCTGTATGTTGGCTTCCATTTTGTCCAGATCAATCAGCAGTGCGGGTGTATCCAATTCCGTTTTATGCATACCGATAAACGGTTCGCTACTATGGTTCATTACGCGGTATCTCCTAAAGCTGCTTGACAGGGTTTGATAGTGTGCCGAATCCATTGATATCTATCTGAACAACGTCCCCAGCAGCAAGCGGTAGATCGTTCGGGACGATGATACCGGTCCCGGTTGAGACGACGGTGCCGAGCGGAATCGGGTTATCCCGCATCAGGAATTCGGTGAGCTGTTCAAACTTCCAATTGATTTGAGATGTGTTCACTTCGCCTTGATAGATAACGTCTGCGTCCCGAAGGACGGTGCATTGCATTTCCAAATCATAGGGATCGTCTATTTCGGATGGCGTGAGAAACATCGGACCGAGTGCACAGCATCCGTAAAAGACTTTGGATTGCGGCAGATAGAGCGGGTTATCGCGTTCAATATCCCATGCGGACACGTCATTACAGAGGGTGTATCCGACGATTTCTCCATCCGCACCGAGGATGTATGCGAGTTCAGGTTCTGTTGCTGTCAGCGCGGAATCGCTTCGGATGCCGATAAAACCGTTGGGACCGACGCATCGTGAAGGTGTCCCTTTGAAGAAGATCTCAGGACGGTCGGCGTGATAGACGCGGCTGTAGATGTCCTGTTCGGTGTCGTCGTCGCGCATCTCTGCGCTCCGTTTGTAGGTTACGCCGCATCCCCATACTTCGGGGGCATCAATCGGAGGTAAGAGATGTGGCACGTTTTCGTCAGGTGCGACATCCAATTTCTTTAGCGTAAGGCCTTCAGGTTCCGTTGATGTGTTTTCGGCATCTGCAAACGAAGGGAGTTGCATCGGCGCGGGCGTTGCGACCTTCTCTTGAATGTCAGCGAGTATGACACCGAGACTTACCTGTTCTTGATGTGCAAGTGTGAGCACTTCTAAGACACCGGCGGATTCCTCGCTCGTTACGTCAATTACTTCCTCATCGCGGGTAACAATTCCGACCCGCTTTCCTAAATTCGGTAGGTGAAATTGAATTAATTTCATGCTTTATTGTCCTTGCGTAGCACGTTCAATACGAAATATTGCTTCATAGAAAAATCGCTTACTGGAATTCAAGTTGTGCCCACGCTTTAGCATCTTTCACAACAGCCTCTGGCGTCCTTTGCGATTTGAGCAGATGGCCTTGTGTTGTCCGGAGCGTCGGTTGCGTGGCATCTTGGTAGCGAAAATCGAGACTCCAGCGGATATGTGCAGCGCTGTTCGGCAACCCACGGTGAAAGAGTAGGTTGCTAAAGATGACGACATCGCCCGGCAGAATTTCAATAGTTACGGCATCCGCCTCAACCGGTTTGATGTAATCATCATGAATGCGGAGATAGTATTCGTCTTTCTCGTGTGGCACAACGCCCCACTTGTGGCTTCCCGGAATGAATTCCATGCACCCGTTTTCAACGTTAACCGGCACTAAGGGTGCCCAAATATTCATCATCCGCAACACATCGGCTTCCTTTGAAGTGTAGCCTGCATCTTGATGCCATAATACCTCTGTTCGTCTGTTCTCAGGTAGTTTTGGGCGGACAGAATAGTTAGGGTACAATCGGATCTCTGCCCCCAAGATAACACCGGCAAGTTCAAGTAAGACAGGATGCGCGAACACGCCGAAAAACCCTTCACGATGCAGTTCTGGTCGAAAGATCGTCGGGTTTTCGTCTGGGTGTTTTTCATAGAGCCGAATCAGTCGGGTTTCAAAAGTGGCATCTGGATATGTGTTCGCCAGTTTTCCGTCTGCTTGCCGTTGTGACGCGAGTTCATCGACTAACGCTTCACATTCGTGTTTGACGGCTTCAAGCGTCTCCGATTCCAAAATGCCATGCAGAATAGAGAATCCGTTCTCATTGAAATCCGTGATAACTGATTCCATTTCCCTGCCCTATTTTAAATGTTGAAGTGGTACGTTCTCGTCTGCTAATTTCCCGCAGGGACGAGACCGGCTTTCACAAGTGTTTCAACAACTGCCTGTGCGCATTCTTCAATAGAGAGTGCTGCGGTGTTCACTGTAACCTCTGGGTTCAGGGGCGATTCGTAAGGTGCGCTGATGCCTGTAAATTCCTTAATCTCTCCAGCACGTGCCTTTTTGTATAAGCCTTTCGTATCTCGTTCTTCACAAACATCAACCGGGCAGTCGACGAAAACTTCAACGAATCTATCTTCAGCGATGAGCGCTCTTGCCTGATCTCTGTCAGCGCGGTAAGGCGAAATGAAGGCTGTCATGACGATTGTGCCTGCATCCGCAAAGAGTTTCGCGACTTCACCGATGCGGCGGATATTTTCCTCGCGGTCCTCTGGTGAGAAGCCTAAATTCTTGTTCAGTCCGTGTCGTACATTGTCGCCGTCTAAGACGTACGTGTGGTGCTGTTGTTGATGCAATACCTGTTCGACTGCGTTCGCTAATGTCGATTTACCTGAGCCGGAGAGTCCGGTGAACCAAATCACGCAGCCCTTCTGATTCAGTAATGTTTCTCGATCTTCTGCCGTGACAGTCGCTTCGTGCCACGTTATATTGGTCGCTTTTTGTTGAGCCAATTCGATTATTCCTCACATATTAAAAAGTCAAAAATTGAGGTGTTCTAAACGTTCCTCTATTATCACATTTGATAATATTACTATTATACGCGCGGATATGGCGGAATGTCAACCTAAAATAGAGACATCCAGCCATCAGCCATCAGTCGTCGGCTATCAGGTATTGATTTCCGGCACTCAGTTATGGTAGGAGGTCGACACCTATAAAGAGATAAAAAGAACTCCCTATAGCTGAGGTTTAGGTTAACTCGTCGTGCTATAGGGAGTTCCTTTTCGGTTTCCGTACTGTATAATATTATTTATGAGACCGGATTTATGTTATGACGTTATACGGGCATTTAGCCGTTTACCCTTTTCTTTTTTCTATACTACTTCATTATCTGGCTCTTCCCAGTGGGCATATCGCTGAAGGGTCCGTATATCAATATTTAACGATTCGGCGGCTTCGCGTAGCGATGTATATTGCTGAATACGTTTTTGAGCAACTGCCCGTAGGATTTGATTTTGGTTCATATCCCCTATATTGAGAGACTCGACTTTTCCACCGATTCTCGGCATATAGGAAACCTGAGAACTGCCCCACCGTCCTTGAGACCGCGTTGAAAGTTCATGCATAATTGCATGCCTTGTTTCTGACTGGAGTGTTTCCCAAATTGCGTGCTGGGTCTCTGATGGGAGTGTCCGCCAGATAGAGGTAAGTGTCTGAACGAAATCCGGGTAAATATCGGGGAAGTCTTTGAGCTCAAGTTTATCTGTTGTTGCGAGTGCAATAGCAGTTTGGATAGTGCTCCGAAGCTGCCGGATATTGCCGGGCCATGCCGCCTGTTCAAGACGCTTGAGTGCCTCTGTGGTAATTCCTGTAATACCTTTTCTATAGACAGTACTAAACTCAGCAATAAAAGCTGCCACTAAAGGTGCAATGTCCTCTGTACGTTCCCGAAGTGGGGGTAAATGAAGCATCATACCTTTAAGCCGGTAGTAGAGGTCTTCCCGAAATTCCTTTTCAGCGACTGTTTTCACAATATCCCTGTTTGTTGCAGCGATAATGTGAACATCAACAGTCAATGCCTCATTTCCACCGAGCCGTGTGAATGTGGCAGTGTCCAAGACGCGGAGGAGCATTTTCTGTGCGTCCCAGGACATTTCGGGAACTTCATCTAAAAAGAGAACACCACTGTCTGCGATTTCAAACGCTCCTTGGCGTTGACGTATCGCACTCGTAAACGCGCCTGCTTCATGTCCAAAGAGTTCACTCTGGAGGAGTTCAGCGGAGAATCGACCACAGTTGATGGCGATAAACGGTTTATCCCGCCGTGGGCTATTTTCATGGATGTATCTCGCGATGCCCTCTTTACCAACGCCGGTTTCGCCGGTAATGAGGATCGGGATGTTGGATTTTACAACTTGTTGAACCGTTTCATAGATTGCCTGTATCGGTGCTGATGGCAATTCGATAAATGCCGTCTGCTTGTTCATAATGTGCTCCTTAAGTATATTATGATTTGGGACGAATATATTTAAGATTGGGCAATTTTATTCTCTAAAAGCGGATCGCAACACGGTGCGTCATTACTATGCGCGATCTTTCTTTCGCTTGTAAAAAATATAATTGCAACGGTACGGAAACCGGTTTCCATAGCACATTGTGTGTATTTTTTTCCATTAATTTGCATCAACGCTAACCATTAACGCTATATATGGATTTCGGGTTGACTTAAAATGTTGTATACACACGAAAGCCTTATGGAATTCTGCACTTCATTTTTCTTCTTCCTTCCATTGTGCGTATTTTTGTAAAGTTCGGAGATCAATATCTAACGATTCGGCGGCTTCACGTAAGGATGTATGTTGCTCAATACGCTTCTGGGAGATTGCACGTAGGATTTGATTTAGATTCAGATTTTCGATGCTGAGGAATTCGCGTTCTTCGCTCATTTTCGGCATGTAGGCAGCATGCAAGTTGCGCCACGGTTCCGGGGCACGCGTTGAGGCTTCATGTGCAATTGCGTGTTGCATTTCTAATGGAAGTGTCTCCCAGATTGCATGTTGCGTCTCCGAAGGGAGTGTCTGCCAGATAGAGATGAGGGTCTGAATGAACTCTGGGTAAATATCTGGAAAATCTTTGAGTTCGAGTTCATCTGTTGTTGCGAGTGCAACAGGGGTTTGGATAGTGCTCCGAAGCTGCCGGATATTGCCGGGCCATGCCGCCTGTTCGAGACGTTTAAGTGCCTCTGAGGTAATCCCGGTAACGTTTTTCCCATATTCGGTGCTGAATTCGTTAATAAAAGCGTTCACTAAAGGAGCGATATCTTCTGGGCGTTCCCGAATGGGCAGTAGGTGAAGCATCATACCCTTAAGCCGGTAGTAGAGGTCTTCCCGAAATTCCCTTTTAGCGACAGCGTTCGCAATATCCCTGTTTGTTGCAGCGATAATGTGAACATCGACAGTCAAGACTTCATTTCCACCGAGCCGTGTGAATGTGGCAGTGTCCAAGACGCGGAGGAGCATTTTCTGTGCGTCCAAGGACATTTCGGGAACTTCATCTAAAAAGAGGATCCCGCCGTCTGCAGCTTCAAACGCCCCCTGACGCTGGCGTATCGCACTCGTAAAAGCACCTGCTTCATGTCCAAAGAGTTCACTCTGGAGGAGTTCAGCGGAGAATCGCCCGCAGTTGATAGCGATAAACGGCTTATTCCTTCGTGGACTACTTTCATGGATGTATCTTGCGATGCCTTCTTTACCAACACCGGTTTCGCCAGTAATGAAAAAGGGAATGTTTGATTTTACGACTTGCTCGATTGTGGTATAAATTGCCTGCATCGGTGCTGACGGCAATTTGATAAATGTCGTCTGTTGGTTCATAATCGCTCCTTTAAAACTGAATTACGTTGTTACTTAAGCAAATTTCGTGCCAATGCCTGTCACAAAATGCGTCGTATTTACAGCAAACGACTGTTGAAATTTTAAAGAGATTTTTCACACTAATATCCTTGTAAACACAGATAGCCACTGAAGTTTGTGAAAAAGAGTATTGGGGTTCACCTCTTTTTTTCAAAAAAGGCGCGATTGGAGAAATGAGGCGCGTTTGTAAGTTTTTGCCGTTATCAGCACGCAAAAATTGCAGGATGTAGCGCAAAAAATGTTTGATCATGTAGACGCAAGAATTTGAACACCCAAAGGCATTTTTGGCTTGATTTTCTATTTCGTTTTATCAAGGCGTAGTGCCTTTTTCGCCCAGAGAGGCTTCCTGCTAATTATCTTCAAAGAGATGATGGGTCTATGGAAAATAGAGAAGGTTTTCTGCACTGCACGTTTTTTAGGAAAGGTGAGGCGATAGATGAATTCCGAAATGCGTACTGATACTGGATTCGTCCAAATAGCATCTTTTGCGGAGGGTTAGACAATTTTTGCAAAATAGTATGCAATTATTGCATTATATACTACGGTTCTTGCGTATTGATGCGGGATAAGGGGGTACTGACAGGTGATGTATCAGTCTTGCAGATTTTAGCGACAATAAAAATTTCTAACAGATTTTATCTGTGTCGGCCTAAAGGGTCGCGCGTATGGAATAGTACCTATTTAATTTAACGAGTTTTCGATAATGCGGATAACTTGATTCACTGGGTTTTCTGTGTTTGAAAAATCGACTGTCTGGTTACGTCCATTTTGCCACTTTATTTTGATAGATTGAATGATTTCTTGTGTACCGATACCGAAGTGAAGGGTAGGATCACTACCGGATGCGTAACTTCCACCACAAGTCGCTTCTTTGAAGTGTGTGTTCTTATCTGTTTGTACCCACACTTTTGCACCGATCCCGTCTCGATTGCTTTCAGTTCCAACAAGCCGGATTTTCACCCAATTGTTTCTTCGGGGGCCTGCTTGAGAATCGTTTCGCAAGAGTGCTGGGACTCCGCCGCAGCATGTAACAAGGATATCCACCGCGCCATCGTTGTTATAGTCGCCGGTCGCTACACCGCGTCCGACAAGTGGACGCTCGAAGAATGGTCCTGCTGTCTCGGATAGGTCTCTGTATTGCCCTGTTTCAATGTTACCAAAGATCTGGCACTGTTGTTTGTAAGAGAGGGATGGCGTAATCTTTGATACGTTATCCCACACGTGTCCATTTGCGACAAAAAGTTCAAGCGTCCCATCATTGTCTGCGTCAAGGAATTGGGTGCCGAAGCCGAGTTGTGAAAAACTCGGATCAGCGAGGCCTGTTTCAAAGGTGCTCATCGTGTAGAAGCCATCGCCGTCGTTGTGAAAGAGGCTGTTAATTTCCAAGGAGAAGTTTGTGATGAAAAGGTCTGGCATCCCGTCATTATCATAATCACCAGTAGCGATCCCCATACTGGCGGTTGCGCGACCTTCTGAATTGTAGGCGACCCCTGCCGTAACAGCGACATCTGTGAAAGTGCCATCGCCGTTGTTGCGGTAGAGAAAATCGGGCACAGCGTCGTTAGCGACGAAAATATCAGGATAACCGTCACTGTTGTAGTCTGTCAAGAGAGTGCCTAACCCTTTGCCAGCGTTGTGTAGTTCGGCGCGGGCTGTAACATCTGTGAAAGTGCCATCACCGTTGTTGCGATACAATGTATCGCGTGCCCCCGGGTATTCGTGTGGACCGCAGTAGATGTGAACACCTTCCAGAAAACAGGCATGGGCGGTTTCGAGTTGATAGTCCAAATAATTGGTCACATAGAGGTCTAAATATCCATCAAGATTGAAATCACCGAAGGACGCACTGACGCTCCAGCTGCCGTCGCCTACACCTGCATGAGATGTAACGTCTGTGAAGGTGCCATCGCCATTGTTCCGATACAGTTGGTTTTTGCCGAAGTTCGTGAGATAGAGGTCAGCGTCTCCATCGTTGTCGTAATCTGCAGCAAGGCACCCCATACCGTATCCGTGGTTTTGTTGCAATCCTGCTTCTACAGTCACATCAACAAACGTCTCATCACCGTTGTTCCGGTAGAGAACGTTTGAGTGGTTAACATGTCTGGTGGATTGAAAATTTTGACTGAAGGTGCCGCTATTGACGAGGTAGATGTCGAGATGTCCGTCGTTGTCGTAGTCGAAGAAGAGTCCACCGGCACCCATTGTCTCAGGTAGGTATTTCTGTTCAGATGCGCCGTTGGTATGTTTAAAATGGATACCGGCTGCCTGTGTCTGGTCTGTGAAACGGAGTCTTGTTTCAGCAGCGTTTAGGGTAGCGGTACAGTTAGCAAGTAAGAGGCAGATAAGTAGGAGGGGTTTTGTTTTGGAAGCGAGCGAGAGGGAACAGTGGTTTTCCAATTTTCCGTATATCCCGCGTTGTTTGAAGTAATTTAAAAGATAAAGGCATCCAGCAAGTGGATGCCTTTAAGCGTTTTTTGACTTAGAATCCGCTTTTGAGTGCGCCCCAAGTTGTTGTTAGTTTGTTTTGGGGTTCAACAGCAGTCTGCGGATTGGTTTCGTTGGGATCAAATTCGACATCTGTTGTCGCGAAAATTTGGTCAATAAGGGTTCCATCTTCGCGATGGGCGATGTGGAGTGTATGCTCACCCGCGGACAAATTCACCGGAACCGGATCATCGCCGTGCTGGACAAGTTCCGTTCCTTCAAAAGGACCGTCGCGTGTATTCAATCGGAACCAGACCCAGTCAGTGGTATAGTTGACTCGGAGCGATTCCACTTCAAAGAAATCCCAGATATTCATGGTGGCGTTATTCGTAGAGAGTGCCTCAGCATCATCAATATCGAATGCCCAGTAACACGAATTATCGCTAATCGATGGGGCAATCACACGTCCCCAGAAGTGCCAATCGTCCAATTCGACTGAGAAGTTATATTTTACCCATGCATCACCATCGTTTCCGATCCCGTTGGCAGAGCCGATGAACGCGCCACCGGATGCCTCACTGACTGTGTAATCGTCTACACCTTCAGCGGCGGTGCCGATTTGGTCAGATGGTACATCAAAAATCTCAAATTTGTCGCCATTGATATCGTCAAAGTTCTCCGCTTCCCAACTGATATATTTTTGTGCGAATGCGGGTGCAACAATAAGGCTTAGCACTGTCAATAAAATGAGAGTTCGCATTAACAAACCTCCTTAGAGTAGTAGAGTGAAACCATTATAGCACAATCAGAAAAAAGATGTGCATTTTTTTTTATCTGTCTTCAAGTTCCCCATCAAGTCTTAGCACCGATAGCATATTTCCCGGTCTACACCAATGCATCTTCAACTTCTTCAGGAAGTTCCACCGTGCTTGGGTCAACATCAATCGGATATTCAGTGCCATAAGCATCAACGAGATCATCAAAAGTAACGTTATCTACACGCTCGAGATCATCACCCGGATGGACGAGCCATACGCCGAAACAGCCATCACAACTGACGAGATCCAGATCGTCTTGTTCAATTGGAAACTGCGTCAGTGGATTGTTACAATCAGGACAAGGTAACATTTAAGTCCCTCCTCGGAGTTGTCTAAATCTCTGTATCAATTGTTAATTGTTAGTCAGCAGCAGGTGCGAAGGTTTCCGGATTCTCAGCCGCCGCATCGTAATCATCAATCAATTTTGTAATAACAGGGGTATCACCACAGAGCGGGCAGTTCTCATCTTTAGGAATTTTCATCTCACGATAAGTCATGCCGAGTGCATCGTAGAGGATCAGCCTGCCGATCAGTGGTTCGCCGATACCGATAATGTATTTAATCGCTTCAGTTGCCATCATGACACCAATTACGCCCGGGAGCACGCCCAGGACACCTGCCTCACTTCAGCTGGGCACCATGCCCGGAGGTGGGGGTGTCGGAAACAGGCATCGGTAGCAAGGTCCCTCGTGCGGTTTGAAGAGCGAGACCTGTCCTTCAAATTGGAAGATACTACCGTGAACAATAGGCTTATTCATCAGCACAGCTGCGTCGTTGACAAGGAAACGGGTCGCAAAGTTGTCGCAGCCGTCCACAATCAGATCATACTCCGAGAAAATTTCTTCAACGTTGTCGGCAGTCAGACGCAGATTATACGGTGTGATATTGATGTCAGGATTCAATGACTTAATCGTTGTCGTTGCGGATTGAACCTTCGGTGTGCCGACGGATTCTGTGCGGTGGAGTATCTGACGTTGTAGATTACTTAATTCGACGACATCAGAATCGATAATACCGAGATGTCCGACCCCTGCGGCACCGAGATATACGCCCGCGGGTGAACCTAAACCGCCAGCACCGACCATCAAAACTTTAGCGTTCAGCAGTTTCGCTTGTCCCTGCTCACCGACTTCGGTAAGCATAAAATGCCGACTGTAACGGTCGAGTTGCTCATGACTCATCGGTTTATCTTGAACTGTTGGAAAGCCTGCAGCCGCCCAGTCGCGATATCCGCCTGCGAGGGAAACGGTGTCGGTGTATCCCATTTCACGGAGCGACTTCGCGGCGAGAAGGGAACGCAGCCCCGCTGCACAATAGATGATGACCTTTTGCTCCCGGTCTGGAATGTGGTTTTCAACGGAAAATTCGAGCATGCCACGTGTGACGTGGACAGCGTCCGGAATATAACCGGCGCGATATTCGTCTTCATCGCGCACGTCGAGTAACACGAAATCGCTCTCTTTATCTTGTTCGGCTTTTACCTCAGCAACCGTCACTTCTGGTATTTCTGTTTTAGCTTCCTCAACGATCTGCCTATAGGATTTCATAAAATTTTTCTCCTGCGGAGAGAGAATATGAAGATAGCGGATTTTCATATCCTTGTTCCATAAGTTTTTGCCTCTTGCGCTTGCAAAATTATATCACAAGTTGGTTTCATTGTCAATGTTTTCTTTTTTCGTATTTGGAAACATCTATGTAGCGTCTATCCATCTTCCTGTAGGAGCGACTTTCAGTCGTGACCTTCATTTGCCGCTAAATTGTGCTGCAAAAACTAAACATTTCTCTTGACTTTTCGCCAAACGCATGGTAAACTTAGAATAAGTTATGTTGGTTTGAAAACGCTATCCCCGAACTGCTGCTATCCTACACAAAATGAAGGTTACTGCTTCCTATGCCAAGAGAAAACTTCAACGAAAAACTGACTGCACTCCTTAAAGAAAAATCTGACTTCCTTGACGATGCAGGCGAACTCATCCCCGCTGCTGTCAGAGACCATGCGTGGCGACTCGACCACAATCTCATCAAATTGCTGCTTAAAGACGCAGAAATAAAAGCAACCTTCTTTGACGAAATTGACGGGCATTGGGTTTTCAACCACAACACCTTCATCAACTACATCACAGATAAAAACTTCCTTGCCAACTCCTACACCCAATTCCGCAACAAAATCGGCTTGAATATCGGCGGCAAATTCCTTCGCGAACGCGGCGAAGTCTCACTCGTCTGGCCCTACAAAGATTGCGTCTTAGAGGGCGGACAGACAAAAGAAGCGGAAAAGCGCAAAGAGATATTCTTCAACGAAATCCTTGCACAAGACGAAATCAACCGCATGTTTGATCCGAAAGTCCTCACGAACTGGAAACGCCACACCGGCGACGGTGAACAGGACGTAGCAGATATCCAACGGGACGAGAACGGCACGATTCGCGAAAACCTCATCATCAAGGGTAACAACCTCATCGCACTCCACACCCTCAAACAGCAATTCCGTGGGCAAGTCAAACTCATTTACATTGACCCGCCGTATAATCCAGATAGTCAGTCAAATACTTTTATGTATAACAATAATTTCAAGCGTTCCTCATGGTTGACTTTTATGAAAAACAGATTAGAGGTCGCTAAAGAATTGTTGAGAAACGATGGTAGTATAATTGTTGCGATTGATGAAAATGAACAGAATTATCTTGGAGTTTTATTGGATGAAGTATTTCCAGAACGCGAAAAGCACTGTATCACTATAGTTCATAATCCGCGTGGAGTACAGGGAACAAATTTCTCATATATTCACGAGTATGCATTTTTTGTTATTCCAAAAGGGAAAAAAGTAATAGGTGATAGAAAGATTCCTGCTGAAGAAATTACATGGAGTAACTTCAGAAATTGGGGTGGCGAATCAAGGCGCGAGGATGCGAAAAATTGTTTCTATCCGGTGATTGTGGAGAATGGTGAAGTTGTTGGATTTGGAGATGTGCTTGATGATGATAAGCATCCTTCTGGCCAAACCGTGACATACGGAAAAAGAGATTTTGTGTACCCGATTGACCAGAATATGGTTGAGCGCAAATGGAGATATGCAAGGCAAAGTGTAGATGAAATTAAGCATTTGCTCCGCGCAAGGGAAACTAAGACAGGTTATGAAATTGAACTGGGCAAGGATTTCGGAATGTATCGCACCGTTTGGGAGGATAAAAGGTACGATGCTAATATTTACGGAACACAACTTGTGAAATCACTTGTCCCTGATTGTGATTTCGATTTTCCTAAGTCCCTTTGGAATGTCTACGATTGTCTGCATTCAGTAATAGAAGATGACAAAGAGGCAATTATTTTAGACTTCTTCGGTGGAAGTGGTACTACCGCTCACGCCGTGTTGGAACTAAATAAAGACGGTGGCAGTCGAAAATTCATTATTTGCGAGCAAATGCACTATGTTGAAACTGTGACACGGGAGCGCGTCAAGAAAGTTATTGAGGAAGATAATCAAGATGATTTCATCTATTGCGAACTGATGCCATACAACCAAACCTATATGGACAAAATCAGGTCTGCGCAATCCTCTGAAGAACTCGTTGCACTCTGGCAAGACATTGCCGAAAACTCGTTCCTGAACTGGTATGTCAACGAACAAATACCACAAGAAGCAGTAAAAGATTTCATCGCTATCGACGATGTGGAGAAACAGAAACACTTACTCGCTGAGCTGCTGGACAAAAACCAACTCTATGTCAACCTCTCCGAAATAGAGGATGCGGATTTTGGGGTTAGTGAGGGAGATAAGGAACTGAATAAGGCGTTTTATGGAGATTTTTGATAGAAAGGTGAAATAAATGACTGAGGAAAGGAAAGAAGAACTGAGGCAGTTGCTACAGGAAGCAATGAATAATTTGGAAGTACGAATTAGTTCTGGTGATACGTACCGACTACCTTCTATGGATGTCGAGAAATATAAATGGCACTTACGGCAATCTTGGGCATCTTACTCTGAAAGGTCCTTATGGATAGTGTCTCACTATAGTCCGAATGTTGATTGGAATATAGAATCGAAACTTCTTGAATTCATAAGAGAAGAATTGGGTTCGTTTATCCATGAAGACAAAATCTTATCTGCAACCTTTTATGTATTTGATGGTCGTAGCGATGGATTTAATCTGGATACTTTTTTGCAACATCTTTTGAAAATTACCATTTTTCAAGGAATAGAAGGAGCTGTGTCTGATCTTGAAAGGAGTACTAAAGAAACTCATGGTTTTTTTCAAACGATAGCATTACTTTCGGGAATAAACCTTGAGGAGGAAATCCAAGTCTATGAAGGGGTGCATCTTATCCCTATTCCAAATTCAGAATCGGAATTCCCGCGTTATTTGAGACATATTTGTGGTTTTAAGACAGCAAATTATTTCTTTGCAAAAACATTGCTTGTCATTGACCATTCTATATCCCCTCTATTTCATAAACCTTTCCTACCAGCGGCAAGCACAAGTAGTGAATATTCAAAACAAAAAGAACGATTTAAGGTTGAATTAAATAGTGCGAAATATCGAGAATTCACCGAGACAGACTTTGATAAGAAATTTTGTCAAGTCCTATCTTTGGTCTGTAACTCCTCAGTTCAAATTACTGATAGTTGGAAATTTATAGCAGAAAATGAATTCTTCAATGTGAGTCACGGAGTTACTCGTGATATTACTTCCCCTGTTCGTCTGTCTGGAGATTCCAATAAGCAGATAGAGAAAGTTCAGATAGATAAGGCCAAATGCCTATATGACAACTTGATTAATCCTGATTCAAACGTTTCGGAACAATTGCAGATACCAATTGGTAGATGGATAAAATCACACACATCTCAGCTTTCCGAAGATAAAATAATTGACTTAGGAATCGCCTTTGAATCCCTCTATTTAGCTGATAGAAATGGAAACTCCGAATTATCTTTTCAACTCCGTCTTCGGGCTTCTTGGTTCTTAGGAAAGGACAAGGCGCATCGAAAAGAATTAATGAAAGACTTTAGTCAGATATACGAATGGCGTTCCAAAGTTGTTCATACCGGAAAGCTTCCTAATAAAACTAAGAAAACACCCTTTACACGACAAGAAACCAAAGCATTTACTGAAAAAGCACAGGACTTGTGTCGGCAATCAATAATAAAAATTTTGGAAAATGGGAAATTCCTTGATTGGAACAACTTGATACTCGGTTGATTTTCACTTGACTTTTGCACCGAACAAGAGGTAAACTTAAGGAGTATCTACATTTGAGAAAAGGAGAAAGGATAAAAAGGGACTTATGGCGATATTCTATCGCGGGGCAGGTATTAACACTTATTGGTATCTCAATGATCCAATAGAACAAGGTTTGGTTGCCAGGTCTCCCGGAATGACCGCTACCATAACTCGACAGATGCTTCATATTGCCAGAAGCACTGTGAATAGTCCTTTTATTTCTCTTACGCGATCCTACGCGGTGGCTTGGCATTACGCAATGTTAGGCAGCGATCGAGTTCCTACCCCAGAGGATCCTGCCTACGTTCATGAAATTGAGATCCAGGAACCGCTGCCGCCCGGATTGCATCTCCTTGATCCAGTCAAGGAGGTCGCACAGATGTTACCGTCTCCGACAAATTCAGGACCACCCTACCAGCACGATGGGTTGCCTGATTTCTTATTAGGCGTTGTTGATCCCGGACGTATGGGGGATTTTCTGACACAACACGCGATGCAACCACCTTCAAGCGAAGGCACCCCACGCTCACCGAATCTAACCATCGAATTAGAGACACTTGTGCGCGCATTACGGGATGCCGAAATTCTTGCACACGAAATTATTCCGGCAACCTGTGTAAAAAAAAGTTTTGATGTTTATCCAGAGCCCTCGCTTTCAAAATGAAGAGGAGATACTCTCATGAAACATATTGTTGACAACGTTAATAAGATGTCCCTTAGGATTAAGACGCTCGACCTTGCTGGACGGGTACCAGGACCTGATTCTATTGAACTCCTGCGGGTGGAACTCCACTATGATGGAGAGTATGGACCGCTCTTCATGGCACGGGTTCGATACGCTCGCGACGGGGTTGAACAAGAAAACGGTTTCCCCATTGATTTACACAAAGGCGCATTCGTCGCCACGGTTCCTATCCAAGAAGCGGGGTTGGAAGAAGAACTCCAGAAAATTGGACCCGAAATCGCCCGGATTGTATATGAAGATTTGGCGAAGAACCGACACACGCTTGGGATGCCATCGTTTGCCGATCAAGGGTAATTGGAAACTGAATAAATTTGACTTTCTACATTATATATGTTATCATGCATAAACAGGTTATCATACATAATGTAACAGCATTTGAAAAACCGAACCAACCTTGCCTATAACACGAACTGTATACCAACCAAATTAACATAGGACTTACGCAAAGTTGACGACAATAGAAGGCTTTTTGATCTCTCGTCGCAGATAGTCCTCGTATAAACTTTCTTTCAGGCGGTAAATCGTTTGACCCGTCGTGCGCGCAGCACGCGTCAAACTGACCCAGACCCACAAACAACAGGCAATATGATTGCGTTGTCCACGATGTTGACGACTTTGGCACTTGCTGATACCTGTCGTTTGCTTGAGCTCACGATGAAGTTGCTCAATCTTCCAACGAACGCGACATTCTTGCTGCGTCGCAGTCACATCCGATTGAGATAAATCGTTGGTGGCAATATATTCCGTGCGTCTGGTGCCGGACGCTATCCGAAACAACTTCACTTGGTGGCCTTTCGGAAACTTGTAGATATGAACACGTTTACCCTGTCGCAACTCTGATTCTGTCCACGTCAGATCATCTATCCGTTTGTGCGGGTCAACACCCTCAGTGTCATTGACGAGACGATTGCGTTTCAAGGGAGCATAATAGATTTTTGAGAGACTCTGAATCGTTTTTAGCACTGCCATTGAAGCATACCAAGAATCTACTAACACGACCCGAAACGGGAGATTTTTCACGAAGTAGGCGTTCTGCAACATCTCCTGAAGGTGTTGAAGTTTGGTTTTCGCGTCTCGGTCTGGATCATAGATACGGTAATCAATAATCCAATACTGATGCGTCTTCGGATTGACATAGACACATGTCACGAGACCGATGCCTTGGATGACACGTTTTTCGGAGCCACTCCACTGCCGGCGAACAGGTTCTATCTGTTTCGCATAAGGTTTTGGCATGACGGTATCATCAAAAAGAACGTATCCGTCTTCATCAAACTCAATATCGTTTCGCACCGAACGCCAGAGTTCACGGGCAGGGATACGTTCGGTATTCAGGAGACGATTGAGTTGATCATGGCTCCATTTCTCCGTATGATTGGCAAAGTGTGTCTGTGTGAAGTTCTGAAAACCGGCTAACAAAAATTGGCAATAATCCGAGAACAGCGGTTGTCTCTTTTCAGAAAGATTCATGCTTATCATAATTAAAAACTATAACACATTTTAATTCATTGCGTAAGTCCTATTAACAAACGTTAACCGATAAAATTCGCATTTTATGAACAACTTGAAAACAAACCGAATCCATCAAGTGCCACCAAGCCAATCAACCACTACATTTGTAGCACTTTGATAAGAGATAGACGAAAATTAAAATTGCCCAATTGTTCATAAAAATTCCATAGTCCCAGAATTCAAAAACGTCATGGTCCAACGTTCTGACTGCGTTCGCTCTGTTTACAAAAAACAAAAAAGAATCGTGAACAAATCCGTGCCATGTTCACGAAATGTTCATAATTTACGTCCAAGAAACTGATTGTCCACGAAACCAGAAAAAATTAACAGTCAGTTAATTTTTAGGACTTATACAGACAGGTGATAAAGGGTTTCCTCGCGACAAGCGGATGAAAATTTATGACCTTTTCAGGGTGTTCTTTACCACAACATTTTTAATTTTACTACATTAACGTGAGTTTGGTAAAACGAGACTTCGTGCTTCTCGTAGGGGCGAGGTCCCCCTCGTCGGTAGGGATTAGGCGACCTAACCCCTACGAAAATGTCCACATATTTTTAGAATTTACTATATATCAAGCTCACGTTACATTAACGCGCGTTTGTCAAACATTTAACGCGAACAATGTTAAACGGAGGTACAAAACATGAATTGTCTTAAACGAAGAACCTGTTTGAATTTAAGAGTTTTTAGCGTTTTTTTAATGTTTTTTGTGTTGGTGTGTTCAGTATCTGCACAACCTGTTATAGAATTAATATATTTCGTACCAGAAGATGTTGACGATTTAGACCAGCAAGCTGATTTGAAGAAAATAGAGAATTATGTTTCTGAAGGACAAAAATTCTTCGCCACCGAAATGGACAGATTAGGTTTTGAGCCTAAAACATTTGAATTTAATAAAAATATTGTTGTCGTATCTGGTAAAAAGGTACCCGACGACTATAAAGAGATTAACGATCTGCGAGCCGAAATTCCTAGTCGGAGTGCTTGGCATAAAGATAATATCCAAGTTATATTTCTTGCTGGTAGAGATTATTGGGAAGGGTTTACCGGTATTATGGCACAGAAATGTTTCGCAAAAGCAAACGACCCTAGTGATGTTAGGTGCAAAGATTATGTTATTATGCCTTGGGGTTTGGGTTATAGGCTCAATGTTGAAACTATTACAACTCATGAAATTGGACATGCGTTGGGTCTGGATCATGTCACAGGAAAGTCTAATTACCTTATGAATCGAGTAAGAGAAGTTGTCCCAGGTGTTGAAGGCAAAGTGACAGACTTGGAACTAAGTATGGAAAGTGCGGAAATTCTTAACGCTTCAAATGAAGTTTCCTCTCGCCCTGACCTCATAATGGTAAATATAGAAACTGATATAGATGCTGATGTAAACGATGACGGTTATGTTGACCTGTATGATGTTTTGATTGTGCGTAGCGGTATGCAAAATGCAGTGAAGTATGACACTGATCTGAATAATGACGGTGTAACAAACGAGGTGGATTTACTTATTGTTAAAGCGAAAGCTATGGAAGCGATCGTTGCAGCATCGCCAAGAAAAAGAAAGGTGAAAATCACCACTTGGGGAGCCGTCAAACAAAAATAAAAATTAGGCGGTGCCCTTAAAAGGACATCGCCTTTCACTTTGCTTAAGAGGAAAGGTAAATATCTACATTTGGCGTTTTAATTATCAAACTCACGTTAAAATGGATTCAGAAGAACGAAACGAAAATATGTAGCGAGGGTTAGCACAAGGAGGACTCCTTCAACGGAATGCTCACACAAAACCAACAAACTGTCTATAATTGGATAAACGACGATCTTGAACTACCGGTGTATGCCGAAGCATACAAAGGGGCATTAGAGCAACGAAACAAGAAATCCTCAGGCTACATTACTTTTGTAGCGCACACTGGAAGGGATTTGATGAACGGTCTTGCATTAGCCACGAAACGCATAAAGCGACAACAAGTTCAGTATGTCCAACTCGTAGATGATTTCAAAGACGATTGGAAAGATGAATGGGGAAAAGAAGAGTATAGGACAACAGAAGATAACGATGAAAACGGACATCTGATTCCTAATGAAATCTGCAAGAAAATAAAAACACTGATTGATGAACATATAGCAGGCCGCCTCAGATCTGAAGAGATAGATAGTTCTTTTTTTACCACTTTTTTGGATTATCCAGATAAAGAAAGTGTCCCTCAAAACTTATCTCAGGAATGGCGGCGCGCCAGAAGGTGGTTTATCGAACATGCACATTTACGTGAAGACGAGTTTTCTATAGAGGTTTACGATGAAGTGGAAATGTATTTTCGATACCTTGAGAACCTTTTGTACACTGCTGCAGCCAGCGAAATTGAGCAGCTGAGGAGTATCCATGAAATCTTGGACGAAGCCAACCGATGAACTTATAAATAAGGCACTTACCTCAATCAAAAAGGTAACCGCTCGCAAGTATTTTTTTTCGCGCTTAGAAAATCCATTGTGGCTCAAACCTCTTGCTGAACGGGGCTGTTTTAAATACCCGCCGAAAAGTCTGCGGTTTGACGATGGCACGGTTCAATTCCCTTACTGGCCAGAGATACGATACCTCAAAAACGTATGCAGCGAGAAACCCAATGAAGTTATCAGTTTAGTGTTGGATCTTCCTGATACTGATAACCCTGTTGTATATGACGGTATATTAGATATTGCTTTGCAGCTTCCGTCAGAATACTCTGTTAAACTAAAAGACAAAATACTTGAGTATACAAGTATGGAACGTCAATTCGGGACGTATAGATATGCAGATCTATTGGAATTTTGGACAAATGAGAATCAGACATCGGCAGCATTGGAACTCGCAAAAATACTAATTAAGTTTGCACCTGATCCTCAGTCAGAGGAAAAACACAAACAACGACAGGAAAGCGTAAACGATTGGCGCGCAGCAATAGGAACATTATTACATCCTGCTCCTAAATTTAGTCACTGGGAATACTCAAATATAATGTCCAAAGGCATTCGGCCACTTGCTGAAAATGCCCCCTTTAAAACATCCTGTCTTCTTTTTGATACATTAGTAGACATGATCCATTTAAGAACACATAAGGAAGCCCTTAATAATGAGGAAGACCATTCTAATACATGGTGCCCCCGTCTTTATCCACAAGATGATGAACACGAAGATCCTGAGAGAATACTCGTTTATACACTAGCTTATTCATGTGCAAATGTATTTGAAAAACCATCTAACACAGTTACAGATTTAGACAAAATTTTACGAAAGCAACAGTGGAAAGTTTTCAAACGCCTACGCCATCACCTTTATGCCCAATACCCAAACGAGGAAACTAAACCGTGGATACGAGAACTAATCCTGACCCACAAAGATTATGGATTGTGGGAACACCATTTTGAATTCCAACAGATGATACGACTTGCTTGTGAACACTTCAAAGATACGTTACTTTCGGAAGAAGAACGTACTCGTATTTTCGATGCTATCCTTAAGGGTCCATCAAAAGCAAATTATCATCATTGGATAGAAGGATGGTTAGGTGAGAAATTTACCGAGGAACGCTTCAAAGAACGCCAACAGCGTTTCCATTGGATGCAGCTAAGACCTTTTGAATCTATCCTATTTGGAAAATATGAAAATCGTTTCAGAGAATTACAAGATAAAATCAATAAACCAATTTCCGATGAGGATTATCCACCATATAAAAATGAAGTTAGAAGCGTCGGTGTTTCTGAGCGCAGCCTACGTACCCCTGCAGACCTTTCTAATCTCACCGATGAAGAGTTACTTGATTTTATTAACGAATGGGAAAAGGATGATGAGTCCTATGAAAATAACTCATTTGTAAGGATTAATATTGAGACACTTGCCAATGCTTTTCAGACCGTTTTCAAGGAGTCAATCATACCCGATCCTAACAGACTGAAGTTTTGGATGAAAAATCGTGAACGGATTGAGAGACCTATTCACATACGTGTGATGATTTATGCAATGCAAGCACTGGTTAAGGAAAGGAATTTCGACCAACTCAACGAGTGGTTAACATTCAGCGAATGGATCCTTTCACATCCAAACCGAGAACACAATCGAGACTATAAACAGGGTGATGAATCCCGCGAGAACCAGAACTGGACCAATGCACGACGAGCTGTCGGCGATTTTATCGGCGTATGTCTTGAAAAAGATGTAGATGTTCCGATTACTGCCCGAGAAACACTTGCACGGATACTGGAAATGCTTTGCACACAGTATGATTGGAACTTGGATGAGAACAATCCAAGGGGATTATATCGCAAGGATCCGCTCACGGAAGGCATCAATAACACACGAAGCCGAGCGTTGGATAACCTTGTCCAATTCGGTTTCTGGCTACGGAAACATGAAACGCAATGCGAAGTCCATGAAGTAACAACACTTCTTGAAAAACGGTTCTCCTCAGAAACAGATCACCCTCTGACACCTCCTGAATATGCCATTTTGGGTATGTACTATCCTTCGCTTTGTAGTTTCAACGAAAAATGGGCAATTGAGCATAAACCAAATTTTTTCCCACAGGCACAAAGCAGACACCAAGAATGGTACGCAGCATTTAGTAGTTTTGTGCTCTGTAATGGTGCTATTAAGCAAATCTTTGAGATTCTTAAAGACGATTTTAATTTTGCTTTACAACATTTGTCTGATTTCAAAAAGCATGATCTCATAGCACGACAACCAATCGATGTATTTGGTGAACGCCTTTTTAACTATTATCTGTGGGAGATGTTCCCACTGAAAGGTCAAGAAAGTTTACTTGAACAATTTTACCAGCAAACTGACGAAAAACGAAAACATTGGGCAAATTTGTTCAACAATATAGGACATCGCTTGTCGAGCACCGGAAAAGACTTAGACAAAAATATGAAAGACAGCGTAAAGAAATTTTTTAATTGGCGACTTAAACAGGAAGAACCGACAGAACTTCGACATTTTACCTATTGGTTGCAAGCCGAGTGTTTGGAAGCTAAATGGCGATTGAAGTCATATTCCAAAGTCATAGATGTATGCAAAGCAGAAGATTGCGAAGTGGAAAATTGGGAAATTTATCTAAAGGAATTATGTCAAATGCTTCCAAAACATAGTGCTAACGTAATTGAGTGCTTTGCAAAACTAACCGACGGTATTCATGATAACATCTACATTCAGACAGAGGAAGCAAAAACTATCCTAAAAGCAGGGCTTCACAGCTCAGACACCATTGTCTCCGAGAATGCAGAACGCGCCCTGGATAACCTACTCCACGCTGGTAAATTAGAATTTATGAACCTTGCGATTAACAATGACAAACAAGCTTTGAAAAAATGATGCTTGAACAATTTTTACATGAACAACTCGAAATCGCATTTAATTTCGGGGTCCCCAAACCCGAAATGCCGGATAGCATCACGCAAAATCTGAGCCCTGCATTTGAACTCCGTCCCTACCAAGAAGACGCATTCGCGAGTTTTATCCACTACTTCAACAACGATCTTTCGGGTAAGGAAAAACCTCTACATCTGTTGTTCAACATGGCGACCGGCAGCGGTAAGACACTCATTATGGCAGGCTTGATCCTTTACCTCTATGAGAAAGGCTACCGCAACTTCCTATTTTTCGTTAACTCCACCAATATCATTGAGAAAACGAAAGACAACTTTCTCAACCCACGCGCCGCAAAATACCTCTTTAACGAAAATATCTATCTTGAAGGGAAACAGGTCGCAGTGACGCAAGTGGACAATTTCGAGGGGGTTAACGAAAACGACATCAATATCTGCTTCACGACAATCCAACAACTCCACACCGATATGACGACCCAAAAGGAGAACGCCTTAACCCCTGAGAATTTCGCAGACAAGAAAATCGCTCTCTTATCAGATGAAGCGCACCACATGAACGTCCGGACCAGAGCGCAATTGGAACTGGAATTGGAGGATCAGAAACCGAGTTGGGAAAACACAGTCGAAAGCATCTTTACCGCAAACGAAGATAATTTGTTGCTGGAATTCACTGCCACACATGATTACGAAAACTCAAATATTGTAGATAAGTACCGAGATAAGGTCATCTACCGCTACGATCTGGTGAATTTTCGCAACGATCGGTTCTCAAAAGAGATAGTCCTTGTGCATTCCGGTTTAGATCAGGATGAACGTATCCTGCAGGCTCTCATCCTCAGTCAGTATAAACAAGAGGTTGCAGAGAAAAATGGTATTAACCTAAAGCCTGTCATTCTATTTAAAACATTGGGGAAGATTGAGGAATCACAAAATAACAAATTAAACTTCCACCAATTGATTGATAACTTGACAAGCAGTCAGATTGACGGATTTCGTGAATCTCAAGCATCAGCCCTTCTGATTATCCAACGAGCATTCCGCTTTTTTGATAAACATGACTTCACTTCCGAGGAATTAGTGGAACGCCTAAAATGGGAATTTCGGGAGGCAAACTGTTTATCAGTTAACAGGGAAAAGGAGGAAAAGAACCATCAAATTCTGATAAATACTCTTGAAAATACTAACAATCCAATCCGTGCTATCTTTGCTGTGCGAAAACTGGATGAGGGGTGGGATGTGCTTAACCTTTTTGACATCGTTCGCTGCTCTGAAACAATCAATTTGGGAAGCAACAGAAATACGACAACTTCTGAAGCACAGCTTATCGGGCGTGGGGCACGCTATTTTCCTTTTGTCCTGCCCGACCACACAGACAAATTCTGCCGCAAATTCGATGAAGACCTTGATAATGATCTGCGTGCATTGGAGGAGCTCCACTATCACAGCATCAACGATTCACAGTACATTACTGCTTTGAAATCTGCACTCGTTGATCAAGGGATAATGGACGCGCGTCCAGAGACTCGTGAACTCAAACTGAAAAATTCGTTCAAAAAGACCAATCTCTACAAACACGGTGTTGTCTGGCTCAACAAGCAGGTGCCCAAAGATTATCAGCATGTTGAGTCTTTAGCAGACTTGGCAAATCTGAGTGTGAAGCAGAAAAACTATGAGCATACCATTTATACAGGTGCTGGCGGCGTGACGACTCTCATGGAAAACGGTGAGACACCGGTGCAACAAAGAAACCAAAGTAGCCGAGACGTAAAGGTCGTTGATATTGAACAGAATATCGTTAAATCTGCCATTGCGCGTAATCCGTTTTTTACCTTTGCGTCGCTTAAACGGTATTTACCTCACTTGGTATCTATCCGAGAATTTATCACTTCGGAAAACTATCTCGGAGGTTTAGCAATTACTTTCAAGGGAAACCTCGCTGACTTGGAAAAGAATCGTCCGGCAAAGTTGGCAGCATGTGAAGGGCTGCTCGGTCAAATAGAATCCGAAATTCGCGAAGAGATTACCGAGTACGAAGGCACGAAACACTTTTATACACAGCAGATCCGCGCCGTCTTCACCGATAAAACCCTGAAATTCAATGTAGACACACCGCGTGCTGATGATAGCGATTTGGCGTATCTGGTCAAAGTCAGCGACTGGTTTGCTTTTGAAAATATTTACGGCACGAGCGAAGAAAAGGCATTCGTGCAGATGTTAGACAGGTGGATTCAGGAATCAGAGGAAACTTATGAAGACATCTATCTGCTCCGTAACGAAGGGCATTTCTCTATCTACAACTTTTCTGATGGACGCGGATTTCAACCCGATTTTGTGTTGTTCTTACGTGAGAAAAACGGGAACGCTTTATCCTACCAACTTTTTATTGAACCTAAAGGCGAGCATCTGGCAGCAAATGATCGGTGGAAAGAGGCGTTTCTGAAAGAAATCTGTGCCGAATATCGCAGTAAAATCCTGACAGAGAATAGCAAATACCGCGTCATCGGTGTCCCGTCGTTCTACCACGAGAGATATGAGAACCAATTCAAAGACGACCTCAATGCGGCGTTGACAGAAACCGCTCGAACGTCAGAGCAAGATGAATTAACGCATTCGCCCTAAAGATTGAAATACATCATTACGGAATAAGGAGTCATCAATGTTCAACGCAAATCCTTTCCGCCAACCCGGGCAATGGTATCGAGGCAATACACATAGCCATAGCACAGAATCCGACGGTCAACTTTCCATGCCGGATCGATTCGCAGCCTACCGTGAAGCAGGCTACGATTTCCTCGTGCTAACGGATCATCGTCAGGTTAATGACGTGAGTGCTTACAGCACGTCAGACTTTCTGGCGATAGCAGGAAGCGAAGTGCATCCTGAAAATCCATACGGTGGTGCGATACATCACTTTGTTGCTATTAATATTCATGAGACAATCAATTGTGCAAAGATGCATCCGAACGCAGTGCTTGATGAGATTAAGGCGCAGGGCGGCGAAGCCGTCTTATGCCATCCGTATTGGTCCGGGCACACCATTACAGATTATCTGCCATTGCGGGGTTATTTCGCCATTGAGGTCTACAACGACGGCTGTATGGAGATCGGCAAGGCGTTTTCTGAACAGGCTTGGGACGATTTGCTGGATAGAGGTGGACCTGTTCTCGGCATCGCTTCCGATGATTCACACGGCACCGATCACGATTGCTTCCACGGTTGGATTATGGTCAAGGCACAGGAGCTGACGATTGAAAGTATCATGGAAGCACTCAGGACGGGCGCGTTCTATTCTACAATGGGACCGGAAATTGTGGATTTGGCGTTAGAAGATAATGAGATAATGGTTAAGTGTTCGCCAGCGCAATCGATTGTTTTTAAGGCGGAGTGCAGTCGCGGTCGGCGAATTCTTCCATCGGATAGTAAACGCTTGACGGAAGCGACCTATAGCGTTCCAAACGGTGCTAAATATGTTCGGGTTGAAATAACCGACGAAACCGGCAAGAAGGCTTGGTCGAACCCTTTCTTTTTCTAAGGTAAACATTTTGGAGCACCCGGTTGTCTTTATAGAGGACATTGTGATGCGCCCCTCTTGGTGTGCCAAACGGATGATGGATTGGCGATAGTGTAGTTTGAGGAATTATTGACAAGCGGATTCTGGATATGCTAAAATAAAATGGATGGGGAAATACGTCCAGTTGATTCATCAAGCATCAGTCCTAACAACTTGAATACATCATTACGGAACGAGGAGTCAGTCATGTTCAATGCAAATCCTTTTCAGCAACCGGGACAGTGGTACCGAGGGAATACACATAGCCATAGCACGGAATCCGATGGGCAGCTTGCCATGCCGGATCGCTTCGCAGCCTACCGTGAAGCAGGCTACGATTTCCTCGTGCTTACAGATCACCGTAAGGTTAACGATGTGAGTGCTTACAGTACATCAGACTTCTTAGCAATATCAGGGAGCGAGGTGCATCCGTCAAACCCTTATGGCGGTGCGACGTATCACTTCGTGGCGATTAATATTCACGAAACAATTAATTGCGCAAAGATGCACCCGAACGCTGTGCTTGATGAGATTAAAGCACAGGGGGGTGAAGCCGTTTTGTGTCATCCGTATTGGTCCGGACACACGACTACAGATTATCTGCCGTTACGCGGGTATTTCGCCATTGAGGTCTACAACGACACCTGTATGGGTATTGGCAAAGGCTTCTCGGAACAAGCGTGGGATGACCTGCTGGATAGAGGTGGACCTGTTCTTGGCATCGCTTCAGATGATGCACACGGCACCGAACACGACTGTTTTCACGGATGGATTATGGTGAAAGCGGAAGCGTTGACAATTGAGAGTATCATGAAAGCGTTCCGAACAGGCGCGTTCTATTCTACACTGGGACCGGAAATTGTGGATTTGGCGTTAGAAGATAATGAGGTAACAGTCAAATGTTCACCGGCACAATCAATCGTTTTTAAAGCGGAGTGCAGTCGCGGTCGGCGGATTCTTCCATCGGATGGCGACCTCTTGACTGAAGCGACTTATAGCGTTCCGAACGGTGCTAAATACGTTCGGGTTGAAATAACAGATGAAACCGGTAAGAAGGCCTGGTCAAACCCGTTCTTTTTCTAAGGCAGCCCTCTTGTCGTCTTTTTACTGGTGCGACGATGCAGAATATTTTGGTGTGTCAAACAGGCGGTTGGATCGGTGATATGGTGCTACTGACACCTGCCTTGCGTGCTTTGAAAAACGCCTATCCTGAATCTAATCTGGCACTTCTGTTGCGACCGCGCGTGGCGGATTTGATGGAAACGCACCCTTATGTTGATACTTGCATCGTTGATACTAAAAACCGTGGTCGCTACCGGTCCCTAACGGGAATGGTCCGTCGGATACGCGAGGCTGCGTTTGATGTTGCTGTTGTGCTGCATCCTACCTCGTTCCGAAACGGATTGATACCATTCTTGGCGCGGGTGCCGATACGTGTCGGGACAAACATTAGCGGGCGCGGAATATTGCTAACTGCATCTTGCAAGGATAATACAAGTGTCCATGAGGTGCATCGGTATTTACGGGTACTGCGGCTTCTTGATATTGATACAGGTTCGGATTCTCTGGAGTTTTGGCATACAGATACTGACCGAGAAATGATTCAAGGTCTCTTGCATGCTGAAGGGGTTTCTCCGACTGACAGGCTTATTGCTCTCAATTTAGGCACAACATGGCGGACAAAACGGTGGGATATAGCGAATTTCGCCGAGGTTATCCAGCAAATTGAACGCCTTGTCCAAGATGCGAGAATTGTATTAACCGGTTCATCTGCAGAGCAGACACTCGCAGATGATTTGCCTGTTTCACTGCCGACAATTAATCTCATTGGAAAGACCTCAATTTTGCAACTCGGTGCACTCTTAGAGAGATGTGAGGTGTGCTTGACCTGCGACAGCGGACCGATGCATATCGCCGCGGCAGTAGATACACCGACCGTAGCACTCTTCGGTCCAACCGATCCTGTACGCCATAAACCTTACGGCACTGGGCACACTGTTGTTGAGAAATCCGTCTCGTGTCGCCCGTGCTATAAACGGACGTGTCAGCGACAAGATGCGCCACATCTTTGCATGACGGAAATTGACCCCGCTGAAGTCGTAAAAGCGTTAGAGATAAAATTACATCAGGAGGCATCAGTCGCCTGAACGTCAGAATTAGAAACAAAAAGGAAGAGTGAATGAGGGATATCCATGCATTAATATTTGATTTCGGTGGGACTTTAGATGGGAACGGCATCCATTGGTTGGAACGGACATATCAGTTTATCCACGCGCGGCACCCAGAAATTACGCGTGAAGCGTTTGACGTGGCAGATAAGGCGACAATAACAGAATTCTTCCTCGGGGACCCCTCGCATGAGTGGTCTTATCAAGATGGCTCGATGCTACCGATCGGGGCAGTCGCTTCTGAACATGCGGCGCGTTGTACTTTGCGAGAGACTGCTGATGCCATTGCAGACGGAATTTACAAGCGATTGGGTTTAAGTGAGCAGATGAAAGATGAATATGTCGATTGGTTTTGTGCGGGTGCTGCTGAGCATCTCGAAAACAATCGGCGATGGCTTGAAACGCTTCACGGCACCTATAAACTTGCTGTCATTAGCAATAACTTTGGGAATACTCGTGGGTGGTGTGATGAATATGGACTTACTCCATTGCTTGAGTCGATCATAGATTCTACGGTTTTGGGGATAGCAAAGCCGGACGCTCGTATTTTTGAAGCGGCTTTGTCGGAATTGAACGTTGCCCCGGCACATGCTATTTACGTCGGAGATAGTTACGCTGCAGATATGGTCGGTGGCAAAAACGCGGGGTTGTGGACAGCATGGTTCGTTGGAAATCAGGTGAAGACCTGCCCAGATCCATCTATGGTAGATGTCCAACTTTCTCACTTACACGAACTGACAGATTTTTTGGATTCGGCGTAGGATTTTGCGGGTAATGGGCAGATATTTCGTTCTGCCCATCAAATTGAGGTAAGGGAGTAAAGGTCCTTGCTACATTTGTCGGTGGAGTCCAATGACTTTGCCGAGTATCATCACGTCCTTAACATTAAAGATAGTCGGTTCAATCGCTGGGTTTTCAGGTTGTAAGCGTACCTGTTCTCCATCAATGTAGAAGCGTTTCACGGTTGCTTCGTCTTCAACGAGTGCGACGATAATATCACCCGGATCGGCGTTTGCTTGTCTTCTAACGATAACAAAATCGCCTTCAAGGATGCCAGCACCGACCATACTTGAACCGATGATACGCAGGGCAAAACACTCATAGTTGTTCACCATGCGTGCCGGAATAGGAAGGGTGCCTTCAATATTCTGCGATGCAAGTAAGGGTTCACCTGCTGCCACGCGTCCGAAAATCGGGATTTCTACAATGTCGCGTTGGACTTCTGCTAAGGCAGGATTGGCGTTCTGTCCTTCCAGCCATTTGCTGGTTGCGAGTTTTGGATCTGCTTCCTTCAAGATGGAAATTGCGCGCGGTTTGCCCTCTTCTCGTCCGATATACTTCTTCTTCTCAAGCGCGTTGAGATGGTCATGTGCTGCCTTTTCGGAGAAGCCGAATTTACTACCGATTTCACGGATTGTTGGTGGATAACCCTCTTTGATACGTTTCTGAATATAGGTAAAGATCTCGCGTTGTCTCACAGTCAAGAACTTTGCCATGGGTCTACTCCTATGGTAAAGATTAGTTTATATGTATATATTATATTATATGCAGGTTAAGAATGCAAGTAAAAAAATAAAGTTTTATTTCAGCGCGTCTTTTTGCCAAAAAATTGAAACTTAATGGTGCTATTAACGTCTTAAGTCATAGGTACCCACTACCTGAAGGTAGGGACTTGTGCTTCGTCGCGACTGCGCTTTTCTCTGAGAGAAAACCCGTCTTAGTATCGCTCCACTTTAGGCGGCCAAGCCCGCCCGTTTGATATTGATAGCAGCGTTTATGTCTCTGTCGTGGTGTGAACCACATTCGGGACATGTCCACTGTCTATCTGAAAGAGAGAGGTCTTTGTTATGGTATCCACAATCACTGCAAGGTTTTGTTGTCGCAGTCCATTGGCTGATTTGCTTAAGTTTTTTACCGTGCTTTGCACACTTCTGTTCCAATATCTGTATGAACTGATAGAAGGCGTGGTCAGAGACTTTGCGTCCCCACAAGCGTTTCATACCGTCAAGGTTCAGGGTTTCTAAACAGAGTATATCAAACTCCGTGCAAAGTTGGGTGGCAAGTTTCCACTGCCAATCTTCTCTTTGTCGGGCAACTTTTCTGTGGTGCCTTGCCAAAGCACGGACGCAACGCCACCAATTATTAGAACCTTTGGCTTTACGACTCAGTGCTTTGCTCAGGGATCGCAACGTCCTCAGTGATTGTTTGAAAAACTGTGGGGATTCTATCTTATCGCCCTCGTCGCTTGTGAGGAATGTTTTGTTTCCGTAATCAAACCCTGCGCTCTTACCCGTCTTGGGTTTCGGTTCCGAATCGTCAACATTCTCGCACGAAAAGCATATCCAATAGTCACCGCACCTGTCACGTTTGAGTGTGATCGTCTTGATTGTCCCTTTGAGTTCACGGTGTTTGTGAAAGGAGAACCATGTATCTATGCAGTTGATTTTGATACGATTCCCTTCAAGTGTGTAGCCCGCTTGTGTGAACGTCATAGAACTATATTTATGACGTGGTTTGATTTTCGGTCTACCCACTTTACGGGTCGTCAAACCTGCTTTGCGGTCTTCTATATTCTGAAAAAAAGCGTCTTTCGATTTGCCATATCGCAGAACAACGTCTTGCACAACTTGACTCGGCAAGTCTGCCCAATGTGGTTTTGTCCGCTTCTTGAGTTTCGCAATATGTTTGTTGATCCGAGATGCGGACAGGTTTTTACCGAACATGCGATAATACCTACGCTGTAAAAGCATGATATGCAGGTGTATCTGCCACATATCGTCAAGCATATTGCCGATTTTGACGATGTTAGATTGGTTTTGAAGTTTGAACTTCCGTGCTTTTCTCATGGGGTATCAGGTATCAGGCGTTTATCTATAGTCAAGTGAGAGGCAGACACGTAACCTTGCGATTACGCTTGACTTGTCTGCCAACCTGATGCTATAATTATACCACTTTTTGATTAGATTTTCAAATTTATTTTCTATCAAGGTCTTGGTTTCCCTCTACATCCCGCAAGCTAAAGCATGGGGATTTGACGGGGGAGTGTTAAGGGAAAAATTAGAAAATGCAGCGTCTAAATTTATTTACATATTTCTTTGCGAAAGATCATTTTCCCCCTTTCCGTTGGGTGTGCGTGGTCATAGTTTTGTCTATCGGAACTATAGGGACAGCGTTTGCGCAGGAGGCACCGGAAAAAGTAAAACTTGACGTTGTCGTCAAGGATTTTACACTCAAAGACGCTGAAGGCACGGATTTCACCCTGTACAAATTGAGTGAGGAAAAACCGGCTACGGTCGTCCTATTCCTTGCTACGCAGTGCCCTATAGCGACTGACTACACGGAACGGATCGTTAATTTAGTCAAGGCTTATGACGAAAAGAACGTGCAGTTTATCGGAATCAATTCAAATAAACAAGAAAAGGTTGAGGAAATTTTAGCATATAGTAAAAAACACGGTTTTGAATTTCCAGTGCTAAAAGATCCAGAGAACAAAATCGCTGATTATTTCGGTGCGAGGAGAACGCCTGAAGTCTTTCTTCTTGATGCGGAACGTGTCCTCCGTTATGCTGGAGCGATTGATAGTAGTCCGAAGGAACCGACAAAACACTATCTCAAGGACGCTTTAGACTTAGTGATTTCCGGAAAAGACATTCCGAAGCCATCGAAAAAGACAAGGGCGATCGGTTGTACAATTAAGCGGGTGCGGAAAACGGGTGTAGATGATAGAACACCGTGAATCCCACCCTGTTGCATATTAGACGGGAGGCAAAAAACAAAATGCTCCGACTCTTATACCACTTTTCTCAAGTTTTGCTAACCCTATTTTGGGTTGTGTGTATCCTGATATTTATAGCCGCTTTTGCGGGGATCGGATTTGCGGGTGGCATGCTAATTGGCTGTTGGGAGGATGTGCGGGACATCAAATTTGACGACCTTGAATATAATGCTGTCGAGACATGGCAGCAACATCTGGAGGTCTACTCTTCGGTCTGTGAAGTGCAGAAGACGGATAAAGTAGCGTTCCTACTCGATAAATTGGAGCGATTGGAATATAAGAAAGTTTCGGAAATTGTTCCGAGACTGAGCCAGCCCGGGGAGTACGCTCAGGCACTGGACGCTGGTAAGGAAAATGGCACTGTTCGTATCCATCTGCGGGATTTTGAGTATCCGTATCTTGATGTAGAAGCAGGACACGTTCAGATTTCTGTGAAGGACGGAAAGATTGTATCTATTCGGACTGAAGATAATGGTCTACGCCAAAACTTTTACCTTGAACCGGAGAAAATAGACGACATCGCTGATCAGGATAAGGGAACGACGCGGCGTTTGATTCCGCTACTCCAAATGCCTCAGAGATTGCAGGGCGCGTTCATTGCTATTGAAGACCGACGATTTTCTGAGCATTGGGGTGTTGATGTCATACGTCTCGCTGGTGCATTCAAAGGCAGATTATTGGACGGTAAACGTTTGGCTGGAACAAGTACGTTGACGCAACAATTAGCGCGGAATATTTACCTTTTTGAACAGCGATCGAAAAGAGACTATGTCCGAAAAGCCAGAGAAATACTCCTTGCGGTAAGAATTGAGAAGGTTTTTTCTAAGGATGAGATTTTAGAACGTTATCTGAATCATGTAGACTTAGGGAGGTCGAGGTTTGGCGGTAAAACGCTTCACGGCGTGCAACAAGCAGCACTCGGCTACTTTGATAAAGAGGTATCCGAACTGGAGAACCATGAGTGTGCCTTGCTCGCTGCGCTTCCGAAAGGTCCCGCCGCTTTTTCGCCTTTTTATAATCCACAAGATGCCAAAAACCGACGTAATATAGTCCTCAGTCAAATGTTAGAGCAAGACTATATCGCTGGTGAGTCCGAATGGCTGGCAGCTATAAATTCACCACTCCTCCCGCAGAATCTGCCCGGAAGCGGTATGGAAACGACATCAAAGGAAGCTGGACACTTCCTTCAATATGTCCGCGAAGAACTCCTTTCCATGTCTGTTGACCACCCTGAACTGAAAAATAAATTATATAGCGGTGGGTTAAAAGTTTACACGACGATAGATATGTCCATGCAAGCGGTTGCCGAGAAAGCGGTCGCGGATCATTTGCGTTATATGGATGGAAAATATGGGGGCAGGCATCTACCCAATTATGATGCGAATAAACGGAATCCGAACGGGATTGATCCGATTGATGGTTATTTGCAAGCTGCACTCATCGCTTTTGAACCGAAGACAGGACACATTAAAGCGATGGTAGGCGGTAGAGATTTTTATATCGCAGACGGGGAGTTTAATTTCTATAATCGCGCTGCTGGGACCGCAATCCGACAACCCGGTTCAGCCTTTAAACCGATTGTCTTTGCTGCCTTGTTAGAAGAGCCCGCAATTGTGACACCGGCAACGGTTATTATTGATGAAAAGTGGGGCATTGTTCCTTTCCCTGGGCAATGGTGGGCACCCGGTAACTATACAAAGGGACGCTTTAAAGGAAGAGTCAATGTGCGGGACATTCTCACAAGTTCTATTAACGTCCCAACGGCGAGAGCCGTGTGGGAGACACCTGTCGGTGAGAATGGGATTCGGGAAGGAATAAATCGTACCGTAGATTTGGCGAAAAGGATGGGCATTAAAAGCCGACTCGACCCCAAACCTGCGCTCTCTTTAGGGGCATCGGATGTGACAGTGCTTGAATTAACCTCGGCGTATGGCATCTTTGCGAACGGCGGGTACCGGACGAAGCCGATGCACATACAATATATTCTGGACACAACGGGGGAAGTTATTTATCCACCTGACAATTATCAGGTGGAGCGCACCCCTGTTTTAGATGAAAAGGTGGCGTATCAGATTACCTCGTGTTTGGAAAATGTGATTAAAAATGGAACCGGTAGGCGAGCGGTAAATATGGGGCTGACTCGACCTGCAGCGGGTAAAACAGGGACCACTAACGGTTATGTAGATGCCTGGTTCGTCGGCTATACTGCGGATATGATTGTCGGTGTTTGGGTCGGATTTGACAGAAAAGATCCGAGGCGCAAGAACTACAATCAACAAGGCGCATGGGCAGCACTGCCTATCTGGGCAAGATTTATGATTGATGCTGCCCGAGGTCCTGAGAAAGAATTTCCTGTCCCTGATGGGATTATTTTTCGAGAGATTGATAAAAAAAGCGGACTGCTCAAACACGCAGGTTACTGTCCCGAGGAAAACATTAGTACAGAACCTTTTATTCAAGGACAGGGACCGACAGGTATTTGTAATCTCCATAGATAGCCAATATATCTCTACACATTTTTGGCGGAATGTGGTATACTATATAAAACCTACCGTATACCATACAAATTTCTTGTGGTCTTGATGTCCATCTTGCTTGCGAACCGATACCGCATCAAAAACTTAACAAGGAGCAGGAAGCCAAAATGCGAGAGAATTGGGAATTGCTAACGAAGATTGATGCCACAGAAGATGACGATCCCGAATTGAGTGAACAGCGATTTGAACTCATCTCAGATTTCTCACCCCAAGGCGACCAGCCGCAAGCGATTGACCAACTTACAGAAGGCCTCCACCGTGGCAACAAAGCACAGACGCTGCTCGGCGTGACTGGATCCGGTAAAACCTACACGATGGCGAATGTGATTCAGAACGTCCAATTGCCGACACTCGTTATCTCGCCGAATAAGACACTCGCAGCGCAACTTTATAACGAATTCCGCACATTTTTCCCGAATAACGCTGTTCACTACTTCGTCAGCGATTACGAATACTATCAACCGGAAGCATACATCCCGTCTACTGACACTTTCATTGAAAAAGATGTCCGCATTAACGAGGAGATCACGCGGATGCGGCTCGCCTCGACAGCGTCCTTAATATCGCGCCGTGATGTGATTGTTGTTGCGAGCGTCTCCTGTCTCTACGGTCTTGGATCACCAGATGAATTTGAAAATCAGAGGGTTCAGATAGAAGTCGGCGAGGTCGTCCGTCGCGATGCGCTTTTGCGCGCTTTGGTCGATATTCAGTACGTCCGTAATGACGTTGAATTCTGGCAAGGCGTTTTTCGGGCGCGTGGCGATGTCGTTGAAGTTTTTCCTGCCTACAGTGAGAACGCCTATCGTATTGAACTTTTTGGTGATGAGATTGATCGCATTAGCGAAATTGATACCACGACAGGCGAAATCATAGCACAACGTAACTTTCTTGAGATCTACCCTGCGAAGCACTTTATGACCGATGGTGAAATTTTTGATCAAGCATTAATTAATATTGAACTTGAACTCCAAGACCGGATTCTGACTTTTGAGAAAGAGAATAAGCTGCTGGAGGCACAACGCATTGAACAGCGTACCCGCTTTGATTTGGAGATGTTGCGGGAGGTAGGTTACTGTTCTGGTATTGAAAACTACTCGCGGCACCTCTCAGGGTTGCAACCGGGGGATCCACCCTATTGCCTCATGCACTATTTCTCTGACGATTTTCTGCTCTTTATTGATGAATCGCACGTTACGATTCCGCAACTGCGCGGCATGTATCGTGGCGACCGCTCTCGAAAGAAGACGCTTGTCAATTATGGATTTCGCCTGCCTTCCGCTTTGGACAACCGCCCGCTCCGTTTCGACGAGGTTGAGGCGCGGGTTAACCAAGTTGTCTTTGTCTCAGCAACACCGGGTCCATACGAAATGGAAAACAGCGCGCAAATCGTCGAGCAGATTATCCGCCCAACGGGACTGATTGATCCCGAAATCTCGATCCATCCAGTCAGGGGACAGATAGACGATCTCATCGGCAGGATCAAGGAACGTGTCAAGCGGAAACAACGGGTTCTTGTCACGACGCTCACCAAGCGGATGTCGGAGGACTTAACCGAGTACTTGACCGAAGCGGGTATCCGTGCTGACTATATGCATTCTGAGATTGACGTGTTTGACCGTGCTCGCATTCTACGCCAGCTCCGGGAAGGGGTGTTTGATGTGTTAGTGGGGATCAACCTACTCCGGGAGGGACTTGATCTGCCGGAGGTTTCCCTTGTTGCGATTCTGGACGCTGATCGTCCCGGTTTTCTTCGGTCTGTGAGATCTCTTGTGCAGACATCTGGACGCGCTGCGCGGAATGTTGATGGTGAAGTCATCTTGTACGGCGATAACGTTACAGAAGCGATGGGAGAAGCAATGAAGGAGACACGCCGCCGTCGCGAGATTCAACTCCAATATAACGCAGATAACAATATCACACCAGTGACCATTCAAAAGGCGATTCAAGAACTTATCGCTGAATCGGAAACTGAGTATAAGACTAAGAAGCCGGAGCCGCCCCCTGCGGTTATTGAAGATATGGAGCCGCAAGATATTGAAGCAATCATTACAGACCTGACGCGACAGATGCGGAAAGCTGCGCTGGACCTCGATTATGAGGAAGCCGCTGCTTTACGCGATCGCATTGCTGAACTGAAAACGCAGTCAGCCAAACAGTAATACGACTTCGATGAAAGTTAACAAGAAACGTTATCAGATCACTGGTGCTTCATCAACTTTGAACTTGTGGGTAGATTCGTAGTCGTGCGATGAAGCACACTTCCCAAACGGGCAATGAATTGCCCTACTACGAACCGGATGACCTGCAATTTGAAATTTGATAAAGCTTCTTTAAATTCTGTACCTCTCCAAATAACTCGCGAGAATGCCCCAAAACGCCTTATAGAGAAGGTCCCTGAGTATTATTAACACTCCCAAGCAATCGGCATTTTATCACGCACACTCACAAAACAAATCCTAAAAAAATCAGTCTTTTTCATTTTTCTCGCGCTGATGCACGTTTTATGCTCAAAATTTCGTCTCTAATAATAGAGAGTGTGAATCAGAACGTATTGCTTAATTTTAGAAAACCCAGCATTTGATTAAATCTTTTGAGGCATGCAAACATGCTTCATTTGTTCATAAGGAGGAATCTTTTGGAAAGAGAAGACGATGTTCAATTGATCCACAAGATTTTATTGGGCGACGATGCTGCGTTTAGTGTTTTGGTGAACAAGTACCAAAAGAGCGTTCACGCCCTTGCATGGCGGAAGATCAAGGATTTTCACTATGCAGAAGAGATTGTGCAAGACACCTTCCTTAAGGCATACCAAAAACTTCCGACGCTCGAGAATCCGAACCAATTCGCGAGTTGGCTCCACGTCATCGCAAATCGGCTTTGCATTGATTGGTTGCGCAAGCAAACGCGACGGCAAGCGCAGAAACTTGTGATGCAATCGTTGGAGGACACACCCTCGGAAGAAATCGAGGAATCCTCCTATACACAACACGTGTCGGAACAGCGGATGGCAGAGAGAACCGAGTGTTACCATGAGATTTCAGAAAAACTTTTGGAAAGACTGCCGGAGAATGAACGTGCGGTTGTAACACTCTTCTATCTCGACGAGATGTCAACGAAAGAGATCGGTCAATTCATGGGAGTGTCGGTGAATACAATTACGAGCCGACTCCAACGTGCACGCAAACGTTTACGAACCGATCAGGAATCCTTGGCGCAAGAATTCTTTGGTCATTTACAATTATCAGATAACCTGAAGGAGAACATCATGAATCAATTAGAGCAACTTCGCAGCAAGTTCAATTCATTCATGGAACAAGTAAAATCTGACCCGACATCAAGAGAGGCTATTCTTAAGGAGGCATCCAGCGAGATTGACGATGCACTTAAGGCGGAAATCACACCTGAGTTAGCGCATCTTGTTGTTAATGATCTATACCCATATATGGGAAAACTTGGAATGGAAAAACGGGTGCCTCTACTCCGTAAGTATATGGATATCGCGACAGATGATACGGAGCATTATTGGTCGCATAAGGAATTAGTCAATAGTCTCGCTCACCTTCGGAGAAATCGAGAAGCTATTGAGGAACAGACGCGTCTTTACCGTTGGGCATGCAAGAAGTCAGAAATGCATGTGTTAAGAACTATTTCTAATCTGAGCACTGCCGGATGTTGGAAAGCGGAACGTCGTATTGATGACTGGATTCAACTTTATAATGAGGCATCTGAGCGCTTAAATAACCCTGAAGTGAGTCAGTACAGTCGTTGTGATTTTCTGCAATTCGGAGCAGAGGTATTACGAAAAAACGACCAGATAGATGCCGCACTTCTCGAAATAGAAAAGTTGGAACGTGCTAATGGTAAACCCGGTTGGCGGACTTATTTTAGATTCTGGTTGGCTGTGAGAGAGAATCGGCTGCTGTTGTATAGCAAACAGGAAGATTGGGAGCGTTTCGATCAAGTCTGGACGGAAGCGAACACATTTATTGAAGGAGAGTTGAAAAAACTGGATGCAGGTTTTCCTGTAAATACCTATGAGCTTATTTGGGCGGCTCACAATGTGGGTTGTTGTCTGGTATGGTCGAAGAAGTATAATGCGGCGAAACGTCTGCTACAAATCGCCATTGATTTGGGAAATTACAACGATTATAATCACTTCATGCTTGCTGTGAGCATTTGGGCATCCGAGAAAAACCGAGAGAAGACTTTACATCATTTGAAAGCCGCTCAGGACGATTATGCGGTCAGCCACTATAATTATATGGATTCCTACTACTCGTCTTTCCTTGAAACACCCGAATTTTCGGATGTAACGGAGGATCCAGAGTTTCTGAAGGTTTTCGGAGAGAAGTAGGATCGCCATGGGGCTTACGCAAAACCCACTGCTGGTGAGGTTTCAAACCTCGCCAGCGACAGGGAACAGTAGGTTCTTATGGAAAAATTGCGTAAGTCCTATCGGTAATTATGGGCTTTGCTAAATTCTCCATCTGATCTGAAATTCCACTGCGTCCGTTTCGTCCCAATAGAAGGAAACTTCATGTTAACAGTGCTTATCCGCCGAGAACTCCTTGATAACTTGATGACGTTCCGCTTCGCCGCAGCCGTCCTCATTATGTTGCTGCTTGTTGTCGCGAATACTGCTGTGCTTCTTAAGGATTACGAGCGACGGTTAGAAGCCTACAACACTGCTCTCAAAACAGTGGATCAGCGATCGCAGGACTCGAAGACCTATTCAAGCGGAAGATATAGTATTACCCGTCCACCAAACCCGTTGAGTATTTTCAATGTTGGGTTGGATAAACGGCTGGGCAATGAGATTGCCGTATCTCACAGTTTTGTGCCGACACTGTGGGATACTGGAACGTATAAATTGACGAATCCACTTCTCAACCTCTTCACTTCAATTGACATTGTTTTCATCTTCGAGGTCGTTCTGAGTCTAATTGCACTGATTTTCGCCTACGATGCCATTGCCGGGGAACGCGAGCGCGGCACATTACGTTTGGTGCTAACGCATCCGGTGCGTCGCGGTCAAATCCTGCTTGCGAAATACATCAGTGCGATGCTCTGCTTGCTCGTTCCGTTGCTGATGAGTCTGCTCCTCGCGGTAATTTTGCTGACAACATCCACCGTTGTTTCTCTGAGTATCGGTGATTTCCTCCGGATCGGTGGGATTGTCTTGAGTTCAATTGTCTATCTGTCCGTATTCTACCTCATCGGTATGCTAATTTCAGCGGTAACCCGCAGAACTGGCACAGCACTGATGCTTGCTATGTTTGTCTGGGGGTTTTGGGTGTTGGTGTATCCAAATGCGGTTCTTGCCGCGATTGCGCCTCCGCAGACTTCTCAACCCCGTATGGTATCCGCTTACGAGGAAATTAAACAGATATGGGAGGCATTTGACAGAGAGCGAAAGCAGTTCCTTGCGAATGATGCCGTTCCAGGAGAAGATCCGTATCTTGGTATGATAGGCGCGGGTCCGAATTTCAACCAGATATGGGGATCAGGTTACCACTTTGAATATTTTCATCGAGATTCATCAACACTTAGGTATGACTACCACGCTGTTTCAAACATTGACAAGCTTCATGAAGCATCCAAACCTCAGGTCCCACATGCGCAGGATTATTACCGCTTCCTTGGACCGCAGATCGTCAAAGCCGCAGAACGCGCATGGCTCGTCCGAAAGCAGGCACTCGAAACTATCTTTGTTCAACCAGCGATTGTCGATCGCATCCTTTTGAGAGGCTCGCCAGTCGGGATGTACGACGCGGCAACGCAAGCGTGGGCGGGGACAGACCTGCGCGGACTCAGAGATTTTTTTGACGCGGCACGAAGGTATCGACGGTCCTTGATTGATTATTACTATGACAAGAACGCGTTCGGGTCTCAACAATGGTTTTCTGCCGACAAGGGCGCGGTAGATTGGGATAGTTTGCCTCAGTTTTCTTTTCAGAGAAGCGATGTCGAAATAAATGCAGCGCGTGCTTTTCCAGATATTTGTCTGCTGTTGATAATCAACCTCGTCCTGTTCATCGGGATATTTCTGGTTTTCCAAAGAAGTGAAGTGTGAAGTAGTTTCCAGTGTACCAGTGACCAGTTAAGAGAAGAAGGAAATGGTTCATAAAAACTCTCTTCTCTGGAAACTGGAAACTGATAAATTGAGGTGAGGAAGATGCAAACTTCTTTACTGCGGAGGCTAAAAACGACTAACTGATTACTGGTTATTACTGCTAACTGAAACTGGTAACTGGCAACTGGTAACTGACTACTTATGTGGCATATTGCGAAACGAGAAATTTACGACAATTTGAATAGTCTTCGGTTTGCGCTGACAACCGTATTGCTTCTCGGCTTGATGCTGATCAATGCGATTGTGCATCTCCAGGAACATCCTGTGCGGATGCAGAAATATCACGATGCCGCCACGGAATCCTTGAATCGCTTAAGATCTCGAACACATTTGTATCAGATTGCGCAAGAGGGCCCCGGATACCTTTACAAAAAGCCGTCATCTCTCCATTTCTGTGCAGATGGCGGTGCGGACTTTTTGGCTGATAATGTCCACGGCGGATTTTACGCTTGGGCAGTTGATGGCTTAGCAGGCTTTTGGCAGTTAGATTATATGCCTGCGACTCTCAATCGAAAAAATATTCGTCCGGACACTATCAAAATAGATTGGGCGTTTGTGATCGGGTACGTCTTGAGTCTCATCGCGATCCTGTTCACCTTTGATTCGATTTCTGGCGAACGCGAGCATGGGACACTACGTTTGACGTTGGCAAACTCGGTCCCGCGCCACACCGTGTTGATTGGTAAATTTTTAGGCGCGTTGGTCAGTATCAGCACCCCGTTTACGCTCGCTGTGTTGATGAACCTGTTGGTAATTTCCACCGCCAGCGATGTGCAACTCGGTACCGATGCGTGGAATCGTTTAGGCATTATTCTTTTTATTGCGATGCTGTACCTGTGCCTGTTTCTTGCGTTAGGTTTGTTGGTGTCGTCGCGTGTGCGGCAGAGTGCCGCGAGTCTTGTGATACTTTTATTGATGTGGGTCACCTTCGTGGTTTTTATGCCGAGTACGCTCGCCTCTATTGCAAGCGGATTTTCAGCATCAATGACTTATGATGAATTCAACGAACGCGCGATCCAACGTGTAAATGAACTTAAGGGTGAATACGACGCGCGTTTGCAAGACATGCCTGAGCATCCAGTGCAAAAAATGGAGTTTGCGGGTCAATATGTCATCAAAGACGTGACGGAGCGGGAACGTTTGAGCCATGAATACTTAACTCAGCAGCATGCCCAAATTCAACTGGCGCGTTCTGTCACCCGCATCTCACCTGTCGTGCTTGTTCAGCACCTTCTTGAGGTTTTTGCTGGGACTGGGTTTGAACGGCACCAACAATTTGTGGCGAACGTGCAGCGTTACGCCCGTGAATACCGTGAATTTGTCAGGGATATGGATAGCGCAGACCCCGAGAGTCTCCATATCATTGGGGTTTATGACGGTATGTCGAAAAAGCCCATCAGCCCAGAATCAATTCCGATGTTTGAAGATAGGCTTAGTCTCGGTCGCGATTTCAACGCTGCAGCAGTAGATTTGCTGTTGCTAACGTTGTTTTTCGTTGTTTTTCTCTCTGGAGCGTTTCTTGCATTTGTACGCGTTGAAGTTTAGCGTGTCGTTTTCAAGTTCCGCTATGTTCTTTCCTTTGGATACTACCCGCCAGAAAATCACTTGTGCTGCCCTTTCTACTGTTCCGTCCATCCATTACCGACAACTTAAAGTTAAATTAGCGTCTGAATTTTAAACTTGCATCTTAGAATGTAATCTGCTAAAATGTGATTATTAATCATAATTTTGAAACCTGTAATTTCGATTTTCAGAGGATTAATAATTTTGGCGATTCAGTATTCAAATATTAATCTTCTGAGGCACAGAGAAAGGACTTTAGAATGTTTGTTTGTTTAGCTTGTGGCTATTTGTGGAAAGAAGCGGCTAATCCACCAGAAGAGTGTCCAGCCTGCACTGCCCCTAAAGAAAAATATATTCCTTACGATGACCGAGCGGAACGCTGGGTAAAGCGCGCAGTAGCAGCACATGTCATGTATCCGGACGAAGAAGGCGCAGATCTTCGCGCAGAGAATTCCGCACTCTCATCACACATCAGATTTGCCCTTGTCGGGTTACTGGGTGACGTTGAAAAAGAGTAAAGCGTAGGGAGCCTCGATGATTCAATCGAGGCTTCTTTCGCCTTTGTTCTATAATTTAATTTTTTCCAATTGAAGTTCATATTAGAAAATTCTGTACCCCACCTTATAACTGAGGCTGAGGGGTTTTTATATGGAAAGGAAGCGGCATTTTCTAAGTTAAAAACTGCCGCTGAATAGTAAATGAAACATATACGTTATTTGCTGGTTCTGTTCCTTATTACCTTGACCGGAATAGCATCAGCACAAGATCTCGGAGACCGTGTGGTAGAGCATATCTTTCCCAACGGTCTGAAGTTATTGATGATTAAACGTGACACCTCGCCGACTGTCGCACCCTACATCCTTTTTAAAGCCGGATCCGTCGATGAATCGGACGATACACGCGGTATCGCTCATATGTTGGAACACATGTTGTTCAAAGGCACGAAAACGATCGGCACAAAGGACTATGAAAAAGAAAAAGTCGTGCTTGCCGAAATCGACCGGATAGGTGATGCGCTTGACATGGAGCGTGCGAAAGGTTCCAGAGCAGATGCTGATAAAATTACTGAATTGGAAGCGGCACTTAAAGAACAACAGGAACTCGCGAAAGAGTGGATCGTCACGGGTGAATACACTGAAATCTATACGCAGCACGGTAGCGCAGGGTTCAACGCTGGTACTTCTGTTGACTACACGATTTACACAGTGGAATTGCCATCTAACAAGTTAGAACTCTGGGCGACACTGGAGTCTGATCGGCTTAAGAACGCTGTTCTGCGCGAATTTTATGTGGAACGCGAAGCTGTTAAAGAGGAACGCCGGATGCGTGTGGATACGCGTCCCGGTGGCAAACTCTATGAACAGTTTATCGCTGCTGCCTTTACCGCGCATCCTTACGGAATGCCGATTATAGGGTGGCCTTCTGATATTGCGATGCTCAATCGGCGGAAAGCCGAAGAATTTTTCAAGATCCACTATGCGCCGAATAACTCCGTCATGGTGATTGTCGGGAATATTAACATAGATGATACCATTGCGCTGATTGACAAGCATTTTGGTGATATGCAGTCACAACCGCTTCCGAGTGAGGTAACAACTGAGGAGCTGCCGCAGGAAGGCGAACGCCGGATTGAAGTTGAATATGACGCTGAGCCGCAGCTGATGATTGGGTATCATAAACCGACACTTCCACATTTTGACGACTATGTACTGGATATGATTAGCGCGATCCTTTCGGATGGACGTACCTCCCGATTTTACAAAAACATCGTTGAGGAGGGGATAGCTGTTTCTGCTAATTCGATAAATGGGTATCCAGGCGCGCGCTACGACAATCTTTTCGTTATAAATGGTACACCACGTTCACCAAATACGACCCTTGATGTTGAGGAAGCCATCTACGCTGAACTGGAAAAACTCAAGACCGAACCTGTCGCCGAAAAGGAATTTAAACGCATCCTCAAACAGGTGGATGCCAGTTTTATTCGCAACCTCAGCTCGAACGCCGGAATGGCACAGCAGTTGGCTTTCTATGAAGGGATCGCTGGGAGTTGGCGCTATATACTGGATTGGCGCGAGAATATGTATAAAATTACCCCAGAGGACATCATGAGAGTCGCAAAAACCTATTTCACGAAAAGCAACCGCACCGTCGGCACCCTTGTTAAAAAAGAGGCAGTCGTATCCGCCGGTGACGACGCGGAGGGCACTGAATAATGAAGGGACGAACATCTACTGGGCTTATTATCGCTGTACTCATCACCTGTTTCATTGTGTGCGGTATTCCGTCTACATTCGCGAAACCGCACGAAGAACTCACTTTTGAACCTATTGAATTTAAACCGCCAGTTCCAGAAAAACGGGTGCTCTCCAATGGAGTGGTGCTTTACCTACTTGAAGATCATGAGTTGCCGCTTTTCAACATCAACGGCTTAATTAAAACCGGGGACCTCTATGATCCAGCAGATAAAGTAGGCTTGGCATCAATCTGCGCGGGCGTTATGCGAACCGGCGGCACGGTGTCGCGTGAACCGGATGCGCTTAATGAGGAATTGGAATCCATGGCGGCTTCCGTTGAAGTCGGTATGTCGCTTGAATATGGTCGCGTTAGTCTTTCGGCACTCGCAGAAGATATCGAAAAAGGGTTAGAAATCTTTGCCGATGTCCTCAGGAACCCTGCGTTTCGCGAAGACAAATTGACACTCCGCAAACAACAGATCATTGAAGGGATTCGTCGAAGGAATGATAATCCTTTTCCACTTGCGTTGCGTAATTTTTCTGCGCTCCTCTATGGTACAGACCATCCATTTGGATGGTATTCTGAAATTGAGGGGATAGAAAGTATCACTGTTGAGGATCTCAAAGCGTTTCATACGAAATATTTCCATCCGAACAATATGATGCTCGCAATTACGGGTGATTTTGATACCGAAACCTTGATTGCGCAACTTGAAAAGGTATTTGAAGGTTGGGAAACTACAGAGATTGCGTTTCCAGAGGTTCCAACAGTGGATGAAGTCCGGGAACCTTCTGTTAATTATATTTTCAAAGATCTCAATCAGACAGTAATTTTGCTTGGACATCTCGGCATCAAGCGCACACCCGATTTCCCGGGCTATTTCGCGCTCCGAGTCATGAACGATATTCTCGGTGAGGGTGGTTTCACTTCTCGACTTATGCGGGAAGTGCGTGAAAAACACGGGCTCGCCTATGCGGTAGGTAGCGCGATGCAAACGTCGTACTATACGAATCCAGGAGAGTGGCTCGCCTATTCACAGACCCGTGCCGATAAAACCGCAGAGGCTATCGCACTTATTATTGATGTCGTCAAGGGACTCCGAGACGCGTCTGTTCCAGAGGATGAACTGCAGCGCACCAAGGATTCGCTCATTAATTCGTTTGTCTTTGGTTTTGAGAGCAGTGCACAAATCGCTTTTCAGCAGATGATTCTTGATTACCGCGGTTATGCGCCTGATTTCCTTGAAACTTTTACTGATAACATTGCCAAAGTTACGGCGGAAGATGTGCAGGCAGTCGCGCAAAAGTATCTCCATCCAGACGCGCTCACGATTGTTGCTGTCGGGAATAAAGAGAGTTTTGACCGGCCGCTTGATGAATTCGGTGAGGTTAACGAGATTGAGATAGAGCAACCGGCACCACCGCCTGCAGAGCCGATGCCAGAGGCGAGTGAAGGGGATATGGCGAAAGCGAAAGAAATTCTTGCTGCAGCAGTTGAAGCACATGGCGGACTTGAGAAGTTGCAAGCGGTGAAGAACGCTGTTATGGAAGCAGATATTGCAGCCAATTCACAGGCAGGACCTATGCAGATAGATGCCAAGTTATATTATCTCTTCCCTGACAAATTTAGGCAGGAGATGAAAATGCCGCAAGGCGAAATGGCTTACACCTATGACGGCTCCGCCGCGTATGCGATGACCCCGATGGGTGTTCAACCCATTCCACCACAAATGGCTGCTTCTTTCAAGGATAGTATTTTCCGAGAAACGGTGTGGCTCCTAACAAACCTCTCGCAAAATGATATTCCAATCCAATATGCGGGTACAGAAGACGTGCAAGGTAAGCCTGCATCTATTCTGGTAGTTCCACAGCCATCTGGCGAAATGTTGCGATTGTTTATTAGTGATGAGACGCACTATGTCGTGAAATATGCCTATCGAGAGACTTCCCAAGGTGTCACCGCTAACCGAGAGACGCTCATGGATGATTACCGCGATGTTGATGGTGTTAAAATAGCACATCGGACGGTTCAAAATGTGGAGGGACAGCGCTTTTCTGAAATTCGAGTGAAGCGCGTTACATTGAACGCTGAACTGGACGCGTCGCTATTTCAGGAGCCAAAATGAAAACGTTAGATTTGCGTGTCCGTTACTTTCAGGATAGTACACCCGCAGATGTCCCGTGTCGTGAAACGGCGTTTATCCGGCGTGAGTTTGAGATGCCGTTACCGGTGGATGAGACGGCTTTGGTTCTCGTTGATCTGTGGAACGTGCATTTCATCGAAAGTTGGATAGAACGCGCAGCACAGGTAACGACTGAATGCGTTGTGCCAGCGATAGATGCCGCGCGGCAAGCGGGTTTGACGATTGTGCATGCGCCATCACCACCGGTGGCGGAGCAGTATCCGCAACTTAAACGCCACAAACCACCCGAACCTTCAACACCTTCGGCGTGGCCACCCTCCGATTTCCGTAGTCGTGAGGGTGATTACGCCGTTTATCGCGGTCCGCGAAGCCAACCGCCGGGTATTGGTATTCATTGGGACAAACTTGCATCGCAACTTGCTGTCTCTCCCGCAATTGATGTACAAGATGATGACTTTGTTATTGCAACGGGTCAGCAGTTGCATGATCTCATGGAGAAGCGGCGTATCTTGCATCTAATCTTCGCCGGTTTCGCAACGAATTGGTGTGTATTGGGCAGGGATTACGGTATCCGATCCATGTCAAGGTATGGTTATAACATGGTGCTACTCCGCGATGCTACGACCGGCGTGGAGTTCCCGGATACCTACGATAATCTGTTTACGACAGAGATCGCCATTCGGGAAGTGGAACAGCAGTATGGTTTTAGCGCATCAAATGCAGATTTCTTCGCGGCTGTTGAGAGGCTTCCAGCATAGCGCATACTTCTGGTAAACTCCGATGTTTATTGTTAGGCGAGGTCTCTGTGCCTCGCCTCTTTGCGTACGAACTACCAATAGATTATGATAAGGCAAGGTGCGTCTTTCAAAAGTGTGAATCGCTTTAAGAAGGCAAAACGAATGCGTTTTTGAATTTCTTGTACCACCGCGTAAAGAGTGCAACGGCTTCTGGGTCCTGACGTTTCGGTGAAAACTGATAAACGCCTTCACCTTCCTCTCCATAAGACAGCGAATAAACGCCTCGTGCCTCCCGTCCGATCGCAATAACCCCGAAAGCCTTTCCGTTCATGTATACGCCTTTTTCAAAAGGTTTTTGGTTCCCTGTAGCAATAGCGATGACCCCATAAGCGCGCGAATACCCAATTGCGATCACACCAACAGAGAACATACCACCCATAGATATAATGCCGCAAGAGCAGAGCATCCCGATTGAAATCACGCCAAAAGCGAAACCACCGACTGAGATAAGCCCAAAAGTGAAGTGACCTACTGAAATAATTCCGGAAGCAAACATTCCGAATACTATATGTGGAAATCCCGCGTCTAACAGTAGAGACTCAGTGGCATGCCAAAGGTTTAAGAAACCTGTAACATCAACTTTTGCCTCGCCTAAATACCATGCAATTGCGTATGCTATGAAAGGTGCGCAAATCAAGAAGACTAAAGTGAAAAAAATAGTATTGAATCTCTGAACGTATCCGTTGAATGTCCTTCGGAAGATGTCTGCATCGACAGGATAGTTGTGGAGGTCTTCGGTTTTTGCTTGTTTTTTTGAGATTGCTGACATTGCTTTCCTCAATAATCAAAATACCTAAACCCTACGGACTCAAGAGGGTTTTGAAGTCTTCAAAGTTTCCGCGTAGTATCCGATTCGGTTAGGAATGCAGATCGCATTTGGGTGAGTACACCGCAAAACCGAACCTACCGGCCCTGGGTCTGAGACGGTTATTATTTTCTCAATCGGCAGCAACGCTTTCTAATGGTGGGAGTTCTGGGTAATTCCCGCGGGCATTTCGCCACGCGATGACACCCTCAGCAATCATCCATATTTGCAACGCTTCCACAACAACGCCGAATCCGAAAAGCAGATATTTGCCGGTGAAGAGCCACCCAGTCTGCGGATCAAACATCTGATGCAACATTGCCCAGGCAGGCATGATGAGCATAACAACCATCGGGAGGAACGCGAACCAGATCGGTTTGTTACGGCGCAGGAGATAGAAGACAATCACCATAAAGGCTAATCCCGCCAAGAGTTGATTCGTTGCGCCGAAGAGGGGCCAGAGGGTCAATCCGCCGCTACCGGGTCCGCTCGGTCCCTGCAGCAATGCGACAGCTGCAGCGAGCACCAAAGCAAATGCAGTGGCGATGTAACGGTTTGTTAGCGGCTTGATGTTAGCCGTCTGCGCAAGTTCGTAAATAACATAGCGTTGGAGTCGTGTCGCAGTATCAAGCGTTGTGGCAGCGAAACTGGCGACGAGCACTGCCATAATCGCAATACCCATCTTGAGTGGAATACCAAGGGATGCAAGAAAATTCCCGCCGCCATCAACAAACGCACTCACCTTCGCTTTGAGATTGTGGCTTGCCCAACCGCCAACCACTCGTGTCGTGCCATCAGCGTTTACCGCAGTTGTGGTAGTCGCATAACGGGTTTTCCATGCATCGTGATTGGTAACAGGAGCAGCACTTTCTGCTGCGACAATAGGTTCAAATGTGTAGTTTGCGCCTGTGCCAACACGGTTGAAAACCCCCATACCGATGCCAGCGCAACAAGCGAGAATAACGATAACAGCCAGACCGCCTTCAAGCAACATTGCACCGTAGCCTACGTATTGCGCATCACTTTCGGATTCGACCTGTTTGCTGGAGGTACCCGAACTCACCATACAGTGGAAGCCACTCACAGCACCACATGCAATCGTGATAAAGAGGAAGGGCCAGATCGGTGGGGCATCTGGTGGGATATCTGAGGCAATAGCAGGGGCGGATGCTGTTAGATCCGCTCTGCCCGTCAAGCCTGCTACGGCAAGTCCGAGCACCAGCAAAAGCAGCGCTAATACAAGTTCATGGCTATTAATGAAATCACGGGGTTGCAGGAGCGTCCATACTGGCAGGACTGAGGCGATAAAACAGTAGACGAAAAGCACCAGTGTCCAGACTACCACGACGTTCAGGTAAGTTTGCCCAAGTAACGGAATACCGAATATTTGACTTAAATCAATCGGTAGGAGGTAGGCACCAACACCCATCGCGATGTACATGATACCGAGCGCGACAATGGAAGGGATGAGGATATTACCGCCTCTGCGGTAAATCCAGAGACCGATGACTACGGCGAGCGGGATTTCCACCCAAACGGATAAAACAGATTCAGGATAGTAGGAGAAAATCAGGGCGATGACTAACCCAAAGATGGCGAGGACAATCGTCAAACCTATGAAGAGAACGAAAAGGAAGAGAAATTTGGCGCGGGGACCTATCATTCTGCCAGCGACTTCACCGACGCTTTGCCCGCGGTTGCGAAGTGAGACAACAAGCGCGCCGAAATCATGAACAGCACCGATAAAGACCGAGCCGAGAACGACCCATAGCAACGCCGGTAACCATCCCCAAAAGACGGCAATCGCGGGTCCTACGATGGGCCCTGTGCCAGCGATGCTTGTGAAGTGATGCCCAAAAATGATCTCCTTCTTCGTCGGCACATAATCGACATCATCTTTGAGTTCTTGGCTCGGAACCGTCGCTTGGGCATCTAATCCAAAAATTTTTCTCGCCAACCATTTACCGTACGTGTGATAGGCGACGATGAAGCCGATGAAGCTCAAAACCGCAATAATAAGCGTGTTCATAGGCAAGGCTCCAACTTTCTCAACGGAGCGAGAGGTTACCTAACTCCGGTTAAAATTTCAAATGTGAGCTGATCCAATTTCTCGTATCCGAGTCCTTTTTGTGCAATGGTATCCGGTTCAAAGTCTATCTTTCTCAGTTTTCCGACACTCTCGGCGTTATAGTTTGCCATGAGTGCTTCAAGTTCAGGATCACGGGCTTGCAGTTCTGCGAGAATGCCTTGAATTTCCGCATCTTCGTTGAAACGGCGTGCTTTGTCTTTCAAAATCAGGTAGCTGCGCATGCATCCTGCAGCGAAGTGCCACACGCCTTGTTCATCTTCAGTTCGGTAGGCGTGCGCGTCAAAGTGGCGATTGCCATCCCAGTTCGTATCCTCAAGGAATTTGACAAGGAAAAACGCGCTTTTGATGTTTTCGGAACCGAAGCGCAGGTCTTGGTCGAAACGGCTCATTTTCTGGTCATTGAGGTCAATGTGGAAGAGTTTACCGGCTTCATAAGCTTGTGCGACCCCGTGGATGAAGTTTAACCCTGCCATGGTTTCATGAGCGAATTCGGGGTTAACGCCGACCATTTCGGGGTGATCAAGTGTTTCAATAAAGTGAAGCATGTGGCCGGTCGTCGGTAGGTAGATGTCGCCACGCGGTTCATTCGGCTTCGCCTCAAGCGCGAATCGAAGATCATATCCTTGGTCCTTGACGTAGTGCGTGAAGTAGTTCATCGCTTCACGGTTCCACTTGACGGTATCCGGCCCGTTCTTAGCAGCATCCACTTCCGAACCTTCGCGTCCACCCCAAAAGACATAAATTGTTGCACCGAGTTCCACACCGAGATCAATAGCATTTAATGTTTTCTGAATGGCGAATGCGCGTACCTTCGGATCATTGGAAGTAAAAGCACCGTCTTTAAAGACCGGATGGTAAAATAGATTCGTTGTCGCCATCGGGACCTTCATGCCGTGATCTGAAAGTGCCTTCTTAAATTCGCTAACAATATTATCGCGTTCTGTGGCTGAAGCATCAAAGGGAACGAGGTCGTTATCGTGTAAATTGACGCCATACGCGCCTAATTCACTTAGTTTTTCGACAGTGTAAGTAGGTTTCAGAGGGGGCCTGACAACATCACCAAATGGATCCCGTCCTGGATTACCGACGGTCCACAATCCAAAGGTAAATTTGTGCTCAGGCTTAGGCTGATACTGTTCTGACATTCATTCACTCCTATTACTTATTAATTTTGATGAAGTTTATAAGTTAACACTTAGATTATACCATATTTTGTGGATTCGTTGCAAATCTTTATCGTTGTAAGACGACTGAATTTGCATCTCTGGAGGCAGGTGTTATGCATCAAGATGTGCACCAATCTGTTTCAGGACACCTTCATAGTCCGCTTCCAATTCAATCGGGGCATTTAGGTAGCGAGGGGCAGGTTCGCCGGGAGCGACGTTGTGATATGCTACCTTGAAATCTGGGAATTTGAGACCGGTCGCTGTGGAGATAACAATGACCCTATGACCTGGAAGAATCTGTTGACGCTCGACCATTTTTATGAGCACTGCCAACGCCACGCCGGTGTGCGGGCAATTGAACAATCCTGTTCTATCTGCTCTTGCTGCAGCGTCTGCCAATTCTGCTTCTGTCGCTTGGTCGACAATACCATCAAATCGTTTCAAGGTCCGGATGGCGCGATGCACCGAAACGGGGTTTCCGATCTGAATTGCTGTCGCTTGTGTCGCTTGTGCCGTGATTGCGCTGAACTCTGTGAACCTTGTTTGATAACTCCGGTAGAGCGGATTTGCACGTTCAGCTTGCGCGCAAGCGATGCGCGGCAGTTTGTCAATCATACCGAGATCGTACATCATTAAAAAACCGAGTCCGAGTGCCGAGACATTACCGAGGTTACCGCCCGGAATAATTATCCAATCCGGGACTTCCCAGTTAAATTGTTGTACGATTTCAATACTTATTGTTTTTTGTCCTTCAATGCGGAGAGAATTAATGGAGTTAGCGAGATAGAAATCTTTCCGTCCAGCAAGTTTTTGGACGATCTCCATGCACCCGTCGAAATCCGTTTCAAGCGAAAGCGTTAACGCGCCATTCGCGATAGGTTGAATGAGTTGTTCCCGTGTAACTTTCGCTTTCGGCAAGAGGATAATTGCGGGTAGACCCGCTGCGGATGCATAAGCAGCGAGAGCGGCAGAAGTGTCGCCTGTAGAGGCGCACATAACGGCACGGATGTTTCCAGATTCGGCGATAATCTGTCTAACCATTGAGACAAGGACGGTCATCCCGAGGTCTTTAAAGGAACCGGTGTGGCTGTTACCGCACTGCTTGATCCACAGGTCGTGTAAGCCGAGTTGTTCACCGAAGCGTTCTGCCCAGAACAGATTGGTGCCACCCTCATACATAGAGATGATGTTATCATCATCAATGTTTGGGCAGACGAGTTCCTTTTTTCCCCAGACACCGCTACCGTAAGGGTATTGCGTCCGCCTATAGCGTTTCTCAAAGAGGGATTTCCAATCAGCAGCGTTACGCTGTTTCAGCACGTCCATGTTGTGCTGGACTTCTAACAATCCATCGCAATTTCTGCACCGATAGATAATTTCAGTGAGTGGATAGGTCTCACCGCATCCTTCACTGCACTGGAACCATGCATCGTAGTTCATTGTTCAGCACCCTCCTCCATCATCTCTGGAAGTAGGTTTTCGAGGGATTCATTCCCGTTTGGTGTGGTAAGAAGTTCGTCGATTTCATCAAGTGAGGGCAAATCAGAGGCATCCTTCAATCCGAATTGTTGCAGAAACTCATCGGTAGTTGAAAAAAGTAGGGCGCGCCCCTCTTTTCTGCCAGTGATGCGAACCAGTCTTTTCTCTACGAGCGAGTTGAGGACGCTGTCACTGTTTACGCCGCGAATTGCTGCGACATCGGCACGTGTGATGGGCTGTTTGTATGCGACGATTGAAAGCGTCTCAAGCGCGGATGGAGACAGCGTCACGCGAACTTGTCGGGTATAAAATTTCTGTATCCATTCTGAATATTCGGGTCGCGTGCACATTTGGTAGCCATTCGCTATTTCAACGAGGTGAAAACTTCGATCTATCTCTTGATACTCGTCGTGGAGTGCGGTGAGTGCATTCCGGATAGCACGTTTGCCGACCCCTTGCAGTGCGTCTTGAAACTGTTCCATCGAGATCGGTTCGCTCGCTGCAAACAGAATCGCTTCCAAGATTGACTTAAGTTTTTGTTCCGACATCAGATCTACTTCTTCTATCGAAACGACGGTGGTAAGATTATCAGAATCCATAAACATAGTTCCTAATAGCCTCGTTCTTCTGAACGAGTGGTTTCTACGGTTGGAGGCGGTGCGATCTCGCGATCGGGCTGGTGCTCCTGTTTAACGATATAGATACTCTCGAAATGGTCAGTTTGAACGGTAACGATTGTTCCTATTCGAATAAGTTCTAAAATGGCAAGGAATGTGACAATCCGATCCGTCTTGCTTGAGGATAACGGGAATAGCTCCTCAAATAGCAGTTGGTCTGCAATCTCCAACTGTCTCTCAATAAAGGCGATTTTATCTTCGACGGTGATTGTTTCTTCTTCAACTGTTTCGTAAAGCTCTTCGGCATCTACTTCCGCAACTCGGTCATTTATAGTCTTGAAAGCGGTCAGTAGATCAAATAAGGTGGCTTTAATCTCGAATTCGCGCGTACTATCTAAATCTGCATGCAGTTTTGAGCTTCTATTATAGACCCATGTCTGTCGCTCGGCGTAAACATCAAGGATCTTAGAAGCCTCTTTAAAGCGTTTGTATTCCAAGAGTTGTTTAACGAGTTGCTCTTGGTCACGGATCGGGTGTTCAGCGTTTAACGTGAGTTGTGGAAGGATGCTCTGCGATTTAATATGCAGAAGCGTCGCTGCCATCACCAAAAATTCGGATGCCACGTCTAAATCCAGCTGCTCCATTAAATTGACATATTCCAGGTACCGATCCGTGATCTGCGCGATCTGGATATCGTAGATATCCATCTCCTCTTTCTGAATCAGGTGCAGGAGCAGATCAAGGGGACCCTCAAAGCCTTCTAACTTGACCGAGTAGATCGGTGCTGCCGCAGTAGGTGTGGTTTCCAAATCTTGATTTCCAAGAGTTTCAGTTGTTTCGGTTAGCATATTTGATGCTTTCAGCGTTGTAAGCGTAGCAAAAGACCTAAGTTGAGACTTACGATGAAAATCGGATTTTTCATCGTAAACCGACGATTTGTGCTATCAGACTGAAGATGCTATTACTAATTTCACCCAAAAAGTTGAATAAGTAGTTTGGTATCCCGATTAGGCCGGGCAGAAAAATAAGGCACATCAGAATCGGCATTCCGTACGGTTCTAATTTTCCAAATTCGCGTGCTATCCGTTCTGGCAGCAACCCTCTCACAACGCTAAATCCATCTAACGGAAAAAGTGGGATCATATTAAACGCCGCGAGAATTACACTAATACGTGCCATGAGAATTATTTGCCTGCTAATCTGAAAATGCAGTTTAGATTCAATCGGCTTAAAAGGCGTAAATTCTATCATTATCTGAAGCACTGCTAAGATCACGAAAGCCAGGATGATATTCATGAGCGGTCCTGCCCCCGCGATTATCATTAAGTCGCGTCTCCAGTTTTTAAGATTGTAAGGATTGACGGGTACCGGTTTTGCCCACCCAAAAAAGGCACCTCCAAAAAGCGAGGCGATCAGAGGAAGTATGATTGTACCAATCATATCAATATGGACACCTGGATTCAGCGACATCCGTCCTAAATCGCGGGCAGTTGAATCTCCTAACATATCCGCGGATTTAGCGTGTGCCCACTCATGAAAGGTTAGCAGAATAATGAACTGTGTAACTATGAGAATTGCTGCAAAAGGATCGAAATTCGCCATTATGTATTTGGCACCGCTTGCAAGCCAAATCTTGCTATATAAAAGTCCGTAAGCGGGAATATGCCTCCTCTTTTTTACTAATTTCTCCGTCTAACTGTGCGGCAAACAGTTTCCAGAGTTGTGGTTCAAATGCTTTCCCCGGCTTTTTTCCAAACGCGATTAAATCTTTTCCTGTAATAAAGGGTTGAACCTTGCGCAGGATAAAAAGGTAATCTTTTATCTTTTCACGCTTCCATTCTGGTACAGCGGTGTCTACATAACCGAGTGCTAACGCTTCGATCGGATACGGTTTTAGCAACTGGTACACCTCGCTCGGTTTTATCGTTTTCTGTAATGGCGTAAGTGTTTGTTCCAACTGCCTATAAGCAGTGAGCGGCGTTTGTACCCGATGGAGATTCCCTTCTCCACATACGTAGGTTTTCATGTTATCGTTATCAACGATGCCCCACATTCCGTTCTGGTGTTTGATAGATGTGTTCTTCGACAACGGGAATCCGAGCTTTTCAAAATCAGCATCTGTCACCTGTTCAAGCGAAACATTGCGTTTCATTGCCTGTGCCCGGCTTACCAGTCGCTGAAGTTGATGCTCTAATATGAGCCTGAAACTGATGGTTTCAATTTGGTATATCGGCATATCAGTGCCGAAGAGTGTCATCCAACGGACCCGTTCTGGCTGAAACATTTCATCTACGAGGTGCGCTGATGCCCAAGATACAGCCTGCTCTGCTTTCTTAGAATCGTATGTGAACGTAGCCGGTATATTCCAGTCAGTAGCGATAATTTCCCATACACCGAGTTGTGTGAGGTGTTCTACAATTTTGGCTGCGTGCTTCTCAAGAAGTACCCTGTCAATTTCGTTGCGTATCCGTTCACCGCTGAGTTGTGGTAATACCGGAAGTGCCTCCCGAATCAAAGCTTCATCGGTTTCAGCGATACGGAAATCGTAGCGTCCAGCATACCGAGTAGCGCGGAAGATACGCGTCGGATCGTCTATGAAACTTTGCTTGTGAAGGACCCGAATGATACCCGCCTCAAGGTCTTCCACTCCGCCTGTCTCATCAACGATGGTGCCGAAAGCATTTGTATCTAAGCGCATTGCAAGCGCGTTAATTGAAAAATCGCGTCGGTGCAGATCATCAGTGAGCGTCCCGCTTTGCACTATAGGTAACGTGCCTGCGCCTTGATAAGTTTCACTACGTGCGGTGACAAAGTCCACTTTGGGCAGGTCGATATTCTGAGGTGTGACGGTTGCAGTGCCGAATTGTGGATGCACTTCCAATGTCCCGTTCCACCGGTCACATATCGTTTCTGCAACTCGGATTGCGTCTCCTTCTATAACAATGTCGATATCAAGGCTCGATCGCTTGAGCAGGAGGTCTCGGACGAATCCGCCGACGAGGTAAGCGTTTTTTCCTGCAATTTCACCGATTTCATATAACAGGTTTAAGATCGGTTCGGGGATATTGGATAGCATTTTTCTTATATCAAACGCGGCTGCAGCATTGCACCCTATTTGAAGGAGAGAAGGACATCTTTAGAATACTTACACGAACGCGAACACACGCGTCGGTGCCCCGGAACTCCGTGCTAACTTTAGTGGCGCGATGACGACATAAAAATGCGTCGGGAGTTGACTCAAATTGCACAGATCTTCAACGTGCGGGATACCGGCTCCGAGGAAAACGAGGTGTGCGGGCGGTAAACCGTCATGCAACGGCGGGTGCCCTGCTACTGAATCAATACTGCAGGCATCTGTTCCAATGACCTTTATGCCTTTCTCAACAAGCAGTTCGGCGGCATCTTCACTAAAACCGATCCACTCTCGGTTGAAGTTATCCTGATAGACGAATCTGTCCATTCCTGTTCGCATAAAGACAATGCTATCTTCTGGAATCTCGTCGTTTTCGGCTATCCACGCCTTAATGTCTTCGGCGGTCACAGCATCGTTGGGTTTCTTAATCGCGGAAAAGTCCATTAAGACGGCGGGTCCCGTCAATTTCTCCTTCGGAATTTCGGCGATAGTTGCGCCGCCGGGGTACATTAAACAGGGGGCATCCATGTGCGTAGAGTAGTGGCCAGACGTGTCAATCCGGCTTTCAAAGTAGCCATCTTTTTCCAACGTCGCTTGGTCATAAATTTTGGCAGGATCAATTGGCAGCTCACATGGACTCTTTTCATCAACCACATAGGACAGATCCAGCACGTCCTGAAAGTCAAGGTGCATTTAGTGTTCTCCTTCTTACAAACATATCACCTCTACAAGGCTTAGTATGTAGTATAACACATCCACTTGAAATATTCAAGAAAATCATATCTCGCGTCCGCCAGAAAAGTGCATCCGTTTTGATGTATAAATGAAAACTATTTTGCCCGGAAGGAAGACTATGCGGGATAAGATCATTTACAGACATTGGCAGCCAGGCGATGATGACGCAATTCTGGAACTGTTGGTGCCTGCAGAACAAGTCCACGAAGACCTCTATCGCACGAAGTTTGAGGATTGGCATGTTGATATTGATGCAGAAGCGATTCGTTTAGCACTACTCAGCGACAGGGTTGTAGGGCACGTACTTGGTGAACCTACTCCTTTGTGCGCTGAGAGAGAAATCCAGATATTCGGGTGGGTATCACATGTTTTTGTTGCATCAGACATGCGTCAGCAAGGCATCGCAACCCATTTGATGCACGAACTGCATTCGCATTTCAAGCGAAAAGGGTATCGTGGAAGTATTCTTGATACAGATGAAGAGGCAGCTATCCGGTTGTATCAGAAAGTCGGATATCAGTTTTTAACGCGAGAATTGCGAACACAACTTCCACGAAATCCGAGTTCATCACAACTTAAATGGACTGAGGTGAATCAACAAGACTTAAGTGTCTTTCCTCAATTAGATGAAGGATGGGCAAGACGCAATTTTCCAGTCGAGTGGGTTCGGCAAAATATCGTCAAAAAACGTGCATTCATTAAAGTGCATCGGTACAATATGAGCGGGTACCGAGTGTTACGTCAGGGTCAAAAAATTGTTGGTTATTCAAGGTGGGAGGAATCTTCAGAATATTATCCAGATGGGTTAATCCGGGACCCTATTGCACCAGATATCGATCCAATGGAAGTTCTTGCATCGGTACAGGCGGCAATACCGGCAACCCGTACCTTCCAAACAGCAGAAGGTGGTAGGTATGAAACATCGCTTCGTTTATGTGGTTGTACATTTGAACCTACAACATGGGGCTTGATGCTTTTACCCTTCGGTCAGGAAATTGATTTGACGGGATACCACCGGACGGGTTGGCGGTAAAATTTGATAGGTAGCTAACGAAAAATTAGAGGAGACATAATGCGTAATACGATTACTTACAGACATTGGCAACCCCGTGACGATGACGCAGTTTGGGAGTTGTTGTCAACAGGGCCCTTCAATATCAGCAAAGATTACTACCAAAAGAAATTTAACGATGGATACCTCGAACCAGAAGGCGTTCGTTTAGCATTCGTCAATGATAGAGTTGTTGGACATGTATTCGGTTCAGAAACTTATATGTATCTTGAGGGTAAACCCCAAGATTTTGGGATGGTAACGGTTATGTATGTTGCCCCTGATATGCGTCGTCAAGGGATCGCAACCCGATTGATGCGGGAACTGAATCCGTATTTTGAGCGGAAAGGTTATCGAGGATGTATTCTTGATACGGACACAAGAGAAGCGTATCAATTATATCGGAAGGTCGGATGTCAAGAGGTTACAAGGGAGGTACGCACGCAACTCTCGCCATGTTCCGATGCTTCCGAACTCAAATGGACGGAGGTGAACTCTGAAGATTTTGATGTTTTACATGACATTAAAAAGAGATGGGCAGCCCAGAATTTTCCGGTTTATTGGAATCTTGAATATCCAGAGGTGCATCAGTTCAATATGAAGCAATATCGTGTTTTGCGTCGCGACAAAAGCATCGTCGGTTATGCGAAATGGGATGAACCTTCAAAATACCATCCGCAAGGCTTGGTGCGTGACCCGATGGTGCCAGATGAAGACCCGATGGCGGTTATTGCATCGGTGCAAGCAGCGATTCCTGCACCGCGCGCGTGGAAAACCGCCGACGGAAGTAGATATGAAAATCCGCTCCGTTTCCTCGGTTGCATGCTCCGACCGACAGAAAAGGTAGAGATGTTATTATCCTTTGGTCCTGAAATTGATTGGGGCGGACTTGCGCGGACGCGACCCTTTTGGTAGTCGATTGCTAAACACCATGATACAGTTGTAAATTTATCAAAAATCTGCGGTTAGGCATCTTTAAAATAGTCTAAGACGGTGTTATGCAGGACTCCATTTGTTGCTATTAATGAAGCAGTATCTTTCGTGATGGCTTGTCCTTGTATATCTGTTACCTTTCCACCGGCTTCCCGCACGATAACAGTGATGGCAGCGATGTCCCAAACGCTAATCGCCGCTTCAATAACAGCATCCACTCTTCCAGAAGCCACGAGGTGATACATGTAGAAGTCGCCGAACCCTCTGCTGCGTGCAGCGTCGGTGATGAGATTGTAGATACCGGGGAAAGTGCCTTTTTCTACGAACCAATTCAGTCCACCGTGGCATACCATTGCGTCTTTGGGGTGTGCTACATCGGATACTTGGATCGGTTCGCCGTTCAGGAAAGCACCACTTCCTGCCTCTGCATAGAAGAGTTCGTTCAAAAGTGGGGCATTGGAAACGCCGAGGATGAGTTCCTCGCCTTTCATTAGTGCAATCTGTGTGCCGAAGATTGGGATTTTACGGATGTAATTTTTTGTGGCATCAATCGGGTCGATAATCCAGACGTATGGTGAATCTCCTTCTTCGATTCCGTATTCTTCACCTAAAAATCCGTGGTCTGGAAACGCCTTTTTGATGGTTTCGCGGATTATTTTTTCAGCACCTCTATCGGCGAGCGTGACCGGCGTTTCGTCCTCTTTCATTTCGACCTTCATGGCATCGCCGGTGTAGTAAGCGGTGATAATCTCTTCAGCGTTTTTGGCTGCTTCCAATGCAACCTTTAAGAATTGGCTGGGCATAAATTCTCCTATTAAGTTCGTGAAGTTAAAGGGCAGCGTAGAACGTACCTGCTATTTTTTAGCGGAGTGAAACTGCTGGGCAATAAAGTCCTTTCCGTTCTCGGTACCACCACGTCCCTTCTGAGCGTTTTGTGGCGATGTCGGTAAAATGATAATCGTAAAGCGTTGCGCGAACATAACGTGGGGGCGCGTCGGGGAACGGGTTTTCCGCCAACAGCTGCAAGACTTCGGGTTTACCTTGTAGCAGTGCGCCTATGAAATGGGGAAACCAAGGCGTATTTCGATAACTTCCTTGAAGGGCGGCGAACCACATCTGCCAATCCAGTCGTGGTTGATGCGGCGCAACCCATTTAGGTGCCTCTTTAAGATCCCCCGGTTTCCATCGGAAAGGGTAGGTTTCCCATGTTATTCGATCGTTGCTACCTTCAACAATAATCTCCGGGCGCGATTCAGTCATATCTGCGAAGAGTCCGTAGGTGTTCACACTCCGAAAAGGTCTAATCCAAGCGACATCAGGAAACCGCACATCTCTAAAGAGTTGCCCGCCGAATCGGATACCACTTAACACAAAAAGAAGCGTTGCCACGACTGCGATACAGATACGCCTGTATCGGTGAGGCGAATTTTCGACGGATTGAAAACTCGGCATAAACCGTTTGGATAGTAGACCTTTCCACGTCACATCATCAATGAGCAGGAGGCACAACGCGATTGTCAGCAAATTAAAAAAGCAGTAGTTTCCTGTCAATAAAATCAGGACTTGTAGTCCAATCAATCCGATACATCCAGCAGTACGTAACCGTCGTGGCGCGAAAATAAGAAACGGGACGACGAGTTCAACGGCGAACATACCGATAACGGAAACTTTGTGCAACCACTCTGGCAACTGATGCACATACCATCCTAACCATGTCGGTAACGGTTGCGTTTCATAGTGGAAATTAAGGGCAGTGAGATTTCGCCACACCTCATCGCTCGCGAGTTTGACGAACCCTGAAGCAAACATTAGCCGAAACAGGAGCCAACGTAGGAGCCATAAAAATACCCCGGAAGTTTCAGACACACGTGTGAAGGCATCACGGATTCGCAGCGGCGCGAAGAATATTGCTAAAAGCCCTGCCTCTAAAAGCAGTACATCCCATTGGAAGCTGAGAAAGGCTTGACCGACTGTCACAAGCGATAGATAGAATATCCATAAACCGGTTAAAGTAGCAGTCGGCAAGAAACCTGCTATTAAGACTAAAGACAGCACAACGCCGCCAGCACACAGGAAATGGAGGCAAGCATCTGAGGGATTCAACCAAAACAACGTTGGCAGCAGGTAGTAGCCTTCGGTCCCGATTTGTTGATGGACTGCTGCTAAATACTGTTCTGCTGGTAAAATTCCGTTGCTGCCAATCAATCCGTGAATCTGTACCCATAAAGAGAGAAAGGCGATGAGATAGATACAGCCGAGTCCGCGTAGAAACAGCCAGCGCGAGAGATAGAACGTTGTGCGTTCGGTATGTGTTCCGCAAAACCAGCGCGTCAACGCAGAGAAAAACGGACGGTGCTGTGCAACAAAGCGGTAGACTCCCTCCGACACGCTCTTGAACCCGAATAGATGATAGTAGCACCAGAGAAGCAAACCGTTGTTTAAAGCACGAAAGACAGCCTCTGCACCGCTCAAAACTGTGCTGTTTTGGAGGATTAGCTGCACTGAATTTTCAAACGCTGAAAGCGGTATTTCTGGGAATTCTGCAGCGACTTCTTGGAACGGCGCGTAGTCGATTCGGTCGCCGGTGGCGTGTTGCCATTGGGCAATCCAGTATCGGCAAAAATCGCAGTCATTATCATAAACAAGGAGCGGTTTGCGGCTTTGTGGATGCATCGAAGATTTTGGTGGTATATGCCAATACTTAAATTTTCGGACTACACGTTGGCGATCAATTCCATGCTTTATGAATTTTAGCGATCGCTTCCACAACCTGGTCCATATCTGTTTCTAATCCGAGGAAAAGATTTTGGAAAAGCCACACGCTCTGCTCACAGACTAATTCGGCATTCGGACAGGGCAACGACCGGATGAGATGCGGATATTTCGTCGCGACGTGTGCCATTCCGGGTTCTTCCGAAAGCGGGGAGCGGTAGCCGATGGAGCACGGAATACCTTCAGCAGAAAGCGCATTGACAAATTCCTGCCGGGATTTACCACCGAAACCTTCAGGATGATACTTCAGGCAGTAGAGGTGATAACCGTGCTTCGTAACCCATGGTGCAAGTTGCGGTGGCGTAATACCGTCGATTGCCTCCAAAGCGTCGGAGAGAGAGGCAGCGTTCCGATTACGGCGATCGGTTTGCGCCGCTAAAAGTTCCAACCGCACGAGCAGGATCGCCGCGAGGTATTCTGACGGACGATAGTTCCAGCCGAGTCGCGGGTATTCCCATCTCGCACCGCCGGGGGCGCGTCCGACATTCATAAAAGCACAGACCCGGTCGTGAATGTCTTTGTCGTTTGTTGTGACCATGCCACCTTCACCGGAGGTTAAATTTTTCGATGCTTGGAAACTAAACGCGCCGACATCGCTGAGGGAACCGACCCTTTTCGTCTGGTATTCTGCACCGTGTGCTTGAGCGCAGTCTTCAATGATTGCGAGTTGGTGGCGTTGGGCAATTTCCTGTAATGCCCCCATATCTGCTGGATGACCGCCGAGGTGGACAGGCAAGATTGCACGGGTTTCTGGACCAATCGCCGCTTCAACACCTGCCGGATCAATCGTAAACGTCTCTGGTGAAATGTCTACAAACACCACAGTGCATCGGCGTTCTAAGACAGCACTTGCCGTTGCTACGAACGTATAGTTCGGTACGATAACCTCACCACCATCGCTGAAGCCGTCGAGATCCAGTGCACCGGCTAAGGCGGCACTAATTGAATCGGTGCCGTGTGGCATGAAGAGTGCGTAGTTTGTGCCAGTATACTGCGCGTACTGCTCTCCAAAACGCTCAATCATCGTGCCACCGGAGCCTTCGCTCCCGCTCAAATAGACTTCTTGGAGCAGCGGTTCGACTTTCGACTCCCACTCCTCGGTTGTCGTGAGGGGCCATGAGGACCACGGTTCGCTTTCTATGTTGCGGACAGGTGTACCGCCTGAAATCGCTAATTGGTTGGACATACGGATCTCCAATCTTCTCTATAAATGAGCAAAAGTAAAGTAGTTCGCGCAATGTATTTCACGTTTTTCTCCCGTCCTTGAGGGTATCAAAACAAAGTTTTGTTGCTTGTGTTTAAGGGAAATTCTTCTGTTAAGTGTACTATGCTATCCAGAAAACTGTCAAGGGAAAAGCAGTGTTGAGATAAAAGGCAGAGACCGATTGAGAACTAAAAGAGTAAGGTCGTGATACCAAAGACGATGCCTGCCAAAATTGCCCCCGCGATAGCGTCAATCACATAGTGGAATCTTCCGTAAACAGTGCCGAATGTCAGTCCTACACACATCGGGAGTAGAATCAGAAACGCTGTGCTATCATAACGCAGGGCACAGAGCAGCACAGTTACGGATAGCGAAACGTGCGAACTTGGAAACGCCGTGCCTTTCGAGGAACCTCTTGAAACCATGAAATGTGCCAGTCTAAAGAAAAAACCTTCGGACAGTTTACCTTGGATCTTTTCAAACACGTATCGGGGACCGGTGGTAGGTAGAAACGGATAGCAAAGTAGACTCAGATTAAACGCCAATGTCTCCGCAAAGACTGTTTCTCGGAACGGATCTATCCGCCCGCTGAAATAGAGCCATGCCGCTAAAAACACAGCTATGACGTAGTAACTAAAATAGCAGAGATGTAAAATCTCTGATAGAATTATGGAAGGAAATCGATCGCTCAATTCAAGACATGGCATCCCTTTAAAGACCCGTTTTTCCCAGTAGATCACCGTTTCATCGAAATAACGCTGAAACACCATCTGCGTTAATTTCTCTATCTCGATATAGAAAAGCGCGATCGTGGAGAGTGGATACAAATCCCGTAGGAATTGCAAAATTAAGGGTGTATATTCATTAGTGAATGTCAGTGATACAATGCCAATAATCCAGAGCACGCGTGCCAGCAAATAGAGATACCAGCGTGCAACATTTTTGCGGAAAATCAGGACGAGTACACCCGTGAATGCTAAGTACCCAATCGCAACCCAATCGTAAGGAAGAAAATTCATAGTCCGGTCTTTCGTGTGAATATATTTTCGGATTTTACTATATAATCCTAAAAAATTTGCTAAATTCAGAAATTAATGTTAATATTATTTCAGACTCTCATCCGCTGAAAGGTTATGAATGGTTAACAACGCAAACGCATTTCCTGCCTATCTCGCACTCTTTAAAGTGACACTACGGCAAATGTTCTGGACGCGACGAACTGTGCTGATTCTGATCGGCTGCGCGTTATCGCTTCTGATTGCGCTCATATTCCGGTTCACGGTAAGCGGCAGTGGAAACGTCAACAGGTTCATACCCCAAATAACGCTAATCCTGTATGGACTTTTGGTGAACCTATGCGCAATTTTCTACGGGACGGCAATCATCTCCGATGAAATTGACGGCAAAGGATTAACCTATCTTCAGATGCGACCGCTCCGTAAATCGACAATTCTACTCAGTAAATTCGCAGCGTATCTTGTCGGTACCCTTGCGATCATAGGCGGATCCCACCTAATCTTAACCTGTATTGTCGCGACACACTCAAAACTTGATAAAAACATCCTGTTCCACTTAGGCATGAGCCTCCGCTATACCGCATCAATGGTATTGTCATTGTTAACGTATGGCGCACTTGCTGCCGCATTAGCAGCACGGTTCAAGCATCCTGTCCTATGGGGATTGTTATTTGTGATGGGATGGGAACGTATCACCGCAGCACCGTTCATGCAGGCGGGTATCAAGAGGCTCTCTATATCACACTACCATTTCAGTGTATTTCCGCGTTATAAACTGCAGCGAGGGTTATTAGACGACCTTTTAGGAACCTCGCCACCATCAGTGTGGGTAGCACTTCTCGTAATTTTTCTCCTAACGGTAGGATTGCTGTGGCTCGCTATCAGAATCTTCCGGGAACGAGAATATTTGATGTAAAGTCAGTTTCGTTCTGTTCTGATTGTAGGAGCGAGCTGTGCTCGCGATCTTTTATCCCCGTGTTCTGTAGGAGCGAGTTGTGCTCGCGAATCCCATCAACCGCGTGCTCTGAGAACTTGGGCAGTCTCACGAGACACAATTAATTCCTCATTCGTAGAGACAATCAGAATCTTAGCACGACTCTCATCTGCTGAGAGGTCAGCCTCGCCAGTCGCTTGCGCATTTTTCGCCGCGTCCAAGTGGATACCGCACCACTCAAGTCCTTCGCAAATCTTCGCGCGGGTTGTAGCACTTTTTTCACCGATGCCACCCGCAAAAGCGATGACATCCACACCTCCGAGTGCAGCGATATACGCGCCGATATATTTCTTCACACCGTAAACGTAAGTATCCAGAGCCAAACGGGCACTATCATCGCCTGCGGCAATCGCAGCCTCCACATCGCGCATATCGCCACTCGTGCCAGAGATACCTTTCAAGCCTGAATCTTCAACCAATTGACGACGAATTTCATCCGTAGAGTATCCCTCTTTGTCGAGCATATAGAGCACCGCAAACGCGTCTAATTCGCCGCAACGGGTAGACTGAATCATCCCGTATTGCGTAGAGGTTCCCATCGACGTATCAATAGATTCACCGTCTTTGATGGCACAGAGAGACGAACTGCCACCGAGATGGCACGAGATAATGCGCAGCCCTTCTCCTGATTCCCGTCCAAGGAGTTCCGGCACACGCTCAGAGATATAGCGGTGAGAAGCACCATGATAGCCATATCGACGGATGTCGTGCTGCTCTACCCAGAAGCGCGGCACCCCGAATTCAGCGGCGTAATCTGGAATCGTCTGGTGGAACCATGTCTCAAAGACTGCAACGAGTGGTGTTGTCGGTAGCAGTTCTTGAAAAGCATGGATAGAGGCGATGTAGGCAGGGTTATGCATCGGTGCAAGCGGTATAGATGCCTCCAATGCTGCGATCACATCCTCGGTAATCCGTGCCGAACGCCAATAGCCTTTGGCGAGAATAGTTTTGAATCCGACCCCGTCCAATTGCCCTAAGTCTTCAAAGCAACCGACCTCAGCATCGGTGATTAGGTCCATAGCGTGCGCAATCGCAGCGGTATGCGTCGGTGCATCAATTTCGCCGTCGCGGGCGGGTTTCCCCGGCACAGCATGCGTAAAGGCAGACGGTGAATTACCGATACGCTCCACGCCTCCCTTGACGAGGGAGGTTGTGGTCTCCATATCAATAATTTGGTATTTGAACGAGGTGCTTCCTACGTTCGCACAGAGTATATGCATAATAAAGGAGACTTTCCACTTAGCGCAATGGACAAATTACTAAACGTCATCGCGAAGGTCGCAAGCATCATCTCTTGACTTTTTCGATTTCAACTCAGGTTTGAGAATCAACCCGCCTTTTTTGTCCCTTATGAAGTTCCCGTTTTCATCAGTTAAATAGTTTTGCCGTTTTTGTTCTTCAATATCCTCAAGTAATGCTTTTGCATCGTAGTTAAACTTTGCAGCCCATTCTTCCCGAATCCGATGGATTTCGTCAATAATTGGATCTTTCCACATGCCAAAAGTCCTCCATTAGTAATTGTTGCGGTGTGCATAGAATTGGCGGTTGATAACCAGCTTTTCTACACACTTGTTGTATCAAGGGAATTTTGTTAATATTGGCAATATGCTTGAAGTTCCATGTTGCTAAATACTGTACATCGTTTATCGCGGCAATCGCTATATGAAATGAGTCAACCCGTGCTTTCAGGGGTAAAGCTCCAGCATTTATTAAGTCATCACTAAAAGAATCTAATATTTCTTTCGGCGCATCCAATAAGGTCAATTTTTTTAAGACATCAAGACGCTTTTGAGAAGCTTCCTTATCTCCCAAACTTACTTCCTGTTGGACGATCGGTGAGGAAACAAGTTCAAATTGTTGCTCAGCAAAATTCTCCCACCAATAGCGAGTGAAATATTGGCATCCACGCACCCCTTCGTTGCTGCTGGGTCTGGAAGTCAGATAACTAATAACTGATGTCTCAATATAAACGCGCGGCTTAGATAACATATATCTTTGTCCATTAACTATAACGATTCTTCAGAGGCATTCAATTTTCGTTTTTGTCGGTTTTATGTAGATATCGCGATCTGGAGATCGCTCCCACAGTATCTTGGTTATTCAAAACTTTCAAGGCATTTTCAACTTCAGCAGCTAATTCTTCAGCCGTAACCTCAGCAAAAGGGGAAATTCCAGCCTCAGACATCAAGTCTGAGAGATCCCATCGGGAAATATCAAGGAGTTTTGCAGCTCTACCCGCACTGATATCGCCGTGCCGAAGCAGTTCAAGCACAAAAGCCTCTTTTGCCTTACGTTCCGCATCACTTTTGTGTTGTAAAAAACTCTCGTCAATAGGAAGTGTGAATTTGACTTCAACCTCTGTTTTTGCCATCTAAACCACCTTGCCTATCTGTTTCAGCCTTACAAATAACCACGCTTACGTCTAACAGGTTTGACGAATGAATCCATTTACAGTTGTCTATAGGTAAATGAAGATCAAGAATTTAATCGGGTAATTTCCTGGGGCAGTCCGGTGCGGTTGCAAACCGCACCTACCGAGTTTGGAGGAACATAGCATTACCCAAATATTTTATTAAACTTCATAAACCTATACAGGAATGTGCCTGCAACAGACACATTCCTTTTCAACCAAATACGCTCCTTCTATCATATCACGCTTTAGGCAACGTAGGCAAGGTCAAACGCGGACGCTCACCGAAATCGGGGAGCTCGGGCGGATTCTCCTCCATCTGTCGGAGGAGTTCTTCAATCCCGCGGTCGAGTTGCGGATCGGCATCTGTGATATAATCCTGCGGACGGTAATCTACTTCGATATCCGGGTCGGTGCCGTAGTTTTCAACGCGCCACCCGACATCAACAAACCAGAAAGAATACTCCGGTTGCGTCGTTCCGCCGCCATCTACAAACGACTGATGCGGTGAGATACCGATAACACCGCCCCACGTGCGCTTGCCGATAAGGAGTCCCAACTCCATTAGCTTGAAACAGTGCGAGAAAATATCGCCATCGGAACCGGCGTTCTCGTTAGTGACGGCAACCATCGGACCCAAGACGGAAGCATCTGGATACGGATGCGGTGTGCCCCAGCGTGGTACGTCATATCCAATACGACGGCGCGCTAACTTTTCTAAAAGCAGCTGCGAAACATGTCCACCGCCATTGTAGCGTACATCAATCAACAGTCCCGGATAACTCACTTCGGCAAGAAAACCGCGGTGAAATTCTGCATACCCTCGCCGTCCCATGTCAGGAATATGGACGTATCCGACTTTACCGTCCGTCTTTTCGTGGACGTATCGTCGATTTTGCGACACCCATTCACGATACCGTAACTCGCTTTCACCGCCCAACACTTTGAGCGTAACAACACGTTTTTCGCCATCGTCCGAATTTTGGAATGTCGCTTGAACCTCCTGATTTGCGAGATTCACGAGCAGTTCGCCCGGTGAGACGGTTTTGCTGACACGCTGCCCGGCAATAGCGAGCAGAACATCGCCTTCGCGGACGTTAACGCCCGGTGCGTTGAGCGGTGAATCCTTTGTCGCTTCCCAAGCATCCCCACGTGGAATGTGCGTGATACGATAGCCGTTATTTTCTGCATCATGGGCATAATCTGCGCCGAGGAATCCTTGTGCATAGTTCGGCGAACTTCGGTAATCGCCCCCCATTTCATACGCATGTGAAGTGCCAAGCTCACCTTGCATCTCCCACATCAGGTCCGAAAATTCACGGCGCGTCGCGATCCGGTTGAGGAGCGGCAGATACCGTTGATACACATGCTCCCAATCCACACCGGACATATCCTCTGTCCAGAAGAAATCGCGCTGCAGTCGCCACGCCTCGCGATACATCTGGTGCCATTCGGCTGTAGGCACAATAGAGGCTTTGATACGATTGAGATCGATCCAACCTGTTTGTCGGCTCGGTCCACCTCTACTTTCGGGTTTCCCCGCCTCTACTTTCTTGCCCGCCCTGATAACCCGCAACCGGTTTCCGGCTACATAAACGAGCGTCTTCCCGTCACGGGAGAGCCGAAAGCCATCGATCCCTGAAACAAGCGTATCTTTTTTCTGTTCCTTGAAGTCGTAGACGTGGAGGGTGCCTCTGGGTCCACTGCTGCTATCGCCAGTGGACGGTGCATCTTCTCCCGGAAACGCGGTGAAAATCACTTTACCTTCAAGACCGGCAATTTGTCCGTAACGTCCACGTGGATAAGGGAAGGCGACGACGCGTTGCGAAATGCCTTCCACATCTATGGTGATCGGCTCAGGTTTATCCTTTTTCTTTTCAGATTTTTCGTCAGATGCCTCATCGGCTTCGTCCTGCTTTTCTTCCTCACCTTCTTTGTCCTTGTCCTCTTTTTCCTCTTCAAGCGGACGGGGTTCCGGCACGAACGGATTCCCTAAAGTCTCCTGCAAGGTTATCAGCAAAGGACGCATCGCCGTAGGAAAACCGAGATCGAAGTGGAGTGCATCGTAGACCGGGGTGAATTCTCGATAGGAGAGAAAATAGAGATATTTCCCTTCTGGATCCCACGCTGGTGCGAAATCGCTGAATTCAGGTTCAGTGGCGAGCCATGTTTCACCTGTTTCAATCTTGCAGAGTTTTATGGAGCGGGTCGTCTCTGTTGGTGCGAAACTATATGCACACCACTTGCCATCAGGCGACCAAGCTGCGCCTCGGATGCTGTGATAATGCCCTTTATCAAGTACCCGAAGTTCGTGTGTCTCCAAATCAATGTGCAGCAGCTCAAAACGGTGGTTGACAAGAAGTGCTCGGTCGTTTTCATCGCTTTCAATTTGTGGCGAAACCGAAAGTTCTCGGACATGCCCAATGTCAAGCGCGTCAAGACGGACGACATCCGCACTACCATCGCGAGTATGAATTTCAAGTGCCTCTTCACCTTCGGCATCCGAGAGCGTAACGAGTCGTTTACCGTCGTTGAGCCACTGTGTTAAGCGATAGCGTATCCCATCACGCGCACCGTGCTGAAGGACTGCGCCTTCCCAATTCGCCATTGTAAAGAGTTTACCGCGGACAGTTAATCCTAACGCGTGACCGTCTGGCGTTGGGGAAAACTCTTGCAGGTACGCCGGCGCATTGACGAACTTCCGTTGTCGTTGGATGCGTGGACTCCTGAAGTCAACATCGACGCAGTTTTCAGTATCGTTCTCAAGGTCATAAACAAACAGGTCCGCGCCAGCGTGATAGACAATACGCGTCCCATCGGTTTGGGCTAAACGGCAGTAGTAGGTATCTTGGTGCGTATGGCGTTGAATGTCTTCACCGGTCGGCAGGCAGGAATATATATTCCCAACGCCTTCGTGGTCAGAAATAAAATAGATCCGTTCATCAATCCACATCGGTGTCGTGAAATTGCTATCCACGGGTTTGAGCGGTTCAAATTGCCCATCGCCTTCCACATCTACCCAGAGTTGTCCTGCGGTGCCGCCGCGGTAGCGTTTCCAGCGTGCGGGTTCCCGCGTTAATCTGCCGATGACAACACCACCAGTATCGCTAAAATCAATGTGGTTTGCGGGACCGTAGGGTAGGCGTTGGGGTTCTCCGCCTTCTGAATGAACTTTCCATATCCACGGATCAAACGCTAACCCCGCGCCACTTGAATAGAGAATATGCTCACCCTCCGTATCCCAGCCAATAATAGCTACATTACTTCCTTGATAGGTAAGCCGCTTCGCTTCACCACCGAGGGCAGGCATGATATACACCTCTGACGGTCCCTCTTCACGACCAGAAAAAGCGAGTAACTCACAATCTGGTGATAAACGCGGGGACCCTGTAAGACCGAGATTCGATGTCAGCCGCCGAGCGACACCGCCTTCAACCGGAACTGTCCATAAATCATCTTCACATACAAATACAATAGTATCTTGACATATTGTTGGGGATCTATAATATCCTGACATTCACGCCTCCGTATTAGATAGTTATATTTACGAATGGGGTTTGACCGCACCTATCAGATTTAAACACAAGCAGATATAACAATCTACCCACTTCGCTTTAACCTGCCGACGCGTTTTGCGTACTTCTCACCGAGATGGAAAACCCAAAATCCGAGTGGGATGAGTAGCACACCGATGATGAGTAATAGAACCAGATTTCCTAACTGGCTCTCAACCGATGCATTATCAAGCATCGCCGCACGAATGGATTTGAGCGTATAGGTCGCAGGCGAAATTTTGGAAATCGGCTGGAGCCATACCGGTAACACCTCAATTTCATAGTAGACACCGGAAACCAATAACAACATCGACTGGATGATACCTGTCGCGGCTTGTCCTTTTTCTGGAGAGAGTAAAGGAAAGATCGCCGCCATCAGACCGATACCGATGAACGAGAGACTTGAGATCGCAACCGTTACTATCATTGTTAGCCAATTCGCATTGCTTAAGTTGATATGTTCACCGAAGAAGAGGGGCATTATCGCTAATACCAGACCCGTTCTTAACAGCCCGTATAGAATTGCAAAGAGGCAAGAGCCAACAAGGTGCGTAATCCGGTAGATCGGTGCCATAAAGGTATATTCTATCGTGCCTTCCCAGCGTTCCCACGTAATCGCATCGCTGACCTCGCGCATCATAATTGAGAGGAACCCCCAGATTAATGCGCCAATCACGAGGTAAAGTACATCTTTACTGCTGCCACGTCCTACCATAATCAAACCGATTGTAAGCGCATTGACAATGGAATAACTGAAAAAGAGTATTTCCCAACTCATGTACCGTTTCAGCAGATTAAAGTTGCGTTCAATGAACGCGTAGGAAACAATAGTTTCGCGTAGAAGACTCAGCACTGTTACGCTTCCTCCTCTATCTGCTTACCGGTCAATGCAATAAAGACATCTTCCAATGTCCCGGGCGCCCCGTTCTCTGACGGCGTGCTGGCAACGAGTTCTTCAACAGTTCCTTCCGCGATAAACCGTCCATTATCAATAATCGCAATTCTATCACATAACTTCTCGGCTTCCACCATATCGTGCGTCGTCAAGACGATAACAGCGTTCCGTTCTCGCCGTATTTCTTCAATAAAGGCTTGAACATCGCGCTTAGATTTCGGATCAAGCCCGGTTGTGGGTTCATCAAGCAAGAGGAGCATTGGGGTTGTCAGCAGCGCACGTGCGATAGCGACTTTTTGCTGCATGCCGCGCGATAGCGACTCCATCTCCTCGTCCATCCGATCCGCATCAAAGCCGAGTCTTTCTAAAATCCGTTTTGCTTTCCGCTCGGCTTCCGTTGCAGAAATACCGTAGAGACGCGCAGCGTAAATCAGGTTTTCTGTTGAAGAGAGCCGTTTAAAGAAGGAGGCTTCAACAGAGACACGGTTCATGACCCGTCTCACCTTCAGACTATGTGTTACAACATCATCTCCGAAGACGTGGATACTTCCTGTATCGGGTAGAAGTAACGTCGAAATAAGGCGAATCAGGGTCGATTTTCCTGAACCGTTTGCTCCGAGAATCCCGTAGATTTCGCCGATGCCAACCTCCAGAGAAATATCGTCAACCGCCCGGATGACCTCTCTCTCTCGCTTGAAAAGGTTGAGAATCTTTTGATGAAAACGTAGTTTTTTCTTTGTCCGCTTGGTTCGCCGAAAATGTTTCGTTATCCCGCGGACAGCCAAGCCGTGGATGGGGTTTTCCAACTCTTTGATTCCTTTCACGAAACTAAACAGTCTCCAAAATCCTTGACATTTCATAGGGACTTCTATATATTATACCCAAAGTTCATGAAGATTTGGTAATTTATTTTTTTCTATTCAAAACGGAGCGGTGTATTTAGCAACAACACTTACACCGCTTATATTGTTAGGGTTTACACGAATACAAGAGCGGAGGAACAATGCCGAAAATTAAGGGTCCAGCTATTTTTCTCGCCCAATTCATGCGGGACGAGGCACCCTATAACACTATGGAAAATATTGGGAAATGGGTCTCAAGTTTGGGGTACAAAGGCGTTCAACTTCCCGGTTGGGACGAGCGTGTGCTTGACCTTGGAAAAGCCGCCGAGTCTAAAACCTATTGCGATGCATTTAAAGGGACGCTTAACGAGATGGGGCTTGAAGCGACGGAAGTAGCAGGCTACCTTGCTGGACAGGTCTTGGCTGTGCATCCTGCATACGAAGTTATGTTTGAGGCGTTCCACCCACCCGGCTTGCGTGGCGATGAAAGGACAGCGTGGGCAACAGGCGAATTGACAAAATGTATCCACGCTTCGGTGAACATGGGACTCGATGTTATCCCCGTGCTTTCAGGCGGTTTTGCGTGGCATACCGTTTATCCGTGGCCCCAACGTCCCGACGGGATTATTGAAGAGGCGTTCAAGGAACTCGCGGCACGGTGGTCTCCACTGCTGGATCTGGCACACGATAACGGTCAGGTCTTCGCCTACGAACTCCACCCGGGTTCAGATATTTATGACGGTGCGACATACGAGATGTTCCTCGATTATACCAACGACCATCCGGCTGCCTGTCTCAACTACGATCCGAGCCATTTTCTGCTGCAACAACTCGATTATATCGACTTTATCCGACTTTATGCGGAACGTATCAAGGGATTTCATGTTAAAGATGCTGAATTCCGTCCGACAGGTCGGGTCGGGGTCTACGGTGGTTATCAGTCTTGGGCTGGACGCGCGGCGAGATTCCGCTCGCTTGGCGACGGGCAAGTAGATTTCACACAGGTGTTTACACTGCTCACGGAAGCAGGCTATGACAGTTGGGCAGTACTGGAATGGGAATGCTGCGTCAAAAGTCCAGAGCAGGGCGCGGCAGAAGGCGCACCCTTTATCGCCAAACATATCATCGAAACAACCGATGTCGCCTTTGACGACTTTGCTGGCGGCGAGACAGACGTGGCGCGGAACCGAGACATTCTTGGATTGAATTGAAGATAGTCGTCGGTTCTCGGTTTTCGGTTAAAGAGAGGGCTGATACGCATCAGAAGGCGACTGAATACTGAATACTGAATACTCTCACTGCGAGGCAAACTGATAACTAAATCGGAGTAAGTCCTTATGGAATCTTGGAAACGGAAATTACGAATGGGCATGGTAGGAGGCGGGCAGGGCGCGTTTATCGGTGGCGTTCACCGTATCGCTGCCACACTCGACCAACAAATTGAAGTCGTTGCGGGGTGCTTCTCACGCGATCCAGAAAACACACGAATCACTGGTGCAGAGTTATATCTTGATCCAAACCGCTGCTACAACAGTTATGCGGAGATGGCAGCTGCCGAAGCAACACTCCCCGAAGATGAACGTATCGATTTTGTGAGCATTGTCACACCAAACATCTCCCACTTTGAAATCGCAAAAACCTTTTTGGATGCAGGTTTCCACGTCGTTTGCGATAAACCGATGACTTACAGTCTTGACGAAGCGGAGGTTCTTGTCCAACGCGTCGAAGATTCGGGACTTGTCTTTGCGTTGACACACAACTATACGGGACATCCACTCGTGCGACATGCGCGTGCGTTGTTCGCTGAAGGCTCAATGGGGCAAATCCGTAAGGTTATTGTCGAATACCTTCAGGACTTCCTAATGGTGCCACACGAAAAACTTGGTCAGAAGCAGGCTGCATGGCGCGTTGACCCAGCACAGTCAGGCGTTGGCGGTACGATGGGTGATGTCGGCACGCACTGTGTTAATCTGCTCGAATACGTCACCGGCGACCCGATTACTGAACTCTGTGCTGACAAAAGCACTTTCCTGCCAGACAGAGTACTGGATGAGGATGTCAATGCCTTGCTCCGTTTCAAAGGTGGTGGGAAAGGCGTTTTAAGCATAAGTCAGGTTGCCACTGGCGAGGAAAATGGTCTTACGCTCCGTGTCTACGCCGAACAGGGCGCAGTGAAATGGGCGCAAGAGAATCCGAATTATCTTGAACTCTATCGTTACGGTGAACCGAGACAGACGCTTACCCGCGGTCAGGGTTACCTTTCCGATGCAGCGGCGGCAGGCGCACGTATCCCGACTGGTCATCCGGAAGGGTACTTGGAGGCGTTCGCGACGATTTATGTCGGTGTCGTTGAAGCCATCCGGCGACACATTGACGGCAACCCGATGGAAACTGAGGCTTACGATTTCCCAACAGTCTATGATGGATTGCGGGGTATGCAGTTCATTTATAAAACGGTTGAGTCTTGTGAAAATGGCTCGACCTGGGTCACAATGTGAGAGAAGTTGTCAGTCGTCAGGGTAAGAGGATTCTGATGAACATTAGAAATGTTTCTTAACTCTCACTGCGAGGCAAATCGATAACTGAAAACTGACGACTCTAAAAGGAGACAGGCATGCAAACACCTAACTCTGAACCTTTCCGCGTCGGATTTCTGAACGCTGATTCGTATTCCCACATGCCGCTATGGGCACCGCACATCAACCCACGCGCGGGTCAAAAAGACACCCCGTTCACGGGCATGCGAATTACGCATTGCTGGGATATTGAATACGACAAGGCACAAGCAATCGCTGCGACTTACGGATGCACAGCCGTCAAAAATTTTGATGACATGTTGGGAAAGGTAGATGGCGTGATCTCCGGCGGTTACTATAATCATCCGTGGAACCATATCCTCCACGAACCCTATCTCGAAGCGGGGCTGCCGAACCTGATCAACCGTCCGTTTGCTAACTCGCTCGCCAAGGCGAAGCAGATGATTGAACTCGCAGAAAAGAACGGCGCGACGATCCTTGCGCCATCAAGCCATGAGCATAACGATGCTATCTCACGCGCGAAAGCATGGGCAAGCGATAAACAGGTTGTCTGCTACACAGCGACCAACTCGTTTGATGACTACCCGACACACGGGATTCACGGTGTCTATATGGTCTGCAAAGCGATTGCGGAGGCCGGAAACCCAGTTGTGTCTGTCGCGTACCGAACCGACAGTTGGCATAGTCCACCCGGAGTCATCACGTTGGAGCATGTTGACGACAACGGACGACAATTTTACGGCACACTTCATCAAGTCAGCGGTTCTTGGGGCACAGTGCAGATCCACACACACGAGGCTTACGGCGGCGAGAATTTTAGAATCCATACGGGGACTGGTTATCCCTACGACAAGACCGAAATCTGGTTGCCGACGATTTGGGCGTTCCAGAATATGGCATTACACAACGAGATGCCACAGACGTTCGATCAGATTCTGCACAAGACAAACGTTTTCCTCGCAGGTTGGAAATCAGTGCTGGAAAACGATGGCAAACCTGTGAAATTAACAGATGTTGCCGAAGATTGGACGGCACCGGCTGAATTGCCGAACCATCCTGAGCACGATACGGTTTCGCTGTTCGAGAAGAAATTTGGGGACGGTTCAATATAGAATTTGGGGTATCCTACTGGTGCCGTAAGACTTTGGTGGGCTATAATTAAAGGAAGTGGTACAATTGCTGCATCACTTCCTTTAATACCATTAGGATTTACGCAAAAAGCAGCAATTTCGGTATTTCTAACCCCCTAAATCCCCCTTATCAGGGGGACTTTGAGAGGGAATGCGTAAGTCCTAACCATATATCAGATATGTCAGTGAAAACCGTGATTCAAACCATGCGCGAAATCTAACGCGATGCTTTGACGCTTCCCCAAGTAGTTGCGAGTTTATCCGCGGGGTCTACAGGTAAAGCAGTTAGGTCTTCCATGCTTCGCGCAATATCGTCTTCGGACAAAGCCCGATCCCAGACCGTGACCTCATCAATGACTCCGTTGAATTTTTGACCCGTTGCACCCCATGAACCGACCATTGTATCTCCTGCAGTTCGAAGGTACTCAATCCCGGCTTTGCCGGCATCTTCTACTACAGACTCACCGTCAATATAAATTTGGCGTGACTTGCCTTCTACATCCAACCAGAAAGTGATATGTGCCCACTTGTCGGCTTTAACGGCAGCAGGGGCGTCAAGGTCATTGGAATAAAACCCCATACGGACAGTGCCGTTGTTGTAGATACGGTAGTGTAGACTCGTATTTTGTGCATTGACCTGCGTCTGTGAGAAAACACACTGCTGGTCTCCGCCGCTCAACGCTGGTTTGACCCACATCGTTACCGTGAAACTCTTTTCGTTGAGTTCAATATAAGGTGCCTTGACCTCGCCCGCTTGCTCGAACCCCAAGGCTTTTCCGAATTTACCGTCAACCCAATCCGCTTTTCCGACGAGTTCTGCATCGTTTCCATTTGGGGAAAGATCTTCCATCGCATCGCCCTTGCCTTCATTGAGTGACAAATACAGCAGCAGCTCCTTATCCTTCAGGTCCAACGCTTCAGCGTGGAAGGGAATCAATGTCAACCCCGCAAGGATCAATGCGGAAAGTAATATTCGATATATCATGATAGGTTTCTCCTTTAAAATTCGTGTAAATGAAGTTTCTCTAATAGGACTTACGCAATGAATTAAAATGTGTTATAGTTTTTAATTATGATGAGCATGAATCTTTCTGAAAAGAGACAACCGCTGTTCTCGGATTATTGCCAATTTTTGTTAGCCGGTTTTCAGAACTTCACACAGACACACTTTGCCAATCATACGGAGAAATGGAGCCATGATCAACTCAATCGTCTCCTGAATACCGAACGTATCCCTGCCCGTGAACTCTGGCGTTCGGTGCGAAACGATATTGAGTTTGATGAAGACGGATACGTTCTTTTTGATGATACCGTCATGCCAAAACCTTATGCGAAACAGATAGAACCTGTTCGCCGGCAGTGGAGTGGCTCCGAAAAACGTGTCATCCAAGGCATCGGTCTCGTGACATGTGTCTATGTCAATCCGAAGACGCATCAGTATTGGATTATTGATTACCGTATCTATGATCCAGACCGAGACGCGAAAACCAAACTTCAACACCTTCAGGAGATGTTGCAGAACGCCTACTTCGTGAAAAATCTCCCGTTTCGGGTCGTGTTAGTAGATTCTTGGTATGCTTCAATGGCAGTGCTAAAAACGATTCAGAGTCTCTCAAAAATCTATTATGCTCCCTTGAAACGCAATCGTCTCGTCAATGACACTGAGGGTGTTGACCCGCACAAACGGATAGATGATCTGACGTGGACAGAATCAGAGTTGCGACAGGGTAAACGTGTTCATATCTACAAGTTTCCGAAAGGCCACCAAGTGAAGTTGTTTCGGATAGCGTCCGGCACCAGACGCACGGAATATATTGCCACCAACGATTTATCTCAATCGGATGTGACTGCGACGCAGCAAGAATGTCGCGTTCGTTGGAAGATTGAGCAACTTCATCGTGAGCTCAAGCAAACGACAGGTATCAGCAAGTGCCAAAGTCGTCAACATCGTGGACAACGCAATCATATTGCCTGTTGTTTGTGGGTCTGGGTCAGTTTGACGCGTGCTGCGCGCACGACGGGTCAAACGATTTACCGCCTGAAAGAAAGTTTATACGAGGACTATCTGCGACGAGAGATCAAAAAGCCTTCTATTGTCGTCAACTTTGCGTAAGTCCTATCTAATTAATTTCATACATGTACAGGATAACACAAAAAATCGGGGAGGACAAGGTTATTTTCTGACCGTGTAAAGTGTTTCTGTCGAAAAAATCGGGCATAACATATTAGGCAGTCATCAGTTTTACGTGAATAAGCGGTTCCAATCGTGATGAGACCTCGCGACACTTTCGGGGTTGGCACGACTCCGAGCGACAAAACCCGGAACAGATGCACGACCGGTCGGCAAACCGATCTGACTGTAGCGCGTATCAACGCTCCAACGGACAGTGTTAGAGCGGTTCGGAAGACCGCGGTGGACAACCCGTTCACTCGTTAGCAAGACATCACCGCCATCCAGTTCAGCAGTGACGATGTCACCCGGTGGCAATTCCGCATCGCTGATCCCCTTGCCACCGGTATGCCCCGGTGTCGGATCTTGATAGTTGTGACCAATCAGATTAAAGCGGTGTGAACCCCGAATGAGCTGCATGCATCCACTCTCCACAGTCGCTTGGACAAGCGGGAGCCAGACATTGACAACCAATGTTTCACCGGCTTCTTCCGGTATGAGATATGCCAAATCCTGATGCCATGGGATGACCGTAATGTCTTGGTTCGGCAATTTGGCGCGGTAATTAAACTGTGGATGCGCTAAAATCTCCTCGCCGATGAGGGATGCGACAACATCAAGGAGCGTAGGGGCAGTTCGGAGGGTGAACATCCCAGCGGTCCGAATTTTCTGGTCGCGAAAAAAGTTGCTCCAAATCCAGTTCGGATCGGAACAAGCACTTGATACCATCCCCAACCTCGTTTCAAAAGGTGCGTCGTCATAAGTATCCGATGGGTCGAGAATTCCATGTTTGACTGCCGCCTGAGTGCCATCATCAACCCGTTGTGCCAACTCATCAATCAACGGTTGAAGTGCCTCATTTGGCAATATGTTCCGGACAAACAGAAAACCGTCCTCATGGAATTGCTGTTTCTGTTGTGCGGTGAGTCCGCTTTGATCGTGTTGTATAGACATTGTTATTCTCCGTTTTGAACCTACGAAGCGGGTTGGATCGCAACGGCACTGCCAATTTCACTCGATTTCATCGCAGCATCAAGCATTTGCATTAGCATTACCGCTTGCGAACCGGGATTGAGCGGTTCATCTTCTTCTCGGATTGCTCGGATGAATTCTTGTGCCTGAAGCGTTATATCATCTGCCTTTTGGGGTGCGGGTTTCATGGGTTTGACCTTAACGCCGTCCGGTGTTCCCACCAGTATTTTTCCGTTTTCAAGACCTGCCTTCGTGCCGTAGAGGTGAAACTCCTGTGTCTCACTTTTGACCAGATCGCTCCCTTTTGCCGGCGTGTGGCGATTTGTGGTATTCAGCGAAAATGCGACAGCGAAGTGTAGGGTGCACCCATTCTCAAATCGCACAAACCCGCATGCTGCATCGTCTGCCGTATAAGTTTGCTCAGGTGGTGCGAGATGGGCGAAGTTGCAATATAATCCAGCCATCGCCTCTGTCGGACGCGGACAGCCCATCATAAACCAGACATTGTCAATCGCGTGGATACCGAGATCAAGCAGCACGCCACCGCCTTTTGCTTTATCGTGTCGCCACCCGCGTGCAGAACACCATCTCGTGCGTATCCAACGAGTTTCGGCGTAATACACGTCTCCAAGTTCACCGGCTTGGACGAGTCTCCGTCCTTCCATCAACTGAGGTGTGAACCGAGATTGCCGAACGAACATATAGACTAAGCCCTTGCTCTCGGCAAGTTGTGTGACCGGTATTAACTCCGTGGCATCATTCGAGGGTGGTTTTTCACAGAGCACATGCATCCCGCGCTCTACTGCTTCCAGCGAAACGGGTGCGTGCATCCACGTCGGCAGTCCAATACAGACAGCGTCTAAATCACACGCGTCAAACATCTGTCGATAATCGTCGAAAACACGAACGCCTTTAATATCGCCCAAGACTCTTTTCCTGCGTGCTGGGTCTAAGTCTGCCAAAGCGACAAGTTGGACATTCGGTTCGCCATTGAGAATCACAGTTGTGCTGCTGATTGTTCCACCGACCCCAATGATCCCGACTTTGACTTTATCTTTCATCAATATGCTCCATTCCGTAAACCTTGTACAAACAACAAAAAACAAAACTGAACTGCTCTAAAATTATAGGGGTTGACAATTTTGCGCCGTTTTTATAGAGTATAGGCAGAGCTGAACTAAAATGAGATTGAATTCTGATTCTCAACTACAATCGGAATTCGCCCACTATCAGTCGGATCCAAGGACTATTTTCCGGTTCCCATATCACCAAAACACATTCCAACATTCCAGAAGGAGGAAATCTCATATGTATCGTCACCTTTTCTTACCCATTCTCATGCTACTACTGTTAACCAGCACAGTTCAGGCTAAAGGCGAAAAACTGGCGCTCGTTGGGTCCGGTGCACCCGATCCGAAGGACAATCTCCTCATAGAATACCTCGAAGAGTGGGGATATGTCGTTGAACCCCATGAGCACTTAGCGAAGCATCCGGTCAACCTTGCGGATATAGATCTGGTCTTTATTTCAGAATCAACCTCGAGTGGCAACATTCTCGACGCTTACAAAGATTCAGCCGTTCCCGTTGTCAATGCAGAGACGTGGACTTATGACGACATGGGGTTTGCTGCGGACGGCACATTCAACTCCGATGCGGGTGATAAACTAACTATCGTTGATACTGAGCATCCTATAACTGAAGGATTTAAGGGCGATATTACGGTCAGCAAACCTGCGATAGCCCTCATGACGTGTAGCGGCTTTGAAGGCGATATTGATATATTAGCCGTGCGCGCCGATAACGACGATTTGGTTGCCATCTCTGTCTATGAGAAAGGTGCGAAAACGATAAAAGGCACCACCAAAGCGATTCATGTTAATATTTGGCCCCACTCCACCGGCTGGCAACAAGTAACAGAAGACGGGTGGGAACTCGTTCACCGTTCAATTCTCTATGGCTTAGGTCAAATTCCGTTTGATGTTGAACCACAAGCGAAACTTGCTGTTACTTGGGGACAAATCAAAACAGTGCGCTAATTCATGCGTTGCCGAGACGCGGCTCTAACCCGACATTACAGCAGAGATGCCGACCCAGCGTCCAGAAATACCGTGCAATCCGGATGCGTCTGCAAGATAGAGGCGGGGTGCATCGGTGTTATCTCACCGTGTAAGCAGTTCCGTACTGCCTCCGCCTTTCGTTCATCTGGCACTGTACAAATAATCGTCTGTGCTTTCATAATCTGACGGATAGACATCGAAATCGCTTGGGTCGGCACCTCATCAAGTCCTGTGAACCAACCTTCACCTACCTGTTGAAGCCGACACGCCTCATCTAATTCAACGAGGATATAGGGATCCTCTGTCTCAAAATCCGCTGGCGGATCGTTGAACGCGAGGTGTCCATTCTCGCCGATGCCGACGAATGCTACGTCGATTTGATGTTGCGAGATAATCCGATTGAGCCGATCACACTCGTCTTGTGGTTCACCCGCCTCGCCATCCAAAAAATGCACCGTGCCGGGATGGACGATGTCCACAAGGCGTTCCCGTAGATACTTGCGAAAACTCGCAGGATGCGTCTCTGGAATGCCGATGTACTCATCGAGATGGAACATCGTCGTGCTATCCCAATCAATCGTCTCATCTGCGGTCAGTGCTGCGAGGAAATCAAATTGTGACGCGCCCGTCGCAACGATGAAACTTGCTTGTCCGTTGGCAGTAAGTGCCTCGCGCAGTTTTCTGCTCGCGACGTGTGCCGCTGCTTCGCTTGTTTCTTGTTTGGTTGTCGCTTTAAATATATTCATCCGTTTAAAATCTTCGTGAAATCCCTTTTCCAACTTGGTGAGAGCGCAGGTAGTTTTCTGGCTTGTGCGATCTTCTCATGATTGTCCCTATCAAAATAGCGGAGGTTAACGATCTCCGTGACACTCATCGGCTCCGGTGCGGCCTCAATGTGTGCAATTGCATCGCCAGCAGTGATTTCGCCTTCTTCAAGCACTCGGAAATAGAACCCGACGCGCCGACTCTCTAAGAACTGTTTCGGAAATTCCGGCAATCCCATTTTATATGCCAGTTTGAAACACGGCACGCGCGGTTGTGTAATCTGTAATTTCACTGTCGTGCCTATCTGAAAGACATCACCGATGTGAACTTCCGCTTCCAGCAGTCCTTCAACGGTAAGATTCTCGCCAAACTGTCCGTAGCTCAAGTCGTCTCTATGCAATTCTTGCTGCCAATAGGCATAATGCTCAAACGGATACCCGTAGATGGCTTTATAGGTGCCACCGTGTACCCGTAGATCGCCTTGCCCATCACCGTCAATGTTCTTTTCTCGAAGCATGACAGTGCCGGATACCGGTTCTTTGAAGATGCCGGTTCGGATAGTCTTTCCGCCGTATTGAATAGGTTTCGGTTTTGAAACGTTTACAGATAAGAGTTTCATAACGCCAAAGTATACCGATTTTTTGAAGTTATGTCAAGAGAAACATAAAAGTACTCAGTTTTCAGTTATCAGTTTCCAGCAAAATAGCCATCAGTTATTAGATGTCAGTGAGTGGCACTCCTACAGTAATGAATCAACGAGTTGCCGATCGAAATTACAGATGGACTGGATGACTTTGAGCGAAACATGTTAAACTATTTGCGCTGAGCGCATGCAACTTTTTTCCTGCTATGCAACCTTTCGCAATTTAAATAGCGTCATTAATAGTAACAGCAGTAAAGTAGCATTAAAAAGTTTCGTATGTTTTAATTTTACAGATGCTTTTGGATTGGATCAGACTGAAGAGAAAATCCTTGAATTAACGCGATACAAAATCAACCTTTGGTTTCGCAGGATGAAGATTAATCCTCACGATCAAAGGTGTAAACGGAAGAATGATATATCGTCGTTATATATAATTGAAAGCTCACGTCTATGGTAATCTGAGTTTCATGACCTTGAGTTAAGCGGTTTTCTAAAATATTTCCATTGATCCAATCTACCACATAAGGATTCTTGAAGATTGTTCAAAACTTAGTATAATGTACTAAGGAGATAACATCGTGAAACAATTAACCAACACTGAGAGACTGGCACTTGAGACGAAAATTACGGACGAACAGAAACGGCAACAAACGCTTCGCGAAATGTATCCAAATCCATCTAAACGTTTAAAAGAAACATCGGCAGTAACCGGATTTCTGTCAAGCACTCTTTGGAAATACGGTTTCCTCGCGATCATTCTTTGTCTGCTTGCCTTCAATGTATTTATCCTCTTGAGGTCTCGGAATTTTGACTATGATGCATTCATGGGTCCCGTAGTAGCTTTGATGCTACTCTTCAACCACATTGCCTATTATCTCACGACCAAAGGATGGAAAAGCATTGTGATGAAAACGGTTGCCTGGGTTTGGATAGTATTAGGATTCGTTTACTTCTTTTGGGTCCTTGGGTAGAATTCTGTTAACTTCGTGAATCTTTGCTGTCGCAATTTATCGCACATGCTTAGTTTACGCGGGAGGAATTTCAATGAAAAACGAAGATGCACAACTTATTAACCGCTTCTTGACAGGCGACGAGAGTGCTTTCGCCATATTGGTAAAGAAACATCAGAAAAGGGTCCACGCACTCGCTTGGCGGAAAGTTGGCGATTTCCACACCGCAGAGGAACTGACACAGGACACATTCCTCAAGGTATACCAAAAGCTCGGAACATTGAAGAATCCGAATCAGTTCGCAGGATGGCTTTATGTTATCACCGATCGGGTCTGCACTGCTTGGTACCGAAAACAGAAGCCACGGATGGAATCGTTGGAAACCACAAGCGAAGAAGAAATCGATGGATTATCCTACCGTTCCTACGAAGACGAACAACGCGAGAATGCCTCCGTTGAATACCGTCGTGGATTCATCAAAAATCTCCTTGAACAACTACCGGAGAGCGAGCGCACGGTTGTGACACTTCACTACCTCGGAGAAATGACGTGCAAAGCGATTGGCGAGTTCTTAGGGGTCTCCGCAAATACCGTTAAGAGTCGTCTTCAGCGTGCACGTAACCGTTTAAAGGAGCAAGAAAACATGATTCGCGAAACGCTCGGCAGCGTGCAATTACCTGCCAACTTCACTGAGAACATCATGCGACAAGTTGCTGAGATAAAACCGATAGCACCGACAAGCAGTAAACCGTTAGTGCCGTGGGCGATCTCTGCTGCAACGGCGATCTTTATCTTTCTAATAATGGGTGTGGGTTCCGAATACCTCGCCCGTTTTCAGAACCCTTACAACGTGAATGCCCAATCCGAAACCACCGTTGAAATTATCGACGCACCTATCGTGCTTGATACGCAGGCAAAGCGGGATTTACGAAACCAAGCGGGACGTTTTGACGCCGATGATATGCGCAGTGGTATTGGACCGCAAGTCTCCGAACCTTTTGTGCTGGCTGCCGCTACGGAGGTAGCGGATGAAAAAAGCACGTCAACAAAACAGCAGTGGAGACAAGCGAGCGGCCCAGAAGGGATTTCCATCTTAGGCTTCCACGCAAGTGCTAAAGGAGATGTCTACGCCGCCTCACCGATCGGTATCTACAAACTTACCCCAGACAAGGAAACATGGACACTCGTCAATGCGAGTGTAACGAATGGGCAACTCTATCCGATGCCGATGGCAGAGCGAGACGATACGCTTTACATTGTCTCTGTTAAAGAAGTACTGTCTTCAACAGATCGTGGCAAGACATGGACTACTGTTGGTAGTCGTCCAGAAGGCAAAGCGAAAGGGTTAATCATAACGGACGAAGCGTTCTACCTGGTCACTGACAAACAAGGTGTTTTTCGATCTACGGATGCCGGTAAACAGTGGACAGCCTTCAACAACGGCTTTAAGTTTGACGCAGAAGCATCAGCCCTCAAAATCACCATGGTTACATCTATTGGCAATACCGTGTTTGTGCTTACGGACTTAGAACTCTACCGACTTCATTCGGACAGATGGGAAAAATTGCCGATAGAGCCTCCGAATACCTTAGACTCCTTTGACTCTTTGGCAGTCTCTGGGAACACCCTCTATGTGGCAGCGTGCCACGATTATTCACGGATGAAGATAAAGCCATCCGAAGTCAAGATAGATGATGCCGCAGCCAAAGCGCACTTAGCATCAATCACAAGCGGCAAAACCCGTTGGACGCTTTTCCATTCAATCGATCTGGGCAATTCATGGGTTGAGATCACACCCAAAAACGCACCTTTCCCTATGCAGCAAGCGATAGACATCAAACTCATCGCTGCGGGTGAGACGCTTTTAGTAGCAGGGGGTCTCCATGGAATGCGTTCAAGGGATGATGGGCAAACATGGGCGGCCCTCGGAGAAATTCCGTATACCCCCAGTTACACACCCACTGTAGGAACCGACGAAAACACCTTTTATGCAGGTAAATACGAAGTCTATCGGACGACCGATGGTGGTGAATCGTGGCATCCGTTCATGCGGGGAATGGTAGGAACCAAAATGCGGAATTTAGTCGCGTTCAAAAACGGACTTTATGTCCACAACGACAGGAAAATTCTCAAATCAACCGACCGCGGCGAGACGTGGACGCCTGTTAATTTCAGAGCCGGTTTGAATTCGCCTCGCGATCCTGATTTTCCCAATCAGAGGTTAGTTGTCGCTGCCGATGTCCCTTACGGGATTTTCGTTGAAAAAAGAAAAAGAAGCATTTTCGGTTCACCTACAACAAGAAAAAGTAAATTGCGCATTTTCCAGTTGTCCGCTGATGGCAATACGCTAATTCCGGTCAAAGGTCTCCCCTCCCTCGAATTTGATGACGCGCTTCACTCAAAGGATTTATTAGCAGGCGAGGTGACATTTGGGGGACTTGCTGTTAGTGATAAAACGTTCTATATTGAGTACAGGCGAGAACTTTTCAAATGTAAACCCGGCACATGGAAATGGGTGAGTACAGGCCTCATAGATGCTGGGAAACAACCTCACAACAGTCGTAAGGGAGTCAGATTGGTTGTTTCGGGGAAAACTATTTACGCCGGTATGCGAGACGGTAAACTCTTTCAGTCGTTTGATGAGGGGACCAATTGGAAAGACGTTACGCCAAACTTACCGCTTCAATTTAAACGTTTCAAAGAGATAATCTTTGTAGGGTCAAGGGTTTACGTTTCGACTGATAAAGGGGTCTTAACTTCAGAAAACGGGGAACATTGGCGTGTGCTCACTGACACTGAAGGTGAACGTCTTATTGTTGCGAGTCTCGCTGTTGATGACACTACAGTTTACGGTGTGTGTAATGCCGGTGCCTATCGTTTGGATAATCGTGGTAACTGGAAGAAGGTTTCCCCAGAAGTTCCTGATGGCATTCGAGAACTCGTCTTCGCAAACAACAAACTTTATATTATTACCAACCAGCGTGGAATGTTTCACGTTTCGCTTGGAAACGAAAAAGGTTAATGCTACGCGGCATTATCCTTAGGAGAAAAAATGAAAAAGAAATTTTTAACCTCACCCTTCATCACAATGTTAGCACTTCTGACGACACTTCTATTCGTGTGCCTGAGTAACGCAGCGTCCGATCAGACAGTAGAAACGCCTTCACTTGTTGCTGTTTCGAGCGACAGCGTTTTACATCTAATTCCAGAAAAAACCTTGGGCATTATCTATTGTCCGAATCCGCTTGAATTGGATAATAGGATTAACGCACTGTTCACAGACCTTTCACCGCAATCAGGATCACCAGAAATTCTCGCCCAAATGTTAGCGGGTGCCCTCGGTGCTAATTTTGAGAGTTTAGCCGACTTTGAAGCCATCGGGTTGGATGTGAACCGAGATTTCGCAATCTTCATCACCCGTTTGAAACCTCTGCAGCTTTCTGCAGCTATCCATTTAAAGGACACCGAAACGGTTAAGCAGGTGATTGAAACGGAAACCGGCGGAAGCGCACCAACGGAATATAAAAATGCTGCCTATTGGAGCGAAAATGGCGATGGCAACAGTTTTGCTATCTTAGACGACATTCTCGTCTTCTCACAGCAGCGCGCGGTCTGTGAAAACGTTATTGACACGCGTGATGGAACGATACAGGCTATCACAGAGAACCGAAACTATCAATCTTTCCTTACTGATATTCTTGAAGGGGCGGATCAGTTAGGTGTCTGCTTTGACATCGAAGGCGTTATCGCTTCGCTTGATGGTTCACTTGAAGAAGAATGGAAATCAATGATAGACAACCTACCAGATGATTCCGTTATATCCTTGGCAATAGCACCCTCCCTAAAAAATATATCGGAAGAACAGACAGCGTTCATTAAGCAGCTGCTGTCTGTGAGTTCAGCACTACAATTAGAGGGAACCGATGTGAAAATCACACCATCGGTTGAATTCAAAAAGGATAGTGAATTCGCAAATGCCGTTCAAGAGGTACCCGATGAATTAACACACCTCGGTGAGCTGCCGAACCGTGCCGCTATGAATGCTGCCTTTCAAGGTAGCTCAAAATTGCAAACCGAGATCAGCACATTTTGGTTAGACTTTACGCCACAAGACATCCGAAACAAACAAGAAAAAGGAGATCGACTCCTTGAACAGGTGAAAGATTTTTATGAATCTCTGTCGGACCGATGGAGTGTTTCGACCAGTTTTGGGGATGGCACTTTACCGAATCATCTGTTCACTTATGAACTGAAAGATGAACAGCAAGCAAAAACCTATATGGACGAAGTGTTTCTGGAAAAACTCAATTACAAAGACGCTTACGCAGGTCCATCTACAATGCACAATGGGATTGAGATTAAAAGCTACATCTTTTCTAATCCGAATGAAGTTCTTGGCGTAACACCGTCCGATCCGTTTGAGCAGATGCCACCGGAATGGCACTGGTATTACGCATTCACTGAAGGACAGCTCCTTTTCACAACAGGAACGCATCCGAAATTGATTCAAACAGCCCTTGATAGAAGAGCCGGAAATGGTGGTAAATTTTCTGACCATCCGAGTTATCAGGAACTCACAGGAAAATTAGGCATCAATAATAATATCCTTTTGGCAGTTTCGCCAATTATAGCGTTTAAAAGCATCTTGCCAATGGTAGAACAAATGGATCCAAATAGTGCAACCATAATGCAAATGTATTCTGGTATGTTCATGAACCTACCAGAAAATTACAGCATCGGCTTCTCTGCCAAAGCGCGGGATAACGGCATTGATGCTAAATTGCTTCTTACCCTCGGTGATTTCAAACCGCTCATCCAAGCGTTTGGAATGATGTTTGGCATGTAATAGATGTAGTAGATTGTTTTCTAACGCATCCACAAAATGCTTGTGGATGCGTTTTTATTTTTGCATCGCAAACTGATTTAGGTAATAGCTGCTTAATCGTTATAGTAAAACCTATAGTTAATTGGCACTTTCAAACAGTCTGAATATCTATGACAGGCATTCAGACTGGCACAACCTAACAGTTTTGCGGCGTACTCACCCAGATGCGACGTGCATCATGCTACAAAGATGCTCACTTATTTATCAGCTTCACTATAAAATAGGATTCCGACGACGGTTCTCCCAAAAACAGCGTTAAAAGTTGAATTTTTTCGGCATTATGCAACCGTTCGGGTCTATAATTGTGTCTTTAACTTTAAAGGGCAGAATGATATTATAAGCTCATATTAGTAATCGTCTTGAAACTACGGAGAATTCCAATGGTCAACGATAATGTCGAATTGATTCACAGGATTTTGTCAGGCGACGATGAGGCGTTCAGCGTCTTAGTCCGAAAGTATCAAAGGCGTGTTCATGCCCTTATATGGCGGAAGATAGGGGATTTCCACATTGCTGAAGAAATTACGCAAGATGCTTTCCTCAAAGTCTATAAAAAGCTTTCAACACTCAAGAATCCCAATCTATTTGATGGGTGGCTTTATGTGATTGCGAATCGTCTTTGTCTTAATTGGATCCGAAGAAACAGACCGGCAATCCGTCACCAATCAATAGAAACCACACCGATAGAAGAAATCGAAAAATCGTTTTATGCTAATTATGAATCCGAGTGCAGTGAAGCCGAGACTGCTGAACATCGCCGTGAAATTGTCAAAAACCTCCTTGAACAACTACCCGAAAGCGAACGTACGGTTGTGACACTTCACTACCTTGGAGAGATGACGTGCCAAGCGATTGGCGAGTTCTTAGGTGTCTCCCCGAATACCGTTAAGAGTCGTCTTCAGCGCGCACGTAACCGTTTAAAGGAGCAAGAAAACATGATTCGCGAAACGCTCGGCAGCGTGCAACTCCCTGCCAACTTCACTGAGAACATCATGCGGCAAGTTGCTGATATCAAGCCGGTTGCCCCGACAAGTAGCAAACCGTTAGTGCCGTGGGCAATCTCTGCTGCAACTGCTATATTTATCTTTCTAATAATGGGTGTGGGTTCCCAATACCTTGCCCGTTTTCAGAGACCCTACAACCTGAACTCACAATCGGAAGCCACCGTTGAAATCATTGATGCTCCGATTGTCTTTGATACACAAACCAAGCCGGATTTACGAACCCAAGCCGGACGTTTCGATAGCATTGGTAGAAGTAAAAGTGTCGGTCCGCAAGTTTCAGAATCATTTATGCTTGCCGCCGCGCAAGTCGAAAAGGAAGCGCGCCCATCAACAAAACAACAGTGGGTACAAGTAAGCGGTCCAGCAAAAGGACGTTCAGTCTCAAACATATTAGCAAGTTCCTGGGGGGATGTCTATGCGGTTTCAAAAATCGGTATCTACAGATTAGCACCAGATGCGCCTGCTTGGACGCTCCTTAGCCCACTTCCTCCGGAGGTTTCTGTAGATAACCACAGAATACGGATGGCAGAAGGAAACGAGACACTTTATCTCGTCTTTCCGAATGGCGTGTTTGCTTCAAAAGATAGAGGCGGGACATGGATAAAACTTGGCGAGCGTCCAAAGGGGCGCGCGATTGGTCTGGTGGTAATGGATGATGCCTTATACCTCGCACTTCGAGATGAGGGCATTTTTCGGTCTACAGATGCCGGTAAGCAGTGGATGCTACTGAACTCCGAAATAGCAGACAGTGGTATTAGGGCAATAGCTGCTGTTGAAAACACAGTGTTTATCGGGACAAACCGGGGACTCTACCGCTTGTCTTCAGGAACGTGGGAAAAATTGCCGATGGATACCACAAAAGCCATTCACGCTTTGTCTGTCTCTGGAAAGACTCTCTACGTCGGAACAGGGTACGACACTTCTGAATTAGAAACCCCGGAAGGCAGGCAGGCGTACCTGGATGAGCTTATGAGTAACCTCCTCGATTCCGATGTAAGGACATGGGAAGTCTTCCGATCAAGGGATTTGGGAGATTCGTGGACTGATATAACACCGAGAAACAAATCAATCAAGATGAAAATCCCTTCAGACGCTGAAGTCTTTGCAGCTGGAAATACCGTCCTGGTATCTGGAGTGATAAACCTTCGTTCAACGGACGGTGGCACAACATGGGCAGAATCTGACACCAACATAACAGCATCGACTCTTGCAGCAGTAGACGAAAATACCTTCTTTAAGGTCGGATCCATCGAATTGACACGTTCAACCGATGGTGGTGAATCGTGGCACTCATTTACGAACGGGTTAGTAGACGTTTCAATATCCAACTTAATGCGTTTCAAAAATGCGATCTACACGAGCAACTCCAAAGGTGTTATGAAATCTATCGATGGCGGTGCGTCGTGGAAAAATCTTCCCTTGAATTCTGGTGAACTCACGCTAAAACCAGTAGAAAAAGCCTACCGTCTGATTTCCCCAAAATTAGTAATTGCTGACGGCGGACTTTATGGAGCCGGAGCGACTTTAGTCCCCGAGCATAAATCGCGCATCTGCCGTCTCTCTGAGAATGGAAACGTATTAGTCCCTATCCAAGGGATACCCGCTGTTGGCGAAGCCCCTCCACTCACAGATACAAAGGCGTGGGCGGATCTAATAAGTCTTGAAATATACCCCAGTGCATTTGCGGTCAGTGGCAAGACCTTCTATATAGAACATAGGCGGCAGCTTCTTAGATGGAAACGCGGTGAGTCGGAATGGTTTAACACTGGCCTGGTAGATGAAGGCAAAAGCAAGGACGAAAACAATGGTTTTATGAAGAATCTGAGACTTGCTGTTTCTGAGGAAACCGTCTACGCGGGAAAACGCGACGGAAGTCTCTTTCAATCGTTCGATAGTGGCACCACATGGAAAGACTTGACTTCAAGTCTGCCCTTACGTTTTGAGCGTTTCAATGATATAACCTTTGTGGGTTCAACAGTGTATGTTGCTACGGACGCGGGTGTCTTAGTTTCAGAAAACGGTGAGCATTGGCGCGCAATCACCGATAAAGCAGGCATACACACGCTCATTGATCGAATCACTGTGGATACCCCGACAATTTATGGTGCCAGCAATGAAGGGATCTATCGCTTGAATCATCGCGCCGAATGGGAAAAAATCTTGCCAGAAGTGCCAGATAGTGTTGTTTCTCTTGTGATTAATGGTGATCAATCTTATATCGTTACGAAACGGCGCGGGATGTTCCGCATTTCGATTAAAAAAGAAGAGTAGAAAAAGGTAGTGTGAAGCATAAAGTACTACTTCACGATTACAGTCAAACCTTTGTTGGAACTGAAAGTTTTTCATAGGTTTGGCTGTTTTGCGTCCTGTTGGAAAATGCAATCCTTGCCAACTGACTGGAACACAGAGTCATCTACATGGCTATTGAAATAGAAATGATATAAGATTATAATCAGAATTATGCACCCATTTCGCACCTAATACGCATCATTATAAATCAATCGGAGGTGATAGCATGAAAAATGTAGATGTTGAACTCATACACCGCACCCTTGATGGCGATGATAGTGCCTTCAGTGAACTCGTGAAAAAATATCAAAAGCCGGTTCACGCGCTTGTGTGGCGGAAAATAGGGGATTTTCATATCGCCGAGGAGATTACACAGGATACATTCCTGAAGGCGTACCAGAGGATCGGAACGTTGAAGAAACCTCAGCGTTTCACGGGTTGGCTTTATGTCATCGCCGCGAATAATTGTAAGATGTGGCTACGTAAAAAGCGTTTGCAGACGCAGCCCCTTGAAGAAACGGATAGCGCGCAGTTAGAAAAAGCGGCATATTCTGAGTATGTCACTGAAGAGAACGAGCGGACAATCGGGGAAGCCAAACGTGAAGTCGTGAAACAATTGCTCGCGACCCTCCAAGAGAGTGATCGGACGGTCATCACACTGCATTATTTCAGTGAAATGTCGGCTGCAGAGATTGGCGCGTTTTTGGGTGTTTCCGTGAATACGATTAAGAGTCGGCTCCGCCGGGCACAGCAACGTTTGAAGCAAGAGGAACCGATAGTCAGAGAGGCTTTGGAGCATTTTCAAATCACGCCGCATCTGACGGAGAACATCATGCGTGAAGTTTCGCGTCTGAAACCCGTTGCCCCGTCGGGTAGTAAGCCATTAGTACCGGTGGCACTTTCTGCCGCAACAGCGATTCTTATTTTTCTCATAATGGGGGTTGGCTCTCAATACCTCGTGCGTTTCCAGAGACCGTACAACATAGACGCAGTATCTGAAACGACCGTTGAAATCATTGACGCACCTATCGTGCTTGATACACAGGCGAAACCGGATTTACGGAACCAAGCGGGACGTTTTGAAACCACGGGTAAGAGCAGTGCCTCCGGCCCGCAACTTTCGGAACCTGTTACACTGGGTGCAGCGCGGGTAGAAAAGGAGATGCGCCCGTCAACACAGGAGCAGTGGACGCAAGTAAGCGGTCCGGCAGAAGGCACAGTGTTAAGTTTGCTTCTAAGTGCCGAGGGAGATATATACGCGCCTTCGCCAATTGGTGTTTATCGGTTGACACCAAGCGCGTCTGCATGGACACTCATCAACCCCTCCGTGACGGCTACAGACAGCGCGCCAATGGCAGAGCGAGGCGACACCCTCTATCTTGTCTCAACCAGTGAAGTGTTAGCCTCAACTGATAGAGGCGAAACGTGGAAACCACTTGGTGAGCGACCAGCAGGAAACGCTATCGGACTGGTAATAACCGATGAAGGGTTATACCTTGCGCTTGACAATCAAGTTTTCCGATCTACGGATGCTGGTAAGCAGTGGATCCCGTTAAATAAAAAAATAGCAGATGGCCTCATCCTTGCAATTGCCGCTATTGAAAACACAGTATTTATTGGTACAACCCAGGGACTTTACCGCGCATACGCAGGCGTGTGGGAAAAATTGCCGATAGAAACTGCCAAGGCTGTTCACTCCTTGGCAGTTTCTGGAAACAACCTCTATGTCGGCACAGGGCCTGATTTATTTCAATTCAAAACTTCTGAAGGCAGAGGCTCGTACTTGAGCCAAAGTATGGCTGCTGACAATCCAGGTTTATGGGAAATCTTCCGCTCAACAGATTTGGGAAATTCATGGGCTGAGATAACACCGACAAAAAAGTCACTTTTTATGAAAGTGTCACCCGGCGTTAAAGTCTTAGCAACCGGAGAGACCCTTTTAGTGCTGGGACTAATGAGCACACTCCGTTCAATTGATGGTGGAAAAACGTGGACTGAATTTGGTTTTGACCCCGACTCGATTAACGTGAATTCAATCGGAAGCTTAATGACGCTGAGTATCTTCCCTGCTATGGCGGCGAATGAAAATACATTTTTCAAAGTCGGACCTTTTGGAGTTACCCGCTCGACTGATGGTGGGGAATCGTGGAATTCATTTACGAAAGGGATAGTGGGTACGAGAATTCAGAACCTAATGGCGTTTAAAAATCATCTCTACGCAAATACTGTCACGGCTATCGCCAAGTCCGCTGATGGTGGGGAGTCCTGGAAAAACCTTCGCATCGGTTCTGATGAACTCACACTAAAACCTATAGAAAAAGAGAGGCCTACCGATTTTATGATAATTGCCGCAAAAATCACGATTTCTGGCGATGGTCTTTACGGTGTCGTACCAAAGGTAAGTAACGAGATTGAACCCCACATTTTCTATCTCTCTGCGAATGGCGGTATCTTGGTCCCTATCCAAGGAGTTCCGCTTTTTCCCAGTGACCTCTCCATAGAGAGACCGAGAACCGCATCACGGGGAGCGGTTCCAGAAAATAGAGCCAGGAACACTCATGGTGATGGTGAAAAAGCTGATGAATTGCTTGATAGAGCTCAAGAGATGGATCCAATTCAACATATAGAAAAATATCCGAGCGGATTTGCGGTCAGCGGTGAGACGTTCTACGTGGAATATCAGCGGCGGCTTTTACGATGGAGCCGCGGTGAACCTGAATGGTTCAATACCGGTCTGATAGATATGGCAGGACTCCCTCACGATATTGAAAGTCTGGGAGATAGTATGGACAACCTCAAGCTTGCCGTTTTAGGGGAAACCGTCTATGCAGGAAAACGTGATGGTCATCTATTTCGATCGCTTGACAGCGGCAATACATGGAAGAACCTGACTTCAAATTTACCGCTTCAATTCGAGCATATCAACGAAATAGTCTTTGCGGATTCAACCGTGTACGTCGCAACAGACACAGGTGTCTTGACATCACAAGATGGTGAACACTGGCGTACGATAACCGACGAGACAGGCGGACACACCGTCATAGACCGAATGGCGGTGGCTGGCACAACGGTTTACGGTGTCGGCGACAGTGGTGCACACCTATTGGATACGCGTGGCGAATGGAAAAAAGTATCGCCAGAGGTGCCAGGCAGTATCATCTCTGCCACTACTAATGGTAATAGGCTTTATGTGGCTACTGAACAACGTGGGATGTTCCACATCTTGCTTGAAGAAGAAAACAATTGATGTTTCAGAATACCATTTCTGAAAGTCCATCCAATGTGAGGTGAATTATAAAAAGAAAATGGGCTATACTCTCTTGCATTTTGACCCTTGCACTTCTATCAGGGTGTGGAGTAGAACTGCTTCCAAAAGACCCAACAGAAGGCTACTCAGAAGACTATAAAGTAGGGTATACGAACGGCTATAAGACAGCAGCCAATTCCGCTGAAGCGTTAACTGCCGGGATGAGGGGTGATCTTTTCTACACACCATCAGAACTACCTAACAATGTGTTAAAGAAAATTCAGGACGAGCCTCTTGAATACCAACACGGGTTCACCGCGGGTTGGAAGGATCGCGTTGAATCTGACACTATGGTGTTCTATTACATATATTCAGACTGACATTTATCAAAATTATTGTCACACTACTAAATGCGTTGCCTCAGAGTGTGTCGTGTCAAGAACACCCATAACTATTGATGAAAACAATGTTTTTAGATATATCAGTCAATCAAAAATGGTATAATACTACAAACACCGGAGGTCTCTCATGAAAAATCGTCTGTTTCCTATTATTTTAGGCTTGTGCTTTATTTCGCTTATAGGCGTGGCGTTTCTACGCGCACCACATCCACAAACCGAGGGACGTATCGAAACGGAATTGGTTCAGGAAAGTGTCAAGTCAACATCGGTTCAGGAAAGTGTCAAGTCGAGCGATATGCCCCAAACCGAGAACGCAACTGCTTCAAATGGAACAGATACAACGCCTCAAGCATCCCTGCCGAACATAGCTGCCATAGATATGGACGAATACAAAGCGGCACTGCGTTCCAAAGACATCGAGCGCATGAAAAAGGCTTTGGGGCCAGAGTTATCGGCCCGAGTTGATGCCGGTATGGCGTACATGGAGAAAAAAATGGAAGGTTTAGAGGAAGGCGAATTTCCGGATTTCAATATCCAAGAATATTTGAATATTTTTATGGGTGAAGATGCTCCCAAGATTGATTTGGCGGAAATTTCACAAAAGGCTTTCCGAGAACATTTTCCTGAAGGCGAGCCTGCGGATTATGAAACGGAAATGGCGGAGCGGATCCATAAAATCGTTGCCGACACACCGGGCGATTTTCAAAAGGTAATGATGTCTGTTACGATGGGACTCGCCAAAGAGCAGGATTTCCAATTTTGGGCACTTGCCAACTTTAAAGGCGAGATAGGTCAACAGATGGACTGGATGACGCAACAAATCCTCGTAGGAGGCGAATTAGAGAACATCCAGTATACTGTCCCCGAAGATATGTCTACATTTTTCCCAACGCTCACGGAAACTGAAATGCCAGACATAGGAACGCCGACACCAAAACTGCAAGCCACAACATCGACTACGGAATCAACTGAGTCGCCACCCACCCGTTCAAACGAAAACGGCATGGCTGCGACAGAGAAATCTCAAACGGAACTGCCTTCACCGATGTCGGTAGCGCGGATAAATTCCATTAGAGAACTCTTATCTCAAGACGGGACAGATGCAGGTCTTTTGCAGCTCCTTGAAACCGATAAAGAGGCAGCAAACTATCTTTTGGAACGTTTTAACTCACCGACTGAAATAGAAGAATGGCTTACTAAACAACCGACGGGAGTACCGCCATCAAAGTCCAATCCACGTGAAACCCGTCCGCAACCTTTACCACCGGAGGTGCAACCGTGAGGCGAAATACAAACATGACTGCTATGAAGATCATTACGCTACTCCTATTGTTTCTTTTTCTATGCTTCAATAACGCTCTTGAGAGCGCAGCAGAAAATCAATCTGCAGCGGAGACAGGAAATGAATTGGTAGGTGAAATAACGAAGAACGTAGAAGATGGAATGGCACATTACGAAAAGCGCAAAAAAGCACTGGAGAAATTAGTCAGAAAACCGTTGACCGAGACACAGGGGAAATTACTGCGCCAACTCCTTCAGGACACCGGCACGCTGGACGCAATATTATCCAGCGCACCGTACTTGGCTTATCTGAAAACGGAAGTTGGAAAGGAATATAAAGATTTTTCGGCTTATGTTAAGGCAATGCCGACACCGAAGCAGCAAACCGAGGTGCTGTTCTCTTTGAAAAAGATGTTATCATCGAAAACAAAAGCGGAGGCACTGTCAATTTGCACGGATTACTACTTCAAATTCCGAGTGCTGTTGGTAAAGGAGCCGAACACTCTTGATGACCTGAATGCACTTATCGCATTCCAAACCAAACACTTGATGGAACCGTTGATGGCGATCTATCCAGTAACAGAGTTGGCTGCTCAGATGTCAAAACTGACACAAATGGCGATGGTCCCGAGTCTTGAAGCACAACTGTCCACTGAGGTCTTTCACGATGTATGGCGTGAGTGGCTAAAAAAATACGGTTCATCGGAAGGATTGCTACGGTGTGCGATTGCGACACCGGCTGAATTTGCCCTCACGCGTTCATTTTTTGAGGACACAGCAGCATTTGAAAAATGGATTCAGGCACCCTTGAAACCAGAAAAGGAATCTGACGAGAAAAAAGATCAAACAGAGAAATAAATCGGATTTGCACTGAACTCACGTTAAAATTAACGTCTAAATCCAACGTAAATACATCCATAAGGATTCACACACCTAAGGAGAAATCATAGTCAAGGCACCCACTGCCTAAAGGAGACCGGGGCTTGTGCTTCGTAGCAGTTAGCGTTTTCGAGAAAACGTCTTACATCTGCTCCACAGAGGGATCCAAGGCAGCCCTCAAGATGTTTATCGCAGCGTTGATGTCTCGATCGTGGTGTGAACCACATTCGGGACATGTCCACTGCCTATCAGAGAGAGAAAGATTGTCGTTGTGATGCCCACAATCCGAACACGGTTTCGTTGTCGGTGTCCACTGTCCGATTTGTAGGAACTCACGCTTATGTTTCAAACACTTGAACTTCAGAATCTCAACAAACTGGTAGAAGGCATGGTCAGAGACTTTACGTCCCCACAGGCGTTTCATACCGTCAAAGTTCAGCGTCTCGGTGGCGATCAGGTCAAATCGCCTGCACAGGTCAGTCGCCAACTTCCAATGCCAATCTTTGCGTTGGTTAGAGATTTTGCGATACAGCCTCGCAAGTTCGCGGACAGCACGCCACCAATTGTGAGAACCTTTTACCTTACGAGAAAGGCTTTTATTGAGTTTCCGAAGTTCGGTCAAGGACTGTTTCAAAGGTTGCGGATGTTCGATTTTCTCACCCGTGTTGAGAGTCAGATACGTCTCGAGCCCGAAATCTATTCCTACGCTCTCACCTGTAGCAGAATAGGGGTCGGTCGAGGCATCATCAGTGACGACATACAACCAAAATGTGCCAACCGCATCCCGAAGGATTTGGATATAGCCGACATTTCCTTTCCATTCACGGTGCTCGTGGAACGAGAACCAACGCTTGTGAAACTTAAAGGCGTGCGACGGTTCGTCCCACGCTTTTATAGAGAGACGCACACGACCCTCTTCAAGCAGATAACCCGATTGAAACTTCGCAGAACGATAACGGTCTTTGCGTTTGAACTTCGGAAGACCGCCAAGTTCATCAAAAAAGCGTTCATAAGTAATATGGATACGGATAATCACAGCGTCAAGTGTATCGCGAGGGATCCAAGCCCAGTGCTTGTGTGTACGTTGGAGCAGCTTCGTCAAGTGCGGTTGAAGTCGGAAGCGTCCGGCGTACTTGCCATAGATACGGTAATACCGCTTTTCCAGTTTGAGGAAGTGGTTGTGGACATCGCCAAGATCGTCAAGCATATTGCCGAGTCGTATATTTTGCCGATGTTCGCGTATCTGATATTTATAGGTCCGACGCGTGCGTTTTTGTTTTCGTTTTTTCATGGATTTCACGTATCACGTCTTTAACCCCTATTGAGTGGGTAGGCAGGCACGTTACCAAGAGGTAACGCTCAATATGCCTGCCAACGTGATGTATAGATTAAACCACAATTCGCTTAGATTGTCAAGTGTTTTTTCAAAAAAACGCTGTGGTCTAATGCACAAGGAGGTGGGCATTCCTCCCCTACATAAATGCAGGGGTCTCCTGCCCGAAGATTGATGATTAAGAAATGTTTGCACTTATCTCTCACCGCGCTAACTCTTATGATAACGCTGCTATTCGTTAGTCTGAGTATTGCAGAGGCTGATCTCGCGAAGGAGACATCTTCGCAAAAATCTGAGAGCACACCAATTGTCGTTCCAAAGGACAGTGTTCTGCATCTAATTCCAGAACAGACTTTAGGACTCATTTACTGTCCCAACTCGCTTGAATTGGACAGCAGCATTAATACGTTAGTAGCAGAACTCTCACCTCAAGCAGAAGTACCGGATGTAGTCGCGAAAGCTTTGTCAAATACCTTCAAGGCTCAATTTGAAGGTTTAGTCGATTTTGAAGAAATCGGATTGGATTTGAACCAGGATTTTGCAATCATCCTCACCCGTTTAAATCCGCTGCAATTCGCTCTACTCGTGCATCTGAGAGATCCTGAAGCAATGCAACAGATAATTGAAAAGGTAACGAATAAAAACGATCTCGCGCAATATAACGGCGTAACCTATTGGAACGACAGTGACGATGCCGAAAGTTTCGCTATCTTGGAGAATATCCTTGTCTTCTCAAAACAGCGTGAGGTTTGTGAAAATGTTATTGACACCTATAACGGAACCATACAGGCTATCACAAAGAACCCCGATTATGTCTCTTTTCTTAACGATATTTCAGAAGATGCCGATCAGGCAGCGGTTTACTTTGATGTTGAAGCCACTATCGCTACGCTCGACAAACCGCTTGCGGAAGAATTGCAGATGGTGATAGATATCCTTGAAGATGAAGAAGACGATATTGCGCCGTTCCTTGATGGTATATCTGCAGCAGGGATACCGTTTATCAAACAGGTGCGATCTGCAAGTGTCCGCCTTGAAATGGAGGGCACGGATGTCCAAATCAAGCCGTTCTTGAAATTCAAAAACGGCAGTGCGTTTTTGGAAGTTTTTGAAGAGGGGTCAAACGAATTGGGTTTCCTCGGTGAACTACCGGATCGCACTCTTATAAATGGTGCTTTTCAAGGGAGTCCACAATTTCTAACGGAGATAAGCACCTCCTGGTTTCGGTTCTTTCCGAAAAGTGACCCAGAAGTGAAAGCTCAGCGGGAAGAACTCCTTGAACAGGTAAAACATTTTTATGAATCTCTGGCAGACCGATGGAGTTTCTCGCTTAATTTCGGGGATACCCTTTTGCCTGAGTATCTGTTCATCTATGAGTTGAAAGATGAAGCAAGCGCGAAAACCTATATGGACGAGACAATTCTCGCGAAACTCGGCTGGACAGGTGCTTATCCGAGTCAGTCAATTATGCACAACCGCGTTGAGATTAAAAGTTATATCTTTCCTAATTTCAAAGTGGATCTTCCTGCGGAGTTTCCCGCAGCAAACGATTTGATACCTACCGATTTGATGCCTACGGAATGGCACTGGTATTACGCATTTACCGAAGGTCAACTCATTTTCACAATGGGAACCAGCCCAGAATTAATTATAATGGCTCTTGATAGAAAAGCAGGCATCGGAGATAGGTTTTCTGAACACTTGAGTTATCAGCCACTCGTTGAGACTTTGGGAACCGACAATAACGTTCTTCTGGCGGTTTCCCCAATTGCCACACTTAAAAGTGTGTTGCAGTTGGGGGGAGAGGTCATTCCATCATTACAACTGTTTTTGGACTTGATCACGTCTTTACCAGAGAACTACAGTCTCGGTTTTGCTGCCAAAGCGAAAAACAACGGCATTGATGCAAACCTGCTCCTTAACCTCGGTGACTTCAAGGAGCTCGCGGCGATGTTTGGAATAATGACGCAAATGATGCCTCAAGTAATGCAGATGCAATAGGTTGATTTCTAACTCGTCCATGAATGTTTTATTGACAAGTTTTTATAAATGCTTGCCGTTCGCTTTGAAAAGTGTTATGATAAGGATAATACCAAGAAAAAGGGGTGCCAGATGAAAAAGCCAATATTTCTGATCCTTATCGGTATAGGTGTTCTAATTCTCGTCGGCGGGATCGTTTTTGTGGTCCCATGGTTCGGTAAAATGATGGATGAGATGGAACAGATACACGCGCAACAAGCACAACATAGACGTGCATTAAAAGCATCAGCGAGCGAACCGCTGACTGAAGAACAGGAAACACTGCTGTCACAACTTCTTGAAACCGCAAACGAAATAGACGCGTCTCCAAGCAACTTAGAAAACATTTTATCAAGCGAACCGTATCTCACCTATGTAAATAGGCAAGACGGACAAGACTATGAAAATTTTCTGGCGTACGTTGACGCGATGCCGACAGAAAGTATGAGAACTCTTGCGCTTTCCAGAATCGAAACGACCCTCGGCGCAGATAAAGACGGTGAAGAACTACAGATCTGGCTGAATTACTACTTTATTGTTCGTGAGTGGGGAACCACAGTTCAAGATCCCCTTGATAATATGACGGAACTCAACAAACTCCAGCAGACACACCTCATTGAACCGTTGATGGAAAAGGATCCTGAAATATCTGACTTGTCCACCCAAATCGTGCAAATCGGCTTGTCTTCTATATTCATGACAGAGGATAATAATGTGTTTCAAGAGGTTTGGCGCGAACGCGTAGAGACACACGGAGAACAAGAAGGGCTGCTGCGGTGTGCTGTTGCATCACCAAGCGAATTTGCGCTCATACGTTCGTTTTTTGCCGATATGTCAGCATTCTAAGAATGGATTGTTACACGTCCCGAACCTGAAACGCAAAACCCAGAAGAATAAAATCTGTTACGAAACTGGCACCTGATGGGTCTCGAAAAACGCACCCGGTGCCAGTTTTTTTGCACCATAGGGGTCAATTTAGTAGATTTTCAGTGGTTCCCTAACTGCACCTACCGGGCCTGGGGGAAATCAAGATTACCGATTTAAATAATTAAACTTTATAGATATCCATATAATTTATTCTATTTTCTCAATTTTAATTGATTTTTTCCAAAGCCTTCGGATTAAACCCCGTAGGCTACTTTTATTGGAGAAAAAAATGGATACCAACAACATACATTCGCCTAACACAGAACCAGAATCCCGCCCGTCTGCGATAAAGACGCTGCGTCGTTTCTTCTTCGTTGCTTGGCATGCTAGCCGATTCGGGGCAATTGCGCAAGCACTTCTGACGCTCACACACGGATGTATCCCGATAGGCATTCTTTGGGCAAGCCGGGAACTGGTGAACCTCATCGCTGCTTTTCTCGATGAGGAAGCAGATTTGAGTTTAGAAACCGCAGCACCTTGGGTGGTAGCACTCGTACTTTTGGCAATGCTGAGAAATATAGCAGGCACTTGTGATGGATATCTGCGATGGAAGATGGAAAACCTTATCGGACTCCATCAGCAAGGTGCCTTACTTGAGGCGACAACGCATATCGACTTTGCCGTTTTTGATGAGCCACAGACGTATGATTTGATACAACGTGCGCGACAGGCACTGGGGCATCGACTCACGAACCTGCTGCGATTTATAACGGAAATTGGGCAACTCTGCGTGACGCTGGTAGGGTACGGGATACTCCTATGGTTAGCGGATCCGCTACTGGTACTCGTAGTCGTGTTACCCGCACTACCCTCCGCTTGGCTTAAAGTTAGGGCAGCCGAAAGAAGGTATAGCCACGATTACGAAGCGACTCCTGTCCGTCGTATGATGGATTACATGCTGAGTTTATTGCTCGGTACTTCCTCTGGACAGGAAGTGCGGCTCTATGGTCTTTTCAATCTGCTTTTCGGACGCTGGCGAACGAACCACCAAAAATGGAAGGAAGAATCGCTTGCAAAGATTTGGACAGAAGCGAGAGCCTCTATCGGTACAACTATCGCTGAAGTGATTGCTTATGCAGTAGCGATTGGTATCCTCGCTGCGCGTATTGTAGACGGCAACCTCACGCTTGGGGATTATGTGGTTCTTACCGGTACCGCTGCATTTTTTCAAGGAGATCTGGAGGGATTGCTCAGACTCATACAAAACATACTTGAAGATGTCCCGTTGCTTCGTGATTTGCATCACCTCTTAGAACGCGGAAAAACGGCGCGGACGCAATCAGGAACCGAGACATTTCCGCAGCCCCTACAATATGGGATAGAAGTACGCAACCTACGCTTCCAATATCCCGGTGCGACTGACGATGTGTTACAAGACATAAACTTTCAGGTACGTCCGGGAGAGATCGTTAGTATCGTGGGTGTTAACGGTGCTGGAAAATCGACGCTTATTAAACTATTGCTCGGATTATACCAGCCCAATGATGGCACAATCCAATATGACGAGAAAAATATCGCTGCAATTGCGCCGGAACAGATAGCTCTTAACTGTGCTGCCGTTTTCCAAGACTTCGCGCGATTTCGTAGACCTGTGCGTGAGGAATTGGTGCCAGGTCCTCCCAACTTCAACATTGACGACGCAGCACTCTGGCGCGTCATCAATGCGGTTGGCATCGAAGAGCGTTTTCAGACGCTGCCGCGCGGCTTGGATACATTTTTAGATCCTTCACTCGGTGAAGAAGGTGAAGGGGCAGAGTTATCGGGGGGAGAATGGCAAAAAGTCGCACTTGCGCGGGCTTTAGTGAGGAATCCGCAAGTTCTCGTTCTTGACGAACCGACGGCAGCGTTGGATCCGCAAGCTGAAGTCGAACTCTATCAACGATTTGTTGAACTTGCGGCGGGGCGGATGACATTTCTGATTTCACATCGCATCGGATCGGCGCGGCTCGCTGACCGTATCTTGGTGTTAGATTCAGGACGTATTGTTGAAGACGGCACACATGAGGCGTTACTTGCCAGAGATGGACTCTACGCCAGATTTTTTCAAGCACAAGCACACTGGTATCACTAAAGAAGTCAAGAGGGTTCTGGAATGCAAAACGGTAATGGAAAATGGAAGACATGGGGATTGGCTGCGAAAGAAAGTATCATCGCATACTTCCGAACTTTTGCGGTTGTCTGGCGAAATGGACCGCTCGCACTTTCGGGTATGATGTTTCTCACACTATCTCTCGGCGTTCTACCTGTAGGCGAGTTTTTCGTGACAGAACGCTTAGTCAATGCAATCACTGACGTTATAGGCGATGCTGATTGGTGGCAGCAGGTTCTCCCTTGGTTGCTCGGTCTCCTCGGTCTACAAATCTATAGTACGCTTGCAGACCAGTTACGAGAACCCTTACGCCTCAATGTCAGAGAAAACATCGAAATTTGGATTAGTGAGGGTATCGCACGGAAATCCAATACAATAGAGTTGATCGAATTTCAGACCGCAGAATTCCAAAACGCGCTTGCACGTGCGCGCTCCATGTCCGGTGATGAACTTGAAGAGATTGTTTGGTGGATCGTTGACAGCATTCAACAATTAATCAGCGTCACCGCGCTGGGTATCGTGCTGTGGAATCTCCATCCGTTGTTAGCACTGTTGCCGACGGTGACCGGTATAGCATCTTGGTGGAGTGGTTCACGCTTCGCTGTGGATGCTTACAGCCTTGATGTGCAACAGACACCACAGCGACGGGAGCGAGATGCGTTAGAAGGTATTCTGACGGATCGCGGCGCAGGTAAGGAAGTGCGGTTATACCAAGCACAAGACGCATGGATAAAACGCTGGCGAAAGTTATGGGAAGAACTTATACAAGAACAACAAGCAATTGAACGACGTAAATTGTGGGCGCATCTTGCCATCGGTATCTCACGTGCCTTGTTGTACGCTTGTTCACTGATTCTTTTACTGCTGGCGGTCTCTCGCGGTAGGCTGACCGTCGGCACTTATATCGCCGCTGCCGTCGCTATCGTCAACTTAGATGGCATCTGGGACAACGTTGCGGGTTATTTCCTATTGATTGCGGACGAGATGCGCCGTTTGTCAGGAGACTTGTACGCGTTTTTAGATCGTGACACTGCAACAGTCGGTAAAGACCCTTCAACACCGCAGAAAGCACCGAATCTGACAGCCTCACAAGAACCTTCACATCTACAAATAGAAAATGTTTCGTTTTTCTATCCAAATGCGCAAGAACCGGTGCTTCAACACGTAAACTTAACATTGAATAAAGGGGAGCGGGTGGCACTTGTTGGACCCAACGGTGCGGGAAAATCCACACTGGCACGTCTGCTGCTTGGACTCTACCGACCACAAACGGGGGCAATATGTGTGGGGGATATACCCTTAAATGAAGAAAATCGTCAGGAGTGGTTGACGCATTGTAGTGCGGTGTTTCAGGATTTCACGTGCTACGACCTCACCGCCCGCGAGAATATCATCTTTGGCGATTTGGAACACCCTGAACGTATGGAAGAGGCATCAATTGCCGGTGGTGCGGCTTCCGTTGTTGACGGACTCAATGCGGGTTATGAAACTGTGTTAGGACCGACTTTTGGGGGACGCGACCTCTCCGGCGGCGAATGGCAACGCATCGCGACGGCAAGGGGTTTTATGCGGGAAACGCCATGGTTGGTGGTACTCGATGAACCCACTGCGGCGTTAGACCCTCTCGCTGAACAAGCGGTCTTTGAACGATTCATTGAACGGAGTGTAGGACGTACTTCGGTGTTAATCTCACACCGTCTGTCTTCAGTACGTACCTGCGATCGGATTATTGTCCTTGATAACGGAACAATTGTCGAAGACGGAGATCATGAAACCTTATTGGCAAATAATGGACTCTATGCGCAGTTCTTCAGAGCACAGGCGCAATGGTATGTTTGATAGAAGCATTCGGCAGTCAGCAAAGAACGTTTGTTAAAGTCACAGGGGACGATTCGTTACTTCGCTTTCAGATTTTCCGCCAAGATTTCGATTAACTCTGCCAATGTCGGGAACTCGTCGCGTGCTTCTGGTGGAAGGTCTGCAAGGTGGGTGGCACCGACAAAACGGTACATGTCCGCTGCGCCTGTCAAGATGTTTGGTGTTAATCCGACGTGTTCAAAAGTCGCCGAAATCTCTTCCATCTCGCCGATCCAGCGTCTCGCCTTCGGTGGCATGCCCGGCAACCCTCTCTCCATCCGTTCAAAAAGTGCCGATTGGCTCAACTGAAACTCTGCTGTAAGTGCATCCGATACTCCCAATAGAGATGCCGCAGTGAGCAATTCGGTGCAGAGTGCAGTTAATCCTTTTGTCAAGGATGCGTAGCACATCTTAATCGCAGAGGCATGTCCTATCTCGTCCCCGAGCGTCCGTACATCTAACCCGTGATTGTTGAGTTCGGAGAATGTTTCGAGGTTTGGTCCCGATGCGTAGAAGCGCGTCGCTCCGGGTGTACGGGGTGGTGGTCCTATAATGGACGCATCAACAAAAGTTCCACCAGCACCTGTGATAGCCTCTCCCAATTTGCGAACCGTCTGTGGCGCGATGGCGTTGCAGTCGGCGTAGGTTAGGATTGTGTCTACCTGTTGGAGTGCTTCTGCGACTGCTGCAGCGGCAGACATCGCTTGTGCAGGCACCATGATTGAGAGGATAAGGTCGGCTTCCGTAACGAGTTGCGGATACGTCGGGACATCCACAATGCCTGCTTTCTCAGCGAGTTCATGAGTGCGTTGGCTTCTTCCTTGTAGACAGGTTATGACGCGCAAACCGTTTTCACGAAGGACGTTCCCGACAGTGTGTCCCATATCACCGGGGCTTAAAATTCCGACAGTGTTAGGCATAGATTGTATCCCTTTCTTGTTTAAATAGACCTTACGCAAACAGCAAAGAATCGCGAGCAAAGCTCGCTCCTACAGAAAACTTAACAGACTGAACACAGATTTGCGGAGGTGCTTTATAGGTACTGCTTTAAATATGAATTCCGACGGTGTTGAATGCTTTGAATACTAATATTGCACCGAGTAGGATGACAACAGCGGCACTGATCATCGGTAGACGTTGTAACCAGATACCTTCACCTGTGAAACGCTGGATTACCGGTTTAGCCATCACCATCAGGATACCGATAGCGACCAACACGGCGGCAAGCCCTAATGAGAAAGCACATAGGATAATCAAACCCCACACAAGTTTACCAAGACTAATAGCGAATAGGAGTCCGATGAGTGCATCGACACACGGCACGATACCACCGGAGATACCGAGCGATAGCAATCCCCAAAAACCGGTCCGCTCTGGCGGCGCGTGACTATGCGTCTGTCCACCATGACTGTGTGTTAGAGCGTGATCATGTGAATGGCCATGGTCATCATCATCCGAATGGTCATGTGAAGGGTCGTGTCCGTGATCGTGGTCGTCTGCGTGCGGGTGGTCGTGATCGTGATCATGCGAATGATCGTGTGGGTGCGGGTGCTGATGTCCATGTGTCTGGCTGTGTGCACCACCCCTGTAATATTGCTTCATGTTTCTGGTAAGCAGCCACGCGCCAATACCAACAATTAAGACCCCAGAAAACAGACTCAACCACGGAACGATATCGTCTGGTGCAAATCCCTGTGCCACGAGCATGACAATGCCAAGTGCTATGACACTGAAAGTGTGTGTAAAGGTAACGACAAGCCCAAGGAAAACTGCGTCAATGACCCTGCCTTTAGAACCGACAAGGTAAGCAGCGACGATGGCTTTCCCGTGTCCCGGTGTTAAGGCATGTAGACCGCCAAGCACAAATGAGACCACAAGGGCAATAATCGCCAATTGAAGCGTAAGCGGTTGGTTAATCAACTCTTTTATCCGGTCGCCCGAATGCTCATGTCCTTCATCAGCGAACACCAGCGTGCAACCGACAATACCGATAAAAATAATTGTGGCTTGCAATACGCGCTTGCAAGCTGCGCCGCTAAAACAGAAATAACGGTTCTTCAAAACTTACTAAATCCTCGCGAATTTTTGGAAACGCCTATCCGCAACAACTTCGCTGACATAGATGTCTCCGTTTGAGTCGATCCAAATGCCGTGTGGTGAATCACTGAATTGTCCAGGAGCATCGCCCTTCTCGCCCCACCGTCCGATAACTTCTCCGTCAAGCGTCATGATGCTAATGCGTTGCCCGCCTTCGGCAATGTGAATAATATTATCACTATCAATGAAGAGATCGTTCGGAGAACGGAGGTCTGTCCACTCGGTTAAGTATTCACCACTATTGTTAAAAATCTGACAGCGTAGGTTTCCGCGATCGAGAATATAGACGCGGTCGTTATGGTCTACAGTAACATCGTGTGGCAGATTAAATTCACTGGGTCCCGTGCCGGGTGCGCCCCACGAAACGATCACTTCGCCATCCGCAGTCATCCGATGTACCCGCGATTGCCCATAGCCGTCAGAGACGTACATCTCTCCAGAGGCAGAGAGGACAGCACGGGTCGGTTCATTAAAGGGACCTCCCGGCGCGCCGGGTTGATTGACAGTCCCGAATGTCTGCAATAATTCGCCATCAAGTGAGAACTTTCGTACTGTGTGATCAACGGTATCGGTGGTATAGATTTCATCATCGGGGCTAATCCAGATGCCGTGCGGCTTCTGGAAGATATCCTTGCCCCATTCGGTAACGAATGTGCCATCCGCCTCAAAAACGAGCATAGCGGGTTGTGGACTCCGGTTATAGACATAGACGCGATCGTTTGAATCACACGCTACACCGGAAACGAGTCCGAGTTGGGGTATCATGCCCCAACCTTCCACGACTTCATATTGATAATCGCCTGTCCCAAAAGTTGCCATATTAATTCCTCCCGTTAGGCGCGAGTACCTACACAGATGGTAACAAATTGACTATAGAATCCAGAGGATGCGTTCCTTTTCCTCAAATTGATTCTTAATCTTAAGATAATATATGATTATCGGGAATATTGCAATGTTTTTTCAACAATTTTGAAACGCATCCATTCGTTTAGATTGCAGCATCTCGTTGAAGGCGGGAGTTTTAGGGCGCGGTGCTAATGTCAAAAGACCCCATTTATGAACAAGGCGGCGCGTGTGAAGTTCGCTTCCTGAAACCCAGTTGCATAGAGGACATTTGTCTCGTCAATATACGTGTATCTGTTTTTGCCGAAAAAGTGTGTGATTTCAAAATTCAAACGGAATGTACGACTTAAATCGTAGTGGACACCTGCACCCCAGTCGGAAAGATCGGCGTTAAAATCAAAGAATCGATAGTTGGCTGGATTAAGGGCATTGTTGACGAAATCGAGGCGTATGACGCTGAAATATGCATAAGCCCGTGCCTCTCGATAATTATAGAGGCTATGGTCGCGTATCCATGTAAAATCGATCTGGATGCGATCGTCCCAAGAGTTTTCAGTTGCTCTATCGTCTTGATTGAAACTCCCGCGAAAATCTTCAAAATCCCTTGCGCGATAATAACTCGTATCGGTCATTCGGACGTAAGTGAGTTGATTGGAAAGCGCAAGCCGAAACGATTCGTTCAAATCATAAGAGAGGATTAGATTTGCATGCGCTGTATCCTGAATAATCTGCTCATCAAAATCGGATTTGGTATAGAGATCGGCATCCAAATCGTCCTGATTGTCTATTTCGATGTCGTGCAAATCGCGTGTATACCGGAGTTTGAGTTCCGTCTGGAACATTGAAGCGAACAACGATGTGGTCGGCGCATATTTCCTAAACAGTAACTCGGCTGGATTGAGATAGTAAAGGTTTCCTGTGCTGTCAATACCCTTGAGTTGCAGTGCGACATCGGTTTCGACCTCTCGCCGAAACGGTATCAGCAACTTCTGCTTATACACACCGTCTGTGGTAAACCGCTGGATGCGCCGTAGACGGTAACGAAACAGCCGTGTATCGCCGCTGTAGCGTCGCGTCGGGTCGTCAAGCCGATTCGGGAGCGTGGAGGCGAAATCTTTTAAGTACTTCGCTGTATCCGCTACAAGGAGTGTGCCATCTGTCAAGGCTGTTATTCGGAAGGGCGCGATAAATTGTCCGGTTGCGTCGCCGTATTCACCAAAAGCGCGCAAGAATTTCCCTTCAGTGCTATACTTGAGTACCCGATGTCCTTTTTCATCAACAACGTAGAGATTGCCCACTGCATCTACTGTCATATCTACGGGATGCACGAGGCGACCTGTTCCGGGTTGAGCAAGCGGATAACGGGCAACAGGTTCACCTTCTGAACTGAATTTGTAAACCGTTCCACTATCGCACACATAGAGATTTCCATTTGCATCTACTGTTAGAAGAAACGCCCGTTTTGTATCGCCTTGTGGGATAATGAGTGCATAATTACCGTCAGCATCTAAGCCGGGGGCAGCGGCTTCAAGGGGTGCTATCCGCTGGCTGAAGTCTTGGATCTGATAACTTGCGACAAACGCGCCTTGTGCGTCAAATTTATGGATACACGGACCGTAGTTAAAGACTTTGGGTCCCAATGCTGTTTGTAGGTCGGGGTCTGAAATCTGAACGAACATCCAGTCCATTACATAGAGGCTACTATCCGTGCCAACAGCAACAGCGGTTGGATTGATGAACCGAAATTCGCTCTCCGTCTCCATCTGAATGTCAAATACAAAGCTTCCGGTTTCATTGAATTTCTGGATTCGGAAATTATCGGTATCAGCGACATAAATGGCACCGTCGGGTCCGAACGCCATGAACAAGGTCTCTGCGAATTGTGCTTCACCCTCTCCTTTCCCACCAAACTCGACAACAAATTCAAATTCTTGTGCGGCGTTTACGTGTATCGGAAACAGCAATAGCAGGCAAATTATTAAGCTTTTTAATTTAAACATGTGCTATTTTTAAACGTGTCCTCGATTTTTTACTTTTTGGAATATAGCGTCTGTTCCGTAGTCAAATCTTTAGCGTTTAGACCTACTTATGTATTTTTTGTTTTTTGGATGTTATCCAAGACTCCGTTAATAAATTTTGAGGAATCTGGGGTGCTGTAAACTTTCGCTATTTCAATCGCTTCGTTAATTGAAGTAGCTGCATCGATGTCGCTAATATAAAGAATTTCATAGGCGGCACATCGTAGGATAGAGAGGTCTACGACAGGCATCCGATGGAGTTTCCAATTTTTAGAGGTGTCTTGAAGCAATTCATCGATGACTTCGAGGTGTGAAGTGGTGCCTTCAACGAGTTCCACAGCGAACGGACGGAGTTTTTCAGATGGATCATGGCTTTGCCAAAACTGCTCCATGACAACCGGGACCGGCGCGTTGGTGAGTTGAATCTGATATAGCATTTGCATCGCGACGATGCGAGATTGCCGACGAAGAGACATTAGGGTTTTGATTCTCCGATTTTCCTGTGTTAACGTGTGAAGTTTATTCCATTGGATGCGCTATCGTGTATTATACACGGTTTTACGGGGTATGTCAAACAAAAACGCCAGAAGGGGCAGCCAGCAAGATAGCCGTCAGCGGTCAGCCATCAGCCATCAGCATTTAATCGTTGGTGAGAGATGAAACAAATCAGTGAACGGCACGGCAGAATGTGTCTATTACCTTACGAATTTTACTGTAAATACAAAAAAAATAGATATAATGCTTGAAATGCTTGACAATTCTGCAAAAAAACTTTAGAATTCCATATATTAGCCTTCAGCGAAAGGAGAACTGGTGAATTTACACAAAAGAGATTATGGTACCGTCGCAGGACCGCATCCTCGCACGGCGCAAGCGGGGTTCGAGATGCTCCTTGCTGGCGGAAACGCTGTTGATGCTGCTGTAGCGGCAGCATTTGCAGAAGGGGTCGTGGAACCCTCACACAACGGGATTGCGGGGTACGGCGGCTGTGTGCTTATCTATCGCAGCAAAACGCAGGATGTCGTCGCAATAGATTATAACTCCGCTGCACCCGCTGCTGCTTCTGAAGACATGTTCACGATTGAAGATGCCCCGGATACAATTGCGGGGTACCGCGTGCCGGGACGCGTAAACGTCCACGGTCCACTGTCGATTGGGGTGCCGGGAGTCGTCGCAGGTTTATGTCTGGCATTGGAGACGTTTGGAACGCTGTCACTCACCGATGTCCTCCGCCCTGCTATCAATTCCGCACGCCACGGCTACGCCCCAAACGGTGCGAACCGCGGTGGGATCGCAGGAAACGCAGAACGGTGGAGGCGCGACTTCCCTGAAACTGCGCGTGTCTTCCTCAAAAATGGCAGACCTCCAAAGAAAGGGGAAACGCTTACGAATCCTGAACTTGCGCGGACCTTGGAGGCGGTCGCGGAGGGTGGACATTCTGCATTTTATGAGGGCACCATCGCCGAGACAATCGCAAACCACATCCAAAAGTTAGGCGGATGCTTAACTGCGGACGACTTGAAGAATTACCGTCCTTTCATCACAGACCCCTATCAAATCCAGTACCGAGGCTACTCCGTCTATACTGCCCCCCTCGGTGCAGGTGGACTGACGACCTTACAGATGCTCCGACTGGTAGAAGCGTTCGATGTGGCAGAGATGTCTGTTACAGAAAGGTTCCACCTTTTCGCTGAAGCGATGAAGGTTTGCTGGCCCGAAAGACTCCGGCGATTTGGAGATCCAAAGGTTGTTGGTATAGACATCGAAACAGAAGTCTCAGATAGCTTTACGGCTACACTGAGTGAAAAGTTGGAGGCAGGTCTAAAATCGCCTCAACCTGGGGAGGTTGTCTACCATGAACCGATGAATTGCACCAGTCATATCTCCACTGCGGATGCACAAGGTAACATGGTGTCCCTAACGCAGACGCACGGCGGTGGGTTTGGTTCAATGGTAACAGTCCCCGGCACAGGATTGCTCTTTGGACACGGTGTCGGCCGTTTCGATCCGAGACCGGGACTCGCTAACTCGGTTGGCCCCGGAAAACGTCCACTTCACAACATGGCTCCATTCCTTGCGACACGGGACGGCATGCCTTTCGCCACTTATGGAATTCCGGGTGGAAGGACTATCCCGAATAACCAACTTAATATCAGCATTAACCTTATGGACTTAGAAGTGTCAATGCAACAGGCATTAGACGCGCCGCGCTTCCATAGCGACGGTGCTGAACCGATCCAAATTGAATCACGCGCCGGTGAGCAAGTAATCCTCGATATGAGAGAACTTGGGCATGAAATCACAGCAAGTGCGGGCATCGGCGGTCCTGGTCACGGTGTCCGATTATGCAATGAAGGCACGCATCACGATGGCGGTACGGATCCACGAGGCGAAGGCAAAGTAATGGCAAGATAACAGGAGATCTGGCAATGGTTTTCTGCAACGAGGCACTCACTGGAATACATATCGTTATTTCCGGTGGGTGCGGAGCGATCGGGGTTGGAATCGTAAAGAAATTGATGGCGCACGGTGCAAACCTAACGGTGAACGATATCCTGCCGGATCCAGTGGCGATAGACCGACTCAGCCAAAACGGAATTGACATAGAGAAAATTAACTATGTCAAAGCAGATTTGACGGATACCGATGAAACGGATATGTTGGTAGGTGCCGCGCGCGAACGGTTCGGACCTATCCACGTCGCACTGTGTCATATCGGTATGGTAATCCCGAAGCCGTTATTAGAATATAGAGCAGAAGAGTGGGATGAAACAATGGCGGTCAATGTGCGAACAGCGTTTTTACTCGGCAGTGTCGCATCCCGCTCCATGCTTGAAGACGATGTTAAAGGACACCTTATTTTTACCACATCTTGGGTTGCTGACGTGCCGTGGCCCGAGATTGGACCGTATAACGCAAGCAAAGCTGCAATGAAACAGCTAATGCGCTCCTTCGCACGGGAATTGGCAGATAAAGGCATCCGTGCAAATGCAGTCGCCCCCGGCATCGTCAGTGTTGGACTTGCCAAACAACAGTGGGATACGGACCCAATCTATCGGGCTCGTGCACAAAAAGCGATCCCACTTGGCGTTATGCAACCGCTCGATTCGGTGGCAAACGCTTTTTTATTTTTGTGTAGTTCCGCCGCAGATTATATGACTGGCACAGTGTTACTCGTAGACGGCGGATGTAGCCTGTATCCAATGGACGATGCTTAATTCGCACACGGATGGGTAAAACAATCCTACGTGTAGTTTAAACCGGTTTGTGTCTATTCCGAGACGAAAACCGTAACTTAATTTTTTAGCAGCAGTGGTATCCATAGGAAAACCACAGCAATGTTTTCTGATACAATTTTAATCTTATCTTGCGTAAGAGACGCAAAAAGATGGAGAAATTATGTCACAGTTTGTAAAAGCCGCGACAACCGATCAAATTCAGCCCGGTAAATGTATCGGTGTGAAAGTTGAAGGCGTTTTCATCGGTATCTACAACGTTAAGGGTGAGTATTATGCCATGAACAATATTTGCCCGCACCTCGGTGGCGTTTTGAGTTACGGCTTCTTAGACAATAATTGTGTTACGTGCCCACTCCACATGTGGGAATTTGATGTGACGACAGGGGAATGCGTGTGGCCAGGAGAGGAAAGCATCCCCACCTATCCTGTGAAAGTGGAGGGCGACGATATTCTCGTGAATGTGGAAACGCCGCTCCAAGCAAGTTAACGACTGTTTCTCATAGCAACTTTGGCAGAAGGGCGCGGTTTCGCGATTGCGTCCCTTTAAGAGGAGAAAAACATTATGGCATATCTGCTCACCGGTGGCATGGGCTGCATCGGTACTTACGTCATCCGCGATCTATTAGCCGCCGGTGAAAAGGTAGTGGTTTACGATTTTGCTTACGACCTCACCATTCCGAAAATGGTGCTCACAGACGAACAGATTGAAGGGTTCACCTTCGTGCAAGGTGACATCACTGACCTATCGCACGTCTTACGCACCGTTCAAGAACACGAAATCGATCGTGTGATCCATCTCGCCTCGTGGCAAGTGCCAGCGTGCAATGCGAATCCACCGCAGGCGTTAAAAATCGTCTGTGAAGGCACGATCAACATATTGGAAGCGGCACGCATTTTCAATCTCAAACGTGTTGTCTGGGCAAGCAGCGTTGCTGTCTTCGGTGCGCCAGAAGATTACAACCACCAACAGATCCTCAATGATGCACCACACTATCCTAAGTTTATCTACGGTGCCTGTAAATCCCTCAATGAAAAATATGCGACACACTATTTTGATGCTTATGGTGTTGATTCGATAGGGCTTCGGTTTACGGCTGTCTATGGTGTTGGTAGGACGCGGGGGATGAGCTCGTTCACGACGCAATTGATTGAGGCGGTCGCATTAGGCGAACCACATGTCTGTCCGTTTGGCGATGATGCGGTGGATTGGCAATACGTAGAAGACGTTTCCAGTTCGATCGTACTCGCGTGTACCTGTCCGACAACGCAGACGCGCGTCTTCAATGTGAAGGGTGGTATCCGACCGGTCAAAGAGGGTGTGGCGTATCTTAAGACGTTGGTACCAGACGCACAAATTACGCTGGAGTCCGGAGTCTTCGGAATTTCATGGGATTATGACGCAACGCCTATCGCTGAGGAAATGGGGTTTACGCCTGACTACACGATGGAGCAAGGGATTCTGAAAACGTTCAACCGTTTTCGCGAGCGCGCCGGATTAGCACAGATATAATTGTAGGGCGGAACATGTCCGCCCACTCAACAATGAAAGAATTCTTGTGCTGTTGACATTCAAACTAATAGTACTTTTTCATCTGCGCCCAAGTGACAGCCAATTTTCCTCGTGCATCGACAGATAGAACCCGTTCCCAAGGAATATTATTCCCCTTGGAATCAGCTTGGTGTATATCGTCAAAGTTCGGATGCCCCCAACCGCCGCTGCTTTTATCAACAACAACAAGTTGGGCGGTTTTGCCTTTCAAATCGGAAACATCCCACTCTTTTCGGCTCATGGTTTCAGTGGCATTACCGGTCATTGTTCGTTCAACCTCGTTATTAATCACAAGATTGACACAACATGGCTCAGCAGTATCCCAAGCACGGTTTCCACCTCCGATGAGAAAATTCATCGTTTCGCCAACAATGGTGAACTCAATTGAGGTCAAGGTGCCTTGAGGGGCATCCACACCGTCTGCAAGATCCCCTGGCTTCTGCCCCAGTTTTGCCCCTTTGTCCGGTCCTTGGTACTTTTCAGCTAATCCAAGCCACCAATCTCCCTGATGTTGAGAAGGCTGTCCTCGGTTTCGTGCTGTTGGGTTATCTCCCCAAGTCGGTTGGAAATCAAACGCTTCTCCCGTTTTCTCCTCCCAATCGGTGAGGTCACCTGTCTCGAAATCGTTGTTAAACGCCCGCGCTGCGGTGAGATTGACAGGTAAAACCAGCAATATCAGGAGGACAGATGGAATCATGAGTGGAAAAAAGACTTTTTTCATGAGGTTGTCTCCTTCTGTTTGTAAAAGCCGTGTATTTTAACCCAAGTTGCTATTTACAAGACTTTAGACAAACATACACCGTTTTTGATTGAAGATACAAGGAATTTTCTCTAATTCTGGTGTTTTATAGTGTTCTGCCCTACAATTCTTGTTTATTTTAACATAAGGTGGTAACTTAGGTTATTTTAAGTGGTTTATTGTTAACAAAAAATTTACATAACCACCTGAATCACATTATATACTATCTGAGAATTAATGGAAAGAGGATTGTGAACTTTTGGATTCTCAAAATAGCACCACTATTTATCATGCAACGGACAATAGATATAGTGTTCACCAAAAACCTTATATTTCCCTATCTGTAGCACATAATTTTCACAATGTTGGCAGGGCAGCAGCCCGACAAATACACCACTAAAAAATCCGATAAATCCGATAAGAACGATGATGAGAATCATCTGTCGAGATAGTTTTAACGTTGACGTTTTATTTGCCATTTTTAGCACCTCACCCTAATATAAGACGCACCAAGTTGCATCCGAGAAAAAACGCACCTACAAATATCGCTATGCAGGCACCAATCACTTTGACAATAACTGGACTGGGGAATAAATTAAGGAGGCCTAATAAGATCATTGTGATTGCTATAATTCCTGCTGTAAACAGACTTGATTCTCTATCCAGCACAATCACAATGAGTACAATAATGCCAAATAGAAGGGTGGTCACACCAGAAAAATGGCGTATCCATTTGATTTTCTCTTTAGGACTCGCTTGCATTTTAGACTCCGTTCATGTTATAAATTTCGGCATTACGAAAAGATATCCCCTATAATTTCAAAAATTCGCAATAGATCTCCTTCATCATTTGTTCTGTGGTCAGCGAGATATTAGCACCGTAGCCGTCACAATCCCGAATCCGATGAATATGATTCCGGCAATTATAAAAGCAGTCACCAGCCATCTGAAATTGGCAGACGCAGTTTTCCGCATAACGCACAGAGTCCAACCAATCATGGCACCACCACTCACAATATATCCTATTGCCTGTTCCCAATCTGCCGTTATATGAGGCAGATCAGTAACGAGTGTCCTCATCACCACCAGCACATTACAAACGAAGGCATACCCGGTCGCTACAAAGCAGAAAACTACGCCAATTACCAACTCTCGCGTTATTGTAGGTGCTACTTTCAAAATTACAAAGATCCATGCAAAAAAAGCGAGATTATAAAAAATTCCCGCCATTCTCAGCACCCAATCCACTTCCACCATCAATGAAAGAATCGTGGCGATCCCTAACCCTATAATACTACATCCTGAAACAACGATGACCCCAGAACTGATAGCCACCGATGTCCGCCGATTCTCAATTAACAGTGGATAGATACCGTGTAGAACCCATAGGACACCGTAGAGTATTAAGTTTGCTCCTGCTAATGTTCTTGTCAATGCTGAATTTACCACGAAAGTCCAAAACAATACCTGAAACATTAGAAGGAGGCAGACTTGCCCACTATTCACTATCGTTTCCCAAGAAAACTTAAGGCGTGCAAGTCTTTCCGAGATTTGCTCAAACATTTGTCACCTCTGATGTGGTCTCGTCACTACCTACTTGTGATAAGAAAAGATATAGAAGTCCACCATTAGGGGAACACTAATGCCATGGTTAGCACAATTCCTATTCCGATGTATACGATGCTCATAAATACGAAAAGCGGGATGATAGATTTAACTTTGACGGTGGCAATTTTCCGCACGACCAAGAGCATCCACGCAATGATGGCAGACCCACTCAAGACATAAGCTATCCCTTGATCCCAATATACTTCTATATGAGGCATATCAGAAACGATTGCATTTATCACGACTTGTGCATTGCAGATGAGTGCATACCCGCTCGCGAGGACAAAAAAAGCAATACCCATAAGGAGCGAGCGAGTTATAGGTGCCACCTTCAGCAGCACGAAGACCCATGAAAAGATTGCGAGGCTATAAAAAATTCCCGCTAACCTCGGCATCCAACTCACATCTGCATCCAGTGATATAATCATGCCAATACCGAGTCCCATAATGCAGCATCCTGACGCAATAATAACCGCAGAACCGATTGTCACCGATGTCCGTCGATTCTCAATAAACAACGAGTGAATACCGAGAAAAATCCACATTGCCCCAAATAGGATCAGCATCCCTCCTGTCAAAGCTATCAAAGGTGAATGGACTGCGCTATTCCAAAGCGCGGCCTGAAACATTAGTGCAAGGCAAATCGACAAATCGCCTGCCATCGTTTCCCATGAAACCTGCTCGTGTCCTACAAGTCTCTTGGCAATTTGTTTAAACATGTTCCCTCCTACTCCGGTTTAAGCCTGTTTCCACTAAAAGATGGCATCCAAAATATGCGTAATGCCGACTGCAACAATCCCCACTCCAGCAATCATCAAACATATCACGAATACCTTACGATTCGCAATTGACGTTTTCCGCGTAACGAGGTGCGTCCACCCAACCATTGCCCCACCATTTAAAATATGGGCTATCCCTTCTCCCCACGCTGATGTTATCTGAGTATCATCAAGAAGGACTGTCTTTACGGATAGGATACCGTAAATTAGAGAGTATGTCCCTGCAATAGCGAAAAGAGCAATAGCAATAAGCGGTGGGCGGGTTATTGGCGATATTTTCAGAACTATAAGGGTCCATGCCAAAATTCCGAGACTTGAACAGATCAAAGTGGCACCGGCTACCCAACTCTCTGCAATAGCCGTTGGGGTTTCCGCAAATAGTCTTTCAAGAAGTGTCCCAATTGTCAATCCCCCAACGCCACCCCCTAAACTAACCATGATTGCGGCTGCAGTATACACAGCGGCGGATTTATCTTTTATGTATAGTGGGCTGATACCAAAACAGATTAACATTACACTGATGCCAATCAAGGTGAATATGCTTTCTATATCGGGACGCGATACGAAAAACACAAAGACTGAAAGCCCTTGCATTGTCTGCCATGAAACTCCGTTGCTTTTTGTAGATTCATTAGTCATTTTGACTCCTTTTCTCAGGGAAGACAGCACTTGTGAATTTCATTTTCAAGTTCATCGAAAATTGATATTCTGTGTAAACTGTAGGGTTCTTGGTCTTTTCGCGTTCTACTTAGGGGAAACGCCCAAGCAAACACCTACGACCACATACACATTTTATTATCGAATTCCCGTTATATAGCATCCATAATATGCAAGATTCCTATGCCGATGGAACTAATTCCACAGATGACCAGAACCGGCACGACTAACCTAACTTTCCCATGAAACACTTTCCGAAGGATTAAAAGGGTCCATACAACAATCGCGCCACCGTTCAAAATTGCTGTCATTGCCTTTCCCGCCGGAGTGAATATTGGCGGAACATCGCTAATAATTGACAATACTATTGAGGCAACTCCATGGCCGATAGCGTATGCACTTGCGACAGCAAGGGCACCCACACCAAGACGCAACGAAAGCGTCACAGGTGATACTTTCAGCATCACAATACTCCATATCAAGACTGCCAGATTTGCTGATACCGATGCCACTACAAGTGCCCAGTCATTTGCCATGGACACTTTGGTCTCGAAGAACAGAACTTTTAAGATTGTCACGACCCCTAATCCGCCAATGCCACTTCCGGCTGCGATTAAGATAATGCTCGCAATGTACACAAGTGCGGTTTTGTTTTCACTGAACAGAGGTACAATACCTAAACTAATCCATAAAACGCTGATAAAAATTAATCCTAATGCTGTTGTTATCGGACCTTCCGTACCAAGAGTTATCGGCAGGAATCCCAAACCGAGGAGAGCTACGAGGTATCCGCTGATTGCCTCCCCTGAAAACGAAAACTGAGTATTTTTTGAAGACTGATCAGACATCTTGACTCCTTTCCTGAAGATATTATATCAAACTTTAGCAGTCAAAAGGGTTATTTAACACGAATCTCACATAGGTATGGAGACCACATCCAATAAAACCATATTTATGAAACATGCTCAGTTAATTGTGGGCTTTACTATAAATGTTTGTGAGTTACTTACAATGACACGATTTAGGTGCGAAAAAGGTGCAAATTGGTGCAAATTTTTTTATGAAGATTAATTTTTAAATTCGGTAATTTTTTAGGAATGCCCGGTGCCCCTTCCCAGTAACGGGTGGGATGGAAACCTCGGCTTTCGGTTCCAAACCGCACCTACCGGGCCTGCGGCAGATATGGAATTACCGAAATATTTTCTTAAACTTCAGCAAACCTCGTCTGCAGGAAGCGTATATTTACAGCACATTGATCGCTTGTCTGGCGAAAATCAATGCGATCACACAGACAATTGCGGTCAAGGTGCGCTTCTCACTTTTGAGAGCACGCGGGAAAGAAAAATCGTGGGTAGATGGATCGGGGTACGGACGAAATTGGGGAACGAAGCGAGATACCTGTCCTCGGTATGTCTGATATACTGAACCACAGGATTCCAACAGATATGCCTCTTCTACTGCTATAATGGGGAGATATTGGAAGAAATAGCCGATAATGAGTACTGCGACAAGCCAATAGACGTTTGCGACAAGGCAAACGCCGAGACTTAGCAAGAAATTGCCGAGATAAAGCGGGTTCCGGACGTAACTATAGGGACCCGTTGTAACGAGGTCGCGGGCGGCACCGAGCGTTCTCGCACGCGTGGATGCTCCTGCATATCCGACCGCCCATATCCTAAGAAATTCACCCGCAACAATGAACGGCACACCTATAACGACTGTATGCCAAGTGGGTTTTGCGAAATAGAGCAGTGCGAAAATAAAAGGAATTGGGGTAAAACTACGGATTTTGAAGAAGAAGTTACCAATTTTTGAGGAGATCATTTTCCCTATTGCTGTGCTGCTGTCAGTTGTCGGAGCTGCATCAGTCATTATAGCACGGTTGCAATAATCGCAAACACGCCTGGATTAACTGACGACTGATGACTGATAACTGACAACTATTTGGGCGTACGCCAGATCAAGACACTTCCAACAACCGCGTACAAGAAGTTCGCACCCCAACAGGCAAGAAATGGGTGGAGTTTACCGTTTTCACTCAGCCCTTCAAGCGTCGCGAAAGAGAGTGCCCAGTAGATGAAAGAGAGGAAAAAGGCGATGACCAACCCAGCAAAAAACCCTGCCCTGCCAAAGCGGATGGCAATTGGCGCGCCGAGCATCACGACGACGACAGCAGCGAAGGGATAAGCCGTCTTATGATACAACTTCACCTGCTCCTTGCGTGAAATCTGACCCGCCGCCTGTTTATAGGCGATCTGTTCGCGGAGTTCCTTGATCGTCATTGCCCTCGGATCTTTCTCGCTTCCGATAAAACGGGCAGGGTCCTCATGGCGTTCAATCGTATAGGTATCGAAAGTTTCGTAATCAACCTCAACGCCTTGTTCAAAGTGGCGGATGTATCCATCGGTGAGTTCCCATTCCGTCGGTGTCCACGTCGCAGCTTTCGCAAAGGTGATGCGATCGAGTTGGTCTTCGGTGTCATATTCATAAATCGTCAATTGGCTGATTTTCTTGGCATCTAAGGCGATGCGCTGTGAGTAAAAAACGCGATTGTTTTTGCCTCTGAAGACCACGTTTCTGCCGCGCTTAGGTTTCACCTTATTTTGTAAGAGATGTGCTTCATGAAAGGCAGGAGACGCAACCCGATTGTAAAAAACCGCAAAGAGTCCACAGATAACGAGGGTCACGATTAGGATAGGGGCAAGGAGCCGGTAAACGCTTATGCCTCCTGCTTTCATCGCTGTGAATTCGTTGCGCCTAACCATCCGTCCCAGCGTGAAAAAGACAGCGACAAAACCGGCAATCGGCACCATTTCCATAATTCGGCGGGGTGCTTGATACAGGACAATCTTGACAGCGGTGATGTAGGAGATGTCGTCTTCAAATTTCTTAAGGTCGTAATCTAACAACCGCACAATGATAATCAGTGCGATAAAGAACAAGAGACCGACAACAAAGGCTTTGAGATATTCGCGAAGCAAGTACCGGTCAAGAATATTCAAGGCGTGCATCCTATATCAATATTTTTAGGGTCTTGTGAAGTTGAGAGTTCTGGGTGCATACAGTGCGATAATTCATCTAAGATTCAACTTTCCTATTAACAACGAGTGATAACCGACTGTCACGGTCCCGCCAAGCGTGAATCTTCCCTTCGGCGATGACCCAAAAGTTGAAGCCAATTCCGAACACACCGATCACAATATTGGGTAGCCACATAGCAAATGCCGGTGCCAATATACCGTTCATGCCTGCGTTCTGACCCACTTGGAGCAGCAAATAGTACACCACAATTACGGCTAAGCCGAGCCCAAAACCGAGCATTCTACCGCCCTTGTTCACCATCAATCCCAGTGGAATACCTATTACACCGAGTGCGAAGCATGCAAAAGGAATCGAAAACTTTTTGTGGTATTCAACCTCAGCAGAGCGAATTTTCTGGAGAATGTATTCCGGGTTTTTACTGTTTGGGACAGTAGACTTTAATGTCCCGATGAATCCCTTGAGTTGCGAAATGTGCATTGAACGCGGGTTCTGGTTCTGAAATGCGCTCCGTTCAAGGTCTTCGGTCAATTGGAGTGTGAGTTGTTGTTGTTGAAATTTTGTTACACGAAACTCGTCTAAATCACTGGTTGCGGGTTCATAAGTAAGTCCATCGTAAAGCGTGAGCATCGCTCGCCCATTTTCAAAACCGAGGCTGGCTTCTTGTGCATCGCTGAATCGCGGGCGTCCACTCCAGATATTATCCCAGATTCTGACGTTCAGCATACGCCCACTTTTTTTATCTGTAGATTCGTACATCCAGAGTTTACCTTCAGTTTCCAACTCTTTCATGACGGTGGCTTCCTCTAAAACGAACGCCGGTTTATGCCTCCGAATATCGCGTTGGAGGGAAGCATAAGCGAGATTTGCCCGTGGTAGTGCATGGTCTATCAACGCGAGATCAATAACGCTCAGTACGACTGCAATCCCTAAAAGCGGCAGCATGAGTTGATGGAAAGCGATGCCGTGTGCCTTCATTGCTACAATCTCATTATCGGTGGAGAGCCTTCCGAGTGAAAGCAAAATCGCCACTAAAACCGCCATCGGCAGAGATAATACAACCGTTGCTGGCATCACATAGATGAGCAGCTCGACAAGGTACAGCGGACTGACCCCCTTTTGCACAAACAATTTCGTTAACCGAAACAGGTCATTGAAGATGAGCATGAGGGTAAAACAGATGAGTGCTATTATGAAAGGTGGAAAAAATTCTTTAAGTATATACCGTGCTAATATTCTCATATTTTTCGCGTAGTTGCCAAGTTTGGCTGTAAGATGCCTCAACAATTCTATTGGCTTTATTATTCACTGATACCGTAGTGTTGTTCCTATTGGTTGATTTGTGCCGAAAAAATCTTCACTATTTTATTAGTGGATTTGTGCCGAAAAAACTTTTATTTTTCTGAAGCCCATAACGAGGATGTCTGTATTTAATTTGAAATTATGTTTCAGAGATGTTATTATATCACTATGACACTTACGCTTGAATCAATTCAACTCACAGCCGACGATCTGAAAGATGTAACGGCGCGTCATGCCTCAGCACAAGAACTTTATTCTCCAACATCCCCAAGACCGCCTGTCGCACAATTCGGTTGGCGCGACAGATGGTGGTTGAACCGTACAGCGGCACAGCAAGTCGCTATTAATTATTGGTTCTTCGAGTCGCATGACGAAGCATGCACAGCAGCTGATAGCGGTAGATCTCGACTCTCAGCAAAGACTGTGTCGAAATTTGGTGGATATGAGTCTATCTATCAACCGCCACCGAATGACGAACATGGACTGGGTGATGTGGTATGGCAGGCTGGCGCGAATTTCTTGTTCGTTCAACAGACCGTCGTTGTGCTGGTAGCGGAAATTGGAGGGCGAGTTTCCGAAGAAACGACCCTCCGCATTGCTCAAATGATCCTTGAGAAAATCAACAATGTAGTTATCAGCCGTCAGTGATCAGTTGCCAGTTAAGAGGTTTTCTGTCCGCAGATGTTTTTTGATAACCGTTGGCACCGCAATTCGGTAACGACGATTCCTAACGGATAACGAACAATCAGACCCCGAACTGAAAACTGAAAACTGATAACCGATAACTATTTCCGCGTTCGCCAACCCATTCCAACCTAATAGTCTTGATACCATGTTGCGGACTGCTTGGCAACTTCCACGTTTTCGGAACCACCGAATTGGCGATGCTCAAACCACGGTAGTGCGTTTTCTGCTGCAGCGTTTGCATTCTTGAAGTTCGTCGTCGCTTCGTTGTCAAGGAATTTCTGAACTGCGTCGGTATCAGGATAGTATTGGACTGCATCTTTCCAGATGGCTCGCCCACAGAGGAAACCGCTTGCGCCAGCACCGGTTGCAAGGTTAACATTTTCAATGAATTCCTCAATATCTACGCCAGCACTTAGAATCACCCACGGTAATGTTGAAGCCTCGTCTAATTTCTGGCAGATTTCCTTCACTTCGGCGAGTTCATACGCGGATTCCCCTGCATAAAAATCAGCATTTCGATAATCGGCGGTATATTTCAGATCGGCGGGGAACTCCAATTTCAGGATGTCCACTTTGTAACTTGGATCTATGAACTCCTCAACACTCCGAATCACAAGGTCAGGTTTCTGCTTTGCGAACCCAACACTTTTCGCCGTACCTTCGAGGGCGTAACTCACCAATTCTAATAGAAACGGCAGATCCTGTTTTTCACACTCGTCGCCAACATGGCGAACAAAGGCTTGTTGATGCTTGAGCGTTTCCGGTGATGCATCGGGGTGGTAGTAGGCAAGAAGTTTAATAGCATCTGCCCCCGCACGCTGTGCCTTCGCAATGGTCCAGTTTTCAATTGGATTGGAGAGACGTTCATTTTCACCAACGCCTTCGCTGACATAGCCTGATTCTTCATAAGCCAGGAGCAGCGCGACATCCCGCGGAATTTCGGTAATGGAATAGGGATGCCCGTAAATCGGGTCGGTGAGAACTGCGGTGGAATTTGGGGCAAGGACGCGAGTGATTAAAGTTTTCAGTGCAGCGACATCTTCATATTGGACATCTGTTTTGTCCTTGTTCAGTGCGTCTGCGAGTGCTTGTACCATGGAGCCACGCTGATCAATCGCCATCATTTTAAAGCGCCCATTCGCATCAGCGAGTTTCATAATACCTCGCAATTTTCCAGAGGAAATATCGTTCATTGACTGCTCCTTTTCAGTGGTTATAAGTTATAAGTCTGTTTTCTGATGCTCGATTATCTCTTTTTGACCGTCGTTTCCGTATTGAAGTGACAAAGGGAACAAAGATATATGAGTGAATCATAAGTCTCTTAACTAAAAACTTATAACTAAAAACTTATAACTATTCAATATTCACGTTCAACGAAAAAATGGATTAAAGATAAAAACAGCTGCTTTGCTTGTCCATCATGGAGATGGGCAAAATTATTCTTAAACCTTCCAGCAGCTTCCCGTAATAGTGCTTGAGAGCGTTGTTGCGCGTACGTAATAGATTTATATTTCAACATCAGTTGGAGTACACTCTTGACCTCTGCCTCCGTTTTCTCTTCGCGCGGACGTGCCATAATGTCAATTACATGCTGTGCTTCGGCAGCGGTGCAGGCATTGATAAGGTGGATGAGAACGAGGGTGCGTTTGCCCTCACTAATATCACCTGCGATCTCTTTTCCGTACCTACCGACATCACCGATTAGGTTCAGGACATCGTCTTGAATCTGGAAAGCGATTCCAAGTTCTTTACCGAGTTCGACGAGTCCTTCTATTTCTGTTTCACTCGCGCCGCCGATGATTGCGCCGACACGGCATGGCGTGATGCAGGTATACCAAGCAGTCTTTTGTATGCACATCGTCAGGTAGTCATCTTCGGCGAGATTCCATCGGTTATCGCTGACCCAACTCAATTCGATGTGCTGCCCTTCAACAACTTGGTTACTGAGTTGTATAAATTCAGATAAGATGCGAAAGGCGAGTTCATGCCCAAGAATTTTGGTGTTTCGGTGCAGCATTTCCCACATCTTGCAGTGGAGCGCATCACCGACATTGATCGCCATCGGGATTCCGTGTTTTTGATGAAGGCACGGTTCACCTCTACGGAGTTCGGACCCGTCTTCAATATCATCATGGATGAGGAGCCAATTCTGGAGGAGTTCAAGGGAGGCAGCGGTATTGACGGCGCGCTCTGGTTCGCCACCGAACGCCTCACACATAAGCATGCAGAGCGCAGGACGCAACCCTTTCGCGGCGCGGCGCGGGTAGTCTAACATCATCTGGTACAATTGATGCACATCCGGATGCTCATGAGCAGTCGGGAGAAAATCAAAGATACAGGCATCAACCTTACTTTTAATATCGCTGAGGTACGTAGTGACAAGGTGTTTTGTTGGTGAGATATCTTGTCCGGTTTTCTGCATTGCTTCCTTTACATTTTGCGCCGTTCTCTTGGTTTACTCAGCCTTCCCTGTTACCTCGGGTCCTTGAGCCCAAACGCCAGACTTTATCAAGCGTCGGTTTACGGATTTGCTTTAAAATTATACCACACCGTAAGGCGAAAATCAAATTTTTTGCTCAGCGATTTTGGTTTCTCAGCGATGGTGCGTTTTGCTGCGTCAACATAAGTGTCAACTTTAAAGAAAATAACCGCCTTGGTACCAGATCCGGTAGGTTCGGTTTCCTAACCGAACCGGATTTTAAGCAAAATCTTGGATGTTTTAAACCTCTCTTTAGTCCTGTAAGGACGTTATGTTTATAGCAGTGTCAGTGTAAAAATCTTCAGCCCTGTAGGGGCGGCATGTCTATATCATCCATGCTGAAACGCCGACGAAAATCCCTAAATTGACATCTATGGTGCGTTTTGCTGCGTCAATTGCCTGCCTCCAGGTACCGGAACGTTGACTTTTGGAAATTTGAACGTGCCGAGTGGTATATCTGTATAGGTAATAATATGGGAAAGCTTTTCGTTGTGGAAGTTTCGGGCTACTGCTTCTGCAAGTTGGGCATCTGTTAATGTCCTATTCATGTTGATATGGAAACTCGAATTAGTTTACATTCCTTCTAAATTATACTGGTGTGGTGCTTCTTGAATACGTTTTACAAGGTATCTCCAAGTCCATTCACTTGCTTTGCTTAGGTCTATGAGTGTGCCTTCTTTCATGTATCCGTTTTGTTTATTGATTCTACGGAGTTGTGGAAGGGTCATACGGTTGCCCTTTTCGCTGTTACAGGGTTTGCATAGGAGCGCACGGTTATTTATATGGTGCTGCCCATAGTCATCTTTTCCATCTTTGGGATTGATATGATCAAGTTCAAGATAGCGAGGGTCAGGTGCTTTAAAATTACAGCCCCAACAGTAGGTACCAAATTCCTCTATAAGTATCTGGTGTATTTCCTGACGTGTCATTTGAAATTCTTCAGTCATTGGAAATACAGACGGTAACTCGGCTGCTGCGGTTTCTTGATTATCGGTACGTGTAGGTGGTTCGGTTCGGTAGTGCATTTCGTAGCGTTGCATTTGTCTGTCAAGCCATGCTTTATCTGTGGTGTATTTTTCAAGGCGTTCTCGCTCTTTGCGTGAAATTCCCATGAGTCGGGTAATGATATGGTAACGTGCGTCTTTCCGTCTGTCAATACCTATCCAACGACGCTTGAGGTTGTTGGCGGCGATAATCGTAGTGGCACACCCACAGAACGGGTCTAACACAATGTCGCCTTCGTTGCTACTGGCTTTAATGATACGCTCGTAGAGGGCGATCGGTTTTTGGTCAGGGGAACCGGTGCGCTCGCTGGGTATTCTGCCGACAGGAGAAAAGTCCGGCCACCAAGTTTCTGGTACTTTACCGCGTTCTAAATAAGTGTCTCTTTCTTCTGGTGTAAGGGCGGCGGTTATCATTGCTCCCTTCTTGTTAGTGTTGAGCCGTTTGTGTGGAATACGAATAGCGTCGTTATTGAATATCCAAGAATTTCCCTTGTTGTACCAGAAAATTGTATCATGTTTTCGGTTAAACTGCTTCATGCCTGGCGACCCCGGACCTGTATATGCCCACACAATTTCATTTCGGAAGTTTTTCTTCCCAAAAACCGCGTCCATACACATCTTGATATAATGGCTTGCAGTAGGATCGCAGTGTAGATAAATTGACCCGGTATCTTTTAAGATACGGTGCATTTCAAGGAGCCGGACGCTGAGAAAACAAAGAAATGCAGCAGTATCTTCGCCTTGCACAACTTTTGTGCTTTCGATGACTTGATAGAGTACGGGGTGTCCATCTTGGATAGTTTCAAGCCATTTAGGATGGACTTCGTTCCATTTCCATTGATCAGGTAGCTTGTCCGTGTCTCCGTATTTCCACTTATCAACGTAGAACCCAGCAGTGCCACTTCGGTTCCGCTTGGTATTGAACGGTGGGTCTGTTGCAATCAAATCTATGCTGTTGCTATTAATTCCACGAAGCACCTCTAAATTGTCCATTTCATAGAGTGTGTTGGCTATGTCTTGTATCACGAAAAGTGCCTCCCTATAGTCGTCTCTCTGGGAAAGAATTTGTCAGGATGCGCAGGGCTGATATGGCTGCTATAGGACTACGGCAATTGGAATCGATTTTGCCAAGAACGGGGCAGCAACCTTGATGACGTTTATGCAACAATTTTTACGGATTTACAATCCGCTGTTGTTTCAAGTTTTCGATTTCCGGTGTGTATTCTTCAATTCTGCTTTCTTGTTGAGAATCGATTTACCCACGCCAAGGAGGGATCCCTATAGTGAGATAATATTTGTTTTCTAGTACTGGTCAAGCGTCCTTTTACGCCTGTCAAACGTCAATCTAACCTTGCAACGTCAATCTTTTAGGTTTGTGGTATTTTCGACTCCTGCCATCTCTGCCAATACAACTGTATACGCGCGCAAAACTTTTTGGAGCTTTGCTAGTTGCTTGCGGAATTTTGCACAATTTGCCTTACTTTTAAAAGCACCCTTAAGTTTTTTACGATGCCACTTTGCAGTGAAAGGACGAACCTTTTGATTGAGAACAGCAAATGCTATTTCAGAAAATTCAGAACAACTCGGGCCGTATTTTTTGAGAATACCTCTTGTGGTTTTAAACAACGAATAAACACTTTTTAACGCGGTTTTCTCGTCACCGTGTTTAGGGTCCAAGGACTGTGTAATGATGCGGGTCTCCATTTCAACATAGAGGTCCCACGCTGCTTTTTTTCGGACATCGTTTGAATTGAGTGCTGCTTTAAGTCTTTTCTTAGCAAAAGACACACCTAATTTTGAAAGTGGACCAACAAGAACACCAAATGTGCCAAGTTCAAATGCCATTCACTATCTCCTTTTGGATGATACAAATCATTGCCTCAATTGCCAGCCAGATAGAAGTTAAAACCAATATCCAGTAGATTGCCATTTATAGTAAAGTCAATAATTAAACAGGCACTTTCCTTTAACAGAAGACGGTTCATAGCGACGAGGTTTCCTCGCCCATCTTTCAAAATATGCCCAATTATCTTTACGATGCCACTATAATTCCGTTCGATACGTGCAGTTATGGAGTATTTAACCAATCTAACGGTGTGCCGCAGTATCTTTGATCTTCTAAAGATCTAATCCAATCTACAAATTTGTTAACCATGTTGTCTGGAAAATTACACTTATGGCCCACACCTGCCTTACATAGATCAAAGCCATCAAAGTTCCGATATGTTGCTGGTATTTCCGGGCCTGCACCACCCCAATAAATGTAGTCATCGCTTATAAGCACCCTATCAGTCTGGGTATCATTATTGATATTTCTTGTGTTTGGTGTACCATCTGGGTAGCTATGATGTGAGTCCAGTTGGTGCCACTTGCGAACATCCTGAGCCCGATAATAGATATTATCTCCGAAAGCCTGTTTTTTGCTCCCTCTTAAATTAGGCTTCTTTTGCTCAAATCTGGGATCCAACCAATAATCGTTAAATGATATGATTTCCGTTACCTGCATAACGAAAACGAGGTACCCTGCGCGGCCACAAGTTTTTGAACCTGTTCCAACGACCCAGTCCCCAACTTCAGCCCGCCTTCGGATTTTAGGTTTACACGTTCCCAAGGTACAGAATTGATAAAACGGGTTAGGAGCAAAACCAAAATCTCTTGCCACGACGTAAGAATATAATTTCATACCTTAAATCCAATCAACACCCATACCTGCGTATATCGCGATAGTCTCCTATTTCACCCGTTGGCTTATAGCAATCATCTGATTTCCCGGTAATGGCATCCACGATACTCCCGCCATTCCACCCGACCATTGCATCTGCATATTTCTCCAGTGCTTCGGGAATTTTGCAATCCTTCGCCCCGTATTCCCAAACGCCTACTACACGTTTTCCCAACTTATGAGCCCGCTCAATCTCCCAATTTACCCACTCGCTTTTCCAAGTATCTCGCGATACATAAACAACCAAAGTTCCTGCCCCCTTGATCTGGGGATTCAGTATCTCCCACTTTATGTAGCCTTCACTCTTAGCCTTGTTGGGCTTATCAGACGTTATGGAAAAATCACGGATCTTCACCCCACGCTCGGCCGCTAGATCCTTTAATTTAGAAAGATCCTCGTCATCCTCATGAATATGGCTTATGAATACATTCTTAATTTCGTCTGGCATAAAATATCCCTCCTACTGCTCACCACCGATAAGTTGCCTTTAGGCAGGATTACCGTTTACTTGGTTTATCCAAAATCTTCAATAATTTCTGAGTAGTCTAACGTGATCTGCTCCGCTGGATGTAATTCACCCTGAACGGATTCGCTGAATTAGTAGGTCTTATTGGGTTGAAAAAGACGAGTTCAGTACAAGGGTGTCGGTTTCAAAAGTCGGACATTCTTCTCATAGATGTCTTGGATACCGTGTCGGACGTGGATGCTTTTTGCCTCATGGACCGGCACGATTCTTTTCTGTAATATCTCGGCGATGCCCTCCGCCCATTGCTGAACTGCGTCATGAGAGGTGAGCAGGTAACCAAGTGCCACAAAAGCCGGGACTTCCCTTATATCTACCCCATGGATATAATGAGCAATCAGCGGGTGTGGTGTGCCAAAGGATCTTTCGTATCGCTGTCTACCGCGGGCACCACCGATTTCATAAGGGATCCATGGTGATGTGAACGTCCCTGGCCCGATGATACCTAAGAGAGCGGAGGAAACATCTAATCCTTTTTCTATACACAGTGCCTTTTTGACATCATCGTTTTCGGCGTGTGCCTCCTGCATACATTTATCATCTTCATCGATCCAGTAGTGAAGTCCATCTATATCCTCTAAAATCTCTGCACATTTACGTGCCTCGTATTTATCACAAATTTTGCGTCTGTAAGAGATGAACACAATGTTATCATCGTCTCGTGGCGAATAACTTTCGGTGGTGAAACGGTTTTTTATTAAGGTTCGGTATTGCATGGGTTATTCCTCCGATATATCTGTGATGTCCTCTACACCCGCAAGTGCTGCAAGTGCTGCCATATAGCCACATAAAATCCCGCGGCATTCTTCAAGGTCTTGACGGAACTCTTTACATTTCTCAGGATCTTCAAAAGCACCCTCAATGCTCGGAACGTGCCATTTTGCGGTGAACGGACGGATTTTTTGATTTAGGATTAACACGGCTAACTTGGAAAATTCAGGTGCCTCGCGTCCGTATTCTGTAAGGATGTCTCGCGTGGTCGCAAACAGTGAGTACACACTGTCTAATGCCGTCTGCTCGTCCCCATCTTCATCAGGCAAGGGTTGCGTCGTTATCCGAGTGAGCATCTGAACATACATCGCCCAAGCAGCGTCCTTGTTTTGGTCTGTCAGTTCGTTCAACTCAGCCTCAGTCATATCTTCAGGCGATTTGCCAAAAACCCGTCGGATCGCCTCAACGCTTAACTTGCAGAAATGCGATAATCCTTGAGATAACACTTGAGCGACACCTCTGACAAGAATGTCTTCCACCATTTCCATCTAATCATACCACCTTTCGCCTGATCGGTTGTTTACAAATGAATCACGCGAGTTGTTAGGGGGTGGATCCTGATTTCGCCGCGTGAAAGCTTCGTGTATCCAAGACTGCACGATATTCGGATCATCACTCCAATTGTAAATTGTTGCGAATCTGCATTTGATGTTATCGTGGAGTCTTGGCGGGATTGTGTAGCAATTATACTTCGTCGGTTCCCCCAGTGGTCTGGGATATGTTGGGAGTAGAATCCCCAGAAGTCCTGAACGCGAACTGTGCAGTGTCTGTCGAATGCTAGAACCGATCTCCCAGTCCACAAATTTCCGCTGCCATGTATGGGCACCAACGAGAACGACTGTGACAGTGGAATCTCGGAGATATTCATCTCGAATTTTTTGACGGATCCGATCAGTTGAGAGGTTTGGATCAATGTCGCCTATTTCGACAGACTCTGACACCATGATATCATAAACATCTGAAAACAACCCTTCAAAACGTTCGCGATAGCCTTGATCTTCGGCGTGGTAGTAACTGACAAAGACTTTATGTCTGTTATTCAATTGGGGATTTCCTTCTGATTTATCAGAGTAATCATATAGTTATACCAAATCTGAAAAATAAATTCGAGTTTCAGAGATTTTGAAACTCGGTATGAGGTTTCCGCATATAAGAGGCGCAATGAATTGCGCAACTACGAACCGGTTATTCAGAAATGGTATTATAAAGTATATCATATTTTGCGTGAGAAATCAAGTAAAAAATTAATCTCAAATGCCCCGAATTTTCAGCGAAATATGACTTTACAGCACACAGAAGTCATAGGTCGACTTCCGTTTTCACTTCTCACGCCTCTACGCTTCATCTAAATCGATGGCGACGAATCGGTATCCGAGGGGTTTTATCCGTTCAACCAAGGTTTCTCGCAATTGAAGGGCACGCGCAAATTGGGCATCCGAGACCTGTATCCGTAAGACAGGATTGTGGTCAAAGAGCGACACATTTTCAATTTGGAATTCGTGGAGAATCCGTTCGATTTGTGTGAATGCTGCAGAACTGTCGTCTTGCAGCGGGGTGTTATCTTTTCCCATCTCAGGAACGTCGCCTCCAATCACTACCCGCCATGAATCCACCATCAACAAAGACCATCTGCCCCGTAACAAAGTCCGAAGCATTAGAGGCGAAGAAAATCGTTAAACCTGCCAAGTCTTCAGGCTCGCCCCACCGATAGGCGGGTGTCCGATTGAGAATCCATTCATTTCGAGCGTCCTCACGTGCGGGGGCAGTCATCTCTGTTCTGATGAAACCGGGGGCAATGCCGTTCACCTGAATGTTGTGTTCCGCCCATTCCACAGCGAGCAGTTTTGTTAATTGGAGCAGTCCACCTTTCGCTGCTGTGTAGGCGACACTCGTCGGCAGCCCGATCGCTGAGGTGAGCGACAAAGTATTGATGACCTTGCCTGATTTCTGTGCTCTCATGATCTTGCCACAGGCTTTTGCGAGAAAGAACGCGCCTTTTAGATTGACATCTGTGACGAAATCCCAATCCGATTCGGTGAATTCCAGTGCTGGGTTGCGGACATTGACCCCGGCATTGTTGACGAGTACATCAAGCCTGCCGAAAGTTTTAAGGGTCTGTGCAACAAGTGTGTCGATTTCTGCGAGATTGCTAACATCCACTTGAATCGGAAGGATCTTTCTGTCAGTCTCATTAGCAATCCTTTCAGCAATGGGTGTCAGCGTCTCTATTTTTCTGCCTACAATCACGAGATCCGAACCAGCACCGGCAAGTCCTTCCGCCATTGCAAGCCCAATGCCACGACTCGCGCCCGTAACGAGGCTCACCTTACCGTCCAATTGAAATTGCTGGATTATACCCGTAGCAGATTTTTGACTCATGTTTTGACTCCAATCTCAGGTTTGATTACTCAGCTGGACCATCCTGCTTTACATATTGGTGCAATAGGTCCGTACCGATCACCTTTATTTTCCCGTTGTGCTCCTCTGCCAGAGAAACAAGTAGTTTTGCTCCTGGTGAACGTTTTATATCAATCTCAAGCGCAACCACATAGATAATAGCGTTATTGACATTCTTTTCCCGCACTCTTTCAAGAATTGTGCTCGTATTTTCTTCAATATCACTTCCTTCAAGTGCTACAGGAAGTCCATCCGTTATTAAAACAATGACAGATGGGTCCAATGTTAGCGCTACTTCAAGTGCGGTGAGAATATTTGTTCCAGTATTGCCGTAAATGCTCTCAGGTGTGAATTTATCAAGGTATCTCAAGGTGCGTTCCATACTTGAAACATTCGCAGGTAGCATCTTCTGGCTCATCGCCCTTGCCGTTGTAGAGAACGTTATCAAGTTCAAGGTGTCTTCGCTTCCAAGCATCAACACAGAATCTTTGAGAGAATTGACAGCAAGAAAAAGTTTTCTTAATCCCGCTGCCTGCATACTTGCAGAAACATCAAGACAGTAAACGACATCTTTGGGACCGCCGAATTCATTGAGGAAATCGATCATACCGAGGCGATCAGAAATACCATCCTTACCACCACTGCCGAGAAGTCCATCACCACCACCCTGTCCATCGCCACGGAATCGTCCCATCCCGTCGCCCTTTGCGCGGACTCTGCCGGTAACGAGACCGCGTCCATCGGTCTGTCCGGGTTGGGCAATTAGCCTGCTGAGGTTTGAGGCTTCCGCATCGCGTAATTTAGCATCTGTCATGACATCTGGGACGAACTCACTTAACGGTGCTTTGTTGACTTCCACGTCTTCAAGGACGACACGCGGGCTGAGTTTGACGACCTCATCCATCTTGTTCCGAGCGGTTTCAATCTTCCTATCCATTGCATCTCTGGCGAGTTGCTCGTTCGGATCATACATTTTTTTCGTGAGTGGAGGTTTGGGTTTCTGCCGTCGCTTCTTCGGTGCTTCTGGATCGTTAAGCAAGTCAACAGCAAGCACATCTTTATCTTTCTGGGCGAGTCGATTCATCGGAAGAAACAGGTAAACGATAATAATAATCATGTGTAAAATAAGGGATAGTAAAATGACAGATCGCATCCGATTTTTACGCCGCTGTGCGTCAAGTCGCCAGTTCATGAGTTGATTTAACACGGTTCAGTCCTCCCCATTTTGTTCTTTTTTGATGGATATATTTTGGCAATTTGTGGTGTCTATGTTTCCGATGCAACCTGTTTATTTTCAAAAGCCTGAATCCATGTTTTGCCTTCTGGTGTCAGTTCGTAATAGGTGTGATTTCGGTGCTTGATCCATTTGCCTTTGACGATATTTTTCCGATAATGTATGATACGTTCTTGCACCCTTTTCAGTCCACCAAGTTCCTTTAATTTACGGTGTCGCTGGTGCATCTCCTCAAGTGGGATTCTTAAAGCCTCAGCGACAACGATAGAATAGTCCATACCGAATTCTTGATGATGTTTCAAGATAAAATAGTCGGTCTCATCGATTTCAGCGAATTCAGGGGCGAGTGTGGCAGGTGCTGCCGCCATCTCAGTTGTCCGAATCTCATCCCATGCGACCGCCAATAACCGTTCTGGTCGCAAACCTTGTACTGCGTTGCATGTGGCGTGATGGACAGTGATAGTGCCGTCCTCCTTGAAATAGCCGGTAATCGGGTCATCCTCTTGTGGGTGGCAGCATTTGGCGATTTTATAGGTGAGTTCAGCCGTCATATCTCTGTCTCGTTAGGTAATCATTTTTCTAACTTTTCTAACGCCCGATATCCGATGTCGCTCCGTGCGTGTGCCTTATCAAAGTGAATCGCAGAGACACCTTGATATGCCTGTTGAATCGCATCGTGTAATCCACCAGCAACAGCCGTGACACCCAACACACGACCGCCAGCCGTGACAATGTTTTCACCATCCTGCTTTGTGCCAGCATGAAAGACGGTAACGCCTTCAATCGCAGCGGCATCTTCGAGTCCTGTAATCACTTCACCTGTTTGGTATGGATCGGGATACCCACCGGAAGCCATGACGACACACGCTGCTGCCTCGTCATGCCATTGCACGTCAGCGTGCTGTTCAAGAGTGCCGTCAATGCAGGCAATCAGCAAGGGGACCAAGTCGCTTTCGAGGCGCGGTAGGAGGACTTGTGCCTCTGGATCTCCAAAACGGCAATTGAATTCAAGGACTTTTGGTCCGGCATCCGTAATCATCAATCCGACGTAGAGTACACCTTTGAACGGGCTACCGATAGCCGCCATCCCGTTGACAGTCGGATAAACGACGTTATTCATGACATAGTCGTGCAATTCTGGCGTAATAACAGGTGCCGGTGAGTATGCTCCCATGCCGCCGGTGTTTTTACCCGTATCGCCATCGTGCGACATCTTGTGATCTTGTGAACTGACAAACGGGAGACAATAGGAGCCATCGGTAAGAACGGTAAAAGATGCCTCTTCCCCAATCAATTCTTCCTCAATCACAACGCTATCGCCTGCGTCGCCAAATGCCTTATCTACCAAAATAGTTGTGACGGCTTGCAACGCCTCTTTGAAGGTACGTCCCGGTATAACGCCTTTACCTGCGGCGAGTCCGTTTGCCTTGACGAAAACAGGTCTATTGTAATCTTCGATATAAGCCATCGCTGCTTCAGCATCCGTAAACGTCTGGTGTTCCGCTGTAGGGATTCCGTTTTCAAGCATAAGCCGTTTGGCAAAATCCTTGCTCGCTTCCAAGCGCGCTGCGCGTTTATCGGGACCAAATGCTTTTAGACCGCGTTCACTGAACACATCAACGATGCCTTCCGCTAACGGTGCTTCGGGACCGACAACGGTTAGTGCGATATTTTCGGATTCCGCCCAATCTGCCAAATCCGTAAACCGATCCGGCGTAGAGAGAGTCTCTGCGATTTGTGCGATGCCGGGATTACCGGGGGTGCAATATATTTTTTCGACCAGTTGGCTCTGGGCAAGCTTCCAGACGAGTGTATGTTCGCGCCCGCCTTGCCCGATAACCAGAATTTTCATGCCATGTATCCTTTTTGATTGTATTATATCATACAATGTTCGGAAAATCAAGAATTTTAAGTTAGATGCAAAAATAACTACAGGTGTGTTATACTTAGTTCATCCACTTCAAACTGTTGGTTATGGGGAAACAAGAAATCAATAATGCGCGACATCCAGCCACGAGAAATGGAAACTTATCAAACGCAAAACGGACGTGAACCTTTCACGGAATGGTTTAACGCAATTCGAGATACAAGAGTACAAACCAGAATTCGCGGACGACTTGACCGGCTTGAAAAAGGGAATTTTGGCGATTGTACATCTGTTGGTGGTGTGTTTGAGTTACGTCTCCACTTTGGACCAGGCTATCGCATCTACTTTGGTGAAATGGACAAAACAATCGTCCTTTTGCTTTGTGGTGGGGATAAGTCAACGCAGGCACGGGACATCCAACGTGCAAAAACCTATTGGTTAGAACATAAGGAGAAACACGGATGAGAAAGTATCGAAAATGGAGAGAGATCGTAATAGAACAACTTGCTGCTAATTGGGATGAAGCACTTGACTATATTCAATTCGCAATGGAAGAATACCAGGTGGACGGTGACACCGAAGTATTTCTGTTAGCACTCTACACCTTTGTAGAATCGCAAGGTGGGGTTGCAGAGGTTACCAAACGCACCGGCATGGATCCGCAAACCCTGTCGAAAATTCTTTCAAGCGAAGAAACTCTGCACCTTGACACCTTTGCGACTATTCTCAAAGCACTTGGATGTCGTCTCTCAATTGAAAAAGTAAAAGATAGGAAAATCATATCCGATACTGAACTTGCTATCAATACCAACAACCCGCAACTCAGAAACGAAGAGACCCAATTATCTGAATGAGATTGATCTCAATAATAGAGGAATTAATAATGGCTGATCAACACCATGAACTCGCTCACGTTTTCACTGAGGCTTCGCAGGGTGTTAACGACGTACGCGGTGGCACCCCCCGTGATCTCAACACACCGTATACCTTTCCCGGCTATACCAAAGCAGAATGGACCGAAAAAGCTGCGGCACTGCGTCAGCAGATTCGCGTCGCCAACGGCTTAGTCCCAACGCACGAGCCGACGCCGCTAAACGCCGAGATCTTCGGAAAAATTGAGCGGGAAGATTACAGCGTGGAAAAGGTCTATTTTGAACCCTTTCCCGGTTTCTTCACAACCGGAAATTTGTATCGCCCCCTCGGAAAGACTGGACCGTTTCCGGGCATTGTAAGCCCACACGGACATTGGGGACGCGGTAGACTTGAAAATATTGAACGCGGTTCAATTCCGGGACGCTGTATCAACTTCGCGAAACAAGGTTACGTCATCTTTGCCTATGACATGCTCGGCTACAACGATAGTGGTAAACAGATTGATCACCGCTATGGCGGCGCGCGCGAAGGTCTTTGGGGACTGAGTACGATGGGACTCCAACTTCAGAATAGCATTAGTTCCATTGATTTTTTAGAGAGCTTACCGGACGTGGATAATGAACGTATCGGGTGTACAGGTGCGTCGGGGGGCGGCACACAAACCTTTATCTTGACAGCAGTTGACGAACGCATCAAGGTCTCGGCGCCCGTTAATATGATTTCTGCGACGATGCAAGGTGGTTGTCTCTGTGAAAACGCCCCGAATCTGCGTTTAGATGTTAGTAACATTGAGATTGGTGCGTTGATGGCACCGCGTCCGCTCCTGCTCGTGTCTGCGACAGGCGACTGGACAGTGAAGACACCGACCGTTGAATATCCCGCCATCCGAAGTATCTACGCACACTTCAACGCAGAAGATAAGGTGCATCAAGTTCAGGTAGACGCAGAACATAACTACAATCAGGAGAGCCGCGAGGCGGTATACGCATGGTTTGCAAAATGGTTTTTGGGTTCGGAGGATGCTTCGGCATTTAAAGAGGTGGCATTTGAGGTTGAGCCAGACGATGATTTATTAGCCTTCTCGGAACGCGAGATGCCAGCACACGCGTTGAAACAAGATGAGTTTCTACCGGCGTGGATGAACCGTTCTCAGCAAGCACTTGAAAAACAGAAACCGACCACCGAAACAGAGTTCCAGATATTCCGAGAAGAATTAGGTAGTGGGCTGCAACATGCACTCGGGTTACAGATCCCGAAAATCACAGACGTGACGCTTGTTGAGCCTGAAGGTGCGTTCCCAACAACCTATCAGACGAATTTATCTGCGAAACATCTCGTTATCGGGAGAAAGGGGATCGGCGACGCTATTCCTGCTATTCTATTTAGTCCAGAACCACAGGTCGGACACGACCCGATAGTGCTTATCGTTCATCCAGAGGGTAAGGAGCAGTTAATCGATTCAGAGACAGGTGAACCGTTGCCACTGATCACAGACTTGCTCGGTGCTGACCGAAAGGTGCTAATCATTGATGTCTTCGGAACAGGCGAACACGGCAATTATGAGAGACCGGAAGACACCGGTTTCTTCACCACCTACAACCGGACAGCTGCAGCACTTCGTGTGCAAGACATCGTAACGACACTGCGTTGCTTTACAGACAGAGGTGATGTTTCAGAGGTGAATCTGATAGGGATAGGTGAAGCGGGTTTATGGAGTCTGCTGGCGGCAGGATTCACAGATGTCAAAAATGTTGTTATAGATGCGGCAGCATTTGATAACAACAGCGACGATGCCTTTTTGGAAACGTTGCCGATACCGAATATCCGTCAGGTTGGAGATTTTCGGACAGCAGGCACACTCGTCGCACCCCGATCATTGATTATCCATAACACCGGTAGTGCATTCGATACGACATGGATTACTGAGGTTTACGATAACATGGTGGCAAGCGAGCTGTTGCATATAGAAAAAGACCGGATGCTTGACGAAGAGATCGCCGCACGCGTAACGTCAGCATAATCAAGGAAAATATAAGGGCGGACACCTTACAGCGTCCGCCCTATATCTTTACATTTATGCGCAATTTGTAACCGCGCAAAGTTACGAAACAGGTTGTCTATGAAAGGTTGTATCCACGTTCGTTGTGTTGGGAGAGGTCAAGCCCCTGGCGTTCGTCATCTTCTTCAACGCGTAAGCCGACTGTGGCATCGACAATTTTGAGGATGATAAACGAAAGGATTCCACTCCAAGCAATAGTGATGATAATGCTGAGGAATTGTGCCCAGACCTGTGTCCCTATTGTCATACCTTCAGCTAATCCATTACCACCTAAGCCCTTAGCGACAAAAACGCCAGTCAACAAGGCACCGACAATCCCACCGATGCCGTGAACACCGAACGCATCCAGCGAATCGTCATAACCGAGTTTTGATTTTAGACTCGTAGCACCCCAGAAACAGACAACGCCAGAGACGAGTCCAATAGCGAGTGCGCCAATCGGTCCGACAGAACCTGAAGCAGGTGTAATAGCGACCAAGCCGGCAACGGCACCTGTTACAATACCCAAAGCACTCGGTTTGCCATGTTTTCCCCATTCAACGAACATCCACGCAACCGCAGCGGTGGCAGTTGATATCTGCGTAACGAGCATCGCCATGCCAGCGGCACCATCAGCGGCAACAGCACTGCCAGCGTTAAAGCCGAACCAACCTACCCAAAGCATTGATGCACCGACAACAGTGAGCGTCAAGCTATGCGGTGGCATAGCGGAGGTACCGTATCCGATCCGTTTTCCGACCAAGATAGCAGCGACAAGGGCGGCGATCCCTGCGTTGATATGTACAACATTTCCGCCTGCAAAGTCGAGGGCACCGATAATATCGCCAAATAGCGAACCGTCGCCGGACCACGCCATGTGGCAGAGCGGTGCGTACACAACCACCGACCAGAGCACAGAGAAAATCAACATCGCTGAGAATTTCATGCGTTCTGCGAACGCGCCAGCGATCAATGCGGGTGTGATAATCGCAAATGTTAACTGGAAGGTAATAAAAACAGTTTCGGGAATAGTCCCAGAGAGTGAGTCTACGCCGACACCCTTGAGGAACATGGTGCCAAGTCCACCGACAAAAGAGGTGAGGGTGATCTTCCCAGCTTCCATACCAGCGGTGTTAAAAGCGAGGCTATATCCACAGATGACCCACAAGATCGTCATCAACCCGGTCAATGCAAAACATTGCATAAGCACGGAGAGTACATTTTGGACGCGCACGAGCCCGCCATAGAAGAGTGCAAGCCCAGGGATTGTCATAAAGAGCACAAGTGCCGTTGAGGTAAGCATCCAAGCGGTATCACCGGAATCAGGGCCTGTTGCATCTTGTGCCATTGCCAAACCCGGCACGCCACAAATGAATAAAATAACGATTAGTGTTCCAATTCGAGTGTAAGTAGATCGCCTTTTGGATGCAGCTTGCGACCCAAAACTTGCTGCGAAAAGTGCTGACAGTGATGCACATCGTTGTTGCATCGGAATCCTCCATAATATTTACAAGCATAAATTGCTTGTTTTGTTGTTTCGGTAAGGCAGACACCTTCGTCTGCCCCTTCAATTAAGAACAAACTTTTACCAACAGAGTTTGTAACTCGCCAGCAAAAGTGGTACGTCCATCATACTTCATAAATAACTTCAGTTTACTATAAAAAGATGTTAGTTTGCTATTTTAGCAGAATATTAGCGTCGTATCAAGCGATAATTTCGGCACGAAAAGACAGTAGATAGAATTCAAACATCAAAAGGGAACACCCACAAGGGCTGAAGTAAAACTCAGGGATATAAGTGAAACTTCCTGTGGGTGGTCCCTATTAAATTTGTAGCCAAAAGGCTACCTGCGTGATGTGTTTACCGTATTGAGGAAACGTTAAAGTCAGGATAGGCACTTGCGCCGTGTTCTTCGTAGTCAAGCCCTGCCTGTTCTTCTTCTTCCGTGACCCGCAAACCAGTAATCGCTTTGATCCCGTAGAAGAGAATAAAGCCAGTAACGAGACACCATACGAAGACCGCGAGGACACCGACGATCTGTGCCCCGAGGAATCCGAACGAACCCCCGAAGAAGATTCCCTGCTCACTATGGAAGAACCCAAGGAGGATTGTGCCTAATGCGCCACACGTTCCGTGAACAGAGATAGCACCGACTGGATCGTCAACTTTCAAACGTTCTAACAGCAAGACACTGAGGACGACTACAATCCCGCCGAGTGCGCCGATTATTGCGGCGGATACTGGACTTACAAAAGCACAGCCAGCAGTAATAGCGACCAAGCCAGCGAGTGCGCCGTTGAGCGACATACCGGCATCGGGTTTACCGAGGAACATCCATGCTGTAATCATAGCAGTGATAGCACCTGCGGCGGCGGCGATGTTTGTCGTTACGGCGATGAGGGAGATGTCTAATGCATCAGCGCCCATCTGGCTACCGGGGTTAAACCCGAACCAACCGAGCCATAAGATAAAGACACCGAGTGCGGCGAGCGGAAGATTGTGCCCGGCAATCGGTCTCGGTTTTCCTTCACCATCATATTTACCAATGCGGGGTCCTAAGACGATGGCACCTGTCAGGGCGAGCCAACCGCCTGTTGAATGGACGACTGTTGAACCGGCAAAATCGAGCATACCTGCGCCGAAATTTGCCAACCAACCGCCACCCCAAATCCAGTGTCCAACAATCGGATAGATGAGACCGGTGATGAAGACACTATAAATCAGATAACTTTTGAACTGTGTGCGCTCCGCCATTGCACCAGAGACAATCGTTGCGGCGGTAGCGGCGAATACGAGTTGGAAGAGCCACGCTGCGTGCGTCGGGACTGAACTCCACTCTAATGAAGCAAACGCTGTGGAATCCGTTGGAACAAACCATCCGCTTGTCCCCATGAATGCGCTACCGGTACCAAACATGATGGCAAAGCCGATTGCCCAATAAGCGAGCGAACCCATTGAGAAGTCCAGCAAGTTTTTCATGAGAATGTTGACGGCGTTCTTAGCACGTGTAAAGCCAGCCTCCACCATAGCGAACCCTGCTTGCATAAAGAAAACGAGAAATGCAGCAATAAGTACCAACAATGTATCTGCCATATACTTTGCGTCCGAAACCTTCTCACCCTCCACAGATCCATTTAGGGCAAAAACGTTTAGGCTCAGGAGGCAGGTGAGCACAAAAACTGTTATGATAACCTTTTTCTTCATTTAGAAAATCTCCTTGTAGAACAGCAGTCAGTTATCAGTTGTCAGTCGTCAGTGAAGAGAGATTGATACATCAAACATCTCTTGTTACCAATAACTTATAACTAACAACTGATAGTTTCCATCTTTACCACGAGCGGACGAACGTCATTCTACCGGTAAGTCCAGTTTCATCGTCACCCTTTTGGGTTTCAAATCCGACAAAGACACCGAGTGTGTTATTTTCACCGTAGCCGACATTTGCACGCCCGCCAACAACCATACTGCTAAGACCACTTTCATAGTCGTCCGCTAAACCACCTACACCAATCGTTACTTCTACTTGCGGACCGATAGCGACGGTGTCATTCAGCGAATAGAGGATAAAGTTACGAGTGTAAAGAGAATCGTCGCCGTAATCGAAAGGTGTATTAAAGAACCCTTGGATCCACGACTCAAAATAGATGGAACCGGCGGTAAGATATGTGAACAGCTGCGGTGCAATCAAGGAAGAGGGACTATCCGCTGCGGCATAGTCAAATCCAATACCTACCATCGGAAGGAAACTGAGGGACATTGAATCGCTATCAACGACCGGAATGCCAAGACCAATGTCCAACTCACCGAACGTTCCAACGACATAAATATCGGTATCAAGTGAGATACCACCGAGGAAACTTGGGGAATGGCTCGCGCCCACCCAAATCTGTGTTCCCAAACCATCTGTATCGGTACGGAACCAACCGGAAGCACCTGACGCTTCTTCTGCCATCTCTTCATCCATTCCATGGCTTTCCTGACCGGACATCTCTTCACCGGCTTCATGAGCGTCTGCGTAGACCATGGGGACACTACCCACTGCGAAAATACAAACCATTACTAACAAACGAACTAACCAAAACATATGCGTTTTCATTTTTTACCTCTTGGGGTTTTACTCCGATTTTTCCGTTTCAAAATCGGGATCAAATTAATGCTAACGTTGCACCTGTTAATCAAGGGATTAAAGTCCCAGTAAGGAATGGACAACGGACATTCTGACTTCTATTTCAGAGTTGTTATTATAGTGAAGCCCATAAATAAATGGACATCTTTGTAGCATAAACTGTTAGTTTGTGCCAGTCTGAATGCCTGTTATAGGTATTCAGACTGGTTGAGGGTGCCCAATTAACTATAGGTTTTACTATAAAACCCTCTGAGTCGGGGTTATGTAAATTGAAACAACGTACAATCATGGTGCAATAATGCCATTCTGAAGCTTTTATTGAGAAAGAGGTCGCTTGACTCTGGCATCAACTTGTGATATAGTGATTTTCGCCAGCAAACAGCAGATTTTCACCAATGCGACTTCGCACCTGTTTTCGTTTAAAGCAAAACGCGTGCCAATTAATAGTTATCAGTTGTCAGTGCATTCGCTTCGCTCACTTTCAGTTGCCAGTAATGTAAGCATCACAAGCATTTAACCGATAATAGATAACAGATAACTCTCGCTGTGAGGCAAGTCTTATAACTGATAACTGATAACTGATAACTGATAACTCTAAAAAAATGCTGAAATTTTCAACAGGACATTGCCCAAAAAAGATGCAAATCGTGGTTTTGAGTGTCGTCATAGTGCTCGGCGCGGTGCTTCGCTTTTGGAACTTGGGACAGTGGAGCTTCTGGATTGATGAAGTCTTTACAGTCAGAGATGCACATAACCTCTCGTTTAACAGTTTGCAGTCTATCCCGAACCCTATTCCGTACCTTGCGGTGAAGTTATCAATCCTCATCGGTGGGAATAGCGAATGGGGGAGTCGTCTCATCCCGTGCATTGTCGGGATTGCATCAATTCCTGCGGTCTTTGGGTTAGGACGGACACTCTTCAATTGGCGGGTCGGACTGCTCGGTAGCGCGTTTGTGGCATGTTCAAGTTGGCACCTGTTTTGGGCACAAAATGCGCGTTACCCAGTCTTTACGTTTCTGTTTGCGGTCCTGACAGCGTGGTGTTTCTATCTATCTCTCGAACGCGATTCGACATTTTTGACAATAGGCGCGCTTGTCTGTTGCTTCTGTCTAATCCTCTCGCATACGCTTTCGGTTGTAATTGTTCCAGCGTTAGCCGTCTACGCTGTAATCTCTCTATTAGAAAATTCCAATAGGAAACGGTGGATCAATTTACTCATCTTCTTCATCCCGTTCGCGATGCCGGTGTTAGCCCTGGCACTTCCAGAAGTGCGCGGTTATCTCTTTTCTGGGTGGGGACGCAATGTATGGCAACGCAGTCCGCTCTATATTGTCCTAACGCTCGTCCAGGGTGTGAGTATTCCGATAGCCGTTACTGCCTTCTTCGGGTGCGTTGTGACACCCTTCAACAAATCGACACGTTTTTTACTCTGTTATGCGGGTATCCCCTTAGCACTTTTCTTGATCGCATCACAGTTCCAAAACGTCGCGGGTTACTACCTATTCTGGACAACCTCTGCCTATTTCATTTTTGCCGCAGTTGCGTGCGAACAGGCGTGGAAAATGATAGCAGAGAAATCTGGCAGCATCATCGGTCTACTTGTTCCATGTGTGTTGGTGGTGACGTTACTTTCGCAAGTTTATCTCTATTTTAACATCGAAAACGGTGGAAGACCGAAATGGCGGGAGGCGTTTGCAGCCATCCAGTCAGAGACCCAACCTAACGACAAAGTGGTACTTTCTGAACCTGAGATGGGCAAATACTATTTGCCAGAACTATCGCCAATTTATATTGGTGGATTGTTAGATGACAAGGATGGCTTTGAGAAACAGTGGGAAGATTCAGGGAGAGATCGGTTGTGGTTTGTTGTGGACGTGGCGAGTTTTAACGTCTTCGATGCAGATGAAAATGTCCGCAGTTGGATTCGCCACCGCGGACATCTTGTGAAAACGTTCCCTGCTTTCTCGCGAGCGAAAGACAGGACGATTCATATTTATTTGTTGGAGTAAACATCAGCACTTCAACTATCATAAGGTCATTTGATACTATTTCCGTATCAACATTTTGCGTGTCGCCGTGAAATCGCCTGCTTTGAGTGTATAGAAATAGACACCACTCGCAACTGGCTCGCCAACTTCATTGCATCCATCCCAATACGCCGCATGGGTCCGACCATGATAGCCCCCAGCAGATTGATATCCTAACGCCAGCGTACGCACCAACCTGCCATCCGCCGCATAAAGTGTCATTGTAACATCTGCTGCTTCGGCAAGCTGATACGGTATCCACGTTTCGGGGTTGAACGGGTTGGGGTAGTTGGGTAATAAGACAGTTTCTTTCGGCGTTAAGGTCGCCAATAACTGCTGTAGTACCTTGATACCTCTTTGCACAATCGGATCGTTCAAGTCAAGCTGCTGGGCTTGTACAATCCAGTGTCGGACATCCGTGCTTGTGAGCGTTTCCGGTGGCAGTGAAAGTACGGAGGGTGCCGCTCCCGCAGAAGCCATTGCTGTTGCGACCAAAACAAGGTCGGTAATATCAACGACACCATCATTATTAACATCAGCATCGTTCTGACCAGTTTGTCCGAGATTTGTGGCAACGAGTGTCACATCCACGATGTCCACGACTCCATCTCCGTTGACATCCTCCGGTATGTCCGCGGAGACATCCGTCTGAGAGACTGAATCCGTTTCTTCCCCACTAATTAGCGCGCTGAATTCCGTGATGGCATCGGGATCCTGAAGCAGCGTTTGAACCTCCGGATCTCTGAGCATTGTTCGGAGATCCGTATTTTCTTTAAGAAGCGTTATAAAGTCCTCGTCTATATCCGGAATCAACTGCTTGAGAAGGTCTGGTGTCGTAATAAGAAGCCCTATGGTCGTTGGGTTCAAGAGAGATTGAACTTCAGGATCCTTAAGAGCCTCCAAGACAATTGGAAGAAACCTTTGGATATCCGTTTGTTGAAGCGTCAGGTTGTACTTTTCAAAGACCTTTTGGGCAAGGGTTTTCTCCTGTCCAACATCAGGGATAGGCTCTGTTACTGGAGGCGGCTCAACCGTTGCAGGTCCTTCAACAGTCGGTGGTTCAACTACTACCACTTCACTAAGTGCTTCACCTTCAGGATATAAAATCGCCCGATAAATCGTGTTGCTATCCGAGATCAAATTTCCACCAGGGCTCCACACCAAATCCGTGACTTCGCCTCTTGTTGAGATAGTTTTCTCTTTCGTAATTTCTGTCGTCAGGGTAATCTCCTCGGTTCCGACTCGCCAGAAGGTTATGGTGCCATTGTTATCTCCAGTTGCAAGATACTCACCACCTGGGCTGAAAGCACAAGCATAGACTATACCATCGTGTGGTAATTGCCGAACTTCTCTCTGCCTCCTTAATTCCCAGAGCGTTGTGTGACCATCATTCCCTGTCGCGAGATATTTCCCATCCGGGCTGAAAGCGATACTATAGACCCCGGCATTATGCTCCAACTCATGAGCCTTTGTGCCAGTGTTCACTTTCCAGAGAATCGCTGTATCCTTTTCCAGCGTAGCCGGTGTACGCTCATTCCCCGTTGCGAGGTACTGTCCATCCGGACTGAAATCAAGGGTCCGGATAGTACTCTCAGAGGCATTATAGACTTTCGTCCAAATCAACTGACCGCTCGCTGCGTTCCAAAGGTGCAAGTAACCTTTAGAGGAGCGGAGGATAGTGGTGGCAAGGTACTGACCATCAGGGCTAAAAGCGGCTGCGCGCACCCTACCCAAATGTGGCATTTTCCGGACTTCGGTCCCAAAGGTCATTTCCCAAAGCACCGCTTTGCCGCCATTTGGCTGCGTCTCGTCATCGCCAGCAGTAGCCACATACTGTCCATTGGGACTGAAGGCAACTGCGTAGACCCGATCTCCGTGGCGAATTGAACGAAATTTATTACCGTTGCTGACTTGCCAGAGAGACGCTATTGGGTTATTGCTGCCTGTTACGAAATACTGCCCATTTTGACTGAACGCAACTGTGTGATTATCTCCAAGGGAGTATATCTCGTCATTAAATGTTAAGATAATTCCCTGGGGCCAAATCTGTGGATACGTTAGTTTCACCATTGCCAACGCCGGACGATACCCCGGGTCAATTGAAATATAACCTGTTTTAACGACTTGAGCCCAATTGGCTTGGAGCGTACTCGCAACATTGGGGGCGACTTGCAGCGTCGTATGGTGGAGCAAACCGGTCGTCTGAAAAGTTATCGGAACAATTTGATTTGTCGCATCATAAACGCCGAGCGTCGCCGTAATGTTGTTCGTTGGAAACACCCGTCCGTACAACTGAGCAAGCTGCGTTTGAAGGGGCAGCAACTTGTCCTCCCGAAGCTCTGAATGGCGATCTGCGACAATCTCATCCAATTCCTTTAGCCGCGCCGCGTAGGCATCATCTGTCTCAAAGATACCTTTCGGGCCATTATATGGATGGGTTGACCGTAGCAAAGCAACATCCGCTTCAATAACCCGTCGGTTCTGATCAAGTTGAGCCTCAAGAGATTTAATTTCTGAAACGGTACCGTCAAACGTATTTTGCCCGAGAGCAGTTGAAATCATAACGAGCAAAGTCAAAAAAACGAAACTGCTGTATCGCACTGCTTTATACATAGTGAATCTCCTTAAGTTTAAAAGTTGGAAATACATCCCTCCACAATATAAGGGATGATTCTTTTCAAAAGAAGAGGCGGAACCTCCTCTATACGCTGTCCTATGGTCATTTGATACTATTTCATAAGAAGCATTTTCTGTGTTGCGGTGAAGTCGCCTGCGGTGAGTGTATAGAAATAGATACCGCTTGCGACTTGTTCACCTTGCGCATTACGACCATCCCAATATGCCGCACGGGTCCGGTTCTGATAGATACCGACGGAGCGATGCCCTAATTCTAAAGTGCGAACCACGGTCCCGTTTGCTGAATAGATACGCACTGTAACATCCGCTGCCGCTGCCAACTGATACGGGATCCACGTCTCCGGATTAAACGGGTTCGGGTAGTTCGGCAACAAGGAGGTCCTCTCAGGAATTGTCTCTGTTTCTGTTAACATCGCCGAGAGTCGTTCCAGCACATCAATACCTTTTTGAAAGGCAGCATCCGGATTGTTGCGTCTCTTGGCTTCTTCAATCCAGCGCTGAAAGTCTTCGGTAGTGAACTGCGAATCTCTGGCGGGTGCGCCTGCTATCCCTTGAAGGGAGAGCACAACCTCTATGATGTCTGCAAGATTGACGACACCGTCTCGGTTGACATCCGGATTTGGATTCGCATCTGCTGCAAAAGATTTGCCGAAGTTGGCAGCAACCAGCACCAGATCGTCTACGTCAACGACCCCGTCATTGTTGACATCCAGCCGTTTGTTTAAGGGTTTCGCTACCAATTCAACTACAGTGGGTTGTAGCAGCGTTCGGTAAACTTTCTTGCCATCCGAGATGAAAAGGCCGTCGGCACTCCAGGATATGCGTGCTGTATAATCTCCGAGCTCATAATCGCTATGGTCTGAACGAATTGACTGTTCCTTCGTAATCTGCGTTGAAAAAGTAATCTCCTCGTCGGTGATCCGGAAGATGTCTATGTAACCGCCCCGATTTATTGTTGCAATATATCTCCCATCTGGACTGAAATCCACACCAACAGGCTGATAATTTTCCATCGGGATTTCCCGAACGAGTTGACCACTATTTACCTCCCAAATAGATACTCCATCCTGAAGATTTGCTGTTGCGAAATACTTTCCATCTCCATGGAAGCTGGATGAGAGAGTGACCATCCAACGCCTCCAAACCAAATTGCCACTGCTCATTTCCCGGATACTTAAATATCTGTCGATGTATACACCCCCACCGCTTTCATAATAATATGCGACCACTGCAATGTATTTTCCATCTGGACTGAAGGTAACCTCCTTGGCATGGGTATGATAATGTTTCCAAACCAAATCACCACTGCCCACTTCGGCAAGCAGTACATCGCTCCAGCCGTCTATTCTCACATGGTACCTTCCATCTGGACTAAAGGCTTCCGAAAGATTTTCTTTCCAAGGCGCTACCCTATCCGGACTCACTTCCAATGGAATTACCAAGCCATCTTTCCAAAGTGGTGGATATTCCAGTTTTATCCTTATGAACCCTCTCTGATACCCCGGATCGATTGCAAGCCAACCTGTAAATTCAACCTCATCCCAATTTTCCTTGAGTTGCCTTGCATTGTCCGGTTCGAGATTCAAAATTACCGTAGTCGATTGCTCAGCGGCTTGGAAGGTTATCGGATAGTCCTCAGTGTTTGCATCATATTTACCAAGTGTCGCGGTAACGTCATTCGTCACAAAGAGCCGCCGGGACAGATCCGCAATTTGGGTTTGAATCGTAAGACGCCGTTCAAGAAGAACGGAAAGATGTTGTTTTTCAAGTTCCATGCGCTTTTGTGCCACGAATGAAGCCAATTTTTCCAACCGTTCCACGTAGGCAGCATCTGATTCAAACTCATCTTGTGGTGAACTCCACGGATGATTCTCCTCGAACGCAATGATTGCTTCATTGACAAATTGGCGTTTCTCTAATATATCTGTTTGATTACGCTCAAACTCCGCCTCAAGGGCTTTAATATCATTAACAGTCTGGTCAAACGCATCTCCGATAGCTGTAGAGACAAAAATAACCAAGCTGATAAAAATACAACCGTATAAGATCATTCTGTGCATTGTGTGAACCTCCTTAATATCCAATTTCCTATTTTCGCAGCGATAAATTGTTCGGTCCTATACCCTGTCCTACTTCATAAGAAGCATTTTCTGTGTTGCGGTGAAGTCGCCTGCGGTGAGTGTATAGAAATAGATACCGCTTGCGACTTGTTCACCTTGCGCGTTACGACCATCCCAATATGCCGCACGGGTCCGGTGCTGATAAATACCGACGGGACGGTGTCCCAATTCGAGAGTGCGAACCAGGGTTCCATTTGTGGAATAGATACGCACTGTAACATCCGCTGCCGCTGCCAACTGATACGGGATCCACGTCTCCGGATTAAACGGGTTCGGATAATTTGACAACAAGGATGTTTTCTCAGGAATTGCCTCTGTTTCTGTTAGAGTTGTCAAAAGTTGTTCTAAAACGCGAATACCTCTCTGAAAGGCAGCGTTTGGGTTGTTAAGCTGCTTAGCATCGTCAATCCACCTCTGAAGGATTTCCGCTGTAAGTTGTGGGGCGGTAGATGGAGCACCTGCTGCTTCCAGAGAGAGGATAACTTGTATAATATCTGCCCGATCCACCACGCCATCGCGATTGACATCCGGGTTTGGATTCGCATCCGCAGCAAAAGATTTGCCAAAGTTAGCAGCAACCAACACAAGGTCCGCCACATTCACCACGCCATCGTTGTTGACATCCCTACGCGTGTTTAAGGGTGTCGCCGCTAAATCAGTGACGATCGGTTCAAGGAGCGTCCGGTAAACTTTTCTGCCATCCGAGATCAAATTACCATCGGGATGCCATGCCAAGTCTCTGACTTCACCGCTTGCATAGATTGATTTCTCTTTGGTAATCTCCGTTTCAAGGGTGATTTCTGAATCACCGATTCGGAAGAAGTCTATGTAACCATTGCGCTTTCCTACTGCAAGATACTTCCCATCTGGGCTGAAGGCGACCGCATAGGCTATTGTGTCGGGGAGCTCTATCTGTCTAACGCTCCGGCCGCTGCTCACTTCCCAGAGTGTCACGGAACCATTATTTCCCGTTGCAAGATACTTCCCATTTGGGTTAAAAGCAACCGCATAAACTCCATTTTTGTGTTCAAAATGTAGAGTTGCATCGCCACTACTTGTTTGCCAGAGAGTGGCTTTGTCGAGCAACCACGAACTCTTGCGCCGGTTTCCAGTTACGAGAAGTTTTCCACTTGGACTGAACGTAAGTGCTTGAATTGTGTCCTTTCGCGCTTCATAAGTCACCGACCGAACCCAGTCGCCACTGTTCACATTCCAGAGATTTGTTCTGCCTAACCACCATTCAGGTTGTCTTGCAGTTGCAAGGTACTTTCCAGTGGGACTAAAGGTAGCGGCATAGACATAACTAGGATGTTCGATTGTATGAATTTTTGTTCCACTACTCATTTCCCAGACAATCGCTTTGCCATGCCACCACGAACGAGTTTCATCCTGACCAGCGGTCGCAAAATATTTCCCATCTGGGCTGAAAGCGACAGCGTATACCCAATCCCCATGATCCATTTTCCGAAATTTTTCACCATCTTCCACTGTCCAGATATCTGCTATCCCGTACTCATCACTGCTTGAAGTTGCCAGATATTTTCCATCTGGGCTGAAAGCAATACTATTGTTGTTACCGAGATCATATAACCGGTCAAGTGTCGATGTAACGCCTTCTTCCCAAAGTGGGGTGTAGACCAACTTCACCTTCACCAAACCGCGACGATAACCCGGATCAATAACGATCGAACCTGTAACACTAACCTCCTCCCAGTTCTCATAGAGGTTCCTCGCGGCATCTTTCTTAATATTCAGGTGGGTCTCAATACTTTGCTCACCTAATTGAAAAGTAAGCGGAAAGAATTCATTGTTCGCATCGTATGTCCCAAGCGTAGCAGTGATGTTATCCGTCAAAAAGACTGTCCGGTATAAACGCGCAAGTTGGGTCTGAATCTGAGATCTACGGGATAGAAGGGTCGAAAGGTGCAGTTCCTCAAGTTCTGCCAAACGTTGAGAGACGACTGATTCGAGTCGCTGTAACCGCGCAGCGTAGTCGGCATCGGATTCAAACGGATCTTGTGGCGCACCGAGCGGATGGTTCTCCCGAAACTCGGTAATCAGTGTATCAACTTGTTCGCGTTTCTCTGCTACAGATGTCTGGTTTTCTTCAAGTTCAACCTTCAGGGTTTTAATCTGAGTAACAGTTTGATCGAAAGTATCTCCTAAGGCTACAGAAACAAGAACGATTAGTGTAACAAAAACGAAGCTATATTGAATTGTTTTAGGCATTGCAGTCCTCCTTACTATAGTTTGGACGATATTGTAAAATTATGCTGCCCTGTCAAAAGGCAGGGCGTATCGTCTTGAAAACTCACATTAATATTCTGTGGGTTTGTTTTTTGTTCGAACTTGGCAGAAAATGCCGCTATCGCCATTTGCGAACGGAGATAAGCCACCTGTAAACCTTGTGTGAGTTTCGCAGAACGATACCCATGAATGCCGAGATAAAATTAAGAAAAATTTCTTCCCAATATTTATCAAGCGTATTAGGTGTTGTTGGATATAAGGACTGTGTCCTATTTATTTCCGAGTAACGAATGCGAAACGACCTCCGTGGTCAATCCCGTCAGGATCAGAGGCATTAAACAGTCTGTTAGGGTTTTCCCCGTCTCCGACATCAATGGTACCATTGGCAATCAGCCATAGACCAATACCGTTTTCAAATTGCGAGAAGTTGTCATCCCGCACGATACTGAAAATCTTCGGTAAACCCTCACGCGTAAGCGCAAACGGTTCACTCGCGACGAAAAATTCCCCCAGCCGCTCCCCGGTTGCATAGTCTGGCTGGTCGCGAAATTGCAGACGCAGCTGCGCGGCAGTCTCAACCGGGCAGATTTCAAGTCCCATCTGTTTTGCGCGATCATAAATGGTATCAAGGGTGGCGAGCTCACCCTCAGCAAATCCTATCTCCAGCATAGAAACAACAACGATATCAACCGTTATTCCCTCTGCCATCACCGGAAAAGCCGGATTTCCAAGGGCTTGCCTGGACCATAGACTGACCGAGCATTCTTCTTCAAGCAGTGCCTCTAAAAGATCAGCACCACTCCTATGAGTTCCGAGTGTTATGGTCAAATCTGCAGTGAAACCCTTTTCATTTTTTCTGTCTTCATCATTGGGTGCAAAGTAAGTACTGTAAAGTTTCTGAAAAGGTGCAAGGTATTGGTTGCAGACACTGAGAATCAATAGGGTTGCTACGACCAAAGCAGTTACAACAGTCCCCCACGGGAAGGACGGTTCCATTTTCGGAGCAGGTGTCGGGTTCATGTCAACAACTTCTCGCATGATGTTCTGCTTTATACTTGATGATATCTGCACGCCACCCAGAACTTCTTGGACCAAGAGTTCCTCTTCTTCTCGCAACCGTTTTCGGGCGCGATGGAGTCGAGTCCTTATTGCCTTTACCGACACTCCCAAGAATTTGCCAATCTCTGTCGTTGTCATTTCGCCGAGATAATAAAGCACCATCGTTGTACGTTCACTTTCCGGCAATTTTTCCAAAAGTTTTTCGACGATCTCAAAATGCTGTTCAGTTGTTTCTGTTTCGCGCTGTTCCGATACGTAACGCGCATAAGTAGATTCCTCCACTTCTTCCATAGATGTGTCCTCCAATGATTGCAGCTTCTCATATTTTTTTTCTTTGCGCAGCCAATTCAGACAAAGCCGATTCGCAATGGTATACAACCACCTAAGAAACTGGCTCGGATCTTTCAACGTTGAAAGTTTTTGATATGCGCGGAGGAAGGTATCTTGTGTAATTTCTTCAGCATAGTGGAAATCACCGATTTTCCGCCACGCGAGCGCGTGAACACTTTTTTGGTGTTTTTCAACTAAAATGGCGAATGCTGAGTTGTCGCCTGATAAAACGGCATGAATCAATTGAACATCGTCTTCTCTCTCCATGGCGTTCCCTCCTCATGAACAGATTCGGCTGCATTGACATCCACTGAAACATCATAATTAAACACTGAATCTTGGACTTTGTGCATTGCAATACAGTCCACACAATTATGTTATTATAATATTAAAGACACATTTTATCATAGTATCATAAAGACACATTTTACCCTATTATTAAAGACACATTTTTTTGGCAAAACGTTACATCCGGTGAAAAAAATATTTTGTCAGGCAATGATTTACAACTGTAGAAGGATCTCCTATTCCGATTTTACCCCGCGATGCCCTCCGAAAATCGAGGAAATCACGAAAACTCTGATGGACTTTAGAATTATGTTGACACTTTCCGGGCGGCGAGATACGGGGACCTCGCTGTAAATAGTCTATACCTGAAGCAGCGGCAGCCCCACCACCAATTTTTCCTGTCGATACGATTGTCCACACCCAAGGCCCTCTATTTTGGGACCCGACGCACCGTCTGCATGCATAGGCTGCCAACAAACGAATAAAGCACGCGTTTACAAACGTTTTCAATGAATCTGTTTGAAAATATGTCTGAAATTTGTTATGATAACTTTATTATACCTTCAGGCAAATATTGCTGTCTTCGACTTTGAAGACATCAGTATGGACGAGAAAAATAAAAAATAAGGACTCAATACGCACCTTGGTGTAGATTACTACAGATCCTATGAAAATACTCCACACCGCTGATTGGCATATCGGCCAACGGCTCCACGAACGTCAACGCACTGATGAACACAAAGCATTTCTGGATTGGCTCCTTGAGAAAATTCAAGAACATCAAGTCGAACTCCTCCTCGTTTCAGGCGACATCTTCGATACGGCACTCCCTTCCTCGGATTCGACGAATCTCTACTACCGATTCCTCTACCGTCTTTTTGATGAGACGGACACATACACAGTGATTACAGCAGGCAACCACGACTCCCCGCGCCATTTAGAGGCGCCACGCGAGTTTCTTGAGATGGGTAGGATTTATGTCGTCGGCACCGCAGAGGAACCGACGAAATGCGTTGTCCGCATACCGCGTGAGAATCCACAGGTTGCTGTTGCGGCTGTCCCGTTTCTCTCCGAAAGCGATTTACGACACCTCTCGTATGAAACAGAAGTAGACCGGAACGAACGGTATCGGGAACGGTTTAAGACGTTCTATGAGGACTGCGTTGCTGCCATGCCAGCAGAACTCCCGAAAATTCTGATGGGACATCTCTTCGTTCAAGGCGGACAAGTAGGCGATTCTGAGCGGAGCGTACAGATTGGTGGCGCAACCGCTACCCACGCCAGCGATTTTCCTCCGAATGTGAGTTATGCTGCTTTGGGACATCTGCACAGACCACAGACAATCAAAGGCACGGATTATCCGGTCCGGTATTCGGGATCGCCAATTCCGTTGAGATTCAACGAAACCGGCTATCGCAAGAAGGTGTATCTGCTGGAGCTGTCTGACGATGGTGCCCTGATGCGAGATGAAGAAATTGAGATTCCTATCTTCAAAGAATTATGTACTATTGAGGGTGATGAAGTTTCGGTTTTATCAGAAACGATGACACAGGACTGGACTGGAAAGTATATCCAAGTCAAGCTGAAATTAACCGCACCGAGTGTCGGCATTAGTGATAAAATACGGCAGGCGTTCGGTAATTGTGGTGGCGAGGTCTTGAGCGTTGAACTCGAACTACCGAAGGCGGAGCAGGGACCGACGATCCCTATTGAAGATATGAAGCGTCCTGAAGAAATTTTCGAGCAGTTTCATAGGACAAAGTTTGACGGTGAATCCCCGGATGAAATCTTGAAGCAGACATTTAATGAATTAGTTCAGATAGTTGAGGGATCCGAATGAAGATATGTCAGTTGAAGATTAAGAACCTAAATAGTTTTCGTGAGTCGATTGAGATTGATTTTGAGAAATCGCCGTTGGATGACGCGTCGCTTGTAGCGATTACCGGTCCGACAGGAGCAGGAAAAACAACTCTGTTGGATGCAATCTGCGTCGCTCTTTACGGTAAAACACCGAGGTTGAGCGGATCGGGGAAGCAAAATCCGCACCATCTTATCAGCCATGGCGAAAAAGAGGGGTTCGCTGAAGTGCTTTTCATAGCAAACGACACACGATACCTCGCAACATGGGCGGCTAAGCAGAACGGTTCGCCAAAAGTAGAGTTGCGTTATGCAGATAATAAAAAGTTGATCACAGATAAACTATCGACCCGCGGCAAATCCCTCGGTGCCAGCCGGAAAACGGTCAGTGAAGAGGTAGAGTCTATTTTAGGGTTGGATTTCGATGCCTTTAGACGATCCGTGATGTTAGCACAAGGTGAATTCGCTGCATTCTTGAAAGCGAGCAATGAAGATAGACGCACAATTTTGGAAGCAACCGCGGGGGTCAGTATCTACGATGTCCTGAAACAGGTGCTGAATGACAAGGTTAGCGAGGTAGAAGCTGCGAACGCCGAAGTCTACAATAAATTAAATAAAATTCCAGAAGCATCTCGTGAGCAGGTCGCAGAGGCTGAAACGGAACTCAACAGATTGCAAGCCGACGCCGACGCGTTAGGTGCGGAAAGTCAGGAAATTCAGCAAGAAAAGGTTCGGGAAACGAAGCGTAAAGAAGATTTTGAGAAATTACAGTCTACCGAAGGACGGCAAGAAGAGCTTCTCGCGCAGCAGTTAGAGATTGATAAACTTCAAACAGAACTCGAAAACGCGAATCGCGCACAACGTCTCCTCCCAGAAAAACGGGCATTTGATACTGCCCAGTCGGAGTTTGAGGACTCTGACGAAGCACGCCGTAACGCAACCACCGAGAAAGCGGAGGCAGAAACGCATGTTGAAACCGACCAAGCTGCCTATGACGAAAAGGAAGAGGCATATCAGGCGGCATCCACTGAACGAGACCAAAAGATGCCGATCTTCGCCGCGGCAAAATCAAATGTAGAACGAGCAGCTGAGAGATATGCGGAGGCGGATAAGCGGACCTCCGAATTGGTAGATGTAAATAATCAGATTGATGGGCTGGAAAACCAATTAACGGATAGACAGACAGAGCAAACCAAATTGCAGGGACAGATTGATGACAATCAACGTTTTTTGGAAGATAATCCGCTTCCGTCGGATCGGCAGCAACGTCTTAACCGAGTAACCGGTCTTCTGACGGAACTCACTTCACACGAAAATCGGTTGGGAACAGAACTGAAAAACAAAGGGAATGTAGAAAAGAAAGTATCGTCGTTAAGAAAGGAAATTGAGGAATTATCTAAAACTCAGGAAAAACGTCTTTCTGAAAAAGCAGCAGCGGAGACGGCGTTAGAAGATACCACCACGCAATTAAACGAACTACTGGCAACCGGCACCGCTGAAGAATGGACTGAACGAAGGCAACTGGCATCCAAGGCACAACCGATCGCACAAAAATATGAGGCGACACAAGACAACTTAGCGGATACCGAAAACCAACTCAACGATTTAAATGGGACGGCAGCAACACTGGATGCAGAACTTGGACAGATCGAAACAGATTTAGCGAGCCAAACCGAAGTGTGTCAGGAAGCTGCTGAAGCTGTTCAAGGTTGCGAGGAAGAAAAAGAAGACGCGAGATGGGCAGACCCGATTAATCAACTTCGCCAACGTCTTCAACCCGGAGAACCGTGCTCGGTATGTGGTGCAACAGACCATCCGTGTGCCGATGTCGTCGAACCTGAAAGTGAGGAACGGATCCAACGTGCTAAAGACGCTTTAGAAGCTGCGAAAGCTGAGATAAAGAAAGCAGAAACAGAACGAGAAACTTTGAAAACGCAGCAGATTGAAACCAGACAAAATAAAAGCAACACTGCCGATCAGGTCGGAACATGTACAGCAGAGATAAAGACGCTACGGAACGAGGCAGCCGAACTTCTCACTAAATGGCAAGCGATCTATCCGAGTACTGATGTCTCATCGGCGTGGGCATCCGAACAGTTTGACACAGCGGATACGGCTATTACAGACATTGCAAAAGCCAAACAGGCGCAGACACAAGCAGACAGTGCACTTCAAATGGTATCGCAGCAACTCGAAATCTGTAAGAAAGACATCAAACGCGAGATGAACACCTTAAACGATACCGAAACGCAGCTTGAGGATCTCAACAATACGATTGCGGGTTGGCAAGCGGATATTAAGACTACAGCGGCGCGTTTCTGGGAATCTATGCCTGATACCTTTCACGGTATTAAACCGAAGGAAGCTGTGAAGCAATTTGAAGATAAGATTGAAGTGGTGGCATCGCGTGAAGATGAACTTGGTAAAGCAGAGACGAATATTCAGGTGCTTAATGCAAATATCAAAGCAGACCGAGGCACACTTCAGAACCTAAAAGAAAGTCATGAAGCCTTGAAAAATGAAAAAGATGGATATCTACGCGAAAGCGAAGCATTTTTATCTGCCGCTCGTGAGAAAACCGGCGGACTGGAGACAGAAGCCGAGATTGATAAAGCGATTGACGCATTAGAAACTGATCTGCGGACGAAAAAGGATGCGCGCGATAGTGCTGAACAGCAATTACAGAACAGTCAAAATTTACTGACACGAAAACAGACGGCTCATGACATTGGCAAGGAACAGTTTAACACGGCTGCTGAAAAGTTGAACACATCACGCCAAGTCTACTTCAATAAATTAGAAAAAGAAGGTTTTGACGCGCCAGAAGCGCACGACGATGCCTTCCGAGACGACGATGAAATAAAAAATTTAACCGACCAAATCAATACACATGAAGACGAAATCCAGCGAATTGCGTTAGAGATTACTGAGTTGCAGACTCGGTTTGAGGAAACGCCTTATGATCCAGAAGCGTTAGGTAGGATTGAGACCCAGCTCGGAGAAATCGAAGGGCAACTTCAGGAAGCACAGCAAGAGATTGGCGCGCAACAGCAGAAAATCAACGATTTGAAAGTTGCGCTTGAAAAACGCGAGTCTCTCGGTGATGAACTCGGTGCAGCGCAGCAAGAATTGGAACGCTGGCAGCGGTTACAGGAGACAATTCCAGCCAATGCTTTACGCGATTTCGCACTCGAGATTATGTTCAGGCAGATGGGTAATTTGGCAAATACACAACTGAGATACCTCACTTCAGATCGCTACGAGCTTAAAGTCGAGACGATTGGCGATTTATCTGTTGTTGATCGTTGGAACGCGAATGAAGAACGTCCTGTTGAAACACTCTCTGGGGGCGAGTCATTTCTGACGAGCCTCGCTTTGGCACTCGCTCTTTCGGAACTCAGTCGCGGACGCGCACAACTCAACTCGCTGTTCCTTGATGAAGGGTTCGGCACACTTGATAGTGAAACACTTGATACCGCTATCGCAGCACTCGAAGGACTCCGTATGCAGGGACGGAACATTTACCTCATCAGCCACATTCGGGAATTAACGAGACGTTTACCTGTCAAAATTGAAGTTTATAAAAAAGGAAACGGCAGTTCATCTGTTAAAATTCAAGGTTAACCTAACAAAACTGGAGGTTTTACATGCAATTTGGATTTATGTCGTCTGTCTGCCCGCCGTTAACATTGGCGGAACTGATTGACAAAGCGAAAGAGTATGACTATAAACACCTGGAACTCCGCGTCGAATGGGATCATGGACACGGGGTCGAATTGGATTCAACGCCACAACAACTCCGAGATGCTCGCGCGCAATTGGTTGATAGCGGGATTGATCTCTCCTGCATCGCAACTGGCGTGAGATTCATTGATCCCGATGCAAACAAACGCGCTGAACAGGTCGAACTCCTCAAGCGTTACATTGACCTTACGGCGACCATGGGTGCTGCAAATATCCGTATCTTCGGGGATAGAGTGCCAGAGACTCCGGTTGCAGTCTCTCAAACTTTGGATTGGGAAGCAGAAGGCATTCGTGAATGCGATGGATTGGCTGGCGACGCAGGCGTTGCGCTCTGTTTAGAGACACACGGCAATCTTATCGGCAGTTACGTTGCGGAGACACTGCATCGCGCTGAAGCACAAAACACTTATGTGAATTGGCATGCAGCACATCATGTCCGGCACGGAGAGTCGGTCGATGTCGCTTATGTCCATCTACGTGGCAAAGTCCGGCACGCACACGTCAATTTCGGAGACGACGGTCCGATGCCAGATACCGAACGGGATTCACTCACGCTCCTTGCAGAGGACGGATATAACGGATTCGTCTCTATTGAAGTTATCAATCCGCCGGATTCAGATGCCGTGCTGAAACGACACGCGGAGCTCTATAGCGAATTATAGTTTTTTAGCAGCAGGCGAGGCAACCTCGCCCCTACAGCTGTGGGTGAAACACTAAGAATAAAGCGTCGCCATTAAGTGTCGTCTACCGCCGCGATTCCGAAATTCGCAGAGATAGATCCCTTGCCATACGCCTAAATTGAGGCGGTGGTTCGTAATCGGAACGGAGACGGTGAAACCGACGAGCGACGCTTTAATGTGCGCTGGCATGTCGTCATCGCCTTCGATTGTGTGTTTATAGAACGGTTCGCGCTCTTTGACGAGTTGGTCAAAACTGTTGGCAAAGTCTTCGCGAACCGTCGGATCGTCGTTTTCGTTGATGGTTAATCCTGCTGAGGTGTGTTTGATAAACAGGTGCAGGATACCTTCTCTCGGCAGTTCACCGAGCGATTTCACGATCTCATCGGTAACGAGATGAAAGCCGCGCGAGTATTCGGGTAAAGTTATTTCAATTTGCTGAATCACGTTTTAGTGTACTCCAAGTTTGATGATTAATTCTGATGTATTATAACACAATTTTTGAAAGACCTAATAGTCAATTTTAATGCCGTAGGTTGGGTTTTACTTGTATTTTGGTGATTTCAGGTTTCTTGATGGGCTTGAAAGTCATCTTCTTTATAGGGTTTCAATAAGTTTCCGTTCAACCTAACCTACTACGAACCTGCCCTCAAATTCAAAGTTGAAAGACTATTACGATGCTGACTGATCGTTGATCGGAACCAATAGCTATTTGCTGACTGCTGATGGCTATAAGTATAAGGAATTTGTTATGGACATTATCTGTGCTTCAATCTGTTACCGAGGCTACGCAGAAGACGAGGTTGCCGCAACTTTGGAAAACGCACCAAAAATCGGCTACCGCCTCATGGAAATTCACGGACCGCTTATCTGGAGTGTTGATGCTGCGCTCGCTTTTGACATAGACACTATGAAGGCGAAGATTGACGCATCCGGCATGAGGTGTGCAGGACTCTATCCGCCCGGATGGGGTGGACAGGACAATACCGATGTTGACGCACGCGCGGGCGCAATCGCAAGATGTGTCGAAATCGCTGAGGGACTCGGCGCAACACATTTGACGACAAGCGGCGCGCAACGCAGAACAGACCCCGGCGCATTGGACAGGGTAACCGCTTGTGTCCAAAAGGTGTTGCAACGTATACCCGCAGAAAGCCAAATTAAGTTGACGCTTGAGCCGCATCACGGCAATGTCCTTGAACAGGCGGAGGATTTCCAAACGGTTTTAGATGCTATTCCCGATGAACGGGTCGGTGTCTGCATCGATACCGGACATTTCCACGCGTCCGGTGTAGACACGCTTGCTGCAATTCGTCAATTCGCATCGCGCCTATATGCGGTACACCTCAAGGATCATCTCGGTGCTGTATCAGTCGGTATCGGGCGCGGCGAACTCAACCTCAAAGAGATTATTGAGGCACTCCAAGCAGTAGACTACCAAGGCGACCTAACGTTGGAGTTGGAAGTCGAGGACCCAGAAAACTTACCGCGCTATACCGAAGAGGCGTATCTCTATCTCAGCGGAATGCTCGGTAGACAACTATAGTTCCCACGTCTTAATGAAATCCGTAACGCCGAAGTTAGCAGGCATTTCATTGAAATAGTAATGCATCGGACCGGATTGGAAACCCGGTAAATACAGATCTTCGTCGGTTTTGAGAAGCGCGTCAAGCGGCTTAAAACGTTTCCAGAGGACTTCTGCTTCTTCCGTCGTAAACCGAGCGGCAAACGGCGGTCCCCAATTAAGCGTGATAGCGTGGAAACCTTTGCCGCGGTTCTTCAGATCATCGGGAATGTCTGAAAGGTCACAACCGTGTGCCATTGCCACAAAACAGGCGGCTTTGCACAAAAAGACGGTTGAGAGCATCTTCCCTTTTTCGCCTCTGCTCGGATGCAAATTTTCGAGGGCAGTGTGATAAGCATCGGGACGCTTTTCAATGACTGCCCGAAGCGCATTTTCGGTCCACACTTGCATCTGATCGCTGTGTTCATTCCACCGATGGAACTTGTCTTGCACTTCCGGCGATAGGTAATCTATGTAGTCGAACGCTTCATAGTGCGTGTGGTTTGAAAACCCACCGTGAATTGCGCGCCGTATCTTCCGACTGTAGTTGCTGCCCCAGTGCAGAATAGGTAGAATGTAAACAACTCCATCGCCAGCGTTGAGATGTGTCTGAACCGCCCCCGGTAACGGGACTTTCGGATCTGCCAGCAATTGTTGGTTTTCTTTGTCAGTATTGAAGCGTAAATGGCTACCGGGGAGCACCCAAAGGACGCTATCGTCATAAAGTGAGAGGTTCCATTGAACGTAGCGCGGTCCCGTTTCTATAATATCGTCAATATAGCCTTGTAGAGGCGCGGTATCAATTGGATGGTGATCGCGATGCCAAGCGGCGGGTCCGCAGTCTTTGACTGGACTGCACATGAGCATCATCTCCGTAACACCAGCATCTTCCTCGCCGAGCAGCTCAGTGCTGGCACCTTGCATGTTTTCATGTGCCCAAATTTCGATTGCACTCGCTGTTTTTTCATCAACGAGTTTTGCGAGCGGATTGCGCCCAAGAAGTAACCGCGGTTGTGGCGAAGTCTCCCATACGCCGCCGGGTGGGTCGTTGGGTCCCCGTTCTCGCGCCCAGATTTCCCGTTGGCGGGATACCATTAGCTCATAACTCTCTCGAAGCGCATCCAATTCTTCCGGCGGAACGACTTCCCGCAGAACGAGATACCCTTCTTCCATGAATTGCATCCGGTTGACTTTCATAATGTGTCTCCGGCTGTGCGTTACCCGCGTCCGACATAAAGTTGACCCACAGGTAAAACGGTCGCGTCTAACATATTGATATTCGGCGGAAGCGTTGCCATCAGAACAGCGGCTTGCGCGAGCGCGTCAACATCCATCATCGGTTCCATAGGTGCCTCTGAACGGTTCTGGATGCGTTCGACGTAGGTGTTACCGGGTTTCAAACAACTCGCCGTAATTCCGTGCGGTCTGCCTTCAAGTGCTGTTACCTGCGTCAATCCCCAAATCCCGAATTTGGTAGCACTATAAGGCGCGGTGCGCGGACGAACCCGATGCGACGAGATACTTCCAACGTTGATGATACGTCCACCTTCACCTTGTGCCTTCATAATACCGAATGCCTCACGCGTGCAGAGAAACGGCGCACGGAGGTTCACACCGACGACCCAATCCCAATCCTCTGTTGAAAGTTCATCTATAGGACCGGCATTGAATGCACCCGCATTGTTCACAAGGATGTCCAAGCGACCATATACCGCCATCGACTTTTCAAAGAGTGCTTTGATCTGTGCCTCGTCCGTTACATCTGTCGGCACAGCCAACACCTTTGTGCCGTTTGCACGAAATTCGTTTGCGGTTTGTTCGAGGAGTTCAGCATTCCTTGCGGCGATCGTTAGGCTTGCACCCTCAGCGGCAAGTCCTCTCGCAATCCCTTTACCGATACCGCGGTTTCCACCCGTTACAATCGCAACTTTTCCATCTAATTGTCCCATTATTGAGTTCCTTTCTTTTTATATTCTCAAAACAAAGCAGTGGTCGTTGATCGCACGAATGCTTTCGCTTAGCACAACTTTGCGGAAGCCCCCATGCTTTAGCTGGGGGTCTATCACGAAAATAGTTTTGCCAATAAAGATTCCGTTCTGACTGCTTGTACTGTATCACCTGCAAGTCGCATCGCTGCTATGTGTGCATGCAGGAATGCCAAATCCTCGGCTGTATCAATATCATACCACGGAGGCAGAAGTCCCAAGGTTGCCTCTACTGAGTGGATACGCCTCACTGTCTGTTGAAAAACCTCCGCCGTGCTCCATGCGATTTCCTCAAACACGTGTGGGACTGTGGTTGCCAAGGTCTCTACTGAAAAACCGATGAGGTAATAGCCACCATCTGTACTCGGTCCGATGACGCTGTTTTGTGAGTCAAGTAGTGTGAGTGCTTGGGATATGTATGAGATCGGTAGTGTCGGACTATCGGATCCGACGAGTAAAATCTTTGTATATCCGTGTTCCGCTGCCCACTGTGTTGCTGAGGTGAGCCGTTTCCCAAGATCCATTCCCACTTGTCGGATGTAGATAGCATCGCCTCCGATTAACGCTTGTAGATCGGGTTGTGCGTCTGCCGGGGTATACGCGATGACGAGGTCTACATCGGAGAGTTCAGCGAGCGTCTCACACCAATCTGTGAGGAACGCGGTGTAGAGTGTCGCCGCTTGTTCCGGTGAAAACGGTGGTACGAGTCGCGTCTTGACCGCGTTTGGTATCGGATTTTTAGCGAAAACAATAACACAAGTTTTCACTGATAAATTCCTTATTTTTTCAGTTTTATTCCTATAGTGGCGGCAAATGTTCCCTTTCTACAGATGGAGTGCTTGACGTAGACGCGACAGCAGCCTTCCCGCGAAGTGCGTTTGCGGTGGGTTCTCTGGTTGCTCTTTGACTTTGATGTGAAGATCCACCACGTTTTCAAAGGCATCGCGCAGCTCAGCATCTGTGTCCCCGTGGAAACCTATAATATCGTCGTCAGGATCGACAACATGGCCAACAAAACACTCATCTTCGTCACTATAGATAATTTCCGCTGTATATCCTCTGTATGTCATTGTTTTCATGGTGTTATTCCTGCCTTTTTAAGGAAATCTCGCGCATCGCGTACGTGGTATCGTTTTGCCTCTTTTTGAGGATGGGGTCGGTGAAACGTGGTATGCTCCTTCTTTAATTTGAAAGTCACGGAAGATCCGCGTCCTTCTTCTTTTGTAGCACCCAGTGCCATGAAAAGGCTTTCAATACGCCGCCATGGCAACGTGGCGGGGACTTGTGTGCTAAAGATAGCCTCCAATGTCCTTTGATGCTTTCTGTTTAAACGCACAACTATCCCCGTACTGTAAGCACACTTTGAAAGCGGCAACTGTGAATGAATAATTCCAATTATTGCGTCTATTAACTTTATCCTCCATTCCTTAAAAAGTCAACTTAAAATCGGTTTATTGTTAATACCAAACCCGATACACCGGTATCTCAAAGACAGCACCCACTAAACTCCAAAATGTTCCGATCAAAAAGTCGCCCAAAATCACGCCAACAAAAAATGGAGCCGCTTTCCGATAGGTTCGCAACCCGCCGAATTTGAGTAAGACCGCCTTGATGAACCAACCGACACACACCGCGCTCCATACCCACACCATCCCTGCAGATAAACCGAGCGCATAGCCTGCTGGATGGAACGGAAACCAAATAAACTGCCTTCTCAAGAACATCAATCCCAACGTGAACAGTGAGGCAAACGCCGTGAAACTCAGTCCCGTACTGTCCGGCGCGTGTGGCTGTTGCAACCACGGTAATAGCAAACGCTCAAAGGTCTCAATGCCGATACCGATAATGTATCCGTCAGATTGCACAGCGCCGTGCTGATACATGAGATGCAAATACGCCCAGAACGAAACAGGCGTAGCAACCAATAGCGCGACAATCATCGCAATCGCCATCTTTTTCTGAGAGAGCCGTGCGCGTTCCGCAATTTTGAACCCCTCTAACTGACTGGGCATCGGGTGTGAGACGTTATCTCGAACGTACGGATACAAAAAAGAGAGTAGGGTCAGGTTCGCCGCGCCGATCCGTCGTACGCCTAAAACCGAGACGAGCATCAATTGTGGATGCGTCCAAATCACCTCATGGTAAGGCACACCGACCGCCGCCCTCGCGTATGTTATGGCGATGGACATGAGAACGTAGAGACATAGAAACGCGAGCAGAATTCCGACAGACATGCCAGCCTGTTGGAAAATGAAAATGAGAATCGTAGTGCCTATTAAGATACCGAGCAGCGCAGTGCGATATTGAAACGGTTCGCTGGTAGAAGCAGGAGGCTTCAAAGCAGCAGTCAACACCATTTTCAGGTGCTTGCGACTTGCCCATAAGACTAAAATCCCAAGCGTCAACCATGCACCAATCCCTTGTTGATTGTAATAGGGAAATCCCGGTAACGATTTCCAGCCACCGATGCTCCCCAAAATTAACTGGAATTTCGTAAACAGGAAAAAGAACCAGACCGAAAACGACAACTCAAGCGGTACAAAGAAAGTCAACCCAATAACCCACGGATAAAAGAAGAGCGGCAGCCATCCAATCGCACTCCAAGGTTTCGACGTAAATATTTTCGCACCGAAATCGGGAATTTTGAGCGGCACGCCGGGAACAAAAGGATAGAGAAAATGGAGTCCGTTGAGGAGTTCTACCGCCGCACAGATGCCGAACCCAAGCCACAATAATCTTCTTGAGAAAAATCGCGGCGTGGTCATCTCTATCGGGAGTTGTGCAATTGGATAACTGAGTCGTTCCCGTTCACTCCACTGCAAACGCTGGATACTATTGAAGCACATCAGGATAAAGAAAAGCACAAACGTAACAAACGACCAAAGCAGCGTGGGACCTATCCAAGCAAATAGGTGTTTTGCTGTGTATAAGCTCGAATTGCCTTCAAAGAAACCGGTGAGCGCGCTTTTATCTTGGATTGTGAACCACGATGGAATATACCGATGGAAAAGTGCTGCGTATTCGTTTTCAAAAGTAGAGAACCAGAACGGGTGCGCGAGAATTCCCAAGATAAAGTCCATCGGATTATGCCCAGAGACAAGGCAGAGCATAACCAGCATCTGATAGACGATGAGGAGTTGCGCGCGGTTCAAGGCGAGTTGTGGGTGAAATCGCTTTAGCAGTGTATTAAGTAGCACTCCAAAAAAGAGGTTGACAATCGGGGCTATAAACAGAGATGCGTAGGCAGGATTTAGGGAATGGTGAATACCGCTGACGAGCGCAATCCAATACGCATTGATCAGAATTAGGACTGTACCGATAGCGAGTGGCGGAAGGAGCGAGGTTGTTTCAGTCCCAATTTGAGGTTGATGTCCCTTTTCCGACATAGCTGCCTTCCACACAAAATCACTGCCACTGATTGGATTATGAAAAGTCTATTGTATTAACCTGACTTGCCATTTTTAGAAGATTATAGGTGTTCAAATCCTATTTTAGCATGAAAACTATACTGAGTTCCTCTTATTTTGAAATCACGTACAGATTTAACTTGATGTGTATGTCGAAATTATTGTAATAGTCATATTAACACTTATTTTTTAATTATATAAATTTTAAAAAATATGCTAATATATGCCTTTAGAAATTGAATTGGTTTCCCATTTGGATAGAAATTTAGATTATCAGTAAAGTAGTAGTGATTTATTTCTTTTGGGCATCTGCCAATTTTTACTATGTCTTTTGGGTGCCTGAGAATAAAAAGGAGTTTATGATGAAAAGGCTATTTGTAAATCAGAAAATGATCGTATTACTTTTCACGGTAATGTTATTGATATATGGCGTGCAAGGTATGAGTTATGGTCAAGGTAGTACACCTACAGTTACACCAGGTGAAACCAACACGTATCTTAAAGTCAGTTTTCGCGATACGTTCTATGCATACGATGAGAAGTCCTATCAGGTCCAATTGCGTCAAAAAACACCTCAAGGCGATTGGATATTGAAATGTGGGACTATTGAAGATTTTTTTCATTCTGGTGCTCGTTCCTTTGTTGTCATTTTCGCGGACCTTGAGCCGGGCACCACATATCAGGCACGTTGGCGGGAGACCAATGAGGCAACTTGTACGGATAACCCACCTAACCCCGATCCGTGGTCAGCGATCGGCGAGGGAACCACAATTCTGACCAATCCGCCACGGCTGGATTTTGTTGATGTTGCGTTAGCCAGAGCAATACGCCGGGCACTCGGTCTTGATATTGTGGATGGTGTTGAAATCCTTAAAATCCCTGTTAGCCAATTGACGAGATTAACTGGACTGAATGTGAGGGGTGGAACAGTAAGAGACCTCACTGGTTTGGAACACGCAACCCAACTGCGGAGGTTAGACCTCTGGGGGAATCGACTTGTCGATATCACGCCACTCGCGCAACTCACGCAACTTATTGAGTTGGATCTCGGTGGTGCTCTCAGGGATAACGATATCGTCGATATTAGTCCGCTCGCAGGACTCACGCAACTCAGAGAATTGGGACTCGGTAGTAATGAAATCAGCGACCTTGCCCCCCTTGAACAGCTCACGGAACTCAGGGAGTTGAGTCTTGATTTTAATCGAATTAGCGATATTAGTCCACTTGCCCAACTCACAGAACTAACAAATTTAACACTCAGTGCTAATCAGATTAGCGATATTTCTCCACTCACACAACTTACGAACCTAACACTGTTAGGGCTTACGGTGAATCAAATCAAAGACATCACGCCGCTCGCAAAAATGAAACAATTGACGTTTTTACAACTTGGGTATAATCAGATCCGTGACCTCACGCTACTTGGTCAAGCGGAATCACTGATAAAGTTATACCTTGATCATAATCAGATCCGTGACCTTAGTCCACTTGCAACGCTGACACAGTTGACGACATTAGATCTCGCGAGTAATCAGATCAGCGATGTTACGCCACTTGCGCAACTTTCCGAATCACTGGAGGAGTTGGACCTTCGAGATAATCGAATCCAAGATGTCACCCCTCTCGCAAGTTTGATATATCTTGAAAAGCTATCACTGCGAGATAATCCAATCACGAATACGTTCCCGCTTGGCGCGCTCTTGAGTGAGAATCCTGATTTGGATATAGATGTTGAAATCGTCACAGAAGCAGGTGGACCAACGTTGACAGCTGCATTATCAACGCCTCAGCCTTTTGTCACCCTGAATGGAAGTGTTCTAACGCTAACGCTGAGCAGTGGGAAATTTGGGGGCAGAACCGATATTAGGGATGCTCTCACGATATCCGGCATTACCGGTATCACTTTTCATTGGACAGATATAGAAGATGTCAGTGATACAGAAATAACGATTAAACTTACATTCACGGGCAGCATTAACACAGATAGGACGTTGATTTTTACTTTAGGACCACGGGCAATAGAGAATTACAACGGTCCTGCACTCACCGCAGAAATACCTATTTCTCCGGCAGTTGAGGTGACTGACGGGTTGGTAGCATCAGCCCTTCCATTGACGGTGACAAACCTACATGAGAGTGTCGTCATGCTGATATTGAAGGGAAAAAGGTATGAAACCAATTGGAACTTCGTCAGTGGGAATGTGACGATATCCGGCATTGACGGCGTAACATTCAGGCGGCACAATGTGAAGCGCGTCAGCGACACACTGGTAACAATTCAACTTGAGTTCAGTGGAAACCTTGACACAGATAGCACACTCACATTCACCGTCGGCGCGGAAGCAATAGCCGATTACGACGGACCCGCACTCACCGCAGAATTACCTGTCACCGTGAGTGCTACAACTGAAACACCAACAATCACTGAAGCTGCAACCACGGATGCTACGGTTAGCATTACCCCGTCCTCAATCGCATCTCCGGCTGTTGGACAACAGTTAGAATTCAGTCTGAACATCACAGGTGGTGAAGCCGTCGCAGGCTATGAAGCAACTGTTCAATTTGATGATACTGCGCTTCGTTATGTCTCTGGCGCAAATGGCGATTTTCTACCCGCGGGGGCATTTTTTGTGGAGCCGAAAGTAGAGGGAAATTTCGTAAAACTGAATGCTGTATCTCTCGCTGGAGAAAGCAATGGGGACGGCACGTTCGCAACGCTTACATTTGAGGTGATCACCGTGAAAGCATCCACTTTGGTCTTATCTGATGTGCTGCTAACGAACAGTGCAGGAGATGCTTTTGTTCCGAACGTTGAAAACGCCGAGATAACTGAACCGATTGGACTCAAAGAAGATGTGAACGGTGATGGGATCGTAAACATTCAGGATTTGGTGTTAGTCGCATCAAATCTTGGTAAGACAGGGCAGAATGCTGCTGATGTCAACGGCGATGGACAAGTCAATATTCAGGACCTTGTTCTTGTTGCTGGCGCATTAGGCACAAGTGCTGCCGCACCTTCTCTGTTTTCTCAATCCGTATCAGCACTCACCGCAGCAGATGTCAAACAGTGGCTATCTCAAGCACAGCACCTAAACCTTACAGATCCAACATCTCTGAGAGGTATTCAATTCTTACAAGACCTCTTAGCAGCGTTGATACCCAAAGAGACGACCCTATTACCAAACTTCCCCAATCCGTTCAATCCCGAAACATGGATACCGTATCACTTAGCGAAGGACGCAGATGTTTCACTGCATATCTATGCTGTAAATGGCACATTGGTACGGACGTTAGGACTTGGACACCAAGCTGCTGGGATATACCAAAGTCGTTCTCGTGCAGCGTATTGGGATGGCAGAAACGCATTCGGTGAACCTGTGGCAAGTGGTGTCTATTTCTACATACTCACAGCAGGCGATTTCACCGCGACTCGGAAAATGTTGATACGGAAATAGTATCAAATGACCTTATGATAGCTGGAAGGCTGATGTTTATTGACTTCCCAGCGATCGTTTCTCAGTGGGTTGCGTTGGATTCGCTGGCATCTTCTTTGAGAAATGATGCGCTCAGCGATCCACAAAGTATAGCAAAACCGGTAGCGGGTGTCAACCGTATTTTCAAGGGAACTGCCCGGTTTTGCCAAGTCAAGTGTGTTGAGAACAACAGATTAGGGGATCATTGGGGTTTTCTTTGCTGATTCGCAGATGAATTGACGAGGTTTACATCCATGGCTTGGAGTTGGTGCTGCGGAATTAGGGTTTCAATTCTAATAGTTGTCTTGCTTGTTACATCGCTTGCTATCATCAGTTGTGGAGCTTTTGAAGATGAAAACAGTGGGACCGGGTGAAAGTTGTGGTTATGGACCGCTGGTTGTGTTTTCTGTTCGTGAGGGTGGATCTGCATGTCGAGCCAGCTCGCAACCGATTTTCCACAATGTATCCGGTATTGACGTACGGATTGACAATCCGAATATATGTGGCGATTACGATATAGAGCAAGATGACTTCTTCAATACCAATTTCTCTGCCAGCAAAAATGAAGACGGAACTTAGACCATTAAGGAAGTCCCAGCATTCAATATTTACTAATCCTGTTCCAAAATAAGGAGAACAACCCATGAAAACGACATTATGTTTGCACCAAACGATTTCCCGCAAACTGACAATTTACGCTACAAAAATTCTGCAAACAGTGAGCTAACTTCACTTATAGTAGCATCCATAATTAACTTTACACTTTAGTCTGCGTGGTTTGTAACCGCGCAGACCAGGGGGTGTGAATATATTTTCGGGATTTACTATAAATTGCAACAGATTCATTCAATTTATGTTGCGGGGCTGTAATATTAAGGTTATCATTACAAAATTTATCAATGTTTACATCGCTGTTACATGATGCCCATTGGGATGGATGGCAAAACGTATTCGGTAAACTTATAGCAAGTAGATTGATTATTCATCTCCTACAGGTGAAAACGTTGACCCAGAAATAATATTTAGCAGAAAACATGGAAGATTGGAAAGGGGAAAGAATAACTCGCTTCCAGTCTTCCATCCAAAAGTTCAATTGTACATTAAAACCGAAAAACCGACGATAAGGAGTGCATCATGAAAACGCTAACCGTGAACAGGAAAATCGTGCTGTCAATCGTTATAGCGATGTTGTTAATATACGGTATACAAGGTACAGGCAACGTGCAGGCACAAGATAACGCACCTGAACTAACACCTGTCAGTGACCGGACGCAGCAGGTCCAAGATAGGATTGTGGCATTGGTGCCAGGCGTAGATTCTGCCGACGATGTAACCGCTGCACACCTAACTTTAATTACCAACCTTAACCTGAGCGATCAGAGCATTACGGCATTGAAAACTGGCGATTTTGATGGATTGTCGGCGTTGCGTTCGCTCTCCTTAGCTAAAAACACCCTGAGCACTCTACCTGACGACATCTTTTCGGGTTTGTCCGCCATGAGTAGCCTTGACTTAGGTAGCAACGAACTCAGTAGTCTGCCCGATGGTGTCTTTTCTGGACTCTCTTCCATGAGTCGGCTCAACTTGTCTTACAACAGTTTGGGCAGTTTATCGGCGAATACCTTCTCCGAACTGTCCGCGCTGACTGGTCTTGACTTGGGTAACAATCAACTCAGTAGTCTGCCTACAAATATCTTTTCTGGACTTTCCTCCATGAACTGGCTCAGTCTGTCTTCCAATCAACTGAGTAGTCTACCCGACGGGCTTTTTTCCGGACTGTCTTCGTTAAATTCGCTCTATCTCGGTGACAACGCCGTTGGTTTATCCGTCACTGTGTCCTTGGAAAAGGTTGGAGAAAACCAGTTCAAGGCAACGACAGCCACCGGCGCACCCTTCAATATCGAGCTGCCGATTACCGTTACGAATGGGAATCTTGATGGCGGCGCAACTACCATCACAATTCCGGCTGGCAGCGTAGAAAGCGGACTCCTTACTGTGACTCGCACCGCCGGTACAACTGCCGATGTCACCGTCGATATTGGAACGCTGCCTGAGCTACCTACAAGTCATTTCGGTTATAGTCTTGCCAAACCGAGCAGCGATGATAATGCCCTCAGTTTTGCGGTCGGTATCCCTAAGCCTACCGAGGATCCGAACGTGAATCATGCCCCAATTTTCACAGAGGGGAGCAGCACAACCCGATCCATACCGGAGAACACATCCGCTGGCGAAAATATTGGCAGTCCCGTCTCCGCTACTGATGAGGATGAAGATGTCTTAACCTACAGTCTCAGCGGTGCAGACGCAGCCTCCTTTGGCATCGTCAGCACCACAGGACAATTACAAACACATGCCCCTCTCGACTACGAAAAAAAGAACACCTACGCCGTGACTGTTACCGTCTCCGATGGCAGTGCCAGAGATACTATCAGTGTCACTATTGATGTTACTGACGTAGAGGAGAACAATGCGCCGGTCTTTGTAGAAGGCAGTGCCACGGAACGCTCCATACAGGAGAATACGCCCGCTGGCAGAAACATCGGTGCCCCCGTCTCCGCTACCGATGAGGACGAGGATGTCTTAACTTACTCTCTCAGAGGTGCAGATGCAGCCTCCTTTGGCATTGTCGGCACTACAGGGCAGTTGAGAACACGCGCACCCCTCGATTATGAACAGAAGGATACCTATTCAGTGGCTGTTCTCGTCTCTGATGGTAATGGCGGAACAGACTCCATCGGTGTCGCTATCAATGTCACTGATGTAAATGAGAACAACGACCCAGTCTTCGTAGAAGGCAGTGCCACGGAACGATCCATACCGGAGAATACACCCGCTGGCAGAAACATCGGTGCCCCCGTCTCCGCTACCGATGAGGACGAGGATGTCTTAACCTACAGTCTCAGCGGTGCAGATGCAGCCTCCTTTGGCATTGTCGGCACTACAGGGCAGTTGAGAACACGCGCACCTCTCGATTATGAACAGAAGAATACCTACTCGGTGGCTGTCATCGTCTCTGATGGCAATGGTGGAACAGACTCCATCGGTGTCGCTATCAACGTCACTGATGTAAATGAGAACAACGACCCAGTCTTCGTAGAAGGCAGTGCCACGGAACGATCCATACCGGAGAATACACCCGCTGGCAGAAACATCGGAGGTCCCGTTTCTGCTACTGATGAGGATGAAGATGTCTTAACCTACAGTCTGAGTGGTGCAGATGCAGCGTCGTTTGGTATCGTCAGCACTACAGGGCAGTTGAGAACACGCGCACCCCTCGATTATGAACAGAAGAACACCTACTCGGTGGCTGTCATCGTCTCTGATGGTAATGGCGGAACAGACTCCATCGGGGTTGCTATCAACGTCACTGACGTAGACGAAACACCGACAGCGCATGCGCCGGTCTTCATAGAGGGTAGTGCCACGGAACGATCCATACCGGAGAACACACCCGCTGGCAGAAACATCGGCAGCCCTGTCTCCGCTACCGATGAGGATGAGGATGTCTTAACCTATACACTTAGCGGTGTAGATGCAGCATCCTTTGGCATCGTGAGTACTACGGGACAGTTGAGAACGCGCGCACCGCTTGATTATGAACAGAAGAACACCTATTCGGTAGCTGTCATCGTCTCCGATGGCACCCTTACGGACACTATTGGTGTCGCTATTAATGTCACGGACGTAGCGGAGAACCGCGCCCCGGTCTTCGCGAGTGGTAGCGCGGAGCGATCAATACCTGAGAACACACCTGCTGGCAGAAACATCGGCAGCCCTATCACCGCTACGGACGCTGATGGTGATACTTTGACCTATTCGATTGATGGCACAGATGCATCGTCGTTTGGTATCGTCAGCACTACCGGACAGCTGAAAACCAGCGCACCGCTTGATTATGAAAAAAAGAACGCTTACTCGGTGACCGTTATCGTCTCTGATGGCACCCTCACGGACACCATTAGCGTTGGTATCAAGGTTACTGACGTAGACGAAAACAGCGCACCGGTTTTCGCGGAGGATAGCACGACGCGGTCTATACCAGAGAACACACCTGCAGGTGTGAACATTGGTAAAGCAGTGTCTGCTAAAGATACTGACGGCGATGACCCCTTAACCTACACCCTCAGTGGTCCGGATGCAGCATCGTTTGATATTGACAGCACCACTGGACAACTGAAAACAAAAGCGGCTCTCGACTACGAAACAAAGAGTTCTTATTCGGTAGTCGTAACGGTTTCCGATGCTGCTCTCAAAGACACTATCAGGGTTACTATTATTATCACCGATGTGGATGAGAGCCATGCCCCAGCTTTTGCGGGAAATCGCACGACGCGTTTTGTGAAAGAAAACACACCTGCCGGTGAAAACGTCGGCAGCCCTGTCTCTGCGACTGATGAAGATGACGACACCTTGACCTATACCCTCAGCGGCACGGACGCGGCAGCCTTTAACATCATCAGCACCACCGGACAGTTGAAAACTAAGGCACCGCTTGACTTTGAAGCGAAAAACGCCTACACGGTGACCGTCACCGTTTCCGATGGTGGTCGCACCGATTCCATCACCGTCGCTATTACCATCATTGATGTAAACGAAACGCCACCGACTACAGACGGATCACCTCGTCCCGGTCAGATAGAGAGCGTCGTGAGTATTAGTGAAATTATGTATGGCTCGGAGAGGACTTTCACGCCGGTCCAATGGATTGAGTTAAACAACGCTGGGCCGGACATCATTAATCTGGCAGGATGGAAACTGGTAATTCGGAATGTAAAGTCACCAGAATTGACTGGAAAGGTAAATGCAACAGTCACCTTTAAGGATGATTTTTGGGACGATGCACCAAGGATTTGGCCAAATGAGGTCGTTCTGGTGGTAGGATCAACTGATTCAAACTCAAAGAACCTCGCTAAAGACCAGATTTATGACCTTAGCTGGAGAACATCGTTGACCAGTTTCTGGACGACGTGGCTGAGTGTAGAAGGCTTCTATATACAACTCATTGATGATGAAGGGAACTTGGTGGACGAAGTCGGAAATTTTGAGGGCGATGTCCAGCAATGGAGGTTGCCTTATGATAAAAATAGAGGTAGAACCCGAGCAGGCAACCGCACATCACTGATGCGTCGTTATGTTGATAGTGAGCCACTTGATGGCACCCAAGCAGGGAGTTGGGTCTCTGCTGTGGACGTGAATTTAACAGAGGATCAACTTACCTATTATGGGGATAGGACTGACATCAGCACCCCCGGTATAGGGATCGTCATCAATGAAATCTCCGCACAGTTCGTCGAATATGATGTTAATCAGGATGGGGTCGTGAATATCTCCGATCTGGTCCTCGTTGCTGGACGGCTCGGGCAATCCGGTCCCAATGCCGCAGATGTTAACGGCGATGGCGTTGTCAATATCCAGGACCTGATACTTCTGGCAGGGGCACTCGGTGAAACACAAGCAGCACCGTCACTGTATCCGACATCACTCGGAATGTTTACCGCCGCCGACATTCAAAGGTGGTTGGCACAAGCACACGACTTAGGTCTTACGGATCCGAAGTTGCAAAGCGGCATCCGCTTCTTAGAGCAACTTCTTGCTGTATTGGTTCCGAAAGAGACCGAACTGTTGCATAACTATCCCAACCCGTTTAACCCTGAAACGTGGATACCGTATCGGTTGGCAGAAGATGCTTTCCTCACGTTGACCATCTACGATCAGCGCGGGAGTGTTGTCCGCAGACTCAATGTCGGACACCAAACCGCAGCAATCTACGAGAGTCGGTCAAAAGCAATCTACTGGGACGGCAGGAACGAGGTCGGTGATCGGGTCGCGAGTGGAATTTACTTCTACACCCTAATCGCTGGCGACTATTCCGCCACGCGCAAAATGCTTATTCTCAAGTAACACAAGGAGGGTAGATAATTTCACTAAAGATGCCCGGTGCGGTTAGAATGCGGGGCGTATTTCGGTGAGTACGCCGCGATGCACGTCGCATCTGGTCGAGTACGCCGCAAAAACCGCACCATAGGTGTCAATTTAGGGAGCCTCCAGGGCCGGTAGATGCGGTTTCCTAACCGCATCTACCGGCCTGGGATATTCAGTCCCGTAGGTTGGGTTGAACGGTGTTGAAAAGGTAGGTGTCAGTGTTCCACATACCCCTCAAATTCAATATCTGCCATATTGCTCAAGAACATAGTGAAACCCAACTTCATACCGTCAGAGTTGCGGGCATTTCACAACAAAAGCGTTGGGTTTCACTCGGTATCTATTTGATGTGGCGTGTCTGGAGTCAACTTTGTTTTTCTCTAATTTTACGGTTTTGGTGGTATCCGTTCAACCCAACCTACGGTGCTGCGCTTCTTTTGTAGCATAGGAACTGTTAGCCTGTGGCATCATAAGACGTGCCTTCACAGTTTGCACTACTATACGAGTGTATAAGTAATTATGGAATCTACTATAAACTCACGTTTGCATAAATCTCGCCTTTATCAAGAAGATATATCGCAAATCACACTGACAAGAGGTTTATAGGTACTATGAAACCCGCAAAACTACTATTGACAATCACTTTTTCAATATGTCTTCTGCTTGGATTGACCCCTCGCGCCATGAGCCGAGTTGAGGTGCCCGGACAATCTTCAGGAACATCTAAAGAACCGACTACAGTAAATCCAACGCGCCGTGCCAAGGCACTGGAAGGGATGGCCATTTTATATGGAACCAACAATAACGCGAATACAAGCGTCCCGCCACCGCCAATGCAGCAGCTATACCGAAACGGTAATTTCCTTACGACGGAAGAATCACAGTTCATTGTAACGTATGATGGCTTTACAGACGAAGCGATGGAAGCATTTCAATATGCGGTTGATATTTGGAATTCGCTCATCCGGTCACCTGTGCCGATCCGGATTGACGCGTCTTTCACGGACCTCGGTGGATATAAGTATAGACGTATCATTTTAGGCGGAGCACGCCCAGCAGGTTGGAAATCCCCCAGATCATTGGATTTATGGTTCCCAGAGGCACTCGCGGATAAGAGAGCCGATAGAGACCTTGCAGCTGGCGAACCGGATATCATCACAAAATTCAACAGCCACAAAGACGCAAATTGGTACTTCGGCACAGATGGAGATACACCGTTAGGGAAAACGGATTTCGTGAGTACTGTGCTGCATGAGATCGCTCACGGTCTGGGGTTTATCAGTTTTGCCAGGATAAAAGGGATATCCATCGGCGGAATTTTTTTCTCCAGTGAGGGGGGTAAGCTTAGGGGCAGCAATCCTAATTTACCTTATATTTACGATCTCTTTGTCGAAAACGAATCGGGGAAAGCTATCATGTCTTTCCGTGATCCCTCCGCCGCTCTTGAAGATCAATTCACGAGTAACGACCTCTTCTGGAATGGAAAAAAAGGTGTTGCAGCAAACGGCGGTGTCCTTCCGCAACTCTATGCCCCCAGATCATGGAGTCAAGGTTCAAGTTATACCCATTTGGATGAGATTACTTTCCCTGCTAGCAACGCGAACTCCTTAATGACACCAAGGCTTGACGACCAAGAAGCGATTCATGACCCGGGTCCCATTGCACTCGGCATGCTTGAGGATATGGGGTGGACAATCAACAGAGCACCCGTGTTCACCGACGGCTCCAGCACTACCCGCACAGTAGCGGTGAACGGAAGTATCGGTAGCCCTGTGGTGGCTATGGATGAAAACAATGACATGCTGACCTATCAGTTGAATGGCACTGACGCGGCAGCGTTTGAAATTGATAGCACATCTGGACAATTAAAAACCAAGACATCACACAATTACAATACTAAAACATCCTATAAGGTAACTGTCACTGTTTCCGATGGCACCTTGATCGATGAAATCACTGTCACCATCAATGTGAGCGGCACAGAAACTGAGACACCCACAAATAGCATACCCAGCTTCACGGACGGCAGTCACACCACCCGCACTGTGGCAGAGAATACCGCGAAAGGCGTAAATATCGGGAACCCAGTCGCGGCAACAGATACGGACAACGATGCTCTCACTTACACGCTCAGTGGTCCCGACGCGGCATCTTTTGATATTGATGACACCACCGGACAATTGAAAACCGATGCCGATCTTGACTATGAAACAAAGAACTCCTACACCGTAACAATTACTGTCTCCGATGGCAGCCTCACTATCACCATCACTGTCATTATTATTATCATTGATCTGGACGATCAAGAAAGTCCAACGCTAACGTTAGTTTCACAACCGCTAACGGAAACAACGCTGAATGGAAGCATCGTGATACTGAGTTTGAGCAACCGAGTTTACGAAAACTGGCTCAGCGATCCTGTAACAGTATCCGGTATTCCGGGTGTAACCATTAAACCGTTTGATGTAACCCGTCTGAGCGATACGGAGGTGTCAGTCCAACTGACATTCTACGGGACAGACCTCAATACCGATGCCACACTCACTTTCACAGTGAAAGCCGATGCCATCGCGAACTACGATGGCGCCGATCTCACCGCGACAGCACACGTCACCGCGAATGCGGAATCGGTGACTGCATCAACCATAACGCCTTTAACTGAAGCGACACTGAATGGGAGTGTGGTCACACTGACGTTAAACGGCGGTGTTTACGAATCTCAGTATACTGTGGGAAATAACGTGACGGTATCGGGTATTACCGGTGTCACTGTGAACAGATATAATGTGGAACGTCTCAGTGGGACGCAGGTGAACGTTGAACTCATATTTGATGGCACGGACTTTGACACCGATGCCACACTTACCTTTACGGTCGGGGCAGATGCCGTAACGGGATATAACGGCACGGCTCTCACCGCACAATTACTCGTCAGCGCGGTAGTAGAGGCAAACCCAACAATAACGGCTTATGCAACACAACCTTTGACTGAGGTAACCCTCAATGAGAGCATCGTCACACTCACATTGTCCACTGGCGTGTATACACAAACCAGTTCCGACATCAGCAGCGCAGTGCAAGTATCCGGTATTGCAGGCGTTACGTTCCTCCAGTCAGACATGGTGCGCGTCAGCGATACGAGGATAACTGTTAAACTGACATTCGATGATACAGACTTTGACACTGATGCCACACTCACCTTCACAGTCGGGGCGGATGCCATCTCGAACTATGACGGTTTCGCACTGATAGCGGCGATACCTGTCACCGCCGTGATCGAAGAAAGCCCAACAATAACGGCTTATGCGACACAAACCCTGACTGAGGCAACCCTCAATGGAAATATTATCCGCTTAACACTCAATAACAGCACTTATGTACGATCTAACTTCGATATTGATACTGCTGTGACAGTATCCGGTATTGCAGGCGTTACCATTGGATTGTTTGGGGTGGAACGTGTGAGCGACACAGTAATTACCTTTGAACTTGAATTCACCGGTAACCTTGACACCAACGCCACGCTCACTTTCGCAGTGGGCGCGGATGCTATCGCCGAATACAACGGTCCCGCACTCATCGCACACATCATTGTTAACGCGGGACAGGAATCAATAATCGCATCAACTGAGAACCCATTGACAGAAACAACGCTGAACGGAAGTGTCGTCACGCTCACACTCAATGGGGCAACTTACGAGGGATCGACCTTTGACCTCAGAGATGCTGTGAAGGTCTCTGGGATTGAGGGTGTCACTTTTCACTGGTTCGATTTGGAACGCATCAGTGATACAGTATTAACAGTTGAATTGACATTCAAAGGCAACATTGACACCGATGCGACGCTCACCTTTACAGTGGACGCGGATGCTATTGCCGAATACGACGGTCCCGTACTCATCGCGCAAATAACTGTCACCGGCGGCAAGGAGTCGGTCACCGCAGCAACAGAAACACCGTTGGCGGAAGCGTCGCTGGATGGAAGCGTCGTCACATTGACCCTCAGCGGACGCACTTATGAACGATCCTCCTTCAGAATCAGAGATGCCGTCAAGGTATCTGGCATTGAGGGTGTTACCATTGGAAATTTTGGCGTAGACCGTGTCAGCGACACGGTGATTACCGTCGAACTGACATTCAACGGCGATTTTGATACCGATGCAACACTCACTATCACAGTTGAGGCAGGTGCCCTGTTGAGATATAACGGTCCCGCACTCACCGCACAACTCCCTGTCACTGGAGGATACGAATCAATCGTTGCTTCAACTGACGCCCCCTTAACTGAGGTAACACTTGATGAGAGCGTCGTTACACTCACACTCAGTGGTAGAAAATTCGCACGCTCTACCTTTGACATCAAAGGTGCCGTGTCTGTCTCTGGGATTGATGGCGTAACAATACCTTGGCACGATCCTGACAGAAAAAGCGACACTCAAATCACTGTTGAACTGGAATTCAGTGGTGATATTGACACCGATACCCCCCTCACCTTTACCGTTGCTGCCGGTGCTATTGCGGGGTACGACGGTCCCGCACTCACCGCACAACTCCCTGTCACTGGTGGACACGAATCAATCCTCGCTTCAACGGGCGCTCCCTTAACTGAGGCAACGCTTGATGAAAGCGTTGTCACACTTACACTTAGCGGTAGAAAATTCGCACGCTCTACCTTTGACATCAAAGGTGCCGTGTCTGTCTCTGGGATTGATGGCGTAACAATACCTTGGCACGATCCTGACAGAAAAAGCGACACTCAAATCACTGTTGAACTGGAATTCAGTGGTGATATTGACACCGATACCCCCCTCACCTTTACCGTTGCTGCCGGTGCTATTGCGGGGTACGACGGTCCCGCACTCACCGCACAACTCCCTGTCACTGGTGGACACGAATCAATCCTCGCTTCAACGGACGCTCCCTTAACTGAGGTAACACTTGATGGAAGTGTTGTCACGCTGACACTGAGCGGACGAAATTATGTGCGGTCTTCTTTTACCATTGAACGGGCTTTGACCATAACCGGCATTGACGGGGTGACTGTAGACGATGTAGACCGCAACAGCAATACGGAGGTGACCGTTGAACTGGAATTCAACGGCGACTTTGACACCGAGGCAACGCTTATACTCAATCTCAGCACAGATGCTATAGAGGGATACGACGGTCCCACGCTCACAGCGCAACTCCCAGTCACCGGTGGACATGAATCAATCGCCGCTTCAACGGATGCGCCCTTAACTGAGGCAACGCTTGATGAAAGCACCGTTACACTCACACTCAATGGTCGAAAATACGCACGCTCTATCTTTGACATCAGAAGGGCTGTATCGGTTTCTGGGATTGATGGCGTAACAATACCTTGGCATCAACCACGCCGTAACAGCGACACTCAAATCACTATGGAACTGGAATTCAATGGAAACATTGATGCCGATAGCATCCTAACTTTCACTGTCGGTGCAGGTGCTATAGCGGGATACAACGGTTCCGCACTCACCGCACAAATAACTGTTACAGCAATCAGAGAAAACGCGCTATTGGCAAACTTCCCGAACCCGTTCAACCCAGAAACATGGATTCCTTATCAGTTGGCGAAACCTACAGAGGTTACCATCACAATCTATGCAGTGAATGGGCAAGTGGTACGGACGTTAGCACTGGGGCACCAACCTGCTGGCATCTATCAGAACCACAGCAGCGCAGCCCATTGGGACGGTAAAAATGAGTTCGGTGAATCTGTCGCAAGTGGAATCTATTTCTACAGGCTCACAGCAGGCGATTTCACTGCTACACGGAAGATGTTAATACGGAAGTAAGTTTCCAAACTATCAGGCGAGGTCCTCGTGCCTCGCCTCTATAAATCTGCGAAGTGATGACAAGGGCAGGGCGACGTTTCTGAATTTCATTTCCCCTTTGAGGGTCAAAATCAATCCATATAATGTCGCCAGTATCTGGAATATATTCAGACATAGACTATCCAGTCCTACCAGATTTCATTTCCAACTGCAGGTCCCGTGGAAATTTCTTTATGCGCGTTTTCTTCTGTGATCTGAGATACGCGGTCCTCTAACTTCAGGCGAGGCAGCTTCACCCTGCGGCGAACTTTTGTCCGTTGATGAGGATTACCTTTTACATGCCCTACCGATCCTGAATCATCTCTCGTACGGGTGGCTTCTCCTGTTCCACCGGTTCCGGACGCTGCGCCAACCACCACGCAAACAAGACAACCAAACACGCCAGTACCATCGCACTCAGTGCCATCGGGATACCTGTCGATTTCCCTTCACTCACATCAATCTGAGATTTAGCAACAACCGCAGCTACGATAGTGGCGACAGCCAGCACGAGGTTTACCGTCCAGGGCACCTGAAAAAGCACCGCGATGAGTGAAACGACTGCAACAGTGAAACTCAATTGTGCAAGTGGATGATAAGGTGTCGCATCCAGTTCTTTGGTGTCGGAAGCCTCTCCCTGCCTGTGAGAAACAGGCGTAGGCGCGCCCTCTTGATAGGTCATCTCAATGAGGCGGATAAATTCCGCAAGGAGTTTCTCCTCTTGAATCCACGCAAAAAGACCAGGATATTCATGGCGGAGCAGGATAACAAACTCTTGGCGTTGCGCACTGAAATCAGTGAACTCTTCCCAGTCGCTTTCTATCACGGTGACGTGGGGTTCGGGACCGACGCGGATCTCATAGCCTTGCCCTTCAATATAGACGACACTGCCGATACCTTCACGTTCCGCCATTGTGAGTTCTGACGAATCGCCGGGTTCAGATTGTTGACTTGTATCTTCCTGAGTGACCGTCATGTCGCGTTGCCTGAGTGCTTCAGCAGTTTCTTCGGATTGCGCCGACATCTCGTTATCTGTGACAGCTACGCCGATACGGCTGATCAGCTCCATGGCTGTGACCTCATGCTCAGGATCTACGAGGAGCGCGGTCTGGCGTTCCTCTTTTAATTCGACGGGTCGGCATCGGATCTGTTGCGCGTTCAGAGTGGTTTGAATCAGCTTCGCTTCCCATTCATCACTGGTACGGTGGATTTCTATCCATTCACTCGTATCGCCAATCGCTTCACCAAACAATTGCGATACCTGTCTTACTTGCCCTTCACCTGCTTGGGCACCCTGCGGTGGGCTGACTGTTTTTCCTCTCATAATATTTCCTCTATGGTGTGTGGAGACATCTTAGTACGCTGCTAACAGCTCCGTGTAGACTGTTTCCGTCAAAATGGTGTTCTTTTCACTGCTAAATAGTTGAACGGCACGATCGCGGGCGGCTTTTCCCATGACTGTCAATCGTTCTTGATCGGTTGCAAGCGTTGCGATAGCCGCAGCAACTGCCGACGCGTCTTCAGGTGGCACTAAAATCCCTGTTTCCGGCGTAACGAGTTCTTTGCTGCCACCCAATGGTGTTGCGATAACCGGTTTACCGACCGCCATTGCCTCAATGATGGTGCGTGGGCATGCCTCAGGGATAATTGACGGCACCAGCACGATGTCCAGCAGACTTGTTACGATACGCGTATCCGATAAAAATCCAGTGAAAATAACTGAATCTTCAACACCTAAATCTGCGACTTCCTGTTTGAGTGTGTTCATATAGTCAACATCTTTTTGGAAATAGGGACCCCCTACGATGAGCAACTTGACATCTTTCTCTCCTTTGAGTTCTCGCATTGCCCTGACCAAGAAGTGGATACCTTTCTCCGGTGTAATCCGGGTTACGACACCAACGCGTATAGCAGCGTTAGGTGCATCGGGAAAAAGTTCCCTCCAGAGCGTTTCCACCTCTTCTCGTGATGCCTGAAAAGCGTCTAAATCCACACCGTTGTAAATGAGCGTCTGCTTTGCCGCAGGCGCGAAATTCCACCGTGTTGCCTCCGACACGAGAATCACACGATGCAGGAGTCTTTCGCAGAGTCGATCCAGAATCCCATAAGAAGTTGCATAGCGTTTGTGCATCAGGATAGGGATCCGATTTATCTTCGCAACAATCCCGCCAAGGAGTGCTACCGAAAGCGAGTTTGCATGGATGAGGTTGATCGCATGTTGCTTCACTGCCCGATGGAGTTCAACGATAACCCGGAGTTGCCGAAAATCTTCAAACAGATCGTGAAGGGTGAACCGTTTCACTTTATCGGTTTTATTATGTGCCGCGGGCAGAGATAGTGGAATAACACGCGCTGCTGTCTTTTCAACCTCCGATGCAAAAGCACTATCACCGAGACATCCGACAAAAGGGGTAAAGCGTTCCTTGTCTAATCGGTTGAGCAAAAGCAGAAGGCTCCTTTGCCCGCCACCGATGCCTGAACCGCTATCGAGATATAGGATATTGGATTTTGATGTGTCGGATGTTTTCATCTTTAGGGCTATCTAATATTGATTCGGAAACTTCATCATCGCTGTGTAAGGCATTCGCGTCTGCAAGCGTTATATATATTTTTATACAGGAATCGGGCAGCGCATCTGCCATCCGTTCAGCCCACTCAATGATGCAAATGCCGTCCCCTTCCACATATTCGCTGAGTCCGAGTTCCGCAATCTCTTCGCTGTTTTCGAGTCTATACAGATCGATGTGGTAGATAGGCACCGTCCCGTTATATTCGTTAATCAAAATGTATGAAGGGCTACTGACAATCTCATCGGGTGCGATCCCCGCGCCGCGCGCAATGCCTTGCGTCAAACACGTCTTACCAGTCCCAAGGTCACCGATGAGTGCGATGACATCCCCGCGTTTAAGCGTTTTGCCGATTTTTTTGCCGAGTGCTTGGGTCTCCCCTTGGCTCTCTGTTTTAAAGTTTTCGTTTCTGTTTTCCATCTATTCTCAGACTCCAGCTGCGCACCGCAAAATCTCCTCTTGGGTCAAGTTATCGTTGGTAAATTCACCTGTGATTTTACCTTCATGTAGCACCAAAACCCGGTCGCTCATGCCTAAAATCTCCGGCAGCTCGGAAGATACAAACACAATCGCAACGCCATCATCAGCGAGTTTTGCCATCAGTGCATGAATTTCTGCTTTCGCACCGACATCAATACCGCGCGTCGGCTCATCGAGGAATAGCACCTTTGGATGCGTCATCAACCACTTTCCCAGCACGACTTTCTGTTGGTTTCCGCCACTGAGATGGTTCACAGGTACCTCCAACGAGGTTGTTTTAATCTGAAGAGAATTCACGTAGTGTTCGCTTTTTTCCGATGCCGCGTTGTGATTAATTATCCCATAAGATGCAAGGTCTGCCGATAAGCCGAGATTCACCAGCGTCATATTGCGGGTGACATCCGCATCTAAAAGAAGTCCGTAGCGTTTTCTATCTTCGCTGACGAGTGCCATCCCATGCTGTATCGCCTCGCGCGGCGCGTGTATCTTGACAGGTGTGCCTTCTATGAAGATTTCTCCGATCCATTTGCCACTGTAGGCTCCAAAAATAGTGCTAATCAGTTCTGTTCTACCCGCACCCATCAGACCTGCGATGCCAAGAATCTCCCCACGTTGTACTTCAAAACTGACGTTTTCAAGACGCGGTGGTTCCGATGGATAGGTGCTTAAGTTTTCGACCCGTAGCGCGACTTCTTCCTGTTTCGAGCCGTTGTTAGTCTGCCGTTCTGGAAAAAGTGTCGTTAGTTCCCTGCCGACCATCTGTGAGATTAACACGTCTTCAGTGCATTCAGGGGATTTAATGGATTGCGTTGCTACAGTTTTGCCGTCACGTAAGACTGTCACACGATCCGCGATTTGAAAAATCTCCTTGAGTTTGTGAGTGATATAGATACAAGCGACACCTTTTTCTCGGAGTTGTGTTAGAATCTGGCGAAGGATGTCCACCTCGCTTTCGGTCAAGGCGGCTGTCGGCTCGTCAAGTACGAGCAACAGCGCGTTTCCAGATTCCAAACTCCGTCGCTGTTCAATATGGGCTTGCAAGCTGCGCCCTAAGGCTTTCGCAATTTCTACGAGTTGCTGTTGTCCAATGCCGAGCTCATAGACAGGTTTCTCTAAAGGGATTGCCAATCCAAATTGTGATAGGAGTTCACCCGCCTCATGATAGAGGCGATGCCTATCAATGACCCCGAATCGCCTCGGTTCCTTGCCGAGATAGATATTCTCTGCGACTGTCATCTCCGGGATGAGTGCTAATTCCTGATGGATAATAGCGATCCCCGCGCGTTCCGCATCGCGAACGGACTGGAACTGCTGCCCGGTGTCGTTGATACGCATATTGCCGCTGTAAGTGCCGTGCGGATAAACACCACCGAGAATCTTAATCAGCGTTGATTTGCCAGCACCGTTTTCTCCACAGAGCGCGTGGATTTCACCGGAACATACCTCAAAAAAGGCATTATCTAAGGCGCGGACACCGGGGAAATCTTTCGTGATTGCCTGCATCTGAAGAAGGGGTGCCGTCATTGTCCGTCAACACTCCGGTACTCAATTTATTGTTATTGTAGCAGAATTGTGGATGGAAATCAAGTTTCCTGATGAAAATAAGTTTGCTTTCCTATGCTATATATGTTATTATATATAATGTAAATTTGAATTAAGAATATAGATGTGTTGAACGCCACACAGAAAACATTTCGCGTCCGGTTGGCATAAACGATGGCATTTGCTGATTGCCAAGTACTAACGGCTGAATTATACTGCTTGACAAATCGCGTATAAAATGGTATGATGAGGTAAACTTATAGTGCGTAACATATATCTGAAGGTAGGATAAATTCTTAATTTCGGAGGATATCATGGCTGAAGAAAAAGAAAAAAAAGAAGAAATGGTACCGGTTACTGCTGAATACGCAGTCGTTGATCAAGTGGACGACCAGGCGATCGTTGAGTTAATGACCGGACAGACGATTCAGGATTACGTCTATTCTTTTAAACAGGGTGGACGCACCGTTGAGGGATTAACCTTAGCCGGTATTAACGAAGCCGCTAACCGCCGTGGTGGTATTCAGGTTGAAGAGGTCAAATACGAGGAGCGGGAGAACTCTTGGATTGCTACAGCCAAGGCAGTTGATACAATCACAGGTTCATCTCGCTACGGTGCGTATGAGCAACTGAAGATGGCTGGAGGCCGTTCCGATCCATTCGCATTTACTAAAGCGGTTCACAAAGCACAACGGAACGCCATTAAGCAGCTGATACCTGTCCCGGTCATCCGCGAGGTGCTAAATTTCTATCTGCATCGGAAAGCAGGGAGTGGAAATTCAGCATCACAACAGCAGATACCGCAGACCGGCGGAAATATCGCACAGGCGCAAAAAGCCGCTTTCGCCATTGCGAATAATCTCGCGGAACCTCTTGAGAAGAAGGGGGTCACAAAGGCAGCTCTCTGGGATTACATTAAACGTAAATACAGCGTGGAATCTCGAAACGACATGAGTGAGATGCAATGGACGCAGCTTTCGGCGGAACTCAAGGCGGCGGAAACGTCACCGCAGCTACTTGACGACTTATGTGAGCGCATCAAACAATTAACAGCCGCTGCTCAAGAGAGCGATGTCCCAGCATCTGAGGAACCCGCGGAGCAAGAAACAACCTCTTCCGATGAAATAGAAGGAAAAGGTACGCCTTTTTAATATATCTTGCTACTTTGTGAATATCAGCGTTGTGTGTTTCTGTGCTAACAATTCAGCAGGTACGCTCGACTCCGCAGCGCATCCCGCAAAGAATGTGCAGTCGGTGTGTTTTCAAGGAGCAGATCACCGGTATAGTGCCGCGTTTTCAGGTGTTCCGCAATCGCACGGAAATTAACATAACCCTCGCTGACTTCTGAAAGAACCCCAGCTTCTGTTTTCTGTTTGAAATGCACCGATGTGAGATCTGTCATCTTGACAGCACCCCAAAATTCATCTGGTGGATTCACTGTTGTGCCGTCAGCGCGGTATGTGTTGGTTTCGTCGTACGTAAGCTTCGCACCACCTGCGACTGCTAACTTCAGCGTCAGCGTAGCGGTTTGGCGAGCGTTCTCTACTGCGAAAATCATCGGATACTCCGGTAGGAGTGCAGCATAGTTTTTGATATTAGCGACGGCTGCAGATTCATCAATATCGCCTTCAGTATCGAGATCAACGAGACGGAGCCTCGGTCTCTCTGGACAGAGCAGATATGCCAATTTCTTCGCCCTGATAATCTGTTGTGTCTCTGTTGCACTGTCGGTTGGTGGTGAAAGCCAAGGGTGAGACATGGCATAACTCAACGTGAGTCCAGATGCTTTCTGTGTAAAGGTGGCAATTTCCTCAAAAAGCGTGGTATGCTTCGTTTGATATGGCTGTTCAGTCCAGACAGCATCACAGATAGTTCTGAATTCAGCATCGGTGTACGCAGGCATGGCGGATTCGAGTTGTTGGATAAGTGCCCCAAATTCGGAGTTGCGAAGGTAATCGCCTTCACGGACCTCCATATCCTTGAACCCGTTCGCGCCGAATTCGACCATGAGTTCATCAAAGCGCGCACCCTTTTCTATCTCTTCAGCCCAGATGTTGGTTACAATTCCGAGTTTTTCAAACATTTTGACATCCTTGTTCCGTGAGTCGTGATACACAGTAACACATTATATCATTTCTAAATAAACACCTATCATTAACAAAAAACTGGCTTGTAGTTGCGCAATTCATTGCGCCGTACTCGCCCAAATGCGAAGTGTATTACGCGCCTCTTACATGCGGATACCTCATAGCACTCCAAAACCTCTGTAATGCAACTTCATTTTTTAGATTTGGTATTACAACATATTTTTCAAGGAGTTTGATAATACGTATGGCACAAAATGAAAAATTTACCGATGAACTCAGACTCGCTGCTGCACCGATTTGGGAAGCGGATCTTAAACATCCGTTCGTCCGTGGTATGGCTGATGGCAGTCTTCCGGCAGAGAAGTTTAAGTTCTACCTGATTCAGGATTATCTGTTCTTACTCGACTATAGTCGCGTGTTCGCGTACGGTGTGATCAAGGCACACGATGAAGCGACAATGGCGATGTTTTCGCAGCTGGTCAACGAAACGCTGAATACTGAGATGGATTTACATCGTGGATATTGCGAAAAATTTGGTATCACTGCCGCTGAGATGGAAGAAGCACCAATGGCACCTACAACACATGCGTATACGCGACATGTGCTCAACGTAGCGGAAACCGGCACTTTGGCGGATCTCGTCGCCGGTGTTCTGCCGTGTCAGTGGGGCTACGCCGAAATCGGCACAACGCTTGCCGAACAGGGCGGTTCATCTGAACCCCTCTATCAGGAATGGATTGACATGTACGCATCTCCTGAATTTCTGTCGTTAGGTGAGTGGTTACGCGGTTTACTCAACGACCTTGCAGCGGAGTATAGTGTCTCTGAAAAAAAACGGATTAAAAATTACTTCTTGACGAGTAGTCGTTATGAATACCTCTTTTGGGAGATGGCATACACACAAGAGATCTGGAAAATTTAGCCTGTGCGGGTTAAACATCTATACCGGAATCGCTATGTGGAATACACTGCCCTCCCCAAGAGAACTTTCCAACCATATCTGTCCATTGTGACAAAGCACAATATGCTTGGTGATCGCTAACCCTAATCCGGTGCCACCCATCTCTCTCGCACGTCCTTTGTCAACACGATAGAACCGCTCAAACACGCGAGGTTGAGATTCCATCGGGATGCCGATACCTGTATCTTGAATATGCACGATAATTTCTTCCGAGGTTATATTGGATCCTTGAAATGTTTCACGCGTGTTGATCTCTGCCGAAACGGTAATTGTACCGCCATCCGGTGTATATTTAATAGCGTTGTCAATCAGATTTACAAGCACCTGCATAAAAAGTTGTTGATCTACGCTAACCTTAGGCAGTGTTTCAGGAATCTCCCATTTTAAAACCAATTCGGATTCCTCTAATATAGGTTCAAACACGTCTAAAATGGGTTCATGGAAGGTGTTGAGGTGGCACGGCGTATGTTTCAATTCAACATCGCCAGACTCAAGTCGGGAGAGTTCGAGTAGATCCGAAACCAATCTGGAGAGGCGGGCAGCATGATTGAGGATTTTCACGACGAATTGTTCTTGTACTTTTGTGCGTGTAGCGTCTTCACTCAGTAAGGTCTCAGCGTAACCCCGTATTGTTGTGAGTGGCGTACGAAGTTCGTGTGAGACGTTCGCCACAAAGTCGGCACGGATGCGTTCTAACTGCCGCTCCTTACTCACATCGTGGATAACAATAACGTACTCTTCCGCTTCGCCAGTGGCAACCGGCACAACCGTGACCTCTGCTTCCGGTTCCGTTAGGTTACCGAGACGGATTTCAGCGAACGCGACTGCTTCTGTCTGTTCTACTGTCTGCAGCAGTGCTTGTAGTTCAGGGATCCGATTGATTTCGATCAGTGCTTTGCCGACATAAGCATTCGGAAGGGATAACATAGAGATAGCCATGGGGTTGGCATAGGTAATTTCGGACGCACCGTTGACGAGTAACACGCCTTCACCCATACCTGTCAGAATAGTTTCCAAACGCCGATGTTCTTCGGAAATTCTATCAATCTGGTCCTGCACCCTGTCTGCCATCAGGTTAAAATTTCGTGAGAGTTGCCCGAGTTCATTCGTGGAGTCAATCGGTACGCGCGAGTCTATCTTTCCGGCAGCAACGGATTGGGTCATCTGGGTTAATTTTTCAATCGGTTTTGTGATGATTCTGGTAGAAAAAATGCTAAACACAATTGCAAGAATCAGTCCAACCACACTTGCAAGCAGAACCATCCGGCGGAGGTTGTCAATTGCTGTATTAACGGCTTTCATCGGCATCGCGACGCGGCAAATACCAATCAGGGTGTCCTCTCCGTCTGGTGAAGTTTGCCGATATATCGGTGTCGCGTAGTAACGAAATTCTGTCTGCGTTGTATGGCTGTAGCGGTCCCGAATTCCGCTTCCGAATTGGAGGGCATCCTGTACCTCTGGACGTTTAAGGTGATTGTCCATCGCGCGTAGTGCCTGTCCATCCCGTTCTGTATCACCCCAGACAACACCCGCTAAGTCAATGAAGGTCACCCGAGTTTTTTCGGTCTTTCCGAGTCTATCGATAAGCGGATCTATCGCGTCGTAGCTAAAGTTATCTTTAGCAGGGAGTTTTTCAATGAGGAATTCTCGGGTTAATACCGCCTGAGTTTCCAATTCGCCCGTAATCCGAGTACTCATCGAATCTTTGAGCATTGTAGCAAGATAGAAATACATAGCAAGCAACACTACAAGTACAATGCCTATGTACCTGAGTGTCAGTTGTGTACGGATATTCATCTATGCATTGTCCTTCGGTATTCGATGCTATATAAGTTTAACGTAATGATAGCATAATTTCGGCGTAACGTGCAAGCCAAAACTAACAGAAGCCTTTTTTCGCCGCTTGACATCTAAATCAGATGCTGCTAAACTAAAAACTAACTAAACCGATTGATTTGTAGGCACTGCTTACAAGCCCATATTATAAAGAAAGATTGCGACTACTCCTTATAGGAAACGCTCATGAATATCCGATTTGAAGGCATTTTTACACCGACAGTAACACCGCTTGACGAAAAAGAGCGCGTTGATGAACGCGGGTTCGTCAAACAACTTAATCGCCTGATTAACAACGGCGTTCACGGTATCTATCTACTCGGGAGTTCCGGTGAATTTACGACATTAACAAATACAGAACGCGAACGCGCACTGGACATCGCTCTCAAAGCAGTCGGGGGTCGCGTTCCTGTTATCTGTTGTGTAATGGATACAAGCACCCAACGCGTCATCCAAAACATCGAAATCGCTGAACAGTTCGGCGTTGATGCAGTCGCTGCGACCCCCGGTTACTATTATCCCTCCACCGATGACGCGGATCTGATCGAATTCTATCAGAAGGTCGCCGCGAGTACTGAGCTCCCTGTTTTCATCTATAATATCCCGTCTACTGTTAAAACCTTCATTAAACCGGAGATCGTCGTCGAGCTTGCAGAAACCTGTGAGAATATTGTTGGCGTTAAGGACAGTACCGGCGATTGGACGAACTCTCTCACTCTCATAGCACTGCTCGGTGAGCGGACAGATTTTTCTATCTTCCTCGGTTCGCATGTCGCACTCGGTGCAGCCCTTCTATTCGGTGCGGACGGCGGTGTTGTCTCGATTGCAAACGTCGCTCCAAAAGAATCTGTCGCCCTCTACAATGCCGCGAAAGCACGTGATATTGATGAGGTCCATCGGTTACAAAAATGGATGCTCCGGCTCAGCAAGATGTATACATACGGACAAGGTGTCAGCGGTATGAAAGCGTGTCTCGAAATTTTGGGAGTTTGCAGCGCACGCACGACAAGTCCACTCCTACCGCTCACTGATGCCGAGAAAGCAGAACTGCAGGAATTGCTGAAGGAGTTGGGAGTGCGTGAATGATTGAGATACAACCCATCCGCAAACCGCCTTATGCTACCATAGCCGTCCCCGGTTCTAAAAGTTATACCAACCGTGCCTTATTGGTCGCTGCAATGGCACGCGGTGTTTCAACGCTGACGGGCGCACTCTTTAGCGACGATACGCGTTATATGTCCGCGTCGCTGCGGAAACTCGGGGTCAAAATTGATGCCGATGAAAAACGAGCAAGGTTTGATATCCATGGAAACGGCGGCGAAATCCCTGTTTCGGAGGCTGATCTCTATATCGGGAACTCAGGCACCACTTCACGTTCAATTACCGCCTACGTTTCACTCGGACATGGAAAATTCGTCATTGATGGCGATGAACCGATGCGCCACGGTCGCCCTATCGCTGACCTACTTGACGCACTCAGGCTAATTGGGGGCTCGGCGCGTACCCAATTTGAGAACGGACATCTCCCTGTCATCGTCAAGGCAAACGGACTCGCAGGTGGAAAAACCCGGCTGGATATCAGTAAGAGCAGCCAGTTCTTAACAGCACTGCTCCTCATTGCCCCTTATGCAAAAAACGGCATGGAGATTGAGGTCCTCGGTGACCGAACAATGCCTTATATTGACATCACACGATCAGTCATGACAGCGTTTGGTGTGCAGGTCATAAGCGAAGACTACAAGTATTTTCGGATTGAAGGCGGACAACAGTATCAACCACGGGTCTATAACATAGAGCCGGATGCCTCTAACGCCTCTTACTTCTTTGCTGCCGCTGCACTCACCGGTGGACGTGTCACTGTCCAACACCTCAATTTAGATTCCGCACAAGGGGATCTCCAGTTTGTACATATCTTAGAACAGATGGGCTGTCGGACCACCGTTTCTAACACAGGTATTACCGTTACCGGACCGCGCCAACTAAAAGGGATTGATGTCGATATGCGGACGATTTCGGATACTGCCTTGACCCTCGCAGCGATTGCGCCCTTCGCCGATAGCAAAGTAACCATCCGAAACATTGAGCATACGCGTTGGCAAGAGACCGATCGGATTCATGCGATGGTAACAGAACTCCGAAAATTAGGAGTACCTGTCGTTGAACACCGAGACGGGCTCGAAATCTCACCGGCACCTATCACCCCCGCAGCAATTGATACCTACGAAGACCACCGCGTGGCGATGGCGTTTTCGCTCGTCGGCTTAAAGGCGAGTGGGATTCGGATTAACGATCCAGAATGTGTCAGCAAGACGTTCCCCGATTATTTTCAGGTATTTGAACAACTGTATGTGTGAATTGTGGAGGAGAGAATTGCATGCGCCTTTTAGGCATAGCCATTTTGAGTGGAATACTCTGTCTATTTTACCCTCAAGTAGTGCGCTCTGCCGAGATGACAGTTGTTGACAATAGCATCTTCGTCAAAACAGATGCCTATGAAGTCCTGTTTGTAGATGGCGTTATCACCCAACTCGCCAACAAACTGACAGAGGAAGTCTATACATTACCGCTCGGCATCGGCGATATACCTACAGGCATTGGCGGACGCAGCGGATTATTAAAAAGAAACAGCGACTTTATCTGGACAGACCGAGCAACCCTAACAGAAGCGAGGAAAATCAGTCCCCTCAAAGCAGAAATTGTATTTAGGCACGGACAAAACGAGATTCGCCTGTTTATAGCCGTTGACGAAGATACTGGAGACCTCCTAATTGAACAGGAGGGTTTTTCAGACACAGAAGGCGTTTATGGGATTCAATGGGGCTGTGGAAATCTGGATACACAGAATCTGAATATCATCCTTCCAGCGCAAGGTGGACAAGTCATTGATGCCGCGTCTCCAAGCACCTCCGGGAGTTTCGACTATCCTGAACATTGGGAAGCACAACTCGCTATTATTCAAGCGGAACAGGGCGGTTTTTACGTTCGCGGGACAGATGAGACTTTTCAGTTTAAAGCACTCCATTACGAAAAAGATATAGAGAGTTTCGCACTCAACTTTGAGACCCAAAACCAAGCACCTTTCGACGCACTTACCTCCGCAAAATCTGTTACGTGGCGATTGAATACATACATAGGCGACTGGCGTGTGCCTGCCCGGCAGTATCGGGACTGGATGGCACAGACCTTCAATCCGAGAAAATTGACGGAGATGCCTGCGTGGGTCTCCGAGATCGGTTTGGTTATTATCTATCACGGTCAGGAAATTGCCTTATTGAAGCACTTAGCAACACAGACAGATCCGACAAAGACGTTGCTGTATTTGACGCAGTGGCGCAAAGACGACTACGATACAAATTATCCGGATTATACGGCATCCGAAAATTTTGGTGGTTTCCTTGATGCTGCGCGTCAATACGGATTTCGGGTGATGCTTCACACTAATTTCCCCGGTGTCGCACCGTACCATCGGCTTTATGCTACGCTTCAGCAGTATCAATTTCGGGACCGATGGAGTGGTAACCCAATCGGTTGGTTTTGGGATCGGATTGAAGAACCCGGACGACACGCCTTTATTAATCCCGCGAGTTCTGAATTTAGGAAAATCCTCGTCCAAGAGTTAACGGATGTATCGCAGAAATATCAGGTTGATGCCTTTCATCTGGATGTCAGCCTTATCGCGAAAAACGACGCAAACGGGTTGATTGAAGGATTGAATTCGGCACAAGGGAATGTCCAACTTCACACGGAATTGACGGAAGCTATGCCGCAGGTCGTTTTCGGAGGCGAAGGACTTCATGAGGTGACCTTCTTCCGTGAAAGTTTCGCACAACGCTTGATATACTCGCTGGATATTAAACCCCATCCTATCAGCACGTTTCTGTTTTCTCCCTATACCTTACTCTACGGACATTTAGGGTTGCCAAACCCAGATATCGGTCCCGAACTTTATCAAGAGTATCTGCATTTGTATGAGAACTGGGGTGTTTTGCCGACGCTTCGCCTCTGGTCGGTAGAACAGTTGGAGGCAGACCATCTTGGAACGCAACGGTTACTCTCGCTCGCCAGCGTTTGGCAAGAGCTCGGTTTCAAGCCTAATTTTGAAACCGACTGGGGAACGGGCACCCTATTTCAATATGTTGGAAAAGGCGGTGAAATCGCAACACTGCAAGAAACAGACGGGCGCGTCACATTGACTCTGCCAGAGGAAGGCATCGGGTATGAAAGAATCTTTGGCGTAACACAGGTGAAAACCGAGCGAAGCCTTCCGCATTGGCACGCTTACAATCAAACGGCACTCCTCGGATTAAACCCTAAAAAACCTTATCTCTTGAGCGATACGCCACGCGATTTTTCGCAAGTGCATATTAACGCCTTACCAGAAGGTGTTTCCGTAACAGAATCGCGTGTGACGGAAAATGCTGCCCTCTTTCGTCTTGAAAGAACGAATGTATCTCAGGAAATCGATTTATTGTCACAGTTTCATCTTGTGAGAACCGGTATTGTCCTAAATGCAGAAGAATTGCCGCGACAGAGAGGGGCTACCTTCCAAGCCGTTGAGGCTTCTATCGCTGGGGTTCGCAAGACCGCGATTAATGCGCATCCACCGTATCAAGGTATCAGCGGAGATACATTCGGGGAATGGACACTCTCACTGCCGGATAGTCCTCACATCCGTTTGGAGTTCGACATAGGATTGCAGGACGGCTCTGCGGGTTCCGATGGCGTAACATTCATCGTTGCTGTTCAAGGCGATGAGATCTTTCGTCAACATTACAACGAGCAGCGGTGGGAACATATCAGTCTCGATTTGACACCCTATCGGAACCAACAGGCTATGCTCCGATGGACGACGACACCCGGTCCCGTTGGAAATGGCGCGTGGGATTGGGCTATATGGGGAACCCCTAAGATTTTTTCTGAACCCACAGATTCGATGGCAGAAGTAGGGTTCTTTCTGCCTAACGAACCGATACAAAGTTTTCCTGATACGGTGAAGCATCAAGGAGACCGACAGTACACCCTTGAAACTGAGCTGCCTGCACAGATGCGCTTTTTCTTCAATACGCCAGAACAAGTGGAGGGAGCCTATAACCTAAGAGATACACAATTCGTCGCTGGACTCCAATATGATGGAATATTCCAATTGGGGAGCGTTTTGGATTCAGGTCAACGAACAGCATTAACCGCCAATGGTGTGAGTAAGGAGACTATTTCAGCGCATCCGCCCCCTAATGGACAAACCGTTCTCCAATTTTTATTGTCCTTACCTCACACCCAAACGTTGACATTCTCTTTTTCGATGGGATTGCCTGATAGAAGTTGTAGCCTTGATGGACTGTTCTTTAAAGTGTTTCTCAACGGTGAGATGCGATATGAACATTTCGCTTTTAATACACCCGGTTGGGTAGATGCAGAGATCTCTCTGTCTGAGTACACAGGTGAAACCGTATTATTGGAATTAGTAACTGACTCCGTTGAAAGCGCAACCTGTGACTGGGCACACTGGGCAGAGTTGCTGATTACCGCTAAAGAAGCCGAACTGAAGGGTGATGTCAATCAGGATGGAATAGTTAACATCCTTGATATTGTTCTTGTAGCACAGCATTTTGGGCAAAAGCCGCCTTCTGATCCGAGGGTAGATGTCAATAATGACGGACAGGTAAATGTGCTTGACCTTGTGCTTGTCGCAGAACAGCTTGGTGAAAATGTAGCTGCGTCACCGGTTCAAGGAGACATCGTCAAATCCGATGTTTCCACTGAAGCAATTATTGCAGTCCAACGTTCCTTGCGGGTATTGGAAGCAGTACCAGAGAAGTCTGATACGGTTCAGAGGACAATTCAGTTTTTACGTCTCTGGTTGGAAAAGGTAAATCAAAACGTCTCAGAAACGAGACTTCTACCGAATTATCCGAACCCTTTCAATCCTGAAACGTGGATTCCGTATCAGTTAGCGGAATCTGGGGATGTGAGCGTGAAAATCTATGACATCGGTGGTCATCTCGTCCGAACCCTTTCTATAGGATTCAAACCTGTGGGATATTACCTTACACAAAAACGGGCTGTCCATTGGGATGGGCGAAATGAGGCAGGTGAACCTGTTTCAAGTGGGGTCTATTTTTTAAAGTTCCTAACAGGCACTTTTTCTGCAACACAGCGAGTGGTGATAGTGAAATAAAGTCTAAGGTAAATGCTAATCAAACCTAAATCTTTCCCGAAATTCGCCCAAAATAGCAATTCCACCACCGTAAAACACCACCGCCAACGGAATCAATGCCCAAACCGACAAAATTCCCTTCAACAGTACTAAACCGATGCCCATTACAGCAGAGAGAAAGACTGCCTTCAAAAGCGTTGGCAGTATGGGAAACGTTTCTCGGAATTTGACTATATTTCTTGAAATATAGCCGATCCCAAAGATAAGCACAAACGCTTCACTGATGACCATCGCTATCGCCGCACCGACGTGGCTGAAACGTGGAATTAGGTATAAATTCAAGCAGATATTCAAGAATGCGGTTGTCCCCATGAGAACCGAGAAAGCACGGCGTTTATCTGTTGCTCGCAGAACTGCCAGCACCGCGGTTGTTAAAAAGATAAGTCCACCCGCCCAACTGAGCCATTGAAGTGCCGTTGCTATTTTACCGACTTCATCCGATGTGTAGGTCGAGAATAATACCCTCGTAATTTCAGGAGATAGTGTTGAAAGCCCAACAGCGAATGGAAGTCCGCACAGTACCATCCATCGCATACCGAACGTGTATGCGCTTGGAAATCTCCCCTTTTCTCTCTCCCATGCGCGGGATAGCACTGGAAACATCGCACCCATCATGAACGCGCCCGGTAGAATCGTAAAAGCATTGACAATCGTATACGGTAACCCATACCATGTATTGGCATCTAAGCCTTCTGAACTTAGCTTTGATAGCATGATTGCATCTGCACGAAGATAGAGCAGATTGAAGAGATTACCGACCGCAAACGGCAGTGCCTGCTGCATCAGCACCTTTACTGTCTCGCGACTCGGTTGGAATCGGAGTAGAGTGAAACGAAATCGCGTGAACCCAACACTCAAGATGAGGTTAATGCAACTGGCTACCAACATTACTTGACAAATAGTCACCAGTCCATATCCAAACAGGATCGCACCACCACTGATTAAGAGAAACGTACCACGTTCAGCAATCACCGTGAATGCCTCATATTTCAACGCCTCGTGCGCGCGGAAGACGCATCGGTACAGCTGCGCAATGGAATTGGCAATCTCTGCCAATCCTAAGAAAATTATCATCTCCAAGATTATCGGGGTATAGAGGAAGGTACCGCTGATAAGCATGATGGCATAAGCGATAATCGACAGCATACCGCGAACGATGAGCGCGTTACCGAGGTAATGCCGCGTCTGCTGCAGATGTAGCGTCATTTCCCGGATGAGTGGGTTTTGGATACCGAGTTCTGTCAGAATCGCAATCAAATTCGTGAGCGCGATTGCAACAAAATAGCCGCCTAACTCAGTTTCAGTGAAATAACGCGGCATTAACCAAAGCGTTATCACAAACGAGCCGAGGCGGCCGATAAGGTGCGCACTAAGGAGACTGGATGTATTTTTAAAGATACGGTTCATCTGCCCTAAAGCTTCGAGAGTTGTTCAAGAATCAGTGCTCGAGCCGGACGATCCAAATTTCGCTTACCGATATAGAGCCATTTCAGGTTACCCTCTTTATCGATTAAGAACGTCGCAGGTAGGTACATATCCTGCTGATGGAGGTGATAAGGTTTAATAATGCCGTAAGCCTCATGAACAGAAGAACCTGGATCCGCAAGCAACGGGATGTCCATCGTTTCAGTATCCTTAAATTTCGATATAACAGAGATCGGTTCCGGTTTAATCGCTACAACAACGGTATCGTATTTTTCGTCGAATAGTTTTTGATCGGTCGCAAACTGCGCCGTATAGTTGGCACAGACCGGTCAGTAAGTCTGAAGCAGTAGACTAACGAGGACGTTCTTTTTTCCCTTATAGTCTGAGAGCCTGAACGCTGTTTCGCCATCCGCTTCGGTGAGGTTAAAATCCGGTGCAGGTGAGCCGATAGGTAACGGCGTGTTCCGCTTGAGTTTGCCGAGCTCTGCTGTCAGATCCTCTATTGTCAAATTTTCGGTTTCATCGGTATAGTTCCACCGGACATACCCCGATTTATCAATGATAGTTACTCCCTCTTTTTCGTCCTTCAGAACCTCCTGCCACACAATCAGTGTGTCGTATTTTGCCATGAATTCTTTGGCGACACTCTCGACTGTTGACTTCCAGTTAGCATCGGTATAGGACACGATGATTAGGTTCCTTTTTCCGTGAAGTTTCTCAGTGTATCCAATGGCTTTGGCGAATTCGGAACCGAACACACGTTCACCGACTTCCAAGGCGTATGTAGCCGTAGTGAAGACTATAAGCGGCATTATGAGGAGAAAGAGGATCGGTACATATCTGCAAAAACGTGAAAATAACATAAAAATCTCCTTAGATATTTTTTATTAATAAAGCCCGACTCTAACGTAATTCGGCACTAAAGTCCAATAGTCATCAATATCGCTGTTCTGTAGACGTTGTGCGCCGAGATGAGCGATGGTTGCCCCGCGCGGGACGTTGAAGATAGCATCAGCAAAATGAGCACTCTCGCCAAGTCTTTCACGGATTGTGTCTCCGTACGTCAACAGTCCGTCACCAACGAAGTTAATAGTGCGCTCTGGAGAAGTATGCGAATCAAGACGGTCAAGGAAAGCATCAAGTGATAGGCAGAGATCCTCACTGAGGCGTTGCCATTCCGTGCCGCCTTCAAAAATAGCACCGTAGACTTCACTCCGTCGGGCATCGAGAAGTGGGCAGATGATACCATTTGTCCATCGGAGGTTATAGGCAACAGCCTCTAAGGTTGAGACACCGACAATCGGTTTGTCGAGCGCATAGCAGAGGGATTTAATCGTCGCAACGCCGATACGGATACCGGTAAACGAACCGGGTCCGATACCGACAGCACACCCATCTAAGTCGTCTGCTGTAATATCGCTCCACTTTAAGACGGTATCAATCGCAGGCATGAGTCTGGAGGAGTGTGCTTGGACAATATTGAGGGTATGTTCCGCGGCTAAGTTATCGCCATCTATTAAGGCGACACTGCCAATCGGCGTTGAGGTGTCAATACCTAAAATTTTCATCAATTATATCTAAAAAAGTCCTAATGAAGTTGAATGATTTTTTGAGCATAGCACCTTTAATTCAAGCGAGAAAGCAGCTTGTGGAGATGTTGTATATTTTGCTCGACTGCTGCAGTGTCCGGCGTTTCTCCCGCAAGTTGAAGATAAGTCTCAAAAGCCGTGATACTCTCGCCATACGCATGATTCTTGTAATATAAGTAACCGAGTGTACGGTAATCACCAACAGCATTAGGCAGCAACCATGTGATGCGCTCAGCCGCGGTGAGGGCTTTCTCATATTGCTCAAGGAGTGTATAGGCACGGGTCAAATTCCGCAAAATACGCGCTAAAATTTCTTTATCCGTGGCTTCCGCTAACATATTCCGTTCTAAGGGTACGTCTTCACCGAAATTCGCTTGGAGTCTTTCGCGGAGTCTATCATCATCCATGAATACCCCGTTTTCAAATACGTCGAGAAGAATGTCTAAATGCTCACGTTGGTATTTAACAAGGAAATGACTGGGGAAATTTACACCGACGAGAGGGAGTCCGGCACGCCTGCCGACTTCAATGTAGACAACGCCTAACGTAATTGGGATACCTGTCTTTTTTTTCAGCACAATGTTAAGGAAGTTGTTCCCTAAAGCGTAGTAGTTATCGACATTTCCAATGAACCTTTTTTCTTCAAAGAGATAGCGATTAAGTTCGGCAATGTGCTGTTCCGGCAACGTTGCATCTTGGATCCGTTCCCGAACGGTGTCTGCCATTTTATCCAATTCGTGGAGGCATGCCTCAATATCAAGTTCGGGGTACTCGCTTTGAGCAATAAGGAGCGCGCCTGTTGCAAGCTGTATTTCGTCATTATCAAGAGCCGCGAAGGTGAAAAAAGGATCGCTTTTCGTATTTTTCGTCATTTTTCTAAAAAAGGGCAAATTTTTCTTGCATTTCTTGGGAATGTGTAGTATAATTAATCTTTAGTGTGGGGGATTAGCTCAGCTGGGAGAGCGCTTGCATGGCATGCAAGAGGTCACCAGTTCAAGTCTGGTATCCTCCACTTTTTTATTTTCTCTGCTACGGCATTTCATCCGTTTTCTTGCTGGTTTGCGACTTCGTTATTCTGCGTGGGACACCATTATCCAAGATCCCGAAAAGCGTCAAATGGAGTTGCGCTTGTGTCGGCAAGGTCTGAAGCAACGCTTCCTCGATCTTATCAATCTCTTCCTGTGCTTCTTTGCGTTTTGCCCGAAATTCGTCCAAAGCTTCTTGAATCTTCACATCCTCAACAAGCGAATCTTTCGCGAACCGATTTAAGGTTTTCAAGTCTTTGACTGCCTGAATCTCTTTTTGCCGTTTCAATTCCCACAATGCTTCAAGTTGGGTCTGATGTGCTGCTGTTACGCCAAGGTCTGCCCAAGTTCTTGCCTGTTCATTTTTATTCTCACTCTTTTGTGCCCACCCGATAACACCGCAAAACGCGACGCATATAAGGATGCCTACGGTTCGCTTTAACCAAATGAGTGAATGTCGCTTCTGTATCTTTTTACCGTTTTGCATGATTTTCCTCCAGCTTTAATATGGAAAGTGCTGCAAATTTCCCTCTATCATAATAACACGGGTGGCAAAAGATGTCAAGAGTAACCCACAGAAAGGTCAGGGCCATTTAGTTTTAAGATTTTTCAAAGGATGAGGATAGAGACCAAAGGATGCCGTTTGCCTTTTTTATGGCGCGGATCCGGCACTTCTGCTAATATATCAAGTAAGTGGCAAGAGGAACTTCTTGTCATGATTCACTTCAAAAAATTGGTTCATTGTTTACGGTGAAGGATAGCAGATGCAGCGCGACTTTTCACGCTGCATCTGTTGTCTCAAAATATTAACAGATGTGAAAAATATTGCCAAAAAAACCGAGAATTAAATAGCCCTGGACTTATACACCGTGCGGTTGACGTTTTCAAGTAAATACTGTATCATAGAAAAAACGATAGGAGCAGAAAAATGATTCATGTAGGTGTGGGACATTCACATGACCTCTCTACGGCGGAAGCAGCGGAGCGCGCGACACGTATGGCAATGGGGAACGCCGGTATTGCTAAAGCCGATATCGCCATTGTATTTGCAACCGTTAACTATCAAACGGAATATGAACAGTTATATCAAGCGGTTCACGCGAACTCCAGTTGTGAGGAACTCATCGGGTGTACGGGGATGAGCGTCTTGACTTCTGCGGGTGAGTTTGAAGAAGAGCCCGCCCTCGCTGTGATGGTTCTTCGAGGTGAACAACTTTCTGCTATCTCTTTTACTGCCCAAGGTACAGCATCCGAGGTAGGCGAACAGATACAAGAAAGTATTCAAACAGAACTGCGCGATGACTCGCTTCTGGTGATTTTCCCAGATATTCGGGCTGTGAATCCAGCGGAACTCGTTCAGCATATCGGTGGTGATGGTGCTACCATCCCTGTTGTGGGTGCTGCCGTTTCAGGCGATACGACCGGGGCACAGATGTACCACTGGCAAGGCACGCAAGCAACGGAGGGTGGTGTTACAGGTCTCCTTTTAAACGGAAATTTCAGCACGGAAATCGGTGTTGCACAAGGGTGTCAGCCTATTGGAAACCCGCGTGAGGTCACAAAAGCCGACGGACATGTTATCTTTGAGTTAGATGGTGAACCCGCCTTGGAAAATTTTAAAGGGGCATTGCAACTGCTAACAGAAGAAGATATTCGACGGTCAGGAGGCACGGTCTTCGTCGGGATTGCGATGGATGATACGAACAGAAATCCTACCCGGGGCGATTTTTTAATCCGCAATCTCGTCGGTATTAATGAGCAACATGCTGCCCTCGCTATATCCGAAGAGGTAAAAGAGGGACAATTGGTGCAGTTCCATCTGCGGAACCCACTTGCAGCTGCTGAAGAGATTCAGGTAATCATCGCGCAGTTGGCTGAGAAAACCCGTGACCAGCCGCCCGCGTTTGGACTCTACTTTAATTGCTTGGGACGTGGCAAAGGACTTTATGGAACCGCGAATCACGACATGAGTATTATCCAAGAAAAGTTTCCGGGACTACCTGTTATCGGGTTCTTTGGAAATTCGGAGTTTGCACCCATCGGCGGACGTAACTTCGCACACGCGTATACTGGCGTGTTTGTACTTTGTAGTGCAAACTGAATGTAAGGAGTCAAAATGAACGAAGAACTTTTTGTCGCTCAAGAATTTACACCCGTCAACGGATGGACATCCGGAATTGAAGGACCCGCTTGTGATGCTCAAGGCAATCTATATGCCGTCAACTACGCAAGACAACATACCATCGGTAAGGTGACACCTGACGGTGTTGAAAGCATATTCGTCGAACTACCGACCGGTAGTATCGGCAACGGTATCCGTTTCAACAGCGAAGGCTTCATGTTCATCGCTGACTATACGAATCACAATGTCCTCAAGGTGGATATGAATACGCGGGAAATCAGCGTCCATGCACACGAACCGACAATGAATCAACCCAATGACATCGCTATCGGCGCGAACGATATTCTCTACGCCAGCGATCCGAATTGGGGGGCATCAACCGGGCAAATCTGGCGAGTGGATACCGATGGAAAAGTAACGCTCTTAGAGGCAGATATGGGCACCACAAACGGTATTGAAGTGAGTCCCGATGAAAAAATGCTGTACGTCAACGAATCCGCACAACGCAACGTCTGGGCTTACGATCTATCACCCGAAGGAGAGGTTAGCAATAAACGGTTGTTGATTCAGTTCCCTGATTTCAATATGGACGGGATGCGGTGCGATATTCAAGGCAATCTCTATATCACTCGGCACGGTAAAGGCACAGTCGCGAAACTTTCACCCGCAGGTGAAGTACTATTGGAAGTGCCGTTAACTGGGAAGCTCTGTTCTAATATCGCTTTCGGCGGTCCAGATGGACGCACTTGCTACGTCACAATGGCGGATCGTGGAAATGTAGAGGTGTTTCGCACCGATCTACCGGGCAGAAGTTGGCAGCTGTTCCAATAGATATATTTTCCTATAATGCGAAGTCTTGACAACTTGCCCTATTTGTGGTAATATTGTACATATCAATTACGATCTCTATGGAGGTAACTCATGAAACAACTATTTCTAATCTTATTCCTCGTGTCGGTATGCACTACTTTTGCTGCTGCCGATTTGCTGGAAGGGCTTGTCTTATACATGCCTCTTGACGAAGGTGGCGGTAAAGCTGCCGAGGATTTCTCGGAAAACGGTTTTGAAGGTGAACTCAACGGCGGCGCGAAGTGGGTCGATGGTAAATTCGGGAAAGCACTCGAATTTGGCGCATCCACTGACTTTGTTGCAATTGAAGATGACGGAGTTTTTCACATTGAAGATGAAATCACGCAAGCCGCGTGGGTTAATCTCAACCGATTGCCGAGTGCACACGCTATTGTTTTCGGCACCCGGATGGGTGGCGGTGGAAGACACATCGGATTCGGCTATGGGATGAATCCCGCAAACGGCATCAAGGTTTGGACAAACGGTGCTGGTGGCGGATTCTTGGACATTAACGATAACAAAACTGGCTTGGATACCGGTAAATGGTATTACCTTTCCTATACCCACTCATCGGACAACAAAGGCAAGGTAAAAATTTATGTGGATGGCAAGGTCACCCACGAGCAGGATTCTAATAATCCGGTAGCACCTGCGGGCGCTACGAGCCAAATTCAGATCGGCACATGGTCGGGTGAAGCATGGCCCGGTATGGTTGACGAGGTTCGCCTCTGGAATCGTGTCCTCTCTGATGATGAAATGGAACAGAGCATGGAGATGGGTGCTGACGAGTTCTTGGCTGTCAATCCGAAAGACAAACTCGCCACATCTTGGGGCAAAATTAAGAAACTTCGCTAACTGAATAACCGAAATGAGGCGGCAATTTTGTCGCCTCTCTTCTTTATTCTCAAGCCACCGGAACACCCTACGTCATGGAACAATACGCACCTGTTTTAAAACGGCTCGAAAAAACCGCAAAACAGTATACCAATATCGCACCCGAGAACGGGCAATTTCTCTCTATTCTTATTCAATCCATTCAGGCGCGAAACGTCCTTGAAGTCGGCACAAGTAATGGATACTCCACCATCTGGCTCGCTGCAGCTTTGAAAGCGACGGGCGGTAGACTCATCACGCTGGAGTTTGATCCAACACGTGCAGCTGAAGCAGAGGCACACCTTCAGGAAGTCGGTCTGGACAGCATCGTTGAGATACGCGTCGGAAACGCACTCGACGAAATCCCGAAATGTGACGCAACCTTTGATTTAGTGTTCCTTGACGCAGAGAAGGACGAATACCGACGCTATCTGGAATTGGCGTTGCCGAACATCCGTCCGGGGGGTTTAATTGTCGCTGATGATACCGTGACAATGCGCGACGAAATGCCTGATTATGTCGAATTCGTCTTTAACACACCAACACTACATTCTGTCGATATCCCCTTAGACGACGGTGTCATTTTAAGTTGCAAAACCGAGTCGTAGTACATTCTTGTGTATTATAGCGAAGCCCATAAATAAGTGGACATCTTTGTAGCATGATGCACGTCGCATCTGGGCGGGTACGCCGCAAAACTGTTAGTTTGTGCCAGTCTGAATACCTGTTATAGGTATTCAGACTGTTTGAGAGTGCCCAATTAACTATAGGTTTTACTATAACATTGAGAGAGGATGTCCAAAATTTCTCTACAATCTAAACTCTCAGACAAATCTACTCGTTTCAGTGAATCCGTCATCCGAGGCATGACGCAGCTCTGTCTGCGCTACAATGCGATTAACCTTTCTCAAGGCACGCCAGCGTACCAACCCCCTCCCGAAGTCAAAATCGCCGCGATTGAAGCAATCCAAGAAGGATATAATCAATATAGCATCACATGGGGCGCGCCGTCGTTTCGAGAAGCAATCGCCCAGAAGATGACGACATTTAACGATATCCTCACAGATCCGAATAAAAACGTTACTGTCACCTGCGGTTCAACTGAAGGCATGCTTTCTTCGCTTCTTGCAATTATCAATGCTGGCGACGAGATTATTATCTTTGAACCCTTTTATGAGAATTACGGGCCGGATACGATTATTTCTGGTGCCAAGCCGGTCTATGTCGCATTGCAAGAGACACCGACACCTGATGGTACTGTCCACTTTACATACGACCCTGCCGAACTCCAAGAAGCCTTCTCTGCTAATACAAAAGCGATTGTCATAAACACCCCGAACAACCCGCTTGGCAAGGTTTTTACGCTTGACGAACTGCAAGAGATTGCGGATCTCTGCTGTGCGTATGACTGTCTCGCTATTACGGATGAAATCTACGAACACATGATCTACGATGAAAAGCCGCATATCAGCATCGGTTCGCTGCCAGAGATGCGGGATCGGACGATTACTGTGTCGGGGTTGAGCAAAGCGTACTCTATGACAGGATGGCGGTTGGGCTATGTCATCGCACCAGAGGTTTTAACCAACGCTATCCGCAAAATGCACGACTTCCTCACCGTTGGTGCACCGCATCCGCTTCAGCGTGCTGGGGTCGTCGCTCTCAATTTACCATTGAGTTACCATAAAGATTTAGTGGAAAAATACGATAAGAATCGCAAGCGTCTCGTGAATGACCTCACAAAAGCCGGGTTCCTTTGCCATCAACCGGAGGGCGCATATTACATTATGACGGACATCACCGATTTTGGGTTTCCCGATGATACAACCTTTGCGCACTGGTTAGTGAAGGAAATTGGTGTTGGGGGTGTCCCCGGCTCCAGTTTCTACAGCCGTCCACATCTCGGCAAAACAAAGTTCAGATTTATGTTCAGCATGGCGGATGATATCCTCGCCGAAGCTGCCGAACGCTTGATGCAGATCAAAACGAAAATCTAAAAGTAACCCAAGTTGCTACTAACGTGAGTTTGATAAATGTTGGACTTATGTAGCGTCCCGTGTTAATTTACGTCATATACGCCACAAACTGGGAAGTTTGTACTACAATTGATGTCTCTGTGATGCGAAAATAGAACCGCAACACATCCGAAATGATTAATCAAACTGGCGTTACTAACAAATCTTGAACGTTTCAGCGGAGAGTCTTGGGCATTTTCCTCACCCCGGATGAGGTTTAACAAATAAATTGGGTAATTCAGATTCGAGTCCCAAACCCGGTAGGTGCGGTTTCCTAACCGCACCGGACATAACAAAATAACCGTGAATTACCCGATTAAATTCTTTAGGACTTACGCAATGAATTAAAATGTGTTATAGTTTTTAATTATGATAAGCATGAATCTTTCTGAAAAGAGACAACCGCTGTTCTCGGATTATTGCCAATTTTTGTTAGCCGGTTTTCAGAACTTCACACAGACACACTTTGCCAATCATACGGAGAAATGGAGCCATGATCAACTCAATCGTCTCCTGAATACCGAACGTATCCCTGCCCGTGAACTCTGGCGTTCGGTGCGAAACGATATTGAGTTTGATGAAGACGGATACGTTCTTTTTGATGATACCGTCATGCCAAAACCTTATGCGAAACAGATAGAACCTGTTCGCCGGCAGTGGAGTGGCTCCGAAAAACGTGTCATCCAAGGCATCGGTCTCGTGACATGTGTCTATGTCAATCCGAAGACGCATCAGTATTGGATTATTGATTACCGTATCTATGATCCAGACCGAGACGCGAAAACCAAACTTCAACACCTTCAGGAGATGTTGCAGAACGCCTACTTCGTGAAAAATCTCCCGTTTCGGGTCGTGTTAGTAGATTCTTGGTATGCTTCAATGGCAGTGCTAAAAACGATTCAGAGTCTCTCAAAAATCTATTATGCTCCCTTGAAACGCAATCGTCTCGTCAATGACACTGAGGGTGTTGACCCGCACAAACGGATAGATGATCTGACGTGGACAGAATCAGAGTTGCGACAGGGTAAACGTGTTCATATCTACAAGTTTCCGAAAGGCCACCAAGTGAAGTTGTTTCGGATAGCGTCCGGCACCAGACGCACGGAATATATTGCCACCAACGATTTATCTCAATCGGATGTGACTGCGACGCAGCAAGAATGTCGCGTTCGTTGGAAGATTGAGCAACTTCATCGTGAGCTCAAGCAAACGACAGGTATCAGCAAGTGCCAAAGTCGTCAACATCGTGGACAACGCAATCATATTGCCTGTTGTTTGTGGGTCTGGGTCAGTTTGACGCGTGCTGCGCGCACGACGGGTCAAACGATTTACCGCCTGAAAGAAAGTTTATACGAGGACTATCTGCGACGAGAGATCAAAAAGCCTTCTATTGTCGTCAACTTTGCGTAAGTCCTATTCTTAATCTTCATGACGGGTGAAATGTCTATAGAAACTTCCGTTCATAATTTTTATTTTACTACAGAATTACAGAGACACCGATATGGACATCTCCCTTGAAAATGAAACACTGAATATTTACCGAAAAGAGATCGAGGCACTTCTTCGGCGTGATGAGAAGTATAAGACTTTAGGTCCCGCTGAACTTGAGGCGATTGTGAACGCGTTTGAATTCACGCTAAAAAACGGTCGCGAAAAGGTCCGCGCCCAAATGCTTTATGATCTTATCCATGAGAAAAGGGGCACCTAATATGCTGCTTGAGCGGATACGCCTTAGGGCTTTCGGCTGTTTCCAAGAGCAAGATTTTGAGCTTCATGATGGCATCAATCTCATTTTTGGTCCCAATTTCAGTGGGAAAAGCACGCTCGTCAACGCGATCTTCTTTACACTGACCGGGAAGCCGATTGTACCGCGCGTTGATGCTTCAGCGATAAAGAGTGCTAAAGCCTATAGCGGCACTGCAGGTCTCCAATTCGTTGTGAATGGCGAACGCTATCAACTCTTCAGAGCGACGGGTAAACGGATCCAACTCCGTACTGAAAAAAATGGCGGATGGCAGGTCCTTTTCGATGAGAAACGGGTTAGGGTAACAGAGTCTTTGTTGCAAGAAAGGTTCGGCATTATGCACGAACAACTCGCGCTTACGACTTTCCTCCGTGAAGGCGAAATTTTTGAATTTCTCGCGCGTCAATCCACCACGCGACGCGATATTCTCCACACCCTCCTCGGTATTGATAGACTCATACAGGTCCGGCAGCGGTTCATTGATACGCGTCGTATTGCCAAACGCGAGCAAGGCAGAATCCGTGCCCATCAGAATAGCCTACGGTTCAACGCACAGAATGTGAATGAAGCCGAGATCACACGGATTGAAGCAAAATTGAAAGACTTAGAAGCCGCTTATGGTGCCAGAACAGGCGACTCTGCACTTATCGCAGAGTGGGTGCAGCATCAGAGCCGTTTACAAAAGCAGTTGGACACCCTTACGCAACAGCAGAATGAGGCATTGAGCGGTTTTAACGATATTGGGCAGCTGCAAGAGATGATAGCTACCATTGAAGCTGCGATTCAGGAAGCCTCTGGATTGGAAGCGAAACGAGACGAACTGATACAACAGACCGGTCGTCTTGAATCCGAAATTGAGGCGTTGACAAACGTTTGTAACACCCTCCGAACCTTAATCGAAAGTGATAAACAACACTGTCCGACCTGTTATCAGCAGGTTGAAAAAGAGGTGGTGCAACGGATTATTGATGAGAAAGCGGAGGAGAAATCGCAGCGCAGTGCCGAGTTGGAAACACACAGAGAATCTTTAAAGGAACAAACAGCAGAGTTAGAGAGTCGACGTGGACTTGAACAACGGCTCCAGGGTTTACAGAATAGTTCAAGACAATTTCAACAACGCACACAGGACATTGATAAGATTCAGACTGAACTCAACGCGCTTGCATCCCGGTTAAGTGAAAGAGGTGTCCAACAGAGCGAACAAACACCTTCTGATACCCTCGCAACCCTCGACAAACCGCAATTGAAAGCACAAATTGATAACGAGCGTGAACGGCTTGGGAAACTCAAGCAGGAGGAAGCCGTCCGTTTAGATAGACTCGGCGCCCTCCAACGCGTCAACAGAGACGCGGAGAAAGTTGAAAGGACACTCCTGAGCATAGAACTCGCCTGCACCGGAATTGATAAAACCATTGAGGCACTCCAACGGCAAATCCTCAAACCTGCTGAAGATGAATTGCATCACTGGCTCGACAAGATGCAACTCTTTTCTGTTTCTCGTGAGAACGGCGGACAAACGCGCGTCGACTTACAACGCGATCATCTACTGCCTTCCTTGAACATAGATGGCGCAGATCGGAGTCTAATGTTGCTCAGCGGTAGCGAGAAGATGTTCCTATATCTCAGCTTCAAAGTTGCGCTCGCCAAAGTTTTAGGCAACCCCGGCTTTTTTGTATTTGATGACCCTACCCTCCATTTAGATGGCGAACGAAAGACCTTGATGGTAGATTTCATTCGTCAACTCGCCGAAGAACACCAAGTCGTTGTAACGAGTTATGATGAAGATGTGCGCGCCGGCCTTGAAGGCGCGCATCTGATTGAGATGAACAGAGAATAGTAACGGAACTTGATGCTAAGTCTTCTCTTAACATAACCCAAATTGCCATCTAAAAGATTATAGAAGTTCAGGCTTCATTTTGCTTGAATTCTATGTAGATTTTCTTTATTTTCAAGTCATACATAAGGGTGTGTAAATATTTTGGCAGCTGCTCCTATAGGAGTAGTCTAAGACATAGCGCGCCAGTGGTGTGCAGCCAAGAAATCCCTACATCTCTATAAACATATTACACCTTTTGCATGAGAAACCACTTACTTGTCAACAAGTTTCCTTGCTCCAACGGATCAATATATCTATAGAAAAGACGGGTGCCTTCTTTGGCACTCCAGCGGAGTGCTATGTAAACAAACTTGTCCTATCTCAAAAATTAATCCTGTGCCAAAAACTTTACACGCCTTGGGTAGATTGGAGGCTTGCCCAATGGGCACTTAGTTTTCGTGATTTCCTCAATTTTCGGAGGGAGTCGCGCAGTAGAATCGGAATCGGAGATCCTGCTACAATTGTAAATCATTGCCTGACCAAATATCTTTTTCACGTGATGTAACGTTTTCCCCAAAAAATGTGTCTTTAATATTGTGATAACGTAATTGTGTGGACTGTATTGCACAAAGTCCGAGTATCAGTGCTTAATTAGATGTTTCAGTGGATGTCAATGCCGCTGAATCTGTTCATGAGGAGGGAACTCCATAGCTGTCAATTTAAGAAAAAATAACGCCTTGCACCCCAGGCCCGGTAGGTTCGGTTTTGCGGCGTACACGCCCAGATGCGATCTGCATCCCTAACCGAACCGGATACTACGCGGAAACCTTGAAAACTTCAAAACCCTCTTCAGTCGCGTAGCGACAGCATGTTTATAGAAAACGTTCTTCCTGCTCACTATAGCCCTATAAGGGCGGCATGTTTATTGTATATTGACAAAATATTTAACCACAATGTCCAAGTTATTTAACCGATGTTGTTTTCTTAGGTCGCAACAGAAGTTAGCATCTAACATCTAAAAAGGAGAGACAGTTTATGAACACAAGGTTATATTCCGTAATAATACTATTTGGTTTTGTTACACTTTTCACACTACCGAATAGTTTTGCCCAGGAGGTTTTGTCCCAGCCAAGCGTTAGATTGGTTTACTTTCTACCTAATGATCGTCCTGCCCGTCCAGACAGAATAGAAGCACTCCGTCAGTTGATTAAAGATGCACAAGAATTTTATGCTGATGAGATGGAACGCCACGGATACGGCAGAAAAACCTTTACTATTGAGACCGATGGGAAAGGAGAACCTGTCGTACACCGTGTTAACGGGAAATTTAAAGAGGCCTATTATTAAGAGCGTACCTCTGATCCGAAAATCTTGAACGAGGTTTATGAAAACTTCAACACCCAACAGCATATCTACTTTGTCGCTATAGACTTGAGCTATGAAGTCCTTAACAGCGGGGATTCATGCGGTTTAGGTGCTATCGGCTTTTTCCCTATGGGTGGGGACTCGCCGCCTTTGCTTGCAGAAAAAATCGCGCTAAGAAATAGACACGAAACACAAGGGGAAGAGGCTTTGGGAGGTGCCGCTATAATTCTAGCATCCGGTAAGTGCTTTGATCGCTACGACGTAACGCTGCACGAATTAGGACATGCTTTTGGCTTAGAGCATGATTTTCGTCTGGGCCTTGAAAGCCACTATGTCATGTCTTTTGGTAAAGTTACTCATTACCAGATGCGTTTATCTGAATGCGCTGCTGAGTGGTTATCTGTTAGCCCGTTCTTTAATAACCCAAAGTTCGACAACGCACCGGGTGAAATCCAGATTATTTCTGACCCAACGTATAGTGCTGACGGGGTACGCATACGTTTTAAGATTGCAGATGCCGACGGACTTCATCAGGCGCAACTGCTCGTGCCAGAAATTCTTGAATATGGGTCTTGGGGGGCTGAAAGGTTGTTCGGTTGTAAACGGCTAAAAGGTGAAACAAGTACAGTTGAATTTATCAGCGAGGCATTAAAAATAGAACCTGTTGATAGAATAATGATTCAAATTATTGATGTGAATGGCAGCATCACATGGGCGACTTTTCTCACCGATATTGATTCTGTATTGCCACGTCCCAAAACTATTTCAATACCCGATAAAAACTTGAAAAAAGCAATACAGAAGAAACTGGGATTAAATCCACAAGCGAATATCACAGACCGAGATATGAAAACGTTCAAATCACTAAAGCTTGACGATAGCGGAATAACCAATATTTCTGGATTAGAACATGCGACAGAACTTGAACATTTGTTTCTTGGTAGAAACAAAATCAGTAACTATGATTCGCTGGGGCAATTGTCTAAGTTGAAGCGGTTATTTCTCTGGACAAATGGCATCACCGATCTCAGTGTACTGCCACAAATGCCCCAATTAAATCTTTTAGATTTGAATTGGAACAAAATTAGGGATATAAAGCGACTTTCGGGATTAAAGAATTTACATACTTTGAGTATTAACGGAAATCAAATTAGCGATGTCAGTCCACTCGCTGAGCTGACGAATTTACGCACTTTAAGCCTAACCCTGAATCAAATTAGCGATGTCAGTCCACTCGTAAATCTCGTAAATTTGCAAGAGTTAAGGCTTGAGGGAAATCCGGTCAAGAACCACAAACGCCTCCTTACGCTTCTGCGTCGGAATCCAGATATAAAAATCTACCTCAAAGACGGTGGCGATCCGTTGCCTGTAACATTGTCCTATTTCCGCGCAGAGCATACCGATGTCGGCGTTATCCTTAAGTGGACAACCGAATCCGAACTTAACAACGCGGGATTTTACATCTATCGTAGTGAAACAAAGAACGGCGAATTTGCGGTCGTCAATCCGACATTGATCCAAGGCGCAGGCACAACAAGTGAACGCCACACCTATACATGGACAGATACAACTGCGAAGTCGAATGTCGTCTATTACTACCAAATAGAGGACATCTCGCATGCAGGCGTTCGCAAGCAGTTAGCAACGGTTCGCATGAGAGGATATGTCTCCGCAGTCGGTAAACTGACTACGAAGTGGGGCGATTTGAAACTGCAGGAGTGATGATACCTAACCCAAGTTGCTACGGACAAGGTTTTAGATATAAGGGAACCCTCACCGCCGCTGGCGAGGATGCAATCCTCGTCTTCCTCTAATGTCAAAAAAATTGTGGGCTTTACGATAAAACCTAAACATAACCTAAAATTAACTTCCCAAAAAGGAGAAATATGCATGAGAAAAATACTATCGTCCATACTCACGCTTCTCATTCTTGTGACATTGTTTATATTTTCCGCCAATAGCTTTGCCCAACAGGTACCTCTTGCCAACGTCCCCTTTGATGTGACTAACATCCCTGAACCTGTTCCTCCGCCAGCGGCTGTCTGGGACTTTTTTCAATTAGACTCATACTACCAACAATGGATCAATGTTAGAGGGTTCCCAGTGTTGGCATCAGCAGAAGTCAGACCTTATACTGTAAAAGAAGTCGCATGGACCATCGGGCACATGGTCGGGCATCGCCCAGATATTCTAAGGGCAATGGCACAAAACAAGGCACGTTTTTCCATAGTCCCTCATAACAAACATCTCACCGATATTCCCGAATATGACTTTGGCAGACTCAATTTTTTTTGGGAGATGCGTGCTCGCGGTATAGGTAGTCTAACAACGACTTCGCCTGAGGAAAACATAATTTGCGGGGATCGTAATTACTGCTACGCCGAAGTGATTCATGAGTTTGCTCATCAATTACATCTTTCGGGATTGAATACGGTTGACTCTACGTTTGATAGGCGATTGGAAACGCTATATAATATGGCAAAAGAGGAGGGTTTATATCAGAATCGCTATGCCGGCTCAAACAGGTTGGAGTATTGGGCTGAAGGCGTAGGATCTTGGTTTAATGGTCCTCATTCAGGCAATGTTGCCCACACACGGTCAGCATTGAAAGAATATGACCCGCGCCTTGCGGAATTGATGACTGAAGTTTTTGGTGATCGTGATTGGCGATACACGCCACCCGCGACTCGGACACATCTGCCGCACCTCCAACGGTTCAATCCAGAGGAAGCACCAATATATCAACGTCCTACCAGGTTATTAGAGCTTGAAGCCCAACTGGAGGATCCAAATAGCGATGGCGACGGCAAATGGGTGAACTTAAAACTACACGATCCAAGTGAGCTTCCTCGTCTGCTGAATTCAGCCCCAGGAGATATCAGTAATCGCACAGAGTTCCTCTTCGTGAACCGAACAGGAACAGACATTTCGCTCTATTTTTTCACCACTGATGGCACGAAAAGGCTCCATCAGCATATTACTACTGACGACGTTTTGGCAGTATACACTTGGGTTGGTGCTATCTGGCTTATCCAAGATCACACCGGCAGAGACTTTGCTGTGTTTCGCGCTGAAGAGCAAGTAGGACGGGTGCTTATCGGAGGGCCTCCAAGTCAAGATATCTTAGATGTTAACAGTGATGGCATTGTGGACCTCTCGGATTTGACACCGATTGCCTCACGTTACGGACACCCTGGGATGAATCCAGCAGACATCAACAAAGACAGGATTGTCAATATTGTTGATGTACTCTTGGTTGCGGGAAGCGTATCTTCTTTGCCGCGACAAGCCGTTAAGACCTTCAAGGCAGCAGAAGTTCAGAAGTGGCTGACCGATGCCAAGCAGCTTAGCATTGAGGATGAATATCAGGAAAAAGGAATTGGTGTTCTGGAACATCTCCTAACAGAGATAGAGTTGCCATCGAAGGTCACGGAGGTAGCAACCGGTCCACTCCGGACGATTTTTGAAGGACACACGAAGGTTGTTTGGTCTGTTGCGTTCAGTCCGGATGGGCAAACGCTCGCAAGTGCCAGTTGGGATAAAACCATCCGATTGTGGAATCTACACACCCAACAACTCGAAACTACCCTTATAGGGCATACAAATGATATAATGAGTGTTACATTCAGTCCGGATGGGCAAACGCTCGCAAGTGCCGGTTGGGACAAAACGATTTTATTATGGAACGTCCGTACCGGAGAACTTATTGGAAGGATCAAGGCACATTCTGACGGAATTGAGTCTGTCTTGTTCTCTCCTGACGGAGAAACCCTCGCAAGTGCGAGTGCAGACCGAACGATTCGGTTGTGGAACGTAAGAACCAGACAACTTGAAAGGACTCTCACTGGGAGAACGAGAATCAGGTCAATAGCCTTCAGTCCTAATGGGTTAACATTCGCAAGTGGTAGTACGGAAGGTGCCATCCAGTTGTGGGATCCACGCACTGGACTACTTCAAAGCACTCTCACCGAACAAGCCGGTTGGGTTAATGCCGTTGCGTTTAGCCCCGATGGAACAATACTCGTAAGTGGAAGTGGTGGAGGAGACAATACCATCCGGTTGTGGGATGCAAAAACAGGACGACACATAAGATCTATCACAGAACATGGAGATACCGTTACATCAGTTGCGTTTAGTCCCGACAGTCAAATCCTTGCGAGTGGCAGTTGGGACAGAACCATCCGATTATGGGATCCACGCACAGGTCAAGAGAAAAAAACGCTCACCAGAGATGTGAGCGTGACGGCTATGGTCTTCAGTCTTGATGGCATGAGACTTGTTAGTGGAAGCAATGACAATAAGGTTCGACTCTGGGACATGACACCGTTCCTCTCGCAACAACCTATTGATGATAGTGATAAAATCGCCATAAGTGAAATTATGGTTGCTTCAAAGGGAGGAAGTCTGCCACAGTGGATAGAACTTTATAATCGCTCGGATACACACGCTGTAAATCTAAAGGGATGGACATTAGAGATTCAAAACCGACGCTCAACGAACTTTAAGGGACGCATTAATGCCACACTCACCTTTAAAGACGGAACTGTTGAACCGCAGGAAACACTCTTGATCATCTCAAAACAAGACCGGGCTTCAAATCATTTTCAGAACGAACAGATTTACAACCTTAGCAATCAACATCCGAATCTTCAGGATATGGTGCTAAGTGAAGAAGGTTTCTATCTGAAACTGAGTAATGCAGCAGGGGAAACGAGAGACGCGGTCGGAAATCTTGATGGCAAAAGAAACACTGACGATAAGCCAGCTTGGTCCCTACCAAAAAGTCTTACAGAGGAAGAGACACGGGCCTCAATGATTCGCATCCACGACCATGGGGTGCCTCGCCTCGGGACTGATGCATCTGGCTGGATTTCTGCTGTAAACACGAATCTGGCTACCAGTACGACTACCTATTATGGGCACCCAGACGACATCGGTGCTCCCGGTATTGAAAGTGGTGGCGCTTTGCCTGTTTCATTGTCCCGTTTCCGTGCCGAACTCACCGATGCAGGTGTTGTTCTTAGATGGATAACCGAATCGGAATTGGACAACGCGGGGTTCTACATCCTACGCAGTGAAACAAAGAGTGGCGAATTCAAAATCGTCAACCCGAAAATGATTCAAGGCGCAGGCACAACGAGTGAACGCCAAACCTACACATGGACAGATACCACTGCTAAGCCGAATGTTGTCTATTACTACCAGATAGAGGACATCTCACATGCCGGAGATCGCAAGCAGTTAGCAACCGTTCGTATGAGAGGATATGTCTCCGCAAGCGGAAAACTTACCACAATGTGGGGCGATTTGAAACTGCAGGAGTAATTATTCTCAACACGGCGAGGTTCCTGTGCCTCGCCATTCTCTCTATGCTGAAGAAAGAACAGTCGTCTAAAACCGCTCAAGATAAATGTCGCCGTTATCTTCTTGCGTGTTGCTCCAGACGACCATCCATTTTCCATTTTCAACGGATACCACAAACGGTGGATAGTGTTCCCCTTGGCTTGTAGAGATAGCCATTCCGTCTTTATCCCACAACAGTTTGCCTTCTGAATCAATTAACTGTCCGTAGATAGCGTCGATGCTTTCTTCACCGAAGTCTTCTCGGTAATCCAACCACGCCACAAAAAATTGCCCGTTCTCGGTTTTAACGATAGACGGTTTGTCTTGATGCCCCCCTGCTGTGCAAAGCGGGATACCCTCTTGCTCCCAGACCGGTGTCCCATCCGCACGGATGTGCTGCATATATAGGTCAGAGTAGATATCGCGTTCATCTCTCCAGACAGTGATGAAGCCTCCGCTACCGTCTCGGACGACCGAGGCGTGCTTTTGGATACCTTCGGCAGTACAGATTGGCACACCTGTCTCCTGCCATAGTTTATTGCCATCAGCAGAAATCCGCTGTGCGTAGAGCTGATCGTTGATGAAGTTTTCATATACCTGCCATAAGACAATAATGCCACCTTCACCATCGGGAATCACACGCGGTTCACCTTGCATGCCCTCCATCGGAGAAACAAGGATAGGCGCGTCCCACAACGGCTTCGCATCTAAACTCAGCCGATACGCCATGATATGCCACGCGTCGTAACCAATAACATCCCACCAGATCACATAGAACCCACTTATTCCATCGGCGACGAGGATAGGATCGCTCTGCAAAGATTCCGATGGAAAAACGGGAATACCGTTAGGTTCCCACATCGCTTTACCTTCAGCAGTGATCCGTTGGATATAGAGGTCTTGAAATTCGGAACTCCGGCGTTCATCTTCCCAGACGCAGATAGCACCACCCTCGTCATCACTCATAATCGCTTGTGTGGATTGATCTGCCGTGTTTATACAGATCGGAATCCCATCTGTTTGCCAAAGTACCTCACCTTCAAGATTTATGGCTTGGGCATAGATATCCCAATTGCTTCTGTCGCGTCTGTCGTTCCATACAACAATTGCGTGTCTGTCGTGACGAATCATGCGTAACCGGCGTTGATTTCTATCTGCCTTACATATCGCCACACCATTTTCTTCCCAACTCGCTTTTCCAGTGTTATCAACGCGTTGTGCATAGACATCCCAATCTTTACCGGTTCGGTAATCCTCCCACATAACGACGACACCCCCCTCACCGTCCTCCACAACCCACGGGAGAAATTGTCCGTCTATAGCCGTCGAAACTGGAATCTCAGCCGATGCCCTTCTGAGGAGAACGCAAGCACCCAAAAGCAGACCCAAAAGCAAGATAAACAAGCCGTTCAATCGGAAAAAAGTGTTTTGGGAGTCCATAAGTTGACCAATGTTCCTTTTGTATGTAAATCGAGTGCGTTCCAGTGTTGGATAGGGAGTTCAATGTGTGCAAGAGCCGCTGTCGGCATCCGTTTTATTTCGCCGGTCAAGTAGTTCACGAGTTGTTCCATCGTTGGGTTGTGTCCAAATACCATGACACATTTATATTTCTCCGGCAGTGCTTGTAATACTTCAAAATAGACTCCGGGGACAGTATCATAAAGCGCATCTAACTTTTTTACCTTTCCCTTGTAACCAGACGATTTTGCCACTTTATCCGCTGTTTTTCGCGCCCGCTTTGCCGATGAGGTCAGAATCCGATCAGGAATTAATCCTTCTTGACGCAGGTGTTTCCCCATACGCGGTGCGTCTCGTTTCCCGCGGGCATTGAGCGGTCTATCGTAGTCAGAGAGTTCCGGGTAGTTCCAACTGGATTTCGCGTGTCGCATGATGAGAAGGGTTTTCATTGTTGCTCCTTATAGCGTTCTTATTTCTCTCTCACATAGTATCACAATTGTGCCCAGATGTCAATTGCGGACATATACCTCCAACCCCTTTCCCCTTCCATTCTTTGATCCTTTGACTGCCTCTCAAAAATTTTGTCTTGCATTCTCAAGGCTTTTGTGATAATATTAAATGAAGCGTCTGTCAACGCATTTCGGGATATATCCGTTACAGAGCTTAAACATAAACTCTGGAGGATATAGATACATGTTAGCCAAAATCAATAAGATGCTCACACTGCTATTAGTCGCGCTGGTGTTTGCGGGTATCAGTGGATGTTATATTGATACTGAGAACGATATGGATACAGAACCACCCGCTGTGCCGCGCGGGGTCATAACAATCACAGGCGACGAACAAGTTATTATTGAGTGGTACCCTAATGGTGAATATGATTTAGCAGGCTATCAGGTGTGGCGCGGACGAGATGATACCAATTTTGAGAGTCTCGCAGACGTATCAGAAAACACAACCCGTTATGTAGATACAACCGTCCAAAACGGTGAAACCTACTTTTACGCTGTTTCTGCTTATGACATTCACGAAAATGAAAGCGAACTCAGTCCCGAGAACGCTTGGGATACGCCGCGTCCAGAAGGACGAAATATCACGCTTGATGACTATAATATTTTCCCAGAAAGAAGCGGTTTCGATTTCTCGCGACCCGAAAAAGGGAGTCTTTCATGGGACACCCCAACAACGGATATCTATTTTGCGTTCGATGCTGAACGCAATGCTACGTACTTCTACTCTGACAATGAAACGGTCATGCAAGACTTAGGGTACCACGAAAATTTTGATACCGTTGATTTTGTTCCAGATATGGGGTATATAAGTTTATTTGTCGAATTGATTGAAGGGCATGTCTATGCCATCAATACACCAGATAATAACTTCGCAAAGATTCATGTGCGCGAACTTTATGAGGATGCAGTCGTTTTCGATTGGGCATACCAGATTGACCAAGGAAATGTACAATTGGCGCCATCTCTCAAGCGTCCTTGATAAGGAGTGGGCTTTTATGAATAAGAATAGAGAGACGGCGTTGACGTCGCCTCTGTTAGGCATATTTCTTACGTTTATCCTCTTTCTCAGCATTGGGTTTGTTGACGTAAATGCTCAAATCGTAACGGATGAAACGGATACCGCCGTCACGAATACGGAAACTGACACCGCCAGCCAGAAACCTCTACCCTTTGTTCCGGGTTATATGGATGAACCTGAGACGGAACCGAATTATTCTCTATTTCGATCGCATTCAGAGCGGTACTACCCTGAACTTGACGTCCAAAAAGCAAAGCGGTTATCAACTTTTATGCCCGGATTAGGACAGGCTTATGCCGGTAATTATACAAAAGCAACGCTGTTCCTCACTGCGGAGTTAAGCACTTTCGCACTTGCTGGGTATAACATCGCTCGTGCCCTGCATTATAACGAACAAAGGGTATTTGAGACTGGGTTCCAAGATGCCCGGACGGGTGAATTTTTAACGTATGACCAAGGGCGTACGCGCATGAAAAATCACGCGCTTTTCAGCGGTATTTTCCTCGCAACAGGCATCGGGATCCATATCTGGAATATCCTTGACGCACCTAAGACCGCCGAAGCGTATAATAATCGAAGATTTTCTCTGCAGGTGCAACAAACAGATAGCGGTCTTCAATCTCTGGTTTTTAGCCATAGATTCTAAAAATGCTGCAGAAGATTTTTATCTCAACACACCAATTGCGAGGACAAAAGCGTGCGTTATGCAAAATACCTAATCTTTGCGCTGCTCTTAATCGGGAACATCGCCTTAAGCGATAATTCCGTGTTCCTTGTTGACGCCAAGGACATTGTCCCGAGCCCTTTTCAAGTCGGTGAAAAATTAACATACAATATTAGTTTGAAAAAATTGCCCGCTGGCAAACGGACAGACTGGATCGTCAAAGAAGAAGTAGTGAACGGACAGAATACTTATCGTATCCAATCTGAAATGAAAACTCGTGCACTTTTCAGGTTCTATAAGTTCCGGAATCAGCAAGAAACGCATCTAAATCCAACAACACTTTCACCGATCCGATTTCAGAATTATGTGCAGGACCGAAAATATCAAGCCGTTGTCAAAATTAATTTCCGTGAGGGTGAGGCGGAATATGAAAAGGTCTCGCGTCCAAACCCAAAAGTACCAGAAAAACGTGAGGCAAAGGTCCTGGAAATACCGCCCGGCACACAAGATGAACTCTCGCTTATCTATTTCCTACGTTCTAAGCAATTTGTGTTCGGTGAAACCTATTTCTTCCCGCTGCTCGTTAAAGGAAAGGTACTGAAAGCGAGACTCACCGTTGAAGGCAGAGAGTTTGTTAAAAATAAAAAATTAGGCAATGTTAAAACGCTTGTGTTACGAACATCAGAAGGTGGGCGCTTCTGGATTACAGATGATGAACGACGGTTACCTGTCAAAATTGAGACAAAGAGCAAAATAGGCGCGATAAAAGCCACTTTAACCGATATTGAGGTGGCGAATTAACGCTTAATTGAGGATAGGCCATTAATTTAGTACCGCGAATTATAAGAAATCAACACATGTTAACCGCGATATCTCCGGTCGCTTGTCAAGGAAACAGTAGTGATAGAGTTTTTACGTGAAACAGAAAATTACCAAACGTTGCTGGCGCGCCTCAAAGATGGCAAGAAACTCCCGTGGCTTAGAGGATTGGCGAACGCATCGACGGCGTATCTGCTTGCAACGCTGATTGACGATTTTCCGAAGAAATCCTTTCTAATTATGCTTCCCTCGCATCGTGAAGCCGAACAGGTGATGGCGGAAATCTGTACATACCGAGCGTATCCGACTTTAGATACTACACCCACCACTGCTCCAGAATCCGGTATTAATTTCTTCCCGAGCTGGCACCGCAAAATTTTTGATGGCATCGCGCCCCCTAAAAACACCGTTGCAGACCGGATACGATGTCTCGAGCGTTTGCTGCAGAGAGAACGGAGCATCGTCGTAACGACAAGCCAAGCGATGCTCTACAAACTTCCGCCTCGACAGCATTTTGCCGACGCTTGTCGTGTCCTTAATCTCGGTGACGAGATAGATCCCGATGATGTCGCAACAATGCTTATTCGTGGCGGATACCAGAGCGTTGAACTTGTGGAAGTCAAAGGGGAGTTCGCACGCAGAGGGGACATCCTTGATGTCTATCCGCTTACGACCGATACCCCGGTCCGAATTGAATTTTTCGGAGATGAAATTGATACCATCCGTACTTTTGACCCGATATCGCAACGTTCAACGGCATCGATTCAATCGGTTACCCTGACACCGCTGCGAGAAGTGCTTTCCGATGATATATCCGTTGAGCATTGGCGGGCACAAGCCGATTTACTCATTCAGGCACGACCCACACCGCAACTGATAAATGCGGTCCGGGAAGTAACACAGCACTTGACAGAAGCAGCAGCATCTCAATATCCGCTGCAAGGGTGTCCTCTCAATGATGCAATAGAGGCGTTTCTACCGATGCTCGTCCCGGAAACCGAATTGCTTACAGACTATCTGGCAGATGATACAATTGTCTGCTTGATAGAACCACAGTGGCAACAGCGGGAAGCCTCGCAAATGCACGAACGGACACAGGAATTGTATCAAAAAAAGATGGATGAGTCCAACCTCATGGTGCCACCGGATAGTCTCTTAGCCGCCTTTGAAACACTCAGCACGCAATTAAAAAGGTATCCCGTCATTTCATCATCTTTAGCACCACCGCGTGAAGTTACCGAGAGTCAATTGGCACCCCTGCATTTTGAGATGAAACCGCTCGCGCTACCATCCGGCAACTATCAAACGATCATTAATCAGATTAAAACATGGACAGTCGCCGGGAAACGGATCCATCTTTTTTGCGAAACGCCGCAGCAGTTAAAACGCGTAACCGAGATTTTAGCCGAGCGTGACTTATTTCCAACAGATATTGACATCAGTGTTGGGGCAATCAGTGAAGGGTTTCTCAACGAGCAGTTAAATCTCATGGTTATTTCTGAAGACGAACTCTTCGGAAATCGCCAACATCGTCCCGTCCGACGCCGTCCACCTACAGATGGAACACCTATTCTTAGCCTAATTGATCTGAAAATTGGTGACTATGTTGTTCACGTTTCCCATGGTATTGCTATCTATGAGGGGATACGCCGGTTGGCAATTGATGGCAAATCACAAGATTTTCTGATCCTTAAATATAACGATGATAATATCCTCTATGTGCCTACCTATCAAGTAGACCTTGTTCAGAAATATATTGGGAGCAAAGACAACGCGCATAAACCTCGCGTGGACAAGCTCGGTGGGACAGCGTGGCATCGCCGAAAGGGACGTGTTAAAGAGTCAATTGAACAGATGGCGGATGAGCTGCTCAACTTGTATGCCCTTCGGCAGGCTCGAAAAGGATACAGTTTTCCGGCTGAGGTGCCTTGGCAGACCGAATTTGAGGCACTCTTCCCTTATCAGGAAACCGATGACCAACTCCAGGCGATTGAGGACGTTAAAGCCGACATGGAAGGTGAGCGACCTATGGATAGGCTGGTTTGTGGAGATGTCGGATATGGAAAAACGGAGGTCGCCTTGCGTGCCGCTTTCAAATCTGTTATGGCTGAAAAGCAGGTCGCAATTCTCGTGCCAACAACGATTCTCGCACTGCAACACTACGATACTTTCGAGAAACGCTTTCAATCTTTTCCGATCAATATTGAGATGTTGAACCGGTTCCGCACGCCGAAGGAGATCAAACAGATTAAGGAAAAACTGGCGGCAGGGACTGTTGATGTTGTTATTGGCACACATAGCCTGCTCTCCAAGACAGTGTCATTTGAAAATCTTGGGCTTCTCATCGTTGACGAGGAGCATCGATTTGGTGTTAAGCATAAGGAAAAAATTAAACAATTTAAAGAGACCGTTGATGTGCTTACACTGACGGCTACACCGATCCCACGCACCCTTCACATGTCGCTTGTCGGTATCCGAGATTTCAGTGTTATTAATACGCCGCCAGCAGATCGATTACCCATCCAGACCTATGTGATGCCTCACGATAGTGAGGTCATTCGAGAAGCGATCACAACGGAATTAGCACGCGGCGGACAGATCTTTTTCGTCCACAATCGTGTGCAAGATATTCAGAATATTGCCATAACGCTTCAGGAACTCGTGCCGGATGCACGCATTGCTGTCGCACATGGACAGATGCCGGAGCGGGAATTAGAATCTGTTATGCTTGAGTTTGTCCGCCACAAACACGATATACTCGTTTGTACAATGATTATTGAATCGGGACTGGATATCCCGAACGTTAACACAATCCTCATTAATCGTGCGGACGCGCTCGGTTTAGCACAACTCTATCAGTTACGGGGGCGTGTCGGACGTGCCAATGCTCAGGCGTATGGGTATCTATTCTATCCACGAGACCGAGCAATTACCGAGGGTGCGCAGAAACGACTTCGGGTTATTGAGGAATTCACTGACCTCGGTTCAGGTTTTAAAATTGCCCTCCGTGATTTAGAAATTCGTGGCACCGGAAATATACTCGGTGCCGAGCAGCATGGACATATCGTCACTGTCGGCTATGAACTTTATTGTAAACTTCTTGAAGAGGCAGTGATGGCGTTAAAGGGCGAAAAAGTTGAGGAGACGCTGGAAACACGAATTAGTCTGCCAATAGAAGCCTATCTTCCTGATGATTATGTACCGGATAGTCGTCAGAAGGTCTCCATCTATAAAAAAATTGCGGGTTTGAAAGACGATACTGCATTGAAAGAACTCCGCGAGGAACTTCAGGACCGCTATGGTGCGATTCCTGAACCCGCTGAGATGTTACTTGAAATTGCAAGTGTAAAGCAACTCAGCCAAAATCTCGGTATTACCGCGATCGTCGCTGGAAAAGAGCAGGTAAAGGTTACCTTTGACGAACAAAAACCGAGAATTAATGTGAAGAAATTCATTGAGATAATCCACCAAAATAGCAACCTCCAGTTGCAACCACCAGCACAACTTAAAATTCGGATGCCTGGGATGACTGGAGTGAATATATTAACCGAATTGCAACAAACGCTTAGGTTGTTTGTTGAGTCATCTTAAAAACACAAGGTGGCGCAAAAAGATGTGCTACGCGCAGGGTCCAAAGCGCGTAAGCCTAACCAACGGGCAGGCTGGATATACGGAAAGGCACTTCATTTTCCAAACCGACCTGACCGAACCGCAAGGAACATTAAAAATATGAAAAAAACGATTACTATTTTTGTAGTTGTCGCCATGACCTGTCTGTTGACTTGGAAATTCGTTGAATCGGATAGCCATGAACAGCCAGCATCTGCTATGG